>CAWFEK010000020.1:0-140827 GCA_963814795.1 Bryobacterales bacterium | reverse complement strand
CGTGACCGCGCAAGTGGTGAGAGTTGCTCCTAGCGACGCCACCGTTCTGATCACTGGTGAGAGTGGCACAGGGAAAGGAGTTGATCGCGCGCGCGATTCACAAGAGGTCGAGTAGATCCCGGTCGGTTTTCACCAGGATGAATTGCGCCGTCACTCCGCCGTCGCTGATGGCGGCCGAGCTGTTCGGCTACGAGAAAGGCGCCTTCACCGGAGCCAATCAGCGGCACGCCGGGCGGTTCGAAGTCGCCAACCACGGGACGATGTTTCTGGATGAGATCGGCGAGATGCCGGGCGAAACCCAGGTTGCCATGTTGCGGGTGCTTCAGGAACGGGAGTTCGAGCGCGTTGGAGGCACTCACAGCATTCCAGTGGATGTGCGGGTAATTGCAGCTACCAACTGCGATTTGCCAACGGCAGTTCATTCCGGAAAGTTTCGTCTGGATCTGTTCTACCGGCTGAACGTTTTTCCCATCCATGTTCCGCCTCTGCGCGAGCGCCCGGAAGACATTCTTTTGCTGGCCAAGTATTTCATCGAACGCTACGCTGCCAAATCGGGCAAGAGGATTCGCAGAGTAGAAAAGCGGACAGCGGAGCTTTTGGAGAGCTATCACTGGCCCGGCAACATCCGGGAGCTTCAGAATGTCATCGAACGAGCCATGATCCTGCGCGACTCGGACACGTTCTATGTGGAAGAGGCTTGGTTGCAACCGGAACCCGAGCCTCGGGCCGGCCTGCAATCGTCTCTAATCAACCAGGAACGAGAACTCATTGAAGCGGCGCTGGCGGAAACACGCGGGCGCATTTCAGGTCCGGAGGGCGCTGCCAGAAAGCTGGGAGTTCCGAGAACGACGCTGGAATACAAAATCAAGAGCCTGCGCATCGACAAATACCGGTTCCGGGCGGAAGCTTGAGAGCTGTCGCCTATCAAGTCCCAACAAGAAACGCGTTACAAGCCTCTTGATAAATGTCTGAGGCCGGAAGGCACTGGGTGACATAACAAATCAATGAGCACTCCATGGAAAGTTGTGGTCATAGGCGGCGGATTCGGCGGGCTTTGTGCGGCCCAGAACCTGAAATCGGATTTGGTCGACGTAACGCTGGTGGATCGCCGGAACTATCACCTTTTCCAACCCCTGCTTTACCAGGTTGCGACTGGTTCGCTGTCACCGGGTGAGATCGCTTCTCCCCTTCGTGGGATTTTGAGCCGGCAGAAGAATACGCGAGTGCTGCTCGGCACGGTGGTGGATGTTGACCCGGATTCGAAGAACGTCCACTTGGCCGATGGGGCTGTTCTTCCATACGATTCCTTGATTGTTGCCACCGGCTCCGAGACGTCTTATTTCGGGCACAACGAATGGCAAGAATGGGCTCCTGGCCTGAAGAGCATTGAAGAAGCGATCACCACCCGGCACAAGATTCTGTACGCGTTCGAAGTGGCCGAGCGCATCTTAGATCCCCAGCAGCGCCGCGCCTGGCTGACTTTCGTCATCGTCGGCGCGGGACCAACGGGCGTCGAAGTAGCCGGCGCCATCGCCGAAATCGCCAGGCAAACGCTGAAAAATGACTTCCGTTCCATTAACCCCAAAGAAGCCGTAATCATGCTGTTGGATGGTGCGCCTCGAGTGTTGATGCCTTTTCCGCAACCCCTATCGGAGAAAGCAACGCGAACCCTCGGCAGGCTGGGCGTTGAGGTAAAGTGCGGCGGACTGGTTCAGCATGTGGACCCTGATGGATTGACCATCAAGTCCGGCGACCAAACCGATTTCATAGCTGCGAAGACGGTGATTTGGGCCGGCGGTATCACCGCATCGCCATTGGGAAAACTCCTGGCCACTCGCACGAAAGCGGAAATCGACAGAGGAGGCAGGATCAAGGTACAGCCGGACCTGAGTGTTCCAAACTATCCGGACATCTACGTGGTTGGCGATCTTGCCGCGGCTACCGACCAGCACGGAAAACCGTTGCCCGGATTGGCCCAAGTGGCCATGCAGGGAGGGACATACGCAGCCAAATCGATTTTGCGCAAAGTGAAAGGCCAGCCCCCGCTCCCTCCGTTTCGATATTTTGATAAAGGCACGTTGGCCGTGATCGGCCGTGCAGCCGCGGTGGCGAATGTGTTCGGGGCGCAGCTTTCGGGATTCCCTGCTTGGCTGGTTTGGGTTTCCATTCACCTGATGTACCTGGTCACGTTTCAGAGCCGGATACAGGTCTTTGTTCAGTGGGCCATCCAGGACCTTACATTTAATCGCGGAGCCAGGTTGATCACCGGCATCGCGCCGACCGATTTTAACTTTAACCGAGAGGTTTCCCGCGTGCAAAGTTCGGGCGACCCTAAAACTGAATCGGCCACTTCACACGGAACAAGTTAGACTTATTGCAATGAGCCCGACCAGCATCTTTGCCCCGGTCTCCACCCCCGCGGAGTCAATTTTCGGACTCTCGATTTTCGTTCTCCTTACTGTAGTGGGGATCTTCGTTGTTGTATTCAGCTTGCTCGCCTACGCCGCCGTGAAATTCCGCAGCAAACAAGGTGATGACCGCAGGGAGCCCGCGCAGATCTACGGAAGCACACAGGTGGAGCTGGCTTGGACCGTCATCCCCATTCTCATTGTGGTGACGCTCTTCTTGGCAACGACCCACGTGATCCTTGCGGTCCAAAATGCGCCGCATCCGGCTAATGCGCTGAATATTACCGTAATTGGGCACCAGTATTGGTGGGAGTATCGATATCCGCAGTTCAACATCATTACCGCAAACGAACTGCACGTCCCGGTAAGTGATCCAGCGCATCCAACGCCGACATTCCTGACGCTGCTCTCGGCCGATACGGACCACAGCTTTTGGGTGCCGCGCCTCGCCGGCAAGACCGACCTGATTCCCAATCACCCCAATCAGACGTGGATCGATCCGCACCAGACCGGCTTGTTCCTGGGGCAGTGTGCCCAATACTGCGGAACGCAGCACGCCAAGATGCTGCTGCGGGTCTATGTCCAATCACCCGAGGAGTTCGAGCGCTGGGTTCATGAACAACAACAGGCAGCGCAGCCTGCGTCATCCGCCGGTGAACGCGTCTTTGAATCCACGGCGTGCGTAAACTGCCACACCGTCTCAGGGACTCGGGCGATTGGTAAGTTCGGCCCGGACCTGACTCATCTCATGAGCCGCGAGACCATCGCCTCGGGTGCGGCGCCAAACACACCGGCGACTCTGCGTCTTTGGATTAAGAATCCGGACGCGATCAAGCCTGGATCGAAAATGCCAGCCATGGGGTTGAACGATCAGGACCTGGATGCCGTGACTGCTTATCTGGAGACGCTTCGCTGATGTCGACCAACACCATAGCGCTGTCCGAGTTCCCGGCGCGTCCCCTCACCTTGCGGCTGCACGAGTGGGTGACCACCGTGGATCACAAGAAGCTGGGGATCCTCTACGTTTTGTACGCGCTGGTGTTTCTCGTAGTTGGCGGCATCGAAGCGACGATCATGCGAGTGCAGCTCATCCGGCCGCACAACGACTTTGTCTCGCCCCAGGCCTTCAATCGCATGTTCACGATGCACGGAACGACGATGATCTTTTTCGTGGCCATGCCGATGGTCTTTGGATTCGCGAATTATCTTGTGCCGCTGATGATCGGCGCCCGTGACATGGCCTTCCCTCGCCTCAACGCGTTCAGTTTCTGGATGAGCGCCCTGGGCGGATTATTTCTGTATTTCAGTTTTTTCGGCGGCAACGGCCTGTATGGAGCCGGAAGCGCGCCCGACGTGGGGTGGTTTGCCTATGCGCCGCTCACTGCCAAGACATTCTCCGTTGGCCACAGTACCGACTTCTGGACGTTGTCACTATTTTCGTCCGGCATCGGCAGTATAGGAACGGCCATAAATATTATCGCCACCATTCTGTGCCTGCGCTGTCCAGGCATGACACTCGGCAAAATGCCGCTGCTCGTCTGGCTGAACCTGGTAATGGCCGGACTGGTGATTCTCGCGGTGAGCCCGCTTTCCGCGGCGCAAATCATGCTGCTGGTTGACCGCTATCTCGGCGGCCATTTCTTTGACACCCAGGCGGGCGGCTCGGCGGTCATCTGGATGCACTTTTTCTGGATCTTCGGACACCCCGAGGTTTACGTGCTGGTACTTCCTGCTTTTGCGTTTGCGTCCGAAATCATTCCCGTTTTCTCACGCAAAGCAATCTTCGGCTATCCGGTGATGGTGCTCGCGACCATCGCGATCGGATTTATAGGAATGAGCGTCTGGGCCCATCACATGTTCACCATTGGAATGAGCGCCGGCGCCAATACGTTTTTCGTCCTGTCCACTTTGGCAATTGCTGTCCCTACGGGCATCAAAATTTTCAATTGGCTGGCCACCATGTGGGGCGGAAAGATTCGATATGCGACGCCCATGCTGTTTTGCGTCGCCTTTCTGTTCCAGTTTCTTGTTGCCGGATTGACTGGAGTGACGCTCGCCATAGCACCGCTCGATTGGCAGCTCGGGAACTCGTACTACGTGGTGGCTCACTTTCACTACGTCATTGTCGGAGGCATTCTTTTCTGTATTTTCGCCGCGTTCTATTACTGGCTTCCCAAAGTATCCGGAAAGATGTACAACGAAGTGCTCGGAAAACTGCACTTCTGGCTGTTTGTTATCGGCTTTCATCTGACTTTCGACTTCATGCACGTTCCCGGCATTTTAGGAATGCCGCGCCGGATCTATACGTATGAGCCGGGCCGTGGCTGGGACATCTGGAATCTTATAATCACCGTTGGCGTCGCCTTTCAGGCGGCGGGTATTCTGGTCTTCGTCGCCAATCTGGTCTGGTCGTACCTGCGAGGTAAAACAGCAGGCAATGATCCGTGGGATGCGTGGACGCTGGAGTGGTCCACAAGTTCGCCTCCGCCCGAGTATAACTACGCGGTTATCCCCACCGTGCGCAGCCGCCGGCCGCTATGGGATTTGAAACATCCCGAAGATCCCGACTGGAGGTATGAGTAGCGATGAGCGCAGCATCTGTGAACCTCCACGAGAGCGACTGGCAGCTTCCTTCGCGAGGGCGCGTGGGCATGTATTGCCTGATCGCCGCCGAAGTGGCCATCTTCACCATCTTCGTCGTGGCTTATCTCTTCTATCTCGGCAAAAGTACTGCTGGTCCGCAACCGAAGGACGTCTTACATGTGCCTGTCTTTTACACCATCTGCCTGCTCTCAAGCAGCCTGACAATCCACGTCGCCGTACGGAACCTGATTGCCGGAAAGATGGCGGCTTTTGCGGCATTGTGGATACTGACGATTGTGCTGGGAGGCATCTTCCTGTTCGGTACCGCGCTCGAATGGATTCACCTGATCAATGACGAAGGCCTGACCATCAGCACCAATCTCTTCGGCACAACGTATTACTCGCTGGTCGGCCTGCATGCGTTTCACGTCACCATGGGGCTGCTCGCCCTGAGCGCTGTGGCGGTGTTCTATTTCGCAGCTTGGATTCGCCGCGAGCACGCCGAGCGTTTGGAGATCTTATCTATGTACTGGCACTTCGTGGATGCGGTTTGGGTGGTGGTTTTCACGGTTGTTTACGTGATCGGACGTTAGGGGAGGCATGATGGAAATCCCAGAGAAGATCGAGATGCCCGCGGCCACGGCATGGCCTCTGGTACTCGCGTTTGGATTTACGCTGGTTTTCGCCGGATTCGTCACCTCCGCCTCCGTCAGCATTCTAGGCGCGATATTGACTCTCGCAGGTACGGTGGGCTGGTTCCGCCAGGTGCTGCCGGTTGAATCCCACGAATTGGTGCCTGTCGTTGAGCATGAGATCGCGGTTGAGACGTCGCGGGAAAGCGTGGAGCGGATCGGCGGTTTCCCTGAAATCCCTCGTGCCTGGCTGCCGCTCGAAACCTATCCGGTCTCGGCCGGAGTTAGAGGAGGCCTTGCCGGCGGCGTTGCCATGGCTATCCTCGCCGCCGTGTACGGAATCGTAAGCGGGAACGGAATATGGTATCCGATGAATCTCCTGGTGGCCGGGCTGTTGCCCCCGGCCGCGGGAGAGACCGCCAGCCAAATTGGAGCGTTCGATCTCCAACGTTTGCTCCTTGCCATCCCTCTGCATCTGCTGATCTCGCTGCTGGTCGGGCTCCTTTATGGAGTGATGCTGCCCATGGCTCCCAAGCGCCCTATTCTGTTAGGCGGTTTCGTCGCGCCCCTGCTCTGGACGCTGTTGATTTATGGCGGCCTCGCGGTGATTAATCCCGTAATGAATCGACACATCCACTGGCTGTGGTTTGTCGCGTCCCAGGTGGGATTCGGAATGGTAGCGGGCTTGGTAGTGGCGAGGCGTGAAAAAATTCATACCCGGCAGGTCATGCCGCTGGCTCTTCGGATGGGCCTTGAAGCTTCCGGACTGAGGGAACACCCTCCCGGAGACCAGCGGCCATGAGATATAGCGCACTGAGCTTCGTCGCACTACTGGCAATCAGTTCCTGTGACCCGCCGGGACGCCGTGCCTCCGAGACTGCGGCAATTCGCCCCAGCGACGTCGCCGATTTTCGCGTACTCTATTCGGAAAACTGCTCCGGATGTCATGGCACGAATGGGCAGGGAGCCTTGACCGTCGGAATCGGTACGCCCATATATTTGGCAATCGCCGATGATGCCACCATCCAGCATGTGATCGAGCAGGGCCGGCCTGGAACTGCCATGCAGGCATTCGCGAAGAAAGCCGGAGGTATGTTGACCGACACCCAGGTCGATATTATCGTCCGCGCAATTCGCAGTTGGGCCAAGCCAGAAGCTTTGGGGTCTGACAAGCCTCCGGCGTACACGGCATCACAACCCGGCGATGCCGCGCGCGGCCAAGAAGTTTTCAAGACGTTCTGTTTTTCCTGTCACGGCCCAAACGGCCGCGGTGCTCGGGCAATTGCCGATGGTTCCTACCTCAACCTGGTCAGCGATCAGCATCTGCGCACGGTAATCATCACCGGCATGCCGCATCTTGGGATGCCGGATTGGCGGACCCATAGCAAGCCGCTCTCCGATGCAGACGTGACCGATGTAGTCGCCTGGCTGGTTAAGCAGCGGGAATCTGTATCGGCGCAGTTGCGTCATTAGGAGTTTCGTATGAGCGATATTTCCAGTCGTAGAATGTTCCTGAAGATCGGCATACTGTTCAATGGCGCAGTGGGTTTGTTGCTGGGCATACCGATTGTGCGCTATCTCTTGTCGCCCGTGGTCCGCGGGCGGAAGCAGGGTTACGAAAGCTGGATCTCCCTCGGATCCGTCGATCAGTTTCCCTCGGGTCAGACGCGCTTAGCCACTTATCGTAATCCGGTCGCGAACGCGTCGGATGGAGAAACGGCGGACATCCCCTGCTGGGTGCGTAACGTCGATGGTAATCGCTTCCAGGTATTCGCGATCAATTGCGCGCACCTGGGCTGCCCTGTGCGATGGTTCCCGCAATCGCGACTCTTTATGTGCCCTTGCCATGGCGGAGTTTACTACGAAGACGGCGCTCGCGCTTCCGGTCCGCCGGAGCGGGGCTTGTTCGAATACGCTTTCAAGGTCCTCGACGGAAATCTCCAAATCCGGGCGGGCGAGATGCCCACTCCCGGGTTTTCCGCGGCGAATAAAACTCTCATCAATATAACGGAGAAGCCGCCATGCGCCTGATCCGCACTGTCGGCAAGTGGCTTGACGATCGGCTTCAGCTGGGCGCACCGATCGCTGAGACGATGCAGCATCCCATTCCCCGCCGGACTGCAAGCTGGGCTTATGTTTTCGGTAGCGCGGCGATGACTGTTTTCGCCTTTCAGCTGGTCACCGGAATTCTTCTCGCGCTCATCTATGTGCCATCGGCGGGTGAAGCCTGGAACAGTCTGCAAATCCTGAATCATCAGGTCACGCTGGGATGGTTCATTCGCGCGCTGCACGGCTGGGGATCGAATTTCATGGTGGCCATCGTGCTCATCCACATGACCCAGGTATTTCTCTTCGGCGCCTACAAGTTCCCAAGAGAGCTGACCTGGATTCTCGGCATTTTTCTGCTGCTGATGACGCTGGGGATGGCATTCACCGGCCAAGTGCTGCGGTTCGACCAGGACGCATACTGGGGCCTCGGCATCGGGGCGTCCATATCCAGCCGGCTGCCCATCGTGGGCCCCCTGGTGGTGAAGCTCTTGCTGGGAGGGCCCATCATCGCGGGCGCCACGCTTTCACGATTTTTCGCGCTGCACGTTTTCGTAATTCCGGGATTGCTGATTGCATTTGTGGGACTGCATGTATTGCTAGTCCTGAAACTGGGGATCAATGAGTGGCCCATGCCCGGCCGCTTGGTCCGCCGTGCCGATTACCTGGAAAAATATCACACCCTGACGCACACTGACGGCGTGCCCTTTGTACCATACGGAGTCTGGAAAGATGTCATCTTCTCCGGAGTAATTCTGCTGGCCATCGCCGCCTGCGCGCTGTATTTTGGTCCCTTCGGCCCGAGTGGCCAACCTGACCCGCGAGTCATCCAAACAGCGCCCAAGCCGGATTTCTTCTTCCTCTGGCTTTACGCGCTGCTGTCATTGCTTCCACCGGCGATGGAAACTCCGGTTCTGATCATCGGGCCGGCGATCGCGTTGGTCGTTCTGCTGGCACTGCCGTTTTTTTCAGGCGAAGGGGAGAAGAGTTGGAGGCGCCGGCCCATTGCCGTTCTCATGATCCTATTGCTCGCTGTGGCGCTGGGAACGTTCACGAACATGGCCGATCATACGCCGTGGAGTCCCGTGATGGACGCCTCAACCGCTGCCGCTATCCCAGCGAAATTCGTGATCGGACGCACCCCGCTCCAGGTCCAGGGAGCGCTGGTATTTCAGTCCAAGCAGTGCCACAACTGTCACTCCATCGGCGACATTGGCGGCAAGCGCGGCCCGGCTCTCGACGCGGTTGCCCTCCGGCTGACGGCGGATCAACTGGTACGGCAGGTGCTGCAAGGCGGCGGCAATATGCCGGCCTACGGAAAGAATCTGAATCCGGCGGAGACTACGGCTCTGGTCGCATTTCTCGAAACGCTCCATCCGTCCTCCCAAACTCCCGCCAGGGACGCTTCAACAACAGCGCGAGTGCAACCATGATTCGAATCGCTGCACTCGCCGCCGGACTCGCCGTGATGTTGATTGTGGTCGCATCGCCACTGGCTCATCTCGATCATCACCTTCTAACCGCGCACATGGCTCAACATCTGTTGCTCATGTTGGTGGCCGCTCCCTTGATTCTCTTGGGGGCACGCTCGCTTGTCGTACCATGGGCGCCTCCGCTTACACTGTGCTGGCTGGCCGGCGCCGTTACCGTACTTGCCTGGCACGTTCCAGCCATTTTTGACCTGGCGCTGCAATCGCAGTTTTGGCATAAGTTCGAGCACATCAGTTTTCTCTTAGCGGGAATTCTGTTTTGGTGGCCAGTGGTTCAGCCCAGCCCGTACCCGCGCTGGTCCGTTCCGGTTTATCTCTTCCTTGCCACTCTACCCTGCGATGCCTTGTCGGCATTTCTAGCGTTTTGTGGTCACGTGGTGTACCGGCCATATCTTTCTCATCCCAGCGGACTCTTCGGCCTCTCCCCGCTCGACGACCAGGCCCTGGCCGGAGCACTTATGTGGGTTACGGTGACGTTTGCCTATCTGATTCCCGCACTCCTGTTGACAGCCCGGCTACTCTCGAGTGAACGAAAGAGCGCCGCTGACGCTTTGGTTTCTTGAAATGGCCGGTTTGTCCACTCCTGCGCTTGACGTCGTGCCGATCGCACGGCTTTCCTCCTTCTTACAGATCATTCCCGATTTGTTGGCTCTTACGAAGCCGGAAGTGAACTTTCTCATCGTAATTGCAACGTTCACCGGCTTCTATCTGGGTTATCCGGGCGATTTGCATAACTTCCCGCTGGGGCGATTGCTCAATGCGTTGTGTGGCACGTTGCTAGTCGCGAGCGGAACAGGCACTCTGAACCAATATCTGGAACACCACTTCGATGCGCAGATGCGACGGACGCGCAGACGCCCAGTCGCCGCCGGCAGAGTCCGGCCGGCAACGGCCGCGTGGTTCGGCGTGTCGCTTTCCTTCGTCGGTGCTGTTTACCTCTTGGTCACAGTAAATCCTCTGGCAAGCGCGCTGGCACTGTTCACACTGGCATCCTATCTGCTCATCTACACACCTCTGAAACGAAAAACGCCACTCTGCACGTTGGTGGGCGCCATTCCAGGCGCCATGCCGCCGTTGATCGGCTGGGCGGCGGCGTCCGGTTCCATCTCGAGCGCCAAAGCTTGGATCTTATACGCCGTTCTGTTCCTCTGGCAGTTCCCTCACTTCATGGCGATCGCGTGGATGTACCGCGAGGATTACGATCGAGCCGGTTACTTGATATTCCCAACGGAAAACGAGGGCCGTTTTTTGAACTGGATGACCCTTACACCAGCTCTCGCGCTCTTTGCCGCTGCCCTGGCTGCAGTGGGTGCGGAAGGGGGAGGCCTGTTCCAATACTCCGCAACAGTCTTGCTGGCATCGGGCCTTCTCTATTACGCAATCCGGCAGACTCTTATGCATTCCAGAATCGTCGCGCGACAATTACTGAAAGCGTCGATAATCTACCTGCCCTTGCAGTTCTTGATTCTCCTGCTTCGAAAAGGCTGATCCTCAAAAGCACGCCAGTCTGGCCCCCAATGCGACTTTATCTTATTGGGGAGAGTCTCGATAAATAATCCATCTCCAGCTCGCTTTCATAAGTTTCGGCGCCTTCCTTCAATGCCTCCATTACGCGCGCTTGCGTCACCTCGCTGGCGACACTCAAATCGGACTCGTGTGCTTCCGCCAGAAGTCCCTCCGCCATGGAACTAAATGCCCCGTTGTCCACGGCGGCCTTGGCGTGAGCGATGGCGTGCGCAGGAAATGAGGCGATGCGGCGAGCCAGTTTCTCGACGAAAGGCGTCAGTTCCTCCGCTGGCAACGCTCGATTGATATAGCCGTAACGCTCTGCCTGTTCCGCCGACAGATCATTGCAACCCAGCAGCACCTCCAGGGCGCGTCCCCGCCCGATGAGCCGCGGCAATCTCTGCGTAGCGCCGCCGCCGGGAACCAGCCCAACCGCCACCTCTGGATGGCCGAAGATCGCTTTGCCAACGGCAGCAAAACACATATCCATTGCCAGCGCGATTTCACTTCCACCGCCGCGGGCCCGTCCCTCGACTTTGGCAATGGTTACCTTAGGCATGTTGCGGAACCGCTCGCCGATCGTCTGTGTAAAACGAAAGCCGCGCGTGTGGGACACCGTTTTGGAGGCGTTTCCAACCCGGCCTAAACCGGAGTGGGCTATAAAGAAATCAGAAAGCGCGCTCTCGAAGATCACAACCCGAACGCTCTCATCGGCCTCCAGCTCTCTGCCAAGCCTGTCGAATTCCTGCGACAGAACTTCATCAAGAAGATTTATCGGTGGGTGATCGATGCTGACGAATGCAACTCCAGAATCAAACCCGAACCTGAAACATTTGTAGTCAGAATATGGCATGTCAGACTTCAGCGATTATTGGGTTAACTAACTGCCCAAGGCCTTCCACCTCTGTGACCATGGTTTCTCCAGGACGCAGCCAACGACGTGGAGTGCGTCCAAGCCCAACACCCGCGGGCGTTCCCGTGCTGATGATGTCGCCGGCCCTGAGTGGCGCAATCGCTGAAAGGTACGTGATGAGGTCGGGTATTCGAAAAATCAGCTCGCGCGTATTCGAATGCTGCAAGACTTCACCGCCGATGGTCAGCCCGATTTCAAGTGCATGGGGGTCGGGCACTTCATCCTTCGTGACGATGGCCGGGCCAAGCGGCGCAAACGTATCAAAACTCTTCCCCAAAGACCATTGACTTGTCGCCATTTGCACGTCTCGCGCACTTACATCGTTCATGATCGTGTAGCCGAAGACGTGCTCCTCCCAATCTGCAGCCGAAATGTTCTTGCCGCCCTTGCCGATGACGAAAGCGAATTCGGCTTCGTAATCGGGCTGCTCAGTTAGCTTCGGGAGGACGATGGCGGAACGCGGTCCGTTGAGGGCGGATGTTAGTTTCAGGAAGATCGTCGGAACTTTGGGGATCTCCTGATGCGTTTCAATGGCGTGATTGCGATATGCCAGTCCGAGACACAAGATGCGCGGCGGGTCTTGGATCGGCGCTAGCAATTCCACCGCCGCAAGCGGAACGCGAGCGGTCTTGCCTTTCAGAAACCTCCGTAGACCGTCCAGTGCCTCCCGTCCCTCTTCGATCAGGCTGCTGACATCGTCCACTTGGTCTGAAATATCGATAATCTCTTCACCCTGCAACACTCCGGGCTTTATAATTCGATCCCGGTCCCTGTATGTGACTAGCCTCAATGGATTCCCTCTGAGTTGCTCTTTCCTCTCACGACTTGTAGATCCACCGCCATGCGAGTTTGTTTGACGCCAGGTCTTTGGGTATTGACACGATCCAAACAAATCGCTCGCTATCAAGCTCTCCGATAGAGGAGCTCATGAATAGATTCCTATCGGAAGATCCCACACGCATCGGCCGGCCCGATGTGCCACCATCTTCGGATGCTGTCGACGAAGAGCTTGTTGATGGAACTCCAGCGGGGCTTAAGCAAGATCTGATCGAGTTGCTCGGCGAGGATCTTGTGCGGCATCGTATCAGCGACCTGGTGCGCTATGCATCGGATGCCAGCCCTTACCGGTATATACCGAGCGTGATCGTACAGCCGAGGAACATCGATCACATAGCTGCTATTTTTCAATATTGCAGGGCCAACGGCCGCCATGCGACCTTCCGGGCCGGTGGAACCAGCTTGAACGGCCAGTCGCAAGGCGACGACATCCTCATCGATGTGAGGCAGCACTGGAGCGGCTGGAAAGTCGAGCACAATGGCTCGCGGATTCGTTGCAATGTTGGCACTACACTTGCGCGTATTAACGAAGTTTTAAAGCCTTACGCCCGCCGCATGGGACCTGATCCGGCCAGCATTAACGCCGCAACCATCGGTGGCGTGCTGGCCAATAACGCGGGCGGTATGCGTTGCCGGCCTGCCATAGATTCGTACCATTCCATCGCCGCCATGAAAATCGTGCTCACCACCGGCACGACCATCGACACTGAGGACCCCCACGCTGACGAGCATTTGGCCGCGTCCGAGCCGGAAATTGCCGCCGGACTAATGAAAATCCGTCAGGAGCTTCTTGCGGATAAGGAGCTCTGTGACCGGATTCTTCGGAAGTATGGCATCCGTAACACCAATGGATATGCCATGCACGCATTTCTCGACGGTGAAACTCCGGTAGAAATCCTGCGGCGCTTGATGGTTGGGTCAGAAGGTACGCTCGGCTTCGTGGCGGAGGCCGTCTACAACACGTATCATTTGCCCGCAAAAACAACGGTGGCGTGGCTGCCATTTGACACCATCGACGCGGCGGTCGAGCAGGTTGGAAGGCTGGTTGAACTGGGAGCGCAGGCCGTGGAGCTAATGGTCGCTTCATCCATGACCGCTGCCTCTAAGTTGCTGACCGGCACGCCAAAATACTGGAAAGATCTCGATCCGAAGAACGCGGCGCTATTGGTTGAATTCGGATTCGACAGCGACCAGGAATTCGAGGCGATCCGGCAGAAGGTCGCGAACGCTCTACGCGATGCGAAAATGCTGCAGCCTTTGGAATTCATTCGCGATGCCGAAGCCATTGAACTGGCGTGGCACATTCGGGACGGTCTGCTCGGCATCGTCGGCGGATTGCGTCCGCAAGGTACAAATCTAATCATCGAAGACGTCTGCTTTCCACCTGCACAACTTGCGAATGCCACTTGTGACTTGCTCGGTCTTCTCGCGAAACACGGATATGAACCTTCGGCGGCGGGGCATGCTGCTTATGGAAACCTGCACTTCGTGATGATCGCACGGCTGAGCGAAGACGCGAGCCGCCGGCAGTACGACGGATTCATGCGCGAGCTTGTTGCGCTGGTGGTGGATAAGTACGACGGTTCTTTGAAGGCGGAGCATGGAACTGGAATCAACATGGCTCCCTTTGTCCGGCGTGAATGGGGAGACAAGCTCACTGACCTGATGTGGCGCGTAAAACAACTCCTTGACCCGCACGGAATCCTGGCGCCGAATATCTTGCTGAGCCACGATCCACTCATTCACCTGAAGAACCTCAAAACCGCTCCCGCGATCGAAGATGTTCATTCCGCTTCTCACTGTATTGAGTGCGGCTTCTGTGAACCAGTCTGCCCCAGCCGAAATGTGACAGTGACGCCCAGACAACGCATCGTCCTTCGCCGCGAGATGTCACGACAACCGGAATGGTCGAAGCTGCTGACCCAACTGCAGCATGAGTACGAATATGACGCTATCGAAACCTGCGCTGCCGACGGTACCTGCGCCGATGTTTGTCCAATCGGAATCAATACCGGCGCCCTGATCAAACACTTCAGAAAGATGGAACACTCCGTGGCTGCCGAAGAAGCTGCGCTTGATGTGGCCAGGAAGTGGGCCGAGGTTGAGAAACTGGCGCGTCATGGTGTCGCGGCGGCCGACGTCGTGCAAACCATAACCAGCCCTCATCTGCTTGAGGCCCTCACGGACGTGGCTCGCAGCGTTGTCAGCAACGATCTGGTTCCCACAGTAACCGGCCCCATGCCGCACGCCGCTCCCGCCGACCTTCCCAAAACGAGACGCGACGGTGCGGCAGCCGCATACTTCCCGGCATGCATCAATCGCATCTTCGGCCGGGACAATACCAAACCAGCCTCGCCGGCTCTTCCGGAGATCTTTGTGACTCTCTCTGGCCGCGCGGGCAAGCCTCTCTGGATTCCTGATGATGTGAGAGGTCTTTGCTGCGCCACGCCGTGGAGTTCCAAGGGCTACAAGCGCGGGCAAACCTGGATGTCCGAACGGATGAGCGATGCGCTCTGGCGCTGGAGTGACGAAGGAAAGTTGCCGGTGGTAGTGGACGCCGCTTCCTGCACGCTCGGTCTCAAAGACGACCTTTTAGAGCATCTGGACGACGAACGTAAGGATCGGCTGAAACGTATCACCATCATCGATTCAATCGCTTGGTGCAAGGATCTTCTGCCCGTACTGGCGATTCACAAGACGATTTCCAAAATCCTGGTCCATCCCACGTGTTCGACCACTCACCTGGGCCTCAGCGAAACGCTCCTCGAAATCGCCAGCGCGCTTGCCGACAGCGCGGAAATTCCGTTAGGAACCACTTGTTGCGGCACCGCCGGCGACCGCGGCCTGCTGCACCCGGAGTTGGTTCGCTCCGCCACCCGCGACACTCTCGTACAAATCCAAAGCTCCGATGACGATACGTGCTTCGTTTCTGCGAATCGGACTTGCGAGTTGGGTATGCGCCAAACTACCGGCAAAGTGTATGAGTCGTTCATTTACGCTCTTGAAGAGGCCACACGCCTGTCTCAGTAAACAAATGCCGATTTCACCCCAACAGAACCTGCGGCGCAAAGCTCCTCCTTGATGTAGAAGATTTGGTTTCGAAGGAGAAGCGAATATGTCCTTAAACAAGCCTGTACGACGAATCGCCATCGTTGGTACAGGGGTGATCGGTGCGAGTTGGGCCGCGGAATTCCTGGCGCACGGTTTAGATGTCATCGCTACTGATCCGGCGCCGAACGCTGAACAGAATCTCCGGAAATATATTGACGCGGCTTGGCCCGCACTCAGCTCCAAGGGGCTTGAAAAAGGTGCGTCACGGGAAAGGCTCAGCTTCTCGTCCGATCTGAAAAAAACTGTGTCGCAAGCGGACCTAGTCCAGGAAAATGGTCCCGAGCGGCCGGATTTCAAGATCAAACTGTTTGCCGAGATCGATGCAGCTACACCGATCGATTCCATCATTGCGTCCAGCTCCTCGGGGATCACCATGAGTGTTACTCAGTCCGGTTGCGCGCATCCCGAACGCTGCGTGATTGGGCATCCTTTTAATCCGCCGCATATGGTTCCGCTGGTCGAAGTCGTTGGCGGCGCCAAGACATCGCCGGAGACGGTCCAGCGGGCGATCGAGTTTTACGCATCCATTGGCAAGAAGCCCATTCACCTGCGCAAAGAAGTGGTGGGCCATGTGGCCAACAGGCTTCAGGCTGCCGTCTATCGCGAGGTGGTGAACCTGATCAATCTCGGGGTGGTCGATGTCGCCGACGCTGATACTGCGGTCTCGTGGGGTCCCGGGCTGCGCTGGGGAATTATGGGTCCCTCGATGTTGTTCCATCTGGCTGGTGGCGAAGGCGGAATCCAGCATTTCATGGAACACCTTTCGGGCCCAGTCGCTTCGTGGTGGAAAGACCTCGGCAGCTTCACGGACTGGCCCGAGGGTAGCAAGAAAACGATCGTCGAGGGCGTTACGAAGGCTGCCGCTGGCCTTTCAATCGACCAACTGGCCCAGTTGCGCGATGACGTTCTTCTGGAACTGGTCAAGATTCGCATCAAGCAGGACCAGTCACTTGAGCAAACGACGAACGTGCTAGCCGCACAGAAATAACGTTTGTGGAGCAACTATGACACCTACCGCGAAAGCACCAGCCCCTGTGACATTACCGAAGCCGAACGGCGACTTCTATCAAGTCACCGAGAGCCTCAGTGACGCCGAACGAGCGATCCTGCAGAAAGTCCGCACGTTCATGGAGTCGCAAGTGGCTCCCGTGATCAACAAATACTGGGCAGAGGATGCCTTTCCGTTTGAACTGGTGCCGGGCATACGCGATCTGAAGATCTCGGGCGCCGGATACGAAGGCTACGAATGCGCGGGAGGCAGCACACTTCTTGCTGGCTTTATCGCCCTGGAAATCGCGCGGGTCGATTGCTCCTGCGCCACCTTCTTTGGAGTCCACAGTGGACTGGCAATGGGATCGATCTTCCTCTGCGGCTCGGAGGAGCAGAAGCAGAAATGGCTCCCTCCAATGGCTCGGCTCGAAAAGATCGGTTCTTTCGGCTTGACGGAGCCGTTAGTTGGTTCGGGAACTTCGGGAGGTATGTTGACCACCGCGCGGCGCGATGGCGACACCTGGATTTTGAACGGGCAGAAGAAGTGGATCGGGAATGCCACTTTTGGCGATCTCACCATTATTTGGGCGCGTGATGTGGGAGACGGCCAGGTGAAGGGCTTCATCGTCGAAAACGAAACGCCCGGTTTCAAGGCCGAAAAGATCGAACACAAGATGGCCTTGCGCGTGGTGCAAAACGCCCTGATCACTCTCGACAACTGCCGTGTTTCCGAAGAAAACCGCCTGCAGAAGGACACCTCCTTCCGCGATACCGCGCGTGTGCTGCGCATGACCCGCGCGTTTGTAGCGTGGGAGGCGGTGGGTTGCGCGATCGGTGCTTATGAGCACGCACTCGCCTATGCACAGAGCCGAGAACAGTTCGGAAAGCCGATCGCCAAGTTCCAGCTCATCCAGGATCTGCTGGTGAAGATGCTCGGCAACATCACCGCATCGCTATGCATGGTGGTTCGCCTTTCACAACTGCAGGATGAAGGCAAGCTCAAGGATGAGCACGCGTCACTGGCGAAAGCATTCTGTACGGTCAAGATGCGTGAAACCGTCGGGTTCGCTCGCGAGCTGCTGGGAGCCAATGGAATCCAATTGGACTTCCAGGTGGGCCGTTTTGTGGCCGACGCCGAAGCCATCTATTCGTACGAAGGAACGCGTGAAATGAACACACTCATCGTTGGCAAGGCCATCACCGGATTCGGCGCGTTCGTGTAAAGGAGCATTTCATGAGTTCATCGGCAATAGCAGGATTGTCACTCGAAACGGTTCTCTACGAAAAGAAGGGCGGCATCGCTTACGTTACGCTCAATCGCCCCAAGGTGCTCAACGCACTCAACAAGACGGCCATTGCGGACTTGCGGGCCGCCTTCGAGAGCGCACGGGACGATTCAGAAGTCCATGGCGTTATCCTGACCGGCGCCGGCGACAAAGCCTTCATCGCTGGCGCGGATATCAATGAAGTAGCAACCGATACGCCCGTTCAGGCCGAGGAGAAAACCAGGCGCGGGCAGGACGTGATGACGCTCATTGAAAATCTCGGCAAGCCGGTCATCGCCGCCGTCAACGGATTTGCTCTCGGCGGAGGATGCGAAGCAGCGCTTGCCTCGACCATCCGCATCGCAGCGGAAAACGCGAAATTCGGGTTGCCCGAAGTGAGACTCGGGATCATTCCGGGCTACGGCGGCACTCAGCGGCTTGCAAGACTTGTCGGGAAGGGCGCGGCCTTGCAGCTCATCCTAACCGGCGGAATGATCGGCGCACAAGAAGCTTACCGCATCGGTCTGGTGAACGAAGTGGTCCCGGGAGCGGAACTGATCGCCCGCGCGGAAGCCATCCTTGCGCAAATCGCCGCTAACGCTCCGCTCTCCGTCAAATATGCACTTCGGGCGGTAAACAACGGACTGGAGTCGAGCCTGTCAGAAGGCCTTCTCCTCGAAGCTTCGCTCGTAGCCATCTGCACCTCAACCGAAGACAAAAAAGAAGGGACCTCTGCGTTCCTCGAAAAGCGTCCGGCGAAGTTTCAGGGGCGATGAAAAAAGGAAATCATGAGCACAGATAATATTTTTTCGGGATTGAAAGTGGTGGACCTGGCGAGCTTCATAGCCGGGCCGGCCGCCGCCGTAATGCTCTCCGATTACGGAGCGGACGTGATCAAAGTGGAACCTCCCACGGGTGACACGTGGCGAATTGGCTACAAGCTTCCGCCTCAGCCTCGATCTCACGACAACTACCCGTGGCACCTGAACAATCGCAACAAGCGGGGATTGTCGCTCGATTTGAAATCCCCGCAGGCGCAGGATATTCTGGAACGCCTGGTCAAATGGGCAGATGTCCTGGTCGTCAACACGCCGCATCCAGCGCGTAAGAAGCTGAAGCTGGAGTACGAGGATGTCGCGCAGTGGAATCCCCGGCTGGTTTATGCGGATCTGACTGGTTACGGCGAAAAAGGACCCGACGCCAGCCTTCCAGGATTCGACATCACCGCTTACTGGGCCAGATCCGGATTGCTGTCCCTGACTCGCGATGCTGGTGCGCCACCTACTCTTCCCCCCGCGGGCAGTGGAGATCACGCGACCGCGGTCACTTTGTTTTCCGCGATCGTCACGGCCCTCTACCGGCGCGAGCGCACCGGGAAAGGTTCTTACGTTACGACATCGCTTCTCGCGGCGGGAGTCTGGTCCTGCGGCGTTTTCGTCCAGGGCGCACTTTGCGACGCCACGTTCTTCCCATTGCACGATCGCCTGAAGCCACCGAACGCACTTATCAATGTGTATCAAGCATCCGACGAAAACTGGTTCGTGCTGGTCCTGACCCCGGACAAGTGGCCGGCGCTGGCGAAAGGCGTCGGCCGCCTGGATCTGCTGACGGATCCACGATTCACTGATCCAGGCAAGCTGGCCACGAACTCGGCGGATCTCACGGCCATACTGGACGAACTATTCCGCTCACAGCCGATGTCTCATTGGCAGGAAGTGCTCGATCAAGGTCACCTTACATACGGCCTGGTTCACGCTCCGAGCGAAGTGGTCAAAGATCCGCAACTGCGCGAGAACGACATTGTCGTACCCATCGAAGGCGCTGGAGAAAAGGTGAAACTTACCGTGAGCAGTCCAATCACAGTGCACGACGTTTCAAAGGTTCGAGCGCGCCGTGCGCCGGAAATCGGCGAGCACAATGACGAACTGCTGAAGGAACTGGGATTCAGAAGCGAAGAAATCGATAACTTCCGCGCTAGTGGTGCGATCCCCCAAGTACAACAGGCAAAGGTTTTAGGAGGTGTGCGATGAGCGATTTGATGACCGGAAAGACCGGTGCTTCGAAGACCAAGAAAGCCTCGCCCAAAGCTCCAGTCCCGCGCCTCTTCGTTTTGGATCTCGGCGGCGGGCGCGTGATGTCCTGCAATCCAGACGGGTCCGACCTGAAAACGATTGTCACCGAAGCCCGGAAACTGCCGGACGGCGTCGTCGTTGATGTCGATACCGGCCATATTTACTGGACGAACATGGGTAGCGTCGGCGGGAATGACGGCTCGATTTTTCGCGCCGACCTTGATGGCCGGAATCTAACCACAATTGTTCCTGAGGGACAGACGCATACTCCCAAACAGCTCCAACTCGACAAGAAAAACGGGAAACTCTACTGGTCCGATCGCGAAGGCATGCGCGTCATGCGCGCTAATCTGGACGGATCGAATATCGAGACGCTCATCGAAACAGGTCATGGCGATCAGGACCGGCGCGACGCCAGAAACTGGTGCGTAGGAATTGCACTTGATGTGGAAACCGGTCATCTCTATTGGACCCAAAAGGGCGGTGACAACGCCGGCCAAGGGCGGCTTTTCCGCGCCGGCATAGACATCCCCAAGGGCCAAACTCCATCAACCCGCCAAGACATTGAACTTCTCTACGATGGTCTTCCCGAGCCAATCGATCTCGATCTCGATTTGACCAATCGAACTATGTACTGGACCGATCGGGGCGACCCGCCGCGCGGGAACACGTTGAGCCGTGCTCCCATGGACGCCGCGCCGGGCGCCCGAAAGGATCCCGAGATCGTCTTCGATCATCTCATGGAGGGAATCGGTCTGGCACTGGATGTCAAGAACAACCGCTTGTTCATGACGGATTTGGGCGGCTCCGCCTACTGTTGCAACCTCGACGGCTCCAACAAGAAGGTTATCCTGTTTGCCCAGGGTAACTTGAGTGGCATCGCCTATGTTGAACTCCCAGCGAAATGATGAACCCATGAATGAACTTCTCAATGAACGCTCCGGAAGCATCCTGAAGGTACAGTTCAACCGCCCCGCAAAAAAGAATGCGATGACATCGGCGATGTACACCGGCTTGGCCGATCTGCTTACTCAAGCTGATGGGGACGACAGCGTAAACGTCGTCTTGTTGCACGGCACGGGTGATTCATTCAGCGCCGGCAACGACCTGGAGGACTTCGCGAAAAATCCTCCGGGACCGGGTGACAGTCCGCAGGCTCGGCTCATAAGTGCGCTGATAAAGTTCAGAAAGCCGCTGGTCGCCGCGGTACACGGCGTGGCGATCGGAGGAGGAACAACCATTCTGACCCACTGCGATTTCGTTTACGCCTCTGAGAACACGAAGTTCCAAATCCCATTTATAAATCTCGCACTCGTGCCGGAATTCGGGTCCAGCTACTCACTGCCACGCCAAATCGGATACCTCCAGGCGGCCGAATTGATCATGCTGGGCGTACCCTTCAATGCGGCTCGGGCGAGCGAGCTCGGCTTAGTGACTTCTGTTGTACCTGAAGCCGATCTATTGGCCAGGGCCACTGCAACGGCCGAGGCGCTTGCTCAGAAACCGCCGGTGGCCATGAGGGCGGCGAAAGAACTGATGAAACGTCCGCTACGCGCACAACTGGAAGAGGCGGTGAATCGCGAGCTCGCGGAGTTCGCCGCCCGCGTGCGCTCGCCAGAGACGAAAGAGGCCATTAGCGCTTTCTTTCAAAAGAAAAGTCACGCGAACGTGGTATGAAGCGATGTCACGAAATACGCAGTGTTCAACGGCCGGCGGTTACGGTGCTGCCGTCGCGCTGGGGAGTATTTCGCATGCTCGGGTTCGAGCGTTACAGCCGTCGCCTGCGCCGCCCGGAAACGGCGGTCGTGCTCATCCTTGGTGAACCTGGGAGCGACGCGTCGCACCTGGCGCCGCTGGTTCGCATCCACTCCCAATGTTTCACCGGTGATGTACTTCGATCTCTGCGCTGCGATTGTGGCGAGCAACTGGAACTCGCCATGAAAATGATCGCTGAAGAAAAATGCGGTGTTCTGATCTACGAACACCAGGAGGGCCGTGGTATCGGCCTTATGGCGAAGCTGCAGGCTTATGCCCTGCAGGACAAAGGCCTCGACACCATTGCGGCAAACCAGGCCCTCGGCTTCCAAGCGGACTGCCGGGACTTTAGCCTGCCGGGGGCGATCTTGAATGATCTCGGAATCTGGCAGGTTCGCCTTCTTTCAAACAATCCCGAAAAGCGCGAGGCTTTGGTCAAGGCCGGCATCGATGTCGTGGAGCAGATTCCGTGCGAGGTTTCTCCAAATCCTCACGCGGCGAGGTATCTAAAAACGAAAAAAGAAAGAATGGGCCATTCGCTCGCGCTCGCTTAGAGGAGGTTCGGACATGCTTGCTCACTGTTTCGAACATCTTGAATTAATTCCCGCGCAGATCTCCGTACCCATCCGTGAGGCAATTGCGGAACTCCAGGCTGGACGAATGATTGTCGTTGTCGATGATGAAGAGCGAGAGAACGAAGGCGATCTGATGATAGCCGCGGAAAAGATCACTCCAGAGGCTATCAATTTCATGGCAACGCATGCGCGTGGATTGATTTGCCTGGCTATAACCGGTGAGAGGGCGGATGTCCTTGAACTCAACCCGATGGTGCCACTCGATAGGGCCGTTGGTGGCACGGCATTTACAGTTTCGATCGATGCGAACGGGCGCGGGGTCACTACGGGAATTTCAGCGTACGACCGTTGCCAGACCGTCCTGGCGGCAATTGACCCATATACGCGCCCTGAAGACTTGGCGCGCCCGGGTCACGTTTTTCCACTTCGCGCTCGCAGCGATGGCGTTTTGGAGCGGCGAGGTCATACGGAAGCGGCGGTTGATCTCGCTCGCCTAGCTGGACTAGATCCTTCAGGCGTCATCTGCGAAATCTTGAACGATGACGGTACCATGGCCCGTTTACCCGATCTGGCCCGTTTCTGCGTTAGGCATGATCTCAAGGCGATTAACATCGCGGAATTAGCGCAGTATCGATGTGAGTGTGACTCGGACGAGTTGTGGATGCACTTCGAGAGAAGTTAATGATTTACCTCAATTCCATAGGCCGCGCCGTCCGTTATTATTCCAATCAGCCCGCGCTCTCCTTAAACGACGGATCCAGAATTACTTTTTCTCAGCTCCACGATCGCGTTCAAACTGTGGCGGCTGCTCTCACCCAAGCTGGGTTTGTATCGGGAGATCGCCTCGCTCTTCTTCTGCCAAACGGCCCTGAGTACATCCAATTGGTGTACGCGTGCAGTTGGTTAGGGATCATTGTAGTTCCGATAAACACGCGTCTTTCGATTCCCGAGATCGATCATGTGCTAGCCGATTCCAGCCCGCGCGGATTGGTTCGACACTCTAAGTTGCCCACGCCGACAATTCGTGTCCCCTTGGATCTAGTGCTCGATCAGGGACACCTGGACGGACTAAAAGGTCCATGTCCCGATCCATCTTACGACCCCGAAGCAATCTTGACATTGATATACACCAGCGGAACAACGGGACGTCCCAAAGGCGTGATGCTGACGCATGCCAACATTTGGGCCAATGTGAACAACTTCAACTACTGGATGCGCTATCGGGAAGGTGGGTCGTATCTCCACGCCGCGCCCATCTTCCATATAGCGGATTTTCCCGCGATGTTTGCGGCGCCGGCGTTTGGCGCGCACCAGGCCACACTCCCCAGTTTCAACGCGAAGACTCTCTGCGAAGCAGTCGAAAGGGAACGGATCAACTATACGGTTCTCGTTCCAACCATGATCAACCTGTTTACGGAATACGCGGAAAAGAGCAGCGTAGATGTAAGCAGCCTGGAGGTACTCGCCTACGGAGGATCGCCGATGCAGCCAGAACTCATTCGCCGGACTCGAAAGCTTCTTCCCAAGGTTAAGCTGGTTCAAGTGTACGGGCTCAGCGAAACTGGATTTCTCACGGGTCTACAAGATAAAGACCACGCGGATGATCATCTGACCTCCTGCGGTCAGCCTTGCCCGGGAATCGAGATTCAGGTAACGGATGAGTCGGGCAATCCAGTGGCGGGAGACAAGAACGGTGAGCTGGTGGCGCGCGGTTCGAACGTGATGCGCGGCTACTGGAATAACGAAGAAGAGACCGCAGCTGTTTTCCGAAACGGCTTCTTTCGTACCGGAGATGTCGGCTATCAAGACGACGAAGGCTTTTTCTACATACTCGACCGCCAGAAGGACATGATCGTCACGGGTGGCGAAAACGTATACAGCGGCGAGGTTGAGGCCGTGATTTTCAAACATCCGGCGGTGCGCGAAGTGGCAGTTTTCGGAATCCCAGATTCGAAGTGGGGAGAGCTGGTTGCTGCATGTGTTGCGTTGAAACCTCAGATGCAGCTCACCGCCGAAGCGTTGATCAACTACTGTCGCGAGAGTCTGGCGAACTACAAGGTCCCTCGCCACATCGAATTCTCCGGCACGGAGTTGCCGAAAAATGGCTCTGGAAAGATAATGAAACGGCTCCTGCGCGAGCGCTTCTGGGCTGGCTTAGAGTCGCAAGTTTCCTGATCCGGCTTCCGTACATAATGGTCTAATGACACGACCAGCTGTCTTGCTACGACGGCGAGCTGGCGAGGTGAGAGACAACCACGCGGTTCGCGACCCGAAGCCGGACGCGCAGATGTTCGGATCGTCCTTGGCGGATGTTTTCCGAACACCGGCCTATGACTGCAGGACCGTCGGCCGCGACCAAGAGCCAGAATTTGCAGTGACCCGGATTCGCTCGGGTCCGCGAGAGATGGAGAGAGCGCCTGCCTATCCACCGGATGAGGCAGCCCTGATCTGTGTCTCCCTTACACCCTCGGCAATCGGTCAGTGGAAAGCCCTCTACAAAGGGAAGCAGGTCGGGGTCACGCGAGCGATACCGTTCGCCACGACGTTCATCGATCTGAATCGCCGAATGGAGATGTGGGTGCGCGGGCCGTTCGATTACCTGCACTATTACCTTTCTCAAGGTCTTCTGCGGAGGATCGCTCTCGACAACGGCGTCTCGACATCGTTCCGTCTTCAGGAAGCCTTCTTTATAGAAGACCTGGTGGTGGCCCAAATAACTAAGAGCATTCTCACCCCTGTAGAGCATGGAGAGCCGTTCGATAGGCTGGCGCTCGATCAGATTGCGATGGTTCTCGGCGCTCATACGTTGCAGGCGCATTGCGGCGCGCCAAAGTTCGTAGCCGGATCAAAGCGCGGCCTGGAAGCGTGGCAAAAGCTGCGAACCGAGGAGACGTTGCGCGCGCACCTTGAAGGAAATATCACGGTCAAGCAGCTCGCCAGCGCGTGCTCACTTTCGGAAAGTCATTTCGCGCGGTGCTTCCGGACAACCTTTGGCACGGCGGTCCATCAGCGACTCATTCACCTTCGGGTCGAGCGAGCCAAAGACCTGCTTTCACGGACGAGTAAGTCCCTGGTAGAGATTGCGTTGCTATCCGGCTTCTGCGACCAGGCCGTTTTTACCCGCGGATTCAGCCGCGCGGAGCACATGACGCCATCGCACTGGCGTCGCGCCAACAGCGTTTGACTCTGCCGAAGATCGCCGCGCCTTACGCGGTGGCGGACGATCCTTGAACCGCTTTTGCTGCGGCGCGAATAACGTCGACCACCAGGCTGGGATGGGAAAGCATCGCGACGTGGCTGCTGTCGACGGCATACGTGGTAGCGCCCATACGCTTCGCCGAGAAGCGTTCCAGGTCCGGATGAACAGTGCGGTCGTGGTTGGCCACGATGTACCAACTCGGCTTCGTCTCCCATGCCGTGCCGGGAGCATTCCGGCTGAAGAGGTCAGCTGCCGGCGCATAATGGGTGGCCCAAACAACTTTTTGTTCTTCTTCCGGAAGGTCTCCGGCGAAGCACGCTACGCCTTCCGGACGCATCCAGACACGCCCATCCGTGACCTCCACATATTTGAAGACGTCGGTAACGGGGAATTTCTGCTGCTGGCTCTGCGAAGTTTCGTCGGCGTCGGGAGCAAGCGCGGCGATATAGACCAGCCCGGAGACACGGTCATCGGTTCCTGCGGCTGTGATGACGCTTCCACCATAGGAGTGGCCGACCAGGATGGCTGGGCTCTTGACACGCCCTAGCGTCCGTTTCACCGTAGCGACATCCCCTTCGTTCGTGTCGAGGCTATATTGGGAGGCCATCACTTCGTACCCGTCTGCCTGAAGAACGGGGACCACCTTGTTAAAACACGAGCCGTCAGCCCAGATCCCGTGGCAGAACACAATGCTAGGTTTGGTCTTCATCGATGTCTTCTCCTCGAAGACAGATTAAGGCGGAAGGAATAAGCCGTTCTTGCACGATTTCGCCTTTTTTGTCGTTTTCGACCCGCTGATAGGACTCGTTTTTCTTAACTCTCCCCCCGCATGATCGGACTGGACAGTCTGCTTCATCAGTCGTAAAAGGAAATCGAATCGCGTTGGCCTTGGCGGAACGAGGGGCGCAGGTGATTGTTCCGCTCTCAACTTATCCCCTGTCTCAAAACGCGGGGCGGGTCAAGTGCCAAGTGTGCTAATCGCGGATTGTCTCAACGGAGGGGTTCACCCCAGAAATCTATGTCAAAACTGTGTCAAAACCCCATCTAATTCAGCCTTCGGGAGTTGCTCTTTGAGCGAAAGCAGCTTCCCCAAAATGTTGATAACGAGCACATCCTGATGAAGCCCATGGAGTCCTTGGACCCACTGATTCGTAGTTCGTACTCAGCAGGTCGCCGGTTCGATCCCGGCGTGTGGCTCCAGGTTTTCAATAGTTAGCTCCGGAGCTACTTAACCGCCACCGTTACGTTGGATTGGCTGGGAACTCCATCGATGGTCACGATGACCGGCTGGTTGCCGGACGGTACCTCACTTGGAATCGCGACGTTGATCTGGAAAATGCCTTCGACACTGCCGGGGACCGGACCGGCGTACTCAATGCCGGCCGCTTTGAAGCCACCGATGGTCACCGAGACAGACCCGGCTATAGCCTCCTGCACGCCCGCCACGGCGATCAATCCGGTAATGCCGGGCGGGTTCAGTACTCCTGCGCCGGTGCCATAAAGCGAAATAATAGATCCCGCGGGCGCCGGATTATTAGAGCTATTCGGGCTGCCATCCGTGTTGAAGACCACGCCCTGCGCAGCGCCCTCGGAGTTGGCGGCGAAGAGTCCCGGTGAAGCTTGCGCGGTGTTGAGCACCAGAGGCGCTGATGGGACGCCTTGGAAAGAAAGCACCAGACTGGTTTGTTTGCCCGTCACTTCATAAGGTACGACGGCGTTGACCTGTCCCGCCGAAACATAAGCCAGCGGCGCCGGTACATTATCGAAAAGAACCTCTACGCTGCCAACGCCGGTGCTGAGCTCGCCGGCTACAACTTGCCCGCCCATGCCCGGAGTGGGACCCATGTTCTGGCCAAAAATGCTGACCAGCTCGCCGGGAGAGATTGCCGCCGCCGCAAAGCTGGCTGCGTTCCTCACGCTGCCTATGGAGGGGGCATTGGTTGCCGGCGATCCAGCCGGTATCGAATATGTCACATATAAAGAAGGTTGCAAGCCGGGTATATTCAGGTTGTTGCTGTACCAGGCGAAATCTTCGATCAGGGACGATGACTCCGGGCCGATCATGATCCAACCGTAGTTGGGGATGGTGCCTGCCAGCATGGCTTTCACGTCCGCGGTCAAATCCCAATGGTTGGCCGATGGATCTCCGGAGCCAGTGGTGTGAGCGTTGGACGTGGCGGAAGCTTGTGCGGATCTCGCCGCCGCGTTGCCAGCGGTGTTGTTCCAGGTCACGAAGTTCTGGTTCCACGCCGAAGTCATGCGGTAAACCGAAACGGGGATACCGGAACCGCTGGAGTCGTCATTGGTGGGAAGGTAACCGAGCAGCTTCGCGCTCGAGACCACTGCGTTAGCCGGAATCAATGCCAGATCGAACTGCCAGAGAGAGCGCAGGTTTTGATTCGATAAATCATGGCCGGTGTATAGCGTACTGTAGGTCCCATAGTTTGTGGCGGGGTTCAGGGAGTCGCCCTCGCCATTCGCTACAGGATGCAGATTAATCCATTTTGTGGCCGTCTCGATATGATTCGGCGTGATTGTATAAACGTAGGTGTTGGCCTCTCCCACCTTGGCGCCGGACGCCTCGGTTAGTGCCGCGGTGACTGCAGCAATCGCGTTGTGCGTCAAAGAAACCTGAATCGGGAATGCTTTGGCGGTCTCGAAAGGCTGAAAAGTGATGGATCCGCTGGAAGGTGAAAAAGTAACTCCGCTATCCCCACTCACCGTGTAGCGAATGGTTACCGCGGACGCCGAAGGATTGCTGAGAGTGACGGCTGCATACGTGGTGGTAAAGAACGGAGTGGCCCCATCGGCGGACAAGACAAAATTGGCTATGGGAACGGCCGATTTCAGCGACAGCGTAGTTTGATCCTCCCAGCTGGGCAACCCGTAGCCGGAATTGCAGGCAATGGCGGTGATGGTGGCCGTACTGGAGATTTGGAACGGCCCGCTATAGGCTGCCGATGTGCAGCTCGGCAGGGAACCGTCGAGGGTGTAATGAATCACGGCGCCGGCGGTAGCGTCCGCCAGAGTTACAGTCAGAGGACCGGTGACCACCGCTCCATTTAACGGGCTGATGGTGGGCTTCGCCACTCGCGCACCGTTCTGGCTGGTGACATATACGCCAGCCAGGGCGTCGGCGGAACTGGAAATATCGGGAATAGTCAAACGTGTGACGGGAATTCCGTTCTGGTCATACCAGGTTCCCGATGGCAGCTGGATTGTTTGTGTGGCGCCGCTCCAGTTTAGAAACACGATGCCGCCTTCATACGCGCGCGAATAAACGTTAAAGCCGTAGTCGGAATTGCTGTATGAAACGATCTGCAGCGCTCCGGCGGGATTGCCAAGCCGATCGAACATGTGGGCGTAAGAGAACACCGCGCTGTTCGGATCAACCTCATTGGCGGGATTGTTAGTGGATTCGGAGAAGAAGCTGTTCCCATCCTTCACCAACAAATAGCCAACCGCGGCAGACTCAATCTGGCCGGCGCTTCCATCGGACGGAAACGGAGCAAGACCGGCTTGCCCTGCGCGAGAAACGACTGAACATCGCGAATAATGTTGTACCAGTCATCTCGATCCGCGCTGTCGGAGGAGGAAGTTGGAAGCGCCCAGGCCTCCTCCCGGAACATGCCGCCGATATCGGCGTAAATTTTCTGAAACAACGCGAGATCGTGGTTGCCGTCGCTGCCGTCATTCTCGAATAAACTGCCCTCGTTCTGCATTAAGCGGACATCCGGCGCGATTTGAGCCAATTGGGAGAAGAACTTTTCAACACAGGTGTTCCAGTCGCTCTGATTCTGCGGGAATATCGGATCCCACGGCACCGCCAGGCCATTCAGCGTCAGGGTGTAATCGGAATATAGGAAGGTGCCGTCGTCCAGGCTGACCCAGGCATTGGGGTATTGCGGGCTAATCGCTGTCCCGGGCTGGCTTGGCGACAACATTGTTTTCCGCGCGAACTCGTTGGCGAAAAAACGCACATAGCGGGAATCGCAGACATTAATTGCCTGCAGATAGTAGGTTGCGCTGGAATTGAAGTAGACGGGCTGGCCGCCGGAGGTAACCAGCATCGGCGCGCGTCCCGCCGCCACTTCGTCCGCCTGATAAGCTTGGAACTCATCGAAGAGTGTGAAGGCGCCCACGTGATCTTCTATCGCTCCCCATTGCTGAAAAATGGTGTGATACATTTTCAGCGCATCCGCTCCGATGCTATTGGCGAGCGTTGGGTCGTTGTACGTTGTGGTCATCGGACCCGAGACGTTGGCGCCCACGGCATAATAACCGGTGGCGCCCCAAGTCAGGCCCGTGCCTGGTTGAGTCACCGGATACTGATAGATCATTCCTACTTCCTTATCAGTGATCGTGCGCGGCGTATTGGCGGCGAAATTTTGTGGCGGGGCGACCAGCAATCCTATAACGGCGAGAAGATGCCAAGTCTGCCTCATAGGCGATTACTTTTATTATAAGAATTGGGCGCGGCCGGAATCAAAGTAAGGTTTGAGTTTCAACCGCGGGTGCTTCGATACCAGGCTAAAGTTCTTCGCAAGCCCTCTTCGAGCGTGTATTTCGGACTGTGATGCAAGTCGCGCGTTACGGCGGCGGTGTCGGCCTGGGAGTGGCGGACATCGCCTTGGCGCGCCGCGGCATAGTTGGCCGGCAATGCTACGCCCTCAATTTTCTGAAGATGGCTCCAGACCTGATTCAGCGTGTTGCGCTCGCCGTTACCAGCGTTATAAAGCTTGCGCGACAGGCCGCGCGCTTCGGCGGCTTTGATGACCAGCGCAACTACGTCTTCCACATAAGTAAAATCACGCGATTGTTCTCCATCGCCGAAGATGGTGGGCGGGCGCCGGTCTAGCAAGGACGTCATGAACACAGAAATAACGCCTGAATATGGGCTGGAGGGATCCTCCGCTCGCCATACACATTGAAGAACCGCAGCGCTACGGTATCCAAATTGAAGCACGAACTGAAGACAGAGCCGTAGTATTCGCCCATGAGCTTCTGCGCGGCATAGGGCGAATTCGGGCTAGCCAGCATGGTTTCAGCCTTCGGTAATATTTCCGTATCGCCATAGGCGGACGATGACGCGGCGTAGACCACGCGTCCTGCCCGGCCCGCCGCGGCCGCGCGGTAGACATTGAAAGTTCCGTCGATGTTGACTTGATGCGAAAGCGCCGGCTCACTGATGGATCGCGGAACCGAGGGTATGGCCGCCAGATGAAATACGACGTCCGCGCCGTGAATCAGCGGAACAATCCGATCGTAGTCGCAGATGTCCACCGTGTGCAGTTCGATCTTCGATGAAACCTCCGCTAGGTTTCGGTGATTGCCGGTGAGAAGGTTGTCGATGACGTGGATCTCGCCATCGCCGCGCGCGAGCAGGCCGCGGACAAGTGCGGAGCCGATAAATCCCGCTCCGCCGGTAACGACATATTTCTTCACGCAGTGTGCTCCGAATTAGTTTCTAACGGCCGGACGATCAGATCATAGAGTGACGTCAGCGCAATTGTCAACCCTCGGAGTGGAATACGTGGGTTAGACATTGTTAGCATCTCCGATTGTCACGGGACTGTAGCGCTCGTTCCCAATTCTTAACAAAGTTTACCGTCACAACCGGAGCATTCGATGGTCTAACAGGAAAGGATCAAATCAGCTTCGAAGCACCCGGATCGCGCCAGGGCCGTCTATGCGGCCGCGCTGATGGAACTTTTCGCACTCAATGACGAAACGCGTAATTCTGGCGTCGATCGCGTGCACCACAGTTGCTTTGATGTTGCTGGTCATTTCGCAAATGGGTAGTCACGCGATTCCACAGCCTCGAGAGACCTACCGAAAGCAGACCTCCACCGAATATCTGTGGGAGAATGCATCACCCACCTCGGACCATGCCAGGCTGTTCTCGGTAGTGGACGATTATTTGAAAGGATTGCCAGCGGGCGCCAACGTGGTGGACCTGGGCTGTGGAAACGGCGCTTATTGGCGAGATTACGCGGCCGCGGCTGGAAGCTGTCGGGCGTCGATTTGTCCACCTCGGGGATCGCTATCGCTAAACGCCAGTGGCCTGATATCCGCTTTGAGGTTGCCGACGCCACCGGCGATCTGGCCTTTCTCGGTCGGAACTTACGACGCCGTAATCAGCACGGATGTCATCGAGCATGTTTTCCTGCCGCGGCTCTTTGCCGCCAATTGCCGCCGGCTGCTCAAACCCACCGGCACGCTGGTGATTTCCACTCCCTATCACGGCTATGCCAAGAACCTGGGCATCGCGCTAACCGGAGAATGGGATCGCCATCACGATCCGCTTTGGGATTACGGTCACATTAAGTTCTGGTCCGTTCGAACGCTGTCAGAGCTGCTCTTCGAGGCCGGTTTTCAAGGTCTCGAGTGGCGTGGAGCGGGAAGATTTCCTCTTTTTTGGAACGAGATGATTATCAGAGCGCGTGTGGCTCCGCGCGGCGCCGGTTGAACACAATTGAATACCGGCGCACCTAATTTTGATATCGTGTCTGGTTTGATAGCCGCCACCGTGAGAACGAACCGAACCGAGACGCTGGCAGAGGGGAACAAAGTTTGTATCATCGGCGCCGGAGTTAGCGGCATCGCCACCGCTTACGCCTTTGCGAAAGCCGCGGTGCCCTTCGATTGGTTCGAAGCCGGCTCCGAGGCCGGCGGACTGTGGCGATACAACAATGACAGCGGGCTTTCCGCCGTGTACTCTTCGTTGATCAGCAATACCTCCGCGCCGCTCATGACGCTTTTCGGTTATCCAATGCCGTCCGGGAGAGGGTCTATCTGACGCATGCGGAAGTGGTGGAATATCTGGACGCGTTCGTGGATCAAAGCGGCCTGCGCCCTCGCCTCACCAGCAACAGCTGGATCACTCGCGTTCTGCCGGAAGCAGGCCACTTCCAGGTTGATATTCGCGATCGATCCGGAGAAATCCGCGGCACGGTTTATCGGGCTGTGGTGGTGGCGAATGGCCGCAATTGGTCGCCGGACCGGCCTCAGTTGAGCGGGTTTACCGGCCACACGCTGCATGCCTTTGAATACCGGACGCCGGATATATTTAGAGAGCAGCGGGTGGTGGTGGCAGGGTTCGGTATTCTGGCGCCGACATAGCGTGCTATGTGGCCCGCACTGCGCGCCGCGTGGTGCTGGCTACCCGTGGCGGCGGATTGCTTCTGTCGAGATACGCTCGAGGCAAGCCCCGCGATCAACACAAAAGCAGGTCCTGGTTTTACCGCCTGCCGCGGCCGCTGCGAAGTCAATTGAGCCGGCTTTTTCTATCGAAAAGCGAACTGTCCGCCAAGGCTCGCGCGGGCGCTCGCGGGAAAATATCGTGCACCGTCAAAACCACCCGTTATCAATGACCATATCGCGGCGCTGATCGATGCGGATCGCATCATGGTCCGGCCGGCCATTGCGGAGGCAGATGGAAAGACGATTCTGTTCGCCGGCGGCGCTAGGGAAGAGTTCGATGTGCTGGTGTGGCAACCGGCTATAAAACCGCGTATCCCTTCTTCGATCCCGAAGTGCTGGCGAGGAATGACAAATTCCGTTGACCGCTTCCAGCGTGTTGTAGCGCCACGCGAACCTGGTTTGTTTTTCGTCGGCCACGCTGCGATCGTGGGTCCGGTGTTTCCCGTCATCGAGCAACAAGCGCTATGGGTGGCGGAACTGCTGGCGGGGCGCTGCCCTCTGCCGGTGAACGCGTTAGCGGCCAAGGCGGCTCGAGAATCGAAAGTGGCTGCCGGTATGTTCACTGGCATAAGCCGAGGTGAGGATGCGGTGGAATCCTACCCCTACGTTCTGGCGCTAAGGCGCCAACGCGCCAATGCTACTAAGGTTCGATAAATCTTCTACCTGCGATATCTTCTAACCCGCTTCTAACTTGTTTTATAACCCCGTTACATCGGCGGCTGAAGGTGTATCCTACGCCGCGCAGATTCCGCCTCGCATTGCGTACAGCGAATAGCTGAAGCGTCGTTGGGCAAATCCCCCCACAAGATAAGTGGTTCGTAGCCTTCAGCCGGACCTGGCCTTTGCCGATGTTATAGCTTCAGTCGGAAGTAAATCGAAGTTTATCAATGCAGTTCCGTTTTTCATTGCGACTCCCCCTACAAAGACGCTTACCATCCATGACTAATAAAGCTCTATTCATTTGTCTCGCACTACTGCTACCGATATCCAACGTGCAAGCGCAGTATCGAACGTTGACCGATAAGGAAGCAGCATCGTGGTTTGAAACTCCAAGCTTTGCCTGGACCGAGTTGGGCGCCTACATCGGCTCGCCCACTTCCCCGCTGGCGGCCGACGCAGTCCGGGCGATTATGGGCCACTTCGACAAGCCCGATCCGGCCGAAGATGGTCTGCCGGAAGGCTTCCCTTACTCCAAACTGCGGACCTATGAAGCCCAGCAGGTGTCCGTCGGACAGCCTCCGATTTTCATCACCGCAACCTATGAAGGAAAATCGCGGCCGGTCTACTGGGGCTGGTCACTGGCGGGGGCGGTCAACGGTGTGCCCACCGCGCCGTCCAGCCAATGGCAGTACGCGGGTAAACGTGGGCGACACGCGCTTCATTCACTTCTGGATCAACCAGTATATTGAGCCGATGTTGGCCGCTTATCAGGTATGGCCAAGCTCCGGGCCCAGCCCGTACTTGTGGTTCCAAATGGATCAGTGCTCATTTGAATACAGCTTGTTCGGAGTGCTGGATGACAACGGCAATTACGTAGCCTGTTAATGGACGCGCCCTTCCCGGCCAATCAAGCGGAATATGAAACCGGGATATCGAGACATTTTTCAGCCAGGTGAAGACCCTGGCGCCCAACATCAATCTGGCGGCCAATATCGGCAGCCAGGCCGATCCCACCCACTTCCCAACTTTGTTCGCCAACGTGGGCGGAGGGTTGACCGAAGACCTGTATTCCTGGAGTCCGGCGCCCACCGCCTTCACGCGCAATGAATGGTATACCGGAATCTTCCAATACTTCCCCTGGTTGGGGTCGGCGGGCCGCCTGGCGGCGACGCGCGCGGAACTTCCGGCCGGGGACACCAATGCTTTCGCCGGATTCGTTTGTGGTCTACTCGCTGATCAAGGGCCCCAACTTTTTCTTCGCACCCGGATATACCAGCGACAGCGAGAATCCGGCTCCCACCACCTGGCAGGGGATGCGAGCGCAACTGGGGTCTCCCTTGTCTGGGATCACCGCATCGGCGGCCACCATGGCTGGCAACGGGTACCGGCTGCTCTCGCGTCAATTTGAAGGCGGGACGGTGTACTTGAACTGGACCGGAAGTACGCAAACCATTGCCTTGAACTCCGCGGTGAGTTATTACAATCCGAGCGGGGTGGCCATTACATCGCACCAAAATCAACTGGCCGATGCCAGCGCAACTTATGTCACCACCACTCCGGCCGCGCTGCCGGTGCGCCGACCATCAGCCCGCGATCCCCGTTCCCGCATCAGGGTCCCATCTCGGTCACCATGGCCAGCAGCACTTCCGGCGCCTCCATCCATTACACGCTCAATGGAACAATGCCCACCACGTCCTCGCCGCTGTACACCGTCCCGGTGTCGTTGTCCAGCAGCGCGGTGGTGACTGCCAAGGCGTTTTTGAACAGCGAATCGAGCTATGAGAACAGCGCTTCTTACACCATCACCTCCACGCCCACCGCGCAGTTTCTTACCCCAACCGACAGTGGACCCTCCGGCAGCTACTATCCGCTGATCGCGCTCAGCGCCATTCCCACCGGTCCGGTGAAGGTCAGCTACACCGTCACCAATGGCACCCCGGCATCGGGAACATACACCTTCATACCGGGCATCACTTACGGCATCCTTCCGCTGACCACCGGTACCAGTGGGACCATGACGGTAACTCTCAGCAGTGTGACGGGAGCCGCCAGCGGCGCCAACCGGACATTGCAATACACGGTGACCAATTCCACCGCGCCGGCGGATTTTTCGCTGGCGATTTCGCCGGCCACTCAATCCGTGGCGGCGGGCAGCAGCGCTTCCTACAACATTACCGTGACACCGCTGAACGGCTTCACCGGCACGGTAAGTTTCAAAGCCTCAGGGCTGCCGTCGGGCGCCACCGGAACTTTCAGTCCAGCCTCGGTTACAGGTTCTGGATCCGTGACACTTACCGTCGCTACCACTACTGCGGCAACGCTAGGAACTTCCACCGTCAGCGTGACCGGCACCAGCGGTTCGCTCAGTCATGCCAGTTCCGGAACGTTGGGTATTCAGGGGGTACCGAATTACTCGTTGAGCGTGTCGCCATCGTCTCAAACCGTGACCGCGGGTGGCAGCGCTTCCTACACAGTGACAGTCACATCGGTGAACGGTTTCAATGCGGCGGTGAATCTAGGCGTATCCGGATTGCCGGCGGGAGTGACGGGAAGCCTCAGTTCAAGCTCGATCACTGGTTCGCAAACCTCCACACTCACGATTAAAACCACCACCGGAGCCGCGCCCGGAAATTCCACCGTGAGCCTAACCGGGACTAGCGGTTCACTCAGTCAAAACACTTCCGTCACTCTCAGCATTCAAGGCGCGCCGAGTTACTCCCTCAGCGTGTCGCCATCGTCTCAAACCGTGGCCGCGGGCAGCAGCGCTTCCTACACAGTGACGGTCGCACCGGTGAACGGCTTCAACGCGGCGGTGAATCTGGGCGTATCCGGATTGCCGGCGGGAGCGACGGGAAGCTTCAGTTCCAGCTCCATCACTGCTTCCGGAACCTCGACGCTTACCATCAAAACCACAGCGGGAGCCACGCTCGGAAATTCCACCGTGAGCATAACCGGAACTAGCGGTTCGCTCAGCCAAAGCACTTCCGCCGCTCTCAGCATTCAGGCCGCGCCGAGTTACTCCCTGAGCGTGTCACCATCGTCTCAAACCGTGGCCGCGGGTGGCAGCGCTTCCTATACAGTGACAGTCGCACCGGCGAATGGCTTCAACGCGGTGGTGAATCTAGGCGTATCCGGATTGCCGGCGGGAGCGACGGGTAGCTTCAGTTCCAGCTCCATCGCTGCTTCCGGGACCTCCACACTTACAATCAAAACCACTGCGGGAGCCACGCTCGGAAATTCCACCGTGAGCATAACCGGAACTAGCGGTTCGCTCAGCCAAAGCACCTCCGCCGCTCTCAGCATTCAGGCGGCGCCGGATTATTCGCTGAGTGTGTCGCCATCGTCTCAAACCGTGCTCGCGGGTGGAAGCGTTTCGTACTCGATCACAGTGGCGCCGCTCAATGATTTCAGCAGCGCGGTGACTTTTGGAGTCTCAGGGCTGCCAACAGGAGTGAACGGTACTTTCAGCTCCCCCTCGGTCACCGGCTCCGGGTCGACAACATTAACCATAACAACCACGGCTGGAATTGCGGCCGGAAGTTCAACGCTGAGCATAATTGGCGTCAGCGGCTCGCTGAATCACAGCGGCACGGCCACGTTGAGCGTTCAGGCCGCGCCCGATTACGCGGTGGTTCTTTCGCCTTCCTCTCAAACTGTAGCGGCGGGCGGCAGCGTTTCATATACCGTGACCGTAATGCCGGTGAACGGGTTCAACTCGGCTGTGAATTTCGGAGTATCCGGGCTGCCATCGGGCGTTACAGGAAGTTTTAGCCCGGCATCAGTCACCGGCTCCGGTTCCACTACGCTGATGATCAATACAACCAGCGGAGCAACGCCCGGCGGCGCCACCGTTAATGTAATGGGCACCAGCGGATCCCTCAGTCATGCCGGTTCAGGCTCGTTAATGATCAACGGAAGTGGACCAACCGCCGTTTCGGTGAGCCCAAGTTCGGGCACCGGCGCAAGTCAAGTCTTCGCGTTCCAATTCGCGGATCCGAAAGGCTACGCAAATCTCAGCCTCATGTGGTTCGGCTTTAGCAGCAGCACCTTCGCCCAACATGGGTGCAAGGTACAATACGCGCCTCGCGCCAAGACTCTATATCTGGAAGACGACAGCGGCGCGTACTCGCTGGGACCGTTGACGCCCGGTGTTGCCGGAACGGTCTCCAACAGCCAATGCACGCTGAATGCCGGCGCCTCTTCTGTATCAGGTTCAGGGAATAATCTTACGGTGAATGTGGCGCTCAGCTTTCAAACATCGTTTGCCGGCGTGCAGCAAGCGTACATGTATGCGATCGACCTTCTGGGACTGCAAACCGCGGCATGGCAAGATCGCGGAACGTGGATCGTGCCTTGAGGCAGCAAAGCAGATAAGCGCCTGATACGCTGGTCACAGGGGTGACCGCTACTGTGCCTGGAAGACCGCTGATGGGACGTCGGCGATCGGCCTGGATGCTGCTGTGTTGCCTGTGGGTCTGCCTGGTCTTGTTCTCGTCCACCTCACTCGCGGGCGAGTGGGCTGAAATTGCATTTCACGCGATTGTCGGATCGTCGGCAACCGCGTTAAGCGAACACTTCACTGGCGTCCTTCATCTTATTGCCGACAAGGGCTTTCATGTTTTCATGTTCGCGGTATTGGCGCTCTTGCTGTCGCAAGTATTTGAAGCGCGGACGAATGGAACTATGGCCGCGGTGCTGGTGATTGCCGGCATCGTAGGAATATCAAGCGAGGTTCTGCAAGCTTTTTTCCCGGACCGGGATCCGGCGATCCGCGATGTTTTGATAAATTTTTCCGGCGCCGTTCTCGGTATTCTGATAAACCTGCAAGTCGCCCGTAAAGCGGAATATACGAATTGAAGCCGTAGTCTCAACTTCAATTTCGATGGTTTCCGTTGTAACGGTTACAACAGTACTAGTATATTGCCAGTAGAGAAAGCGATGGTACACTGGCTCTTGCAGAATCCTAGTTTCAGTTTTTGCCCGAACCAAATGCGGGAATATTCGCCGGACTCTTCAGGCGGCTAGCTCCCAGTGGGAATGACCGGTCGGCTCTTCAGGCGGTCAGTTCCCAGTGATTCGATCCTCAGTGATTTGATCCTTCAATAACAACCCGGGGTCAGTGTACGTGGCTGATCCATTTTGAAAACCAGTCGTAGGAAAGGACATTTAATGACCAGAAGTATATCCACTCATCTGTGCCTCATATTCTTATTCTTATCAGCATTTAGCCTCCAAGCGCAGTATCGAACGTTGACCGATAAGGAAGCAGCATCGTGGTTTGAAACTCCAAGCTTTGCCTGGACCGAGTTGGGCGCCTACATCGGCTCGCCCACTTCCCCGCTGGCGGCCGACGCAGTCCGGGCGATTATGGGCCACTTCGACAAGTTCTATCCGGCCGAAGATGGTCTGCCGGAAGGCTTCCCTTACTCCAAACTGCGGGCCTATGAAGCCCAGCAGGTGTCCGTCGGACAGCCTCCGATTTTCATCACCGCAACCTATGAAGGAAAATCGCGGCCGGTCTACTGGGGCTGGTCACTGGCGGTGGTCAACGGTGTGCCCACCGCGCCGTCCAGCCAATGGCAGTACGCGGTAAACGTGGGCGACACGCGCTTCATTCACTTCTGGATCAACCAGTATATTGAGCCGATGTTGGCCGCTTATCAGGTATGGCCAAGCTCCGGGCCCAGCCCGTACTTGTGGTTCCAAATGGATCAGTGCTCATTTGAATACAGCTTGTTCGGAGTGCTGGATGACAACGGCAATTACGTAGCCGGCGTACCCTGGGACGCGCCCTTCCCGGCCAATCAAGCGGAATATGAAACCGGGATCGAGACATTTTTCAGCCAGGTGAAGACCCTGGCGCCCAACATCAATCTGGCGGCCAATATCGGCAGCCAGGCCGATCCCACCCACTTCCCAACTTTGTTCGCCAACGTGGGCGGAGGGTTGACCGAAGACCTGTATTCCTGGAGTCCGGCGCCCACCGCCTTCACGCGCAATGAATGGTATACCGGAATCTTCCAATACTTCCCCTGGTTGGGGTCGGCGGGCCGCCTGGCGGTGACGCGCGCGGATCTTCCGGCCGGGGACACCAATGCTTTGCTGGATTCGTTTGTGGTCTACTCGCTGATCAAGGGCCCCAACTTTTTCTTCGCACCCGGATATACCAGCGACAGCGAGAATCCGGCTCCCACCACCTGGCAGGGGATGCGAGCGCAACTGGGGTCTCCCTTGTCTGGGATCACCGCATCGGCGGCCACCTCGGCCGGCAACGGGTACCGGCTGCTCTCGCGTCAATTTGAAGGCGGGACGGTGTACTTGAACTGGACCGGAAGTACGCAAACCATTGCCTTGAACTCCGCGGTGAGTTATTACAATCCGAGCGGGGTGGCCATTACATCGCACCAAATTCAACTGGCCGATGCCAGCGCAACTTATGTCACCACCACTCCGGCCGCGCTGCCGGCGCCCACCATCAGCCCGCGATCCCCGTTCCCCTATCAGGGTCCCATCTCGGTCACCATGGCCAGCAGCACTTCCGGCGCCTCCATCCATTACACGCTCAATGGAACAATGCCCACCACGTCCTCGCCGCTGTACACCGTCCCGGTGTCGTTGTCCAGCAGCGCGGTGGTGACTGCCAAGGCGTTTTTGAACAGCGAATCGAGCTATGAGAACAGCGCTTCTTACACCATCACCTCCACGCCCACCGCGCAGTTTCTTACCCCAACTGATAGTGGACCCTCCGGCAGCTACTATCCGCTGATCGCGCTCAGCGCCATTCCCACCGGTCCGGTGAAGGTCAGCTACACCGTCACCAATGGCACCCCGGCATCGGGAACATACACCTTCATACCGGGCATCACTTACGGCATCCTTCCGCTGACCACCGGTACCAGTGGGACCATGACGGTAACTCTCAGCAGTGTGACGGGAGCCGCCAGCGGCGCCAACCGGACATTGCAATACACGGTGATCAATTCCACCGCGCCGGCGGATTTTTCGCTGGCGATTTCGCCGGCCACTCAATCCGTGGCGGCGGGCAGCAGCGCTTCCTACAACATTACCGTGACACCGCTGAACGGCTTCACCGGCACGGTAAGTTTCAAAGCCTCAGGGCTGCCGTCGGGCGCCACCGGAACTTTCAGTCCAGCCTCGGTTACAGGTTCTGGATCCGTGACACTTACCGTCGCTACCACTACTGCGGCAACGCTAGGAACTTCCACCGTCAGCGTGACCGGCACCAGCGGTTCGCTCAGTCATGCCAGTTCCGGAACGTTGACGATCAGCGCAAGTGGACCGTCTGCCGTTTCTGTCAGCCCCAGTTCCGGTTCCGGCGCCAGCCAGGTATTCTCGTTCGAATTTTCGGATCCCAAAGGCTACGCCAATCTCAATCTGATTTGGGCAACTTTTGCCAGCAGTGCTTTCGCCACAACCGCATGCAAAGTGCAATACACGCCGCACGCCCAGGCCCTGTACTTGTTTAGCAATTCGGGGGCGTTGCTCGGACCCTTGACTCCGGGAGTGGCGGGGACGGTTTCGAACAGCCAATGCACGCTGAACGGAGCAACATCCTCCGTGTCCAGTTCGGGCAACATCCTTACGCTAAAAGTCGGATTGACTTTCGCAACGGCATTTGCAGGCGCGCAGCAAGCCTACATGTTCGCCATCGATTCGTCGGGGTTGGAAACAGCCGGTTGGCAAGACCGGGGAACATGGACTGTGCCTTAGCAGGCACTTTCCCGCCGTGGCCCCCCGGCGATTCCCTAGTACGGGTGGGGGCCCTTGATGTTACTCGAATGATAGTTACATTAGCATCCCGAAACTACTAAAAGTAAATATCGCAAAACGTTAGGATTTGCGAGATCCATTGTCACGAGTTACTCGCGCGGGGCTGATATCACGTTGTGACAGAAAGTTAGCCAAATTTTGTGTTGACAGAACCAACCTGGCTTGTGAGAATTGCGGTGTAGCCGTATGCCATTCGGCATAAGGTAAAACTCGCAATGTAAGCGAGAATGGCGACAGCCTACGCAAACGCGATCTAATTCACAGTTAAATAACTCCGGCAAGGGTTCGTATTTATGCGGTCTCCGTTGTGTTTGACAATCTGCAGCGTCCTTTTGGTAGTGCCGGGTTTTGCGCAAAACAAAATGGCGGACAAGGGCTCTCCCGCTCCTGTGAAGAACTCTGTTCCGGATTCCGACCCTCGATCGCTGGTTCTTGGGCCCGACGACGAAGTGACCATACGCGTCCTCGGCGTCGACGATATTGACGGCAAAACGGCGCGCATCGATGTGGGCGGTTATATTGACGTGCCCCTGGCGGGCAAAATCAAAGCCGCCGGTCTTAACGTCAGCCAACTCGAGGCGGAACTAACCCGGCAGCTCAAGAAGTATGTGCGCGATCCCCAGGTTTCCATCACCGTATCTCAATACCGTAGCCAGTCCGTGTCCGTACTCGGAGCCGTCAATACACCCGGCGCCTACAATCTGGCGGGAGATACGACACTAACGCAGATACTGGCTCGCGCGGGCGGATTGCGGAGTGACGCGGGTAACAGCATCGAAATTACGCGGCGGCAGGAGACAGGGCCAATCCCTCTGGCTGGCGCCCGGTCGGATGCTTCAGGCGAATTCAGCACAGCGCAAGTCAAGGTGCGGGCCTTACTCGAGGCCAGCGATCCGAAACAGAACATCGCGGTGAAACCCATGGATGTTATTTCCGTTCCACGCGCGGAAATGGTCTACGTGGCGGGAGCGGTGCATAAGCCGGGTGGTTTCGTGTTGAATGATCGCGAACATATCACCGTACTGCAAGCGGTTTCCCTGGCGGAGGGCATGGATAGAACCTCCGCACCCGCGCGCGCCAAAATCCTACGCGCCGGAACCACCTCCGCACGGGAAGAAATACCGGTGGATCTCTCGAAGATTGTTGCCGGTAAATCTCCGGACGTCCCGCTGCTCGCAAACGACATCCTGGTGGTCCCCACCAGCGGCGCGAAGGCCGCGTTTTACCGAACCGTGGAAGCCGCAATTCAGGCCGGCGTCGGCGTGGCGGTTTATCACTAATTGCTAACGTTGCCGGCGTAACGAAACCATCTTTCGAGCAGCACGTCCAACGGCAGGCTATCGAAAATTCAAAAAAAAGACTGCATGATCCGCTCATGGAAAAGTTATCCATAACATCTCCAACGTCTCCAACATCTCCGGACGCTTCGGAATTGGACTTTCTTCGCCCCTCGCAGCCGGTGGTACCGGTTCGAATATATTCGGCGAACAGGACTAAGCAAAGCGAGAGCGGTGCGCTAGCCTACTGGAGATTCATCCGCCGTTGGAAGTGGCTACTGGCGGCTTCCGGGCTAATCGGCATCGGTGTCGGCTATCTTATCACCGAGCTGCAGCCTACTCTTTATGAAGCGAAAACTTCTCTTGAAATTCAGAATCTGAATGACGCATTCCTGAACCTTAAGCAATTTATGCCCGTAAACGATGGGGACGGCCCCTCCAATACTTACGGGGACGTACAAACGCAAATCAAGCTTTTGCAGAGTGACAGCGTAGTAAATCCCGTGATCGACAGAGTCTTGGCTGCTTACAATCCCGAAAAGATCGGAAAAGTGGAAAACGGCCGCCTGCGCACCTTGCTGGGAATAGCGCCTACTGCCAGTTCATTCCCACGAGTTGAAGGAAACCGGCTTTACAACGATCTGAAAGTTCGCGCCGTAGGGCAGACGCGTATCGTCGAAGTTACGGCTGAGTCCACCAGTCCGGAGTTGGCCGCCGCGTTCCTGAATCAGCTCACGGCTCAATACATCGATCTCAGCAGTAAGGCGCGCTACGAGATGGGCATGCGCACCAGCCAATCTTTATCCCGGCTGTTGGATGCAGAGCGTTCCAAGGTGCGGCAGTCGGAAGACGCATTGCAGAACTATGCCAGAACCACCGGCTTGGTGTTCACCTCAGCGAAGAAGACCATTGCCGAGGAGAAGCTGAGCAAGCTAGACGACGAGTTAGCCAAGGCCGAGGAAGCTCGCATCCAGGCCGAGGCACGTTATCAAAACACGGAAGAAGCGACGCCCGACGGATTCCCGGATGACTTGAGTCACGGCTCGCTGGGTGACTATAGGGCCAAGCTGGCGGACTTGCGTAGGCAAGTGGCGGAGTTATCGGCGACCTACACACCGGATTATTACAAGATCAAGCGCCTGGAGGGTCAGATTACTTCCCTGCAGTCTTCCCTCAAGAGTGAAGAACACGATGTAGTCAAAAGAACGGAGTCGCAGTACAAGGAGGCCTTACGCCAGGAGAAACTGTTGGCTTCGAGCTACGCCAATCAGTCCGCGGTGGTTTCCGATCTGTCCCAGCGCGCGGTTCAGTATGACATCCTCGAGCAGGAGTTGGATGCAAACAGGAAGGGCTACGATGAGTTACTCAGCAAGGTGAAGGATGCCACTGTCGCGGCCACTATTCACACCAATACGGCTCGTGTCGTGGACTCCGCCGTGCCCCCGAAGCATCCCTACAGCCCCAAGCCGGCTCTCAATTATGCCCTTGGCGTCTTAGCATGCTCCCTGGTTGGTTTCGCTTGGGCGTTCGTTCGGGATTACTCCAACTCCAGCCTGCGGGAACCCGGCGAAGGGCTGCACCATCTTGGCCTGAAGGAATTGGGCGCCGTAGTCCATGTTCGGCCTCCGCTATTCCGCCCCGGGGGCGCGCTGGCGCGGCGTGCCGATCTCAGTCAAAGATTTTCTCTGGTTATGGAATCCTACCGGGCGCTGGTTACGTCGCTGCTCATCGACGGCGATAGATCGCATCGTTTGCTGGTAGTAACCAGTCCGGGTCCGGGCGAGGGGAAAACCACAGTAACCGCAAACCTCGGATTGATGCTGGCCGCCATTGGCCGCCGAGTACTGCTGGTGGATGGCGACATGCGCAAGCGCGACTTGCACGATGTATTCGCGCTGCTGAATGAGCGCGGATTGAACACGCTTCTGAGAGCGGAGAAGATGGAAGATCAATCTCTCGACAATTACGTGCAGAAAACATCCATTCCCGGATTATCGGTGTTGTCCAGCGGACCGGTCTCGCCTGAATCCGCGCACCTGCTCCACTCCGCGGAGCTGCCAAAACTGATAGAGCTGTTGAAAAAGGATTATGATTTCGTGATCGTGGACACGCCCCCGGTGCTGCCTGTGGCGGACGCTAGGATCATCGGGCAGGTCTCTGACGGAATCGTCCTGGTGGCGCGGGCGAATCAGACTTCGCGCGACGCCGCGGCCGCGGCACATCAACGCCTCGCCGCTGACGGGTCCAAGGTTCTAGGCCTGATTTTGAACGATTGGAATCCAGCCTCGAGCATGTTTAACTACTACGCGGGATACGCGCCGGTTTACTCCGGCACGCCCGAATAGTAAGCCCGCCGTCTCCAAAGTTCATGAACCACCGTTCCATTCTTTCATACCTTCGGCAGCTTACTTCGTGCGATCCGGAGACTTGGCGGTTACTCCCCTATCGGCTCCGCATGGCGTATCGCGGCATCGATTTAAGCGGAGCGAACCCCGCGGAGCTGGGGCTGTCGGAAGATCGCTCGGCCGGGCATCGGGATTCGGGAGGTCCGGATCTCGACCGAATACTGGAACAATTGTCCATTTCGAAATCCGACAGCGTGCTGGACATCGGCTGCGGAAAAGGCGGCGCAATGTTGACCCTGGCCAAATATCCATTTGCCCGTGTGGATGGCCTGGAAGTCTCTCCTCAATTGGTCCGAATCGCTCAAGACAATCTGGAACGGATGCATATCTCGAATGCGGCCCTTTTTTGCTGCGACGCCGTAGAATTCTCACAGCTCGACCCATACAACTATTTCTACATGTACAATCCCTTCCCGGAAGTTGTCATGCAGCCGGTGATGGACAACATTGCGTCGTCTCTCAGACGGCATTCCCGCAAGGTGACATTGATTTACAAAAACCCAGTGTTCCATGGGGTGGTCGTGAGCCGAGGTTTCCAAAAGGTGTCCCAGACCGAACGCCGCATGCACCATCCGTTCAGCGTATACGTCAGCGATGCCGTGGCCGCGCCGGCGGCTAAGGAATGCGTGGCTCATGGATAGAGCCGAACGCACGCCGACGGTTCCTTCGCTGACACGGAATTTCGTCTGGACGCTGGGCGGAAATGTAGTTGGCTCAGGTTGTCAATGGGCGGTTGTGGTGTTGCTGGCGAAGATTGCAACCCCTGAGGTAGTGGGGCAATTCGCGCTGGCTATGGCCGTGGCCATACCCATCACATTCCTGGCGGATTTCCGGCTGCGTGTGCTCTACGTCACCGATACGCAGGACAAGTACCGGTTTCGTGAAATGCTGGGCCTCCGCTTTGTTCTGGCCTGTGTTTCGCTCATCGCCATTCTGATCACGTGCGCCGTGGCCCGGTTCGATCGCTACACAACCATGGTGGTCTTCGCGGTAGGCGTTGCGCAGCTGGCGGATTTTTTGAGCGAAAGTTACTTCGGCAATCTGCAACGCGACGAGCGCATGGACCGCATTGCGATCTCGCTTATCGCCAGGAACATTTTGGCAGTCTCGTTTTTCACAGCGGGAGTGTTCTTCACGCACCAGTTGCTGTGGGGCATTGCCGGCATCTTGCTTGGTAGAGGTTCGGTCCTGCTGTTTTATGACACTTTGTACGGCGCGCCGCAAGCGCAACCGGCCGCGACGGTCCGCCCTGGATCGCTCTGGCGGATTAAGTTTGTAAATCGTTTCCGGCCGGAGTGGAATCTGGTGCGGCAACGGGAAATGTTGTGGATCGCGCTTCCCCTGGCCTTGGTTTCAGTGCTGGTGTCGGTGAACGGCTACGTACCCAGGTACGTATTGGAATCGTACCTTGGAAAGCGTGACCTGGGAATGTATTCGGCAATCAATTACATCCCGGCGGGTTGCTTCATGGTTGCCACCGCGCTGGGATACGCGGTGTTCGCGCGCCTTTCCAAGTTATTCGGCCATGGCGATCTGGTGGGGTTCCGGCAGCTGTTGTTCCGGATCGCTGGAATTTACGCCGCCCTCGGTGTGTGTGGGGTGATTGGCGCCGCCACGGTTGGGCGGCGGCTGCTCGCGATTGTGTATCGGCCCGAGTATGCGCAACACGTCGATCTACTGCGCTGGTTGATGGTGGTGGGCGCAGTGCAGTGTCTCACCATGTCCATGCAGTGTGGATTGACGGCCGCATCTCAATTTCGCGTACAGGTACCGCTTTTCGCGGGCGTGGCGGCAATTTCATTGCTCGGATGCCTGATTCTGATTCCGCGCATGGGCCTTACCGGAGCGGCCTTGGCCGCGCTCATATCCAGCGGGGTTCAATTGTGCGCCAGCGCAACACTAGTGTGGCGGACGCTGGCCCGGCGCGCCTCTGAACTGAAGGAACTGGAATGCCTGCCGCTCGATCCCGCCTTCGCGGTTACTTCCCCGGACGGTGCCGCGGCTTCGCTTACTTAAACATTAAAATGGCTCTCCAGAATCACACCTCTATTGAAACGCCGACCGCTTTCCCGACTGCCTTTAATGTTGCCTCGCCTCCTTCCAGAAACGAACTCGGGATGTTCCGCAGCGCCGTTGCCGCGGTGGGAGCGTTCAACGCCTTCCGGCTGGAATGGAGCCGTCTTATCTACCGTCTCGGTCTCCGGAAGCTCGTGCCACTGTTTACGTTCTCGCTTCCCGGCGTTAAACACAAGGTCTACTTGCGCACCGGCACCCGCGACTACAACGCTTTCCTCCACGTATTCGTGCTGAAGACGTATGGCGCGTCGTTGCCCCAAGGCTACTCGCCGAAGCTGATCATCGATTGCGGCGCAAATGTCGGTTACGCCAGCGTGTACTACTTGAATCGATTTCCAGGCGCAGCCGTGGTGGCGGTTGAGCCGGAGCCGGGGAACCTGGCGATTTGCGAAAGGAATCTGGCGCCTTATGCCGACAGGGCCCTCTTGTCGAAGTCCGCGGTTTGGAGCCGGCCAACAGGCCCCCGCGCAACTACGGTCCCGGCAGTGGACATTCCAACTCTAATGGAACTCGGCGGAGGGCGGACGGTCGATCTTCTCAGAATTGACGTGGAAAGAAGCGAACTGGAGCTTTTCACCAAGGGCCAGGAGCGCTGGCTGCCAAGAGTCCGGAACATCGCCATAGAACTGCATGGAGCGGATTGCAGTGAGGCCTTTTTCAATGCGCTGGCGGATTACAACTATTCCCGCCACCACTACGAAGACACGACGATCTGCCAAAACATTGTCCGGCGGGAGCAAATTGCGCCAGCGCAGCGGCCGGTACATACGCGGCGAAAGGTATTGCACATTGTGGGATGCATGTCTCGCGGTGGAGTAGAGACCTGGCTCATGCACATCCTGCGCAACATTGACCAGAATCGATTCGAGCTGCACTTCTTTGTAAATAGCCAAACCGAATGCGCGTACGATAAGGAAATCCTGTCACTCGGTGGACGCATCCACTATGGCGGTCATCCCGGCAATCCGGTCCGCTATGCGCGAGAATTCGCGGAGGTAGTCCGCGAGCACGGGCCTTTCAACGCTGTGCACAGTCACGTGTATTGGTTCAGCGGATTCGTCGCCTGGCTTGGCCATCGGGCGGGTATTCCCGTCCGGATCGCCCACAGCCATACGGCGGTAAGTGCGCGCGCCTGGAAAGCTCATCGGCGCGCGTATCAGGTGTTGATGCGCTGGCTGATCGCGCGCTACGCTACCCATCACATTGGGGTCTCGCGTCAAGCGGGGGAAGCGCTGTTCGGCAGTCAGCTTGGGGGGAAATACAAATTGCTGCATTACGGCATGGATTTCCGGCCGTACCTTCAGCCGCAGCCGGTGGAGAAACTAAGACAGCGCTTGGGCATCCCGCCACACCGGAAAATCATCGGACATGTGGGGCGGTTCGTTCCAGTGAAGAACCACGCATTCATCGTGGAATTCTTCGACCGCCTTATCGCCAATGGAATTGACGCTCATCTGCTGCTGGTCGGCGACGGGCCTTTGGCGCCGGCGGTAAAAGCGCTGGTTGAGTCGCGGGCGCTGTCGCCACGATGCACGTTCGCCGGTTTGCAGGCGGATGTGGCTCCATTTTTTTCGGCCATGGATGTTTTTGTCCTGCCGTCATTGTGGGAGGGACTGCCGCTGGTTAGTTTTGAGGCGCAGGCGGCTGGCGTGCCGGTGATCGCCTCCACCGCCGTCCCCGAGGAAGTTTCCGCGATCCCGCGGCTGGTGGAACGTATTCCGCTGAGCGACGGAGCCGGCGGTTGGGCTGCCGCGGTTAGCCGGACGCTCGCGGAACCCAGCCGGCGCCTCGGAGATGAGCCCATGTTGCTGCAGACCAGTACTTTTGGCCTGCCCGCATGTCTTCAAGTTCTGACCAATATCTATTCCCAGAACAACTGACTTCACTTCGGAGTTTTAAGAAATGAAACATAACAGAATACTGATCACTGGTGGCGCCGGATTCATCGGCTCGCACCTTGTCGAGGAGTTGCTGAAGGGCGGATGCCGGGTCACGGTCATCGACGATCTGTCCACGGGAAGATGGGAAAACCTCGCGCACATCGAAGAGAATCCGCGGCTGAAGCTGATTGTCGCTTCCGCCGCGAACAACGAAATCCTGGAACGCGAGGTTCCCCGGCATCACTTCGTTTACCACCTGGCCAGCTCCGTGGGCGTAAAGCTGATCATGGATCGTCCCGTGGAAACTGTGCAAAATATTTTCCAGACCACCGACGCCGTGTTGAGCGTTTGCTCCCGCTACCGGCGGCCAACGTTAATTACGTCCACCAGCGAAGTCTACGGTAAATCGGACCAGATCCCGTTCAAAGAGAATTCCGACGTGGTGATGGGAGCAACTGCAAAACGAAGATGGGCCTACGCGTGCGCAAAGGCGCTGGATGAGTTTCTGGCCTTGGCGCATTACCACGAGACCAATCTTCCCGTTTACATCGTGCGGCTGTTTAATACCGTCGGCCCCAGGCAATCCGGCCGCTATGGCATGGTGCTTCCCAGCCTTCTGGCGCAGGCCATGGCCGGTGAGCCGATGACGGTATTCGGCGAAGGCACGCAGTCGCGTTGCTTCTGCTCGGTCCACGATGTGGTCAACGCGCTGATCCGCTTTCTGGATGCCCCGCAAGCGCAAGGATCAGTTGTCAACATCGGCAGCCAGGAAGAATGGTCGATTATGGATCTCGCCTTGCGGATCAAAAAGCTTACCGGCTCAACCTCCAAAGTAGTGCTGGTCCCTTACGAACAGGCCTACGGACCGGGGTTCGATGACATGAAACGGCGCGTGCCCGATATCAGCCGCGCCCAAGAGCTGCTGGGTTGGCGGCCATCCCGGCACTTGGATGACATCATTCTGGAAATGGCGGAGGTATCCGCGGCGGCGGCAGATGGTCAGCGCGAGCTGATGCTCGCCGTGGAGACGGCGTAGCCGCGCATGATCCTTTCAAACAGAATGTCGGTTCGGATAGCGGACCTGTACTTCGATGAGCAGGCGCCGGCCGGATTGCGCGCTGACATTGTTCGCTACAACCACTTCTCGCGGCCCTTTGCCGGTGCGGCGGCAACGTTAAGTCGAACCATGCTGCTGGACTTGTCGCAAACGCCGGAAGAGATGCTGTCGAAGATGAAAAACCATACTCGTTACAAGATCCGGCGTGCCGCTGAAAAAGACCATCTTGTCTACGAGTATTCGAATGGGAAGGACGGAAAGTCCATCACCCGGTTCGCCGATCACTACGACCGGTATGCGGCCATGAAGGGCTTGGGGAAAGTGAGCCGGCCGCGCTATGAAATATTGGCCGCGGAGAACGCGTTGGATCTGGCATTTTTGTGCGACAGTTCCGGCGAAATATTAGTCGCCAGCAGCTACGTGGTCACGCCCGCCCGCGTGCGCGGCCTGCATCTTGCCGCAGCTTTCCGGGGTACATCCGATGGATCGCGCCGTTCTCTCATCGGCCGCGGGAATCGTTATTTGAGATGGCGCGATATCCTCCGCTTTCGTGAGGCTGGCGTTACCGTGCTCGATTTTGGCGGCTGGTATATGGGCTCGGGAGACGCAGTACGAACCAATGAGTTCAAGGCCGAGTTTTGTGGCGAAGTTGTGGACCAATTTTCCCGTCAGGAGGCGATTACCTGGAAGGGACGGCTGGCTTTGGTTGCCATGGATTGGCGGCAACTGCTCGCGCGGAAGCGGATGGAAGCCTCCGCTGCGTCCGTGAATGAAAGGGACCGTGACGAGCGCCCAATATCTGCTGAGGTTTGACGACATCTGCCCGGGCATGAATTGGCGCATTTGGGACCAGGTTGAGCGTCTCTTGTGCGACCAGGGAATCAAGCCTATTCTGGCGGTGATCCCAGACAACCGGGACCAGGCGTTGCAGGTGTCCCCGCAGAATGGTTCGTTCTGGAATCGTGTGCGCGATTATCAGCGCTCCGGCTGGACCCTGGCTATGCACGGCTGGCAGCACCGCTACGTCACCAAAAGTTCGGGCATCCTGGGAATCAACAACTACAGCGAATTTGCCGGCCTGCCGCGATTTGAGCAGGAACATAAGTTGAGGAGCGGCCGATTGGTGTTCGAGCGCGAAGGGATCGATTCCAATGTCTGGATCGCACCCGCGCATTCCTTCGATACGCTCACCATCCAACTCCTGAGCGATCTGGGGTTTTGCTACATCTCCGACGGATTCTTCCCTCTACCGCATGTCGATGAGTTCGGGATGACCTGGGTTCCGCAACAATTGTGGAGTTTCCGCTGGCGGCCCTTCGGAGTATGGACGATATGCTTTCACATCAATAACTGGGGCGCGAGCGAGATGCAGCTCTTCGAGAGATGCCTTGAAGAATACGCCCCCTGCATTGCAGATTTCAACAGCGTGACGGACCGATACAAGGGCCGCCGAAAGAACGCCCTGGATGATGCGGCCGCGCGCACCTACCGCTGTGCCGCATCGGTAAAAGCGGCGATGAGACGAGTGGCAGCGTTATAAAGTCGATGAATAGCCGTTGGATCTCACGAATTGAAGGTTGGATGAAGGAGCAGTTCCCCCGGCATCCACACATTTACTTTGGCGTCAGCGGTACGGCTCTACTGCTGGAAGTATTCCGGCGGCAACCACGATCCACCGTAATTTTGCCGGCCTTCTTCTGCCCGAATATTTCAGCCGCGGCCCTGATGGCTGGGAAACGGGTGATTCACATTGATGCCGGCCCTCGCACCCTACTTCCCGATGTTGCGCAGCTGGAAACGTGCTTGGCTTCGGTGAATGAGGCTGATACGGTACTTCTGATCGACCACTCCTTCGGCTATCCATTTATTCACTTGCCTGATTTCAGGCGCAGGTTTCCAAAACTCCTGATCATTGAAGATTGCGCGCGCGCGCTGGGAGTGAAGCTCGGAGATTCCGACTTCATTCTATTTTCGATGTACAAAACCACGGCGGGTTCAAGCAATGGCGCCGTGCTGGCGAGCGGGATTCCACTGGGGATTGAACAGGGAACACAATCGCTTCCTTCGGCGAGAGAACGGGTGGCCAACATTGCGCCTCTCCGGTACGCCTATCGCCTGCTGCAGCGTGCCCGGTGCGCGGAGTTTCGATCCCGAGCGGCCGAGGTGGGCACCGATGTTCCCTCATGGGCGCCTCAATACGGCTGGCCCAATGAATTGTGCGGCGCCCGTTTCTTCTCGGAACTGCATAAGACCGAAACCCAAGCTTCAACGCGCCGCGCAATTGCCGGAGAAATCATCGATCGTCTCTCCGGAAGCGGACTGGAGTGCGTTACGCCGGCGGCAGGTCATCAGGCAGCCGGTAATTTTCTATCCATTAGAGTGGGAGAGCAACCGGCGCGGGATTCGGCGCTTACCAGGCTGTGCAGGCGCGGTTTGTCTGTAGCGCGAACCTGGGATATTATTCCAGCGCATTTTCGATGTTTCGAACAAACGTTCCCATTCGGGTGCGCCAACAGCAAGCAATTGGCCGAGCAGATGATCCATGTCCGGGTGGCTGAGTTCTCCAGCGCGACCGAGCGCCGCCGCCTGATCGAAGAACTCCGTGCCGTCTCTCAGAATGAAGCGGCCCATCCGGATAAAGCCTCCGTCGCATCTTTCTCCTGAGCAAGAGAAGACAGTTGGCAGGTATACGTGCAAGAAGCAATTCACGCCGGAATGAACCATAGCAATTCCGTGGTGGAGGACCGCGCTGATTTCGGCTCGGTCCTGATTGCTTTCTTCAGCGTCGCCGCGGTGGCCGTGGGCTGCGCGTTGTCTTCCAGCCGGTTCCAACATTGGTTCCTGATCCCCGTTTCGGTATGTGGTGTTTTGATTGGCGTCGATGCAGTAGAGTGGCTTCGCGGCCGTCTGGATCTTTATGACCCCATCGGCATTGTCGGGCTGCTGGGAGTTCACTACTTCTTCGCGGCTCCATTGCTGCATATTGGGTGGGACACCTGGATGGACCTGTCCCCTCCGCCGGACTGGCGCGATTGGCTGGGCTACATGGCCATTCTAAATGCCGTCGGACTGGTTCTTTATCGCCTCGCCAGGCGAATGTTCAAAACGAAGCCACAGACCGCCGGCGTGGAGTGGCGGATCGACAAAGGGCGATTCCGGAGAATTTTACCGGTCTTTATTATTGTTTCGGCGGTCGCCCAGACCCTGGTTTACGCTCGCTTCGGCGGAATTTCAGGATACATGGACAGCCGCATCAGCGATCCGGAATCGTTTGTGGGCCTGGGTTGGATATTCATGATCTCGGAGAGCGCGCCCATTCTCATCGCGTTCTTCATCGTTGTGAATATGCAGCAACGGAAAATCAGTTGGTCCCGAGCTTCCTTGGCATTAGTGGCTCTGTTCGGAGTGCAGATGTACTTCGGGGGCTTGCGCGGCAGCAGGAGCGAGACGGTGCAGCTGCTCTTCTGGGTACTCGGCTGCATCCATTTCCTGATACGTCCGGTTCCCCGGAGACTGGTTTATCCGGGCTTTGCGTTTCTGATGGCATTTCTCTACTTTTATGCCTTCTACAAAGCGATGGGCAAAGACGCCACTGAGGCTATTACCGCGTCACCCGAGGATCGCATGTACCTGGCGCAGCAAAAACACAAGACCTTTCGAGGATTGGTGCTCTTCGATATGGCCAGGGCGGACCTGCAGGCGTATATTCTTTACCGCCTGATGAACGACGGCAAGGATTTCGATTATGCCAAGGGCCGCACTTATCTCGGATCAATTGCCATCTGGATCCCGCGCTTCATTCTCCCTGAACGTCCTTATACCAAGTTGAAAGAAGGCACCGAGATTCAATACGGCAGCGGATACGATCCCGAAAACAATTCATCCCATGTATACGGGATGGCTGCCGAGGCCATGTTGAACTTCGGTCCAGTGGCGGCGCCTTTGACCTACGGAGCTTTCGGATTGTTCATTGGTTGGTTTAAAAGGAAAATCGATGGGCTTGCTCCTCAAGATGCGCGCTTCTTGTTAGTGCCGCTGGGAGTCTACATGTGTTTGGGAGTATTGCTGGGCGACTCCGACAATAACGCGTTCGGATTGGCCAAAAATGGCCTGATGCCTTTCCTCGTCGTTTTTATGTGCTCGGTAAGGCACAAATTTTACGTTGAATACCGCAGCGCCGAAACGATTCCGCAAGAAGTGCCGCTGCGGGTTTCCAGCGACATCTCAATGACATGAATAAGCCACGGATTGTTCTGATAGCGACAGCCCCGGAAGCCATCGTCATCTTTCTGAGCGAACAGATCAGATTGCTGATCGCCCACGGTTACGAGGTCCACACCATTAGTTCTCCGGGCGTGGAACGGCTGGCGGGTTATCCGGCTCTCGAAAGCGATCACCACGAAATAGCGATGCGGCGTCCCATGCGGCCGCTGGCGGACGCGATCGCGCTTTATCGGCTGTGGCGCCTGCTGCTTGAGGTTCGTCCGAATCTGGTGCACACCCATACACCCAAGGCCGGATTGCTGGGAATGCTGGCGGCGACATTTGCCGGCATACCGAGTCGAATTTATACCGTCAACGGACTCCCGATCCTGGTGCAACGTTTCTGGAGCCGCATAGTGCTGGGTCTCACCGAGCGTTTGGCGTGCGCACTGGCCACGGAAGTCCTGTGCGTCAGCCGGTCAGCAAGGCGAATCTTAATCGGAAGCGGATTATGCGTCAGCCGGAAATGCCGGGTGTTAGGTGATGGGGGCAGTCACGGAGTAGACACGCTGAAATTTAGCAAGGCCGCGCACGGAGCCTCCAGCAGGGCAGCCATCCGGAAGCGTTATGGGATTCCCGCAGATGCCCTGGTGGTGGGCTACATCGGCCGCATCGTCCCTGCCAAGGGCATGAATGAGCTGGCGCTGGCATGGCAAATGCTGCGCGAAAAGTTTCCGCAACTCAGGCTGTTCTTGTGCGGATACTGCGAGCCTGACCATCCTATAAATTCCAACTTGCTGCAGAATTTGCGGAGAGATCCGCGGGTTCATTTTACCGCGGACAGAGTTGCGGACATGCCGCCGATCTTCGCAGCCTTGGACATCAACGTTCTGCCCACCTATTGCGAAGGTTTGCCGAACGTAGTCTTAGAAGCCAGCGCCATGTCGGTACCCACGGTCGCCACGCGCGTGCCGGGATGTGTTGACACCATCCGCCACGGGATTACCGGGCTGTTGGTAAAACCCAAAGATGCGGTAGCGTTGGCCGGCGCGCTGCAATACCTTGTGGAAAATCCGGGCTGCCGTGAACGCATGGGAATCGCCGCCCGCAAATTTGTAGCAAGGCGCTTTCCCGAAGACAGAATCTCAGCCTTGTTGCTAAGGAAATACCACGACCTGCTGGTAGCCGGCGGCGCTGGCGCAAGGCACGCTCATGAAACAAGAAAGGGGGAAATTGTCAGCAATGCTCACAACTGAGGGCCGGCTGGCGGTAGATGGCGGAGAACCGGTTCGCAAGCGTCCTTTTGCGCCATGGCCTTTTTTTACGCCGGATGAAGTGGATACGGCCGCGGCCGTGCTCCGCTCGGGAAAGATTAACTATTGGACCGGCGAGGAAGGGCGTTTATTCGAATCTGAATACGCGGCGTCTTTGGGAACACAATATGCGATCGCCGTCGCAAACGGGACGCTGGCGCTGGAGTTGGCTCTTTATGCACTCGGCATCGGCCCCGGCGATGAGGTGATCGTAACCAGCAGAAGTTTCATCGCATCGGCCAGTTGCGTGGTGGCGCGCGGAGCTGTCCCGGTGTTCGCGGATGTGGATGTCGCCAGCCAGAACATTACCGCCGAAAGCATTTCCCGGGTGTTGACTGAACGTACCAAGGCCATTATCCCGGTACACTTGGCCGGCTGGCCCTGCGATATGAATTCGATTATGGAGCTGGCCGGCGCCAAGGGGCTGAAGGTAGTGGAAGATTGCGCCCAGGCTCATGGCGCGCTCTACAAAGGCCGGCAGGTGGGCTCTTTCGGAGAGATCAGCGCGTTCTCATTTTGCCAGGACAAAATTCTGTCCACCGGCGGCGAGGGTGGATTGGTGGCAACGAACGATAAAACTCTTTGGGAGAAAGCCTGGAGTTATAAGGACCATGGCAAGAGCTTTCAGGCTGTCTACCACCAGCAACATCCGCCTGGTTACCGCTTCCTGCATGAAAACTTTGGAACCAACTGGCGTCTAACTGAGATGCAATCGGCGTTAGGACGCGTGTTGCTTCGTAAACTGCCGGAGCATCTGTCCGTGAGGCGCCGCAATGCCGCGATACTGGCCGGGCATTTCTCGCGCCTGCCCGGCCTGCGGCTGCCGGAACCACCCGATTCGGTGCGCCATGCCTATTACAAGTTCTACACGTTCATTCGTCCGGAGCATCTGCGCGCAGGCTGGCACCTTCATCGCATACAGCGGGCCATCATCGCGGAAGGCGTTCCGTGTTTTGCCGGCTACCGCGAAATGTATCTGGAAAAAGCATTTCCTTCTGAATGGCGCCCGACAGCGGGCATGGCCAACGTAACCGAGCTGGGCCGCACCAGCCTGGTATTCCTGGTCCATCCGACGCTTGAAGAAGCAGACATGCTGGACACTTGCCGTGCTGTGGAAAAAGTTATGACCGCGGCAACTTCAGCGGGAAGCCAAACGGAGGGTGTGGCCGAAACGGATTTTCTGGTAACCAGGGCGTAGCCCCCAAAAATAATGTCTTTATAAGGAGAGTAAGAACAACATGCATCACCGTAGTCGCGTTCGTTTGGATGCTCTCGTTCGAGTTGTTGCTGATGTAATCATCTTGAACTTCTCGCTTATAGCTTGTTTGCTGATTTGGCTTGTTTTGCTTGGGCCCACCAGGCCAACTCCGCTGGTGAGTTTATGGCTGCCGCCCGCCGCCATACTGAGCGTGCTGGGGCCGGCGGTATTTTATCTTCGCGGTTTCTATACGAAGGGACGTTCCTACACCGGAAAATACAAGGCGGTAATCATTCTTCAGGCTGCCGGCCTGGTATTCGGAGGGCTGGCTGTTTGTCTATTCGTATTCAGGCTTGAACCATTGTTTCCACGATCCGTTGTCTTGATGACGTGGATCAGCTCTTCCCTGCTCTTGTTGGCAGCCCGTTTGTGGGCCAAGCTCTGGAAGTTTGTGGTTCTTCGCGAGACCACTACGCCCGAAGCCTTTCGGAGGACGAAAGAGTCCAGCGTGCTGGTTATCGGCGGCGCGGGTTACATAGGGTCCGCCTTGCTTCCTCAGTTGTTGAAGCGTGGTTATCGAGTGCGCCTACTGGATTGCTTCTTGTTCGGCAAGGATCCCATATTGCCATTCTTGAATCACCCGAACCTCGAGATTCATCGGGGCGACTTTCGCAATGTCGATACGGTGGTGGCGGCAATGAAAGACATCGATTCCGTGATCCACCTGGGCGGCCTGGTGGGCGATCCGGCTTGTGCCATTGATGAAGAGCTCACCATCCAAATCAATCTGATCGCCACGCGCATGATCGCGCAAGTCGCGAAAGGGAACGGCATCTCGCGCTTTATCTTCGCCAGCAGCTGTTCGGTGTATGGCGCCAGTGACCAAATCCTGAATGAACGGTCGGCGCTGAATCCAGTGTCGTTGTATGCCCGCAGCAAAATCGCATCGGAGAACGTCTTATTGAGCTTGCAGGACAGCACTTTTGAGCCGGTCATTCTTCGATTCGGAACCATCTATGGTTTGTCCGGCCGTACCCGCTTTGATCTGGTGGTGAATCTTCTGGCCGCGAAAGCCGTCATGGAAGGGATAATTACCGTTCGTGGCAAGGATCAGTGGCGGCCCTTCCTGCACGTGCAGGACGCGGCCATGGCGGTGGTTGCCGCGTTGTCGGCCGGCTCGGACTCGGTTGCCGACGCCATTTTCAACGTCGGATCCGACGAGCAGAACCGCACCTTGGGTCAAGTAGGCGCGCTGATCAGAAGCATGGTGCCGGGATCCGTATTGAGCTGCACGGAAAGTGACGTCGACCGGCGCAACTACAGAGTGGAGTTCCAGCATGTCCGCGAGGTGTTGCGATTCCAGCCGGCATGGACGCTGCAAGGCGGCATTCAGCAGGTCCTGGACGCCATACTGGGCGGAAAAATCACTAATTATCAGGATCCGAAATACAGCAACGTCAAGGTTCTCACCGCGCCGGTAACCCGCGAGACCTTGCCGGTGCTGGAAGATTGGGTGCCGAGATTCATGGATCATCTAACCCAGCCGCAATTAGAGTTAGAACTGCAGAGCCAGGGGGCGGACCGCCCGTTACGGCGCGGCCATGTTGCCTGAATATGTCACCTAAATATAAGGATGAAAAGGAGGTGCAAAGCAAATGTACTTAGCAATTAAGAGATGTCTTGATCTTATCGGCGCAATAGCGCTAATCATCGTGACCGCACCGATTATGCTGGCAGTGGCGGCGGCCATTCGGCTGACCATGGGACGGCCGGTGATCTTCCGCCAGATGAGGCCGGGATTGAACGAACGGCTTTTCACCTGTCTCAAGTTCAGAACAATGAATCACGCTGTAGATCGGGAAGGCCAGTTACTCCGCGATGAAGACCGTATGTCGCCGCTCGGCCGATGGTTGCGGAAAACCAGTCTGGATGAGCTTCCACAACTCTGGAACATCCTGCGGGGAGACCTCAGCTTTGTGGGCCCGCGCCCGCTGTTTGTGCGGTATTTATCGCACTATACCCAGGAAGAGCGGCGGCGGCATTCGGTGCGGCCGGGCCTTACGGGTTGGGCCCAGGTACACGGGCGCAACAGTGTGCCGTTTGAGAAAAGGCTGGAACTGGACATCCATTATGTTGACAACAAATCACTCTGGTTTGATTCCCGCATCCTGTTTGCCACGGTATGGATGGTGCTCACGCAGAGAGGCGTCGGCGCGGATACGGCGGCTTTGGATGACGTTAAGGTGATGAAGCGCAGCGGTTCGCCAACTGTCGAACGCGCGCTCCCCCATTTCTGATCGCACAGGAAACTAATCCACGATGCTTATAACAAGTTTGGGACACGCCGGACTCGAAGTCGTGCATCAGGGAGCACGGCTGCAGATTGATCCATGGTTATCACCGGAAGGCGCCTTTCAAGCAAGTTGGTTTCAATGGCCGGATAACAGCCATCTGATCGATCGTTTGCCGGCGCCGGATGCGGTCGCCATTTCGCATGAACACCTGGATCACATCGATCCCTGGTGGTTGGCGAGACTCCCCGAAGGCACCCCGATCTTTGTGCCTCGCTATCCGTTGGGCGTGCTGCGTCACAAGATCCTTGCTTCCGGACAGACAAATATACATGAGATAGACCCCTGGCAGGACGTGGAAGTGGTGCCTGGAGTTCAGCTCTTCTTCGTCTCCGAGCGCTCGCCCATGAATCATGATTCCGCTATGGTGCTGCGCACCGGCGAGAGTGTGTTTGTCAATGCCAACGATGCCCGGCTTTGTCCGCTTCAACTCCACGAAATTCGTTCCAAGGCCGGTCCTATTGACTTGTTGGCGCTGCAGGGCGCGGGAGCCTCCTGGTATCCGATGGTGTACCAATATGATGCTGCCCAAAGCAAGGAGCTTTCGCTCCGGAAACGCCTGGCCAAATTCGCGTATGTAGTGCAGGCCACCCGCGCGGCGGAGCCCGGCCTGGTACTGCCGTTCGCCGGGCCGCCTGCATTTCTCGACCCCGATTTGTTTCATCTGAACAGCGAAATGGAGGAGGGTATCTTTCCGGATCACGAGCAGGTGGCGCAGTGGATGCATGGGCAGGGATTTAAGAATGTCCCGTTTCTATATCCCGGCGACCGGCTGGATCTCCGAACCAACGAAATTGTACGCGATGAGCATTGGAACGGTTTCCGCTACGCGGATCGGGCCCGGCACCTGGCCGAGTATGCCTCTCGCCGTCGCGATCAGTTAGTGGCGGTGAAGGCGAAGTATCCGGTTCCGGATTACGATTTATGGCGGGGTTTCGAGTCCTATTTCGAAGAGCTCCTCACCTACAGCAGTTACTTTAACGACCGTATCGGGATGAAGGTTGGATTCGAAGTTACCGGCCCAGGCGGCTTCAGCGGTTCAGTGGACTTTCGCCATGCTGCGTTAGGCGTTCATCGGGACCTTGAAGACATTCAATACAAGTACACCTTTGAATCCCGCTGGCTTCCGTCACTGCTTGATCGGAGCGTGCCGTGGGAGGATTTCCTCCTGTCCTGCCGCCTCACAGCCTGGCGCAACCCGGACATTTACAACGATCACCTGCTTGGTCTTCTCAAGTTCGCGGATCCGGAGGCGCTGGCGGCAGTGGAAGCCTGGGAAAAGAGCCCCCGCGATGAAGAAACCATCAAAGTTCGCAGCGGCTGCAAGATCTTCGAAGTGGCGCGCTTCTGCCCGCACGCCGGCCAGGATCTGCTGGAAGTGGGTGAGATTCTTCCCGGAGACATTATGCGTTGTAACGGCCATCACTTTGAATTCGATCTGGTGTCCGGCGCCTGTATCAACGGGAACACCGATCCTATCGCCACCGTGCTGGTGGAGGGTCAGGCGGAATCCGATCTGAAAAAAGAGGCTGTTTGTACCGGTTCACTGTGAAAGGCAGGTCTTTGCCCGCATCCCATGACGATTAGCGGAATTACCAGCGCGGCGGCCCACAATGGCGCCGGAACAGAACCTGCAGGGCCCGTTGTGCCGAGAGTGGTGGTAATTGGCTGGTGCTGGGCACGCGCGGGTGGTCCTCGAGATCCTGGAAAGCGATCAGCGCTGCCAGGTTGTTGGTCTGCTGGATACATTCAAGCCCATAACAACCAGCGTGCAAGGGTACCAGGTGATCGGCAGCGAAGACGATTTGCCGGCCCTGTTCGCCGCGAATATTTGCGATTGCGTATTTGTAGCAGTGGGGGATAACTGGGTGCGCAGCCAGATCGTGAATCGCATCAAGGAGCGTGTTCCCGAGGCCGAGTTTGTCAGCGCCATCCACCCGTCCGCGCAAATTTCTCCGAACGTTACGATTGGCGCCGGGACCGTCATCATGGCCGGGGTGGTGGTCAACACCGGATGTAAAATCGGGGATTCTGCATTCTGAATACCTGTTCGTCGCTGGATCATGACTCCACGATGGGAGCATTCTCCAGCCTCGCGCCCCGCGCTTTACTGGTGGAAGGGTGGAAATAGGAGCGTTCTCCGCGATTGCCATCGGCGCGGTGGTCTCTCATGCGACTAAGATCGGCGAACACACCGTCATCGGAGCGGGCGCCACCGTGGTGAAATCAATTCCCGAGCTTGTGGTCGCCTATGGTACGCCAGCGCGAATCATGCGCAAACGCAATCCTGGAGATCTGTACCTGGGGGAGCGGACTTACGATCTGACGAGTTCCGATCTGCAGCCCAGTCCGCACTCGCGGCTGTGCCCGGTTGCCAAGATGATTCCTTCGAGCAGCAGCGAGTGGACTGAGTACATCGAACGCACCAAGCATGATTTCTTTCATCGCTCCGAATACCATCAATTCACGGAATCTGTCCAATCCGGGAAAGCGTGGCTTTGCGTCTACGGAACGTTGGAAAAATTCCTGGCTTGGCCGGTGATGATTGAGGACATCGATTCTTCAGGGATCGCCTCAGCCGGACCTCTCAAGGACATTTCCACGGTTTACGGATACGCCGGCCCGGTGACCTGCGGATGTGAACACGATCGGACGTTCCTGTTATCGGCGTGGAAGGAATTAACCGGGATGTGGCGATCGCAAGGTGTGGTAAGCGTGTTCACCCGGTTTCATCCGCTACTGGCGAATCATCGTCTTTTGCCCCATCTTCGGGACGATCGGCAGCAGATCGAGTTCGAACATGAGTTGTTCGCCGAAGGCGCGACCATCGCCGTCGACTTGAGACGGACCCCGGACGACATTTGGAGGTCCTACGATCGCCATCTGCGCCAGGCATTGCGCCGCCTGTCCACCATGGAAATGAGTGTGACGCCGGATGCGGAGTGGCAGCATTTAGATGACTTTGTGCGCATCTATCACGGCACGATGATGCGGAATAACGCCAGCCCCTTCTATTTTTTCTCCAGAGAATACTTTCAGAAACTGCGGGAGAAGCTCGGCCTGCAGGGCACCTTGCTGGTCACCAGGTACGAGGATCAGATCGCCTCCATTGCCTTGCTGATCGAATACGGAAGTATCGCCAATCTCCATTTGTTAGGCACCGAGGACCGCTTTGCGCATCTCTCGCCTTCCAAACTCACGATTCACGAGACGCAGGCCTGGGCGCGAGGCCGCGGAAACCGCTTTCTTCATCTGGGTGGGGGACGAGGCAGCAGAACCGATGACCCGCTGTTCCGCTTTAAATCGATGTTCTCCGACCAAACCCATTCCTTCTTTACGGGCCGTTGGATTCTTAACCGCGACGCCTACCAGGCCCTGAAGGCCAAATTTGAGCGGGGGGGTGAGCAAAGAAATGGCGCGCCCTCCGGATCGTCTTTCTTTCCCGCTTATCGTAAACCGATCTGAAAAATAACGGAAGTTAACAAATCCATGAGCCTGGTTAGAATATCGACCGCGAATTATCAAACGCCTGAGGTGGAGCTGTGCCAGATTGAAAACGCGCAGGCGGCGGGGAAACTGCGCAGACCGGGATACTTACATGTGGCCTCGCGGATTCTGTGGAACCTCAAGAACCATGGCCTGTCCTATACATTTCGGACCACCATGCGGGCACAAGGCGCCGCCATCCGGGCGCGCCTGGGCTTCCAGGAATAGATCACCAGGACCCCGCATTCCGTGGAGGCGGTGCTGGACCTGCAGCCCGGCGAACTGGTTCAGGTGAAGTCGCTGGACGAGATTCTGGCAACTTTGGATAGCAAGGGTAAACACCACGGTTTGGTTTTCACGCCGGAAATGAAAAAGCATTGCGGCAAAGTCTACCGGGTATATAAACGGCTAGAACTTATGTTCGACGAAAACCACAAATCGTTGCGCCGCCTCAGGAATACTGTGCTACTCGGCCATGTGGTTTGTGAGGGTGCCGGTTTAGGTTGTGACCGTTCCTGTTTCTTGTACTGGAGAGAAGCGTGGCTTCGCCGCGTGCCAAGCGCTCCCTCGGCAGAGGCAAGAAACAGACGTAATCAAATAGGTCCCAAATGTGTGGATTCGCCGGATTTTTAGATACACGCCAGCGCGCCGAGAAATCGGGGATGGAGACGATTGCGCTTCGAATGGCCAACACACTCCGCCATCGCGGCCCGGATGACTACGGCGTTTGGGCCGACCCCGAGGCTGGTATCGCGCTGGGCCACCGCCGGCTCTCCATTCTGGATCTCTCGGCAGCCGGCCACCAGCCGATGCACTCAGCGTCCGGCCGTTTCTTTCTGGCCTATAACGGCGAGATTTACAACTGCGAACAAATTCGGCGGGATTTGATCAGCGAGAATGCCGGCGTGAACTTCCGCGGCCATTCCGACACAGAGGTCATGCTGGCGGGCTTTGAACACTGGGGCATTGAGCCCGCTCTGGAGCGAATGAACGGGATGTTTAGCTTCGCCCTGTGGGACCGGCGCGAGCGCGTACTTTTCCTGGCGCGCGACCGGTTCGGCGAGAAACCTCTCTACTATGGCTGGGCCGGAACAACCTTCCTGTTCGCCTCAGAGTTCAAGGCCCTGCGGGCTCATCCGGCGTTCGAAGGTGAAATTGATCGCGACGCCCTGTCCAGTTATCTGAGATTCAATTGCATTCCAGCGCCCTACTCCATCTACAAAAATATTCGGAAGCTCTTCCCCGGTTCCATTCTCCGTTTGGAGGGTGGCCGCGTGAGCACCGGGAAATATTGGTCGCTCCGCTCCTGTATAAAACGAGCGGATGCTGAACCGTTTACCGGTTCAGTGGAGGACGCGCGTGTGCAGCTGGATGGGCTTCTTCGCGATGCGGTGAAGCTGCGCATGCATGCCGACGTGCCCTTGGGCGCTTTCCTCTCCGGCGGGATCGATTCCTCGTTGATTGTCGCGCTGATGCAGGCTCAAAGCAGCACCGCCGTCCGCACCTTCTCCATCGGGTTCCGTGACGCGGAGTGCAACGAAGCGAACGACGCCCGCGCCGTGGCGGAGCACTTGGAACGGAACATACAGAATTTTATGTGACGCCTGACGACGCCATCGAGGTGCTGGGCCGGCTTCCTGAAATCTATGACGAACCATTCTCGGATTCGTCGCAAATCCCCACGCTGCTGGTTTCACAACTCGCCCGCCGTCACGTGACCGTCAGTCTTTCCGGCGACGGAGGCGATGAAGTATTCGGCGGTTATAACCGCTACACCTGGGGCGGCCGCGTGTGGCGCCGGATTCACCGCAGCCGCGCTTCGTCCGGTGCCTGGCGGCATCGGCCATCACCTCCGTCAGCGCCAAAATGTGGGACAGGGCGTTTCGCTTTTCGCGCCCCCTGCTTCCACCTTCCATGCGGCAACGCGTACCGGGATACAAGCTCCACAAAATCGCCAGCTTAATGGATTCGCCCAACCCGATGGGCATGTATGCGCGGATGGCGTCGCATTGGTTCGAACCCGAGAAAGTAGTTTCGGAGCCGGCCACCAGGCGCCGCTGCACATGATCGACTCGCAGTGGCTGGAATTGCCGGATTTTGAGAGCCAGGCCATGTATCTGGACACCCTCACCTATCTGCCCAACGACATTCTCGTAAAGGTGGATCGGGCCACCATGGCCTACAGCCTGGAGGGCCGCATCCCCTTCCTGGATCACCGCGTGGTGGAGTTCGCATGGCGTCTGCCGCTGCATATGAAAGTCGGCCAAATCACGGCAAGTGGATCTTGCGGCAAGTGCTGTATAAATACGTGCCGCCGCAGCTTATTGAGCGTCCCAAGATGGGCTTCGGCATTCCTTTGGGCGACTGGTTGCGCGGCCCCCTGCGTCATTGGGCGGAGGCATTGCTCAACGCCAACGAGCTACGGCAACAGGGATTCTTCGATGCATTGGCAATCCGCAAAATTTGGCAGGAACATCTCGCGGGCCGCGGAACCTGGCAATACCATCTCTGGGACATCCTTATGTTTCAACTTTGGCTGCAGCATCAGAGTGGAAGCGCAGCCGTGGAACCAGGAATAGAAGCGATGCAGGCAGCGATGTAATTGTGCCCACGAAGCCGGCGACGCCGGGACTGGCGGGAACCCTCTCGAACAGCCAATGCGCGCTGAATGCAGCGGCCTCGCGAGTCCTGTCCGGCAAAGCGTCGGAACATGGGAAGTCCCGACATAGAAAATCAATGCTCAAAGTCCTGCACGTAATTACGACTCTCAACCGCGGCGGCATCGAGCGCTGGCTGCTTTCGATGCTCGGCGAGGTTCCGCGAACTCAATGCGCCATGGATATATGCTGCAAGGGACATTCGGTGGGACCATATGCACCCATGGCTCGCGAATTCGGAGCGAATGTATATCTGCAGCCTTTACGCGTGACGCAGTTGGGCTTCATCAACGGCCTGCGGCGGCTGGTCAAATCGGGAGCCTACGACGTCGTCCATAATCACTTGCAGGTTTATAGCTGGCTGCCCGCGTTTGCCTGCCGAAATTTGGACGTCCCGGTGATTACCTCATTCCACTGCACGGAATTTCCGTCTGATACGACACTGCGCCTGCCGGTGCTGAGTCATCTGCGAGACGCGTACGGTAAGATGAGCGTGAAATACGCGCTGGGTCACTCCGTAATGATCACCGGCCGTTCCCAGGGCGTGCTGAACAGCGTTAGCCGAAGCTATGGCGCCAGAAACAGCTCAGGCTGGGAAGTTCTCTACTACGGCACGGAACTTCCATGCCTTCCGAATCCGGAAGAGCGCCAGGCATTTCGAGAATCCTTCGGCTGGCCGGAAGACACCCCCATTATTGTTCACATTGGACGCTTTGCCGAGCAGAAGAATCACTTTGGAGTGTTGCGGATTTTCAAGCTGGTTCTCGAGCGCCGACCTGGCGCAAAACTATTGCTGATCGGGGGCGGCCCGCTGCGTCCGGCCGTGGAAGCGCTGGCGCGAAAGCTGGGATTGTCCGATTCCGTCAGATTTCTCGGTTATCGCGACGACGTGCCTCAAATTCTCGCGCGGTCCGATTTATTTCTATTTCCTTCCTGGCTGGAAGGATTGGGCGTGGCGGCTCTGGAGGCCAGTGCCGCAGCCATCCCCGTTGTAGCGAGCAATATTCCCGCCATCTCGGAAGCCGTCGAACACGGTGGAACCGGACTATTGATCGATCCGAATGATAACAGCGCAATGGCGGATGCCGTAATTTCGCTGCTCGAAGATAAAGCTCTGGCCAAGCGGCTTGGCGCTGCGGGACGCAAGCGCGTCGCCGAACGCTTCTCAAATCAGATTTCAGCTGGTTCGTTACTCAGGATTTACAATGAAAGTCTTAGTCAACACAAGTGCGCGGTTCTCAATAACTCCCGACGGCCGGTTCTGGGCGCCTTCTGAGAACCTGGCGCACTCTTATTGGACCCGCTTTCTGGACGTCTTCGATCACGTTACCATCCTGGCGCGGGCTTTCCATGTGAATGATCTTCCCACCGGCGCAAGACCTGTCTCTGGCCCCGGTGTCAGCGTGGCACCGCTTCCAAACTACTGCGGGATGAAAGAGTTCGCCACTCATTATTTTTCAATCCGCCGGCTATTGCAGGGCAACCTTGCTCAAGCGCACGCCGTCTACCTGTCGCTGCCGTGCGTGATTGGCGATCTCCTTTGGCGATCTTTAGGTGCCGGCCGGCCGTTCGGCGCGGGAGTATGCGGCGATCCTTACGATGCGCTCGCGCCCGGCGCGATCAGTCATCCGCTGCGCCCCGTTCTGCGCTGGTGGTTCTCCCGGCAACTGCGGCGCGAATGCCGGAATGCATGCGCGTGCACTTATGTAACCAGGTATGCTTTGCAGAATCGGTATCCCTGCCAGCCGGATGTGTTTTCCACTTACTACTCCAGCATCAATCTCTCGCCTGAGGCCATTGCCGGCGCGCCGCGAACGTTTACGCCGGCTTCTCATCCGAGACGGATCATCAATGTGGGAACCTTCGACACCTGGTACAAGGCGCCGGATATTCTTTTGGAGGCATTCGGCCTTTGCTTAAAACGTGGACTGGACCTCAATCTGGCTCTCATTGGGGACGGCCGGCATCGTCACGAAGCGGAACAGTTGGCGGCCAAGCTGGGAGTTGCCGCGCGAGTGCGTTTTGCGGGCCAACTCCCATTTAGCGGCGCCGTTCGCGCCGAACTGGACACCGCGGATCTTTTTGTCCTTCCTTCCCGGCAGGAAGGGCTCCCGAAAGCGATGGTGGAAGCCATGGCCAGGGGGCTGCCATGCATCGGAACAACGGTGGGCGGCATTCCCGAACTGCTTCCCGAAGAGGATCTCGTGCCTCCCAATGATGCCGCTGCATTAAGCCGCAGGATGGAAGAAGTACTTCTCGATACTGAACGAATGTCGGCCATGTCGGTGCGAAATGTGATTACCGCGCGCGAGTATGAGTCGGACATTCTGAAGAAACGAAGAACCGCCTTCTATCAGGTTTTAAGAAAGCGCACGGCGGAATGGTTAAACATGCCGTCTCTTTCTTCGTTATCCGCAAATAACGTCACATAAATCACGGTAGGTATAAATCAATGAACCGCGCTCTTGTCACCGGCGGCGCCGGATTTATCGGCAGCCACGTTACAGATCTGCTGCTTGCGGAAGGTTGGGATGTCACCGTTCTCGACAACTTCGACCCGTTTTACGATCGGGCAATTAAACTTTCGAACGTGGCCAAGCATCGTCTGAATCCATCGTGTCACCTGGTGGAAATGGACCTGCGCGACTTGGCCTCTCTTCGGCGCCTGCCCGGCGGGTACGGAGTAATCGTCCACCTGGCCGCTAAAGCCGGCGTCCGTCCTTCCATACTTGACCCGTTTTCTTATCAGCAGGTAAACGTCACGGGCACGCAAAATTTGCTTGAACTGGCCAAAGAATGGAGCACACAACAGTTCGTTTTTGCGTCCAGCAGCAGCGTGTACGGGGTAAATCCCGACGTTCCCTGGAGCGAAAAGGATCATGTGTTGCTGCCCATCAGCCCGTACGCCAGCACGAAAATAAGCGGAGAACTGCTTGGCCACGTGTACTCGCACCTTTATGGCATACGTTTTATAGGCCTGCGATTCTTTACCGTGTATGGGCCCCGCCAGCGTCCCGACCTCGCCATACATAAGTTCGCCCGCATGTTGCTGGACGGGCAGACATTGCCGATCTATGGCGATGGCGCCACCAGCCGCGACTATACCTACGTTGACGATATCGTCGCCGGGATTCGCGCTGCAATGGACTATCGGGATTCGCTCTACGAGATAGTCAACCTGGGAAACCATGGCACCGTGTCGCTGCTCACCATGGTGAACACCATCGCCGAGGCCCTCCAAGTTGAACCGCTTCTAAAATTCCTGCCGGAACAACCAGGCGATGTGCCGCGCACCTGTGCCGACATCGGCAAAGCTGTCCGCTTATTGGGCTATCAACCCGCCACACCGTTTGCGGAAGGCATCAAGAAGTTTGTGTCCTGGCTCAAACCAACGGCGCAATCGGCTTCTCTCGCGTCGTCCAAAATATGAATACACCGGTAACGTCCAATAACATCGATCGGTCCGTAGTGGCGTCGTTCGGCCAGGAGTGGCATAAGTTCGATCATGCCGGCACTTCCGAAGACGAACAGCGCGCTATTTTCAATGCCTACTTCGAAGTCTTCCCCTGGGAGATGATCTCCGGTGCGAGCGTCGGGTTCGACGTGGGATGTGGTTCGGGGCGGTGGGCATATTTCGTCGCTCCCCGGGTCGGCTCGCTGCACTGTGTCGACCCCAGTCCGCAGGCCCTGGAGGTCTCGAGAAAGAAGTTAAGCCGTTATCAAAACTGCCGGTTGCACCTGGCTGCCGCGGACGCCATTCCTCTGCCGGACGGGTCGGCGGATTTCGGATATTCGATCGGCGTGTTGCACCATTTGCCCGACACCGCGAAGGGCATCGCCGATTGCGCCAGGAAGCTGAAACCTGGTGCCCCTCTTCTGGTGTATCTGTATTACCGATTTGACAACCGTCCGCGTTGGTTTCGCGCGCTGTGGAAGATTTCAGATATCGGAAGACAGGTAATATCGCGATTGCCTTCCCGGCTAAAGCTGCTAATTGCGGACGTGATCGCAGTGGTGGTGTATTGGCCGTTGGCGCGGTTCGCCAAGCTATGCGAATCGATGGGTCTTCCAGTGGAGACTTTTCCCCTGACGTCCTATCGGAATCGAAGCTTCGTGTTCATGAGAAACGATTCACTGGACAGATTTGGAACCGTTCTCGAACAGCGCTTCACGCGCGATGAAATCAGAGAGATGATGCACGCGGCCGGTCTGACTGATGTTCGTTTCGGCACTTCCAGCTTCTGGACAGCAGTGGGCTTTAAAGCTACATGAACTCCGTTCTTACGTCCGTGCCCGCGGTTCTGGCCATGGCATGCGGTCTGGCCGGCCCCATTTCGGCAGCCAGCCAGAGAGACCCGCGGACCGTTGCGGCCAGCGAGATCGGGTTGATATTCGCTTATCCGAACGGATTCACCTGGCGGGACGTGGGCGCCTATGTAGGCACCCCGGGTTCGGAGTATTTCGCGCGCATGTCCCCGGACGCGTTGAAGATTCAGCATGGCCGGTTTCAACATTTTTGCCCCGCTGACGATAGCCACTTCGCGTTCTTTCCCTATTCCCGGCTGAAGCAATATGAGGCGGAGGAGATCGCGGCAGGCCTCCCGCCCATCTTTGTAACGGCAACTTACCAGGGCAAAAAGAGGCCGGTCTACTTCGCATGGTCGCTGGACCTGCATGACAACATACCGAAGGCGCCCCGCGAAAACTGGATGCAAGCCGTGGACGTAAGCTCAGACCGGTACCTGGACTTCTGGATCAATCAATACGTCCGCCGCACGTTGTGGAAGAACCGCTATGCTCCGTCCACGCAATGGGTGGGAATTGATAATTGTGCCTTCCGGCTGGATCTTTACGGAGTGATTGATGATGCCGGCCGCTTTGTAACCGAGATCCCCTGGGATCCACCGTTTCCGCGCACCGCGGATCAGTACCAGGCCGCGATCGAAGGATTTTTTCACCGCCTCGCCCGGAAGGCGCCGGATATCAAGACCATGTGCAATATCGGCTCCTTAAAGGATTGGGGCCAATTTCAAAATATTTATGCGGATGTGCCTGGCGTAATGGCCGAAGACATTGCCGATAGGGATCCGCGGGAATTTTCTCGAAAAGGGCAATACAACATCTGGACCGCACTGTCGTGGTTCGGGTCTCAGGGCCGCGTGGCTGTTCTTCGCGCCATCGCCACGCGCGGCAGCCCGAGCGATATTCGAACCGGATACATGGTCTACTTGCTGGTGCGAGGGGCCAACTTCTTCTTCGCGCCTGAATTCTCCGATTCAGCGGCCGCCGTGCCTGCCGCGGAGTACACACTCACGCGCGCCGCGCTGGGTGAGCCGGCGGAAGCGATGAAGATTACGCCTGATCGGGCCAAGGGCAGCCCCTACAATTTGTACTCTCGCGTCTACCAGCGCGGCATCGTGTATGTGAACTGGACCGGCAGCACACAGGAGGTGGTGCTGCCCGCCGGCGCTCGCTATTTCGATCCCAATGGAAAGCCGGTCACGCGGCTCAGCCTGCCGGACGTGAGTGGTACCTGCATTACTACTACAATTCGATAACTCATTAATACTCGGTTACAAGAAGTCTTTTCGCGCCAAAAAACAACTTGCGCTGCGAAACGTTACACCCGCTGACTCCATCCATCTTCAGAAAGCTGGATATCACGACGCCATCGTCTCTAGCTAACGATTAGTAACGCTGGCAATCGAGGAGGAGGCGCAATGGACGAAAAGGAACTGGAGCAGCAGCGGCCGAGTCGACCATGGTATGTGGTGCGAGTTAAACCGAGGCACGAAAAAGCCGTCGGCGGCGCGCTAAGAGCCAAACAATATGAGGAATTCCTTCCGCTCTACAAGTCCAAACGACAATGGGCGGACCGCCTGAAGGACGTTGAGCTGCCGCTTTTCCCGGGTTATGTGTTTTGCCGATTCAATCCACTCTTCCGCGTGCCAATTCTGAACACGCCTGGCGTCATCGACATTCTGAGGATCGGTTCGGCGCTGGCCCCTGTGGAAGAACACGAAATCGATGCTCTGCAGCTGATGATGGCCCACCGGCTGTCGGCACAACCTTGGGAATACTTGCGCGTCGGCCAGGCAGTGACCATCCAGGAAGGTCCGCTGCGGGGTTTGTCCGGGATAATTTTGGACTTCAAACGATCCCTGCGGCTGGTGTTGTCAGTACGGCTGCTGCAACGCTCGGTTTTGGTGGAGATCGATCCAGCGCAGGTTTCAGAGCCAAAGGCCCTGATTCTTGAATCTGCTCGATCGCGAGGCGCGCTGGAATTGAGAGCCAGGGCTAGTTGACCGGAGAGGAAAATAAATGCAAGCCAGTAAGACTGTACAGAAGAAGAACGAGATTACGGAACCGGTGGGCTTGAGGTCCGGTCTGATAACTCACCATCGTCCCCAGGTGGCCGCCGGCCCGGCAATGGACGCAGTTGAGACGCTGCGCGCGAAGATCGAAACCCGTACCGCCAAGATGGGGGTGGTTGGCTTAGGTTATGTCGGCGTGCCGTTAGCGGTGGAATTCGCAAAGGCCGGCTTTCAGGTGACGGGAATCGATGTCCAGGAATCGAAAGTGGAGCGCCTCAATCGTGGCGAATCCTACGTTCAGGACGTGCCCGGCGATTTGCTGGGCGATTTGGTGGAGCAGGGACAATTTCGAGCCACCACCGATACCTCGGTGATCTCTGAGCTGGATGCCATTGATATATGCGTCCCCACGCCGCTCCGCAAGACCAAAGATCCGGACATGAGCTATATCGTGGCGGCAACGCAGGCCATCGCCAGATATTGCCATCCCGGCATGCTCATCATGCTGGAGTCCACCACCTATCCCGGCACCACCGAAGAATTGGTGCTGCCCAGCCTGGAAGCGTCGGGCCTCGAAGTGGGTAAGGATTTTTTCCTTTGTTTTTCGCCGGAGCGCGTAGACCCGGGCAACCCAACTTTCAATACCTCCAATATCCCGAAAGTAGTGGGCGGAGTCACGCCGGCATGCACGGAAATGGGCGCGCTGTTTTATCGGCAAGCTCTCAAACACGTCATTCCGGTGAGTTCCACGCGCGTGGCCGAAATGGTGAAGCTGCTCGAAAACACGTTTCGGATGATCAATATCGGGCTGGTAAATGAGATGGCCATGATGTGTGACCGCATGGGCATCAATGTTTGGGAAGTCATAGAGGCGGCCGCTACCAAGCCTTTCGGGTTCATGCCGTTTTATCCAGGGCCGGGCCTCGGCGGGCATTGCATTCCGGTGGATCCCTTTTACCTGTCCTGGAAGACCAAGCAGGCCGGTATCGAAGCACGCTTTATCGAACTGGCTGGATATATCAACGGGCAGATGCCGCATTTCGTAGTAGACAAGATTCAGAACGCGCTGAATGACTTGGCCAAGCCGCTACGCGGATCGCGCGTGCACGTCATGGGCGTGGCTTATAAACGCGATCTCGACGATATTCGCGAATCGCCGGCGCTGGACATCATGCACCTTCTGCACCGGCGGGGAGCGTTGCTCAGTTATTGTGATCCATATGTTCCCGCATTGCGGCTGGATGATCTGCACCTCCGCTCTCAGGATTCAACCGCCGTAGGGGATGCGGACTGCGTCGTAATCGTCACCGATCATTCGTGTTTTGATTACGTCGCGATGGCGCGAGACGCCAAGTTGATCGTGGACACTCGCAACGCGCTAAAAGGCATCCATTCCGGCAATATCGTGCGGCTCTAGAAGCGGGTTAACAACCCGGCGATTCCTAAGAACAATTCTTGCGTAGTTGACGCTGTGCAGCCATGAACGGAACGCTCAGCAGGCCTGCGATCCTTGTCGTCGATGAGGATCTTGGTTTTATATTCTGGCTGGGGGAGATCGCGACCGAAGTCGGTTGCGAATGCATACCGGCGCTGAATTCCCGGCAAGCAATCTCGTTCATTAGAGAATTTGACCTTAAGATTGATCTGTTGATCGTGAACCCAACCTTGGATGGGGTGGCGGAGATGATACAAACCATCACCCGTGAGCAGTACCCGGTCCAGATTATCAGCTGTGCTGAAAAAATGCTCCACTCAACACTGGAGCCGGCTGCGAGGCAGAAGTGGGTGGAGCTGTTAAAGAGTACGCTCGGCCAAATGCTGGTCGAAAACCAGTGCTGAGTAAATGGAGCGACTGCGATTATTGCTCCGCCGTAACGCCCCGAACCAACAGTCGCCGACTCCGTTGAAGACGCGGGTTGGCAGGCGTAAGCGCCTGCCCCACTGGGGCCAACGTGGGGCAGGCGCTTCCGCCTGCCAACCGAATTTGCCACAACGCGTCTTCGTCACCTTTGGTGGGCCGCTGGCCCATAGGAACTCCCGCGGTTCGGTAACTCTTTCCGAGCCGCGTTCCTGCTCGGCGTTTTGTTAACCAGTACTATCTGGGACTTTTCGAGCGTCAACGTTCGACGAAAAGAGGTTAGTATCGCAATGGGGCGGCTTGCTGATCCCAGGCCGCTCTGCTTTGATTGGTTGAGCCCGCTCCAAAATGTTGGGGCGGGTTTCCTCGCATAAGAGCTGGAGACTGTGTTATGTTGTCCGTCGAAAGCCATGCCACGTTGCCCCACGTTAATTCTTGCGCTGTTCACAGCTGCTAACTTCGCCCTGACCGCGCCTCAGGCGCCCAAGCCGGAGACACCGGCGCCACCGAACCCCGACGTCCATTACGCGCTGGCACCGGATGCCTTGGTGCAGGATGGCGTTCCCAAGGGTGAGATTCGGGGACCATTCACCCTCCCGAGCGAAGCCTATCCGGGCACGCAGCACACCTATTGGATCTACGTGCCCGCGCAGTATGACCCGGCCACTTCCGCCAGCCTGATGATTTACAACGACGGGCAAGCCTTCATGGCCCCGGAGGGCGATGTTCGGGCGCAAGTTGTTATGGACAACCTGATCTATCGCCGTGAGCTTCCCGTCATGATCGGCGTGTTCATTAATCCTGGCCGCCGCCCCGATCAGCCGGAGCCTACCTTGAGCAATTGGGGCGATCGTGACACGAACCGGCCGACTGAGTACAACACTCTGGACGACAAATACGCTCGCGTTATCGTGGATGAGCTTTTGCCGGTGCTCTACAAGCAGTACAACATTTCGAAAGACCCGGAGCGGCACGGCATCGGCGGATCGAGTTCCGGGGCCATCGCCGCCTTCACGGTAGCGTGGCAGCGTCCCGATCACTTCCGCAAGGTACTCAGCAACGTCGGCAGCTTCACCAACATTCGCGGCGGAGATGCTTATCCCGACATCATCCTCAAGAGCGAGAAGAAGCCCCTCCGCGTCTTCCTGGTGGATGGCCGGAACGATAACCGGGCGCTCCGGGAGGATGGCAGCTACGATCAACGCCGCGACTGGTTCTATCAGAACGTCCGCATGCAAATGGCGCTTACGGAAAAAGGTTACGACCTGAACTACTCGTGGGGCATTCAACGGCACGGCCAGAAAATGCTACAGACGGTATTCCCGGAGATGATGCGCTGGTTATGGCGCGATCACGGCGTTTCCACCGACGTGCACGACACGGTGGAGCGGTCGTTCAATGGGCCGGCCAAGAAAGCTACCGAACCGCGGCCATGAGTGCCTAAGGTCCAAAAAGCACTGACTCCGTTGACGACGCCTCGTGGCGCACGCACTCTTGCGTGCCGCGTTCACACTCGTGTGAACGCTTGGGGTTCCGTGGGCAGGTGTTCGCAAGAGCGCGAACACGGCACCGAGGAGTGCGTGCCACAACGCGTCTTCATCACCTTCGTTGAAGACGCGGGTTGGCAGGCGAAAGCGCGTGCCCCACAGCCAGGCAACGTGGGGCAGGCGCTTTCGCCTGCCAACAACGGCGTTCATGGCCTTACCTCTTCGTGTACGTCTGCGGCGTATGCCCGCTCTTCTCTATCAACTGCGTTAACAAGTCCACCACAATGTCCAACGGCAGAATATCCGCCAGCGCGATGGGCGTCCGACCGCGCTTGTCCTTCACGTCCAGATCCGCGCCCTTGTCAGCCAGAAATTGGACCACCTTGGCGATCTCCGGCTGCGTGGAATTTTGGACGAAGTTCACCGCGGCATGCACCGCCGTGTCACCGCTCTCGGTGACAGCATTTATTTCCGGATCCAGCTGGTACGCGTACGTTACCACGCCCACGTGACCGCTTCCCGCGGCCGACATCAGCAAGGTGGTCCCATCCTGGCCCTTCAGTTTCGGATCGGCCCCGGCGGCCACCAGCAATCGCATCACATCCTCATGATTCGCTTTCGCGGCCAGATGCAGCGGAGTCAATTCGCCGGGAGACGCGCGAAACGAGTTCTTGCCCTCCGTAGCGGTCTTCGAAGTTCGGGCATTCGGATCCGCGCCTTTCGCCAACAACTCTTTGACCAGCTCCACGCCGCCGGCCCGCGCGGCAACATGCAGCGGCGTAATTCCCATCTTGTCCGCGCTATTCACGTTCGCGCCATTATTGATAAGAACCTCGGCCGCTTCATTCTTCTTACCGATCACGGCGACCTGCAAAACGCTCTGGCCGGTTGGAACCGTGTAGTTGACGTCCGCTCCTGCCTGTAGCAGGCTCGAGACGGACTTGGCGTCGCCTTTTTCCGCGGCGAACACCAACGGAGTGAAACCGCCATTCGAGGCAGCGCTCGCCTTGGCTCCGGCTTTTAGCAAGACATCCACAACTTCGGGATGCCCTGCCGCCGCCGCCCACATCAAAGCGTTCTGCCCTTTGCGGGATTCCGCGGCGTCCACCTTGGCGCCTTTGGCGAGCAGCAGCCGCACCGCGTCCGCATTGCCGGAGCGCGCGGCCAGCATTAATGCCGTTTCGCCGTCCCAACGCGCGGCATTGACGTCGGCCCCCGCGTCCACCAGCTTGCGGATGACGTTGCCGCTGCCATTTGCACAAGCTAATGTAAGCGGCGTTTCTCCGTACTGGTCCGCGGTATTCACTTTGGCGCCGGCCTTCATCAAGAGGTCCACGGTGTCCTCCTGATCCAGATAAACGGCCCAAGCCAGTGGCGTGGCTCCGTCCGGCTGCGGCGAGTTCACATCCACGCGCTCGGCGACGAGAGAATTCACCGCCTTCGCATTCCGGTCTTTGATGGCGTCGATCAGCCGTAAATCGCCGGATGCGAAACAGGCTGTGGCTAATGCGAAGGAAAGCAAAAGCACCGGCCGCCTTGCGTTACCGAACCGCGACCGTAAGAGGCTGTGAAAAAATCGGGAAGCACGCGGGGTTGGCAGACGGAAGCGTCTGCCCCACATTGACGCACAAGGATTTACGATTAAGTGGCTCAGGCGCTTTCGCCTGCGAACCGATTTTTCCACAGCTTCCGAGGGAACCGGTTTCGCCAGCAACGCTAGACTCCGCTGAGATATTCCACTTCACCCGTGCTATCTCCCAAATGCTCCGCGCGTACGCCTGCTTTGTCCAACATGGCCAACAACAGGTTGTTCATCGGCGTTTCCTTGGGATACCGGATATGCCGCCCGCCCTTGAGCTGGCCCGCCGCGCCGCCCACTAAAACCAACGGCAGATCATGATGGGTGTGAGCATTTCCATCGCTGATGCTGCTGCCGTAGAGGATCATCGAGTGGTCCAGCAGGCTGCCGTCGCCGTCCGGAGTGGATTGCAGTTTCTCAATCAAATACGCAAAAGTCCGCACATGCAGCTCATTGATCTTCACCGTTTTCGCGATCTTCAGCGGATCGTTCTGGTGATGGGTAACAGAATGGTGACCGTCCAACACGCCGATGGAGCGGTAACTCCGGTTGCTGCCCTCATGCGCCAGCATGAATGTCACCACCCGCGTCATATCGGTCTGGAAAGCAATCACCAGCAAGTCGCTCATCAGCTTGGCGTGATCCTCAAACTGCTCCGGGATTCCCGACGGCCGTTCCAGCAGCGGCATCTTCATTGCCGCGCTTTGTTGTTCGGCCTTTTGGATGCGGCGTTCGATGTCCCGGATGCCGTCCAGATACTCATTCAGCTTGCTGTTGTCGCGCGCTCCTAAGCTAGGCTGCAGGCGTCCCACGTTCTCGCGAACATAGTCCAGAATGCTCGAGTCTTCCTGCATTCGCTTCAGCCGGGATGCCGGATCAGTGGAATCGCCATCCCCGAACAGGCGTTCAAACACCGCGCGCGGATTCACTTCCATGGGATTCGGAGTAGTGGGAGTGCGCCAGGAAACCGTGTTGGTGTACGCGCAGCTATAACCCGAATCGCAGCCCCCAACCATGCTCGGTTCCTCCAAACCGAGTTCGAGCGATGCAAACTGCGTCGCTTTGCCGAGCTCCTGCGCGGCAATCTGATCCGCTGAAACACCCGCGTGTATTCCGGCGCCCTCTGTTTTCTTCGGATGCACGCCCGTCAGCCACGTAGCGCCCGCTCGTGCGTGATCGCCAGGCCCGTCGCCCAGCGCGCGGCCAGTCACCTGCGCCAGTCCGCTCAAAACATTCAGCCGGTCCCGGAACGGTTCCAGGGGTTTCATAGTAGAAGGAAAATCGAATCCAACCCCCTCCGCCGTGGGAAGCCAATTCGCCTGGATGATCCCGTTCGGAACATACACGAACCCCATCCGTACTGGTGGCTTCCGAACCAGGGTTGCGGCCATGGCCGGGGCCATCGCATCCAGCAAAGGCAGAGCCAGCGTGGTGCCAATGCCGCGCAAAAATGTCCGGCGCGGGAGAGCTTTCTTCAGGACGATCATGTCTCGGGGGTCCTCCTCATCTGAAAGGGTACGCTTTTCACAATGGCGTCTATTAGTGCTCGGAAACTCGGGGATGGCGCGTTCTGATCCTCGGCGCTCGCCTCACGAACAATCGATCGCACCGCCGGCCGGTCATAGGTCTCTAGGCCCCGGCCCAGGGCGTAAGTAAGAAGTTTCGCCGCCACGGTGTTCACGAAATCGTCGCGGCGAGACGTTAACAGCAGCTTGTTCAGTCCAGGCACGCCATCAAACTCAGTGCCGTCCGGCAGTTTTCCGGAAGCATCGATAACGTGGCCCGAATCTTTGGTTCGCCATTTGCCGACGCCATCGTAATTTTCGAGCGCAAATCCCAGCGGGTCCATGCGTGCGTGGCACGCCGCGCAAACGGCGTTAGAGCGATGCTGCTCCATCTGCTGGCGCATGGTCAACAGCGTTCCATCTTCGCCGTGCGGCTTCAGGTTGGGCACTTCCGGTGGAGGCGGCGGAGGCGGAGCGCCTAACAGATTTTCGAGAATCCACTTGCCTCGCTGCACCACCGAAGTCCGGTTCGGGTACGACGTTACGGTCAGGATGCTGCCCTGCCCCAGCAATCCGCTGCGGTTCGGGTCCGTAACCGCGATCCGGCGAAATTGCGAACCGTAGACGTTCGAAATACCGTAATGCTCCGCCAGGCGCTGGTTGACGAAGTCGAATTTGGAATCCAGCAAATCTGTCACCGGGCGATCGGAGCGCAAAATTTCCGAAAAGAACAACTCCGTCTCACGCTCGAAAGACTGCCGCAAACTGAAATCGAACTCCGGAAAATCGTCGGGGTCGGGCTTCACCTGAGCCAGGTTCCGAAGATATAGCCATTGGCCGGCAAAATTGGACACCAGCGATTTGGACCGGTCATCATCCAGCATCCGGCTCACTTGCCGCGAGAGCACCGCCGGCTCATGGAGCTTACCCTGCTGCGCGAGACCAAGCAGTTCGTCATCCGGGATGCTGCTCCACAGGAAAAAGGATAGCCGGGACGCCAACTCGAAGTCGTTCACATGGTAGACGCGTCCCGCTGCCAGGCCGGCCGGGTCGTGCTCGATACGAAACAGGAAATCGGGAGAGACCAGCATGGCGCGCAGAGCCATTTCCACGCCGTTCTCGAAAGAGCCCTCGCGGCGCGCTCTTTGGTAGAAGCCGAGCAACGGTTTGACGTCGGAGTCACTGATGGGACGCCGGAAAGCGCGATAGGCCAGCGCGGAGATAATCTTTTCGGCGCACGGCTCTTGCTCAGATGCCGCGACCGGTTTGCAGACGAAGATTTTCTCCCGGCTGGGCGTGTCGCCGGAGCCGGTAATGTCGTAGGGGCCGGAAATGGTCATGCTGGCCAGCGCCGGCGCCGCGCCTTCCGGCAGATCGTACGATTTCAGCCGGGCGCCATCCAGCCGAAGGTCGGCGAAAAGAGCTGCGCCGGAAGTGGCCGCGGCGTTCTTGGCCGGCGCCGCGCCAGGAGAAATAACCTCCGGAAAAGCTTCCTGCCTGGGAAAAGTCACCGCTACGTCCCGCGTGCCCGCTTTTACCGGCAGACGCATTTCCAAGCTGCTGATCTCTTGCGTACCGTCAAAACCGGCCGCCGGCGCCAATTTAATTCTGATCAGATATTCCGCATCCACCGGGAACCGGTACCTCACGGAAAGGCCGCCGGCCGAATCGAATGGAAGATCGTCGCCGGCACGTTCCCGCCTGCGCGAATTCTTGGGAGGCCGGAACTCCACGCTTTCCGGTTTAACCGCCTGGTCGCCCACCGCCAGGCGGCTCACCGTGCGCGCAACCGCCATGTAACGCTCGATCAGAACCGGCGCCATCGACAAAACTTCACCGATGTTGTCGAAGCCGTAGCCGGTGTCGTCGGGTGGGAGCATCGCGCCAGGGTGTATATCCAGGGCCAGCAGATCCCGAACCGCATTGCTGTACTCTGCCCGGTTCAAGCGATGAATGGCCGGGTGCCCCGGGTTCGGATGAGCGGCCGCGGAACGATCCAATTCCTCTTCCAGCCATGCGGTAAAGGCCTTGGCAGTCGCGGCGTCCGGGTGCGGCATGCTCGGAGGAGGCATTTCGCCCGAATGCACCTTGCGCAGCACTTTTTCGAGCGTCGCGGAGTTCCCGTCGATGTCTGAGAAATCCAAATCCTGGAGCGAGATCCCCCCCGACTTCAAACTTGGGTTGTGGCAGACGGCGCAGTATTGTTTGACTAGCGCGTGCGACTGGACTGGTGACTGGGATGCGAAGGAAACGATCGGTAAAGCTAACCCCAGCAGTAGTCGCATCCAATAAATAACCCGCTTATACTAATATACCGATACTTGAGGCCAGTGATGTAGACCAAGCAGACACCGCCTCCGTTGAAGACGCCGGTTGGCAGGCGGCAGCGCCTACCCCACTCGCGCGCCAATGTGGGGCGGGCGCTTTCGCCTGCCAACCTGATTTTTCAAACGCGTCTTCGACGGAGATTCCAAACTTCTGGCCCGCAGCTATCGCTTGCGCGATTCCGGTGGCACCAGGTTGTTCGCGCGGTAGTACACCACCAGCTGGCCGAAGTGCTCGGCGCTGTGCTGGATGGCCGCCGTCCAGAGATAGGAATTGTGGACCACATGCCTCCCGGTTTCCCATCCAAATTGCTGCGTTCTGTCCAACCCCGCGTCGCCCTGCTGCGCGATCACCGCGGCGCCATCCGCTACTGCCTGCTCCATCAGCTTCACCACGTCGGCTTTGGTCTTGTACGCGTCTCGCGGCGGATTATGCTTGTCCTTGCCGAAGTCCGGCCCGATCTTCGATCCTGATACTCTGCCGATCAAGTCGCAATCCACTGCCGCGATGTGCAGCAGATTTTCCGCGAATGTCCGCTCGTCTTTCTGCAATCTGAAATCGTACTTGTCTTCGGGGAAGTCCTTGGCCAGGGCGATCAGCTTATTGCCGATGTGGTTCCACCACTCCAGCGTCTCCTCCGCCCGGGAACGCACCGACGCACTGAGCTTCTCGAGTATCTGCTGCGCGTCCTTACGAATTACCGCGCGCCGCTGCTCCGTATCGGACCATGAGGACGCCGGCACCCCTTCAGAATCCAGCAGAGCCAACGCTTTTTCGGCATGCTGCCGGGCCAGGTCTTCCTGTCCATCATCCGCGTATGCATCGGCCAAATCGTCCTGCGCGTCGGCGCAGTTCGGATAAGCGAGAACGTTCAGCTCCAGGACCTCCACCGCCTGTTTCGGCTCGCCCGCGCGCAGATGATCTTGGCCTATGATGCTTACCGCAATTTCCGGAAACAACTGCGCTTCGGGATCTTTCCGCCGCGCTTCCAGCAGTTGCCCGGTGACCTGGGCAACTCCGCCAGGCGTGCGAATTCGATTGAGGATTGCCGCACTTGCCACGGTGTCCGCTGGCGCGTGTCCCGGCGTCTTGATCAGCGTAGTCACAAACCAACTCACGACGATGCCGGGCAGCTCCGCATGGACTTTGAAAAGGTCAGTACCGTGGCTGCCGCTAGCCGGGGCTCCCTTCGCGTCCTCATACCATAGCCAAGGCGCCTCATCCGCCGCGGAGTAGTGTACGAACTTCTTCCCAGGGTTGGAGGAGGTAATGTAGAGCAATTCCATCGCCTCTACCGTGGGAGGGTATTCGTCGTCGTCGGCCACTACGAACAGTCCGGGCAGATGTGACGCCTGCCGCAGGAATTGCAGGCCTTCCTGAAGGGTCTCCCCGGAAAGCAATGCCAGCGATTTGATTTCGTTCGGATGCCTCTTCGCCGCCAACACGGCATCATCGACGCCCAGCAATCCGGCCCCTCCCAAGCCGATGGCATCGCGCTGCACGCCGGGCTGCGAAACCAAGTATTCAAGCGCTGCGTCAACGTCCCGAGCGTCCATCTGCCTGCCATGGTGTTGCCCGCTGCTTTCGCCAAATCCACAGATGTCGAGGGTCAGCGTGTGGATTCCCGCCGCGGCCAGTAGCCGCGCCAGGTCATCCCATGACTTCCGGGTCCGGTTGACCTGATGCAACAGCAACACACCAGGGCCTGGCTTGGCGGCAGCAAAGTAGCTGGCCTTCAGGGCGGTTCCATCGGACGCCTTCAGATCAACCACGTGCTGCGCCTGACTCAACGCAGCCGTAATCAATAAGAACACACCTGCTCGCGTCATAACACCCGCTTCACCGGCTGGCCGGCGGCACAATTCCATTCATCCGCAAATACTCCACCATCTGTCCGTAATGATCATAGGCGTGCTCCACGGCAAAAACGGCCAGGCGCAGACGCGTGGATTTGCTGCCTTCCGGATTCGTCAACATGTTCTGAGCAGTCAATGTCGCCGCGGCCTGGTGACCCAGCGCAAAAGAATCCTTCAGGAATTTGAGAATCTCGGCTTTGGTCTTGATGTTCTCCGGCCCATCCCCGCCCAGGAAGCTATCCGGAAATTTATCGCCGGTAAGCCGCCACCAGATGGCATAGTTCGAAGCCGCGACGTGTTTCACTTGCGAGGCAAACGTGCGCACGCCTTTATAGCCGGCGCCGGGAATGTTCAAGCTCTCCGGAGAGAAGTTGAATTTATCTTCCGGCATGGCTTCCGCGGTGTCTACAATTTGCTTTTCAACGCTACTGATCTCGCGGTCCACGGCGGAAGCTATGGTTGGCGGTGCGCCCTGTCCCAATGCGGCCAAGGTAAGCATCGGCGCCGCCAACAGCATGACCAGTCGCGTTCGTTTCATTAGAGTCACACTCCTTTATTTATGTCTCTCGAAGGGCCATTATCGGATCCACCTTCGTGGCGCGGCGCGCAGGAATGTAACTGGCAGTGAGCGACACTACAAACAAAACCGCGGGCACGGCCAGAAACACCACCGGATCATGCGGACGAACGCCGTAAAGCAGATTCGCCATCAGGGATGTCGCCATCGCGGCCAGCATCGCCCCGGCGGCGATACCGGCCATCGACAGGATCACGCCTCTGGCCACAACCAGCTTGAGGATGTCGGCTCGCTTCGCCCCTAACGCCATTCGTAGTCCGATTTCGCGCGACCTCTGGCCCACCATATAAGCCAACACGCCGTAGATTCCTACCGCGGCCAATAACAGCGATAGCGCGGCGAATCCTCCCACTAACTGAGCGGAAAAACGCCGCGATGCGAGCGACCTGCCCAGCACTTCGTTCATGGAAGCGACGTCGTAGACCGGTAATTTCGGATCCATGCTCTCCACCTGCCGGCGAATCTGCGGCTCCAGAGCGCTCTTTGCCAGCGAGGTCCGCAATACCATACAGAAGTCCCGGAAGACGTAGCCGGGCGACACATCAAATTTCTGATACATCGGTACATAAACGTGAGGAACTCCATCGATGTCCAACCCGTCCTGTTTGATGTCCTTCACGATCCCCACCATCGTCATCCATGCCCCCGTCCCCATGCGGATCCGCCGGCCTAGCGGAGAACGGCCCGGCCAATAGCGCCGCGCCGTGGATTCATCAATGATGGCCACCCGCGGTTTCTCGTCCTCATCGCCCTCCGTAAAATAGCGGCCTTGGGTGAGCGGAGCCTGCATGACACTAAAATAAACCGGGCTCACCAGGATGTCCTTTGCGCGTAGGTCCTCGCCGGAATTAGAGAGACGATCTTCGATACCCAGGGCGAAGGTAAACGCAGTCCTCGCGGCCGGCAAGGATGAGGCAAACCCGGCCAATTCCACCCCCGGCAGCGCATTCATGCGGCGCCCCAGCTCGCGGTAGAAACTGGTTTGCTTGGCCAGCGTACGATAGGGATCGTTCTTCGGATCGTTTGGATAAGGCAGATTCACGCTCGCTGTGACAATCTGTGTCGGATTGAACCCTGGGTTCTCCTTGAGAAGACCTTGCAACGTCCGTGCCAACAACCCCGCGCCGATCATCAGCACCACCGCCAGCGCCAGTTCCGACATTGTCAGAGCATCCCGCAAGCGGTTGGTTTTCACGCTGTAACCTGAGCCGCGCGCTCCCTCCCGCGATGCTGACGCGAGAGTCGATCGTGTGGATTGAATCGCCGGAGCCAGGCCAAACGCGAGGCCCGTAAGAAGCGAGATCCCCAGAGCGAACCCCAGCACCGCCCAGTCGATGCTCACCTCACTCACCCGGGGCATGTTCGACGGAAGAAAACGCGGCATGAAATTCAGCATGGCGAATGCCAAGGCAATCCCGGCGGCCGCGCCCATGCCGGCAAGAAGCAGGGATTCGGTCAGCATCTGACGGACAACGCGGCCCCGGCTCGCCCCCATCGCAAACCTCACCGCCATCTCCTGTTGCCGCCCCGAAGCGCGCGCCAAAAGAAGGTTGGCGATGTTTAGCGAGACAATGAGAACGATCAGGATCACGGCGCCCAAAAGAACCAGCAGCATCGGCCTCACCTTGCCGACCAGATCTTCCCGCAGCGGTTGAAGCTCAATCGTCCATCGGGCTTCGGCAGGATAATCCGCGGGATAATCGTGGCGAATTTCAGCGGCCATGGCCGTGAGCCGCGCCTGCGCCTGCTCAAGCGTAATGCCGCGCTTCAGACGTCCGAATGACCCCGGGAAAGATCGCGCGCTACGCAGCGGTTCCGGGTCCGAAGCGGCCTGGAATCCCGACGCCAGCCATACCTCCACGTCCTGGGAATGCGACCGGCCAGGATGACGGAACCCCGGCGGAAGTACGCCGGCAATCTCATAGGAGTCATTGTCCAGCCGGATGGTGCGGCCGAGAATATTCGGATCCCCGCCAAAGTTACGGCGCCAAAGGCTGTCGCTGATGACCGCCGAGGGCGCGTACCCGGGCGTAACATCTTCAGGACCAAACAGCCTTCCAATTTGCGGAACCGCGCCCAGCAGGGAGAAATAGTTGGGGCTGGCGGTGACCATCTCCAGACGCTGGGCCTTCGCGCCGCCGCTCAAATCGATGCTGCCGCGCTCGGCGCCGGTTACGTTTTCGAATACGCCTGACCGATTTCGGAGATCCTCCAGTTCGGGCACCGAATACAAGACACCGCGCATTCCCGTCCCTGGGGTATTAAAGTAGATCTTCACCAAACGGTCCGGCTCGGGAAACGGGAGAGAGCGCAGCAGCACTGCATTCACGATGCTGAAAATCGCGGTGTTGGCTCCAATCCCCAGCGCCAGCGTGAACACCGCCACCGCGGTGAACGTGGGCTTCTGCCGCAGCATGCGCAGAGCGTAACGAATATCCTGAAGTAACGCTTCGATGAACTGCACTCCCCGCGCATCGCGGCACTCTTCCTTAACCTGATCCATTCCGCCGAACATCAGGCGCGCGCGCCGCACTGCTTCCCGGTGCGTGAGCCCGGAGCAAACCAGCTTTTCCACCTGCTGTTCGAAATGAAAACGGAGTTCGTCGTCCAGGTCCGTCTCCACTCTCGTGCGCCGAAGGAGGGAGCGCAGACGGAAAACGATATCGGTGAGCATGACCTGGCCCGGACTTCCCTTTCGCTTCTACAGGAAGACTATACACCATCCCTTGTCGAAGCGCAAGAGGAGGGGAGAGGCTGGGTGATACCACCCGGATTTACGGCGGTTCTCTCAAAGCAAGCCTGACAGGAGAGCCCATAATCGTTTAAAACACAATGATTTGGCCCTTTGGAATTTGAACTGCTTTGGTTTGGAACGTTCAATGGACCAATCGACAGCAACGCTCACCATGGTGCGAACGGAATGCTGCCAAGGCTACAAGGAATTCGGGAGAAGATGTTCCCTGTGTCCCCACCGGCCTGAAAACCGCGCGGCGGTTCTGAACTATAAGCGAGAATCGCTGTGCGGCTTGGGATGCAAACTGGCACGCGGCCAGGATTGCGCCATCACTCCCCCGTCAACTAAAGATGTTACGCCCGCGCTCGCGTGAGCGCTCGTCCACGCGTTTTAAAGCTTTGTTTTGAATGAGTCGATAGCTAGGGTACGGACCGCATGAAATCCCCAGGTATGTCTCCGTCCAGAACCACTGGAGCACTCTGCGGCACATTCGCCGTTCTGCTGGGGTCACTCGTGCTCGCGGGGTGGGCCATTCACTCCACGTTTCTGGTTCAGGTTACAGCCAGTCTTGCACCGATGCAGCGCAACACGGCGCTCGGTTTTATCCTCACCGGGATGGCTCTGCTGGGCATTGTAAGGGACCGGCCGCGGCTCACCTGGATCGGCTCCACGGTCACGGTGGCTTTGGCGGTAGCGACGCTTATTGAATATGTGTTCCGCGCCAACTTTGGAATCGACGAACTTCTGGGTGTCGCCTACATCTTCAACCACGTAACGGATCCCGGACGCATGGCGCCCACCACCGCCCTCTGCTTCATTGTTCTTGCCGGATTCTTCCTGTTGGCCCAATCCAATTTGCGCATCAACCGGTCCGCACTGCTGGGCCTGGGGGGTACGCTGGTTGCCGCGGTTGGCGCCACCTGCTGCATCAGTGTGCTGTGGGGTACCGGGGACGCTTTTGCGTGGGCCGGCATGATGCGCGTAGCCTTTCACACCGCGCTCGGCTTCTTAGTGTTAGGCGCCGGCGTGGCAGCCGTGGGTTGGGATATCACTCCCCGCGGGCTCCGCGAGCCCGCTTGGGTGCCAGTCGGCGCCGCCATTTTCCTGGCAACATTCCGCGTCGGATTGTTGCAGGCGATTGCCGCCAAGAACCACGCCAGGATGGACCTTTTGTCCAACCTGACTCTGTTAGGAGCATTCGCGGGCGCGATCATCTTTGGAGTTTTTGTCCACCTGGCCTTGAAAGCGCACTTCCAGCGCGAAGCCTTGCGATCCGTGAATCGACGGTTGGAGCAAGAGATGCTGGAGCGCCGGCGCGCGGAGGAGTCGGCACACGCCGCCAACCGCGCCAAGAGCGAGTTCCTGGCCAACATGAGCCACGAAATCCGCACTCCCATGACCGGCGTTCTGGGGATGATCGACCTGGTCCTCTCCACGCCTCTCTCCGCCGAGCAGGCCGAGTACTTGGGAATGGCCAAATCCTCCGCGGACTCTCTTCTATCTTTGCTCAACGACATTCTGGACCTTTCCAAGATCGAAGCGAAGAGGCTGGACCTCACTCCGGTCGCTTTTTCCATCCGGGAGTGCATTCGCGGAGCCGTGCGCATGTTTGATGTGCCGGCCAAAACCAAGGGACTGGAACTCATCACCCGGATCGGCCCGGAGGGCATTGATGCGGCCGTTGGAGATCCGCTTCGCTTGCGCCAGGTGCTGGTCAACCTGGTCGGCAATGCGCTCAAGTTTACCGAGCGCGGCTCAGTATCGGTGAATGCCCGGCTGGAGAACCCGTCGGAGGGAGAGTTGATCCTTCACGTTGCGGTAACAGATACGGGAATCGGCGTTCCGTCCGGGATGCAACAGTTGATCTTTCACCCCTTCCGGCAGGCCGATGGATCGCCCACGCGCCGCTACTGCGGTACCGGGCTGGGGCTCACCATTTCCGCTCGATTAGTGGAGCTGATGGGAGGGCAGATTGGAGTGGAGAGCGAAGTCGGCAAAGGAAGCACGTTCTTCTTCACCGTACGCCTGGCGCCGGCGCGGCCCAAGGCCAACGTGTCGCTGGAAGTGCATGCCCTGGCTTCGGCCCTCAATCCCTTGCGGATACTGCTGGCTGAAGATAACGTGGTGAATCAAAAACTGGCGTCGGAGCTGCTGAAAAGGGATGGCCACACCGTAGTTGTAGTAGGCGACGGCCATCAAGCCGTCTCCGCGGTCCGTGACCAGCCATTCGATCTGGTGCTGATGGATGTCCAGATGCCATCGATGGACGGCCTGGAAGCGACGGCCGGGATTCGCGCCGCCGAAGCCGAAAAGGATACTGGCCAACGCTTGCCCATCATCGCCATGACCGCCAGCGCCATGCATGGCGATCAGGAAAAGTGCCTGGAAGCGGGCATGGATGACTACCTCACCAAGCCGATCGATATATCCAGCCTGCGCGCGATGCTCGCCAAATTTGCGCCGGGGATTGAGCACCTCTCCTCCACCGCAGCCCATCTCTAAGCCCCGAGTCCCCAGCCTAGCCCCCCGCCCTGCCGTGCTACCTTCAACTTATGCGCAAAACACTGGCCCTTTGCATCCTTGCGGTAGCGCCGATCATTGCCGCCGAAAACGGCGCGATGAACGACACCGAGCGCGCCTACCTCATCGAGCAACTTGAAAAATCCAAAAAAGATTTCCTCGCCAGCATCGAAGGCGTCACCGCCGCGCAGTGGAAATTCAAACCCGCGCCGGACGTCTGGTCCGTTGCCGAATGCTCGGAGCATATCGTTTTGGCGGAGGGCTTTATTAGCGGCGGCGCGCACATGCTGTTGCAGAGCCCGGTAGTGGAACGGCCGGTCACCTCCACCGAGGAACAGGACCACAAAATTGTAGCGATGGTGGGGGATCGCAGCCACAAAGCCACGGCGCCGGAGCCGATCACGCCAAACGGCACCAAATTCGCCACGCCATCGGACGCAGCCGCGGCATTCATCGCCGCCCGCGACAAGAACATCGAATACGTGCGTACTACCACCGATGCCTTGCGGGCACACGTCACCAAAGGCCCGGTTGGGGACATGGACCCCTACCAGCTCTTACTGTTGATGGCCTCGCATACCGGCCGTCATACCGAGCAGATCCGTGAGGTCCAAGCGAATCCGGATTATCCGAAGGCCACCGCGCAACTCCAGCCCCGCTAGCCCCCAAAGGCACCGGCTAGCTGTGAAAAAATCGGTTCGCAGGCGAAAACGCCTGCGCCACTTAATCGTAAATCTTTGTGCGTCAACGTGGGGCAGACGCTTCCGCCTGCCAACCCCGCGTGCTTCCCGATTTTTTCACAGCTTGGACCGGTGCCTTTGTAACGCTCTTTCCTAACCAAAAATACTGAAGTTTCACCCCATTCCGTCCGATACAATGAACGGTAGATCCCGTCATATGAACGATCGGACAAAATCGCTTCTCGCAGACACTCGTAATTTGGCCCAGGAACAGATAGCCGCGGCCTGGCAACTCCACATTGACCGCGTTCAGGAAGCGCTCATCGAAAGAGGCCCGGAGGAAATCGAGCAGATTTTCGAGGAACGTTTAGCCAGCCTGGCCAATTGCCTGGAAGAACAACATCGCAACGCGTTCGAGGTTCGCCTGCAGGAAGCGGCCAGCCTGGAAGAGCAGCAGCGGAATGCGCTGCAGGCTCGCATGGCTGAGGCAGCCGCCGAATCGCGCGCCGCGGCCGAGCGTGACCTGGCCAGGAAACTGAACCAAGCCGTCCGCTGCCTGCGTGGATCCGAAAATGGCGATTGGAGCACGGAGTTGGTCCAGGCCACGCAAGGATTCTGCGATCGCGCCGCCGTGTTCACGCTCCAGGACGGCAGCCTGCATCTGGAAGCCTCGCGCGGCGCCGTTCCCGCCAAACCCGTCGACGACGTCCCCTTGGAGACCGCGCCCGCTTTCGCCAACGCCGTCGAATCCAGAGATACCGTCATCGCCATGCGAACCAAGGGCGAGTTGTCCCCCCGCATCGCTTCCTGGACCGGCGAAGAATCGGGGCGCAGCTACATCTTTCCGGTTGCTTCCCGCAGCCATGTACTGGGTTTGCTGTATGCTGACGCAGATCACCGCGCCGTGGAATCCAGCGCCCTGGAACTGCTGGCTATGGCTGCCGGCGCTTTTGCCGGCGAACACACCGTGGCCGCTCAGAAACCGGCGGAGCTGGTAAGCATCGCGCCCACTGGCCAGAAACCGGTCACAGTGGCCTGGACGTCGCTCACCCGCGAACAACAGGATTTGCACCATCGTGCGCAGCGCTTCGCGCGCGTCCAGGTGGCCGAGATTCGTCTCTATAAATCGGAAAACGTCAAAAAAGGACGTGCCGGGCGATCACTCTACGCGTCTCTTAAAGCAGAGATCGATGCCGCGCGGGAAGCTTATAGTAACGACTATCTCTCCGCGTCCGATACTATGGTTGATTATCTACATCCGGAATTGGTGCGAACTCTTGCCAACGACGACGCCGAGCTGCTTGGACCGGATTACCCCGGCCCACTCGTTTAGGAATTGGCAGGCCAAAGGCCTGCCCCACTCGGCCCAGCAAACTGCTGCTCCAGAGAAGTGGCGCAGGCGCTTTCGCCTGCGAACCCCTTGGCTCGGGCTGATCGTAGCCCTGGCCTGCTCGGCCGCACCCCTTCCCTCGCTCGAAACCCTGGCCTCCAACTACCGCAAAACCCCCAACCCGCGCACCCGCGCCGCCGTCCTGCACTTCGCTAGCGCCCACCCGAACGATTCATCCGGCGCCTTGGCCCTGCTGGCGCTGGGGGCAACCGAAATCGACCAGCGGCAATTCGGCGACGCCTTGCGCCACTTGGAAACGGCGCGCAAACGCCTTCCCAAATTGGCCGACACCGTCGGATATCTCACCGCTGTTTCTGAATCCGAGCTGCGCGATTTCGCCGCTACCGAAAGGTCCTTGCAACCGGTCTGGCAATCCAAGCCGGCGTCGCCCTGGATCGCGAGATCGGTGAGCTTGGAAGTAAATTCCTGGCTGCAGTTGAGCCAGGCCCCCCAAGCCGCCGCCCTGGTGGACCAGCATCTCGCCGATCTTACCTCGCAACAGGCGGACCTGCTGTTGGCGCGCGCCTATGCGGCCCAAGGAAACACCGCCGAGGCAACGGCCCGTTATCAGAAGATCTACATCGAGCACCCGCTGTCGGCGGAGGCCTCCGAGGCCGAGGCCGCTCTGGCCGGCTCTCCAACTCTTCCGCCGGCCTCGCGGCTCGCGCGCGCGTTCAAGCTGATTGATGGCGGCGATTATACTCGCGCTCACAAGGAACTGACGGCGCTTCTTCCGCAATTGAGCGGCGCGGATCTGGATCTCGCGCGGGTGCGCATGGGCGCCGCCCAGTATTTGGCTGGAGAATACCAGCCGGCCTATCAGCACCTCACTTCGTTCCAGGCATCTACCGCCGAACCAGAAGCCGAGCGGCTGTATTATCTGGTGCAATGCGCCCGCAAGCTGGACCGCATTGACGACATGTCCGCGCATCTGGATCATCTTTCCGAAGCCTATCCGCAGTCCCTATGGCGTTTGGAGGCGCTGATCGCGGTTGCCAATTATTATTCCGCGCACAATCAGAAGGACACCGCCCTTCCCCTTTACCACACCTGTTACGAATCGTTCCCGGGCGATCCTCGCTCCGCGCAGTGCCACTGGAAATTTGCCTGGGCGCAATATCTGCAAGATCCCGCCGGCGCCGAGGCGCTGTTCAAAGAACATTTGAAACGATATGCGGATTCCGATCACTTGAGCCCCGCCATGTACTTCCTGGGACGCATTGCCGAATCGAAGCAGGATTGGGGCGCGGCGCGCGTTTATTACGAACGAATCAACTCGGTCTACCCGAATTATTACTACGCCATGCTGGCGCGCGCGCGGCTCCTTCAGTCCGCCGTTGCCGCGGCCGCGCGGCCGGCGGAAGCGTCTCAATTCTTAAACGCGCTGACACTCGCGAAGCCCGCCGCTCCAGAAAGTTTTCTGGCGAATGCCGTCACCAAGGATCGCATTGAGCGAGCCCGTATGCTGGCCGCAGCCGGATTGGATGACCTGGCGGAAACGGAACTCCGCTATGGCGCGAAAGTAGACGGACAGCCGCAGCTCATGGCCGTGGAACTGGCCGAACTCGCCAACCGGCGCGATGCACCGGATCAAGGGATTCGCTTTATCAAGCACTACGCGCCCGCGTATCTATCCATGTCCATGGATACGGCGCCCAATAAATTCTGGCGCCTGGCCTTTCCCCTGCCCTACCGCAGTTCCATCGAAGCCTATGCGCGCCAGCAGTCCATCGATCCTTTCCTGGTTGCAGCCCTCATCCGGCAGGAATCGGAGTTCAATCCCAAGGCCATCTCCCGCTCCAATGCCCGCGGTTTGACGCAGGTGCTTCCCGGCACCGGACGCGAGCTCAGCCGAAAGCTCAAAATCCCGCGCTTCCGCACCGCCATGCTGTTTACGCCGGATACCAATGTGAAGATCGGCACCTACTATCTCAAAGCGCTCCTCGATCAACACCAAGGCCGCTGGGAAGCCACGCTCGCGTCTTACAATGCGGGCAAATCACGCGTCACTGGCTGGCTCAATGGCGCCACCTATCGCGATCCAGCCGAGTTCGTAGAGAGCATTCCGTTCAGCGAAACGCGAGTCTACGTCCAAAGCGTTTTGCGAAACGCCGAAGTCTACCGCCGTCTCTACGGCAAGTAGCAAGTCTACACACTGATCACCGGGCAAGGCGACTGCCGGATAATCGAATACACATTGGTCCGCAGGCGCCCCAGCGCGCGCGTAGCGTGCCCTCGCCCGATCACCACCAGATCCGCGCCGTGATGCAGCGCCGCTTCGCTCACCACATGCGGAACCTCGCCCGCTCCGAGACACAACTGCGCCCTCACGCCCGCCGTCTCTTGTAGTTTGCCGATGGCCTTGCGAGCCTCCTCCTCGAGAAACGCCTGCAGGTCCGCCTCAAAGTATTTCTGCGGCCGCGTCTCCGCACTCGGGACTGCGTGAACCAGCCACAGCTTGGCATGAAAATCGTGCGCCAGCTTGGACGCGAACTGCATGGCCAGGATGCTCTTATCCGTCAGATCCACCGCGCACATGATGCGCTCAAAGGCCGCCGAGTTTGGAGGCGTCTCTTCCACATGCACTCCGGTCCACACCGGACAGGCCGCATCGTGCAATACTTTCGCGGTCACCGAACCCAGCAACATGCTGCGAAAAATTCCGTAGCCGTGGGTCGGCATCATAATCAGGTCCGTCCCATGCTCCGCGGCGTAATCGCTGATCAGTTGCGCCGCATCCCCTTCCAGCATCTCGCGCCGCACAGTGATCCCGGCGAATTCGTTGCTCAAATACTGATCGAATTCGTTGCGGCGCGCTTCCCGGATTGCGTTGGTATCCACCAGCGCCATGTATCCATACCCATCGGTGACATAACCGGGAGGCATCTGGAGAACGTGGAGTAACGTGACTTCCGCCTGGAACTTCTTAGCCATGGTGGCGACAAAGGGAGCTGCCGCAGCCGAGCCATCGGACATATCGATAGGAAAAAGAATTTTCTGGAAAGTTTGCATCGCACACCTCCAAATCCAGAGAGTGCACGCCGCGTGCCAGCAGCTAAGGCCCGTATCCACCGCCGCTTGAGTTTTTCAGTGGGTGATTTCACCCAGCTCTTTACCTCACCTGGAGCACAGCCGCGCCGCGAATCGCGTCGTTCTTGAGCGCATTCAGCGCCCGATTCGCCTCACTCAGCGGAAACACCTCAGTCTCCGCATGAACCGGAATCTGCGCCGCCAGCCGTAGAAAATCGTGTCCGTCCTGGCGCGTATTATTGGCCACGCTGCGGATCACCCGCTCCTGGTAGAGCCAATCGTAATCGAGCGCCGGAATTGTACTCATATGGATGCCGCCCAGCACCAGCGATCCACCCTTTTTCAGCGCCTTTAGACCTGCCGGAACAATTTCACCGGCGGGCGCGAAGACGATGGCGGCGTCGAGGGGGACGGGAGGCGCCTCCACCGTCCCTCCGGCCCACACCGCTCCCAATTCCAGCGCCAGCTTCTGGTGCCGCTGATCGCGCGTGCAGGCGTATACTTGGGCGCCCCAATGCCGCGCCACCTGGATGGCCACGTGCGCAGCCGCTCCAAATCCGTACAGCCCCAAGTTCCCGCCGCGCTCCGCGTTCGCCAGCCTCAAGCAGCGGAACCCGATGATCCCCGCACACAACAAGGGCGCTGCCGCCAGATCCGCAAACCCGTCCGGAATGGGATAGACGAAGCTTTCCTCCGCCAGCGCGTATTCCGCGTAACCGCCATCCACTGTGTAGCCGGTAAAGCTGGGATGGTCGCACAGATTCTCCCGTCCGGATTTGCAATACTCGCAAGTCCCGTCGGTGGAATGCAGCCAGGCGATGCCCACGCGCGTCCCCATCGGATAGCGCGTCGCGCCGCTGCCCGCGGCCTCCACCGTTCCCACCACTTGATGGCCCGGCGTTATAGGCGACTTACGCGGAGCCAGTTCGCCCTCAATCACGTGCAGATCCGTGCGGCACACCCCGCAGGCAGTCACGCGAACCAAAACCTGGCCGTCGCCCGGTTCAGGCTTTGGAACATCGGTGAACTCCAGCGGGTTCGTTTCAATCGGCGCAGGGGACCGAAGAATGCAAGCTTTCATATGAAACAAGACTCCGCACCACCCAAAATAGTAACCTGAGGTCGAATGACACTTCCTGGCCGCCATTTCGCGCAGAATCTCATCCTGCGTCGAACCTTGCTCTTTCAACTTGTGCGCCGCGATTTCGAGACCCGCTTCATCGGCTCGGCCGTGGGCTGGTTATGGGGCGTGATTCATCCCATTGTGCTGCTGGTCAGTTGGGTTTTCGTGTTCCAGGTGTGCATGCACGCCGTGCTTCCACCCAACGAAGTTACTCATAATTATTCGCTGTACCTATTCTGCGGTATTCTCCCCTGGCTGCTGTTTCAAGAGACAGTGGTGCGCTCGGCATCCTCGCTGCTCGACAACACCAACCTGATCACCAAGACCGTCTTCCCGGCCGAAATTGTTCCAGTTTCCATTTTTCTCTCGTCGCTCATCAGCCATCTCATGGCCCTGGCCCTGGTAATCGCGGTAGTTGGCTTCTACAACGGCCACTTCAGCCTCTGGATGTTTTTGCTGCCCATTTATATGCTGCTGATCGGTCTCTTTTCCATCGGCATCGGCTGGTTTGTTTCCAGCCTCCAGGTCTATCTTCGGGACACAGCGCAGGTCATCTCGGTGATCCTGACCTTCTGGTTCTGGATGACGCCCATCTTTATCACCGAGCAGCAGGTGCCCGCGCCGTTCCGCTTTCTGGTGCGCGCCAATCCGCTGGCATTCCTGGTCCGCGCCTATCGCGACCGGCTGCTCTCTTACCGCATCCCCAGCCTCCACGATCTAGCCATCGTCACCGCCTACGCCATTACCGTCTTCGTGCTGGGAGGCCTGTTCTTCCGGCACCTGAAGCGCGGCTTCGCCGACGTGCTGTGAAGAAGGATCCAGAATTCCGAATTCGCGAATTCTTCCTATACTGGTTTTAGTTGGAAACCCTCGCCTACCAATCTCTTCTCGACGTCTCTCAAGCCATCCTCCAGCATCGCGACCTGGCCGGGCTTTTTCGCGACCTCTCCATTCGCCTGCGCTCCATTCTGCGTTTCGATTTCCTGAACCTGGTGCTGCACAACCCTAGCACCAACACTATGCGCCTGCACATACTCGAAAGCGCCACGGGCGCGCCCATCGAAGCCCCCCAGTTGGAACTGGCGCCCGAAGAATCTCCTTCCGGATGGGTTTTCTTGCACCAGCAGCCACTGGTGATTCCCGACGTGCGCCTGGAAACCCGTTGGCCCAGCGTCATGGAACTTCTGCGGCGCAACAACATTGTCACTTCATGTTGGCTGCCGCTCACCACCGCCCAACACCGCCTGGGCGCGCTGGTATTCGGATTTGGACCCGCGCCCTGGGCGCAGGATCAGCTCGCCTTCATGCAACAGGTTGCGGCTCAGGTAGCCGTTGCGGTGGACAACACCCTGAACTTTCAGAAGGCCGAGAAATACCAGCAGCAAATGGTGCGCGAGCGGGATCGCCTGCAGGTCCTGCTCGAAATCACCAATACACTGGTGTCCGAACTGGATATCCGCGATCTGTTTCCCAGCATCACCGCTTGCGTGCGCCGCTCTGTCCCTCACGAATATGCCAGCCTCGCCCTGCGCGTGCCCGGAACCAATCAGCTCCGCATTCACGCGCTTGTTTTTGACGGGCCGGGTACCGTGCTCGAAGAAGGCGCCACAGCGGCCATGAGCGAAACACCCGCCGGCGAGGCTGTCGAAACCCGGCGTCCGGTAATTCTCCATACCGAAGCCCTGGCGCGCGTCTCGTCCCCCATTGTCCAGCGTCTGGCCGCCGCGGGGCTGAAGTCCATCTGCTGCCTTCCTCTGATCACGCGCCTGCATGTACTCGGAACACTTAACGTGGGCAGCACTCGGGAAAATGCCTTCAGCGAAGCGGATGTCGACTTTCTGAGCCAGGTGGCCGGACAGGCCGCCATCGCCATCGAGAACGCCACCGCCTACCAGGAAATCGCGCAACTCAAGGATCAGCTGGCCGAAGAAAAATTGTACCTGCAGGATGAAATTCGCACCGATCGGAATTTCGGTGAGATTGTCGGCGACAGCCCGCAGTTCCGCGAGATCCTGGCTCAGGTGGAAACCGTTGCGCCCACCGGCGCGTCCGTTCTGATCCTGGGAGAAACCGGAACCGGGAAGGAGCTGATCGCGCGCGCCATTCACGATTTGAGCGGCCGCCGCGAGCGGACGTTCATCAAACTCAACTGCGCCGCCATTCCCACCGGCCTGCTGGAAAGCGAGCTGTTCGGCCACGAGAAAGGCGCCTTCACCGGCGCCATCATGCAAAAGGCGGGCCGGTTCGAATTAGCCAACAAAGGAACATTATTTTTAGACGAAATCGGAGACATTCCGCTCGAATTACAACCGAAACTCCTGCGCGCGCTCCAGGAGCACGAATTCGAACGCCTGGGTGGCACCCGTACCATCAAAGTGGATGTGCGGCTGGTGGCCGCCACCAATCGCGACCTGGCGCAAATGATCAACGAACGCCAGTTCCGGACCGACCTTTATTACCGGCTCAGCGTTTTTCCTATCTCCGTGCCCCCGCTGCGCAGCCGCGCCGATGACATTCCCAAGCTGGTTCGCTACTTCACTCAAAAATTCGCCCGCCGCATGAACAAACGCGTCGAAACCATTTCACAGGAGACCATGGATGCCCTGGTGCGCTATCCCTGGCCCGGCAACGTCCGCGAACTCGAAAACCTGATTGAGCGTGCCGTCATCCTGACGCGCGGCGCCACGCTGCAGATCCCCCTCTCTGAATTACGCCCAGCCACCACCGACACCGCCTCCCCGCTAACTCTCGAAGCAGCCGAGCGCGACCATATCCGCCGCGTGCTGGAGCAATCCAACGGAGTAGTAGGCGGTCCCGCGGGCGCCGCCGCCAAGCTAGGCATGAAGCGGACTACGCTGCAATCGAAAATGAAAAAATTGGGGATCGAGAAGTGAACCGTTTCTGGTTTCGGCCGCCTGCGTAATCAGCCCGCGCGACGCTTTCCCTCTTGCGGTTCGAAGCTGATGAGTAGCCTCGATCCGGTAGCCTCCGCCAAACGCTCCAGCGTCCGCATGGAGGGCCGCGAGCGCCCGCTCTCAAGTCGCGCCACCACGGGTTGCGTAGTGCCCATCTTCCGGGCCAGCTCCGCTTGTGTGAGCCCCGCGCGGTTCCGCACCTCCATCACAGCCGACGCCAGCGCAAACTCCTCCTCCAGCGCGTTGTACGCCTTCCTGTACTTTGGCTCTTTCATCCACTTCTTGTGCATCTCAGATATGCGTGCCATGCCACACCTCCATCATTGAACCGATTTCGCGCGGGAGAAAGCCAAGTCTATCTCGCGCCTCGGTGTCTTCTCCGTTTTCTTCACGAACACTCGAACTATCACCGCCCGCCGGCCAGCCGCGGCAATGTACAGTGCCCTCGAAATTCCGCTACGGCCCTTCAGCCTCATTTCCCCGTCCAACCCACATTTCAATATACCAAAAGAGATATAATAAAACCTGCCCGAAAACAATGGCCGGTAAACAAAACCGGATTATTGCCCAAAGCATTCAGCCCCGAAGGCGATTCGAATCGCTCGCTCGCGCTTCAGGAGATGTATGAACTCGCCTTTAGTCTGGAAGCCGTGGGGAGGCCAGGAGAGGCGCTCGATGTGGCGGCTTATCCCTACGGGAAGTTCACCTGTCGAAACGAAGTGTTTTTCCGAGTATTTCTCGCCGCCTGTCTCTCGGAAGCCAGCTACCTCCTACTATCGGTGGGCCGCCAGGCTGAGGCGGACGGGAGCATCTAATAAACGCGGGCCTCATGCCGGAGGTGCTCGGGGAGATGCTGAGACAGAGGGGGGAGTCGACGGCAGGCCGTGCCGAAATGAAGCAACTATTGCGACTCTCATCGATCGCTTCGCTCTCTGAGTCCACCACCCGGTTCGCAGAATGGGACGTGAAGCTCCCCAATACGGACTGGCACCCGGTTGAGAGGCTGCGGGCACTGCGCAGCTGCCGCCTTGCGCGTTACAACCCGTTAGCGACCGCCCTCCGCCCCCTAGCCCCCTCCCTAGTGTCCGACCCGTGTTACAGACTGCTATAATAAGTCCCGATGGGTCAGGTCCCAAATGGCAGTCCAGGTAAGAAGATTATCTTATTAAGGCCCCGCGGATTCTGCGCTGGCGTGGTGCGGGCGATCGATGTCGTCAAAATCGTCCTAAACCTCTATGGAGCGCCGGTTTACGTGCGAAAAGAGATCGTCCACAACCGCCACGTAGTGGACGAACTTCGCCAGGCGGGCGCCATTTTCGTGGATGAATTGAGCGAGGTGCCGGAGGGCGCCCGAGTGATCTTCAGCGCCCATGGCGTCTCCCCCGCCGTTCGCGCGGAGGCCAAACAGCGCCATCTGCAGGTTATCGACGCCACCTGCCCGCTGGTCACCAAAGTCCATTTGGAAGCGGTTCGCTTTGCCCGTCAAGGCTATACCATCATCCTAATAGGCCATGCCGGCCACGATGAAGTGATTGGAACCCTGGGGGAGGCTCCCGAATCCACTAAGCTGGTTTCTTCCGTTGCCGATGTCGACCGCCTGGAAGTAAAAGACCCCGAGAAGATGTCTTATCTCACGCAAACCACCCTGAGCCTGGACGAAACCAAAGACATCGTCGCCCGCCTTCACCAGCGTTTTCCAGCTATCAAAGGACCGAAAACACAGGACATCTGTTACGCCACGGAGAATCGCCAACTGGGCGTAAAGGCCGTAGTACCCCTTACTCAAGTATTGTTAGTGGTCGGGTCACAGAACAGCTCGAATTCCCGCAGACTTGTGGAAGTTTGTGAGAATGAAGGCGTGCCCGCCTACCTGGTGGATGACAGCAGGGAGGTGAACCCTTCGTGGCTCAAAGGCATCCAAACAGTAGCTGTAACTGCCGGGGCATCCGCCCCAGAAAACTTGGTGCAGGAATTGATCCAGTCCCTCGAGACGCAATTCGGCTTCGATTTCATGGAAGAGATGGAACTTAAGGAAGAGGATGTTCGATTCCATCTACCTTCTGACCTGGAACGGTCCGCGCTTAAATTGACCACCATAGCCCGCGTATGATGCCGCAGCTTCAAGTTGCAGATTCATTGCTGGCGGGAACATCCAAGGCCGCTGAACGCGCCGTTGGCTATTTCCTCAGGACGCAGCAGCAGCCTGGCTATTGGATGGGTGAACTCACCGCCGATACCACGCTGGAATCGGACTACATCCTGCTGCAGCTCTGGCTGCATCCGCCGGTGAACGGCATTTGGAACCCGCCCACGCGGTACCGGATCAACCGCGCCGTGAGTTCCATTCTGGCGCGGCAATTGCCCGATGGCGGCTTCAACATTTACCCGCAGGGTCCGGCCGATCTCAGCGCCACGGTCAAGGCCTATTTCTCGCTGAAACTCGCGGGAGTCCCTTACGACGATCCTCATCTCTCCAGCGCGCGGGAGAGAATCCTGGCGCTCGGCGGTATTCAATCCGCCAACAGTTATGTCAAGGTGAACCTCAGCCTGTTTGATCTGTATCCGCGCGAGGATTGTCCCTCCATTCCGCCGGAGATCATGCTGCTGGGCAAATTCATCTATCAGATGTCGTCCTGGACCCGCGCCATCGTCATCCCGCTCTCCATCGTGCATTCCATGAACCCCCGGCGCCCGGTTCCGGAAGGCTTCAACCTGCAAGAGCTGTTCCTCGAAGGCGGCCATCCGGAATTTGCACGCAGCCGCGAGAGCTTCACCTGGCGCAACGTGTTTTTGCGCATCGACAAACTGCTGAAGCTTCTGGAAAACCACGGATCCAAAACCATCCGCCAGCACGCCATCCACAAGGCCGAGCAATGGATTCTAGCGCGCACCCGCTACACCGATGGGCTGGGCGCCATTTATCCGCCCATGATGTACGTCATCATGGCGCTCGATCTATTGGGCTACGCGCCCGATGACTCAGAGCGCGTGGAAGCTCAAAAACAGTTCGACGCGCTGATGGTGGAAGACAAACGGCGCTTCTTTTTTCAACCCTGCTTCTCGGTGGTCTGGGATTCCGGAATCGCCGCGTATGCGTTGGGCGAATCGCCCGAGCCGCCGAAAGAAGCCCTGCGCAAATGCGCCGATTGGCTGCTCACTAAGGAAGTGCGCCGCAAAGGCGATTGGTCGGTGAAGCGGCCGAAGACCGAACCCTCCGGCTGGTATTTCGAATTCGCCAACGAGTTTTATCCGGATATCGACGACACCGCGCAGGTGCTGCTGGGCCTGAGCCGTTCCCACGCCACGCGCCCGGCCGAACAGCAGGCCTGCGAACGCCGCGCCGTGCAATGGCTGCTCGACATGCAATCCAAAGACGGCGGCTGGGCGGCTTTCGATGTCGATAATAATTGGCGGCCTCTCAGCTTTGTCCCCTTTGCCGACCACAACGCCATGCTCGATCCCACTTGCCCCGATATCACCGGGCGCGTGCTCGAAGCCTTGTGCGCTTATGGGCTCGATCAATCGCACCCGGCCGTACGGCGCGGCATCGATTACCTGGTGCGTTCCCAGGAACAGGACGGCAGTTGGTACGGACGCTGGGGCGTGGATTACGTGTACGGGACATTTTTGGCGCTGCGCGGGTTGCAAGCGGCCGGCGTGAGCGACCGCGAAGCGTACGTCCAGCGCGCTCTGGAATGGGTGCGCGCCATCCAGAATTTCGACGGCGGCTGGGGCGAAAGCTGCGAGAGTTACAAGCAAGGAACCTACGTCGCCGCGTCCAGCACTCCCTCCCAAACCGCTTGGGCCGTCCTGGCGTTGCTCGCCGGTGGCGATACCACTAGCACCAGCTTGCTTGACGGCATGGATTACCTGATCCGCACCCAGAAGGGCGACGGCACCTGGGACGAACAACTGGCCACCGGAACCGGATTCCCGCAGGTCTTTTACCTGTGCTACCACCTGTACAGGAATTCCTTCCCGCTTCTAGCTCTGAATACCTTCCTGAGAGTTAAAGAGCCTGGCCTCCGAACAAAATCTGGCACACGAGGACAAGACTGAATGAGATTTCCCCTTTCGATGACGGCGGGCATGGCCAGCTATATCGCCCGCAATAAGTTCCGCCCGAATCCGGAGTGGCAAAAAACGGTGGTCACCGCGCCCGACGCTTCCAATCCGTTCCGGATTGTCTACACCCACACCGACGCGGCCCGCAAACCGCATCCCATGATCAACAAGCGCTTTCCGCTGGTGCTTATGCTGGAGCCGCTGCATACCTGCAACCTCACCTGCACCGGATGCGGGCGCATCCGCGAATACGAATCCACCATCACCCAGAAGTTGTCGCTGCAGCAATGCCTGGATGCCGTTCACGAGTGCGGCGCGCCCATCGTTTCCATCTGCGGCGGTGAGCCGATGCTATATCCCGACCTGGGGCCGCTGGTCTCGAAACTGGTGGAAGAGAACAAGACCATTTACCTGTGCACCAATGGCATGTTCATTCAAAAGCGGCTCAAAGAGTTCAAACCGGCCGACAAATTCTACTTCAACGTCCATCTGGACGGCATGGAGAAAAACCACGACATCGCCGTAGAGCGCGAGGGCGTTTTCCGCGAAGCCATCCAGGGCGTCAAGGCCGCCAAACAGGCCGGCTTCCGGGTTTGCACCAACACCACCGTCTACAAAGAGACGGACATGAACGAGATCGAAGAGATGTTCGAGTATCTGGCCCAGTTCAAGGTGGACGGCCATACTATTTCACCGGCTTACGGTTATTCGTCCGTGAACGATCGCGAGATCTTCATGACCCGCGACGATATCCACGAAAAGTTCAAGACCATCGATAAGCTGGCCGAGCGGTTTCCCTTATTCAGCACGCCCACCTACCTCGAGTTCCTGCAAGGTAAGCGCGATTATCCCTGCACGGCTTGGGGCAATCCTACATACAACGTGAAGGGCTGGAAAGGCCCGTGTTACCTGATCACGGATGGTCATTACCAGACTTTTGAGGAACTCATGACGAAAACCCAGTGGGAAAACTACGGAGCGGGCAACGATCCAAGGTGCGACCATTGCATGGTGCATTGCGGTTTTGAACCCTCGGCGGCGCTGGGAATCAATTCGAAGCTCGGCGACACGTTCAAGTTGATGACGTGGGCGTTTCGATAGAAACTTGAATTAAGTGAAGCCAACTTTGGTTACCGGCTCAACCGGTTTCATCGGGTGGCATGTAGCCAGAAAGTTGCTCACGCGCGGGCACACCGTGCGGGCTTTGGTTCGGCCCACGAGTAAAGTCCGCGAATTAGAATTGGAGATCGTAAATGGAGATTTGCGCGACTCCGCATCATTGGAGCGCGCCGTAAGGGGATGCGGGCTGGTATTTCACATCGCAGCCGACTACCGGCTGTGGGCCAAGGACCCGGCTGAGTTGTACCGTTCGAATGTCGATGGTACGCGGAATCTGTTGACCGCCGCGCGCCAGGCCGGAGTGGACCGCGTCGTATATACCAGTACCGTGGGCTGCATCGGGATCCCGAAGGATGGGCCGGGCAGCGAAGACGTGGAGGTGCGTCTCGAACAAATGACCGGGGCCTACAAGCGGTCGAAATTTCAGGCGGAGCAGGTGGCCATCGAATTCGCCGGTTCGGGATTTCCGGTGGTCATCGTAAATCCCACCGCGCCTATGGGCGATCACGATTTCAAACCCACCCCCACCGGCAAAATCGTCGTGGATTATTTGAAAGGCGCTATGCCGGCGTTTGTCGATACAGGCTTGAACCTGGTGGATGTGGACGACACCGCCGAGGGCCACATCTTGGCAGCCGAACGCGGGCAACCAGGCCAGCGCTACATACTCGGTTGCGAAAATCTGACCCTGCAACAGATTCTGGAACGCCTGGCGCGCGTCAGCGATGGCCAGGTCCCGCGCTGGCGAATACCGTACCCGGTGGCCTACGCTGCCGGTCTGGTAAGTACCGGTTGGGCCAATCTGACCGGCCAGGAGCCGCGAGCGCCGCTGGATGCGGTGAAGATGGCGAAGGTGAAAATGTTCGTTTCGTCCGACAAGGCGAAGCGCGAATTGGGATTCAACCCGCAGCCGGTAGATGGCGCCCTGAAACGCGCCGTCGATTGGTTCCGGGCGCAGGGTTATATCTGATGAGTTACGTTTGTTAGCATTCGTGGCGGCGGAGGCTCGTGAATTCTCGGGCCTTCTACGTCACGCGGAGCGAGTAGTCAAGCTGAATTGGCCGCTCGATTTCGCCAGAAAAATCTGGCTGAACGGCTACGCAGCAATATTGGTAGCGAACGGACCCGGTCCGAAACTGGCCGGTGAAGCAGTAGAAATTGCGAAAGGACGCGAGAGGTTGACCGGTATAGTAAGCACAGGCTTTTGCGGCGCACTAGACCCAGCATTAAAGCTGAGCGATATTTTCGTCGCGACCGAAATTCTAACTTACTACCAACCGAACGATACCAAACCGAACGATACCAAACCGAACGATACCAAACCGAGCCGCGACCGCAAGGGAGCGCCGATCGACACGCTTGCTTGCGCGCGCGGCTCGGTTACCGGCCCGCTCCTCTCCACCGACCGCGTCGCGATCACGGCTTCTGAAAAATCCGAACTCCACAAAACCGGCGCCCGCGCCATCGAAATGGAAGCCGCCGGAGTATCGGCCAAGGCCCAACAATATAATCTGCCCTTCTACTCGATCCGCGTAGTCACCGACACCGCCGCCGAAAGCCTGCCACTGGATTTTAACCAGATGCGCGATGCCAACGGCCGCTTCAGCCGGTCCAAAATCATATTCGCGGCCCTCCGCCGCCCCGCAGTATTTCCAAAGCTCCTGAACTTCAATACAAGATGTAAGCACGCCGCCCAGGCGCTGGGGGACTTCATTGCCGACACTCGATTCTGAACTCATCGCCGCCCCAACTACCATGAAGGCCGCCGTGTACACCGGCGACAGTAAAATATCAGTCGAGCCGATTCCCACCCCCACCATCGGCCCTGGTGAGCTGCTGGTCCGCGTGGAAAGCTGCGGCATCTGCCATACCGATCTCAAAAAAATTGAGCACAACCTGCTGGCCCCGCCGCGCATTTTCGGACATGAAACCGCTGGAGTGGTGGCATCCGTAGGCGCCGGCGTTCGCGATTACGAGGTGGGCGACCGCGTCATAGTCTTCCACCATATTCCGTGCCTGGAATGCTTCTACTGCCGCCACAAATTGTACGCCCAGTGCCCGGTTTATAAAAAGGTGGGCGTAACCGCCGGATATGAGCCCGCCGGCGGTGGATTCTCGCAGTATGTTCGCATCATGGATTGGATCGTCCGCCGCGGCGTGGAAAAAATCCCGGAGGGTGTTTCGTTCGACTGCGCCTGTTTTGTCGAGCCCGTCAATACCTGTCTCAAAGGCGTGGTTCAACTCGATCCCAAGCCTGAAGATGTCGTGGTAGTACTGGGCCAAGGACCCATCGGGCTGCTCTTCACCATGCTGGTGAAGCGCTACGGATCCACTCTACTTGCTACCGACACCATGCCCTTCCGGCGTGAGCTCTCCGTCCGCCTGGGCGCCGCGGGAGCCTTCGATCCCCGCGAGCCGGCTCTTCTCGAACGTATTATGGAGATGACGGGCGGCCGCGGCGCCGACACCGTGATCATCGCCGCTTCCGCCCCCGGTATCGTGGAGCAGGCTGTGCGTTATTCCCGTCCCGGAAGTCGTATTCTTTTGTTTGCTCAAACTTCGCACCATGAACGGATTGAGGTTTCCGGAGCCGACGTGTGCGTGGGTGAACGCGTTATCTTCGGTTCGTATAGCGCCTCCGTTGATTTGCAGCGGGAATCGGCGGATCTTGTGTTTAGCGGTGCCTTGCCCGTCCAAGACTTAATCTCGCACCGCTTTGCTTTGAACGAGATACAAGCCGGGATCGACCTCGCGTTGCATCCCGAACCTAAATCGTTGAAAATTATAGTTCAGCCTCAGAGGTGGTCTTAGTGAACACACAGATGATTGCCGCCGTCCTCTACGGCAAGGAAAACTTGCAGATAGAGGAGGTATCAGTACCGAAGATCTCTAACGGTGACGTGCTGGTCCGCGTGCAGGCTGCCCTTACGTGCGGTACCGACGTGAAGGTGTTTCGTCGTGGTTACCATGCCCGCATGATCGTCCCGCCGGCCCTGTTCGGACACGAATTGGCGGGCGATATCGTGGCCATGGGGCCGGACGTAAAGGGTTTCCATATCGGCCAAAGAGTGGTCGCGGCCAATTCGGCCCCTTGTCTCGAATGCTTCTATTGCAAGCGCGGTAACGAAAACCTTTGCGACGATCTGCTGTTCAACAACGGCGCTTACGCCGAATATATCCGCATCCCGGCGCGCATTGTCGAACGCAACATGTACGAGATCCCCAGCCACGTCAGCTATCAGGACGCCGCCTTGATAGAACCGCTGGCTTGCGTGCTGCGCGGTTTGGATGAGACCTCCATCGCCCCAGGAGACAACGTAGCCGTAATAGGACTCGGCCCCATCGGCCTGATGTTCGTCCGTCTGGCCAAAGCCTATGGCGCCAGAGTGCTGGCTATCGGCCGCCGCAAAACGCAGCTCAATCGAGCCGCCGCCATGGGCGCCGATGAACTGCTGATCTCAGGCGATACCGAGAACACCGTCCAGAAGGTTCGCGAATTGACCGAAGGCCGCGGCGCCGATATCGCCATTGAAGCGGTGGGACATCCCGAGGCCTGGCAAACGGCGGTGCGGCTGCTTCGCCGGGGTGGAACCGTGAATTTCTTCGGCGGTTGCCCCAACGACAGCCACATCAGCATGGATACATCCTTGCTCCATTATTCGGAAATCACCTGCAAGGCCAGCTTCCATCACACGCCGGCCCACATACGCAAGGCGCTGGAGTTCGTAAGCCGCCAGGTCATCACCGCCCGCGATTTTGTAAACCGCGTGGAGCCGCTTACCAACCTGCTGGAAGTGATGCGCCACCTGATGAGCCACAACGGTCACATGAAGACCGCCATCATACCCTAGTGACTCCGCTCGCGCCCAAAGAGTTCGTTTATTCAGCGGAGGCGCTGAGCGGAAATTACACGATACCGGCGGCCGAAGAGTACACGCGGTGGCTCGCCACCCATCACTACGAGAATTTCCACGTAGTCTCTTTCCTGTTGCCCAAACACCTGCACCAGGACTTCTACAACGTCTATGCGTTCTGCCGCTGGGCCGACGACCTGGGCGATGAAATGGGCGACCGCGCCGAAAGCCTCCGCCTGCTGGCCTGGTGGCGATCCGAGCTGGAAGCCATGTATCGGGGCCAGGTGCACCATCCCGTGTTCGTTGCCTTGGAAGGCACCGCGCGCAAATACAACCTGCCCATCCAGCTTTTTTCGGATCTGATCACCGCTTTCGAGCAGGATCAGCGCATCACGCGCTACCAGAATTGGGATGAACTCTTCGCCTATTGCCGCTGCTCCGCGAATCCGGTGGGCCGCCTGGTGCTGCGTCTATGCGGTTACGACGACCCGGAGCGGGACCGTTTATCGGATGCCACCTGCACCGCTCTGCAACTCGCCAACTTCTGGCAGGACGTAACAGTAGATTTCGAAAAAGACCGCGTCTATCTCCCGCTGGATCTCTTCCAGAAGTACGGTTACACCGTTGAAGCTCTAGCCGCCCGCCGCTTCAACCCAGCCTTCCAATCCGTGATGAAAGAAGCAGTAGAAAAAGCAGACGCCTTATTCAAGCAAGGCTTGCCTCTTATCAAAATGGTCAATCGCCGCCTGTCGTTAGACCTGGAACTCTTCAGCCGCGGCGGCCTACGCGTCCTCAAAAGGATCGAAAAACAAAACTACAACGTCCTGGCCGCCAGGCCCACAGTCTCCAAAGTGGATCGCGTAGCCCTTGTGGCGCACGCACTCCTGCGTGCCGCGTTCACACTCGTGTGAACGCGGTGTATAATCTTGACGCCTCCTACCTATTCTGCCGCCGTATAGCCCGCACCCGCGCCCGCAATTTCTACTACTCCTTCCTGCTGCTCCCACGCGAACAAAAAGACGCCATGTGCGCCATCTACGCCTTCATGCGCCATTCCGACGACATCAGCGAAGGCGCAGCCGCGTCAGCCGAAGCAATTGACCAATGGCGAATCGATCTCGACCGCGCGCTGACCGGCAACTATCCCGAGAACCCCCTCTGGCCAGCCTTCCACGACACCGTAAAACGCTACAACATCCCGCACAAATATTTCCACGAAATGATAGACGGCGTGAGCGGTGATCTCCATCCCCGCCAAATCCAAACTTTCGACGAACTCTACCATTACTGCTACCAGGTCGCCAGCGTAGTAGGCCTCACCATAATCCACATCTTCGGATTCGAGAACCAGGAGGCTCTGGCTCTATCCGAAAAATGCGGCATCGCCTTCCAGCTAACCAACATCCTGCGCGACGTCCGCGAGGACCGCGAGAACCGCCGCATCTACATTCCCGCCGAAGACATCGAACGCTTCAGCGCGAACCTGGCCAAATACGACGCAAATTTCATAGAGCTAATGCGCTTCGAAGCCGCGCGAGCCGAAGCCTACTACCAAGAATCCCGCCCCCTAATCGGATTAGTACACAAAAAAAGCCGCGAGTCTCTCTGGGCCCTCATCGAAATCTACCGCCGCCTGCTAGCCCGCATCGAGCAATCCAACTTCGACGTCCTAGACCGCCGCATCCGTCTCTCCACCTGGGAAAAGCTGAGCATCCTAGCCAAGGCAATTCTTAGGCCGCAGATGAACGCAGATAAACGCGGATAAATATTTTTCCTATCGGCGTTCATCTGCGTTCATCTGCGGCCTAATCTAACTCCCCCAATTTGCCGATAACCCCATTGGACACGCTCGCGCCCACATGATCATCTCGCGCACTCCCTTGAGAATCTCCATCGGCGGCGGCGGTACCGACCTGCCGTCTTATTACCGCAACTTCGGAGGGTTCGTCATCGCGGCCGCCATCAACAAACATATCTACGTGGGCGTCAACGAGACATTTGGAGGTGGGTACTTCCTGAAATATTCCTCGCTCGAGCACGCCGTTTCCGTCGATGAAATCCGCCACTCCCTCATCCGTGAAGTTCTGCGTCTTCACGAAGTGCCGGCGCCCATCGAAATCGTCAGCATGGCTGATATCCCCGCCGGAACCGGCTTAGGATCCAGCGGCGCATTCACCGTCGGCCTGCTGCGCGCCGTGCACGCTTTGAAGCGCAAATATGTGGACCCGGCGGTTGTCGCTGAAGAAGCCTGCAAAATCGAAATCGAGACCCTGCAGGAGCCGGTGGGCAAGCAGGATCAGTACATCGCAGCATATGGGGGACTCGCTTGTTTCGAATTCCGCGAAGACGGCGAGGTAAAGGTCAATCCGCTGAACATCAGCAATGGAACGCTGTACGATCTCGAAGAACATCTGCTCATGTTCTTCACCGGCTATTCCCGCAACGCATCCGTGGTGCTGGACGATCAGAAAACGCGCTCGGAAATGGGCGATACCGCCATGCTCGATAACCTGCACTACATCAAACAGCTCGGCCAATGCATCAAGCTGGCGTTGGAAGCTGGAAACGTGCGCCGCTTCGGAGAGCTGATGCATGAACATTGGCTGCACAAAAAAGAACGGTCGCCCGGAACCAGCAACCAGAAAATCAACCATTGGTACGAAGTAGGGCGCGAGAACGGCGCCATAGGCGGAAAGCTGGTGGGCGCCGGCGGCGGCGGATTCCTGCTGTTCTACGCTGACGACCGCGATGCCCTGCGCCGCGCCATGCAACAGGAAGGCCTGCGCGAGGTTCGCTTCGCCTTCGATCACGAAGGCTCCAAGCTCCTGGCCCGAGACTAACCCATGAAACCGACCAGTGGGGCAGGCGCTTCCGCCTGCCAACCAGAACCCGCATCATGCAGTGCGTAATACTCGCCGGCGGATTGGGAACACGCATGCGTCCACTCACCGACATCTGTCCCAAAACCCTGCTGCCGGTCCGCGGCCGCCCGTTCGCTCATCACCAGCTCCACTGGCTGGCCGCCCAAGGCGTCAACGAAGTGGTCTACTGCATCGGCCACCGCGGAGATCTGATCCGCCGCTACTGGGCCATGGAACCGTCTCCGGTCCGATCCATCCGCTGGGTGGATGAAGGCGAGCAGCTGCGCGGCACCGGCGGTGCGCTACGCCTGGCGTACGAACAGGGCGTGCTGGAGGAGTCGTTCCTGGTTATCTACGGCGATTCATTCCTCCCGGTCCGCTTCGCGCCCATCGTGCAGGCTTTCGAATCCAGCCGCGAGCCCGCGCTGATGACCGTGCTTCGCAACGAAGGCCGCTGGGATCGAAGCAACGCCATCTACAAAGACGGGCGCGTGGTCTTGTACGACAAAAACCACGCGCCCGGTATGAACTACATCGACTACGGCCTTTTGGCCTTCACACGCCCTCTTTTCTCGAGCGCGCCCTCCGATATCTTCGATCTTGCGGCCCTGCTCCGCCAGCTCAGTATCGACGGACAGTTAGCCGGTTTCGAAGTCTCCGAGCGCTTCTACGAAGTGGGCTCCGCAGCCGGCTTATTGGAATTAGACCGGTATCTGGCGGACCGTGAACCAGTCCGGGCGTAAATAACCCCAGCAAGCCCCACGAACATTAACAACAGCATGGACGGCTCCGGCGTGGTTGTGGTCGTGACCGGAGTGCCGCTCACCTCGAACAGCGGATGGCCGGTGGTAAGGTCATTAAAGCTGGTGCTGATCGCTGGAGTTCCAATGGGCCCGGTCGAAACCAGATCGGGCCCTTGCGTCACTCCGCTGGCCAACGTCTGCACCGGCGCGCCGGCTACGGTCCAATACAGCCCACCGTTACCCAATATCGACAAGTCGTAGGTTCCCGGACCCAAAGTTAATCCCGTAAACAGAGTTATCAGCACACCGTCGGCGTTGTTGTTGGTCGCGATGCTGTCGGTGTAAAGCAAGTTCCCAGCGCTTGCGCCACTTCCTAAATCGTTAGAGAGGTAGGCCGTCCCGGTGGAGACGGTTGGCAGGTTCGATTTCAGCTGCGCCGCAATCGTGACGTCGTCGAACGTGCCGGTTTGCGTCCAGGAAACAGCCACAAAGGCGCTGTTCGAGCCGCTGGTGCCGCCCGCAGTGTCGGACACAATCACCTCGCCGAACACAGGCACAGCCGCCGGGAAGAACGCCATCGCAGCCAGCAATGTCAAAAGCAGAACTTTCATGAATCCTCCGATCCACACCAATTCTAGTTTTGGTTAGCTCGCTGCGTAACTGTGCATTTACGCAGGTAGGTTTTGTGATTTGTCAGACGATTCGGTTACGAAGCGCTTTCGCGACCGCTTCCGATTTCGAATGCACCTGCAGTTTGGTGTAGATATTTTGCAGATGGAAGGAAACCGTGCTCACGCTGATTTTCAGATCCGCGGCGGCGGTCTTGTAGCTGTGACCTTCCACCATCAGCCGCAGCAGTTCCGCTTCCTGCTGCGTAAGGCCGTGCGGCGCCCGCTCCGGGGTCCGGAACTCGCGGAACAGGTTCACCACCCGGCGGGCAATCTCCGGCGACATCGGCGCCCCGCCTGATACCACTTCTTTCAAGCTCTCCAATAAGCGCGCCGGCGGAACGTTTTTCAGCAGATATCCGCACGCGCCCGCGCACAGCGCGTCGAAGATGTCCTCGTCATCGTCATACACCGTCAGCGCTACCACCGGGAGATTCGGATAGCGTTCTTTCAGCAGCCGGATTCCTTCGATGCCGCTCATCCCCGGCAGCCCGATATCGGTCAAAATCACGTCGGGCGGGCGATTCTCAATAGCTGCCAGAGCTTCTTCCATGGTCCGAAAGGTCGACGCGCAGCTGAATCCGGGCGAACCATTGATCAGTACCGCCAGCCCCTCGCGTACCTCGCGCTGGTCCTCGATGAGCATGACATTTACCATCCCGGGCTCCTGAGCTTACCTTCTTATCGGGGCTTAAGTCACCTATGAATTCACGTGGGGCAGGTTGCCAACCTGCGGCCGATTGCCAATCGGCCTAAATCGAAACCCTCAGCTCAATCTCAGTCCCCACCCCAGGCCCCGACCTCACCTCCAACTCCCCACCCATATTCCCAGCCCTCCGCCGCATGTTTCCCAGCCCCTGCCCCTCCCCGCGATCGTCCACATCAAATCCGTGTCCATCATCCGCGACCCTCAACGTCAGCCAGGATCGTTCCAGCCGCAGATCGATCTCCACCTTGCTGCAGCCGGAATGACGCACCGCGTTATGCAGAGCTTCCTTAAAGATCAAGTACAGGTCATGCCGCACTTCCGCTCCCAGTTTGGGATCCTGGGCGCCGTCCGGAGCATGGAATTGAACCTCGATTCCGCGGCTGCCCAGCACTTCATTCCCTAGCCTTCTCATCCGCCGCACCAAATCCGTCAAGCGATCGCGCTTGGGATTGATGGCCCACACGATGTCGCTCATCGAAGTTACCGTTTCGCGGGAAATCCGGGCAATGGAGGAAAGCGGCGTGGTCACCTCCGAACCCGCCTGCCCCAGATGGCTTTGCGCTACTTCGCTGAGAATGGCAATCTGGGTCAGGTTCGATCCGATGTCGTCATGCAGATCGGCCGCGATGTGAATTCGCACCCGTTGGATTTCAAGCAATCGTTGCACGCGATAGCGGTGCAGAGCGTAGGCCAGCCAGATAATCAGCATCCCCGCCGCCGCCAGCACCCACCAGCGCCTCCACAGCGGCGGCAAAATCTCGAATGTTACGCTGGCCGGCATGGGGCTCACCGTGCCATCCGAGTTCTCGGCACGCACCAGAAACCGGTATCCTCCCGGCGCGAGACCGGCGTAATTCACCGTTCGCAATTCCACCGGTGGGCTCCACCCGGCATCGGCACCCTCCAACTGATATGTGTAGCGCAGCGTTTCGCCCGCCACGAAACTCAACCCGGCGAAATCGATCTGCAGATGATTTTCATTCGACTTCAAATTCCCCAGCGAAAGCTCCGCGCCGCCTAGCGCCGGAACCGATCGTGCCGAGCCTGCGATACGCACCCCGGTAAGCAATATCGGCGGGGCCGGCGATTTATCCAGCGTAGGTACAAATCGCGAGAGGCCCTTCTTGGTTCCGAACCAAAGCGCGCCGCCGCGGTCGCGGAAAGCGCTAAGAAATGCCGTGGATGGCAGACCATTGCCGGTGGTGAAATGTTTGACGCGGCCCGTAGCCGGGTCCAGCCGGTCCAATCCGCGCCCCGAGCCTGCGTAGATGCGGCCGAACTCATCCTCGGTAATGACGCTGATGGTATTGCTCGAGAGCCCCTGCGCGGTGGAGTACGTCTTAAAAACAGGCTGCTCGCCTTCTAAATTTTCCACGCGAATCAGCCCGCTCAGGGCCGAAGCAAACCACAGGCCGCCAGCCCCATCGAGATGGATCTGCTCAATCGCACCCGGAGGCAATCCCTGTTTGGTAGTGAAAGAGGTGAAATTCCCGTCGCGATAGCGAACTAAAGCGCGGTTAAATCCTATCCACACGCTTCCACTCGGATCTTCGCCGAACGAACGCGCCATATCGCTTCCAGCCGAGGGCAGGCCAGGCGTTCCCGCCAGGTTTCCAAAAGCGCGCCCGCCCGGTTCCCAACGCGCCAGCCCGGTGACCTGCGATGAGATGGTAGAAGCCCAAATGCATCCCCGCGAGTCTTCGAACAGCCGGAACACCTGTCGATTCGTTAAGCCGTCCCGAACCGTGTAAACGGCCAGGGGCCGCGCCTTTTCGAGCGCCGTGAATTCGCTCGCGGCGGAAAATCGATAGATCCCTTCCCCCGTGCCCACCCACCACTCCCCGTTGCGCGCTTTGAGCGTGACGCCGTCGGAAACCCAGCCGGTATCGTGATTCCGGAGCACGTCGAGAACAAAACATCGTAAGCGCCGCCCATCAAAACGCGCGAACGATTGCTTCACTTCCCCGGGACGATCGGAATCCGGGACGTAGCCCCTGACACAAACGGCGCCGCCGCGATCTTCGAAAATCGCGCTGGCCGACACCATGCCATCCTGTGCGCTATAGGTCTCAAAACCTCCACGCGCCAGTCTGGCGGCGCCCTCGCCCAGGGTCCCTAACCAGATATTGCCCGCTCCATCCTGACAGAGTGTGCTGACATCGCGAAAGCTGAGGCCCTCGCGAGCGGTATAAGCGCGAAAATTCCCGGGATGCTCCACCCAATCCGGAAAATATTCATAGAATCCCTTGTTGCCCGCCGCCCAGAGATGGCCGTCCGAAGTTTCATAGAGCTGGAAAATCCACTTCGGCATTCCCTCCCGTTTGGCATACGAATCCACCACCGGCGCGCGATGCGTCGCGTCCGCGCGAAAACGGAAAAAACCGGCGTTCCGCGTCCCCGCCCACAAACGCCCCTCACGGTCCCGCAGCAAACAGTGCAGGTAAGCGTCCGGCAGCCCGTCATGCACCGTGTAGCGCGCCGTGCTGCCGTCCGGCCAGCGCCGGTACAGACCGTCGGGAGTGGCGATCCACAAGGAGTGCTCGCCGTCTTCCACCAGGTCGCTAATCGCCCGCTGCTCCGGATATTCGCTCCTCAGGCCGATATCCACGCGGCGCAAGGAAAACCGTTTTTCATGTTCCTGCAATCGGTATAGGCCGTCCCAAGTGCCTGCCCAAACGGCGTCGCCATCCGCCAGCAGCACATTTACAGCCTTGGCGCCCCGGCGCTCACCCTCCGGCAAGACCACGCTGAAGATGGCCGACTCCGGACGCCCGTTTCTATTCAGCCGGGCCAAGCCTCCGTCGGTCGCCACCCAATAATCGCCGTCTGGTGTTTCCAGAATGTCGTTGACGTTGGCATGGGGCAGCCCTTGCTTGACCCCCAGAGTGACGAAACTATAGCCGTCGAACCGGGAGAGCCCTTCCGCGGTGCAGAACCAGAGGAAACCGCGGGAATCGCGGACGATCTTATTGACCTCGTCATGCGCCAGGCCATCGGCAACCGTGAAAGTCCTCAATGGCAAACGCTGAGCGCCGGCGAAACCCGCGAGCAGAAACAGCCAACCGATCGCACGATACTTCAGGGCCATTGCTCAGTATATCGGCTAAAGTTAAGAATTTAAATGACGATCTAAAGGTTGAGGGAACCGCGACCGTAAGAAGCTGTGAAAAAATCGGGAAGCACGCGGGGTTGGCAGACGGAAGCGTCTGCCCCACGTCGTTTGCGATTAAGTGGTGCAGGCGCTTTCGCCTGCGAACCGATTTTTTCACAGCTTCTAAGGGAGCCGGTGCTCAAGCTGATCCGTGACAACCCCCACCCTCACCACCAGCCCAAGCGAAGCCGGACGCCGAAACAGCTCCCTCCACCAATCCCTCGCGAATCGTCTCCCGCTAGCGTGCGCGGCCGTCTTCCTCCTGACCGTCATTATTCGCGTCGCCCTGCTCCCTTGGATGCACATCCCCAAACCGGCCGTTCACGACGAATTCAGCTATCTGCTCGCCTCCGATACATATGTTTCGGGACGCCTGGCCAATCCCCCGCATCCTTTCTGGCAACACTTCGAGACGTTTCACGTTATTCAGCAACCCACCTACGCTTCGAAGTACCCTCCGCTTCCAGGCCTGGTGCTGGCATTTGGCCAGAAATTCTTCGGCGAACCATGGGTCGGCGTACTGCTCAGCACCGCGCTGATGTGCGCGGCAGTCTACTGGATGCTGCAGGGCTGGACCTCGCCGATCGTGGCGCTGGCAGGCGCGCTTCTGGTAATGCTGCGCCTCGGCATTTTCGATTATTGGATGAACTCCTACTACGGCGGAGCAATTCCAGCCATCGGCGGAGCCCTCGTTTTTGGCGCAATTGCCCGCATCGCACTCCGTGGCCAAAAGAATCACGGCTGGACGCTCGGCTTGGGCCTGGCCATTCTGCTCACCTCGCGCCCCTTTGATTTCCTTATACTCGGACTCATCTCCACGGCCGCGCTCTTCTGGTGGACTCGGCCGAAATTCCCGCTCCGTCCCTTCCTCGAAGCCGCAACAATCCTGGCCATCGCCGGCGCAGGCATGGCCTACAACAACTATCGCGTCACCGGAAATGCGCTGCTGCTGCCGTATCAACTTCACGACCAGCAGTACGCGGTGACTTCCGTATTCCTGTGGGCCAAGACCCACGCCGAACCGATTTATCACCACGCGGTAATGCGCAAATTCTGGGCCGAGTGGTTCCCCAGCACCGTAAAACCCGCGCAGGCGGACCCGTTCGGTTCGTTCTTCCTGAGACTCTCAGACCTCTATAATTTCTACTTCGGATTCTGGCCGGTATTAATCCCGCTCCTGATCTGGCCGTACAGACTCAAAACGCGCCAGGAACGTCTGGCCGCCGTTCTGCTAGGCGCTTCTTTGCTCGGCCTGGTCGCCCCGTTGGTCGGCACCATGCCCCACTACATAGCCTGCATCCTTGGCCTACTTTATTTGCGATTCCTGCAGACCCTAACGCGCCTCTGGGCATGGAAACCGGTCGGTATCGTCATCTCCATGGCGGTGGTCGGACTGTTCCTGTTCCACTTCGCCACCCAGCTACTCGACCTCCGAACCGGCGAAGAAGTCCCCCGGCTGGCCCTGGCGAGGGATGCCGTAATCAGAACCCTCCAAAAAGATCCAGGCCCGAAGTTAGTCCTGGTGCGTTATTCCCCCGACCACCCGATCCACGAAGAATGGGTCGAAAATCTAGCCAACATCGACGCCCAACCCATAGTCTGGGCGCGAGAAATGGGCCCGGACGAAGACCGCCCGCTCATCCAATATTTCAAGAATCGAGAAACGTGGCTCCTGGAGCCCGACCAATCCCCACCCGCCCTACAGAAACTGCGCTAAGCGTCCGATTATCAACATGGTGGAGCAAGTGCAAGTGGGGCAGGCGCTTCCGCCTGCCAACTCTTTAGGAGGACTCAGAACTTGCCAGTCGGCATACTAGGCGGTGGCTTAGCCGGAATCAGCATAGCCGCGCACTTGCATGAACCCTGCGAGGTCCTCGAAAAAGACAGCCGTGGCGGAGGCCATTGCCAGACCGTCCAGGAGGATGGCTTCACCTACGACGCCGGCGGTCCGCACATCATCTTCTCGCGCAATCAGCAGATGGTGGATTACATGGTTTCGCTCCTCGGCGACAACGTCCACCGCCCGCGCCGCAACAACAAGATTTTCTACAAGGGCCGCTACGTAAAATACCCCTTCGAAAACGGCCTCTTCGACCTGGAACCGCAGGACCGCTTCGAGTGCCTGTATCACTACATCAAGAACGACTATCCGCCGCCCCAAACCAATTTCAAGGAATGGCTGTATCACCATTTCGGAAAAGGCCTCGCGGAAAAATATCTCATCCCCTACAACGAGAAAATCTGGAACGTTCCGGCCGAAGAGCTGGGCCTGGAATGGGTGGAAGGCCGCGTTCCGAAACCGCCGCTCGAAGATGTGATCAAAGCCGCGGTCGGCGTCGAAACTGAGGGCTACACGCACCAGCTTTACTTCAGCTACCCGCTGCGCGGAGGCATCGAATCACTGCCGCGCGCCATCGAGCAAAAGGTTCAGAACATCACTCCGTATTTCGACGTCGAACGTGTCTGGAAAGAAGACGGCCGGTGGCATGTATCGAACGGCCTGTTCATTCGCCGCTTCGAGAAGCTGGTCTCAACCATCCCCATCCAGGAACTGGCTCACGCTCTCGACGGAGTCCCGGCCGAAATCATCGCCGCTGTGGACTCGCTCCGCTACAACTCGCTGATCACCTGCGCCGTCGGTTTTCACTCCACTCGGCTGCCGGATTACACCGCCATCTACGTGCCCGATCCCGCGGTGCGTTTTCATCGGCTGTCGTTTCCCGCCGTTTTCAGCCCCCACAACGCCCCGCAAGGTAAGTCCATCATCGAAGCCGAAATCACCACCAATCCCGGCGATGGCACGCACGAAATGTCGGATGAGGAAATCCTGGCCTCAGTCATTGGCGATCTCCAAAACATGGGTCTCGGCGCTCCCTCCCAAGTGTGTTATGGCCGCGTTCTGCGCACCAAATATGGCTACGTGGTGCAGGATGACAGTTCCCGGAAGCGCCTGAAACAGGCCAAAGCGTATTTCGAACAGATCGGCATCCCGCTGTGCGGACGCGTGGCCGAATTCGAGTACATCAACATGGACGTATGCATTGAACGGGCCCTCAAGCTGGCCGATCGCTTGAACCAGGAAGCTGCCGCGGGCGTGCGGCAGGATGAAATCGCGGTATGAAATCCCAGCGGCCTTATTTCGAAATCGCCAATCCCGAGATTCCGAATATCCTTCGCGGTCTCCCGCGCGAACTCTCGGTTCTGGACGTCGGATGCGGCTCAGGCGTGCACGGTGCGGAACTCGCTCGCGTGCACGGACACCGCGTAGTGGGCGTCGATCTTTCGGAACAATCCATCGCCAAGGCCCAGACGCGCCTCGCGGAAGCTTATGTGGCCGACGTGACCAGGCCGGAGCTGTATCCCTTTTTCGGTCTCCGCAAATTCGATGTGATCGTCTTTTCGGACATCCTTGAGCACTTGTACGATCCTGCTCAAGTTCTCACCAGCCATTATCAATTGGTGGCGCCGGGCGGCCGCGTGCTGATCTCGCTGCCGAACATCGCCATCTGGAATGTGCGCCTCTCCATAATGGCCGGCCGCTTCCAATATCAGGACACCGGCACGCTAGACCGCACGCATATCCGCTTCTTCACCCGCGCGACATTCCGTCAGTTTACGCGCGATACCGGCCTGGCGGTCTCACGCGGCCGCATCACACCCGGAATTCTGCGGCCCTTTGTCCCTTTGATCAAAAAAGTCTACGGCAGCGCGGGCATCATTGATGGACGCGAGGATTCGGCGTCCATCATGGAATCCCGGCCGTATCAGTTTTATCTGAAGTGGTTCTACCCGATCGAGCGGGCCCTCTGCAGCCTCTGGCCGGCCCTTCTCGCGTTCCAATTCGTGATTCTCGCCGAACCACAAATCTCCCTCTCGCACCAGCTCCACGCGTTGCACACCGGTATCAGCGTTCCGGAAGAACTTTTGGAGAAACAGCACCAATGATCTCAGTCGCCATGATCACCATGAATGAGGAGCAGGCCGTCGCCGCCGTCATCGCGGACATTCGCGCGGCGCTGCACGATCGCGAGCACGAGATTGTGATCGTAGACAGCAGCCGCGATGCCACGCCCGAAATCGCCGAACAGTTGGGCGCGCGGGTGATCCGGCAGTTTCCGCCGCGCGGCTACGGCAATGCCATGGCGCGCGTCCTTCATGAGTGCTGCGGCGAAGTGACGGTGACATTAGACTGTGATGGCACCTATCCAGCGGTCGAAATTCCGCGCCTGGCCGACATGGTACTTTCCGGCGAATGCGACCTGGTGAACGCATCCCGTCTGGAAAAACGGCCGGCCTCCATGCCCTGGCCGAATTATCTGGCCAACTGGGTGTTCGCGGTCACCGGCCGAATCTTGATAGGAGTAAAATCCACCGACCTCCACTCCGGCATGCGCGCCTACAGCCGGCAGATAATCGAACAGGTAAAAATCGATCCAAACGGCCCGGCCCTACCAGTGGATTTGCTCCTAAAACCCGCATTAATGGGATTCCATATCAAAGAAGTCTTCATCCCCTACGGCGAACGCATCGGCGAAACCACCCTCCACCGCTGGGCCTCCACCCTCTGGACCTTCCGGCGAATCTTCCGCCTGGCCTTTACGCATCCAGCCCCCCAGTAGGGGGCGCGGGATGCGTGGGGCTTGGGACTAGGGGCTAGGGACTCATGCGCCCTCCAGCACGCCACCAGCAACCAGCAACCAGCGGCCAGCCACCACCGACCTGTCTCGAGCCCCCAGCCCCGAGCCCCTAGCCCCGTCCTTTCTTTCCCCTAGCCATCTATCGAAAACGCTGCGGTTGTCCGAATTAATAGCAGGAGTGTGTGCGTGATCAGTCTGAATGACCTTCTGCAGGGCATAAGTGCGGAAACCGTCCCGGCGCCCGCAGAGGTCGCTGCAAGCAGTTTCTCAGCCTCGTTTCTGGCCGAAACCATCGCCATCCTCGAACAAGTGGATGCCGGAGAGATTGAGCATATGGCCTGGGGGTTGGCCCAGGTGCGCCAAAGCGGTGGACGTCTGTTCATCCTGGGCGTGGGAGGTTCGGCCGGCCACGCCGGCCACGCGGTGAACGATTTTCGCAAGCTCTGCGGCTTTGAAGCTTACGCCCCCACCGACAACGTGTCCGAACTCACGGCGCGCGCCAATGACGAGGGCTGGGAGAGCTGTTTTTCGGGCTGGCTGGAAGGCTCGCGGATCAACTCCAAAGACGCCGTTCTGGTGTTCTCCGTAGGCGGCGGCAGCGTCGAAAAAAACGTATCGGTGAACATTGTCAAAGCGCTTGAAACAGCCATTTCGGCGGGCGCTCATGTGTTCGGCATTGTTGGGCGCGACGGCGGATTCACGCACCAGGTCTCGGAAAGCTGCGTGGTCATCCCAACCGTCGCTCCGGAGCGCATTACGCCGCATACCGAAGGCCTGTGCGCGGTGATCTGGCATTTATTGGTTAGCCATCCGCAGCTGCAACGCTCGGCCACAAAATGGGAGTCCCTACGATGACCGATCGGCGCTTCTTTCTGGCCGGCGGGGCGGGCTTCATCGGCAGCCACTTTACTGACCGGCTGCTGGCGGACCCCGGGACGGAAGTAGTCACGCTGTTCGACAATTTCTCCTCCGGCCGGGAGTGGCATTACGCACACCACCAGGGTGATGCGCGGCTGCGCGTGATCCACGGCGATGTGAAGGATCTGCCGGCGCTGGAGCGCACCATGGCCGGTCATGACGTGGTCATCCACCTGGCATCGAATCCGGACATCGCGCGCGCGGTCACAGAGCCGGACATCGATTTTCGCGAGGGCACATGCCTGACCCAGCAGATCCTGGAAGCCATGCGCCGCAGTGGCACGCCGCGGCTGCTTTATGCTTCCGGCAGCGGCGTTTACGGCGATCTGGGGGAACTCGAAGCCACCGAAGACCTCGGCCCCTTAATTCCCGTATCCACCTACGGCGCCAGCAAGCTGGCCGGTGAGGCCCTGATAGCATCCTATTGTGCAATGTTCGGCCTCACCGCTTGCGCTTTCCGTTTCGGCAATGTCGTGGGACGCCGCCAGACGCACGGCGTCGGCTTCGATTTCGTGCGCCGCCTACGCCAGCAGCCGGACCGTTTGCGGATTCTGGGCGATGGCCGCCAGAGCAAATCGTACATCTATGTAGAAGATGTCGTGGAGGCGGTTCTCATGGCGCATCAGAAAGCCTCCAAGAACTTTGAAGTGTATAACGTCGCCACCGGCGACTATATCACCGTCAACGAAATCGCGCGCCTGGCCATGGAAGTGTCCGGGCTCTCGGACGAAGAAGTGCGGCTGGAGTACACCGGCGGTGACCGTGGCTGGAAAGGCGACGTGCCGGTGGTTCGCCTGAACACCGATCGGATCCGCGGCCTGGGCTGGAGTTGCGGCCGGACTTCCCAGCAGGCCCTGTGCGTCTCCATGCACTCCATGCTCGAAGACACCCGCGCGGGAAGGTTGTAATCGAATGCGCCGCGCTGTTTTTCTGGATCGCGACGGGGTGTTGAACCGGGCCATTCTGCGCGAGGGAAAACCGCACCCGCCCGCTACGCTGGCCGAACTCAGATTGTTGGCCGGGGTCCGCGATGCCTGCCGCAAACTTCACGAAGCCGGCTTCACGCTGATTCTCATCACCAACCAACCGGATATCGCGCGAGGCGCCACCAGCGCCGCGCAAGTGGCGGAAATCAACGGCCGCCTGCAGCGCTACCTGGATCTGGACGACATGCGCGTCTGCCCGCACGACGATGCCGCGCGCTGCGCCTGCCGCAAGCCGCGCCCGGGCCTGCTTCTCGATGCCGCGCGATGTTGGAATATTGATCTGCCGTCCAGTTACATCGTCGGAGACCGCTGGCGCGACGTGGAAGCCGGACATCGCGCCGGATGCCGGGCCGTCTTCGTCGATCATGGCTATCGCGAGCGCCGGCCGGACAGCCCCTATCTCAAAGTCCGCTCTCTGCGCGAGGCGGCTGCGTGGATTGTCGAAACAGACCATCGGGAGCAGCGCCGCCATGCCTGATTCTTTGCAAAATCTGGCTTCCGGCGTGTCTCAAGTGAGAGCCGCCGCGCTGCAGGTCAAGATCTTCGCCGACGGCGCCGACCTCGCTTCCATTCTGGAACTCGCCAAAAATCCGCTGATCTCCGGTTTCACCACCAATCCCACGCTGATGCGCAAAGCGGGCGTCACCGATTACGAATCCTTCGGCCGCCAACTCACCCGCGCCATTCCGGACCGTCCGTTCTCCTTCGAAGTCCTCTCCGATGATTTCGACGAAATGGAACAACAGGCCCTGAGCATTGCGGAATGGGGCGAAAATGTCTACGTGAAAATCCCCATCACCAACACCCGCCGCCAAAGTTCCGCGCCGTTGATCGACCGGCTTTCGCGGCACGGCGTGAAGGTGAACGTCACCGCCATCATGACGCTGCAGCAGGTGGATGCGGTAATCCCTAGCCTGCGGCATGGCACCCCCGCTTGCATTTCCATCTTCGCCGGGCGCGTTGCCGACGCCGGAATCGATCCGCTGCCCATCCTCTGCGGCGCCCTGCTGCGCATGCGCAACCATCCCCAAATCGAATTGATCTGGGCCAGCCCGCGCGAGCTGTTCAACATTGTCCAGGCGGACAACATCGGCTGCCACATCATCACCGTCACGCACGATCTGCTGAAAAAGCTCCCTATGCTAGGCCGCGACCTGGACGATTTCTCGCTCGACACGGTCCGCATGTTCTACGAAGACGCCCGCGCGGCCCAATTCTCTTTACTCAGCGCTGTCAGGTAGATGTGGCGCAGGCGTTTTCGCCTGCGAACCCCTGGAACCTCGACCCATCCCCCTACGTACCTTCCTGCATGCTCCAGGACCTCCGCTTCGCCGTCCGATCCTATTTGAAAACTCCCGGCTTCGTCGTTGTGGCCGTCCTCGCTCTGGCCCTCGGAATCGGCGCCAACACCGCCATGTTCAGCGCCCTGGACGCGGTGCTGCTGCGCCAGCTCCCTTACCGCGACCCCGGCCGCCTGGTGATGATTTGGGAATCGAACCCTCTGGTCGGCGGATTTCTAGCCCAGCGATTGCCCGCCTGCCTCAAGGACGCCCTGGAATGGAAGCGCCAGAGCCGGTTACTGTCCGACCTTGGCTATTTCAAGCAAACGCAGGCGAACATTACCGGCCAGGACAAGCCGGAACAGGTGAACGGCGTCGTAGCATCCACCAATTTTCTGGACCTGCTGGGCGTTCAACCCGAGCTTGGCCGTGGATTCGCTGCGTCCGATTCCCCCGGAAAAAGTGGCTCGGTGGCCATCATCAGCCACGCTCTTTTTGAACGGAGATTCGCGAAAGATCCCGCGGTGATCGGCCGGACCATTCACCTGGATGAGGCGCCTTATACCATCGTCGGCGTGCTGCCCGCGGAGTTTCACCTTCCCGCCATGTGGGAAGGCTTCAATCAACTTAAGCCGGATGTCTGGCTCACCATGAACGCGGCCGCAATGAGCGAAGCGGAGCTGGAAGAGCGCCAGAATTTTATTTTTGGCCGCCTTAAGGACAACGCCACGCTGGAACAATTTCGCTCGGAAATGTCCGCCATTGACCGGCGCTTGCTTGAGCAGTATCCAAAACTGAACACCACATTCGGAGTCAATGTATTTCCGCTGTTCGTCGAAGACGTGGGAAGCGTGATGCGGCGGGCCCTGGTGGTGCTGCAGTTCGCGGTGGGCTTCGTGCTGCTGATCGCCTGCGCCAATGTGGCGAATCTTCTGCTGGCCCGCGCCGCCGGGCGCGAAAAAGAAATCGCCATCCGCATCGCCCTGGGCGCCGGACGCTGGCGCCTGGCGCGGCAGATGCTGTCGGAAAGCCTGCTGCTCAGCTTCGTCGCTGGCGCCGCGGGCGTCGCGCTGGCCTTCGGGGGGATTCAGGCCATCCGGAAATTTGCTCCCGAAGACAATTATCATCTGCATCAATTGACGCTGGATTCGAGAGTGCTCCTGTTTACGCTCGGCGCGGCGCTGCTTACCGGCCTGATTTTTGGATTGGCGCCGGCCATTCAAACGGCGCGCCAAAACGTCAACGAATCGCTCGGCAAAGGCGGACGCGGAGGCGGCAGCGGAGTTTCCGGGCGGCTGCGCAATGTTCTGGTGGTTTCTGAAGTCGCTCTCGCGCTGGTTCTGCTGGCCGGCGCCGGCCTGATGATCCGCAGCATGGCTTCCCTGCTCTCCATCTCGCCGGGATTCCGCACCGATCATCTGCTCACCATGCACGCTAATCTCACCGCGCCCAAATACCAGGATGAAAAGCGCGCCAAGGCCTTCGTCGACCAGCTGCTTGATCGCGTGGCGCGCGTCCCCGGCGTCCAATCGGTGGCCGTGGGATCCGGACTTCCCATGCTGGACCGGATTTCCGCCACTCCGTTCCGTGTGCAAGGACAACCCGCGCCCGGCGGCGGAACCGGCTCTCTCACCGACCAGACGCCGGTGGGCGACGGATATTTCGAAACGCTCGGCATGCCTATTCTTCGCGGACGCTCCTTCACCCGTTCCGACGCCGAGCAATCGAAACCATCCGTCACCGTGGTGAACGAAGCTCTGGCCAGGCGCATCTCGCCCCAGGGCCATGCCATTGGAAAAGTTCTGTTGCTCGGCGACGGCCCTAATCCCCGTGCTCTCACCGTGGTCGGCATCAAAGCGAACACGCACCAGATGGGCCTGGATACCGAAGTGCGCCCGGAACTATTTCTGCCCACCCGCGTTCTCAACCCGATCGCCCTGGTAGTGCGCACCGCCGGCGACCCGCTGCGCCTCACCAATGCCGTCCAAAACCAGGTCTGGGCCATCGATCGCAATCAGCCCGTCGCGGATGTACACAGCATGGAGCAACTGATGGCCGAAGGGCTTGCTCAGCGCCGCTTCAACATGCTGTTGTTCGGCGTCTTCGGGGCGCTCGCGTTGCTGCTCGCAAGCGTGGGCATCTATGGCGTTCTCGCGTACACCGTCACCCAGCGAATGCGCGAGATTGGCATTCGAATCGCCCTTGGCGCATCCGCGCGCAATGTTGCGTCGCTGGTATTACGCCAGGGATTGCTGCTGGCCTTGGCCGGTGTGGCGATTGGCGGCGCCGCTGCATTCGCGCTGACCCGCTGGATGGAAAGCCTGATCTTCGGCGTCAGTCCCACGGATCCTGTGACCTTCTCGGCCGTTTCCATGCTGCTGATAGCCATAGCGCTCGCCGCCAGCTATGTTCCCGCGCGCCGGGCCGTCCGCTTAGACCCAATGCGGTCCCTGCGCCTCGAATAAAACCGGTGACAGGATACTCATTCCCCGATTTTGTGCGGGGCACGATGGTATCCTGCGCGCGGGTTGGTAATCCGCCCGGTTTTGCGCCGATTGGCAATCGGCGCGCAGGTTAGCAACCTGCCCCACAAACGATTTCTGGCGCTATACTGGCGGTCAGGAGCGCTTATGAATCGCAGACACTTTCTCATGAGTTCCGCCGGCGTCCTGGCTGCCGCGCGGCACGCCATGCCCAGCCCCAACGATACCGTTCGCGTGGCCTGCGTCGGACTGCGCGGACGCGGCAAAGACCACTTGAAAGCCTACGGCCGCATACCGAATGTCGAAATCGCCGCATTATGCGATATCGACGAGAAGGTTCTGAACGAAGCCGCCGGTAAATTGTCCAAACGTCCGGCCACGTATTCCGACCTGCGCAAGCTTCTCGAAGACAAATCCATCGACGTAATTTCCATCGCCACGCCGAATCATTCGCACACACTGCAGACCGTTTGGAGCTGCCAGGCGGGCAAGCATGTGTATGTCGAAAAGCCCTGCTCGCACGACATGTTCGAAGCCAGGCAAATTGTGGCGGCCGCAAGAAAATACGACCGCTTGGTTCAGCAGGGCAGCCAAAGCCGGTCGTCGCCCGCGCTTCAGGAAGCGGTGCAGAGCATGCGCGACGGCCTGCTGGGAGACGTCTACATGGCCCGCGGCTTGTGCTACAAATGGCGCAACACCATCGGCCACACGCCGGTTGAACCGGTGCCTCCGGGCGTGGATTACGACCTTTGGCTGGGCCCCGCGCCGCAACACGCGTTCACCAAAAATCGTTTTCACTACAACTGGCACTGGTTCTGGGACTACGGCAATGGCGACCTGGGAAATCAGGGCATTCATGAGCTGGACATCGCGCGCTGGGGCCTGGGCGTGAGGTATCCCACCAAAGTCTCCGCCATGGGCGGCCACTTCATGTTCGATGACGATCAGGAAACACCCAACACCATCACCGCCAGCTACGAGTTCAACGACGGCGGCAAAAAGAAGATGATGGAATTCGAAGTCCGCCATTGGATCTCGAATCACGAAGCCGGCATCGGGAAATCCGAATCGAACACCATCGGCAATTTGTTCTACGGCTCCAAAGGCTACATGGCCATCGACGGCTATACCACGTATCGAACTTTTCTCGGCAAAGAGCAGGAGCCCGGGCCGACCCGCACCGCCGGCGAGACCCACTTCGAGAATTTCATCAGTGCCGTGCGCAGCGGGAAGCGCTCGGATTTAAACGCTGAAATCGAAGAAGGAGCGATTTCCACAACGCTGATCCACCTGGCCAATATTTCCTACCGCGTGGGACGCACCTTGAATTTCGACGCGGCTTCTTACGCCTGCACAGGCGATGCCGAAGCAACCGCCATGTTCAAGCGTGAGTATCGGAAGCCTTTTGTGGTTCCGAAATTTGCTTAAGCAGCTGGGCCACGGCTTCGGCCGCCCGTGAACAATCCTGCCGCGTGACGTCGAAATGCGTGACGGCGCGCACCTCGCGCGGAGTGGACGCTTCACCCATCACCACGCCCAAAGTCTTCAACCGCGCGGTGAATTCCGCGGCATTGAGACCGGTGGCGCTGATATCGAAGATCACAATATTGGTTTGCACCCGTTCCGGATGAATTTTCAAACCGCTTAGCTTGGCCAGCTCGCCGGCCAGGAATCGTGCGTTGGCATGATCTTCACCCAGGCGATTGGGCATCTCTTCCAGCGCAATCAATCCCGCCGCGGCCAGTACGCCCACCTGCCGCATGGCGCCGCCCAGCCGTTTGCGATACAGCCGGCCGCGCTCAATGGCTTCCGCCGGACCCACCAGCATCGATCCCACCGGCGCTCCGAGGCCCTTCGAGAGGCAGAACATCACCGTATCGGCGGGCGCCGCAAGTTCGCGCACCGGACGGTTCAGATGACACGCCGCGTTGAATATTCTGGCGCCGTCCATGTGCACCGGGATGCCGGCGTCGTGAGCGTTTCCGCAAATTTCGTGAAGCACATCCATGGGATAAACAGTTCCGCCGGCCATATTGTGCGTGTTCTCGATCTCGATAAGCCCGGTGGGCGCGCAATGCGGACTTCGGAATCGCAGCGAATCGCGAATTTTGTTCCAGGTGAGGATGCCGTCTTCGACATAAACCGGCCGGATCAAACAACCGGCGAACCAGGCGGTCATGGAAAGTTCCCAATCCAGGATATGGGCGCGCGCTTCCGAAACTACTTCCTGGCCGTGCTGGGTGTGGATCTTGATCGCGATCACGTTGCCCATGGTGCCCGTCGGCACAAACAGGCCCGCTTCTTTACCCAGAATCTCCGCCGCGCGTCGCTCCAGCCGATTTACAGTGGGATCTTCGGCGTAAACGTCGTCGCCCACCTCGGCCTCGGCCATGGCGCGGCGCATCGCGGGAGTGGGGCGGGTAACGGTGTCGCTGCGTAGGTCGATGTTCATGTTGTAAGGAATTCGGCGAAAACTTCGTTCGAGAGCAGGACCCCGCGATTCGTTAGCCGAAGTTTTTCGCCTTCTTTCGCCAGCAAGCCCTCTGTTAAAAAGCGCTGGATGGGTGCTTCAAAACGAGTCCACTCGTCCGGTTCCGGCAGAATGCCGTCCGTCAGCCTTAGGCCTACGAAGAAGCGTTCTTCCTCGCGATTGGCCGGCGTCGAGCCGAGCCTCGGTGATTTCGTCGCAACGTAATCGGTAGCCGATTCGACATTTTGAAAACGCCGCGCGCCATCGAACGAATGCGCGTCCGCGCCGAAGCCGAGGTAAGGCTCCAGCCGCCAATATTTCAAATTGTGCAGCGATTCAAAACCAGGCTTGGCGAAGTTTGAGATCTCGTAACGAACAATCCCCAGGCGCTGTAATTCTTCGATGGCGATTTCATAAAGCTCCGCGGTCAAATCGCCAGAGGGAACATCCGGCGCGCCGTAGCGTTTGCCGTTGAGCAGGATCTCGCCGCCCAGGCGGCTGTCTTCGTCCACCTCGAGCATGTACACGGAAACGTGCGGAGGGTCCAGGTTTTCGATCCAGGCCAGGGATTCGCGCCAGCTTGCCAGGGTCTGGCCAGGCAGGCCGGCAATGAGATCGATATTGATATTCGAGAATCCCGCGGCGCGCAGCGCGCGAATTTCTTCGGCTACAATTTCCGCGGTGTGCTTGCGGCCGGTGCGCGCCAGTTCGCGCGGAATGAAGGATTGCACGCCCAGGCTCACGCGATTCAACCCCGCTCTAAACCACGCATTGGCAAGCTCAAAAGTTATTCCACCTGGCGCAGCTTCGATAGTCGCCTCCCGCCACGGGCGGCCAGGTATTAAAGAGAGGATTCGATCCAGAGCGGCCGGCTGCAAACGGCTGGGCGTGCCACCGCCCAGGTAGACCGTCTCAGGCTGCCAGGGCCAATCCGTGGCCGCGATCTCGGAACAAAGCGCGGCCAGGTAATCTCGCTCCAGGCCAGCCGGAAAAACTCCCGATGCGAAATTACAATACGTGCACTTCTGGGCACAAAATGGATAAGAGATATAAACGCCGGCCATCTACAGAGAAACTTCTTCTCCCAGTTGCTTGCCGATGGCGGCCTGGATCAACTCGGTGAGTGTCTGGCCGGTGGCCGCAAGTACAAACGCGCTTTCCACGCTGTCCCAATCCAATTTGTAGCTCTTGGAGTGCGCCGAAACCCAGATCTGCCTGACCGGCGCGTTGGGACTGACCACGAACTTCCCCGGAGGGTTCTCAAATTCGATGGCCAGGGCGCCCGAGTTGAAGTCCGCCTCGAATTCCGCGTCATCGGAGGCGGCAGACAATCGCTTGTAAAGCGCCGTCAGCGATTCGTCTGCTAGCTTTTTGAACTCCTGGTCGTCCATAGAGAGTGACCCGAACCTCAATTCTAGCGGAAAAGGGCGGATCGCGACCGCTCCTGGCTGTTTTTGAAGGATTTAGCGACTTTGGGAGCGGCCGGCGCATCTGCTAATCTTGGACCGGCACTGATCATGGAAGCAGCTTGTTTACGCCACACCGAAATCCCGCACACCTCCCGGTTGTTTTCCGATTTCCAATATCATTTCGATCGCGTTTCACGCTTCTACGGTCATCACCCCGGTGATCCCGCTGCCTACAGCGCTGCGCTGAAAGAGCTGCATTATCCGGAGGATCGGCGCGCCGAATTGGTGAGGGTTTTGCGCGCGCGTAACGGTGACAATCCCTCGCTCGACTTATTGGCTCGTCCGGACACAGTGGCGGTGGTTACCGGCCAACAGGTTGGATTGTTTTCCGGTCCTGCGTATAGCATTTACAAGGCGCTGACGGCGGTCCGCCTGGCCGAGCAGTTGAACGCTCAGGGAATTCCGGCGGTGCCGATTTTCTGGCTGGCAACCGAAGATCACGATTTCGCCGAAGTGAACCACACCTATGTTTTCGGCCCGGACCATCGGCCTGTGGCGTTGAGCGTGGCTGGCAAGAACGGCACCGAACGCCCGGTGGGAACTATCGAAGTGGACGCTCCACCGCTGGATCTGCTGAAAGAGACGCTGGCGCCTTTTCCCTTCGGCGCCGAAGTTGCCGGAATGGTGGCCGAATCCTATAAAGCTGGCGCAACTCTCGGCGCAGCATTCCAGGCGCTGCTGGAGCGCTTGTTACCGAATCGTGGTTTGCTGTTTATCGACCCTCTGGATCCGGGAGTGCGGAAGATGGCTGCGCCCTTGTTGCGGCAAGCGCTGCAGGATGGCCCGAGTCTGCACGACAAACTTCTGGAACGAAGCCGCGAGCTGGAAGCTGCCGGATATCACGCCCAGGTTCACGTGGAGGCGAAAACTTCGCTCGTGTTTCTGCTGGAGGAAGCCCGGCGCATCACATTGCGGCGTCAGAACGGCGATTATGCTTCGAAAGACCGCCACTATTCCAGCGCCGAGCTGATGGATCTGGCGGAACATCTCTCGCCCAACGCGTTGCTGCGCCCGGTGGTTCAGGATTACATTTTGCCCACCGTCGCGTACGTGGGCGGACCGGCGGAGCTGGCCTACATGGCGCAGTCCCAGACGCTCTACGAGGATTTATTGCAGCGCATGCCGGTAATGCTGGCGCGGAGCGGGTTCACGCTGCTGGATTCTAAAACCGCCAAGCTGATGAAGAAGTACCAGCTCTCGCTGCCAAATCTTTTGCATGGCGAGGACCCGCTGCGCGAGTTGATTGCGCACCGCCTGGTTCCGCCGGCCGTGGCCCAGGAGTTCGAGAAAATCCGGACGGCGACATCGCAATCGCTCGATGAGCTGTCGGCAACGCTCCACGCTTTCGACCCTACGCTCGCTGCCTCTGCCCATAAAAGCCGCACGAAAATTCTCTACCAGCTTTCGAAGCTGGAGGGGAAAACCGGGCGCGAAACGCTGCGGCGGGATCAGCGCGCCGCGGAGGATGCCCGCTACATGTCGGATTTGATCTTCCCGGAAAAACATCTGCAGGAGCGCTTCTATTCCATACTGCCGTTTGTCGCCAGGCACGGTTTGGGCTTGATGGACAATTTGTACGCGAGCGTTAATCTGGATTGCCCGGATCACAAAGTGCTGGTGGTGAACTAAGGGATTTTGTCCCCTCACTTACGTGCGGAGCTACGTTCCCCGCCAACGCGTCGGCGACGGCATAAAATGTAGCCCCAAGCGTGAGCGCGGGGACAAGTGCTACGCTCGAAATTCAACTCATCATGAGAATCAATAGTGTGAAAAAAGCGCTGGCCGAAGGCAAGGTGCAACTCGGCTGCGGATTTGGCCAGCTTCGCTCCCAGGATGTCGTCCGCATCCTGGCGGATGCGGGATTTCAGTGGGCGTTTATCGACACCGAACATGGCGGATTCGATCTTGAAACCGTGCAGGATATTTGCCGCATCTCGGCGCTGGTGGGGTTCAGCCCCATCGTACGCGTGGCGGAGCTGCAATACTCGCTGGTGACCAGGGCTCTTGACGCGGGTGCGCAAGGCATCATTTTTCCGCGCGTGGAATCGCCGGAGTTGCTGGCCAAGGCCATCAGTTGGATCAAGTATCCGCCGCTGGGCGTCCGCGGATTCGGATTGACCCCGCTGCAGGTGGATCACGAAAAGGTGACCATCCCGCAAATCATCGAACACATGAATGCCAACACCATGGTGGTGCTGCAAATCGAGACCAAGCGCGGCGTCGAGGTTCGCGACGAACTGCTGGCGGTGCCGGGAATCGACGCGGTGATGGTGGGGCCGGCGGATCTTTCCGTTTCACTCGGCGTCGGCGGCGAGTTCCAGCATCCATTGATGGTGGAGGCGATGGAAAAGATCCGCGATAGCTGCGTGGCGCATGGCGTGGCGCCGGGAACGCAGACGCGCTCCGTGCCGCAAGCCAAGTTCTGGCGCGAGCGCGGCATGCGATTCCTGGGCTGCAGCAACGAGACCGGCATGCTTTACGAGCGCGCCTGCGAACTGGTGCGCGAGCTGAGCTGAGGCTGGTATACTCGAAATCGTCAACCCCTGAAACGCACTCGCTGGAGTGGCGGAACTGGCAGACGCACGGGACTCAAAAACCAAAACAATAGGGCATTGGGCGGTAAGCCACGGAAACCTTTATGGTATTTCCCTCTTGGGTCACCAGCGGTAACGCCATTTCCCCCTGAGACCATTACAGAACCATTACACGACTATTAAGGGTCTTTGTCGCCCGGCATCCGCTAACAAAGGCAAACCGGATACCCCGCAACACAGAGCCCAAACCGGAGTAATCGCGGGAGGCCTGGTGAATCGGCAGAGCTTGATCGCCAGTTGGAGATTCGGAGCGGTATCGCTGAGAGGATCGCCTGACGTGCAGCGCGCGATCATCAGTAAAACCAATAAGAATCGCCAAATAGCAACAATTACATAACCGGCATTTCTAGCGCAGAACAACAAGCCCGCCGAGGATTCGGCGGGCTTCACTTTTTTCAGGTCATTAATAGGAGATTTCAAATGTCAGCACAGCGTACACCACACGCTGTGGCAAGAGTGTCTCTGCAGGTAGGGCAACCCTTTAATCCTTTCGGTTTGTTTCTTGGCATCTGGATTCCAGAAGCGCTGTTGAGAGCAGCAGGTATCTCGCCTGGAGCAAAGCTCATTTATGGGCGTCTGATGCGATACGCCGGCCCGGACGGGAACTGTTATCCCGCGGTACCGACGCTCGCGTCGGAGGTCGCCATAAGCGTGCGCCAGACACAGAAGTACTTGGCGGAGTTGGAGCGATGTGGACTCATACGACGCATACCCAGAATCTCCGAATCCGGGCAAACGAGTAACTCATATCTTTTCCTATGGCATCCGCTCTTTGAGGAGGGGGTGACGAAAACTACACCGGAGGGGGTGACGGATCGTTCACCGGAGGGGGTGAACGATTGTTCACCCAAAGAGAGTCAGATAGAAAAGAGTCAAATCGAAGAGGCGAACGTCGACCTAGACTCTCCGCCCACGAATCGCAAAAATCGCGATTCGCGGCCGGGCTTCGATGATGCCGCATCCACGTGCGAGCAATTTCTCCGATTGCGAGAGGCGCTCTCGGATTACATGAGGACCACGAAAGATGTTGACCGTGCCTACCCGCCCGACCGCCTAGTAGTCGATGTGATGGATGCCTCCGCGGGCGCCACGGAGGAAGAAGTGATCCGGTGCCTCCGCCATCTCAAAGAGGAGCGCGGGCTGCGTCCCGGAACCAAGTATGGACCACGGCACTTCAGCTGGTTTAAAACCGTGGTCGCCGACTACTTTCAGAAGAAGAGCTTTCGAGAGATGGTTTTTACGCCCCCGAATCCCGATGATCACAGAAGCGGCGCGGGACTGAGTAAAGCTGAGTTTGATTTCATGACCGACGCGATCGAAAACGGAGTTTAGATGCCGACCATCCCACTGAAGTTCTCGCAGCTCTCCGGATCCAAGCAAAAGCTGATCCGAATCGTTCAGACCATCAACTATGGATCGATCTTGAACCTCACGGTAATCAACGGCGAGCTGAACTTCGATCCTGGACCCGAGGTCTTGATCGACATTCGACTGGACGAGGAAGTACTCCCGCGCCCCGAGACGAACCTAAACGAATTCAGTTTAGGCGTTGAGGTATGCCGTTTGCTTGCTCAGATCGAGGTTCTTCAGAACGGAAGCATCGAAAGAATTATTGTGCACGCGGGCGTTCCGCGCCGAGTAACACTGCGGTCCCAGCTTAAGCGGGTGTGGCAATGAACGGGATTTCTGAACCACCGTTGGACGATGGGATTTCGGAGAAGGTCACCGATGCTGTTGACTATTTCGCAACGATTGAGGAGCACTTTCGGCGCGCCCGCGGCACAAGGTCCTTCTGGTTGTCGGCGTCTGATTTCGCTCTCGCCAAATCCTGGCGAGATGCCGGCGTACCGCTGCAGGCAGTGATTCGTGGGATCGATCGGGCATTCGAACGCTGGCGCGCGCGGCCGACACGAGCGCGTATCGAGAAAGTGAACTCGCTGGCCTACTGTGCCCATGCGATCGTGGCCGAGGCGCGCGCCATTGCCAATGTCGCACCAGTCAGGCATGCTGGCCCTAAAGTCCAGTTTACGATTCAAGATGTTCGTGAGTTCATAACAAGAAACGCGGCAGCACTGAGGTTGGCGGGGTACGCGGACTTTGCCACGTCACTTGAAACGCTCGATCTCGGAGTGCTTGACTGGAATCTGGATCAACTCGAACAGCATCTCATCTCGGTCGAGAAAGATCTGATAGCGAAACTTCGCATAGCGATGAGCGACACACTGCGGGTCGAGGCGCGGTGCGCCCTTGAGCCGTACCAAGGAAAGATGGATGCCAACCAGCTTGCAGCGCTCGAAAAGCAGTTCTTGGAGCGCAGACTGTTAGAATCAGCTGGCTTGCCGCGGTTGAGTCTCTTCTATTTATAGCGTTCGTGCATCTTTCACTCTTTACAAACTGCTCCGCATCACGTTATAAAAGATCAAAGGCTCGGTTCGCCAGGCCAGCGTACAAGCGCACCTTCCGAAAGATCCTTCCAGATCAGTTCATTGGAAGGTACGTGTATGCTCACTCAACCCCCGACACAGTACATCGAGTTGTGGTCGATCGAACGACTGGCAGAGTATCCTCGAAATCCGCGCAAGAATGACGCTGCGGTCGATCGAATGTGTGACTCGATTCGCCAATTCGGATTTAAGATCCCATGCCTCGTGCGAAGCGACGGTGAAGTGGTCGACGGACACCTCAGGCTTAAAGCCGCACGGAAACTCGGCCTTGCCGAAATACCGGTGATCCTTTGCGACGAGTGGACGCCCGCGCAGGTCAAAGCCTTCCGGCTGATGGTGAACCGATCGGTGACTTGGGCCGATTGGGATGATGATCTGGTCGCCCTCGAGATGGCGGATTTGAGCGCGCTCGACTTTGATCTTAGCCTGACAGGATTCGACACCGGCGAGATCGACGCACTTCTGGCGCTCGATGACGACGACAAAGGGAACGCAGCGCCGCCGCTCCCGGAATCTTCCGCTTCCCGTCTAGGCGACCTTTGGCTTCTTGGCCCACATCGCGTGCTCGCCGGAGACGCCACCAGCGCGGAAGCTGTTGCGAGATTGCTTGGTGACCGCAACCCGCGGTTGATGGTGACGGACCCCCCTTACGGAATTTCCCTTGACAGTGAATGGAGAGACAGAGCCGGCCTAAACGGGTTGGGAGCGGCCGAGCCGAGCTACTTGAAAAAGCGTACGGCGGGTCACAAGGAAACGTCCATCTCAGGAGACACGAGAGCAGAGTGGTCGGAAGCATTCCAGTTGGTGCCGAGCCTTCAAGTAGCCTACGTGTTCCATGCATCGCAATTTGCAAGCGAGGTTCTCGCTGGACTGCTGCGAATTGGCTTCGTCTACCATCAACAAATCATTTGGAATAAGCAAAGAACGGTGCTCACCCGCACGCACTATTGGTTTCAACATGAGCCTCTAATTTATGTGCGCAAAAAGAACGCGCCGTGGTACGGGAAAGCAGGAGAGAATTCAACAGTTTGGGACTCGCCCTCGCCGAAATTTATAATGGGCAACTCCGATGAAGAGAAATATGATCATCCGATGCAGAAGCCAATCGAGCTCATGCGGAAGCCGATCCTGAATCACCTACGACGTGGCGAATTAGTCTACGAACCCTTCCTCGGAAGCGGAACGACGCTCGCAGCGGCTGAACTAACGGAGCGCGTCTGCTACGGCCTCGAACTGGATCCGAAGTACGTTGACGTCGCGGTGCAGCGGTGGCAGCAGTTGACCGGCAAACACGCGACGCTTGACGGCGACGGACGAACATTCGATGAAGTAGCGGTCGAGCGTAGAGAGACTGCGAAATGAATCGAGCGTTGCCGCCGGGAAATCGCGGATGCGGAAGCGGAAATCCTCGCGGGGAATCCGGACGTCGCTGGCTTGGGCCTGGCGCTGGCCGACTGGTCAACCGAACTGCGCATCCTCCAGAACGAAAAGCGCCGCCAGGCATGAGCCCAGCGGCGCGAGTAATTCGGGAAGGGCGAGTATCAGGCTTTGACGGAGTAAGTCCGCTCCCCGTCTTCAGTCTTCGTGGATGTCACGGCCAGCCCCATCTTCTTACTGACCGTACCGGACAGAAATCCCCGAACCGAATGAGGCTGCCAGCCGCGCAGGTCAAAGCCTTCCGGCTGATGGTGAACCGATCGGTGACTTGGGCCGATTGGGATGATGATCTGGTCGCCCTCGAGATGGCGGATTTGAGCGCGCTCGACTTTGATCTTAGCCTGACAGGATTCGACACCGGCGAGATCGACGCACTTCTGGCGCTCGATGACGACGACAAAGGGAACGCAGCGCCGCCGCTCCCGGAATCTTCCGCTTCCCGTCTAGGCGACCTTTGGCTTCTTGGCCCACATCGCGTGCTCGCCGGAGACGCCACTAGTGCGGAAGCCGTTGCGAGATTGCTCGGCGACCGCAAACCGCGCCTCATGGTGACCGATCCCCCATACGGCATCTCGCTCGACAGCGAATGGAGAGACAGAGCCGGCCTAAACGGATTGGGGGCGGCCGAGCCGAGCTACTTGAAGAAGCGGACGAAGGGTCACAACGAAACGTCCATCTCCGGAGATACGCGCGCCGACTGGTCGGAAGCGTTCGAACATGCGCCGAGCCTTCAGGTCGCATATGTATGGCATGCATCGCAATTTGCCAGCGAAGTTCTCGCGGGACTGTTGCGAATTGGCTTCGTGCATCACCAACAAATAATTTGGAATAAGCAACGAACAGTGCTCACGCGTACGCATTACTGGTACCAACACGAGCCTTGTGCGTACGTGCGCAAAAAGAACGCGCCGTGGTACGGGAAAGCAGGTGAGAATTCAACAGTTTGGGACTCGCCCTCCCCAAAATTTGTAATGGGCAGTTCCGATGAAGACAAATTTGATCACCCGACGCAGAAGCCGATCGAGCTCATGCGAAAGCCGATACTCAATCATCTGCGGCGCGGAGAATTAGTCTACGACTCGTTCCTCGGAAGTGGAACGACGCTCGCAGCGGCGGAACTCACCGAGCGCGTCTGTTACGGCATCGAGCTAGATCCCAAGTACGTCGACGTCGTGGTCCAGCGCTGGCAACAATTGACTGGTAAGCAGGCTACGCTCGATGGCGACGGGAGAACATTTGAGGAAGTCGCAGTGGAGCGGCGAGGAGCGGCGCAATGAATCGATCGCTGTCTTCGCGAGATTGCGGATGCGGAGTCGGAAATCCGCGCGGGCAATCCAGACGTTGCTGGTTTGTGTTTGGCGCTAGCGGACTGGTCAGCCGAACTTCGCATCCTCCAGAACGAGAAACGCCGCCAGGTATAAACCCAGCGGCGCAAGTAGTTCGGGATGATCGAGTGTCAGGCGTTGACGGAGTAGGTGCGCTCCCCTTCCTCTGTCTTCGTGGACGTCACGGCCAGTCCCATCTTCTTGCCGACGGTGCCGGACACGAATCCCCGGACCGAATGCGGCTGCCAGCCCGTCGCTTTCATCAGTTCCTTGGCGGTTGCGCCACCCGGCCTCTTCAGCAGGTCCAGGATCTTGGCCGTCTTGCTGCCATCCCGAGCGGATTTGGCCGTTTTCTGGCTTTTGGGCGCTTTCTTCGGGGGGCTGGCCTTCTTGGCCGACTTGCCCTTCTTCGGCGGGACGTGGGCGCGCTGTCGCGCGACGCTGGCCTTTTTGTTGCGTTTCGGCTGGTCGCCCGTAGCTGTGGCTTGGGCGATGCCGGTATTTTCTGCAATCGATGTGTTCATGTTGTCTCCTTTGGCGGTGATCACCGCGAGTCAACACATGGATCGCTCTGGTTAGGCCGAATTGCAAGGCAAATCTGTTACGCGGCGGCCGTACTGCGGCCGTTCGGTGATGGTGCTCCGGCACCCGTCGAGAGTTTTTCCCGCTTATAAAAAATGCCAGGAGGCCGTAAGAGATACGATCCGAGCGAAAAGGACTTCCGCATCGTCGAAGCGATGGCTGGTTGCGGGATGCCGCATGAGTCGATCGCACGCGCACTGGGAATCGATGCGAAGACATTGCGGAAGCACTTCCGCCACCAGCTCGACTCCTCAGGCGACAAAGCAAACGCACAAGTGGGCGCAACCCTTTTCAAGCTAGCGACCTCAGGCAACTGTCCCGCAGCGACCATTTTCTGGATGAAGTGTCGTCTCCGCTGGCGGGAGACGACGCGACTGGAGCACTCGGGACCAGACGGTCGAGCCTTACTTCCAATTGAGGCCGCGCGTGCACTGTTGGAAGGCGCGGCGGCTTCACGACCGGCCGAGGATTCGGATGAGAAGCCGATCAAAGAGTGAGAATTTCACCTCGCTTACTGATCCTGCTCACTTTGCCGGCGACGTTCTCGGCTCTGTGCTTTGGCGGCGCCAGCGAGACATTATGCGCGCGGTGGCGACGAAGCCACTGGTCGCGGTCAAAGCCTGCCATGCAAGCGGAAAGACATATCAAGCCGCCAGGCTCGCGCTTTGGTGGTTGACGCGCTTTCCAGAAGGGAAGGTAATCAATACCGCTCCCGGTTGGCGACAGGTGCGGCTGATGTGGGATGAAATCCGGTTGGCACGAGCACAGTCGCGGATTGCGTTCCCCGAGCCGAGCGCAACGGAACTGCGAATCACAGACGCGAATTACATCCAAGGCATTTCAACGAACGAAGCCGTGAAGTTCCAGGGGATCCACGGCCGCAATATTCTGATCATCGCGGACGAAGCGCCCGGAATCCGCGCGGACATCTGGGACGCCATCGAAGGCGTCCGTGCGGGTGGCGACGTCCACGTGCTGATGCTGGGCAACCCAGTTATCCCGAGCGGCTACTTCTTCAATGCATTTGCCCGCGGCCGGACCATTTGGACCAACTTCACGATCAGTGCGTTCGACACGCCGAATCTTGCCGGGATAACAATGGAACAGCTCCTGGCGATGTCGGAAGACGAATTGGCCCACCCCACATCGCCGTATTTGGTAACACGCCGCTGGGTGAGAGAGCGAGCGTTGGCGTGGGGCCCGAAGCACCCAATGTTCCGGGCCCGGGTGCTTGGCGAATTTCCGAGCCAGTCCGTTTACTCCGTCTTCAGTCTGGAATTGATTGAGCAAGCGAAGCGTGATGCGACAACCCAAGAAATCGAAAAGTTGAACACCCTGCCGATCCAGGTCGGAATCGACGTCGCGGGCCCTGGTGAAGACGAGACCGTGCTGGTTGCTCGCGCCGGCGGGGCGGTCCTGGAGATCCACGCCTTTCCGGAACACGACCCTCGCGGCCGGGTTGTGCAAGTGCTTTCACGACTGCAAAGAACCGGCAGGCTCACTTATGTGGTTGTAGACTCGGTCGGCATCGGCTACAACTTTGCGCTGCATCTCTCAGATCTAGGCTTCCCGGTGTTTCTGTTCAACGCGGGCCATCGAGCAGTGGACGCAGAACGGTTCGTCAACTCAAAAGTGGAGTCATATTGGGGTCTCCGCGAATGGATGGAGCAGGGTGCGATTTGCGGGCTGAACGATCTTGAAACGGAGGCTCAACTTTCAGCGATCCTCTACCGCGCGACACCATCGGGTAAAACGGAGATCGAGAGCAAGGAGGAAGGGAGAAAGCGCGGGCAGGCGTCACCCGATCGAGCCGAGGCGCTCGTCATGGCGTTCTGTAAGATCGTGCCGCGCGAACAGACATACTACCTGACGGCGCCGGTCCAGATATCGCCAATTTGAGCGACGTGAGGAACACACTTCCGCGCGCCAAACTAGGGTAACCACTTACTTGACAAAATCAAGACCCCGGCCCTAGGCGCGCTGTTGATTTGCTATGCTGCGATCGTTGCACTTCTGGTACGTCAGTGCTTTCGTACGCGCGATATTCGACGGAACTTGTCCCGACCGGAACAGAACCTCGGCTACCGGACGAACTGGAATGATTACCCTTCTTTGGGTTTGTTCTTGCTCCCCGGCGGACGGCCCCGCCGCTTCCCTTCCTCAACCCCCTTCATCCAGAGCGGTGGCCGTCCTCGCCGTTTGCCTTGTCCATAAGCCATTCGTTGCAATACCGCAATCGCTTCATCAACAGCACTGAGTTCGGAGCGTAGCTCCGCGATCATCTTCGAAAGATCCATGTGCACAGTGTAGCAACCAGACCAATAATTCCTCTGTTGAAAATGAAAGCTAGCGGGCCGTGAACAGGGGGAAGCACCCAAGCAAGCTACCGATAATGGCTCATAACAGTTCGAGTCCGCCCGGTCGAGTCAACCGTTCCCCGTCGGCATTTCGCCTCCCGCAATATACAATTGCTGGAAACGATGCCCTTAACCCTCGGAACTCCGGGGTTTATGCGGGTCTGCCCAGTCATAGAATAGAGAGTTGATGGCCGAGCTTCCTGGAGGCGGGCTGGAGGAATATGATGGCATCTCATGAGCATTCCGCATGCCCAGTTCATGCCGACTTCGACCCGCTGTCGCCGGCGTTCCTCGACGACCCCTTCGCCGTGCTGGCGTCGCTTCGCGAGACGCCGGTGTTTTACGCGCCGTCAATGGGCTACTACGTTGTCACACGCTACGCTGACATCAAGGCGGTTTTGCTCGATCCTGGAACCTACTCCGCCTCACCCGCCCAACTCCCGCTGGCGCAGCTCCTGCCGAAAGCTGCGCAGATCCTCCTAGGGGGCGGTCACAGGCCCCAACCGTCAATGGTAAGCCTTGACCCCCCGGCCCACACACGCCTACGTTCGCCGACGGCGCGGGCGTTTACTCCCGGACGAGTGGCGCAAATGGAGCCGAGGATCCGCGGCACTATCGACCAGCTGTTGGACGTCATCGACCCGTCAGCACCGTTCGATCTCGTTTCCACGGTCGCTTTTCCTCTTCCGGCGAGGATGATCTTCAGCTTTGTGGGTATCCCCGAGCGCGACTGGCCGCAACTCAAGGAGTGGTGCGGCCACCGAGCCGCTCTGGCCTGGGGGCGACCGTCACCCGAAGAACAGGTGCACCACGCGACGAACATGGCTGCCTACCGGAGTTACCTGGGAGCACTCGTCGCCTCTAAGGCGACCGTGCGCGACGATGACTTTGCCAGCGCCTTGCTCGAGATCCACGACGAGGATCCGAACGCGCTGACGCACGAGGAGATCGGCTCGATCTTTACTCGCTCACATTCGCCGGTCACGAAACGACGAATTACCTGATCGGCAACGCCGTCCGCCGATTGCTTGAAGATCCAGCGCGCTGGGATGCCGTGGTTGCAGACCCCGAGTTGATTCCCTGTGCGATAGACGAGACGCTGCGCTACGACCCACCCGTCCCCGTGTGGCGGCGCGCGACCAAGCGTCCCGTTAAACTCGGCGACGTGGACTTGCCGGAAGGCGCCAAGCTCTTCCTCTGGCTCGCTGCCTCCGGTCGCGACGACTCCGTCTTTCCGGAATCTGCAACCTTCGACCTTCACCGCGCGGAGACATCCAAGTCTCTCGCTTTTGGCTTCGGCATTCATTATTGCCTTGGCGCCGCGCTGGGTAAGCTGGAGGCGCGACTCGTGCTCAAAGCCTTGACGGGCCGCTTTCCGCGTCTACGACTCGTTGCGCGCCAGGAGCTCTCTTTTCATCCGAACATCTCGTTCCGCGGACCGCAAGCATTGTGGGTTCTGGCGACGGACCGCAATTCTGAACCTGCCGATATGCCGCAAACGCCACAACCCCAAGGAAAGCCGCCGCCCCTGGCCACGTCTGGCTGTCCCCGACCCCCAAGGCGCTGATGCAGACCTAACGGCGCACGCCGTTGCGCGTCATCGCCGTGACCAGGGCGCCTGTGGCGACGGTCAGCAGGCTGACCTCGCGGAACGGGCTCAGGCCGGTGCCCAACGAGCTGACGACGGCATCCCAGCCGTTCAAACGGAATGGCCTTTCGTCTTGACGGTCTGCTGAGCAGCCGCGAATACATCGCGTGCGGACGTCGTACCCGCTACGTGCTCCGTACCCGTGATTCCGAGGTCCATCCATCCCGCGTTCACGCTCTCAAACATTTCTTCGGG
>CAWFEK010000019.1:0-96245 GCA_963814795.1 Bryobacterales bacterium | reverse complement strand
AAGACAGAAGAAAATATTAATCGTCAACATGAAAACGAAGTAGGGAAAACGTCTCCTGATGGGCGGCCGGCGGCTGTTGATCCACCGCCCAACGACAGGTCGATAGCATCGGACAGACCGATGAGCGGAAGGCCGAAGCGTAGAAGCCCTTCTGGTTCGAGGTAGTCAATGATCGTATCCGCAATTTGTTTGGCGTCTGCGAGGTCCTTCGGTTTTCGCCAATTCCCTAATTGGCTCATCACGGCCTTCACCATGACATCAAAATCAATGGTTGTCAGGGCCCGGCGCCAGCGCTTGGCGATGTTGCGCTCAACATCCAGGAACTCGTGGTTAATCCATCGATCTAGGGCTTCCTGTTCCTTGCTGGGCTTGAACAGGAGACCCTGTCTATCGCCGAGCTGCACGGCGATGCCGTACTGGCGCGACGCGCTCCAAAACTCTAGTTAGGTCGAAGGTGCCACCTAATTCGGACGAGAGAACGTCCATATGGTGGGCGTTCGGAAAAGCTTGAAAGTCCGGGGTTCGTTCCGCGAGCGAACCCACGAGTTGTTCCGGCGTGCTCTTGCTGTAAATGGTCTTTTCGAGGTCGGCCAGGACTTCAACAAAAAAGATCGGCGCTATGTTGGACATATAGAAGTTGTCCATCAGGGCGGCCTCGTTGATATTGAGGCTCTCCAGTGACGATTTATCGAAGATGAGCGATGGTCCTTCCGGCATATCGTGTGACGCTTAGAACTTCACAATGAGAGCGTCATCCTCACTTTCTGACGCCTCAAGATCTCCGTCAGTCTCGCGCTTTGAGGTCAGGCGTCTCAGGGCTTTATAGAAGATATTCAGAAACTCTCGCGCTAGAAGGCGAATATTAGGAGTATACTCAACGCTTTGACCATATGGTGGAGTGCGATGCGGCGCCAGTGCGCGTTTTTCATCAGCTATAGCCTCGATTCGGCTGAACATGAAGCGAGAGTCTATGATTTCGCGGATAGGCTTCGCGCGGATGGCGTACAAGCCATTGTTGATAAATACGAGGACGCCCCGGCTGAAGGCTGGCCAGCATGGATGGAGCGCAATATTGTTGAGGCTGATTTCGTGTTGATGATTTGCACCGCTACGTACCGACGGCGAGTCGAAAACAAGGAAGAGCCTAGTAAGGGACACGGCGTTCTTTGGGAAGCCACGATCATCTACCACCTCCTGTACGCGACCAAAATGAAGAACACGAAGTTCATTCCTGTTCTCTCCGTGGGTTCGACGCCAGCCGATGTTCCTGTGCCACTGGCTGGATTCACGCGCTTCGATGTTTCGACTGACGATGGTTATAGTGATCTCTGGGCGTATATCACGCACAAACCGAAATACGAGAAGCGGCCGGTGGGACAGCCGAGGATCTTACCACCTAAGCAAATGAGTGGGGAATCGCTGCCAGGAGCGTTTTCGCTGGAGCAACTGAGTAGAACCATGTCAAATCCAAAATACGCGGATGATATTTACAGGCTTGATCGCTTGTGGCGACGCGCTGCTGTGATTGATCGGGAGACGATCATCATCGTGGTTGGTACGAACATAGTCTCTGAACTGCTGGATCGTTCGGCCGCCGAGCTTTTGCGGGACAACATTGATCAGCGCGGTGTTCCCTACCCGTTTCGCCGTGGAGTAGTTGTTACGCATGAAGGCTGGTATGGGGAAACGGAGTTTATCAAAGACAATCCTGTGATCTCCATTGGCGGCCCCAAGACAAACAAGCTTACTGATGAATTCGACAGATGGGTGCCGCCCGCCGGGGAACGAGATCCGAAATATTCAATTCCGGGGCCAGGTGACCGCGTGGGTTTCTTCAGAAGGAACTCGGTGGGTTTACCGCAGATTGGCTTGTGGGGAAAAACCGCAAATGACACTCGTCAGACCGTTGAGCATTATCTGAAAGATGGAAGGGGTTTGTCGGAGTTTCTTGCGCTGTGCTGGAAGTAGAGCCGCGGTCGCTAGGTCGAAAACAAGAACAGGTGGCGATTGTTCGCTGGGCCGGAGATGTCTACCGTTGTTCTATTGGACGTAATATTTACATGGCCACGACCTGGCTTGCTACCGACAATGCGGATTAACGTTGTCGGCCGCACGAGAAGAGCGACTATCCTCAGCGCGGCCCGCAACAAAACCTGCAGCTTAATCTGGAATTGAACAACGGGCACGAACATTCCCTTGGGAGGGTACTACGCCAGCGCTTTAGCCACCGATTCGCTCTTGACAGCGAATTGCGTCGGGTTTAGGATGGTTCCATCGACATCGATGGGAAAGAGTAGGAAAGACCAACTCCTCGGCCAACTCGACCTTCTTGCCCTCCGAATTCTCGCCTCCGGCCAAAGCATGCACGGGTATGCAATCGCGGAGAAATTCAACAGCTTTCGGAGAACGCTCTCCAGGTCGGTGAGGGTTCGCTGTATCCAGCGTTGCATCGTATGGATGAATCGGGGTGGATACGGTCCGAGTGGGCGCCTTCGGACAATAACCGGCGGGCACGATACTACAAAATCACCACTGTGGGGCGCCGTCAGCTCGCTGAAGAAGAAGCGGAGTGGCTGCGGGCGGCTGAGGGGATCGCGCGCGTCTTAAGGTTGGCCTGATGAGTATCTTTCGTCGGTTTCGAAACGTCCTACGGCTTACCCGCCTGACTCGCGATTTCGACGACGAGCTCGATTTTCATCGCCAGATGCGCATACGTAAGGGCCGCGAGCAAGGACTCAGTTCTGAAGATGCAGAACAGGAAGCCACATTCCGCATCGGAAACGTGTCGTTGGCCAAAGATGAGATGCGGGACGCGCGGGTCATCGGCTGGCTTGTATCCTCGCTTCAAGATCTCCGTCAAGGTGTGGTCTGGCAGCGCCGCGATAGGGCCATCTCGGCCCTAATAGTGCTGGTGCTCGCGCTGGGGATCGGCGCGTCCACGGCTATGTTCAGCTTCGTCCATCCGATGCTTCTCCATCCATTTTTGTACCCGCGCGCCGATCGCCTCGTGGTAATCGAGGGACGGGATCCCAAAGGGCAACCTAGCGGGATTTCCTGGCCAGAGTACCGAGATTACACCAAACAAGGTTCGGTCTTCTCCGATGTTGGCGCCTTCGACATCGGATTCTTCTTTTTGACCGGAGTCAATGAACCGGAACAGATCGCAGGGTCGCTAGTGACGCCGAATTTTTTCCGCATGCTCGGCGTCGCGCCCTCGCTGGGCCGCGGCTTCCGAGATGGGGAAGAAGGCGTGGTCATTCTGAGCGACGGGTGTTGGAAGCGTCACTTTGGCGCCGATCTAAATATTTTGGGACGGAACATCGCGCTCGACTTCGCACGAACACCGGAGATCGAGCGCTACACGGTTATCGGGGTCATGCCGCCTGATTTCTGGATGTACTACAGCGCTTTTGATGTGTTCGTTCCGCTGCCGCGTGGCGCAATGGGTGAGAATCGGAACTTGCGCGGATTGGCAGTTACGGCGCGCTTGCGCGACGGCGAGAGCCTGCAACAAGCACGGGGCGCTGTAAGAGCAATTCCTCATGATAAAGGCTGGAGCAACAGCGTTCGTTTGTGGGAGAAGAGCCAGACGGACGACGTTCGACCAAGCTTCCTGGTGCTTGCGGGAGGCGCAGTTTTGCTGCTGCTGATTGCAACGGCGAACGTCGCGGGCCTGCTGTTGGTACGCGTGCAGGGCCGGTGGCGAGAGATCGCGATTCGCGCGGCGCTCGGCGCGAGCCGCGTGCGGCTCATGCGAATGCTGATTGGCGAATCGCTCAAGCTTGGCGCGTTCGCCGGCGCACTCGGAGTGATTCTCGCTTGGTGGGGATTGCGGATCATGGTCGCTTCGCTGCCGAGGGGCGGCCTGTTCAGTTTTCTTCCGAGCCTCGATCGGGTAGTGATCGATTTGCCTGCGCTCGGGTTTGCTGCCGGCGCAGGGATTTTCGCGTGCTTGACGGCCGGCATATTTCCCGCGATCTCTGCGCGCCAGGATTTGATGGCAGGACTAAAGAATATGGTCGCGATGGATTCGCCACGAGTGCGAACCATTCTAGTCACCGCCGAGATTGCGGTCTCGGTGATGCTGCTTGCCGGTGCGGGATTGCTGCTCAAGACCATGGAGCGCATCGGCGCGATCGATCCCGGCTTTCAGCCCGATCATCTCCTGGCCCTGCGCGCACCGATTCCCCGTGCCACAGAGCACTCGCACGCCGAGGCGTACTATCGCGAGCTTCAGACGCGCCTCGCCGCGCTTCCCGGGGTCCAATCGATCGCACTTGCCAACGCTCAACCTCTCACCGGTGCTCACGTGACGGAAGAATTCCAGGTTCCCGGGCGCGTCGATCCAGCAGAGGTGGAGTATCGCGTCGTCACGCCAAACTATTTCGCCACTCTCGGCATCCCGATTCGCAGGGGCCGGTCCTTCGATGCGACCGACAGTCATCGCGGAGTGATCAGCGAATCGCTCGCGCGAAAATATTGGCCCGGAGAAGACCCGATCGGAAAGTTGGTTCGAGTGCGGGGCGAGTCGATCGAGATTATCGGTGTCAGCGGCGATACGCGCGGTGTTCTGCTGCGCGGCCCCGCGCCGATTTTCTATCGCCCATGGCGTGACGAGCCGGACCGCGCGCAGCAGGTAGATATTCAATACACGGGCGATCCGATGACGCTAGTGCGTTCGGTGAACGGAGTGATTCGAGACCTGGGCGGCGTCGTGGCGGAGGTTCATCGCGGTCGGGAATTCATCGAAGATGCAACCTGGCAACAGAAACAGTCCGCGAGGATTTTGGGCAGCTTCGCGGCGCTTGCGTTAGGACTAGCATTGGTCGGTCTATATGGTGTTATTTCGCTCAACGTCGGCCAACGCACTCGCGAAATCGGAATCCGGATGGCGATTGGAGCACGACCAGCTGATGTTGCTGGTTTGGTGATGCGCCAGAGCTTGGGTCCAGCGCTGGCAGGGCTGGCGTTAGGATTGGCGGCCGCGCTCGGGATGTGCCGCCTCCTTGCGAGCATGTTGTACGACGTCACGCCATCGAATCCGATGGTGTTCGGATTGGTAACCGTAGCCGTAGCGTTCGCGACTACGTTCGCGTGTTTACTCCCACTGTGGCGGGCATTATGCATCGATCCGCTGGTCGCCTTGCGGTACGACTAAGTTAATCTTCGATTCGAACTTCATTGGCGCAATGATCAGCAATATTACCAGTTGAGCAACTTCCAAGAACTCAGACATCGACCCATGCGTCCAAACGCAGGAGCGGCTTGAAATCCTCTGCGAACTACTGACGAGATTTCTTGGTTCTCGGAAACAATTCGCCGATCGGAATGTCAAACGCGTGCGCGAGTTTGGCGATGTTGTACATGGATACATTTCTCAACCCCCGTTCGATGCCGCCAATGTAGGTTCGATGCAGATCGGCTTCCTCGGCCAAGCGTTCCTGTGACCAACTCCTCTCCGCACGCAGTTCTCGGATGCGCGCGGCGAAGTCACGAACGGCTTTGTCTGCTATCAGTTGGTGCTCGGGCCGCAAATCTCATGGTCAAATCCTGCATCCTTAAGGTCTACAGACGTAAAGTAACAATGGCATGAGGACGATAAAGACGGATGAAGGCGTAATGGGATGCTCGGTCGTCGAGCATCTAGCCGCCCTGGAAATGGCTGAACATGAAAATTCACCGATGGACCGATAGCAGTCCGATCAACCGGTTCCGCGAGTCACTAGTCTCACGGAGGTTCTTTAAATGAAACTCGCAGTGGCAATAGTGCTGGGATTTTTTGCCGGCACTCTTTCATACGTGGCTGTAGCGATGCTAATGTCCGCCGCTACAAAAGGCGATTCGGTGTCGATCGCCATTGCGTTCGGAGTATTTATTGCCGTATGGGTTGCATCGACGGTGTGGATGCGCCGAGGGGCCAATCGCGTCTCAACAGTGTGTCGGCGCGGGTTTCTGTTGGGAGCCGCGATGTGGGTTGCGATGATCCCCCTTGGTTTCTTGGTAAGCACGCAGCTACATACCCATTCGCGTAGTGGATCGCTTTCCAATGCCGAGGCCGGGGCAATCGGCGTTGTCGGAATCGTGACAGGCGGGCTGTCAATTGCAATGGCTTTTGGTTGCCTGGTCTGCTTCGCAGTAGCCTATCTGATCGGGAGGGAGGCCGAGTCCTCCCTCCCTACTAAGACCTGCCCGCTTTGCGCTGAGACTATCAAAGCTGAGGCTATCAAGTGCCGATTCTGTGGAGGAGATCTGCACCCCACGACGGCGCCACGTGAAATAGGTCTGAATGCTTGACCGTAAAACTGCGGTCACGAGGTTGGCGATCCCATGGCGGACCTGCGGCGGGACCGAATTGATGGATCGAACGCATCGGAGGTGCCATATGAACAATGGAGGTACGCGGTTTGCGATCGGAGTTCTTGTAACGCTGTCCGCGGTGACTCTCAAAGGCGATACCGTCGAGCTCAAGACGGGCGAACGTCTGGACGGTGCTTTCCGTCAAGCCAGCGCCGCAGGCGTCGTGATCGTGATCGCGGGCCAAGCCATGACGATTCCCATCGGAAAGGTCCAGGCGATCTATTTCGGACAAAATCCGAGTTCGGCGTCCGCAACCCCATCGCCATTCGCGGAAGCTCTGGACGCACTAAGGGCGTTACGGTCGGTTACCGAGAGCGGAATCACTTTCCACGATTATGCTACGAGAGTCCTGGACGCCAAAGTGAAAGTCGACCGGTGTCAGAACTCGTCAGCCGCTAACACGGACGCCGTTCGCCTCGCAATGCGGGAGTACGAACTTGCATCACGAGCTTGGAGTGCGAGCTTTGCCGCCGAATTCAATGGTGCGGCAGCGATGGCCGAAGTTGGAATAATGCTCGAAGGAACCTCGGAAATCTCCAAGTGTCCCACAGTCCGGAGTGTTATCGAGAAGGTGGACCAATCGCAGGGTCATGCCGAGGACTTGGCCCAATCCTGGGGAGGCCAGCGCGCGATGGTTCTTGCGCGCATACCGTGGGCTTCGCAGCGGCCGATTCTGATTGGCCTGTTGACGAGCCAAACACCAGCCATCTTGTGGTCATGCGCAGCATCTCAGCTTACCGAGGCCGAACGGCTGACAGAGCAGCCTTCCGCCGTGCCGAAGACGGACGCGACGAAAGTCTCGGCACCGAAAGCGGCTTCGAATGGTCCCGTTCCAGCGCCACCCAGAGCGCACATCGCGAATCAATAGAACTTGGATGAGCGGAAGTCAAACTAACGAGGAGAATTCGGAATGGTAAACATGTTTTGGCTAATTACTATCATGGGGGCGCTGTTCGGAGGCGCGATTCTCGCCGTAGGGTTCGCTTCCGCAAACGGGGCACCACAGCAGGCCGCAGCGGCGGCGCTCGGCATTGGATGCGCCGTTATTCCATACTGCCTTGCGCGCGCAATCTCCGAACGGGCTGATCGACGTCATGCAGATCCAGCACGGGACAACCCCCTCACATCGAGGTCCATTCCAAATGACGCTACACCGTCACGCGAAGTTTGATCGCGTCGTTGGGCGCGTGGACAAGATCCTGTCTCGTACCGAGGTATCGCTCCGTCGTCTGAACTGAGGCGTGGCCAAGCAGCAACTGAATTTGCTCAAGCTCGCCACCGGCTGCACGGCACAGCTTCGCACACGTCCTTCGTAGGTCATGGGGTGCGATTCCGGGATGGCCAACCGCCTCGGCATATTGCTTCAGCATCTGCCAGACCACTTTCTCGCCCAAGTGATCGCCTCCTACCTGATCGCAGCGGTTCACGGAGCGAAAGGCATAGCCGTCCAAAATTCCGGCGGCCGATGTCCACGCATCGATTGCAACCTTGACCCAAGTCGGCATCGGCGCCGTTCGGATCCGGCCGTGCTTCCCCCGGAGATCCACGATGCACCAACGACCATCACGCTGCTGGATGTGCGTGAATGTAAGCGCGGCGACCTCGGATCGGCGGAGACCGCAACCGAGCAGGACGGCAAGGATCGCGCGATCGCGCAGCCCCTTGATGGTTGCTAGGTCCGGTGCGCTTAGAAGGGCTTGCGCCTGGCGCAGTGACAGCCAGTTCCCAACCCGAATCCCGGTCGATTTGACACTCTTCACTCGGGCGATGCCGGCCGCCAGCTCAGGTGCGATTAATCCGTTGTCGGCAGCCTCGGCGGCCAGCTTGCGGATGGCTGACATGCGGATGATGATCGACGACGAGCCCAGGCTGCGGGCTTCGAGTGACGCTCGCCAAGCGCTCACCGTAGCCTTGGTGAAGCCTGGCCGCGGCTCCTGCCGGAACCAATCCATGAACTCTTCCAGCGCCATGTTGTACACCCGTTTCGTAATCGGCGACGAGACGCTATCGAGCACGAGCGCCTTCAATCTCTGCCACTGCGCAATCTTTTCCACCACAATCAAATCGTTCATAGTAGGTCCTTTTAATGGGCATTATCGGCAGCCATCTGGACATTACCTCGGTTGTCGAGTAACATCAAGCGAAACGGCGCCTTAGGCGGTGGTCAACCTATTTGGGCGGTCCGGTTTTGCGTGCACGCACAAGACCGAGCGCCATGTGGAATGGAGTCGAGATATGGCACAGCCAACCGAGAATCTTGTGCGCTGGTACCTCCGGTTCAATGGGTACCTCGGCGTGGAGAATCTGATTGTCCACGAGCCGATCTCGGGTGCCGTGCCTCAAGGTGCTGAGTTCGATGTTGTCGCCGTCCGGTTTCCGTTTTCTCGCGAGGTCGCTGATTTTGAGCTCCCGCGCCATGCTCAACTGGTGGCCATTGAGAAGCCCGGGGTCGTAAACGTCCTAATCGCCGAGGTCAAAGGCGGTAGAGACACGAGCCTTAACGATCCCTGGAGGCCGGAAGCCAACGAGGGCCTGCAGCTCGGCCGGCTAAAGTACCTCGTGCGCTGGATTGGGTTCTGCGATGGCGAAAACGATGTCGAGCTTGTGGCTACTGACTTGCGTCGAAACCGCAGATCGGACCGAGCGTGCACCGTTCAAGTCGTCTACTTCGGTGCCCGGCCCTCCCGGCAAGCGGCCGACTTGAGAATACCCGTGATTCTCTTCGAGGATATTGCCTCGTGGATTGTCGATGCTCGGGTGGGATGCTGGCGAGGTCACGGATTGGCGAATCGCTCCTGCCACGACCAATGGGACCCCCTTATCAAGAACGTTTGGAACCTTGCGGACCCCGATCTTCCGGGGGATGCAGAGCAAAAGGTCAAGAGCATCCTTGCGATTGTTCTGGGGCGGGCTGTTTCCTGATCAGTGGTGGGCATAAGGCAAGATGGCTATTGATTTCGAGGCGATTGAACAGAGGTTTCGCGAGATCTTCGGGTTCATCCAACAGGACCTCGCTCGAATCGCTCAGGTAGAGCCGGGTGTGAACTACGCAGCTGCAGCCCTGATCGCTTGTGCATGCGAAACAGTGGCAAAATATCGAAATGCTAGTAGCGAAGGAGGCGACGCGTTCGCCACGCTACTTCCCGGCGGCAATTACCAGACAGTGGCCAAGACGATTTACAACGCCCTCCGAAACGGCCTCGTGCACGGCTACGAGGCCCAAGACATCGAGTTCAACGGATCACGCGTCGGACTAGCCATTGCCTGGCGCGAAACGCCGCATTTGACCTTCTTACTTAAAGAGAACAAGCCGCACCTAGTGCTAAACATGCGTGAACTGTGCGAGCGCCTTTCGGAGCAAATCGATTCCTTTCGTGCAGAGCTTATGGCGGACGCCAGTGCAAGGGACCGCTTTTTCACCCAGTCCCGGAAAGACAAGGTCCATATGGTTGGTACTCCGGGGGAAGTGCAGGCGTGGAAGGCATTGACCAAGAGCATTGCCAGAGCACAAGTGGATCAAGGGCTCCGATAAGCATTATCAGAGTTTCTGGTCATGTGTGGACATTCGCGAACTGGCGGAGGGTAACGACAAATCCCTACGCGGACGAGATCCTAAAGATTTTCCGTCAAACTACCGTATACTGAAAGAGAGGGCGAAGTGTCGTCGGGCGAACCGGTGGATGTGGTAAACATCCGTCGCAGGTCCTTCTGGTATACTCGGCCTGTCCTGATGCTGAAAGAGATTATCGAGGCCGCACGGCTCAGCCCTGAGTTTTGTGCGAATCTTGCACGCGTTCCCCTTGAACAGTTTCACGAATGGATGGACGCTAAAAAGCAAATCCCCGGCTTCGCAATTCCGGAATTGTCAGCGGTTCTTGGGGTAAGTGAAAAAGATCTGCTGTCTCTTCGGCCCCACAGGCCTTCGGATGGTAGCAACGTAGCCCCAGCAATTTGGTTCAAGCTTCGAGATAGTAGGCTGGGCGACTCCGACCGAGAATTTGTTGGTTTAGTTCGTCGTCTGGGCTTCTCGATGACGCAACTTGACGACATCCTCAATGTGAGAAGTTCCTCGGTTTGGAGAGCAATTGCTCAGAGCATTAGTAATCAAATTGACCGTTCCTCACCACCCGCCCTTCAAGGGAGTGAGGCCGCAGCCCGCTTCCGCTCAGTTGCAAATTTGGAGCAGGGGCAACTCGGCATTGGCGAAATTGTCCGTTCACGTCTTCGTCAATATGGATTGGTTGTCATAGAGAGTCCGCTCACCAAATCGTCGCTCGAAGGTTGCTGTTTTGAAATCGGAACCGAGGCCGACAAGAGGCCATGCGTTTTTGCCAACACGTTCAAGTCAACTTGGTTCCGGCGTAACGAGGTCATTTTGCATGAGGTATGCCATGCCATTTTTGACCTTGCCAACGATCCTGTTTCGTTGGATTTTGTAAACGAAGGAGAAGGCCATGCCATCTCCGAGGAACGCGCGCGGTCCTTCTCTCAGGAGTGCCTTGTACCGCGGTCGGTTCTTGTGCACTACGCCAATCAATTAGGGATTAACTGGAGCGACTTGAAAGTGGAGCAACTAGCTCAATTGGTTGCTGAGACCCACGTTGAGCAGAGGATGCTTATGCGCGCCGCCTACGGGAACGGTTTGATAACCGATGATTTGCGAGAGCGCTACTACGCCTATGATTGCGCTCCCGTGTTGCGCAGAATCAGTCCTCACACATTGAGTACAAGGGAGTACATGCAGAGCCTGGCAGCGGAGACGCCAAAGTGGATAGCGCGCAATCGCACCACTTCTCTCGGAACGCGGAGGCTACGTCTACCGGCAGGGTATGTGAAGCAGGTCATTGATGCCACCAATGCAGGTGAGATTAGCGTTGGCAAGGCAGCCGAAATGTGTATGATGGATCGTTATACTTTTGCTGAAAGATTCGGTGATTCGATCACCCAGCCGGCTTTGGCGTGACGCCAGGAAAGCCAGCCAACCCTCTTTTTTTAATTATAGATACCTCTGTTTTACTTCAGCTAATCGCCACGGATCAACTTACGCTTCTTCGGTGTATTCGTTCCGAATATAGAGTTCAGCCAGCGATAGTAAGCGCGGTGGAGTCTGAGACTCTCCATATTCTCACCACAATTAGCAAGTTCATTGGCCGACAAGAGCCGTTCAGGAAAGCCCTGTCAAACAACACGATTAGCCTTATAGATCGACAGTTGCTCAGTACAGTGCTTGGCACTGGTGTTGATGCGATCCTCAGACAAATAGATTCGGAAGGCCAACGATTCAACCTCCGCGTTGATCGTGGCGAGGCTTACACCCACGCCGCCGGGTCAGTGTTAGGAGCCCCGGTTGCCACAAACGATTACAGTGCGGTCAATCGTCTTCTTCGTGACGACGAAAACATTCCGCGCCCGGTCCTGCGCTTCTGGGATCTAATTGTTCTTGGCTATCAAATTGGACAATTGGATGGTTCGTCATGCGACAAGATCCGACAAAGCCTGGTAGCCATTGGGGAATGGATTCCTTCGTGCTTCACTGGTCGAAATTTCAGTGCGGGCTTGATCGACTTCTACCCGCGTCTTGTGGATGGAGTCGCGAAATTGATTGGCACAACGAACCCTCAAGGCCCTCTAGATGAGAGACAGGTGCTTTTTCGGTAAGGCTACGGATCACCGGCATTTTCGCAGATAACTACACAACGTACCATGATGACGCTACCAATTTCCATCAGCCATCCCGCAACACCGCACCGAGGCGAGCAGCACTTCGAGCAACGCCTGGCAATTTCTGACTAACGGCTGTCGAATAGCGTTCGTTCTGCCAAGTGGCGCGCGCGACTGTCTCGCCCGTCCGCAAACCGTTCCTAGAACACAGGTCGACTTCCGGCGGTGCAATCCGTTACGAACGGGTCCGCTTCCGGAAAGTCAACCGAGGAAGTGCGTAATCTATTTGGCCTTTCAAAAACCTGTAAGGCGCTAAAAAGTGGGGGGATTGTGTTATGATTGCGAACCTAAGGACCACAAATCCATGGCTTCGTCATCAAATGCTACGCAGATCATGAGGCGTATCGTTGCAGCATCAGATACCGATATTCTGATATTCAACGCTTCAATTGAGCGCCATCGCGACCGAAGAATGATAAAGTTGCTCAACGCGCGAACGTGCCGACCCAACTTATTCATGATCTTGGTGACCAATGGTGGCGATCCAGATGTTGCCTACCGAATTGCCCGTGCCATTCAAAACCATTACGCGACATTCACTGTCTGTGTTTCGGGAATCTGCAAGAGTGCCGGAACTCTTGTGCTTCTCGGGGCCCAAGAGCTAGCCTTCTCGGACCATGGGGAGATCGGCCCGCTGGACATCCAAATAGCAAAGAAGGATGACCTGTGGGGCCAGGAATCGGGCCTGACGGTAATGACAGCACTCACGGCCTTGTATGAGAACGCGCAAGATGCCTTTGATCATTTCTTGATTTCCCTGACCACGCGCAGCGGAGGGAGAATCACCGTCCGTACTGCATCAGAAGTAGCTGCGAAACTGACGCAAGCCCTGTATTCTGGAATCTCAGAGCAGATCGATCCGATTCATATGGGCGAGGTAAATCGGTCAATGGCGATTGCAAAAGAGTATGGCAAGCGACTGATGGTAAAAAGCAAGAATTTTGACGAAGATACATTGGAGGCTCTGATTAGCGGCTATCCATCGCATACTTTTGTTATCGACAGAGAAGAGGCGGCTACGAAGTTTAAGATCGTTCGTGCATGCACTGGTGACGAGATAGCTCTCTTAGAGGAACTTGAGAGCTTTGCACTAACCCCTTCCGCTGGCCCATGGGTGAGATTTCTTCAGATGATATTCTAGAAGAGGATGAAGCGAATGCCACATCTCAAGCCGGAGCCATTTTGGCGAAGCCAGGAGCTGATCGAACTGTTGCGCCGCCAACAGGCGATGTTCCGCCGAACGACCAAACCGAAGCCGCCTCAGGATGAAGATGAGAGTCATCAGCACCGGCCGAAGGACGGTGAGAGGTTAGCGGTCTCAAGGAAGGTTATTTCTAGCTCACGTTCGCCCAACGAGTCTTAACGAACCTTTCTCGTGCTTTCGCTTCGTGCCGGAGAAACAAATCCCGACGAACGTTGGGCAACAGCCTGTTAGGTACCATTATCGGCGGCAATTCAGGACAGTTGACAAGAAGAACGTTGAGACCGGGAAGCCTTAGCGCTTCGCAGTGATCATGATGTCGACATCACAATGACCGTCCTTTTTGCTCTTCCAGAGTTGCACTTCCACAACGGTGCGCATCGCGCTCTTGAATACGACTTTCCGCTGCAACCAGTTGGAGTCGTACTCGACTAGCGCCCCGCTTGAGGAGCCTTCTCTCACCCAATCTGCCCCCGCCAATGCCGACTGAACGTGCTCGATACTTTCTTCCAATCGGCGCTCAGCCAGAGCTAGATCACCTAATCGGAACATCGTGCAACGGATCAATGGAGCAGGGGTGTTGATACCACTGCACTCCAAAGAGTCGGGCAATATTGCGGCGGGGGTCCAGGAAGATCCTGCAGTGAGACCACTCTTCGCACCGTAAAAGAGAAATCCTGTGGGCACCGCTGCAATCATTTGCTGCAGCACTGTAACGAATTGATTTGTACCCGGGGATCGCCCGACTTTCCGTTGAAAGTAGCGGCTCTCGTGTAACTCACTTTACGACGCCTTTCTCCTTTTGACAACCTCCGACTTGGAAGGGACAAGTGATTCCAGTTCTCTGAGAAGGTTTGGAATCTGTTTGTGTCCCTGGACCCGGCGAAATTGTTTCTCTGCGACTAGCAGGCCGGAACCTACCCAGCGCTCACGCTGATCGCCTGGATGCCAGCGTTTCACGTTCGAGCAAACTCGTTCGACAATGGAGAACGCCGACTCGATGACGTTGGTGCTGGCTAGGGTCTTGCGCAGTTGCGGCGGAACGTGAAGCCGATGCACGGTTAGCGTTTCCTCCAAACCTTCGCCTAAACTCCGCGCCGCACTGGGATTGATATCCATCAGTTCGCGATGCAGTTGGTCCAGCGCCAGCTTGGCGGCCGCATGATCCTCCAGGGCGTACGCGACGTTCAGTTTTTTGGCCACCAGCGGCTTCTGTTCATCGGTTAAATGATCCAAGACGTTGCGCCGCTTATGGACTTGGCAGCGCTGGATCGGTGCTGACTCACCGGCATACTTCTTTACCGCCGCGTGCAGCGCTTTGCCACCATCCAGCACATACAATCGTGGCTCGCTGAAATCCAGTCCGCGATTCGCCAGCTCACCCAACAACTCGCCCACCACGGTGGCGTTTTCGGTGGCGCCTTGCCGGATGCCTAAGATCGTTTTGCGCCCGTCCTGGCTGATTCCCAAGGCGGCCACCATCTGCTGGCCGGCGAACGGCGTCGCGTCAATCAGCAACGCGCACAGCTTCAGCTTGTCCAGCCGCCGTTCCATCATTTCTTTCAACTTCGTTCGGCTGGCTTCAATGAAGTGTTCGCTGATGGCGCTCTTCTCCAAGCCATACGCCTCGCTGAACTGGCGCACCGCCTGACCGTATTTCCGCGTGCTTAATCCCAGCATCAGTTTTTCCCAGACCGTCTCGGTCAACGGCTCGCCACGGTGAAACATCTCGTAGCTGCCCAACCGCACTTCCTGGTCGTCGGTCGTACGCACGCGTGGCCGGTGGACTGGAACCTTCTGCCCCATCACTACGCAGTAGCCGCGCTCCTTGCCCCACCGGCTGGCCGTCCGGTCCGGCTGCGGCTGGCTGCGCTCCCCCACCAGTTCCCGAACTTCCTCTTCCATCAGCAGTTCCATCAACTGCAGGCCAGCCTGGCGGATCAACTCGCCCACGCCTTGGCGCAGCCAGCTCACCATCTCGGCCAGAGGCAGCACCATCTGCACCGCCGGATTTCCATCCGCGGCCATCTCTTCGAGCTGTCTCACAGCTCGCTGCGATTCAATCTGATATGGTTTCTTCATAGCGGCTCTCCTTTTCTCGCGAAAGAAAATTTGCTCTCAGCCTAGCAAGGCTTCGAGCGGAGAGTCGCTACTTTCTACGATCTAGAGGGCGTTCCCTGTACCCGTAGTCAATCCAACTAGTGTTGTTGAGGGTTGAATTCCACGAAACAAATCCAACGAAGAGGCACTGGCGGCAGCGCTTTGTTCCGTGCTCGTGGGCAACGACTGAACTTGTAGGCCGATTAACGGTCGAACTCCGTGAAACGGGTCGAGTGGGTTGATACTGCTAGCGGTTCCCAGGAGTGTGCCAGGTGGTAAAAGTGGCGGACTACTAGGTGATTTAGCTCCGGAAGAGACGTCTAGCGGTGTGATGCCGGCGGTCGGTACCAGCACCGACCCGGGGTAAGTCACAGGCCCGTTATTTGATACTTGAAATCCGGGAAATACACCAAGGTCTGATTGGCTCTGTGAAAGTCCTGTAAACGTGCCCAGAGAGGGAGGGCCCGCTAAAACCAAGCTTGTCACCACAACGTCAACCTCGTAATGCCCGTCCTTCTTGCGACGCCAAAGTTGCGCCTCCACCGCAGTCCCCGATGATCTCTTGAATACGACTTTACGCAGGGACCAGTCGGCATCGTAGTCCATCAACGTCTGGCCTGCAGACTCGTCTTTGGTCCAATCCGATCCGGGCAATGCCCCCTGCACCTGCACGATCGTCTCCACCAGTCGGCGCTCGGCGAGGACAATATCCGAGGATCGGAACATCGTGCAACGAACGAGTGGAGCGGCGTTGCTCTTTCCAACGCACTCCAGCGCGTCAGGCAGATTCCCGGCGGGAGTCCAGTTTTCCTGACGGGTCAGTGCTACGGGCTTCCAATTAAGAACGTTGCTGTCGTAAGAGGACAAAACACCAAAGCTAGATCCTGAAACATTCCCTCCGCCGGCGCCGTAATTTACAAAACCTTTTTCCGCCTCGCTAATCATACGATGCAATTCTTGGCTGATCCGCCCAACCCCTTCGATGACTATGTCTACCTCATGATGGCCGTCTTTCTTGCTCTTCCACAGTTGCGCCTCCACAGTCACCGCCGACGTGTTCTTAAATACCACGGATCGTTGAGACCAGCGGTCATCATAGTCCGTCAGAACGCTGTCCAGGGATTCATGGATGGTCCAGCCAAGACCTCGCAATGCGCCCTGCACACGGCCGACGACTTCGCTCAATCGACGTTCTGCAGGGACGAGTCCCGGTGACCGAAACATCGTGCATCTAACTAACGGGGAGGGGATGCTAATTCCAGAACATTCTAGAGACTCGGGCAAGGTTCCCCTTGGAGTCCATTTTCGCGCTGGTGTCCAGCCTGCTTCGTTGGCGCCATAGTGGGCAAACTCGGTCGGAACCTCCGCGATAATGCTTCGTAGCGTGTCCCGGAATGCACGGTCAGCTCGATTGTTCAAGGAGGTCAAAGCGTCAAGGCGTTCATTGATGACTGCAACCCAAGTCCTCGCGCCACCCAGATCCCCGTAGTCCTCCGTATAGGCACGTAAAGCGTGGACGTTACTGCTGTTCTTCAGGAGATTAAACTGTTGCTCCGCTATTCTGAGCTGTTCAGGCAAGGTCGGGTTCTCCACACCCTTCTTTTCCACAGCCAAATTCCCAAAACGTTCTCCTGGCAGCGATGACTTCGCCACCGGATTGCGATTCAGAAAGACGAAATTGCCGTTGGCGCTCTCGAAGTTACGACGCGAAAGTTTGTGATCGATGTCAGGCTGCATCTTCTTGCCCTTCTCGATCTCGAAATCGCGCACTGCGGCGCGGGCGCGGCTATAGACTTCGAAAATATCCATGAAAGGGCTCAAAGCCTTCATTCCATTCTGGAGAGCTTCAAGAATAGCGTGAGTAAAGATGCCGTACCCCCTCTGATTGTTGCCAACTTGGTAAGCCTGCTGGTTGCCTGTTCCGGCTGTCAGTAGTATGCCGCTCGGATCATCGCCCAGACCTCCGACCGGGCTTGCATCCATCGACTGTATCGCCAGGCCTGAATTGCAGGTGTCGAGAATCATCAGTACTTGCCTCGCGACACTGACGTAAGCCCACCTGCGGACCGCCTGCATGTCTAAGGTATCCGTCACATAATCGCCGCTATTTGGATCGGCATTCGAAAAAAGCAGATAACCCAAATTACCTTGATTCCCGCCGTGGCCGGAATAGTAGAACAGAAAACGATCACGACCCGTTAGGTATTTAGGATTATTCCTGCTGAAGTAATTCAGCATGTAGACGTTCAGCAAAACACTGTTCACCTTCTTATCGCGAACCTCAAAAACCGTGTCGAACCCGCCGGACTCTAAAAGAAAGTTCCTTACGCTAGTTACGTCGCTCGCTGTGTGAGTGAGCCCGCCGAGGTGTTGATACGGCCCCACGCCGACCAGGAATGCGATGCTGCGACCGAAGGGCAGTGGTTCGGGCGCCTTGATTAAACTAAACATCGCAGCTAATTGTTCGAAAAATGCGGGCTCCTGACCATGGACGCGATCAAATCGCCACACTCCGTCACCCTCGTTAACCGGCGGATTGGCTCCATGTGGGTATGGCCCGGGAGGCTGTTGGGCAGATGCAGGGGCGGCGACCCCGGTGGCTATCGCGAGAACAAGGAACGACTTCCTGATCATGCTGATTTCTGGTTCTCCTTGTATCTGCGGTCGAAAAACGCTTGCCAAAAGAAGCCGTTCTGGAATGCCACCAGGAATATCATTAATTTAGCGCTCGTGAGAGTTTTTAGGTCCAAACCGGCGTTGTTGAACGATGTCGCTAATGGAATGAACACCATAGGCGAGGCAAAGACTGGGGCAATGAACAGGCCCCAATCCCATCTCGGGCGGTTTCGTTTCGGGCGTTCAAACCGCCGATAAGCGTAATGCCCGAACATCCCGAGGATCATACACAAGTAGAGCGCCACCCAAAGAACAAGATCATCTTGCAGACCCATGGCGAGCGTCGGCGTTTTCGGAAAGCCGAATTGTCGGTTCAGGAGAATGGCGAGTGCGGCTACCCAGATCGCTAGCGCTTCAAACATCCTCCATTCGCCAGTCTTACGCCCCCAGCGACCTGACACAACGAGTAGGCCGGCCATCGAAATCGCGATAAGCGCGTTCATTTCTGGAGACATTGGATGTCTTCATGATAGCTCGATCGTTTCAGTATTTCCTTGAATTTCTTCCAACGCGTGGCCTCTACGGCCGCATCTCAGTACCCCTGACCATCCGCATGTTGGACCAATTTGGAAACCTGTTATCGAGCATTATCGGCCGCTTTCGTAACCGAAAAGGGCACCCTGATCCGGTGATTTCGTCTCGTAGAATATCGGAATGCCAGTGACCCTCAAGGCTGACCGACGTCCTTCAGGATAACGGCATCGCGCTTGAGCGGTTTGCGGCCTACCGCCAGGCGTTGACCGTCTGGTGACCAAGCGAACTTCCAGATGGGGTCCTGTATTCGTGAAGAACCGTGATGACTTAACTGCTGAAGTTGCCCTCCTGACTTAGGCATCCTCCATATGTCAAGCGCTCCAGCACAGGGAACAAAGTCGACGCTCTTTTCATCCGGAGAAATGCTGACGGGGCAAGCTTGTTGCATGCCCCCGCCGGGCACCCGGTCTATCACCTGTCCCGATGCGATGGACACGAACTGAAACTGCCAGGCGTCCTTCACGGGGACCTGCACAAGGATCTCACCGCGGCCGGGCACCGCGGCAAACCACGGCATCGGTTTTTGTTCACTTGGCACGAGCACTTGCGAGCTTCCTCCTGAGAGAGGGACTTTGCGGATGGAACGGTCAGAAAAATCGAAAAACATTACCCATTTGCCGTCCGAAGAACAGGCAACGTGGTCATCCCCTTTTCCGAACGTCAGGCGCCGAAGATTTGCGCCGAGAAGGTCGCTGACATAAACGCTTTGCTTCAGGTCTGCTTTGGAAAAGCCCGTGAACACGATGGTGTCCGCCGTGCAAGCACTAACATCCCAAGGCAACACGTTTGCACTCGAAAATGTAACAGACTTCTCTTTGGTGGCCAGATCGACGTTAGTTATGTTTCGGTCGGCCACCAGATTTTCCACGACCGACAGGTGTTCCGTTCCGAGCCAGCTGAATCCAATTCCTGGAATCACCGTTGCCTGGTCGCCACTGGACATCTTGCTGGCGGCGGGAAAGATGGCAATGTTGTCGTCCTCCTGATTTAGCATCGCCGAGAGGCTTCTGCCGTCGGCGGACAGGGAGATCTGCTGATAATCGTTGAGATCGTTCGTGATCTTATGGAATTCTCGTCCTGGATAGGTCAGATAACCGAGTTGATATTGATTTACGTAAATCGACCGGTAAGACATTACCAAGCCGCGGCCATTGGGCATCCAGCGCACTTGCTTCGGTTCGAGGCCAGTGGTCAAAGCGAAACGAAAGAATTGGGACTCCGAGCAGGTGGATAAATCCAGCATGACAATTGCCATTATTGGTTCGTCTTTCAAGGGCTTGAGGATAGCGAGGCGCTTGCCATCTGGGGATTGTACCGGGCCGAAGTAGTTCACTCCCTGGGCGGCGCAGAGCCGTTTCTCGTCCGAGCCATCCAGGTTCGCCGAGGCGAATTCGGTAGAGCCGCGGGCCGGCGAGTTCTGTCGCTCGAATACAAAGCTCTTTCCATCGGCTGAGAATGTTGGTGTGGAGTCGATATTGTGGACCACTGGCACCGCCGTCCCGCCGAGAACCGGCAAGCGCAGCAGATTATCTGTGCCTTGCAACGGGTCTACTAACTTTCGTACGTAGAGATAGTTGTTATCCGGGCCGAAGGCAATGCTGTCGTACGAGGATTTGTCAGGGGGCAGCACCTGCACATTGCTGTTAGACGCTAGATTGCGAATCCACAGTCCAGTGCGGCCATCCTCCTCCTGGCGCAAATAAGCGAGATATTTCCCATCCGGGCTGAGCGTTACTTTTCCAAGATCTCCCGATGTTGTGACACGGTTGATCTCTACCTCTTGAAAAGGGATGCGCGAAGGCCGATGCGTGAATTGATAGACTCCGAAGCCCGCCGCCAACAAAAGAGGCAGCAGAGCGATAGCGCCGAGACTGAAGCTGAGCTTGTGCCGGTTTGCGGCAACAATCACGGAAGAACCTGCGATCCTCGGCGCGGAGACGCTGGCAGCGGAAGTGTTCAACGAAGTGTTCAACAACGGAGAGGATCTGCGCGACTGATCATCGGAATCGGTGTCGCGCTTCAGTCGCTTCAGGTCGGCGCGCAGATCGGCGGCATTCTGATAGCGCACCTCCGAGTCTTTCTCAAGGCATTTAGCAATAATCTTCCCAAGCTCCTCTGGAAGATCCGGATTGAGTTGACGGGGTGGCGGAGGTTCGCGATTGAGGATGGCGTCGAAAACCACGGCGCTAGTTCGGCCGGGGAAAGGAGGGCGGCCAACCGTCATCTCGTAGAGTACAGCGCCGGCTGAAAACAAGTCGCTGCGAGTGTCGATCGTATCCCCTCGCGCCTGTTCTGGTGACATGTAATTGATGGTGCCGACGACCGCGCCCGGGCTCGTGATGGGCGCCGCGATGGTGGCCGTGGATTCTGCCGGCATCGGGCTCGCCAGCTGGCCCAGCGACTTCGCAAGCCCAAAATCCATTAGCTTTGCACCGGCTTCGGCCAGCATGATGTTAGCGGGCTTGAGATCGCGATGAACGATCCCAACACGGTGAGCGCGCTCCAGCCCGTCGGCGATTTCGGCGCCATACTTCAAGACTTGATTCAGCGGGAGAGCGCCGCGCCGAAGCCGTTCCGCCAGCGTCTCACCCTCTACATATTCCATCACCAGGAAGTCAACGCCCTGATCGGAACCGATGTCGTAAAGATGGCAGATGTTGGGGTGATTCAGAGCGGAAATAGCGCGAGCCTCTCGGTCGAAGCGCTCGCGAGCTTCTGGTTTATTGGAAAGATGCGCGGATAGAACTTTGACAGCAACCATACGATCCAGACGCGTGTCACGGGCCCGGTACACTTCTCCCATACCACCCGCGCCGAGGGCAGAGATAATCTCGTACGGCCCGAGCTTGATGCCAAGTTTGAGCAGCATGCGAACAAGAAGAAGATAATTATAGCGAAGCTTGGCGGTAAAGCAGTGTTACTTGGCTCGCGAAGTTGTCGGTACAGAGTGATACATGTGCAAGAGGGGTGCGGGATGGGAATGTGTGAGGAACCCTTATCCACCATTGTCGGCAACGGTTGTTTGGTAATTCTCGACGTCTGCAATCTAAGGGTTGCCGACGATCCACCCAGTGGCCACGGCAAGCGCTACTAAGCCGTTATCAGCGCGGGTGAAACTCCCACAAGCGGACTTCTGCTTGGCCTAAGTTTCAGGTTCTATGTGCTGCATCTTGTTTACGCCGAGGCTAACTCGTTCGAATAACTAGTTACGCCAATCGCCGCTTCAACCAGGGTGGCTGCTCGACATGGAATTGCGTCTAACCCTGGTCTCTGTTTTGTATTTGGGGTTCCATTTGTGAGCTAGGCGCTGTGCTTCGACGCTGTGAACCGGGGTTGCGGAATCGCTACCGTTATGGGGGATACAGGTCGTCCCGAAAATGGAAAAGCCCAGGGGCTTCAGCTCAGCTCCAGCATCCAAAGTAGCGTCAGTTGCCATGATGTCTTGATCTCCCTAACTGAAATAGTGGGTTCTTGCGGATCTTAACCCATCGCGAACGATCGCGTTCCCCTGACGCTGCTATCCTGCATCGAGGAGTGATTTCGAATGAAGACATTTGAAGGGAAAGTGACGATCGTTACCGGAGGAAGTTCCGGACTCGGCGCAGCCGCAGCACTTCAATTCGCTCGTGAAGGGGCCAAGGTTGTGATTGCCGCTCGCCGGAACGACAAGAGCGAAGCGGTGGTGCGCCAGATCGAAGAGCTAGCACCGAAGGCCTATTCCTTCAAACCGATGTGAGCAAACGTGCGGAAGTAGAAGCCTTGGTGGAAGGAACGCTAGCCAAGTTCGGAAGGCTGGATTGCGCGGTCAACAACGCCGGTATCGTGGGCCCAGTGCAAGTGCCAGTGGCGGAGATTGAAGAGGCGGACTGGGATGCAGTGATGAACACCAACCTCAAGGCCGTGTGGATGTGCATGAAATTCCAGATCCCGGCGATGTTGAAACACGGCAAGGGCGCGATCGTGAACATCTCCTCGATTTACGGATTCAAAGCCAGCGACGTCGGCCATGCGCCCTATTGCACCAGTAAACATGGGGTGATCGGGCTTTCCAAGACGGCCGCCATCGACTACGCGCAGCAAGGGATCCGCGTGAACGTGGTCAGCCCCGGGTTTGCGCATTCGGAGATGGTAGATCCTGCCGTCGAGACTTTCCCTGATTTTATGAAAGCAGTGGTAAACCGGCATTCCGCTCAAAACCGTCTCGGCGACGCCGAAGAAATAGCGGAGACGATCACCTGGCTATGCTTGGATGCGGCAAGGTTCGTAAACGGAACGGTACTTGCCGTAGATGGTGGCGAAACGTCACGCCTCTACTGACACCCGTTTCACAATCCTCTCTATTTTGCGTCGATTTAAGGTTTCAAATTCAGCTTTCGCGAAAGGGCAAATAATTTCGTGGAGGTGAACTCCAATTGGGCTGGCGCGGCGGTGAAAGAACCAACAACTGTGACATAATCGTATGCGTCTTAATTTGGGGCGCACAACCATGCCAACAAAAATGCTCAACGGGCTGCTACTGATTTGCATAGGAAGTGTGCTCACGGCCCAAGCGCCTCCAGTGTTGAAGATTCCAGACGGAACCTCCCTACGCCTTTCCTTAACTCAAGATCTGGGTTCCGCGACCAATGCAGTCGATGATCCAGTGCACTTTGACGTTGTAGAGGATGTCAAGGTAGCTGGCGTTGTTGCTTTCCCGAGAGGCTCTACTGCGGTCGGACACGTTGTCGAGGTTGAACCCCGGAGACGAATGGGGCGCGCTGGCAAGTTGAACTTTACTGTCGATCACGTCAAAGCGCCGGACGGCAGCAATCTTCGCTTACGGGCGTCATCAACGAGAAAAGGTGAAGACAAAACTGGCACCGTGATTATTGGGTCGGTGTTACTATCCCCAGTTCTTCTTGATCATGCGTGGGAAGGATATTACGATTCCAAAGGGAACCGAGATCACCGCCTATATTGATGGCGATCGGGAGTTCGCGTTGGCAGCACCGTCCGTGGAACCTGCTGCTGCGCTGCCAAACGCAACGCAATTTGGTACCGTCACGTTTCGATCAGAACCAGACGGAGCAGACATTACTATCGATGGTAAATTCGTTGGGAGTACGCCGTCCAGCTTGCAACTCACTGCAGGTGACCACACCATCGCAATCGAGAAGGCGCATTTTTCGTCTTGGAAGAGAACTATGACTGTAGCCGCTGGCTCTTCGGCGAACGTCGGCGCGACGCTCGATAAAACTCAATGAACCCCCGTGAAATTATCGTCCGCGTTGCGCCGAGCCGTAATGGAACTGAAGGACTCGCCGGGTTTTCGGGCTCAAAACCGTGTGAAGCTGACCTCCATTTCGGCAAACCTGTAACGAGCCACAATCTTCAGGAAACAGCCCGTTATGGCGCATTATCGGCAGCTAATATCGGTACAAGGGCATGGTTATCTGGGGGATGTCGGCTGAGTTTCCACTTTTCGCAGGAGACCATCTAGAGCCTCTCGATTGAAATAGTGGCCTTGCATGAAAACGCCACTGATCTTTTGAGTGTTATGGATATCAACGAGCGGGTTGGCGTCGAGTAACACCAGATCAGCGAGCTTGCCGGACTCTACAGTCCCGAGTGAATTCTGCAGGCCTAGAAATTGTGCCGTATCCAACGTGGCAGCTCGCAGCGCGTCAGCCGGCGTTAACCCGGCTTTCACTAGCAGCCCAAGCTCGTCGTGCAGACTGAAACCAGGCACAACGAGCCAGGGTGCATCGGTTCCCGCCAGAATTCTTACTCCGGCCCGATGCATGCGGTCAACCACGTGCAACATCATCGGGACGATCTTCACCAAGTCTTGTCGGTCTTCGGCGCTGAGGGTCAAGATGTTTGGCAGGTCCCAAGGCTTCTGCATGGAAGCGGGAACGAAATTCATGCCACGTTGATCCATTAATTGGTTGGACACCACTAACGCGAAAGACCGTTCTTCGACGAGGGTCGGCACTTGCACGGTTCCGTTCCGCGCAAATCGTTCGAAAAGCTGTGCACCTTTTGCATTGTTGAAGGTGTCAAGCGTCCCGCGCGGAGGCAGTCCGAAACTTATGCGGGCAAAGATATAGTTGGGGGTAGTTTTGGTATCCTTCAGCGATTCGATCATGGATTTTCGTAACTCCGGCTCGGCGCTCGAGGCACTCTTTGCCGATTCCCATCGAATGTTTATGCTGCGCTGGCCCGCGTCAGACGCCTCGACTGCGCTAATCAGCTTCCGGAACGTGGCCCACAATGAGAGACCTGCCGCTTGCCTCATCGGCAATCGCGAAGTACGCGTCACGGGGAACCATGGATTGGACTTTGATGAAGTCGGCGCCGGATTGCTTCAAGTAGATCACAGAGTGCCGCGCTGCGGTCCGCGTTATTCGAAGCGAGGAACTGAATGGAATCCTTGCTTGTTCCCGTCAATTGAGGGCCGGCAGCAATGATGCGCGGGCCCGCCATTCCTGCAGCGATTTCCTTCTTGAGTGCCATAATAAGTTCGAAGTCGCCTCCCATGTCACGAACGCCGGTGATGCCGTTGGCGACCAACAGAGGAAGACTAATTTCCCTGGCCCAGCTCGCGGAGAATTCGTGCGCAATGTGATAGTGTGCGTCCCACAGCCCTGGGATCAAAAACTTGCCCTTAGAATCCACGAATAGTGCATTGCTGGGAGTTGAAACCTTGCCAGAGGCGCCTACTGCCTCGATGCGGTCGCCGGCGATGATTACAGTCATCTCGGGAATGATCCGTCCCGCTGCGACATCAATGATCGTGACGTGAGACAGAATCAACGGCTTCGACGGATGGTCCCGTTGCTCTTGGCCGACAGCCAACGCTATAGTACCGGCAACACAAGCTAGCACTCCGAGAACGAAAATACTTCTCTTGAGCATGGAAGCCAGTATAGCCCGGCGAAGTGCAGGAATTAAAAGGGCGAAGAAACGCGTACGCGGATGAATCGCTCACCGAAAATTCAACATTATCGACCAGGCGATCAACTCCCGGTTGGTGGGCCACTCGGACTGTGGGCGGAGCAGGATTCCGAGAAGATTAGTCCCGATGTATGGCCGCGTTGATGGCATCGTGGCTCCCGGGCACGTGACCACGTTTCGCGGCATCGACCGGACTGCCCACCGTCTGGCCGAATCTCACGCCACCGGACTCGAAACGGCGTTGTGGAGAACAGCCCGTTATTAGCCATTAACGGTACAGTTTCCGGCACCGGCCCAAACGCGATGGGAGGGCTTTACGAATGGCGAAATATTTTGAAACGTTGTGCCGGGATTAGTGATGTCTGCCGGATTCAGCGCGATCGTCCCCGTCATCAGCAGAAGCTTGCCTCCAGCCCCTTGCCCGAAAAGTAACCGAGTAACGAATCACTAAGGCCAACGCGCTATTTGTGCTAGCGCGCGGCTCGTTCCTTCGCGTGAGCGACCAGAGCCGCAAAGCGCGGATCGCCATGAAGTGGATTCAGGTCGGGATCTTTTTCGATGTACAGATCCGTGAACGCGTCGAGACCGTTGTCAACCGCATCACGTATCAACGCCAAGGCTTCATCTCCTCGCCCTTGACGGATCATGACGCAACCAAGATTGTAGCTAGTGAGGGCAGTAAGAGCATGACCGGGGCCAAGTATCCGACGTTGAATAACCAGGGTCTGGCGCAGAAGATCTCCCCGCCTCGGAATAGTGCCCTTGGCCGATTAGCGCCGTCGCCAGGTTTGTCATTGTGCTCAGCGTATTGGGGTTTTCAGAACCAAGCAGACGGCGTCTTACATCCAACGTTTCGCGTAACAACTTTTCAGCCTCGGAATCGCGCCCTTCCAGGTGAAGGGCGGCGGCAAGGTTATTCATGGACGCCACTGTATCCGGGTGCTCTAATCCGAGCACACGGCGTTGGATCTCGAGAGTCTGCCGTTGGAGTTTTTCGGCCTCAGCATGTCGTCCATCGCGAGCAAGAGTGAAGCCCAGGTGAGCCGCCGTAGAGAGCGTGTCCCTGTGATCAGTTCCAAGCACCCGTCGCCTAATTTCTAAAACCTCCGTTAACAGTCTTTCCGCTTCAGATTCACGGCCCTCTCGCTCCAGTACCCAGCCCAAGACGTCTTTAGCCTTGAGAGTTTCAAGATTCTGCGGCCCAAGAGCCCGGCTTTGCACCTCAACTGCCCGCCTAAGCAGGGATTCAGCTTGAGCGTATAAACCAAGCTTCTCATACACGTCTCCCATGACATACATCATCTGGCCCTGCACTTCCGGATCTCTCGCCAGGCCAGCATCAATCTCCTTAGACGCCTTGTCCAGGATTTCCCGTGCCGTAATGCTGTTTCCCCGCGCTGCGCTTGGGTCCGAGACCTGAAACATGTTCGTCATGAAGTCAGTGACACGCGCACGCTGTTCACTTTCCCGCTGAATGCGGCGTAGTTGAAACGCTTCAATCACAGCGAACGACGCTAGCAACAGCACGCCCGCTAGGGCTACCGTCATCCCGAGACGATGACGCCGCAAGTACTTGCGTGCACGGTATCCAGTGGTTGCTGGCCGGGCTTGCACCGGCTCATGTCGCAGATACCTTCCAATGTCAGCCGCCAACTCGGTCGGCGTAGGGTAACGACAGGAGCGCTCCTTTTCAAGCGCCTTAAGTGTAATGGCGTCAAGATCCCCGCTGAGTTGTCTAGAGAGCGTAGCGAGCTCGAGGCGCCTGTCGTGGGCTGCAACAGCAGGCTGTTCACCCAAGGATCGAGCCTTCGTACTTGGACGCGGTGCATCCTCGTCCCGCAGCTTCCGTAGCAAATCGACATAGGACAGCTTGTCGAACTCCAGCGGCCGGACGCCCACTAGCAGCTCGTACAACACCACGCCCAGAGAATAAACGTCCGTTCGGGTGTCAATGTCCTCACCGGCCGAATCGGCCTGCTCGGGACTCATGTAGTCCGGCGTGCCTATGACGGATCCCACGCGGGTGAGCATCGTCTCGTCGGTCAACCGTTGCGATGTAGCTTTCGCTACGCCAAAATCGATGATCTTGGGCGCCGGCTTCCCGTCTACTTCAGTGATCAGAATATTCGACGGTTTCAGATCTCGATGGATGATCGCTTTTTGATGGGCGTGCTGGACTCCCTCGCAGACATGAATGAACAACTCGAGCCGTTCCTCGATGTCCAGCTTGTGCTTGTCGCAATACTCGGTGATCGGAATACCTGGCACATATTCCATTACGAAATACGGGCGGCCTTCTGCAGTGGAGCCGCCATCAAAAACCTTGGCGATGGCGGGGTGATCCATTAATGCGAGAGCTTGCCGCTCGGATTCAAACCGTGCAATTACTTCGCGAGTATCCATCCCCGCTTTGATCAGCTTGAGCGCCACGCGCCGCCGGACCGGCTGTTTCTGCTCGGCCAGCCAGACCTCACCAAGGCCCCCTTCGCCGATCTTTTGCAGCAGATGGAACGCATCGATGGAAAAGGAGCCTATCGGGGCTCGATCCCTCGGCAGATTCAAGCCGATTTCGGTCGTCGGAAGCTGGTCGACGGCGTCAGAAACGGCGGACTCGATGATATCGTCTTCTAGCTTGTCGTTGTCCAGCAGTTGTTCCACCTGGGCGCGCAGTTCATCGTCTCCGGCACAGGCGTGCTTAAGGAACTCTACTCGTTCCCCAGGCGTGAGACTGCTGGCTTTATGAAATAACTCTTCAATCCGTTGCCAGCGATCGTTGGACATACCGGTCACCCGCTTAGGAATGAGCGTAGCCACGCCTGCCCGAGCCGCAGGTCCCGTTTGACCGTAGCCGCCGTTAATCCGAGCGAGGCCGCTATTTCTTCGCGCTCCATGCCACCGAAATAACGCAGCTCGATCACCTTGGCCTTGCGCTGATCAATTTTAGCAAGCTCATCTAAAGCTTGACTTACTTCTACGATGTCGAGAGCGTGGTTCGGTGCGAGAGCCATGTTCTCATCCAGGGTGACCACCTCAGCAGCGCCCCCTCGTTTTGCTGTTTTTCTTGCCCTAACGTAATCCACTAGGACGTTTCGCATAATGGTGGCCGCAATCCCGTAGAAATGTGCTCGATTCTCCCATTGCAATGGGTGTGATTTGTCGATCAGACGAATCCAGGCTTCGTTGATGAGCACGGTTGGTTGAAGCGTTTGGTTCGAAGACCGCCTCCTGAGGTACGACCTGGCGAGCGAGTGTAACTCCTTTTCAACCTGAGGAGCAAGTTCCGCGAGCGCCCCTCGATCTCCTTGCCCCCATTGGACTAGTAGGCGCGTGATGGAGCTAGCCTTTTCCATCAGGAGTATTATGTCACAGCCCAAACGTCCTGGGTTTTGCGGTCATTCACCGATCCTGCACATAACCAAGCGCCACTTTAAAGAATTTTTGCGCAACGGCTAGCCGTTCCATCTCCCGATTCCGTGGAACTAAGTAAGGAAGGTAGCTCATGAAGATAAAAACACATGTTGCGGTAGGGTGCTTCGCGTATGGGTTTGTTCCAGTGGGTACGCCGGTACGGCACGACTCGCTCAAAAAGGCAGTGGGTGAGCGCGCGCACAAGATCGGGAAATAGCCCCAACTTTTCGTCCAAACGCCACGCTCCGTTGGCGGCGTTCAAGCTTCGGTCGCCGAGTAAGTGACGTCACGGCCCCGTCAGATCACAGCCATTTATACCAAGCCATTCGAACTGTTATGAGCCATTATCGGTAGCTTGCTTGGCCTTCTCCATGTTATCGATCACCGCTTGTGCGAAGCGACCTTCTTGCAAACAGGTCAGTACCTCCGATGTTTCGACTCCGGCTGCCCGAGCCATGGTAGAGGCGAGACTTTCGTTTGGCCCTTCTTCGATACCGTGAATCTTGAGGAAGCCTCGGATCACTGCTATTCGGAATGCTAAAGGGCCATCATCCATCAATTGCTTCTTGAGATCCGCAGCGTACGCTTCGCCGCGTTCCTGCGCCTGATCCCTTAGATAATCGTCGCGAAATGCCGCTAGTTCTCCCCAAGCTACATCCGGATCAACAATGGGAGGAATTGATTTCTCGAGTTTTTCAAGCCGCTTCCGGAGTGTACTCATAGTCGCCGGCCTCGACGACGCGGCCATCGCCTCGTTTGTTTGAATTCATTGCGGCCGTCACTTCCCGCCATTCTTTCTAGCTTCCAACGCTCGTTCAAGTTCCGCCACGCGCGCCATGATCTCCTCAGTCTCGATGGCTTTGATCGCGTGGTTCAGAATGCTGTCCGCTGCCCGAACTTTGGTGGCTGGCGGAGTCCCGGCATCAAGCATGACCTTACCCAGAGTAGAAACGGCGGCACTGCAGAGATAGTGGAGCCGAGCGATTGACTGACCGAAGGACATCCGTTTCGCCGCGCGGTAGGCGGCATCGAACTCGGGCTCCTTTTGCCATCGGTAAAGCGTTCTCGGGCTGATGTGAACTGCCCGGGCCGCTTCTTCGACGGTCCGCGTGGATAGCAGCGCCAAGACCGCGGCTTCTTGCTTGCGCCCGAGTTTTCCGCTAAAACCTGCCATTAACTGACACCTGGTGCCATCAGAGCCGAAGGTGCAGCTTTTTCGAACCCTCGCACGCAGCAGATTTGCCTTGCAATTCGACGCGACCAGAGCGATCCATGTGTTGACTCGCGGTGATCACCGCCAACAAAGGAGACAACATGAATACATCGATCGTAGAAGAAGCCGGCACCGCCCAAGCCACATCCAAGGGCGACCAGCCGAAACCTAACAAAAAGGCTCGCGTTACGCGACAGCGCGCCCACGTTTCGCCCCAGAAAGCCAAGTCGGCTAAGAAGGCCAGCTCCGCGAAGAAGGCGCCCAAGAGCCAGAAAAAGGCCACGTCCGCACGCGATGGCAGCAAGACCGCCAAGGTCCTGGAGCTGCTGAAGCGGCCGGGCGGAGCAACCGCCAAAGAATTGATGAAAGCGACGGGCTGGCAGCCGCATTCGGTTCGGGGATTTCTGTCCGGTACGGTCAGCAAGAAGATGGGACTGGCCGTAACGTCTACCAAGACCGAAGATGGCGAGCGCACCTACTCCGTCAAATCCTGATACTCGGTCATCGGGAACTACTCGCGCCGCTGGGTTTCTGCCTGGCGGCGTTTCTCGTTCTGGAGGATGCGAACGTGCGCGCTTCATTTCGCCACTTCCCGGCGCTCCGCCGTAACTTCATCGAAGGTTCGTCCGTCGCCGTCGAGAGTAGCTTTCTTGGCGGTCAATTGCTGCCAGCGCTGCACCACGACGTCAACGTACTTCGGATCTAGCTCGAGGCCATAGCAGACGCGCTCAGTCAGTTCAGCTGCTGCGAGCGTCGTTCCGCTTCCGAGGAACGGATCGTAAACTAATTCTCCGCGCCGCAGGTGATTGAGAATCGGCTTTCGCATTAGCTCGATCGGCTTCTGCGTCGGGTGATCATATTTATCCTCGTCCGAGCTGCCCATTACGAATTTCGGCGAAGGCGAATCCCAAATCGTTGAGTTCTGGCCCGCCTTGCCGTACCAGGGTGCGTTTTTCTTCCGCACGAACCAGCATGGTTCGTGGGCGAACCAATACAAGGTCCTGGTTAAAACCGTCCTGCCCTTATTCCAGATAATCTGCTGATGGTGGACAAACCCGATGCGCAGCAAGCCATCGAGAACTTCTCGCGTGAACTTACTCGCGTGCCAGACATAAGCAGCCTCCAGGCTCGGTACAAGTTGGAACGCCCCGGACCAATCCGCGCGCGTGTCTCCGGATATCGACGTCTCGGTGTGACCGACAGTGCGCTTTTTCATATAGCTTGGCTCCGCCGGTCCCAGACCGTTTAGGCCCGCTTTGTCTCTCCATTCGCTGTCGAGCTCGATGCCGTACGGCGGATCAGTGACCATTAGCCGAGGCTTGCGATCGCCAAGCAACCTCGCAACAGCCTCGGTGCTGGTGGCGTCTCCGCAGAGTACTCGGTGCTTTCCCAACAGCCAAAGGTCTCCTGATCGGGAGACGGGAGATTCCGGAAGCGGCGGCGCCGCATTCGCTTTCTCGTCGTCATCGAGAGCCAACAGGGCATCGATTTCGCCAGGATCAAAACCCGTTAAGGACAGATCAAAGTCGGACTCCTGAATCTCCTGCAATTCCAGGGCAAGCAACTCCTCGTTCCAGTCGGCCCAAGTAACTGACCGGTTCACCAGTAGTCGGAAAGCTTTGACCTGCGCGGGCGTCCACTCGTCGCAGAGGATCACCGGTATTTCCGTAAGGCCGAGTTTCCGTGCGGCTTTAAGCCTGAGGTGTCCATCGACCACTTCACCGTCGCTTCGCACGAGGCATGGGATCTTAAATCCGAATTGGCGAATCGAGTCACACATCCGATCGATGGCCGCGTCGTTCTTCCTAGGGTTTCTCGGGTACTCGACAAGCCGTCCGATCGCCCAGTATTCGATCCGACTCGCTATAACTTCCGGTGATTCGCGTCGCGGCGTTTTCGCTGAGTCTTGTTGCTCCGGCTTCACGCGGCGACCTCCGAGCTAGTCAGGTAGAACAGACGAAGCCGCGGAAGATCATTTGATTCAAATAACCAGCGCTCGATGTATTTACGTTCAAGCCTGGCCAACTGCTCTCCGGTCATCTTTTCGCGATAGGGGCGCAGTTGTGAATCCAGGTCCCGTTTCGCTTGTGCTAACTCAGACTGAGATTTTTCAGCGAGTGCAATCACGGCGATTCTCTCTTCGAGCCCAGTCAAGCTCTGATCCAGAGCTTCAAGATTTCGAAATTGCACGTCGATGTCAGCGATTAGCAAGTCGAGGTCCGTGGTGATTCCGTTGTACTCGGGCAGCGCACGTAACGCCTTGGCGCCGGAAGACAAATGCGCCTTCAAGTCGTGAACGCTGAAGGGCGACTCCGCCGCTCGGTTTCGCTGCTCGAAGAACAGGCTGCAGCGTTGTCTCGTAGCAGCCCAACGGTGAAGGTCAACGTCATCATTGATCGCATTGACCAATAGCGTCGCGCTGTACACCGGATCCTGCTGATCGCGCTTCTGTTTCAGTTTGTCCTCCACAAAGGCGAAGACACCCTCAAGCGTGAGGCCCTGCGCTCCGCCGGCTTGAATCAAATCACGAATCTGACCCGGTTGAACGTTGACACGATTCCTGGCGAGCAGGGCCTGCATCTCGCGGAACCCATCGGTGGTCTCGTCATGTTGAACTCCGGTGAGACCTGGAGATTCCTGCGGGCGATCGCCCTGCCGCCCAGGATCTCCAGGAGGTTTCCTTGGGATGGCCCGATTTGAGTCGTAGTTGATATTCGAGCCTGCAGCTTGCAGCTCTTTTCCTTTTTGATTTTCACTTAAAGGAGAGCCAGCCGATAAGGTTGCATCAGTGCGACCTTTTTGGGTTGCACGCATGCGACCTTCGCGACTTTTTCGATCGAATGCTTCACACAGATCAGCTAGCATGGATGCAACCTTTTCTGGGTCTTCCCACACGGCGTCATCCCAGACTTTGGACCAAGGGAATATGATCAGCTTGGCGCTGGCTTTGAGAGGGTTGGGCCGGAGCTTTACGAGACCCCGCTCGGCCCACTGCTCGTAATCGCGGGTAATCGTGGTTTTGTGAACTTCCCAGTGTGCTGCTAATTTGGCACGTGTCCACCAGGCGTACCCCTTGTCGCCGGCCTTGCGGCTGAGGAAGATTAAGCGCAGCGCCGATTCTGATGTGAGCGTCTTCTGAGCGGCTGCCGTGAAGACCGCCTCCAAGAAACTGCCAGGGTTCAAGCCGCCGTGCCCTTGCTCAGCCATAACACCTAGCCTGCTGCGACGGCGATTTGGGAGCGTCCGTACGTGTTAGACCAAGCCGTGTGACTTGTCGCGTGACTCAGCCGGGTTTTTGTGGCACTTTCCGAACTTTGGGCTGTTCGCGACGTGTATAACTTACGTCGAATGAGTGGGCTAACGGAGAACAAGTCCCCCTCTCCGCACCAGAATAAAGTACGGGGGCTCCTCAGTTACTGCCCCCGTTTTTTTCGCGGCGATCGCCGGATCGCTGGAGGCAACGCGGAAGAAATTCGGCAATATCCCGAAGCACTGCTTGATCACATTTTCGAGCGGCATATTCATCACCCACCCCCTAAGATTGGAATGTTCCTAGAACCCGGACAGCCACGGCGCTCAAGTAGAGCGCTAATTGTGTAAACATTATGGCGGCACGCTTTTCGGATGCTCCACCGAGGATTTGCTTCGCGATCTCATCCAGCGGCCCCATTTTGGTTTGGGGTCCGATTGCTTTCAAGGCGCGCCCAGCGCTCTCGGCCTCGGCTGCCGATGACAACATAGAGACTCCTTTCGGCTCGGTTGGAAGAGGAGGCCCAATTGTTCGTGCGGCTGGTCTAGGAATCGAATGTCTCAAGCATATCCCTTCTGGCACTTCAGCAATGGGTCAGTTTGCCTGTGGGGCAGGATGCCATCCTGCGCGCGGGTTGCTAACCCGCGCTCTTTAAGCCGATTGACAATCGGCGCGCAGGTCGGCAACGTCGGCAACCTGCCCTACAACCAAACTCACCCACTACCTGCACTTCTTAGTCGCGGCCACGAAGTCGCCAGACGGGAAGTTTTGCACCATGAAGAACTTATTGCTGGATCAACAAGTCAGAACCCCTACATCGCGAAGGGCAAGTCTTTTACTCGGATAACTCTTTCCTCCAACGATATGACCACTTTCTAGCCATCCAAGTCCGCCCGGGAACAGATGGCCTCAGAACTGCCTTGCTGGTGGCTTAGTTAACTCGGGAGGCGTATGACCAGGGAAGAATATGGAAGTGCTTACGAAAAAGGCTACCGGCTTACCACACGGTTCCTTGTTTCGCGGGGCTTGTCGGGGGACTGTGCGCGAGAAACGGCTCAAGCGGCCTGGGTCAGAGGGTGGGAAAAGCGCGGTCAACTACGAGACCCCAAGATGGTCCTAACCTGGACCAATACGATTGCATTGAATCTATATCGGACCGGCATTCGACGCGAGCCATTCCTCCAGGAGCTTCCCGAAATCGTCGCGGCGCCCAAAGCGAACGTTGCAGTTATCGACCTCCAGCGAGCTCTGAAAACCTGCAAGAAGAATGAACGAATGGTTTTGCAGCGGCATTATCTTGAAGGCTACCAAGTTCGGGAAATCGCGCTCGCTAACGGCTGGAGTGATACAGCGGTGAGAATTCGCCTGCTTCGGGCCAGACGAGCGGTAGCTAAGAAGCTAATTGCCTAGACGTGGTTGTTCCACCTCTTGCGCTCATCGCCCGGCCACGCGGAAGCTTCCGCAGTGGCGGCCAGAAAATCAGTAAGCTTCACGCCCTCGGCGATGAGGGCGTTGCCATCGACCAGCAGGGCCGATACAGTCAAGATGCGCGAGAAAAATCCTCAAGGGGAAGGTCGGTGGCGCGCTGCCGGGTTGCGGTGAGTTGCCCGACGACGTGCTCAAGCATGCCGATCTCAAGTTCCACAATCTGCGCCGGAGTGACGGCACGGCATCCACGCGGCGATTGACGATTCAAGAAGACTCCACGCTTTAACAATTGCTGATACGTTCCGCGAAGATCAGCGAGGAAGCCTTTCCGGAAACAAGCTTCCAAGACGGCCATGCCGCCTTGGACCCTGAATCCCTCCCGCTGCGCGAGTTTACGCGCGCCGAGGTCGTCCAGAATGACCAAGTCGGCTCCAAGTTCCTTCGCGAGAATGAGCGAAAGAGCCGGGCAACTTTGCGCCGGACACCACCACCTCGGCATAAACCTCGGCCGAAATCGTGAGGCTGCCGTAAAGCTTTTGCAATAGGATGAACGACTCGATCTTGGCGAGGGATATGAGCGGAGATGAATTAGAGACGACCGTCACAGACCGAGTTCGGAGAGAGTGCGCCGGTCTTCTTCCAGTTCAGTCTCACCGTAACGGATCGGGGAAACTTCGTGGGCTGCGGCAAATTCCAGGAAGGCGGCCAGCGGCGTGCGACAAAGCTCGGCGGCCCTGCCCAGCGAGATTTTACACTTCGCGACTGATCGACTTGCGCCAGCAACCCGGCGTAAGTCATCCGCTCACGGCCCGCCGCCAAAAGCGCGTCAGCATTTGGCGTCTTCGCGGCCTGCGCCTCAAGCAGGTCCCGAATGATCACGCAAAACAAACTGGTATAGCCATCAGCTAGAGATTCTTCAGCAGTTTATCGCATTAGTGCCGGCCAATTCAGAAGCCGGCTTGAAACAGGAATCCGGTTCGCGGATCTTACTAACGGAGGACGAGAGTTACACAAATGATAAAAAGCTTGTGTTTTCTGACGATTGGCATTGGCATGGTTCTGGCCACCGGGAATCCCGCCCGGGCGCAGGTTTCGGTCAGCATTGGGGCGCCGCCTGTTTGTCCTTACGGGTATTATGAAGTTCCACCTTATAACTGCGCCCCGGACGGCTATTATGGGCCGGAGTGGTTCTCAGGCGGTGTGTTCATCGGCGCCGGACCCTGGTTTCACGGGCCGGAACATTTCTACGGACACGTCGATCATCATTTCGACTACCGCAAGGGCTACCATGGCAGCTTCCCGGCACGCGGTGAACATCCCGCGGAACACCGCGCTGAATTTCACGGCAAGGCCATGCATGACGCGCATGGCCATGAAGCGCCACGCGGCCATAAATAACTTCTAGGGCGGTACTGGAACCGCTGGCTCAGTAGCGCGCGGCGGCGCGGACCTCAGCCAGCGGCTTCTTCAGGTCCGCCAGCAATTCCGGTCCGAGAATGGAAAACGGCGTCGACCCGTAGCACAACAGACGGTCGTGGAAATCGCGCAGCGACGCGTCGGCGCCCGCTTTACTCCGGTATTCCGCCAGCAATCCTTCCAGCTCCGCGCGGCCGGCCGTATAGGCGATCACCGCTCCCGGCCCCAGCGCGATCCCGGCGACGGCTGCCTTGGCCTGTTCCATCGAAAAGCCGGTCTGGTGTGCGAAGAATTCAACCGCCTGCTGGACACTCCATGCGCCGCTGGCTAACTCCGGATCGACGATCGCTCGCGCGCCGCGCACTCGTTCCCACTGCGCCGTGAAGTATCGCGCATCCAGATCGTCGCCAAAGAGTCCCAGTTGCACCAGAAGTTCTTCGCCATAAAACGCCCAGCCTTCCACGAACTCGCCGCTGCCTTGGATTTTTCGGACGAAATCGGGGTGGCGCCGCGCGATGGACAATTGCAGAAAGTGTCCCGGCATGGCTTCGTGCGCCGCCGTCGAAAGGATGCGGTCGCGGTCGAAATCCTGATTAGCGTCCAGATTTTTGGCCGCCTCCGCCAGCGATGTCGGAGGTGTTATGAAATAAAAGCCGGTGGTCCCTTTGCTGAACAACAGCGGCGAAAACATGGAAGCCCCCGGCGACACCGGCTGCAGAAATTTCGGCGTCTCCACAATGTCGATCTGGCCCAGCCACTCCGGCACATCCACCACATGATGCTTGGCCACGAACTCCCGTAGCTGCGCGATACGCGCCCGATAGTATCCAACCAGCGCGGCCCCGCCCGGAGCCAGGCCGCCGCCGCTCTCAGGCCCTATCGGCGTGCCGCGCTCTTTGCCCAGCTCTTCCATCCAGGTCTGCACCGCCCATCCATGAGCCAGTTCGTCGCGCGCCATCCGCTGAATGTCCTCGGAGTTAAAGGGCAGCAGCTGTTCGTCGCGCAGCAAGGCGTCATAAGCGGCGCGGCCAATCGCATAATTTTCAGGCCACGCCGCCACATGCTGGTCGATGTATTTCTTGGTCTGCTCCATGGCGGCCAGCGTCCGGTCGCGCCCTTTGACGAACGCCGCCAGGCGATCGGCCGGCAATTGTGCCTTCGCGGCGTCGGTCAACGGCCCGCTCAGCAAGCTGGGCGCGCCGGCCAGCTGCTCGGAGCCGGTAATTCCGAAGAGGTGCCCCGGCTTCGTGACCAACGCGTTGCCCGCCGCGATGTACGCCGCTGCGCCGTCCAGCCGCTCAATGATTTTTTCCCATGCGGAGTTTACGTCCGCCTGCGTGGCTCCGGAGGTCCCGGCGATCGGCAGATGAAGAAACTGCACGTAGATCGCAGCGACAATCGCCATCGCCGGTGCGGAGGGATCTTTCTCGTAGTTCTTATAAACCAGGTACTGCCTCTCCATGCCCACCAACTGCGCGCGCAGCAGTTTGGCGTCGTCCACGTCCGCAAGCGTTGCGCCGTCCAGCGGAATCGCCGCGAGTTCGCTTTCCCAGCGCCGGATCATCGCCAGATCGTCCGCGTTCTCGGCCTCCGACGGCGTGTCCAAAAGACCGTCCTCGTCGCTAAGCCCCAGCGATGTCGCCGCCAGCGGGTGAGCTTTCGCCCAATCGAAAGTCATCGATTGCGCAAGCTTCTGCAGCCGCTCCGTGGTGGCCGTCGCCGGAGCCGCCGGAAGCGCACAGCAAGCCAAGAGCGTCAACAGCAGCAAGGGTTTTCGGGCGGAAATCGACATATCAGTGACGCTGTTAGTCTACCGCGTCCCCTGCCGGCGTAGCCGGAACGCTGCTTCCGTGCCTTTTGCTCCATCGCTTACCAGCCATGAAAAAACCAAAGGCACCGGTCGCTTACGCGAAATTACCGAGCTAAATCCAACCTGTTTTCACGCATGTATTCATGTGGTGTCTGAAAAATCGGATGGCTCCCCGCGTGCTGTATCATGGCAAACGGCAATGCAGATCACCGACCTCTTGCAACGCGTCCGCGCCGGCGATCCGCAAGCCCTGAACACAGTCATCCCCCTGGTTTACGACGAACTGAAAAAACTCGCCGCGGGACATCTGCGGAAGGAAGGTAAGCCGCGTTCTCTCGACACCACGGCGCTGGTCCACGAAGCGTTTCTCCGCTTGGCCCAGGGCCAGCAGCCCTCCTACGAGAGCCGCGCGCATTTTTACGGAATCGCCTCCCGGCTGATGCGCCAGATCCTGGTTGACTTGGCCCGCTCCCGCGCCACCGCCAAACGAAGCGCCATGGAGGAAGTGCACCTGGCAGAAATTCCGGACCTGGGCCACCAGCCCGATGAAAATTTGCTGGCATTGGACGAAGCCCTGGAAAAACTGGCGCAGACGGATCCGCTGAAGGTGCAGCTTATCGAAATGCGCCATTTCGGAGGCATGACCGCGGAGGAATCCGCTGCCGCCTTGTCCATTTCCGTGCATGTGGTCCGGCGTGAGCTGCGCATCGCCCAGGCCTGGCTTCACCAGGAGCTTGCCCGATGAATGCCCGCGTCGAAGAATTGTTTCACCGGGTGGCCGATCTCACCGCGGACGCTCGTACTCAATACTTCGCCGAGCATCAGGTGGATGATCAGACGCGCCAGGAGGTAGAGGCGCTGTTGATCTTTGATTCCGGCGCCAGTTCCTTCTTGCAGCGTGACATTAGTATTGTTGCCAGCCGGGCGCTGCCGCAGCTCGATCCCAGCGGTTGGCGCTGTGGCCCCTACCGGCTGCTCCAAGTGATCGGCCGTGGAGGCATGGGCGCGGTGTACCTGGCTGAGCGGGCCGACGGTGAGGTCACCCAGCAGGTGGCTGTGAAGCTGCTGCCGCCCGGCGCCGGCGCAATGCAGCGCGAACGCTTCCTGCAGGAGCGGCAGATTCTCGCATCGCTCACTCATCCCAATATCGCCCGCATGCTGGGCGCTGGACACGTCGAGAACGGCCAGCCTTTCCTGGCCATGGAATTTGTGGAAGGCAAGCCTATCGATGTTTTCTGCGCCGGGCTCGGCATTCGCCAGAAAGTCAGCTTGTTCCTCAAGGTCTGCGCCGCGGTCGGTTACTTGCACCGAAATCTGATTGTTCACCGTGATCTGAAGCCCAGCAACATCCTGGTGACCACCGACGGTGAGCCCCGGCTGCTCGATTTCGGCATTGCCAAAATGCTCGATGTAGCCACCGATTCCACCATCACCGGCATGCGTATGCTGACGCCCGACTACGCCAGCCCTGAGCAGGTAACCGGCGGAAGGATCAGTACCGCCAGCGATATTTATTCGCTCGGCGCCGTGTTATACCGCTTGCTTACCGGCCAGCCCGCGCACGAATTTGAAGACCACTCGCCGGAAACAATCACGCGGGTAGTCACCACGCGCGAAGTCACCCGCCCTAGCCTGCGGGCGCCGGAGCTGAAGGGCGATCTGGAATCCATCCTGCTGAAGGCCTTGCGCAAGGATCCGCAGGAGCGCTACGGAACGGTGGAGCAGTTGGCCGAAGATCTGTGTGCGTTTCTCGAGTCGCGTACCGTGAAGGCGCGTTCCGGCAATGCCTGGTATCGGGTGCGCAAGTTTCTCCGCAGGTATTGGGTCCCGGTGCTCGCCGCGGCTATCGTGGTAGTTACTCTCTCCGCCGGCCTGTTCATCGCCAATCGCCAGCGCCTGATTGCGGAACGCCGCTTTGGCCAATTGCATGACCTGTCGCGCAAGCTCCTCGATCTGGAAACGAACCTAGGCGTTTCCGACCTCAAGTTCCAGAATAAACTCATCTCTCTTTCGATACAGTACCTGGAAGGTCTGGGCAAGGAGGCGCTCCACGATAGAGCCTTGGCTCTGGAAGTCAGCGATGCATATATTCGCATCGCCCGCAATCAGGGAGTTCCTGAATGGAACCAACAGGGCCAGTATGCCGAGGCTGACAAAAGCCTAAGCCAGGCCGATCTATTCGCCGATTCCGTCCTCCGAACCGATCCCAATAACCGCCGGGCACTTTGGTTATCGGCCAATATTGCGCACGACCGCGCCGTAACCGCTTATGCCAAACGCAACTACGAGCAGGTGCTGGCCTACTCTCCTAACGTTGTAAATGCATTCGACCGCCTGGCGCGGCTCGGGGATCTAAATAAGCGCGAGATCAACGGCGCAACCTTTATGTACGGAGACTTGGCCGAGGTCCAGCTCGGCCTCCATCGATTTTCCGACGCAGTTCGTTATGCCAGGCTCGGACTCGAAATCTCCAAGGAAACTCCAACGGTGCCGGGGCCGCGCGCGCAGGCGTTCAATATGCTTGCCGGCGCGCTCACGAATTTGGGAGACTTCCCGGGCGCGCTCAAGGCCATCCAGGAATCGAAAATCCAACTCGAGAAACTACGCCGCGAAGACCCTAATCCCGGTTACATAGCGCTGATCCTCTTCCAAACCCGATGCCGGGAAGGACTCATTCTAGGTGAGGACGGCGCCGTCAATCTCCATCGCCCCATCGAAGCCTTAGCCCCGCTGCAAGAAGCATTCGTCGCGCTGGAACAAATCGCGCAAAAGGATGCCGGCTATTATGAGGCCCGCACCGTGATAGCCCAGGCCGGGCATTACCTTGGCGATGTCTTGCGGCACACCGATCCGCGGCACGCGCTGGAGGTCTACGACCACGCGCTCCTGAGAATCCGGGAGGTCCCGAACGATGTCGCCGCCCGCCGCGCGGAAGCCCTCCTTCTCGCCGGTTCCTCCTACCCCGCGCGCTGGATTCATCATGAGCAAGACGCGAAAGACAGAATCGACGCCGCTCTGCGGCTCTTGAGTGAAACGAAAGATTATCCCGCCGGGAGCATCCAGGCCGGCAGTGAAGCCGATACCGCCGTGCGCGCCCTCGCCGATCATTACGCTGAGACCGGCCAGCTCCAGCCGGCCTTGGAAACTTACCAGCAGCTGTTCCGCGAAATCATGGCCTCGAATCCTGACCCGCAAAACGACCTGTTGAATTCCGTCTACGTCTCGCGGCTCAATACCTCGCTCGCCCTGCTGCTCCGCCGCGCCGGCCGGGAAAATGAGGCTCTTCCACTCGAAGCCGTCCGCCGCGAACTCTGGCAGCATTGGAATCGCAAACTCCCCGCGAATCCGTTTGTACAGCATCAACTCGAAGCTCACTAGTGGGGCAGGTTGCCAATCGGCGCAAACGGCGGGTTGTTAACCTGCGTAGCAGTTATTTCCCATCCTCCACACGTAGCGCATGCATCCTCAGTGCCGTCTGCCATCAGCTCCCACCGCGGATTCCGTGCTAATCTTCTTCGTCAGATGCGCCTAATCACCCGCCTGCCCCTTGCCTTCGTCTGCCTCGCGTTACTGGAAGGCCAGAACAAAAAGCCGCCCACGCCCGCCGACTACGGGCAGTGGGAAACTCTCATTTTCGGCGGACGCCAGCCCGGAAAGCTCTCGCCGGATGGCAAATGGCTGGCCTGCGGCGTCAATCGTTCCAACGGCAATAACGAATTGCGCCTGGCGCGCACCGATAGCGATCTCACCAAGACCGTTGCCTTCGGTCTGCAGCCGGCCTTTTCCGCCGACAGCCGCTGGGTTGCCTACGCCATCGGCCGTTCTGAAGCGCAGGAGGAAAAACTTCGGAAAGACAAGAAACCCATTCACAACAAGCTGGGCCTGACCAACCTGGCGACGGGTGAGCAATCGGAGATCGAAGGGATCGAGACCTTCGCGTTCAGTCCTTCCGGAACCTGGCTGGCCATGCGGCGATATGCGCCCGAGAAGCCGCCAACGCCACCGGGTGGTAGTGGCAGTGGTGACGCCGCCAAACCGGCCGAAGATGAAAATCCCGTGGGCGCCACCTTGATCGTTCGCAATCTGGCCACTGGCCGCGACATCGCGCTGGGCGATGCCTCCGAATATGTTTGGCAGGATTTTCACCTCAAAGGCCACTTGCTGGCATTCGCAATTTCCAGTCCCGATAAAACCGGCAATGGCATTCAAGTCTTCGACACTGCTACGGGAACGCTGCGCGTGCTGGATTCTTCCAACGAAAATTACAGCGGCCTGGCGTGGCGAAAAGACGCTGCCGATCTCGCCGCGCTACGTTCCAAAGCGGACGACAAGTATGAGGGTGAGAATCAGGTGCTGCTCGCCTGGAATCACCTCGGCGAAACCGATGAGCGTGCACACCAGTTTGACCCCGGTACCGGAACGCAAATCGGAGCGGGGATGCGGATTGTGCCCTATAGAAAACCGGCTTGGTCGCGGGACGGAAGCGACGTCTTCTTCGGAATCGCCAAATGGTATGAGAAGCCTCCCAAGGCCAAAGACGCCCCCAAGGATGGAGCGAAAGACAGTGCCAAAGAAAACGCAAAAGACGCGGACGACAAGCCCGCCGTGGATGTCTGGCACTGGAAGGACCCTGAAGTCCTGCCCAAACAAAAGAAGGGCGTCGAACAGCAACGCCATCGCAATCTGTTGGCGGTGTGGCACGTCGATTCAGGTTTGATCGTCCCGCTGGGACGCGATTTAATGGGCCAGGTGACGCCGCTCAAAAACCAGCAGACCGCCTACGCCACCGAATGGAAGCAATATGCGCTGGACCGCAGCATCGGCAGGCCGGCGGCCGATCTGTCCCTGGTGGATCTCCAGACCGGCAAGCAAACCCTCATCAAAGATGACCTGTTGAATGACAACTACTATCTGGTAGCCAGCCCTGGCGGAAAGTATCTTTTATATTTGCAGGACGATGACTATTGGACCGTGAATGTTGCAACGCACGCCGTGGTGAATATCACCAAGGGCGTAAAAACGTCGTTCATTGACCGCGAGTCCGATTACACCGTGAAGCAACTGCCGCCGTTTGGCGTCGCTGGATGGACCAAGGACGACAAGGACGTTATTTTATACGACAAGTTCGACCTTTGGCGGATTGCGCCCGATGGCTCGCGGCCGGTGCGGCTCACCGACGGAGCGGCCGGGCAGATTCGTTACCGGTATGTGCAACTCGATCCGGATGAAGAGTTCATCGATCCGGGAAAGCCGTTATACCTGCATGCGTTCGGTATCTACAGCAAGAAATCAGGCTACGCGCGCGTCGGTCTGAATGACGCCGCACCAAAAGCGGAACGCTTGCTGTGGGAAGACCAGGACATTGACCAACTGGCCAAGGCCAAGGACGCCCCGGTGTTTGCCTACGTCACCCAGACCTTCGAGGAATCGCCCAGCCTGCTTGCCGGTGGGCCGGAACTGACCGGCGCGAAGCGCATCGTCGCCACCAACACCTTCCAGAGCAATTTCGCGTGGAGCCATTCGGAGTTGATCGAATACAAGTCGCCGCAGGGGCGCCGGCTGCAAGCATCCTTGTATTATCCCGACGATTACGAAGCCGGCAAGAAGTACCCCATGATCGTTTATCTCTACGAGAGGCTTTCTGACGGCCTTCATCATTACAGCTCGCTCTCCGAACGTCAGTATTACAACCCGAGCGCCATCACCAGTCACGGCTACTTCGTGCTGATGCCCGATATTGTTTTCCGGCCGCGCGAGCCGGGGCTTTCCGTGGCCGAATGTGTAACGGCGGCGTTGAAGGAAACGCTGGCCAAGGGCCTGGTGAATGAGAAAAAGATTGGCGTGATGGGACATTCCTGGGGCGGTTTCGATACCGCCTTCCTGACCACCCACACCACCTTGTTCGCGGCCGGCGTCGCTGGCGCGCCCATCACCGATCTGGTCAGCAATTACGGAAATCATCACTGGAGCAGCGGCATCGCCGAGACCGATCATATTGAAACCGGCCAGCAGCGAATGCAGGTCCCGCTCTATGAGGACTTGCCGGCTTACATCCGGAATTCCGCGGTATTCAATGTGCAGAATATGACCACGCCTCTGCTGATTGAGGTAGGCGACAGCGATGGAACGGTCTTTTTTCACCAGGGCGTCGAACTGTATAACATCGCCCGGCGCGCCAGGAAGAACGTGGTTCTACTCGAGTACGCCGGCGAGGATCACGGCTTGCGCAAAAAAGCCAATCAGATGGACTATCAGCGGCGCATCTTTGCGTGGTTCGGTCACTATCTCAAAGACGAACCGGCCGCCGACTGGATCACCAACGGCGAAAGCTATCTCGACCAGCAACGCCACCGATGAATGTGGGGCAGGCGCTTCCGAGGTACTTGCAAAATTCGCCACAATTGCTTTGTGTTGTGAAAAAGTCAAAGGCACCGGTCGCTTACGCTCGCGGCTCAGAAAGAATGAGTTACCGAACCGCGACCGTGAGAAGCTGTGAAAAAATCGGTTCGCAGGCGAAAGCGCCTGCGCCACTTAATCGTAAATCCTTGTGCGTCAACGTGGGGCAGACGCTTCCGTCTGCCAACCCGGCGCGCCTGCCGATTTTTTCACAGCTTCTGAGACTGAGGGAGCCGGTGCTTTTGGGTTCCAGTTATGCCGAGTCAGCGGTTGGTTATTCGAATTTTGCAAGTACCTAGCTTCCGCCTGCCAACCGTTACTTGATCCCAGCCTCCGCCAGCATCTCCAGAAACTGCCCGCGTGTCCGCATGTCCATCGCCTCGGCGGCCAGATGGCCGTTGCGGTCGTAGAGGAAACTCTTCGGAATCCCCTCCACCTGGAATAACTCATTCACCTTTCGCCCAGGATCCAGAAGAATCGGATAGCTGAATTTGTGTTCCGTGACGAATGGTTGAACTTTCGCAGCCTCTTCATCGGAAATCGCCAGGATCACCAGCCCCTGGCTCTTGAACTCCTGGTAGAGCGCTTCCAGATCCGGCATTTCCTTCCGGCACGGAGGACACCACGTCGCCCAGAAGTTCACCAGAACGGTCTGCCCGCGCAGGTCCTTCAGAGTCCAGCTTTTTCCTTCCAGGTCCGTGAGGGTGAAGTTGGCACTCTCGCGTTGCCGGTCGGCCTTTTCGAGCGTGGACATCGCGGCCTGGAACTGCGGATCGGCAGTGGATACCTGAACGTGCTCGTAACGGACCAGTTGCGCCAGCGTCATGTATCCGAAAGCGTTCACCGTGCCCTGTTCGGCCAGCGCCTGGGCCAGCGTGGTGGCCACTTCCTGCAATGTGCCGCGTCCCGGATCGCCTTCGGTGGCCAGGTTCGCGAGATTGTCGGCCAGGGCGGATTTAACATTTCTGGACGGTAATTTCCGGATTTCAAGCGCCAGGCGTTTGGTCACCGCCGGCCGCTGCTCATCGGGGACTTTCCGCAGCCCGTGCATTTCATCGGCGATCGATTTTTCCTCAGCGGTCAAGGAGGGTTTCTTGCTTTGAGCGCCGAGCACGGCACCGAACAACAAAACCAAAATTGATATCAGGTAAGGCATGCAGATCCTTGTCCAAAATAGCACCTACGTCGGCAAGACGCGCCTCGAACACACCGCGGCGTCGAACAGTTCCTCTACATAGGAAGGCCCAACGCCCCCACCCCCAGCGCGCCTACCGAACCGCCGCCGTAAGGGAGTCGGTGCCGTTTGGTTCCAGCCACCAGTAACCAGCCCCGAGCCACCAGCCACCAGCCACCAGCGACCAGCGACCAGCGACCAGCGACCAGCGACCAGCGACCAGCGACCAGCGACCAGCCACCAGGCCCGAGCCCCGAGCCCCGAGCCACCAGCCACCAGCGACCAGCCACCAGCCACCAGCCCCCAGCCCCCATCCCCCAGCCCCATCCCCCCAATAAAGCCTTTCCCCCCCCATGCCGATGGAAGGTGATACGGAGGATTTCTTGCGTCCGGTTCGCAATTGGCTACTAGCCTTTTTGCTTGGCATATCCCTGCTCGGACTGCCGCCGCGCATGTTCGCGCAGCGCTATAGCTTCAAACTGTATTCTGGCTCACAAGGCCTCGGAAACCTGGCAACACTATGCCTCCTCCAGGATTCCACCGGATATCTTTGGATTGGCACCCAGCACGGCCTCTATCGCTACGATGGCGCCCATTTCCTGACCTTCGAGATGCGCGACGGGTTGCCGAGCGCGCGAATCGAGTCCCTCTACGAAACAGCCGACCATGTTTTGTGGGCGGGAACCTCCGCCGGATTGGCCCGGCGCGTGGGAACGAGATTCCAGTACGTCGACGTCGGCCGTCCCCTCGAAATCATGGGCCGTTCCGCCATTGCCTCCGATCAGGCCGGCCACCTCCTGGTAAGCAGCTCCACCGGGCTGCTGATTGGGACTTCTTGGGGAAGCTTTTATCACTTTGTAACCGCGCCACCCATCCCCGGTGACGATCCCGCGGTGCACGGTATCCACACCGCTCCCGACGGCGTGGTTTGGTACGGATGCGGGCGGCGGATTTGTCGAATGGAATCCAATCAGGTGACCGCGCTCGGCGAAGAGCATGGCATCCCGCCGGACCGCTGGGACGCCATCATCACCGATAAAGAAGGAACGCTCTGGATCCGTAGCTCCACCCGCTTGCTTCGCCGTCCCCGCTTGGCCACGAGATTCGAGCCGGCCGAAGTGCCAATCCCCGAAAATAGCGACTTCGCCGCGCTGTCCATCGGCCGCAACGGCGAGCTGTTTGTCCCCACCGACTTTGGCGTTACCATGCGCGCCGGCGGAAAATGGCGCTATCTCGGAAAAGCGCAGGGCCTTCCGGCCGATCCCACCAGCAGCGTTCTGGTTGATCAGGAAGGTTCCATCTGGGTCGGCCTGTTGGGATTTGGGCTCGCGCGTTGGCTCGGGTATCAACAATGGGAAAGCTGGACCGCGGCCGACGGGCTTTCGAACGATACCATTTGGGCCATCCGGCGCGATGCCAACCAGGATCTGTGGATCGGTACCGACCTCGGCGTGAACCGGCTGCGTATCGGCGCCGATGGCAAACCGAACTGGCGCAACTGGACCGAGCGGCAAGGAGTGAACGGCAATAAAGTCCGCTGCGTGCTGGAAGGAAAAGACGGAACTATCTGGACCGGCAGTTCACCGGGCGGCGTTTCCCAGCTTGATCCCAAGACCGGCGCCGTGATCAGCTATGGCGCGAGCGACGGCATCACCAACGATCGCGTCACCAAGCTCAAGCTGGACGACGCCGGAGGGATCTGGGTGGGCACGCGCGGCGGCGTATTTCATGGCGTCGTCCAGGGACGCCGCATGCATTTCACGCGCGTCGAGCTACCTTTTAGCAGTCCCGACGAAATCTTCTTTGATGCCATGGCGGATCGCCAGGGACGCTGGTGGTTCTGCGGCAGCCGCGGATTGGCGCTCATGGAAAAAGGACACTGGCGCCGCTTCACCACCAAAGACGGTCTGGCCACAAATTATCTCGGCTACGTTACCCAAGCTAAGGATGACTCCATTTGGATCGGCTATCGCGAACCGTACGGCGTTTCCCGAATCACCATGGATAATGGACACCTGGCAATCCGAACCTTCACCGAGAAGGACGGCTTGGGTTCGGACAAAGCATTGTTTGTCGGCGCCGATCTGGGCGGACGCATCTGGTACGGCAGCGATCGCGGCGTGGATTCCTACAACGGCGTGCGCTGGCATCATTACGATCAGCAGGACGGCCTGATCTGGGACGATTGCGATGCCGCATCGTTCCTGGCCGACCCTGACGGCAGCGTTTGGATTGGCACCAGCGGCGGTCTGTCTCACTTCCGCCCGGCCGCGGCGTCAGCCTCCGCCCCGCCTAAGGTGGAAATCACCGAAGCCAATATCGGCGGCCATCAAATAGATTTGTCCCAGCCCGTCAGCGTGCGGCATGGCCATGCGCCGCTGTTGGCATTCTTTGCCGCGCTTACATTTTTGGATGAAAGAACTGTGCGCAGCAGGTACCGGCTGGCCGGCTTCGCCGACGAGTGGGTGGAAACTTCTCTGCGGCAACTGGAATATGCCAACTTGCCGCCTGGCCAATACACGCTGGAGGTGGAAGCGCGCAGCGCCGACGGCGAATGGAGCCAGAACCCCGCGCGCATGTCCATTGAGGTGCTTCCGCTTTGGTGGGAAACCTGGTGGGCCCGGCTGGGCGCCATTGGAGTGCTGATTCTGGCCGCGTGGTATCTCATTTGGTCGCGCGAGCGCAGCTACCGCCGGGAACAGCAGCGGTTGGAGTCCGCGGTGAGTGAGCGCACTCACGAATTGCGCCTGGAAAAAGCCCAGATCGAAAGGAAGAACGCGGATATCGAGCTGTTGCTGAAGGATTCCGAGGAAGCCAATCGGCTGAAGAGCGAGTTTCTGGCCAACGTGAGCCATGAAATCCGTACGCCCATGAACGGCGTGTTGGGCATGACCGCCCTCGCGCTCGAAACGGAGCTCGATGGCGAGCAGCGCGAGTATTTGGAGACCGCTCAGCAGTCGGCGACATCCTTGCTAAGCCTGTTGAACGAAATTCTGGACTTTTCTAAAATCGACGCCGGCCGTCTGGAATTGGAGAGCGTTCCTTTTTCACCGGCCGAGTGTGTGCGTGAGGCGGTGAAGACGCTGGCCGGAACGGTTCATCAGAAGGGCCTGCAAATTCACGCAAGCATCGCCTCCGATGTTCCCGAGAACATGCTGGGAGATCCCACCCGCCTGCGCCAGGTGCTGCTGAATCTCATCGGGAACGCCATCAAATTCACCGAGCAAGGCAGCATTCACATTGAGGCCCGCGTGGATCAATCCACGGATTCTGAAATCACGCTGTTATTCTCCGTGAAAGATACCGGCATCGGCATTCCGCCCGACAGCAAGGGATTCATTTTTGAGGCGTTCCGCCAGGCCGATGGATCCACTACCCGCAAACATGGAGGCACCGGTCTTGGCCTGGCCATCTGTTCGCGGCTGGTGGAAATGATGGCCGGCCGTATTTGGGTGGAGAGCCAGGTAGGCAGCGGCAGCACGTTCTATTTCACCGGTGTTTTTCGCCCGGTTCCCACTCCATCGGAAGTCCCACATAATTCTCAGCCAGCGATGTCAACGCCGCCCGCGAACTAATCAAATAATCCAACTCCGCCAGCTGCCGCCGAAAAACAAATCCGTCGTCGGAATCCAATCGATGCAGCATAGAAGTCATCCACCAGGAAAAACGCTGCACCTTCCACACGCGCCTTAAACAAGTAGCCGAATATTGATCCAGCAAATCCTTTCTACCGGAACGGTAGAACTCCCCGATCGCCCTGGCCAGCACCCGCACATCCGCGATGGCCAGGTTCATTCCCTTCGCGCCCGTGGGCGGAACAATGTGCGCCGCGTCGCCGGCGAGAAACAATCTGCCGAATTGCATCGGCTCAACTACGAAACTGCGCATTCCGGTAATGCCTTTTTCGAGGATCGGTCCCTCGGCCGGTTTCCAGCCGTCGCTCGATGCGTGGCGCGCGCAAAGTTCTTCCCAGATCCTCGCATCCGGCCATTCGCCGAGATCTTCATCCGGCGCGCATTGCAGATAGAGGCGGGTGATCTTGGGTGACCGCATGCTGAACAGCGCGAAACCCCGTTGATGATGGGCGTAGATCGGTTCCTGTGAGCCGGGCGGCGCCTCGGCTAAGATTCCCAGCCACGCGAAAGGGTAAACGCGCTCGAAAACCGCCAGAGCGTCCGGCGGGATGGATCCGCGCGAGATACCGTGCGATCCGTCGCACCCGGCCACGAAATCGCACTGGATCTCCTGTGCATCGCCAAACCGAATGGAAGGCGCCGTGGTGTCCAAGTCATGCAGGCTTATTTCGCTCACTTCAAAATGAATCTCGCCCCCAGCATCCAGCCGCGCCTGAATCAAGTCCTTGACCACTTCTTGTTGGCCATAAACGGTGATAGAGCGGCCCGGCGTGAGATCGCTAAAGTCGATGCGATGCCTTTGGCCGTTGAAGTTCAGTTGGATTGCGTGATGAAACAGTCCTTCTTTCTTCAATCGCGCGCCCAAGCCGGTTTCCACCAACAGATCCACGGTGCCTTGCTCCAGCACGCCCGCGCGGACGCGTTCTTCCACGTATTGGCGCGAATGAGCTTCGAGCACTACTGACTCGATGCCCTCCAGATGGAGCAGGTGCGAAAGCATCAGGCCCGCCGGCCCTGCGCCGATTATTCCGACTTGAGTGCGCATGCTTTCTCAAGTTCTTCCTTCGCAATCTGGAATCCCGTGTTGGCCGCCGGCACGCCCGCATAGATAGCGGTCTCGAGCAGCAGCTCTTTCAGATCGCAGGGCTCGAGCGAACGCTGCAGGCCCGCGCGCACGTGCAGCCGGAACTCTTCCCAGCGTCCCAATGAGCACGTTGCCGAGAGCACCAGCAACCGGCGCGTGCGCGGATCCAATCCAGGACGCGTCCACACAGTTCCCCACGCGTAGCGCGTGATCAGATCCTGAAACTCGCGCGTGAAGTCCGTAGTTTTCGCGATAGCCGCATCTACGTAGGCATCGCCCAGCATTTCACGTCGCCTGTGATAGCCGGCTTCCAATACGTCACCATTCGCTGAAACAAGAAAATCGCACAATGCGCTGCTGAACGATCGCGGACGTTCCAGGTTCGACAAATGCGCCGTGGGAAGATGTACCACGCGGGCATTAGGAATCTCGCGCGCCAATACCTCGCCGTGTCCGGCCCAGGGAGTGGAGACATCGCAATCGCCGGCAGATGATCAAGCGTGGGTACGCGGATGTTTGGAAGCAATCCAGTTTGATCCGTGTCTCGAATGGCCGCGCAACATCCGGCGTACCCGCGCGGATCGGTGTTGAGCAGCGTCCGCCGAACCGAAGCAACATCGGGATCATGACGCGCCAGCGTCTCGGGCGAGAAGAATCGGCCCATCACCGCGTCGGCCACGGCGGCCATGCCGTTCTCCAGCACCGTGCGCCGGCGTGTTTCCATCGCGGAGGTGTCCATGCGCGGCGATGTATTTGCGAGTACCAGGTGGGTAATGCGGTTCGGCGCCGACGCTCCCAGCCATTGGCCGATTAGTCCGCCGATGGAAAGACCGCAGAAGGCGAACTTTTCAATTCCGAGCGCGTCAACAATGGCCATTACGTCGCGGCCCAGGCGGTCGATGGAGTAATCATTAGGCGGGATATCAGATGCTCCGTGGCCGCGCATGTCGTGGCGCAGAATCCGGAAATACGGCAACAGATCGCGCGTTTGTACGTCCCATTGGCCGTGATCGCAGCCGAGCGAGTGGGACATTACCAGAACCGGCCGGTCATCCGAGCCTTCCAGCCGATAGAAGATCCGCACATTGTCAATATTTACGAACGGCAAGATTCACTCCTTATCAAAGACGCTTCTGAAACTCTTTGGCTGAGCCGAGATAATCCTCCGGCGTATCCAGCTTGCGCAACACATCCAGAGGGATGGCGCGCGTGATCTCGGGAATCTGTTCCAGAACTTCGATCAGCCGCCGATTCTCGGCAATGCTCCGGCGCGTGGCTTGTTCCAGCAACTGGTGAGCGGCATCGCGGCCCAGAGTAGAACCGAGCAGCATCACGACGCGTTCGGCGAAAACTACTCCACGCGTGGCATCGATGTTGGCACGCATGCGCGCCGGGTCCACTATCAGGCCCTCGGCGACTTCCGCCATGGAGGCGATGGCCAGGCCGGTGCTCTGCACCACGGCGGCGACGGTGGGCCACTCCGCTTGCCAGCCACCGGCGCCGCGCTCATGCTCCTGCACCATGGATGAAAGGAACGTCGAGACAAGACCCGGTACTCGATAAGCCGCGGCTAGCGTAACCGAGCAAGCGATCGGATTGTGCTTGTTTGGCATCGCGGAAGAGCCGCCGCGGCCGGCACCACCGGGCTCCGCCGCTTCGCCAACTTCGCCTTGCATGAGCAGCGAGATATCGCGCGCCATTTTTCCGAGCGATCCGGTGGCAACGCCGCAAGCAGCAACCAACGCCGCCAGCCGATCGCGATGCGCGTGCCAGGGCGCATCGGGATACGGCAAGCTTAACTCTTCGGCGAGCGCTTGACCCACGGCAATTCCCTTGTCGCCGAGCGAAGCTAGAGTGCCGCTGGCTCCTCCGAACTGCAGGATGAGCGCCTCGGTGAATCGGCTGGCGATTCGAGCCCAACCGCGCTGTGCGGCGGCTCTCCATCCAGCGGCCTTCAATCCGAACGTGATCGGCGGCGCTGGCTGCAGCAGGGTGCGCCCTAGCATTACGGTGTCCTGGTGTTGCTCGGCTATCTGGCATAGCGCTTTATCAACACGAAGGTAGTCCGCCTGGAGCAAAGGCAGCGCCTGCTTGAGTAACAGGATGAATGCGGTATCCACGACATCCTGACTCGTGGCTCCCCGATGGACGAATCGCGCTGCATGCGGATCGACGGATCGCACGCGTTCGGTCAGCGCTTTTACAAATGGGATGGCCGGCGTGCCGGCACGCAAAGTCTCGCGCGCAAGCTCTGGCGCGTCGAAGGAATCCGGGTTTGCGGCTTGTGAGATTGCGTCAGCAGCTTCGCGCGGGATCACGTCGAAACGTGCTTCGACGCGGGCCAGCGCGGCTTCGAAAGCCAGCATGGCGCCGAGAATGGACCGGTCGGAAAAAACATCGGCGAGCGGTTCCGTTGTGGCGAGACTTTCGATCAGGCGAACAGGCATAGTTGGTCAAATATCAAAGAACACGGTCTCCGATTCCGCGCAGAGACGAATCTCGAAATTCCAGACGTTCGGATTCCCGGGGTCCGGGCGCGCCATCAATGTGTCGCGGCGATCCTCGGGGACCAGCGTGAGCACAGGATCGCCGGCATTCGACGAATCCCCTTCGAAATAGATGCGCGTGAATAGCTGCTTGAGCAATCCACGGGCGAAGATCATCACGTTTATGTGCGGCGCTTGCACGCCAACGCGTCCAGGTTTGACGGTTTCGAGCGTGCAGATGCCATCCTTATTGGTACAAACTCGGGCGAAGTGGCCATACTCGCCAGCGGCATCGGCTTGCCAGATCTCAATCATGGCGTCATTCGCCGGAGTTCCATCGCCATCCAGTATGCGGCAGACCAGGCGTATTCGTTGGCCTTTGAGGGGGCCGAGATCCGATTGCGGAGTGAGGCAAAGATGGAAGAACGGGCCGATGGTTTGTGATGGTGTGGTCATTTCTCGAATGGCGTCGCCTCGCGGCCGCGCAGCACGATGTTGAACTGATAGCCCAACGCCCAGTCCGGTTCGGTGGTGTCCTGATCGAATTTGGCGACCAGACGCTCGCGGCCTTTCTGGTCCGGGATGGACTGCAGCACCGGATCGAAGGGCAGCAGCGGGTCACCGGGGAAATACATCTGCGTGATGAGGCGCGTGCAAAACGCCGGACCGAAAAGCGAGAAATGGATATGGGCCGGACGCCAGGCGTTGTGATGATTCTTCCAGGGGTACGCGCCAGGTTTGATGGTGACGAATCGATAAACGCCGTTTTCATCGGTCAGTGCGCGGCCGGCTCCGGTGAAGTTGGGATCGAGCGGCGCGGGATGCTGGTCCTTCGCGTGCCGGTAACGGCCGGCGGCATTGGTCTGCCAAATCTCGATGAGCGCGCGCGGTACCGGCATGGCCATTGTCATCCATCACGCGGCCGGTAACGATGATGCGTTCGCCCTGCGGTTCGTTTGGATGCTGGCGAGTGAGATCGTTGTCGGTTTCGGCGATCGTGTCAGGGCGGAAAATGGGACCGCTGGTTTCTGAGAGCGTGTGCGGCAGGAAAATCAGAGGTCTGGATGGCGCGCGGCGAACCGTGGAACGGTAGGACGGATAGAGATACGGTGGCTGATCGTTTGGAGCGTGGCGCCGATAGTTGTTTTGAGACATAGCATCAATCCGCAGCCGCTACGCCGTGCGCTGGCGGCAGTGCGGGCATTCAGTTCCCGTAAAGCTTCAAGCTCTATCCTAGTGGGCGGCGGAGTTTCTTCCACAGTTTCGGCGAAGCGCATGGGCCATCCAGTATTCTCGCGAACCTGATCGCGCGAAATGCCGGGATGCAAGGAGCGAACCACGAACTCGTTGGTGGCGGGATCCGGCGTCATAGCTGCACAGGTCGGAAATCGCAAGCGTTGGCCCTTTGGTTTTTACGCCGCAGGCCTGGCGTTCCGTGCCATTTCGGTCCGTGCCCCAACGAAGTGAGGAAATCGAGTCCGGCAACAAAGCTGCGTTTGCTTTGGCGCATGATGATGAAGATTTCGCCGCAAGACGTTGCGATTTCGGTCGCGCCTCCGCTTCCGGGAAGCCGGACGGTGGGCCGATGATAATCACCGATGACAGTGCTGTTGAGATTCCCGAAGCGATCCATTTGCGCGCCGCTCAGGAATCCAATGGTAATGCGGCCACCCTGCAGCCAATAGCGGAACATCTCCGGTACGGACACAGTGGCGAGTGCTGTTTCGCACAGCTCGCCGTCGCCGATGGAAAGCGGCAGCACCGACGGGCGCGTTCGAATGGTCCCGGATTCGTAGATCAGCGTGATTTGGGGTGCGTGAGTAAGCCGCGCCAGGTTGCAGGCGGCGGACGGCAGACCGATGCCGACAAAACAAATATCGTCGTTCGAAAGAGCGCGCGAGGCGGCCACGGTCATCATTTCTGAAGTGGTATGAGTCATGAACGCGCCTCGAGAACATTGGCCCGCATCCATTCCAGAAACACATTGCGATCGCGCGAGATTTTGTCCCAGGCGAAATAGAACGAGTTATCGCGGACGTAATAACCATGGGCATAAGATGGACGCGCGCCACCGGGCACGGCCACTACGGCGGATATGGTCCAGCCAGGCAGCACCACGGCATTCGGGCTGCGCAAATCGAGATCGTCGACGATTTGTTCAACCGTAACGATGGAGCGGCGCGCGGCCAGCACCGCCTCTTTTTGTACTCCGACGATGCCCTCCAGCAACACGTTGCCTTCATGGTCGGCTTTCTGTGCGTGGATAATGGCGACGTCGGGCCGGATGGAAGGGATGGCGGCGAGCTCTTCGCCGGTGAATGGACAAGCGACGAATTTGATGTTCGGATTCACGCGCGATAAATCGGTGCCGCGATAGCCGCGAAAGAACGCGCAGGGCAGACCGGCCGCTCCGGCTTCGTACGCATTGGCCATGGCGGCGTGGCTGTGTTCGTCGAGTTCCAGCGGAGCAGGCCAGCCGTGCTCTACAGCGTCGCGCATGCGATGCAGCGATCCGACGCCGGGATTTCCGCCCCACGAAAAGACCAGCTTGCGCGCGGCGCCCATGCCGATTAATTGATCGTAGAGGATATCGGGGGTCATCCGGACCAAGGTCAGATTCCGGCGTTTTTGGCGAATCACTTCATGTCCCGCCGCGAATGGGATGAGGTGCGTGAAGCCTTCCATCGCCACTACGTCGCCATCCTCGACGAACCGGGCGACGGCTTGTGAGAGACTGAATAACTCGGCCATTGCTCGTCTAAAGTATCGTAGCAGTGGAGATCGCTATGCAGCGCGTGTGCTTCTTATTGCAGGTTCGGCCGGACCGGCTGGAGGAATACAAACAACGGCATCGCTCCGTCTGGCCGGACATGCTGGAAGCTTTGCGGGAAACCGGCTGGACCAACTATTCCTTGTTTCTTCGCACCGATGGTTTGCTGGTTGGCTATTTTGAAACGCCGGACCTGGCCGCCGCGCTGCAAGGCATGGCGGAGCGCGAAGTAAATGGACGCTGGCAGCGGGAGATGGCAGCGTTCTTTGAGAATTTGGGTGATCGCAATCCGGATGAAGGATTCCTGCGGCTGGAAGAGATCTTCCACCTGAGCGAAAACTGATGCCTCCTAATCCCGCGCTTGGAGTGGTGTTTCATTGGCTGGGTGGTTTCGCGGCCGGTACCTTTTACGTTCCTTACCGCTATGTGAAGCGATGGTCATGGGAGACATACTGGTTAACCGGAGGCGTGTTCAGTTGGATTATTGTTCCCTGGATACTGGCCTTCGCCATGACCAACCATCTTCTGAAGGCATTGCATGAGGTGCCGTCCGCCGCGCTCTTCTGGCCTTTTTTCTACGGCATTCTGTGGGGTTTTGGTGGCCTGACATTCGGATTGACGATGCGTTATCTGGGGTTGTCGCTGGGGATGGCGGTGGCGCTGGGCTATTGCGCGGCGTTCGGCACCTTGATACCGCCTATTTTTCGCGGTGAATTTGCGAGCAAGGTGTTGGGCACTCAATCCGGCGTGGTGATTCTGATTGGAGTGTCTGGTCTGTCTGATTGGGATTGCGTTCGCCGGAGCGGCGGGGATTTCCAAAGAGCGCGAGATGCCGGAGGCGATGAAGCAGGCGGTGATCAAGGAATTTCGCCTGAAGAAGGGGCTTGTTGGTGGCGACTTTTTGCGGCGTGATGAGCGCTTGTTTCTCCTACGGCCTGGCGGCGGGCGATCCTATTCGCGCGGCCACGCTGCGGCAGGGCACCGCGCCGCTTTGGCAGGGATTGCCCATCTTGGTAGTGGTGTTGGCGGGCGGATTTCTTACCAACTTTGTGTGGTGCTTGACGCTGCATATCCGGAATAAATCCGGCGGCGAATACGTTGATTCACGGATGCCGAGGCTGCCTAACTACCTGATTTGCGCGCTGGCTGGCAGCATCTGGTATTTTCAATTTTTCTTTTACACCATGGGTGAAACGCAGATGGGAGTTTACAAATTTTCGAGCTGGACTTTGCATATGGCCAGCATCATTATTTTTAGCAGCCTGTGGGGGATTGCGTTGCATGAATGGCGGGGGGTGGGGCGGCGGACCAAGGGATTGCTGGCGTTGAGTCTGGGTTTGTTGCTGGCGTCGACGATGATTGTTGGGTATGGGAATTATTTGGGAAACGTGTAGCGCACGCATTCCTGCGTGCCGTGTTCCGACTCTTCGGAACACCATGCGTTCACACGAGTGTGAACGCGGCACGCTGGGAGCGTGCGCCACGCTATGCGTAGCTTGAGGCTGAGGAGGCGTTTTTCGCGCAGCGCTCCGCGGTGATGCGTTCCAGATAGCCGCTTTCGCGGAAGGCTTCCATGGGATTTGCGGGCAGGCCTTTTGATTTGGCCCAGTCGACAATGGCTGGGCGCACGTCGGTGGAATACGCGTCCTTGATGCAGATTTCCGCATCCACTAGCGCGCATTTGGACTGGCACATCGAGAGCTTTTCGTGATCCACGATCGCGGCTTTGGCATACAGTTCCAGTGCTGTGGTGACGGTCTGAATCATGGCCTCGATTTTGCCTTTCAGATTGTGGCTCTGATCCACCATGTAAGCGATGTCGGCTGGCTGGCCGGTTTCCCATTCGAAGAAACGGATTTCATGGAAGATGCGAAAGACCTGGTAAGGGTCGATGGAGCCCAGCGTGAGATCGTCGTCGGCATAGCGGCGATCGTTGAAGTGGAATCCGCCGAGCATACCGGAATCCAGCAGCCAGTCCACAATCTGTTCGATGTTTTGCCCCTGATAATGATGACCAGTGTCCACCAGCACCTGGGCTTTCGGGCCGGCGGCTTCGGCCAGCAGCAGCGCCATGCCCCAATCCGCGATGTCGGTGTGATAAAAAGCCGGCTCAAACGGTTTGTATTCCACCAGCATTCGCTGGCCGTGCGACAGGCGCGCGTGCGCCGCTGTTAATTGTTGTTCCATCCACTTTTTGCGGTGACGGATGTTCTGCGTGCCCGGGTAATTCGATCCGTCGGCCAGCCAGAGTGACAGATCGCGGCTGCCCAACGCGTCCATGATCTGGATGCTTTCGAAGAGATGGTTCTGAGCTCTGTCGCGTATGGCGGCATCCGGATTGGCGAGCGATCCGAATTTGTAGATTTGATCTTCGAAGAGATTGGGATTGATGGACCCTGGCCGCAGACCGTATTTCGCGGCCAGGCGCTGGACGTCCGCGGCGCTGGCCACGCCTTGCGGCAGATCCCACAGCACGTGAATGGCAACGGTGGGGCAGACTCCGGTCAAGCGATGTACCTGGGCCGCGTCGCTAAACTTTTCTTCGATGTTGGTGGCCGCGGCGGCCTGGATGAATTTGCCGAAGCGGGTGCCGGTGTTGGCGAAGCCCCAGGAGGGAAGTTCAATGTGGAATTTGTCCAGCGCTTGGTGGATGGTTTCGGACTGCTGGGTGGTCATTCATTCGATTATATGGCTACACTGCACCGACTCCCTTAGACTTAGAAGCTGTGAAAAAAATCGGGAAGCACGCGGGGTTGGCAGACGGAAGCGTCTGCCCCACGTTGACGCACAAGGATTTACGACTAAGTGCCTGCGAACTGATTTTTTCACAGCTTCTTACACTTACGGTCGCGGTTCGGAAAGAGTGGCTAATGACATGATGCGTTCTTGGGTGGCTTCTTCGCGGGTGAGGATTGCGGTGATTTGGCCGTCGCGCAAAACTGCAATACGGTCCGAGCAGCGCAGTAACTCCGGGAGTTCCGAACTGACCAGGATAATTCCTTTCCCCGCGGCTGAGAGTTGGTCCAGGACTTCGTAGATATCTTGTTTCGCGCCGATATCGATTCCGCGCGCGGGATCATCCAGGAAGAGTACATCGGGGTCGGCCAGCAGCCAGCGCGACAACAGGACTTTTTGCTGGCCGCCTCCGCTCAACGTGTTTACCGGGGCGCTGGCCGAAGCGGCCTTCAGCCGGAGCCGCGCGTGGACCGCGGCGGTCTCGCGACGTTCGGTGTCTTTTCGGATGAGAGTGAGAAACTGCATCCGATGGAGCACGGGGAAAGTGGAATTTTCAATCAGGCTCATCTGCGGCATTAATCCTTCGAGCTTGCGGTCCCCCGGCACCAATCCCAATCCTTGTTTCAGCGCGCCGGCGGGCGAGCGCGGCGCGAAAGGCCGGCCGTAAAGCTCGATGGAGCCGGCGAGTATTGGGTCCAATCCGAAAAGCGCCGCACCCAGTGAGCTTCGGCCGGAACCGACTAAGCCCGCGACGCCTAATATTTCGCCCGCGTGTAAATCGAAACTGAGGTGATGCAATTTCGCGGTGGAGAGCGACCGGACCTGGAGCAGGACGTTGGAAGTTTTGGAAGCAGCGGGCCGCGTGGATTCGCGGAGTTCGCGCCCCACCATATCGCGGATGACTTCGCTGACGCTCGCGGCCGCGGCGGCTCGGGTACTGATCAACCGGCCGTCGCGCAGCACCGAAATGCGGTCCGAGATGCGAAAAATCTCGTCCATCTTGTGAGAGACATAGATAATGGACACGCCTTTCTGTTTGAGCGCGCGGATCAATTCGAACAAGTTGGCGGCGCCTTCTTCGGACAGGGAACTGGTGGGTTCATCCATGGCGATGATGCGCGCGCGCATGCCCAGGGCGCGCGCGATGGCCACCAGTTGCATCTGCGGCAGCGAAAGATCGCGGACCAGGCGGCGCGCGCAGCCTTCGGGCAAGCCCACCTGTTGCAGCAACGGCGCGCAGAAGCGGTCTATGGAATCACGCCGGACGAACAAGCCGCGCTCAGCGTGGACATTGCCGGCGACGATATTTTCCGCGATGGTGAGATGCGGAAAAAGATCCAGCTCCTGAAAGATGATGCCGACGCCGTGCCGCTGTGCATCCAGCGGATTTCGTAGATCGACTGGCGCGCCATCGAGAAAGATTTCGCCGGAGTCGGGACGAACCACGCCGGCGATTATTTTGGCCAGCGTGCTTTTGCCCGCGCCGTTTTCGCCAACCAGCGCGTGGACTTCGGCTTCGAGGACACTCAGGCTTACCTGGTCAAGCGCCTGCGTACCGTCGAAATGCTTGCTGATGCGCTCTACACGCAGCAATTCGCCCATCTTTAGAAAGTCAACTTGTCGTACATCTGTTTGGCGTTTTCGGGAGTGATGATTTCCGTGGCCAGCATATACTTCTTTTCCGGCTTGAAGGACGGGTCACGCAATATACGGTCACCGATTTCCATGGCTTTGTCCACAGCCAGCGGATAGTAAAAGGTTGCGGCCAGCACGCCATCCAGCACCTTCTTGATTCCGCCGGCCGGGCCGCCCAGGCCATCCACGCCGACGAAGAACATGGATTTCTCGCGGCCCAATTCCTGCGCGGCCAGGTAAGCGCCAACGGCCATGGGATCGTTGTGGCCATACACGGCATCGATCTCAGGCTGCGCGCGAAGGATTTCGAGCATTCGTTCGCGGCCCTTGGCCTGCAGCCAATCCGCCACAGCCTGGTGAACCACTTTGATTTCCGGGTGTTGATCGAACACTTTGTGCGCGCCGCCGTAGCGATTGATCTCGCCTTCGACGCCGAGCAGTCCACGGAGTTCCACGATTTTTCCCTTGGGCTTTCCGTACTTCGCGGTGAGCTTGTCGACGATGAACTGGCCGGCCATTTTGCCGATGGCGCGGTTATCGCAAGCAATGTAGGTGGTGTAATTCGGCTCGGCGATATCGCGCTCCAGGCAGATGGTGGGGATTCCGGCAGCCATCGCTTTGCCCATCACGGCGGTGAGCGGGGCGCGCTCATTGGGGGCGACGATCAGAAGATCAGGTTTCTGGAGGATCAGGGTTTCGATCTGCGCGATTTGCTTGCTGTTATCCTGCTGGGCGTCGGTGATGGTGAGCTTGATATCCGGTTTCTTGGAACAGATTCTGGTTAGCAGCTCGTTCTGCGCGGAGCGGTAGGGCTCGGCGTTGTTGCATTGGCTGAAGGCCACGAAGTAGGTCTTCGACGCCGGCGAGGAGGATTTCGAACAGCTAATCAGAAGGCTCGCGAGGCCGATGATCGCCAGATAGTTTCGCATTATATTCGTTCCCTTTTTCCGAAGCGCGCGGCGTCGAACTGTTGAATCCAGACCGCGGCAATAATGATGACCGCTTTGAGCATCATTTCGGTGTTGCTATCCACATTGTTGAGACGCAGCATGTTGGTGAGAATTCCCATGATCAAAGTTCCAATCAAGGTGCCGGCCATAGTTCCTTTGCCGCCGGCCAGGCTGGTGCCACCGATCACTACGGCGGCGATGGCTTCGAGTTCATATGATATCCCGGCGTTCGGGTTTGCTTGATGATTCTGAGCGGCGTAGATCACTCCAGCGAGCCCGGCCAGCAGTCCGCACCAGGTGTACACGTAGATTTGGGTTCGCTTGATGGGCAATCCGGCGTAGATGGCGGCGGTCTGGTTGTCGCCAATTGCTCTCACGCGCCTGCCGAAGACGGTTCGCGAAAGAAGGACTGAGAAAACAGCGAACACGATGACGAAGACGGCGACGACTGTCGATTTTTCGGAGCCCAGGCGCGCGAAGACGGAGCCGGCGTCCGAGCCAAAGCCAAAGTCGATGTTGGTATTGTTGGTGAGCCGCCGGGCCAGGCCGCGAATGCCGATCATGGACGCCAGGGTGACGATGAACGGCTGGATGCGCAGGTTGGCGACTACGAATCCATTCAGGGCGCCGACCAGCGCGGAGCCCGCGAGCGCGCAGGAGACAGCGAACAGGATTTTGCCGGACGTTCCAGAGGCGGGCGCGAAAGTGGTCAGGCACAGGCCCATGATGGAGGTGGCAAGCGCGAGAGTGCTGCCGACGCTAAGATCGATGCCCGCGGTAAGAATGACCAGCGTCATCCCGACGGCCATGATTCCGATTTCGGAGACCTGGCGCAGAATGTCGGTGAGGTTTCCGACTTCGAGGAAGATGCGGCCGCCCGAGGCGGAGTGCGGGCTGGTGAGAATGGCGAGCAGAACGATGATCACGAGACCGACTCCGCTTTGCAGATTTAGGAAGCTGAAGCGTGAGGGGCGGGGCATTCGGAGTGGAGACTATCATCTCACCATAAGTGCGAATGTCGATGCGACGGCTGGTCATGCTCCGAGCTAGGTGGCAGCTGTGAATTTTTTCAATCGGGCGCGACGGGTCCAAGATGCCGCCCGGCGATTCGGGCCCTAGCCAGATTGCCTATGGTCGAATCATTGCCTAGGGGTATCAAGGAATTTCTCTAGAGGCCCGCGAACAAACTGATGAGGCTTCCAACCTGTCAGAAGTCGATCGACCAGGTAGCTGTCTGTGGCGGCATGCCCTACGCCAGCGAGTACCCCTCCGGAGCCCGCAATTGCGGCTCCTGCGGCGATCTGGGCGGCATTGAACAGCACAAATCGGAGATTTGTTGTGACAGAGCCAGTTCGCCATGAGCCCTTCGCTACCTCATCAATATATGCCTTCGCCAGGTCTCCCTCGGGTGGCTGGCCATTAACCCACTTCTTGAAGCGGTCTGCCTCGCTAAGCAGCTTCCTCAGATCTTCGAAGGATCGCGCGCCCTTGTTAATCGATTCGGCGACCGAGCCGTTGCTGGGGATCGCAAAACTCCTGAACGCAGAGGGTCTGTCGAAAGAGCGGTTACTCGCTTCAAGGACTGATGCTATCCGTTGCTTGGCGATGACCGCTTCTGTCGGGGTGGGCGCAAGCTCCATCGCGAGGGATGCAGCGAAGTCGAGTTCGGTATATCCCTCGTAGAGGATGTCGAGAATGAGACCGCGGTCCAGCGAGTGGTTGGGGTTTGGCACTTGCATTCAGCGTTGAGCGATCCGAAGTCGAGATTCGTGTCGATGACGAACGCATCATTTTCTTTGCGAACTCGAAACGTTGGCGCGGCCGGCAGCTTCTGTGATATTCCACGCGCGGCCAGTATTTGGGGTACGAGGCGATCGGTGTACGCTCGGTGTTCGATCGCGCGAAGGCTTTGGTCGAACTCGGAGCCACCGTATGTATTTGTTCTGATCCGACTGAGAAGCTTTCGCGCCAAGCGGCGGCCCCGCCCTTCTTTCCCTGTTAATTCCTGAAAGAGGTGCGGGACCAGATTGTGTGACTCCTCGCCCTTGCGCTGTACCATCACAAACCCATGCTCTTCACGCCCGCCAATCCGCCGCGTTGCAACAGCCGAGCGGTTCTCGAGGTAGGTTATTGCAAGATTCCCGGCCTCGACCAAGCCAAGCAATGTATCAGGTCCGCATATCCGCGCCAAGCGAGTAAAACTGCCGTGATCGACAATCGGGTGCACAGTCGACAGTACAGGAGGCACTCGGCAAACTCTCCGGGACTACTTACATCCGCGAGAGAGTCGCGGCCAAAGACGATGGATTCGAACATTCGCTCTCCATAATCATCCGACGTGGATAGTGTCGCGTCAATCTGCCTCGATGTCTTTAGAGTTCTGGGAAAGGCGGGAACGTTCTCAATTGGAGCAAACGTTAGAGGCGACATCTGACGATTTGCTAACGTGGGGCTGTGCTGCCCGAACTGAACCGCCAAGGGGAGTTGCCTGCCGGGGTCCATCAGGCGGGCTGGGAGGAATTTCGTGCGCGGTTCTGCGGTTCATCGCCGAGGCGCGTATGGCTCTCGGGCCGGCTTCGGACGCTCTTGGATCTCGCGGGCGCGTCCGGAGAGCTGCATCGGGTCTTCGTCTGGGGTAGCTTTGTCACTGCGAAACCCGCCCCGAGAGATCTTGATCTCCTCTTGATCATGGACGAGGACTTTGAGGTCGATCGGGTTGCCGCGCCGGCTCGGGCTGTCTTCGATTCCGTCCGCGCCAAGCTGTGGTTTTGAAGCAGACGTCTTTTGGGCCCGGTGTTCCATTGGCCACGAATTGCTTGAAGTTTGGCTGGAGACAAATCAGATCTCCAGGAGCCTTCAGAAACGCGGTATCGTGGAGTTGGAACTGGTGTGATTCTAACTGACGATCAAATGATGCGTGCGCAGGAATGCGTCGCCAATCTGCGGCGAGTCCTTTTGGAAGCGCGTAAGGTCCATTCGCGACAGGACTACGCGCGCATGGCGCAGCCTATTCTGCTCGAGGTCCAGCAGCGCGAGCAGGAAATCCTGGAGTACTTGAGCGGAGACCTGGGACAGTCCGTAGCGAGCTAGCCTGCTAGCTCAAGCTTTCCGCAGTCCCTCCCTGTTGTTTTCCCAAAGGAATTGCGTTATTCTACCTGTGGGTAACCAAAAGCGGGCTCGCAATGAGAACGATGAGGCGATTCTTTAGCAGGTTGGTCAGCGCAAGCACGCGGCGCCGGCGAGATGAGGAGCGCTTGGGCGCGGAGGTGGAGGAGCACCTGGCGCAGCTCGCGGCGGATAATCTTCGGGCTGGTTTATCGCCCGCGGAGGCGCGCAGGCAAGCGGTGCTGAAGTTCGGCGCGGTGGAATCGATTAAAGAAGATTACCGGGATCAGCGAGGCTTGCCTTTTTTGGAAACGCTGCTACACGATGTGCGCTACGGATTGCGGCAATTGCGCAAGAATCCTGGATTGACCTTCACCGTGCTGCTGACTCTGGCTTTGGGAATCGGCGCGAACACGGCGATCTTTACGGTAGATTACGCGACTTTGCTGGCGCCGCTGCCTTATCCCGAGGCCGGCCAACTGGTGATGGTTTGGTCGAAGATGCAGGGATCCCGCAACTCAGTTTCGGCGCCGGATTTCACCGATTGGAAGCGCCAGAGCACCGCGTTCCAGGATCTGAACGCGCAGACCGGACGTTTTTTCAATTTCGCTACGCGCGATCAACCCGAACAGATGGACGGGAGGATCACTACGCCGGGATTGTACAGGATGCTGGGAGTTCCTTTTACGCTGGGGCGCGATTTTCTGCCGGAAGAAGGGCAGCCAGGTAAGGACCACGTGATCATTCTGACGCACAAGCTGTGGGAGCGGTTGGGGAGCGATCCTAATGTGCTGGGGACAACTGTGCGTATCGACGGCGAGCCGTATACGGTGGAGGGCGTCTTCGGGACCGGTTTGACAGACCGCGGCCAGGGAGAATTCGCAGTGCCGCTGGCATTCACGCAGGAACAGTTCAATCGGGACATGCACTGGATCGATGTTCTGGGCCGGCTCAAGCCGGGCGTGAGCATCCAGCAGGCGCAGGCGGATATGAATTCTGTCGCAGCGCACCTGGCCGCGACGTATCCTTCCACCAATAAAGGTTGGGGCGCGATGATTGAGCCGCTCAAGAACGATTTCATCCCAAGCGACCGGATCATGACGCTGTGGATGCTGGCGGGCGCGGTGGCATTTGTGCTGCTGATCGCTTGCGCCAATGTGGCCAATCTTCTGCTGGCCAGGAGCATCACGCGCCAGAAAGAAATGGCGGTGCGCTGCGCGCTGGGCGCAAAATCGACATCCATTTTCGCGCAGCTAATCACCGAGAGCCTGCTGCTGGCGATAGTTGGCGGCGCGCTGGGCGTCGGGTGCGGGTATGCGATGCTGCGGGGCCTGATTGCGGTGATGCCGCCGAACACTTTGCCCAGTGAGGCGGATCTCAGCCTGAATTTTCCGGTCCTGCTTTTCACCCTGGCGGCCACCAGCGTGGCCGGTTTGCTGTCCGGCTGCGCGCCCGCATGGTACGCCGCGCATGTGGATCCCGCCGACGCGCTCAAGGAGGGTGGGCGCTCGGGGACTGGGGCTGTCCGGCATCGCCTGCGCCGCACTTTAGTGGTGGTAGAGTTTGCGATGACGCTGACTTTGCTTACCGGCGCTGGTTTGGCGATCCACAGCTTCTGGAATCTGATGCGCGTGGACCTGGGAGTACGCACGGATCACGCTTTCACGTTCTCGCTTCCGGTTCCCGATTCGCGTTTCAATAATGCGGAGCGGATGGTGGCATATTATCGCGGGATTCTTTCCAGCATCGGAGCCGTTCCAGGAGTTTCCAGCGTTTCGGCGGAGACTGGAACGCCGCTGGAGGGCACCGGCTTCAGCATGTTTTTCGCGGTAGCCGGCCAGCCCGCGGCTACGGATGCGGCCGAGCGCACTGGTGGGGGCTTTGAAATGATCACGCCCGATTATTTCCGGACCTTCGGTATCCGCATTGTGAAAGGACGCGCGTTTACCGATGGGGACAATGCGTCAAGCGTGAGAGTGGCCATTGTGAACCAGGACTTCGTGGATCGATATCTCAAAGGAAAAGACCCGCTCGAAAACCGGGTAGTGATGGCGCAATTGTTTCCGCACCCGACGCGCGTGGGCAATCCGGTGGAATGGCAAATTGTGGGAGTTCTTCATAACGTTCGGAGCCGCGGGTTTCGCGAGGACAATCCGGAGGTGTACGTTCCGTTCTGGCAGGCGCCCTGGCCGAGCGCGGGGATCGGCGTGAGGACCGCGAAAGATCCGGCAGCCATGGTGAAAAGCGTAGCTCGAGCGGTGCACGCGGTAGACCACGGGGTTGCGTTTGCCAATCCCCGGACGATGGAACAAGTGCGGGACGATGTGCTGGCCAGCGACCGGTTCACGATGATCCTGTTTGCTGCTTTTGCGGCGATCGCGTTGTTGCTCTCGGGCCTGGGGATTTACGGCGTGGTGGCGTTCTCCGTGGCGCAGCGTTCGCATGAGATTGCCTTGCGGATGGCGCTGGGAGCCTCACGGAATCGCGTACTGGCGCTGGTGCTGAGAGAGGGCGCGGCGCTGGCTTGCGCGGGACTGGGGCTGGGAGCGATCGGCGCGTATTTTGTAGGCCGGACCATGCAGAGCGCGCTGTTCGGGGTTGGCGCGATGGATTTTTCCGCCTTTGGCGTCGTGGGTCTGGTGCTGCTGCTTACCGCGCTATTAGCTTGTTACCTGCCGGGGCGTCGGGCGGCGTCGCTTGATCCCATGCAGGCGCTGCGTAGGGAGTAAGCCCGGGCGTCGCCAGGAGTGGCGACGCGGCACGCAAAAGTGCGTGCGCCACGGTGGGAAGAAGACTTCGCGTTCATTTTCATCAGCGCTTCATGAAACAGTCCTATTGTTAAGAGATGCCGCGACACGCGAAGGTTGCAGTGATCGGCGGAGGGATTCTGGGATTGGCGCACGCGTACGTGGCCGCCCGGCGAGGCCACTCCGTAGTGTTATGCGAGCGCGGCCGCGCCGCGACCGGCGCATCCATACGAAATTTCGGAATGATCTGGCCCATCGGCCAATCGTCCGGCGAGATGCACCGGATGGCGCTGCGCAGCCGCGAGATATGGCTGGAAGTTTTGGAGGCGGCCCGATTGCCGTATCTCGCCACGGGATCGCTGCATGTGGCCTATCATGACGATGAAGCGGAAGTGCTGAGGGAATTCGCCGACCTGGCTCCGCGCGCGGGCTACGAATGCGAATGGCTGGACGCTTCCGGGGTGCTGGAACGCAGCATCGCGGTCGAGCCCCAGGGCTTGAAAGGGGGCCTCTGGAGCGCGACGGAATTCACAGTGGACCCGCGGCTGGTGGTGTCGCGTCTTCCGGAATTTTTGACCGAGCTAGGGGTTGCGGTGCATTTTGGAAGCGCGGTTACACACATCGAACTGCCGTGGATCGAGACCGGCGCGGGATCGCACGAAGCCGATGTGGCTATCGTTTGTTCCGGCGACGATTTCGAAACGCTCTTCCCGACAGTATTCCGCGCGAGCGGGCTGACGCGTTGTAAGCTGCAGATGATGCGCACAGCGCCGCAGCCTTCCGGGTGGCCGTTGGGTCCGGCGCTGGCGGCTGGACTGACGCTGCGGTTTTACAAGGCATTTCAGATGTGCAGCACGCTGGGGAAATTGAAAGCACGCGTGGCGCGCGAAAAGGCGGAGTACGAGAAATATCTGATTCACGTTCTGGTCTCGCAGACAGCGGATGGCGCCATTACATTGGGAGACTCCCATGAGTACGGCGAGTGCGTCGATATATTCGACAAACCGGTGATCGATGAGCTGATAATGCGCGAAGCCCAAACATTCTTACGGCTCCCCGATTTTCGTGTGGCGGAGCGCTGGCACGGCGTTTACAGTATGCATGCCGAGAAACCTTTTTTTGAGGCAGAGCCTGCTGAGCGAGTCCATATTGTTACCGCGCCGGGTGGTTCGGGGATGACGCTCTCTTTCGGATTGGCGGAGCGCACCATTCTGGGGTTGGGTTTGTGAAACTACGCGCGGCGATTCTGGATTGGGCCGGGACGGTGGTGGATTATGGCAGCCGGGCGCCGGTGGCGGCGCTGGAATCCGTCTTCGCGCGGGCGGACGTGCCGGTTACGGTTGCGGAGGCGCGCGAATCGATGGGCATCGCCAAGAGGGCGCATATTCGAGCGATCCTTGAAATCGAGCGGGTGCGCGCGGCGTGGACATCGAAGCGCGGCGCGGAACCTTCGGAAGCGGACGTCGATGAACTCTACGCGGCGTTTATCCCGAGCCAGATTCAAGTGCTGGCGGATCATTCGGAACTGATTCCCGGGGTGGCGGAGGCGGCGAGGAGAATGCGCCGCCGAGGCGTGGAGATTGGAACCACTACCGGATACAATCGCGCGATGTTGGATTATTTGCTGGAGCGCGCGGCGGAGCAGGGCTTTATGCCACGTTGTGCGCTGTGTCCCGAGGATGCCGGCGCGGGGCGTCCACTGCCCTGGATGTGTTTCGTGGCGGCGATGCGCCTGGAAGTTTATCCCATGGCGGCAATGGTGAAGATCGGCGACACGGCCGCGGATATCGCGGAGGGCCGCAATGCCGGCATGTGGACCATCGGCATCACGCGCACTGGAAATGAGATTGGGTTGACGGAAGAGGAGTGGGCGCGGATAGGGGACGGGGATCGGGAACGGTTGTTGCGCGGCGCTGAGCGGCGTTTGCTGGATGCCGGGGCGCATTACGCGGCGCCGAGCGTGGCGGAATGCGATGTGGTTTTCGATCAGATTGACGCGCGGCTGGCGATCGGCGAAAGGCCGTAGGAGTAAGAACGGGTTCGCAGGCGAAAGCGCCTGCGCCACATTCTGGACAACATTCTGGGCCACGTTCACGAAACTGATACACGAGTAATCTAGACTATCTGGATGCGGTTCTGGCAGGCGGTCACAGTTGCGCTGCTCGTGACCGGCTATGCCGGCTATTATCTGTGCCGGTCCGACCTGTCGGTTTCGTTGCCGCTTTTGATCCAGGAGATGGCTTCGCGCGGCATTCCGCGGGATGAAACCACTACGCGGTTCGGGACCATCGCATCGTTCGGCGTGCTGGCCTATGCGATTGGAAAATTTCCCAGCGGCGGGCTGGCCGATTTTTTAGGCGGGCGCCGGAATTATCTCTTCGGGATGGCTGGCTCGGTGCTGTTCACTTTTCTCTTCGCGGTCTCCGGCGGAATTCCGCTGTTTACGCTGGCCTGGATCGGAAACCGCGCGGTTCAATCGCTGGGATGGGCGGGGGTGGTGAAAATCACATCGAAGTGGTTTTCGTTTTCAACCTACGGCTCTGTTATGGGCGTCATCAGCCTGAGCTTTCTTTTCGGCGATGCACTCTCGCGGCAGTTCATGAGCGTGCTGATCGCCCATGGGCTGGGATGGCGCGGAGTTTTCTATTCGGCGGGCGGCGTATTGGCCGCGCTGCTGGCGATCAACCTGCTGCTGGTGAAGGAATCTCCGCGGGAACTGGGTCTTCCGGAACCTGACGTCAATCCGGACAATCTGTTTCGGGATGACGGCGAGAAGCACAGGCCCACCAGCGTTCGGGGATTGCTGCGGGCGTTCGGACGGAGCCGCGTGTTCTGGCTGGTGTGCATATTATCTTTGGGCATGACGCTGGTGCGGGAGACGTTCAATCTGTGGACTCCCACTTATTTCACGCAGGCGGTGGGGTTGAGCAATGCCGACGCGGCGCAAAAGAGCGCGCTGTTTCCGTTGTTCGGGGGGATATCGGTGCTGCTTTCGGGATTCTTGAGTGACCGGCTGGGCCGCGCGGGCCGCGCCGGAATTATCCTATGCGGCATGATTCTGGCCGGAGCGACGCTGCTGGTTCTGGGCCTGGCTAATTTCAAAGACACGCCCGGCTGGCCGGTGGCGTTAGTGGCGCTGGTGGCGTTCCTGATTATCGGACCCTACGCATATCTGGCGGGGGCGATCGCGCTGGATTTCGGCGGCAAGCAGGGCAGCGGCACCGCTTCCGGCTTGATTGACGGCGTGGGATATCTCGGCGGAGTGCTGGCCGGAAACAGCATGGCGAACATCGCGGTAACCTGGGGCTGGAAGGGAGCGTTCGCGGTGTTGGCGGGCGTCACGTGGCTCGGGAGCATCGCCGCGGCGCTCTACTTTGCGCACCAACGGCATCCGGAGCGGGGAATTATATGACGGTCACAGGCGAGATCCATGATTTGTTCCAGACGCGCGGGCAGGAAGAGTATTTCGGCGAGGGTGTTTCGCAACGCGAGCATGCGTTGCAGGCGGCCTGGCTGGCCGAGACCGCAAACGCGCGGCCGGCGCTGGTGGTAGCGGCGCTGCTGCACGATATCGGTCATTTGATCCACGGATTACCTGAAAATATCGCAGAGCAGGGCGTGGACGGCTATCACGAAGCCGCCGGAGCGCAGTGGCTGGAGAAGCATTTTGGTCCGGAAGTGACGGAGCCGATCCGGCTGCACGTGGACGCCAAGCGTTATTTATGCGCCACCGATCCGGCCTACCGGGCCAGGCTTTCGCCGACGTCGGTGCAGAGTCTGGCATTGCAGGGCGGGCCCATGGAAGCGGCGGAAGCGCGGGCCTGGGAGGCGAATCCGTACTTCGCGCAGGCGGTGATGCTACGGCGTTGGGATGACGAAGCCAAAGTTCCGGACCTTACAGTTCCGGGTTTTGAACATTATGCGGATTTAATCAATTCACTCATCTTGTGACAAAAAGTTAGTAAACGTGTCAAAAAGTACGTCAGATAAGCAACTTTTACCTCTTACCGCCTCTGGACCCGCGGGAAGTACATTGTGTAACATGAGGTTATCCTTTGGAAGGATGGTTGCACTATGGGCCGAGAGGAGATTAGTCCTATGACACTTCGCAATAGACCTGCGCTCTTAGGTACCGTGATTGTCCTGTCATTGACGGTTGTGGGCTGCGCGACAAAGAAAGACGTCCGCGAAGCGATTGCACCGGTACAGGATCAAGCCAGCAAGACGGAAACGCACGTTGGTTCGCTGCAAAAGCAAACCGATGAAAACAAGCAGTCCATTGGCGATCTGGACCGGCAAGTAGCGACCGCCGATGAAAAGGCGACGGATGCCGGCAAGAAGGCCGCCGAGGCCGCCGATGCCGCCCAGAAGGCCAATGCCGCTGCCGCGGAAGCTGCTCAGCGCGCTGATTCAGCCAACAGCGCTGCTCAGCAGACGCAAGCCAAACTGGACACCTCGCTTCAGAACCTGGATAACTACAAGCTGGTGACAACCCAGCCGGTTTATTTTGGCCTGAACCGGACCACATTGGCCAAAGACGAACAACAGAAACTGGATGATGCGGTTCAGAAGCTGGCCAGCATGAAGATGTACATCGTGGAAGTGGAAGGCTTTGCCGACCATAGCGGTCCTGCCGCTTATAACCGCGAACTCAGCCGCAAACGGGCTGATGCGGTGGTGCATTACCTGGCGGTGGAAAAGAGCATCCCGCTGCGGTCGATTCGCGAATTGGGCGTTGGCTCGGACTTTCCGAATGCCGATAACAAGACGCGGGCGGCTCGCAAGGAGAACCGGCGGGTGGACGTGAAGATTTACTCGCTGGATGTCACCGGTCAGGCGAGTGGCGAGTCTTCCATGAATACCGCGCCGAAGCCGGCGCCCCAGCCGTAATTTTCGTTTTGGCGGGGCGGCTCTGTTGGCAGGCGAAAGCGCCTGCCCCACGGGCTGCTCCGGCCAACCTTCAGCGTAGGCTTGCCACCAGATCGTGAGATAAAACCTCGGCGCGCTCCGCCAGGCTTTTTGCCGCTTCCAGTTCGTTCTTCCTTTTCTCCTGCGCCTGCTGGATAAAATTTTGAATTTCCGCCACAGTTGACTGCTGCTCATGGGTGAGCTGGCGGGTTGAAATGAAGCCAAGGCTGGCTTGCGCGTGGGCCAAGCTCAGATCGATTGCAGTGTTGTATTCGCGCTGCTGATCCGGCGAGAGGATATCTCCCAGGCGCGGGGTGTCGGCCGGCGCTGGAGCAGGCGGCGGGCTCTGGACGGCGGGGGCGGTTGAAGCCGGAGTGGTTGGATGAGCCGGATGCTTGGGCGGTGGAGGCTGATCCGGCGGCTTGTTCTTTTGATATTGGGTTTCATCCTTTGGCGCCGGAGCGGTAGCCGGCGCGGTTGCAGGGGGAGCGGCGGCAGGCTGTGCGGGCACCGGCTGCTGCTGAGGGGGCGGTTCGACGGCCGGCGCGGTTACGGCGGGCACAGGCTCCGACGGCACGGGCACGGCAACCTGCTTCTTATGACAGGAAGACGTGGTCAAGACAAGCAGAGCCGCGAGTACCATCGCGGATAACGGGCGGTCAATCGAAAACGGCATGCAACCGGGTTTGAAATCAGGAAGTGCCTGTGGCTGAAGTGCGCGCTTCACCGTGATAGTCCGCCATCCCCGGAAAACGCAGCCGGAAAGTCGTGCCTCTTCCAGGCTCACTGACAAAATCGATTGTACCACTGTGAAGTTGAACTACTCGAAATGTGGTTGCCAATCCAATTCCCGAGCCTTGCGGCTTGGTAGTGAAATATAGATTGAAGATCCGGTCCTGTATTTCGGGAGGGATGCCGGGCCCCACATCGGTGACGCGAATCTGGCACTCGTCGGCAATCCATTCGGTTTGAATGATCAGCTTCCCGCCCTCGGCCATCGCTTCCAGGCCATTGTTGACTACGTTCAGAATAGCCTGCTTCAACAGATCGGAGTCTCCATTCAGCCACAGTTTGCCAGTGAGAACAGTTTCGATCCGGATGTTTTTGGCCTCGGCATCCACGGATACCAGGGCCAGCACCTGCTGCACAACCTGGTCCAGATCCATGGGCTTGGCCTGCAGTTCGATGGGGCGGTTGAAGTTGAGAAAGGTCTTTACAACATTGTCGAGACGTTTGATTTCGCGCGCGATGACATCCACTTCCGGCTGCTCCTCTTCGAGCCGCGATCGCAGCACCTCCAGATGCAGGGCCATGGCATTGAGGGGATTCTTGATTTCGTGGGCGACGCCGCCGGTGAGCCGGCTGATGGCGGCCAGGCGGGAAGAGACGTCCAGCTGCCGTTCCAATTGACGGCGGCTATCCACGTCGCGCAGCTTGACCAGCGTGCCCATCTGGTCCTGTCCGGGCCCCTTGCGTAAAACTTCGACGCTCACCAGCAGCCGGACGCTGGTGGCGTTGCGGGAAATGGTGACGGGCTGGCCGTGCACCGATTGCCGGGTTTCGAGCGCGGTTCCAATCACCTCACCCAGCACGCTCGAGGGCGGGAACAATTCATCCAATCCATGGCCGATCATTTGATCGCGGCTCTTGGCCAGCATGCGTTCGGCAGCTTCGCCGGCCATCATGAGGCGGCCGGTATTGTCGAAGAACAACACCGCTTCCTCCAGCTTTTCGAGCAACTGCTCCACGTTGCTGCGCAACTCCAGGGCGTCCTGCCGGGCGCCGCGGTACTCGCCGCCCAAGAGGCTGAGCTTCGATTGAACGGCGGCGAATTCGCTGGATTCGCGCAGCGGAAGAATGGCGGTATCGAATTGGCCGGCGCGAATCATATCGATGCTGCGGCTCACGCGTTCCAGCGGGTTGAGCATCAGGCTGGGCAAAACAGAGCCGAGGAAAATGGCGATGAAGAGCGACGAGGCGAAGGTGAGCCCGAGAATCTTGAAAGTGGGATAGACGTCATGCTTCAGGAAGACCGATTGAATCAAGACGGTGATATTGAACAGCACCACCTGTTTGGCATTGCTCGAAATTCCGACCGGCAGCGTGGTGGCGTAATCCTCGCGGCGGGTCATCAGGTCGCGGAGATTTTCAATCCAGCTGCGGCCCTTCAGATCCTTGAAATCATGAACGGGCGCCAGCCTGGTTCCGGGTATAGCCGGGCCGGAAGCGGCCAAAACCTGGCCATTCTCGTCGCTCACCAGAATATCGGCGACCAATTTGGAATCGCCCAGGGTGCGCTTCAGCATTTCGGTGACGGCCGGATCGGTGCGGATGATGGCGGTCCAGGCGCTTTTCCATTCTTCGAGTGAAGCGGGCTTCAGACCGCGCGCGTCGGTCTCGCGCTGCAAATGATCGGCCAGGTTTCCCTTCACGTCGTTGGCGATAAAGTCGGCGCGCTCCGCCGCGCCGGTAAAAGTCATGAAGGTAAAGTCGTAGAGATACAGCGCCGACATGCCGATGACCACCAATGCGACCAGCGCAATTATCGCGATCCGGAGCCGGGCCTTAATGGACATCTATTTGGTAAAAGGAAAACTCTAGGGCGCGCCGGAACCCGCTTCCGCCTCGGCGGCGCCATACTCCTTCAGCTTGTTGAAAAGAGTCTTCAGGCTGATACCCAGGATTTCAGCCGCGCGTGTTTTGTTGTTCCGGGTGTGTTGGAGGGTAATCTGGATGAGCAGCTTTTCCGCCTCGCTGACGGTGGTCCCGACGGGGAGCCGCACGGCGTCGGGTTCCGAGACAGGCTGCGCGGGACGGGCGCCGGCGGGCACGCCGAAATCGCGGGGCAAATGATGCGCGGTGATGCTCCCTTCGCCGGCCAGGATCACGGCGCGTTCCAGCACGTTCCGCAATTCACGCACGTTGCCGGGCCAGGAGTAACGCGTGAACTGTTCCATAACGTCCGGTTGCACGTCCACCACGCGCGTATCGTGCTTGCGGTTCAGGCTCTCGACGAGCGCTTCGGTGAGCAGCGGAAGATCGCCCTCCCGCTGGCGCAGAGACGGGAGGGTAATTTGAAAAACGTTGAGGCGGTAATAGAGATCCTCTCGCAGCTCGCCCTTGCGCAGCGCCTCCTCGATGACTTTGTTGGTGGACGCGACCACGCGGACATCCACGGCGATTTCGGTTTTGCCGCCCAGGCGGCGAACGCAGGAATCCTCCAGCACGCGCAGGAGCTTGGCTTGCGTGCCCACCGGCATTTCTCCCAGCTCATCCAGCAACAGCGTGCCGTGCTGGGCCAGCTCGAAGCAGCCGGCGCGCCGCTCCACGGCGCCGGTGAACGCGCCTTTTTCGTGTCCGAAGAGTTCGCTCTCCATCAACGTTTCGGGCAATGCGGCGCAATTGATGGCGACGAATGGTCCGCTCGCGCGCGGGCTCAAGTGATGAATGGCGCGCGCCACCAGCTCCTTGCCCGTGCCGCTTTCCCCGCCGATTAAAACTGCCGCCTTGGAGGGCGCAATCTGGCGGATCAACGAGAAAACCTGCTGCATGGCGGCGCAACCGCCCACCAGATCCACCAGCACGCCTTTATAGGAGAGCTGGCGCTGCAGGCGTTCGGTTTCTTCTTCCAGACGGCTTTGGTTGGCGGCGCGCTCCAACAGGACTTTGAGTGCGCTGGCTTGAATGGGCTTTTCGAAAAACCAAAACGCTCCGAGATCGTGCACGGTCTGGACCGCGGTCTCGATATTTCCAAATGCCGTCAGGACGATGGATGGCGGAGCGTCCCCTTGCGCCTGGAGACGCTTCAGGAGTTCGAAGCCGTCCACGCGCGGCATCATGAGATCGGTCACCAGGACGTGGACCGGCGCCTGGCCCAGCTTTTCGAGCGCTTCCTGGCCGTCCGCCGCGGTCTCCACGGCATAACCCCAGGATTGGATCATCTTGGCCAGCCCGGCGCGTTGATTTTCCTCATCATCGGCGATTAAGACACGGGTTTGGGGGGCGGAGGTAGCGTTAGCCATCTATTACAATCTTAACTTGCCGTGCAAGTGTTTCGCGATTTGGGAAGAGACTATTCCGAGCTCGGGAAGGCCAGGAGTGCTAGTACTCTGCTGTCTCGCGGCGCTCCGTTGCCGTCGCGGTTCGGTTTTGGGTGTTGTGCCGGTAGTGTGTCGTTAGGCGGAACGGACGGCGGAAGGTAACGCGGAGCGCGCCCGTTCAGGCGTGGGTACGGAGGCGGCCGGCGGCTGCGCCAGCCACTTCTTGATGGCCGGCATGGCGGCCATCGCGGACTGTTCGCCGAGTTCGATGAGCCGGCTGGCGCTGGCGAACGAATCCCAGGACATGTCGGCTACCGGAGGGCTGATCACCACATTCGAATAGCGCCGCCAGCTATGCTCCGTGCGCGCGCTCATTAATTGAAAACAGCGGCTGACCACCGACAACATGTTGCCGTAATCTTCGGTGCCTTCCTGATTGGGGATGACGACGGAAATTACGCGGTCGGCGCCCATCTGCAACAACGGCGCGGCCGGGACTTCCATGCTTACGAAACCGTCCACCAGGGTCCTTCCCTGGTAACGCAGCGGAAGAAACAAACCGGGATACGCGCAACTGGCGCGGATGGGCGCAATGACGTCGCCTTTGGTGTGGAACGTAACGGCTGTGCCCCGCACCAAATCGGTGGCGACGATCGCCAGAGGAATCTTCATTTCTTCGAAACGGTTGGTCTTGAGCAAGCGGCCGAGGAAAGTAACCATGCGGTCGTTCCCGGCCAGTCCCAATAAATTGACGGTCCAGCGCGCTACGTCGCGAAATTTCATGGACAACGCAACGTGCTGAATTTCGTCCGCGGTGGATCCGCTGGCCATGGCGGCCGCAACCATCGCGCCGGAACTCACTCCGGCCACCACGTGGATGGGAATGTTGTTCTTCTCAAGCGCCCGTAGAACGCCGATGTGCGCGATGCCTCTGGCAAAACCTCCGCCCAGCGCCAGACCAATGCGCGGCACTCCTGGTTTCTTGGCCAGCCCGCCGCGGAGCCACCTCGTTGTAGTTTCCAACCAGCCTAACGCCGGTTGAATTTCGACGGCGTCCATTTCACTGCCTCCCCGGGTCGCGTAGAATGTCTGTTATACGTGCCCCGATCACTTAGATGCATTTTGACTTCCAGAGTAGCTTGGACAGTGATATTATTAAGTGTAATTTATATTACACTCGCACCTGCGCAACGTGAGCTGTCAGGAGCGGCCGAGGCCAAGCTGGCATTGGACCGCCTGAACGTTGTGGGAAGCGCGCTGATGATCGCGGCGCATCCTGACGATGAGAACACGGCGCTGCTGGCATACCTGGCGCGGGGGCGAAAAGTGCGCACCGGATATCTTTCGCTCACGCGGGGCGAGGGCGGCCAGAATCTGATTGGACCCGAGCAAGGGGACGCGCTGGGAGTGATCCGCACCCAGGAGTTGTTGGCCGCGCGAAGAATAGACGGGGCGGAGCAGTTTTTCACGCGCGCGATCGATTTTGGCTTCACCAAGACGGCGCAGGAAACGTTCGAGAAGTGGGGTCACGATAAGATTTTGAGCGACGTGGTGTGGGTGATCCGCCGCTTCCGCCCGGACGTGATCATCCTGCGGTTTACGGGCACGGCGCGGGATGGGCACGGCCAGCATCAAGTCTCCGCGCTGCTGGGCAAAGAGGCTTTTTCCGCGGCGGCCGATCCGCATCGGTTCCCGGAGCAGTTGCAGTGGGTGGAACCGTGGCAGGCCAAGCGAATCATGTGGAACACATTCGCATTCACCCGCCAGCAGGAAGAGGAATCGGCCAAACTGCCCAACCAGATTGCCGTGGATTTAGGAACTTATGACCCGGTACTGGGACATTCTTACGCAGAGATAGCGGGGATGTCGCGCAGTTTGCATCGCAGCCAGGGGATGGGCGCGCCGGAGCGCCGCGGGTCCGCCAAGAATTTTCTGGTACTAGTAGCTGGAGAACCCGCATCGAAGGACATCTTCGACGGCATCGACACTACCTGGAATCGATTTCCCGGAGGGGCGCCGATTGGAAAGATTCTCGACGGAGCAGCGCGCGATTTTGATATTGAGCATCCCGAAAAAACGGTGCCGGCGTTGCTCGAGGCCAAGAAATTGATGGCCGGCATGCACCAGCCCATGGTGGATCTCAAGCGGCAGGAGCTGGAAGAGGCCATAGTTTTGTGTTCGGGATTGTGGCTGGATGCGACGGCCGATAAATACGCGGCGATTCCCGGCGGCACGCTTAAAATCAGCGCGACGGCGCTGGACCGGGAAAGGGTGCCGGTGAATGTGGAATCGGTGGCTGTAGATGGAATGGCCAAAGCGTCCGCGGACGCTACGGCGGGAAGTCCGCTTGTTTTTAACGAGCCGCACGTTTCCACGCTGAATGTGACTGTCCCGAAGAATCAGCCGGTATCACAGCCATATTGGTTGCGCGAGCCCAAGCAGGGAGAAACGTACACGGTTTCAAATCAACTGGACATCGGGCTGCCGGAAAATCCGCCGTTGCTGCGCGCTCATTTTCAGTTGCATGTCGACGACGCCGATATAGAAGTGACGCGGCCGGTGATGTTCCGTTATATCGAGCGCTCCGAGGGCGAGCGAACCAGGCCGCTGATTGTGGAACCGGCGGTAGCTTTGCAGCTCTCCGAAGGAGCGCGAGTGTTTCCGAACGGCGCCGCCAGAAGCATCCACCTGCAAGTGGAAGCGAATGTTCCCGACGCTACCGGCCGCGTCCAGATACAGGTTCCCTCCGATTGGGCCGTGGCGCCGGGCGAGCAGGATTTCAAGCTGAGCAGCGCGGGCCAGGACGCGCCGGTGTCCTTTGCGGTTACTCCGCCGGCCCACGATTCCAAGGGGACTCTGGAGGCCAGCGCCAATGTGGGCGAGAGCAAAATAGCGGTGGGCATGCAGGTGATCAATTATCCGCACATCCCTCCCCAGGTATTGTTTCCGCCGGCCGATACTCGCCTGGTGCGCACCGATGTCCGATTGCTGGCGTAAGACCATCGGCTACGTGATGGGCGCGGGCGATGAAGTGCCCGAAGCGTTGCGCCAATTGGGAGCCGACGTGATTCTGCTGAGCGCTGACGATTTGGCGCGCGGGGATTTGTCGCGCTTTGACGCGATCGTCACCGGCGTTCGCGCCTACAACACGCGGCCGGACCTGCGGGCCAACCAGGGACGCTTGCTCGAATACGTGAAGAACGGCGGCACCATGGTGGTGGAATACAACGTACTGGAGGGAGGCTTTGCGGGCGGCGATCCGTCCAGCCTTTCGAATATCGGACCGTATCCAATCAAAATCGGCCGCGATCGCGTGACGGTGGAGGAAGCGCCGGTAGAGCCGTTGACCGACAATGCGGTGCTGCACAAACCGAATGAAATCACTTCGAAAGATTTTGAGGGTTGGGTGCAGGAGCGCGGCCTTTATTTCGCGTCGGAATGGGATCCGCATTACCAGCCGCTGTTCGAAACGCACGATCCCGGCGAGAAGCCTTTGCGCGGCGGCACTTTGTACGCGCGCTATGGAAAAGGCGTTTATATCTTCAGCGCGTTTTCGTGGTTCCGAGAGCTACCGGCGGGAGTTCCCGGCGCCTATCGCATTTTTGCGAACTTTTTAAGCGCCGGGAAAACAGAGTAACGCGATGGAACATCCCGAGCTTATTCCGACACCGATCCGCGTGTGATGGAAGTATGGCTGGATCTGCTGCGAGGCATGCCGGCCGGCAAGAAGATCGAGCCCGTATTCGCACTTTACACGAAGGACATTGAACCGCTAAAGCCTGTGCCGCGGCCGGCGCCAAGCGCCACCCCGAATTGGGGGCCAGCGGCACCGACTCCGTTGAAGGCCGGGCACGGAAACGCCTGCCCCACTGGCGCCAACGTGGGGCAGGCGCTTCCGCCTGCCAACCGATTTCCACAACGCGTGTTCATCACATTTGGTGAGCCGCAGGCCCATGGAAACTCCGTTGAAGCCGGTTGGCAGGCGGAAACGCGCCCCACTGGCGCTTCCGCCTGCCAACCGATTTTTCCACACAGCGTCTTCATCACCGTTGCTGGGCCAGCCACCGACTCCCTTACACACGCGTCGTACAATCAAGAGCGTATGCCGGAAGATAAAACCACAGAGGACCGCGTCTTCGGCTTTAGCACACGCGCGCTGCATGCGGGGCATCGTCCGGATTCGGAAACGGGCGCCCGCGCGGTGCCGATCTATCAGACCACGTCGTACGTTTTCGAAGACACCGAGCACGCCGCCAATCTTTTCAACCTGCAGCGATTCGGGAACATTTACACCCGCATCATGAACCCCACCACCGCGGTCTTCGAGGAGCGCATGGCGTCTCTCGAGCGCGGTGTCGGGCGCTTTAGCGGTAGCCAGCGGCCAAGCGGCGCAATTTATCGCCATCACGAATCTGCTGGGCGCGGGCGACGAGATTGTGGCGTCCAAAGCCTTATACGGCGGAACTTATACGCAATTCGATGTGAGCTTCCGGCGGCTGGGAATCAACACCACATTCGTGGATCCGGACGATGCGGAGAATTTCCGGCGGGCCATCACTCCCCGAACGAGATTGCTTTACGGCGAGACCATCGGGAATCCGTTGTTGAACGTGCTGGATATCGAAGCCGTGGCGGCGGTGGCGCACGCGGCCAATTTACCGTTGATGATCGACAACACTTTCGCTTCGCCCTACCTCTGCCGGCCGATCGAGCACGGGGCGGACATTGTGGTGCATTCGGCCACCAAGTTCATTGGAGGGCACGGCACTTCCATCGGCGGGGTCATTGTCGACAGCGGAAAATTCCCGTGGGACCGCGGGGCGTTTCCGCACATGCTGGAGCCCAGCAAGGGATACCACGGCATCCGCTTCTATGAGACGTTCGGCGACTTCGCTTACATCATGAAGGCGCGCGTGGAAGGGCTGCGCGATTACGGTCCGGCACTTGAGCCCCTTCAATTCATTTTTATTCCTGCAAGGCTTGGAAACATTGAAGCTGCGCATGCAGTGCCACTGCTCCAACGCCCTGGAAGCGGCGCGTTTTTTGTGCAGCCATCCACAAGTGGGCTGGGTCAATTATCCGGGCCTCGAATCCAGCCGTTATCATGCGCTGGCGCAAAAGTATCTGCCCGACGGCGCGGGAGCGGTGATGAGCTTTGGAGTTCGCGGGGGGCTCGCGGCCGGAAGAAAATTCATCGAGAGCCTGCAATTGGTTTCGCATCTGGCCAATGTCGGCGACGCCAAGAGCCTGGTGATCCATCCCGCCTCCACCACGCACCAGCAATTGAGCGACGAAGAAAAACAGATGTGCGGCATCAGCGACGATATGGTGCGGCTGTCGGTAGGGATCGAGGACATCGACGACATCCTGTGGGATCTGAACCAGGCGCTGCACGTCCGCGGGCAAAGCGTAATGGCGGACGGAGTAAGCGGCAACTCGCCGGTGAACCAAAGCGCGTTCGCCACCACGGTACAGGACCGCATCCGAATTCTTGAAACATATAAGCGGATCGCCATGGTGGGGCTTTCTTCGAATCCCTTCCGTCCCAGCCATTTTGCCGCGATTTATATGCTCTCGCATGGATATGACGTTACGCCGGTGAATCCGCGCGAGGCCGAAATGCTGGGAAGGCGCTGTTACGCGTCTTTGCGGGACGTGCCCGGGCCGATTGAGATTGTGGATATTTTCCGCGAACGGGCCGCTGTTCCCGAAATTGTCGAACAGGCCATCGAACGGGGAGCGAAAGTGATCTGGATGCAGCTGGGCGTGATCCACGAACAAGCCGCCAACAGATGCCCGAGAAGCCGGGCTCGAAGTGGTGATGGATCGCTGCGTTAAGATTGAGCACGCGCGGTTCTTCGGAGGACTGAGCACCATCGGTTTGAACACGGGCGTAATCAGCGCTCTGAGACGAAAGGATCAGTCAAACAATAAATCATGCCGCAACAGCAACTCCGCAGCCCATCATCGCGCCCGACTCTCGCGGGATCAGGCAGCGGCCGGGGCTTCAACCCATCTTCGACAGGCTCACGCAGGCTTTCGGCCAGATGCCGGGCATTCTTCGCGACCATGGCGCGGTCGCCCGAAGCTCTGGAGCACTTCATGCCGTTGTACGGCGCGGTGATCAATAAAGGATCGGTGGAAGCGAAGTACAAGGAGCTGGCATACCTGAAAACCGCGCTGATCAATGGCTGTGAGTATTGCTTCCGCGCGCACTCCGCATCGGGAAAGAAAAACGGCGTGACGGAGGAACAGATCAAGAACCTGGCGTTCTATCAACGCAGCACCGCTTTCGACGAGAAGGAAAAGGCGACGTTGCTGTATGCGGAACGGGTGACGCGGGGGGCTTCGGCCATTCGGGCCGGGGCGATCCAGGAGTTGAAGAAGCATTATTCCGACGATCAGATCGTGGAGTTGACGCTGGCTATTTGTATTGCGAACTTCACCAACCGGTTTAACGATGCGTTGATGGTGAATCCAGATATTGGGTAGGAGTTGGCAGGCGGAAGCGCCTGCCACACTGGGCATTGGCGATTACTGCCTGGCCTAACGAGATTCCGCCGTCGTTGGGTGGGACTTTGGCGTGTAAGAACACTTGGAAGCCGTTGGAGCGCAGACCGGCGACGGTGCGTTCCAGCAAGTAGATGTTTTGAAATGTGCCTCCGCTCAGGCACACGCGATGGAGCTGCTCGGCTGCTGCCAGGCGCCGGCACACCTCCACCACAATGGCCGCGACAGTGTTGTGGAACACTGCGGCGATGTGGCTGACCGGCCGCTGAGCGAGAACATCCCGCACAATACTTTGGATGGCCGGCCGCATGTCGATTTGCCAGACGCCGCTGGCCGATATCTCGAACGGGTATTGCTCCTCCAACCCGGCTACGGCGACGGCCTCCAGCTCAATGGCAGCCTGGGCTTCGAAATTCACTTCGTGCCGGAGCCCGGTGATGGATGCCACCGCGTCGAACAGCCGGCCGCATGAGGAAGTCTCCAGCGTGTTGATGCCGCGCTCAATCATGGCGCGCACGGTGGCCGTCTTTTTCGCGGGCACTTGCCTCCAGAGAGGCAGATCCAGGGATTGAGCGCCGGCGCCGAATGTATCCAACAAATAGCTCAAGGCCAGACGCCAGGGTTCGCGGACGGCCGCATCCCCGCCGGCGAGCGGAATATAGCGGAAATGGGCGCGGCGCTCGAATCCTGTGAAATCGGCTAGCAGGAACTCTCCGCCCCAGATCCTGCCGTCCGTGCCAAAACCGGTTCCATCGAACGCTACGCCGATTACTTTGCCGGTGATGCCATTTTCGGCCATGCAACTGGCGATGTGCGCGTGGTGATGCTGGACGCCGATCTTCTCCACCCCGGTCATTTCCAGAGCCAGCTTGGTGCTGAGATACATGGGATGCAGATCGTAGGCCACAACATGCGGATCAATGCGAAACAGGTCCTGCATGCGGGCCAGTGTTTCCTTGAAGAACAGCAGCGTTTCATAATTCTCGAGATCGCCGAGGTGCTGGCTGAGAAAGGCGTGATGATGCTTGGTTAAACAGAATGTGCTTTTTAGTTCGCCGCCGCAGGCCAGGATTTCAGCCATCGGGAAGTTCAACGCCAGCGGGAAAGGAGCGTAGCCGCGCGACCGGCGGAGGACGCGTTCTTTGTCTTCGAAAACGCGCACCACGGAATCGTCCACGCGGGTGTGGATGTCGCGGTTGTGAAACAGGAATGCATCTCCGATGCGATGCAAACGGCGCGCCGCCTCGCGATTGCCGGTGACGATGGGCTCCTCACTGATGTTGCCGCTGGTCATGATCAGCGCCGAAAAGACAGGCGGTTGATCCAGCGCGTCGCTGAAGAGAAGATAGTGCAGCGGCGTGTAAGGCAGCATGATGCCGAGCGTATTATTGCCCGGCGCGATGGTTTCGATAAGCGCCTGTGCTTCCGGCCGGCACGGCAGAATCACGATGGGTTTTCGGGGACTCTCGAGGGCGGCGCGGGCGGCTTCGGAAACGAAGCAGAAGCGCCCGGCGGCGGCAACATCGGGAACCATAATCGCGAATGGTTTGCCGCTGCGCTTTTTTCGCTCGCGTAGAGCGCGGACCGCGGCGCCGTTCAGAGGATCGCAGGCCAGATGAAAGCCGCCCAATCCCTTGATGGCCAGGATTGCACCCTGCTGCAACATCTGCCGCGCTCTACGGATTTCCTTGAGTCCTCCGTCGAAAGGCCAAGGGGGCTTCCAACTGGTCGCGCGATACCAGAGCCAGCGCCGGCCCGCACTCCGGGCACGCGTTCGGCTGGGCGTGAAAACGCCGGTCCGCCGGATCTTCGTATTCCCGGCGGCAATTTTCGCACATAGAGAAACAGGCCATGGTAGTGAAAGGCCGGTCATAGGGAATCCTGCGAGTGATGGTGTAGCGCGGGCCGCAGTTGGTGCAGTTGGTGAACGGATAGCCGTGCCGCCGGTTGCCGGGGCTGCGGAAATCGCGCAGGCAGTCATCGCAGGTGGAAACGTCCGGCGAAACCGGCGCCAGCTTTCCAGGTTCGTCGACGCTGTCGCGAATGACAAAATTGGAATAGCCGGCCGGCGCCAGGGTGGTGATGGCTACATCCTCGATTTGCGCCAGCGGCGGAGATTCATCCCTCAGCCGGCGGACGAAGCATTCCAGATCGGCATCGGCACCCTCTACTTCGATGGTCACGCCCGCCGATGAATTCAGTACGTAACCGTGCAGCGTAAGCTGGTGCGCGAGTTTGTAGACGAAAGGCCGGAAGCCCACGCCCTGCACGATCCCACTGATTTGAATCTGCCGTCGATGGATTCCGGACATCCTAGTCCACCGTAGCAGGGTGGTGGGGAAAAGCGGCGGGAACAGGCCGCCCTAGGGAAGTCCCTGGCTTTTACGGTCGCGAAACCTGTACACTGGTGAACGACAGACTGCGACTCCGGTGCACTTCTGAACAGCAGATAAGCTGGCATAGGGGCTGGACACCTGGTTGTTTTCCAGGCGATCGATAGCGGTAACCTTCGAATCGCTTTGCCGTGGCGGCTACGCGGGAAGCGTGCCTCCGGGGAGGAAAATGGCATGGCCAAGGCCGAGACTGAGCCGGTTCAGAAACGTGTCGGTGTAGAATCAGAGGAGTACAATCCTCTTTCTCTCTTGACTTCACCGGATCCACTCGCGAAGATTCTCGATCTGGCCGACGATGCCATTATCTCGGTAGATGACGAACAGCGGATCATCCTGTTCAACCAGGGCGCGGAGCGGATTTTCGGTTATTCATCGACGGAAATCACGGGACAATATTTGGATGTTTTGCTGCCGGCGCGCCTGGTTGAGGTACATCGGCAGCATCTCCAGAATTTCGCGCAATCGCCGGTAACGGCGCGCCGCATGGGCGAACGCAGCGAGATTTTGGGCCGGCGCAAGAACGGCACGGAGTTCCCCGCGGAGGCTTCCATCTCCAAAGTGGCCGTGCAGGGCCGGCATATGTACACGGTTATTCTGCGCGACGTCACGGACCGCGTGGCGGCCGAGGATAAAATCAAGAACTCGCTCCGGGAAAAAGAGGCGCTGCTCAAGGAAATACACCATCGGGTGAAAAATAATCTGCAGGTGGTGTCAAGCCTGCTGGGCCTGCAATCCCGCGTGGTCAACGACGAGCAGACGCGGAAGATGTTCCAGGAAAGTCAAAACCGGATACATTCCATGGCTTTGCTGCACGAGAGCCTGTACCAATCGAATAACCTTTCGCGGATCGATTTTCCGGAATACATCCGGCAATTGGCGTCGCATTTATTCCATTCCTACGGCGTGGTGGCGGAGCGAATTCGCCTTCGGACCGAACTGGACGCGCTGTATCTGGGTATGGATGCGGCGGTTCCTTGCGGGCTTATCATCAACGAACTGGTGTCCAATTCGCTAAAATACGCATTCCCGGACGGCCGCGAGGGCGAGGTTCGGATAGAGCTGCGGGAACCCCTGGAAGGGATGGCCAGGTTGGTGGTGGCGGACAACGGCATTGGCCTGAGAAGTGATATAGATTGGGTAACGGCGAGGACTTTGGGATTGCGGCTGGTGCGCACGCTGGCCGAACAGTTAGGCGCCAAGATCGAAGTGGAGTCTAAGGCTGGCACGGAGGTCCGGCTTACGTTCGCCGCCGCAGCGTAGGCGCCATACCGAAATGTCATGCCCGCAAAAATTCTAATTGTTGAAGATGAGCGGATTACGGCGGAGGACTTGCGCGATATCCTCACGGACCTTGGCTACACGGTAACGGGCTCGGTGTCGAGCGGGGCCGGCGCCATCGAACAGGCGGAGCAGAATCCACCGGACTTGGCGCTGATGGACATTCGCATCCGGGGAGACATGGATGGAACGGAAACGGCCCGGGTGCTGCGTGAGCGGTTCAATGTTCCGGTAGTTTATCTCACCGCGCACGCCGATACTTCCACGTTATCGCGCGCCAAGCTGGCGGAGCCTTTGGGCTACATTACCAAACCGTTTCAGGAAGCTGAGCTTTACGCGGCCATTGAGATCGCTTTGCATAAGCACCGCGAGGACTTAAAGGTCCGCGGAAATGAGGAGTTATTGGCCTCCACGCTGCGCGCCATCGCCGAGGGCGTGATCGCGGTGACTAAACCTGAAGCGGTGACGCTTTTCAATCCAGCCGCCGAGGCCTGGACGGGGTGGAAGGCGGGAGAGGCAGTGGGCAAGCCGATCCGCGAAGTTTTTCCGTTAGTGGATAGCGTGACGGGGGAAGAGTTGGATACGCCGTTGTGGCGCGTGCTCAGCGAAGGGACGGTGGAAGAAGTTGGACATGGCGCTTTGCTGGTGGACCGCAGCGGCGCCAGGCGGCCCATCACCGGCAGCATTGCGCCAACGCGCGACCACCACGGAGAGGTTTCCGGAGCGGTGCTGGTTTTCGGGCGCGCCGGCAATGATGCCGGAGCCGAGCGCCGCCGGCTGCCGGATTACTCCGGCGAGAGCATAGTGGGTTTGGGCGACTTCAAGATGGTAGCCGCTTCGCCTTCCATGAAACAGGTTTTGAAATTCGCCCGCCGGGTGGCTGAGAGCGAAGTCTCCACCATTCTGCTGGAGGGTGAAAGCGGCACCGGCAAAGATATCCTGGCACAGTTTATCCATCATTTTGGCCGGCGCCGTGACGGGCCGTTTGTGGCCATCAATTGCGCCGCCATCCCGGAAACCTTGCTCGAGAGCGAGTTGTTCGGCTACGAAAAAGGAGCCTTTACGGACGCCCGCGCTCCGAAGGCCGGAATCCTGGAGGTTGCTTCGAGCGGCACAATCTTTCTGGATGAGGTGGGCGAAATGCCGTTGGTGCTGCAGGCCAAAGTGCTGCGGGTGCTGGAAGAGCAGACCTTCCGGCGTTTGGGCGGGGTGCGGGACATTCAAGTGGATGTCCGCGTAGTAGCGGCCACCAATCGGAAGCTGACCGAAGCCATCGAACAGGGGAAATTCCGGTTGGACCTTTATTACCGGCTGAATGTCATCCAGGTGCTGCTGCCGCCTCTCCGCGAGCGCCGGGAAGATATTCTCCCGCTGGCGGAAACTTTCGTGAAGCACTACAACACCAAGTTCAAGCGCGCGGTGGAGGGCCTTTCGCACGGCGCTGCCGCGGTATTGCTGGGATATGATTGGCCGGGGAACGTGCGCGAGTTGCGCAACGTAATCGAGCGCGCCATGGTGCTGGAGGAGTCCGATTGGATTCAAACGTCCAGCCTGCAAATTTTGCCCGCCCACGCCGATATCCCGTTGACTGGGCCGCCGCCGCTGGCTGAAGAAAAATTTGACGTGAGCCTGGAAGAAGCCGAAAAGAGCCTGCTGGTGAAAGCCCTGGAAAAGGCCGCGGGGAATCAAACGCGCGCGGCCGTGCTGCTGGGGATCACCCGGGACACGTTGCGATACAAGATTAAAAAATTCAATCTCCGCTGACTGGGCTGTGTTGCGCAGGTCCGTGCCGCGGGCTTAGGACCTACGTCGCAGGATTCGCTCACGCTCGCGGCTCGGAAAGAGCGTGTTGCGGAGTCGGCATGGGCCTGCGGCTCACCAAGGGTGATGAAGACGCGTTGTGGCAAATTCGGTTGGCAGGCGGAAGCGCCTGCCCCACGTTGGCCCCAGTGGGGCAGGCGCTTCCGCCTGCCAACCGGCGTCTTCAACGGAGCCGGTGCCTCTTGGTTCCGGCTCGCCCCTGTTGTAAGCTGAATCTAGCGGTGGAGTTCGCTTAACGCCGTCCGAGACGGCCAATGACTCCTACAGTGGTTACGCTGTGGGAGCTTTTGGATCCGTTCCTGCCGTAAAACCACAAAACAGATTGAAAAGGAGCCCTGCCATGGAGCAAGTGTGGTTTACAGCGGCACTTTGGCTATTGCTCGCGCTGGTCGCGGTTCTGGTTGCCAACTGGCTCAAAGTCTCCACCGCGCTGTCTGAGATCGTGGTCGGAACGGTGGCGCAGCTCGCGATTGGAGCTTTGGCGGGCGGGGAAGCGCTGGGCGCCAAGGCTCCCTGGATAACTTTCTTAGCCGGAACCGGCGCCATTGTGCTGACGTTCCTGGCCGGCGCCGAACTGGATCCCGATGTCTTCCGCGCGAAATGGAAGGAATCCTCGGCGGTCGGGCTGGTGGGATTTTTTTGCCCCTTTTTTGGCGCCGCGTTCGTGGCGCACTATTTTCTCCACTGGGGCTGGAGACCGAGCTGGCTGGCGGGAGTGGCCCTTTCCACTACCTCCGTCGCGGTGGTCTATGCGGTGATGCTGGAACTGGGGTTCAATCGCACCAGGTACGGCAAGGCTATCCTCGCGGCATGCTTCATCAACGATCTGGGAACGGTTCTGGCGCTGGGTTTGATCTTCTCGCCATTCACCCGGAAGACGCTGGTCTTTGTCGGCGTAAGCATCGTTATGTTTCTCATTCTTCCGTCCATCACCAGCTGGTTCTTCGAGCGCTACGGAGGACGGGTCTCTGAGCTTGAGACCAAATACCTGCTGCTGCTGCTGTTTGGATTGGGAAGCCTGGCGGTATGGTCCGGCAGCGAGGCGGTTTTGCCTGCTTATATCATCGGAATGGTGCTGGCGGGCACGGTGGGGAAAGATCATCTGCTGGTGCGCCGCCTGCGGACCTTGACCTTCGGCCTGCTGACGCCGTTCTATTTTATTCGCGCCGGCAGTTTCGTCTCGGTTCCTGTGTTAATAGCCGCGCCGCTGGTTTTCGTTGTTCTTTTCTTTACCAAGATGCTCACGAAATTGACGGGACTGCTGCCCACGGTTCGGGCCTTTGGCTACAGCGGCCACGATGGCGTGTACTATGCTTTGATGATGTCTACGGGCCTGACGTTTGGAACCATCTCCTCTTTATTCGGACTGAATCACGGGATCATAGATCAGGGCCAGTACTCGCAGCTGGTGGCTACAGTGATCGGAAGCGCGGTGATTCCAACGGCCATCGCGAATGCACGCTTTATGCCTCGGCATTTGCTGCCGGAGAAGGAGCGTGAATTGAGGGAAGCGGCGTTCGGAGGACCGGTGGGTGAAATTGAATCATGATAGAAAGGAGCGACTTTTGATTGGACAGATATCTGGTGGTTTTGGCTGGAGCGGGATTCGGGGGACTGGCTCGTTACGCGGCCGGCTCCTGGATCATGCTGAAGTACGGAGGGCGATTCCCGCTGGGCACGCTGTTTATAAATATCAGCGGATCGTTTCTCATTGGAGTGCTAATGACCTTGCTGACGGAGCGCTTGAATCCTCATCCCAACTGGCGGCTCTTTCTGGTGGTGGGGTTTCTCGGAGGATACACCACATTTTCCAGCTTCGAATACGAGATTTTCCAATCCGTGCGCGACGGCGCCCGTTGGATGGCCATGCTGTACCTGACGGGCAGCGTGGCGCTGGGTTATCTGGGTGTGTGGATGGGCGCACTTTTGACTGCGCGCCGGTAAAGGAGACCAAGTGCTGAACAAAGGCCCCGCGAAGAAAGTCACAATTTTCATCAACGAAGACACGCAGCATCACATGCAGGCGCTGCACGATTCCATCATGACTTTTCTGCTGCATAAGGGAGTGAACGGCGCCACGGCCACCCGCGCATTCTCCGGATTTGGATCGCATCAGATGTTGCACACGCCCAAAGTGGAAGTGCTGGCTGAGCATATGCCCATTCGGATCGAATTCGTGGAGACACCGGAGAAAGTGGAAGAGGTTCTGCCCACGCTTTATGAGATGGTTTCCGACGGCCTGATTGAGGTGCAGGATACCAACGTGGTCAAAAATGCCCGCAAACTTCCGAAGCCGGCGCCCAAACTCGCGCATGAGCGCAAGGAAGGCCACGCCAAGATGCTGCGGGTGTTCATCGGCGAGGCGGACAAGTGGCACGACGAACCGCTCTACGACGCGATTGTCAAGAGGCTGCGCATGCTGGAAATCGCCGGCGCCACGGTATATCGCGGGATTCTCGGCTATGGCGCCAAGGGCCATCAACACAAGAAGAGCTTTTTGCATGTTTCACGCGACATGCCGATCATGTTGTCGGTAATCGACAGCCCGGAAAAGATCGCCGCCGCCGCGGAGGCCGTCGAAGACATGCTGGAGGACGGCCTGATTGTGATCTCGGATGCCGACATTGTCCGATTGGTGCGCAGTTCGAAGATAACGGAAGGTCCGGATGCCGCAGGCTCAAGCCGCTAAGATCCTGCGCATTCATATATCGGAAGCAGACCGCTTGCGCGGTAAGCCGCTGCACGAAGCCATCGTCGCCCAGTGCCGTGAGTTGAAGATCGCGGGCGCGTCCGTATTTCTTGGCCTGGAGGGGTACGGCGAAACCGCGGAGCTGCACAAAGCGCACCTGGTCCGCAGCGACCGGCCGGTGCTGATCACCGTGGTGGACACGCCGGAAAATATTGAGCGGCTGATTCCAGTTGTCGCGCAGATGATGGACACCGGCTTGCTGGCAGTCTCTGAGGTTCAGATGATCCGAGTGGAGAAAAAACTTGCCGCGCAAGAAGGAACCACTTGAGTTGACTGCGATGGTCGGACGCCGGGATGAGCTGAAAGCCCTGTTGCCGGCCCTGGAGTCGCGGCAATCCCGGCTGATTGTGGGACCCGTGGGCATGGGCAAGACCAGACTGATCGAAGAGGGCCTGGCCGGCTCCGGGCGACGCGCCGTGCGGGTGCAGCAGCCTCCGGTTTTGCATTACCTGTTGGTGCGCTTAGCCGAACAGCTGGGATGCCGGTCCGCGCGGTATTCAAGCGCAGCGCGCGCGACCAGCATTCATCTCAAACCGCTGGTGCTGAATGCTCTCCGCGCCAAACCCGCCGTGGTGATTGTGGAAAATCTGGAAAGCCGCGATCCGCGAATGTATCGCTTCCTGCAGGAACTGTATTACATTCCCGGCGCCGGTTTGATGGTCACCGCCCGGTCGATGGATCGCATCGGGCACGTGCGCAAACTGCTGTGGGACCCGCGCGAGAGAATTGCTATGAAGCCGCTATCGCGCCCGGAATCGATAGAGTTGTTTGAGGAGGCGGCGCGCGCATTGCACCTGGAGTCCTTCGATCTGGAGGATTTCCGCAACAAAGTAATTGAGGCCGCCCACGGCAATCCCGGCAAGATCATGGCCATGTGCCGCCTGGCCACCGACCCTCAATACCGGAGTGGCAGGTACATCAAGTTCCTGCCGTTGAGGATGGACATGCTGTCCGCCTTCGTCTCATGAGCGACGCCCAGGCGCTCGATGCGCTCGGCCACATCGGCGAACTGTGCCGGCGTTATGAAATCACTGCGCTCGATGAATTCCGCCGGAGTTGCGCGGCATTTGCCGAAGAAGAGACGCTCAATGTGGCCGTTCTTGGCCGATTCAAGGCCGGCAAAAGCAGTTTTCTGAATCACCTGTTCGGGAGACCGTTGCTGCCGGTGGGCGTGGTTCCGGTGACTACGGTTGTGACCGCGATTGAATACGGCCCATGCGATCGGGCGGAAGCTGTGTTCCAGGACGGGCGCACGGAACGAATTCCTCACGATCGCATCCGCGATTTTATCTCCGAGGAGGAGAACGCTCAAAACTTCAAGCAGGTGGAGCGCGTGCGCGTGGAAGCGCCGGAACTGGAGCGTTACCGTGGCATCCGTTTCGTGGACACGCCTGGTCTTGAGAGCGTGCTGCGGCACAATACGGAAGCGTCGCTAGCGTGGCTGCCGAGAGTTGGGTTGGCGCTGGTGGCTGTGGGTGTTGACCCACCGCTTTCCGAACACGATATCGAATTGATCCAGAGCTTGAGCCGTTATACGCCGCACATTGCAGTTTTGCTCACTAAGGTTGACACGCTCAACGAACTGGAGCGATCTCAAGTGCAGGAGTTCGTCGAAAAACAGCTGGGGCGTTACTGGGACCGCCCCGTTCCCTTGTTCCCCTATTCGATACGGCCCGGCTACGAACACTTGCGTGCGGAGCTGGATTCCAGGCTGATGTTGGAAACGCGCGCGAAGGCCGGTGAGCGTCACGCCGGCATTCTCGGTCATAAAATTGATTCCCTGCGTGCTGAATGCGCGGAATACCTGACGCTGGCATTGCAGGCCGCTGAAGTTTCCGATGCGGAACGGGAGCAGCTGCGGCGCAGGATTGTCGGCGAGAAAGAGTACCTGGAAGACACCCGGCAGACGCTGCGGCTGGCCGCGCGGCATGCAGCCGCAACGTCGCGCGCAACGTTCGCAGCCGTGCTCGATGCTGACCAGGGACCCGTGCGCCGGCGGCTGCTGACTCAATTCCATCGCGAGTTCTCTTTGTGGACGTCCAGCCTGGCCGACAGCCGTTCGGCAGTTCGACGGCTGGCTGAGCTCAACAGTGAGCCTGGAAATGGCGCAGCTTTCGGCGAGGCACGGCGAAGAGTTTATCCAGCCCGTTCGAAAGGTGAGCCGGCAGCTTTCTGAAACGCTTCAGGATTTCCGGAACAGGCTGTCGGAACGAAGTTTACAAGCCCTGGGCGTGCCGCTCGAAACCAGCGAGATGGATTTTTGCGTTGAAGATCCGAAGTCGCCGGACATCCGCGCCGGAAAAATCTTCGATCGCAATTGGGAGTTACTGTCTTTTCTTCTTCCCATGGCCTTGATCAAGGGGCTGGTGAGGAGACATTTCGAAGGGAGAGTAGGCGACGCGGTTGCCATGAACCTGTCTCGCCTGGCTTCGCGATGGGAAGAGATTGTGAATGCGTCTTTGTCGGCTTTGGAAAGGGAAGCGATTCAACGCTTGGATAGTTTGATTGCGACCGTCGAAAAACTAACGGCCGTGGACGGTCGCGAAGCGGTCCAGATTCGTACGGACTTGGCTAGTCTGGGCAAGGCGCTCCGTGGCTGACGCCCACGTCGGCCTGCCGGTCAAGAGCGGGTCCGGGGGGACCCGCGCGGACCAGGGGGTCCGCCCTACCCGGTCTCGAACCACGCTGCTGGCTCGAAGTGCTCCTCGGCGAGGGGGATTGCCCAGTGTTGCTGGGAGCAGCGAAAGTCGACGCGCAGGTTGAGATTGGCTCCTTCGCGCACGCGCCCCATCCGGGAGATGTTGGCGAGTGCGGTGTAGCGCGCTATAGAACCGTAGTAGGCATGGCCACTGCCGTGGAGATCGGTTATCCACAGGAGCCGCGTGGAAGTGAGAGCGATCAAATCGGCCGGCCAACGGCGCCGGCGCCTCAACAGAATCCTGCCCGCCAGTTCTCGCACCGGCCGGAAGAGAACCGCCCGTACGGATTCGTCCGAAGCCAGCTCGTCTTTGAGCGCGCGACGGAACTTGAAGTCCAGCGGATCGCCGAGATCGATTGGCTCTCCGCCTGGGCCGCTGCTCGAACCCAGGAAATTCGCCCGGAGTTTTCCCAGGAATGTCTCCACGGGTTGAGCGTCGCGCCGGTTATAGAACAGCGTGCGGTCGAAATCCGCGCCGATGAAGCGCAGCCAGCCGCGCAGAAGAATATGCCCGGACTCGACGAAACAGAGACGCCGCAGATCCAAGAACTGGGCGTGCTCTTTTGATGCCGGGTGCGGCACGATCGCCAATTTGTCCGCGGTCAATGCCAGGAGCCTGGGCGGATGGGGCGAACGAAGGAACACTTGCGGGTCGCCACGTGGAAGAAACACCGCGGTATCGAATACCGGCAACGTGGCCGATGCGCAAAAGTCCGGCGGCACGTCGGCGCTCGAGTGAATTTCGTACGCTGTCACGTAATCGCGCGAGTCCGCATCGGCTGCGTCTGCCATTTTTCAAACTACAACACTTGCTTCGAGCGACGCCAGGTCCCTGCGAATGACGTTCTCGTCTTCGGCGGGCTGCCGGCCGGCGAGCCGATCGGTTTGCGCGCGATAGGCGTCCGCGTAAGAGTGGAATCTCGCTTAACTTCCATTCTTGCAGGGAATCTTCCCGCGGCTAAGGCGGCGTTCATGGCTGAGTCGCAGGTTTTGATCTCCGCCGACTCATTCACGTCCCCCGTTAAGACTCCGGCCTGGAAGTCGAAACCCGCTTGGTACATGGTGGCTATCTCAGACAGGTCGATCAATCCGGGCCTGGAGCGCATGATGGCGAAGCGTGCCAACGCCAAAACGGTCGAAGTGGATTCCAGCCATGTGGCCTACATGTCTTACCCGAAGGAAACAGCTAAAGCTTATTGAAGAGGCTGCCACCTCTGCGCCCGCCAATCAATAGCGGAGCCCAAATGATCAGCCCTTGCCACGTCGGCGGCTGTAGAGTGCTTCAGAGAAATGCCCTGATGCGCCATCAAGATTATCACCCGCCAACCGAGGATGGCTGAGGACCAATCACGGACACTCGAAACCGCGGCGACATCCCGTGGGTTCGTGGTTGGTCTATCTACCCCGATACTGGTTTTCGCTCCCTTGTGGCCGGCTTCCAAATAGCCCGTGCCGGCGGGCCCCGGAATGTCATAGTGAATCATATGCTCGTGACGATCGAAAACCAAGTGGTCCTCGTGGTTGGAGCTTCGAGCGGTATCGGCCGCGAAACAGCGGCGCTATTCGCGCGAGAAGGTGCTCGCATCATGGCCTCCGCGCGACGCGAGGAGCGCTTGAGCGAATTGAAGGAATCCCTGGCGCGCGAAGGACGAACCGTGGAAACGTTCGCCGGGGACGCTGCGGACGCATCCCAAATGGAACATCTCGCGCAGCGCACGCGTGAGCGCCTTGGCGAAATCGATGTTGTGGTCTTCGCTGCGGGAACCAACGTCCCCGATCGCTCGATGAAGCGTCTCACCACGAAGATTTGGGACATGATGGTGGGCATCAATCTTAATGCCGCTTATTACGTTACCGGGGCGGTTCTTCCAGCTATGCGAAAGAGAGGCGCCGGCCATCTGATATACATTTCCTCGGTGTCCGGCCTCTCGCCCGATGTTTCTGGCGCTGCCTACCAGGCTTCGAAGCGGGGTCTGCTCGGGCTGGCTCACGCGATTCGCGTCGAGGAAAAGGAGAACGGCATTCGGACCTGCGTGATCTGCCCGGGTTTGGTCGATACCGAGATCCTGGACCGCCGTCCCGTTAAGCCGTCCGCGGAGACCCTCGCGAAAGCGCTGCGACCAGAAGACGTGGCGGAGATGGTGCTCGCGGTCGCCAGACTGCCTCCTCGTGTCTGCGTTCCCGAAATGCAGGTGGTGCCAACGTATCTATAACCGGTTGGACAGCATGCCGGAGACGCCATCATCGAGACAGATCACGACGCAGGGCGCAGTAGCGCTGGGCGAACTCGCGCCGGATGGCGCTGGATCAGGCTGCGGTCGCCGGAATCCGGTACTTGTCTTTGGAGATCCTGCTCATCACGTTATCTTGGAGCCATTGACCACTTACTCCGTGCCGCTTGTGCCGCCGGCAAACGCTCGAACGGGCATTGAGGAGAATTGAAGAGTCATGAAACTTAAGGATCGCTTGGCGGTGATCACCGGCGCCGCATCCCGTATGGTCCGAAAACTGGGGAGGATTCTTGCCGAGGTTGCGACGATTGTTACACCCGAGACCGCTCCGTTAAGAGCGAAGACGCTGCGGAACAAGTGAAAACGGAATGGCACACATGATCTCAAGTGATCTCCGCGTCGGAGAGGTGGCATCCACGCGCCAACCCCAGGAGTGGTGACAAAAGCCCAAGGCAGGATCTGCCTCGAAAATGAATGCTACAGGTCGGTTCCAAAAGCATAGTGATCGAGGATCTCCCCGAGTAGCGCGGGATGGTCGGCCCAAGCGTCGAACAAAGCGCATGCCGTTCGAGCCGGATCGTGGCGCGACCTATAGTAGATTCCGTCGGGCTTAGAGGGATGTTGCCTGAGCGCCCGTGACCAGCGCTGCGAGTTCTTATAGCCTGAGCCGCTTGCCAGGCTGCTCTCGGTTCCAAGCCGCGTCAGACCTCCCGAAGTAACCATATCTATCAGACGCAAGGGCTCCTTGAAGCGGATCTTCGCCAAAGCCGTACCTTTTAGCTGGGAGCTGGGAATAAACCGCGTCTTCAACGCGCCACGGCCAATGGACTCCATGAAGGCACTATATTC
>CAWFEK010000018.1:0-83089 GCA_963814795.1 Bryobacterales bacterium | reverse complement strand
GGGGCACTGGTCGTCAGTCACGGACTCGTGGGAATTGCCATCTGGAGGAGTGTGACCTACCATTTCGAGACTCAGCGACAGACTGCCTGGGTCAGTTTTGGAAATAACGGTGCACTTTTCGTAAGCGCCGAAGCTGGCTATAAGGATCGGTGCGAGTGGCTAATCCGTTCGTTGTTCGTTCGTATCGTCTGATGTGAGTACGACACTCTCGGTTGGCAGTTGTCCGTCGGGATTGAGCGGCCAGTCATAGATGTCACTTCCATCTGCGACAATCGCGTGCTCGAATCGTTCGTAGGGCATGCCGTTGCAGCTGAAATCACAGTACAGGTGAGGGCTGTTGGAATATTCATCCCCGTTCGGATCGTAGTGCCGAATGTTTCGTAGGGAATCAGGCCCAGAGACTCCAGATCTTAACACCGCGAAAAGCAACTCGGTCAAAGTCCGCGCCGAAAGGAATAATTGCCCAGTGCGGGTTCCCGGCGTAGCTTCGACAATTCTCGATTACGCCACTCGGACACCAAGAACAAACTTGATCCCTCGATGATGGAAATCGAATGGCTGTAGCTCGCAACGATGCACTAATACCCGGCGCGTCATCGATCTCCGGATACGTGTTGTCGCCGAGGCGATGAATCATCAACTTGCTGTAACGGAACTTGTCAAACGGTCGCTCACGACCATCCCCGCGTTCGGCACGCGGCCGCTCGATTTCATTGGACGGTCTGAGAAGGTTTTTCTGCAACTCGTCACGAAGCTTGAGATCAGACGTCGAGCGGCCGTTTTGTCGGGCACATAAAAAGGGCCCGAACCCCGCCAATTCCCGTCCATCCCCCACGGGCGGGGGGCCGCCCTCCTGCCTAATCGCCAAAGATTTCAGTTGCAATTTCTCCGAACCTGAGTGATCGATGTGACGACCGCAACCCGGTCGAGGAGAAACGAAATGAACAGCAATTCGATTGAGATCTGGGAACCACACGGGCGCGGAGGCGCTGCAGCCAAAAGCCCAAGCGGACGGCGGCCAAGAAGGCCAAAGCCAGCAAAGAAGGCCCAGCCCGGCTAAGAAACTGGTGGAACCAAAGCAAAAGCGGACCGCATCAACAAGAAAGCCGAAGTCATCGCGCATGCTGAAGCGGGCCAAAGGCGCGACGCTGGCCGAGATCATGGCCACTACCGAGCTGGCAGGCGCACACCGTGCGGGGCTTCGTCAGCATCTTGGGCAGCAAGGGCGGTGAGAAGGTCGACTCGTCTAAGAACGACCGCGGGCGAACGGACGTACAAGATCGGGAAATAGCTTCAAACAACTCGTCGTCCAAACGCCGCTTCGGCTACGCGCCCGGGGGCGGCGTTCCTGCTTTCGCTCGCGAGTAAGTGACGTCACGGACCGGTCACGTCACTGCGTTGGGCAGCAATTGGCGCCAAACCATCCAGGCGGGAAACTTTTGGGGGCAAGCGGCGGCCAGGAAGCCATTCTTGGGGCAGAAAGCGTCCTTGGCTGGCGTTTCCGGCAGAGGGGGTCGCCTTCTGGTCCCCTGTGGTGCGAAAACCGCGACACAGGGAAGATCTGGCGAAAGGAACGGCAGCCTAGCGGGTTGCCTTGCCCTGGTTCAGGATGCGCGCCACGTGCTCCAACCGCCAGGCCGAGCCGCGTCGCGTTCGGAGCGCCCGGTGGTTCAGCGCCGCCGCGATTCCCCGCATGGTGTGGCCGTTCTGCCGCATGTTTCGTATCTCCAGGAGGACGGCTTGTTCGGGAGGGTGCGGGTTCGACGTGCTTCCCGTCCGTACCCAGCCGATAGCCGAATTGGATGTTCCCAACGCGCTCGCCGTTGGTACGTTTATGGCTCATCGCGTCCCGCGTCCGCTCGCCGATTGCTTCGCGTTCCCATTGACTTACGGCCGTCATGATGTTCAGCACCAGCCGTCCGGCTGCGGAGCCGGTATCGAGGGATTCCGCCACGGAACCAGCGCTACGCCCCGCCGGGCGAAGCGCTCCAGGAGCGTACACAAATCCTTCACGCTCCTCGTGAGCCGGTCCAGCTTCGCGATGATCACGGTCTGAACTTCGCCGGCGTCTACCAGTGCCAGTAACCGCTCCATGCCGGGGCGGTTTAGGCTCTTAGCGGACTCGCCCCCATCGACGATATGTCGAGCAACTCGGCGTTGTGGACCACGGCCATGGCGCGAATCTTTTCGGCTTGGGCTTCGAGCGAAACGCCTCGATCCGCTTGCTTGTCAGTAGAAACGCGAACGTACCCAATGGTTTTCACTGTAACTCCATGAACGCTCTTGTCTTAGCGGAAAGTCAACGACAATCGAGCGCGTTTTGATTCTTTTTGATTAACCGTTGAAAAACGCTTGAAAAACGCGTTGCCATGCGTGGAGTGCGCTAACGCTTTTTGCTTGTTTTGGTTTGATTTACGACCCGACGCCGGACAGTCTTAGACTGGCTGGAACACAGGGACAATGCGCAAAATCAACAGATCGCAGCGCGCACGCGCTATCAGGGTTGAAGTATGTGCCCAAGGTACTTTACAAGAATACCTTCGTTAACGAACCGCTTGTCGCCCGCGGGATTCACTTCCAAGTTTCCGCCGGAGTGGTGAATGGCCACAACTTTCCAGTCGTCATTGAAGACTGGGGAGCCGCTGGACCCGGGCAATGTGTCTGTCGTGTATTGCACCCTGTGATCAAAGATACTGACTACTTGATTCGCGGTAAGCGCAATCTGCTTGGGACCACCGTTTGGGTGCTGAATAATGCCGACGTGGCCGCCAATTGGTGGCACAGACACGTTCTCTAACGCAATTGATCCCCATTGGTCAAAGGGCGCCTCGGACGAGGGCCTGAGTCGGACTACGGCGCAGTCGTGCTCTTCATCCCTTTCCAAGTTGTTTCATCGACCTCGTAGGCAACGGCTTGCTCCATCGTACCCATCAGGGTTTCCTGGTAATTGAACTCGGCGCGCGCCGTCCCAGCTAAACCGACGGATGGAAGAACATGATAGTTAGTCGCCACCACCCCGGGCCTTATCATAAAACCTGTGCCAAGCCCTCCTAGGGTAACGATGCGACAGACACTTCTCGAAGCCTCAAGACCCTTCGACAGCCAGGCAATGCTCTTCAAGGTGGCTGACGGCTCCAATGATTTTTTCGAGATGTACCTCCTGAGGAAGGGTTGTGGTAATAGGCTTTTGCAAATACGGCCCCACTACGGTTTCGGATCGCTTTTCCACCTCGTCGAGCAATCCCAGTGTGTTTCTACTGACAATTTGGAGTGCATGCCGCTATCTTGCGCTGATAGCGCGCCAATTCTTAGATCGCGCTGGAGCCGCGCATGCTGGGCCAGGAACAACGTAGCATCGTTGCGCAACGGTAAGAGTCTTGGTGAGGCCGTGATTACTGCGAAGAGAAGCCGAATCGCTTCCTCCAGCCTGTCGTCTACGATGAGTTGCTCGACTTGCTTGCGGAATTGCTGATTGGTCAACAGCTCTCCTTTGCCGTTCTTTACCTATTTCCTTGATCTTTAGGTGCCACGGCCAAAGAGGCGCTCTGAAAGCGGAGCAACTCCACTGCAACCAGCATCGCCAGCGAGAAACACGCGCCAACTATGTTAGCCGTGAGGACTATCCGACGGTTCGCCATTGGTTGAGAGAAACCAAACGATAAAACCGGCAAGTGTCGCTAGTATATAAGGTGGTAGGCAAAGAACGAGGTCGTCCAGGAGCGCTGGATTCTTTCGCATCATGGCCAGCCAGTTTGATCGAGGCAAGAACAGAACCGGATTTTTCACTTAAATAATCTCGCCTTCGACGTACTAATATCCCGGAAGTAAGTGATTCGAGAAGGCAGGTCGCGAGCTCCAGCGAGAACATCGTTTACCTTCAGTCCCCTAACTCGGAAGTGGAAGGCGTATCCATCAAAGCGATAGTTGGGATCAAGCGACTTCACGAACGCATGCGTTTCGCTTAAGACCGGATCGAACGCGATCTCGACGTAGCCTTCGCCGTCCGGAACAAATTTTGCAATGCTGCCATCCTGAAGGAAGAGCACATCGTCAGCGAAGGCTTCAACCTCGTGTAGATGTTGACTGCTGATCACTATTGCAAACCTGAGGTCTTTACAAAACGTCTGCAGGTCCCAGAGAAACGCGATTCGCGCCGGGAGACAGGACCGCCAGAGGCTCATCCAGCACCAAGAGCCGAGGCTGCCGGATTAAATCTCGAGCTAGCTCGAAGCGTGTCTTAAAGCCACCAGAAAGCTGCTCCCAAGTTTTGTTCACGTGCTCACCGAGCCGGAGTCGGTCAACCCATCGGTACACCCATGTTTCGTTTGCTGTACCGAGATGACCCCATGCCGCAGCTTCAAACCGTAGCATGTCAATTGCAAGGCCGGGCCAGCGCTCGGGCAACTGTTCGACGTAGCCAATTTGACGCTTTACAACGTACCAATTTCTCGGGATATCTCCTAGCCTTGGATATTCAATTCTTCCCGCGGATTGACGCAAATCCCCAGCGAGGATGCGCAGTAAACTCGTCTTTCCGCTAATTGGCCCGAACCACTCCCAGCATAATTCCCTCGTCGACTTCGAGATTTTCGATAAAGAGCCGAAAGCCCCGGTACTGAAGAGAGACATTTGCCAGGATAACTACCGGGCGCACAACCCCTGGCTGAAGGCCCTCGGCAACTGACGGAGAAAGCAATTCTTTGAGAGTCCCATCCCATCTGCCGGGGGCTGGGCATTTCTTTGGGCGCCTATTCTGTTGTCGGTTTCATGCCATTGCCCTGAATCCTGACGGACCGGAGTCGCTGGACGAACCGCCTTACGTCTTCAGAAGATTCAGGATTCGCGAACTCAGGCTGGCAGCGGCTCGCTGATAGTCCTCATTCGAGATGGTGTTGTTCCGGCGGTCCTTCCGTAATTCGGTGTACTGGCTGTTCAGAAGAATTACGCTGTTGGACAAGTCGCGCGGCAAAGGAACATTGTCCTTCAGATCAAGGAGCCGGCCCGTGGCGCGTTCGTCTGAGCCTTGGATAGCAATCTCGATCTCCGAGAGTGCGCCCTCGATGTCGATTAAGGAGAGCATCGCGTTGTGGCGCTGGCCTAAATGTAACGGATAGAAGAGAATACTAGCATATTTGCCCGCACATCTCCTCCGGCTCGAACCTCACCGGTTTTGCCGGCGTGCGCCAGGGCCGATCAGCCGCCGGATTACTTGGTCGCAAGTTTCCAAACCGATTGCCTGCTCAAACCGGCACGCGCCGGTATGGATACCCAGGGAACGCCTATGCAGACACTCGACTTGAGGCTCTCGGGTTCGCGCGCCTGTCGAACGGGCGCACCACGAGTTGCCCTAGATCGGGCTGATCTGCACCCTCGGGACCAGACACACGTACGTTGTCTCCACGGGAGCCATTTGCCAACGCAGTAGCGCCTGCGTCATCGCATCCACCTGATCGTCGTAAGTGCCGTTTGGAAACTGCACGCACTCTTCGATGAAATCGGAAACCCACGGCGCGTAGTCGGGGTGCGGCAGGTACACATTGCCGGCTTCTACCAGCGGGGCGATTGCTTGTGCGCGCGCGACCTTGCCGCCCTGCGGGTTAACTGGGAGCAGACCAGGAATCTCATAGTTCAGCATTTGAATTACGGCCGAGCCATTGGCCTTGTCCTCGATCAGCTTCGCGATGGTCGCGGGCCATTTGTCGCTCAGCCCGCGGATTGCTTGCAAGGTAGCTGGACAGTCCATGCGCGCTCGAACCTGATCGCCTAATAGAAAGATGGCGCCGAAGCGAGCCCACACCTGTCCCACCACATAGTCCGAGGTCTGAAGATCCTTGAAAGAGCAATCCCACGATTGGATCTGTTCATCAACCCGGTGCGGCGCCTCAATCGCTTCGATGGATCGAAGGGTGCCATCCGGCATCCGAACGATCACGGGCGGCAAGTTCGCGCCTCGCGGCTGCCAGTATCGGAACCAGTGGCGCTTGAAAATTCCACCACCTGCAGGCGATGGACGCTGCTGAAGTTGACCTGCCGCGCCGTAGCTGCCGAGACTGATTTTCAACGCTTCAATCTCCTTGGGCCCGAACCGCTCAGGCCAGAGTAGTTCTCCCAGATTCACCCGGGGATCAAGGAAGCCAATCGAAGTGGCTGCGCGTCGGTCCTTCATACTCTGCGGGTAAGCAAAGAAGATCCCAGCCGCCTTGGGCCAACAAGTGCCCACTCAAATCCCGTTGGTGACAGCGCTGCATCACAACTACCTTCGCTGCAGTCCTGGGATCGTTGACGCGCGTGGACATCACCACGTCGAACCAATCCGTCGTGGTTTTGCGAATCGAATCGGACTCGGCCTCTTGCACGTTATGCGGATCGTCGCAAACGATGCGATCTCCACCCTCACCCGTCGCCGCGCCGCCCACCGATGTGGCGATGCGATAACCCGAACGGTTGTTGTCGAATCTGGTCTTGGTGTTCTGGTCGCTTGATAACGCGAAGCGGTCGCCCCAGAAGCTCTGATACCAAGGCGACTCGATCAGAGTCCGGCACTTGATCGAGTCGCGAATGCTCAACGAAGCGGCATAGCTGCTAAAGAGCCACCGCCGCTCCGGATGCTGAATCCATTCCCAAGCCGGCCACAACACCGAAACCAGCAGGCTCTTCATGTGTCTGGGTGGCACATTGATCAAGCAAATTACGGATCTCGCCGCGCGTTACCGCTTCGAGATGATCGATGATCGCGTCGATATGCCAACCCGGGACGAACGGCGTAAGAGGCTCGATGATGGCCCACGCCTGGCGCACGAACTCGCGGAAATATCTCGTCGCGAGCTCGCGCTCAACCTTTGCGCGGGCGTTCGGTTTTTGCAACCAGAAGGCTAAGCTGTTTGAGTTCGTCATGGGTAAGCTCTCCAAGTTCCGGCGCAGGACCGATCACGATCGGACCACCACCCGGGACCACTGTGTTCATTGCTGAAGTAATCCTTATAGCCCAGGAGATTCTTGGCCAAGAAAATGTTCGCGGCTGGATTGCCCTTCTGCGCTAATCCCCACAGGCTGCGGCGAAGCGAGAGACGTCCCCGAGCCTTGCCCCGCTCCATGGCTTCAGCGACAGCGGGCTGGCTCTTCCTTCGCTCAAACGTCCGCAGACTGATGCCGAAGAAGGACGCTATCTCTGCCTCGGTGCATTGGATTGCGGCAAGTTTCTCGACCTCTTCCAAATTGATCGTTATCTTCTTGCGGCCCGATCCATTCCGTTTTCCGCCTGCCATGTTTCGCCCTTTCCAAATCTCGGATTTCATCGATCCAATGCCTGCGATTGTTGTTCGAGGATTCTCCGCTCAACGGACCAATCCGAAATCGCCAAGCAGAGCCCAACCACATCGCTATGGTTTTCACGAAGCACGTTTTCGGCCTCGGTAATCTCGCGTTCGCAACGCTCGATCTCAAGCAACTGCGGGCACTCGCTCCGCGGCGATGTCGTCAAAGGTGCGGTTCGTTCCATCGCGAGTAGCCTCCAATCCAACGAACTGCTGCCATCGCTGGACAATCACGTCGCAATATTTCGGATCAAGCTCAATCCCGTAGCAGACTCGTTCTGTCAGTTCGGCCGCCATCAGCGTTGTCCCACTACCGAGGAACGGATCGAAAACGAGATCTCCTCGTTTTATGTGGTTCAGGATCGGGCGCCGCATCAGCTCCAGCGGTTTCTGTGTGGGGTGATCGAACTTCGCTTCGTCTGAGCCTCCCATGATGAATTTCGGAGAGGCGACAGTCCACACGGTGGAGTTCTCGCCGGCTTTTCCGAACCAGGGAGCGTTCTTTTTCCGGACGAACCAGCAGGGCTCATGTGGGAACCAGTAATGGGTCCGCGTGAGCACGGTTCGACCCTTGTCCCAGATGATCTGCTGGTGATGAATGAACCCAATCCGCAAGAGGCCATCGAGAACCTCGCGCGTGAATTTGCTCGCATGCCAGACGTATCCGACCTGAAGGCTCGGTACGAGCGCGAAGGCATCCGCCCAGTCGGCGCGAGTATCGGAAGAGATGCTTGTGTTCCGGTGACCTTCGGTGCGCTTCTTCATGTAACTTGCTTGGCCGGACCATGTTTGTTGAGGCCCGCTCGATCGCGCCATTCTGAATCCAACTCGATTCCGTACGGTGGATCCGTCACCAACAGCAACGGCTTCTTCTCGCCGAGCAAACGCGCGACCGCATCTTTGTTGGTAGCGTCACCGCAAAATACGCGATGCGGACCAATTAACCACAGGTCGCCCGGCTGCGTTACCGCAACTTCCGGCAAGGGGGGCGCCTGCTCAGCTTTTTCCTCGTCCAGCGGATCGCGCAGCAGTGAATCGAGCTCGTTAACGTTGAACCCCGTCAAGCTCAAATCGAAATCGAGGCCGTCAAGTTCTCCGAAATCTCCAGCGCCAGGAAAGTTTCATCCCACGAAGCCTCTTGGTTAGTGCGATTGTCGGCGAGGCGAAGACCGCGGATCTGCGCCGGCTTCAGGTCACGCGCGACATGCACGGGGATCTCCGTCAGACCGAGAAACTTTCCCGCAGCGCGCCGCAGGTGACCGATGACGATTACGTCATTCGCGTCAACCACCACTGGCTGTCGCCAGCCATATTCGCGGATCGAGGACGCTACCTTCTCGACTGCCTGGCCGCTCCATTTGCGCGCGTTCTTCGGATAGTCCTTTGGACGATCAATTGGCCACAGTTCAATGAGCATATGATCCTTTGCTTCGGCAAGATGCTTTCCGCTGTCGATGAACGATCTTTCCTGATTAACAGTTCAGTCGTCAACAGTCGTGAACGTGGATGGTACTCAGGTCGGGAGTGCGGTGGGGGAGTGGGGCTGCTATATAGGAGATTTTCTTTTGTTTCGCGAAACAGAGAACGAAAAAACTCTCTGGATGGCTACCATGGATACCATCTCACTCAAAGACAAGGAGATAAAGCATTTTTGGTTGATCCCCACATGGCTACCATGGCTACCACGAACGCAGCCGCGACGAGTTTGGACTCCAAATGGACTCCACAGATGCAGTTTGAGGCAGGGTGGTCATGAACACGAATGTTGGTAACTGTTTGAAACAGGAAGGGTTGAAGTGGTGGCCAGGGACGGAATCGAACCGCCGACGCCAGCCTTTTCAGGGCTGCGCTCTACCAACTGAGCTACCTGGCCGTTTGCGAGATTTTATTTTAACAGACAGCTACACTCGCTGCAGTTCCCGGAGCTTCTCGCCCGTCTCCGTTTCTACCACAGCGTGCAAGCTATTGCCGTGCGCATCCATGGTCACAATGGCCGCGAAATTTCGGACACGCAAATGCCACATCGCTTCCGGTATCCCGAACTCCAGCAGATGCACGCCCAGCACCTGCTCCACGGTCCGCGCGTAAAATTGCGCCGCGCCGCCGATCGCGTTCAGATATACCGCGCCCGATTTCTGGAGCGCAGCCAGTGTCTTTGCGCCCATGCCGCCCTTGCCGATCACCGCCCGCACGCCGTACTTTTCGATCACGGTTGCTTGATACGGCTCCTCGCGGCTGCTGGTGGTCGGGCCCGCTGCTTTCACCATCCACTGCTCGCCCTGCTTCAACATCACCGGACCGCAATGATAAAGCACTGCGCCGCGCAGATCCACCGGCGGGGCATTTTTCATCAAATACGCATGCACCGCGTCCCGGCCGGTGAAGACTTCGCCCGATATCAGCACCACGTCGCCCACGCGCAGCGCCCGCACCGCCTCCTCCGTCAGAGGCGCGGTCAACACCACTTCGCGACCGGTCAGCGCAAAGCCTTCCGAGCGCGCCATCCGCGCCACGGCCAGATTCGGATCGCGATACAGCCAGCGGTTGATGGCGCCGCTCGAAGCATCCAGGCGAACGCCAAGTCTTCGAAAGGCCCAGCAATCATACGCCACCGAAACAAAATAACTGGCGGGCAGACGATTGGCCGCGGCAATCTTGCATCCGATGAGCGATACCTTCCCGCCAAAGCCCATAGCGCCCACGCCGATTCGATTGGCCTGATCCATCACCTCAGCTTCCAGCTGGGCCAGCTCCCTCACCGGATTCACGTCATCCAAAGTTCGAAAAAGCTGATTCTTCGCCAGCACGTAGCCATGCGCGCGATCGCTTCCGATGCAAACGCCCACCGCGCCCGGCGCGCAGCCCTGTCCTTGCGCTTGCCAGACGGCATGCAGTATACATTTGCGGACCCCTTCCAGATTGCGGTCCGCGCGGCCCATGTGCTCTAATTCGCACGGCAGCGAATATTGGATATTCTTGTTCTCACAACCGCCGCCCTTGAGGATGAGCTTCACTTCGATTTCGTCTTCTTCCCACTGCTCGAAGTGGATCACCGGTGTCTCTTCGCCCAGATTGTCGCCGCTGTTTTTGCCGGTCAGTGAATCCACCGAATTCGGCCGCAGCTTGCCGCGGCGCGTGGCCTCCGCCACAGCTTCTTGAATAGCGCGCTTCACCAGGATTTGATTCACGCCCACCGGGGTGTGCACCAGAAACGTCGGCATGCCGGTGTCCTGGCAAATCGGCCCCTCATCCTGCTGCGCCATATCGATATTGGCCGCAATGATCCCCAGCGCCTGCGACGCCTGCGTTCCCGGAGACTCGTTTTCAAGCGCCAGTCCCATGGCCGCACGCACATCGGGAGGCAAATTCGTGGAGGTCTCGGTGATCAGCTCCACTAAACTCGTTTTCAAAAGGTTCATCTTAAAGAACTAGGGTAGCTTGATCTTGATCTGGCCGCTATTCCTGGCGCCTGCCTCTTGAATGCTACAATCCTTTTTATGTTCCGTGGATTGGAACACACTGCCATCGCTTCTCCCGATCCCGCTCGCTTGGCCGAGTGGTACGTCCAAAAACTCGATTTTCGGATCAATTACACCTACGACGGCAATTATTTTGTTCGCGCCGCCGATGGATCGATGCTCGAAATCATTCCTTCGCAGGGCGAACGCGCGCCGCAGCAGATGAAAGATCCCGGCATCCGCCACTTGGCCGTCAGCGTGGACGATTTCGATGCGGCGCTCGCCGAACTGCGCAACCGGGGAGTCCAATTTCTGACCGAGCCGTTCGCCAATCAAGGCAACAGGCTGGTGTTCTTCAGTGATGCCGACGGCAATATTTTACATTTGATCCAACGCGAACGCCCGCTCCCCTGATCGGAATCACGATTGCTCACCAAGGTTTTCAAGGCATTCCAATACCGCGATTTCAGCATTATGTGGTCCGGTGCGTGTATTTCCAGCATCGGTACCTGGATGCAGATCATGGCGCAAAGCTGGCTGGTATTGCAGCTTTCCGGCTCGCCCTTCTGGCTGGGCATGGATTCCTTCCTGGGCAGCATTCCGATTGTACTTTTCTCGCTGGTGGGCGGCGTGCTGGCTGACCGTATGTCGCGCCAGCTGATCCTGGTGGGCTCCCAAGTGATCCAGTTGACCTGCGCGTTTTTGTTGGCTGCGCTGTTCGCCACCGGCGTGATCTACGTAGGCGGCCCCAAAGGTTTCGAAGGAGTGTGGCCCATTCTGACGTTGTCGTTCCTGGTCGGCACGGCGCAATCGTTTGGCGGGCCAGCCTACCAGGCGCTGGTGCCTTCGCTGGTGAAGCCGGAAGACTTGCAGAACGCCATCGGTTTGAATTCCATTCAGTTCAACGTGGCGCGCGTCATCGGACCTACCCTCGGCGGCTTGGCGCTGACCAAGCTTGGCGCCGCCTGGTGCTTCTCGCTGAACGGGCTGTCCTTCATTGCGGCCATTGTTTCCCTGCTGATTATCCGGCCGCAGTTCGTACCCGCGAAGACTGCTGAATCCGTTCTTACCAGCATGCGCCAGGGCTTCAGCTTCATCCGCAAGCAAGCCGCCATGGAAGGGCTCATCGTGCTGGCTTTCTCCATGACGCTGCTGGCTTTTCCGCTGATTGTATTCGTGCCCGTATTCGCGCGCGATGTCTTTCATGGAGGTCCGGATCTTTACACCGTCTTTCTGGTGTGCTCCGGTTGCGGCTCCATCACCGGAGCGCTGGTGGTTGCCGGATTCGGCAAGCATCGTCACCAGGGCCGTTCGGCTTTGTTGATGCTCATGGTGCTGGGCGCGTTGATCACCGGTTTCGCCCTTTCGCGGAATCTCGTGCTAAGCTGCGTTCTCATCTTCCTGGCCGGCGGAATCCTGTTGGGAGCTTTCGTCACCATCAGCTCGCTGGTGCAGATGATCACGTCCGATCAGATGCGCGGACGAGTGATGAGTGTGTACAACGTCGCCTTTCGCGGCGGCATGCCTTTCGGAAGCTTGATCGTCGGCGCCCTGATAAAGCAGTTCACCGCTCCCGTGGTTCTGGCCTGGAACGGCGTGTTGTTGGCGCTCTTAGGGCTGTACTTCCTGCTGGTTCAGAGAAAAGTCGCCACCCTTTAAGCGGGGCTGGGGCTCGGGGCTGGGGGCTGACGGCGCTGTAGAATTGTAGATGATGAAGTCCTTATTGCTCATCCCCGCATTATTCGCCATTAACGGCTTCAACGATTCTGAGTTAATCAAAGCGCGCGACCGGCAGGATAAAGCGGCGCTTGAAAAAATGATCGGCGATCTGAAGCCGGCCGCCGACAAAGATCCCAAGGATGCCGCGGCGCAATACCGGCTGGCGCTGGCGGAATCGATCTCCGCCGAAGTGGCCATCGAAACTCACGACAAAGCAGCGGCGAAGAACGCGGCCCAGGCCGGCATCGACGCCGCTGAGCGTGCCGTCGCACTGAAGCCGGAGTCTTCAGAGTATCAGCGCATCCTGGGTACGTTGTGCGGGCAAATGATCTCCGGCAACGGCCTGGCCGGACTGAAGTACGGCAAATGCGCGCTCACGGCCGTGAACAAGGCCATCGAGCTCAATCCGAAATCGTCCATCAATTATTTGAGCCACGGCGTGGGCAACTATTATCTGCCTGCGGCTCTCGGCGGCGGCTACGACCTGGCTCTCAAAGATTTCCAGAAAGCCATCGAACTGGATGCCAAGAACGCGGATGCCTATCTGTGGCTGGGAATCGCGCTGCGCAAAGTGAATCAGCCGGACCAGGCTCGCAAGGCCATCGAGAAATCGCTGGAGCTGAATCCCAACCGCATGTGGGCTAAACAGCAGCTCGATAAGACACCCACCACTTGATGCGCCATCGGCTCGCGATCGGCGCCGCGATCATCGCGCTCACTTTTCTCAGCTATTTTCAGTTTCCCGGCCACACCTATTTAGGGTCGGACACGCAAATCTACGTTCCGATGCTGGAACATATCTGGAACCCGTCTGCGCTCTCGCGCGATCTGGTAGCTACCAAGCCGCACCTGGCATACACGCTGTATGACGAAATCGCCATTGCTTTGCGTTGGCTTACGCACAGCTCTTTTCAAGCGGTTTTGATCGGACAGCAACTTTTGTTCCGGGCGCTTCAGATCCTGGGCGTGTATCTGTTGGCTCTGTCTTTTCCCCTGGCGCGCGCCAAGGCGTTGGTAGTGGCGGCCCTATTCACGCTGGGAGCCACCATCGCCGGACCCGCGGTGCTGACCTTCGAGTATGAACCCGTGCCGCGGGCATTCGCAGTTGGGCTGATCTTTCTCGCTGTCGGCCTTGCGGCGCAGGATCACCTCATGTGGGCCGACATCGCCGCCGCTCTCGCGTTCCTTTATCATCCACCTACGGTGTGGGTGTTTTGGACGCTCTATTTGTGGCTCACTTTGCGGCACCGGGATTATCGCGATCTGTGGCCGCTCGCGGCAGGAATCGTAGTGCTATTCGCGGCGTCGAAGCTGCAGCCGGGCGCCGCCGAGTCGCAAGCCTTCTTCACTCGCGTCACACCGGAGCTCGAGAAGCTGCAACGTATGCGCGCTTCTTACAATTGGATCTCCACCTGGTCCGCACAGGTGATCTGGCAATATGTCCTGCTCTGGGTTGTTTCGATACTCGCGTTCTGGCGAGTGCAGCCAAAAACGGCGCGCCTTTTTCTAATCGGCATGCCGGCCATCGGAATCCTGAGCGTGCCGGTGTCCTATATTCTCCTGGATCAACTGAAGTGGGGCTTGATCCCCCAGTTTCAGCCGGCGCGCGCTCTTCTTTTCGTAACCGCGTTTGCCGTGATCCTGGGCGCCGCGGCTGCCATCCGCGCCGCTGAACATAAACGCTGGGTCGAATCCGTACTCTGGTTTGTTATGGTGCTGGCGGTTCCAACTGCCGTGCCCATATTCTCAATCTCCGCGCACAATCTCCTCTTGTTGCTGGCGCTGGCTGTCGCCTTGTGCGGCGCGCTGGCGCTGGAGCGATTTCGTTTCGCGCCGGCTCTGTTGGCCGCGGCGGTGATAGCCCCCAGCTTTGTTTTGCCGTTGTTTGCGCACGTCCGAAATTATCCGCGCCCGAATCTCGCCGGCCTGGAAGATCTCGCTCGCTTCGCCCGCGCGCAAACTCCCCAGGACGCCGTGTTCCTTTTTGGCGATGCGGGAAGCAGCCCCGACCCAAGCATTTTTCGCGCCGAGAGTGAACGGGCAGTATATGTCGATTGGAAGTCCGGCGGCCAGATGAACTTCAGTGAGCCGCTGGCGCGCGAGTGGTGGCAGCGCTGGCAATATACCAACGCGTTACGCTTCGATCCGACAGAAATCAACCGGCTGGCGGAGATGGGAATTGATTATCTGGCGCTTTCACCAAGTCATCGTTTTCGAGACCGGCAGCCAGCATACGAAAACAGCCAATTCGTCCTGTACAAACGGTAGAGTTCGTCTTCAATGGAGTTTCCATGGGCCTGCGGCCCACCGAAGGTCATGACGACACCGTGTGGAAAAATCAGTTGGCAGGCGAAAGCGCCCGAGTGGGGCAGGCGCTTCCGCCTGCCAACCCGCGTCTTCAGCCGGTGCCTTTGGTTCCGGCGATGCCAGGTTAGGCAGTGGGTGAAGTTGGTTAACTACGCACCGGCCGCCAACAGCGCGTCCACTTCCGCCCGCGCCGGCACGGATGCCTGCGCACCCAGTCGCGTCACCGAAATCGCCGCGGCGGCGTTTGCGAACCGGAGCGCTTCTTCCACCCCTCGGTCTTCCGCCAAGGCCACAGCCAGAGCCGCATTGAACGTGTCGCCCGCCGCGGTGGCGTCCTTGGCAACCACAGGAAAAGCCGGGCTCGAAAGCTCAGTTTCGCCGTCGTAATAGAAACAGCCCTGATCGCCCAGCTTCAGCAACACAGCCTTGGGACCGAGTTCGCGTAGCGAACGAGCCAGCGCCGCTGCGTCGGACATGGACACGCGCCCCGGCGGCAGGCCCAACAATATCGACGCTTCGGTTTCATTCGGCGTAAGAATATCGACGCTGGCCAGCAATTCCGGCGCCAGCGGCACAGCCGGGGCGGGATCCAGAATGGTTCGCGCGCCCTCCGCCCGCGCCAGCTTCAGCGCCGCCGCCACAGTATCCAACGGTGACTCCAATTGGAACAATGCGAAGCGCGCCCCGCGAAAAACAGGCCGCATCGCTTCTGTTTCAGACGCCAATAGCGCATGGTTCGCGCCGGAGGCCACCACAATGGAATTTTGTCCCGCCGTGTCCACTGAAATCAGCGCCACGCCGGTGGCCTGCGCTCGCGTGGAATGAACCGCGCTGACGTCCACGCCGGCCGCCGAGAGGCTGGCCTTCAGATGGTCGGCGAACACGTCGTAGCCCACCCGTCCCACCATCCGGACCGTCACTGAGTTCGCCCCCAGACGCGCCGCGGCGCAGGCTTGATTGGCACCCTTGCCGCCTGGAATCATCTGGAAGTTGCGGCCCAGCACGGTTTGGCCGGGCGCAGGGAGAGCATCCACCGTCACCACGAAATCCATGTTGAGGCTGCCCACCACGGCCAGCGTGGTCATCTGCCCAGATCGATGCCGAACTTCTTTAGCTCTTCGGCATAGTAGCGCCGGTGCAGCAGATCCCACTCCTCGGTGCCTTCGGGAATTTCCTTTTTCTGCGAGCGGATTTTAGTACGCGCGGCGCGGTCCACTTTTTCTTCCACCGATAAAAGCTCGGTCATGGAGCGGACAATCTCCAGCCGCACGTCGTTGGGATCTTTCTTCAAGCGAAACTCGCGCGCTTTGCGGAACGATGTCACCAGCTTGTGGGAAATATCGTTAATCTTGTCGCGGGAGAGCTTCATATTATCGCCCGTGTCGCGGCCGGCCGCGCGAATCACCTTGCGCTGCGAAATCAAGGTGTTCTTGATGCGCCGGAACATCTCCTGATAGCTGACGCCTTCGCGCCGCATGTAGTCGCTGTACTGGCTCAGCAGCTCGCGGACCTCATCGTTCAGCCGGTCCTCCACCTGCAGCTCGTCTTCGATGACGTGGCTGATCATTTCCGTGGCCGAATTCGGGTCAGTGGTTTCGATCACCTGCGGCGTCATCCGTTTTACGAGTTGTCGGGAGAGGTACGCGATAAATTCTCTGCTCAGCAGCATCTTTTATTAAATTGAGGCAGCGACCCTTTGGCCCGCCCTCTGGTGAGGAGAGACCGGTGACCGTTTCTCAATTTTCGCACAGAACAGTGTGGGGCAGGTTGATAACCTGCCGCCGATTGCCAATCGGCGCGAACAGCGCGGGTTAACAACCCGCGCGCCGGATGACATCCTGCCCCACAATAGCCAGCAAACGGTCGCGCATCCTGCTGACCCGTTCGTCCCGTGAACCGTGCAATTCTTCGTTGCCGGCGGCACAATGAAATCATGCGGTTCACACTCGCCTTAGTATTAATTGCGCCGGCAGCTTTCGCGGCTGATTCCGGGCCGGCCGGTTCAGGATGGCCCGCGTATGGCGGCGATGCCGGCGGCACGCGTTATTCCCGTCTGAAGCAGGTTACGCCCGAGAATGTCGGGAACCTCAAAACCGTCTGGACGTATCACACCGGCGCGCTCCAGCCCGAAACAGCACTCAACCAGAAAGCTGCCTTTGAAGCCACGCCCATTCTGGTGGAAGGCACGCTCTATCTCACCACGCCTTTCAACAAGGTGATTGCGCTCGATCCCGGCAGCGGCGCCGAGAAGTGGACCTATGATCCCAAGGTAAGTCGCTCGCACCAGTACTCCGAAGTGTCCAACCGGGGCGTAGCGGCCTGGATCGATTCGAAAGCCGCGGACGGCGCGCCCTGCAAGCTGCGCATCTTCGAAGGAACTATCGACGCGCGGCTAATCGCCCTCGACGGCAAAACCGGCCAGCCGTGCCAGGATTTCGCCGCCGCCGGCATCGTGGATCTGACCCGCGGCGTAGAGTACGGTCCGGAATTTCGCGGCGATTATCAGGTAACTTCCGCGCCTACCGTGGTGGGCGATGTGGTGATTACCGGTTCCTCCATCGGCGACAACGGCGCCGTGGATATGCCTCGCGGCGTGGTGCGCGGCTATGACGCACGCACCGGCGCGCTGCGTTGGACCTGGGATCCGATTCCGTGGGCCGAAAAGCAGCAGGTGCGCACCGGCGCGGCCAACGCCTGGTCCACCATCGCGGCCGACCCCGCGCGCGATTTGATATTCATCCCCACCGGCAGCGCCAGCCCGGATTATTATGGCGGAGCGCGTCCGGGCGATAACAAGTGGGCGAATTCGGTGGTGGCCCTCAAAGCTTCCACCGGCGCGTTCGTCTGGGGATATCAAGTGGTGCATCACGACCTTTGGGATTACGATGTTGCCTCGCAGCCGTCGCTGATCGAGTTTCACGGTAAACCGGCCGTCGCGGTGACCACCAAAATCGGCAATGTGTTCGTGCTCGATCGCCTCACCGGAAAGCCGCTCAATACGGTGGAAGAGCGCGCGGTTCCGAAAAGCGACATCCCCGGCGAAGACGCCGCGCCCAGCCAGCCCATTCCAGCCTGGAGCGCCATGGTGCCGCAACGGCTGACCGCAGACGACGCTTGGGGCGACACTCCTCAGATCCGCCAGTGGTGCCGCGAGAAGATTCAATCCCTCAGAAATGACGGCTTGTTCACTCCGCCGACCTTGGGCGGGACCATTGCATTTCCCGGCAACGTCGGCGGCGTCAATTGGGGCGGCGCCGCATGGGACCCCGTACGCAATCTGCTGCTGGCCAATACCAATCGCGTAGCGGCCATCGCGAAACTGATTCCGCGCGAAGATATGCAAGCGGCGTATGGAAACGCGAAGCAAACGGAAACGTCCTGGGGTGGCGAGTTCGCGCGCCAGCGCGGCACGCCCTACGGCATGCATCGCGAATGGTTGGTGGCGCCCAACCTGCAGCCCTGCAACCCCCCGCCGTGGGGCGCGCTGGTGGCCTTTGATCTCAACACCGGCAAGCTACGCTGGCAATCCCCAATCGGATCGATCAGTGCGGGATGGCCGGCCGGCTCACATCAATCTTGGCGGACCCATCGCCACCGCAAGCGGCCTGATCTTCACCGCGGCCACGCTCGATCCGCACCTGCGCGCGTTCGATTCCGATAGCGGCAAGGAGCTGTGGACCGTGGAGCTGCCGGCCAGCGCGCAGTCCACGCCCATGACCTACGAATGGAAGGGCAAGCAATACATCGTAATCTGCGCTGGCGGCCACGGCAAAATGAAAAGCAAAATGGGCGACTCCGTAGTAGCCTTCGCGCTCCCGTAGAAAAGTGAGGTATGCAGTGGGGCAGGCGTTTCCGCCTGCCAACCGAGCGCTACTACCGCACCACAGCATCCTTCGCCACATCCGCATCCGCCTCAACTACCGATTCCGTATCCACCAATCGGACCTTGCGCGTCCGCCCGCCCGCCACGTGAATCTTGGCCGCGCGCGAATTCCGCAGCGTCACGCCATCCACATTCTTCAACGCCAGCACCTCGGCGTGCGATCCGGGAGCAGCCGCAATATCCACGCCATCCATCAACAAATTCTGAACATTCTCCACTCGCATTCCGGTCCGCCACGTCCCAGCGTCTGGTTTCTCCCAGCGCACTTCCACATCTCTCATGGTGAAGTTGCGCGCGTCCCGCAGCGTCAGCGCCTCGCGCGTATTTTCATAAGGCGCGTTCGGATCGTGCGAAACGAACAAGTGAATATTTTCCAGGTGAATGCCGTCCAGCCAGCTATCCGGATGCCCGTTGATTACGGAAGTCCCGGTGCCATGCGCAATGACATTACTGATTGAGACGTTGCGAATGATGCCCGCCGCCGGTTCTTGCTCGCGCTTGGTGCCATCTACTTCGCTGCGCCGCTTGATGTTGAAATGAATCGGATCGCCATCGCCCCACCAGAACCAATCGAATCGCCGCGTCTCAATCAGCACGTTTGAAATGGTGACATCTTCCACAATGCCGCCATCGAACACCATAAACGCCAGGCCTCGATTCGAATTCGTGATTACGACATTGTTGATAGCCACGCGCCGGACCGCGTTAGAGTTGCCATCACAAAACTTAATCGCGCTCGATGCCGACGACAGCCGGCAATTCGTGACAGTAATGTTCTCAGTGGGCAGTGCCGGGCCCCAGATATCGGCGGAATAAAATACCAGCGCGTCGTCGCCGGTCTCCACAGTGGAATTAGAGATCCGTACATCCTGGCAGCCATCCGGATCGATGCCATCCGCCCACACCGCTTCTTTTTGGCTCGAATAAATATAGACGCCGTCGATGGTGAGGCGCTTGCACGCGTAAGGATTGATAGTCCAACTGCGCGACCGCAGAAATTTTAGGCCGGCGATGCGAACATCCACGCAGCGCAGCAGCAGCACCAGGCGCGGAACCACGCTGATCTTCCCATTGCCCACCGGAAACGATCGCAGCAACGGTTTCCCCGTGGCTTCCATCAGGCGCTGATTAGGCAGGATGTAGTAATCCATGAAGTCGTTCGGACGGAACTCGTAGGACGCTTGCCCATCTACAGTTCCCCGCCCTTCGAGCGCGATATTGTGAACATCTTCGCCGTAAAACAGCGCGGCGGTTTTCTCCGAATCGAATTCGCGCCCGTCCAGCGTCGCGAACAGCGTGGCTCCTGCTTCGATATATACGCGAACTCCGGACCGCAGGTGCAATTGCCCGGACGTGTATTCTCCGGGCGGAACATATACCGTGCCCCCGCCCGCTTTTCCGCACGCATCAATAGCCTGCTGCAGCGCCGGCCGGGCATTGTCGGTCTTCTGTCCCGTGGCGCCGTAGTCTTTTATGTTGAAAACCGGTTGGGCCAGGGCCGCTACCGGCGACCATCGCCAGCATCAAAAGCTTCATTGAATGATTCTGTCACGTTCAATGGACGATCTCGTAGACCTGGGGCGGGATGAAGAACGCAATACCGTCCGCGGCCAGGAAAAACGGGGCCGTGGCAGCGGTATAGGCCTCCACAGGTGGCACCAGCAACAAAACGGCGTAAGAGCAACCAAACATGCAGGCCGCGGCCCAAGCCGTTGAGCTTTCAACGATGTGATGAAAGAAACGTCCGAATTGGCGTATCTCAATACGCGTGACTTCAAAGTTGGGAAGATCTTCGAAGGAATTGTCCCGGTGAAATATCCGTAGATGATCGGATTCCAGCCGAAGTCTTCGGCCGTCGTGCGTTTTTCCATCGGTGGTAGTTACCGTGAATCCACGGTAAGCGAGCACGGTTCCGAAAGGTCCCAAATGGCTTGGGATCTGGTCATAAGTGATTTTCGTAGCCGCCATGCAGGCACCGGCGGCGAGAAGGGCGAGCGCGAACAGTTTGGTTGTCATGGCCACAGTATGCGGGCGTATCCGCATCCCCGGGCCGCCGGCTGTTACACTTTTTCCGCTGTCACAAGCTGGCGCGTCCGCGCGAGAAACGCATCCGACACCAAACGCAGCACGATAGGACGGAATTTCTTGGGCAGCTCCTTAGCGCACACGATGTCCGCCGCGATGAGATCGCATGCCGCCAGGCCATCCAGCCAGTTAGGCTGATCCGGATTCCGTTCAATTAAATCACTCCCGGCCAAGCCCAACGCCGGAATCAACATCGCCGCCCACTTCAAAATGGTCTCGGAGCGCGAAACAATCCCTACCAGCAACGGCGACGCGGGCCGTCCCAATCCGGCCAGCAGCTCTTCGATCGACTTCAATGAAATCAGCTCATGGCCCTCCGGCCGGAGCCGCGAAACCGCTTCGGCGCCCGATGTCGTAGTCAGCAGCACGTGCGCGTCGAAATCCGGAACTTGCCGCGCGTCCTCAATTGCCGCATGTTGAACCGTGCATTCCAGGCCCTCCTCAATCTCCGCCGCCAAAATGCGCGCAAGATTTCGATCGGGATGCAGCACCAATAGCCTTTGAGAATCCGGCTGTCTCCGGAACGCGTTCCCGGCCTTCTCAAAAGCTGCGCTGAGCGCGCCGAGCGAAAATCCACGGCTGAGGCCTTCCTCAATCCAGGCTCGAACAACAGTATCGATCTCGTCCCCTTTCGCGGGATGCTTGATGTCGCATACGAAAACGCCGGACCCGGCCTTGCGTTTCACCCAGCCTCGCGCCGTCAGATCCTGATAAGCCGCGCTGACTGTATTCGGATGGACCTTCAATCGCCTGGCCAGATCACGCACGCTAGGCAAACGCTCCGACGGACCAAACCGCCGCGTGACAATCCCGAATAGCAGCTGCGCGCTCAACTGCTCTCGAATAGGAATGGAGCTGTCGCGCGATATCCAGATCCGATTCATGGAGCGACTTCGATTCTATACGGAATCAAACGGAGTCTTGACTTCATAATGCAAAGTACTTTACAATACTTCCATGATTTCCTCGGCGCCCTCCACCCTCTCCCCCTTCGAACATTGGCACGAGCATTTTCTCGGCAATCGCGGCCGCTCCGGTGCTCTACCCTGGCACGACTCCTATCAATTGACCGCCGCCGAACGGCGCGTCGTCGCCCGATCCATTCAACAATTTCAGCTCGGCGAATTTGCGCGCGGCCGCGGTTTCGTGCGGCGCGCGGCATCGCATCCGGTGCTCGGCGTGGATCCTTGCTTCGTGCCCGCGCTCCGCCTATTCATCGAAGAAGAGCAGGAGCACAGCGCCATCCTAGGCCGCTTCCTGGATCGCGAAGGCATCCCGCGGCTGCGCAATCACTGGCTGGACGAAACCTTCCGGCGCTTGCGCAAACTAGCCGGTCTGGAGGCGTGCGCCACCGTGCTGGTCACCGCCGAAGTGTTGGCCATCCCCTATTACCAGGCGCTTCGCGATGCCACCGGATCGCCGCTTCTGCGCGCCATCTGTGTCCGCATTCTGTGCGATGAGGCAAAACATCTCAACTACCAGGCGCTCACGCTTGGCCTGATTCGTGGCCGTCTTTCCGAAAATGCTCGCGCGTCCCGCTCACTCAGCCACCGGACCCTCTTCCACGCCACGGCTCTGCTGCTATGGCAACAACACCGCGCAGTATTTCGCGCCGCAGGCTGGGATTTCCACCGCTTCTGGACCGATGCCCGCCGCACCTTCGCATACCTCGAATCCCGCATCACACGAGCCGATTCCAGCGACGATTCGCGCCTAGATTAGAGCAAGGGCGCAAGCACCAACTCCGGTGAAGACGCCGGTTGGCAGGCGGAAGCGCCTGCCCCACTGGAGCCAACGTGGGGCAGGCGCTTCCGCCTGCCAACCCGACACCACTACCTCCAGTTGAACTCACTCATCCGCAACCGCCCACCACCGCCGGACCCTCCACCTTCCGATTCCGCCGCAGTCTTATCCCACGCGGCCCGCGTAATGGGCTCAACCACGCCCAGCTTCTTGCCCGCGAACGCCGTATTCATCGCCTTCAAATCCCTCGCGGTCCAGGCCTCGAATTCGTCCACCACATCCTTGCGCTCATGTGCCAGCGAATCGATCCGCGCAACATAGTAGTCAGGCGGGCGCCCTTCATCGAACACTACCGCGCCGTAAACGTTCGCCGTCTTTTCCCGGATTCGTTCTTCACCAGTGATCGCCCCGCCTTCCTTGGTGGCCACGATTTTCTTGCGAATCTCATCCACCTTCGCCGCCTCATCCACGCATTGTTTGTGAAGCGGATCGTTCGCGCCCAGCTTCGACGCGCGTTCCAGCAGCGCGTCGTGCACACCGTTGATGCGGTCCACATCGAAGCTCAGATCGCCCAACAGCGCGTACACGCGCATGGCTGCGTCCAGTTCCACCTTGCGGTCGGCCACAGTATACGTCGCGCGTGGATCCAGCTCCACCACCAGCTTGGTGCTAAATGTTTCCGTACCGCGCGTCATCTTCACCGTATATGTGCCCGGCAAAACACGCGGTCCAATCACCGTGGCGCCCGCAGCGGTTGCGCCGGGAGGAACCCTCGGCGCTTTCATCCGCATGGACCATTCCACCCGGCTGATCCCGCGCCTGCTGTTGGCCGAAAGCGTGTCCACCAGTTTGCCCTGCTCATCAAACACCTCCAGTTTCATGCGTCCGAAGATGTGGCGTTTTTTCTGGTAGTAAGTAACCAGGGCCGCATCCGGCGGATTGTCCCCGCGATACGCGCCGTCGCCCTCCGACCATCCGCCGCTTGCCTGCAACCTTTGTTGCTGGACCTTCCCTTGCAGAAAAACTGCATCCTTGGCCAGGATCTCCGGAGTCAACTGCCGCAGCGGCGAGATATCGTCGACAATCCAAATTCCGCGGCCATGCGTGGCCAAAACCAGATCCGATTCCCGTGGATGTACGACAATGTCACGCACCGGGACGTTCGGAAAATCCCCGCCTTTGTACTGCGCCCATTGCTGGCCGCCGTCGAGCGAAATCCATAACCCGAATTCCGTTCCCAGGAACAAAAGCCGCCTGGAAACCGTGTCCTCTTTGATCACGTGCGCATAACCCCGCACGCCGCTGGCGGGCGTGACAATCGGCGTCCAATTCTCGCCGAAATCCGTGGTCTTGAAAACATGCGGAGTCATGTCGCCGAAGGTGTGCCGGTCGAAAGCCGCATAAGCCGTGCCCTCGTCGTAACGGCTGGCCTCCACCCAGGAAACCCACGACGCTTTCGGCAAGCCTGGAACATGGCTCACCACGTTCGTCCACTTCTTGCCGCCATCGCGCGTGATCTGCAGATTCCCGTCATCCGTCCCCACCCAAATCAACTGCCCGTTGCGCGGCGACTCGCTGATGGAATAAATGGAAGTGTGCATTTCGGCTTCCGAGTTATCAACCGTAACGCCGCCGGATTCTTCCTGCTTTTGCTTTTCCGGATCGTTCGTCGTCAAATCCGGGGAAATGCGGTCCCAGGTCTGGCCGTGATCGCGCGAGCGGAACAGGAACTGCGCCCCAATATAAATGGTCCCCTTTTCATTCGGACTCAAAGCCATCGGGGTATTCCAATTGAAGTGCAGTTTGCTCTCGCCATAATTCGGCTGCGGCTGAATGTTTCGCCCCAACAGCGTGTGCCGGTTCACGCGCGAAATGGTTCCACCCTGCGCTTCCACATAAACGTAGTTGGTATCCGCCGGATCGGCAAAAGCGAAGAATCCATCGCCGCCGTATAGATTTTCCCAGCGCGCGTTGGTGATCCCTCCCGGATAAGCCGAATCGCCGATCCATACGCTGTTGTCCTGCAATCCGCCGTAAACGTGATACGGATCGTCCATGTCCACGCTGACGTGATAAAACTGGCTGATCGGCAGATTATTCGCTTTCAGCCATTTGTTTCCGGCATCGTGCGAATACCACACGCCGCCGTCATCGCCGGTAATCAGTTCATTGGTGTCGCCCGGATCCACCCAGACGTCGTGAAAATCGCCATGCGCGCCGCCTCCGATAAAGCTGAAGCTGGCCCCGCCGTCGTTGCTCGCTATCAGCGATCCGCCCGGCTTGTACACTTTATTTTCGTCCTTCGGATCCACAATCAGATTTGCGAAATAGAACGGCCGCCACACCATCATCTGGCTGCGATCGCGTTCAGTCCAGGTCTTACCGCCGTCGGCCGAGCGGAACAACGCGCTGCGCGTGGATTCAATCAGCGCATAAACAACATCTGGATTGGAAGGAGCGGCCGTCACCGCTATGCGGCCCCAGGGCTTCGCCGGAAGACCCTGCGCCGTCTTTTCATTCAAATCCGTCCATGTTGCGCCGCCATCCGTCGATTTATAAAGACCGCTGCCGCTGGGCGAAGTCGGGCCGTCGCCTCCGGAACGAAACGTCCAGCCTTTGCGCCGGAAATCCCACATCCCTGCCCACAATGTTTTGGGATCGCGCGAACTCATGGTCATCATGGAACAGCCGGTGGAAGCGTTTCCGCCTTTCAGGATCTTGCTCCAGCTCTTGCCGCCGTCAGTGGTCTTATAAACCCCGCGATCGTCGCTGTCGCTCCATAATTTCCCCGGCGCGCAGGCGTACACCGTATTGCCGTCCTTGGGATCGACCACGATCTTGGCAATCCGCTCCGTCTCTTTGAGACCCATGTTGGTCCAGTTATCGCCGCCATCGGTGGATTTATAAATTCCGTCGCCGATAGAAGTGCTGTTTCGGGTCCAGGATTCGCCTGTTCCCGCCCACACCGTCTTCGGCGCGGAAGGATCAATGGCCAGCGCGCCGATGCTTTGCACCGGCTGCTTATCGAACATCGGCTTAAATGTTGTCCCGTCATTTACCGATTTCCAAACTCCGCCGCTGGCCGACCCCACATAAACCGTCAGCCGGCCGTTCTCCCGCACCGCCGCGAGCGATGTCACCCGCCCGCTCATCTGCGCCGATCCGATATTGCGCGCGCCCAACCCCGATATCGTGTCCGAATCGAATTTGATTTCCTGCGCCCCGAGCGAAGCTGCAATCAGTCCCAGCAAAAATGCCGTCTTCATTTCGACCCTCCCCCCGGCATCGCGAATCGCGAGCCGTCCACCGGCACGTTCACCTCAACTTTTTCTACCGTGACTCTGGTATGGAACTGGCTGCCTTTTTGCCCGGAGTCCATGGCGAACGGGTAATAGACGCCGTTCACTTTTTCGTAATCGCCCAGCAGCGTTTCGCCATACTGCACGGTGCCGCGAATGTTGCGCTCGGTTTCCACCTTCAGCTCCAGAAATGAATCCGTATCGATGTAGTAGTAGCGGGCGTCGCCATTGGCCATGGTCAGCTTCACCTTGTAGCAATCCGTGCCTTCCACCGAATCGTGGCCCACCAGTTCCGCCCGGTGGTCCTTATTCTTGTAATCCACCAGCTGGCCATCAATGTCCGCGTCCTCCACCAGGTGTTTGGTATCGTCGGCGGAAAGCAGGCTGGGATCTTTTCGTCCCTCGAAGGGCGAGACCTGCCACGCCGATTTGCCGTCATATGCTTCTACTTCGGCCATGCCCTGAATAATAAATTCCTCGCGGACCTTGTTGGGCCGCTGGTTTTCCTGCACCACCGTGGCGCGAAACCCTCCCTGATTGATCTTGGCGGTCATTCGCACGGTTTTCACGGCCCTGAGATTTTCCAGGCCCCCGCGGGCCTGTATGTTCTTGGCAATGATTTCGTCGACAGTTTGCGCGCCCGCCAAAGGCAGAAACAGCACCGCGCCCATCACAATTTTTTGAAACCCCATAACTCGGGATTCTACCAATTTGCGACAGCCGGCGATTGTTCTAAGAAATTGTGCTTCGCAGCCGATATGCATAAACCAGGAGATAACCATGTCTTGTTCAATTTCCAGCACCACTCAAAGTCCAGCCGCGGCCCAGCCCACGGTTCCACGGCCCGGCACAGCAACCACGCCGAAGCCGCAGCCCGCCGAGGCTCCCACCGATACCGTTCAGCTAAGCAGCACTGCTCAGAGCACCAATCCCTAGGCCGATTCAGCGAGCGGCTATACTGGCAGAGTCATGCGGACCTTGGCAGTATCGCTGCTGGCGATTTTCGCCACCAGCATTCCAGGCGTAGCTCAGGTCGCCAACCTCGATTCCATCTTCGCGCCTCTCGCCGACACAAAAACCCCGGGCCTCGCCGTTCTGGTCCGCAAAAATGGCCAGACTATTTTCGGACGCGGCTACGGCGTCACCGACCTGCGAACTTTCCGCAAGATCGATTCCAAAACTGATTTCCGCCTGGCTTCCTTCACCAAGCAGTTCACCGCGCTTGCCGTCATGCTGCTGGTTCACGATTCAAAGCTCCGTTATGACCAACGGATCACCGACATCTTCCCCGATTTCCCGGCCTATGGCCGCGCCATCACCATACGCCATCTCCTGACTCACACCTCCGGCCTGCCGGATTACGAAGACCTGATGGCGCCCACCTACACCGCGCTCCACCAGATTCAAGACGACGAAGTACTGGCTCTGCTGGAACACCAAACCGCTCCAAAATTCGCGCCCGGAACCAAGTGGGCCTACAGCAACTCCGGATATGTGCTGCTCGGATTGATCGTGGCGAAAGTTTCAGGGTTGCCGTTCTGGGAGTTCCTGCACGACCGCATTTTCGGCCCGCTCGGCATGCATCAGACCATAGCGTTCGTGAAGGGAAGCAATGTTGTTCCTCACCGCGCCTACGGACATACCAAGGAAGCGAGCGGCTTCGTCGAAACCGACCAAAGCCCCACGTCAGCCACGCTAGGCGATGGCGGCGTCTATTCAAATCTGGAAGACCTGGCCAAATGGGACGCAGCGCTCGCAGCCCACACGCTGTTGAGCGAAAAAGAAATGCAGCCGGCGCTCACCGCGAACGAAGGCGCCCTGAACGAGGGGAAACCAGTGTCTTACGGATTCGGCTGGTTTCTGGACCCCTACAAAGGTCACAAAAGAATGTGGCACACCGGCAGTACGATAGGGTTCCGATCCGTCATCGAAAGATTTCCGAACGACAAATTAACCGTGATCATCCTCTGCAACCGCACCGATCTTGACCCCAGCGACCTGGCGGTGAAGGCAGTAGACGCGCTGTGGAAGCAGTAGCGTCAGTTCACACGAGCTTTGCGGCTTCCAACCTTGCGCAATTTGACCACGAGGGTTGGGCCCGCGCGGTAGCGCGTGGCGTACTTGCCGCGCACCGCTTCTTTCAATAACTGACGCATATCGTACTCAGGCCGCAGGTCATCTTTCTGCTTACCTTTGTGCTTCTTCATTGCCAACCCATCGCGCAATTGCCATTGTGAACGAAATCGGCGAATGCTCGGCAATAGTAACGACCTCATGGATCCCTTCGATGTTAGCAACAAGCTTGCGTGTTTCCGCCAAACCAACAACGGCACCGGCGATCTGTCCGGTGATCGCGGCAATAGTGTCGGTATCCCCGCCGGCCCCTATCGTCTGGGCTATCACGGCGGGAAGCGGCTCCGACGCGATGGACTGGGCGCAGTATAAAGCTAGGGGAACGGTATCCACGACATGGCCTGCCGCGCCAAACCTACTAGCGACATCCATGGGTCAGAGCCGCAGCGTTAACAATTCTCCGATGCGATCACGAACGGCCGAGTCGGGCAGGCTATCGATTGCGGCGGATAGGAAACTCCGCTCACGCGACCAGAATCCCGACAGGGCCGAGCGAATGGCTAACACAACAGCCAAAGCGCCGGCGTACGCTTCGTCGTTATGGTGCGTAATCCGGCAGACGTCCCGGATCTGCGTGCGGCCTGCAGAATCGGACGGATTCAGCAGAAAGGCGAGCGGGGCAATACGCATTGCCGCTCCGTTCCCTGCTGCGAACTCGCCACGTGCACCGGCGAGCGCCCAGTGGGTCCCAGCCGCGAGATCTCGCATTGCTTTGAGGGTGCTTGAACCCAGGCCATGAACGCGCCCCGCCAAGAACCAACGCAAAAAATAGGAGGCCACACTTGCAGGATCGACGAGGCCAACGTCAACGATCGATTTACAAGTTGCGAGAGTGAGCTCGGTATCGTCCGACAGGACGGGCCGCGTAGGAATCTCAAACCGTGGAGAGCAGACTTGGCCTTCCGACGGACCACCCCACGCATCGCCCAGGGCGCCGCCTAGGATGCAACCTGCCACGCGATTCTTTACGGTAGCCAACGATGGCGTCGAATGTTGCACCGACCTTATTGTCACAGAGATGCCCCCCGCCCGCTGCCAGCAACCAGAAACCAGAAACCAGAAACGAGAAACGAGAAATGGGATTGCGAATGTTATCCTAAAATCAAAATGACATATGACTTGATCGTCATCGGCAGTGGACCCGGCGGCTATTCCGCCGCCGTTCGCGCCGGCCAATATGGCCTCAAAACGGCCATCATCGAAAAAGACAACAAGCTGGGCGGCACCTGCCTGCACGTTGGCTGTATACCTACCAAAGCGTTGCTGCACACCGCCGATGTTTGGGATTATTTCCAGAACTCTTCCGACGAAGGCATCCAGTGCGAGAATCCCAAGCTCGATTACCCCAAAGTTCAGGACCGCAAGAACAAAATCGTCGCCAAGCACGCCAAGGGCGTCGAGTTTTTGATGAAGAAGAATAAGGTTGACTGGATCAAGGGATTCGCGACATTGAAGCCGCGCGGCGGAAACGGCCTGCTGCAGGTGGAAGTGAAATCGGACGGCGGCCTGCAGACGCTCGAAGCCAAAAACGTCATCGTCGCCACCGGATCTGAAGCGCGCATGCTTCCCGGTTTGAAGCCCGACGTCAGAACAATTCTAACCAACATCGAAATCCTCAACCTGCCCGCGATTCCGAAAACCATGCTGATCATCGGCGCGGGCGCGGTGGGCGTGGAGTTCGCGTCCATCTTCAACCGCTTCGGCACCAAAGTCACGGTTATCGAGATGCTGCCCAGGCTGGTTCCCGTGGAAGACGAAGAGGTTTCCAAGGAGCTGGAGCGCAGTTTCAAGAAGACCGGTATCCGCTGCGAGACCGGCGCCAAAGCGGAAAATATCACCAAGACCGACAAGGGCGTCAAGATGTGCGTCGGCATGTCCAACGGCAAGCGCGAAGACCTGGAAGCCGAAACGCTGCTGGTGGCCGTCGGCCGCCGGCCTCTCACCAATAACATTGGCCTGGAGAACCTGAAGATTGAGCTGGACCGCGACTTCATTAAGGTAGACGAATATCAGCGCACCGGCGAAGCCGGCGTCTACGCCATCGGCGATGTGGTGGCTGGAACGCCGCAACTGGCGCATGTCGCCAGCATGCAAGGCATGATCGCGGTGGCCAACATGGCCGGCAAATCCGCCAGGCCCATCAACCGCAATCGCATTCCCGGCTGTACCTACACTGAGCCCGGCATCGGAAGCGTCGGTCTCACCGAAGCGCAGGCCCGCGCGCAGGGCTTCAAGGTGAAGGTCGGAAAATTTCCGTTCTCCGCCAACAGCAAGGCCAGCATCCTGGGCGCTCATGAAGGCTTCGTGAAGGTGATCTGCGACGAAAAATTCGGCGAGATCCTGGGCGTCCACATCATCGGCCCCGAAGCGTTTGAGCTGGTTTCAGAAGCGGTAGCCGCCATGGAAGCCGAGGCCACGGTGGAAACCATGATGAGCACCATCCATGCCCACCCCACGCTGTATGAAGCCATGGGCGAAGCGTTCAACAACGTCTACGGCTTAGCCATCAATGTGTAATCCCCATTTGCGTTTATTTGCGTTCATCAGCGGCCTAAAACAGGAATCTACTAATGCGCCCCTGTGAATTCCGCGACCTCGGCCTGCTCCCCTACCCCGCCGCGCTCGCCATCCAAAAAGACTTCGCAGAGCAGCGCAAGCGCCAGCTCATCCCCGATCAGCTGCTTATCGTGGAGCACCCGCACGTGATCACCCAGGGCCGCAATGGACACGCGGAGAATCTGCTCGCCAGCGAAGAAATCCTCGATCGCGCCGGTATTGCCTTTCATCCCACCGATCGCGGCGGCGACATCACCTATCATGGCCCCGGCCAGATTGTCGGCTATCCCATCCTCGATCTGCGAGAATGGAAGCGCGACGTAGTGGCCTACGTCCGTGCCATTGAACAGGTCATTATGGATTCGCTCGCCCAGTTCGGAATCGAAGCAACGCGCCTCAAGGGCTGCACCGGCGTGTGGGTGAACGGAAAAAAGATCGCCGCCATCGGCGTTCATATCAGCCGCTGGGTGACATCCCACGGCTTCGCGCTGAATCATTCCACGGATCTGAGTTATTTCCAGTACATCGTGCCCTGCGGTATCTCGAAACCGGTCACTTCCATGCGAGAGCTGGGCGCAACCGCCTCGCGCGATGAAGTGACCGCGGCGCTGGCGCGAAATTTCGCGAAACATTTTCAATTCGAAATGCAAGTTCCAATGTTGACGGAGACATTTTCATGATTGATGTTGTCATGCCCCAGATGGGCGAGAGTATCGTCGAAGGCACCCTCACCAAGTGGCTGAAGAAAGCCGGCGAACACGTGGAGCGCGATGAGCCGCTCTTCGAAATCTCCACTGACAAAGTGGACACCGAAATCCCCGCTCCGGCCGCCGGCGTTCTGAAGGAAGTGCTGGTGGAAGAAGGCAAAACAGTCGCCATCAGCACCGTAGTCGGAAGGATTGAGGAAGGCGCGGGCAATGGAGCTTCCGCGCCGGCCCAGGCATCGGCTCCCGCTCCCGCGCCACCGGCCGCGAAGCCCGCCGCCCCGGCTCCGCCTGCCCCGGCTCCAACAGCGAAGGATGCCCCGGCGGAACCATTTGTCGCGGAATCGCGCCAGGAGCCCGTGGCCACCTCCGCCGGTCCCTATCCCATTCCGGTTCCTGAACCTCAGCCGGCCACGCCCAGCGACGGTCCGCTCTCGCCGCTGGTTCGCAAAATGGCGCGCGAGTATGGCATCGATCTTCGCCAGGTGAAAGGCACCGGCGCCGGCGGACGCATCAGCAAGCAGGATCTGGACACGTACATGTCCGCGCAAGGCGCCAGAACCATGGCCCAGGCCAACGCCCCCCAACCCGCCGCAGCGCCTCCGGCCGCGCCCATGCCCCGCGCCCAAGCCCCGCAATCCCGCGTGGAGCCGATGAGCATCATGCGCGCCAGGATCGCCGAGCACATGCTCATAAGCAAGCGCACTTCCGCTCACGTGACCACCGTTCACAAAACCGACATGACGAAAATCGCCAAGCTCCGCGATCGTCACAAGGCGGAGTTCCAGCAGCGCTACGGATACGGGCTCACCTATCTGCCCTTCGTGATCGCCGCCACCGTGGAAGCCATTCACGAATATCCCATCCTGAATGCTTCTATCGAAGGCTCAAACATCATTTATCACAACGAAATCAATATCGGGATCGCGGTGGCGCTCGAGAATGGATTGATCGTCCCGGTCATTCGTAGTGCTGACGAGAAAAACGTTCTGGGCCTGCAGCGCTCCATCGTCGATCTCGCCACGCGCGCCCGTTCCCGCCAGTTGAAGCCGGACGAAGTGCAGGGCGGAACATTTTCTATCACCAACTTCGGCAGCTTCGGCAGCGTCTTCGCCACGCCCATCATCAACCAGCCTCAGGTAGCCATCCTCGGCGTTGGCGCCGTGGAGAAACAGCCGGTGGTCATTGAGGACGCCATCGCCATTCGTTCCATCGCCTACCTGGCGCTCACGTTCGATCATCGCCTGATCGACGGCGCGCTGGCCGATCAGTTCACCGGCAAGGTCAAATCCATTCTCGAAAACTGGTCGAGAGAGATTTTATGATCGAACAGGATTTCCTGACATTCTCGGCCGGCAAGCTCACGCAGCTGAGCGGCCGCATTCAGGATTGCCTGGGCCGCCTCTCGAGCGAACAGATCTGGATGCGCAACACCGGTAACGAAAACTCGGTCGGCAACCTGGTGCTGCATTTGTGCGGCAATGTTGGCCAATGGATCGGCTCGGGCGTGGGCGGAAAGCCCGATACGCGCCAGCGCGACTCCGAGTTCGCGGCTCGTGGAGGCGCCGAGCTTCGCAATCGATTGGACACCACCATCGCGGAGGCCGCGGCCATCATTCGTAATCTGCCAATTGCGCGCCTGTCCGAAAGAACCACCATTCAAAAGTACGACGTCACCATCATGGAAGCCATTTACCACGTGGTAGAGCACTTCTCCCAGCACACCGGCCAAATCATCTTCGCCACCAAGCTGCTCACCGGTCAGGATCTGGGCTACTACAAGCACCTGAACCAGCCCAAACATTTCGAAACCACCCCGTAACCGTATTGGCCCACCCACCGGTTACGCTTGTGCTACCGAACCGCGACCGTGAGGGAGCCGGTGCTCATCCCCGCTGACACTGAAACAATACCCCCTCCCACACGTCCTTCTAAATAGATCCATACCTTGGAAGGAATCCAAAAAATGAAAAAATTATTAGGATTGTTCACCGCCGCAATGCTGGCAACGGGGATGGCCGCTCTCGCTCAGGATAGCGGTAAACAGGACATGAAGAAGGCTGGTAAAGATGTCAAGCAAGCCGGCAAGGACACCGGCCGGGCCGCCAAGAACGGGGCCAAAGGCGTCAAGAAAGGCACCAAGAAGGCCGTCAACAAGTCCGCGAAAGCTACCGACAAGGGCGCCAAAAAGGTCGAAAAGAAGACCAGCGGGTCATCCTGATTTCACGGGTGCAACTTTCGTGCCCGCCCGGGTGAATTCGAATTTCAGTATCCATACGCGCGGGCCGTCGGCCGGCGCAAACTTCCAGCGGCGCGCGGCATTCAACGCGGCATTCGAAAAATACTGGCTAGGTCCGGATTCGATCCGGGCGTTGCGCACCTCGCCTGAGGCGCCAACCTCCACGCGCACGCTGGCCGTAACTTTCCCGTGAATGCTGTTGCGCGCGCGAGGCAACACCTCGGGCAGCACCCTTTGAACTATTTCTTCATGGGACGTCCTCGCTGCCGCGGGCTTCGATTCCACCTGCGGAGCGGGAATCACCGGCGCAGGCGTGGCAGCCGCTGGCGCAGCCGGCGCAGGTTGCGGCGCAGCCGGCGCAGGTTGGCTCGGCGCAGGTTGATTCTGCGATATTCCGATTGGAGCAATTTCCCGATGGCGGATCATCAGCGTTCCGGCCACAATCGCCAGCGCCCCCGCCAGCAAAACCGTACTGACCGCCGACGCTGAGAAGCGCCTTGCGGATGCTGCTGCCGGCCGCCCGCTCAATCGCTCTTGAATTTGCGCCACCGTCCACCGGCTTCGCGGATCCCGCCGCAATGCGTTGCGCGCGATTTCGCGAAATTCAGCCGGGATTCCCTGCGGCAACGCCGGATCGCGCTCCTCACCCGCATTCCACACCGGCCGCCGTTGCGTCAACGCCTCCACCAGCGTCATGCCCAGCCCCCAGACATCATCAGCCGGCGTTAAGGAGCCCCCGCCCATTTGCGCCGCGCTGTCGCTTGAAATCTTCAATCGGCCGTCAATCGCCAGGAAGTTGGCAGGCTTCAACCGGCCATGCACGAAACCGCTAGCGTGCAGGTAGGTCAGCGCGCTCAGCGCAGGCTGCAGCATATCCTTGGCCTCCGCTACCGTGAGCGGCCGCTCCGGAATTACCTGCGATAAATCCTCATCGGCATATTCCATCACCACGTACAACAGCGGAACCTTGTCCAGGTGCCAGCTCCCGCGCTCGAACAAACGCATCAGGTTCGGATGCGCAAGCTCGGAGGCCAGCCTCCAGCGCCGCAGCTGGCTTTCTGTCGAATCCGGATCCGCGTGCGTGAGCTTAATGGCCGCCTTACGCGAGCTTTCGCCGCCATATTCGGTCAGGAACACCGCCTGGTCCTCGCCGCCGCCCAAATATTGGCGCAACGGGAACCCGTCGATCACCTGGCCTACGCACTGTTGCCAGAATGCTTTCATTATTTTCGAACCGAGACCGTCTGATCGCCATCCACATAGGCGATGTATTCGGTGCCTTGTGCGGCAGCCAGGCCTTTTGTTTTGGATCCTTTCAGCGTCTCAAAGGTCCGAATGGTGGGGCCCTCCGCGCGCTTCCCGGACATGGCCCGTACGTTCATCTTTTTGCCGTCCACTGCGTCCGCCTGCAGCAAACGGAAGGTCAGCTTGCTGCCGCCGCCCAGCCCCAGAATTTTCTTTTTTCCGATTTCTCCAGTGACCGAGCCGGTAACCGTGGCGCCCTTGGCCACCACCGTGTTGCCATTCACCTGCAGCCCGTCCATCACCGTAAAGCGCAGCGCTTGCCCTTCCGGAGCATCGGAGGGAACATCCGCGGCTAATGTGATGCGGAACGGCAGTCCGTCGTTCACCGCGACAGGCGCCAGCACAACAGACGGTTTCTTCGGCGCTGGTTTAGGCGTCTCAGCGGGGGGCTTCTCGGCGGGAACCGGTGGCAGCGCCGGAATGGCGGCAACCGGAGGCGGGGCGGGTCGCGAATGCGGCGTAGCACCCGTAGGATTGCGCATGGCCTGAATCACGCTTCCGGGAACCCCCGCCTGTTTGAGCCGCGCGATTTCTTCCTTGGAAACATTGAAGTTCGTTTTTGACGATCGAATCTGTTTGATGATATCCGCCGCCGGCGAATTGGCTTGCACCAGGTCAAGAATGCTGGCATTGTTCAGGACGGTCTCGGCGGGCGCAGCCGGCGCGGGCTCGGCCGGTACGGGAGCGAGTGGCGGAACTTCAGCCGTCTGCGCGGGCGCGGGTGCCGTGGTTTGCTGAGCCGGCGCTTGTGCCACTTGTTGCTGCTCCACCGTCTGCCGCCGATTGTTCCACCACCACCATCCGCCCGCCGCGCCCGCCGCCAGGATCATCACTGCAATCAATCCCAGCGCCAAGCCGAGATTCTTTGAGCCACCACTCGCCGCTTGCGGAGCAGCAATGGGCGCGGCAGCCGCGGCAGCCGGTACCGAAGGCGGAGCGGAAATCGGCGGCGGTGCAACAGGCGGCGTAGATGGAACCGGCCGCGTAGTCACCGTTGCCATTTGCGACTGCTGCGGCGCCGCGCCAGCTGGCGCTACCAGCGGGGTCCTGACAGTGGAGTCATCGAACGCATTCGAATCCAGCGTCCGCTTCAAGCTGCTGAGCGCCCTCTCCACTTCCTTCATGGACTGCCAGCGGGCGTTCGGATCTTTCGGCAGACAGCGGCTGATGATCGCCTCCAGCAGCGGCGGCGTATCCGGCGCCACATCCGCGAATGGTTTCACATCGTCTCGAAGAACCGACGATAGCGTGGAGATGCTGGATCCTCCGTCGAAAGCGCGCCGCCCGCTCACCATTTCGTACAGCACCGAACCGAACGAAAAAATGTCGGAGCGCGCGTCCACCGGCTTACCCTCGGCCTGTTCGGGCGACATATAACTCACCGTCCCCAAAATCGCGCCCTCTTGCGTCAGCGGTCCCAACTCTGCCGCCTGCTTGTCACCAGTGGGCCCCAAGTCCGTCAGCTTCGCCAATCCAAAATCGAGAATTTTCACCAGGCCGGACCGCGTGATCATCACGTTGGATGGCTTCAGATCCCGATGGACGATCCCGGCCGCATGCGCCGCCGCCAGCGCATCCGCCATCTGCGCGCCGTATTGCAGCACCTGCAGCACCGGCATTCCGGCGCTCGAAATGGCGTCGTGCAGCGTGGTGCCCGATACAAATTCCATCACCATGAATTGCGCATCGCCCTCGGTCACGATGTCGTAAATAGTGATGATGCTGGGATGGTTCAGCGCCGACGCCGCTTGCGCTTCTTGGACGAACCGCCGCCGCCGCTCCGGATCCGTCGACATCTTAGCCGGCAGAACCTTGATGGCAACAAAGCGATTCAGGCGCGTGTCCTGCGCCTTATACACATCGCCCATCCCGCCCGAACCCAGTTTCTCCAGCAGCTGATATTGAAGGACAGTTGTGCCGACCACGTCCTATAGTTTACGAATTCGTGACAGCAATTGCGCGGCGGCCCTTATTGCGCGGCCCTTTCCGCTGGAATCACCTTCAGCTGCACCGATTCGTGCGCCTTCTCCTTCACGCTCACCGCCTGGCCATCAGCTTCATGCGGCTTCATGAAATCCGCATCCTGATAAGCGCCCTCTTCGATATCCTCCCACGCGTAAACCTTGTATTCGCCAGGAGCCACGCCTTTAATAACAAAATGGCCGTTCTGATCGGTCTCGCTGGTTTTGAAGAGCGCCGGCGACGAGCTATGCCCCGCGTCCGGAATCAGCGTGACTGTTGCGCCGATCGAAGGTTCGTCCTTGTCGTTCTGCACCGAGCCTTCAATCTGGCCGCCGTTCGGATTCAAAACAAGCGTCAACACTCCCGTGACACCAGACGTGAATTCGAAGCCTGTGTCTAACACATTCTGCTCGCCCAGACGAGCGGCTTTTACATAAAAAGTCCCTGGCAATTTAACGGGCCGAATGTCAAATGGCCCGTCATCGCCCATGTCTTGGAACTTACAAGGCGAATCGTCCGGCCTATAACACGTGGCTATCGCGCCTCTGGTCCTGGACGTGAGCGCAAATTGCTGCGGTAAGTCTTTCGGATCGCCTTGCTCAATAATCGCGTGGACCACAATCTCACCAGATGACTGCGGCGACAGTTCGATGCCCACGATATTCTCTTCATGAACTTCAAGAGGCATCCGCGCGACGGTATGCTCGCCGCCTGCGAACAGAACATACGACCCGGGCGCGACGTCATCCACCTGAAATCGCCCTTGTGAATCCACTTCGACCAGCCTTCCCGCCCGAAGTTGCTGTTCTCCGCGTTGCCACAGACCAACACTCGACTGCCGTGAACCTTTTTCAGGCCACCCATTCACATGACCCTTGATGCTGACCGTCCGCATTCGCATCGGCGTTATAGTGATCCCACCGATCTGTGCGCCTGGGCTCACCTCAATCGGGGACGAATTGTTCGCATTCATCGTGCTCGGATAGTAGGTAGTGACGTATCTTTCTTTGCCGGCTTGGCCAGCCCCGGCGGCGCGAGCGGGACGTTCGTGCGCGGATGTCTCCTCAGAGTAGTCCACCCTGATTACGTACCTCCCCGCCGCCAGCCGAGCCAAACGAAACTCGCCCAGCTCATTCGTGTTTGTGCGATGACTCACCACCAATTGCCGTTTCCCGCGCTGATACTGGATGCTCATGCACTCGATGTTCGCGCCGTCCAGCGGATCCCCATCTTCATCCAGAATCCGCCCGCTGATCACGCCCTCCGGCGCCAGATTGATAACGATTTCCTTCCTTTTTTGACCCTTTTCAAGCGCAACGGCAGTGCTGGATTTCAGACTTCCATGTGGCGAACTTGGAGGAATGTACCCAGCGCGTGAGGCCGTCAGGCTGAAGTGCCCCGCGTCCACGTCATCGATCAGAAAATGACCGGACGCGTCTGTGGTCGTGCCATAAGCGCCCGGAGGCCCGCCGGCCGGCTCCAGCGTAACCCGCGCCTTCTTCACCGGCTCGCCCGTCGCCGAATCCACCACTGTGCCTTCCACCGAGCACTTGTCATCCGGCTTCACATCCGGCTTCACATCCGGCTTCACATCGGGCGGCTGCGCGAACGCGCAAATGCACCACAGTATTGAGGCGGCAAAGAAACGCATACAGCCCCCCTTAATAGATATTACGCGGAATTGATCCGGAAACTGTTAATCTTGGGATTTGGAACTCGAAAAAATACTATTGCGCAAAGTCGGTGAAGCCGTCGGCCGGTTCAAAATGATCCGCGATGGCGATCGCGTGGCCGTAGCGCTCTCCGGCGGCAAGGATTCGCTCACTCTGCTCGAAGCCCTGTTGCTGCTCTCCAAAAGAGCGCCCGTCGACTTCACCGTCTGCGCCTTCACCGTGGAACAGGGCAAATTCCTGCGTCCCATCGAACCCCTCGGAGAATATTTGAAGCAGCGCGGCATCGATTGGACCTATCACACCGACCGGCCCTCCCTACGCTTGCTCACCGAACAGCCCGATCACGGCTGCGACCTGTGCAGCCGCTATCGCCGCCGCGCCGTCTATGAAATCGCCCGCGGCCTGGGAGCCAAAGTCATCGCCTTCGGCCACACCGCCGACGATTTCTGCGAATCCTTCCTGCGCAATGCCATGTTCACCGGCCGCGTCAGCGCGCTCCCGCCCATCACTTACTCGCGCGACAAGGAATTCCGCCTCATCCGCCCGCTAGCCTTCGTCACCGAAGACATAACTTCAAAATTCGCAGAATCCCTAGGCGCTCCCATCGTCCCCTGCGGCTGCTCCCAGCGCACCGGCACAGTCCGCAAATCCATCCGCAGCCTCTTCAGCGAAATCGAAAAAGATTACCCCCACCTAAAAGAAACCCTCCTGTCGGCGATGGGTAATCTCGAGCCCTCTCGATTACTAGACCCCCGCTACCTAAATCTGGACGCCCCCAACACCACCCCAATCGAGCCATTGCTCCCAATCCTATCCGACTAGTCGCTCTCGTCATCGACCACCCCCAACCAGAAACGAGAAACCAGAAACGGCTTTCTACCTTGACCCCCGCCAAAGCAACATCACTTTCGCCGTGTGGAACATGATAAATGCATCCAACGCCGGCGCCAGATTCTTGATGTAGTAAAGATCGTATTCCAACTTGGTGATGGTGTCCTCAATGCTATCGCCGTATTTGTGATTGATCTGCGCCCACCCGGTGATTCCAGGCTTCACGCAATGGCGCTGCCGGTAATAAGGAATCCGTTGCGCCAATTCATTCACGAATTCCGGGCGCTCCGGCCGCGGCCCCACTATCGACATGTCTCCCTTCAAAACATTGAACAACTGCGGCAGTTCATCCAAACGCAGCCGGCGCAGCCATTTTCCCGCCTTCGTTATGCGCGGATCGTCCTGCTTGGCCCACACCGCGCCGCTCGATGCTTCCGCGTCACGATACATCGATCGAAATTTATAGAGCGTGAACACTACGTCGTTCTTGCCCACTCTTTGCTGGCGAAACAGCGCCGGCCCCGGCGATGTCAATTTCACCAGCGCCGCTACCAGCAGCATCACCGGCGCAGTCACCGCCGCGCCCACCAGCGCGATGGTGATCGAATACAGCGATTGCAACATCACCCGTCCCGGGTTCGGCCCCAGCTCCGTCGAAAAGATCAGCTGCGATGGCCGCAGCTCGCGCGTGGATATTCTTCCAAATGTCGCTTCGTATGTAGTGAACGCGTCTTCAATCGGGATTCCCGACAACCGCAGATCCAGCAACTGATTCACCGGCAGGCGTTCGCGCCGCTCCGACATACCCACCACAATTCGATCCGGCTTCACGCTGTCCACAATCTGCCGAAGCTCCGCAATCGGCCCCAAAGCTTTTCCGCCGGAAAGCTCCACGCCGTTCTCCACGTTGTCCACATACCCGATTACCGTGAAACCCGTCTCCGGATGCTCCACAAAATGCCGGCCGATTTCCTGCACCACCTGCGATGTTCCCAGGAACAGCACGCGCTCTGAGCCGGTGGCTTTGAACACCACGCTGCTATAGAAAATTCGCCACGCCGGAAGCAAAACCAGCACCATCGCGCTGCCGATAATCATCAGCCAGGTCGGCAGCAGCAGGTCGCGAAGCCTCAAATATCCCAACAGCGCCTGCACCAGAAAGGCAATGCCAACCACCACGCCCATCTGTTGGAAAAGAAGTATGCGCGATTTCACGCGGAACTGCTCATACAGATCGTGAAAATAAATACCCACAATGATGCAGGTCACCACCAGCGCAATCCGTCCCAGGCCGTTGTCGTCGAACAGGAACACCTGCGGATCTTCGTGGAGCACGATGAACGTCGCCACCACGTAGCAGGTGTAAATCAGGATCACTTCCGAGAGCAGCAGCGCCACCACGCTCGACGGAACAAAGACTCGAAATAACCTGATCATGGGACTAGCCCGTGATTAATTGGCAACCGAACGCGCGGCTCCTTGCTCCGCCAGAAACCAGCGATAAGTATCCGCAATACCCTGATTGAGACCAATGCGCGCGCGCCATCCCAAACCGGACAGCCGCGAAACATCCAGCAGCTTCTGCGGCATCCCGTCCGGCTTCGACGCATCGAACACCAGCCGGCCTTCAAAGCCCGTCACCCGGCAAATCAGCTCAGCCAGCTCACGAATTGTTACATCGGTACCCACGCCGACATTGATGATACCCGGGTCCTCATAATGCAGCATCAAAAATACCGCGGCGTCCGCCAGATCGTCCACGTGCATGAACTCGCGGCGCGGATTGCCGCTGCCCCACACCACCATCTCCGCCGAGTTGCCGGCGCGCGCCTCATGCGCTTTGCGCAACAACGCCGGCAGCACGTGCGATGCATTGAGATCGAATTGATCGCCAGGTCCGTAAAGATTCGGCGGCATCAGGCTGATCGCGCGAAATCCGTATTGTTGCTGGTACGCCTGGGCCAGCTTGATGCCGGCGATTTTGGCGATGGCGTACCACTCGTTGGTCGGCTCCAGCGGCCCGGTCAAAAGATATTCTTCCTTGATCGGCTGCGGCGCCAGCCGGGGATAAATGCAGGACGACCCGAGAATCTCGATTTTCTTAACGCCGTATCGATATGCCGCGTCCAGCACGTTGATCTCGATGGACAGGTTGTCGCGCAGAAATTCCACCGGATACGTGCTGTTCGCCAGAATTCCGCCCACTTTCGCCGCCGCCAGAAAAACATACTCAGGTTTCTCCGCGGCGAAAAACGCATCCACCGCAGGCCGTTCGAAAAGGTCCAACTCCTTCCGCGCGCGCACAATCAGATTGGAATAACCCTCCTGCCGCAAGCGCCGGCAAATAGCCGAGCCCACCAGCCCTCCATGCCCCGCGACATAAATGCGGCTCGGCTTATCCATGCTTGATTCACCCATGTGAGGATCCTCGCACCACCACCCGGTGGCCGGCTTTGGCCAGTGTCTGCTCCTGCCGCGCCAGTTCCAGATCGTGATCCACCATCAGGCGCACCAGCTCCTCAAAACTCACCTTCGGCTTCCAACCCAATTTCTCTCTGATTTTCGAAGAATCGCCCATCAGATAATCCACTTCCGTGGGCCGCAAATATCGTGGATCGGTCTCCACCACGCTCTGCCAGTCCAGCCCGCACCGTTCCGCCGCAGCCTCCAGAAACTCACGCACTGAATGCGATTCGCCGGTGGCCACCACGTAATCGCCAGGCTCGGGCGCCTGGAGCATCATCCACATCGCTTCCACGTAATCGGCCGCGTAACCCCAGTCGCGCCGCGCGTCCAGATTGCCCAGAAACAACTTCTGTTGCAGTCCCAATTGAATGCGTGCCAGCGCCCGCGTTATTTTGCGCGTGACAAATGTTTCCCCGCGCCGCTCGGATTCGTGATTGAACAGAATGCCGTTCGCGATGAACAATCCGTACGCCTCGCGATAATTCACCGCGTACCAGTGCGCGGCAACTTTGCTCACCGCGTAGGGGCTGCGCGGATAAAACGGCGTCGCTTCGCTTTGCGGCGGCTTAGACGCTCCGAACATTTCTGACGACCCGGCCTGATAAAAACGGATCTGCTGCCCGCTGTTCTGGACGTAATCGCGCACCGCCTCCAGCAACCGCAGCGTCCCCGTGGCCACCACGTCTCCCGTATACTCCGGTTGATCGAAGCTCACCCGCACGTGCGATTGCGCCGCCAGATTGTAGATTTCCCGCGGCTGCACTTTTTCGATTACATGTCGCAGCCCGGACCCGTCGGTAACGTCGCCGTAATGCAGATACAAACGCGCGCTTTGCTCATGCGGATCGGCATAGATCGAATCCAACCGCTCCGTATTGAAAGTGGAAGCGCGCCGCACAATGCCGTGCACCTGGTAACCTTTCGACAGCAGGAATTCTGCCAGGAATGACCCATCCTGGCCGGTGATTCCTGAGATGAGCGCCTTCTTGACCATTACGATTGCATTGCCCCTTTAACCGCCGCCGCTTCGAGCGGCCCGGTCACCAGCTCCATCACTGGAATTCCGCTGGCGCGTATCACCTGCATTGTTTCATCGCTCTGTTTCTGGGCCAGCACCAGATGATCCGCCCACTTCAGCACTTGATCCAAACTAGCGGCCAGCAAACGCCCGATATGCGGGATGCTCTCCAGGATAAAGTTGCGATTGCTCCCGTAAATGGCATCCATCCGGATGTGCGGATCGAACACGCGCACTTCGCGGCCCTTGCCGATCAGTTGTTCCAGCAGCGTCACCACCGGACTCTCGCGCAAATCGTCGGTATTTTCCTTGAACGCCAGGCCTATCACTCCAATCCGTTGCGCCTGAAGATCCATCACCGCATCAATGGCTCTTCTGAGGTGTTGCTCATTACTCGCCAGCGTGGATTCAAGCAGCGGCAGCTTCAAATCCAGCGCGTGCGCGCGATAGTTCAACGCCCGCAGGTCCTTGGGCAGGCACGATCCTCCGAAAGCGAAACCCGGCTTCAAATAAGCCGGCGAAATGTTCAACTTCACATCCTGGCACAGCGTGCTCATCACTTCTTGCCCATCGATGCCCAGCCTTTCGCTCAACGCGCCCACTTCATTGGCGAAAGAAATCTTCATCGCGTGAAACGCATTGCACGCGTACTTGATCATCTCCGCGGTGCCGAGGGAAACCAGGCAAGCGCTTACCCCCAGCGGCGCGTAGAGATCCGCCACTCGCCGCACCGCCGCCGGTTCGTTGCCTCCCACTACCACTAGCGAGGGCTCCAGGAAGTCCCGCACTGCCGAGCCTTCTCTCAGAAACTCCGGGTTCGACACCACGCTCACCTGCGGATGCCCGGCCAGCACCGGCAGCACAACTTCTTCCGACGTCCCCGGAAAAACTGTACTGCGAATGGCTACAACCAGCGGCTTCGAACGCCCCGAGATCTGCGCCGCGATTTCCTCCATCGCCCGGCGCAATTGCGCAAGCCCCAGATTGCCGTTTTTTTCGGACGGCGTGCCCACGCACACCATCACCACCGCGGCATCCGCGATTCCATCCGCGCTCGTCGCAGCGGACAGCCGGCCTCGCGCCACGTTCTCCCGCACTAAATCTTCAAGTCCGGGCTCATAAAAAGGAGCGCGGCCAGCCAGCACATTGTCCACTTTGTGCTGGTCGCGATCGATGCCCATCACGCGATGTCCCAGGCTGGCGAAACAAGCCGCCGTCACGCACCCGACATAACCCAGACCGAGCACGGCAATTTGGGTTGGATCCCCGGTTTTCAACGCCAATTCCTTAGAATCCTAAGTATGACACGTGCTTCCGAGCCGCGACCGCAAGGGAGTTTCCATGGGCCTGCGGCCCACCAAAGGTGATGAAGACGCTGTGTGAAAAAATAGTTGGCAGGCGAAAGCGCCTGCCCCACCTTGGCGCACAAGGATTTACGTTTTGAGTGGGGCAGGCGCTTCCGCCTGCCAACCCGCGTCTTCAACGGAGTCGGTGCCTCAGCCGATTTTTTCACGGCTTCTGAGTCTGAGGGAGCCGGTGCAGGGAAGCGGTAGACTCAATAAGTACATCGTATGCCCAGCGCTACCGCTACCATTGCGGAAATTCTCGAGGAGAAAATCAAACTCCGCACCGCCCGCGTCGGAATCATCGGGCTCGGATATGTAGGACTTCCGCTCGCGGTGGAATTCGCGAAAGCCGGCTTTTCCGTCACCGGAATCGACGTGCAGGAATCCAAAGTCTCCCAGCTGCGCCGCGGCGAATCCTATATCCAGGATGTTTCTTCCGATGTGCTCCAGCCGCTGGTAAAAGCCGGAAAATTTCACGCCACCACGGACTTCTCCGCGGTCCGCCAGCTCGATACCATCAACATCGCCGTCCCCACCCCGCTGCGCAAAACCAAGGACCCGGACATGAGCTTCATCGTGTCCGCCTGCCAGGAAACCGCGAAATATTTTGGACCCGGCAAGCTGGTGATCCTCGAATCCACTACCTATCCAGGAACCACCGACGAGCTGGTGCTGCCCATGTTGCAAGGCCCCGGCCTGAAAGTAGGAGAGCACTTTTTCCTGTGCTTTTCTCCCGAGCGCGTCGATCCAGGCAACCCCAATTATCAGACTGCCAATATTCCGAAAGTTGTGGGCGGCATCACTCCAGCCTGCACCCGCTTGGGAGCTTCGCTGTATTCACAGGCGCTTCAGAAAGTGGTGCCGGTCAGCTCTACCAGCGTGGCCGAGATGGTGAAGCTGCTCGAGAATACCTTCCGCATGATCAACATCGGGTTGGTAAACGAAATGGCTCTCATGTGCGACCGCATGGGCATCAACGTTTGGGAAGTTATCGACGCCGCCGCCACCAAGCCCTTCGGCTTCATGCCCTTTTATCCCGGCCCTGGCCTCGGCGGCCACTGCATTCCCATCGATCCCTTCTATCTGTCCTGGAAAACCAAGCAAGCCGGCATCGAGGCGCGCTTCATCGATCTCGCCGGCTACATCAACGGCCAGATGCCGCACTTCGTGGTGGACAAAATTCAAAACGCGCTCAACGATCACTCCAAGCCTCTCAAAGGCTCCCACATTCATGTTTTGGGCGTGGCCTACAAACGCGACATTGACGATGTGCGCGAATCACCGGCGCTCGACATCATCCTGCTGCTGGAACGCCGCGGCGCCCGCGTCACCTACAGCGATCCTTTCGTCCCGTCCATCAAACTCGACACCCGCGAGCTGCGCTCACAAGATGCCATCGAAACATCCGCCGCCGCCGATTGCGTAGTAATAGTAACCGACCACGCCGCCTTCGACTACGCCACCATCGCCAAGCAAGCCTCACTAATCGTAGACACCCGCAACGCCCTAAAAAACCACCCCTCCGAAAAAGTGGTGAGGCTGTAACCAGCAACCACTCGCCAGCCCCCAGCCCCGAGCCCCCAACCCCGAGCCGTCCCCGTGGTAGCATCATCTAAATGAGAGGGCCGGTTTGCTCGATTTCCTGAAGCCATCCGTTGCTGCCCTCCAAGATTTCTGCATACTCGCCGGGCGTGCTCTGCGCAACGTCTTCCGCCCTCCTCACTACGAGAGCGACATCCTGCTGCAGATGGACATCATCGGCGTCGGCAGTCTGCCCATTGTGGTCCTGATCGGATTTTTCACCGGCGTGGTCATCACCATGCAGATGGCCCGCGCGCTGGCCCAATATGGCGCCGTCGATCAGGTCGGTCCCATCGTCGCCATCACCCTGGTGCGCGAACTCGGCCCGGTCCTTACCGCGATCCTGGTGGCTGGCCGCAACGCCTCCGGCATCGCCAGCGAGCTCGGCTCCATGAAAGTCACCGAGCAGATCGACGCCATGCGCGCTCTCGGAACCGACCCTATTCAGAAGTTGGTCACCCCGCGCATGATCGCCACCGCCGTCATGCTGCCCATGCTCACCATCGTGGCCGATTTCGTGGGCCTCATCGGCGGCTGGAGTATCGCCCGGCTTTCCATCGGCCTCAGCACCAGCCAGTATTGGACCAGCGCCTATCGCGCCATCGAATACAACGACATCACCCAGGGACTGCTCAAGCCCTTCGTTTTCGCCTTCATGGTTTCCCTCGTCGGTTGTTTCTACGGCCTCCGGACCACCGGCGGCACGCAGGGCGTTGGCCACGCCACCACCCAGGCCGTGGTGGTTTCCTCCGTGTGGATCTTTGTCCTCACCTCTCTGCTAACCCGGATTTTTGTGAACCTGCAATGACCACTGCCATCCCCAGCCCGTCCGCGCAGAATCAGCCGCCTTCCGGAAGCCTGCTTCGCTTTGAGAATGTCACCATCCGTTTTGACGACGTCGTGGCGGTGGACAACTTATCATTTGAGATGAGCGCCGGCGAAACCCGGGTGGTCCTTGGCGCAGCCGGCAGCGGTAAGACCACTCTGCTCAAAGCCGCCATCGGGCTCATCCAGATTGACTCGGGCCGAATTTTTCTGCTGGGCCGCGACATCACCGAGCTCGACGAACGGCAGCTCTTCGCCATTCGCAGCCAGGTGGGCGTGCTCTTTCAGGAAGGCGGCTTGTTCGACTCCCTTACCATCGCCGAAAACGTCGCTTACCCCCTGGTAAATCGCAAGAATAATAAACTTTCGCCGGCGGAGGTGGAGACCAAAGTGGAAGACGCCCTGCGCTTCGTGGAGCTCTCGCACACCCTCGATAAATATCCGAATGAGCTTTCCGGCGGCATGCGCCGCAGAGTCGGCATCGCGCGCGCCGTCATCACCGAACCTCCCCTGGTGCTCTACGATTCACCTACGGCCGGGCTAGATCCCATCACCGCCAATACCATCATGGCCCTCATCGCCAAGGAACGCGATTCCCTCAATGCCGCCAACCTCATCGTTACCCAACGATTTCAGGACGGGCAACTGATGGCCAATTTTCGCTACAATCGCTTGAATGGTCACCTGGAGCCGGTTCATCCCAACGGCGCCGGGGACCCGGAGGGCTCAAATCCAACTCGCACCATCTTTATGGTCATGAAAGAGGGGCATCTCATTTTTGAGGGGACCCAGGCGCGCCTTGAAGCGTCCACCGACGCTTACATCTCCAAGTTCGCGCCGCATCACAACAACTAATGGCGATTCAGACCAAAGTAAAATGGGCTCAACTGAGGGTCGGGATTCTGGCGCTCGCGGCCTTGGTTATTCTGACCATCCTGATTTTCCTGATTACCGGCAAAGTCAACTTCTTCGAATCCAAAGCCACCTTGTTCACCTACATGAGCGACGCCGCCGCGCTCACCGAGGCCGCTCCGGTCAACTTGGACGGCATTCAGATCGGCAAAGTGAAAAGCATCGCCCTCTCCGGCTCCAAGGATCCCAAGCGCCTGGTCCGTATCTCCATGGAAGTTCCCGAAAGCACCTTGAAGAACATTCCAGTGGATTCGGTTTCTTCCATCAGCTCCGCGAATCTCCTGGGGGCCAAGTACATCAATATCAAGTCCGGCAAGAGCGAAACTGTGGTCCGGCCCGGCGAAGAAATCCCCAGCCTCAACGCCGAAGGATTCGACAGCTTAATGCAGACCGGCAATACCGTCATGACTTCCCTGCAAGGCACTGTCGACCGCGTCGATAAATTGATTGACGACATCCAGTCCGGCAAGGGCAGCATCGGCAAGCTGCTCGAAGACGCAACACTCTATAACCACGTGCTCGCCGTTGTCGATCAAGTAAGCAAACTCGCCGAAGCGTTGAACAGCCACGACAGCACCATCGGGAAGCTGGTCTACGATCACGAGCTGTATGACGATTTCCGCAAGACACTGGGCCGCGTCGATAAAATGGTGGCGGACCTCCAGGACGGCCAAGGCACCGCCGGGAAGCTGTTGAAAGATCCCGCGCTTTACGACGAAACGCAAAAAACTGTCGCCGGCATCCACAAACTCGTTGACGATCTGAACGCCGGCCAAGGCACCGCCGGCAAGCTCCTCAAGAGCGACGAGCTGCATAAAGAGCTCCTCGATACCATCGCCAAGATCGACCTCATGCTGGACAAGCTCAATTCCGGCCAGGGCACCCTGGGGCAACTGTTCGTGAATCCCCAGTTGTACGACAATCTGAGCGGCGCCACGCGTGAAATGCATCTGCTGATGAAGGATTTCCGCGCCAATCCCAAAAAGTTCCTGCGCATCAAGCTCGGCCTGTTTTGAAATATCTGATTCCGAACGCCGATGACTTCGGCTTCACCTGCGACGTCAATCAAGGCATCGTCGAAGCCCATCGCCGCGGCATTCTGACCGCTACCACGCTTATGGCCACGGGCCAAGCATTCCAGAACGCCGTGGAACTGGCGCGCCAGAATCCGGAACTCGATATCGGAGTTCACCTGGTGCTGGTCGATAGCCAAGGATTCCCGCCTACCATACCGCGATTGCTTCTTTCCCTCCACCGCATCAAAATCTATGACCAACTGGTACGTCAGGTGCAAAAGGTACTGGATGCCGGTCTGCAACCCACGCATCTCGACACCCACAAACACACCCACCTGCTCCCGCCGGTGCTCAACGCCGTAACCCGCATCGCCCGGGAGTTCAACATTCCCTGGGTGCGCCGCCGCTTATTACTTCCCACGTACGGCTGCCGCACCACCGATCACTTCGCCGGCTTCCGCATGAACATCGACGCCGCCAGCCTGGCGCATTTTATCCGTAATCTTCCCGAAGGCACCACCGAATTCATGTGCCATCCCGGCCTATGCACCGCTGAGCTTCGCGCCGCCCGAACCCGCCTGAAAGAAAGCCGCCGCCGCGAACTGGACGCCTTGACCAGCCCGGAAGTCCGCGCAGCACTCGAGCAGTCCGGCGTAAGACTAACCCGCTACCGCGACCTCCAAAAAAACCAGTGACAGGATACTCATTCCCCGATTTTCAACGCCGCAGCTCCGCTAACCGACCCGCGAGCGCAAGCGACCGGTGCTTGCCTTAGTACCATCGGCCCCCCGTTTAGCCGCCAGTCATACGAAGAAATTGTTCTAAGCAGAGCCGTCGTTGGGGTCGATGAGGAAAGTAATGAAACAGTTCCGCAGTCTCATTCTATTCGTTCTATTCTCGTCTATAATTTTTTCGATCAGCCAACATCTCAACGCCCAAACGCCGGCCGATCGCGTTACCACGCCTGTGGATGACCGGCTCACCATCCAGCGTTCCGGCAATGTCCATCCGCTAGCCCGCCCGGAATATGACGCGGGACGCGTTCCGCCGGAACAGCCCATGCAGCGCATGCTGCTGGTGCTCGAGCCGGACGCCGCTCAGCAGCGCGCGCTCGAGGCTCTGCTCGCGGCCCAGCAGGATCCCGAATCGCCCCAGTATCACCGCTGGCTCACGCCCGAAACATTCGGAAAAACATTCGGTATTTCCGAGCGCGATCTCGCCCAGGTCTCCGCCTGGCTCTCTCGACAAGGTTTCCAAATCGAGCCGGCGCCCGCCAGCCGCCGCCAGCTCGTGTTCAGCGGCACCGCCGCGCAGGTGGAAGCGGCCTTTCACACCCAGATCCACATCTACCGCGTAAATGGAGAAACCCACTACGCCAACTCCACGGATCCGGAAATCCCAGTGGCCCTGGCCGCGGTGGTGCAAGGCGTGGCCTCGCTCAACGATTTCCGCTCCGTCGCCATGCACCAAGGCCCGCTCGATACCCGGCTCACGCCGCTCTCACGCCCCGCTCCGGAATACTCGAGCGGTGGAACCAACTATATGGCGCCGGCCGATTTCGCCACCATTTACGACGTGGCCGCACTGTACTCGAGTTCCGTGAACGGCGCCGGAGAATCCATCGCCATCGTGGGCCGTACCAATTTCTCCATGGCTGATGTAACAAATTTCCGCTCCACTTTCGGGCTTCCCGCCAACAATCCCACGGTGGTCCTCAACGGCCCCAACCCCGGCATCATTTCCTCCAGCGAACAGACCGAGGCCGAGCTGGATGTTGAGTGGTCCGGCGCGGTGGCCCCTAGCGCCGCCATCCAGTTTGTGCTTTCGGCGTCCACCAACACCACCGACGGCGCCCTGCTTTCGGCGCAGTATATTGTCAATCAAAATCTGGCGCCGGTCATGAGCTCCAGTTTCGGCTTGTGCGAAGCGGCCATCGGAACCTCAGGAAATCAGTTCTGGAACAGCCTGTGGCAACAGGCGGCCGGACAAGGCATCACCGTGTTAATCGCCTCCGGCGACAGCGGCGCAGCCGGCTGCGATAGCCCCACCGCCAACCAGGCCATCAGCGGGAAAGCCGTCAACGGAATTTGTTCGTCCCCCTACAGCACCTGCGTCGGCGGCACGCAGTTCAATGACGCCTCCAACGCCAGTCTCTACTGGGCCGCCTCGAGCAACCCTTCCAACTACGGTTCCGCGCTGAGTTATATTCCCGAATTGGTCTGGAACGCGAGCGCCCTGTCATCGGGCGGCTCAGGCCTCTGGGCCAGCGGAGGCGGCGCCAGCATCATTTATCCCAAGCCCGCCTGGCAGGCTGGGCCAGGCGTCCCAGCGGACGGCCAGCGCGACGTTCCTGATGTCGCCCTCAATGCCTCCCTTCACGATGGCTATCTGTTCTGCTTCAACGGCGAAATCTACCTGGTAGGTGGAACTTCCGCGGCCACACCCTCTTTCGCCGGCCTCATGGCCATGGCCGTCCAGCGCGCCGGCGCCAGGCAGGGAAACGCCAACCCCAACCTCTATGCCCTGGCTGCCAATCAATCCAACGGCGGAGCCGCGGTCTTTCATGACACTACATTGGGCAACAACTCTGTCCCCGGAGTCTCCGGATTCAACGCCGGCCCCGGCTACGATCTCGCTACCGGCCTCGGTTCGGTGGATGCCTTCGTCCTGGTCAACAACTGGTCCGATGCTACCGTTCCCCGCTCCAGCTCTCCGGCATTGAAGTTGAACGTATCCACACCGTCCATTACTCTTGCGCCCGGCGCCAGCGCCACTGCACAGGTCAGCGTGACCGTCAGTGGAGGATTCAGTTCCCTGGTATCGCTTACTTCCAGCAACATGCCTGCCGGCCTCACCCCCGGCTTCGCGCCGCCCAGTTTCGCCGCCCCTGGATCGGGCTCCGCCACCTTAACTTTGAACGCCGCCTCCACCGCCGCTGCCGGCCCTTACACCATATATCTGACTGCCGCGGGTGGTGGGCTCAACCAAACTGTGCCGCTCGCCGTTACCATCCAATCCAAATGTTCTTTCGCCATTAACCCCACCAGCGCCACACCCGCCGCGGCCGGTGGAAATTTCAGCGCTACCATTACCACCTCCGCCGGCTGCCCCTGGTCCGCGTCCACCCAGGTCAACTGGATCAACATCACCAACGGCGCATCCGGAACCGGAAATGGCACTCTCTACTACTCGGTTTCCGCCAATAGCTCTACCGCCTCCCGATCCGCTGCTATCCAGGTGGCCGGCCTTTCGCTGCCCGTGACGCAATCCGGCGCCCTATCGAACGTGCCTCCCTTGAATCCGCCTTCGGCTACGTTCAGCGCCGCCGGTGGACGCTCCAGCGTAACTGTCACGCTCCCCAATGCCAACGCTCCTTGGACCGCCACCAGTAACGCCAGTTGGATCACCATAACCAGCGGCGCTTCAAGCAACGGCGGAAATAAAACTGTCAACTATTTGGTCGCCGCCAACTCCGGCGCACAGCGCAGCGGATACATCACCATCGCCGGACTGGCCTTCGTCGTCACCCAAGCCGGAACATCCTGTACCTACGGAGTCAGCCTGGGCAGCATGACCGCGGCTCCCGGCGGCTTCAATGGATCGGCCAAGGTCTCCACCTCCGCGCCATCCTGTCCGTGGTCCGCCACAAGCAACGTAACCTGGATCGACGTAACCTCCGGCAGCCCCGGCACCGGCCCCGGAACGATGCATTTCTTCGTGGCCAATAATCCAAATTCCGCCTCCCGCGTGGGAGATCTAACCGTAGCCGGATTCACCATCCAAGTCAGCGAAGGCGCCAAAGGCTCTGTAAGTCTCGGAAAGCCGGTTCGCTAAAAAAAGGGTTCTTCGGTTCTTTAGTTCTTCAGTTCTTCGGTTCGCATAGCAGAGACTCTCCGGTAACGCGAACCGAAGAACTGAAGAACCTGAATCATCGCCTTTTCTCGAAAAACGCTCTGACCATCGACAAACACTCCGCCCCACACACCCCTTCGACGATGTCGACGCGATGATTCAAAATCTCCGCATCCGCTAACCGGAACTTGCTCCGCACTCCGCCAAACCGCAAATCGCGTGCTCCGAATACCAGCCTTTGCACCCGCGCCGCCACCAACGCTCCCGCGCACATCACGCACGGCTCCAGAGTCGCGTATAGCGTCGCGCCCTCCAGCCGGTAGTTGCCCATATTCCCCGCCGCCTCCCGCAACGCCAGTATTTCCGCGTGCGCCGTGGGATCCTTCAGCCGGATCGGCGAATTTCGCCCCCTTCCGCGCACCTCGCCTTCCACCACCACCACCGCGCCCACCGGCACTTCACCCAGAGCCTCCGCCTGGCGAGCCAATTCCAGCGCCTCCGCCATGAACATTTCATCGCTAGACATCGTCCCTGTAGAATAGTAGACGAGCCCTATGTTCCGCTATCTGTCCCTCATCGTGAAGAATGCTCTGCGCAACCGGCGCCGCAGCATTCTCACCATTGGCAGCATCGCCGTATCTCTCTGCATCCTCGGCGTTCTCATCGCCATGTATCACGCCATGTTTTTCGGAGAACCCACCCAGGCGCAAGCTCTCCGCCTGGTATGCCGGAATCGCGTTTCTTTGACCCAGCCCATTCCTATTTATTTCCGCGAGCAAATCCTGCGCATCCCCGGGGTTCATGACGCCATGGTGTGGCAATGGTTCGGAGGCGTCTACAAAGACAGCCGCGATCCCAAAAACATGTTCCCGCGCTTTGGCGCCGAACCGGAGCACCTCTTCAACGTCAATACCGAGTTCCAAATCCCTGAAGACCAGAAGCTGGCATTCCAGCGTGAGCGAACCGGGTGCATCATTTCCCGCACGCTGGCCGACCAGCTCCATTTCAATCTGGGCGACCGCATCACCCTGGTCGGCGACATTTTCCCCGTCACCCTGGAGCTGAAAGTGGTCGGCATATTTGATGAGCCCGCCCATGTCAGCATCCTCTATTTCAACCGGCTGTACCTTCGGGAAGCGCTCCCGGTCGATAGCCCGCAGCGCGATATGATCGGCGCGTTTCTGATTCAAGCCGACACCCCGCAGGACGTCCCGCGCGTCGCCGAGGCCGTGGACCGCACCTTCGAGACCACCCCCTTTCAGACCAAGAGCGAATCCGAACAAGCTTTCACTCTCAGCTTCCTGGCGTTCCTTGGAAACTTGAAGCTGTTCATCATGGCCATTTTTGGCGCGGTCACATTTACCATTTTGTTGGTTTCAGGCAATACCATTTCCATGTCCGTTCGGGAACGCATCCGGGAAGTGGGCATCCTGAAGACGCTCGGATTCACCCCCGGAGCGATTCTAGGGATCGTTCTCGGGGAATCAGCCATAATCTCCATCATCGGAGGCGCCATCGGCTGTTTACTCGCGGCTGGAATGTGCTTCATGATTGCCCACAGCCCGGGCAGCATGTTCATGCCCGCTTTGAAAACTCTCGGCGTCACTCCCCTTGTTGGCTCCATCAGCGTGGCCGTGGCGCTGGCCATCGGCCTGTTGAGTTCTTTCGTCCCAGCCTGGAGCGCTTCCCGCACCAGCATCCTCGAGGCTCTGAAATACAGCGGTTAAAATGGCCATTCCTGTCTCTTACAATCTCCGCAACCTGGTGGTTCGAAAAACAACCACCCTCATCACCGCGCTCGGAATCGCGCTAACCGTAGCTGTGCTCCTGGCCGTTCTGGCGCTCGTAAACGGACTGCGTACCGCCTTCCAGTCGTCCGGCGATCCTCTGCAAATTCTGGTCATGCGCAAGGGCGCCACCGCGGAACTCTCCAGCGCCGTTACCCGCGAAACTTTCCAGGATTTGAAATCCATGCAGGGCATAGCCCGCGATGGTGACCAGCCGGAGGCTTCGCTCGAAATGGTCACGGTAATCAATTTGCCAAGTGTCGACAGCCCCACCGGAATGAACGTAACGCTGCGCGGCATCTTGCCCGTCGGCATTAAGATGCGCGACGATCTCAAGCTTCAGGACGGCCGCTGGTTTCAAGCCGGACAGCGGGAAATTGTGGTGGGAAAGTCCATCGCCAAGCGCTACCCGGGCGCTCACATGGGCAACAAGCTGCGCTTTGGCCGCGGCGAATGGCAAGTGGTGGGCGTGATGGATGGCGGCCAATCCTCGGTCAACAGCGAGATTTTTGGCGACCTCAATCAGATCAGCTCCGATTTCAATCGCGCCGACGGCCTCAGTTCCGTCCTGCTGCGTGCCACTGACGCGGCCACCGTTCCCGCCTTGATCAATTCGCTCAATGACGACCGGCGGTTGGGCGTTCTCGCACAAACCGAAAAGTCCTATTACGAATCTCAGACCAACTCCGGCGACCTCTTGCAGTTTCTCGGAGTTTTTATCGCCATCATCATGGCTGTCGGAAGCAGTTTCGCCGCCATGAACACCATGTACGCGGCCGTGGCGCGCCGCTCCACCGAAATCGGCACTCTGCGCGTGCTGGGCTTTTCGAAATCCAGCATCATGCTGAGCTTTCTCATTGAATCGCTGCTGCTTTCGGCGCTCGGCGGCCTGGTAGGCTGTCTTCTAGTCCTGCCGCTCAACAACATCACCACCGGGGTCGGCAGCTTTATCACCTTTAGCGAGATCGCCTTCAACTTCCGCGTCAACCCCGAGATCATGCTGGTTGGAATTGTTTTTGCCCTCGTCATGGGAGCCGTCGGAGGACTTTTCCCGGCCAGAATGGCCGCGAGAAAGGAAATCCTGGTCGCGCTGCGCGAGATTTAACATGCCAACGGAACTCAAAAATCTTCAGATTGACCGGGGAAAGCGAAGGACCCACGAAGCCTCGCCCTGGGCCGTTCGCTGGATCGTCGCCGGCGTCGGTCTCTTCGTGTTGCTGGGCGCGGCCCGCTTCATTTATGCCAAGCTCACTGCCGCCACTGAAGTGGAAATCGTGCGCGTCCACGCCGCCGCTCCCCTCACCAGCGGCGGCGGCAACGTCATCTTGAATGCCACCGGCTACATCGTCGCCGCACACAAAATTGAACTGGCCGCGAAAGTAGTTGGCAAAGTGGCCTGGATCGGAGTCGACAAAGGCTGATAAGGTAAAAGCCGGCGACGTCCTGGTTCGCCTGGAAGACGACGAATATCGCGCCCACCTGCTCGAATCCAAAGGGAACCTCGAAATGCTCCAGGCCAAGCTGGCCGAAGCCCAGAACGGTTCGCGGCCCGAAGAAATCGCCAAAGCCAAAGCCGATCTCGAGCAAGCCGTAGCCGATCGGGAAAATGCCCGCGTCACGCTCGAGCGTACCCGCGACCTGGTTCATCAAAAGGTGCTCTCTAACCAGGCCCTGGACGACGCGCAGGCCCGTTACGATGGCGCGGTCGCCAAAGTGGGTTCCTTCGACCACGCTTACGAATTGGTCCGCCTGGGCCCGCGCAAGGAGGAAATCGACGCTCTCCGCGCGCAAGTCCAGCAGGCCCAGGGCACGCTCGACTACAACCAGGTCCAGCTCGATAACACCGTCATTCGCGCGCCCATCGACGGCACCATCCTGGAACGCAACGTCGAAAAAGGCGAATTCGTCACCACCGGATTCGTCGGCGACAAAGGCGCCAAGGGCTACGTCGTCTCCATGGCCAACCTGAGTGAGCTCGACGTCGAACTGGATATCAACCAGAACGATTTCGCCAAACTCGGCCCCACCCAGCCCGGCATCGTCACCACCGACGCTTATCCAGACCGCAAATACGAAGGCGTCATCCGCGAGATTTCACCCGAAGCCAATCGCCAGAAAGCCACCGTGCAGGTGAAAGTGAAGGTGATCGATCCGGACGATTATTTGCGGCCGGAAATGAATGCGAGTGTCGCGTTCTATTCCAAAGACAAGCCCGGGAGCCACGTGGAAGTGAAGCCGCTGGTCATCGTCCCCGCTTCCACCGTGCGCGATAATGGCGTATTCGTAGTCGTCGACGGAAAAGCTGTCCGTCGAACCGTGAAAGTGGCCGGGACCACATCGCAAGGAGTTCAAATTGCCGACGGCTTAATCGGCGGCGAAGACATCATCATGAATCCGCCCGCGGATTTGAAAGACGGGCAGCGCGTTCACCCCAAAACCTAAAATGCCAGAGACCGTAATCAAGACCGATCAACTTACCAAGGAATTCGTTCGCGACGAATTTCATGTCATCGCGCTCAAGGACGTGGACATCACCATCTCCCGCGGCGAATTCGTCGCCCTGATGGGCCCCTCCGGTTCCGGCAAATCCACTTTGCTGCACCTCATCGCCGCCATGGACCGCCCTTCCGGCGGCGAGATCCTGGTGCTCGGCGAAAACCTGCGAACGCTCAGCGACCGGGCCATCGCCCATTGGCGCAACGCCCACATCGGTTTCGTGTTCCAATCCTTCAACCTGATTCCCGTGCTCAGCGCCGTTGAAAACGTGGAGCTCCCCCTCAAACTCACCAACCTGAAAAAGAAAGAGCGCATGGAGCACGCCGAGACCGCCCTGAACCTGGTGGGATTAGGTGACCGCATGCATCATCTGCCGCGCCAGCTTTCGGGCGGCCAGGAGCAGCGCGTGGCCATCGCGCGCGCCATCGTAACCGACCCCGACCTGATCCTGGCCGACGAACCCACCGGCAACCTGGACGCAACATCAGCGCAGGATGTCCTTACCCTGCTCTCCCGCCTGAACAAAGAATTCGGCAAAACGATCGTAATGGTCACGCACGACCCTCACGCCGCCCACTTCGCCACCAAAGCCCGGCACCTGGAAAAAGGCGAGCTCCTGCCCGAAGGCCAAGTCCCCGCCGATTGGTCCATCCCCGCGAAGGCTTAATTAGCCGCAGATGAACGCAGCGAAACGCGGATAACGCTTTCTCCGGATATTTCGTGCTCTCCAGCATCTCCTTCTGAATGCGCCGATCGCACATCCCAATCCCAGAACCATCTTCAGCATCAGCGTCCATCCGCGTTCATCAGCGGCCTAAAATGCAGTCAAAATCTGCCGCCCCAAAGGCAGCATCCCATGCATCAGAAATTCCCCTGGCGAGATGGCCCCCACATGCATCCCCAGCATAATGGCGAAGATCTCCGGATCCGCTGCGAGAGCGGGCAAAACCCGCCGGCGCAGCCGCGGAAATCTGTCCAGCGACAGCAGCAATTTCGCCATCACATGTGGACGCTGGGTCAATCGCCGGTGCTCCTTCTGGTAAGCAGCAAGGTGGCCCGCGGCCAGCGCATCCCCGAGCGCAATAGCCTGGTGAAACGAAAGCGACAGGCCTTCCCCGGTGATCGCATCCACCGATCCGGAAGCATCGCCGATCAAGATAGTGCCTCCTCGAAACACTCGCCGTAAACCGCGCGACGCGGTAACCGCGCCCCGTTCTGTGGTGGTAGCGGCCGCGCCCTCAAGCTTCCGGCTCAGATCGGGAAACTGCGGCAACGTCTGCTCCAGCCGCATATGTGCGTCGCGCGTAAGCAAAGCCACGCAAACTTCTCCACGGTTTACAGGAGTTACGTATATCTGCGAACTGGAGCCCCAATAGATCTCCATGTAATCGGTCCACGGCGATGTGCGATAGTGCCGCCGGAATCCGAACCGGAACGATTCGTGACGCGCGCCATTCAACCCGGCCCAGCGCCGGACCCGTGAGTTCTGCCCATCCGCCCCAATCACAAAACCGCAGCGGATGCGGTGCCCGTCCAGCGCCGCGCCGTCTTCGGTCAAGCCGTTCACGCGGCTTCCCCACAGCAATGTCACGCCCGCTTCATGCGCCCGTTCAATCAGCGCCTGATGCAGGCACGGCCGCCGCATCGCGATGCCGGAACCATTGGGAAAATTCGCCTCCACCGACACGCCCTCGCCCAGAAAACGGATTCCCCGGAATGGAAACGATTGTTCGGCATCAATGCGGATGCCCAACCGGTGCAGCGCGCCAAAGGAATCCGGCATCAAGCCTTCGCCGCAAGCTTTGTCGATCGGAGGATGCGCCCCATCCGCCACGGTAACGTCGAAGCCCTTCGCGCGCGCGGCAATCGCCGCCGCCAGCCCCGCCGGTCCGCCGCCCACCACCAGAACGTCCGTTTTGTCCGGTGCCGCCCTCAAACTACCACCTCAATAGAACTAATTCAGAGCAAAATCCCGGCCCCATCGCCGCCAACACGCTATACGTTCCCACCGCCGGACGCCGCCGTATCATCACTTCTTCCAGTACCAACAATACTGACGCCGATGACAAGTTTCCCGTGCGCCGCAGGCATTCCCACGACGCAGCCAGCGCATCTTCCGGAAGCTCCAGCGCCGCCGCCGTCGCTTCCAACACTCGTGGACCACCGGTGTGCAGTACCCAGCTCCCAATATCCGCGCGCGTGAGACCCTCGTCTTCCAAAAATGCATCTACGTCGGATGCCAGATGATCCTGCACCACTTCCGGCACCTCGCGCGACAGCACAATTCGAAAACCCTTTTCGGAAATGTCCCAGCCCATCACGTGCTCGGAATTTGGATAGAACACCGACCGCGTGGCCAGAATCTCCGGACCCTCCGATTCGCGCTCCGCTCCCGCCACCAGCACCGCACCCGCGCCGTCGCCGAATAGCCCCGAGGAAATCAGATTCGCAACCGACAGATCCTCCTGTTGCAGCGTTAGCGAGCAAAGTTCCACCGCCAGCACCGCGGCCACCTGTTTGGGATAAGCCAGAACATAATCAGCCGCGCGCGAAATGCCCGCCGCTCCGGCCACGCATCCCAATCCAAAAATGGGAACGCGCTTGATGTTCACCGGCAGGCTCATGCGATTGACCAGCCGCGCGTCGATGGATGGGCTCGATATTCCTGTGATCGAAACGAAAAAGATGGCACCCAGGTCCGAGGTCGCAAAGCCCGCCCGCGTTAGCGCCCCGCATAGCGCTTTCTCGCCCAGCTCCGTAGCCACTTCAATCCAATGATTGTTGGCTTTCCCCCAGCTCTTCAGCCCGTAATATTCTTCAATCGGAAGCGCCAGGTGCCGCGTGTTTACGCCCACGCGCGCCTGCAGCCGTTCCATGAAAACCGGGTTATCCACTTTCGGCCCCCAATGCCGCTGCAGTGCCGATAACAGGACCCGTTGATCGTATTGATGCTCGGGTAACGCGCTAGCTACGCCGGCGATGGTCATTTGAGTATTCTACTGAAGTCGGGACAGTTCTTCAGAATAGAGCCGGTTGCGCGGGAATTCAGTGGCCAGTTTGCTCAGGATGTCTCGTGCCTGCGCCTTGTCTTTGTTGCGCAGCGCCGCTACCGCCAGCAGCAGCCGCGCGTAGGGACATAGATAGTGGCCCTTCTCGGCAGTCAGGCGCAGATTCTGGATTCCTCGATCGCGGTCCGTTTCAGCGCCGTTCATCTGCAGAAACCAGCGCAGCGGAGCCGGCTTCAGGCTCAGCAGATAGTTTTCTACGCCAACCGCCAGATACGCGTCGTAATAGTTCGGCTCAATCGCCAGCAGTTGCTCTGCGGTAGACCGGCTGCTCTTCATCACGTTCAGCGAGTCCAGATAATGCCGGTCTATCAGCGCCTGGAAATCCGCGCGCAGGCCCAGCGCCATGATTTTTACGAACAATGCGTCCGTATCGCGCGGCGCTCGCGCCAGGATACCGTCGGCCTGGTGCAATGATTTATCGATTTCCGCGTCGAAGGCCTTGCGCACCGCCGGGTCGGCCGTCAGTTTCGGCCTGCGCCGGAACATGCTGTCTTCCACGAAGAACTCCGAGTGCAGAATGTTCAGCCGGTCGAATTCGGCGAACAAGTACGCGGCCGCGTCGGACACCGTGGCGATAGGATCGTTCGGATGGTCCCGCTCCCAAGCTCCGAAAGTCTTGTGCGCTTCATCGAAGTCCAGGTTATACATCTGCCGGTAGCCCGATTCCACGGCCGGAATCGCGGTAACCGACCCCGCCAAACAAGGCAGGCAAGTCGCCAGCGCCACCGCCCATCGCGCCCCAGCCGTCCTGTGCCGCATGGCCCTGCCTATCACGCCCCAGCCATCCTCTGCCTCACCGCCGCCATTGCGTCGGCGCCGTCTGCTTTACCGAACCGCGACCGTGAGGGAGTCGGTGCTTTAAATAGATAACAAATGCCCAATCTCACAAGACGCACCCTGCCGTGTGCCGGTTTCCCATCATCGCCAAACCCGCCGCCAATTGCCCCACCATGAAAATACAAGATACCCCAGCGGAAACAGTAACGACGTTACTAACCACGGTCCGCGCAATTCGCCCGGCATTATCAAAATCGCCACCAGCAGCGCGCCCCAGATGCCCGCCAGAACGCACGCCACCCGGTTCCCCAAGCCCGGCTGCGTTGGGTAAAAATATCGCATTGGCACGAAAGTGAGCAGCGCCAGCGCCGCCAGAATTCCCAGGCTCAGCCACGAACTCAACTTCAGAAAATACAAATAAAAAGCCACTACATTCCAGTATGAGGGAAATCCCAAAAAATAACCGTCCTCGGTTTTGGCGTCCGCCTGCGAGAAGCCGTACGCGCTGGCTACCAGCGGAAATAATAACCACCACGACAACCCCCCGCTCAGCAATCCCGCCCGCCAGATCAACAACAACGGAAGGCACGTGTAATTTAGAAAGTCGATCAGATCGTCCAGCCGCCGCCCATCGAATCCCGGCAGCGTTTCCTGCACGCGTGCATAGCGCGCCAGTGGACCATCCAGCGCATCAATCGCCGTCGCCAGTATCATCAGTTCGAACGCGCGCGTAAATGCGGCATCGCCGCCTTCCACCACCAGCGCCGCAATGCCCGCGGCAGCCCCGAGGCCCAGCGCCGTGAAAGCATGCACCGCCCACGCCGCCATCATCCTCATGCGGTTTTTCGCGCGTCCGGCCCCAGCGTCTCCTCCTGCGCCAGATTCTCCAACAACCGCGCCGGTCTCCACTGCGCCGTCAAACGCGATACCAGCGGCAGCGCCACAAATCCCACCGCGGCGGCTAGCGTCTTGAACGGGAATAACATTGCGCCCGTCGCCGGATCGTACCAATCCTGCGGCCGTCCCGGGAGAAACGCCGAAAAGATCTCCGGATAATGAATGAACGGCTTCAAACCCAGCAGCGGTTCTCCGCCTCCCAAGCGCAGCCCCAGCGAAAGAAAAAACGCCACCATCGATCCGATGCGATTCGATTTCGAATCGAAAATCGCGTACACCAGTTGCGGAAACAGCAGCACGAAAACCAGATCGCTCGTAAAAAACCACAACGCCTGCACGCTCTGCACCCGCAGCGCCATCAACAGCGCGCCTCCCGCGAACGCCACCACTGACCAGCGGATCGCTACCTTCATCTGCCGCATGGTCAAATCCGGCAGCAGCAGCCGCTTGCAGCCGTTCCAGCTGAACATTGACGCCGCCGACAAAATGGACGCGCTAAAGCTCGACGTCACCGCTCCCACAATCGACCCCAGCCCCAGCAGCGCCACCCACCCCGGCGTAGCCTCCCGCAGCATCAGCGGCAATGTTTCCGAAGGATATTCTTTCAGCCGCGCCGCCAGATTCGCCGGCCATGCGTAATCAACCGCGGCCATGCCGATCAGTAACGGCGGTACCACGAAAGCAATCGTCAGCAGTCCCGACAAAATCGACATCGATTGCGCCTGCCGCGGCGATTTTGTGGACAGCACGCGCTGGAAATAGCAGTTCCACGGAATTCCGCCCAGCATCAGCATTAGACTCACATCCCACCACCCCACCGTTCCCGGCCATCCCCACGCCGCCGGATGTGGAATCAGCGCCGCTCCCTGCGCTGCGTGCGCCGTGTAATTGGCAAATCCCGCATGAAATCCGCCCACCGATTCCAGCACAAACGGAAGCGCCGCAATCAATCCCAGCGCCACCAGCCCAAGCTGAAACAGATCCGTGTAGGCTACCGACCACAGCCCGCCCGCCATGGTATAAATGGTCACCACCAGCGCAGCTAACAATATCGCCAGCACTAATTTCACGCCCAGCAGCGCCGCGAAGCTCGACCCCAGCGCCGTCAGCAATTCCGCGCCCCAAAAAACTTCCGCCAGTACCGCCGGTGCGAACAGCACCAGCGCCCAATGCTTCCCATAGCGCGCTTCAAACGGATCGATCAGCGTCGTGAATCCCAGCCGCCGCATCGGCCGCGCGAATATCAGGCCGCCCAGAATCAAGCTGCATCCGAAACACACCCCGCCCTGGATGCCCAGCGCGAAGCTGGATTTATACGCGCCCTCCGCCGTCCCCAGCAGATAGCCGCCGTCCACCCACGTGGCGGTCATGGTCAGCAGCGCCAGCACCAGCGGCATCTGCCGCCCCGCCACCATCAGATCCTGGTGCGTCCCCCCGCGAACCTTACGCGCCGCGATCCCGCCAATCACCAGAAAGGCGCCGAGCATAGCGAGAATGACAACAGCTCCCAGCATTGTCTTTGTGGGGCAGGCGCTTTCGCCTGCCAACCTCTTTCCTTAGCCCGCCGTCGCCAACTCCTCCGCCGCCTGCACATCCGGAATCTCAATCCCCGTGCGCGTCCCCTCACCCGGCTTGCTGTCGATCCACATCCGGTAATCCTGCCCGAACAGCACCTTCAACCGCTCGTTCACGTTGCTCACCCCGATGCCCTGCTCGAACAGCGTCGCCAATCGCGCCTCCGGAATTCCCACGCCGTCGTCTTCCACCACCACTTGCAGCTTGCCGTCGGCCAGCGAGCTCCGCACCCGGATCATCCCTCCATCCACCTTGCTGCTCAATCCATGCCGGATGCTGTTCTCGATAATCGGCTGCAGCATCATGCTCGGCACCATCCGGTCCAGCGTCTCCGCATCGATCTCCTTCACGAACCGCAGCTTCTCGCCGAACCGCACCATCTCGATGTTCATGTAGTTATCGATAAACGCCAGCTCCTCCCGCAGCGGAGTAAGATTGTCCGTTTTTCGCAATAGCCTCCGCAGAATGCTGGATAGCCGGTAAACCACGCTGCGCGCCTGGTCCGGATTGGTGCGAATCAGGGACGATACCGAATTGAGCGTGTTGAACAAAAAGTGTGGATTGATCTGGCTGGTCAACGCCGCGAGGCGCGCCTCGTTCAACCGTAATTGCTGCGCTTCCAGCTTTTTCTCATTGCGCGTGTTGTTCCAGATCTTCAGCGGCAGCATCACCGCGAACACCGTGCTGGCGCAGATCGCTATTTCCACTCCCGGATTCGGTTCGCCCCACAGGTGCTCCAACGAAAACACCCGGTTCGGAAACCATCGCGCCGCCGAAAACCGCAGCAGTTCGGCGAAAACAATTGTGAAAAGGCAGCCCAGTTGGAACAGAACCCGCAGTTGCGATTGCCTCTGCCGCAGCCGCGCCGGATTCAATCCAAAGATCGGCGAGAACCGCCAGATGTCTTCCTTCTCCGGCGCAATGTCCCGCAGCAACCCGCCCAGCACGCCCACCCCCGCAAACAACGGCATGGACATAAACTCCCCGCGGAACATCGCTGGAATTGCTATCAGCACGCCGGCCAGCAGCCCCGTCACATACCCGCCCACCATCCCGGCTACTAAGCTGCCCTCCAGCCCCAGATCCACAGCTTCGTATCTGCGCGTGAACACCCGCGTCGCCACGCCCGCGCCATATGCCGCCGCGCAGCTCAGCGCCAGCTTCGCCCGCTGCACTAAGGTCCGCTCTTCGCGCATCAACATGCGCTGGAACGCGCTGAACCTGGATAGAATGCTCGCCAGCGACGCCGCTACCGCCAGCCTCAATAGCAAAACCACCAGTTGTTGCGGTTCCAGCATCTCTCGCCTGCCGATCATTATAATGAAAGCAAAGTCCCCGCCATGCTGAACAAAATAGCCGAAGCCAATTTTCCCAGCCGTTTCGGCCACTTCCGCATCTTCGGATTCGAGGGTGTCTATGGCGGCGAAATTCAGGAATGCGTGGTGCTGCGCATGGGAGATATTTCAGCGCCCGAAGACCCTCCCCTCGTCCGCATCCATTCCGAATGCCTCACCGGCGATGTCTTCCACAGCCTCCGCTGCGATTGCCGCTCGCAACTGGAGCTCTCGCTGAATCTGATCTCGGAAGAAGGCCGGGGCCTGTTGATTTATGAGCATCAGGAAGGCCGCGGTATCGGCTTGCTGAACAAGCTCCGGGCCTATCAACTGCAGGACGGCGGCGCCGACACCGTCGAAGCGAACGAACGCCTGGGCTTCGAGGCCGACCTGCGCCACTACGAAATGCCCGCCGCGATCCTAGGCTACTTCAACGTCAAAAGCGTGCGCCTGCTCTCCAACAATCCGGACAAAATCGCAGCCCTCGAAAACGCCGGCATCCGCGTAGCCGAGCGCATCCCCTGCATCGTCGCCCCGCACGAATCCACCGAAGGCTACCTCCGGACCAAAAAACAAAAAATGGGCCACCTGCTGGACTAGCCGACACTTACCGTCGGTGCTTTCGCTCACCAAAGGTGATGAAGACGCTGTGTGAAAACGCGCAAGGATTTACGTTTTGAGTGGGGCAGGCGCTTCCGCCTGCCAAACTGGCCCCGCGCCTTCAACGGAGTTTCCATGGGCCTGCGGCCCACCAAAGGTCATGAAGACGCGTTGTGGCACGTGCCCCTGCGGGGCAAACAGTGTCGGTTGCAGTAGAAGGGCGTTCTGCGTTGTAGTATTTTCGATAGCCAATCTCAGAACACTACAGGAGAACGCCATGCAACAGTTTATCGAAAAATATGGCGATCGTATCGTGGGCGTGTTGTCCGGATTCGATCGACTGGTACTGCGAGGTTCACCGCGCAGACTGGATATCAGCTACTCGGACCCAGCCCGGCAGGTGATGGTGGCCAAGGGAATGGAAGAATTCCTGTGGCAGAATGGAGTTCTTTTCAAACATTACGGCGACTACTTGAAGAAGACCAGTGAGCGGGTGAAGAAGGCCTCTACCAGGGCCTTTAGCGAAGCTGGACTGCCGGTCATTTACGTGCGAGAGGCAGGCGTGGACAAGGACGAATATGCGCGGCGGGTGGCTGCTGAGCGGGGCATCCGTACCAGGCCGGTATGTGTGCTGAGCGTGCTGGAGCCGTGTCCGACGTTCGAATATGTGCAGTCGAAAATCGTACGGCGGAAGCGGCCCTGCCATGTGCTTTATCACTATGGACGGGACGAGAGGCTGGGGTGGATGTACGCGCGGATTCAGACCTGGTTCCCCTTCCACATCCAGATCGGCATCAACGGGCGGGAATGGCTAGCCCAGCAGATGCGGCAAGCGGGGTTAGCGTTCCAACAGGAGAAAAACTGCTTTACGCGGATCGCCGATTTTCAACGCGCGCAGGAGTTGCTCAACCAGCAACTGCAAACCGATTGGGTGGCCCTGCTCACAGACTTCGCGCAGCGGCTGAACCCCCTCCACGAAGAGATTTTCGCAAAGTATCCAACGCCGTATTACTGGACCTGTTATCAAAGCGAATGGGCCACCGACATCGTATTCAATAGTGGGGAAGCGCTGCAGAGATTGATGCCGGCCTTCATCGCCCATGGCCTGCTAAGCTACCACAGCAACGACGTTCTGCGGTTCTTTGGGAAGCGAACCACGAAAGCCGGCCAGATCCCGCGCAACTTTCATGGCGAACTGCAGACCAGTTGCAGGCAATATCAGGAAGGCGAGCGTATCAAGTTCTGGATGGACGGCAACTCCACCAAGACCTACAGCAAGGTGATCCTGGCCGAGGCGGGGGTGTTGAGGGCGGCGGAAACGACCATTAACAATGTCGACGTCTTTCGCACCTATCGGCCCAAGGAGGGCGGCCCCGACGATGAGCTCGAGTGGCGCAAGATGCGGAAAGGGGTGGCCGACTTGCACCGCCGAGCAGAGGTATCGCAGCAGACCAACAATCGGCTCATCGACGCTTTGGCCAGCGTCGATGACAGCCGCAGATTGGAGGAACTGATCGCCGGCATCCAAAAGCCGGTGAAGTGGCAAGGGCGGCGCGTACGGGCCTTGCGGCCATTCGCTGACGACCGGCCTTTGCTGGAGGCGATCAACGACGGCGACTTCTTGCTGAATGGATTCCGCAACCGCGACCTGCAGGCCATTCTGTACGACACTCCCGCGTATTTGGCCGACGAGAAACGTCGTCGTTCCGCCGCCATCAGCCGACGGCTTCGGATGCTGCGAGCGCATGGCGTAATCCGGAAAGTCCCGCATACCCATCGCTACCACGTCAGTCCCCATGCCCGTACCTTGCTGGTAGCCATCCTCACGGCGGCGCGAACCACACTCAACCAAGTCAACCAGTTGAGGAGTGCGGCTTGAAAAATCGTCGCCACACGCGAAGATTCTTATCGTTAGCAATGCACGCACTCCTCGGTGCCGTGTTCGCACTCTTGCGAACACCCTGACCGATGGAACCCCAAGCGTTCACACGATTGTGAACGCGGCACGCAGGAGTGCGTGCGCCACGAGGCGTCTTCAACGGAGTCGGTACTCTCTTCCTTCCGGCTATGCCGGATTAGGGAGCGGTTGGTTATCCGAATTTTGCAAGTACCTCTAGCCGCCTGCCCTGATCACCTCAAAATCTCCACTAACAGCACCCACGCGCTGGCCACTCCCGCCCCTAGCGAAAAAATACAACCGGGCGCTAGCCAGTAAAGCCCCGCCGGCGAACCACGCAGCAGCAAAATTCCGCAAATGCAAAATGGGACGTTCGCAAGTTGCGTCTGCGCAATTCTGGTGATCGCCCAACCCCGCGGGTGCCCCGTTTTACGTCTCATGTATCCAATCTGAAACACGGTCTCCACCAGCCACAGCGCCGAACCAATTCCCAGAATCTCAGCCCCCAGCGCAGCCACCGGCTGCCGCGGAATAAGCGCAGTCGTAGAAATAGCCACCACCCCCAACAACTGCATCAAAGATTCCGCCGCGCGCCCCGTCAGTCCAGGTATCGCCAGAACGCGCGAAAGGTTAATTGACACCGCCACGAAAACGAGGCCAGTGAGCGTAGCGGCAGCCCCCGCCAACACCGACAGGTAGTTGCTCCAGCCAGTGATCAATTCGGACTCCACTAGCTCGGAGTCAGCTGCCCAATCTGCATCTGCAGCTCGATATCCGTGTAATTCCGGACATCGCCCATAATCTCAGCCCCATGCGCCGCCATGGCCTTTTGGAATTCCTCCACTGTGTTGAAGTACAACCTGCCAATGGAAGTGAAAGGCGCCGGCGCCCCCGGTGCACCACCCGCCAGGCCCGTATCGATCTCATAGCGGATCAGTCCGAAACTCTTGCAGCGGTCCATGACCAACGGCATGTGAATTCTGGCATAGTACCCGTGATCGAACTTCTTGCCCGAAGCATTCGGGTAAAAAACTGAAATGCAGACCATCCATCGAGCTTACCGCATAGGCTAACCCGAGATAAAAGACGTGAATGAGCAGCTTCAGACCTGCGTGCAGCGCGCCATCCATGCCGGTTTTTCCGAGAGCGCGTTTCTCCGTGCTCTGTCTCCGTGCTCTGTCTCCGTGCTCTTGACACTTATACACAAACTTACATAACCTTGTAAGGCTTTCGCACGTCTTGACAGGTTACGAATGAAGAAGCTCCTGCTCGCGCTATTTGGCGCGCTCACGGCAAACGCGCAAACCAGCGTCCTCACATATCACAACGACAACGCGCACACCGGCCAGTATCTGAACGAGATTCTGCTTTCGCCGGCCAATGTGAGCGAGTCGCGTTTCGGCAGCCGCCACTTGCTGTTGACCGATGGACCGGTGTACGCGCAGGCGCTCTATCTTTCAAGGGTGAAGATCGCGGGGCTGCCGGGTCTTCGCAATGTCGTCTACGTCGTTACGGCCAACGACAGCGTGTATGCGTATGATGCCGATGCCGGTGCGGCTGACCCGTTGTGGAGTGTGAATTTTTTGGATCCTTCCAACGGCGTTACCACCATAACCAAAGCCGACGTGGGCTGCGTAATTCCAGAGCTGGGAATCATAGGCACGCCGGTGATCGATGCGGTGAGCGGGACAATTTATCTGATCGCCGAGACCAAGGAATCGGGAGGCGCCATATTCCGCTTGCACGCCCTCGATGTCTCGAGCGGCGCCGAGCGTTCGGGCAGCCCGGTTGTGATCCAGCCGTCCGGTTTCGTACCGCTCGTGCAGAAGCAGCGCGCCAGCCTGTTGCTCGCGAACGGCGCGATTTATTCGTCCTGGTCCGGCCATTGCGATAACGGTACGTATCATGGCTGGGTGATGGCGCACGATCAGAAAACCCTGAAGCTTCTGAGTACATTCAATAACACCCCGGGAGGCAGCGGGGCGTCTTTCTGGAACGGCGGCGCCGGGCCCGCGGCGGATGCGCAGGGGAATGTCTACGTGGTTTCGGCGAATGGCGACATAGATGGAGTTCCGAGTCCTGGCGACAATGACGAAGCGGTGTTGAAGCTTGCCGCGCCGGGGCTGACCGTGTTGGACAGATTCGTTCCGTTCAACAAGGTTTCGTTGAATACCGCGGATTTGGACCTGGGCTCGAGTGGAGCGCTGTTGCTGCCCCCGGAAGCGGGCAGCACGGCCCATCCCAACCTGCTGTACACCTCCGGCAAAGAAGGCCGCATGTATTTGTTGGACCAGCAATCTCTGGGCGGCCCACAGAGCGGAAGCGACATTGGCGCGCTCGCGTCGCTCCCGGTTTTGGCGCACGCAACTTTCGGATCGGCGGCATACTTCAACGGTTCCATTTACGTGGCGCCCGAAAAAGGACCGATGTTCGCGTTCCGGGTGGACAACGCCGTGCTGGCGCCGTCGCCGGCGGCTCAAACTTCAGATGCGCTGGAACAGCTGGGCGCGTCCCCCAGCATTTCCGCCAACGGCAATCAGAATGGCCTGGTGTGGATCAACGCCTACACGCCCGGCGGCAGGCTGGCGGCCTATGACGCTACCAGTTTGCAGAAGCTTTATGACAGTACGGCGGAACCAACCGCCCCTCCGTACACCTTCACGGAATTCAGCGCGCCCACCATTGCCGACAGCAAGGTTTTCGTCCCCAGCTACTTCGGCGTAGTGGTTTTCGGCGAGCTGTCGGCTGCCGCGCCGGCGGTAACCGCGGTAACCGACGCAGCGGCTTTTTCGCCGGATGCAATCGCCCCGGGTTCGCTGATTTCGATATTCGGTTCAGGCTTGGCCCAGGGCGCCAACTCAGCGTCCGCCACTCCGCTTCCCTTATCGCTGGGCGATGTGTCGGTGACCATGAACGGGATCGTCGCGCCGGTACTTTATGTCTCTCCCGGACAGATCAACGCGCAGGTTCCCAACGAAGTTGCGGCCGGCCCGGCCAGCCTGGTGGTGCGCGCTTATGGAACACTGTCGCCCCCGAAAACGATCACGGTGAAAGCTGCGGCGCCGGCCTTGTTCACGGTCAACGGCCAAGCGGCCACGCCGGGTAGTTCCATTTCGATCTACTTCACCGGGCAAGGTCCAGTGACCGCGGCCGTCGATGACGGCGCCGCGCCGCCAACGGGCAGCGTTGTTTGGGCCAAGGGGCCGACCTCTGCCACTATCGGTGGCGTTGCGGCTGATGTTCAATTCGTAGGGCTGGCCCCGAATTTCCCTGGCGTGGCCCAGATCGATTTGAAAATTCCAACGCTCGCGCCTGGTACGTATCCAGTGGTGATCACTATCGGGGGCGTGGCCAGTAACGCGGTGCAGATAGTAGTGGGAGGCTGAGCAGCGCAGTGGGGCGGACCCCCTGGTCCGCGCGGGTCCCCCAGGACCCGCCGACACCTAAAAAGATTCACTCACCATCGCATCCACGAACGCGCGCGGTATGGGCCACTCGCCGAAAACGCGTTTATTATCGTGACGGAATGTTCCCGCCACCAGGACGCCGCTCAGATCCGTTGAATTCGGGCTCAGATGCTCCCGCGCGATCCATTTGCGAAGCGTCTCCGTAGTATCTTCGAAGTCCTTCTGCAAAGCTGAGGCGTCGTTCGCGTCGCGGCACTGGACATTGATGGATACCTGCAAGTGATCGCCCTGCGATCCAAGAGTGAACAGAATCTCTTCGGCATTCCGCAGCGCCGAAGCGTAGGGTTTCGTGCCGGCGGGCAGCGCGTCGGCGTCGCGTAGCGCGAGCGCGGGAACCAGCAGCCACACCGGTTGGAGCGGAGGCGCGAGCGCCAGCTTGCCGGATTTACGGGCCACCTGATACGCGGCGAAGTCGTCCTGGCTGACCGCCAGGCCCATTAGATCGGGCCTGACCGGATAGAACGAAATGCGCCGGCTGGGACGGCTGCTGGGCGTTGTACAGAAACTGTTGTGGCACGATCCGCCCTGGCGGACCGCATAATCCATCAGGTTCTTCCAATGAAACCGGCCCTTCAACGCCAGAAATACCTGGCCATCTTTGAAGGCCGCGGCCACCGAATCCAGATCCTCCCGGTAATCGAACAAGGTGGAATCGACGAATTGGCGATACTCCAGTTCCTCGGCAGCCTTGGAGCCGGTAATCATTTTGAGAATCCCGGAGCGGCGCAACGCACCCACGTCCACATACACCACGGTCGCGTTCGCGGTGGGCAGATAGGAAACCAGATCGGAGGGATTGGAACCGCCGCGCGTCCGGTACAGAAACACGCCCACCACGGACGCGCCGCAAACCGCGGCCAACAGTAGCGCTAACTGCCAAGGCTGAAAACGAAGTCGCACCTAACGGCTAAGGTTACACCGCGGCGATGGCCGGTGTCACGCGCGCTTCTTTCCATGTCGGCGCAAAATGATAATGTCCTAATTGCGCAAAGTAGAAATGTCCTATTGACGAGGTCAGGCTGGGGAGGTGGAATCAGGAACACTTCTCATGACCCAGCGAGATCGAGATCGGCTAATCGCTCTGAAGAAAGCCAAGAAGGGGCTGATCACCCAGCGTCAAGCTGCCCAAGAGATCGGACAAACCGAGCGGCATATCCGGCGGCTGCTGGTGAAGCTGAAGCGGGAGGGCGACCAGGCGGTGGTCCATGGCCGGCGGGGAAAGAGATCCAACCGCAAACTGGACGAGAAGAGCCAGGCCAAGGCGATGGCGATCCTGGGGCAAGAGAAGTATCGCGGGTTCGGTCCCACGCTGGCCAGCGAGTATCTGAGCAAGTGCCACCAGATCACCGTCAGTCGCGAAACGGTCCGGGCCTGGATGATCGAAGCACGGCTGTGGCGGTCCAGGAAGCAGAAAGTGATGAAGGTCCACCGGTGGCGCCAGAGGCGGTCGCGATGTGGGGAGTTGGTGCAATGGGATACCAGCGAGCACCAATGGTTGGAAGAGCGCGGACCGAAGCTGTACCTGATCAGCATGATCGACGACGCCACCAGCCGGCTGCATGCGCGCTTTGTGCTCCACGATTCGACCGCGGAAAACATGCGTCTACTGTGGAGTTATCTGGAGCAGCATGGACGTCCAGTCAGCTTCTACACCGACAAGGCCAGTCTGTTTCAAACCGCGCCGAAGATCGCGCGCGATGTCAAAGAGTTGCCTCGGGACGAACGTGCACCGCTGCCACCCACGCAGATTGGACGGGCGCTGGCGGAGCTGGGAATTGTCTGGATCGCAGCGCATTCCCCGCAGGCCAAGGGACGAGTGGAACGGAGTTTTCAGACGGCACAGGACCGCCTGGTGAAAGGCTTGCGGGTGGCCGAAGCCAAGACTTTGGCGGAAGCGAATGCCTATCTGGAAACGGAGTTCATCCCTTGGTGGAACCAGACTCTGGCTGTGGTGCCCGCCAGCGCCGCCGATGCACATCGTCCGCTCGCCCAGGACCATTCGCTTGCGGCTTCGTTGAGCTATGTGGAAAGCAGAGAAGTCGGCACGGGCTATACGATCCAGTTCGACCACAAGATTTACCGGATCGCCCGCGCCGATATTCGTGCCGGTCTGCGCGGAGCCCAAGTGCGGATCGAGATCCGGCTGGACGGATCGATGGCCGTTCGCTTCCGCAACCGCTACCTGGCAGTGAGCGAATGTGCGGTGCGCCCCAAAGTAGCCGCGCCCGCCGGGAAGCCCAACAAGCGGGTCTCCGGCCCGCGACCGAAGAGTCAGTGGATGAAGAACTTTCACTTCACCCATCCCGACAAGTCTGCTCTTTCCGCTGCTCCGGCGAAACCCATTGGGTAGGCCGGGCCGAGGCGGCCCGGCCATCGTCGCGTTTTCTGTATTCAAAGCCTCCGCTCCAGAGTTTCACCAAAGTAATCTGTGCCAGAAAAGCAAAACCCTCGGAGGGTACCCCGCAGGGCCCGGTTGACCGAGGGCTTGCCGCCGTTTACTTCGGAGCCAACTCCGTCGCATCGGCTTTGAATCTTCTCCGGAAGCGCGACCTCCCGAAGAATCATCCACACTTTAAACCCTATCTCTCCACTCCGACCTCAAAACAGGACACTTCTACTTTGCGGAGAATAGGACATTTCTACTTTGCGTTGACAGCGCGCTTCTTTCCAAAGATCGAGGTAAGGCTGCAAGTCCTGCATCATTTTGCGGAACTGGCTGAGATCCAGCGACTGCGCTCCATCGCTGACGGCCTTCTCCGGCCACGGATGCACTTCCACCAGCAGGCCGTCGGCTCCAATGGCCACGGCGGCGCGGCACAGCGCTGGAACCAGGCTGCGCTTGCCGGTGGCGTGACTGGGGTCCAGGATCACCGGAAGATGCGTCAGTTCATCCAGCACCGGGACGGCCGCGATGTCGCAGGTGTTGCGCGTGGCGGTCTCAAAAGTGCGGATGCCGCGCTCGCACAGGATGACATTGGGATTGCCGTGGGCCACAATGTATTCGGCCGACATCAACAGTTCCCGGATGGTGGAGCTCATGCCGCGCTTCAACAGCACCGCCCGGCCGCATTTTCCAAGCGTCTTCAGCAGCGCGAAGTTCTGCATATTTCGCGCGCCAATCTGCAGAACATCCGCATATTCGGCCACCAGGCCAACATCGCGATCGCTCATTACTTCGGTAATGATCGCCAAACCGGTGGCGCGCTTGGCTTGGGCCAGCAGTTTCAGGCCTTCGGCTTCCAGTCCCTGAAAATCATAGGGCGAGGTTCGCGGCTTGAAGGCGCCTCCGCGCAGCAGCTTCGCTCCGCAGGCGGCCACGCCTTCGGCGGCCTGCATGATCTGCTTTTCCGATTCCACCGAACATGGCCCAGCCATCACGATGAACTCGTCCCCGCCGATCTCGAAGCCGTTGACGCGGATGCGGCTGCGCTCTGTGTGGAATTCCTTGCTGACAAACTTGTAGGGCGCGGAGATGCGCACGGCTTTCTCCACCTGCGGCATGGCTTCCACCGATTCCAGACAGGCGGTGACGTCGCCCACCCCCACGGCGGCGATCACCACGCGCTCCTCGCCCTCAATGGCGTGAATCTTATAGCCGAAATCCCGGATGCGTTCGCACACTTGCTCAATCTCTTCCTTCGAAGAGTGGAGCTTCATCGAGATGATCATGGTCGTCTCCTAAAATGAAAAACCCACTCTTTCGAGTGGGTTGGTTTTAATCTCTTATCTACCTAACGCCACTCGCCCGATTCAGGTGCGATACCAAAACCAAAATCGAAGCGAGTTGGGGGCGCTCAACTGCATGAAAGGACCAGTGTAGTACGAAGGCGCAAGGGAGTGCAAGGCGGTGGCCGTCAGGCCGGCGGTTAGGGCTCGTCCAAGCCTGGTGCCGCGGGAAAGCGCTACTTCGCGGTGAACGGCGCCCGTGCCGTCACATTCTCCCATTCGATAAGCAGTTTTCCCTTGGCGCCGCCGGCGCCCGACAGCGTGATCTTGAGGGTTTCGACCAAAGATGACGGCTTGCCCATGGTGAGCGCAGCGCGGCCCAGTTCGGTGGCCGGATTATCGGTGGTGGCGCCCTCGCGAATGCCGTCCAGTGAAACCCCGACGCCCCAGATGTGGCGCGCGCCGGCCATCAGGGCTTTGTTGACGATGAGTTTCCACTGGCCGTTGTCGAGGTAGGCGTACAGCGTGTAGTCGCCCTTGGGAATGGCGAGGCCATTCAGGTCAAGGTCGGCGTCGGTGTGCAGAACAGTGGCGTAATCGGCGCCCAGACGCCATACAGTGCCGTCCGGCTGGTGCGCGCCTGCACCGCCGAAAATATGGCGACCCCTGACGGAGGGGGCGTGGTAGAAGATCCAAATGTTCTTGCCGTTGATGGTGACGCTGGTTTCGGCGCCCGGACTAAGGGTATTCTTGGTGGCCAGATCTTCCTTCCTCACCTGAGCGACGGCCAGCGTCATGCCGCTTAGCAAAAGAGAACTCAATAGGATTCGTTTCATTTCCGATTTCGCCCCTTTCTCTAGGAAGTATAGCCTGCGGCGTTTACCTCGGCGCCCGATCGATCCTGCTCACTCTGCGTCCGGCCGCCTAGGCGGCACCAGCATGGTCGCCGAAGGCGATGAGTGCACGCGTAGCAGCGCCAGTACATCGTCCGTTTCCTTCGCACTCCAAGCGTTGGCGGTATCCAGCGCTTGTGTCCGAATATCTTTTATCTGGCTCTCCGTCAAGATGCCCGCCGTTTTCAGCGTGCTCTCGATTGCGTTGATTTCAAGACGCTGCGCCAGCAGCAGGGCCAGCAGCTGCCTCCATTCCAAGTTGGCTACGTTGTCCATGCTCTCTCCTCAGCGCAACTGCTGATGAAATGTTTGCGGATCGCCCGCGCCCACGCGATCGCCGGCGAGTTGAAGGCCGCCGGGGGAATCCATTCTCATGCCCGCCGCATGGCCGTCGCGCAGGATGAATGAGATGCTTGTCCTCGGAGAGGAGCGCATCGCGTAATTGCCGTCCGCCAGTTTCAGCAGACGCTCCGGACCTTGTCCCAGCGGCTGGATCATCAAGCGTCCATTTTCGTCGAACACGCGATACGTTCGACGATATTGAGCATAAGAATCGTGTAGCGTCGGTGGAACTTTACCCGCCAGCAGCACAAAGGTTCCCGTCAATTGCTTGCCCTCCGCGGTTGACACTGGATTACCGGCCAAAGGCGCGTCCGGCTGCGCCTGCGGCTTCGGGAGTTCGGGCAAATTCAGTTCCGCGCGCGCCAGCGCTCTCCCGATGGCGTACGCATTCTGGCCTTCCGTGTTCGTCAGAACCACAACGGTAAGTTGATCTTCAAGAAAATCGTACAAACAGCCGCTGTATCCGAACAATGAGCCGTGCTGGCCGACGCTCCGATGGTCGTCCTCATGATTCAGCGTAAGGGCCAGGCCATAATGCATCTTCGGATCTCGCGCGCTCATATGCTCTGCCGGTCCCTCGGCTGCGCTCATCATTTTGAGCGACTCGGCTTTGATGAGCCTGCCGTCTTTTACCGCGCGCCAGATCCCAAAAAGATCGCCAACGGTGCTGCAATAACGCAGGTCGGCGTTATAGGCCATGTCATCCTCACGCGCCATCACGAAACTGGCCCCGGCTTTGCGATAACTGTGCGATAGCCCGGGCGTCAGCGTGAAATCGTCGCAATACGTCGTGGATTTGACACCCGCGGGATTGAGAATATTCTGCTGCATATAATCTTCATAGCTCTCACCGGACACGCGTTCCAGTATGCTGACCAGAAGCTGGAAGCCGGAGATAGACCAGTCCCATTTCGTGCCCGGCTCATTCACCCAGTGCTTGCCGGAATAGAGCGCCATCACTTCGTCCAGCGCTTTCGGCAGGCGGCTGGTGGCCTCAATGGGATCGCCGAGATAGTGGTAATCCACAATCCCGGACGTATGGTTCAGCAATTGCCGCACGGTTACGCGATGCCCCTGCTCCGGAAATTCGGGGATGAATTTCGAGAGGGGGTCTTCGAGAGATATTTTTCCGCGCTCCACCAGCTGCAGGATGGCCACTCCGGTGAGCGGCAGCATGGGCCCCACCACGTGATAGACACTCTCGTCCTTGGTTGGCGCTTCCAGGCCGAGATCGGCGAAGCCGTATCCTCTATGGAAAATAATCCGGTTCCCGCGCGCCAGCAACACGGAAGCGCCCACCACTCTTTCCTGCGCGATAACTTTTTTGGCGGCGGCGTCCAGCTTATCAGCCGAGTCTTGGGCGTAGACGGCTATCACGCACAGAAAGAATTTGGCCAGCCGGGCAACAATCATGGCGATGGATTATATCAGGGTGAAGGTCGGCAAGCAGTGGGGCAGGCGCTTTCGCCTGCCAAGCGCGTTAGCGCAAACCCCGCCCGCTCACCAGGTACACCGCGAAAGTTCCCAACCAATGGCCGCCTTCATAGTGCTCGCTGCGGATGCTTTCAAGCCCGGCCTGCTTGAGTTTGGACGCAAGTTCGAGAAACGGCTTCCGCCGCGGATCGGAAGCGGGCAGCCTGGACACGATGCCTTCCAGCATCCAGGCGCGGCTAAGATTCAAACCAGCCAGGTGATATAGCTTGCCGTCGGTGAAGTCGATGACGTGAGTCGGTTCAAGATCCACGGCGGGCAGAAAATCGGTGAGCCAGCGCGCGAATTCGGCGGAGGGCAAAATGCGGCGCACGGCATCGGCTTCAGCCAAACAGGGCGAAAGGAAATCCTCGCCGGATGGCTCGTATGATAACGGACAATTCCGGTCTTTGAGATAGTAGTCGCGAGCGCGCGATTCCACCAATCGCCCGAATTCCGTATTCGATGTTATGCGCGCGTAATCCAGCATCAGGCCGATGCTGAATGCCGTGCTGTTATGCTCCCCGGCCCGAACCGGATGCTCCAGCTTGGGGAGCCAGTGGGCGATGCGAGCGGCGGCCGCCAGCTCCAGCGGGTGCAGCGCGGCGTACCATTGGCGGGCGTCGGCGTCACTGGATTCTTTTAGCTCCGCGGCGAGCTGCAGCACCCAAGCCAATCCATAAGGCCGCTCGAAACCACCGCGGCCTGGCGCCTCCAGATATTCCACTTCCTTTCCGATATTGGCCGGCGTGAGACTCTGCGCCAGCGCGCGGCGGGCGTCTGCAGCAAACGGCGCTTGCGGAAACATGCTGAGCAGCCGCGCCAGCAGCCAATGCCCATGCACCGACGAATGCCAGTCGAAGCAACCGTAGAATGCCGGCGTGAGTTCGCGCGGCGGTTTCACGTCGGCGTCGGAGTTGAGCGAATGCGCGATTTTGTTGGGATATTCCTGATGCACGCAGGCCAGGGCCAGGCGGGCGAAACGCCCCGCCTGAGTTTGGTCGAAATCGGAATTTGCCATGAGTGATCCTGCCAGAAGAACGGCGAGACAGCCAAGCCGGGGCATGCCAAGCAGCACCATAAATGTATGGTAGCGGAGCGAAGAGTTGAACATCACTGGCGCCACGATAGATAACGAGACAGGCGTTTGGAGTTCGCCGATAACCGCCCCCACCGGGAAGATGACTCCTACCTCGGCTTCCCGTGAGAGGCTTCAGTACGCGGACAAGCTGCTCGGCGATATCGAATCCATCTTGGACGCGTCGGCATCGAAACCATCGTTTCCAAGATACCAGCCGGACGTCTCGCCAGTACAAGGCAAAATTGTTCGCGATTATATCGAGCGCATCCGCTCGCAGATGATTCGAGTGCTCGAAAGCCAGGGCGTTTTCGCTCCGGAGCCGCAGTTTGGTTCGGTCCACTCCATCCGCGTCACGCTGGGATTGTTGGCGAGATGGAAGGCCTGGTGGAGCGTCAATGCCCGCGGCTTCGTAGAGTTGCGATCCGCGCTCAGCAACATCGTCGCGCGGCTGGAGTCCACCAGTTTCGAGATCGCTGTGTTTGGGCGCGTCAGCTCCGGAAAATCTTCGCTGCTCAACCGCATTGTGGAGCGCGATGTGCTGCCGGTGGGCGTCAATCCGGTCACATCGGTGCCGACGCGAATCGCTTATGGGCCAATGCCCCGGGGCGTGGCCGGTTTGCGAGCGAAAGCCCGCGGCAATTGGAGATTGAGCGCTCGCGTGCACGGGTAGTTTGAGACCCAGTTGCCATTCAATGTTTCGGCTAGCGTAGTTTTTCACCTGTTCCAGATCAGCAGCGGCCAGCAGGTCGGCCTTGCTCAAGAGCACCATGGCCGGGATCCCCGCATGGTAAAGCGTCCGAATCGTGGCGAGGTCATCGCCGGCGAGCGTGGCTCCGGCATCGATCAGCACGATTCCGAGATCGCAGCGAGGCAGATACGCGAGGGTCTCCGCGGAGCCCGCGGTTGCCAAAGAGCCCAGCCCTGGCGTGTCCACATAAACAACGCCATCGCGCAGCCGCGCCGACAGCTCCGTAACCAGCTCCGGCAGGCGAGAGTCTCAGACCTATTTGGCTGGGCGTGAGCCGGTGATTAGTATGTCGACGAGTCTTCTGGCGCTCTGCTGCCAGTCCGGGCTGGTGTTCACGTTGGCTACGCCGATCAGGGCCCGCAGCAGATCAATCGGATCGAGGTCTTTACGGATGTCACCGCTCTTGATCGCGCGCTTCACCAGTGCTCGAATCGCTTCCCACATCCGCGCATAGGAAGCCTCGAATACTTTCTTTGGATCACCCAGCAGCGCGTTGAGCGCCGGGGCGATCAGTTGCTTCGCGGCGATGTAGTCGACAAACAACAGCAGCCAGGCCCGCAGTGCTTCGATCGGTGGCAGTTCTTCAGCGAACTTCTGTTCCGCTGACGCCAGCTTTTCCATCTCAGTCTGATAAACCTCTCCGAGAAGTTTCTCGCGCGTAGGAAAGTGACGGTATAGCGTTCCGGGTCCGACGCCTGCGTCCCGGGCGATGTCGTCGAGGCTGGTGTTTGCGCCCGAGCGCGTAAACGCCTCCTTTGCCACTCCCAGAATGCGTTCGCGATTCCGCTGCGCGTCTATTCTCAACTTTGGGCGCGGCTTACGAACCGAAGCCTGTTTACGTTTTGTGGGCATGCCTTGAAAAAACTCGCAACCGGAGGTAGTCTCCGTTAATCTACAAATACGGAGACTACCTCCGTTTTAGCAGGGCGCGTAACCATTCGTCAACATTCCTCGGTTACGGATTCGCCACGCGAACGGAGCGAAAGGACAAAACAGCATGCGCGTCTTTCTAACAGGAGCTACGGGGTTTATCGGATCCGCCATCATTCCCGAGCTCGTCAGCGCGGGCCATCAAGTGCTCGGACTGACGCGGTCCGACGCCGGCGCCCGGTTTCTCATTGCCGCGGGAGCAGCGGTGCATCGGGGAAGCCTTGAAGACCCGGAAAGTCTGCGCAGGGGAGCAGCTGCATCGGACGGGGTGATTCACTGTGCTTTCGATCACAGCGCATTCGGAAGCGACTTCTCGAAGTTCCTCGAGGTGTGTGAAAAGGACGGGCGCGCCATCGAAGCTCTCGGAGATGCACTCAAAGGATCGGATCGCCCACTGCTGATCACTTCCGGAACGGGAATGGGCAACGCTGCTCCGGGCCAACCCGCAACCGAAGATCATTTCGATCCCGACCACCCGAATCCGCGCAGGCTGTCGGAACTCGCCGGCGCGGCCGTCCTGGAGCGTGGTGTGAACGTGTCGGTGGTGCGCCTTCCTCAGGTCCACGACACCGTGAAGCAGGGCCTCATCACCTACGCGATCCAGGTTGCCCGCGAAAAGGGCGCCTCGGCGTATATTGGCGAGGGACTCAATCGCTGGCCGGCGGCGCATGTTCTCGATGTTGCCCGTCTCTACAGGCTTGCGCTCGAAAAGCACGGAGCCAAGGGCGAAGCGGGCAGCAGGTACAACGCTGTCGCTGAAGAAGGAGTATCGATGCGAGAGATCGCTGAGGTTATCGGCCGGGGCCTGAAGGTGCCCGTGGTCAGCCTCACTCAGGAGAAAGCGCAGTCTCATTTTGGCTGGCTGGCAATGTTCGCGGGTGCCGACATGCCGGCCTTGAGCGCACTGACTCGGCAACGGCTTGGCTGGCGTCCAACCGGGCCAGGACTAATTGCCGATCTCGAACAGATGAACTGGGCCGAAGCAGTAACGCACCAATAAGGAGAAACAAATGACGACAGTATGGGGAGCAACTTCAACTGCCGACGAGGTTCTGTCGGGAATCGATTTGCACGGGAAGCGCATTCTTGTCACCGGCGTGTCCGCGGGCATCGGGGTTGAGACGGCGCGGGCTCTTGCAGCGCACGGCGCGCAGGTGACGGGAGCGGCAAGAGATCTTCAGAAAGCCGAAGCCGCGACCGCGCAGGTGCAAAAAGACGCCGCGGCGAATGGTGGCAGCTTCGAGTTGATCACGCTCGATCTGGCCAGTCTGAGGAGCGTCCGCGCCTGCGCCGACGAACTCCTATCGCGCGGCGAGGGTTTCGACGTGGTCATCGCCAATGCAGGAGTCATGGCGACTCCATTCGGGCACACCGTGGACGGCTTTGAGACGCAGTTCGGCACCAACCACCTCAGCCATTTTGTATTGGTCAATCGCATCGCTCCGCTGATCCGCGCCGGCGGACGCCTGATCAACCTCGCGTCATCCGGGCATCGCTTCTCTAATGTGGACCTCAACGATCCCAATTTCCAACGAACCGCTTACGATCCGTTCGTCGCTTACGGCCGGTCGAAGACAGCCAACATTCTCTTCGCGGTTGCCTTCGACCAGCGGCATCAGGGACGCGGCGTCCGTGCGGCAGCCGTCCACCCGGGAGGCATCCATACCGAACTCGGCCGTCACATGGACCCGGCTCAACTCGGAAAGATGATCGATCAGATGAACCAGAAACTGGTGCAGGAAGGCAAGGCTCCGTTCCAGTGGAAGACGATCCCGCAGGGAGCGGCTACTTCAGTCTGGGCCGGTTTTGTTGCTCCGGCCGATGAAGTCGGCGGCCGCTACTGCGAGAACTGCCACGTCGGCACGATCGTACCGGACGATGTGGTCATCAGCGCAATCAGCGAAGGCGTTCGAGGGTATGCGCTCGATCCGCACAACGCCGAGGCGCTGTGGAAGAAGAGCGAGGAACTGGTGGGAGAGTCTTTTACGAAATGACAAACAAAACAATTCTCGGTGGTGGATTTACCTTCGCGGGCACTTCGCTGACTGTAAACCGGATGGGTTACGGCGCGATGCAACTAGCCGGACGGGACGGCGACAAAATGGTTTGGGGCCCGCCGCGCGATATTCCTGGTGCGATCGCGGTTCTTCGCGAGGCCGTCGCGTCGGGCGTGAACCACATCGATACGAGCGACTTTTACGGTCCGCATGTGACCAATCAGATCATCAAGCAGGCGCTGCATCCGTATCCCGATGATCTGGTCATCGTGACCAAAGTGGGTGGGCGCCGCGGCGCCGACGGTTCCTGGCTTCACGCACGCTCGCGCCAGGAGATTATAGATGCCGTACATGACAATCTGCGCAACCTGGGCCTCGATGCGCTTCAGGTCGTGAATCTCCGGCTCGGCGGGTTCGCCGCTCCGGAAGACGAGCCATTCGAAGAGCCACTCTCCGCGCTCGCTGAACTCAAGGAGCAGGGCCTCGTTCAGCACATTGGTCTCAGCACGGTCTCTTCCCACCAACTGGCTGTGGCGCAGGCAATCACGGAAATTGTCTGCATCCAGAATTTATATAACCTCGCGCAGCGCGGCGACGATCAATTCATCAAAGATCTCGCCGCTCAGGGCATTGCCTATGTGCCTTATTTCCCGCTCGGCGGGTTCTCGCCGCTGCAGTCGGCAGAACTCAACGCCGCTGCGGCAGTCGTGCAGGCAACCCCGATGCAGGTCGCCCTGGCGTGGCTCCTGCAACGCGCTCCCAACATTCTGCTCATTCCCGGCACATCGTCGATCGGCCATCTCCGCGAAAATCTAGCGGCAGCGGCGCTAAAAATTCCGCCGAAAACCCTAGCCGAACTCGAACGGATTTCGAGTGCCGCCAAGCGCGCAAGTTAAGGGAGGACAACATGCCAGATAAACGAATAGCCCTGGTCACCGGGGCCAATCAGGGAGTCGGACTTCAGGTCGCAAAAGAACTCGTCGCGAACGGCGTCACAGTGCTGGTCGGCTCGCGCAATTTCGAGCGCGGCGAGGCCGCGGCCAGGGCGATCGGGGCAGGCGCCAGCGCGCTCCAACTCGACGTGACCGACCGGGTGTCGATTGCCGAAGCGGCGCAGCGCATTCGCGAGAAGTTCGGCCGCCTCGACCTGCTGGTTCAAAACGCGGCTATCTCGAATACCAGAATGGGTAGCTTGTCCCTTCCGGACTACGCCCAGATAAGCCGCGCGAGCAACGCATCCCTCGATGAAGTGCGCACCGTGTGGGAGACCAACGTGTTCGGAGTCCTCGCGGTTTACCAGGCGATGTTGCCGCTCCTCCGTGAATCCTCGGACGCCCGTATCGTCAACGTGTCGAGCGCCGTCGGCTCTCTGGCGTCGAACGCGGACCCGGCCTATCCCTTTCACCCGATGTTCGGCCCCGTCTACCCGGCGTCCAAGGCGGCTCTGAACGCAATCACGCTGGCGATGATGGTCGAACTGGAGTCAACCGGCATCAAGGTTAACCTGGTTTCTCCAGGTTTCACCAAAACAAACCTCAACGGATATGCCGGAACGCAATCTGTCGAAGAAGGCTCCCGCGAAGTGGCGCGAGTGGCGCTGCTCGGCCCGGACGGCCCGTCGGCTACGTTCACCCGCTGGGAAAACGTTACGATTCCGTGGTGATCGCGGAGAGAAAGCAAAATGTACGCAATTACCGGAATTACGGGCAATGTTGGCGGCAGCGTCGCGCATAACCTTCTCGCCGCCGGACGGTCAGTTCGGGCCGTGGTACGCGACATCGGCAAAGGAAATGTCTGGGCAGAACGCGGTTGCGAAGTCGTGACGGCGGATATCGCCG
>CAWFEK010000017.1:0-81423 GCA_963814795.1 Bryobacterales bacterium | reverse complement strand
TCTCGATGACACGCTCACGCTGGTACTCCAACAATCGATGGGCAGTGGAAGCGGGCGGGATGCCATCCAGGCGCAGTCGGTTTCCCGTCGCAATAGGAGCTTTCCTTGTCGGGCTCTTGACCATGTGTCTTTGCCAGCCTGCGGCGGCAACACAGATCATTGTGACTATCACCGGTACTGTTACCTATGGGCTGGATCAAACCGGAGTTTTGGAGTGCCAGAAACCGACCTGAAGGGCAAAAGCTTTACCTTGGTCTACACCTTCGATGACACGAAGGCACAGGAGGTCATTTCTTATTGCAGCGGAATACCTTGCGGCTCCATGACGTCCGGCGCGGGGCCGTCATCCCCGGGAACCGCCGTGTTGACGATAGGGAGCGGCTCGTTCCGGTTGGGTGTTTTCAATGGTGGTTCCTACGCAACTTCTTCCGTCGTGCAATCCGCTCCCCCTACTTACAGCACTGTCTACTATCAAGTAAGCGACTACACCTTTGGTTTTTCCGATGCCGTTCAGTTCTCAATCGCTCCTTTCTCTGGCGAGCCACCACTGACAACCGACTACGACTGGCGGGGATCTTTTTCTTACAATTTGCAGTTCTCGAATGGGACTGAGGGAGGGTTCGGGAATCGGAGGTTCGGGCGGATTTGCCAACGGTGGACTCATGCCGAAGAGCATCACGGTTCTGGGCCGGGGGGCGCCTTCGCCTGGAAACGCGCTTTTGACAATCGTGAATCCCTTTTCGCGATACGCTATTTCAGGCTGCACCCCGGTCTTAGACGTGCCAACGGTTCTCAGTTCGCCTCCCGCCGCGAGCGTGGCTGCGGATGGACAATCGGCTGTCGTGCTGGTCGATCCATCCGAGTCATTGGAACCCGTGACATTCAATATCTCGCCGGGCGGCCCCGGATCAAGCGGCTCGGTGGGATCGTTAGGCGGCTTCGATCCCAACTATCCGGTAAATCCGAACCCATCTCCGGCAATGTGCTAACCCTCCCTGTCAACGCGCCAGCCTCCGGGCCGGACGCCGCGGGTGTCTACACATTTCTGGCGCTGCTGTGGGCCCCGGACGCGATGCCGGTGCACGGTGTGTTTCCCGTGATTGATTTGGCGGCAACAGCCACGCAAGGACAAATGGCGCCTGCGCAAGCTTCCATTCAGATCCAGCCCCCACCGCTGCTGCTTGTGCATGGCATCTGGTCAGACGCCGAGGCGGCCGGATTTTCGATGGGCTCAGGCGGTTTCTACGACTGGATCGCGGACCGATACCCGAACAGCCCAATCGTGCCGGTCGACTATGGGAACAGGGCTTACGGGAATCTGAGCTCTCAAGGTTTCGACAACCCCGAGACACAGACGGTGTTCCTAACGTCTTTGACAAATGCCCTTGGGAAGGCCGCCGGTGCAGGGATGGCCGCGCGAACTGTCGATGTCGTTGCCCACAGCATGGGTGGTTTGGTAACGCGCTATTTCATGACCAAAGGGCCGGCTTCGCCAAGCCCTCAACTGCTTCCGAACTCAGTGCACAAATTGATCACGGTCGGGACTCCGCACCAAGGCACGGAGCTTGCGACAGTGCTCTTAGGCAATAAGAATCTGGTGTCGCCCTTCACGTTAACAATAAACCCTTTGGTGGCATACCTCTGCGTGAGTTTTTCATCCTGTACGCTCGGGGAATATTTTTGGCATTATCGGGAAGCCGATTGATTCGGGCGTTCAGTCTCTCGAACCTGAATCACCTCAGCTTGAGAGCCTCTCATCCCAAAACACATTCAGCGCGATTGTCGGTACCGCGCCACAGCTGTCAGTCACAAAACTCGCACTCAACATCCTGATCAGCGCGTTTCTCCCAGGAGAATCTGTTGATAGTATTTTGGACAATCAACCAAACGACACGATTGTGCCCACGGCCAGCCAGAATCCCGGGCCTCCCAGTGTTGAGCGGGTGGCAACGATCTCTGGTATTGTCCACACCAACTTGTGCCAAGACATCCCCTCGGTCTTGCTTAACTGCCCGGATACCGGAGAAACTCAGAGCCAGGACGTTTGGCAGCAAGCCCTCTTCTGGCTTACCGGAGGCCCTGGCAACGTGCCTGCGGGCGTCACTTCAAACGCGATACCGAAAACTTCCGCTGAGGATTCAACGACAACTCCGGCTCCCGTCCTGGATTTGACTGGCTACACGCAAGTGCCAGCATCGAATGTCACGAGTCTGCCCGCGACGGGTTCGACGCTGGCGATCAACAGCGCCACCAACATCACCGCCGCTTCGTCGACCAAGACCATAACCGAGATCCTCCTGCTCCAAACGGTGATGGACCCAAGCGATACGGTTTTACTCTATTCGACCCAGGCTCCCTTTAGCATTCCTTTTACGCCGACGCGCCTGGGATCGGCCAGTTTCACTGCCATCACGGTTTTCAGCGACAACACCTTTGCCGTGACGACACTGGACTACACGTTTCAAACGAGCGGCGCTCCGACTGCTCTGAATCTGGTGAACGCGCCGGTCGCTAACATGGCTTTGGGCTCCTTGCAAGCGGTCCAAGCAGATGCATGGTTTAACAGCAGCCCGGTTGACGTGAGCCAGGTGGCTACCTACACGGCGCGCAGCGGTTCTACGAATGTGTTCAGCGTCAACTCCGGCGGTATCATCACGGCCAACGGCAACGGAGTGGATTTGCTGGATGTCTCTTATGGCGGACTGACGGCCGCGGCTCAGATCGCTGTCGGTGCTTGTACGTACGCTCTGAATCCATCCAATCAGATCGTTCCCGATACCGGTGGTACCGTCGTGATTCAAGTCACGACGCAGCCCGGATGCGCTTGGACTGCTTCGGGAGGCGCGTCATGGCTGCCTTTGACGCAACCGAGCGGCAGTGGAAGTAGCACGCTCAGCTTGATGGCTGCGGCCAACCATACGGGCGGTGCGCAAACCGCTTTGGTTACGCTGGGCGCAATCACGGTGCTCGTAACGCAAGCAGCCACCGCCTGCAATTACGGTTTGTCGCAAACCCAGATCGACGCGCCCGCCGCAGGTATGACCGGAACAGTCAACGTGACGACTTCCTGTCCAGTGATCGCATCGAGCGATCAAAGTTGGCTAACGGCAACGCCACAGGGGTCGTCGGTCGCGTATACGATTGCGCCGAATGACGGGGCGTCGCAACGGATCGCGATTCTGACAATAGGCACGGCGACAGTTTCGGTTACGCAGTCGGGCAGCACGTCGCCCTCCGGCCCCACCATTAATTCAAACGGCATCGTAAACAATGGCAGCTTCGCGCCGGGCGGCGCTGCGCTGTCGGAAGGTATTATCGCCGCCATTTTCGGGACTAATTTGACCGACGGAACATCGTGCCTGCAACCCACCTGCTTTCCCGCATTCAGCAATGGCAAGCTCAACACTATGCTCGATGGCGCCGAGGTGACGGTAAATGGGACTCTGGCACCGATCCTGTATGCGTCGCCCACGCAGATCGGTATTCAGGTGCCGGAGGAGGTCACCGGTAACCTTGCGAGCGTTCAGGTAAGGGTCGGTGGGCTAGTGAGCCCCGCGACGATGGTGGCAATAGCTCCGGTAGCACCAGGCATCTTCTTCACCAGTGTCGCTGGCGCGAACCTGGGAGCAATCAACCATGCGGACGGCTCGGCGGTGACGGCGATGAACCCCGCCAAGACGGGCGAGTTGGTGATTTTGTACGCGACCGGACTGGGAGCGCTGAAAACGGCGGTCTCAACGGGCGAGTTGCCGAATGGCGCCGACGCGACAGCCGCGCCTGTGACGGTAACGATCGACGGAGTTGCGGTGAACCCGGACTTTGCGGGCTTGTCGGGGTGCTGCGTTGGCGAGAATCAGGTCAACGTGCGGATTCCCGCTAGCACACGGTCTGGCGATAACATTCCGATCTTGCTGACTGTCGAAGGTAAATCCAGTAACACCGTGGTCACTTCGATCCGAGGGCAGTAGGTTTTCGTGAGGGGAGTTACCGCGTGATCAGTCCCGATAGATGTTCCTCACTAGCGGATGCTATCGCAAATCGTAGCCAGTCGTTCTGACCTGCGATTCTGCTGTGTCTTCCTTCCAAGGAGCTTCGCTTGAAAAAGTAGCGAATCGACACGGACCGAACTTCCAAGAAGTCGTTCGAGAACACCGAAGAGCAGCTGCCTGCTCCCTGAAAAGTCCAGCGATTATTTGAGAAGCTCATCTGACGACCCGCCAGGCGATCGGACATGGACTACAACACACCGCGTCGGCGTCGGTAATCAAGGGGGCAAAATGAATCGGCGGGCGCATATTACGTCGACTCGACTTGTTCCATTTGCATAGACAAAGCGCGCATAGTGGACGGCCGCAGCCTGCGGCCGGGAGGCTACATGAACTCGATTCGAGCCGCCTTCTACGCGTGCGTTTCAGGCGGCCGCGCACACAATTGAAAGTCAAACTGGCCGCTCTCAGTGAGCGAGCGCAGGCTGATGGACTAACGGTATCGCAGGAGCGGCAGTTTTTTTGATGATGGCTACAGCGGAGCTATCCTATTCCGAACACCTCGATCTGGCAAATCCGATACGGCGAACGCCGCTTACCATATCGGCCTACATCTGAATCCAAGAGCGGAACAGGACAGTAATGGGAGAGGCAATTTTGACCGGCCAGAATCTTGTCCCATTCTTGTCCCAATAAATGGGCTGTTTTCGGGGCATTGAGGCGGCTTTTAGCCTTTGTTGTTAATATGATAGCCCTGCACGATTCCAGCCCTGAAAAGGCTGGCGTCGGCGGTTCGATTCCGTCCCTGGCCACCAACCCAATTGTTTTTAACAAGTTAGCTTTTAAGTCACTTGCGACAGAGCGCAGCCCTGAAAAGTGTGGGAGTTGGTTGAGGTTAGGCGTTCTGGAGCGTTCCCTTGAGTGTCTCCTTGCCCAAATTCCGCGCGTGAGCCATCGGAACCGTGATGCCGAAGCAGAGCAACCGCTCGACTTTATGCAGGAGGTCGCTTCTCCCACAGCTCACGAATCGCGTTTCGAGTCATTCATCGGCAATCACCTCTGCCGACGTTTATAGTCCGGTATAATTTCTATTACCCCCGGGAGAGAAAGTTTTGAGCCTCGGCGTGTCACCACAAAGTAGCGGAATCGCAAGCCACATCCGGCAGCTCATTTTTGACGGGAAGTCGAAAACCGCCCTCGATAACGCCAAAGAGTTCCACAAGAAGCAAGGCAGCGCGGAGTCTGAAATTCTTCTGGTTGACGCCTATCTGGCGCGGATAGGGGCGCTGTTCGATCAGAATCTTGTGGTCGAAGCGCAGTCGCTGATCGCTCTGGTACGGGAGCGGTTTCCGTCCGTGAAAGAGCGGCTCGATCACCTGAATTCAGCCGCGCCCGCGCGCGGCGGCGATCTCGACGAGTTGCTCAAGCCCCTCAACGATCCGGGATTGAGCGCCGAGCGCCGCGCGGCGATCGAACAAGTGATTCAAAACCAGGTTACAGACTTGGCGGCGCTCGCAGGTTGCGCGGCTCTGCCCCCGGAGCACGGCCTGCGGCGGGCAGCGGCCGCGATCGACCGGGCTTTCGGCGCCGTCACCAGCGGGCCAGTAAGCGACCAGCAGATTGCCTTGCCCGAAGTCTCGCATCGCAGCCCTTTGGCCAACTGGAAGCTCCTGATCCGCGCGATCGCGTGCTTCTATCGAAACCAGGACAAAGCCTGCGAGGACTGTCTGGCTGCTATGCGGCCCGAATCGGCGCCATGGCGGCTGGTTCCCGCGATGCGCGCCATGCTGGGAGTAAGACCGGCCGCGACGCCCACCATCCATCTCAAACCAGCCGAGGCGGCGCTAGCATCCCGCACCAGCGGCAGCCTGAGCGAACTTCGGCACGTGCTCGCCGAGTTGGACCACGCCTTTGCCCACGCCGAGCAGGCCGCTCCGGTTTTCAAGGCCGTCCGAGCGGCGGTGCGGGAGTGCCGCAAAAGCGCGCCGGACCTGCTAACCGAGTTGCGGCGAATAATATGCATCCGAGGCGAAGTGGCCGGTGTCGAAACTCAGCGCATGACCGTGGCTGTGGAAGGCGCGCCTCGACGGGATGCGATTTTCTACCGTGAGTTCGCCCTGGCCCTGGAGCGCAGCGGCGATAGCGAGGATCTCGCGCAAGCCTGCGAACGGTGGGACTGTTTCCGGCTGGAAGCCGTGCGCGAAGGCTGGTTTGCCGAACGCAGCATGGAGGTGGCGGCGTTGTATCTGCACATGGCCACCCTTCTCGGCCAGGTGCCCACGAAGTTGCTGCGGGAAATACAGCGGCGGTTTCGGCAAGCGGGTTCGAGGGAAAGCAGCTACTTTTGTTTTCCGGAGGAAATCTACGCGCGCGCCTGCATGATAGACCCGCATCCGGACGCATTTTCGCAGTGGCTACGCTGGGCGCGTGGAAATTCGATTGTCGAGGCCGAGAACGTCGCGCGGGCCTGGAGTAAGGCGTTTCCGGACGCCGTCGAGCCGCTTTTGTTTCTCATGGAGGAGGCCGAAAAACGCGGTGCCTTTCCCAGCGCGCTCTCCTATCTGACCAAAGCCGAACGAATCGACGCGGTGAACTCCACCGTGCGCGCCGCGCGTCTGCGATTGCTCGCCGCGGCCGCTCTGCGCCACCTGCACAAGAAGAAACCGGATCTGGCGGCGGAAAGATTGGCGGAGATTGAGGCGCTCCCGCAGTCGCGGCAGGGCGATCGGCCTGCGTTCCTGGACGCTCTGCGCTTCTTGATCTGCCTGGCTTCCGGCGACAAACCGAGCGCCAACCAGGCCCTACGCGAAGTTGAGCGCGTGTTCGGCGACGGCCTTGCCGCGGTAATTTTCGCTTCTGGATGCGCGGCGTCGGCAAAGCGGAAGGATCTCATAGTTCTGCCTTTTCCGGATGAACTCCCTGAAGAACAGAAGTCTCACCTTCCCGTTTCCATGGCCAGGGCGATCGCGCTGGCCGCCGATATTGGGCTTACCAGGAACTTCCAACTTCCCATCGAATACTTCGACGAGACCGAGGCGCAGTTTCCCCGCGGCGCCAGTTCGCTCAACGTCGAACAGATTCGCACACTGGGAGAGTTGGGGCTTGTCAGCGAACACCCTGGGCTCGCGTGGGAGGCATCGGTCGCCGGTCTCGATCGCGGAGGGCCCACGGAAGCTTATTTCCTTTTGCTGCGCGCACGCGCATTGCCGGAAGGCTTGGATGATCGCTATGAAGCGTTGACGGCGGCAGCCGCGGAACTGGGCCGCGCACACCGCGACATGGAGGTGGTGAATCGGGCTGTGGAGGCCGGCCGCAATCTTTTCGACGCAGCCCCGTTGTCCCTCACTGCCGATCAGGCGCGCGACGTGCTGCTGAAGGAAAAAGCGTCTCGCGACTTCCCCTCGCGATTCAGCCCGGGCCCGGATTATTCGGATCTGTTCCCGGAAGACCTTTGCATGTGCCCGGCCTGCCGCAGCACACGGAGCCAGTCTTCCGATCCGGATCTGGACGACGTATTCAATCTGGATGCTGACGAACTGGATGAAGATCAACTGAAGCGATTTTTTTTCGAGAACGCCCCCAAGGACATTCCGCGCGATATCCTGCCGGCGTTGTTCGAGGTGGCGATGGAGTCGTTTTTCAGGGGGGAGGATCCCATGGAGGCCCTGCCGCAGATTTTTCTGGAAGATGCGCCCACCCAAACAAACCCGCCCGGCGGAAAGAAGAAGAAGGGCAAACGCCGGTGATGGACGCGAACGAGATATTGGGCGTGCCGGCTAATGCGCGCGACGAAGAGATCCGCGCCGCTTATCTGAGCAAAGTGAAGGAATTCCCGCCGGACCGGGCGCCCGCCGAATTCGAAGAAATTCGCGACGCGTACGAAATGATGCGCGACCCGCGCCGGCGCGCCCGTGCCATGTTTTCGGCCGGCGCGTCCAGCGCGCCGCTCGTTTCGCTGCTCCGAGGCCGCGGGGTCCCGCGCACATTTACCGGGCCCCAACCCTGGCGCGAGGTCTTGAGAAACAAATGACGCTGGGGACGGATCGCGAAACGATCCTTCGGCGCTTTGAAGCGCTACTCGATGCCGCTCTGTCCGGCGAGAATCCGCCTGAGGGCATCGACGCGGACATACTCGAATCCGTACTGAACGACTCCCCGGACCAGGCTTCCAAAGACCGGGACAATTCCCGCGCCTGCGATTCGTATGCGCTCTGGGCGGCGATGACTGTCCTGACGCAGGAAATCAAATTGCAAGGCAGGGCGTTTCAGGAACTAAATCTCACTCTCGCCGCGCAAACCGAAAAAATCGGTGAAGAGCTTCGGGCGGTATACGCGGAGCGCGAGAAGACGCTGCGCCGCGAAACGGAGCGGCGTTCCCGCAAGGATATATTGTCCGCGCTGATCGATCTGCGGGACCGGCTGGCGCGTGGACGCGAGTCGGCTCGGGTTCGCAAAGAGGAGCTCGCCGCCGCGGCCAAGCCCGGATGGTTTTCCAGGTTGTTGCCCCGAATGCTACGAAAGACCTTTTCGCGTCACCCGGACGGCGCGGCAGTGGGCGCGCTGATCCGAGGTTACGAACTTGGTATTGAGCGCCTGGATCAAACCCTCGCAGAGTTCAACGCCCGGGAGATCCAGTGCCAGGGAGAACCCTTCGATCCACGCCGCATGAACGCGATCGACAGCCAGGAGTCGGCCACCGTCGCGCCTGGTACGGTGATCGAGGTTTATCGAAGCGGTTACGAATGGGAAGGCGAAGTGTTTCGCCCGGCGCAGGTGAAAGTGTCGCGGCCGCCCGGTGTGGCCCTGAGGAATGGTAAGGCGAGCGAGAGAGCATGAGCGATCTGATTGTCGGTATCGATCTGGGAACCACGAACTCCGAAGTGGCGGCGTTCACGGACGGGCAAGTGCGCGTGCTGGGGCCCGGCGACCAGCGGATTCTGCCGTCCTGCGTCGGCCTTTCGGCGTCGGGAGAACTTTTGGTCGGGGAACCCGCACGCAACCAGCAGGCGCTTTATCCGGAGCGGACCGTGCGGAGCATCAAGCGCCGGATGGGCTCCCAGGAAATGGTGACGCTCGGCCCGAGGAGCCTCACCCCGCCGGAAATCTCGGCGCTGATCCTGCGCGAACTGGTGGAGTGGACCTTTCTGTCGCTCGGTGAACGGCCCCAAGGAGCCGTCATTACGGTGCCCGCCTACTTCTCCGATGCGCAGCGCGGCGCCACGCGCGAAGCCGGCGAGCTGGCGGGCCTGGAAGTGGTTCGCATCCTCAATGAGCCCACCGCAGCCAGCCTCGCGTATGGCTACGGCGACGGCTCCCGGCATACGGCTTTGATATACGATCTGGGCGGCGGTACGTTCGACGTTTCCGTGGTAAACGTGGAGGGGGACATTACGGAAGTACTCGCCAGCCACGGCAACAATCGCCTGGGAGGCGACGATTTCGATGATCTTCTCGCCGAGCGTCTGGCGCAGGAATTTCAAAAACAGCATGGAATCGATCTCCGCATCGGACACCCGTCCGCGAAGACGCGCTTGTGGTGGGCCGCCGAAGAGGCCAAGAAGAAGCTGAGCCAGGAACCATACGCCAAAATCCGCGAGGAGTCGCTGGCCGAGCGGAACGGCCGGACTCTGCATCTCGAAATGGAGATCTCGCGCACGGATTACGAGGCGTTGATTGGTCCTCTGGTGGAATCGACGCTGGACAGCGTATCCCAAGCCCTGCGGGATTCCGGCAGGAAGCCCGGAGATATGGATGCGCTGCTACTGGTGGGCGGTTCCACCCGCACGCCGCTCGTATCTAACCTGCTGGCCGAACGGATGGGGATCGAGCCTCGCCAGGATGTGCATCCGGACCTGTGCGTCGCTCTGGGTGCCGGTGTGTTGGCCTCGCGGCTCTCAGGCCTCGACGTGGATCGCGTCCTGGTGGATGTCTCCCCTTATTCCTTCGGCGTCTCGTTTCTGGGTGAGCGCGGTGGCGTCCCCTACCCACATTGCTACAAGCCGATTATCCGCCGGAATACGCCTCTGCCCCTGACACGTACCGAACGGTTTTTCACCAGCCATCCGTTCCAGCGCGAGGTGAATGTGCATGTATATCAGGGCGAAGACGAGGACGCGCTGAAAAACATACTGGTGGGCGATTTCACCATTGGCGGCCTGACAGAGACGGAAGATTTCAACGAAATTCTCTGCCGGATGCGGCTCGATCTGGATGGCGTTCTCGAAGTGACCTCCGAGGAAAAGCTGACGGGCCGGTCGAAGCAGATCACCATCGCAAACGCCATGCGGGCGAAGACTCCGCAAGAGATCGCCGCCGGGCGCAAGCGAATTCAGGATCTGTTTGAATCGCGCTCGGGAGATTTCGGCGATTTTGGCAGCATTCCCGTCCGCGAAGAAACGGACGTCGAAACCATCGAAGGAAACTTCGAGGAAATGGAAACCGCCGGCACGCTTGCGGAACGGATTGCAGTGGCGGGCGCGGGGGAGGCGGAGGGTCTGATAGCGCGCTCGCGAAAGCTGCTCGACCGCATGCATGACGAGGATCGCGAGGAAGCCATCGATCTCCACGAGCGGATTGGCGCGGCCATCGAATCGGGTGATAGCGAAGCGCTCGCCAAAGCCTCCCGCGCACTCACGGAACTCCTCTTTTTCATGGAAGGCCAAGCCGGGAGCCGCCCGAATTGAGCGCGTCAAACGGTTTGGCGGAAGCGAATCGTTGTCCGGTTTGCCAGGCTCGTTTTCGCGGCGCCGCTGTTTGTTCGCGATGCGGAGCGGATCTCGCGCGCCTGATGCGGATTGCGGCCGAAGCATGGCGGCTGCGCGAAGCGGCGCGCAGGGCGTTACGGGGGGGCGAGTTCGAGCTTGCCTTTGAGCTTGCCGGCAGCGCACAGCGAACTAAGGCCACGCCCGCTGGAGAAGCGTTGCTCAGGCTTGGCGCGTGGCAATTTCGGCGCTCCAGGTTCGCTTTCGACGAAATCCCTGGTAGACGATCGTCGCAGTCATAACTTGGCTCGGTTTGGCGGCATGCCTCCACATCGCTTTCGCGTGAGTGACACGGAGTTGACGCTGGCACCCAATTTCGGCTGTCAGAATTGAGGATTCGGGCCGAAGCCGAACTGCATTCCGGATGAACCCCAACACACTTTCGAAGCGAATGGACGTTGGTGCGTCGACTGTGCAAGAAGTGTTCGGCTTTGTCGAGAGAGACCGATGCGAAGCATAGCGAGAGCTGCCAGTGAGGAAAGGGGCGGTGAAAGGACGGCGCGCCTTCTTGTCCATTCCCACTGTTCCGTTTTCTCCTACAAGAATGCGCTCCCTGATGCTGAGCGCCGCTTTGGCGCACGCGCCCGATACTACCTCACATCCGTCGGATGCACGACGGTAACGCCCCTATAACGCTTGAAATCTAGATCGAAGCTGAGGATTTGGTCCACCTGGTGCACCATCATCGCAGCGACTATTCGGGCATCATGGACTTGAATCCCAGATACCTTGTAGTCAAGCACAAGCTTTCGCCACGTTTGAAAAATTTCCGGCGTCTCAGGAAGGAGATCGAAGAGCGTCTGAAAGCGATCCACGTATCGAGCTGCCTGCTCGGGAGTGAAACCCAGACCATTTCCAGTAGCCGGGCGCGTCGAAACATTCCAGAATTCGACGAGGTTCTGCGGAAAGCAAAGAAGTTGCTCACCCTGACGGTCGAGAGACTTTACAGCGCGGCGCGCGGTTGCACGCAACTGAGGGTCGAAAGTTTGGATACACCAACGAGCACATTGGTATCGACTGCAATCATCGATACCAGTTCTCGCGGCGCATTACCCCCTCGCCTACGCCAGGTGGAACCTGAACAGTGTCGAAAAGCTCGTCGATTGCCCGGTCCTGATCCTCTCTTTCACGTGGAAGCGACTGAACCGCTGTCATGGACTCCATCGCAGCGGCTTGAGTCGTGATGATAGTTCGCAGGAAGGCATCCAGCGAGAGACCACTAGCTTTTGCCTGGGCGACAAGGTTCGCCTCAGCTTCGGGCGGAAGTTCCAATGTGATCGTCATAGTTGCCTCCTTCAACATCGTACCGCTTAGCAAGTCGCGGGAAAATATCGGGTACCCTTTGGGCGAAATCCAGATGCTCGGTAAGTCGGATGGAGAAACGCTGAAAGGGGAAGCGCCGGCTTGGGCGGCTTGGAGCCTCAGTTCGCACTCGATTTTTTGGCCGAACACTTCATCGCCTTCTGGCTGCAATCGGAAGATTTACCTCACCCGGATAACCGTGTGACCATCACGCCCGATGGCCGAATTGTGCATCCGCTGTCACGATCAGTTGCTGTATCGGTCGCTCTATCTGGGTAAGGACATTCCCATCGGCAGCACCGCGCACCAGGCCGGCACAGTCCGGTTCGAGCGCGATCCGAAAACATCGGCGCTGGACGTGAACTGCAAGGCACACGATTTGGACAACCTCTACGTCGTCGATGCCAGATTCTTTGTTCCCCGCGTTGTTCACTACAATGTCTAACTTGCCGAAGGCCTTCACGGCAGCATCCACCAAGTTCTGGACCTGATCCGGCTTTGAGATATCAGCCGGTATCGCAAACGCTTTTGCCACCGAAGCTGGAGATTTGCGCCTGGGTATTGGCGGCCACTTCCGGATTTCCGATGTAATCTATGACCACGGCAGCTCGCTTGGCCAATCCCTGTGGCGGCGCCGGTCACGATCGCAACTTTATCCTGCAAGCGCATTCTTGCTCTGGTTTCCTCGGTTCAAAAGTGATCGGATGGATTTCAATTCTCGCCGGCGTTTCCGAGTGGGCTTAGGATATGCCATCTTGAGGTCATTGAACGTATCCAGGACAATTTGAGAAACCATTAACCGGGCATTTTCCTTATCGTCGGCGGGAACGATGTACCAGGGCGCGTGGTGGGTGCTGGTGGCCTGCAGGCAATCCCCATAAACCTGCATGTACCGATTCCAGTATTTCCTCTCGTGAATATCCGGCAGGCTCAATTTCCAGTTCTTGTCCGCATCGTCAATGCGCTCGAGGAACCGCTTGCGTTGTTCGTTCTTCGACAGATGCAGGAAGATCTTAACGATGCGCGTTCCATTGCGATAGAGGTGGTTTTCCAGATCTCCGATGGAGCGGTAGCGCTCCTTCCAGATGTCCTTTTCGTCAAGCAACTCCAGGGGAAGCCCTTCACCCCGCAGAATTTCCTTATGCACCCGCACCACCAGCACTTCCTCATAGTAGGAGCGGTTGAATATGCCGATCCGCCCGCGTTCGGGCAGGCAACGGGTGGTACGCCAAAGAAAATCGTGTTCCAACTCGTCGGCGCTGGGCTGTTTGAAACTGAAGACCTGGCAGCCTTGCGGATTGACGCCGGACATCACGTGCCGGATGGCGCCATCCTTGCCGCCGGCGTCCATGCCTTGAAAAATCAACAGCAAGGCATAACGATGAGACGCGTAATGGAGCTGTTGCAGCTTACTCAACTCCCCAACGTGTTCTTCCAGAAGTTCCCGGTACTGTTTCTTGGACTTGTAGACGGGCTTCACTACGGTCGGCCATTTGCTGAGGTTGACCTTTTTCCCGGCCCGCACGCGGAAATCCTTCGAATCGATTTTCATCTTATGCCTTTGGTTCCGCGAGCTGCGCGGTCTTCCGATGTTCCGCCTCATCCTTCCGAATCTCGATCTGGGCCTGCATCCAATCCCGATCTGCCTGGCCATACTGGTGGCCTCGCTCCTCATAGATTTCGTATGCCCGTGCCGCGATGCGGGGTGTGAGATCGGCCGGCTTCTCGCCCGTCTTCTTGGCTAACAGCGGAGGTTTTGTAGGATCGAGAATCCGATAAGCAAGCAATTTGACGCGGTCATTCACCAGGGCCCAAGCCACCGCGTAGCCCCAGACAAACGCCGCCCAACCCCAGCCAAGGGGTGTCATAAATAGCCCATAAACAGCGATCAGAGTGGCCACTATTTGCGTGCCGAGCACCGCCATCCATAGAATCTTCGCCGGGCGTATAGACCAGAAGGGGCCGCGCGTACGGGTCAGGAAAATCGTCAGATGTCCGGCCACGGAGAGCTTCAAATACATCAGCGTCTGGATATGCGCGTGGTCGAGTTGAAATACGCGCTCGCCCAGGTAGAACAAGCCAAACGCTGCCACCACGCCGGCAACGCCCAGCACCGTGGAGATCCCCAGCACCAGGCGCATGTTCCACGCTTCGGGCTTATCCTTGTAATGAACGTTGTCGTAGGCGATGGATAGAATGGCTCCATCGTTCAGCAACGCCAGCATCACGATCATCACCGCGGTAACCGGATAGAAGTTAAACACCAGAATCGCCAGGGTCATGAAGAACAGTACGCGTAGCGTTTCCGCGATGCGATAGATGGCGTAGCTGTTCATCCGCTGGAAGATGCGCCGGCTCTCTTTGATGGCGTCGATGATCACCGAAAGGCCGGGCGCCAGCAGCACGATGGACGCCGCCGCGCGCGCCGCGTCTGTTGCGCCGGAGACCGCGATGCCGCAGTCCGCTTTCTTCAGCGCCGGGGCGTCGTTCACTCCGTCGCCGGTCATGCCGACGATGTGGCCGCGCTGCTGGAGGACATCCACAATGTGGAACTTATGTTCGGGAAATACCTGGGCAAAGCCGTCGGCTTTTTCGATGGCCTGCGCCTGCTCGGCCGTCGCATGCTGCTTCGAGTCTCCCAAGCTGCTGGCATCCAGAATGTCGGTGCCCAGCCCGAGCTGGCGGGCAGTTTCTTTCGCAATGGCGATCTGATCGCCGGTAACCATCTTGACGCTGACGCCCATCTGGCGGGCGCTGGCGATGGTAGCCTTGGCCTGCTCCCGCGGTGGATCGAACAAGGGCAACACGCCAGCGAATTGCCACTGGCCTTCCTGATCGGCCCGCGCCACGCCTAAGGAGCGAAAGCCGCGCCCTGCAAACTCATCAACGGCTTTCTCAACGGCAGGCTTTACTTCAGCGGCGTTCGCCGCCATCTGCAGAATCACCTGCGGCGCGCCCTTGGCCACAAAGAACTGTTTTCCGTCTGCGCCTTTAACGGTGGCCTCGGTGCGCTTATGCACCGGGTCGAACGGCTGGAAATGAACCACCTGATAGCCCGTCAGGGTCTTGGGGTCCTTCACGCCCCCGATCACAGCCAGGTCGATAGTGTCTTTATCTTCGGCGCGAGAAGCCAGCGCGGCCCAGAGAATAACTTGATCCGCGGGAATGCCATTCACGGTGAATGGATCGCCCAACGTCAGCTTGTTCTGGGTTAGCGTGCCGGTCTTATCCGAGCAAAGGATATCCACGCCGGCCAGTTCCTCGATCGCCGACAGCCGCGTCACAATCGCCTTCTTTTTCGCCAGCAGACGGGCGCCGACAGCCATGGTCACTGACAGCACTGTGGGCATAGCCACCGGAATCGCGGCCACCAGCAGCACCAAGGCGAACTCCAACGTGGAGAGGATCGGATCGCCTCGGAAGAGCGCGACGATGATAATCACGGCGACCAGAAACACCGCGAGGACGATCAGGTAATCGCCAATCTTCAACACGGCGCGCTGGAAATGGCTGACGGTGTGCACCTCCGCCACCAGCTGCGCGGTCTTTCCGAAATAGGTATTCGCGCCGGTGGCGTACACCATGGCATCAATTTCGCCCTGGCGGAGAATCGACCCCGAAAAGACGGCTTCGCCGGATTTGCGCGTAGCGGGCAGCGATTCACCAGTCAAGGCGGACTGATCCACTTGCACCGGGTCGCCCGCCAACAAGCGCGCATCCGCGGGCACAATATCCCCCAGGCGCAAGCGGATGACGTCGCCCGGCACCAATTCACGCGCCGCCGGGTTGACCCATTTCCCATCGCGTTTCACGGTGGCTTTGTTGGCGAGCTTGGCCTTGAGTGCGGCGATGGCGTTGCCCGCCTGGTGTTCTTCCCAGAATCCGACCACGGCGTTGGACAAAAGCAAAAGCAGGATGATGAAAAAATCCAGCCAGTGACCTACCACCGCCGACAGAATTACCGCCGCTTCAATCATCCACGGAATGGGTCCCCAAAAGTATGTGAGGAATTTCAGAAACGGATTGGTTTTCTTTTCCTCAATCTCGTTGGGGCCATATTGAGCCAGCCGTTTCTGTGCTTCGGCCTGACTGAGACCATCCGGTGACGATCCCAATTTCTTCTCCACTTCCGGAACGGGAAGGGATTTCAGATCATCCTTGGTGGCGGGCGTGGCGTCGGGCTTGGACGCCGGTTTTCCATTGAGCTTTTCTGCGGTAGGCTTCATGATGACACCTCGTTTTCTGAGCCTGCAATTGATTCCGGCATGTCCAGCCGTGCCGCGCCAATCCGGCTGTCGGCCATTCCGTAATAGATGTCGAAACGATCCGGCGAGCTGAGATCGTCGCGCCGGTCGATTCCAGTGGGAAACACCACGTTCGCCACAGTGCCGTCGCGCTCCTGTGGCAGTGAGGGCGTCAATACCGGATCAGCCGAACGATAGCGGACGATTTGCGGATGCTCCTTCGAAAGCACCATCACGCCGGCGGAATAGCAAAGCGGATGGGCGCTTTTGCCGGACTGCGCCAGTTCGCTTACGCCGTGATAAACGATCAGCCAGCCGTGCCGCGTCAGGACGGGCGGAGTACCCGCGCCTATCTTCAGCCGCTCCCACGGCGACACCGGCGTGGCCAGCCGGTGATGAGAAGTGAATTTTCCGAAACAATCGGACTCGCAGCCAGGGAGCGCCATCGGACCATAGGAAATCCAGATGCTTTCCCGATTGAGATCCAGGGCGCGGTTTGCGGGGTGGCGGGCGGTTTCCTCCGGACGAGTGCCGGGGAAAAGCGGCCGATGCAGAATGGCCATTTCCAGATGACCGGATGGATTGGGAATGGCGATGGGGAACAGACTAGCGTCTTTGTCGTCCACATCGTCGAACTTGATTCCTTCATAGGGGCCGAACTTTGCCAGTCCCAGCCGCTGCCAGTGGAAGAGATCCTGCGATGTGGCAAGGGCGATGCGTGGGCCTCGGGCTGAAAATGCCGCGTAAGTCATCAGGTAGCGCTGGAGCGGCTCGACAAAAGTAATCCGGGGGTCCTCGCAGCCACCGCCGCCATCGGGCCGCAGTTCATAGTCGGCTTCGGGTTCGAGTGCGATGCCCTGGCGCTCGACGCCCACTGGATCGCCGGCCGCGTTGAACCGCACTCGCGCAATGCCGATGCGCGAATAATTTCCTTTGGCAACCAGCCGGGGAAACAGATACAGTTGGCCATCGGGACCGCGAACGGCAGCCGGATTCAGAACGCCTTCGATCTCGTGGGGATTACCGGGCTCCGGTTCCATGATCAGTCCCATGCGCTGGAGGTTAAGTCCGCTCATACCGACTCCGTGATCGTGGCGCGCGCACTCGTGCGTGCCGTGTTCGCACTCCTGCGAACACAAAACTGACCGTAGAGAGCTCTGCGTTCACACGATTGTGAACGCGGCACGCAAGAGTGCGCGCGCCACAAATCACAAGCTCACAGCTTCCTGGCCGTGGTCCGATAGACAGCCGATGCCCATTTGGATAACCCGCTTGGTCTCGTGAGGTCCTTGCACGCAGATAGAAACGACGCCGGCTTGTTCGGCCGGATAGTCGTTCCCTCCCGCGAAGAGCGCGTCGCCGATGAAAATCATTTCCTTCAAGGAAATGCCCAGCACGTCTCGCAGTTTTCTGATTCCGTAGGCCTTGTCTATACCGGGCTTGGTGACATCGATGGATGTCGCGCCACCCATGCGGACAGAGAATCCAGGAATTAATGGGTCCAGAATGGCTTTGATCTTTTTCCGCTTGGCGAAGCCGGGGTCCCATTTCTTTTTTTCTTCCAAGGGCGCCTGCTGGCCCAATGCGGAAAACGTGATCTGGCTTCCCCGGTCTTCAATTACTTCCCCCCAGACCTTTTCAACCTGGAAGCCTGCCTCCGCGACCGCCTTTTTTATGGAGCTGACGATCTTATCTTTTTCGTCCGGCGTGAAGTCTTCTGAATAGAGCTCCTTCCAATCGCCGATGTAACGGAAGAACTTCGTTCCGGAGGTAGGAAGAATCGACAGGTTTGCGAGAGTTTTGTCCTGTGGAAGATGGGAGACCACCTGTGCTTGAAACTGCGGCCAATCGCCCCCGGAAATGACAGCCACTTTGACAATGCCGAGCAGGTCATGCAGTAGCCTGGACATGTCGGCGTCGATCGATGCCTTGCTTTCGGCCAGCGTTCCGTCCAGATCGAAGACGATCAGCTTTTTCATTCCGGTATCCCGATTTCCAACACGGTGACTGCGCCGAACGGCTGAAACGCACACGCTCCGAGAACCGCAGGCAACAAAAACACGTCTCCTTTGCCGACAGGATATGCCGTATCGCCGTGCTCCACCTGACCCTGGCCGTCGACGCATACCAGGACGCTCGGGACACCGGCGGCACCAATGCTAAACGCCGATTTTCCGCACGACCGCGACAAATAGAAGTGGTCGCAGTGAAAAAGTCTTTCGCGGTCTGCGGGCGATGTGGCCTCCACCTCCGCCGCCACCAGACCGCCCCGGCCTTTCGTAAAATTGACGCAGGCCAGGGCCTTATCTACCTGGAGCGCCCGCGGTTGGCCGGTCTTGGGGTCCAGATGATTCCAGTCATACAAGCGAAACGTCACGTCGCTATTCTGCTGAATCTCGAACACCACAATGCCGCCGCCCAAAGAGTGCACCGTTCCAGCGGGAAGGAACACCGCGTCGCCGGGCTTGGGATGGAAGCACGCCAATCGATCCGCCACCGAACCGTTAGCGAGCGCCTGCCGCAAATCGGCTTCCGTGGTGCCTGGCTTCAGACCCGCATAGATGCGGCTCTTCACTCCCGCTTCCAGCACCACCCAGGCTTCAGTTTTCCCAGTCTCGCCCGCCGGCAACAGATCTTTGTGTAAATCGTCAGGATGTACCTGCACCGAGAGCATTTCGCTTGCGTCGAGGAACTTCAACAGCAGCGGGAATCGGCGGAAACGCCCGGCCAGCTTTCCCATCATCTGTTCTGGAAACTGTTCCAGCAGTTCCGCGATGGTCTGGCCTTTGAGTGGTCCATCGGCAATGCGGCTCGGATGATCGTCGCGGTCGCTGAGCACCCACGCTTCGCCGACGGGCCCGTCGCCCGGCAGCGGCGCGCTGAGCAGATTGGCCAAGCGCCGGCCGCCCCAGATCCGATACTGATAGATCGGCTCGAATCGCAAGGGATAAAGAGACAGCTTGACTCATGGGGCGGTTACCGCCAGGGACCGTGAGGCAGGAACGCCAGGTTATCGCTCAGGACATAGATCGTTATCGCCGCAAACATAAAAACCAGGGCGACCCAGGCTTTCCAATCGAGATGGGCCCGTTTCCAGTAGGGACGCTGGTCGTGAGGCGCAGGGTGATGAACACTGCCTGGATCCGGCCCTTCGTTTCCGTGATGACCGTAGTTAGTCTCGCTCATTGCTCTAGCACATTCCATTTCCAGTTCCGAATTTCCGGCAGATCCTCGCCGTGCTGGTCGATGTAATGTTTGTGCTGGATCAGCTTGTCCTGCATCTTCTGCTTCAGGTAAGCGCCCTTGGAACCTAAGCCCGGCACGCGATCGATCACGTCCTCCACCAGGTGGAATCGATCCAGATCATTCTGCACCCGCATGTCGAAGGCTGTCGTGATGGTGCCCTCTTCCTTGTAACCACGGACATGCAGATTGCGGTTGGCCCGCCGGTAGGTGAGCCGGTGGACTAGCCATGGATATCCGTGGAAACCGAAGATGATGTGCTTATCCTTGGTGAACAGCGAGTCGTAATTCGATTCGCTCAACCCGTGCGGGTGCTCACTGGCGGACTGCAGCTTCATCAGATCGACGACATTGATCACCCGGATCTTCAGATCCGGAAGTGCTCGCGAAAGATGGAGACGGCGGCCAGAATCTCGAGCGTCGGCGTGTCTCCGCAGCAGGCCATCACCACGTCGGGCTCGACGGCGTCCTGGTCGTTGCTGGCCCATTGCCAGATGCCGATTCCTTCCGTGCAATGCACTACGGCGGCATCCATGGTCAGCCATTGCGGCAGCGCGTGTTTGCCTGCCACCACCACATTGACGTAGTTCCGGCTGCGCAGGCAGTGGTCGAAAACCGATAGCAGACAATTGGCATCGGGCGGCAGATAGACGCGCACGATATCGGCCTTTTTGTTGATCACGTGATCGAGAAATCCGGGGTCCTGGTGCGTGAATCCGTTGTGATCCTGCTGCCAGACGTGGGACGCCAGCAGATAGTTCAGCGACGAAATCTTCCGGCGCCAGGGCAATTCCAGACAGACCTTCAGCCATTTGGCATGCTGGCTGAACATCGAGTCGACGATGCGGATGAAGGCCTCATAACTGTTGAACAGCCCATGCCGCCCGGTGAGCAGATATCCTTCCAGCCAGCCTTCGCACTGGTGCTCGCTCAGCATCGAGTCCAGCACACGTCCGGCGGGCGCCAGAAATTCATCGTTCTTTACTTCCCGGGCGTCCCACTGGCGGTTGGTGACTTCAAAAACCGCGCCCAGGAGATTCGAGAGTGTCTCATCGGGACCGAAGACACGGAAATTGCGCTGATCCTGATTCAGCTTGGCCACGTCGCGGAGAAAGTTGCCCAGCACCAGCGTGTCCTGGGCATTCACAGCGCCGGGCGCAGGCACGTTCACCGCATGAACACAGAAATCCGGCATGCGAAGATCGCGCAGCAGAAGTCCGCCGTTGGCGTGGGGATTGGCGCCCATGCGCCGGTCACCCTGCGGGGCCAGCTCGGCCAACTCCGGCATGAGCCGGCCATTGGTGTCGAATAGCTCTTCGGGCTTGTAGCTTTTCATCCAGCTTTCCAGCTGGTGGACATGTTCGGGATGCTCGGCATCCACCAGCAGCGGAACCTGGTGCGAGCGGAAAGTGCCCTCGATTTCGAGACCATCAACCACTTTCGGGCCCGTCCAGCCCTTGGGCGATCTGAGGACGATCATCGGCCACCGCGCCCGCGTGGTGTCGTTGTTGTTCCGAGCATTCTCCTGGATTTGCCGGATGTCTTCCATAACCGTTTCCAGGGTGGCGGCCATGAGTTGATGCATCGTTTCCGGATCGTCGCCTTCCACAAAATGTGGCATCCAGCCGCAGCCTCGCAGGAACTGCTCCAGTTCCTCATGCTCGATGCGGGCGAGAACTGTGGGATTGCTGATCTTGTATCCATTGAGGTGCAGGATCGGCAGCACCGCTCCGTCGGTGATCGGATTTAGAAACTTGTTAGACTGCCATGCTGTCGCTAGCGGGCCAGTCTCCGCTTCACCGTCTCCAATCACGCAGGCAACAATGAGGCTGGGATTGTCGAACGCGGCTCCGAAGGCATGGCTGAGCGAGTAACCCAGCTCGCCACCTTCGTGAATGGACCCTGGCGTGGTCGGCGCAACGTGGCTCGAGATTCCACCGGGGAACGAAAACTGCATGAACAACTTTTTCAGCCCGGCTTCGTCCTGAGTGACGTTTGGATAAATGTCACTCCAGGTGCCTTCGAGATACACGTTGCCCACAATCGCCGGGCCGCCGTGACCGGGGCCGGCGATGTAGAACATGTCCAGGTCATACTTTTTGATGACCCGGTTCAGGTGCACGTAGATGAAGTTCTGCCCAGGCGTGGTGCCCCAATGGCCGACAACCAGAGGCTTCACATGCGACAGCTTCAGCGGTTCCTTCAGCAGAGGATTGTCGTAAAGATAAATCTGGCCGACCGACAAATAATTGGCGGCACGCCAGTAGGCGTTCACCTTTCCGAGCAGTTCGGGGCTCAATGGATTCGCTTGCTTCACGATCGCGCCATTAGCTTCAGCGGGCGATGTGTGGATAGGTCTCTCGATGGTGCTTTCAATCATGGCTTAAGATCCTTCTCGGGGCGCGGCATGCGCCTTCACGCCCCACGCCCCACGCGCGAACTTAAACGCCGCTCAGGGAAAAAGAAGTTTGGTGTTCGGCTTCGTGCGCCCAATAGGGCGGGCGGCCGTAGTGAGCATAGAGCCGGTGCTCATAGTCGCGAGTGAGTGGTCTGGAGAGCAGGTATTCGGGGGCGCTTTTAATGGCTTCCCGCGACAGTCCCGAGTAGACTTTGATTCCGGCCAGCTTACGCGTTCAATCCAGGCCGGTGAAACCAGTACCTTCTTGCCTGGCAGCCAATTCCGCGTTGCAACCTCGACGTAACGTATTGCCCAGGCTTCATTGTCGATGACGAACCCGTCCACGTGGCCGATTTCGCCATCCGTCGCTTCCACATAATAGCCGTGGATGCCTTCCGTGCTCCGTAGATGCGAATCCGGCGACTCTCTTTCGACGCTGCCCGCTTTCGTTTTGGCGGATGCATTGGTTGGAACGGTCAAGCCCGCCGGATAGCGCGCCGGGCCCCACAGGTACGCACCGCCCCAATAATAGGGATATCCGTAATACAAGTTGTATTCAGCCTCGTGCTGCCGCGAGATCGGCACATGCGTGTCGATGCCGGGACTATTCTCCACCTGTTTTTTGGTCAGCGCGACATCCAATTGCTTGGCTGGCCAATCCGTATGCAGAACGGACATTGGCGAGATCAGCACTGCCCGGCCGCCCAGCCAGCCGCCGGTTTCTACCGTGAGGTAGCGGATGGCCCAGGTCTCGTCGTCGAAATAGAACTGATCCACAGTTCCGAGCTCACCATCCGAAGCGTGAATGGTGAGACCTTTCAAAAAGCTAGCGTTCGTCAGCATGGTCTTTCTCCCCTAGCGCGAGAGCTATCTTGCCGCTCCCACTGCTTCAGGCGAGTGCAGCTTCACGTCGATAGGCTGCGTGCTCGCGATAATTCTTCTCGCTTTTTCCACTTCCGAGGCCTGGTCATGCACCATCAGCAGAAACTTGTCCGTCTTGAGCGCCAACTCGTATTCAACGACACTGTCTTTGGGAATGCCCATGCCGTAGAGCCCCGCGCCGATAGCTCCCAAACCTCCCACTACCGCGGCGCCTTCCAGGCCACCCACGATCCACGCCACCAGAGGACCCGCCACCAGCACCGGGCCGAGGCCGGGAATGGCAAAGAAGGCTGAGCCGAACAACAATCCCCAGAAGCCTCCCCAAAATGCGCCGGTCTTGCCCCAGTACTTCATGCGATCGCCGGTGTTGTAATAGCCCACCACATGTTCATCGGTGTGGGTATCCTTACCGACGATAGACAAGCTGTGCATGTCGATTCCGGCACGCTGAAGTTCCTTGACCGCGGCGTCTGCCTCGACATGCGAGGCGTAAACTGCCACCACTGCGTTTTGTTCAGACATTTTCCATCTCCTTTGTTTTATGATTTCTCTTATTCCAACTCCACCCGCCGCCAGGAACTGTCTGGATTGAAGCGAGTCATCCGGCGGGCCAGCGCCGCGGTGTTGATCCCGAGATCCTTTCCATAGAGCAATCCCTGGTGATCGATGATGAAGGTTTGAACTCCGGATACGCCGTACTCGGCAGGCCACGCGACCAGCGCAAATCCACCGATCATCTTGCCTTTCACCACGTAATCAAACGCGCCGCCGGTGGCCGCCGGTCCTTGCGATTTCAACACGCGGAAATAGTAGCCGTGATATGGCTGGGGCTTTGTGGCGCCGGCCGCCTCCGCGAAGGCTTTGGTCACCTCATTCTGCGGACCACCCTCGGAATACAAGCCGTCCTGTTTGCCTGGCGAGCTGGCCATAATCTGCGCGTATTCGAGAATGCCATCTTTGTCACGGTCTTCGGAGGCATATTCCAATTGCGCCTCCACGTAGCCCCGGCAAATCTCCATGGTGTTGAGTTCGTTTCTGCCCACCCGGCGAGCCAGGATCTCCAGCCTTCCGCTGATTGGATCGAGGCGCCATTTTCCGTCCTGCCGGACCACCGGCACTGGAAATGGCCAATCTTGTTCGCCCACCGCAAAAGTCACGCGATCGGGGTTAGCACGGGTCCTGCTCAATCTGGAGTTTTTCGCGCGCGGATCGTGCAAATTCCGCCCGCGATTCTTTGTCTTCAGCCGGATCCCCGGATTCGACAATGTCTTTTCCGTCCGGTCCGAACAATAGGAGGAGCGCCGCGGCGTCATTTTGCTCGGCCGCATCAATGGTTGCCTGGATGGCTTCCTGCGCCGTCTGGAAGGTCCGCTGACTCTCGCGCCCAGTAGCTCCGAGCAGTGCCGGCGCAACCGCCAGGCTAACGGCCAGGAATCGATAAATAGAGTTCATGCTTGCCATGGGTTCCTTTCGCTGCTATCGGCGCCCGCCACCGCCGCCGTGGCCGCCCCCGCCGTGTCCACCTCCGCCGCCAACACCTCCGCCGCCTCCACTGGATGCTGCGTGCGAGGAGCCTCCGCGTCCGCGCTGGTCCAAGGCTCGAATATCCGTGGTCGCTATGCGCGCGCGCCGCGCTGCCGTTCCGAACGCCGCCGAACGCACTCCCGTTCGCGCGTGAGGAGATTGGGCGCTATCTGCCGGTTGCCCATTCGTTCCGCTCCCGACGGGGCGCGAGGCCGCTCGAGATTGCGCCTGTCCCGCAGCGGCGCGGGATTGCAAGTTCTGGCGCACGGCGCCTCCGTAACGGCTGGACACGGCCGCGTTCGAATAGGGAACGCCTTCGCGATGCGATGAATCGTGGGACCATGCCGTGCTCCCGCTCAGGCTGCGGCTCGTTACCTGAGTTGAAATTGTTCCGATGCATGAAGTTGTTATTGACGATTACGCTGTGGTTGCCCCAGCCCGGACTCCATCCCCACCCGCCCCAACCACCCCAGCCTCCTCCGAAATAGAAGCCCATGTTGATCCCCAGTCCAAATCCGAAGTAAGCGCCGCCGATGAACGGTGGGTAATACCAACTCGCATACGGATAATAAAGAGGCGGTCCCCAGATGGAGACGGGATTGTAATATGGCAGGTACATCATATTCGGATCAGCCGGCTCGATATCGATGACGGGTCGTCCGGCGCCATTCACCGTGGTTACTCTCTGCTGGCTGGTTGAGTTCAATTTCCCGGCTTGCTGCGCTTGGAATCGCATTCGCTGCACTGCGTCCATCACATCCGGCTGCTGAGCGAGAAACGCGTTTCCTAGATCCGTCGTCCAGGTGATGTCCTGGTTCAAGCGCTTGACCAGGTCAGGAAATACCACCAGCGCCTGGATGCTGGGGTCCCAGTTCTGCTGTTGCGCCGCTTGAGTGAGAGCCGGACCGGCGAGGCCGGGGTTCCGCTGCAGCCACTGCCACGCTTGTACCAGCTCGAGCGGATACGTCGAGGCTACCAATATCTGGCTCACTAAAGGATCCGGATAGAGTGCGATGGGCGCGACTAACCCGTCCAGTTGATCCGGCGCGAGTGACTGTCCGGGAGGTGGTGCTGGTGGCGCCGGCTGGCCAAGCATTACGTTTCCAGGATATCAGTAGCAGTAAGCTGCAGAAACTTTTCGACGTGAATGCTTGAATCTTCTTCATGACGTTATTAGAGGCCGCAACTCCTGCCGCTACTGAAAGCACTCCGTGGCCCACTGCCGGGCTCAAGGTATTGATGCGACCAGCTCGGCCGGTGTTCCTTCCCTGGCGACCACCTGAAGTCACTCGGCGAAATATGGTCAATGGCGATGAGCTCCCGAAACCCATCGTGAATCACTCCCAAGGTCTAGAGCGTGACGGTTCACTCGTGGGTCAGTCTCAATGGCATATTGTTCTGAGTCGGGTCAATATTCTCCAGCCGGTTTCGCTAGCGTTGTGTTTAGGCACGCGACGCATATCGGATACCCGGTGTCATACAGCTGAGTTTCAGTGCCGCAGCGGTTACAGATTGCCATGTTGATCCCTCTTCTTACGCGGAGGCCGTAACGGCGCGGCTCCTGGCTCGTCCTCGTTCGAACACTTGGCTGCATCGGGTGAACAAATCTGCTTTGAAAATGTTGTAAACCTGTTCTTCGAACACTCGACCTCCAGCCCCTCACGCAAACTGGAAGATGGTCCTAAAACTCCGAGCATCGCCCCCTCCGGCAGGAAACCAATCTCTCCTTTTCCGGCCGGATTGAAGTGAACGGCCACGAAGGACGTTTTCGTCCGATACACTTGCCGAACGGAACTCGTTTTCCTCTTTATCGCGAGGTATCGCCACAGAATACGCCAATAGTGTCGTCATCATTGTATGGGCCCTGCCTTTCTCAGGACGTAAATTATTAAGCCACTGGCGGCATTATGGTGTCTGTTCAAAAATGCTCAACAAGCGTGCTGATTTGAAGAAGGCAACGCAATTGGCAACGGCCCGACACCTGCCTCCACTCTTCTTGCCAAAATGACCACGGAAGAATACGGCAGCGCCTTTCAAAAGGGCTATATGGCTGACCATACGGTTTCTTGTAACGCGCGGTCTCGTCTTGGGACGGCGCCCGTGAAACGGCTCAGGCCGCCTGGGTCAGAGGGTGGGAAAAGCGTGGCCAATTGCGCGATTCAAAGACGGTTATGCGATGGATAAACACTATCGCCTTGAACATGTATCGCTCTAGTCTTCGACGCGAACCCATCCTGCAGGAACTTCCCGAACTCGTCGCGCCGCCCGAAAAGCATCTGGCGGCATCGAAGTTCAACTCATGCTGCGAACCTGTAAAAAGAAAGACAGATTCGTTTTACAGAGTTACTATCTGGAAGACCGCGAGCCCGAAGAAATTGCTCGCGCTCAGGGTTCCACCGTAAAGGCTATCCGAGTCCGATTGGTTCGCGCGCGGCGGGCGCTCGCTAAAGCGGTAACCGCCATTTCTGGCAGCGTTTGACTGTAGGCTTGCGCCTTACCGGCGTGATTGGCGGTGCGCGCCACCGCCTAGCCCGCCTAGATCGATCACAACGGCGACCAACAGCCACAAGCAGATTAATGCCCGCGGTCGGCATACCGCTGTTCAGTTCCCAGGCGTAAACGATGGTGGTGACCGGCAGGAAAATAAAGCCGAGTACGGGAATCACCAGGCCATTGTGGAACGCTCGTTGCAGGTAGGTCGAAAACAACCACATCAAAACGAGTGCGACACGCGGAAACAACAGAATGACGAGCAGCAGGAAACAGGGCATATTCAATCATAAAGACTAAGCGATGGCTGGTTCCGAGACTGTTCAATATTGCTCACATCAAGAGCGGTGATCTCAGGTTCAGCATTTGATCCGAGAGATGCCGCTCGGACTTCGATCTGGGGCGACCGTATCGCAAACGAGTTGAAACTAAAACTCGAGATGCGAGTATCGCCCCGTATCGGGGAGAGGAGTTATTTCTTACCTCCAGCTACGTGGCCCCGTCCATCCCGCGCTTCGTTTCCTTGGAAGTGCGCACTATTCACACGCTTGGATGGCTGGGCCTTCTCGCCACGTTTTGGTGTTGGGCCTTTGTATCCGTGATCTGGATGCAGACGGTTATTCACGTTGCCCTGGAAGTCTTTGGGGCCGTGAAACCAGGGGCCAGCCCCGATGAAGCCGTCCCCATTAAACCATTCTGGACCGTAGTAGCCCGTGGGAGCACAGCTGTAAGGGGCGACGTCATAGTAACCATAGGGGCAGTCTGGGGCCACGCCTATTTCGACGTTGACCTGAGCCGCTGCTTTGGGCGTGATAGTGGTGAAGCCGATTCCAGCAACAGCAGCTAACACTAGAAATGTAATCCCGCGCATAAGTTCACCTCGCACTGGCTAGAGCACTTCCCCAGCCGACTGCGGAGCAGCGCAAGCTCCGTGGAGAGAATGGCGCCGCCAAGCGAGACAAAGCGCTAGGAGTGGACCCGTTTCACCACAGAAAGGACTCGGTTCCACTGCCAAGGCCAGTAACGTAATGTGGTCATTTGACCAGGAATGGTCAAGTAGGAAGCTACAGGCTTGTTTGTTGGATGGGCCGGAGGTAGCCGCGCCCACTCCGACGTTTTGACGAAGCCGCTCGAACCGAAATCGCAGCCCTTCGCGTGGGAACGCGGAGCTGGCATCGTCACAAAACTAGCGGCAGCCTCCGCCCGAGCGAGACGAACGTTCCAGCCGCTGTCAGTCACGACAATCAGAAAACCGCTGGGGGCGCGGGCGTGAGGCCGCGACCACCGAGTGCGGAGATGCGTCTGCTTGTGAGGAGCCGCGATCCTGGCGGCAGACGCATTTTTGCCTCGCGGAATGCCTCTTCCGTCGCGTTCGCGCCCGCACGTAATCGTGGTGTGCTGATCGAAACTTGAAGTCGACATGCTCTTGCGAGCATCCACCATAGTCGAATGAGTGGAGGGAAGCGAGACGTAGGGACTCTCCCGGCTCCGGCAGACGCGCTCGGGTCGGGAACCGTGGCCACTTCAAAACCGGCCAACTATCCGGCCCAGGGCGATAGAGTGCAATCCGTCACAATGAAACTTCTCTCTCCATCAGAAAGCGGCTCTTGAGAACCTGTTCGGACGCTGTGTACTCGAAGATGAAGAAAGCAGCATCCGCGCCCGGTTCGAGGCCATCCGAATTACTCGTTCCGGTTATCGTCCATACACCCGCGATCTTGCCCCGGCTACGCTTCATTGTTATCGTCTTAAGGAGGAGCACAGGTTCATGGCTTCCCAGCACACGGGCAGTTCATCAGAGCATACTTGTTCGACCGGATCTGGCCGGCAGTTAATGTGCTACTGTCCCGATCCCCGGGCGCTCCTTGAAACGGCGCTCCGACATCGGCGGATCTTTCAGGAGGCGGCGCCCTTCCCCCACGTTGCCATCGATGGTCTCTTTCCGGAGAACGTTCTGCTGGGAATCCTCGAAGAACTACCATCCCGGGATGCGGACCAGTGGACGCGTTGGGGTTCCGGCGCGCGAGTTCAAGAACCGGACGTTTCCGCAAAGATGGGAATATCAGGAGAAGCTCGATGGGGCCCGGTGACGCGGAACTTTATGCTACAGCTCAATTCCGCGCTATTCTTGCAATTTCTTACTGTCGTCAGCGGGGCGGACCCTCATTCGTTTGTCGGAGATTCGTCTTTTCGCGGCGGCGGTTTACACTCCACCGGGGCTGGAGGACGTCTGCTGGTGCATGCCGACACGGAACGCCATCCCTTGGGTGCGCCATTCTGCCAAAAGCTAAACATAATTGTTTACCTGAACCGAGACTGGCCCGAAGCCTACGGCGGCCACTTGGAGCTTTGGTCGCGCGATGCTTCCCAGTGCGTGACCCGGATTGCGCCTGTTTTCAATAGGACAGTGATCTTCGAGTCCGGTACCAACACGTTTCACGGTCACCCGCGTCCGCTCACTTGTCCGCCAGGCCGCTACCGTTATTCTCTTGCGGCGTATTATTACTGCATCAACCGCCCCACGGACGAAAATTACACGCGCTTTCAGACAAAGGTGGGATGGATTCACGAGGGAGCTTCTGAAGTGCCCGGCGAAACCGAAGGCACCAGATAGCATGGCCAAGGTGGCCCTCGTATCGCACGACGTTCAGACCGTGCAGGGCCGCGCTGGGGGGGTTGGGGCGTTCGTTACTCACTGGGCGAGGTTACTCAAGAACAGCGGCGACGAAGTCACCATCATTCTGACTCACGCGGAAGTGCAAACCCCTGGCTTGGATCCGCAGTGGGCCGCGAATTACCGGTCATGGGGCATCGAGTTCATCGAGCTGCATAGCGATCCGCCGAGCGCGGACCGTTGGCCTGAAGCCTGGGCCATGCGGCTTTCCGAGAAACTCCATCCGATGCTGCTGCAGTATGGCGTGGTGTATTTTCAGGACTGGGCGAACCTCGCGTTCCACACTGTTCGCGTCAACAGGTTCTCCAAAACCCCGGGGCCCATCTGCATCACGGTGCTGCATGGACCATCCAATTGGGTAAGGCTCGGGAACCGCAAGTATCCGCAGATTCCGGACGATCTGCATCTCGAATTTGTGGAGCGATACAGCGCGGAAAACAGTGACGTTGTGATTGCGCCCAGCAATTACATTTTGGAATGGGCGAAGAATGAGGGTTGGAAATTCCGGACAGCTCCGGTGGTGCTCGGCCTGCCTTACAGCCCAGCCGATGACTCAGATCTCCAGCCGGAAGCGCCGGCCAAGAAGCGGGTGATCTTTTTTGGCCGTCTGGAAACGCGCAAAGGCGCCGACTTGTTCACCAAAGCGCTGCTCGAACTGTGGAGCGAACATCCCGATATTTCCGAAAGCGTTGAAGAGATTGTATTGCTCGGCCATGAGGACGAGCCTGGCTCCGCGGAAACGGCAAGGCGTCACCTGGCGAAAACGGGATTGAGAGTGGTTCACGTTGGCAACCTGGATAGCGAAGAGGCCGGCCGTTATTTGCGGCAGCATGCCCGTAGCGCGGTTGCCGTCATCGCCAGCGCCTATGAGAATTTTCCCTACGCGGTAATTGAGACCTCGCTGATGCCGGAACTTCGCATGCTCTGCTCGCGCGGCGGCGGGACTCCTGAAGTTCTTGCGGGCATCGATAATGGACGCCTTTTCGATCCGGAGCCGCGTGCGCTGGCGGCGAAGTTACATCAGGCGCTGGTTGAATCGAACTCCGATCCTTCGGCCCTGCCTTATGATTTTAGGGCCGCCAACAATGCCTGGCTGGCTATTCATCGCGGCATTCTCGAACATGCTCGCCCAAGAAAGACCATCGCAACGGCTCACGCCCAGCCATCGGTCTCGGTCTGTATTCCGTACTTCAACAAAGCGCGCAACTTTCCCGAACTCTTGCGTTGTCTCGAAACTCAAACTCTCGCTGAGTTCAGCGTTGTAGCAGTGGACGATGGTTCCAGCCAACCGGCGGCAAAGGATGTTTTCGATGCGATGGCTGGGAAATATGAACAACGGGACTGGATGTTTTTGCGTCAACAGAATGCCTTCGTCGACGCGGCTCGAAACCAGGCTGCGCGGCATTCAAACAGCGAATATCTCTTGTTCATTGATGCTGACGATTTGATTCCGCCGCACGCGATTGAGCGCATGCTGGAAGCCGCGGTGATTTCCGGAGTGGACTGCCTGGTGAGTGCCAGCTTGTTGTTCAGCGGCGATGAGGCTCCCTATACTACGGTCGCGAAGTATATGCCGATCGGTGCAAATCTGGTGGCGGGTTTGATCGAGCCGATCATTTTCGGCGGGCCGATGATCCTGGTCCGGCGTAAAGTGTTCGAGGCCATCGGCGGGTATCGGGAAGTGCGCGGGGCGGCTCATGAAGACTGGGAACTGCAGGCTCGGCTGGCCATGCACGGATTCGATACCGATGTCCTGCCCGAGTACCTTCATCAATACCGGCAACTGCCGGACGGCCTGGCAAAAACCAGCGACGGTTTTATCGCGAAACGCCGCATCATCGAGTGTTACGAGCAACAGTTCTCCAAGATCGGAATGCATGGCATGGCGGGCCTGACGTTCGCCTTATACCGCCGGTGCCAGGAGCTGGAAGGCGCCGTTCGTGAGAGCGTTCCGCTCGAGTTGCGGATGCGCCTGCATGACCGTCTGAGTAAAATGCTGGGCCGGACGGAGTAATGTCCGCGGTCAGCATCATCATTCCGGTTTACAACGCGCTGGAGTATGCTCGCCAATGCCTGGAAAGCGTTTACCGCGCTGCGACTAGCGTCCAATTCGAAGTGATCGTGGTGAACAATGGATCGTTTCCAGATGTGGCTCTCTGGTTATCTTCGGAAGCGCGGCGCCGGGCCGGGCTCAGTGTTCTTAGCTTCGATCGGCCTCTCGGCTTCTCAAAAGCGGTGAACGAGGGGGCTCGCAGGGCGCAACACGATTTTCTGGTGATCTTGAATAGCGATGCCGTGGTCACCGACGGTTGGCTGGACGGGCTGATCGCGGCCCTGGGGACCGATGCCCGCATCGGCATCGTGAGCCCCGTGAGCGACCATTGCGGCCCCGGTCCTCAATTGGTTTCCGGGCCCCGGGAAGCAAGCAATCACCAGCGGTTGATTGAGGAACCCCGGCGGCTCTTCTTCTTCTGCGTAATGATTCGCCGTGAGCTTTGGGAATCCCTGCGGGGACTGGACGAGATTTATCAGTTGGGTACCTATGAAGATGACGACTTCTGTTTGCGCGCCCGCCTGGCGGGTTGGTTGCTGGCGGTGGATCCTAATGTTTTTGTATTCAATCATGCCAGCAAAACCTTCGAGGAAAACCGGATTGATCACGACGAGTGGCTGTTTCGCAATGAGAAGGTTTTCCTGGAACGTGCGAGTTGCTTATCCCGCTTGCTGCACCCGGCGACGCCAGCCAAACGAGCAGTGCCCTCGACGAGTGTTATTGTCGCCGTTCCCGAAGCTACCGCTGGGGGACTAATCGATTCGCTCACCAGCCTGGCGAACCAGACCGTCGCCGGTTTCGAGACCGTTATTGTCTCAATGGACAAGCAGGAACTGCCCGGCATCTCAACCGAACTGGAGCGAACTCTGCAGATCCGGAGAGTAACCGTTCCGGGAAACGCACAAGCTGGGTCGGGCTCTTTATGGAACGCGGGATTAGCGGCCGCTTGCGGGGAGTTTCTCGCGTATCTGCCCGCGGGCGATATCTATTTTCCTTATCACCTCGAAATCCTTCATCAGTCGCTTTTGGCGAGCAGGTGCCGGGCAGCGTATACCGCTTGGAGCGTGTCCATCCATTCCCCGACAAGAGTATCGCGCGCCGCGATCAAGGAATTTGAAGGCAGGCCGGAGCGTCTTCTGCTGGGCGCCTGGGCGCCTCTGGTGTGCTGGATTCATGATCGCGCTTCGATGCCTCCCATAGGATTTCGGGCGGACCTTCCATCCTTCAGCGAATGGGATTTCGTGCTTCGTTTAAGCCAGGCGACGAAAGTGTGGTTTGAACCAGCCGTGACTTGTGAGCGGAACCGATGGCCTGGAAAGGGAAGTGAGAGCGTTGCTGAGGCTGAGTCGATCATGAATGCCTTCCCGCTTGCTGAGCAATCGGCCAGGCGTGACCGGCTCGACTTCCTTGCGGCCGTCAAGGGCGGCGTCTGGGAGGAGAGTCTCATCGTGCGGCGCCATGAGACCGAACATCGCGCACGCCGCCTGTTTCGACAAAAATCTGCCATTCAGACGAGTGTGCGCGCCGATGAGGCCGCAATTGACCAGGCGCTGGGCCGCTTGGCGGCACTCCATGTCACTCCGGCGCAACCGTCCGGGCGCCTCGACTTTATCTTCTTCAACATCCTACGATGGACCGATCTTACTCAACGGCCCCATCACTTCGCGCGCGGCCTGGCCGAACGCGGGTATCGGGTCTTCTGGGTCGATGTGAAACTGATTCCCGCGGAGCATTTTACTGGAATCACAATTCCCCGAAAGCTAACCGGCAACGTTTTTGAGATTCAGCTGCCGGGATTCGCCGGCGACATCTATCATTTCCCGTGGAGCGCGCCGGTTCTGGAACTGATAACCAGCACGCTCGATCAATTGCGAAAAACCAGCGGGATCGGCGAAGCCGTTCAGCTAGTCAACTTTCCCGGTTGGACGCCCCTGGCGCAAAGGTTGCGCCAGCAGTTTGGATGGCCGATCATTTACGATTGCCTGGACGACCAATACGCATTCAGCGAACTTTACGGACAGCAGGCGGCGGCCCATGAAGCGGAGCTCAGCCAATCCTGCGACGTGTTGGTGACATCGGGCCACCAGCTTTATAAAGCCAAACTGATCCACAGGAAGGATGCAATTCTAATCCGGAATGCCGCCGACTTTGGCACTTTCAGCGCCGCCGGTTCCCATGGACTTCTCGATCATCTTCCTCGGCCCGTGGTCGGGTTCTTCGGCGCGTTTGCAGACTGGTTGGATGTGGATTGGGTGGATGACGCAGCTCGCCGATTTCCTTCCTGGGCGTTCGTTTATGTCGGCTGCGAGGGCTTTGCGTGCGAAGAAACGAAAGCCCGGTGGCGCGCGGCAACTTCCTCTCCGAACGTCCACGTCTTGCCCCAGGCGGATCTCCCGACGCTGGCAGCTTACCTTGCTCAATTTGACGTCTGTATCATGCCGTTTCGGGATCTGGCAATTACGCGCAGCATGCACGCCGTGAAGATTTACGAATATCTGGCGGCCGGCAAACATGTTCTGGCGCCGGCGCTGCCCGAGATGCGCGAATTTGAGGAACAGGGCCTGCTGGTCACTTACAGCAATCGCGAGCAGTCCTTCGAATTGCTCGAACAGCTCGCCAGCCAGCCTCCCACGGCGGAACAGATGCTGGCTCGGACTACGTTCGCGGAGCGCAACGATTGGCGCGAACGGGTGGATCGGCTGATGGAGGCAGTGGCGAAGTATGGGTTTATGGACGGTCCTGATCCCGGCCTAGAATTTGGGGCATAAGCTGAAGCGCATCGCGGTCGGTAGGCTTTTCGACATCGCCTCCAAAGTGAATCATGGTAAATCCGCAGGGATTGTTGGCGTAGTCGTAGCCCAGCATTCCGCCGGGAAGTCCGCGAAAAAAAGGATACCAGTATGATTCCGAGGGCAGTTCCACGATTGGATCGTTCGCGAATAGATGCGCGTAAAACCCTTGTTCCCAGCTCCATGCGGCTTCCACTTTGGGCAGGCCATCCAGCTTCCCCAGGCCGCGCATCATCAAATCCGCCGTCGCTTGGCGATCCTTCCTCATACGCAGCCAGCATAGGGCGCCATTCAAACGCGCGGTCCGCGTGAGGGACACATCGGCGAATACATCGCTCCAAATCGGGCGGTAATGCACAGCGTTGTCGATTTCCGGCACAAACACAAAATCGTGCTCGCGAAAAAGTTCCTGGGCGCCGGCCACCGCTTTTAGGATGAACAGGTCATCGTCCATCATGCAAAACTCCGGCGGATCGCAAAACAAGGTCAGGCAGGCTTTCATCACGAGCCAGTTTTCTTTGGCGACGTCGGCCAACTGAGAGGGCGCCACCTGCGAGATCTGATCGCGAATCTTCGGCAGTGAAACGACGCTGGCGAAAGGAAGAAATTGCGCCAACAGATGCCGGGCGAATGGTTTCCATTGATAGCCACCGTAGAGGTAAACCTTCGAAGGTGAGTATCCGTTCAGAATCATGCTGTAAATGGAAACCACAGTGCGAATGGGACTGCGCGCATCCGTGAATATTTTCAGTGGAGGACCGGCTGCTCCCCGCAGTCTGGCTTGAACGCGGGGCAGATGAATATTCAGCAGCTCGGAGCCGGTGTTCTGAGCGGACTCGATCTTGGCTCCCCAAGTCCATTCTTCCGGCCCGTGAGCCACGGCAATGTCGAGAATGTCTCCGGCTCTTGCGTCAATGCATCCCTCCGGATCCGGCAGGCCCTCAAACACGCACCGTTCGCCTCTTCTGAGCGCACAGCGGCCGTGGCTGGCGAAGACCAGCTTTCCAGGGGCATTCACCCGAATCCGCAATACCACTCCGAATTGGCGCATCGTTCCCAGAAACCTCGGGCCTCCGCGGAACAACTCTCCGAAGTCGATACTCCAAAAAACGTGGTCTCCGCTCGAACGCCATTCCGGTGTCGGCCTGAGGTGGGTAAGAGGAGCCCGCCATTCAGGTTTGAAGCCTTCTGGGGATACGGGAAAAGGCCAGCTACAGCTCAACAATTCAAAAGGCGCAGCGGGTGGGATCACACTAAACGATGGGCCCTTCCCGGCCGCGCAAGAGGTGAGCTAACTCCGGGCAAGCGCGCCGCCACGAATCGCCGAACTCGCGATCGGATTTCTCGCTGAAGTAAAGAAAATCCATGAAGTGCTTCATGGGCAAGGATTCCTCCAGGTAAGCCAGCGTAGTATCGATGGTGCTCAAAACATTTTCGTGGATCGGCCGTGTACTCGAACTGGCCTTCGAGCGCTCGGCCAGCAGCCTCTGGCGCGCGATTTCTTTGACGCGCGCAGGCAGCACTCGAATGGACAAATACGCGGGCTCATACAACGGAATCAGCACCGGCGCCGGCGTCACATGCTGAAAGCTGCCCGCAAGATAATCAAAGAGCTCGCCAAGCTGCAGGACATTGTACATTTGCACGGTGGTACAAACTCCAACCAGACGCAATCCCCATTCTTTAAAGTTCTGGTCGAGAAGGTGCAAGTTGCGGTCCACGTCGCGCCACTGAGAGGGCCGCCGGATGTAATCATTCACGGCTCCAAAACCGTCGACACTGCAGTGGATGGATACGCTTCGAAAATGAGGCCACAGCCGGACCAACCGGTCGGGAATCACAGTGATGTTGCTGTTGTAGGAAAGGTCAATCTGGTCCGCCCGGCCCGATTCGACGCATAGGTCCAGCGCCTCCAGCATTTCCGGGATGATGAGAGGCTCGCCTCCCGCGAAGTGCAGCGACTCCACCGAGGGCAGGCACTGCTCCATGAGGAATGCCATGGGCCGGCTCTTCACCCAATTGTGATCGCGGAGAAAAGCGAGTTCTTGATCCGGCAGCAGGTAATTCCTCGGTTGAACTTGGTTGTAGTGCTCGGACCACAAACGCGAAGCGGATGGACCGCACATCCGGCAGGTGAGATTGCAGACGTTACCCAAGCGGATATCGGCGTATCGCACCAGCGGCCGATCGAGTGTTCCATCTTGCGCGGTCGAGGCCAGCGCCTCCGCTCTCCAATGTCCGAAGCGGCGGTTCATATGCTGGCGGCTGCTGACTGCACCCGTTTCCTCTGAACGCCGGCAACGCTCACAAGCGGCCGGCCACTCGCCCCGCAACATGGCCAAGCGGGCCGACTTCATGCCGGGAGAGTTCAGCACTTCGGCATCCGTCAACTGCCGATCCACATTGAGAGATTGTCCGTGTTCATCCCGGAGCACATTCGCCGCTCCCGTGCCGGAGCAGCACAGTTGGTGCAATCCCTGTTCATTGGTGAACCGGTGCAACCAGGGAATCATGCACAAGCTTTTCGTTTCGGTCACCGTATGTATTTCATGGTAGAACACCAGCCCGCGATGCAGTTCAGATTGACCGCGGGTGGTATTCTTAGGGCGCGATGGATTTACTCGCGCCGCGCGCGATTCAGATTGACGCGTCATCCCATTGCCAGTTGGCTTGTCCCGTTTGCCCAACGGCCAACGGATTGGCTCGCCCGGTACTCGGAGCCGGACACCTGAAGCTTGCCGATTTCGAGCGTCTGCTGGATTGCAACCCGGAAATTCGCGAGGTGGAACTTTCCAACTACGGTGAAATGTTTCTCAACCCACAGCTTCCGGATTTGCTGGCTTGCGCCTATGAAAGAGAAGTTGTGGTGAGCGGCAGCAATGGAGTAAATCTGAACTTCGCGAGCGATGCTGCTCTCGAGGCGATCGTGAAATTCCGCGTCAGGGCCCTTACCTGTTCCATTGACGGCGCGACCCAGGAGACGTACTCGCGGTACCGCATCAACGGTCACTTGGACCGGGTTCTCGCGCACGTGGACCGGATTCGACTGCTGCGCCGGCTCAGCGGCTCCGCGTTTCCTCTGCTGGATTGGCAGTTCGTAGTGATGGGCCACAATGAACATGAAATCGAATCCGCCCGGGCCATGGCGCGCGCCAGGGGAATGCAGTTCATGCCCCGCCTCTCCTGGAGCGCGGATCATTCGCCGGTAGTAAACCAGGAGCTGGTCCGTATTCAAACGGGCTTGGGCGCGGCCAGCCGCCAGGAATTCCGGGAAAAGAACGGCGTGGAGTACACTCGCGACATCTGCTATCAGCTGTGGCGCGCGCCAGTGATCAATTGGGACGGCAAGATGCTCGGCTGCTGCGTCAACTACTGGGGCGATTTCGGAGGCAACGTTTTTGCGGATGGTCTGGGAGCCAGCATGCGGAACCCCAAGCTGGAATATGCGCGCCAGATGCTGCAGGGGAAGGCGGAGCCGCGTCCGGAGATTCCTTGTACAACATGCGACCAGTACCAGGCCATGCGCCGGGCCGGTGGATGGATCGAGGAAGAAGTACCGCAAATACCGGCCGCCGGCGAGATTTTGATGGGCGTGGTTGTTATGGCGAACCCCGGTTTCAAGTTCGCGCGCGTCGCGATTTTTGAGGGTGCGTCCGCACCGCGCTTTGAGATTTCAGGAAGACTGTTTCGCTTCGGAGCGGACACGGGCGTATACTTCCGCGCCCCAGCCCCCGGACGCTACACCGTGGCGGTTCAGTGTCTGGTTGCCGGCGGTTGGGGACCGTCGACCAGCCGGATCGTCGATATTCCGGACCGTCCCCTTTGCCAGCAGGTCCAGATCGAGATCGGAGCAGGCCGTGACGAGACGCCGTGCCATGCCCCGGAACAGGCTCCAACCGTTCCGTTTTGGATACGTTAAGTGACTCCGCTTCAGTACTACTAGAACTTGCTTGATCTGCATCGATAGGCCAGAATGAGAGTTCCTATGCCAGAAATATGCTATCGGATCAACTCGCCGTCGGTGATCCACGAGAAATTTGACGATGAGTTGGTGGCGATCAATCTGGATACGGGCGTCTATCACAGTTTGTCGGGCGCGGCGGCGGATGCGTTTCAGCTTTTGACGGAGGAGGCCACCCAAGCGGAGGTGGCGGAGGCGCTGGCCACCAAATATGCCGCAAGCGTAGACGCCATTCAAGCCGGGCTCACTCCGTTTTTTGAGCAGTTGCGGAAGGAAAATCTGATTTGCCATGTGGATGTCAGAACACCTCGCGGCCCTTTGCAGTTGGCTGGCGCAGGCTCGGCCCTGCCCCTTGTGGCCCCTACGCTTGAGGCCTATCGCGACTTGCAAAGCCTTTTCCTGTTAGACCCGGTCCATGAGGTAGGCGAAGAAGGCTGGCCCAGCACCGCGCCCGGTCCTCCGGAAGCATGAAGGCGATCGTCGACCTTTTTGAGGAGTACGCTGAGCAATCCCTGGGAGCGCCGGAACTGGAAGAGAAGAAGTTTTTGATCGGGGGCTTCCCGGTAAAGTTGCGGTTTGCGCGCGCAAGCTGGGGCGGAATACTTACTAAGGCGCTAGACCACCTTCAGCTCCGCGAACCCTCCGCGCCCGGACGCCGCCAACTGACAATTTCGATTCTGGACGGTTTACAACCCCAACAGAACCCTCTGCTGCGCTTTTATCTGAAAACCCTGGTCGATCATTGGCCGGACTACACCGGTCCGCGCGGAGAATTGCTCAACCTGCATGGCGGTTCGGTGGTGGCCTTCTATCATCCCGGCCCGGACATTCTGAGCGTTGTCGATTTGGAGGCGGATCTGGGTTTTTTTTGGAAGCGAGATTTGTCGCCGCTTCCTTACTATGAAGCCGGCTCACCGATGCGCGGATTGTTGCACGCGTGGCTGAGAAAACAGGGCCTTCAATTCGTCCATGGGGGCGCCGTTGGTACCGAATCGGGCGGGGTTTTATTGGCCGGTAAAGCCGGATCCGGCAAGTCTACCAGCGTTCTGGCATGCCTCGATTCCGGCCTCAAGTATGCCAGCGACGATTATTGCATGGTCGGCTCCCCGGATTCGGTCCACTGGGATGTTTATAGCCTCTACAACACGGCCAAGCTGGTGGGAGACAGCGATCTGGCCAAGTTCAACGGTCTGGCGTCCGGGGTATGGAATCCGCGGCGTGAACCGGACGAAAAAGTCACTATTTTCCTGAACGAATCGTATCCGCATAAACTGATTCCCCAATTCCCGTTACGAGCCATTCTGGTCCCGGTGATAACCGGCCAACCCGACACCCGGCTGGAGCCGTGCGGAGCTGGAGCCGCGTTAATGGCCATGGGTCCCAGCAGTTTGGCGCAGCTACCTGCCAGCGGATCGCAGGATCTCAACTCCATCGCTCAAGTGGTTCGCGGCTCTCCCTGTTTTCGGCTGAAGCTGGGAACGGATCTCTCGCAGATTCCTCGCGTCATTTGCCCACTCCTGACTCAACTGAACCAATGAGCGCCCCCGTACTCATCAGCGTGATTGCTCCGGCCTTTAACGCGACCGCATTCTACGATACCTGGCTCAGCAGCATCCAATGCCAGTGTTATCCCAATATTGAAGTAGTGCTGGTGGACGATGGATCGACCGACGGTCTTCGGGAGCGCGCCCAGAAGGGCCCAGCCTTCCTGCGCTACCTCCGGCAGGAAAATCGCGGGCCGGCCGCGGCGCGCAACGCTGGAATCCGAGCGTCCACCGGCGAGCTGATCGCGTTCCTCGACATCGATGATCTCTGGGAGCCCGGGCATCTCCATCGATTGGCGGCCGCTCTCCAGGCTGAGCCGAATTTTCAATTGGCCCAAGGCTTGATCCGCAACTTCCTGCACGGTAACGACGGGCGCGCCTATTATTGCTCGCTGCCTTACCGCTTTATCAATTTGGGAAGCTTTGTTTTTCGACGGCATGTGTTTGAGGAGTGTGGTGTTTTTGAGGAGCGCATGCGCTTCGCTGAGGACTTTGATCTTATCGTCCGCTGCTGGGAACGCGGTATGCGCAAGCTCGAAATCGACGAGCTGTCGCTGCTTTATCACCGGCACGAAACGAATATGACATCGGGAAAGAGCGTGGTCGAAATGGGAGTGGTGGCCATCTACAAGCGCCACCTCGACCGGTTACGCGCCGGCAAGGTCAAACCCATGCGGGAGCTTCGGGAGGTGGCATACTCGGAATACATTGGTCGAAGCGTGTGGCCGTTCGATGAAGGAATTCGGGAGCCAGTCTGTTCCTGACCGGGAATGAAATACGAACCATCCATCAGCGTCGTGATTCCCGTGCGAAATGGCGAATGTTTTTTCTCCTCGGCGATGAATTCCATCCTGGCGCAGGACTACCGGAAGCTGGAGGTTCTGCTGATCGACGATGGGTCCACCGACGGCTTGCGAAACCAGCTGAAGCACTGCCCCGAATTCGTCAGATACATTCGCCAGGAGCAACAAGGGCAGGCCGCCGCGCGAAATCGCGGGATTCAGAACTCCCAGGGCGATCTGCTTGCTTTTCTTGATATCGATGATCTGTGGACGAACCGTCACCTCAGAACTCTGGTTCATTCGCTCGAGGAAAATCCCGAAGCCGGCATTGCTCAAGGTCTGATGCGGCAATTCTGGATCGCGCCCGGCGGGAAATATTACAGCACGGAACCCTATCTCGGGCCGTACCTCGGAAGTTGCCTGTTTCGGCGAACTGTTTTCCTGGAGTTCGGACTTTTCGATGAGCGCATGCCCTACGGCGAAGATACCGATTTCTTCTTCCGCTGCTGGGAAAATGATGTCGTTAAAGCGCATGTCCAGGACGTTTCCCTGCTTTATAGGAGGCATCCCGACAACACCAGCCGCGGCCGCAATCGCGCCGCGCATCTGCTGGTCATCAAGCGCAGGATTGAACGCATCAAAGCAGGAGTCTCCGATCCAACAGCTCAGCGCCGGTATGTTTTTCAGCACTACATCGGCAATCAGGAACTGCCGAAGGAATTAGCTTTGAAGGAGGTGAGTGAGTGCGACCTTCGGTCAGCGTGATCATTCCCATTTATAACAGCGCCAAGTATCTGCGGGAAGCGATCGGGAGTGTCCTGGCCCAAAATTACAGCCCCTTGGAAGTGTTGGTGGTGGACGATGGTTCAACGGACAACGGTCCGGAATTGGCCTCCCGCTATGGATCTGCAGTTCGGGTGATCGCCATTCCTCATCGCGGCCATCCCGCCGCGCGAAATGCCGGGGTCGCCGTAGCGACGGGGGATTTCCTGGCGTTCCTGGACGCTGACGATTTATGGACCGCCAATAAACTCGACCTGCAAATAGAGGCCTTTGCGGCGAACCCGTCTCTAGACCTGGTCTTTGGCCATATGCAGAACTTCATCAGCCTGGAACTGACTGCGGAAGAGCGCGCCAAGATCAAGTGCAATTCCACCGCGCTTCCTGGCCTGTTGCAGGGTTCCATGCTGGCGCGCCGCGATTCCTTCCATCGCGTAGGGCCTTTCGCGGAGGAACGAAAGATGGGCGACTTCTTGGATTGGTACGGCCGCGCTACCCTCCAGAACATGAATATTTACATGCTGCCGGACACTGTGGTGCGCCGGCGAATTCACCTGGCCAACTTCCAACGCACGCACAAGCATTTACGAAAAGAGAATTTGATTGCGCTGAAAAAGCTGTTGGATCTTCGCCGGGCGGCGGCCGGCAGATCCGCTCAATAATGTTTCGAGGGCACAAAGTTGCGGGTGCCTGGCGACTTTATTTGAACGATGCCAGGAACGACTTGTGGATTCGCGATTATATCTTTCCTGGATTACATGACGGCTATTTTGTCGAGGCCGGAGCTGGAGACGGCTTCTGTGACAGCAGCTGTTACATCCTGGAACGGGAATTCGGCTGGCGTGGGCTGTGCGTGGAACCGAACGATCGCCTCTTCGACCAACTGGCGAAAAGTCGTCCCCGAAGCATTCATGAGAACGTATGTCTTACCGCGACGTCGCGTACGGTCCGCTTTGTGGCCGGCGGCGAGGGCGGCCTGCATCCACATCTTTCGGGAATCCGGGAGAACTTGCTCCGGTTTAAACAGCGCGGCGACCGCGAGGTCACCGAAGACCGCGAAGTTTCTAAGAAGGGCACTCCCTTGGCGGATCTTTTACGCAAGCACGGCGCCCCGTCCATGATCGACTACGCGGCGCTGGACATCGAAGGCAGCGAGTTGGAGGTGTTGTCCTCGTTCCCGTTCGGGGAATATCATTTCCGCGCACTATCAACGGAGTGTGACGGGTCCATGTGGCGCTCGGTGACCGAAATCCTCGAGCCTGCTGGATACCGGGAGGTTTTGAATCCGTTCAATTTGGAGTGTCCATGGGAACGATACTGGCTGCATGCCAGTACCCAGGCGCCTTCGAGGATCGATTAACCGTGGGGCGGACCCCCGGGTGGCGCACGCACTCCTGCGAACACCTTTTTGACCCAAAGCAAGCGTTCACACGAGTGTGAACACGGCACGCAGAAATGCGTGCGCCACGAGGCGTCGTCAACGGTGTTTCTATGGGCCTGCTCGCCCACCAAAGGTGATGAAGAGGCTGTATAGAAAAATCGGTTGGCAGGCGAAAGCGCCTGCCAACTAAACTGGCCCGGCGTCCCACCATTCGTCTGGAATGCCTATCGCAGCAGCGTCCGGCGGTAATGGAACGCACGTCTTGCGCCCGCCAAGGGCATCCGCCACATCGACGGAGCGTTCCAACGTGCTTGCAGATACTGAAGAAAACCCAGCCAGCTGGGAGGTTCCTTGCGGCTGTAGCTCGCGGCGCGGTATTCGCTCCAAAACAGGCCAAACTTTCGCCGCAGCAGCGAATGGCGATCCGCTGGGAGCGAGGGCGCCAAAACTGGATTCCACTGGTGCAACTCCGAGAGCCGTTCGAGAGCAGGGGGCGAGAATCGCAGTGCCAGTTGGCGAAACCTGGTCCAGTTCATTCGCGGCGTGGCAGTCAACAGAACATCGGCCTGCCAGGGCAGCGAATCCGGTTCCGGGCTGCCGTGCAGAATGTGCAGCAAGGTAGCTTCCGGCGAGGTGGTCAGCAGCGGTGTGCCGTTCCATTCGATCTCTTGGAGGTGCGCCAGGCACGCTCTCTCACATTCGAGCGCGTCTTCCGGTTTGGTCAGAACTACACGCCAGCAAAGATGCAAATGAAGATTGTCGCGGGCGAACGAGACGTGGCCGCTCCAGTCCAGCCACTCTCCGGATGGTACATCGGAGTAGGGCTGCCAGCCGGCGCCGAGAAGCACCTGGTACGCTTTTCCGACATCTTCGCGCGACACCAGAAACATCAAATTGTCGGAAATTGCCCGAACGGCCGGCGGGTTGGTTCGTAACGCCCATGCCAGCGGTCCAACCACGGCCGGCTTGCGGACACCGGCTGTCTGCAACATGCTCATCACGTCACATGCCTCGCGCAAGCGTAGTTGGTTCTGGGTCCAAATCAATCGAATAATGCCCTGGAAAATGCCAGCGGCGGGGTCATCTGGGAGCCAGGTGGGCAGCGAAGGACCGAGAGCCGGCAACAAAAGCTGGCAATCGTAAGGTAGAGCGGCAAGGTCTATGCCAACACGCCAATGCTCCCAAGCCTGCCGCCGCGCCGCAGGCTCGGGCAACAACAGTGCTTCGAGCAGTTCTTCCATGTGATATCCCCTTGTACCACGGCTATTCGTCCGCGCGAAATAGATCGCTGCTCCCAAACTAGCGAGCATAGTACTTATGGCCCTATTAGCAAGCCTCAAAAGTCACTCAAGTCCAGTGTGAAAAGTTAGAATCAAGAGATGTTGGAGGACCGCAGCCCGGTACCGCTTCAGTTCGCTACGTCCTCGCAACTCTTACTGTTGCGGGCCGCCCTGCTGGAAGGTCCCCAGGCGGTTGAGGCCGCTCAAGAGTGGTTCGCGTCCAGCCGGGACGCGGCTGGGCCGGGATTTCTCCACCTGGAACAAGGAGCCCGCCGTCTGCTCCCCCTGTTGTACCGCAACGTGAAAGATGCGCTTCCCGCGGAATTGCGCGACACGTTACGGCGCGTTTATCTCCAATACTGGGCGGAGAATCAAAAACTGTTTCGTCGCCTGGAGGAGCGCTTGACCTGGTTCCAGGCGAATGGCATTCCAACCATGGTGCTCAAAGGCGTCGCGCTCTCTATCCTGCATTATCGCGACAAGGGCATTCGCCCGATGGCTGACTTCGACATACTGGTTCCCGAGGACCTGGCTCGCGATGCCATCGGCCGGCTGCAACGCGACGGCTGGTCGGCCATGGCCTACTGCCCCGAGGCGCCTGAAAACAACTACTTCTACCGGCACATCCACGGGACGTTGTTAACTCACCAAGATTACGGAGACTTCGATCTCCACTGGCACGTGTTGCACGCGGCTACCTTTCCAGGCGCGGATAGCGCTTTTTGGGACGACAGCGTTCCGCTTTCGCTAAACACGATGGCGACCCGCGCGTTGAACCCCACCGACCAGCTCCTGCATGTGTGTGTACATGGCTTCACGGTCACTGAGGTTGTTCCCATTCGATGGATCGCGGATGCTCTCACCATACTCCGGACCAGCCAGATAGATTGGCGCCGGCTGACAAAGCTGGCCCGGCATCTCTCGGTGAGCATACCTTTGGCCACCACTTTGCGCTTCCTGCGCGATACGTTTCCAACCCCCATACCCTGCGAGGTGCTGGGAGAGCTGGCCTCAATCCGTGCGGACGCCTCGGAACAGCGCTACTTTCGAAGGCTCTCGAAAATCGGCCGAACCGCTTCGGATATCTTCGCGGAAAACTGGGAACGGCATCGGCGTGCCAGTCGAGACCTGCCGCCAATCCGCCGTTTGGCCACGCTGCCCCAGCAGTTTCAGTTGCACTACAACCTTCCACGGGTGACGGATCTCGGCCCCTTCGCGTTTTCCTTACTTGGCAAACGGATCGCCAGGATGATGGGACGCCGATGATTGGCGAATCCACCGCGCAGCCTCCGCGCATGCGTGTGACCATAATCGACCGATCCGGAATTTCGCCCTTCGAGAAGATCGCCGAGTATCGGCAGTATCGCACCTTGTTCCTTTTTCTTACTCTTCGTGATATCACGTTGCGCTACCGGCAGACCCTCCTCGGTGTTCTGTGGGCGGTGTTGCAACCCATATTGCCGATGGTGATTTTTACCCTCGTCTTCGCGCGCGTTCTCCGGCCGGAAACCGGTCCGGTTCCGTATTCGCTGTTCGCACTGAGCGGTTTGGTGCCATGGATGTTCTTCGCGAACGCCATAAACACGGCCAGTTCCACTTTCGCCACCAATCACAATCTTCTCAACAAGGTCTATTTTCCACGCGCAATTCTGCCCGGTGCCGCAGTGGCCGCGTGTGTCGTCGACTTGATAGTCGGCGAGGTTTTCCTGCTGGGCATGTTGCTTTGGCAAGGCTACCGGCCGGCGCTGTCGTGGCTTTGGCTGCCCGTCATTGCCCTGGTTACGGCCGGTTTGGCGCTGGCGGTTGGACTCGCCTTGGCATCTCTCATGGCGCTCTATCGCGACATAAAGCATGTGTTTCCGTTCCTGGTGCAGTTTTGGATGTATGCGACTCCGGTGGTGTACCCGCTCCGGCTGGTGCCCCCCAGATTCCGGTGGGCCATGGAGCTTAATCCGATGGCTGGGCTGGTTGACGTTGGCCGCAGTTGCTGGTTTGGTACTCCCGTTAACTGGACGCTGCTCGGGATGTCGGCCCTCTCGGCGGTCTTGATTTCCGGCGTGGCCATTTTGCTTTTTCACCATCTGGAGACTGACCTGGCGGAGCGGGTGTGAAAACGATTTCGGTTCACGGTCTGACCAAAGAGTTTAAGCTTCGCGAGCGCAACGGCCATTATCGGACCATGCGCGAATGGTTTTCCCGCGGCCAGCGGGAACCCTCGGCCGGACCAGCGGCCAGCTTCCTGGCTCTTCAGGATGTCAGTTTCGACGCTTCGTCCGGAGAGGTTCTCGGAGTGATCGGGCGCAACGGAGCCGGCAAGTCAACGTTGCTCAAAATCCTGGCCAGAATCCTGCGCCCCAGCGCGGGCCATGTGGAGTTGCAAGGGCGCGTAGGCAGCCTGCTGGAGGTGGGGTCTGGATTTCACGGCGAACTCACAGGCCGCGAGAACATTTTCCTGAACGCCGCCATACTCGGCATGCGGCACGGCGAGATTGTCGGCAAACTCGACGAGATCGTCGATTTCGCCGGAGTCGGCCAATATCTCGATCAGCCGGTAAAGAATTATTCCACCGGAATGTACATGCGGCTGGCGTTCTCAGTGGCGGCTCACATTGAGCCCGAAATTCTGCTCATCGATGAAGTTCTCGCCGTGGGCGATGCCGAATTCCAAAAGAAATGCATGCAGCGAATCGCGCAAGTGGGCAGAGATGGACAGACCGTACTCTTCGTTTCGCACAATATTCAGGCTGTGCTACGGCTCTGCAGCCGCGCGTTGCTGATCGAACAGGGGAAGTTGGTCGAGCAAGGTCCCGTTCATGACGTCGCCGCGGCGTATCTGCGCGTCGGCGGGGGGAATCGCGGCGAACGGCGTTATCCTGAAGGTCCCTATGCGCCAGGCGACAAGTTCGCCAGACTGCGCAGCGTCCGGGTTCGCTCGCGCCATGGCGAGACGCTGACCGAGGTGGAACTGAGCCAAGACTTTGGAATTGAAATGGAGCTTGATATCGAGAACGCATCCCTGGCCTTGTTTCCGGTGCTGAGCGTCTATAACGAGTGGGGCACCGAAGTGCTTTGGTCCACCGATGTTGACACGGAATGGCACGGGCGGCCGCGGCCGGCGGGCCGTTTCCGAATGATTGCGTGGGTGCCGGCGAACTTCATGACTGCTGGGCCAATGACCGTCGCCGCGGCAGTCTATTCGCTGGCCCCGCGGGTGGAGCATTTCCGCGAGCCCGACGTCGTGAGTTTTCAAGCGGTCGAGACTTACGGCAATGAGACGGCCCGGGGCAAGTTTACCGGCTACATTGGGTCGGCGACACGGCCCAAGTTAGAGTGGAGCATCGATTTTGATGGCGCCGGCCGGAAGTCCTGATCCAAGTGCTGATGCAGCCCTGAAAAGGCTGGCGTCGGTGGACAGAGCCCGCCCATTGTGCATGAAGCCAGGGCGCTCATCAAAATAGTTTATGGGCGTCATTCAGCTATCGTGCCTTCCCATCCGGCCGGGAAAGGAGTATCATGAACCACTAATATGAAGCAGTCGCGTGCGGCGTTGATCGCGCTATCCGTGCTTTTGGTTGGGTTGAGCCGGATGAATGCTCAAGCCGGTGGCGCGGCGGATGGCGCCAACGGCGTGCCCGAAGAGGGCATTCCGGTTACGGATCCAGTGGTGCTGGCAAAGTGCGGCGGTTGCCATGTGAAGGACTCGCACGGGAACCTCTCGCGGATTTCCTGGGAACGCGCCTCGCCCGAGCAGTGGGAAGAAGCGCTCAAGCGGATGATCCGCCTCAATGGCGTGACCCTTACCCCGGCCGAAGCCAAGAGCATCATCAAATATCTCAGCACCTACCATGGGTTGGCGCCCGAAGAAGCCAAGCCCGTAATGTATCTGGCGGAGAAGCGGATTCAAGACGAGACCATCATCCCCAACGACACTTTGCGCGGCGCCTGCGCGAACTGCCATCCGCTGGCCCGGCCACTTTCGTGGCGTCGCTCGCCCGAGGATTGGAAGATGCTCGCCAATCTGCACGTGGCCTTGTATCCGCAGGCCGACGAAGCGTTCCGGCTGGGCATCAACGCGGGTGGTTTCGGGGATCACGAAAAACCGGGAGATGTTCTGCCGGTGGATGAAGCCTTGGCTTACTTAAGCAAAACCGCGCCGCTTCATACTTCCGAGTGGGCCGCCTGGCGGGCCCGAATGCGCGCGCCGAAACTGGCCGGCCGCTGGCTGGTGAGCGCCAATATTTTAGGCCACGGCAAGTATTACGGAGAATTGGAAGTGGAGCCGGGCGCGGCGGAGGATGAATTCACCACACGCGTAAAGCTGGTCTCGGTGAAAGACGGATCCACGCTGGTCCGCTCCGGGCACAGCTTGGTCTATGCCGGATATTCCTGGCGCGGACGCTCCAAGGGAACCAATCCGGCCGGCTCCGCCCCGGATGACCTGGCGAGCGAGATGCGCGAGGTGATGTGGGTGTCGCCCGATCAATCGCAGGCCGAAGGCCGATGGTTCTGGGGCCAGTATCAGGAGTTTGGATTCGATGTAAAAATGGAGCGTGCCTCCGCGGAGCCCGCGCTGCTGGGCGTGGATCGATCGGCGTTGAAGACCGGTTCACAATCCAACCGCGTGCGTGTGATCGGGGATAATTTGCCGGCTCAGATTACCGCCGCCGATCTGGATCTCGGATCGGGAGTTACAGTCCGCCGCATCGTTTCGCACACCCCCAGTGAAGTGGCGGCCGAAGTGGACGTGGCCGCCGACGCTGTTCCGGGCAAGCGCGACATCGCCATCCGCCGCACTGTGCTGCAGAATGCCATTGCCGTGTACGATCGCGTTGACTATATCAAGGTGGTGCCGGAATCGGTGGTGGCCAGATTGGGCAGCCAAACGCATCCCAAGGGTTATCAGCAGTTCGAGGCAATCGGCTATCAGCGCGGCGCGGACGGCAAGCCGCACACGGCCGACGATGTGGAACTCGGCCCGCTGGATGTGAATTGGTCGGTGGAGGAATTTTATTCCGTGTATGGAGACGACGACAAGGATTTCGTCGGCACGCTCAGCCCCACTGGATTTTTTACGCCGGCCTCCGACGGGCCGAATCCCAAGCGCAAATTCATGCGCAATAATTACGGCGACATTTGGGTGGTGGCTACTTCCAAAACCGACCACGGCACGGATGGCAAGCCGCTAACGGGCAAGTCGTACCTGGTTGTTACCGTTCCGTTGTACATGCAGTGGGATCAACCTGAGGTTGGCCAATGACGGCCGCCGCCACAGTGGAAGCTCGCGTCTATCGGTTAGGCGAATTTCATTCTTTTGAGGCGGCCGGCGAACGTTTTCTTTATCTGGTTCCGGCCGGCGCAATCTTCCAGGTAGACCAAGCGGTGGATGCGTTGATCGAGTGCCTTTCGGACGCCCCGGCGGCATCCGATGAACTGATCCAGGATCTCATCGCGCGTGGATTGGAAGTAGAGGACGCGCAACAACTGGTGACAGAAATGGCGCACGCCGGGGTGATCGCTACCGGCGAGTCGTCTCCGGAGCCGGTGCCAAGCCCGCCCGCCGATTTCCCGCTGCAGACCCTGGTGCTGAATCTCACGAACCAGTGCAACCTGTCGTGCCAATACTGCTACGAGTTCGGCGCCGATAAGGTGGCGACGCCGGAAGGCAAGCCGAAATTCATGGATTTCGAAACGGCCAAGGCATCCGTGGATTTCCTGCTGCGGCAATCGGCCGGCCGGCGTTCCATTCACGTAACTTTCTTCGGCGGCGAGACACTGATGAACTTTCCGCTGTTGAAGCAGGTGGTGACTTACGCCAGCCAGCAGGCCGCCGGTAATGCGCGCCACATCGATTTCAGCCTCACTACCAACGCCACGCTGCTGACGCCCACTATCATCGAGTTTCTGTCGGCGAACCGCATCGGCGTCACCGTCAGCATGGATGGCACCAAGGAAATGCACGATAAGCTGCGCATCTTCGCCAATGGGCGCGGCAGCTACGATATCATCGCGCCCAAAGTGCGCGAGCTGATTCAAAACCATCGCACGCGCCCCATTGCGGCACGCGTGACGCTAACCTCCGGGGTCACCGATGTAGTCAAAATTTTCCGGCACTTAAAGCAGGATCTCGGATTCCACGAAGTAGGCTTCGCTCCGGTCACTACTTCGCCGAACCAGCTCTACGCTATCAGCCAGAGCGGCATGAACGGCGTGTTGGAACAGTTTCACGTGCTGGCGAATGAGTATCTGGAGTTTGCGCTGCGCGGCGAAGCGCACGGCTTTTCGAACGTCAGCGACACGCTGGCCGAACTCTGCCAAGGCGTGAATAAATCGCATCCATGCGGCGCCGGGCTGGGCCTGCTGGGAGTTGGACCTTCGGGCGACATCGCCCCCTGCCACCGATTCGTGGATTCGGACGTGCATGCCCTGGGCCACATTTCCACCGGCATCAATCGCGAAAAGCAGGCGGACTTCCTGCGCCGCGGTCACATCGATTCGAAATACGATTGCCACACGTGCTGGGCGCGCCCGTTATGCGCAGGCGGCTGCCATCACGAAGCATTTGTCCGTTATGGAGATACCGGCCATCCCAATCTGCATTATTGCGATTGGATCCGGGATTGGACCAACACTTGCCTCGAAATCTACGGCGCTATTGCCGCTCGAAATCCAGGCTTTCTTGAGCAGTTCGCCGAAAGGAAGGCATCCTCATGAGGCACATGCGTCCCTTGAATAGGAAAGCGACACGCATCGACAACTACGTCGTTTCGCAAGAAAAGGACGACGTGGTGGGGCTGCAAAATCCGCCGGCGCCGCAGCGCCCCCATGTCCCCATGGCCTGTTCGCTCATGTTCACGCCGGGCTGGGAAGTGGACGCGGCCGGTGGCACGGCCGGACTCTGTCAACCGGTGGAACGCGATATTTACGACTGCTTTGTAAGTTGTTACTGGCCGGCCCAAGTCCCGGATCATCTGAACAATGCGCCGGACTGGACCAGCAAATGCGCGTCCGCCACCAAGGATTGGCGCAATCTGGATTTGGTTTTCCCATAGCCCGCGCCATGAAAAATCTATTTCTATTACTCGCAGCCGGCGCAGCTTTCGCGAGCGCGGGCACGCTTTATCTGCCGGCCTATCCGGCCTCCGTTCTGGTATTCGACGAATCCAAGGGCGAGGTTGTCGATCGCATCCCGCTCCACACCGGAACCCCCATGTCCATCCGTCTGTCGCCGGATCACCAGCGGATTTATGTGGGCACCATAGATCACAACGGCATTGAGGTGATTGATGTTGCCACGCGAAAAGTGATCAATCACTTCGTTCTCAATACTCCCACCAAACAATTTCGCTTCTGGGACGGCACGCCGGATCCTCAAGGCAAGCTGTTCTATACCGTCAGCAAGGAGATTGAGAAATTTCCGGACCACTATGAAGTCGGGAAGCCGAAATACACGGTGATCGATCTCGAACAGCAGAAGATCGTACGCACCGCGGATCTCGGAAAAGACGAACAAAGTGACAACGACATCGATTATGGACGAGCCGCCATCGAGGTTTCGCCCGACGGCAAACTCTTGTACCAGTTTGGAGAGCACATCACCATTCTTCAGGCGGACGACTTCAAGATCGTCGATAAACTTGACCTCGCGAAGCCGAACTTTCCCGGCATGGAGCACGTTCATTTCGGCGCCGATCTGGATCTGATCAACCAGCCGGGGCAACATATTGCCATCTTCAACTCGGAAGATCCCATCGTTCACAACAAGTTGTTTGGACTGGCACGGTTCGATCTGAGCACGCGGCAGATGGACTTCAGCCCCATCGGTCCGGCGCCGGCTGGAATCGCCGGTCTGGAGGTGACGCCGGACAAAAAATTCGCCTACACCGTGGTGGAGAATGGGAAGTTCGGGAACAAACGTTGTGAATTCTGGGCGTTCGATCTGGCTACCGATCACATCACGCAGAAAGAGGAGGTTCCCTGCCGGACGCGTTTCACCTTGGGTATTTCGAGCAACGGGAAAAAGCTGTATATCTACGGCGCCGGGTTCGAGATTGAAGTATACGATGCGGCCACATTGAAATACGAGAAAACCTGGAATCTGAATGTGGATGTGACTTACGCGGGAATTGTGGTTACGCCGTAGCACCAAGCGATGGTCATCCAGGGCGAACGCGCTCCCGCCTGCCGCTGCGCAACATAACATGCACTCTTCAGACGGACAGGCCAAAAGGGGACATTTCTACTTTGCCTGGACAAGCGTCAAATTCCCATTGACAGCGTGTTGCTAGTTGGTTACACTAACTCTACTTTTCTTTTCACCCACGTCGGTATTCATTCCTTGTTGAACTAGCAGCGGGGTCGATAGACGCGGCGCCAGAACTAACGGTCTGCGATTTCGAACCATCTTGAAACAGCAATAAAGTTCGCAAAGAGGAACCGTTATGTCCATTTTTCATCCTCTCAAGGATGGTCGTGCCGCTGGATTTGTGTTCAGCGTGATAGCGGTGGTTTTCGGCGCAATCCCGCTGAACTCGATAACTTACGCGCAGTCAACCTTCGGCACGGTGCTGGGCACTGTGAGGGACCCTTCCGGCGGCCTGGTTCCGAAAGCCAAGGTTCAGCTGGTCAACACGGGAACGAATGCCACGCGCGATACGGAAACAAATTCGAACGGAGGTTACCAATTCGTCAATATCGACGTCGGGACCTACCAGCTCGAAGTGGATGCTCCGGGTTTTCAGAAAACGGACTTTCAAGCTTTCAGCCTGACCTCGCGAGAGACCAAGCACATCGACCTGGACATGAAAGTCGCCACGCAAGCAACGACGATTACCGTTGAAGCGATCGCCGTGGTGCAGACGGACGCCTCCAACATTTCCGAAACCAAGGGCAGCCTGGAACTCACCGATCTTCCGGTGGCTATAGGAACGCGGTCGCAGGGCTCCACCAGCGCTTTCTCCACCCTTACCGCGCAGTCCGGCGTTCAAACAGATGGCACCAACATAATGGTGGCCGGCGCGATGCCCTCGCAGCTATCGCTTACTATTGACGGAATCAGTTCGGTGGGACCCGGTTCGCTCGGAGCTCTGGCCGAATTGTTTCCATCCTTCAACGCCATCGAGGAAATCAAGATTAGCGAGATCTTGAATCCGGCGGAGTACGGCGGCGTGGCGGACATCACCACCGTATCGAAGTCCGGCACGAACAACTATCACGGCGGGCTGTTTGAGAACGTTCAGAATACCGATTTCAATGCGTCCGATACTTTCAGTCACCAGGTCACGCCCGTCCAGATGAACGACTTCGGCGTATACCTGGGCGGCCCGCTTATTATTCCGCATATCTACGACGGCCGGAACAAGACATTCTTCTTTGGAAGCTACGAGGTTCTGCGATTGCCGAAATCGCAGACTGCGCTTCTGAGCGTCCCCACCGTAGCGATGCGGAACGGCGACCTTTCCGCATACCCGGACGCGTTGAATGGCTTCCCGGGCAATATTATTCCGAAGAGCGAACTCAATCCCTTTTCGCAAAAGCTGCTGAACGAGTTTTACCCGTTGCCGAATTACGGACCGCCCGGCGCAATCGCGAATAACTACCTGGTGGAATACCAAACCCCGATTAACAGCGCCCAGGGCGATGTGCGAGTGGATCAGATGTTCGGTCCCAAGCATTTGGTGTATGCCAGATACACCTATAAGAACCGCCGCGTGGTGCTGGCTCCCGAAGACGGCAACGGAAACCCTGGTTCGCCGGCGCCTGGAGGCACGTCGCGGCCGGAAATTTACAACGCTCTCGCGGCCGCCTATAACTGGGTTATCTCCCCGTCGCTGGTTAACGAATTGCGCGGCGGATTCAGCATCATCCGGCGCGGTTACTCGAGCGGCATCACGGCGCAGCAATCCGCCGAGCAACTGGGCCTCAGTGATCTGCCCGGACCTCCGCCTCCCGGCTATGCTACTCCTTCCGTCATTCTCGCTGGATTTACCGGGACCTATCCCTACAACACCATCGATATCAACCCGCGAGAAGCCACCTATCAGATTCTCGATTCTCTTACCTGGACCAAGTCGAAACACACGGTAAAGTTTGGCGGGGATTTTCGCTATTTGAGCAGCCTGTTCACAAACGTATTCTCCGATTATCGAATGGGCGTCTATACGTTTGATGCCTCCAGCGCGGCGGTGAACGCACTCCTTAATCCCAGCGGGAATCCAGGCTCGGGGGTTCCCTTGGCCGGTTTTCTGTTGGGCTATCCGGACTCAACCACGATTGCGACCGTTACCAATCCCACCACCAATGCCTATTCCAAGCATTACGCGTTCTATGCGCAAGATGATTGGAAGGTCTCGCAGTCGCTCACCATCAACTACGGCCTGCGCTGGGAGTATCACCCCGGCTTCCAGGATAAAAACAACGATGTAGTCAACTGGTACCCAAACTATACCAGCACGGTAAACGGCCAAGTGCTCCATGGCGCGGTAATCGTGCCTAACCAGGCCGCGTTTGCCAACATCAATCCGCAGTTTACAGAATCGTTGGAGGACACGCCGGAGATTCTGGCATCGAAAGTGGGAGTGCCGGCTGCTTTGCGATATTCTTCGAAACGCGATTTTGCCCCGCGTATCGGATTCGCCTATCGTATCGGGCGCGACAACAAAACGGTGCTGCGCGGCGGTTACGGAAGATTCATCGAAGCTCTGATGAGCGGCAGCGCTATCAACGGCTGGTCGGTCGGCGCCAGCGACGTGGCTTTCTTCTCCAACGATAATCTGGTGAGCGGGAAACCCCAATACGCTCTTCCCTATTCCTATCCATCGAACATCGCACAGCCGGGCTCGTATTTCTTCGATCTGGCTTCTGAGATCAACTTCAAGGATCCGATCGTCGAAGAGTGGAACCTCACGCTCGAAAGGGACCTCGGGAGAGGAGTGGGATTGCAGGCTTCCTACAGCGGGAACCATTCCTACAACGTTCCAACTTTAATCAATTACAACCAGGTTCATCCCAACACTCTCGGAATCAACGATCCAACCATCCAGGCTCAGATTCCTTTTCCTCAGCTCCAGTACTTCCAGGCGGCAAGTAGTGAGGGCTTTGGGAATTACCAATCAGGCACGATATCGGTTCACAAACGAACCAACAGCCTTCAATTCGAGGCGAGTTACACGTACACGCGCGACCTTTCGAATATCATCGGAGCGGCCTATTCTTCGGCCCAAGGTTTTGCGAACGAGTTTGGCAACGAACTCAGCGATCCCTATCATCCCGGACTCGACTACGGCAACACGCCCTTTGACCGCCGCAACCGCTTCCTGGCGAGCGTCTATTATGAACTGCCGTTCGGCAAAGGCAAGAGATTCATGAATAGTGTAAATCGCGCGACGGACATGGTTCTGGGCGGCTGGGTTCTCAGTGGTCTGGCGCTTTTCCAGAGCGGTCCCTTCCTGACGGTGAGTACTGACAACGATCCGTCCGGTACCGGTTACAACCAGTTGTTCGCGACCGGGGGCCGCGCAGACACCGTCCCCGGAGTTAGTCCCTACGTGGGCCAATCCATAAATCAGTGGATCAATCCCGCCGCGTTCTCGGACCCGCCAGACAATATTGGCCGTTTCGGCGACTCCACGCAGGGCGCGGTAGTGGGCCCCGGGACCAAAGTTGTTTCGCTCTCTTTGCTCAAGCGAGTTTCGCTCACCGAGTCCATTCGGGCGGAATTCGGCGCGCAGGTAGCGAACGTTACGAACCATCCGAACTATGCGCCGCCCGGCAATCTGACCATTACAGTTCCGGCCGGCTTCGGACAGATCACTTCCATGCAGCAAGCCGAAGGCGCAGGCCCGCGACAGATCCAGTTGACCGCGCGCCTCACGTTTTAATTGAACAGTGCGGGCTCGCGCACCCTATCAAGTGTGTCGTTGAGCGCGCGCCCGAAGCATGATCGCCCGTGGTGATGGCGCGTTCACTGACCCTGCGGATGTCTTTTTTGATCTTCGTTGTACGCCTGCCACGACAAGTCGATGATGTAGGCGTGAATTGCATCTGCTTCCTCGCGGCTCATTTTCCGCTTCACGATCGGATAGCCGGGCGGAGTTCCGAAGCCGGGCATGCCATATTTGCGATGGCTGCCGGCCAGAACGATTTCGTACCATTGCCGATGAGATTCCGCCGGCATATAGCGCAAATCGGGAATTGCGCCGTCTTCCGTCCAGGCTCCACTTCCGTCGGCATGCGGAGCATGGCAATCAAAGCAAATGTGCTTGGAATAAAGGGCCTCGCCCTGCTTGATCATTTCCGGGCCGAAGGTCTGGTCGGGCGGCCTGGGCACTGGCGGTATTCGCGTGGTTACGGCCGGGAAAGGAGTGCTTGCTCCCAGCTTAAATGCCAGCAGACGCGCTGGGCCGCGCTTGGCCAGGGGAGTGGCCATGGAGCTTCCGGTGGCGAATAATCTGGAGGCCGAACCCCAGCCCACCGGCACCAGGATGTATTGCTCGCCTTTCACGGCAAATGTTACCGGCACCGAATGAATGGCGGACCCGGTGCTGATGGACCAGACTTTCTTTCCGCTGTCGGCGGAGTAAGCGGCAAATTCGCCGGTACCTTCGCCTTGAAAAACTAAATTGCCGGCGGTGGAAAGAACGCCGCTATTGGTAGCGATGGGCTGCTCTACAACCCAACGCGCGGATTCACTCACCGGATCCCAGGCCAGCAGCTTTCCTTCTTCGGGAAATTCGTGAGCAGCCAGAGTGTGTTCTTTGACATCATGCATCGGAAGATAAATCAGGCCGGTGAGAGGGCTGTAGCTCATGGGCCACCAATTGTGGCCGCCGCTGAGCGGCAGGTGCCCTTCCCGCGGCATGGGCGCTTCCACGGCGCGCCCGGTATTAGGATCGAAGGAAGCGGCCCAACTCACTTTGGCGATGGCTTTCCCAGCGATAAACTTTCCGGTAGCCGCATCCAGCATATAGAAGAAGCCGTTCTTCGGCGCAGTCATCGCGACATGCCGCTTCTCGCCTGCAATCACCAGATCTGCCAGCAGGACGTGCATGTTCTCGTTGTGATAGTTCTGCGTGCTGGTCTGGTAATGCCAACGGTATTCGCCGGTCTCAGCGTCAACCGCGACCACGCATCCCGCGAAAAGCCGGTCGCCGCCCACTTTCATGTCGGCCTTATCGCCGAACAGGACTTCCGGCGTAGCGCCGGCCGTGCCAAAAATTAAAAAGCCAGTGGCGGGATCGTAGGTGATGGGGTCCCAAACATCGCCGCCTCCCACCTCCCACCAATTTTCGCCGGACCAGGTCTTCGCAGCCATCTCGAGGGCCTTCGATTCGAAGCCAAGCGCCGGATTTCCCGGGACGGTCCAGAATCGCCAGGCTTGTTTCCCGGTCGCGGCGTCGAAAGCAACCACGGATCCGCGGACGCCGATATCGGAGCCGTTATAGCCGATGAACACCTTGCCTTTAGCAACATGCGGCGCGCCGGTAATGCCGGTTTGGCTTCCATCGCACACGGACGATTCCCAGGCTTTTTCTCCGGACGAAGCGTCTACGGCAAGCAGCCGGCAATCGCCGGTTCCGATGTAGACCCTGCCGCCCCAAACTGCCAGGCCACGATTCGAACGGGCCGACCACGAATTCCGCATCCGGTCCAGGCGAACTTTCGGATCGAATCTCCACAGCACTTTGCCCGAGGATGCATTCACGGCATAGACGCGCGATTGCGGCAAGCTCACGTAGATGATTCCGTCCACCACAATGGGCTCCGTCGCAAGCCCCATGGGACTCTCGATCTCGGTGGCCCAGGCCAGCCCCAGTTTTCCTATATTTTTGTCGGTCACTTGCCGGAGCGGGCTGAAGTGCTGCTCATTGAAGTCGCGCCCGCCCACCAGCCAGTTAGCCGAGTCTGTCAGGACCCGCGCCTCGGTCACGTCGCCCGGCTTGGGTGGTGAATCGGCGCCGGCGAGAATGGCTATGCCCAGCAAGATGGTTATTTTTTTCATGCTCCCCTACTGCACCGTAATGGGCGTTCCCGCCGCCCGATGAACTCTACCCCACTGTGTATGTAATTAGGTTACCGGAACTGGTGTTGGAGTTCCACAAGATTATTGCCGGCGGGGGGCGGTGTAAATAGTCCACGAATTCGCCGTAGGGCTGCAGGCGCGAGCGTCCGTGTTTCGAGTCAATGCGACCATTTTGCCTGATCGGTGGGAGGGTCGATTCCGTCCCTGGCTGCCGCGTTCTGCCAAGCCGCTGTACTAATATGGAACGCATCAGCAAAACGTGAAACAGTAAGCTCTTGGAGAAACGCAATGCTTCACCTTCCCTTACGGATAATTGCCGTATGTTCATTGGCTGGCGCTCTCTTCGCCGCCGAGCCTGCTCCCTTCTATCTTCACGATGGCGACCGCGTGGTCTTCTACGGAGACAGCATTACCGACCAGCGTCTTTATACGCTGTACACGGAACTCTACACGCTGACGCGTTACCCTTCGCTGAACGTTTCCTTCGTCCATTCAGGTTGGGGAGGCGATCGTGTCACGGGAGGCGGCGGCGGACCGGTGGATCTGCGTTTGAAGCGCGATGTGGTTGCGTATCAGCCCACCGTGGTCACTATCATGCTGGGAATGAACGACGGCGGGTACACCAGACACAAAGCGGAGAACGACGAGGTCTTCAAAACGGGATTCCAGCACATCGTCGAGTCGTTAAAGCAGCAGATTCCGGGATTGCGGATCACGGCCATCAAGCCATCACCTTTTGACGATGTCACTCGCCCGTTCACGCTGGCGCCGGATGGCTACAACGCGATCCTGGTGAGTTACGGCGCCTGGATTGATGCGTACGCCAAAGAAGCCAGGATCGATGTGGCGGATTTGAATAGCGGCGTAGTGCAAGTGGTGCGAAACGCCGACTCGGCCGACCGGAGCAACGCGGGGAAGATCATTCCTGACCGCGTCCACCCCGGTCCCGCCGGACACTTGATCATGGCGGAACAACTTTTGAAAAGCTGGAACGCGCGCGCGGTGGTGAGCGCTGTCACCATCGACGCCGGGACCGGCGCGGCGCCCCAGGTGACTCGCGAAGAGTACGCGGACATCACCGGGCTCAAGGCCGAAGGAGGGCTGCGCTGGACCCAGACCGAACAATCTTTACCGCTTCCACTCGCGCCAATGGCGGAAGGGGACGACACCGGAGTGATCGCCCTCACGCTTAAGAACTCCGATATCTGGACCGCGCTGAACAACGAAACGCTGCGAGTGACCGGGCTGGAGCCAGGCCGCTATATACTGCGCATCGACGGAATGGGCGCAGGGGAATTTTCGAACTCTGTGCTTCGGGAAGGTATCAACCTGGCGATGTATCACACGCCGATGACCGAACAGTCCATGCAGGTGCTCAAGCTGACCACCGTGCATACTCAGATCCATAACCTGCGGTGGCGCAACGTCCAGGTTCCGCTGCAGGAAACGCCGCAGGCCGCGATCGAGAGCGCACTGGCTGCGATGGACAAGGCAGAGACAGATATTGTGCGGATACAGCGTGACGCCGCAAAACCCAAGGCTCATCAGTTCGAGCTGGTGCCGGTGCCTCGACAGTAAACGGTAGGGGCGCTAAGCTTCAAATCAACGATCGAGCACTATCCAGGCGGGGGCGTGGTCACTCGCGTTCTCCTCACCGCGCACCCAGCGGTCCACACCCCCGTGCACCAGCCGATCGCACACTGTTGGCGAGAGAAGGAAATGATCCAGCCGCATCCCCTTGTCTAGCGGCCACCGGTTGCGCTCGTAATCCCAGAACGTCCAGAGCGGGCCCTCGGGTTGCAGTTTTCGCAGTGCGTCCGTCCAGCCTTGAGCCAGCAGCCGGGCATACGCCTGGCGGCTCTGAGGTTGAATCAATGCGTTGTTGTCGAGAGATCGCGTGGGATATATATCCTGCACAGCCGGTACAACGTTGTAATCCCCGGCCAAGACGACAGGAACGCCGGCGCTCATAAGTTCCGCGGCGTGGGCGATTAAACGTTCGAACCAGGCCAATTTGTAATCGAACTTGGGGCCGGGTTGAGGATTTCCGTTCGGCAGATAGATGGAAGTGATCAGCACACCATTTACCGCCGCCTCGATATAGCGTGCCTGGCGATCGTCGGGATTCCCAGGCAAGCTGGATCGGGTCATCACTGGATCGCACTCTCGCGCCAGGATCGCCACGCCGTTCCAGGAACGTTCACCCAGCCAGACTCCGCGATAGCCAAAGTCCCGAAGGGCACTGGCTGGAAACGCTCGCTGCTCTACCTTGAGTTCCTGGAGGCAAACGACGTCGGGCTGAGCGCTGGCGAGCCACGCCATGAGATTAGGCAGACGCTTGTTGACGTTGTTGATGTTGAAAGTGGCGATCTTCAATGGCCCGGCCTCACGGGAAAAGACCGTGCTGATGCGATCCTCACAATACTCACAATACTCAAAAATTGCAGGCTAGAGCGATTGCAAACTTACTGCAGGTCCACATGCGGGACATTGTTGAAACTGAGGTTGCCGCACTCGTTCGGTTTGCCAAGGACTGTCCAGCTCATCGCTGTTCCTCCGGTTGCCAGGCAGTGGATCATGGCGCGGTGGTAATCGAGGATCGGTTGATGGTCCAAGTCCTTTAACGAAAGGGCCGTGCGAAAGGCGCACCGTGGCGGTCCACTGGCGTCCTTGGCAGGGTCGAAGGGCACCACGCAAGACTCTTTGCCCGCGTCGTCCACCACCAGATCCTTGCGAAAGATGAGACCCGATGCCAGGTCCGCCGCAGTGGGTACGATCAGGGCGCTCATCAGAGCCAGGCTGCTGTGATACACCGCGGACGGCTTCAAGGGTATTCCGATGATGCTGCCGATAAATGGAATCTCGATCCCCGGCACCGGCAGAAGCGGGAAGCGCGACCGTGATTTTTGCACTACCGCGGTGAATGAGGACACGTCGAAGATCTGAATGGAGTCAACTCGAATTCTGGTGGAAGTATTGTGCGTAGCTACCCGGGATATGTCCGCGCTGCCGCCATTTTGAGACCCTCCGTAAACCGTCGGAGGCGCCGTCTCACCCGCCTGCATGGTGACCAGGATCTCGGCCGATGACGCCCCGTTCAGACTTCGCGGAGTAACATCGATCGACAGTTCGCGGCCGATCTGTACTTTGGAATCCTGGAACGCGGACAGCGCGCCCAGGAAGAGCTGCGTTTGAGTGGACAGGATTCCGTTTAAGCTTCCGATGCCGGAGCCGGAACCGGTTGAAGCCGCGCCACCGCCGGCGGAGCTTCCGGTAGGCAGGCCTAACATGGATTTAGCCACGTCGGAAAGCAGGGGCGCTGAGCCCGCTACATAACTCTGGGAGATGGTGTCCACGGTGCTCTCCTGGCCGGAGATGGTTCGAACCGTGACCAGTCCATTGTTGGTGAATTGAGGCTTGTCCTTGAACCAGCCGTTGTTATGCGCTTCCTCGATTTCTGTTTCCATCTCCGCCCCGAGGTAGCGTTGGTAGGCCTTTACGTCCTGGTTGAAACCGTCGATGAACGGGCGCAGCGTGGAGTTGAGAGCATCGGCGCTACGGCCAAGGTCGTAGGCCGAGAATTCGTGCGGATACTGCTGGCTCATCTTGTAGTGGAACAGGAAATCCGCCACCGCGGCGCGCAAGATTCCTATTTCAGACGGTCCTCCCGCAGTCGCGCCGAGACGTTGCAACGCTACCTCCCGGAAGCAATTGAGGACGATGTGTTTGGTGAGATCCATGGCCTGCAGGTCCTGTACCTCACAGCCTGTTTGACTGACGCCGATCGCAAGCTTGCGGGACATCTCGTTCTTCTTCCAGCCGGTCTTGCCGGGCGCCTGCGGGGGCGGATCCTTTTTCATCTCCGTTGTATCGCCAGGACAATGAGGAGGGGTTGGCGCAGTGGGGTTTTCCAGCTGGTTCGCGGCGTTCTCAGCTTCACAAATCGGTTCGTTCGCCGCAATGATGGCCATCAACATGTCGGTCAAGCGCGGTTGAATTGCATTAAACAAATCCGTATAACCTAAACAATATTGCTGGTCGGAACAGGCGCCCAGGTCGTCCGGATGCGCGAAACTCGTGTTCGACCGGTTCTCGAGGACTGCCTGCGAATCCAGCTGCGCCCCCGCCGCCGGTTTCAGGTCGGACACGAAACGGTTCGTGATGTAACTATAGAATGGCAGGTCGAAGTAATTGTCCTGGCTCATCCGTCCCTTGAGATAGCGCCAAGCTTCCAAAACGCCGTCCTGCAGCGACTGGTTGTATTGAGAAACCATGCGCTGAGACATGGCGCTAAACACGCCGGCATCGCCCGCGTCCTGACTTGAGTTTTGCAGCACCCAGGCACTGATGATCATCTCCGGCCGCGGAATATCCAAAGCAGCCAGGATGCGATGCCGTTCGGTGATGAGCGCATCGTCACCGGGATTCTGATCCCCGAAAACCAGCAGATCGGTTCCCAGCGGCACCACCGAAACAGAGGGAGGGGGCGCGGTTGCCGCGGCGGCGGGGGCAGCCGGAGGCGTAGCGGGTGTCGCAGCCGCCGGCGTGGTTGCGCTAGCGCTGGCGGTGGCCGACGCCGGGGGCGCCACACTGGTTGGCGACGGTGCGGTTACTACACTGGTCGCATTGCCGGCGGGTCCGGTGACCGTCACAGTCGTTGTGGCTGCAGTGGTCGTGGCTGGAGTAGACGTGGCCGGAGTGCTTGTGGCCGTTGCCGCAGGTGTCGTCGCTGCTGCTGCGGCTGCACCAGCCGACGGTGTCGCAGGCGTTGTGGCGGATGCCGCAGGAGCGCCTCCCAACGCGGTGGCGACGTCCGGCGCGTTCAAGTAAAACAGTTTCGCCGACATCGGTTCGGGATGGATCTGCCAGACCACGCGCTTGAGATCCGCGAGAAACTTGGTCCAGTCACCGCAGGCGGGATTGGAGGGCGCCGTGATCCGAATTTTATCGGCAGCCACCTTCTGAACAGTAAAGTGCAATTGCGGATCGGCCAAAGCTCCGATTCGCGAGCTGAGGTCACCCAATGCGCTGGCATGGGGGACCAGCATCTCCACATTAAACGGCGTTGGCGTTGGAGCGATGCCCAGTTGTTCCGGAGATTTGACCCGCACCTCGTCGATGCGTTTCTTGATCTCCGCTAAGCCGTCCGTCTTGTCCACGCTGGAGTAGATGGCGATGGTGTCTTTCCCTTCAGCTACCAGAGTGAATGGCTTGGGATTTCCGAGCAAGGTGACTACGGTTGGCGCATCCAGACGCGTAATCTCCGTCGCCGATGGAATAGCGAAGGCAGCGCAGGCGGCGGGCATCGGGTCAGCCTTCTGTTGAACTTCGAGGACCAGCCGGACAGGTCTCGCTGGTGCGATCTGCGGGTTTCCAGGCTGGTTCGCTTCGAAAACAAGAACACCTGCATTCTTAGGAATGTAGGTGTACGGCGACGTGCAACAGCTGCCTGCCAGCATGGCGGAATCCGATTTAAGAGCCAGTTGAGCAGGCAAGCCGGAGTCTGAAGAAACCTGCAGATTGAAAGGCGTACCCACCACCAGAGGATAGGGCGGCGTTTTGCACGCGGTGTCCGCTGTGGAGCAAACCAGTTTGAGGGTGAGCTTCTGTTTCAGTTTCGTCCCATCGTCGAGCGACACCATGTCGAGGTAGTGCTTCGGTTCGGGTTCGGGCGGCTTGGCGCCAGGCATCATGCAACACGGAGTGAGCGCCGCCGGCGGCGGGGATGGTTTGGCGGGGTTATCCGCGCGGCACAACGAGAAACAAACCAGGAACAATCCGGGAATGCAGGAGACCTTCGGAAGCAACGCCATAAAATACTCCTCTTGATGACAATTCGCCTATCGATTGACGGCTTTCACTAGCTATCAGCGTAAAATCGCCAAAAAGGGGGCCACTTGGCGGGGCGTCAAGGCCGGCATCGGCGGGCTGGGCGAGCGTGCTCGCGGTTAAGCGCGGTTAAACGAGTTAATCAAGGCTTTCGATATAATCGATCAGGCAGAATTGAATGGAAGACGGCGGCCCCGAGGAAATCTCTCGACTCATCGAGGAGTGGCGCGCCGGAAGCGGCGCAGCAGAACAGCGCCTCTTTGAAGCCCTCTACAGAAAACTCTATTCCATCGCCGTGGTTTGCCTCCGCGGCGAGAGCCCCGGCCAGACTCTGGGAGCTACGGCGCTGGTGCACGAAGCATATCTCCGGCTGCGGCGCTCCGAACGCCTCAGTATCAACGATCGAAACCATTTTCTACAGCTTTGCGCGAGAGTCATGCGGCGCATCCTGGTGGACCGGGCTCGCGCGCGAAGAGCCCAGCGCCGCGACGCTGACACTTCGCCCGAAGGCGCGGTCCAGGAGATCATCTGTGGGGACAAAGAAGCCGACCAGATCCTGGATATCGATCGGGCTCTAAATTTGCTGGCGCGGGACTCGCCGAGGCAATCGGCCTTGGTGGAATTACGATACTTCGCGGGCTATTCCACTGAGGAATGCGCGGCGATTCTGGACATCTCGGAACGTACTGTAAAACGAGAGTGGCAAATCGCGCGAACCAGACTGCGGGATTCCCTCGATGGTAGAGCCTAACCGGAAGGAAAAGGCGAACGAGATTTTCGCCGATGCGATCGAGCTCGCTCCGGAGCAGAGAGAGGCTTTCGTCCGCACGGTTTGCGGAACGGATTCAATTCTCGCCGATAGCGTTTTCCAGCTGGTCTCGCGCTTCGAAAAACTCGGGAGTTTCCTCCAAACGCCGGCCGGCATTTTACCCGGCATTGAAATCCCTCCGCTTCCGCCGGGGACCGTTCTCAACCAACGGTTCGAGATTCTCAACGTCCTCGGCGAAGGCGGTATGGGGATTGTCTACCGTGCGCGGGATCTCACTCTGGGTGAGATTGTTGCTCTCAAAACGGTTCGCGATCAACTGGCCGGAAGCGAAGACGCGCTGAGCCGTTTCCGCGATGAGATCCGGCTTTCCCGCCGCATCTCGCATCCCAATGTCTGCCGGATCTTCGATTGCTTCCCGGATGAGTCAGCGGTCCGGCCGAAGCTATTTCTCTCGATGGAATATCTCGAAGGCCGGACGCTGAGCCAATATCTATCGGCTAACAAGGGCCCCCTGGAACGGGAGACAGTTCTTACCATTGGCCGCCAGATCGCGGAGGGTCTGGATGCTGCTCACTGCGCCGGCGTAGTGCATCGCGATCTCAAGCCGGGAAACATTTTTTTGTGCGAAAAACCGCCGCAAGGGCTCCGCGCGGTCATCAGCGACTTTGGCTTGGCCCGCCCATTCCAACGCGACAACATCGAGCGAACCATGGCGGGAGCGATTCTGGGATCGCCAAACTACATGGCGCCGGAACAGTTTCTGGGGGAAGATGTCACCGCTGCCACCGATATCTACGCCTTTGGCCTGATTCTTTACGAAATGATCGCCGGCCAGCCTCCTTACCCGCGGGAGACGCTGATCAGAACGGCGATTCGCCGTATCAGCGAGGATGCGCCGCGCTTGCCGGCAACCGCACCGCGTGCGTGGGCCGGTGCGATAGCGGGCGCCTTGGCCCGCGATCCCGGCCGCCGGCCCTCTGCGGCTCTGAAGTTAATTGTGAAAATGGAAAACCCGGATGCCGCGAAGGCCTGGCCCTGGGCTTCGTTTTCCCGCAGGCAATGGATCGGGGCGGGCTCGGCCTTCGGGCTGCTGGCCTCTTCTTACGGAATCCTGCGCTTCTATAATCGAAATGTTTCGCCACCACAAAGGCCGTTGGTCATGATCGCTCCGCTGCGGGTGTTCGTGGAATCCACCGAAGCGCCTGATCGCGCCATGGCCATGGACCGCCGCAGAGCCATCGAGTATTCAATAGCTCAGCAGGTGGCGCAGTCCGGCCGCGTGGATGTCCTTGACGCTGGGAGCATGCAGCGTGCCTGGGAACGCAAGGCCGGGAACGCCTCGCGGATGCCTTCTGTCTTTGATGATAAAACGGCCAGAGAAATTGCTTTGCGAAGCGGCGCCACGCTGATCGCATTTGGAGATCTGATGAAATCCGGCGACTCGTGGAAGCTGGGGATGCGGTTGGAAATTGCCGGCAACAGTCCGGAATACGCGATTCGCAAGTTCGAACCCGACAGGCCTTTTGCCGGCGACGGCGAAGACGGCCTGCATTCCATTACATTTAGGGCCTCGGCTTGGATTCGTGCAAAGGCGGGAGAGTCGGTTCAGGAGATCTATGTGCGCAGCCGGGCCCCGCAGGAATTGTCGACGGCGAGTTGGGAGGCATTGAGAGAATTCACGGCGGGTGACGATTCCTGGCGGGCCTCCCAGGCTTCTCCCGCCCTGGCGGATCGGGGAGCCGCGGCGGAAACGCATTTAGAGCGGGCGCTCGAGATTGACCCTGACTTCGCCCTCGCGGCGGCGCGCCTGGCAGACATCCAAAAGGCATCGGGCAAAGTGGATCTCGCCATGCAAAATTATCAGCGCGCCATCGGCGTTATCAATCGCCGGAATCTGACGGACCGTGAATCTCTGCGGACGCTGGGACTGTTTGCGCTCGATACCGATCAATACCAGATGGCCGAAGGCATCTTTAACAGATACGCAGTGGAATTCCCAAACGAAGGCCTCCCGTTGTTTTACAAGGCCAGCGCAGTGCAAGGCCAAGGCCGTTATGAAGAGGCGGTGAAGCTCTACGGCCAGGGAAGAGAGAAAGACCCGGCAGTCTATTCATACTCTTTGAATCGCGCCTTCATCTCATTGCAACTCGGGCGTCTGGACGAAGCGGAGCGCGATTGCGATCGCAGCGCCGCGCTTGAAGAATGTGACTGGACCGAACAGTTGCGCGGCGCAATTGCGTTTTCCCGTTTCAATATGAAGGGGCTGGCCGCGTCACTGAAACGCCTGCGTGAGCGCGGGTCGCTGCCGTTCCAGAGCAAGTCGTTCTTGCTGGCCGCGTACCTGCGGACCGAGCAAGGCCTTTTTGCCGAAGCGGAGTCTCTTCTGAAAGAGGGCCTGGCGTTTGACCAGGCGAATGGCCAATCGCGCGAAGGAATCACGGGAAAACGTGCAGCGTTGTACCGTTTGTACGTCTTACAGTCACGCCCGGAGAAAGCGCTCGAGACTTGCCGTGAAATTGTTTCGGGCGATGCCGGATTGCTGGCGTCTCTGCAGGCGGGAATTCTGCTAGCGCAATCCGGCGAAGTGCGGGCCGCCCGGCAACATCTACCGGCTAACGCCGCGGCGGATGCTTTCCGCTGGCCGGATTATAAATACCGCTTGCTCGCGTTGCGCGCTGAGATTGCGCTTGCCGCCGGCAATGCAAAGCAAGGCTTTGCATTGATGAAAGGCACCAGAACGCCGGGCCTCTTTCTCAGATGGCCGGATACCTTGGTGCGGACCGCAGTCCGATCCGGAGAAAGCGATGTTGGACTGGCCGAGGCAAGGCGAGTGCTGTCCGCGCCGGGCGCCTATTGGTTAGGCGCGGACTTGTCGCCCGCGGGCTTCCTTGGAGAAGCAGCGGCCCTTGCGGCGCGATTCGGTGCGGCGCCGGAGCCGGCTCAATTAAAGGCTTTTCTGAGTCAACAAGTGATGTAAGTGAACCGGTGCCAAAGCGCCGGGTAAAAAGTTAGAACAAAGGAGAACATTATGCCTCTGAACCCAGGTCAGCAGTATGCCATTTATCTACTGCTTGCACAACAACCCAAGACAACGTCCGGTGATTCGAAGTCCGCGCTTCGTCTCGCGGTGGAGCAGGCCGCCGGCCCAAATGCCTCGCCGGCCCAACTCCAGAAGGCCCTCCAGGATACGCTGCTTTCGTCCGTTGATGAGAGCATTGATGCCAGCGCGATAGGGCCATTCCAATTGGATGACGCCGCCAGCATCCGTAGCGCTTTGAGTATGGCCTACTCAGGCCCCGGCTGTCCGGGATTGAGCCGGACCACGGATATCTACGATGCCTTAAAGAGTGGCGTTCCAGTTTGATTTCGATTCATCATGCGCCGCCGCACATTTCTTGCCTCGGTTGGGGGCGCGATTTTCGCACCTCCAACCATACATGCTTGTCAGGATTCCGGACCCGGCGCTGCATACAGGTTCGTCCGGGAAGAGGACCTTTGCGGCGACCCTAAAAAGGCCGGTCTCATTGCCGGGCTTAAATATCCCGCTGCTGTTCTTCCGCCGGATATTTCGAAGATTCCCAGATTCAAGCCGCCGGGTAACAGGAACTTAGTTCGCCGCAAAACCTGGTCGGAATGGAAGGGCGACGAAAAGTACGCTGCTCAACTCAAGCTTGCGTATGATGCCCTAGCCAAGTCAGGAGCGAAAAGCGGCCTGTTATCGCAGACCGGTTTCCACGGAAAATTTTGTTGCAGCATGTGGACGCGGCCCAAGCCCGGCGTCACGCCGTTCCCGGCGGACATTCACAACAACTGGTATTTTCTGCCGTGGCATCGCGCATTCCTCTATTTCCATGAGTGTGCTTTACGGGCAGCTTTACGAAGCGTCTCGCCCGGCGATGCCGATTTGTTCCGGTTGCCTATTTGGGATTGGGACACCGCAGCCACAATTCCGGAGTTTTACCGCGAGCTAGGACTGCCGTCATTCCTTTCGCAGGGCTGCCGCAGAAACTACTTCAGCAGCGCCAAAGCGTTCACCAACTACTGCTCGTTGCAGGCGTGGCTCGGGAGCACCAGATTTGAAGATTTCTGCGGCAGCTCTCCGGACAAGAATTCAACCCCGGTGTCCAGCCAGGGGCCGCATGCGGCGTTTCACTCGCTGGTCAACGGGGCGTTGGGCGATATGAGTTATGCGGCAGCCGATCCGGTTTTCTATGCGCACCACGCCAACGTCGACCGGTTCTGGGCTTTCTGGATGAAAAATGGCGGTCATCCGGCCCTCCAGGATTGGCTGGACATACCGATGGTGTTCTACGACGAGCACAACCAGCTGGTGCGAGCGCTGCCACGTGATTTCGAAGACCATCGTCAACTTGGGTATGACTACGATTTATCGCCGCTAAACTTCGATACGCTAGCTGCCGACGAAACGACGCAACTAGTGACTCATGCGGTGGTCCGGTGGCTGGAGTTGGCACTGAACGCTCTCCCGGTCCTAACGAAGGTTCCAGGGTTTCAACAGCTGTCGCAATCGGTCTCTCGCGCAGCCGGGCATCTGGATTCGCAAGCTGCTCACCGAGCGCTTCAGGGGGCGAGCTCGCTGGCTCTCAAGAAACTGCAAGATTGGGAGCGCTCGCCTGAATTCGCGCCGCCCAAGGACCGTTGCGCGCCGGCGGAGATACAAATTAACCTTGACACTCACACGCTCACTCCGGATGTCTATTATCTGGTCAGCTTGCGTTGCGATGACGGTCATTTCTCTAACTTGGGTGGATTTACTGTCTTCTCCCACTCGATGCAGGGTGACACCAGGATTGCGCTCTCGGCCGTGCTGTCGTTTTCGCTGGTCAAAACCGTTCTGTACGCCCTCGCAAACAACAAGGAACTGACCCTGGTGTACGGCAAGATGGCCACGAAAGGGGAAGATGTTAGCGATGATTTCCAGAAGCTGATGATTGAGCCCAATCCGCCTCCGGTTCCTATCAACGTGGCGACCATAATCAATTTGAAAAAGGCCTGAAGGCACCGGCTCCCTTAGCTTAGAAGCTGTGAAAAAATCGGGACGCACGCTGGGTTGGCAGACGGAAGCGTCTGCCCCACATTGACGCACCAGGATTTACCATTAAGTGGCGCAGGCGCTTTCGCCTGCGAACCGATTTTTTCACAGCTTCTTACCTTACGTTGGGACAAACACCAGCATATTCACTAACGCTCGCGCTCGCCTTTCACCGCTGTCATAGACCCGTCGGTGGCTCTTTTGCGATCATCGCAGAAGCGCTCCAGGAAGGTCTGTTTGATTCCCGGAATTGCCAGGTAATGCCCCAACAATCCAACCACGTTCGCCACTACCAGCAGGGAAAAGATGGCCATGGCAAGTTCGATGTGCGAGTATCCGATTCGATCCCCTAGACCGACGTCCATAAGGATGAGCGCACCGGACGCAACGTACCCCATCGCCAAAAGCCTTTTCGTGGGAAGCGTGTATACCAAGCTGGCGGATTTCAGCAGAATGCCGCCGAGCAGGATGAAGGCGAGCCCCAACAATGCCCACTTCACTAGAGATGGGATGTAGATGGCTGGATCCGCGCCTCCGATCGCTCGCCCAATCTGCCAGTCTTCGATGTAGTCGAACAGCGCCGCTCCGAGGATGGTCAAGGTCAACACAGGGGCCCGGGGCGCGAAAACCCGGGCCAGTGACCACACTGAAAAGGCATAGAGGGGAATAAACACCAGGTCAAGCCAGTTCGCAATCGACATGTTTCTCAAGGCTACCGGCCCTTTCCCGGGGTCTCGCCGATGCAGCACTGCGTCGATATCTTGCGGGGTCCGGGAGATTTCCAAGGCGATTACCGGGGAGTCCACGTCGTGGTGAAATATGTGCGGGTACGGGTATTGCTTCACCACCCCTAGGATGAGGCCCGCCCACAGTGCGGTGATCAGCGCGGCTACGCCGGCGCGGTTAGTGAGAAAGCTGACTGGCATGGTTACTCCTTTCCAGACGCCGGGTTTTCGCAGTGCGCCGCGGGATCGCGGCCGGCGAGATAGTCATCGATGCAATCGAGCGCGCCTGATTGCCCGGCCGGTACCGCGCTCCAAGTGTCCCGAATGCATTGCTGCTGATCTTTATCCAGCTTCCAGGAAAGAGGTGCATCCGCGCACTTGCCGTCGCCGTCATAGTCGATGTGCGTGTTCCACACATGGACATTCTTGGTTGCATAATACTTTGCAAAAAACTCCAATTGATTACGGGCCACGGAGGCTTGGGCGGAATCGCGCATGTGGTAAAGCGCCACCGGGGGCGCCGCAAGCTGGAATCCCCATCCGTATCGGCCAGGCCCCGGAGAGGCTCCAACATTGAAGTGCTGTATCTGTAAAATCAACACATCGGCCTCGCTTGGCTGCGGCGGATTCGCCGAACTTTTTGCAGGCTTCAGGCTCGCAAGTACATCCGCGTCATCCAGCGCTTCTCCCAGCCAAGCGAGCAGCGAATTAATTCCGAAATTGTCATAATAGCCGCCGTCCACGAAGTGATAACCGGGGCCAAACGGGCTTTCGAGGTTGGGACGGGCGGCGGGCGCAACGTAGGGAAATGAGGCTGACAAGCGCGCCGCGGTATTAACCCGAATGTCGAAGTGGCCGCGCAACTCTGGATAAAGATCATAAAAATTCCAAATCCGGCGGAGGTTGGTCCGGGTTCCGGGAAAGCGCGTATTCGAGAAGACCACCGGCTCGCCGTTCTCCACCAGCATGGAATTTATGATCAGGGCCGGCATCCCGCCGCTCCGCGCGGCCGCGGCCCATTCCGACAGCATGGTGCCGTGCAATCCCCCGGTATCATCCAGATTGTTAATCGCCGCCCACTTCTTCTCCAGTGCCCAGCCGCGATCTATGGTCCGGTCATAGCGGAACCACGGTAGAATAGTTCGCCAGAAGTCCGGGACCGTCCAACCCCAGGCCACTTCGTCAATAGCCGATCGAAGCGCATTGGGCGCGACTTTGCTTGCATCGATTTGCCCCGTGAAGCTAGCGGCGTAGATTATCGATCCCAACGATCCGCCTGAAACGGAGCTGACCAGGGCCACCGATTTCCGAAAATCTTTATTCCGGCCTTCCAGTCCCGTGAGGACCTGGCCAGTCCAGGCCGCCGCCTGAATTCCCCCGCCCGGCGTGGCAATCAGAATCAGACGGCGCCCGCCCGTTTTCAACCTGACCTTGAGGTAGGCCGCCGCGGTCAGCGGTTCAGCCAACGCCGCGTCCACTTTCTCGACGCGGAAGAAGTGGTCCGACTGTGGGGTGAACGAAGTTGCAGCCGACAGCAGCGCCAGGGTCCACAAGAGCGGAAATCGGTAGCGATCGAAGAAAAATGTCAATGTTGCGAGCGCCCAGCAAGCTACGATGAGGAATAGCAGCACAAACGCGAGCGCCGGCACTTGCGCATCCTCTGCCGTGATACTGGCCTTCGCCAGGCCGATCCCGAGATAAAACAAGAACGCAATCAAGGCCAGCGACAAAGCGAACACGTGGCCCGACTGCAGTCTCAGATCCTCGCCTGGACGAGGGTTTAGATTGATCAAATAACCCTGTCCCGCAGGCCTGAGTATCTGCAAGGGCCACTGGCTGATTTTGGCGAACACGCCCTTAATCGCCTTGGAACGGGGCGATGACCAGCAATAGATATCGTCGAAGATATGTTCCAGCGGATGGATAAGATATGCCGGGAAGACCAAGAAAGGCGGGGGATGCGGTGTGGCATGTGGGTCGGTCAACGCGAGCTGAATGATCTTAGCGGCAAACACCAAGGCGAAGGCCAGCAGGGCGCCCAGCAGCAGTGGTGCGGCATTCCACGGTTCTAACGGGATGGTTCGCAAACAAACGCATAGATCGAGGATCGCGGCCGCTGCGCAACCGGTCACGAACACCAGCAGCGGGCGTCGTTGCGAGAGGTCCTGCGAGAATCGTCCTTCGAAGCGGAGATTGCCGTAGTACAGAATCAAATTGAGTGTAGTTACGGCTGTGAACGCCAGCATATATGCGGCAAACGAAACGAGACAAAGATACCCTCCCCTCCCCTGCTGGTCCAACAAATTTCCCAGTAGATTGCTCGAAAGTGAAATTGGCCCGAACCCAGCCAGTAGGAAAAGGGTAAGCAGCGGCACGCGCAGCAGATATGCGAGCCGTAGACCGCTTCCGATCAAGCGCCAGTTCATGGCTTTTGTCCTCCCCATGTCGAAGTGGTCATCGTTGCTGGCCTTCTAAGGCTAAAAGCGGAATGGGCTGAGTTTTGGGGACAACCGCTACAAGCGCATAACCGGCCGGTCGCGCCCAAGCCCCAGGTGCTGCTCGCAAAAATACTGGAATCGAATGCCGTAAGTGTGCCGCATCAGCTTCCAAACCTCCTGGAACTTGGCGCTTTGCGCGCACATGGTGAACAGCATGGCCCAGCCGCGATTGTCGGGATGATTCCAGAAATCGTCGAGCCGGAGTTCCAGAAATACGTTCTCCATCAATTGCAGTAATTCCATGCAGGCGGCGAGTTCCTCCGGCTGCGGGGAAGGGGCGGAAGGCGCCGAGGGTGCTTCACCGGTGATCTCTCGAAACAAATTCGCCAGTTTCGCGTCTGTTCTGAACCGGTCCCAGATTTGATCGAACGTCTTGGCGTTGCTGAGAAAAGCATCGTTGCTGAATGCCGCCGGCACCCAGAGGTCGAATAGTTTACTGGCGATGGCATAAAGTTGCGGGGGTTCATTCTCGGCGCCGCGAAACGCCCGTTCGGTGATGTGCTTTCCCAGACGCCGGTACGCCTCGAATTGATCCTCCGAGAAGAACTGGTCTGCCGTGGTCTCATGGGGAAAACTCGGATGGGCTGCTTGATATTGCGCGATGCCGACTTCCTCGTCTCCTGTCATGGAAGACTTGATATAGATCAGGTAGCCGATACTTCCGTTGCTGTAAGTAATTTTCCCAACCGCACAATGCGCGTGGCTCAGGCCGGTCTTTTCGTCCTTGCGCAAACTAGCTACATCGACGTCGATTCGCGCCCCAAAATCTGTCTCGCAGATGCGGATGACATTGCCGAGACTCCCGAACGCCATATTGGAATCGCACTCCGCATCGGCGGCGATAATGACGCTCGCTCGCCTCCGCACCAGCTCGTAGATACCCAGGTTCTCGAAATGTCCGCCATCGGAAACATTGACGAAGCGGCGCCGTTCGTCCGCCGTTCCGAATAATTCTCGCAGCAGATAGAGCGCGCTCAGCGAACCGCTGCCGTGCCCGGCGTCGGTGGAAGGATTGGGGAACCACCAGCCCAGCCGGACGTTGAACATAGTTAAGAGAAATGAGACCAGGGGTGACGTGTTGTAGCCCATGTTGGGACTGGCGGCGGCGCCGGACACCGAAATCGCCTGGCCCAGCGATACGCGTCCAGCATAGTCGCCGGTGCGGACGTACCCCACCTTCCATCGCGGCGAACCGCAGTACAGCGGCGTCAACATGAAGGGCGCGCTTTGCCGCGTATGAACCGCCAGGTCCGAGCTTCCCCCCAGGTTGAGCGTGCAGTTGATAATCGGGAAAGGACCGCGGAACGACTCTCCGCAAAAAGAGCTTTCGCAACTCGAATTGTGAATGGTTGTTAGGCAGGTAAGTTCAACGTCGTCATCCATGTCAAAAGCCGTGAAGCGGTTCGGGTGACGCTTGCCGGGCTGCCACCGCGTTGCGCCCAGATAGCAGCGCACCAGCCGGTTGCGATAGAACTGGTTCAGGCTGAAAATGTTCAGGTCGAAGCGGTTGGAAAAAAGCAGCGAAAGCACAACAAGCGCGCACAGAACCAGCCAAAATTTCCAATAATGAACCGAATTCGGATCGGACAGGTTGGTGAGTTCGGACCAGTACCATCCAAAGTCAAAATCTCCCAGAACAATCTCCGAAAGGAGTACGTGCACCAGCATTGACGCCAGCGCGATAGCGCCCACAATAAATAGCAGACCTCCGATCCGGGCCGTCCACTCCAACGCGGGTGATGAATTGGTGCCTTTTCCAGTCCGCGAACTCTTTCCGGCGAGTAGACCGCTCACCACCGATCCTAACCACCCGGCGATCGCACCCACTTTAACGGTTTTCCAGGGGAGGCTCGTGAACTTGGAAACCCAGAATGGCGCGAATACGGCGCCGAGCGAAAGAGCCAGTGCGGCGGCGCCGAGCATAGCGATCCACGCGCCGTAGCGGGTCCACCACTCCCGGCTCCAGTCTTTGGAATCGCGACCCAGCAGGCCAATGTAGATTGCTATCGCCAAAGCGATCCCGGCCAGCGCCGCCGGCGGCCCGAACACGAATGCGTACCAGATTGCCTGTCCAGGGTATCCAAGCAATGCGCCATAAAGACGGACTACGCCGCACAAAGCCAGGTAGGAAACCACCGCGGTGGCGAGCGCAATGATAAGCGACCAAAGAGCCCGAACAGCGGTTGGCGCGCGAGATTTTGAGTGAAAGCAGACAATTGCCAGCAGCCAAATAGCGGCAATGAAGACCATCAGCGGCCAGTGGTCCCAAGGCTCCCAAGCATGTGCCAGAAGCCAGGAATATTCCTGAGGGTTCGTTCTCGAATCGTTGGCCTGGTTCCACAGCAGAGCGGCGGTAGCGAAGGCGCCAATCCAAGCAATGCCAGCGCCTATTTTGGCAAATCGGGAACCCTGATTCAGGGCCCTTACGCGTACCTTATCAATCCAGCCATCCCCCGGCGGAGCGGACCGTTTGTCGAGCTGCCCCAGATAAAACGGCAGGATCAGGGCCAAGGCTACCAGGCAAGCGATTAGCCCGCGTTCTGCCGTTATACTTCCCAAAGCAGTGGTGCTGATCCACCAAAATATATTCTCAATTGCTAAAACAGAAACCAGAAAGAACGCCAGCCAGCCGAAGGCAGTCAACTGGATCAGAAAAGCGTTCCGGATCCAGGTTGTCCACATTGTCCAGGTATCGGCCCGCAGCAGGCCGTTTTCCGGCGACAAATAGCTGGAATAGCGCCGAAGGTGTTCAATGGACTTGTCCCAACTGGTAAGGCGGCTGAGCCAATAACGCGTACGGCGCACATTTCCGATGAGCCACGCTCCGATATAACCGCCGCCCGACACGGTAGAGAGATAATCCACATGCCGAAGTAGATCGAGCTGCTGCAGGTGCTGCAGCACGCCAAGATTAAATGTTGCGCTACGGATGCCTCCTCCTGAAAATGCAACACCCACAAGGTTAGGGACATCCTCTCCGGTCCAGATGCGCCTGCTCCATCCAACCGTGCCGGATGTTTCTTTGCATATGGTGCACCGGTCTATGTCGGCTGAATAGCCATCGTCGTTTCGCCACTGGCGGCGCTGTTCGCCCATCTCCTGCAGTTCCGCATCGTAAACGGTCCGCCAGGATTTCGTTTCCGGAACTCTCTCTGGATAATCCAGCGGATTCTTGATGTGCTCCTCGCACTCCTCAGCGCGCTCTACCGCGTTCTGGATCAGATCGCAGGCATACGCGAAAACGGCCCGCAGAACCTCTTCCATGCGAAGAATCTCAGCTTTCACGATGCGCAGCCCGTCGAATCTCCGGGGATCGAGCATCTGCGCTTGCATTCGTGCGTCGATTACGTGGCCCTGGTTACCCGGGTACGCTTGAATGACGCCAAGAAGTTTCGCCCAGTGCCGCACCTCCTTGTCCGAGAATCGATCTGTGTCGGGAAACAAAACTTGGATTACGCGCTTGGCAGTCTCTTCGCCAACCGGGCCTTTCGCGGGAATCGCGTCCAGCAGCTCCCGCAGGTTGTCCCTGTTCAAGGTAAAAGTCCGATGGGGCTCACGCGCCAGTGTTGCCACCCGCTTTTTATCGGTTGTGGCGGCGGTCTGGCGCCTCATGGCCAGCAGGTACAGCCACGAGTGCCCCTGGTATGCGACCAATCCGCGGGGAGACACATCCGCCCGGAGGATGCGTGCCAGCCAATAAAAGTCAACCAGGGCACAGCGGGCGGCCATGGGATTATTGACGTTAAAGCGCCCCTCCTTCCATGGGGAATCTCGCCATTTGGTAAGCGGGCCGCGCTTTGAGCCCACTTCCTCCAGCCTCATGTAGAACTGGCAGCGAGTGTCAGCCCACTTCAGAATCCCGCGCGCCAGTTTCTCGAAGGGCTCCTCGGTGTGGCCGCCGTAAAGTCCGCGAAGCCAGAGTTCGAATTTCAGATGTTCGGGCCGGTCGTCAACGCCGTTCTGCTGGGTGGTTACCTCGGATTTCTTGCGCCGGTCTTTGTCCTCCACAAAATCGTCAAGAAATCGAAGCGCGGCGCCGATCTCCGGGTCCAGCATTTCCGCCGATTCCGTTTCAATGGCGAAACGGATGAAATCCCGCGACGTATGGGACAAGTGCGGACACAACGGTGGCGGAGGCAATGCAATGATGGGTTCATTGCAGTCCCCACTGTCGGGAGTTGCCAAGTTTTCTTTTGACGCCGCACCCGGATCCCAGGGCTTAGAAATCCGCCCCGCGGCAAATCGGACCCCGAAATAGTAGTAATAATTCAGGTATTGTGCGAATGCTGGCGAAGTTTTTATTAGCTCCCCGAACTGCGAAATATCAGAATAGTTTTCCCTAGGTTCAGCCTGGGCCTGGGCCGCCAGCTCGCGCAGCATGATGATTTGCAGTTCGCCGTCCAGGCGATCGCGAAGCGCCATCGCGTCCCGGTCGTTGGCGGAGTTAAACCCGGATTCCCGGTGCATCCGGAGTACCCGCCGCTGCTCGACTTTATTGTTTTGATTCCGCTTCAGATATTCCAGCGCCGGCCACTGCTGCTCAGCGTTCGACATGAGGTCCTCCATGCATTCTTTGCCCCACGCGCGATCAAAGACTTAGACTTTGACCATAAGTTGACGTGTTTCGACGATCAGGGCGGAATTATAACAAAGTTTCTTGGGTTATGTACCGGTGTGGCTGAAATACGCGAATGGCCACGGCTTGAAGACCACGCCTGATTCCTCCCTAGTCATGAACAGCTGCCGATCTCTCGTACACTGGTCAGGTGTACCCGCGAATCCTTCTGCTTCTGATGCTGATCTTTACGCTTCCCGCCCGGAGCGCGCATTCTTCCTGCGCCAATTGCGCCGCCTGGAACAAGCCGCACGCCGCCTTCCGGATTTACGGCAATACTTACTACGTTGGGACTGACGGTCTGAGCTCCGTTCTGATCACCTCCAGCACCGGCCATGTTCTCATCGACGGCGCGCTGCCCGAGTCCGCCGCACGGATCGTTGCCAACATCCACTCGCTGGGATTTCGTATCGAAGACGTGAAGCTGATTGTGAACTCGCACGTCCATTTCGATCACGCCGGCGGCATTGCCGAACTGCAGAAACTCAGTGGGGCTCGCGTTGCCGCAAGCCAGTGGACGGCGGAGGTCATGAAGAAAGGCGCAGTTCCACGCGACGACCCGCAGTATGGCACCATCGTTCCCATTGCCCGCGTCGCGCGAGTGGAAACATTAAAGGACGGCGAAGCCCTGACCGCGGGGGGCGTTACCGTTACCGGGCATTTTACTCCCGGTCACACGCCAGGCGGCACAAGCTGGACTTGGCAATCCTGCGAGAGCGGCCGCTGTCTGAACCTGGTTTATGCCGACAGTCTGTCACCAGTATCGGCGGAAGGCTTCCGGTTCAGCCGTAGAAAAGAATATCCAAATGCCGAAGACTTCGAGCGGAGCTTTTCGTTTCTCGAAAGTACACCGTGCGATATCCTCATCACGCCGCACCCGGACGCCTCGGGTCTCTGGAATCGCCTGGAGCAACGCAGCGCCCGCGCGGACGCTCTGGTTGACTCAACGGCCTGCCGTGTTCTCGCGGAGACATCACGGGAACGGCTCAAGAAGCGTCTCGCGGCCGAGAGCGCGAATAGGTAGCGCCCATCCCGGATCGCGAATCAAGATTCGGACGGGCAAGCGCTGCTGATTAGCGCCGAGTTGCACCGGTTTGGGCACAGTGGGCGGCACGATCTCACGTCTCCGTAGCAAGTTTCTTTAATGCTTTACGATGGGCCAGCTTCGCAAAATTCGTAAGACCTGATCAGCCGGCCAGCGGCTTGGAGGCAACGAAGACGTCATCCATCGCCGCCTTCGCAGACTCCGGCAGTCGCGCGCCACTCACATTACTAAGCGAACGGCGCGGACTGGATATACAGTGAGCTTGCGGCGTGACGGGCGTGGCTCAGGCTCACAACGCGACATAATTTCCGTTATTACCGGCGCTGTTTCGAGGCCGCAGCGTTTTTCGGGACGTTTTCCGGACCGGAGAAGGGCAGGGACGGCACGTACGAGCATAATTGACGGGTGCTGCGCCATTCCCCCCGCTCCGTCGGCTTCGACTGTGGAAAGTTGGTGTTATCGCAGTGGCGGATGCCGCACGCATGGAGTGTTTCTGGTTATTTCAACAACCAGTCCGTAGTGGTGCGTGGAGTGACCGAACAAAAATATCCTCTGGGTACCGGAACTCTTCCCGGTTCTGCCGATAAGCTTTGAGTGTCACCTTAGCCTCGCCATGAACCGCCTGGGACCGCCAAGGTTGCCGATGGATCTAGCGCCCATCAACTTCCGCAACGCTAGAATGGAGCGCTCCAAGCGTAGGAGAGACGAATAAGGATGATGGGACACCGTGGATAACGTCAAGCGGTCCGCCGCATTGCCGTTGCGGCCGAATCTAGCATTTGCCAGCGCTTCGCTCGAACAGAGCTTCGGCCTGCATTACCACGCCTCCTACTACCGCTACGCCCAGGCAAGCCTCGCCCTCGGGATAGTTTTGATCGCCGCCGATTTCCTGGTGGATCACCTGGCGTTTAGCAGCGAACGCGCAAATATATATCGACTACAACTTTGTTTGCCGATCTTGGCAGCGGGTATTGCTTATTCCTTCTCGCGCTTTGCCAGGCGACACTGGCAGCCCGTGATGTCCGGATTCATCGTCCTGGTGGCCTGCAGCCTCTTCTGGGTGCTGCTGGTCATCGACAGCCAGGCCGGCATGGGGCTGAGGAGCTGGGTGGGCGTACTCAACTTCGTTTTTCTTGAGTTCTATTGTTTTGTCATTCTTGGCGTCCAATTCAGATACGCGCTCGCATCGGGATCGTTAATTTTACTGATGTTTGAGGCGGCGATGCTGCTCGAGTTCGACGCCAGCGGCCTGATGTTTTGCTACCGGTCCTATCACATAGTAACCCTGTTCATTCTGGCGGGCGTGGTCGGATGGTGGCGGGAATACGTCTTGCGCAAGGACTTCTCGATGCAGGTTTCCTTAAAGGAGGCGCGGAACTTCTTGAAGTGCCAGAATGATCTTCTCGAGAGCGAGGTTGAAAAACGCACCCGCAAAATACAGGATACGCAGGATGCGGCAATCATACTTCTGGCGTCAGTGGTGGAGACGCGCGATAACGAAACCGGTAACCATGTTCGACGCACCCAACACTATCTCGGAGTCTTGGCAAAACAACTCCAATCGCATCCCCGTTTCGCCGGCTACCTGACGGAGTATCAGACTGACATTCTTTTCAAATCCGCTCCGCTTCACGACATCGGCAAGGTCGGCATCCCGGACAGCATCCTGCTGAAGCCCGGCAAACTGAATCCGGAAGAGTTCGAGATCATGAGGACACATGCGGCACTTGGATTCGCCGCCATTGAAAACGCCGAGCGCCGTCTGGGCGTCAAGGTGGAGTTCCTCGCCTGCGCCAAGGAAATTGCTCTCAATCATCATGAAAAATGGGATGGCAGCGGGTACCCGCGAAAGCTGGTGGGTTCGGAAATTCCGATTCCCGCGCGCCTCATGGCGGTTGCCGACGTGTACGACGCTTTGACCACGCGTCGTGTTTATAAGGACGCCATCCCGCATGAGGCAGCCGTTGCAATCATCATCGAAGGCGCCGGAAGCCACTTCGACCCGGATGTCGTCGGCGCATTCGCCGCCATATCTCACGAATTTGATGCTATTGCGTGTCGCTATTCGGATTCACGCGAATTACAGCCCGCCAAAGCCCAGAAGTACTGGCCAGTCTCGGCCAAGACCTGGCCGGCGACCTTGCGGCCCAGTTTGGTCATAGCGCTCAACTCCTTAGCTTCGCGGAAGCAGTCCGCAATGGTAGCGATACAGAAAACAGCCCGACCGAGGTCCGGTGGTGCGATCCGGACGGAGCCCAGAATAGTGCCGATCAGTCGATCAATCTCGTAGGATCCGAAAAATCGAACCTTCGTCTCCCTCGGCCAATGCCATAGTTGAGTGAGCGCTCGGGACCAGCGCAGGGGAGAATGCAACTCGGTCTACGCCGCTGCACTAGCCCCTGAGTTGGTGAGATGCCGTTCGTGGGCTGATCAGCCGGTTGGCCAACCCCTGGTGATTGCGCTCGGCGTGAGAATGTGCGATGAAGTTGGAAATGGCTGTACGCAACGACCCCTCTCCGAATAGAATCATCCGCTCCAGACGGGATTTCTTGATGCTCCGTACGAATCTTTCGGCGTGCGCATTTAGGTTCGGAGATCGCGGCGGTAACCTCACAGACGCCACATTCACCTCCTAGTTCAAATGGTTATACAAGTGGAATCAGCGGATACATCCGTAGAAGAAATTCCTGAGTCGCACGTTACTGTGGTCTAGGATGGTGAGAATGCGCTCGGCAACTTGTAACTTATGGAAGGATTGGTTGCGGGGGATGGATTTGAACCACCGACCTTTGGGTTAT
>CAWFEK010000016.1:0-66539 GCA_963814795.1 Bryobacterales bacterium | reverse complement strand
GGATCACAGACGGATATCCGACGCTTCGGTTCCACGGTCCGGGTTAGTGACGTGACCGACCTGCCCTCCACGGCCATGGGCCCTGGCTCTTCGGATGGTCAGTTCGTTTACTTCCCTCGAAGTCTCTCCCGCCATACGACAGCCTTTTCCGTCTGCCCCCAGTTCTCATAAAGTTGCGCGATCCGCATTCCCGCCTCGGGTCCCACCCGCTCGCTGCCCGCCGGGATAGCGGCCTGCCGTTCCAGCAACCCCTGGTAACCCGAGAGCAGAAGCGGCTCCGCCTCTTCGAACCGCTTCTGTCCCGACAAGCTGGTTCCCAGTAGAGTCTCGCCGTAGTATCGCTTCCAGCTATTCGGATTTGCCGTTTTCCAATTGCTGAGCGCTTCGCGCAACACGGGCTCGGCGGCCGCGTACTTCCCCTGCTGGATCTGCACCTCTCCGAGTGATCCCATGACATCCACTGTCTTCGGATGCTTCGCGCCCAACGTTCGCCGTTGACCTTCCAGAACTTTGGTCCAGACATCCTCGGCTTCGGCATATCGTTTCTGGGCTTGATACAACGTTGCCAGGCTGTTCTCGGAGGTCAGCGTTTCGGGTCCTTCATCGCCGGAAACGGCGCGCCAGACCTCCACGGCCTTGAGCTGTAGCGGTTCTGCCTCCGTCAGCTTTCCCTCCAGCCGATACAGCGTCGCGAGTCCGTTCCACGCGGTCGCCGTGCTGTGATGGATTTCGCCCAGCACGCGGCGTTTAATCGCGAGAGCCTTTACCAACAGAGGCTCCGCCTGCGCATACTTCCCCTCGTACCGATAAGCGCCGGCGAGGTTGTTCATGCTAATCAGCGTATCGGGGTTCTCTTCGCCCAGCACCCGCCGCCGGACCTCCAGAACCTTGAGGCACAGAGGTTCGGCCCGGGACGCGTCCCCTTGCTGAAGATAAAGCACCGCCAGATTGTTCATACTCTGAAGCGTCTTCGGAGAATCTTCGCCGAGCTCGCGGCGTCTGATCTCGACGGTGCGCTCCATTTGCTCCATGGCCTTGGGGTACAGACCCAGATCCAGGTACGCATTCCCGATGGTTTGACGGATGGCCGCCTCCACCAATGGCTGGCGCGCGAACTTGCCGGAGATGCCCGCGGCCGCACGGTCCAGCGCCGTGCGGACCGTAAGGTCCAGATCGGGCTTGGCATTTGGGCCGGCCTGATTATTGGGATTTGCCTGCCCCAGAAGATCGTCGCGAAGAAAGTCGCTGACCGCTTTCGCAGTGGCCCCTTCGTCGTCGGCCCTCCGCTTCTCCGTCAGTGCCTGATTCCGTTCCAGAACCGCTTGTGCCTCGGCGGAAACCGCACGATTCCGCTCCTCGGCCGCCGCGCGTTCCGCACGCAACGCACGATCGCGATCCTCAGTCGCTGCTTTCTCTGCCGCCAGGGCGCGGTCGAGATCGCGTCGCGCTTCCAGTTCCGCGCGACTGGCCCGGATCGCCTGCGATGAGCTGGCCGCGATTCCTGCGATCAATACCAGGAACAGCGCCGCCGCCGCGATCGACAGTCCCCGGTGCCGCCACGTAAATTTCACCAGGCGATAGCCGGCGCTCACAGGCCTGGCCGCGATCGGTTCGTCGCTGAGGTAGCGCCTGATGTCCGACGCCAGATCCGCCGCCGAAGCGTAGCGCCGGACCTTTTCCTTCTCAAGCGCCTTGCCTACGATATTCTCTACGTCGCCCCGGTACGCGCGCTCTATGGAGCTCAAGCGGCGCCGGATCCTGCTCCTGTATGGTCTGCGCTGCCTCCGCCAGTCGCGCGCGACTGATTTCGTAGGGCAGCCGCCCGGCCAGAATCTCATATAGAATCACGCCCAGGGAATACACGTCGCTACGCGCATCCACGGTCGCCGGGTCTCCCAATACCTGCTCCGGACTCATGTAGGCCAGAGTACCGATGAGCTGCCCCAGATCGGTTTCGATCGCCTGCGCGCTGCCGTCCGATGCGCCGATCTCGGTCACGCGAGCCACTCCGAAATCCAGAATTTTCGGTTGCCCCAGCTCATCCACCAGGATGTTGCCCGGCTTCAGATCGCGGTGAATCAATCCCCGCTGGTGCGCGTGATCGATTGCGTCACAGATTTTCGCGATCATCGCCAGCCTCTGCTTGACATCCAACCGGCGAACTTGAGCGTACTCCTGCAGAGAGAGCCCGCGGATCAGCTCCATGGCAAAGTACGGTTGCGGCCCGAACCCGGTATCGGCCGTGCCGGATTCGTAGATTTGGGCGATCCCAGGGTGCTGCAACCTGGCCAGTGCCTGAGACTCCTGCCGGAAGCGCCGCAGCCTCTCCGGAGTAGCCAGCCCGAGCCGGATCACCTTCAGCGCGATGATCCTCCGCGGCTCCTCCTGCTGGGCTTCGTACACCACGCCCATGCCGCCTTCGCCCAGCAAGTCGAACGATGCGATAACGGCCGATCGAGGCGGGGTGCGAAGGCGCTTCAGCAGATGTTGCCAGATCCCGTCCCGCTACTTCCAGCGCAGGCTCTTCCAGAAAGCTGCTCTTGTCGTCTGATTCGTCCAGCAGCGACTGAACTTCCTGCTCCAGCGCCTCGTCGCCGTGCGTCGCGCGCTTTACCCACACCGTTCTCCGGCTGGCGATCCTGTTCCAGAGCCTCGTGGTAAATTCGCTCGATTTCCTGCCAACGCTCAGACTGCACGCGGCCTCGCTCCGTTCAGTTCGCGGCGCAGCCAACTCTTGGCCATCTTCCAGTCCCGCTGTACCGTCTCCGCCGAAATCCCCAGAACCTCGGCAGTCTCCTTGACGCTCAGGCCGCCGAAAAATCGCAACTCCACCACCCGGCCTTTTCGAGGATCGATCGCCGACAGAGCGTTGAGCGCATCGTCCAATGCGACCAGGTTCATTCCCGGCTGGTTCACCGCGGCCAAAGCTTCGCTGTCAAGATCCACCGCACGATCTTCTCCGCCGCGCTTCAGCGCCTGGCGCGAACGGGTCCAATCCACCAGAATCCGGCGCATCATCTGCGCGCAAACACCGTAGAAGTGCGTCCGGCCTTCCCAGTTCGTCTCTTGGGAATTCACCAGCCGCATGTAGGTTTCATTCACCAGCGCGGTGGTTTGCAGAGTGTGGCCGGGACGCTCGCCCGACATATAACGCTGTGCAACTTTGTGCAGCTCGTCGAAAACCAGGGGCATCAGCTCGTCCATGGCATCCTGATCACCACGATTCCACGACTGCAGGAGTTGCGTGATATGGTTCGCCCGCTCCATGGTGCCTCGGATCGAGAAAAGGCTGAGTGCCAGCATAACACCTTTGTCGATTTTACGGAGTTTTCTCGTTTCTTGATGACAGTTGCTCGCACCGCTTTCCGCCGTTGACAGTAGAGGACGCACATGACACGTCAGTTCGTGACGAAACCTATCACTCGAACAACCCGGAGAATGCTTTGAAACGGCATTGCATAAGCGGAATTCTTCTAGCGGCGCTCACTCTTGCCGGCGCAGCCCAGGCTGACACGGGGCTAAATCCCAGCCCGGACGGCCTGACAGTCTATGACACCGCCAACGGCATCACCTGGCTCGCAGACTTCAATCTGGGGGCGAGTAACCGGTTCGGCCTTCCCCTATGCGCGACTGCTGACAGTACCGTGGCTTGCGTGAACCCCAGCGGCTCCATGAATTGGGTGGGGGCGACCGCATGGGTTGCAGCCATGAACGCAGCCAACTACCTGGGCCACAGCGACTGGCAATTGCCAACGACTCCACTCACGGATCACTTCTGCGGTGCTGTCGGACCACAGAAGAATTCGTTCGGAGCGAATTGCCAGCTGGGTGCGCTGGAGTCGCTTTACTACAGCGCGCTGGGACTGACTTTCCCGAACACCGCCGTTCCGATTCCCCACAGCCATGTCGGCCCATTCAGCAATCTTCAGCCTTATTTTTACTGGTCGCAGTCAGCCGACGGCGGTTTGGGGCAAAGCGTATTCTCCTTCGGCGCAGGGTCCCAGGGAGGAAATACGGCGGATAACTTCCAGTACGTGCTGCCGATGATACCAGGGAAAATTCCAGGGACGCCGGCCGCCAGCGGCATGGGCCTTCAAGTCAATCCCGGCGGCCAGACCGTTTATGACCCGATAGGAGGCGTCACGTGGCTGGCGAATGCCAACTTGGCCGCCACCAACACGTTTGGCCTGCCGATTTGCACCAACCCAACTAGTTCCTCAATTTGCGTCGCCCAGGATGGCTCGATGAATTTGGCATCGGCCTCGCAATTCGTCGCTGAACATGAATGCCTACAACGGCACCGGCTACCTCGGCCAAACCAATTGGCAATTGCCTCCATCGAACCCAAGCTGCCCGACGTATAACTGCGCGGATCACGGCAACCCGATGGGGATCTTGTACTATGACCAGTTTGGCTTGAGCGCGGCGACGCCCGCGGTTCCCACCCCCAACGTGGCGGTCGGTCCATTCCACAATTTGCAGCCGTATATTTACTGGTCCTGCCAGGCGGTCACCGTTCAGGACCCCTGTGACGGCGTTGGCCCCAACATGGGAATCGCGGAATGGGCCTTCTCTTTCGGCAATGGGTTTCTAGGCACCGATCGTCTGGAGGCCGACTATTACGTCACGGCCTATTTCGTCGGCTCGCCTAACCTGACCACCGGTCCGGAAATCGCTGAGGCCGCCAACGCCGAGAGCGGGATTCCCGTCATCGCGCCGAACACCTGGATCGCGATCAACGGCGCGAATCTGGCGCGAGACTCCCGCTTCTGGCAGTTGACCGATCTGTTGAGCGGCCATCTGCCTACGCAACTCGACGGCGTGAGCGTGACGGTAAACGGCAAGAGCGCATATGTCTATGAGATCAGCCCGTCCCAACTGATCGTCCTCACGCCGCCCGACGCGATCTCGGGATCGGTGAGCGTCGTGGTCACCAACATCGGCTCGGCGAGCGCGCCCTTTAACGCGCAGGCGGCGTCGATTTCGCCGTCGTTGTTCGTCGCGAACGGCGGACAGTATGTGGTCAGCACGCCATCGTTCGCCGGCGTCCTGGGACTATTGACGCTGGTTCCCGGCTTCGCCACTCCGGTCCGTCCCGGCGAAGTGGTATCCCTGTTCGGGGATGGATTCGGACCAACCTCGACGCCGGTGGTCAGCGGATCGCTTTTTCAGTTCGGCAGTCTTTCGCCGAAGCCTGCGATCACCATCGGAGGAGTCGCGGCAACCGTTCAATCGGCCGGCCTGGTTGCGCCGGGCGTGTACCAGTTCAACGTCGTGATCCCCTCCGGCCTGGCCAATGGCGACCAGCCCATTATTGCCACGATCGACGGCGAAACGACGCAACCCGGGACATTCCTCACGATTAAATGAGAGGCGCGCCTGGAGTTGCACGCTAGGCTCGAATCGGTCCGTCCACTTCTGCAGACTCGGCCGATCCACATCCAACGCCAGCGCCGTAGCTTCGATCCCGTCCCGTCTCGCCAACTTCGCCGCTGCGGCCCACAACTCCTCCGGCAGTCGCGACCGCACCGGGTGCGTGCTGCGAAACTCCAAAAATCGCCGCCCTAACTGCTCCACATCCTCGCGATGGCTTGCCGATCCCTGTGTCATGCCGCCAGGCCTCCCGCCCTCGACACAAACTATCAGCCAAGCTCAACTGCAGTCACGCATGCTTACCGGAAACTCACCAACCCTGGTGCAGTGACCTTGACGGTCGGGGAGCTGCCCCAGCGCTCTCAGTCCTCTTTCTTCAGTCCAGCAAGGATCTTAAGGTCGGTACATAGCAGTAAGCCAAAGGTACAGTTGCGGGCGGGATTTGGCGAATGCGTGAACCCAGCGGAGGCGATAAAGCCCTGGTCGGCGAAAGAATCTGGCTTGCCTCAGTCTGAAAGATCTTGAATGAACAGTGGTCCATGAAACCTCCTGTACCGGTTAACGCCGTTTTGGCGACGCGAGATTTCGGTGGAACTGAATATTCTGCCGGGCGCGCGCGTATATATTTGAAGACCCACGGAAGCAGATAGGTGATTATGAAACTCTACACGACCGGCTATGGTGGCCTTGAACCAGCAAGGTTCCTCAGCCTTCTTGCAAGCCGGGGAATTCGCGCCGTCGCCGATGTCCGGCTTCGCCCGGACCGCGCCAGCATGGGCGCTTACACGATGGCGAAGTCGCCAGAGAAGGGGCTCCAGGCCTTACTGAATCAGGCGGGTATCCCGTACTCATGGTTTCCGGAGTTGGGAAACATCTTCCTGGGCTTGCCAGATTGGAAGAGCCGGTACGCCAAGTTACTGGAGCAATCCGGTGAGCTTCTCACTGAGAGGCTCAAGACGTTGACGGTGCCGTTTGGTCTGTTGTGTGCTGAAAAACTCCCAGACGAGTGCCATCGGCGGCCGATCGCAGAATACCTCGTAGGCCTCGGCCATGAAGTTGAACACCTCGGCGCCATACCTGAGACTCGCTGCGACGCCGAGTTACCGAAGATCAAGAGAACTCCGTGGACCGCGGTTGATTCGACCAGATCATTGCAAACTTTCAAGGGTAGATGCCTGTATGTCGGATAAGTAGTGGTTGGCGCAGATTTGATCCCAGTTGCTTGTAGCGCTCGCGAGGGCCTGGGACGCAGGCCGAACGGACCTGTCAACAAAATGGACCTGTCAACTGGAGAAAACGGAGAATTTGGCGTCGAAGGGGCCCTTGGCGCGCAACTTGCCCGTTTCGCCAACGCGTCGAGCCTCGTTCTGAGGAGAACCGCAAAAACCGCAACACCTGCCAAATGTTTGGGATAACGGCGCAGTTGCGAGCCGACGTGATCCTGTCAACAAAAGTGCCCTGTGAGTTCGAAGTTGAAGTTCTGGCTCCCCAAAAACACGGTTTTACAACTTTCTCTCTCAAGATTCCTTAATGTTTCTGGGAGCCCAACATGGATTCGAACTGGTTCAGAAGTGTCGCTGGCAAGGTTACTAACTTCTTTTCTTTGAGGTACTACGTCTGTCTGCTGTCATGAATGCGAATGCGTGCATGTAACAATAGCGACTTTCAGTATAGGCCTGAAGTGCCGGATCACAGACACGATCGTCTTCGTGTTCCAATTTCCTTACTACCCACCAGTGCTCCTTGACCGGGTTGCGGTCGTCACATCGATTACTCAGGTTCGTAGAAATTGCAAGGGGAATCTTTTGGCGATTGGGCGGGAGGCGTACCGCCCACCAAGGTCAGATCAACTGATGGAGCGGTCCAGCGGAAGGGAGCGGGCAGGGCCTAGTACGCCGGAGGGTCGCTTGACGGGAAAGATTCTTCCGACGCCTCGTCTACACGGGCGTCTTTGCGAGCGCGGAGAATCTCGTCTTCAGCCTGGAGCCAGTCGTCGAGTGCCGAACCCGGTTGATCACCTCGTTGGAGAGAGAGTTCATGGGCGCGTCGACGTATTTGTTCTTCGAGTGACAGGTTCTCGCTTGGGAATTCCTTGGTACGCGTTGGTGCTGACATTGGGATCACCTCCCGCGATCACAGTAGCACGGCTAGTGGCCGACCGAGTGTATTGAAAAAAGCCAGCGTTGCTGGCTCGGTTTGGGTTTGGCTTGTTGTGAAAGAACTGTGCAAGGGCTACTTCGTGACGTGGAGCCGAACGGCTACGGGAGCAATGGTGGTTTTCTCCATATCGATTGTGTTCGTTGTCAGCGTGTTTCCAGATTCCCAATCGTTGCCGCTTGAAGTTGAATCGTGTTGCGCATACTCCACGGATTCGCACACTGGCATCCTGGAAGGACACAGGCAATTGCTTTAGCCCGATCACTTGGCCGCGGAGCTAGGAGCGTGCGCTACGTCCACCCGAACATCTAGCTGGTGGCGGCTGCGGCGCTCATCGCGCTGGTGACGCTCGAAAATATGGTGGAAATGCTGGTGGCGATACCCGGCATGATGGCACCGGCGCCAACGGCTACTAACCCGGTCAGTAGAAAACGAATGAACACCACGACCAAATCGGACATTAAGAGCGACGCAACCTGATTGAGGTCGCGCTCAGATCATCGGCCTGACTTATTTTGTCCGGTACATAAAAAAAGACGCGTATGTCCAGAGTCCGAGCCTGACTGCTTCGGCGGACGTGGGTGCCTGACAATGGGCATTGTCGGTAGCACCGTTAACGTTACCTCAACGCGGCAGTGACGTTCCATGCCTGTCCCGTCATGGTTAACATAGTCATCGACCTCTGGCCGGCGATCCGAATCGATGGAGAAAGCTTCGAAGCAGATGCACTCTGATCGTTCGGGCAATCTGACAGCCTAAATGGATGGCGGAAAAAACTTGCCCCTACTGCGGAAAGGGCTTTCATCCTTCTCGCTACCATCCCGACCAAGAAATTTTCCATCCGCCGCCGGCGCGGCCGATGTTCCCATCAGCGCGTCGCCTTCCCTGCCCGTCCTGCTGTTCGCGTTCGTCACCTCGCTCGTCACCGGAATAGCGTTCGGAATAGCTCCCGCCTGGATGGCCACCCGCGTAGATCCCATCGAAGCCCTCCGCGGAGCCAGCCGCTCCACCATTCGCACCGGCTCGCTCCCGCGCAAAACGCTGGTGGTCTTCCAGGCCGCGCTCTCGCTTGTCCTCTTATCCGCCTCGGGACTGCTCACTGCCGCGCTGCACCGCCTCGAAAATCAAAACTTCGGATTCCAGCAGGATCGCCGCAGCGTCATCAGCATCAATCCGCGGCTGGCCGGCTACCACACCAATCAGCTCTCCTCGCTCTACCGCCGCATTCACGATTCCCTCGCCAACATTCCCGGCGTATCTTCCGTGGCTCTATGCAACTATTCGCCCCTGAGCGGCGGCGGCTGGGGCGCCGGCGTCTTCGTGGATGGACATCCGCCTCCCGGACCCGCCGATGACAACTCCGCCGCTTGGGATCGAGTTACGCCCGAATTTTTCGACGCCGTCGGAAACCCCATCATCCGAGGCCGCGCCATCTCCGAACAGGACACCGCGGCTTCACGAAAAGTCGCAGTCATCAATGAGACGTTTGCGCGAAAATATTTCCCCAATGAAGATCCCATCGGCAAACACTTCGGCCGTGAGCGCGCAGCCAGCCGCGATTTCGAGGTGGTGGGCATAGCTAGGGATGCCCGCTATCTCACATTCAAACTCGACCAACCTGTAGTTCCCTTCTTCTTTTTAGCCGAAGCACAAGCCGAATACGAACAAAGCAATCTCGGCTCGCTTTTTCTGAGAGACATCGTCGTTCTCACCCCTCCGGGAGTCGCCTTGCCGGTCGCTCAGGTGCGTCAGGCCCTAGCATCCGTCGACCCTAACCTGCCGATCATTTCAATTCAACCTTTGCACCAGCAGGTGTCCGGCGTGTTCACTCAGCAGCGCCTCATCGCGCGCCTCACATCCTTATTTGGAGCTCTGGCGCTCATCCTCGCCTCCATCGGACTCTACGGCGTCACCGCCTATAACGTCGGAAGCCGCACCAGTGAGATCGGCGTGCGCATGGCCCTGGGCGCCGATCCGTCGGATGTTTTCGCATTAATTCTGCGAGCGGCCTTGGCCCTGATTTCCTTTGGACTCCTGTTGGGCATACCGCTATCCCTGGCCGCCGGCCGGTTCTTAGGAAGCCAGCTTTATGGAATCAATCAATATGACCCAACCATCATTGCCGCGGCGATCTTGGTCCTTGGCGTCTCCGCACTAATCGCGGCCCTGATCCCCGCCTTCCGCGCAACTTCCATTTCCCCGTTACAAGCGTTGCAAGAAAATTCGGGGACATGAAGGGCTAGCGAGTGCCCATCTGATTTACGGAACTACCGCTTGACCGCCCGCGATCGTCTCCGCTTATCCCAACACTCCCGGCGCGCCATACAACGCTAGTCTGCATCTCGCGCACTGCTCCTCCCGGGGCCCGTCCAGGTTCGCCAAATCTTCTAGCCCTTCCCTCCGCGCCGCTTTCCGGAACGCTTCTTGCCCGAGCTCTTCTTGCCCGAGCTCTTTACGACGCTTTTAGCGGCTCCCCCTGTCGACGCGGCCGCGCCCAACTGCTCGATGGACGCGCGGATGTAACGGCGCACAAAGGCCCGCTCCAGATCCCGCTGACTCGCGAATTTGATGTGCCGCATAGCCTTCCCTTCGCCCTCCAACACTCCATTCGGATCCGGAAGCGTCGAGCCGCGCGGAAAGCCGAGATTGATGTGCCGCCTGTTAGTGGCGATGTAGCAGAACATGTCCTTCATTTTTCCGCTGAATCCAAACCAGATCGCCACCGTGTAAACCTGATAGATCCATTCGGACGCGTCCGGTACTTCTTCCAGGATGATTTCCCGAAGCGCCAGCGCCAGGTCGGCGATAGGGCGGTCGTAGGCTTCGAGGAATCCGAGTAGCCGAGAATCAGGAGGCCGCCGCATGTTTAGGAAAGAATGTCAGGAACCCATGTTACTTGCTCGCCAGCGCGGCCGCCAAATACCGAAGCTCGGACTCCACCTCCCCTGGATCGGCCACAGTATCCGCGATCTCTTGGCGAAAGAGTTCGCGATACCTCTTGCGAAGCCTGTGAATGGCCACCTTGAGCGCTCCTTCTGAAGTGTTCATCTCGCGAGCCAGCGCGGCGTAAGGCGCGTCGGACTGCCCCAGCAGGAACACCTTCAACCGCTCGAAGTGCTCCGGCCGTCCCTGCTGCACGAATTCGTCCCGCAATCTCTCCACCACTCGGTCCAGCACCGAAAGCGCCCAGCGCCGCTCGAAGATCCGCTCCGGCGTCTCATCGTGCGCAGGCTCGCGCTGATAGCGCTCTTCTCCTGACGGGAATTCAAGCGGCCCCACCGTCCCTCCGCCCCGCTTCTGTGCTCGATCACGGTCGCCTTCGTCGGCCACAAAGAATTTCAAGGAAGTCAGAAGAAACGACCGGAAACGGCCCTTTTCCCGATCAGCGCGATCGAGATATCGCCCTTCCAGCACACGCACGAAGAATTCCTGCGTGAGGTCCTGCGCCTGATCGGCCGAATAACCGCGCCGGCGCAGATAGGCATACAACGGATACCAGTAGTTCTCACACAGGGAAACCAAAGCGGACCCGGCGTCCTTTTTATGGGGATCCCCGGCAGCCACCACCAGGCTCCACCGCGTGGTCGGAAATTGGGATGATCCCGGCAGCGTGTGGAAGGTCTCACCATTCGTCATAGTCTTATCCCCACTGGCAATAAGGAATTCTGCACGCAAAGTTACACACAATCATGGTTGTTTAGCGGACTCCGCCTGGGCTTCCCGCACCACCGGAATGTCGGGATCGGCATCTTTCCACAGAGTCATCAGTTCCTTGTAGACGGCGGCTGATTTCCCGCGTTCTCCGGAAGCGGACCATGCCCTGGCCAGTTGGAGACGTGCCAGCGGTCCCATCGGATCGTTCAGCATGATTCCCGGATGATCCCGAATCTTCTGAAACTCAGCCGCCGCCTCGCGATGGCGGCCCATCCGCGAGTAAGCGAGGCCGCGCACGTAGACCGGATACATGGCTCCGAAGAAGGCGCCAGAGTAGAAGGCTGTACCCGGAACAGCCAGGTCGTAGGGAGTTGCCACTTGGGTCATAGTGAGCGCTTTCGCTGCGTCACCCTGGTTGAGAGCCTGCAGCGCCCGCAGAGCAGGAAGATAACTGAATTGGACGGAAGTGTCTTCCGGGTAGCGCTTGCCGAGGTCCGCCTCAATCTTGTGAGTTTGCGCGGCATCGCGCAGCAGCGCCAGCGCAAAGGCGGGTCCAAAGTCGGCGTCCCTGCTACGGTACAGCGATAGCGCTGCCTGCGCGCTTTCCTTCGCCTCCGCGTTGCTTCCAAGCAGCGCATCCCACACGGCACGACCTCCTACAAACAAGGACGCCCGCTCGCGCAAACCTGCCTGGCTGGATAGGCTCACGGCGCGCTCGGAAAGCCGGGCCGCCTCTTTTAGGCGCCCATGATACGCCAAGGTCAGAGCTTCCTGATGCTCAAACAGTCCCTGGGCTTCCAATCTTGCCTGGCGTTGGGCCGCCTCGCGTTCCATTGCTGCCTGGTCACCTCTCAGAAAAGCGATAAAGTACCGGCATAGCGAGAACTCAACGGATTCGATCTTACGTTCCGATGCTTTATGAAGCAACGCCTCTGCTTCGGGCAGGCGGTTCTGGTAGATGTAGGCGAAGGCCACATTGTGGTAGCCGATGGCATAATCCGGATCGAGTTCAATCGCCTTCAGGCCTTCTTCCTCGGCTTTGTCGTAATGACCGGATCCTTGCGTCGTGAAGGCCGCCAAAAATCCGTGGGGCAAGAAATCGGCGGGATACTTTTGGGTCCACGATTCCAGCGTTTGTCGCGCCAGTTCCAGGTTTCTGGTTACCTGCCGATGGTAGTTGAAAGTGATGAAATAGTTCTCCAGATCGCTTACCCGATTGCGGAGCTGGTAGGCCTTGGCTATATTCTGCGCTCCAAGTTCGGACTCCCCGACGGAGCCGTAGTGCCGGCCCAGGTAAGCATAAGCCATAGCAAATTGCGGGTCCATCTCGACGGCCCGCTTCAGCAGTGAAGCGGACTCCGCCGCCTGTGTGCCACGCTGTTCGGCTTTCAGTGCCGCGCTGAAGGATCTCCAGGCTTCGAGCGATGGCGTGGTTACTTCAGTGGGCTCACCCGGCTCGTTCTTCGCGGGTGGAATCGATTCCCGTGCCCGGCTCCCGAACCGGCCAGCTATTCGGTCCAGCTCCTTGAACACCTCCTCTTTCTTAAGGGCGGACGCCTGCTCTTGGTCGAGAACATCTCCAGTTTGGCAATTCCTGGCGCGCAAGCTCAAGACGTACTCGCTTCCGAGACTGGTGACCGAGCCCTCTACTGCCGCTCCGCTTCCGGTCCGCTCACAGATTTCGGACGCGACATCGGGCGTAAGCTTGGTGTCGGTGGGCCGGACCATCAAACGCAGTGTCCCGTTCATGCGCGCCTCGGAAAGGACGGTGAGATACGGGGATTTCTCAAGGTCCGCCGCCATTACCCGGCGAAGCGCGTCGAACGCCGGATCGCCCGTGCTGTTTGCGAAATCGCCGAGAACAACGGGGCGTTTGTCTGTCGACTCGGGCTGAAGGTCGCGGTGGATGAGCGACCAAACTGTCAGTCCGCTCGACAGAATAAATGCGAGCGCGGCGGCCGCCCCGAGAACAGCCAGCCTGTGCCTGCGAAGAAACTTCCGCGCTCGATAAAAGCTGCCCGGCGGCGATGCCAGCACCGGTTGATGCTCAATGTATCTCTGTATATCGGCTGCAAACTCCGTCACCGACGAGTAGCGCCGTTCCCGCACCTTGTCCAGAGCCTTCATCGCGATGCTATTCAGGTCGCCACCCACCAGGCGGCCGAGAGAGGCTGGGTTAGTCTGGCGGCGCGCGGCTATATCGCCGGCTGCCGCGCCCAGGGTGGTCAACTTTCGCGTAAGCGGCGGAGCCTCCTCTTCGCGGATGATCCGGAGCATCTCGGCTAAACCCACCTGCCGCATACTGGCCGCGTCGTAAGGAACGGTGCCGATCAGCAATTCGTACAGGATCACACCCAGCGAATACACGTCAGAGCTCTCATCCACGTCTCCGGTCGTTACATCGGCTTGCTCAGGACTGGCGTACTCCGGTGTGCCCACCATTTGGCCGAATTGCGTGAGCTGAGTGGTCTCCACGGCCCACTGGTCGGTAGCTTTAGCGATGCCGAAATCGATCACCTTAGGAACAGGCGTGCCGTCCTGTTCCGTCACCAGCACATTCGACGGCTTCAGATCGCGGTGGATCACGCCTTTCTGATGCGCGTGCTGAATCGCGCGGCATACTGTCAGAAAAAGTTCCAAACGTTGGCCGATCGCCATCCGATTGCGGTCGCAGCACTGCGTTATGGGTACGCCTTCGATATACTCCATTACGAAGTAAGGCCGGCCCTTGGGCGTGGCGCCGGCGTCGAAGATCCGGGCGATGTTCGGGTGGTCCATCATGGCCAGCGCCTGACGCTCGTTGGCGAAGCGGGCCAGCACCTGGCCCGTGTCCATGCCGAGCTTGACTACTTTGAGCGCTACCAAGCGGCGAATCGGTTCGTGCTGCTCGGCCAGGTACACCGTGCCCATGCCACCTTCACCTAAAGGTCGAAGGATACGGTATCGGCCGAAGTCATCATCGCCGGCTGTCGCTGTCGCTGTATGGATGGTCTGAGTGCGGGACTCCATGTCGCCAAGGGAGCTATCGAAAGCGCCCTGGATCAGACACTGCGGGCACAGCCCCGCAGGATCGCCAGAACCTAATTCCTCTCCGCACTGAGGGCAGCTTGGCATCTGGTCACAATCCGCTATTTTATGCTTTTTGCGCCAGAACTTGTAACTTCCGCTCCAGCGATTCCTTATTCGTAGTGAACCGGATTGGAACCGGCAAATCAGATCGCTCAAGACGAAAAAGGAGATCTATCATGAAACACAGTACCATCGCGAAAGACTTTCACCATGGCCGCGGTCGCCGCACTCGCTCTGGCCTTATCATCCACTGCGCAGGCCGACGACAAAGGATGCTCGAACGCCACCCTGCGGGGCACCTACGCGCAGACCGGCTCCGGCGTAATGACCGCTCCGCCCGACCAAGCCGGCCCGTTCGCCAATGTCGGGCAGCTTGTTTTCGACGGAAACGGCGGTCTTACAGGCACCCTGGTCGTGAGTAGCGGCAGCAGCGCCCAAGCCACCGAAACCGGAACCTACACCGTGAATTCCGATTGCACCGGAACGTACACCGTCCAGATTGCCCCCTTTGGCATCACCTCGCAGGCCTTTTTCGCCATCGATACTAATGGCGACGAATTGGAAATCATCGTGACCGACCCGGGCTCAGTAATCACTTGCGTCGCGAAGAAGCTGTATCCAGGAAGAGCCATCTGAAGTAAAGAGACGCTTTGCGTGAGGCAGGCGCTTTTGCCTGCCTCCCAATCGCGTGGTCCGCACCGGAAGTATGATATCTCAAGGAAATCCCGTCGCCGTGCCCACCCGTCAACACCAGCTCCACACTCAGCTCCCCAGCGCCGCAGTCCAGATCTTCGCCGCCAACGATCGCATGAACCAGCTTCTCATCGAACATCTTGACCCTGCCGCCTGGAGATCCCAGCCGCCCGGCCGCGCCCGCACCATTGCGGCCATCTTCACGCATATGCACAATGTTCGCACTAAGTGGATCCGGCTTACCGCTCCGCACCTCAAAGTTCCGCCGCAACTGAACCGCTCCCGCTGCACCCGGCGGCAGGCCCGTGCGGGCTTGGCCCACAGCGCAGCTGGCTGCATCGAAATGTTATCCGAAGCGCTAGGCGGTGAGGGCCGCGTCCAGAGGTTTCTCAGAGACGGCTGGGCTCGGCCTTGGCCCGTCGGCGTAGAAATGTTGTGCTATATGCTGGCACACGAAGCCCACCATCGCGGGCAGGCGTGTATGCTCGCGCATCAGCTCGGATACCCGTTGCCGATTCAAGTGACGTCCGGCATCTGGAATTGGGAGAAGCTCCTGCCGAGATTCAAGTGAACAACAACACGGCAAACCCAGCTCCCGAGCGAGGAGCTGAAGTGAGTTGTGGCGTTGTTCGGTACGAGAAAGACCCCTCCTTGCGCTCACTGGCAGGTGCGCAACGCGGCAGTGGAAATGAGCGGCTACCTGACTGCCAATTATGTTGACCTGTAGGGCGGTGAATGGTATCCACCTGCTCAAGATGAATGAATCCCTGCGTTCCAGGAGTGCGGACCAGTATCGAAAGAGGATTGCCCGGATCGCTGCACGTGCTCGCGCCAGGAGCGGAGACGGCCATAGTCGCAGTATTCGAAACCACACCGCCCGCATTGATCGACACCGGTACCCAGCAACCGAGCGGAGCATTCTTGGGAACGGTCGCGACGATCTGATCGATGCCGGCACAACACGGCGCGCGGCCGGGGTTCTGACGCTGCGGCAATTCGTGGCAGGACCGCTGACAAAGACGACAATCCCGTGCCCGACGCAACCGTGATTCTCCTGTCGTCAAAAAGGCTGGATACCGACCCAATTCTGACGCGGCAGTCGGACAACAGTGGCGTGTTCGAATTCACTTCCCTCGACCCGGGCAAATACGAGATCTTGGCTTTGTCCGGCCTTTACGCAGGTGAGGCTAGCGATCCGGCCTTCGTCGCGAACCACGCGTCCCTGGCGTCGGAGGTCGAGGTGGCGGCTAAGGAATCGCGGACCGTGAACCTCAAGGTTAACAGCGCGCACTAGGCTGCCGTCATAACGTGCTGCCATCGATCCCCAGATTCAAGTGTTTCACCGCGCTTCGTCCGCGGAAGCGAAAAGATGGTGCGTATTTTCAGATGACGGCCGTCGAACACAGGCCCAACCGAGTTGCCACATTTTCATCGTTACTCACCCTCGGTATTCTGCACGATGTTATCAGGAATGAACCGCGCCCTCTGGCGAGAAAAAGGCGGGGGCGGTCGAAATCGAGAACGGCTCTCATCCCCTCGCTCCGATCCCGGTAGTCGAAACCGTTGAAAGAACACCCGGAGTTAGCAGGTACTCAGCTGCAAAAGTTCGAAATGCGTCCAGTGTGGGGAGCCACTGCAAGATTGAATCCATTGACTTTAATGGAGTTAATTGCAATTTACCCCATCATAGATTCGAACGTAGTTCACACGACTGTTGGTTGGTAATTCACGAGACCGCTATGCACGATCGGGTGAGCCTCCTCCCTCGTAACAGTACGTGAGCAGTTCACACGATCTATCTTGATCCAGCTCGAAGCAAACTGACGCAGATTCCTTCCGGTGTCAGCTTGAACTACCTTCACTAATCGGGCGACCTATTGGTTAAAAACCTTCTCTCGAAAATGAACTCCCTTTCGACTCCCAATAAGCATTTCTGACGGTTCCCAGGCGTTCCTTTGAGTTGCCACTCGTGCCTAGGTTTCACTCAGTTAGCCACAGCCCGTAAAACTTCGAACCAATAGGCCGGGGGTTCGAGTCCCTCCGGGCGCGCCAGCACTCCACTATACAATCCCCGAGCCCCCCTTCGAAGGCTGCGACTCAGTTCTTCACGGTCATGGGCGTCGAATCCACAGCCTTCTTGCCCGTTTATTCCCTCGATCCCAGCGAGAACGCCCCGATACTCATTCTTGTCACACTGCATTGCAAAGCCGCCTTTTTGATCGCCGTTAGCCCACGTCAATCCCACGAAATGCTTTTTGGATTTGGTGAGGGCCATTAGCGCGCCGAGCCCAAGCGTGACGGTGGCAAGTCCGATGGCGGCTCCCACACGGCGGTGAACGTCCTGGCCGTAGCTGATCTCCGTCACAGTCGAGGCTGGAATTACCATCAGGTCCGCATTGTCTCTTACCAGCCGAATTTGATTGGGCTCGATGTACAATTTCATGCCCGTCCCGGACTTGATGTCGGGAAGTGATCCGCCGTCGTAGGTGACCTTGTAGCCGTTGTCGCCGGCAAAAGTCGCCATTGGCAGCAAAATGCACAGCATGGACGCGAGCATTGTTTTCATTTTCGGGACCCCAGCCCGGACTATTACACCATATTTTTCGAGATTCGTCGAGAGGAATTGCGAGGCGCACATTGCCGCCGCAACAGATCGGGCGATCGGACTATTTTGGGGTCGGCTTCCTGCCCGGTCCTAGTTTCGGAATGTCCTTAGCAAGCACGACTAGGTCCGTGTTGCAAGCCAGGGGGAAATAGTCCGAATCAGGCCAGTATCGATGCCCGTAGACGATCCACTCACTTCCGACGTTTAGTGAAGAGAATCCATCACACGAATCAGCTCCCAGGTGACCCATCTCGAATGTCTCCTTCACCTGTCCCTTCCATACCCGATTCACCTGGAACACGACCACCTTGTATCCCTTGCCAGAATCACGAACCCGTACAATCGTGCCTCGAAAAACAACGTCGGCATTACGTCTGGCTTCCCGCGCCGGAACGACGATACAATCGCAAGCAACGCCGACAGTTGCCGCGAGGCACAGCAACGAGACTACGCGGCGAACCATGGCTGGTATGTTATCAATGGTCCCGCCGGACGCGTCGCCCGATCGTGTTCCAATATGTGAGTGGTTGATCTAACGCCCACCTGCCTCCGTCTCGCGCTCCTCGTCTTTTCAATCTCACCGGGCCTCGCGCAGATCAGCAGGCTCGAAGTTCCTTACGTCCCCACCACCGATACAGCCGTTCGGGCCATGTTGAAACTCGCCGGCGTGAAGAGCACCGATGTGGTTTACGATCTCGGCTGCGGAGACGGCCGCATTGTCATCGCCGCCGCCACGCTCTATGGAGCCCATGGCGTCGGCATCGACATTAATCCACAGCGTATTCATGAGGCCAAAGAGAACGCGAAGAAAGCTGGTGTGGAAGATCTGGTCCGGTTCGAACGGAACGATCTGTTCAAGGCCAACATTCGCGAGGCTACCGTCGTTACTCTATTCCTTCTTGAAAAGGTCAACGTGCGCCTGCGTCCGAAATTGCTCAAGGAATTGAGACCGGGCACGCGGATCGTTTCCAACACTTTCGACATGGGTGATTGGAAGCCGGACCAGGAAGAAGCGCTCGCGAGCGGGGATGAAGGCCATGGCCTGGGCCTAAGCCGGCAGCTTTTTCTCTGGATCATCCCCCAGCGCAGCCCCAAGTAACGCCGGTAGTCTTCCTAGTAGCGCCCCGATTGTTCGGGCAGTACCCTGAGGACAAGGAGCATTCACGTGGCAACTTTAACGTATCTGCTCAAGAATCCGATTACCGTTGTGATCCGGGAGTTAAATCACTACCGTCTGGCGCAACTCCCGGCCGGGTCTGTTTTCAATGCCTCGGGTTCAAAACCCGATCCCAACGGGATGATCGATGGAACCTGCCAGGGCGAGGTGGTGCTGATTTTCTCCCGCGATCTGGAGGATCGTGCCGAACGGATCGGCGCCGCCAGAAACCTGCCAACGTTGTAACGACTTCCCCCCGGCGTACGCCTTCATAGCAACTGAACTAATCTAAATATGAAGACGTTTACATTCAGGAGACGTCCATCTTGATTCCGAGGTGAATGGTACAGGTGAAGAACTGGTTGCTGATTGCGCTTCCAACATTACTGACCATCGCCGTGGCGGATCGCGCCGCGGCACAGACTACGCCGACATCCAGCGCGCCGGTCCGCCGGACCGCCGGACAGTTGGTTCCGGGGCAAAAACGTCCACCGGGCGACCCGGCGCAAATCGCGCGCGGGAAAACCTTGTATGGAGTCAGCTGCACCAGCTGCCACGGCACGGATCTCCGAGGCGGCGACCTGGGCGGTCCCAACCTGTTGCGATCGCAAGTTGCCCTCAGCGACCAGGACGGTGAATTGATTGTTCCCATCATTGAGGGCGCGCGACAGAGCGCCGGTATGCCGGCCATCCCCATGAGCGTCGCGGACGCCAAAGCCGTGGCCGCCTATGTCCGCAGCCAGGTGGGCACCATTGGAACCCAGGGCAAGCCTCCCTCCATCGGGAAACCTGCTCCGAGCATTGTGGTTGGCGATGCCGCGGCGGGGCAAGTCTATTTCGCCGCGAAATGCAGTGGCTGCCATTCCGCTACCGGTGACCTGGCAGGGATCGCCACTCGTATCCCCGAGCCGGAAGCGCTGCAGAGTACCTGGGTGGCTGGCGGACGCTCGCGGCGCTTCTCGCCCGCGGCCGCTGCCGCAAACTCTCGGCGAACCGTGACCGCCACTATCACCCTGCCGTCCGGCGAAACGGTGGAGGGCCGTCTGGTTCGAATCGACGATTTCCTGGTCACGGTGGCGCTGGCGGATGGAACGTCGCGCACCTTCCGCCGGGAAGGGGATGTTCCGAAAGTAGAGGTGCACGATCCCATGCAGGCCCACCGCGATCTGCTGCAGGTGTACACCGACAAAGACATGCATGACGTGACTGCGTACCTGGTGACTTTAAAGTGACAATCTCCGAAATGACAATCCCCGAAATGAAATTCCACAAACTCATACTTTCCGTTGCGTTCGTTTTGTCGCCGGTTATTCTGCTGGCTCAAGGTAGCGGCGTGGCTCCCTCCGACCTGCTCAAACCGCTCAAGGATTCCTGGCCCACCTACAACGGCGATTATTCCGGCAAGCGCTACAGCGCGTTATCGCAGGTGGATCAATCCAACGTGATGCACCTCACCCTGGCCTGGATGGCGCGCGTGACGCCGGGTTCAACACCCGCGGGCGGCGGCGGAGGATTCCGTGGCGGACGCGCGCCCGTTCCGGTCATCGTCGGCGGCGAAGGCCCCGGCGACATCAACGTCGGAGGCGGCAGCATCAAAGCCTCGGTGCTCGAAGTGGATGGAACTCTCTACTTCACCATGCCGGACAACGCCTGGGCCGTGGATGCCCGCGACGGCACCGAGCTGTGGCACTACTTCTGGAAGACCAAAGGCGGCACGCACATCGGGAATCGCGGCCTGGGGATGTGGAACAGCTACCTGTTCATGGAAACGCCCGACGATTATCTGGTGTCGCTCGATTCGAAAACCGGCAAGGAGCGTTGGCACAAAACAATCGCCGACGTCGCGCAGGGATATTTTTCCACGCCCGCTCCGGTTGTGGTGGGAAACCATGTGTTGATTGGCACCGGTAACGATCTGGACGCGCCGGGCATGCTGCAGTCCTTTGATCCCGAAACGGGCGAGCTGCAATGGAAGTTTTATACCGTGCCGATGCACAAGGGCGATCCGGGCCTGGACACTTGGGCCAGTTTGGACGCGGCCCGGCACGGCGGCGGCCAGGCTTGGGTGCCGGGCGCGTACGATCCCGATACCAAGCTGTACATTTTTAGCACCGGCAATCCCACGCCCGCCTTCACCAACGGCACCCGCGGCATGGGCGACAACCTGTTCACCTGCTCGATCATTGCCTTGAACGTGGACACCGGAAAAATGGCCTGGTATTACTCCACCTCGCCTCACGACATGCACGACTACGATTCGGCGCAGACTCCCGTTCTGGTGGACGAAATGTTCAACGGAAAAATGAGGAAACTGGTGCTGACCGCGGCGCGCAACGGCTACTGGTTCACCCTCGATCGCGTCACCGGCGAGCATCTGGTGACCAGCAAATACGGCCTGATGACCAACTGGTCCAACCGGCTGACCAAGGCCGGCGGCCCCTACCCCGATCCTGAAAAAGATGCCACGGTGGGCGGCTCCCTGGTGTCGCCTACTTCCGACGGCACCACCAATTGGGAGCCGCCCACGTTTTCTCTCGACACCGGTTTATTCTATGTAGCGGAGTCCGACGAGTATTCCATCTTCTACCTCATTGACGTGGATCCGCGCGGGTCCATGGGCTTGGGCGGCAAGGACGAAGTCCAGGTGGGTTCCGGCGGCAGCTTTCTGACGGCCATCGATTACCGGACCGGCGAAGTGAAGTGGCGCCGTCCTTATTATGGCCAGGGCGGCGGCGGTGGATTGTTGAGCACCGCGGGGAAGCTGTTGTTTGCCGGCGATGGCGGGGGGAACCTGGTGGCGCATGATGTGGTCACCGGAAAGCCGCTGTGGAACACGCGTATCGGCCGGGTCTCCAATCCCGTGCAGACCTACATGCTGGACGGCCGGCAGTATATAATCGCGGCCACCGGCGACACTGTGTGGGCATTTGTCCTTTATTAAAAGAATGTATGGGCTGAAACCCCTGTGCTCTGAACCACGTCCCACCGGCATGCGCCAACATGCGCGCAAATAAAGGGGTTTCTAAAGTGAGACGAATTTTTCGTTTTTTGCCGGTACTTTCTTTGTTCGCACTGTGCCTGCCATTCGCCGGCGCACAAAGCGCATTCGATATCAATCTGGGTTTCGGCAGTCTGCACGATGCCTCTACCGGTGGCGGTCTGGATAACGCAAACGCGCTGGTACCGTTTGGGACGTGCACGCCGGGATCTTCCGACACCAACTGTCAGGCCACGGGCGGCCTGGGCGGCTTCTTCCTGGGCTTCGGCGGAGACATCATGTTCACCAAGCATTTGGGCGGCGGCTTCCAGGCCAATCTTCAGCCAGCCCAGGGCGGCTACGGCCCGCTGCAATACCGCCAGGCGTTCTACGATGTGAAGGGCATTTACGCGCCAATCAATCGCAAGCGCGCGGTGTTGCAACTGATGGCCGGCATCGGCGAGGCTAGAACCAGTTTTTCATTCAATCAAAGCGGCTGCATCGGCACCGCGGTTTGCACCACCCAAAATGAGCCGGTGGGCGCGGCGAATCATTTCGATGTCAACTTCAGCGCCGGCGTGCAGATTTTCATTACCGAGCACATTTTCGTTCGTCCCCAGTTCGATTTCCATTACGTGCCCGGGCTGACGAACCAGTTCTCGAGCGACGCAGTGCCAGGCGGATCTATCTGGGTGGGCTATAACTTCGGGGAACGGTAAGAAAAAAGGTTTCTGGTTCCTGGTTTCTAGTTTCTGGTTCTTAGTTTCCGAACGGTCCGCGAAGCCAACCAGAAACCAGGAACCAGAAACCGGTTTTTTACTCGGCTCTCAGCGCCTCTACCGGATTCACCGACGCGGCTCTGCGCGCCGGGATGAAACTGGCTGCCAGCGCCGAAACTCCCAATATCGCGGCCACAGCGATCAACGTCGGCACGTCCCATGACCGAATGCCGAACAGCAGTTTGCGCATCAGCGTAGTGGCGGCTAGGGAGCACAGCAGGCCCGCGCCTAAGCCCGCGCAGGTCAGCCAGCCGGCCTCCTTCAAAATGAGCGCGTAAACGCTTTGCGGCTCCGCGCCCAGCGCCATACGAACTCCAATTTCGCGCGTTCTCTGGCTCACCGAATAGGCAATGACGCCGTATAATCCCACCACGCCCAATACTAATGCCAGCGCGGCGAAACCACCCACCAGCCAGGCGGAGGAGCGGTGTAGATAAGCCGACGCCGAATGGTCGATCCGGTCCTGCATGCTCTGGAAATCAAAGGTGACAATGTCGCGATCGATATCGCGGATGGTTGCGGCCAGCGCCGGCAGCGTCGATTGCTCGGACTGCGACGTTCGAACTACCAGCGACATATACGTGTCCGGATCTTGGTTGAAGGGCAGATATTCGGCCGGCCAGATTTCATCGTCGAGCGAGCTCTCCCGGATATCGTCCACGATCCCGACTATCTGCCGCAGCGATTTGGGCGTCAGCTCCGTGTCGCCGATTATCTTCCCGATAGGATCCTCGCCGGGGAAATATTTCTTGGCCAGCGCCTGGTTGATGATTACCACTTTTGGTTTCGATTGGTCTTCGGTGTCGCTGAAGTACCGGCCACGCAACATTTTCGCGCCTATCGTCTGGAAATATCCGGCACTCACATCGCGTTCGTTCACTTCATTGTGCTGGCCATTGTAGGCCCGGCCCACAAAGCGGATCCAATCCGTATTGCCGTTGTAGCTTACCGGAAACAGGCTGGTGATGCCGGCGGAGGTTACGCCCGGCAGACTCAGGAAGCGGCCGATTATCCGCCGGCCCAGAGCGATGGTCTGCGGATCCTTTCCATAGGTGGAATCCGGCGCTCCCACCATGAACGTAGCCAGATGTTCGGGTTGGAACTGAAGATCCACATGCAGTAACCGATATAAACTTTGTCCCAGCAGCCCGGCGCCAACCAGCAACACCATGGCAGTGGCCAGTTCCACCACGACAAGTTTGGCCCCCAGGCGCCTCCAGGTAATTCCGGCGGAGCCTCGGCTACCCTCGCTCAGCCCCTCCCGCATCTCCTCAAAGGATAGGCGCAGCGTGGGAGTCACGGCGAACAGCACCGCTGCAAGCAGCGCGATGGTGCATCCAAACATTGAAACGCGGAAATTCAATCCCACGCCCTGCAGAAATGGCATCCCGGCCAGCATATCCGCCGGGATCAGGCGCGTGAGCAGACGCATGGTCCACGCAGCAGACGCGAAACCGATCGCGCTTCCGGCCGCCACCAGCACCAGGCCCTCGGTCACAAACTGCCGCATCAATCGTAAACGCGAGGCTCCCAGCGCGCTGCGGACGGACATTTCCCGCCGGCGCCCCTCGGCGCGGACCAGCAGCAGACTGGCCACATTCACGCAGGCGATTACCAGCAACAAACCCGCGCCGCCCAGCAGGACCAGCAATATCGGACGAATATCGCCCACAATCACTTCCGTAAGGGGCACAACGGCCGCGCCCTGGCCGTGGTTGGAATCGGGATACTGCTTTTCCAGTTGAGCCGCGATTAAAGAAGTATCCGCTTGCGCCATCTCGACGGTCACGCCATCCCTGAGCCGCGCGATACCAAGAAGGTTGTGGCAGCTTCGCCGCTTCTCGCACTGGCCGGCGCCATCGTCCAAGGTCCAGAACTCCGCTTGGCCCATAGGCGCGAAATGAAACCTTGCCGGCAACACGCCAATGATCACGTAGGAAGCGCTATCCAGGACCATTGTTTGCCCCAGCACGCCGGGATTTCCGGCGTACCGTTTCTGCCAGGACGCATGGCTCAACATCACCGTGTGAGGCGCTCCAGGCCGGTCCTCGCCGGCATAGAAATCGCGGCCCAGCGCGGGAGCCACGCCCAGCGTACGGAAGAATCCGGCGCTGACGCTGCCTGCCCGCGCCGGCTCAACGCCCGTGGGCGTGGTCAATATGTAGCCATTATTGTGATAGATCTCGAGCGACGCGAAAACTTTGTTGAGCTTCTTCCAATCCACATAATCGAGATACGAAAGATTGCAGCGCGGGCAAAGCGGGATGTGCTCATACACTCCCAACAATGTTGATGGATCGCGGTACGGCAGAGGCTTGAGCAGAGCCGCATCCACAAAAGCGAAAATCGCTACGCTGGCGCACAATCCCAGAGCCAGCATCAGGGTCGCTGTCGCCGTAAATCCCGGATTCTTCCTGAGCTGGCGCAGCGTGAAACTTAGATCCTGCATCAGGTTGTCAATAAGATTGAATCCGCGCATATCGCGACACTCCTCTTTTCTCTGTTCCAAATCTTGAAAAGCCCGGAGCGCGGCCCGGCGCGCGTCATCGATGCTCATCCCGGCGGCTACGTCTTCTTCGATCTGCCGCTCCAGGTGATAGCGCAGCTCTTCGTCCAGATCCTGTTCCACTTTCGCGCGCGAGAAGATCGACCGCAATCGCATATACAGGATACTGGCGATACGCACCGCGGTTACTCCTTTTCAAACCTTTCCCACCACCAGCGCGATCGCCGTGGACAAACGGTCCCACTGTGCCGCTTCTAGCTCCATCGCCTTACGCCCGGCCTTCGTCAGCGTGTAGTATTTGGCGCGCCGGTTGTTCTCGCTGACGGCCCATTTCGAGCTGATCCAACCGTTCTGCTCCAGTTTGTGCAGTGACGGATACAGCGCACCTTGTCCAACCTGGAGTACGTCGCCTGAGATCTGCCGGATGCGCCGCGCAATGGCCCAGCCGTGCATGGGCTCCAAGGCGATCACCTTGAGAACCAGCAGGTCCAGCGTGCCTTGCACCAAATCGGTTGGCTTGCTCAATAGGCTCCTATCAGTAACTGACAGTAGTGTAGCAATATCGTTACCGAACCGCGACGGTGAGGGAGCCGGCGCCTTTGTGGTTCCGCCTACGCCAGGCTCCGTTGAAGACGCGAGACCGATCGGTTGGCAGGCGAAAGCGAGGTACTTGCAAAATTCGCCACAATTGCTTTGTGTTGTGAAAAAGTCAAAGGCACCGGTCGTGTACGCTCGCGGCTCAGAAAGAATGAGTTACCGAGCCGCGACCGTGAGTGTGAGAAGCTGTGAAAAAATCGGTTCGCAGGCGAAAGCGCCTGCGCCACTGAATCGTAAATCCTTGTGCGTCAATGTGGGGCAGACGCTTCCGTCTGCCAACCCGGCGCGCCTGCCGATTTTTTCACAGCTTCTGAGACTGAGGGAGCCGGTGCTTTGGGGTTCCAGTTATGCCGAGTCAGCGGTTGGTTATTCGAATTTTGCAAGTACCTAGAAAGCGCCTGCCCCACTGCGAGCTGACGTGGGGCAGGCGCTTTCGCCTGCCAACCCAACTTTTCACACTGGTCTTTTGATGGGCCAGCGGCCTGTGCGGCACGGCCTCTTCAACCGAGCCGGTGAAGTTCAGGCAGACTGCAACGCCACGAGCGAATCCTGAATGGTTGGAGTCCCGCCCGCCTCAATATCTTTGCGGCGTATTTGATGAAACTTGGACAGAATCCCATTGGCCTTTGCCAGGGCCGTGACTCTGTTTGCGAACGCCTCTATCGTAGGGCCGGGGATGGCATACAACGCAACATCGTCTGAAAGCACATCGAGGTAAGCCCGCGCCCCGCAGCATCCCAAGCTCAGCGCCGAACGTCCCGTATTCTTGGCCTGCGGAATCACCGCGCAAGCCGGGCGGCCCATGGCGGGAGGCATTCCGTTTTCGAGCTGCTGCGACGCTTCCGAAAGAATCAAGGTCTGATTGGCCCGCACGAGCAGCAACACTACATCTGGATTTAGCGGAATCTGCGCCAGCGGCCCATAGATCACATATTTCGGCTTCGATTCCAGAACCGGAATCATTTGCAGATCCTGCTCGCGAACGTACGTCAAATCCGCGAAAACCTTCAGCGCGTCCATGAGATCGGTGTTCGACGCCGGGCTCATCTCGAGATGGTGCGTATACTGCCCGATGGCGCACGAACTATGATCGCGAGCCGAAGTCGCAAACACCCGGCTTCCGGCCTCCTGCCAGAAACGGCAGCCGGCGGGAATCGGTCCGGACCACTCTTCGACACCAGCCGGAATGCTATCGCTCAGGCACACTGCGATGGGAGGGTGCGAGAGCCCCAGATCCTGGGTAAGAGCAGCGGAAATTTCGGAATGAGAAGGCATACGAACTAAGATAACAGCGACCGGCAGTTCGCGCCCGCCTCTCAACTCTCCACCACATCTTTAGCCGGGATCTCAACGCGGTCTCGACATATTCTGTAAACGATAAACGGAGCCGTGAACAAAGATGCTTGGCTCAAGAACTGGAGAATTATTTCCCTAAGGATGTTTCCGAGCCTCGGCGGCGTTGCTCCAGCGTACAATGCACGATCCCGAAGGGCGTGGTAGGCATATGGCGTGAAGCCCATTCGAACCAAGGTGAAACTCAACCAGATCCCCCAGGCAATGACGGCTACCTTTGCGGCAAGGCGTAGGGCTTTGAGCACGGGAGTATCCGGATTGGAATCGTCGCCAGATTGGCGGAAAAACGCCACCAGCAAGAATATGTACGCCAGGTTCGAGAGCTCGCTGAACAATGTACCGGCGTTGCCGATTGTCCAAGGAGATCGTGGAGGATCCAAAACGCTCGCGGCGCCTGTTGGGCGCGTCGCCCACACCGCCGCCATCACCAGGACTAAGATGACGGCCGCCCCCAGGGCGAACAGCCGGAAGGTCTCGGGAAACGCAGAGTCCCCTGATTACGATACAAGGCGAAATAGAACGCCGGCATAATCGCGCTGAACAGAGACAGCAGAACCAAAACCGGAATTATCCACTTTTGTCCCGACGGGAGCAGCCTTTGGGTCCCATTCCAGATCGGTATCAAGAGGCACAAGACGACCGCGATGCAGTTAATGAGAGCGAGTTTCCTGATATCGGTGAGCCAGAGCGTGATGGAGCTGGTGGTCGAACTCGGCTCAGACATTACCCCAAGCATACCGAGTTACCGGCCAACACCAATCAATAGCGCTGTCTCCGGCCCGCGAAAGACAAGGCAGTCTTCAAATCCTCATGCTCAAACGCCGAAGCCATGCGGCTGATTTCCGCCGCGGTGAGGCCCAGCCTGGCGGCTTCTTTTCGCCATTTGGCCACTGCCTGCCCCACCTGGGCGGCAATTTTATGGGCCTCATCAGATTCCAGCTCAAAATACGCGGCCACGTCTAAAGCCAGCTCCAATGAAGCCGTGGCATCCTCAAGATCAATGGCCGTCGCGAGGACGCGCGGCTTGATGTCGGCGGGCGTGGGATTGAGGTCGTAGGCTGGCGACAAGCGCCAGCCGGCGGGACCGTCCCACAAAAAGCCATGGTTCCGGAGATGGTCGTCCGTGTTTGAAATCAGTATGCTGAACACAATCCGCCGCCACAATCCGTGCATGTCCTCCTTCGGCGCAGCTCCGTGCTGGCGGAGGATATCCACGAATTCCATGTAGCTGCGGGTTTCGTTATCTTTTGCGTCCAGCATACTCATTGCGGAAAGGAACGGCAGCCGTATTGCGCGGTTACGATCGAACCGGCGCAGTATCAGCACGGGTTTTCGGGCCACCGTTTCAAGACGCCAGCGAGATACCGGAATGCCGGCGTTTTTTGCAAGAGTCAAGGCGACCGCCTCCCACAATACGGTATTCACCTCGTCTCCCTCGCTCGGAAATTTGGCAATCGCCAGATGGCCGCCCCGGTCCCGCACCGAGGCTTTGGGACGGGCGCCGCCGAGAGATGAACCGGGCGCCAACAGCAGGCGCAAATCCTCGTCGCTATCGGTGTCGCTCAAGACATGTTCGGCGGCGAAGAACAGCCGCGGCAGATCGACGAAAGGTGGGATCTTTGCCGCCGCGTATTCGGCTAGAAACGGTCCGCTTTCCCGCTCGGCGAAACGCAACGCGCCCTGGCGCGCTTCGTCGTCAACCATCAACAGGCAATCGATCTCCCGGACTGAGCGCGGCGCCCGGCCTTCACGCTCGGCCCGGATGCGTTCGGCGCGGCGCATCAGTACGCGACCCCATCGATCCGGAGCAGAGTCGCCGATAGCGCCGAAGAGCGCCCTTCCGGCAGGTGTATGATAAGGCCCCGGCCCGAGCTTCAATGCGGGCTCTAGGGAAAAACGCTCCGGATGCGCGAGCCAGCTCTTATCGTATTCGAAGCTGGCGCTCTCCCGGTCTTTTCTGAAGTGCGTCCACAACCTGCCCACCAGGTGCGGCGTGCCTCCGAGATCGACATAGACCAGAACTTCTTTTTCCATTACGCACCCGGCTTCCTTAACTTCTGCCGGCGCGACAGCCGGATGCGTTGTGGCAGGCGCTCCTCGTCTAGCGCCAAGCCGACGCTATCGTGCCGTGGGTCGGCAACGTCGGCCAACCGGTCCGCCATTCCAAGCGCGAATAAAACTGTCGCGTACGTGCCGGCCGAGACACCGGGTTGGCCTTTCTCGACCTTATGAAGTGTCATGCGGCTGATGGAGGCCCGTTGCGCCAGAGTAGCGACAGGGATACGACGGCGCCGCCGGGCATCGCGAATGTCGTGCCCTAATTTGCGCAGAGCGCGGCTCACCGGAACCGGTATCCGCGACGAGGATCCTGTTGGCATAACATCTACTATAATATACCTAAAGTTTTATGCCGTCTACTATTATGGACGTTATAATCATCGCTTTTTTTCTGGGGACGGGTAGACCCCAGCCCGATAAGTCAGAACCTCGACCAGAAACCAGCAACCAGCAACCAGCAACCAGCAACCAGAAACCAGAAACCAGAAACCAGCAACCAGAAACCAGCCCCAGGCCCCGGCCCCACGCGCGAGCTAGACTGTAAGGATCTTGCCGAGACCAGCCGCTCTTCTTCTTGCCGCAACGCTGCCGCTACTCTGCGGGCCTCCGGCGTATCAGGAACCCTACCGGCCGCAGTTCCATTTTTCACCGGCTCGCAATTGGACCAACGATCCCAACGGCCTGGTCTACTTCGAGGGCGAGTATCATCTGTTCTTCCAGTTCAATCCCTTCGGCGATCGCTGGGGCCACATGAGCTGGGGCCACGCCGTGAGCCGCGATCTGGTTCATTGGCGCGAATTGCCGGTGGCGCTACCCGAAGAGAACGGCATCATGATCTTCACCGGCAGCACTGTGGTGGATCAACACAATTCCAGCGGATTCTGCACCGGCGGGAAGCCGTGCCTGGTGGCCATTTATACCGGACATACTGCAGCGGCAGGATCCCGCCCGGCGCTACAGACTCAAAACCTCGCCTACAGCAACGATCGCGGCCGCACCTGGACCAAATACGCTCAGAATCCGGTCCTCGATCTGCACATGTCCGATTTTCGCGATCCCAAAGTTTTGTGGTCCGAACACGGCAAGCGATGGGTGATGGCCGTGTCACTCCCGAATGATCATAAAATTCGTTTCTACGGTTCCACCGATTTGAAACATTGGCAGGCGCTGAGCGATTTCGGTCCCGCCGGCGCCTCGAGCGGCCAGTGGGAATGTCCCGAGCTTTTCGAACTGCCGGTGGAATCAAAGGCCGGCCAGACGCGATGGGTGCTGAAGGTCGGGCTGAATCCGGGAGCGCTGCAGGGAGGCTCCGGCGAACAGTATTTCGTCGGCCAGTTCGACGGGACGCGCTTCATCAATGACAATCCTCCCACCCTCACTCTTTGGACCGATTATGGCAAGGATTGCTACTGCGCCCTGACATTTAATAATCTGCCGCGCACCGAATCTCCGGTTATGATCGGTTGGATGAACAATTGGCAGTATGCCGGCGATGTCCCGACCAAGCCCTGGCGGGGACAAATGACCGTGCCCCGCAAGCTGGCGCTGCGCAATACCGCGGAGGGCCTTCGCTTAATTCAGAATCCTATCGACGCTCTGGAACAGCTTCGCCATCCCTGGCAGCCGGAGAGCGATACCTTCGAATTCCAGTCGACCGTGAAATTAGGAAACGCGAAAGAGATCGGCTGGAGATTGATGGCCGCCGATGGAACATTTACCCTCATTGGGTTCGATCGCGAAAAACAGCAGCTCTTCGTCGACCGCACCCACTCCGGCAATACCGGTTTCAGCAAGGATTTCCCGGCCCGCACCACCGCGCCGCTACATCCCGATGGTGACCGGCTTCGATTTCATGTTTTGGTGGACCGAAGTTCCATAGAAGTCTTCGCGCAGGATGGCCAAGTAGCCATGACCAACTTGGTGTTTCCACCGCCAGGCCCTCGCCGCATTGAATTTCATACCGATGGCCGCCATGCCGGCGCCGTCAAGACCGATTTCTGGACGCTCGGGACTATCTGGTGAAAATAAACTCTTATCTATTGAGAAGCACCGGCGTGGCCGCGCTGGGCGGATTGCTGTTCGGCTTTGACACTGCGGTGATCGCCGGCGCCACGCGCGCGCTCACGGACGCTTATCAGCTCTCATCCGTCGCGCTCGGCCTCACCGTTTCGAGTGCTCTCTGGGGGACAATTCTTGGAGCGCTATTTGCCGGAATCCCGGGCGATCGTTATGGCCGGCGCGACAGCCTGCGCGTCATGGCCATCTTGTATGTCATCTCCGCACTGGGCTGCGCATTCGCGTGGGACTGGTATTCGCTGGTATTTTTCCGGCTGATCGGCGGCCTCGGCATCGGCGGCTCATCGGTTCTGGGGCCCATGTATATCGCCGAGATTGCGCCCGCCAAATGGCGCGGCCGCTTAGTGGGGTTCTTCCAGTTCAACGTGGTCGGCGGCATCCTATTGGCTTATTTTTCGAATTATCTCATCGGCCTGGCCGATTTCGGCCCCGCGGAATGGCGCTGGAAACTGGGAGTATCGGCCATCCCCGCCGTCCTTTTCTTCCTTTTACTCTTCGGCATTCCCCGCAGCCCGCGCTGGCTGGCGAAGAAAGGCCGCACCACCGAGGCGCGCGATGTTCTCCAGCAGATTGGCGAGGAGAACGCTGCAGGCGAGCTACGGGACATCGTTGCTTCCATTGATGCCGGCCATGGACATGCCGATGAACCCCTTTTCCAGCGCAAGTACCGGCTCCCGATTTTTCTGGCCATTTCCATCGGCATGTTCAACCAGCTCTCGGGGATCAACGCCATCCTTTATTACTTGAACGATATTTTCGCCAAAGCTGGATTCAGCAAGGTCTCAGGCGATTTGCAAGCCGTGGCCATCGGCGCCACCAATTTGCTGTTTACCATCATTGCCATGTCGGTCATCGATAAACTCGGCCGCAAGACACTGCTGGTGGTGGGCGCCGTCGGCACGGCGCTGTGCCTGGCCGGAGTGGCATTCATTTTCTCGACGGCTCAGCATCAGGATTGGCTGGTTTGGCTGCTCGTTGGTTATATCGCCTTCTTCGCCTTCTCGCAAGGCGCTGTGATCTGGGTTTATCTCAGCGAAGTTTTTCCCAACCGCGTGCGCGCGAAAGGTCAGAGCCTGGGCAGCGCTACGCACTGGGTCATGAACGCGATCATCTCCGGCGTGTTTCCGGTGCTGGCAAAACGCTCCGGCGCGGGGCCGTTCCTGTTTTTCTCAGCCATGATGGTGGTGCAGCTCTTCGTGGTGCTGTCGGTTTATCCGGAAACGAAAGGCGTTTCGCTGGAAGAGCTGCAAAAGAAGCTAGGCATCGCGTGAATTGTTGGCAGGCGCTTCCGCCTGCCAACTCTTTGCCTGGATCACTCATACCGCAACGCCACCATCGGATCCACCTTACTGGCGCGCCGCGCCGGCAAGAAACTGGCAATCACAGTGACCATCGCCAGAACAACCGTAGCTGCAATCATGGTCACCGGATCGCGCGCCGTCAGACCGTACAGAAAACTACTCACGAATCGCGTCACGCCAAACGCAACCGGCAAGCCGATCACGGCGCCCAGCAGCACCAGGATTACGGCATCCCGCAGGATCAGCCACAGCACATTGGTCCGCTGCGCGCCCAGCGCCATCCGGATGCCGATCTCGCGCGTCCGGCGAGTGGTTGTGTGAGCCATCAATCCGTACAATCCGATGGCCGCCAGCAGCAGCGCCAGCGAACCGAAGAAGCTCGACAACGTCGCGATCAATCGTTCCTGCGAAATATGATTATTCACCTGCTGTTCCATGGTCACGGTTTCTCTCACCGGGATGGCGCTATCCAGATTGCGTACTTCGCGCCGCACCGCTGCGATCAATAACTTGGGGTCGCCCGTGCTTCGAAGGCAAAGCCTCATGTCCCCGGCGCCCACGCGCCAGCTGGAAACGTAGACCATGCTTTCCACGGCCTCGCGTAATTCAAAGTACCGGGTGTCCTTCACCACGCCGACAATTTCATAGGAGTCCTGGATCTTGAATTTGTCTCCCATGGAAAAACGTTTGCCGAGCGCGCTCTCATTCGGGAAGAATTTCTTGGCCATGCTCTGATTGACGATCGCTACCTTGGGCGGTCCAGGCGGCTCGGGAGGCTCTTTGCCCTCCGGATACGGCTTGTCCGGTGGGTCTGGAGTAAACGCCGGATTATCCTGATCGCGGAAGTCGCGGCCCTGCAGAATCTGGATACCGAGAGTTTCGAAATAGCGAGGGCTGACCGCGTTGAAATCGAGATAAGGCTTCTCGTCCGGCTTCCAGGGATGCCCCTGGACGACGATACCTGAACTCCAGCGCGAGCCTTCGAGCGGCGTGATCGACGCCAGGCTGGCAACGCGCACGCCCGGCAGTCTCGATACAGCGCTCAGCAAACGGTCTTCAAAAGTACGAATGCGTTGGCCCTTATACCCGATCGAGCCGGCGGAAGTCTCCACCATCAAGACATTTTCACGCACGAATCCGGGATCCAGATCGCGCAGATTTTCCAGGCTTCGCACGAACAAACCGGCGCCCACCAGCAGTAACAGCGAAAGCGCCACCTGCACCACAACCAGCGCCTTGCGAAGATCCAGCCGCGCGAACCGTTGCGTGAAGTCGCTCTTCAGGGCCGATACTACATCGGGGCGCGTAGCTTTGAGCGCCGGAACAATGCCGCAGATCAAACCAGTCGCGAGTGATACCAAAAACGAAAACCCGAGCAGCCGTATATCCGGCGTCAGATGCAAATCCAATGGAAATGTTCCGGTGGGCAGCAGGCTGAGCAATACCCGCACGCTCCAATATGCGAAAGCCAGGCCGGCCAATCCGCCGATCACCGCCAGGATCACCGCTTCGGTGACGAATTGCGAAATCAAGCGCCACCGCCCGGCGCCGATGGCCACTCGAATCGCAATTTCCTTGCGCCGCGAGGCCGCGCGCGCCAGCAGCAGGTTGGCTACGTTCGCGCAAGCGATCAGCAAAACCAACCCGACCACCGCGCCAAGCACTGCGAGCGGTTTCGAGAACCGGTTTCGCAGATACGAATAGCCGCCGCTTCCCGGCAATAAGACTGCCTGATTCCTCAGCTCGTGGTCTTTCTTCTCGAACTCCGGAACTGGCCGGCGCTCCGGATCATTCTGCTCAATCTGTTTGTATAGGACATCCATGTCGGCGGTCGCCTTCTGCATGCTGACTCCCGGCTTCAAGCGCGCCAGCGGAGTCAGCCACCAGTAATGGCGAGTGTTCCAATTGCGTGCATTGGCGTTCACCTGTTGCAGCATCATGATGGGCAGGAACAACTTGGGGGAGTTCCCGATGTTGGTCCCAGTGAAGCCCTGCCGGGTTACGCCGATGATGGTGAACGGAGCTCCATTGAGCGTGATCTTTTTGCCCAACACGCCCGGATCACCCGCGAATCTAGTCTTCCAGAAGTCGTAGCTGAGAATGGCGATGGGATGGGCGCCGGCGGTCTTGTTGTCCTCCGGCGTAAACAGCCGCCCGATGGCCGGCGTCACGCCCAGCACCTGGAAGTAGTTGCCGGAAACAAGAGTTCCCGGCACCAATTCGCTCGATCCGTGCGAACCCTCGCCCGGGACCGTCATGCTCAACGCGCCGCCCCCTCCGCCCGAAACCAGCACGCCCGAAAAAACCTGGTTATGATCGCGGACATATTCGTAGTCGGGATAGTTAAACCCAACGCCCGGTTTCTGAGGATTACGCGCCAGCACCACCAGTTCCTGCGGCGATGAAACCGGCAGCCATTTGAGCAGCACCGCGTCCACGATGCTGAAAATGGCGGTGTTCGCCCCGATCCCGAGCGCTAGCGACAACACCGCCACCGCGGCAAAGCCCGGATTCTGAACGAGAACGCGCCAGGAGTAGCGGAGATCCTGTAGCAGCATAGTTCACACTATAGACGAAGCACGCGGCAATGCGTTGGCAATGGATCGGCAGCCCGCAATCCCGTATACTGAACGTGGCATGCGCGCGAAGTTCGTTTTAGTAACAGTAATTGCGGGCGTTATTCCTGCCTTCGGCCAGACCGTTACGAAAGTCCCGAACAAAATCGGTTTAGATATCGCGTCGGTGAGTATCGACGCCGAAGCCTTTCGCGCGAAAATCGTCGTTCGTAACACGAGCGGCAAGCCGATTACAGCTTATGCGGTCACGCTCACCCCAGCGTATTCTGACGGAGAGGAATGGAGTGAGGATGGACTAATCGATTTCTTTATCGGCCTAGGCATGAAGCGGGTCGTACCCCAAGGCCCTGGAAACGACCCGAATATAGACGCGATTGTCTCCGGCGCGGCCAGAGAGTCAACCTTTTATTGGTATCGAAAGCCGAAAACGGAGGGCGCGCAATTGACGGGATTGCGCGTAGAGGTAGCCGGCGTCATCTTCGACGACGAGAGCACCGCTGGCGATTCTGAGCGCTTTCGCAGCGCAGTCCGGGTTAGGGACGAAGAATGCAGCGAGATTGTCCGTTGGTGTCCCGATGTAAAGCGGTTTTCCGATGGACCCGTTTCAAGAAAGACCGTCGAGGACATGCTGGCCGCACATGGACCGAAGCCGGATCCCGACCAGCAATTTTGCAAAGGCGCTGGAGATTGCGAACGCTTGGATTTTTGGGCGCTCTTTGATTACGGGATAACCTGGCAAAGCGACGACACCGCGACCCTAAAGCCGTACGCCTTGGATATGCTCGACGTGGTGTGCGCCAATGCGAAGCAGCACCTCGATCGACGAGCGGCACAATAACTAAGTCAGAGTCAATCCAGATAATTGTATGCTGCGAGCGTTAGAAACTCGGGAAATTCCGCGCCGGTCAGCGTGTCAAGCAGTTCGGCAGCCAATCCGCGCGGCCGGCCCGTTTTGGAAACTTGTTCGGCGATCATTTCCCGCACCAGTTCGCCGGTGACCTTGCGTCCGTCCTGGAGCTTCGCTCCGAACTCTACCCACTGCCACACCTGGGCGCGGCAGATTTCGGCGGTCGCCGCGTCTTCCATCAAATTGTAGATGGGAACGCAGCCCAGGCCATTCAGCCAGGCCTCCAGATATTGCAGGCCCACATCAATGTTCCAACGCAAGCCCGCTTCGCTGATCTCGCCTTCGGGAACCGCGAGTAGATCCTTGGCTTTCACGTCCACATCATCGCGCTTGCGCGCGATCTGGTTCGGCTCCGGCATGTGCCGGTCGAAAATCTCCTTGGCGATGGGCACCAGGCCGGGATGCGCCACCCAGGTTCCGTCATGGCCGGCGCGGACTTCGCGGTCCACGATGCTGAAAATGGCGGTATTCGCCCCGATGCCGAGCGCCAGTGACAACACCGCCACCGCGGCAAATCCCGGATTCTGAAGCAGAACGCGCAAGGAGTAGCGAAAGTCCTGTAACAGCATAGTTCACACTATAGACGAAACAAGGGGGTAGTCCGTTGCCAACGAATCCGGCAGGTTCTGCGAAACGTCGGCAGCGCGCAATGCGCGTATACTGAACCAGGCCTGCGCGTATTATTCCGCCAGGACTTTTGACGCGCACACCTACAATTATCCACGCCGAGGCTGATTCAACTTGTTGGTCCGTTCGTCCATCGAGGTGCTGCTTCGCGTTGGCGCACACAGCCTGACCTGCAAATCATTCTGACGCAGGGCCCTCCGTATCGCCCACCATGGTCTCGTTGTCGAAGATGAGACCGGTCACTTCCACGTGGAGCTTAGCCAGTTGTGCACTGCCCGTTCTTTAATGAGCGCGGCGCCCGCGATCGCGTGTATTGTCAGCCGTTATTCACAAATATGCAGCAAGCAGGCGGTAAAATTAAGAAATACTCGAAAGTTATCGAAAAACAGTCTTGATTTAATGGGGGGGGGCCGTGGTAGCATAACCTGCGCATTTGAACATTTTCACGAAGTGCCGTAGGAGGGTGTATGCGAGGATACTATTCAATAGGGGCTACTTGGCTGACATTATTGGCCGCAACAACGGGCGCCCCGGCGACCGGCCAGGTCGTCACCAAGGTGCCCAATAAACTGGGGTTGGACATCGAGTCCGTGGCACTCGACACCGCTGCAGCCACAGCCAAGATCGTCGTTCGCAACACGAGCGGCCGGCCGATCACGGCCTACGTTGTGGCGCTGTCACCGGCGTACTCAGACGGAGAGGAACTGCGGGGCGATAGAGTGATTGATTTTTTCGTTAGTCTGGATTTGGCTCGCATAATTCCGGCCGGGCCGGGCACGGATCCGAACAACCTCGACGCGATTGCGGCCGGGTTAACGCGCGAGTCAACGTTCAACTATAACAGGCCGCAAGCCGCGGAGGCGCGACTGGTCAGCATTCGTGTGGAGGCGACGGCGGATATTTTTGAGGACGAGAGCACCGCCGGGGATTCTGGATGGATCAGGAAATCCTTCGACCGCAGGGACGACGAAAGTGTCGAGGTACTTCATTGGTGCGCGGACGTAAAGCGATTTGCAGACGGGCCCCTTCCTAAGAAGGTAGTGGATGGCATCTTGGCAGCCCATCGGGCTCCGGAGCAGGCCCCGGGGCAGAGCGTGGCGGAGGGCCAAAGGGTCGCGTTACTGGGCACCCTTCAATGGGGATTGAAATGGCGCGACGACGGCACCGCTACTCTTGACAAAACGATCATGGACATTTTTGACGCAAGGTGCGCGGCTGCCAGGGAGCACCTCGGTAGGAATGGGCAACAATGACTTCCTTTTGTTCCGTGGCTCTTGCCCTCGTAGCCGGGTCGACGCTGGCCGTCGCTTCCTCCTATCAGTGCGGATCAGCAGGTGCACCGGGAGGGTACACGACTACGGCCTTCGAGTGCCTGGTTCCCGGGGCAAGCTTTTCGCAGACCGCGACGTAGACGGCATATTGTTCCTCACAACCAATTTACGGAGGGGCACCGCAGCAGCATGGTTCCGGGCAGATTAGCGCATCGGCTACGGGAATTTGTGGCACGGGATCGATGTTTCCTAATTGCACGCCAGGGTTTGCAACCAAAACGTCAGGCAATGCGGTGACGGCATGGGGCTACAACATTGCCAGCTATGTCGGCTGCGTCCAGGGCGCTGGCCAGGCGGGGGCACCTACACCTGCAACGAGCAATGCGCTACGTGCTCCTCGGGCGTCGACCAGTGTCCTTGCCTAAGCCCGACCTTCAATTGCGTAGGCGGCTGCTGCGCTCTCAGCCCGTGCAACTGCGCCGCAGGGCAGAAATGCTGTCCCGACTTGACTTGTGTCGCCACTGGTGCCAAATGTACCACCACCTGCCCCATAGTGCTGGATACGGCCGACGAGGGCTTCCACCTCACCAGCCTGAGCAACGGCGTCCAGTTTCACGTGCTGCCCGGAGGGCCACTGCAGCAGATGAGTTGGACAGACGCGAATTGGCACAATGGCTGGCTGGCGCTCGACCGAAACGGGAACGGGACCATCGACGACTTCACCGAGTTATTCGGTAATTACACGGCGCAGCCGCCAAGCAACGACCCCAATGGCTTCCTCGCTCTCGCTGTATTTGACGATCCGGCGAACGGCGGAAACGGGAACGGGGTCATCGATCCCGGCGACTCCATCTACTCGGGGCTCAGGGTGTGGATCGATGCGAATCACAACGGATATAGCGAGCCTAACGAGCTGCACACGCTTCAGGAGCTTGGCGTTTTCAAGATCGGCCTAGCCTACCAGGACACGCCCTTCGTTGACCAATACGGCAATCGATTTCGGTACAAAGGATCGATTTGGGAACAGGACGGCACGAAGCGGCAAGCCTGCTACGACGTGTTCCTGTTGATCCAGCCGAATTAAGGCACAACTTATATGACCTCTACCTTGATGCGTCGCTACCTGCTTGGATTCTGCGCTGTTATCGTTGGGTCGCGCCCGCTGCTCCTAGGTCAGGCCCCGGCCTGCGACGAACCTCTCACTAAAGACCAAAAACAAACGCTCTGCGAGTATGTCCGGAAGAAATACAGGCTGTCGGAGACGATCGTTCTATCCCTTAAGAAGGAGAGCCCCGCCAGCGGGTGCTTCCGAGAATTGGTCTTCGAGGGTAAGAGCGCACTCAAAACATGGGAGCTGACGCTTTATGCCTCGCCGGACACTCGCTTCCTTAGCAGCGATTTCTTCGACACAACGGTGGATCCTGCGCAGGAACAGCGTGCGAAGGACGAGGCTTTCCTTAAAGGCCTGGTGCAAGGGCCCAGCGCCACTCGCGGTTCAGCAAGCGCTCCAGTGACAATTGTCGAGTTTTCTGATTTCGAGTGCCCGTTCTGCGGCAATTTCGCGCGCATTCTCGACGATGCGCTTTCCAAAGACGCGGGCGATGTCCGTGTCGTATTCCATCACATGCCACTCACGATACATCCTTGGGCGCGCATGGCAGCGGAGATGGCGGGCTGCGCTCAACTACAAGGCAACGAAGCCTTTTGGTCGCTGCATGACCGGATTTTCGCCGGCCAAGAGACGATCAATAAGGAAAACGCGAAGGAAAAACTCGCAGAGATCGCAAAGAATAGCAAGGGCGTCGACGCGGCGGCCATCGATAAGTGCCTGGCCAATGGGGCGTCGGTTGGGCTTGTCTTGAAGGACCTGAATGTTGCCGAATCGTACCAAATAAACTCGACACCAACCGTCTTCATCAACGGCCACCGCATCCAAGGCGTCGAAAACGCGGAGAAGTTGCGGGAAATGATCGCGGAGGCGAGAAAAGACGCGAGCCAAGCCCCCACTCAATCCAAATAATTGTATGCTGCGAGAGTTAGAAACTCCGGAAATTCCGGGCCGGTCATCAGCGTCTCGAGCAGTTCGGCGGCCGGTCCGCGCGCTCGCCCCGTTTTCGAGACTTGTTCGGCGATCATTGCTCGCACCAGTTCGCCGGTCACTTTGCGCCCGTCTTTGAGCTTCGCTCCGAAGTTCACCCATTGCCACACCTGCGCGCGGCAGATTTCGGCGGTGGCGGCGTCTTCCATCAAGTTGTAGATGGGAACGCAGCCCAGGCCGTTCAGCCAGGCCTCCAGATATTGCAGACCCACATCGATGTTCCAGCGCAAGCCTGCCTCGGTGATCTCGCCTTCGGGGACCGCGAGCAGATCTTTGGGCGCCACGCTCACGTCTTCGCGCTTGCGGGCGATCTGGTTCGGCTCCGGCATGTGTTTGTCGAAAATCTCTTTGGCGATAGGCACCAGGCCGGGATGCGCCACCCAGGTTCCGTCGTGCCCGGCGCGCACTTCGCGCAGCTTGTCCTGGCGAACTTTTTCGAGGGCCTGTTCGTTCGCCGCGGGATCGTTTTTGATGGGAATCTGCGCGGCCATTCCGCCCATGGCATGAATGCCGCGGCGGTGGCAGGTCTTGATCAGCAACTGCACGTAGGAATGCAGAAAATGACGATCCATGGTGACCAGCGACCGGTTGGGAAGAACGAACTCAGGGCGTTTTCGGAATTTCTTGATGAAGCTGAAGATGTAATCCCAGCGCCCGCAGTTCAGGCCCGCAGAGTGTTCGCGCAGCTCCCACAGGATTTCATCCATTTCGAAGCTCGCGAGAATAGTTTCAATCAGAACCGTCGCTCGAATTGTTCCTTTCGGGACGGACAGCTGTTCCTGGGCGAAAACGAAAACGTCGTTCCAGAGCCGGGCTTCCAGATGGCTCTCCATTTTGGGCAGATAGAAATACGGACCTGTTCCGCGCTTCAGAAGCTGGCTGACATTGTGGAAGAAGAACAGCCCGAAGTCGAAGAGGGATGCCGAAATCGGCTGCGAATCCACCAGCACGTGTTTTTCCACCAGGTGCCAGCCGCGCGGACGCACCAGCAAGGTCGCGGTCTTCTCTGCCAGCTCGTATTTCTTGCCCTCGGGACTCACCAGGCGAATGCTTCGATTCACCGCATCGCGCAGGTTGATCTGCCCTTCCACGACGTTCGACCAGGTGGGAGCGTTCGAATCCTCGAAATCCGCCATAAAAACGTTGGCGCCGGAGTTCAAGGCGTTGATCACCATTTTGCGGTCTACCGGACCGGTGATCTCCACGCGGCGATCCAGCAGATCTTTGGGGATGGGTGCCACGGTCCACTCAGCTTCGCGAATGGATGCGGTCTCGGGAAGAAAATCGGGCAGCGCGCCTTGATCGAAAGTTTGTTGCCGCCGCACCCTGGCGCCAAGCAGTTCCCTGCGGCGGTCTTCGAAGTTGCGGGCCAGGGCCTCCAGAAAATCTATGGCGGGGCCGGTCAGGATTTCAGACGCCGGTGCGGTTACGGTTGCGGTGATGTTAGCGGCCATGGTCGCTCCAATTTTACAGCAATGGGTACAATCAAAACATATGTCAGTTGTCGTGGTTGGATCCGTCGCCTATGACGGTCTGGAAACGCCGCGTGGACGCGTGGATCGCATTCTGGGCGGGGCCTGCACTTATATTGCGCTGTCCTCCAGTTACTTCGCGAAGACCAAGATTGTCGCCATTGTTGGAGATGACTTCGAAAAAGACGACGAGCAGTTTCTGGCGAGCCACGGCATCGATCTGGAGGGCCTCGAGCGGGTGCCGGGCAAGACCTTCTTCTGGGCGGGCGTCTACTCCGCCGACATGAACGATCGAACCACGCTGCGAACGGATCTCAACGTATTCGCCGGGTTCGATCCCAAACTGCCGGCGAGCTACCGCAGTGCGCCGTATTTGATTCTGGGAAATATCCAGCCTGCCTTGCAGCGCAGCGTGCGCGAGCAGATGAACGGCCTGCGCCTGGCCGGCGGCGATACCATGAACTACTGGATCAAGGATTACCGCGAGGAGCTGCTCGGCGCCATCAAGACCTGGGATTTTCTGCTGATCAACGATTCCGAAGCGCGCATGCTTTCGGGTGAAAACAATCTGAAGCGCGCCGCGGCGAAAATTCACGAGATGGGCCCGCGCACGCTGGTGATCAAGCGCGGGGAATATGGGGCCATCCTTTTCCACGGCGACCAGCATTTTATGGTTCCCGGTTATTTGCTGGAAGAAGTTTTCGATCCCACCGGGGCGGGCGATTGTTTTGCCGGCGGTTTCATCGGATATCTCGCTGAAAAGGGTTACGATCTGAAGCAAGGACACGTCGACGCCAAAGAGCTGAGCCGCGCGGTGATCTACGGTTCCGTGCTGGGCAGCTTCTGCTGCGAGAAGTTCGGACCGGACCGGTTCCGCACCTTGACGCGCGCCGAAATCGATGCCCGCTTCAATGAGTTCAAAGCCTTTACCGAATTTTGAAACGCGCGCATATTGAGCTGGCTCTGGTATTGATCGCGCTGGTTGCCTTGAGCGCGGTTGTTACCCGATTCGTAAATCAGTCCGGCTGGACTTTGTATTACGGCGACGCGGAAGCGCATCTCAACATTGCGCGGCGCATTGTGGATTCGAGAACCCCCGGCTATGACCAGATCGGGTCCCCCTGGCTGCCTCTGCCGACGGCTTTGACCTTGACACTAGTTCAATATGACCCGTGGTGGCGCAATGGACTGGCTGGGGCAGTTCCATCGTCGGCGTGTTGGGTGCTGGCTGGTGCGTTTCTATTTTTAGCCGTGCGGCGCGCCATGCAATCCAGCGCGGCCGCTTTTGCAGCGCTGGGTATATTCGCGCTCAACCCGAATCTTTTGTACTTGCAGGCTACGCCGATGACCGAGCCCGTTTTCCTGGCCGGATTTATGGCCCTGCTGTACTCGACCATCCTGTTTCGCGATACGCAGTCTTTGTGGGCGGTCGCGGGCGCGGGGATTGCCAGCCTGGCCGCATCGCTTTCGCGCTACGAGGGCTGGTTTTTGATTCCGTTCGCTACACTCTATTTTCTATTCGCCGCGCGCCGGAGGAGACTGCTGGCTCCGCTGATTTTTGGCGCGATCGCATCGCTCGGTCCAATTTACTGGCTGGCTCACAACTGGTGGCTGTACAGCAATCCGCTGGAATTTTACAACGGGCCGTATTCGGCGAAGGGAATTTACCAGCGTGCGCTCGCTCAACGTATGCCGCCGAGTCCGGGCGCCGACGATTGGAAAAAAGCGTGGCTGTTCTTTCGGACCACAGCAATGATATGCGTTGGATGGGGCGCCGTGATTGTCGCCGCGCTGGGAGTGATCCCGGTGATTTGGAAGCGCGTCTTCTGGCCGGTATTGCTGCTGGCGATCCCACCTTTGTTTTATCTATGGCGCATGCACGCCGGCGAATCGCCCATTTATGTCCCCGAGCTTTGGTACGGCAGTTACTACAACACCCGCTATGCACTGTCGGTGCTGCCGCTGCTGGCTATTTTGGGCGCGGGCGTGGTGCTGCTGATTCCGAACAAGCTGAGGCCTTTTCTGGCAGCCGCGGTTGTCGCAATCGCCGTGACGCCATGGGTCATTCATCGGAGTCCCGGCGATTGGATCTGCTGGAAGGAATCGCAAGTCAATTCCGAGGGTCGCCGCGCCTGGACACGCCAAGCGGCGCAGTTGTTCGCAGCCGAATACCGTCGCGGTACCGGCATCTACACCAGCCTGGGCGACGACGGGATGGCTATTTTACGCGAAGCTGGAATTCCGCTTCGCGAGGCCCTGCGCGACGCCAATGAGCCGGCGTGGATGGCGGCCACTACGCGTCCCGATTTGTTCCTGCACGAAGAATGGGTGCTGGCCACTTCCGGCGATACAGTTGCGACGGCAGTACAAAGGGCAACTTTTAAGAACGGGCCACGCTATTATCGTGTCCAGATCATCATGGTGCACGGCGAGCCAGTGATTGAAATCTACAAACGAGACTGACGCATGAGCATCCCCTTCATCAAAGCGCACGGCGCGGGCAACGACTTTTTGCTGACCTGGGCGGACCGCGTAACGGCCGAAGATTTACCCGCGATCGCTCGAGCGATTTGCAATCGCCACAGCGGCATCGGCGCGGACGGCTGGATTCTGATTCGCGATTCGAGCATTCGCCTGTTCAATGCGGACGGAAGCGAAGCTGAGATTTCGGGCAACGGGACGCGCTGCGCAGCGGCTGTTCTGATCGATTCCGGCCGCGCCGCGAACGAGGTCACCATCTCTACCGGTGCGGGACCCAAGCACTTGCGCCTGATGGAACGCACCGGCCGCCGTTTTCTATTCGAGATGGACATGGGACTTCCGGTATTTCGCGAAGATCAGGTTCATTTTTTGCTGCCGCTCAAGAACGGCGCGTGGGAGGTGACCATTCTCGACGTGGGCAATCCACAGTGTGCGGCATTGGTGACTCAGTTCCCGCCGGATTGGGAGACCATCGGCGCCGAGATGGAGGCGCATCCGCATTTTCCGAAACGAACCAACGTGTCGTTCGTGCGGCCGGTGGATCAACACACCATCGAAGCGCGATTCTACGAGCGGGGCGTGGGCGTAACGCTGAGTTCGGGTACCGGTTCCACCGGCGCGGCTGTAGCTGCTATCTTGCGGAAGTCGGCGGTGAGCCCGGTGCGTGTGATGACGGATGGCGAGGCTTTGGAAGTCCGGTGGGATGAATCCGTGTATCTCACTGGGCCGGCAGAGATTATAGGGGCAGGGGAGTTTTATTAGAGGCACCGGCTCACAAACAGAGTTTCCATGGGCCTGCGGCCCACCAAAGCTGACGAAGACGCGTTGTGGAAAATTCGGTTGGCAGGCGGAAGCGCCTGCCCCACGTCGGCCCCAGTGGGGCAGGCGCTTCCGCCTGCCAACCGGCATCTTCAACGGCGCCGGTTCCTTGCTGCATACCCCTTGCATTTCGCCTTTTGTTCGCTTATACTGGAGGCGAATACAAGGAGAAAGTATGCCCCTCCCCCCTACTCTCTACTGTGGCCCTTCCGGCTGGTCGTACCCGCATTGGAACGGCATTGTCTATCCACGCCAAAAACCGCGCGGCTTTCACGCGCTTGAGGATTTATCGCGCTACTTTGACGCGGTTGAGATCAACACTACTTTCTATCAGCCGCTCCGTCCGGAGATCTCGCGATTGTGGTTGCGCAAGGTTTCTCATAACCCCAAATTCGTTTTCACGGCGAAGCTGGGGCGGCGTTTCACTCACGAACGGCTGATCGGGGCCGGCGATGTGGTCTTGTTCAAAGATGGTTTATGGCCGTTACTACGGGCGCGGAAACTGGGCTGTTTGTTGATGCAGTTTCCCTGGACATTTCGCTACACGGTGGAGAATCGCGAATATCTGATCGCGCTGCGCCGGGCTTTCCACGAATTTCCGCTGGTGGCGGAGATGCGGCACGGAAGCTGGATGCATGAGGAAGCGCTGGGCACGCTGATCGACTATCATGTCGGCTTCGCGAACATCGATCAAGCTGCTTACACCAAGGCTATGCCGCCGGCGTCCTTCGTGACATCTCCGATTGGATATGTGCGCCTGCACGGGCGGAATCCCGAGGATTGGAAGCGCGAGTTTGGGCGCGGCACTCGGACCCTCGCCGCGCACGATTATCTTTACTCGCAAAAGGAACTGCTGGAGTGGCAACCGCGCATCGAACATGTCCAGCAACATTCGGCCATGACTTTCGTATTCGCCAACAACGATGTCGGCGGCAAGTCCGTGGCGAATGCGCTGCAGTTGTCGCGAATGCTGGGTGACGATCGACGGCTGGCCCCGGCGGATTTGATCGGGCAATTTCCTGGCGAGTTGGCCGATTTTCATTCCGACCGGCCCATGCAGGACGCGTTGTTCTCGAGCTACGAACCCGATCGTCGCGCTGTGGCCTAACGCCCGGGACCACAAAGGCACTGACTCCGTTGAAGACGCCGGTTTGGCAGGCGGAAGCGCCTGCCCCACTGGGGCCAACGTGGGGCAGGCGCTTCCCTTCCGCCTGCCAACTGAATTTTCCACAAAGCTTCTTCATGACTTTTGGTGGGCCGCAGGCCCATGGGAACTCCCTTAGGGTCGCGGTACGGAAACACTCTTGCCGAGCCGCGAGCGTAAAGCGACCGATGCCTTTGATTTCTTCGGGGCTAATGGGCCACCGACCACTCGCCGCGTGAGGAAAATCGCTGGGTGATTTCACCCACTCCAGGCTCTTGCCCCCAACGAGGTGGGTGTTTGGTCTTTTTACCCACCGCGTAACATGTTGAACCATATATTGGCTTCCTTTGGAGTGATGCCTGCACAAGAAGGTGGGAACGGGAAGGAGTTATACCATGAGTTTCATTACATCGGGCCGTCTGACCCGAATTTTTCTCGCCTTCTGTCTGTTGTTAGGTGCAATTGGTTTGCAAAGCGGGAGCACTTCACCCTACAACAAACATCAGAAGGCGTTTTACGCGAGTCAAAGCGTAATCGATTTCGCGCGGCCGGGACTGGTGATCACTATCAACTCGGCGAAGATCGCGAGCGATGGCATTATAACCGCGACGTACACCCTCACAGATCCGGCTGGTTTGCCTCTAGACGCAGCTGGCGTTACTACTCCTGGCGCAGTGTCGCTGGCCTATATAGCGTCTTACATCCCTAAGGGTCAGACTCAATATGTCGCCTATACCACCTCGACGGTGAGCGGCAAGGCGTTGGGTACGATCACTCGGCCGGATTTCGAGTTGGGCAACCCTCCGACGTCGCTGGGCAATGGGCAATATTCATACACATTCTCGGCTAAGGCGCCCACGGGATTTGACGCTTCCGCGACGACCACCGTAGCCATCGACGGCAACCGTGATCTCACGGCATTCAACCTGGGCACCAGCTACGCTGGTACAACTTTCAATTTTGTACCGAATGGCGCGGCAGTTACCGTAACTCGTGATGTAATCCGGACCGCGAGCTGCAACACCTGCCACGACCAATTGGCGTTCCACGGCGGCTATGCTCACGGCATGGAAATGTGCGTCCTCTGTCACCAACCGCAAAACGCCGATCCCACGTCCGGCAATTCGCTGGATCTCAAAGTGATGGCTCATAAAATCCACATGGGCTCGTCGTTGCCCAGCGTAGTTGGCACCGCAACTACAAAAGGTACCCCCTATCAGATTTACGGGTACATGAATGCCGTAAACGACTTTTCGACAGTTGTGGATCCCGCCGAAGCGCAACGCTGCGAAGTTTGCCATGACCAAAAAAGCGGGGCCACGCAGGCCAGCGCTTATATGACGCAGCCCTCGCGCGCAGCTTGCGGCGCCTGCCACGACGACGTCAACTTCGCAACCGGCACCAATCATCCCGGCGGATTCCAGGCCGATGATACCGAGTGCCACAACTGCCACGTTCCTCAAGGCGAAACGCCATTCGATGCCTCCATTAAGGGAGCGCACGTAGTGGCCACCGATACCGCCGCTACTTACCCCCAGAATCCGGATACGCTGCTGGCCGGGATTAATCTGGCCATTACCAGCGTGAAGAACACCGACGCGGGGAAAGCGCCCACCGTCAACTTCACCGTGAAGGACGATAAGGGCAACAATATTGCCTTATCGGCGCTTGGATTCCTGCAGTTCACCATGGCGGGTTCCACCACCGACTACGGCTATACCAGCTTTGGAAGCGACACCGCCAGCACGCCGGGCTATGTGAGTGAAAGCGCCCTCAAGGCGGCATGCAGCTCCGGCGATTGCACGTACACATTCACCCATGCCATCCCGGCCGCCGCTACCGGAACGTATTCCATCGGTGGCGAGGCGCGCGAAAGCGTGACCTTGTTGGCCGGCACAACCACCCAGCAGACGGTCAATGTTGGCGCCGCAAACCCAGTGGTCAACTTCTCGGTGGACGGCTCACCGGTACAGCCGCGCCGCACCGTTGTGGCGCTGAGTAACTGCAATAACTGCCACGTGGCGCTTTCGCTGCACGGTGGTCTGCGCAACAATACCGAGTACTGCGTGTTCTGCCACAATCCATCGAATACCGATGCCAGCACTCGCGCCAGTGCAACGGTCGCAGCCGACAAAACGCTTCCGCCGCAGGGCATCAATTTCAATCTGCTGGTGCATCGCATTCACGACGGCGTAAATGTGACGGCCAACGGCGGTAAGCCGTTCATCGTGGTGGGCTTCGGGGGGAGCCACAATGACTTCTCCGGGGTACTCTTCCCGGCCATGAGCCCGTCTGGCGAGGCGACGTATCTGCAAAACTGCTCACTGTGCCACACCAATAGCTCGGAGCAGAACGACGTGTCGCTGACCGGATTGAATCCGGTTACCGATCCGCAAGGCTGGATCAATCCGGCCGGGGCCATTTCGTCGGCCTGCGGCGGGTGCCACGTTTCCAAGAGTGAGGCTGCGCACTTCCAAGCAAACAGCAATTCGTTGGGAGAGAGCTGCAGCGTATGCCATGCCGCGGGCGCGCAGTTCGCGGTTGACGCAGTCCATGCTCAGTAACTGCTTCCAGGCAGTGTGCAGCGTAGTTGCGGGTATGGTGCTGGCCGCAGGCCTCACGATACCCGCGGCCGCTGCCGAGTCCGCGGGCTATGTTGGCGCTGAGACTTGCAAAACCTGCCACGAAGAAATCTATAACAATCTACAGAAGACTCCTCATTTTTCTATCGAGACCGGCCCGGGAAAGGGCTGGGATAAAAACACCTGCGAAGCCTGCCACGGGCCCGGCGCGAAACATGCAGAGTCCGTTTCCGCCGACGATATCCGGAATCCCGCCAAGCTGACGCCGCTTGAGACCGATCGAACCTGTCTAACCTGCCACTTGAATCAACGCACTCCCGGCGGCCGCATCGCGAGTGGGCACGCCAAGGATCAAGTGGGCTGCACGGCCTGTCATTTCGTCCATGGAGCCGCCGGCGCCAAGCTGGTGGAACACAAAAAATCCGAGATCAACGCGCGCTGCTCCACCTGCCATATATCGGAATGGGCGGCCTTCAACCGGCCTTACAAACATCGGCTGCCCGAGGGAGCCATGTCCTGCGTGGATTGCCACAACCCGCATGCGACGTTCCGGGCCGACGCCATGCGCACGTCGTTCGGCAATGAGCCTGGCTGTCTCCAGTGCCATAGCGACAAGCGCGGTCCATTTGTTTTCGAGCATGCACCCATGAGGCTGGAGGGATGCGGGGCCTGCCATGAACCTCACGGCTCGGCGAATCCGAGAATGCTGGTGCGTCATGAGCAGAGCCTGGTGTGCCTGGAGTGTCACGCAAACATTTCCATGCCGTCCGCGCAGAACGCGAAAATCGGCGGCGTTCCGCCGGCGTTCCACGATCTCAGAAATTCGCGGTTCCAAAATTGCACGGTCTGTCACGTGAAGGTTCACGGATCGTACGTGGATAAAGAGCTGCTGCGATGAAACTGCTGGCGACATTTTTGATACTTATTCCACTGGCCGCGCAGCAGCCCACTACGCCCGTTCCTCAACCCGCGGATGCGCCGCCGCAAACATCCGGCGACAATTGGCTACAGGGAAGTATCGAGCTTGGTTATCGCTGGATTCCGGGAGGTATCGACGGAAATTTCGACGCCTACCGCAGCGTGGTGAATCTGGGCCAGGGCCCCAAGCTGCTGGATGCGGATTTCACCTTGCTCAATCCTTCCAAGATCCTGTTCGACCGCGCCGATGTGCACGCCACTTCCTGGGGAGGCGATCCTTATAACACGCTCCGCGTGGACGTGCAAAAGGACAAGATTTATCGGCTAACAGCGGATTATCGCAATATCGCCTACTTCAACTTTTTGCCTTCCTACGCCGACCCTTCGATCACCCAGGGAGTAGAGCTGAACCAGAACGCCTACGACACCGCGATCCGGACTTTGAATATCCAGCTGGACTTGTTGCCCGGAAAATGGATCTCTCCCTATATTGCCTTTGGAAGGAACACGCAGTTCGGAAGCGGCATCACCGAGTTCTATACCGATCAGAACAACTATGCGGTGTCGAGCCTATACTCAGACCAGACCAACGACTACCGGGCTGGGGTACGCATGGAAATGGGGCGCTATCACGTCACGGTTGAACAAGGCGGCACGACGTTTAAGGACGATCAGGGCGCCTCCAACAATGAAGCCAACGCGGGGAACGTTCCGGGCCTGTTCATTCCTGGGGTTGGCATGGGACAGCCGCTGGTATTGGATCAACTGCAAGAGCAGTATCGCGTGCGGAGCGATTCGGTTTATACCAAGGTGCTGGGCGCGGCGAATCCCTTTTCCTGGATGACTGTGAGCGGCCAATTCGTGTACGAGCGTCCACATACGGATGTCAACTACATCCAAACGTCGGCTGGAAATTTCTTTCTGAACGACCTGTTCCAGTTTTACAGCGGTGGACAAGATGTTCTGACCGGGTATGCCAATATGCCGCATAGTTTCGGAAATGTGACGGTCGAGCTGCGGCCTTGGAAACGCCTGCGAATTGTGGAGTTCTGGAATACGGACCGTTATCACAACTCCTCCAACGCTCTGCTGGCCGAGAACCTGCTGCTGGCGGGAACCGCGCCGCTCACCGATCAGCAGCTAGCCACCGATCGCCTGAATTTGAACTACAGCCAGGAAGAGGTGGATGTCTTCTATGACGTGACCTCGCACCTCATTCTTCGCGGCGGTTACCGGTACGTGTGGGGCAATACGGATCTGGGCGCGCCGAGTTTGTCCGGACTGGCGCTCGAGACCGGCAGTGTGCGCCAGAACATTGGAATTGCCGGAATCAATTATCGTCTGGGCCAGAAGTTCAGGGTAGTGGCTGATGCGGAAGGGTCCAGCTCGGATCAGACTTTTTTCCGCACTGGTCTTGAACAGTATCAGAAGGCCCATATCCGCGCCAGTTACGATCTGATTACATCGCTGCATTTCGCCGGCGACTTCAGCCTGCTCAACAACAACAATCCGGATCCGAATGTGAAGCTCGATTTTTCGAGCAAGGTGGAATCCGCATCGCTATTCTGGACGCCCCAAGGCGGCAAGTGGGCGAATTTGTTGCTGGATTACTCGCGGTCCGCCATCAGTTCGAACATTTTGTATCTGGTTCCTGAGACGCTCACTCCTTCGCCTTCTATCTACAACGAGAACGCTCACGCATTGACCGCGGTGGTCAGCATCCGCTGGTTCACCTTCGGCGGATCGCTTTTCGTATCTTCTGGCAGCCGTCCGACGCAGTATTACCAGCCGCTCGCGCGTTTATCGATTCCTTTGAACAAGCACGTTCGCTGGAATACGGAGTGGCGCTGGTATTCGATGTCCGAAACGTTTTACGCGTATGAGGACTTCCGGAGCAATCAGTTGCTGACTAGCTTGCGGTTCACCAGATAACACTGTAGGGCGTTGTGGGGCGGACCCCTTGGTCCGCGCGGGTCCCACTGGACCCGCTCTTCAAGGGGCCGACGTGGGCGTCGGCCGCGGACCAGGGGTCCGCCCCACTTGGCCCTTGCCCATTCTCGACGGTGTGAAATTCGTTAAACGCTGGCCAGAGCCAGTTCGTCGGACGCTACCACATGCACGTCCATATGCGGAGGTGTGTGCAGCGTGTTGGTGATCAGGCAGGCATCCACAGCGCGCAGCAAGCCGTCCCGATGCCGTTGGGTCAATCCTGGGGCGATTACATCGATATGGAGAGATGCGATGCGGGCAGGTTTTTCGCCCTTCAGCGCGGAAATGTGGATCTCCAGTTCTTCATGGGGCAACCCTCGCACCCGCAAATATTCCTGGGCATAATACGCGGCGCAGGCCCCCAGCGAGCTCAAGAACAGCTCCGGAGGGGTCATGGCCGAATCCGTTCCGTCGTTATCGAATGGCTGATCGGACAGAACCTGGTGGGTACGGGCCGTCATTTCAAACTTCGTACCACCTAGACAGCGGGCTGTGACGTTCATGAATGATATCCTCCAGGTCTGGGGAAGCATTCATCGAGCCGTTCTGCCTTGCTAGATTTTCTGTAGGCTTAATTACGAGCTGCGGAATATGCCGCACCCAAGGATGCGGCGTTGCCCCATTCCAGAGTTTGGTACTAATCCTGCTATAGGTAACAACATGGATTCAGCGCTGGCGGTACATCGTCTCCACTTTGCCTTTACTGTTACATTTCACTACCTGTTCCCCCAACTGACCATGGGGCTGGCCTTGTTGATCGTCATTCTGAAGACTGCCGCGCTTAGAACCGGCGACGAGCATTACCATCGGGCCGCGCGTTTCTGGGTGAAGATCTTCGCCGTCAATTTCGCGATGGGCGTGGTGACCGGCATTCCGATGGAATTCCAGTTCGGCACCAACTGGGCGCAGTTCTCAAGGGCCTCCGGCGGTGTGATCGGGCAGACGCTAGCCATGGAGGGAGTTTATTCGTTCTTTCTGGAGTCGAGTTTTCTGGGGCTGTTCGTGTTTGGCGAGAAGCGCCTCAGCCCACGTCTCCATTGGCTAACGGCCGTTCTGGTTTGCGCGGGGGCCTGGCTTTCAGGATTCTTTATCATTGCCACCGACGCCTGGATGCAACATCCCACCGCCTACAAGATTGGCCCCCATGGTCAAATCATATTGACCAGCTTCTGGGAGCTGGTTTTGAATCCATGGATTCTCTGGCAGTACCTGCACAATATGATCGGCGCGGTGGTGACCGCGAGCGTGGTGATGGCTTCTATTGGCGCCTACTATTTGCTGGCCGGCCGGTTTGCGGAGTACGGCCGGATATTCGTCCGCACCGGCGTGATTGCGGGCACGCTGGCGACCATCGCTATGTTATTTCCCACCGGCGACGGACAAGGGAAGATGATCGCCGAGAATCAACCAGTAACGCTGGCTGCCATGGAAGGCCTGTTTGAAACCACCGCAGGCGCGCCAATCGCGCTGATCGGCCAGCCCGACACGGACAAGCTGGCCCTGGATAATCCGATTCTTGTGCCGAAGATGTTGAGCTTTTTGACCTATCGCCGCTGGGAATCGGAAGTGCGCGGGCTGAAGGATTTTCCGCGCGACCAGTGGCCGGACAATATCCCGCTGCTGTATTACAGCTATCACATCATGGTGGGATTGGGAACCATGCTCATCTTGCTGATGCTCATTTGCGCGTGGGCCTTGTGGCGCGCGCGTCTTTACAACAACCGCGCATTATTGTGGGCGTTGATGTTGGCCCTTCCGTTTCCCTATATCGCCACCACGGCCGGCTGGATGACCGCGGAGCTGGGACGGCAGCCTTGGTTGATCTATGGTTTGATGCGCACCGCAGACGGTGTTTCCTCGCGTGTTTCGGCCGGAAATGGATTGTTCACGCTGATGGGTTTCATGGGGCTCTACCTGCTTCTTGGAATCCTGTTCCTGTTTCTGGTGCATCGCGAGATCGATCACGGGCCCGCAGCGGCGGGAGGTGTTGAATGATCGAAACCGTATGGTTCTGCCTGGTGGCGATCATGATCGCCGGTTATGTGGTGCTGGACGGCTTCGATCTGGGAGCCGGCATTATTCATCTGTTTGTCGCGCGAACCGACCAGGAACGCCGGCAGATATTGCGCTCCATCGGTCCGGTGTGGGACGGCAATGAAGTGTGGCTGCTGGCCGGAGGCGGGACGCTGTACTTCGCGTTTCCGGCACTCTACGCGGCCGCCTTCAGCGGATTCTACCTGGCGCTGATGATGGTGCTATGGCTGCTGATTCTACGAGGCATTTCCGTTGAGTTGCGCAGCCACATCGAAAGCCCGCTGTGGAGGCCGTTCTGGGATTTGCTGTTCGGCGGATCAAGCGCCGTGTTGGCACTGCTCTATGGGGCGGCTCTGGGCAATGTTGTTCGCGGCGTCCCGTTGGACTCCAGCGGATTTTTCTTTCTGCCCTTGTGGACAAATTTCCAGCCTGGCCTGAACGCCGGAATTGTAGATTGGTACACGCTGCTGGTGGGCGGAGCTTCGTTCGTCGCGCTGGCCATTCATGGCTGCTATTGGGTGGTGCTGAAAACCAGCGGCGATTTACAGCGCAGAGCCCGCTCGTTCGGGGACAAAATCTGGTGGGCGGTGGTGGCATTCACCGCGGCGATTACATTTTTCAGCTTCCGGCTGCAACCGAATCTCAACACCGAATTCGAGGTTCGGCCCTGGGGTTATGTTTTCCCATTGCTGGCGGTGGCGGGTTTAGCGGGGATGCATTTGTACAGCGCGCGCAAGCGCGACCTGGCAGCTTTTTTGTCTTCTTGCCTTTACCTGGTGGGGATGCTGACCAGTGCGACGTTTGGCGTATTTCCTTACGTGCTGCCCTCCAACACGGAGCCAGACGCCGGCCTGACGGTCACCAACGCCGCGGCGGCGTCCTACGGGCTCTATGTTGGACTCGCGTGGTGGATCCCGGGCATGCTGCTGGCTGGGATTTATTCCTTTTTCGTCTACCGGCATTTTGCGGGAAAAGTCAGCGATTGATAGATCGGCCGCGAATGAACGCGAATGCACGCAAATTCTTATTCGCGTTCATTTGCGTTCATTCGCGGCCAGATCATCTCTCTAGTTCTGCGGGCTGGTATTGGTCAGCCGGAGATCTACTATCGCGGTGGTGGAGTTTCCTTTGCTGTCCGTTACGGTGACTGTGAAGAAATAATCGCCGGCCAGCTCCGCAAGTTGAACGCTCGGGTGCGATGACGTTGCATTCAACACCGCCGCACTCAAATTATTCGACACGGTAAGAAACGTAAGCGGAGTATTGGAGCTGCTGGAGCCGCTCAGATCCAAAGTCACCTGGCGATTGGCAGTCTGGCAGACCGTGATTGATCCGCTGGCGGTGCATCCCGGGCCGCCAACCACAACGGTTGGTCCAGTGCCTCCACCACTGGATGGACCCACCGGCACGGTTAAGTTTTTGGCCACTTGACCGCCGGCGCTGTTGATGGCCACGCAGACGTAGGTGCTGGTGGTGGTCGGATTCACGGTCAGGCTGCCGCTGGAATTCACGTTGCCGATTCCGGATATCACCACGCGAGCGGCGCCTGTGGCAAGACACGTCAGCACCACCGCGCTGCCCGGAACCGTGCTCATAGCCGGATTCGCCGTGAATGATGTGATCACCGGCAGTGCCGGCGGTGTAGGCGCGGTTGCGACGTTCACAGTAACATTGGCGGATACCGAGCCGAAGCTATTAGTGGCGGTGAGCGTGTAAGTAGTGGTTTTGGCGGGAGAGACACCTGCGGTTCCCACCGACGCCACGGAGCCGGGAGCGGGCGAAATGCTGACCGTTTTGGCGTTCTTCACCTGCCACGCCAGCGTGGATGTTGCACCCGCATTGATATTAAGCGGATTTGCCGTGAACTGTTCGATACGCGGCGCCGCGCCAGGGGTCACCTGGACGGAAACGTTACAAGTTGCGGTGCCGGCGGTATTGGCCGCCGTGATGGTGTAATTCGTGGTGGCAGTCGGTGTCACAACAACATTTCCGCTGGTGCCCACGGAGCCGACGCCGGGAACGATATTCACGCTGGTGGCGTTGACCGTGTTGTAGTAGAGCCGCGCGGATTCGCCCTGAGAAATGTTCATGGGTACCGCCGTGCACACCAGGATCTGCGGCTTGGCCTGCTGAACGATTACCGTGACCGCCGAGGTAGTAGAGCCGTTGGCGTTCTTGGCTGTCAACGTGTATGTAGTGGTGCTGGTGGGCGCCACACTGATGGAACCGCCTTGCGCGCTGACACCGCCGATGTTGGGCGTGATGGTTGCCGAGGTCGCGTCCTCGGTTCTCCAGGTTAGCGTGGAGGATTGGCCGCTCTGAATTGTTGTCGGGTCGGCGATGAAGAAAAGAATCTCCACCTTCTGGGGCTTCAGTGTTACCACGCGGACCGAAGCGGAGGCCAATTGATTATCGGTGTTGGTTACGGTAAGGCGAAACGCATAGGACTGCCCGGCCGCGGCGGTGAAAGTTGTGATGGCCGCGGTGGGCGTATTCAACTTTACGTTCGGGCCGCTTAGCTGCACCCACTGGAAGGTCAGCGCTTCGCCATTCGGGTCATGCGAGGCCGAGCCATTCAGCGTGATGGGGCCGGCGGGCACGCCGATTTGATCCGGGCCGGCATCGGCCACCGGCGGCGATGTTCCCACACGAATATTGCGCGACAGGACGTTGTATCTCACTTCCGGGATATCCGCGGGAACTGCCTGCGTCTGGGCCTGGTAATCCTTGGGCCGCAGATAATTGCCGAACTGGACGCCAAATACGGCGCGTCCATCGTTGCTCGGTCCAACCAGGGTCTGGTTGATGCTGCCTTCGGCGGTGAAAGCCAGGTGGCTGTTGAGCGGGAAAACGAAGCGCAGCGTGCCGCCGGGACGGTCCGCGCTGCCTACGCTTTTCAAGTAACCCAGGTTGGCTTCCAGATAGTTGTTCCCCCACAATCCCAACGTCGTGCTGGCGCCATACTGATCGATGATGCTGAGATAGCGCTGGATAAAAATATTGGGCGCGACAGCCATCACCGGAGAGCCGTCCAGATTGGTGGCGCCGGTGGCGAATGTGGCGTTGGCCGATCCGATGATGGCGTTGTTCATGAAGCCATGTGTCGCGAATACGCCCACGCGGCCGAGCTTGAATATATAGTCCGCGGTGAAAGCCGCTTGTCCCAACGTTCCGCCGCTGGGGGCGTCGGCAATGTTGACGTGCTTGAAGCTGCTGAATAAGCCGGCTTGGAAATTTCCCATACGGTCGACAATTCCGAAGTCCAGCTGTCCTTCCCGCTGGGTCTTGTAGTAGAGATACTCGGCCTGCGCCTGAAGCGCGAAGTGATCCGCGAAGGGTTGGAAGTAGCGGCCCTTGCCGGTGAAAGTCAAGTTGCCTTCACTATCGGAACCGGCGTTCACGCCCAACAGAGTAAAGGGGGATTGCGCGCCAGAGGGCGCCTTCGCTAAGGGAACGGTCTGCTGCGCGGCCGGCGGCGGAGCAGGCGCCGGGGGAGGCGCGTTCACTTTGCCTTCCAGTGCCGCTTGCTGATTCTTCAACGCGTCCACTTGTTTTTGCAGATTCGCGTTTTGATCCAGCAACTGCTGCAGCATCCGCGCGATGTCATCCAGTTTGTCCAGGCGCTTCAGAATATCGTTGCAGCAATCCTGCGGAGACCGGCCCTGATCCAGGGCGCGGATGGCTTCGCCGGCGCCGCCCGCGCTCACCGTTCTGCCTTGCTCGTCGGTGACGGTGAGGACCACGCGGCGGTTCATCCAGCGGGCGACATCCGTTTTGCTATACCCGCCCTTAAATCCCGGATATTTGGGGTCCGCTTTCCCTCTTGTCGACACTTCAATCTGGTTCGCGGATGCTCCGTACTTGACTAGAAAATCCTTCACCGTGGTGGCGCGCGCGAGGCCCAGTTTCTGGTTATACTTCGCGGAGCCGAGATTGTCGGTGTTACCTTCCACTTTGACGCGATAACCGGGGTGCTGATGCAATAAGTCGGCCAGCCGAAGCAGGCTGGGATAACCGTCGGAAAGCACCGACGAGTTGTACTCGAAGTTGATCTCTTCCCAATCATCTTTGGAAGCGTTGGTACTTGGGCCTTGTGCATAACTGCACGTGGCGGCCATGCCGGCGAGAGTTACGAATAGCGTCAACCTGCGGAACATGATCAAGATTCCCCCCTGGAATTCCTGGTTCAATTGTTTTTGATTAGTGGGTTCTACGACCCTCAGTGGCGGCGCGCGGGACACGCCTCAAACATTTTACATTAGCTAAGCAATAGACACAGTTTTCACCGTTACAGTAACAGCAATATTTCGACAAACTTGTGCGGAATAAGTACTTGGTACTGCGACTGTTTGATATCTAACGATCGGCGAGGAACCTCGACTTACTCAGCGGCTTACCGTTGGTGTTAGTAGGGATTGCTTTAAACTAACCAACCCTGAATAGCCGGAACCAAAAGGCACCGGCTCCCTTAGAAGCTGTGAAAAAATCGGGAAGCACGCAGGGTTGGCAGACGGAAGCGTCTGCCCCACACTGACGCACAAGGATTTACGATTAAGTAATGCAGGCGCTTTCGCCTGCGAACCGATTTTTTCACAGCTTCTGCGGTTCGGTAACACACTCTTTCCGAACCGCGAGTGTTGGCGACCGGTGGTTTTTAGGCATTCTGGCGACGACGAGCTGCCAGCGCCAGGCCGGCCAGAACGCCACCGAGCAGCGTCAGCATCGCCGGTTCCGGCACCGGGGCAGTGGGAGCGTAGGTGTAGGAGTACGCTATCGAGAACTCTTCCGTTCCGCCCAATTGCAAGCTGCCGCTAAGCCATTTCGTCGAGCCAGTCACCGCGAAGGTGCTGGTCGAGGTAAAGTCTCCGGAAGGCTCCTCGCAATCGAATGCGTCTTCGGAATCCGCGGAGCAAGTTGGGGTGCCTGTCTGTCCAACAATGCTGCCCGTGGTGGAGCTGACACCGAAGGGCGCCGTGCCGCCGAAACCTTCGACCGTTGTGGTCAACGCGGTGGCGCCGGTGAAGTTGGTGGTGGAATAGCTGAATTGTACTTCGTTGTTCGAGTCGCTGGTGCCCAGCGAATAATCGTCGTTGATGAGCAGGTCGAGCGAGCTAAGCGAATTACCAGCCGGGAGTGTCGGCATGGTGCAAGTAAACGTACCGGTGGTTTTCGGCGTCCCGTCGTTCGTGAATGAAGTTACCGTGTCGCTGCCGCTAGTGAGCGCGCAGTTCACAACTGTCGGATTGGCATTCACCGCCCACGCACTTGCCAAGGCCAGCGTCGTCAGAACCGCTGATTTCTTCATCATGTGTATCAGGGTTTCACTACGGGTTAAGAGCATTCAGGGAGTATAGCACTGTTGGTTTGAGTACACTACGTCGAGGCGCACCGGCAAGCGGAATAACTACTACGAATGTTTGCTGTCTAACTATTGGCGCGTGGCGGTGACTTACTCAATCCGGTGGTGTGAACTGGTGTAAATAGGATCACTTTAAACCTTCGACGAGGTGGAGTTCGGAAAGTTCTTGAACGTAGGAGTAGGCATAAGATTTTCCGTCGGGCGTCAGCCGAACTCCGCTGATATCGCCGACTCCGGCCGAATCGGCAGGCATGATCTCGCGCCACAGCTCCCGGTGCCCGGTCTTCCAATTCACGCGAAAAATGCGGGCCGGCAGCGCGCCCCGGCTCATTACATAAAGTAACGATCCATCGGCGCTGAAACCGTAGGGACGTTCGCTCGCCTCAATTCCCGCGCAGGCTACCGGTTCGCCCCCGGCCAAGGGATAAATCATAGTCTGCCGTGCCGCGTTCATCGCGACGAATCCGTGACCGTCCGGAGTGACAACGATGCTGCCGGAGATCCCTTCCGGCGAAACCGGCCGCGGCTTGCCGCCGGGGATGGGTAGGGAATAAACTCGCAAGCCGTGGCCTTTCTCGCTGCCGACAATCAGGAGCTCCTTGTCATTCAGCCAGAACGAAATATTGACATTGATACCGGGCATGGGAAAGTGCTTCGCTTCACCCGGGCCAACCGGCAGTAGCGCGATCTCGTCATATTTTTCGCCAACTACAGCTACCCACTTGCCGTCCGGCGACAGTTTGGGATTCTCGCCCAGCCCCAGTTTGACCGCCGGAGCGCCGTTGGTGGTACGGTAATAGGCCACTACGTGATCGCCCGCGCCCTCGCCGCTTTCAAAAAAAACCACGGCTTTGCCGTCGGGCGAGAGATCCGTCACCAGAGACCAATCCAGCCACGAAAGGTCGTGGACCATCCCGGCGCGCTTGCCCCCCAGGTCTTCGCTGCTGATGAAATTCAATTTCATTTGCTGGGTGGCGGAATTCAGGAGCACGCGGCCGTCGCGCGCGATGTCTTCCAGATTCAGATTCCCGGTTTGAGCCAGTATGGTTCGCTCAACGCCGCCCAATGTGACGGCGCGCAGCTCCCGTTTGCTTCCACCTTTCGTCGCGGTGAAACAGATCTCGTTGGTCTTAGGCATCCAGGACAGCCCCCACAACGAACCCCAACCATCCGACAAAGTTTTGGTTTCACCGGAAAGGTTCATCACTATCACGGCGCCGTTATCGCCGGTCTTTTGAGGATGGTGCAGAAACGCGATGCGATCTCCGGCCGGAGAGAAACGCATGTGGCTGATGCCGCCGGCCGTGTGGAAAAGAACTTTTCCAACTGGATATTCCAACTGGGTGTCTTTTTCCCCATCCCGGACGATGGCCAGCTCACCGCTCGGCGACCATTCCGCTACTTGCACCCGTTCCAGCACCTGGCGGGGAGCGCCGCCCGAAAATGGGACCCGCGCCAGAGTTCCCAGCGTTTCGAAGGCCACCGTGCGCGGGTGCAGCAGCACCGCGAGTTCGCCAGTGTTTGAAACCGACAACAATTTAGCATCTTCCAACACCGTCGGATGAAACTCCGGGCTATCGAGCCGCACGGAAAACGTCTTGGTGCCCGCTGCATCCCAATCCGCAGTGTAGACGATGGTATTTCCGTCCGGAGCAAAGCGCGCGGAATGGACCATGCCATGGCGGAAAGTGAGGCGTTGAAATTTAGGCTGTTGCTGAGGCTCCAACCGCGCGCCGGCCCAGTAACCGGCCGCCAAGCCGCCAACTAGAAGAACCGCGGCAGTGGCCCACGGAATCCAATTGGCGGGAGGTCGCGCGGTTGACGTTGGAGGGACCCGGCCGGAAGTTTGCGAGAGCGAATCCAAATCGAAGGCCAGATCTCGCGCGGATTGAAAACGGTCATCCGGATTCTTTTCGAGACAATGGCGCACCACGCGATCAAGCGCGGGCGGGAGCGACCCGTCCAGAGCGGTTAGCTCGGGAGGATCTTCCTTCAAAATCGCGTTCATGGTCTCCACAGACGTGTTGCCCTGGAAAGCGCGGTGGCCCGAGAGCATCTCGTAGAGTACGCAACCCAGGCTGAAGATATCGGAGCGATGATCCACCGGCTGCGCGCGCACTTGTTCGGGCGACATATACGACGCGGTGCCCAGCACGGCGCCGGGATCGGTGACTTGGGTTTCTGTAGCGAAATCGCCCGCTGATTTTGCGCTGGACGTCACTTTGGCCAGCCCGAAATCGAGGATTTTTACCCGGGAGTCTTTGGTTAGAAACAGATTCTCGGGTTTGATATCCCGATGCGTGATGCCCTTGGCGTGGGCCGCCGCCAAGCCGTTGGCAATCTGGCGCGCGTAGTCGACCGCCTTGGCGGCGGAGATCTTGCCTTCCCGCAGCCGGTCGCGCAGCGTCTCGCCTTCCAACAGTTCCGAGACCAGGTAGGGCGCGTTGTCCTGCGTACCGATGTCGTACACCACCAGAATGTTCGGATGGTTCATGGCGCCGGCCGATTGCGCTTCCAGCTGGAATCGCCGCAAACGATCCGCATCGGCGGCGAAAGATTGAGGCAACACCTTCACGGCCACGTCTCGCTTCAACCGCGTGTCGCGCGCCTTATAAACTTCGCCCATGCCGCCGGCGCCGATTGAGGCGAGGATTTCGTAAGGACCAAGTTGTTGGCCGGGCGTGATGGTCATGGTTAGCGGAGTCATCAAGATTTTAGCAGGTGAAGCAGCCCGCGGTTTGGATACACGTGGTTTGGATACACTATATCGAGCTGTATGGATCAATCCAAACTGCAGGCGAAATTGCGAGCGTGGTGGGCGCATCGGCAGGGACTGGATGGCGGTCTGAATGGGAAATCGCCGGCGGAGATTTTGGCGTGGGCCGGTTGGGCCCGATCGGTGGGCGGAGTTGGGCCGTACCTCACGCTTTTCTCGCGCGCCGGGCTGAGCCGCGAAAAGGTGGACGCGGGGGTGGCGAGTGCCGAGATTCACGAGCTTCCTAGCGCGCGCAGTTGCACCTATGTTCTGCCAGCTTCCGATTTCGCATTAGGCTTGAAGCTGGCGCAGAGTTTCCCCGGCGAAATGAAGACCGCCGAAAAGCTAGGCGTCACGCCGAAGGAGATCGACAAGCTTTGCGACGCCGTGATTCACGCACTCGAAAAGGGGCCGCTCGATCCGGAAAGCTTGCGGGAGTCCGCTGGAAAAGCGGTCCGCAATCTTGGCGCCGAAGGCCAGAAGAAAGGGCTGACCACTACGCTGCCGGTGGCGCTGGGCAAGCTGCAGGCGTCAGGAGACATTCGCCGAATTCCTGTGAATGGGCGCCTCGACCAGCAACGTTATATATACACCCTGTGGCGGCCCAATCCGTTGCGCGGCTTCAAGCTGTCTATCGAGGAAGCGTACGCTGAGTTGGCGCGGCGCTATTTCGCGTGGATCGGACCGGCCAGCATCGCCGAGTTTCAATGGTTCTCCGCGCTGGGCGTGAAGGCGGCGAAGGCAGCGGTGGAACCGTTGAAGCTGGAAGCGCTCGCGGCGGGCGATGGCCGCTTGATGCTTCCGGGCGATCGCGCGAAATTCGAAGCGTTTAAGCTGCCCAAGGATCCGCACTATGTGCTCACCAGCGGTATCGATTCCATTGTTCTGCTCCGGCGCGATTTGAAGAGCCTGCTGGATGCCAAGGATCTGGACCGGCAGGTTCCCTCGGATAAAGGCGTCGCCACCTTGGGGGCGTTGCCCGACTTGCCCAGCCATGCGATTCTCGATCGCGGGCGCATCGTCGGGCTTTGGGAATATGATCCTGCCACGGAATCGGTGGCCTGGATTTCTTTCGTGAAAAAAGACCGGGCGCTGGAGGATGCCGTCAAACGCACCGAACAATACGTTCGGGAGCAGCTTGGCGATGCGCGCGCATTCAGCCTGGATAGTCCCAAGAGCCGCGCGCCCCGGGTGGCCGCGCTGCGCAAAGCGGCCGGTAGATAGACGTATTTGCAAAATTCGGCAAACCCGCTCGGCCCGTGTCCCAACCAAACCGAGATGGGACCGCCAGGGAGCGACCAGGGGCCGCACAGGCCTGCGGCCCACCAAGGCGAATGAAGGCGCGCGAGGACCGACCACGTAAAGTCAACCTCGCAATCCTCCGCTGTCTCGCATCGCTTCCTTGCGGTCGCGGCTCAGTTTGGCTGGGCCAGCAGGCCCATGGAAACTACCCCTGCACTCCCACTATTTCTCATTACTGATCCTGCGCTGTGGGCGTTGGCTGCTTATGCTCCCGTTCCGGTTTGCCGGCGTCCAGGTGATTCCAATTGAGAATGGCGTTGAAGGCCAGGAAATAGGTGCCCTGGGTTTGCCAGCGCCAGAACGGCCGCAAGGCAAACATCACAATGTGACCTTGGCCGCTCGGAACATCCAGCACCAGCGGCCGATTCGCGAGGGCCTGGCCGCCGGCGATGGTCCCGGAGAGCAGCATGTCACTCTCTTTGGCCGGAAACTGCATTACTACGCGCGGGCGCACTGGTTCCACGAATCCGAACTGGCGCGCGAGCCGGCGCATTTCGGCGGCTTCATCGGCTTGCGGGCGCTCCGGCGTCTTGGGAGTTTCGCTCGGATCCAATGGCGAAAGTTGCAGTGGCACTGCATTGGGCGTGACATTTTGACCGATGCCTCCGCCACCACCTCCGAATCCGCCGAAGCCTCCACCGCCGGCATTGAAGACTGGATCCTGATTGAAATAGACCGGCAGATCTTTGCCTGTCGTATCCGTATAGATAGGGCTTTTTGGATCGTGCAAAATTCCGCGCAAGATAGATCCGCGCGCGAAAAGCTGCGCGGGATGCTCCACCGTGACGCCGTTCCGGCCAGGCCATAGTCCGCCATCAGCGCGGCCGTGGATCCGTCGGTGATCAACGTGCCGCCCTCCTGGACGAACTTAGCGAGCTCGGCCAGGCCATCCATGCCCATGCCGCCGCGGATATCGTCGCTTTGGATCGCAGCACGCCGAGGTTGGGCGTGAGCTCCGATTTTTTGTACGGAACGGGATCCGGGCCGTTCTTCGGAATCCCGTTCAGCTGGGATTGCGATGAGCCGCCGACGTGCGGATAGATGAATCACGTCATACTTCGCGCGCAGATTTCCTTCGCGCAGCTTTTGGTCGGCGAAGTAGGTGTACGGCACGCCGTAATAATCCAGCGCGGCGCGCACCCATCCTTCATCCTGCGTGCGCTGCCAGGAATGAATGTAGCCGATGCGCGGGAATGTCCAACGGCGTGCGTTTTCACGATGGGCAGCGACGCGAGACGCCACCGCGGAGAGTCCCAGGTCGCTGAAGGGATGGCTCAATGCGCGGCGCGATCGGCGTTCGGAATGATGAACGCGCCGGCGCGGAATTTGCGGCCGTTGAGTTCGAAATCCTCCTCCGCCGCCAGCATCTTTACGTCCGGCATTCTTGAAACGGAACGCCATCAGCGCGTTGTCGGTGGTGTGATCCACCACGATCAGCGTTGCCGCTTCCGTCGATGCCGCCGGGCGCCTTGGCGTCGGCGGCTAGCAGGTCATGGCCTGATTCAGAATAGCCTTATCGGTAACAGGGTTGCAGCTTTACGTTGCGCATGTACTGCATCGTCCAGCCGGTGTCGTCATAAGGCCGGGGATTGGCCGGCGGATAATTCTGAACGCTGAAATACATGTCGGCCAGCGTGCGATAGGGCTGATCGGCGCGGACGATGTAATCGCCGGCGGCCACGTCCAGCGCTGCCGGCTTTGAAGCTGGAATTGGCCGTTTGAATCTCCAGGCCCTGGCGGCGCAGTCGAATTCACCAAGTCGGCGGCGTCCGCCTTCGCGGCGCTGTGCCGGCGGGAATCACCCAGGCGTAAGTCGGGCCCTTCCTGGCCCTTTTCGACTGACGCGCTTGTTCTTCATCCAGTAGTTTTCCAGATACAGCTCTTTGCTCTCGGCAACCTGATGCAACGCGAACAGCAGCGCGGATTCCTGGATGTTGGTGTTGTTGCGCGGCCCCCATTTGATGGATGGCAGCGGCGGATTCGGCCGGAACCATTCGCGGCTGGTCACGGTAGGCTGGAGCCGGAGGTTATCCACGATGTCCGGGCCGTAGCTTTGCACTTCATAGAAGCGCCCGAAGGAATTGTGCGTCAGCGCGATCCAGAACAGATAGTTCGGCACCCAGCCGTCGTAGAATCCATAGGTCCAGACGCCGGGCACGCCGCGCTTGGCCATCTCCATGACTTCGGTTTCCGCCAGCAGCCACCATTCATTCGACTGGCATGGGATCGAGCGAATTGTTATAGGGCCCGGTTCCGGTGGAGACATATAAATAGGACTGCGCCTCATGCAGATCGTGCAGGATGGTGGGATGCCATTCGAGCACAGTCTTGGTGATGTTCTGCGTGAGCTTCAGATACTGGCCCATGCCGTCGCGATTGTTGTCGTGCGCGACATATTTACCCCAGTACATCAGCGGCGGGCGCGTTGTTTGCCGGTCTTCTTGCCGTAGTAATAGGTGTCCACCTCTTTCTCGCGGCCATCCACTTCGATCACCGGCGTGATGAAGACGATCGACGTTGTTGCGGATGGCCTGAATGAACGGCGTCTCTTCGACGATCAGGCGATAGGCCAGCTCGATGCAGCATTTCGGGGCCGCCGGTTTCGGGCGAATGGATGCCGCTGTTGATCCAGTAAATGGGCTTGCCGGTTTTGATCAACTGGCGCGCCTGTTGCGTCGGTGGTTTTGCGCGGATCGCCGAGCGCGGCCAGCATGGCTTTGTATTTGTCGAGCTGCTTGATGGTGGCTTCGTCGGCGATGGCCAGGACCACCTGGTCGCGGCCCTCTTCGGTCTGGCCGATCTTCCAGAACTTGCGCGCGCGGAGAGGCCTTGGCCAGCGCCTCGTAGTAGCGATTGATGTCCTTGGCGTAAGTAAGCTCGCCGGGAGTGCCGGGAATGCGCCCGAAGAATTTCAGCGGCGACGGCACGGTGTCGGAAGCCGGCATGTGATCCACCAGTTCGGTGGTGATGCGCGGATCCTGCAGGTATTGCTTGATGAGCTTGGTGTACTCCTCGTCGATGCGCTGCGCCGGAGCTTCCGCGGGCGCTGTTTTCGTTTTCTTGCTCGCGGCGACGGCGCCGGGAGCCGCCGCGCATACGAGGGCGAGCGCAAGCAGCGCATGGTCAATTCTGGCGAAGCGTGACATAGGCATCATCCTTTCAGGCATCTCATGAAGGGCGTGCGGCTGGAGGTCAAGGTTACCAGAGTTGGAACTGCGTTTGCTACCGTGAGGCTTGGCGAACGTGATTTATACTGTTGGTCATTCCACGCGTCAGATTGACGAGTTCATCGGCATCCTGAATGCATATGGCATTGGCCAACTGGTGGATGTCAGAACCATCCCCCGTTCGCGGCGCAATCCTCAGTTCGCCCAGGAGAATCTTCCCGGCAGCCTGACTGCGGCAGGCATCGCCTACCGGCACATGCCCGGTCTTGGCGGATTGCGCCATCCGCAACGCGAATCCATCAACGCGGGTTGGCGCAACGCCGGATTTCGCGGGTTTGCGGATTACATGCAGTCCCCAGAATTTCAGAAAAATCTGGAAGAATTGATCGGTCTAGCTTCGAATGCGGCCACGACAATTATGTGCGCCGAAGCGGTCCCGTGGCGATGCCACCGCTCCTTGATCGCCGATGCTCTGGTGGCGCGGGGGATCGACGTTCAGGAAATCATGACCGCGGCCAAATCCCAACCGCACGCGCTGACATCTTTTGCGAAAGTGGAAGGCAAGATGATCACTTACCCTGCCGTGGAGGACAGCGACAATTTGAGCTTAGGGTTTGACGCCCCCGGAACGCTGCGCTAGAATCAGAGAGCGGGGTGGAGCAGTCTGGTAGCTCGTTGGGCTCA
>CAWFEK010000015.1:0-213100 GCA_963814795.1 Bryobacterales bacterium | reverse complement strand
GACTTCCCAGTCCTGATCCGGACCGGTTGTTCGTACTCCACGGAGTGAAGACTGAACCCCGATCAGCCATCGCACCTCTAAATTCAACCCAACTCAATAGCTATCTTTCGTGTGCCACTCGTGTGCCCCGCGTCAGCGGAGGTATTTCTATGGCACGAAAACTTGATCAGATCGTACCGCGCGGGGCCGTACCTGGCTCGTGCGTGTATACAAGAGCCCCTAAGGAGAGGGAGCGTTCGGGTCAGCCAAGGTGGGCCTCGGCTTCTGCTTTTGGCCGTCTTTTTGACCCTGCTTCTTCTCCCGAGTCGGAATCATGGCTATTAGGAAATCTTTGGCGGCTTGTTCTTCCCGAATGGTCTGCCAGCTTTTGAAGGCATCTTCCACGGCCTCGATTAGCAATGAGACTTGGCCCGGCTGCCATTCCTTGAGCAGGTTGTAGTCGGCGTCAGTACGGTTCTGTTGCGCTTGGGAAAAAGTGTCAGCGACGTTGTGGAGATGATATTGAACCGTGCGCTCGGGATCATCCGGCGGCGTCGGATGGAATAGGTTCTTGATTCTCTCCACCGTGTTCTCACAGACATGCTTCATCGGGCCGTGGTCGAACAGGCGCCCGAGTGCAGAGCGGAATCGCGGATCAGAGCAATGAGCGACCGCGTCGGCAATCAGCAAATGGAACAGGGCGTAGTAGGCGCTGGAGAGTGCTCGCCGTAAACTTGGCTGATGGGCTTCGTTGGGATAAGCCTCGGCCATCTGCTTTGCGTATTGCAGGAGATCGTCCGGGTAGCCCATTCGATCACGCCCATATTGGTTGTTTGTTCCGAGCTTCTTCGCTTTGGGTGATGAAATCGAAATATGGCCAGACGCCCCATTCCTCGTTCGGATTTAGCTGGGCGATGATCGAAGCGGAAATCTGGCGCGTGAAGGCAAGGAGCTGGTTGCGAGGTACCGAATTGTCGGCCAGGACGACCCTGAAGAAAACAGCATCGTTGCCGTTTCCATCCGTTCCGAGCATTGGCGTGAGGCTTACGACTTGCGGCGGAAGCATGATCCGCGAGACGGCCGCGAAGAATACGGACTGCTGCGCTATGGCTCTCGCGATGTACACGAGTCCATTATCGCGCGTCCCGGCGGTTCACGCTAGCTGGCCTTGGGTCATCAGATGAACGAACTTCGGATCGACCGCATGCAGGCCATAGGAAGTGTAACAAAACTCGACGTTTGTCGCATTCCAGCCAACCGATTGGTAGTTCTTGAGCATCATCATTCCGCTCAATTTGCGGAGTGGTGATGACGCGCCGGCCTTCCGAACCGCATCATCGAATTCGTTGACGGCGGATCGCAAATGCAAGTCCAGCGCGTCGCTGTGATTGACGAATACCAGGATGTTCGGGAATGCCGGAGCGTACTGCGGAGCCTTCTTGATGGCGGTGGCGCACATCTGTTGCCATCCATGGAGACCTTCATCATCGACGACATTCCCGACTTGGATGAACTCAAAAGGGGCGACTGCCATCGCCTTGGCGTCGTTCCGATCTGTCTCCTTTTCGTTGTAGTGCTTGACCTCGGCGTAGATCGTCTCCCCATTGAAGCTCAGGCGAAGGTCTGGCCGGTCCTGCATGACGACTTTGATTCCGTTTCTCAGGAATAGGAGCGCGGCCCGGGCTTCGGCGATGAACTCGAAAACCTTCTGCTCATTGTCTCTGAACGAGCGAAGTTTCGCCTCGTATTGATCTACATCAGAAGCGCCATGCCGTCGAAGCTCACCGATCCACCAATCGATAGAGACCTTGACCATAGATCGATTTTACCCGCTGAGCCGGTTGCCCTCTTTTCGGCGGGCGGAGATAATGTCCGCATGTCAGCAATTGAAGACCCGGAATATCCTGAACGGCCTTTCATCAGGATGTTTTTGTCGGGTTTTGACAATGGAGCGTGGAAGGACGCGAGCCTGAACTGGATTGAGGAGACGCAGGAGAATGCGGTCGAGGTGATTGCGACCAGCTCAACCGGAAAGACGGTGGCTTTGGAACACACCTTAATCGAACTGTTCACCGGTGAAAAATATGATTCGACCATCTTCGTGGAGGCATTCGAAACGCGGATCGAAAAGAATCCCGATCTCATCATTCCCGGCCGCGCACTGGATGTGAAGATTCCCGTCGGAGCATTGGTTGGTGTCAAAGATCGGGACGATGCAGGTGAGCGGCTCCTGACCTGGATGAAATCGAATCACGCCAATATCCCGGTCGGCGACTCCCAAGCAACTGTTGTCCTCGGGAATGGCGTGAATTTGACTGTTAAGTTCCGGAACGCTCCAACGGACAACGATACAGGCTATTGCTGGCTCGGGAGATGCGACAAGCCAAACACCTTCGACAAGGTCGTCGAAAGGGCAGTTAAAGAGGAAGGTTCCGAAGCTGGTTCGCACGCAGGCAGACGTTCACATTCTGCTCTTGCAGAGAGAGCATATTTCGATGTCCGACACCGAGTTGCGAAACGAGCTGGAAAAACTGACGATATCGTATTCCGACATAGCCAAGGTGGAAGAGATCTGGTATGCGAACACGTCCATATTTGAAACCGAAGGCTGGTGTTATTTCTTGCGGATTGGCGACTGTCCAACGGAGACTATGCGCTTCCAGAATGGCGTTCTGAAGCATCGGCGGGATGACCGCTATGGAATCAATGAGGACGTGAACTAACGAGCCTATAGGTCAACGATCCTGCAAATATCTCGGAGATTGCCGAGAGCGAGGGTCTCATGGTCGTGTTCGTCTGGCTTTGGCAATGGTCTTGCCTTGCGATCAACTAATTGAATCCGGACCTTCTCGAACCGGAAGGCATCGGTCTTGGTGTAAGCGAATCGATATTCCTGCTGATAGGCGAACTTCTTCAGCTTGATGGTCGTGATGAGGTCGGGGATCGCCCACACATTGCCCGGCAAATCATGGGCGTGGTAATAGCCGACCATTCGAGAGACGTACTTTTGGTAGTCTCCAACGGCTCCCGATGTCACGAGCGCTTCGGGCGGTAGAGCCTTCTGCCAGCGTTGGATAAACTTCAGGGAGTTACAGATCTCGACGCATGCCTCGGCATCGAACTCTTTCACCAGGGCATCCTCGAATGACATGCTGACACAGTAGACGAATATTTCTTGCGCCTTGGTGATGAATTCAGCGCCCATCTGTAGGTTGGCTTGAATGTTCTGGGTGAGATCATTGATCTCAAGGCCATTCAGTGGTCGGTAAAGCCGCGTTCCTTCGTATTCATCACCGACAACCTGAGCGGCCTTGGCGTCTTCATAGTCGCGGTAATAGGCAGCATTCCAGCAGAACATCTTCCCGTCGAGAAACTGTTGAGCGTGATCGGGGTTGTGGAAATATTTAAAGCGGCTGTGGCGCATGCCTTAAAACCATTTTATCGCCGATTTGTTCTTGAATTCGCCCCGGCGCATTGTGCATCGGGACAGCGTGAAATCGGCGAAGCTGCCAGTCCCATCGGAGCATGAAGAACAAGGCGCATTGATCAGCCTCGGCCGACTTGATGGCGAATTGATTCTAGGAGCTGCGCCTACTCCACACGATTCCGAATAGCGGCCACCGGGCGTAATGGAGTGCCTTGCTCCCTTTTCGCCTGGCGCCGTTTTCCGACTCCTGAAAATCGAGAAGCGCTAATTGCAGGTCGATCTCGGCGCGGTTGGCCAGGAGTTCATCAATCGCCTTTTGCCTCATTTGCCCTGCATTCTCCTGGGCTTTCAAGCGGTGGTACGGAATTCAATCCTCGCCGCATGCTCGTCGGCGCTCTGCTGCTTCACAACATCCGAGAGATTCGCCTATAGCGTACGGCGGTTCGGCGCAGATCATGGAAATGCAACCTGGGTAAGCGCGCACGGCGGAACGGCAGGGAACTGGATTTCAACTCTATTCCCAATCGAGGCACCCAAAACCGCTATGTCATCTTCCCAACTGGACGTCAACGACCCCGATCAGATGTAGACTGACTGGTGGCCAGCCGTCTTTCTTCAAATCCCAGTCGTCCTCCGATTCCCACGTGTGCCACCCGTGCGCGAGGCAAAGGCGGCTTCCTTCGAAACCTGTCTTAATTACGGCGGCTGATCCAAATGGTGTTAACCTTCCTCACTTACGCGCATAGGTAACGAGAAACGCTAGCGTTCGCGGATCTCAACGTCTGGTCTGCTGGATGCATCGACTGCAAGATTCGGGCTTGAATCCATCATTCCCCAGCAGGGTGAATTGGTGCTGCTATCGCTGCCGCGGCACTCCGTACTGGAGGCATGTAGGGTGGCCGTCCAGGACTCTTCTGGTGCTTTGGTGGCTTGGCCCTACCTTCGATGTAGCAGATTTTGTTACGCGCCGGCTCCGTTCCTGTTGAAGCGCCGGATCGAATGCGAAGATTGCCGGTCACATAAAAGGTTCAGGCCTCGCGCAAAGCAATGATAGGGTCTACGCGCATCGCGCGGCGCGCGGGGATATAGCAGGCCGCGAGCGCCACCATGATGAGGACGGCGGTGAGGCTGATAAAGGTGAGAGGATCGCTGGGCGAGACGCCGTAGAGCAAGCCGGCCATCAGGTGCGACACAATCAATGCGCCGGCCAGCCCCACGGCGGCGCCGGCCAGGGCGAGTGCCAGGCCCTGGCTCAGAACCATGTGCAGGATGGTCTTCCGTTGTGCGCCAAGTGCGATGCGGATGCCGATGTCGCGAGTGCGTCCGCTGACGATATACGAAACTGTTCCATAAACGCCGATGCCCGCGAGCAACAGCGCGGTGAAGGCGAAGAGCAGAACCATTTCCATGGAGAAGCGGCGTTGCGCGAGAGAGCCGGATACAACATCGGGGAGTCTTTTCGCGCCGAAGACAGGAAGCTCCGGGTTGAGGGATTGAACCATCGCGCGGGCCTGGCCCGGAAGCTGGGCGGGGTCGAGGCGCCCGCGCAGAAAGATGGCCAGATTCTTATCGGTTCTCTGCCAGGAGCTTAGATAGATTTGTGGAGTGTTGGTATCCTCCAGCGTCTCGGTGCGGGCATCGGTGACGACGCCGACCACGTTAGTCCATGAAGTATCGGCGGGGCCGAGCTTGATGCGCTTGCCAAGGGGGTCCTCGCCGGGCCACCAGGTCCGCGCAAAAGCCTCGTTGACCAGAGCAACGCTGGGTGCCTTCGCGGTGTCAAAGTCGGTGAATAAACGGCCGTGGACCAGGGGGATTCCCAGCAGGTGAAAATACTCCGGGGTGACGTTTGCCCGCTGCACCTGGTGGGGCAGGTCGCTGCGCGTGCTGCTTTCTTCGAGGACAAACGAGACGAGATTTTTATCGTGATTCAGAGGAATCGATTCTTGCGTACCGGCGGCGATTTCTGTAACTCCCGCGAGCGATCGACCGCGGCGCAGAATTTCGCGAATGAGCCGCGCTTCCTGATCGGGGGTGCCATAAATATCGGTGGATGGATTGTTGGGTGCAGGCAGCCACAGGCTCACGGCCATGACATTTCCGGGATCGAAGCCGAGGCGCACGTTGTACAAATCCCAGAAACTGCGTAACAGCAGGCCCGCTGCAATCAGCAGCACCAGCGAGAGCGCAAACTCGGTGACTACCAAAGCGCTGAGCGTCCAGGTCTGTCTTTTCGATCCTCGGGAGCCGCGTCCTTCCTGCCGGAGCACGTGGATTGGATCCATTCTGGCGGCCTCGAAGGCCGGAGCGAGACCGAAGCAGGCTCCGGCGAGGACTGAGACGCCAAGCGCGAAGAGCAATACGGTCCAATTAATGGAGATGTCATTGAGCCGGGGCAGGGACGCGGGAATCATTTGCAGGAGGAGTTTCCTCGAGAAGAAGAGAATCCCGAGACCAGCCATTCCGCCGAGCAGAGAAAGGAGCAGGCTCTCGGTGAGCAACTGGCGGATGAGCTGCATTCTTGGCGCGCCGAGCGCCTGGCGAACAGCCATTTCGCGGCCTCTGGCGGTGGCGCGCGCGAGAAGAAGATTGGCGACGTTGACGCAGCCGATGAGCAGAACCAATCCCACCGCGCCCATCATGAGCAGCAGCGGCTGCCGCACATTGCCGACGACGGTTTCGCCCAGGGGGACGAGATGGACACTCCAGCCGCTTTCCCTGGGATAATCCGCGGGAAATTGTTTCTGCAGCGCCACCACCAATGCATCGAGCCGGCTCTGTGCGGCGGCGAGCGTGAGCCGGGGTTTGAGGCGAGCGATGGCGGTCTTCAGTGTGCGTGTGCTGCGCATTGGAGGCGGCGCCGGAAGACTCGAAAACCCGCATGCGGCCCATATTTCGGTGTTCCTTATTTCGGTGGTGCGGCCTTGATCGTGAAAATCAGGCGGCATGACGCCGACGACAAAGTAAACGTCGTTATCCAGACGCAAAGTTCTGCCGAGGATGCGCGGGTCAGCGCCGAAGTCCCGCTTCCAAAGTCCGTCGCTGATCACCGCTTCCAGGTTGAAGCCGGATGTTGGATCGTCGGGATGGAATACGCGGCCTAATTCGGGCTTCACGTCGAGCAGCGCAAAATAATTCGGCGCGACGGACTTAAACTGGACTCGAACGGGTTGAGCCGAGCCCGTGACGTTGACGGACCCGCTTCGCTCCGGCGCTACGTATTGGAAGATTCCGGAACTCTGAAAGTCCTTCCACTCGGGCACGGACAAGCGAACGTCGTGCGCGCCCAGGCCGGCGAAATCTTCCTGGATGCGAACGAGTTGTTCGGGGTGGGGATAGGGCAACGGGTGGAGAAGAGTGGCATCGATGACGCTGTAAATGGCGGTGGTGGCGCCAATGCCCGAAGCGATGGTGAGGATGGCAATGGACGCGAAACCGGGGGAAGCGGCTAGCTGCCGCAGTGCGTAGCGCAGGTCTCGCAATAGAGTCTCGATGGACGGCAGGCTTAGTTCGGTGTGGTACTCCTCGCGGATGGCCTGGACTGCGCCGAACTTGAGCACGGCCTGGCGGCGCGCTTCGGCGGGAGACATGCCGGCGCGGAGATTCTCCGCCGTTTGCTGCGCGAGGTGTTCTTCCATCTCTTCGTGCCAACGCTGATCGCCGCGGCTGCGAGCTGCGAGGTTCGAGAGGCGAGTGAAAAAGCGCTGCAGGGACTTCATGACAGATCCTCTCCTTGGACATTGAAGAATGGCGCGATGGCCATCGGGCTAGAGCACCTTTGGGTTTCCAACAGGAATATACCACAACACCTTTTGGAAAGCAACAGGAATGTGGCCGAAGGTCTGGAAACAGGTCAGCGCTACGTTCCGGCAGCCAGAACACAGTGGCCACGGACAAACTGCGGCCGCTGAGGCTGTGGCGCACGCACGAGTGCGTGCGCCACGTGGCTGCCCGGCAGGTTCTGCAATACAACAAAATGTTGGCCGGCTTTTTTTTGGTTAGCGCCTCGGCGAAAAATCTTTGCGCCAATACGGGCGTCCTCTTTTTACGGTGAGCACTACAGTACTGAAAGCGTCCATTCCATCGAGCGGGTTCTTGGCGAGGAAGACCAGGTTCGCCAATTTTCCGGATTCAACGGTTCCCATTTCCTTGTCCTGTCCGACGGTGCGAGCCCCCACCGCGGTAGCCGAATGAATGACGTCCGCAGGCCGCATGCTCGCTCCGTCCTGCAATAGCAGCAGTTCATCCCGTAGAGGAGACCAATCTTTGTTCTCTTCGTCCTCGGTATCGGTTCCCGTCGAAATTGCCACTCCCGCCTGGTAAGCAGCGCGGGTTACACGCTCCCCAATATCGAGCCTGTTCACGGCTTTTGCAGTCTCTCTAAAAACCACTAGGGTTGCGTCCAGGATGGTACCCCGTTGTTTCATCTCCCGCAGCAGAGTGGAGAGCTCGGGACCGAATCCATCGGCATACTGCTGCTCGGCCGCGGGATGCAGATGCGCTTCGGCATACGTTTTGGCGGGATTGGTTATGGCCAACATGGGCGCATGCGAAATGCTGTCTACGCCCGCCTCCACAACCTGCTTGGCTGTTGCGGGATAAACGGTGGCATGAGCCCACACCAACAGGCCCTGGCGGTGCGCTTCGGTGGTAATGGCGGCAACAAGTTGTGCCGTGAGGTCGGCGTAGATCTTGATCGCTGTTGCGCCGGTGCCGCGCGCTTCCGCAACGGCGACATGCAGGTCGGTTTGCGGAGTGACGGCTCTCATCCACGGGACTTCTCCGGCGACGGCGCCTCGAGCCGCATCATGGGTACGCTGATCCTTGAAGAAGCTGGGGCCGGCCATCAGAGCGGCGTAGTAAATATCGGGACCGGCTACTTCGCCCAAAAGGGAAACCCGCGCAAGTTCCGCGAGCTGCCGCGTGTCTCCAGCCATGTCGCGCTCGGCGGTGATGCCGCTATAAAGGTCGCGGCGCATCAGGGCCAGTGCCTGCTCGCGGGTGGTGTCGGTGGCGATGTGAACGTGCGTGTTGATGAGCCCAGGCAGCGCATAAAGCCCGGTAACGTCCACTACTTTGCTGCCTGCGGGAGGAACGAGCTGGGACGCCGGCGCGATAGCCTGGATCCTTTCTCCGCGCACCAGAATGGAGATGCTCTGCCGCGGGACGTTATCCACGCCGTCAAGCAGCGTGGCCCCCTGATAAACCGTGAGCGCATCAGTTTGCGCCCAATGCGTTCGGATGATATCCCGCCAGCAAAAGAAGCAGCGAAAAAGAGTGAACCGTATTTACCCGCATGTCCAGCTTTCGTTAGATACTAACGGTAACAAATGACACGACGCACTTTCTTCAAGCGCGCAATGAACGCGGCGGCTGCGCCCTTCGTTCTTCGCCACAGCTACCGTCTATCTGCTCAACCCGCGCCGGAGTATCCGGAACGAGTGGTACGGCTGATCCGCGAATCGCTGGTCATCGACATGTTGAATCAGTTTCTGTACCGCATCGACCGGAAGGATCTCAAAGAAAAGTGGCTGACTCAACCGGGCGCCTTCACGGAGGCGGATTTCCTCAAGTTTAAAGGCACCGCCGTTTCGGTGATCAATTTCGGTGAAGGCGCGGACAGCTTTGCCGAGGCCGAGCTGCTGTTCGCCAAGTGGAACAGCTTCATCGCGCAATATCCCCAGTGGCTCGCGCGCATCAACGATGCCGGCGATCTAATGAAAGCCAAAGAGCAAGGCAAGCTGGGGATTCTGTTTGGGCTGCAGAGCAGCGATCAATTCCAAACCCTAGACGATGTGAATCGCTGTTTTGGATACGGGCTGCGCGCTTCACAGCTGAGCTATAACTTCAGAACTCGGGTCGCGGACGGGGCGTTTGAGCCATTTGACGGCGGAGTGAGCGAGTATGGCGGAAAAGTGATCGAGCGGATGAACAGCATCGGCATGGCCGTGGATCTGGGTCATGCGAGCGACAAGACCAAGCTGGACGCCATCGAAATATCCAAGAAACCAGTCATTGTGTCGCACGGCAATTGCCGCGCCCTCAATCCGGACTCACTCCGGGCCACCACCGACGACGCCATTCGAAAGCTGGCCAAAAAGGGCGGCGTCATAGGAATCACGGACATTGCCTTCATGGTGAAGGGGAGCGAACCGGTGGGCATCGACGATGTCGTGGATCAGTTTGACCATGTACGCGACCTGGTTGGTATAGAGCATGTTGGAGTGGGCTCCGACGCCGGTATCGAGAGCAACGACCTGGGGTCGCCAACGGTCTTGAAGGAACTTCTCGCGAAAGCCGATCGCCGTTATCGCGTCCATGGGCAACACGAAATAGTGACAGGGCTGGAGGGACCAAAGCGGATGTACGAATTGACCGCGGCCTTGGTAAGGCGCGGGTATACCGATGATCAAGTGCGCCTGGTTCTTGGTGGAAATTGGGCGAGAGTATTACGGGAGATTTGGCAGGTTTGACGGCATGCGCTCTTCGCATGGGTTCGCGTGACAACTCACTTCAATGAGGTCTCGGCAGGAGTGCCGAGACGGCACGCAGGAGTGCGTGCGCTACGGGCGCCAGTTGGGGAAGGGGTTGGTTCGGGCGCTTTGGCTCGAGTGGAGCAGGTCTGGGACGCGCTTGCGGCGGGTCATCAGCTTGGTGAGCAATGCTTCCAGAGCGGTTTCGTCGCCTTCCAACCATTCGGGCGGGATTTGTTTTATGGCCTGGTCGACGATTTCTTCGGGGAAATGGATTACCTGGCCGAGCCAGGGTTCGAAATCCGTGAAGGAGCGGACGTTGGTGTAGACGCTGGGGCGAAAATAGAGGCCTTGGAGCGGGGAATCGGTGAAGGTCCAGTGGGGGCCGTCGAAGATGTAGCCGTGGTCCATCATGTGGGCGACGAATCCGGGGCGTTCTGGTTTGGCGCGCTGCTCGACGCGCGCGCGGAAGAAAATGGACTGCCGGGCGTCGGCATTTCCGATCCATTTGTCGAATACCAGGGCGCCCAGAAATTGGTTCCGGTTGACCACCTTGTCGAGCAGCAGGTCGGGGATGAAATCGTAGACCATCACTTTGGCGGGATTTCCCGGATATCTGGATCCGAAGTGCCAGCCGGGTTGGATCGGTTGGCGGCGGGAGCCGAGCTGGATATGAATATCGGTGTTGGATGCCAGGAAATCGGCCGGCAGGTTGACGACGGCGGTTTCGGGCGTGGAGATTTGCAGGTAATTGAGGAAGGCGGAGGCGATCCATTCGTTGACCAGGATGCGCCGGTGCTGAGGATTATTGAGGAACTTGACGACGTAGAAGTGGCCATCGTCGCATTCGAGCAGGTGGGCCTGCGCTCCACCGCGCATTTTTCGAATGAGGCGGGTGGCATGGACGGGCATTGGCGGAAAGTGAATGCTTCATTTTAGCGAGTAGGTGACACACTCACCAAGGCGTGCAGTTCTTTGACGATTTCGTTCAGGGATTCGGCCTGGGCGTGGAGTTGTTCGCTCGAGGACGCGCTTTCTTCGGCGGCCGCGGCGGTGGAGTGCGTGACAGCCTCGATCTGGGAGACTGTCTTGGAGAATCGTTCGATGCCGCTGGTCTCTTCGCGGGCCCTGGCGTTCACTTCATCCACCAGGCTTCTGACCTTGCCGGTATTTACGGTCAAGCCACGGATGGCGGAGGCCAGCTGGTCTAAAGTCAGTTTGCCTTCGGCGGACTTGCTCATAGACTGCTCGATTAAATCGGCGGTGTTTTTTGCCGCTTCGGCGCTACGCTGCGCCAGGGTGCGGACTTCATCGGCCACCACGGCGAAGCCCAGGCCGGCTTCCCCGGCGCGGGCGGCTTCGACCGCCGCATTGAGCGCGAGGATATTGGTTTGGAAGGCGATTTCATCGATTACGCGGTTGATTTTGGATATGTTCTCACTGGATGCCGTAATTTCGTTCATGGAAGTAGCCATCTGATCGAGGGTCCGGTTGGCTTGCTGCGCGCTGCGATCGGTCTCTTCCATCATGGCTGCCGCCGCTGCCAGGCTATGCATGCTTTTCTGGCTCATGGCGGTGATGCGGGCCGTTGTCGCGGAGGTCTCCTCAATTGACGCGGCTTGTTCCGAGGAGCCTTGGGCCAGGCTTTGACTGGAGGATGAAACCTGCGCGGCGGCGTGCTGCAGTTCGGTGGCGCCTTGCGCGAGCTGCAGGATGGAACGCTGCAGGATCATGTTGATGCCGCGCGTGATATAGAACGCCAGAGCCGCGCCCGCGGCCAGAGCCACGGCCAGGATACATCCGGTGGAGAGCAGGCCCCATGCCGCCGTGCTCTCGGCGGAAGCGGCGGTCTCCTTGGCGGAGGCATTTTTGTATTCGATCTGCTCTTTCAACGCGATCCTCAATCGCTTTCTCGAGGAGTCTCCCTCGGCATCGTAAACGGCCATGGCTTCGACCGTCTGGCCTTCGCGGCTGAGCGCGCGCACCTTTTCGCAGGCCTGAATGTAAGCATCGAGGAGCCCGGGAATCGGCTGGAACATCTGCCGGTCGCGGGGATTGTGGATGGTATTTTGGTAGGCCTTGATGAGGAGCGGAGCCTGCGTCTTCAGGTTGTCAGCTTGTGCGTCCTTGATGGATTTGACCTTGGGGTCGGGTGTGGCGACATGGTGGAGCGTGGCCCCGCGCAGGTCCAGCTGCAAGCTATCGAGCCTGGCAATCAGCTGGACTCCGGGCAGCGAATCTTCAGCGATAGAACTGAGCTGCCGGCGAATCTGGCGGATACTCGCTATGGCGACGGCGCCGAGCAGCGCGCTGAACAGCACCAGAATCGTGCACACTGCCGCGATTCTTCTTGCGATGGTCATGACTTTGTCTTGGCAGGCGAAAGCGCCTGCCCCACTGCTTTCTCATCGGCAGTGGGGTAACATGCAGTAGTAAGAAAACATGAAAACAATAGTGCTATTACCGTTGCTTGGCGTTACTTTGGGGGCGCAAGTGGATGCGACTCACCAGGTTCGATCGCTGCGCGTGGAAATACTCTCCACCATGCTGACATCGGATGACGGGATTGGGGAGTGGGGTTTCTCAGCGGTGGTGGAGGCGGATGGGCATCGCCTCCTGTTCGATACGGGGGCGCGTCCGGACACGGTGTTGAATAACGCCAAAGAGCTGGGTGTCGATCTGTCGAACATTACAGAAGTGGTGTTGAGCCACAATCACTCCGACCATACCGGTGGGCTGATCACGCTGCGGCGGGCCATGCGGCAGAAGAATCCGGCGGCGCTGTCGCAGGCTTACGTGGGCCAAGGCATTTTCGCGGCGCGGCGCAGCGGCCAGGGCAAGCCGCTGGAATTCATGGTGACAACGAAGCGCGATTACGAAGCCTTGGGCGGCCGTTTCATTGAAAACGATCATCCGGTGGAATTGTGGCAAGGAGTGTGGCTGACGGGGCCGGTACCGCGCAAATATCCGGAGCGGAATTGGAGCGGCAAGACGCAGATCCAGACCGCGGAGGGTTGGAAGGAAGACAATATTCCCGAGGACATGTCGCTGGTGATTAACACGGGGGAGGGTTTGGTGGTTGTATCCGGGTGCGGGCACTCGGGGATCGTCAACACGCTGGAGTATGCGCGGTCGACGATACGCAATGCGCCGATCCATGCGGCCATCGGGGGCTTTCATCTGTACCAGCTGGACGACGAGAAACTGCGCTGGACCGCGGCCAAGCTGCGCGAGTTCGGGCTAGGGACTTTCCTAGGCGCGCACTGCACCGGCATTGAGGCGGTGTATCGCATCCGGGAGCTGACAGGTCTGGATCGGCGACGGTGCGCGGTAGGAGCTGTCGGCGCGGTATACGATTTGAACAAGGGCTTGGATCCGGGTTCGATTGCGCGATAGGAAGGTTCGGGGAAACAACAACGCAACGGCTCCCTGACGCCGCGCAGCCGGAGCCAAAAAGGCACCGACTCCCTTACGGTCGCGGTTCGGAAAGCAGAACTTGCGGTACGCTGAAACCATGGCTGACGATAAACTCCACACGCGCGACGAGGTTGCATTGGAGATGATGAAATTCATCGCGGTGACAACCGGTTATGGAAAGGGCACTGGCGCGGCAGGTTTTACGGGCAAGACCACCAAGACGCCGGAAGAGTACGCGGACTCACTGCTGCAGTTATTTGAGCGGTGCCGGGCGGTGATCGGCAAGGAAAAAGAGTAGGCTGGACGATTCGGGCAGGCGGGTTTGAGGAGCGCCTGCCCGGAAACGGAACGCTATTTCTTTTTGGGAGCCTTTTTCCCGCCTTTGGCTTTCTTGGCAGGCGCTTTCTTGGCAGGCGCCTTCTTGGCTTTCTTGGCGGGCTTCTTGGCCTTTTTGGCGGGAGCTTTCTTGGCCTTTTTGGGGGCTGCCCGCTTGACGGCGGCCTTTTTCGCCGGTTTCTTGGCTGCTGCTTTCTTTTTGGCGGGAGCTTTCTTGGCGGGGGCTTTTTTGGCGGGCGGCGCGGGCTTGGCCGGGGCTGCGGCCGCGGCTGGTTTTACCGTCGCCTTCTTCACCGGCTTTTTCTTGGGAGGCGCCTCGACTGCGGGCGCCGCTGCCGGCGGCGGCGATGGTGGAGCATGCTCCGCCGGTGCCGGGTGGGTGGGGGTTAACTCGTCCTCGTCTTCGTCCTCTGGTCCGTACTCGCTGGCTCCGGGCTGAATGTCCAGGTGTTCTTCTTCGTACCCGAAGTCGTCCAGATCGTCGTCAGCGGCGAAGCGAAAGTTGTCAAACATTATGCAGGCCTCCTGTTGGGCTAAACCACACTTTAGAATAACCCGTTTTTTTCGGAAGGCAATAGCTAAACTGAGGACTTTTTTCTGATCGCCGGAGGGAAACTAATTCGCGACGGGACGATGTTTGGCGCTGAGGGCCGCAGTCTTATAAGAGCCGGCGGAGGCGCGCGCGGCGCCCACATGGCGTGAACCCTTGCGCTGGCGGACTGCCGCTGTGGATTTATGCACGGCGGGGCGCTGCGAATAGGCGGCTGGAATGACCAGAATGTCGCCGGCCGCGGGGACGCGAACTTTTTGATTGACGGCGGAGATGGAACTCGCCGGCGTAGCATAGCGGTGGGCTATGGCGTCCAGAGTCTCACCCTCGACTACTCTATGAACCCGCCACGCGGCCCGATGGCTGGCCGGAATGGTTTCCAAGGTATTGCGCACCACCGCCGATGTTCCGGGAGGCACCCGCAGTTGATATCCGGCGGGAGCCACCAACTTCAGCAGGGCTGGATTGAGATCCTGGATCTCGGAAACCGGGCGCTCGGCGGCATCGGCAATCAGGGCCAGGTGAGTGGGAGCTTCCAGGTCTAAGGTGTCGTAACGGACGGGCTCGTCCAGATCCACGGCCTCCAGGTCATAATCCTTGGGGTTCTTGGCCATGATGGTCATGGCCAGAATGAGTGGAACGTAGTTGGTGGTTTGCTTGGGCAATACATTCAAGCGGCTCAACTCCCAGAAATCGGCGTAGCCGGTACGCTCGACGGCGTGTTCGACGCAGAATGGGCCGCAATTATAGGCGGCCATGGCCAGATACCAGTCGCCGAAAGTGGCATACAAATCGTGCAGGTGGCGGGCGGCGGCGCGGGTAGCTTTTTCGGGGTCCATGCGATCGTCCGACATGGGGGTTTGATTCAAACCGTACTCGCGTCCACGGAACTGCACAAACTGCCACATACCGACGGCTGCTTTATAGGATTTGGCTCGGGGCAAGAAGCCGGATTCCGCTTGCGCCAGAAAGATAAGCTCCTGCGGGACGCCTTCTTCATCCAGAATGCGCTGGATCAGGGAGCGGTACCGGCCGGCGCGCCGGAGTCCGGCGACCAGCGTTTTGTGGCCGCGGTCGGTGGAAAAGTAATGGATGTAGCTCAAGACGGCGTCATTCTCTTCGAGCGGAAGCTGGGAGAGAGTGGCGGCGATTTCTTCCTTCACTTTAGGGCGGAGGTTCGGATCGGTGGGGAAGGTTAACTGCAGGATGTCGTCGAAAGGAGTTTTGTCGTAGACCACTTCCGGCTGGGCGGCGGCGGACCCCAGGCCTTCGAGGTCATAACGGTAAATGCTTTCGGCCATCTGGTCCAGCCGGCGCTCCAGCTTTTGGCGATCCGGGATATTGTCGGGAGCCGTCAGCAGAATGTCCATGGCGGCATCGAATTCGCGGCGGGCTCCGGCGAAGTCGGCTTGCTGGTAGAGCTTCCGGCCGGCATCAAAGTGTCCTTCCGCTTTGTAGATGCGGGAATCCACTTCGGCCGAGCGCGGCGCGGCCGCCAAGGCCTGTTGCACCAGATTGGGCACTTCACTGGAATAAAGATTAGACGGGATGTGCGGCGGTTCCTCGAAGCTGGATTCCACGCGAGCAGGGGTGGAAGGGAGGAACGACATTTTAAAACCCTGCGACTTACTGGACATGCAACTTGCCAGCGGGAAGGCTAGCAGAGCTAGGAGTGCTGATAGAAGGATACAGGAGCGGTGACTGCCCGTCATCGATTTCCTTGTAATGGAATTTTCAACTTCAAACTTTAGACTCTATAATACTGGAGCTGACAGGTCAAGGCCTCCAGCGTTCTCCAATAGTAATATATCCTACAGTCTCTTGTCCCCTTGCTGACGCGCGGGGCTACGATTATTATCGGGGGAATGCTGTACATCCTATAGGTATGTCGATCCGCCGCATATTCATTGTTGGGGCGCTGGCGTGTCTGGCGGTGGCTGCGCAGGAAAAAACGGTGCGTGTTTCCGGGCACGTGCGGCGCACGGATACCCAGGAACCGGTGGCGAAAGCGATTGTGACGCTGCATCCGCAGGACCGGGCGGCGGTGCAGGCGGGCGAGCGCGTGGTTTCGACGGGGGCGGATGGCGCATTCGTCCTGGCCGACGTTGCGCCGGGAGTCTATGCGATCGAGGCGGAGCGGAACGGGTTCATATTCAGGGATGACGGGCATGAACGGCTAACCGTTAGAGCCGGCCAAGATGTTTCCAATATCGATCTCAAGCTGGCGCCCGCTGCGGTGATTTCGGGTGTGGTGCTGGATCAGGATGAGGAGCCGGTGCAGGGTCTATCGGTGATGGCGCTGCGATTGAAATACATGCGCGGTGGAAGGCCGCAGCTCTCGTGGGGACAATCTGCTATTACCGACGATCAGGGCAAGTTCCGGCTATATGGGACACCCGAGGGCCGCTATTATCTGCGGACGGGCGGGCGGCTGGAGCGTCCCATGACGACGGTTCCTTTGAAGAGGGGGCCCGGGAGGAGCCTCGAATATGGGGACGCGTGGTATCCGGAAAACGCATTCGACGAATACAGCGAACCGTTACGAGTGGAGGCAGGGGCGGATATCCGGGACATTCGAATTTCGGTAAAGCCGGAGCCGACGTATCGTATTACGGGCCGGGTGGAAGGGGATGTGAATGGTCCCAGGCCGACGGAGATTCGGTGCGCCAAGCGGCTTCCGTTCACCATGACATTCGGCGGGCCGGACACGGAGATCGCGCCGGATGGTTCGTTCAAGATTGAGAATCTTGCCGCGGGCGAGTATGTTCTGGCGGCGCAGTCCGTGGCCGATGGGCGCCTGGATTATCAGGGTTTCGCCAAGGTGCGGATTATCGATGGAGACGTGCGGGTGAACATTCCGCTTGGCCAGGCGGGGGAGGTGAGCGGGACGGTGTGGGAAGAGGGAACGGAGGCGCTGCCGGCCGGGATCGAGGTGATGCTGGAGTTGGAGGGCGGAACAATTTATCTTTCCGGTCTGGATAAGAGCGGAGGGTTTGATATCCAAGGCGCACCGCCGGGCGAGCATCGTTTTGGATTGTACGGGCGGCGCCGGGAAGACGAACGTTTCTTTATAAAGCAGGTGCAGTGTTCGGGCGCCGACTACACCGCGCTGCCGCTGAAGGTGGACGCCGGAGTTCCGGTGAGCGGTTGTAGAATCCAGATCAGCAAGGAAATGGGTGTGGTGCGTGGCGATGTGATGGAGGGAGACAAGCCGCTGGCGGGGATGGCGGTGGTTTTGATTCCCGAGGCGCGCGAGCTGCGGCGAATCCCGCGCTACACCTTGCGCGTGTGGACGAACCCTCACGCGAAATTCGAAATTCCGAATGCGATCCCGGGCAAGTATTTATTGTTCGCGCTTCGGCCGGATATGGATGGGCGTGAGTTTGCACTGAACTTCGCGGATCGGAATCTAGGCGAGGCGCAGAGCGTGGAGATCAAGGCTCAAGAGACGCAGGTGGTGAGTTTGAAATTACTTTCTCCGCGATAGTTCGGATTCCGAGCCGACGAAGCCCCAGGTGACCCAGACATTACCTTTCGATACCTGTGCGAAATATTCCTTGGCTTTGGCGGAATCGCCGTTATAGAGATGCCAATTGCCTAGCTGATAGGCAATGGTGTCGAAACTCAGCTCGGATTCGGTGTCGGTGGGCGGAGGAGGGAGAATCGCGGATTCGGTTTTGAGGCCCTGGTAGAAGCGCACCAGATTGAAGTAGAACTCGGTGTGTCCGGGGTTGGATTGCATGGCGGGCGGAATTTTTTCGAGCGCTTTCGCGGCTTCTTCTTTCTTGCCGGCGCGGCGCAGGGCGACGTAGCACCAGTTGGTGAAGTTCACCAGGCTGTCCTGGGCGGTGACCAGGTCGCGGCCTTTGCAGAAGGCGTCGGCGGCGGGTGCGAATTCGCCCAGGAAGTAGTGAGCGAGGCCCAGATGATAATAAGCCTCGGTCTGTTTGGGATCGAGCTTGGCGGCGCGTGAGAGATCAGCCTTGGCCTGGGCGAACTGGCGCAGGGGGAGCCGGCGATGTCCGCGTTCTATCAGCAGGTCGACGTTGTTGGGATCAATTTTCAGGCCGCGGGTGCAGGCAGCGACGGCTTCTTTTTCCTGCCACACGGCGGCATGGGCTTGGGAGAGCTTCAGGATCAGTTTGACGTCTTGCGGGTGCTCGGCGAGGGCTTTTTCGGCGGCGGCAACGACGCCTTTTTCGTCGGGGAGGGAATGGAAATCGCGGCCGAGGGGGGAGTGGAGTTCGAGTGGGGTGGTTTGGGCGAAGAGGGTGCAGGATAGGGTGATGGTTAGGAGCGCGTGGAGGAAGTAATTCATTGGTGGAAGAATTATACACTGGGTTCGCAGGCGAAAGCGCCTGCGCCACTGCGCTACGATTTCTACTGGATGGCATTCATCACCGTTTCGGGCGAAGCGGCCACGCGGCACGAAGAGTTGGCTCGAATGGCCGCGCAACGGTTGAATTGCGAGCTGGTGACGGAGGCGCGGCTCGGGGACATCATTGCTTCCGAATTCGGCGCGGCTGACGGAATTTCCGATAAGGCTTGGCCGCACCTGGCGTTTTCGATCCTGGCCAAACTTGGGACTGAGCATCACCTGGTGGTATCGAGCACCGGCGCGGAGCTTTTGTTTCGCAACATTCCTGGAACTTTACGAGTTCATGTAGCCGAGCCGGAATCGCGCCGCATCGGCAACCTGATGGTGGATCGGAGGCTGGAGCGAGAGGAAGCGAAGGATCTGCTGTGGGACATGGCCACGGAACAGGCGGCAATTCGTAAACATCGATTCGGACGGGCCGGCGGACGATTCGAGAATTACGACCTGGTGATGAACGGGGAAGCGCTCTCGATCGATCAAATGGCCGACGTGCTGGAGGCGGCCGTGAAATCGAAAGGCATGCTGGAGGCGGGGCTGCTGTCTCGTGGGGCGGAAGCGCAGCTGCAGTTCCAGGTGCGGCTGAAGCTGGCGCGCTTCGGCATTGTGCCGCCGGACCGGGTGCGCCTGGTGCACAAAGAGTTCGGGCATCCGAGCGAGCAGGTGTTCGCGAACCTGCTGGATTTTTACCGGATCGGGTGGGAATATGAGCCTCGCAGTTTTCCATTGCAGTGGGACAAAGACGGCAAGGTGCTGGAAGCGTTCACGCCGGATTTTTATCTCCCGGAGTTCGATCTCTACGTGGAGCTAACCACTATGAAGCAGGCCAACGTGACCAAGAAGAACCGGAAGATACGGCTGCTGCGCGCGATCTATCCGCATGTGAACATCCAGGTGTTCTATCAGAAGGACGTGCGGGACCTGGTGATTAAATATGGGTTGCCGGAACGGTTGGCGCAATGAGCGAGCCGGCCATTGAGCGGATTCTGTTCACTGAGGAGCAGATTGCGGAACGTGTGCGTGAAGTGGCGGCCGAGATTTCTTCCCGTTACGCTGGGCGCGAGTTGAAGCTGATTGGGGTGCTGAAAGGGTCGGTGTTCTTTTTGACGGCGCTGGCGCGCGAGATTACGGTGCCGACGCGGATTGATTTTCTGGGGATCTCGAGTTTCGCCAACCAGCGCGGCGCCCCGGGGATGGTGCGGATCGCCAAGGACCTGGACGATAGCATCGAGGGCGATGAGGTGGTGCTGGTGGAAGATATTGTGGACACCGGATTCACCACGCGCTACCTGCTGCAGCATCTGGCGGGGCGCGGGCCCAATTCGCTGGCGCTGTGCACGCTGCTGGATCGGACGCCGCGGCGGATTGTGCAGATCCCGGTGGATTTTCGATGTTTTGAGATCCCGGACCGGTTCGTGGTGGGGTTCGGGTTGGATCATAAGCAGTTGTATCGGAATTTGAAATATATTGCGGTGTTGAATTTGGATCCGGGGAAAGGCACCGACTCCCTTACGGTCGCGGCTCGGTGACGAAAAAAGGGGGACACTAGCACCTGTCCACTGGTGAAACGCGTTCTGCGGTTGGAGGGGGCTGGTTTGGGGACAGGTGCTGGTGTCCCCCTTTTTTTGGTTCTCCTTTTTGCACCTCGAGTGCGTATCCATTGGGAGCTTAACGCATCCCGCTGGGGACCGGCCTTCTCATCCCATCTCGGTAACGAAAAAAGGGGGACACTAGCACCGCTCTATGGTTGGAGGGGGCTGGTTTGGGGACAGGTGCTGGTGTCCCCCTTTTTACTTCTGTTATTCTTCGCGGAGGATTTCTAACGGCTTTTGGCCCAGGATGCGGAAGCTGGCCATCCAGCCGGCGGCGTTGGCGATTAGAGCTGTGGCTACAATTGCCAGCAGGCTGGGCAGGAGCGGGAATGAGATTTCGGAATCCAGCATGCGCTTGAGCAGCAGGTTGGCGAAGCCGTTGGCCAGCAGGGCGCCCATGGTTCCGGCTACCGCGCCTAGGATCAGAAATTCCACCGAGAAAATGCGGCTGACACGCCAGCGCGTGGCGCCGAGGGTTTTCAGAATTACCACTTCGCGCATGCGGCGGAAACGCGTGCCGGCTACGCTCGAAGCTAAGATGATGGCGCCGGCGAGAATCGCAAACATAGAGATAAAGCGGATCACTAATGCGATTTGATCCACCACGCCTTGGAATGTCTGCAGCACATCGGCCATGTTGACCACGGTGATGGTGGGATAGCGATCGTAGAGAGCTTGCTGGAAGCGCTGGAACGGCGGCCGGCTGGACGCGCAGAGCGCCGTAATAGATGACCGGGAAGCCGTCCAAAGCTCCTTTGCTGAAGATAAATTCGACGCGGCTGGCCAGATGAATTTCATCGATGCGGTGGATACAGGCCACGCGGGCGGTGAGCTGGCGGCCGGAGATGGTCCAGGTGGTCATGGAGCCGGGCTCTACGCCGAGTGTTTTCGCCGCTTCCTCAGACATGCAAATTTCGGGAGCGGCGGGCGGCTTCGATGGGTTCCACCATTTTCCGCGCAGCACTTCGACATTGCCGGACATCGAAGTGGCGGAAGTGACGGAGCGGGCGTAGCGGAAGCGCCGGGCCCAGCCCTTGAGCACTTTTTTCTGGATGTCCTGGCCGTCCACATCGATCAGCTTAGCGGCCACGGTTCCGATCAGCTCGGCGGAGCCATCGATGCCGCGCTGCTGTTTGAGGAGCGAGAGAACGGCTTCGCGATCCTTGGGCGAAATATCGATGAGGAAGACGTTGGGCATGCCGGGCGGCGCGGTGCGGTTCATCTGCGCAACGACTCCACGTTCGACCAGGTAGACGGTGAGAGTGAACATGACGCCGATCCCGAGCGCCACCAGCACAGTCTCGGCATGATTGCCGGGACGATACAGATTGGCGATGCCGTGGCGGATGGAGGTGGGCAACTGGCGGCGGCTGGCGATTTTGAGACCGCGCAGCATCAGCCAGGCGATGCCGGATAGAACTGCCAGGCTGACGATGAGAGCGCCGGAGAAGTAGGCGCCGGTTCTCCAAATGTCTTTTGGAGATCCGGTGGCGAAGGACATGGCGATGCCGCCGATGCCGACCACAATCACCGCTCCGGCCGCGATGGAAGCACGGGCCGCGGCGAGGCGCGCGCGCCAGCCCTGTTTGATTTCCGCCATTTCCCGGCGCAGGATCAGGTTGGGGCGGATGCGCCGGATGCTGAGTAAAGGCGGCAGAGTGAAGAGCAGGGTGGCCAGAACAGCGATACCGATGCCCTGCGCGGCGGTGAGCAAATCCCAACTCGCGGAAGGTTCCAACTGAAAATAGCGCGCCAGAAATCCGGGGAAGATTCTTTGGATGGCTATTCCAAATGCTGCGCCTAGCAGGCCTCCGGCGAGACCGAGCGCGACGGTCTGGATGGAATAAATGCGGATCAAATGGATGGATCGCGCGCCCAGGCATTTCATGATGGCGATGGAATCCAGGCGCTGCTGGATGTGGGCTTGCATGGCGGTGGCTACGCCGATGGCGCCGACGATCAGGGTGATGAGGCTCACCAGGCTTAAGAATGTTGTGGCGCGGCTGAGGCCCTGGGTGATGATGGGATGCGTCTCGCGGAAATCGGCGATCAGGGCTTCGGGGAAAGCCTTTTTCAGACGCTCGCGAACCTGGGCAATGGACGGCGAAGTTGGTGTGAGGCGAAACAGGAAGCGCTCCGCGGCGCGGCTTCCGGGCATCATGAGACCGGTGCGGTTGAGACCGTCGCGAGTCATCAGCACGCGCGGGCCGACGTTGAGGCTGCCCAGCATGCGATCCGGTTCGTAAGTTACCTGGCCGATTATTCGAAAGGGTTGGCCACCGAGCTGGATGGTGTCGCCGATTTTCAGGTGCAGGCGCAGCAGGACGTCGTCGGAGACGGCGACAGTGGTGGAGGTGAGCGCGGTCCGGAGCGGGGCGGGCGGGGAAATGCGGATTTCGCCGTAGAACGGATAGACGCTGGGGTCGACGGCTTTGATGGAAACCAGCATGGGCGTATTGCCTTGAGTGCCAGATGCCATGGTTAGGGTTTCCGTGATCCAGGTTCGCTCAACGCCTTCTTTTGCGAGCGCGTCCATGGCTTCGGTTTGCTGGGGATTGGGCAGTTCGAAAACGCGTAGGGAAAGATCGGCGGCCATCAAGGTTCGCGCCTGGCTCAACAGCATTTCGTGGAAGGCGCGGCTGAATCCGCGGACGCCGGTGAGGGAGCCGACGCCGACGGCGACGGCCAGAATCACGAACAGAAATTTGAACGAAGAAGAGCGGGCTTCGCGCCAGGCGATTTTGAATGCAGTGGACCAGCGGAAGTTCATGGGTTGGGAACTACCAGTCCATCGTGAAGGGTGATCAGGCGGCCGGCGCGGGTGGAAAGAAGCGGATCGTGAGTGACCAGCACCAGCGTGGTTCCTTCGCGCTTGTTGAGCGAGATCAGAAGATCGAGCACATGCTGGCCATTGTGACTGTCAAGATTGCCGGTAGGTTCGTCGGCCAGCAGAATGGGCGGCCGCACCATGAAGGCGCGGGCCAGGGCGACGCGCTGTTGTTCGCCTCCGGAGAGCTGGACGGGATAATGCTCGCGGCGGTCACCCAGGCCGACGCTTTCCAGCAATTCGCGGGCGCGGGTGCGACCGGAGGATCCGTTGCCGCCGGTGAGTTCGAACGGCAGCAAGACATTTTCTTCGGCGGTCAAGGTGGGCAGCAGATGATAGGACTGGAAGACGAAGCCGACCTTGCGGCCGCGCAGCAGGGCCATGCGGTCCTCATCCAGGCCGGTAATATCCTCGCCATCCAGGATGATGTGACCCGACGTTGGCGTGTCGAGGCCGGCCAGCAGGCCGAGCAAAGTGCTTTTGCCGCTTCCCGATGGTCCCATGATGGCAACGAACTCGCCGTGCTGGACGTCGAAATCAATGCCACGCAAAATGTCGACGCGATGCGTGGCGGTTTGAATGGTTTTGGTGAGAGCCGACACCCGGATGGCCGGCATTCCGATGGGACCTTGCTGCAATTCTTTATTATGGCATTGGGTGAGCACTGGAACGATTTGGTTGCCGAGCATTTTGCGCCGATTGGCAATCGGCGCGCAGGTTAACAACCTGCCCCACATGGTCGGACTGGCTGTGGTCCTTGTTGTTTTGACGCAATCGGGTTGCGGAAGTTCCAAGAGTGAGGCGCCGGCGGCGGTGGAGAAGGTCGAGCAGGCTCCAGCGAAGCCGGCGGCAGTGGATACACGACCGGTGATTGTGGCGTTCGGGGACAGCCTGACGGCCGGGTTCGGCGCTGAGCCGGGGAACAGCTATCCGGATTTTCTGCAGAAGGATCTGGACCGCGCGGGGCTTCGCTGGCACGTGGTGAACCAGGGCGTCAGCGGCGATACCACCACCGACGGCGCGAATCGGGTGAGCGAGGTGCTGGCGGTGAAACCGCGCGTGGTGATCCTGGAATTCGGTGGCAATGACGGACTGCGTGGTCTGCCGATTGAGACGACGAAGGCGAATCTGGAACAGATGGTCACGGAGATTCAGAAATCCGGCGCGGCGGTGATTCTGGCGGGGATGACGCTGCCGCCCAATTACGGACCGGAATACATTCACGGGTTCGAACGCGTCTATCAGGATCTGGCGGTGAAATACAAGCTGGTGCGGATCCCGTTTTTGTTGGAAGGAGTTGCTACGGATAGGAGCTTGATGCAGCGGGATGGGATTCATCCGACCGGGGCGGGGAATGAGAAAGTGGCGGAGACGGTGATGAGGTATGTGGGGCCGGTGGGTGGGCGAAAAAAATTGAGGGGACACGACTGGGCGCTTTCAAGTTTGAACTGGCCGGACGCTTGCCCGTCATGTCCCCGCTTTGGTTCCCACAAGTTTTTGGCTTGCGCCACGTTATCGGTGACGGGCGCGGTGGCATTTCAGGCAGAGGGTGCGGAGATTGGATAAGTCGCATTCGCCGCCGCCTTTGACTACCGGGAGGATGTGGTCGGCATCCCAGAGGCTTTTGCGCGAGCGCGCGGTGAGGCCCCAAGCGGTGAACGCTTTGAGGCGCGCGGCGCCGCGCAGGCGCTTGAGATGCAGCCAGGCGGCCAGGCAATCCAGGCCGCAGGCGGCGCAGATTCCGCGGTCGCGCTCCAGGACTTTTTCGCGCAGGTAGCCGGCATCGGATCTCAGGCGCCACTCCTCCACGCACCAATCCGAGCAAAACGTCAGGCGTCCCTTGGGAACTTCGAGGTTGCACCAGCGGCACAGGGTGCGGCCGTTGGGACCTTTGGGAAGGCTGGCGCGGTCCGCCCATCCGCCGGGCATGGTACGCGATGTACTCATGATGTCCTCATTCGGATTCCGCGAGCGGGATCATGATCGATTCTTTGGCGGTCCCGAGGACCACGGTGGTTCGGGTGCGAACTCCCGGTATGGACCGGAGCGATTCCACCAGCAGTCGGTCCAAATCGCGGGTGCCGCGGCAGCGGACTTTGAGGAGATAATCGTCGTCTCCGGCGACGTGGTGGCATTCGGCGACTTCGGGAAGAGTGGCGATGCGTTTGAGAAATGCCGCGCGGCGATCGGGACGGTCCAGGGCGACGGCGACGAATGCGGAGAGCGGATATCCGGCCGCTTCCGCATCCACCAGCGCGGCATAGCCGCGGATTACGCCGCGTTCCTCCAGGCGATGCACGCGGTCGGCTGCGGCGGGAGCGGAGAGTCCCAGATGCTGCGCCAGATCGGCCCAGGTGGCGCGGCCGTTATGCATCAGGGCGCGTAGGGCCTTCAAATCTAACGTTTCGAGCATCAATTGACTGATCGTACTTTGATTGCTAACATTTGTCAACGTTCTTCATTCGATTCAAATGTACGGACATATATGTCCTACGATTTCCTGGCGGGTTCCAAGGGGCGTCCAGCATTACAATGCCAGCATTACAATAAATGTGTTAGGACGGCCAATACCGAAGACAGCGGCTACCACGAGACGCTGACCATATTCTGGATCGAGATCATCGGACGCTTTTTGGAAGAGATGGACGGAGCAGGAGGCGATTTGGATAATTGGTTCGCGCCAGGCACGGGCCCGTTGGGTGGCTCCGGATAGAACAAAATTATTTGAACATACTGATTGACCCAGGGAACAAGAGTACACTGAGATACATCTAACGTTATGAGAAGTTGCGGCTCTGGCAAGGATTCGGTTATACTCCGCAATTGCATCTGCCATGGCCGCAATGAAGGCTCGGTTGGCCGGACTCAAAGCAAATAACGAAATTGGGAGGCGGGGAGTGTCGTTACAAACATCTAGATTGTCCTTAGCTGTAGCTATGGCGCTGACAGGCGTGCTTGGTGTTGGGCCGGTGCGGATGTTGGGGCAGGCGCAAGCGCCCACCACGGCGGCGCCGCAGAAGAACTGGAAGGACCGGGCGGAGTACGATCTGTTCGACTCCATCCAAAAAGATACCAACGCGAAGACCAAGCTGGAAAAGCTGCAGCAATGGGAGAAGCAGTATCCGACCACCGATTATGCCGACGCGCGGCAGATGCTGTTCCTGACCACCTACGTGGCATTGCAGCAGCCGCAGCAGGCCGTGGCTACGGCCAAGCAGATCCTGACGAAGGATCCGAAAAATTTCAGCGCGTTGTATTACATCATGTTTTACACTCGCGCGTTAGCCGGCAGCAATCCTACGCCGGAGGTATTGGATCAAGGGGAGAAGGCGGCCAAAGCGATTGTGGAGAATATCAATACTCCGCCGCCGAACGTGACCGAGGCCCAGTGGAAGACGGCCCGCACGGACGTGGAAAACCTGGCGCACACCACGCTGGGGTGGATCGAGATGCAACGGCATAACTGGGAGAACGCGGAGGCGGAATTCCAGAAGAGCCTGGCGATCAATCCTAATAACGGCGAAGTGGACTACCTGATGGGCACGGCCATTGCATCCGAGAAAAAGGTGGAGAAGATGCCGCAGGCGCTGTGCTTTTTTGCCCGCGCGGCCACCTTTGATGGCCAAGGCTCCCTGAACCCGGACGGGCGTAAGCAGGTGCTGGCGTACGTCCAGAAGGCCTATAAAACCTATCACGGCGGCGACGACGGTTTCGACAATTTAGTGGCGACGTCCAAGGCTTCGCCAACCTGCCCGGCGGACGCGGTGCATATTGAGGATGCGGCCAGCATTCAGAAGAAGAAAGATGATGCCGCCGCGGCCGCAGCCGCTGCAAATCCGGAGTTGACGCTGTGGAAGAATATCAAGGCCGAACTCACCGGGGCCAATGGCGCCACCTATTTCGATTCCAGCATGAAGGGCGCGCTGCTGCCGACCTTGAAAGGGAAGGTGGTTTCCATGACGCCCGCGCTCAGGCCGAAGACGGTGGTGATGGCGCTGGAGGACGGCACTACGCCCGATGCCACGCTGAAATTCGAGACGCCGCTGGCGGGTAAGGTGGACGTGGGAACGGAGTTGTCATTCGAGGGAGTTCCGGAAAGCTATACCGCTAGTCCGTTCATGGTGGTGTTCGTAGTGGAGAAGGACAAGCTGCACGGCTGGACGGGGAAGAACGCTCCGGTTGGACATCATCCTCACAGGTAAGAATTAGAAAATTTTCATACGGCACGCTCGCTGACGCGTGTCCGTGGGGTTGGCAGGCGGAAGCGCCTGCCCCACGGCGAGCCGAGGGGCCGTGAAAAAATCGGCTACGGCACCGGCTCACTCACGGTCGCAGTTCGGTAACGCTCTCCTTAACATGCCACTGTTTTTTTTGGCAACTGCTTGTATACTTGACAGAGATGATCACGTGGAGGCGAGGAGTGTTGTTTCAATCAAGTAAATTGTTAATGGCTGCCGGGATGATGGGCGTACTGGGGTTGGGGCCGGTGCGGATGCTGGGGCAATCCAGCGCGCCCGCCGCGCAAGCTCCGCAGAAGAACTGGAAGGACCGGGCGGAGTACGATTTGTACGACGGCATTACTAAGGATACGAATCCCAAGACGCGGCTCGAAAAGCTGCAGCAATGGGAGAAGCAGTATCCGAAGACCGATTGGTCTCTGGAGCGCAAGACACTGCTGGTGACTACCAATGCCCAACTGAACCTGCCCAAGGAGACCACCGAAGCTTCCAAGGCGCTGCTGGCGGCCGATCCCAAGAACTTCACGGCGCTGTACTACATCATGTATTTCACGCAGATGTTGTACGCGCAGGCCAAGGCGCCGGAGGCTTTGGAGCAGGGGGAGCAGGCAGCCAACGCGATTGTCGCGAATATCGACACGCCTCCGCCGGGTGTGAAGGCGGACGCCTGGGCCAAGCTACGGCCTCAGATTGAGCTGCTGGCGCACGTGAACCTGGGGTTCATCGCCATGAGCAAACAGAATTGGGACGGCGCCGAAACCGAATTCGGCAAAAGCCTGCAGTTGAGTCCCAACAATGGCCAAGTGGATTATTGGATGGCCTTCGTGATCACCTCCCAGAAAAAAGTGGAGAGGGTACCGGTGGCGATGTTTTATTACGCGCGCGCGGGCTCCTATGAAGGACAAGGCGCGGCGGATGCCAACACGCGGCGCACCGCGCTCGATTTCGTGAAGCGGCAGTACGAGAAATATCACGGCAGCGATGAAGGCTTCGATGCGCTGATCGCCGCGGCCAAGGCGTCCCCGACGCCACCGGCGGATCTGAAGATCGTGGACGCGGTGACCATCGAAAAGCAGAAGTTCGCCAATGAAGAGGAGTGGACCAAGGCGCATCCGGAAGAGGCTTTGTGGAAGACCTTGAAAGCGGCGCTGACGGGCGCCGACGGCGCCAATTATTTCAGCACGAGCATGAAAGATTCACAGGTTCCCACGCTCAAGGCAAAAGTGGTTTCGCTCGAACCGGCTTCGAAGCCGAAGACTATCCTGGTGGCGGTGGAAGACGGCACCAATAACATGGACACGGCCGACGCCACGCTGAAGTTTGAAGCGGCGCTGCCGGGCAAGGTGGATCCGGGAACGGAATTGACGTTCGAGGGAGTGCCGCAAAGTTACACCGCGACACCTCTGATGGTGATCTTCAACGTCGACAAAGATAAGCTGCACGGCTGGACCGGCAAGAACGCGCCGGCTCCGGTGCATCATCACCGGCCTAAAGCCGCGAGCAACTAACCTCGGAGGCGGCCTTGCGGGTTTGTTCGGCCCGCGTCAGGACAAAGCTGGCGGCGACACGCTCCCAGAAATCCAAGGGATCGTCGGTTTTTTGGACTGCTTGGTAGTAAGCCAGGAAGCGATGAATCGGTGGAGACGCAGTGGCTTGGAACATGCCGATCAGCATGGCTGTTGCCAGTATCACTCCCGAGCTTAATTTGGCGCTGCGTCTCATTACATATCTATAGACGACAGCGGCCGGAAATGGTTGGGTCAAGAATTGTTAAGCCGCGGATGAACGCAGATCAACGCTGATTCTAAATTTCTTATCTGCGTCTATCTGCGTTCATCCGCGGCTAAGAACTTCGAGCTACATCTTATAGCGGCCCAGGTCTTCGTCGTTGAGGCTTTCGAGCCAGCGGCGCAACTCTTCATTGTTGATCTTGTCGGTGGCGGCGCCGGAGCTTTTGGAATTTTTGAGGACCGCTTCATCGACGTAGATGGGGCAATCCAGGCGCAGCGCCAGCGCCAGCGCGTCACTGGGGCGGGAATCGACGCTGATGAGATCGCCGTCTTTGTCGAGCCAGATTACGGCATAGAAGGTGTCGTCCTTCAACTCGCTGACGACAACTTTGCGGATGCCGGTGCCGAGGCCGAGCAGCAGGGTCTTAATGAGGTCGTGCGTCATGGGGCGTGGCGTCGAAACCTTTTCGATCTCGAGGGCGATGGCATTGGCCTCGTAGATACCGACCCAGATCGGCAAGATGGCGTTGCCATTGATGTCCTTCAGTACAACGATGGGCATGTTGGTAACGGGATCCATCATCAATCCGCGGATTTTCATTTCGACTTCCATTCGGTCCCCCTTTATGACTAGACTCAGTTCACTTGCTCGCCTGCCAACGAGTTCGGACCTGCACGCGTGACGCGGACGCTGCAGTATTTGCCGGCCAGAGTTGCTCCATCGCGCGGGCCGGGGAACTCCGGATGAATGAAGTTGAGCGGCCGATTTTGAGTAGTCCTTCCAATCCACTGGCCCGTGGCCTGATTATAGCCTTCCACGAAGGCCTCCTCGACGGTGCCGACCAGCGCGGAATTGCGGCGGATCTGGATGGCGCGCTGCATCTCCTGGAGGATGGTGAGGCGGCGGGTTTTTTCCTCCTCCGGAATGTGATCATCGAGGGCCAGCGCGGGCGTATTGGGCCGGCGCGAATATTTGAAATTGAACAACGAATCGTATTGTACTTCTTCGAGCAGCGAAAGTGTTTCCGAGAACTCGGCGTCGGTCTCGCCCGGGAAACCGACAATTATGTCTGTTGTGATGGCGATGTTGCGGCGGGCGTTCTTCATCCAATCGATACGGCGCAGATAATCGTCGCGGGTGTACTGGCGCTGCATGCGCGCCAAGACGCTAGAGGCGCCGGACTGGACGGGCAGATGGACGTGATTGCACAGGACCGGATTTTCATCGATGGCGTCGACGATATCTTTCACGAAGTCGCGCGGATGCGAAGTGGTGAAGCGAACGCGGCGGATGCCATCCACTTCGCCTACGGCCCGCAGCAGGCGCGCGAAGTCGAAAGCGGCGGGTGAAGGGTCGCGATAACTGTTGACGTTCTGTCCCAGCAGCTGGATTTCCAGATAGCCCGTTTGCGCCAGATGGCGCGCTTCGTTCAGCACGCTTTCGCTGGTTCGGCTGCGCTCCGGACCGCGCGTAAAAGGAACCACGCAATAGGCGCAGGATTTATCGCAGCCTTCAATGATGGTGAGGTAAGCGCGGTGCGGATTGTCGCGGCGGGTGAAGGGCGTTTCGAAAGCTTCCTCGGTATCCAGGCTCAAGCCGGTGACGCGGCGATTTCCGGCTTCGAGCTGCACCAGCATTTGGGAGAGCTTGGAATAGCTGGCCGAGCCGGCGACGAGACTCACGAAAGGGGCGCGTTCGAAAATGCGCTCGCCCTCCTGTTGCGCCACGCATCCGAGAACGCCGAAGGTTTTTCCATTGCCGTGCTGCTTCTTGAATTGATCGAGCCGATGAAAAACTTTCTGCTCAGCCTTGTCGCGAATGCTGCAGGTGTTGTAGAGGACCAGGTCGGCCTGTTCCGGTTCGGGGACTTGGGTGTAGCCGTCGGAAACCAGGGTGCCGATGACTTTTTCGGAGTCGTGCGCGTTCATCTGGCAGCCGAAGGTTTCGATGTAGAAAGTTTTCATGAAGCGGCGACGATTCTATTGTAACGGGTGGTAGTGGGTGGATGGCGGATCAGTCAACGGGAGTTCATGCAGCCTGGGCTGAGTCCTTTCTTCCACTTGTTTTTGAAAAACACGTCGTCGGTGAAATTGTGATCAATAAACTCCCACCATGCCGTCCAGTAGCCATTTACTCCAACCCAGAATGATTCCTTCGACAGTCCGGCTCCAGAGCTGCGAGCCGGCCACACTGCGACTGCGAAACGCGATTCGAACGGCCGCTGCCGCTCGGTTCGCTCAGTGCGAGCGCCACCTCGCGCAACTGGGGGCTTGATAAAGGTTCGTCTGTTTTAAAGATCGAGGGGTGCAATGAACTGTCCCGCTCGGCCGCCATGCACGGCCACGCTTGAAGATCGTCGCGATGCTTGATGCGTGTCAGCTTGGGGAGATGAGCCTCGGCTCTAATCGAAAGGACGACCTTGGCGATTTGATCTTCCAGGATGCGGTTAGCGGTGCCGGCGGGCAAATAACAGTGAAGCGCTAAGCTCAGCAGGAAAATTCGGGGGAGTAAACTTGGCCGCATAGCCTAGATCCGATGAATGGCTTTCATCGCCAGCGCTGGGTCGTGCTGAATGATGCTCAGAAGTGCGGCTGCCGGACCGGTGGGGCGCCGGCGGTCCTGTTCCCAGTTCTGGAGCGTCTTCACGCTCACGCCGATTAACTGCGCAAACTCTGACTGTGAAAGGCTGGTTCGTTCGCGAATGCCGCGTACGCCAGAAGCGCGGATTATAATGCGTCGCGACGGCTTTTGGCGGCCGCGCAAAATTGCACTAGCCTCGCGTGCGCTTCCGAGTAGTTCTTCAAACATCTTTTTCTTCATTGGCCCGAAACTTTCGCTCATTGTACCATCCGCCATTGGCGGATAGGTGGAAAGCGTGGGGCCAGTTGGGAGCTTTCGCCACTATTCGATAAGCACGCGGGGCGCCGGAGCAACGAGCCGGAGAAACACCGGGCCGGCGGGAGGGATGAAGAGGAGTTTGTGGAACACGAGAATTAATGAAGTTCGTACTACTGGGTCGGCTTCGCTTATCGTCTCGGTGAGTACGTCGCCATCGGTGGAAAGAACGAAATGGCTCTCCTCGACATGTTTGCCGAGCTTTTTACTGTTCACGCTGACGATTACGTCGAAGGCTGTGTCGTCGATTCGCTTGAATGAGGCCCTCTGGCCGTTGCCATCGAGGCTGAGATCAAACGCCTGCTGGAGAGACTCATGCTCGGAAGTGACGATCTGGCTGGTAATTTTTATGCGGTCGGATACGGATGCGATGTCCAAGCTGCCGCCAACGATTTTCACTCGGGGGGACGTGTTAGAGTCTTGAGGGCTCAACGCCCAAGTCCCTTCGAAGCCTGTGGGGACCGTGGCTATCTGGCCGAACGCGAGTGATCCCGAAAGCATCCCGAAGATGGCCAAGCGAGGCATAGCTATCTAATTATACAAACTATTCACCACGCATACCGTGAGCACAAGAAATACAAAACCGTCGGAGATCATGGCCACGTACTCCTTCGCGTTTTTGCGCTTGCGAAAGACGTGGCCCAAGCCGGCGAGTCCGTAATAGAGGCCGCCGGCCAGTGCGGCGGGAATGACCCAGCCCGGGCGAAATATGCTGCAAATTCCTAGAAGGCCCATGGACAAATTGGCGAATCCCAATTCCCGGACGATGGCGAACGAGGCGCGGTCGTGAATTTCGAAAAGTTCTTCCGCGGTGAACTGCGGCTGGATGACTTGCCTGGCGCCGGCAATGAAGAGCCGGATTCCCGCGGCCCAAAAGACGAACCACTTCCCGATCAGGAAAAGAAGACTCACGACGTGATTGGATAAGGTAGTCTCAATGGCTATCGAGGCCACTGGGAAAATCAGGAGCAGCAAAATGACGACGGCGAAATACATGAGATCCTCCAAGTTTCTCAAGATTTTGTTCTGCGGAAAAGTTTTGCTGGCAGGGGGAAGCGCCTGCCCCACTCCATCGTGTAGACTAGAGCTTTAGGGAGGTGTCGTCTTCAGCAGTAGTTTGCTTCTTAAGACTGTCTCGCCTGACGCCGCGCCCTCCCTTGTCCGTAAGTTCTGTATTAGCCTTTTTTCCCTGATTTTTCCCGACGATTGCCGCATCTGCGCGGAGCCGTTGCGGCAGGTTTCGCGGGTTCCGGTTTGCCGGGCGTGCCTGGGGAAGCCGGAGCCGATGGCTGCGGAATATTTTTGCGTGCAATGCCGGGCTCCGTTCCGCAATGCGTTTCCTTTGGATGAACAGGGGCTGTGCGCGCTGTGCCGGCGCGGGGTGAGCGGGTTTGACGCGGCGTACTCGTACGGATTCTATGAGGACGAGCTGCGGGCGCTGATTCATCTTTTTAAATATGGCCGGGTGCAGACGCTGGCCAAGCCGCTGGGACGATTTCTGGCGCTGGCGCTGCCGCGCGAGGAAAGCTTCGACGCTATCGTGCCCATGCCGCTGCATTGGCGAAAACGGTGGCAGCGTGGGTTCAACCAGGCGGATCTGCTGGCGCGGGAGATGTCGCGGCGCACGCACACGCCGGTGAAGAACGCTCTGCGGCGCGTCCGCTTTACCGCCACGCAGGCCGGGCTCACCAACGCCAAACGGCGCAAGAACGTGTCCGGGGCTTTTCGCCCGCGCGGCCGGCAGGCGCTGAGCGGCCAGCGAATTCTTCTGGTGGATGATGTGATGACTACGGGGTCAACCGCCGCAGCCTGCGCGCGCGCGTTGAAAATTGCCGGCGCGCGTAAGGTTGTACTGCTTACTCTGGCGCGGACCGACCGCCGGGTTGGATTCGATTTACAGCTTACTGACTCAAACTATTCCGGGAGCACCGAACATGCCGAGTCTTGACCGATTGCATAGACCGGTCCTGGTATTGAATGCCAGTTATGAACCCATCAACATTTGCGCGGCGCGGCGCGCGCTGGTGCTGGTGTTGAAGGGCGTGGCCTCGGCGGAAGAGGAGTCGCACGCGCACGTCCACTCGGCGCGGCAATCGTTGCGGGTTCCTTCCGTGATCCGGCTGCTGGAGTATCGCCGTATTCCGCATCAAACGCGCGCGCTGTCGCGAAAAAACATTCTGATGCGGGACCGTTACACCTGCCAGTATTGCCATCGCATCATGCCCAGCGGCGAGCTGACGCTGGATCACGTGGTACCGCGCTCTCGCGCCGGCGAGACTACCTGGGAGAACCTGGTGGCTTGCTGCCATCCCTGCAATAACCGTAAAGGGAGCCGGACACCGGACGAAGCGGGCATGAAGCTGGCCAAGACGCCGCGTCCGTTCAGTCTGCATACCAGCCGGCATTTGATGCGGCTATTGGCGAAGAGCGACGATCAGTGGCGGAAGTATTTGTTCTATTGAGTGGGGAGAAGTTCGGGGACACGACTCGACCCGTTCAAGTTTCAAACGATGCGGACGCTTGCCCGTCATGTCCCCGAATTTTTTCTACTTTGGCTTTTGGCTGGCTTGGTACATCGCTTCCAGAAGGTCCTGTGAAGTGCCGTCGTAATCGGCATCCAGAGACCACATGAAGGTGCCGCCCACGTTGCGCTGCCAATCCGAATACCAGACACGATAGAACGTGGAAGTGGCATCGTCATAGGTCACGTAGCCGGCATCGCCGTCGGTCCTTAGCAAATAAGGAACGGCTGCCGCCTGGTCGAGATAAGATTGCCAGCCCTTGGCGTTGATCCGCTGCTTGATCCAGGTGCCGTAATTCTCGGTGAGCACGCTATGGCCGCAGTGCGTGCAAGGTCCGTAAAGCGCGGTGACGTTTTTATAGAAATAGCCGTAGAACGGAGTCCCGATATTGATTTTTGCGACCGGAATATTGAGGCCCACAAGAATGTCGATCGCTTCCTTGACGCTGCCGCCTGGTTCGCATTCGTAAGGCTCGGGATTGGCGGGGTCGGGAAAGATGGGGGAATTGAGCTGACCGTCGTCGGTCCAGGGGCCGGCGCAGTCGTAGGTCAGGATGTTGTAGTAATCGACCAGTGGGGTCACCTGAGGATAATCGTATTGCGGAGGCGCCCACGGCGGAACATCGGCGGAAAGAATGTATTTTGGACTGGGGAAGGTATTGCGCAGGCCGGACATGAGGGCGTAAAAGGTCTGTTCGTCGAGCGTGGTGCTGGGATACTCCCAATCGATATCCAGGCCGTCATAGCCGTTTTCCTTGATGAAGCTTTTGAGATTCGCGAGCAGATTGGGCAGGGCCGCGGTGGACGTTTCGAGGCCCGGGAAATCGCCGCCCAGCAGCAGCAGCACGGGAATGCCTTGGGCGTGGGCCTTTTGCAACAGCTGCGGCTCGAGGAATCCGTCGGGCACGCTGAGTTCGCCGGAAGCGTCGAAGCTCACGCCGGAGTGATTGATGTGGGTGAGTTTCTGGAATGGAATCTGGTCGGAGCTGTAGGGCGGTGTCTGGGTTCTGCTCCAGTAACCGTAGTCGGCAACTAATCGTTTGGGTATGTTGTTGGCTAAGGTCGCGGTTTGTGCCGAGGCGTTGAGGGCGATAAGAACGAGGGCTAATGGTATTGAATATTTCATGGGTTTTTCCGGTCAGGGGAAGTATATCACGGGGGATTGAATGCAGGCGTTCACATGAGTGTGAACGCGGCACGCATGAGTGCGTGCGCTACAATCGCTACTCGTGATGGTTATTGCTCCGGAGACGGTGGAAGAGTTGGCGGAACGGCTTGGCGAAGGGCGGTCGGTCAGGCTTTGTGGGAATTCTACTAAGGATAGGATGGGTGGGCCGATAGCTCCCGCTGAGATCACCATTTCCACGGCGAAGCTGAATCGCGTGCTGCAGTATGAGCCGAAGGATTTGACCATCAGCGTGGAGGCGGGGATTTCTTACGGCGAATTGAGCCGCGTTTTGGCGGAGCAGGGTCAAATGGTTCCGCTGGATCCGGCGTTTTCCGATCGCGCCACGGTGGGTGGAATTGTGGCGGCGAATGTAAGCGGTCCCAGGCGCAGGCTGTACGGCACGGCGCGGGACATGGTGATCGGCATGACGTTTGCTACGCTCGAAGGCAAATTGATCCCGAGCGGCGGGATGGTGGTGAAGAATGTCGCTGGCCTCGACATGGGCAAGCTCATGATTGGATCGTTCGGGACGCTGGCGGCGATTGCGGTGGTGAATTTTCGGGTGCATCCGATGCCGGTTGGGACGCGCAGTTTTGTCGGCGACTTCGAGCAGGTTGGGGAGGCGATTGCGAGGCGCGACGAAGTTCTCAAGAGCCAATTGCAGCCTTCGGCCATCGATCTGGTGAAGGATCACAAAAGCTACCGGCTGTTGATCCAGGCGGGCGGCAGCGCGGCGGTGCTGGATCGCTACTCGCGAGAGCTGAGTTGGGCGCGGGCGGTGGAGGGTGCTGAGGAAGACGCGTTGTGGGAGGAGATCCGGGAGTTCACGGCGCGGTTTCTTGAAACGCATGAGAACGGTGTGGTGGTGCGGACTCCGTGCGCATTGTCTGAAGTGGGTGCGGTGATGGAGGGGTTGCCGGGGCCGGCGGTGGCGCGCGCGGGTTCGGGTGTGTGCTGGGGATATTATGCCGGCGCGGAAGATTTGCGGCCGGGCGTGATTGAGTTTGCGCCGCAGAGTGTTCGGGAAAGCTTTGAGCTGTGGCCTCGGCCGGGCAGCGACTTTGCGATGATGAAGAAGATCAAGCAAATGTTCGATCCGGGAAGCCTGCTCAATCGCGGCAGGCTGTATGGCCGCATCTGAAGTGAATTCATACGACAAGCCGCAGCAATCCGATCTCGATAGATGCGTGCATTGCGGGTTGTGCCTGAACGCTTGTCCCACATATCGCGAACTGCGGGTGGAGATGGATTCGCCGCGCGGGCGCATCTATCAAATGGCGCAGGTGGCCAGCGGAGCGGCGGAGATCGGGCCGTCGTATATAGAGCATATTGAATTGTGCCTGGCGTGCCGGGGCTGTGAAACGGCTTGTCCTTCGGGCGTCGAATATGGCCGGCTGGTGGAGGCGGCGCGCGCGGAAATCGAGACCAAGATACGGCGGCCGTGGCGGGAGCGGCTGATCCGGCACTTGGTTTTCCGGAAACTGCTGCCTTCGCGATTCTACCTGGCGCTGGTGGGCGCGGTGCTTTATCTTTATCAGGCCAGCGGCTTGAAGAAACTGACGCTGATGCTGGGCTTCTTGCCGCGCCGGCTTCAAGAAGTAGAAAGCCTGGCGCCCGAAATCGAGACGCCGTTCTTTTTTCGCTATTACGGCAAGGTGGTTGCGGCCGAACATGCCCAGCGGTATCGGGTGGCGTTTCTGGGCGGGTGCATCGCGAACATCAGTTTCGCCCGGCTGAATGAAGCTACCGTGCGGGTGTTGCGCAAGAACGGCTGCGAAGTGTCCATCCCAGCGGCGCAAGGCTGTTGCGGCGCGTTGCATGTGCATGCCGGGATGCGCGACGAAGCGAGGGTGCTGGCGCGGAAAAATATCGATGCGCTTCTGAATGGCAATTACGACGCCATTATTACCAATGCCGGGGGTTGCGGATCGACGCTGAAGGAATACGCAGACCTGCTGGAGCACGATCCGGAGTACGCAGAAAAGGCGCGGCAGTTTTCTGGGCTGGTGAAGGACGTGACGGAGTTTCTGGCTTCCATTGAGCTGAACCCGAAGCTGCGGGCGTTTCCATTTCCAGGTATCGTTGTGACTTATCAGGATTCCTGCCACCTGGCGCATGGGCAAAAGATCCGGTCGGCGCCGAGAGCGCTGTTGGCAGCAGTGCCGGGATTGGAGCTGCGCGAGATGCAGCTATCCGATCTGTGCTGCGGAAGCGCAGGTATCTACAATGTCGTCCATACCGGGATGGCCATGGCGCTGCTCGAAAAAAAGATGGCGGCGGTGAACGGCACCGGAGCCGATGTGATTGTCACCGCGAATCCCGGGTGCATGTTGCAGCTTCGGGCGGGCGTGACGAAATTCGGGCGAGGCCAGAGGGTGAAACACGTGGTGGAGATTCTGGATGAGGCGTATGGCGGGTAGGGCTGATCGGTGACGGCCCTGGACTTTCCGCACGCGGCGGTGGCCTTCGCGGCGGCTTTTCTCGCCGGCGTGATCAATTCCGTGGCGGGTGGTGGAACATTGGTGTCGTTCCCTACCTTGATCTGGCTGGGTTTACCATCTGTAACGGCCAATGCCACCAGCACCGTGGCGATCTGGCCCGCAGCCGTCAGCAGCATGTTCGGCTATCGCCGGGAGCTGAGCACGGCCGCGCCGCGAATGCTGGTGTTGGTGATTCCAAGCTTGCTAGGCGGAATCGCGGGCGCGCTGCTGCTGCGGGTGACGCCGCCGGCGGTTTTCGATGCGCTGGTGCCGTTTCTGATCCTGTTTGCCACGCTGCTTTTCATGGCGCAGGAGCGGGTTCAACGCAAGCTGAAGACTACCAATGCCGCGGCGCACACTTCCGCGCGCTGGCTGGCGGGCGCGATGCTGTTTCAACTGTTCGTGGCGCTGTATGGCGGCTATTTTGGCGCGGGCATCGGGATTTTGATGCTGGCCGCACTGAGCATCCTGGGGCTTTCGGACATTCATCAGATGAACGGGCTGAAGAATTTTTTTGGCGGATGCATCAATGGAATTGCGGCGTTTTATTTTATCTGGGCTCGGATGGTTTATTGGCCGTTCGTTTTGATCATGGCCATGGGCGCGATTGCCGGTGGGTACAGCGGTGCTGGTGTGGCGCGGCGCATAGGGCGAATAGCGGTGCGGAGGGTTGTGGTGGCGATTGGATTTGGGATGGCGGTGTCGTTGTTTGTGAAGTTTTTGGCGGCGAGATAAACGCACCGGCCCCCTTAGGCTTAGAAGTTGTGAAAAAATCGGGAAGCACGCGGGGTTTGCAGACGGAAGCGTCTGCCCCACATTGACGCACAAGGATTTACGATTCAGTGGCGCAGGCGCTTTCGCCTGCGAACCGATTTTTTCACAGCTTCTTACGTCTTAGGGTCGCGGTTCGGTTACGCTCTTTCCGAGCCGCGACCGTTTCGGCTAATAGGCCTGCGCCACGGACTCGGTACCCTTTGGTTGCGGCGATGCCGGTGATCGATTAGTCCGCGCGGAGGAAGTCGCGGATGTCGGCGTTTACTTCGGCTGGCTTTTCGTGGATCACCCAGTGCGAGCCATCGGGGATGCGCTTAATCGTTAGCTGAGGGACGAATTGGTCCAGGCCGTCGAGATTCTGGGTAAGGAGCGCGGTATCTTTTTCGCCCCAGATGACCAGCGTTGGAACTTTCACGGCGAGCTTGGTAGGGTCGACGGCGAAGTTTCCGGTGGAAGGTGCGTCCTTGCCGGCGGGCGGTCCCACGTGGTTGGCGCGGTAGTAATTCAAGCCGCCAGTCAGCGCGCCCGGTTGTGACCAGGCTTTGATGTATTCCTGCTTGTCCTGTTCGGTGAACGCGCCGCTTTTCAACCCTGCGCCCAGGACGGCGTTGACCAACCCGGCGTAGTCGTTGGCGGAAAGCATTTTCTCAGCGCCATCGCTACGGAACATCAGCATGTACTGGCTGGCCTTCTGCTGCGCGGGATCGGAGCTGAGCAGTTTGGCGAAGACTCCCGGATGCGGTGCGTTGATGATGACCAGCTTCGAAAGATAGTCCGGGTGCGCGATGGCGAAGGACCACGCCACGGCGCCGCCCCAATCGTGCCCTACCAGAACGAACTTTTTGCCGTGCGAGAAATGATCGGCAAGAGCGCGGACGTCTTCTACGAGCGTGGCGATCTTATATTGATCCAGGTCCGTGGGCTTGTCGGATAAGTTGTAGCCGCGCAGGTCGGGCGCCACAGCCTGGTGGTCCTTCGAGAACTCGATCAGCTGGTTCTTCCACTCGTACCAGAATTCGGGGAATCCATGAAGGAACAGAATCAGGGGGCCCTTGCCGGCGGTGACGTAGTGCAGGCGAACGCCGTTCACTTTTACGTACTTGTCCTTGAGCATGGACTTCTCCTTGGCCGAAGCAAGCGAGCATCCGGCGAGCAGTAACGCGGCCAGTATAGAGCGGTGGGGCATGTTGGTAAGGCTATCCGGATCGCTACGCTAAGTCAATCGGTGGTTGGTTGCTGGTGGCTGGTTAAGAGGACTCGCTGGGGACTTCGATGATCTTGGCATGGCGCCACAGCCGGTCTAGATCGTAATAGGTACGGGCTTTTTCGGAGAAGACGTGGATCAGGTAATCTCCGTAGTCGGCCAAAACCCATTCGGCGTTTTCGAAACCTTCCACACTGACCGGATACTCGCCGCGCTCATTCAGTTGCCGGCCGATCTCTTCGGTGATGGCTTGAATCTGCCTGGGATTGCTGCCGGTGCAGACGACAAAAAAGTCGGCGAAGGAGGTGACGTCGCGCAGATCCAGCACTCGGATATCGGTCGCTTTCTTCGATTCAGCAGCGCGGGCGGCGGTCAGCCAGGGCGGGGAGTTGAATGGTTCGGCGAATTTCTGTCGGGCGGTGTTGCGTGGGTCGGGTATAGCTCGATGATTCTCCTACCCGTATGGTACACTGAAAACACCAATGCGACAATTGCTCGGTGTGTTTTTGTCTCTTGGCGTGCTGGCGGCACACGGTCAAACCACAGCGGCGGACCCGTCGCAAACCATTGTCAACAAAAGAATTCAATTAGCCCAGGAGCAGGTCGAAAAAATCACGCAGTTAGTCCAGATGGGCGCGCTTCCCAGGCTCCGGCTGGAGCAAGCTGAGCAGGATCTGGCCGATGTTCAGGACGATGCGATTCTCGATCGCACGCTGTACGGCGAGCTGCCGACAGAAGACCTGAACGATAAATTTATAGAAGAAATGGTCTCGGCGGCGCAGCGTCGCGTAGAGCGGCAACAGGCGCGCGTAGATGCAATCAAAAAGCTGGTGGATGGGGGCATCACTGCGCAAGGTTCTCTAGTGGCTCCCGAACAGGAGCTGGCTACGCGGCGGTTGAATCTGGATCTGGCGCATGCCCGGGCGCACTTGATGGGTGAATTGGCGGCGCTGGCGAAATTCGAAAAATCGAGCGCTGAGATCGAGAAGGCCACTCAGTTGGAATATCGGGACATGTTCGGGCCTGGGATGGAGCACTACGAAGGCAACGGGATTTTTGAAGCGTCGCGCGATCTGAAGCCGCTGGCGGCAGCGTTCCAAAAGAAATTCGAGCGCCCGTTGCCGATCAGCGCGGAGGGGGAAACCGATCTGCATCGCGCCTTAGGATTCGATCATACCGGCCGCGTGGACGTGGCGTTAAATCCGAGCGATCCCGAAGGGGTTTGGTTGCTGCGCTATCTGAAGTCGCGGCAAATCCCTTACTACGCATTCACCCGTGCGATTCCCGGCAAAGCCACTGCCGCGCACATCCATATCGGCACCGGAAGCACACGCTTGCATAACGCCGACTAATGGCTTTAGTCCCGCGCGTTTTTCTCACAGCCGACCAGATTCAGAAACGCGTCCGCGAGATGGGCGACCAGATCTCCAACGATTTTCCGCAAGGCCCCATTTATCTGATCGCGATTCTCAAAGGCGCCTTCATGTTCCTGGCCGATTTATCGCGCGCCATCCGGACGCCGTCGCGCGTGGAGTTTATCGGGATTTCCAGTTACGGCCGCGGCAAGACGTCATCCGGGCAAGTGAAGGTGACCAAGGATCTGGATGTTTCCATTGAAGGGCACCATGTGCTAGTAGTGGAAGATATTGTCGACAGCGGCGTGACCTTGACCTACCTGATGAATGTGCTGAAGCAGCGCCGTCCGAAATCGTTGAACATCGCGACGCTGTTGGACAAGCCGGAGCGCCGGCTGCGGCCGGTGGATGTGGCCTACGTAGGGTTCAAAATCCCGGACGAATTCGTAGTGGGGTACGGGCTGGACTTCGCGGAGGATTATCGGAATCTGGCGGATATCTGCGTGTTGCACGAGGCTGGCGGGTAGGCGGTGGCTGGTGGCTGGTATTGAGGGCTCGTGAATTGGTTGAGAGTTTTGGGTGTTGCCGAGACTATTGTTTCGAATGGTTCGGAGCTTTCGAGATCTTGAGGTTTGGCGGTTGGGACTCGATCTTGTTCAGAGCGTCTACAAGTGCACGGCGACCTTCCCTAAGAGCGAGACCTTCGGTCTAGCCGCTCAAATGCAGGGTGCGGCCGTGTCCATTCCTTCGAATATTGCGGAAGGGCAGGCTCGGGATTCTACTAAAGAATTTCTTCGCTTCTTGTCTTATGCCCTGGGATCTCTCGCTGAGCTGGAAACGCAGCTTGAGCTAGCGGCACGATTGGAATACGGGGCGGGAGACGTCTCAGGAACCCAGAGCAAGTTAATCTCCTTGGGAAAAAGCCCCACTGCCTGCAAGGGTCAATCAGACGCACACTGGTGAAGGTTCCCACCAGCAACCAGTCACCAGCTACCAGCAACTAGCTGGCGGGCTTCACCACCGGCGGCGGCAGCTCCCGCGCCGCACAGGTTGAATCAAACGCACAGGCCTTATGCTGGCCGTCGCAGAAGGGCTTGTTTTGCGATTGGCCGCAGCGGCAGAGGGAGATCACCTTTCGGCCGGCCAGGCCGTATTCGTTGCCTGCGGCGTCATGGATTGTGAAGTCGCCTTCAATCCGTATTGGTCCGTTGTTATTCACTGTGATCTTGGTAGCTGCCATCACAGTGATCGTAGCAGATCGATATAATGTGGACGATTATGCCGGGCGCCGCTGATGTCCGCTATGCCGTCCGGCTGCTGCTCAAAACTCCTGCCGTTACTTTGGTTGCTGTGCTCTCGCTCGCCCTTGGGATCGGGGCCAATACCGCGATTTTCGGCGTGATCAATGCGCTGCTGCTGCGGTCGTTGCCGGTGGAGGATCCGGCGCGGCTGGTGAAAATTGGCGCTCTTGATCCGGAGCATCCCGATCGAGCCGGTGGGCTGTCGCTGGCCATGCTCGGCGCGATCCAGGCGCATGCGCCCGCGTTCTCAAATGTGCTTGGCTGGCTGGGTGGAGGGGTGAGCAATATCGAAGCCAACGGAGTCAGGTATGCGGGCAGCATCGACACCGTTGCGGGAGACTACTTTGCCACTCTCGGTGTTCGCCCGGCGCTGGGACGCATGTTGAGAAGCGATGACCGGCAAGCCGCCGTGATCAGCTACGGATGCTGGCGCTATCGCTATGCGGGCGATCCGAACGTGATAGGCAAAATCATTCGCGTGGACGATCGTCCCCTGACCATTGTGGGCGTCGCGCCCGAGGATTTCGGCGGTTTGATTGTCGATATTGCGGCCGATGCGACGGTTCCGGTGGGCTACGTGGGCCATGAGCTGAAATATCGCGAGAGCCTGTGGTACGACGTGATCGCGCGACTGAAACCTGGAGTCAGCATGGGGCAGGCGCGCGCTCAGATGCAGGTGCTGTGGCCGGGAATTTTGAAGGCGACGGCGCCCGATAGTTTCGAGGGTGCGCGGCGCTCGGCTTTTTTTAAATTGCGATCGGATTTGCAGCCCGCGGCGCGCGGCAATTCCTACATGCGCAGGCGTCTCGAAAAACCGCTGGAGATCCTGATGGCGCTGGTGGGTGCGGTGTTGTTGATCGCCTGCGTGAATCTGGCGAATCTGCTTTTAGCTCGCGCCGCAACACGCCGGCACGAATTCGCCATGCGGGTGGCGTTGGGAGCGCCGCGCTGGCAGCTGGTCCGCATGCTGCTTACCGAAGCGCTGTTGCTGTCGGTCACTGGCGCGGCGTTCGGATTGCTGTTGGCGCGGTGGACAGCGCGCTACCTATTGGCAAGTTTCTGGTCGGGCTTCGTTCCGCTGTTTATCGATCCTTCGCCGGATATGCGCGTTTTGGCGTTCACGGCGCTGCTGGCAACAGTGACTGGTGTGCTGTTCGGGATGGTTCCGGCGTGGCGGATGAGCCGTTCGGATCCGGCCGGAACACTGCGTCAAACTTCGCGCACTACCGGTGGGCACATGGGGCGATTCAGCAGTGCGCTGGTTACGGCGCAGGTGGCGCTCTCGCTGATCCTGGTGCTGGGCGCGGCGTTGTTCGTGCGCAGCCTCCGCAATCTTGAAACCGTAGATTTAGGCTATCGCCGGGATCATACATTGCTGATGCAGCTCTTTCCTCAACCGGGGCACGAGAAGATTTCGAACCGCACCGAGTATTATCACGAGCTGACCACACGATTATCAGAGGTGCCCGGCGTGGCCTCCGTCAGTTATTTACACATGGGCCCGGCGTTCGGCTATGAGTACAAGGCGGCTGTTTCAGGCGGCGCCGGCAGCGCGGTGGTCAATGCCGTCCAGGAGTGGGCCGGTCCATTGGCGTTTCAGACCATGGGAATGCGCGTGATCGCCGGGCGTGAATTTGAGTGGAGCGACGATGAGCGTGCGCCGCGCGTGGCGATAATCAGCGAGAGTCTGGCGCGGGAGCTCTTTCCACGTCAGAATCCAATCGGCCGGACCATCGATGTGGGCACCGACCCCGAGCATAAAGGGTTGACCATTGTTGGCGTGGTGAATAGTGCGAGTCTGTGGAAGCTGGACAGCCATGCGCCGCCGGCAGTCTATCATGCGCTGATGCAGGAGCCGAGCTATAACGGACCTCACGTGGTATTGCGGACGGTCAACGCGCCGCAGAGGGTGGCGCACGCCGCCGAACACACGCTCGAATCTCTGGGCTACCATTACTCGCTACGAACCAGCACGCTGGAACAGCGGACCGCCGACACGTTGGCTTTAGAGCGCATGATTGCCCTGCTGGCGTCCGGCTTCGGCGTGCTGGCGCTGATCCTGGCGGCGGTAGGGCTATACGGCATTTTGTCCTACGCGGTGACGCGGCGGACGCCGGAGATCGGCGTTCGGATGGCCTTGGGAGCCAGGCGCGGAGATGTGCTGCGCATGATTCTGGTGCAGGTGCTGCGGATTGTTGCCGTCGGCATCGTGATCGCGATTCCAGCAGTGTTCGCGTGCGAAAAGCTGGTAGCGGGTATGCTCTTCGGAGTGTCCGTGCTGGATCCGGCGGCGATGGCCATCGCGACTTTCACTCTCGGCGCCGTGGCGGCGATTGCCGGATTCGTTCCGGCGCGCCGGGCATCGCGCGTGGACCCGATGGTGGCGTTGAGGTGCGATTGAAGAAGCTATGCTGGATGGCCGGCTGTGTTCTGCTGGCGCAGACGCCCGAGCAGCTAGTCAAAATAAAAAGCGCGGTGGAAGACAATCTGGACCGGCTTCCCAACTATACCTGCACCGAGTCCATCCAGCGCTTCGAACGGCCCCTGATCGACGGCCAGCGCAAATTGATGATGTCCGAAGCGGTGCGGCTGGAAGTTGCCTTCGTGGACGGGAGCGAACTGTTCGGTTGGCCGGGAGCGTCGAAGATGGACGAAGCAGACATCGGCAAGATGATCGACGGGTCCATTGGGAACGGGTACTTCGGGCTTTTTTCGCAAAACGTTTTCTCAGCGCCCTCCGCGACCTACCAATATGTGAATGACGACGCGCTGGATGGTAAACCGGCCGTCCATTACGACTATCACGTGCCGAAAAGCAGCGGCCTCTACGTAATCAGGGGCAGCCCCGGGAGTGTTGTGGTTGGATTTCATGGATCGTTTTGGGTGAATCCCGCTACGCTCGATCTGATCCGCATGACCGTGACGGTGGATGATCCGCCGGTGGTGCTGGGCATCAGTGCCACCAGCAGCGTCCTGGATTTCGAGCGGAAACCGATCGGTAGTTCCAGCTTTGTGCTTCCGCGCGCGGCGCAGCTACTGGTGGTTGATACGGACGGGATGGAAAAAGAGAACCGGCTGAGTTTCGCGGGGTGCCACCAGTTCGTCGGGGAATCGGTGCTTAAGTTTGATGTACCCGCGAGCGAGCCCGCGGCGGCCGCCAAAGCCGCGATCGCGCGCATCACTCTGCCGGATGACTTCACAGTGGATTTCAACCTGGATACGCCCATCGAGTGGGGCCGCTCGGCTGGCGGCGATCCGGTGCGCGGCACGTTGCGGGAAAGCGTTGGCACCGACGCTGGGGTTGTGGCTCCCAAGGGCGCTGTGCTGTCTGGCCGGATTGCGCATCTGGCCTTGCGGGGCGACCTCTATTATGTGCAGCTCAAATTTAATTCCCTCGATTTCAACGGCGGCCGCGCGGACCTGGACGGACGGCGGAACGGGGTGTCGGTGAAAGACTTTCCGCTCATTTATACCTCCACCAAATTCAAGCTGGCCCGGGGGGCGCGCCTGACGCTGCATAGCAGACTGCTAAAATCCGTACATAATGATTCAATTCGTCCTTGAAACGGACCGCGGGCTTTTCGAAGACGCTTTTCGATTTGCCCAGCAGCAGGTGCGCAAGATAATCGAGACCTATCCGGACTACTATCCGATGTACACCGACAACGGGCGCTGGAAGCACGAGGGGCCGGCCTGGACGCACTGGTGCGACGGGTTTTTTCCCGGCATGATGTGGATTTTCCATAAGCGCGGCAGCGTTCCCAGTGTAAACGGCGGAGGCGCGCAGGCCCAATATTGGATGGAGCAGGCCATCCGTTACACCAAACCGCTGGAGCCGCGCAAGCACGACCGCGAGGTGCACGACCTGGGCTTTCTGTTCATGCCCACGTTTTATCGCTGGTATCAGATTACTCACGATCCAAAGCTGAAGGACGTGATCATTGAAGCCGGCAAAACGCAGGCCATGCGGTTTCAGGAGAACGGGCAATATCTGCGGTCTTTTGTGGGCGAGAACTCCATCTTCATCGACATCATGATGAACGTCGGCATTATTTTCTACGCGGCGCGCGAAACCGGTGACCGGCGCCTGCGCGATGTGGCGCTGCGCCACTGCCTTACTACGCGCCGCTTCCTGGTGCGCGGCGATGGATCGACGGCTCATGAAGGCATCTTCGATCTGGAGACCGGCGAATTTCTGCGGCAGGCCACGCAGCAGGGCTATCGCGGCGACTCCTGCTGGTCGCGCGGCCTGGCGTGGTCTTTGTACGGATTCAGTATTTCTTACGAGTATTCGCGCGATCCAAGATTTTTAGAAACGGCCGAGGTCTGTGCGGATTACTTCATCACGCATTCCAATCACGACGGTGTTCCGCCGTGGGATTACAACGCTCCGCCGGAGAGCCGCAAACTGCTGGATACATCGTCAGCCGCGATCGCCGCGTCCGGATTGTTGCGCCTTTGCCGGCTGCTGCAGGATCCAGTGAAGGGGCACTATTACTGGTCCACGGGAATCATGATCCTGCGCAACTTGTGCGAGAAACATCTGGCCAAAAAGGACAAGAAGTGGGAAGGGATACTGAAGGGCGGCGTTTATCATCTGCACAAAGAACTGGGCGTGGATGAATCGGTGATGTGGGGCGAGTATTATTTTGTGGAAGCGCTGGAGCAGGCGTTGACGCAGTTGTAAACCCAGCAGTGGGGCGGACCCCCTGGTCCGCGCGGGTCCCCTAGGGCCCGCTCTTCTGCCGACGGGCAGGCCGTGGTTGGTGTCGCTCAGCAGGCCCGGGGGTTCGCCCTGCATTGCATTACGTCTCGGTTAGGACGGCTGTTCATGCGCCTGGCGGTTCTCGTAGATCAGCGTCTGGCCCGCCAGCGGTATCACCTGCCTAGGGAGTTCAACAAGTCGTCGAGCGCCTGGTCAACCTTCAAGGCCTTACGGCGAGCGAGATCGTGGAGGTAGCCGAGCGCCTCGGTCGCTTGTTTTCCCCCTGTGAATGTAAAGCCCTGTGGGAAGTCCCGCTCCACGGCGGTGTCGAGGACTTTACCCAGCGTATCGTGTATGCGAATCGCGTAAACGTATACATCTTCGCCCCAGTTTTGGCCAGCGTATTCCTGGGCTATTGTCACATTATAGTTCCCAAGCTGTGCTTGGAATGTCCGCTCGTCGGACGTTTCAGTCCAGGGGGCCTTGTTCGCGAGTGTCATCGGCGTTATGCGATTAATGAGGGTCCTAAGTCTTTCGATGTCCGCCATTCTATATTCCTGCCTGCCTTATTGACAACATTACCTTATCTAACTCGTCCAGTTGCCTTGCCACTGTGCGGTTCAGCCTTGCAAGGTCCAACTCGGTGTGACGGTTTGCTGCACGAGCGGTCTCGACTTGGTGCTCCATTGTCCTGAACTGCACGATCGCACCGCCCAGAACTGACCTGTGGTCGTCCGAAAGGTCCGGATTCGGGGTCTGGATTGATGCGAGCAATCGTCGCAAAATCGACTATCTATCAGGGAGGATCTCCCAGGCCCGTGCCCGATGCAGCCGTTTGATCTCATCCATTATCGCAATCGCAGAAGAAAACTCCGTTATCGTATCGACCCGCGAGAGTTGTGTCTTTGTAGCTTCAGCGGCTTTCCGTGCAGCGACTGCCGCCGTCTTTGTTCGGACCAACGTCCAGATCGTAACGACAAAACCAAGAACCGTGGCTATGTTTCCCCAGTTCTCGGCCAAAAAAGCACGCATACTAGGATAGATATATCGTAGCTCGGCCAGCCGGAGACGAATGCGGCGTGAGCTAAATGTATCTGACTACCGTCGATTCCTGATACTTCGCTTCGCGATCCTTCTAGCCACTAACAAGCCGACGTGGGCGTCGGCTGCGGACCTGGGGTCCGCCCCACATTGCATTACGTCTCGGTTAGCACCGCCGTCCACGCACCCGGCGGCTCGCGCAGCAAATCCAAAAAAGCCTGGCCGGCGCGATGGAAGCGCTTTTTCTTGCGATGCACAATCCCTACCGGGCGATATAGCTCCAGCCGCGCGATTGGAATCGGGACCAAGCGGCCCTGGCGGATCTCTTCTTCCATGATCCGCGCCGGCATGATGCTGACACCTTCGCCGTGCGCCACTGCTTCCTTGATCATTTGCAGATTGTCGAAATGGAGCGTGACGTTGACATCCACGTGATGCTCACGCAGGAACTTGTCGATGTTTTTTCGGATAGGCAGGTCTTCATCGAACGCCACGAAATCCAAGCCTTCCAGATCCTCCGGCCGCACTTCGATTTTCGAGGCCAGCGGGTGATAGGGCGAAACGGCCACTACCATTTCCTCTTCGCGCCACGGCAGCACGGTCACTTCCTTGTTCGATTCCGGGTAGCTCATCAGGCCCAGATCGGCGCGGTCGGTCACCACGGCTTCATATACTTTTTCGGGGCGCAGATACTCAATCTCTAAGCGCGCCTGCGGATAGCGCCGGGAAAACTCTTCTTCGAGCTGCGACATTTCCGACAGACCCACGGAGTAGATGGACGCCACCCGGACCGTTCCTTCCACTTCGCTCTTCAGCTTTTCGAGCGCCAGTTGGAATTCGTCGCGGCTGCGCAGCATCTCGCGGCACATTTCCAGGTACAGCTTGCCGGCCTCCGTTACCACTAGCGGGCGGCTGCTGCGATCCAACAGCCGCACGCCCAACTGCCGCTCCAGATCCTGTAAATGCTGGCTGGCAGCGGACTGGCTGATTTCGTTTTCGCCGGCGCCGCGGCTGACACTTCTGGAATGGGCTATATCTATGAAAAGCTTGAGACGTTCAAACTCCATTGTTACATTCATATTATCTGAATCGCTAATACTAAGTCAATGATAATTTCTATTGCGCTAATACTGTGGCGGTTGGTATACTCAGGCATGGACGGACTCCCCGTGGAGCAGGGTCTGTATGACCCCCGTAACGAACACGATGCCTGCGGCATTGGCTTTGTGGTCAATATCAAAGGCGAGCAATCGCACGAGATCATCCTCAAGGGACTTGAGATCCTGATCAACCTGGCGCACCGCGGCGCCTGCGGCTGCGATCCCGAGACTGGCGATGGCGCCGGAATTCTGATTCAAATCCCTCACAAGTTTTTTGCGCGCGAATGTGCTGAGCTTGGTTTCACGCTTCCGCCCGCCGGCGAATATGGCGTGGGCATGGTGTTCCTGCCAGTGGAGCCGTCGCATCGTTTGTTGGCCGAGGGAATTCTGGAACGCATCACGCGGGAGGAAGGCTTAACCGTTCTGGGCTGGCGCGACACGCCGGTGAACGTGGACGCGATCGGCCGCGTAGCGCGCGCTTCGCAGCCCTACATCGAACAGGTTTTTATCGCGGGTGTGCCTGGCATGACCGAAGATCAACTGGAGCGCAAGCTGTATGTCATCCGCAAGCGCGCTGAAACGGAAATTGCGGCCTCGAATCTGCCGGACAAGGGCTTTTTTTACATCCCGTCGCTATCGGCGCGCACCATCATTTACAAAGGGCTGCTGCTGGCTCCGCAGATCGCGGAGTTCTATAACGAACTGGCCGATCCGGACGCCATGAGCGCGCTGTGCCTTGTTCATCAGCGCTTTTCCACCAATACGTTTCCGTCGTGGCAGCTCGCGCATCCTTACCGCTATCTTTGTCACAACGGAGAGATCAATACCGTGCGCGGCAATGTGAATTGGATGCACGCGCGCCAGAAAGTGCTGGCTTCGGAGCTCTACGGCGACGATCTGAAGAAAATTTTCCCGGTGATCGCGCCCAGCGGAAGCGATTCAGCCGCGCTGGATAACGCGGTGGAAGCGCTCACCCTGGCCGGGCGCAGCCTGCCGCACGTGATGGCCATGCTGATTCCGGAAGCCTGGGATGGCGACGGCGCCATGCATCCGGACAAAAAGGCGTTCTACGAATATCACGCGTCGCTGATGGAACCATGGGATGGTCCGGCTGCCGTAGCTTTTTCCGATGGCCGGGTGATCGGCGCCACGCTGGATCGCAACGGCCTCAGGCCGGCGCGGTATCTCGAAACCCACGATGGCCTGGTGATCATGGCGTCGGAGACCGGCGTGCTCCCGGTGGATCCGCGGGAAATAAAATTCAAAGGCCGTCTGCAGCCTGGAAAAATGCTGCTGGTGGATACCACCGAAGGCCGCATCGTCCCCGATGAAGAGATCAAGCAGCGGCTGTGGAATCGCCAGCCTTATGCGGAGTGGCTGAAGGAAAACCAAATCACGCTGGACAGTTTGCCTGAGCCGCCGCGAGTGTATGATTCCGATCTTCAAACCATCGTGATGCGCCAGCGGATGTTTGGATACACCGATGAAGACCTGCGCATACTGCTGGCGCCCATGGCGTCGGCGGGTGAGGAGCCGGTAGGTTCCATGGGAACCGATACGCCGCTGGCCTGCCTGTCCGACAAGCCGCAGCCGCTGTTTCATTACTTCAAGCAGTTGTTCGCGCAAGTCACCAATCCGGCCATCGATCCGATTCGCGAAGAACTGGTAATGTCGCTCACCAGCTACATCGGGACCGAAGGTAATATTTTCGAGGAAACGCCGCAGCACTGCCATACCTTGAAGCTGCCGAATCCGCTGCTGACCAACCGGGATCTTGAGAAACTGCGGCGCGTCTCCACCAGTGATTTGTTGGCTTCCACGCTGCCGCTGCTGTTCCGCGTGGCGGGCGGCGAAAAGGAGCTGGAACGCGCACTGGACGCTCTGTGCCGCAGCGCGTCTTTGGCTGTCAAATCGCGCTATACCTTGCTGATTTTGTCCGATCGCGGAGCCGATGAAGAATACGCGCCAATTCCCAGCCTGCTGGCGCTTTCGGCTGTACACAATCATCTGGTCCGCGAAGGGTCGCGCACTCAAGTGGCGCTGATTATCGAATCCGGCGAGCCGCGCGAGGTGATGCACTTCGCGTTGCTGATCGGCTATGGCGCAAGCGCCGTGAATCCATATCTCGCCATTGAGACGCTGGAAGATCAGGCGGTGCGCGGTAATTTGCCCGCGGGGGTGACGTTCGAAAAGGCGCTCAAGAATTACAAAAAGGCCATCAATAAAGGACTGCTCAAAGTTTTTTCCAAGATGGGGATTTCCACGCTGCAGAGCTATCGGGGCGCGCAGTGTTTCGAAGCCATTGGGCTGAACAAATCGCTGGTGGATCGCTACTTCACCGGTACCGCGTCGCGGATTGAAGGCGTGGGTCTGGATGTTCTGGCGCGCGAAGCCAAGCTCAAACACGATCATGCGCTGCTTCCGCTTTCTGAAGCGAGCACCGAGCTGGAGATCGGCGGAAGCTATCAGTTCCGCTCTCGCGGCGAATACCATCTGTTCAATCCGGGGACGGTGAGCAAGCTGCAGCACGCCGTCCGGCAAGGGAGCTTTTCCACTTTCCAGGAATACACGCAACTGATCGATAGCCAGAGCCGCGAGCTGTGCACGCTGCGCGGGCTGATGAATCTGAAACTGGCGGCGCATCCGGTACCGATTGAAGAAGTGGAGCCGGCCAGTGAAATTGTCCGGCGATTCGCCACCGGGGCCATGTCATTCGGTTCTATTTCCAAGGAAGCGCATGAGACGCTGGCCATCGCGATGAACCGCATCGGCGGGCGCTCGAATACGGGCGAGGGCGGGGAAGACGAAGCGCGTTTCGAGCGCGATCCTAACGGCGATTGGCGCCGCAGCGCTATTAAGCAGGTTGCTTCCGGGCGCTTTGGTGTTACTGCCAATTACCTGGTGAACGCGGAGGAGCTGCAGATCAAGATCGCGCAGGGCGCGAAGCCCGGCGAGGGAGGGCAACTGCCGGGACACAAAGTGGATGAAGTGATCGCGCGCGTGCGTCACTCCATTCCAGGCGTTCCGTTGATCTCGCCGCCGCCGCATCACGATATTTATTCCATTGAAGATCTTGCCCAGCTTATTTACGATCTGAAAAACGTCAATCCGAAAGCTCGAATTTCGGTGAAGTTGGTCGCCGAAGTTGGTGTCGGCACCGTTGCCGCAGGTGTCGCCAAGGCGCATGCGGACCTGGTGCTGATCAGCGGGCATGACGGAGGCACGGGAGCCTCACCGCTCACTTCCATCAAACATGCCGGCATCCCGTGGGAACTGGGCCTGGCCGAAACGCAGCAGGTGCTGGTATTGAATGACTTGCGCAGCCGCATTCGCGTGCAAACCGACGGCAAGCTGCAAACGGGGCGCGACGTTACCATCGCCGCGTTGCTCGGCGCGGAAGAATTCGGATTTTCCACAGCGCCATTGGTTTCGATCGGCTGCATTATGATGCGCAAGTGCCATTTGAATACTTGTCCGGTGGGCATCGCCACGCAGGATCCGGTGCTGCGCCAGAAATTTACCGGGACGCCCGAAAACGTTATCAACTTCTTTTTCTATATCGCTGAGGAAGTCCGCGAGTGGATGTCCAAGCTGGGGTTCCGCAAGATGGAAGAAATGGTTGGCCGGGTGGACAAGGTTGAAATGCGGCAGGCGCTGGACCATTGGAAAGCGCGCGGCCTGGATTTCTCAACCATCCTCTATAATCCGCAGGTTCCGCGCCGCGTTGGCCGCCGCTGCACCATTGCTCAGGATCACGGGCTCGAAAACGCGCTGGATCACGAGCTGATCGCTTACGCGCAAGATGCTATCAAGCAATGCACGCCGGTGGAGCGAAAGATGGAAATCCGCAACACGCATCGCACGGTGGGCGCCATGCTCTCGGGCGAAATCGCCAGGCGCTATGGATCGCACGGGCTTCCCGAAGACACCATCCGCTTCCACTTCTCGGGCTCCGCAGGCCAGAGCTTCGGGGCGTTTTTAGCCAAGGGCGTCACGCTGACGCTCGAAGGCGACGCCAACGATTATGTCGGCAAGGGGCTCTCCGGCGGCAAGCTGGTGGTTTATCCGCCGCGTACTTCGACGTTTTTGCCGGAAGACAACATGCTGGTGGGCAATGTCGTGCTGTACGGCGCAACTGGTGGTTCAGCGTTTTTCAACGGCATGGCCGGCGAACGATTCGCGGTCCGCAATTCCGGCGCGACGGCGGTGGTAGAAGCGGTGGGCGATCACGGCTGTGAATACATGACCAAGGGCGTGGTGGTGGTGCTGGGCCGCGCCGGCCGCAATTTTGCCGCTGGCATGACCGGCGGCATCGCTTATGTGCTGGATGAGGCCGGCGAATTTTCGAACGTCCTTTGCAACAAATCGAGCGTCGATCTGGAGCCGATTTTCGATCCAGCCGACCAGCAAATAGTCCATGATCTGGTCGCGCAACACGTGGAAACCACCGGCAGCCCGCGAGGCAAATGGATCCTGGAGCACTGGCTCGAAATGCTACCGAAATTCGTGAAAGTTTTCCCCCACGAGTACAAACGAGTGCTCGGAACGCAGCGAGCGGCAGAGCCGCTCCCAGCCCCCAGCCCCCAGTCCCTAGCCCCGCAAGCGGAGGCCGCACGTGGGTAAGACTACTGGCTTTCTTGAACACCAACGCGAAGCCCCGACCCGCCGGCCGGTAATAGAGCGCGTGAACGACTGGTTCGAGGTCTACCAGGAATTTCCCGACGACAAAGTGCGAACGCAAGGCGCGCGCTGCATGGATTGCGGGGTTCCGTTCTGCCATACCGGCTGTCCTTTGAACAACGTGATTCCGGACTGGAACGATCTGGTCTATCGCGACCGCTGGCGCGAAGCCGTGCGCGTGCTGCATGCCACCAACAATTTTCCGGAGTTCACCGGGCGCATCTGCCCGGCGCCGTGCGAAGCGGCCTGCGTGTTGGGAATCAACGAACCGCCGGTCACTATTAAAGTAATCGAAAAAACCATCATCGAGCACGCCTTCCGCGAAGATTGGATTCGCCCCGAGCCGCCGCTGGCGAGAAGCGGCAAGCGCGTGGCCGTGGTGGGATCAGGACCAGCCGGTCTCGCCGCCGCGCAGCAGTTGAATCGCGCCGGCCATTCGGTAACGGTCTTCGAAAAAGCCGACCGCATCGGCGGATTGTTGCGCTACGGCATCCCCGATTTCAAAATGGAAAAATGGCTGCTCGATCGCCGGATAAAGCAGATGATGGCGGAGGGTGTGGAGTTCCGAACCAACGTCCACGTGGGCCAGGCCATTCCGGGCGAGGAGCTGCGCGAAGATTTCAACGCCATTCTGCTGGCCGGCGGGGCTGAACAGCCGCGCGATCTTCAGGTTCCCGGCCGAAAATTGAAAGGCATCCATTTCGCCATGGAATTTCTGCCGCAGCAAAACCGGCGCGGCGCCGGCGATCAGGTCCCGAACCAGATTCTTGCTACAGGAAAGCGAGTGGTGATCATCGGCGGCGGCGATACGGGCGCCGATTGCCTGGGAACATCACATAGGCAGAAAGCGGCATCGGTGCATCAATTCGAGATCATGCCGATGCCTCCCGAGGATCGCGCCGGCTCAACGCCGTGGCCGTTGTGGCCGCTGCAGCTGCGCGTGGAAAGCTCGCATGAAGAAGGCGGCGTGCGGGATTGGGCCATCGCCACAACATCGTTCTCAGGCGAGGGGCAAGTGAGCAAACTGCACGCGGTTCGCGTGGGTCCGGCGCCGAAGTTCGAGCCGGTCCCAGGCAGCGAATTCTCGCTCGACGCCGACTTGGTCTTGTTAGCCATGGGCTTCACCGGTCCGGTGAAAAGCGGATTGATCGAACAGCTAGGCGTAGATCTGGACGCGCGCGGCAACGTGGCGACGGATTCGAACTACATGTCATCTTCGCCGGGAGTCTTCGCCGCCGGCGACCTGCGCCGCGGCCAATCGCTGGTAGTGTGGGCCATAGCGGAAGGCCGCAAAGCCGCCGAAGGCATCGACACCTACCTAAGAAACCGGTGACAGGATACCCATTCCCCGATTATCTTGCACGCGGACGAAAACATGGCGATCTACCGACGCATCATGGCGGCAATTCTCGCGACGGTCTCGCGCGCGATGCCGCAATCGTTCGACGTCGCTTCTATCAAACCGAATTACGAATCTTCCGAGGCGGTCCGGATTGGGCCGGTACGCTGCGCTTCGACATTATTGCCACTACGCCGGCGAGCGCCGGTCAGACGTTCGTTTCCAAAGAAGACAAGCAGAGGATTCTAGGATTATTGGTGGAACGATTCAAGCTGATCACGCACATCGAGAAGTGCAACGGCTCCGATGTATGCGTTAGTGGTTGCGAAGAGAGGCGTGAAGCTGGAACGGCCAGCCGAATGGAAGGCCACCCGACCGGCATGGCCCGTTCAGACCAACCGGTCTGAACGGCCGGTGCGATTTCAGATTGAACTAGAAAGGACCGATCAAATTCGTTGTAATCGACCACGTGGAACGGCCCGCCGAGAACTAATAATCGGGGAATGAGTATCCTGTCACCGGTTTATTTTTCGTCGCTGGGGGCTGGGGTGGTGGTGCTGAAGCCGGCCACGAACGCGTCCACCTTCCCGGCGGACGAAGTTTTTGCTACGCCTTTCAATTTGCCGAAGATGGGGCCGCTGGTGTAGCCGACCATATAGATGTTTCCTTTGCTATCGTAGGCCACTCCGTTGGCATCTTGTAAACCGTCGCTTCCAAGATAGGTCAGGTAGCTGATTGCCGCCGGGCCCGAAGTTGCGGGATTGAACTTCAACACCCACGCATCCACGCTTCCGTCGTAGGCCGGTTGCGCCGCGTTCTTGGTGGTTGGAAGATCGCCGGACAGCGTGTACCCGCACAGGTACAGATTTCCCTCCGAATCCTGCTTCAGATCGGATGGAAAGGTGGGCCCGGCGCCCCCGAAGAACGTAGAATAAATCAATTGTTTTGCAGGTGTCTTGGTGGTATCGATGATGCTGATGAAAGTATCGCCGTTACCGCCGTAGGTGGGCTGAAGGCCATTCTGGGTGATCGGGAAGCTCGGCGATACGGTCCAGCCGCTCACCACCAGCTGCCCGGCCGCATTGATCACCAGATTGGTAGCTTCTTCCTGATCCCCTGCGCCGAGAAAGCTGGAATATTCGAGCGCCGTGGCGCTTTGTCCTAGCGCGATGCTGAGATGAGCGACAAACGCATCGCCTTCTCCCCGGTACACCGGCTGACGGCTATTGCCGCGGATCGGAAAATCGTAGGAATAAGTTCCACCGGCAATCCACACCGATCCATCGGCCGCTAACGCGATGCCGCGTCCGATGTCCCAGTTGCTCCCGCCCAGGTAGCTGGAATATAGCAGCGTGGCGGTTCCCGAAAGGGATGGATCGTAGACTGCCACGAATGCATCCTGGCGGCCTGCTTGAACGGGCTGAAAGGCGTTGACGGCGGGAAAGTCGGGGGAATCGGCGCCGCCGGTAACATAGATATGTCCTTTGGAATTGACAGTGATTCCCACGCCGGTGTCGTTGGTGGAACCGCCCAGATACGTGGAATAACCTATGGCCCGCGTAGAGTTGATCCAAACCACAAAGGCGTTGGAGATACCGGCCAAGCTGGATTGCGCCGGGTTTTCCGTCGGGAAATCAGAAGAAAGAGTGGTGCCATTCAGGTAGACGTCGCCGTTCGGGCCCACCGCCATTCCCCCCAGAGTCTCGTTCGCGGTGCCACCGATATAGGTGGAGAAAACTATTTGATCGCCGGCTTTGGCGTTCGGATCAAGCTTCGTTAAGAAAACATCGGAGCCGCCGCCTTGGGTGGTCTGGAAGGCTCCGTTGAGCGGGAAGTCGGTGGAATAAGTGGTGCCTCCAACATAGAGGAAGCCAGGCTTGTCCAGGCCGACAAACTGGGCGATGTCCTCATTTGAGCCCGACAAATAAAGTGAAAAGCTGAGCAACGGGTCGATCACCAGTTCACGGGTGCGATCGTATGCGCCGAGTACAAATCCGTAGGAGCCGTCGGCGTTCCTGTGGTAGCGGCTCTCTACCGGAATCCTGACGCCGCTTGCCGACAACTGGTATGCGATAGGGCGCTTTTGAATAATTCCGGCAACTAGATTCCCGTCGCGATCGACACGCGCCCGCGTACCATCCAAGCGCAGCCGGATGATGCGTGGATCGGCGCCGGGCTTCACCGTCAAGTCGTATTCCAGCTCACCCGCGTTTCCGTAGTAGACAAGATCCACGCCCCGGTACAGGCCCGGTACCTCCAGGCGCCCGTAGTTGGGAACGTCGCGGCGCCATTTTGAGGGATCGTTTCCAAAAAACAGCCCGGTGGTGGAGCTGAGCTTTTGCGCGGCCTGAATGGTGGCTCCCGGCTGCGCGCCCTGGAAGCGAAGCTGCACCTGCTTGTCCCTGGCCTGGAACGTGGCTTGGCTTCCCGCGAACGCATAACGGAAGCCAGGGCCGCGCGCTATGAAGCGGGATGAGCCGGAGTCAGCAGCCGGCTCGAAGCGGAGCGGCGCGGTTCCGAGAATCCGGACCGCGTCCTGCTGAGTTGCCGCGGCCAACCAACCGCAAAAAAGGATCGAGGAAAAAAGAAGAGTGCGTAATTTCATGTCGAGACAATTGTTTCTAACGACGTGTCCGCGGGAACTCCGGTTAACGACAAAAACAGAAAACCGGTTAGCCGGGCGGAGCCACGATGCTTACAAAACTTCACAAATGCGAGCGGTACCATAGAAGAGTTTAGCGTAACTGATGCCCCACGCGGGGCGTCTCGCACAAGAGATGCAACGAAAACCCTTTTTACAGCTCGCCTTAGCCGGCTCCCTCTGCGCCGTGGCTTTGTTCGCTTCCGACTTTTGGAAAACGAAGGACTCCACGCAATGGTCGAGCGATGAAGTCAACAAGATGTTAACGGACTCGCCCTGGGCCAAGGAGATTACCGTTACTTCCGGCCAGCAACAACAGCAACGGCGCGGCGGTGGCCGGCGCGGAGGAATGGGCGGAGGTTTTCCAGGTGGTGGTGGCGGCTATCCTGGCGGAGGCGGCGGCTATCCTGGCGGAGGTGGAGGCTATCCTGGTGGCGGCGGAGGGGGCGGCTACGGCGGCATCAATGAAAAAGTGGTTTTACGCTGGGACAGTGCGCTTCCGATTCAGGAAGCTTTGAAACGCCAGGGCTATCACGCGCCTTCCTCTGACGACGTATCCAAAGACAAAGACAAGCCCGCCGTAGACATCAATCAGAAATACTACGTCGTCTCCATTATCGGATTGACTATGCCCAGCCGCAGAGGCGACTCCGATTCCAGTGACAATGACCGGCAGTCGGCCGACGATCTGCGTTCGCGCTTCCTGGATGCCGCCACGCTGATGCCCAAGAGTAAGATTGCTATCCAGGCCGAGGACGTTCGATTCGAAGGCCGGAACGGATCAATCGCCATGCATTTTCTTTTCCCGAGAACGTTCCCCATTAACGACGAGAAAGAGATCACCTTTCAGTTCCAGTCGCAGGGCGTGAAGTTCGAACATAAGTTCAAAGTTACCGACATGCAGTATGAGGGCAAGTCGGCGCTGTAGGATAAGCCTCCGGTTTGTCCGGCGCCTTGAGCAGTGATGCGGGCGTCACTTGCTGTTCGAGACCCAGGCCGGGACTTGAGCGCCGAAAACGTTCTGTTCCGCCGCGTATAACACCAGCACCGTATTGCCCGAGCGTTCAAAAGCGCTCAGCAGTTTGGCGGGCTCACCGTTGCTTGAATTGCTCACGCGCTCCAGCATCCAATTTGCGTGCATAAACCAATCCAGCGGGCTTTCTCGCTGCAGGCTGGAATTGCCGATGAAATCCAGATAGGCCTGCAGCGTCTTATCGCGCTGGGCGCCGGGCGGAATCAACTCCACCAGCGCTTCGTAGACGACGCACTTCTCGTGATAGTAATCGGCTTCCGATTTTTCCTGGCTGGAAGTCCAGGCGGCCAGCTGGCTCAGAAAATCGGTGAGCTTGTCTTGCCACTCCTGGCTCGCGCGCGCCGATTCCGGGATCAATTTTCCGTCCGAGGTAAAGCGCAGCTTCTGAATACCCTCGAGCAACTGCTTGGCCTGGGGCGACTCCCAATAGCGTTCCACCTCCGGCGTCTTTCCAGAGTGGACCGGCCCCTGGCTCAGATCGAGCGTCACCCCGGGACGCGCGTCGTCCGGGCAGCCCTTGCTGCTCTGCTTGAATTTCTCGAAGGACGCCTCGGCGCCCGGAAGGATCTCGCTTTTGATGTCGTCCAGCGCCGCCGAGAACGAGCGGCCATCCGGCTGCATGCTTTCGAGCAGCCCATAAAATTTCGTCCACAGAATGTCGCGTTGTTGCGAGGAAACGCTGGCGCTTTTGATCAGGCGCGCCACCGGCGCAAGCTGAGCCGGCGACGAAACCTGGCCCATATAGTCCAGCAGGAAGTTGAGATCCTCCTCCTTCTTGCGCTCTTGCGGCGTGAAGGCGCTCTGCACTACCGCGCCGAGGGTCTGATAGAAATCCGAAACATCGTAGAAAAGCGGGTCATAACAGGTGAGCGGCGGGAGCGCGGGCCGTGGAATTTCCTGGAACAGCTCGCGCGCCTTGGCGGAATCGATCGGCAGCATGTCGCGAACCGCGCGGCTCTGCAGCGATAGCGCATCCAGCTTCAGGTCGTAAGCTCTACTGAGATAGCCGGAGCGTGTATCCACCAAAGTACCCGCCACGCCATGCATGCGGATTTGAAATTTCGCCATTGCGGCCAGACGGAAGGCCTGTTCCACCAGGTCGCGCTTGGTGTCACGCTTCGGGATTTTGTTGGATTCCACCACGCGGAGCAGGGCATCGGCGGCGAATTCGGGAGGCGCTGCGCCGGCCAGATCCACGATCGATTGATAAGGCTCCGGGAGCTTGGGCGCTTCCGCCGCCAGCAATGAACTTGCCAGCAGTAGCCCCGCGCGTAAGCAAGGTGACAAAATCATTAGAAATTCACAATCGACGCGAACGATACCGCATCCAGACTCGCTCCGCCCACTAGCGCGCCGTCGATTTCCGGCTGGGCCATCAAACCGCGGATATTATCGGGCTTAACGCTGCCCCCATAGAGAATGCGGCACGCCGAGGCCGGATCATTGCCAAAAGATTTCCGGACCTGCTCGCGAATGAAGCGATGCGCCTGGGCAGCCATTTCAGGCGTGGCTACCTTCCCCGTCCCAATGGCCCAGCAAGGCTCATAGGCAATGACGATCTTTGAAAATTGATCCAAAGTCAGCCGGGCCGTGCCTCCATGAAACTGGGTTTCCAAAACTTCGTGCGTGCGCTCCGCCTGGCGCTCGTCCAACTTTTCGCCGATGCAATAAATCGGAGTCAAGCCGGCTTCGAGCGCGGCCACAATTTTCTTGCGGGCGTCCTCATTGGTCTCGCTGAAGTATTGGCGCCGCTCGCTATGGGCCACCAGCACCCATTTGCAGCCGACAGCTTTCAACATTCCGCCGGAGACTTCACCGGTATAGGCGCCCTCCTTTTCCCAGAACATGTTCTGAGCGCCGATCTCGATGCGCGTATCGCGCGTAGCCTCCACCGCCGTCTGAAGATTGACGAAGGTTGGGCAAATCACGATGTCACAGTGAGTAGAGTTCGCAACCAACGGGTTGAATTTCTCAAAGAACGCGCGGGTCTCGGCGATGTTTTTATACATCTTCCAGTTGCCTGCCAGAATGGGGCGTCGCATCACTTAAATTATCGCTCCTAGGAAACTTGTACCTTCGGAAATCTTCGTTCCGAAGTTCTCCGCTACTGTCTGGCCGATGTCCGACAGCGTGGAACGCAGCCCTAAATCCACGCCGTCTTGCTTGCGCGGACGATACGCCATCAACGGCACGTATTCGCGGCTGTGATCGGTGGAGGGCGTGGTGGGGTCGCAACCGTGATCGGCCGTCAGAATCAGCAGATCGTCCGCCGTCAGTTTGCCGTAGAGCGAAGGAAGCCACGCGTCGAACTGTTCCAGCGCGCGGGCGTATCCTTCCACGTCGTTGCGATGGCCGTAAAGTTGATCGAAGTCCACCAGGTTGGTGAAGATCAGGCCGCGCTCCAATTCATCCAGCGCCTCCAAAGTCTTGGCCATGCCGTCGGCGTTGTCCTTGGTCTTTTCTGAATCCTGAATCCCGTGCCCCAAAAATACGTCGAAGATTTTGCCGACGCTGAAGACGCGGATCTGTTTTGCGTCCAGTTGATCCAGCAGCATGCCCTGGGGCGGCGGAACGGCGTAGTCGTGCCGGTTGGGAGTGCGGGTGAACTCGCCCGGTTTTCCGATAAACGGCCGCGCAATCACGCGCCCCACCTCAAAGGGTCCGCGCAAAATCTCCCGCGCCGTTTCGCAAATCTTGTAAAGCTCCCACAGCGGAATCACTTCTTCGTGCGCAGCCACCTGGAACACGCTGTCGGCGGAGGTGTAGACGATGGGCTTGCCGGTGCGCATGTGCTCCTCACCCAGCGCCTGGATGATTTCGGTTCCCGATGCCGCATAATTTCCCAGCGTGCCGCGTCCGATGCGGCGTTCGAATTCATCCATGATCTCCGGCGGAAACCCGCGCGGATACAGAGGGAACGGTTTGTTCAGGTGAATGCCCACCATTTCCCAATGCCCGGTGGTGGTGTCTTTGCCGGGAGACGCCAGGGCGCAACGTCCAAAGGCCGCGGACGGCCGTTCCGCTGGCGCGATATTTGGCAGCGCTTTGAGATTTCCCAATCCGAGCCTGGCGAGATTTGGAAGATGCAGCGGGCGCCGGCGATCGATATTTCCCAGCGTATCGCTGCCCACGTCGCCATAAGCAGCGGCATCCGGCATGGCGCCGACGCCCACGCTATCAAGAACGATCCAGGTGACGCGTGGAAAATTCAATGGAGCTCCGGCTGGGCAGGCGAAAACGCCTGCCCCACCTGCCAGGCATTCTTCATTGGCTGGACGCTCCCTTGGGCTTCTCTGGTTCCCCTGTTTTGCCCAACGCCTGGTTGATCCGATCCGTCAACATGTCCACAAAACGGTCCGGCAAAAATCCGTTCATGCGGTCCACGACATCTCCTTGTTTTCCGAAGATGATGGTGGTGGGAATTGACGTTACCTGCAGTAAACTCTGCAATCCATCCTCGAAGTAGACCTTTTGAGTCCATTTGTGAGATTCCAGGAACGGTTTTACCAGCGCGCGGTCTTCGTCGGTGTCGATGGCGAGAAACACCAGATCACTGGTGTCCTTGAATCGCGCTTTGGCCTCTTCGTAGAGTGCGTGTTGCGCGCGGCACGGGACGCACCACGTGGCCCAAAAATCCAGCACGATCACTTTGCCGACCAACGAAGAAAGCTGCAGCTTTTCGCCGTCGGGGCCGGAGAGCGTGAAACGCAGCGGATCTTTAAGCTGCGCGTTGGGATCCAGTCCACGCAATTGCGCACGGCGCGCGGCCAGCAGCGCCGCAGTGTTGTCATACGCTTTCAGAATGATATCGCCCAGGCCGGTTTCAGAGCCGTTCAACTTGCGGTAAATTTCGGCCATCATGGCGCGGTCGCGCGGCGCATCCGGATCGGGCGATTTCAAACCGGCGATCGAAAACGCATCAGCCAGGTACTCCACCGATTCCTGAAGTTTGCCGGCATCGGACAGCCACCGCGCGGCCTCGCGAGCCGCCTCCACGCTCGGAAAAATCGCGTAGCTGGATTCGGCCAGCTTTATGGCTTCAGCCGTGTTCCCGATAAGACCCTGGGCGCGAGCCTGAAGCAGATGCGCGCTGGCCTTGTTGCGGTCGAAATCATCCTTGCGCTTGGCCTCTTCGCGCCCGCTGCTTGAAGCCGTGTCACTCTTGGCCGATGCGTCCTTGGCGGATGCGTCCACCAATTCCTCATAATGCCGCGCGAGCGCCAGTGCCTTTTCCGCGCTGGCCTTGTCGGCCTTATGCAGCAGGGCGGTGGACACGGAGCCCAGCACCGGCATATTGTCCGGCTCTCGCGCCAACACCCGTTCGCCGTATTCGATTATCCGCGCGTCGTCCCGCAGGTCGATGGCGGTTTTCACCAGCGCTTTCTCCAGTTCCGCTCGCCGCGCGGAATTGGGAAACTTTTTCAGATGGTCCTCCAGGGCGCGCACGAATTCCACCGGGCTGTTGCCCGCTTCTCCCAGCGCCTGCTGCAGGCTGGCTTGCTCGCTCTCCTTCAGATCCTGGCCACACAGGGAAAATGCGGCGAATAATAGCAGGAGTTGGCAGGCTGAATGCCTGCCCCAAGCTGCTGTTTTTGGCAAGTGGCGCAGGCGCTTTCGCCTGCGAAGCTCTGGAGAAATCCGCCTCATGGCTGCGTCTTTTCCTGCGGCGCCGGCGGTTTTCGGATGGCCTCGGCCATCGCGCTCGCCCGCTCTCTTGCAATATGCAAGTAACTCTCGTTTTTCGCAATCCGATCCAGCAGCGGCAGGAATTGCGCGGCCGCTACCACGCGCTTGTGCTCCATGCTGATATCCAGCACCAGCAGCGCATCGTTGACGCCCAGCTTGTCGTAGTGCGCCGTGCGGTCTAATTCAATGAAATCCTGTTCGGTTTCCGCGATGCGCTCAAAGCAATCCAAAAGAGCTTGCGCCAATGGGTCGACCGAATAGTTGAACTGGACTTCGTGTTTCTCCCCTCCGTCTTCGAAGCGGAACGTCTTGGTCCCCATGTTGGCCACTTTCAAGCCCGATTCAATGGGATGCTGGAACTTATCCAGCTTCTCCGCCAGGTCGAACAGCTGTTGGGTTTCACCTTCGGTCATCTGGACGCGGATGGGATTGTCGTCGTCCTTGGCTTCCTGATAAGTGACCTGGCCGGAGCGTTCCACCGCGATCTCCGTGAATTCCGGCACGCTGCCTTTGAAATATTTGGAGTAGAACAGCCGCGGCGCGGCCGGCGCCACAGCGCAAAAAAATAGCAGTAACGGAGCAAGCCGGTTCATCGCGGTGTTGCAACTTGCAGCCGGAAAGCCGCGTGCGTGGCGTGGCAGATGGCCACCGCCACGGCATCGCAGGCGTCTTCGGATTCGAGCTCGGTCTCAAGGCCCAGCAGGGAATGCACCATCAGTTTCACTTGTTGCTTCTCGGCGCGGCCATAGCCTACCACGCTGGTTTTGATCTCGAGCGGCGAATACTCGCCCACCGCCAGGCCGGCTTCGGCGATAGTGAGCAGCACCACGCCGCGCACATGCGAAAGCTTCAGCGCCGTCTTGACATTCTGCGCGTAAAAAACCGCTTCCACAGCGGCCGAATCCGGCGAATGAGTTCCAATTACTTCACGCAGGCCCTGGGCGATGGCCACCAGGCGCGCTTCGAGCGGTTCCTTCGGGCTGGTATTGATGGAACCGGCGGCGATCATATGATGGGACCGGCCGTCGCTCGAGATCAGACCGTAGCCGGTATGCTGGGTGCCGCAGTCGATGCCCAGGACGCGCATCGCCTTTTAAGCCATCGCCTCGAGCTCTTTTTCGTCCACGTCGAAGTTGGAGTACACGTTCTGTACGTCGTCGTGCTCCTCCAGCGCTTCGCTCAAACGAAGCATGGCTTGCGCGTTCTTGCCTTCCAATTTCATTAGATTTTTTGGAAGCATGCCGATGGAAGCTTCCGTGGTCGGTATGCCGGCTTTCTGAATGGCGTTCAAAACCTGCTCGTGCGCTTCCGGCGCCGTCACCACTTCCCAGTTGTCGCCGGAATCACGCATGTCCTCGGCGCCGGCATCCAGGGCAACGGTCATGAGCTGATCCTCACCGGCCTTTTCCTTTTCGACCAGAATGGAGCCCTTGCGCTCGAACATCCACGACACCGCGCCCACTTCCGCCAGATTCCCGCCGTTCTTCGAGAACATGTGCCGGATTTCACTCACCGTGCGGTTGCGATTGTCGGTAGCCACGGCCACCAGCACGGCCGCGCCGCCCGGCCCGTAGCCTTCAAAGACAATCTCGTCGATCTGCCCGCCCTCCAGCTCGCCTGTGCCGCGCAGGATGGCGCGTTTGATGTTTTCGGCAGGCATGCTGACCGCTTTAGCCGCAACGATGGCGGTGCGCAGCCGCGGATTCATATCCGGATCGCCGCCTTGGCGCGCGGCAATCATAATTTCCTTGATGATGCGCGTGAAAGATTTCCCGCGCTTGGCGTCGAGAGCGGCCTTTTTATGCTTGATGGTCGCCCATTTTGAATGTCCTGACATGGTGGAACCTCTCGCCCGGATGAGGGCGTGTGGAAACCACTAGGATATCACGGGGGTGAGCTGAAGCACCGGCTCCGTTGAAGACGCCTGCCAACCGAATTTTCCACAACGCGTCTTCATGACCTTTGGTGGGCCGCAGGCCCATGGAGTCGGTGCTCCTTCCACACTGGATAAAATCAAGCAGCTGCTAGCCCCAGGAAACCTGAAGTTCCGGAAGCGCGCCAGGGCTCATCAAAATGTATTCATGACGGTTAAGCTTGGCGCCGTCGAGCGGCCGTGTCGCCCCTTGATGGGCAACCTTGAGCTTCTGAAATCCCAATTTCTGCACGATGCGGCGGCTGGGACCGTTCCCCTCGAAGTGCCCGATGGTGATCGCCTTCGCGCCCAGGTGGCCAAAGGCGTAACGAATCGCGGCATTTGCCGCTTCCGTCGCCATCCCCTGTCCGGCGTATTTAGGCGCCAGCCAAAATCCGGTTTCATAGACGTCGGCCTCAGCGGTAACGTCGAGCGCGGTTCGGACCACGAAATCCCCGTTGACCCTGTGGAATCCGGCCAATGCGATTCCTGCCTGGCTCTGGTAATCCATCACTCGCCGAATGGTATTTTCCAGCGCTTCTCACGATCGCTGGGGGTCGAAGGCCCAGGCCATCCAACGTTGCAAATCGGGCCACGCCTCTTCCTTGGCGGCCTGAATAGAATCCAAATCGCCGAGAGTCGGCGGCCGCAACAGCAGACGCGGCGTCACGATGGGCATGGCATGGCGCATAATGCGGCTAAGCTGCAATTTTACGAAAGTAACCTTTTCCCTCTTCGCGAGTATCAGATATGTGCTGCAAGATCTTCGATATTCCTGGCGCGAATTGTGCAAGCGCCCCGGCCTGGCCCTCACTGCCATCACTTCACTGACCCTGGGCATCGGCGCTACCACTGCTGTTTTTAGCGTTATCTACGGCCTGCTGGCGAATCCGTATCCGTATCAAGGCGCCAACCGGATGGTTCATCTCACGGTGATGCCCGAGAGTGGCGAACGCAATTGGATTGGGGTCACTGGTCCGCAGCTCAAGGCGCTGCGGCAAGTGAAGAGCTTCGAAAGTGTCGCCGCAAGCTGGGGGACGTGGAATCTCACCACCACCGACGAGGATCTTCCTGAGGACGTCCCGTCCACTCAGCTCACCGCAAATGCCGGGATTCATTTCGGCGTACCGGCGCTGCTGGGGCGCACCCTTATCCCTTCCGACGCGCCGGACGGCCAGGACCCGCAGCCCGTTGTGGTTCTGAGCTATCTGTTTTGGCAGCGTCACTACAATGCGGACCCGGGCGTGATAGGGCGCAGAATTCAGCTGGTGCACAAGAACTACACCATCATCGGAGTTCTGCCATCGCGATTCACCTGGAATGATGCTGCCGTATATCTGCCGCTCAAGATCAGCAACGACTCGAATGTTAACTACAGCCCGCTGTTAAAGCTGAAGCCGGGCGTCACCTATGCGGCGGCCGACGCGGAGCTGCAGCCTCTGTTGGAACAATTCGCCAAGGAAACGCCCACCCACTTTCCCAAGAAGTTTCGGGTCCAGCTCAGAGGGCTGAACGAGCAGTTTGAGGAACGTCTGGGCCATTCTTTATTCCTGTTATTTGCCGCTGTGTCGCTGCTGCTTTTTATCGGATGCGCCAACGTATCGATACTGCTGCTGGCTCGCGGCACGGCGCGCCAACATGAACTGGCCATACGCAGCGCTATCGGCGCCAGTCGCTGGAGGATTCAGCGCCAATTGCTGACGGAGGCCTTGTCGTTATCCTTGCTCGGCGCTTTGGGCGGCGTGGCGCTGGCCTACGGCTTGCTTCCTCTTCTGGTGCGATGGCTGCCGGACTATTCGTTCCCCCACGAAGCGGTGCTCAGGATAAATCTTCCGGTGCTGGGATTCAGCGTCGCACTGGCCATCGTGAGCGGCGTTGCCTCCGGGATCGCTCCAGCGTTCCAGTTCTCCAAGCCGCAAGTAGCGCAACTCATGCAGTCCAGCTCGCGCCGTCTGGCTGGAGGAGCGCGAGGAAAGCGCACGCACAATATTTTGGTGGCTGGGCAGATCGCTCTCACCTTGTTGCTGCTGACCTCCGCCGCGGCTGCCGTCAACGGTTTTGTGAAACTGGTTCGCACCAACCTGGGATACGATCCGCACAATGTAATGTCGGTGGGCATTCCGATTCATCAGAACACCCACGGCACGTGGGAGGACCGTTCCACGTACTTCAGTCAACTGCTGGCCCGCGTGCAAGCCATTCCGGAAGTGGTGTCGGCGGGGATTTCGTCGAACGCCACGCCGCCCTCCAACGGTTGGGAGATGCCCTACGAGGTTTTTGGCCGCCCCTCGGGCCAGCAGGAAAATTTGCGCTTGAATTTCGTGAGCACGGAATACTTCTCGGTATTGCGGATTCCGCTGCTGCAGGGCCGGCTCTGGGAGCATCCGGAACTCACGCGCGGCGCGCGGCTGGCGGTGATCAATGAAACGCTGGCGCATAAGTTTTGGCCGTACGGCGATGCTGTGGGCAAACAACTGCGGCTCCCGGAACTGAAAGGGAACCCTCCCTTCGGGCTGGCCGTCGCGGACAGCAATCAATGGATGCAGATCATCGGCGTAGTCGCCGATGCCCGTGACGACGGCCTGCGCAAGCCCATCAAGCCGGCCGTCTATGTGCCGTTCTCGGTGCAAATGGGTATGTGGACTCAGATTTTAGTGCGCGCCCACACCTCACCCCTGAGAATCTTGAATCGTGTTCGAGCGGAAGTGAAAGCGGTGGATCCGGATCAACAGGTATTTGGCCGGACGCATGACTTGGAACAGTGGATTCAGGGCGAGGATGAGTATGCCTACGGACGCCTGGTGGCCGGGCTGTTCAGCAGTATCTCCATCGTTGCGCTGCTGCTGGCCGCCATCGGATTGTTCAGCGTGGTTTCCTACGGAGTCGCGCAGAGAACCAACGAATTCGGCATTCGGATGGCGCTGGGCGCTTCCTCGGGAAATGTACTGCGGCTGGTTTTAGCCGGTACCGCTGTCAGCGTAATTGGCGGGTTGGCAGGTGGCTGCGTTTTAAGCCTGCTGTCCAGCCGGATCTTGTCGACGTGGGCCGAAGGAAGCTCGCATAATCCGCTTCTCGTCGCGGCAGTCACGCTGCTTTTGATCCTCACTGCAGCGGTCGCTGCATTCATTCCCGCCCGCCGCGCGTCGTCGGTGGAACCAATGGCCGCGCTGCGGTACGACTAAGCCTTGTCCCCTTGCTGACGCGCGGGGACCAAATCAGCGGCCAGGCGCTTGCTTCTATAGTTCTATTAGTATAGAATTATAGCCATGGCCGCCAAACCGACTGAAGACCAGATCACACGTTTCGCCGATATGTTTTCGGCCATGGGAACCGGGCCGCGCCTGCGGATCATGCGCGTGTTGCTTTCGGCGCATCCCGAAGGCATGGTGGTCGGCGATATCGGAAACGATCTGGACATCGCCGCCTCCACGCTTTCCCATCACCTGGAAAAGCTCAAAAACGAAGGCTTGGTCAAAGTGCGGCGCGAAGGCACGTATCTTTGGTATTCGGCAAATGCGGAAGCTCTCCAGGAATTGTTGGGCTTTCTCTACGCCGAATGCTGTACCCGTAACAAGGCAGTTGAACCGCAGGCCATTGTGCGCCTGTGCCGCTGAGGAAAGTTGATCTATGGATATAAAAGAAGTTGTGAAAGAGAAATACGGGCAAGCCGCGCTGCGCGTCTACGGGGGCGGAAGCTCCTGTTGCGGCGCTGCGGCGGCGCTGTCGGACGGATGCTGCGATCCGATCACGTCCAATCTTTACGATGCCGCACAGACCGGCGCTCTGCCGGAGGAAGCGGTGCTGGCCTCGCTCGGCTGCGGCAATCCCACGGCGCTGGCGCAACTCAACGCCGGCGAAACGGTGCTTGATTTAGGCTCGGGCGGGGGCATCGATGTGTTGCTTTCCGCGCGCCGCGTCGGACCCACGGGGAAAGCTTACGGCCTGGACATGACCGACGAAATGTTGGCCCTGGCGCGCCAGAACCAGCGCAAAGCTGGAGTTGAAAATGTGGAATTTCTGAAGGGCGAAATCGAGCACATCCCTCTGCCGGATAATTCTGTCGATGTCGTAATCAGCAATTGCGTTATTAACCTGTCGGCCGACAAAGACCGCGTGTTGCGCGAAGCCTTCCGGGTTTTGAAGCCTGGCGGCCGTTTCGCGGTCTCGGATGTGGTGGTGCGCGGCGCCGTTCCGGAGCAGGTTCGCGAGAGTATGCTGCTGTGGGTCGGCTGCATTGCCGGCGCTCTTGAAGATTATCAATATGTAGCCAAGCTCGCCAAGGCGGGATTTGACGGCATCGACATTGAGCCTACGCGTATTTACGAAATTGAGGATGCGCGAACGTTTCTGGCCGGGCAAGGCGTTGATGTTGACGCCATCGCGCCGCAGGTTCAAGGAAAGTTCATGAGCGCGTTTATTCGTGCTACGAAGCCAACCGGCTGTTGCGCTTCAGGTTGCTGCGCGTGACCCTGGCCCGGCGGATGGCCGCGGAAGCAGTTGGTACGGCGTTTTTGCTGGCGGCGGTGGTGGGCTCCGGCATCATGGGCGAACGCCTGGCCGTTGGCAACGTCGCGCTGGCGCTGCTGGCTAACACGCTGGCCACCGGAGCAACGCTCGGTGCGCTCATCCTAGCCTTTGGCCCGATATCTGGGGCGCATTTGAATCCCGCGGTAACTCTGGCTGACGCTTCCGAAGGCGGTTTGCCGTGGCGTGAGGTGCCGGGTTACATTGTGGCGCAGATTCTTGGAGCGTTCGCCGGCGTGGCGGCGGCTCATTTGATGTTCGGCGAACCGCTCTTCAGCGCGTCACGCCACATGAGGGCGGGAGCGGCGCAGATTTTCAGCGAGTTCGTAGCCACGTTTGGATTGCTGGCGGTCATCTGGGGATGCGTCCGCCTGCGCTCAGCCGCAACTCCATTCGCGGTGGCCGCCTACATTACAGGCGCCTACTGGTTCACCGCGTCCACTTCATTCGCCAATCCTGCCGTGACGCTGGCCCGCTCGGCAAGCAATACCTTTGCCGGAATCCGGCCCGCGGATGCGCCCGGATTTATCCTGGCTCAACTGGCGGGCGCGGCGGCGGCGACTTTGCTGTTTCGCTGGCTGGCGCCGTCTCTGCCCAGAGACGCCGATTCCGTTGTGGTGACGCATGAACAATAAGCAGCGCGTGCTTATCCTCTGCACCGGAAATTCCGCACGCAGTCAGATGGCCGAAGGGCTGCTGCGCAACGACGCCGGAGAGCGTTTCGAGGTGGAAAGCGCGGGCACCAAGCCCAGCCTGGTGCGGCCCGAAGCGATTGCCGTTATGCGCGAACTGGGGATCGATATTTCCGCGCACCGCTCCAAGTCCGTGGAGGAATTTGACGGACAGAAATTCGATTACGTAATTACCGTGTGCGACAGCGCACGCGAGTCCTGTCCCGTGTTCTTCAGCGGAGCCGAACGGCTGCACCACGACTTTGAAGATCCGGCAGCGCTTCAGGGCACGGCCGAAGAACGCCTGGCTCTCTTCCGGCGTGTTCGAGATGAGCTGCGCGCCTATCTCGCCGAGTTCGCGTCTCCCACTTGCCGGTAGTGGGCCAATTTCCTTTTATTGTGGCGCACGCACTCGTGCGTGCCGCGTTCACACTCGTGTGAACGCCGGGAACTTACCGCATCACTTGGAGTGTTCGCAGGAGTGCGAACACGGCACGCACGAGTGCGTGCGCCACCTCGTCGAACTTACCCACTTGCTAGGATGGGTGTCTATGCGTGTCGCGGTGGCCGGCCTCGGGTTCATGGGCAGTACGCATATCCGGGCGTTGCAGTCCATTCCGCAGGCGCAACTGGTGGCCGTGTGCAGCAGCGATGAAAAAAAACTGGCGGGCGATTTAACGGCTATTCAAGGAAACCTGGGAGGGCCAGGCGAACGCCTGGATTTCAGCGGCATTTCCAAATACCGCGACATCCGGCAAATGCTGGAGGAACCGAGGATCGATGCCGTTGATCTTTGCCTGCCCACCCACATGCACGCGCCGGTGGCCATCCAGGCATTCGAAGCCGGTAAACACGTGCTGGTGGAAAAACCGATGGCGCTGGATGCGGAATCGGCGAGACGAATGATTGCCGCAGCCAAGAAACACAGGCGCGTATTGATGGTTGCTCAGGTGCTGCGCTTTTTCCCCATGTATCAGGCATTGCGCGACGTACTGGCGCGAAAGTCGATGGGCGCCATGCGATCGGCAATTTTCCGGCGGCGTTGCGCAGCGCCTGCCTGGAGCGCCTGGCTGGCCGATCCGGAACAAAGCGGTGGAGGAGTGTTTGACCTGCTGATCCACGATGTCGACATGTGCCTGCACCTGTTCGGCGCTCCGGAAGCCGTTTCAGCCACCGGATATGAAGCGCTTGCTACCGGCATCGATGTCATCACCGCCAGCCTGCATTATCCCGGCGCGCGGACCGCCATCATCACCGGCGGTTGGCACCATCCCAAGTCCTATCCGTTTTCCATGGGCTATACAGTTCTCGCCGATGGAGGCACGGTGGAGTACAGTTCCTTGAACAGCCCGCCGGCGCTATATTCGGCGGATGGCGAGCGGGAAGCGCTCCCCATGGCGGATACGGATGGATACCGGGCCGAAATGGAATATTTCCTGGATTGCTGCCGCCGCAACGCCAGTCCGGAATTGTGTACGCCAGAAGATTCGGCCAATGCCGTGGGGCTTACCCGCCTGATGCTCGAAGCGCGAAAAAGAAATGGAGAGAAAATTCCGTGCGATCTTTGAAAGACCGCGAAGTAGGAGTAATGTTCTGGGCCGGGCGCGACACCCTGGCCGAAATTCAGTCACTCGGCGTCCAATGCGGCCAACTGGGCATCCCCGGCGATCTGGAGTTGACGGACAGGTTGGCCGCTGGATGGAAATCTTCGCTCGACGAGGCGCAGTTTCCGTTGGTGACGGTTTTTGCGGCCTATAATGGCGAGAACTACGCCGACATCCCCACTGTTCAGAGAACCGTCGGATTCATCCCCAGGGAAACGCGAGCCGAGCGCGAGGATCGTACCTACCGGGTGATGGACTTCGCGGCGGCGATCGGCGTCGGGAGCTTCGCTTGCCATATCGGATTCGTTCCGGAGGACACTACGCATCCCGATTACATTGAGGTCCGCGAGATGGTCCGGCGAGTTGCCGATCACGCCGCCAAGAACAAACAGACTTTCGCTCTTGAAACCGGGCAGGAACCTGCGCACGTGCTGCAACACTTTTTGAAAGATGTGGACCGCGCCAACGTCGGCATCAACTTCGATCCCGCCAACATGATTCTGTATGGCACCGGCGATCCGATCGAGACTCTCACCGTGCTGGGTCCGCAGGTGATTTCAGTGCACGCCAAGGACGGCGATTGGCCCAATCGGGACCAGCCCGGCGCGCTGGGCGCGGAACGTCCCCTGGGGCAGGGAGCAGTGGGGATTCCACGCTTCGTGGCCAAGCTGAAGGAAATCGGATTCCGCGGCCCGCTCAATGTTGAGCGGGAGGCCGAGAATCAGGCCGAACGCATCGCCGACATCCGCCAGGCCGTCAGTTATCTCAAATCGCTAGCCTAAATACGCCCCGTACCCCAACCGAGCCGCGACCGCAAGGGAGCGCTGCACCGATCGTGGAAGCGCTCCCTTGCGGTCGCGGCTCAGTTTGGGTGCGGGTGTGAGGGCCAGTAATTTGCTTTGACAAAACAAACTATCCGCTGTAAAATCATTCCTTGGCCGACCAGACCGCGCAACTAATGTCGCTGTACCCGCGAATCTATTTCGCCTGCCACACCCGGCACGTAGTGGATCCCAGACGGAAGCGAGTGCTGAGCTCGCACCAGGCCAGCGTCCTGGATCATCTGGACGAAATCGAGCCTACCGGCTTGCTGGCGCTGGCGGCGCACATGGGCGTAACCCCCTCCACCATGTCGCTGATGATTGACCGGCTGGCGCGCGCCGGATACGTAATTCGAGGACGCGATTCGAAAGACGGCAGGCGTGTAAATCTGCGTCTCACCAAGGCCGGGGTTCGAATCAAGTCCGAAAAATCAGTGTTGGATCCGGTGCGCGTAGAAAAAGTGCTGGCGCTGCTCACGCCCCAGGAGAGAAAGGAAGCAATTCACGGATTGGCGCTGCTGGCTCGCGCGTCTGGACAGGCTATGCAACAAGCCAAACCGGCCAGGAGTTACGTATGAAATGGGCGTTAATTGCAGTCGCGACATTGGTCCTGCTAGTCGCCGTGGTCGCATTGATTGGATACATGCTGCCGAAAAACCACCTGGCATTGCGCTCCGCGCACTTCCGGCAGCCGCCGCAGGCCATTTGGGACGCGATCACCGGGCCTCCGGATTGGCGTCCGGATATTCGCAGTTCCGAAAAGCTTGCCCCGCGCGACGGCCGCAGGACCTGGAAAGAGATCGACAAACACGGGCAAGCCATCACCTACCAGAGTGTCGAGGAGAGCCCGCCGCGCCGGCTGGTGACCAGGATCGCCGATCCCACGCTGCCGTTCGGAGGCACGTGGACCTACGCGATCGAGCCAGAGCCAACCGGGAGCCAAGTTACCATCACAGAAGCCGGCGAGATTTACAATCCGATTTTCCGTTTCATGTCGCGGTTCATCTTCGGATACAGCGGTAGTCTGGAAACGTATTTAAATGCGCTGCATGCCAAATTCGGCGAGGCTGTGGAAGGGAGCTAAATGGGCCAGGAGATTAAGTGCAGAGTTGAATTCGGTAAAGAGGCATCGGAAGGAAAAGCGCTGCTGGAGACCTCAGAGGTGCTGTTTCGCGGCGGCTTCCGCCTGAAGATTCCGTTTCAAAGTATCACCGCGATGGAAGCGGCCGGTGGAAAATTAACAATTCAGTTCGGGGAAGGTGCAGCGGTTTTTCATCTTGGCCCCGCCGCGGAGAAATGGGCCGCGAAGATCCGCAATCCGCCCAGCCGCCTGGACAAGCTGGGCGTCAAGCCGGGAACAAGAGTGCACCTGATCAACAAACATGACCCGGATTTCTGGCGGGAGCTGTCCGAGCGCGGCGCGGTGCTGGAGAAATCGAAACCCGATCTGGTTTTTCTCGCGGTGAAGAATAAGGATGAGCTGGTGGAAATGGCCTACCTCGCCGGCGGCAGTCCAGTATGGGTGATTTATCCGAAGGGCATCCAGGCCGTGACGGAGAATGACGTGATCAAGGCTGGAAGGTCGGTTGGATTTGCGGATATAAAAGTGGCATCGTTCTCGGCTACGCATACCGCGCTGAAATTCAAGCCGAGAAATCGTTAGAACCGCTGGGAAAAAACCAAGTCACCGGCTCCGTTTGGCAGGCGGAAACGCCTGCCCCACTTGGGCCAACGTGGGGCAGGCGCTTCCGCCTGCCAACCGATTTTTCCACACAGCGGTGCGCTACTGGCCCATTTGGTCCAGTTGATGGAGCAGCGCTTCGCGGCGGGAATACGGGCCCGGAGTGTAGGCGCGCGAGCGGATTCCGGCTTGGGATAGTTCCACGATGCCCCAGTCCTCGCGGTTAGTCAGATCCCAGAAATCGATGGCGTCGTTGGCCTGGAAATCGGGCTTGGCCATCTCCTCCGGATGGAAATGCCACTCGCAGATGATTTGAGTCTGGTCCACCGCTTTCGGCCACAGCGTGTGGGTCATCATGTAATCCGGATGAAGGCTCAAAAGAAAATTCGGATAGATGGTGTAGTAGCAGACTTTCTTCTGTTCCTCTTCATTCAGCGCTGGCAAGTAATTCCGGCGCCTTTTTCCATCGATGCTCATGGTTTCGGCGTCGCCGCGAAAGCCCATGCTGCCGCCCACGTAAGCGGGATGCGGAGGTTCATTGGCCGCGCCCAGATAATCGGTGAGTTGGTTCAACGCCGGATGCAGCAGCGGGCAGTGCAGGCACTCATTGTAATTGAGCGTGACCAGTTTCCAGTTCGCCGCGACATCGTAGACAAGGCGCCGGTGCAGGCGCAGATCCTGCATTCGCCAGGGCGCGAACTTCTCCGGCAAATCGCCCAGTTGTTGGGCCAATGAGTGCGTGGGCTGGCTGAGATTCAGGAAGATGTGTCCATCCCAAACCTCGCAGTGCACCGGATGAAGCGGATAATCCTGGCGCGAGAAATCGGCTTCGTTCATTTGGGGCGCGCCAATCAGGCGCCCATCGAGTCCGTATGTCCAGCCATGGTAGGGACATTGAATGCGGCCCGCGAGCTTTCCCTCGGTGGACGTGCACATGCGGGTGCCGCGGTGCCGGCAGACATTGTAAAACGCGCGGAGGACGCCGGCGGAATCGCGGGTAACGATGATACTTTCGCCGCATACGTCGCGCAAGAAATACTCGCCGGGCTCGCGAATTTGCCCGGTTCTCCCGGCGCAGATCCAGCTATGGAAGAAGAATCTTTCCACTTCCTGCTGGAATAATTCCGGATCGGTATAATAGCGCGCCGGCAGCGTCTTGGGGCTTGATGTCACCACCAAAATTATGGCACGGCCAACTATGCCGCTAACATCCACATCGGCTTGGGCGGAACCGGATCAATTACATCCGGCCCGGGTTCGTCAGGTTCTGGTCCGGGCAGGGGATTCGGGAGTTCCGGGTCCGGGTCTGGCTTCGGAGGCTTGGGTTGTTCTTTGGTCTTAGGCACGGTTTCTGCTGTGCAGCTTTCGTGCCATCCTTCCAGTTCCACCATTTCAACAGCTCGGGGTCGGGCTTCGATTCGGACGCGAAGTAAACGGCGCAGCGGAAGGTATAAAGAACACAGCGGTCCACGTGCTGGCCCATTTCGCGGCACAGTCTGGAATAAAGCAATTCCGGATCTCTGCCGCGCAGATCGGCAATCTCGCGGATGCCGAGCCGGTAAAGATCGGAGGCGATGGATGGTCCAACACCTGGAATTCGGGACAATTCAGCGAGGGCGGAGGCGTTCATGCTCCGATCATAAGCCGCTGCGGGCCGCCGGGCTTGGAAAAAACGGACACGAGTGCGGCTATTTGCGATCGCCGCGGAGTTGCGCGGGGACTTCGTAATCAGGGTCGTTCACGAACATCTGGATATCGGCCTGGCAGTAAGCCGCAGTGGCTCCGGTCAGCCGGCTCTCCGCGATCCAAAGCGCGAGCTGATTACAGATTTCGCAGCGGTTGGTGATTTCGTCCTTGGTTACTGCCCGGATAAGTACAGGTTTTTCGGATGATCCGCCTGGAGAGGTCATGTATCAATGCTATCGAAAAATCAAAGGAAGAGAGCGCTACCGAACCGCGACCGTGAGAAGCTGTGAAAAATCGGAAGCACGCGGGGTTGGCAGACGGAAGCGTCTGCCCACGTTGACGCACAAGGATTTACGATTAAGTGGCGCAGGCACTTTCGCCTGCGAACCGATTTTTTCCACGGCTTCTGAGGGAGCCGGTGCCTTAGCGGGGAATTCGGTGAGTGGGTGAGTGAATGTTAGTCGATGATGGCCTGGTAAGCCAACGTATGAAACAGGCCTTCCAGATTCCGGCCGCTGTCAGGATGCACCTGGGCCATGAAGATGGTGATCATCTGTTCTTTCGGATCGATGGAAAATGCCGTGTAGAAAAAACCGCCCCAGTTGTATTCTCCCGGCGAACCGATTTCCGCTAACGGCCCTTTGACTCCGCTAATACCGAAGCCCAGCCCAAAAGCCTGGTCGCCCCCGATCTTTCCCAATTGATCGTGAGTCATCAGCTCCACCGTTTTGCGGCTCAGCAAGCGCGTGTTGCCGGCCTTGCCGTTATCCAGCATGAGTTGGCAGAAGCGCGCATAATCCTCGGCGGTGGAACATAAGCCGGCGCCGCCGGAGTAAAGTTTCTTCGGTCCGTGGACGGGATAGTCGGCGGAGTACGAAAATGGTCCCTCGACGATGGGCGTATCGGGAAAACGCGCCAGCCCTTTTCCTGGATACCAGGTGTAGGCAGCCGCCAGACGGTTCTGCTTGTCTTCGGGAATGTAGAAATAGGTGTCCTTCATGCCCAGCGGCTCAAAGATGCGAGTGCGCAGAAAGTCGTTGAAGGTCTGGTGGGAGATCACCTCCACCAGGTAGCCGAGCACGTCGACTCCCAGGCTGTATTCGAAGCGCTCGCCCGGATTGAAGAGCAACGGCAGGCCGGCGAGATGTTTGACGCTGTCCCCAATGGTGCCGTCGTATTGGCTCAGGCCGTCCGCCACTTTGGCGTCCTTATACATCTGGCCCAGGTCATCATTCCAGGGATAGGTCATCCCGGAAGTGTGCGTAAGCAGATTGCGTATGGTGATTTCATGCGTGGCAGGGATGGTGTAAGAGGCGCCGGACGCGGGTTTGACCAGCACTTTCGAATTCTTGAATTCGGGGATGAATCTGGACACCGGATCGTCGAGCTGAAAATTTCCTTCTTCGTAGAGCATCATCACGGCCAGGCTGGTGATGGCTTTGCTCATGGAGCAGATGCGGAAGATGGCGTCGGTGGGCATGGGTTTGGACGCTTCGCGGTCCTGCATGCCCTGGGCTTTGAGCCAGGCGATGTGGCCGCGGCGGGCGACCAGGGTGACGGCGCCGGCGATGCGGTTTTCATCGATCCCGCGCTGGACCAGACCCGTGATTCTTTCCAGTCGTTCGGAGGAGAGGCCCACGGATTCCGGTTTGGCCGTGGGGAGTTGTTGCGCTGTTAGAGTGACCGATAGCAGGACGATTGCTAGCGTGCGTTGATTCATTGGTGTATGTTACACCATGCTTTTCAAAACGTGGCGCACGCACTCCTGCGTGCCGTGTTTGCACTCCTGCGAACACCTTTTTTGACCGAAACCAAGCGTTCACACGAGTGTGAACGCGGCACGCAAAAGTGCGCGCGCCACGGGCGTCATGACCTTTTGGTGGCCGCTAGGGGAGTCGGTGCATTTACTTCCATCCAACGCCGGAGTTCCGCCGATTCCAGGACTGCATCGGTGACCTGGTCCGTAGCCAGCGCATCGCGAAAAGTTGGCGCTGCCTGTTTTCCTTGGCCCAGCGCTTCCAGAAAATCGGCGAACTGGTGAACGAACGTATGCTCGTAACCGATTTGTAGGCCCGGTACCCACCAGTGCTTCATATAAGGATGATCGCTGTCGGTTACATGGATGTTTCGCCATCCGCGCAATTGGCCCTCGTCACGGTGATCGAAGAAGCGGATGCGGTGCAGATCGTGGAGATCCCATTCGGCGGACGCGTTTTCGCCGTTGATTTCGAGCGTATAAAGGGCCTTGTGCCCGCGCGCGTAGCGGGTAGCTTCAAAAGTTGCCAGGGAGCCGTTCCGGAAGCGCGCGAGAAACGCGCTGGCATCGTCGATTCCTACGGGTTGAACATTTCCCGATAAATTGTGCTTTCGCTCCTTGATGAAGGTCTCGGTCATGGCCGAGACCTCCGCGATGGGACCATTCAGCCACAGCGCGGTGTCGATGGCGTGCGCCAACAGATCGCCGGTAACGCCGCTTCCGGCAACATCGATATCCAGACGCCATAATCCTTCGCCACCTTGCGGGAGGTTGGGAGAGATGGTCCAATCCTGAAGGAATTTCGCGCGGTAGTGGAAGATGCGGCCGAAGCGTCCTTCCTCGATCAGATGCTTGATCAGCATGACGGCCGGCACACGGCGGTAGTTGTACCAGACCATATTGGGGACTTTCGCGGATTCCACCGCGGCAGTCATCGCGGCGGCTTCCGAAGCATTCCGCCCGAGCGGCTTTTCGCACAGCACCATTTTGCCGGCATGGGCGGCGGCGATAGCGATTTCCGAGTGCGTGTCGTTGGGGCTGGCGATATCGATGAGATCGATATCTTGGCGGTCCAGCAGCCGGCGCCAGTCTGTTTCCACCGACTGATATCCCCAGTTTTCGGCGAAGGATTCAGCGCGCTCACGGTTGCGTGCGCAGAGAGCTTTCAGCGCCGGGCGATACGGCAAGTCAAAAAAGCGGCCGGCCTGCAGGAACGCATTGGAATGGGCGCGCCCCATGAAGCCGTAGCCCACCAGCGCGACATTCAGATTCTTTTTTTCCATCAGCCTAATCCCATCCGTGAGTATTGCGCACGGCGATCATGGTGGAGAGGATATCGCGCCAGGTGGAATCCTGCATCATGACTTGATTTGGAAACATGCAGCCATCCCAGCAGATGTGTTCGAAAGCGCGCGTGGGCTGGCCATTTTCGTCTTTCATCCAGGCGCCGGCCACGCGGACGATGTCCATCTTGCCGTTGGGATCACGCGGCAGGCAATGACGGCCGGTTTTGTCGTGCGATCCCGAGCCTTTTACCGTAGCGTCGTTCTGCGCGACGTGAAAATCGATGGTCCAGGGCCGCAGAGCGTGGGTCATGGTTTGAATCGCTTGGTCCAATACTGGCTTGTCGGACCAATCGAAGTTCTCGGGCAATATACGGTCTTCGGGAGCATTGTAGCCGAGCGTGAAAAGCAGCGTGTGGGCCATGTCGGCCTGAAAACCAAGGGTCTTGGGACGGTCTACTTTTTCGAGCAGTTCCGCCATTCGCTTCCAGCCATGCATTCCGCCCCAGCAAATTTCGCCTTCCGCGGCCAGCCGCTCACCATACGATTCCGCAATGCCACAGGCTTCGCGAAACGTGTGGGCGATCTTCGCCGTGTTGCCGGCTGGATCCGCCGCCCAATCGGCGGGGCTGGCCGCGGAATCGATGCGGACAATTCCATAACGCCGTATTCCGATCTCGCGGAGTTTTTTCGCGATAGCGCAGGCTTTCTTCACCTGCGTGAGAAAATTGGCGCGATCGGTATCTGAGCCCATGGCCGATCCGCCGCCGGTGGGCGGCCAAACCGGGGCAACCACGGAGCCGACCACCAGATTTCGAGCGGCGATTTGTTCCGCGAGCTTTTCCAGTTGGGCGGGAGTGGAATCAATGTCGACATGGGGAGCGAACAGGAACAGATCGACGCCATCGAAGTGCGTTCCATTCACCTCCGCCGCGGCGGTGAGATCCAGCATGGTTTCAAGATCGATGGGCGGCTCCGAGTCCGGCCCCTTGCCGACCAGGCCCGGCCACATAGCGTTGTGGAGGGCGGGATACTTGTGCACGGTCATTCAGTTTTTCTTCCACAGGGATTCGGCGTCCGGATTGCCCGGTCCGAAATGCTTCAAGATCACTAGCGGATCCGTAGCGCTCGAGTTTTCCACTTTTACGCCGGCCTTGGCCGCCGCGGCGCTGACGAACAATTCGTCCTGCGTCATTTCGCCGAAGCGGATCATGGCCGGCGTGGCTACCGGATGTTTTCCAAAAAACCCGTGTCCCTGAGTCAGGATCAATCCATATGCAGCATTGTCGGTAATTGTTGCGGTGCGGCCGGGCAGCACTGTCAGTTCTTTCGCCGAATAGTGCGGCGTTCCATACGTCACCCATTTCTCCGAATAGCCTGACTCGCCGGTGGCTTCCGGGGGATGGACTGGTTTAGGCGACACCTTGTTCGTTTTGCCGAATTCGGGGTTCACGTTGGCATCCCAATCCAGCATTCCCACTAGGTAATCCAGATCGTGATGATATTCGGGTCGCACGTCTTTGGTCATCAGGCTCCAGTCGACAATACGGCCTTCCACGAGGGATTGAAACATGGCGAAGACGTCGCTCGCCACCTGCGGTTCATATGTCACCAGAGATCCGGGTGCGTGCAGGATTCCGGGATTGATTTGCCATCCCGCGCCGGGTTCCAGCCGGTAGGCGCGGGAGAGAAACAGGATTCCATTGTCGCCTTTGTTCCAGTTCTCGAGACATCGATGCACATGGTTCTTGGTGGTGCCGGGCTCGAGGCCCATGAAGGTGTATGGGAAATTATTTTCGGTCAGATTGTACTGTGGCGGGAAGTAGTAAGCTTCCGGCTTGCCGCGCTGGCCCACCAGCTTAGCTTGAGCGTCGCTTTGGTGCATGTGATGCGGGATGGGCCCCATGTTGTCGAAGAATTTGCAGAGCAGATTCCAGCCGCGCTCGCGTTCCATCACCTCGGCGCCCAGCAGCAGATCGCCCGCATGTTCGATGGCGTGCTTCAAGAGAAATCGATGATTCGAATCCACGCGCACGTAGCTGAGGCCCTCATCTTCGGTTGTTGCCGGGCCGTTCGAAGCTTTGGTGGTGGAGCTGAACCAGCGCTCGTTGATTCCTCCGCGATGACCTCCGAAGGCATAAAGATCGTCGGGATGGAGTTTCAATCTGCGGCCCGGGATCATGAAGGAGCGAGGAACCCAACAGGGCTCTAGGCGGAGGATTCCGTCTCCGGCATGAATTGCGTCTTGAATCGCGTGGCGATCCGGCATGGTGTTCTCCCAACTTGAAAGACTAACACTCGGGGCTGGGGGCTTGGGACTCGGGGCTGGGGCGCGCCAGCCCACCAACCACCAGCGACCCCGTCACCAGTCCCCAGCCCCAAGCCCCTAGCCCCGAGCGGCAGGCGGCTGGCGGTCGGTTAACGCAAGTAAATCGGGGGGCTTGCGGGGCGCTCGTATCATTCATGCCGGGGAGTGCGTCTACTGTTTGTGGTTCGAATCGGTGCAGCTCTGGCTATCGTCACGTTGATTGGTCCAGCGTGGGCGTCGGAAGCGGATGCGCTGGCCATATCGGCGAACATTCAGGCCAAACATCTACCGTTTGGAACCATTCTGGATCCCATCTACGCGTCCGCGGCCAGTGACCAGATTGTCGATTACACGCGCTGTGGCGATTCTGCTTTGTGGACCGGGGCCTATCTGGCGGCCGAGGCGTTTCGCTACAACGTCACGGGGTCGGCTGATGCGCTCAAGAATGTGAAGGGGGCGCTGGCGGGATTGCAGTCGCTGGTGGACGTGACCGGAGACAACCGCTTGGCTCGCTGCATTGTTGCGGCTGACTCGCCGTATGCCGCCAGCATTGAGAGCCAGGAGGCCAGCAATACCATTCACCAGAGCCCGCCGTGGATTTGGGTGGACAACACTTCGCGCGACGAAGTGGTGGGAGCGTTCTTCGGGCTGGGGGCGGCTTACGATCTGGTGGACGACGCCACGGTGAAGAGCGGCATCGGCAATCTGGCCACGCTGATGCTGGGTTTCATCTCGCAACATGAATGGTCGCCCAACGACGACATTTCAAATACGTTCTTGTTGCGGCCGGAGGAGGTGCAGGTGTTGCTGGCGATACAACATCATGTGGATCCCTCACACGCTATCGGCGGGCCTTTTGTGACCGCGCCATTCGACGCGGGCGTATCGTTCGACGTACTGAGCAATGACTCCTACTTCAAGTTCAACCTCGACTACATGAGTTTTTACAATCTGATCCGCCTGCAGGATAATTCCCAGAATCGCGGAGCATATCAGATTGTGCGCAAATACACGGCGACGCACCAGAATGCATTCTTCGACATCATTGACCACTCCATTAACGGTCCCAACGCCGCTCGCGACGCGGAAACAATCTCGTTGCTCGACCAATGGCTGGAGCGGCCGCGGCGCGATCCCTACGTGGACGACAGCAAGGTGGTTAAAGTGTGCGGGACCGAGGCCTGCGAGCCGGTGCCGGTTCCCATACGGCCGACTACGGATTTTCTTTGGCAGCGCGACCCGTTCCAACTGACCGGCGGCGGATCGGGAACCATCGAAGGCTCCGGGATCGACTACATTTTGCCGTACTGGATGGCCCGCTACTACGGCGTGATCCTGGGCGCGGTGGTATCCGCCGCGGCGCCTAGCGCGGCTGTGGCGCCGGATTCGCTGGCTTCGCTTTTCGGTACGAACCTGGCGGCTGGTGTCGCCCAAGCCGACGCGGAGCCGTTGCCTCACACGCTGGCTGGGGCCACTCTTACTGTGACGGATTCGGCCGGCCACCAGCGCACAGCGTCGTTACTGTATGTGTCTTCCACGCAGATCAATTTCGCTGTTCCCGATGGGACAGCGAAAGGGACGGCGCAATTTGTGGTTGCCAACGGTTCGGCAACGCAAACTTTTAGCGGCACAGTGGCGGCCGTAGATCCCACATTGTTCAGCATGAACGGTAGTGGCAGCGGTGTCGCGGCCGCTACCACGCAGGTTGGCAGTTCGCAGACGGTGGCGCCGGTTTACCAGTGCAGCTCTTCCAGCTGCGTGGCAGTGCCCATCAGCCTGGCCTCTGGCACGTCCACGTATCTCACGCTGTATGGCACGGGCATCCGCGGCCGCAGCGCGTTGGCGAACGTGACCGTCACCATCGGAACTAGCGCTGTGCCGGCGCAGTATGCCGGTCCAACGCCGAATTTTACGGGGTTGGACCAGGTGAATGTATTGCTGCCGGTGAGCTTGAGCGGGAGTGGGAAGGTGAACGTGTTTCTCACGGTGGATGGGCAAGCGTCGAATGCGGTGACCATCGATATTCAGTAGCGGCCGCGTACCAGTGCCGGCCATGCCCCCCGTGACATCCAAATTCGCCGCCTACCGATTTCCTCCCGCCGGCTCCTTGCCGAAGTCGGGCGTCACCCGCGCAAGCAAAGCATCAAAGCGCGGGTCGCCGTGCAAATGCCTCAACCGCGGCTCCCGCGCCAAATAAACCAACCACGGTGAGCGCTCCGCAAACGCCCGCTCCAGTAGCGCAAAGGCTTGATCGCGGTCGCCGAGCGCTTCGTAAATCAATCCCAACTCATAGGGCGAAACATACCGCTCCGCCGATAGCGCCGTCAGCCGCTCCAGCGTCCGAAGCGCATCCTCCCGATTGCCGTTGACTGCCTGCGCGTGCCCCAGAAAGCTGAGTTGCACACTCACGCCCGAAAGTTCCGCCCCTTTTCGGATGGCTGCCTCCGCTTCACCCGTTGCGCGTTTGCCGAGATAAGCCCAACCCTGAAAAATGCGATGCCACGAGAAGCCGGGGTCGTCGGCTAACGCACGGCCGGATTCGCTGAGAGCTTGATCGAAGTTGTGCGCCATGACGTGGTGCCACATCAGGTGCAGCTGTGATAATGGATCTACGGGATCGAGGTTCAGATAGATTTTGCTCTCGGCTAGCGACTCCTCCATGCGTCCCGCCGCAACCAGCAGATGCGAATACCAATGGTGCGCCGGCCCGTAGCGCGGATTCAGCCGGATTGCCTCCGAGAACAACCGCTCGGCCTCCGGGATCTCCCAGCGGTAGTGGAGCAATGCGTAAGCCAGCGCCGCATGCCCTTCGGCCAGATCGGGCTTCAGGCGAAGCGCCTGCTCTGCATACGACATCCCCTTTTGAAAACCCTCACCTGGCGGAAGCACGCCGCCCTCCCAGCTCGCCAGCGTGTTGTAAGCATCCGCCAGGCCCGTGTATGCCAGGGCATACGTCGGATCACGCTTGACCGCCTGTTCGAAGTAGGCGATTGCCTCCATCGTGCCCGCCGGACGTCTTCCCCAATGATGGCGGCCCTTCAAATACAGCGCGTACGCTTCCGGATCTTCCGAATGGCGCGCCGCCGCCGCGGAACTGCCGCCCACCAGTTGTGGACGCAGCTTGCTTATGATCGCAGCCGTGATCTCATCCTGCACTTCGAACACGTCCGTCATTTCCCGGTCGTACCGCTCGGACCACAGCTGATGGCCGTCGTTGACGTCGATCAACTGAACCCCGATCCGGAGCCGGTTGCCGGCACGCCGAACACTTCCGTCCAGGATCACGCCGACATTCAAGCGCCGCCCAATTTCGCCAATATCCAACCCGTGGCCGCGTAAGGCGGCGGACGACGTTCGTGCGATCACCTGCAGGTCGTCATACAGACTCAGCGCGTGGATCAGTTCCTCGGCCAGTCCGTCGCCGAATTGTTCGCCATCCCCGCTGACGCTTGTAAAGGGCAACACCGCGATCGAAGAAGCCGGACGCGTAGCAGCCCTGGTCGTCTCGGAAGAGGCTTGGACGCCGCCACTGCGAAGCGCCTCCAGCAGCTCCGCCATCGATTGGTAGCGCTCCGCCACCTGTTTCCGCAGACACCGCAGGATGATCTGTTCCAACCCCGCGGGAACGCGCGGCTGGACCCGCGACGGCGGAGGTGGTTCGTTCAGCGCGATTTCGTGCATGGTCGACAGCAGGCTCGCGGCCGTGAAAGGCAGCCGGCCCGTGACAACCTCATAAAGGACCGAGCCGAAAGCAAAAATGTCCGACCGCGCATCGAGCGGCTCACCGCGCGTCTGCTCGGGAGACATGTAGGAAACCGTCCCCACCACCATTCCCGGTATGGTCTGTCCCGCATCGGGCGAATCGGCTCCCGCCGAAGTCAGCTTGGCCAGCCCGAAATCGAGGACCTTCACTTGTCCGTCGTTCGTGACCATGATGTTCGCGGGCTTGATGTCCCGGTGAATCAACCCCGCGGCATGAGCAACCGCCAGGGCGCCGGCCAGTTGGATCGCATAACCGCCGGCCTCGGAAATCGGCAAGCCCTCCGGACGGATCAACTCCTTGAGCGTCTTACCCGCCACATACTCCATCACCAGGTAATCCACCCCGCCGTCGTTTGCAATGTCATGCAGCGTGACGATATTCGGGTGATTCAGTCTGGATGCCGCCCGCGCCTCCTGCAGGAAGCGTCTCCTTCGATCCGGATCGGCCACCTGCGTTGAGGGCAGCACCTTAATCGCCACCGTCCGCTGAAGCCGCGTGTCCAGGGCGCGGAACACCTGTCCCATCCCGCCCTGTCCGATTTTTTGTTCAATCCGATAAGGCCCCAGTTGTTCGACAACGCTGACAAATATTCCCGTCTCGCGTGTATCGTCGCCTTTCAAAAGGCTTTCACAACCCTGCCACGCTGGACGATTGAGGAACGAGCCGTCTTCCTGCGCGGCGTCCCCTTGCGGCCGCACGCCCTCTCGAGCCAGGATTGCCGCGACCGTTGCACCGAGCTCCGGGTCGGACCGTTCCAACAGCGCGGCTCGCTCGGAAGCAGGGAGGGCCCGCGCCGCCAGATACAGCTCCTCCAACTGCCCCCAACGCTCGGGCGTCATGGAGGACAGCTTATCAGTAAAGGCTGAGCGACGCGGGGAGGGGGGCCAGCCCAATGCCTCTGCGGAAAGGTGCGGAACTAGGATTCGTATTTTGAGAATATTACCGAACCGCGACCGTAAGCTGGACTTTATCCATTCCGCGGAGGAGATTGGGGAGATAAGCGTATGCTAAAACATATCTGCCAAGAAATGTTTTATGCCTACTCCACCTCCCCAAATCTATTCGATCATCCTAGCATTCGCGCCCCTTTTTTGGAAGCGTAGCTGGGAGCATGCTCAGGTCTTGTTGTGGGGCGCGATTCTAGCGCCTGGAAAACGGACCGTGACCAGCGCCTTGCGCATCATGGGACTGAGCCACGATCGGCATTTTCAGAACTACCATCGCGTGTTGAATCGTGCTCGCTGGAGTTGTCTGAAGGCCAGTCGTGTTTTGCTGCACCTGCTCATCTCTACATTCGCTCCGGCCGGTCCGCTGGTGTTCGGTCTGGACGACACCATTGAACGGCGACGCGGAGAGAAGATTCGAGCCCGAGGCATTTATCGTGACCCGGTGCGGTCCTCGCAAACACATTTCGTCAAGACCGGTGGATTGCGCTGGCTGAGCCTGATGTTGCTCGCGCCAATTCCTTGGGCGCAACGCGTTTGGGCGCTCCCGTTCTTAACCGCTCTCACTCCTTCGGAACGTTTTAGCCAGCAGCACCGGCAGCGGCATAAGCCGCTCACCAGCTGGGCCCGGCAGCTGTTGCTGCAACTCCGGCGTTGGCTACCGGATCGGGACATCGTTCTAGTAGCCGACCAAGCCTTCTCGGCCCTGGATTTGCTGACCCGCATGCAGTCGCTCCGACGTCCCATCACTTGCATCACCCGACTGCGCACCGATGCCCGTTTGTTCGCCCCGCCGCCGGCTCGAAGACCCAGACGAGCTGGGCGTCCCCGCCTAGTTGGAAAACGCTTATCCAAGCTGCAACAACTGCTCCGATCGAAACGTACCTCGTGGACTAAGCGGACCATCCCTCACTGGTATGGCGCTACCGCGCGTCCAGTGGAATACCTTTCAGGCACCGCCCTGTGGTACCACGGGGGCTTCCATCCGCTCTCCATTCGTTGGGTTCTGGTCCGCGATCCGCTGTCCAGTTTTGATCCTCTCGCGCTGCTGTGCACCGATTCACAGCAATCCCCCGATCAGATTCTGGCTTGGTTTGTCCAACGCTGGCAGGTCGAAGTGACCTTCCAGGAGGTCCGCGCCCATGTCGGCTTCGAAACCCAGCGGCAATGGTCCGACCTGGCCATTGCTCGCACCAGCCCCATTCTGCTCGGCCTGTTCTCTCTCATTACCGTCTTGGCAAACGGTCTGGCTTCAGGCGGACAACTTCCCATCTCGTCCTCTTCCTGGTACCGAAAGCCCCGGCCTACTTTCTCAGACGCGATCTCCGTTGTGCGTCAACACTATTGGCAGCTTCCCAATTTCCTCATCTCGTCGGCAGACACCAAAGTTGTGAAAATCCCCGTCCCCCTCTTCCGCCGCTTGTCTGTCGCTCTTTGTTGGGCTGCCTAATGGACAAAGTCCAGGTAAGAAGCTGTGAAAAAATCGGTTCGCAGGCGAAAGCGCCTGCGCCACTCAATCGTAGATCCTTGTGCGTCAACGTGTGGCAGACGCTTCCGTCTGCCAACCCCGCGTGCTTCCCGATTTTTTCACCGACCCGATAGTGGCGCGCGATCCGCCCGCTTCACGGCGTCATCGTGTCCACCGTGATTCGCTGCGCCTTAACCTGGCCAGTCAGGTGGTCGGTCTGGTTTCCCGTGGTATCAAAGACAGTTTCGACGAACGTGCCGCTAAAGGCTGTGCCGCCGGGCGAAACGGTAACCATTTCGACAACGATGATCTTGCCGATCAACGCTCCTGTGGCGGCGTTGTAATTCAGGGCAAAATGGTTCACCTGGTAAGTGAAGTCCCCGGTCTGCTGCCATACGCCCAGGCAAAAATTCTGCTGTGCCGGAGAACGCGCGCCGGCATTCAGAATTTCGGTCTCATCGCTGTGAAACTGGTTGTATCCCCAGTTGAGTTCGGTTCCGTCCGCAATTGATGGATTGTGGGTGGTGTTACCCATGGAGATAAACTGAAAACTCCACATTCCAACGATCGACGGGCTCTTCCCACGCGCCAGGTTGCTCAGCTCCAGAGCGGGGCTCCCAGTCGGAACCAACTCCCGGGGATCTTGGGAATCCTGCATGAGTTGTAGACGGGCGGATGGAGTGGGCTGATCTGCCAGAGCACACGCGCTTGCCGCGGGGACCAACAGCATCCCCACTACCGCTGCGCTCAAAGTGGTCATTACTGCTCGGTGTGTTACTTTCATGATGGTTCCTCTTTCTGTCGGGAAAATGTTTTTCCCGCAACTCCATGCGAGAAACGGGTGCGAAAACCGTAACGCCGGCGCGATATTTTTTCACGTTATTCTGAAATCACCGTGGAAGCGGACCATCAAATCGCGGATACGACCCAGCTTCTCCTCGCCTGGGCCGCGGGCGATGCGCAGGCGCTCGATGCGCTGGCGCCGCGCATTTATCAGGAACTTCACCGCCTGGCCGTGGATTTCATGAAGCGGGAGCGCGAAGAGCCCATCCTGCAGGCGACGGCTCTGGTACATGAGGTCTACCTGAAACTGATCGACGTTCAGAACGTGGCTTTGGAAGGCAAGGCGCATTTCTATGCGATCTGCGCACAGATGATGCGCCGCATTCTGGTGGACGCGGCCCGCAAGAGAGCTGCCTCCCGGCACGGCGGAGGACTGGGACGGATTCACCTGGACGATGTGGCTCATTTGAAGCTGAGCCAGGATAACGACAGGCAGCTGATCGCGTTAAACGACGCCCTGGCCGAACTGGCGCGCGGCGATCCGCGAAAGGCGAGAGTTGTGGAACTGCGATATTTCGGCGGGTTGAACGTGCAGGATACAGCCGCCGTGCTCAAGGTGTCGGAAGAGACCGTTACGCGAGACTGGCGTCTGGCGCGGGGTTGGTTGCAACTGCAAATCAGGGGCGCGGACGGTTCCCCCGCGGCGGGCTCGGCGCGGGGCTCTAACGAGTGAAAGGCGGGTACATGGGCGTTATACTTCCAAGTGGAAGGAAGACTCCCGGAGCGGCTTTCTAAGGAAAGTTGATGCATGGAATTATGCGCGTGTTGGTGTGGATCGGCGCTCTGTTGGCGGCAAGCTATCAAGTCAGCGGACAACAGGAGAGAATCGTCCGTGTTGACCTGACTTATCAGGCGCCCGGTAAGGGGCCGACGCCCAACTTCTGGCCTCATGGGACCGAGGTCGCGCTCTCCGATTTGCCGGCGGACGCAACGCTTCCAGAAGGCGCCGCGCGGCCAGCGAAAACCGGCACGCTCCAAGTCGGCCCGGACCAAAAGTCATGGGTCAACATCCTGGCTACGGCGGATTCCGATCACCCGCGGGATCTATGCCGGCTCTACCTCGACCGTAACCGCAATGGCGATTTCACCGACGACGGTCCGGCATTAATAGCGAAACCCTACATGAATGCGAAAACCAAGGCCTGGTGGTCGTCCTTTAATATCGGCGCGGAAATGTCCATTCCATACGAAGACGGCATCGTCGAACCTTATATGGTCGAGTTCTGGGCAGTGCGGGAAACAGAAGAACCACCAGACCTACTTCGCTATCAGGTCAAGTCATGGCGCAGTGGTCGAGTCAAGGTCGCGGGCGTGGATGCCCTTGTAGCCGTCATGGATTCGGACAACAATGGCGTTTTTGACTCCAATGACAAATGGTCCGTTCTCGCCGCCTCTGGGCCGGAGTCTCCCAGGCGCGTCCTTACCTTCGAGGAAGCCCGGCGTACCAGCCGTCTGATGTTTCTGAATGTCCCAGACGGCAAGGAACTTGTGCTTGAATTTCGCAGCCTCAGCCCGGACGGCCGTTCGCTGAGTTTCGCCATTGTCGACCGCGCCATCACCAAAGCGGACGATCGCGCGCCTGACGACACACTGGCTGTCGAGCGCACCCGCCCTCGAGCCGCACAGCGCTTTCCCTGGATCGAGCGCGACTTCGAACGCGGAATGTCCAGCGCGAACCAATCCGGGCGCAAACTGATCGTTGATTTCTGGGCCTCCTGGTGCGGACCGTGCGCGTCATTAGACGAATGGATCTGGACCGACGCCGAGGTGGCCGCCCTTCTGAATGTGGGCTACGTGGGGGTTAAACTCGACGGCGACGTGGAAAAAGATCTGGTACGCCGATTTAATGTGCAAGGATACCCGACGGTCCTGGTGCTGGATTCAGAGGGCAAGGAAATCCAGCGCTTCCACTACCTGTCCTCCAAAGCAATGCTGGAAGCTTTGAAGCGCTAACAAAGCGAATCGCACGTTTTGGAGTCACCTCCAAAGTGACCCGGAACCGGCCGTTATGCCGGCCCTGGCCTCAACTTTCCACTTCCAAAGTCATTGCTGCGGGACGCATCGGTTGGGGCGTGCCCGCGTCAAGCACCCGCCTGAGCATGCCCCCGAAGATCCAGATCAGCAGGCCACCCGCGCTGGCGATCGCTGCATGCAGCAGCCAGAACGACACCGGGTTCATTCGCTCGTAGAATCCCCCCAGCCAACCGATAATGTTGTTTCCCAAAAACAGAGACAGAAACGCGGTTCCCATCATGGTGGCGTTGACGCTGGCTGGGGCGGCTCTGGAGACAAGTGCCAACAGTGTTGGCCAGTAGTAGAGGAAGGCCACGCCCATACCAGTGGCGCACAGCGCCGGCCAAATTGGGAGTATGCGCGCGCCGTGGGCGGAAACGATGGCGGCCGCTAACATGAGGTGGCTGCCTGCTGCGATCCATGCTCCGATACCGATCTTGGCAAGCTCCCCGGGTTCACCTCGCCGCGACGCCTGCTGCCGCCAGAGCCAGAAGAGCCCCGGGAGCGCCACAATGCCCACCAGCGAATCAATGGACTGAAACCACGGCACCGGGATGGTGAAGCCCCCCACGCGGAGATCGACATGATCCTGCAGCCAGATCTTGAAGACGTTGTAAAGCTGGTAGTAACTGATCGATTGGAATACAGTGATGAGAATCACAACCATCAGCGCGCCGATAATGCGCCAATCGGCCGAGGTGAGCCGTTCGCTGTGGTGCACGCGTCGCTCCACTCTCTTTGGCAGATGGCGATAGCCCATGAGGTAAGTTGCAATGGCGGGGAGCATGACGACTGCGGCTATGCCGATGCCATAACGCCAGCCGTAGTACTGCGCCAGGAACCCGCAAACCAGTGGCCCGAAAAGGGCGCCCAGGTTAATCGCCGTGCTGAAAATAGCAAACCCTCTGGTTCTGTGCGACTCGTCTTGATACAAGCCGCCTACCTGGCTCGAAATGTTCCCTTTCAAAAAGCCGGAGCCAATTACCAGCAGCAACAAGCCCACCAGGAATGTCCGCTCAAATGTCATTGCAATATAGCCGCCGCCCAAACCCAGCGCGCCGATGACCACCGCGTTGCGCTGTCCGATCCAGCGGTCGCCAACCATGCCGCCCAACACCGGTGTGAAGTAGACGAAACCGGTGTAGAGCCCGAAAATCAGCGAAGCCAACGCGACAGGCTGAAGTGGGCCGGTGATGGCCTCAGCGGCTCTACGAAAACCAGCGAAACCAGCAATGTTCTCGACGTGGCCGGGCAGCAACAGCTGGTTGACCATGTAGAGAACCAGCAGCGCCATCATCCCGTAGAAGGAAAAGCGCTCCCAAATCTCGGTGAAAGCAAGAAAGTACAGTCCTTTCGGATGGCTGAACGATCGGCCGGCTACGCCGGAAAGCTTGTCGGATTTTGCGGGAATGCGCCTGCCTCCAGAAGAGCGATTCCATCTCGTTCGCGGCTACCGAATTACTCCCGCATCCTGCGTGTCGTGCGGGCCTTTGCTTCCGCGAGTCAGCGGCATCGCTTCCCAAAGACTTTAGCATGTGGAAGCACGCTTAGGCGACGGCGTTTCACGAGTGTAATCTTCCACAATGCGACTTCCGGAGCGGAACCAGTGAGATTACTTTCGTGTGTGCCGTTGCTTGAGGAGCTATGTGTCTTCCGATCCGCTACACTTAGCTGAATCAGCAGCCATGAGCATCGCCTCTCGCGCCAATTCGAGCGCACCCTGCAACAGCTCCGCGAGATTCAGGCCGAGCGCCGCGACAAGAGAAAGACCAAATGGAAAAGGCCGCCAGAATTCTCCAACTCCATCAGGACGAAGGAATTCCTTACAACCCCGCCGAAGATGGCTTCGTTTTCTCAAACGACGAAATCGAAACCTCCCGCCTCCGCGAAGCCAACAACGCCTATTACGCCTCCGCCTGATGTACCCCAAGCAACGTGGGGCAGGTTGCCAACCTGCGCGCCGATTGCCAATCGGCGCTCCGGCGGGCCAGTTCCCCCAAGCTACTTCTTGCGGAGAGCGGGAAACGCCTGGTGCAAGCCGTCCAGCATGCCGACCACAAATTCTTTAGGGAAATCTTGCACAAAGCCGGTCAAGAATCGCTGCGGGGTAAGCCCGCCTGCCGGGCGGGACAGCGTGAGCGATTCCAGCTCAACATAAACTCCGTCGGTGGTTTGTTCGATTCGCCAGTACTGATTCAGGCGCCACAGGTAACCATAGGCATCGTCCGCGGACCGCTCCTGGCCGGAGGGATCTTTGACCTTGGGATGCGCCACTTCTCCGATGTGCGTTGAATGGCTGATGACATAGGCGTGGGTAGGGTCTAAAGCCACGTAGCTGGCCGTAAGGTTGATGTTCAGGACCACGGTGGCAAACTGTTTTCTCGAAAGCCGCAGGTAGGCATCGAAGATGTCGCCGTCGCGCTTTATCAGCCGCGAGTCCTTGAAGTATTGCTTGAAATAATATTTGTAATCGTTGTAGTTCAGGATAAAATCCCGGATGCGTTCCAGCGTTACGCCCTCCAGCAGGGTGGTGCCCAGCCAATCCTGAAAAGAAGCGTCCGGCATCTCGATTTCGTGTCCCTGGTCTAGTGTCTTTTGAGGGATGTACTCGGTTTGACCAAGCCATACCCGCGATTGCTCCTCTGGATGCTTGTCGATCCACAGCCAGTTGTGAGGAGCGGGTGGTCTTTTGACGGCCTCCTCCGTTAACTTCGCGTAGCGATCGAAAGCGGCGGCGGTTGCTGGAGGTAGTTCGGCGGCAGGCAGCAGAATGACGAATCCGGAAGCCAGAATCCAGGCGGCGGAAGAAGGACGGCGCACACTACCAATATAAGACGCGTGAGATAATGGACGCACCGTGAATCATTGCACGCTGATTCTTGGGCTGGCCGCCGGGTTATTTGTGCTTCCGGCGGAAGCGGCCGATATTGAAGCGCCGGGCGTTCCAAATTTTCATGCGGTGAACGCGCACTTATACCGGGGTGGCCAACCCGTTGACGCCGGCTGGGGCAGTCTGGCCAGGTTGGGCGTGAAGACGGTTATCGATCTGCGGCCGTCGAGCGAACATTCCATCGATAAAGAAGCTCGGGCGGTTGAGGCGGCGGGTATGGTGTACGTCAGCCGGCCGCTGGCAGGTTTGTCGGCGCCTTCCAACGAAGAGATCCGCGACATTCTAGCCTTGTTGGATTCCAGCCAGCAATGGCCCATTTTTGTCCATTGCCGGCGCGGTGCGGACCGCACGGGCACGGTGATTGCCTGCTACCGGATCGCTCATCATCAATTGGCCAATGAGGAAGCGCTCCGTGAGGCGCGGACGTACGGCTTGAGCCGGCTAGAGGTTGGGATGAAACATTTCATCCAAAACTTTCATATGGATGGTAGTTCTGAGGTTGCTGCTGGCGAGCGGTGAGGGTAAGAAGCTGTGAAAAAATCGGGAAGCACGCGGGGTTCTGCCCCACATTGACGCAGTGGCGCAGGCGCTTTCGCCTGCGAACCGATTTTTTCACAGCTTCGTAAGCGACCGGTGCCTTTGTTGCAAACGTCGATCACGCTTGACACTCTTCGGTCAACCTAGGCATACTGAGTCACCGAGTTGAGAATTTCATCTGAGTAGATGAACTTCCAGGGGGCATCCAAATGTTTAATCAAAAAGCACTTTTTCCGGCGATTGTCTGTTCGCTCACGATTTTTGTGTGTGGGCTACTTTACGGTCAAGCAACCGGAAGTATTTCCGGCACCGTATCGGACGCCGCGGGCGCTGCTGTTGCCGGTGCGAAAGTGACCGTGACTGCCCCGGCCACCGGAACCACGCGTGACGGAGTCACCGACTCCAATGGCCATTACGTTGTTCCGCTACTGGGCGTAGGCAATTACACCATCCATGTGGAGCAGCAGGGATTTCAGCCCGCTGAAGCCAAGGACGTCCGGCTGCAGGTGGATGAGCATCGCGAGCTAGATTTTAAGCTGGTGCTGGCAACGGTGAAGGAGAGCGTGGAGGTATCGGCGACGGTAGTTGGCGTGCAGACTGCGGACGCCACACTGGGACAGGTGATTACCTCGCAGCAGGTGGCGGATCTTCCTTTGAATGGCCGCGACTTCGTGCAGCTGGCCACGCTGACTCCCGGCACCACGACGGAAACCAATCCGAACAGCTTTTTTAATGGTGGTCCGTCGAGCGAAGCGTCAGCGCGCGGATCGTATTCACTTTCGGTAGGCGGCTCGCGCGCCAACAGCACGGATTGGCTGCTGGATGGAAACGACAACAATGAGCTGACCTCGGGCGCTATTTCGATTCTGTCTTCGATCGATTCCATCCAGGAATTCAAGGTGCTGACCTACAACTACTCGGCGGAATTTGGCACGCGCGGCGGGCCCACGGTTTTGGTCACCACCAAAAGTGGTACCGATCAGTTCCACGGAAGCCTCTTCGAGTTTCTCCGCAACACGGATTTGGACGCACGCAGCTTTTTCGCCACCTCCACTGAAAAATTCAATCTCAATCAATTCGGAGCCTCGCTCGGTGGACCGGTCAAGAAGGACAAAGTGTTTCTGTTCGCCGATTACGAGGAAAAATACCAGCGGCATGGCACTCCTTACACCGGACTTGTCCCCACCCAGGCGATGCGAAACGGCGATTTCTCCAACGACGCCTTCGGTAATCCGGTCACCGGTCAACTGCTCAATCCTTGGGCCACTCAAGGCACCGATGCCAATCCGGTCTCCGTCCCATTCATGTGCGATCCCTCCGGCAACGCGCTTCCCGCGGGCCCGGATGGAAGTCAGTCCGCCGGTTCGCCTTGCAACAAGATTCCGCAGAGCTTGATCAACCCAATTGGCCAGAAGCTGATCAACCTGTATCCGCTTCCCAATGCGAACAACCCTGCCCAGGGCTACAACTATGTGAGCGAGCCGGTGAGGACCCTGAACGAAGGCAAGTTCGATGTTCGGCTGGACGAAAATATTTCGAGCAAGGATTCGTTATTCGCGCGCTTCAGCTACGATCAGGCTATCTCCTACGTGCCCGGAGGCGCGCCGGGTTTCACCGAACAGGGCGCCTTCGCCAGCAATCAGGGCATTGCCAATCACGCTCGTAACGCGGCCCTCTCCGAAACTCATATCTTCTCCCCCAGCACCGTCAACCAATTCAGCTGGGGGTTCAACCGCATTTTCGACTACATCACCTCGCAGGGAACCGGCACGTGCATTGCGAACACCATCGGCATCCCAGGTGCGGATTTGGGAGGCAACAGTTGCGGGCTGACTTCCGTCACGGTGTTGGACGGTTATTATTCGATTGGCGATCGCGGTTATACGCCCTTCGTCGGCGGGACCAACGTTTGGAAATTCGATGACACCCTCGATCTGGTTCGCGGAAGCCATGACTTCCGGGTGGGCATGTCCATTCGTTGGAATCAATTGAACACAGTTGCCGTCGGCTTCCCCAACGGCGCCTGGGAAACCACCGGCGGTTGGACCGGCGGTGTGAACCCGGAAGCCGATCTTCTCACCGGGCTCACCAGCGAAGCATTCCATGACCAGGAGTTTGGCGGCGGCAATACCGGCCGGCGCTGGCAGTTGTATCGGCCGTTCGGTGAGGACACTTGGCGCGTCAATAAGAATTTGACGTTGAATCTCGGATTGGCTTGGGCGCTTATGACGCCTCAAACGGAAGTGGGCAACCGTCTATCCAACTTCGATCCCGCCAATGGACAGTTTCTGGTCGCCGGCCAGAATGCCGGACCAAGCGCGGGTGTGAAGATGGACCTCACGGCGCTGGAGCCGCGCGTCGGCGCCGCGTGGAAGCCTTTTGGCAAGAGCAACACGGTGGTTCGCGGCGGCTATGCAATATTTCACGACTCAGCCTGGAACCAGGGAGCGCAGGGTTTGTGGCAGAATCCGCCCTACTACGCCGAATCGGACGCCTTCTCTTTCTTTCCCACCAATTGCACCTTTGCCACCGCAGCTTGCGCCAAGAATGGAATAACTCCGCTCGGAATCAGTATGTCCTCCGGATTCCCCACCTTCACCGCGCCGCCGAACCCAGCCGATTTTACCGGCACGATTCTCTCTCAGGATCTCGACTTCAAGCAGGGAAGAATTCAGCAATTCAATATCAACTTCGAACAGGAAATTCCCGGCCACATCGTTCTTACCGCCGGTTATGCCGGCTCCCGCAGTTCCCACATTTTGACCTATGGGAATAACATCAACGTCGGATCTCCGGCCGCTTGCGGCACGGTATCCGGATATACGCTAGGCTGCGGATCCGGCGGATCGGCATTCGGTTTGCCATATCCCGCGTTCCCCTATTCGTTCATTCAAAATGTTTTCGACTCCGGCATCGCCCACTACAACTCTCTGCAGATCAAAGCCGAGACCAAAAGCGCGCGATATGGCATTTATGCGCTCATCGGATATACCTACTCGCGAGACAATGACACCGGGTTCATGGACGGTCTGGGCAGCATCACCGGGGCCAACTACTTTCCCCTCCCCAATTGGCAAAAATTGGATTGGGGGCTCTCGCAGATCAACCTGAACCAGGATTTCACGGCCAGTATCATTTATGAATTGCCGTTCGGCAGGGGCCGCAAATGGGGCAGCGCTTGGAGCGGCGCGGCCAATTCCATTGCCGGAGGCTGGGAGGCCACCGTAATAGAAAAGGTAACATCTGGATTTCCGGTGTTTGTCGTCGACAGCAACAACACCTCCGGGATCGGCGGAGAAAACCTCTTGAACAATGATTTCGACAGCTACATACGCCCCAATCAGGTTTGCAATCCAGTGTTGAGCCATCCCACAATTTCCAACTGGTTCAACACTTCCTGCTTCGCCCAGCCGGCCCCGGGAGAGCTCGGAAACGCCAACCGCACGCCCCTTTCCGGTCCGGGTTTCGTAAACACCGATTTCTCCCTCATCAAACACTTCGCCCTGCCCCGCGAAGGAATGCGGCTCGATTTGCGCGCCGAGTTCTTTAATCTGTTCAATCATCCACAGTTTGGCGCCCCGGGCGGGAACGGCACCGGAGCGGACTTCAATTCTCCGGCGACCTTTAACGTGATTAACTATACCGTGAACAATCCAAGGCTGATTCAGTTCGGGTTGAAGCTGGCGTTTTAGGTTGGCAGGCGAAAGCGCCTGCCCCACTAGGGTGCAGATGAATCGGCGTGATGTTTTCAGCGGCCAGCCGGCGAAGGAAAGGGTAAAAAGACAGCTGCGTCGTCGCAGATTGCTGGCAGTCCTACTTTTGATCTTTGCATAGGATGGTCTTGGGTGTAACGCCCAGTACCCGGCGCATATGGTAGGCCAAGTGGCTTTGATGAGCAAAGCCAGTCTCGAGCGCTACCTGGCTGATGGGCAGCTCTCCGGCGGCGAGAAGGGATCGCGCGCGTTCCACCCGGCGTTGAATTACATATTGATGAACCGGATGGCCGACGGAGGTACGGAATGCCGTCTTAAAATAGGACGCGCTCAAGCCCGAGACTTCGGCGATACTCTGCAGCGAAAGATCCTGACTGAGATTGTCTTCGATATAGGAAAGTACCTGCTTCAGGCGGCGGCCGGAAATGCCGCCATTGGGAGACGTCATTGCGTGTGATTGGGAGGAATGCCGGTTCAATAAGTGGACGGCAAGCGCCTGTGCCAGGCTTTCGATGTACAGGCGTCCATTCGGATAGCCGGTCTCCATCTCCTCTTTCAGCGCCCAGCCGATGTGTTCAATTTTGGTGTCCCGGGTCTGGAAACGATTGACGATTTGAATTTTGCGCGGGTCCATGCCGGATTGCTCCGCTACGGCTTTCAGCAGGCCTTGCGCCACGCTTACCAGCAGCACCGTATCGCTCTCCTTCATTTCCCAGCGGCTGGGAGTGCCCGCGGGAATGATGTCAGAGTAACCGTGTACGCTGACGCCCCGATGCGTGAGGCCTCCTCTTTTACACTCCACCAAGACGGAACGTCCGACGTGAATGGCGATGGTTGTATTTGGCCGCGCTGGGATTTCCACCACCCCAGGCGGGTCAGTTCGCAAACGCACGGACAGGTTGTCCGACATTTTAGATGAGCCTGTAGCTAAAGACAGGCCTGGGCCTTCTTGAAGCTCGTTCACACTCAACTCCCCCCACTCGTTGGAAATATTATCGCTCTAAATTTCCCCGTTGAGAAGACCTAATTTGAGCTAAAAATTGAATACCGGGGCGCTACCATCTTCTGAATTCGCAATTCTGAATTTTGGTAGCCGATCCCGAATTGTGGATTCCGGTTCTTGCCGTCCAAACGTGCTCCAGTCAGGCAGAATCTGCGCGACTGGCGCCAGGTTCCGGCGCAAACTTATCTGCAACAGGGTCGTGTGAATTGATTTCCGGATTTTGAGGTTTTGTTCGTCACCTGAGTTCTCGTACATCGTTGGCCAGGATTTTGCAAAAGGGGGAAAGGGTATATGAGAAAGCTTTCGTTGTGTCTGACATTGGCTATTTGTGTTTTGATGCCGGCTGCTCTGCTTCTGGGGCAAGGTACGGTGGGAGCGTCCAGCGTAACCGGGCGCGTGACGGACACTAGCGGCGCTGTAATTGGCGGCGCGGATGTCACGCTGACTGACTTAAGCACCAATATATCCATAACCACCCAGACCAACGCCTCGGGTCTCTACATCTTCAATAACGTTGCGGCCGGGAAATACGGCATCAATGTATCCAAGGCCGGATTCAGCAAGGCCGAGGTGAAAAATCAGGCGGTGCTGGTGGGGCAAGCCACCACTGTCGATTTCACTCTGGAAGTGGGCCAGATCAGCGAAGTAGTGGAAGTGAAAACCGTGGCCGGCGCGGAGTTGCAGACCTTGAACTCCACCATGGGCCAGACCATCACCAATGAAGGCATGATGGATCTGCCTATCATCAATCGCGACGCGGGCGGTTTGTTGTTCCTGCAGCCTACCGTGGCGCCCACCATGGGCGGCATGCAAGACAACATCACCAGCGGTCAGGTAGCCGGCAACATGTCCGACCAGAATACATACTTGCTGGACGGCGGAAATGCCACCAGCGATTTCGACGGCGACAACGGGGTTTATGTAGGCAGCCGCTCCGCGGTGATCCCAACGCCGATGGAAAGTATCGAAGAAGTTCGCGTCAATACCAACAACATGACCGCCGACTTCGGCCTTTCCGGCGGCGGCCAGATGTTGCTGAACACCAAGCGCGGCACCAATCAATTTCATGGTTCGGCTTACGACTTTTTCCAGTCGGATGTGCTGGCCGCGAACGACTGGTTCAACAACTTCACGGACAGCGGCAAGCCGAAATCCCACTACAACCGGTTCGGTGGTTCCTTTGGCGGACCGGTAGGGCCATCGTTCTGGGGAGGGAGGACGTACTTCTACACGAATTACGAAGGGGAGCGATATCCGCGTTCTGGGCCCTATGAGCGGACCGTTCCTTCCGAATTGTTCCGGGAAGGGATCATTCAGGAGCGCGACGCGGCCGGCAATATCATTAAATACAATCTGGCGACTTCCACCGCCTGCGGCGCCGCCGGCGGGCAGCCTTGCGATCCGCGCGGCCTGGGCATCAGTCCCACGGTGAGCGCAATCTGGAACAAGTACATGCCGCAATGCAACACGCTGGTAGGCGCCGGCGACACGTTGAACACCTGCGGCTATCTCTCGAATCTGTCGTACCCGCTATCCAACAACTTCGCAGTGGTTCGGCTGGATCACGATTTCGGAGCCAAATGGCGATTCTTTGGCAGCTACCGGTACTTCGACGAGAGCAACCCCACCACCAACCAGGTGGACATCGGCGGCCTGCTCCCCGGCGATACGTTGGGAACCCCGGCAACCGCTTCTCAGTTTCCGCTGGGACCCCGTTACCTGGTGACTGGAATCACCGGTACGCTTACGCCGAACCTGACGAACGAAGGCCACATCAGTTATACGCGGAACCAGTGGCAGTATCTGCGCGCCGGCGCTGAACCTCAACTTTCAGGCCTCAACGGAGCGGTGGAGATCGGCGGCGAAACCTCGCAGGCGCTGATTCCGATCAATGTGGATACGCAGGATGCGCGCAATCGGCTGTGGGACGGTCACGATTATGACTATCGCGATACGCTGAGCTGGCTGAAAGGAACGCATCTGTTCCAGTTCGGCGGCGAGTTTGTCCATGACCATTGGCATTTCGACCGCTATGACAACGTGGTGGGCGGACTCACGCAGCTGGTGGACAACGTAAGCAACGGCGGCGTCAATTTCACGCCGGCTTTTGAGCCCGTGCCCTGCACTGCCGCGGTGGTGACGAACTGCCTGCCTTCTTCCGAGGTGGGTTCCTGGACCGGTCTCTACTCAGAGTTGGCGGGAATTGTTTCCGCAACCAGCGTGGTGGCCACTCGTACGGGTGCGAATTTATCGCTGAATCCTCTGGGCACGCCGCTTCGTTCGTTTGTCACGGACCAGACCTACGCTCTGTTCATGAACGATTCCTGGAAGGTCAGTCCGAACCTCACCATCAGCTACGGCCTGAACTGGACGCTGCAAATGCCGCCGCTCGATCAGAATGGCGCGCAGGACGTGCTGACCACTGCCACCGGGCAAGTCATTACGAGCGCCCAATATTACCAGAGCGTGGCGAATGCGGCCAACAACGGTCAAGTTTATAACCCGACGCTCGGTTTTACGCCGGTACAAGACATCGCGCCAGGCAACAAATATCCGTACCGGCCCTACTACGGCGGATTGGGACCGCGTGTTTCCGTGGCCTGGAATCCGGAAGTGAAGGACGGCTGGCTGGGCAAGATCCTGGGTGACAAGTCCACAGTAATACGTGCCGGCTACGCCCGATTCTTCTCGCGCAGCCTGGCGGCCGGTTTGATCTCGACTTCGGTGCTGGGCGACGGATTCCTGCAGCCGGTTGGTTGCCAGAATCCGAACACCGCGGGCACGTGCACGGGAACTGGCGTGGTAACCCCAGCCAACGCTTACCGCATTGGCGTGGATGGCACCAACCCGCCAGTAGGCGCGATCTCACCAACTCTGCCCGTGCCAGTAACGCCGGGCGTCAATGCCCCCTATGCGACCCTGGTTGAATCGCTGGACCAGAACTGGAGACCGGCCCGAACGGACCAGATTGACATCAGCATCCAGCGGCAGCTCAAGGGCAACATGATCCTGGAAGTAGGTTACGTGGGAACCTACGCCGCGAATCTCTATGCAGGCGTCGATTTCTCCGATGTACCAACCATGATGAAGCTGGGTGGCCAGACGTTCACCCAGGCCTATCAAAACATGTATAATGCGCTGGCTTCCGGCGCCAAGAACGTGGCGCCCCAGCCGTTCTTTGAGACGGCCTTGAAGGGCAGCAGTTTTTGCAGCGGATATTCAAGCTGCACGGCTGCGGTGGCTACCACTCAGTCGGGTCAAATCCTGACGCAATCGGTGAATACACTGTGGAGTGACCTGGAGACCTCTTGGACCGCATTCGGGCCAGCGCTTCCTACCAGTACGCAGTGCTTCTACTGCTACGCGTACACTTCGGAAGGCTACTCGAACTACAACGCCATGGTAGTGACGTTGCAGAAGCGTTATTCAGAGGGATTAACGGTGAACGCCAACTTCACTTACTCCCACGCTCTGGGCATCGCCGGTTTCGGCCAATCCTACACCCTAGCCGCGGTCAGCGATCCCTTCAACCTGAACGCGGATTACGGTCCGCAGTTTTTCGACCGGAAGTTTACCTTCAACCTGCTGAGCACGTATCAATTGCCGTTCGGCAAGGGTAAGCGCTGGGGGAACAACGCCAATCCGATTCTGAGCAGGATCATCAGCGGCTGGTCAGTTTCGCCCATCTTTACCTATGGAAGCGGCCTGCCGCTTACCATCACCACCGGATCCGGCCAGGAATTGGGACAAAGTCCGCAGGATGCCAACCTGAGCGCCACCGCAATACCAGTGGGTGGTATCAAGGCCAGCTCCATCGGCATCGGGACGAACTTCGGTGTGGTGGGCAGTGGAGCCGTGGCGACAAACGGGAACGTGGCGAATGGCGGGGCCAACAATAATCTGTTTTCGAATCCATCGCAGATTTACTCCGAGTTCAGCCCGTTTATCCTCGGCGTCGACGGACGAACCGGCGGCGGAGGGATCATGCGTGGACTGTCTCGCTACAACCTGGATCTGGGGGTGACCAAGGACACCAGGTTCACGGAGCGCGTGGGCGCTCAGCTTTTCGTGCAGGCGTTCAACGTGACCAATCATATGGAGTGGCAGGACAACTCCGGTGACGCGGGTGGTTACAGCCTGCAGAATCCCGCTAACTTTGGCGTGCTGAACAGCCAATACAATGCGGCGACTTTGGGCGGTGCGGGAGCATCGGCCAATTACACCCGAATCATTCAGATCGGCTTGCGCGTCAACTTCTGACAGCCAACCAGAAGGTTTGATGCGCAATTGCGGCCGGGCCACTTAGTGTCCCTCGCGTCCCGGCCGGGGGCTTATGAGGTGGGGCGTTGGTTGTACGCCGGGCTCCTGTAGAGCCCGCGCGGACTTAGGGTCGTCCCACTCGTGGCTCAAAGTGTAGGGCAGGCTGGTAGCCTGCGCGCCGATTGCCAATCGGCGCAAACTGCGCGGGTTAGCAACATAGTTAGCAACCCGCGCGCAGGATGACATCCTGCCCCACTACCAAAGTTCGGTGAGTATGACACAATCTACTGATGGCCGCCGAGCCGCTGTTCTCGATTTGTAACTCCATGGTGTTGCCCGGCTGGCTGCTGCTGGTGGTTGCGCCACGCTGGCGGTGGACGCAGAGGATTGCGGCGCTGGTGCTTCCATTGGCGTTGGCGGCGGTATACCTGACGCTGGTAGTTCTTCATTTCCGTGAGAGCAGCGGCGGCTTCGGCTCGCTGGCGCAGGTTTCGAAGCTCTTCGAAAACCGGTACCTACTGTTGGCCGGGTGGATACACTACCTGGCTTTCGATCTGTTCACCGGCTCCTGGCTGGTGCGCGATGCCGAGCGCTTGCGAATCGCGCATGCCTACGCCGTTCCCTGCCTGCTGCTGACTTTTCTTTTTGGTCCGGTGGGATTGCTGACCTGGTTCACCATCCGGACTTCGCTGCGCGGGCGCTCCGCGATAGTATGATGCGCGCTCTACGCCAGCTTTACGAGAGCAATCCCGTGCTGGCGGTGATTGGCTGGATGCATTGGATTTTGGCTGGGGTTCTGATGGTCGCGATCGCGTTCGATTCGCGAACCATTCTAGGCATCAATCCCTGGATCAAGCCGATCAAGTTCAGCGTCTCGATCGCGATTTATGTTTGGACGCTCGCCTGGTACCTGCGTTATCTGTCCGGACGGAGGCGCGCGGTGCGGATAATCAGCCGGGTAGTAGCGATCACCATGGTGGCGGAAATTATCGGCATCACGCTGCAATCGGCACGCGGCGTGCCCTCGCACTTCAACGTTGCAACCCCGCTGGATGCCGCGATCTTTTCCGCAATGGGCGCGGTGATCGGCGTCAATACGGTGATGGTGATTTGGGTGTGCGTGCTGTTCTTTGCGGATCATCCCGATCTTCCGTTGGCATATCTGTGGGGCATTCGATTCGGGCTGCTGCTGTTCCTGCTGGCAGCGGCCGAGGGTGTGTTGATGGTGATTCACGGATCTCACACCGTGGGCGCGGCGGACGGCGGGGCGGGGTTGCCGTTCGTGAATTGGAGCCGGGCGCATGGCGATCTCCGCGTGGCGCACTTCGCCGGGATGCACGCGTTGCAGGTACTGCCGCTGGCCGGGTACTGGATGGGGCGCTCCGGGCGTCCGGAAGCGGCGCAGGTTTCCTATATGGCGGGCTTCTTCTTTCTGTACCTGGGTGGGATGGCGGCGTTGTTTTGGATAGCCTGGGAAGGCCATCCCATGATGTTGTAAAGATTCCTCTTTACAAGTTAGAACAAATCCTGTTAAATTGTTTTAAATCCCCCTGGGGTCATGTCCGCCGCGAGGGGACGCTGAAACGGCTCAGCAGGTAACAGCGTCTTTATAACAGACGGGTTCAAGTTTTGTAGCCTCGTTGACGATGAGTGGGTTAAGCAGGGCGTATGGACATTCTTGGTGACCGGAAATTCGTTGAAGTGCCGGGCGAGAAGACGCATGAGCTGCCTCCGCTGCTGGTACGCACGGCCCCAAAAGTAAGGCGATTGGATCGAGTAGTGGGGATGGCCAACGACCTGGTGGACTCCGAGGATATGATTCCGATTCCGGCCATGGAAGGTCTGGCTGAATACGAATCTGAATTCGACCGGCGCAAGATGGATCTGGCCATCAACATGGTGGATCAGTATTTACATCTGGTGACGCAGTGGCAGTGGGGCGATAGCATTCTGGAATGGATCCGGCAATGCGAAATTACATTTGGAACCAGGCTGGAATTGCGCAATCTGCTGCGTCCGGATGTTTGGCCGCACGCCGGCCGTTCCAGCTTCGTCACGCTGCTGGGCGATAAAGCGGTGTCGAGCGTAGGTGTGGAGTTGGATCAAGCCGTCGGTCTGCGGCTCACCTTCCGCCAGCCTCCGCCGATTTCCTGTTTCTCGAACCAGTTTCTTTTCTATCTCAATTCCAGTGTGGCCTCTACGGCGTATCAGACGTGGGCGCACTTGAGTCCCGATCCGGTTTCATGCCTGCCTCCGGAGCGGTTTTCGTTTGACGTGATTGATATGTCGGTTTGCTAGTGGGGCGGACCCCCTGGTCCGCGCGGGTCCCCCTGGACCCGCATCGAGCGCCGAACAAGCCGACGTGGGCGTCGGCCGCGGACCAGGGGGTCCGCCCCACTTTAGGACAAATTCGGCTAGAAGCCGCTGGCGGCGCGGGGACGTCTGGGTAATAGATCAATTTGTTCGGGAGCCTCTGGCTCTTCGCCACTCGAAACGCCTAGTTCGCGCATTTTGCGGAGGGCCGGTACCAGCCGGGAATCCCACGATCCGACGGAGCGGTTGTACGATTCGACTGTTTTTTCGAGCAACCGGCCGGTGTCGGCATAATGATCGTGAACCAGTTGCACGCGATCGTAGAGCTCGGACGCGACGGCGCGGATGGCTTCGGCGTTTTCCGCCAATTGCTCTTGTCCCCAGCCATAGGCAATGCCGCGCAGGATGGAAATCAACGTCACGGGAGTGGCGATCACTACTTTGCGCGCCAGGGCGTCCTCGATCAGATCGGGATTGGCCTCGAGAGCGGCGCTGAAGAAATGGTCGCCAGGCAGGAACAGCACCACCAGCTCCGGCGCGGGCTGGAACTGGCTCCAATACTGTTTACTGGCCAGTTGCCGGACGTGTTCGGCCAGCTGTTGGCTGTGACGTTCGAGGAAAGCGCGCCGCGACGGCTCATCGCTCGCGCTTGCGGCTTCCAGGTACGCCGTTAGCGGAACTTTGGCGTCAACCACCAGCGACCGATCGCCGGGAAGGCGGACGATCATGTCGGGGCGGATGCGAATGCCGTCGCTTTCCCGCGTTTCCTGCTCTAGAAAGTCGCAATTTTTGACCATGCCGGCCAGCTCGGCCACGCGCCGCAGCGTTACTTCGCCCCAGCGGCCGCGGGCTTGCGGCGAACGCAAGGCGGTGGAAAGCACGGAAGTTTCCCGGGCGAGCGACTGCAATTGTTCCCCCAGGCTGCCGAATGCGGTGGCACGGGCGCGCTCCAGCTCGCGCACGTGGGTTTCCAGGCGGGCGAGCGAATCGTTCAGCGGCCGGACCACGCCTTCGATGGCGGTCTGCTTCTGCGCGAAATCGCCAGTCATCTGCGCGCGGGCGGTTTCGAGGAACGCCACTTGATTCGATCTGAGAGCTGTATCCGCCAGGGATTGGAAGGTCTGGTTGAGCTTGGCGGCGGAATTATCAGCGAACTGCTGAGCGGCTTCCAGGCGTGCCAATCGGGCGCGCATCCAAAGCCAGACGATTAAACTGCCGGCGGCGAGACCGAGTGCGAACCAGAGCCAATTCATCACCTATCCAGGATAGATCATTTTACGGTGAAAATGTTTGAATCCAGAAGGCGCCTAGCAGGATGGTCAGGATAGCTAACGGCGCACCCACGCGGAAGTACTCCCAGAAGCCGATGGCCACCTTGCGGCGGGCCTGTTGAATAACGATAAGATTCGCTACGGATCCAAGCACGGTCAGGTTTCCGGCCAGCGTGGATGACATGGCCAGAGTCAGCCAGGCCTGAGTGGGATTCCCAAGATGAGCGACGAACGGCTTGAAGACCAGCACGGCGGGAACATTGCTCACCAGGTTGGATAGCACGGCAGAGAAAGCGCTCAGCAAGAAGACATTGTCCAGATGGATTTGTCCGGCGAAGGCGGCCAGATTCTTTTCGAGCGAGGTTTTTTCCACTCCGGCGATGACCACGAAGAGGCCGATGAACATTACCAGCAGGCTCCAGTCGATGCGGCGGTAAACTTTTTGCGGATTCACGCGGCGGGTGATGAGCAGCAGCGCGCCGGCTACAACGGCCACTTTGGGAACAGGCCATCCGGCCAGGAACATGACGATCATGGCGAGCGATGCGACGATGGCTTTCCACATCAGCCGGCGATCCACGCGAACCGGACGTGCCGCAACGTTAACGCGTTCGCGTGATGCGAACTCGGCGCGGTAGGCCAAAAAGATGACCAGCACGGTGAGAGCCAGCCCAGCGAACGCAATGGGCGCCAGCGCGGCCAGGAATCGCGTGTAGGGGATGCCGGAAAAGCTGCCGATCATCATGTTCTGCGGATTGCCGGTGATGGTGGCGACACTGCCGATGTTGGAGGCCATGGCCACGGCCAGCAGATAGGGAACCGGATTGCGGCGGAGGGTTTCGGTAATCTCGAGCACCAGCGGAGTCAGCACCAGGCACATGGTGTCGTTGACGAAAAACGCGGAGAAGAATCCGGCGATGGCCACGATGGCGATCAGGAGCAAGAGAGGCCGATGGGCATGTTCGACCACGCGTTCGGCCACCAGCGAGAAGAAGCCGGATAGCTGAAGATTTGCGACCACGATCATCATTCCGAAAAGCAGAATGATGGTGTCGAAATTGATGGCCTGCTGGGCTTCGGATAAAGTGAGCGCGTTGACGGCGACCATCAGACTGGCGCCGATGATGGCTGCGCCGGTGCGGTCCACGCGAAGGCCGGGTAGGCGGCCAATGGCCAGGACCAGGTAGGTGAGGGCGAAGATGAGGATGGCGGGCAAAGGCCGTTTCTCGTTTCTCGTTTCTCGTTCGTCCACGCTTCCTAACGAGAAACGAGAAACGAGAAACGAGAAACGGGGCTTCCGCTCCCATGATAAACTCGATCTTCCGTGCATCGAATCCTTTACCTTTTTTTGAGCGCGATAACGCTGGCTGCGCAGACACTCGCTCCTGACCTTTCCGGGCTGCGCTGGCGGATGATTGGGCCGTTCCGCGGCGGGCGCACCATCGCTGCCGCAGGTATCGCTCGCGAGCCTAATGTGTTCTACGTTGCGGCGACCAATGGCGGGGTCTGGAAGACGGACGATTTTGGGCGTACCTGGCATCCGATATTCGATGAGCAGTCCACTGGTTCCGTGGGCGCGGTTGCCCTGGCGCCGTCCGACCCGAACATTATTTATGTCGGCAGCGGCGAGGGCGTGCAAAGGCCGGACCTCTCGGTGGGCAATGGAATTTATAAATCCACCGACGCGGGCAAGAGCTGGCGCCATTTGGGGCTCCGTGATGGACAGCAGATTTCGGCGATTTTGGTGGACCCGCACGATCCCAATCGGGTCTTCGTTGCCGTGCTGGGGCATCCCTATGGTCCGAATGTTGAGCGCGGAGTGTTCCGATCGACCGATGGCGGCGAAAGCTGGCAAAAGGTTCTCTATAAAGATGAGAACACCGGCGCGGTGGATCTGGAATTCGATCCTGGTAATCCTCAAGTCGTCTACGCGGTTTTGTGGGCGGCGCGGCAGGGGCCTTGGGAGAACGGAGAATGGAGCGGCGCTGGAAGCGGCCTTTTCAAATCCACCGATGGCGGCAGTACATGGCAGCAACTCGCGGGGCAGCAGCTCACGGGCGGGCTTCCCACTCCGGCCGAAGGGTTGGGGCGCATCGGCATTGGGATTGCGCCCTCGGACGCGAATCGCATGTACGCGCTGGTGGAAGGGAGGCCGAGCGCGGTGTATCGTTCCGATGATGCGGGGACAAGCTGGAAACGCGTGAACACGGAGGCGCGCATTTCCGGGCGTGGATCCGACTTCGCCTGCGTGCGCGTGGATCCCAAGAACAAAGACGTTATTTATATCGCCAACACTTCTACCTACCGTTCTTCCGACGCGGGGCAAACTTTTACGGCTATCAAGGGAGCGCCCGGCGGCGACGATTATCACACTATCTGGATTAATCCCGAGCATCCGGAAATAATTCTGCTGGCCAGCGATCAAGGCGCCACGGTTACCGTGAATGGCGGGGCAACATGGAGCTCCTGGTACAACCAGCCGACCGCGCAGTTTTATCATGTGATCACCGACAACCAGTTCCCGTACTGGGTTTACGGCGGGCAACAGGAAAGCGGATCGGCGGGAGTTGCCAGCCGCAGCGATTACGGCGAGATTACATTTCGGGAGTGGCATCCGGTGGGCGTGGAAGAGTACGGTTACGTGGCGCCCGATCCGCTGAATCCCAATATTATTTATGGCGGCAAGGTGACGCGCTTCGATAAGAGCACCGGGCAAGTGCAGCAGGTGGGGCCGGCGGTTCCCGGCGGCAGCGGCAAGTATCGATTTGTGCGCACCATGCCGCTGTTGTTCTCGCCCGTCGATCCGCATGTGATGTATCTGGGATCGAACGTGCTTTTGAAAACCGTCAATGGCGGGCGCGGCTGGGATGTGATCAGCCCCGACTTGTCGCGCGAGACGTACGATATTCCGGCGAGCGTCGGCGTCTATACGGAAGAAGCCCGCAAGCAGGCCACCCGGCGTGGTGTGATCTACACCATTGCGCCGTCGCATAAAGATGTGAACGTGATCTGGGCGGGAACCGATGATGGGTTGATCCACGTTACGCGGGACGGTGGGAAAACGTGGAACAACGTTACGCCAGGAGAGCTTACGCCCTGGAGCAAAGTTTCCATGCTGGACGCGTCGCATTTCGACGACGTCACCGTGTATGCGGCTATCAATCGAATCCGGCTGGATGATTTGAAACCGCACATTTATCGCACGCATGACGGCGGAAAGACATGGAAGGAGATTGTTGCCGGATTGCCGGACCAGCCGGTCAATACCGTGCGCGAGGATCCCGTTCGAAAAGGGCTGCTGTACGCGGGAACGGAACTAGCCGTTTATGTTTCCTTCGATGACGGGGATCACTGGCAGCCGCTCGAGCAGAACATGCCTCCGATTTCGATTCGCGACCTGGTGATTCACGAGAACGATCTGGTGGCCGGGACGCATGGTCGCGGCTTTTGGATTTTGGACGATATCTCACCACTGCGGCAGATTAGCGCCCAGAGCACGGCAGCCGATGCGCATCTGTTCCGTCCGTCGACGGCTCTTCGGGTTCGTTGGAACAACGGGACCGACACACCGCTTCCGCCGGAGGAGCCGGCCGGGCAGAATCCTCCAGATGGAGCCATTCTCTACTACAACCTGAAATCCACCGCGGCCACGCCGGTGACGATCGAAATTTTTGACAGCGCGAAGAAACTGGTGCGCCGATATTCGAGCGCCGACAAGCCGGAGCCGATCGATCCGATGCTGCCCGTTCCGCTCTACTGGATTCGCCCGCCGTCGATTCCGGGAACCACAGCCGGTCTGCATCGATTTGTTTGGGATCTGTGTTATCCGCCTCCGGACGCGGTGGATCATGAGTATCCGATCTCGGCCATTTATCGCGATACGCCGCGTTATCCGCTGGGACCGCTGGTGGTGCCCGGTGAATATTCCGTGAAACTGACCGTCAATGGAAAAACCTACACGCAAGCGCTGACAGTGAAGATGGACCCGCGGGTGAAAACTCCGTTGGCGGGGTTGCAGCAGCAGTTCGCGCTGGCGCAGAGAATCGTCGCGTTGATGCACAGAACTCATGTGACCGGGAACGCCGAGCTGGAAGGGCGGAATCGCGAGCTGACGGCGCTGCTCGAAATGGTGGAGGGAGTAGATGCGGCTCCGACGGCTGCGATGGTGAGCGCGGTGGGTGAGCTTGAGAAGAAGAAGTAAGTTATTTCTTCGGCTTGATCAAGGCGGCGACCGCTTCAAGTTTTCTTGATTGTAAGCGACTCCAATTCCTCCAACGTTCGGGGCCAGTCTTCGCGCATCAGGCGCGAGAGAGCGCGGTCCGCCAGCAATTTTCCACCGGTCTGGCAGTTTGCGCAGTAATTGGTTTCGTTAGACGCATAGCGAATCCGCTGCACCTTGGCGCCGCAGCGGACGCAGGGCTGCTTGTAACGGCCGTGGACGGCCATGCCCTCGCGAAAGGCCGTTACCTTTTCGGGAAATCCGTCGCCGGTCTCGGCACGCAAAGCTTCCACCCAGCGGAGCAGCGTGCTGCGAATCGTTTCGAAGAGCCGACGGATCTGTTCGGCGGTCAGCTTTTGGGTTAGCGCCACGGGCGAGAGGCCGGCTTCGAAGAGAATCTCGTCGGAATAGGCGTTGCCGATGCCGCTGAAGGTTCGGGGATCGGTGAGGGCGCGCTTGAGAGTGTGATTGGAGGATGTTAAAGCTTGGGTGAAGCTCGCGAGGTCCGCAGTCAGCACTTCCAGTCCGCCGGGGTCCAAGGCGTGGAGACCGGCTTCACCGGCCACCAGGTGCAGCGAGGCGCGCTTCTTTGAGCCGGCTTCCGTGAGCAGGAGGCTGCCGTGTGGAAAATCAAAAGCGGCAAGACCACGGGGGCGCGACACCTTGACGCCGCGGGCGCGCCAATGCAGGCGTCCGGCGATCATGAGGTGCAGCACCAGCCAAAGGTCGTTATCCAAGCCAATGGCGACACGTTTGCCGATTCGCCGGAGCTGCGCCACCGTTTTTCCTTCGGCGCTCGGAAGCGGCGGGGCCGCAGTGCGCAGAAGAAACGGACTAGCCAACCGCACGTGCTCCAGCGTCTGGCCGAGGATGCGCTTTTCGAGCGCTTCGATGTAGACGACGATATCGGGGAGCTCCGGCATGGGAGTGTCAGAGGTGCAGGACGAAAGGAAATTTGCCGCGCACCGCCGCGTGGAACTTCAAGTCCGCGGTAATCAAGTCGCATCCTCGTCGGAGAGCCAGGGCCAGATAGAGGCAGTCGTAAACCGCTTGCCCGCTAGCGAGTGCCAGGGTCATGGCTTCATCCAGCAACAGGCGGTCGTCAACCAGAATAGGAGCGTTAGTTTTCAGTAGCCGGTAAGCTTCCAAGGCCATCGAAGCGGTTGCGAGTCCTCTGCGGACCCGCTTGGAAAGGACGTTCGCGACCTCAGCCAGCAGTAAGACTGGGGCGACCAGCGTTATCCTTTGCTCCTGGTAAAGGTGAAGCAGTCTCAGAGACTCCGCTCTGGAAGTCTCGGGAAGGAACCATTTCACCGCGACACTCGCATCCACCACCATCTCGGGCAACGACATCAGTTATCGCGGTCACGGTCTTCCCGAATGAGGGGAGTGCTGTCCTCCATGGGAGGCATGGAAGCAACCAGCCGCTCCAGTTCTTCGTTTGACGCACGCATCTTTTCGAATCGTGCGCGGTCGTCCAGATCCGACTGCAGCATGTGAATAACCTCAGCGTTCAGGCTCCGTCCATGGAGCCGTGCATACTTTTTGAGTTGCCGATATACCGGATCCGGCAGCTTCTTGATGGTCAGATTCGCCATGGCACCATTATGGTACCAAAATGGAACCGTCGGTTGTGGGGCAGGATGCCATCCTGCGGCGGGTTGCCAACCCGCCCGAGCGTGCGCCGATTGGCAATCGGCGCGCAGGTTTACCGTCATTCGAAGCGGAGTGCTATTAGCGGATCCACTTTGGCGGCGCGATGGGCCGGGATATAGCTGGCCATCAGCGCTCCGGCGATTAGAGCCGCGGAGGCGCTGGCCATGGCGGTGACGTCGTGACTGGAGACGCCGAAGAGCAAAGTTTGGAGGAAGCGCGTGAGCAGCAAGGCAGCCGCTAATCCGATCGCAGTGCCGGCCGCTGCCAGCAGCATTCCGTGTCCCAGCACCAGCCGCAGGATATCGCTCTGCCGCGCGCCCAACGCCGAGCGAATGCCGATTTCGCGCGTGCGCTGCGCCACCCAATATGAAACCACGCCATAGATGCCGATGCTCGCCAGCAGCATCGCGCAGCCGGCGAAAGCGGCCAACAGGATGGTGGACATGCGGCGGCCGGAAAGGGAGTTCGAAACCACCTCCTGCATGGTCTTCACGTTGAAGATGGGCTGTTCTTTATCCACCTCGGCCACGCGCAGTCTCACGGCTGCCGTCAATGTCGCGGGATCGGACGCGGAGCGGATCACCAGCGCCATCGCACTCGCCGGTATTTGCGCATGCGGAACATAGATCTCGGAAGTTGTGGAGGCGTCCAGCCCGTCGCGTTTCACATCCGCCACCACGCCGACGATTTCCTGCCAGTTCGCCTTTTCGCCAAGTCCGATATCCAGATGCCGGCCGACGGGATCCTGATTGGGCCAGAAACGGCGCGCCAGGGAATCGTTGATGATGGCCACGGTATGCGAGTCGCGGCCATCTTGTTCGGTGAACAACCGGCCGCGCAACAGCCGGACGCCCATGGCGCGGAAGTAATCCGGAGTGACGATACACTTTTCCGCGATCGGTTCCTGGTGGAGCGGGAAAGTACGGCCCTGGATCTGAAAATCGCCGTTCATGCCGCCCTCGCCCAGGGGCAGATTGATGATGGCGCCGGCTGATAATGTTCCGGGAAGCGCGCGGATGCGGCCGATCAAATTGTCGTAGAACGCGACGATCTGCGGATCCGTTTTGTATTTGGACGAGGGCAGGGAAATATCCATGGTCAAGACGTTTTCAGCGTGAAACCCGGGATCCACGGCCAGCACCCGGGCGAAGCTACGCAGTAACAATCCGGAGCCGACCAACAGCAGCGCGGCGACGGCGATTTCAGAAACCACTAACGCACTGCGCAGCCGGCCGAAAGCTGAACCGCTGGGTTGCGACCAACCGTCTTTCAATGTTTCATTCAGCGCCGACATGGAAATCTGCAACGCGGGCGCCAAGCCAAACAGTGCGCCAGAGAGCAGGGAAGCCAGGACCAGAAAGGCCAGCACACGCCAATCGATGGCGAAGCTCTCCGGGCGGGGGATGTTCGGCGGCCAGGCCATCCGCAGCAGGTCCGAACCCCATAGCGCCAGCAGAAATCCAGCCTGGCCGCCGAGGGAAGAAAGCAGCAGGCTCTCGGCCAAGGTTTGGGAAATGAGACGCCCGCGTCCGGCTCCCAAGGCTGCGCGAATGGCGAACTCCTTGGCGCGCGCCGAAGCCCGGGCCAGCAGAATGTTCGCGACATTGGCGGTGGCAATGAGGAAGAGGAAGCCCGAGGCTCCTAACAGCAGCAGCAGGCTTAAACGCACGTTGCCGAACAATTGTTCGCGCAGCGGGGTCACGTTGATACCATGACCGGTTTTGTATTGGGCGTCTAAGCGGTGGGCCAGAACTTTCATATCCGAACGGGCCTGTTCCACGCTGACGCCTGGTTTGAGCCGAGCCATCACGCGCAGATAATGCGTTCCGCGCTGGGTGTAAGGCACGGACCGTTCGAGCGGGAGCCACAGCGCGCCATTGCGCGGCCCCAGGGTTTTGAGGGGCGCGTTGTCGACGACGCCCACTACCGTATAAGAGGTTTTATTTAATGTGATGCTCTTGCCGATGACGTCGCTCGCGCCGTTGAACTCATGCCGCCACAGCTCGGCGCCGATCACCACCACCGGATTCGCTCCCGGCCGATGCTCTTCGGGCCGGAAAGTACGTCCGGCAATGGCTTTGACGCCGAGCATGGAGAAGTAGTTTTCAGAGACCAGGACGCCCAGGACGCGCTCCGGCTCGCGGTGGCCGATCAGATTCAGGCTGGAATTGAATTGGCCGGCCACCTCGGTGAACGCCTGGTTGCCTTTGCGCCAGTCGTCAAATTCCGGGAAGGACGCGGGGGTCCGATCGTTGGGAGGTTGCAGATCGGTAAGGGACACCAGCCGTTCCGCGTGGCTGAAGGGGAGTGGACTCAGCAGATAGGCGTTGACCACGGTGAAGATGGTGGTATTGGCGCCGATTCCCAGTGCTAGCGTCAGGATGACCACGATTGCGAAGGCGGGTTTCTTGGTGAGCGTTCGTAGCGAATATTTCAAATCGTTGAGTAGCATTGGCATATTCGACCTCCTAAAAGCACCGACTTCGTTGAAGACGCGGGTTGGCAGGCGAAAGCGCCTGCCCCACTGGGGCCAAGGTGGGGCAGGCGCTTTCGCCTGCCAACTGATTTTTCACACAGCGTCTTCATCACCTTTGCTGAGGCGCAGGCCCATGCCAACTCCCTTACGGTCGCGGTTCGGTAAAGCGTGCTTTTGAGCCGCGAGCGTGAGCGACCATTTGCGCCGTCTTCATTTTGACGTAGGAACCTGCCGGGGGATAGGGGAGAATTAAAGGATGCGGCCGCTCCGTGGTTCGTTTTGGGTGTTTGTACTCTACGACGTGGCTGAGGAGATTGAGCTTGCCAAATTGGGTGCTCTGGTGGGCGCCCAGCCTGTTCCTCCCCAGCCTGGCTTCAAGCATCCGACGCCCGAGTATGTTCGATTCGAAAGGCCGCCGGCGGTGGAGTATCCCGCGCCGCTCACGCTTGGAACGGGCGAACAGTTCGAGGTGCGGATCAAATATTTCGATTACGGCGTGGTCAGCATCGAACTGCAACTGGAGTTTGAAGCCGACTGGAAAGAGCTGGTGCGTCTGTCGAATCGATGGATATTGGCGCCGGAGTTGGAAGGGCGAACGGCGGAGCTGCTGCGCGAGAGGCTGGAGCGGGCCGCCGCGGCCTTGACGCAGCCCTATTCGCCGCGGCTCAACGAAGATTACTACATCATCCACTTGCGTGAGGCCATGGATGAAGCCGGCCAGCCGATGGCCGCGCCGGCGATGCTGGCCACGCGGGGCGGGGAAATATCGCAGATTGTCCGCGGCGAATCCACGCCGCTATCGGATGGCGAGCGCCACGAGGTCCTGCAATCCAGCCTTTCCTATTACCCGAGCGATTTGTTGGTAGTTGGATGGGTGGCGGCGTTGGTGTACGATACCGCGACCGGCGCCGCGCCTACCATCCAATTATTGGAATATGCCAATACGCAGTTGCTCGAATTTCGGCATTATGACGATGTACTGACGCGCGTGCTCCAGGAAGTTTACAAGCGGCTGGAGGGCCAAGGGGGCTTCTTTCGGCGCTGGAAGATGGCGCGCGAAGCAGAGCGGCTGAATACCTTACGGCTGGATATCACGGAGCTGACGGAACGGACCGACAATGCCATCAAATTCCTGAGCGATATGTTTTATGCGCGAGTTTACCGGATCGCGGCCGCGCGTGTGGGTGTTACCGACTATCGCAACCTGGTGGAACAGAAGCTGCGCACCGCCGGCGATCTTTACCAGTTCATGACCAATGAATTTCATCAGGCGCGCGCTTTTGTGCTGGAGGCGTTGGTGGTGATGATTCTGGTGATTGAGCTGGTGCACCTGTTTCGCGGGGGGTGGTGAGCCGCCGCCAGCCCCTGGCAGTAAAGTTTTTCCCCGATTCGGCCGATAGGTTCACCGTGGGCGACCTGTATCTTGAATCACGCCTGGACTTTCTTCGGCAGACCCAAAATCCCGATGGCGGGTGGGGGTATTTCCCTGGAAAACAGTCCTGGCTGGAGCCGACTACGTATGCCACGCTCGCGCTGCACGGCACGCCCGGCTCGGAGGCTTCGTTTGACCGCTCCTGGAAGCTGGTTCGGTCCTGGCAGACAGCCGAAGGGAGCTTCCGGCCCAGCGGCCAAGTGCAGGGTGGAACATGGGTGACGGCGCATGTAGTTACGCTGGCGTCGGTTCGCGGCGTTTATGACGACGGCATACGCCGCTCTGTCGATTGGATGTTGAGCGTGGTGGGCGCGGAGCACACACTGCTGATGCGCGCGGCATCGTTCATGCATCTGCTCAAAACCAAGCTGGATGTCTCGCATGAGGGCTGGCCGTGGCGGGAAGGAAACGCCGCCTGGATTGAGCCGACGGCGCACACGCTGGTGGCGCTTAAGAAAGTTTCCGGCAAATATCAGGGTGGGGAGCTGGAGCATCGCGTTGGTGACGGCGAGGCGCTGGTGCTCAGCCGGCGCTGCAGCGATGGCGGCTGGAATTGCGGAAATCCGAATGTATTGAATTTCGATTTGCCGTCGTATCCGGAAACCACCGGCCTGGCGCTAATGGGGCTGCAGGGACGCAGTGCGCAGGAATTGGATGGGCCGCTCGATGTCGCGCAGCGTTTTCGGGAGGAAACCAAATCGTCGCTGGCGAAAGCGTGGCTCACCATTGCGCTGCGCTGCCATGGCCGGAACCTGAAGGAACTGCTTGCTTCCCCGCGCGGCTCGGAAACAAACGACGTCATGTTGACGGCGCTGGAGGCGTTGGGGCATCCCGATGGGAATTACGGACTGTTGCGTACGGGAGGCCGCGCATGACTCGCAGACAATTTATCCCGCTGGCTGGAATAGCGGCCACGGCTTCCTACGCCAGCATCAAGCTGCAGAAGCCTCCTAAGCTATCGGATGGTCCGGCGGGGAACTCGGCGGTGGCGATTATACGTGCGCGCTCCTATTCGGAGGATCTGGTCAGCCGCATGCTGGAAGGCGTACGCCAAACCGGTTTGGATGCGCGAGGCAAACGCGTGCTGCTGAAGCCCAATCTGGTGGAGTTTGAATCGTCGACGGTAATCAATACGGACGCTACAATCATCGCCGCCGCGGTGGAGCTGTTCCATCGGCTGGGCGCCGCTGAGGTGCGGATCGGCGAAGGGCCGGGCCATCGGCGCGACACTCTGGACTTGGCTGACGATGCGCGCTATCGCAGCACCATCCCGAAGTTCGAAACCATTTTCACTGACCTGAACAGAGATGATGTTTCGCCTGTCAAGGGCTTCGCGGATGAGCCGGAATTTTATTTCTCCAACACGGTGCTACGGGCGGACCTGATTGTCTCACTCGCTAAGATGAAAACTCATCATTGGGCCGGCGCCACGCTGTCCATGAAGAACCTGTTCGGGCTGGTGCCGGGCGCCATTTATGGATGGCCCAAGAACAAGCTGCACTACATCGGGATTCCCCGCTCAGTGGTGGAACTGAGCCGCAAGTTCCGAAACACCTACGCGATTGTAGATGGCGTGGTGGGGATGGAAGGCAATGGACCGATTCAGGGCACTCCGAAACCCACGGGAGTGCTGGTGATGGGCCGTGACTTAGTAGCCGTCGATTCCACTTGCTGCCGCATCATGGGAATCGATCCCGAAAAGGTAGAGTATCTGCGGATGGCGGCGGATCTGGGCCATGTCCATACCGGACGGATTGAGCAGCGCGGCGAGACCATCGCGTCGGTACAGACCAATTTCGAGTTGATCGAGGAATTCAAAGGCTTGCGGCTGGTCTGAGATGGCAAGTCCCAGAATTGCCCCGCGGCTGGGTTGGATCCTGTTGGCGGGGTTGATTCCGCTGCTGGGCCGCGGGCTGCTGGTTCCGGTGCTGGGAGTGCCGAAACCGGCCATCCAGGACGAATTCGGCTATCTGCTGGCCGCGGATACTTTCGCTTCCGGACGGCTCGCCAATCCCACTCATCCGCTGGCCGAGCATTTTGAAACGCTGCAAGAGATTTTTCATCCCACCTATGCTTCCAAGTATCCGCCGTTGTCCAGCCTGGCGATGGCGTTCGGCCAAAAGTTTTTCGGCGAACCCTGGATCGGTGTTTGGCTGGGCATGGGCGTGCTGTGCGCGACACTTTGTTGGTCGCTGATGGGTTGGCTCCCGATGGTGTGGGCGCTGGCCGGTACGCTGGTGGCCGTGGTACGGATCGGAATAGTCAGCTATTGGACCGAAACTTATTGGGGAGGTACCTGGGCGGCTATCGGTGGTGCGCTAGTGATTGGGGCGCTGCCCCGGCTGATTCGCAGGCCGCGCGTGCGGCATGGGTTGGCATTCGCGGCGGGTCTCGGAATTCTGGCCAATACGCGCCCGTTTGAGGGATTGCTACTGGCTGCGATATGCGTGGGTTATTTGAGTTGGTCACTCGCGCGCCGGCGGATCGGGCTTGCGCGACTTACCAGAACCATGGTCCTGCCGGCCGCCGCGCTGCTGGCGCCAGTGTTTCTCTGGATGGGCTACTACAATTACCGCGTTACCGGCCACGCGCTCGAAATGCCGTACACGGCGCACGACAAGCAGTACAATGTCTGGTCGCCGTGGTTATGGAGCAACCATCCAGGTCCCGCGCCTGCTTACAGCAACGCGGTGTTGCGGGACTTCTGGCTGGACGCGTACGGGAAAGAGAACCAGTTCGCGCGCGATCATGTTTTGAAAGCGCACGTTTCCGATGTCCTGGGGCTGGCGCGATTTTTTCTGGGTTGGCCCATCGTGGTTGTGATGCTTGCCGCGATTATTCCTTTGTGGAAAAAACGGATGGCCCGCCAAGTTTTCCTGCTGGGCGCGCTATTCTACGCCGGATGCGCCACGGAAGTCCGCCTGTTTCCCCAATATGCGGCGCCCGCTACAGCTCTGGTCTACTTGCTTGCAGCGCTGGGATTGCGCACGGCGTGGCGGCACGCGCCAGGCGGGCCAGGCGAACGGAAGGTGCTGGCGCCAGGGGTAGTGGCATTGTTCGTCGCGACCACGGCGGTGGGCTTATCCACGCCAAAGGGCCGGTTCTATTTCAGCGCCACGGATTACCACGTCAAAGCGAAGCGGGCCCAGACAGAGCAGCAATTGATGCATGAACCGGGCCAGCACTTAGTACTAGTCAAATATGGTCCACAGCACGATCCGTGGGAAGAACTGGTTTATAACAGAGCGGATATTGACGGAGCAAGAATCGTGTGGGCGCGCTCGCTGGGTGCTGAGAAAGATAGCCAGCTGATTCGTTATTACGGCAACCGTACGGTATGGCTACTGGAAGAGGATGGAGCAGTGAAACTAAAGCGCTATTTGGCTAGTACAGAAAGTACTACTCCCACTCTTGTTGGGAGGGTGCTGCGCTAGTCGAATTTAGCTTTGTTCTAAGTGCTTCTACCGATTTAACCATACCGGCTTTAGATGATAACTTACTCATAGCGATGGAAGAAATCTTTCGCAGGGAGAGGAGAATTAAATGACACGGATCACTAATTTGGTTTGGAAGCTGCAAATTTGGAAGGACACTCGAGGCCAGGACCTCATTGAGTATGCTTTGATGGCGGGTTTCGTGGCGGTTGCCGCGGGCGCTATCATGCCGGGTGTTGCGACCAGCATCAGCACGATCTTCAGCAAGATCGCCAGCACCATGACCGCTGCCGCAGCGACCAGCTAAACCTCTTTTGGTGGGTAGGCGAGTAGATGACCCTCTTCCTCGCCTACCTCCATTAGATTTGTTAAAGGTGTTTTTTTGTGCGGGGCAATGCGCCCTGTATTTCAAGACGACAAGGCTTCGGCCTTGTCGGCTTCCACCGAAACTCCTGCTAAGTTCCCCGCCTCGTCGAATTCCAATTCCTCAGCCGGACCGACAATTTCCAGCATCGAATTATTTCGAATTTCATCCCGTAAATTCTCGCTCAATTTCAGATGACCCAGCTCGAGGGAATTCTTGATCCAGCCGTAAGTTACCTCCATGAGATCCTGCCGGCCGACGGTAGGGGCGATGCGCGCCAGGCATTCGCGGTCCGTGGGGAAGTGAATGGGCGTCCGGATGGCGGAGGGTGTGGAGGCGGTGAGCGAATTGATCCAGGTGGCGTTCCAATCCACTTTTTCGAGTAGCCGGTTGTGGATGACGTCAGCCATGCCAAGTCCAACCGCGTTGCCGTAACTGTGCGGGCTTAGGTCGCGCACGAAAACTCGCTCGATGCGCGGCTCGTCGGCCCAGGGGTTGTAGTCTCCATAGACGCCGCGGTTCACCACTTTGGTATCCATGCCCGCGCCGCTGACGTTCTTGCCGATTTCATCCAGGGTCAGAATATCCAGCGGCAGCGGGACGCGGCCTTTCCAGCTCTTCACCAGCTTCAGCAGCTCTTCTTCTTTGTGCTCCATCTGTTCCACCGGCACCGCGGTCAACTGGCCGGTGTTGTGGTTGGCATCTTCGAGAATCGCCAGGCCGCCGAGGATCTTTCCGGATTTGAGCACCTGACGGCCGACGCTGCGGATGACGTGCTCGAGTCCCAGTTTGTAGGCATACGTGTGATAGCGTTGGGCGCCCGCGAACTTGCCGAGACCGATGGCCATCATTTTGAAAAGGCCGCTCTCGATGCCGCCGGCAAAATCGGTGTGCCATTTCACGCGCCCGATCATCATGACGCCATCGCTTTGATAGGCGTTGTGATCCATAAAAGCTTCGATGCCGTCGGCGGTTTTGCCGAGCGAAACCACTTCGAGCGAGCTTCGGACCGGGCATCCCATGGTCGCTTCGTGGATGCCGTAATGCGCCAGCACATCGGCCTGGCCTTCCGCGGTAGCCGCGCCGTGGCTGCCCATGGCGGGAAAGATGAAAGGCCGCGCGCCTTGCGCTTTCCAATAGTCCACTGCCGAGCGCACGATGGTGGCGATATTGGCGATGCCGCGGCTGCCTACTCCGAGCGCTACCTGGGCGCCGGGTTTGAGGCGTGAGCCGAATGCGGATTTTTGGAGCTCGAGCTGAACGGCGTGGCGGACATCGGGAATGCGGTGGTCTGGAAAATGCTGCCGGACGGGGAGCATGCGTGGGAATTGCATGTTTTTAGGATACCGCCCTCGCTGAATCACGTCCGAACACTCATTCCGAACGCCGATTCCGAGCCGCGACCGCAAGGAAGCGTCGCGAGATCGTGGTGGCGCTCCCTTGCGGTCGCGGCTCAGTTCCGTTTCTGTGGTTGTTGGCGAGGCTTGGGAAATTTGTGCTGGTGCTTTTCCATCCAGACGCGGCCTCCGCGGAACGCCACGCCTTCGGTTTCCAGGCGCAGCCGCTGCTCCAGCCCGGATTCGCCCGGCAGCAGGATCTTGCCGCCTGCTCCCAGCACCCGGTGCCACGGCAGACCGCGCGCCGCCCGCAATGCCCACACTACCTGGCGGGCGCAGCCGGGAAATCCGGCAGCTTTTGCGACATCGCCATAGGTGGCCACTTTACTTTTCGGAATCTTGCGAACCGTATCTCGGATGATGCTCAACATGACGCGCGATACCAAGCTAGTGTGCGGCGGAGCCCCTGTTCCAACGCATACTGCGGGTCGTGCCCCAGATCCCGCCGCGCCGCAGTGGTATCGGCCTGGGAATCGTGCACGTCGCCTTCACGCGGCGGAGCGTAACTGGGCGGAAGCGAAACTCCTTCGATGGTTTCGAGCACCTTCCAAATATGATTCAGCGAGTATCGTCCGCCATTTCCGGCGTTATACATTTTGCCGCCCACCCCGTGAGCGGTTGACGCTTTCAAACACAAACCGACCACATCTTCCACATAGGTGAAATCGCGGGTCTGCTCACCGTCGCCGAAAATGGTAGGAGAGTGCCGTTCAATCAGCGCCCGCATGAACAGCGACAGCACACCGGAGTAGGGACTGGAAGGGTCCTGCCGTTCGCCGTAAACGTTGAAGAAACGCAGCGAGACCGTTTCCAGGCCGAACGAGGAGTGGAACACGCTGGCATAGTATTCGCCTACTAGCTTCTGTACCGCATACGGGGATTTAGGGCGGGGAAGCATGGTTTCCACTTTAGGCAACACCTCCGTATCGCCGTAAGCGGATGACGAAGCCGCATACACTACGCGTTTGACTCCGGCCTCGGCGCAGGCCCGGAAAACGTTGAACGTTCCGTCGATATTCACGTCATGCGAGGGAACGGGCTCGCGAATGGAGCGCGGCACGGATGGTATAGCCGCCAGATGAAATACGATTTCGGCGCCGTGGAGCGCTGCCGCCACAGCGGCGTAATCCCGGATATCCGAGCGCTCGAAGGCGATGCGCGAACGTATTTCGTCAAGATTCTTTTCATGGCCGGTCAGCAGGTTGTCGATCACCCGCACCTGGCCGTCTCCCAGAGCCACGAGTGCGCGAACCAACGCCGATCCGATGAAGCCCGCGCCTCCCGTCACTACGTAGTGTTTCATGCGCAAGTTTCTTGAATGTAGCGCAGTGCGTCCTCCGCGATTCTTTCCGCGCCGGGAGTGAAATCGAATACCTCCAGCGATATCCAATGCTCGAAGCCACGCCGCGCCAGGACAGCGAACACCGGCCGGAAATCGTAGTTTCCGGTGCCGGGTTGCCGCCCATCCATTTCATTGATGTGCACGTGCCGGATCAGAGGGAAGTACCGATCCACCAAAACTGCATGCGGCTCAACTTCGTCGATGGCATTGTGCGTATCGAACATGGTACGGATGGCCGGGCTATTGATTTGCTTCACGATTTCGACGGCTTCCGCGAGAATAGTGACGACGTCGCACTGTCCGATGGGCAGCGCCTCCACCAGGATGGTCACTCCGCGCTCTTCGGCGTGAGACGCGACGCCGGCCAGGCCATCGATGAAGTTTCCGCTGGCTTCCGCCGGGCTCAACCCGTCCACGGCGCAGCGTTGCTTAGGCGATCCGAATACCATCACGCTATTTTCACCCAAGCTCAGGTCGGCAGCGAGATCGATCAACTCCAGAATATGGCGCCAGCTCCGCTCGCGCAGCGCACGGTCGGGCGTGGTGACGTGGAGACCCTTGGGCGACACCATCAGCCAATGCAAGCCGGCGAAGATTAATCCATGATCGTGAATGGTGTCGCGATAGCGCTTGCGATCGGCTGGCGAGATTTCCGCTGGCCGCTCAGCCAGGGTGAACGGCGCGATTTCGATGCCGGAGTATCCGATCCGCCGGATGCTCGCGCAGGCTTTCTCGAACGGCCAGTGCTCGTACACTTCGTTGCAGATGGCATGCTTCATGTTACAAACTGAGCCGCGACCGCGAGGGAGCGTGACCACGAACGCGCGACCAAGCGGCAATCGTGGTAGCGTTCCCTGGCGGTTGCGGGTCGGATCCAATCGTTCGCTGCAATTCCTCAGTATAAAAAAAAGGCCGCCCGAAGGCGGCCAACATTTCAATGAGGACTAAAATGGCAGGATCTTAAGGTCTGCCGGAAGTGTGCAGGTGCGCTTCGCGCTCATCAATCGCTTGCGCCTTCACCCACTCATCGGCTTCCTTCTGCGCTTCGTCCTTGCTGATACCGTAGCGCTCTTGAATGCGGCCGATCAGCTGATCTTTCTTGCCGGCAATTGTTTCGAAGTCGCTATCGGTGAGCTTGCCCCACTTCTCGCGGGCTTTGCCCTTCAACTGTTTCCAGTTGCCTTCGACTCTGTCCCAATTCATAGTTGGTGTTGCTCCTTCGCGTGATTGCATGGCACGGCGAATACCATTTGTAAGTTATTGATCCGCCGTTCTCCGCCGGTTCTAACCCAAGAAAATATTACGAAGCGGGATGCCATCTGTTACCGTTACGTGATAACACTAAGTATTGGAACCCCTGTTTGAGACGAACCTGAACGGTCTCGAGCCCTTGGCCCGCGGCAAGGTGCGCGACATTTACGATGCCGGCGATTTCCTGGTTTTTGTCGCCACGGACCGGCTTTCCGCCTTCGACTACGTATTGCCGACGCCCATTCCGGATAAGGGCCGGGTGCTGACCCAGCTCACCATCTTCTGGCTGGATCTGCTGCGCGATGTCGTGCCCAATCATTTTGTGTCCGCGAACGTCGACGATTATCCGGCCGCTTTCCACCCCTATCGCGATCAACTGGAGGGCCGCTCCATGCTGGTGCGGCGCGCGAAGATGATTGAAGTGGAGTGCGTGGCGCGTGGCTATGTGTCCGGTTCCGGTTGGAAGGATTACCGGCGCGACGGCAGCATCTGCGGCATTCCGCTTCCGGCGGGATTGAGGGAAAGCGACCGGCTTCCTGAGCCGATTTTCACGCCCGCAACCAAAGCGCAATCCGGCCATCACGATGAGAATATTTCCTTTGGAACCGCCTCGGCGCAGTTGGGCGATGCGCTGGCGGATCAGTTACGCGGCTTAACGCTGGATGTTTACTCCCGCGCGGCGAAATATGCCGAAACGCGCGGTATCATCATCGCCGATACGAAGTTCGAGTTTGGGTTTATCGGCGAAACGCTGGTTCTGGCAGATGAAGTATTGACACCGGATTCTTCGCGCTTCTGGCCCCGCGCGAGCTATCAGCCTGGTGGGCCGCAAGCGTCGTACGACAAGCAGTATGTGCGGGATTACCTGGAATCCATCCATTGGAACAAACAGCCTCCGGCGCCGGCGCTGCCTGCCGATGTGGTGGAACGCACTAGCGAGAAATATCGCGAGGCGTACCGTGTGCTGACGGGGAAGCCGCTGTGAGCTGGATCGACATTCTGTTGGTGGTGGTAATCGGCTTCTCGGTTCTTTCGGGCTTCTCGGCAGGGTTCGCGCGCGTGGGGGTGGGCTTTATCGCCACCATACTCGGCATCTTCCTGGGCTTCTGGTGTTACGGGATCGCGGGGGCTTATGTGCTGGATTACGTCAGTTCCCGCGCGGTGGCCAACCTGATTGGATTCTTCGCCATTTTCATCGGTGTCTGTCTGATCGGGGCGATAGTCGGCCAGCTGCTGGCGAAGCTCTTCAAATGGATTGGCCTGTCGTGGCTGGACCGTTTGTTGGGCGCGGGATTTGGATTCCTGCGCGGCGTGGTAGTGGCAGTGGCGCTGGTCACGGTGTTGCTGGCCTTTTCGCCCTCGCCGCCGCCGCGCTCGGTGGTGGATTCCAGGCTCATGCCCTACATGCTGGATGCTTCCAACATTCTGGCGACACTTACGCCGCGGGAATTGAAGGACGCTTTCCGGGATACCAAGGATAAAGTGAAAAAAACGTGGTCCGAGCACACCGCCGAAAAGTCCGCTGAAAATCCAAAGGTACGTCACGAATGAATTTGCTGATCTTCGATCTCGATGGCACCTTGGTGGACTCCAAGCTGGACCTGGTCCACTCCGTGAACGCCGCGCGTGGGCTAATGAACCTGCCGCCCATTTCGGAAGAGCTGGTGTCTTCCTATGTCGGCAGCGGCGTGGTGGTGCTGATGCGGCGGGCGCTGGGGCCGGACGCGAGCGAAGCCGAGGTGCAGCGCGGCGTGGAATTTTTCCTGGGCTACTATCGCGATCACATGCTCGACAATACGAGATTGTATCCGAGCGTGAAAGAGGGGCTCGACCGGATGCGGGAAAGTGGCGCTCGTATGGCGGTGCTGACCAATAAGCCGGTGCGGTTCAGCCGCGCCATTGTAGAGGGGCTGGGATTAGGCGGACATTTCTTTCAGATTTACGGCGGCAACAGCTTCGATCAGAAAAAGCCGGATCCAATCGGTATTGAGAAACTGCTAGAGGAGAGCGGCATTGCGCGCGAGCGCGCCATCATGGTGGGAGACAGCGGCGTCGATATCCGCACGGCGCGCAACGCGAAGGTAAGAGCCTGCGGGGTGTCGTATGGGTTTCAGCCGGAAAGTTTTGAACAGGATCCGCCGGATTTCGTCGTCGATGATATGAATCAGCTGGCCGACTACTTGGTTGCTGGTTTCTAGTTTTTCGTTTCTCGTTTCTCGTTTCTCGTTTCTCGTTCAGTGGCGGCCGTGAACGATTTGAGGCGTTCTACTTTTTCCCGGGCGGCGCCGGAATCTATTGATACGGCTGCACGCTGCATTGCGTCGCGGAGGTTGTGAGTTAGGCCTGCGGCTAACAACGCGGCGGCGGCATTTATTAGTACGATGTCGCGTTGCGCGCCGTACTGGCCTTGCAGAATGGCCATGGCAATCTCGCAGTTCATCGCGCGATCGCCGCCCGCGAGGTGGGAAGAGCTGGCTTGCTCCACGCCGAAATCCGCTGGGGTCCATTCTGTGCGGACCACTTTTTCGCGCGTCACTTCGAAGACGGCCGTCGGGCCGGTGGTTGTTACTTCATCCAGGCCATCGGAGCCATGCACCACAAACGCGCGCTCCGGTTCGAGGCCTGCCAAGGCCTGGGCCATCAGCTCGGCAGCTTGCAGGGATGGCGCTCCGATCAGCTGGCGCGTGGCTCCCGCGGGATTGGTGAGTGGTCCGAGAAGATTGAAGACGGTCCGCATCTTCAGCTCGAGCCGTGCCGGCTGGGCATGCTTCATGGCGGGATGAAACAAGGGCGCGAAGAGAAATCCGATGCCGACTTCGCGGATGGAACGGCCTACCTGCTCGGGCAAAAGCGAAATGTGAATGCCCAGCGCCTCCAGAATGTCGGCGCTGCCGCAGGCGCTCGAGAGTGAGCGGTTGCCGTGCTTGGCCACGCGGACGCCGGCGCCCGCGGCTACGAACGCGGCAATGGTGGAGATGTTGAACGTCCGGCCGCCGTCGCCCCCAGTGCCGCAGGTGTCAAGCAACGGTTCGGGGCCCGCATCCACGCGGGCCGCTTTCTCGCGCATGGCTCGCGCAAAGCCCAGCAGCTCGTCCGCGGTCTCGCCTTTGGTTCGAAGGCCGACCAGAAAAGCGGCGATCTGCGGCGTGGTAGCTTCGCCGTTCAGGATGGCCAGCATAGCTTCGCGGGCGTCTTCAGAAGAAAGATTTTCACGCGCGGCTACGCGGTGCAGGTAGGGCAACAACATGGAGGGCTTTGATCAGTGAGTTTAACACGCATGCACCGAATCCCTCACGGTCGGGACCGGAATCATGGGCCTGCTGGCCCAACATGAAGACGCTGTGTGAAAAATCGGTTGGCACGCGGAAGCTAGGTACTTGCAAAATTCGCCACAATTGCTTTGTGTTGTGAAAAAGTCAAAGGCACCGGTCGCTTACGCTCGCGGCTCAGAAAGAATGAGTTACCGAGCCGCGACCGTGAGAAGCTGTGAAAAAATCGGTTCGCAAGCGAAAGCGCCTGCGCCACTTAATCGTAAATCCTTGTGCGTCAATGTGGGGCAGACGCTTCCGTCTGCCAACCCGGCGCGCCTGCCGATTTTTTCACAGCTTCTGAGCTGAGACTGAGGGAGCCGGTGCTTTTGGGTTCCAGTTATGCCGAGTCAGCGGTTGGTTATTCGAATTTTGCAAGTACCTAGGAAGCGCCTGCCCCACGTTTGGCTCGAGTGGGGCAGGCGCTTCCGCCTGCCAACCGGCGTCTTCAACGGAGCCGGTTTTTGGGGCGCCTTTAAATTACTGATCCAGGTATTTCACGATCACCGATACCCGCCGGTTGCGGCTGTCGGCCGGATCCGCGGGAATGAGCGTGTGGTGATCGGCATAGCCACGAATTTCCGTCACCTGCTCATTATGCAGGCCGGCCGCAAGCATGATGCGGCGCGCGGCGTTGGCGCGGTCGCAGGAGAGTTCCCAGTTACCGTAGGCTTCCAGCGTTTGCGACCGGAACCCGCGCGAATCGGTGTGGCCTTCAATGGCGATGGTGTTGGGGAGCCTGGAAATCTGTTCCGCGAGCAAATTGAAAAGCCGCTGGCCGTTTGCGGTGGGCCGAGGACTTCCGGTTTCAAAAAACAAACCCTTGTCTTGCTCCAGCAGCTCGATGCGTAGACCCTCCCCGGTGACGGTGAATTGCACATTTTTCCCGAAATTCTCGAACCCGGGTAGCTTTCGCATGGATTCTTCCAGGCTTTGCTTCAGCTTGTCGATGTTGTTCCTGCTCACTGCGAGCGCCTCTCCGGAGCCGGCATGCGCTGAGCCGTTCAACTTCTGGTAGCCCTTGGGATCCTTGAAATAACCAGCCACGGCTTCACGCACTTCCCGTCCGGAACTCATCAGCCAGAGCACGATGAACAGGGCCATGAGAGCGGTGACGAAATCGGCATAGGCCACTTTCCAGGCTCCGCCGCGGTGTCCGGCGTCGTCGTCGCGGGAATTGAAATTATCCATTTTGACTAGTCCTAGGGCGAGCCTTCCGCGCCGGCGCCTGGTTGCGCGGCCACGGCTTGGAGTTGATCGCGCGTGAGCGGAATGCGCTCGCGGCGCAGTTGTGTTTCCATGTCTTCGAGCGACGGACGCAGGTCCAGCGGTATGGAGCGCCGCGCGGATTCCGCCGCCACTAATGGCGACGCCCCGCGGAAAAAGGATGTGATAGCCACGCGCAAAACCTGCAGATATTCCATGCGCGCTTTGCCCAAGCACTCCAAACGGCTGGAGAGCGGGCTCACCACGCCGTAGCACAGCAGGATGCCGAAGAAGGTGCCCACCAGCGCGGCCGCGACTTTGTGGCCGATGGCCTGCGCGGGGCCTCCCAACGCCTGCATGGTGACCACCACGCCCAGAACCGCCGCGACAATGCCAAGTCCGGGCAGGGCGTCGGCTACGCTGATGAGCACCCGCAGCGGCTGCTGCCGGCCGGAACGCTGCACCTCCATATCCAGGGCCATCAGGCGTTCCACTTCCTGCTCGCCGAGGCCCGCGGAGATGGCCATGCGCATTGAGTCACAAATAAAATTGGTGGCTTCGGCATCGGAAATCACGCTGAAATGTGCCTGGAAGACTTCACTGTCGTAGGGCGTGTCGACATGGGATTCCAGGTCCACGTTTCCCGTCCTGCGTCCCAGACTAAACAAAACGTAGAGAAGTTTGAGAGCGTCCAGATAGGTTTCCCGCGTATAGGGGCGGTGACGCCAGACTGAGGCCACCGCGCGGCCCAGAATCCGCAGATTCCGCGTGGGGCTGGAGATCAGGATGATACCGATTGCGCCTCCGGCGATGATGATCAGCTCCGCCGGCTGCATCAGCACCAGCAGGTTCCCTTGTTCCAGCAAATAGCCGGCGGCTATGGATCCGAACACCACCACCAAACCGGCGATAATTAACAGCACTTGGTTCTGGCTCCATCGTTCCTTATCGACCGGCGGAATAAGGATGAGAGCGGAGATGGTTGCTAGTTGCTGGTTGCTAGTTGCTAGTTGCTGGTTGCTAGTTGCTGGTTCTTGGTTGATCGTGCCGCGTTATAATGGGCGTAAATCATGTTTGATAATCTCTCCGACAAGCTGCAGCGGGTTTTCAAGAACCTGCGCGGCGAAGGGAAATTAACGGCTGAAAACATGGAGGCCGCGCTGCGCGAGATTCGCGTGGCGCTGCTTGAGGCCGATGTGCATTTCCGCGTAGTCAAGCAGTTCATCGAGAGCATCAAGCAAAAGGCCATGGGCGAAGAGGTGCTTTCGGCGCTATCGCCAACTCAGCAGGTGGTCAAGATCGTGCGCGATGAGTTGATCAAGACCTTGGGCACGCACCAATCCAAGTTACGGATGGCCAATGAGCCTCCCACGGCGATCATGATTGTGGGGTTACAAGGTTCAGGAAAAACCACCACTACCGGAAAGCTGGCGCGCTGGCTCTCCAAAAATGGGCACAGCCCCTTGATGGTTTCCGTCGACGTTTATCGTCCGGCTGCACGGAAGCAGTTGAGCGTCATTGCGCGCGATATCAAGCTGCCGATTTATGAGGGTACTCCGGAGGAAACCAAGCCGGCGGAATTGGCGCGGGGGGCCCGGCGCGAATCCGGGCAGACCGGCCGCGATGTGCTGCTGGTGGACACGGCCGGCCGCCTGCATATCGACGATCAGCTGATGCAGGAGCTGCAGGAGCTGAAAGAGCAGCTTTCGCCATCGGAAGTGCTGTTTGTGGCCGACGCCATGACCGGGCAGGACGCGGTGAAATCCGCCGAAGAATTCCACAAACGGCTGGGGATCACTGGAGTGATTCTCACCAAGATGGATGGCGACGCACGCGGCGGCGCGGCGCTTTCCATACGCGCCATTACCAACCAGCCGCTCAAGTTCGTGGGCGTGGGCGAAAAATTCGACGCCCTGGAGCAGTTCCATCCGGATCGCGTGGCCGAACGCATCCTGGGCATGGGCGATATGCTGTCGCTGATCGAGAAGGTGCAAGGCACCATCGACCAGAAGCAGGCCGAAGAGATGCAGCGCAAGCTTATCGACAATGAGTTTACGCTCGAAGACTTTCGCGACCAGTTGAAGCAGATCCGCAAACTGGGGCCGCTTGAATCCATTCTGGGGATGATGCCTCAACTAGGGCCAATCAAGCAACTGAAAGACATGAAGGTGGATGAGAACGAGATAACCCGCGTAGTGGCCATTGTGGATTCCATGACCCCGCGCGAACGCGCTAACCATATGATAATTAACGGCGCGCGCCGCCGGCGCATCGCCAAGGGAAGCGGCACCACGGTGCAGGAAGTGAATTCGCTGCTCAAACAGTACGCGCAGGCCAGGAAAATGATGAAAAGTATCTCAGGCGGCGGCTTCCTGGGCAAGAAGCTGGCCAAACTCAAGCTTCCGATGCTACAGTAAGGAGAGTATGTTAATGATTCGACTGGCGCGATTCGGCGCCAAGAAAAAACCGTCCTACCGCGTGGTAGTGATCGACAAAGAACGGGCTCGCAACAGCCGCTCGGTAGAGGTGGTTGGATTCTACAATCCAGTCAGCCAGCCGCACGTGGTGAATCTGAAGCACGACCGCATCGAGCATTGGATTAAGAATGGCGCGCAGCCATCTGACACCGTTACCAGATTGTTGAAGAATAATCCCGCACCAGCACCGGCGCCGGCCGCTGTATAATATAGCCCGACTAGCCCCCAGTCCCGAGCCCCCAGCCCCCAGCTACAATCGAGTCATATGCTGTTGAGAACCTCGACTGTTCTGCTAGTGGCAGCCGCGACTCTGGCCGCGCAAAAAGCGCCTTTCGACGTCCAGGCCCTGCTCAAAATTGCGCGCATCTCCGAGCCGCAGCTTTCGCCCGACGGGAAGACCGTGGCGTTCACCGTGCAGACAGTCGATCTCGACCAGAATACCAAGCCCAAGCAGATTTACGTGGTTCCCACCGATGGCGGAACACCGCGCCCCATTACCACGCAGGGGACGGATAATGAGCGTCCTCAATGGACGCCCGATTCCAAATCCATAGTGTTCATTTCCAACCGCGGTGGATCGGCGCAGGTTTGGATCATGAAGCCCGATGGAACGGATGCGCGCCAGATCAGCAATCTCTCCACCGAAGCCGGTGGTGTTCTGGTCTCCCCGGACGGGAAGAAAGTGTTGTTTACCAGCCAGGTTTATCCGGATTGCCCGGACGATGCCTGCAACAAGACCCGCCTGGACGCGGAGAAAAACAGCAAGGTGAAGGCGCGCAGCTATACCACGCTGCTTTACCGCCATTGGACGGAGTGGCAAACCAAGCGGCGCTCACACCTGATGGTTATGGATTTGTCCGGCGGGCCGGCGCGCGATTTGACCCCCGGTGACCGCGACGTGCCCCCATTTTCGCTCGGCGGTCCCGACGACTACGCTATCGCTCCCGATTCCAAGGAAGTCTGCTATGCCATGAACGCGGACCCGCCCCAGGCAACCAGCACCAACTCCGATCTGTTCGTGGTTCCACTCGATGGCGGCGAGGCCAAAAAGATCACCATGAATCCCGGCGCGGATCTGAGCCCGCAGTATTCGCCGGACGGGAAGTCGCTGGCCTATCGCAGCCAGCAGCGAGCCGGTTATGAAGCCGACCGCTGGCGGCTGATTGTGCTGGACCGCGCTACCGGTACCGTCAATGCCGTGACCGATGCTCTGGACCGGCCGGTCGAGAGCTTCGCCTGGTCGCGCGATTCCAAAGAGCTTTTCTTCACCGTGGCTGACCGGGGACGCCAGAACATCCAGATGATCCCAGCTATCGGAGGCGCCACGCGCGTGATTGTGCCCGGGCCCAGCACTGCCGGCGACATGCAACTGACCAGCGACGGCAAAACCATGATCTACACTTCGCAAAGCGGGTCCGCGCCAACGGAGATCTATCGGGCTGAGTCCGCCGGGGGCGCACCCGTAGCGCTGACGCATCTCAACGACGCGCTGCTGGCCCAATACGACCTGCCGCCGCTCGAAGAATTCTGGGTGGATTCCGAGGATCGGGCGCGCGTGCAAAGCTTCGTGGTGAAACCGCCGGACTTCGTCCAAAGCCGGAAGTACCCGGTTCTGGTTCTCATTCACGGAGGTCCGGAAGGCGAGTGGGGTGAGAGCTGGAGTTATCGCTGGAACCCTCAGGTGATGGCTGCCGCAGGCTATTTGGTGGTAATGCCAAATCCAAGAGGATCTGTTGGATACGGGCAGAAATTCACCGAAGATATTAAGGACGATTGGGGCGGCAAACCCTACCAGGACATCATGGCTGCAGTGGACCATGTGGCGGCATTGCCTTATGCCGACCCGGATCGCATGGCGGCGGCCGGAGGATCCTACGGCGGCTATATGATCGACTGGATCCTGGGCCATAGCCAGCGCTTCAAGGCCCTGGTCTCGCACGCCGGCGTATACGACCTGCGCAGCGAGTTTGGCGCTACCGAAGAATTGTGGTTTCCGATCTGGGAGTTCAACGGCACGCCCTGGGACAATCCCGAGAGCTACGCAAAATGGTCGCCCAGCAACTTTGTCAAGGATTTCCACACGCCGACGCTGGTGATCCATGGCGAACTGGATTATCGTGTTCCCTACACGCAGGGCCTGCAGCTTTTTACGGCGCTGCAGCTCCAAAAGGTGCCGTCGAAACTGCTGGAGTATCCGGATGAAGGGCACTGGATTCTGAAGCCGCAGAACAGCGTGCTGTGGTACAACACGTTTTTGGAATGGATCGGCGAATGGACGAAGACTGCGGGGTCGGCCCGTAGCGGCCACTAATCAAAACCAGAAACGAGATTTAGGTCAGCCGAATGTTCAAGGCGGGCATAAGCCGTTGCAGATTCCGCAGCGAGCGGGCATGCCAGGGGACAGCTTCAGAAGCCAGGAATTGGAGGTCGATTCCGGGGTGGTTCCGGGCTTCGATCACGAACCGGGAGAACATGGTGATACCGGAGCTGTTTAGAAAATCCAGTTCCCTGAGATCGAGTACGATAGGCGCGGCTGGGCCGGTTAGGGTTTCCTTGAGCATCTCGAGAATGGGCGCGTAATCCTCCGTGCCCCGCAGGCGCAGCGCGCCCTTGAAAAACACGGTGGAATTATCCTCTAGCCGGACCTCGAATGACTCGCCGTTGATGTTTTTCACGCTGGCTCTCCCGGGCTATTGAGAGTCAAGACGGCGCTGGTGGTAACCGTCATCATCGCGGTGTGCAGCGGGTGGAGATCGAAACGCCAGCCCAGTTCCGCGCCATAATCGCAAATCATGGTTAACAGTCCCAGCGAGGACATGGCCGGCTCACTGGAGCGGGCACTCTCTTCCTGTTGCCTCAAAATCAGATCGGCGGCGTCTCCTTCCTGGAGATTCTCAACGAAAGAGTGGTAGCGCCGGGCCTGGTCTTCGCTTACGCCGTTACTGGCGCTCACGGTGATGCGATCTTCGGCAAGCTCCAGATGAATACGGATGGGGATGTCGACATCGCTTGCGTGATATTTCATGGCATTCTCCAGCAGCTCGTTTACGATAAAGGTGACGGCGTGCCGGATCTGGTTCTGCCAGCTCTGGCCGGTCACAGGACCCTCTCTGGGAAGGAATGTAATCACGTAGTCGCCGATAAAATCCGCTGACAATCCGTTGTTGCGCCAGCGGGAGTGCAACGGGGTGGTCATGGGGGAAAAAGCCAACGTCAGGTATTCGCATTTGCCGCATCGTTCCAGGCAATTGCTTACGGCCTGGCTCAGCATGAGCGAAGCGCCCGGGGACACCTCGCCGTGCTGTTCCGGATGGCTCACCCGGTTTCGCCCGTGTTGTTTAGCCAGGTACAGATTCCGGTCTGCTTCCTCGATCAGGGCGCGCGCGTCGGCCGCTTCGGTCACATAAGGCGTTGTCGAGGCCACGCCGACACTGATGGTCACCCGTTCGGCAACCGGCGACGCAGCATGGGGAATAGCCGCGGCCGAGACCTCCCGGCAAACCCGCTCTGCCACTAAAATGGCTCCGGTCAAATCAGTGTGCGGCAGAACCAATGCAAATTCTTCACCGCCGTACCTGGCCACCAGGTCGATGCTGCGGCGGTCCCGGTTCAACGCCTTGGCCACGGTCTTCAGGCATTCGTCGCCGGCCTGATGGCCATAACGGTCGTTGTATAGCTTGAAATGGTCCACATCACAGATCAGCAGCGATAATGGCTGTTGAATCCGCGCGTGGCGGGACCACTCCTGGGTCAAATAAGCGTCGAATCGGCGCCGATTGGCCACCTGGGTAAGAGCGTCGATGTGCGCTTTTTCGGCGTCGGTCGCGGAGTCGTCGCCCTGGTCGATTAAAATCTGGACCAGGATTTCGAGGTCCCCTTTCTCCTCGGTCACCGACTGAATCAGTTTTTGCAGTTTCTCCTCCGACGCTTGGCGCTCCCGCACTTCGGCCGTCAAAGAGGCGCTGAGTCTGCCGAGCTGCTCCTGTAGTGAATCGCCGTGCTCATGGGACGCGATGAGCTTTGTTTGCAGATCACGCTTCTCGATATTCAGACGATCGAGCAGATTGATACGATCCCCGACGTTGAGACGATCCCCGATGTTGAGACGATCCACGATGTTGAGACGATCCACGATGTTGAGACGATCCACGGCTTCGGTCCGGCCTCCGGGTTCCACACTCTTACTCATCGTCAACTTCAGGCCATTCTTGCCCTTTATGAGGGCTTGATCACCAGCAAGCTGATGTCATCCCGCAAGCATTCGTTTCCAACATGTTCCCGCAGGCTGGCCAGTACTGCCTGCCGGATAGCGTCGGCGCGCTGCGCGTGGCTGGCCCGGACGGCTTCCGAGAGCCGTTCGATGCCGAACATGCTCCCCGCGGAATTGGCCGCCTCGGTAATGCCGTCGGTATAAGCCACCAGGACGTCGCCAGACCGCAGCGGTACCATTGTTTCACCGACAAATCCGGATATGTCCTCCTCCAGGCCCAGCGGAAAACCGAGCTCCAGGGTGTCGTGCCTTTCCAAAGCCCCATTGCCGCGGACGATAAGAACCTCTTCGTGCTGCCCGCTGATGGTAACGAAATTATCCTGATATCGCAGCAGGCTGAAGGTAAGGTTCCGGTCGCAACCCATGCGGCGAACGTTGCCGAAGATCACGCGATTGAGAACATCGAAGAATATGCGGTTTCGGTACTGTCCACTGGCCACAAGGGTTCGGACAGCGGTATGGACCATGATGGCGATGACCCCGCTTTCGAGACCGTGGCCGGTTACATCGCCGATGCCGAAGATGACCTGTCCGTCCTGGGGAATGACGTCATAATAATCGCCGCCGACTTCGGCGGCGGGCTCCATGAAGCCGGAGATGTCCAGGTTGGCGATCTGGCGCAGGTCCTCCGGACGCGGCAGCATCATCTGCTGCAGCCGCCGCGTGATCTCCAGCTCCGCGCTCATGCGGCTGTTCTCCCGCTTGAGCTCGTCGTTGAGCCTCTTGATCTCTCCCAGATGTTTGCTCTTGGTGACGTTGGCCGCTTCGGCGCGCTCCTTGGCCAGCAGCAGCTCCGCGGTGCGTGCCGCCACCTCTTTTTCCAGCACGTCGCCCCGGTTCAAAAGCTCCTCATCGCGCGCTTCGATTTCGGCCAGCATTCCGTTGAAGGAATCGATGAGTTGTCCCAGATCGTCGTCGGACTGCTTCACCGCCCGTACCGTATAGTTCTTCTGGCCGGAAACTCTCTTGGCCACCCCGGCCAGGTGCGCGATCGGCCCGGAGACAGCGCGCTGGAGCTTCGAGGACAGCGACATGGCCAGGGCGGAGCTGGCCGCAAGGATCAGGAACACCGTCCAGGCGAAGCGGGTAAGGCGCTGATGCAGCTCCGTCAGATCGGATTCCAGATAGATCACGCCGGCGGTTTGGCCGGCCATCCGGATGTCCCGGTACACGATCAATCGGTCCCCTTCGAAGCGGCTTTCACTCGATCGCCGAACGGGCAGCGGGGCGCCGGCCGGGCCCTGGCGCCGGTAACTGGCAAATGGTTGGCCGTCTTCCGAGAAAATCATCGCGGCCACAATGTGCTTTTTCGCCTTCAGCCCGGAGAGCAGCTCCTCGGCCGCGCGCTTATCCCCAAAAGTGACCGCGGCGGTGCTGTTTGAGCCCACCATCTCGGCCAGCACGTCCAGATCGTTGCGCATGTCCCGGCGGGCCGCGATCTGATCGTAGCTGACCACCGCGATGAAGGCCGGAACCAGGGCGGCCACTACTGCGAACAGGATGATGAGCCGCAGTTTGTGTTTGACCGCCAGATTCCGGTAGCGCGTAAGCATGGTCCGCTATTTCTCCACAATCTCCGCCAGGCTTAGCAGTTTGGCGCTGATGTGCAACTGTTGTTTCCGCGCCGCCTCCACGTTGATCTGCAGGCGGACGCTGCCGGCCTCGATCTTGAAATTGACAATTCCCCCCGCCGCGGCGAAGTTATCCGTTTCTCCCACCGTCAGCACCGCGGCGTTCCCGATGCCGGCGAGCAAGGCCCCCAGGCGCTTACGCTCCGACGAACTGATGAAAACAATCTGGCATCCGGCGGCCTGTGGGGCGGTGGAGATCTCGCGCACCTGAAACCCCCGGCCTCCCCAGGTCTTTCCCGCCACTGCGGCGGCCAGAGAGTCGCCGAAGGGATTCTTGCCCAGAACTCCAATCACGATTGGGTCGGAGGGGCTCTTGAAGGCCTGGGAGGGCCAGTCCACAAACTTCGCAAAGTTGAACAGAAACGCCGCTTTTACCTGGTATTCACTGGCTTGCGGGGCGGCCTGCTGGGCGCCCGCGCCGGCGCTGAGCAGAAGGCCCAGAACAATCGCGCGGATATACCGGATGGTCACTTGGCGATCCCCGTGGTCAAATAGAATGCGGCTAAAGCCACCGCCTTCTAACAGCTAATCGGACCGGACGGTCAATTCGTGAGTCAAGACCCGGCCGGGCGCGCCGATGAGAGCTTCATGTCTGCGCCTGGACGGTTTTCAGGCTCGCGATGGAGCAACCTGGCGGGAGTGGCGTTGGCGTTGGCGCTGCACCCTCCGGCCGGCTTGGCCCAAAATTCCGATCCGGGCGATCTCACCCAGGCCAGTCTGGAAGATCTGCTAAAGATACAGGTGACCTCGGTGTCCAGGAAGGAAGAACCGCTTTCAAATACCGGCGCGGCGGTGTTCGTGATCTCCCAGGAAGACATCCGCAGGTCCGGGGCAACCAACATTCCCGATGTGTTGCGGATGGTTCCGGGCGTGGATGTGGCCAGAGTAAACGCCTCGACGTGGGCCATCAGCATTCGCGGCTTCAATGACATTTTTGCCAACAAAGTGCTGGTTCTGGTGGACGGGCGCTCGGTGTACAACCCCATGACGTCCGGTGTGGTGTGGAGCGCGCAGGATGTGCCGCTCGAGGACATCGAGCGCATTGAGGTAATCCGGGGTCCGGGGGGAACGGTGTGGGGCGCGAACGCCGTCAATGGCGTCATCAACATCATCACCAAGAGCGCGAAGAATACCGCAGGCGGGGTGGTCGCCCTAGGCGGAGGCTCGGAAACAACCGCCGATGGATTAATTCAATATGGAAGCACTATCGGCTCGGCGGGGGCTTATCGGGTATTCGGAAAATATTCGGATATAGAGTCCTCCACGTTTCCGGGCGGCGTGAGCGCCGCCGACGGCTGGCATTCCGAACACGCCGGTTTCCGCTCGGACTGGGATTTGGGTTCCAATGACACGCTGACGGTGGAAGGCGATGTCCAGCAAGACCGGCAGGGCCAGAGCCTCACCACCCCGGTAGCGGGCGCCCTGCCTCTGGAAGAGACTTTCAATCAGAGGTTCAATGGGAGTGACGAGAGCGTCCTGGGACGCTGGAATCATGTTCTCGCGAATGGCTCGGAAACGTCTTTGCAACTGTACGATGACCACTCCCGCGGCGCCTCACTGGGCGGCCTGATTTGGCAGAATACCGTGGACCTTGATTTTCAGCATCACCTGGCGCTCGGATCGCGGCAGGATATTGTCTGGGGCCTGGGCACGCGCGTCACCAGCCTGCACATGGGGCCGACGTACGGTGGCATCTTCGCGCCGCCGAGCCGATCGGACCTGCTGCTCAGTATCTTCTTCCAGGATGAAGTGAAGATCACTAACACTCTGTCGCTGACCTTCGGTTCGAAATTAGAACACAACGGCTATACGGGTGTGGCGTTCGAACCCAGCGCGCAGCTGGTTTGGAATCCGACGGCCCGCCAGTCCCTATGGTTGTCTGCGGCCAGGGCCATCCGGGAACCCGACGCCATTGACGTTTCCATCCAGCAGGACGCCGCCACGTTCCCTACCGGCGGCGGGTCATTCGGTGTGGTGAGAGTATTCAGCAATCCAGATCCGCGGGCTGAAAGACTCACCGATTTTGAAGTGGGTTACCGCGTCGGGGCCGCCCGACGGTTGTCCGCGGATGTGACCACGTTCTTGAGCTTCTACCATGACCTGCGCACGGTGGAACAGGAGGCGGCGTATTTCACCGCCGGTTCCGGGACGCCTCAGCTCATCGTGCCCGCGGTCCTCGAAGATGGCGGGAACGCCCATACCTATGGCGGAGAACTCTCTTTGAACTGGAACCCCACCAACCGCTGGCGGCTCAGCTCGGGATACTCGATGATCCACATGGTGGTCTTCAAGGATGCGGAGAATGTCGATGCGCAGCTCGGCGACCAGGGAAACAGCAGCCCGCAACAACAGTTCCAAGTGCGGTCCGAACTCAATTTGCCGCATCACTTCGAGTGGGATAGCAGTCTCGCGTATGTCGGGCGGCTGGCCGCGGGCGTTCCCGCATATGTCCGTGGGGATACCCGCCTGGGGTGGAAGATGGGCGAGCATTTAGACTTCAGTGCTGTTGGTCAAAACCTGCTCAGCCCTCGCCACCTGGAATTCCCTGGCGAGCTCGCCTTGAATGACACGCTGGTGGCCCGAACCGTATTTGTAAAAGTCACCTGGAAATTTTGAATGCCGCGTGGGACAAGCCTCCGGCCGGCCGGTACTTTGAGGGTCATGTTTCTACGGCTCAGAACGATAAGCGTCATATGAGCCGATTGACTCAGCTCCTCGGGCTGGTGCTATGGCTGGCCGTTTCCGCTGGGGCGCAGGACCCGCCGGCATCGAATCCGGCCAGCGGCAGCCTGGATTCCCTTAGCCTTGAGCAGCTGATGCAGGTGAAAGTGCAAAGCGCGGCGCTGCATCCTCAAACCCTTGAGGACGCCCCGGCCAGCGTCACCATCATCACCGCCGAAGATATTCGCAAGTATGGCTACCGCACGCTGGGCGAAGCGCTGGCGTCGGTGCGCGGATTCTATCTCACCAATGACCGGACCTACGAGACCATCGGCGTGCGCGGCTTCAGCCTGCCTGGCGACTACGACAGCCACATACTGTTCATGGTCAACGGCCACAACATGGCGGACAACATCTTTAACTACATGCTCTACGTCGGCGATGAGTTTCCGATTGACATGAACCTGATCAAGCAGATCGAAATCATTCGCGGACCAGGTTCGGCCCTGTACGGCAGCAATGCCATGTTCGCCACCATCAACATCATTACCAAGGCGCCGGGCGAAGCGCCCACGCTTGCGCTGACAACCGATAACGGGAGTTTCGGCGAAAAGAAGGGGCAAGTGCAGGCAGCCGGATCCTTGGGCGGCGCGCAGGTTCTTTTCTCCGGGTCGGTCTACAACAATGCCGGCGAAAGTCCGCTTTTTTTTCCCAGCTACGACACTCCGCAGAACAACTTTGGAGAGGCCGTTCATATGACCGGCGAAAAGGGCTATCATTTCTTCTCCACCCTGGTCTGGAGGAACTGGACCATCACCGCGGCATTCGCCGGCGACACGAAGATTCAGCCTATATCCTGGGGCCCTACGATCTTCAATGACCCGGGGACGAAGTTCGACGATCAGCGCAATTACATCGATGCAGCCTATGAGCGCGAGATCGCTGGGGGAACACTGCGCTGGCGTCTGTATTATGACTCGTTTCATTTCGAGGGCCGCGGCGACTACGCGCTGGCCGATGGAGCGGTGGAAGATAACCGGCAAACCGAGATCGGTGCTTGGGTGGGCACCCAGCTCACCTACCGCACCCGTCCATTTTTCGCCGGAACGATCACCGCCGGTCTGGAGAGCGATGTCGACCTCCGGGCCTTCCTGACAAACTACGACGTGTCGCCCGTTCCGGTGGAATATCTCAAGACCAACCATCCAGACCGTTCTCTGGCTTTGTTCGTTCAGGACGAGAAGAAATTATCGCAACGATGGACTCTGGATGTGGGGTTCCGCGTCGACCTATCCGCGTACCGTCCCGATTTCGTTTCTCCACGGGCGGCCTTGATCTATCAGCGCGCCGACTGGACCTATAAGTTTCTCTACGGCCGCAGTTTTCGCAGCCCCAGTGCGTTTCAGTTGTTCTACAACGATGGAATCGCCGACGCGGCCAACCCCGCGTTGCGCCCCGAATGGGCTGACACTGTCGAAATCGATGTCGAGCGCAAGCTCGGAAAACGCATGAACCTGCAGACCTCCGCTTACGGTTACGAGTTGCACAATATTCTGGTGGGCGTCTATCTTCCGAATGGGCTGCTGCAGTATCAAAACAGCACATTGATTCGAGCCGCGGGCCTGGAACTTGAAATCAACGGCCGTCCGACCAAGTGGCTCGAAGCCACCGCTAGTTATGCGCTGCAGCAGGCGCGCGATGAGAGCACCCTGGAGAATTCACCGCAGCATCTGGCCAAGCTGCGCTTTGCGGTGCCGCTGGGCCGAAAATTCGATCTCAGCAGCGGCATGCAATACGCATCCTCGCGCTGGACGCTGGCTGGAAATTCGCTGCAGCCGGTTTACCTGGCCGACTTCACGCTTACCTCGAAACACCTGCTACGCGACCTTGATCTACGGCTGGGCATCCGCAACGCGTTTAACCTGCACTACTCCGACCCCATTGCGCTGAATCCGGCCGTGGATACCATGCCTGAACCTGGACGCTCATTCTTTGTGGAATTGATCGCGCACCAGCGGCGCTAGCAGACTACGCAGGCTTGATCACAATTAAGCTGATGTCATCCAGCAGGCGCTCCGTCCCGACATGCTTCCACAGGCTGCCCAGGACGGCCGCGCGGATCGCCTCGGCCTGCTGCGTGTGGCTGATCCTGACGGCTTCCAGGAGCCTTTCGATCCCAAACAGGACGCCCACGGAATTGGATGCTTCGGTAAGACCGTCGGTGTAAACAACCATTACATCGCCGGACCGGAGCGGCACTCGCGATTCACTTATGAACTCCGAGATATCCTCCTCAAGTCCCAGCGCAAAACCGAGTTCCAGGGTGTCGTGCCTTTCCACGACGCCCTCCCGGCGTACGATAAGGACCTCCTCGTGCTGCCCGCTGATGGTGACGAAGTTGTCCTGATATTGAAGCAGGCTGAAAGTGAGGTTGCGATCGCAGTTCATGCGGCGAACACTGCTGTAGATCACGCGGTTGAGAACATCGAAAAACGCCCGATTGGTGTACGGACCACTCGCCAGTAAGGTTCGGACAGCGGTTTGGACCATAATCGCGATGACGCCGCTCTCGAGACCATGACCCGTTACATCGCCAATGCCGAAAACAACGCGTCCATCCCTGGAAATGACGTCATAATAATCGCCGCCGACTTCAGCGGCCGGCTCCATGAAGCCGGAAACGTCCAAGTTCGCAATTTTGCGGAGATCTTCGTCGGGAGGCAGCATCATTCGCTGCAGGCGACGGGTAACTTCCAGTTCGGCGCTCATGCGGGAGTTTTCCTGCTTCAGTTGATCATGGAGCATACGGATCTCCGTCAGATGCCTGCTCTTGGTTTGGCTGATGAACTCGGCGGCGCGCCGCCCGGCATGCTGGCGGGCGGCAACCACCGCGATTACCATGCCGATGCCCAAAGACAAACAGATGTTCCGAAGCGAGGCCTGATTTCGTTTCTCCAGGTTTTGCCCGGCCGTATCGGCAGCTGTTTCCGCTACCCGTCCTAACCTTCGTAGTAGAGCTTCGTAGTGGTTGCGGGCGGGTTCATACTTCATGAAGTATTGAACTTGGGCTGCCTTCAGATGCCCGCCAGCCACCAACTCCAGCACTGACGTGTCGAGCGGGCGAAGCTCCGATTCATCCAAGGCCTCCAACGCCCGGACGATGCCGCTCACCTCGGCTGACTTGGAGCGGGTGGCGATCTCGCGAAGCACGATCTTGTTCCGGTCATAAGCGCGAATCTTGCGAGCGTCCGAAGCGGTATTGTCGGGATCGAACAGAATCGCCTTGGACGCATCGTCTTCGGTCAGAAGCAGGGCCAGCGAGGTGGTGGTCAGGTTCATGAGCTGGTAGCTCTCAATCAGCTCTTTGGCGTTGTTTTGGAGGCTGCTTTTGGTAATCAGCCCAATCACCAACCCGGCGACTATCAAAGGCGCCAGCATGAGCGTGAGCTTTGCATTCGAGGAGACCCACTTCAGCATGCCGCGTCTACTTCTGTACCGTGACCATAAGCTTCATCTTGGGATGGATGGAACAACGGACCTCCGCCACGCCCTCTTTGTTGAAGACCACGGTGGAGGAGGCGCCGGGCGCCTGGCGGCGGATGTCGAATTCCATGCCGGGCGAAACGGAAAAGACGTTATGCGTAACTTCATCGGCATTCTTAAACACGATGGAGTCGCCGGCTTTGATGGTAATTTCCGATTGCGAAAAGGCGCGGTCTTTTTGAATGATCAAGTGGTTCGCGGCCGGCGCCGCTATCACCGTCAGCGCAGCCGCGGCGATGAGCCTTTGGAGGGTGCTTTTCATTTGATGGAGCGCTCCTAGCGCGGTAATACGGGGATCTCGACGGGTTTGTCGTCGCTGCTCAAGCTGGCCAGAAAAGCCATGAGGTCGCTCTTCTCGAGCTTCGTAAGGTGGAGGGGAACCATTTCGGGAGCCAGGCTGGGCCGCTTGACTCTGCCGCCCCGATCGTAGAGATCGATCACGTCTTCGAGCGACTGCTCGGAGCCATCGTGCATATAAGGGCTGCGCCGGTCTGAGTTTCGGAGGGTTGGTGTTTTGAAAGCATGCTGCATGGCTTCCAGAGGAAGATCGGCGCCGCGTCCTTTGTCCTGGTCCCCCACGCCGGTGTCGTGAAATCCGTTATCGGTGAAGTTCCAGCCGGTGTGGCATTTTTGACAAGCGGCCTTGGTGTTGAAGAGATCGAATCCACGCTGGGCGGATTCGGATATCGCGGAATTGTCGCCCGAGATCCATTTGTCGAACGGCGCGACGCCCGATACCACGGTGCGTTCAAAGGTAGCCAGCGCGCGAGCAATAGCCTCCGCGGTGATCTTTTGGCCGGGATACGCGCATGCGAACATTCGCCGGTAACCGGCGATGCCGTCCACCCGGCGCACCAGCCCATCCAGGGGCAGATTCATCTCGGTGGGGGACGCGATGGGCCCCAGGGCCTGTTCTTCGAGCGATGCCGCCCGCCCATCCCAAAAGAGGAGATCGGCCCAGGCCAAATTGAGGATGGACGGCGTTTTACGGCAAAGCTGGTGCATGCCGCAACCTGCGCTGGTGGGTAAACCATCGCTCCAGGAAAAGCCGGGATTGTGGCAGGAGGCGCAGGAAATAAACTTCGAGCTGGACAGCCGCGGGTCAAAGAACAGCGTTCGACCCAGCAGCTCCCTTGGCTTGGTGAGCAGGTTGCCGGCCGGGAACGGAACGGAACCCGGACGCAAATACTTCGATTTCCACGCACTCCGGTCGTAAGTTTCGCCCGGCATGGAGTATGAAAATAGCAAGGCCGCGATCACCGTCCGGTAAAGTGCAGGGTATAAGGTGCTCAGCGCCATTGTTCCAACAAACGTTATCGGCGAAACAGGACGTAGCTTTAATAGAATTAGAGGAGTATGCTGCGGCGCCGGCGTATGACTCGAAGACTGTGGCCCACCGTCGGTCTCTCGCTCATTCCCCTTCTCTCGCTTCGCGCTCAGAACATGGAAACCGTTCCCCAGCGCGTCATGATGGACGAACCTGCTTCCATCCGCGCCAGCGGGCTGCAGCCTAACCAGCGGGTGACCATCCGCGCGGAGCTGGTGGATGGAGCCCAGGAACGCTGGAGCTCGCAGGCCGATTTCGTTTCCGACGGCCAGGGTTGCGTCGACACCTCGAAGGACGCGGCCGTCGCCGGTTCCTATAAAGGAATCTCGGCCAGCGGCCTGATCTGGTCCATGACGCCATCCTCGCGCAAGGCTCCGAGATATCGGCCGCCGCAGGAGCTGGGAGTTCAGGCCATCGAATTTCACTTGATGCTTAAGAACGCCGAGGTCGCCTCCGCACGGCTGGAACAAGCGCCTATTGCGGAGGGCGTGGAACGCGTGATCATACGCTACGGCGATGTGCGCGGCACGCTGTTTCGACCGCCGGGAAACGAGAAGCATCCTGGGGTGCTGGTTCTTGGCGGATCGGAGGGCGGCCTGCCCAGCCGGCGTGCGGCGTGGCTGGCCTCGCATGGCTTCGCGGCATTTGCCCTGGCGTATTTTCGATTTGAAGATCTGCCGAAAGACCTGGCGGGCATTCCGCTTGAATACTTCGGCCGCGCTTTGACTTGGATGGCCAACCGGCCGGAGATCGCCAGCGACCGGATCGCGGTAATGGGGATTTCGCGTGGGGCGGAGCTGGCGCTGCAATTAGGGTCGATGTATCCGAGAATTCGCGCGATTGTTGCCTATTCTCCCGCGAACGTCCGGTATCCGGCGTGCTGTGGGTTCACGCCGGTACCGTATGCGTGGTCCTGGAACGGTAACGGCCTGGCGTTTCGTCCGGTGCGGCCCCGGGCGGCGCTGGTAGGCATGGCCATGCGGGCCGAGATTGAAGTGGAGCGAATCCAAGGGCCGGTTCTGCTGGTCTCCGGCGGCTCCGACCGGGTTTGGGATTCGAAATCGATGGCGGATTCAATTGTCGCGCGGCTCAAGCGCCATGACTTCACCTACCGTGTCGAACACCTGAATTACGCTCATGCGGGGCACGCCGCGGGCCGGCCGGAAATCGTTCCAACCTGGCAGGGAGCGGTGCGCAATCGGACGTCCGGCAACGATGTGGAAATGGGCGGTACGCCCGAAGGAAACGCGGAATCATCGCTCGATGCAATCCCTAAGGTGATCGAATTTTTGCGGCAAAGTTTGGCCGCGCGTTAATGTACGGCAGCCACCATGTTCGCCACGTCAAGCCCGGCGTCCAGAAATTTGTTTAATTTTTCAGCCGTGGCCAGCGGATCGGCAATCACCTGGCTGTGCTCTATCACCAGAAGTTCGGTGCCTGAGCGATGGGCCAGCAGGGCTTTCACGCGGCGCAGCGTGCGCGCGTATTCTTCTTTCAGCATCTCGCGGCGTTCCGGTGTCGCGGCCGGCGGCTGATTCCGGCGTAGCAGCATGCGCTGCTGGGAATCCAGCACTTCATCCAGATCGCGCTCACTCAGGATGACGCGGCAGGGCAGACCCGCGGGCAGCGCGGCCAGCAGCGGGGCCACAATCTTGATGGCTCGTCCCCGAGTCTCAAACAGCCACGCCGAATCTTTGAGCAGCTTCTTCACCGGCTCAAATTCAAGATAACCGCGCGGGTTGTCTTCATCCGCATGGCGCAATCCATCGGAGAGGATGTCCAGACCGCCGGCGGCCAGCATCTGCATAAGCACGGAAGTTCCGGAGCGCGGCAAGCCGGTTACTACGATGAGCGATTCCTCAAGCGGCGGCATGGGCATGCCGGGTGGGGAGAAAACACAGGCGGCGCTTTCCACCGGTTCATCCGGCGCCCTTGTCACGGGACGGGCGATGCCGCGGCTTCTCATCTGGCGCGCCAGGCGGCGATGTTCGCCGGCCGATTCGGGATCGCCGAGGCGCTTCTCAAGCAACGCTGCCAGCCGGACATGCGCTTCCGGAAAATTCGGATTGAAAGAAATAGCCGCGCGGAACGCCTCCGCCGCGCGTTCGTATTCGTGCATTCCCGTTAACGCCTGCCCTAGCAGGAAATGGGCCAGCGGATAGTGATAGATTCTCTGCAGCGCATCCAGGGCCGATTGCGCCGCAATGGCGAATTTCCTTCGCCGCAGAGCCATTCGGCATATGCCGAGATGCGCATGCGCATTGTCGGGATCAAGCTCCAACGCCTTTTCATAAACCTGCTGCGCATGCCGCCACAGGCCCAGGCGCAGATACAGATCCGCGGTCTGCAGAAACAGGCCGGGGCGTACCAAGTGCGCTTCCGTCACCCTTTCGAGAGCGGCCAGCGCTTCCGGATAACGGCGCTCCGCCGTCAAAACCTGCGCTTTCAGGTAATCGATGACCGGCGGATGGTAGCGCGCCAGATTTCGCCAGCGGGCCAGCTCGCGCCGCTCATCGCCGCTCGGTTGCGCCTGGGGGTCTCGCCCGGCGATCTTCCTCTTCGCTTCTTCAAACAGCGCGCGGCGCCTACCGTCCAGGTCGTCAACAATGCGCCGCATTTCCTGGTGCATCCCCAGCGCCTGGGAGGAGACGAAGAGCCGCACGGCGAAGCGCTGCTCATCGGGATCGGCGGCATTCAGCTCACTGAAAATCCGGTGCGCTTCCGGGTGACGGTCCGCGTCCTGGAAAGCTTCGCCCAGGTTATAACGCAGCTCTCGAATAGTCTTTTCCACCGCTATTTCGCGATTTTCGTCGGGCCGTTCGATATATCCGAGCGCAATCATCTGTTGCAGCGCCTGGTGCGCCGCTACCGGATCGAGGCGCGTATACGGCGGATGGCGCCCATCCGCGCCCGCAACTTCTTCCCAGCTCGGTATGAACTGCACCTGAGGCGTTTGCGCAAAGGCCTGCGAGAGCACCTTGCCGTCCATATCTTCGCCGACTGGAAGTCCGTAAAGAGTGAGGATGGTGGGCGCGATATCCAGCACCGACGCCCCGTGCAGCAGCTCGTCTTTTTTTATAGCCGGCCCACGCATGGCCAGGATGCCGAAATCGCGGTGCTCGATGGCCGGCCCCGCGGGGATGTCGGGAATGGTTGTGGGACGCAGGTGATCGGGATGGAAGCCATGATCCGACATGAGAATAACGGTGGTGTCTTCACCGGCTTTGTCCAGCAGCGCCCCCAACATCCGGTCATGGAACTGATAGGCCATCGAGACTACATTGCGGTAAAGCTCGAAGTCGCGTTCGCCAATGGAGGGCTGGCGCGGCGGATGGTAGCGCATGAATCCGTGGCAGAAGTGATCGATGGCGTCGTAGTAGACCGCGAAGAAATCCCACGGCTGATGGTCCAGCAGCCAAACGGCGGAAGATTGGATACTCATACATTCCGCTAGCGTCCGCAGGAACATGGCCAGGCGCTTGTCTTTGTCCTGATCGATGTCTTTCGCGAGGGGAATGAACGGCTCTACCAGCTCCGGCGTCAGCTGGTCCGGATGCACGCGCAGACCGCCGAGCGTTTCCGCCAATTCCGGCGGATGAACGGCATTCGCCGCGAGTGGCCAGCCTTGATCCAGCGGGCCGCTGGCGCGGTGATAGTGGTCAGAAACCATGACGCCGTTGATCGGCTCGGCGGGATGGCTGGGCCACCAGCCGACGACTGAACTGCGCAGCTGGTTCTGATTGAGAATGTTCCACAGCGCCTTCGATTTTCGCGAGAGGTTGGTGACCGGCTGCACGCCGCGGCCATCCGGAGTGGGCTCGGAAAATCCGTGGACGCCATGCTTGAACGGACGCTTTCCGGTGGCGATGGAAGTCCACAACATTGGCGAGAGGGGCGGATGCAGCGTGGAGATCTGCGCCATGGCGCCCGTTTCAACCAGGCGCTGGACGTGGGGCATTTTGCCCGCGTCCAGCAGCGGGTGAATGACCTTCCAATCGGCGGCGTCCCAGCCGATCAGCAGAACTTTATTCGATGACATGGGGCTCCTGCCTTTGATGTTTTCACCGCTCAACACCGCTATTGCGCGGTGGCAAATTTTTCAATCACGAACACAAAATGCTGCTGAGGGCGTGCTCCTAGCGGCGCCGGATGGGAGAAATTCAGCCGTTTTGCGGCTTCCACGGCCGCTTCACTGTTTGGATCGGACGGCTGCAAGGAGTGCGCCTCCACCAGCTGTCCCGCCGCGGTAACCACGCCGAATACGCACACTGGCTGAAAAATTTCCGCGGACGTGAACGGGCCCGGATCAAAAACTTGCGAGATTTTCTCGGCTCCCGCCAACGCGATTGGCCGGCCAGCCGCTTTCATCGCCTCGCTCGGTTGAAACAGGCTGGCATCGGCAGCGGGAAGCTGCTTCAGGCTGTCAACGGAGATCACCGATACGGTTTTGCCGGCCTCGGTCACAGTCACCTGTCGAGGCAACACGTGATCGCCCAGCGTAGGACCGTTCGAGTAATCGTAAGCATAGTAGCGGCCGGGCACCTGTGAATGCACCCGCAGCAATCCGGATTGTGGATCGATACACTCCTCGGTCTCCTCCCAGCTTCGCCCGGGGGTCTGCATTGCGCCGCTGCGCGGTCCGGAGATCAAAACGCAGGTGAGCTGCGCACCGTGAAATTCAGCTTGCGAGGTCCGGATCAGATCGCGTTTCCCCAAAGATCCCATGGGGTCAAACAATGCCGCGCGCGCTTCGTGCAGGCGCAGTGGTACAGTGCTGGCCGTGGCTTCGCGGTAAGACATCTTTTTTGAGGAGATCTGGGCAACGGCGTATCCCGCGGCAGCTCTTGCGGCCCAGTGGAGCCCTTGGGTGGGATCGAAAATATCCTCCATTTCCCAGGCGCCGTCATATTCCGTCACGCCGCCGGAATTTACGGTGAAGGAGACCTTGAGATCATAACCAAGACCGGCGCCGCGGATGGCATAGTTATTTCTTGCGCGCGCCAGCAGCTGAAGAATTGCTTCTCGATCCGCGCGCGTGTTCACGACCTGAACTGCGCCGGTGACCAATTCCAGGGGATCGCGAGGTACCGGCGCCATTCGCGGCACGTTTTGTCCAAAAGCCGCGAGCCAGGCTCCGCCGGTGGCTAGCAAACACCATATTCTATGGGTGACCATTGAATTAGCCCTCCGAACCGCCGTCGGGAAAAAATCGGTTGGCAGGCGGAAGCGCCTGCTCCACTCTGGGCTCAAATCGGAGTCTGGGTTGATACGGATTGGTTCCGCGCCGGAGTGCCCCGGATCCGCCTGATCCGCCGCCTGATCCTCCGCCCCCGCCTGTTCCACCACCTGATCCGCCCCTGGGCGTGCCGCCTGTCGGACCCAGAGTCCCGCCCCCGGTTCCGAATCCCGATCCGCCCGGTCCTATCCCTGTTCCGCCTCCAACGAAAATGGATCCGCTGGAACAGCCGCCGGTAACCAGATTCGTGTTTGGACAAACCTCCAGGGAAAACTTCACACCCATTTGCGTTTCGATACCGCCGGCGATCGCTACGATGGGAACATCTCCCTGGCCCAGGCCGCTCGGAACGTTCAGGTTGATCTGGTAAATACCGGCGCTGGAGAGTCCCACAAACGTGGGCGTGACCCGGACATTATTGAGGTAAAGGTGGATGGGGTTGTTCACCGGCGCTGCGCCCGTGAACAGTTCACCGGCCGGGATTGCGGGCGTAGTTGGCCCCAACCCGACGGCGAAAAGTTCCACGGTGTCGCCTGGCACCGCAGCCCTGGTAGGATAGCCGAACGATTTGCCGGTTGGTCCGAGTAAGTCGTAAGTTCCCCCGCCATAGGCTCCCGATCCGTTCCGGCGAAGAATGATGCCGGTTACGTATTTTGCATCGAGCAAGTTGAACGCGGGCGCAAACGGACTCAGAGTCACGGTGGATGTTGCGCTTCCGGCGCCGGTCTTTACCACTACCGGCACTGGACCGGTGGTGGTGTCGTCCGGCGCCTGCAAATTGATCTGAGTGGGGCTGACATAAATGAGAAACGCGGCCTTGCCGTTGATCTCCACGCTCGAACCGCCCAAGGAAGTGGGAAAGTTGCCGTTCCAGTTGGCGATTCCGCTGGCGAGGTTGGTCCCGAAAATCGATACCAACTCGCCGGGCTGGATAATACTTGAAGTGCTGTAAAGAGGAACCACGCCGCCGGGCGAAATGGATGGCGCCTGCGTCTGGCTCGAAAGGGCTATTTTTCCGGAATTCCCCGTGGCCATGGCCAACCGGATGACGTTTCTCACGGCCAAGTTCTGAGAATTAGCGAGAAAGTGTTGGGCGATTCGCGCGCTGGCGATGGGATCGGCCGCAATATCCTGTATTCCGCTGCCGATGATTTGGGCCGAGGCGTTGGTTACCATGGCCAGCGCGGAGCCGGTAACTGCCGCATACATCTGCCAGTTGCAGGCATGGCGTTTCAACACCTCCCGCGCGGGTGTTGAGCGGAGCGTGGCGAAGTAATCTTCCAGGCGATGATCCAGGTCGAATTTTCGCGCAGCCCCCATTTGGCGCCGCTCCTTAGGTTTACTAAAAACCTGTCTAGATCGTAGACGCTTTGAAGCCGGCTGAGGATACTGTAGTCGCGCGATTTTTGAGCGCGCGCAGGTGGTATTCGCCTTGGTAAGCAAGTGGCCGAGTTTGAGGCTGTGGCGCACGCATCCATGCGTGCCGTGTTCGCACTCCTGCGAACACCAGGCGTTCACACGAGTGTGAACGCGGCACGCACGAGTGCGTGCGCCACGCCGTTGCTTGGCTGGTTTTGCAAAACAACGAAATTGACCCACTACCGCGCCGAGAATACTGAGTTAGAATCGGTGTAGTATTTGAGCAGAGCTTTTTACCATGGCGGATACTCCCCTACAACTTGGTCCCTTGTCCGAAGCTGTTACCCGCAATATTTCAGTCGAAGTGCTGTCCCAATACTCGGCTGAAAATTCGCAGCCCGAGCACGGCGAATGGGTCTTTCAATATACCGTGCGCATTACGAACAAGGGAGCGGAGACAGTGCAGTTGATCAGCCGTCATTGGATCATTCGCGACGCGGCCGAGGGCACCTCGGAAGTGAAGGGGCTGGGCGTGGTGGGCAAGCAGCCGGTTCTCGAGCCGGGCGAATCGTTCAAGTATTCTTCGTGGTGCCCGCTGAAAACCCCGGTCGGCACCATGCGCGGGACCTACCAGATGGCACGCGCCAATGGAGAGCAGTTCGATATCGAGATCGCGCCGTTCGCATTGAAAGCGCGCTACACAGTTCACTAATCCATTCTTGACGACAACCAGAGTCGTGGCGTAGTTGCTTTTCCCGGCCGCTTTTTTGGGCGCGGACGGGTGCTGGATGTCACGGCCAGCCGGTGGAGCGATTACGGGGAACGGTCCAGCGCGGGTTGCCGCAATCGGGATCCGCCTTCCATCAGCCGCGACAAGAGTTAGACGCGGTCGCCAGTTACGTGTGCCGCCTGAACGCCGGCGTAACGGTGAAGCCGGCGGCTGGAAAGCAATACGTGATGGTGGCGGCGGGCCCGAATATCCTGTGCTTGAGGTTGTGAGGCTCAGCTAATCGGTTGGCAGGCGGAAGCGCCTGCCCCACTCAAAACGTAACGTGGGGCAGGCGCTTCCGCCTGCCAACCCGATAACGCACCATTTTTCCGCAGCCCCTTACCCTCGCGGCTCGGAAATTTTCAGCCAGGGGAAACGCATGTTAGTGCCTTCGCCAGGGCTGTTTTGAGATCTTCCAGTTTGACCGGCTTGCGAATAATGTCGTCCATTCCGGCGCTCAGGCACTGTTCACGGCAGCCCACGCTCGCGTCGGCGGTCAAGGCTATAATGGCCACACGTTGATTGGGCCCGTGCCGCCGCCGGATTTCCCGCGAGGCTTCATATCCGTTCATATCCGGCATCTGGCAATCCATAAAGATGACGTCATAGGACAGATCCGCTGTCATCTGAACTGCCTCCCGGCCATTCGCCGCGACATCGGCGCGGATGCCCAGGCGCTCCAGCATTCTGCGCGCTACTTTCTGATTGATGGCGTTGTCTTCAGCCACCAGAACCCGGACGGGAGTGCCGGACGGTGGCAAGGTGTTGTTGTTAAGCGAGGCCAGTGAGCGACGGTATTCGCTCTGCGAAACGATTTTTGGCGCGGACGCAAGCTTCCTGGACCAAGTTGTGGAAAGCGCGTTCAACAGCTGCGAATGCCGGACGGGTTTGACCAGGCAGGCGTCCACAATCTCGCGTTCCGAGCCGCGCACTTCCTGCCAGCTGCCAACCGAAGTCAGCATGATGACCACGGTATCCTGCAGCGCGGGATCGGCCTTGATGGCCGCCGTAAGGGCCGCGCCATCGATTTCCGGCATCTCGTAATCGGTGATCACAATCTGATAGGGGTCTCCGCTCGCCACAGCGTCGCGAACCGCGTCCAGCGCCGCAAGTCCCGAAGCGTAGCTTCCGTTCCGCAGGCCCCAACTGGAGATCTGTTCATGCACCACCCGGCGATTCACTTCGTTGTCGTCCACGATGAGCACGCGCAAGCCCGCCAGCTCGATGAGGGGAGCGGGATCCGGCGCCGGCCGTGTGTCCACCGGCAGTGGCATCCGGAACCAGAACGTGGAGCCTTCGCCGAGCCGGCTCTCCACATGGACGGAGCCGCCCATCAGTTCCACCAACTGCTTGGAAATGGCCAATCCCAGCCCGGTTCCACCGTGTCTTCGCGAGTTGGAGGAATCTACCTGCGTGAACTTCTCAAAAAGCGTTCCGAGCTTTTCCGCGGGAATTCCGATGCCGGTATCGCGCACCGATACCTGCATCACGGATTGAAGATCGCCCTGACTTTGGCACTCCACCGCGATCAGTACGTGGCCGCTGGCCGTGAACTTCACCGCATTGCCCGCGAGATTCGTCACCACCTGGCGGATACGTCCGGCGTCGCCGATAAAATGATGCGGGGCGGCAGGCGGGTAGTGCACCACCAGGTCGATGCCATTGCTGGCCGCTTTGGAAGCGAGCATTTCGGCAACTTCTTCAACCACCTGCCGAAGGTCGAACGGAGAGGACTCCAGCACCAGCTTGCCGGCTTCGATCTTGGAAAAATCGAGAATGTCGTTGATGACGCTGAGCAGGATGTCACCCGATTGGCGGACTATTTCGACAAACTCGCGCTGCTCTGAGGTCAATTCGGTGTCCAGCAGTACGCCGGTCATACCGATCACCCCATTCAACGGAGTGCGGATCTCGTGGCTCATGTTGGCCAGGAACTCGCTCTTGGCGCGATTGGCGGATTCGGCCGCTTCCTTGGCTTCCACCAGAGCTGCCTGCACCGTTTTCCGGTCGGTTATGTTTCGCCCGATCCCCACCACGCCCAGGACATTGCCGGCCGCATCACGAAAAGGCGCTTCCGTGGTCAAATGCCAAATGATATTGCCGTGCCGGTCCACGGTGGATTCCTCGCGATTGACCACCCCGTGTTCCGAGCGCATGACTTCATCCTCGTCCTGCGCGTATTTCTCAGCAAGTTCCTTGGGATAAAAGTCGAAGTCGCTTTTTCCCAGAAGATCGTCCGGATTGACGGCGCCCATGCGGCGCGCCAAGGCTGCGTTGGCCACCAGAAACCGGTGATGAAGGTCCTTGACGTAGATGTAATCCGGCACGTTGTTGATGAGCGTCTGCAGCAGACTGCGGCCGTGTCCTAACGACTCTTCCATGCGCTTGCGTTCGATTCCGGCGGCGATATCGTTCGCCAGGGACGCAAAGCCTTCGGCGATGGTACTGGTGAACGCTTCTCTCGAAACCAGGGCCATTACACCCACCAGACGATTTTCGATGACCAGCGGATAACCGGCAAAACCTGCCAGCCCTTCCCGTTGTAGCCAATCCTCGCCGCACAGCAGTGGATCCTGCGCGAGATTGCCGCTGACATATGTCTTCCGCTGGGACGCGATCATCCCCACGCCGGTCTTCCCTAGGGGTAAGCGATCTTCCGAAGCACTTGCGGGAATTCCGGCGCTCGCCTGAAGCTGCAGCACGTTCTCTTCCTGGTCTAAAATCCAGATCCGCGCGACTGCGACATTCAAGTGACGAACGACGGCGTCGGCACATTTTCTGAGAGTCTCCCGCAAGCTTGTGCCTTGTAGCAAGGCACTGCCTACCTCGGCGTCGACGGCTGCCAGCTGCGTCCTTTTTTCAAACAGCAGCCGGTGCTGTTCCTCGCTTTGCCGCAATTCGTCGCTCAGCGCGCGCACGCGGCGGCGCATGCCCAGAATCCAGAAAGCCACCAGGCAGATAATTGCACCGAGAGCCGTAAATCCGGTTGCGGCAGCGATTCCGTTCAAGTCAATTGTTTGCGCCCGCGCAGGTACACCGAATGTTAGAAGCGCAAGGACGGCGGTGGAAGCAGCACGCTGCCTTAAGACGCCGTACCGGCCTGGCGAAGAGACGTTAGAAAACAATTTTCACGCCCTATGTATTTATATATTCGGTAGAATGTCGGTTTTTCGGGAGATTCGGTGTAACTGATTGACAGGAAGGGAGAAGCCTGAAGACGCGGGTTGGCAGGCGGAAGCGCCTGCCCCACTCACGCGCCAACGTGGGGCAGGCGTTTCCGCCTGCCAACCCAGCGTAGGCCTCTGAGGGAGCCGGTGCTCTTTGACAGCTTCTAAATCCCCAGCAAGCGCGCGGCGTTTTGGTTGTAAACCTTATGCAAGATCGAATCGGGCAACTGGATACCGTAAATGCGCCATCGCCCTTGCGGCGGAACGCGCGCCGGGGCGTAGTCGAAGTATTCGTCGTCCGTTTCGAGGAACCGGAAATAGATTTCGTATAACTTGTCGTTGAAAACCTGCTGAGGAAATTCGTCGCCGTGCGGCACCGCATCGGTTCCAAAGAGAATTCGATCCTGATAGCGCTCGAAGAACTTCCGCGCGGTGCGGGGCTGCCGGCCCAGTTCGCCGATGCGCGCGGCAATCTCCACGCGCATGTTCGGGAACCGGTCCAAATTTTCGGACACGTTCTCCAGATCCTCGGCGAAGTTTCCCACGTGCAGCACCAGGAACTGCGTTTTCGGATGCCGCGCCATCACTCTATTCCGGGCATCCAGGATCTGCGCGTTGGAGGGAAAATCCTTGCCGTAGAAGGACCAATCGGGATGGTTGTTCAGTTCCTCATAACGCTCGTTGAAACGGTCCGTGGGCGTGAAAAAGGCCACCGGATCGGAAACGTGCACGGCCACCGGCATGTTGAGCCTGCCGCAAGCGTCCCACATGGGATCGAAGCGAGGATCATCCACGGTCACCAGTTTTCCGGAGGTGATGTTCTCTCTCAGATACAGCCCCAAGGTTTTCAGGATCTTCAGCCCTTTGGCTCCGGCCCGATGCGCATCTTCGATTGCGCTGGCCTGAAGGCTCGGATAGTTCGGTTCCAGGAAGCGGCTGTAGCAGGGCTCCGTTAAGGTATAGAAGCGTCCCGGAAAAGCTTTGTCGTAGCGGGCAATGGCGTCTTCGAGCCCCTTGCCGTAGCCGCCGGTGAGGTTCACCATGGCCGCGAGATTTTTCCGGTCCATCACCGGCAGCAGTTCCTGAGGAGTGCCCGTATAAATACGTTCCTCGGACATCTGGACGCCGTTCTTGGCCACCTTTGAGAACGAGAGGTGCGTGTGAATATCGATGACCGGATATCGGGAACGCTCCACACGCGTTTCCTTTACGTGCAGCATGCTCTTCGGCTGGTAGTCGGAAAGGTCCAGCGATTTGTGCGCAGCATGTTGGGCCCGCGCAGCCGCGCTGACGGGCCTATTCGCCGCAGCCAAACTCAAGCCGGCTGATGTCAATAATTCTCTGCGCCGTATGCCGCTCATGTCCGATCTCCGATAGGTTGTGCCTCGCGTTCCGCCAAAAAACTGCGCGCCTCCTGCTCGGTGGGCTGCGCGCTTGTTCCTCCGGCTGAAAGCGTGGATAGTGCGCCGCACGCTGCCGCGAATCTCATGCCGTCGGGAAGCGGCGTGCCCCTCAGCCAGGCGTGCAGGAAACCCGCGTTGAACGAATCGCCCGCGCCCGTAGTGTCTACAGGTTTCACGCGGAACGCGGGGGTGGCCACGATATTTCCGGAATCCAGTGCCATGCAGCCGTCGGTACCCAGCTTCGCCACCGTAAGAGTGCGGCCATTGGCAACGCTTCGCAAAGCCTCCTGGTGATCGCGCAAGCCGGTCACTCCTTCCAGTTCCACTTCATTGGGAAGAAATATGTCCACTTCACTCAGCGCATCGAGAAGATCGCGGCCCCATTTCTCATCCGGATCGTAGCCCGGATCGAGCGAGGTAGTCAGTCCGCATTGGCTGGCTAATGCGAGCAGCTGTTTGATGCCCGGCCGAAGCCCTTGCTGGATGAAGAACGAGGAAATGTGCAGGTGCCGAAACCCGCGAAAGCTCTCCGGACTGAAATCCTCGGCCCGCAGCGCCGTGCTTGCTCCCGGATAAGTGACCAACGCACGGTCGGTGGGCGAGGTGATGGAAACAGTGATGCCGGTCTTGAGAGCTGGGTCCGCCATCACCCGAGATATGTCCACGCCGCGGTCCGCGAGTTTACTCTTGCACAGCTCGCCCCAGGGATCCGCACCAACCTTGCCGGCGAACGTTACGGCATCGCCGAGCTTGGCCAGGCCGCAGGCGCAGATGGCGGACGCGCTGCCCATGGTGAGGGTGACATCGTCCACCAGCACCTCGCGTCCCAGAGCCGGAAAGCTGCGGTAGTTTTGCAGAATTAAATCTAGATTCAATTCGCCTGCGATCAGGATGTTCAAGGCGCCGTCTCCGGGCGGTGCAAGGCGAAATTCTGAACCACGCGATGGATAACGCCGTCGCTCGAGGGCGAATCCGGCTGCAAACCTTCTTTGCGGCACCGGAAAAACGCCAGAACCTGGCCCACGATGACATCCAGAACCGGCCAATCTTCGTCTTCGAGCGCTGCGCCGCCGCACTCCACCAGGACATCCGCGGGGCCGGCGAGATCCTGTGGGATACGCTCGCCAAAAATCAACTTGCCCAGGCCGAGTTTTTTACGGCTCAGCTCACGGATCAAGTCGGACTCGTAGGCGCGAACCTGAGCATCCGAGGACAGGAAACAGACCACCAGGGTATTGGAATGAACCAAACTCATGGGGCCATGCCGCAAGCCGAGATATGTCTCGTTCATGGCTACGACGCGCCCGGCGGTCATCTCCAGCATCTTGAGGGCGGATTCGCGCGCCGCACCGTGGCGCGATCCGCTGCCGAGGAACAGCACCCGGCTGAAATCTCTCGCGGCCACACTCGCCAGAACAGGAAAGCAGGTTTCGAGCAGCCTTTCGGCTCTTTCGCTCAAGTTCCGGATCAGCGCGCGATAGCGATCGGGGAACTGCAGCAGGCCCAGGCCACGCGCCGCGAGCACCATGTTCGTGAAACTGCTGGTCATTACCAGGCTACGGTCGTTAGTGCGCTCATCGAGAGCAATGACTTCCACCCGCGGATCGTTCCGGTAGGTAGTTGCGAGACCTCCATGCCGGTTGCAGGTGATCACCAATTGCCGCAGCAGCGGCTCCCGATCAAGCATCAGCGAAACGGCCGCCACGCTTTCCGGGCTGTCACCGGAGCGGGCCAAGGAGATCATTAATCCGGGACGTTCCGGCGGGATCGCTTTGGCTCCATGCGTTAACAATGCGCCCCCGCCCACGGTTTGAGCGGATACGCCCAGCGCGTTTTGAAGCACCAGCCGGACGCAGGCACCGGCGTACTCGCTGCTTCCGGACCCGGTGAGGACCAAAGACCGCATACCATCCAGACGCCGCAACAACTCCGGCGCTTTGGCGATCATCCGCTCCGCGCTGTCGAGCCAGGTGGGAGGTTGCTGGCGGATTTCCCGTAGCGTGTGGATGTACCCGTGCCGTTCCTGCTCTGCGCCGTTTTCGCTTAGCGATTCGGCGGCTCCTGGTCCGATGGTGGTAGCTTCGGCCAATCTTTATCCTTTTCGAAAAAACGAAATCAAAAGATGATTCTAGCAAGAGAGCGAAAGAAATGGTAGGGTATAATCGCTTGACGAGGGGGAATTGAAAGTTCACGGAAATGCACTGGTTGCGCACGGCGGCGGCCCAACCACCGTTCTGAATTCCAGTTTGGCTGGAATTGTGGAAGAATGCCGTAGCGTTGGGATTGAGAAGCTTTACGGCGCGCTGGGTGGGGCCACCGGCATTCTGGAAGAAACATTTGCGGACTTATTAGCGGAACCAGAGTCTTTTTGGACGCAGGCGGCGCTGGCGCCGGGATCGCTGCTGGGGTCATCGCGCGCGAAAATCGCCGAGCAGGATTTCGAGACCATGGTGAACGTTCTGCGGCGGCAGGACATCCGTTATATTTTCCTCAATGGAGGAAACGGCACCATGGAACTGTCGCTGCGGCTTTCCGGCGCGATAGCCGGCTCTTCCTACGAAGCGTTCGTGGTTGGAGTGCCCAAAACCATTGACAACGATCTGGCCATGACGGACCATAGCCCCGGCTACGCATCGGCGGCGCGTTTCTTCGCTTATGCGCTGCGCGACGTCGGCGCGGACAATCGTGCGCTGCCGGGCATCACAGTGGTGGAGATCCTGGGCCGCAATGCGGGATGGCTGGCGGCCGCAACCATTCAAGCGCGGTGTCATGCCGATGACGCGCCGCACCTGATCTACATGCCGGAACGTCCTCTTCCGTTCGATCGGCTGGCAGAAGACGTAGAGCGATGTTACCTCCGCTTGGGCCGGGCGGTAATTGCCGTCTGCGAGGGGCAGCTGGACGAAAAGGGCGAGGCGTTCGGCGCGGACACACGCGCATCCAGCCGCGCGCCGCTGGCGCTCAACCTCGCGCATGTGCTTTCGCAGCGGCTCTCCAAGGCGCTGCAAGTTAGCGCCCGCAGCGAGAAGCCCGGACTGTTGGGCCGTTCCTGCTCGGCGCTGGTGTCGGAAGTGGACCGGGCGGAGGCTTTTGCCTGTGGCCGCGCAGCGGTCCAAGCCGGATTGGAAGGTGTCGCGGGTAAGATGATCACGCTGGAACGCAAGCCTTGTCCCGCGTATGAATGCGCTACGGGCCTGGCGGATCTCGCGCATGTGGCCGCCCGAGAGCGATTATTTCCGCAAGCTTGGTTACCCAAGGAACCCGCCGATGACATGCCGGAGTTTCGAGCCTGGCTGGAACCGCTGACGGGGCGGATCCCGCGGCTCCCACACCTCGGCGGCTGCTCTAAACTGAGAGACTGAATGTCCGGTAAACGCCCCAACCTGCTGGCGGGAGAAAGACGCCGCGAAATTGTGCGGCTTCTCAAAAATGATGGACGGGTTTCCGTCGGCGACTTAGTCCGCCGCTTCGGCGTTTCCGCCGTTACTCTGCGCGGCGACCTGGAACAATTGGCAGGCAAAGGCATTCTGGTGCGATCGTATGGCGGCGCCATGCTGCCGCAGGAGCCGCATCAGGATTTTCCGCTCAATATCAAGAAGACCATCTACCATGCCGAAAAGACGCGCATCGGAAGGGCCGCGGCCAAGCTGGTGCATCCGCATCAGACCGTGATGCTGGATTCCGGCACCACCACGGTGGAAGTGGCGCGCGCGCTGAAGCGGGCTAATCTCGAATCTCTTACGGTGATCACTCACGCGCTGAACATAGCGGACGAACTGGTGGATGCTTCGAACATCTCGGTGATTATGATCGGCGGAGTGATGCGCCACGTCTCCGGATCGTTCGTGGGCCCGCAGGCCGAACGGTTCCTGTCGGAATTGCACGCCGACCATTTTTTCCTGGGCGTGGACGGATTGGATCCGGAAATCGGATTCTCCACTCCCGATCTACTCGAAGCCATGCTCAATACCCATATGATGCGCATTTCGCATGAAGTTACGGTGGTCGCCGACGCCAGCAAGTTGGGACGCAGGAGCCTCTCCGTGATCGGCGCCATCAACAGCGTGCGCCGCATCATCACCGATGACCGGGCCAAGCCCGAAACTTTGGAGGCGATTCGGAGCAAAGGTGTGGAAGTGATTGTGGCGTAGAATTGGCAGGCGAAAGCGCCAGTGGGGCGGGCGCTTTCGCCTGCCAACGGTTAAAACTGCGACAGCGCAGCCACATCCCACGCGGCTTCCGCGCGAACTTCGATGTTGGAACTCGAGTAAGCTTGCCGCGCTTCTTCCCCAGCGATAGTGATTTTGCGAGGAGCTAAAGCGGCCGCAATTTCAGGCAGGTCCGTAGACCGAAGAACATCGGGAATGAAGTTAGCGAACGGATGGTGATACATCTCGGTGTCTACCAAACTCCGCCAGCTGATCAGGTGTTGCGTCAAATAAAGCGCGGTAATCTTTGGCGTGAGAGATGCCGCGCACAGCGCCGGAACCGTTAATTGTCCGCGAGCGGCGAGCAGCGGCGCGCCTCCCCACTCCCCCGCCGAGACCGCCTCGATCACGGCTAAGATATCGGTCACTCGCTGCCCCAGCAAACTCCGGCCCAGCATCAGCGACGCCCAAGCATAATTCTCTTCGCTTTCGTGTTCACCGGTGTAGCTAGGCGCGCCGGCGCTGTATTCCGGCCGCAGATCGCCAATGCCGCGCAGATCGGGAGCGCAAACCACCGTTCCCGCGGCAGCAAGCTGCTGGTAGAGACCACCCTCCATCCAATGCGCGTTGCGGCCGGACGAATCGAGCGCAATCAAAAGGCGGCGCATTCGCTGTTTCGGTACGAAAATCCAGGCCGGCGCCCACACGTGTTCCGCGGTGGGAATTTCCACGGCAAGAATGTCGCAATCGCGCGATGGCACGCGGCTCAGTTCTCGCAACCGCGGACGGTTGGGCATCGCGGCCATGCCCAGAAGGCGCGGCAAATCGGCCGGCGCCGATGGCGTTGTTATAGTGCGCGCAATCTCCCGGGACCGCTGGAATGGCGTCTTACTGCCGAGATCCCGAACTACGCTGCCGGATTCGGCGGCCCACAGATTACGATCCGGTTCCGGCGCCACGGGAGGTTCCTGATCGATCTTTTGTCCATCATGCAACCATTGCCCCAGCCAGCGATAAATCTCTAAACGCAGCACGTAAGAAAGTCCATGCGGCAGAGGCGACTCGAATCGGTGCAAGCGATCCGGCTTCCCCAGCGTTCGATACGCTGCTTCCAGCCGGCCATATTCCTCCAGTCCGTTGTTTTCGTAATTCGGCGAATAGGTGCCGAAGAAATCCTTCGCGCTGGTGAGAATGAGTAGAGGCTTGGGCGCGATTGGCCATAACAGATCCCACCGGTCGAACCCCAGGGGGCCGGCGCCCAACAGATTCTGCTCGGCGTCATCGACGGATCCAGGCGGAAGAAAATTCGCGCACGCGAAGTTTTCCGTGTTCCCCGATGACACCGCCGCGCAGGCCAGCCGGTCGTCCACGGCGGCCAGCATCATGGTCACGGTAGCGCCGCCGGACTGCCCTGTCGAAGCCAGACGTTTCGGATCCACCAGCGGGTGCGACGCCAGAACATCTAAGCTACGCACTGCATCCCACGTCTGCATGCCGGTCGCCGTTTCGCCGATCAACAGCATCTGCTTTCCGGCCACGGTGTGCTCGTCGTCGGGAGAAGGCAGACGCGAGTGGCCATCCGGGCCTGGATAATTAATCCGCTCGCCCTGGCCCATCGGATCGAACGCCAGCACCACAAATCCGAGTTGCACCAGGCCCTGGCAACAGCGCTGGTAGGAATCCGCGGCCTTGCCGTTGCCTGAGTGGCCCATGTGGAACAGAACGCCGGGAAATGGCGCAGTGCCATTTTTAGGGATATACAGGTTCGCGGAAATCCATTCGTTAGGGCGGCTTTCGTAAACCAGGTTCTCCACGCGATATCGTTCCCGTTCGAAGCGGCGCGTGGTGCGGGTATTCAAAGGAGTGCGCTCGGCCATTCCACCAGTAATTTTCCAGAAGGTCTCACGCGCCCATCGCTGGCGTTCCTGAATGGCGGACGCGCTGGTCAGTTTCCGGATCTCGGCGCTTCGTTTTTCATAAGCTTGCGCCGCGAGCGTTCGAATGGCGTCCGGCAAACACCGCGCGTACTCGCGATAGCCGATAATGCCGCCATAGCCAATGACGTGTGGCTTGGCCGCGTGCTGGCCGCGTAGCGCCAGGCCCGAAGTTCCGGCGCCGGCCGCGACGACACCGAGCATTTCTCGTCTGGTCATTTGACTCTTTCTTTTTCTTTCGATATCCTTCTGTTGTTTACTTTCCTGCAAACCGTGAGCCGATGTCAATTCCGCAAACCACTGCATGAGACGACGAGACCTGCTGAAAGGCGCTGCCGCGCTGCCGGTAATTGGCGCGCGGGCCGATGTTCCCGCGCATCTCTGGCAAGGTTTCGATTTCGGCTCCGGGCCGCCGGTGCGCGAGCGCCTGAACCAGGGTCCATTTGACGTCGATCAGGATGAAGGCTGGCAGACCATCCTGTTCACCACGCCTTCTGAAAAACCGCTCCGAAATCCCGGGCTGGGGCTGGTGGGTTACACGTGGGAGGAAAGCGGTCCGTCGCTCGCCGCCCGCGCCGGGCGCGAAAGCCTGGAACAGCATGTCGAGCGAATGGCCAGCCTGCCGTTTGTGGACATCCTTTATATACGATGCGACTGGCGCAATGTCCAAAAACGGCCGGGACGGCTGGATCTGGATCCCATTTGGGCGCTGACGCTGGCCGCGGCCAAGCAGAACAGATTGCGCGTAGCGTTTCGGATTCAGCTCTCCAACCAGGCTTTTCAACCGGATCAAATAGCGCTTCCGGAATTCCTGCGTTCCCGAATCCCGCTGGTGAAGATCGGAAAACTTCCGGGGCAGAACTCCGGCGAATATAGGGAGCCTCGCTACGATCACCCGGAGTTCCAGAAAGCTTTCGCCGAGCTGAATGACTTACTGGCCGCTCAATTTGAAGGCGACCCGCTGATTGAGTGGATGGATCTGATGCAATACGGCTTCTGGGGCGAAGGGCACACCAGCAATTACCCGAATCCGTTTCCTGATTATTTAACCGCGGAACGCACCTTTGTGAGCATGACCGCGCGGCAATTGGAAACCTGGAAGCGCACGCCGTTGGCCGTGAACACGCAGCCCGATATCAGCGGGGTGGGGAATCGGCAGGTGTTGGACAATGCCGTGCGGGCGGGCGCGTGGCTTCGCTCCGACAGCATCATCGTGGAAGAGCCGATTCAGATTGAGGAACTGGCCAATCGTCCGCCGTGGCTGGCTTCGATCCTGGAGGACGGTTATTTTCGCGAGTACGATTCGTCGAAAATCAATCGGGATGCCGCGGGGGTGAACGAGCTCGAAAACTACATGCTGCACGTGTTGGACATAAAGTCCAACTATTGGGCGCTGTGGACGGAAGCGGCGAATCTCGCCGTCTACAACGAAAAGTTCCCGCGCGGTTTCGAGCGGCTGCGCGCCAATCTCGGATATCGGCTGCGTCCCGCGTGGGTATGGCAGCGCAAGAGATATGGCGCGCCGGAATTGATTGTGGCTGTTGCGAACCGCGGCGTCGCCGGAGTTCCGGGAGTGCTGTGGCTGCAGCTCAAGAGCCCTGATGGCAAATTGAAACTCGGCGGATCTTTCGATGCGGGCCATCCTTATGGCGGAGGCATCCGCCAGGGTTCTTTCACTCTTCCAGCGGGCTACACCGGCAAAATTCTTCTGTCCGCCGAAATCGAGATCCGGCCGGGCGTAATGAAGCCCGTTGCCTGGGCGGTGGAGCAGCCAGTGAATGCCGACGGATCGATTACCCTGGATGTAAAGAGCAATTCCGATGCGGGATGGCGGAAAGGTGTGTGACCGCGTGAAAGGGATGGTTGGCAGGCGGAAGCGCCTGCCCGACTCACTGCCAACCCTGATTTGTTGTCTGCTGGCGTCGGCCGTTCTTGCGACGGCCACCGAACGTGATGTCGCCGAGTGGGTGATCCGGCAAGGTGGGCAGGTGGTTCTGGAAGGAAGCCGGTCGCCATTGCGCGATCTTTCCGAACTTCCTTCGGGCGACCTGCACGTCACCGGGGTGGATCTGACCAACACTCTCATTGAGCCGCCGAAACTCGAAAAACTCAGTGGTCTCACTGGTCTGCGCGAGCTTTATCTGCCGGCGTCTATGTGGACGCCTTTCTCGGACAGTCCACTCGACGATAATGACGACTTCAAGTATCTCGCTGGTTTGAAAAACCTGGAGCGGCTTTACTTCAGCCTGCATTTCCTTCCCTATTACAACGTCCAAGATAAAGGATTGGCCTACTTGACCGGATTGACCAGGCTCAAGGAGCTTCGGCTGGCGCAAAGCCAAGTTGTGAAACCGGATCTCACCAAGTTCGTACATCTGCAATCGCTGGATTTGAACGATTCAACGTTCACCGACGAAGGCATGAAAGGCCTGGAAGGGCTCAAAGAACTGCGGCGGCTTTATTTGCGCAACACTGCTGTCACCGATGAGGGAATAAAGCATTTGAGTGGGCTTACGCAACTCGAGGAGCTGGATCTATACGGCGTGAAGGTCACTGATAGCGGTCTCGCTTCTTTAAGGAACCTGACGGCCATGCGGAAACTGAATCTGCTAGGAGCGGAAATAGACGATGCAGGCATGGACGTGTTGTCCGGCATGACCCATCTGCGAGAGGTGAATCTTTATCGCAGCCATGTCACCAATGCGGGCCTGGCGAAGTTGGCGACATTGAAGGAACTGGTTGCGCTTGATGTGCGCTACAGCCGCGTATCGGCAGCCGGCGTTGAAGCGCTGCATGCGGCGGTGCCGGGCTGCGCAGTGGAGTTTGTGGGTGGGGCGGGGGGAACTTCCGGTGCGGCCGCCGTCCGCCCTTCCGGCACGAGTGAAAAGGCAATTGCCGAGTGGATCCGCGCACTGGGTGGGAAAGCGCAATTCAAAGACGGGAAACTTGAAGCCGTCTCGCTGGCCTCCACACGCGTAAGCGATGCGCAGCTTGACTATCTCGGTGGGCTGCGAAATCTTGAAACTCTTGATCTGGGGGCGACCGAGACGGGTGACCTCGGCCTCAGCGCGCTGAAATCGTTGACTGGCTTGAAGCAGCTCATCCTCAACAACACCTCGGTATCAGACAATGGGCTGGCGAGTTTGAGCGGTCTGCTCAGGCTCCAGACGCTGAGGCTAGCCGGCACGCTGGTGCAAGGTCCGGGATTGGCGCACCTGAAAGATTTGACCTCACTCGTGGAACTGGACCTCACCAGTTCTCCGGTTAACGATGAAGGCCTGGAGCAGATTGGCAACATGCGGAGCCTGGAGCGGCTGCGGCTGAGTTACACCGACATCACCGATCAGGGCCTGGCGCATATTGAAAAGCTCAGCCGACTCAATGTTCTGGAGCTGAACGGAACCGATACCGGCGATCAGGGCTTGGGTCATGTGGCGATGCTCCAAAACCTGCGTGAGCTGGCGCTCAATAGTTGCCGGTTTACCGACAAGGGCTTCGAAAATCTGCGCGGCTTGAAAAATTTGGAAAAGCTGGAATTGGTGCGGACTTCGACGAATGACGATGCCGTGGCGATGCTCGCGGGTCTTAAAAATCTGCAGGTGCTGAATCTGGATTACACCGCGGTGGACGACAAAGCGCTGGATACTCTAAAAGCGCTGCCACGGCTCGGGGAGCTGCGGCTGAACATGGCCAAAGTGACGGATGCCGGTATCGACGATCTAAAATCGATGCCGAGCCTCAAGGTCCTGAATCTGTACCACACGCTGATCACCGAAAAAGGGGTGGCGCAACTGAAAGCCGGGCTTCCAAATTGCTTAATCATTTTCGATCGCGATTCAGCGCTGCCGGCGCGCCGTGGGAGAGGCTGATACTTATGCGCCTGGCGCTCCTTGTTTTCGCGGCCGCCGCTAGCCTGGGAGCTTCGGACCTGGCGTCCTGGATCACGGAGGCGGGCGGCATTGTCACGCGCGACGGAACCGGGCAGATTGTCGCCGTGGACCTGCGCGCGAGTTGGGTGACTGACTCGGATCTCGCAGCGCTGGCACGTCTCGAGAATCTCACACATCTGGATCTGTCCCTTACGCGCATCGGCGATCATGGCCTGGAGCAACTCAAAGATGCGCCCGCCATTACCGACCTGAATCTCTACTCCGACGAGCTCATCACCGACGCTGGCCTTTCCGCCCTGAAGGGCTGGAAGCATTTGAAGCGGCTGAGCGTGCGGGGAACCAAGATTACCGACACCACCTTGCAGCACTTATCAGGTATTACTACGCTTGAATCTCTCGACGCCGGCTACGCACAAATCACCGATGTGGGGCTGGAATTACTGACGCCGCTGACTAATCTGAAGGAACTGGCAATCGGCGGGAACAAGCTCACCGACACCGGCCTGCAATCGTTGCGGCAATTGCCGGGATTGACCTATCTGGATTTAAGCGGCGCCGAACGAACCGATTCCGGGCTATGGTCGGTTAGCCTGACAGAGCGGGGTTTGGATGCCATCGCGACACTCGGAAACCTGCGCCACTTACGCCTCAATGGGACGCTGGTTTCGTCGCGCGGTATCGAAAGGCTGGTGGGACTTAGTAAGATTGAGCGGCTTGACTTACAGGGCTGTGCGCGAATTGGTGACGATGTAGTGCCTGTGCTGGCGAGGTTTCGCGCTCTCCGGCGCGTGGACCTGGCTGGAACACATGTTACGGAAAAAGGGCTAGCCGCGCTGAGGCTGGCTAGTCCGAAGTGCAAGATTTTGGCGGGAAAGCTGGACGCGGCGTCGAAGATTGAGGAGCCGTGAAAAAAGGGTTGGCAGGCGAAAGCGCCTGCCCCACTTTATCCTGAACCACTTGATTATGTTAGTACTTCCGTAAGTTTGCGATTGTAAGTGGGGAACGTTCCGATTCCCGCATTTAGCACTTCATCGGCGAGGGTGACATACAAATCCCCGACCGTGCCGGTGGATTCCGTGTGAGTGCCGGTGGCCAGGCGTCCGGCGTGTCCGGCTACTATTAGGCCCAGCCCGTTGTTCTTATGCGGATTGGCTTCCGCATGCTCATGCACATAGACCAGGCAGCAGTGATCCAGCAGATTCCCGTCACCCTCGGGAGTGGACTTCAGACGGCCCAGTAAGTAAGCAAACTCTTCACAATGCCACTTACAAATGTCGCGCAGAATCCGCTGGCCTTCCACGCCGTCCGCGCCCGGCGCCCGGCCGTCGGCATGGGTGTAGTCGTGGTGCCGCGCCGCGGTGTAACCGAGCCATGGGAATCGGCATATGCTCTGGCATTTGGTCAGCATGTATGACGCCACGCGCGTCTGGCGCGTGATCAGGGCCTGCGCCAATAAATCACTCTGGAGCTTGGCGATCCTCGGCCAGTCTTTCATGTCCTCATATTCTGGAGGGTCGATGCGGCGATACTCAGGAGGCAGGCTGGTGATGGCGCGCTCCACATCGCGAACCGACGCCAGGTGCTCCTCCACGCGTGCCTGATCGTCCTTGGGCAGATTCTTTTTCAATGCCGCGGCGTCTTCCAGCACCACATCCAGAATGCTGCGTTTGCGATTGATCCAACCCTCTTCCCGCCGGCCGAACAGCCGGTCGAAGAGGCGATCCGGTAACATTTCTGGAGGCAGCGCGCGATCCATGGCCGTCCAGCTCATGTTGCGCTGGATGCTCTCGCCGAAGGATTCCTGCGCCACGCCAAGCTGCAGGGAACGGAAGCGGGATTCGCCGCCGATTTTTGCGGCAATGGCTTGATCGATGGATGCGCCGCCCGCGCCCCGGCTGGTAAATGGCGTGCACGTCATCAAGCCGCTCATCGAGTTGTGATGGCCGTTGCCCGGCCCAGGCATTCCCGCGGCCCAGTTGTCCAGCCCGCTGATCACATGAATGTCGTTGCGAAAAGGCGCCAGCGGAGACAGGCATGGAGTGAGGCTGTAATCGGCGCCGGTCTCGGCCGGAATCCAGTAGCGCTCCGGGATCCCGTTCCCGTTGAACCAGAGCACGAAACGGTTTTCAATTGGCGCTTCAGCAACTTTACCCGTGGCGGCGCGCTCCGCCGCATAGGCTGTGCCGGTGGAATTGAACATCGAGACCAGTGGCGGCAAACCGATCCAGGCGCCACCCGTTAGCGTAAACCCCTTTAACAACTTTCGGCGCGAAACGCTAGCGCGCTTGGTTATTACGTGCGACATGCTCGGTTCCTTCCGCGGCCGGAAATTCGCGGCCGCGTGCTATAGCAATTATAAGTTCTTGGAAGCGGAACTCGGAGTTCCGAAATTGTTCGAGAGACCGGTGGATCACGGGATAATCGGCCGCTGTTTCCATCCGACCCGCCGCGTACCGGAAGTATTGCTTCACCATGCATTCCTGGCACTGCGGCGTTTTGGCCAGCACCGCGCCGAGCTCGCGCGGCGAGGAAAAATGCGAGTTGGCGATGCCGGCCACAAAGCCGTTGGTATCCATGCTCAGCGTCACGGTTTTAGGCGGTGGACGTTTGCCGCCGGCCTCATGACCGCCGTAGAAGCGCAGCTCATATTTGTCCCGCCGGGCGCCCACGGCGTCAAACTTCTCAAAGCCGTATCCAATGGGGTCGATTAAGTTGTGGCAAGTGGCGCAGACCGGGTTCGATTCGTGCTCGCTCATACGGCCGCGATTGGTTTGAGGATGAGCTTCGGTGGATGCCGCCAGATTGGTATTCACACTCGCGGGAGGCGGCGGCACATGCTGGCAAAGGAACTGTTCGCGCACGAAGAGGCCGCGGCCAGTCAGTGAAGTGTCATCGGGTTTCGCGGAAAGGGCCAGGAACAGGGCTTGCCCCAGCAAGCCGGCCCGTTCGGATTCCAGCGGGAAATCCGTGCGCACAAATTCCTGAGCGGGCGCGGGCACGCCGTAGATGGCAGCCAGATCGGCGTTCACAAACCCGTAGTTCGCCGTGAAAGCTCCCATGAAATTGCGGTTGTTCCACACTAAGTCCGCGATGAATTGCCGCGCTTCCTCAGTCATGGCCACGGCCGTCTCACGGCTGAATTTGGGATAGCGCCGGCGATCGCGGCTGCTGGTAAGGATGCGGTCGAAGCGCAGCCACTCGGAAGTGAACTCATCCAGAGCCTGGTGCGCGCGGGGATCCTGCAGCATGCGCCGCGCCATTGTTTCGACGCCCGAAGGCGTGGAAAGTTCACCATTCGCCGCCGCGTCCATCAACGCAGCGTCGGGCATGCTGTCCCACAGCAGATAGGACAAGCGGCTGGCGGCGGCATACGGTTTCCATTTCGGATTCGTTGTGGCGTCCAGGCGGAAAAGAAAATTTGGCGATTGCAGCATGGCTTCCACCACCAGCTGCCCGCTTTTCATAAAATCGGTTTCGCTTGAGAAGAGCCGCGTGTAGCGATGGACCTCGCCCGAATCGAGCGGCCGCCGGAAAGCTCGCAGCCCGAAGCCGCGGATGAACTTGTCGCGGCATTCTTCCGACGGCTTGCAAGCGATTAAATCGTGCGTATCTCCATTCCGGAAGGCATTTCTCGCTATCTTTTCCGCTGCCGTGCTGTAAGCTTCCGCGAGCAGTGGAGACAGGTTCTGGGCATTGTATTGATCCTTGAATCCGTCGACAAAATCTTCGGGTGGAAACTGGCTTGCGGGAGCCGTTTGGTCGCCCAACAGATCACGGACCGTGTTGTTGTACTGGCTGTGCGTCAGCCGGCGGAGCACGGCACTCGGCGCGCCCGATTGATTCGGAGCTTGCTCCATATCGCTATATTTCCGCGCTTTCGCGAGTTGATCGCCGGACAGCGTCGCCAGCCTTTGGATCCAGGCTTTGAGAACCGCCTCTTCCGGACTGCCTGGCTTTATGCGCAATCCACCGGTGTGCGGGACGCGCAGTGTGGGCTTTTTCAATAGCAGTGAGTCATCGGGATGATCGCGGTCCACTAGCTTTACCAGCGAATAGCCGAAAGCCTCAATGCGCTCCTGAGTGGCTTCGGCATCCGGGAAGTGCAGCCTGGTTGCCGATGCGACGCCGTTGCTGTTGTGACAGGCCGCGCAGCCGGCTTCTTTGAGAATTGGGTAGAGCTTGCTCGAAAACGATGCCGTCTGGCCAAGCGCCGCCCACGCCAGACATATCCAAGAGAGGAAGCACCTCACCATCGTATTTTACCGCAGGTGTGCTTGGATGTACGATAAGGCTTCGATATGACCGTACTTGCACGACTGGAGCAATGGAAGGAAAGCGGCATCATATCGCCCGAACAGCGCACACTTCTGACAGGCTTCTCGCGTGGAGAACCTCTTTCGCTTTTTCTCGAGCTGAACATTCTTCTTTACGCCGGTATTCTGGCGTTCGTCGCCGGCCTCGGCTGGACCATCACCACCTGGTCACAACAACTGGGTGATGTTCTGGTACTGGCCGTCCTTTCCGCGATGCTGGTTGCCTGTTTTTGGTACTGCTTCTCCCGCGCGCCCGCCTGGTCGCCCAAAGAAACTGCCTCACCCGGCTGGGTATTCGATTACGTGCTTTATTTCGGCAGCCTGATTTGGTTGGTTGAACTTGCTTACATCGAGAAGCGGTTTCATGTGCTCTCCGGACAGTGGGATCTGTATCTGTTGGCGAGTGCCGGATTATTTTTCTTCTTGGCCTATCGTTTCGACAACCGCTTCGTGCTATCGCTGGCGTTATCCTCGCTCGCCGGGTGGTTCGGGCTGACTATCTCGCACTGGCCGTCCCATCAGGATGCCGAGTACAGGCAATATGCCATTCTTTACAGCCTGCTGGTTGGTGGTGCAGCCGTCATATTGCAGCGCCGCGGCCTGAAACCGCATTTCTTCGGCACCTATTTGAACATCGCGGCGAACGTGCTGTTTTGGGCGGTGCTCTCCGGCGTGTTTCAATCGCAGGGTTACGCGGTGTGGCTGCTGATTTTGGTTGTTGCTTGTGGCGCGTCACTCGCCTGGGGTCTCGCGCGAAGGCAGTTTTCCTTCGTCGCCTACGCTGCCGTGTACGGCTACGCGGGCGTTAGTTCGATCCTCATCCGCGATATGAGCGGCGAAACTGCTGTCTTGAGCTATTTCGTCATTACTGGCATTGCGATGGTGGTCCTGCTAGTGACGATCGCGCGCCGCTTCGCAAGGGAAGCATGAGAGCCTACAGCGAATCGAGTGAAGAAGCGCTGCGCACCAGAAATCTGCTGAAGGACTGGGCCGGCGAAGGGTTTATCACCCAGGAGCAGTATAAGCGGATGGAACAGGAGACCGTCTGCGATCTCCGCCGGACCAACATCTTCCTGCGGCTGGTGTTGTTCCTTTTTACGCTGATCATCGTGGCGGCGGGCATCACGCTGTTCGGCAGGGTCTTTCTCACGCGGCCCCGCGTTGAAGCCGCTGGCGTTCTCCTGCTGATCTTCGCTGCCCTCTCCTATGCTGGCGCCGAATTTGCCGTTTCGCGGTTTCGGCTGTATCGCTACGGGATTGAGGAAGCCCTGGCGGCTTGCTCGGTTGGCTTCCTTTGCTGGGGAATGCAGCTCGGCTTTTTCGAAGGGCGCGTTTATTCGCAGACTCCGCATGCGATGGCATTCCTGGTTCCTGCCGCTGGAGCCATCGCGTCGCTGTGGATATGGCGTCGTTTCGGGCTGGCTTATCCATTCCTTGCCGCGATGATCTTCGCCATCTTTGTGCCCGGCCACTTCACAGCGTCGCATTCGGCGCAGCATTTGATCGTCGCGGCATTCTACGCGGCCGGCCTGATCACCGTGGCAACAGTTCGGCGCCAGTATCGCTTGACGTATCTCAACAGTGAGTATTCCATCGCCGAAGCGCTGCTCTGGCTCGGTATCTATCTGGCGATCAACCTTCAGATTTCCTCAGTTGACTTACTCGGCCAGTGGTTGGAGCACGGTGCTGCACCCACAACTGAATTCTCGCGGCCGTTCTACTGGACCACCTGGGTGCTGACCTGGTGCCTGCCTCCCGCGGTGCTCGCGCGCGGCGCGTTAAGAAAAGACCGATTCGTAATCGCAGTGGGCGCGGTAACTGTCGTCCTGACGTTTGTCACCAATAAGCCGTATCTCGGCTGGCCGCGGCACACCTGGGATCCGATGCTGCTGGGTGTATTGTTGATCGGTGTCGCGTTCTTCATACGGCGTTGGCTCGCGAAGGGGTCGGGTGGAATTCGCCACGGCCTTACCGCCCAGCGGCTATCAGGGAAGGGCAAAACTTGGATGAGCGCCGGGGCCACGGCAATTGGGCTGGCAACGCCGGGCGCAATCACGCCAACCCAGCAAACCGACAGTTCGGGCGTCCACTTCGGTGGTGGAGATTCGGGCGGCGCTGGCGCCAGTTCCGATTTCTAAGTCAGCTCGCCGAGCCCTAGGAGTTCCTGTCTTAGCTCGATGCGCCGTGGATAATTCAGCGCGAGAACCTCAACGGTCGCTCTTCCGGCCGGCGTCAGGCCTTCAAGATATGCGTCCGGGAACGCAAAATCTTCGGGCCACTGGTCGCGCTGCTCGCTGGCCTTTGGGTTTTGGCCGCCCGCCGGGCATTCGTATCCGGTCCTGCACTGATTGATCGCTACGCAATGCGACCAGCGGTCGAGCGGATTCCGCGTCCAGGCACGTCGACCCGCCAACCTCGCGTGCGGATGAGAAAGCGACTGCCGTTGGTCTCGGCCGGTGTGAATTCAAATTGCATTCGCTGTCAGGTGAAGATCTGGTTCGATAGCAGCCCGTTTGGGCGGGGTGTCGGAGAACCGTATGAGAAACGATCGAGCCACGATCGGATCGTGCGCTTCGAGGTATTGGGTTCGTTTTGCAATTTCGTTCGCGGAGGAAAGCGGCGGGACGTTCTTGCGGAGCGGAGCGGGAAGGCTGGATTGAATAACGGCATTCGTTTGCAGAGTCTTGAGTTCCTTGAGGCAGCGGTGGAAGCAGCGCTCGATGCGGGTATGGTGGCGGGCGAGCCGGTCGAGTTGGTTTTGGAGATCGTGGTTGGCAAGGAGATCCTGGTAGGAGGCGCCGGCGCAGAGTTCGGATTCCATGCGGCCGATGCGGCGCAGATTCCAGGATGCGGCTACCAGTTGGTTGAACAGAGTTTGTTGGATGGCGCCTTGGGGTTTGATGTCGGCCTGGTAATTGGCTAATAGATCGTCAAACTCCTCCTGTTCGCCCGGGGCGATGATAACCTCGCGCGCCGTAAGGCCGTGTTTCGAGGCGTTCTGGGAGGAGCGGGTTTTTCCTTCGGGGGTGCGGGGTCCGGTGGAATGTTGCGCGTTGGCGGCGTTGGCCGCGAATTGAGCGGGGGAAGTGGACATTGTTGTCTCCGGTTTTTATGGTAGGAGCCGGCTGGGCCGCTGGATGGGGGTGGGGCGAGTAAGTTGCGGTGGGGGTGGGAGATTGGGTTGGGGGTGGGTGGTGATTGGTTGGATAGAGGCGTTGGGGTCAATCTACCGGTAGCCAACTGCCTGCCACTAGCCGACTGCTCAGAGCCGGAGCCGCGCGCCGGAGGTCGGGTAGTCGCTTGAAATTGCAGTTCACAGAGGCACCATGGTCCGGTTGGAGACTCCCTTACGGAACGAACATGGCAGTTGGCGTGATCGCCGTCGTATCAATTGGATTATGAGTCAGAGGATTGCCGCCGCCTGTCGTCTGTGCAGGAACGTTACCGAGCTACAGAATAGCCATTTCTTGCCGGCCGCAATGTACAAGCACATGCATTTTCCAGGAGATACGTCGCACATCATTATGGATCGCCAGAATCTCGCTGTTAAGAACCCTCGCACCTCGAAGCAAGTCAGGGATCATATCTTGTGTGTTGAATGCGAGGACAGATTTAGCAAAGGTGGTGAACGATGGGTAATGACGAATGGCTTTCATCCTTCTGGTAGCGTTCCCCTTCAGGCAGCGCTGATGAATGCTACACCGGCTCATCACGCCACAGACTTCTCTGCGTACCCAGGAACCGCGACTCCGGGCGTCGAATTGGAACCGCTCGTTTATTTTGCCGCCAGTGTTTTCTGGAGAGCCGCTGTACATGACTGGGGAGACGCCGGGTACCGGCTACAACTTGGCTCCCGGTATCAAGAGGGGTTCCGCCAGTACCTGATGGGTGTGGCGCCCTTTCCCAACCATGTGGCTTTATTGATTGAAGTGTCCAGTGCTGCGACGCTACTTGAGATTGCTGTGTTTCCCTTCGGTGGTAAAGTAGCTGGAACATACTTCATCTATCAATTCAACATCCCTGGAGTGGGGTTCACGTTATTCTTGGGACAGCGGATACCAGGGGCGGTTTTTAGGATTTGTACGGTTCATTCGCCAAAGAGATGGATATTCAGGACGCATGGCAATACCGGTTTGTTAATGGCGGTCGATCTGATGGCCGAGCGAATCAGAACATTGTCCGCGACGTTCGTATAGGACGGTGGATAAGTTCACCCGACGTCGATAGCTAAGGGTCGCAAGAAATGCTTTCTTGATTTGTACGTATTATTAACGGTAATGTTGGTTTATGTACGCAGCGATCATTCCTCCTTTTTATCGCCTGCGTTGTTCTCGCGGAGGGGGCCGATGTCACTCTGTCTCCCAATTTTCTCGGTGACGACATCGAGAAGTTCTTCCAGTTTTCGGCAGGGCCGAAGTCCGAGTTTGAAACGACCGTAGAGTACGAAGCTCGTCGGAATTACACCACAGTAGACGCGACCGCGTCTTCTGAGGTGCTCAGTGGGGGCTCGGAGGCGTAAGGCTCGACCGTGGATGCAGACAAGTCCATTGCGAGTCAGAGGTCCTCGATTCTGTTAGTCTCAAAGATTCCAATAACGCCGAGCCGAGGATTCGCCGCGAGTCTGGCGCAGCATTGCTGCCCAAACAAAATACCGGATGGTCGCCGCTCCGCTCATATAATGGGCAATGGCGAATGAAGATTCGTGACATCATTAGGCGGATCGAAATGGACGGCTGGTATATGATTCGCCAAGCTGGGAGTCATCGGCAATACAAGCATTCAACGAAACCAGGTAAAGTAACTGGGCGGGGCATCCCTCAACGGATCTGCCGCCGAAGACGCTCAAGAGTATTCTGCGGCAAGCGGGGTTGGAAACCTAAATCAACGCTGCTGGTGTTGTAATAGCAATAGATGGAATATCTGGTCATCTACGAAAAGGGACCCACGTCCTGGGGCGCTTATGTGCCTGATCTGCCGGGGTGCGTTGCGGCCGGGAACACCCAGGAAGAAGTTCGCGAGCTTATCGAGAGCGCGGTCGATCTTCACCTTCGCGGCATGCGCGAGGACGGCGAGCCTATTCCGGAGCCCACTGCGGTTGCCGCCGGCTTCGTGGATACCACCAGGCGCTCCGGGTGATTAAAAATGCAGCTTCAGCGCAAACTGGATCTCTCTCTGCGGCAGCACCGTCGACGTGATCACGCCCGTGGCTCCGGGGCCGTCGGTGATGTAGTTGTCGGGCTGTGCGAACACGGCGTGGTTGAATGCGTTGAAAAATTCCGCGCGGAATTCCAGGGCTTGACGTTCCGTGATATTGAAGAGCTTGCGTAACGCGAAGTCGCTGGTTACCCCGCCCGGGCCGATGAGGACATTCTTTCCGGAATTTCCAAAAGCATAAGTGGTAGGCAAGGGAAAACAGTTCACGTTAAACCAGTTGTTGATGGACCGCTGCCCGGAAGGGAAATTACCGTCGCATACACGGTCCGTGCGGGTCAGGCCGATGGAGCCCGTGTTGGACGGGTCATAGCCCATCGCGGGTGAAAAATAGAAGCCGCTGTGCACGGTGAAAATTCCTCCCAGATGCCAGCCACCGACAATCAAATCCGCCGCGCGGCTGGTGTTGAGGAAATGCTGGCCTTTGCCCACCGGCAACTGATAATCAAAACTGGAAACCCAGCGGAATTTCTGATCGAAATCCGAGGGACCGCGTTCTGCGGCCACGTCATAAGAGTTTTGCGGCCAGGGCGCGTTGCAGCAGATCTCTGGCTGGTCGTTCATCGACTTGCTGTAAGTAAAGGCGCTCAGGAACATCAATCCGTTAGAGAGGCGCTTCTCAGCCTTGAGCTCGAGCGCGTCGTAATTGGAGTTTCCGCGGTTCACAATATCGGTAAAGGATCCGTATTGAGGATAGGGCCGTCGCGCTTGAGGGTCGCCGGGCCCGGGCGTGGGATCCTGGTTCGGATCGAGCAGCACTTGCAGGTGAGTGGCCTTGGAGCCAACGTAAGCAACTTCGAACAGAATTTGGCCGGGCAACTGCTGCTGGATGTTGAAATTCCACTCATCGGTAACCGGCGCGTGCAGGTGCGAGCCGGCGCCGGCGCCTGAAGCGGTGACGCTGGCGTCTATCGCCTGGCTTGGATTCAGCGGCGGAAATCCGCCCTTGACGGTAATAACGGGCGTGATGCCGTCACTGACGAAAGTTGGTTCATAAAAGAACGGCAGATTGTACGCCAGCTGCAGCGGATCGCCGGTGCGGATTTCCTGGTAGCTGAAAAACCGGCCGTAACCCGAACGGATGACAGTGTTCTTGAATATGTTCCAGGCCAAGCCGACACGCGGGGCGAAATCGTCTTTGTCGGTTGTCACCAGGCCGTCGGAAGCGCCGTTCTGTCCGGCTACAACAAGCTGCCCAGTCGCGAAATCGAAGTTGCTCTGCTGATTGTGCGCCTCGGTGATGGGCGTAGTGTAGTCGTAGCGAATACCCAGGTTTAAGGTCAGCTTGCTCGAGACCTGGTAGTCATCGTTAATAAAACCTCCGTAAGTTTGCTGGCGGTTTCCAAAATACGTCAGAGTGGAAATGGCTGCAGTGGTGGGAAGGCCCAGCAGCATATCGGCCAGCCCGTTTCCGCTGCCGTCTCCAGAACTGGGAGAATCGGCGGTGAACTCGCCGCTGAAAGAAAAGGCGCCGCGCGGTTGGCCGATCTGGAACAGATTGAACTGGCTCCAGCGCAACTGCGGCCCAATTTTCAGCGAGTGCTTTCCATGCACGATGCTGAGCGTGTCGCCGTACTGGAATTCCTGGCTGGTGCTGGTAGTTGGCGTATAACCTGGTTCGCCCAGCGTGTGATAGGCATTGGGTTCAAACAGCGTCAAGCCGTTCACCGTGGCATTATTCGGAACACCGGGAACATCTAGATCTGACGGCGGATATTTTTGTCCATAGGCCGGGGTGTTGTCCACATAGTGCGATCGGTTGAATCCGATGCGCAGCTCGTTGACCATGGTGGGGCTGATGGAAAATGTATAGCCGATCGCGGCGCCACGAGTATCTTCGATGTAATTGCCGGTGCTGTAGCCGCCGCCGTCGGCCAGGCCTGGCAGCGGAGGCGCCTGAAAGCGATTTATCTGGCTCCAGGAAAAACGGGCGAAGATCTGCTGCCGGTCAGTGAGGTTGTGATCGAAGCGCCCGTCTCCCTGGTCGATCTGTTCCGTGCCCGGATCGTTGGCGATGTAATTATTGGCCAGCGCGCCGGGTACGTTCGGGGCCGGATACAACTGCGCCACGGCGTGGCTGATGGGATCGAGGTCCGAGGCTGGAATAATGTTTCCAGGAAAAGGCGTGCGAACAACATTGCCGTTGACCATGGTGGTGCTGTTCGGATCGAAAATCTGGCCGGATACATTGCCGTTCAGAGTGGCGCCGAAATTCCCGCCGATCTCCGCGGGAGTTGGAACTGTAGAAATGTCGGTTGACGATGTTCCGATGCGCGTTCCCTGATAATCCACGAAGAAGAACGTTTTGTTTCGCTTGATGGGACCGCCCAGCGTGCCGCCGAACTGGTTCTGGCGGAAAGGCGGCTTGGGTTGATCCGCCGGCGCGAAGAACCCGGTGGCATCCAGGTCTGAATTCCGCAGAAACTCGAACGCCGTTCCGTGAAACGCGTTAGTGCCGGATTTGATGGTGGCGTTAATGACGGCGCCGCCGCTGCGCCCGAACTCCGCCGAGTAGCCGCTGGTTTGCACCTTGAACTCCTGGATGGCATCCACGTTGGTGGACAGAATGTTGCCGGCATTGTCGTTGGAATTGTTATCGATGCCATCCAGCATGAAGTTGTTCAGGTTTCCGCGCGTGCCGTTCACCGCGAATGCGCCGCCGGCATTGCCGTTGGTAGCGCTGGTAGCGCCGTTGATACCTCCGCCGTTTTCGGTGATCTTAATCACGCCGGTGGTGAGAGTGGCCAGTTGCGTGTAATCGCGGCCATTCAAGGGCATGTCCGTGATCTGCTCGCTTCCAACCACGTCTCCGAGCGCGGAAGTTTCCGTCTGGATTATCGGCGTGGCTTCCAGCACGTTTACCGTGTCCGTTACCGAGCCCACCTGCATGGTGAAGTTCACCCGCAAGCGGTCCTGAACCTGCAACACGATTCCCGACTGAGTCTCTGTCTTAAAACCCTTGGCTTCCACGGAGACGGAGTAATTTCCAATTCGAAGAGGAGTGACCACGTAGTTGCCCGTGGGATCCGTACGCACCACCGTTTTGGCGCCCGTGTCGGTCGCGGTGACCGTTACCGTCCCACCTGGGATCACAGCGCCGCTTGAATCCTGCACGGTGCCGACAATGGTGGCCGTATCCGCTTGGCCATACACCAGGGTTCCGCAAGCCAACACTGAGACCGCCAAATAAATCGCTAGATTGATGCAATTGCGCATGGTGGTTCCTGAAGCTCCTTGTCCGTAGGCTGAGACCTTCTCCTACTTACTACGTTGGGCCAATAATACAAGAAAACGAAAGACCCTGTCAATTACAATTGCAGCCAGTCGCAAGCAATAGAAAGCAATCGCAACCACGCCGCTGGTTGGATAGACTGGTTGGATAGAATGGACTCGATGATCCAGCGACGTTGGTTTCTAATTAGCGCCTTGACGATGGCCCAACTCGGTATCGCTCAGGTAGCCACGAGCGTTAAAGGTAAGAACATACGCATTGAGTTCGACAGGTCAATGCATAGCCGCGTGGTGGCTCTCTTCGACGGCCGGGAAGAGGTGATCGGCGACTTTTCGCCAGCGGAGACGATTCAGGTGGCGGGCGTGGATTCAAAGGATTTCGCTATGGAGGGATCGAAAACTGGTGCGGACCACAGAATCAGGGGCACGGCGGGGCCGTTAAGAAAAGAGATCGTGATCAGCATTGATCCCGCATTTCCGCGCGTCGCGTTCTTCGCGGTGAGCTACACCAACATCGGATCCACCGACTTGCAGATCACCGGCTGGACCAATCAGCATTACGAGATCTCCGCGGCCGGGTCCGCGCAGCCGGCGTTCTGGTCTTACCAGAGCGGATCATACGAGAAACGGCCGGATTGGGTGCTGCCGTTGAAGGTTGGTTTTAAGCAAGAGAACTACATGGGGATGAACCAGCCTGATTATGGCGGCGGCACGCCGGTGGTGGATGTCTGGCGGCGCGATGTGGGAATCGCCGTGGGGCACCTGGAGAGATCTCCGAAGCTGGTTTCACTGCCCGTCACCATGCCGGACGCAACGCACGCCACGGTAGCGGTGGAGTTCAAGCACAATTTCGTGTTGAAGCCGGGCGAAACGCTGAAGACGTTCCCTACCTTCGTCGCGGTTCACCAGGGCGATTATTTTCAGGCTTTGCGCGACTACCGCGACAAGATGGTGGCGCAGGGCGTGCGCTTCGACGCTGCGCCTGACAGCGCATTTCAGCCGGTCTGGTGCGCGTGGGGCTATGGGCGAAAGATGACCTCCAGCCAGCTGCTGGGCGCGCTTCCCGTCGTAAAGAAACTTGGGTTCGGTTGGGTGACGCTGGATGATGGATGGCAGACCGCGCAAGGCGATTGGTTTCTGAATCCGAAGAAATATCCCAACGGCGATGCCGATATGCGCGCGCTGGTGGATAAAATCCACGCGGAGGGTTTCAAGGCTCAACTTTGGTGGGCGCCTTTGGCGGCCGATCCTGGAACGGAGCTGGTGCGCAAGCATCCGGAAATGCTGCTGCTCAACGCCGACGGCAGCAAGCAGAAGATTTCTTATTGGAACTCCTGGTATTTGTGCCCGGCTGATCCGGCTGTCGTGGAATATCACAAAGCGATTGTGGTGAAAGCCATGCGCGATTGGGGATTCGACGGCTTGAAGCTGGATGGCCAGCATATGAACGGTGCGCCGCCTTGCTACAATCCGGCGCACAAGCACGCAAGGCCCGAGGAATCGGTGGAAGCCATGCCGAAATTTTTCCAGGCCATCTATGAGACGGCGCAGCAGATCAAGCCGGATGCTCTGGTGGAATTCTGTCCCTGCGGCACGGGCTACAACTTCTTCACGCTCCCGTTCATGAACATGACCGTAGCATCAGATCCAGAATCGGCCTGGCAGGTGCGCCTGAAAGGGAAAACGCTTAAGGCGCTACAGGGCGATTCCATGGCGTATTTCGGAGATCACGTGGACATGGTGAAGGATGATATCGCGTCCACGGTTGGTGTCGGCGGCGTGATTGGGACCAATTTCACTTGGCCGCCGGGATCGGGCGGTTCGAGGGAGGGAAGACTTCTAACGCCGGCGCGCGAGCAACTTTTCGAAAAATGGATCGGCATCTATAAAGCCAAGATGCTGTCACGCGGAGAATATCTGGGAACGTTGTATGACATCGGGTTCGACCTGCCTGAAACGCACGCCATACGCAAGGACGGAAACCTTTACTACGCGTTCTACGCGCCGCAATGGAGCGGCAAGGTGACTTTGCGCGGACTGGCGGCGGAGCGTAATTATCGCGTGACTGATTATGTGGATGGCAAGGATCTGGGAACCGTTCACGGTCCGGCGGCAACGATTGACGTCAAATTCGACAAGCACCTGTTGATCGAAGCCAGGCCCGAGCCATGAGTTGACGTGGACATGCTGGCTCGATTTGTTCCCCTTGCTCACGCGCGGGGCTACATTCCCGACCGCGTTCGCCATTGTGCACAATGCGCCGCCCAAATCGTCCCCGTGCGTGATACGGGTATGGAAATCGATCAGCGCATAACCAGCTTTCGGCCATGCTCTTAGGCTGGAAATCTTTGAGCGGCAGCGGCGGCAATGGCTGCCGCAACGTTCGCCCACAATTGCATTGATCATGGCCCTCCAACGGGATCATACACAGCGGTTACTAGTAAGACAAGATAGAAGCGTGGACTCCATGGTGCATCGTCGCGACATTCTCAAACTTGGGGCGCTGCTGACAAATATTGCCCGACCCTGGCCGGTGGCCGCAGCGGCGCAGCCCAAGCGCGTAATTGTCGCCGGTGCGGGACTGGCCGGCTTGAGCTGCGCCTGGGAACTGAGTAAAAGAGGCCATGATGTGGTGGTTCTTGAAGCGTCCAACCGGACTGGCGGCCACGTGCTGACGGTTCGCGAAGGCCTGGCGGATGGGTTGTACGCCGACGGCGGCGCCGAGCATTTCACCAGGCCCGGCTATGAACTCTATCGCAGCTACGTAAAGGAATTCGACCTTCCCGTTCTCGCCTACCCGCATCGCGAAAACATACTGCAGATTGTCGACGGACGCATGGTGAGTGAACAGGAAGCCATCGCGCTAAAAACTTTGCAAGCCAGCGGTTATAACCAGCGCGAGATCGACTATATAACCAAGAAGCATTCGCGCGATCTGACCGAGCTGTACCTGGGACGCTACATAGAGAAGATCCGGGACGAGTATCAACCTTTTGGCGTCGGGATGGACGCGCTGGATGATTGCACCGTTGCGGACCTGCTCCGCCGGGAAGGCGCGTCGCCGGCGGCGATCCGGAGCATCGGCTCGGATGATTCAGCGCTCCACGATATTTGGGGCGAGGCGATTGTGCGGCTGCGTGGTCTGCCGTCGGATCCGCACGAGCTTTATCGTTTGCAGGGCGGCAATCAAGCGCTTCCCGACGCTTTCGCGGCTCGCTTGCAGGGCCGCATCCGCAAGAATTGCCCGGTGACGCGCATCCAATACGGCGAGAGCGGCGTCACGGCGACCTGCAGCGAGAATGGAGAAACGCGCAAATTCCAAGGCGACTATCTGGTTTGCTCCATGAACGCGATCATCCTTCGCCAGATTCCCGCCGATCCTCCGTGGCCGGATGCCAAACGATTTGTGATTGAGAATATGCCGTACACGCTGGAGACGCGGCCGATTTTCCAATCGCGCACTAAATTCTGGAAGCGAGACGGGTACAGCGGGAACATGGAATTCGAAAGCCCGATTCTGGGGCCGCTGTGGCCGATGGCCGAGGATGTGGAGACCACTCGCGGATTACTGATAGGGACAGGGCAGGCGAGTTCTCCGGCGGACGCGGCTCTGCGCGTTTTCAAGCGCTACTACCCGGGCAAATCCGCGGACATCGATCACATTATGACCATCGATTGGTCGCGCGATAAGTGGGCCATGGGATGCCAGGCCAGCGACTATAGACCAGGACAGCTGCGTAAATTCTGGCCGGCATCCATTCAACCCGTGGGACGCGTATATTTCGCCGGAGCGTATTGTGACAATCTGAATTGGGGGATGGAAGCGGCCACGCGGTCGGCTTATCGGGTGGCGCGGGCGATTCACGAAGGCTGAAGGTAGCGGCGTAACTGGGGCGGGTAGCGCCGATGCGAGTGCTACTGTTGCCGGAGTGAAGTAAAAGGGTCCACCTTGGTCGCTTGGCGCGCGGGTAGGTAACTTGCCGCGAGCGCCACTGCAACCAGAAACAAGGACACGCCGGCGATCACCAGCGGATCACTGGCGCTACGATTGACCATCAACCCGCCTATCAACCGCGCCGCCACGAAAGCCAGAAGCGCTCCCGCTACTACGCCGGCCAGAGCGAGCCCCAACCCCTGCCGGACAACCGAGACCAGCACGTCGCGCGACTGCGCGCCGAGCGCCATGCGAATCCCGAACTCATGCCGGCGCTGACTCACGGCAAAGGCCAACACCCCGTACAGCCCCAACGCGGCAAGCAGCAGCGCGACGACGCCTAGAACAATTAGCAGAGCCGCAGCCACCCGCTGCGGAAATAGCGACGCTCTTACATGTTCGTCGAACGGGATCACCGGGAATGCAGCCGCGCTCGGTTCCACCAGCGACGCCTCGCGCCGCACCGTTGCGATTTGGTCGCGAGCTCGGCCCAGTGTGCGGATGAAAAACGCCGTCCAGAACTCACCGCCGTGCGACTGTCGAAACGGCAAATAGAAATATGGAACGGGAGCTTCGGTCAGCGACCGATACTTGCTGTCCTTCACCATTCCGACAATGATTACCCAGGGCCCCTTCTCGCTCCCTCGGATTCTGCCCCCTATCGGGTCGCCCCTGGGGAAAAATCGGCGCGCGAAGGTCTGGTTCACGATGGCCACCGGGGCGGCTTGCGGTGTGTCCTTCTCGGTGAAGTCGCGGCCATTCAGGAGCGGAATACCCAGCGCATCGAAGTATCCCGGCGACACCGTGGCACTGCCGGCGCGAGTGTCTTCTTCCCGGCGCGGCGTGTATCCTTCGATCTGAATCTCCGACGAGGAACTATTGCCGAAGGCGAGCGGTATGTCGAGGCTATAACCGACTGCTGCGACCCCCGGCCGCGCGGTCAGCCGGTCGCGTAGCCGGACGCAGAACTGTTCGCGCTGTTGGCTCGTGGAGCAAAAAGTGTCAACGTGATACTGCACGAGCAGCAGGTTACTGCTATTCAAACCCGCATTCACCGTTCGTGCCTGGAGGAAGCTGCGGGTGAAGAGCGCCATGCCCGCCAGCGCCACCATCGCCAGTGCGACCTCTGAAACCACCAGCATTCCACGCACCCGTTGAAGACCCGCACTGGAAGTGCCTCCTCTGCCGCCCTCTTTCAGACTCTCATTCACATCGACGTGTATCGAGTGCAGGGCTGGAGCGAGGCCGGTCATTACCGCGAGAACACCGCACAGCAGGACTGAGAAAGCGAGAATGTCGCCATTCAGACTGAAGTCGAGACTGATTGGAAATTCCGTTTGCGGTAGCATCCATTGGAGGGACTGACCCAGCCACGACGCTAACGCCACGCCGAATACTGCGCCGACGAAGGTAAGTAAGAGGCTCTCCGTAATGAGTTGGCGGATCACGCGGCCTGGGCCGGCGCCCAGCGCCAGGCGCACGCCGAATTCTTTCCCGCGGGATGTCGCGCGTGCCAGCTGCAGGTTGGCCACATTGGCGGCAACGATCAGAAACACCACGCCGCACACCGCCATCAGGATCCGCAAAGGTGCGAGCAGGAGCCCCTGTAGGCCAACGTGGCCTTTCCACACCGGCATCAGACGGGCACTGAAGCCAGTGTTGGTTGCGGGCGCGAGACTCGCAATATGCCGCGCACAAGCTTCCACTTCCGCATTCGCCGCTCCTGTGCCGACGCCAGGTTTCAGCCGGGCGGTGATCCACATCTGACGTTCCCTGCGATCGGTGAGTAGCCAGTCACCCTGTCCGTTGAGCGCCGGAGCCATGGCCATCGGGACCCAGATCCCGAGGTCCATACCGGGCATTGAGCCCCGGAATTCCCGCGGAGCGACACCGATAATCGTCAGCTCGTGCCGATTGACGCGAAGCGTCCGGCCCAGCACCGTGCGGTCGCCGTGAAAACGCTGCTGCCACAGATTGTGACCGATGACCACCACCGGACACGATCCGTGTGTGTCGGCGCATTCGCCCGGCAGGAATGCGCGGCCGAGCTGGGGCTGGACGCCGAGGACGCGGAAGTAATTGACGGACACGTACTCGCCCGCGACGCGCTGAGGACTCTCGTCGCCCGCCGCGAAGATATTGAACAACGATGCCGCTACGCCGGACGCGAGCGTCAAGCTGTCGCGATACTCAAGGTAGTCGCGCCAGGCAGTGGTACCGAATTCGCCCGTCGGCGATAGAGTTTCAATCGAAGCCAACCGGTTTCCAGCGCTGACCCCAGGGAAGGGATGCACCAGAAGAGCGTCGATCCAGCCGAAAACCGTGGCGTTGGCAGCTATCCCCAGCGCCAGCGTGAACACTGCAACTGTGGTGAAACCCGGGCTTCTGCGTAAAACTCGGATGCCATAGCGCAGATCCTGTAAGAAAATGCGCATCTCAGTGAAATCAACGGCACGTTTGTCGCCGCAATCGCGCCACCACGCCGGGTCAACAATCTCTGCCAACGAAGTGGTGTGCCTTGGGTACAATTGCTCACCCGAATGATACAAGTAGCGTCGTTTTGCGCATCTTCAATAGGCGTAAAATTTGAGTAGAGGCGATTCATGTCTATTCCAACCAACTTGCGGCTTCTCGCTGCGGGACTTCTTTTCGTAAGCACCGCTGCACTGGCGGCTCCCAACCCGCCCATTCCGGCTCCCTCTACCGATGTTCCGCTCGCCAGGCAGGCAGGAAAAGAAACCGCGGTGTTCGCTGGCGGATGCTTCTGGGGCGTGCAATCCGTATTTCAGCGCGTGAAGGGCGTCCTCAACACCACGGCCGGATACTCGGGCGGATCGGCGAAAACCGCGACGTATAGGCAGGTGGTCACGGAGACTACCGGACACGCGGAATCGGTGGAAGTGGTCTACGATCCATCCCGCATTACGTACGGGCAATTGTTGCGAATCTATTTCTCGGTGGCGCATGATCCTACGCAATTGAACCGGCAGGGTCCGGATGTGGGAACGTCGTACCGCTCGGCAATTTTCTACTCGAATGAAGAGCAGGAGCGATTAGCGAAAGCCTACATTGCGCAGCTGGATCAAGAGAAAGTTTTTCGGAAACCAATTGTCACCGAAGTGACTCCGCTGAAGGCCTTCTATCGGGCCGAGGATTATCATCAGGACTACGCCTACTACAATCCCAACAATCCCTATATTGAAGTTTGCGATCGGCCGAAAATTGAAGCGCTGAAGAAGCAATTTCCGGAACTGTTCGTCGAATACAAACCCAAAAAGTAGCCCCGCGCGTAAGCAAGGGGGCGCCTTTACCGATGGCTGAGAGCCCAGACGTATGCGGCCAAGGCCCGGGCCTGATCCTTAGTAAGTTGTGCTCCGCCCATGGGCGGCATCGGGCTGCGATATTCCTTGGGTTTCGGAACACCGTCGGTAATCACTTTCAAGATTCCGCGAAAGCTGCCGTCGCTCCATAACCGTTTGCTACTAGTGAGGCTGGGACCTACGGGCGACCCAGTACCGTTCGCGCCATGGCAGCCCGCGCAAGCCGCTCCACCAACTTTTCCGTGGTAGATGCTACCCCCCAGCATAACCATGTCTCGCGTGGCGCCCTCGGGAACGCGGAGGTTCGAAGCCGCACCCGCGTCTACATTCGTTCCTTCGGGCGGATTAGCTTTGGCTTCCACAATTTCACCTGCGGGAGCCGAAGGGCCCGGGCAAGGCGTACCCTTCGCGTCACCCGCGGAACCGCCTTGATACACGATCCGGTAAATCCGTCCGCGAATGTCGTCAGTTACGTAGAGCGCGCCATCGGGTCCTGCGGCGATGCCGGAGGGACGATGGATGGCGCCCTCGGGAGTTTTTACCGCGCCGGCGAAACCGTCCGCGAAAACTTCGCATCCGCCCGACGCGTGGGCGCCCGAGAGCGGCTGGAAGACTACGTTGTAGCCGCCTTGCGGAAACGGCGCCCGATCCCAGGAACCGTGGAAGGCGATGAAAACGCCATCGCGATAGCGGGCGGGGAATTGCTTCTTGTCGTAGCGCGTCATCCCGTTCGGCCCCCAATGCGCCGGGAAAGCGGCTACGGGTGCAATTTTGCTCGCGCACACACCAACCTTCTTGCCTCCGTCGCCGCCGTATTCGGGGGCAAGTACTAATTTCTTCTGAACCGCATCGTAGTAGCATTCCGGCCAGCCATAGTCTCCGCCGGATTTCAAAAGCATCACCTGTTCGGCCGGCTGCGTGGCTTCTTCCGACGGCTTGTAGAACTCCGGCCAATTCGCATGCAATTGATCGCGTCCATGCTGGGTGACGAAGATGCGGCCGGCGGAATCGATAGCGAAGCCCTCGCCGTTCCGTATCCCGGTAGCGTATCTGTCGGCGGTTGAGAATTTCTGATTCGTTTTGTTGGCGTCGTAGCGCCAGATACCGCCGCGAGTTTCGAGTTCGGTACAAGGGTTCGCGCCAGGTACTTTGGGTTGACGATTTTTCGGCTGGCAGGAGTTGGTCGCGGTGCCGACGTCGACGTACAACGATCCATCCTCGGTAATGATGAATGGATGCATGGGATGGTCGCCGCCCAGAGGTAACCCGGAAACCACCGTCTGAGGCGGATCTCGCGGAACCAGCGCACCCGCGGGCAGGGAATAGCGCACGATTCGATCATTGATCTCGGCGTAAATCGCGCCCTTGTACAAACCGATGCCGGTGCCGCCCGCGCCACCGGACTGAATGGTCTCGCCGAAGCGCTCAATTACATTCGCCTTCCCGATCCCGGTCTTGTCTTGGAGCGCTACCAGAAAGCCACCTGCATGCGTGGTCTTTTCGACATCGTAGTATTCCCCAGACCAAGTGTTGACGTAAACCACTCCGTCCGGCGCAACAACGATGTGGCGAGCGTGACCGATGGCGTCGGCAAATATGGTGGCGCAGAAGCCGGCGGGCAATTTCAATCCACTATCATCGTTGGGGCAATGGCTTTGAGCGGGCAGCGGGGATGCGGCGAATGGCAAAGTCGCCAGCGCGGCGAAGAAGCTGAATGATCGTAAGGAAGGCACGAGTGAAAGTTTACCACTGAGGCCAGCTTGGTGGCCGCAATCGATTCGCCTCGTGTCCGCGTTCAGATGGTTCCGACAAACATCACGTAGGGATAGCTATATCCAAACCCAGCGGCTTTGGATTCCTTGAGATATTCGCCGGCAAAGAGGTGCCCGTAGCCGGCGCCAAATTTCCAGATCTTAGACCACTGGTAGAGGGCCACCGTGTTGGTTTCCGATCCGATATGGCCGCTGGTGGCTTGGCGATCCAGAACGATCGCGGTTCCGGCGGAGCTATACAGTCCATCCTGCACAGTGGCCAGATAGAACTGGTTGAAGTCGGTGCGGATCTTAAATTTCCTGGTGAGAAGGCAATCGAAGCCGGCCCGCGCGTTCTTCATGTTCTTCCATCCGAACTGATCCATCATGCCGTAGTAGGCATGATTGCTGGGGTAGAACTGATCGAAGGTGTCGCGCATACCGTCTTTGCTGTTTGGATCGCCGGAGGCGTAGTTATATTCCACGCTCAATCGGGGATGGAACCGGGAATGATTCATGGTCCATCCGCCCACATAGCTAGATCCCGTAGCGGCCACTTTGTCCGTGGAATAGGAACCACGCTGGACTACCATTTCCACAATGTAGTCGAACCGGCCGGGCGTCTTGCCGAGCACGCGGATGCCGGGGCTTTCTATCAGCGCGGAGCCGGCCACGCCGGTTTCACTCTTGGCGATGACGTTTTGCTTGAACAGGAGATACGGCTCGATATCCAGCCAGGAAGCTACCTTCTTGATGGACCCGTAGGCGCCGTAGAGATGTTCGCCGGGCTTGCTCCGGTCCAGCCGCGCCGGATCGATCAAGACCTCCGAGCCCGCGAAAAAGTCGACCTTGGCACGCCCTGCCGATAGAGTCACGTCCGCGACATCGAACGTATGCGACATACCCCAGTCGGCCGGGCCGATCAGCCGTTCACCGCCGAACAGCAGCTCCTGGCGCCCCACGCGAGCCGTCACATCAACCGGGCCATCGTAATGCGCCTCGACGAAGGCCTGGCGAATGTCGATGGGATTGTAGAGCGTGGCGGGAGCAGGCGAGGTGTCGTATCCACCCAATCGGGCGTCCTGCGCCTCACCGAAGAACCGCAGCCACGAAGTGGGCTTGATCCCCAAGTCCATGCGGATTCGGCTGGCGTAATAGGCGTTGGGATCGTTCTTCAGCAGCGACGTGCCGGAAGGATCTTCCACCCGGCCCCGGATCTGCCCGCCTAATTCCAACCAGGCCGGAAGCTCCCAGCCAAGAATGGCGTTGCCAGCCGTGGAATCACCGGATTGATCGGGTGGATTGCCGGGGCTGGGCGCGCCGCCGTCACCGTCCAAAGTCGCAAAGGCCGGCAGCGACCCAATGCACATCACAGCGATTCCAAGAGCTTTTTCGAGTCTCATGCTTGGGCTCATCGGCTGACTGGGAAGGTTCTTGAATCCAATTTATGAGGCTCTCAAAGCGGTATGGCCAGGCCGATACGAAGTCTTTGGGGGATCCGTTGCCGGAAGATCAATGTCCATCGGGAAGAAACTGACGCTGAGCGCGGGCGCCATGCTGATCGCGGTGTTGGGCATAGTGTTGTCTTCGCTTTATTCACTCGAAAGCGTAGGGAGTGAGCTGGACCGGGCCACTGGCGAGATCGCCCGGAAACTGGCATTGACAGGCAACATCAAGGCGGCCGCGAACGGCATGCGCACGGGCCAGCGGGGCATTCTGCTCAACGCGCTCGAAAAAGACACGCGGGGGCTGCAAAACACCCGCAAGGACTATAGCGCGCGTCATCAGAAGGTGACTGATCTCATGTGGCAGCTTAGACCCTTACTGGTGACCGGGCAGGGCCGGGCGGCGGCGGACGCTCTGGAGGCCACCGTCAACCAGCATGTGGCATCATTCGAGCAAATCTCGCGCCTGTGCGATGCGGGAAAAGTAGAAGAGGCCGAGAAGGTATATCGTGAACATGGCGCACCGGCTGGAGCGGCCATGGAAACCACCGCCTCCAGCCTCATGACATTTGAAATCGAATTGATGCAGCAAAGCGCGGCCGCCGGGCGGCGGAAAAAGGTTCAGGCTGTTTGGACCGCCGCCCTCATGAGCATCTTTGCGCTAGCCACCATGGGAGCTCTGGTGTGGGTGCAGCGTGATATTTGCGTTCGCCTGCTCGGCCTCGCCGTACAACTGGGGCAAGGAGCGGACCAGATTTCCGGCGCCACCGGACAGCTTTCGAGCGCCAGCCAGTCGCTGGCCCAGGGCGCTTCCGAGCAGGCGGCGTCGCTTGAAGAGACGTCTGAAGGAACCCACCAGGTCAGCTCGATCACGCATCAAAATGCGAATAATTCCAAAACCGCGGCGGACATGATGGCGCTGGTGAATAGCGCCGTCACCGAAGCCAATCGAGCTCTCGATCAGATGACAAGTTCCATGCAGGGGATCACGGCTTCGAGCAGCAGTATCTCCAAAATCATCCGGGGCATCGATGAGATCGCATTCCAGACCAACATTCTGGCGCTCAACGCCGCGGTGGAAGCGGCGCGTGCCGGCGAAGCGGGAATGGGCTTCGCCGTGGTGGCGGATGCGGTCCGCACTCTGGCCCAACGCTCCGCGCAAGCCGCCAGAGATACTGCGGCGCTGATTGAAGATTCCATCTTGAAATCGAACGACGGCAGCGCAAAATTGGATCTGGTTTCCTCCACCATCCGCTCCATCACTGAAAGCGCCGGAAAGGCAATGGCGCTAATGGTGGATTTAAAGGCGGCAAGCCAGGAGCAGAGCAAGAGTATCGACGGGATGGCCCAATCGCTGGCGCAGATCGAGCAAGTAACCCAACGCTCCGCCGCGAATGCGGAAGAGACCGCTTCGGTGAGTGAAGAAATGGCCGCGCAGGCCCAGACGTTCCGCCAGATTGTCGATGAACTGGAAATAATGGTGGGGGCGCGGCGTTAGTACCTGCGTTGTAGCATTCTTGTTGGCAGGCGGAAGCGCCTGCCCCACGTTGGCTCGGAGTCAATGCACATGAAATTCGTAGGAGCCCGAGCTGATAGTCGCAGTCACAAGGCCCGCCGCCGCCGGCTGAACGTCTATCGGCTTGCCGCTTTCGGTTACGCAGCTGTCCGGACCAGCCGGCAAGTAAACGATGGCCGTGGTGTTGGCTGGGATGGACAATTTCAAAGTGAATTGTCCGCTTGGCTCAGTGCGCCAATCGCTGGATATCTTGCCGTAGATGGAATCGTATTCGCCGTGCACGCGCGTGAGGCGCGCCTCCGGCAGCGGATGAATTTCGATCTTTCGAAAGCCTTGTGAATCGGGCGCCGCGTCGATGCCGGCGACATGCCGGTACATCCATTCCACCACCGCGCCGAACGCGTAGTGGTTGTAGGAATTCATGCTGGGGTCGCCCACGTCGCCGTTCCAACGCTCCCAAATAGATGTCGCGCCTTTCGAGATCATGTAGCCCCAGGATGGATAGGTGACATTGAAAAGCAGCCGGTAGGCTACATCGGCGCGGCCGTTGTCGCTAAGGGCGGACAACAAATAAGGAGTGCCGATGAATCCGGTGGAGAGGTGCCAGTTGCGCTTTTCGATATCGGCGACCAGGCGCTCCATGGCCAGCGTCTTCAGCGCACCGGGGAGCAGGTGCATATGCAGCGCCAGAGCGTAGCAGGTCTGGCTGCCATTGCCCACCTCGCCGTTCTCGCGAACGAATTGCTTTTGGAACGCAGCGCGGATGCTCTCAAAAAGCGCGGCATACTTTTTGGAGGCTGCGTCTTTCCCGGTGGCATGGGCCATCTCGGACATAAGATTTGCGTCGTAGGCCCAATAGGCGGTGGCGATCAGATCCTTGGGCGTGTCGCTCTTCGCCGGCACCCAATCACCGAAATCATTGTTGCGGCGTTGATTGCGAATCAAATCCTGATTCGCGCTTTGGATGTATTGAATCCAGCGCGTCATCGGTTCCCAGTTCTCTTCGATGATGCGCGTATCGCCGTACTGTTTCCAAGCTGTCCAGGGGATAATTACTCCGGCGTCTCCCCAGCCGGGCGCACCGTCGGCGAGGTCCACCACGCGCGGCGAGACGTCCGCGAAAGCTCCTTCCGGGGATTGCGCTTCCACCACGTCGCGCATCCATTTATGCGTGAACGCGGCCATATCCATGTTGAACGAAGCCGTGCGCCAGAAAATCTGGGCGTCGCCCATCCAGGCCAGCCGCTCATCGCGCTGCGGGCAATCGGTTGGAACGCTCATGAGATTCCCGCGCTCACTCCACAACGCATTTCGCCAGAGCTGATTCAGCATCGTGCTCGAACTTGTGAACTTTCCGGTAAATTCATTGGCGGTGTGGAAGACCTGGCCGGTGATGGCGTCGAGCGCCGGTTTCCCAGGATAGCCGGTGACTTCGACGTAGCGGAATCCGTGATAGGTGAAGTGCGGTTCCAAGCGTTCCACACCCTCGCCGCGCAGGATGCCTCCGCGCAAGATGAATGTATCGGTGGCTTCGGCGCCGCGCAGATTGTCGCGATAGATGTTGCCGTCGGGCTTGAGGATCTCAGCAAAACGCAGGAGTATCTTCGTCCCGGCCGGTCCCGAAGCTTTCAGCGCGGCCCAACCAACCATGTTTTGGCCCATGTCGAAGACGAAGACGCCGGGCGCGGGAGACGAAACGGTCTTGGGCGAAATGTTTTCCGTCACTTCGATGGTTGGCGACATTTGGCTAGAGACAACGGCTGGCGGCACGTCGGAGATTGATGCCGCGGCCCAGGTGGAATCTCGAAATCCGGGAGTTTCCCAGCCAGGCTGCTCCAGACGAGCGTCGTAAGTTTCGCCGGTATAGAGTTCCGATCTCAGGATGGGCGACGCGTCAGTTTTCCACGTTCCGTCGGTCACGATGGTCTGATGCTGGCCGTCGGTATAGTCAATCTCGATCTGGGCGATGAAGCGCAGCGGCGGCGGTCCGAAGTTGAAGCGGACTCCATTCCAGCCGAGCCCGCTTCCGTACCAGCCGTCGCCGAGCAGCGCGCCGATCACGTTGTTGCCCCGCGCGAGCTTGCTGGTGATGTCGTAGGTCCGGTAGAGGACGCGTTTTCGATAGTCGGTCCAGTCCGGGGTGAGAAGATCTTTGCCTACGCGTGCGCCGTTGAGGAAGAGTTGGTAGCTGCCGAGCGCGGTGGAGTAGATTCTGGCGCTGCGGACGGGCGTGGCGATGGTGAATTGCTTGCGGAAAAGCGCTGCGGAGTCCGGGAGCTGTATGTCATTCCGATCGGCGATCGCCCGCGCTCGATCCCACCGTTCGCCTCTGATCTCGCCAAAAACCCCAACGGCAGCCAGCACCTCCCAGCGATCGGTAGGAATCCGTTCAACGGTTCCATCCGCGTGCGTAATCTTCACTAGCGCAGCAAGGCTGGCCGCCTTTCCTGCCTCGGCGATGTCCACTCGGATCGAATTCTTCCCGGTTACCAGATGGTCCCCGATGTCGATGCGCTCCACCTCCTGCCAATCGCGCCGCGCCGCAGCCTCATGACCATTGACGCTGGCTTTCCACGCACCGTGAGCGATCAGTAGCAGAACTGCGTCTCGCGGCTTTTCAGCGAGATCAAAATTCAATCGGAACTGGCCTCCTGGGACGCCCTCAACGCCGATCCATCGCATGGCGGCGCGATCCGCTTCCTGCTCCGGATCCCTCCGGCTGATCCATTTCGCCTGCCAATCTGATTTTGCTAGCAGCCCCATTTCCCACCAGACTGGTATGGCTTCCGATAGCTTGCCGGACGTGTCCCAGACGCGCACGGTCCAGTAATAACGGCGGCGCGATTCGAGTTTCGGCCCTCCGTAGACGATGCCGTTCGATTCCGCCGAGTTTTGCTTCCCGCCATCCCAAACATCCGGGGAACTCAGGCGCGCGGTACTCGATGCCACCAGAATCTGGTATGCGCTCTGATGCCAGTTGCGCTCGGTGTTGTCGCTCTGCCAGGAAAGGACCGGATGTACAGCATCCATGCCCAGCGGGTTGTTCAGGTACTCGCAGCGCAGATGGACAGGCATGGCGTGAACCGCGGTTGCGGTTAATACCGCAGCGAAAACTCTAAGTGAGCAGGTCATCCACTGCTTTGCCCTTGCCATTGTTAGTTACATAGAAGGGCCGGCCCTCGGTCACATAATTTTTATCCGCGGGGATTCCGAGCGCCTTGAAAATGGTGGCATACGCGTCGATCAGCGGCACCGGTTTCTCCACCGGCTCCATGGGATGCTGATCGGCGGTGCGGCCGTAAACGAACCCCGGCTTGAATCCGCCGCCAAAAAACAACATGCAACTGCAGGAACTGAAGTGGCCGTGGAAACCGTACATCTTCTCGTTTTCGATGACCAGCTTCTCGCCGGTATTGCGCTCGGCAAATCCGTCCGGTTCCTGGCCGGCTGAGGGCGCCGAGGCGATGGTGCGTCCAAACTCGGTGGCGATGACAACTAATGTCCGGTTCAACAGGCCGCGCTCGTCCAGATCCTGGATCAGGCGCGCGATGGGCCGGTCAATCTGTTTCTTCATCTCCACCATGCGCCGCTGCCCGCTCTCGTGCATATCGAAACCCTTGAAGGGGCCGTACTCATACTCCACTTGAATGAAGCGCGCGCCGGCTTCCACTAAGCGCCGGGCGAGCAGCAGCCCATGCGAGAAGCGATGGCCGTGAAAATAGGCCGGGTCCAGCAGCGCGGTTTCGGCGATCTCCGGCTCATAGGCCGCGATTAGCTCTGGTTTTTCGTCAGCGCGATAATCGAAGGCGCGCTTCACGGGAGAGTCCATCATGGCGCGCGCGTCTTCCATCACCTTCACGTAGTCCGAGGCTTTATTGGATTCGAGCAGCGACTTTTCGGAAAGCCCGGTGATGGTTTGGAGATATTGTTGCCGGCGATCCAGGCGAGCCATGGTCATGCCCGCCGCGGCGTTCAGCGTGGCCAGTCCCTTGGCGGGATCCGGAATCATGAACGGCGCGTGATTGACGCCGTAAAAACCCGGGCCGATGTATTCGCTGATGAAAAGCTTTTCTTCGTCGCTCGAATCCACATCGCGGCCAATGTAAATATAGGCTGGAATTTGCGAATTTCGCCTTCCCAATGTCCGGCTGACGATGGAGCCGATGCTGGGCGCCTTCACACCTGATGGAAACAGATAGCCGGTGTTGGCATAATACTGGGCCTTGAGATGCACGGCTCCGAATTTGGTTTCGCTAGAGAGAGTGCGTAAGATGGCCCCGCGATTCATCACGCGCGCCATTTTCTCCAGGCCGGCGCCCAGAAAAATGCCGTCAGCGGACGTTGGAATCTTCTGGCAGGTGCCCAGCACCTGGCTGCCCTTCATGCCGGCGACATAAGGAGTGAATTTCTTGGGGTCCCACAAATCAGTCTGGGCCATACCGCCGGGCAGCCAGATATAAATGATGGAATCGGCCTTGGGCGCGGGCTTTTCGGCGCCGCGCAGGGACGCCGCGGCTACGCTGCTGGCGATGAATTCCCGACGGCTCAGTTTCATAGATCAGCCTCAGTTGACATAAGCAAACCCCGGACTTGAAAGCATGGCCCACAGCACGTCGCCCAACCCCTCCGGACCGGGTTCAGTTTTTAGAAACTCCTCACCGGCCTGGAGCTCCGCGGCCGTTGGCGGACGGCTGAATACGGCCCAATACAAGCGTTCCACGCTGGGCGACTCTTTCAAAATTTGCGCGTTATATACGCGATCGTGAAATTCCTGGCCGTTGAGCAGCTCCAGCGCCTGCACCACGGCGACATCTTCCGGACGGCCGGTGCTCACTTCGTTATGGGCCGCGGGCCGCCCCAATGCTCTGGTGAGATCAGTGGAACTTGGCTGCTTGTAAAGCCGATTCGCGGGATTCAACTTTTGAAGCGCGGCAACTTGTATGCTGTCCAGCAACTCTTCGGCTGTTAGGCGGCGCAACGAGGGCGACCGGAAATATCGCGGCACGGACGGCTTCCCGATATCGAAATGATCTTCCAGCGCCGGATCATACTTGAGCTGGTATGTCCTGCTGGTGAGGATCAGGCGGATGGTGTGCTTGAGATCGTAGCCATGCTGCATGAAATCGTAGGCCAGCCAGTCCAGCAATTCCGGATGACTGGCCGGACGGTCGGCGCGATAGTCGTCCACCGGCTCGAATAATCCCAGTCCCAGATAGCGCTTCCACAGCCGGTTGACGATGGTCTTGGAAAAACGCTCGTCCATGGGATCGGTCAGCAGTTGCGCCAGCCGATGCAGCCGCGATGGAACGTCGGCCGGTATATCGTCCGGAACGTCGGGCAGACGAAAAGGAAACGCCGCGCTCACGAATTTTCCGGTATGCGCCTCGCAGCGGATCACTTCCAGATCCTTTGCGGCGAAGAGGCCGGCGAAAGCCAGGAAGCGTGTTTGCGGCCATTCCGAATTCAGGAAATGGTTGTGACAGCTAGCGCACTTCATTCCCGTGCCCAGGAACACTTGCGCGGTGTTGGCCGCGGTCTGAATGGTCTCCAGATGATCCGCGTTCAGAACGAACGACGGGTAGACGGAATAATCGCCATTCATTTTTTCCGGAACCGGTTTCTGATAGTTCGGCATGAACGGATCAATCAGCTCCGCGGCCATCACGTCGTATGGTTTGTTTATGAGAAAGCTGTTGTAAATCCAGTCTCGATAGTTTCCGTGCCGGACAATGCCGCCCACCACGCCGGTATCGGTGCTGGCAATGGCTTCTTCCCAAAACGGAGTCCAGTTGGCGGCGTAGTCAGGATTGCGCGCGAGCAACGCGTCAATCAGTTTTTCGCGCTTCGCGGGAGACCCGCCGGCCAGAAAAGTCTGCGCTTCTTCGATGGTGGGGATGACGCCGATTACGTCCAGATAAACGCGCCGCAGAAACTCAGCGTCACTGGATAGTTCAGGGGCCTGTTTCGATGGCCATTTGGCTGCAACGAAGCGGTCAATTGGATTCGCCGGACCCGCCTGTGGGGGTTCCGCAGGCTTTAGTAAATACTTCAGCCGGAGATTGCGCCGCAGGATCATCAACTGCTCGGCGTTCGCGCTGAACAGCGCTTGGTTGAGCAGTTTCTCGGAGTCGGACAAGGGCCGGCTGCTCAAAGCGGCGGATTTTGAATCAGCGGGTGCATCGTCTTTGGCACCTTCGGCGATCCAGTTTCGAATGGCGCCAATTTCAGCAGCGCTCAATGGCGGCAATTCTTTCGGCATGCGAGGCTGGCGCTTGCCGGTGATGAATTCCACCAGCGGGCTCGCGCCGGGCTGGCCCGGAATAACCGCCGCGCCGGCTTTTTGACCGCCTTTGAGCAGCGCCGCGACACTCGATATTTCGAAACCGCTGGTTCTTGCATCCGCGGAATGACACATCGCGCAGCGTTCTTCGAGCAGCGGGCGGATGACTTTTTGAAAGCTTACCGGCGCGGCTTCGAGCCAGTGCGCCACGCATGCCAGCAGCACTGTGGCTTGAGCTATCCGCATAGCCTTATCGTATCAAGGCACAGTCACCGACTCTGTTGAAGATGCCGGTTGGCAGGCGGAAGCGCCTGCCCCACGTTGGCTCACAAAGGTCTAGCTTTGAGTGGGGCAGGCACTTTTGCCTGCCAACTCAACTAACTTGTAACAGCGATGGTCACTGTATCGGTGCTGCCGTCCGGCATGGTCACCTGCAACGTCACGTTGTCGCCAGGTTGCACGCCAGGGGGAACCTGGACATTGATCTGATATTGCCCGGCGTTCCCAGGCGCGATGCCTGAAAATTCCACCGGCGCCTGCACTCCGCCGATCTTCACCACCGGTGTGTCCACGGTTTTATACAGCACGCTGCCGTTGGTGGGCGCTAGCGATCCGGTGGGCAGTACCGCGCCGTTCGCATCACCGTTCGGTGTCGCTTTTCCAAGTCCGGTGAGGTAAATCTCGATCTGATCGCCAACCTGGGCCGGTTTGCCGCAGATAGACGCTGTGGTCACCGATGCGCAACTGGGCAATCCCAGCGCCGCGGCCATGGACAACGGCATTACCTTCCAGGCCGTGTTGGTAAACAGCACCGCGCCGTTCATCCGCGCGGCGTCGGACGGATCGGCGACGCGGAAGATCCCCACCGAATCGGTGGTCAAGGCCAACTGGAATGGAGCACTGGTCCCGTCCCCGGTCACCACTTCCACGCTGGCCGATCCCGACGTTCCCAGTTCAGACGGCAGTACCACATTGATCTGCCCGCCGGTGCCCGCTACAACGTACAACGGTATGGCTGTGCCATTTACCAGTACCGACAGTCCCTGAAACGACTTTGCCGGGAAAATATTTCCGTTGGTGTTGGCGCTCCCGAAGTTCTGCCCGAATATGCTGACGAACGAATTGGCGGCCTGAGGATTGGTACCGGCCTTGAAAGTAGCTCCGTTCACGATGGCATTGATTGCCGGAACCGGCACCGCGGGCGCGGCAACGGCCAAGGTTTGCGAATTGCTGGTAAACCCGCCCACGCTGATGGTCACCGGCTGATTCCCCGCGGCCGCATCCACTGGAACGGTGAAGGAAACCTGGTAGAATCCCGGCGTGCCACCTACAAAAAGCCCGGCGTAAGATGGCTGCGCCATCTTAGTTCCCACCATCACCTGCACCTGCTGCGTAGTGGGAGCCTGCGCGGTCGCGATGGTACCGGTCACTTGCGCTGGATTGGTGGTTCCGAGGCCAATGGCCAGCAGGTAAACCGGAGAACCGGGAACAACCGGATTCGCCGCCGTGATGGGATTGTTGGACGCGTCGTAGAAGGAGCTGCCGTTCTGCGATTGGCTGGGCTCGATTTCCGGCGCCAGCGCCACCAGTTTGATATTGAAGGCGGTGGAAGATTGGTCTTTGTAAGTGACCGTCAGGGTGGTTGGTCCCAGCGGCGCGTCCACCGGCACCTGGACGATGAGGTTGGTGGAATTGATGAAGGTAAGAACTGGCGCTGCCTCGGTGCCGATCATTACCGTGGCGGAATCAGTCATGCTATTGCCGAAGCCGGTACCCACTACTTGAATCGGCATGCCCGGCGTCAGATTGCTGGTGGCTGCCGCCTGGTCGAAGACGTTGGTGACGGTGGGCGCGGGGGTGGCTGGGGCAGCGGCCGTAACTCGTATCTGATACGGACCGTTAAACTGGCCGACGTTGGAGTAGACTCCCGAATTGAGAAAATAGTACTCATTGGCGGGTGACCCGATGCCGCTAGTATCGGCGGTCCAGGCGAACCCCGCAATGGAATCATTGGAAGAAGTCACCATGATCCAATACCTGGTGTTCGGAGTTAAGGGGATAGGCGGGTTGACCGGAATATCAAAATTCCGCAGTGTGCCACTAGGAGGAAGCGAGGTGTCCGGAACAGTTCCCAGCTGAGCCACTTGAGTTCCCGGCCTAAGTCCGTTGTTGCTGAACAGCGCGATGGTGACCAAGCCGCCGCCTGAAGAAGCCGCAGGTTTGAGCAGAGCGGAGCCAGCACTGCCAGCCCGGCGTCTGGTCAAGGCGTTGTCTCCCAGTTCGCTGTTGTTTTGGGGGATGTTGAGCTTGACCATGACGTCGGTCAGCGATACGGCGGAGGCGCCGGTGGAGAACGATTCTCCGAGTGGCCCGGACAGGGTCACACCATCGCTCCCGGAGTTGGCTGCATTCAGTTCATCGAAGAGAATCACCGACTGTCCAAACGAAGGACTCCAGGCGACGAAGAGTAAAAGTACAGATAGAAAACACGATCTCATTATTTGCTCCTAGGTCGTAATAGCGATAGTCACTGTATCGGTGCTGCCGTCCGGCATGGTCACCTGCAACGTCACGTTGTCACCAGGTTGCACGCCGGGTGGAACTTGCACGTTGATCTGATATTGCCCGGCGTTCCCAGGCGCGATGCCTGAAAATTCCACCGGCGCCTGCACTCCGCCGATCTTCACCACCGGTGTGTCCACGGTTTTATACAGCACGCTGCCGTTGGTGGGCGCTAGCGATCCGGTGGGCAGCACCGCGCCATTGGGATCCCCGTTCGGAGTGGCTTTCCCAAGTCCAGTCAGATAAATCTCGATCTGATCGCCGACCTGGGCCGGTTTGCCGCAGATAGACGCTGTGGTCACCGATGCGCAACTGGGCAACCCCAGCGCCGCGGCCATGGACAGCGGCATTACCTTCCAGGCCGTGTTGGTAAACAGCACCGCGCCGTTCATCCGCGTAGCGTCGGATGGGTCGGCGACGCGGAAGATCCCCACCGAGTCCGTGGTCAAGGCCAACTGGAACGGAGCGCTGGTCCCATCCGCGGTCATCACTTCCACACTGGCCGATCCCGTCGTTCCCAGCTCAGACGGCAGCACCACGTTGATCTGTCCCCCGGTGCCCGCTACCACGTACAACGGTATGGCCGTGCCGTTCACCAGAACAGACAGTCCCTGAAACGACTTCGCCGGGAAAATATTTCCGTTGGTGTTGGCGCTTCCGAAGTTTTGCCCGAATATACTCACAAACGAGTTCGCGGCCTGGGGATTCTTACCAGCCTTGAAAGTAGCTCCGTTCACGATGGCATTGATTGCCGGAACCGGCGGCGCCGGGGGCGCCACAACTAGGGTTTGCGAATTGCTGGTAAACCCGCCCACGCTGATGGTCACCGGCTGATTCCCCGCGGCCGCATCTACGGGAACGGTGAAGGCAACCTGGTAGTATCCGGGCGTGCCGCCCACAAAAAGTCCGGCATAAGATGGCTGCGCCATCTTGCTTCCCACCATCACCTGCACCTGCTGCGTGGTGGGGGCTTGGGCCGTGGCGATGGTATCGGTCACTTGCGCTGGATTGGTGGTTCCGAGGCCAATGGCCAAGGCATAAACCGGAGAACCCGGAGCGGCCGGATTCGCCGCCGTGATGGGATTGTTGGATGCGTCGTAGAAAGAGCTGCCGTTCTGCGCTTGGAATCCCTCGATTTCCGGCGCCAACCCCACCAGTTTGATATTGAAGGCGGTGGAAGATTGGCCTTTGTAGGTGGCCGTAAGCGTGGTTGGTCCCAGCGTGGCGTCCACCGGCACCTGCACAATGAGATTGGTGGAGTTGATGAACGTAAGAACTGGCGCTGCCTCGGTGCCGATCATTACCGTGGCTGAATCAGTCATGCTGGTGCCGAAGCCGGTGCCCACTACTTGAATCGGCATGCCCGGCGTCAGATTGCTGGTGGCTGCTGCCTGGTCGAAGACGTTGGTGACAGTGGGCAAGGGGCTGGTGACGGGGATTGAGGCGGTGCCGTGCGCGGGCCTCTCCAGATAGAACCAGGCACTCTGGCCGGGCGCGATGGCTGGGCTGAAGTTCACGGTACCAGTGTCACAAAGGTCAACGGCAGTGACTAGATTGGTGAATGTCACGCCGGGCCCCTCGTAACCCGTGATGCCAGGATTGGCAACAGGACACACAACGTTGTTCTGCACCGCGGCATTGCTGCTATCAAAAGCGAAGCTTCCCGTAAAGTCGAACGTAGAGGCACTTTTCGTTAGGCGGATAGCACTGACCGGAGAGCCGCTATTGTTCTGAAATCCGATGAGGGCGTCATCCTGCTCAGCGTGGCCGGCGTCATTGGTCGGCTGTGAGCTGTCTTCTTTGATGGTGAAACTACCATCAGCGTTGGCGATGATCAGGGACACACAGCCCGAAAAGGTGAAATTTTCGAAGTTCGTTTTGGGGGCTGCTGGGCATTGTGTGAACGGTTGCGCGCTCGTCGTAGAAACCACCCCAAAAAACAGAACACTCCACGCGATCCATTTGAGGGTCATAGTTGTCTCACCTTCCTGGTGTGAGGCCAAGCCGTCCGCTCTCCGATCGGATTGCCCTTATAACTGTAGCGTAAAGCGGACGCAAACAGCGTCATGAAACGCAACTATTTTTTTTCATACAGGGCTGGGTCAGCACCTGGCGAGCCGGAAAGAGAGGCTTTTCACACAAAACTAACGCCGGTGGATTACTTTGCGGCGGGGCTCCAGCGCACGCCGCGGCCAAATTCCAAGCCGATGGCGTAGGTGGTGCCGAAACGCGAACAGTAACGGACCGAAGCTTGCCCATGGAGCTTCAGAACTTCCGAGCGCATAGTAACGCAAGACTGAACAGGTAAAGCTTCCGGCACCTTCAGCCGCATCCCCATTTCGGAGATGTCCAGAGCCGAAGCATTGGCGAACTTGTCGTGGCCGGAAGTGTCGCACCACATGATCTTGACCTTTGGAGTGCATTCCTGCCGGATGTGACGTCGAAGATCGTGTCGAACTGCCATAAATCGTTCCCACAACCATCTTAAGGTTAATAGGGGGAGCCGCCATGAAGCATCGGTACTGGAACCCGCAGTACGAAGTACTAATCGGCCGACATAGCACTGCCTGCGGTCTCAACCGTTGCGGCCTGGTCCGGGGTGATGACGGCCTGCATTCCGGCGGAGATAACTTGTTGCGCGCGTAGGCCATCGCGGTGCGAAGTGGGAAACGGTTGGCCGGCGAGGCAGCACTCGATGAACGCGGCCAGCTCGGCCTTATACGCCGGACCGAAACGATCGATGAATTCGGGTAGCGGCCGTCCATAATCGCGCATTTTAAATACGCGCTGGGCCAGCGGTTCCTTCCGGCCGCGGCGGCCATAGGCTTCCACCACGATCTCAAAGGGCTTCTGGTCGAAACGGCCGACCTGAATTTGTCCCTCTTCGCCGAAAATCACAGTTTCCACACGATAACCCGAGACGTGATTGCGGCTCACTTGCACCTGCGCCACCAGTTCCCCCTCAAACCACATATAAAGGAGGGCATCGTCGAAATCCTCTTTCGATGTTGTCAGGCGGTGCGTATAGATCCGCGACCCGATAGCCAGCGCGGCGCGGGGCATTCGTCCCGTAAGCCACAATATCTCGTCGACATTGTGAACCGACATGTCCGGCAGAATTCCGCCGCTCTGATATCCGTTGGGCGCGGGATTGGAATCTTCCAGCGCCGAATAGATTTTGAAAACACGGCCAATGGCGCCCGCAAGCATAAGCTCCCGCGCGTACTGGTTGGGCAGATCGAAGCGGCGCTGAAAAGCCAGCATCACGGCGTGGGGATGCTGCGCATCCAGGCGGGAACAAAACCGGCGATCTCCTTCGAGCGTGCCGGTGAGCGGCTTTTCAAGTAAGATGCGCTGCCCGGCGCCGATCAGCGTTTGAGCGTTATCCCAATGCTGTCCGGTGGGCGTCACAACCACCGCGGCGTTCGCCACGCCTGCCTTCGTAAATTCCTCGAGCGAAGTGAAAATGGGAACGTCGCGATTCAGGCTTCGAGCTACTTGACGGGCGCGCTCCCCATCGATATCCACCAATGCGGCCAGCGAACAATTGCCGGTTTCGTCCGCCAGTTCGTGGACATGCAGGGCATGGATGGGGCCCATCCTGCCGAGACCAACCACCGCGATTTTGAGCGTTTCAGACATAAGGTTTGAGAGCGGCAACGGAAAAAACTCAGTTTACCCCAACCAGGGAGAGGGTTGATGGAGTGCTGAGTGCCGGCTCTCAAACCCGGCTCATTCTGTGGGGCCGGCGATCCTGCCTGCGGCGTGCGAAAGCAGGATTGCCTGCCCCACAAATTCAGTGGCAGCGCGCTAACGAATTAGCTGGTGGACGCTGCGGCAGTCAGGGCGCTGGCGACACTCGAGAATATGGTTGAGATGCTGGTGGCGATCCCAGGCATGATGGCGCCGGCGGCTACGGCGACGAATCCGGCCATGAGAGCGTATTCAATGAGATCCTGGCCCCGATTATCCGACCAGATCTTTAATTTCACGATTGCATTCATAACAGCGGTCATTTTATTTTCTCCTCGTATTTTCTTCCCGCTTGCTGCGGGGTAGATTCATTCTGCCCGTGGAGGAGATTTGGTAGAAGAGGCCAGTGGTACCGATTTAGTAGGACTGGACGGCCTAGCTATTTTGCCCCGTCAGGCACGTGGCCCAGCAGGTACGTACTAGGAGAAAGGTCATGAGATCTCAGTGGGGCGAGCCCACTGGTCCGCCCTCCTCATAGCTCGCCTTCAGCGTGCCATTCTTCCGCGCCGTCTCGATCAGCGTCGGGTAAAACTGCACGAAGGTGTTTTCCACCGCGCCATTCTTGCCGTGACAGGCCTGGCAGGCGGATCCGTTGGGGATCATGCGGCCAACCGTTCCAAGCTTCCCCGGCGTGTCGCCGAAACTGAAAAAAGCCCACTTGTCCGGGTATTTCTTCGAATCCTTCACTTCCGCTTCCATGGCGATCACGCCGCTTTGAAAGTGGCCGCTCTGATTGATAGACCCGTGGCTGGATGCTTGGCGGACTTCCAGCACGAACATGGTTTTCTCCGGCCACCGGCCGGTAGCCAGAAATTCGCGATATGCGGGCGGGGAAACGAAGACGTTGTCGAAGTGCTGTTCGGATTTGGCTTCGGCGCTATAAGTCATGCCCAGTCCCGAACTCAGATAGATCCACTCACGATAGTTAGGGCGCATCAACTTGCCGTCCGCGGTGAATTCGGGGCCCTGGGCCATGAGAGCGCACACCCCTGAAAGTAGCAGCAAGATGACGTGCTTCATTGACTAATCCTACATGTTTACTTAACTACATGGATTTTCGTTGAGGCGCGGGCCCCACGAACGCATCCGGCGATTTCAGGAATCGCTCGCGGCAGCTATCCATGCAGAAAAAATACGTGGTCCCGTGATAGTCGGCCTTCAACTCGCCCGGCTTCACTTCCATGCCGCACACCGGATCCTCTTCGTATCCGGGCCTCGTCTTTACGTTGAGATACGTGGCATTTGCCGCGCCGGTGGAATCCTTCCAGCCCTCGCCCTGATACTCCATGTAGTAGGCATTCCGCTCCGCCGCTTCGCGTCCGAAGTAGCGCTCCACCACGCGCATGGCCAGATCCATGCCGGACGTCAACCCACCGGCCGTAGCCAAGTTTCCTGCTTCCACAAATCGAGCGCCTTTCTTCACAGCGATCTTCGGAAATTGTCTCTCGAAAGGCTTGTAAGCGTTGTGATGCGTAGTGGCCGATTGGCCGTCCAGCAATCCCGTTTTCGCCAGCAAAAATGCCCCGGTACATACCGACATGGTGACATCGGCGGTCTGGCTGGCTTTGCGTACCCAATTCAGGACAGCGGGACTGTCGTCCGATTGCGCCGGAATAACAATCACTTTCGGACGCGGTGCGTTGGCAAAGGTGAAATCCGGCACAATCTGCATGCCGCCGGAAGCATGGATGGGTTTGGCTGACGCCGCGACGGTATAGAGATGAAACGGCATCCGTCCAGAGTCCAGCATCACGTCCTGGAACACTTCCCAGGGTCCGGCAAAATCAATCACCACGGCGCCCTCGGAAATCAGAAAAGCCACCGGAATTGTTCCTTTGGCTGGAGGCGTCAGTGGATTCACTACACTTGGGGACGCGCCAGCGAGCCTGGCGCCGTAAACCAAAGCGCTCGAAGCCGCTAAGCCGGCGCGAAACAGATCTCTGCGTTTCATATTCGTTTGCTTCCTTTTATTCGCTACGCAGCGCGCGTAGCGGATCGATTCTCAAGGCTTTTCTGGCTGGAACATAACAAGCCAGCAACGCGGCCGCGCCCAACACCAGGGAAACGCCGGCGAACGTCACTGGATCCGTAGGCTGCACCTCAAAAAGTAAAGACTTCATCAGCCGGGTGAGTCCCATGGCCGACGCCAGGCCGATGGCTAGACCAATCCCCACCAAGGTCATGCCTTGGCGCAGGATCATAGCCAGCAAATCGCCCGGCTTTGCGCCCAGCGCAACGCGGATGCCGATCTCATTCAAGCGCTGATTTACGGTGAGCGCCAGAATCCCGCCGATGCCAAATGCGGCAATCGCCAGCGCCAGCGCGGCGAAAATACCTAACAGGTCCGTCATCACGCGCGGCGAAGCCATGGACGCGTTACGGGCTTGCTCCAGCGTCTGAACATTGGGAATGGCGGTCTGCGGATCAACCTCTAAAATTGCCTGGCGCATCTGGTTGGCTAGACTCATTCCCTCCTGGCTGGTGCGAACTACGATGGTGCCGATTGCCGAAATTTGTGCTTCGGCGACGTACGTCTCGGCGCCAGGCTCCTTGTCGAGGCCGAATTCCTTCACGTCGCCCACCACCCCCACCACCTTCATCCAGTGTTCGCCCTTATCAAAGGAGACTCGACGCCCCAGCGGATCCTCATCGCGCCAATAGCGCCGGGCCGCAGTGCGATTGATCACCAACACGTTAGGAACTTTATCGTTGTCCGAATCCGTGAAAATGCGCCCGGCGATTAGAGGAATGCCCAGCGCCTTGAAGTAATCGGGAGTGACGCTGCGCAAAGCGGTAAGCGGGGGCTTTTCCCCCTCCCGCTGTGGATGACCCTCAATGGTAATTTCCTCATTCGGTCCACCGGTGGCGTTGTCCGGGTCCAGCGGGTAACTTGACGAGATGGCAGCGGCTAACACGCCGGGCTGCGATTGGATCTTTTCCAGCAATTGGGTTGACACGCGCCGCACCAGCTCCGGCTTATGCATGTATTTCGACCAGTTAAGATCCACGGTCATCGCCAGAACGCGTTGCGGCACGAAACCGGGGTCAACATTGCGAAGTTTGCTGAAGCTGCGCAGCATGAGTCCCGCGCCCGCCAGCAGAAGAAACGAAAAAGCCACTTGGCAGACCACTAGAATGTCGCGCGCATGCACGCGACGCTGTCCGGTGGTGGAGTGCAAGTTTCCATCGCGCAGCCCGCCGGCCAAATCCCGGCGCGAATAGAGCGCCGACACCGATCCCGAAACAATACTGGTGAGCAACGCAGCTGCGAGCGCGAATAGCAGCATGTAGCCATCCACTTGAATCTCCCGGGCCCGCGGCGTTAAACGCGCCGTGAAATCCACCAGCAGTTTCAAGGTCTCGGAGGCGAACAAAACACCGAGGAACGCGGCCGCCAGTCCGAGGATGAGGCTTTCTGTAAATAATTGGCGGAGCAAGCGGCCTTTGCCGGCGCCGAGCGCGGATCGCAACGCCAGTTCCCGTTCGCGTCCCGCCATGCGTGCCAGGGTGAGGTTGGCCACGTTGGCGCAGGCGATCAAGAGAACACAGCCGGCCGCGCCGAGAAGCACCAAGAGCATCGGTGTTGCGCCCTTGGTTAACTCCTGACGCAGCGAAACCGGGGCCGTATTGATTCCCGCTTCTTTAGGATAGGCATCCGGATGCTGCTGAATCATGCGCGACGAGATTACCGCCAGGTCCGCTTTACAAAGCTCCACGCTTACTCCCGGCTTCATCCGTCCGAACAGGCTCATCATGCGGCTCCTGCGATTCGAGATCATGCCCGGACTTGAGCGGAAAGGACATGCCGACGTGGGCATGTACACGTCATTCTCGTTCGGATATTGCGGAACTGGCGGCAAGACACCGATCACGGTGTGCTCGCGATCGTTCATCTGGAATGTCCGGCCCACGATAGCCGGATCGCCGCGCTCGTGCTTTTTCCAATATTCATAACTCAACAGCAGAACCGCCGGCGCCCCGGGCTGATCGTCGGCGGGCGTAAAATCCCTGCCTAGAATGGGCTTCACGCCGAACATCCCGAAAAAGCCAGCCGACACCACGCCGGCGCGTACGCGGGCAGCCCCCTCTTTCGACAGCAGCATAAATTGCATGCTGTGATATTCCACCAGTCCGCTCAAGGTGCTGTTTTGCTGCCGGTAATCCTTGATCTCGGGAACCGAATAAAGGATATTGGCGAGGCCGGCCTTTTCGGCGCGCTGATGCAGCATCACTAAACGATCGCCCTGCTGGTATGGCAACGGCTGCAATAAAACAGCATTGATGACGCTCACGATGGCGGTGTTCACTCCGATGCCCAGGGCGAGCGTAATCACCGCGACCGCTGTGTAGCCGGTGTTCTTCCGCATCATGCGCAGCGCATAGCGGACGTCTTGCCGCAGCATGGCGAGATGCTCCGTCGGGGCGGTGGTAAAGATCCCTGCAATGGTTTCCCACCACAGCCGGAACAATCCGATGTTGCCGGCCGCACGCTGGGTGTGTGCGCGCTGCTCCCGGAAAGCCTGCTCCATTTCGGGGCCGAACTCACCGCGGAAATCGAATGGGAACATCCGCAGCAGCGCGCGATAGAACCGTTCGGATCGGGTTTGTTTTTGAGTTTCCATAGGATATTCCTTGAAACTATGCCGGCCTCAGGCGCTTGAGAAAATGTTTCTGGCGCGCGGTGGCGATCAGCCGTTCCATCCTCTCCGCTTCTTGGATGGCTACCTGACGGCCCGCTGGAGTAATGCGGTAATAGCGCCGCCGCTGGTCGTCGTCCTCCACCGGCGGGCGATGCCGGCACTCTTGAATAGCGCCGTCAATCAAGAGACGCTTGATGATCGCGTACAACGTCCCGGTGCTAAGCCGCACATGACCATCGGTTTGCTCCTCAACCTCTTTGAGGATGGCGTAGCCGTGTTTTTCGCCATCGCCCAAGGCCAACAAGACCTGAAACATGGCGGGCGTGAGAGAAGTTTCCATAAGCGAACTCCGTTCTGGCGGATACCACTATAGCTGCACCAACTATAGCGGAAGCAGCCATAGTATGTCAACTGATTTCTCTGTAACTGAGCCGCGATCGCAAGGGAGCGTTACCACGATCGGTGCTATTTCTGCGTTGGTGGTAGCGCTCCCTTGCGGTCGCGGCTCAGCAGCGCGATATCATGGGCTAACCGTGCCCAGCGAGATCGAATTCGATCGTCAAGTCTGCAACAACCTGGCGGACGCCACCAGTCGCGAATGGCTGGAGACTAACGGCGCCGGCGGATTTGCTTCCTCCACTATCATCGGCCTCAATACCCGGCGCTATCACGGATTGCTGGTGGCTGCTACCAAGCCGCCGGTGGGCCGCTTCGTGCTGCTCTCAAAACTGGAAGAGACGCTGGTGCTGGATGGCCAGCGCTTCGATCTAAGCGCTAATCAATACGCCGGCGCTGTTCATCCGAACGGCTATCTGTATCTCGAAATGTTTCGGGCGCGGCCGTTTCCGCAATTTATTTATCGAGCGGCCGGAATCCAGATCGAAAAGTCCGTGTTTCTGGCGCGCGGCCAGAACACCGTGGTGGTTCGCTACCAGCTTTCCGGCAATTTCGAGGGCCGCACCTGTTTATTGGACGTCCGGCCTCTGATTGCCTTTCGTGATTATCACAGCACCACGCACAGCAACAACGCGCTCAACGGAGGGGTGGAAGAACGGCCTGGGATAGTGACCGTGAAACCATACGCGGATCTCCCCAGCCTGCACTTCGCCCACAACGCGGATGCGCTGGATAGCTCCGGCTTCTGGTTTTACAATTTCTGCTACGAGCGCGAGCGCGAGCGAGGCCTGGATTATCAAGAAGACCTGTACAGCCCATTTCTGCTGCATTTCGATGTGGGAAAAACCAGTTGCCCCACCATCGTCGCGTCCATCGAAGAGCGCAACGCTGAGGAAGCCGAATCCCTAAGGACGCGCGAAGTGGAGCGCCGCAAAAAGATTGTGGCGGCCGCGCCCGCTAACGAAGATTTCGCGCATCTGCTGACCGCCGCGGCGGACCAGTTCATTGTGGCGCGCGGCGAACAGAAGTCAGTAATCGCCGGGTATCCCTGGTTTGGCGACTGGGGCCGCGACACCATGATTTCGCTCCCGGGGCTAACACTCGTTACCGGCCGCTATGACGAAGCGCGCAGCATCTTGCGCGGATTCGCCGCGAATATCGATCGCGGAATGCTGCCGAATCGTTTTCCCGATGCCGGCGAAGCGCCGGAGTACAACACCGTGGACGCCACTCTGTGGATGTTCCATGCCGTTTTCGAATTCTTGCGTTACACGCGCGACTACGAGTTCGTGCGGACGGAGTTGTATCAGCCGCTGGCGGAAATCCTGGCGTGGCACGAGCGCGGAACGCGTTACGGCATTAAACTGGATTCCGACGGCCTGCTGCACGCGGGAGTTGCCGGCGTGCAACTCACCTGGATGGATGCCAAAGTCGGCGATTGGGTGGTGACTCCGCGCATGGGCAAGCCGGTTGAGATTCAGGCGCTCTGGTACAACGCGCTGCGCGTGATGGAACGGCTGGCGGCGGGGTTCGCCGAGCATGAACAGGCTGCTCATTATGGAGAGCTGGCGGAACGCGCGCAGTCGCGCTTCCAGGAAGTCTTCTGGAACGAAGATGCGGGATGTCTTTATGACGTGGTGAGCGACGCGGGACCGGATCGCTCCGTCCGCCCGAACCAGATCTTGGCCATCAGCCTTCCGCATCCGGTGCTGGAGCAGCATCTGGCCTTGCGCGTTTTAGAAGCTGTGGAGTGGGAGCTGCTCACGCCCTACGGCCTGCGCACGCTTTCCCCGCGCGACCCCAACTATCACGGGAGATGCGGAGGCGATCCACGTACCCGCGACGCCGCGTATCATCAAGGCACGGTGTGGCCCTGGCTGCTGGGCCCATTTCTAACCGCTTATGTCAAAGTGCACCACGACAGCCAGGAATCGCGGCGCCGCGCGGACCATTTTTTGGATGCTCTGCGCGCCCATCTTTGGCAAGCCGGTCTAGGACAGATTTCAGAAGTCTTCGATGGCGATCCTCCGCATCAACCGGGAGGCTGTATTGCACAAGCCTGGAGCGTGGCGGAGATACTGCGCACTTACGTAGAAGACGCGCTAGGGAAGAAACCCAGTTTTTAGTTTCTGGTTTCTGGTTTTTGATCGGTTACGATTTTCTGATCTTTATTCCGCCGTTGGTGGTGGTGGCCCGAATGGTTGTGCCGCCATTACCGATATCGAACGAAAGGTCTTTGTCGATGCGCCCATGCAGCGTGATGGGGAAATCCACATCCACTCCGCCATTTACCGTGGATGTTTCGATATGCGCTGAATAGCTGGAAGGAATATCCAGCCGGACTCCGCCATTGGTGGTCTCCACGTTCAGGCCGGAGCCATCCCAGCGGTCGCCGGCCAGCGTAATATGCAACCCTCCATTGGTGGTGTGACCGTGAATCTCGCCCGCCAGCCGATCCAGAGTCACTCCGCCGTTCAGCGCTTCAAAGCTGATGGTGCCGCGCAGGTCCGCCAGGTGGATTCCGCCATTGAATGTCTTCATCTGCAGATCGGATTGGCGAGGAGCGAAGATCTCGTAACTCACCGCCCAGTTATGATGGTCGTCCATCGCCGGACCCTCGGCGCGGATCTGGCCTGCTCCCGACGCAAAACGGATGTTGGGAACCATGCTTCGGGCCTCGGAGTCTGTGTCCGCAGCAGTGTCGATGCGGGCCCGCACCCAAACGTCCGCGCGGTCCCAGCCGGTTACAGTCACCCCGCCATTCATGCCCGGATCGATTTGAATGGTGCCCTTCGTGGCGGCGAGAGTCTGTTCTTTCATCTCGCAATGGCTGACCAAATGGTCGTTGTGATTTCGAGAGTCACAATCCAAATGAGTGACCGGAGTCTGGGCCAGAACCGGCAGGCCGGCAAGCGCAACAACAATCAGGAGATTCCTTTGCATGGTTTTTCCTCTTGCGGATTAGACGGAACAACTCGGAATCGGTGCCTAACACTTTTATGCTGCAGGCTCGACAAGGGCCGACATGGAGCCCTTGGACTGGGGCATGCGCGGATCGGCGCCGTAGGCGTGGATCTGATCCCGGCCAAACTCGGCTTGAGCGAGTTCGCAGGTCATAACCACTGTTCGTCCCGTGGTATCCACCTCCACGGCGTGGTTCCAGGCGTCCGTCTCGCCGCAGGCAAACAGTTTTTGGAGCATTTCCACCACGTATTCGTAGGTATGCTGGTCATCATCCAGCAGGACGACATTGTATAGTGGCACGCTCTGGCCCTGTTTTTCCTTCTTGATTTCAGGGATGTAGGTGACGCCCGGCATGCCGCCTTAACATCGTAGCGCAGGTTCGGCGCGGCGCCCTGGTGTTATTATTGAGTTGAGGGGGCGCAACGGATTCGACGGGATTGAATCGTTGTGGAGAGGCGTGCCGGGTTCCGAGCTCCCGTAAAACGATCGGAAAACATGAACTGCCAATCAGCAGTTTGCATACGCTGCTTAATTAATTAAGTAGCCGCCCCGGATGCTGGGCCTTGACGGTATCCTAAGGGCGTCATTTTCAAGGATCGGGCCGAGAGCTTCTGTCCGGAGCAGCAGGCTGACGACAATCGGGCTAAGCCGCCGTTTTCTTGCCGGTTCTAATGCGGCGGTCGACAATCACCGAATCGGAAACGCACGTAGTTCTTTTCACGGCGGGCTTTCTCGGACGCGGGTTCGACTCC
>CAWFEK010000014.1:0-310373 GCA_963814795.1 Bryobacterales bacterium | reverse complement strand
CCGTCAAGCTCAGATCGAAATCGAGGCCATCGAGTTCTCCTATTTCAAGCGCGAGCAGAGTTTCATCCCACGACGCCTCTTGGTTGGTGCGATTGTCGGCGAGGCGGAGACCGCGGATCTGCGCAGGCTTCAGGTCACGCGCTACGTGCACCGGGATTTCCTTCAGACCGAGAAACTTTCCTGCAGCACGGCGCAGGTGACCGATGACGATTACATCATTCACGTCTACCACCACCGGTTGTCGCCAGCCGTACTCGCGGATGGAGGCCGCCACCTTCTCCACCGCCTGGCGCTCCATTTGCGGGCGTTCTTGGGGTAATCCTTGGGCCGATCGATTGGCCGGAGTTCAATCGACATCGCGTTCATTTGGGACCGCTTCATTACTCCCAAATGTAAGCGATAGGCTCGGGATTATCCAAGAAATAAATGCATTTTTTACAGGGAGATATTTCAGGAGCGATTAGGATTACCCACCGGTGTTTACACGAGGCGATGCATTTGCTTTAGCTTTGCCCAGTCCCGCCGCTGATCCGCCCAGGGCAAGAGGTTTGCGATCTTCCGGACGGCAGTTTCGCTGATGGGATAACGGCCCGTGGGAGTGGGCGGCAGGTAAAGCAATTCGACCTGGATGTCAGGGGCCAGGTAATTCAGCCGCATGATCTGACTGATGCGCTCACGGCACAAACAACTGAGCCGCCCGACGTCCGCGTAGTCCTTGGCATCGCCCTGCTGGATCAATTGCTCGAGGTGAATTGCGAGGGCAAGGACTCGGGTGATTTGCGGTAATCGGCCTTTGATGGGACGTTCAGCCGGCTCGTCACTTGTGACGAGTTGCTTCCCTCGAAGTTGGAACTGAATTTCAAGTGGCGCACCGTTGTTCATTTTTCGCAAAGCTCCTTGATGCCTTCGCTGTGGAATCCCACCGTAACCGTCTCCGTGCGACGGTCGTATCTCACTTCCGTGACCAGCGCGCGAATGAACCGTTCCTGCTCCCAGGTCGTGAGTTGCTCCCAAAGTGGATCAAATCTCTGAAGGGCATCCTGTACGCAGGCGGGCTCCGCCAGCGTGGTCTCGTTCGCTTCGCGACGCATCTCTTCGAGGCGTCGCAGGACACCCGAAAGCATTGCGGGCTGTTGGGCAAACCGCCTCAGGTTTTCGATCACCGCGCCCTCAAGCAACGGGGCGGGCACCGATTTTGTCTCGCAAGCGTTCCAGCCGTGCTGGTGGGCTGTGATACAGACGTAGTAGCGATATCGTGTTTCTTTTTTCTGTGAATACGTGTGCATCATCGCACCGCCGCAACTGCCACACCGAACCAGCCCTTTCAGCAACCCGCTGCCTTTATTGCGGACGCTGCGCCCGCCTTTGCGCTTGTTGCGCTGTAGTTGCTCCTGAACACGGTTGAAGGTTTCGTCATTGACGATTCGCTGGTGTTCGCCTTGCAGTATCTTGTCTTCGAATTTCACGCGACCGGTGTAGGCCACGTTGGTCAACATATTATGCAGCTTCGTTTTGCTGAACCCCGCGCCACCGTGAGTGCGGCCTTCGCGGGTCGTCCACCGCTTCATTCGCATTCCACGCCGTTCCAGTTCTTCAACCACCGGAATGAGCGACCCCAATTCGAGATAGAGCCCGAAGATCGTGCGAACCTGCTCTGCTTCTTCGGTATTAACGACGAGAGCGCCTCCCTTGGGCGCGACGTCGTAACCCAAAATGAGATTTCCGCCAGTGAACTTCCCTTTGCGTCGGTTTGCGCGCATCTTGTCACGGGTGCGTTCCGAAATCATTTCGCGCTCAAACTGAGCAAAGTTTAGGAGCATGTTGACAGTGAATCTGCCAGCCGACGTTCTGGTATCAAATGGCTGTGTTACCGCTACGAAGGTCACGTGGTGGTTATCCAGAATCTCCAGGATCTTCATGAAGTCCGACATGGACCGTGACAAGCGATCGTACTTGTAAACGACAATGCAGTTAATCTTTCCAGCCTCCGCATCCCCCAGCAGCCGCTTGAGCGCCGGGCGCTCCATGTTCGCACCCGTGAACCCGCCGTCGTCGTACCGTTCCTGGTGGGTCACCCAGCCTTCGTTTTTTTGACTGAGGATGTATGCCTCCGCAGACTCGCGCTGGGCATCCAGGCTATTGAAATCCTGATCAAGGCCTTCTTCCGTGGATTTGCGCGTGTAGATAGCGCATTTGACAGAGCCTGGCGATGTCCCCGGTATGACCCGCAGCTTCGCTTTAGCGGCCACGCCTTCTTCCCTTCGCCAAGCCGAAGAACACAAGCCCGTTCCATTTCGTCCCGGTAACTGCCTTTGCGATTGCGGTGAGCGAGCTAAAGCGTTGACCCTCGTACTCAAACCCAGCGTCGAGGACCTGCACCATTAGCATGCTGCCTCGATACTCCTTCACAATCACGCTACCCGCCATGGGCAACCGCGGATCATGATCGGACACAATACCGGTAACGGTGGCATGGGGAAGGTCTTTTCGCCGCTTTGCTACAGCACGAGCACGGATGCGCAATCCAGCCTCGCGGGCAATTGCAAGCGCATGTGATCGGGCCGACTCCGGCAGGCCGCCTTCCTTCTCACACTGGACATGCCATGCAATCCGCCGGCGGGCCTGTTCGGAATTTCCAGATGGGACATCGCACCCGAAGATCTTTCGATGGAGTTGTTGCAGCTCGCGCGGATCCATACGGACGAGCCGATTGAAATCAACCTCCTCGCGCGGCTGGCGGCTCACGATACGTAGTTTGGCGGTCATGGGACGCCTCCATGAACGCTCGAACCGAGGGAGTTTGCAAGTTCGGGGTTGCCTGAGTTCGGGGAGCGATCCTGCCCGACCCGCTCAATCGCGGCGTAGCGCCGATACGCGTTCGCCAGGAGGCCAGCAACCTCAAGTAGGGCGTCTGCAACGATCGGTTGGCTTCGGTGCAATTCAGAATTTCCGTCGGATGTCGGCATGCGGTTCCGCACGACGACCGCGCGCGCCGACTCTGCCGGGTTCGGCTCTACTTCAATCTTGGGAGATTCGCCGGAAGAGACGCCTACAAAACCTACAGAACCGGGTTTTGATGGTTTTGTAGGTTCGCCCTCCGCCGAATCTGCCAAGATGCGCGCTGGCGGCTTCCAATCCATCCATGGGCTTCGCTTCGCCGGATTGGGGGCCGAAGTACTCATTCCCACACCCTAGGATTTATCTGGTAACGGTTGGATGGTCGGCCGCCAGATGATCCTGGTTCGCCGGATAGATTCCGGACCCACTCAGCATCCTGAAGGACTTCCAGAGCCAGTTTCACCATTTCAGGTGTGTCCAGGCCGCTCCAACCCTTCAGGTACACGTCCCGACAAGAAAAGAAGCCATCCGCGCCCACGTTCCGCCGTTTCATCTTGTCGGCCAGTTCCCGGGCGGCCCGTAGTTGTGGAGTCACGACACAGGAGTAAACGCGCCGAGCGTTAGATTCTAAGTAATCGCACCACGCCGCCGCCTGCCGCGTGTGCTCAAGGGAAACAGTATCGGAATTTCCATTGCCCGCCGCGCAGTCCGCCAACTCGAAAAGAACAGCGAGAGCCGGCATCAGTTTTCGGTATTTGCTGAGGTGCGAAATGAGAGCCGCGTGGAGTTGGTCCCCCCGTACCTTCGCTTCAAGCTCCGTAATAAACTCCATGAAGAGTTCCTGGGCGCTTGCGGAAAAGCGGAACCGCACAGGATTTTCAGCGTCCATTTCCACTAATTTGCAGAAGATGCGCGCCGCCTGTTCCTCTGAAGCCGCGTCCGGTGCTCGATCCACGTAGCTCCAGTCGGCTGGGCTGTCCGGCCACACCAGCAGTTGAAATCTCTGGATCAATCCGTCATTGCTCGGCCCGTCATGGAGCGCGTCCGCAAGGTATGAACGAAGTCGTCCCGGTTGGATGCCACCTAACATTGACATACAGCAGGCCTCTACGTGGATGGTTCCGCGCGCAATCCGGTCAATCGTATGCCCCGTGTCGCCGTTCCACGCCTGCAGACAGAAGGCGCGTTCACCTTCCCGGCCCGCGCGGTCCAATTGGCTCAACCAACCCGTGAGTTCGTCTCGGATGACTAGAATGCCCGCCGGATTCTCGCTCATGGTCTGATGGAGCGCCTCGAAGGTGGCATCGTTCACGATCAGCCGTCGCAGCTTCGGTTCTTCTGGCTCATCCTCCGGCCTGTCCGGTGCCGCCCGGCCCTTCTTCGTGTTCGCCTTGAACTGTTCTTTCCAAGCCGCGCGCCGTAATTCAAATTCCTCGTTGGCGCTCGCGTATCGCTTCACCGCCTCATCGTGCTCTTGCCTCCATTCCCCCTGAATCAGATTTAGGGGACGGGTAGCCGCCTGGATCACAGGGGATTTCATGAATCCTGGTGGTGCGATAATGCCGCCCCAAAGGTTCGGAACAACCACCCATCCGGTATCGTGCGCCTTCGGCTGAATGATGGCTCGCCGGTTCACCACGCCCGCCAGACAGAGCACAATCACTACGGCCGGATAGTCCATTGGCACTTGCATCCGCTCCGTCACGTCCCGCACCAGGGGAAGGAAGGAAGCGGGAAGAAGGTCTTCGTAAAAGGCTTCCACGGGCGGAAGCTCGCTTTGGATCGGTTCCGGCTTCGGCCAATCTCCCGACGCAACGCGTGCCGTCGGACGAGTTGTGTCTTTGTCTGCGATGCCCCACCGCGTTCGCAACTCTGACAGCCGCGCAGGATCTAGAGGCGCCGCAGCTTCAGTCAGCTCGTGTAATTGCTCGATAGTATTGCCCGCATCTAGCCAGTCGGTGATGTCACCCTTTGCCGGCAATCCGGATAGCTGTACGATGCGCACGGGGGCAGCTACGCTTAGCAGTGCCGCTGCGACGGTCGCCGCGTGTTTCCTGCCTGGCGGATCATTGTCCGGCAAGATGACTACCGAGCGCCCGCGGAGAGTCTTGGAATATTCAGGCCGCCACTTTCCCGCGCCCATTGCGTTGCAAGTCGCCAGCAGACCCAAGGCTTCCAGCGTGTGAACATCCTTTTCGCCCTCGCAGAAGAAAACGGTTTCTGTTTGGCGCTTCAGTAGTTGGGGCAGCCGATAGAGCACCAGGCGAACGCCGCTAATGTTCCACGCCCATTCTCCTTTGCCGTTTGGTTTCCTCTGTTTGAAATCCTTCGGATCAAAGCGGACGGACTGATACAAGAGCGTCTCAGATTCGTCAGTGTAATCATAAGTTGCCGCAATGCGCGAGGGCGCGCTACACCTACCATGCGCACCGTTCGGTGTTTCAGTCCGACCAACAATGCGGAACGCTTCCGCCTTCGCCGTCTTGAAATCCGCTCCGGTTAGAGCCTGTTCCAGTGCTAGAATACCCCCTCCGCGGCCGCAGACCGAGTGGCAATACCACAACCCGGTTTCAGGGTTCACCGCGAAGTTATCATCATTGCCGTTGTGCAGGGGGCACGGTCCGCGTCGTTCACCTACCTGCGCCAGCTTCAGCTTCGGAACACGTATCGCGTAGTAAGTTTCTACCTCGTTTCGTGTGAATGAGATTTCTGTGCCCATGGCGAAGAGTGGCGCTTCTTCTAAGGGATCGCTGAAGTCGTCGGCATCCCTACCTCGCACGAGTTTCCTCTCCGCCAGTCGGCCTGGATTCCAGCCAAGCCGCCACATCTGCCGATTTGTAACGCACAGACGCTCCGACCTTGATGTACTTCGGACCCTGGCGAAGACGCCGCCGACGCCGGACCGTCGCGACTGAAACGTTGAGGAGCTTTGCTAACTGGTGCTCATTCAAGAGCGGTTCGGTTAACGAATGATTTGACGTCGGATTCATGATCCAACGATAAGCTCTGTCGCTAACAAGAACTAGGAAATAGCCCTTAATTGACTATTTCCGAATTATTGGCCGACCAGGCTTTCCGGGGATAAGTCGTAGACCGCACAACTTAGCCGCGCTACTAATCCCCTTCCTGATTACGTCTTCTCCTTTGGTGTCATCCCCGAAGTTTTCTTGATCCCAATCCGCAATTTGGGTTGGGTTCCACCGTCTGACTTGGTGCAGGGCGAGCCAGTCGAAGTGGTCCAATTGGCGCTTTTCAGGAGTTTCGATGAATCCTCTCGCCTGAGCATGTCGGTGACAGCGTTCGATGTAGGCGTTGAGATCGCCCAGGGCGCGGGCGCGAAATAAGGGTTCGGTTTCGATCAAAACATCCCAGCCAGGTCGAATGCAGAATGGCGGCTCAGCCGACGCGAAGGGTTGTTCGTCCAGGCGCACCCATTCTGGGGGATCGGAATTCGACATCTGTTTCCCATCTCGCGAGAATTTCCAGTTCCACAAAGTGTAGAGACCCCATTCACAGGCCCAGTAGTCTTTATGCAAGGTCATCTCGACAAGCTCCATCCCATCGGCTTCTTCGGAAACGTCGAAGGTCTCTAAAGGTTCCTCGAATTGCCTCTGGTGTGTAAAACCATGACGCTGTGCCCAGCGCATCATGAGGTGCGCAAGTCGTCGATGGTAATCTTCAAGTATCATGAACGTATGGAAGATAGCGTCATCGGCATCAACACCAACAACCGGCCGACCTTTGGCCGCGACCTTTGCCGTTTCGTCACTTATTCCCAATTGTTTGAAAATCTCCACCATCGCTAGACGCATTTGTGCTGCTTCGGGTGATTTCTCCCATTTGACTTTCGCTCGTGCATCTTTCATGAATTCATCAACCCACCGGCTGTAGAAAGGAAAGACGCGGTTACGAAGATTCCACAGCGGTTGCGGACACCGACGCCGCACAGCTTGCAGAAATTGGTAACGTGCCATCTCCGTTGCCATGAACGGTGCGGTGTACTCGCCACCGGTCCCGAGTCGCACTCCCATCGAGTCACGTCCTGAATGTGGCGGTACGGACATCGCTCCCTCTGCGATTCCCTGAATGGTTTTTGCCGCCAACCGGGCAGGGTCCCCGGCTTGTCGCCCCGTCGAGCTAGGAGGCATTTTCAGTCTACAATTTTGAGCGATTCAGCATGTCCCAAACAACAGCCGGAGCTATTAACCCCAACTCTGGGACACCTTTCGGCTCGGATATAAAGTGCAGCCTCGATTCAGGCGATAAGGGAGAATGGGGAAATGTTTATGAGAAAACGCAAGGCGTTTCTCCTGATTTTGCACCGGCGCAACGATGACGTGAGTGTAGGGGAAGTCGAGCGGATCGGAATATGACCGTACAATTGCTTCACACCACATTGACAGGGCTACAAGCGAAAGACGGAACCACCTTGAGCCGGGGGAAGGAACAATCATGAAAACGATGTTTATGATCGCAATAGGCAGTGTGACTTGTCTGCTAATGATGAGCTGCCAACCTTCCGGGTCACGGACTGTTGTACCAAAAGACCCAGCAGCGGCAACCGACAACAGAGAGGCGGGGGTTATACGGTATATGAGTTGTCTGGGGTTATCAACTGAGGCCGCTGCCAAAGCATGGAGGGTCACCAAAGGGGACGCGAACAAGGTTATTACCATTGCCCACATGGCTGTGAGCGGCGACCTTTCAGGAGAAACGCCGCCGAATAAGCGGGAAAAGGCTTGCCTCAAAAGTAGCGGTCTGTAGTGGATCAGCTTGACCCGGACGGCGTCATCAGGACCTCGTTTTCCGATCAGCACTGATGGCATGCGCATTTAACCAGCAGGTCTTCGGTGGATATCCCGCTATATATTTCTCGGATGTTTGAGGCCTACATCTCGGTCCCGCACGAACTGCACACCTCCCGGATAGGGCTCATAGCGACTCCCTTCGACACAACACAATTCTAGAGCCCATTCTCCTTGACGATCGCTGCTGAGTGTGCTGAACCTCGTTTGCTCTCCGCCTGAAACTGTAGTGAAATATGTAGAGGTCAAGCTTGAAAATCGTGGGCAAGGGTTAGCAGCGATGGCGAGCGAATGCGCCCTTTGACCCTTTCGTACTAGCAAGGCGGAGCAGCCCCTCGTAGCTTTAGGTGATTGCAGGACACGACTTCTAGGCTGAGGGTCGCTGGTTCGAGTCCAGCCGCGCCTACCAAAAATCTTTTGGAATCAGCAACTGGTTTCCGCGATCCTGCGGAAAACCCCGCCTCTGAACCCCAGCTTATTGGTAATTCTGGACAGGAATTGGACGGGACTGATCTCTTTCGGGAGGTGCCTGAATGAAGATCGAGATCTGGTCACTGGACCGAATCAGGCCCTATGAGAAAAACGCGCGCAAAATTCCAAAGAGGGCAGTCGATAAAGTCGCGGCGTCCCTGCTCGAATTCGGCTGGCAGCAGCCGATCGTGGTGGACAAGAAGGGGGTCATCGTGGTCGGGCATGTTCGACGGCTGGCGGCGCTCCAGCTCGGCTGGAGCGAGGCGCCGGTCACAGTGGCGGACAAGCTCACGCCGGCGCACATCAAAGCCTACCGGCTAATGGACAATCGCTCGCACGAAGAGGCGACCTGGGACCTTGAGCTTCTCGCCCCTGAGCTTGCGGATCTGCGTGCGCTTGATTTTGACCTCGGACTGACCGGCTTTGATGTCCACGAACTCGACACCTTCCTGCGCGATCCGATGGACGAGGAGAAGGCAAACCAAGCTCCGCCGCTGCCGGACGTTGCTGTGACGCGCCCGGGCGATTTGTGGCTGTGCGCTGGGAGGACATCCAGGAGGAGGCGTCCGAGCTCAAGCTGGAAGAATTGCAACGAAAGCAACTCACCGAGAATCAAGGCAAGTCGAAACGGGACTTGAGGGAGGCCGTCTGGCGCAGCTACAAAACAGTCATGCTGCTTGCGAAAGACAACTCCAAGCGAGACCGCCGATGAGTACAAGCAATCGCTGTCCGCTCCGCCGAAAACTGTTGGCTCTGGAAACTTGTTCGAGGCCAATGGCGGTCAAACGACAGCGACTACCGGTGGGACTTCTGAGATTGACACTACGAAAACCGGCGTGGACGAAAAAGCCGTTCCAACGCCAGGTACCGACAAAACCGTCACGTTACGCTGGTCCGGCGAAGTGCCGGCTCAGAAATGGATGAATTTCTACACAAAGGTACTCTCGCGGTTCGCCACTACGAAGAGCCTTCGGTTGACGGTGGCCGTGGAAGTCGCGCCTGAAGGCGGAGTCTCCAAACAGTCGCTGGAGGAAACGAAGACCGCCTTGCGAGAACTCGGATTGAAGGATGACATCCTATGACAAAGCTGTGGGGAAGGGCGCGGGAGTCCGGGATACTGGACAAGGAATGGCAATCGGGCTTGGCGGCAAGCTGGTACACTTAGCCCCGCTGCGTGAACTGGCCGTCTGGTGTGGAATTTGAAATCTGAGTTTTGGGGACCCCAAGCTTGACACCCCTGTCAACAAACGCGACCTGTCAACAAGAGAAAACGGAGAAAACGTCGCTGAGAGCGCTCAACGGGAAGCGTTAAATTGTCTACCGCCAAGGTGGCGTCGCGAAACCGGAGAGACGAACCGGTTGCCAAGAACTTGCGAATGTTGGGGATACCGCTGGATAAGGTAGCGGATCGATGCTGTCAATAAAACCTCAGCATCAGTTCGAACTTCGAAGTCTTGGCTCCCCGGCATGGATTCGAACCACGATTCACGGCTCCAAAGGCCGCTGTCCTACCATTAGACGACCGGGGATTATTCGATGCGACTCCGCTATTTTACCATCCTGCACTCCGTTCCCGCGTACATCTCGCTTTCGCCCATTCCCCTTCCTTATTTGGCACAGTAGAAGTACAGGTGATATCGATTACTCGAAAGGGCCATGCGATTGGATGGATCGCCGCCCCCCGGCACGCATCCAAAGGGGTAACCATCTGTGTGGATCGTTAAGATCGCCCTCAACCGGCCCTACACGTTTATCGTATTGGCGCTGCTCATTCTGTTGATCAGCCCGCTGGTAATCCTGCGCACTCCGGTGGACATTTTTCCCAACGTCAATATTCCCGTTATCGCCGTGCTGTGGAACTACACCGGCCTCGGCGCCGAGGACATGGAACAGCGCATCGGATCGCAGTATGAGCGCTTTCTTACCACTGCGGTCGCCGACATCGAGCACATCGAATCGCAGACCGTGGAAGGCCGCAGCATCACCAAAGTGTTCTTCCATCCGGGCGCCAAAGTGGACATCGCCATGTCGCAGATGACTGCCGCCGCCCAGGGAGCCGTTCGCCAGATGCCGCCCGGCACCACGCCTCCTTTCCTGCTGATCTACAGCGCCTCCAGCGTTCCCATCGTGCAGCTGGCGCTCTCCGGCGAAGGTTTATCGGAGCAACAACTCTTCGACTTCGCAGCCAACTCCATTCGTGTCCAATTAATCCGCGTCCCCGGCGCGGCCATCCCCTGGCCCTATGGCGGCAAGCAGCGCCAGATCATGGTGGATCTCCAGCCCGCGCTCATGCAAGCCAAGGGACTCTCGCCCAACGATGTTGTAAACGCAATTACCAACCAGAATCTGATTCTTCCGGTGGGAACTTCGAAGATCGGTCAGTTCGAATACGATGTTGGGCTCAATGCCAGCCCCACTACGGTCCAGGAACTGAACGATCTTCCCATTGAGGCCGTAGCCAACAACACCATCTATATTCACGACGTCGCTCACGTCCGCGATGGTTATTCGCCGCAAACCAATATCGTCCGGCGCGACGGTCAGCGTAGCGCGCTGCTGACGGTTTTGAAAATCGGCAGCTCGTCAACGCTGGATATTGTGAAGCAGGTCCGCGATATGTTGCCGCAAATCGCCGCCACGCTTCCGCCCGCTCTTAAGATCGAACCAATCTCTGATCAATCCATCTACGTGCGGGCTGCGGTGAGCGGCGTGGTCAAAGAAGCCATTACCGCGGCGTGCCTCACCGCCATCATGATTCTCCTCTTTCTGGGAAGCTGGCGCAGCACCCTGATCATCGCCATCTCCATCCCGCTTTCCATTCTCACTTCCATCTGCATACTGAGCGCGCTGGGCGAAACCATCAACATCATGACTTTAGGCGGTCTGGCGCTGGCCGTCGGCATCCTGGTGGATGACGCCACCGTCACCATAGAAAATATCGACCGCAATTTCGATCAAGGCAAAGATCTCCACACCGGCATTCTCGACGGCGCGGCGCAGATCGCCCTTCCCGCGCTGGTCTCCACGCTCTGTATTTGCATCGTCTTCCTGCCGATGTTCTTCCTCACCGGCGTGGCGCGCTTTCTATTCATTCCGCTGGCCGAGGCCGTGGTGTTCGCCATGCTGGCTTCCTATGTGCTCTCGCGCACGCTGGTTCCCACTCTCGCGATGTATCTGCTCAAATCGCATTTACATCACCCTGCGCAACCTTCCGCTTGGAACCTGGCCGGAAGATTTCAACGCGCTTTCGAACGGACTTTTGAAGCTTCACGGACCGCTTACCGCGGCCTGTTGACCGGTTGCATTCGCCGCCGCGGCTTGTTCGTTCCCGTGTTCCTGGCCCTCTGCGCCCTCGCCTTCCTGCTGTTGCCGTGGCTCGGCCGTGACTTTTTCCCGGTCTCGGACGGAGGCCGGTTCAATCTGCACTTCCGGGCCAAAACGGGCACGCGCATCGAAGAGACCGCGCGGCTTGGCGATCTGATTGAAGCCGCCATAGAGCGCGTCATTCCTCCTTCTGAAAGGTCCAGCATCATCGATAACATCGGCCTGCCGTACAGCTCCATCAACATGGCCTACAGCACCTCCGCGCCCATTGGAAGCATGGACGCCGACGTCCTGGTGACGCTCAAGCCAGGCCATCGTCCCACCGACGACTACGTTCGCCAACTCCGCCGCCAGCTTCCGCATCAGTTCCCCGGCGTCGCTTTTTATTTTCTGCCCGCCGATATCATCAGCCAGATTCTGAACTTCGGATTACCCGCGCCCATCGACGTTCAAGTGTCCGGGCCGGACGTGATCGCGAACCACGCCTTCGCTACCAATCTCCTGCGCCAACTTCGGGTCATACCCGGCGCCGTGGATCTGCGCGTTCACCAGTTGTTCGACCAGCCTCGCATCGAATTCGACGTGAATCGCAGCAAAGCCATCGAGAGCGGTTTCACCCAGCTCAACGTGGCCAGCAACCTGCTGGTATCGCTGAGCGGAAGTTTTCAAACCACCCCCTCCTTCTGGCTGGACCCCAAGAGCGGCGTCACCTACAGCGTGGTGGCGCAGACTCCGCAGTACGCGGCGTCTTCCTTGAACGATCTCGAAAACATTCCCATCGTGCAAGGTACGCGGCACGAGATTCTGGGCGATGTCGGAAGCACGCACCGCGCCGCCGGCTTAGCTGTCGTTTCTCACTACAACATCCAGCGCGCCATCGATATTTTCGGCTCGGTTCAGGATCGCGATCTGGGCGGGGTCGCAACAGATATAAACCGCATCGTGGACGCCAACCGGCATAAACTGCCCCGCGGATCGCAGCTAACGGTGCGTGGCCAAATCGAAACCATGCGGACTTCGTTTCAAGGGCTTTTGCAGGGGCTGTTGCTTTCTATCGTACTGGTCTATTTATTGATCGTCGTGAATTTTCAATCCTGGCTCGATCCGTTCATCATTCTCACCGCGCTGCCGGCAGCCATGGCGGGCATTATCATCTTTCTGTTCCTAACCCGGACCACGCTCAGCGTTCCGGCCATGATGGGCGCCATCATGAGCGTGGGCGTGGCCACCGCGAACAGCATTCTTATAATCAGCTTCGCCAAGGAGCATCTGGCCGCGCAAGGCGATCCCGTGCTGGCGGCCATTGAGGCCGGTTTCACGCGCTTCCGTCCTGTATTGATGACCGCTCTGGCCATGATTATCGGCATGGTTCCCATGGCTCTGGGATTGGGCGAGGGCGGCGAGCAGAACGCGCCGCTCGGCCGCGCGGTCATCGGAGGCTTGATTTTCGCCACCATCGCTACTTTGTTTTTCGTCCCCACAGTTTTTAGCCTGTTGCACCGGAGACACCTTACCAACGATCCTGTTAGATGACACGTTCATGCCTGAAATAACATGCAGGAGATAACCACAGCCCCGAAGTACACTGAGCCAGGCAGCGCTCGCGGGCTTCCTCGCGCTCTCAAACTTCTGCTGGTGCTGTTGATCACCGTCCTGGTGGTGGGCGCCGTGATTGTCTGGGGCATTGACGCGCGTATCAAAACGGCCGCCGCGGTGAAACAGGAAACCTTGGATCTCGCCACGCCCACTGTCGCCGTGGCTCATCCGAAAATGGGCGCTCTGCAAAACGAAATTGTTCTGCCCGGCAACATCCAGGCCTTCATTGACTCGCCCATCTTCGCTCGCGCCAGCGGCTATCTCAAAAAATGGTACGCCGATATCGGCGCCCGCGTGAAAGCCGGCCAGACGCTGGCCGAAATCGACGCGCCCGAGCTGGATCAACAAGTCCGCCAGGCCCAGGCCGCTGTCGAGGAAGCCAAAGCGGCGCTGGATCAGACCCAGGCCAATCTGGTGCAGGGTAAAGCGAACGCCGAACTCGCCCGCGTCACCGCCCAGCGCTGGAGTAATCTGGTGGCCAAAGGCGTGGTCTCCCGCCAGGAGAACGATCAGTATCAGGCGCAGTATCACGCGCAGGAGGCCAATGTAGACGCGCTCGAAAAGGCTATCGCCGCCGCTCGCGGGAACGTTGGCGCTGCCGAAGCGAATCTCTCGCGTCTGCAGGAGATGCGCGGCTTCGAAACCGTGAAAGCGCCTTTCGATGGCGTCATCACCGCCCGCAATACCGATATTGGCGCGCTGGTGAACGCCGGCATGGGCGGCGCGGCCCAGGAACTGTTCCACATCGCGGCCACGGCGAAGCTGCGCGTCTACCTCAGCGTCCCCCAGATTTATTCGCAGTCCGCCGTTCCCGGAATTCCAGCCGAATTGACCCTCTCCGAGTTTCCCGGACGCCGCTTCCAGGGCAAGCTGGTGCGCACCGCGGACGCCATGGACTCCGGCACCCGAACGCTGCTCACCGAAGTGGATGTCGACAATCCCACCGGCGAACTCAAGCCCGGAGCCTACGCCGAAGTGCACCTGACCATTCCCGCCGGAACGCCATCGGTGGTTGTTCCCGTGGGCGACATCCTGTTCCGCAGCGAGGGACTCAGAGTCGGCGTGGTCCGGGATGGAAATAAAGTAGCGTTAGTCCCGGTAATTCTGGGTAAGGACTTCGGCACCGAGGTGGAAGTGCTATCCGGAATTCGTCCAGAGGATTGGGTAATCATGAATCCGGCGGACTCGCTCACGTCCGGCGCGGTGGTGCGCCCGGTCCCAGCCGACGCGCCTCACTGAACGCTCGTGGCTAAGAACGATGAGCGCTACCGAACCGCGACCGTGAGGGAGTCGGTGCCTTTAGGTTCCAGAGCTGCGCAGCACCAGTGCAGCCGCTTCCGGCAAGAGCACTCGCATCCCGCATCCTCGAAATCCCTTGGCGTCCCTGGTCACAATATAGTCGCACCCGGCGAATTGCGCGGCCGCGGCCGTCACGGCGTCCTCGAAATCGGATAACGGCAGTCCCAATGCGGCGTGAATAACCGGGCCGTCTACCGGCGCAACGCCGAAAACCCTCAGCACGGTCGAAATCGTGCGTCTCGCTCTGGCCAGCCCCAGCTCCCTACGGATCAGATAGTGGATGGTGGTAACCGCATGCGCAGCCAATAGCCCGTGTGCGGAATTTGTTTCGACGGCAGCCCAGACCGCGACGCTGGCACCAGCGTGAGGCTGCCGGTCAAACAGAACGTCCAGGACGACATTCGTGTCGATCAGGACCTTCTTCATCGGTACTTGGCGGCGAGATGCTTCTTGTATGCATCAATGTCCGTCTTCTTGAGAATGCCGCGAACGGATCGCAGAATGGGAGGAGAATCCTCAGCGCTTTTGTCTGCCGCCTCGGCGACAAATGCCAGATAAGCCTCCACCATTGCCGACACAGAGACCCCACGGCGCTTTGCGTAGCGCTTGGCGCGCGATACCACCCGTTCGTCGACACTCAAGGTAAGCTTGGACATCTGTACGTATCATATCACCAGAACGATACGTACAAGGCCCCACGCGCCTACCAGTCCGAATACGGACTACCTTCCAGACTGCTCTTATCCGACGCACTGCGCACATCGAAAATTCCCGGCTCCGTCTGGTTCACCGTATTGGTGGCGTCTTCCATGATCACCTTCCAATCCGCGGCGCCGGTCATTGGATCGAGCGGCACTGTCCGCAGATAACCGTCGCTCACCAGATCGTCCAGATTCTGCGGCGCCTTCTGTTTGTCGTAGGTATATTCGTCGATCACCGTGCGCAGGGTGAACAGATTGTTCTTGAGCACGCTTTCTTTCGCGCGCTGGATAGAGCGGCTGTAGATGGGAATAGCCACGGACATCAACACCGCGATGATCGCCATCACGACCATCATCTCGATCAGTGTGAAGCCGAAGCGGCGGCGATTTGGGGCTGCCGAAGTCATGGAAAACTCACCACTCCGAGTACGGAGTTCCATCTTTCGCCTTATCCGAACTCTTGGTGTAAATATCGAAAACATTTTGCCCGCCCCAGGCCAGCGCCTTGGGATCGTCCCGCGTGCTGCGCAATCCCCAATCCTTGGAATTGGTCATGGGGTCTTTCGGGATGCGCCGCAGATATTTGATTTTTTTGTCCACCGCGCCGGTGGCCTTTACACCTTCCACCAACTGCTCCAGGGATTCCGGATAATTGTCCGAATCTATCTTCGGTGGTCCGATCTTTCCCGCATCCATATCGTCTTTGAACTTATCGATTCCCTTCCGGATATCGTCCAAAGCACGTTGCAGATCGCGTTCCTTGTTGCGCTGCACCTGATAGCGCGCAAGCGGAACCGCCATGCTGGAAAGAATCATCAGAATGGTGAAGGAAACAATCAACTCCACCAGGGTCATGCCGCGTTGTCGAGCGCGTCTCATGTCGGGCAGCCCACGCACTTACTGCACGTTCACCACAGCCGAGGGTGCCGTGGCGCTAATAGCCTCCTTCTTTGAGTTTCTCAGATTCACTTCCGTCGCCGCGATGGTGGTGGATCCCTTGCCCACCGCGGAGAACGTAAGCTGCATCAACGGGCCGGAGCCGGTAACGCCGGCTACGCCCGGGACACGGGTCATCTCGATGGTGGCCTCACCGGAATCATTGCGAATATCCAGCGTCGGCGGATTCACGTTGCCGTCCTTGGTGAGCAGCGCGGCCGGCGTGGCTTGATTAAGGCGCAGAACCTTAGGATCCCATCGAAGCTTAATCGGAACCACTGCCAGGTCGGTCACGTTCACCGCGTCCAGCGTCACCACCACCGGGCCGCCCAGCTTCGCTTGCACCGTAGCGGGATTCAGCGCAACCCCAGGACCGGCGCCAGGCGCGGTAGGCTTCGTAGCAGCTGCCGCCGGCGCCGCAGTTGTTGGCGCAGTAGGTGTTGGCGAAGAGTGTGTTGGCGCAGCAACCGGCGGAGCGGCAGCCGCAGTTTCCTCCACTATCGGCGCGCGGCGCAGCCTCAGTTCCTGATCCTGCCCCGCCGCGATTCCGCGCAGATCCAGGCCGTCGATATCCGGTTTGCGCACAATATGCGGAATGATCGCCACCAGCAGCTCACTGCGCGATTTGTCCTTCGCATTGCTTCCGAAAAGATATTTGCCAAGGATCGGAATGTTCACCAGGCCCGGGATTCCAGTGGTCGTATTCGAATCCTGAGTCTGCATCAAACCTCCCAACAGCGTTACCTCGCCATCCCGCACCCGAATGTGCGAATCGGTTTTGCGCTGTGAAATTACCGGCTGCGTCAATCCGCCGATGGTCACGTTGCTGCTTACGTTTGAGATGTCCGTGGTGATATCCAGCGTCAGTTCATCGCTTCCATGCACGTGCGGAGTGATGGTCATGTTCACGCCGGTGTCGGCAAACTGAAATTGCGTACTCACCAGCGGGCTAACGCCCACCGTGCCGATGCCCGGCTGGAAACTGCCGCTGGCATAGGGAATCCGGTCTCCGATTTTCAACTCCGCCTTCTGTCCATCGGAAACGCGCACTTCAGGCGACTGCATCACTTTGGTGGAAGTGTCGGACATCACCGCTTGCAGCATCGCCCCCGGCAAACTGGTGGAAAAATTATTGAGGTTAAAGGCCTGCCCAATGTTCCCCAGCGACACGTAACTGGATGTGGCGGTGGTGCCCGTGGTGCCCGTTGTCGGCGTAGTTGTGATGGACCCCGTACCTGTGTTGCTGGTCCCCGTTCCCGCTGTCCCCGTGGTGCTTGTTCCCGTGGTGCCCGTGCCGGTCAGCACCGGATTCGTCGGCGAAAACTGGATGGGCAGCGCCAGGCCAGTGGTCCCGTTTGAAACCAGGCCTGCCGCGATAGTCCGCGACCGGTCACTATCCACTTCCATCACAATCATGTCCACTACAACTTCCGCCTTGGGCTTGTCCATGTCGCGCAGCAGCTTTTCCACCAGCGCCACTTTGTCCACGGTGTCGCGCACCATCACCGCGTTCTGCGGATTATATGTAAACATGCGCCGCACGTCGGTCACCGACCGCACCGCCGTGATAATTTCCTGGAACTCCTGCACCGTGGTTGGATTCTTCAGGTAAAACACCTTCACCACTTCATCTTCATAATCCCGGCGCTTGGTCACGTTGTCATCCGTCACAAAAATGGCGTTTGAGCCCACCGGCTTCCAATACGTCTTGGTCAACAGCGCGATATAGTCCAATGCTTCCGACAGCGTCACATCGGTCAGATCCAGATTCGCGTTTTTGCCGGCTTGATAGGACGGATCAAAAAGCACGTTGATCCCCGCCAGCTTGCCCACCGTCTCATACAGCACCTTGGGTGGTTGATTGTTCATCTTCAGCAGCGTGATCTTGTTGGTAACGGGTTTGAGCTCAGGCACCGGTAGAAGGGATTCGATCATCGCGATGCTCTCCTTGCGCGCCTTTTCTACCGGACTCAACACCTCCTGCCCCGGGTTCTTCCGCTTTTCATCCAGCATCGCGGTGGTCTCTTTGATTTCCTGTACGGCGATGGCTGAGCTGGGATCAACCGTGAAGGCTTTTTGAAATTCCACCAGCGCCTTCTCCAGCTCGCCCGATTTCTTCAGCTTCAAACCAGCCTCTACGTGCACCTGGCTGGCCTCAAAATGCGTCCGCCGCGAACCCATCTGATAGCCCGCATCCTGCGGATCTTCGTGGACCGCCTTGTCGAACAGCTCGAAAGCCTTGTCGTAATCCTTGCGCGCCTCGGCTTGGATTGCCAGCTTGGAGTACTTGTCACCCTGGCGGGTATGTGCGTCCAGGCTATTCACCGGCTGCAGAAGCAGTGCCGAAGCGACCACGGCGAAACCACGTAACCTGTTGCTGGCAATCATCTTATTCTCTTGAAAGGCCTTATGCTAGAATGAAGCTGCATTGGTTGGACACCGCACCACATAAACGCTTGACGCAGTGTGCTTTCCGCGCGTTGAGTACAAAAAATCTGAACCGCGACCGTGAGGGAGTCGGTGATTTGGTTTTAGAAATCCATGGAGTCTCGAATCAAAGTCTTGAGCGACAACCGCCAGGCTGGCCACAATTACCACCTGCTGGAGCGGTTCGAGGCCGGTTTGGCGCTCACCGGAACCGAGGTGAAGGCCGCCAAGGACGGCAAAATCCAGCTCAAAGACAGCTTTGCCGAAGTGACCGGAAATGAAGCCTGGCTGCTGAATGCCCACATCAGCCAGTATTCTCATGGAAACCGTGAGAACCATGAGCCCACCCGCCGTCGAAAACTGCTGCTGCATCGCCAGGAAATAGATAAGCTGTTAGAGAAGACCCGGGAAAAAGGGCTCACGCTGATCCCAACCAAGATGTACCTCAAGAACGGCCGCATCAAGATAGAATTAGCAGTGGCCAAGGGCAAGAAACTGCACGACAAACGCGAGTCCGAACGCAAACGCGAGATGGAAGCCGAAGCCCGCGCAGCCATCGGCCGCCACAGATCCTAAATATGTAACGGAGAGAAATGAAGATAAGCCTTGAAGCAAGACCGATTGCGGAACTGGAAGCCGATGCACTGGTGCTGGTGGGATTCGAGGGTGCTCCGCCGGCGGGAGCATCGGACCAGGTGAAGGAACTGTATGACTCCGGCGAGTTCGCCGGAAAGTCATGTGAATTATCCGTTCTCCATCGCCCCGCCGGTTTCAAGGCCAAGCGTCTCGCGCTGGCCGGAGGCGGCAAGCGGGATAAATTCAACTCCGCGGAGCTTCGCAAGGTGACCGGCGCCGCGTTCCGCTTGCTCAAGAGCAAAAAAATTCGCAGCATCACGCTGGCCTTGGATGACGCGTTTCGCTCCGATGAGTTTGCCGCCGCCGCGGTGGAAGGCGCCGTTCTGGCCGATTTCGAAGCGGATCGCTACAAGACCGATCCGAAAAAAACTGAGAAGCATGTGGATTCATTCGCCGTTCTGGGCGCGTCCCAAGCGGCCCTCGATCGCGGACGCATTCTGGGAGAAGCACAAAACTTCACCCGCAGCTTAGCCAACGACCCTCCCAATCTTTTAACCCCCATGCGCCTGGCCGAGCGCGCCCGCGAGCTGGCGTCCGAATTCGTTCTCGGCTGTGAAATTCTCGATCAGGACCGCATGCGCCAACTGGGCATGGGCGCGCTGCTGGGCGTGGCCCAGGGCAGCGCCGAACCTCCCGCGCTCATCGTCCTCCGTTATCAGCCTGCAACCGCGCCCGCTTCCAAAGATCACCTGGGATTGGTCGGCAAAGGCGTGACTTTCGACACCGGCGGAATATCCATCAAACCCGCCCAGGATATGGATCAGATGCGCTACGACATGGCCGGAGGCGCCGCCGTTCTGGGCGCCATGCGCGCCATCGCCCAGTTGAAACCTTCCATTCCGGTTACCGCTCTCATCCCCACTGTCGAAAACATGCCCGGCGGCCGCGCCCAGCGGCCCGGCGATATCGTAACATCACTTTCCGGAAAAACCGTCGAGGTTTTGAATACCGACGCCGAGGGCCGCCTGATTTTGATCGATGCACTCACCTACGCGCAGCGGCTGGGCTGCACGCACCTGGTGGATGCCGCCACGTTGACCGGAGCGGTAGTGGTCGCCCTCGGCCATTTGTACGCCGGAGCATTTTCGAACAATCAGCCGTTCCTCGACAAGCTGTTGGCCGCCGCCAGAACCGAGGGCGAAAAAATGTGGCAGTTTCCGCTCGACGAAGAATACAAAAAAGCCCTCGAGAGCGAGTTCGCCGATCTGCACAACATCGGCGGCCGTCCCGGCGGAGCCATCACCGCCGCCATGTTCATCGGGGATTTCGTGAACGAAATCCCCTGGGTGCACCTGGACATCGCCGGCACGGCCTGGCTCGAAGACAGCAAGCCCTACATGGCAAAAGGCGCCACCGGCATCGGCGTCCGCACCTTCGTCCAACTAGCCCAAACCTGGTAAAAACCTGTTTCTGGTTTCTGGTTGCTGGTTATTTGCGATCGATTTGTTCCAGCCCGCTCCTAAGAACGTCGTAGCGCACGCACTCCTGCGTGCCGTCTCGGCACTCTTGCCGAGACCTCTGGAGCAGATATTTGGTCGGTATATACTCTTGCCATGGGCGAGAATTTCGCGATTCCGAACCCGTGCGCAAAAAAAATGGTCGGATTTACAGGGCGAAGGTCGTGTGCGCTTCTGTGCAGAGTGCCAGACTCAGGTCCACCTCATCGCCGACTATTCGCCCCAGGAGTGGAAGAGGCTTTGGGGCGATTCGAATGGCCATGTCTGCGCTCTTCTCGTCGACTCGCCCGCGCCGCCACGCAGCCGCCGGGCGCGTGAAGTTCCGCGTGATTGATCTAAGCGAGGATCCCGTCGCCAAGGCTAGCATTGCGGTGCTCAACGGCGAAGATAAGCCCGTTCAATCCGTCGAGACCGACCAATCCGGCGAAGCGGTCGTGACTGGCCTCCCGTTGGGCGATTCGCGTTTCGCCGTTACCAGCCCCGGATTCGAAAGCCGTGAGCTCACGCTGACGTTTCACAATGGGAAGGAGGTAAAGGTAGAGGTGCACCTTCGGATTCCGGTTATTGGTACTGTCGTAGAAGTTAAACCTACGGACCGGGCCTATTTCCGCTCAATCTGCACCAACTCGCGAGCAGCGTCTTTCTTCGGAGGCTTGAGCAACCCCCGCGGCAGTTTCGAAAAATAAACCAACCGCTCCACCCACGGCAAAAACTTTCGCACCGTCCGCCCGTGCAGTACCAGGCTCCCAGCCACTAAGAAAGGATGCGGAATGGTAGTGCAACAGCGCGAGCAAATGTCGATCTCATTCGCCCGCCGCTCAACGTGCAGCCGCCGCATCCGCTGCATCTCCTCTGAATTCCAGATTTCGGTCAGCGCCTCGTTCCCAATATTACCCACCGGCCGCCCATCCAGCATGTAACTCTGGCAGCACGGATAAACATCACCCGAATGCTTCACGTACATCGGACCGCGCCATAGATAGTGGCACGGATGTTTCCAATCCTGCGCCGTGTGCCCGGCCTCCGGCTGCAGCAGATTGGTCTCGTCTTCCTTGATGCGCACTTCATCCACGCCCGGAATCGCCGACCAGAATCGGACGAAATCGTCCACTTCACCCGCGTTCCGCTCCATGCGCACCATCTGCACCACCACCTGCACCTTGGCGCCGCGCTCATGTTTCATCCTGACGAAGCGGACGAAATTATCACGCACCTTTTCGAAATTCGCGCCTTTGCGGTAATACTCGTAGGACTCTTTGGTAGCGCCATCGAAGCTCAGCGTGATATGTTCCAGCGGAGTCTGAAGCAGCCGCGCGCACGTCTTCTCGTCGAAAAATGTTCCGTTCGTCGAAAGCAATGTCGAGATGTGATGCCGGTCGCAGTATTCAATGCGATCGAAAATCTTGCGGTCCATGAACGGCTCACCCAACCCGATCAACATCACGTGTTCGGCGCTGCTTCCGGATTCTTCCACCAGCCGGTTGAAAATCTCGTCCGGCATGTCTTCCTTGGGCTGCTTGTGCGTTTCCCGCGGACACATGGGGCAGTACAGGTTGCACTTCGCCGTGGTCTCGACGATGTACTCCACCGGCAGCGCATTCACCACCGATTTGTGCCGCAGGTAGCCCCACAGCAGCTTGGCACGGTTCCAGGCCCGCATGACAATAAACTCCATTGTAGCTGTGCGGACTTACCAAAACCGATGAGACGCTGTCCTTGGCAGGCGAAAGCGCCTGCCCCACAATGAAATAGTGCAAGACCGCGTCCGCTGCCTGAATCCAGCACCCTTTCCATCCACCGCGAAATATGTCCTCTATTGGATGCAACTGAACCGGCGCGCCGCCTGGAATCACGCGCTGCTCTACGCCGCGGAGCTAGCCAATCGCGCCCGGGTCCCGTTGCTGGTCTATGAAGAACTAACCAGTTCATACCCCTACGCCAGTGACCGTCTGCACACATTCATCCTGGAAGGCGTCCCCGATACGGAACAACGCCTGCGGAAACTCGGCATCGGATACGTGTTCTACCTTCGGCGCAAATCGAGCGATCCTGACGACGTTCTCTCTCGGCTGGCCCAGCAAGCCGCGGCCCTGGTCACTGACGACTACCCAATCAACACGAGCGCGCCCGGGAAGCTTTCCATCCCCATCTACGCCGTGGATTCAAGCTGCATCGTCCCCATGACACAGATGGAAAAGCGCGAGTATGCCGCCTTTACCATACGGCCGAAAATCCGCAAGCTCCTACCGCGATATCTAACACCCCTGCCGCCCCTTCGAGTGCGCCAAAAGTTCAATCTGCCGCTTCCGAGCTTTCATAGCAATGTCACCTCGGCCAATATCCCTCACTTAGTCGCGTCCTCGGAAATCGATCACACCGTGCGCCCATCGCCGGCATTTCGTGGAGGCTCGGCCGAAGCCCAACGGCGGCTGAAACATTTCCTGCGCAAGAATCTCAGCCGCTATTCCAGCTTCCACAACCAGCCAACCGCGCAGGCCACCTCTTCCTTGAGTCCCTATCTGCACTTCGGTCATCTCTCGTCGCTCGATGTCGCGCTGGCTGTTCAGAAATATGCGCAAACGCACAAGCTGATGGCCGATGAATTCCTCGAAGAGTTGATCGTCAGGCGTGAGTTGGCCTTCAACTTCGCCAGATTCAGCGAGAACGTCGAATCGCTCGACAATTTGCCCCGCTGGGCCCAGGTCACGCTACAAAAGCACGCGCGCGACAAACGCGACCCCGTCTATTCTCCTGACCAATTTGAACAGGCGCGAACGCATGACCCGCTTTGGAACGCCGCTCAAAAAGAGCTGCTCGCGCTCGGAAAAATTCACGGCTACTACCGGATGTACTGGGGCAAGAAGATCATCGAATGGTCCCCCACGCCCCAGCACGCACTCACAACGATGATCTATCTGAACGACCGTTATGCGTTGGACGGCCGCGATCCCAACGGATACTCGAACATCCTATGGTGCTTCGGCCTGCATGACCGGCCCTGGATCGAACGTCCCATTTTCGGCCAGGTGCGCTATATGTCGTACGAAGGCATGCGCCGCAAGACGGACGTAGATGGTTACATTCGCGGCATAGAATGTGAAGGGGAACGGGAATGAATATCACCGTGACCGGGGCAACCGGATTCGTTGGCGCGCACCTCACTCGCGCGTTGCTCCATGCCGGCCACGCCGTCCATGCGCTGGCGCGCCAGCGTCCGGCGGATCTCCCCGCCGCGGTCGAATTCTCCCAATGGCGTTCCACCGACCAAGAGCCGCCGCGCGAAAGCCTCCTCCGTGCCGATGCCGTGATTCATCTGGCGGGTGAGCCGGTGGCCCAGCGCTGGACTCCCGAAGCGAAGAAAAGAATCCGCGCCAGCCGCGTAGATGGAACGCGGCATCTGGTGAACGCGCTCTCCACCGAATCGCACCGCCCGAATGTGCTGATCTGCGCTTCGGCCATCGGCATTTATGGATCGCGCGGCGATGAAGTCCTGACCGAAAGCTCCCGCCCCGGCGACGATTTTCTCTCGCGCGTCGTCATCGACTGGGAAAAATCCGCCGCCCTGGCGGAAGCGCTCGGACTCCGCGTCGTGAATCTCCGTCTCGGCGTGGTTCTCGGCAAAGACGGCGGCGCTCTGGCAAAAATGCTTCCGCCTTTCCGGCTTGGCCTGGGAGGGCGGCTCGGCAACGGCCGTCAATGGATGTCCTGGATCCATATTGACGACGTTATAAACCTGATCCTGTTTACGCTGGCCAATACCGCAGTCCACGGTCCGGTAAACGCTACGGCGCCCCAGCCAATCCCGAACGCGCAATTCACCAGCGGCCTCGCGTCCGCCATCCATCGCCCGGCCATCTTCCCGGTCCCTAAATTCGCCCTCAACCTGCTGTTCGGCGAAATGGCCGGCGTGCTTCTGGCTAGCCAGCGCGTGATCCCGGAAGCGGCAAAAAACCTGGGTTTTGAGTTTCAATACCCGAAGCTTGGAGCAGCTTTAGGAAATCTGCTTCACTAACGGACATGCTATTGTAGCTCGTAGCTTACATCGTGTTGTAAGACCTATTTTTGAATAAGGAGTTCGCAAAATGGCCTCTGTTATGTCCCCGGCTAAGGAAAGCCGAGTCGCTGTGTCAGCGACGAAACTCTTGATCAACAATCGCTGGGTCCCGAGCGAATCCGGCAAGACTTTTGCCACCGTCAATCCCGCCACCGGCGAGGATATCTGCCAGATCGCCGAAGCCGACGCTGCCGACGTAGATAAGGCCGTCCATGCCGCCAGGCGGGCCTTCGAACATGGACCGTGGCGCAAGCTTCCGGCATCTGAGCGCGGACGCATGCTCCACCGTCTCGCCGATCTCATCGAGAAGCACGCCGACGAGCTGGCTGCGCTCGAATCTTTAGATAACGGCAAGCCTGTCTCTATCGCCAAAGCTGTCGACGTCGCCGCCACCGTAGGCTGCTTCCGCTATTTTGCCGGATGGTCCGACAAAATTCATGGCAAAACAATTCCCGTGGACGGCGATTTCTTTTGCTACACGCGGCACGAACCTGTCGGCGTTGTAGGGCAGATTATTCCCTGGAACTTCCCCATGCTGATGCTGGCCTGGAAGCTGGCCCCGGCCCTGGCCACTGGAAACACTGTGGTCATGAAGCCGGCCGAGCAGACGCCTCTTTCGGCGTTGCGCATCGGCGAATTGATTGTGGAAGCCGGATTTCCCGAAGGTGTAGTCAATCTGCTGCCGGGATTTGGTCCCACCGCCGGCGGCGCCATCGCCCGGCACATGGATGTGGATAAAGTTGCCTTCACCGGATCCACCGAAGTGGGCCAGCTCATCATGGAAGCCGCGGCCAAGTCCAATCTGAAGCGCATCACTCTGGAGCTGGGCGGCAAGAGCCCCAATATCGTGTTCGCCGACACCGATCTGGATGAAGCCGTGGAAGGCGCGCATTTCGGATTGTTTTTCAACCATGGCCAGTGCTGCTGCGCCGGATCGCGCGTTTTCGTGGAAGAAAAGATCTACGATCAGTTCGTAGAAAAGAGCGGCGCCCGCGCCAGGAGACGCACCGTCGGCGACCCGTTCGATCCCAAGACCGAGCAAGGTCCCCAGGTGGATCAAATCCAGTTCGACAAAGTGATGAGCTACATCGATTCTGGCCGGGATCAGGGAGCGAAACTGGTCTGCGGCGGTGATCGCGTCGGAGATCGCGGCTACTTCATCCAACCCACCGTATTCGCCGACGTTCAGGACGATATGAAAATCGCGCGCGAAGAAATTTTCGGCCCGGTGATGAGTATCATCCCGTTCAAGACCGCCGACGAAGTTGTCGACCGCGCCAATCGAACCAATTATGGACTGGCCGCGGCCGTCTGGACTCGCGACATCAAGAAAGCCCACGCCATCGCCAACAGCGTCCGCGCCGGAACGGTCTGGGTGAACTGCTACAACGTGCTGGACACCCGCGCCCCCTTCGGCGGATTCAAACAATCCGGAATCGGCCGCGAGCTAGGCGAATACGGCCTGCAACAATACACCGAGGTCAAGACGGTAACCGTAAAGATGTAGCAAGTGGGGCAGGATGTCATCCTGCGGCGGGTTGCCAACCCGCCTTCAAGGTACTTGCAAAATCCGCCAAAACCGAAAGGCACCGGTCGCGAGCGCCAACCGAGATGGGATGAGAAGGCCGGTCCCCAGCGGGATGCGTTAAGCTCCCAATGGATACGCACTCGAGGTGCAAAAAGGAGAACCGGCCATGAAGAAGAATAACACTAGTCTGAAAAGTCCGAAGGGGAACAAAACCCGCAAGCGATCGATAACGATCGGCATGGACCTGGGAGACAAAAGCAGCCACTACTATGTGACCGACAGCGAGGGTCAGATGGTGCGGGAAGGGACGGTGGCAACCACTAAGAAAGGGATGAAGCAGAGATTTGGCAGCCTGGCAAAGTGCCGGATGGCGATCGAAGTAGGAACGCATTCGCCATGGGTGAGCCGGCTGCTGAGCAGCTTTGGGCACGAGGTGATCGTGGCCAACGCGCGGCAGGTGAAGTTGATCAGCAGCAGCAGCCGGAAGGACGATCGGCTGGATGCGCAAACCCTGGCTCGGCTGGCGCGAGTGGATCCGCAGTTGCTGCGGCCGATCCGGCATCGGAGCGAGAAAGCGCAAGCGGACCTGATGCAAGTGCGGGTGCGGGGGGCGTTAGTGGATACACGCACCAGTTTGGTGAACAGGGCGCGGGGCCTGGCCAAGGCGACGGGGGAACGATTACCCAGCTGCGATGCGGACCAAATGGGAGTAGGGAAGATGGAGGGGCTGCCGGCAGTGCTGGTGGAGGCCTTGAGACCGCTATTGGAAACAGTGGAATCGTTGACCAAGCAGATTAAAGAGTGTGATCAGAAGCTGGAGCAGCTGGCCGGACGCGAATATCCGGAAACCGAATTGCTGCGCCAGGTGAGTGGAGTAGGAAGTTTGATCTCGCTGACATTCGTGTTGACGGTGGAAGACGCGAACCGATTCCGAAGAAGCCGGGATGTGGGGTGCTACGTGGGGCTCCGACCGCGGCGGAGTGAATCGGGCCAGAGCCGGCCACAGTTGGGAATCAGCAAGGAAGGGGACGTATATTTGCGGAAGCTGTTGGTGCAGGGAGCGCACTGCATTCTGAGTCACAAGAGTCCAGACACGGATCTGAAACGGTGGGGGCTGAAGCTGGCAGGCAAAGGCAACAAGAATGCGAAGAAGCGAGCGCTGGTGGCGGTGGCGCGGAAGTTGGCCATCTTGCTGCACCATTTATGGGTGACCGGAGAAGTATACGAACCGTTGCGGAATAATAGGCCGCTGGAGCAGCAAACAGCGGCCTAAGAGTCAGTGGCTTTGGTAAGCCAACGCCGAGTTCGGGTGACTGCGCGGTCGCGGCGGAACGAGGGTAGCCGGAAACGGAGACCAATCAGTTCGGCACTGAGATGGCAGCACCCGTTTTAAGATTGAGGACCCCAACTGGCACCGGGAGCGAACGCTCCCAATAAGAGTGCGAATGGAAGCGGGGCGAATCGGCGGAGGGAATCAAGGCAGCAGGGAGCAAGTATGGGAACGAGCGGGGCTCCCGATGGTCGCGATCACCAGAGTGGTGACAGGACCAAAAGGCAAAAGCGAAACCGCTCCTCAGAGAGAAAAAAGCTGGCTTAGCGTGGGCCTCCCGTTGGTCGGGGGTTACCGTTCGAGGTGATCCGGCCGGGTGTAGCGCCTCCCGTTGGTCGGCGATGGGCGTTCGTGGTTTAACGACCCAAAATCATTTTCGACTTGACAGAGACCGGCCTTCTCATTGTGCGGCCGGGAACATGGGTAACACTTTAGACCGGCGACATAGGTAACACTCCACGCGAAAAAGCAGAACCTATCAGGATTGAATGATCGCATAGGGCGAAGCCCGTATGCGATGGAAAAAATATAAGACAACAAGTGGGAAAGTGTAAAACCTGCATTTGGTTTTGCACTTTTCCACGCCCCGCCGGCGCGGTGGGAATGTGGGAATCGCGCGAGCGATTTCCAAGCGCTGTGGGAACGGTGGGAAGCCTGCTTTTGGCTTTCCACCGTTTCCACAGCGCGGCATTTCCACGGCGCTCTTACGCTTTTCATCCCTATCCTTCCACCCGGCCCCTGCGCTTTCGGCCGCGCGCCTTTTTCTGCACCTCAGCTCGGAATATCGAATGGCGACCATCAAACCAGCCCAACATCACCGGTCCGTAATACACCTCGAACAGATCGTCGTCGACCTCCAACAGCCCCACCATCTCCCGCGCTAAGACTTCGCTGAGGAACGTTCGTTGGCATTTCCACTTCAAGCTCCCCTGCTGCGAAATCTTCCGCAGATGCACTCCCGACGGATATTCCAGCTCCGGCACCCGGGCTGGGTAGCGCCGGACTGAGCCCACATACAACTCCGCCGGCCTTTGGTACGACAAGGCTTGGTGCGGCCGTTGCTCGTTGTACTCCCGCTCGAAATCCAGAAATCGCGCCTGCTGGCGTCTCACGTTGGCTTCCGGTGGATTCGCCGTTTCCGCCTTCAGCGTCCGATGCATTCGTTCATGCCGGCCGTTCTGTTCCGGACAGCCCGGGTCAATCCGTTCATGCCGAATCCCCAGCTTCAACCACCACATCGATAGCCGGCTCAGCCCTCCTGGCGCCGCGCTCGCAAACGGGCTTCCGTTGTCTGTCCGCAGGGCTTCTGGCAGCCCGCACTCCCGGAATACCGCCTCGAATATGGCCCGCACATGCACCCCGTCGGTTTTCGCCACCGCCCGGCACCGCAACAAATAGCGGCTGTAGGCGTCGGTAATGGTCAATGGATCACAGCGCGTCCCATCTTGGCAGCGAAACCATCCCTTGAAGTCTGCACACCACACTTGGTTCGGTGCCTGCGCGTGGGCTAATGGCTGCGTGTACGGTGGGGTTCGCCGTCGCTTTCTCCGGGCTACTACCAGTCCCTCCCGCTTCAGCAACTCCCCCATGCTGCTAGCCGCCGGCCAGCTTTGCTCTGGATTCTGATCCTCCAAAAGCCTGCGAAGTTTGCGCGCACCCCAGCTCGGATGCCTCCGCCGCGCAGCCAGGATGGCCTCCTCCCTTTCTGATCCGATTTGCTGCGGATGATGGTGCGGTGCTCGACTCTGATCTTCCAGTCCTGCCCGCCCACCTCCGTCGTAGCGCTCAATCCATTTATAGCCGGTCTTGCGTGAGACCCCGAACCATTCGCATAGTTCCGTTATCGACTCCTCCTCGTTTATCCATCGATCGATGAACTCATTTCGTCGCTCCACGGCATTCCTCTCTTCAAAGGGCATCTGCCCAGTTTCGGAGGTCTGCTCTCGGCTCGAGTGTTACCCATGTCGCCGGTCTGTTTTGTTACCCATGTCCCCGGTCCGTACCTCATGGAAGCCGCGACCGGGAGGGAGCCGGTGCTTTTGCTTCCGGGCAACCATTTTTCCCCCAAGCCACCGAACCGCTTCGCAACACCCCTGTCCGTCCCACAACATTTCCCGCGACAGCGCGCGGTGCCGCGCTTACGATTGTCCATGCGAATCCAACATTCCGCGCTGCTGGCCTGTCTGTTTGCCGGCACATTATGCGCGGCGGACGATCCTTTCGTAGGCAAATGGAAAGTCAACCCATCCAAGAGTAAACTCACCGACGAAATGAAGGTCGATGCCCTGGGTGCAAACAAATACGTTCTCACCTTTGGCCCCGGCGCAGTCGACACTATCGTTGCCGATGGCACCGATCAGCCCGCCCTGCAGGGAACCACGCTGTCAGTCAAAATGGATGGCCCCAACCACTGGACCGTGGTTCGGAAGAAGGAAGGCCGCACCATCGTCATGGGGTTGTGGACGCTTTCCGCCGACGGTCAGACACTCAACGACGACTTTACTGCCTACCAGGCCGGCGGTTCAACAATAAAGTTGCACTATATCTACCAGCGGACCGCCGGCAGCTCAGGCTTCACCGGCACATGGGACGGCACAAGCCAGGACATGAATGCGGCAATTGAACTCCAGATCCAGCCCTACCAGGATGACGGCCTTTCATTGAACAGTTCCGCTCTACAAATGATGCAAAGCCTCAAGTTCGATGGGAAGGATTATCCGGATCTCAATCCGAAAGCGAATCCAGGCTCTGCATCTTCGGGCCGCCGCGCAGACCAGCGCACCCTGGAAATTACGGACAAACTCAAAGGTAAGATTATCCAGACTCGGACGCTCCACCTTTCTCCGGATCTCCAGACCTTGACCATGTCCATGCTCGCGCCGGGGGAAAGCCAGCCGAAGAACATTCTCGGGTTTGATCGGGAAGTGCAATCGGCCCAGGCCGCCGCGCCGCTAAAAATTCCCATGACCGCCGAACGCTGGACCATTGAAGCCGGCGCCGTGAACTTTGTGGAGTACATGGGAAAGCCCTCCATCGAATTGCAACCAGGCGATTATAAGAAGGGCATTCCTTCCGGAATGGCCTCGCTCAAGGATTTTCAGTTCGGCAATGGAACCATCCAGTACGACGTTACCGCCGACAAGGGAATGGGCGCGTCAATCATGTTCCGCGCCGCGGGCAAAGAGAACTTCGAGATGTTCTATCTGCGCCCGCGCCCGAACTGCCAGGACGCTCCGGACTGCGTGCAATACGCCCCGCAAGTTCACGGCGCCCTGCTGTGGGATGTCTTCCCGCAATATCAGGGGCCGGCTCCGCTCCATTCCGGGCAGTGGAACCATGTGAAACTCGTGATTTCCGGCAAGCGCATGAACATTTACCTCAATGGGTCGCCCGAGCCGGCATTGAAAATCAGCCGCCTGGAGGGCGATACGGATCAAGGCGGCCTGATGTTGGCCGGGCCAGGAGTTTTTGCCGGCCTCACCGTGCAACCCGATGAGGTGGAGGGCCTGCCGCCCGATCCCGAACCGGACCCCGCGGCATCCGACTCTCGCTTCCTGCGGCATTGGCAAGTCTCAGCATTTTCCAAGCTGGCGGATAATCAGGCGCCCGTCTACGCGGACTTGCCGGATGCCTCAGCCAAATGGACTCCCATCGAGGCCGAGCAGGGCGGCCTCATCAATGTGAGTCGGATGTACGGCTTGCCTCTGCCGCGTAGCCAGCGCGCCGTAGTATGGCTCAAGACCAGCATTCATTCCGCGAGCGCACTGGAGAAACACGCTTCCTTCGGATGGCTGCGCGAGGCCTTCGTTTTTGTGAATGGCCAACTGGTTTACGCGGACAAGAATCTCTATCAGCCCCCGGCTGCGCGCAAGGCCCCCGATGGGCGCCTGTCGCTCGAAAACGGCTCCTTGATGCTGCCCCTCCAGGCCGGTGATAATGAAATCGCGGTGGCCGTCGTGAACAACTTCTATGGCTGGGGAATTAAAATGCGCCTCGACGACGTGAAGGACCTGGTTCTGGTTCAATGAGTGGGGCAGGCGCTTCCGCCTGCCAACCAACAGTGGAGCGCCCAATAAAAAAACCCACGCCATTTGCCGAATGGCATTTAAACAACCGCTGGGCTCGCTCGATCTTCGCGGCCCTCCTGTGGACCGTCCTGGGTCTGGTGTTCGCGCTGCCCGGTCTTTCCACTCCCGAGTGGAAGCGGTTTCTGCTGGGCTCGCTTACCATGTGGTGGGCCTGGGGACTGCTCACTCCGCTCATCTTCTGGACCGACGCGCGCCTTCCCTTCAAGGAAAAACAGCTTGGCATGCGCGTGTTGGCGCATCTCCTTGTCAGCATCGCACTGACCCTTCTCTACACTTGCGTCTTCTTTGCCCTGGGCGCTTTATTCGGCCTGGTGCCCTGGAACGTGTTCCAAGCCAAAAACTTTCTGGCCAACGCCTTCAACGAAGCCGCGCTTTGGAGGTGGCTGGTCTACTGGGCCATCTTCGGCGCGCGCCAGACCTTCCGTTACTACGAACACTATCTCTCCAGCGAACTGCGCCTGGAACAAATGGAGCGCAACTTCTCCCAGGCGCGTCTCAACGCCCTGCGCATGCAGCTCGACCCCCATTTCCTCTTCAACGCGCTCAACACCATCTCCTCGCAGGTGGAACGCAATCCGCGTCTGGCGCGCACCATGATCGAACACCTGGGCGATCTGCTGCGCCTCTCGCTCGATGCGCGCGACCGCCAGGAGATTCCACTCGCCGAGGAGATCGCGTTTCTCGACCACTACGTGGCCATCCAGAAAATTCGTTTCGCGGAAAATCTGCGCATCGAAATTCAAGTCGCCCCCGAGGTGAAATACGCCCTGGTCCCGTGCCTCATCGTGCAGCCGCTGGTTGAGAATGCCATTCGTCACGGCATCTCCCGGCGCGCCTCGGGCGGCGAAGTGACCGTGATCGCTAAGCGCGTCCAGAACCAGGTAGAGATCCTTGTCACCGATGACGGCGTTGGATTGCCGCCCGGATGGACGCTCGAAACATCCTCCGGTATGGGGCTTTCCGTTACGCGCGAACGCATCGTTGGTCTGCATCCTGACGGTAGCGGCCGCTTCTCCGTCCAGCCGCGCCCCGGCGGAGGTACCGATGTCGCCATCTCGTTGCCCTTGCGATTCCCAGGAGAGCCCGCCCGTGGCCCAGCTATCTGAACGAATCCGCGTGCTGGTAGTGGATGATGAAGCGCCCGCGCGCCAGCGCTTGATCGATCTGCTGAAAAAAGACGCGCAGGTCGCCTGCATATTGGAAGCGGCTAACGGAAAAGCTGCCGTCGAGATCATTGGCCGCGAAGCGTTGGATCTGGTCTTTCTTGATGTCCAGATGCCCGAGCTCGACGGTCTGCAGGTGATCGAGACCGTTGGCGCCGAGGCCATGCCGCTCACTATATTTGTCACCGCCTACGATGAGCATGCCATCCACGCCTTCGAATCGAACGCCCTCGATTATCTGCTGAAGCCGTTCAGTGACGAACGGTGGGAAGCCGCGCTTCGCCGCGCCAAGGCTCGTCATCATGAGCTTAGCCTCCGTGAGTTTGGCCGCGGCGTCCTGCGCATGCTGGCCGCGCGGCCCCAGGCCGGCCGCTACCTCGATCGTCTGGTGGTCAAGGGCAGCGGCACCACCCGCTTCATTCGCGTGGCCGACATCGACTGGATTGAAGGCGCCGGAGTTTATGTGAATCTGCACCTCGCCGGTAAAGAGCTGCTCTACCGCTCCGCGCTGAACGACCTCGCTGGCCAGCTCGATCCCCTGCGATTCATCCGCATCCATCGCTCCACCATCGTGAACATCGACAGCATCGTTGAGCTTCAGCCCATCTCTCACGGCGAGTTCGAGCTCGTTCTGAAGGACGGCCACCGCTCCCGCGTCAGCCGAACCTACCGCACCCAGCTAGAAAAGCGCCTGGGCCAGTCCCTGTAGCGCACGCACTTCTCGGTGCCGCGTTCACAATCATGTGAACGCAAGGACCGCCCTACACCGTCTATTGCACCGGCAGCAGAACCGAATTGCTAGAAGCTCCCGCCATCGTAATCACCACCGGCTGATTGCTGGCGCTGAGCCCGGCCGGGACCTCGGCATTCACTTGATAAAGTCCCACAAATCCCGGCGCGAGACCGCTGAAGCTGACCATAGCATTCGTTCCGCCGATCATGACCTTTGGAGTGTCGAGCGTCGCTTGCCCGTTCCCTGGCTCGCCATCTTCGGGCGGAGAAGACACCGCGCCCAGGCCAGTGCAGTAAATGAGCACGGTCTCAGACGGCTTGGCTGGATTCGCGGTGTTTGCCAGCGCGAAGTTGGCATGCAAGATGGCACCGAAGGTTTCGCCGCCAGCGCTGTAATTGAAAATCCCTGGCTGCGCTGTGAGAACTGGCGCTGCGATCGACGCGCCCGCCATTCCGTTATTCGAAACGGCAATCATCACTTGCGTTCCTATGGGAACCTCCCACGGAACCTGGAAATTGATCTGTTCCTGGCCATTGACGTTATCTACTGCAAATAGCGCCACGTCCTTATTGTCGACGGTGAGCGAATCGCTCAGGAAGGAGGTTGGAAGCGGCAGGCCGGATGTCAGATTGATTCCTGTACCCGAAGTCAAATTACTGCCGAACGCCGTGGCCATCTCGCCGGGAACCACGCCGCCGCCCACAAAGCTCGCTCCGTTCACCACGGCACTTACGGTGGCTCCCGGCGGCGCTACCGTCAGCATCTGCACGTTGCTGGTTAATCCGCCCTCTAGCAGTGTCACCGGCTGATTCCCCATGGCGGCGTCTTCGGGAACTTTGAACGACACCTGAAAGAAGCCTGGCGTTCCGCCCACAAACAGCCCGGCATAATCCGGCTGCACCATCTCACTGCCCACCATCTTACTGCCCACCATCTTACTGCCCACCGACACTTGCACCTGCTGCGTCGCCGGCGCTTGCGCGGTGGCCACCGTATTCGTTAACTGCGCGGGATTGGTGGCTCCCAGGCCGATCGCCAATAAGTAAATCTCGCTGCCGGCAACAGCCGGATGCATGGCCGTGATCGCGTTGCCCGATGAGTCGTAAAACGCCGCGGGCTCGATTTCCGGATTGAGCGCTACCAGCTTTATGTTAGACGCCATCGATTGTTGGCCTTGGTTCGACACGGTCAGCGTGTTTGCGCCGAGCGATGCGTCCACCGGCACCTGCGCGATCAGGCTGGTTGAGCTATTGCTACTGACGATCAGCACCGGCGCTGCCTCTGTTCCGATCATCACCGTGGAGCTTGCGCTGAAACCGGTCCCGGTTATCCGAATGGGCATCCCAGGAGTGAGATTGGCGGTACCAGCCGCTTGGTCCACAACACTTGTGACGGCCAGCGGCGCGCTCACCGGCCCGCCACTCCAGGTCCAAGTGTCGCCATAGTACGCGGAGCCCTCGTTTATCACTTGGTTTTCTCCGCCGAACAACACCACCAGATCGTTTCCGGAATCGTAGGCCATCGACTGGCCGCACCGGACGGACGGCGACGCCTGTGGTGACGCCTCACTCCAGTTGCCGCCATTCCAAAGCCACGTGTCATCCAGACTGCCCTGCGGCCCGCATCCGCCGAACAGTACCGTCTGGCCGTGGACGGAATCGAACGCCATTGCGTGAGAATACCTGGCGCTCGGTTGGTTTCCCGTAAACTCTTGTGTCCAGTTCGCGCCATTCCATACCCAGGTGTCGTTGAAGATGCCGGTGCCGCTACCGCCGAACAAAACGACGTTCTCGTGGGCGGAATCGTAAGCCATCGCGTGGTACGCTCGCGCGGGCGGAACTGAGGAAGGCGACATCTCGGCCCAGGTAACGCCATTCCACACCCACGTGTCCTGATAATACTGATTGGTTTGATTGATCCCGCCGAACATCACTACTTGTCCGTGCAACGAATCATAGGCCATCGCGTGAGACTGGCGCGGCGGCGGACTGGTCGCCGGGGATAACTGGGTCCAGCTGGTTCCGTCCCAGGCCCAGGTGTCGTTATTACGGGTGCCTCCGCCGACGCCAAAGCCCGCGAATAGGATCACTTGGTGGTGCGCGGGATCATAGACCATGGCGGCGCCGCTTCGCTCACCCGGGCCGTTCTGCTGAAGTTGTTGCGTCCAGTTGGTCCCGTCCCACGTCCATGTGTCACCCCACGTGTTCAGCCGGTTTCCGCCCCCGAACAAGACCGTTTGTCCGTGCGCTGCGTCGTAGGCCATGGCGGCGTCGCTTCTCGTGGGCGGACTGGCTGCCGGATTTTGCAGGGTCCAATTCGCAGTGGTCTGAGCCGCGATTACCTGCGCACAAAGCGCTGTCAGCCATCTCATCGCGCTCATAGATTCCTTTTCTATGATACGGCGCAATCCCATCTGATGCAGCGTCAATACAAGTGGGGCGGACCCCCTGGTCCGCAGCCGACGCCCACGTCGGCCTACTGTTTCTTTGGATCGCCTCGAAACCGCCTCCACACTCCCATCAGCGGCAACACTCCCGCCAGCAGCAGTAACATCGAGGGCTCGGGCGTCACCAGTTGGATCGATAGGTCTTGGGAGATTGAAGTAATCCCGAAGGCCGGCCCACCGCTAACGTTGGTAACGGCGGATGCCAAGCCAAACGTCATGGTGTCCCCGGAAAAGTTCGGATGGTTCGCGGATAACGAGTTGTTCGTCAAGTTCAACTCGTTGAAGTCATCCGCTGTCAGCCCGGAAGCCGATAGCGTATTGAAACCGGAGGTCGTACTCGGGGAATCGATCGCCGGCCCGGAAATAACCGACAGGTAGAAGTTTCCATCCTGCTCAATCAGCGGAATGAAAGAGTAGGCGAAATCGTAATTAACTCCCGGCGGCGGCGGGGTCAGATTTACCTCTTTGAATATCGAAGCGTTGATCGATTCCACCGTCCCCTGGGTCGCTGGGTCATAGCTGAATGCTGAGTTGATCAATCCCAGGCTGCCTGTGGCCGTGCTGCTGGTAGTGTCGCCGACACTGAAAACGATCTGTAACGCGGCGCCCGGGCTGCCGCAACTCGCGCACTGCGAGGGCGTAATAGTCTCGTTCACCACCTGTCCAAAGGTTTGCGTATAACTGGCAAAATCGTTGAAGTTGGCATCCGTAAAGGTGACGTCGGCGGCAGCCGTGGAAACCAGAAAAAGCGACAACACAATTGGATTAAATAATTTCATCTCAATTCTCCTCCTCCGACGGTTGGTGTGGGGCAAGCGCTTTCGCCTGCCAACCCTCTTCCCAACTACCGTCGGATCAGTTATACTCGCTACCATCTGAAGAGTCTTTTGAAAGCGTCTGATATTTTCTGAAATCGTGTGTTTCCTATGGAGTACGGCCATGAGTTCCAGTACTTGTTCGGCCCATTCTGCCTGAACCCCACCCGGGGGTTGTTGCTGCGCGATGGCCAGCGCGCGCCGCTCACCGCGAAATCGCTGGCGACCTTGGCCGCGCTGGTCGAGCGTGCCGGCGAGACCGTCCCCAAGAGCGAACTGTTGGATGCGGTGTGGGAACATACCGCGGTCGAAGAGAACAGCCTCAATCAATGCATCTCCGCCATCCGCAAGGCCTTGGGCGAGCGGCGTGGCCAGCACGAATATATCGTGACCATCACCGGCGTGGGGTACCGGTTTGTGGCCCCGGTCGCCAAGGTTCCCATCACCGGTGCTCCGGTCGCCGGGGTTCCGGTCGAGAGCGTTGACCAGCCCCCCCTTCCACCAGGCCCACCCCCAGGCCGGCCGAACCACCGCTGGCAGAAAGTGGCGGCAATCGCGTCGTTCCTGCTGCTGGCTGCCGGCGTCTACGGCATTTATCGCCGATACAGCGCATCCGGAACGATGGCCAAGCGGCATAGCGCCGTCATTCTGAGGCTGAAGAATGTTTCCGGGACGCCCGAAACCGCGTGGCTCTCCACGGCGATCGGGGAAATGTTGTATCACGAGCTGGGTGCCCCGGGAACCGGCGCCTTGCGATTGACGCCGCCCGAAGACGCCATGCGCATGGAACGGGACCTCCCGCCTGGACGCACGGCGTCGGAAACCTTACGCGATATCCGCGGCTATACCGGCGTCGACTACGCGCTCGGCGGAACGGTTACGGTGCTTTCGAGCGATGTGGGAACGCCGGTGCGAGTGGACCTTTACGTTCAGGATCTTCGCAGCGGAGAGGTGCTGGCGCGGGCGTCGGCTGAGGGCTCCGAGGGGCAGACGTTCAACATCGTGCGAAGCCTCGCGGAGCAAGTGCGGCCGGCATTGGGCGCCGGCGCGGCGCTGGCCAGCCGCCCTTCCCCAGCGCCCTCTTCGGCGCGAGCCATGCAGTTCTACTCCAGTGGACTGGCGGCGCTGCGCGCATGGGATTTTATCAAGGCTAAGGATCTGCTGCTCGAAGCGGTAAAAGCCGATCCGGCCAACGCGCTGTGCTACTCCGCGCTGTCGGCGGCATTCTCCGATCTGGGCTATGAGTCCAATGCGGTCGAAACGGCCAAGCACGCCTTCGATCTTTCTGCTTCCCTCGACGAGCTCGATCGCTTGGCCATCGAAGGCCGGTACCGGCTCGCCACTCACGACTGGGCGCGGGCGGCGGAGATCTATTCTTCCATCTGGAATCTCGTTCCCGAAAGCATCCCGGATGCGTCGGCGCTGCTGACCGCGTACTGGGAATCGGGCAAGGTGGAGGAGGCCCTGCGCGTGATCGCCCGTTTGCGCGCGCTGCCGGCGCTGAGCGACGATCCGCAGGTGGATCTTCTCGAGGCGCAAACCGTGGGCGCCACGTTTTCGGATTTCGGGCGCATCGCGCGCCTGGCCGCGCAGGCGGCCGAAAAAGCCAAGCGCCGCCAAATGCGAGACGTGTATGCGCGTGCCCGGTTGATGCAAGCCTCGGCCATGTACTCGGCCGGAGATGTGCAGGCCGCGGCTCCCGTGGGCCAGGAAGCGCGAACGCTCTGCGAGCAGCTGCATGATTGGATGTGCGTGGCGCATTCCCTTCGCGTGGACGGCAACCGCTACCTGGTGTCCGGCCGCATCGAAGAAGCGCAGGCGGCCTACGCGCAAGCCCTCGCCGCCTCGCGGCAGAGCGGCAACTTGGGGGAGGAGCCGAACGAATTGAACGGGCTGGGACTTTTGCATCAGCAGACCGGCGACTTCGATGCCGCCGATGGCGATTTTCGCGAGGCGCTTCGCATCCATCGCGAGATTCGCACCGGTACTGCTTTGACCCGCAACAACTACGCTCACGTGCTGACCTGCGCGGGGCGCCTGGGCGAAGCTCGCGAGCAGGCCACCTTAGCGTTAGCGGAGGCGCGTGCGTCCCATCAAATTGAGTCGGAAGCCTTCGCGCTCTCGGCTCTGGCGCAATTGGATCAAATCGGCGGCGATCCGCGGAATGCGGTGGAGTTGGGAAAGAAAGCGGTGGAATTGGCGGTGCAATCCGGCAGGGTATTGGCGGAGTTTGAAACCGGCCTCGTCCTGGCCTCCGCGCTGGCCGTAACCGGTGATACCGGCAAGGCGCAATCGGCGCTGCAAACAGCGGTTGCCAAATACCACCCCGCCAATGAAGACATGGCGTTCGCGCTGGCCGAGGCCAGGTTATTGCGCCAGGCGTCGGATTACGGGGAGGCTGTGCGCCAGGCGCGCACCGCCGCGGACCGGGCCAAGCGAGCGCACGCGGCTTGGTACGAAGTAGAGGCCGACTCGGTATTGGCCTTGACTTTACTCCGTTTGGGGCGTGCCGAGGAAGCCCGCGCCGTGGCCGCCCAAGCCATCGCCATACCGCAGAGCGGCGCCCGGACATTCTCGAAACTGGATGCCCGCTTTGCGGAGCTGGCCGCCGGGACCGGCAGCCTGAACCTGGATCGTCTCAACGAGCTGGCCGCCGAGGCGCGGAGAGCCGGCTATGTCGAGCTCGATTTCGAGATCCGCCTGGCCCAGGTGGAGCAAGCCGCATCCTCCGGCAGAAGGGCCCAAGCGTTGCGCCTCGCCGCCGAGTTGCGCTCGGAAGCCTCGCGCCGAGGCTATGGCAGCGTAGCCGCGAGAGCAACTCTTCTGCCCAAAGTGGGGCAGGCGCTTCCGCCTGCCAACAGTAGCTCCACAACCCCAAATCCCCCCCATCCCTCCCTGAACTCTCAAGCCCAGCGTGGCGCGAACACTCGTGTTTGCCGCGTTCGCACTCCTGCGAACGCAGTAACAAGAGGATACGACGCTGAGATCACCGATATTGCCGATCGCGCCGGACGATTCCGAGGTCAAACCGCGCGCGCGGCCATGCAGGAGTCGCGATTCGTGATCGACGACGTCGCCTTCAAACTGCTCGGGGAACGCATTACCAAGCGTCTGGCGCAGCAGTCACCAGATAAGAAATAGCTCCCTATTTATACGGGACGAATCCGCTTACTTTGGTGCGCAGCTTCAGCACCGAGGTGCTGGAGGTAATGTACAAAGTTCCGTAATCGGGATCGCCCCAGGTCAGGTTTGCGGTTTGCTCCGGTAGCACGATGGTGCCCAGATGCGTGCCCGCAGCATCCCAAACCCAGATGCCGGATTGGCCGGTGACATAGAGATTGCCTCGCATGTCGATGCGCATGCCGTCGGGATCGCCTGGCCCGTCCAATTTTCCAAACAGCCGGCCATTGCGGACGCCGCCATCGCGCGTAACATCCCAAACGCGGATTTCCTTGCGCTCGCTGTCATCCACGTAGAACTTGCGGCCATCGGGTGAGAAAGCCAGGCCGTTGGGCTGGGCCATATCTTTGATCAGCAGTCGAACCTTGCCGTCGGCGCCCAGGCGGAACACGCCTTGATACGGAAGCTCCTGCTTTTCGCCTTTCACCAGATCGAGCGTGGGATCAGTAAAGTAGAGCGCGCCATCAGGTCCCAGAACCACATCGTTAGGGCTGTTGAATTTCTTCCCTTGATAGCGATCGGTGAGCACTTTGTATTTTCCGTCCGGATCCACGGCGATAATGGCGCGCAGGACGCTGGCGCAGTCGATCAGCCGGTGCTGCTTGTCGTAGGTGTTGCCGTCCGGATCGCCCAGGCTGACGATGTCCTGGTGGTGGCCGTCGGGAAACAATTTGAAAATCTTATTGGTTACTTCGTCGCTGACGTAGAGAAAGCCGCGCTCATCCCAGACCGGTCCCTCAGTGAAACCGAAGCCTTTGGCGATTGTTTCAAGTTTCGTATTGGGCGCGATGAGCTCCCAGAACTTGGGCGAGTTCGCTTTCAGCTCAAATTTCGCGGGGCCTTTCACGGCGACGAACGAGATCTGTTCCAGAGCCGGGTATCCTTCGCGTGTGTTCGCCCGATGCTCCTCCGCGGCACGCTGCTGGACGGTGGTTCGCGTGGGAGGAGTGTCGCTGAAGAATAGTTTGTAAATGCCATTCATTTTCGCGAAATCCTGAACGTCGTCCAGGTAGACGTTCGCGGCCACAACATTTTCGAAGCCGAGCCCGGCCTCTTCCAGGCCGTCCAGCAAATTGCGCATGGTCTGGCGCATCTGGCCTTCCACGGTGTCGGCAAAGATGCCGCTGTGCGGGCCGGGGATGAATCCGGATTTGGCGGAACAGTAGAATGTATCGCCGGCGAAGACGCAGGGGCTGGCGGTGGGGCTGGGCGGCATGTTTTTCGGACGAACCGCCAGCCGTTTGCTGAGATCGCGAACCGCGACGCCGGTGAACTCGATATGGGCGCCATCCGGTAGCGCGGCAACGTTGATGGTGGCCCGCGCGGGCGTATTGCCGAACTCGAAATATTGCGCGTAGACGTGGCCCATTACGTCGTAGCCCACGGAATCTAGCATGTATGGATTTACGAACACCATGTTGCGATAATCCAGACCGGCTAATTTTAAGATCGCTCCCATGTGGTCGAGCGCGCCTTTCACTTCGCCCGGAATGTCACTTGCGCCAGAGCGGCAGTCTGAAATGTACAAGCGGTCGGCGGTGAGCACGGCATCTGGAGCCGGCCACGGGCGATTGCCTGCTCCCATATGCGTTCCGTCGACGGATTTCTTCGTGGCGGGATCGCGAACTAGAACCGCATTCACTTCCACGGGAGTGTTGTCCGGCAGATTTGCGACGCCGATCATAGACCGAGCCGGGCCATTGTTCGGGAAATATTTCGCCCAAGCCTCTTCCACTTCCCCGAACGCTGCCGCATCCCGCACGTACACCTGCGAGTAAACCATGCCCGCCATCTGAAATCCAGCTTCCGTGACGATGGCCTTGATCTTGTCCAGACACTCGCGCGTTTGCGCCGCCGCGTCCGCTGGAAAAGTTCCGTCGGCTCGCCTGGCGCCTTGGCCTGAGACGTAAAGATAATCTCCGGCAATGATGCCCGGACTGTACGGGCCGATCGGTTTTGCGCCGGGCGGAAAAACGGCTTTCAATGTGGCGGCCTGAGCGCCAAGGAAGCTCGAAAGGAGCACCGAAAAGAGAGAGACGCGTAATTTGATTGACATGGAGATGTATGTCATATCATAATCGCTCCCATGGACAACGGGGTGGCTGGATTACGAAACTGTCATAGCCTTCGGATTGTTGCGCTGGTTGTCTTCTGCGCGGCTGTCTTGCGGGCCGATGTTACCGGCTCAATATTTGGGTTCGTTCGAGACAAATCGCAAGCCGTTGTGGCCGGCGCGCACGTCACGGCCACCAACGTGGAAACCAACCTTGTGAAAGAGACCACCTCTGGTCCTGACGGCGAGTACCGTCTGCTGGCGTTGCCGGCGGGAACGTACAAAGTCACGGCCAGCGCCAGCGGTTTCCAGGACTTCGAGACTTCGGGAATCGATGTCAAGGTGAACGATCGCCTGAAAATCGACGTGGTTCTGGAGGTGGGCACCATCAAACAAGCGGTCAGCGTGGAAGCGAACCCGGTGCAAGTGGAAACCGAGTCCACGCAGCTCGGCGATGTAATCGAGACGCAGAAGCTGCTGTCGCTGCCTTTGAACGGGCGCAGTTATATCGATCTTCTCGGACTTCAGGCGGGCGTCGTTCCGGTCACCTCCGGCGCCATACAGCAGGACCGGCCGGTGTCCGGCGACCTTTCCGCCGGCAACGTCTCCGTGAACGGGCAACGCGAAACGGCGAATGCCTTCCTGGTGAATGGCAGCGACGTCAGCGAGGGACGCAACCTCGGCGCGGGCCTGATTCCCAACCTGGATTCCATTGCCGAATTTCGCCTGATCACCAATAGCTTCGACGCTGAGTACGGGCGTTTCAGCGGCAGCGTGATGAACGCCATCACCAAATCGGGCACCAACGGCGTGCATGGATCCGCTTTCGATTTCCTGCGCAACGATCTTTTCGATGCACGCAACTTTTTTGATCCAACCAAGGCCGAACTCCGGCAGAACCAGTTCGGATATGCCGTGGGCGGACCGTTCTGGAAAAACAGGATTTTTTGGTTCACCGACTATCAAGGTACGCGCCAGGTATCGGGAGCCAGCACTGGCCTCGTCTCGGTGCCCACCGATGCGCAACGCGGCGGAGACTTTGGCGAGGGGGCTTTTCTTACCGCCAGCGGCACTCCCGCCACCGTGCAAGGCGCCTATTGGGCCCAGGTGCTCTCACAAAGGCTGGGTTATCCGGTGCAGAACGGAGAAGCCTACAATGCCGTGTTCCCGAACGGAGTGATTCCACAACGTGCCTGGTCGGCGCCCTCGATCGGTATTTTGCCGTACATCCCCGCTTCCAACTCCGGCGACGGACTCTACGCCAATTCCAGCCAAAAGGGGACTATCAACGACGACAAGATTGGCCAGCGCGTGGACTTCAACAATCAGAAGACCGGCAACTGGAGCTTTTACTATCACAACGATTGGTCCAGCGTGTACGCCCCGTTGGCCGCCGCCAGTGTTCCTGGTTTCCCGGCCATCACACCCACCAGCGTTCATCTCGGCACTCTCAGTAACGTCAAAACCTTTGGTCCAACCGTAGTGAATGAGCTGCGCGTGAGCTTTTTCCGAACCGTCACCACGACAACAAAGCCGGCCGGCAGCTTCGCCAGCCTTTCCTCTCTTGGATTCGTGACCGGCCCCGGAACTCTGGGCATTGTGCCCTCCGGACCGGCGGGCTTTCCCGAGACCGTCCCTCCGATCTATTTCAACAGCTTCTCCATCGGAGTCCCCACGCTGACCACCGGGCAGCCTGACAACACCTGGCAGTTCTCCGACAGTCTGACCAAAGTGATGGGCAAGCACTCCATGAAGTTTGGCGGCGAATTCCGATATTTGCAAGTCAATGAACGGAACACCTGCGCCCCCAATGGAGATTTCACATTCAACGGCCTGGAGACCGGAATCGATTTTGCGGATTTCTTAATTGGCGCACCCAACAGCTATAACCAGTGCAGCCAGCAATTTCTTGACTCGCGCACTCGTTATGGCGGCGCTTACTTCCAGGATGTGTACAAGTTGAAACCGAACTTCACGCTCAACCTGGGCGTCCGCTGGGAAGTGAGCATGCCCTGGTACGACACGCAGGGCAAAATCGAGACCATTGTTCCGGGCGAGCAGTCTACCCAATTTCCGACGGCTCCCTTGGGCTGGGTGGTTCCGGGCGATCCGGGCATCCCCAGCACGCTGGCGCCGACGCATTACAACAATTGGGCTCCACGGCTTGGCATCGCTTATTCGCCCGACTTTAAGGACGGTTTTATGTCCAAGCTCACCGGCGGCCCGGGCAAAACCAGCATCCGCGCGGCTTACGGAATTTACTACACGGCCATTGAAGATTTGAATCTGTTCTACGAAGTGGGCGACGCCCCGTTCGGGCAATATTGGGTGAGCCCCACGCCCACCATGTTCGCCACTCCCTTCCAGAACCGCTCCGACGGCACTTCGCAGACCCAGCGTTTCCCCTTCGTCTTCCCCATACCTGGATCGCCGGCAAACAAGACGCTGGATTATTCCAAGTATCTGCCGATCTCTTACTCGCCCGGTTATTCCATCCATAACCGGATGCCCTATGCCGAGCACTTCAATTTTTCCATCCAGCGCGAGTTGTCCAGGAACACGGTGCTCACTTTGGCCTACGTGGGTACCGAGGGACACCGGCTCATCTCGCAATACGACGCGAACCCCGGCAACCCCGCTCTGTGCCTGCAGTTGATCAAAGAAAACGCCACACCCACCTGCGGCCCCGGCCTGGAACAGCAGACTTTCACTCTTCCCAACGGTTCGCAAGTGCTCGGCACCCGGACAGCTCTGGGTCCGAATTTCGGATACGGCAATTCCTACACCGCCAACATTTCCAACTCAAACTACAACTCGCTGCAAGTCAGCGTGGAGCGCAAGGCAGGCGATATCACTTTCCTCGCTGCATATACGTACGCGAAGTCTATCGATAACGCCTCCGGGTTCAATGATTGGGTGAATTTCACGGATTTTGGCCTGAGCCGCGCTTTGTCATCGTTCGATATGCGGGACAATTTCGTGGTGAGTTACAACTGGTCGATACCCTTTGCGCGAGCCTTCAGCGGAGCGCCGAAGCGCCTGGTGACTGGCTGGAACGCGGTAGGCATCACCCGCGCGACCACTGGATTCCCCATCAGCCTGAGTGAGGGCAGCCTGGATATTTCGCTCGTGGGCAGCGCGTCCATTGACGTTCCCAACCTGGTAGGCCCGGTGCAGATTCAGAATGCGCACAATCCCGGCCCCAATGGTCCGAATACCTATTTCCTTCCGGGCGCTTTCGCCGCGCAACCGCTGGGCACGTTCGGTGATGCCAACCGGCGATTCTTTAGCGGCCCGGGCATCTTTAATACGGACTTCGCGTTGGAGAAACAAACCGCCATCACCGAACACACCGCCATCCAATTGCGCCTGGAGTTCTTCAACATCTTCAACCACACGCAGTTCAATAATCCGAATGGAAATTTCTCGGCCAGCAATTTCGGAGTGGTCACCAGTGCGCGCGATCCGCGCATCGGCCAGATAAGCGCGAAGTTTGTGTTCTAGATGGAAAACAAGGCACCGGCTCCCTCTTTCCGAGCCGCGAGCGTAAGAAGCTGTGAAAAAATCGGTTCGCAGGCGAAAGCGCCTGCGCCACTTAATGGTAAATCCTGGTGCGTCAATGTGGGGCAGACGCTTCCGTCTGCCAACCCCGCGCGCGCGCCGATTTTTTCACAGCTTCTAAGGCTAAGCGACCGGTGATTGGGCCAAAAGTTGGCGCACGCAGAGATACCTTCTTTATGCATCGCGGCGCTGCTCCTCGCGAGCGCCGCTGCAGCAGCCCAAACAGCTGGTGATTATCGCGCACAAGCTCTCGATGCCGCCCAGGCCAAAAACTGGCCGGAAGCGATTCAACTCTATCGAAAATCCCTGGAACTGGATCCGAAAGACGCGCCGACGCACTACAATCTAGGCGTGATCCTGCTGGCGCAGATCAATATCAAAGAAGCTCTGGCCCAGCTGCGCGCGGCCGATCAATTACGCCCCGGCGACGCAGCCATTGAATGCTCCCTGGGGCGCGCCTACCTGCAGGCCGGGCAGCCGGCGGATGCCATAGCGCAGTTTCGAAAATGTCTTCCGTCGCGGCCCAGAGATGCCGAAAGCCGCTACTACCACGGCATCGCGCTGGGCCAGGAGAGCGAAACAAAAGAAGCGCTCGTCGAATTCCGGCACGCCATCGCTATCGATCCTTCATTCGGCCCGGCGCATCAAAGTCTAGGTGTCGCACTGCGGCGTGATGGCGATGAAGCGCATGCGCTGGAAGAATTCAAGGCGGCTGCCAGGCTGATGCCCGACAATCCCATCGCCTGGTGCGATCTCGGACTGGCCTTGAAATCAACCGGTGATACGCATGCCGCTATCGATGCCTTCCGCCGCGCGCTGGCCATTCAGCCGGATTATGAGCGCGCGCAGTATGGCCTGGGAGTGGCGCTGAAGAAGGAGGGGCAAAACGATGCAGCCGCGGCTGAAATGCAGACGGTTTCGAAACAACACCAGCAGCGTGCGCTGCGCGATCAGGTTCAGAAGCTGTTGCTCGATGGCGCCGGGTTCGAGAAGAACAACAAACCGGAGCAGGCGAAATCCGCCTACCAGCATGCGCTGGAATTGATGCCGGATTCAGCGGCCGCGCACATGGCCTTGGGAATCCTGTATGCCCGCGGCGGCGATGTGAGTCAAGGCGCGGAGCAACTTCGCCAGGCCACGCTCAGCGATCCCGACGCGGCCGACGCGCACTATAATTACGCCCTGGTTCTGGCAGGCTCGGGACAGCTCGCCGCTGCGGCGAAAGAACTGACGGAAGCGATTTCCATTGATCCGGATCATTTCGAGGCGCGCATGCAGCTTGGCCTGGTCTTGATGCGGGAAAAGAATTATGATGGCGCCGACGCGGTGTATCGCGAAGCTATCCGCAGACAGCCCAAGTCCGCCGAAGCGTACAACAATCTGGGATTGGTTTGGCTCCAGGCCGGCGATGCTCATAAAGCGAAAGACGCGCTGCAGCAGGCCGTGCTTTTGAAACCACGCTACGCTGTTGCGCATTACAATCTGGCGCTGTCGCTACATCAGTTGGGCGAAGATGCGAACGCGCAGAGAGAGTTGGATCGGGCCTACGAGCTGGATCCGGGATTGAGGAAGCAGTAGGTATGATTCCAACTGTTCTTTTGTTTCTTTTCGCCGCGCAGCTTCCCCCGGTTGCGGGATGGTCGCGCTCCGCGCCTGCCAACGATCCGCCAGTGTCGGTTCAGAGCGATGGGCCCGCACTGCTGGTCTCGGCTGAGAATCCCACCCGCTTTGCTTTTAGCCGCGAACTCTTTCTTCAGCCTGGAACGCTGTGGCGCTCGAGCGTGCGGGTGAAAACCAATGGTTCGGTTCCGCGGATGGAAGTGGACACTCCCGTGGGCGGCCAGGGATCGGCCGCGTGGAAAACGGGAGGGCCCGAATGGCAGCAGCTGGAATTGCTCTTTCGCGTCCCGTCTCCGGGCCGCACCTGGCTGCGCCTGTTCGCGTTTTCGAATACCGCCGGCAAGGTCTGGTTCGATGACGTGAAGCTGCAGCAGGTCCCCGAGAGAACGGAGGCCGTGGAAGACGTCCGCATTTTGTCCAAACGGATGAGCGAGCGGCCCATCGATCTGAAACAGGGCGGCCAGTTTATTGAGCCGCTGTGCCGCCTCACTTCGTGGATGATCGCGCAGCAGGTGGATTCCACCAGCTTCGAAGAAGAGCCGCCCTGGAAGCCGAGCTATAAACGCGAGATCGATAAGCCGTACCGCCCCTGGTATCCGGATGGCGCCGTCCATCTGGCCAAATATTCTCTGGATACAGAGAATCCGTTCAACGGCAAACGCAGTCAGAAAATCGAACTGCCGGCGGCGCATTCACGTGCTGGAATTTCCGAGGATGGATTCTATATTGATACCGGCCACCAGTACCGGCTGCGGCTGCATATGCGCGGCGAAGGCGCCGTCAAGGTGCGCGCATGGTTGCATGGCGAAGGCACTGCGATCGCGGCGCCGGTTGATTTGGGTATCGCTTCGAATGACTGGCAGGCCGCGAGCGCGGTCCTGAAAGCAACGAACTCGGCGCGGAATGCCACGTTGACCATCGAGTTCGAAGGCCCGGGAACGCTGTGGCTCGATCGCGTTTACATGATCGACGCTGAAGCGGTGCTGGGCCTCTGGCGGCCGGATGTTGTCAACGCGCTCAAAACGCTGAACCCCGGCGTCATCCGCTTCGGCGGCAGCACGCTCGAGGTTTTCGAATGGGACAAATGCCTGGGCAACTGGGACCAGCGTACTCCGTATGTTACCGAGCCGTGGGGCGGCCTTGATCCCAATTTTGTCGGAGTGGAAGAGTTCGTCCAACTCACCCGCCACGTGGGCGCCGAGCCCCTGATTTGCGTCCGCTGGACCGGCAAGACTCCTCAGGATGCCGCATCGGAAGTGGAATATTTCAATGGCGCCGCGGATACGCACTGGGGCCGCGTGAGGACGCAAAACGGCCACGCCGAGCCGTATCGCGTGAAGTACTGGCAAATCGGAAACGAAATCGGCGGCGCGAAATACGACGAATCGGTTCGGGCGTTCGCGGAGGCCATGAAGCGGGTGGACCCTAACATCAAGATCCTCTCTTCGTTCCCCTCGGCGGAAACGTTGAAGTTGGGTGGCGGCTATCTGGATTATCTGTGCCCGCATCATTACGAAGTGGGTGATCTACAAACGGAAGAAGAAAGCTTCCAGGTTCTGCGCGATCAGATTGCGAACTATGCCAATGGAAGAGACGTGCGCGTGGCGGTTACCGAATGGAACACCACGGCCGGCTGGATGGGGCTGACGCGTGGCATTCTACTGACGCTCGGAAACGCCCTAAGCTGCTCCCGCTATCAAAACCTGATGCATCGCTACAGCGGTTTGGTGGAAATTGCCATCCGCTCCAATCTCTCCGATAGCTTCGGCTCCGGCATCATCCAGCCCGGCTTGGGCTGGTTGTACCGCTCGCCCACGTATCATTCCCAGGCGCTCTACCAGCGCGCCGCGGGATCATTCGCGCTGGAAATTAACCGTTCCACCGCGCTGCCGCAGCATCTTCGCGAGCCGGACTTGAGCGCCACGCTGAGCGCGGACGGAAAGATGCTGCGGATCTACGCCGTCAACTCGACAGCCGGAATCCGGCGCACCAGAATCAACCTGAGTGGACTCGGGGACGTCCGCGACGGACAAGTATTTGTATTGGCCGATCGGGAACGGGTCGGCGATTCAGAAGCGATGAACAGCCACGACGATCCGGACCGCGTAACAGTTTCAACGGGCCAAGCCGCGGTGCGCGGCAGCCAGTTCGAATACGCCTTCGATCCGTTCACAGTCACGCTCCTGGAGCTAGAGTTGAAGGCGCGGTAACTCGCGTCGGTGGGGCGGACCCCCTGGTCCGCGGCCGACGCCCACGTCGGCCTGCTTCTCTGAGGGCCCCAAAGAGCGGGTCCTGGGGACCCGCGCGGATCAGGGGTCCGCCCCACTATCCCGCAAGAATCTGGTGCACAAACTGAACGGCCATCGATCCTTCGCCGACGGCGGACGCCACCCGCTTCACGCTTCCGGCCCGAACGTCGCCCACCGCAAGAATTCCGGGGCGGCTGCTTTCCAGAAGAAACGGGGCGCGCCGCAGAGGCCACTCGGATCCAAGATCGGCGCCGGTTCGGATGAACTGCTTAGCGTCTAGCGCCAGGCAACCGCTCAGCCAAGCCGTGTTCGGAACCGCGCCGGTCATCAGAAACAAGTTCCGGACTTCATGGAGCTCGGTAGCGCCCGTTTTGGTATTCCGGCACTGAACGCGTTCCAGATGTCCGTTTCCTTCAAGCGCGCCTACCTCGGTCCACGGCTTGACCGTGATATTGGGGCTGGCTTCAATCCGTGCGATCAAATAGCGCGACATGGTGCTCTCCAGTCCCGACCCCCGGACCGAGAGATGAACCCGCTTCGCGAATCCAGAAAGATAGATAGCCGCCTGGCCGGCCGAGTTCCCGCCTCCGACGATCACCACTTCCTGATCCTGGCATAGCTGCGACTCCACTTGGGTGGCGCCGTAATATACGCCGAGGCCCTCAAATTGGCTCAGGTTGGGCAGATCCAATCTTCGATATTGCGCGCCGGACGCAACGATGATACTGCGCCCCTGTACCACACCGCCGTCGTCCAGCCGGACCGTGTAAGGCGGGCTCGAGCACTGGAGCGATGCCGCGGCTCGAGCGATGGAAATACGCGCCCCGAATTTTTCGGCTTGCAGAAATGCGCGGTTGGCCAGGGATTGCCCTGAGATCCCCGTGGGAAAACCGAGATAGTTTTCAATGCGTGAGCTTGATCCGGCTTGCCCGCCCGGCGCGTTGCTCTCGATCACCAAAACATTCAATCCTTCCGAAGCTCCATAAACCGCCGCCGCCAGCCCACTTGGCCCGGCGCCGATTACAATCAGGTCGGCAACCTCATGGTCATCGATGCCGGCGTTCAAACCGAAGCAAGCGGCCGCCTCGGCGTTGCTTGGATTTCGAAGCATCAGCTGACCCCGGCATATCAGCACCGGGATGTCCGTTACACGAATCGCGAAGTGGTCCAGAACGCTCTGGACATCGGGCTCGCGCTCCAGATCGATATACGTGTGCGGATGGCCGTTGCGCGCCAGAAACGATCGTAGACGCAGGCTATCGCTCGAAAGACTGGATCCGATCAGAATCGCGTCGCCCACCGAATGGTCAATCAGGTACAGCCGCCGCAGAATGAAGGCCGTCAGGAATGTCTCACCCAGCGCGGCGTCGGTCTGCATCATGCGTTGCAGGCTGGCCCGCGGGATTTCCAGCAGCTTGCTCGATTCGCGCGCCTGGCATTTCACCAGGCTGCGGCGGCCCGAAAGCTGATTTACTTCGCCGGTGAAATTTCCCCGCGCCAGCACTCTCATCACCACCTCAGCGGCGCCGGAGACGCTGATAACTTCGATGCTGCCGCTGAGCACCACAAAGACGCCCCGTTCGGCGTCTCCCTGCTCGAAAAGGATTTCACCTGTCTCTGCGTGCAACTCCACGCCGAATGCGGCCACACGAGCTATTTGCGCGTCATCCAGCGTGGGAAAAGCCGCGGGATTAATATCGGGCATACCTATATCCACGTACTAAGCTTCCTCTAAATGGGCCACGCCTGGAATCACCAATGCTTGGGATCTTGCGATACCACCTTCGTGGGATGCCGTCACCTCGTGACTTTCCCGTCCAGCTCCGCCCAGCGCTGGTACAATTCATCCACGCGCGCTTGCGCCTGTTGAAGCTGCTCGAAAGCATGCGGCAACCGATTGGCATCGGAGGAAGCGTCCTGAACTTCCTGGTGCCATGCCGCCAGCACCTTCTCCGCTTCCATAATTTTCACCTCCATGGCGTCCCATTCCAGTTGATCGATGTAAGACAGCTTCTTTTGCTGCGCCGGCGCGGGCGCGGGCACATCCCGCTCTTTGACACCAGGTTTCTCCACAATTCGCTCCGCTCGCGCGGCTTCCCACTGCGAGTAATCGGCAAATGCGCTCACTTCGCCCGATCCATCCAGCGCGATTACGATGGTGGACACGCGGTCCAGCAAATAGCGGTCATGGCTCACCAGCACAATGGCGCCGGGAAACTCGAGCAGGCTCTGTTCCAGCACTTCGAGCGTCGGAATGTCCAGATCGTTGGCCGGTTCGTCCAGCAGCAGCACGTCGGCCGTCTGCAGCATCAGCCGCGCGATGAGCACGCGCGCGCGTTCCCCGCCGGAGAGGCTGGAGACCGGCATTTCCAGCTGATCGGAGCGAAACAAAAAGCGCTTGGCCCAGCCCGCCACATGAATGGGCCGTCCGCGATAAATCACCGAATCGCCTTCCGGGCATAGAGTGCGCCGGAGGCTTTCTTCAAGATCCAGGCGCTCCGTCCGATCCTGCGCGAAGGTCACTACGCGGAGAGCGTCGGCCCGCCGGATAGTCCCTTGGTCCGGTAAGACGTCGCCTTCCAGCATCTTCAGCAGCGTAGTTTTTCCGCTGCCGTTCGCTCCCAACAGGCCCACGCGTACGCCCGGCGAGAGCGTGAGACTCAAGTCGCGGAACAGCGTGCGGCCGCCCAGCTTCTTGCCGATGTCTTCGGCCTCAATCAACACTTTTGTTTTTCGATCCGATGACGTGAAATCGATTTTGGCTGTGGCCGTGCGGGCACGGGCCGTGGCCGCGGCGAACTCATCGATCAGCCGTCCCGCCGAATCAATTCGTGCCTTCGATTTCCCGGTGCGGGCCTTGGGTCCGCGCCGCAGCCATTCCACTTCCCTTCGAACTTTGGTGGCCAGCGATTCCTGCTGCCGGGACGCGGCCTCGAAGAACTCCTCGCGCCGCTCCAGAAATTCGCTGTAGTTGCCGTTCACCTGGAAAGAGCTTTCCGGATACGCGGGATTGATCTCCACCATTCGCGTGGCCACGTTCTCGAGAAAATATCGATCGTGAGTTACCACCAGGCAGGCATTGGCTCGGGCGATGGCGCGCTCCAGCCACAGGATGCCGTCCAGGTCCAGGTGATTGGTGGGCTCGTCCAACAAAAGCACGTCCGGCGATGTTACCAGCGCCGCCGCGATGGCCAGGCGCTTCCTCCATCCGCCGGAGAGTGTGGCGGCGCGCGCCGTCGGATCCTCAAATCCCGCGCGTTGCAGCATCATCTCAACCCGGATTGTTTTCTCCTGTTCCTCCATGTGGACAAGGGCCAGCGCTGCTTCGAGGACCGACGCGACCGTGTCCTCCGCGGCGAACAGTGAATCCTGCGGGACGTAGGCCAGACGGCTGTGTTTTCGCACGGCGCGCTCGCCCGAGTCCGGTACGTCGTTTCCAGCCAGGATCTCGAGCAAGCTGGTTTTGCCGCTGCCATTGGGCCCGATTAATCCAGTCCGGTCGCCTTCGGACAAACTGAGCGAGAGATCTTCGAACAGGACGCGCGTCCCGAAGGATTTACGAATAGCGGAGCAGCTCAACAAGGCAACGGACATCTACATCCAGGATTGCACGTCCCGGGCTTGGATTAGCCGCAGATGAACGCCGATAAACGCGGATAAGAAAGCAATGTTTTATCTGCGTATATCAGCGTTCATCTGCGGCTATAAATCCGTTTGCCCACGGATCAGTTAACATAGCAGCCATATGAGCATTTCACGGCGAAGCTTCTTAGGGACGGCATCCGGCTTGGCTGCCACTGCCGCATTAGGCGCGGAAGACGCCATGCCCACTCGCGTTCTGGGGCGAACCGGCCAGCGTGTTTCCATTCTGGGAATCGGATGCGGAAGCCGGCTGCTGATGTACAAGGATGCCGAAAAAGGCCAGGCCGCGCTGAATCGAGCGTTGGATCTGGGTATCAACTATGTTGATACCGCGTACTCCTACGGCGACGGCGTGAGCGAGACCTGGGTGGGAGAAGTCATGAAGCAGCGCCGCCAAGGCGTTTTCCTGGTCACCAAAGTGGAGCGCCGCCACGGTGACGACGCGCTGCGGATCATTGAAGGAAGTCTCAAGCGGCTGCAGACGGACCATCTGGATCTGATTCACGTGCACGGGTTGATGGATGAAGACGATCTCAAAGCGGTGGAGGCCAAAGATGGCGTCCTCAACATGCTTTACAAGCTGCGAGATCAAAAGGTGACGCGCTTCATCGGCGTTACCTGTCACCACGATCCGCACGTGCTCAAAGCGGCGCTCGAACACAACGATTTCGATTGCACGCAAATGGCGCTGAACGCGGCCCGTGTGGGGCCTACCAAGGGCTATCGCGATCCCTGGAACGAATGCTTCGAAACCATTGCGCTTCCTGTTGCGCGCGGCAAGGACATGGGCATTACGGCGATGAAAGTGTTTGGCCAGGACAAGCTTTCGAACGCCGCGCCGTCCGCCACGCTCATCCGCTACGCCATGTCACTGCCCATAGCCGCGGCGGTGATCGGCATGCCGAAACTTTCCTATATCGATCAAAACGTCCAGGTGGCCAAGAGCTTTACGCCCATGCCGGAGGACGAAATGCGCAATCTCTCGCGCGATTTAGCCGCGAAATACAAGCTGGCGCTGGATCGCTTCTTTCACGGGCACATCGATGCCTGAGTTGGGTGCCTGAGCGCTACACTAACATTTCAAAATAAATCAACGGAACGTTTCGATACGATGTGCGGCCAACCTCCCGGAAACCGCACTTCGAGTAGAATCCGCCCGCGCCGGCCTCGGCATCGAACGCGTCTAGTCGAATGGCGTCAGCCGGCCATTGCACGGCTATCCGGTGCGCTTCCTCAACACACCACCTGCCGATGCCTTTGCGCTGCCGGCCGGGAGCCACGGCCATCGAGGTGAGATACAGCGGACGCCGGCTGGCGCTGAAGTACTTCTTATCGATAGCCCAAGGTTTTCGAGTGGAAAGCGCCAGGGTTGCGATCAACCGGCCGCCCGCCTTGGCGACATATACGGTAGAAGTTCGCATCGCGAACAGCACGCCCTTTTCGGTTAGCCCCGCCGCCCAGTATCCGTTCCCATATTGCGCGATGAGGTGTTGGTTCACCGCCGCTCGAAGAGCCACTAGATCCGCAGCGTCTTCGGCGGTGGCCACTTCGAGTTCCAGCCGCATGTTCCTGAATGCGCCTGCTTAGGTCAGGGACCATCCTTTGCGGAACGTCGGCCTGAGATACTTGTTCGCGTCGGAGTTGTTGGTGAACCTCATTTTCGCCGCGTCCCACTCCAGCTTGCCTTCCACGCGCAGCGCGATCACGCCCAGCAGCATCCATTCCACGAAGGGAACGGCCACGTTGAAATTCGAGCAGGCCGGATCGCCGCCTTTCGAGGCGCGAATCCAATCGTGGTAGTGGCCGGGCGAGCGGGTGAGATACTGGTGCGGGAATCGATAGTCGCGCATCTTTTCCACCGGGATCAGACGGGTGTCCTCGCCGTAGGTGCCAGTGGTCAGCATGCCTTTATCTCCGATGAAGAGACTGCCGTCCGGCGGTGGGATGTAAGGATCGGCGGTCTCTTTCATGGCCTGAAATTTCTCGAAGTTGAACACGTCGCCAACAAAGCCGGTAAACTGCGGCGGTCCTTGCGGCCGCGCATCCGCGTTTCGGCGGGCGTGAGGCAAATCGCCCAAAAGCTCGCCTTCGGGCACCCCTGGGATCTGCGGGGTATCCTTCAATCCGTCATGCCAGAACACCTTCACCGGCGGCATGGATCCGCGCGCCGGAAAATCGTAGCGGAGTACTGACTTCACCGGGAACATGAAATCGCTGGTGCCTTCCTTATGGACGCACTCTACGCTCGAGGGAGCGCCGAGTTGCAGCGCCAGGTTCGGCGCACCCAGAATGTGGCAAGCCATGTCGCCGAGGGCGCCGCAGCCGAAATCGTAAAAACCGCGCCAGTTTGCGGGCTGGTAGAAATGTCCGCCGATGGGCGACTTATAATCCGGGCCGCCGGAAGTATACGGCCGTTTTTCCGCTATGCCCAGCCACAGGTCCCAATCGAGCGTGTCCGGTACCGGATCGGGCGGTGGAATGTGCGTCAAGCCCTGCGGCCAGATGGGGCGATTGGTCCAGGCATGCACCTCGGTAACGTTGCCGATTTCGCCCGCCCAGATCATTTCCGCCGCCTGCCGCGTCCCCTCGTTCGAATAACCTTGATTGCCCATCTGCGAAGCCACCCGGTATTTGTTGGCCGCTTCCTGCAACTGGCGAGCTTCCCAAATGGTGCGGGTCAGCGGCTTCTGGACGTACACGTGCTTGCCGCGTTCCATGCACCAGGTGGCCGCGGTGGCGTGCATGAAATCGGGGATGGTGACGATAACGGCGTCGATGTTCGCGCCCTGCTCATCCAGCATCTTGCGGAAATCTTTATACTTCGGAACTTTTTCGTAGTGTTTGAAGGTGTCCGCGGCGTGCACGTCGTCCACGTCGCAAAGCGCCACAATGTTCTCGCCGGAGCAGCCATGAATATCGCTGGAGGCCTTGCCCCCGGCGCCGATGGACGCGATATTCAACTTCTCATTGGGCGATTTGTAGCCGAGCGCCTTGAGCGACGGTACGCTTCCGAATCCGGCGATGGGAACCGCGCCGGCGAGTAGCGAGCCAAAAAAGAAATGACGTCTATTTAAGTCGTATGCCACGAGCACCCTCCTAGCAAATGATAGAACAAGCGTTGGTGCAGTGGGGCAGGATGCCATCCTGCGCGCGGTTGTCAACCGCGCTGCTTGGTGCATTTGCCAATCGGGTTCAAGACCTTCCCACCACCATGGCTTGGCCAATGAGATCGCGCACGCGGGCAAAGGCTGGCCGGAGCGCATCCAGCCTGTGGAGTGACCCCTGAAGGTCGGCGTAAAGGCAAGCCACGGTTTTGCGATCGATCACAATCGGCGACAGCGCGAACCCGGCCGGATCGAAAGCCGTCACCAGGGCCGAGCGGTCGTAGCGGCCATCGCGCGCGCGGTCTACCCATAGATCCTCCTTGCGTTGCAGCGCCGCCCGAATGGGGCCGTCAGCGCCGTCCATCGGAAAGTAAAAGCTGTTCGCAAAGCTGTTCGTCTCCCCGCTGGCCAGGCGCCCGGCTATGAAGGTCAGGCTTTCATTCATGAGGCCGAAAACCACCCGGTCGAATCCGGCGGTGCGCAGCGCGTCGAGCAGCGTGGAGATAAAAGCGGTGAGGTCCAGGCTGCGGGTCTTGACGATGCCGGCGGCCTTTTGAATGGCTTGATCCAACGCGGTGCCTGAGGCGTTGAAGATGGTGACAGACTCCAGAATGGCGCGGGCCCGCTGCGCTTGATGAGAAAGGCGCAGCGTCTGAGGCGAGATCTGCAGGCGGGAGAATGTCTGGCTGGTTTCGGCTAGCGCGGCGTCCACAATGCGCGCCAAATCGCGCACCGCAAGCAGCGCCGGATGTCCGGCGGGGTTGAGCAGGGTTTCCAGTTGCATGGTGTTGATGCCCGCGCCCTTGCGGTACACCTGACGCGTAATGTTGTGGCCGTAGTTGGTAATGGAGGCAAGCGACCGCTCGAGTGACGACCCTGCCGCTGGCGATGCCTGCATGCCGCGCCGTACCTGTGTGGGCATGTTCCAACCCGCGGCAATGCGCCTGCCCACGTCTTCCCACGAAAAATCCAGCACCCGGAGGCACGCCGCCCGCTCGGGGATTTTTTCCTCCTCCATGCTGATGATGACGCGTGAATATTCGTTCGGATAATGACAGCCGATGAGCACCTCTCCAAGATTCCGGAACAAACCGCAAATATAAGCTTCCTCCGGCCGCGGGTATCCAATCGCCGCCGCCACTTCCCGGCTTTGCACCGCGGTCAGCACGGACGCCAGCAGCAGTTCGCGAAGTCCCGGAGAGTGATCCGCGAACTCCTCGATATGGCGGCCGGTGCTTACCATGTTGCGGACTTCCAGCCAGCCCAGCAGCGTGGTGGCGTGAGCGACACTCAGAATGGGGCGCCCGGAATGGTTGTACATCACCGAGTTGGCGGCCCGCAGCACCTGCGCCGCCAGTCCTGGATCGCGAAGGATCACCTGCACCAGAGTTTGGGAATTTCCCCCGTCGATATCGAGGGTCCGGACCATGATTTCCTTGGCATGATCCGCGAACGGAGGCACGCCTCCGCCACGGGAGATCTGCTGGACGCAGAGATCCAGCTTCTCGTCTTTGGTGAGACCTTTCTCGAGTTGGAGGGCGTGACTCGTACACCACCTCCTTTAGGTCATTTCGGCAGAACGGGGGGGAAATTGAGGACGGGGACCGAGGGCTGAGGGTAGGCCGAGCAACGATGTGGCGCGCGCACTCGTGCGTGCCGCGTTCACACTCGTGTGAACGCCTGGAACTTACCTCATCACTGGAGTTCGCGAGAGTGCGAACACGGCATTGGGGTGCTACCGGCCTGCGTCGCTGTGCGATAATCCGTGCCATGAGCGGACAACCACGTGGATTTTGTTTCGCATTTGCGATCTTTTTGGCCGGTAGCCTTCACGCATTGGCGCAGGACCCGGTGGCCGGCCTTCTGCGCGAAGGCCGCCAGATGGATTTGAACGGACAATACGGCGAAGCTCGCCAGCGCTTTCAAAAGGCGCTCCAGCAGGCCACCACCGCGCAGGCCAAAGCACAGGCGCAAAGGTCGCTGGCCGTGTCCTACGCCTTCGAAGGCGATTGCAAGAACGCGGTGAAGTACGAGGGTCCGTTATACGAAACGTACCTCGCTTCCAAGAGTTTTTTCGAAGCCGGTGAAACGGCCGATGAGCTGGCGCGCATTTGCATCGATGCCGGCGATCTGGATCAAGCCTACCAGTGGTATCAAAAAGGCCACCAGGCCGGGCTGAACCAGCCTGAAGAAAAGCAGAAAGATCTGTGGAATTTCCGCTGGGAACACGCACAGGCGCGCATCGCCGCTCGGCGGGGAAACCAAGCGGACGCTCAAAAACATGTGGAAGCCGCGAAAGCGATTCTGGACCAGGGCGCCAATCCACAACAGGCGCCGTTCTTCCCGTATCTGGTGGGTTACGTCGCCTTCTACGGCGGCGATTTTAAAACGGCGCTGGCCGAGTTTCAGAAGGCTAACCAGAACGATCCTTTTATTCTGGCCATGATCGCGCAAACCTACGAAAAGCTGGGCGACAAAACGCAGGCGCAGGAGTATTACCGCAAAGCGCTGGCATCGAACGCCCACAATCCGCCGAATGCCTACGCCCGCCCGTTGGCCAAGAAGGCCTTGTAATACGCCGTGGCGCGCGCACTCGTGCGTGCCGCGTTCACACTCGTGTGAACGCCTGGCGAGTCCGATCCATGCGCACGCCTCCTATTGACATTCTATAGGGGCCGGTGATAATCTTCATATAGAGACTCTATATGTCACTCCCTTCCCGCATTTCCAGCCTGCTGCGCAATCTGCTTCGAAGGGATCGCGTGGAGCGGGATTTGGATCTCGAAGTCCGCGGCTACGTGGAAATGTTGGAGGCGCATAAGGTCACCACCGGCATGGCCCGCTCCCAGGCGCATCGGGAAGCCGTGCTCGAGCTGGGTGGGGTGGAGCAGGTGAAAGAACAAGTTCGCGAAGTCCGGATCGGCAATCTGCTGGAGAACCTGTGGCAGGATCTTCGCTACGGCTGCCGCACGCTGGCCCGCAATCCTGGATTCACCGCGGTGGCCGTGGTTTCGCTCGCGCTCGGCATCGGCGGCAACTCCGCCATGTTCAGCATCGTCAACGGCGTGCTGCTGCAGCCTCTGCCATATCCGGCGCCGGAGCGCCTGGTCCGAGTCACAGGCTATTACCCCAAAGGCGCGCTGCAGGTTCTGCGGCAACAGAGCCGTACCATGGACATTGCCGGTTACCAGCCCGGCGGCGAAATGAACCTCACCGGCCAAGGCGAGGCCCAGCGTCTGCAAGGAGCCACGGTATCCGCGAATTTCTTCTCGATACTCGGCGCCCAACCAGCCATCGGCCGCACTTTTGAAGCCGGCGAAGATGTTCCTGGCCGGGACTCGCTGGTGATTCTGAGCCACGCGCTATGGCAGAAGAAATTCGCAGGCGATCCTTCGATTCTCGGGCGTATGATCACCCTCGATGGAGTGGGCCGCGAAGTGGTGGGAGTGATGCCGGCCAGGTTTGGCTTCCCCTCTTTTGAAGAGCAAGTATGGATTCCGCTGCACCTGGATTCGCGAGCGTCCGAAGACTTCTGGGGGAAGGGCTTCATGCCGGCCATCGGGAGATTGCGCCCGGGCGCGAACATTTTCCAGGCGCGAAACGAGCTACGTCCCCTCATCTTGCGGGCCATCAGGCAGTTTTCATATACGATGGCGCCCACCTGGAACGCCGATGCCACCGTCCTCACCTTGCAGGAGGACCTGGTGCACGATGTCCGCCGTAAGCTGATGGTGCTATTGTGCGCGGTGGGCTTCGTGCTGCTGATCGCCTGCGCCAATGTGGCCAGCCTGTTGCTCTCGCGGTCCGTGGCTCGTTCCAAAGAGATCGCGCTCCGCGTCTCGCTGGGCGCGTCCCGGGGACGAATCCTGCGCCAGCTCTTAACCGAAAGCGTGGTGCTGGCGCTGGCTGGGGGAGGATTGGGGCTGGCTCTGACGTTTCTGTTTCTGGCCGTATTGAAATCCGCGCTGGGGGCCCAAACCCCGCGATTGTCCGAGGCCGGGATTGATTGGCAATCGCTCGGATTCGTGGCCCTGCTGGCGATTTTGAGCGGACTCATTTCCGGACTTGTTCCGGCGCTGAGCGCATCTCGTGTGAATCTGGCGGGATCCATCAAAACCGGAGGCCAGCGGTCCAGAGGCGCGGCCGGAGTTCGCTTGCGCAGCTCCTTGGTGGCGGGCGAGGTGGCTCTCACTGTTGTATTAGTGGTGGGCGCCGGGCTCTTGATCAAAAGCCTGTGGCGCCTGACGCAAGTGAATCCCGGGTTCCAGCCGGAGCGGATCCTGACCGTTCGTATCTCTCCCAGCCAGTCATTCTGCAACCAGCGAGCCGCCTGCGTGGCCCTCTACGATGAACTGCTGCACCGGGTGCGCGGCATCAGCGGAGTATCCGAAGTTGCCGCGGTCAACGCAGTTCCTTTGAGCACCGATGTCCCGGCCGTGGTGGTGGATTTGGAAGGGCATCCCAGGAATCCGGCCGAGACTATGGCGCCGACACCATGGGCGGGCGCCGTCACACCCGATTATTTTCGAATGATGAGAATCCCGTTGCTCGCGGGCCGCACTTTCAGCGACGCTGACGGGATGAAGGCGCCCGGCGTTGTTTTGGTGAGCGCATCCACGGCGCGCCGCTATTGGCCGAACGAGAGTCCAATCGGCAAACATATTAAGACTGTTTGGGAGCAGCAGTGGCGAACCGTAGTGGGCGTGGTTGCCGATGTCCGGCAATACGATCTGGCCAACCACATTCCGGATTGGATCAAGGGAACCATTTACATGCCCTATCCTCAAGCGGTGGATTTGACGGAAGGAATTCCGGCCACTATGAATCTGCTCTTCAGGACCACGGCGGACGAAGGACGCGTGGCCAATGAGGTTCGCCAACTGGTGGCCGGCGTGAATCCGAATGTTCCTGTGGGTGAGGTGCGCAGCATGGAAGCGGTGGTTTCTACATCCACGTCCGAACCGCGCTCCATCATGTGGCTTTTCGTCGCGTTCGCCGGCTCCGCGTTGATTCTGGCGGCCATCGGCGTTTACGGCGTGGTTGCGTTTTCGGCCGCGCAGAGAACCTATGAAATTGGAGTGCGCGTGGCTCTGGGCGCCACGCGGTCGAGCGTCTTCAGCATGGTGCTAGGACAAGGCCTGCGGCTGGTGCTCACTGGCCTCGCCGCCGGAGTGGTGGCCTCGCTGCTGGTCACCCGCATGCTGGCCAGTCTGTTATACGGCGTGGCAGCCACTGACCCTGCGACGTTCCTGGGCGTGGGCGTCCTGCTGATCGCGACGGCCGCGCTGGCCGGCTATCTTCCAGCGCGAAAAGCTTCCCGCATTGATCCATTGACCGCCTTGCGCGTGGATTAGTTTTGGTTGGCAGGCAAAAGTGCCTGCCCCACTTTGGATCGCAGTGGGGCAGGCGCTTTCGCCTGCCAACAGATTTGTTCCTCACCGCCGCGCTTCAGTTCCACACAGCTCCTTAAGCGCGCCCACAATAATCGGCGCCGCCTCCGGCCCAACGGAATTCTGTTCCCCGTACCACCGCTTCGGCGCGTTCTGCAGCCAGGGCGCCTGATTGTCCCATTCGGATTTCGGAATGATATAGCCGATCTCATCATCGGCCAGCCCGAAAAGCATGCGATAGGGCGCCTGCATCAGACTCTTGATGGCTTGCTCCGGCGGCGCGTCCGGAAAATCGGCGCCTTCATATTTCTGGATGCCGCCCACGCTCAGCTCCGGATAAAGTTCGCCGGGGACCAGCGCGATTTCGAGCATCGGGTTATCTCCATCGAATAGCCGGATCAGCCCCACCGGCACGGTGGTCTGTCCCTCCACGGAGGGTTTCCGACCATGATAAATATTGGCCTGGGCCGCCTGTTGAAAGCCTTTGTTCGAGATGGGAATCCGCACCATTCGTTCCTGGAATTCGTAGCGGCTGACGTGCACAGGTTGAGCATGCTGCAGCGCATCCGCTCCAATATCGGCCACGCGCTGGCCGATGCGCTCAGCTTTCTCGAAGCTGTTATCGGGAATCCCGGCCAGCTTGGCGCCCAGCGGCGATTGCATGCCGCCCACCGCGCCGTTTATAAAAACCGCCACTCCTCCACGACGCTCTTCCAGACGCTTGTAGATCGCGGCCGGATAATCAGCCGTGATTCGTGTGTTGCGCGATCCCAGCGTCTCCGGGTGATTGGCCCAGTTGATGAGCGTGGCTATCGGTTTACCATCCACGCCATTGACTGCCATAAGAATCAGCTCGGAATCGTGCACATCGGGCGGGCGATTATCGTGAATAAAAGTATCCAGCTCCGGCGGATGTGTCTTGGCCAGCGCAATGGACGCCGGACGAAGATTCGCGATGGCCGCGAGCGCAGCTTCCGCCGTTCGTTCAATCACCAAGCCGTTGTAATCCTCGTTGATTCCGCTGGTAGCCCCATCCGGACCCCACAATCCCATGGTGTCGGGCGCCTGATGGTCATGCAGAGCCGCGACGATGACGTCCGCGTTCCGCCCCAGTTTGGCCTTCACCATTTGGCGAATTTTGACGACATCGTCGAAGAACAAGCCGATGGAATCCACGCCGCAAATCACCAGCGGGGTGTCGCCGGGCTGAATGGCCAGGCAGCGCGCGAAAAGATCGTCATGGATCGCAGTAGCGCGCCGGTTATTATCGAATCCAGCCATGAAAACGGGCCCCTTGGCCAGATCGGGAGTAACAATGCGAAAAGCAGCGCCGGCCCGCATTTCAGAAAGCCCCGGCAACGCGAACCAGAAACCAGAAACCAGAAACCAGAAACAGTTTTTCACGTCCTCATTCTCGTAAAAAAGTACAACCCGGCAACCGCGAACAGAAAATCCGGCGACCACGCGGCAATCGTCGCCGGCAGCAGATTGATATCGCCGAGCTGTTCGAACAACTTTCCGATGGCCCAGTAAGCCATGGCGATCCCGAAACTGACACCCACTCCGGCAGTGGCTCCGCGCGTGCCCGCAATAAAGGCGAACGGAACTGAAATCAGCGCCATCACCAGCGCGAACAGAGGTACCGCGAATTTCCGGTAGAACCGTACCTGCAAAGTAATGGTGTCGATTCCGCTGCGCTGCAGATCGTGGATGTAGGCCGCCAGTTGCTGGAAGTTCATTTGCTGGTCCTGCAAAACTTCCTGCAGGAAGTAATCCTGCGTTTCCTCCAACTCGCGAAATGTTGTGGCTTGGCCGGAAAAATTGAAGAATGGATTGCTACGCGCCGTGAAATCGCGGCTCCAGCCGTTCTCGAAGATCCAGGCCTTCAGCGCCGGCTCCCAGCGCGCCTTCTCCGCGGAAATCTGCTTGCGGAGATGAAAATTCGCAGGATCCAGCTCGAACACCTGCGGGCCCACCATTACTTTTTGCACCGGATCCAGATACTGGTAGTAATAAATGCGCGGGTCGTCGTGAGAACCGGGCGCAAATACCCAGTGCCGGCCGGGATTGAATTGGGTCTGCACCGGTTTGCCCTTGATCTCTTTGCGTAGGGCGTCCTGCTTGCGGTTTGCGCCGGGCACATAATAATGATCGAACGCGAACAAGCCGCCGCTGAGCAGCAGAGACGCAACCAGAACCGGAATGGCCAGCCGGTACAGGCTGATGCCGCAGGCCTTGAAGGCAGTCACTTCATTGTGCTTGCTGAGGATTCCAAATGTTATGAGTACGGCCACCAGCACGCTGATGGGCGCTGAATCGTAAATGATCTGCGGCGTCAGAAAGAAAAGATAGGTGAACACGCGGGACATGGCGATATTGTTTTTCACGATATCGCTCAGCAGCTCAAAGAACGTGTACACGTGCGTCATCAGCACAAAGCTCACCAGCAGAAGCGCGAAATAGAACAGGAAGCCGTAGAGCACGTAGGTATCGGCAATCTGCGGCGCCAGAAAGAAGCGCCATCCCCGCCGGCCGCGTGCGGAGGGCCCCATCCTTAGCGTGCCCCGCAAGCGATCCCACATGGATCTGATCCCATCTGTCGCCCGAACGATCCAGTCTTTGTCGCCGGGAAGCTCCAGACGCGTCAGCAGCACGAGTCCGATCAGTGCGAAAACTCCATTCGGGATCCACATCGCCACGCCCACCGGCAGCTTGTGCTGCTTGGCCAGGCCGTTGGCGCCGATATGTCCCATCCAATAAATAAAGGCCATCGCCACCGTGAGCACAAACGCCGTGGACTTGCCGCCTTTGCGCGAGGAAATGCCCAGCGGTATGCCGATCAGCGCCAGCAGGAAGCAGGCCGGGGGCAACGCCAGGCGCTGGTGCAGCTCAATCAGCGCCTGGATCTTACTATCCGGATCCAGTTTCGGATCGTGATAGGCAATCTTATACAGCGGAAGCGTGTCCACTTCGGTATAGGGCGTAACCGGCACGTCGTTCGGCTTGGTGGCTTCGAGAATTTGGTCGGCCCCTTGCGCCGATGTAGTGTAGTGATCCGTAAAATCTTTTCCCACATCGTAGGTAAGGCCGTTCTGCATGGAAAGCTGGATGCGATTGCGCTTCACATCCGGAACCGCGATGGCATCGGCGGCCACGGTGATGCGCGGACCCTCGCCGCGATCGTGGTCGGTCTTTTTCTGTTCGTCGGGAGGCGTGATATCGGCGATGAAAACATTCCGCCAGCGCGTAATCGCCCCGGGAATCACGTCCTGGATATACAGCACGCGATTCGGGAATTGTTCTTCGAAAACATCCGGCTTCACTTCTGCGGTCAGCTCCGCCGCCACCAGTTGATTCAGCACCCGATACGTTGTCCGCGCGGCCCAGGGGGTGAGCCACAGCGAGGCTGCCGCTGCTAAGAACATGCCCAGGATCGCGAAAGTCAGCACCGGTCCGATTACTTTTCGGCTAGGCACGCCGGCGGCGCGCATGGCGGTGATCTCGCCGTCGCTGGACATGCGGCTGAGAGCGATCAGCACGCCCACCAGCACTCCCAGAGGCACCGTGAGGGTCAGCGTAAACGGGATGGCCAAGCCGAAAAGATAGGCCACGGTAGGCGGCGATGCCGAGCTGCGCACCAGGATCTCAAACAACTTGCCCACTCGCTGCAGGAAAATTACGAAGGTGAACAGAACCGTCCCCAGCAGCGCGCTGTGGGCCACTTCGCGGAAGATGGAGCGGTTGAGCAGACCCATCGGATTCAGGACCCGGCAGTCCGGGCTCCGCTCAAAGGCGGCGGCGGCACGATGGGCGGTTTGGGCGTTTCTTCCTGAACCGGCTCGAGCTCCAGCTCGTCGAAGAGAACGGACGGCGCAATTACCGAGGCGCTGTCGGTGAAGCTGCCTGCGCCCATAAGAGCAAACGGCGCATTCGAATCGACGAAATCAAAAACGTAGCTTTCGTCCGATGCCGCCAGAATATCTTTGAAAGAACGGGTAGAGACGCCGTGGAATCGAAGGCTTCGCACCAGTTCCTCCCGCCCATCGGGATAAACCTTGTAGACCAGCAGAGGCAGGCTGACCGGACGCTGGTTTCCGCTGGATTGCGCAAGTCGCCGCAGCTCGTCCACCGATGCAGATGACGGATAATCCAGTTTGCGCACCAGTATTCCGTACGGCTTGGAGCGTTCGCGGCACAGATCCACCAGCTTCTTTTTCAGATCCGGAAGCGAGACCGTCTCGGTGGCGTGAACGAAAAGATTGCCGAACCCGGGCTCGTCGGCGCCGTACGATCCAGTCATTCGGGCGCGCCCGTTGGAGCTGTCGAATGACTTCAGCACCGGAGTGCGCGTCAGCAGAAAAGATTTAAGCGCCCCTTTCTCGATCAACGGCAGCGGCGCCGGCTTGACGCCCTCAATATCGTAAAGATAGTGGCCCAGCAACGTGTGGCCGCGCCATTCGGTCTGCGTGGGATCATCCACGACATCCATCCACTCGGGAAGGATATGCGATCCGATACGGTTTTCCAATTCGCTCGGTACATAGGGCGCAGTACGTCCGGCATCCACCACCGGCTTGCGCATGATTTTCAGATTGTCGCCCAGCAGTTGACCAAAGAGTTGGGCGGCGGCCGCGGCTTCGAATAGCACCGGGCCGTCGTAAGCCTCGCCGGCAGGTGCCTGGCTGAGCGCCGTCACGTGATCGGCAACTTCGGTCACCTGCCGCCGCAGCTCCGTTTCCGAGGGCAGGCTGCCCGCGTCGAAAGCTTGCACCACCTGCGCGTCGCGTACTTGCACCCCATCGGGCGTCAGGCCGTGCGCCACCACCCGGATATAAGCCAGGTCCTCCGGCGTTCGCAGCACCGTGCCTTCCGAGTTCGTCAGATAATTGGTAGCCTGCGTGATTTGCATCTCAACTCCCGACGACAGCACCCGTGGATAGGCGTCGAAGATGCCGGAAAGCTTGACTACGCGATCCTTCCACGCGGCTTCATTCACGGCTTGCCTGTGGACCGGAAGCACCGCCTGCACCGGCGGAGCTTTGGAGAAATCGGGAATCTGGTCCGGAAGATTCATGTTCTTGAGCGAGGAGCGCTTGCGCGCAATGGCGTCTTCGGCGGTTTTGTACGCTCGATCCGTGGCCAGCCACAGCTCGTGCCGGAAGCCCATGTAATCGCTATCGAGTGAAAGCTGGTCGGGATCGTAACGGGAGCCGGAGTAGGCTTCCGAATAGATGTGATTGGTGTTGTCGAAGGCGTAATCTCCCACCCGCACGCTCACCAGCGGCAGCCGGACCGTGGATTCGCCGCTGGCCACCAGAGCGCCCAGTGAGGCCCGCACGGAAAAGGTCAATTCGTCAGCAACCCGGTACTCGATGAAATAGGGCAAATCCAGGCTGATGATGCGCAAATCGCGGGAACGGTGCAGCTCATCCTTCATGGCTCGCAGCAGCGGGTCTTTTTCCGGCGGCGGATCAAGCGATTGCCCGGGAAGCATCCCGAATCCAGCAATCAGAATGCAGCAGCCAGCGAATAATCCGCGCTTCACCCTCATCGTTCCTCCGTGGGCGGAGAAAGCAGCGGCGGCCGGTCCTGCGAGTGATCCTTCTTCTGGATCTCGATCTCGGAGACCAGCAGGGCGGGGGAGACGGCGGAAACCGGCACCTGCCCCGATTCGGCGCCGCAGTAGCCGTTGAAAACTTCCAGCTTGTCGGACGTCACCATGATTTTCGCGAAGCTGGAAAGCGGCGTGCCGACAATATCAACTCCCCGCACCAGCTCATCGGGCTGTCCATCCGGATATACGCGATACACCAGCAGTGGGATCACCGTATAGGCTTGCAGACCGCGCCGCTGCGTGGTAGTGTAGCCGCCCGTCACTTGCTGGAAAAACAATCCGTAGGGCTTGTGCTGGCGCTTGATTTCAGCAATCAGCATCTCGCGCAGGCGCTGCTCGCTGACGGTTTTCTTCGATTCGACAATCAGGTTCGATTGCCGGGAAACCACTTCGGCTCCGGGCTGTCGCCGGCCGTGCCCGTTGGAGTGATCGAAGCCATGAATTGGCGAGCGCGACATCAGGAACGTTTTCAAGATCCCGTTTTCCACCACGGTGACGGGCCGGGCCGCGATGCCCTCATCGTCGTAGGAGTAAGTGCCATTCAGATCGGTGCCGTCAATGCTCTTTCGAGTGGGATCGAACACCACCGATAGAAAGTCGGGCAGCACGGCCGTGCCGATAGCTTTGGTGAAGGTTTGCCCCTCGGCCTCATCTTTTTGACGATGTCCCTCCACCCGGTGTCCGAAGATCTCGTGAAAGAACACGCCGGCGGCGCGTCCGGAAAGAATCGCGGGACCGATGAACGGTTCCACCGTGGGCGCGCGCAGCAGTGCCGCGAGATCGGTTCCTACTCGATTCACCGCGGCTTCAATCGCGTCCGGCCTTGGCAAGTGGTCGAGATCGGCGCTTTGGAAATCCTGCATAGCCACCAGATCCATTCCATCCTGGGCTTTCCCCCTGGCGGCAATGGAAATATTGGTGAAATCACGCCCGTGCACCAGGCGCGTGCCCTCGGTGCTGACCAGATATCTTGTCTCTCTTTCCACCGCCAATACGATATCCGAATTCAAAACTCCCTTGGTGGAAGAGAGTTGAGCGGACCACTTGCGCAGCAGGCCCATCCATTGCTCATCCGGAAAATGCGGCCGCGGCGGAAGCTCTTCGTGCACCGCCGGCGGTTCCATGGAAAAGTCGTCCGAATCGTCTTCCTGTTTCACCTTGGACTGCGCGTTCGATTTGATCTCAATCAGCCGCCGCGCGGCCAGCCGGTAGGTGCGGTCGGTCTCGAGCCACACCTTCTGGCGGATGGCGTCCGGCACGTCGTCGAGCGCGAGGACGGCGCCCGAAGTAAATCGGGGCCTCTGGCCCTTCACTACGTGATAATTGTCGAGCTTTGGATCGCCCACGCGGACTGTTACGTCTAGATAGCGCAGGTGCGAGGTCCGCTTGGCGTTGAGCGTGCCCAGGCTCGCGCCGATGATTTGAGTTTCCTCCTCCGTTACCGCATAAGCCATGTAGTAAGGAGGCGGATCGGCTTTCTGCTTCAGAACCGCAAAGTTCCGCTGCAGCTCATCATTCAGGATATCCAGAAGGCTGGGAGGCGACGCCGCCACAAGGGGAAGAGACAGGAAGAGCAGCGGGATGAAACGCACGAAGCTCCAGGATAACAAGAATTCAGAATTCACGAGTTCGTGCTGCGCTGCCACGTACTACGGCCATGTCGCGCCCGTCAGTGTCGCGGCGATGTCGCGCCCACATCACGCCCAGGCCAGATCGCCGGTCGCCAAAGCGGAGACCGATAGATCTGTGTCGGTAAGCGGGTTAAGTGTGAGGTTCGTACCTTGAACGGTCGCGGTTGTCAAACCAAGGGCCGTTGGGTCGGTGTAAGTGGTGCCGGCCGTGACGTTGTTGACACTGGCGCCTCCGGAACTGGTGTAGTTTATATTGCCCCTTGCAGCTCGATGTTGTGGAGCTGGGCGCTCAAGGTGAGGTAGCTAATGGGGTCGGCCCAAATGGCGGGCGCCGCTGTGGACAATAGTGCCGCTAATACAATGCCTTTGCGGGTGAAACGGATCATACTTCCTCCAGCGACAAGTTTTGCCCCAGTGGCCAACGAAATGGAAGTCGCAACAGGCACCGAACGTTGCAACCCCGATTTTTCAATCGATTGCAAAGACGGCGGAATCGCGTGGCAGCGCGTCACAGGCTACGCGGAGTTATTCTATGTGCGTGGAAAAGGATTGGGAAGCGCGGTTCAAAGCTCCACCGAACACCGACCGCCAAGCCATCGTCATCATATTGGCTTTGTTCGCCATCGTCCTCGCGCCTTTTTTCTTCCCGATTTACATTTTTCTGCTGGTCGGTTTGTTCCCGGCTTTGTTGGTTAGCTTTGTCATGCGTAAGCTAGGCCGACGGCCGCTCAGTAAGATCTGGATCGCGGCAATCGCTATTTGCGTTTGGGTGACTCTATCGGTGTGGTGGCTGGCCGTTTGGGGTGACAAACCATTCGATCCTCCTCTTTGAACGCTGCTAAAATCGTGCGATGTCGATCGACGACTTTGTGCGTTACAGCAAGGTGCTCCACGCTTTGACGGCCGACTTCGCGCGCGCAGTCCCCGACGACAAGTGGGACTTTACGCCTGACCCGCCCGGAAAGTCCGGTCGCCCACCGGCGCCGCATCGGATAGGCGACGGCTTCGCCCCGTTTTCGAAGCAACTGCGGCACGTCGTCTGCGTGCGTGGTGCCTACACTGCCGCCCTGGAGACGAGAAAAGTGGATTGGACGCGAAAGCACCAGCACTACGCCGGCCCTTTGACGCGGGAAGCGCTGCTGGCCGCGCTTGACGACCAGCAGCGGCACTTGCTCGCCACACTCCAAACCGTCTCGAGCGACGCGCTGATCGATTGGGACGGAACCCCTTTTACTTTCGCGATGTTCACCTGGGAGTTCGTGCAGCACGAGGCCATCCATCACGGACAGTGGAGCGTCTACGCCGCGCTCGCCGGGTTCGACACCCCGCTGAGTTGGCGAACGTCATGGGGTTTGTGAAGCTTCACCGCAGCGGACTGGCCGCGGATTGTGGTGAAATTGACAACTAGAAATGGGAACTGGTTTTCGGTGCACCCTGGGTTTCGTCCTAGCCAATGCGCTGGCCTTCGGCGCCGATGCCCCCCAGCCTTCCAAGTACACCGGCCCCGGATCATGCAGCTCGCCCGCCTGTCACGGCAGCGTGCAGGCTCGCGAAGAAACGTCGGTGCTCCAAAACGAGTACAGCACCTGGGTGGTGCGCGATAAACACGCGCACGCCTTCATCAATCTCACTAATCCGGTGGGCACGCGAATGGCGAAAATCATGGGCCTGCCCAAGCCCGACACGGCCGCCAGGTGCCTTTCCTGCCACGCCCTCGATGTTCCCATCGACATGCGCGCCCGGACTTTCGACCTTACCGACGGTGTCGGCTGCGAGAATTGTCATGGCCCCGCATCCGCCTGGCTCGGCCCCCACACCACGCGCGACTGGAAGTACGAAAAGTCGCTCGATCTCGGCATGTACAACACGCGGGACCTTATTAAGCGCAGCGAGAAGTGCCTCTCCTGCCACCTGGGCACCGCGGAAAAATCCGTGGATCACGAATTGATCGCCGCCGGACACCCCGATATTTATTTCGAGCTGGATTCTTTCATGTCCGTCATGCCGCCGCATTGGAAGGATTTCGACAAAGATCCGTGGCTCCCAGTTCGATCGCTGGGCGTCGGCCAAGCCGTGCAATTGCGTGAGCAGCTGAAGCGCGTCGCGCGCGAATCGCAGAGCGGCATCTGGCCCGAATACGCGGAGCTGGATTGTTTCGCCTGCCACCACAGCCTCACCGCCGCCAAGGACAGTTGGAGGCAGGAGCGTGGCTATCCCGGCCGCCGTCCCGGCAATCCGCCATGGAACCTCTCGCGCTATGTTGTTTTCCGCCGCGTAATTGAGGAGGCGGACCCGCAAGCGTCCCAGCAGCTACGCTCGGAAGTGGATGGCGTTTACGCGCTGGTGACCGCGCTCAATTCGGATCGAAAACAAATCGCCGCAGAGGCTTTGAGCGCCGCGCAGGTGGCGGACGGTCTGGCGCAGCGCTTGGCCGCGATGCACTTCGACCAGCCAACAACATTACGCCTGCTGAAGGGCATTTCCTCCGACGCCGAAGAAATTGCCGGGCAAGGCGAGCGTTCGGCCGAGCAGGCCACCATGGCGCTCGATTCGCTGTTCATCGCCTACGCTAAGAACGATCATCTGGCGAATGACGCGCAAATCCGCGCGGCCATTCATGGACTTTTCCAGCAGTTGGAAGATCCATCGGCGTACAATGGCTTCAAGTTCGCACAAGCCATGAAGAGCCTGAACGCGCTATTCCAATGATCAGAAAGCAACTCGCGCTGGCTGGAACAATCGCCGCGGCCGCGCTGTTTTCATCAGGCTCCCGAGGCGCTTCCACCGCGGTGCCCACGCTGAGTGCCAGCGACGTCGAAAAAGTTATAGAACATGCAGCCGAAGCCGTGAATGCGCCCATGGTGATCGCGGTTACCGACCGGCAGGGGGACATATTGGCTGTCTATCGCAAGCCCGGAGCGCCCGCCACCACCACAGCGAATTTCGGCATGAAGGCCGACACCAGCGAAGTTGCCGTGGCATTGGCGCGCACCGCCAGCTTTTTCAGCAATAGCCAGGCCCCGCTCTCTTCGCGCACTGTGCGCTATATCAGCGGCATCCATTTTCCTCCCGGCATTCCTTTCACCGGAAACGCCGCGCTCTACGGAATTGAGAACACCAATCGAGGCTGCCCGTTTGATGTCGACTTCCTGCCTGGCCAATCCGTCCCGCCGGCCCGCTCCATCGACGGTTCGAAGCCGGGATTGGGAATTCTCACCGGCAAAGCCAACGTAGACGATAGCGACCCCAACGCCGTGAATCCAGGCGGAGTTCCGCTATTCAAGAACGGCACTCTGGTGGGCGGCGTCGGCGTGGCCGGCGTGGATCCGAATGTCGCCGAGTTCGCGGCGTTTTCGGGCGAAGCTGGATTCGGCCCCATGGTGGCTGCTCCCGCCGTGGTGTTCATCAACGGCATCGCGCTTCCGTTCGTGCATCAAACCACCATGCCGTCGGGCTATGGAAAAGGTTCGGCCGACGGCGGCTACGTCGTCAAAGCTCAGAGCAGCCCTGGCCCGGCGCCCGAAGGCGACCTGATCGCCCCGCAAGAGGGCAAGCCGGGCGGCCTCACCCTCGACGAAGTCCAAAGCATCGTCAACAACACGGTGAAAATGGCCAACCAGATTCGCGCCGTAATTCGATTGCCGCTCGGCTCCCGCGCCCGCTTCGCCATCGCCGTGGCGGATCTCGACGGTACGCTGCTGGCTTTGCATCGAATGCCCGACGCCACTATCTTCAGCATCGACGTCGCCGTAGCCAAATCGCGCAATGTGATCTTCTTCAGCGGCTCGCATCGTAAGCCTGGCGACTTGCCTGGCGTACCCATGGGCACCGCGGTCACCAACCGCACCATCAGCTTCGGCGCCCAGCCGTTGTTTCCGCCGGGCATTGATTACTCAACTCCCGGACCGTTTTTCGCTCTCTATCAATACGACACCGCGCATCCCTGCACGCAGGGTTCCCAGGCCGCCAACAAAAATCAGAACGGAATCGTGTTTTTCCCCGGCGCGCTGCCGTTATATAAAAACGGCATCCTGGTAGGCGGTTTGGGCGTGAGCGGCGACGGCGTGGATCAGGACGATTTCGCCACCAACTCCGGCGCGGCAGGTTTCGCCGCTGCTGCATCCATTCGCGCGGACCAGGTGTTCGATGAGGGCGTCCGTCTGCCGTACCTGAAATTCCCGCGCAACCCGACGGATTAACGCCGATGTGTTGGCAGGTGGGGCGGGCGCTTTCGCCTGACAACTCTGCACGCCGCGCGCCCACGCGCGTCATAAGTTAATAGACAACCAATGCGCGGAATAAAACTGCTCACCACCTTGCTCACCGCACTCCTCGGATGCTGCCTGACCGTTCACGCCGATCCGCCCACCGTCATCCGGGTCATCCGCAACGCCGTCCGGTCCGGCAGCCAAGGCTACGCCGAAGCCAGGGACGCAATCACAGTGCTGGGAGCGGCGTCTGTAACCGGACCGTCCGAGTCATGGTCCTTCGAAATGCTGGATTCATTTGCCAGCCTGGAAGACCTGGACAGAACGCTGCCCATGTCCAGCTCTGGACCAACGCCTTACTCCGACGATGTGCTTCCACCCGCCAGAACCATGATCGCGCTGTATCGCCCCAATTTGAGCCACCGTTGGGACGAGGCTGCCAAGCTCATTCCCAAGGCGCGCTATTTCCTGATTTCGATTTATCGAATCCGGCCAGGCGCCCAGACCGGCTTCGCCGACTTGACCAGGCTGCGTACATCGCGCTTTGAGAGTATTAACTTCGATCAGCCGGAGATCGCTTATCAGATTATGTCGGGAATGCCGTCCGGAACATTCCTGTTCATCACTCCGCTCGCATCGCTCGCCACTTTCGACGACGGGCTGGCCAAAACGCCCGATGGGCTGCGAGAGATTGCCGCGGAACAAAAATTAGCGGCTGAAGTGGAAATAGGCCACGAAACTTTCCTGTTTCGGATCGACCCTAGCCGCAGCTACGTCTCCGATGATTTCGCGTCCGCCGATCCGGAGTTTTGGAGTTCCAGACCGAAGAGCGAATAGGTGCTTACCGAACCGCGAGCGTGAGAGTGAGAAGCTGTGAAAAAATCGGTTCGCAGGCGGAAGCGCCTGCCCCACTCAACCCTTAAGCCTTTGCGCGTCAATGTGGGGCAGACGCTTCCGTCTGCCAACCCCGCGTGCTTCCCGATTTTTTCGCGGCTTCTCACCGTCGCGGTTCGGAAAGCGCGGATTTTTCCAGCGCCAGCAAGTTCCGCTTGCGCCGCATTCCCCACCGATACCCGCCCGGATCGCCATTCTCGCGCACCACCCGATGGCATGGGATCGCCACCGCAACCGGATTACTGGCGCAGGCGCGCGCCACCGCCCGCGCCGCCTTGGGCCGGCCGATCCGCTTGGCAACTTCGCTATAGCTCTGCGTATCGCCATACGGAATCTTCCGCAGCTGTTCCCATACCATCCGCTGGAACGCCGTGGCCTGAATGTCCAGCGGCAGGGCTTTTCGGTCTTCGCCGCGGATGCGCCCCTGAATGGCACGAACCCAACCAACCAGTCCCTTGTCCGAACGCGTGATCTCCGCCCGCGGAAATTCTCGCCGCAGTTCGCTCTCGAGCGCCCCCTCCGATTCGCCGAATTGCACCGAGCAAACTCCTTTGCTGGTGGCAGCCAGCAACATCCGTCCGATAGAAGTCTTCGCGATTGCGTAACGGATGGCCACGCCGGAGCCTTGCTTTCCGTAGCGCGCCGGAGTCATCCCCAGCTTCGACGACGCGCCTTCATACAGCCGGCTGCTGGACCCGTAGCCTGCGTCATACAGCGAGCGAGTTACTGAATGGCCGTTGCGCAGTCCGGCTTTCAGAGCCAGCAACCGCCGCGAATCGGCGTAGGCCCGCGGCGTAATCCCGGTCAGCGCCTTGAAAGTCCGCTGCAGATGGAAAGGGCTTAAGCCGATACTCCTGCTCAGTGCGTCCAGCGTAGCCGGCCCGTCCGGATGCGCGTCGATATAGCGGCATACCTTCTCCACCAGATCCGTATTTGGATTCGCAGCGGACCGCGCGTCCGGCCGGCATCGTTTGCACGCCCGAAAACCGGCGCGCGTGGCCGCTTCCTGAGTCCGAAAGAAGACCACGTTTTCAGGCCGCGGCCTCCGGGAAGGGCACGATGGTTTGCAGAAGACTCCAGTTGTTACCACGGCGTACAGAAAAACGCCGTCCATACGGCCATCGCGGCCAGCCACGGCATCCCAGTAGTTGGCCTGCCAGAATTCTTTTTCCTGATCACTCGGCATCGTGCTCCGGACATCCATCATTGTAAGCGGCGTAGCCATTCCTTTTCCTCCCGACACACTCATGCTACGCCGTGCCGATTTTTATAACTATCCGATTCTTGCGGCGGTATTGCTAGACTCGATCCTTTGGACCTTTTCATGACCGCCATCGATGTTTCCAGTTACGCCGGCCTCACCGCCATGGTGCTGTTGACCATCAACATCCTTCTTGGATTGTTGATTTCCGTTCGCTATAGCCCGGTGCGAAGCTGGCCGCATCGCCGCGTTCCAGTCTTCGACATCCATAACTGGACCGCGTATATTGCGCTGGCCTTGGTTGGCCTGCATCCAACCATTCTGCTGTTCTCCGCGACTGCCAAGTTCAAATGGCTGGACATCCTCTGGCCCTTGGGATCGCCGGGACAGCGCCTCTACAACTGTTTCGGCGCCTGCGCGTTTTATCTTCTGCTGGTTGTCGTGATCACCTCATACCTCCGCCGGCGGATCGGACGTCCGTTGTGGAAACTGCTGCACTACCTGGCCTATGGCGTGGCGGCGTTTGTATACGTTCACGGAACGCTGATCGATCCCGAGCTGAAGAATCAGCCCACCGACTTCCTGGATGGAGAAAAAGTGCTGGTGGAAATCTGCGGTCTTCTGGTCATCGCCGCAACCGTCGCGCGCATCCGCTATGGCTACAGCAAAGCCGCCGCACGCGCGCGCAGCCTGGAACCAGCCACGCCAGGTTTTTGACAGCATCTTTTTCGGTACTTATGGCCCGCCGGTTTGGGTTTGAGCTCGCGGTTCGGAAGGAGCGTTACCGAACCGCGACCCGTAAGGGAGCCGGTGCTTTTCTTGGTTCCAGCTACGCCCGGGTAAGGGAGCCGGTGGCTTGTTTCAGCTACTTCGCCGCCAACTGCTTCTTGGTCCGGTCCGCCTTCTCCTGCTTCATGTCTTTCGACTTCTGAATCTTCTTCTGGAAGCGGTCGACGCGACCTTCGGTGTCCACCAGCTTCTGGCGGCCAGTAAAAAACGGATGGCAGCTGGAGCAGATTTCCACGCGGATATCGCCTTTGTGCGTGGAGCGCGTTCGGAACGTGTTTCCGCAGGCGCAGGTGACGTTTAGTTCCTCGTAGGCAGGGTGAATCGCGGCTTTCATTGGAGAACTAGAGATCCTTTCGGGCTGTTTGATACTCAGTATAGCGCGTAGGGCAAGCCTCTGGCTTGCCTATATCAACAAATACAAACCCCCGCATCACCTCGAAAGGCCATGCGGGGGTAAGCTATATCGCGCAGTGAAGCGGCCGGTCCACAGGAGCAGCGGCTTCGTCACTGAACGAAACCTGAACGTTCAAAACGACGGCGACTTTAACAGTCGGCCACCTCGCGCGGGGTATTAAATCTACAGTCACTACTATTACTCATGTTAGACTGGACCACCTCCTTTCTCAGTGATAAAACCATCATAAATCCCAAAACTTCGTGCTGTCAAACAGTTTCTATCGGAATACTCTATCTAGTAGTAGGCCAGCTTGAGGCCACTAAGAGTTGTTGTGGCTACCAAAGAAAAGCCCCGCATCATGCTGCGGGGCCTGACGAAAAAACCAACCCAAATCTAGGCAACTCGCCTAGAAACCCTGATCAGACACCTGATCAACCCTTGATCTTCTCTCTTTCCCTCATGCAATCTCAACGCCAAGCGATAAACTGCTGAAAAATAAGGATTACGTCCCACGGTAATCCGGTTTCTGGAAGATAGCGCCGCCCCGATGCTTCCAGATTCAGGATGAATCGGTTGGCCCTTTCAACGTCAACACCACGCTCCCTATCACCAGCCCCGCTCCCAGTAGAGTCTCGAGCGTTATCTCCTCGGAAGCCACAAAATACCCCAGCGCCAGCGCCACAATCGGATTCACAAAAGCATGACTCGCCACACGGCTGGCCGGCATCCGCTCGAGCAGCCACACAAAAGCCGTATACCCGGCAATCGATCCCGCCACAATCAGGTACACCAGCGCCCACCGGGCTTTCACCGGAATCACAGGAAATGGATGCAGCTCTCCCGCAAGAAGCGACGCCATCAATAGCACTCCGCCGCCCAGCATCATCTCCGCCCCCGCCGTCAGCAGCCGCGACTTCGGCAGCGCTAAAGACCGCGTCAACACCGCGCCCAAAGACCAGCTAGCCGATCCCGCAAGAATCACCAGGCACGGAAACACGCCGAAGCCGCCAAAAGTCGAGTGCCCGCTCTTGAACATCGTAAGAGTCACTCCACAAAACCCCAGCGTCACCGCCAGCAGCATGCTCCAGCGAAACTTTTGCTGGCGCAATACGAAAACCTCCAGCAGCACCGTCATTGCCGGCAAAGTGCTCTCCAGCACCGCCGTGATCCCGGACGGCACGTACTGCTGGCCCCAAAACAACGCGCCATAAGTCAGCGAAAACATCAGCCCGCCGATAATCCCCAGGCTTCGCCACTCCCGCCCGGACGGCATGCGCGCGCCCCGCATCAGCGCGAAAACGAACAGCGCTGTACCGGCGGCTACAAACCTCACTCCCGCGCAAAACCACGGCGGAGCCAGCAACACCGCCGTCCGAATCGCCAGAAACGTCGATCCCCAAATCACATAAATTGCGAAGAACGCCAGTATCGTCCGGAAATCGTATCGCTTCCGGATCCCAGTTTCTATCGGGACCTTACTAACCTCCAAAATGTCCATTGATGGTTAACTGTACCAGGGAGCGCGGCGATCTTCTCCGCTTCGCCTCCCAATCCGGATCGCTGACCGCGCAGCAAGCCATCAAGCTCTAGAATCTTACCGCCTCGGATTCTGAACGCGCCGAAGTGCTCTGTGAGGTGAAAAATCTGCGCGAAACTATCGCCGCCATGGCCTATGCCCAACTCGATGGAAAGCATCTGCGGGCCCCAGCCCTGATCACCTTGGAAGATTATTTCAAACAAGCCGGTTCCCACCGTCATCTCACCGCGAAACAGCTCCGGCCGGTCTGGACTGGCCCAATCTCGACTGCCAAATAGCCGCTCCTCTGTGGCTACTGGCGCAAGCCACCGCGGATTTTCTGCTTTCCGAGGGGTCGAGACAACTCGCTGCTGCGCCGTTCCTTCACCCCCAAAGAGGGGAAAAGCCCCGAAGGGGTACAATATCCACTGATGTCCAGTCCCGCCCCGTGGCGGCTCCGGGAGCCTGTGGAAGCCCAGATCCTGGATGCCTCCGAAGGCCGCCGGTCGCTGTTCGCGTTTCTAATCTCGGGAATGCTGATGTCATTCCTGGGCGCCATTTTACCTGCCTGGCGCTATCACCTGAGCGCGGATTTCAAAGAAGTCGGTTACTACTTCCTCAGTCTGAATCTTGGATTTCTATTGTCCGTAGCCGCCGCGCATGTGCTGCTGCCGCGGCGAGGCGTGAAGTTCGTGCTCATCACCGCCAATGCCATGGCCTGCGCCGGCTTCCTTTACCTGGCTCTCACCTCGCCGCCCGCCCCAGCTATCTGGCGGTTGCTCGGAGTTTTATGGATTGGCGTCAGCGCCGGGTTGCTGAACGCCGGCGTCTTTCATGCCATCTCGCCGCAGTACCGGCATGATCGCGCCGCCACCATGAATCTCGCCGGTGTGATGTTCGGGCTGGGCTGCCTGCTGACCGCATTGTTGGTGGCCGGCACTTACTACGTCTATACCGTGCCCAGCATTCTGATTCTCTTCGCCATTCTTCCCGGCTTTTTCGCCGGCAGTTATGCGCAGGCCAAAATCGTGCCGCAACCCATCTTGCCGCATGTTTCGCTCGCTCAGCTCCTGCGGGATTTCCGGAATCCCGGCGCCATCCTTTTCAGCCTGCTGCTCTTTTTCCAGTTCGGCAACGAATGGTCCATCGCCGGTTGGTTGCCCCTGTTTTTGATCCGGCGCCTGGGAATCAGCCCCGAGGATTCCTTGCTGTTGCTGGCCCTCTATTGGACCGCGCTTCTGGTAGGCCGCATCGTCTCGCAATTGTTATTGAAGCGCATGAGCCACGCCTTGCTGCTGATCGGCTCCATCGTTTCGGCGCTGCTCGGTACGCTGGTTCTCGCGTCCACCAACAACCGGTTCGGCGCCGTGATGGGCATTCTATTTGTCGGCGCGGGCTTTGCGTCCGTCTATCCGCTGGTGGTGGAAAAAATCGGGCACCGCTTCCCTTATTACCATCCCGGATTTTACAACGGCATCTTTTCGTTCGCTATCACCGGCGGCTTCATCGCGCCCTGGGTCCTCGGCTATTTCGCGCAAAACTGGGGCATTCAGGCGGTCATGATTCTTCCGCTGCTCGGCACCTGCATGGTCTTCGTGCTGGTGCTGCTGATCATGCTGGAGGCCAAGTTGAGCGGCCTGGCGGATATCAAAGCAGCGGGATCGTAGCTTTTGGACGGCCCTCGCCCGGGTCATAAATCAATTCCAGCGATTTGATCGCCTTCATCTTTCCCCGGTACCGGAAATACAGACAGCCTTTGTACGTTCTCTTGGTGATTCCTTCGGAGAAGGAAACCGCGGCGATCGCTTCATCGATACTGGTGGGAATCTGCTTCTCGATCCCGCTCGGATCCGGCGGTGCCTCTACCGTAGGAATAATCGGTGGGCCCGCCTCTGGGTCTCCGGGAAACCTGCCCGTCGTTGACGCGCTCTGTTGTTGACCGGCAGCTCCCCGCCGGCCTTCCCAATCCGGATACTTCAGCGCGCCGGCTACCATCCCCGGCGAAACCGGAACCAGCAAGTGTTTGTCCCGGTTGATGCGCAGAGAGAACTCACCGCCCTTGACTTCGATGCCTTCTCGCGTGGATGAAAAAACGCCCACATCCACCACCAGGTAATCCTTGGCGATGTAAGAGCCTTTCTCGCTGGGAATGCTGTGGTCCAGATATTCGGCGCCGATGTCCATTCCCGCGAGCGAGGCATGCGCGGGATATTCAGAAGCCTTGTCCCGGCCAAACAGCGGCAGCAACGCAATCAACAGTACAGCGCGGCGCACCTCTCCATTATAAAAAATAAATTGGGGACACCAACACCTGTCCCCAACCCAACCACCGTACTTTCCACACCGGCTCAGGAATTGGGGACACTAACACCTGTCCCCAACCCAACCACCGTACCTTTCCCCACCGGCTCAGGAATTGGGGACACTAACACCTGTCCCCAACCCAACCGCCGTACCTTTCCACACCGGCTCAGGAATTGGGGACACCAACACCTGTCCCCAACCCAACCACCGTACCTTTCCCCACCGGCTCAGGAATTGGGGACACTAACACCTGTCCCCAACCCAACCACCGTACCTTTCCCCACCGGCTCAGGAATTGGGGACACTAACACCTGTCCCCAACCCAACCACCGTACCTTTCCCCACCGGCTCAGGAATTGGGGACACTAACACCTGTCCCCAACCCAACCACCGTACCTTTCCCCACCGGCTCACCGTGGACAGGCGTTGGTGTCCCCAATTCTGAACGCTCCATCCTTGACAACGTGTAATATTATATCCAATAATGTACTAGTATGCCACGCAGAGATGACTCATCCGTGCAAGACCTGCTCCCCCTCCCACCCGCCGCATTTCACATGCTGCTCCTGCTCAGTGAAGGCGAACGCCACGGCTACGCCTTGAAACGCGAAATGGCCAAACAGACCAAGGGCAAGCTCAATCCCGGCCCCGGTGTCCTCTACGGCGCCATCAACAAGATGCTGGGACAAGGCCTGATCGTGGAATCGGAAGAACGCCCGGCCTCCCATCTGGATGACGAGCGCCGGCGTTATTACCGCATCACGCCGCTGGGCCGACGAGTTGCCCAGGCCGAAGCCGTTCGTATGCGGCAATTAGTGGAGATGGCGAAGGCCAACCTGGGCCTCCCGGAACCTGCCTGAGGCGAGCCATGGCCGATCCACGCAAGCTGTATCGAATCCTTCTGAAGTTCTACCCCGCCCGATTCCGCGAAGAGTACGGAACGCCGCTTGAGCAGCAGTTTGCGGATGAATACCGCGATGCCGAAAGCGCCCTCGCCCGATTCGCGGTCTGCATACGAACGCTGCGCGATCTAGCGATCTCCATTCCGCTCGAACTTGCGCGCGAGCTCGGCCAGGATCTGCGCTACAGCGTCCGCATCTACTCGCGCCGTCCGGGCGTGACGTTTCTCGCTGTCGCCGCCATGGCGCTGGCCATCGGCGCCACCACCGGTGTCTTCAGCGTGGTGAACGCGCTGCTCCTCCGCTCGTTGCCTTTCCGCGCGCCGGAGCGCATGGTGCAACTCGCGGGCGCCCCCGGGTCAAATGACGCCGGCGCCTTTCACGCCGGGATCAGACGGAGCACGTACCTGGAGGATGCCGCCGTCTACGATCAGGCGGAAATGAATCTGAGCGCCCCCGCAGTAGCCGCCCGGGTGAAGGTGGCCGAAACGTCATTTGACTTCTTCGACATGCTCGGCAGCCAGCCGGAGATCGGGCGTGGCTTTGCCCCGGGCGAAGATGTCCCTGGCAGAAACGGCGTAGCCGTAATCGGCTACGGGTTGTGGCAGCAGCTCTGGGGTGGCGACCCGCGCGCTCTCGGATCCACCATCCACCTGAACGGAACGCCTCTCATCGTCGTCGGAATAGCGCGTCCGGGGCTCGATTATCCGGCCAAGACTGCGGTGTGGACACCGACGGTCTTCGATTGGGCGCGGCTTCCCAAGACCGACGTCATCTTCTGGGTGACGGTGGGACACCTGAAACCCAGCCTTACGCTGGCGCAGGCCGAAAGCATGTTCGAGGCCGAGGAAGAACAGCGCATGCCGGGATCCATGAAAGCCGTGGGCCTGAATCGGCCGCGCTTGATTCCGCTGCGCGAACAATTGGCCGGGCCAGTACGCCGCGCGTCCCTGGTGCTGCTCGGCGCTGTCGCTTTCGTGCTGTTGATCGCCTGCGCCAACGTCGCCAATCTGCTGCTCACCCGTATCACCGACCGCCGCAAGGAACTCGTGCTGCGTGCCGCGCTAGGGGCCAGCCGCGCGCGCTTGATCCAGCAATTGATCACCGAAAGCATTCTGCTCACAGCTCTCGCCGCCTCATCCGGAATGCTGGTCGCGAATTGGGCGTCCAAGCTCGCCACAGCCGCCCTACCAGCCCAATTAGCTGTGCAGAATTACACCATCCTGGATTGGCGCGTGCTCGGCTTCGCGCTGGCGCTGGCCGCCATCACCGGAGCAACGTTCGGAATCCTGCCGGCGTTTCTAATCGGACGGCTGCAGCCGGGTGATCATCTGATTCACAACCAGCCGGGAAGTTCCGCACCGCACGGCCAGCGTTTGCGGAGCGCTCTGGTTGCCGTTCAAGTTGCACTTACGCTGGTTTTACTGGGCGGATCCATCGTGATGGGCCGCGGCTTTCTCAAGCTGCTCGGCACCAACTTGGGCTACCGCACCGACCATGTGGTGACCATGCGCGTCTCGCTGGCCGGCACGCGCCATGACGCGCCGAACTTGCGGCGCGAATATTATCGCGACGCGCTGGAACGTTTACGCCAGGTGCCGGGGGTCGAAGCGGCTGGCGCAATTGATTCGCTGCCACTCGCTACCCGGATCTTTAGCGGCGACAGCTTCAAGTTGGACTCCGGACGGGTGGTGAGAATGACCACGGTGATGGCCGCGACTCCAGATTATTTCCGCACCATGGGAACAAGGATCCTGATTGGGCGCGACTTTGATTTCGCGGACCAAACCGCCTTGGAGCCGATCGCAATTGTTAATGAGGAATTCGCGCGCTTGGCCGGTGAGGGCCCGGCGCTAGTCGGTAAACGCGTAACGCCCGCCTGGAGCGAGAGCGAGCCTGTCAAAATCGTGGGCATCTCCGGCAATGTTCGCTACGGCCCGGAGAGCCCCGTTGGCCCTCAGTTAATCCTGGCAGCCGAACGGCGTCCGCCGCCGTCCATGACCTTCGCCGCGCGCGTGCACGGACAAACCGAACCGTACCTGCCGGTATGCCGCGACGCGATTCAATCGGTGGACCGTGGAGCACCCGTCTTCAACGTGAAAACCTTGGACGACCGGCTGACGGATGCTCTGGCGCGGCCACGCTTCTACACCACTGCCGTAATGTTCTTATTCGGATTTGCTCTGCTGCTGGCCGTTATCGGCGTCTACGGCGTGGCGTCGTATTCCATCATCCAACGGACGCACGAACTGGGAGTGCGTATGGCGATTGGCGCTTCCGCCGAAAAGATGCGTTTCCTGCTGCTGCGGCAAAGTCTTCTGCCCGTCGCCATCGGAGCGATCGCCGGTGTAGCCGGGACGCTCGGCGTGGGCCGATTCATCGAACATCTGCTGGACGCCGCGCAAAGCGTGGACTTTCTGACGTGTGCGATCGCCGCCATCACTCTAGCGGCGATCGCGTCCCTGGCCGTGTGGTCCGCCACCCAGCGCATCCTCCGGCTGGACCCGATGCAAGTGCTCCGCGCGGAATAAGTGGGGCAGGCGCTTCCGCCTGCCAACCGGTTTCACCTGGGGGAATCACGAACTCCCGCTCACGCCGCCCGACGCCACACCCACCGACTTAAACTTAATCCGTGTCCGCGCGTTCTGATCCAGCTGAATGCGAATGAAATTATTGCCTTGGCGCAGCCATTGCGACGTAATCAGGTACGCCACGTCATGGAAATGGCTGATATGATCGTCCGCGCTGCGTATGAGCGTGTAATCGTTTACGGTAATCGTAACCGGATTGTCCGACGTCCCCCCCACCGTCATACTGGCCTGGTTGAGAGTGAGGCGGATGTTCTGCGTGGAGGCAAGTTCCAGATTGAACTTCAGAAAACCTTCATCCACAATAATCTGACAGCCTTTGAATTCTGTGTTGAACTCGCACCCTTGCATCAAGGGCAGCGAAAGATTCTGGGTTCGCTTCGGGTTCGGTACCGTGAGGTCAACGGCCTGAGCGGAGATGGCTTGTTGCGGAATTGCTGCGGTGGCCATTTGCTTCTCCTAAAGTTGGTGGGATTCCAGCCGGGACGGCGGCTGCTTTGAAATGCGTAGCGGCATTTCAAAAATACGCCGATTCGTGAGCGATGTCAATGGAAATCACGCCCCGGTTGACAGCCGCTCGCGCCGGGGCTAGGATGGTTCCATCGACGTCGATGGGAACAAATAAAAAGGACCACCTCCTCGGGCAGCTTGACCTCCTGGCGCTCCGAATTCTTTCTTCCGGCCAGAGTCTGCACGGTTATGCGATCGCGGAACGGATACAACAGCTCTCGGAGAACGCGCTTCAGGTCGGCGAGGGTTCGCTGTATCCAGCGCTACATCGCATGGACGAATCCGGCTGGATACGCTCCGAGTGGGCGTCTTCAGAAAACAACCGCCGCGCGCGATATTACAAAATCACCGCCGCGGGACGCCGTCAACTGGCCGCGGAGGAAGCCGAGTGGCTGCGAACGGCGCAGGCCATCACGCGGGTCTTGAGGCTGGCGTGATGGGTTTCTTCCGCCGGTTTCGTAACGCGTTGCGCCCCGCCCGTCTGAATCGCGATTTCGATGACGAGCTGGAATTTCACCACCAGATGCGCTTCGAAAAAGCCCGCGAGCAAGGTCTCAGTCCCCAAGAAGCGGAACGGGAAGCCAGGCTACGCATCGGAAATGCGGCTTTGGCCAAGGACGGCATGCGCGATGCGCGGGTTATCGGTTGGCTCGCATCCTGGCTTCAGGATTTCCGCCACGGTGTGGTCTTCAAGCGCCATGCGGGCATCTCCGCTCTTATTATTCTGGTGCTCGCGCTCGGAATTGGCGCATCCACGGCGATGTTGAGTTTCATTCATCCCATGTTGCTGCATCCATTTTTGTATCCGCGCGCGGACCGTCTGGCGGTGATCGAGGACCGTGGTCCCAACGGTGGCCGCGGCGTTTCGTGGCCGGAGTACCGGGCCTACTCCAAACAAACTTCGGTCTTCGCCGCTGTCGGCGCCTTCGATATTGGATTCTTTTTCCTCACCGGGGTGGAACAGCCGGAACAGATCGCGGGCGCATTAGTGACACCGGATTTCTTTGGCATGCTGGGCGCAGCGCCGGCCATCGGCCGCGATTTTCGCGAGGGAGAAGACGGCGTGGTCATCCTGAGCCAGGGGTGCTGGAAACGCCGTTTCGGCGGCGATCCGAATATTCTGGGACGCAGCATCGCGCTGGACTTCGCCCGCACTCCCGAGACCGAGCGCTACACCGTCATTGGCGTCATGCCCGCGAATTTCTGGATGTACTACAGCGGCTTTGAGGTGTTCGTTCCGTTGTCGCGCGCGTCCATGCGGGAAGATCCGAACGCGCGCGGATTGGCGGTTACCGCGCGTTTGCGCGACGGCGCCACGCTTGAGCAGGCGCGTAGCGCGGTCAACGCCATTCCTCACGCCCAGGATTGGAGCACCGATGTCCGGTTGTGGGAACGAAGCCAGACTGAAGACGTTCGTCCGCTGTTCCTGATGCTGGCGGGCGGCGCAGTCCTGCTGCTGCTGATTGCCTCGGCGAACGTGGCGGGCCTGCTGCTGCTGCGCGCGCACGCACGCCGGCGCGAGATTGCCATTCGTGCGGCGCTGGGCGCCGGTCCGGGACGGCTGCTGCGAATGCTGCTCGGCGAATCGCTTACATTGGGCCTGTTCGCGGGCGGATTCGGGGTGATACTCGCCTGGTGTTGGGTGCGGATCATGGTCGCTTCGCTGCCGGCAGGCGGCCTGTTTAGTTTTCTGCCGAGCCTGGACCGCGTGGTGATTGACGCGCCAGCGCTCGCTTTTGCGATCGTTGCGGCGATGCTCGCGTGCCTGATAGCCGGCGTTTTTCCCGCCATCGCCGCGCGCCATGTGGATTTGATCGCGGGCTTAAAGGACATTCTGGCGATGGATTCGCCCAGGGTCCGAACCATTTTGGTCGCCACCGAGATTGCTGTGTCCGTGATGCTGCTGGCCGGAGCGGGGTTGCTGGTGAAGACCATGCGGCGCATCGGCGCGATCGACATCGGCTTCAAGGCCGATCATTTACTGGTTTTGCGCGTGCCCATTCCACGCGCCGCCGGCCCCGGCCAGGCCGCACTCTACTATCGCGAGCTGCAGACCCGGCTGGCCGCGCTGCCCGGAGTCCGGTCCATCGCGCTGGCCAGTTTTCAGTCTCTCACCGGCCTGGGCGCGCCGGAACATTTCGAAATTCCCGGCCGCGGCAGCCCGGCCGAAGCCGAAGATCAAGTTATCACGCCGGATTATTTCGAGACGCTCGGCATCCCCATTCACCGGGGCCGTGCCTTCGATCCGCGCGATGATCGCCGCGCCGTGGTCAGCGAAGCGCTGGCGCGAAAATATTGGCCCGGGGCGGATCCGATCGGAAAGTTGGTTCGCGTCGGCGGCCAATCCATCGAGATCATCGGCGTTAGCGGCGATACGCGCGGCGCTTTACTGCTCAACCCCGCCCCCATTCTCTACCTCCCGTGGCGCAGCCAGCCGGATCGCGCGCAGCAATTGGATATTCGAACCTGGGGCGATCCCTTGACCCTGGCGCGGAGCGTGACCGCAGTGGTTGGCGCGTTGGGCGGCGTGGTGGCTCAAGTCTATAGCGGGCGTCAATTCATCGAAGATGCAACCTGGCAGCAGCAACAATCCGCGCGGATTCTGAGCGTGTTCGCCGGACTCGCGCTGGCGCTGGCCGCGGCCGGTTTGTACGGCGTCATCTCGCTCGCCATCGGCCGCCGCACGCGAGAAATCGGAATCCGCATGGCCATTGGAGCCAAGCCCTCCGACGTTGCCGGCTTGGTGTTGCGCCAAAGCGCTGTCCCCGTGCTGGCGGGCCTGGCGCTAGGATTAGGGGCCGCACTGGGGATGAACCGCCTGATTCGAAGCATGCTGTATCAAGTCACGCCGTCGGATCCCGTGGTATTGGCCTCAGTTGCACTGGCAGTCGCCGCCGCGGCTGCATTCGCCTGCCTGCTGCCGCTGCGGCGCGCGCTACACGTGGACCCGCTGTGCGCGCTGCGCTGCGAGTAACATCGCGCGCGTATCGCCGCTAGAAAAATCGCACGGATCGAACCACGTTCTCGAAAATTTCCTGCACTTCATCGAATTCACTTTCGGGCGCGATGAACATCGCGTAAAACAATCCCTCCGGCCGCGCTACCGTCACCAGCGCGTCCACCTCCTGCTCGCCGCGATACGGGGAAGTTGCATGTAGCGTCGTCAGCAGCGCCGGCTGATCGCCAACCTGGATACTGCGTGCGTCGCGCCCCGTGCGCATTCCCGCGTTCGCTTGCTTCAGCCGGCGCACCAGTGCCTCAGTATCGCGATTCAGATCGGCGCCCGCTCCCGCCGGAGCGTCGTAGCCAACCTCCAATCCATAACCAATCTGAGACTTGCCTTCCACCATCCCTTCACGCGCCGCAATAATCGCGTTGCCGGACTGCCGATCAGCATGCACTTGCCAATTCTCCGGATAGGCCAGCGAAAAGGATCGCCCGCGATACGCCATCAGCCGGCTGCTGGGACGCGCGCCCGCAAAGCTGGCAGTGGACTCGGCCGGGGCGGCAAGATGCTGCACCAAATTTCGCACCTCCGCAAACCGCCCGGTCTCATCTTCCAAATACGCCCGTCGCGGCATGTACCGCACTTCTTCGCTCACCGCCGCTACACGATTGCCCGGATCCGGATGGTCCGACAAAAACTGCATAACCACACCCTGCCGGCCGTTCTTCGCCTCCAGTCTCTCGAAGAAATTAGCCAGCTCCAGCGGATTGTAGCCGGCATCGCCGGCCATCTCCGCGCCATTGTAATCGGCCTCCGCTTCGTCGGACCTCGAAAATTTCAGCAACACCGAATTCGCCCCCAGCCCGATCCCGATTTTCGCCAACTGGCCCAACATGCTGTTTCCCACCAGCGCTTCGGCCAGCAGCGCCGGCAACGCCACCAGGTTCTGCTTCGAAGCCTGATTGGTGGAATGGCGCAGCACCACGTGCGACATTTCGTGACCGATCACCCCGGCCAGCTGCGCCTCATTCTCGGCGGCCTCAATGAGCGCGGTGTGGATGAAGATCGGTCCGCCGGGCAGCGCGAATGCGTTGACGTTTTTGTCTTCGATCACATGAATGCTGAACGGAAATAATTCCCCGCGGGTCCCATCGCTCCCGAGTGTCCGCGCATAAGGCGATTGCTCCAGCTTGTGGAGAATAACGTTCAGATAATCGTCCAGCTCGCGATTGTGCACCACCGCAGCTCGTCGTTCCACCTCCATCGCGGCCTCGCTACCAAGCTGTACATCTTGCTCTGGAGTAAAAAGGTTCCACCCCGGCTTCAACTGCTGCAACTGCGCGACAGCCAACATGGGCGCCAACAGCAAACAGATCGTGCGCATAACAATTCTCTCTTCTCAGTTTTGCAGAACGCATTTGAGTCGGCGCGTCAGCGCATTACCCGTAAGCAAGCGGACCCGCTACCTGTGCCACAATTAATACATGTTGAAGCCCACGGAAAAAATCTGGCACAACGGCCGCTTTATCGCCTGGGATGATGCCAAGATCCACGTCCTCTCGCATGTCACCAGCTACGGCAGCTCTGTTTTCGAGGGCATCCGCTGCTATGCCACCTCTTCCGGTCCCGCCATCTTCCGGGTCAAGGAACATATTCGCCGCCTGCTCGACTCCGCCAAAATCTATCGCATCGACGTGAAGTATCAAACCCGCGAATTGGCTGAGGCTATGGCCGAACTCGTCCGGATCAACCATATGGAATCCTGCTATTTCCGGCCCATCATTCTGCGTGGCTATGGCGACGTCGGCGTGCTTCCGAACAATCCCACTGAGGTCTACATCGCCTGCTGGGAGTGGGGCAAGTATCTGGGCGAAGAAGCGCTCGCTAAAGGCGTGGACGTGTGCGTCTCCAGCTGGACCCGCATCGCCCCCAACACCCTGCCGGCCCTGGCCAAGGCGGGCGCCAATTACATGAACTCCCAGCTCATCCGCATGGAAGCGCACACCAACGGATATGCCGAAGGCATCGCGCTGGATGAATCCGGCTATGTTAGCGAGGGTTCCGGCGAAAATGTTTTCGTGGTGCGCGATGGCAAGCTGCTCACGCCGCCGCTCGGCGCCTCGGTATTACCCGGCATCACGCGCGATACCGTCATCGAACTGGCTGCCTCGCTGGGCATCCCTGTGGTTGAAACAATTATTCCGCGCGAAATGCTGTACATCGCCGACGAAGTGTTTTTCTCTGGCACCGCCGCCGAGATCACGCCCATTCGTTCGGTGGACCGCATCGAAGTGGGGAAGGGCACGCGCGGCCCCGTAACCGAGAAGCTTCAAAAAGCTTTCTTCGACATTGTCAGCGGAAACGTACCGGATCGCTTCGGCTGGCTCATGCCTATCGGGAAAAACGTACCCGTGGCGGTCTAAAAAAAAGCTGTCCCCTCGCTCACGTGCAGGACCACACACTCTGCCGAACAATCCGTACACGGCGGCCGGATCAGGTGCGCATATGTAGCCCCGCGCGTCAGCAAGGGGACCAAAGAACAACCCGGAAGAAAACGATCCGCAAGTGCGATCCCGACGGCCACCTCCCCCGAGATTACCCGCCGGAATCGCACTCGCAGGGGATCTGTTCTTTTTTATCAGGCATTGGACGGAAATGCTATATATTTCTTTCACCATCGAAAAGTTTTCAACAGTTTCCTTCTCTCGCCCAGTCTTATGTTTAGCCCTCCGCGCCTGTGGGAAACCTGTGCATAAACCGGTGCAGCGATGAAATGTAATGGCATCGATCCCGCAACCGGAGAAGAAATCGAGGTCCGCTTCTCGGATTCCATTGAAAGCGTCGATCCGCTGCTCTCTCCCTCGGGCGATTTAAACTATGTTACGCCCGGCTTTATCGACCTGCAGGTGAACGGCTTCGCCGGCGTCGATTACAACTCGCCGTCGGCGAGCCACGAAGAGATCATCCGCTCCATTCGCGCCATATTACAAACCGGTGTCACTCGTTTCTTCCCCACCGTGATCACCGGCTCCGCGGCCGATATGTCGGGCGCGCTCTCGAATCTCGCCGCAGCCAGGGAAACGGCCTGGGAAGCCGCGGCGATGGAAGCTTTCCACTTGGAGGGTCCTTACATCTCGCCCGAAGACGGACCACGCGGCGCCCATCCCGAGCGCTGGGTCCGGCCGCCGGATCTGGACGAGTTCCGCCGCTTCCAGGATGCCGCGCGCGGGAACATCCGCCTGATCACGTTGTCGCCCGAGTGGCCCCATGCTCCGCGCTTCATCGAAGCTCTGGTGGGAGAAGGTCTGGTAGTCAGCATCGGACATACCGGCGCCAGCCCCGCTCAGATCGCCGCCGCGGTAAGCGCCGGAGCTACGGTTTCCACGCATCTCGGCAATGGCGCGCACGCCCTGCTGCCGCGCCATCCCAATTACCTCTGGGAACAACTCGCCGAGGACCGCCTGGCCGCCAGTTTCATCGTGGACGGGATTCATCTCGCGCCGGCATTTCTCAAAGTCGCCCTGCGCGCCAAAGGATTGGAGCGCTCGTTCCTTGTTACTGACGCAGTGATGCCCGCCGGCTGCGCTCCCGGCCGTTATAAGCTCGGCGAAGTGGATGTGGAGCTGCACTCCGATGGCAGCGTGCGCCTGTTGGGCGGAACGCGCCTGGCCGGATCGGCATTGCGCATGGATCACGCGCTTCAAAATGTAATGCGCATAGCGGGCCTGAATCTTCGGGAAGCGATTACCCTGGCCACTCGCAACCCAGCCCGCATCGGCCGCATCCCCTCCCGCCAGCGCGCCCTAAACCCAGGCGAGCGCGCCGACCTGGTGCGTTTCCGGTACGACGCCTCCTCGCACGAGATACAGGTTGTAGAGACTTTTCTCGCTGGGGCGAGAGTGGTGGCTGGTCGCTGGTGACTGGTAGCTGGCATCGGCGCCCAACGGACTCCAGAATGCCCAAGACCAGCCACCAGCAACCAGTCACCACCAGCAACCAGTCACCACCAGCAACCAGCGACTAGCGTTCTACGATAGACTCCACCGCCCGATAAAGCTCCGCCGGCTGAAACGGCTTGCTCAGAAACCCATCCATCCCCGCGGCCAGACACTGTTCCTGATCGTGCTTCATGGCATGCGCGGTCAGCGCCAGGATCGGGATGTGTTCTCCAGTCCCGCGCTCCTGCTCCCGAATGGCTTGAGTCGCCATCCAGCCATCCATCACCGGCATCTGCACGTCCATCAGAATCACATCGAAGCGGCCGCGCTCCAGCGCCTCCAATGCCTCGCGGCCGTTCGACACGCTGTGTATGGTGTGCCCCCGCTTTTCGAGCAGCCTGGTGGCCAGCCTCTTATTCATCGCGTTGTCCTCCGCCAGCAGGATCGAAAGGCGCCGCAGGCTCTCGGTAGCTCGCGGCTCGCTGGCCGCGGGCTCCGCGGGCGCCGAACCCAGGGCCAGCAGCATCGACGCTCTCAGCTCATCCCGCGATACCGGCTTCACTACATGGCAGGCGATTCCCAACCGGCGGCAGCGCGGGATGTCGCTCTGCAAATCGGAGGAACTCAGCATCATGATTACCGGCCGCGTCAAATTCGGCTCATGGTTCATTTTGTCGGTGAGCATGAATCCATCCATGCCGGGCATCAGTGCGTCCACGATCACCAGGGGATACGGCCGCGCCTCTTCCTGGGCCCTCAACAACAGGCGCACCGCTTCTTCCCCGGATTCGGCCAGCGTCGCTTCCATTCCTTCCGCCGCCAGCATCGCGCCCAGAATGCGCCGGTTGGTCCGGTTATCGTCTACCGCCAGCACTCGCAGCCCTTTGAGAACCGTAGGGCTGGCGGCCTTCCGCTCCACCGCTGGTTCCGGAACGGGTTCGCACAGGATGGTGAAATGGAAGCGGCTGCCTTTACCCGGCTGGCTCTCCACCCAGATTTTTCCCCGCATCAGTTCCGTCAGTCTCTTGGCGATCGCCAGTCCCAGACCGGTGCCGCCGCAGCTCCGCGTCATCGATCCATCGGCTTGCGTGAACGCATCGAAAATCAATTGCAGTTTGTCCGCCGCGATGCCGATCCCGGTGTCTTCCACCACGAAGTGCAGTTCCAATTCCGCCGCTCCGTGCCGCTTCTGTTCCACGCGCAGCAGCACTTCGCCGTTATCGGTGAACTTCACCGCGTTGCCCAGAAGATTCACCAGTACCTGCCGCAGCCTGTTGGCGTCTCCCAGCACCCGGTCCGCCACCCCGGCATCCATTTCCAGCGCCAGTTCCAGATTTTTCTGGTGCGCCCGCAGCGCCACCCCGCGAGCGGTCTGCTCCAGCAGTTCCCGCAGATCGAACGGCTGCGTCTCCAACTGCATCTTGCCGGCCTCGATCTTCGAGAAATCCAACACGTCGTTTATCACCGTTAGCAGCGAGCTGGCCGATTCTCTCACTCCGTCCATGTATTCCTTCTGCACCGGGCTGAGCGGGGTGTCCAGCGCCAGCTCAGTCATGCCGATGATGCCGTTCATCGGAGTCCGCAATTCATGGCTCATGTTCGCTACAAATTCGCTCTTCAACCGGCTGGCCTCCTGCGCCCGGTCCACCAGCTGCAGCAGTTCCCCGCGGGAGGCGGCCAGCTGCGCCACCATGTCGTTGAAAGCTTCCGAAAGATCGTCTACTTCGTTCCAGGCTCCGAGCGGCGCTCGCTGCTTCAGATCACCCTGCGCTACCAGCCGCGTGAAATCGATCAAGCCTACTAGCGGACGAAGCAGTCGCCGTAATTGGACGTACTGCACTATCCGGACCAGGAGCAAAATTGGCAACGGGTACAAAATGATATCTCGCGCCAACTGCGTGAATAACACCCTCTCTCTCTTCGTGGAAAAACCGATCCGCACCACCCCTAGCAGCTTTGATCGCGCACGGTCGCCTTCCCAATCGGCCAGGCCGTTAGCGGACGATTGCCGAACCGCGCGGGTGGTTTCAATCTTCGCCGGCAGAATCCCCACCCCGGCGCCGTTCGATGTCTCCGGGACTTGCCTCCCGGCTCGGGCCAGCACCTCTCCGGTTTCACCGGCGATGGTTACGTAGAGCACGTCTTCCCGCGCCGCAGCCGAATTGGCCACCACCTGCAATGCGTCGCGGTCTCCGGTCAGCAGCGGGAATTCGCTCTCATTCGCCAGCACTTCGGCAGCCGCCTGTGCGCGCAACTCCAGCTGCTGGCCGAAGCTCGCGTGCTGCCGCCACAGCACCAGCCAGATGCCCACCGCCACCAGGATCAGCGCCACCACCAGGTTGGCGGCCGACGCCTGCATCAGCAGGCTCTTTCGATGCGAGACCGTGCGCGCGCGCGGGAATCTCATTCAATCACCACGATTCCGGATTCCGAATCGTTCTTCCCTGGAATTCGCAGCCCCAGCAGCCGCGCCACCCTCGGATTCGCGGCCACTTTCAATTTGCGCGGCTTTTCACTCACCGGCATGCCGCCGCCGGCCAGATAGTTTCTCGCCAATACCGCTGCCTGCAACCCCACATCGAAATAATCCGGATAAACGGCCGCTACCGCGCCGCTGCGCACGAAGCTCTCGGAAAATCCAATTACCGGCAGCCGGTTCTCGAGCGACGCCAGAATCAGCGGCCGCACCGTGGTGCTGTTATAAAGCGTTCCGTCCGGCGGGCAAACCACGAAATCCACCTGCCCCCGTAACGAAAGAAATAGTTGCAGCAGCTTTTCCGGCCGTGGACAGTCCAACACCTTTAAGGTCATTCCCGCCGCTTTCGCTTGCGCCGCCAGCGTGGCTTGCGGAACGCTGTTCGCATCCGGATTCCGGATGATCGCCGCCCGCGTCTTGCCGGGAAACACGCTCTCCATCCGCGTCAGGATGTCGCCCAGCGGCACATCCAAAGTGATGGCGCCGCTCCCCGCGCTAGGCGTCCCCCCAGATCCGCCCGCAGCAGCATGGTGGCCAGTATGGGAGCGGTCCCGAATTGCAGCGCGAAATCGAACGCATTGTTGCCCACGCTGATCAGCAGCCGGACGTCCTTCGCCCCCAAAATGTTCACGGGCTCTTTCGGCTTGGATGCTAAATCCACCAGAACGGTTTTGACCGCCGGCCTCAACCCTTGTTGAATCCCCCGCACCGTCTCTTCAAAAGCTTCCACCGCCGAGGAGGTCACAATAACCACGGTGGGCTGCTCGGCCGCGGCTGCCTGCCCTGCCTGGGCGCCCAACGCGATGCCCAACGTGATGCCCAACGTGATGTTCAACGCCATTCCTGGAACGGCGGCGTAAACGCTCGCGCTCATGATCTAGGGCTCTTTTCCGGGACGGGTTTGCCGCGCCTCGTCCGCGGGCGTCATCCACCGTCCGTTCGGGCGCCCAAGTCAGCCGCATAAAACAGCTCCGCCCGTCTTGCTGCACGCTTTCCATCTCCTGCACGGCTCCCGCGGGATCCCAATAGCGGTAGTTGAAAGCGTTGCGCAGGCCGAACGTCAGCTCCATGTCCCCCGGCAGGCGGCGGGCCGTCGCCGTAAAGTTCACCAAATATACCGGAGGCACGGTAGCGCCGCCCAGGGTTAATCGCTCGCTAAGATACTGCAGCCCTCCGCTGAACGTCCAACGATTGCGCCACACCGGCGAATCCAGCAGCAGTTTTCCCACTCGCGCCGGTGAGTTTACTTTCACCAGCGCGCCCGGGTCCGCCGAGACTTCATCTATCGCCAGGTTCCCATCTATCTTGAACCCCGATGCCAATTTCACCTTCGCTTCCAGCTCCACGCCGTTGGCTTCCACCGGCGCTGTATTCTGATACTGCTGCAGCCCGCCGGCCACCGGTTCGGATTGAATCAAATCGCTGAGCCGGTAGTGATAAATGTTGGCTTGCAGTTCAAGCCTCTTGCCCAGTTGCCTCTCGAACGCTGCCTCGAAAGTTTGCATGCGCTCCGATACCAGCCCCGGATTCGCCACCTGCGTCACGCCGTCGCCGTAGAACTGTTCAAACTCGCTCGGATTTCGGAACGAATTGCCATACAGCAGCTTCACCGCGCTCGATTCCGATGGTTGGTAGATCAGCGCGGCGCGAGGAGTAAGCGCAAACTGATGAAGCACGGAATCGTCCAGGCGCCCACCCAGGTACAAGGTCCAGCGCTTGGAAAACTTCCACTCGTCCTGGAAGAACAGCCCCACCGATCGATCCAGCCGGTCCACCACCGGCCCACTCTCATACACCGGAGCTGCATAGTAGGCTTCCAGCTGCGCGCGCAAGTCCCAGCTCGCCTGGGTTCCGACAGTCAGAAATCCCATCACCGGCACGCGGAACCGGTAAGTAAGCTCTGTCCCCATCCAGTCGCCTTTGGCCACGTTTCGCGCGTCCAGAGTTCCTATCGCGCTCGGAAAATCGAAGCGGCCCTCGAAGCGGTACTCATCGTAGTAGATCCGCCAGCGCAGCTGGCCCTCCGCTCCGATATCCCGCTGGTAGCTGGCCTCCAGGAAATCGCGCCCGTCGGATACCTTGTCCCCGCCGTCATTGAAGACCGTGCCATACCAGGCCGTCGGCACCAGCTTCACCCGGTCGTTGAAATACGCTGTAAAACTCCAGTTGTTCCAGATCAGGTTCGCGAAGGTGTGATAGCCCCGTTCGCCATCCATGTTTACCGCCAATCCATGATTGGTCTCGGGCGTGTCAAACGCCGGAAAATACAACCGCGATTGGCCGCTATCATTGAAAACCGAAGCAGAAACCATCAAATTCGCGCCGTCCCCCAGATATTGCGAGCCTGATACTTGCCCCTTGCGCTCCCCAAAAGAATCCAGCTCCGCTGAGGCGCGCATCTGTTGATATTCCACCGGCGATTTCGTAACGATGTTGATGGTCGCGAACATTCCATTCGTCCCGTACAACGCCGATGAAGGGCCGCGCACAATCTCGATCCGCTTCACCAGATCCAGATCCAGCCCGAAATCCTGGCCGAACAGGTTCGCCGATCCATATACGTTCTCAGTAAGCGAATGGCCGTTGATCATCACCAGAAAACGATTGTTGGAATCGCCCGGTATCGAGAACCCCCGTACGCCCGACATAGTGGTAAGCCCGGTCATAGGTCACATACATGCCGCGCACATCTGAGAGAACATCAGCCAACGTCCGGTATCCGCGCTCGCGGATCTCTTCGTCGGTGATCACCGTCACGCTGGCCGGCGCTTCAAGCAAGGTCTGCGCGTGTAACGACGCCGCCTCCACTACCGGAAGCGCTTCAAACAAAACCGACTCGGGCTTGGCGCCTTCATCCGGCGGAACATCCTGAGCCAACCCCTGCCCGAACGCCACCACCGTCAGCAGGCACAACACCAACCGAAGACGGTTCATGTCATGCTCATCGGCCCGAACGGGCTAAGTCTGAGAGAGTGTTACCGAACCGCGACCGTAGTAAGAGTAAGAAGCTGTGAAAAAATCGGGAAGCACGCGGGGTTGGCAGACGGAAGCGTCTGCCCCACATTGACGCACAAGGATTTGCGATTAAGTGGCGCAGGCGCTTTCGCCTGCGAACCGATGTTTTCACAGCTTCTAAGGGAGCCGGTGCCTTTTTTGGTTCCTGCTACGCCGGCCCAGCAGCCGGTGATTTTCGCCGGAAAACGCCTGGCGTTCGTCGTGGCTAGTGGGCCAATTTCGTTGTTTTGCAAAACCCGCCCGGCAACGACGTGGCGCACGCACTCATGCGTGCAGCGTTCACACTTCTGTGAACGCCTTGAATGCCCGCATCCGGGTTCCGAAGAGTGCGAACACGGCACGCATGGGTGCGTCGCATGGGTGCGTCGCATGGGTGCGTGCGCCAATCCTGTCCCCGCAATTTTTTCTCGAAACTCGTTCGCTGCCCTCGCTAACGTGAACCGGCGCTGGCGCTCACACCGCCCTGCACCGTAATAAATCCTCCCGCCGGTGAAGCCACGCCGCCAATCGTAATTGTCAGGGATTGGTTGCCATCCACCACCTGGCTGGGCACCCGCAGATTCACCTGATAAAGGCCCGCGTTGCTGGTGACGCCTGCATACAAAATATCCGATGCCGCCAGCTTTACTCCGCCGAACGTAATGCTCACCGGCGCCGTCACCTGCGCCGCCCCACTGGGTAATTCTCCAGGACCATAAGACGGCGCCGTGGCCCCGAAGCCGGTCGCGAACAACGTGAGCAGTTCGCCGCGTTGCGCGGGCGTAAAGGTACTGCCCGCTACCAGCCCCGGCGCGCCCACCGCCGCGTGCGTAACGGCGTCGATGGCGGCAATCGGATTTTGTCCCGATGCCGTGTGCACGTAATAGAAAAACTCCGGCGCCGTCGCTTCGACGGTAACCATCTCGGCGTTGCTCGTTTGCGCTTGCGGCGTGGCGCAATCCGTAATCACCTGCACCGTGGTCGGGCCCGGGGGAAGTTGGGGCACCTGGACATTGATCTGGCCCGGATACACGCCCAGCACCGGCGCCAGCTGGGTTCCGAAAACCGCGCAAGCGCCGGCCAGGTTGGTGGGAATCTTGCCATCCACCAGGTCCTGCTGGCCCACCTGCCGGGCCGTGCCCAACGGCGCCAGCCTATTTCCGAAGATGGTCGCGATCGAGTTTGGCGCTACCTTTGCAAGCGGCGGACCGCTTAAGCCCCCGCTGACGATCCCGCCGGCGGAAAGCACCGGAGCCGTTGGTGAAACCGCCGCCGCAGCCGTCGCTAAGAACGATACATTCGAAACTCCGTTGGCCGACACCGTAATCGTCACGTTTCCGGCAGCCGTCCCCAGCATTACGTTCGCGCTCGCCGTTCCATCGTTCAGCGTGATGGCCGGCGACGGACTCACTGTAGCGGCGCCCGGCGGTTTCACCGCAAAGTTCACCATCACGCCCGGAACCCCAGCGCCGCCCGCCGCATTTACTTTCACTACCAGCGGATCGCCCAACGCCGTGCCCACCTTTCCGCTCTGTTGATTCCCGCTCACGATGCTCATCCCCGCCGGCGCAATCTCGAGCGGCGTCAGCATGCGGACCCGATCGTTGACCGAATCGCTGACGTAAACGTTGCCCGCTCCATCCAAGGCTACCCGCAGCGGATCCAGCTGCGCGCCCACTGCCGCTCCGCCATCGCCCGTGCTGGGAGTCAAAACTCCCGGAGTGCCTGCGATGGTGGTGATAAGCCCGGTCGAAGTCACTCGCCGGACCACCGAGTTCCCATAATCCGCTATATAAAGATTGCCGGCGCTGTCCACTGCCACGCCGCTGGGCAGCGCCAGCTCAGCCGCCACCGCCGGTCCGCCGTCGCCCGTATATCCGGGCACGCCGGAGCCCGCCACGGTAGTGATGGTCCCGTCCAATCCAATCTTGCGGACGCGATTGTTCAGTTGGTCGGCAACGTAGATATTGCCCGGAGTGTCGATAGCGATATCGTACGGATCCAGCCCGGCGTTCAGCGCTGGACCCTTATCGCCCGAATATGCCGCGTTGCCGTTACCCGCAATGGTGGTAATGACGCCGGATGAAATGGTCACTTTGCGAATTTTATTGTTGGCGTAATCCGTGAAGTAGACGTTGCCCCCCGCGTCCACCGCCACGCCTGTTGGATCGTCAATCATGGCCTTGGTGGCAGGCCCGTTGTCGCCGCTATATCCGCTCTGTGAATCGCCGGCGACAATAGAAGTGAGACCGGCCTTGGTAATCTCCAGCACCAGCGGCTCGTCATCCGTCACATAGAAATTTCCTGAAGTGTCCACCGCTACCGCCAGCGGCGCCACCGACTGCCCGAACGTATTGATGCTGCCGCCCAGGGCAAAGCGCCGCGCCACGAAGTTTCCGCCATCGGCCACCACTACGTTGCCGGCCGCGTCCACCGCCAGCCCCTCCGGGAAATTGAGGAACGCCGACGTCGCCGGGCCCCCATCGCCGTCGCCGGTTCCAGCGAAAGTTGCAATAACGTTGCCGGCAACCTTCCGCACCCGTTGGTTTATAAAGTCGGCGACATATATATTGTTGCTGCTGTCCAGCGTTAGACCCGTGGGAAAATCCAGTTCGGCGTCGAGCGGCGCGCCCCCATCACCCAGAAAACCGGCGTTGGTGTTCCCGGCCACGCTGTGAATTAGCGTAGTGGTCAGGTCCACGACACGCACGGCATTCAGCGTTACATCCGACACGTACAGGTTGTTCCCCGTACTATCCAGCGCCAGGCCAGTCGGCGAAAGCACGGCGTAAGAAGCCGGAATGTAATCGAATGGGTAACCGTATGGTCCGCTGCCGGCAACCGGATGGATAATGCCCGAGGTATCGATCATTCGAACGTACCCGTTGTCTGGATCCGCCAGGTAAAGATCCCCCTTCGCATCACAGACCAGCGCCGGCGCCTGCCCCATTGAGGCGTCCATAGCCGGCCCACTATCGCCCGCATAACCGGGATTCGAGGTGCCCGCAATGGTTGTAATCATCCCCGTCGCATCTACTTTGCGGATGTGATAGTCCAGCGTCGAGATATAAATATTTCCTTGTGTATCCACGGCAACTGCCAGCGCGTTGACTTGCGCCTGGTTGGCCGGACCGCCGTCCCCCAAGGTTCCCGGCGTGCCGTTGCCCGCCACGGTGTTGATGGTGCCATCGGGAGAAATCACTCGGACCCTCGAGTTACCCTCATCCGCAATATAGAGATTTCCCGACGCATCCATAGCCAGAGCTGTGGGGGAACTTAATTGCGCATCAATCGCCTTTATTCGGTCGCCATTGTAGCCTGGGATTCCAGTGCCTGCATACGTGCTGATAATCCCCGACGCGTCCACCTTACGGATGCGATTGTCGAGTTTATCGGCGATGTATAAATTCCCGCTATTATCGAGAGCTACTGCGATGGGGCTCCGCAGCGGCGCCGAATTGGCGCTATGCCCGTCCAATAATCGGTTCGTTCCCGCGATGGTAGAGATGCTATAAGGTTGAGACCAGCCAACAAAGCAAAGCGAGAAAAAGATGAAAATCGACTTGCGCATATAAAGAGCGCCTATTCTATCACAACTCCCAGCTATGTCCTGAAAACATGGCGCCCGGCCGCCGGTGAAAAAAGAGTTCGCAGGCGAAAGCGCCTGCGCCACTTAATAGCAAATCCCTGTGGGTCAACGTGGGGCAGACGCTTCCGTCTGCCAACTCCGTGCGCCACAACGGGCCCCAGCTGCGCCGAGCGCGTTTGCAAACTTGTGGCAGGAAAACTGGCGTTCAGTCTCCAGGCCACGCTTCCAGCAATCGCCGCAGCAAAACCAGTTGCCCTATATGGTAGGCATTGTGATCGGCAACCAACAGCGCCTCTCGCAGCAGCGTCTGACCGTCGCCGTGCGGAATGGGACGAAACAAGTGGCCCTTCTTGCTCCGAACCAGTTTTTGCATGGCTTCCAAATCCGCGCGAACCTGCCGCACGCTTTTATTCCACGCGGCCGCGCTCGGCGGCGCTTCCGTTTTCGGCCAATATCCCTCCGGCCATTTCGGCGAAACGTGTTTCCGGTTACGGCTGAATTCCAGAATGTCCCACTGCGCGATTCTTATGTGCTCCACTAATTGCCAGGCCGTATGCGGCGAACCGTTGGGTTTCACGCCGCGCAGTTTCGCCGGCAGACCCTTCAGCGCCGCGTCCAGATCGACGTGCGCGTTGCCGCCCTGGAGCAAATCCACCAATTGGCTTCGTAGGCTGTCGATTTCTTTCATAAAGTTTTACAGATTCGCGGGTTTCGCCGTGCACTTGCCTTGAAGCGATCGTATCCATTCGCGGATCAGCTCCACGCCCTCGCGATGAATCACCGTGCGCCCCAGCTCCGGCATCATCACTTTGGGAAGATCGGAATCCATGCGGCGAATCAGTATGCTCTCCTCCGGCTTGCCGTCCACGATATCGAACAACAGATCTCCCGCGCCATGTCCCGCTGAAACCGGAACCTTGCAAACCCCCAGCCGCATCAGATCCGCTTGTCCGGCATTCAAATAGAGCCCGGAAGTGTTGGCCGTTCCGCCGGGATTGTGGCAATGCGCGCAATTGACATCCAGATAGGTTCTGGCCCGGGCATCCAGGCTGCCGCTCGAAGCGTCGTCCCACACCACCGCGCGTGGCGCTTGCGCAGCCGCAGGAGCGCCCTTCAGATATCCGATTCGCGTCCAGTAATCCAGTTGATTCGCCCGACCGTCCGCATAATTGAAATCTTTATTCAGGTTGCGCGCCTTGGGACCAATCGGGATAGTGGTCTTCGATTTCTCGTGGCACTCCTTGCACTGATTCTGATTGGGGATTACATAATCGATGGTGTAAGCCTGGCCGGAAGGATGCGTCCAGTGAACCACGGTCGGATCCGCGGCCACATCCAGCTCGGCCTCGGTTTGGCTTTCGTTCCACACATAAGGCAGCGCGGTCCAGCCGTTCCGGCCGTGCACCAGCAGGCGCGTTTCAATCAGCCTCTGTTTCCCGCCGTGTTGGCTGTCGGGATACGCGAACGTTTTCGAAAAAACCGTGCCCACCGGAAATTCAAAAGCGTCCGTGGCGTTGTAAACCGCCGAAGTCCCCGCCGGCATCCACACGAATCGATATTTGGTGGCGTAGTCGGAAAACAGAGGCGTATTCAGATCGTAGGGGACCACACCTTGATTCGGATGCAGCTCATTCGCTTTCCCCGTGAACAAACGCCAGGCCGATAGCTTTTTGGGAAAAGGTTCCTGGACGTATTGGTGCACCTGCTTGCTGCAGCCCGCCAGCAGAGCCGTGAGAGCAATAGCCGCTGATAAACGCAGATACACGCGGATACCGCTCATGTGGATGGAAGCTAATTTCCTCCGAACCCGGCTACCGCGGTCAACGGAGGCAGTGCGCAATTATTCACGCTCGCATTCTTTAACAGATGCTTGAGACCACCAGCGGCGTCGTAGTTCACGAATTCCGCTCCACCATTGTTCTGGGCGCAGATGGTGGCCGTTTTCTTTTTCGGATCCACCACGCCATCGTAAAGAATGGCCGGCAGCGGCTTGCCCAGCAACGGCACCAGACCGTCCGCGATCCTGCCGGTGGGATTGTCGCCGCCGCCAGAAATCGTGTTGTCGTGAATGTAAATGTCATCGGTGTACGGATCGTAAGTCGGATCGTTGATGGGGTTCTCGGTGGTGAGATAACTAATGACCGACACGTTGGCCGTGGCATTGTCCTTGATGGTGTTCTTGTACACGTCAATATGATTGGTGGCCAGAATAATCATGCCGGTCCCGGCCGGAACCTTGGCCACCATAGTGCCCTTCGGCGCGAAATTCGGAGTGTTGTTGCCGTACACGTTGTTCTCAAACAACCGCGCGTTGCGGCCGTCCTTCACCGGCAGGTCCGGAAGATTAAAGGCCAGCAGGCCGCCGGTATTGTTGGTACTGGTGTTCTGATAAACATCGGCATCCTGGGAATTCTCAATCTCGATTCCCGCGACATTGTATTCAGCGCGATTGCGGCGAACGATAATGTTCTTCGATTGCCCCACATAAATACCGGCGTCGGAAGCTCCTTTTACGATCGAATCTTCAATCAGTACGTTCTTGCATTGCACCGGATAAAGACCGTAAGAGCCGTTGGTGTCCTTCGGGCCGCCGGTCCACTCGGCGCGGACGTGCCGTATGGTCACGCCCGTGGCGCCGTTGATCTTGACGCCGTCTCCCTTGGTGTCCTCAATCGCCAGGTTTTCCAGCGTAAACCCGCCTGCCGTTACCAACATTCCCGCCGACCCGGTCTTCTGGTTCTTAAAAGAAAGGATGGTCTTGTCCATCCCCTGGCCGCGTATGGTCACGTTCTCGACGGAAAGCGAGAGCGTGGTGGTGAGGTCCAGTTTTCCTTCCGGAAATTCGATCACGTCGCCGGGTTTAGCCAGGATCAGCGCTTCCTGAGCCCTCTTTTGAAATTCGGGTCCGGCCGGAATGCCGGCTTTCCGGGCGCAGGAGCAAGCGAGCAGCATCGCGAGCGGCAGCGCAACGCGCGCCGGGGTGGACAGCTTCATGGTGCCTCCGTCAGTTGCTTGTTGTTATACCGCAAGGCGGCAGTACCACGCAACCGCCTTTGCTCCCAAAACGCCCACGCAATCCACTCTTGCTTCCACCGTCGCCACCCCCCACTTGCACAAACCGACATCGGGCCAACCGAGCCGCGACCGCAAGGAAGCGCTACCAAGAAACCAAACCAGCCATTTCTTCATCCACTCAGATAAGCATCACGGATTGAAAACCTCAACTCCGACCTGAGAGACTTAATAAGGATGAGTTCCAGCGAGATGACACCCGTGCCCGCCGTCACCATCGGCCAAAGCGGCGGCGAAATGGGGAAGCGCATTCGCACGCTGGATTGGTCCACCACCCCGCTGGGTCCGATTGAGAACTGGCCGCAGAGCCTCCGCACTGTGGTCAACATCCTGCTCTCGTCGCGATACGCCATGTGGATGGCCTGGGGTCCCGAGCTGACCTTCCTGTGCAACGACGCGTACCGTCCCACGCTCGGAATCAAGGATCCCTGGGCGCTGGGCGCGCGCGCCGATCACGTCTGGGCCGAAATCTGGCCCGATATCAGCCCGCGCATCGAGACCGTGCGCACCACCGGTGAGGCCACCTATGACGAAGGCCTCCTGTTGTTTTTGGAACGCAGCGGCTTTCCGGAAGAAACCTATCACACTTTTTCCTATAGCCCTCTCGCCGATGACCACGGCCGGATCACTGGCATGCTTTGCGTGGTCACCGAAGAAACGGAGCGCTTGCTGGGTGAGCGTCGCGTTGAGACTTTGCGCGATGTCGCCGCCGCGCTGGCCAGCACCAACACCGAGGAAGAGGTTCTCCAGGCACTGAAAGACCAGTTCAGCCGGAACAAGAAAGATCTGCCATTCACCCTTACCTACCTTTTCGACGGTCACGGCCAGGTTCGCCTGGCATCCTCCACCGGAATCTCATTGGAGCATCCGTTGGCCGCGCCGCGCGTAGCGCCGGACAGCATTTTCCCTTGGCCTGCGCAGGAAATCTTTCTCAGTCCAGTGCCGCGTGTTGAGGATTTGTCCGCGCGATCCGATGGAATCGCTCCACCCATGGGCGATTGGAACAAGCCCGCCGAACAGGCCGTGGTGGTGCCGATCCGGCAGCAGGGACAAGAGCGGCCCGCCGGGTTCCTGGTCGCCGGTATCAATCCGTACCGCCGTTACGATGCGGCATACAGCGGCTTTGTCGATCTGCTTGCCGGCCAGATTGCCGCCGGCCTGGCCAACGCGCGGGCCTATGAAGCCGAACGGCGGCGCGCCGAATCGCTGGCTGAAATCGACCGCGCTAAGACCACATTTTTTTCGAATGTGAGCCACGAGCTTCGTACGCCGCTCACGCTTTTGCTGAGTCCGGTGGAGGAGCTGCTTGCCCAGGAACGCACGGCGCAAGATCCCGAGCAGCAACAACTGCTGGAGTTGGTTCATCGCAACGGCTTGCGGCTGCAGCGCCTGGTGAACACCCTTCTCGATTTCTCGCGTATCGAAGCCGGCCGCCTGCAGGCCGTCTACGAGCCCACCGATCTATCGCGCTACACCTCCGACCTTGCCGGGAACTTTCGTTCCGCCATGGAAAAAGCCGCCCTGGAATTTCAAGTGGAGTGCGCCCGCGATCTTCCGCCCGTCTATGTGGACCGGGAAATGTGGGAAAAGATTGTTCTGAATCTGCTCTCGAACGCTCTGAAATTCACCTTCGAGGGCGGTGTTCAGGTGACCTTGACCGGCTGCGGGAGTTACGCGGAACTGGCCGTCCAGGACACCGGCACCGGCATCCCCACCTCGGAACTGGAACACATTTTCGAGCGTTTCCACCGCGTGGCCGGAGCGCGCGGACGAAGCATCGAAGGCACCGGCATCGGTCTCGCTTTGGTCCAGGAGCTGGTAAAACTCCATGGCGGATCCATCGTCGTGGAAAGTGAAGCCGGAAAAGGCGCCACCTTCAGAGTGAGAATCCCGTTCGGCGCGGAGCACTTGCCCAAGGAAAAGTTGCAGGAAGCGGGCCTCTCGTCGACAGCGCTTCATTCGGACACATTTGTACAAGAGGCCCTGCGCTGGCTCGAAGAGAGCCCCGTTCGCGACACCGGGCGGCAGCAGCAACATGCCGAGCGTGTTCTGCTGGCCGATGATAACCCGGACATGCGCGAGTACGTAACCCGCCTCTTGAGCGATCGCTATCAGGTGGACGTCGTGTCCAGCGGCGATGAGGCGCTGGCGGCCGCCATCAACTATCCGCCGGATCTCATCTTGAGCGACGTCATGATGCCGGGACTCGACGGTTTTGGTTTGCTCCGCGAACTGCGGGCCCGTCCTGAGACCAGAACAATCCCGGTGGTGCTTCTCTCCGCTCGCGCCGGCGAGGAGAGCCGCGTGGAAGGCTTGGGCGCCGGCGCCGACGACTATCTCATCAAGCCCTTCACCGCCCGTGAGCTGCTGGCCCGCGTTGGGTCGCACCTCTCCATGAGCCGCAGGCGGCGGGAAGCGGAGGAGGCGCTCAAGCAAAGCCAGGCCACGCTGCAGAGCTTCTACGATAGTTCATCTTTTTTGATGGGTGTGGTTGAAATCGCCGGTGAAGAAATTGCTCCCATTTACTGCAACGCGGCCGCCGTGAACTTTTTCGCAGTCCCGCGCGCCATCGACGAATTGTGGATCCGCCATTTCAGACAGAGCCAGCGCGAAAGCGGCTCCCTTCATTTCGAATACCTGCATCCCCGATCCGCCGACAGTGTCTGGCTCAGTGCCAGCGTGAACTACCTCGGTAACGGCCCCACTGGCCTGCCGCGTTTTAGTTTTCTCGCCGAAGATATCACCGAGCGCAAAAAACAGGAGGACCTGCTGCGGCGATCGAATGAGGAGCTAAGGCGCGCCAATGCCGAGCTGGAGCAGTTCGCCTATTCCGCCAGCCACGATCTGCAGGAACCGCTGCGGCAAGTAGCCATCTACAGCCAGATGCTGGAGCGCAATTATGCGGCGCGTCTGGATGGAAAAGCCTCGGAATATCTCGGCTTCTGCATCGAGGGCGCGCAGCGTATGGAGATGCTCATCAGTGATCTGCTGGCCTATTCGCAATCTACGCGGTCGTTTGATTCGCCGCCCCAGCGGGTGGATACAAATGAAGTGCTGGAAACGGTCCGGAAGAACCTGGCCACCAGGATTGAGGAGACCGGCGCGGTCATCTCCGCCGCTGATCTTCCTGTGGTGTACGGCGATCCGGTTCCCTTGCTGCATGTCTTTCAGAATTTGGTCTCGAATGCCTTGAAATACCGCGGCCACGCGCCGCCGCTGGTGAGTGTCTCGGCGAAAAAGCATCCCGGATTCTGGCGTTTTGCGGTCCGCGACAACGGCATCGGCATTGCGAAGCAATTTCACGAACAGATATTTGGAATCTTCAAGCGCTTGCACCCCCGCAACGAATATCCCGGCACCGGTATCGGGTTGGCCATCTGCCAGAAAGTAGTGGAGCGTTACGGCGGCCGTATCTGGGTGGAGTCCGAAGAGGGCCAAGGCTCCACGTTCTTCTTCACGATTCCGGATGCCACTTAGTTTTGAGAGCACCGGCCCGGTTGAAGACGCCGGTTGGCAGGCGGAAGCGCCTGCCCCACTGGGGTCAACGTGGGGCAGGCGCTTCCGCCTGCCAACCGAATTTGCCACAAGGCGTCTTCATGACCTTTGATGGGCCGCAGGCCCATGGAAACTCCCTTACCGTCGCGGCTCGGCAACACATCCTTTCCGAACCGCGACCGTAAGGGAGCCGGTGCCTTTGACTCCAGTTTTCGCCCCCACCCGCCGATCTACCGATCGGAGACCTCCATGCGTACTTTCGCCCGTTCCTGGGACCTCATCTGGGAAAGCTTCCACGTCATTCGCAAAGACAAGAAGCTCATTGTCTTCCCCATCCTGAGCGGCATTTCCGTGTTCGCTGTCGCGGCGCTCTACTTCGTTCCGCTTTTCCAGCTCGGCCTGGTACACCAGTACGCCGAACAGCGGCACATCGATCCCAGCGCCTACGCCTGGATGTTTCTGTGGTACTGCACCAACTATTTCGTCATCGTTTTCTTTAGCTGTGCGCTGGCAGCTTGCGCGCAGATCCGATTCTCCGGGGGAGAGCCCACCCTTGGCGCCGGGATGTCTCAAGCTGCAGCCAAGCTCCCCGCCATTATGATGTGGGCCGTAGTGGCCAGCACCATAGGCTTGCTCATCCGCGTAGTTGAAGATCGCTCGGAATCCATCGGCAAGATTTTCGCCGAACTCCTGGGTGTGGCCTGGGCAGTTACCACGTACCTCATGGTTCCCGTGCTGGTCTTCGAGGAACTGGGAGTCTTCGCCTCCATCAAACGCTCCTGCCAGCTTCTGCGCAAGACCTGGGGTGAGCAGGTTGGCGCGAACATCGGATTTGGCCTGCCTTTCCTGGTACTGGCAATCCCCGGCATCCTATTAATACTCGGCGCACGCCATCAGCCACTGGCGTTGGCATTCGCCCTTCTTTATTTCTTGATGCTGGGCGCCCTCATGAGCGCGGTGAAGGGAATTTTCGCAGTGGCCCTCTATCGCTACGCCACCGAAGGCCAAGCCCCGGCCGGTTTTTCACAGGTAAACCTGAACGGCTCTTTCGTGGATTTGTCCAAAGGCGAATAGCTAGCCATTCGCTCCGCGCTGCTAAAATCAAAACTTCATGGCGGAATCAGCGGACGTGGTCATCATTGGCGCCGGAATTGTCGGCTCCAGCATTGCGTTTCATTTGACCGAAGCCGGCTGCTCGAACGTTCTGGTGCTGGAGCGCGAAACGCGCCAGGGACTCGGATCCACCGGCAAAAGCATGGGCGGCGTGCGCGCCCAGTTCTCCACCGACGTCAACATCCGGATGTCGCTCTACTCCATTCCGTTCTTCAATCAATTCGAGGAGGCCACCGGTCAACCATCCGGGTACAAACCCCATGGCTATCTTTTCATGGCGACCACGGAACCGCACTTGCATTATCTGCGCACGAACCATGCGCGGCAGGCGGAACTCGGCTTGAAAGGCGCGGAGATGATGAAGCCGGAAGATATCGCGAAAGTTCTGCCCGAGATGCGCTCGGACGATATCATCGGCGGCAGCTTCTGTCCTACTGATGGATTCGTAGATCCGAACAGCGTCATGAGCGGCTTCATGGCGCGGGCGCTGGAGCGCGGAGTACGGCTGCGGCGCGCCACGGAAGCCGTCGGTATTGAAGTGGAGCATGGCGAAATTACCGGAGTTAAAACCAACCAGGGCCTGATCTCGACGCGTACGGTAGTAAACGCGGCCGGACCATGGGCCGCCGGCGTCGCGCGATTGGCGGGAGAAGAGCTGCCGGTTGAGCCGCTGCGCCGCATGTTGGTTCCCACTGAGCCATTTCCCGGTTTGCCCGAACGCCTGCCCATGATCATCGACATGAGCACCGGCTGGCACTTCCGGCCGGAAGGCGTGGGACTCCTGATGGCTTGGGCGCATGAAGAAAAGCCGGGACTCCGCACCGATTTCGATCCGTCTTTCATCGAACAGGTTTTGACGCGCGCCGCTCATCGCGTGCCGTGCTTCGCCGAGTTGGCGGTCAATCCCCGGCGCTGCTGGGCCGGCTGCTACGAGATGACTCCGGACCATCATTCCATCCTGGGTCCGGCGTCGCATGTGCGCGGATTATTCTTCGCGAATGGGTTTAGCGGCCATGGAGTAATGCATTCCCCGGCCACCGGCAAGATTGTTTCCGACCTGATCCTGAGGGGAACTACCGAGATCATCGACGCGCGCCAGCTCAATGCCGCGCGGTTTGCCGAAGGTCGCGCCATCGAGGAAACCGCAGTCCTATAAAGGGGCTGAGTGGTTGGTCCGATAAATGGGCGAAAGGCCGCGCCCCAATGTCGACCAGTCCATCTCCGCTCACGCAAACGACGCCCCGAAAAACATCGGTCAAAGCGCCGTTGATCCTGCTCGGGATTACGTTCGGCATCCTGATGTTCGGAGTTCAGTGGATGCGTTCGCTGGCCCAATCCACCAGCCCCATCTACCATCAAACGAAAAGCGGCTGGCAGCAATTTCCAACACCGGCCGGATTTCCAGAAAAGATTCGAGTCTCGAACGGTGGCACGATTTGGCTGCACACCTGGGGAAGGACTGTTCTAAGCCGCTGGGACGGATCCAGGTGGAGATCGATCAGGGACACAAATCAAGAAACCAAAACCACCTACCGTGACGGCACATTCGCGCTGGACGGCGAACAGGTTTGGTATCCCGCTGATCAAGGTATTTTGCACTGGGACGGCCAGCGCTGGAGTTCCGACAAATCTGTGACTCCCAGCCAGGGTGCTTCGATAGTGGCCGGCGGCGGCCAGATCTGGATTGTCGACAGCACGAACCAGTTCTTCCATTTTGAAAACGGCAAGTGGACTTCGAAGAAACTGGCGTTGCCTGGAATGAATGCGAGCGCGGAGAACGACTCCGCGGAGCTGGCCCGTACCGACGACGGCACAGTGTGGCTGGTGTCGCGGATGCTATGGCGGCTCAATGGCGATATCTGGCTACCGGTCATCTCCGATGGAAAACTTCTGGACCATGTGACGCTCATCGGCGCCGCGCGAGACCGTCTCTGGCTTTCGGATGAAACGGGCGTCCGCTGGATTTCGAAGGATTCTTCCGGCCAGTCATACGCGGAGGAGCAGACCGGAATTCCCGACGAAGTCACCGCGGACGACGTTGCTACCAACGGGAAACTCACCTGGTTTGCTACCAGCTCCGGTTTGTTCGAATTCGATGGCTCGAACTGGCGGCACATTCCGAGTTCCAACGAACGGGTGCCGGGCATTCATGCTGTCGCCGCCGCGCCGGATGGAACTTTATGGGTGATTGGCAGATCGCCCGGCGGATTGTTCAAGAACGTCCGCTACTTGATCTATTTCGCTTCTTTGGTCCCGCTCGCACTGTTGGGTTCGTTGGTCTGGTTCTTGCAGCGGCTGCGCCGCCGCGGGCTGGAACAACACCAGCGGCTGACGCAGGCCGTGCAGCATGCCACCGGCGAGGTCCCGGCGGAACTTGAAATTGGACGGCGGCAACTGGCCGGCGCGGGCTGGGTGTGGGCGATCTACATCCTTGGAACGAGCGTCGGTTATTATTTACTCCGCAAGGTCTGGCCTCAGGCGCCTTATTGGATGATCCCGGTGCTGGCGATCGCGATTCACCTGGTGATCACATTCCAACAATCGCTGGTGAAACGGAAGAGGCAAGCGTGGGATCCGATCGGTCCTGGCGCTCCCTCTCAATACGATTGGGGGAAAACACTGAAATCCGTTGGCAGCGGCTTGTTCCTTATCCTGATTTTCAGTGCGAACCGATTCCCGGCGTTGCATTTCCTGCGCGGCTACACCTTGTGGGCGGTGCTGGCTGTAGTGATTGGCTACAAGGCGCTCAATGTGAAGCTGATGAATCAGGCGTTGCGGCGCGGCGATTATGAGGGCGCGCTAAAAATCATTCGCTGGTTCCATTTCTACAATCCGTCGGGTTCGGAAGCGTTGCGAATGTCCGGCCATATCCTTTTATTAGCCGGGCGCTATCCGGAGGCCGAGGATGCACTGCGCCGTTCCTTCTCCAGCTCGCAGGCCGGCGCCAACTACTCGACGGCTCTGGAATATCTGGGCGACACATTGATGGAAGAAGGCCGCTACGACGAGGCGCAGCGCAGTTTCGAAGCTGCTTTGCACAGCTTCACCTGGCTTCGGCGGCCTTACCGCGGGATGGCGGAGATGATTCTTCGCCAGGGCAAAGATCCTCAAAAAGCGCTGCAGTATGTGGAGAGCATCATCGATTTCGCCGGACTTTCGCAGCTCCAGATTAAGAATAATGGCCGGCCGCAGGACGATTATTGGGCGCTCAAGGCTTGGGCGCTGGCGCGAACCGGCCGGTCGTCTGAAGTAGCGGGCGCGATTGAGAACGCGCTGAAAGCTACCAGTCCCAACTGCCTGCCGGATCTGGCGACGACTCATTATCGCGCGGGCATGGCGATGCAGACGTTGGGCAACATGGCGGAAGCCCAGGAGCATTTTCGGCGGGCGGTAGAGTTTGATCCTCATGGCCGGCGCGGGACATTGGCCAAGGCCGCGCTGCAGGATGCTCGCGTTTGGGACGCCGTTCCGGTTTAGTAGAATCAAGACTTCATGCCTGACGGGTGCCCGGATCTGAGCGCCATTCGCGAAGCGCGCCGGGCCATTGCGGGGTCGGCCATTCGCACGCCGCTGGTTCGTTTGAACGCGCCCGAAATTCCGGCCGAAATTTACCTCAAGCTTGAAAACCTGCAACCCATCGGGTCCTTTAAGATACGTGGCGCGGCGAATGCCATGGCACACATGTCCGCGGACGAACTTCGCAAGGGCGTGGTTACGGCGTCGGCGGGAAACATGGCGCAGGGAGTGGCGTGGAGGGCGCGCGAGCTGGGAATTCCATGCACGGTGATTGCACCTGAGACAGCGCCCGAAACCAAAATCCGCGCCATCGATCGGTTGGGCGCGCGCATTCTGAAAGTATCTTATGATGCCTGGTGGCGCGCTTTCGAGGAACGATGTTATCCGGGCGTAGAGGGAGTTTTCATCCATGCATTTGATGATGTGAACGTGATGGCTGGAAACGGGACCATTGGATTGGAGATTCTGGAAGATCTGCCGGACGTAGATATGGTCGTGATTCCCTGGGGTGGTGGGGGGGTGGCGTGCGGAATTGCGTCGGCTATTCGCGAAGTGAAGCCGGGTGTTAAGATCTTCGCCGCGGAAGTAGCTACGGCTGCTCCGTTGAGCGCCTCGTGGAACGCGGGGTCGCCGCAGGTGATTGAACCCCAACGCTCGTTCGTGGACGGGATCGGCGGTAAATCCGTGTTTCCGCAGATGTTTGCGCGGGCACGGCGGCTGCTGGACGGGGTGTTGGTGACCTCCGTTGAACAGGTGGCCGCGGCGCTGCGTTTGATGGCGGAGCGGAACCGGATTATCGCGGAAGGGGCGGGGGCGACGGCGGTGGCCTGTGCTTCGGGGCCGGCAGGGGCCAAGATCGCTTGCGTGGTTTCGGGCGGGAACATCGACCTGGAAAAACTGGTGGAAATTTTCGGAACAAAATGAAGATTCGTTCGTCTGAACCTTGAAGAAGGAGACCGTATGACGGCTAGGATAGGAGGCGTGTTGCTGGTCGCGGTGCTGGCGGCTGGCGGCGCGTATGCGTACGTCCAGGACTCGGATTGGGATTGGCGGGACCGTTCGGAGGCGCGCGAAATTTCGCGCGAAGCTCGAGAGCATGCGCGCGAGGTGGCGAGGGAAGCGCGGGATGAGGCTCGGGAGCAGTCGCGCCAGGCGCGTGAACTTTCGCGGGAGAGTCGGCAGGCGCAGCGGGAAGCTGTTCGCACTGCTCGCGATAGTGCGCGCGAGGCTGCGCATGAGATGCGCGATGCGATTCGGGAACAAGTTCGGGCTGAGCGGGAGGCTTTGAGGGAGATGAGGCGGGATCTTAGGCGCGATTGGGGTCCGGTTTACTGATGGTTGGCAGGCGAAAGCGCCTGCCCCACTATCTTTGGTATAGGACCTTGCCACCCACGATTGTGTAGTCCACTTGTGCATTGGGGATTTCATCTTCTCGGATCGTCAGGATGTCCTTTGACAGAACCGTGACGTCCGCCAGCTTGCCCACTTTGAGCGATCCTTTGCTTGATTCCTCAAAGGCCGAGTAAGCATTGTTCACTGTGTATGACCGCAGAGCTTCCTCGCGGCTCATGCGCTGGTCTGGAAAAAATACCGATCCATCCTTCGCCTTTCTGCTCACCGAAGCGTAGAAACAGGCGATGGGGTCCACGTCTTCTACGGGCGTATCGGTTCCGTTGGTCACCACGGCGCCCGACTTCATCAGTTTCTGCCACACGTAGGCGCCTTCTTCGGCGCGTTTGGGTCCCAGCCGCAAAATGACAAACGGCGCGTCGGAGGTGCAGTGGATGCCCTGCATGGAAGCGATGACACCCAACTGCGCGAAGCGCGGAATATCGGCGGGGTTGAGATGTTGGGCATGCTCGACGCGCCAGCGGAGGTTGGTTTTTTCGGGATGCTCTTTGAAGACCGCTTCAAAGATGTTCAACACTTCGCGATTGGCGCGATCGCCGATGGCGTGGACGCAAAGCTGGTAGCCGTTCGCGATGGCCAGCTCGGCGGTTTTACGGATATCGGCGGGGTCTTCGGTGGCGAGTCCCGAGCTGCTGGGAAGATCGGAGTACGGTTCCAGCATCCAGGCTCCGCGCGAGCCGAGCGCGCCATCCATCATGCGCTTGATGGCGCGGACGGTGAAATGGCCGTCGGCTGCGCCGATGGTGTAATACTTGCTCAGGTTGGGAGCGAGGATGGCATTGCTGGTTCGCAGCATCACCCAGAGGCGCAGGCCCAGCTTATTTTCTTCTTCCAGGGTCTTCAGTAAATCCACCGTTGGGAGTGGAGAGCCGGCGTCCTGAAACGTGGTGATGCCTTTGGATACGCATTCGCGCGCGGCGAGATCGGCCTGATGGCGGGCTTCCGAGGCGATCTCGGTGGGCGGAAGGTGGGCGCGATATTCCGCCAGCGCGCGATAAATCAGATTTTGCGCCTGCTCATTGAACAATCCGGTGGGATTGCCTTGGGCATCCTTGAGGATTTCGCCGCCGGGCGGATTGGGAGTATTTTTGTCGATTCCGGCGAGGCGCATGGCTTCAGCGTTGGCGAATCCGGCATGGCCGCTGGCGTGAGTGAGCCAGACGGGATTGTTGGGAGAAACTTTGCTGAGCGCGGCGTGGAGCGGGAATCCCTGGACGCTGGGTGAAGGCGGAGGGTCCCACTTGGCTTGGTGCCAGCCGCGTCCGATGATCCATGTGCCGGGTTTTGCTTCGCGCGCGGCCGCGGCCACCATGGCGACAATCTGGTCCCAATTCTTGACGTCGCGGAGATTGAGCGACATTTTCGATGCGCCGAGAGCCATGAAATGGCCGTGGCCTTCGATGAATCCCGGAATGGCCAGGCGTCCGCGCAGGTTGACGATTTTGGTGTCGGGGCCAATGAATTTTTCGATCTGCTGGTTTGTTCCGAGAGCGATGATCTTTCCGCCGCGCGCGGCCAGCGCTTCCACTTCGGGCGCGCTCGATTCCATGGTGACGATTTTTCCGAAGCGCAGCACCAGGTCGGCAGGCTGGGCGTCTAGCACGGCCGTGGCTAGGGCAATCAGCAGGAACAATCGGGTCACGCGGTCATTATCGCATTCCAGTTGGCGGGCGAGTGGCGCATGACGCATCCTTTTGCGGGGTGGGCGGTGCGAATTTGTTTATTTGAAAAAACGAAGCCAACCTGGGTGAAGTCATTTCCTTGCATATGGATAGCATGTGGCGATGGTCGCTGGCGGGGTGGGATTTGGAAGTTATTCTGGGGGAAGGGGAGAAAGGTTGGGCGGGGTGGTCATCGTCGGTGGATCACCGACGTGCTGGAGCTTCTGGTGTCTGGGCGTCGTTCGATGAGATCTTGAAGAATTACGTCTTTCTCGCCGCGATTGATTATGCGGCGCATCGCACCGATCACATGGTAATTCAGGCTTCGTGAAGTTCTTGGTTGATAAACTGCTGCCAGGCACGCTGGCCGATTTCCAATAAATCTTGGTTGTGCGTAATTGGCCCGCTAGCTGGCGCGGATTGGTGGAGGCCGCGGGAAAATCTTTAGAGCACCGACTCCGCTGAAGACGCCGGTTGGCAGGCGGAAGCGCCTGCCCCACATTGACGCACAAGGATTTACGACCAGGTGGCGCAGGCGCTTTCGCCTGCGAACCGATTTTTTCACAGCTCACGGTCGCGGTTCGGTTGCGGCTGTAAACACCGCTAGGGACAAAGCACCGTGAGGCACTCTGCTAAGGTACAAGTTCCGGATGATTTCTTTTTCGAATATTCACAAGCAGTACGGGAGGCAGTTGATCTTCGTCGACGCTTCGTTTCAATTGAACCCGGGCGAGAAGGTGGGGCTGGTGGGTCCGAACGGCGCTGGGAAGACCACGCTTTTTCGTATGGTTGTTGGCGAAGAAGCTCCTGATGAAGGCGATGTTTCCGTTCCTAAGCGGCTGACGATCGGCTATTTCCGGCAGGATGAGGAGGAGATGCACGGACGGTCCGTGCTGGATGAAGCGATTGCGGGCAGCGGGCGCACGGGGGATCTGCATCACGAGCTGGAGGACCTGCATCGGGCCATGGAAGATCCCGAGCGCGCCAATGAAATGGACCGCATTCTGGCGCGCTTTGGTGAAGTCCAGGAGGAGTATGAGCATCTGGGCGGTTATTCGCTGGAAGCGCAGGCCCGCGAGGTGCTGCATGGGTTGGGCTTCAAGGATGACCAGATTGACCGCGACGTGGGTGCGCTATCCGGCGGTTGGAAAATGCGCGTGGCGCTGGCGCGCGTGCTGCTGGGGCGTCCGGATGTGCTGTTGATGGACGAGCCGACCAACCACCTGGATATCGAATCCATCATCTGGCTGGAGCAGTTCCTGAAAAGCTTTCAGGGTGCGCTGCTGATGACCTCGCACGATCGCGAGTTTATGAACCGCATCGTGGGGAAAATCGCGGAGATCGATGCCGGCGAGATTATCAGTTACTCGGGGAATTACGATTTCTATGAGCGGGAGCGCGCCATACGCGAGACCAATCAACAGGCCGCTTTCGCGAGGCAGCAATCGATGCTGGCCAAGGAGCAGCGCTTTATCGATCGGTTTCGGACGCATGCGGCCAAGGCGGCGCAGGTGCAGAGCCGCATCAAGGCGCTGGACAAAATCGAAAAGATCGAATTGCCGAAGCAGCGGCATGTCGTCAAGTTTGAATTTCGCGTCCCGCCGCGCTCGGGCGATCAGGTTGCGGTGATCGAAGATTTGCACAAGAGTTACGGGCCGCGCGTGATTTACGACGGGTTCAGTTTGACTATCCGGCGTGGGGAACGCTGGGCGGTGATGGGCAGGAACGGGGCGGGGAAGACCACGCTGCTGAAAATGATCGCGGGCGTGAGCGAGCCCGATTCAGGCAGCGTGCGGCTGGGCGCGAGCCTCAACATGGGATATTTCGCGCAGCAGTCTTTGGATGTGCTGAATCCGGAGCTGACAATTTTCGAGCAGCTGCAACGGGATTTTCCACAGGACGGCGTAGGGTCGCTCAGAACGCTGGCCGGAGCTTTTCAGTTTTCGGGCGACGATGTGGATAAAAAGATCCGGGCGTTGTCGGGCGGCGAAAAATCGCGCCTGGCGATGGCGCGGATGCTTTATAATCCGCCGAACTTTCTGGTGCTTGATGAGCCGACCAATCATCTGGATCTGGCGACCAAGGAGATGCTGGTGGAAGCGCTGAAGGATTTCGAAGGGACGATGATTTTTGTGTCGCACGATCGGATGTTCCTGCGCGGGCTGGGGTCACGGGTGCTAGAGCTGGGAGGAGAGAGCGGCGTGGAGCGGGAGCCGGTGGTGTATCCGGGATCGTATGTGGAGTATGTGGGGAAGATGGGGCATGAGGCGCCGGGGATTGTTGCGTGAAATCATGAAAAAGAGATCGGTGAAGAAACAGAGCGCTAAACAGGATGCTGTGGGGCGGACTGGCGTCGACGAGCTTCTTCTTGAGTACGATTTCAGTTGGGCTTCACGCAATAAGTATGCCCCGCGCTACGCTCTGGGAAGCATTGTGGTTGTTCTTGAGCCCGAAGTAGCCGCCGCGTCTGAGCGGCTGCTCACAGGCTAGGCCATTGAGCTATTTCTTAATGGGTTGAATCGCGGTGGCTGGACCGCCCTGATCTGCTGGAACAGCATGCATCATCGTCGCTATGATGGCGTCCGATATGCCGCCATCGTGGAGCGCCTTGAGGTCTTCCGGGTCCGTTCTAAACTCGCAGGACGAGGTTTTTATCTTCTCAATGATTAGCTCCTCGCCAAGTCCGCTCTTTAGGAGCGACACCACGTCAGCGTTGGTAAGAGCACGCGTCGCGGGACGCAGCTTTACGTGATACGAAGGCGAGTTCAGGACCCAATACTGGTAGGAATGCTGCCCATTAAAGCTGTGCCAGGAGAATGGGCCGCGCGTTATTTCAATGGATTCTGTCCGATAGCCGTCTTTCGAAACTTCCATGGTCCACGGTTCCGAGAGGTGCTTTGAGAAGATTGAGCTTTTCTTGGTATCGAACGCCCAATGACCGACCTTAATCCCGAGGGGCGTTACACCTCTGTCGCGTCCATTTAGAACGATGTGAGCGCCAGGTGGCTCTGAAGTAATATCGAAGGTCCTTTCCTCGTCGTCCGACGCTACTGAGGGATGGACGCTTAGCAGCGCAAACGCCACTATGCCTTGTATTCGTGCATTTCTAGTCATGGCCCTCCACAGTGTAAAACGAGATGATCAATCGCAAACGTTTAACGCCGCGCCCGCCCTTTGCGCTCGTCGCGACGGGACGACCGATAGTCAAGCGTCGGAACGGCGTTACAGCTCGCTGGAAATGTATGTTGCTACGCAGTATGTGTCAGGACGCCCGGGAAGTTCTCAAGTCCATTCGTCTGAATATGACTCTTGGCGCACTCCGCTGCGTGATCGCCGCGATCAGAGAGTACGAGGAGTCCCAGCCGTTGTGTGATCTTCGGCATCCCAACGACTTTGGCTCCGCCCTAAAGCTTCGGCGCTTCGCGGTCAGCTCTCGGAACTTGGGCACGAGTCAGGGGGTTGGATGCCGGCCTCATCCTCCGCCAGAGCACCTTCTTCACTCTGCTCCTCGTAATGGGCGAGTACTCGTCGTACTTTCTGTCCGTCCCAATTTGGCGGAAACTTGTTGTCGCTCATTGCTCGTTAGTTTGGTTGGCCTTCATTCTACCGCGGGGGCCGTGGCCCGCAACGCGTGGAGCCGGATATTGAGAGAATGGTGCATAATGACCATTCACATTCCTGACGATCTGGTGCGTGGCTTGGAAGGGATCGCAGCGGCGCAGCGGAAGAGCGTGGAGCAGCTGGCGGTGGAACGTCTGCGAGAACTACTTACTGCGCCTGCATCGCCTCAGGAATTGTTGCAGAGGCTCAAGGCGCTGCCGCATCCGAGCCACTCCGCCGTGGATGATTTGGAACGAGTGCTTGCGGAGTCGCGGCTGCCGGTACGGGATCAGGGCGTTTTTGAGTGACCTATTTACTCGATACAAACGCCATCAGCGACCTGATGCGGGCGGAGACGAGAATTGAAAACTGGATAGCCGGACTGGGAGCGAGCGACCGCGTGGTGAAGTGCGCTATTGTGCGGGGCGAATTGCTGTTCGGGATCGCCCGGTTACCGATAGGGAAGCGGCGGGCGGAGTTGGAAGAAATGGGCGCCCAGTTTCTGGCTGCGTTCTACTGCGAGCCGGCGCCGGAGCGGGCGGGCGGCTTTTATGCGTCCGTCAGGCTCGCTCGCCAGCAGCGTGGGCTCGCGCCGGATGAAAACGATCGCTGGGTTGCGGCCACTGCGCTTGTGCTGGGAGCCACGCTGGTGAGCTGCGACAGCGATTTCGCGGCTGTTGATGGTTTATCGGTCGTCGCGCTGTAGCCCAAAGTAGTTGGCAGGCGAAAGCGCCTGCCCCACAATGGACTAAGATTGATTGTCTATGCGATCCCTCTTATTGTTTCTTGCGATTCCGCTATTTGCTCAGCCCTTCCGCGTGGTCATTCAGACCGGGGTGCCGGCTAAGATGCGCGATGGGGTTACGCTGCGTGGGGATGTTTTTCGGCCGGATGATCCTGGGAAATTTCCGGTGTTGCTGGAGCGGACGCCTTACAATCGCGCGGGGGATACCGGGATGGCTGCGGTGCTGGCTGGGCACGGGTATGTGGTGATCATTCAAGATACGCGCGGGCGGTTTGGGTCCGAGGGCGTGTTCTATCCGTTTCGCAATGAGAGCGCCGATGGATATGATTCCGTGGAGTGGGCCGCGGCGCTGCCGAATTCCAATGGGCATGTGGGGATGTTTGGCGGATCGTATGTGGGCGCGACACAATGGCTGGCGGCAATTGCGAAACCGCCGCACCTGGATGCCATTTTTCCTTATGTCACGGCTTCTGAATATTACGAAGGGTGGACTTATCAGGGCGGGAGTTTGATGCAGTGGTTCGCCAGCTCGTGGTCGTCCGGGTTGGCCATCGACACACTCATGCGGCAGGCGAATGCGCGGCAGCGGCCCAAGGAATGGACCGCGACGCTTCCGGTGGAAGCATATCGCATGGCCGATCTCCCGCCTGTTTCCGGCCTCGCGCCTTACTTTCAGGATTGGGTGGCGCACGAACGCAGTGACGAGTATTGGCGTCCCTGGAAAATTTCCGATCATTATCCGGAACTGAAGGTGAAAGCGCTGCACGGCGGCGGCTGGCACGACATTTTTCTGGGCGGGACTATTCGCAATTATGAGGGGATGCACAAGCTCTCGCTGGCGCGCGAGGATCAGAGATTGATGCTGGGTCCATGGGCGCACGCGGCTACTTCGGCTGAAGGAAAAGTCGGCGATGTGACTTTCGGGAAAGAAGCCGTACTGGATATGACTGGGACGGCGCTGAGGTGGTTCGATTACGCGTTAAAGGGTGTGCAGAACGAGTACGCGAATGGGGCTCCGGTGCGAATTTTCGTGATGGGCGAGAACAAGTGGCGGGAGGAACGGGAATTTCCGCTGGCGCGAACGCGGTATACCAAATATTTTCTGCATTCCTCGCATGAGCTAAATACGTCCGCGCCGGGGAGCGATGGGCCGGAGAGCTATGAATACGATCCGGCGAATCCAGTGCCGACTATTGGAGGGCGGTTATGCTGCGGCGATGCGATTCCGCCTGGGCCGGCGGATCAGCGCCCCAATGAAGGGCGCGCGGATGTGTTGATTTTTTCTACTGCGCCGCTGGATCGGGATGTGGAGGTGACGGGTTGGATCCACGCGGAAATCGACGCGGCGAGTTCGGCTGTGGATACTGATTTCACGGCGCTGCTGGCGGATGTGGAGCCTTCCGGATATGCGCGGTTTCTGACGGACGGAATTGTGCGCGCGCGCTATCGGAATTCGACGGAGAAGGCTGAGCCGATTGTTCCTGGCGAGATTTATCGATACAACATTGATTTGTGGGCTACAAGCAATTTGTTCAAAGCCGGGCATCGGATTCGGTTGTATGTGTCCAGTAGTAATTTTCCTCGATTTAACCGGAATTTGAATACTGGGGAGGCGGTGCTGGGTAGCACGCGGATGGTGAAGGCGACGCAAAAGATTTATCATGATGCAAACCATCCGTCGGTGCTGGTGTTGCCGGTGATTCCGAGGTAGGGGTTGGCAGGCGGAAGCGCGTGCCCCACATTAATCGCGGAGGGCGCGGACTGGGTCGGTTCTGGTGGCGCGCCAGGCTGGGAAGAAACAGGCGGCTGCGGCGGCGAGGATCATTACCAGGAATGCAGCGCCGAAGATCGCGGGGTCGCGTGGGCTCACTTTGTATAGGAGCGTGCCCAGCAATCGCGTCAGGCCCAGGGCTGCGGCCGCGCCTGTTATTACGCCCACTACGGTCAAGGTGAGTCCATTGGACATAATCAGGCGCACCAGATTTCCTGCGTCAGCGCCCAAGGCCATGCGTAGACCGAGTTCGCGCGTACTTTGGGAGACGGTGTACGACATGACGCCGTAGAGTCCGATGGCCGCCAGCACCAAAGCCAATCCGCCAAACACGGCGAGCAACATTACCGACGTCCGCTGAAACGCAGTGGTGCGGTCCACTTGCTCTTGCATGGTGATCACTTCCCCTGGGGCCAGATTCTGATCGAGCGTTTTTACTTCACTCGCCAAGGCCTTGGCCATAACAGCAGGTGACAGCGAGGTGCGGAGAACCAACCCTAGCCCTGCCGAGTTTTGGCGAACCGGGACATAAAAGAACGGCTGGGGCGATTCCATCAAACGCTCATACTTCGATACCTTGGCCACACCCACTACCTGTAGCCACTTGCCCTTCACTTGCAGACGGCTGCCGACGGGATCGCGCCCGGGCCAGAATTGTGCCGCCATGGCGTCATTCACGATGGCGACGGGCTGAGCTGTTTCATTGTCGGCGCGTGTGAACTCGCGCCCGGAAACCAGGGGAATGCCCATGGTGGCGAGATACGCGGGGCCAACTTCGTTGTAGTCCACGATGATTTGATGATCGGGGGGAATCTCATAGCCGTCCACCGCAATGGGCGCGGAAGAATAGCTGCGATAGCCGAACGGCGTGGTTCGCTCAACGGCAACCGATTGCACGCCGCCGAGGGCTTGGAGACGGTCGATGAGTGCATCCTGAAAATTGTTAGAGCGCTGGCGATCGTATCCGGCCACTTTGAAATCGACGCCGGTGGTTAGGGTCCTGGTGGAAAAGCCTGGGCTGATATTCTGAATTGCGCGCAGGCTCTGGAGCAAAAGTCCGGCCCCGACCAACAATACGAAACTGAGCGCTACCTGCACCAGAACCAATCCCGATCGCACCAGGCCGCGCCGGCCTCCGCCCACCACGCCGCCGGCTTCGGAGCGGAGGGCCGAAGTGAGATCGATTTTGCTGGTTTCGAGGGCGGGAACGAGTCCAAATAACAGTGTTGCGATCAGGCACACGCCGGTACTCAGCGCCAGCACGCGCCAATCGATTTCGCCGGGAAGATTCATCCGGGATCCGCCTCGTGCCGGGAGCAACAGAACGAACAAATTGCGGCACCAATACGCCATGAGGAATCCGCCGAGGGCGGCGATGGCGCCGAGGATCAGGCCTTCGGTGAGAAGCTGCTTCAGCAGGCGGCCGCGCCCGGCGCCCACGGCCAGCCGGATGGTCATCTCATGGCGGCGCGAGAAAGCGCGGACCAGCAGCAGATTGCCGACGTTGGCGCAGGCGATGAGCAGGACGGCGATCACAACAGCGAGCGCGATTCCGAGTGTGGGGAACATGGTTTTGGCATTGTTGAAAGGAGTGCGCCACAGTGGGAACAAATTGACCCCGTGGCCCCGGTTGGTGGCGGGATAGGTGGTTTCGAGGCGCGCAGCCACTGCTGAAATTTCCGCCTGGGCTTGTTCGAGTGTGACACCGGGCTTGAGCCGCACGAAGCCTTCGATCCAGCGCTCGCCGCGGTCTTCGAGTTTGTATCCGCCTGGGTCAAATTTTTCCTGCATCGACAAGGGAACCCAGAACTGCATGGCCCAGCCGACGAAGGTTCCATAAAAACCTTCGGGTGCAACGCCGATGATGGTATGCGGCAGGCCGTTGAGCATTTGCGTTTTGCCGATGATGTCCGGATCACTTTTGTAGCGCGATTGCCAGAGTTGATAGCTGATGACGGTTACGGGGTGAGCGTTGCGGCCGACGTTTTCCTCGGGTTCGAAGCCACGTCCCAGGATGGGCCGGACTCCCAAGGCGCTGAAATAATTCGCGGACACGATGCTGGCGCGGGCAACTTCGGCTTTGTCGCCGATGGCGAGTGTTACGCCGGTGATACGGTCCACTATGAAGGCGTCGATGAGGGTGCAGTTTTTCTCAAAATCCTGGAAGTCGGGCCAGGAGACATCGGGATCTCCGGGGACTTCGCGATTCGAGCCGGCGATGGCCAGCATGCGGTTCTGGTGGGCGACTTTGGGGAACGGCCGCAGCAGGATTCCTTCGATCCAGGTGAAGACCGCGGCGTTGGAGCCGATACCGAGGGTGAGGCAGGCGATCGCTAGAAGGGAAAAGCCGGGACTGCGGCGGAGCATGCGGAAGCCGTAGCGAAGATCCTGCGCGAGGACCTGGAAGAAGGGCAAGGAGTGGGTTTCACGATAGGTTTCTTTCACGCGGGCCACGCCGCCGAAGCGCTTGCGGGCAAGCGATCGTGCTTCCTCGGGCGACATGCCGCGGCGGATATTTTCCGAGATGTCCATCTGGAGATGAAAATCGAGTTCGTCATCCAAATCGGGCTCCAGGCTTCCTTTGTGGAACAGGCCGGTGAGGCGGGAGAACAGAACGCGCATTTTGGTCATGATGACTCTCGGGCCGGATTGGCGAAACGCGCCAGGATGCCGGAGATGCGCTGCCAGTTGGCGGCTTCGGCGGCGAGTTGTTTTTTGCCGGCGCGGGTGATGGCGTAGAAGCGGGCGCGGCGGTTGCTTTCCGATGCGCCCCACTTGGAAGTGATCCAGCCCATTTGCTGCAGGCGCAGGAGGGCGGGGTAGAGCGAGCCTTGGTTGAGCTCCAGCGCGTTGCCGCTGATCTGCTCGATGCGGCGGGCGATGCCCCAGCCGTGTTGCGTGCCGAGGGTGTCGAGAGTGCGGAGGACCATGAAGGCTAGGGAGCCGTGGAGGACATCGGTCTTATCGGGCATTCGGATTTACCTTTAGACAGGCTACAGGAGAGTATAGCAGGTTCCTTTAGGCTGTCAACAGGGGGGGGCGAAAGGCGCGGTTGGCAACCGCGCGCAGGATGGCATCCTGCCCCACCAACTAAACTGGTATTTGGTGTCTGCTGCGCGGCAAGTCGCTTTCGATATTCTGCAGAAGGTTGGACAGGGCGGGTATGCGTCCGACCTGCTGATCAAGCACACGGCTCCGCTTGATCCGCGGGATGCCGGGCTTGCTTCTGAAATTGTTTTTGGGTGTCTGCGCTATCAGGCGCAGCTGGACCATCTTATTAACTGCTTTGTCCCGCGCCGTCCCGATCCGGAGATTCGGCTGATTTTGCGGATGGGCATTTATCAGCTTCGCTATCTGGATCGCATTCCGCCGCACGCCGCTGTTAGCGAGAGCGTGGAGCTGGCCAAGCGGGCGCGGAAGCAAGCCGCGACGGGGTTGGTGAACGCCGTGCTGCGGAAAGTTGACCGAAAGCCACTGGCGTGGCCGGATCAGGCCACGGAGCTTTCCACGCCGGCATGGCTGATTGAAAAATGGACCCGGCAGTTCGGGGCGGAAACTACGGAGACGATTGCCGCTACATTCCTTCGGCCGGTGGAAACGTACACCGCAAGCACGGGGCGCATTCAGGATATTTCGGCGCAGTCCGTAGTGCCGCACCTGGACCTTCATCCGGGGATGACGTTTCTGGATGTTTGCGCGGCTCCCGGAAACAAGACGGCGCAAGCGTTGGAATGCGGGGTGCGGGCCATTGCCTGCGATATACACTGGCATCGTTTGAAAGATCTACGGGAGTTGGATTGCCCGCTGGTGGTGCTGGACGCGACGGAGGCGCTTCCATTCAATACGCAGTTCGACCGCATTCTAGTGGACGCGCCGTGCTCCGGGACCGGGACGCTGGGCCGGAATCCGGAGATCAAATGGCGGCTGGAGCCTTCCGATTTGCTGCCGCTGCATCGCAAGCAAGTGGCTTTGCTGCGCAACGCCGTCCAGTATTTAAAGCCAGGCGGGCGGCTGGTTTACGCCACTTGTTCGCTGGAGGAAGAAGAGAACCGGCTGGTGATCCAAGCGGTTCCGGGGCGCTGGGAGGTGACCGAGCGGCTGCCGGGCGTGGACCCTGGGGATGGATTTTTTGTGGCTGTGCTAACATCTTAGCTAGTCGAATTGCCCGCAATGGTAGAAATCCTTCCATCCCTACTCGCGGCGGATTTTGCGCATTTGGCCGAAGAAATCGCTAAGGTGGAACGCGCCGGGGCGTCCATGCTGCATGTGGATGTAATGGATGGGCATTTCGTCCCCAACTTCGCCATTGGAATCCCGGTGCTGGAGTCAATCCGGAAAGTAACCAAGTTAAAGCTGGATGTGCACCTTATGATCAGCGATCCGGACCGCTATGCGCTGGATTTCATCAAATCCGGCGCCGACCATGTGCTGGTGCATCAGGAAGCTTGCGTCCATCTGGACCGTACGCTCCGGATGATCCGGGACGAAGGAGCGCTGGCGGGGGTGGTGTTGAATCCATCGACGCCGGTGGCAACGTTGAGCGAAGTGCTTTCTTTGGTGGATCACGTGCTAGTGATGAGCGTGAATCCGGGATTTGGAGGGCAGCATTTCATTCCCAACGCGCTCCGCAAGATTCAGGCTTTGGCATGGAAGCGCAAGGAGTTAGGCCTGGATTTCGCGATTGAGATCGATGGGGGCGTAGCGCGGGATAACGCGGCGGAGATTGCGCGCGCGGGGTGTGACTGGTTGGTAGCAGGGACGTCTGTTTTTCACACTCCGGACGCGGGGGCGGCTTTCCGGGATCTGGAGCGGACGGCACGCGAGGCAACGCTGGCGAGGGCTTAGGTTAAACTTGTAGGTTGAATATTAGGTTGAATATTATGGCTAGATACATTTTCATTGCAATCATGATCGGGGGTCTGGTTACCTCCAGTTGCGGCTTCAAGCGCAAGAAGTACGACAATCCGATCGCCAAGGACACCAAGCAGCCGGACAAGGTGCTCTACGACCGGGCGATTGACGATATCGAACACAGCCGCTACGAAGTTGCCCGCATCACGCTCAACACACTTATCAATACTTACGACCAGAGCGAGTATATGGCGAAAGCGAAGCTGGCTGTTGCGGACAGCTGGTTCCGTGAAGGCGGGACGCAGGGTTACGCGCAGGCGGAAGCCGAATACAAGGACTTCATCCTGTTCTATCCGACGATGGCGGAAGCCGCGGAATCGCAGGAAAAGATCTGCATGATCCATTACAAGCAGATGGAGAAAGCGGATCGCGATTCAAACCAAGGCCTGCGAGCGGAAGATGAATGCCGGCAACTGATTGTGCAATTTCCGAACAGCCAGTTCGTGCCGGAGGCTCAACAGCTGCTGCGGAACATCCAGGAGGGGCTGGCTGAGGGCGAGTTCCTGGTGGGAGATTTTTACTACCGGCGAGGCGCGAATCCGTCGGCGGCGAACCGGTTCAGCAGGCTGGTGGATCAATATCCGCTTTACAGCAAAGCCGATGAGGCGTTGTGGGAGCTGGGCGATTCCTACAATCGGATGGGAACGCGTTTCCGCACGGCTGCCGGAGACGCCTATGCGCGCATTGTGAAGGAATATCCGTTGAGTGGTTACGCCGACGCAGCCAAGAAAAAATTGGGCGAGCTGGAGATGCCCATTCCGCAGGCGGATCCGGTGGCTTATGCCCGCATGAAGTGGGAGGCCGAAAACCGGACGAAGGAGAGTTTGCTTTCGCGCGTGAACCTGTTGAAGCGCGGACCGGATGTGAGCTCGGCGGCGAAATCCGGGCAACCGGCCATGACTACGCTGCGCGGTACTGTTCCAGTGAGTGTTCCGCTGACGCGCGGCACGCCGGGATTTACCGGCGATGTGACGGCGCAACCGGTGGGTGCGGATTCTTCGGCGCTGGACAAGCTGCCGGATGCGAGAACGAATCCGCCGGCCGCGGCGGGCGCGAAACCAGCGGATGCGAATGCGGCGGGGGCGAAGCCTGCCGATGCCAACGCCAGCGCGGCGAATCCGCAGCAGGCGGCACAGACCCCGGATCCCAAGGCGAAGAAGAAAAAGAAGGAAAAGAAAGTGAAGCCGCAGCCGGCAACGAATCCGCCGGCTACTACTACGACGACGCCTGCTTCAACGCCTGCTACGCCGCCGTCAGGCCAGTCAAACCCCGCCGGCCATCCTTGATGAGCCGCATCCTGCTGGCGGACGATAGCCCGCACGCGCAACGGATGGGCGAGCGCATTTTGCGCGAAGAGGGATTTGAAGTTGTCAGCCTCACCGATGGCGACGTGGCTCTGGCGCGCCTGGCCGATGTGGATCCGGATCTGATTCTGGCGGATGTTTTCCTGCCTGGAAAATCGGGGATGGATCTTTGCCGTCACGTCAAAAACGATCCCAGCCAGCGGCATATCCGGGTGGTGCTGACGGCCGGACTGCTGGAGCCTTTCGATGAGGAAGAAGCCACGCGGGCCGGTTGCGATGCGATCCTGAAGAAGCCGTTTGAAGCGTCGAAGGTGATGGAGACCATCCATCCGCTCGTGAAGGAAGCGCAATTGGCGCGGGGGCTTTTCGCCGAGGTGCTGGCTTCCGCCGTCGCCACGGTTTCGGCGAATACACCGGCTCCGCCCATTTCGCACGACATCGATCCGGAGCGGGTTCGGGCAGCGATCACGCTGGCGCTGGACGCGGCGCTGCCGGCGATGATCCATGAAATTACCGAGCGGGTCTTGATAGCATTAGGACATTAAACCCAAGGTCATTGACTCATGCCTGACAATACGTTCGATATCGTTTCCAAAATCGACCTGGCGGAAGTGAACAACGCCATCCAGCAAGCCATGAAGGAGATTCTGCAGCGCTACGATCTGAAGAACTCGAAATCCGACATTCAGCTGGTGGAGAAAGACCACAAGGTTATTCTCTCGAGCGAAGATGAGTACAAGCTGAAGGCGGTGACGGAGGTTCTGGAGCAAAAGCTGGTGAAGCGCAAAGTTCCGCTGAAGGGGCTGGTGTTCGGCACGGTTGGGTCGGCGGCCGGATCGACGGTGAAGCAGGAGATTTCGCTGCAGCAGGGCATTCCCATCGAAAAGGCACGCGAGATTGTGAAGCTGATCAAAGACAGCAAGAAAAAGGTGCAGGCGTCCATTCAGGGCGACCTGGTGCGCGTGTCGGGACGCGATCGCGATTCGCTGCAGGAAGTGATCGCGCTGCTGCGGGGCCAGGACTTCGGCATCGACATGCAGTTCACCAACTATCGAACCAACTGATGCCGCGGCGCATCGAATCGCTCTTTATCCCGGGGCCGGCCGGGCGGTTGGAGGCGGTGCTGGAAGAGCCGGAGGATCAAGCGCCACAAGAAGCGGCGCTAATTTGTCATCCGCATCCGCAGTTCGGCGGGACCATGCACAACAAAGTTGTATATCGCATGGCGCGAGGCATGCGGCGCGCGGGCGCGGTGGCGCTGCGATTCAACTATCGCGGCGTGAGCCTGAGCGAGGGGTCCTACGACAACGGCGTGGGTGAGTTGGAAGATGCGCGCGCGGCGCTCGGATTTCTACGGTCGCGGTATCAGGAATTGCCGTTTTCACTGGCTGGTTTTTCGTTCGGATCGCGGATCATTTTGAGGCTGGGCTGCGAAAGTCCGGGCGCGAGGCGGCTGATGGCTGTGGGTTTTCCGGCTGGCGATGCGGCAAGCCGGACGCTGGGTAATTGCGAAATCCCGCGGGTTTTTATTCAGAGTACAAACGATCAGTTCGGGCCGCGGGATGCCATGGAGTCTTATTTCGGCGCGCTGGAAGGTCCCAAGGAGCTGATTTGGGTAGAGGCGCGGGATCATTTTTTCGCGGGTGGGCTGGATGAATTTGAAGAGGCCGTGTTCAGAGCCGGCGGCGATGCTATTGCAGGGAAAACACGGCTCCCGTCGGTGTCCGCACGCCCCCTACCATAAGTTCCAACGGAACCTCGCCCGAGCCGAGATCCGCGGGAACGGTGAAGTTGAGCTGATACAAACCGGCTTCGGATAATCCTACAAATGAGAGCGGTACGCTCACGTTGTTGATGAGCAGTGTTACCGGATTGGTGACCGGCGCGGCGCCCGAAAATGGTTTGCCGGCCGGGACTGTGGGATTGGTTGGCCCCAGGCCCACGGCGAAAAGCTGGATGGAGTCTCCGGCTTTCGCGGCGACCGTTGGAAACCCCAGCGACGTGCCGGTGGGACCAAGTACGTCATATGTTCCACCGCCATCGGCGCCGGAGCCATCGGTCCGCTCAATGTTGGCGGCCACGTACTTGCCATCGAGCAACGGTAGCGACGGACCAAACGCTGCTAGAACGACAGTAGATGTTGCGGATCCATTGGCCGTGGTGACCACCACGGAAGCCGGGCCCGTGGTAGTGTCATCGGGGACTTGCAGGTTAATCTGCGTAGAGCCGACGTAGGATAGATAGGCTTTCTTGCCATCAACGGTCACGCTGGTTCCACCTAGCGAGATCGGAAAATTGCCGTTCCATCCTAACGAACCGTCGGCCAGATTTTTTCCGAAGATGGAGATCCACTCGCTGGGCTAAACGATGTTTGAATTGCTGTCCAAGGCGACGACGCCATTGGCGGATATTGCCGGGAGAAGCGCTGAAGGAGGCGCCACGAATGAGCCGCTGAGGACATAGACCGCGCTGCCGGGCGCCGCGATGAGACTGTTGTTCGTGGTAGTGAATGCCAGGCCATTCGATCCCCAGCGGATGAGATGCGCGGGCACGCCAGCCACGTTAGAGATGGTGACGGTTGCGATTGGTGTCAAGCGCTGCATGTCGAACGACATCAGCGCGAAAGATCCGTTATTGGAGGGATTCTGTCCGATGATGAACGCTCTTCCGATGGATCCGTCGGGCACCATCAATCCGGAAGCGGCGAATGTTCCGACCAACGATCCGGCGATGGGGTCAATGATCGATCCATTGTCGTCATAAACGTATTTGGTGACGCGGTCGAAGTGGATGTTGGAACCGAAACCGCCGGCGAGCCCGCCGTAATCGGTTACCTTGGCGAATCCGGATGCGTTGACGGGTATGGTGTAGAAATCGAAGCCGGTGTCTTCGTTATTGGCGGCGAACATGAGTGTGGCATCGGCATTCCACTGGATGGAATCGAACAGCTCCCCGCCGTTCCCGGAGCAGCCGCTTTGGATGAATCCACAGAGTGGATTCGGGCGGGCGATGGCATTGTCATAGATCACCACGCCGCCTTCTTCGGCAGGGTCGGTGTTGGTGACGCTGCGCACCACCGCGACGGTCTCATCTGAAACCGGCGAGGCTTCCACGTCGGACGCGAAGAGTGGGCCATCGAAGGAGTTGCTCCCCAACGCAATCTTGATGTCTGTTTGGAGATTCGGCAGGGTTAATCTCTGCAGGGTGGAGCTGCCGTTCAGGCCCACGTAGATATATTTTCCGGTAGCGGACACAGCCAGCAGATTGGGCTCACTGCCGGCGAAGACATTGGCTCCAAGTGAGCCGTTGGCGGGGTCAAGCACCTGGACGGCGTTGCCATTCGAGCCATCGGCGCTCGGGAGGGAGAGATAGATCAGCTGAGAGTTGGGATCCCACGCCAGGGAATTAGCCGCGATATTGATTTGGGTGACCGTGAGCGAGGAATCGGATTGGGCTCCGGCGACAGTGGCGAGGTGGCGCGGGTCTGGCCGACCGCGACTGAACAGATTGCCGCAGTCATCAATAGGAACCGCAAACAGTTACGCAAAGTGAATCAATTGTACGATACCCCGCGGCTGGATTCTGTGGCGCACGCATTCATGCGTGCCGTGTTCGCACTCCTGCGAACACCGTTCCCAGGCGTTCACACGAGTGCGTGCGCCACGTCGTTGCTTGCCACGAAAATTGACTCGCTATCGCGGCTGGCAAGCTCGGGCTTTAGGCCTGCAGCCACTCATGTATCTGGTCTGGGGTCAGATTGCCGCCGCACAATGGTGTTACTACTGAGGCGCGTTGGAATCGGCTGGGGAGTGATATGGCGGCGGCTAAGCCGGCCACGCCGGCTGGTTCCACTATTAGACCGTGGTGCTGGAAAACCAATTGCATGGCTGTGATTAGTGCCTGGTCATCGACTAGCAGGACTTCGTCGACCACGCCTGCGAGGTCGGCTAAGGCTTCCGGAACTGGAATGCGCACGGCTATGCCGTCGGCGATGGTTGAGACGGAATCCGTGGGATGCAGTGCTCCATGCTTCAGCGAGATTGCCATGGAGGGGGCGCCCTGGGCGCAAACTCCAATGATCTGCGTGGCGGGCGATGTTGCTTTCAGCCAGGTCCCCATGCCGGCCAGTAGCGCGCCGTTGCCCAGCGGGATCAATGCGAAATCGAAAGGATGCGGCCAGCGGCCGAGCTCGACCGCGATGGTTCCGGCGCCTTCCGCTATGGCCGGCTCGCGCCCGTCTTCGATAAAATTGGCGCCGGTTTCCAAGGCGAAAGTTCGCGCGTGCTGTTTGGCGTCGTCGAAATCGCGGCCGGCCAGGCGGACGTCGGCGCTCAGTTCGCGCATTCGACGGAGCTTTAGGGGGTTGGCTGTTTCCGCGGCGAAGACTACCAAGGGACGGTTCCGCTTTCGGGCTGCGTAGGCCATTCCTTGGCCGAAGTTGCCCGCTGAGGCGCAGACTAAGGGTTGGCAGGCGGAAGCGCCTGCCCCACTTGACAAGAGGAAATCGGAGCCGCGGCCTTTGAAGGATCGGATGGGATTGACGGTCTCGACCTTAAGGACGACGCCGAGAGATTCGCTCTCAAATTGCGGAGTGTTCAGGAAAACCGGATCGATGGACCGGGAGGCGGCTTCAATTCTATCCGGATGTAGTGGCGTGGCGCATTTCGCGGCGCATTTTGCGGGCCGCGCGGTCGCTGATCAGGTTGGCCACTTTGCCCAGAAGCTCGGGAATGTCCTCCGGCTTGATCAACATGTGGGCCTGTTTCAAGGGCTTGGAATTTTGGTAGGTGGTTACAATCGCGGTAGCGGGCTTGTAATCCATCATTTTGGCATGAGCCAGAACTTTAAGACCGGCCTCGGGAGACTCTAATTGGAGATCGCTCAGAACCAACTGATATTCCTGCTCTTCCAGCTTGCCGACGGCTTCGGCAAAGGACGCCGCGGCATCTACATGGTATCCACCAGCTTGGAGTACTGTTTGTAAGGTTAAACGCGAAGTTGGATCGTCATCTACCAGGAGTACCCTGGCCATTTCGAGTTCCAAACACCGGTCTGAATCAGTAAAGTTCCGCATTCGATGCAGCCCGTCTCCTAGGTATAGTGTAAACGAACAGTGCCGAAATGGAAGCGAAGATTTCAGGGTAAATGAAAACTACAGCCGTAGAAGAGGGCTATGAGTTTGGAAATACGCGGTCGAAGATGCGGTCGACATTGGCTAACTGTCTGGAAACAGAGAAGCTTTCCGCAAGCTGCTCACGGCTTAACTTTCGGGTAACATGCGGATCGGCTTCAATCGCTGCGCGGAAGTCCTGATCGTGCTCCCAGGCTTTCATGGCGTGGCTCTGGACCAATTTGTAAGCTTCCTCACGGAGCATGCCTGCCGCCGCGAGGTCTAAGAGGAGTTGGCCGGAGAAGACTAACCCACGGGTTAGCCCTAGGTTTTTCAGCATTCTATCGGGATAAACGCGCAGGCCGGAGATGAGCGAATGGGTCTTGGCGAGCATGTAGTCGACCAGGATGGTGGAGTCCGGCAAAATGACGCGCTCGACTGAGGAATGGGAGATATCGCGCTCATGCCAAAGCGCGATATTTTCGAAAGCGGCTTGCACGTTCGCGCGAACCACGCGGGCTAGGCCAGCGACCTGTTCAGCAGTGACCGGGTTGCGCTTATGAGGCATGGCGGAGGAACCTTTTTGGCCGGCGGAGAAAGGCTCCTCGGCTTCGCGGACTTCGGTGCGTTGCAGGTGGCGAATTTCGATGGCTATTTTTTCGAGCGTGGCGGCGATCAGGGCTAACGTTGAAACGAAGTTGGCATGCCGGTCGCGAGAAATGACCTGTGAGGCGATGGGTGCGGGATGCAGGCCGAGGCGCTTGCAAATTCGCTCTTCGGCTTCCGGTCCGATGTGGCCGAAGGTGCCGACCGCGCCTGAGATTTTCCCTACGCGCATCTCTTCGGAGGCGGCGGAAAAGCGGGTGAGGTTGCGTTGAATTTCGTCGTACCAAAGGGCCAGCTTCAGGCCGAAGGTGATGGGCTCAGCATGGATGCCGTGGGTTCGGCCGATTTGGACGGTGTGCTTAAATTCGAAGGCGCGGGTCTTAAGGGAATCCGCTAACTTACTTATGCCTTTTGAGATGAGCGCGGAAGCGTCGCGGATTTGAAGCGCCTGGGCGGTATCGACGACGTCGTTGGAGGTAAGGCCGTAGTGCAGCCAGCGGGACGCTTCGGGATGTCCGGCGGCGGCCATGCTTTCCGACACTGCGGTGGTGAAGGCGATGACGTCGTGGCGGACTTCGCGTTCGATTTCCTGGATGCGGGGGACTTGGAAGCTGGAGTGCGCGCGCAGGAGTTGGGCTGACTCGGCGGGTATTTCGCCGGATTCTGAAAGGGCTTCGGCAGTGGCGAGTTCTACTTCCAGCCAGGCGCGATATTTGCTTTCGTCGCTCCAGATGCGGCCCATTTCGGGGAGGGTGTAGCGGTCAATCATAGGACAAAGGGTTGGCAGGCGGAAGCGCCTGCCCCACGCTGCCGGCAATTAGACATTAGTAAACGAATACCTCGGTTTGTTGTTTGGGTTCGGCGACAACCAGGCGCGTGAAGAGGCTGCGGCCGGCTTTGTCGAGCGCGCGGCCGGCGGTGTAGCGGACAATTTCCGGGTGATTGTTGTGTTCGCTCAAATGTCCCAGCACCAGGGTGCTGATGGTGGAATCCAGATCGAGGCGGATGAAATCGGAAACCACATCATTGGAGAGATGGCCCTTGCGGCCCATGACGCGCTGCTTTACCGACCATGGATAGGGTCCGACTTTGAGCATTTCGAGATCGTGATTGGATTCGAGAACGAGAAGATCCGTGCCGCGCAGATGGAACTTGATGGAATCCGGCAGATAGCCTAGATCTGTAACGATGCCGATTTTGATGCCGTGGGTGCGGAAGCAGAATCCAACCGGATCGATGGCGTCGTGCGGGATGGTGAAACTATCAATCTCGATGTCGCCGATGGTGAAGGTGGTGCCGGCCTGAAAGCAGTCGAGTTTAGGGGTGTACTCGCCCCAAGGAATGGCGGGGGCGGTCAGGCGGGTGATGTAAATAGGCGCGTTCAGTTGCCGGGCGAGAGAAACCAGGCCGCTGACGTGATCGGAATGCTCGTGGGTGACCAGAATGGCGTCGATGCTGTCGCACTGCTCGTCAATGGCGGCCAGGCGGGCGAAAAGGTCGCGTTTGCTGAGGCCGGCGTCCACCAGGATGCGGGTAGTGGAAGTGCGGATGAAGGCAGAGTTACCGGAACTACTGCTGGCGAGCACACAGATTTTGACGATGACGTGCCTCCGAAATTCATTGTGGCATATCGGGTAGTTGGTTATTGACGGGTGTCGGGGGAAGAAATTCGGGGACACGACTTGGCGGGCTTAAGGTTGAAGCGGGCCGGACGCTTGCCCGTCATGTCCCCGGATTTCCTTGACCCGTCATGTCCCCGGATTTCCGTCGTCAGAGCAGATTTATTCTTTTCAAGAGAGAGGCGAAGCGGGGGTCCGAACGGATGGGATCGTAACGCGGGTCGACTTTGAGCGAGGCTAGCCAGGGGGTGTGCTCCAGATAGGCTTGCTCCAACTGCTGGAACACGCGCTCCCAATCGCTAAGGCCGGCATAGATGGAGGCGCGGCTGATGGGGGATACGTATTCGGTTTGAGCCAGCGCATCGATCTTGTTCAATGCGTCAAGGGCCGCGGCGGTATTGCCGGAGCAGGCGTAGGCTTCGCCCAGGGCTCCCCATTTGGCCGCGGTATAAGGTCCCTCCGGCAGTTGCTCGAGGAGCGAGATCGCTTCGGGGTAGCGATGCTGGCGAAGAAACGAATAGGCCAACGAAAACTGACCTTCGCGAAATTCGGGATCGAGAGCCAGCGCGCTCTGCATGGCATCCGCGGCGGGACCATATTGGCGCTGGTAATAGTAGTACCAACTCCGATTCCGAAAACTCCACGGCGACACAGGGTCAAGCTCTGAAGCTTTTTCCAGGCAGAGCCAGGCCTGGTCGAATTCACCGCGAAAGATGTGTTGAAGACCGGCGTAGCTCAAGGCCTGCATGTTACTGGGCTGGAGCTCGATTGCCTGGCGCAACAAACGGGACCCTTCCTCCCAATTCCAGTCGTACAAAGAGGCGCTAATGCCCAGGAAGGCGTAGGCGTCCGCGAGTTTTGGTTCAAGCCGGATGGCTTCGAGGGCGGCCTGGCGGGCCTTCGAAATCCCTTGGCGCGGCGGTATCACTCCCCAAAAAGTGATTTTCAGGTAAGCATCGGCGAGCGCGGCATAGGGAGGGGCATAATCGGGATAAAGCGAGATGGCGCGGGTGAATTCCGTTAAAGCAGCCTGCATTCCCGTTTGCGATACCTGATTCCAGAAATGACGGCCCTTCAGAAGCAGGGTGTAGGCTTCGAGCGCGGGCTGACGGCCGAGCGAGGGTAAGGGCAGGGCATGATAAGCCAGGGTGACGTGGAGGGAATCGGCGATGGCGAGCGCGATCTCATCCTGCACCGCGAACACGTCGGTGAGGTCGCGATCGAAAGTGTCCGACCATAGCAGGATTCCCTTGATGGCGTCGATGGCCTGCACGGAAATCCTCAAGCGATCTCCGCCCTTTCGCACGCTGCCTTCGATCACGGTGCCGGCGTGCAACTGGCGGCCGATCTCGCGAACGTCATGGCTGCCTTTGAAACGGATGACGGAGCTACGCGCCACTACGTTCAACTGCGGAACTGTGGTCAGGGTATTCAGGATTTCTTCGGCGATGCCTTCGCAGAAAAAGTCCTGATCCGGGTCGGCGCTCAGGTTGCGAAATGGCAGAACCGCGACGGTGCGCGGGTTCGGAGGCCGGGGCTCTGGAAGAGGCGTGGGAGTGGTGAGACGGGGAGCAGCGGGGAGCTTCAGCCGGAACACGGGAACGTAGCTGCCGGCGGGGAATTCGATGGAGACGGGATCGAGGGAGCCGGGTTCCTGATAATACTCGCTCAGTTTTTTGCGCAGGCGGCGGGCCTCCACTCGAACGATGGAATCGGCGCGAGGATCGTAGTGCTTATTTCGGTCGAAGACATCGCGCCCCAGCGTATATTCCTTAATTCGATCCGTTTTGCCGGAAAGGGTGAGGTCCACAGTGAAACGGAGAAACCGGCACAGGCGTTGGGAGCGGACGAAAAGCGGGGACGCGAGAATCCGCTCCAGCTGAGTTCGAACTTGTTCAGGAGAAGGTTGGGCGGAATGCCCATTGTCGAGGCTCGCTGCCGGCTTACTGCCTGCCATCGCGTTAGATCTTTCCTTGTCAGCCCGTTTGGTTAAGCTTAACACGCTTGTGGGCGCCGATTGACAATCGGCGCACAGGTTAACAACCTGCCCCACACGGTGGAACTGTCCCACTACCAATGCTTTGGCGTCTTTCGAGCACGTTAGCTAGCAGTTAGCTCCCTTTTGCTTGCGGGGCTGATGCGGCAATCTGAAATGAGGCGCATTCCCAGAGGAAAGAGAGCCTGGCGCGCCAAAAGACTATTAAGAATGTGCACGGTTGCAGACTTGAATTCGATCCTTGCGGGAATCGCGGCGCGGATACAGCCCATAGCCGGCGATAAATTGGTGGTCAGGACCGGGTTCGATCCGAACCTGGCCAGCGTGAACGCTGATCCGAAACAGATGGACTGGCTTTTTGTAAACATGGCGGCGGATGCATATGACGGAATGCGCGATGGCGGTGAGCTGGCGATCACGACGGCGAATGTGGAGTTGAAACCTGCGAGCGCGCGGGAAATCAATTTGGCACCCGGCGAGTATGTGCAAGTGCAGCTCTCCATCACGCCGGGGCGCCTGGAAGTAGGGCCGGTGGTGCGGAACATCATCCAGCGGATTCACGGCGCCGTAGTGGTGAGGGAAACTTCGGGGGCAGGCGTGACGGTGGACGTGCTGTTGCCGAGGGCATCGGAACGGAGGGCATCGGAAAAGGTTGCCGCGGTGTTGGAACGGCGGCACGGGCTGGAGCCGGTTGTTTTGCTGGTTTCGAGCGACTTGGCCACGCGAGCGCGAACGGGTGAATTGCTGAGGGACGCAGGCTATTTGGTGATGGACGCGGCGCACGGCAAAGAGGCGGAGGCGATTCTGGCGGCGGGCCAGGTGGATCTGATGATCACCGATATCGTGATGCCGGAACAAGACGGGTTAGAGACGATTCTGGCGGTGCGGGCGGTGTATCCGGGGCTGAAGATTATCGCCGTAGGGGAGAGTGATGGCGGGTATCAGTTGCGTACGGCCAAGTTGTTTGGCGCGGATGCGGTGATGTCGAAGCCGCTGGTGGGCGCGCTGCTGCGCGTTGTGGTTCGGGATCAGATTGGGGACCGGCTCCGTTGAAGACGCCGGTTGGCAGGCGGAAGCGCCTGCCCCACGTTGGCCCCAGTGGGGCAGGCGCTTCCGCCTGCCAACTGAATTTGCCACAACGCGTCTTCATGACCTTTGGTGGACCGCAGGCCCATGGGAACTCCCTTACGGTCGCGGTTCGGTAGCACTCTTTTAGTTGAAGCTGCCGCGGGGGCGGTATCCGGGGCGGGCGCGGACGCGGTATTTCTTGCCGACGTCGGAAACGATCTCGACGTTGATCTTGCGGAAACCCTCGTTGTTGTTGGCTTGCGGATAGTAGGTAATGGTGTAGCTGTTGCCCAGATCCTCGCGGATAGATTCAAAAGCTTCCACCTGCCTTTGCCAGGTTTTGGCGAAGTAGGCCTTGCCGCCGGTGCGGGTGGAGATGCGCTTGAAGACGGCGCTGGACATGGGATCCTTGTTGACGTCGTTGGTGGAGATGACGTAAATGGGGATACCTTCGTCTTCGGCCACGGCGCGGACATCGTCAGGGGCCACCATGCTGGCGTTATCGGGGCCGTTCGAGAAAACGATAATTACTTTGCGGCCGGGAACTTTGGCCGCGTCGCGCAAGGCCAATAGCAAGCCGTTGTAGAGCGCGGCATCGTCGCCGGCTACGGCTTTGCGGAGTCCGAAGATGGCTTCGTTGCGATCGCGGGTGAGTGGGGCGTCGCGCTTGAGGTTGCGGCTGAAAGTATAGACGGCGACCGAATCGCTGCGGTCCAGCCCGCGCACGAAATCGGCGATGGCGTCGGAAGCGTAGACAAAACCGCGGTACATATAATTGCTGGTGTCGAAGAGTACGAAGACATTGGTGCCTACAAAGGAATCGGTGCGTACTTCGCCGGCTTTGGCGTCCGCTTCGGCATTGACCGCGGCGGGGTTGAGCGGACGGGTGGTGCCGTCGTCCAACACTTGCACGGGCGGCTTGTTGCCTTCGCCGAAGGTATTAATTTTTTGGGCGATGCCATCTTCGGTAACGTGGAAATCAGCGGGCTTGAGACCGTTAATGTAGTGGCCTTTGCTGTCGGTGACAGTGAAGCTGAGCACCACCATATCTACTTTGATGCGGAAGGTGGGCCGCTCCTGGGCCAGCAGCCACAGTGTGCCGGAGGCTAGCGTCGCGGCTGCGGCTAAGAGTGACTTTTTTAATAGCGTCAAGAAATCCCCTCCCCAACTGGTGTTCTTGAATTATATATGTTAATTGGCAGGTGAAAGCGCCTGCCCCACACCTGCGGCTTGTTTGCGAGCTTTTTGGCGAACGTCGTCGCCGACCAGGCGCAGGGAGCGCAGCAGGGCCGGCCAATCCTCCAGATGGGTGGCAAAGATTCGCTCCACGGTGTCGCGGGTCCAGGCCGGCACTAACACGTTGAGCTGCGCCGGGGCGAGATGCAATTGGTCGGCAAGGGCGCCATAGTAAAGCAGGTTCGATTCCCAGCTCTCGGCCAGGATACGGCTGGAATAACCCATGAGGGTTGGAAAGGTGCGGAGATTGAGCAGCTCCGGCGAATAGGAATTGGCGAGGGTGGGCTTGGGAGTTCCGAAGGCGTGGGAAATGGCGTCGTAGTTCAGCTCCTGAGGCGATGCGGCGGCTTCGCGGCGAATTTCGGAGGCCAGCGGGAGGTCGCCCGGTTTATCGGAGGCGGGCAGATCGCGCGCCATGGCGAACAGCTCCGAAGGCATGACGTTTTCAAGCGCCGATTTCACGCGGCCATCGGCCAGCAACCCGGCCACCCTCTGCACTCTGGCGGGCGGCGCGTAATTGGCCAGGGCGTCCAGCACGGCTTGGCGGCGCTCCGGATTCAACGCGCCTTCGGCCAGCAAGGTTTCGCCGTAGTCCATATGCAGCCCCACCCAATGCAACTGCGCCGGAGTGACATTCCACCAGCGCTGGATGGTGGCGGAAAGCATCAGTTGGGGAACCAGATCGCCCCAGATGAGCGCCTGCTCGCGCGATGGAATCAGGAAATTCTGTTCGGCTTCGGCCAGCGCATAGGGCAAGTTGGCCAGCGATCCGGTGAGCTTTCCACCAGCGCTTGAGGGCCAGCCGGAGCCGGCAACGTCGGTGGACTTCCAGGTCTGGTTGGTGCCGGGCATGCCGATAAAATCGTGACTGCGGACAAACAGCGGATTGGTGTAGAGAACTTGTGCGCCAGGCGGCGCATAGTGGACGTAATTGAGGCCGACGAGCGAATCGCGCAGGAAGGGCGCCATCAAGCCGCGGATCTCATCCAACTTTTTGGGATCGGAAGCGGCGCGGTCAATCAACGCGCGAAGGTTGAGCTTTCGCTGCAGCTCGATATGTTTTTCAGACCAGTAGCCGAAGCTGAGGGCATTCCTTTCGAGGCCGCTCAGCGGGGTGCGCGGCAGTTGAATTTCGGCAATGCGCGAGGCGGTTTTGGTGATGAGGGCGCTGTTCACTTTCTCGCCCTTGGCGAGGCCTTCCAGATGATCCACCAATCCGAAGATGTCGGCGAGAGAGATGAGCCTCTGCGATTCAAAAATGCGGATCATGTCTTCCACCAGTTGCGTATGGGCGTCGGAGTTATCGGGTTGCGAGGTGCCGGCCAGCAGGTCGATCATGCGATCCTGCGGGGAAACTCCGGCGGGAGATTGGGTGATGGCGAGCAGCGTCTTTACGCCCTCGCGGCCGCCTTCGAACACTTCACGCTCACCTTTGACCTTGGCGAAAGGCGCCAGGATGGTGGACAGGGAATGATCGGCATCGGCGGAGGCGATGGAGCCCTGGCGGTAAAAAATCTGCCATAGTCCCACCAGCGCCTGCAGCGTGCCGGCGGCGTCGGCGCGCAAGCCCTGGTCGTGGATTTCATTGATATCGGTGGCGATGTCCAGGAATTGCTGGATGGTGGCATTGGAAACTTCCGGAACTTCAGCGAAGATGGAATACTGCGCGCCGAACTGGCGGTATTCGCGCGCCAGGCGATCGGCCGTGTGGGCGTCCAGCACGGTTTTACGATGGCGGTCGACATCGCTCAGGGTCATGAAGATTTTCAGCGGCTCATTCTCCACGGATTTTCTGCAAAGCGCGAAGAGCGCTTCGAGCACATCGTCCGGCTCTCTCCAACTGGGCGCGGCCTTGCTGAGCTTGGCGTCATACTTACCGCTGCCTTGCGGGTGTTCGATGAAGAGCGTGCGCCAGACATCCAAGCCACCGGGAAGGTGCGGCTTGCCATCCGGATCAAGGCGCAGGCGGGTGGTGAGCAGCATCATGTCGGTGTTGGAGCGGAAGACCGGGCGCGCCGGGCCGGGGCTGGTTACTTTGCCGCGGATGGCCTGGTAGAAGCGCCTGATGCGGTCGGGCTCAGTGAGATAATTCAGCACCGGCGCGTTCGTGGAATTATTGGTGATGCGCGCCAGAGCGTCGAAGTAGCTGGCCAGCCAGCCGTCGTCCTTGGCGACCAGACGCTCGAAGAAAGCGCCTGGTTTATCGGGGCCAACCCCGGCGAGTTCGGCCCAGACTTTCTCGTCACGCTGTCCCCCAGGCACGATGGCGCGTCCGTTTCGAACCTGGAACATGCCGCCATAGAAATCCAGGACGTGGGCGAAGGCGCGAATTTTCTGCACGCTGGTGTTGCGGCGCAATTCGTCCGCGGTGGCGGGGTCCAGTTTAGAGAGGCCCAGGTAGAGGCGGCACAAGGAGGGATCGCCCAGGAAAGAATCGATGAAATCGGAACCCTGGCGATCCTTGGCGGAGAGCCAATAATCGGGACCATAGATTATCACTGCCTGAGTGGGTTTGTAATCGTAATTGAAGGGTCGATTGGTTCGCAGGCATTGTTCCAGCTCGGCGAGCGGGAAGCCCGAATCGATGGTGAGGAAGGCGCGAGTGGCGTTCACCGTTTCAAGCACCACCTCGCTGCCGCAGGCGCCGCGCATACGATAGCCGAGGACGCGCAGCAGCTCGGCAGTCTGCGACGAATCGCAAGTTTCGATCTTGATGACTTTATCGGCTCCGCTGAGTTTTTCGAGCTCGCGGGCTTGGGAGAGATAGCGGATCACCAGCTTGAGGTATTCGGTCTGCTCCAGCGCCTCGTTGCTGGAGGCGGCCTGATAGCCGTTGGTGACCACGTTGCGCGCGAGCGCGGCAATCACTTCGTCCGGTCCGAGATCCGGTGAAAGAGCGGCCATGCGGGCGAAGGAGCGCAACGGGCCGGGGATAGGGATGGTCTGGCTCTTTTCAGGCGACGGTGCGGCGGGCGGCGCGAGGTTCAGATCGCGGCCGCCGGCGGCATGGTATTGCTCGAGATGGCGGACGGCCGCGGCGCGATCGCCGGCCAGCAGATCGAGGATGGCCAGGCGGCTGGCGGCGTAGACGCGCAAATCGCCCTGCGCTTTGTTGAGCAGCTTCTCGTAGACTTCGCGGGCAGCCGGATCGTGATGGCGATCCAGAAACTGGGCGTAAGCCTCCAGCGAATCGGCGGAGCCGCCTTGCGCGCTTCGTTCCAGAAATTCGCGAGCGCCGGCTGGGTCCCCTTTGGTTTCCATCTGCCAGGCGTGCAGATTCAGGTCATCTGCCGCGGCGCCCCAACTTACGAAAAAAACAGATATAAATGCCGTTACGACGGTACGCATGGGATTCGTCCTTTCCCGACCGTTCTTGGCTAATAACTTTAGCACTCGGGGTGGGGGGAATGCTTGAAGCGTTTTAGCGTTGCGCTAAAGTGGTTCTTCGGTTCTTCAGTTCTTCGGTTCGTTGCGCGTTAGCATATGGGGATGAGGTTCGGGATTTGCTGCCTTTTGGCGGGGGTCTTGTTTGGGGCGGAGGTTCCTTGCGGAACCAAGATGGAAATTCGGTTGAGCACAGCTGTCAATAGTTCCAAGGCTACGGTGGGTCAGGGGTTCGATGCGGTGGTGATTGCGCCGGTGGTGGCGCGGGGGCAGATTGTGATTGGGGCCGGGGTGAAAGTTCGGGGGCATATCAAAGAGGTGAAGGCGGCTGTTGATCCGGATGATCAGGCGGTGCTGGGGTTGGGGTTTGACCAGATCAGCGATGCTAGGGGCAAGAAGGCTGGCCTTGCGGCGCGTGTTGTGGGTGTGGATAACGCGCGGGAATCCGTGGATAAAGACGGCCGGATTCTGGGGATCATTGGATCGCAGACCGGTTCCGGGCGGCTGGATCAGGGGATTAATAAGATCAGCGAGAAATATTCGGGGCTGGGTGATCTGCTGGGCACCATCAAGCAGGCCGTTTTGAAACCGGCGGACGCCAATATCGATTACGAGGCCGGCGTGGAGATGACTATTGAGCTGACCAAGCCGCTGGCCTGGATGGGCGATACGAAAGGTCCCACGGTGGCGGCGGTGGAACCTCAGAATGAACTTCCGGCGTTGATAAACCGGCAGCCGTTTCGAACCGTGGCCGCGAAGCCGCCCACGGAGTCCGATGTGACCAACATCATGTTTCTGGGGAGCCGCGAGGATCTGGAGAAAGCTTTTCAGGCGGCTGGATGGTCGACGGCGGACCAGTTGAACGCGAAGTCGAAGCTTGAAACTTTCCGCGCCATGAGCGAGCAGCGCGGTTATAAGGAAGCGCCGATGTCGGTACTGTTTCTGGATGGGCAGCCGCCCGATTTGGTTTTCCAGAAGCAGAACGACACGTTCAACTTGCGTCACCATTTGCGCATCTGGCATCGCAGGGAACGGTTTCACGGCCAGGATGTTTGGGTGAGTGCGGCCACGCACGATACCGGGATCGATTTTTCCGAAGAGAATCGCACCTTTGTTCACAAAGTGGATGGAGACATCGATCGCGAGCGCGCGAAAGTGATCAACGACCTTATGTTTACGGGGCTGGTGAAGCGGCTTTCGCTGGTGGAGCGGCCGGCGGTGCCGCTCAGCTTGTTCAACGCGACGGGGGACAAGATTGAGACGGATGGACGGATGGCCGTCGTCGGTTTCTAGAAAGACGTTTCTCGTTTCTCGTTACTCGTTCCTGAGACCGTATAATTGGGGCTTGACTCAACCAATCCGTGTTTACAAGTATTTTGATCTGCTGGCAAGCATTTTCATTGTTGTCTTGCTGATTTCGAATTTGGTGGGGCAGAAGATTTGCGCTTTTGGGCCGCTCCGGGTTAGCGGGGCGCAGCTGCTTTTTCCGATCACGTATATCTTTGGCGATGTGTTCACCGAGGTTTATGGCTATGCGGGTTCGAGGCGCGTCATCTGGATCGGCTTTTTTGCGTCGGGGCTGATGGCGCTGATGGGGATGCTGACGGTGGCGTTGCCGGCGGCGCCGGAATGGCACAACCAGGAGGCCTTCGCGACTGTTTTTGGAATTGTCCCAAGGCTGGTGATCGCGAGTTTGATCGCGTTTTGGTGCGGTGAGTTCGCGAATTCGTTCACGCTGGCGAAGATGAAGATTTTCACCAAGGGACGCTATTTGTGGACGCGGACGGTAGGTTCCACCGTGGTGGGGCAGGCGGTAGACACAAGTGTGTTCATGATCGTCGCATTCGGGGGTCAACGCAATGAGGGCATGATTGTAAGGCTGATTATTTCCGCTTATCTGTTCAAGGTTGTGTATGAGGTGGTGGCGACGCCGCTGACGTACTTGATTGTGGGATTCCTGAAACGCAGCGAGGGCGTGGATAAGTATGATTATGGGACTCGGTTTACGCCGTTCGCGACGGAGATGTAGCGCTTCGCGCTGCTGACGGGGCTGGGGGCTGGGGGCTGGGGACTTGAGACGTCAGCTGCTCCGAGAGGGATTCCAGGTCCGCGGATCGTTCGTCGATCATCTTGTTGGCCAGGGCTTTTAGGGCTTGCATATTGGCGCGGCTGGTGTTATCGAGGCTGTGGTTGCGGCCGTTGAGCGAGGGCTGAAAGCGGTAGTATCCGGTGGGCAGAAGCTGGCGGAGCTGAAAATCCACCGTGCTGCTGACGCCGTCGAACATGGCGTTGAGCAGCGGCTTCACCCACAGCAGACAACCCCAATTTTTGGCAAGCTGGAGCGGCACGGTCTGCATTAGGGATCCGGTTCCGAGCGATACAACGATGTAACCGCCGGAGTGGGGCATGGTCGCTTGCGCTTCCACCAAGGCACAGGCCGCGGGATTGTTCGCAAAGACGCCGCCGTCGATTAGAGTGTAGTTGCCGGAATTCGTGCCGGTGGGAATGCGCATGGGCTCAAAATAGGTGGGCGCGGCGGAAGTGGCGCGGGCAACGTCGCGAGCGGGGAAGTCGTAATCCGGGCGCCGGCGGGCGTTGGCGCTTTTGAAGAAGAACGGAAAGCGGCGCTGGATCTCGTAGCTGGGGATCAAGACGTCGGTTACTGCATCGCTGAGGCGCGAGTCGCCGAAGTATTCAAGCAGCACTTCCTCGATGCCCTGCGACGAATATTTCTTCCAGAACAGGCTGTCGCTGGTGAGCAGGGTCCGAAGCGTGGAGCGCGAGAAAATTCTGGGACCTTCCCGCTCGAACAGGCTGACCAGTTCCTGGGCGGAGTAGACGGGGCGTCCGGCGAATTTCGGGACGGTCAAGCCGACAGCGAGGATACCGCCGGTGGAAGTTCCGGCAACCAGGTCAAAGAGCGTGGCGGCGGGGCGGCGGGTGAGTTTTTCGAGGCGGGCGAGTACCAGAGCGGGGATGATGCCGCGGATGCCGCCGCCGTCGATGGAGAGGATGCGTATTGGGGGCTGGGGGCTGGGGGCGGGGGGCTCGGGGTTGGTGGTTGGTGGCTGGTGGCTGGTGGTTGGTTGCTGGTGAGTGGGGATCGGGGTGCTGCGGACTGGGGACTGGGGGCTGGGGGCTTGGGGCTCATCGGAGATCGGGGTGGTTCGGAGGGCGGGCATTTCGTCGTCAGAGTAGCGGATGAACAGCGCGGTGGAATGGCGGCTAACTGCAAGTGGAAGTGCCTACGGCACGTTATTCGGCTCGGAGCATGGTGACTGGGTCGATTCGTACGGCTCGGATTACGGCCGGTAGGGCGGCCAGGAGAGCGGCGGCTAGGATTGTTGCTGAGGGTAGGGCCAGAATGTTGGGGTCAGTGGGTTTGACCTGGAAAAGCAGGGATTCGAGATAGCGGGCGGTGGCCATTCCGAGCGTCAGGCCGGCGGCGGCGCCTACTATGACCATGGCGAAAACATCCGCAGTCACGCTGCGGGCGATGTCGCGAGGTTGGGCGCCGATGGCCAGGCGAATTCCGATCTCGCGGCGGCGTTGGAGGACGGAATAATCCAGGACGCCGTAAAGGCCGACACCGGCGAGCAAGAGAGCCGCAGCGGCGAAGAACATGGCCAACGTGGAAAGAAGCCTCTCGCGAACGGTGAGTGACTGATTGACTTCCACCTGGCTGCGTACGTTCGCTACGCGGAATTCCGGTTGCGCGAGCTTCACTTCCCGGCGCAACGCTTGAGCGAGCGCGAGTGGATTCGGTCCGGAGGTGCGCACGACGAACGTGGCGAAGGGGACGGGCTGGTCCGCGTGCAAGGGAACGTAAGCCACCGGCGGAATTTGGTCGCGCAGGCCGCGATAGCGCGCGTCGGGGACGATGCCGACGATGCGTAAGTGAGTTCTCTGGCCTTCATCAAGGGCTTGTTCGAAGCTTCTTCCCAACGGATTCCGGCCGGGATAGTAGCGCCGGGCGAAAGTCTCGCTGACGATGGCTTCGCCGGGGTAGGTGTCGCCGGGCAGGAAATCCCGGCCTTGGGCTATGGGAATTTTCACGAGGTTGAGCCAGCCCGGGGAGATCTTCATAAAATAGGTCACGTCGTTACTGGGAGCGCCGCCGTCGATGCAGACTTCGTCGTTCCAACTGTCTCCGCCCAACATTGTTCGGCTTGCGAGCGCCACTTGCTGGACGCCGGGAAGGGCGCGCAGGTGCTCGGCGGCCTGATCCCACAACAAAGGCGGCTGGGGATGCGCGGCCTCGGTTTCAAGATTGAGCAGGCGATCGGAGGAAAAACCGGTGGGCTGGTTCGCCAGGCGGTTGAACGTTCCTACGAACAGGCCGGCGACGAAGAGCACCAGAAAACAGAACGAGACCTGCACCGCGGTGAGGGCATGCATCAAACGCCTGCGGGAGTGCGGATCGTCTCCGCCTTTGAGCGCGCTGACGGGCGCGACGCTGGAGGCTCGAAGAGCGGGAGTCAGGCCAAAGAGGAAAGTGACGGCGATGGTCAGCGCCAATCCGAAGCCGAGAACGCGCGCGTCCATCAGTAGAAACAGCCGCGCAGGGTCATCGGGAGGATTGATCATGCCGACTACGAACGGCGCGGAATACCACGCGAAGAATGCACCGATGGCGGCCGCGAAAAAGGCCAGCATGGCGCTTTCCACCAGCACCAGTTGCACCAAGCGCAATCGTCCGGCGCCGATGGAGACTCTGAGCGCCATCTCGCGCGCCCGGGAGGCCGCTTGCGCGGTCATCAGATTGGCGACGTTGGCGCAGGCGATCAGCAGCACCAGCGCTACCAACACGGCAAGAGCGGCAAGCGATCTTCGGTTCGAGTGCTGCATGTCGGAAGTACCGGACGGCGCGGGTTCCAGGCGGACAGTTTGACGCAGATAGTTGGCGATACTCTGCTGGGACATGTCGGTGAAACCCTTGGCGCGTTCCCGTTCGAAAGCCAACGAGACAGAGTTCAGCCGTTGGCGAAGCGGTTCGATGGGAGCGCCGGGATTCAGCACGGCCAACGTGCGATGCCAGGTGGAATCCGAACGGGTGACGCGTCGATTCATCATGGCGGGGAGGAAGATATCGACGATAGTGCCCGGTTCGGTTCCGGTGAAATCCTGCTGGGCCACGCCGATGATCTGGAAGACATCGGAGCCGAGGTGGAAGGTACGTCCGACGATGTTGGGCTCCTTTCCGAAACGCCGCGTCCAATAATCGTACGAGAGCACGGCGTAGGGATGCGCGCCTGGTTCGAGATCGTCGTTTTCGGTGAACAGACGGCCGCGTGACGGCTGGATTCCGAAAGTGCGGAACATCCATCCGGAGACATATTGGACGTGGGCCTTTTCCATCTCGTCGTCGGAGCGGTAGGTGAGGTCAGTGCGTTCCGCGTAGGAGACGGCGATCAACTCGGCCTGGCCCTTCGCGGCGTTGCGCATCAGGCTAAAGTCTGGATACGCCCAACCATCGAACGTATCGGGCTTGCCTTCCCAATTGATTTCGTCCCGGTAGAGGCTGTAAAGACGCTCTGGAGCGCGGATTGGGAGTGGGCGCAGCAGCATGGCGTCGATGAGACGGAACGCGGACACGCAGGCTCCGATGCCCAGGCCGAGCGACAGGATAGCTGCGGCTGAGGTGACTTTTTTCTTATTTAGCTGGCGCCAACCGAAGACGGCGTCGGCGCGGAGAGAGTCCAGCCAAGGGATCAGGCGGAGGTCGCGGCTCTGTTCGCGATGGCGCAAGGGAGAGCCGAAGGCGCGGCGGGCTTCGGCGGGATCGCGGCCGGATTGGATGGCGTCGGCCAGGTGCGACTCCAATTCTTCGTCGATCTCGCGGCTGAGATTATCGCCGCGGAACAGATTCGTAATGCGTGACCAAAGTGACATTATCGGTCCTCTATTCGGCGCGTAACGTTATGGAGGGATCAATTCGAACGGCGCGAAGCACTGCCGGGAGCGCCGCCGCGAGTGCGGCTATGAGAATGGCCAGGAACGGGACGGTGAGCATTTCGGCCGCCTGCACCTGGTAGAGCAGTGACGCGATGTAGCGAACCGATACCATCCCAACCGCGAGGCCGGCGGCTGCGCCAAGCAATACCATAGCCAGGACGTCGACGGTGACCCCACGGGCCACGTGAGCGGCACGCGCGCCCAGCGCCATGCGAATCCCGATTTCGCGCCGCCGCTGCAACACCGTGTAATCCAACACGCCATAAAGGCCCACGCCCGACAGCAGAAGCGCAACCAGGGCGAAGAACAGCGCCAGCATTGCCAACAGGCGCTCGCGGATGGTCTGTGCCTGGATCAACTCAGCTTCTGTGCGAATGCTGCTGACGCGGAACTCAGACCGAGCGCGCGTCACTTCCTGACGCAAGATGGACTCGAGCGCGGGCGGGTGTGAGCGCAAAGTGCGCACGATAAATGTCCCACGCGCGTAGGCCAGATTGAAAGGAAAAAAGGCCATGGGCTGCATGGGCTCACGCATATTGCGATCGCGAACGTTTCCCACCAATCCCACAATCAGGAAAGGATATCGCCCGCCTGCTCCATCCACCTGCGCAAAGGACCTGCCAATGGGGTTCTCGTTTCCGAAGTATTGTTTCGCGAATATTTTGTTGACCATGGCAACGGCGGAGGTTTCGCTCGATCGAAAATCTCTACCTCCGACCAAGGGGATTTTCATGATGTCCCTCCAGCCGGCCGAGACGTTCAGAAAATAGGCCGGTATGTCTGAGGGAGATCCTCCGTTCGCGGAGATGAACCCGTTCGAACTTTCCCCAGTCATCAAAGGCCATTCCGACATTGCCACTGCCTCGACTCCGGGCGTCGAGCGCAAGCGGGCAGCGACTTGCTCCCAATAGACGGCGGGTTGCGGTCGGGGAGTGAGCGTCTCCAACGTGAGTAGCCGATCCGCGGAGAAACCCATCGGCTGATGAGACAAGCGGTCGAAAGTGGCCATGAACATCCCGGCAACGAACAGTACTACGAAACAGAAAGCGGTTTGTAGACCCACGAGGCCATGCATTAGCCGGCGCCTGGAGTGTGGATCTTCTCCGCCTTTTAGCGCGCTAGCGGGCTTGACGGCGGAGGCGCGCAGCGCGGGCGCCAAACCGAACAGGAGTGTCACGCCGGCGGCCAACGCCAGCCCGAATCCGAGCAGCCGCCAGTCCGCTGGAAGCGACAAGCGGGCCGGATTATCAGGCGGATTAATGCTCGCCAGCGCGAAGGGCGCGGAGCACCAGGCGAAGATCCCCGCTACCGCGGCGGCGAAGAGAGCCAGCAACGCGCTTTCCACCAGGACCAGTTGGACCAGACGCCATCGTCCGGCGCCGATAGAAACTCGAAGTGCCATTTCGCGCGCCCGCGCGATCGCCTGAGCAGTCATCAGATTGGCGATGTTGGCACAGGCGATTAGCAATACCACAGCCACCAAAACGGCCAGGGCGGCAAGGGCCCGGCCGTAATCCTTCTGAAGTTCGGAGACGCCAGCGGCCGCGGGTGTTAGTAACAATTCCTGGCTCAGGTATGCTTCGATTTCCTGTTTGGGGTTTCCAGAAAAACCCTTCACACTTTCGTCCAGGAATGATCGAAACGCGGCGCGCAGTTTTTCGCGAACTGGCGCAACCGCGACGTCCGGATTTAGCTTGACCAGCGTCCGGAACCAGCGATAATCGGAGCGAGTGATTCCGTTGTTCTTCATCATCATGGTGGGAACGAAGATATCGGTTACGATGCCGGGTTCCGTTCCGGTGAACGGCGCTTCGGCGACGCCGACAACCTCGAAAATCTCGCTGCCGATCTGGAAGGTCCGCCCAACTACTTTCGGATCTTGTGCGAAGCGGCGTGTCCAATAGTCGTAGGAAAGCACGGCATAGGGATGCGCGCCTGGCTGGAGATCGTCATTCTCGGTCAAGAGGCGTCCCACTGCCGGCCGCAGTCCGAATGAACTGAACATCCATCCGGAGACGTATTGCCGGTACGCTTTTTCGGTCTCCTCAGCCGATCCAAAGGTGAGATCGGTCCGCTCCGCGTACGAAACTGCGATCAGTTCGGCTTGATTTTTCACGGCGGCGCGCATCTGGCGAAACATGGGATAGGCGCAAGCATCGTTGGTTACGAGTTGGCGATCAGGACCGACGGATTGCAGGGAGAGCGCGAAGAGGCGCTCGGGATTGCGAACAGGCAGCGGGCGCAGCAGCAGGGCGTCGATGAGACGGAACGCGGACACGCAGGCTCCGATGCCCAGGCCGAGCGACAGGATAGCTGCGGCTGAGGTGACTTTTTTCTTATTTAGCTGGCGCCAACCGAAGATGGCGTCGGCGCGGAGAGAGTCCAGCCAAGCGATCAGGCGGAGGTCGCGGCTCTGTTCGCGATGGCGCAAGGGAGAGCCGAAGGCGCGGCGGGCTTCGGCGGGATCGCGGCCGGATTGGATGGCGTCGGCGAGGTGCGATTCCAATTCTTCGTCGATCTCGCGGCTGAGATTATCGCCGCGGAACAGATTCGTAAGGCGTGACCACAAAGACATATGTTTATTCGGTGCGCAACATGTTTGAGGGATCGATTCGGACGGCGCGGATCACAGCGGGTAGCGCGGCTGCCAGTGCAATCGCGAAAATGGTTAACGAGGGAAGCGCCAGAACGCCGGCGTCAGTTGGTTTGACCTGATAGAGCAACGTTTCCAGATATCGGGCTGAGAAAATTCCTAGCGTCAGGCCCACCGCTGCTCCTATCAGGACCATGGAGAAAACCTCCGATGTTACCCGCCACGCGATGTTACCGGCGCGGGCGCCGAGCGCCATACGAATGCCGATTTCGCGGCGGCGCTGCAGCACCGAATAATCCAGCACACCGTACAGGCCGACGGCGGCGAGAGTCAGAGCGACGATGGCAAAGAACAGCGCCAGCATGGCCAGCAGCCGTTCGCGGATGGTGGTGGCTTGGTTGATCTCCAGTTGTGTGCGGATATTAGCGACCCGGAATTCGGATCGCGCGCGAGATACTTCCCGGCGCAGCGTGGACGCTAGCGCGAGCGGGTTCCGGCCGGGGTTTGACCCAGATGTGCGTATTACAAATGTTCCGCGGCCTCTAGCCTGGTACGCGTCCTGGGCATCCACGGCGGAGAACGGTACGTACGCGGTCGGCAGGATGGGCCTGCGCAGGCGGCCCCGCGATCGAGCATCGCGTACGTAGCCTACAATCCGAGTGTGAATCCGGGCCTTAGGGCCGCCGCGGTCGAATGATTTTCCAACTGGATTCTCGCCGTTGAAAAATTGCTTGGCGAACGCTTCGTTTACGATGGCAACCTCGGGAGACGTTTCGCCGTCATGAAAATCGCGGCCGTCGATGAAGGGAATCCGCATGGTGTCAAGAAAGCCGGGAGAGATATTGAGGAAGTCCGAAAAGACATCGGATGGTGGCGCGCCATTGATCGAAATATAGTCCACCGCGCTCTCTCCGCTGAGCAGCGGCCAAACGGTCAACGCAACCTTTTCCACTCCCGGCGTCTCGCGGAGGTGCTGGGCCACCTGGTCCCAGAAAGGCTGGGGCTGAGGACGAAGCGTGATGGTTTCGAGGTTGAGAATCCGGTCGGCGGAAAAGCCGTTGGGCTGATTCGACAGCCGGTCGAAGGTTCGAACGAACAAGCCCGCGACAAAATGCACCACGAAACAGAAAGCCACCTGTGAGGCGATGAGCGCAAACATCAGGCGGCGGCGCGAATGAGGATCTTCGCCGCCTTTGAGGGCGCTGACTGGCTTGACGGATGAAGCGCGCAGCGCCGGCGCCAGGCCGAAGAGGATGGTGACGCCAAAGGCCAGCGCCAAGCCAAAGGCCAAGACACGCCAGTCCGCGGAAAGAACCAAGCGCGCGGGGTTATCCGGGGGATTGATCATGCGTACTATCAGCGGCGCGGATTGCCACGCGAACAATCCGCCCAGGGCCGCCGCCAGGAACGCGAGCAATGCGCTTTCCACCAGCACCAGTTGCACCAGGCGCCAGCGTCCCGCGCCGATGGAGACTCTGAGCGCCATCTCGCGCGCCCGCGCCGACGCTTGAGCGGTCATCAGATTTGCGACGTTAGCGCAGGCAATCAGCAGCACCAGGGCTACCAATACGGCCAGAGCCGCCAAGGGCCGGCGATAATCTCTCTGCATGTTCGATCGGCCGGGGGCGGCCGACTCCAGCAATAGCTTCTGGTTGAAGAACTGCTGGAAACGATATTTGGTCAGGCCTGGGATTGTTTTGGCGCGCTCGCTTTCGAACGCATGAAACGTGGCCGCGAGCTGCTGATGAACCGGTTCTGGAGCGACGCCGGGCTTCAACTGCACTAACGTGCGGAGCCAGAAGTTATGCGAACTGGCGAGCGTGGCAGGCGTCTTCATCATCATGGGGATAAAAATGTCGGTCATGGTGCCGGTTTCAGTGCCGGTGAAACTCTCCGCGGAGACGCCCACGATTTCAAAAAGATCGTTGCCCATTCGAAATGTGCGCCCGATCACTTTTGGATCCTTGGCGAAGCGGCTCACCCAATAGTCGTAGGACAACACGGCGTAGGGGTGAGCGCCAGGCTTCAGATCGTCGTTCGCGGTGAGTAGCCGGCCTAGCGCCGGCTGAATCCCGAATGTGGAGAACATCCAACCCGAAACATATTGCTGGTACGCCTGCTCCATTTCCTGATCCGAGCCGTAGGTCAGGTCGATGCGGTTGGCAAAGGAAATGGCGACTAATTCGGCTTGATCCTTTACCACGGAACGCCACTGGCTGAACATGGGATACGAACAACTGTCGTAAGTGCTGACCTTGCCGTCGGCGCCCGGCCCTTCAAACACCACGGCGTACAGGCGTTCCGGAAAGGCGACAGGCAAGGGCCGCAGCAATAGTGCATCGATGAGCCGGAAAGCCGAGGTGCAGGCGCCAATGGCCAGGGCGAGAGAGAGGATGGCCGCGGCGGAAGTTATCTTTCGCTTATTGATCTGCCGCCAACCGAAGACCGCATCGGCACGGAGGCAATCCAGCCAGACGATCAAGCGCGCGTCGCGGCTGGCTTCGCTATGGCGCAGCGTGGGGCCGAAAGCCCGGCGGGCTTCGGCGGGGTCGCGGCCTCGCTGGATGGCTTCGGCGATATGGGAGTCAAGTTCTTCGTCGATCTCGCGGTTGGGATCAACTTCGCGGAATACATTGGCGATGCGCGACCAGAGTGACATACTTCTTAGTATATATAGACGTCTGGGTATGGGAATGGTTAGGTGATTTTTTTGCGTCCATTCAACGCGTACCAATAGGCACCGACTCCCTTACGGTCGCGGTGCGGTTACGCGTTGACAATCATCTGGTGTTGATGGATACTTAAGTGGAGGCTTAACTAATGAAAATAACCCACAGCACGTTTGCGATCGAGCGCAACTATGGCGTGAAGCCGGAGCGTGTCTTCGCGGCTTTCGCGGATCCGGCCAAGAAACGCCGCTGGTTCGCGGAGGAGGGCCACCACAAGGTGGAGCATTATGAGCTGGATTTTCGCGCCGGAGGCAAAGAACGCGTCCGGATGCTGCTGGGAGACGACACGCCGCTGGCGGGCGTGGTGTGTACCAACGACATCACCTATCTGGACATTGTAACCAACCGCCGCATTGTCACAGCATCCACCATGAGCGTCGGCGAGAAATGCATTTCGGCATCGCTGGTGACGTTTGAGCTGGCGCCGGCGAAGAACGGGACGGACCTCATCTTCACACACCAGGGGGCCTTCTTCGAAGGCGCCGATGGTCCTAAGATGCGAGAAGAAGGATGGCGCAAGATACTCGATGAGTTAACCAAAGAGCTGGGGCGTGCATAGGAAGAACGCCAACGTCAACCGTGTTTTCCACGCTCTGGGCGACGCCACGCGCCGGGCGATTGTGGAAAAGCTCAGCGAAGGCCCCCTATCGGTTTCGCGGTTGGCGCAGCCGCTGGACATTACGCTAGCCGCGGTGGTGCAACATTTGCAGGTGTTGGAGCAAAGCGGGCTGGTGCGAACCGAGAAGCTGGGGAGAGTGCGCACCTGCCGCATGGAGCCGGCGGGACTTTCCGTGGCGGAGCAATGGATCGCCGATAGGCGGACAATTTGGGAACGCAAGTTGGACCGGCTGGGCGAATTGCTGGCTGAGCCGGATAAAACGGCGGTGTGACGGATATTCGGTAGTGGGTCTTATTAACCCGCGCTGTTTGCGCCGATTGGCAATCGGCGCGCAGGTTAGCAACCTGCCCCACACGCTGAAACTGATCCACTAACGGGATATTCTGTTCTTATGCTGCGAATGCTTCTTTTTTCTTTGGCGCTTGTTTGTGGAATTGAGGGGCAGAACGCGACATTTGTGCTGGAATCGGTTTCTGTTGAAGGCTCCAGTTTGTCCAAGGACGTTGTGCTGGAGCTTGCGGGGCTGCACATTGGCTCACCCGTGGACCAGGCTGCGCTCCAGGCGGCGGCGCAGAGACTCAACGATAGCGGACTGTTTGATTCCGTCAACTATCGTTATGAGCCTGGTTCCCAGCAAGGTTACGCATTGACTCTGCAGGTGGCAGATCCGGTTTCACTTTTCAATGCCAGCATTGATATTCCGGGCACGAACGAGGACGAACTCTGGAAGTGGCTGGCGTCGCGGTACCCCGCGCTCGATCATAAGGTTCCAGCCAATGAAGCAGGACAACAATTCATTTGTCGAACGCTGGAAGAGCATCTGGGCGCGGCGCTTGAAGGGCATCACCTGGTTAGCCGGCTGGAGACTGTGCTGATACCTGGCGGAAAATCGAACATCTCCATACAGCCAGATCCTCTGCCGCGAATCGCGGCCATGAGTTTTACGGGCCAGAGCGAGTTTACGGCTCAAGAGCTTATTGGCCTGATCCCTAAGGACGTGAAGGAGCAGGGCTACGCGGACCACACGTTTCGCCGGGCTGTCGAACTGAACCTCCGGCGCGCCTATGAGGAACGCGGGATGTATCGCGTTCGTTTTTCGAACATCACCGTGCAAAAGGAGCCCGGGTGGGCGGTTTCGGTGGCTACGTCGGTGGAAGAAGGCGCGAAATTCACGTTGGGAGATGTGCAGATAGTCGGAGACAAACTTCCTGTAGAAGAAATGCTCAAGGCAGCGAAGTTCCGCAAGGGCGAGATTGCCAATTGGACGCAGATTCAGAATTCCATATGGGAGTTGGAAAGGCCGGTGAAACGGATGGGGTATTTCCACGCGACCGCGAAGCCGGAGCGCATTTATCACGACGATCAACATGTACTCGACGTCAAGGTCGGGTTCAACCTGGGACATTTCTACAGGTTTGGGCAGCTCTGGATCACGGGTCTGGCACCCGATCTGGAAGCAAAAGCGCGCAAGGTGTGGGCGCTGACTCCAGGCGCGGTGTTCGACTACGATTACCCGAGGGATTTCTTTCCAGCTTTCTTCCGTAACGTGGATTCGCAGCGGTTCAAGAAATTCAATTTCAGCATGCAGAAAGGCGCTGGCGAGGACGTGATGGATTTTCTGTTGACGTTCGAGCCGCGTTGAGTCCGCAAGCCGGCAATTATTTTGCGTCGAGCTTCTTCAGCATTTCCGAAGCGTTGGAAACATGGTCGGCGAGTGTCCGGACGCGGCCAGGGCGTGAAACTTCGGTTGCCACAGATAGCTGCTGCCGGTCAAAAGACACCGACTCCGTTGCAGACGCCGGTTGGCAGGCGGAAGCGCCTGCCCCACTGGGGCCAACGTGGGGCAGGCGCTTCCGCCTGCCAACCGAATTTGCCACAACGCGTCTTCAGCACCTTTGGTGGCCGCAAGTCGATGGAAACCCTCTCACGGTCGCGGTTCGGTTGGCGCGGTGCGATAAACTGGTGGGTTGAAACCTCGAGTATCGGTGGTTAGTTATTTGAATACTGTGCCGCTGGTTTGGGGCATGCTGCATGGCCGCCAGCGCGGAATATTCGATCTCTCTTTTGCGATTCCGGCCGAATGCGCGGACCGGTTGGCCGATGGGCGCGCCGATATCGGGATTGTGCCATCGGTGGAGTTGAATCGCCAGAAGCTGGAGATTATTCGGGGGACGGGGATTGCCTGCCATGGGCCGGTGCGCAGTATTCTGTTGATCTCGAAAGTGCCGTTTCAGGAAATCCGGACGTTGGCGACGGACGCATGCTCACGGACTTCGGTAGCGCTCAGCCGAATTATTTTGGCGAAGAAATATGGCGTGGAGCCGCAGCTTTTTTCCGAGCGGCCACATTTGGGATCGATGCTGGAGCACTGCGATGCGGCGCTGATTATCGGGGATGCCGCGCTGGTTCTGGATACCGCCGATCTTCCGTTTCACGTGCTCGATCTGGGCACGGAGTGGACCGAAATGACCGGGCTGCCGATGGTGTTCGCGGTTTGGGCGGCGCGCGCGGAGGTGCCGGTGCAGGATCCGGCGCCGTTTCTAGAATCGCTTCGTTTTGGAATGGCGCACATGGACGATATCGTGCGCGAGGAACATTCCAAGCTGGGCATATCGGAAGCTTTGGCGCGTGACTATCTGACCCGGAATATTGTTTTCGAGCTGGGCGATCGGGAGTATGAGGGATTGGCGAAATTTCTAACGTACGCTTCTGAAAGGGTGACCGTATGATGACGCGTGAAGAAGCGATCGATCTTTATCGCAGCGACGATTTGATTGGAATCGGAATGGCGGCGGACGCGGTGCGGCGGAAGCTGCATCCGCACGGCATCGTCAGCTATATCATCGATCGCAATATCAACTACACCAATTTCTGCACTGAGTATTGCAGCTTCTGCGCGTTCTATCGGCCCATGGGGCACGAGGAAGGCTACATCCATTCGAAGGAAGTGATTTTCGACAAGATTCAGGAGACTATCGACCTGGGCGGCACCGGGATTCTGATGCAAGGCGGGCTGCATCCGGAGTTGAAGATCGAGTGGTATGAGGATCTGCTGCGGTCCATCAAGGCGCGGTTCGGAGACAAGATCTGGAATCATTGCTTTTCGGCGCCGGAGATTGTGAACATCGCGGAAGTGAGCGGGTTGACGCTCGGTGACACGATTGCACGGTTGCGCGATGCCGGCCTGGAGTCGATTCCGGGAGGCGGAGCGGAGATTCTGGATAACGACGTGCGGCGGAGAATCAGCCGGCTGAAATCATCGACGCAGGATTGGATCGACGTGCACCGGACGGCGCATGCGCTGGGCCTAAGGACCACGGCGACGATGATGTTCGGTTGCGGCGAGACCATTGAGCAGCGCATGAATCATTTCGATATTGTGCGCGAGATTCAGCAGGACACGGGAGGGTTTACGGCGTTCATCCCGTGGTCGTTCCAGCGCGAGAACACATCGCTGGGGAGGTTCGTCAAGGAAGAGGCGACGGGCGTTGAATATCTGAAGACGCTGGCGATATCGCGGCTGTATCTGGAAAATATTCTGAACATACAGTCGTCCTGGGTGACGCCCGGTTTGAAGACCTGCCAGGTGGGGCTTCGGTTTGGCGGCAACGATGTGGGCAGCATCATGATTGAGGAGAACGTGGTTTCGGCCGCGGGCGCGCATAATCGCGCCAGCGAAGAAGAGCTGCGGCGGATGATTCGCGATGCAGGGTTCATTCCCAAGCAGAGGGATACGTTGTATCGGACGTACTTTTTGAATTAGCCGCGGATGAACGCCGATTAACGCGGATAGCTACTTCGCGTATTTCTTTACGTCTTTGTCGCCTACTTCGGCGCCGTAGATATTGCCGGCGGAATCGGCTGCTACGCCTTCGGCGGCGCTGGTTATTGCTGTGCCGTCGGAGGGATCTGGGATGAAGGCGGTTACGGCGCCGGTTTTCGCGCTGCCGATGCGGATGCCTCGTTTCCAGCCGGGGTTGTGGCCGTAGCCTTCTTTATCCGTTGATTCTGAATCGGCCACGTAGATGACGTCGTTCTTATCGATGAAGATGCCGCTGGGCCGGCTGAATTGCTTCCACTCATCCAGGAACTTGCCGTCCTGAGTGAAGATCTGGATACGATTGTTGCCGCGGTCGGCCACGAACAGGCGTCCTTGGGAATCGAAGGCCAAGGCGTGCGGCATTTCGAATTGGCCGGGGCCGGAGCCGTGGGTTCCCCATTCTTTAAGGAACGTTCCGTCTTTTGAGAATTTCATGACGCGCGCGTTGCCTTTGGCCGGCGAATGGCCGTCGCCGACGAAAATGTCGCCATTCGGCGCTACCACCGCAGCGCTGGGCTGGTTGAACGTATCGGGACCGTCGCCGGAGGTTCCGGCTTTGCCGAGCGTCATCAGGATTTTTCCGTCGGGACTAAATTTGAAAACCTGGTGGCCTTTTCCGTCGCGGCCTTGTCCATCGGTGACCCAGATGTTGCCATCGTGATCCACAGAGAGGCCGTGAGGGAAGACGAACAGGCCTTCGCCGAAACTCTTTACCAGACTTCCTGAGGAATCAAATTTCAGGATGGGCGCGACGGTTTTGCCGGCACAGGAGTTGGCGCCGCAGCGATCGGCCACCCAGACGCTCGAGCCATCGCGGTCAATGGCGATGCCGCTTGAAGATCCCCAAGCGCGGCCTGGCGGAAATTTGGCCCAGTTTTCGATGATGTGATACGGATTGGGTTGGGCGAGGAGCGGGAGGGCTAGCGCAACAAGGGTGAGCATCTGTCGAAACATCAACGGTATTGTACCGCTTAGGGTTTCCGGCGGGAGGTCTTTTTTAAACGCGGCAGATCGCGCGAGCCGTGGATGATCCTTACGATTTCGATGCCCTTGCTGAAAGGCCGGTAGAAGATGATGAGCTCGGAGAAGTCCTTCACCGGAAACATTCGAGTGTTAGCCAGCAACCGGTTCTGGATTTGCGTGACTCTGCCGAGACGAGGGTGGGACAAGAGCAACCCGAATGTTTCGTCGGCCATGTCATAGAAGTGGAGAGCGGTTTCAAGGCCCGAGTCCGCTGCTAGGTATTGGGCTTGTTCGTCAAGGTCAACGCTTGCGGCAGGGCGTATGACAACTCTGCGCTTCACTTGCGGCTCTTGCGTTGGCGAGACCGCAGGGCCGTGCGTTTCTTGTTCCAAAAGGCCTGGTTCACCTTTATTGGATCGCCTGAGGCGAGTCCTTCGATCAAGAGCGCCTCGATTCTTCCCACGGCTTTACGCTTTTGATCTTCGCGAATCAAGGAACGGAGGTATTCGCTGGGAGTGCTGTAATCACCTTCGCGAACCTGAGCTTCGATGTATTCCCTGAGCGTCTTGGGTAGGGAGATGTTCAGAGACGCCATGCCCATAGGTTATCGCCGATAGCAATTTATGTCAAAAAATGGCATGGTTGCTTTGCACCCAGGTAGTTTTTGAATTACCTGAGCTGTCCCGGGAGATCGCTGAGGATAAAAGCGTGTTTGCGTTTGGGCGTTGCAGTCGTTGCCATCGTCGCACTCATGATGAGCAGGTACACGAACGGGTGGATATTGCTGGTTGGAAAGCAGCTGCGATCGAGGGAGGCACGCTGGCCTCACCTGGATCGGCAGAAGAGGTAAACCCAGGTTTCCAGGGCTTGGTCGTTTTCTAGCGTGACGGTTATGCGGACGCGCTCGAATTCGGGGCCTTCGTATTCGTCGAGAGTGGAAAGAATGTCCGGATTCTGCAGCTGGCAGAGTTCGCCCGCAACCCATTCGCCGGGTTGATCCGATTCGACGGCGCCTGAGTAATTGGGGAATTGGTAGAGGCGGCCGCTAGTGTTCCATAGACGAACAGGGGCGGGTGCTCCAGTGTTTAAGCGGGTTGCAACTCGCGGGCGTAGCGATCTAACTCGTCGGGCTGAACGGTGACCAGCGTTTTTTCTATGTCCTCGCCGCTTTCGAGCATGTGCTTGAGATGCAGCGCGGCCAGTTTCAGGCACCAGGCATCGGTGAGCGGATGGCCGGTGTTCTTGCTCAAAACCAGCAGAGCCGGGTGGGGCAGGGCGATGACGCGCTCTTCGAACGACTGGCCGTCGGTAGAGATTCCGAACTTTACGTCCACCGTATCGGCGTGGCGGATGGAGATACCGGTCTGCAGCCAGTTGAGGTGGACCTGCCACATGCGGCCGAAGGGGTCGGGTCCAGCTTGGAATTCACGGAAGTTGTCGAGCATCTAGTTGATTGTAGCTGGAAAAATTGCGGGGACACGACTTGGCGCGTTGAAGGTTGAGGTGGGTCGGACGCTTGCCCGTCATGTCCCCGAATTTTAGTAGAAGGGGTGGTTCTTGGCGGCGACCAGGGAGAGGAACTCGTCGCGGGTTTCCTTGCGCTTGCGGAACGCGCCCAGCATGGCGCTGGTGACCGTACCGGACTGCTGTTTTTCCACACCTCGCATCATCATGCAGAAGTGGCGGGCTTCGCAGATTACGCCCACCCCGCGGGGCTGCAGCACTTCTTCGATGGTTTCGGCTACCTGCTGGGTGAGCCGTTCCTGAATCTGGAGACGGCGCGCGAAAGTGTCCACGATGCGCGGGATTTTGCTCAGACCGATCAGTTTATCCTTGGGCAAATACGCGACGTGCATTTTGCCGAAGAAGGGCAGCAGGTGGTGCTCACACATGCTGAAGAATTCGATGTCCTTCACCACCACCATGCCATCGGTTTTGTCGTGGGAAAACAGCGCGCCATTGACGATGCTCTTCACATCCGTTTCATAGCCGCTGGTCAGAAAACGGAAAGCCTTCTCGGCGCGCTCCGGCGTTCGGACTAAGCCTTCCCGTGCCGGATCTTCGCCGACCTTCAATAGGAGTTCCTTCATCAACGCCGCAATGGACTCTTGGTCCTGCTTGGGTTGCATTACCTTCACAACTGCTTGGTTTTTCTTCATCTCTCAACTAGCCCTCAACTCGAAAAGATTGCGCCGGGTTTCCCGCAAGCGAATAGCCTCCAGGCGCGGCCACTCGCCGGGAAAAACGGACCGCCAGTGCGCAGCTAAGCGGTCTTCGATGACGCGCAGGATGTTTTCGGACGTGGGAACCAGCGCCTGGAACTCGCGCACATCGGCGTTCATATATTTATGATCGAAATCATGGACCACATGCTCGGTCACCAGCCGGTCCAAGTTTGCCACGTTGATAACCTGGCCGGAAACCGGATCGAGCGGCCCTTGGACGCGGACTTCCAGAAAATAGTCGTGCCCGTGGCCGTGCGGATTATTGCATTTGCCATATAGCGCGCGGTTTTCGGCTCCGGAGAACTGCTCGGAATGAAGGCGGTGCGATGCCGCGAATTTATAGCGGCGGGTGACGCGCGTCATCTGGCGTCTCCGGTGTAATCCACATAGAGATCTTCCGTTTCGTAGAGCCGGATGTTTTGCAGGCGGGCACGGCTCCCGTTGAAAGACCGCTGCAACCGATTCCAAATCTCAGCCGCGACGTTTTCCGTGGTGGGCACGACTTTATCGAAAGGCGGGACCTCGTAATTCAGGAAGCGATGATCCATGGGTTCGATCACGGCTTTGTGGATAATTTCCTTGAGCTGCTTGAGATCGAAGACCATGCCTGTAGCGGGGTCGGGATCGCCTTCGAGCGTCACTTCCAGAACGTAGTTGTGACCGTGGCCGTTCGGATTGGCGGCCAGGCCGTACAGGGCCTGATTCTGCTCGGGGGTCAGCGAAGGTTGAGCACAAACGTGCGACGCAGAGAATTCGGCTTTCCTGGTTACGAGCATGGCCAGTGGTTAGATGCAACGGCGCTGGGATAGGATACTCTAAAATTATAGACTTAGATGAAGCAAAACAAGATTGATCTGGGCATTAAGGTGGCCACCGCCGTCTTGCTGGTGGTGTTGGCGTGCGTGATCGTGTATTCGGTGCAAGATCACGTGGTGGGGGTGGGTGACAGTGCGCCGGAATTTCGGGTGAAGACCGACAGCGGCGCGGTGATCACGCCGAAGGATTTTGGCGGCAAGGTGCTGATCCTGAATTTCTGGGCCAGCTGGTGCACGCCGTGCGTTCAGGAGATGCCGTCTCTGAATCAGATCCAACAAATGTTCGCCTCGCAAGGTTTGGTGGTGCTAGGGATCAACGTGGATAGCAAAGAGGAGCTGTACCGGAACATGTTGAAGAGGTTTCAGATCACGTTCCAGACGGTGCGCGATCCGGAGGAGAACATCAACTACCGCTACGGCACTTACAAAATTCCCGAGAGTTATATCATCGACCGCAGTGGCAAAGTAGTGCAGAAATACGCCGGGCTGCCTGAAGTGAATGGCGAGTGGAAGGTGTGGACCGATCCGCAGATTGTGAGTTACGTCCGGTCACTGCTATAAATGACACCGGCGGCCCGGAACAATATCCACGAACTGCTGGGGCCGCGCGGGTACCTGGATCAATCCGAAGACCTGGCGCTGTATGAATACGACGGCAGCGTGGACAAAGCGCGGCCGGAGCTGGTGGTTTTTCCGCAATCGGCGGAAGACGTGGCAGCCATCGTCAGGATTTCCAACCAATTCAAGATTCCGATTGTCGGGCGCGGCGCAGGAACCGGATTGAGCGGCGGGGCCATTCCACGCGCGGGCGGCATGGTGATTTCGTTTGCGCGCATGAATCGCGTGGTTGGAATTGAGCTGGAAAACGAGCGCGCGGTACTGCAGCCCGGCGTGGTGAATCTGGAAATCACGCAGGCGGTGGAGCGGCAGGGATATTTTTATGCGCCCGATCCTTCCAGCCAAAGGGCCTGCACCATTGGCGGAAATGTCGCGGAAAATGCTGGAGGTCCGCACACGCTGGCGTACGGCGTTACCACCAATCACGTGATGGGAGTTCAGGCAGTGCTGACGGACGGCAGCATAGTGGAAACCGGGGGCGTGGCGCCGGATCAGCCGGGTTACGATCTCACCGGGCTGCTGACGGGGTCCGAAGGGACGCTGGCGCTGGTGACCAGGATCACGGTGCGGCTGATGCGGAAGCCGGAAGTGGTTAAGACAATTCTCGCGATCTATGACGCTGCCGGTGATTGTGCTGATTCCGTGGCCGAAATCACTGCGCGGGCCATTACGCCGGCGGCGATCGAGATGCTGGATGGCGTGATGCTGCGCATGGTGGAGGAAGCCACGCACGCCGGCTATCCGATGGATGCGGCAGCGGTATTGCTGATTGAGCTGGAAGGGCTGCGGGAAGCGGTGGAAGAACAGGTGTTGCAAATTGAGCAATCGTGCCTGGGATGCCGGGCGCGGGAGGTGCGGATTGCGCGGTCCGCCGCGGAACGCGAGCTGCTGTGGAAGGGACGCAAGAACGCTTTTGGAGCGGTGGGGCGGGTGAGCCCTTCCTATTATGTGCAGGACGGCGTGGTGCCGCGAACGAAGGTGGCGCCCACGCTGCGGCACATCCACAAAGTGTCGGAGAAATACGGGCTGACTATCAGTAACATTTTCCACGCGGGCGACGGCAATATGCATCCCATCATTCTGTTCGACCATCACAAGGCGGGAGAACTGGAGCGCGCCAAGGCCGCGGGCGATGACATTCTGCGATTCTGCATCGCGGAAGGCGGCTCCATCACGGGAGAGCACGGCGTGGGGATGGAAAAGATGGAACTGATCGGCGAGCAGTTCCCGGATGAAACGCTGGAGATGATCCGGCGGTTCAAGAATCTTTTCGATCCTGCGTGCCGGTTGAATCCGGGGAAGATGCTGCCGACGGGGAAGGGATGTATGGAGATACGGCAGAAGCCGGGGATGGTTGTCTAGTTCCTGGTTGCTCGTTTCTCGTTTCTCGTTTCTCGTTAAAATCTTCTTGACTTAAAGTTGGGTTTAACCCGTAGCATCAGGGTATGAAGACACTTTTAGTTCTTGCTTTGGCTGTTCCATTGTTGTTTGCCGCGGACACCGTTTCTCCTTTTGCTTGCGATCGCTCGGCGCTTACCCCTCAACAACGCACACGGCATTTTGACGAGTTGGGTCCCGAGTTGCGTTCCATGGTGAAGGGCGTGCGGGCGTTGCCGGACGGATTTGAGTTTCAGTTTCCTCCAGATCCGGCGACATTTCAGTTGGTGGCTGAATGGACCGCGTTTGAGCATCTCTGCTGTCCTTTTTTTGAAATCGATCTGCGGCTGGAGCGCGAACATGGGGCGTTTTGGATGCGTCTTACGGGGCGCGAGGGCGTGAAGGATTTCATTAAAGAAGACTTCAGCCGGTGGTTTCGAAAGTGATAGCCTGTGGTCATGACCATCGGGGAAGTGGCGAAACGGTCCGGTTTGAGAGCGTCGGCAATCCGCTATTACGAGAGAGCTGGATTGCTGCCCAAGCCGGCGCGCTGGAGTGGACAGCGGCGCTACGATAGCAGCATCCTGGCGCGGCTGGCCGTACTGCGGCGCGCCAAGAACTGCGGATTCACTTTGGATGAAGCGCGGCAGCTTTTCAACGATTCCGGGCGCCCGTCGGAGCGATGGCAACGCGTGGCGCGAACGAAAGTTGTGGAGCTGGATGCGCTGATGGAGCGGATCAAGAAGATGAGGGAGTTGATTGTTCGCCGCTGCCAGTGTGCGGATCTGGATGAGTGCGGGCGAAGGATATTGGCTGCTAAGAGTTGCTCTACTTAGGTGTTCCGTAATCTTCGACCAGGCGATGCACGGCGGTGGCGAGATCGATTTTGCCGTCCAGATACGGCTGCCAATCTTTTTTGAGGATGGGGAGCGCGCCAGGCCAGCCGCGCTCTAAGATGCCGTCCTTGACGCCGATCATCGTGTAGTGATCCAGATGGCGCTCGGCAACTTCGCCGGCGGTGTAGAAGAGTACGGCGTGCCAGAAGGCGCTGCGCTGGAAAAGCTTCTTTTGCGACGCGAGTTCCGTGGCGAGCGCATCGTTGATTTTCTGGATCATGGCATGCGAGGCTTCATGGAACAGTGTCTCGAGCGCCGCCGGGCCGGCATTGGAGCTTGAGATGGTGATGAGCGTTGGATCCAGCACCGTGTAGGCTCCGGCCCAGCTGGCGTACTCGGCGAGATCGGTCCTGATGGGAGTGGAGGGCCAGGGAGTCTGGTACGCGGCCGATAGGTCTTTCTTCATGACGGCTTCGTATTTGGCTACCAGCGGAGTGGCGGCGGTGATCCAGGCAAGGTTTTGGCGATTGTGTTCGGGCCACCAACGAGCTTTGTAGACAGGCGCGGCGCGCTCCAGAGTTTGGGTCAGCTCCGGGTCGATTCCTGAACCCTGCAGAGATTCAGTGTTCTCAATTTTCGAAAGCGCGATGTTGATTCCGGCGATGTCGCGGCTCAGGAGTTCGTGGGTGGCGATGTCTTTTCGATATACTTCCACGGCGTGGTTCCAGGCTTCGCTGTCGGAATGAACAGGCGACTTCGTAACCGCCTGTTGGTACAGAAAGTGGTGGAGGTTTACCCAGAAGTTACTGTGGAAGTCGAAGGTGGCCTGTCCTGCTGCCAATACCCCGAGCGTCGACACGAGTGTCGACGCGGCACGCAAGAGTGCGTGCGCCACGTTATTCATAGCGCAAGGCGAGGACTGGATCTACTTTGGTGGCGCGGCGCGCTGGCAGGTAGGTGGCTAGCATTGCGACCGATCCTAGGATCAATGCTGCGGATACCAGGATCAACGGATCGCCGGGGCGCACTTCAAATAGGACGCTGGTCATCAATCGGGTGACGCCGACGGCTGCCGTTAGCCCTAGCGCGATGCCCGCGGCGGTGAGGATCAGGCCTTGGCGCAGAACCAGGGTCAACACGTCGGCGCGGCTGGCTCCTAGCGCGAGCCGGATACCGAATTCCTGGGTGCGTTGCGCCACTGAGTACGCCATCACGCCGTAGGTTCCGATTACCGCTAGCGCCAGCGCCACTACGGCGAAGATGCCCACCAGTTGTGCCGCGATGCGTTCCAGGCCGGTGGCCTGGTTCACGATTTCCTGCATGGTACGGATGCGGCCCACCGGCAGATCGGGATCGATCGCGTGTATGGAAGCACTCACCGAACTTGCATTGACGGTCCCGCGAACGGCGAGGGCGATTTCGGTTGACGGCGATTGCGCTAGCGGAAGATACACGCTGGTACTGGCGAGTTCTTCCATGCGATTCTGCTTCACGCTGCCTACCACTCCGACCACGGTGAGCCACGGGAGCGGCTGGGCGGCTTCGTTGAAGTAGTGTATCCGTTTTCCGATGGGATTCTGATTGGGCCAGTATTGTCTCGCGGTGGTCTCATCGACGATAGCGACGCCTGGTGCGTTGGCATTATCGAGCCGGGTAAATGCGTGGCCGCGAAGCACAGGAATCCCCATCAAGCCGAAATAGCCGGCGCTGACCAGGCGTTGGTCGGCGATGGGCAGGTCATTAATGCTCTTGCCCGGCGGTAGTCCTTCTACCTGGAAGCTGTTGTGGCCGCTGTGGCCTTGCAAGGGGAGCGAGGAGACCAGGGCCGCTTGGGACAATCCCGGCAGCGCATCGAGCCGGGCCAGAAGGCGATCGTAGAAGACCGTCTGTTGCTCATCCTTGCCGTAGCTCGAGTAGGGGAGCGAAAGCTCCATGGTCAAAATATTGTCGGGCTGGAAACCGGGATTCGATCTCTTGAGGCGCAGGAAACTTTCGATCAGCAATCCGGCGCCGGCCAGCAGCACCAACGACAGAGCTACTTCGGCGACTGCCAATATGTTGCGAAACCGCTGGCGCGCTGTTCCGGTGGTTCCGGCGCGCCCGCCCTCGCGCAGCGATTCGTTTAAATTGAATTTAGAACCCTGCAGCGCCGGCCCCAGACCAAACAGAAGGCCGATCGCGAGCGAGAGCGCCAGCGTGAACGCGAGCACCGGGGCGCTGATGGGCGAGACTTCGAAACTCTGCGCCAACGTTCCAGGAAGCAATTTCATAAGAGCAGCGGTGCCCCACATGGCCAGCAGCAAACCCGCGGCGCCGGACAGACAGGAAAGCAGCAGGCTTTCGGTCAACAACTGGCGGACGATACGGGCGCGGCTGCCGCCCAACGCGATGCGCACGGCCACTTCGCGGCGGCGTCCGCTGCCGCGCGCGAGCATCAGGTTCGCGACATTGGCGCAGGCGATCAGCAGCACGAAGCCGACGGCCGCGAACATTATGATCATGGCCGGCCGGATGCTTCCTACGAACAGCTCTGTTAACACCATCAGCTTTACGCCGTTGCCGGTGTTGGTGTCGGGATGCGCCAGCTCGATCCTTTTGGCGATGGTGTTCATCTCGGTTTGAGCCGCCGCAAAGGAAACATCAGGCTTGAGCCGCGCCACCACAAACTCATTGTGGGAACCACGGGCGTTCACCAGGGCCGGCGAGAATACCAGCGGCTTCCACAGGTCCCGGCCAAAGGAGAAGAACTGCTTCGGCAGGACGCCGATGACGCTATAGTTCGCGCCGTCGATGGTGATTGTTTTAGATAGAACATTCTTGTCGCCGCCGAAACTTCGCTGCCAGAAAGCGTAATCCAGCACCACCACGCGGCCGCCTTCGCTCGAGTCTTCCGGGACGAAGCCGCGTCCCAGCTCGGGCTCGATGCCGAACAGGGAAAAAACGTTCGATGTGGCATCGAACACTTGCACTCGCTGGGGGTTTTGAATGCCGGTGATGTTGGCGCTCCCGGCTTGTAGCGCCGCCATCTGTTGGAAGACTTGGTTTTGCGCCTTCCAATCCTCGAAATCGGGAACGGAGGCCACGGACTGCCGGATTCCCAGGCTGGGGTTGGTGTTCCAAACTACCAAGAGGCGGTCCGGCTGGGGATACGCGACGGGGTGCAGCAGGACGCGGTGGACCACGGTAAAGATGGCGGTGTTCGCGCCGACGCCAAGGGCGAGCGAAAGCAGCGCGACGATGGTGAAGCCGGGGGACTTCTGAAGCATCCGCAGGCCGTACAGCAGGTCTTTCAGCATGTCGGATGCTGCAGCATCGAAGCGGCCAATGAACTTATGGCACACTCTCAATAGGTTAGACTCGAAGCGCCGAGGGTGGTTCGTTCATTTCCGGGATGGCGTTGCACGGAAATGGACGGCACCGGCCCCTTACGGTCGCGGTTCGGTAACACTCGAATGGCTGATTTGTTGTTTGAGGCTGTGGCTGCGCATCGCCAGGGGATGATTGCGCTCACGCGTGAATTGATTGCGATTCCTAGCGAGAATCCTCCTGGTAACTGCTATTCCGAAACGGCGAAACTGCTGGCGTTGCGGCTGCGCGAGCTGGGGTTCACGGAAACTCGCATGGAGGAAGATTGCGTTCTGAGCTTCGCGGGCGAAGGCGAACGAACGCTTTACTTCAGCGGTCACTACGATGTCGTACCTGCGCAGAGCCCCTCGCAGTTTGAGCCGGAGCTGAAGGGCGCGAACTTGTTTGGGCGCGGGTCATCGGACATGAAGAGCGGCCTGGCGGCGATGATCTATGCGGCTTTGGCCTTGCGGGAGGGGGGATTTCTCAGGGCCGGGCGGGTGGGGCTGGTATTTGTTCCGGATGAGGAGACGGCGGGCCCACGCGGATCGCGGCATCTTGCCGAACGAGGGCTGCTGGGCCGGAACGCGATCGGGATGCTGACTCCGGAACCGACGGGCGGAGTGATTTGGAACGGCAATCGCGGCGCGATTTCGCTGAAGATCACCGTGCATGGGAAGTCCGCGCACGTGGCCCGGCAGCACGAGGGGATCAACGCGTTTGAACGAATGATTACGGTGGCCCAGGCGCTGCAGGTGTTGAAAGCTGAGGTAGAGACGGCGCAGGGCTCGATATTGATGTTGGGCGGGCGCACGGAAGGCGGCACGAATTTCAACGTGGTGCCGGAGTATTGTTCGTTCACAGTTGACCGCCGGATCAATCCCGAGGAGGATTTCGAACGAGAGAAGCAGCGGCTATTCGAAGCGCTGCGAGGTACGGGAGTTGACCTGGATGTGGAAGTTTTGCAGGAAGGGTGCGCGTCGCATGTGGCCGAGAATGCTCCGCTGGGCAAGGCGCTGGCGCGGGCGGTAGAGACGGTGACGGGCCGGGCGCCGAAGTTCGAGATGTGTCCAGGGCTGCTCGAGATCCGCTTTTACGCCGAGCGCGGCATCCCGGCATTTGCGTATGGGCCGGGCTTGTTGACGGTCTCGCATGGGCCGAATGAGTTTGTGCCGGTGGAGAGAGTGGTGGAATGCGCGCAGGCTTATGCGCTGGTTGCCGCGGAGTTGTTAGGCCGCTGATGAACGCAGATAAACGCGGATAAAATCTTATCGGCGTTTATCTGCGTTCATCTGCGGCTAATCTATAGGTATGCTCACTCGACGTAGTCTGCTACTGGGCTCGGCGGCCCTCACCTTACGTGGGGCCCAGTTGACCTGCAAGGAACGCGTCGATCGCGCGCTTGAGGGGCAGGACGTGGATCGGACGCCCTTTGGTTTTTGGCATCACTTTTTGGATGCCTCTCAGCCGGGAGAGCAGCATGCGCGGGCGACGCTCGAGTTTCATGAGAAATTCCGTACCGATCTGGTGAAGGTGATGAGCGACTATCCGTATCCGAAGCCGAAGGGCGAATGGTTCGCGTTGCGGGAGGAGAAGAATCCGTTTCCACAACAGATCGCCGCGCTCGAAAAAATTCGCGATGGGCTGCGGGGGCAGGCGTATTTTGTCGAGACGCTGTTCAATCCCTGGAAAGTGGCCGAGAATCTTTCGTCGGTGGAGGAGGTTCGCAGATTGCAGCGGGAGAAGCCGCAGGTCTTGCTGGACGCGCTGGAGACGATCGCGAAATCGGAAGCGAATCATGCGCGGCGTTCGGTGGCGGCTGGAGCTGCCGGAGTGTTTGTGGCTATCGCCAACGCGCAAGACGGGTACATGACCCAGGAAGATTACGCCAAATTCAGCGAACCGTTCGACAAGACGGTTTTGGAAGCGGTGCGCGCTGCGCCGCTCAATGTCCTGCACCTGCACGGCGACAAAGTTTACCTGGATCGTTTTTATCAGGGCTTCGCGGCGCGGGCCATCAACTATTCGACGCACGGAACGGGTGTGCCGATCTCGAAAGTTCGCGCCCAGTATGCGGGCGTGATCCTGGGCGGCTTGGACGAGGTGAATTACCGCAAGTTGACGCGGCTGGACTTGAAGCGCCAATGGATCGACGCGCGCAAGGCAGCGGGAGCGAAGTTTATCCTCACTCCCGGCTGTTCGGTTCCGAATGACAGCACCGATGACGAGCTGTCGATGCTGCCGAAGATGTTCGGGGCTTAGGCGCCACTAGCGCGTCGGCACCGGCTGCAGATCCCGGCTGGCGATGACGCGATCAATCATGCCGTATTCGAGCGCCTGGTCGGGATCGAGGATGTAGTCGCGATCCACGTCCCGCGCGATGCGGTCGACGGGTTGGCCGGTAGCGGTGGCGAGGATCTGGTTCAGTGATTCCCTCATGCGCAGGATTTCGCGGGCGTAGATGTCGATGTCGGCCGCTTGTCCGCCCAGGCCGGACATGGAAGGCTGGTGAATCAGGATTCGGGAGTGGGGCAGGCTGTAGCGTTTGCCCTTAGTTCCGCAGGCTAAAAGAACTGCCGCCATGGAAGCGGCTTGTCCCACGCAGTACGTCACGATGTCTGGTTCTACGAGGTTCATCGTATCGAGGATGGCCAAACCGGCGGTGATGGAGCCGCCCGGCGAATTGATGTAGAGCGAAATATCCTTTTCCGGATCTTCGGCGGCCAGGAAGAGCATCTGGGCGATCACCAGGTTGGCCACATTGTCGTCGATCGGCGTTCCGAGGAAAATGATGTTTTCCTTGAGCAAGCGCGAGTAGATGTCGAAAGCGCGCTCGCCTCGCGAGGTCTGCTCCACAACCATCGGAACCAGCACGGAATTGTGCATTTGTAAAACTCCCTTCAAAACATCCATCATAGCGCGGGAGCGAAGAACAGAAGGCACGGGCCGATCCGGCACTGCGCTCGAGGAGCGGATTAGCATGGAGAACATGAGTACATTTCCGACGAACACGTTTCTAGAAGGCAAGAATGCAGTGGTGACTGGAGGGACACGCGGTATTGGTTATGCCGTCGCCAAGGCCTTGGGGGCGGCAGGGGCCCAGGTGGCCATCTGTGGCCGGGGCCACACAACTGTAGAAAATGCCGTCACAGAACTGGCTAAGCAGTCGAAAAGTAAAGTGGTAGGAAAAGCTGCCGATGTAAGGAGTAGCACAGAGGTAGTGAATTTTTTTCAGTTTGTAGATAGCGAGCTCGGAGGGCTGGACATCCTGGTGAACAATGCGGGTGTCGGAGTTTTCAAGGGCACGGCGGAGTTAAGTGTGGAAGATTGGACCAAAACGCTGGAGACGAATTTGTCGGGTGCTTTCTACTGTTCCAAGGAAGCGGTCTTAAGGATGAGGAACCGGAACGGCGGCTACGTCATCCATATAAGTAGCCTAGCTGGAAAAAGTGCATTCGCGGGTGGGGCGGCATACAACGCTTCGAAGTTCGGATTGAACGGTTTTAGTGAAGCGATGATGCTGGATCACCGATATGAGGGAATAAGGGTAAGTTGTGTCATGCCGGGAAGCGTTGATACCGAATTTGGAAAAGGCTCTAAGAGTGGGGCGGAGTGGAAGATCGCCTCTGAGGACATTGCGGAGATTGTTCTCATGCTGTTGAAAACACCGGCAAGAACACTGATCAGCCGGGTAGAAGTGAGACCGTCGAAGCCGCAAAAATAGGCGGTGTCCAAATTTGGCATGCCAGTTGCACTGAACAAGCTGGGAGTTGGAAGTTATAGTGGGAGCGGTGGAAGTTGTAGTGAAAGAAGGGCCAAGAAAATGTTACGGGTAAATGTTCCATTAGATCCGAGCAGGACGGGGCGAGAGGCGGAAGCCCTGGAAGTAAGCCTGGGCCGGTTGATTGTCGGCCAGGATGAAGCCATTCAGCAGATCGTGAACATCTATCAGATGTATCTGACCGGGATGACCGCACCCGGCCGGCCGATCGGGAACTTCCTCTTTCTTGGGCCCACCGGATCCGGCAAGACCCGGATTGTGGAAGCGACAGCGGAGTCGATGTTGAAGAATTCGCGCGCGGTGATCAAGATTGATTGCGCGGAGTTCCAGCACAGCCACGAGATTGCGAAGTTGATCGGTTCGCCTCCCGGATATCTGGGGCATCGCGAAACGCATCCGCTATTGAGCCAGGAAGTGTTGAGCCAGTATCACACGGAATCGTGCAAGTTAAGCTTTGTTCTTTTTGATGAGATCGAGAAGGCCAGCGACGCGCTGTGGAACCTGCTGCTGGGCATCCTGGACAAGGGCACGTTGACGCTGGGCGACAATCGCAAAGTGGATTTCTCCCGCGCGCTGATCTTCATGACCAGCAATCTGGGCGCGTCGGAAATGAGTGCGCTCACCAATCCGCGGCTGGGCTTCAATGCGCCGGAAGCGGCGCGGCAGGCCCAGAGCGGGCAAGTGGACGAGAAGCTGAATGGAAAGATGGCTCGCACTGGTGTGGACGCGGCACGGCGCAAGTTTACTCCGGAATTCATCAATCGGCTGGACAAAATCGTAACCTTCCGGCCGCTGGGCAGCTCCGAGCTGAAGAAGATTCTGGACATTGAGCTGAACATGGTGCAGCAGAGAATCTTCAACACCTCGCCCGAGAGATCTTTCGTCTTCAAAGCTACCGATGAAGCCAAGGGCTTTCTGCTGCAAGAAGGAACCGATCTGAAGTATGGCGCCCGGCATCTGAAGCGCGCCATTGAACGGCTGCTGGTGCAGCCCATGTCCAATCTGATTGCGACGGATCAGGTTCGCGGCGGCGATTGCGTGCAAGTGGATTTCAATCCGGTACTCAAAGCGCTGTCGTTCGTGAAGGAAGCCGAGGGGTTGGCTGTCCATGCCATGGCAGACCTGGTGGACCGCTCGATTTCGATCCCGGCCTTCGCCATGGCCAACGGCGCGCTGATTGAAGCAGCTAAGACGCAGACGGCGCGATCTTCAAGGCGCTCGTAAGTGGGAACGGTTCGCAGGCGGAAGCGCCTGCGCCACTGTGTCAGGAGTCAGGACACTGTGTCTCTGACAAACCGGCGGACTAACTGGCGCACTCGCCGCGGCCTAGCTTGAGCGAATACGCCACTTCGTCTCCCCAGTCGCGATACATCTCCGGGTAGAGTTCGGCCGGCTTCGCCAGATCATTGGTCATCAACCGGAACGTTTCAACCTTGTGGCGTAGTACGTAGGCTCGGAAAGTTTCGTCCTTTTCGCGATTTGCTATATAGTGATCCAGCACGCGGCGCACAGCTTCCGGCGCCAGTCGCGCTGGGATGCTCTGCACTGCGGCGCCAAAGCGCAGCATGCCGGTATCGTCGTAGCCGCCGCCCAACAGCATCTGATAGTACGGCACTTCTTTTCCATCGATCTTGCGGGCATTTCCGTAAAATCCGACATCGGCGATCCAGTGCTGCCCGCAGGAATTGGGGCATCCGCTGATTTTGATCTTGAGCTTGCGCACCAGAGAATCCGGATGATCGCGCAACTCTTCGGCCAAGGCTTCACCCAGGTTCATGGACTTGGTGAGAGCCAGATTGCAACTGTAAGCTCCCGGACATGTGGTTATATCGTCGATTTCCTGAGCGCCTGCGCCAGCCAGATCGATAGCCTGAAGAGCCGCGTAGATTCTCGGCAGCTGATGGAGTGGGAGATAGGCGAGAACGAGGTTTTGGTCGATGGCCACCCGCAGCAATCCATCCCCCGCGTTTCGAGCGATGCCGGCCAGAGCGCGCATCTGGACGCCCGTCAAATTCCCTTGTGGGACTTTCACCGTGACCATGGCGTAGCCGGGCTGCTTTTGGCGCCGGACGTTGGTACCGAGCCAGCGCTCATACTCCGGGTTCGCGTGTCCGTTGGTTCTCACGATCGGCAGCAGGTCGCCCGATCCTAGCGGTGGTGGTACTGATTGAAATCCACCAAAGCCTTCGGGGATCACTTCCGGCGTAGGAATGCCACTACCGGTAAGAATGTCCTGATATTCTTTCTCGATCTGCTCCTTCACCCAGGCAAAGCCGCGCTCACGAACAACAAACTTTAATCTCGCCATGTTCTTGTTCTTGCGATTGCCATACTTGCTGAACACGCGGATCACGGCCTCGCATTTATTTACCAGGCGTTCCACCGGGACAAAATCATCGAGAAGCTGAGCTTCGACGGGCAATGGGCCCAGGCCGCCGCCTACTACCATGCGGAAACCTCGCTGTCCGTCGCGCAGCACGGCGCGGAGACCGATGTCGTGGATTGATCCCAGCATGCAATCTTCTTTGCAACCGGAAAAAGCAATCTTGAATTTGCGGGGCAGGCTGTCGGTCAGTTCTTTATGCAGGAAGGCAAATGCCACGCGCTGGGCGTAGGGATGAACATCGAAAACTTCATCTTCCAGCAATCCGCTCAAAGGGCAGGCAGTGACGTTGCGGACGGTGTTGTAGCATGCTTCCCGCGTGGTCAGGCGAACGTCGGCCAGCAGATGCAGAAGCGCCGGCACGCGCAGCAGCGGGATGAAGTGATATTGGATGTTCTGGCGGGTAGTGAGGTGAGCTTTGCCGCCTCCGAATTCATCCGCGATGAGGGCCAGTTGATCCATCTGCGCGGCGGTGAGATTCCCGCCAGGCACCTTGGTCCGGATCATCTGCACGCCGGCTTGCCGCTGGCCGTAGATGCCGCGGCGCAAGCGCTGGGCGCGAAATTGGTCGTCATTAATCTCGCCTGCCACAAACTTTTCGGCGTAAGAGCGGAACAGCTCAATGTCGGCCCTAACTGTCGAGTCGTACTCGGCCTCGGTCTGCTGCTGAAGGTTCTCTGGGGGCGATTGGATGGTCTCTTCAGTGGTGATCACAGATGACCCCTATCTAGATAGAGATTACTATATTCCGGTATTAATTGCAATCAGGAACATCACGCCCGGCGTAATAATTGAGTCCGTAACGCCAGGAGCGATTGTCGTTGGAGCTGCAAGTGATTGAACCTGTGTGGGAAATCCAGAAACTGCGAGGTGATACCGTTTGGTCGAGCTTGGGGTAGGTGACTAAGATCAATCGCGTGACGGATAACACAATTACCATTGAGATCAGGGTGATGGCCGGACCGCGGCGTCCGGCACGTTCCAGAAGTCCACAAACCAGGGCCAGGGCGAGAGCGGGAAGAATCCAGGGCAGAGGCGGGTGAAATTGGGCGTGCGAGAAACCGCGGAGCAGCGCTTCGGGCAGCATGTCCTCAATAGCGGGGATGAACCAGAGCATGGCGGCGCTGGCAGCCATGAGCGTCACCATTTTTGCGGCGCGCGCTGATGTTCTCGAGATCGCCAACCCGAGCAAAGCCGCCAGCGGAGGCAGCAGCGGCAGCAGGTAGCCGGGGAGTTTGTTGCGCGAGAGCGAGAAGAAAACGAAGCCCCAGGCGAACCATGCTGCAAGAAAGCGGGCGCGGCGGTCGGTGTAAATCGATTTTGAGAACAAGAGGAGCAAAAGGGGAATCCAGGGGAAGAGCCCGGCCGCGAGCACTGGTACGTAGAACCAGAATGGCCGCTCATGCAGTAGAGATCCGGTCATGAAACGCTGCAGGTGCTGCTTCCAGAAAAATTCCTGGAGGAAGGCGGAGCCATTGTTCCAGGTCACGGCCGCGTACCACGGAATGGCGATCACGGATGCCGCGGCGAAAATTACCAGAAGAGTTCTAATGCGGTGCCGGAGAAACCAAATTGCTGGAAGGAAGAGCACCAACGGGACCAGGCCTTTTGCGAGAACGGAGAGGCCGAGGAGAATTCCAGTGGGGACGGCTGCGCCGGGGAGAGTTGGCAGGCGAAAGCGCCTGCCCCACTCATGCGCGCGAACGTGGGGCAGGCGTTTTCGCCTGCCAATTGAGTCCTGCGTGGCCATCAGCATGGCGGCGGCGAATGCGGCGGACATGGGCAGGTCGGTTACGGCCACGTGGCTGAAGGCCAGCCATCCGGCGGAGGTGGCCAGGATGCTGGTTGAGTAGAACGCCACACGCTGGTCAAACACACGGCGCAACGCGATGAAAAAATAGATGAGGAATCCGACGCTGAACAGGGCCACCGGAAGGCGCGGCGCCAGATCCTGATCGAGACCCGCCGTAAACGCCGCGGCGGTCATCCAATACAGCAGCGGAGGTTTTTCGAACCAAGGCTTACCCCACAACCGCGGTGTCACCCAATCGCCGGTTTGCGCCATGGCGCGGCCGATGGCCGCATAGCGCGGCTCGTCGGGGCCCAGCAAGCCGGTGCGGGTCAAGCCGAAGAAGTAGAGGAAGAAGAGGGCGACGGCCAACGCCAGCAGCATCGCGGCGCGCTTCCAAGCTGTTTCAGAAAGCAATTTCCAGTATAGTGAGACTCTATAATCGAATTGATGCCCCGTCTTGTGATCGCCGTGGTGTTGGCGGCCGCGCTGGCCGCGCGCGCCGACCTGGTGACTTGCAATTGCGATGTCACCAAGCCGGAGACGATGGAAGCCCGGCAATGCGGTTTGTGCCGGGAAGCGGAGAAGCAGGCGCCTGATGTTAAAGTTTTCTTTCTCAAGGATGCCAATCCCAGCAAGCCGAATCGTTGGCTGGCTCTGCCGCGTTCGCATGAGCGGTCCATTGAATTATTGAGCGACGAACAGCGTGCCGATCTGCTGGCCGCGGCGGTGCAAAAAGCGAAGGAGCTGTTTGGCGATGAGTGGGCCATCGCGTACAACGCGCCCAGCGTGCAGACGCAGTGCCACATTCATTTGCACATCGGCAAACTGATTCCGGGCGTGGAAACCGGCCAGTTCTTCACCGCAACCAAGGTCGAGGATATCCCGGCGCCTCCCAAAGGCGAAGGGTTTTGGATTCATCCGCAGGGCAATCTGTTTCACGTCCACACCGGCGAACAAGTTACCGAGACGGTTCTAGAAAGGTAGCCAAAAAAAAGGTAAGCAATGGGCCTGCTTGAAATCACGAAGCTTCCGACGGCGGAGAATGCCGTCATTCACCTGCACCCGTCAGACAATATCGCCATCGCGCGCGTGGCGCTTTCACCCGGGCAGAAGCTGCGGGTGGAGGGAAGCGCCATCACCGTGGAGGACGCGATTCCGGCCGGTCATAAGGTAGCTCTGCGGGCTATTCCGGCTGGAGAGCACATTGTGCGCTATGGACAAGTGATGGGCCGGGCGCGTTTGCGCATTGAGCCGGGGCGGCATGTCCACACGCACAACGTAGGGTTCGAGGAGCTTTCCTTCGATTACGATTTTCCGGCCGGCGAGATTGGCGTGGCGCCGGCCGGCCAGAACGTTCCTGTTTTTCTCGGGTACCGCCGGGACGACGGGCGGGTGGGGACGCGCAACTACATCGCTGTGGTGGCGGCCAGCAACTGCGCGGCGCACACGGCGGAGCTGATCGCGGCCAGCTTTGAGCACGAAACGTTGCCGCCCAACGTGGATGGCGTGGCGGCGTTTCCGCACGGCGAAGGCTGCGGCCATACCATCGGTCCCGATACCGAGCAGCTGCAGCGCACGCTGGCCGGCGTCTTGAACCATCCCAACGTGGCGGCGGCGATCATTCTTGGTCTGGGCTGCGAGGTGAATCAGATCGATCATTATCTGGGGCAGGGAACTGCGCGGACGGACCGGCTGGTGGGAATGACCTTGCAATCGAGCGGCGGAACGCGCGCCACGGTGGATGCGGCGCGGAAAGCCATCGCGGGTTTGATGGAGCGCGCGTCGGCCGAGAAACGCGCGGAAACGCCCGCGTCGAAGATTGTTCTGGGGCTGAACTGCGGCGGATCGGACTCATTTTCCGGAATCACCGCGAATCCGGCGTTGGGAGTTTGTTGCGACCAGTTGGCCGCGGCCGGCGGTACGGCGGTTTTGGCCGAGACCACGGAGATTTTTGGCGCCGAGCATTTGCTGGTGCGCAGGGCGCGCAACCGGCAGGTGGCGGAGAAACTGCTTGGATTCATCGCCGGCTACAAGAGCTATCTGAAGCGCTTCGGCGGAAGCTTTGACGACAATCCATCGCCGGGGAACAAAGAAGGCGGGCTGACCAACATCCTGGAGAAATCGCTGGGCGCGGTGGCGAAAGCGGGCACCTCACCGTTGATGGACGTGGTGGATTATGCGGAACGAATCGCGTCACCTGGGTTCGTCTTCATGAATACGCCCGGCTACGACCCGGTGTCGCTGACGGGGCTGGCCGCGGGCGGCGCGAATCTGATCGCGTTTACCACCGGCCGAGGCAGCGCCATCGGCTTTCCGACAATTCCGGTGATCAAGATCGCCAGCAACAGCGCCATGTACCGACGCATGCGCGACAACATGGACGTCAATGCCGGCCGCATCGCGGATGGAGACAGTACGGTGGCCGAGGTGGGGCGCGAGATATTCGATCTGATGCTGCGGGTAGCTTCCGGCGAGAAGACTTCGAGCGAACGGCTGGGGCATAAGGAATTTGTGCCGTGGCGAATTGGCCCGGTGCTGTGAGCATGATCATCGCCGATCTTTCACAGATTGCCGGCAGAACCTATCCGGCTCGCCGGCGTACGCAGAACCTGGTGGGAGGCGCGAGCCCGATCCAGGCGTCGGCCTTTTCGCTCGGCAATGTCACTCTGGAGCCCAATGGCGGGCAAGTTCCGTGGCACAACCAGGAGCAGGAAGAAATTTATTTGGTCCTGGAAGGGCAAGGCGAGATGTGCCTGGGCGATGAAAAGACCATGCTGGGACCGGGGCAAGCAGTATACATTCCACCGGGGGTGTTCCACCAGTTGACGAACATCGGCGAAACTCCGCTGCGCATGATCTACTGCTACGGACCGGCGGGCGATGTGGCGCACTGGCGACAGGAGCTGGATGGGACATTGCCGCGCGCCGGGGTTGAGGCGCCGCCATTGCCCAAGGGGGCGCGGCCGCAGCACAGGTAGTGGGGCAGGATGCTATCCTGCACGCGGGTTGTTAACCCGCGCAGTCGGCGCCGATTGACAATCGGCGCGCAGGTTGACAACCTGCCCCACAGAAACGGGAAACGATTTTGAAGGTTCATTCGGTTGGGATCATCATGAACGGGGTTACCGGGCGCATGGGTGCGAATCAGCACCTGGAGCGCTCGATCCTCGCCATCATTGCGCAAGGCGGCGTCAAGATCTCAGATAGCGAAGTGATTGTTCCAAGGCCGATCTTGGTGGGACGCACTGCCGCCAAATTGGAGGCGCTGTCGCGCGAACACGGCGGATTGCCCTGGACCACGGATCTCGATGCCGCGCTGGACGATGCCGCGTACTCCATTTATTTCGACGCGCAGACCACCGATGCCCGCGCGGAATCCGTGCGGAAAGCCATCGCTCGGGGCAGGCACATCTATTGCGAGAAGCCGAGCGCGGGGAGTCTGGAAGCGGCGTATGAGCTTTATCAACTGGCCCAAAAGGCGGGAGTGAAGCATGGCGTGGTGCAGGATAAGCTGTGGCTGCCGGGGTTGCTGAAGTTGAGCGCGCTACGCGACAGCGGTTTCTTTGGCAGGATATTTTCCGTTCGCGGTGAATTCGGCTATTGGGTGTTCGACGGGGAAACTACTCAGGCGCAACGTCCGTCCTGGAATTACCGGAAAGAAGACGGGGGCGGAATCATCCTGGACATGTTGTGTCACTGGCGTTATGTTCTGGACAATTTGTTTGGCCCGGTGCGGGCGGTTTCGTGTCTGGGTGCGACGCACATTCCGCGGCGCTGGGATGAAGCCGGCCGTCCGTACGACGCTACGGCGGACGACGCAGCCTATGCAACATTTCAATTGGAAGGCGGCGTGGTAGCGCACTTCAACTCATCATGGGACGTGCGAGTGCGGCGAGACGATCTGCTCACGATCCACGTAGACGGAACGAAAGGATCCGCCGTTGCCGGTCTGCGGGATTGCTGGATACAATCCGCGGACCGAACGCCGCGGCCGGTATGGAATCCGGACGTGCAGAATCCTCACAATTATTTTGACGACTGGCAGCCGGTGTCCGCCGGTGAGACGTTTGATAATGCGTTCAAGAGCCAGTGGGAACTTTTTCTGCGGCACGTTGTTACGGGAGAACCGTTCCGTTGGAATCTGCTGGAAGGCGCCAAGGGTGTCCAGCTCGCGGAAAAGGGATTGGAATCGTGGCGCCAGCGCGCCTGGGTGGATGTCGAGGCTCTGGCAGGATAACTCTACTTCGACAAATGACGCTACTTCAACTGTGGCCACTTCAACTGGGAGGATGGCGACGGTTTGAACGGCGGGCGATGTTTGCGGCGCGCCGCTTTGGTTTCCTCCAACGCGGATCTGGCGGAGGCGAACGCCGTCACATCCTCGCGAGTAATGGCATAACTTGCGAATTGGATGGCCTGGTCTTCCGCGCTGGTGAAAGCGGCCCCCAGGATCTGCAGGCACAGCGTAGGAGCATCCTGGACGCGGATGCGGAACTGCGCGAGCAACGCCATGTCCGCGCTCAATTGAAATTCCAGGTTCTTGACCATCTTCGAGGGGCGTTCTCTCGACACCACGCCTTGAAAACGAAAATTTCGGACGTTGGCGTTCTGGCTGAAACCCATGTAAAGAAACTGCATGTAAACCGCACCTTCCGAGCGGCGATGCGCAGCGGGTCGCGCGTCAAAAAGAATCCGGGACGGACACTAACCGTGGGCCGGATTGGCCGGTGCTGACCGGGCTGAATGAGGGAGCGGCACTCGGACGCGCCGCTCCAGAAAATCTACGCTAAGCTGACTTGTTCTGCCTGCAGGCCCTTGGGGCCTCGTTTGACGACAAATGTTACACGTGCGCCCTCGTCCAGCGTGCGATAACCGCTTGCCTCGATGGCGGAAAAATGGACGAACACGTCCTCACCGTTCTCGCGCTGGATGAATCCAAAGCCTTTTCCGGCGTTAAACCACTTCACTGTACCTGTTTCTTTCATGTTACTTTCTCTCTTCTCTGGTCTCTTTCTAGCGATTAAAGTCCTGACGTCTGGATTGAGGGCAGTAAGGAGGCGGCGAACGAGGGGTTTACGGGGTGCTCCTGTAGCTGGTTCAAATGGACGCGCAAGTGTCTCAAAAGCTCCTTAGAATATACCACACCTGAAGCTAACGTGCGCAATCAGTGCGAGTTAGTCAAGCCCTGACTTTTTTGCCGAACGGGTAAATCCGCCCGTACGGCGTTTCGGGCTAAATGGCTTACTCCGATGATCTTGTAACTGTGGAAGGGCGATTGCTGTATTGAGTAGGTACGCGGAGGAGGCACACGCATGTCTTTTGGAATTTACATCGCCGGCTTCATCATCATGCTGGTGGGGTTGACTTACGGGGCTTACTTGCTACATATCCCCCCACGCTGGATCGGGACGGGAGTTGTGGTTTTGGTCGGTTTCGGGATCTTGAGCGGAGTGGCCAAGACGCGGCAGCGCGATTCGTCGTCTTGAAGCACCGGTCGCGGCCGTGAGGGAGTTTCCATGGGCCTGCGGCCCACCAAAGGTGATGAAGACGCTGTGTGGCAAATTCGGTTGGCAGGCGGAAGCGCCTGCCCCACGTTGGTCCCGGTGAGGCAGGCGCTTCCGCCTGCCAACCGGCGTCTTCAACGGAGAGCGTTGATGCGCTTAGAAATCCAGGTACCAGGGGACATTCACGACGGCGATCTGCTGATTGCCTTTCACATACAACAGCGCCTTGAGCGCCGCCGCGCGCTGGTTATGGAGAAAGTAGTAATACCAGTGGCGTTCCACCAGTTCCGGGATGACTACCGCGATCTGACGCGTGGGATCCTTCTTATGCAGATCGAGAACGTAATCGACGATCGGTATGAGCACATAGCGGTAGGGAGAATTGATCACCACCAGCTTGGGAGTGGGTAAACCGACCTCCATTGCGGGTTGCTCCACATAGCGCTCCCAATCCGGCCGCAGGTCATCGGTTTGTTCCGCTCCGATCTGCAGGCCGATGATCTCGGGTGAGATGGTAAGGGCAAAGCGAACAGCTTTATTGGCCACAATGCTCCAGCGTTGCAGGGGCACCACCACCAGGGCGGGCCGAAAATCCTTAAGCTCCAGGGGTGTCGGACTGGCGATTGCATTGGCCACATGGTCATAATGCCGGCGCACCATGACCATGGCCAGCAACAACACGGGAATCAGCAGCACGGTAATCCAGGCGCCCTCGGCGAATTTCGCAACCAACACCACCAGCACGGTCAGGCCGGTCACGAAAGCTCCCAATCCATTGACCAGCATGCTTTGCACAGCGCCCGGACCGCCGCGTCTTCGCCAATGGAAAACCATGCCGGCCTGGGAGAGCGTAAACGCCAGGAACGCGCCCACGGCGAACAGCGGAATCAAGCGGTCCGTCACGCCGCCGAAGATAATGAGAAGCGCGCCGGAGAGCACCGCGAGAACATAAATTCCCTCGGAGTAAACCAGGCGCCGTCCGCGCAGGGAAAAAGCCATCGGCAAATATCGATCCAGAGCGATTACGCGGCACAGCCGCGGAAAATCCGCAAATGCGGTGTTGGCCGATAGCGCCAGAACCAGCAGCACGGAGCCGATGGCTATGTAATAAAAAATCCCGCGGCCGAGAATGGCCGCAACCAGCATGGAGATTATGCTCTGATAGCCGGGCGCGCCGGGATCGGTGGCGCCGATATGATAAATGTTCACCAGCCACGCGATGCCGGCCAGCAAAACGATGAGCAGAGCAATCACCATGGTGAGCGTTCGCCGCGCGTTTTGATCGGAAGGCTCGCGGAAGGCTTTTACGCCGTTGCTCACCGCTTCCACGCCGGTCATGGCGGTGCAGCCGCTGGCGAAGGCTTTTAACAATATCCACGCGCCTACGGCTTCCGTTGCCGGGCCCATTCTGGGAGGCGCGATGACTGCAACCGGATGGCCGCCCGCGAGCAACGTTTTCGCCAGGCCGATTACCAGGGCGATGGCCAGGCAGCCGACGAAAAGATAAGTAGGCAGCATGATGATGCCGCCCGCTTCCCGCACTCCGCGCAGATTGATGACGCTGATGATGACCAGAATTGCCAGACACATCGCCAGCGTATGCGGCTGTAAGGAAGGCGCAGCCGACACCAGCGCGCCCACGCCGGCCGAAATCCCCACGGCAACCACCAGAACATAGTCGATCATGAGCGCTACGCCGGCCAGCAGACCGGCACGCGGTCCCAGGTTCTCGCGCGCCACAGTGTAGGACCCGCCGCCTCCCGGATACGCGCCAATAGTCTGACGGTAGGAAAAATAAACGATGGTGAGAAGGATGATGATGGCGGCGCTGATGGGAACCGAATAAACGATGCCCGCCGCGCCCAGAGGGATCAGAATGGTGAGCGCCGCTTCGGGGCCGTAGGCGGCGGAACTCAGCGCGTCCAAACCGAACACGCCAATGCCGGCCAGCGGACCGATTCGCTCTGCTCGTTCGTCGGAGGCGGTCAGCGGCTTGCCAATCAGGTGGTCAAGGATCGGCATTATTGTAGGAGCCGCCGAAGTGCGGGAACGGCAGGTTTCGTTCTAGGCGCCGCGGCCGGAACGCCGGGAGGCTGCCGCGGCTGCTTCCGCCTTCACCGGCTTGCGGGGAGAATCGTTCAAGCGGCGCACCTGATCGCTCACGCAAACCAGAAACATGGGCTGCTTGGCGTTCTTCAGAATGTCGATGATCCGCTCCTGCTGGTCTTCCAGATAAATGGACTTACCGTCGGTGACCAGGTGAAGATCGGAATCCGATTCCAGAACTTCGCTCAACCGCTTGCCCATCTCCCGCTGCAGGAATCTCAGGACCCGACGGATCTTCTGGAGCGAGAATCCTTTGCGGCGCAGTTCGGCGATGACCGTAATTTCAATCACCTCAGCCGACTGATAGACGCGCTTGTGCCCTTCATGCTGCGGAGAAACAACTTTGCGCTCGTCCCACCATTGCAACTGCCGCAGGCTCACCTGAGCGATGTCGGAAACGTCGCTACTGGTATAAGTACGAGCCCCATCTTCGCTCTCAGAACGAGATTTCTTTGTTTTGAACATGATCCCCCGCTAACGTTTTGGATGTGGACGGCATCTAAAATTCTACCCGACCTACCAGCAGCATTCAATAGGAAAAATAACCCGGTCTTCGGCGTTACCCGCCTCCGACGAATTGTACTATCTCTAACGTTGCGCCGGGAGCGACGGTAGCGCCATCCCAATCCGGGCGGCGAACTATCTTGCCATCCAGTTCCACGGCGACGCGATCCCCGGCGATTTCGAGCGCTACCAGAAGCTGCGCCAGGGTCTGGCCTTCCGGGACGCGGCGAACTTGCCCGTTTACAACAATTTGTATCTCTTTTGTTCTAACGTCGGTCATGCTTGTTTTCAACCAGAACCTGACAATGTGGAGCTGGGAACTTGCCTCCGAAGGCCGGATCTCATTATAGTCAAATTGTAGACCTTACGGTTTCACAATCACAATCCGATGCCGACTACTTATCCTGAGACGTTTTTTCCGGTACTGGTACAGACGGTTCTGGCCATACTGGTGGCTGGCGCGCTGATCACGCTTTCCTTTGTCCTGGGCAAGCGGGTCAAGGACAGGGTGAAGGATTCGCCTTACGAATGCGGCATCGCGCCCACCGGCAGCGCGCGGGAGCGCTTCAGCGTGAAGTTCTACCTGGTGGCCATCGTTTTCATCCTGTTTGACATCGAGGCGGTGTTTCTTTATCCCTGGGCGGTGGTCTACCGCGAGCTGAAAATGTTTGCCTTCTTCGAGATGTTTTTGTTCGTGGTCTTAATCGTCTGCGGATTCTTTTACGTCTGGAAGAAGGGCGCGCTAGACTGGTCGAGTGAGGTTCCCGTGCTGACCAGCCGGCGAGATCCGCATTCGTGAACTCATCAACATGTTGCCAGATCAACTGAAAGATAATTCGGTTGCCGCGGCGCTGGAAGCGCGCCTTCCGGATGCCATAACCGGCGGCCACGCCGAGCGCGGCGAGCCAACCTTATTCCTACTGCCGGCGCGAATTGTTGAGGCGTGCCGTATTTTGAAGGACGAGCAGGCCTTCCTGCGGCTGAGCGGCATCACGGCGGTGGATTGGCATCCGGCCGACCCGCGCTTCGAAGTGGTGTATCTGCTGCACTCACTGGATCGGAATTTGCGCCTGCGCCTGAAATGCTGGGTGGCGGAATCCGAGTGCGAGATTGAATCCGTTACCAGCGTGTGGCGCGCCGCCAATTGGTACGAGCGCGAAGTTTTCGACATGTTCGGTATTACCTTTCGCGGGCATCCTGATCTGCGCCGGATTCTGATGCCGAGCGACTGGGAAGGCTACCCGCTGCGAAAGGATTTTCCCGTGCACGGCTACAAATATAGCTATCAGGACGAATAGGACTCGGCATGCGCGAAAGCGAATTACATACGGGCACGATTTCCGCGTTGGACGCGGAGCAAACGGTTGGCGAGCCACCGGAGGGAGCCGTCAAGCGGATGACCCTGAACATGGGTCCGCAGCACCCTTCCACCCACGGCGTGCTGCGCGTAGTTCTGGAACTGGACGGCGAGACCATTGTTACGGCCATTCCTGATATCGGATTCCTGCATACCGGGATCGAAAAAGAGTGCGAGGTAAAAACCTGGCAGCAAGTTGTGACGCTGACGGACCGCGTAGATTATCTGGCCAACCTCTCGAACAATCTGGTCTACGCGCTGGCGGTGGAAAAACTGATCGGCGATATCGAAATTCCGCCGCGGGCGCAATGGATGCGCGTGATGATGGCCGAGTTTTCGCGCTTGAACAGCCATTTGGTATGGCTGGGCACGCATGCGCTGGACATCGGCGCGATGAGCGTCTTCTTTTATTGTTTCCGCGAGCGCGAGGACATTCTCCGGATACTGGAGTTTTTCTCCGGCCAGCGGATGATGACCAGCTACATCCGTATTGGCGGGCTGGCACTCGAGCCGCCGCGCGGATGGCAGCAAATGGTGGGCAAGTTTATCCGGGCATTTCCGAGCAAGGTGGACGAGTATGAGGAATTGCTGGATACCAACCCCATTTGGACAAGGCGAACCCAGGGAGTGGGGATCGCGCCGCTCGAGGATCTGCTCGATTTGGGTGTCACCGGTCCCATGATCCGAGCCGCGGGGGTGAAGTGGGATATCAGAAAAACCGAGCCGTATTCGAGCTACGACAAATTCGATTTTGAAATTCCCACACGAACAGAAAACGATGTCTACGCCCGCTACCGCGTGCGCCTGAGCGAGATGCGGCAGAGCGCCCGCATCATTACGCAAGCGCTGGAGGGTATGCCGGAAGGCGCCTGGCAGGCGGACGCGCCGAAGATCGTGCTGCCCGAGCGCGAAAAGATGAAGACCCAGATGGAAGCGCTGATTTACCATTTCAAAATTGTCACGGAAGGCTTCCGGGTGCCCGCCGGCGAAGCGTATCAGGCGGTGGAAGCGCCGCGCGGCGAGATCGGATATTACGTGGTGAGCGACGGAACGTCGAAGCCGTATCGTATTTTCATGCGCACACCGAGTTTTGGAAATCTGCAAGCGCTTCCGGCGCTGCTGGAAGGACGGCTGCTGGCGGATTCCATCGCCGCGCTCGGCAGCATGGATTTCGTACTGGGAGACGTGGATCGCTGATGACGTTCTCGAAGGAACTGGAAGCCAGATTCGCCAAAATGCTGGAAAGCTATCCGCCCGGCCGGACGCGCTCGGCGGTGGTCCCGATGCTGCTTTATGCGCAGGATGAAGTGGGCCACATTTCGCGCGAGCTGGTGGAAGAAGTGGCCCGGCGCTGCAAGGTGACTCCGCTGCAGGTGGACGAAGTGGTGGGCTACTATTCCATGCTGCACCAAAAGCCGCAGGGGAAGGTCCACGTACAGGTTTGCACCAATATCAGTTGCCTGCTGGATGGCGGCGAAGAATTGCTGGAACACGCTTCGAAGACGCTGGGAATCGGAAACAAAGAAGTAACAGCGGACGGGCAGTTTTCGCTCGAGGAGGTGGAGTGCATCGGCGCCTGCAGCTGGGCTCCGGCGATCCAGATGAATTACGATTTTCATCATCATGTAACGCCGGAAAAACTGGACAAGTTAATTGAGGATTTGAGAAGAAAATGAAAAGGGTTCTTCGGTTCTTCAGTTCTTCAGTTCATCGGTTCGCGCCGGCCGGCTTACGTTGTCATCCCTGGCGTAGTGAATCTACGAACGACCGAACCGAGGAACCGAAGAACCGAAGAACCGAGGAACAGCGTTTTTAATGCTCTATAACGAACCCAGTCCCCTCGAAGTAAAGATCGTCACCAAGCGCTTTGGTCTGCCCAATTCCGCATCGCTCGATACGTTTCTCGCGACCGACGGGTTCAAGGCCTTTTTCAAGGCCATGGAGATGACGCCGGAGCAGATCATTGAGGAAGTGAAAGTTTCGGCTTTGCGCGGCCGCGGCGGCGCCGGATTTCCGGCCGGCCTGAAGTGGAGCTTTGTGCCGCGCACTTCGCCCAAGCCCAAATACGTCATTATTAATGCCGACGAGAGCGAGCCCGGCACCTGCAAGGACCGGCTGCTGATGGAAAATGATCCGCATCAGTTGCTGGAAGGGATTCTGATTGCCGGGCGCGCCATCGGAGCTCACAAGGGTTACATCTATATACGCGGCGAATATCGATACCTGATCGAATCGATGGACCGCGCCATATCGGAATCGTACGCGCGCGGGTATCTGGGCAAGAATATTCAGGGTACCGGGTTCGATTTCGATATTTACACGCACTCCGGCGCCGGCGCATACGAATGCGGAGAAGAAACGGCGCTGCTGGATTCCATTGAAGGCAAGCGCGGTATCCCGCGCATGAAGCCGCCGTTCCCGGCGGTGGTGGGCGCGTGGCAGTCGCCCTCGCTAATAAATAATGTAGAGACGCTGTCGTCTATTCCGGCCATCATTCGCGATGGCGGCGCAGCCTTTGCCGCGCTGGGCCCTCCCAAGAATGGCGGCACGCGCATGATTTGCCTCTCCGGGCACATCAACAAGCCGGGCGTTTATGAACTGCCGGTGGGTTTCAATCTGCTGCGGATGATTTACGAAGTGGGCGGCGGAATGCGCAACGGCAAGAAGCTGAAGGCCGTGGTGCCGGGTGGTTCGTCCTGTCCGCTTTTGAAAGCGGATGAGTGCGATATTTCGATGGACTTCGACACCTTGGCCAAGGTGAAGAGCATGCTGGGGTCGGGTGGCACGGTGATTCTGGATGAACACACCTGCATGGTTCGATTCGCGCTGCGCATCATGAAGTTTTACGCGCACGAGAGCTGCGGCTGGTGCATTCCCTGCCGCGAGGGCACCACCTGGTTGAAAAAGATGCTGCAGCGTTTCCTTGACGGCGGCGGCCAGAAGAGCGACATTTCTTTGATCGGCGAGTTATCGAAGAACATGCTGGGCCGTACGTTCTGCGCGCTGGGCGATGCGGCGGCCATGCCGACCATTTCGATTGTCGAGAAATTTCCGGAGGATTTCGAAGCCCATTTGAACGGCCGCGCTTGTCCTTACGCGCACGCGGGCGAAGCTGTGCTGGCATGAAAATCTGTTTCTGGAACTAACACATTGAGCACCCCAATGAGCGACATTATTAACCTGACCATTGACGGCAAGCCCGTGAAATCGATCCCGGGAACTCTCATCATCAACGCCGCCAAGCAAGTTGGAATCGAGATTCCTTCCTTTTGCTATTACGACGGCCTGGCGCTGCAAGCCGCCTGCCGCATGTGCCTGGTGGAGGTTGAGAAGACGCCCAAGCTGCAGGTGGCCTGCACGCTGCCAGTTGCTGAAGGGATGGTGGTGCACACCGATTCGCCCACGGTTCGCGAATCACGCAAAGGGACGCTCGAATTTCTGCTGACCAATCATCCCCTGGATTGCCCGGTGTGCGACAAAGGCGGCGAATGCGAGCTGCAGGACATGACCTTCCGGTACGGCGCGGGCGAGAGCCGCTTCGTGGAGCAGAAGCTGCATGTGGACGAGCAGCAATGGTCGCCCGTGGTATTTTTCGACGCCCCGCGCTGCATCCTCTGTTACCGCTGCGTGCGCATCTGCGACGAGGGCATGGGCGTGAACGCGCTGGGCGTGATCAATCGCGGCGCGCATTCGGAAATCGCTCCCAACCAGTTCGATCATCTGGAGTGCGACGAATGCGGCATGTGCATCGATATCTGCCCGGTGGGCGCGCTCACCAGCGGCATGTACCGTTATAAAACGCGGCCGTGGGAAATGCATCACGTGGGCACCATCTGCACGCACTGCTCCAACGGCTGCAAAACCACGCTGGGCGTGCGCAACAATGAAATCATCCGCGGCAACAATCGCGATCATTCGGGAATCAACGGCGAATTCCTGTGCATCAAGGGACGCTACGCCTTCGATTTCGTGCACAGCCCGGAGCGCCTGCAATCACCGATGCTGCGCCGGAACGGAACGCTGGAGCCGGTATCCTGGGCGGAAGCTTTAGCGGCGGTAGCCAAAAAGTTGAAAGATGTGAAAGCGCGCGGCGGCAAGTTCGCGGTGATCGGTTCGAACCACACCACCAACGAAGAAAATTACTACCTGCAGAAATTCGCGCGGGAGGCGCTAGGGACCGCGAACATCGATCATCACCGCACCGGCGATGTCGTGACGCTGTTGGACGCGCTGAGCGGCAAGAAAGATGCGCTGGCATCTACCGGCGATCTGTACAACCGCAAGGCGATTCTCGTAATCGGGAGCGATCTCTCGCAGCAGCATCCCTTCCTGGCGTTCCAGATTCGCGCCAATTACCGCCATCATCAAGCGCACATTTATACGGTGACGCCCGGCCCGGTGCGCGAACAGAAGCAGGCGGTCCGCAGCATTATGACCATTCCCGGGCAGGAGCTGGCGGATGTGGAATCGCTGCGCGATCAGCTGAAGGCGGAGCCCGAACTGGTGATCGTTTTCGGAGACGCCATCAAGGGCGAAGCCGTTCACAAATTAGTGGCTTTTGGCGATTCGCTGGGAATCCCGGTGCAATACGTCTGCCTGGTGGACTATTCGAATTCACGCGGCGCATCGGACATGGGGCTTTCCCCCAGGCTGGGTCCTGGATACCGGCCGGTCGACGCGCCGGGTCTCGCGTACGATGAAATTCTGGCGGCCGCGGACATCGATGTTTTATGGGTGGTGGGAGCGAATCCGCTGAAGCGTGGTGCGCTGGCGGCCGAAAAGGCGTTCGTTGTAGTGAATGAGATGTTCCTCACCGAAACCGCCCAGCGCGCGGATGTGGTGTTCCCGGCGGCGTCGGCCTACGAAAAGAATGGCACCGTCACCAACGTGTGCGGCGAAGTGCAGCGGCTGAAGGCTGGCCTGCAAGTGATGGGAACCAAGCCGGACCTGGAGATCATCGGCCTGGTGTCCAAGGAAATGGGCGTCAACGTCGGCATCTGGTCGCCCGACAAAGTTTTTGACGAGATTCGAACCGGCGTGCATGGTTATAATATTCCTTTGCCTATCGTCGCATCGGGGGGGGCAACGCAAACTACGCCGGTGAACGGCCGCGTGCCGGCCGGTTCGCGGCCGGACTTGATACAGTCGTCGCGCGATACTCTCTTTACTTCCGGTTCATTGGGACGTTATTCAAAGACGCTCAGCTCCGTGCTTGAAGCGCCGGGCGGATTGTACTCCGGCGAGCGGCCGTAGAGTCAAGAATGGATTTCTTACAGAACTTCTTCATCATCAGCCTCATCAAGGCAGGGGTGATCGCCTTTGTGCTGCTCACGGCGCTGGCGTATCTGCAGTGGATTGAGCGCAAGGTGATCGGACACATTCAGCTTCGCGTGGGGCCCTACCGCGTGGGCCCGCACGGGCTGCTGCAGCCGCTGGCGGACGTGGTAAAGCTCATCACCAAAGAAGGCGTGCTGCCTTCACACGTGAATAAGTTTTTCTACCTGCTGGCTCCGTTCATCGCGGTGGTGCTGGCGCTTATTTCCATTTCTGTTATTCCGTTCGGCCCGCAGATCACCATTGGCCCGGTCACCACCTGGATGCAGCTTACCGATCTCAACATCGGCATTCTGTTCGTGCTGGCGATTTCATCAGTTGGGGTTTACGGCGTAGCGCTGGGCGGATGGGCGTCAAACAACAAGTATTCGCTGCTGGGCGGGCTGCGCAGCTCGGCGCAGATGATCAGCTACGAATTGCCGCTGGCGCTGGCCATTGCCGCTCCGTTGCTGCTGGCCAACACGCTGAGCTTCCGCGAGATGGTGGACTATCAAAGCGGTTACTGGCTGGGATTCATTCCGCGCTGGAACGTGTTTCCCGAGATTGTAGGATTCGGCATCTTTGTGATTGCCGGATTCGCGGAAACCAATCGCGTGCCGTTCGATTTACCCGAAGCTGAAAACGAACTGGTGGCCGGCTTCCACACTGAGTACAGCAGCATGAGCTTCGCGGCCTTTTTCATGGCGGAGTACGCCAACATGGTGACGGTCACCGCAGTCGCGACGCTATTGTTTCTAGGCGGATGGCAGCCGCCGTTTCCGGAACCCTATTCCGACTTCATTCCAATCATAATTTTCGCATTCGGCGGCTTGATCGCCGTGTTTCATGGCCTCAATCCGGCGCGTCGCATGGATAGATTCACACTGCCCGCCGCTGGCCTGGTCTTCCTCGGAATCGCTGCGCTATTCGGAGTCTCGATCTTCGTCCCGGTGTTGAAAACCATTCTGATGGCGCTGTTCTGGTTCTGTGGAAAAGTTGGATTGCTTCTGTTTCTGTTCATTTGGGTGCGGGGAACCCTGCCGCGGTTCCGTTACGATCAGCTGATGCGGTTCGCCTGGATCGTGCTGTTCCCGCTTGCCATGGTCAACCTGCTGGTCACCGGACTGGTGGTGGCGTTCACTTCGAAATAAAAACTTATGACTGCGCTGATCTTCCTAATCTTCGCCGGCATCGCCGTGTTTTGCGGCATCAGTTTGGTTGCCCAGACCCACCCCATCGCGAGCGCGCTCTCGTTAATTGGCGTGATGGGTTCGCTGGCGGTTCTGTATCTGCAGCTCGGCGGCGAATTTATCGCCATGGCGCAGATGATTGTCTACGCCGGCGCCATCATGGTGCTGTTCGTCTTCGTGATCATGCTGTTGAATGCCGGCGCGGAAGCTACTTCGCGGCAAATTCCGATATTCAGCCGCTATATGGGCATCTTGCTGCTGGCCGCGTTTCTGGGTTTGATCAGCTTCATCATCCAGGCCATGCTGCCGAAGACCGAAGGCGTGGTGTTCGGGGCATTTCAAGGGGGAACGGCCGCCGCGATCGGCAGGAAACTTTTCACCGTGTACCTGCTGCCCTTCGAAGTTACCTCGGTGCTGATCCTGATCGCCATTCTGGGCGCGATCGTTCTGGCAAGACGGGAGATTTGAAAAATGCCGACTAACGTTCCCATCAGCTGGTACCTGATTCTGAGCGCCATTCTTTTTGGCCTGGGCGTGGCGGGCTTTATCTATCGGCGCAACATCATTACCGTGTTCATGTCTATCGAGCTGATGCTCAACGCCGTGAACCTGACGTTCATTACCTTCTCCTACACGCTGAAGCAGGTGGACGGCCACATTTTCAGCTTCTTTGTAATGGTGGTTGCGGCGGCGGAAGCAGCCGTGGGGTTGGCGATTATTCTGACCGTGTTCAAGAACCGGGGGACGCTCATGATTGACGACGTCAGCTCGATGAAATATTGAAATGAAAACTATTTGCGTTCATCCGCGTTCATCCGCGGCCTAAAAAATGTATCTTTGGCTTATACCGATCTTCCCGCTGCTCGGCTTCCTGATCAACGGCCTTTTTGGCCGGCGGATGCCGAAGGCCATGATCAACCTCTTCGCCATCGGCTCGGTCGGGCTGTCGCTTGCCTGGGCCGTGAAAACGCTGCTGGCGCTGGGTCCGCTTGAGACTAAATACATCGAGCACTACTTCACCTGGATTCAAAGCGGCCCGTTGCAGATCAACGTCGATTTCGCCGTAGACCGGCTCACTGCCGTGATGCTGATGGTGGTTACCGGTGTGGGCACGCTGATCCATATTTATGCCATCGGCTACATGGCGGAGGAAGACGGTTACTACCGCTTCTTCTCGTATCTGAACCTGTTCATGTTCTTCATGCTGGTGCTGGTGCTGGCCCAGAATTTTCTGGTGCTGTTTGTAGGCTGGGAAGGCGTGGGGCTGTGCAGCTACCTGCTCATCGGTTATTACTTTCTGGAGCAGTACGCTACCACTGCGGGCAACAAGGCGTTCATCGTGAACCGCATCGGTGATTTCGGATTTTCGCTGGCGGTATTTCTGATCTTCCGCCAATTCGGGTCGCTCGATTTCACAAAAATTTTCGACTCGGCGAAGAGCATGCCCACGGAGGCCGGCTACGGAACGCTGACCATCATCTGCCTGTTGTTGCTGTTGGGCGCGACCGGAAAATCCGCGCAGATTCCGCTGTATGTCTGGCTGCCGGACGCGATGGCTGGTCCCACGCCGGTATCGGCTCTCATCCACGCGGCCACCATGGTTACGGCGGGTGTTTACATGATTGCGCGTTCCGCGGCGTTTTTCACCCACGCGCCCATCGCCATGGATTGGGTGGCCATCATTGGCCTGGCGACTGCATTCATTGCAGCGACCATTGGCCTGGCGCAGACGGACATCAAGAAAGTCTTCGCGTATTCCACGGTCTCGCAGCTCGGCTACATGTTCCTCGGGCTGGGCGTAGGAGCGTTCTCCGCCGGCATTTTCCATGTGATGACGCATGCGTTCTTCAAGGCGCTGCTGTTCCTGGGCGCCGGGGCGGTGATCCACGGATTGCACGGAGAGCAGGATCTGCGGCAAATGGGCGGCCTGTTCAAGCACATGAAAATCACGGCCATCACATTACTCTGTGCTTCGTTCGCCATCTCCGGTTTCCCTTTCACCTCCGGATTCTTCAGCAAAGATGCGATTCTGGTTGCCGCTTACGGGCGCGCGCCGTGGATGTACTGGGTGGGCGTGTTCACCGCCGGCCTGACCGCGTTCTATGTTTTCCGCGCCTGGTTTCTGGCCTTCACCGGCGATTACCGGGGCCACGCGCATCCGCACGAATCGCCACTGGTGATGACCGGGCCGCTGATGGTGCTGGCGGGTCTTTCTATCTTCGGCGGATTCATCAATATCCCGCATTGGCTGGAGCCGATGTTCGCCGAGAAGCCTGAGAATCAGACGCTGGCCTGGATTTCCGCCGCCGTCGGCGTCGCCGGCATCTTGCTGGCATATTTGTTCTACGTCGCCAAGCGTGGCTTAGCGGACTCGTTCGCCAAAGCCATGAACGGCTTCTACACGCTGGTCTACAACAAATACTACGTGGATGAGCTTTATAACGCGGTGGTGGTTCGGCCGCTGGTGGCAATTTCGCGCGTTGTTTTGTGGCGAGGCATTGATGCCGGGTTGATCGATGGAACGGTGAACGCCGTGGGCACGCGCTCGCGGGGCGTCGGCAGCATTTTGCGGCTGTTGCAATCCGGAAATATTCGCACCTACGCGGCTTGGGTGGTGCTGGGATCCATCCTGGTGCTGATCGCAATTGGATTCGTGGGGGTGACCCGATGACCCTGTTGGATCTGGTAATCTTCCTGCCGCTGGCCGCCTTCCTGCTGATTCTGTTCCTGCCCAAGGAGCATGAAGAAGGAATCAAGCGCTTCAGCCTGATCGCTTCTCTGGCCGTGTTTGTATCCTCGCTCGGATTGCTGGGGCCATATTGGTTTTCGAGCCCGGGAAAATCTGTTTTCGAAACGGATGTGCAGTGGGTTACCTCGCCGAATATCCATTATCACGTCGCGATTGACGGCATCAGTCTTTGGTTGGTATTGCTGACTACACTGCTCACGCCGCTCTGCGTGTTGGTGTCCTGGCGGTCCGTGCACAATCGGGTGAAGGAATTCTTCGCTTTCCTGCTGCTGCTCGAATTCGGATTGATCGGCGTGTTCTGCGCGTTCGACCTGTTCCTGTTCTTTGTTTTCTGGGAAGTTTCGCTGGTTCCCATGTACTTTCTGATTGGCGTGTGGGGGCACGAACGCCGGATTTACGCCGCGGTGAAGTTCTTCCTGTACACCATGGCGGGATCGATGCTGATGCTGGTGGGCATCATTTACCTCTACAACCAGGCCGGAACGTTCGATTATTCAAAAATCATGGCCGGCCTGCAAAATGGATCCGTCGCGTCCAGCTATCAGGAGCAGTTGCTATTGTTCCTGGCCTTCTTCATCGCGTTCGCGATCAAGGTGCCAATATTCCCCCTGCACACCTGGCTGCCGGACGCACACGTGGAAGCTCCCACGGCAGGATCGGTAATGCTGGCTTCCGTGATGTTGAAGATGGGCACTTACGGATTGCTGCGTTTTTGCGTGCCCATGTTTCCGGTGGCCGCGCGCAATTGCTCCGGCTGGATTGTGACGCTGGCCATTATCGGGATCATCTATGGCGCGCTGGTGGCCATGGTGCAGCCCAATATGAAGAAGCTGGTGGCTTATTCATCGGTCAGCCATCTTGGTTTCGTGGTGCTCGGGATCTTTAGTTTCACGCAACAGGGATTCGATGGCGCAGTGTACCAGATGCTGAGTCACGGAGTCTCCACCGGCGCCCTTTTCATCGTGGTCGGTTTTCTCTACGAACGGCGGCATTCGCTCGATATTGACGCATACGGGGGTGTAGCCACGCCCGCTCCGCGCCTGGCTACCGTGTTCATGATCACCATGCTGGCCAGCATCGGACTGCCCATGCTCAACAATTTCGTCGGGGAGTTCCTGATTTTGCAGGGAACCGCATTGGTGAATTTCCGGTGGGCCATTTTCGCGGCTATCGGAGTCATCCTCTCGGCCTGCTATATGCTGTGGCTCTATCAGCGCGTTTTCTTCGGGAAGGCTTCTCCAGAGGTGAGTAAACTGGCAGATCTGAATCTGCGCGAATATGCGATCAGCGTTCCGTTAATTATTCTCATGGTTTGGATGGGCACGTTCACGCAGAGCTTCATTCCATCCATCTCCACGTCCACCGCCGTGATCCTGGGTCCGGTGGACGCCAAGCGCGACGTTCACGTGCGCAACTCCACCCACGCGCAACAGCAACAAGGTGTGCTGGCAGCGAAGGAGCCCGTGGATGCCCGCTAACTTCGCGCCGACGGCCATCGATTATCTTCGCTTCCTGCCGGAAATCCTCATGATCGTGGCCGGGACGCTGATCATGGTGATGGAGCCGCTGGTGGGCGGAAACAAACGCAACGTCTTCAGTTCGGTGACGCTGCTCGGGTTTGTCGCCGCGCTGGCGGCCGCGGTTGTGGCCAACGATTATCCCGGCCTGTCGTTTTCGAATATGTTGATCGTGGACGGCTTCGCGACATTCTTTCGCGTGCTGGTGATCGGCGTCGGCATCTTCACGGTTCTTTCCTCGTCCCAATATCTGCGGCGGGAGCACGCTGCGTCGGCTGAATATTACGCGCTGCTGCTGTTTTCGGTGACCGGGCAATGCGTGATGGCTACCGCCAATGAGCTGATCATGATCTTCATCGGCCTGGAGATCTCATCCATCGCGACATATATTTTAGCCGGATACCTGCGCGACGACAAACGCAACAACGAAGCCGCCTTGAAATATTTCCTGCTGGGCTCTTTCGCCACCGCGTTCCTGTTATACGGCATCGCCTGGATTTACGGGACCACGGGATCCACCAATCTGGGCGACATCCGCAATTTTCTCGTGACCGGCGGCGGCGCGCGCAATCTTACCCTGGCCGGTACGGCAGCCGCGCTGATGTTTGTGGGGTTCGCTTTTAAAGTCTCAGCCGCTCCATTTCAAATCTGGGCGCCGGATGTTTATCAGGGCGCGCCCGCGCCGGTGACGCTGTTCATGTCGGCGGGGCCCAAAGCCGCGGCCTTCGCGGTTTTCCTGCGTGTGTTTACCACCGCCTTCGGACCGATCACCAATCGTTGGGAGCCGTTTGTATGGTCGTCGGCGCTGCTGACCATGGTGATCGGAAATTTTGCCGCGCTGCTGCAAACCAACATCAAGCGCCTGATGGCCTACAGCTCCATCGGCCACGCCGGATATGTAATGGTGGCCATCGCCGCCGCTATACCGAACCACACTCAGGAAGCCATAGCCGCGGCGATGTTCTACCTTGCTGCATATTCATTCATGAATATCGGGGCCTTCGCGGTGATTACGCATTTTTCCCGGCAGGGCGAGAAGTACGTGAGTATCGATGATCTGGCCGGCTTGGGATGGAAGCAGCCGGGGACCGCGGCGCTATTCTCTATCTTCCTGCTGTCGTTGATCGGCGTTCCTCTCACCGGCGGATTTTTCGGGAAGTTCTACATCTTCAAAGCCGCGCTGGATGCGGATCTGGTATGGCTTTCCATCCTGGGCCTGCTGAGCAGCGCCGTGGCGGCGTATTACTACCTGCGCATTCTGGTAGTCATGTACATGCATGAGCCCGGCGAATCCACGCTCACGCTGGAGCCGCTCAGTCCGGGCATCCGGACCACGCTGTGGGCAGCCGCGCTGGGCACGCTGATTCTGGGGATCTTTCCTTCTCTGCTGCTAAACTTCGCGAATAGCTCCAGCGTGCTCGGGAAGTAACCAGCTGACCTTCTTTGTTGCCGCGCAGGAGTTGCTCCCTCACGGTCGCGCTTCGGTAGGGCTTCTTCCGAAAAGGCACCGACTCCGTTGGAGACGGGTTGGCAGGCGAAAGCGCCTGCCCCACCGGGGCCAACGTGGGGCAGGCGCTTCCGCCTGCCAACCGATTTTCCAACACGGCGTCTTCATCACCTTTTGGTGGGCCGCAGGCCCATGGGAACTCCCTCCCGATCGCGCTTCGGTAAGGCCTCTTCCGAAAAGGCACCGACTCCCTCACGGTCGCGGTTCGGTAAGGCTCGTTCCGAACCGCGAGCGTAAAGCGACAAAGTGCGCCCTGAGGACCTGTCAACAATGGGCTTCTTCGGAAGCCATTGACTTCCACCCATCTATGTTCTACTATGCAGAACATAGATGGCTTCGCGCGAGCATCTCGGTGAGTTTGAACAGATCGTACTGCTGGCCGTTCTGCGGCTGGGGGAAAATGCATACGGCGTGCCGGTCCGCCGGGAAATTGAGAAACGCACGCGGCGCTCGCTGACAGTGGGCGCGCTGTACCGGACGCTCGACCGTCTTGAAAACAAAGGCTATGTCGCATCCTGGTTCGGCGATCCGGTTCCGGAGCGCGGCGGGCGTTCGAAGCGCTATTTTCGCCTGGAGCCGCTGGGCATTCGCGCCCTGCGTCAAAGCCGTCAGGAGCTGGCCGCCATGTGGGACGGCGTCGAATTACCGAAGGCCATGCATGGCCGTTAAATTCCCGCCGCTGATCGTGCTGTTGTTTCGTCTGCGCTTCCGCCGCTCCGCTGAATTTGCGCTGGGCGACCTGCTGGAGGAGTGGAACGAGGGAACCCGATCGCGCTGGTGGCTGTGTTGTCAGGCTTTCAGCATGCTTTGGCCGGGAACAAGCAGAGCTCAAGGTACGTATCCACATCGGGAAAACACCATGAACATCATCTCCGCCTTTTGGAACGATCTCCGCTATGCGGCGCGCACCCTAAGCAAGAATCCGGGCTTCACCGCTGTCGCGGTGCTGGCTATTGCGCTGGGTATCGGCGTCAATACAGGAATCTTCACGGTGTTAAATGGAGCGGCGCTGCGTCCTCTGCCTGTGCCGGGCTCGGCCGATATCGTCAGCGTTTACCAGAACAATCGCGGATTGAAGAGCCGCAACGTTCACGGCGCCGAAAGTTTTTTCTCCTGGCCGGAATACCAGACTTACCGCGATGAGAATCGCGTTTTGTCGGGATTAGCGGCGTACGAACCGTTCCTTGACGTGGCGCTCGCGGGCGACCGGCCGCAGCGGCTTTTGGGCCAGCTCACCTCCTGCAATTACTTCGATGTGTTGAACGAACCGCCGGCGCTGGGGCGCGCCTTCCTGGCGTCCGACTGTGCGGCGCCGCGGGAGGGCGCCGTGGCCGTATTGAGTGACAATTTGTGGAGGAGCACGTTCGCGGCGGATCCCGCTATCGTGGGCCGCACGATTGTTTTAAATCGCCAGCCGTTCACGGTGATCGGCGTTGCGCCGGCCGGTTTTCAGGGTACCGAGGCAGTAGCTTCCGCGTTCTGGGCGCCAGTTACGATGCAGTTCATGCTGCAGCGGGAAATGGATTGGTTTGAAAAACCGAATATGAGTTGGCTGGTGCTTCTCGGCCGCACCAAGCCTGGCGTTTCCCGCTCTCAGGTCCGTGCCGGCATGGCGGTAATCGCGGGCCGCATTGACCAACTGACTAAGGGACGAAAAACAACGCTCGAAATTGAGACCGCCACATTCCTTTCCATGCCCGAAGCCCGAAAGATTGCTACCGGCGTGGGATTGGTGCTTTTAGCCGGCGTTGGAATGGTGCTGTTGATCGCTTGCGCCAATGTCGCCAATCTGCTTTTGGCGCGCGCCGCGGGTCGTCAAAAAGAAATCGCCATTCGTCTCTCGGTGGGCGCCAGCCGCGCACGGCTGATTCGACAATTGCTGACCGAGAGCATGCTGATTGCCCTGCTGGGCGGGGCGCCAGGCTCCGTGATCGCAGTCTGGTCCTTTGAAGCGATTGTGGGGTTTGTGTTCTCGCATCTTCCGCGCGAGGCGCCGCCGATTGTCGTCGGCGTGGGTCCGGATATCCGCGTTCTTGGTTATGCCGTGATGCTGACGCTGGTCACGGGAATTGTTTTCGGGCTGGCTCCAGCTTTGCAGGCTTCGCGCCCGGATGTGAATACCGCACTCAAACAAACCGGTGGGACCGGTGGAAAAACCGGGGATGGGTTCCTCCGCCACGCGTTGGTTGGCACGCAGGTCGCTGTTTCCATGGTGCTGCTGATCGCGGCTGGCTTGTTGCTGCGCGGGCTGTACCTGGCGCAGACCATAGATCCAGGCTTCGAAATGAAGAACGTGGCCGCCGTTACCTTTGACCTTCGGGGCCAAGGATACGACGATACGCGCGCGGGACTCTTCCAGAGACAGGCCATGGACCGGTTGACAGCGCTGCCCGGCGTGGATGCGGTCGCTCAAGCCGGGAACACGCCCCTGAGTGACAGCCATCGCGGCACGATGTTCTCGCTTCCTGGTCAGCCGGCAAATTCCCTGGTGGAGTTCAACGAGGTGTCGCCGGAGTTCTTCTCGCTCCTGGGACTTCCCATTACACGAGGCCGCAACTTCACCGCGTCTGAAACGCGAGCCGGCGCCCCCGTCGCAATTGTTACCGAGTCCACCGCGCGGCGCTTGTGGCCGAGTCAGGACCCCCTCGGCAAGACACTGCACCTGGAGGGCGAGGGTGACGTGCAAGTGATCGGAGTAGTGAAGGACGCGCGAGTTTCTCACCTGGCCACATCTAACGAGACCTATTTGTACCGGCCCGCAGGTCCGAAGCAGCAAATACGCGTGCGATTGTTGTTGCATGCGGCCGGCGGATTCTCTTCCACGGAGGCGGGCATTCGCGCAGTAATTCGATCGCTCGATCCCGGCCTGGTAGTGGACGTCGCCCAACTGGAAGATAATCTCGAAGTCTGGCGCGCCCCATCGCGCATTGTCGCGATTCTGGCCGGATCGCTGGGCGGGTTGGGAATGCTGCTCGCATGTATTGGCGTATACGGCGTGGTCTCTTACGCGGTCAGCCGGCGGGTCCGCGAGATCGGCATTCGCATGACGCTGGGCGCCGATGCGCGCGAGGTGAAGAGTCTCATTTTGCGGCAGGCCATGCGGCCGGTAGCGATTGGCGCTCTGATTGGGATAGCCGGCTGCGCTGCGGTGTCGCGAATTTTACGCAGCATGCTTTTCGGCGTCAGCTCGCATGATCCGGTGGCGTTCGTGGTGGTGCCGCTAATCTTGTTGGCCGTGGCGCTTCTGGCCAGCTACATTCCGGCGCGCCGCGCCACCCAGGTGGATCCCATGGTGGCGCTGCGCTACGAGTGAGCAGGTTCCAGCGGAGTGCCGACGTCCCAGCGGTGGCCGAAAGGATCCGCCAGTTGGCCCGAGCGGCGGCCGTAAGGCTGGTCCGCCACCGGTCTGAGTTCGGTGGCTCCGGCGGAGACTGCCCGCTTAAAGAATGTATCGACGTCGGGCACCGTCAGGACCAGCAGCACCGGCGTGCCACCCAATGTCTGCGGGCTCAAGAAGTCGATCTCGGGATGCTCATCGGCCAGCATGATGGCTGCCTCGCCGACCTTGAACTCGGCGTGTGAGATCCTTCCACTCGGGTCCGGCCAGCGCAGCGTCTCAATGGCTTCGAAAGCTCGCTTGTAGAACTCCAGGGCGCTGGGTGCGTCCTTACAACATAAGTAGGGGGCCACGGTAATTGACATGGCTCCATTGTGGGGGAAGTACCCTCGGCCGGTATTGTAAAAAAGTGAAGCGTGGGAAACGTTGCCAGGCGAAAGCGCCTGCCCCACGGGTAGCAAAAGGGGCCTAATCCAGAATTGGAACGTGATTCAAATGCTCGGTTCGATGCGCGGCGTAGGCGGTGGGACTCAGGCCGGAAAAAGCCCTGAAATCGTGAATGAAATGGGCTTGGTCGAAGTAACCGCAAGCCAGCGCCATGTCGGTCCAGTCGATTTCGCGGTGCATTCCGATGCGGCGCAGCACTTTCTGAAAACGTTGGATCCGGCAGAACAGTTTCGGCGTCAGCCCAACCTGGTCGTTGAAAACGTCGATAAAACGGCGAGAGCTGAGGCCGATCTGGCCGGTCACTTGCGCAATGGAGGGAGCGCGCTGAGAATCCCCAAATTCATTTAACGCGAAACTGACCGCCGGATGCCGCAGCAGAGGCTTCGCGGCGTGAGCGAGCAGGCTTTCTTCCAGGATCTGAAACTTAGCCTCCGGCGTGGAAGCTTCTAATAAACGGTCCCGCATCTGGCGCGCGGCGGACCCCCACATTAGATCCAGCGACAAATGTTGGTTGTGAAATTCCCCGGCCGGTAATTGGAAGAAGGGAAACGCGCCTCCCGGCTTGAAATGTACGCCGATGACGGACATTTGTTGCGAGGTATCGAGTACGAAAAACTCAGACTGGGCGCCGATCAGGATGGCTCCGCGCGTGGCTTGAAACCGGCTGGCATCGCGCCGATCGTAAACCCGCGCTTCATCGTCTTTCAGGTTGACCACCAGATCCATGGAGCCATTGGGAAGCAAGCGCTCTTTCTCGTGGGGCTGGGTGTAGCCTTGGTAGAGCCAAAACAGATCGACGAAGTTAGAAAGAGGCGGCTGCGGAATGTAGTGGCGAACCAGCACTACAGATATGACAGCAAAACCGCGGCCGGATCACAAGGCTGTCTCAGCCAATGGCGTTGATCAGGGTTTTGTCCATTTCATCGACGGTCTTGAATACTTTGGTGTTGGCGTCGAAGCTGTTGCGGGCCTGGGCCATGGAAACAGCGGCGGAACTCAAACTGACCGTATCCTGGCCGCTCGAGGTTGGCAGCGTAGCCCGGGCGATGTTACTGGCCGCTTGATTGAATTGTGCCGCCGAGCTCTGCAACCCGTCCAAGGGTTGAATTAGTCCTAACATATTGGTCCTAGCATGAAAACCTCCACGATTAGTCTATTGCTTGACTATCTCTTCGGCAGGTTTAAAGATTTCTTGAGCCATAGCGCGTTTGAGTTCTTCGATTCCTTGGCCGGTGACGCTGGATATCTCAAAGAAGGGCAGTTTTTCGCTCTCGGCCAGCGCCCGCAGGCTCTCGATTCGCTCTGGATTCTGCGCGACGTCGATCTTCGATGCCACCAGAAACATGGGTTTCTTGGGCAGGTCTTCGCTGAAACCCGCCAGCTCGCGCATTACCACGTGGAAGTCCTCCACCGGATCGCGCCCGCTGGTCTCAGAGACGTCCACAAGATGCACCAAGAGGCGTGTGCGCTCAATGTGTCGCAGGAATTGCACGCCCAGGCCGTGGCCGAGGTGGGCTCCTTCTATCAACCCGGGAATATCAGCCACTACGAAAGTACTATCATCCACGCTGACGACACCGAGATTAGGCTCGATCGTTGTGAATGGATAATCGGCGATTTTGGGGCGTGCGGCCGAGATGCGCGAGATGAGCGTGGATTTTCCGGCGTTGGGGAATCCAACTAATCCCACGTCGGCCAGCAGCTTCAGCTCCAGCCGCAGGTATTTAGCATCGCCCGGATACCCCGGCTCATGTTCGGTGGGCGCTTGGTGGGTGGAAGTGGCGAAGTGCTGGTTACCGCGTCCGCCGCGTCCGCCCTTAGCTATCAGGAACCGGTCGCCCGCATGGTCGAAGTCGTGTAGCAGTTCGCCGGAATCGGCATCGTATACGATGGTCCCCACCGGTACCGCAAGCTCAATGGATTCGCCCTCGCGCCCGCTGCGGTTGCTACCCTCGCCGTGCCGGCCGCGTTGAGCGGTGTGTTCGGGATTGAAACGAAAATGGAGCAGCGTGTTGTAATGCACGCTGGCCACCATGGTGATGTCGCCGCCGCGCCCGCCATCGCCGCCGCTGGGCCCTCCGCGAGGCACATATTTCTCGCGCCGGAAGGCCAGGCAGCCATTGCCGCCGTCTCCGGCTTTTACGCGGATTCTGACTTCATCTATGAACATGGCTGCGGACTGGGGGCTGAGAGGTGGCGGCTAAAGACCAGGGATTCCGATGAGTCCCCAGCCCCAAGCCCCTAGTCCCCGGCTTTGATAGAGATGAACTTGCCGTTGCGTCCGCGGTCGCGAAAAACTACGATTCCTTCCACCTTCGCGAACAGCGTGTCGTCTTTGCCGCGGCCGACGTTTTCGCCGGGCTTGAAGCGCGTGCCGCGCTGCCTCACCAGGATGGAGCCGCCGGTCACCAGTTCGCCGCCGAATGCCTTTACGCCCAGGCGTTGCGCGTTCGAATCGCGGCCGTTTTTAGAACTTCCCAGACCTTTTTTATGCGCCATATTGCACCTATGCCAGAATCTCGCTCACCTTCACCTGCGTAAAGTTCTGCCGGTGTCCGATGGTCCGCTTGTACTGTTTTTTGCGCTTGAACTTGAAGACGATCACTTTCTTGCCGCGTCCCTGACCGGCGATGGTGCACTTCACTTTGGCGTCAGTAAGCGCGGAGCCGGTAACCAGTTCGTTCGAATCGTTCATAACGGCGAGCACGCGGCCGAGTTCGATCTCAGAACCAACGTCGCCGGCGACTGTTTCCACTTCAATGACGTCGCCCGGAGCGACGCGGTATTGTTTTCCACCGGTTTCAATCACTGCGTACATAACTATCCTTCGTTGAGCTAGAAATGTGGGCTTAAGCAGGCAGATCCTAGAGCCGCAAAACTTTATGGTACATCAAAGGGCGGGCGCGCCGCAAATGCTATCGGGTGACGGCTGTTCTATATGGTTCGGCGAAGCGTAAGCCCTCGATGGTGCGGACCTTGTGAGGACTCCAGCGCTTCCTTCACCTTGGCTGACCACGTCTGCCTGCAGGCACCAATTCCCCTATGCGCCAGAACGGTAGCGGCGAATTGTCGCTTCATGGCGAAATTCTTTCACGCGGTGACCGGGCCCGATACAAGGAGGTCATTCGGTGACGGGCCTCGCTGTCAAAGCGCGGTTTGGGCGTGATACGTCAAGTGGTCGGAGCGGCCAGCATGGGCATTCCCGAAAGCGCAGCGTTAGCGGGCCTCGACTTTTGCGGTAGCGCAAACGTTCCAAAGTTGTTCTAGATGCGCGAAAATATAGGTCAGGGCTGACAGCATGAAACGAGACGAGGTCATCAGCAAGTTGCGTGCGCATGAGGCCGAGTTGAAGGCCGCCGGAATACTGCGCCTTGCTATCTTCGGATCGGTGGCAAGAGGGGACAATTCGTCAGACTCCGATGTCGACTTGTTGGCTGACTTCGACAAGACGAAACACTATATCCTGCTGACGATGGGAAGGCTCGAGAGCCGTCTTGCCGACCTGCTGGGAACCAGAGTCGATTTGTCCTCGACCGAATGGCTCAAAGAATCGGTAAAGAATCAGGTTCTCAGGGAGGCCGTTCTTGCCTTTCAGTGACCCCGACAGACATCTTCGCGACATTTTGGAGAGCATCGACCTGATCAGAGAATTCATAGGGGACATGGATTTTTCGTCATACCAGCGTGACGAGAAAACAAAAGCTGCTGTCGAACGCAAGATACAGATTCTCACTGAGGCGGTCATAAGGCTGGAAATGGAAGGCCCAGAGGCCTTTCCCGACATCGACTGGAAGGCGTACCGAGGCATGGGCAACTTTCTGAGGCACAACACCGTACAGGACGATCTACCGCTGCTCAGACGAGTCGTCGAAAGAGCTCTCAGCGGTCGAGGTCCATCTGCGCCGAACGAAAAGCCAGATTTTGAATAGCCGCGCAGTCTATGGGTTAGTCTCGAGGCGCGCCGGACAATTCATCCGGACGTATTGTCGGCAAACCATACATTGGACGGCAGCCCACCATCCATCATGAACCAAGCCTCAAAGCCGCTTTCCTCGGCTTGGTCTCCTTCGAAGATCGCGGCTGCCATGTCAGAGAGACCGCCCTTCGACTCAACGTCCAGCCTCCGACAGTGTCGACACCGTGATGCGGTGTACGGGCCCGACTAAAGGCGCGCCAAATCGACAATTAACCCGAGAGGAAGAGTGGCTCACTGCGTGCGAGCAACTGCGAAGTGCGGAAGGACGAGATCCAGACGTCCGTGTATCCGGCCAAACTCGCGGGCACATGGTTAATGGGATGATGAAAGCGGCGACGCTTCTTTTTCATTCGCCAGCCCCCGTCAACTCATCGCACTACTTTCGGCGCCTGATGCCGCTGACGCCCTTGCTTTACAGAATCGATTTCGAAAAAGGAGAACAAAATGGCAACAAAAGGAAAAATCGTGGTACTGGTCTCGAGCGGTCACGGCCTGCCCTTGAAAGATGGCAAGGTTTATGCCGGCGCTGGCTACTATCTCAACGAGCTGACGGTTCCGGTTCGTGCCCTGATGAAGGAGGGCTATGAAATCACTTTCGCCAATCCCAAAGGCAACACGCCGCAAATGGATGTCCATTCCGCCGTACCCGACTTCTTCGGTGGAGACGAGGCTAAGCTTCAGGACTATCTGAAATTTTGCGACACTCTGACCGGGCTCAAAAATCCAACTCGTATCTCGGATGTCATCGCATCGGGTCTGGATCAATATGACGCTGTTTTCGTTCCCGGCGGCCATGGCCCGATGATGGATCTTCTCGATGATCCCGACGCTGGCACCGTGATGAGACACTTTCATGAAACATCCAAGCCGACGGCAGTGCTTTGCCATGGCCCGATTTCACTTCTATCGGCTTCTCCGAATTCGAAGGAAGTGGTCGCCGCGCTGGCGGCGGGGGATGCCGCCGGAGCGCGGGCAAAGGCTCAGGGTTGGATATATTCCGGATATAAAATGACTATCTTCTCGACAGCGGAAGAGCAGCAGCGGGAGCCGCTGGAGATCGGTGGTAAGGTTCTCTTCTACCCGGACTTCGCTTTGCGTACGGCGGGGGGTGACGTAAGTGTGGCTGCTCCATGGCAGAGCTACGTCCTGCAAGATCGCGAGCTGATTTCAGGTCAGAACCCATTCTCTGATGAAGCGCTTCTGAAACTTCTTCTGCCGGCACTCAACGCGAAGAGGAAATGAGCCGGTAACAGCGATCGAACCAAAATCAGGGTTGGGAGTTCACCTTAAAGGTTCAGTCGGCGGCCCGTAGAAGTGATCGCCTGCGCTGGCAGCCCCAACCGTAAATCCGGCTACCGCCACCGTGTTAGAATCTTAAAACCTTCCACGTCGAAGAGGGTTTACCCCATGGGAACGCCCGGATTCGAAATCCCGCCGCTGCTCAAAACGCGTTTTCAGAATTACTGGCTCAACGGCTCGTTTGACGAGATGTTTGAGGCGGAGGGGATTCCGCGCCCACACTATCGGGCCCTATACGAGATGTTGCTTAGCCTGCCGGTGGAAGAAATGCGGCGCAGGAAGCAGGCCGCGGACATTTCATTTCTTCACCAGGGCATCACTTTCACCGTCTATGGCCGGGAGGAAGGCACCGAGCGGATTTTCCCGAACGATTTGCTGCCGCGCATCATTACCAGCGCCGAGTGGGAGACCATTGAGCGCGGCCTCACGCAGCGCATCACGGCGCTGAACCTGTTTCTACGCGATATCTATCATGAGGGCCGCTCGCTGAAGGCCGGCGTGGTGCCGAGCGACATGGTCTATTCGTGCCGGCACTTCCGCCGCCAGATGCGGGAGTTCACCGTACCGAAAAATATCTACATCACCGTAGTGGGGTCCGATCTGGTCCGCTTGCCGGATGGATCTTTCGCGGTTCTGGAGGACAATCTGCGCGTCCCGAGCGGTGTTTCTTACATGCTGACGTCGCGCACGGTGATGAAGCGCGTGTTCCCGGAATTGTTCCGCATGGCCGGAGTGCGGGGCATCGATCATTACAGCGAAACACTGCTGGCAACCTTGCGCGCGCTGGCGCCGGAAGATCGATCGGATCCGAATATCGTGCTGCTGACGCCGGGCGTGTTCAACTCGGCTTACTTCGAGCATGCCTTCCTGGCGCGCCAGATGGGCATCGAACTGGTGGAAGGCCGCGACCTGACGGTGCACGACAACATTGTCTACATGCGGACGACAGCGGGATTGCGGCGCGTGGACGTGATCTACCGGCGCGTGGACGATGATTTTATCGATCCTTTGGCCTTCCGGCCGGACTCCTCGCTGGGCGTGGCGGGATTGTTCAATGCCTACCGCTCCGGGAACGTGACACTCGCGAATGCGTTGGGGACGGGCGTGGCCGACGACAAGGCCTTGTATGCCTACGTTCCGGCGATCATCCGTTATTTTCTGGGCGAAGAACCAATTTTGAACAACGTCCAAACGTTCGTTTGCAGCGATCCGGCCGAACGCCAGCATGTGCTGAGCCGGCTGGATCAATATGTGGTGAAAGCCGTGGGCGAGTCCGGCGGATATGGGATGCTGATTGGCCCTTACAGCACCGCCGAGGAGCGCGAGGAGTTTCGCGCGCGAATCAATGCCGACCCGCGCAACTACATCGCGCAACCGACACTGGCGCTCTCCCGCGCTCCCTGTTTTCTGGACGGCCGGGTGGAGCCGCGGCATGTGGATCTGCGTCCCTACATTCTTTATGGCGACCACGTGCGCATCGTTCCGGGCGGATTGACGCGAGTGGCTTTGAAGAAAGGATCGCTGGTGGTGAACTCATCCCAGGGCGGCGGCAGCAAGGACACCTGGGTATTGCACTGATGCTGTCACGCGTTGCCGACAATCTTTATTGGATGAGCCGCTACCTGGAGCGCGCCGAACACACCGCGCGCATCGCAGGCGTGCATCTGAATCTCATGCTGGAGCACGAACCGGCTTCGCAGGACCGGCGCTGGTGGCGGGTGCTGGCGGCTTTAGGAAGCTCGGAAGAAGAGGAAGGCGATGCGTTCGCGGCGGCGCAAGCCTACGCGCTGATTCAAATCGTGACTTCCATTGCCGCCGCGCGCGAAAACGCCCGGCAAGTCCGCGAACAGATCAGCTCGGAAATGTGGGAGCAGTTGAATCGCCTCTTTCATGAGTCCAAGCGCATGGGCACGCCGGAATTGTGGGGAGCGCAACCGCACGATCTGCTATTCACGGCCACGCAGAGCGCGCACCTTTTTCAGGGCGTTACGGATTCCACCATGATCCACGGCGAGGGGTGGCAATTCATCCAGATGGGCCGCTTCATGGAACGCGTCCATGCAACGGCGCGGCTGATCGACCTGCATTTCGCGGAATTCTTTCGTCCCTCCACCGAAGCCATGAACGCATCGGAACACATGGAATGGATCGGGCTGCTGCGCAGTTGTACGGCTTTTGAAGCGTATTGCAAGGTCTACACAGCCGACCTGCGCCCGGAACGCGTGGCCGAATTTCTGTTGCTGAACGCCGAGTTCCCGCATTCGGTTCGTTTCGCGGTGGACCAGTTGAGAAAGTCATTGGGAGCCGTGCATGAGGCCACGGCCCGCAAGCCCGATCGGCTGGACAAATTAGCGGGACGGCTGACGGCGGCGCTCAGCTACACGCCGCTCGAAGAAATCATGGCCAACCTGCACGAATTTTCGTTGAGCATCCGGCGGCTGTGCGGCAATATTCACGCCGGAATTTATCAGGTCTACATTACCTATCCCATCGAGGCGGCCTTAGAAAATTAATGTTTTACTCTATCCGCCATCTCACCCGATTCCGTTATTCCTCGCCGGTGAGCGAAAGCACCATGGAGCTGCGCATGCAGCCGCGCTCGGAGGGGTTGCAGCGCTGCCTGACTTTTCAGGTGACGGTAACACCAAGGACGCGCGTGCAGACCTATCGCGATTACCTGGGCAATGCCGTGCACCACTTTGATGTTCCGAGCGCGCACCGGAATTTGATGATCGTCGCCGAAGCCACCGTGGACGTGGCGCCTCCTGCAATCATGCCGCCGTGTCTCGAAAACGACGCCTGGCGGCAACTGGACTCTCAGTTGGGCAGCGGCGATTTCTGGGAGATGCTGACCGGGAGCCAATTCGCGCAATGGACCGAATCGATGGAAACTTTCGCGGCCGAGTTGGGTGTGCCGGACGCTGCGGCAGCGCGGCTGCGCGATCCACTGGAGTTGCTCATGCAATTGAACTCCGCGATTTTTGGCGCCATATCGTATGTGCCGAAGAGTACGCGCGTGGATTCGCCGGTGGACGACGCGCTCCGCAACCGGCAAGGTGTCTGCCAGGATTATTCGCATATCATGCTGGCGCTGGTGCGGCGCATGGGAATCCCGTGCCGCTACGTGAGCGGGTATCTTTTTCACAAAGCGGGTGAGCAGGTGCGTTCCACCGAAGGCGCCACGCATGCGTGGGTGGAAGCGTACTTGCCTGGAATAGGCTGGCTGGGATTCGATCCCACCAATAACATCATGGCCGGCGAAACCCATGTTCGCACCGCGGTGGGGCGCGATTACGCCGATGTTCCACCCACGCGCGGCGTGTTCAAAGGCGAGGCTTCGAGTGAGTTGACGGTGGCGGTTCGAGTGGCGCCATCGGACAAACCCCCGCCGCCCGAGACGGAGATGGAGTCTGAAGACTGGTCCGCTGTGCTGCATGAAGACCGTGCCGAAGTGGATCGGGAAGCGGCGGAACAACAGCAGCAATAGCGATTCCGCCCGGCGGAAATAACTGCGCGGCCCCGCACGATTTCCGGCAAATGGAATCTAGCTAACGCTATCGAAACTAGTAGTACGAAACTGTATTGAACACGGTGACAAAAGCTTGAATGTCTGGTGGCTCGATGGTACTGTGGAATCCGGAAACTTCGCGGCGCGTATCATGCCCGGACGCGTACATGATGAGCCTCCAGTGCCGATAGCACCGGGGTATGGACGTAACCCCATCCCTCTAAAGCGATGTTTGCCCGCTTCCGTTACTCCGCATGCCTTAAGCGCTGGGCGGGCCTCCAATTCAGGTGACGGAAGAGTTACCAAACTGAAACGATTCTAGCTGACAAGGAGAAAGCACGGATGCTGATGAAGAGATTCTTCGGGCCCCTCGCACTTGCCTCACTCGTAATGGTGTTTGCTTCACGCGGACGAGCGGACGTTCTGACCTACGATACCAGCCTGGTGTCGCCGCCGGGATTTTACAACGGTACGGGAAACGCCAACAGCAACTTCACCGTGGATACCTCCGGGGACCTCGAACTTGGATTAAGTATCATCCAGCGGTTCGTGGGGCCCATTGACCCTGGCGCTGGAAGTAACGTCTACACGGTAACGCCAAGCGCGGGGCCCTTGGCTGACTGGGACTTTGCGTTTTCGGTCAATACTCAGGCCGGGGGCGGGTCAGACGTGTTGGGCGATGATTTGTATACCATGACAGTCCAAGATATTACGGCGTCTGTGAACGGCCCGACCTTCGATCCAGTCCGCAACATCCCGGATGACTCGGGGTACGGTGCAAGCGGCAAGACATCCGTGGTGGATCTCAGTACCGAGTGGGGCGCCCAAAACGATGAGAATCTCGGGTTTGCCGGATTCTTACCAGGGTTCAATGCTAACAACCCCGACCTGTACAAGATCACACTGTCGGCATTTACTCAGGATGACGTTCTGATCGGATCGGTGTCCGTATACGCGAATGCGCAGGCCACTCCGGAGCCCAGATATCTAGCGGTGATGGGATTGGGAATGCTGGCCCTGGTCATGATCGCGCGGACAATGAACCCACTCAAGAAGCAGTAGACAAGATATGACGGTTGCGGTTCTGCGCCGAGCGCGCCGCGTTCGCAACGTCGAGGGCAGAGTGGGGCGGACCGCCTGGTCCGCGGCCGACGCCCACGTCGGCATGCTGACGAGATAAATGCTGCCGAAGAACGGGTCCGGGGGGGGCCGCGCGGACCAGGGGGTCCGCCCTACAAGAGGAGCGAACTGGGCATTCCTTGAACGCTTGTTCTGCTAGAGAACCTCAATAGGCGCACTCGACGTCCACACGCCATTCCGAACCACCTCGCGGACCACCTCCCGCACGCGATACGATCCTGGCCGTGGAACAGAGAGCGACGTCACCGCCCGAATCCCTTTTTGTAGCGTTTCGGCGAGGCTCTCAGAGGTCAACATCATGTCCATCACGGACTGCTTCCCTGCCACGAAATTGCCCGCCCCGTCTTCGAGTATTGTCAGAAAGGTCAGTTCCTGTACCCGCCGCCGCTCATTTTCGGGGAACTGCAAGCCGCGAGCGTCCACCCCGATCGTCACTTCTAAAGCCGCCGGGCCCTCCTGGCGCACCTGCAGCGTGACCGGGAAATCCTGGCTGTCCACGTCGGACATTGCGATCCGATCAATCCGCTGCTGCGCCGTCTCACGTTCGCCTGCCGAGACTGCAGCAAAGTACCCGGGCCGTGATTCCACGATGTACGCCCGGTTTCCGCGAATGCGCGTTTTCAGCGTGTGATATTTACCGTCGGGATTTGCAGATGCCGAAAAGCCCATCACGTAGGATGTTTCCGGAACAGCGACCAAGGCCCGCAGGCTGCCGGTCCAATCATTGGTGTCGTGCAGGTATTTTCCGCCAGTCGATTTCGCCGCGTCGGCCATGAATCCGGAAAGTACGAAAAGTTTGCGAGCCGCCAGGCGATCGGTCACTAGACCTTCCGAATTCACCGCGCTGATCCTGATGTTCGCGCGAAGGGCGGCGTTGGTTAGCGCGCTAGTCCGCTCTTCCATGCCGCCCGTTGGGAAGCCTGGCGTCATCAGAATCAACTGCCGCTCACCCGGCGCCGCCGCCAGGCGCCGGATCACAAACAGGATCGCGTCCAACGTGCTTGTAGATTGATACTCGTACTGCTGCCACACATTCTGCGCCACGCTTTGCACCACGGAACGCTGCGCGAGCCGGCATGTCGACTGCTGGTCGGGACAATTGCAACCGACCGCTTCTTCCACGGCGGCGTTTTCGATATCGATATCCTGATGTTCGCTGATGATGTACGCCTCGGACGGCCCGAGCGTCGGGCACATGGTTGTCGCGTTCACCCCACTCAGCGGATGAGCCGTCAATCGCGCCAGCGCCGCTAAGAGAGCTTGGCGGTCATTGGTGAAGTCCTCGGACACGCTTCCCGAGGAAGTGAAGATTGCCACCAGATCGTCAGGCGACAGAGTGTTCGCGATCAGATGCGCGGCCGCCTCGGCCGATTTCCGCACGCCCAGCATGGAGGCGTGTGCGTCATCGAAAAACAGCGCGATGGATCGGTGCGCCTGAGGCGCGATGGTTTCCGGAGGCTTAGCCGCTACGCTCGATGTTGTCGCGCCTGCCACACGGAACGTTTGCTCCGAGAAATATGTGATCTCTCGCGGATGATGGTCGTCCAGCACTTCGAAGTCGGACGCGTGCAAGCCGCCGATGGCATGGCCCTGACGGTCAAGAACGGTAACAGCCATTTCAACGAGGGTGGCATCGGTGGAGATTACCAGCCCCGGCGGAAACCAGGCGGCGGTGCGGACGCGAACCTCCGGCGTTTGCGCTACGGCGATTGCCAGCGCGCAGCAAATTGAGAGGAGCAGCCGGCGGATGGTGTTCGTCCCCCTGAGGTTCAGCATACACTCGGCGGTGGTAGAATTTGTGGTGCATTTATGAACCTCGAAGGCATTCACGTCCTGCTGGTCGAGGATAATCCCGGCGACGCGCGGCTTTTCCTGGAGCTGGTGCGCGATACCGGCGCGGGCCGCCTGAAGCTGGAACATGTCACCCGGCTCTCGGCGGCGCTGGATCGGCTGAACGGCGGGAACATCGATGTCGTGCTGCTGGATCTGTCGCTGCCCGACGAGCAGGGCCTGGCCACGCTGACGCGTACTCACGCGCATGCGCCCAGCGTCCCCATCGTGGTGCTCACCGGCCTGGACGACGAAGCGCTGGCGGTGAAAGCCGTGCGCGCCGGCGCGCAGGATTATCTGGTGAAAGGCCGAGTGGACGGCGACCTGTTGGTCCGGTCCATGCGCTATGCGACGGAGCGGGCGCGCGCGGTGGAGGCGCTGGAACGCCGCGAGGAACACTATCGCTCCTTGATCGAGAATTCGCTCGATCTGGTCAGCATTTTGAATTTCGACGGCACCATCCGCTACGCCAGCCCCTCGCATGAGCGGATCCTGGGCTACCCGGTGGAGGATCTGGTGGGCCAGAACGCATTTTCGTACATCCATCCCGATGATCTCGCCGCCACGCGCGCGGCCTTCTCGCGGGCCAGCGCCTCGGCTTCGGTGGAGTGCCGCTTCCGCCACAAGGACGAAACGTGGCGCGTGCTGGAATCGTTTGGCCGCAATTTATCGCACCTGCCCGGGGTCTGCGGACTGGTGATCAATTCGCGCGACATCACCGATCGCAAGCGGCTGGAAGAACAGCTCCATCATTCCCAGCGCCTGGAAGCGGTAGGGCGCCTGGCGGGCGGCGTGGCGCACGATTTCAACAATCTTCTGATGGTGATCACCGGATACTCGCAGATGCTTTTGGACAGCATGCACGCGGGCGATCCGGCGCGGGACGATCTGGAGCAAGTGGCCAAAGCGGCGCGGCGCGCTACCGATCTCACGCATCAGCTGCTGGCGTTCAGCCGCCGCCAGGTGGCGCGCCCGCAACTCATCAACCTCAACCTGCTGGTGGAGGACATGGACCGCATGCTGCGCCGCGTCCTCGGCGAGGATGTCCACCTGATCACCGATCTCGCGCCGGCGCTGAAGACCGTGCGCGTGGATCCGGGCCAGTTGGAGCAGGTCATCCTGAACATCGCGGTGAATGCGCGCGATGCCATGCCGAATGGAGGAAAGCTCACCATTGAAACCGCCGGCTTGCTGGTGACTGAGGAGTTTGAGCGGCAGCGGCAAAGTCCGGCGGCCGGGGAGTACGCCATGCTCTCCATGGCCGATACCGGCGAGGGCATGGAGCCTCGGGTGCTGGCTCGCGTGTTTGAACCGTTCTTCACTACCAAGGAGCATGGAACCGGGCTTGGACTTTCCACCAGCTACGGGATCATCAAGCAGAGCGGCGGCGAGATTTGGGCGGATTCGAGGCCCGGCGCAGGGACCACGTTTCGAATTTATTTGCCGGTGTTGGAACAGGCCGCCGATGAGGTGGATGTGCCTCAAGCGAGCCCGGTCCTGCGCGGTACCGAAAGCATTCTGCTGGTAGAGGATGAGGATGGAGTGCGGCATGTGGTGGAAACCATGCTCAAGCGGCATGGCTATCAGGTGCTTTCTTCCGCCTCCGCGGCGGACGCTTTGGGGCTGGCGGAGCGTTTGGATGGCGCCATCGATCTCCTTATCACGGATGTAGTCATGCCGGGCATGAGTGGTCGGAAAATGGCGGAGTGCATGCTGCGGGATCGGCCCGGATTGAAAGTGCTGTACGTATCCGGCTACGGCGAATCTATCGACTCCGAAGTTGCCTTTCTTCAGAAACCCTTCACCACCGACGAACTGGCGCTGAAGATTCGCGAGGTTCTTCGCGACACCGAGTAAAGCCCCACCGCCCTATGGCATGACCTTCGATTTCTACTCCTTCCGGTTCGTATTCTCCGCGCTCGATCCGATTATTTTCCCATCCGGACAACCCGGCAACATCCTGCGCGGCGCATTCGGCAATGCTTTCCGCGGAATTGTCTGTTCCGCTGATTGTCCGGGAGCGCGGCAATGCCCAACGAACCAGAGCTGCGATTATGCCCGCATTTTTGAGCCGACTTCGTTAGCGCGCTGGCCGAGTGGTCTTCAGGATCAACCGCGGCCGTTCGTTTTCCGCGCGGCCTATCTGGACGGAAGAACCATCCATGCGGAGGAACGGTTCTGGTTTGATGTCAACCTGTTTGAGACGCGCGATCCGCCGCTGGAATCCTTCGCGCGGGCGTTTGGCCGATTGGCCAAGGATGGGCTGGGCCCGGCGCGTGGCCGCGCGGACCTGGTGTCGGTGGAGCAGCGTTCGATATCGATTTCGCTCCAGCCGGACACTTCGGCGGTGCGCGCTCTGCGGGTTGAATTCGTGACGCCGACGGAATTGAAGAGCGGCGATCATTTGGTGGCGCGGCCGGAGTTCGGTGTGTTGTTTGCGCGGGCGCGCGATCGGATCAGCACTCTGCGGGCGCTGTATGGCGCGGGGCCGCTCGAGATCGACTTTCGTGCGATGGGCGAGCGGGCAGCCCGAATCCAGCTGGTCCGCTCCCAATTGCGCCAGGTGGAGGCGACGCGGCGCAGCAGCCGGACCGGACAAGTGCATGGAATCGGCGGGTTCGTCGGAGTGGTGGAGTATGAAGGCGATCTGGGCGAGTTTATTCCCTACCTGGAAGCCGCCCAATGGACTGGGATCGGCCGGCAATGCGTATGGGGCAAGGGAGAGCTCCGCGTGGGGCAAGCCTCCGGCTTGCCAACTGGACCAGCCGGAGGCCTGTCCCACTAAGATAATGAATTGACATGGGTTTTAATCGTATCCTGGGCCCCTTGGGGGGAATCTAAGGTGTAGAGGGAATCCTGGATTAAGATTAAGCAGGGATTGTGTTTTACAGATGTAATTGGTAGATTGTATGAATAGGCAACATTCGGCGGTTGAGGTGTATCTCTTCCCATCCAGGGAAAGGAGTATTTTGAGGCGAGTTCTCATAGCGGTACTGGCTAGTGTTGTAGGCATTGGGATTATCGGCGCGGAGCCATCAAAACCACCGGTTCCGGAAGACGAAATGGTAAGCCGGTATATGGACGCCACCCAGCAGCAGCAGGGGGCCCTGCGGGGAGGAACGATGGAGGTGGATATCGACGCCAACGTTCCCAGCATGAAGACCCAAGGCAAATTGCACGCGTTAAAGAGCATATCGAAGCTGGGCAAGATCACCTACCATGCCCTGGGCTTCAGCGGCGATAACAGCGTGAAGACAGAAGTGATTGGGCGCTATCTCAAGGCCGAGGTTGACGCGGCCCAGGGCGGTCAGGACTTTTCGATCACGCCTGATAACTACAAGTTCAAGTACAAGGGCATGGAAAACCGCAACGGACGCGACGTATACGTTCTGCACGTTACTCCACGGCACAAGAAAGTTGGATTGTTCAAGGGCGAGTTGTGGGTGGACGCCCAGACTTATCTTCCGGTCCGCGAGTCGGGTTCGTTCGTGAAGACGCCCTCTATCTTTCTGAAGAAGATGCAGTTCGTTCGTGAGTATGACATTCAGAACGGAGTGGCGATTCCACAGCGGATGGAAAGCAAGGCGGACGTGCGGTTCATCGGCCACGTTGAGCTGAATGTCAACTATTTCAAATTCTCCAAGGAAGAGCCGGACACAGTGGCGGGCGCCAGCGACCCGCAGCCGTGATCTCACCGCGCCCTTGGGGCTGCTCTGCTATCTTTAAAAAGAAAGGCATCCTGGCTCTAGAGGGTCCATGCGAACTTTATTCCTGAATCCCCCTTCGTTCGAAGGATTTGACGGCGGCGCGGGGTCGCGCTGGCCGGCTTCCCGTGAGATTGAATCGTATTGGTACCCCGTATGGCTGTGCTACCCGGCCGGAATGCTGGAAGACAGCAAGGTTGTGGATGCGCCTCCGCACAAGATCACCATTGACCAGACGGTGGCCATGGCCAACGATTTCGAACTGATGGTCCTGTTCACCTCGAGCCCCGGTTTTCATGTCGACGTCAAGATCGCGGAGATGATGAAGGACGTCAACCCCAAAATGAAGGTGGCGTTCGTGGGGCCGCCGGTGACCATCGAGCCGGAAAAATCGCTCCAGGCGTCCAAGGCGATTGACTTCGTGGTGCGGCGCGAGTTTGACCATCAGATCGCCAACTATGCCAAGGGCACTCCCCTATCCGAATTGCCAGGTGTCAGCTACTGGAAGGACGGATCCGTCGTAAACAATCCGGAAGGCGGAGTAATCGAGAATCTGGATGAGCTTCCCTGGGTCACCAAAGTCTACAAGCGCGATCTCGATTTCCGGCGCTACAACGTGCCGTTCCTGCTGAATCCGTTTATTTCGTTTTACACGACGCGCGGATGTCCGGCCATGTGTACATTCTGCCTGTGGCCGCAAACTCATTCGGGACATCGCTGGCGGCTGCGTTCCTCCGACGATGTGGCGGCGGAATGCAAATACGCGCTCGAAAGCTTTCCAGGCCTTAAGGAAATCTTCTTCGACGACGACACGTTCAACTACCGGAAAGCCCGCGCCATCGAGCTTTCAAAGAAGCTGGGGCCGCTCAACTTTACCTGGAGCTGCACTTCGCGCGTCACCACCGATTACGAAACGCTGAAAGCGATGAAGGACGCCGGCTGCCGTCTGCTGATTGTGGGCTATGAATCCGGCGACGAGCAGATTCTCAGGAATATCAAGAAGGGCGCCACGCTGGACATGGCCATGCGCTTTACCGAGAATTGCCACAAGCTGGGATTGGTGGTTCACGGCGATTTTATCGTGGGTTTGCCGGGCGAAACGCGCGAAACCCTGCGCAAGAGCATCGACTTCGCCAAGAAGCTTGATGTGGAAACTATTCAAGTGTCGCTGGGCCACGCCTTTCCCGGCACGGAGTTCTATGAGCACGCCAAAGCCAACGGGTTGGTCACGATCGACGGCATGGCGGACTCCACCGGGCACCAGCTTCCCAACGCCGTCTATCCGGGCTTCGATCGCGGCGAGCTGATGGAATGGGTGGAACGTTTCTATCACGAATACTATTTCCGTCCCAAAGCAGCCTGGCGAGTGGTGACCAAGGCCATCAAGAACAACGACCTGCCGCGGCTGGTGAAAGAGGCGCGCGAATATCTGAGCGTCAGCTCCAAGCGCAAGCAGTTCATCAAAGAACAGAAAGCAGCCACCGCATTGCAGGGGGCGGAGGAAAGCGCATCGTAAGATGGCTGCCGGCCGTGTGGTAGCCGAGCGCTCCTCTGAGACCGGCATCCAACCCCGCCGTCTCGATTTCAAGACCAAGCTGCTGACGGGCGTAGTGGTGCTCGCCAATGTCTTTGGGAATTTTTCCCTGTCCTGGGGAATGAAGCACCAGGCCGCGAGGTTGGCCGATTCGCCGCTGGCCTATATTCAAACCCTCTTCACCCCGTGGGTGTTGCTAGGCACCACTCTTTTGATTGTTTGGCTGCTGGCGCGGATGACCCTGTTGAGCTGGGCCGACCTCAGTTATGTTTTGCCCGTCACTTCCATCGGATATGTGTTTACGGCGTTTCTGGGAAAATATTTCTTCGGTGAACAAATCACCTGGCAGCGCTGGTTGGGAACGGCGGCCATCATGATCGGCATGATCCTGGTAGGGCTGACCACGCCGAACACCACGGCTGCAAGTCCGGAGACGCAGCAATGAAGTGGATGATGGTGGGGATCATTGTCGGTTCCACGGTATTTGCCGATCTGCTGCAAAGCTTCGAAATGAAGCGCAATGTAGTAGCCGTGGAGGATTTGCGGCCGGGAAGAATCCCGCGCCTGTTGCGAGGGTTCGCGCAGCGCGGCCCGCTGGTTCTGGCGGTGTGCTTCATGGCGATTTCTTTTTTTGCTTTCATGAAGCTGCTGTCCATAGCCGATCTCAGTTTCGCCGTGCCGGTTACCGCCGCCAGCGTAGTGCTGGAAACGGTTCTGGCGCGGCTGGCGCTCAAGGAAAAAGTAAATCCAATGCGCTGGGCCGGCGCTTTCTTCGTAGCCTGCGGCGTTGCGCTGCTGGCTGTGTAAAGGTGACCGCTGGCGTTTGCTGGTTGTCGTTTGGTTGGTTCTTGGCTGGTTCTTTCATCGCGGCCGGCTATCAACTCTTTGCCATCGCGGCCTGCCTCTGGCATTTACGCCGTGGCGCAGGCCCTAGGCCTGCGAACTCTGGTGTATCCATCCTGAAACCCGTCCGCGGGTCCGATCCCGGCTTCTACCAGGCAATCCGCTCCCAAGCCGTCCAGGAATATCCCGAGTTCGAAATTCTCTTCGGCATCCGGGATCCGGCCGACCCCGCCGCAACTGATATCAGGCGCCTCATTGAAGAATTTCCATCCGTGCCCATTCGTCTGGTGCTGTGTTCGCAGGATGCGCCCAACGGCAAAGTGGGAGTGCTGATGGACCTGGCGCGCCAGGCTCAACATCCGCTCTTCGTTGTGAGCGATAGCGACATCTCAGTTCCTGCGGGCTATCTCCGCGATGTCACCGCGCCGCTGGCCGATCCCGCCATTGGATTAGTCACCTGCCTGTATCGAGCCGAAGCGAATGACTGGCCTAGCCGCTTTGAAGCGCTGGCCATCGCCACCGATTTCGCTCCCAGTACGCTGGTGGCGCCGTTCGTTGGCGTGTCGGAGTTCGGGCTAGGCTCCACGCTGGCGTTTCGGCGCGTGGATCTGGAACGGATCGGTGGTTTCGCGGCTATCGCGGATTATCTGGCCGACGATTATCAACTGGGCCGCAAGATCCATTCGCTGGGCCTCCGCAACCTGATTTCGAAAGTAGTGGTGAGCACCCGATTATCCGCGGAATCGTGGAGCGCGGCCTGGCGGCACCAGTTGCGCTGGGCGCGCACTATCCGGCTATCGCGCGGCGGCGGCTATGCCGGGCTCCCGGTGACCTTCGCAACGCTGTGGGTGGTGGTGTTGGCAGCCGCCGGGTTGTGGGGGATGGCGCTCGCTCTGCTGGCGATTCGATTCGCCATGGCCATCACCTGCGGCTGGTTCGTGCTCAAGAGTGCGGACGTCTGGAAATACTGGTATCTGATCCCGCTGCGCGACATTTGGGGAGTGGCCATCTGGGCCACCGGCTTATTCGGAGATACGGTGGAATGGCGCGGCCGCCGGTTGAAGTTGGACCGCGAAGGAAAAATAATAGCCGCGAATGAACGCGGATAAACGCGGATACAATTGTGCAAGGAGTTTGGAATGTGCTCGAAATCATGGCTGCTGATCGGTTTGTCTTTACCCCTGATGGCCCAGCCGGACGACTCCGCGACACTCAGAGCCATCCTTCAGGAGATTCGGGAGCTGAGACAAGAGTTGCGGGAAGGGACGGTTCTTGCCGCCCGTTTCCGCGATCTCGAAAATCGCCTACAAATGCAACGCGAGAAGGTGGATAGGGCGGAGGCTAAGTACGAGAAAACGGTGGGGCTGCTGCGTGCCGCAGAAGGCGCGCGGGACCGCGCCGCGGAGGACCTGAAGTACGCAACGGCCGCCATTAGTTCAGTGACCGCTGAAGAGAAGGACTTAACGTCGAGGATCGCATATTCCCAAGGGACGCTCGAGAGCAATCCGCAAATATTGGCACAGGCGCAAACCGTTGTCGACGATGCGATGCAGCGGGAATTCGACGCTCTTGGAAAACAGTTCGAGAAGCCGGTGACGAAGCCAGACCGCTAGAAACGCTCATGCTCTCACACCAAGCCGGGAATCGGCGCGGTCGAGTCGGTAGTCTGCTCCAGCAGCCGGTACAGCTCTTCGGCGTGGATGGGCTTGGCGATGTAGCCATCCATTCCAGCGGACAGGCAGCGTTCCTCGTCGCCTTTCATGGCCCGGGCGGTCATGGCCAGAATTCGCGTACGGCGCCCACTGTGTTCTTCTCTCTGGCGGATCGCTGCGGTGGCTTCGAAGCCGTCCATTTCCGGCATCTGGACATCCATCAGCACCAAGTCAAACTGGTCCTTTTCCAGAAGCTCCACGGCCTCACGCCCGTTTTGGGCCACCACTACGCGATGGCCGCGCCGTTCCAGCAGCCGCACCGCCAGGATCTGGTTGACATGATTATCTTCGGCCAAAAGAATACGGCGGCTGGCCGCGGCGCGCGCTTCCCGCAGCACATGCTTGGTAACCACCGCCGGCCCCAGCAATCCCGCCAAGCGGCGTCCGAAAGCCGCGTGCGTAGCCTCGCGCAGTTCGGATTGCCGCACGGGCTTGGTGAGGTACGCGGAAATGTCTATTTCCCGGCAGCGCTGCACGTCGCCGCGTTGGCCGCTCGAAGTGAGCATGATAATCACCAGCGACCCGAAGTTGGGGTTTTGTTTCACTTGTTCGGCCAACTGGAAGCCGTCGGTATCCGGCATCTGCCCGTCGGTGATCATCAACTCGAAGGGGCAGCCCAGTTTCCGGTACTCATCCAGAGTCTCCAGCGCCCTCTGCGCGCTATCCACCGTTATCACTTCCAATCCCCAACCATGGAGGATGTCATCCAGGATGCGGCGATTGGTGGCGTTGTCGTCCACCACCAGAGCGCGCTTACCGGCCAATTGCACTGCTTCCCCGTTGTCGGGAACCGCGGCCGCGGAAGCCAGGCCCACCAGCGCCGTAAAGTAGAAGTCGCTGCCCTTGCCGGGCTCGCTGCGCACCGATATTTCGCCGCCCATCATGTGCACCAGGCGTCCCGATACCGTGAGCCCCAGGCCGGTGCCGCCGTATTTTCGAGTAGTAGACGAATCGGCCTGGCAGAAAGGATCGAAAATCAGCTTTTGTTTCCCTTGTGGAATGCCGATGCCGGTATCCCGCACGACGAAATGCAGAAGCACTTTGCCGCCCGAAGGCGGCAGTGGCGCGTCAACCTCCAGCACCACCTCGCCTTTCTCGGTAAACTTCAGAGCGTTTCCGATCAGGTTGTTCAATACCTGGCGCAGCCGCGTGGGATCGCCTTCGCAGATGGTGGGTACGCCGGGCCGCACGTCGCAAGCCAGCTCCAGATTTTTCTGGTGCGCTGGAAGCGCGAACGAGCGCATTACTTCATCGATAAAGTCGCGCAGGTTGAACGCGGTTTCATCCAGCTCCAGGCGCCCCGCTTCGATCTTCGAGAAATCCAGCACGTCGTTGATCACCGTCAACAGGGCTTCCGCCGAAGTGCGTACGATATGAATATTCTCGCGTTGCTCCGGCGTGAGATCGGTATCGAGGATCAGCTCAGTCATGCCCAGAATCCCGTTCATGGGGGTGCGCACTTCGTGGCTCATGTTCGCCAGGAATTCGCTCTTGGCGCGATTGGCCGCTTCGGCGGCATCCTTGGCCAGGCTCAGTTTGCCCTCCGCCCGCTGGCGTTGCGCGGCCGACGCCAGCACGTTGGCCATGGCCTGCAGGAAGTTCATGTCCTCGCTTGAGAATTTGCGCTGCGCCACGGAACCCGCGGTCAGCACGCCCCAAGGCTGGCGATCCCCGGCGATGGCCACGCTCACTGAGCTGAGCACACCGGAAACATCCGCGAAACTCGAGCAGCGAAACCGTTCTTCCGCGCGGATGTCTTCCACCATCACGGCCGCCTCAGCCTGCAGCGTGTAGCCTTCCTGCGATCCCTGCGCCGGAGTGCGCAACCCCAGTTGGCCGGGATCGCTGCCGGCGGCGGCCTGGGTCACGAACCATGTCCTATCCTCGCTTAGCTCCAGAATGTTGCAACGGTCCACGCCCAACGTTCGCATCACCAACACGCTGGCGGTCTCCAGCACCGAATCCAGTTTGGTCTCGGTGAGCGCCGATTGTCCCAGCACCGCCACCGCGGCCTGTTGCTCGGAACGCACTCGCAGCGCGTGTTCGGCCCGCATGCGATCGGTCACGTCGCGGAATCCCCACACCCGCCCTTCCATCCGTCCGCCCACGCGCCGCGGCTCGGAGTGACGTTCGAACACCCGGCCGTCCTTGAATTCAATGACGTCATCGCTCTGATCGCCGGGGTTCTCAGAGAGCCGATCCATCTTTGCTTGAAACTCTTCCGGATTTTTGAGCTGGTCCATTACTTCATCCAGCCTTTTCTGAGCGCTGCGCTCGCGCAAAACCTCCTCCGGAATCCGCCACATCTCCGCGAACTTCTGGTTCCAAAGCACGGTCTGGCCGTGGGCATCCACCACCAGGATTCCGTCCGCCGTGGATTCGAGCGTGGTGCGTATAATCTCGGTCTGGCTCTGTACCCGCCGCCGCAGAATTCCCACCCAAGCCAGCGTCCCCAGAATGGCAAACGCCAGAATGGAAACTATCGACGCGGCCCGCTCCGGCGAGAGCCATGGCGGGGTTTGGAGAATGGCGATGTCCTGGCTGGAACGAAAACGAATGCTGAAGGAAACCGGGTTGCCCAGCGCGTCCGAATCCACCAGGCAGATTCCCGTCAGCCGGATGCGCGTGCCATGTTGCAATGTTCCCAGACCCGCGCGTTGGGCTTTCCCTTTGGAGATCGCGGTGAACATGCCTTGCGCGTCGCGCAATACCAGGTCCGTCTCATCGGGCAATTGCGCTACGCCTTCCACTTGTCCGTCCATGCTCACCAGCGCCGAATCGTAAGTTCCGCTCAGTGCGTCGTTGTGGCTGATGAGCGGCGGCGTATGCGGCGGCACACTGCCGGCTATCCGGATGGTGGGCTCTTCGAGCGCCGGCCGATTGTCCAGCACTCCGGGGAATCCGGCGATATCCACCACCTGCCCGGGCTTTAGCTCGCTGGTATCTCCCGCTCCGACGTAGATGCTTCCGGTGGGATCCTGAACAAAAAAGCCGGTGTCGCCCAACACCGCCGTTACCGTGCCTCTTACATGCACGCGGTGCGTGGAAGCGCCTTTGTAGCTGAAGCGCTGCAAACTTTCGATGGGCTGTATAGCAGCCTCAAACGGCTCACTCGGCGCGGGCTCCAGAATCTTGATGTCGGAGAGCGTGGAGATGTGCAGCAGCGGGCTCAGAATCTGGTTTTTGCGATTGAAAACCGAAGCCGCCACTCCCTGAAATCTTATGCGGGCTTCCACCAGCTCGGTGGGAACATGATCATAGCCGCCTGGGGGTAGCAGAGCCAAGGTCCGCCCGCCATCCACGGACAATTTTAAGCGCAAGTACCCGTGATTCGGATCCGCGGAAACGGCGCGAACGATGGCGTCCACTTCCACCCACTCGCTATCCTGCGATGCCGAGGCCAATTCTTCATAGGAAGGGTGGTAGGGTTTCGGCAAGGCACTCTCGCCAATCACCCGCCAGTGCGGTTGCGCGATGTCCGGAGCGAAATCCACCTGCGTGGTAGACCCTTCCAGTTCGATCAGCTGTCCCTTTTGAGGCTTGGGCAGGCCTTCAGTCCAGTGGATCCAGATGCCGGCGCTCGAATCCTGGAAGAACATGTCCGGACCGATAGTGTCGAAATAGGTGACCACCCCGCGCAGCCGGACGGGAAATCCCTGGCGAGCTTCAGTAATCTTAAGCTTCCTGATTTCAGCGACTTGCGTAAGGGTTGGAAGCGCGTTCAAAGGCCCGGCCAAGCCTAGAAACACGACCATCAGGGACAGCGAGAACTTGTGCAGTCTGGTGGTCACCTTACGCACGTCTGTAATATCGGCACAAGTGGAATCGAGAGTTATGGTACGAGGGGGCTCGTCTTGCTATATCGATCGAGTAAAATGGCTTTCCATGAGGGGCACTCGGCGTGATTTTCTTGCGGCAAGCATCGCGGCTTCGTTAACCGCCAACACCGCGCCATCCGCGTTCTCGCCCGATTTTGCAACCGCGCTGGATGCCGCCGCGGCCATCAAGGCCAGGCGCATCTCATCGGTGGAGCTGACGGAATTGGCCTTCCGGCGCATCGATCGCTTTAACGGTAAGATCAACGCCGTCATTCTGGAATTTCGCGCGACATCTTTAGCGCGGGCCCGCGAGGCTGACCAAGCCATCCAAAGAAAGCAATGGTGGGGACCTTTTCACGGTGTGCCGGTCACCGTCAAAGAAAGCTACGGGATGGAAGGTGTGCCAACTACAGCTGGGCTTCCGCAATACCGGGATTTTCGCCCCAAGCGGAACGCCGTTGTGGTGGATCGCATCCTGCGCAGCGGCGCTATCGTGATCGGCAAGACGAATGTTCCGGTGATGCTGGCCGATTTGCAGAGCTACAACCCCATTTACGGGACCACCAACAATCCCTGGGATCTCGCCCGGACGCCGGGCGGTTCCACCGGAGGCGGCGCCGCGGCGCTGGCGGCAGGACTTGGGCATCTGACGTTCGGAAGCGATATTGGAGGCTCCATTCGCATCCCGTCCCACTTTTGCGGCGTCTACGGTCACAAGCCCACGCTCGAACTGGTCCCGACCATCGGCCATGTGCCACCATTCATCGATCCCGCGCCCGCGAAGTTCGTGGATCTGTCAGTGTGCGGACCGATGGCCCGCTCGGCTGAGGATCTTCGCGTAGCTCTAGAGGCGATTGGCGGGCCGGCCGGTGCTGAGGCCAAGGCATACCGCTGGTCGCTCCCGGCGCCGCGCCGCAACAGGTTGGTGGATTTTCGGGTGGGCTGCATTTTGGATGACCCGCTGTGCCGGGTAGGCTCCGACGTGCGCGGTGTGCTGGAAAGTGCCGTCGGAAAGATCGTGCGCGCCGGTGTGCATGTGGACCGCGGCTGGCCGGCCGGCGTAAACTTCGCCGAACAGTTGAATACATACCTGTACTTGCTCTACGCCGTGATGGCGCCACGCTTTCCCCCTGAGGTCCAGGAAGCGCTACGCCAGGCCTACCGGATGAATCCCAAGAATGTCGCCGGCGCCGCTTTGGTGGAACCGCACTCGCGCTGGGTGGATGAGACCGCCAAGCGGCTGGCTGCTCGCGCCATGTGGGAAGAATACTTCCGGGTTCACGACGTGTTCCTGATGCCGGTGGCCTTTGTGCCCGCCTTCCCGCACGATCATAGCGAGCCCTTCGACCAACGCAAGCTGGCCACGCCCGAAGGCCAGCGCCCCTACACCGATATCACGCCCTGGATCATGCCCCCAACTCTGAGTGGCTGCCCGGCTACGGTCGCCCCCGCCGGCAGAACCGCCGCTGGACTGCCGGTGGGCATCCAGATTATGGGTCCTTACATGGAAGACGCCACGCCCATCGAGTTCGCCCGTCTGCTAGCCGACGTAATCGGAGGCTTCGTGCCACCGAAGGGCTTTGTGTGATCCAACGAGAAACGAGAAACGAGAAACGAGAGACTATCTTGCGTATTCCTGATCCGGAGCCCGCACAATCCGGTCCAGCTCGCCGTAATCCAGCCAGTTGACGCCGCAGTTCTCGCAGTCGTCAATGATTACGTTACCGCCGCCGCCGTAAAGGTGCGTGTCCATCTGGAGACTGCATTTCGGGCAGATCAACCGCCGGCCCAAATCTCTGGGGTCGAATGGGCGCGCGTCATACGCCAGGGCCGACCGGCGCGATTTCAAATCTTGAATTACCGCGGGGAAAACTTCCATCGAAATCAGCATGCCGTGACACTGGTTGCAATACGCCAGGCGATGCCCATTGGCTGAGGCCTGCAGCAGCGCGGTGGAACAAACCGGGCAGGCCAACCCGTCGGCCGGCTCATCAAATACGCGGATGCCCTCGGCATTCGTTTCCGGAACGTCAATACTGGCGCAATAGCTGCAGAGGAAGCATTCCTGATCTGCTTTCAGGCGCATGGGTGCGCCACAGTTCGGGCATGTCATTTAACATCTATCGGTCAACTTGATTGCCGGCGATATACACCCCCTCAATCAATCGCAAGTTGCGGATGTTGACGCGCGGATCGGCGCCCAGCACAATCATGTCGGCCCACTTCCCAACCTCCAAAGTGCCCAGATCCTTGGCCCGCAGGAATTCGGCCCCACTCTTCGTCGCTGCCTTGATCACCAGGGATGGGGTCAACCCCGCATCCACCATCAGTTCCATCTCCCAGTGCTCGAAGAAACCCGGAAAACGTCCCGGGGGGCCAGTGTCGGTTCCCATTCCATAAGGAATGCCCGCATCGGCCAGGCGCTTCAGGTTCTTCTGCGCCATTTCCAGGAACCCTGCGTATTTCGGAAAATCCGGGTCGGCCGCGATCTTTTTTTGATAATCCGGATCGCTGAGCGTGGCGATCACGGCCGGAGAAACCGAGCGCGTGAAGAACGGATCGGTAAGAAATGCTGGTGGTTTTGCGTAGACGAACATGGACGCCTCGCGCGTGAGCGTAGCGGCGGATTGCCAGGTTCCATGCTGCTTCATGCTGTCGATCAATTCCTGGCTCACAGGCTGATCCCTTACGCTATGCGCTAATGCGTCCAGGCCGGCGTTCACCAGTTTGAGGGCATCGTCCAGATAGAAGATGTGGGCGTCCACGCGCAATTTGTCGCGATGCGCGTTGTCGATGATGGCCTTCGACATCTCGAACGGAATCTTGGGCCGGTGACCCAGGGAATCGTCCACCCAGACTTTGACAATATCCACTTTTTTGGCCGCCAGTGCATCCACGTCCTTGGGGATCTCGGTCGCGTTTTCGAGATTATATGTAACCGAAGGCATGCCGCCCACGCCGCCCTTCAGCGTAAAGCCCCGGCCGGCGGTGAAGACTCGCGTATACGTAGGGCGCCCCGACCGCTGCTCATCGCGAATCTTAAAAATCAGGTCCTGATCGGTTCCCAGGCTGAGCATCGTGGTTACGCCGTAGGAAGCATACGTGCGCAGATTCTTTTCGATGTTCTCGCGCGTGTAAAACTTCGCGTCTTGTTTGAGGTCCACCGTATTGCCTAGATGGCCATGCAGATTGATGATGCCCGGCATCACGAATTTGCCGTCCAGGTCGATCACCTGTGCGCCCTCCGGCACTTGAGTTCGCTGCACGGAGCCGATGTGGGTAATCCGGCCGTTATCGATGATCATGGCCACTTGGGCGATGGCTGGATTGCCGGTACCGTCGATCAAGGTGAAGTTCTTGAAAACCTTGATCTCGGCGCTTGCAGGCAGTAAGAGAACAACCAGCAGAATTAGTTTCTTCATTGGTTTATATCAGATTCCAGGATAGCGGCCAGGCGCACGCCAGCCTTCATGAGCTGCTCACGGACCACTTTGGTTCCCTCGTTTTCATAGGCCGGCGTCAAATCGGTCACCATCGGCGCCGGCTTCTGGTTCTCGCAGAAATTCTGGAACGGGATGCCGCGATAGACCTTGGTCACGGCTAGCTTGTAGGATTCCCAGGCCATCTGATCGGGCGAAGCCTGCGCCCATTTTTCCGCCTCAGCCGGCTTGATGGCGGCCATCAGCATTCCCGCGAAAACATGGTCATCTGTTATGTTCGCATGCTTCATTAGCAGATCGAGCTCGGAGCTGTCCCAAACATGATGCAAGGCGACATTTCTTTCTTTCTGCATCTGAAGAAAATTCACGCGCTCCGAATTACCGCCCTTGTCGCAGGAACGCTCCGCGCAATGCAGGGGCTGATGGATATCGCCGACGAAGTGCACCAGAAACAAGAGCGCCTGACGCCGTTGGGCGTCGTCCTTCGAAGTACGCAGAGTTTCGGAGAAGCTCTTGATTTTAGCCGTCACGCAATTGCCTTCCGGACAAAACGCATCCAATGTTTTGGCTTTGGTGGGCACCGGGATATCGATATAGTGCCAAAGGCCGTTGGCGAAGACACTTCGCCGGCCAGCGAGCGGCACATAGTCGTCGGCGGCCGCTGGTTGCCGCGGATAGTGTCGGCGCAGCTTGCGATATCCACCATAGAGTATTTGCCGTCCAGCAGGAGGGTGCGGATTTTCTCGCGGGCCGCGGGCGAAAGGCGCTGCTCGGCGATGATGGCGACGATGCGATGTCCGGAGGGTCCCCAGGGGAAGGCGGGCGCGGCCAGGAGCAATAGCAGAGCTGGAGTTGGCAGGCGAAAGCGCCTGCCCCACATTTCCATCACTGACCCTCCGTCTTCGGATGTCGATCTCCTTCAGCTTCTTCCCCCGCAACGCGCGATTCAGCTCGGCCAGCTTTCCATTCTTGAGCGCGTCCCACGCGGCCAGGTTTGAAGCTAAAGCTGTGCTGGCTTGTTCGTACAGGGCGCTGGCCGGGGCTGGAGGCATACGGTCAGCGCTATCCGTCACGCCATTGACGGCCGCCAGATCCAACAGCACAGATCCAACCCCAGATCCGGAATTATTGGTGTCCCATCCGCCGGATGCGCCGAAGATCTTGTCGGCATCACCCTCCACCGCGGCGATCCGCGACTTCAGCGCATCGTCAGAGGTTGTTTTCTTCACATCGCTGAGTTGCTTCCTCGAGCTCCGCGCCCTGCCGCGTTAGCTGGACGCACACCGCCATTTGATGAGCAACCTTCATGCCGAGATCGAGTTGCTGCGCCAAGTCGGCCGGCGTGCCGCTGGACCGCGGATCCAGCAATACTTTCAAAGGCTCGGAATACTGTTGCCCCGCTACCGTCAGCCGCACCTGATAGGTTCCCGGAAGAACCTGCGGCCCCTGTGCTGCCATGCCATATTCGTCGTCGGCCTCTCCGGCGGCAGCCGCGATGGAATAGCGCAGATCCCATACGAAGCGGTTCATGCCGGCATGCGCGGTGAGGCGCGGCGGCGGGACAATCCAGATGTCGGCGATAACCTGCCGCCTTTTGGACGGGCTGGGCTGCTCATTGCTGGAATAGCGGCGCACAACTTGGTTCTGCGCGTCCAGGATTTCGAGCGTCACCTCCGACACGGCGCTTTTCAGATAATAATCCAGGATGGCGCCATCGGGCGGATTCGGCGTCTTCGGGATTTCAGGCGGCAAAGGCGTTCCCTGGAAGCCTTCGCGGTTCATGCGAATCGCTGTGGCGGGTTTATAGAGAAACACGCTCGAAGATGTCGACTTTGGAATCGATCTGCCGCAGCGGAGTGATGTCATCGAGAATCCAAAAACTGCGGCCAAAGGTTGCCGCTACCAGATCGTTTTCGTGAATCACCAGATCGCGCACCGAACCCGGCGGCAGATTGAGCTGCAGCGATTGCCAGTGATCCCCTTCATCAAAGGAAACGTAGACGCCGGATTCTGTCGCAGCGTAGAGCAAGCCGGGACGCTCCGGATCTTCGCGAATCGCGTTCAAGAACGCGTTCTCCGCGATGCCGTTGGTGATTTTCGCCCAGGTTTTTCCGTAATCGCGGGTGCGGAAAAGATAAGGCTGGTAATCGTCCAGGCGATGCCGGTCCACTGCCGCGAACGCCGTGCCCGCATGGAAGCGCGAAGCTTCAATGTGCGTGATCTTGCTCCAGTCGCCCAAGCCCGCAGGCGTGACATTCGACCAGGTCTTTCCGCCGTCGCGAGTGAGATGAATCAATCCGGTGTCGCTGCCGGCCCAGATTTCGCTCGCAACGGAAGGCGACGGCGCAATGGAATAAACCACGCCGTAGCCGCGCAGTTTCGCATTTTCCACCGTCACTTCGCCTTTCGCTGTATTCTTGTCGGCGCCGGTCAGGTCGGGACTGATCTCCTGCCAGCTTAGCCCGCCGTCGGAAGTTTTTAATACGTATTGGGCACCATAGTAGAGAGCGTGGTCTACTGGAGAAAAAATCAGCGGCGCGGTCCAGGGGAAGCGGTATTTGCGCTGCGAAATGTCGCCGCCGAACGCCGGCGCAGGCCACGGCGTGATGATCTGGCCTTGCGACGTGCGCCGGTCGAATCGCTTCAAAGTTCCATATGTATTGCTGACGTAGGAAATGTCGGGATCTTTCGGATCGATCATGATATAGCCGCTCTCGGCGTCACCCACGTTGAACCGGTCGTATTCGGTGATGAAGCCATGATTGGTGCGGCTGGGCAGCGCCACAGTTCCGCTGTCCTGCTGCGATCCATAAACGTTGTAGGGAAATTTGTTGTCGGTCACCACGTGGTAAAACTGCGCCGTTGGCTGGTTGTACCAGGATCCCCAGGTGATGCCGCCATCCACGGTGATCGAAGCTCCCTGGTCGGCAGCCTGGATCATCCGCCGGGAATCGGCCGGATCAATCCAAAGGAAATGATAGTCGTCGCCCCCGGGCGCGCCTTTGAACACGGTAAATGTCTTGCCGCCATCGGTGGAACGATAAATCCCGGTGTTGGGAAGGTAGACGATGTCAGGATTGTTCGGATCCACCGTGACGCCGCTGAAATACCAGGAGCGGCCATCGATGCGGCTGTCATCGGAAGTGCGAGTCCAAGTGGCGCCGGAATCGTCGGAGCGATAGAGTCCGGTGCCGGAGCCGAAGTCGATCAGCACATAAACACGCCGTCCTCCGTGTTTTTGCGGCCACCGCGACGCCGGATCTTTTCCAGCCTCCGGGCGGCAATCCGTGACCGGAGATTTGGGACCAATGGTCACCTGCGTCGGTGGATTTGAAGAGCCCGCCGCCCAACGGTTCTCCAACGGAGGATACTGGCTCCAGGGCGAGCGGCGCGCGTTCCAGGTTGTTGCATAGATCACTTGCGGATTTTCCGGCTCAAACGCCAGATCCGTTGCGCCGGTATCGGGACCTTTGTCCAGCACTTTCTGCCAGCTCTGGCCGCCGTCGCGTGAGCGGAATACGCCGCGCTCCGCGTTCGGTCCGTACGCGTGGCCCAGCACCGCAACGTAGACCACGTCGGGATTTTTGGGATCCACAAGAATTCTGCCGATCTGTTTTGAATCGCGCAGGCCGATGTTGCGCCAGGTTTTTCCGGCGTCGGTGGATTTGTAGACGCCGTCGCCGGAGGAAAGCGACGATCGAATGTCCGCCTCGCCCGTTCCAACATAAATAACGTTGGGATCCGATGGCGCTACCGCAATGGTCCCGATGGACGCGACATGCTGATGGTCGAAGATGGGTGTCCAGACCATGCCTCCGTCGGTGGTCTTCCAGATGCCTCCGCCAACGGCGCCGAAGTAGTAGGTGGTGGGATCGCCGGGAACGCCGGCGGCTGCTACCGCGCGGCCGCCGCGAAACGGCCCGATCAGCCGCCAGTGCAGCCCGTCATAAAAACTGGCGGGAGTTTGCGCGGAGAGCGCGGCGGCAAGGCAAAGCGCGGCCAGCAAGGAACGGCACATAGAATCAACGATACCTCACGTGTGGGGCAGGATGTCATCCTGCGGCGGGTTGCTAACCCGCCCAGCGCCGATTGACAATCGGCTTGCAGGTTGGCAACCTGCCCCACTCGGATGAGGGTATTTCCGCGCCTTTCACGCCTCCTAAGACAAAGGAGCGGAATCCAGCCATGCGCATTATTCTCAACGCGATGTTGATGAGTACTTTAGGATTGATCGCACATGCCGCACCGTCTTATTTCCTAACTACGTTCGCCGGGTACTTTCCGCCGCTGGGAGCTCCCTTGGCTTTGAATCAATCCCCGTTGCGGTTAGGCCAGGTTGTTTACGACAGCCACGGAGTTCTGTTCTATTCTGACACTCTTCGTATTTGGCGCCTGAATGCCGACGGCACGGAGACGCACATCGCCGGATCCTACTCCCCCGGCTCTCAGTATCAGGAGGGAGGGCCGGCGATCACCACCACGTTTCAAAACATCGTTGGATTCGTAATCGATTCCCAGGAGAACATCTATATCGCGGAAAGCTTCTATCAAAAAGTCTTCAAAGTGACGCCGGATGGAAATATCCATACGTTCGCCGGCACGGGGAGTTACGTCATTACCTCGCCACCGTACGTGGGTGCCGGAATTCCCGCCGCCGTGGCCCAAATATTGCCTAACACCATCGCCATTGACGCCAGTGACAATATTTACATTGAGGAGGACAATGACACCAAAAAATCGGGCTATAAGTCCGCGGTAGTTTCGTTTCCTGCTGACGGCAGCAGCTCCCAGCTGGTGGGTACTACTGCTGTCCAATACATTGCAGACATGACGATTTCGGGGTCCACATTGTTCCTGGTCACGGACAGTGGCGCCCCGGCCGAAATGGATCTCACTACCGGCACCTTCACCGCCATTCAGGGAACTATCGGCCAGCAGCTCGCCTCCGGACCGGGCGGCTACATCTATGCTTTCGCCAGTAACTTCAGCGGCCCTATTGTCAAAGTTAATCTTCAAACGTTAGCGGTGCAAACCGTGCCGGGGACGAATAACTTAGCGGGTTCCGCGCTGGCGATAAACCCGCTCACCGGCGATATCGCCATTGCGAATGGCAGCGTACGTATCTTTAACGTCTCGTCCGCAACCACCCAAATTGTCGCCGGCCACCCGGTTCCGTTCTCCGGCGATAACGGACCGGCCATCCTAGCCGCGATGCAGCCCGGAAATTTAGCCTCGGACGCTGCCGGTAACCTCTACCTCGCCGATGCGGGGAACTGCCGGATCCGGAAAATCGACTTGAATGGAATTATTAACACCATCGCCGGCAACGGCACCTGCGGAAGTGCGGGTGACGGCGGTCCCGCGCTCCAGGCGGAGGTCAAACCAGGAGAGTTGACATTCGACGGAGCGGGCAACCTTTACTTCATCAGCTCGAGTTACCCATACAGTACCATCCGCAAAATTGACTCCAACGGAATGGTGACCACCGTGGCCGGCGGAGGCGCCGGCACCATCGCTACCGGCGCTTCGGGAACCAGCGTAGCCATCAACGCCAGTCATTTGGCGGCCGATTCGTCCGGAAATCTTTACTTCGAGGAAGGCGCCCAGCTTTACGAAATGGACCCTTCCGGATCTATCACGCTGCTGGCAGGCAGCAACAAGAGCGGCACCGTTCAGGACGGAGCTACAGCTCTCGACGCTTCGATTGGTTACGTCACTACGGTCGCGGTGGACCCCTTGGGTTCCGTCTATTTCGGAGATCTCGGTAATCAAGTGATTTGGAGACTCGACTCCAAGGGGATTCTTCACGTTGCCGCCGGCGTGATTAGCAATAACTTCTACAACAGGATCCCAGCCGGTCCGGCCACGCAAGCGTACATCGGCGATCCGTACAACCTGGTATTCGACAGTGGCGGCAATTTCTATTTCTGGAGCGATAATTTTTCGAACAATGAGCAGGTTGTGAGAGTGGACGCTTCGGGCAATCTCACGCCGCTCGCCGGCGGGAGCGCGAAGGTGCCTGCGTATCAGTTCACGGGGCCTGGTTCAACCGGCGACGGAGGCGATGCCAGCTTGGGCACCTTCACCGTCCCTGACGGCCTTGCCATCAATCCTAAAGGCGACCTCTTCGTTTCCGACGGCGGCTTCGTCATTCGCGAGCTGGCGATTTACAATCCTGAGAATCCGCCGCCGTTTTTGACCTCGGGCGGCGTAGTGGGGGCAGGCGGCAGTGTTCCCCCCGTGCAAGCTGTTTCTCCCGGTGGGATGGCCAGTATTTTCGGCGCTAATTTTGTCGCGGCAGCGAATCAGCACACCGTGGGCGGGGCGGACTTGGTGAATGGGAAAGTCCCGACCGTGCTGGAGGGAGTGTGCGTAAGCATCGGCTCCGCACCGGCGGCGATGCTGGGTGTTTATCCCAATCAGATCAATGTGCAGGTGGGCGCGCTCGCGCCGGGTCCCGCAACGGTTCAAGTCACGACGGGCTGCGGTACTGCCAATGCCGTCTCGAGTAACTACGCTGGTGTCGCGGTGCAGGCGGCATCGCCCGAATTCTTTTATTACACGATCGATCCCGCGGGCGGTCCCAATCCCGTCGCTGCAGCCAATACTTCCACCGGAGCCAAGATCGGCCTGGGCGCGACCTTCGTTCCTGCCAAGCCCGGCGACACCATCGAAGCCTACGCCACCGGCTTCGGCGCAACATCGCCCTCCTTTGGGTTGGGCGCAATTCCAGGAGCCGGGGCAATGGTCGCGGCGCCTTATTCCTTGATGCTGGGCGGGGTGCCGGTGCCGGCGTCCGATATCAAATATGTTGGCGTCTCGCCCTGTTGCGCAGGCCTGTACCAACTGGATTTCACGATCCCCGCCGGGACGCCCAGCGGCCAACTGCCGTTAGTAATCACCATCGCAGGCGCTCCTTCGCCATCGCAAGCCTTCCTCGAAATCCAGTGACAGGATACTCATTTCCCGATTTCGGTCGCGGGAAAATCGGGGAATGAGTATCCTGTCACCGGTTTTTTTTCTGAGAGGGTTCGGGCCATCGGCCCACTACTGCTAAGTGGGACTAGTCCCGGTTGGAGTACGTGGATTCTCCGCGCGCGTGCTGCAGTGGCGCGCTGCCTGGTGCTCCGATCCCGTAAAACGTCTGCGTTTTCTACAACGCGCCCGGGCGCGCCCCAAGAGCGCCAATGGCGTGTTGGGATTGCTAGCCATCACGCTGGCACTGGCGTTTCTTGGACTGGCTTGGGCAAGTGCAGCGTTACGTTCGCTGCCTGCCCCGCCGCATTTCACCACCCTTCCACACCCATCGCAAAAATTCGCGTCCATTCCCGGACGCGTTTGGCTGGTGGAATCGAACGATCGCTTTGAACTATACAGCAATGGACTTCGGGTAGAGAATCAATTTCTCACCAGTACCCAGCCCAGAGCCTATCTATCGCTTTCTCGCGAAGGGATGGATACCCACCCAGCCAGACTGCGTTTCGACCCGGCCGGCATCGTTTTCCACACCACCGAGAGCCACATGGCGCCCTTTGAAGAAGACCAGAACGGAACTTTGCGGCGCGCCGGCGAGGGATTGCTCGAGTACGTGCGCCGCAATCATTCCTATCACTTCGTGATCGATCGATTCGGCCGTGTCTTCCGCATCGTGCGTGAAGCCGATTACGCCAACCATGCTGGTCATTCCGTCTGGGCGGACCAGACCTGGGTCTATCTGAATCTCAACCAAAGCTTCTTCGGTATAGCTTTCGAAGCCCAGAGCCGGCCAGAGGACGGCCCGCCGGTGAATCCGGCTCAGGTGCATGCCGGGCGAATCCTGGTGGAGATGTTGCGGGCGCGCTACAAAATCCCGGCCGAAAATTGCGTGGCGCACGCACAGGTTTCCGTAAATCCAGCGAACCGCCGCGCCGGCTACCACATGGACTGGGCCGCCAACCTGCCGTTTCACGACCTGGGATTGAGCGACAACTACCAACACCCGCTGCCTAGCGTAACGCTGTTCGGTTTCACCGGGGACGACGCGCTGGGTCCGGCTTTCCGGGCGGGTGAGGAGCAAGTGCGGCGGGAAGCGGCTTTACGCGGCATGCCGCTCGATCGCTACCGCGAAGTTTTGCAAAAAAAATATAAGGACGCCATCGCGTCCGTGGGGAGACCAACTAATGTCAAATACCAATACTAAGCCAAACGCTTCCGCCGTCGGGCTCGACGTTGGCACCAGCCGCATCGTCGCCGCCCAACGCCTGGACAAAACCACTCAATACCAGGCGCAACTCAACGCTTTTGTCACCCTTCCGTTCTCGAAGTTGACGCAAGGCGTTCTGAAGAAGGAGCGCATTCCGCATCTGGTGCAGGGTCCGGAACTCACCGTATATGGCGACGAATCGGAGCGCTTCGCCAATCTGTTCCACCAGGAGACGCGCCGGCCTATGTTGCGCGGAGTGTTGAACCCGGAAGAATCCAACAGCCTGAAACTGGTTCGGGAAATCGTGGTGCTGCTCACTGCCGAGACGCCTGGGCAGGGACAAAAGTTGTGCTTCAGCGTTCCCGCGGCTCCCTTAGGCGCCAGCCAGGAAGTGAACGCCCATGAAGCCGACCTGAAGAAAATGTTGGACGATTTGGGTTACGAATCCAGCAGCATCTCCGAAGGGCTGGCCGTGGTTTACGGCGAAATGGAAAACTCCAACTACACCGGCATCGGCGTGAGCTGCGGAGGAGGATTGTGCAACGTTTGCCTGGCGTACCTTTCGGTTCCGGTGTTCAGTTTCTCCATCGGCAAGGCCGGCGATTTCATCGATGCAAGCGTGGCCAACCTTCGCGGAGAACCCGCCACACGTATCCGAACCATCAAGGAGGAATCGTTCCACCTGAACGGCCATTTCGCCAACAAGATCCACCAGGCGCTCAACACCTATTACGAAGACATGCTGCAGGCGCTGGTGTCCGCCATCCGCGACGCCTTCGCCGGCGCTCAAAACATGCCCAAGCTCTCGCGCCCCATCCCGCTGGTCTTGAGCGGCGGCAGTGTCCTGGCGGCCGGATTCCGCGACCGTTTTGAGAAGATTCTGCGCGAAACCGAACTGCCTGTCGCGATTTCGGAAGTGCGGTTAGGCGCAAGCCCGCAGCATTCCACGGCCCGCGGAGCACTGGTGGCCGCGTTGAGCGAGACGTAGCGCACGCCCGAGTGCATGCGCCACACCGTTACTCGGCCAACTGCCGGACCGTATACCCGGCGTTCACCGGCTTTTCCTTGCTCCAGTCGTGATAAACGTGGCACTCGAAACAGCGTGCCTCGGCTGCATTCGCGCCGCTGCGATGACACTCGCGGCAAACTTGGATACCCGGAATCAGCACGTCCGAAGTTTCCGTGCTGGTACTCGCCCGCGCGTGGCACGAGGTGCAGGCCAGCAGCTGGTGCGCTTCATGATCAAAGCTCGCGTGCGGCAGCCAGCGCGCGGTGATGGATGCTTTGGCCACCACCGGCAGCGATTCCGGGCCGCCGGGATAGCTCAGCGCGTGACATTCCTTGCAGGCTTTACGCCATAGCAGCAACTGCGCATCAGTCAATCGTTGCGCCACCCACTCTTGCGCATTGCGTGGAATGGGAGGCACCGGACGCGCCGGCAAGCGCTTGTCCGGTTCATCCACGGTGTGAATTTGATCCGGATGCGCCGCGATATATTCCGTCAGCTTCTTCACCACAAACTCATAAACCACCCGGGGCTCTTTGTGCGGAACGGATTCCCGGAAGCGCCGGTCGAACTGCAGCGTGTGGCAGGTGGAACAGTGCTGCATGTAATTCACCGGAGCCATGTAGGCGCGGCCGGACCACGTAATCGATCCGGGAGGCTGATGACAATCCGCGCATTTCAGTTGAACCGTCCCCTCGGCTGCGCGCAGTTCCTTTTTGAGATGCACCCGATGGTTGAACTTAATGGTGCCGGGATCCTTTTGCCCGCTCCGCAGCGGCGCAAATTCCGGATGGTTGCTGTCAAAGTTGCTGATCGCGGCCACAAATCTCGGCGGAGCGTTTTTATCGCTGGCCGTCAGATTGGCGTGGCACTGGGCGCAAGCGCGATCGCTGGTGCTGGCCAGGCGCAGCACGCCTTTGTGTTCCACGTGGCAATCCGAACACGTCGGCGAAAAGGTCTGTTCGGCATGATGGATGGGCCCATCGTGACATGCCAGGCAGGCTTGATCGGTAACGGTCCGCTGAAATCCGGCGGTGGAAACGTGGCATGCGGCGCATTTGTGTCCGATCAAGGCGTGCGCGCGCGCCACCGGTCCGGCATTGTAGGGCGCGGGACTTCCCCGCAGTCCATGCCAGCCTAACCAACCCAACCCCGCCAGCGTAAACGCCACCGAAAGGATGCGGCGCCAACGCGGAATGCCGTGCAGCGTCTTGAAGTAATCAAGATCGATTCGCTGCGCGAGCTTCTTGGTGGTGCGTGTTCGTCCCGCCATCTTTCCTCAGTAAGGGCCTCAGTAACGAAGCGCCATCACCGCGTGTACCGCTCCCAGAGCCAGCAGGGCAATCGAAAGCGGAACATGTACCAGCAGCCAGGCATGCAACCAACGATAGATCCGCGCCTGACGGCGCAACTGGTGCTCCTCTTCGCAGATGTTTTCCAGATCGTTCAGCACCGGGTGTACGGAAACCACCAGCAGCCGGCGCAGCGATTCGAAGACCTCGGCCGAGCGGCGCGGATCGGCCAGCTCAAGTTGCGTCGAGTCCGGATCGGAGAGAAACGGCCGGACTTTGGCCAGGTATACTTCGTGAAAACGCGCGCGGTCTTCCTGCTCGATATCCACCAGCGTGCTCACCTCGGAGGCGCCATAAACCGTGGCCACCAGTTGATCCGCTTCCTCGCGAAGCTGCTGCCGCACATGTGGGATCTCCTCGTAAATGGTTTCCATCGGTACGCGCGACGTCATCATGCGGGGAATATAATGCTGGATCGCGGCGCCCAGCAGCCCGCTTGCAATCACGATAAAGAACAGCCACATCAGCAGCCTCGTTAAAGGTCCGCGAAAAGCAAAACCAGCGTGAAACAGGATCAGCGGCAGGCTTAATGACCCCAGCCAGATGTGGCCGCGCATCCAGGTTTGCGCGCGGCCGATGCGCCAGATCGGAACTTTCTTGCGGGCACCCAGCAGGCCCGCGTAAAGCATCAAAGCGTAGCCGCCAATTCCGAATGTGAGCCCCAAAGCGCTGCCCCCGCGCGGTCCGCCGGGCGCGTGGTCGGCGTAAGTAATGTAGGCCGCCAGGGTCACCACAAAAATGGCAAGCGTGGCAATCATCCAGGGCCGATGCGTTTTATCGATCTTCATCTTAGTGGGGCAGGCGCTTTCGCCTGCCAACGCCTTATCCGGCAGCTTCTAGCGTGCGCCACGCGCCTCCGTTTCCAGCGGCGTCCCCAGCCAGCGGAAGAACTCGTTCGGCTCCACGCGATGCGCGGCATCGTGCGGGCAGGCGTAGACGCAGCTGGGCTCGGCATGCTCCGTGCACAAATCGCAAGACGTGGCCTTTTGCTTCTTAACCGCGATTTGTCCCTCCCGCACTTCGAACGGGTGCATGTTGATGTTTCCGTACGGGCAGTTTTTGGCGCACAGGCCGCAGCCGATGCACCAGTTCTCGATGATCACCTCCAGCGAATTCCGCCTTCTGATCGCCCCCACCGGGCATCCCACCATGCACAGCGGGTCACGGCACTGCCGGCACGATGTCGCCACCAGATATTTGTCGAATCGCAGCCCTTCGCGGATCAATCGCGTGACGCCGTCATGGGCGTCCGCGCAGGCGCGCACGCAGGCGTCGCAGCGGGTGCAGCGCTCCAGATCCAATATCAACAGGCTCTGCGCCTCCATCAAGCCCTGCGCCAGAAAATGATCCAGCGGCATGCTGGTGGCCGTCGATAAACGCTGCTGGTTTTGTTGCTGGCGCTCGTGAGCCAGGCCCTCCAGGCTGCGCCGAACCTCCGGAAACCGTTCCGTCATCTGGTGGAATTCCTCGGCGTGAATACGGACCAGCTCCACGTGATCGAGCGCGGTGCAGGTGGCCGTGCGGCGTCCTTCACCCAGCAACCCGATTTCGCCGAAATATCCGCCGCGGCCGAGATACGCCAGCACCAGCTCGCCGCCCGGGTGCGGCTCCGTCACTTTCACGAAACCCAGACGAACCAGATAGAAGCTGTCGGCGATGTCGCCCTGGTTGCAGATGACGTCGCCTTTGCCATAGCGCACCAGCTCCACTGTGTTGCGCAGCACGTCAATGAAATCCGGCGTCAGCGATGCGAACATGGGTACGCTGCGCAAATGGTCTTCCAGGGCGCGTTTCTTGTAGTTTGCGTCCAGCTGCGCCTTGAGTGTCTTATTGCGCTGGATGATGTCCAGCACATTGCGCAGCATTTCCAGCATCACGCAGTCGGTTGTGGCGCGCACCGTGGCCGATCGCGGATACAGGCTCATGCAGGTCATTTCGCCGAACAGATCGCCGGGGTTCAGCGTCCCCACCGGATTGTCGTAGGGCAAATCCTCCGGGCCATCGATTGGAATACTCCGCCGCTCGCCTTCTTCGTCGCGCCGATCGTCGCGGCGGCCAGCCAGGCGGCTGGTGAGCTTGCTGATAAAGCCGCGCGCCCCGCCCTCGGTTTTCACATGCGCCATGGGCGTCGAAAGGGAAACTTCGGCGGTGCCTTCCAGAATGTAGAACGCGGTTGAACCATACTCGCCTTCGCGGCAGACAATTTCACCCTTCTTGAAATGGCGGCGGACCACGGCGCTCTTGTTTAGTTCCAGGAAGGTTCCGGAGATCTTCTGAAAGTAAGGAAGGTCCAGCAGCTCTTCCACATCCACCGGCTCGCCCGGCAGCACGGTTTTGACCACGCTCTTGTTGGTCAGCGCGCCAGTGGGGCAGGACACCATGCACTCGCCGCAGGAGACGCAGGAAGAATTACCCATGGGCAGGTTGTAGTCGAAGGCGATGCCCGCCATGAAGCCTTTTCCGCGGCGGCCCAGCACGTCGTTGTGACGGATCTCATCGCATCCGCGAATGCAGCGGTCGCACAGGATGCAAGCTTCGTGGTCCACCGCGATTACCAGCGATGAGTTGTCCTGGCCGCGCGGTGAAATCCGGCGGGGAAAACGCGGCTCGGCGATGCCTTCCAGGCTCGCCAGCTTCTCCAATTCGCAATCGCCCGAATTCCGCTGGCGGGCACAGGGGCTGGGATGGTCCGCCATCAGCAACTCAATCAGCGTCCGCCGCGCGCGCCGGACTTTATCGGAATTGGTGGACACCACCATCTTGTTTTCGGCCGGCCGCACGCACGCAGCCGCAAACACACGGCCGCCCACATCCACCACGCACACCCGGCACACGCCCACCGGCGTTTCATTTTGCTGGTGGCACAAGGTGGGAATCGGAATGCCTTGCAGGCGCGCGGCGTCGAAGACGGTGGTTCCTTCGGGAACGGTAACTGCATGGCCGTCGATGGTGAGTTGAACGTCACTCATAATTTAGCGTTGGCAGGCGAAAGCGCCTGCCCCACATACTTTCGATCAGCAACCAGCAACCAGCAACCAGCAACCAGCAACCAGCAACCAGCAACCAGCAACCAGCAACCAGTCAACCAGCAACCAGTCACAGCAACCAGTCACAGCAACCAGTCACAGCAACCAGTCACAGCAACCAGTCACAGCAACCAGTCACAGCAACCAGCCACCAGCCACCAGCCACCAGCAACCAGCCACAGCCACCAGCAACCAGCAACCAGCCACCAGCCACCAGCAACCAGCCACCAGCCACCAGCAACCAGTCACCGGCCACCAGTCAACCAGCAACCAGTCACCGGCAACCAGTCACCAGCAACCAGTCACCAGCAACCAGTCACCAGTCACCAGTCACCAGTCACCAGTCACCAGCAACCAGTCACCAGCCCCGCGCCCCCGAGTTCACAGCACCCGCTCCTCACGCATCGGGCAAACTCCTTCCGGACATTCCTTCTCGACAATATGCGCTTCGATCTCCGGCCGAAAATGTTGTAACACCGAAGTCAACGGCACGTGCGCGAACTGGCCCAGGCCGCAGATGGAGGTCAGCTTCAGCGCGTCCGTTAGGTCGTCAATCAGCTCCAGATCCGCGCGCGAACCTTTCCCGTGCGTCCAGCCGGTGAGGATGTCCACCATCTTCTGCGATCCCATGCGGCAAGGCACGCACTTCCCGCAGGATTCGTTGCGGAAAAACTTCACCGCGTTCAGCGCCATGTCCAGCATGCAGCGGCCTTCGGCGCAGACTACAATGGCGCCCGATCCCAGCATGGAACCGGCCGCCGCCAGCGATTTGAAATCCAGCCGGACGTCCACCATGGAAGCCGGCAAGTAGCCGGACGACGGGCCCGACGGCGCAAAGGCCTTCAAGGCTTTCCCGTCCACCATGCCACCGGCGCGATCGTAGATCACTTCCGACATCGGCAGTCCCATGGGAATCTCGAAGATTCCCGGATTGCACACATCTCCGCTCACGCCGACAAACTTCAACCCCGCCGCGCCGCCCTGTCCTTGCGCCTTGTACCAATCCACGCCGTTCACCAGAATCTGCGGCACGTTGGCGAATGTTTCCACGTTGTTCAGCGCGGTGGGTTTGTTGAAGACGCCGCTCGTTACCGGAAAGGGCGGTTTGTTGCGCGGCTCCGCGCGTTTGCCTTCGATGGCCTCAATCAACGCGCTCTCTTCGCCGCAAATGTATCCGCCCGGACTCACAAAAATCTCCAGCTCAAAAGCGAGATTCGATCCCAGAATCCCGTTTCCCAGCAGGCCTTCCTCATAGCATCGGTCAATCTCATGCTGCAGGATATGCTCCTGCGCCTGATACTCATGGCGGATGTAGAGAATGCCTTTTTGCGCGCCGGTTACCAGGCCGGCGATGATCATGCCCTCGATCACCAGGTTCGGGAGATTCTCCAGTACAAACCGATCCTTAATGGTTCCAGGCTCGCTTTCGTCGGCATTGCACACCACATATTTTTCAGGACCCGGAGCCTTTCGCACCAACTCCCACTTCAGCCCGGTGACGAATCCCGCCCCGCCCAGGCCGGGCAATCCGCTGGCCTTCAACTGGGCAATCACGCCGTCCCAATCGCGCGTTTCAACCAAACGCCGCAGCGCACCGTAGCGTTCCACACCGTGATATGGATCGGAAGCCAGACCGCCAACGGTCGCGCCGGATGCCAGTTGCGGAAGTTCGCTGCCTCCGAGCGCGGTCAGGACCAACGCCTCCGCTTGAGCGGGCGTGGCGCTGCGATAGATGTGATCGTTGACGGAAATGGCGGGCGCGCCATCGCATTGTCCCAGGCAGGAACACACGCCAATGAAAACATCGTTGGGGTTCATGCCCTGGAAGCGCTGTTTGAGGCCGGTCTCGAGGGCACCCGCGCCGCGCAAATGGCAGGACATATCGGAGCAGACCCGCAGATTCACTTTGGGCGGCGGCTTGAGATGAAAATGCGGATAAAAATCAGCGACGCCGTGAATGCGGTAGAGCGGGATCTTGGTGCGCCGGGACATGGCTTCCAGTTGTTCCCCGGGCAGGTAACCGTATTGACTTTGGATCGCTCTAAGATCGTCGAAAATCAACCGCCCTCCAGCCGCACCAGCGCGTGAGGTTTCATTATAGACAAGCACGCGCCTTTGCGAACAGGAGTCTTTGTGGGGCAGGATGGTATCCTGCGCGCGGGTTGCTAACCCGCGCACGTTTGCGCCGATTGGCAATCGGCGCGCAGGTTATCAACCTGCCCTACATGTCAGGAGGCGATGGAAACCACTCCCCGCTCCTTGAGACCGCTCAGGGCCAGGCCGTAGCGGCCGCGGACGCCGGTTTTTTCGAAGATGTGCTTCAGGTGGATCTTCACCGTGCCGGGCCGGATGCCCAGTTCCACGGCAATTTCCTTGTTCTTGAAGCCTTGCTCCACCAGTTGGAGAACCTGCTGCTCGCGTGGGGTGAGTTCGGAGCGTGGGTGGTGTCCGGTCTGCAAAGAATCGCGAAAAACGGAGTCTTCCATCCAGGTACGGCCGCTCGAAACGGTCCGGAGGCAGGCCAGCAGGCTGGTGAGTTCGGCGGTCTTCCGGACGATTCCGCTGGCACCCGCCTGTAGCAGGCGTAAGGCTTCCGCTTCGGTCATGGAGACGCCCCAAACCATCAGAATGGGTGCGGCACTCACCGCTTTACGGTCATGAATCCAATCCAGTACCGCTCGCATTCCAAAGCCCTTATCCAGGACCACGATATCGGGAGACTTGGCCTGCACGAATTCTGCGGCGAGCTCGAGCGAGTTCAAGGTTTCCAGGAACTCCAGGTCGGGGCTGCACCCCACCAGGTTTTTCAACCCTTCGGCCGTGATCGGCTGGGTGTCGCAGATTGCTACGGTTTGTTTTATATGAGTTTCGGGCATTTTGTTTCTGTTGTAAGCGACACACCCTTTTTCATCGCGGTGAGGGCAACATTGCCAACATTACCAACATCTCAACTGGCTGACCTTATCGGCGAGGGCGTTCGAAAGTTTAGTTGAATCAGGGGCGGAAGACTCTCATGTTATCATCGCTTCTAGCCGATTTGATCGATAGGACTTCTAAAGGAAGAGGTCCGTCCAGCGCCAATGCCCCAGCCGGAAGCCGCCCGAACGAATACCAATTGGAAGGCGCTGTTTATCTGTCCCAACTCTAAGATTGTTAAGGAGTTAGGGCCTCTTCTTCACCACTTCCTCCCAGCCTTTACCAGCCACGAAATCTCCAACTATCCGACGCGTCATCAGATCGTCGATGTGCTGGCCGCCCAACAGCCTAGTTTGTGTTTCCTTGAGGTCAGTGAACCCGTCGAACGCGGCTTGACGCTGATTCCGGAGCTGCTTCGAATCGATCCTAAGCTACCCATCGTGGTGGTTCTTTCGAGTAACGACCCCGAACTGGTGCTGCGTTGCCTGCGTCAGGGCGCCAGTGATTTCCTCCTGCTGCCTTTTACCATTGAACAAGTGGATGGGGCGCTGCAGAAAATCGCCCGGCTCCATCCTGGCCGAACCAAAAGTCCTGGCAAGGTGTACTGTGTGATGCCGGCCAAAGGGGGTTGCGGCGCCAGCACCATTGCCAGCAATCTGGCCTATCAGCTCAAGCGTTTGGGTGACAAACGAATTCTCCTGGCCGACCTTGATCCGTTGGCCGGAACGCTGTCATTTCTCTTGAAGATCAAGTCCAGTTACAGCTTCATGGATGTTCTGCAGCGTTCCGGCGAAATGGACGTTGATTTGTGGAAAGCAGTGGTCACCAACCGCCAGGGAGTGGACGTTCTGCTGTCTCCGGAACTGATGGCCGAAGGCGTGAGCGAAGTTGCCGATGCGCGCAGCATTGTCGAATATGCGCGCGGCACCTACGATCTGGTGGTACTGGACACCGGCGGAGTCTACGGGGACTGGAATCTCAGCCAGGCGCTGATCGCCGATGAGATCCTGTTAATCACCACCAACGAGCTTACCTCTTTGCAGGCCGTGCAACGCGCCCTCACCTACCTGGACAACAACGGCGTGGGGCGCTGGAAGGTCCGGCTTATCGTGAACCGTTACGATCGCCATGTCGGGCTCAGCAGGGATGTCATTGGCACCGCCCTGCACACCGACATTTACCATTTGATGCCGGCCGATTATGACGCCATCCAAAAAGCCCTCATGGAAGGAAAGCCGCTGGCGCAAAACACCGATTTCGGTAAGAGCGTGATTGGACTGGTGGACCGCCTGGGCGGAAGTTCCGAGCTCCCGAAAAAGGGAACTTCGCTTTCGGGGCTGCTGTCGCTTTTTTCAAGAACTTCTTCGTAGGAACTAGCTGGAACCAAAAGCAAGAATCGGTTGGCAGGCGGCGTTTTGAGTGGGGCAGGCGCTTCCGCCTGCCAACCAGTGGTCGCGTCTACTTCGGCCGGGCCTCCACGCAGAATAGCTTACCGATGCTTTCGCAGCTCACCACCTGAAATCCGGCGCTCTCCAGCATTCTGAATACCTGCGGTTTACGGAAAAAATATACCGGACAGCCGCGGATGTATTGAAGCCGCACCTTCCGCACCGGCATGCGCCAGGTCCAGAAGCGCGGCCAGGCGGACAAAAATGTTTCGCCGGTGAAATTGCGGATCAGGCGCAGGCGCTCGGGAGGGTCCTGGATGTAATCCCAGAATCCGATGGCGATGGTGATGTCGAAGCGCCGTTCGGTTTTCCAATTCAAGACATCGCTCAGCGCAAAGTCGCATTTCGCGGCCACGCCGTCGCGCTCCACCAGGCCCTGGGCCAGTTTCAGCATGTCCGGAGCCACATCCACTCCGGTTACTTGAGCTGCGCCGCGCTTGGCGAATTCGGTGACGAATCGTCCCGAGCCGCAGCCGATGTCGCAGATTGTTTTGCCGCGGACGTCGCCGCATTTTTGCATCACCCAGTCGAACCGCTGATAGATGTCTTTACGGAAAAATCTGTCCAGGAACCGGCTGACCCAGCTCTTGTTGGCGCCGGTATAAATGGCGTCGAACTCTTCCGCGATGGTGTTCCAGAACCGGGCCACCTGCGGCATATTGTCCTGCTTCATCCGGGAATCCCTTCCTTTAACGAAAACACGGGAGCGGACTCGACCAGTCCACTATCGCGAAAACTCGAAAAGCTCGCCAGGGCCAGAAGCTTTCGCAAACGCGTTTCAGCGCCTTTCAAGTTTGTATAATGCCGAATCGTCGATTTCAGCGGACCACTCAGGCGCGGCTGCTCCGGATCCAGCTCCCAGGGATGCACATAGCTGACCACCGGCAGCCCCTCCCGCCACGCCCGCTCCACTCCGGCCTTGGTGTACCAGTAGGGCAGTATGCGCAGGTAGCCGCCTCCGCCTACGGGCCAGTTGGGGCCGGCGCCCCAGCGAAACGTCGCCATGGGAAATTCAACGATAGGGCCGAAAGGTGTCTCCAGGCGAAATGGACGGCGCGATGCTGCGGGAACGCCGTACACATCGTGTCTTACCGGGAACACGCTGGAATCATACTGAAATCCAAGCTCGGCCAGTACGTCCAGCGCCCATGCGGATCGGCTGTTGATGGAAAAACTGGGCGCGCGGTAGCCGTGGATTCCGATACCGGCCGCTTGCTCGATGGCATTCTTGGCCGCGAGCGTGTCTTCGCGGAACTCCTGCGGCGTGAGCTTGTAAATCAATCGATGCCAGTAGGAATGGCAGGCCGGCTCATGGCCGCGCTCGGCGATCTTGCGCACCAGGCGGGGATAACGTTCCGCTACCCAACCCAGAATGAAAAACGTAGCAGTGGCGCGGCAATCGTCCAGCAGATCGAGGATGCGCTCCGTATTTCGCTCGACGCGGCACTCATAATCGCCCCAGCTTGCGCGTGGGATCATGCGCGCGAAGGCTTCAACGTGAAAATAATCCTCCACATCGACGGAGATAATACTCCGGCAGCTCATGCGTAATCTCAAGTATAGACGGGAAGACGTTTCTCGTTTCTCGTTTCTCGTTTCTGGTTGGGGGCCATCGAGCAGACGTGCTACTCCCAGGCCATCTTGCGGCGTTCGGTGAGCGCGTGATAGAAACCGAAAAAAGTTGCCACGTTGATCATGCAGAAATAGTAGGGCAGCATCAGAGCCTTGGGGCGTAGACGCCGGGCCGCGCCGGCGGCGGCCAGCAGGTAGAATGCCAGCTGCGCGCAGAAAATGGCCAAATAAAGCGGGGAACCCAGCAGGAACAGGTTGGCGATGAACGCGGTTAGCATGGCGAATGGAACCACCAGGCGCGACAGCTTGTGCGACAGGAAGAAAAAGAGCGCCAGCGGACGCAGCGGATGGAGCAGGGTTCGGATCTCACGCAGCTGCTGGATGTTTCCCGCCATGATGCGAACGCGCCGGCCGAATCCGGTCATCTCGTGGGCTTCCTCATATACGATCGCGGATGGTTCATAGACCGCGCGGTAGCCTTTCGCCAGCACCGAAACGGGAATTACATAATCATCGTTAATTGTTCCCGGCTCGGGATACGGATAGAGCTGCTTGCGGATGGCGTGCAGATGGCCGTGACCGCCTAAAGTGGACGCGAGTTGCGATTCCATCACTTTCAAAAACGTTTCGTACTTCCAATAGAAATCCTCGGAGCTGCCGATGTTCACCTGCTCGGCCTTCACAACTTTATATAAACCGCTAACGGCGCCCACCTCGGGGTCGGCGAAGTTCTCCACCAGGTTACGGACGGAATCGGGATAGAGCATGGCCGGCGCGTCGGAAAAAACCACAATTTCGCCGCGCAATTCAGGAACGCTGGCGTTCAGCGTGGCCACTTTGCCACGGTTCGCCTCAAAAGCCAGCACGCGAATGCGTACTCCGTCGGCGCGGGCTTCGGCGATGGCCGCGGTTTCATCGCTCGATCCGTCGGATGCCACCACGATCTCCATGCGATCGGCCGGGTAATCCAGCGCCAGCGAGTTTTCGATCTTCCGGTGGATCACGTCAGCCTCGTTATAAGCGGGAATCAGCAGCGAGACGAACGGCGTGACCGGTTGCTTTTTTATTTCTTTCCGGATCACCAGCCGCAGCGCGAGCAAAATCAACGGATAGCCCAGATACGAATAAAACGGCAGGAAAACGGCGCTCCAGAAAATGATTTGAAATAGCACCGTGTTAAACGACGCGCGCCTCGGCACTCACCGCCTGAGGGCGCGCATCGCGCGATTCAAAATCCCGGAACCATAACTCCAGCATCAACAGCTTCCAGAGATGATGATAGTTGTTGCGGCGTCCGCGATCGTGCTCGTTCAATAGGTAGCGCACGAAGTTCGCGGAAACAATGCCGCGGTTCAGGAACGCCGCGCTGGTCAAGTGGTCCCACAGGAAGCTGCGCAGGGAGCCGCGGAACCAGTGCTCCAGCGGCACGCCGAACCCTCGTTTGGGCTGGCGGAGCAATTCGGGAGGCAAGCGGTCGCCCAGCGCCTGGATGAAGATGTCCTTGCCCCGGCCGTTGCGTAGTTTCCAGGCGTGCGGAATTCGGGCGGCCAGCGCAGCCAGCCGGTCATCCAGCATGGGACAGCGCACTTCGAGCGAATTCGCCATGGACATACGATCCACTTTCACCAGCATGTCGCCGGTGAGTTTTGCGGTGGCTTCAAAATAGAGCGCCTGCGTAAGGACATCGGCGCCGTTCGAAGGCAGGCCGCTTAAGAGGGCGTCATGATCGCCGGGCATCCAACCCGGCGCGAGCAGGCTTTTCAATAGGAAATGCGGGGATTCGTGCTCGAAATAACGCTCCAGCGCAGTTCGACGGCTGATCATCCGCAGATAATTTTTGCCGTAAGCGGAATAGGGCAGCGCGTCTGCGATCGCCGACAGCAGCCTTCGCGCGGGCGCCGGAATCAGGTCCATCGGCCGCTGGCGCTGGATATCGAAGAAGCTCTGGTAACCCGCAAATAGCTCATCACCTCCATCGCCGGTCAACACCACCTTCACATGCCGGGCCGCGAATTCCGATACCAGATAAGTTGGAATTGCCGAGGAGTCCGCGAAGGGTTCATCGAAATGCCGCACCAGTTTTGACACCAGATCCACCGAATTGGGGCGCACGATGATTTCGTGATGTTCGGTGTTGTATTTCCTGGCCACCAACGCGGCGAGCGGAAGCTCGTTGAACTCGGGCTCTTCGAAGCCGATCGAAAAAGTCTTCACCGGCTCTTTCGTCTGCAGCGCCATGGAAGCCACCACGGACGAAGAGTCAATTCCGCCGCTCAAGAACGCGCCAAGCGGAACATCGGAGATCAGCCGCATCCGGACTGCTTCGTCGAACGCATTGCGCAGTTGTTCGCGCGCGGCAATCTCCGTGAATCCTTCGGCGGCGCGCTCGGCGGCCGCGGGAAGTTTCCAGTAGCGGCCTTCCTCCATCTCGCCGTTCGCGTGGTACCGCAGCCAGCCTCCAGGAGCCAGTTTGCGAATGCCCTGAAAGGGACTCCACGGATCCGGAATGTAGTTGAACTGGAAATACAATCGCAAAGCTTCGCGGTCGATATGCAGCGGGACTTGGGCCGCGCGCAGGCATTTCAACTCGCTGCCAAAATATAAACCTGCGGGCAGGATGGCGAAGTACAGCGGCTTTTTCCCGAAGCGGTCCCGCACCAGCAGCAGCGAGCGATCGCGAGAATCCCAAATGGCATACGCGAACATCCCGCGCAGCTTCGCGATTCCGGCCGTGCCCTCTTCTTCATAAAGGTGCACCAGCGTTTCGGTATCGCTGGCGGTTTTGAAGCGATGGCCGGCGCGAATCAAATCGGCGCGCAATTCCTGGAAATTGTAAATCTCGCCGTTGAAAACCACCCAGACAGTTCCGTCTTCGTTAGAAATGGGCTGGTGGCCGGTGCTGAGATCGATGATGCTGAGCCGCCGCATGCCCAGCCCGCAGCCTCCGTCCAGATGATAGCCTTCGTCATCCGGGCCGCGGTGCCGGATTTGATCGCACATCGAGCGTATCCCGTTCAGTTCGGCCATCCGCTCGCGCAGGAGTTGTCCGGCAATGCCACACATGGGGTCGGTGATCCGATTATCGCAGTTCTGGTATTAGCCGCAGATGAACGCTGATGAACGCTGATGAACGCGGATAAACCTGCTTATCCGCGTTTATCAGCGTTCATCTGCGGCTAATATGCTCTTGGCTCGGGGTAGAATTGAACTACCTTGCGCTCAACCCGTGAGATCACCCATCGTCTCAAGCAAGAGCTCATCAACGTCTACCAATACAACCGGCCTCCTGAAATAAAGCTCGATCCAAACTTCACCCCACGCATCAAGCTTCCGGACGCCGCTCCCGTTGCCCGCGCACTTCAGGGAACTGCTTACGCCCAAGGAATAATTCGCCTCGCCGAACAGATTCGCTCGCATCGCCTTCCCATCCTGGGCCTGACCATCGACACCGGCCCTGAAATCCCCTGGCGCCGCGATCATTCCAGCGGAGTGGAAACCGATCTGCGGTATTTCCGGCGCATTCCCTATTTGGATACCAGGCACAGCGGCGATCATAAAGTGATCTGGGAACCGAATCGCCATCAGCATCTGGTGTCGCTCGCGCAAGCATTCTGCCTCAGTGGCGATCAAGCGTACCTGGACGAAATTCGCGCGCAGCTGGAAAGCTGGTTCGCGGCCAATCCCTTTAATCGCGGAATCAATTGGGCCAGCGCGCTGGAAGTGGCGTTCCGCGCCATCTCGTGGATCTGGACGTATCATCTTGTGGGAGAAAAGATGATCGCCGAGTTCCGCATGAAGTGGCTCCGCGCGCTTTACCAGCATGGCTGTCATCTGGAGAATAATCTTTCGTTTTACTTTTCGCCGAACACGCATCTCGTGGGCGAGGCGCTGGCGCTGCACGCGCTAGGGCTATTCTTCGCCGGACTTCCCAGAGCCGCCCATTGGGAACAGCTCGGCGCGCGTGTGATGCGTGAGCAAATGGAGCGCCAGGTGCATCCCGATGGAAGCCACTTCGAGCAGTCCACGTATTATCATTTGTACGCCATCGACATGTTCCTGTGGCATGCGATTCTAGCCAAGCCGGACAGCGAATACATGGACAAGCTGGAAAAAATGGTGGAATATCTGCACGCCGTGATGGGACCGTCGCGCATTCTGCCGTTTCTCGGCGACGACGATGGCGGACGGCTGTTTCATCCTTACGGCGATCGCGGCAGCTTCGGCCGCGCTACGCTTGCGACAGCCAGCGTGGTGTTGGATCGCCACCATTGGCAGTGGGACGTTAAGGATCTGGAGGAGCAGGCCGTGTGGTGGCTGGGCGCGGGCGTGCTCGATCGGAAGCCGAGGGAAGGGAAGTGGGAATCGCGGCTTTTTTCCGATGCCGGCGTGGCCGCGATGACCTCAGGCACGAATCAAGTGATCTTCGACGCGGGAGGCTTCGGGCCTTGGGGCGCCGGACACAGCCACGCGGACGCGCTGAGTATTGTGGTCCGCTCAGGCGGCGAAGAGATCCTGATTGATTCCGGAACATGCACCTATGTGGGCGAGCAAAAGTGGCGCGATTGGTTCCGGTCCACTGAAGCGCACAACACCATTCGCATCGGCGCCCGCGATCAGGCGACGGTAGCCGGGCCCTTTCGATGGATCAATCATCCGGAGGTGACAATTCTTTCGTGGAAGACGAATGCCAAGCGCGATGCCATAGAAGGCGAGTGCCGGTATCGGGGCTTCAGGCATCGGCGCAGCGTGGAATTTCAAAAACCGGATGTCATTTTGATAATCGACGAAGTCTCAGGGCCGCCCGGCGAACATGAGGTGGAACAGTTGTGGCACTTGGGATCTCTCAGCGCGCGCGCACGGCTGGTATTGCCGGAGGGTGATGAATTAGTGGATAGTTGGCGATCGGCGGTCTTCGGCGAAAAGCATTCTTCGCCGATGGTGCGGGTGCGGCGGAAGTGCGCGCTGCCGGTCCGCCTGGAGTCAAAAATCCTTTTGTAACGATCGGCCGGCTGTCCCCTCACTTACGTGCGGGGCTACAAAACGGCACGGGCGGCCCAAGCGTGAGCGCGGGGACAAAGAGTCACATCCAGCCGCGCGCGAGATAATATCCGATCTTTATCGTCTCCAGGCCTAATTCCAAAAACACCGGCCACCGCTCTTTCCACAAGGCGATCCGTTTCCCGGCGTCGGGGATGGGGCGCGGCGCGATATCGATGCCGGCTTTGCGAAAAACCCGCGTCGCGCGAAACATGTGGTAATCGCTGGACATCAGCACCTTGCTTCCGGGAAGCTGGTCTAAGATCGCTTTCGATTTGAGCGCGTTCTCGCGCGTGCTGTGCGACTCTGTTTCCACGCGTATCACCGACGCCGGCACTCCCTGCGACACCATGAACTCACCCATCCGTTCCGCGGCCGGTTCTTCCTTCGCGCCGGATCCGCCGGTTACTACCATTTGCCGGAATCCGCCTTCCCGCCACACGCGAACCGCGTATACGCTGCGCCAATAAGAAGACCAGCCGATTACGTCCGCAATCGAGTCTCCCCCTAAAACCACCAGCACATCTCCCTTCGGATCGTTCCGCGGACCCTCCAGCCAGTCGAGCCACCAGCCATCAACGGGTGTAAATGTCGCGAACACAAATAGAAATCCGATGGCGGCCAGCGCGCGCACTATCCAACGGGCGGCTCTTCGCATACTCAGTCGGCCAGCAGGTGCAGTACGATGCTGCGCTGGTGCGGCCGCACGCGATGCTCGAACAGATACACGCCCTGCCAGGTCCCCAGCGCCAGGCTGCCCTGGTGAATCGGAATCGATAACTGCGTCGAAGTGAGCGCGGAGCGGATGTGCGAGGTCATATCGTCCGGCCCTTCCGCGGTGTGCCGGTAGAGCCGCGTGTCTTCAGGAACCAGGCGGCTAAAAAAATCGTTCAGATCGGCGACCACATCCGGATCCGCGTTCTCTTGAATCACCAGCGACGCCGACGTGTGCCGGCAAAAGACGGTGAGCAGGCCGGTGTGGGGCTTTTGCGCGCTTATCCACGCCTCGATTTGACGCGTGAAATCGTACAGGCCCTTGCCGCGGGTTGAGATTTGAAGCTGGTGCGTTGACTGCTTCACTCTACCGTTACGCTCTTGGCCAGATTTCGAGGTTGATCCACATCGCAGCCGCGGCGCACCGCAATGTGATACGCCAGCAGTTGCAGCGGAACGATCTCGAGAATCGGCAGCAACAATTCCACCGTGGGAGGAATGGCGATCAAGAAATCGGCCATCTTGCCCACTTCCGCCTCGTCGCCCTCGCACACCACCGCGATCACGATGCCGCTGCGCGCCTTTACCTCCTGAATATTGGAAATAGTTTTTTCGTAGCGCAGGCGGCTCTCTTCACTGTGAGGATCGCGCGTGGCCAACACCACTACGGGAAGATTTTCATCGATCAGGGCGTTGGGACCGTGCTTCATTTCTCCGGCCGGATAGCCTTCGGCGTGGATATAGGAAATTTCCTTCAGCTTGAGCGCGCCTTCGAGCGCGATCGGGAAATGGATACCGCGGCCCAGAAAGAGAAAATCATTAGCGCGGTGGAGCTTCTTCACCAGTTCGTCGTAGATCGCGTCCTGGCTCAGAATGTGCTCCAGCTTTCCGGGGATCCGAACCAATTCCTCCACCAGCGTGAGCGATTCCTCCTGCTTCAGAACCTCGCGCACCTGGCCCAGATACATCGCCAAAATGAATAGCGCGGTGATCTGCGACATGAACGATTTCGTCGCCGCCACGCCGATTTCAGGGCCGGCGTGCGTCAGCAGCGTTCCGGACGCCTCGCGGGTGATCATGGAGCCGACCACATTCGAGATAGCCAGCGTCTTTGAGCCTTTACTCGCGGCCTCCCGTTGCGCGGCCAGAGTGTCCGCGGTCTCGCCCGATTGCGAAATCAGAATGGTCAACATTTTCTTCGAAACGATGGGATCGCGGTAGCGAAATTCGCTTCCATAATCCACTTCCACCGGAATCCTGGCCAGCTTTTCGATCATGAACTTTCCGGCCAACGCCGCGTGCCAGCTGGTGCCGCAGGCGACGATCTTGATGGATTCGAATTCGCGGAAATCCTTGGCGCTGATGTCCATTTCCTCCAGGAAAATCCGGCCCGTCTCCTGCCCCACTCGCCCCAGAATAGTGTCGCGGACCGCGCGCGGCTGCTCAAAGATTTCCTTGAGCATGAAATGCTTGTAGCCGCCCTTTTCCGCCATAATCGGGTCCCAGAGAATATGCGTGACCGCCCGTTTGATGGCGCGGCCGTTGAAATCCGTGAGATGGACCCCCTCGGGAGTGAGTATGGCCACGTCGCCGTCCGCCAGAAAAAACATATCGCGCGTGTGGCTGAGAATAGCCGGCACGTCGGAAGCGACGAAATATTCTCCATCCCCCAGCCCCACCACCACCGGCGGGCCGGAGCGCACGGCAACAATCTTATTGGGGTCCGAACTGGCGATGACCGCCAGCGCGAAGACGCCCGTCAATTCCTTCGCGGCCTTACGAACGGCTTCTTCCAGATTGCCCTCGTAGTGCTTCTCCACCAGATGCGCAATCACCTCAGTGTCCGTTTCGGTGACGAAATTGTGGCCTTCGAGCTGTAGCTGGTGCTTCAGCTTCAGATAATTTTCAACGATGCCGTTGTGCACCACCACGATGTCGCCCTTGCAATCGCGATGTGGATGCGCGTTTTCTTCGGTGGGACGCCCATGCGTGGCCCAGCGCGTGTGGCCGATGCCATAGGGCCCGTCGATGGGATTCACGCGGATGGCGTCTTCCAGATTTCGCAGCTTGCCGGACGCGCGGCGAATCGCGAGCTGGTTGTCTCCATTCAGGACGGCAATGCCCGCCGAGTCGTACCCGCGATACTCCAGGCGGCGCAGGCCGTCCAAAATGATGGGGACCGCTTTTCGATTGCCGATATAGCCGACGATGCCGCACATGACTACTAGGATAAACCGAGCCGCGACCGCAAGGGAGCGTTGGGGAATGTGCGGTCGGAAAAAATCAATGCGGTTGCTGAAGAAATACCTTGGCAACCAGAAACGCTTCACCCGCCAGGAAACCCAGCAGCGCTTGATACTCCTGGTTGCGCTTATACAGGGACCACCGGAAGTGCGCGCCGGATTTAATGGGCCGGAGGGCCGGCCATAGCGATGGAACGCGCTTCGAATAATCCGCGAAGTTCGGAAACAGGCTGCTCAGATGCTGTTCTTCCAGTTCAATCACCGGAAGATAGATCAGCACAAACACCAGCGCGAACAGCGCCGCCAGCAGCCACGTTCGTGAAGCAATCACCAGCCCCGCGGCCACCAGCAGCGTTCCCAGATAGAGTGGATTGCGGACATATGCGTACGGGCCGCTTTCCGCCAGGCGAATGTTTTTCTCAAGATGCCCCGTCGCCCACGCGCGCAGCAGCAATCCAACAAGCGACACCGGGAACCCGGTGACTAACGACCGCAAATCCGGCGCCGAAAACCACGCGAACGCCAGAACCAGCACAAAACCCGAGGCCACGCGCAGACGCGCCACCAGGTCGGCGTAAGGCTTGGGAAAAACGCTCATCCGCGTTTGTTCGCGGCGGAAAGAATGGTTTCCAGTGCACCCACCACCTGGTCCGGCGTAATCGCGCGCATGCTTTCGTCCGGCTGCTCAGTTCTTTTGTAAGTTGTCGATGCAGTGGGACTGCGAAGCACGGTGAGACTTCCTCCGTACGGCCCGGTGCGGGCGGGGTCCGTGGGTCCATAGATGGCCACACCGGGTTTCGAAAGCGCGGCCGCCAGGTGCAAAGGCCCGCTATCTACGCCTACGATTGCCGAGGCCCGGCGCGTGGCATGAATCAGGCCGGAGATCCCGGATACGTGCGTTTCCGCGCCCTCCACGCGAACGGGATAAGCGGTATTCAGGACCAACGGCAGCCCGCAGTCGCGCTGAAGTCTTCGAGCCAGCTCGGAGTAATACTCGATGGGCCACTGCTTGGCGCCCCAGCCCGCGAACGGACTCGCCAGCACGAAATCGCCCTTCGGCAACTGGCCTTCCGGTTCTCCCGCGGGCAGCGGAAACGTTCGCAAAATGCTGGACGCTCCGGCGGCGGCGGCCAGATCCAGATTGCGTTCCACGGCGTGCGAAGATCGCGTGGAAACCTTGGTGGAATAGAACCACGCAGCCGGAGATTCCCGCACGTGCGGCGTGCTGAAGCCGAATATACGCTCCGGCCGGGCCACGGTGGCTACCAGCGCCGATTTGATCAGCCCCTGAAAGTCCACGCCCAGATCGAATCGCGCGGCGCGGAGATCGGTCCAGGCTTTTTTTAGGCCGGCCGCAGTCCGGCGGTCGAAGAGCAGCACCGAATCGACGTAAGGATTCGCCTCCAGCAGCGCGCTCCATTTCGATTCCACCACCCACGCGATCTTCGAGTGAGGAATGCTGTGCTTCAGGCTAGCCACCGCGGGCAGCGCGGCGATGATGTCGCCCATCGCGCCCAGCCGGACCACCAGGATGCGGGGACCGTTCATCCCGCTCCTTTCGGACTATGACGGCGTAACATATTTTCGACGAATCGCTCCGTGATGTCCGCGTCCTCAGATGCCGCGGGGCCGTCTTTCAGCACGACGCAATCCACCATCTCGAGCGCGGCCACCAGCTCCGCCCGCGCGCGCTGCGCCAGCAACGGCCGCGCCGGATTGGTTATTTCTACAATCAGGTTTCCATCCGGCGAGCGGCATTCTCTGAGCCGCCGCACATGCTCGGCCAGCAGAGGATCAAAATGGCCGGCCACCCATCGCGCCGGTTGACCTTCGAAGCGCCGGCGAGCATCCTCCTGGGAGATGATTTTCGTTCGCGTGTCCAAGACAGCTAGTCTACCAGCGTCCCCTTGCTTACGCGCGGGGCTGCACTTCAACACGTGTCCCCGCCGGTCTTACGGCGTCGCTCCGTAGCCCCGCGCGTCAGCAAGGGGACTCGTCTCCAGCAAAGCCAGCGCTTCCTCCACCACCCGTTCCGCGCTGACGCGCGTCATGCAGCGATGATCGATAGGGCATTCGCGCAACAGGCACGGGCTGCATTCCACGGCCTGGCGCACCACGCGCGACCGCGTGCCGGATGGACCGGTAGCGGCATCGTCGGTGGCGCCAAAAATCGCCACCGTGGGTACGCCCAGCGCGGACGCGATGTGCATTGCGCCCGAATCGTTGGTCAGGAACAGCTCGCAGCGGGCCGCCAGTTCGATGAATTGCCCTAGCGTGGTCCGTCCGGCGTAGTTGGTGACCTCGTGGCCGTGCAGCATTTGCGCGATCTGTTCGCACAGGCTATGCTCGGCGCGCGATCCGAACAGCGCCAGCCTGGCGTTGCGCGCGGAGGCCAGCGCGCCCGCGGCTTCGGCGAATCGCTCCGGCAGCCAGCGCTTCGCGGTTCCGTAGGCTGCCCCCGGGCTGATTCCGATGATTCTCTTTCGGTCACGCACGGAACTCTGCGCGGTGATGCGGATATCGCCGGCCGGCAATTCGTCGATCAGGCCGGCGCGGCGCAGCAGCTCCAGATAATAGAACCGTTGGTGGCGAGGTATCTCGCCATGCTTCGGCACCCTCACCGCGCGCGTCAACAAGAGCCCTCGTCCGTCGCGGTTGTAGCCGATCCTTGCCGGAATTCCTGCCGCGCGAGCTACCCAGGCCGCTCCGAAAGCATTCTGCAACAGAATGGCGCAATCGAAACGGTGGCGGCGCAGTTCCTGAGCGACGCTCCACCAGGGTTTCGCGTCGAACATTAGGATTTGATCTGTAAATGATTCTTGGGCATAGAGATCGGCCACCCAAGATTTCGCCAGAATGGTGATATGCGCCTCTGGAAATCGCGCTCGAATGGCATGCAGGGCCGGCAAACACATCACCGCATCGCCCACCCAGTTGGTGGCCCGAATCAGAATATTGGAATAGTGCACTGCTGGTTCTCTCTTGTGAGGGAATTGGTTGGCAGGCGGAAGCGCCTGCCCCACTTCAATTCGAAAACAATCACTCGACTGCGATTGTAGCCGTGTTGGAGACCACTCCGCCAATGCTAAGTGCCAGGGGGACCGCGGAACCGCTCGGAGCGCCGCTCGGAATTTGTATATTCACTTGATACAACCCTACAAATCCAGGCGCCAGTCCTGAGAACGTCACCTCTATCTGCTGGCTTCCCAACGTGACGATTGGCGTGTTTAGAGTGTGCGACAAGGGATTCGAAACCGCGGGCGCGCCGGGTTCGGGAGCGTTGGTGACGTTGCCCAGGCCGGTGCAGAACACCGACACCGATTCCCCCGGCTGGGCCGGACGCGATCCAGGGAAAGCTCCAATAGGCGCAGCCAACGAACCGCCGATCAAAGCCGCGGCTTGTCCCGTTCCTTGAGAATTTGTGGTGAACAACGCCGGCGCGTGAGGCACCAGCGTTATGTTCAAAGTGTTGCTGAGCTGTCCCTGGGCAATCGTGAGCGTGGTTTGGGTTGCTCCAAAAATTTGCATGAAGGGAACCTGGAAATTGATCTGCAACGGGGAAACGTAGAACAGCGCGATGGGAAAAAGACCTGGCATGCTCAGCGTTGTCCCTCCCAATGAGAAGGGCAGCGGGGGCGCGCTGTCCGCCGCAGCCGTTACACCCACCAGGTTGCTTCCATAAAGCGACGCGATGCTGCCCGGCGCCAGGCCCTGCTGGCCACTGGCTGCGTTGACCGCCGCGAGAGGGCTGGGAGCCGGACCGATGTTGAATGGCAGGGCGTTCGAAGCGCCTCCGCCGGTGGACGGGCTGAACACGTCGATATCCGCTATTCCCACGCGGGCGATATCGGCCGCGGTGATTTCGGCGCTGAGATGCTGGCTGTCCACCAGCGTGGTGGATCGGCTCAGCCCATTCCAGCGCAGCTTGGTCCCCGCTCCAAAGTTTGCTCCGGTTACCGACAGCGCAAACCCGGCGCCGCCGGCGTTCGCGGTACTCGGCGATAGAGATTGAATGGCCGGGTCGCCGGAGGAAGACTTGGATGCGAGCGGAATCAGAATATCCCACACCCCACGGCCATGCGTGGCGGCACGCAGCGTCCGCGACGGGCGATGCAGCACCACCGATAGAACCACCACTTTCGGCAGGCCATTGCCCAAGCTGCTCCAGGTACCGCCGCCGTTGGTGGACACCATCACTCCGGCGTCGGTACCGATGTAGAGCGTGTCCGCGAGATCAGGATCCACGGCCAGGCTGTTTACCGGCAGATCCGGCAGATTGCCGCTGATGTCGGTCCACTTGGCCCCGGCATCGGTGGTCTTGAAGACGTGCTGATTGGGCTTTACGTTGGAATTCAGGAATCCCGAGTATGTCACATAGGCCGTGCTGGCATCGATGGGATCCACCGTGATACTGGTCGCCGTTCGCGACGCCAGGCCGGTTGTGCGGTTGGTCCACGATGCGGCTACTCCATCCAGAGCGTTGTTGGTCACCTGCACCCGGCCGTCGAAAGTTCCCGCATAAACAGTATTAGGATCGCTTGAAGCAACGGCGATCGCGGTGATGGTGGCGCCGTTGCCCCCCGTCAAATCCGGCGAGATTGGGAACCAGCTGCCCGCGCCGTCTCGCGTCTGCCAGATGCGGAATGTGCCGAAATACAGCGTTCGGGAGTTGGAAGGGTCTATGACTATGGGCGCCACGAAAGAGGCGCGATCACCCGCACTAATGCCGTATTGAGCGGGTATCCAGGTATTTCCGCCGTCCGGGGTTTTGTCCACCCTGTCACCCGAGGCGCAGGATGTATATCCGTTCAACGGTACAATCCTGTCGATTGCCGAGTAGCCTCCATCGCCGCAGTTGACGGCGGCCCAACTGGGAGTTCCCGTGTAAAGTTGCAAGCTATTGTCCTGCGCGCCGGCCAGCGTCATGTTGAGATTCGATGGATGAATGGCCACGCCTGGATAAAACTGCGTAAGCGACAGCGTATCGTTGAGTTCGTTCCAATTCACTCCCGCGTTGGTAATGTCGGTGGTGTTGTACATGCCGCCATCATTGGCGATGTAGAGCGTGCTGCCGTCGGGAGTATATTGCAGGTCGTGATAGTCGACATGGATGGCCCCCTGTTCGTTGGCGCTGATGTAATCCAGATTGACCCAGGTTGCCCCGCCGTCAACGCTGCGGATGATGGAGGTCTGGCCGCCCGCGAATATTACATCCGGATTCGTGGGATTCACTCGAATGGTCATGTCATACCAGCACTGTCCCGTTGCCGCGCAAATGTCGGGAGCATGCGTCGGACTCCACAGCGTGCCTCCGTCCGTGGTCTTGAATATATCCAGCAGACTGCCGTCAGCATAGTTGTGGACGGCGGCATAAAGTATCGATGGGGACGAAGGGGCGATAGAGAGCGAGATCCTGCCGACATCCACGACAGGCAGCGCGCTTGAGCCGCTGCCCCGCAGGCTCTGCCAGGTCTGGCCGCCGTCGGTAGACTTATACACGCCGTTTTGAAAAGATCCGAACGGGTCGCCCAGGGCCGCGTAGGCAACTTGGCCGTTGCCGGGGTTGAACAGCACTGCGGTTCCGGTGCCCTTCAGGACGTTGGCCCAGGTGTTCGCGCTGTCGTCCGATCGCCAGATTCCGGTATCTGACGCACACAACAAAACCTGGCTGTTGTCAGGACTCACCGCCAGGCTGCCGATGTAAGCATGCAGGAACGGTCCCACAATATTCGTCCAGGAAGCGCCCGCGTTGGTGGATTTTAGGATTCCCGCGCCGTAGTAGCTGTCGATCGCGAAGTTTTCTTCTCCTGTTCCCACATAGATCGTGTCGGGATTGTTGGGGTCCAGCGCGATTGCACCATTGGCCATCGATGGTTGGCCGTCGGTAAGCGGTGTCCAGGTGCTGCCGCCATCGGTGGACTTCCAGACCCCGCCCTCTGCCGCGCCAATGTAAAGAATGTTGCCGTTATTGGGATCGACTGCAATGGAATTCACGCGTCCCGATACCAGGCCGAAATACGGGTCAAGCGTCGGCTGCGGCCCGATGGACATCCAGCTGGCCACCTGCAGCGCCCTCGGCGCCAGGGAATTGGGTTCGAGCGCCTGTGCCGCGCTCGCCTGTGCCGTGCTATCGATGCGATCGATTTCCGCAATGCCCTTCAGCCGCGCGCCGGTGGGGATGCGGCCCAGCGGATAGGCGCGCTGGCTGTAAAACCACTCTTCGCGCTCGGCCTGCTTATCGTCAACTTCGCTGGGCTTTCGGATCTGCTGGGCCAAGCCAAAGCTCGAAAATACAACAAGACCGATGGCAACGGACCGGCGCTTCATGAAATATCTCGATTTTACCAGCATCCCCGCGCCAAACCATGCTCGTAACCTGAAGACGGTAGGCCAACTTGAGCCTTTGGTCCATGTGTACTGGTCGTCAATACCCCCAAAAGAGTATCTAAAACCACTCATCAGTACTATAGAAAAGAATCCTGTAAGACCCAATAATACCTTTACCTAGTACAAGGGTTAGGAGAACTCATGGACTTGTTGGCGATGGAGAATTGGCCGGAAACCTGTTCCAGTCTCGGCCTCGATTGCGGTACCTGCACTCGCAAGGCGGCGTCAAGTGTTGCCAGTATCTGCGGCGGTCTCGATCCTCAGGGTGTCAAGCAGATCTTCTTTCAACTTTATTCTTCGCCAGGGTGTCGTCCCATGGCCCAGGCATTCGAATTGGCTTATCAGGAAGCCACCGCTCCTATCCAGATAGCCGCCATGGCCACCGCCGCCGCGGCGTAAAGCAACCGAACCGGCGCCTTATGCTTGTTACCGAGCCGCGACCGCAAGGAAGCGCTACCACGAATCTGGCAATCTCCACTGTCTGGCATCGCTCCTTGCGGTCGCGGCTCGGTTTCGCTGCGCCCGTGTCTTTTGGTTCCGGCTACGCAGGGTTGGAAAATCCCAACCACCGGTCGCTCACGCTCGCGGCTCGGAAAGAACGTCAACTTCGCTAGAATAGCAACGTATGGTGGTAGAAATTGAAGGGGTAACTCTTCATCTGGCGCATCCCGATGAGCTAACAGTCACTTGGGTGGGCCAGGAAGAAGTAATGCGGCAGTTGCTGGCTTCCTGGCTGGTGGTGGACCCCCAGGACGTCCCCATGAATCCGCGCCTGCTGGGCAAGCCGGGCGTCGGCAAAACCACGCTGGCCTATGCCGCGGCCAAGCGGCTGCAGCGCGAAGTCTACATCATGCAGGCCACCGTGGACACCCGGCCGGAGGATCTGCTGGTAACGCCGGTCATCGAAGGCCAGTCGAAACTGCGCTACGTGGCTTCGCCGCTGCTCACTGCCATGATTCGCGGCGGTGTGGCGATTCTGGACGAAGGCAACCGCATGAGCGAGAAAAGCTGGGCCAGTCTCGCGCCGCTGCTCGATAGCCGCCGCTACGCTGAGTCCATCGTCGCCGGCATCAAAATCAAGGCCCATCCGCTGTTCCGGCTGGTGGCCACCATGAATGACGACGCTTCCACCTTCGATCTGCCCGAATACATCCACTCGCGCCTGCAACCTCAGATCACCATCGATTTTCCGGAGCGGCACGAAGAGTACGCCATCTTGAAAGAAAATGTCCCCTTCGGCGACGAACACATCCTGAACTACGTCACCGAGTTCCTGCAACAGGCCCATTCGGCCGATGAGCGCTACACCGTCCGGGACGGCATCAACATCGCGCGTTTCGTGATGAAGCTCAAGAGCATGGAAAACGGCCTGGCGCTCGGAAATCAGAGCGAGGAGCGATTTCTGATGCGTACGGCCATCCTCGAAACTTTGGGCGACGAAGCATTGCGGTATGTCCCGCGAGCCTAAAATCTCCGAAGACCCGGCCAGCCTGCGGCGCGGCAATTTCACCTATTTCCCCGTTGTTCCCGGCCGGCTGGAATTCAGCGTCGCGCTACGGCGGGCTATTCTCGTCGAGCGGCCGCGTTTAGTTGCCGTGGAGCTTCCCGGGTCTCTCGAAGACACCTACCTGCAGGCCCTGGCGCGGCTGCCTGAAATGTCCGTCATTCTTTATCCCGACCCACAGGACGAAGAGCGCGGCGTCTATGTTCCCATAGAACCCTGCGATCCATTCACCGAAGCGGTCCGCACCGGCCTTGAAGTAGACGCCGAAGTAATTTTCATCGAACCCGACTCGGGCGACCGTCCCCATCTTCCCGATGTCTATCCCGATCCTTATTCGATCAAGCACATCGGGATGGAGAAATACGTCGAAGCCTATCGCGTTTATCCGCAGGAACGCAACGATGACATCGCCGCCCACGCCGCGGGCATGGCCTGGAAGCTGCAAGGGGCTGATCCGCTGGCGCAGGTGTTCGTGGTGGTCTCCCTGAATTTGCTGGATCCGCTGCTGGACGCCATGGAAACGCCGCAAGATCCGCCCAGCCGCCGCCGTCCGCCCGAAATCCGGCTGCTCAATCCGCATCCTGATTGCCTGGCTGAGATCACGCTCGAATATCCCTATCTACAGGACCGTTACGGGAAGTTCCGTGTGGAGATGTCGCCCGATGAGCTGATCGACCGGCCTAAAGTGCAATTCGATCTACTGCGCGAATCGGAAAAAGAATATGTCAAAAACACCGGCGACAAAATTGAGTACTGGCAGCGCCGGATGCTGGCGCGGTTTACCCGCAACCTGGCGTCCATCAGTGGCGACCTGCTGGCCGGCGTCTTCGATCTCACCGTCGCCGCGCGCTCGGTTGTGGACGACAACTACGCCTACGAAGTGTGGCAGATGGCCAACCGTTATCCCGCGCAGAAGCCGGTCAGCGAACTTTTGGAGACGGTGAATCTCTCGGGCGATGAGATCTGGTTCAATACCCGCAAAATCCGCTTGCGCCGCCGGCTGCCCCGTCCCAAACAGCGCCTGGTGCCCCGCCGGCTCAAAGAACGCAAGAAGGAAAAGTTCGAGGGCGAGTGGGCGCGGCAGACCGACGGCGCAGCCATCTGCTCTTATCCGCCCGAGGACATCATGGTGGAAGATTACGGCCGTTTTCTCAAAAAGAAAGCCAAGAGCGTGCTCTCGAGCGAGCGCAGCCGCACTGAGCCTTTCACCACCTCAATCCTGGACGGTATCGATCTCCGCGAGACCATCCGCAACTGGCACGAAAACAAGATTTACGTGAAGCAGCTGGACCGGATTTCAGGCGAAGTGGGCGCCACCATCGTGATCTTTGATGAAGATCATGACGATCGCTATCCCTATCTGACCACTTGGTTAGGCGAGCACCAGAATGAATCCGACATGGCCTTTTATTCCACGCCGCCGTTCGATCATCTGGTAGGCCCTGGAATCGGGCGCGCCGAATACGGCGGATTCCTGATGACCCTTCCGCCGCGGCGCATGATCGACGTATGGTCCGATGGCGATTACGATTTCGCGCAGACCAAGCCAGAGCGGCTGTTATTGGCGGGCCTGGATTATTCCACCGAGCGCTACGTGGTGTACGTGGCGGCCAAGCCTCCGCGCTCCGTGTTTCGCTCCATCGCCGGACATTTGAACCGCCGCATCGTGTACATCCCCATCGGCGCTCTGAATCCCGCCAAGATGAAAAAGGTCCGTGTCGTGCACGTTCTCGATAGCTACGAGCGGCGCGATGGAGCCAAGGAATTCATCTGGTAGCTGGGCGTGAGCGGCCCAGGCTGCAACTAACTGGTGGCCGCTGCGGACGTCATGCTGCTGGCAACCTTGCTGAAGATCTTGCTGATGCTGGTTGCCACGCCGGGCATGATCGCGCCGGCCGACACTGCCACAAAGCCAGCCATCAAGGCGTATTCGATGAGATCCTGGCCATGATTGTCAGCCCAGATCCTGAGCGTCCATAACAGATTGATTACTTTCGTCATCCGTCTCCTCCAGTAATAATGCTTTCATAAAGATTATCTCCCTTCGATCCAGTAGGTCCAATCGGGCTAAAAGCCTAGAGACTCGGTGAAATGTCCCTAGCGGCCTAATGGCTAGAGCTACGATGGTGTATCTCTTTGGTACCAGGAGGCCACTGCGATACGTGCCACAAAACAAAGGACGAACCCACTCCTTCCGCTTCCGGGGTAGAATATCTACCAGCGATGCCCAACGACTCATCGGAACGAATCGACCTTCTCCAAGGCACCCTGGATATGCTCATTCTGCGGACCCTGCTGTTCGGCCCCTCGCACGGCCACCAGATCGCCAAACATATCCGCAGCAGCACCGATGAAGTTCTGCAGGTGGAGCACGGATCGCTCTATCCCGCGCTGCACCGGCTGGAACGAAAGGGCTGGGTGGTTGCGAAATGGGAGACGGCCAAAGACCGGAATCGCGAATTCAAGTATTATCGGCTGACCGCGGCAGGCCGGAAACAATTGGCGGCCGAAGAATCCAAGTGGAAGCAGCTGGCGCGCGCCATCTCCCAAGTGATGTGGCCGGCGCAGTCTACGGAGTAGCGATCTTGATGGTCTGGCCCGTTGCCGCCGATTCGCGCGCGGCATCCAGGATTTGAACCACGATCATATTGTTCTCGAGCGAAGACAATCCGCTCGGCTTCCGTTTTCCGCGAGCGACAGCCGCTAAATATCCCACCGGATCGCGCTCGTCCACCGGAAGTTGATCCAGCGTGGCGTGCGCTTCTTCATCGCGCTGCCCCGGCATGCGGGTTCGCAGCATGTTGCCGCCCACCGCGATAGCGTATCCACGCTCGCCATACACTTCGAAATCTTTACGGCTGAACGGCCAGTTCCAGGATGCCTGAATAATGCCCTGCGCGGTGGGGTACTCCACCAGGACCGTAGCTTCGTCGTCAACGCGCGGATAGATCCGCGGCTTGAACCTCGATGTTATGGCCGTCACCGCCGTTGGCCTCTGGTTGTCCATCATCCAGGTCATCAGATTCGCACCATAGCAGCCAAAATCGAACAACGCGCCGGCTCCGTTCTTCACCGGATCCGTGAGCCATTCAAAGAACTCCGGCGGCACTCCGATCTCTTGCGGCCCCTGATGGCCGTCCATCGCCACCATTTTGCGAATCTTTCCCGCCGCGTTTTGTTTCTTGATCAGATTCCACATGGCCCCATGGCTGCGGTACCACGTCGTCTCGTAATTGATAACTACGGGAATGCCGCCGCGGGCCGCCGCGCTCTGGATCTTCCGGGCGTGATCCATGCTGACCGCCAGCGGTTTTTCCATCATCACCGGAATATGCCGCTGCGCGCACGCTTCCACCACCGTCGGATGATCGTAGGTGCTGGTAAATGTGGCCACAGCCTCCGGCTTGGCGTGGTCCAGCATGCGGCCAAGATCGGTAAAAAAGATGGATTGATCCAGATTGTAGAGCTTGGCGTACTTGCGCTGAATAGCCTGATCGGGCTCAAAAACAGCCACCACCTGCACATCCGTCCGATCCCGGATGCTGTGCAAAAATCCATCCACGTGGCTATGCACCAATCCAGCAATAGCCAGCCGCAAGGGCGGCCCAGCCGATTGCGCCGCGCAAGCAGCGCAGAGAATAAGTAAAAGAACAGCAGTACGAGTCACGACCCTAGCATCATACCGAATTGCCGACCACCAGCCACCAGCAACCAGCCACCAACCATCCCCGCGCTGGTACAATCCTCCCCATGAAGAAAATCCTCGGCCACGCTCTATGGGCCGCAATCGCCATCGCAGCCGCATTTTTCCTGGCCGGAATTGCCATCGACAATGGCGAGCCTGTAAACAGCTTTTGGCTGGTGCTGGCCGCCGTGTGCACCTATCTGATCGGCTTCCGCTTCTATGCGAAATTCATCGCGGTAAAAGTGATGGTGCTCAACGATCAACGCGCCACGCCTGCCGAGCGCTTGCGCGATGGATTGGATTTCGAACCCACCAATAAGTGGATCGTCTTCGGCCATCATTTCGCCGCCATCGCCGGACCCGGTCCATTGGTCGGCCCCACGCTGGCCGCGCAATTCGGCTATCTTCCGGGCGCGCTCTGGATCGTCATCGGCTGCGTGCTAGGCGGCGCCGTTCAGGATTTCGTAATCCTGTTTTGTTCCATGCGCCGGGATGGAAAATCTCTGGGCCAAATGGCTCGCCAGGAAATTGGAAAGGTGGGCGGATTCACCGCGATCATTACCGTTCTGCTGATCATGATCGTGCTGTTAGCAGTGGTCGCGCTGGTAGTGGTGAACGCTTTAAAAGGCAGCCCGTGGGGGACATTTACCATCGCGGCCACCATGCCCATCGCTCTCTTCATGGGCGTGTATCTCCGATATTTGCGGCCCGGCCAGGTACTGGAATGCTCCGTCATCGGATTCGTTCTGGTGATCGCGAGCATTTTCGCCGGCCAGGCTGTTGCTGCTTCGCCTACGCTGGCGCCGTGGTTCACCATGTCGGCCACGGCGCTGGCTATCGCAACTATCATTTATGGATTTCTGGCCAGCGTGCTGCCGGTCTGGCTGTTTCTTGCGCCGCGCGATTACCTCAGCACGTTCGTCAAGCTCGGCGTGGTGTTGATGCTGGGGCTTGGGATCATCCTGGTGCATCCCACGCTAGAGCTGCCCGCCTTCACGCGCTTCACCGACGGCAGCGGTCCCATCTTCGCCGGTAAAGTATTTCCGTTCGCCTTTATCACCATAGCTTGCGGCGCCATTTCCGGATTTCATTCGCTGATCTCGTCCGGTACCACTCCCAAGATGATCGCGCGCGAATGGACCTCCTGGCCGGTGGGCTACGGCGGCATGCTGCTGGAAGGTTTCGTCGCCATCATGGCGTTGATCGCCGCATGCTCCTTGCAGCCCGGCGTATTTTTCGCGGTCAATTCGCCGGCGGGAGTTGTAGGCAATACTCCAGCCGCCGCGGTCTCCACCATCTCCGGTTGGGGCTTTCCCGTCTCAACCGCGCAGATGGAATCGCTTGCCGCCGATGTCGGTGAAAAAAATCTGTTCTATCGTACCGGCGGCGCTCCGTCGCTTGCGCTGGGCATGGCCCATATCTTTTCAAAGACCGGCGGCGGCCGGGCGATTCTGGGCTTCTGGTATCACTTCGCCATCATGTTTGAGGCGCTGTTTATCCTCACCATCATCGCCGCCGGAACCCGCGTCGGACGATTCATGTTGCAGGATCTCTTCGGCCACGTGTTCCCGCCGTTGCGCCGCACCAACTGGATGCCCGGCGTGCTGGTAGCCAGCGCGGCCATCGTCGCCGCGTGGGGCTATTTCCTGTATCAAGGCGTGCGCGATCCCTTGGGCGGCATCAATTCGCTGTGGCCATTATTCGGCATCGGCAATCAATTGCTGGCCGCGATTGCACTGTGCGTCGCCACCACCATCCTGATCAAGATGCACCGCGCCCGTTACATGTGGATCACCGGCATCCCGCTGGCCTGGTTGGTGATCGTCTGCTTCACCGCCGGCTTCGAAAAGATCTTTTCGGACCAGCCCCGGCTGGGATTCCTGGCCGAGGCCGCGCGCCTCCAGAGCGCGCTCGATGCCGGCAAAATCACCGCTGCTCAAATTGCCGCCACACGCGGGCAAATCTTCAACGACCACCTGGATGCCGTGGTTTGTGGAATCTTCCTGGTGCTGGTCACGCTCATTCTGGCGGACTCGCTCCGAGTCTGGTTCTCAATCCTCAGCGGATCGAAACAAGCCAAGGTAAACGAGGCGCCGTTTGTTCTTTCCGAACTCCGGCCGGAGGAATTATGAGAAGATTCCTGCAAACCATATGGGCCATCATCCGCGAGATCTCGGACGAAAATGCCTATCAGCGTCATCTCAGATTCCACGGCCGCAAGCATTCCGCCGATGAATGGCGAACCTTTTCCGACAAGCGTTTCGCCAGGAAATATGCCCGCCCAAAATGCTGTTAGCTGGAATATGTGACCGACGGATACCAGCTCGCGCCCCGGCCTTCCGGCGTCAAATCGAGAAGGTTCCACAACGGCCACATCATGTCGATATGCCGCTGGTTCTGTCCTTTTTCCGGCGGCAGAAACTGAAGCTCGGTGGCGTAGGTGTGATAGATTTTGCCCTTGCGCCGCGCAAACACGTTCAGCATCGGTACCTGGCCGCCGTCGGAACCTTCGCCGTGATAATCGCGGTTGTAATTATTGTTGGCCGACGATAGCAGCCGCAGCCTGCGCCAGCCCCGGCTCTCGGCTACCTGCCGGATGCGTTCGGCAGGTGATTTCGCGACAACAGCCAGGTTAGCCCGTTGAGTGAGATGTTCAGCCGCGCCGTCCAGGCTGTCAATAAATGATGTGCACATCGGGCACGGCTGTTTGGCCTGCGGTCCGAACATGTAGCTGTAAATGAGCAGGGTATCCAATCCGTTTCGAAACAATTCGGAGAGCTTCACTTGTGCGCCAGAGCCATCGTCGAATATGTAGTCTTCCGGAACCGGACCGCCCAGCGGCAATTTGCGCCGCATGCTGGCCACGCGTTCCACTTGCCTGCGCAGGTCGATCTCCGCCGCAAGCAGCCGATTTCGGGCCACGCGATAGCGCGATGATTCGCCCGGGAATTTCTGGGAGTGCGTTTTGCGGCTCATGCCGGTTCTCCTTTTGTCTGGCTTCGCGGATCCAGCAGTTTATTCAGCTCCGCTTCCGGAATTCCGCTCTTCTCCCGCGCCACTTCGCGTACCGTTCGGCCGCTGCGATAGGCTTCCTTGGCGATGGCTGCAGTTTGCTCATATCCGATAACCGGAGCCAGCACCGTACACATGGCTAGCGATTGCTCTACGTATCCCGATGCGCGCGCCGCATCGGCTTCCAGGCCCTGCACCAATCTTTCATCGAAATTGCGCGAAACGGCCGCCAGCAGTTCCATCGCCTGGAGTAAATCGTACGCCATCACCGGCATCATGACATTCAATTCGAAATTGCCGGCGGCGCAGCACCATGTAATGGTGGCGTCGTATCCAATCACCTGCGCGCAGGCCATCAGCAGGCTTTCGGCAATCACTGGATTCACTTTTCCCGGCATGATGCTGGAGCCGGGTTGCGTCTCCGGCAGCTTCAGTTCGCCCAGGCCGCAGCGCGGTCCCGATCCCAGCCAGCGGATGTCGTTCGCGATCTTGGTGAGCGCGACGGCGTAGGTTTTCAGCGCGCCACTGAGAAAGCTGACCGCGTCTTTGGAGGCCTGTGCTTCGAAATGATTCGACGCCTCGCGAAAAGGAAGGCCGGTTCGAGTTGCAATATCCGCGATCACCGCGGCCGCGAATCCCGGGATGGCGTTCAAGCCCGTGCCGATAGCCGTGCCTCCCAGCGGCAGTTCATAAATGCCATCCAGCGCCGCGCGGATTCGTCCCACACACAACTCCACTTGCGCCGCGTAGCCGGAAAACTCCTGGCCCAACATCATGGGCACTGCATCCTGAAGGTGCGTGCGGCCGATCTTGACAATATTCGCGAATTCAGCGGATTTCTTTTTAAGAGATTCGGAAAGTCCGGCCATTGCCGGCAACAGCGCTTCGTGCGCCAGCATCGCCGCGGCAATATGGATGGCGGAGGGAATAACGTCGTTGCTGGATTGCCCGCGATTGACGTGATCGTTGGGATGCGCCTTGGCCAGGTGCCCGATCACCTCATTCGCGTTCATGTTGGTGGATGTTCCGCTGCCGGTCTGGAAAATGTCCACCACGAATTGCCGGTCGTATTTTCCGGCCGCGACTTCTTCGGCTGCCTTTTCGATTCGCAAGGCCACATCAGCGGCCAACTGGCCGATTCGGCCGTTAACCCGGGCGGCGATGCTTTTGATCAGTCCCAGCGCGCGGATGAACGAACGGGGGAAACCCAGGCCGCTGATCGGGAAATTCTCGACAGCGCGTTGCGTCTGCGCGCCGTAGAGAGCTTCCTTGGGAACACGCATCTCCCCCATGGTGTCGTGTTCGATGCGATAGTCCACCCCTCGATTGTACGGCTATTGGAAATGTGTGGACAGATTCTCGGCCAGCAGCGCGTCGTTCTTTGCGGCCCGCGCTTTGGCCAGATGTGTCGCGCGCTCGGCGGGGGCCATCATCGCCGCCGCGAAGTGCATCTCCGGCGAATCCGGCGCCAGCGCCAGGGCTTTCTGGACAAACTGGTAGCCATCCACCCCCGCGCTCAGGTCCTCTTTATAGAGCCAATGGATTTGGTTGAGCGAGGCCAGAAAGTAGCCGTAATCGAAGTAGGCGAGAGCGCCAGGTTTTGCTTCCTCGCGATTTTTGAGCTGGGCCAGCAGTGCGCGCGCAACGGCGTGGTCCTGCGCGCCATAGAGTACGGCGCGGCGAAGTGTTTCCATACGGACCAAAACCGTTGGGCTTTGATCGAGAGTCGCCAAAGTATCGGTGACAAGATTATGCTTGTTGTATGCCGGATCGGTGGCTTCCCAAGCCGGTCCAGTCCCCCAAGGCAGCGATTTCGCGCCGCCGATATTGTAAGGGTGACAGATGAGCGGTGGGCCGGCCTGAGCAACGAACGCCGTCGACAGTAAGGCCAAGCCAATTTCGAAAAGCAATGTGTTGCGCATGGTGTTGCCTCCGCTTGTGAAGACGGAAGCAAGCGTTGAGTGTTAACCGTTTCTCGTTTCTCGTTTCTCGTTGGGCGCGGTCGAGCCGGATGGACGCACGTCCTTTAAAACTGACGCCCATCCGCCCCACCCCCGGCTTTCTGAATACGGATCTTCTTCGATGCAGAATGCCGCGTCCATGCGGGCGCCGGCCGTGAGTTCCGCCGCGCGCCCGGCGAAGTTCCAGGCCTTCGACAGCAGGTTTCGTCCATTCTGGCGCAGTTGGACGCGCAGGTGTTTTTCCTTCAATACCACTGGCGCGGCCGCAATCTCGGCATCCAGAATGGCCAGAACCGGCGGCGGATTGCCGAATCCAAACGGCGCCAACGCCAGAATCTCCGCGACGGCGGGGCCGGTGGTGAGCTCTTTCAGATCCACCACAGCATCAATTGCCAAACGCGGATGAAAATCCGCTGCAGTAAGGCGCTGGTTGGCATAAGCTTCCAGACGCTTCCGAAATTCGGGAACCATTTCCGACGGCATGCTTACGCCCGCCGCCTGCCGGTGCCCGCCGAAGCGAGAGAAAAGGTCCGGCATCGATTCCAGCGCCTCCAGCAAGTGAAACGGCGTGATGCTGCGGCCGGAACCCTGCGCCTCGCCATCTTCCTCGCTCAGCACAAACACGGGCCGATAAAACCGGTCCACCAAACGGCTGGCCACAATCCCCACCACGCCGCGATGCCAATTGGGTCCGGAGAATACCAGCGCGGATTGATCTTCGGTAACCGGAACCTGCGAGCATTCTTCCAGCACCAGACGCACAATGTCTGCCTCCGTCTGCTGCCGCTCCTGATTCAGCGAATGAAGTTGCTTGGCCAAAGTGCGTGCAGTTTCCAGATCTTCGGTAAGGAACATGCGGATGACATTGTGCGCATCGTCCATGCGCCCGGCCGCATTGATGCGCGGGGCGATTTGAAACGCCACCTGGCGCGCGTTCGGGGCGCGGCCATCCAGCAACCCGGAAACTTCAAGCAATGCCCGCAGGCCCGGATTGTGGACGCGATGCAAGCCCTGCAATCCGTATTTCACGATGATCCGGTTCTCGCCCACGAGCGGCACTACGTCGGCTACAGTCGCGACGGCCACCAATTTCAGAAACGACTTCAACATGCGCGCCAGTTTTTCTTCCGGCCAGCCGAGGGTGGCAAGCAACGCGTGCACCAGCTTGAACGCTACGCCCGCGCCGCAAAGATTTTTGTCGGGATAATGGCAATCGTGCCGGTTCGGATTCAGAACGGCCAGCGCCGGCGGCAGCTCCGCTTCCGGCAGGTGATGATCGGTGACAATTACATCGATGCCCAGCTCTCGCGCGCCCTGCACCACTTCGCCCGCGCGGATTCCCGTGTCCACGCTGATGATCAGCCGAACGCCCATCGCCGCCGCGCGCTCAATCACCTCCGCGCGCATCCCGTAGCCGTCCTTCAGACGGTGCGGAACGTGGTAGCTGGCTTCGCCGCCGGCCAGCTCAATCGCTTTCTTGAGGATCACCACCGAAACGGTTCCATCCACGTCGTAGTCGCCGTAAATCAGTATTTTTTCGTGTGCGGCGATGGCCGCGCGTAGACGTTGCAGAGCCTGTGGCATGCCGGTGAGCAATGCCGGCGAATGCAGGTGTTCCAGCTGGGGCGCGAGGAAACTCTTCGCGGTATCGGCGTCGGTCAGGCCTCGCGCGGCAAGTACGCGGGCCGTTAGCGGCTGGATGCGCAGCGCAGCCGCGAGATCTTTGACCGTTTCAGCATCGGGCGTTGGCAGCAGCCATTGCGTAGTGGGCACAACTAATTCTTCGAAAAATAGCCGCTGATCGGAGTATCGTCATCGTTGTCGGATTCGGCGTCCATGATTTGAATCTCGTCCAGGATTTCAGAAAGATCTTCGTACCAATCGGTCCGCAGGTCGAAAAGAAATACGCGGCCGTCATGATCGAACGATAACTCCACCGCGCAGACGAAGCCATCGTAGGGACGCATGCCATTCAAGCGGCGCTCCAGTTCGTGATATTCCTCGCGCGGCATATCGCACCCGGCCAACTGCTCCAGCGCCTCATCCAATTGATCGGCGGAGAATTCCCTCTGGTGGAAGACAACCATCTTCACGCCGGCGGTTTGAGCGGCTTTGACGAACAGCCGGTAATCCGGATACTGGTCGCAATCCCAGTAAACACCCTGCATGGAATCCAGTCCCCGCGAGTATCCATAGAAGACGGCCATCCCCGATTCTTCCAGGTAATGTTCAATTTCAGTCTTGAGTGTATCCAGGTTCGGTTTCATTACTTCCCGCGATCAGTCAAGACGAGGGTATCACTCCTGAGCGCCAGATCGCGCGCCGAAGGCGTGACGATGGTCCGTGGTCCGATGAAGATTTTCCTGGATTGCGCGATGGCCCGCCGGACGTCGTCCTCGCACACAAAATCGGTAATTTCAATCGCTGGCGAGGGGCCCGGCGCAGGTGCTTCCGCCGTTTCAGCCACGCGCGCGCCGCGCCGTGCGGCCAGGAACCGGTCCACTACGGCGGCTGTCGCCGGCTGCGCTTGTTCAAATCCCCGTTTCGCGAGATACCGCTCCACGGCGGCAATCACGGTCTGGCGGTCGATGCCGCTGGACGCACTGGCCTGCGTCATATTGTCAGGCGCCATATTCTCAAATGCCTCCTCCGCCTTGCGTGTCACGTAAGCCAGCCTCTTGATGTTGATGAGATGCAGCGGGCTGATGTTGTCGCCGGTGATGTTGCCCGCAACCGCGCCGCAGCCTAGCGTCATAGCTGGGAAGACTCCAGTTGTAATCCCCACTGATCCCTGCGGCGCCGGCGTGTTTACCAGAATCCGGAAGGCCGGCATGCGCAGGGCGAATTCGCGGATGCGCGCGTCGTCCGATGCGTGGATCACTGCGGTGTGGCCCAATCCGCCGAAGCGTAGGATCGCTTCACAGGCATCCAGGGCGGCGGCGAAATCCGCCACGAAATACAGCGAAAGAACCGGCGAGAGTTTTTCGGCCGAGAGCGGATGCTGTTTGCCGATACCTTGGATCTCCACCACCAGGATGGATGTATCGGCGGGAATTTCGAAGCCGGCCATCTTCGCGATTTTCGTTGCCGCCTGGCCCACGCATTCCGGGTTCACGGTGAAATTAGGCGTGAGCAGCAGTTTCGCCAGGGCTTCGCTCTGGCGCCCGTCGCACAGAAACGCTTTGCCAGCCTTCAGCGCGGCCAGGATGCGCTCGCGCAAAGTTTGCTCGGCCACGATAGTCTGTTCGCTGGAGCAAACCGTTCCGAAATCGAATGACTTGCCTTGCACCACCTTCGAAACCGCATCTTCGATGTTCGCCGATCTTTCCACCAGCACCGGTACGTTGCCGGGACCAACGCCGAAGGCCGGCTTGCCGCTGGAATAGGCCGCGCGCACGATGCCGCTTCCGCCGGTGGAAAGAATTACGCCGGTGCGTGGATGCTTCATCAAGGCGTTGGTAGCTTCTAAAGTGGAGTTGTCGATGCATTGCACCAGGCCTGCCGGCGCGCCGGCTGAGAGTGCGGCTTGGGCCAGCACCGCCGCGGTCTCGCAAGAGCACACTCGGGCGCGAGGATGCGGGCTGATCACAATGGCGTTGCCTGCTTTCAGCGCGATCAAAGTTTTGTAGATAGCTGTCGAAGTGGGGTTGGTGGTGGGTAGAATTGCAGCCACTACGCCCATGGGCACGCCGATTTCCACCAGTTTCTGATCGGGGACCTCGCGCAAAATACCGATGGTCTTCAAACCTCGCATGGCCCGAGGCAGAACGTCCGCGGCCAGCAGATTCTTGGCCAGCTTATCCTTCGCGTTGCCGTATCCGGTTTCTTCCACCGCCAGCTCAGCCAGCCGCCGGGCGTTGGCGCGCGCTGCCGCGGCCACGCTTTCCACGATGGAATCTACTTGTGCCTGCGAAAAGGCGCGATAAAATTGCCAGGCTGCGTACGCCTGGTCCACCTTGGAGCGCACTTCCTGGATGGAGATTAAATCGGAATCTTTCAGCATTGCGGGCACGGCAGGTGTGCGCGCGGTACTTTAGCCCAGTGATTTTTCGCCTTTTTTGGCGCCGGGCAATACCGTTTCGATTTCCGAGTGTGGGTTGGGAATCACGTGAACCGACACCAGCTCACCCACGCGGCGCGCTGCGGCGGCGCCCGCATCCGTGGCCGCCTTCACCGCGCCAACGTCCCCCCGGACGGTGACCGTCACGTAGCCGGCGCCAATGTATTCCTTCCCCTGTAATGTGACCTTGGCGGTCTTCACCATCGCGTCGGCCGCTTCGATTGCGCCCACCAATCCTTTGGTCTCCACCATGCCGAGGGCTTCCATCGGTTATCCTCCAGTGCTCACGTTATCACACCGTGGGGCAGGCGCTTCCGCCTGCCAACCGGGTGCCCGATCAAATGATCCGCTGAATCCCCAGCAGCGACACACCCGTCATCAATAGGCCAATAACCAGCACCACTGCGGCCGAAGCCACCGGAATCCATCGGAAAAATGGACTCTGTGCCGCACTGGTACGAGCGCCTACCAGATTCTTCGCGTAAATCACCATCACGCCGATTCCCATCAGCACGATCGCCAGTCCCAGGCTGAACGCCACCAGCAGCACCAGCCCGAGCCCCGCCCGCCGCAGCGCAATCGCGCTCAGCAACAAAACCAGCGCCGATTCACACGGCACCAGCCCTCCGCTAGCTCCCAGCGCGGCTAACCCGGACCAGGAAACTTCCTCCGGCACGTGATGGTGATGATCGTGATGATCGTGATGGTCATGATCGTGATGATCGTGATGGTCATGATCGTGATGATGATGATGATGATGGCCGTGGCGATGCTGATGTTGGTGCCTTAACCGCGTGAAAAGCATCCAGCCGCCGATGGCAACAATCGATAACCCGGAAACAGCGCCCAGCACCTGGATCACATTTTGCGGCACCACATATTGAAACAGAAAAAGTGTAGCCAGTCCCAATAGAAACACGCTCACGGTGTGCGTGAACGTAACCATCGCGCCCAGAAAAACCGCATGTTTCAGCGTGCCGCGCGATCCCACCAGGTACGCCGCAACAATGGTTTTGCCATGCCCGGGCGTCAGCGCGTGCGCTGCGCCCAAAAGAAATGCCACGCCCAGGGCTACCGCAATCATCCCCGGCGTCAGCGCCTGCTGATGCAGCAGCCTGGGCAAATATTCCGTCAGTCCCAACTATGCATTCTACCCTCTTCCGTGGCGCCAACACTCATGTTTGCCCCATTGACACTGGCCTCGGATCCATGTTTCGCACGGAACTTCCGTCCCCTCCCAAACGTTGTACCTTCCAATGGGATGCTGCTGTCCAACTGGGTCACGATCCCCAATTGCGTGTGCCATCATAGAAGGGTTAACCTCCACTGCGATGAAATTATTCCAAGCACTTGTTTGCGTTTTGTGCGCCTCCCTGTTCGCGGGCCAGGCAGCCGCCCAATCTGAGATCCGCGTCGATGCACCTAAGGGCGGTCTCGGCTGGCTCACACATCCCTATCAAGTCAGAGATGTTCCGCCCATCAACCTGGCCAATTCGTCGCGCCTCGAGTCGCTGCTTCGCGGCGGCAATCTCTACCTCTCCGCGCAGGATGTGGTGGCGCTGGCGCTCGAAAATAACATCGATATCGAAGTGCAGCGCTATGGTCCCTTGCTGGCCGAGGAAGTTCTGCGCCGCGCCAAAGGCGGAGGCGCGCTGCGAAGTGTAGGCCTGGGTGTTGCCCAGGGTCCGCAAAGCGTCAGCCTCACCGGAGTCAGCACCGTTAATAATGTGACGCTTTCGGCCGGCAACGGCGTCAGCTCCGGCGGCGGTATCGTCACACAGTTGGGTCCGGCAATTCCCTCGTTCGATCCCTCATTTTCTGTCCTGGCGCTCTATCAGCACCAAACCAGCCCCCAGAGCAACACGTTCCTGACCGGGACCACGGCGCTGGTTCTGGACACGCGCACCTATCAGGCGCAATACGCACAGAGCTGGGATTTCGGCTTGAGCAGCCAATGGACCTACACCAGCCAACACACTCACGTGAACAGCGCGCAATACGATTTGAACCCCTTCACCTCCGGCAGCCTGGATCTGCAGCTCACACAGCCGCTGCTGCAAGGCTTCGGACGCCCGGTGAACGCTCGCAATATCCGCGTCCAGAAAAACAACCTGAAGGTCAGCGACCTGCAATTCAAACAGCAGGTGATTGTCACCGTGGCCTCCGTCCTTAACCTGTATTGGGATCTGGTAAGTTTTCACGATGACGTGGTATCGCGCAAGCACGAGCTTGAGACCGCGCAATTGCTGCTTGAGGACAACAAGAAACAGGTGACCATCGGCGCGCTGGCGGAGATCGAAGTCACCCGCGCCGAATCCCAGCTTTACGCCGCTCAACAGGATCTGGTTATTTCCGAGACCAACTTGCTGCAGCAGGAGATCGTGCTCAAGAACGCCTTGAGCCGCAACGGCGTTGCCAATCCCACGCTGGCCACCGTGCATGTTATTCCGCTCGACACCATTCCTGCGCCCGGCAGCGAAGCCCTCCAGCCCACGGAGCAGCTGGTGCAACAGGCCGTCGACAAGCGCGTTGAGATCGCGCAAGGCCGCCTCAATCTCGAGAGCAACCAACTGAATCTCATCGGCATCAAGAATTCCCTGAAGCCCACGCTGAATGCTTTCGCCGAGTTAACCAACAACGCCCTCACCGGAGTTTCCAACGACCCGGCCCTGGCCTATCTGGAAGGCGGTTACGGAAACCTGCTGGCCGAGATCGCGCGCCGGAACTACCCGAACTACTCCGCCGGTCTCAACTTGCAAATCACCCTCCGGAACCGCGCCGCGCAGTCGGATTACGTCACCAGTCTGCTTGAAATCCGGCAAAACGAACTCAACCTGCGCAAGAACATCAATCAGATTCAGGTGGACGTGCAGAATGCCGTTATCGGCATCCAGCAGGCTCGCGCTCGCTATGACGCCGCCGTGAAAGCGCGCACCCTGCAGCAGCAAACTTTGGAAGCCGACCGGAAAAAGAATGCCCTGGGCGCCAGCACCATCTATCAAGTGGTGCAGGACCAACGCGACCTGGCCAGCGCCGCCAGCAGCGTCACGCAAGCCATGGCCAATTACACTCACGCCCGCATCGCGCTTGACCAGGCTCTGGGCACCACGCTTGAAACGAACGGCATCTCTCTGGAAGAAGCCAAAGCAGGACGCGTCGCCCGCCCCTCCGCGCTCCCCGAAAAACTTCCCGAGGAGGGCCAGAAACAATGACCCGCAACAGTGGGGCAGGCGCTTCCGCCTGCCAAGCTCTCCTCCGCCAAGCCTTGGCGATCGTTCTCTCCTACACCTGCTGGCTATCCTGCGCCTCAGCCCAATCTGTCTCCATCGAACCAGAACGCCCTTCCGCCCCCGTTTTCTGGCGGCCGTATCTCGCACCGGATGTCCCGCCCGCTCGCGAGTCGAATTCTCCGCGTCTCAAAGACCTGATCCGCGCCGGCACGCTATATCTCACCGTCCCGGACACCATCGCCCTGGTGCTCGAAAACAATATCGATATCGAAGTCGCCCGTTACAGCCCCATCCTGGCTGACTGGAATCTGGAGCGCGCGAAAGCCGGCGGAGCGTTGCCGGGTGTTCCCAACGGCGCTTCCACCGCCGGCAGCGTGGCCAGCGGCCAAGGCGTGGTGGGAAGTGAGGCGGCCGCGGGCGTTGTTTCAACCGGTGGCACCTCGGCCACTAACAAGACATCCAACGCCAGCGTCTCCCAGGTTGGCCCCGTTGCGCAAACCTTCGATCCATCCCTTACCGGCTCGGCCATCTTCAGCCACACCAGCACGCCCCAGTACAACACTACGCTGAGCTTAACCAACATATTGATCTCCAACACGCGCGTCTACAACGCCACCCTGCAGGACGGTTTTTCCTACGGCGGCAGCGGCACCATTTCCTATACCGAACACTACTTGAACGAGAACGCGCCCACCGATGTTTTGAATCCCACCGTGGCTCCGAACATGTCCGTTTCATTCGGGCAAAATCTGCTGCGCGGTTTCGGCAAGGCCGTCAACGGCCGCAACATCGAAGCCCGCAAAATTGGCGTCACTCAGTCCGAGCTGAATTTCAAAGCTCAGGTGATCAACTCCGTAGTGGACGCCCTCAACCAGTACTATGGGCTGGCAGCCGATTACGAAGACGTCAGGGCCAAGCAAAGCGCCCTGGACTTGGCTCAGACTCTTTACAGCGACAATCAGAAGCAAGTGCAAATCGGATCGCTCGCGCCCTTGGACCTCACCACCGCGGAGTCTCAACTGGGCTCGAGCCAGCGCGACCTGGTTGTTTCCCAAACCACCCTGGAACAGCAGGAAGTGAGGCTCAAGAATCTGCTGAGCCGGAACGGCTCCGCGGATCCGGCGCTTCGCAATGTCCGAATCGTGCCGCTGGACCGCATCGTCATGCCTGAAAAGGACGATCTCCCGCCCCTCCCTACCATGCTTCAGGAAGCCGTCGCCAATCGCGCCGATCTGGCCGCCGAAAAGTTGAATGAGCAAGTCGCCCAAGTCAATGCCCTCGGAACCAGGAACGGACTGCTGCCAACTCTCGAGCCTTTTGTCCAGATAAGTGCCGCCGGATTGGCCGGAACCCGAAAAACAACGATCATCGATGGCGTACCTTTCACGGCGAATTCTTACTTCGTTGGCGGTATGAACAACGCACTCGGTCAGGTATTCCGCAACAATTTTCCATCGGATCTGGGAGGAGCGATTTTCCAGGCGCCGATACGGAACCGGCAGGCACAGGGAGACTACGGTATCGACCAGCTCACTCTTCGCCAAACCCAGCTCGGCATCCAGAAAGACATCAATCAGGTGCAAGTGGACTTGATGAACGCTGTGGTGGCCTTGCAGCAAGCCCGCGCCCGCTACGAAGCCTCCGTAAGAAACCGGGTTCTTCAAAAACAGCTCTTAGACTCCGAGCAGAAAAAATTCGCCCTGGGCGCTTCGACGCCTTACAACGTAACCCAAGTCCAGCGCGACCTGGCCGCCGCCCAATCGTCCGAAATCGGCTCCTTAGTCACCTGGCGCGACGCCCGAACCTCCATCGACCAGATCCTGGGCACAACATTGGAAACGAACCACGTCAACTTAGCCGAAGCCCAATCCGGCAAAGTCTCCCGCATTTCCACGCCGCCACAGGGCCAATAATCGTAAAATAAATTGATGACCGGAGTTCAGTTTGTAACGGATGAAAAGGGACGGAAGGTCGGCGTTCTTATTGACCTGAAAAGGCACGGCGCAATATGGGAAGACTTCTGGGATGGGATCATTTCAGAATCCCGCCGAAAGGAGAAAGGGGTTCCTATCGGAAAGATCAAGGCGGACCTAATCAGACGCGGTCGCCTCCGTGGTTAGCTATGCAGTTGAAGTAAAGGCCTCTGCCCGGAAGGAACTTGAATCCTTGCCCGACCAGGCCTTAGCCCGCGGAGTTTCCAAGATCGAGTCTCTGGGTCAAAACCCGCGGCCTGCGGGATGTAAGAAGCTAAAGGGCTACAAGGACAAATGGCGAATTCGCGTCGATTGGCGCGTTGTTTACATTATCGATGACAGGGTGAAACTCGCCAGCGTGACGGGATTCGCTCACCGTCGCGAGGTCTACGAACGGTAGCGCACGCACTATTGCTTGCCGCGTCGGCACTCATGCCGACGCCGTTTAATGCTACCTTGTAGCTACTGGACGCCAACACTTCGCCGACATCGATGGGCCCTAATCGCCATCGCCCTAGGCCTCGGCGCATGCATCTTGTTCACCGCCCTGGCAAATCCTAACGGGCATTTTGTGGCCGTTTCTCTGCTCCCCGTTTTTCTGTACGCCGTTGCTTTCCTCATCGCATCCTGTCGCATCGGCCATCAGCTACCCCGTATGTCCCGGAACCGTTCGCCTCGGACATAACCTTCCGCGGTCCTCCCACCTTCTAAATCTCCGTCCCAGCACCAGACCAATTTAGAAAGGTGGCCTTTCAGTGTTTCTATTTTCAGCACCACAAGTGAAATCCGTCGAGCTCTCGCCCTTCGAACTCATCGAGCACCTCACGTTTATAGGATTTGTCATCTACGTAGGGATCATAACGCTCATCTTCTTTCATGAAGCGAGGCCTGGCCTGGCTGGATGGCCGTTTCCTGATCACTTACACTGGTCACGTTCCCACTTATGGAACCCTGGGAAACGCGTTCCTTGAACTCCAGTCCCTCGCCCAACCGGAGAAACAATATGTCATTAGAAATGAAAGAAGACGAGAAGCAGAAGAAAGAACGGGACGACATTGCCGGCTCCGACCCTCCGGATCTGGGCGAAAACCACCCGCCTCCGCTATACTAAAAGCAGCGAGGTACCGATGTCGCGTCGGCTAAGACCCCTTCTTTTTGTATTTCTGACTATCGTATTCTGCGCTTTTCTCGGCGGTGTTCTTGGGCCCGGCCTCACCGGCGTCTCGGCCGCAACTGCCGGCCCTGAAGAGGATCTCAAGTCCAGCATCAAGCAGTTCACCAGAGTCTACGAAGTGGTGGAAAAGAACTTCGCCACTCCCGTAAGCGCCGACACCGCTATCTATAAGGGCGCCATCCCCGGGATGCTGCGCACGCTCGATCCTCACTCCAATTTCTTCGATCCCAAAGATTTTGCAAGTCTCCGCGACGATCAACAAGGCCACTACTTCGGCGTCGGAATGCAGGTCGGTCCCCGCAACGGCAAGACCATCGTAATCGCGCCCTTTGGTGGGTCGCCCGCTTACCGCGCAGGTCTTCGCCCCGGCGACGTCATCCTGCAAGTGAACGACAAGCACACCGACGGGCTCAACACGCAGGAGATTGCCGATCTGCTCAAAGGTCCGCGCGGCACCAAAGTCCAAGTGGTGGTGGGACGCGAGGGCGCCGACAAGCCCATCACGTTCGACATCGTGCGCGACGAGATCCCCCGTTACGCCGTAGAGCAGGCGTTCTGGCTCCGGCCCGGCTTGGCCTACATGAAGATCGCGGCGTTCAACGAACACACCAGCGACGAAATGGAAGACAACCTCAAGCGCTTGGGCGAAACCAATATTAAAGGACTGATCCTCGATCTACGCCAGAATCCTGGAGGCATCCTGAATGAGAGTGTCGCCGTGGCCGGTCATTTCCTGCGCCGGGGCGAAGTGGTGGTTTCGCAGCACGGGCGCACCTCTGCCGAGAAACCGTTTCTGGCTCACGGCAGCCCCTATGGACAGAATTATCCCATCGTCGTTTTGGTGGACCCCTACACTGCTTCCGCCGCCGAAATCGTCTCGGGCGCGCTGCAGGATCACGACCGCGCTTGGATTCTCGGCCAGAATACATTTGGGAAAGGTTTAGTCCAGCAGGTTTATCAGCTTCCGGAAGACACCGGTCTGGCGCTCACCGTTGCTCATTACTACACTCCCAGCGGGCGTCTTATTCAGCGGGATTATTCGCACATTTCGTTCCTCGATTATTATTACGGCAAGCGCACCGATACCAAGAATCCCCTGGATGTGAAGAGCACCGATAGCGGCCGCCCGGTCTACGGCGGAGACGGCATTACGCCGGACGAAAAGTACGACCCGAAATATAATAAGTTCCAGATGAGCCTCTTCCGCAAAGACCGGTTCATCTTCTTCACCTTCACCGCGAAATGGTTCGGTGCGCACCCGGCCAAGCTTCCCAAGGGTTGGGAACCCGGCAATGACGTCCTGAACGACTTTCACGAATATCTGTTGAAGCAGCAAGTGCCCATCAACGAGGCCGATTGGAATGCGAATCGCACCTGGATGTTGCAGCAGTTGAAGCGCGAAATGTACGCCACCGCGTTCAGCTATGAAGAATCGCAGCAGGTGGCCGCGGAAGCTGATCCCATGGTGCTGAAGGCCATCGAAAGCATGCCCGAAGCCAAGGCGCTGCTCGACAAATCGAAAAAGCTGATCGTCATGCGGACCACCCGCGATGACCCGCGCTAAGATTTGAAAAACCAGTCTGCTCCACAAATCACCGTCCTCGACGCGGGCGGTCAATACTGTCATCTCATCGCCAGAAAGATTCGCGACCTCGGAGTGTACGCCGAAGTTCGCCCCAGCGACACGCCGGCGTCCGAGCTGCGCGATCGCGCCGGGTTGATCATTTCGGGCGGACCGGATAGCGTCTATGAGAGCGACAGCGCCCGCATCGATCCCGCGATTCTCTCTTCAGGCAGCGCCGTGCTCGGCATCTGTTACGGCCAGCAGCTCATGGCCTACAATTTGGGCGGCCATGTGCGAAAAGGCGACAAAGGCGAGTACGGCCTGGCGGTGCTCCATCCATTGAAACCTCACCCGTTGTTCCAAGGCCTGAACGGTGATTCGCAGGTTTGGATGAACCATCGCGACCAGGTGGAATCCGTCCCGCCCGGTTTTGAAATCCTGGCCGGAACTGAAACTTGCGCCATCGCTTCCATGGCCCATCGGGACCGGCCGCTGCTCTCCGTCCAGTTCCATCCCGAAGTCGTCCACACTACGCAAGGCCGCCAGATCCTGTCGAATTTCGTTTTCGGCGTCTGTGGATGCATCGAGGACTGGAACCCCAAAGACCGCATCCGCCCGCTGGAAGAAGAGATCCGGACGGTCGCGGGCGATCGCAACGTCTTCTTTTTCGTGAGCGGCGGCGTGGATTCCACCGTCGCCTACACTCTCTGCTTGCGCGCGCTCGGCCCCGAACGCGTCTACGGCATTTATGTCGACACCGGCCTGATGCGCGAGGGCGAAACGGCTTACGTACACCGCTTGTTCGAACAACTCGGTGCCAAAGCATTTCATGTGGAAGACGCCGCCGGCGAATTCCTGGGCGCGCTAAAAGGCGTCTGCGATCCGGAGAAAAAGCGCCACATCATCGGCGAACAATTCGTCGCGGTTCAGGACCGCGTGTTGAGCACCGGCCATTTTCTCGATGGCCGATGGATTTTGGGGCAGGGAACTATTTACCCCGACACCATTGAATCCGGCGGCACCGCCCGGGCGGACGTTATCAAGACCCATCACAACCGCGTGGCCGGAATCCAGAAGCTGATCGAGACTGGCCGCATCATCGAACCGCTGTCATCTTTCTATAAAGATGAAGTGCGCGAAATCGGCGCTGAACTCGGAATCCCCGGCGAATTTCTGCATCGCCATCCGTTCCCAGGCCCCGGTCTTGCCATCCGCTGTTTGTGTTCTGAAGCTGAAACTCCCGTCCAAAAAATGGACCCCGGCTGGCTGCTGCCCGTCCGCTCCGTAGGCGTGCAAGGCGATTCGCGCAGCTACCGATCCGTGCTGGCCCTGGAAAACCTGCCCACCGATGAACTGGCAACCACGCTGGTGAATCGCATGTGGGAAACCATCAATCGAGTAGTCGGCGTGGTGAGCGTGAAGAGGCCCATCTCCCAAATGCGATCGATGCGCGGCACCCTAACTCCGGAACGGTTAACCCGCCTGCGCCAAGCCGACGCCATCGTTCGCCGGCTCTCGGAAGAGAGCGGATTCGAACGCGAAGTCTGGCAGTTCCCCGTGATCTTAATTCCGCTCGGTACCGACGCCGAGCCGGATTCGATAGTCCTGCGCCCAATCCATTCTGTCGACGGCATGACTGCTCAAGTAGTCCGCATGCCGGGCGAACTTCTGAAGCGCATGGCCAACGAACTTCTTTCCGTAAACGGAATCAGCGGCATCTTCTATGACCTGACCCACAAACCGCCTGGCACCATCGAATGGGAATAATCGGCGTTTATCCGCGTTCATCTGCGGCCTAAATTCTGTGAAAGCTCTTGAGTATGTCTCTGGTCGAGTAACGCAGCGCGATAGGCCGGCCATGCGGGCAGCTCATGGGACAACTGGTTTTTCCAAGCTCGGAAAGCAGCCACTCCATCTTGGTTTGATCCAGCCGCATATTGATTTTGATGGCCGCGCGGCAGGCTATGCTGGCGGCCATTCCGCGGCGCAGATCGTCCACCGATACCTTCCGCAATTCGCCCTCGGCAATTTCCAGAATTTCGAAAACCAGCTTTTCGATATCGGCCGGGCCCACGCCCGCCGGCGCAGCTTTGACCGCGATGGTGCGGTTTCCGAATGGCTCCGAATCGAAACCAGCGCGCTCCAGCTCGCTCGCGATATGCGCGTATTCAATCTGCTGCGCAGCGCTCAATTCCAGCAGAATCGGCATCAACAGATGTTGCCGTTCCACCCGGTTTTCAGCCTGTTGCCTTAGAACCTTTTCGAACAAAATCCGCTCGTGAGCCACATGCTGGTCGATGATCCAGAGACCATCGCGTCCGGCCGCGACGATGAAGCTGTCATGAATCTGGCCCAGCGGCCGCAAGTCGGAAAGTATCGCCAGGCTCTGCGGAGTTTCGGCCGCATGCGGCAATGGGCCGTGCGTGTCCGGAACCGGCTGAGGAGCAACGCTCTCGAAATCAAATCGCGGGTCCGGTGCTGCCGTAGTCTTCAAATGAAATACCGGAAGGTCCTCGATGCGCTCCGCGGGAACGCTGGCATCGGGAACCGGCTCGAACTGCTGATTTTCGATGCGCTGCGTGAAGTCGGAATAGGGCAATGCGGCTGCCGGCTGAGGCGGTAGCGGAACAGGGAGGCTGGAAGCCGGCCGCGCGGCGATCAAACGCTCGCGGATGGTATCCCGAACAAAATCGTGCACGAATGTTCCATGCCGGAACCGGACTTCGGTTTTTGACGGATGGACGTTTACGTCTACTTCTTCGCAATCGCAATCCAGAAAAAGCAGCGCGAACGGAAAGCAGGCCGGCGGCATCAAGTTATGATACGCGGCCGAAAGAGCGTGCATCAGCAAACGGTCGCGAATGAGGCGGCCATTGACGAACATAAAAATGGAATTGCGATTGAGTTTTTGAACCTGCGGCGCGGAGATGAATCCGCGCAGGCCAAAAACGCGCGTGTCGGATCCGGCCGCATCCACCACCGCCAGCTCGCGTTCCACCATGTCCAGATCGATCAGCTCGTCCAGAGTCTGGCTGCCGAACACCTGGTAGACTCGCTCGCGCATGGTCCCCACCGGGGTAACATCCAATAGGTCGTTTTCGCCGTGGCGCAAGTGGAATGCTTTTTTGGGATGGGCCAGGCTGTAATGCGTGGCCAGCGAAGCGATGTGCGCCAGCTCGGTTTGATCGGAGCGCAGAAACTTCTTGCGCGCCGGGACATTGAAGAACAAATCGCGGACCGAGACGCTGGTTCCGGCCGGGCCGGGAAATTCATCGCAGCGCAGCAGCTTTCCGCCGGCGAATTCCACCGCGGCGCCGGTGGTTTCATCGGCCGAACGGGTTTCGAGCAGGAGCCGGGAGACCGACGCGATGGACGGCAGCGCTTCTCCGCGAAAGCCGAGAGTGGCGATGGAAAGCAGATCTTTCACATCGCTTAATTTGCTGGTGGCGTGGCGCTCAAAAGCCAGCAGCGCGTCATCGCGCAGCATGCCGCAACCATCGTCTGAGACGCGGATCAAACGCCGGCCCCCGCTGTCGATATCGATGCGAATTTGGGTGGCGCCGGCATCAAGCGAATTTTCGATCAGTTCTTTGACAACTGAGGCGGGGCGTTCTACCACCTCTCCCGCGGCGATTTTGTTGGCTACGGTGTCGGAAAGGACTCTGATTTTTCCCATGGTCAGCTTTGCGTCCCCATGAGTGGGGACGCTGCACGCACGAGTGCGCGCGCCACATCGCGGAAGACCGTTAGGTGCTCATGGCGGATAGGAATTCGGCGTTGCTTCTGGTCTTGCCCAGCTTGTCGAGCAGCAATTCCATGCTTTCGACCGGGGAAAGAGGATTGAGGACGCGGCGCAGGACGAAGACGCGGTTGAGTTCCTCTTTGGGAACCAGCAGCTCTTCTTTTCGGGTGCCGCTCTTGGTAATGTCGATGGCCGGGAAAACACGCTTGTCCATTAATTTGCGATCCAAGTGGATTTCCATGTTGCCGGTGCCCTTGAATTCTTCGAAGATGACATCATCCATGCGGCTGCCGGTGTCGATCAAGGCCGATGCCACGATAGTCAGCGAACCGCCTTCTTCGATATTGCGGGCGGCGCCGAAAAATCGCTTGGGGCGCTGCAATGCGTTTGAATCCACGCCGCCCGAGAGGACTTTACCCGATGGTGGAACTACGGTGTTGTAGGCGCGCGCCAGGCGGGTGATGGAATCAAGCAGGATCACTACATCGCGTTTGTGCTCCACCAGGCGCTTGGCTTTTTCGATGACCATTTCCGCCACTTGCACGTGGCGTGAGGCGGGTTCATCGAAAGTGGAACTGATGACTTCGCCCTTCACCGAGCGCTGCATGTCGGTGACTTCTTCCGGACGTTCGTCGATCAGCAGAACGATCAAAGAAACTTCAGGATGGTTGGCGGTGATGGAATTGGCGATGGACTGCAGCAGCATGGTTTTGCCGGTGCGCGGCGCGGCCACAATGAGGCCGCGCTGCCCTTTACCAATGGGCGTGAGCAGATCCATTACGCGTCCGGAATAGTTGTCCCGCGCGGTTTCGAGCTTGAGGCGCTCGTCGGGATACAGCGGCGTGAGATTGTCGAAGAAGATCTTGTTGCGGGCTTCCTCCGGCGGCTCGAAGTTGATGGCGTCCACCTTGATGAGCGCGAAGTAGCGCTCACCTTCCTTGGGCGGACGAATTTGCCCGGAGATGGTGTCGCCGGTGCGCAGATCGAAGCGGCGGATCTGCGAGGGCGAGACGTAGACATCGTCGGGGCCGGGCAGGTAATTGTATTCAGGCGCGCGCAGGAACCCGAATCCATCGGGCAGGCATTCGAGAACGCCTTCCGAGAAAATGAGGCCGCTCTTTTCGGCCTGGGTCTGCAGGATTTTGAAGATCAACTCCTGTTTGCGTAGGCCGGCGGTGCCGGTAACGCCCAGGTCCTTGGCGATCTGGTTGAGCTTCTGGATACTCATATCCTTGAGTTCAACCAAATCGAGCGTGCCGTTTTTCTGGCCTTGGCCGGGAACGCCGCCGCGATGCTTGCGGTGTCCGCCTGGGCCGGCCGGGACTTGCTCGGAGGGCTTGGCATCGGCGGACTTTGCGTCGCCCGATGCTGCAGCCTCCTGGCCTTCCGGCGTGGTCCCCTCACTTACGTTCGGGGCTACGGGTTTTTCGTCGGTGGGAGCGGCTACTGCCGCTGGGTCTGGATTTTCGATATCGCTTGCCAAATTTCCCTCACTCCCCGGCATGTTGGCGCCGAGAACGGCAGAGGCTCGCTATCCAAAGATTGACTGCGGATGGCGGCCGTTTGGAGCCGTTGTTCTTTCTGACCTTTCAACTTATCTGTCTTGGTGGCGATCACCATGTATCGCCGGTTATGGACTTCAAGCCACTGCTTGAGTTCCAGGTCCTGTTCCATCCAGCCCCGACGCGAGTCGAGTATCAGGAAGCAAAGCTCCAACGACCTTCGATGTAAAAGGTATTGTTCGATAAGCCGCTTCCACTGGAATGCTACTTCCTTGGGGACACGAGCATATCCGTATCCCGGAAGGTCGACGAAGTGGAATTGTCCGCCGACCCTATAAAAATTAATCAACTGCGTGCGACCCGGCGTGGCACTGGTAAACGCCAGCTCTTGTTTCCCGATCAGGCAATTCAACAAGCTGGACTTGCCGACGTTGCTCCTCCCCAGAAAAGCGATCTCCGGGAGGGATTCAGCCGGAAACTGATCCGGCCGGGCTGCACTCACTACAAATTGCGCGTCCATCAGGCCCCTGAAGCATTCGGGGATGGCGGAGTTGGCAGGCGGAAGCGCCTGCCCCACCTTCCTAATGTGAAATCCGTTCTTCGCTCGATGGCTGGCGGACCAGCTCCGGCGGCGGCGCACTGGCGGCCAGCGGCAGCGCGATGATCTCCCGTTCCAGAGCGATCTTCAACACTTCGTCCATGTTTGTGACGAAGTGGAGGGTCATTTCCTTTCGAACATTTTCCGGGATATCGGGGAGATCCTTCTCATTATCCTTGGGCAGAATTAATTCGTAAATCCCCTGGCGGTGGGCAGCCAGCAGTTTTTCCTTGAGACCGCCGATGGGGAGCACCCGGCCGCGGACGGTAATTTCACCCGTCATGGCGATGTTACAACGAACCGGGATGTTGGTCAAGGCGCTGGAAATGCTGGTGGCGATGGTGATTCCGGCGGACGGGCCGTCCTTGGGGATAGCGCCTTCGGGAACGTGCACGTGAATATCCAGGTTGCGGTAAAAGTCCCGCGGGATGCCCAGCAGGTGGGCGCGGGAACGGACGTAACTCATGGCGGCATGGGCCGATTCCTGCATGACGTCGCCCAGTTTCCCGGTGGTCTGCAGTTTACCTTTGCCTTCCATGACCGCTGCTTCGGTGGTTAAGATGGAACCGCCCACCTCGGTCCAGGCCAATCCCACAGTGGCGCCGACTTCGTTCTTCTTGTCGGCCTGGAGGTCACGGAATTTTTGAGGACCCAGGAACTCGGACACCGTCTCCGGTGTGAGCGTAATCTTGGGGATCTCGGTCGCGGCGGATTTCTTGCCTTCGCCTCTGGCGTTGACAACTTTGCGCGCTACTTTTCTTGAAACATTGCCGATTTCGCGTTCGAGATTCCGCACGCCGGCTTCGCGCGTGTAGGACTGGATCAAACTCTGCAGGCCCTGATCGGTGAACTCCAAATTCCCGTCCGGGACTCCGGTGCCTTTCAACTGCTTGGGAACCAGGAAGCGCTTGGCGATCTCGAGCTTTTCAAGCTCGGTGTATCCGGACAGCCGGATCACTTCCATGCGATCTTGCAGCGCTGGCGGGACGGTGTGCAGGACATTGGCGGTGGCGATGAAGAACACCTGGCTCAAGTCGTATTCGACATCCAGGTAATGATCCACGAACATGTAGTTCTGTTCCGGATCCAGCACTTCGAGCAGGGCGGCGGAAGGGTCTCCACGGAAATCCATGGACATCTTGTCCACTTCGTCCAGCATGAAGACGGGATTGCGGGTACCGGCCTTCTTCATCATCTGGATGATCTGGCCGGGGAGGGCGCCAATGTAAGTGCGCCGATGGCCGCGTATTTCGGCTTCATCGCGCACACCGCCGAGGGACAAGCGGACGAATTTGCGGCCAGTGGCCTTAGCGATGGACATGCCGAGCGAAGTTTTGCCGACTCCGGGAGGTCCGACAAAGCACAGGATGGAACCTTTGGGATTCTGGACCAGGCGGCGGACCGCCAGGAACTCAAGGATGCGTTCCTTGATCTTTTCAAGGCCGTAATGATCGGTCTCAAGAACATTTTGCGCGAACTTTAGATCGCGGATTTCCTTGGATTTCTTTTTCCACGGCACCGCCAGCAGCCAATCCAGATAATTCCGCGACACCGTGGATTCGGCCGACATGGGCGGCATGTTTTCCAGGCGCTTCAGTTCGGCGTGGGCCTTCTCATGAGCGTCCTTGGTCATGCCGGCGGTGTCGATTTTCTTCTTCAGCTCATCGAATTCGCTTTTTTCGCCTCGGCCCAGCTCCTTCTGGATGGCCTTGATCTTTTCGTTGAGGTAATACTCTTTCTGCGCCTTTTCCATCTGGCGCTTGACGCGGCCCTGGATGGTGCGGTCGACATTGAGCTTTTCGATTTCGATATCCAGCATCTCCGCCACACGAGTGAGGCGGTCCACGGGATCGAAGATTTCGAGCAGCTCCTGCTTTTCCTCGATGGTCAACTGCAGGTTGGCGCCGACGGTATCGGCCAATTTGCCAGGCTCATCCACGCGGATGGCGGCGATCATGGTTTCGTAATTGAGGTTCTGGCTGAGCTTGACGTATTGTTCAAACAGCCCGGTGACGCGGCTGACCAGAGATTCCAGTTGAGCGCCGGCGTCCACTTTGAAATTGAAGGTCTTGACCAGGGCGCGGAAGTAGCCTTCGTCCTCGCTGACCGAGATAATTTTGCCGCGCTCGACTCCCTCCACCAGGACTTTGATATTGCCGTCCGGCAGCTTGAGGCTCTGGACGATGTTGGCGACGGTGCCTACGCTAAAAATTTCATCGGGGCGAGGCTCGTCGACGGAAGCGTCATGCTGGGTTGCCAGGAAAATCTTCTTATCGCCCGCCAAGGCTTCTTCGAGAGCGCGCACGCTGGACTCGCGGCCGACCACGAAGGGCGTCATCATGAACGGGAAGATCACCACATCCCGTATGGGCATCATCGGTAAGCGCTTGTTATCGGGTTTTTCTTTGGAGGTAAGCATTGAACGGTTCATCGGTTCTTCAGTTCATCGGTTCTTCCGTTCCCGAACCGAAGAACCGAAGAACCGATGAACTGATGAACCTTTTTTATCCGGCCTTTTCTAATAGGGCCATGTTAATCTTTTGCGTCATGACCATTTCTTTGGTCACTAGGAATTCGCGGACCTTTTTGTAGGACGGGAGATAGTACATCAGATCCAGCATCAGATCTTCCAGGATCATGCGCAGGCCCCTGGCGCCGACTTTCCGCTCCATGGCGAGGGCGGCGATGGCCTCCAGGGCGTCGTCACTAAACTTCAGTCTAACATTTTCAAACTCAAAAAGTTTCTGATACTGGCGGACGATGGCGTTCTTGGGCTTGGTGAGGATTTGCACCAGCGCTTCCTTGCTCAAGTCTTCGAGAACAGCCACCACCGGCATGCGGCCTATGAATTCGGGAATGAAGCCGAACTTGATGAGGTCGACGGGCTGGACGTTTTCCAGCATGTCCGTGTCCCGGCGATTGGGGTTAGGACGCAGGGCGGTTTCGCCGCGATGTGTTTCTTCCTGCGCGATGAAGCCCATGGATTTAGTGCCGACGCGCTTGGAAATCACTTTCTCCAGTCCAACAAAAGCCCCACCACAGATAAAGAGGATGTTAGTGGTGTCCACCGGGGTGAACTCCTGATGGGGGTGTTTGCGGCCGCCTTGCGGAGGAACATTGGCCACGGTGCCTTCCAGGATTTTAAGTAAGGCCTGTTGGACGCCTTCACCGGAAACGTCGCGGGTGATGGACGGGTTCTCGTCTTTACGGCCGATCTTATCGATTTCGTCGATATAGATGATACCGGTCTGGCAGCGTTGGACGTCCCAATCCGAGTTCTGAAGCAGCCTAAGAATAATGTTCTCGACATCCTCGCCGACATAACCGGCCTCGGTGAGGGTGGTGGCGTCGACGATGGCGAAGGGGACATCCAAAATGCGAGCGAGGGTCTGAGCCAGGAGGGTTTTGCCGGTTCCAGTTGGTCCGATGAGCAGAATGTTGGACTTGGAGAGTTCAACCTCAGCGCCGCGCTGTTTGTTCATCTGGATGCGCTTGTAGTGGTTATAGACGGCGACGGCGAGCTTCTTCTTAGTGGGGTCCTGGCCGATGACGTACTGATCGAGATATTCTTTTAGCTCCAGTGGCTTGGGCAGCTTGTGCGGAGCACCGTAGGGTTGATCGTGACGATCGTCCTCCAGGATGGAATTGCATACGGCGATGCATTCATCACAGATGTAAGCTCTGGGGTAATCGTTGGGGGAGGAGATTAACTTACCGACTACGTCCTGACTTTTATGGCAAAACGAACAACGCAACGCGTCGTCGGATCCAGTACGTTTCACGCGGAATCTCCGGAAGCTAAGAATCTACACTGCATCCAAGATCGGACGGTACCCTGAAACCCCATTATAACAGAAGGCATCTAAGCAATTCCCCAAAAACGCAATTTTTCAAAAGGAGGGTACTGGGTAACTACTAGGGAGTGTAACAGAAGGATGAAGAGGATGCTAGTAGCTGGGGGTGAGGTTTCGAAGCGTCCTTCGAAATTAGGGATTTGGTCTGGTGGGGGGCTGGGGGCTTGGGGCTGGGGGCTGAGAGGGTGGATGACGGAAATGGGGATGTTTGTGTTTCGAGAGGTGTTCTTTGTATGTCATTGATTGTGGATGGCTTGTGCTGGTGCTTTGGGCGTTCTGACGGATCGATTTTTCGCGATGCGTCAGGCTGGCCGGCTGCCGCTGCTTGGGACTGGGAGCTGCGGCTGGAGTGGCGTTGTGTTTTGCCCCGTGCTTGATCATCTTCGTGACTAGGGTAAGGGGTGATGGGCGGGGCCGGATGAGTTGTGGCTGGTAAGTGGTTGAGGCTGAAGTCAAGAAAGGCGTTGCAGGATGGTCAATGGGTTCCGTTTGCGTAAATCCAGCGAACGTCTTGGACGCCGTTAGAGCGGAAAATTCATCCGGCGGAGCAAAGTCTGGAATCGCGGCTCGGACCGAATGAAATCGAACTCGGGAGCCGTATTGAGGCAGGTCAGGAACCACGCCCGCTCCTCATAAGATTTTTCCAGGGCATCGAGCGTGTGCGGCTTGTCTCCTAGACCGGCATAAATCTCGGCAAACACGTAAGATGGAACCCAGCCGCGGCTGGCTTTCTGGTTCATCTCCGCAAGCACTTTTTGAGCCTCCGCGCGCTGTCCATCGGCGGCATAAGCCATTCCCAGCACCGCCGTGGGCCAGTCGGCCAGCGGCTCGTCCTCTCTTGCCCTCCGCGCCGCCGCAATGGCATCACGCGATTTGCCCTGCTGCATGTAAATCAAAGCCAACTGCAGATGCGCCAGAAAATATTGCGGATCGAGATCCAGCGCCTTGCGGGCCACCGCCACCGCTTCCGGGTACCGCCGGGCAAAGTACAGGCTCTGGCTCAGGACATGTAGTGGTTCGGCCGCCAGCGGATCCAGCGCTGCCGCCTTGACGCCTTCGGCGATTCCTTTCTCGGCTTGGCCGAGGCAGATCAGATACCATCCGTAAAGGGTATGTGTCACGGCTAAGTTTTCGTTCAGCTCGATGGCTCGCCGAAGCTCCTTCTCCGCTCCAGGCCAGTCGTATTCGTACCAGAACAGGACAGCCCCCAAAGCCTCATGCGCCTCAGCCAGGCGATCATCCAGCTCCAGCGCCTTCAATGCCGCAGCTTTGGCCTTTGGCTCCGTGTCGCGCGATGGGGCAAACACATCGTCTTGTATCGTGTAATTGTCCGCCAGTCCTCGATAGGCCAGCGCATAGTTGGGATCGGCCGCAATGGCCTGCCTGAAATAATCCAACCCTTTGTCTACGCCGTCCTTGGTGAACCTGCTCGTAAAATACAATCCCTTCAGGTAGAGTTGATAGGCCTCGGGGTTGGCGGTCTCGCGCCTGGCTAATTGCCGCTTGTCTTCGCCACTGAGCCGGAGCTTTTCTGATATGCGGGCCGTAATATCCTGCTGGACACTGAGAATGCCGGAGGTCTTGCGCTCGAAATTCTCGCCCCAGATTTCGCTGTTGTCGCGAGTGTCAATCAGGTCGGCGCGAATGGAAAGCGAATCGCCATGCTGTACGATCCGGCCCGTCAGTACAGCGCCCACATGCAGTTCCCGGCCGGCTTCGCCCGCATCAATGTCGCCGCCCTTGTATTTGCGGACAGCATTTTTCGACTTCACCTTCAAGCCCGGTACGCTGGACAGATTGCCTATGAGGCTGTCGGTGATGCCATCGCTGAGGTAATCCGCATCGGCGCTGTGAGTGGCGTTGGCGAAAGGAAGTATGGCGAGCGAATCGATTGAGGGGGTGTTGTTGCGAAGTACGAAAAAGGCAACTGCGGCGGCCACGATCAGCCCCGCGCCGGCGGTGAGCGCGTACTTTAGCCAGCCGCGGCCGGGAGCGGCCAGTCCTGGCGCGGTGCCGGCAGAGTTCGAATCCCGGTTCACGCGCTTCAAATCCGCCAGCAGGTCCTGCGCCGATTGATACCTGGTGTCGCGGTCTTTTTCGAGCAGCCGGGTGACGATCCTTTCCCATTCCGCCGGGATCTTCGGATTCCGGGAGCTGGGCGGCACGGGCGTTTTCGAAAGAATGCCTTCGAAAATGACTGCCTGGGTGGGGCCGTCGAAGGGACGCACGCCGGTCAGCAATTCGTAAAAGATCACGCCCATCGCCCACAGGTCGCTACGCGCATCCACCGTTTCTCCGCGGGCCTGCTCCGGCGACATGTATCCGATGGTGCCCACCGCCGTCCCCGGGTCGGTAAGCCCCAGAGGTGCCGTGGCGTCGGTAGGCGCCGCCGGGGATTGTAACGTGGCCAGCCCGAAGTCCAGGATTTTCACGCGGCCGTCCAGCGTGACGAAAATGTTCCCCGGTTTCAGATCGCGATGAACGATGCCCTTGGAATGCGCGGCGGCCACCCCGTCGGCGATCTGCAGAGCGTACTGCATGGCGGGATCCATCGAAGGGGCAGGCTTGAGCGCTTCACCTTCCACGAATTCCATCACCAAATAATTCTGCCCCACATCGTACAGCGTGCAGATGTTGGGATGGTTCAGCGCGGCAACGGTTCGGGTCTCCCGCTCGAAGCGCTCTGAGAACTGTTCTTTGGAGACCTTGACCGCGACAATCCGGTGGAGGCGTGTATCGCGGGCTTTGTAAACGTCGCCCATCCCCCCGGCGCCAACAGGCTCAATAATTTCGTATGGGCCGAGTTTATCGCCGGCGGAAAAAGGCATCTGCGTGATCAAGTCAAGTTTAGCCGATCAAGAAGAGGCCATCCTGACAGGTCAAAACTATCCTGGAGTTGTGACCCGGATGGGAAGCGGGAACGCGCCTGTCGCAGCGGCCACGGGACCACGGGGAGATACTTGCAAAATTCGCCAAAGGCGGTGTTGAGTGCGGGACACTTACCGAACCGCGACCGTGAGGGAGCCGGTGCCGTTTTGGTTCCGGCTACGCCGGGTTAGGGACCTGCGGCTCACCAAAGGCAATGAAGACGCTGTCGTTGGCAGGCGAAAGCGCCCGCCCCACATTGGCGCCGTGAGGGGGGCAGGCGCGAAATGGCCGAGCCCGGGAGATACAAGGAAATTGACGCACTTCGGGATGTCAATATTGTTGTTATGAATGATGTGATCCTTAAGAGGTTTGAGACGCCGGACGAGATCCGGGAGTTTGAGAAAGGCAAATTCGAACTACTGCACATTGGTGGAATGACCATTGGACGGGCAACGTATGAGCCGGGATGGAAATGGTCGGTGCATGTTGGTCCGCTGGCTGGGAAAACGCTTTGCGATGTGGAGCATGTTGGCATGGTAGTTTCCGGGAAGGCTGTCGCGGCCATGAAAGACGGGCGGGTGATTGAAATGAAGGCGGGCGATATCTTCTATATCGGCCCGGGCCACGATAGTTGGGTGGTTGGCGATGAGCCTTACGTTTCGATTCATTTGATGGGTGCGGGGGATTACGCGCAGAGCGCCCACTAAATTTGGCAGGCGAAATTCGAATAACGTTGAAGACGCCGGTTGGCAGGCGGAAGCGCCTGCCCCACTGGGGCACAACCCGAGCCGCAGCCGATGTCGCAGTATTGGCCCAGGCCACGATGAGCCTTACGTCTCGACTCATTTCATGGGTGCGGGGGATTACGCGCAGAAATAAAGGTTCCCAGAAACTACCTGGTGGCGAGAATTTGGCTGGAAACGGGGTCGGTATAACTGGTGTGGAGGCCCAGGGTTTGGACTAGCGGAGCATCTCTGTCGATTAGAACGAAACGGGTCCACTGAGCGGCGCCGTTCCGAAGGTCCATGGGCTGGAACCAGTTCAGATGGTAGAGGGACTTGTAGAAGTTCATGCTGGGCAGCAGTGACCAACTTACGCCCACCTGCCAGTTCTTATCAGGTTCCGATTGATGCTGCTCTTGAAGCAGTTTGACGATTCGCTTGGTGCCCGCATCGTAGGACCATTCGGCGTACTGGTTGGCATTGAGCTCCCAGGTAAACCAGAGCGCGCACGCCGTCAGAAAAACCAGTAGGGGCCAGCGTATTATGCGTAAGGCAACGGGCGCTTCCTTAAACTTGTTCGCTAGCGCCAGAGAGACCAGCAGGAAAAAGACAATCCACGGCAGGCCGGTTCTGCTGGCCGGATACGGCAAGCCGGTTGTTTTATGAGCTAGGCAGCTGGCGGCAATGGCGAGAAGCAATGCTCCCACCGAAAAAAAGAGCAGGCGACCCTCCGGCTGTTTTAAAAGCGCTTTTTTGCGGACTCCCAAGAAGACGATAGCCAGCCATACGAACCCGGACAGCCACAGAACGGCAGGAACGATCCAAGCGTTGATAAATTCGGCGGTAAGCCAGAGGCGGCCGTGATAATATTTGAGACCTCTCAGGGTGAGGCGATGTATCAAGGAAGCATGGACTAAAGTGTCGGCGCCTTTGGCTAGAGTGGGCATGCCGTAATAGAAATCCGCCTTCTGGGCATTTCTTAGCGGGCCGCCGATGATGAGGAGAGTGAAAATAATTCCGGGAACAATAAAATAAGCCGCAGCGCCGAGCGCAGCCTTTCCCATTTCCTTACGATTTGCGGCGTCCGCGAGTAGATCACCCACAAAGAGAGCGGCTAATCCAGCATCTACAAAAAGAAATGTGACGTTGGAGGCCACGGACAGAGCGAGAAGAAGGGCCAGCCCGAGCATGCGGACGGGGGACTTGCGGGGGACTTTCACCATGAAGAAAAGTGCCCAGGCGCAGAAGGCCAGGGCGAGCCCATAACCGCGCGCGGCGGAGAGAAGATCAAGCAGCAGGGGGTTGAGGCTGAGCACGCATACCGACAGGAGGAAAAGCGCGCCTTGGCCGAATACCAGGCTGGATAAGCGGTAGACGGCGATGAAATAGAAGAAGCCTGCCAGCACTGTGGGCAGGCGTAGCGTGAATTCCGATAGTCCGAACGCGGCGACGGAAACTTTTGAAAGCAAAGTTTCCAGCACATGATTGCTGGCATCGTAGGCTTCGAACATGCGCGCCAGCGGCTGCGAGCCCCATAGCTCATAACTGTACGCTTCATCGCAAGTTATGGACTGGGTTTCGGCCCGATAGAGATTAGTTACGGATAGACCTATTAATAAGAGGATTGCGAGGACATTTCCCGTTTTTGGGCGGAAAGTCATTGGTTGCATACAGCTTCACGCGGATGGGGCCAAATGTCAATTCAGGGCAAACCGGAAGAATACCTTGACCTTCTACACGTTCTAGTTTAACATGTAGAAGATCGAGGTGTGGACTCATGACGGCGAAATCGGATCTTCCGCAGGGCACGCTGGACCTGTTGATCTTGAAGGTTGTGGCGCTGGGGCCGGTGCACGGGTATGCCATCGCGCAGCGGCTGCAGCAGGTATCGCGCGACGTGGTGCAGGTACCGCAGGGGTCGCTATATCCGGCGCTGCATCGGCTGGAGAATCGCGGGCTTCTCGCCGCGGACTGGAGCGAGACGGAGACCGGGCGGGAGGCGAAATTCTATAGCCTGACGCGGAAAGGGAAGGCGCAGCTCGAAAGTGAAGCGGCCAGTTGGGAACGATTGACTGAAGCGGTGGGCCTGATTCTCCGGATGTCGGCGGGAGGCGCCAAATGAAGTGGTGGAATCGGCTTTGGCATCGAGAGAAGTTGGAAGAGCAACTTGAAAAGGAGATGCGCTTTCATCTGGAACAACACGCGAACGAACTGATAGAGCGAGGCTGTGAACCTGGGGAAGCGCGGCGGCAGGCGAGGCTGGCTCTGGGTGGTCCCGAGCAGGTGAAGGAAGAATGCCGCGATGCGCGCGGCACACGTTGGCTGGAAGATCTGTGGCAGGATTTTCGCTACGCGGCCAGGACCTTGCGGCGGCGGCCGGGGTTCACGGCGGTGGCCATAATTACATTGGCGCTGGGGATCGGCGCGAGCACGGCGATTTTCAGCGCGGTGAATCCCATTCTGTTTGAGCCGTTGCCCTACCCGCAGGCCGCACGGATCATGATGATCTGGGATCGCGGCGCGGACGGATCGCGCGCGTATGTGACGTTCGGCACATTTCGCGAAGTGCAGCAGCGGAGCCGGTCCTTTGAAGCGTTGGCGGCGACGAAAGCGTGCCAGCCGACGTTGACCGGAGCGGCGGATCCCGAAAGATTAGACGGGCAGTGCGTGAGCGCGGACTACTTCCGCGTGTTAGGTGTCCGGCCGGCGCTGGGACGGGATTTCGATTCCAACGACGATCGGGTGAAGGGTCCCAAGGTGGCGATCCTCAGCTATCGATTGTGGGCTCGGCGCTTCCATGGCGACGGCGCATTGGTGGGGCGCCAGGTGACCATCGACGACAGTCTTTATACGGTGATCGGCGTCATGCCGCGAGGATTCGAGGACGTTCTGGTTTCCTCTGCCGAGGTTTGGATGCCGTTGCAATACGACGCGTCGTTACCGGCCGATGGCCAGGAGTGGGGACATCATTTGCGGATGGAGGGCCGGCTCAAGCCAGGATTGAGGACGGAGCGAGCGAGGCGGGAGCTGGAAGCGATTGCGCACACCAGAACGCCGGAGTTCTCGAGGCCGCCGTGGGCGTCCATGAAGCTGGGTTTCATCCTGAACTCGCTCGGGGAAGACGTTACGCGGGGCGTAAAACCGGCGCTCCTGGCCGTGCTGGGCGCGGTATTGCTGCTGCTTGCGATCGCGTGTGTAAACGTGATGAATCTGCTGCTGGCCCGCGGGGCGCAGCGTCAAAGTGAGTTTGCGATGCGCGCGGCGCTGGGCGCGGGACGCATGCGCATGATCCGGCAATTGCTCACCGAGAGTTTGCTGTTGGCCATGCTGGGCGGAGGGTTGGGAATGCTGGTGGCGGAGTTCGGCGTGGACGCGCTGGTGTGGCTCAGCCCGGAGGGGCTGCCGCGGGCGAGCGCGATCGGCGTGGACGGCGCGGTATTCGGATTTGCAGCCGGGATCACTGCGCTGATCGGTCTGTTTGTTGGTCTGATTCCGGCATTGCGCGCCTATGCCAGCGACTTGAATTTAGCGCTGCGCCAAGGATCGCGAAACACCGCGGGCGGTCATCAACGAACGCGCCGGGCGTTGGTTATAGCAGAAGTGGCGCTGGCGCTGGTGTTGCTGGTGAGCGCGGGATTATTGCTGCGCAGCTTGGAGCGGCTTTTCTCGGTGGCGCCGGGATTCGACGCGTTGCACGTGCTGACCATGCAGGTGCAGACGAACGGGCGCCGTTTCGACGACGACAATGTCAATCGCCAGTTTTTCGCGCAGGCGCTGGAGGCGGTGCGCCAAATCCCCGGCGTGGCGGCGGCGGGATTCACCAGCCAGTTGCCGCTGAGCGGCGATCCATTCGGGGTATATGGAGTGCGCTTCGATCCGGCGATGCGCGGCAATCAGGCGGATGAAAGCCTGTTCCGGTATGCGGTGAGTCCGGGTTACTTAGAGTCGATGGGCATCCGGCTGCGGCGGGGGCGTTTTCTCGACGCGCACGATACGCAGGGCGCGCCGCTGGCGGTGGTGATCAACGAATCGCTCGGGAGGCGCAAGTTCCCAGGGCGGGATCCGCTTGGCCAGCGCTTGCACGTGGGTCCTGAAAGCTTGCCGTGGGCCACCATTGTGGGGGTGGTGGCTGATGTGAAACAGACGTCCTTGTCGGTGGGACAAGAAGACGCGTTTTACATGACCATCGCGCAGGGGTGGTTCACCGACAATGTGATGTCGCTTGTGGTGCGGACGCGCGGTGACGCGACGGCGCTGGGTCCGGTTATCAAGAAGGCGATTTGGGGAGTGGACAAAGATCAGCCGATTACGCGAGTGGCCAGCATGGAGGGGTTGCTGGCTGCATCGGCGGCTGAGCGGCGTTTCGCGCTGATTGTGTTCGAGGCATTTGCGCTGGTGGCGCTGGTGCTGGCGGCGACGGGAATCTACGGAGTGTTATCCGGCAGCGTGACGGAGCGCATGAGAGAGATTGGAGTGCGATCCGCACTGGGCGCATCGCGCGCGGATATTGTGGCGTTGGTGGTGCGGCAGGCGATGACGCTTACGGGGTTGGGCGTGATGCTGGGCCTGGTTGGAGCCGTGGCGGCGAGCCGCGCGCTGATGGCGCTGCTATTTGGGGTGTCGCCGTTAGATCCGGTTACGTATCTGGGCGTGATGGCGCTGCTTGGGAGCGTGGCGGCAATGGCGGCGTGGGTGCCGGCGTGGCGGGCGGCGCGGGTGGATCCGACGATAGCGTTGAGGATGGAGTAAAACATGTCGACTTGGGCGCAGCGGCTATTTCGACGAAACAAATTGGAAGAGCAACTCGATAAGGAGATGCGCTTTCATCTGGATCAGCACGCGAACGATTTGATAGCGCGCGGTTATGAGGCTGCGGAAGCGCGGCGAGAGGCCAGGTTGATGTTGGGCGGTGAGGAGCAGGTGAAGGAAGAATGCCGCGATGCGCGAGGGACGCGCTGGCTGGAGGATCTGTGGCGGGACTTGCGCTATGCGGTCCGTACCCTGCGGCAGAAGCCGGGGTTCACGGCGGTGGTGCTGTTCACGCTGGCGCTGGGGATTGGCGCCACCACGGTGATGTTCACGGTTATTAATGGAGTTCTGCTGAAGCCGTTCCCTTATGCCGATCCCGGAAGACTGGTGAGGTTGCAGGAGCAAACAGAGTGGAGCACGCACTGGGGCAATCTGTGGAGCTTCACCTATCCGAATTACCTGGATTCGAAACGCGAGATCCGGTCTTTGGATATGGCCGGATTCCGCTTCCACTCGGGTACGTTGAGCGAGCCGGGCGACGCCGCAAACATTAACGCCTACGAAGTCTCGTCCGAGCTGATTCCAGTGCTGGGCGTTCCAGTTTTTCGTGGCCGTAACTTTCTGGCGGAAGAAGACCGGCCGGGAGGGGCGCCGGCGGCCATCATCAGCTACGGCGTGTGGCAGCGCCATTTTGGAGGAAGCGCGGGCGCGATGGGGATGACGCTGGTCTTCGACGGCAAATCGTACACGGTGGTGGGCGTGATGCCGGCGGATTTTCGCTTGGGGGGAGCCGACGTGGACCTGCTCACGCCCATCGGCCAGAACACTGCGGCGTTCATGCACAATCGCGAGGTGCACGGTATTTTTGTATGGGCGCGGTTGCGGCCGGGCGCGACGTTATCCAAGGCGCAGAGCGAACTGGCCATGCTGGGCCACGGCCTGGCGGAGCAGTACCCGAAATCCAATAAGGGCCGTACCTTCATCGCGGGGCCGCTTCGTGCGAATGTGGGGGACACGCGTGACACGTTGTGGTTGCTATTAGGCGCAGTGAGCCTGGTGCTCGCGATTGCGTGCGTGAATGTCGCCAGCCTGCTGCTGGCGCGCGCGGTATCGCGGGAGCGGGAACTGGCCATGCGAGTGGCGCTGGGGGCGGGCCGCGGCCGGTTGGTGCGCCAATGTTTGACGGAGAGCGCAGTGTTGGGAATTTCCGGAGGGGTGATCGGCATTTTGCTGGCGGCCATTAGTATCCGGCCGTTTGTGGCGTTGTGGCCGGGCAGTTTGCCGCGCGCCGAAGAGGTCCAGCTGGATTGGCGTGTGTTGTTATTTGCGCTGGCGATTTCGCTGGCCGCGGGACTTCTTTTCGGATTGGCGCCGGCTCTGCGCGCGCCATCGCGCGAATTGGAACGGACGCTTCGCGGCGGAGCGCGGACGGTAGGAGGGAACTCGCGCCGCCTGCACGGATGGTTTGTAGTATCCGAGATCGCGCTGGCGGTGGTTCTGCTGGTATGCGCGGGGATGCTGGGGCGGACGCTGCTGCATCTGGCGTCGCTGGATCCAGGGATCAATGTCCACAATGTACTGACGGCCCGGGCGGCGCTTTCAGCGGCCACACTGGAGAACCCGGCCAAGGCGCGCGCGGCCTGGCAAGATGTGCTGGACCGGGCACGGCGCGTGCCGGGAGTCCGGTCCATTGCCATGACGGATACGGTGCCGTTGCGCGAAGGCAGTAATCAGATCAACTACTGGACCACTCCAGTTGAACCGCTTGCGGACAAACAGCCGCTCACGCTGGCATCGAGCGTGACTCCGGATTATTTGCAGGTGATGGGCCTGCCGCTGCGCCAGGGCCGGTTCTTCGGCGATCAGGACCGCTTGGGAAGTGAGGGCGTGGTGGTGATTGACGAGGTGATGGCGCGCGATGCGTTTCACGGAGAAGAGCCTATCGGAAAACATCTTTGGATCGGACTGGGGTCCGACCCGGTGCGTGTGGTGGGCGTAGTGGGGCATGTTAGGTATTGGGGGGCGGGGGAAGAAAATCAGGCGAATGTGCGAGCGCAGCTTTATTATCCCTTTGCGCAGGTTCCGGATCAGTTTGTGCGCCGCTGGTCCGAACTGATGTCAATCGGGGTACGAACCAGCGTGGATCCGTTGAGCGTGGTGCAGGCGCTGCGCCGGGCGGTGCGGGGAGCGAACAACGATCAGGTGATCTACGAAGTGAATACGATGGAGGGGCTTCTGAGCGACTCGCTGGCGCAGCAACGTTTCCTGCTGTTATTGTTCGGCGCGTTTGCGGGGCTGGCTTTGCTGCTGGCGTCGATCGGGATTTACGGCGTGATGGCCTACTTGACCAGCCAGAGGGTGCCGGAGATTGGAGTGCGGATGGCGCTGGGAGCGCGGGCGTGGGATGTGATGTGGCTGGTGCTGCGGGGGAGCCTGGGGATGGTTTTCGTCGGAGCCGGCCTGGGGGCGGTAGCGGCTTTCGCCGCGGGGCGCGTGATGCAGAAGCTGGTGGAGGGGATGCAGCCGGGCGGAGTGGGGACATTCGCGGTGATGATTCCGGTATTGGTGATCGCTGCGATGATTGCGAGTTTTGTGCCGGCGCGGAGGGCCAGCAGGGTGGATCCGGTGAAGGCGTTGCGGCAGGATTGACGGAGGATTAGCCGCCGATGAACGCTGATGAACACTGATAAAACCTAAAAGCGTGGGAGCTTGGTTAGGGTTTTGGATTCTGTGCAGTCGTAGGAACCTGAGGAAAGATTTTTGTATTCTTCTACTCTTCCGCTGGGCCATTCGATTATTAGATTGTCGGCTTTTTCGCGCTTGCCCAGGCCGAAGGTCAGAGGCAATTCGGATTGAGAGAGATAGCTGGAGCCGGTTTTTACCATTCTGCTTTGAGTGCCGTCGGGGGTGGTGAGGCGGACGGTTGCGCCGATTCCGTCGCGATTGGATTTGGTGCCGATCAGGCGGAGGCGCAGAGAGCGGTTGCCGTTGGAGATGTCGTTGCGGTAGAGAGCGGCGGGGCCGTTGTTGGTGGTGATGAGAATGTCCAGATCGCCGTCGCGATCGAAATCGCCGTAGGCCAGGCCACGCCCGACTTTTGGGGCTGCGAAATTCGGGCCGGCTTCCTTGGCTACATCGCGAAACGCGCCGCGGCCATCGTTCAGGAACAGGTGCGGAGGCTGGGCGTAGCCGATGTTGCTTTTGATGTTCCGGACGGTTTCGTCAATGTGGCCGTTTACGGCCAGCAGGTCGAGATGGCCGTCCAGATTTACGTCCAGGAACAAGCAGCCGAAGCCGAGACTGGAGCGCGAGGCTTGTGCGATGCCGGTTTGGAAGGCTGCGTCGGAGTACGTGCCGTTTGAATTGGGGCGATAGAGCGCGATCATTTCGTTATCGAAATTGGTGATGGCGATGCCCGGCCGGCCGGAGTTGTCGAAATCGGCGACATCGATACCCATGCCGGCGCGGGGCCGGCCATCTTCGCTGAAGGCCACGCCGGCTTTGACGGCAATATCTTCAAACGTGCCGTTGCGCTGGTTGCGATACAACTTATTGGATTGCGTGTCGTTGGCTACCAGCAGATCGGGCCAGCCGTCGTGATCGGTATCGAGCATGGCGACGCCCAGGGATTTCGACAGGGTATCGAAAATGCCGCTCGTGGCCGTGACATCTTCGAAAGTGCCGTCGCCGCGGTTGTGAAAGAGCCAGCATGTGGAGCCTCGATAGGCTTCGGGTGTGCAATAAGATTTGTGGGTGCCGTCGACGGTACAGAAAATATCGTGTTCAGGAGACCACTTCACGTAATTGCAGACGAAGAGATCCAGCAGGCCGTCGCGATCGTAATCGAACCAGAGAGCGGAGGTGCTGAATGCACTGCGTCCGCCCAGGCCGGCTTTCTCCGTGACATCGATGAAGTGGCCTTTGCCGGTGTTCTGAAACAAATGGTTCTGGCCCACGGCGGTGACCAGAATGTCCGGGAAGCCGTCGTTGTTGTAATCGGCGACGGCGACGCCCAGCCCGTACATTTCCACCGCCAATCCAGCCTGGCGGGTGACATCTTGAAACGTTCCATTGCGATTGTTGCGATAGAGCTGCAGCGTGGTGGAGCGGCGTTTGTGGCCGGGCCAATCCATGCCGTTGATGAGCAGAATATCCAGCCAGCCGTCGCCATCGTAGTCGAGAAACGCGCAGCCTGAGCCGAGCGTTTCGGGAAGGTATTTGTTGCCGAAGGCTCCGGTGTTGTGGCGGAAATCGATTCCCGCCGGAGTTGTTACGTTGACTAAACGGAAGCCCAGATCCGAGGCTGCGGCCGGAAGCGAGAGGGAGCCCAGTAGAAAAGTGCGGCGATTCACGCGATGCTCGCCAGGCCGTGCTGTATGGCATAAACAACTAATGCGGCGGTGTTGTGAATATCGAGCGCCTGCATGATGTTCGCGCGATGAACGGAAACGGTGTTGACGCTCAAGTTGAGGACCGCGGCTATTTCCTTGTTGGATTTTCCATGTACGATCAATTGCAAAATTTCCAATTCGCGCGTGGTCAAGGAGGGCCGGGCAGGTTGGTCGGCCAGGCGCCCCAGGCGCGGATCCATTACCTGTTCGCCCGAAGCGATCTGTTTTACGGCGCCGATCAGCTCCAGGTCGACGGCATTTTTGAGAAGATAACCGCGCGCGCCGGCATCGAGACAAGTGCGAACGTAGCTGGGCTCGGAATGCATGCTGAGGATCAGGATGGCGATATTCGGGGCGGATTTGAGAATCATGCGAGCGGCCACGGCGCCGTTCATGCTGGGCAGCGCGAAATCCATAACAATGACGTCGGGATGAAGTTCGAGCGCTTTCACCACGGCCTCGTTTCCGTCCGACGCTTCGCCAATGACGACGATTTCAGGATCGTCCTCCAGCATGCGGCGGAAGCCGCGGCGGACCAGGCTATGGTCGTCCACCAGCAGAACATTAATAAGTTGACCCTGGCTATGAGGCATGCGTTTCCTCCATACTTAACGGCACGGTGAGGCGGACCAGAGCGCCGCCGCCGGACCGCGGAAGAAACTCGATTTGTCCATTCACCAGTTCGGCTCTTTCACGCATGGAAATCAAACCCATCCCTTGATTCTCCTTCACCGGCGGAAATCCCACACCATGATCTTCTACTTCGAGCACCACGGTACCGGTCTGATAACGCAGGCGCACGTCGGCCTGTGCGGATTTCGAGTGACGCGCGACATTGTTTAGAGCTTCCTGCAATACGCGGTAGAGGTGGATGGCCACATCGCGGTGGACGTTTCGGCTGGGGCCGCACTTTTCGTATCGTATGGCGATTCCGGTCTGCTTCTCAAATCCGGGCAGGTAGACGCTGAGGGCGCCTTCGAATCCGGCGTCATCGAGCACCACCGGATGGAGGGCCTGAGACAGGGCGCGGACTTTATCGAGCGTGGATTGCACGATGTCGCGCACTTCTTCGAAATCCTCGCGCAGCGCCGGGTCTAAGGCGGTGGTGCGGCGGCCGGCGCGCTGCAGCATGGCGCCGATGGCGGTAAGGATCTGGCCGAAATCGTCGTGCAATTCGCGGGCTATATATCGGAAGGTATTTTCCTGAATGGAAATCAACTGCTGGGCCAGCTCACTGCGGCGTTGGGAGAGCGCGGCCACCTGCTCGAACATGTTGCGGTTGTAGCGCACCAGGAACAGGGTGGTGGCGACGATCAGCACCAGCATGGCGGCAAGAAAGAGGTAGGCATTTTGTTCGACGCGCGCGTGAATCTGCTGCGCCTGCGCGGCGGCCTGCTGTTCGTTGGCATTGTTGTCCACCAGCAGGCGAGCCACGGCGGTGGCCAAGCCTTCCTGGCGCGCCTGCAGCGACAACTGGATTCGGGTGCGCGCCTCTTTTTCCTGGCCGCTGGAGGCGAGGGCGAAAATACGGTCGAGCGCGTCCCAGAATTGCGTTATTGAAGTGGCCAGGTAGCGGCGTTGATCGGCGGTTGCCGGCGAGACTTTTTCTTCGCGCGAGAGGGCGTCATCCAGATCGCCGCGGATGCGCTTGAACTGGGGCTGCCAGGCGGTGAGCGGATATGGTTCGCTCTGTTCCAGCATGTCGCGCATGGTGAGGGCCAGCGAATTGAGATTATTCTGGATGCGCAGCAGCAGGAGCGAATCGGTGCGGTTGCGATCGATAGTTTCGGTTTGCAGGCGGCGCAAGGTGTGCAGCTGGACGATGGTGTAGGTGGAGTAGACGGCGACGGCGGAGAGGGTGACGGCGAGTCCCGCGAGCAGGCCGATGGTGGGTGAGCGGCGGGAGGTCATTGGTTTTATTATCGGGGCTCGGGGTGGGGGGCTGGGGACTGGTGGGTGGTTGCTGGTGGCTGGTTTTCTGGTTTCTGGTTTCTGGTTGAGTGGTGCATCTGGAGTGTTTTAACGATGCGCCACTCCGAAACCTGTAGCTTTGGGCTGATTGCTTCCGAGGCCGTTGGTTGTTGGTGCGGTGTCATGGGCTTTCAAGGTCTGTGTACAGGTCCAATGTCGCGAGAAGGTTGGCTCGTGCGAGTAAGAGATTGGTGGCGTTGGGTGAAGAAGTTTTGGTTGGTGGCGACTGGATTGGTGGGATGATGCATGGGGCGCGGTGGAGCGGCACGGGCCGAATGTGTATACTTGGCAATGGACGTACACATCATGCGAACGAACATCGTGATCGACGATAAGTTGATGCGGGACACGCTGCGGGCAACGGGCCTAAAGACCAAACGCGAGGCCGTTGAGGAGGGGCTGCGGAGTCTCCTGAGATTAAAACGACAGGCAGAGATCCGCAAACTCCGCGGAAAGCTGAACTGGCAGGGTGATTTGGACGCGATGAGGAGAGACCGTTGATCCTCGTCGATTCCAGCGTCTGGGTGGATTACTTCAAAGGGACGGCCACGGCGCAGACTGCGAGACTCGACGGTCTGCTTGGCAATGAGCCGTTGGCCATCGGTGACTTGACTCTGACCGAGGTCCTCAAAGGTTTCCAAGACGACCGGGATTTCAATCACGCCCGGAGAATGCTCACTGCACTGACGGTGGTGGAGTTGGGCGGACAGCACATTGCCATTCAAGCGGCGAAGAATTTTCGCAACTTGCGCAGGAAGGGCGTGACGGTCCGCAAGACCATCGATGCGGTGATTGCAACCCGCTGCATCGAGAGCGGGTATGAGCTGCTGCACAACGACCGGGATTTCGATCCGTTCGCCAAGCACCTCGGTCTGCGGGTAGTCACCTGATACCCAGGCCATCGGGACAAATCTGGTTTGGGATAGGCCGGTCTGGAGAATCTGATGAGATGCCGACTTCTCGGGAATAGTTCGGCCTTCGGGGTGAGGTGACGGCTTGTGTAGTGTCCGGATAGGACACAATGTATTCAAGGGAAGATGTCCAAACGCATCGATTTCGCCGGCGAACGAAGAAGGCAAGGGCGCGCATTGACCACCGCTGTCCGCGAGCTCGAAGTACTGGTCAAGCCGCTCGCCCAAGAACAGGGGATCGATCTTCAGGCCCGCTTGGAAGAAGCGTCTGCGCGAAAAGAGGAAGAGGAGCGGCGTTTGGCCGAACGGCTGCAAGAATCCGTGGTGCCTCTTTTTATCTCTGACAGCGAAGGCCCCCCCGACAGAGTCGCGTCGTGCGTCCTTGTTCGCCTCGACTCCGAACTCTTCGCATTCACTGCAGCCCATGTCATAGATGCCATCGGTTTGGCCCGAGTTTTCGCTCCTTCCGAAGGTCGGGGCGGGAAGTTATTGCCGCTTCCGGAGTGTACCGCCCATCTGAGCCCTTCTACACGCGAGAACGACCTCGATGTCGCTTTGCTAGTCTTGCCTTCGCATGGCCTAGGTCCTTTTGAGCGGCGCGTATTCTTGTCTGGCGCAGAGATCGATCAGAAGGATGAACCGGATGACCAGAGGGTCGCGTCCTTTTACATGGTTCTGGGCTATTCCGCATCCAGAACTCAAGTGAAAGTTTCCAAGGGCGAGCGTCAGATCCATCAACGGTCATTTCGTTGTTCGACGAGTCCGGTGGCCCCGGCCGAATACCTCCAGGAGAAGCTGTCACAGGAGGACCATATAGCGCTCGACTTTGATCACAAGGAAATCGTTATTGAAAGAAGACGGCAGAATCCCCCCAATCTCCAGGGTGTCAGTGGCGGCGGTATATTCCACATCTCAAGAGCGACGAAACAGGGACCGCTTGTTGCGATCGCGACGCAAAACCGGCGCAATGCCCGGCTCATCGTCGGCACGAGAATAAAGCACTTCTTGTCGATGGCTCGCGAACTGAAAACCACATCCTCGCTGAAAGTGTTCCCGTAGCATCTTCCTGTGATCTTTGAGAACTGCCATCATCGGACGCGACAATCCGCCTTAGAAGCTCTCCGCCTGTCGCTGTCGGGCTTCAGTACGAGAGGACAACCGCGTCGTGGTACGTCTCGAGCTATGGCGATTCGGGGGCACAGCTTGCAGCGGGCCGCTCTGCAGGGTCACCGCCGGTCAGGCAATCCTTAGGGTGGTTGGGATCAGTACCCATAA
>CAWFEK010000013.1:0-287063 GCA_963814795.1 Bryobacterales bacterium | reverse complement strand
GTACCACCCTCGTTACGCTCCCTTGCGGTCGCGGCTCGGTAACGAATCCTACGCCGCAGCGGCCGCCGTCTGCTGCCTCGCCCGCGACGCCATCCACAACCACCCCAGGGAAAGCACCGCGAAGATCGCGATCGCCGCAAGAATCCTTGCATCGCGCACTCCGCCGAACCATGTTCCGAAGGCTAGAACAGCCACAGCAGTCCCGCTCAAACGCGCGGCTTCCAGCATGAAAAACTCACGCCGGCCCTCCAGCACGCCGCCCAGGCACACCAGTGTCACGAAGATATACAGAAAATACGCAGCGTTCCACGCCATGGCTTGCTTCGGCAGCAGCGCCAGAAAATGGCTGTTGGCGGCCATCAGCGCCACAAACTGCACCAAACCATACAGGCTGAGCGAAACGCTCACCGCCGGATCGTACTTCACGAAATCGCGTCTCGGATCATAAGCCGGTTTCGGAAAACGAGCCTCCACATCCGCCGGCCGCCAACCCGGATGCGCGAACCACACCTTCATTTTGTCCAGCCAGGATCCCGCGTGCCAGCAGTCCTTGGCCATGGCCCAGAAATAATGCAGATGGGCCCACGCCGGATTCCAGCTCTTGAGCTGGCCTCGTATCCCGTAGATGCAAGGCTCCTCGTCCAGCTCTTCCTGGTAACTCCCGAACAGGTGGTCCCAAATCATGAAAACGCCGACGTAGTTCTTGTCCAGATAAACATCGTTTTGCGCATGGTGCACGCGATGATTGGAAGGCGTTTGAATCCAGCGATCCAAAAATCCCATCCGTCCGATCATCTGCGTGTGCGGCCAGAATTGATAGAAGAGCTGCACCACCCCAACCATCAGATACACCACCAGCGGCACGCCGAAGAGCGCCATGGGCAGATAAAAAATCCAATTGGTGAACGCGCCGGTGCCGGTTTGACGCAGCGCCGTGGTCAGGTTGAATTCCTCGCTTTGATGGTGGACCACGTGCGAGGCCCAGAACAAGCCTACCGTGTGGCCCCAGCGGTGGTTCCAGTAATAGCAAAGATCGTAGAAAATGAATGCGACGATCCACACACCCCAATTCGCGACGGGCCAGCGCACCGGCGCCCAATGCAGGTAAATCCATTCATAAAAGAAGATACCGAGAAAGCCGAAAAACACGCGCACGCCCGTACTCACGATGCCGCAGCTCAGGCTGTTGATGGAATCGGCCAGGTTATAGCAGCGCGTATGACGCGCGCGATTGACAATCAGCTCCAGCGCGATCAGAAACAGGAAGACCGGGACTGCAAATGCCACGGCCTTTCCGTAAAGATTGTCCATACCAAAATCAGTGCTTCGGCGCGTCCTTGAAAATCGCCGAGACGGCCCCCTGCAGGTCAGCCATAATCGCCATTCTACCCACACCCTCAATACTCATCGGTGGAACATAAAAATTCGCGCCAAGCTCCTTGGCTTTCGCCGCGGAAGCGTCCACATCGGCCACATAAAAATAGATCAGCCAGTGCGGCGGCGCCTTCGGATCGCGCACATGGGCTGGCGGAATGCCGCCGATGAAATGATCGCCGTTCTTGATGTGCAGGTAACCGCTCGGATCTTTTTCCCCGGCCGCGATCTCCCAGCCGAACAAGTCCGAGTAGAATTTCTGCGCTCGGCCAGGATCGCCCGTGCTCAAATCCGCCCAACACAAAGTTCCGGGTTCGCCAGTTATGCCGATTCCGGTGTTCCGCTTGGCCTGCCACACAATGAAGACGGCGCCCGTCGGATCTTGAAGCACCGCCATTCTTCCCGCGTCCATAACGTCGAAGGCCGGCGCCAGAACTTTCGCACCCAGGGTCGCTGCTTTGTCGGCGGCCGCGTCCGCATTGTCCACCGCGATGTACAGGTTCCAGTGTGGAGGAATGCCTTGCTCGCGTTCGTCCGCCATCATGGTGTAGCCCGCCGCGGCGTCCTTTCCCTGCAGCCGGAATATGGTGTAAAAACTGTCGGGCCCCATGGGCATGTCATTCGGAACCCATGCGAAGAGCGAGCTGTAAAATTTCTTCGCGGCATTCTGGTCCGAGGTGGCGAGTTCGATCCAGCAAAAATCGCCAGCGGCATGTTTGTCGACGTGGGCCATGAAGGGATTATAGTTCAGTCTTCGTAGGGCAGGATAATATGAAAAAGGTGACCGATATGCGCCTCTCACATCTACTTCCCATGGCCCTTGCGCTGGCCATGTCCGCGCAAGTGCCCTCGCCTCTTCCCCAGCGTCCCCAGGATCCCGAAGAAGACGTTCGCCTGCCTAACGGAAAACTGCAGAAGGACGAGATCCTGAAGGCCGATTTTCAGAAATCCCTGGATGACGCCCGCGAACTTTCAAAACTCGCCGACCAATTGAAGGCGGACCTCGAGAAAAACGACCGCTATGTGCTCTCCATCCCCACTCTCAAGAAGGCCGAAGACATCGAGAAGCTGGCCAAACGAATTCACGACCGGATGAAGCACTATTGAGATGAAGCACGATTGATATGTTAGGCTAACCCCGATGGCCGCCACTCGCGATAAAGCCCAATTGATGAGCGCCTCCGAAATTGACCGGACGCTGGTCCGCCTGGCGCACGAGATTCTTGAAAAGACCGACGATCTGAACCGCCTGGCGTTCATCGGCATTCGCCGCCGCGGTGTCCCGCTGGCCATGCGCTTGGCGGAGAAGATCAAGACGCTCGAAAAACTAGTGGTTCCCGTCGGTATCCTGGACATCAATCTGTATCGCGACGACCTTTCCACCGTGTCCGAGAAACCCGTGCACAACTCGACCGACATCAACTTCCCGGTGACCGGCAAAGACGTCATCCTTATGGACGACGTCCTCTATACCGGACGGACCATTCGCGCCGCTCTGGACGCATTGTTCGATCAAGGCCGCCCGGCGCGCGTGCAATTGCTGGTATTGATCGACCGTGGCTGGCGCGAGCTGCCCATTGAGGCCCGCTATGTCGGCCGCATGGTGCAGACCAGCACCAACGAGATTATCGAAGTGAAGTTTCAGGAAGTGGATCAGATGGAGAAGGTATTGTTGGTCGAAAGGGTATAGCTTCCATGCCAGGCGGACTGCTGGGAATCGAATCACTCGATCGCGTCGAGATCGAGACCATTCTCGACCGGGCCAAGAATTTTCAACCGCGGCAATCCCAGAATCAGCGCGACGTGCTGCGTGGGCGCATGATCGTAAATCTGTTCTTCGAAGCCTCTACGCGCACCCGCACCAGCTTCGAGATCGCCGCCAAGCGCCTGGGCGCGGATGCCATCTCCATCAGCGCCTCGGGTTCCAGCGTCGATAAAGGCGAATCGTTGGTGGACACCTTGAACACGCTGGGCGCCATGCATCCGGACGCCATCGTGATGCGCCATTCGGCCTCCGGCGCTCCGCATTTCCTGGCGCGCCATTTGCCCACGCCCATCATCAATGCCGGCGACGGGACACACGAACATCCCACACAAGCGTTGTTGGACGCGCGGACCATTTTAGACCGGCGCCCCACGCTCGAAGGGCTGCGCGTGGCCATCATCGGCGATATCGCGCATAGTCGCGTGGCCCGCTCCAACATGTATCTGATGTCGAAATTCGGCTCTGATATCGTGCTGTGCGGACCAGCTTCCCTGCTGCCGGTAGAGCTGCAGCAAATCGCCTCCGGTGTCACCCTCACGCACGACATCAAGCAAGCCCTGCGCGGCGCCGACGTCATCATGATGCTACGCGTCCAACTGGAGCGCCAGCATGAGTCGGCTTTTTCGTCCGGCGAATATTTCCGGTTTTACGGATTGGGGCTGGAACATATTTCCCTCGCCAAGCCGGATGCCATTGTCATGCATCCGGGGCCTATCAATCGCGGCCGCGAGATTTCTTCTGAAGTAGCGGATTCGCAGCGCTCCGTGATTCTGAACCAGGTGGAAAACGGCATCGCGGTAAGAATGGCCGTGCTGGAACGGGTCTTGAGCAACTGAATCTATGCGCAAGCTAATCATCCGCAACGGCCGCGTGATAGACCCGGCCACTCGCCTGGACGCCATTCGCGACGTGTTGATCGAAAACGGCAAGATCGCCAGTATCGGAGAAAAGCTGCACGTCACCGGCGCTGAAAAATTCGACGCCACCGGGCTCATCGTCGCGCCCGGCTTCATCGACATGCACGTGCACCTGCGCGAGCCGGGTTTCGAATACGCCGAAACCATTGAATCCGGATCGCGTGCCGCGGCGGCCGGCGGCTTCACCTCCATTTGTTGCATGCCGAATACCGCGCCGGTCAACGACAACGCCACCGTAACCAGTTACATTATCGAGCGCGCGGAAAAGCACGCCATAGTAAACGTGTTTCCCATCGGCGCCATCACCAAGAACAGCGCGGGCGAGGAACTGGCCGCCATCGGCTCCATGGTGGAGGCCGGCATCGTAGCCGTTTCAGACGACGGCCGCCCGGTGATGAACGCGCGCGTGATGCGGCGCGCCATGGAGACTGCGCGGTCCTTTGGAATACCCGTGATCGATCATTGCGAAGACCTGCATTTGAGCGCGGGCGGCGACATGCATGAGGGCGTGGAAAGCGTGCGCCTGGGGCTGCGCGGAATTCCGGCCGCTTCAGAAGATGTTATGGTGGCGCGCGATATCCTGCTGGCCCAGCTCACCGGCGCGCGCTTTCATGTGGCGCATATTTCATCGCGTCATTCTGTGGAGATGGTGGCTTTCGCCAAAAGCCGCGGATTACCGGTAACGTCGGAGGCCACGCCGCACCATTTCGCGCTATCCGATGGAAAGATGCCGCCGTACGACAGCAATTACAAGATGAAGCCGCCGCTGCGCTCGGATTGCGACGTGGGCAGCGTGACCAACGGCATTATCTCCGGCGCCATCGACGCCATTGCCACCGATCATGCTCCGCATGCCGGCAGCGAGAAAATGCAGGAGTTCGAAAAGTGCCCGTTCGGCGTCATTGGCCTGGAAACCGCCATCGGATTGGCGCTCGAAAGGCTGCTGCATCCCGGTAAAATTTCGCTCACCCATATGGTGGAACTATTCACCACCGGCCCGGCGCGCGTGTTGAATCTCAATCGCGGGACCCTGGCCGCCGGCGCTCCCGGCGATGTAACCATACTCGACACCGAGCGCGCCTGGACCTACGACGTAAACAAATCCGCTTCGAAGAGCCGCAACTCGCCCTTCCACGGCCATATTTTCCGCGGTGGCCCCGTGGCCACTATCGTCAACGGGCGCATTGTATGGACCAATTAGAGTACAGTTGTAACCGAGCACGACCAAACCGAGCCGCGACCGCAAGGGAGCGACTGATCTACTGATACTTTGAATCACACCTTCCAACCTCGCCGGATTGAAAGCGGCCAGAAACGATTTGGCTGCCTGTCCATTGTTGTCGTCCTCGCCGTCCTGTTCTTCATCGCGCGTCTCTTCTGCTCCTGGACCATCGAGTATCAGTGGTGGAAGGAGATGGGCCAGCTCCATACCTGGTTCAGCATGCTGGCCTACGGCTTCATTCCGACGGCCGCAGGCACCCTGCTCGGTTTTCTTGTTTTCTGGATCGCTCACGCACGCGCGTTGAAACATGCCGGTACCGGCCTGGGCGAACATCCGCTGTACGCCAAGCTCTCCACGCTCGCCATTTTCCTGCTGGCGCTGCTGGTGTCGCTTGCCAGCATGGATACCTGGACCGTGGTCCGCTACTTCGGCGGCAAGGACCTGGGCGGCGCGGCAACCGCTTGGCACGATCCAGCTTTCGGAAATCCACTGTCGTTTTATCTGTTCAAGGTTCCTTTCTACTCCGACCTGCTCACGCTGGCCCTCAGCCTGGTTGTTATCGCGGCTCTCCTTTATTGGGTGATGGGGCGCGTGTGGGAGCTTCGCGCGAGGGTCCCGGATTGGAGCAACGTCCAGGAGATCAACTTCAACCACCTCGGCCTGGCCGGCAGCTTCGACTCCGGTTTTTTCCGCAGCCTGGGCGCCGTCTTCTTGCTGGCGCTCGCGGTGCGTTTTTTCCTGAGCCGTTACGGCCTATTGTTGGATGAGCACGGCAGCTTCATGGTGGGCGTCGATTATGTCGATCAGAACATCACCATCCCGCTGATTTGGTTTCTCATCGTAAGCGCGGTGCTTTCAGCCGTGGCGCTGCTCGCCAACAAATGGCGCCTGGCATTGTTGGTAGTGCTGGCGTTCATTCTGCGCAACGTGGTTCCATCCATAGTAACGGCGACATATGTAAGACCCAGCGAAATCACGCTCGAGCGGCCGTTTATCGAACGCCACATCGCCGCTACCCGCTCCGCCTACGGTATCGACCAACGCACCGCCGAGATCGATTTCCAGGCCCAGCCTGAGCAGCATATCGATCTGGCCAAGCATAAACCCCTGCTCGACAACGTGCGCCTGTGGGATTGGCACGCTTTTCACGACACGCTTCCGCAGTTGCAGCCCTACCGGCTTTATACCTACACGCAAACCGATGTAGATCGATACACCATAGAAGGCGAGATGCGGCAAGTGCTGATGTCGCCGCGCGAGCTGGACCTCACCCAGATCAGCAACGGCTGGATCAATTCGCACTTTATTTACACGCATGGCTATGGAATCGTGATGGCCGAGGCCAATCAGGTTTCTCCCAGCGGCCTGCCCGTGCTGGCCATCAAAGACACGCCGCCCGAAATCAGCCTGCCCGGTTTGAAGCTCACGCGGCCCGAGCTTTATTACGGAGAGAACGTGCACGATCCGGTGTTCGTTCGCACCGCCCAGCCCGAGTTCGATTATCCCGCCGGCGAGCACAATGTGGAAAACCGTTACGACGGCCGGGGCGGATTTCCGATTTCGTCGTTGCTCATGCGTCTGGCGGCCGCGGTCTCAAACGGCGATTGGAACGTGCTGCTCACCAGTTACCTTACTCCCGAGAGCAGAATGATGATCCGCCGCAATGTGCGGCGGCGCCTGGACGCGCTGGCGGATTTCGTGTCGTGGGATGTGGATCCCTACCTGGTCTTGACCAATGACGGCCGCTTAGTCTGGATCGTGGACGGCTACATGACCTCGCAGGTGCATCCGTACTCGCGCGAGATTGGCCTCGAAGGCGTCGGAACTTTCAATTACATCCGCAATTCGGTGAAAGCCACCGTGGATGCCTATAACGGCACCGTCCACCTGTACGTATTCGATCCCGACGATCCGCTGCTGCAGGCCTATCGAAATCTTTTCCCGGCGCTGTTCGAGCCCGCCTCCGCCATGCCGGCGGACCTGCGCGCCCATGTACGGTACCCTGAGATGATTTTCGCCGCGCAGGCGGAAATCTACCGGCTGTTCCACATGCGCGATCCGGACACGTTCTACAACAAGTCCGACGCCTGGGACATCGCCAAATTCACCAGCGAGCAGAATAGCCAACCCGCTCCCGTGACGCCCACTTACGTGGTGGCAACGTTGCCCGGCGAGTCGAAGCCCGAATTTCTATTGATGATCCCGTTTACGCCCCGCAATCGCGACAATCTCATCGGCCTCATGATGGCGCGCTGCGATGGCGAGCACCTAGGCGAGAAGGTGGTTTTGCTGCTGTCGAAGCAGGAGATTATCTACGGGCCAATCCAAGTCGAAGCGCGGATCAACCAGGATCAAAATATCTCCAAAGATCTGACGCTGTGGAATCAGCAAGGCTCCCAAGTATTGCGCGGCCAGATGCTGGTGCTGCCCATCGAACATACGTTCCTGTATGTCGAGCCCATCTATCTGCAAGCCTCGCAAGCAAAAATGCCGCAGTTGAAAAAAATAGCGCTGGCCATGGGCAACACTCTGGTCTATGCCGACACCTATCAGCAGGCGCTGGAACAATTGGCCGGCCAGAATTACCCGGCTCCGCAGGCCGCAACGCCGGCTTCAACGCCTACCGTTGCCGGAACGCCAACACCCGCGCCAGACAGACGCATCACCGAGATCCGCCAACATCTGCAGCGCTATCGCGAGCTGGTATCGCAAGGCAAACTGTCGGAAGCAGGCAAGGAGCTGGAAGCGATTCAGGCGCTGGTGGGGCAGTAGGGCGGGAATTCAGGAATCCAAAGAAGTCGAGGAAGCCTAGGATTCTTGAATCCTGAATTCTCACCAACCTACTTCGCCAGCAAAAACGGCTCCCTCGTCGCAATAAACTCCACCGGCACCTCACTCACGAACGTCTTCAACCACTCCGCGCAGTACTCCATCCCCGGCTGCTCGCTCGGAATGTGCCCCAGCAAAATCAGCGCCTTCTTCTTTCCTTCCGACACCGCATCGGTGACGTACTCAATGGTCTCCCACTCGGGAACTTCGCCGATCGCTAAAACTTCCACATCATCGCGCTGCAGCAACTTCCGGTGGCGATCGGTTCCGGCCGCGCCCGGCGCCAGCGCCACTTTCGTAATCTTCATTTCCGGATTGGCGACATAGCGGAGAACATGGATCCCCAGGCGTTGCTTCATCTGTTCGGCCAGTTGCGCCACGGTCATTTGCGGCACTACAAACAAGTTGGGATCCGTCGCGCTTTGAAACTTCCGCCACTCGAGTGCCCGAACCACCCCGAACAAAATCCCATCCGGCTTCATCATGTGCCAATGATCGTGAAATCGCCACACCACCAGATTGTGTTCTTTGATAAACCGTTCCTTGTCCGCCCAAACCGGATCGTGCTCCTTCTCGAATGCATCCGTGTGGTCCAGATGGCTGTAGAAAGTCGGCTCGTGCGTAATGATCAGATTCTTGCCCGCGGCGGCCGCGCGGACCAGCACATCATACGTGGCCATCATGGTGGTTGCGATCCCAGTCACGCGCGTCTCGGGATCGCCGGCCTTAAACGTGTCCACCGTTTCGCTATGCCAGGGCACGCCCACATGGGCCTGGATGCGCTCAATCACCTGCCGGGCCGTTAATCCGGTCCCGCTTTGCTGCCCATATGCGGCCACTGCCAACGAAAGGAACATAATCCAAGGTTTCATCCCAACCATGCTACTCCACGCGAACATCACGGTACTCGCATTCCAAACCGCGACCGCGAGAAGCTGTGAAAACATCGGTTCGCAGGCGAAAGCGCCTGCGCTACTTAATCGTAAATCCTGGTGCGTCAATGTGGGGCAGACGCTTCCGTCTGCCAACCCCGCGTGCTTCCCGATTTTTTCGCAGCTCCATCACGGTCGCGGTTCGGTTTTTCGCCCAATGTTAACCTAAAATTACATGGCCCTTTCCGATTCCTTCTTCGGCCAGAAATTTGGCATCACCGAACACGACCTCGAATCCTACCTTTCCGAAGCGCTCTCCGCCGGCGGCGATTACGCCGATCTCTATTTCGAATACCTAGCCACCAGTAACTTAAGCATTGACGAATCCATCGTCAAGAGCGCGGTGCAAGGTGTTTCGCTCGGCGTCGGCGTGCGTGTGATCGCCGGAGAACGCACCGGCTACGCCTATAGCGGCGATCTCGGCCCAGACAAGATTCGTCATGCCGCGCGCGTGGCCGCCTGCATCGCCAAGGGTCCCAGCCAGGTGGACAAAACCGGATTCGACGAATCGCACAAGCGCAATCTCTATCCTCTGCTGGCCGCTCCTCATGAGACCAGCCTGGCCGAACGCGTGGACCTGGTGAAACGCGCCGACCGCGCCGCGCGGGCCTACGATGCGCGCGTATTCCAGGTGCAAGCCAGCTACATCGACAGCCTCCGCCACGTTATGGTGGCCACCTCCGATGGCGTCCTCAGTTTCGATCGCCAGCCCTTAGCCCGGCTCGGCGTCAGCGTGCTGGCGCGCGATGGCGACGGTACTCCGCAGCGCGGTTACTCGGGCGGCGGGGGGCGAGTCGCTCTCGATTTTTTCTTAAATGAGAAAACTCCGGAACATTTCGCGCAGGAATCCGCCCGCCAGGCGATCGTGCAGCTTCACGCCGTTCCTGCGCCCGCCGGCGAAATGACCGTGGTGTTAGGCCCGGGATGGCCCGGCATTCTATTGCACGAAGCCGTCGGCCATGGCCTGGAAGCGGACTTCAATCGCAAGAAAGTTTCCGCGTTCAGTGACCGCGTTGGCCAGCTCGTAGCCAGCCCGCTAGTCACCGTCATCGACGATGGCACCATCCGCAACCGCCGTGGATCGCTCAACGTCGACGACGAAGGCGTGCCCACCGAGCGAAATCTGCTCATCGAAAATGGCGTGCTGCGCGGCTATCTGTTCGACAAGCTGTCCAGCCGCCTGCTGCGCTCCGGAACCACCGGCAATGGCCGCCGCGAAAGCTATCAGCACATCCCCATGCCGCGCATGACCAATACCTTCATGCTGGCCGGCGAGAGCGACCCGGGCGATATCGTCCGCTCCGTGCCTCGCGGCCTCTACTGCGCCAGTTTCGGCGGGGGCCAGGTGGATATCACCAGCGGAAATTTCGTATTCAGCGCATCGGAAAGTTACTTGATTGAAGATGGAAAAATCACCCGGCCGGTTCGCGGCGCAACGTTGACCGGCAATGGACCGGAGGCGCTCAAATACGTCAGCATGGTCGGCAATGATCTCCAACTGGATGAAGGCGTCGGCATCTGTGGCAAGGAAGGTCAAAGTGTTCCAGTGGGCGTAGGGATTCCCACCATCAAATTGGATCGCATGACCGTGGGCGGCACTGCGGGATGATCGATCCGGAACTCGCCACTCAGATTATTCGCCTGGCTCGCGATCGCGGCGCAACAGACGCGGAATGCACGCTCGCGGAAGGCGAAGAATTCTCTGCACTGGTCCGCATGCGATCGCTGGAGCGGCTCAAAGACGCCGGATCGCGCGCCGCCGGCCTGCGCGTGCTGGTGGGCCAGCGAGTGGGCTCCTCATACACCTCCGACCTATCGTCTGAAGGAATTCGCCAGATGGTGGATTCTGCTATTGAACTCGCCGCCATCTCCACCGAAGATCCGCATGCCGGTCTCCCGGAACCATCCGAGCTCGGCGCGTTCCCGGGTGATCTGCAGCTTTATTCGGCCGACATCGGCGCCACCGCGACGGACTATCGAATAGAACAGGCGCGCCAAACCGAAGAAGCCGCCCTCTCCGCCGATCCGCGCATCACCAATTCCGAAGGCGCCTCTTTCGACGCCTACTCCGGCCAACGCATCTTCGCGAACTCGCGCGGATTCTTCGGCTCCTACCGGGTCAGTAGCTGTTCGCTCAGCACCACGCCCGTGGCGCGCGAAGGCGAGTTCATGGAACGGGATTACTGGTATTCCTCGGCGCGAAAGTACTCGCGCCTCGAAAGTCCCGCCTACATTGGCCGGTGTGCCGCCGAGCGAACCGTTCGTCGTCTGGGCGCGCGCAAGGTGCCCACTCAGAAAGTGCCGGTGATCTTCGATCCACAAACCGCCCGCAGCCTGCTCGCCAACATTTTCGATGCCGTGGAAGGCGATGCCATCTATCGCGGCGCGTCTTTCTTAGCCGGAAAATTAGGCGATCGCGTGGCCTCGGAAAACGTCACCATCGTTGACGACGGAACCCTCCCCGGACTCTTTGGCACCTCGCCCTTCGATGACGAAGGCGTTCCCTCGCGCCGCACCGTGGTCATCGATCGCGGCGTGCTGAAAAGCTATCTGCTCAATTCTTACACCGCCCGCAAACTCGGCCTCAAAACCACCGGCAACGCGGCGCGCGGCATCACCGGCAATACCGGCGTCGGCCACGGCAATCTGTTTCTCGAAAAAGGAGAGCGCTCGCCGGATGAACTGGTGCGTGGCATCCCCAAAGGATTGTATGTAACAGAGTTGATAGGTTCCGGCGTCAATGCCGTAACCGGCGATTACTCGCGTGGCGCCGCCGGCCAGTGGATTGAGCATGGTGAATTCGCATATCCTGTATCCGAGATCACCATTGCGTCCACGCTGCAACGGATGCTTATGGACTTGGAGTCCGTGGGCTCCGATCTGGAGTTTCGAGGATCCGTCGCGTCTGGGACCCTGGTGATCCGGGAGATGACCGTCAGTGGCCAGTAAGACCATTATTTATATAGCCGCGGTGCTGCTTTTTCTGGGTGGCATCGGGGCCTGGTTCGTCCTTCGCACTTCGGCATCCAGCAATTCGCCTCCCGCGCTCACGGCCGAGGCCAAGACCTACGTCCGTAACCTGAAGCTCAGCGACGTTACCATGAAAGCGACCGAAAGCTACGTCGGCCAAACAGTAACCGAGATTGAAGGAAAAATCACCAATGCCGGCGATCGCGTCACCCAGCACGTGGATGTCTACTGCATCTTTTACAACGCCTACGGCGAGGTGGTGATTCGCGAGCGCGTAGCCATTGTCACCACCCCGCTCAAGCCGGGTGACACGCGTGCGTTCCGCCTGCCTTTCGACGACATCCCGGGAAGCTGGAATAATCAGATGCCGCAACTGGTGATCGCGCGCATCCAATTCTCCTGATGGCTCGCATTCTGGTGGTGGAAGATGATCCGGATCAACTCGAGATGCGTAAACTGATTCTGGAACAGGCCGGCCACTCCGTGGTCACCGCGCAAAACGCCGCCGATGCGCTGGAACGCCTGCCGGGCTGCCAACTAGTGGTGATGGATCTCCGCCTCCCCACGCCCGAAGACGGCCAGCAACTGATTCAAGCGGCATCCGGATCGGCCAAAATTATCGTGCTCTCGGGAGATGCCGAAACCAGCCTGCCAGTGGATGAGTTTCTCACCAAGCCGTGCTCATCCAGAAAACTTCTCGATACTATCGCCAGGTACTGTGTGCTGCTCATTTCGCTGTGTCTCGCCCTGCACGCCGGATCTTTCACCGTCTCGAAAACAGCCGAAGTTGTCGCCGAGCTGGATATGCGCGCGCCCGGAACGGATTGGGCTGAAGAAGGACATGAGGCCCTGATCGCCACAATCGTCGTGGATGGCGAACCTCAGCAACAGATCACGTTGTATGCCGGCGCCGATCTGTTCACTTACACTGTTTTCCTCGGAAAGCTCAAGGCGGGAGAGCACCGTCTCGACTTCAGCGGCCAGGGCATAGAACTCGCGACAGCCCGGTTCCACGAGGACACATCGGATGTCCTGGCCAACGCTCCGGTCTTCTACGCGCGCGCCAACACCATCGGCAAATTCACCGACATTCCGCTGGTAGTTTACTGCGAGCGCTTGTCCGAAAACGGCAATCCGTTTCTGCAATACACCTTGATCTTTTCGAACGAAGACGGCGGCACTTCCACGCGCGCCTTGATGGCCCGCTGGGGACGAACTACCGACGTCGAATATGTTTACCGGGCATTCCTCTCGCCTGACGGATCCGTGCGCAGAGCCACCATCCAGGTGGATGGTCACAAAGAAAAAGAATTCGCCGGCCGCCGCGATGGCTCACATCCGCTGCTCATGCCGGTCACCGATAACAACATGATCGGCGAAGTCGATAAGCCCAATGCCGTCCGCTATCAAATTGCGCCGGTGCTGGCCGACCTTGCCGGACACTCGCGCGAAGAGGTCATGGATCAACATCCCATAACTTACAAAATGATGGCGAAGGAGCTGAAGCGCGAGCAGAAACTGCGGCCCTTTGGAACGGTGGATGGCGAAAAGGTGAGCGATCCGCGAAATTATCTCTACTTCGAAATGCAGCTCGCCCGCAGTGAATCCTCTGTCGCCACGCTGGTGCGCCTCAAAGGCAGCCCGCGCTGGTACAGCTCACACCTGGGCCACGCCGATTTCGCCATCCGGACATGGAAGCGGAATTCCGCTGAAAGCCCCCATGGATTTGTCCGCACTACAGTGGAGCTACCGCCGGGAACCAAGTCCGAACAAATTGCCGAGATCGGTTTCGAGTGTCTGGTGCCGGCACAGGCGTCCGATTCCCTCTGCCGCGTGGAAGCCGTGACCAAATGCTTCTTTCTGGATCGCGAATATACGCCGGACACCAATGTGTGGACTCTGGACGCGCCCCGCGACATCCCAGCCGGAGCCATATGGACATCCCCGTTAAAGTGACCCTTCGCCTGCCAACCAGCCCCCCAGCTTCTCAGTGTGTTCGAAAATAAGTGGTCGTAGCCGTCTCAATCCGCACGTTCGAAAAAATCGCTGTCTCCAGCACATTCGCGTCATGCGAACACACGCCGATGCCCACATATACCGGATCTTGCAGCACCACGGTCGCCGGCCCCGTAGGAATCATTTCTCCGTCCCCCTTGGCCGCGTACATGGTGAACTCATTCCCGCGCCGCGCGATGCGAATCCTGGTGGGCATGTTCATCGTGGATCGCTGCTCCAACGTCTCCGCTCCCGCTTCCGGCCGGAACTGCAACGAAGTAAGCCCGTCGCCGTGCAGCGCCACATCGGCGTATGCGGAGTCCCGATCCAGATACTGCCGGATCATCAGCACAGCCTTTCTGTGGTCTACCGCGCCAGGTCCGACGAATTTCACATCGGCCGTCACCACTACATCTCCCGATATGCGCCGCCAGGCGAAGTGAAACGCGTCCACCTTGGCCCATATATTGGCGCCGCCGCCGGTGACGCGATAATTCCCCGTATCGGCATTGAATTCAACCGCGCCCTCTTTCGGCGTGTCGCCAACATCCCGGTGCTGCTCAAAGATCCCTTCTTCCGCGCCGTACGCCAGAACAACGGCCGCCAGCGCAATGCCGCACCGAATCGTTACCGAACCGCGACCGTGAGAGGGTCGGTGCCAAACTGGCGTTTTCATGCTCTCCTCACGCGCTGGCGGACTAACAACAGCGCCACTCCCGCAGCCAGCGTTCCGAGCGAAATCCACTGCGTCAATGATAATCCGAAATGCAGCCCCTGTTCGTGAAAGCGGAAAAACTCAATCACGAATCGCACGCCCGAATACAGCGTCAGGTACCACGCGATGATCGTGCCCGGCCGATGCGGCCGTCGGATCATCCAATACAACGCCGCAAATATCAGCGCGTCCGCCGCCACTTCGTAAAGCTGCGCCGGATGCAGCGGAATGCCCAGGGGAACATTGGTCAGATCGTGCGCTTCCGGGTTGCGAAAGGTAACCGCCCAGGGACGGTCACATTCCGTGCCCCAGCAACAGCCCGCCGCGAAACAGCCCAGCCGTCCGATGGCTTGCCCGGCGGCAACTCCGGGCGCGAACACATCGCAGGTTTCGAAACCAGGCAGCCGGTTATAGCGCATGTACACAATGGCCGTTACCAGCGCGAGCAAAAAGCCGCCCTGATAAACTCCCGCCGCCTGCAGCGTGCTGACCGAAAAAATCGACCGCGGATCCGCCCAATATTCTCTGAAATCGAACAGGATCATGAATAGCTTGGCGCCCACCAATCCGGCCAGTGCACAGTAGATGGCCAGGTTGGTGACCGGCTCAATGGGAAGTTTGGCGCGCCTCGCCAGGCGAATGGTGATCCACAAGCCCAGCAAGAATCCAAGGGCGACCAATGTCCCGTAAGTGGGAATGAAATACTTCCCGCTGATGGTGATTAGCTTCGGAAACATTCAGGTGATTCGCTCGCGCTTTTCTTTTCTCGCGTCAGCCACATGTCCAGCAGCAGCAGACCAGCTCCTACGCTGATGGCGCTGTCGGCCACGTTGAAAGCGGGAAAGTAATGCTGCCCTGCATAAACTTCGATAAAATCCGTCACGCTGCCGTGCACGATGCGATCGTACAGATTTCCAAACGCGCCCCCCAGTACCAATCCAAGGCCGCTCCGCAGCACCGCGGAATGTCCACCTCGAAGCAAAATCGTTGCAATTACCAGCAGCACCGCGCTCGCGAAACCGATCAGCAAAACGCTGCGCCATGGCCCGGATGTCTCCGCCAGCAGCCCGAAAGCAATCCCCGGATTTTCCGTGTGGACAATATTGAAGAACCCCGGAATCACCGCTACCGGCCGATCCCACAGGCCGATATGGGATTTGATAATTCCCTTGGTGATGCGATCCAGCAGAACCACGCCCGCCGCCAGAGCGAACGGAACCAGGCGCCGCACTCTCTCACTCAAAGCTGTCCATCCACTATTTATCGTACTAAACACGCCTCTGAATCGACAGTGAGACGTGGCGCACGCTCGTTCACACTCGTGTGAACGAGTGGGGCGGACCCCTTGGTCCGCGCGGGTCCCCCTGGACCCGCTCCTCGGCATTTATTTTCCGAACAGGCCGACGCGGGCGTCGGCCGCGGACCAGGGGTCCATCCAACACCACCTTCTCTTGACGCCAGTGCTATCATCAATCATCTGGGCGTTTTTCCGCCATTCTTCCGTCCGTCGACTCCTTAAACTATGTATCGGCCCGTGCCAAAAGTACCTGACTTTCCCGCTATGGAGCGCGACATCCTGCGCTTCTGGGAAGAGCACCGCATTTTTGACAAACTTCGCGCTCGGAACGCCAATGGCCCCCGCTGGTCGTTCCTCGATGGACCCATCACCGCCAACAATCCCATGGGCGTCCATCACGCCTGGGGCCGCTCCCTAAAAGACATGTACCAGCGCTACCACGCCATGAACGGCCAGGCGCTGCGCTATCAGAATGGATTCGATTGCCAGGGATTGTGGGTAGAAGTAGAAGTGGAAAAAAGTCTCGGACTCGGCACCAAGCGTGAGATTCGCGATTACGGCATCGAGAATTTCGTGCGCGCCTGCAAGGAGCGCGTGCTCACCTTCGCCGCGCGTCAAACCGAGCAATCCATCCGCCTGGGCTACTGGTGCGATTGGGACGACCCGCGTGTTTTGCTCACGCTGCGTGATGCGCTGGCCAACGGCGACCAAACCGTCACGGTAACACTGCCCAGCGGTCTCACCGAAACCGCGCGTGCCAGTGAGATCGTCCGCAAGCTCGGCTCAGCCGCATACGGCGGCAGCTATTTCACCTTCTCCGACGAAAACAATTACACCATCTGGGGATTCCTGAAGAAGTGCCACAGCGAAGGTTTCATCTACCGCGGTCATGATGTTATGCCTTGGTGCGGCCGCTGCGGCACCGGCCTTTCTCAAATGGAAGTGGCGGAGGGCCGCCGCATCACCACCCACACCTCCGTCTTTGTCCGATTCCCCGTGAAGGGTCAAGATCACACCGCGCTCCTCGTCTGGACCACCACTCCCTGGACGCTCACCTCCAACGTCGCGGTGGCCGTGAATCCGCAAATGACTTACCTCAAAGTGCGCCACGGCGATTGGATTTACTACGTCGCCAAAGCCAACTTCGAGCATGAGCGCGTCCAGGATCTGCAGGTGGAAGGCAAGCACGAGACCCACAAGCTTCCCTCCATCCGCACCATCTTGAAGGGAAGCGGCGGCGTGGAAGTGCTGGACGAAATGCCCGGCCGCGATCTGGTTGGTCTCACTTACACCGGCCCCTTCGATGATCTTCCCGCGCAGAACGCCCCCGGCGGTGTCTTCCCGTACGGCGAAACCGGCGGCGGACGCACCGCGGCTGAATCGCATCGCGTCATCGCCTGGAACGAGGTCAGCGAGGCTGAGGGTACCGGCCTGGTGCACATCGCACCCGGCTGCGGCGCGGAAGATCAACAGCTCGGCCGCGAGAACAATCTTCCTTTCATCGCGCCGTTGGACGAAAGCGCGATCTTCCAAGATGCGTTCGGCCCCTTCACCGGACTGATCGCCAGCCAGGTGGCCGACCAGGTGGTGGCGGCATTGAAGTCCACCGGATTCCTGGTGGCCCGCGAACGCTATCCGCACGTCTATCCGCATTGCTGGCGCTGCAAATCGGAACTGGTCTTCCGTCCCGTCGATGAATGGTTCATCCGCATGGATTGGCGCGACCGCATCCAGCGCGTGGTGCCCACCATCCAGTGGATTCCGCCCGACGGCGAAGCCCGCGAGCTGGACTGGCTTCGCAACATGCACGATTGGATGATCTCGAAGAAGCGCTTTTGGGGATTAGCCCTGCCCATCTGGGTCTGCGGCGCCTGCGAGCACTTCACGGTCATCGGCAGCCGCGAGGATCTGAAATCGAAAGCGGTGGAAGGCTGGGAAACGTTCGAAGGCAACTCGCCGCACCGTCCCTATATCGATGCCGTAAAGATCGCGTGCGAAAAATGCGGCGCGCTGGCGTCCAGAATCGAGGACGTCGGCAATCCGTGGCTGGACGCCGGCATCGTGCCCTTCAGTACCATGCGCTACACCACCGACCGCGCCTATTGGGAGAAATGGTTTCCGGCGGACCTGGTGCTGGAAAGTTTTCCGGGCCAGTTTCGAAACTGGTTTTATTCCATGCTGGCCATGAGCGCCATGTTGATTGATAATCCGGACGGCCGCGCTCCCTTCAAAGCTCTGCTGGGTCATGCGCTGGTGCGCGACGCGCGCGGTGAAGAGATGCACAAATCTAAGGGCAACTCCATTGCCTTCGATGACGCCGCCGAAGCCTTGGGCGCGGAGGTGATGCGCTACATCTACACCGAGCAAAAGACCGCGCAGAATCTCAATTTTCCCGATCTGCATCCCACCGCCAACACCGGCCAAGCCATCGACGCCGAAGCGCGCCGCAAGTTGCTCACATTTTGGAATTGCTACAGCTTCTTCGTCATGTATGCAACGGCCGATGGTTGGAAGCCCGCGAGCGCTCCGCCGAAACCAACGAACGAGCTTGACCGCTGGATACTGAGCCGCCTGCAACGTCTGGTGGATGCCGCCAACAGCGCTTTCCAGAACTTCGAGCATTACCGTTTGATCGACGCTTTCCAGGAATTCGACGAGCAGTTCTCCAACTGGTACCTGCGCCGCTCCCGCCGCCGTTTTTGGTCGAGCGATAACGAAGCGTATCAAACGCTGTATACCGTTCTCACCACCGTCACTCGTGTCATGGCGCCGGCTCTGCCGTTCCTAACCGAAGAGATTTATCAAAATCTGGTCCGGTCGGTGGATCCATCCGCACCCGAGTCCGTCCACTTGACCGAATATCCACGCGTTAACGCCGCGCTGATTGATGAGGCGCTTGAGCAAAGCATCGAAGCAGTAATCCGGCTCAAGAATCTGGCCTTGCATTTGAGGACGCAAAGCAAAGTCAAAATCCGCCAACCGCTCAGCACTCTTTACGTCCGTCCCCGCGATGCCGCGGACGCCCGTGTCCTGGAGAATTCCGATTACGCCGCCCAGATCCTGGAGGAAGCCAATATCAAGGGGCTGACTCTTATCGAAGACGAGACCACGCTGGTAAAGGTGCGCCTGAAACCCGACTCCAAGAAAATCGGACCGCGCGCCGGAAAATATCTGAAGGCTATCGCCCAGGCTCTGGAGCAGGCCGGACCTGGAACAAACAAAGTCGAAGTCGACGGACATACATTCGAGCTGGCCCCTGACGAGATCATCATTTCCTACGAAGGCCCCGAGAATCTGAAGTGTAGCCAGGAGCAGGGAACCTTCATGGCGCTCGATACCGCGCTTACGCCCGAACTGCTGCAGGAAGGCGTGGCCAGGGATTTCAACCGCCTGGTCCAGGATCAACGCAAGGCCCTGGGCCTGGATATCTCAGACCGCATCATCGTAAGTTACTCCGCGTCCCCGCGCATCGCCGAAGCAATCGCCACGCACCAGGATTACTTGCGCAGCGAACTGCTGGCCGAACGCCTGGAGCCAAGCCCGACCCAAAACGGCGCCGCGAAACTCTCCCTAGCCGGCGAAGACATCTTCGTAACCATCACCCGCGCCTGAACGGGCTTGCCAGTGGGGCAGGCGCTTCCGCCTGCCAACCTGCGAGTTTCCTCAACGTCGTGACAGCAATTTCTTTGATGCTATGATCGCAACATGCGAACCACCGTCACTCTCGACGCTGACGTGGAGCGACTGGTCAAGGATCGCATGAAACAAAATGGTGTCTCTTTCAAGCAAGCACTGAACGACGCCATTCGGGTAGGATTCGTCCGAGCAAAATCGCGGCCGACTCGCCGTTTTGTGCAGAAGACATACTCGCTTGGCCCGGAACACAATTTCCGCTGGGATAAAGCTCTGGCGGCGGCAGATGCCATCGAAGACGAAGAGCTCAGCGCCACATCGCGCTGTTAGGGGGGCTGCTCCATTCGGGCACCGGAGGTAACCTCACCTCGGATGCCCATCTGGCTGCGTTGGTGGTTGAACAGGGCGCGGAGCTCTGTTCATCGGATGCCGACTTCGCCCGATTCAAAAAGTTGAAGTGGTCGAATCCCCTGAAATGATTCAACTCACCAGAATCGCCACCGGAAAAGCATAATGAATCCTCCCGTCCTTCCGCCGCGTCGCCATATCCAGCGAATCGTCGACGAGCGAGCGCTCAAAAATCTCTCGTATCCGGTCGGCATCGCCTTCGTTCGGGAACGACCGCCGCAGCAGGTCTTCCAGCTCGCCTTCCAATCGATAGCTCTCCACGCGAGGCTCCGCCAGGCCTGCGCTCCGAAACATCCCGCGGAGTTCCTCCACCGGCATGGCGCGCACATGCGATGGATCGCGCAGCCGCTCCATGGCATTAAACGCATCCGCTTTTTCACTCGCAGGTGCGCTGTCCACCACCACAACGCGCCCGCCCACCCGTCGCATCTCCTGCAACACCGCCAATGGATCCAGAAAATGATGAAAGGCAAATCGCGCGCTCACAATCGAGAATTCGCCATCCGCGTACGGCAAAGGCAACACGTCGCCTTGCCTCCACGTGACATTCTCTAGACCTTGCTGCCGCTGCAGCTCCCTCGCTTGCTCCAGCATGGCCGGAGTCAGATCGATACCAGTTGCGTGCCGCACTACACGGGCGAACCCGCACGCCAGCAGCCCCGGCCCGCAGGCGACATCCAAAACGGTATCCTCAGCACCCGCGCCGGACAATTCGACAACCCGATTGAGCGCTTCCTGATTGCGGAGCGCCGGCGCGCTTGAAAAAGGAACCGCCTGGCGCGTGAACTGATCCAGAATCTTTTCCCGATGACCTATTTCCACACGAACCTCGCCGCTTCCTTGTCCTTCCGCACGCGATCCACTGGAAACACCTGGTTGTGCATCACCACGTAAACGCCTGGCGCAAGTATTCGCGCGGCCAGCAGGCTTTCCGTCAGGTTCTGCAATCCATCGCTCGCCTCAAATCCCAACGGCGTCATTGCGCCGGTCAAGATAATGGGAAACCGCAAACCCGGCAGACTCCGCTGCAGTACCAGGCCGGTCTGCACCATGGTGTCGGTTCCGTGCGTGATCACAATCGGCGCCGGATCTCGCAACTTTTCCCGCACCAACTCCAGTATCTGCGCGCGATCCTCGCCGGTCATCTCCAGGCTGTCTTTGTTCATCAGGTGCGTCACCTGAATATCCGCATCGGGCAAGCGCAGCAGCCTGAAATAGCGGTCGATTTTGCTGTCCAGATTCTGAACGTTCCCGGTTTGCTCGGAATACACCTTCTCGATGGTCCCGCCGGTAGCGATCACATAAACCCTTTGCATCAAGACTGCAGCTTTCGCAACGCCGCCACCAGCACGTTCCCCACAACATCCAAGCTGTGCGCGCTGAGTTTGTCCATGGTGTCTTTTTCGGTGTGCCAGTATTCATTGTTGGGGCCGTAATCGAAATCAATCAGATCCAGCGCGTTCACCCCTTTGCGCAGAAACGGAAGATGATCGTCCTCGGTTGCGAACCCGGAGTCCAGAAAATACTTTCCGTATCCCAAATCGTGCGCCGTCTGCCACACCAGCTTCAGCAATGGAGCAGATGAGTTTCCCTCTTCCAAAATGCCCAGATCTTTGTCCCCGATCATGTCCACATTGATCAACGCCTTGATCCGCCCGAGCTTTCCCTCGCCCGACCATTTGTCCGCCAGATGCTTGCTGCCGTAGATGCCATTCGTATCAGACCATTCGCCGAAGGCCTCTTCGCCGTCGAACCAAACCAGAATAATGTCATCGGCGTGAGACATGGAGTTCACCACGTGCGCCAGCTCCAGCAGGAACCCGGTGGAAGAACCTCCGTCATTCGCCCCCACAAAAACTCTTCCAGTCATGGGCTTGGAATCGAAGTGCCCGGTCACCACCAATGCGCGGCCGGATGTACCGGGAAATGTCGCGATGATGTTCCGCATCCGAACGGAACCAGCAGGGGTCTGTGCTGTGAAAGCGTCGAACGAAACCTGGCAGTGCAGCGGCTTCAACTGCGCTTCGATGTAAGCTTGCAACTTTCGATTCGCCGCGGAGCCGGGCGGTCTGGGCCCAAACTCCACCGCGTGGCGCGTGAATTCCAGCGCGGCCGTTCCGCTGAAATCGGCCGCCCAAACGGCGGACGCCATCAGGATCAGGAGCGCTTTCGTGCAGTGCATATATATCCCAGTGTAAAGTTACGCTCGCGGTCGAGCGAATCGAACCACGGCAGAATCAGCGCAGGCGGCGCAAGAAATATCGCCGCCAGAAAGAACCAAGGCCCTTTAAAGAATTGCAGACCGTTCAACAGCCGCCGGGAAAGCAGCCGGAAGTATCCGCCCACCGGCTCAATTGTGTATTCCGTGAATCCCGCTCTGTCCAGCAGGTACGCCATGCCGTGGCGCGTATATCTGAAATAGTCGTGAGGCGATTGATGAACTTCCCACTCATGCGGCACAATCATCAGCAAGCGGCCGCCGGGGGCAAGTGTCCGTTCCATTTCCCGCAGCGCGCACCCCGGCTCACTGATATGCTCCAGCGTCACAATATTAATGCAGGCTTCGAAACATCCGCCCGGAAAAGGCAGCGCAGTCAGATCCGCGATGGCGTCCAGCTTGCCGTAATTCCACTTCGCATCACCCACCGCAAGATCCACCGCAACATAGCGCTGGCGCTCAAAATACCGGGCATGCACCCGCTCCCCAGCGCCCGCGTCCAGCACGCGCGCCCCGTTAGCCAGACTGGCGGAAAACTCCCCGAGCGAATCGACGATCGCGGACTCGAAGTGCAGCACATGACGCCGCAGAAACCGAGGCAAGCGACGCTCGATGGCCCGGTAGGTCAAGTTTTCTTGCGCGCCTCCAGCATGATGGTGGAACCCGCGCCGCAAGCCGCCTCGAACAACGTGAATGGCAGCGCGGCCAACAGAATGCCGAAGTAAACGATGTCCTTCACCAGCTTCATGGCCGGCGTTTCACTCACCTTGCGAACCCGGCGCGCCATGGGATCCAGCGCGGGTGCAATGCTGGATGCAAATCCCGCCGGATTGTCGCGCAACGAGAAATGTTTCCGGCGCACCACCTCGAAGCCGCAGTAGTCCAGCAGGTGCTCCAGATCCCTCTGCCGGTAATTCACCAGATGGCGCGGGACATCCACGCCATTCCAATGCTCGCCGAACATCAGAAATTGCCAGGATGATGCATTGGGTACCTGGATGACCAATCTGCCGCCGGGAACCAACAAATCCCGCGCCGACCGCAAATAGGAAACCGGTTCGTGCAGGTGCTCCAGCACATGGAACATGGTCACCACCGTGCAGGTCCCCCGCTCTATAGGACCTTCCGACAAATCGCCGCGAACCACCGCAACATGATTCCGTTTCCAGGCCGCACTCGCCGCCTCCTGCGATTTTTCGAGCCCCAGAACGGCCAAACCGCGCTCGCGCAGCATTCTCAATAACAAACCGCCGCCGCAGCCCACATCAACAACTAAGCCGTTCTCTCCGGAGTTCTCCATGGCCCGCATCACAAAATTCACGTGATCGCGCAGCACAAACCGGCGATACTGCTCCTCGATCTTCGAAGCCGCGTCGTCTTCCGGCGCAAACCAATACTCCGGCGGATAATATCGCGACAGTTCCTGCGGAGTGGGCCGCGGCTCCAGCCGAATGAGCCTGCAGTTTTTGCATTCCACCAGCAGGAAGCTTTTCTCGGTAGTGTGAAACAGCCGGTCACGCCCGTGGAAGAGTGTCCGTACTCCGAATTCCCCGCAGCCCGGGCACTCCACTCTTGTCGAGGTGGTGTTGTCCGCTACGTCGCGTGCCGGGGCGGGATTCAAATTGCTTGTTCCGTTAGCTGCTTCAGCGAAATCCGGTAGCGCAGAATCAGCTTCCTTACTTCGCGGGGTGAGAGCTTGCGTATTCGGTTTACGTGGCGGCGTTTCTTGAGCATCCGCGGCAGCAGCTTCAGCGCCTGGAAATCGCCCTTCACCAGCGCCAGCGCGACCGTCAATTTCCCGCGAGCGCCCTGGAACTGGCCCACTTCCCCGCGGTTCCGCGCCGCCGCCCAAAGGCTCGCTCCCAATCGGGCCAGGTAATAAGCGCCGTTCAGCCAAAGTAAGCTCCAGGGAAAAAGTTTCGCCGCCAACAATACGCGGTTCCTCTCGATGAGCTCCAACCTGCGGCTGGATAATACACCCAATGTCGCGCCGCGGTGATGCCGAACCCGCGCGCCCGGAATGTAGATGCACTTCCAGCCCGCGATTCTCGCGCGCAAACCCAACTCGGCGTCATCGGCGTACGCAAAAAAGTCTTCGTCAAACCCTCCGATCTCGTCCAGCATCTCACGCCGGTACATGGCCGCGCATCCATCCGGCCACAGCACTTCTTCCACCCGATCGTATTGACCCGCATCCAGCTCGCCACTTCCCCGCCCGCGATTCTGGCCATCCGGATAAATCAGGTGGCCAACCTTGTCGATGCGCCGCGGATCTTCGTAAACCAGAATCTTCGACGCCGCCATCCCAATTTCGCGCCCGTCATCAAAAGCACCCGCCAAACCCTGCAGCCAATCCGGCTCCGCTTCGGCGTCATTGTTCAACAGCGCAATCAAATCTGAGGTGGACGCCGCAAAGCCCTGATTGTTCGCCGCGCAAAAACCGCGGTTGTCAGGATTTCGAATCAGTTTCAACCGGAAAGCCGGATTGGAGCCAAACTCCTGCAATACCATTTCGGGCGTTCCATCATTAGAACCATTGTCTACCACCACCACTTCAAACGTCTGGTTCAATTGCTGTCGCGTAAGTGATTGCAAGCAGGATCTCAAAAGATCGCGGCGATTCCACGTGACCACCACCACCGAAACCGTTACACCTCGGCTTTGTCTCACCCGACTGTTGTATTATAACCGTAAGCTGGAAGGCCATTTGTATGTCGTCGGTTGGTAAGGTACTACAGGGTGCCCGGCTGGAACAACGCCTGGATCTACCCACTGTCTCCGCCCGGACAAAAATAAGCGTTCGATACCTCGAAGCCATCGAGTCGGACGATCGCCGGAGCTTGCCGAGCGGCTTCTTTTACAAGAGTTTTGTCGATCAGTATGCCAGATTTCTCGGCCTGGATACGCCTGGGATCAATTCTGAGGTTGATCGATTGTTAAGTGCGGACGCCCCCTTGCCCCTCCCGGGATATGAGAGCCACGTAGCGAGGAAAGTGCCTCCCATGATTCCCACTCCGCGGTTCGCCGGCGGTCGTGCCTGGCTGTCTTTGGCGGCCTTAATCATGGTTGTGGTCGGATGTTCCGGAATTTACGCCTGGTGGCATCAGGGCAAATTCGGCGCCTTCCGAAGCGCCTTGGAAAAAGTTGGACGCTCTGCGTCACCGGCGGCGGTTTCTGTTGCTTCCACTCAAAAAGTTGCGCCGCCTCAAGAAACCGCGTCGCCGGAATCCGCGGGCTACAAGGTTCTGCTCAATCTTATGGCGCGGGAAGAAACCTGGCTTTCAATTTCTTCGGAGGGAAAGCGCCTGTTCTCCGGCGTCCTGGCGCCGAATCAGTCCAAGACCGTCGAAGGCAAGGAATCCGCCACCATGAAGGTGGGTAACGCGGCAGGCCTGGAAGTTCGTCTGAACGGAAAGCTGCTAGGGCCGCTCGGCGCGCGTGGACAAGTGCTGGTTGTAGTGTTTACTCCCGACAAGTTTCAGATCGTGCCGCCGGCTCCCAGAGAAGGCGATTAAGCCACCGGCTGCGACACACGCTCGGAGCGGGGAGGCGGCGTCTGAGCATCCGCGCCACGAGCCACCAGGGCTCCGTCGCGAAGTTCATATTCCACGTTCGTCACCATTTGAACCACTCGCACTACATACCCGTCGGAGATTAGTTCCGCGCAGACCTCCCGCGCGCTGTGGATACCCCGCGCCAGATAGAGAGTCCCGGGCGCCTCGAGCGAGCGCCACAGATAGAGACAGAAGACGTCCTCAATAGTTGGATTCGCCACCCTCTAAGGCATCGGCGCAAGTCGCCCCAGACTTTAGCCCACAGTTGGCAGGCGGAAGCGCCTGCCCCACCTTGCGCAACGTGGGGCAGGCGCTTTCGCCTGCCAACCCCGTGATTGTGGCTGTTCCCTACCCCCCCATCTTCTGCGCCTCGGGCTGCGCCTGCGCCCGCGCCAACTTTCTCTGCCGCCGCTCAATCCGCAGCAACTCCCTGCGACGCCGCAGCTTGATCTTATCGTCCACTCCGCGCCAGAATTTCCGGAAATATTCAACCGCCGAAGCCAGGCCGAAAACCACCACGCCCCACATCCAGAGCATGGCGAAACCCTCCAGCGCCGCCCAATGGATGCTCAGCAAAATCATGGAAATGGCGATCACCTGCGTGATCATTTTGGTTTTGCCCAGATCGCTGGCCCGGATGGTGTAGCCTTCCGCGGCGGCAATGCTTCTGAGGCCCGATACCGCGAATTCGCGCCCTATAATCAGCACCACCATCCACGCCGGTACCCTGCGGATTTGCACCAAAGAGACCAGCGCGGCCGAGATCAGCAGTTTGTCGGCAATCGGATCCAGCAGCGTTCCAACCGTAGTGATCTGCCCCCAGCGCCGGGCCAGATAGCCGTCCAGCAGATCGGTGGCCGCCGCCACCAGAAAAATGGAGAGCGCTAGAAATTCGTTGGCCATCCAGACCGTGCCGTGCCACTCAATGCGTAGATCCTGTTCCACCAATACGGCAACCAGAAAGGGAACAAAGAAAATGCGCAGGATGGTGAGCGCGTTCGGCAGGTTCATGCGAGTGCGATGCATCCGGAGCCCGTTCCTAGGGACAAGAATATCACTCGACGACGTAGCGAGTGAGCTGGCGCCGGACGGATTCCGGGGCCTCGGCCTCAATTTCACACCATTCATCCTGATACCGGCTGTCTATCACTTTGGCGCGCTCATGCAGTAAATGGATGGATAACCCTTCGCCCGCCGGAATCCGGAACCGGGCGTGCGCCACCGGATCGAGCGCCAATCCGCGATCAATCGCCGTCAGAAGAGCCTCAAAACCAGCGCCCGTTCGCGCCGATACGGGAATGGCTTCCAGGCCCACCGGCCCGCTTACCTCACCCAGAATTCGTTGCGCTAAGGTATCGGATTCCTCGCCAGCCTCAACCGCCTGATCCATTTTGTTCAACACCAGGATCTGCCGTGTCTGATCGGCGCCAATCTCCGCCAGCACCTTCAGGACGTGCGCGGTTTGATGCGGCGCATAAGGCGAAGAAGCGTCCACCACATGCAACAGCAACGACGCCTCAACCACCTCCTCCAGCGTGGCCCGGAACGCTTTCACCAGCGTGGTGGGAAGGTTCCGGATGAAACCCACGGTATCGCTCAGCAGCACTTTACGGTGAGACGGAAGCGTGACGTGCCGCACCGTGGGATCAAGCGTAGCGAACATTCTGGCATCCGCCGTCACCGCCGCGCCCGTGAGCCGGTTGAACAACGTGGATTTCCCCGCGTTGGTGTACCCCACCAGCGCGATAGTCGCAAGCGGCACCGATTGCCGCTGCTTCCGCTGCGTTCCCCGGCCGGTCCGCACGTGTTCCAGTTCATCGCTCAGTTTCTTGATCCGCCCATGGATTCTGCGGCGGTCCGTTTCGAGTTGCGTTTCTCCCGGACCTCGCGTGCCGATGCCGCCGCCCAGCCGCGACATCTCCACGCCTCTCCCGGTCAGCCGCGGCAGCAGATAGTTCAACTGTGCCAACTCTACCTGCAGTTGACCTTCCCGCGTGCGCGCGCGCCGGGCGAAAATGTCCAGGATCAACTGCGTTCTATCCAGGATCTTGGCGTGCAGCGCGTTCTCCAGATTGCGCTGCTGCGTTGGCGTTAATTCGGAATCGAACAGGACGACGTCGGCCTTGTGGCTTTCCACCAGGCTCCTCAATTCATCCAGCTTGCCGGACCCGATCAGCGTGGCGGCGTCCGGCGCAGGCCGCGATTGAACGATGGTCTCTTCCACGCTGGCGCCCGCCGTGTCAGCCAGGGCTTTCAGCTCTTCGAGAGATTCTTCGGCGCCGTAAGGAACGTAGTCCGCCGCGCGTCGCGAGCGTGATTTCAGGTCCAGCCCGACCAGAATCGCGCGTTCCTGCCCTCTTACCGGCAAACGGAAGTTATTCCTCGGTGTGCTCTACGCTCGGGGATGGACCAGGAGCAGCCGCGGCGCTTTGAGCCCCCGCGGGTGCTGCCGCCGGATGTCCCCCAGCGCCTGCATGGAACGGCCTCGAAACCACCACCGTCGAGATGGCGTGCTTAAAAATGAGCTGTTCCTGATTATTGGTTTCGAGCACCACCGAATACTTGTCGAAACTTTTGATGCGGCCAGAAAGTTTCACGCCGCTCATTAAATAGATGGTCAGGAACGTTTTATCCTTCCGGGCATTGTTGAGGAAGGCTTCCTGAATGTTTTGCGCCAGCTTTTCCATAGATGTCCTTTGGCCTGGCTTTGGATCGTTTTCTTGTGTCGTATATCCCTCCGGTGAATCCGGATGGTCCCACAAACTCATAATAGCGCAACTGCCCCCACGCGCAACGTCATCCGAAAAACCGAGCCGCGACCGTAGGGGAGTCGGTGCCTTTGGGGCGCGGCAATGTTAGAAACCTCCTGCTCCAGCGACTACCCTATATGTGGGACAAATGCAGTCCAGCCCGTCCGAAACCGCCAGCCAGAAACTGCTGTACGAACAAGTAACGGAAACCTTCGGCCCCGCACTCGACCGGCTGGCGCGCGCCTACGAGCTGGATGCCGAAGCGCGCCGTGATCTGCTGCAGGATATCCATCTCCAGCTCTGGCGCAGCTTCGCGTATTTCGACCAGCGCTGTTCTCTAAGAACCTGGGTCTACCGCGTCGCCCACAACGTCGCCACCAAACATGTAATGCGCCAACGCCGCCTCAGGGACAGGCTGGTGAACATCGAGAATTTCGACTTCCTGCCGGGCTCGGATCAAGCCGAGCTCGCCGCCAGTCAGGCAGAAGCGCTGGAACGTCTGTCTACGTTGATCCAGCGCCTGAAACCGCTCGATCGCCAGATCATTGTTTCCTATCTCGAGGGGATCGACGCAAGCTCAATTGGCGAGATCACCGGCTTGTCGCCCGCCAACATCTCCATGAAGGTTCACCGCATCAAGAACATCCTGAAACGCTGGTTCGGCGAAGGAGCACTATGAACGATCCGAGAGAAATCTGGCAAAACCAGCCCAAGGAGCCATTCAAAATGTCAGCAGACGAAATGCGTCTCAGAGCCCAACGGTTTCAAACCAAGGCTCGTTTAAGGGCCGCCACCGGGATAACGAGTGCCGCCCTGGTTTGCGCTTTCTTTGGGTGGAGCTTCGCCCGAACCCACGAATTAGTTCCGCGGCTGGGATTTGGACTCATCAGTTTCTGGGGAATCTTTATGGCATTTTCGACGTACAAATGGGTATGGCCCAGTAATCTTCCGCCGGACGCCCCGGTGAGCACGTCGCTCGAGTTTTATCGAGGCGAGTTGGAGAAGCGCCGCGACTATCGCCGGCATATCTGGCGCATAACCGGTCTGCCCTATATGTTTTTAGGCATGGTGATGATCGTGGTGCCGGCCTTGATCGCGGCGTTCGGCGCACCGCGCCTCTTCCTGAACATGATCCCTTTTTTCCTGCTTCTCATCCTCTGGTTTGTACTTTTCTTCCGCGGACAGAAGCGGGGGCAGCGCAAGCTTCAACAGGAGATTGAAGAGCTGCGCGCATTCGAGAGCAACCGATGATTCCCGGCCACGCCATCCTGAAGGATCTGGAACACCGCTGGTCTTTAACGCTTGGCGAGCCGTACCAGAATGCAAGCTGCTCCTGGGTGGCTCCAGCAACGCTCGCCAACGGGACCCCTGCTGTCCTGAAGCTCGGCATGCCGCACCTGGAAGCCCAGCACGAAATCGAAGGGCTGCGCTTCTGGAACGGAGACCCCACCGTCCGCCTCCTGGACGCGGACGACGAACTTAACGCCATGCTCCTGGAGCGGTGCGTGCCAGGCACGAACCTTCGAGCTTTACCGGAGCAGCAGCAGGATATCGTAATCGCCGGACTTCTGCGTCGCCTCTGGCGCTCACCGCCCTCCCTATTCCGCCCCCTTTCAGTTATGACCGACCATTGGAGCGCCGAGACCTTGGCCCACGCCGATCAATGGCCCGACGCAGGGCTGGTGCGTGAAGGCCTGCGCCTCTTTAAAGAATTGCCTCGCACTTCATCCGTTGAGGTGTTGCTGGCCACAGACCTGCACGCAGGCAACGTGCTTCGATCCGAGCGCGAGCCGTGGCTGGCGATTGACCCGAAACCATTCCTCGGCGATCCGGCCTACGATGCCACGCAGCACCTGTTCAACTGCAGCACCAGGCTGCACCAAGATCCGCATGGGACCATCCAGCGCCTCGCCGACCTGCTCGAAGTAGATAGCGAACGCGTCCGGCTCTGGACATTTGCCCGCGCCGCAGCCGAGCCGCGCGACGATTGGAGCAATCAACATTTATCGACACTCGCGCGAGCAATCGCCGGGACCAGATAGGCACCGTCTCCGTTGAATACGCCGGTTGGCAGGCGGAAGTGGGGCAGGCGCTTTCGCCTGCCAACCGAATTTGCCACAACGCGTCTTCATGACCTTTGGTGGGCCGCAGGCCCATGGGGACTCCCTCACGGTCGCGGCTCGATAACGCGTTCTTTCCGAACCGCGAGCGTAAGCGACCTTTGCCTTTGACTTTCCGGGCTTCTAAGCGACGGGTCGTGACAGAATAAGAACGCGCCATGGAGTGCCCAGTTTGTGGTCTCATGAATCCGCCCGACACCGCACGGTGCGATTGCGGATATGACTTCGACACACGGGCAGGTGGTCGTAAACCGCGATCCTTCGGGTTCCAACCGGTTGTGCTGAGCCTCTGGTTTGCCTGGCTGCTAGTCACCGCAGGTGATTTTGTGACGTTCCCCGGCTCCGGTCACGCGGACCTTTGGAATTACTTTCCTAATGCAGTGACAGTCCTTTTTCTCGGACTGTTCCTGGGCGATCTGGCGGGAAAACTGGTCAGGTTTAAGAGGAACACTTCTTTCCTACTTCCCCGCCGCTCTCGCCTTCGCCACAATCTCCCGCACCTCCGCCGCCATCGTCGGCGCGTGATACGGAATCCCTTCCTTAATGGTCCACTCCACGCCGCCGTTATGCACCACTTTGCCATCGCGCAGATCGTCGAATCCGCCCGGATACAGCACCTTCAAATTCTCCAACGGATTGCCGTTCACCACCAGAATATCGGCCAGATATCCAATCCGGACGCGGCCGATGCGCGTCTCCTCGCCGAGAATTTTCGCGTTATTCGCCGTCGCCTGCTGGATGACAATCAGCGGCTGAAAACCGGCTTCCTGATGCAGTTCCAGTTCGCGAATCAATCCGAAGCCGTACATCTGATAAATGAACCCAGCATCGTCGCCGCAGCCGATTAATCCGCCGCGCTTCGCGAATTCCTGAAGCGCGGCCATCTCGATTCGGTAATTCTCTTTCCAGAACGCCTCGTCCGTCGAGGTCCAGCCAATAAAGTAGGACCCATGATTGGCCGGATTCGGCTCGAAATATTTGGCCAGCGTGGGATGCAGATATTCGCGAAACCAGGGCTGGTTCTGGGCGCGCTGCAGGTCGCGGCTCGCTTCGTAAATATCGAGCGTCGGATCCCACGCCACCTGCGCTTCCACCATGCCGTCGAATACTTTCATCAGCAAATCCCAATTCGCTTCGCGCCATAAACGTCCGGCGTAGCGAAAACGGTCCGTCTCGTTGTTGTAGTTGTAGCTGGATGGAAAATCCTGCCGGCCGCTCTCGATAGCCGCGTCCGGGATACCGTACCAATGCTCGATGCTGGTGGTCCCGAATTTAATGTCGTCCCACGCGTTGGTCTCTTCCACTCCGGTGTGATGCGCCACGCGCAGCCCCAGTTTGTGCGCCTCGTCTTCCAAGGCCTCCATCACGTCCCGATATACTCCCATGATTTTCACGCCGTCCGCGCCCATGGCTTTGTATTCGCGAATGCGGGCCCGCGCGTCAGCCGCGTTCTGTGGAGTGGACGGCACGTTGAACATCGGATAGACAAAAATGCGCGGAGCCGCCACTTCACCCGCCGCGCTTTGCTGGCGCAGCCGCAGCGTCTTAGGCGTGTCGCTGCCTACGTCGCGAACCGTGGTGATTCCGCAGGCCAGCCACATTTTCAGCTCGTAATCCAACGGCTGCGGAATGCCTCCGCGCTCTTCCTGAACATGCGCATGAGCGTTGATCAGGCCGGGCATGACGTATTTCCCCGCCGCGTCGATCTCCACGTCACCTTGCGGACGCGAAGCAGTCCCGCGGCCCACGGCCACCGGATCAAGCGGGACAATGTTCGCGATGCGCCCGTTCTCAATCACGATATCCTTCGGCCCGGACGCCGGCGTTCCATTGCCTTCAATGATGATGGCGTTGCGAATAATCAGGCGCGGATAGCGATGCCCGCTCTCAACCCTGGAACTCTGTGCAAAGACGGAAAGTGCCGCGAAGACAATCAGCAGGAAGCGCATATCAGCGGGTATCGTAGCACGGCGCGTGCGAAAATGAATTCAGGTGTTCCCCGAAATCAAAGAACAGCTCACCCGCCGGCGCCTGCTCTGGATCACGCCCGCCGCATTCGCCGCAGTGGTTGCCCTCTGGCCGCGCCGCGGCGATCATTCTGAAGCCAGCGATACCGGACAGGAAGTCACCATCGTCCAGTTTGATGATGCCGGCAAGAAGCTGGAAACAGCGCACCTGAAAAAAGTGGCTCACTCCGAAGCGGAGTGGCGCAAGCTGCTCAGCGCCGAACAATACTACGTAACGCGGCACGCATCCACGGACATGGCCTTCACGGGAACCTATTACCAGCTCCACGACCCAGGCCTCTTCCGCTGCATCTGCTGCGCCAACGCGCTCTTTAGCTCTGAAGCAAAGTTCGACTCCGGCACCGGCTGGCCCAGCTTCTGGGCGCCAATCGCGGAAGAGAATATCCGCAAACGCTCCGACACGAGCGTCCTGATGCAGCGCGTGGAAGTGCTCTGCACCCGCTGTGACGCCCACCTCGGCCATCTCTTCGACGACGGCCCACCCCCCACAAATCTTCGCTACTGCATCAACGAATCATCCCTACGCTTCATCCCCCGCAAGGCATAAAAACGAGAAACGAGAAACGAGAAACGGCTTTCAACTCGTCCCTGCCAACCTCACCCCGAGCTGTTCCCACGTCCCGCTGGTGGTTATCGGCAAATAGCTGATGTATCCGCCCGCGGTCATTCCCGGAATCGGTCCCGTGAGCTTGTTCATGAAGTCCAAAAGAGTTGGCGCCTTGCTGGCCTGGTTGAAATAGCCGGGTGCGACGAAGTTTGACACGGCCACTTGAGTCCCATCGGAAGTGGTCACGTTGTACTGATCGTCCTCCACCGGATCGCATACTTCCAGCGGCGCTAAATTCTGCCCGCCCGAAGCGTCTTGATACTGCACCAGTGAGTTCACCCAAGGATCCGCCAGCATTTCCAGAAGCTCGTGACTCAGCACCGTGCTGAGCTCGACGTTGGCCTGCTGTGCCGGCAGCACGAACACTTCGCCGTAGGGCTGTCCACCCGTTTGATTGTGCCATCCGAGAGCCCCCGCCTGGTCCGAGTTGTCGGTGATGAGCAGATACCATGAGCCGGCCGCGACGGAGGCAGGATTTGCGGCGGTGCTCAGCCGAACATGCACGCCCCATAGCGGCGCGAAGTCGCGGTTCACCTGGATTTCGAGAGCCTCCACCAGTTGCGGTGTCAACGTAAAGTTGGCGGACCCGTTCACCAGCGCCACCGATACCAGTCCCGCCGAACCTAGCTGCTCCTCCGCTTCGGCGGCAGCAGCCAGGTCCGCGATGGACTTTTGCAGCGCGGCTAAAGCTTGTGCGGCTGTAGCCATTTCAAGCTCCTAGGAACCGGCCGGCGCCGGCGTCGTGGGAGACGATGTTGACGAAGAGGGCGTTGTGGACGCCGGTGCCGGCAGCACGGCTTCGAGGCCCGAGGAAGCGCCGGTGAGATTGGCCGTGATCTGGTCGATGGATGTCTTTAGGTCCGCCAATTGCTGTGGCGTGGCCCCACCCTGCGCCTGTAGCCCCGCCACCTGCGCGCTCAGCGCCGTGATATCGGAAACGGCGGAAGTGATATCCGTCGAAACCTGCTGCTGCGCCGCGGTCAGAGCAGCCAGGGAATTCTGGATGTCCGTGATGCTGGTCGATTGTGTACTCATGATTGTGTCTCCTTGTTTGTTGATTGCCGCTACAATAATCTGAGTCTCGCGACTCAGAAGATTTTTCAAAGTCGCCTGTGATATTTCGAACATGCGTTTGCTACCTCAAAAACCGGCTCGGTAACGTTCTTTCTACTTGGTTGGCAGGCGGAAGCGCCTGCCCCACTGCGAGCCAACGTGGGGCAGGCGCTTCCGCCTGCCAACCCAGACGGTCACGCTACTGCAGCCGTCTCGGCAGTAATATTCAACGCATACTGATCGCCGCTGCACGTACCGGCCGTTCTAGTTGTCGAATAAGTAATGGATCCGCTCGCTACCATCAGGGACATCGCGCCCATAGACCTGCCCAGCGCGGCCAGCGACAATCCGCTGATCGTATTGTTGGTAGTAGCTCCGGCGCTGTCGGTATAACCGATGGTTACCGCAAGCGTGCAGCCGCTCCCGGCCGTTGCCGCCGTAGTAGCCTGAGCGATAGTTACCACCCGATACATGCCCGCCACCGGAGTGGCCACCAGACTGGCGGCGCCGAGAGAATTCGCTTGGGATGTAAGCGCCACGCTGCCTAGAATGGTAGGCGTCAAGATACAGTTCCCGGATCCGGCGATGGCGTGCAGATTGTCGCAGGTGCCTACGCCCGAATTCGCCGGCAGCCGCCATACAGTTCCGTCGAAATACAACGCCACCGGGCGTCCGGCGACGATCTCGCCCGAGGTTGGATCGGTTAGCCCATCCGGCTGCTTGATGTTCTTGACTCCGATATTGTCCACATTCAACGATGCCGCGCCCACGTTGGTGGTGTCCGGATTTAAGGTGAGATGCATTCCCGCCGTGTAAGCCGTCAGCACCGCAGCAGCGTTCAGCGTGCACGTGTAGGAGTCGGTACCGGTTGTGGAACTGCAATAGTCCGGCTTGCCTGCCTGCGAAGTGGCGATGGTCAGTGCCACCGCGGTGTTGAGGCTGGGCGTACAGTCCACGCGATTGGCGCCCGAATTATTAGTGCACGCCTGTGTGATTCCGGTCCCCGAAATCAGATTCAACGTCGGCTGCGTTCCCTGCGCGGTTCCATTGACGTCGATATTTAATCCGGATATACCCGCGCCGTTGCAGTCGGTCCGGCCGTTGGTGGGATCATCCGTGCAACCGCCGCCGCTGAAGTTCAGGATGGCTTCCACCGGCAAAGTGGCGCCCGCATTCTGAACATGCGCGATTGAGCCACTCGCTCCGGAAGGCCCGGTTGCGCCGGCTGGTCCCTGTGCGCCCGCGGGACCCGTCGCGCCCGCGGGGCCTGTGGTCCCAGCCGGACCTGTGGCCCCAGATGGACCCGTTGGCCCCGCGATCCCCACCTGCAGCGTCCACGAGTTCAAAGCGGTGCACGTGTACAGGTTCGATCCCGCGGGCGCGCTGGTCTGATAAAACGCTTGGCCAACCGTACAAGTGGCGGGAAGCGCCGTACCGGCCTGGAAAGGTTTAGTGAAAGTGGCCCCGGTAAAGTCGACGCTCTTGGTCTGGGTTTTGAGATCGAGAAACGTCTGTCCACTTGCCGCGCCGGCGAGAAGAACTGACGCAAGAACGGCCTGCCTGTAACGCATCGATTGATTGCTCCGTGAAGAATTCTGAACTACTTCAGGTGTAGCAGCAGAATTAGAGCACTCACGCGGGAGTTTGGGTAAATGCCTGAAATTACGCCGAAGATTCCGCGCGCTTGCCGGTCATCAGCGAAAGCGCGTTCCTCGTTTCTCGTTAGGAACCATCGAGCGCACCCAACGAGAAACGAGAAACGAGAAACGGTTAATAAACCGATCGCTCCGCCTCCCGACCCTTCGTGGCCAGCGAAAACCGGTCTTCCACGCTCGCGCCGTCAATCAGCGCCGTCACATGTTCGCCCACCATCGGGCCATGCTTGAATCCGTGACCGGAGCCGCCGCCTACCAGCCAGACGTTGGCGAAGCCGGGATGCCGGTCAATCAGAAAATCGCCAGTCGATGTATTCTCGTACTGGCAGACGCGCGATTCCACCAGGGGCGCTGCGGCCAACGCGGGAAACCGCTCGGCCAGAAACGCGCGAGCCACATCCAACCCGCCGGCCACGCGATCGCCGGTATCAGGATCGAATGCAGGCCCATGCCTGTCGAAAGCCAGCTTGAATCCGCGATTCTCGATGTCGGGAAGCGCGTACGCGCCCAGTTCATCTCTGAAATCCAGCCAGGCCGGCATGTCCGGCGGGGTAAACCCGCGGTCGCCGGCGTCGGTGCCGAAGAAGTAAACTTCCTGGCGCGTGGGTCGGATCCGGCCATCCAGAATCTCCGGAAATATTTTCGGCAGCCAGGGACCACAGCAGTAAACAAATGTCGACGCGCTTAGCACCCGGCCCGATTTGGTGCGCAGCTCTGTCCCATCCGGCCCGAGCGCCGACTCGCGAAAGTAGTCCACGCCATTCCGAATGGCATCCTCCACCACCGCGCGCACCGCTCTCCGCGCCAGCGCCACGCCGCTATCCGGCTCGAAAATCCCCACCCGTTCCGACGAATACCAGATCTGCGGGAACCTCGCGCTTAGCTCCGCCTGCGCCAGAAATTGAAACGCAACGCCGCACTTCTCCAATGTTCGAAGCGTGTCCGCGGTATGCGCATCGCTCGCGTCCGGGGTCCACAACACGCCGGTCTTTTGAAAAAGTCCCGGCTGGTTCACATGCTCAAAGAGCTCCGTCCACATCCGGAGCGATGCCAGCGACCATTGCGTGTAGATCTCCTGCCGGCCATAGCCCATGCGCAGGATGCGCGATTCGCCGCCGGAGCTGGACCGGCTGTTCCCTACCCCATACGCATCCAACAATGCCACCGAGCGTCCCGAGCGCTGCAGGCGATGCGCCGTCCATGCGCCAAACACACCGGCGCCAATTACTACGGCATCGTACGAGTTAGCCAATGGCAGCGCCCTTCGCCGATTCCGTCGCTCGCCGATACGCCAGGTCCGCCGCCGCGACATCTTCCACCGCCATGCCCAGCGATTTGAAGATGATGATCTCGCTCGCGTTTTGGCGCCCCAATTTCGGATCCGCCACGACATCGCCCAACTCGGCCGCGATGTGGCTCTCGCCGAACCTGCTTTCCAGGATCCCTTGCACGACGTCGCCCGATTCTTTTAAAGCCGCGGCGCGCGAATCCACCACCAGCCGCGCCCGCGCCACAAGCGCCGGATCCATCTCGCGCTGATTCGGCCGGCACGCGCCCACTGAAATTACGCAAGCTCCCGGTTTCACCCATTCGTCCGCAATCACCGGCGTTGGCGAAGCGGTTACCAACACGATGACATCCGCGCCGCGCGTGGCCGTCTCCCCGCTCTCTACGCCGCGCAGCGGATAGCCCGTCGACTCCGCCACGAAGTCTGCTACGTGCCCGGCCGACGGGCTCCAGCAGCGCACATCGGTGAATTTCCGCTCGAGCGACAAGGCTTCCAGATGACTGCGAGCCTGCACGCCTGAGCCGATGATGGCCAGCACCGCCGCGTCCTCCCGCGCCAGATACCGCGTAGCCACTGCGGAAACAGCCGCCGTCCGGGCCTCTGTAATGAAGCGCCCATCCAGGATGGCGAGCAAACCGCCGGTGGCCGGATCCAGCAAAATGATGGTGGCCAGATGCGTCGGCAATCCGTGGCGCGGATTGTCGTGGAAAACAGTCACCAGCTTGGCCCCCATGGCGGGCGTGGAGCCGAGATACGCGGGCATGGTTCCGAAAAATCCGCCCGGCGCTTCAATCACCGTCCGCACCGGTTGCTTCACCGCACCGGCCGAAAACGAAGCCAGCGCCCCTTCCATGGCCTCAATCAGGTCGCCCATCGAAAGAACGGCGCGGACATCAGCTTCAGACAACCAAATCGGCATAAGAACAGCGTAACGTGGGGCGGACCCCCTGGTCCGCGCGGTCCCCCTGGACCCGCAGCTCAGGGCCGGCGTGGGCGTCGGCTGCGGACCAGGGGTCCGCCCCACTAACGTTTTTCCCGCAACGCCTCCAACACCGATTTCGGAATATCCAGATTTCCGTTCCGCCCCGTACCCAGCGCCACTTGCGGCTTGGCGTCGCCATGAAAATCGGATCCGCCGGTCACCGCCAGATCGTATTTCTTGGCGATCCCTAAATAGCGCCGGACGTCCTCCGGCCCGTGATCGGAATGATAGACCTCGATGCCGCGCAGTCCGCCATCCCGCAATTGTTTAACCAAGGTCTCCTCGGCCGCGGCGTCGCGCATTCCCAATCGGATCGGATGCGCCAGCACGGCCAGGCCCCCCGCTCCGGCCACTTTCTCCGCGGCCTCATCGATGGCCGGCGCCTGCCGCTCCACAAATCCCGGAGCCGATTCGTCGATGTACTTGCGAAACGCATCTTCGTAATCGGCCGCGTATCCTTTCTGGATCAGCACGCGCGCGAAATGCGGCCGGCCTGTCAATGACCGTCCCAGCCGCTCCACTTCGCTCAACTCTATGGCCACTCCCATCGATTGAAGCTTGGCCACCAAGCGGATGTTCCGCTCCCGGCGCGTGGTCAGCAGCCCCGTCACCCAATCGCGAAATTCCGGCGTGGGCGGCGAGTTCGGAAAATACGCCAGCACGTGGACCGTGCGTGTCTTGCCCGTCAGCCGCGCGCTCAATTCAATACCGCATACCAGGTCCAATCCATAGGAGCGCGCCGGTTCCACGGCTTGATCGTAGCCGGCGAATGTATCGTGATCCGAAATAGCCAGCGCTTCCAGGCCGATGGCCAGCGCGCGGTCTACCAGTTCCAGCGGTGCGCAGCTGCCGTCGGATTCATTGGTGTGCGTATGCAGGTCAATCACAGCTTGAGCTTTCGGAGCCGCAGTGCATTGGCAATCACGGAGACCGAACTGAAGGTCATGGCCGCGCTGGCTATGGCCGGGCTCAAGAGCAGGCCGAAAAATGGATACAGAACTCCGGCCGCCACCGGCACGCCGATGATGTTATAGAAAAACGCAAAAAACAAATTCTGACGGATATTGCTCATAGTGGCCCGGCTCAACTCGCGCGCTCGAACAATGCCGCGCAGGTCGCCCTTCACCAGTGTAATCGCGGCGGTTTCGATGGCGATGTCCGTTCCCGTGCCCATGGCGATTCCAGCATTCGCGCGGGCCAGCGCAGGCGCGTCATTGATGCCGTCTCCGGCCATCGCAACCAGACGCCCCTGAGCTTGCAGCTCCGCCACGACATTCGCTTTCGCATCCGGCGCCACTTCCGCGCGAACCTCATCGATCCCCAGCTTCCCCGCCACTACTTGCGCCGTAATCCGGTTGTCGCCGGTCAGCATGACAATTCGGATTCCTTCATCATGCAGGCTCCGAATCGCTTCCCGCGCGGATGGCTTGATGCTATCGGCAATGCCCATCATGCCGGCCGGTTGTCCGTCGATGAATACGAACACCACGGTCTGACCGTCTTTCTGCAATTCCGCAGCGCGATCGCGCCATTCCGGTGGAGCGCTCTTCCCCACCTCAATCCGGTGCCCGTCTACCATTCCTGATACGCCCTGTCCCGGCAGATTGCGGAAATCATTCGCCTCGGACAATTGCAAGCCTCGCTCCATTGCCCCCGCGACAATCGCCGCCGCTAGCGGATGCTCGCTCCCTCGCTCCACGCTCGCGGCCATTCGTAGCACTTCCGGATCGCCGGCGCGAACCACCTTCGGTTTCCCCTCGGTTAATGTTCCGGTCTTGTCGATCACCAGCGTATCGATTTTCCCGAAGATCTCCAGCGCCTCCGCATTGCGGACCAGCACTCCCGCCTGCGCGGCTCTTCCGGTGGCCACCATAATGGACATCGGAGTGGCCAGTCCCAGCGCACAGGGGCAGGCGATGATCAACACCGCCACGGCATTTACCAGCGCGTGGGTTATGCGCGGCTCAGGACCCCACCAACCCCAGGCCACGAACGTGATGGCCGCCGCCGCCACCACCGCCGGAACGAACCAGGATGCCACCTTGTCCGCCAGCCGTTGAATGGGCGCGCGGGAACGTTGCGCCTCGCTCACCATTTTCACGATGCGAGCCAGCAGAGTTTCAGCGCCCACCCGATCGGCGGTCATGACCAACGCACCGGGCCCGTTCACCGTGCCGCCAGTGACGCGGCTGCCGGCCATTTTCTCAACCGGAATGGGCTCTCCGGTGACCATGGATTCGTCCACGGAACTGGAGCCGTTTTCAATCACTCCATCCACGGGAATCCTCTCGCCAGGACGCACCCGCAGCCGGTCGCGAACCTGCACCATCTCGATCGGCACGTCTTGCTCCGTTCCATTTGGTTCCATCCGCCGCGCCGTTTTCGGAGCAAGACGCAGCAGTGATTTAATCGCGCTCGCGGTCTGGCTGCGCGCCCGCAGCTCCAATACCTGCCCCAATAGCACTAACGCGATGATCACCGCGGCCGGCTCAAAATAAACAGCCACCATCCCGTGTTCACGGGCCGAAGGCGGGAAAATTCCCGGCGCCAGTGTGGCCGCCACGCTGTAGCAATACGCCGTGCCCGCGCCGAGAGCGATCAGCGTGAACATGTTCAAGCTGCGGGTCATGATGGATGCCCAGCCGCGCTCGAAGATCGGCCATCCGCCCCAGAAGACCACTGGAGTTGCCAATGCCAGATCCAACCAGGGCGAATGCGCGCCGATATACATCATCGCCAGCAGCGCCATGGCCAACGGAAAACTGAACCAGAATCGCCGCAGCATGGCCCGGTACTCGGGATTCACTTCATCGAGCGTCGCGGTGGTGAAATTCGCCGGCTCCAGCGCCATGCCGCATTTCGGACAGGATCCCGGCCCGAGTTGGCGAACTTCCGGATGCATCGGGCAGGTGTATTCGACATCCTTAGGCGTGGGCTGCTGCGCGGGATGCAATACTTTTTCCGGATTGTTCTTGAACTTCGCCAGGCAGCCGGTGGAGCAAAAGTAATAACTTTGGCCCCGGTGCGTGATCGTGCCGGCCGCTTTCTCCGGGTCCACACGCATGCCGCAGACCGGATCAAGCGCGCCGGCGCGATTCTGAACAATTGGAAACATGAAGAGCTGCTACCAGAGTAACGTGGGGCAGGCGCTTCCGCCTGCCAACTCCGCGAGCTTCCCTAACTCGCCCGCGCTACTCGGTCCAGCTCCTGCGTAGCGCCTTCATCCAGCTTCAATCCCGCAGCCTCCACGTTCTCTTCCAGATGCTTGACGCTCGAAGTCCCAGGGATCGGCAGAATCACCGGAGAGCGCGCCAGCAGCCACGCCAGGGCCACTTGGGAAGGTGTAGCTTGCAATCGCTTGGCCACGCGATCGATCGGACTTTCGGCGCCCGCCAACTTCCCGGCCGCCAGGGGAAACCACGGGATGAATCCGATTTGACGCTGCTCGCAGAATTTCAGCACGTCTTCGGCCCCGCGGTCGGACACGCTGTAGCGATTCTGAACGCTGACGATCGGCACTATCGCTTGAGCCTCGCGAATCTGGCGCACGCTCACTTCCGACAAACCGATGTGCCGGATTTTTCCTTGCGCCTGCAGATCTTTCAGCGTACCCAACTGATCTTCCGCCGGAACCTTGGGGTCGATGCGATGCAGTTGATACACATCGATGCGCTCCAGCCGCAGCCGGCGCAGGCTCCCTTCCAAGGCGGATCTCAAATGTTCCGGCTTTCCGTTCTCCACCCATTGGTTAGGACCCGGCCGGTCAAAACCGGCTTTGGTGGCGATTACCAAACCAGCCGGATATGGATACAAAGCCTCGGCGATGATCTCTTCGCTCACTGAGGGTCCGTAAGAATCCGCGGTGTCGATAAAATTGATCCCGAGTTCCACCGCGCGGCGCAGCACCCGGATGGCCTCCGCCCGATCCGCCGGCGGACCCCAGATTCCTTTACCGGTGATCCGCATGGCGCCGAATCCCAGCCGCGCGACGCGCAGATCGTTCCCAATCAGAAACTCACCGGCTTTTCCGGCAGACTGCTCCACTGTGTTCTGCATGCCTGGCTCCCTTCGCCTGAACGTAGGATGCGATCCAAAAGCGCTTGGTCGCAATGCATTTTCGATGTTGAAACGGTTAGACCGCGGTGAACCTTCCTCCATTCTGTCGCACAATAGAAAAAGGAGTGGCTAGCAACAACCCCAACGCCGGATTCGAACCCGACGCTCTCTGGTATAAGGACGCGATTATTTATGAAGTCCACGTGCGCGCCTTCTATGACAGTGAAGACGACGGCATGGGCGATTTCCGCGGCCTGACCAGCAAGCTCGATTACCTGCAGGATCTCGGCGTCAACACCCTCTGGCTGCTGCCCTTCTTCCCCTCCCCCTGGCGCGACGACGGCTACGATATTTCCGGCTACACCGATGTTCATCCCGCCTATGGCACCCTCCGCGACTTTCAGAATCTGCTGAAACAGGCGCATCGCCGCGGCATCCGCGTCATCACCGAGGTGGTGCTCAATCACACCTCCGATCAGCATCCCTGGTTCCAGCGCGCCCGCCGCTCACCGCCCGGCAGCCGTTGGCGCGATTTTTACGTCTGGAGCGATACGCCCGACAAATATCCCGACGCGCGCATCATCTTCAAGGATTTCGAAACCTCCAACTGGACTTGGGATCCAGTGGCCAAAGCCTACTTCTGGCATCGCTTCTATTCGCATCAGCCCGATCTGAACTTCGACAGTCCTTATGTTCGTGAAGCAGTGCTCGAAGTAATCGATTTCTGGTTCGATCTCGGCGTCGACGGCTTCCGCCTGGATGCGGTGCCCTATCTTTTTGAACGCCCCGGCACTAACTGCGAGAACCTGCCGGAGACGCATGAGTACCTCAAGCAACTGCGCGCCCACATCGATTCGAAATACCAGGATCGCGTTTTGTTGGCGGAGGCCAATCAGTGGCCCGAAGACGCCATCGCCTACTTCGGATCGGGCGACGAGTGCCAGATGGCTTTCCACTTTCCGCTCATGCCGCGCATGTTCATGTCGCTGCGCATGGAAGACCGTTTTCCGGTCCTCGAAATTCTGCAGGAAACCCCGCCCATCCCCGCCGCCTGCCAATGGGCCCTGTTTCTGAGGAACCACGATGAGCTGACGCTTGAAATGGTCACCGACGAAGAGCGCGACTACATGTACCGCGTGTACGCGCAGGAACGGCGCATGCGCATCAACCTTGGGATCCGCCGCCGCCTGGCTCCGCTGCTTGAAAACGACCGCCGCAAAATAGAACTGATGAACGCGCTGCTGTTCTCCCTGCCCGGCACGCCGGTGATTTATTACGGCGACGAAATCGGCATGGGCGACAACATTTATCTGGGCGACCGCAATGGCGTACGCACCCCCATGCAGTGGTCGGCGGACCGCAACGCCGGCTTCTCGCGCGCCAACCCGCAGAAGCTTTTTCTGCCCATCACCATCGATCCTCAATACCATTACGAATCGGTCAACGTGGAAGCCCAGCAGGATAATCCGCATTCGCTGCTGTGGTGGATGAAGCATCTGATCGAGCAGCGCAAACAGTTCAAGGCCTTCGGCCGGGGGACGCTGGAGTTCCTGCGCCCTTCCAATCGCAAGGTGCTGGCCTTCTATCGCCGCTACCAGAACGAAAATATACTCGTCGTCGCAAATCTCTCGCGCTTTCCCCAGCACGTGGAGCTGGATCTGGCGCAGTCTAAAGGAATGACGCCGGTGGAGATTTTCGGCCGCACCGAATTTCCGCCCATCGGCGATCAGCCCTACCTGCTCACTCTCGGCGCTCTCAGTTTTTATTGGCTCTCGCTCGAATCCAGGCAGGTCCGCCAGGAATCCGTCCCGCGCGAAGATGCCCAACCCGGCATCCCGCCGCCTGATATCCCGCTGGTTGCCGTGAATTCTTTTGATGAAGTCTTTCAAGGCAGAAGCTTGGCCGTCCTGCTGCGGATGCTGCCGGATTTCCTCAAGACGCGCCGCTGGTTCCTGGGAAAAAACCGTGTCATCCGCGCCATTGACATCCTGGACACGCTGACCATCACCGACACCGCATCCCAAATTCTCCTGGCGCGGATTGAATACGGCGAGGGCGATCCGGAAATGTACCTATTGCCCGGCTCGGTGGCGTCCGGAGATGCAGTCGAGCAGGTGAAAGCGAAACTGTCCGACGTGTCCGTAATGCGCCTGCGCGAACCCGGCGGCCAGGAGGGCGTTTTGTACAGCGCCGTCTGGAATCCCGCGTTCGGCAATGCGCTGCTGGGGGCCATCGCCAGGCGGCGGCGTTTCCGCGGGCGCCGCGGAGAATTGGCCGGGTCTCATACTCGCGCCTTTCGCAAAGTCTGGGGCGAGCGCCATCCCGATCTCGCGCCCACCGTCCTCAATGCCGAGCAATCCAACACTTCCATCGTTTTCGGCGATCGCTTCATTTTGAAAATGTATCGCCGCATTGAGCCCGGCGTTCACCCGGAGATCGAAATGGGCGCATTCCTGACCGAACGGAACTTTCCCCACGCCGCGCCCCTCACCGGCAGCATCGAGTATCGCGGCCATCTCGACGATTCCATGAGTGTCGCCGTACTCCACGGTTTCGTGCAGAACCAGGGCAACACCTGGCGATATTCCCTCGACGCGCTAAGTCAGTTTTTCGAATCCGCCCTCACCCGCCACGAATCGGAACACACCAGTCCTGAGCAGAACCATCCGCTGGACTTGTTGCGCGCGGAATTTCCGCAGTCCGTTCATGAATTGATCGGCACTTATACGGACTCGGCGCGGCTACTCGGCCGGCGAACCGGGGAACTGCATCAGGCGCTCAGCTCCGACAACATAGATCCGCTTTTCGCGCCCGAACTGTTCACCGATCACGCCCGGCAGGCCTTCTATCACGGCATGCTGGGCCTCACCGCGCAGACCGTTCAGCTTTTGCGGCAGCAAATCGGAACCTTGCCCGCCTCCGCCCAGGAAGACGCTCGCAAGCTGATTGAGAAGGAAGAGCAAATCCGGCGCTTCTTCCGGCCCGTTCCCGAGCGCAGAGTTCCCGCCGCCCGCATCCGGCTGCATGACGACATGCGCCTGGAACAGATCCTCTACACCGGGAAAGATTTCGTCTTCGTTGGTTTTGGCGGACGCGCCGATCGTCCTTTGAGCGAGCGCCGCATCAAGCGCCCACCGCTGCGCGATGTCGCCAGCCTGCTGCTGTCGTTCGAATATGCGGCCCACGCCGTTCTGTTCGATCAGGTTCCCGGCGTTACCGCGCGCCCGGAAACCATCCCCGCGCTCACGTTTTGGGCCGGCTACTGGCGCGATTGGGTGAGCTCGATGTTCTTGAAGAGCTATCTCGAAAGCGTGGACACCAAGGCGTTGCTCCTCGAAAACCAGGCCGATGTGCGGCTCCTGCTCAATGTCTTCCTGATGGAGCGCGCTCTCGAAGAGGTGGGCCGCGAACTCGTGGAACGTCCCGCCTGGGCGGCGATCCCGGTGCGCCTGATCCTGCGCCTGCTGGGTTAACGGCATGGGCCTGCGGCTCACCAAAGGTGTGGAAGACGCTGTGGGAAAATCGGTTGGCAGGCGGAAGCGCCTGCCCCACTTTGGCGCGCGAGTGGGGCAGGCGCTTTCGCCTGCCAACCGGCGTCTTCAACGGAGTCGGTGCCTTTTTAAAACTTATTCAACTCCGCAATCAGCCCCTGCAAACCCTTCTTGCGGTAGATCTGAACCAGCCGCTGCTCCTCACCGGACGGCGCCATCACCCGCTGCAATTGCGGCGTGCCCAGATCCGCGCGGCTGGGGATCCACATGCTGCCGTCGGCAAACTCCACGCTGGATACAAAACCCGTCATCGCTTCAATAGCCAGCGGCGTTCCTCCGCGCGTCGGAAACTTCAAGGTCGAGTTTTCCAGAATCTGGCTCTTTTGCCCCGGCGCCAGATTCAACGCAGCCGGAACCGATCCAGCCAGGAATTGCCGCCCGCCGCGATCCTCCAGAATCCAGCCGATTTCGAGATACTTTATGGGACGCTCCGAGCGGTTCTTCACTTCCAGGCGCGGCGCGCGCGCTTCATTGCCCGCGATCCGAGCCATACCATCCATGGGATCGACAGGCGAATCGGGCAAGCGCAAAAATGCAAACTGCACCTGTCTTTCAGGCTCGAAATTCGTAGCGCGGCCGCCGCGCACCATCTGCACGTCCAAAGTGGGACGGTCAGCCGAATGGGTCATGCTTTCAAGAATCGCCTGCTGCAATCGCTCCGGGCCGCCCTCAGCCACCAGCGATTTGAAATATTTCCGGTCGCGCCGCGCCTCAAATTCATTCAAGGTAAGCGTGCGCCGCGAACCCAATTTGTCCGAACCGTAAAAGCTGAGATCGTCGAACAGCACGCCATCCAGACCAATCTGGACCGGTGCGCCGCTCGCCGCCTGCAGCGGCCGCAGCAGCCGCAGATCGATGTGCAGCGGAAAAGTCTCAAATGGCCCGACATCCAAACTGGTCACCGTCACCGAGCCTCTACCGCCCGGCGTCACCTCTTGCGCCGTCACCAGCAGCGTGATCCCGCGAATCCTGCGCTGCGAGGAATTGCGCAGCGTCAGCGCCGCGTGCAGATCCAGCAGCATCGCCCCGCCGCGCGCCGTTTCGCTGGAATCGCCGTAGTCGGAAGCGATCACCGCTACTGGAGAATCCTTGGGCAGATCGATCCTCGGCAGCACGCCCGCGAAACAGGCGCTCGCACACAAAATGAATCCCAGGATTTTACTGCTCCGCATCGTATACCTTATTGGTCGTGACCTGACCAGTGTCCGCGTCGACGTAACGCACGCCCACCGAACCTTGCATACTTACCGAAACCGTTACCGCATCCGAGTGCGGATGCATCAGCGACAGCGTGCGCCCGTTCTGGCTCACGTTGAGCGATGACGAAGAAGCTTCCAGCATCACGTCTTCGGTTCCCGCCGCGGCATGCTGCACCAGTTTCCCGATCCGTTCCGTCCGGATGCGCCCAAAAGCGGAAAGAAGATGATCCATCTGCGGACGCGGAAGGTTGATCCAAAACGCAGCCCCGAACACCACCGTCGCGCAGGCGATAACCATGGCCGCGTTCCATCTCAGTCGCGGCCGGCCAGTCAACGAAGGTTTATCAAAACGGGCGATGGCCTCGCCCGCCGCCAGGCCCACGCGCACATTGGCCGTCATCTCTTCAGCCAATTGGTTCCAATTCAAATTTTCCGGAAGCTCGGCGGTAACTTCGCGAACCTGTTCTCGCGCCGCCCGCAAAGCTTGCACTTCATTCGCGCAAATCACGCAGCCGGACACATGCCGGCCAATGCGCCAGCGGTCCAATGCGCCCAGGTCCCGACCGGCCAGCAGCGCCAACTGGACTTGATTGGGATGCTTCATCACGCCTTTCTCCCAAGCGGCCGTCGGCCCCGGTCCATATAGCGGCGAAATTTGATGCGCGCGTTGGCGATGTGCGACCGTACCGTGGCTTTCGAACAGTTCATCTGCTCGGCCACTTCATCGGCGGGAAGGCCTTCCACGTCGCGCAGCAGCAATGCCGTGCGTTCGCGCTCCGTCAACACTGTCAGCCCCTGCTCCAGATACGCCCGATGCTCCGTACGCAGCACCGCCTGCTCAGGACTCTCCGAAGGCTCACTCAGCGGATCAACCAGACTGTCGATCTCGCAGAAATTGACCTTCCCGTTGCGCCGCAGAAAATCGATGGCCGTGTTGCTGGCAATCCGGGACAACCAATGCGCGGCCTTATCGATGTCCTTCAGTTGATCCTGCCGCTGCAGCGCCTTGATAAAGGCTTCCTGGGTAAGATCCTGCGCGTCGGCAACGTTGCCGACAATGCGGTAAATCAGCAGGAAAATCCGCCGTAAGTTCTCAGAAACAAAGCGGTTTTGCAGCTCTTGCGCAGACTGCAAACTGGCGTCGAGTTGGGACGGAGCACCCCGTTCGCTCATCGCTGGCTCAAAACTGTACACTGCCGATGCCATGCCTATAACAGGCTGACGTCAAAACCCGAAAAGCGTGCATACCTTTCGATGTCTCCATCGGCTTCCTTCCCTCAATTGTACAGCCCAAATCCGCGTTCATCAGCGTTCATCTGCGGCCAATTCTTCGAACGCACCCACCGGGAGATCCTCCAGCGACCGGACAACCACATCCGCCCCTGTCAGCAATCCCTTACGGCTCACACCGATGCAGCGCATCCCCGCCCGCCGCGCCGCTTCCACTCCGGGCACCGCGTCTTCCACCACAATACAGCGCGACGCCGGCATCCCCAGCCGCTCCGCACCCTTCTGAAACACCTGCGGATCCGGTTTCCCAGCGGTAACATCTTCAGCCGAGACCAGCGCGTCAAAAAACCCAGCCATCCCGAGCACTTCCAGCACAACTTCGATGTTCTTCCGCGGCGCAGAGGACGCCACAGCCTGCCGCCAACCCTGCTGGCGAAGCCGCCGGACCCATTCCATCACCCCCGGCAACGGCTTCAGATCGCCCTCATGCACCAGCTTCCGGTAAAGTTCCTCCTTGGAGTCCCCCACCCACACCATATGCTCAGCCGACGCCCCGGCCTTGAGCCATTGCGGAAGGATGGAATCATTCCGCTGCCCAAATGTCTTGAGAAACTGGTCGTGCGTAATGGTTACACCCTGAGACGCCATGGTGTCCCGCCACGAAAGCCAATGGTATTCCTCGGAATCCACCAGCGTGCCATCCATGTCCCAAAGTACGGCGCCAGTCATGCCGCTATTTTATCGTGATGTAGAAATCGACCGTGGACGTGACGAAGGATAACTGGACGAAAGTGCTACCTCTTCCGGCTAGTGACTTCGGCACGAGGAAGTTGATCTGGTCCAGGCCTGGAAACTGACTCTGTGGGCCTACGTAGCTCGCACCTTCGTCCACGCCGCCGACTTGCGCCTCGGCGCCAAAGGTCGGGTTGTCAAAGCCAGTGCCGAACAGAACCAGATAGACGTCACCACTAGACACATCAATGGGTACTTCCTGAACAATCCCGCCTTGCTCCGTGAAGATGGGCTCCATTGTTTGCACATTATCCGCACTAACTTTGACAGCGTAACCCACCGGAGCTCCACTCGGTTCCAACATGAATAACGTGGGCGCTAACGGAGCGATCTGAATTTCAGTGCTGGCCGATTGCCCGTCCGTGGTCGTTATGGTGACGACGGCAGTGCCCGTTGCAAGACCCGCCGGCAGCAAGAAGTTCACCTGTCCAGCTGAGGCGTAGAAGATCTCAGCTTGGCTTACCGCTCCCAACTGATCCGCCACGCTTACGGAAGTGCCAGCCAGGCTGGTGGGAAGCGTTGGCAGCGTACCAGAAGCCGTGCTCAATGCCAGGTGCTTGCCGAACGCGGTCACGATTGAATGGGGCGCCATAGGCCCAGATGAGAAATCGGCAGCCGAAACCACACTTATGAGCGCGGAGGGATGGGAGAGATTAAAAAAGATGGCGGCGCCTTGGCTCGGAAAAGAAAGCCCACTCGCCACGTCCAACTTTCCGTCGCCATTGAAGTCGGCCGCAATCACCGGACCACCCAAACCAGGCAGATCTACCGTTTGCAATTGAAATGTACCGTTCCCGTTGCCAATCAGGACAGCTCCGCCGTTCAAGAACATGTCCGGGATTCCGTCGCCATTGATATCGCCCACGGCAAAAGATGGGCTACCGAACGGCTGCAATTCTGGAGCAAGAAACGTACCGTTGCCATTTCCGTACAGAAACGCGATACCTTGCGAATAAAACTCCACCGCCAGGTCCAGCTTGCCGTCTCCATTGAGATCGGCCACGGCTAAGCTCACCGGAACTGTGTAGGCCGGGGCAGCGATGTTTGTGCCTGCGGACAATGTTCCGTCAGCCTGACCGAGCAACAGGTTGATGCCCGTTCCATTTCCTACGGCAAGGTCATCGAACCCGTCCTGATTGAAATCCCCAACCGCCAGCGCCAGAGCGCTCGTACCTGCCGGATAAGTGGCCGGCGACGCGAACGTCCCGTCACCTTGACCCAGGAAGACCACGACTTGATCCGTCAAGAAATTGTAGGTGGTGTTGATCGCCGCCAGATCCGCATGGCCGTCTTTATTGAAATCGCCAGTAACCAGCGACCAAATGGAGCCGGGCGCATGGGTCGAGATCGGCGCCAGGAAAGTGCCGTCCCCTTTACCCAAGAAAACCATGATGCTACCGGGGCCCGTGGGGCTGGCAACAGCCACCGCCAGGTCCGGAATTCCATCTTGATTAAAATCCGCCGTGACCACGGAGGTCGGATAAGCTTGTGGATCCGCAATAGTAAAATCGTATGTGAAGCTAGGCGTAATCGCATTGCTCACACTCGACAAAAATACCGACAGATATTGAAAACCGCTCACCATCGCGAGATCGGCACTACCGTCCTTGTTGAAGTCCGCCGATGCCAGGGCGACCGGACTCTGGGCTCCATAGGGGAGATTAAAGGGGAGCGGCCGCGCGGCTCATTCCATCGGCGGTGATGCCAGCGGCGCAGCGGTAAGGCCACCGGCTCCATCTCCAAACAAAACGGTAAGCGCGTCCTCATCGTCGCCAGTACGGTTCGCTTGGGCGAGGATCAGCGGATTGCCGTTACCGATAAGAACATCCATCTTCCCGTCCCCGTCGAAATCGGTCAGGATGACCGGCTCTCCGCCGGCCCCTAGGAAGTCCCTGCGCGTCGGGAATCCCCCTTTTCCGTCTCCTAAAAGAATAGTGATGCCGTTGGTGACGATATCGGGAATCCCGTCGCCGTTCATGTCTCCAACCGCCAGAGGCCCCGGAGTGTTGTAGGGCTCCAGCGCGTTATAAACTCCGGCCACCGGAAAAACAGCCGGCGCAGAGAATGCTCCGCCTCCAGTGCCCAGCATCACCGCAACCTCACTCGCGGGAGCGTACAAGCTTACTGCGGTCACTCCTGCCGCAGGCCCTGTCAAGAAAACGAGATCCTGTTTTCCGTCTCCATTCAGATCTGCGATTGCAATCGCTGCCGGTCCAACTAAATTGGGAGTCGGCAGCGTGGACGTCACAAATGTTCCGTCGCCCCTTCCCAATGCTATGAGAATTCCTCCGGGAACCCCGGGAGCACCCACCGCGATATCCGGTTTTCCGTCGCCATTGATATCGCCCACCGCCATTGAGCCATTCACAATGCCGCTAAGCGTAAAGCTGCCCGCCGCTTGAAACTCACCTAAGCCGTCCCCCAGGAAAACGTCGACTCCGCCCGGACCTACCGCAGTGCCGTCATTAAACACCGCATACTGGGCCACCACATCTAATTTGCCATCCCCATTGACGTCCGTGAGCACCAATGCGACGTAGTTACTATAGAATCCGGGCGCAGGCCCGTTTTGCAAAGTTCCTACTTCATTTTGCGAAACCAGTTGTAGATGCTGATCGAATACCGTGACATCCAGATCTCCGCCCTGCTCCAACGATACGAACAGGTAGTTCCCCGACTCGAGGACTGCAAAGCCTGCCGTCTGTGCCACTCCGCACTGAGAAGTCACCTCTGCAGCAGCTTTCACCATCGCGTTGGATGCCTGCCGGCCCAGACACTTCGAGAACTGTTGTTCGAAATGCGGGATGGTCTTTAAGATGGCGTAAGGCGACGCATTCGCCATCTCGAAAGCAGTGTACGAACCATCAACCTGCCGCAGCAGCGTCAGGTGCGATGAGTCGCTCACGTCAAGGTCAACTGTTATCGCGTTTAGAAAATTAATTGGCGGGCAGGTACTCTGGGCGCCGGCCCCAACAGCCAGCAGCACCAGAAAAGCAATCTTGAAAAACAAAAGGCCTCCGCGCACAATTTGAGATTTACAAACTTTCGCGCGGGCCTACAACTCTAACGACCATTGTAATGGCCAAAATTCTACACCCGGCCTCTGATGGCTGGTCTTGCACCAGCCACCAACAACCAGCCACTACTTACAACTCAGGATGCAAATGCACCGTCTGGCCAGCCGCTACGTACACCTTCTGATCAAAATGCGTTTGACCACCTTCACGAATCTGGATGTCGTAACTACCGGGCCGCAGGTGCATTTTCTTTGCCTCCTGCGTGGTGCCGGCGAATGCCCCATTGATAAACACCTGAGCGTCTTTTACCTTGGTGTCCAATTTCACTTCCCCTGCTCTAGGAAATGCATAGTAGCCAGGCGCCCCATAGGGGCCGTAGGCGTAACCGTAGGGGCCCCAATACCCTGCACCCCAATAAGGGCCACCCCAATATCCGCCAATGAACGGACCACCCACAAACACGTGCGCTCCGAATCCTCGCGCCGACGCTGTGGTTGGAACCAACATCATCAACGCCGCTGCCGCCATCCCTAATAATGCTTTTCTCATCTCGCTACCTCCGGGTTAGCCATGCTTAAACCCACTAAGTTAGATGAGGTACACCACCTTCGGGTTGCAACACCGGAAAGTTAATGAATTGGAATGACTTACCCTCTGAGCGACACGGGCCTCGCCGGAGGGCGGCCCAGCAATCCGCCGCCCACCAGGCTCCCGAAGAGAAGCGCCTGGCTGGCCGCAATCGTGACCAGCGAGCTTAAATAACTGCCGTCGCCGCCCAAAGCGTGGACCACCATCCTCAACAGCCAGGGCACGTTGATCGAGACCAGGAAACTCAAATCCCAGAAGGTAAGCGTTGCCGCAAAACTCAGCACGCCGGTCATCGAATAAGGCCGGCTGAGTCGGCCGACCACCCAGCCAGTCGCCACCAACACAGCGCAGTCCAGCCCAAGCCTCACTGTTGCGATCCACATCACGTCTATAAATGGCGCAGTCCACTGCACCAGTGGCCGCCCTACCAAAAACACCAACAGCATTAAAGCGACCCACCCGATCAGGATCGCTCGCACAGCGACAAACAATCGATGCCTCAAGTCCCCAGCCCCTAGCCCCCAGCCCCGAGCCCCGCGGCGTATCGCTCACTCTCCTCCCACAGCCGCCTTGCCGCAACATCGTCCTGCGCGTCCTTGGTGGGATTCACCGCCCGACTCTTATAAAAATATTTACCGGTGACATTCGCGACATCGTCCGAGGTTGCCAGATAGAGGATGGTCTGGGCGCCCTCCTCGGGCGTAATGGCAAACAGCTTGGCCACTCGAACCACGCGTTGGAAAACGCCGCCGCTCGAATCTCCGAACCGAGTGGAGACAAATCCCGGATGCAGGCTGTTCGCGGCAACGCCGGTGTCAGCCCATCGCTTGGCCAGCTCGCGCGTGAACAGGATGTTGCACAATTTCGAGCGCCCGTACACCGGAAACCCGCGATAGCCCTTGGCCGATTGCAGATCGTTGAAATCCAGGTGAGCCCGCCGGTGAGCATCGGACGATGTATTCACCACTCGCGCGCCGGGGGTGGCACGCAGCCGCTCCGCCAGCGCAAGCGTCACCACGAAATACGACATATGGTTGGTGGCGAAGGTCATCTCCAGACCGTCCGCGGTCACCTGGCGCGAACTGAACAAAGCTCCGGCATTGTTGATGAGAACGTCGACACGAGGCTCCACCGCGGCTATCTCACCACTCACCCGCTTCATTTCCGCGATGGCGGAAAGATCCGCGTAATGCACCGAGTGCTCCACCCCCGGCCCAGCCTCCCGCAATCGCGCCAGTGTCGCCTCACCCCGGGAACGGTCGCGCGCAATCATGACTATGCGCGCGCCCATCCGCGCCAGCTTCTCCGCGGCAACCCAACCAATTCCGGAAGTAGCCCCGGTAATCACCACAACCTTCCCACGCATGTCCGCCATAGGATCGCCAGTCTAACACTTCCCCGTTTCTCGTTTCTCGTTTCTCGTTAGGCGCGCACCAGCCACCAGCCACCAGCCACCAGCCACCAGCCACCAGCCACCAGCCACCAGCCACCAGCCACCAGCCCCAAGTCCCCAGCCCCACTCCCCGGTGTTACCCTACAGTCAGAAGGGTCAAGCGCTCAATGCAAACCGATGACGTCGCTGCCATCCGCGGCGTCAACCTCGCCAAGAAATTTCGATCGGGTCAAAACGATCTGGTTATCTTCGCTGATTTGAACTTCGAAGTCCCGCGCGGCGAGCGGCTGGCGCTGGTGGGAGAATCCGGCGCGGGCAAAAGTACTCTGCTGTATTTGTTGGGCGCTCTAGACAGGCCTTCCAGCGGTACGATATACTTCGGACACCAGGACATTTCCCAGTTCTCGGAGTCCGAACTCGCTGAGTTTCGCAACCGGGAAATTGGCTTTGTGTGGCAGAATCATTCGTTGCTGCCTGAGTTTACGGCGCTTGAAAACGTGATGATGCCGATGCTGATTAGAGGGGTGAGCGTTCCGGACGCCACGCCTGTTTCGCTGGCGAGGTTAGATGAAGTTGGCTTACGAAACCGTTCCTCACACCGCGCGGGAGAGCTATCGGGTGGTGAGCAACAACGGGTGGCTTTGGCCAGAGCTTTGGCCGGCAATCCTACGGTTCTGCTCGCCGATGAACCTACTGGCAACTTGGATTTCCGGACGGGCGAGATGATCGTCTCCCTCTTGGCCGACTTACATCGGTCCCATCAGCTGACGTCCATCTATGTTACCCACAACACATCGTTCGCCGCGAGCTGCGACCGGGTATTGCAACTGGAAAAAGGGATTCTGGCGCCCTGGTCTGAGCAAGGAAAATTCGATGGAGGACGGTCGGGTGAGGGGTGGCTACCCTCCCGGCCAGAGCCGGAACAGCCGATGATTTTAGGAGACGGCGGTAAATATGTTTGAACGTTACACCGAAAAGGCGCGCAGGGTCATTTTCTTCGCCAGATATGAGGCTAGCCAGTTTGGCAGCCCCTATATCGAGACGGAGCACCTTCTGCTGGGGCTCCTGCGGGAAGACAAGGCGCTGGCCAATCGTTTTCTGCGGTCGCACGCGGCCATAGAATCCATTCGAAAGCAGATCGAAGCCCACACCACCATTCGAGAGAAGGTTTCCACCTCGGTCGATCTTCCGTTGAGCCATGAATGCAAGCGCGTGCTGGCGTATGGCGCGGAGGAAGCCGAGCGGCTCAACCATAAGCACATCGGGACCGAGCATTTGCTGCTGGGCCTGCTGCGCGAAGAAAAATGTTTCGCCGCCGAGATCCTGCATGAGCGCGGCCTGCGCCTTTCGCAGGTTCGTGAAGAGATCCAACGCTCGTCTTCAGAAAAAGTTGCCTCCAGCCGCCCCAAGGAAAGCTCCCTGCTGGCCGAATTCAGCCGCGATCTTACCCAGGCAGCCATGGACGGCGCGCTGGACCCGCTGATCGGCCGCGATTATGAGCTGGAACGCGTGGTCCAGATTCTCTGCCGCCGCACCAAGAACAATCCGGTTCTGATCGGCGAGCCGGGCGTCGGCAAAACCGCCATCGTCGAAGGATTGGCCCAGCGCATTTCCGATGGCGACGTGCCTTCCTTCCTGGCCGACAAGCGCATCCTCGCCCTCGACCTTTCGCTGATCGTGGCCGGGACCAAGTATCGCGGCCAATTCGAAGAGCGCCTCAAAACCATCATGAAAGAGCTGATGGAAAATCAGAACGCCATCATCTTTATCGATGAGCTGCACACCTTAGTGGGCGCGGGCTCAGCCGAAGGCTCGCTCGACGCCGCCAACATCCTGAAGCCGGCCCTGTCGCGCGGCGAAATCCAGTGCATCGGCGCGACAACACCTGGCGAATATCGCAAGTCCATCGAGAAAGACCGCTCGCTCGAGCGCCGCTTCCAGGCCGTGAAAGTTCCGCCGCCCACCGAATCCGATGCCGTCCGCATTCTGTTCGGCATCAAGGAGCGCTACGAGAAGTTCCATGCCGTCGCCTATACCGACGAAGCCATTGAATCCGCCGTCCACACTTCCACTCGGTTTATCCCGGACCGGTTTTTGCCGGACAAGGCCATCGATCTGATCGACGAAGCGGGGGCGCGCGTCAAACTGCGCCAGACCACACTTCCCGGCGAAGTGGCCGACATCCAGAAGCGCATCAAGTTCATCGTGCACCGCATGGAGAACGCCATCGCCAATCACGAATTCGAGAAGGCGCGTTTCTATTCCGACGAAGAACGCAAAGAGCGCGAAAACCTGCGCCAGCTTCGCGAAAAATACAACCTGGATGACACCTCCACCGGCGTAGTCACGAAGGACGACATCGAAGACGTGGTCGCGCGCTGGACCGGCGTGCCCATGACCGCCATCAAGGAAGAAGAAGTTTCAAAGCTGATCCGCATTGAAGAAGAGCTGCACAAGCGCGTCATCAGCCAGGAAAAAGCCATCTCCGCCCTGGCGCGCGCCATTCGCCGTTCGCGCGCGGGTCTGAAATCGCCCAAGCGGCCCTCCGGTTCGTTCCTGTTCCTGGGTCCCACCGGCGTCGGCAAAACAGAAGTAGCCCGTGCGCTGGCCGAGTTCCTGTTCGGCAGCGAAAAATCGCTGATCCGCTTCGATATGTCCGAGTTCATGGAAAAACACTCGGTCTCGAAATTGATCGGCTCGCCTCCCGGCTACGTCGGCTATGAAGAGGGCGGCCAGTTGACCGAACGCGTCAAGCGCGCGCCGTATTCCATCATATTGTTGGACGAAATCGAGAAGGCCCATCCGGATGTCTATAACATCCTGCTGCAGGTCTTCGAAGACGGCCAGTTGACCGACGGCCTGGGCAATACGGTGGACTTCAAGAACACCATCATCATCATGACCTCCAATCTGGGAGCCCGGTTCCTGGATAAAAAATCGCAGATCGGGTTCTCGGCGCCCTCCAATACCGGAGTTCCGCCAAAAGTTGAGGACCAGGTGATGGCCGAAGTGAAGAAAGCCTTCAATCCCGAATTCCTCAATCGCCTGGACGAAGTGATTCTGTTCACTTCGCTGCTGGATGAAGACCTGCTGAAGATCGTCGGCCTGCTGGTGGAGCAGATCAACGTGAATCTGGTGGCCAAGCAGATCAAGATCCGGGTCAACGAAGACGCCGCGAAATACATCCTCGAGAAAACTCTGGTGGATCGCAGCTATGGCGCCCGTCCGCTACGCCGCGCGCTCCAGAAATATATCGAAGATCCGCTCTCGGAAGCCCTGATCCAGGGCACTCTGCCGCGCCCCTCGGAACTCGAAGTCTACCTGGGCGACACCGGCATTTTCTGCCGCCCCATCGGTGCCGAATTGCAGGAGCAACCAGTAGGCGCCCCCGGCGAAGAAGCAGTGCCTGTGACCGGCACCCCGCTCTACATGTTCTAACTGCCCACTGTGTCAATATGACCAAAGCGGCGAAAATCCACCAGCGGAGAAACGCAATCGGCTAACAGAATCAATGCATCGAGTTTGGTCATTCAATTGCGTTACCCCAAGTGAGGTCGGCGCTCATCTATATACTTGAGTTACTCTCGCCGATAGGTTAACTAGGGAGGTGCAACAAATGGCCGCACAACCGGCACCATCCACGAGCGCCAAGTACGTCATGCTGAGCGAGTTCTATCTCGCGCTCTGGAAGCAGTTGGACTTGGCTTCCAACGATGCCAAGTGGCTGGAACTTAGGCCTGAGGCGCCTTCCGCCGTAAGCGAAGAAGTGCAGCAACGGATTGCGGGCTTGGGTCCCGGGCTTTCCGAATCGGATCTCAATACTGCCAGGAAAGACTTCGAAAAAACCAGAGAATTTGTCCTAAGCGGCCAAAGAGCCGAACGAGGCGAGTTGGTTGGCTTCCGTGAATACCTTCGAGACCTTGCGCTTCGTTTTTCTGAACTTGCCGACGAAGATTGACCTAAGGTTCGGGAATTATTCAGCTATAACTTCGAATTCCCCATCGGCCAAGTCAGAGACGTACTGCTCATCCCAACCGGGTATTGATTGATCGGTCTTGATTCGGCTTGCATTGATTCTTGACAAGTCCAGCCGCCACAATTGCGGATGAAACATCTCGATGGGAGCCCCGCGCAGCTCACGACGCAGTGTCTGGGCCAGACCGGGTCAGCGGGCGCGACATACCGACTAATCACCCGCAACAAACCTGCCCGCAAGTCCTTAATTTTTGCATGATTCACGTCCTTCCGCTTAACAGCCGTGTCCAAGGTGGAATAGATGTTTAGCGGATTCGACGACTCGCCGTTTGCGGGGCGCGTACCATCCCCGACGGGATTCAGTTCGCGCGCGAACCAGGTATAGTACTTGCCGCCGAGAAACTTCCTCTCGAGCTCGCGTGCCATCCAGATCTTGCACGTGTAGCCGTAGCCAGCACCCAGCGGTGGGCTACTAAGAGCACTCGGCATAGACTCACCAGGCTACCTGATTTGAGCCCTCTGCATCAAGCACGCGTGGAAACTCAACAGCTTTCGATTGAAATTGCGATCCTTAAAATGCTTTTACATCCTCACAATCTTAATCGACCCATTACTGCTCGACAATTCAATCAGCCGTCCGCCGCCGCCAATCCGCCCGTTCATCTCGCCGCGTCCGTGCTCATTATCGATATTCACGCCGTCGAATTCCGAAGAGACCGACGAATGCGATGTATGCGCCCGGATCTCCGCGCTCGCTCCGGTGGGCAAACGCAGCACGATGGATGAGTTGCTGGTCTCCGCCCGGACTTCCGGTAGCTGCTTGGCGTCGATCTTCAAATCGATATGGCCATTCGACGATTCCGCGTGAACCGGCCAGGTGCTGGAGGGATCCGTCAATCGCGCCGTGATACTCCCGTTCGACGTAATGGCTTCGAATAAGCCATGCGCGGCTTCGGCCCGAATCGACCCGTTCGAAGTATGCAGTTTCGCGTTACCGTCCACATAATCCACTTCCACCGCGCCATTCGAAGTCCGGGCTTCCAATTCGCCCTTGAGCCTCGAAACACGAATAGCCCCGTTAGAAGTCCGCACCCTGGCGTTGCCATCCACGTCCTCAATCCGCACGTGGCCGTTCGATGTTGAAATCAGGTCGAGCATGGTTCGCCGCGGGACGCGAATGGTGAAACGCGCGCCCATGTTGTGGTGAAAATCCGATAACTTCGACGCGCGCACGCGCACCGACCCGGTAGGCGAACTGACATCGATATTGATCGAATCGAGCGCCGATCTGGTGCTGGCGTACTTGGTGCCATTCACTTCCACCGAGTTCTGTTCCCAGCCCATCAGTTCTATGGAACCGTTGAAAGTTTCAACCGAAACCGATCCACCGGCGTCCAACGGATAGGTGTGGTGAAAATCTTCCTTATAAGCTTCCGAATCCCCAAAGTCACCGAACTCCACGCAGCCGGTTAGCAGCAACACCGGCGCCAGCGGCAACAGACGAAGGTACGTTCGCATTTACCACCTCTTGGAAAATGATACGAAGACTCAGGAGCCTGTGTTCCAGGATAATAGTGATTCAACATGCGCAAACTCCTGGCCCTGAACCGCGGCGAAATCGCCATCCGTATTCTGAGGGCTGCCAATGAGTTGGGAATCCGGACCGTAGCCGTTTTTTCCCAGGAAGACCGGCTCAGCCTGCATCGCTTCAAGGCCGACGAGGCTTATCTGATCGGTGAAGGCAAAGGCCCGGTCCAAGCCTATCTGGACGTGGAAGGCATCGTCGCGCTGGCCTCTGAAAAAGGCGTCGACGCCATCCATCCCGGCTATGGTTTCCTATCGGAGAATCCCGCGCTGCCGCGTGCCTGCCGCGCAGCCGGCATCACCTTCATCGGCCCCGGCGCTGACCTGCTGGAACTTTTAGGCGACAAAACCGCAGCTCGGAACCTGGCGGGGAAAGCGGGTATTCCCGTAGTGCCCGGAACCACGGAAGCCGTGACCGACTTCGCGGAAGCCGGGCGATTGGGCGCCGAAATCGGCTATCCGCTCATCGTCAAAGCGGCTTTCGGCGGCGGCGGACGCGGCATGCGCGTGGTCGAAAAAGCCGAAGATCTGCAAGCCCGCATGGAGGAAGCGCGCCAGGAGGCCGGCTCGGCGTTCGGTAACGACGCCGTTTTTCTGGAGCGCTACATCCGCCGCGCCCGCCATATCGAGATCCAGATCCTGGCCGATAATCACGGCAATATCCTGCACCTCTTCGAGCGCGATTGTTCCGTGCAGCGCCGCAATCAGAAAGTGGTCGAAGTTGCGCCCGCGGTTTCGCTCGCTCCGTCTATCCGCTCGGCGCTCGCCGACGCCGCCATCTCGCTCGCCAAAAGCGCTGGATACAGAAATGCCGGAACCGTCGAATTTCTGGTGGACGCCGACACCGGCGGCTGGTATTTCATCGAGGTGAATCCACGCGTTCAGGTGGAACACACCGTCACCGAAATGGTCACCGGAATCGATATCGTGCGCTGCCAGATCCAGATCGCGCAGGATCTCGCTCTGCACGGCCCGGAGATCAACCTGCCGGCCCAGCCGGATATCCCGGTGCATGGCTTCGCTCTGCAGTGCCGCGTAACCACCGAAGATCCGGCCAACAATTTCGTTCCCGATTACGGCAAGATTCATACCTATCGCTCCCCAGCCGGCTTCGGAATCCGCCTGGATGGCGCGTCTGCCTATGGCGGCGCGGTAATCACGCCCTTCTACGATTCCCTCCTGGTAAAAGTGACTGCCTGGGGCCGCGAGTTCTCGCACGCTTGCCAGCGCATGGACCGCGCGCTGCGCGAATTCCGCATTCGCGGCGTCAAAACCAACATCCCTTTTCTGGAAAATGTCGTCAATCATCCGGCGTTTCAAGCCGGCGAAGCCACCACATCATTCATTGACCAGACGCAAGAGCTGTTCCGATTTTCCAATCGTCGCGACCGCGCTACTCGCCTGCTCACCTATCTGGGCGAAGTGATCGTCAACAAGAATCCGGAAGTTGCCAATCGGCCTCGCCCAGCCGGGATTCGTCCGGCGCCCATCCCGCCGCACAACGCCAGCCAGCCGACTTCCGGAACACGCCAATTGTTGGATGAACTCGGCGCCGAAGGCTTCGCCCAATGGACCAAATCCCAGGAACGGCTGCTGATCACCGACACAACGTTTCGAGACGCTCATCAATCCCTGATGGCCACTCGTGTCCGCACGCACGACATGCTGGCCATCGCCAACTTCGTCGCGCACCGGCTGCACAATCTGTACAGCCTGGAAATGTGGGGCGGCGCGACCTTCGACGTGGCGCTGCGCTTCCTGCACGAAGATCCCTGGCAGCGCCTGGAAAAGCTGCGCGAAGCCGTTCCCAACATTTGTTTCCAGATGCTGCTGCGGGCTTCGAACGCCGTCGGCTACACTGCCTATCCGGACAATGTGGTGGAAGAATTTATTCTTGAATCCGCCCGCCAGGGCATCGATATTTTCCGTGTCTTCGATTCGCTCAATTGGCTGCCTAACATGCGCATCCCCATTGAGGCGGTCCGCAAAACCAGAAGCGTCTGCGAGGCCGCCGTTTGCTACACCGGCGATATTTTGGATCCGCGCCGCGAAAAATATTCCTTGAACTACTACGTCCGCCTGGCCAAAGAGTTGGAACGCATGGGCGCGCACATTCTCGCCATCAAAGACATGGCGGGTTTATGCAAACCGTATGCGGCGTGGAAGCTGGTCAAGACGCTGAAGGAAGAAGTCGGCCTGCCCATCCATTTCCACACCCACGACTCGAGCGGCGTGAACTCGGCGTCCATCTTGAAAGCGTCCGAAGCAGGCGTCGACGTTGCCGATGCCGCCATTGCATCCATGAGCGGAACAACCAGCCAGCCCAACCTCAATTCCATCGTGGCCGCGCTGGCCAATACCGAACGCGATACCTCGCTCGACCTGGACGCGCTGAATCAATGCGCCGATTACTGGGAAATAGCGCGCACCTACTACACGGCGTTCGATGAAGCTCCCAAATCCGGCACCGCCGAAGTATACATTCACGAGATGCCCGGCGGCCAATATACCAACTTGAAGGCCCAGGCCGAATCCATGGGGCTGGGCGCCCGATGGCACGAAATCGCCCGCACCTACGCCGACGTCAATATGGCTTTCGGCGACATCGTCAAAGTAACGCCGTCCAGCAAAGTGGTGGGCGACATGGCGATTTTCCTCGTCACCCACAACATGACGGTACAGGATCTGGAACGGTTGGGTCCCGACCACGGCCTCACGCTTCCCAATTCCGTCATCGAGATGTTTTCCGGATCGCTCGGAGAACCGGAAGGCGGCTGGCCGCAGCGAATGCAGCAAGTGGTGCTGGGCGGCGCGAAACCGAAGCCCGGACGGCCTGGCGAGCATCTTGCGCCCGTAGATTTCGTCCAGACCGCGGCCGCGCTCGAAAAAAAGCTGGGGCACAAAATATCGCCTACCGATCTTTTGAGTTTCCTGATGTACCCGGACGTGTTTGTGAAGTTCGCGCGCGCGCGATCTTCTTACGGCAACGTGGATGTCCTGCCCACCCCGCAGTTCTTTTATGGCCTCGAAACCGGAGAAGAAATCGCGGTGGAAATTGAGCCCGGCAAAGTGCTGGTGGTCAAATTCCTCACCCTCAGCGATCCGCAGCCGGACGGAACCCGAACGGTTTTCTACGAATTGAATGGACAACCGCGCGAAGTCACCATTCGCGATTTGTCGCGCAAGGCCGCCGTGCCCACGCGAGCCAAAGCCGATCCGGCGAATCCCGGCGAAGTAGGCGCGCCCATCCCTGGCGCAGTGTCCAGCATCTCGGTGGACATCGGCCAGCAGGTCGCCAAGGGTGACCGCTTACTTGTTATGGAAGCGATGAAGATGCAATCCACCATCTACTCACCGGTATCAGGCAAAATAACCCAAAAGCAAGTCAACGTAGGCGACAAAGTAGACGCGAAAGATTTGTTGCTGGTGATTGAATAGCGCAGAAAGCACCGGCATGGGCCTGCTGTCCCACCAAAGGTCATGAAGACGCGTTGTGGCAAATTCGGTTGGCAGGCGGAAGCGCCTGCCCCACGTTGGCCCCAGTGGGGCAGGCGTTTCCGCCTGCCAACCGGCGTCTTCAAGGAGTCGGTGCCTCTACAAACACGCTACTCATACCGCAGCGCTACCATTGGATCCACCCGCGCCGCTCTCCGGGCCGGCAAATAACACGCCAGCAATGAAATCACCGCCAGCAGTATCGGCGCAGCCGTAAACACCAACGGGTCCGCGCCGCTCACTTTATAAAGAAAGCTCGCCAGCACCCTGCCCACAGCGACGGCCAGCAGCAGGCCGATGCCAGCGCCGATCAACGTCACCACCAGCCCTTCGCGCAGAATCATCTGTAGAGTATCGCCCGCGTTAGCGCCCAGCGCCATCCGAATTCCGATCTCGCGCGTCCGCCGCGACACCGTGTAGGCGCGCACACCATACAGTCCCACCATGGCCAGCAACAGCGCCACGCCGCCGAAAATACTGAACATTCGCGCCCCGGTGCGGACCACCCACAAGTCGATGCTCGAATCCAGATGCTGCCGCAGCGTCTTCAGGTTCAGAACCGGCAGCCGGCTATCCACCGCGCCAATCTCGCGGCGAATGGCGTCCAGCATCCGCGCTTCGCCATCCGCACCGCTAACGGCAACCTTGAGATGAATGCTCGTGTCAGCCTGATATTCCTGTCCGAAAGGCACGTACAAATGAGGCCGCGCTTCGCTTCCAAAAATGTCGTCCTGAATGTTCCCGGCCACGCCCACCACCAGCGCATCCTGTGTTTTGGCGCCGTCGCCGACGATCATTCGGATATGCTTGCCCACTGCTTCCTCATTCGGCCATAATTTAGCGGCCGCCGTTTTATCCAGGATGGCAACCGCGGTCCCAGGATTCGCGGATGCCTCAGCCGCAACAAATTGCCGGCCGCGCAGCAAGGGAACACCCAGCGTCTTGAAGTAATCCGGACCAACCAGGTTGAAACGCATGGACAGCACGGTGCCCTTGCTGGACGGATCGGCTGAGGAAGGCGCGGCATCGCTGGCGCGCTGGACGTCGCGGCCGAGCGACACCATTCCAAATGGCACCGTGGCGGCCAAGCTGGTGGACTCCACGCCAGGAATGCTGCCCAGGCGCTCGCGGAGCCTTTGAAAGATTTGCCTGCCGTGCGCTTCGTCATAACCCGCCATGCTGGGATCCACTTCCACCACCACGCCATTATCGAGACGGAACCCCGGCTCCAAGCCGGCCGCACGCTGGGCGCTGCGAATGAAAAGTCCCGCTGACGTCAGCAATACCAATGAGAGTGAGACCTGGCTCATCACCAGGACATTCCTGCGGGAAAAAAGTCGTCCCCGCTTCCCGCTGGCGACATCTTCGTTCTCGCCGTCTTTCAGGCTGGAGACCACATTCGGCCGCGATAGGTTCCACGCCGGACCCAGGCCAAACAGCAAGGTGCTAAAGATGCAAAAAGCCATGGTCGCGGCGAGAATACGAGGATCGGGTCCGGCTGAATAAACCAGATCCAGCGGAGCCAGGCGCTGCATGGAATGCACCAGCGCGCTGGTGCTCCAGTAAGCCACCACTAAACCCGCAGCCCCGCCGACCAACGCCAGCAACATGCTTTCCGTGAAAAGTTGCTGCACGATCTTATTCCGCGACCCGCCCAGCGCCAGCCGGATGGCGATTTCCTTGCGCCGCGCGGCGCCGCGAGCCAGCATCATATTGGCGACATTTAACGATGCAATCAACAGAACCACCCCGGCCATGGAAAGCAGCAGGATAGCCGGAACCCAGATTCCGCTGTCGTTGGTTGGGCTGGTGGAAATGCTCATGCGCGATAACGCGTGCACGACAAAAGTCTGATCCTTGTTTTCCGCCGGGTACGCTTTTTCCATCGCCGAAGCTACGCCCGCGAGCTGTGAATCCGCAGCCTTCGCTTTGACACCGGGCCGCAGCCTTCCAATAAGAATCAGGACATTGTCGTTGCGCGAGGCGAGCGACCGTCCCACGCCTTCGAACCCGTTGGTCATGGAATCGTGCAAGCTCAGCGGCATGTATAGTTCAGGAGCGATCATCGCGGTGGTGCCGGTGAAACCTTCCCCGGCAATCCCCACCACCGTCAGAATTCTTGAGTTGATCCGAAGCGTCTTTCCCACCAAATCGGGATCGCTCCCGGATTTCCTCCAGAATGCGTAATTCACAATCACCACGTCCGCGGGACTGCCCGGGCGTTCTTCCGCCGCGATAAATGCGCGGCCGCGAAAAAGCGGGACGCCGAAAGTTGTGAAATAGTTGGCGGAAACCAGATCCGCAAACACGCGGCGCGTAGTATCGCCTTCCGCCAGACCCACCATGGCCATATTGTGGGCCGCCAGGCTGCTGAAGACGCCATTCGCGTCGCGCAGATCGGCGTAATTCGGATATGAGAATGCCCGGTAGGAATCCGGCTTGTGAATGTTCCTGCTGTAAACGCCGACCAGTTCCTCAGGTTTCTGGATCCGCAGGGGCTTTAATAGAAAGGCATTCACCAGACTGAAAATCGAAGTATTCGCCCCGATTCCTAGCGCCAGCACGATCACCGCCGTGATGGTGAATGCCGGTTTGTTCGCGAGCATCCGGACGCCGTAGCGCAAGTCCTTCAACAGATTTCCCATTGTGTCCCTCCCCTGGGGTTCACTAGAGGTACGGGAGGAGCTAGAGAAAAGTTCGAAGGAAATAAATTACACTAAGCCAGTGAAGATTTTGGCATCGGTGGTTCTTCTGAGCGTCGCGCAGGCGCAGACCTGGACACTTCATTCCAGCGAAACCACGGCATCGCTCAGAGGAGTGAGCGCGGTGAGCACGAAGGTTGTCTGGGCCAGCGGAACTGCAGGCACGTATCTGGAAACGACGGATGGCGGTGCAACCTGGCGGGCAGCCACAGTCCCCGGCGCCGAGCAGCTTGATTTTCGCGGCGTGCATGCCGTGGACGGGCGAACTGCTTATCTGCTTAGCAGCGGCACCGGCGACAAGTCGCGCATCTACAAAACTACAGACGGCGGATCGCACTGGACTCTGCAGTTCACAAATCCCGATCCGCAAGGATTCTTCGATGCATTGGCATTTTGGGAACCCAGGCACGGCATCGTTCTCGGCGATCCGGTGGACGGCCGGTTCGTAATTTTGACCACCATCGACGCCGGCGAACATTGGATCCGGCAACAGGGGCCCGATGCTCTTCCAAATGAAGGCGCGTTCGCGGCAAGCAACAGCTGCCTCACCCTGCTTGGCGATAACCAGGTTTGGTTCGCTAGCGGAGGCCCGGGCGCCGCGCGAATTTTTCATTCACGCGATGGCGGCCGCACCTGGATGGCCGCCGCCACGCCAATCCGCAATGATTCGGCCAGCGCAGGCATCTTTTCCCTGGCATTCTCAGATCCTAAACACGGTGTCGCCGTCGGAGGCGATTACACTAAGGCCGCCGATGCGTCACACAACGTCGCCATCACATCCGACGGCGGCCGCATCTGGACGGAACCCTCTGGAAATAAGCCCGGCGGTTTTCGTTCCGCGGTGGCTTACCTCGCGGACCGCGGCATCTGGATCGCCACGGGACCTTCAGGATCGGATGCCTCGACCGACAACGGACACACCTGGAAACAATTCGACTCAGGCTCGTTCAACGCAATCAGTTTCGGATGGGCGGTTGGTCCAAAAGGCAGACTGGCGGAGTATCAATGATTACTTCGGCAACGGCGTCAGCCCGGAGACCCACTTTGCGGGGTCGGATATCCAGTCGTAGTACCAGTCGCGCAGCCAACCGAGGGAGAATATTTTTCGTCCGGAACCGTCAAGCAGGCCGTACACCACAAAGCGTGCCCTCAGCAAACACCCTAATGTCGGCTTTCCCCCGCAGCCTTCCACTACCATCACATGCTCCGAATCTGGCGCCCAGTGGACCTTGGATGCGATCTTGTGACCTCGCGCCGCGAGCGACCGTTGGCGTGTAGCGACGTCGTACGATTCAGCCCTACCGTCAACACGCCTGCACGCGATCCATTTTCCATTCGGCGACCAGGTTGGTTCGAAGCCATCCCCAAGCGTCTCGGAAGCCATCGTGAGGACATTGATTATTTTGACGTGTCCCTCACTTCCGTACACGAGCCGATCTCCTTCCGGCGACCAACTGAGGCCGCAGGATTCATCGCCGTCGCGTCTCTCGAACGCGGCGAGAATAAGCTCTTTCCCTGACGACCTTATTAGACCCAGCGAGAAATCCTTCCGCCGGTCCCGGCTATAAAGGCCATTTGTGTCTTGGAAGGCGACAAAGCCATGTTCAAGATATTGGGATTGGAAGGCCGAACTTTCCATAGGATCTCGAAGCTTTCGTTCAACACAACCAGATCGCGGCCTAAGCTTCCGATAATCGCCTGTCCGTCAGCCGAAAATCGCGACACTGTAAAGAAGTAAGCGCGGTTCTCAAATTCCCGGACCCTCCCGTCGGGATAAATCACCTGGAAGCGCCCATTCATAAACTGGGCGACGGCTTCGGGATCGGATGCTGCGAGGCCTTGCGAAACCACGACCAACGCCACACCCCAAGCGACGGATTTGAGCGTGAGCATCACCAGCGAACAGGTTACCAACCACGAGCTACCAACCACCACCTACCAACCACCCGCCACCACTCCCCGCGCCAGCAACTCCCCCGCCTCGCCCGCACCAACGGCCGGCCCATAGACATGCCCCTGCACTTTGTCGCAGCCCAGCACTCGCACCAGATCCAGCTCCGGCTCGGTCTCCACTCCTTCCGCCACCACCTCCAGATGCATGCCGTGCGCCAGCCGCACGATGCTTTGCACCACCGCGAGCGATCCGCGCGGTTCCAAGAGGCGCCGCAGAAAAGACTGGTCGATTTTCAGGGAATCCACCGGCAGCTTGCTCAAATTACTCAGCGACGAATACCCGGTTCCAAAATCATCAATGGAAATGCTGACGCCCAGTTCGCGAATTTCCCGCATGCGGTGAACGGACTCCGAAAGGTTCCGCATCAGATAACTTTCGGTCAGCTCCAGCTCGAGATTCTCAGGCGGGAACCCCGCGTTCCGCAGCGTCCGCGCCACTTGCGCCACAAAATCGCGCCGCTCGAATTGCCGCGCCGACACATTCACGGAGACGCATGCGTTGCGGTGCCCGGCTTTGAGCCAGCTCGATCCCTGGATACAGGCCTGTTCCAGCACCCACGCCCCGATCGGAACAATCAGGCCCGTCTCCTCGGCAATGGGAATGAACCGCCGGGGAGGAATCCTGCCGTGGTAGGGATGCCGCCAGCTCAGCAACGCTTCCAATCCGTCCACCATTCCGTTCCAGTTGACCACCGGCTGATAGACCAGATCGAGCTCGCCGTTTTCGAGCGCCCGCCGCAGCGTATTCTCCATACGCAGTTGCTCCAACCCAGGCGCGGCATCTTCCGCGGTAAATATCTCCAGCGCATCCCGTCCCATGGCCTTGGCGCGGCCCATGGCGAGATCGGCATTGCCCAGCAGCTCGGTTGCATCTCTACCGTGCTTCGGATAAATCGCAACGCCGATGCTCGCGGTAACCACCAGCTGGTTCTCGCCGATTTGATAGGGCTCGCGCAGAGCGTCCAAATAAAGTCCGGCCTGGCCGTTGGTCAAAACCGCGAATTCGTCGGCGCCCACGCGCCCCACTATGCCGCGATGGTCCAGCAGGCTTCGCAACCGGCCGGCTACCGCCTTGAGCAGCTCATCGCCGGCTGCATAGCCCAGCGCGGCGTTGATTTGCCGGAATCGATCGAGATCGATAAATAGCAGCGCCAGCTCCTCCGGCCCCGCTTTGAGCACAGCTTCCATCAGATCGATGAAATGCAAACGGTTCGGCAACCGGGTGAGCGCGTCATATTGGAGATTCACCGCATACCTCTTCTACCTTGAAAGTAGACTCCAGCACAATGACCAGCGCACAAAATAGATCCGATAGCCGTACCGGTACCTGATAAAATCGTTGCCGATGCGGACTTCTCTTCTTTTGTTGTTGATCGTGTCAGCCGCCGCGGCCCAGCAACCGGCCACTCTTGGCGCCCGTGCCCAGCGTTACCTGATCGATCTGATTCGGATCGACACCACCAATCCGCCTGGCAATGAAACCCGCGTGGCGGAGTATTTGAAGCGCGTGACGTCAACCAACGGCATCAGCGCCGAGCTGCTGGGCGACAAACCCGCCCGCCTGAACTTCGTCGCCCGGATTCCCGCCGCGGTGCACTCCGAATCTGAGCCTCCGCTGCTGCTGATGGCTCACAGCGACGTGGTTCCCGCCGACCGTTCGCAATGGACCATCGATCCTTTCTCAGCCACGCTCCGTGACGGCTATATCTACGGACGCGGCGCGCAGGATGACAAATCGCTTCTCGCCGCGGAGCTGGCCGTTCTAGTGGAGCTAAAACGGCGAGGCACGCCATTGAAGCGCGACGTTATTCTGCTATCTGAATCCGACGAAGAAGCTGGATCCACCGGCATCAATTGGTTGGTGCACAACGCCTATCCCAAAATCGAGGCCGCATTCGCGTTGAATGAAGGCGGCGCGGCCTTGGATGTCCGTTCCGGCACGCGTGTGTTCCAGATCCAGACCTCCGAGAAGATTCCCACGCGAGTTGTTCTTACCGCCAGAGGCACCGCGGGGCATGGATCGCTGCCGCGTCCCGACAATCCGGTGGTTCACCTGGCGCGCGCCATCACCCGCCTGGCGGATCTGGAACAGCCGGTGCAGCTCAACGCCACAACGAGGCGCTATTTTTCAGAAATCTCCAAGCTTCCCGATTACGCCTGGCTGGCGCCGCTGATCGGAAAACTGGAACATGAATCCACGGCCGCGGCGGCAGCCGACGAAATTGAGGCGCGCGATCCGGAACTGAATTCCATGCTGCGTGCCTCCGCCGTACCCACCATGTTGAACGCCGGTCTAAAAGTAAACGTCATTCCCAACAAAGCCACCGCGCAGATCGACGTGCGCCGCTTGCCCACCGAAACGCGGCAGGAGATCGAGACCCGGTTTCGCACTGCCATTAACGATCCGGCAGTCACGGTCTCGCCCGAACCCGGCCAGGAGATGCCGGCCACCGAACCAAGCTCGTTGAGCACGGACCTGTTTCTCGCCATGGAAAAGGTTTTCCACCAAGCCAGCCCGAACTCGTTGATTGTTCCCTACATGTCGCGCGGCGCCACGGACGGATCCTATCTACGTCAAAAAGGCATGGCGGTATATGGCGCCCCAATCTTCGTGCGGGAAGGCGGCGAAAGCCGCGCCCATGGAAACGACGAGCGCTTGTCGCCGGGGAACCTGGCGCATGGGACGGAGCTGTTGTGGAAGATTGTTTTGACGGTGACTGGCGGGTAGTGGCTGGTTGCTGGTGGCTGGTTGCTGGTGGCTGGTAATCGGATGGCTCGCGCCAGCCACCGGCAACTAGCGGCTAGCTACCTTACTTCCCAGCAGCTCCTCCAACAACGGCGTATCCGGGAACGGATGCCCGACATACCTCCGAAACCCCTCTCCGAAATCGATTCCCGCCAGTTTCCCTCGCGCGCGCGTCCAGCGTTCCATCACTTGCAGTGGATCGTCAATCCCGTGCTGCTGCTTCAGCCACGCGCGCTGGCTTTCGTGCGCGGCCAGCATCTGGCGCTTCGTTTTGAAAGTGGTCTTCACGTTCACTACAAAATCCGGCTCGATGGTGCTCCCGAAGCGATCCACGCCTCCGATGGAATCCACGTAGTAAAGATGCCGGATGGCGTGCAGCGGAGGCGCTGCATCTTTCGCGTTGGTTGCGTAGTTGGGCACCGACGCCGCGAACGACGCATCACGCACCAGGACGCTGGTAGCTTCGTGGTCGCAATGATAATCAACCGGCGACGCGGTCAGGATAATGTCCGGCCGAAGCTTGCGAATCAGCTCCGTAACGCGCCGCCGGGATTCGTCATTATTGAAAATGGCCAGGTCGCGGAATTTCGCGCATTGATATTCGGCGCCGATCAGCTTGGCGGACGCCGCAGCCTCACGCTGCCGGATGCTCGAAATCTCCTTGACGCCGTGGGAGCCCGAGCCGCAGTCGCCCGCGGTCATACTGACGATGGTTACTTGATTGCCGGACGCCGCCAGCAGCGCGAGCGTACCTCCAGCTAGAATTTCCGCGTCGTCAGGATGGGCGTGAATGCAAGCTACATGCATTCTCTAAGGTTATAAGGCCACTCGGTTCCAATGCTTGGATTCCTGCGCGGCTTCCACGCGAACTACCGGCTTCCTTATTACCATATCCACCTTACGCTTCACCCTGCTGATTGGCACATGCAGGACAATGGAGAGCACCGTAAACCACAATGACCGGCTACGTACGACTACCTTCATGGGGGAGGTGACCTGCTACATTCAGTATAGTCCACATGCCGGAGAAAAAAAAAGACTTCTCGGATAACCCCGCGGCCAGCCGTACCAGTACGGAACCGCGCTGGCCGGTGGTCTTGGCACTGCTTGCAGTGGGCGGCCTAAACGCCGCATTGCCGGAGCCGCTCAGCTTCGGTCCTTACTGGCTGCTACTGGCTGTGGTTTCAGCGCTGCTGGTTCCCACAGTAATTTCCTACCGGACGGGCCGGCGCCGGTTAAACCAGGTGCTGGGGCACCTTCTTCTGGCCACCGTAACCGCGTCTATGATTTGGTCGCTGGGTATGCTGATCGCCCGATTGCCTTCCCACAGCGATCCTCCCAAAACGCTGCTGCTTGCCGCCGCGGCTCTGTGGACGGCGAACGTGCTGGTGTTCGCATCCTGGTATTGGCGGCTGGATGCAGGCGGCCCCAACCAGCGCGATCTCCGCAAAGACCACAGCGACGGTGCTTTTCTTTTCCCGCAAATGACGTTGAAGGGAGAACAGAATCGCAACTGGCATCCCGGATTTGTGGATTATCTTTTCCTGGCGTTCAATACCAGCACGGCGTTCTCACCCACCGACGTACCGGTTCTCTCGCGCTGGGCGAAGTTGATGATGATGGTGCAGGCATCGATATCGCTGATGACATTGGCGCTGATCGCCGCCCGCGCCGTAAATATTTTGTAGTAAAGTCGAGCAGGCGCCTGCCCCACTTTTTTACCGCGCGTACCAGCGCAGGACGCGGAGGGCGCGGAGGGTGTTCCAGCGGCTGGCGCTCGCGACTTGGGTCTCCATTTCCAGGGGAATATGCTCGCGATGACGGAGGTTGAGGGGCCAGCGGCCGTTCTGGTGGCGGCGCTCGATCACGATTTCGATGGCTTCTTTGACGCGGCTGTCGGGTTTGATTCCGGCATTGCGCAGATAATCGAGTCCACGCAAGACGTCGTAATGCCAAAAAGTGGGAAACGAGAAGCGGAGCCAGCGTTGGTCGATCACTTCGCCGGTACGGAGCGAGCGGAACATATGGCGATCGAGCAGATATTTTTCAGCTCTGCGGCGAGCCTTGGTGACGGCTGCGGATTTGCGTCCGGCGCGTTCGTATTCGAGGAGGCCTTCGAGCACGCAGATGGTGGTATGGAAGGAAGAGCGCCGGCTGGGCGGGCGCTTCGGTGAGAGGAACGGCGGCGCTTCGCAATTCCATCCACCATCTTCGAGCTGCTCACCGAGGAGCTGTTTGGCGAGTGCGTGGTTTGGTTCTTTGAAGTACGAGCCGACGGCTAGGATTCTTCCGTTGATGCACGGCTCGGTTTCGCCGTCGAGGAATGGCCGGTTGTTGAGCGGCTTGAAGACCAGTTGTTCGACGCGGCGGATCATATTGCGAGCTTGTTGGCTGGCGGGTTCGAGACCGAGATCCATCAAGAGGACCAGCGTGAAGAGGGTAACCATCCAGCCGCGTTCTTCGGGTCCGCCCCAGTTGCCGGCGGGAGACTGGAGGGCGAGAAGTTGGGCGCCCCAGCCTTCGGTTGCTACGCGAGCGCGCTCGGCGGCAATGTCGGCGGGGGATTCGCCGGTGAGATCTTGCATGACCTGCCAGCGGATGGAAGGATCAGAATCGAGGAGCCATTTCAGGTGGGCGGGGCGGGGCGCGTAGGAGTGCATTGGTTTGTTATAGCAAGTGTTGGTTGGCAGGCGGAAGCCCCTGCCCCACTTGTTACGGGAGTTGGGTGCGCAGGTATTTTTTTAGCTCGCCTTTTTCATGCAGGGCCACGAAAAAATCTACGGCGTGAACGGCGATGGAGGGGAGCTTGGGCAGCAGCAGCGGTATTACAGCTTTGCATCGTTTGACGATCAAATCGACTACATCGTCAAGGTCGGTGTCCGACATGGATGCGCGGGCCGGGTTGGGAACCTCCACTGCCGCGGTACCGCACAGCGGGACGAGCGGGATCCAGCGCTGGTTTTGCGGATCGACCACGGCATTTGGGGGATTCAGGCCGAAGGCGGCCAGCGCTTTGCCTTCTGGATCAAGACCGGGCGCGATGGCCGGGTTGCCCTGCGGAAGAATGAATTGGGCGCGCAGGAATTGCTGGCAGTTGCGGCGGCCGAGAGCATAGTCGTGGGCGCGATAACCGCGTTCGAAAAAGCCTCCGAAAGCGCCCAGTGCGCCGCATTGCAACGCGGGAGTGCGGGACGGCAGCGTGGTGTCGGAAGGAGCGATCACGAAGCGGCTGAAGACCGTGCCGGTCATGATCATGGCCAGCGATTCGCCGAAAAATCTCGACTGCGAAATCAGCGCCGAAACAAGAGTGCCCACGGCGGTCATCACGCCGGCTTGTGCTACGGGATTGTATCCAGGATTGAAGCGATCCTGCGCGGGAAAGGGAGCGACGGTGATCACGGCACGATCCGCCCGCAGAGCTTCGCGCGGATTCTGGCCATCGCCCGGGATGGGATTGAGCGCCGCCAAATAGTCGTGCGCGAGATCGAACGGGTCGTTATCGATGACACCTCCGTCTACGTTGAGTGTCTGCCAGGTAGCGGCGTTGTTCAGGTTCCAGTCCGGTTGAACGGGCGGAACGGACGGCGTGGAAGCGGTGGTCTCCCACATGGGCGGGGTGTAATCAGCAGCGTCGCGATTGAGAATGCGCGGCGCGAGGAAAACCGGGAACGCGCCGGTGGCCATGGCAGCCTGTTGCAGCAGCGGCCAGGCGCCTTGGCCGGCGCTTCCAGCAGGCAATGGCTTGGCCGGCGGCGCGGGCGCGGGATCACCGGGTTTCACGGTCTGAAAGCGTAGGCGATCGCCATAATATTCGGTGGATTCTTCGAGCGAGCCGGGAGCTTCACCATTGAGCGAGTAAGGAATGCCGCGCAGGTTGGTCAGCGTCAGGAAAAGCGTGAGGTTCGGGGAGATGTAAGGGCGCACTTTGACCGGTCCCGGCGTGAGCGCATATTGAGCGATGTCGGCGATGATGGAGGAATCGAGCAGGGATAACACGGGCTGGTTTTTTTGGAGATCGGCGGTCTGCAGCAACTCGCGGATGTCGATGCGGTTGACCCAGCTTTCGTAGAACCGGTTATTGGTGCCGGTGAGAGTGGTGTCGCTGATATGATCGAAATCCTGCTGGACCTGGACGGCGGAGATGGCGGCGCACATTCCGCCCGCCGATGCACCCGAAAAAACTTCGAGCGAGACTTGGTGGCGCGGAACGGCGTCCGCGCGCTGCTTGGCTGCTTCCCATTCGTCCAAAGCTTCGATCAGAAAATCCAGGACGCCGGCGGTGTACGCTCCAGCGGAGATGGCGCCGGCCATGTTGATGCCAATTTTGAAGGGGGCCATGGTTCCTTCAAGATACACCCTGGTTGGCAGGCGGAAGCGCCTGCCCCACCATGCGTGCGGCTACTTGTAGCCTTGCCAGATGTACTCTAGCGCTAGCGGGAGGGTTTGGGATTTTACGCCGCGATCGCAGTGACCGGCATTTTTCGCGAAGACAAACTGATAAGGGTAGCCCTTGGCTGCCAGCACCTTGGCCATGCGCTCATTGGCCAGGACCCAGTCATGATAGTTGTCGCGGGTGATGAGCAGGTCGCGATCGCTGACGGCCATCCAGATACGCAGCGGCTTTTTAGGGCTATTGGGAATGATGGATTCATGCAACTCCCAGGCGCCGTGCGGGGTTTCGGCATTATACGGCCACTGCTGGTACACGAATGTGCCGGAGTAGCTGAGAACACGGTGATAGAGATCGGTGTGATACCAGGCCATCTCCATGGCGGCGGCTGCGCCGGAGCTGCAACCGGTGGTAGCACGGCCGTTCGGATCCTTGGTGAGCTTCACGTGGTAGTTTTTCTCCACCAGGGGAAGCACTTCCTGTTCCACGAACTCGGCGTAGAGGCCGGACATGGTGTCGTATTCGAGGCCGCGCTCGCTGCCCTGCGCATCGCCGCTGCCGTTAGCGATAGAGATGGCAATCATCACCGGGACGCGGTGCGCGGCAATCAGGTTGTCGAGCACGGTGAACAGAGCCCGGTCCGGACCGTCGGCGCCGACGATGAATGGAGCTTCGGTGCCGGGTTGGTATTGTTTGGGAACGTAAACGGCGACCTTACGAGTATAGGGAGCGGGATAGCTGTTGACGATCACTTTGTTGGGGTCGGCCGGGTCTAGGACGGCAAAGGTGTTGGGCTCGCGCGCGATGCCGGGGTAAATTTTGCTGTCTTTGGAATTCATGGTGAATTCGAAGACGTCGCCGTGGGGCACGTTATCGTTCGGGGCCATTTCGGGCGCGGGATTATGGGTGGGGCCGATGATGAAGTTCCCGTTTTCGGTGGGCAAAGGGACGGCGCCATCGGGCAATTCCTTGGCTTGGACGTAGCCGGGCGTGTTCGGATCGCGCGTGGGCGGCTGTGGACGTGCGCTGCTTACGGGCTTTGCCGGAGCCTGCTTCTCGGGCGGAGTCTGGGCGATTGCCGGACCCAGGCCGGCCAAAAGGCAGATCAAGAGCGCGCTGGCGGGAACGTGGAACATGCGGAACTCCTTTCCATCGATCTTAATGATACGTGATAATGATTCTGGTTCTTATGGCCATTATGATTGTCCGATCGCCGCTGGTTGTTCTGAGCGTTCTTGTTTATCTTTCGAGTCAAGTGGCGTCTGGTCAGACGGCGCAACAGCACATCGAAGCGGTGACCAGGTGCCTTCAGCCACAGGTGGTGATCAAGGACGATGCTCGCCCGTGTCCCACGCTCGGGGAGCGCATGAAGCAGCTGCACGTGCCGGGCGTCAGCGTCGCGGTGATCCACAAGGGGGCGATCGAATGGGCGCGCGGGTTCGGAGTGAAGCAAGTGGGTGGAGCGGCGGTTGGCGCGGATACCATTTTCCAGGCGGGATCTATTAGCAAGCCGCTGGCAGCGATGGCCGCGCTGCATCTGGTGCAGGAAGGGAAGCTGGCACTGGATGCGCCGGTGAACAGCACGCTGGTTTCGTGGAAGCTGCCGGAGAGTCCCGCGGCCAAGGGCAAGCCGGTTACGCTGCGCGAATTGCTGACGCATACCGCCGGCGTGACGGTTCACGGATTCCCCGGATACGCGGCGAACGCGCCGGTGCCGACGTTGGTGGAGGTGCTGAATGGACAGAAGCCGGCGAACACTCCACCCATTCGTTTGGAAAGCGAGCCCGGCGCGAAGTGGAATTACTCTGGAGGCGGGTATACGGTGATGCAGGAGATGATGCTGGACGTCAGCAAGCAACCCTTCCCGAAACTGTTGCATGACGTTGTGCTCGGGCCGATGGGAATGACGCACAGCACCTATCAACAGCCGCTTCCGGCGGAGCGGCGGGCGGAAGCAGCTGTGCCATACCAGGCGGACGGTACGGCGGTGGAGGGCGGCGCCCACACTTATCCGGAGATGGCGGCGGCCGGTTTGTGGACCACTCCGTCGGACCTGGCGCGATACTGTCTGGAGGTCGAGCGATCGCTCGAGGGCAAAGCGAATCACGTTCTGTCGCAGGATCTCACGAAGCAAATGCTAACTCCGGGAAAGGGAGAATGGGGCCTGGGGCTGCAGATTGGAGGCTCTGCCGGCGATCCCTACTTTTCGCACGGAGGCGTGAACGAGGGGTTCGAGAGCCTATTTGTCGCGTACGAGCATCACGGCGATGGAGCGGTGGTGATGACCAACGTCCAAGGTGGGTCGGCGCTCGCAGCGGAGCTGATGCAAAGCATCGCCGCTGAGTACGGCTGGCCCGATTTTCATCCCAAGGTGCGGACTGCGGTGAAGGTGGATGCGGCGGTGCTGGCGCGCTACGTTGGGACCTATAAGATTGGTCCGGACTTCGATATTGCCGTTAAGCTGGATGGCAACCAGCTTATAGCCCAAGGAAGCGGTCAACCGCCGTTTCCAATCTTTCCTGAGTCTCCCACGAAGTTCTTTCTAACGGTGGTGGATGCACAAATTGAGTTCGTCGCGGACGAGAAGGGCCAGATCTCGCATATGATGCTGCATCAGGGTGGGCAGGCTATCAAAGGCGTCAAGCGGTGAGGCTTGCGGGGCATAGCAAGAAGCAAAAGGCATCGACTCTCCACAGAAGCTGTGAAAAAATCGGGAAGTACGCGGGGTTGGCAGATGGAAGGGTCTGCCCCACATTGACGCACTCGGACTTACGATTAAGTGGCGCAGGGGCTTTCGCCTGCGAACCGATTTACCGGTCGGGCAAGGCGCGGCGGAAGTTTTTCGCCGGGCGGGCGTGGGCGCGGATGGTGCGGTGTCTAGTGACCCTGCGCCGGGCGTCACCCGACGATGAGTAGCCTGATACGCTGATGGTGGCCATTTCGTTCTGCGCCTCGTCCGTTGCGAAAAAAACGAACACATCGCCGTTGGCAACACTGTCATGCGGGAGGACGAAATTGACCTGATATAAGCCGGCAAATCCGGGCGCCAGGCCGGCGAAGGAGACGGTGGCCTGTGTAAAATCCACGCCGTCATCGAGAAATACGAAGACGTCCTCGTTCGGGACCTCCAGGGTGTTGCTTACCGGGCTACTAGGAGCCGCCGCGCCATCGGCCACCTGCGGAGTGACAGGTCCCACGCCGTTCATAAACATGATGACGGTTTCGTCAGGCTTGGCAGGGCTGCTGTCGCTTACCGGGCTCTGGTTGGCGTGCAGGATGGCGGCCTCACCCATTCCGTCTTGCGTGAGGGTGTAAATGCCGGGCGCGGTGTTGTCGACGTATACCGTTACTTGATTGGACATGGAGCCGTTGACCGCGACCTGGAAAGTGGCGAAATACTGACCGGCAACTTCGTAAGGAATCAGAGCGCTGATCTGATTCTTGCTCACCAGGTAAAGCGGAGCCGCCTGGCCATTGACGAGAACCTGGACGCCGTTGAGCGTGCTGGAAAACGGGAGGGACGGCGCAACTTGAGTGGATACTCCGAAGTTTCCATACAGATTCACCAGTTCGCCGGGAGCGTAAGAGTTGGTGATGGGCGTGTAATTGGCGGCATTGGTGATGGCGACAGGATTAATCCAGAGGGGAGCGGGAGCAAATCCCGGGGCATGAATACCAATGATCATGGAGAACTGCTGGTTGGAGCCAATCTCCATCAATGCCGTTCCATTGGCGCCGGCGAGATAGTTGTAAACGTTGCCGTCGTAAAAGGAGCCGTCCGCGCCGATGGTGACAGGGGCGGTGAAGGTGTAGTCATAGGAAAATATATCGATGACGTCGTTGAACCGCTCATGGGTAATCAGATTTCCATTTCCATTGGTGCTGATGGAACCATAAAAGGCATCCAGGAAATTTACACCAAAAGACGAGTTCACGAAATTGGCTTCCATACCCGCCGTAAAATAGGTGCCGTTCAAAGTGGAATTCGAACTTGTTCCGGAGGGTGCGCGAAATCCGAAGAACATGTCCGAACCATTGTCCGAGCCAGCCACGAACCAATTTCCATCGGCTGACACGTATAAGGCCTTGGGGCCGCTGACGATGCTCTTCTGATCGGATGAACTGCCGGGAAAAGTCAAGGTTCCGCCCGCGGCGCCCGAGAGCGAATAGTGGGAGGCCGAAACATTCTGGGTAATCGAGGCGCCGGCGCTGACGTTTTGCAACGAGCCGTTCACGGTGAACGGGGCGATATTTCCATGGCCGTCCGCTTTTATGGTGAAGTAGCCTTGCCGGGCCAATGATGCATTCGAGTTCAGGAAGTCCAGGGTGCCCACGGTGAAGGTGCCGGAGAGCAGACCGGTGGAGGAGGAAGCCGACGGAGCTTGCACGGCGATAAAAAGATCGAAGCCATCATCTTCCGTTGAACTGGCGGTGAGCACGGGAGCGCTGAAGGTGCCGAAGAGAGTGACGGAGTAAAGAGGATTGTCCAGTTGGGCGATGCCGTTGGACTGCACTCCGTAGGTTCCACCGCCGAGGTTGGTGCAGGAACCGGTGTTTGAGACCCCCATCGAATCGAAAATTTTCGTATTAGAGAGCTTGTAAGATCCGGCTCCATCGAAGGTAATGGTTCCGGTGAGGCTGCAGGACTCGGTGAGGTTTCCAGATTCGTCGTTAAAGAAATTGACGTAGCGGAACAGGTATGGTCCGGTGAGGCCGGCGGTCCCGCTGGTATCGAAGCTCTGGGCCGCGACACGGGCCGGCGCGGCTATCAGGAGGGCGCTGCCGAGAAGGAAAATTGCTTTGTACATGTGCGTGGTCCTCATTGTCCGTTGCTCCAATTGGTGATCAAGTTGAAGGCGTCCACGCTGCCGAGTCCGGTAGCGAAGTTCCAACCGGCGCCGGCGGCAAAAGCGGGAGAGTAGGCGTGAGCGGCGCGGGAGAGGACTCCGTTTGCGTCGAAGGGGTCCAGATAGGAGCGGCCTCTGCCCACAAAGCTGGCTCCGAAGCAGTTGATGTCACCCGAGCAGTTGACGGCGATGTCGCCGGCGGTGATGCTGTGGAAGACCGATGAGGCCACGGAACTGGCGGCGAGTTTGTATAAAACCGGATTAGGATTACCCTGTGGGCCGCCCATTTTCTGGTTCACCAGCGCCTGTATTCCGGCCATGATGGGGGAAGCGAATGAAGTTCCGCCTCCGCCCGGCCAAAAGTCCGGCGTAAATTCGCACGGCACTCCGCCGTTGGCAGGATCGGAAAAGCAGAACACATAGGAGTGGCCCCACAGCCCGTCGGCGGCGAAGAGCGCGACATCGGGAAGATCGCGGACGCCATCGCTCGAAATGCCGGGCACTCCGGTTTGCCAGGAAGGTTTCGCGTATCCTTTGCAAGTGCCACCCACCACAAAATTTTCCGCCGAAGCGCCGGTGGCGCAGCCGCTGGGTCCACCGCTGCCGGCTCCCGTGGTGAGGGCTCCGGATAGCTGCGCCAAACTGCTTCCACAATATCCGGCGGAGCCATAACCAGTGGAATAGCCCCAGAAGGCCGCCACGATGGAGCCGGCGCAGGAATCGTTCCAGGGAATTTCCGGAATATAAGAGAGGGCCGAACCGTAGTTGGCGCTGTTGACCGGACCCCAATACATACTATTGGTGTGTTGGTAGGTATCGCCGAAATCGGTTCCTCCGACGGCCACGTTGTAGGGCGTAGAAGCGAGGGAGTTGACGCCGACGCCATGAATGGCCACCGTAGAATCCATGTCGCAGCTGGCCGCTCCCGCGTCACCGGAGGCCACAAACACTGAAATGCCCTCGGCTACCGCTTGCTGGAAGGCGGAATTCTGGGCGGCATTACTTGCGGCTCCATTGGCCGCTTCGCAGGCGATGAAACTGATGCTGATGATGGAAGGCGGATGGCTGGAGTTGACTATATTCTGCGCCGCGATGGCGGGTCCGGCGGTGGTAGGCGTATCGGCGCAAGTAGTCACCTCGATTTTCGCGTCCGGCGCGGCGGCGCTGGACCATTCGGCGTCCAGCGTGGTTTCGTCGTCGTCGAAGTTGACTCCTGGATCGGAGCAATTGGAACTTCCATGCGGGGGCGGGGGATTGATGGTGCTCAAGGATCCGGCGGTGTAGCTGGATAATCCGAATATCCGCCGGAAGTTGTACCAATCCTCTGTGTTGTACATATTGCTGTCTTCCAGCACGGCGATGGTCTGGCCCTTTCCGGTGAATCCCGCAGCAAAAGCAGGGTTCAAATCGTAAATGGTGGCCAGATCTTCGGGCACAACGATTTGAGCCTGCAGGCTATAGCGCGGAGCCGGTCTCTTCAGCGAGCGCGGCCGGAAATCGTGCAAGGACACAATTCCGGTTACCACCGGGGCCAGGGCTTCTGGGATTTGAGGATCGCTCATATTGCTGATGTGATCTTTTCCGTTTACGGAAAGACGATGAATTTCCGTCTTGAATGCCGCCCGCACTTGACCAGCGTTGCCGGAGAAATCAAGAATCATGCCGCTTGGATAGACGCTGTTCACGGTAAAGCCGCCCGCGCGCAACCATTCGGAAACGGCTTCGATATCCTGCGAAGCCGGTCCATATAATTGTCCGAATTGTTCCGCGGTGAGCCACTTGTGGAAATTGGGCGATGCGGAGTCGTGCTGTTGATCAATGAAATTCCGCAAGGCTTGTTCGCGCTCCGGACTACGCTGCAACTGGAGCAGCATGTGAGGCAGGGCGAAGGCGTCGGGCAGCTTCCCGCGGTCGTTTCCTGAGTTGGCTTCCGGGCGCGTGTTTCCGGCAAGCGTAACCAAGCGGTTTGCGTCGACGGGTTGTATGACGAGAATCCGGACGGCGGGCGGAGTGGTTGTGCTCTGGGCCATGAGGGTGCAACTCGCAATGGCGAGTGCGCAACTCGCGGCGATGGCGAGTGCGCGGCTTCCGCCGATGGCGTGTGCGCGACTTCCGCCGATGGCGTCTACGCTAAAGGACAACAGGCGCACTAAGAGGGAATAAGATTGCGAATTTGCTGACATCGGACATCCTCCACGAAAAATGGATCGCATTTTCAGGTTCATACTGCCCGACCTTTTTGGTACAGGGAAATCGTAGGGCCGGAATTTGATCCTACGCTGGGGCGATATGAATATTGAACAAGTCTATCGCATCGGTGGAGGAAAAAGGCGGGTTGGCAACCCGCCGCAGGATGGCATCCTGCCCCACGGGGCTACTCGGAGCGGAGGGCGTCTATGGGGTTGGCGGAAGCGGCTTGGGCGGCGGGGCGCCAGCAGCCCAGGAATGTGGCCAAGGCGATTACGGCGATGGCCACGGAGTAAGTGGCGGGATCGATGGCGGAGACGCCGTAGATCAGGCTGCGCAGAGTTCGCGAGACGAAAAACGCGGCGGCGGTTCCGAGCAGGATGCCGGCGGAGGCCAGGCCCATGGCTTCGCGCATGACCAGGAGCAAAATTTCCGGCGAAGTTGCGCCGAGGGCCATCCGGACGCCCATCTCGTGCATGCGGCGCGAAACGGAATAGGAGACCACGCCATAGACACCGATGGCGGCCAGCAACAACGCCAGGGCGGCAAAGGCTCCGGCCAGGACGGCGATGAAACGCGCCGGCGCGGCGGCACGCTGCACATAGGCGGTCATGGGGCGGACCTTCGAAAGGGCCATGTTGCGGTCACGACGGAGCAGCTCCGTACGGATGGTTCCCGCGAGCGAGAGCGGGTCCACGCGCGTTCGAACGGCAAAACTGAGATGCTCGCGCGGGGACTGTTCATAGGGGATGTAGATTTCGCCGCGCACTTTCTTCGAAAGGGAATGGTTGCGGATGTGTTCCACCACGCCGACCACTTCGGACCACACTGGGGCGAAGCCCTGCTTGGTGACGTGTTCCACCTCGAGTTTCCTGCCGATGGCGCTTTGGCCGGGCCAAACGGAGTGGGCCAGCAGATCGTCCACCAGGACAACGCTGCGGCCATCGGCGCGATCCTGGGCATCGAAGAAACGGCCCTCCAGAAGTTTGGCGCCCATGGCGCGCAGATAGCCGGGCGTAGTGGCGCGGTGATCGGCCAGGAGTCCCGAGGCCTGCTTTTCGGTCATCCCTTCGGGGCGATAGGGGCTGTACCAATTCGGATAATCGTCGAGCGGGAGATGCGATACCGCGCCCACCGAGGCGACGCCGGGAAGCGAGGCAAGTTTCGATTCCCACTCCTGGACGAAATTGATTCTCGCCTGGCGTCTGTACGCGGACAGATCGATCTCAAAGGTCAACAAGCGTTGCGCCTCAAATCCCGGCTGGACGGCTTGGATATTCCGGAGGGTGCGGATCATGAGGCCGGCGCCGATCAACAAAACCAGGCCGAGGCTGATTTCGCCGACGATGAGGATGGCTCGCATGCCGCCGCGCAGGGAGGCGCGCGAAGTGCGGCCGGCTTCGCGCAAGGTGATGTTGAGATCGGTCTTGGAAGATTCGATGCTGGGAGCCAAGGCGCAAAGCAGGACTGAGGCGAAGGATAATCCGGCGATGAAGGCGAGCACGGGCCAGTTGAGGCCGACCTCCGGCATGCGGGCCAGATAATCGGGGCGAATGCTGAGCAGGGCGCGGACGCCGGCCCAGCCCAGCAGGACGCCCGCGGCGCCGGCGACGGTGCACAGCACCAAGCACTCCAGAAAAACCTGGCGCAGGATGCGGCTTCTGGAGGCTCCCAAGGCGGAGCGCACCGCGATTTCCCTGGCGCGGCTGGAGGCGCGGGCCAGCAGCAGATTGGCGACGTTCAAGCAAGAGATGAGCAGGACGAATCCGGCGCCGCAGAACAAGGCGATGAGGGCCGGCCGCACCTCGCGAACGGCATCGCGCTGCAGAGGCGCGAGATCGAAGCCGAGGTTTTCCGCGTTAAGCACGGTGTACAGGCTACGGATCTGGCTGGCGACCTGATTTAAGTCCGCCTGGGCTTGATCCGGCCTGACGCCTGGTTTGAGGCGGGCAATCAAGCGAAGGAAGTACAGGTCAGCAGGACGCTTGGAGAGATCATCTCCGAATGGCACCATGGCGCCGACCTCGGCGGGTACATTGCCGGAGAAGTACAGGCGAAAATCCGGCGGCAGAATACCCACCACGGTGGCGCTACCGCCGCTGATGGAAACGGTTTTGCCGATGATGGCGGGATCGCCGCCATAGCGCCGCTGCCAGACGCCGTGGCTGAGCATGATGGCCCATCTTCCATCGAACGATTCCTCGGCGGGGATGAAGACGCGTCCAAGTTCGGGACGAAATCCGAGGAGCGCCGGAAAATTCGGAGTGACGAAAGCGAGCTTCACCTGTTCCGGGTTGGCGTCGCCGGTGAAGGTTCCATTTCCGATCCAGATTCCAGCGACATCGGACAGCAGAGTGTTGCGATGCACGATTTCGCTCCAGATGGGGCCGGAGGCGGGCGCGCGGTCCAGCGCAGTTTTTTCGAGCTTGGACCAGATGAGCGCGAGCTGCTGGGGATGATGGTAAGGCAAAGGGCGCAACAGGACGGCATATACGACGCTGAAAATGGCGGTGTTGACGCCAATGCCCAGGGCCAGCGTCAGGATGGCGACGGCGGCGAAGCCGGGGCTTTTCAATAATGTTCTGGAAGCGAAGCGAAGGTCCTGAAATATGGATTCGAGGGTGGTTGCCATACGCAGATCGCGGACCTGCTCTTTGACTTGTTCCAATCCGTCGAGTTCCCAGCGGGCCTGGCGCCGCGCTTCTTCGAACGGCAAGCCCTGTTCCATAAGGCGATCGACCAACATGGACTGGAAGCTTTCGAGCTCAGCCGACAAATCCTCTTCCACGCGCCGGCGGCGAAAGAGAGCCTGCATTAGAGTTCGAGCGCGGCTAAGCCACAGCATGGTTACGATTCAACATGGTTACGATTCGCTTTCGAGCAGGCGGTTGACGGCGCTGAAGGCCTTATTCCATTTGCGTTTTTCTTTGGAGAGCTGGGCGCGCCCGGAAGCGGTGAGGGTGTAAAACTTGGCCTTGCGGTTGTTCTCCGATTCTCCCCAGTGGCCCTCAATCCAGCCGTTCTGTTCCAGGCGGTAGAGCGCGGGGAAGAGCGACCCGGGTTTAACAAAAAACACGCCGCGGGTGATCTGTTTGATGCGATCGGAGACGCCCAGGCCATGCATGGGGCCGAGTTGGAGCGCGCGCAGGACCAGCATATCGAGGGTACCCTGCAAGATTTCGGAAGCTCCAGCCATATTCCTATCGACGGTCTAGAGCAAGTATACCAGCGCTCCTATAGACCGTCAATAGGTTGGTCTGCGCCGATAATTTGTAAAGAATCGGGTCGAGGCACCGACTGCCTTACCGGGCATAGCCGGAAGCAAAAAGGCACCGACTCCCTTACGGTCGCGGTTTCCGAGCCGCGAGCGTAAGCGACCGGTGGTTGGATCCGCAATGTGCCGCAAAGGCCTGAGGTGCAAGAACTTATTCGCTTTCGCCGCTTACCTTCAGGACTGCCAGGAACGCTTCTTGGGGGATTTCCACGCGGCCCACGCGCTTCATGCGCTTTTTGCCTTCTTTTTGTTTTTCCAGAAGCTTGCGCTTGCGGCTGATATCGCCGCCGTAGCATTTGGCCAGCACATTTTTGCGCATGGCCGGGATGGTCTCGCGCGACACTACTTTATTTCCGATGGCCGCCTGCAGAGCCACTTCGAACATCTGGCGGGGGATGAGCTTGCGCAACCGCTCAATCAGCATCTTGCCGCGTTCATAGGCAAAATCCTTGTGCACGATTATTGTCAGCGCGTCCACCGGCTCGCCGGCCACCAGGACGTCCAGCTTCACCATGGGCGAAACACGATATCCGGAAAAATGATAGTCGAGCGACGCGTAGCCGCGCGATGCGGATTTCAGGCGATCGTAGAAATCCAGCACGATTTCGTTCAACGGCAGCTCATACAGCAGCATCACGCGGCCGGTGCCGATGTGTTCAAATTTCTTCTGCTTGCCGCGCTTTTCTTCCAGCAGCTTCAGGATTTCGCCGACGTACTCCTCGCGGGTGATCACCGTGGCGTCGATAATCGGCTCCTCAATCTGTTTAATCTCAGTCGGGTTCGGAAATTTGGTGGGGCTCTCTACCTCGATCACGTCGCCGTCTGACTTGGTGATCCGGTAGCGCACGCCGGGCGCAGTGGTGATGAGATTGATTTCGAACTCGCGTTCCAGCCGCTCCTGCACAATCTCCAGATGCAGCAATCCCAGGAACCCGCAGCGAAAGCCGAAGCCCAGAGCCACGGAATTCTCCGGCTCGAAGCTGAAGGCGCTGTCGTTCAGCCGCAGCTTTTCCAGCGCTTCGCGCAAACGGCCGTGCTCGTGCGATTCCACCGGATAAAGGCCGGCGAACACCATGGCTTTTATTTCCTGGAAACCCGGCAGCGGTTCGGCGGCCGGATTGGCGGCGTCCATAATGGTGTCGCCGATTTTGGCGTCCGATACAGTCTTGATGTTGGCGAACAGAAATCCAACTTCGCCGGCGGCCAGCTCATCGCAGGGGACTGGCTTCGGCGATTGGTAGCCCAGGCCTTCCACTTCATGGATAGTGTCGTTTGACCATAGCTTGATCTTCTGTCCCACGCGCAGGCGTCCGTCCAGCACGCGGGTCAGGATGATGACGCCGCGATAAGGGTCGAACCAGGAATCGAAAATCAGTGCGCGCAGCGGAGCGTCGGGCGAGCCTTGGGGCGGAGGCACAAGATGGACGATCGCTTCCAGAACGTCCTTGATTCCGGTGCCTTGTTTCGCGCTCACCAGGATGGCGTCCTGGGCCGGAAGCCCGATCACCTGCTCAATCTGTTCGCGAATCCGCTCGGGCTCCGCCGATGGCAGATCGATTTTGTTGATGACGGGAATGATTTCCAGATTGTGCTGCAGCGCCAGATAGGTATTGGCCAGCGTCTGCGCTTCCACGCCTTGTGACGCGTCCACCACCAGCAACGCTCCTTCACAGGCTTGCAGGCTGCGCGAAACTTCGTAGGTGAAATCCACGTGGCCGGGCGTGTCGATGAGATTGAGCTGGTACATCTGGCCGTCGCTGGCGAGGTAATTCAGGCGCACGGCATGCGCTTTGATGGTGATGCCGCGCTCACGCTCCAGGTCCATCGTGTCCAGCACTTGCTCCATCATTTCGCGCTGCGCCAAAGCTCCTGTCACTTCCAGCAGACGATCCGCCAGCGTCGACTTGCCGTGATCGATGTGCGCGATGATAGAGAAGTTGCGGATGAACGCGGGATCCATTGAGGTAGAATGAGGACCTGAAACCAAATTATCCCATATGTCCCAAGTGACGGAAGGAAATCTCGACGCGAGCGGCCTTAAATTCGCCGTGGTGGTGGCCCGGTTCAACAGCTTCATCACCGATCGCCTGCTGGCGGGAGCGCTGGACGCGTTGCAGCGATCGGGCGCTGCCGCGGAGAGCATCGAGATCGTGAAAGTGCCGGGCTCCTGGGAGCTTCCGTTGACCGCGAAAATGCTGGCCGCGACGAATCGCTATGCGGCAATTATCGCGCTGGGCGCCGTTATCCGCGGCGAGACTCCGCATTTTGACCAGGTTGCTAATCAGGCTTCGAGCGGTTTGGCAGCTGTCGCGCTGGAGACTCGCATTCCGGTGGCTTTTGGAGTTCTAACCACCAATACCGTGGAGCAAGCCATCGATCGCGCCGGCGGTAAGAGCGGCAACAAAGGCTACGATGCGGCGATTACGGCTATCGAGATGGCCGATCTCATCCGCCGGCTGGGAAAATAGCAGTTAGCTGCTATGGCCGCACGTCATCGATCCCGCCAACGAGCTTTGCAGGTTCTTTATCAATGGGACATGACCAAGCAGCCGGTGGCGCAAGCCATCTCCTCCTTTTATGACACGCTGTATTCGGACGAGAGCGAGGAGGAAGAGCACACGCCCGGACGCGACGAGTTTATGGAAGAGCTAGTCAAGGGCACTTCTGAAATGGCGGCCGACATTGACCACCGCATTTCGTCCAAATCGGAAAACTGGAGGTTGGAGCGCATGCCCGCCGTGGATCGCAACATTCTGCGCCTGGCCATCTATGAAATGAGCCGCGAGGAGACTCCGCCCGCGGTGGTGATCGACGAAGCGCTGGAACTGGCGCGGCAGTTCTCGGGCGAAGAGTCGGTGTCGTTTATCAATGGAATTCTCGATGCGGTTCACAAGGGCTGATTCCGAACGAGAAACGGGAAACGAGAAACCATGAACGTTTTGATGGTTGCATCCGAGGCTACGCCCTTTGCGAAGACCGGCGGGTTGGCTGACGTGATTGGCGGATTACCTCCCGCGCTAGCGGCAAAAGGGGAAAACGTCGCGGTGGTGATTCCCGATTATCGCGAGAACGTCTATCCGAACCCGCCCACCGTGGCGTATCGCAATCTTTGGATACCGGTTGGTCCAGGTTTTATGACGGACCTCTATCAGACCACCGAGCGCGGCGTCACGTTTTACTTCGTACACTGTCCGACGTTGTTCGACCGCGCCGGCATTTATTCTTCCGGCGGCATCGATCATCCGGACAACCACATCCGTTTCGCCGTTCTCTCCATGGCCTCGCTCGCGGTGGCGCGGTATCTGTTCACTCCGAACATTATCCACTCGCACGACTGGCAGGCGGCGCTGGCGCCGGTTTATCTCAGCGCGCATTTCAAATCCGACCCGACTTTCATCGGTATCAGGACACTCTTTACCATTCACAATCTCGGATACCAGGGCATTTTTGCCCCGCAAGCGCTTTCGGAAATCGGATTGGACCCCCGGCTGTTCAACCCCGGCCAACTGGAGTTTTTCGGCAAGCTCAACCTTTTGAAAGGAGGTATCGCCTTCAGCGATGCGGTGAGCACGGTGAGCAAGGGCTACGCGCGCGAGATCCAGACGCCGGAATACGGCTTCGGATTGGACGGATTTCTGCGCGGGCACGCGCCTATCTACGGCATTGTGAACGGCGTGGACTATGAAGAATGGAGTCCCGAGCACGATCATTACATCGCCCGCAAATATTCGGTGAACGATTTAACCGGGAAGCGCGAGTGCAAAAAAGCGCTGCTCGCGGAGTTCGGATTCCCAGCCGACCTGAGGCGGCCGGTGATCGGCATTGTCTCGCGCTTCGCTTCGCAAAAAGGCTTCGACCTGATTGCGCAGATCGCGCCGGAGCTGTTGGCGGAAGACATCAGCCTGGCGGTGCTGGGCTCGGGAGATTCGGAATACGAAGCCATGTTCCGGAATCTCGCCAGCGCGCATCCTGATAAAGTGGGGTTCCGTCCTGGTTTTGATAATCCGTTAGGACACCGCATCGAAGCCGGCGCCGACATGTTCCTGATGCCCAGCAAGTACGAACCGTGCGGGTTGAGCCAGATTTATAGCCTGCGCTACGGAACCGTACCGGTGGTTCGCGCCACGGGCGGCCTGGATGATACCATTGATGAGGATACGGGATTCAAGTTCCGGGATTATTCCGGAAGCGCGTTGCTGGAGGCAATTCGCGAGGCCATAAAGGTTTACCGGCTTAAGGACGATTGGACGGCCATGATGAAGCGTGGCATGCGGAAGGACTTCTCGTGGAGCGCCGCCGCCGTTGAATATGAGGCGCTTTACCAGCGGCTTTTGGCGGGCTGAATCCTTTTTGCAGTTTTAACATCTATGTAGGGGAGAGAACATAAAACTATGTCTGGTGCCAACACCCTGACCTTTACTGACGCGACCTGGGACCAAGAAGTGTTGAACTCGGAAGTTCCAGTGCTGGTGGATTTTTGGGCCGAATGGTGCGGCCCCTGCCGCATGATGACGCCGACGGTGGACGCCGTGGCGGACGCGTACGTGGGCCGAGCGAAAGTGGGAAAGCTGAACGTGGACGATAACGGCGCCACTGGCATGCGCTACAACGTTCGCGGAATCCCTACGTTGCTGCTGTTTAAAGGCGGCAAAGTGGTGGAGCAGAAGGTGGGCGCGGTGGGCAAAGCCGACGTGCAGAAGATGCTGGACGGGCATGTAGGCGCGGAAGTAGTGCCCATCTCGGCGAAACCGGCTGCGGCTGAGGGCGAGCCGGAATCGGCGGGCGGAGATTTGAAGACCGTTACGCGGTAACGTCCCGGCCTAGAAGCTGTGAAAAAATCGGTTCGCAGGCGAAAGCGCCTGCGCCACTTAATCGTAAATCCTTGTGCGTCAATGTAGGGCAGACGCTTCCGTCTGCCAACCCCGCGTGCTTCCCGATTTTTTCACGGCTTCTTACACTTACGGTCGCGGTTCGGTAACAGGGCTACAAACCTGGTGCCGTGGGTGCTCCTTCGGACGCTGAGCCAACCAAAGCTACATATTTAGCGAAAACGCCTGACCGGTAACGCGGCTCAGGCGCTTTCCATTTTTGGAGACGCGCTTCGAGCGTGGCCGTGGGAATTTCCAGATCGATGATGCGTTTGGAGATGTCCAGGCGAATGGTATCTCCTTCTTCAACGGCGGCGATGGGTCCGCCCACGGCGGCTTCCGGAGCCACATGGCCCACGCAGAATCCGCGCGTGGCGCCGCTGAAGCGTCCGTCGGTGATCAGCGCAACATTTTCCGACAAACCTGCGCCCACAATGGCGCTGGTGACGCCCAGCATCTCGCGCATTCCCGGACCACCGCGCGGGCCTTCGTAGCGAATCACGATGATATCTCCGGAGCGGATTCGTCCTTCCATCACGGCGGCCATGGCGGCTTCTTCGGAATCGAAGACTCGCGCCGGCCCGCGTTGCTCGGTGCGCTCGATGCCGGTCACTTTAATTACGCACCCGTCCGGCGCCAGCGATCCGCGCAGGATCACCAGGCCGCCGGTCTTCTTAATGGGATTGTTCAAGGCGCGGATGACTTCCTGCCCCGGAGTTTCCTTGGCGTCGGCCGCCTCCGCGGCGAAAGTGCGGCCGGTCACGGTGATGGCTGAGCCGTCGGCATAACCGCCATCCACCAGCCGTTTCGCGATCACCGGAATGCCGCCGGCTTTGTCCACGTCCACGGCCACGAATCGTCCCGCGGGTTTTAGGTCCACCAACAGCGGCGTGCGCTCGCTGATAGTTTGAAAATCGTCGATGTCGAGCGGGATACCGGCCTCACGCGCGATGGCCAGCAGATGCAGCACCGCGTTGGTGGATCCGCCGGTGGCGGCTACGGACGCAATGGCGTTTTCAATGGCCTTGCGGGTCACGATGTCGCGCGGCCGCAGGTTGTTTTTCACGACATTCAAGATCAGTTCGCCGCAGCGCTCGGCTACATCGCGCTTGCGCGGATCCACCTGCGGAACAGATGCGGTGCCCATCGGCGAAAGCCCGATCAGCTCCATCACGGTAGCCATGGTGTTCGCGGTGAACTGGCCGCCGCAGGCGCCCGCGCCGGGACAGGCGCTGTTTTCGATGGCCAGCAGCTCGTCATCGGAGATTTTTCCGGCCGCGTTCGCGCCCACCGCTTCGTAGACATCCTGGATGGTAAGATCCCGGCCTTTATAACGGCCGGGCAGGATGGAGCCCCCATAAAGAACCAGGCCGGGAATATTGAGCCGCAGCAGCGCCATGGCCGCGCCCGGAATGGTTTTGTCGCAGGCCACCAGCGCCACTAAGCCGTCGAACATGTGGCCGCGGGCAACCAATTCGATGGAATCGGCGATTACCTCCCTGCTGACCAGCGAAGTTTTCATTCCTTCGGTGCCCATGGTGATTCCGTCCGAGATGGCGATGGTGTTGTACTCCATGGGAGTGCCACCGGCTTTACGGATTCCTTCCGCAACTTTAACCGCCAGCTCGCGCAACAGAAAATTGCACGGCATGGTGCCGATCCAGGTGTTGGCGATACCGATGATGGGCTTTTTCAGATCCTCATCGGTGAAGCCGATGGCCTTATAGAAGGAGCGGGCTGGAGCGCGATCTTTGCCTTGGGTGATGGTGTAGCTGTTCAATTTCATGAGAAATATCTAGTGTAGCTTGCTGACCGCGGGGTTGGCAGGCTTTCGCCTGCCAAACCGAACGGCCAACCGCTATAACCTCCCGCCAAACGCCAACAACCGCCCATCACAATCCTTCACCACAAACTCCCGCGACCCCCACGGCATGGCCGCCAATTCCCGCGCAAATTCCACCCCGCGCGCCACGTACTCGGCATAAAGCAAGTCCACATCCTCCACCAATAAATAAGCGTCCAGCAATTCTTCCTCATACTTCCCCGGATTAGCCGTAGCCGGCTCGGCGCAGCGGAAGTGGATCGCGTGCCCATCGCGCGCAACGATGGCGTAGACCGGCGGATCCTGCCACGTACCTTCACATTCGAACCCCAGCCTGTCTTTGTAATAAGCGAGAGTGGCGGGAATATCAGTGGCAAAAAACTGCGGCGCAATTCGAAGAATCATTAAATCCAGCCTAGGGCGTAAAAGATCCCTCTTGACATGCTACTATATTGTAGTAGTATCAGTCATGAGATAGTAGGACGCTATGAAACACCCCAAACTCAGCAAGCTCGAACTTCAAATATTGGAAGCCCTCTGGGGCCATGGAAAAGCGTCCATTCGCGAGATACAGGAAGCGTTTCCGGAGCCCCGTCCCGCGTACACCACCATCCAGACCACCGTATACCGGCTGGAAGGAAAAAAGGCCGTGCGGCGCGTGCGCAAAATCAGCAATGCCGACATCTTTGAGCCCACCGTGGCGCGCGATGTCACGCGCAACCGCATGCTCGACGAGATTCTGAGCTTCTTCGGAGGCCGGGCCCAACCGATGATGGCGCAGTTGGCCGAGGCCGGCAAGCTCACACTCGATGACGTTCGCGAATTGGAGAAAACCATTAAGAAACTCGACCAGCAGCGCAAGGCAGCGAAATGAGCAACCACCTCTGGCAATCCACATTGTTCGCGATAGTGGCCTGGCTCCTGACCATCGCCTTCCGCAAGAACCGCGCTCAAGTCCGCCATTGGCTGTGGTTCGGCGCCTCGTTCAAATTCCTCGTCCCGTTCTCGTTGCTGATGACCCTCGGCGGCCAGTTGGAGCGCACACCGGCTGGAAAGAAACTTGCCACGAAGATTGCTCCACCGGCAGCCGTCTCCATCACGATGATCGAAGTCAGCCAGCCTTTCGCCGAACCCATGCCGCGGGCGCCAAGCAATCGCGATTGGACAATTCCAGCCATCCTGACCATATGGGCCGCCGGATTCTTTAGCGTAACCCTAATGCGATTCCGCGCCTGGATGCGCATCCGCGCCGTCTTGCGCGCCAGCACGCCGGCTGACATTCCATTAGCTGTCGAAGTTCGCTCTTCTCCCGGACTCTTGGAACCCGGCGTGGTCGGCCTGCTGCGCCCCGTTCTGCTCCTGCCCGCCGGTATTGCCGAACGCCTGACTCCGGCTCAACTGCAGGCAGTGCTGGCTCACGAGCTTTGCCATATCCGTCGCCGCGACAATCTTCTCTCGTCGCTTCACATGATCGTCGAAGCCATCTTCTGGTTCCATCCCTTAGTGTGGTGGATCGGATCGAAGTTAGTGGAGGAGCGCGAGCTTGCCTGTGACCAGGAAGTGCTGCGCCTGGGCGCCAAGCCGCGCGAATACGCCGAAGGCATCGTCAACGTCTGCAAGCTTTATGTGGAATCTCCGCTCGCCTGCGTCTCCGGAGTAACCGGATCCAATCTCAGAAAAAGAATCGAGGGAATCATGATGAACCGCGTCGTGCTCAGACTGAATTTCGCAAAAAGAGCAACGCTCACTCTTGCTGGTGTCGCGGCGCTGGCTCTGCCAATCACGCTTGGAGTCGTCTACGCACCGTTAGTTCGCGCCCAGGCCACGCCGAAATTTGAAACAGCGTCGATCAAGCGGTGCAGCAGCAGGCCTGGCTTCATGAGAGGAGCCGGATTCTCAGCATCCGACGGAAAACTGAATACCGGGTGCATAGCATTGGCGGATACCGACAGCACGGGCCTTATTGAGCGGGCCTACGTTCGCTTCTCCGGTGGTCTCCCTCATTTTGAGGTCGGGATCATCCCGATCGCGGCAGCCCCTGACTGGATCCACACGGAGCTCTTCGAAATCGAGGCGAGATCGGACGGGAATCCGAGCCCGGGACTGATGCAAGGGCCAATGTTGCAATCCCTTCTCGAAGACCGGTTCAAGCTAAAGATCCATCGCGAAACCAGGGAAGTCCCCGTGTATGCGCTGACGCTGGAACAGGGCAACTCCGGACTGAAACCATTTGCGGAAGGCAGTTGCGTTCCACCACCCACGAAGATTCCCTTTCCGGAGCTCGCACCGGGCCAACAGTACTGTAAGCTCAGGGTCGGCGCTCAGCCCCCGTTGGTGGATGCGCAAGGAACAAACCTCGCCGAGCTAGCACACCTGCTCGACCTCGTCTTAGACCGCCCGGTTATCGACAAAACCGGAACCAACGAGAAGTTCGACATCCACCTGGAGTTCGCCCCGGACGCCACCACCCCCAGATTTCTCCCCGGCGGCGACTTGGCTTTTTCCACGGCCACTGCCGCCCTTCCCATCTTTTCCGCGCTTCATCAACTCGGTTTGAAACTCGAGCCAACCACAGGCCCCCGCGAATTCCTGGTCATCGATCACGTCGAAAGACTCACCGAGAATTGATGGCCCAGTCCTCAAGCCCCCACCTTCGCCGCAGCCGTAATAAACTTCATCAGATCAGCGTTAATCGTGTCCGCCTCCGTAGTAGGCATCCCGTGCGGAAAATTCTTGTAGCTTATGAACGTCGAGTTCTTCAGCAGCGCAGCGGACCGCGGACCAGCGGCCACATAAGGCACTATCTGATCGTCCTCGCTATGCATCACCAACACCGGAACATTTATCTTCTTCAAATCTTCCGTGAAATCCGTTTGCGAAAACGCCACGATACCGTCGTAATGCGCTTTGGCCCCGCCCATCATCCCCTGGCGCCACCAATTTTCAATCACCGCCTCGGAAGATTTCGCGCCCGGCCGGTTGTATCCATAGAAAGGCCCCGACGGCAGGTCACGATAGAACTGCGAACGATTGGCCGCGAGTTGCGCCTGCAGGCCATCGAACACTTCCTTGGGAAGTCCCAGCGGATTCGCCGGCGTCTTCAGCATAAGCGGTGGAACTGCGCTGATCAGCGCTGCCTTGCTCACCCGGCTTTCTCCATGCCGCGCCAGATAATGCACCACCTCGCCGCCCCCAGTGGAATGGCCGATATGGATGGCATTCTTCAGGTCCAGATGCGCCGTGACCGCTGCCAGGTCGTCAGCATAATGATCCATATCGTGGCCATCGGCACCCTGAGTCGAGCGCCCGTGCCCACGCCGGTCATGCGCAATCACCCGATAGCCATGATTTAGAAAAAACAACATCTGGTTATCCCAGTCGTCCGCGCTGAGCGGCCAACCGTGACTGAAAACGATAGGCTGTCCCTTACCCCAGTCCTTGTAATAGATCTCGATACCGTCTTTGGTCGTGATAGTAGGCATGATCTTAGTGTGCGCCATCGCTGAAATGAATACGTCACCAAATGGAGTGCCGCTCCACTACCACAAAGGAGTGCGCCGCCAATACCCCATCCTGGTTACAAAGCACCGGTGGCGCACGCACCCATGCGTGCCGTGTTCGCACTCTTGCGAACACCAAGCAGCGGAGTACGCCGCACGCCAGAACCGCCCACTACTAGCCGTGGAAAAGAGCAAATCATCAGGTCTATTGAGCTGTGATTCAACGGGTTGTCATGCTATCCTACCGCTTTGCGACCGCATTCTCTCTGACTCATTCTCACTGAGACCAATACATGAAGCTCACGTGGACTAAGACCGACGAGGCGCCTTCACTCGCGTCGTACGCGCTGCTGCCCATCCTGCAAGCGTACTTCAAAGGGACCGGAGTGGAGATCGAAACGGCCGACATCTCGCTCGCCGGACGTATTATCGCCAACTTCCCTGAGCGTCTTCGGGACGGCCAGCAGATTCCCGACGAGTTGACTCGCCTGGGGAAGCTGGCGCAGACGCCCGAAGCCAACATCATTAAGCTCCCCAACATTAGCGCCTCCATTCCGCAACTCCGGGAAGCAATCGCGGAACTCCGTGGAAAAAGCTACAACATCCCCGACTATATGGAGGCGCCGTCTACCGAAGAAGAGCGTGCGCTGCAGGCCCGCTTTGCCGTGGTCCTGGGTTCGGCAGTGAACCCCGTGTTGCGCGAAGGCAATTCGGATCGTCGTGCTTCGAAGTCGGTGAAGGCTTTCGCCCAGAAGCATCCACACCGGATGATGAAAAGCTGGCCCAAGTCCGGTTCCCTCACGCGTGTCGCCCACATGACCGGCCAGGATTTCTACGGCAGCGAAAAATCCACCACGGTCGCTGCCGCAACCACCGCGCGCATCGAATTCGTGGACTCCGCCGGCGCGGTGCAGGTGCTGAAGCAAAGCATCCCGCTGCTGCCGGGCGAAGTGATCGACTGCGCGGTGATGAACGTGGCGGCGCTGCGAAAATTCTATGCGCAGCAAATGGCCGCCGCCAAAGCTGACCACGTGTTGTTGTCGCTGCATCTGAAGTGCACCATGATGAAGATCTCTGATCCGATCATGTTCGGGCACTGTGTGTCGGTATATTTCGCCGATGCCCTCCTGAAGCACGCCGGCGCTCTCCAGGACGTTGGCGCCAACGTCAATAACGGACTCGCCGACGTCATCGATAAGCTCGCCCACCTTCCGGCCCAGAAGAAGGCCGAGATCGAGGCCGATATCGCCGCCTGTTATCAGAAGGGACCCGCCTTGGCCGTGGTCGATTCCCGCGCAGGCAAAACCAACCTGCACGTTCCTAACGACGTGATTATCGACGCCTCCATGCCGGTTGTCATCCGCGACGGCGGCAAGATGTGGAACAAAGAGGACGCGCCCGAAGACACCGTGGCCATGATCCCGGACCGCTGCTACGCCACCATGTATCAGGTCGCCATCGAGGACTGCCAGCAGCACGGGCAGTTCGATCCGGCGACTATGGGCAGCGTGTCCAACGTCGGGCTCATGGCGCAGAAGGCTGAAGAGTACGGTTCGCACGACAAGACCTTTACCGCGCCCGCCAACGGCGCCATTCGCATCGTGGACTCCAAGGGCAGCACACTGCTTGAACAGAGTGTGCAGCGCGGCGATATCTTCCGCGCCTGCCAGACCAAAGACGAGGCCATCCGCGATTGGGTAAAACTGGGTGTGGCACGCGCGCGGGCCACCGGCGCACCCGCGGTTTTCTGGCTCGACCCCGATCGTGGGCACGATGCGCAAATCATCAAGAAGGTGAAGGCTTACTTACCGCAACAAGACATCTCGGGACTGGACATCAAAATCATGAAACCGGTCGACGCCATGAAATTCTCGCTGCAGCGAGTTCGCCGCGGCGAGGATACCATCTCCGTCACCGGCAATGTCCTGCGTGACTATCTCACCGACCTGTTTCCGATTTTCGAGTTGGGCACCAGCGCCCGCATGCTCTCCATCGTGCCGCTGCTCAGAGGCGGCGCATTGTTCGAAACCGGCGCCGGCGGTTCAGCGCCCAAGCACGTGCAGCAGTTTGTGAAAGAGGGTCATCTGCGCTGGGACTCGCTCGGTGAATACTGTGCGCTGGTGCCCTCCCTCGATCTGCTGGCGGCAAAAACCCACAACCCGCGCGCGGCGCTGCTTTCGAAAACGCTCGACCAGGCCATCGGCCAGTACCTCGAAGACGCCCGCGAGCCTTCGCGCAAAGTGAACGAGATTGACAACCGCGGCTCCACATACTATCTCGCGTTGGCCTGGGCCAAGGCACTCGCCGCCCAGGATCAAGACGCGGAGTTGAAGCAGCGCTTCACTCCAATAGCCGCCGCGCTCCAGGCGAACGCGGACAAGATTATTCAGGAGCTGTCGGCAGCGCAGGGCCAGCCGGTAGACATCGGCGGGTATTATTTCCCGGACGACGTTAAATGCGCCGCAGCCATGCGGCCCAGCGTGACGCTGAACGCAATCATAGACGGAATTTAGTGGCTCTGTAATGAGTGCATCGCCGGTTTCCCATTGGTAATCTGTTGCGAGGCCACTTCCGCGCCGCTTTCCCAAAATCACTCTTGAACGGCATGGACTGACACCGAACCAGATCCCCCTTCCGCAACATATCTCCCCATCGGCGACAGCGAGAGGACCAACGGAGTTGTTTTTTTTGACGCGCGTTGCAGGTCTCTACCCCAAAGCTCTGTTTGGTAGAATCCGCCTCCCCATGATGCAATCTCCTTGCCCGTGCGAAGATTCCAGAGCAACTGTCGCTGCGGCACACTGTAGTCGTTGTTCATGTCTAGAAACACCCAGAGTTTTCCTTGGTGCGAGATGTACTTAAAGTCCGTCATGGCCAATAGGTCGCCACCGGTGCTCGCTATCCCCTGCCGGTCGACAGCTACGTTGTTATTCTCCGCAGTCTTTGCACCCGTCTGTGTGTCCCAACAGGCCGCGTCGGGGCCTTGTTTCCCTGCGCGAGAGTTCGCACTACAGACGAGCCTGCCCTGATCGGAAAAAAGGAAACCACCACGAAAGGTAGACAGCGAATCCCATACCCAGCGCTGTTTGACCTCATGACCCCGGGCGGCTACCAACTCGATAGATGAATGCTCCGAAGGCTTCAAGAACGTCTGGATCGCGAGCAGGTCCTTTTCCGGAGAGGTGTCGAGCACACCCGCGGGACCATCTATCACCCAACTATCGATCAGAGAGCAGTCGCTCGCAAGAATCCGTATTTCGGCCCCCTCCCTGAACGCAATGACCATGCGATCTCCGCTCAGAAAGCCCCCGAACTCCGATTCGTTGGGAAAAGCACACGTGGCACCTCCGTCAAGCCGGAGCATGACTGGCGTTCGGTCTCTCACCACCAAAATCGTGCCCGACGGCGACCACACGATACTGCGCTCGGATGGCCAGAGTGAACTAGTGTTAAGTTCAAATTTGCGAAGCGCGGTCTTAGGTTGATCGACCGCCACAACTACCACGTGTCGAGGACGAGGGTCAAAATTCCAAGGTGGTCCGAATCCGATGGCCACCTTCGTTTCGTCGGGGGAAAAGCGGACTCCCCAAACCTGCGCCGCCATGTCCGTCTGGTGATCGGTGAATTTCGAGAGATCCAGATTCCAAAGTTTTCGCCGTCCTCCCGCCCCCCAGAGCAGCGCGGCGATGAGCCCTATCAGAACTGTTGCCCGGACCTGCTTCATTCAATCTAATTATGGCCGAACAATCTTCTCGAATCGGCCCACAACTTTCATGATCCTAGGCATTGCCTGCGCCCGCCAGCCCGCGGGAGGCTTTGCTCCGCCTTCCCGAAACACAACGCACCTGCCGGGACTACGCGGGCCTCGCCGACCCAGTCCGCGACAAGGGCCGCACAGGCAACGGCCGAAACGCGTATCTCGTTACTGCTCAGCATCGGGTTTCTCCGAGTAGCGCATACCTCGCACAACGCCGCGAAAATCCACTGCTTGACGCTGTTCTCCGGTCAAAATCACTTTGCGCTTGAGCCATTTCGCGATTCGCAGGTCCGGCCTGCGATAGACTTGGCTATGGCGTGATGTCGGCGCCGCACAAGCCGCTTTCGGCCTTTCTCTCGCAAATTCTGGTCGCCTATACTGTGGAGCTCGATTGCGAATTCGAGGGCCGCATGTTGCAAACGCAGAGCCGTGGCGCGCGCCTCTCGCTGGTCATTTGGCTTAATGTGCTGCAGTTTTTGGCCGATGGACCAGTTTCGGTTCGAACGCTCATTTCGCGCGCGCTCACAGCCGAGGCTCAGGCCACTGCCGGGCTTGGTTGCCTCGAACGATGGGGCGTCGTTGCGCTGCAGCCCGGGAGGCGCGCCGGCTTCGGTAGAGGCCGAGGCATCCGCGGCGATTGGCCCGTCCGGATCACGGCCAGCGGTGAAACAGCCGCCGGAATCTGGGCCGGCCTGATCCCGGAAATCGACCTCCGCTGGTCGAAACGCTTCGGCGACGACGGGACGAGGCTGCGCCGCTCGTTAGAAGCAATCGAGCACCAGATCGACCTCGAATTTGCGATTCTGAAGCTGCCGGAGTTCGGGCCTCGGAAATCGGCTGCCGAAGACGGCCTGCCGCTGCCCGTACTGCTTTTTGCAGCCCATCGATCCGGCGTGGGGCGGACGCTTTCGTCTGCCAAACCAATCACAGCGGCTTCAAGTCCCCCAACATCGTCGGAATCAATTCCGACACCGTCGGATGGATATGCACCGCGCGCTGGATCACGGAATACGGCGCTTTCGCGTACATCACGTCCAAAATGCAGTGAACGGCTTCATCGCCCCCGACGCCCAGAATTGCCGCTCCCAGTATTTCCTTGCTCCCCGCATCCACCACGATCTTCATGAAACCCTGCGATTCGCCTTTCTCCACGGCGCGTCCGACTTTCGTCATGGGACGCTTGCCGATCAGCGCGGACCGGCCGCTCTTGCGCACTTCCGCCTCCGTCATGCCGGCACGGCCCAGCGGAGGGTCGATGTACAGCCCGTAAGTAAGGATGCGATCGCTTACCCGTCGAGGATCATTGTCCAGAAGATTCGCGGCGACAATTTCAAAATCGTTGTACGAGGTATGCGTGAATGCGCCCTTGCCGTTGCAGTCTCCCAACGCCCAGATGCCTTGGACGCTGCTGCGCAGCTGATCGTCCACCTGGATGTAGCCATGCTCATCCATCGCCACGCCCGCTTTTTCCAGGCCCAGATCGTCCGTGTTGGGACGGCGGCCGACAGCCAGCAGCACATGGGTTCCATTGACTTCCTTGGAACCTTCTTCACAATCCGCGTGCGCGATAATCTCGTCACCATTGCGTGAAAATCCAATGCACCTGGCGTTCAATCGAATGTGAACGCCCTCGCGTTCCAGAATTTCCTGGATCGCCGCCGATACATCTTCATCTTCGCGGTGAACTAAGCGCGGCCCCATCTCGATGACGGTCACTTCGCTTCCGAAACGGCGGAACATTTGGCCGAACTCCAGGCCGACGTAGCTGCCTCCCACGATAATCAAGCGCGGGGGAAGGAAATCGACGTCCATCATGGAGCTATTGGTCAGATAGGGCACTTGATCCAATCCAGGCATCTTCGGCACCACCGCGCGGGCGCCCACATTGATGAATATCCTTTCTGCCGAAAGCCTCTCCGCTCCCACGCTCACCTCTCGCGCGGACTCCAAGCGGGCGTGGCCCTGGTACACCGTGCAATTTTCCAGCTTCCGCAGACCGCTCTCAACGCCAACTCGGGATTGGCCGGAGATCGCGTCTTTTCTGGCCTTCACGCGTTTCATGTCCACGCTGGCGCTACCGGCAGGAAGATCCACTCCATATTCGGACGCGCGCCGGACCATCTGCGCGGCATACGCGTTGGCGATCATGGTTTTTGTAGGAATGCAACCGGTGTTGACGCAAGTGCCGCCGAATAACTTGCGCTCGATGACCGCCACTTTCATTCCGGATCCCGCCAGCCTGCGCGCCAAGCCCGGGCCGGCTTGACCCGTTCCAATGACAATTGCATCGTACGCTGTGCTCATCAGATCTTCATGCTATCGCTATTTCCCAAACAGCGTCCGCAGCTCTACCTTGGCCTTTTCCAAAACGCGCTCCTGTTTTCGAGCCAAGCCTCCACCAGCGCGGTTGATGTAGAAATTCAACATCGACATAGCCGATTGCAACGCCGGCTTCGAGATCCATCGCGTTGCTCGATTCGGTCACGCGATGCGACCACTTTGTTGTGGGCTAAGTCACCCCCGAAAAAGTAACATCCCTGTAAGATAAGTGGACATGGACGTCACCCAGTGGTGGCCAACTGAAGCGGCAAAAATACTGCTGGTTCTTGCTCTGTCGTTCCTGATCGGGCTGGAGCGTGAGGAGCGCAGCGCCGGCGGCCAGCAATACTCATTCGGCGGCGTTCGCACGTTTCCATTGATTGGGCTCATCGGCTACGCCCTGGCGCTTCTGTCAGAAGGGCAACTGTTGCCGATGACACTCGGATTGGCCGTAGTGGGCGGATTTCTGATGGTGTCTTACCGATTCAAGCTTTCCACCTCCGCGCGGTCCGGCGTTACTACTGAAATGTCCGGATTGGTTACATATCTAATTGGCGCCCTGGTATTCAAAGAGCAATATTGGATTGCCGTCACGCTGGCCGTGGCCGCCATCTTACTGCTTGACTTGAAGGCTGCGCTCGAAAGCCTAACCACGCGGATTGCTCCGGACGAGATCCTGACATTTACGAAATTTCTGCTGCTCACCGTAGTGATTTTGCCCATCCTGCCGAACCGCGGCCTTGGGCCGTTCCAGATCAACCCCTTCAAGACCTGGCTGGCGGTGGTTGCGGTGAGCGCTATTTCCTACGGCAGTTATGTCATCGGTCAACTGACCAAGGGACAAGGGGGCATTATCGTCGCGGCAATTCTGGGCGGCGCTTACTCATCCACCGTCACCACCATCGTGATGGCCAAAAGAGCGGTGCGCGAAAATCGTCCACACTTGTTTGCGGGCGGAACCTTGATGGCGTCCGGCGTGATGTATGTGCGCCTGACCGTGTTGCTCGGGATTTTCAATCGCACCTTGCTATTACTGCTCTGGCCTTCCTTTGCCGTGTTGGCCGTTTTGGGGATTGCGGCCGGTTGGCTGTGGTCGCGATTGCCCGATTCGCACTCCGAGCCCATCCGTCGGGAATATCAAGCCAAGAATCCCCTCGAGTTTCGTGCCGCCTTCCTGTTCGGCCTTCTATTCCTGGGGATGGTGATTGTCACGCACTATGCGCTTGCATATATGGGGAAGGCCGGTCTGTACAGCCTGGCGACGGTAATGGGAGTGGTAGATGTCGATCCGTTTATTTTGGGAATTACGCAGTCCACGGGCGGAAGCACACCTGTGCTGCTGGCCGCCGCGGCCATTCTAATCGCGGCCGCCAGCAACAACCTGGTCAAAGGCATCTACGCCTATGTGATCTCCGATCGCAAGACCGGCATCCAGAGCCTGGCTCTGCTGGCGGCATTAGCGCTGATTGGTTTGGCGCCTTTGCTGTGGCTATCACGATGAACGCTGGGAACCAACCTCTGAACGGCCGCCGCCCGCCGTCTGAGGCACCGGAGCGCCATCGGCGAACACCTCAATCATTTTGCGGTTGAATGCGGGAATGTCATCCGGTTTCCGGCTGGTCACCAGGCCGTGGTCGGTTACCACTTCCATATCCAGCCATTTTGCACCCGCGTTGCGGAGATCGGTCTTTACGGAGGGCCACGATGTTACCGCGCGCCCGCGCACTACGTCGGCTTCCACCAACATCCACGGACCATGACAAATCGCGGCCACCGGTTTCCCCTCGTGAAAAAAGCTCTTCACGAACTCCACGGCCTTCGCGTTGGTCCGAAGCTGGTCCGGATTCATCACGCCGCCGGGAAGCAGCAGAGCGTCATAATTTTCCGGACGCGCCGCGTCTAATTCCACATCCACGGGAAACTTGCCGGCCTTGTCCTGGTGGTTCCAGCCTTGCACTTCTTTCTTCGCCGTCGAAACAAGTTCGGTCTTTGCACCCGCATCCTCCAGCGCTTTTCGAGGTTCGGTCATCTCCACCTGCTCGAACCCGTCGGCTACCAGAATGGCTACCCGCTTGTCCTTAAGATCGTTCATCATTTTTGTTTGCGCGCCTAACTAGCCCGGCGTCTCGCCCTCCCGTTGCTCTTGGATCTGGCGGTGGCAGTTTTCCTCGGAGCTTCCTCGTCCTGCTCGCCAGCCGCCTCAACCTCAGCCAGGACATCGCCTCCCACTTGAGTGAGTTTCTCGTCCGCCTCTTTTTCTTCCGCCAACGTTTCTTCCAGCAATCCCGCCACTTCATCCAGGCCCAGCGAACGGGCCCAGGCGCTCAGAGTTCCGTAGCCGGCCATCTCGTAATGCTCCACTTTTTGAGCGGCGCAAATAATAGCCGAGTCGAGCAGTCCGTCGGAGAGATCTTCTTCCAGGGTCTCCTTGCCCTCCTCAATCAATCCTTTCATTGCCTGACAAGGCTTACCTTTCGCTTTGTGGTCCAGCAACTGGAAGGCTTGCTCCAGGCGCTCTACATGGCCCCGCGTCTGCTCCAGATGGTTTTCAAACGCCTCCCGAAGCTGCTCATTGGACGCTGCCTTGGCCATCTTGGGCAGCGCTTTCACCAACTGTTTCTCGGCGTCGTACAGATCGGCCATCTCTTCAATTAGCAATTCACGAATGGATTCCATATGAATTTCGCGTCCTCCTTTAAAGACGATCATGAGTTGGACGCGGGAACACTTCGAGAGTTTCGCCGGAACCAAAAAGGCGCCGGCTCGGTTGAAGACACCGGGCCAGTTTATTAATTCCTGGCGTTCGGTTGGCAGGCGGAAGCGCCTGCCCCACTCACGATCCAACGTGGGGCAGGCGCTTCCGCCTGCCAACCGATTTTCCGACAAGGTGTCTTCATCACTTTTGGTGAGCCGCAGGACCATACCGGCTAATTCACTACCAGAACTTCCAACGCCCCGCTTCTGCGCTCCACCGTTACAGCTACCGTGTTACCGGAGCGGAACAACAGCAGGTCCACGGAAGCGCTGCCCACCCGGATGTTGCGAACTCTTACATGCTCCAGGAAGTGCGGCAGAACGGGATATTTCAAAACGATGCGGTTCTTAATGGCGTCGATGGAAAGCCCAATCGACGACTGCAGCAACAGGTATACCGCGCCAGCGGCCCACGCTTGCGGGGAACAGGCCACCGGATATAATGTCGGCCCCTTACCGGCGCGCCGTGGAAAGCCGCAGAATAGTTCCGGCAGCCGGTTGAGATCGAACTGAGCGGATGCCTCAAAAAAACCGCTCATGATCTTGGCCGCCAGTGGAGTGAACCGGTAGCGTGCGAACCCAGCGGCGATTAACGCGTTGTCGTGCGGCCAAACCGAGCCGTTGTGATAAGACATCGGATTGTAGCGCACCTCCGTGGCGGCCACCGTCCGGATGCCCCAACCGGTGAAAAAACTCTCCGAGTTCAATTGTTCCGCGATAGCCGCCGCATGTTTCTCTCCCGCGATCCCACTGAACAGGCATTGCCCGGCGTTCGAAGTTCTCACCGCGCATTGCCGCTTTTCGCCATCCAGAGCCAGCGCATAACTTCCGATCGCTTCACACCAGAAGGCGCGCGCGAAACTTTCTTTCAGTTTCTGCGCCTCGGCGCGCTTCCGTTGCGCCGTGTCGTGGCGCCCCAAAGCGTCAGCCAGCTCGGCAACGCTCAACTTGGCCCGGTACGCGTAGCCCTGCACCTCGGCCAGCGCAATGGAACCTTCCGCGAGCCTTCCGTCGGCATGGAAAATCGATTCCTCGGAGTCCTTCCAACCTTGATTCGTCAGTCCCTTGCTGGTCTGGTGGAGATACTCGATAAACCCGTCCCCATCGGCATCGCCGTATTGATCCATCCACTGGGAGGCGAGTTCAATATTCGGCCATATCGATTCGACGTAAGCCAGATCCGCCGTCCGGCGATAGTAGGCCCCGGCCAAGATCAGAAACAGCGGCGTGGAATCCACGCTGCCGTAGTACCTGCCGAATGGAATCTCTCCGGTTGCGGCCATCTCTCCATCGCGCGCTTCATGCAGAATCTTGCCGGGTTCGGCATCCTGCTGCCGCGAAACTTCTTTCGCTTGAGTCGCGGCCAGATACGATAGAACCCCCCGCGCCATGGACGGCGCGATCCACAGGCACTCCCGCGCTGTGATGATGGCGTCGCGCCCGAACGGCGTGCTGTACCAGGGAACGCCGGCGTAAGGATAGACGCCATACTTGCCCTCAGTCAGCAGCATATTGAGGTCCGCCCGAGACCGGTCTATCCAGGTATCGAACTGCTCGTTCGAGCTGGCGATCAGCGCTGGAACGTTATCCGGACCTTCTCCCGCGCTGGCCGAAGCCATGGCATGAACATAATCCGATGGGGTGGTGATCTGGTTATTCAATTCAAACCCGAAATTAAATTCCAGAACACGCTCTTCCTTAGGTGGAAGGTGCAAGCTAAAGTGCAACGAAGAGGGCAGCATCACCTGCGCCACCGGAGACGATCGCAGCACGGTGCGCCGCGCCACGCCATCCAACCCTTCGTACTCCAGCACCACTTCGCGGCTCCGGTTTCGAAGCCTTGGTTCACGCAGCACTCCTCGCCGCTCGCGCTTTTGGCCGCGCACCTCAAAGATATCCGCATAATCGGCCGCGAACTCCAGGGTGAAGCTGATCTCCACCGGGGTGAGCGCGAAATTCCGGATTCTCAGGGACATGTAGAACGTGTCGTGCCAAATGAATTGCGAACGATAGATGTGCACCGTCCCGCGAGGCAGCAGCAACGTGCCATTGCTATAAATGTCCGGATTGGTGAGGTCCGCCGCAAGCAGCACATTGTCGCGGCGCACCGTGGAACTCAGCAGCAGGGGCCGGCTCTCGATAAGCCTGAGCTTCAGGCACGAAAGAAATCGGGTTCCACGATGATAGATTCCCTCCTCCGCCCGCTCGGTGGAATCTATGTCGCCGTAATAATCGAATACTCCGAAGGTTTCATCCTGCTTCAGAACCAACGCGCGCTCGGTGGAAGGCGCGGAGGTTGCCTGGATGTAGTAGTTTTTCTCCGCCGCAAACGCCTGATGGTCCGATCCGCTCATCGCGTCTGTATGGCCACCGTTTCATAGCGGGGCACCTGAGGGTGGGCGTATTCGGCAACATAGTTCCCGGCCATGCGGGAGGCCGTGAACCGTTTCTCAAACGATCTCCGGCAATCCGCGCGGCGCAAGGAATCCACTCGCCGAACCGCGTCCGCCGCCTGCTCCAAAGAGGTCACCACGAAACCAGTTGTCCCGTCCTCAATGATCTCGGGAACGGATCCGTTGCGAAAGGCGATTACGGGAGTTCCACAAGCCAGGGCCTCAATCATCACCAGGCCGAACGGCTCCGGCCAATCAATGGGGAACAGCAGCGCATAGGCGCCGCCCAGCAGTTCTTGCTTCTCACGCTCTCCGATCTCACCGATGAATTCCACCAGCGGATGGTCCAGCAATGGCTTGATCTTCCTATCGAAATATTCGACGTCCACTTTATCCACTTTAGCGGCAATGCGAATGGGCATGCCCACACGTTTGGAAATCTCAATGGCGCGGTCGACGCGTTTCTCAGGCGAGATGCGGCCGATAAATGCCAGATACTTGCCGGGATTCATCTCAGGAGAGTACAGGTCCCTGGGAAGTCCATGAGCGATGGTCGCCCGCCAGTTCGCCCACCAGAGAGGGCGGCGCTGCGCATCGGAAATGGATATCAGCGGCACCTCCGGAAAGTGCCGGTACACCTCAGCGAGTTCGGGCAGATCCAGGCGTCCGTGCAACGTCGTTAGATGCGCGGTCCGCATTCGCGTTGAGATCGGAAAATGCAGATAATCCACATGGAAGTGAATGATGTCAAAATCTTCCGCGCGCCGGAACACTTCGTCCAGCATGATCATGTGGTATGCCAAGGGATCACGGCAATCCGGATTCAGCCGCAGGGCGCGCTCACAGGGCGCAATCAGTTCCGCCGCGGTTATGGAATCGCCGCTGGCGAACAGGGTGACCTGGTGGCCTTGGTGCACCAGTTCTTCCGTCAAATACGATACTACGCGCTCCGTCCCTCCGTATAAACGCGGAGGCGTGCTCTCGTAGAGCGGCGCGACTTGGGCAATTCTCACGGAAGGTTAACACTCCAACTGGGGCAGGCGCTTTCGCCTGCCAACGCTAAAACGGTATGTATCCTATCAGCATCAACACAACCAAGATCAACAACACCGTTCCCAACGCGCCGCTGGGATAGTATCCCCACCCTCTGCTGTACGGCCACGCTGGAACAGCCGCAAACAGCAGGACGATCAACAAAATCAGAAATAACATGCTCGTTCCTTTCCGCCGGTGTTACTCCCGGCGCTTTCCTTGTGGCACGTTTGCTGCCATGCCCACCGGTTCGCCGCCAGTTCGATGTTACAAACAAAACCGTTTACTATGTTTGTAAAAACGGCATGGTGACAAGCCATGGACCGGGCAGTTTTTCCCGTGGCGAAACTACGCCGCACACCCGGAGTCTCACGTTAAGAATGGCTTCTACCGTTTGGAAGGGTTACATCTCATTTGGCCTGGTCTCGATTCCGATCCGGCTCTATGCCGCCGCGCGGCCGGAGCACGTCGCGTTTCACGAGGTCCATGCCGTCTGCGGAACTCGCATCAAGCAACAGCTCTTCTGCCCCACGTGCAATCGCGTAGTGGAGCGGCGAGAGCTGGTAAAAGGATATGAAGTAGAAAAGGGCCGTTTTGTCACTGTCACCGACGCGGAGGTCCGCAAGATCGCGCCTGCATCCACCGACACCATGGAAATTACGGAGTTCGTCAAAATCCGCGAAATCGATCCGCTTTACTTCGACTCTTCGTATTACGCCGTTCCTGAGAAAGCTGGAGTAAAGTCCTATCAGCTTTTAATTGACACGCTCGTGAAATCGGGCTACGCGGCGTTGGCGAAAGTGGGTATGCATCGCCGGGAATACGTGGTTGTGATCCGGCCCCGCGAGAATGGCCTGACGTTGCACACCATGTATTATCCAAACGAGATTCGAGCGCTTCCGGAATATGGCAAGCAGCCAAAAGTGAAAGTGACGGCGCAGGAGATTGCCTTGGCGGAGCAGTTGGTGAAGAGTCTGGCCGCTCCCTTTCGTCCGGATCGATATCAGGATGACTATCAACGGCGGGTGCTGGAGCTGGTAGAAGCGAAAGGCGCGGGAAAACAATTGAAGGGCGAACCTGCCAGGCGAAAAGCTCCAGTAGTGGATCTCATGCAGGCCTTGAAGCAGAGCCTGGCAGCCAAGAAACCCGCCGCCCATGCCTCCCCGCACGTTCGCCGTAAGCGGGCGTAGGACAAGCCCCCGGCTAGTCAGCCCGAGTCCTCTATGAACCCATCGTGACGAACATCCCTAGCGCAGCCAGCGCCATCACGCCGGCCGTTGCCCAGCCGAGCATCCGAAGCAGCCTCGAGCTCACGCGATCACCCATCACCTTGCGGTCGGAAGACGCCAGCACCACCAGCACAATCAATGGCGGCGCCAAAACGCCATTGACCACCGCCGACCAGAACAACATGGCCACCGCCTGGAAATGAAGGTAGTTCATTAACAGGCCCAACAGCATGGAGAAACCGAGGATCCCGTAAAACCGGGGTGCGGAGCCTGGTTTGTTTTCGAGCGAGTGACGCCAGCCCGCTCCTTCCGCAATCGCATAGGCGGTGGACCCCGCCAGCACCGGCACGCTTAACAGCCCGGTTCCAATGATCCCCAGCGCGAACAACAGATAGGCGCCTTCCCCCGCTAAAGGGCGCAAGGCCTCGGCCGCTTGCCTGGCGCTCTCAATGGATGTCTTGCCGTGCAGGTTCAACGTGGTCGCCGTTGTCAGAATAATGAAATACATGATCAGGTTGGAAAGAAGCATGCCCGTGATGACATCCGTTTGCGAGTTGCTCAACTCTTTGTCCGTGGCTCCCTGCCGCTGCTTAAGCGTGGTTCGCCCCTTTTCTTTGTCCTCTTCCACCTCTTGCGCGGACTGCCAGAAAAACAGATAAGGCGAGATGGTGGTGCCGAAGATCGCTACCAGTGTTGCCAGGTACCCGCTTGACCAGGTGATGTGCGGCACCATGGTGCTGCGCAGCACCATCCACCAATCTGGATGCGAGAGAAAGCCGGCCAAGACATAGGCAAACAGCACCAGGGCCAGCCACTTGAAGACGTTGGCAATGTGGCGGTAGGACGACCAGAACAAAAGTCCCACCATCAGCAGGGCATAGAGCGGCGTGAAAAAGTATGCCTTGACGCCGGTGATCAATGCCGTGGTCTCCGCCATCCCCGCCAGGTCCGCGCCAATGTTAACCACGTTGGCAACTACTAACAGAAGGCATGCAAACCACAGTACCCATTTGGAATAGCGGACACGAAGAACACCCGCCAGACCCCGCCCGCTCACCATGCCCAGGCGCGCGCACATCAGCTGCACCGCGATCATGAGCGGAATGGTAATGAGGGCTGTCCAAAGAGTTGTTAGCCCAAACTGCGCTCCGGCGATTGAATAGGTGGATATTCCGGAGGGATCGTCATCCGCCGCGCCACTGGTGAGGCCGGGACCTAAAATAGAAAAAAAACGGCGGAGCCGGTAGCGCGATTTCCGGCTCCGCGTCGTAATTGTCAAAACAGACAAACCTGGAACGGTTTGGCCGTCCCGTTAAACTCGTCTACCGACATGCATCACCAGGCTAACCAGGAACAGCACCAGGAACAAAAAGAACAGAATCTTGGCAATTCCCGCGAAAGCGATGGCGACGCCACCGAATCCCATGATGGCGGCCACCAGGGCGATCAAAAAGAACACCAACGCATAATAAAGCATCTGCGCATTCTCCTTCCACCCGCGCCATGTGCATATTAGCTGCCATCCGAAGAATCGATTGCAATCAAGTAGATGCACAGATCAAGCGACCGCGGCAACGAGTATTGTAGGGAGAGTTCTGGAAAACTCTACCGATGACGTACTACCTTGGTTCACTTGGAAAGGTTCACCTCGATACCGGGGCGCTACGCAAAGCTTCCTGGTTCACCGATGTTTCGGCCAACTTGGTGAGCTTCTCGTCGGCCTTTTTCTCTTCAATCAATGTCGCGTCCAGCAGAGTGACCGCTTCCTTCACGCCCAATACTTTCGCCAAAGTGCGAACCGTACCATAAGCTGCGATCTCGTAATGCTCCACGCGGTTCGCTGCGGCGATCAATCCCGCGTCCCGCACCGGGGATTGGTCCGTATTGCTGACCATGTCCTCGCCTTCTTCGATCAGGCCTTTCATGGCGTCGCAAGTCTGGCTCTTGGGTTTCTTTCTTAGAGCCTGAAACACTTGTTCCAGGCGTGTAACATGCCCGCGGGTCTCGTCCAGATGCGACTCAAAAGCTCGCCGCAATTCGGGCGACGTCGAAGCTTCCGCCATTTTCGGCAGAGCCTTGACTAAGCGCTGCTCGGCGTCGTAAAGATCCTCGATCTGTTCGACAAACAGATCTTCCATGCTTTCAATTTTCATGATGACGCTTCCTTTGATATTGAATTGTGGGAACCACGGCTCCCAAGTGGTAGACGACAGCCCGGACGGCCCGTGATCGAAAGAAACCGTGACAATCGGAGTGAGAATTGCAACGCGCGCCAAGGTAAAGCTCCCAGCACCCAAGCTGGAGAATTCGTGCGGGAGGAGATGGATCACATCCGCGAAGGCAAGCACGGAGCGCGTTCTCCGGAACAGGCCATCGCCATCGGCCTGTCGAAAGCACGCAGAGCAGGCGTCAAGCTGAAGCCGCCTGCAAAGGGAAAGGCCTCGCCGCAGACGCGCGCAAAAGCGCAGCGCGACTATGCCAAGGGACAGAGCGAAGCCAAAACCAAGCCGTCGGCGAAGCGGTCACGCGCCGTGGAGGCGGCTCTGAAGCGCGAAGGCCATCCGGTGGCGTCGCACCGCTCGCTATCGCGCCGGCGACGCAGCAAGTAGATGGAACATTCCGAGCCGCGACCACGAGGGAGCGATTCCTTGACGTCCCTTACGCTCCTTTTCGGTCGCGGCTCGGCTTCGGTGGACCCATCTATAATAGAAGTTCCCGCCATGGCGTCCCAAGCCTCCGCAATCCCGCTGATCGATCGCGAACGCGCCGTTCGCGCCGGCTTCCTGGGCCTGATTCTGTTTTCGTTGGGACATTTTTTCATCGATCTTTATTCCGCCGCGCTCGGTACATTCCAGCCTTTGCTCGGCCCCAAGCTGGGGCTCAGTTTGACGCGCGCCGGAATCCTGGGTGGTTTGCTGGTCTTCTCCGCGTCCGTCATGCAGCCTGTTTACGGCTATCTTTCGGACCGCTTCCACACGCGCTTATTTTCGGCGCTGGCCCCCGCGGTGGCCGGCATTTTTCTGGCGTCGCTAGGGTTAGCTCCCACCTTCGGCTGGCTGATCGCCTTGGTTTTACTGGGTGGTTGCGGCGTCGCTTCCTTCCATCCCCAAGCTTCCGCCCGGGCCACGTATGGAATAACACAAAATCGCGGGCATTGGATGGCCATCTTCATCAGCGCCGGAACGCTGGGCCTGGCCGTGGGCCCGCTGTATTTCTCGGCATTCGTAACCTGGTTGGGATTGCCACGCACCTATTGGGCGGCGTTGCCCGGCCTGATCATCACCGTGTTGCTGCTGGCGCTCCTACCGGTACATCCCCGTCCCGCACCGCATCTCCGCAAACATTTCGACTGGAAGCCGCTACGCTCCGTTTGGAAGCCGCTCACCGTCCTATATTTCCTGGTCTTCATACGTTCCATCATCCAAGTGGTCTTCGGCCAGTTTCTGCCGCTGTACCTGAATCGCGAGCGCGGATTCGCGTTCACCAACGCGGCTTACTCCCTTACTCTCTACCTGGCGGCCGGAGCACTGGGCGGATTCCTGGGAGGCCGCATGGCCGACCGCTTCGGTGGACGCCGCATCATCCTGATTTCGATGGCCGGCTGTCTACCGTTCGCGGCCTTGTTTTTCCTCACCACCGGCGTTGCCTCGATGATTGGGCTCGCGTTTACCGGCTTGATCCTGTTGTTCACCATCCCGGTCAATGTCGTGATGGCCCAGGAACTGGTGCCCGCTCAGGCCGGAACAGTGTCGGCCCTGATGATGGGTTTCGCCTGGGGCATGGCCGGCCTCATTTTTATTCCACTCACCGGCTGGGCGGGCGATCACTTCACCCTGCATCGCGCGCTGGCCGCGCTCAACTTCTTTCCCATAATTGGATTCTTCCTGGCGCTCAAGTTGCCGAAATGAAGCCGGCCGTCTGTCTTCTCAGCGGCGGACTGGACTCGGCCACCTGCCTGGCGCTGGCACGCCGCGACGGATTCGCCTGCTACGCACTGACCTTCGATTACGGCCAGCGCCATCGCGCCGAACTGGATGCGGCTGCTAAAGTCGCCGCCGGCCTGGGCGCCGTGAAACATTTGATTGCGCCCATCAATTTGCGATTATTCGGCGGCTCCGCGCTCACCGATGATCTGGAAGTACCAAAGTCCGGCGTAGCGCCAGGTATTCCCGTGACGTATGTTCCAGCGCGCAACACCGTTTTTCTTTCCATGGCCCTGGCCTGGGCCGAAGTACTCTCCAGTTCCGACATCTTCATCGGCGTCAACGCTGTCGATTATTCCGGCTATCCGGACTGCCGGCCCGAATTCATTCAAGCTTTTGAGCACATGGCCCAGCTGGCCACCAAGGCCGGAGTGGAAGGGCGCGCGAGCGTCCGGATTCATACGCCGCTGTCGCAGCTTTCGAAAGCCGAGATCATCCGCTTGGCGCGGACGCTGGGAGTGGACTTCCGCCTGACGCACAGTTGCTACGATCCCGATGAAAATGGGCGCCCGTGCGGCCTGTGCGATTCGTGCCGGCTGCGCCTCAAAGGATTTCGCGAAGCGGGTTTCCAGGATCCACTCGATTATATTCATGAAAATCGCTGAAATCTTTTATTCCATTCAAGGCGAGGGCATGCTGGCTGGTGTTCCGTCCGTTTTCGTACGCACCAGCGGCTGCAACCTGCGCTGCGCCTGGTGCGATACGCCGTACACTTCCTGGCAGCCGGAAGGCCAGGAACGCGACATTGAATCCATCGCGGCGGAAGTAGAGAGCTACGGCGCATCCCATGTAGTGATAACCGGCGGAGAGCCGATGCTCGCTCCGCGGATGGACGAACTCACGCATCGCTTGAAGCAGCACATTACCATCGAAACGGCCGGCACAGTGGATGCTCATGTGCGCTGCGACTTAATGAGCATCAGCCCCAAATTAGCCAACTCCACGCCGCACCAGCGCGAGGACGGCCGCTGGGCCGCTCAACACGAGCGCCTGCGCTATCAACCGGAAATATTAAAACGCCTCACCCAGCTCTATCCCCATCAACTGAAATTCGTAATTGCGGATCCCAACGATCTGACCGAAGTCCATGCCATTGTGGAAGCAACGGGCGCATCAAAAAGCCGTGTAATGCTGATGCCCGAAGGCGTGGACCCATCCATCCTGGCCGAGCGAGGCCGCTGGCTGATCGAAATCTGCAAGCGCGAAGGCTATCGCTTCAGCCCCCGTCTGCATATCGACCTGTGGGGCAATCGCCGCGGCGTATAACATGGCCGCCCGCGCGCTGTTGCCGTTTTTGCTGGCGCTGCTTGTGATTCGGCTGTGGCTGATGCCCCTGCCTTCGAGTTTCTGGCTGGATGAAATAGCCACCATCTTCGTGGCCCAGCACGGATCGAATCATCCTTCACTCGCCGCTGCAGCGCCGCAAGCCTGGCGCTCCTGGTATTATCCAGCGGTCCGGCTGTGGGCGGCGCTCTTCGGATATTCAGAGGTCGCCGCTCGCATCCCCTCCATCCTGGCGATGGCCGGCTGCCTGGCGCTGCTGGCGCGTTTATCAAAGCGGCTGATTCATCCCGATTCAGGCTGGTTCGTGGTGATCGCGTGTCTAGCTCTTCCAGGCATCAATTATCAAGCCGCCAATGCGCGGCCTTACGCGCTGGGGATGTGCGCCTTTGCGGCCGGCCTGCTGTTCCTGGTCCAGTGGCTCGATTCCGCTTCATTGCTGGATGCACTGCTGTTCGTCGCCTGCGCCGGATCAGTTTTGTACATCCATTTGTTGTTCTGGCCGTCCTGCCTGGTGTTCGTTCTCTACGCAGCCGTGCGGATAGCGCTGCGCCAGACTCCCGTTAGTTGGAAAGGCGCGCTCGCGGTCTTCGCGCTTCTGGGCTGCGCCATCCTGCCGGTTGTTGCGCAGATGCTCGCCTTGTTGCCCGAAGCTCGTCTACATGTTATCGCTCCGCTTCCCTCGCCCGTGCAATTCCTGCGCTCCCTGGAACTCACGCTTGTCGTCGGCTGCGCGGTTGGCGCGTGGATACTCGCGCGTCTGCTGAAATGGCGCCCGGATCCATTACGGATCTCTACCTCGGCAATGGTCCTTATTGCCGCGTGGTGGCTCACGCAGCCCGTGCTTCTGTTCGGCTATTCATGGCTGACTGGCGAAGGAGTTTTTGTTCCGCGTTACCTGCAGTTGGCTCTTCCGGGCGCCGCGCTGATGGCCACGGCGTTAGCGGCGCGCTTCATTCCTTCCCGGTATTGGAAACCGATTGCGGCGCTGGCCGCCGTCGCCGTATTGATCTTCCTGGGACACTGGCGCGAGCTTTGGCCGAGACACCACAACTCGGACTGGCGGGCGGCCGCGCTGGCAGTCAACAATCTGGAATCCGCCGCCGCTGAGATTCCGGTAATTTGCCCCAGTCCATTTATCGAAGCGCGGCCGCCGGTTTGGCGCCCCGATTACCCGTTACCCGGATTTCTCTACGCGCACCTCAGTGTTTACCCCATTCGCGCACCGGTCTCGCTTCTGCCTTTCGAAAATTCTCCGGAGGCCGAGGCTTTTGGTGCCACGCTGGCTCACAGCACGCTCATGCCAGCGCGGCGCTTTCTGATCTATGGCTGGGAGCCGCAGGTGCATTACTGGCGCGATTGGTTTAGCAGCCGTCCGGAACTCGCCGGCTGGCGCCAGCACCGTTTGGGACCCTTCGCGGACGTTGATGTGGTGGAATTTGAAGCGCCCGGGCTTTGATGTGTAAGAGCCGTCAGATGCCCGCGTACCAGGCGTAACCGCCTTCCGGCGATGCCGAGCCCAAGCCCTGGCCGAACCGTTTTAGATTGTCGGTTACCGTCAGGCGCGTGATGTACTTGACGTTTTTATAACCCAGCTGGCGTGGAACGCGCAGACGCAGAGGCCCGCCGTTACCCACCGGAAGCTCACCGCCGTTCATCCCGTAAGCGATGAAAGTCTGCGGATGCATGGCATCCGCCATATCGATGCTGTCCCACCAATCTTTCTCTATCGAAAAGTAGACGACATACCTGGCTTGGGGCAGTGTCCCCGCCAGATCCAATACATGGGAGAGCGGCACGCCCGTCCATTCGGCAATATAAGACCAGCCTTCTTCACAAGCCAGATGCGTGATCTGGCTGCGCGAAGGATAGCTCTTGAGTTCCGCCAGCGAAAACGAGGCGGGTCGCGCCACCATGCCGTCCACCGCGAGGCGCCAGTCCGCGAACCCTCCGGCCTGAAGGCGCTTGAATTCCGCGCTAAATGGAGCCACGACGTTGGCGAATGGGGGATTCGAAATCTGGCTTCGGGAAAACTCGCGCGCCATGGAGTGGCGGGTCAGTATCCGCTGCGCCGCATAGGTCAGCGTTTCGCCCGCGCCATAAGGAACACCGGAATCAGGCGGGATCAACCCATACCGCTTCGCCAGACTGTCCGCGACAACAAGACCCGAGGCGCCGGCCGCTGTCGCGAGGCCAGTTGTAATCAGTTGGCGCCGTGTGAAGCGTTTCATGCGGCCTCCTTATTTAAGTCAGTGCGCCCCGTAATCATCGCGCGCATGCGGTTGATAAATCCCGCCAGGAAAATCATCACGATGTGAACCAGCAGAAACAGCAGAAGAAACACCGAAACGAAGAAATGGATAGTGCGCGCCGATTGCTGGCCGCCCAACACACTCACCGCGCCCGGAAACACGGACGCGATGGCCGGCGACATGGCCAGTCCCGTCCAGATGACCAAAGGAAACAGAACGAAGATCACGAACAGATAGGTGAGCCGTTGCAGCAGGTTGTACGACCAGGCTTCTTCCGCGCTCGGCCGCTTGAAGCGCAGATGGTCCCGGATGGCGCCGGAGAATGCCCGCCACGAAACATCGGCGCCGCCGGGAAGCAAGTTCTTCCCGAAATGTCCGGTAAAAAAGCCGGAGATTACATAGAGCAAACCGGTAATCACCGCCAGCCAGGCGGCTTGAAAGTGAAGATAACGGCTCCAGCCGTTCTGGTCCGGTAGAACGTAGCCGTAGCCGGTGGGCACGGTTGATCTGGAAGCCGGGATCGGAATCTTGAACAGCGCGGGAGTGTTTATATTACCTGCTTCGCCCCAATAAAAGCGCGGATGAGAAACCACGATTTCGGCTCCGCTGATCAGCAGCGCGAGAAAGCAAATGGTGGTGATCCAATGCGTAACGCGAACCAGCGCGGAGTGCCGCGAAGGAACCGTCCTGGCCGGGACGGCTGCCGCGGAAGTTGCAGCCAGCGCGGAATCGGGCACACCGGAATGCTAGCAGGTGGGATGCACGCTACGCAAGCGAAGCGCGGCGCAGACAAGCCGGAGGCGTGTCCTACGGGATCAACTCATAACCATGCTTGCTAATCTCCACCCACAAGGTCTCCGCGGCGCGGCCGTGCAGCGCGAAAATCTGGCGCACCAGGTCGCAAACCTGCTCGCATCCTTTTTCATAGAACACCAGGACAGAAGGGCCGGCCCCGCTCAGCGCGCAACCCAACAGGCCCGGCGCGCGCAGCTTCACCATTTCTTCCAGGCCCGGCACTAACGAATAGCGATACGGTTGATGCAGCCGGTCTTCGAACGCGGCCGGAAAGGCGCTGGTGGTTCCAGTGGCCAGCGCGGCAATCAATAGCGCGCTTCGTTGCACATTGAATATCGCGTCCTGCCGCGAATATTTATCCGGAAGCACCGCGCGCGCCTGGCTGGTGGGCAGTTCATAATCCGGCACCACCACCGCCACGCCGTAGCTCGATGGAAGCTCCAGGCGTACCGCGCGCGCCACTCCGCCGGCGTCAATGGCGCTGGCCACAATAGACCCCAGAACGCAGGCGGACACGTTGTCCGGATGCCCTTCAATCTGCGCTGCCTCATCCAGAATCCGATGCGGCTTCCAATGCAGCCCCAGCAACTGATCGGCGATCACCACGCCCGCAGTCAGCGCCGCGGCGCTGGACCCCAAACCTTTTTCAATGGGAATGTCGTTGTCGATTTCCAGCGCGATCGCGGGCAAACTTTCGCCAACGTCTTGCGCCACGCGCAGCGCCGTCTGCCAAATCAGGTTGCGTTCCGTGGCCGGAATGCGATTGGCATCGCGCCCGCGCACCCGGATGCTCAACCGCTCCGCCGGTTCGAAAGTACATGTGAGGTAGACTCCCAGCGCCAGACCCAGCGCGTCGAAGCCCGGGCCGAGATTTGCGCTGGAAGCTGGTACGCGTACTCGCATCGGAGGTGGCCGCTCTACAGCTTCACCACAGTTCCTTTGCGGCACGATTCGTACACTGAGACCACCACCTCCAGCGCCCGGTAACCATCCTGGCCCGAAGAAACCGGTTTGCGGCCGGTGCGAATGGATTCTCCGAAATCCACGAACTGGCGTTCAAACGGCGCCAGCGAGATGGCCATCGGATCCGACGCTCCCGACGCCACATTTTGATCCACGGGGGCCGGTTCTCCTGAGTCGTTTTCCACGTGCCAGGTGGTGAGCTTATCTCCCGATATCACCGCCGTCCCCTTGGTCCCGTGGATCTCGATGCGTTCCGTATAGCCGGGCCAAAATGCGGTGGAGGATTGAATCACTCCAGTTGCTCCGGAACTGTATTTCACCAGGGCCGACACCACGTCTTCCGATTCGATTTTGTGCAATGCCGCCAACTGCCAGTAACCAAAAAGTTCCGAAATCGGGCCGGCCAGCCACAGCAGAATATCCACCTGGTGAATGGCCTGGTTGATCAGCGCGCCTCCGCCTTCTGTAGCCCAGCTTCCTTTGATGGGGCGCGAATAATAAGCTGCCGAGCGGAACCATTTCACATATGCGTCCGCCTGCAAAATTCGCCCCAGCCTGCCAGCGTCCAATGCCCGCCGCAGGAACTGAGTGGAATCGTCGAAGCGATGTTGGCTCACCACGCTGAGCTGGATGCCGCCGCGCCGCGCCGCATCCATCATCTGGCGCGCGGTCTCGAGGTTGGTGGACATGGGCTTCTGAACCTGCACATGCTTTTTCGCCTCGGCGCAGATTTCCACCGGCTGCAGCCGAAAATCGGGGAAGGTGCAAACATCCACGTAATCCACGCGCGGATGCCGGCACACCTCTTCGAAGCTCGGCACAAACTGGCATCCATATTTATCGGCAAACGCGCGCCCGCTCTCAGCATTGATATCGGTGCAAACAATCAATTCATAGCCGATGTTGGCGTAAGCCTGCGCATGCTTATGCGAAATCGCTCCGGTCCCAATCATCCCAACACGCATAAATGAGGTTCTTCGGTTCCTCGGTTCTTCAGTTCTTCAGTTTAGACCGTTTCCGGTTCCGCAGATGCTCACGTCCATCCCCAGATTTCGAAACGCGGCAGCTTTGGCTGCCATGGCCCGATTCGCCGCGTCCGCGTCTGGGAGCGTAGGCCACTTGAATGTGATTCGACTTGTGCCGCGCCATCATTTGATCGCGCGTGATGCCGTACGTAACCGCGTGCATGATGGGCCACTGCGGCGTGGTGATGCGCCAGCGCCGCTCAGTCTCTTCGCGCGGAAGTTCGCGAACCCCCGCGCGCCCCACATCGGCCTTGAGTTGGCCGTCGTCCACGTAAATCCGGCTCCAGACAATTTCACCCGGCTTGCTGATGCCCTTCACCGTCCCGCCGCCCAGGCGGAAATACATGGGCGGCTGCCGCTCGCTCACGGTGCCACGGTAACCGCCGATGAAGTGCTGCGGCGGCGCCGCGCCGCTGAATTTCCAACACCCACACGAACTCGCCGTTGTAATCCTCGCCGTAGCGCATGTCGTGCAGCGTGGTCTCCGGATCGAATCCCAGCTGGGTCCAGACGCGATTCGTGACCAGCGCGTCCAGGCCCGCGCATTCGTCCACTTCATTGAAATGCGGCAGCGCGCGTCCGGCATAAAGTTCGCGGCCATCGCGCGCGAGCACAGGAGGACGCTCGCACGTTGTTCAGCAAACCCTCCGCCAGATCGGATGCCGGCGCCAGGTCCTTCAACCCCTGCTGATATTGGATGCCGATGGCGTCGCAGCCGAATTCGTCGGCGATGCGGAGCGCCGCGATGTACATCTTGCACTGCTCCAGAATCTGATCGTCCGTCAGATCCGTCTCGGGATTCGTGCCGGTCACAAACCGCATACCGTTCTGGTCCAGCCATTCGCGCACCGCGCGCGCTTCCGTATCCGGCGTTCGGCGCATCTCGGCGTACAGCGCCGATTGGCTGAGCCGCTCCTTGAACACGCCCGTGGGATGCAGCAGCTCATCCGGGATGATGGCGTTGTACATGCCCATGCAGCCTTCGTCGAAGACGCCCAGAATGGCCTTGTCGCGCCGCAATGTCTCCGAAACTTCGCGCGCCAGAGTTTCTTCCGGCTGCCGGCAACCGGAAATTCACGAGGGCCTGCACATGGCTCGCATCGTGTTCAATGCGTTCGCCATGGAGCCAGCGCTTCAAACCATTCAGGAAGAATGGATCGGTGAAATCTTTGCTCCACAGCGTTTCATAGCGAACGCCGGCTTTGGTGAGCGATCCGTTGAGATTGAGCATCCCCACCAGGCCCGGCCATTCACCGCTCCAGTTGGCCACGGTGAGAATGGGACCCTGATGCGTGAAGAGCCCGTGCAGCACGTGATGGCTGTATTGCCACACGGCTTCCACCACAATGAGCGGCGCGCTGCGCGGGATGTCGCGAAACACCTGCATGCCGTACTTCTGGCTGTCGATGAAACCATGGCCCTTGGCGGCGTCGAAGGGATGCCCGCGCTTGACCTCGTGTCCCGCGCCGCGAATTGCCGCTGTGACGGATGCTTCCACAGACTCTTGAGCCGGCCAGCACTTCTGGTTCGCGGCCAAGCGCAAATCGCCACTGGCGATAAGAATGACGGGTTCACTCATTTGTCGCTATTGTGCCACGTTCCCGTATGATATCGTGAGTAAGTAGACCTTCCTGCAGTAGCTCCGGGCCGGTAGCTCAGTTGGTAGAGCATCGCACTTTTAATGCGGTGGTCGCGGGTTCGATCCCCGCCCGGCTCACCAATTAAATGCCCGCTAATCTTGCAGCGCTCCCGCGTTTGGGTGCTTATCTCCGGGCTCGCAACTGTTCCGCGGCGTCGAACCAGTCTTTCTCGGCGGACCCCTCCGGACGTCCCCGCGCTTGCCAGAGTTGGTAGGCCAGAGCCGCTATCTCGGCATGTCCGAATAATGGAATCCCATGCTGGTTCGTAGCCTTCTGCTGCACTTCTTGCGTCTGCCGAAAAGCTTCGAGTGAGTGCTCCATGGCTTGCCTTGACCGCTCGGGTCCGCTCTGGTGATCCTGTTTGTTGTGATCCTCGGCGGCACTCCGGTGCGCGTGAGCCGCCAGGTCATGCAACTCCGCGGCCCGCTGATGATTTTCGTAATGGGATCCATCGTTATAACGGGTGGACATCACTTTTTCTCCATCTGCCCGGATTTATTGTGGGCCTTCTTGGCAAGCTCATATGCGCGATCCGCATACTCCATCGCCCGTTCCGAATGCCAATTCCCGGTCTCGTTGTCGCCCTTCTCATTGTGTTCGGCGGCGGTGCGATGAGCGCGCGCCGCCAGCTCATGCTGTTCGGCGGCCTGACGGTGCAGTTCGTGCATGGTTATCTCTCCTCAAAACACCAATCTATCAAAGCGTCCGGTGATACGCTGCCTGTCGAGCCTTGGCCCGTGGCCCAATCTCGTCACCGCGCGGCGCCCGCAAATTCGTACACCTGCACTGCTTTGCGCCCGCGCCGCCCGAACCCCAGCACCGAACTGGTGGAGGCGAACACCGGCCGCAACTGCTGCAACGGCTCGAGCGGCACCGGACTCACCATCGGATCGTCTCCCACCACCACGCAACCCTGATCACGGCAGCCCGCTTCCGCGGCGAAAGCCTCCGCCGACGTTACGAATCGCTTGGTGCCGGCAATTTCCTGGTACGTTCCACCCTGGGGAAACGTTTTCTTCCGAAGATAGAGAATCATGGCGCCGTCCCGCCCCTCCACCGCCTGTCCGCCGAAGACGAACAGGCGTATCACCATGCTCCGATAATATGCCGGCAGATAAAACATTTTAGGCGCGGGTTTTCCGTCCCCGTTCGACACGTACGCCAGCTGCAGGTAATCGCTTCTGCGATGCAACTGCGAATACTCGAAGAATGCCGGATAATCGCCAACCATTACTTCTTCAGACGATGGCCACAGCGGAAGCCGTTCATCCACCACTACGTACCGCGTGCGCCACTTTTGCAATATGGGAACCGCTTCCTGCTCGGATTGCGCCAGGAAAAAATCCGCGGCAACCGAGGCGTTCGCCTGGGTCGGATTGGTCACCGGAATTCGTCTCGCCACATCCACAATCCAGTACCCGTAATCCCACCACGCCATCACGCTATAAGCACTGGTGGGATACCGGTAGTCCGGCCCGTACTCGCGCCGCGGATATCGAGCGTAGAAAAATGCCGGATCGCCGAACGGCTCAGGCGTCGATGTGCGCATCCAGTTCAATGTCTCTTTCCAATCCTCGGACAATCCGCTAAACACGCCGCCAGTCATCGCCGCATAAAGATTCGGCGCAAACACACCAAACGCCAGGCACGCGCTGATCACCAATGCCGTCTTGCGCCCGGTTGCCAGCAGGCTGTCGGCCGCGTAGCCGGTTAATAATGCCACGGCAATGGCGTAATAATATGTCATTCGGAGTTGGCCCATGGCCAGAACAAACGTTGTGAGCCCCCAGATGAAGATCAGCGCCTTTCCGGCATCTCTGCGTTTGAGAATGTACTCACCCAGCAGAAACAACCCAAGCAACGCGAAGAAATAAGCGCCATAAAACTGGCGCAGGGCCGGAATCAGAGTGAAGTGACCGAGTTCGTATACCGGAGATTGAAGCTCGTCCACTCCGCCAGTGGTTCCAAACAGTGACGGCATGAAGCGAGCCACAATCATTTTCGCCGAGTGACGAAAGCTGGGAGCCAGCACTGCCGCAACCGCCAGCAGCGCCAATCCAGCGCCTGCCAAGCCGCCGAAGAACACAGTGCCTGGACGCTGCAACCGGCGGCAGAACTTCGACCACAATTCCACGGCGCCGAGCCCCACGCACCCCAGCGCGAGCGCGGCGATGGTGTAGTTCATCCAGAGCAGGCCATGGAATAGCAGGCAGATGCCCAAAGCGATCAGGAAAGCCACGTACAGCGGCCGGAACGACGGCTCGGATTTTTCCTCCGGCGGCGGGCCGAACCATCGTACCCGATAGAAAATGGCCCAAACCACTACCACGCCCAGCACGAATGCGGCGCCGTGAAATGTGAGCAGGTACGCGGCCAGCGTCAATCCGGCGGCAACCGGCGTTCCAAGGCCAGCGGGCCGTTGAATCGCGCGCAATAAAAGGAAAAAGAACAATGTCACCAACAGGCTTTCCATGATGTGGTGATCGGTGAACCCGAGACCCGAGACATGCAGAAAATGGCCCGGCAAAGTTGCGATAACCGCGGCCGCCAAAAGCGCCACACACCATCCAAACACAAGCCTGGCCAGAAGGAACACGGCCACTACTTCGAACACGGCCAGCACCGCTGGATACCAGGCGGCGATTCCGTGCAGCAGCCATTCCGACGGCGCGCCTCCTCCGGCCAGCCACGCAATCATCCCCAACAGCCAGTCATAGAACGGCGCGGTGGCGGTATCCGGCACCTTGCCGAAAATGACATATGGGTCCACCATGATGCGCCACGGGAAATGCCGGACCAGGTTCTCCGCCACGCGCACGTGATACCATGCGTCGGTTTCCTGGAAGTTGACGAAGCCGGCCTGAAATACCAGATCGAACCGCGGGATCACCCGGATCGCCAACGCCACCAGGCAGAGCGCGGCTACTATCATCCACTGCCGGCGCTTCAGAATGGTGGTGAACGGTGCGATAGTGCGCTCATTATGGCATAAGGAAGCTGTGAAAAAATCGGTTCGCAGGCGAAAGCGCCTGCGCCACTTAATCGTAAAATGTGGGGCAGACGCTTCCGTCTGCCAACCCCGCGTGCCTCCCGATTTTTTTACAGCTTCTAAGACTAAGGGCGCCGGTGCTTTACTCCGGTTAAAATCAGTTGTGCCATGCGCGAAATCATAACCACCGTGCGGCAGGCCCTGGCGCTGCTGAATGGACGGCTGCGCCGGCGCTGGTTAGTGCACATCCCCTGGGCTCTTTTCTCGGCGACGCTCGAGATGCTGGCCACTGCCGGAATGCTGATTCTGATACGTCTCATCAGCGATCCTGCCGGCGCCGGGCATGCGTCGTCCTTAAGGGCCATCCGCCCTTGGATCGCCTATGAACCGGGTCCGGGATTCAACGCCGCGTTCGCCGCTTTGGTGGCTCTGTCTTACCTCGTAAAAAATAGCCTGCGGGCGGTTGAGGTTTACGCACAACAGCGCTGCGCTGCCGCTACAGCGGTCTGGATTTCATCCGGCCTGCTGGAGCGCTATCTGCTCGCGCCCTACAGCTTGCACCTGCGGCGCAACTCCTCTGAAATGCTGAACAACGTGAGTTCCGCGGCGGATCAAGTGAGCTGGGTGGTGCTGCAATCCGTCACCGCTTTGATTTCAGAAGCCTTCATCGCCATAGGAATCCTGGCGGTTCTGGTGGCCCAACTTCCCCCGCTGGCCCGCGCCGCGGCAGCCGTCACCGCCGGCGTCACTATCCTTCTGTTGTGGATTACCCAGCAGCGGCACATTCGCTGGGGCCGCCTCTTGCACCACGCCAACGTTCAAAAACTTCAGAGTCTGCGCCAGAGCCTCGCAGCCGTTAAAGAGGCTAAGATTCTGGGGCGGGAACGGTATTTCGGCACGCGCTTTGCCCGCATCCGCTCCGCCCTGGGCGATCTGGAATCGGTCCAGCTTACCACTGAAGTACTTCCGCGCCTGGTGGTGGAAACCACGTTCATCATCGCTCTCGCGGCTCTGATTGTTCTAGCGTGGCTGCGGCCGGATGCCGCCGGCAATCTCACGCTCACGCTGGGCATCTTTGCTTATGGCGGTCTCCGGCTGCTGCCTTCCCTCCACTTGATGGTCTACCGCTTCAACCGGATCGGCTCGGGAGAAGCTGCTGTCCAGGCGGTTGCGCGGGATTGGCATGAGCTGGCGCCTTATGTAGCCGCAAGCAGCCAGACGGAAGCCGGCATGCCTTTCACGGAATCGGTGGTGTTCGAGGGCGTGTCTTTTTCATACGAAAATTCGCATGGCGACACTGGCGAGCCAGCTTTGCGCCATATCGATCTATCCATTCGCCGGGGCGAATCCATCGGGATCGTCGGCCCCACCGGCGCCGGCAAAACCACTTTCGTCGATCTCATGCTGGGAGTTTTAGAACCCACCGAGGGAACCATTCGCGTGGATGGCCGCGACATTCGCTTGTCGTTACGCGCCTGGCAAAGGCAGATCGGCTACGTCCCGCAGGCCATTTATCTGATCGACGACACCATCCGCCGCAACATCGCTCTGGGCCTGGAAGACGCGGAGATTGACGAAGCCCGTGTAGTGGAAGCGGCCCGCGACGCGCAGTTGGACGGCTTTCTCAGCGCTTTGCCGGAAGGCCTGGATACGGTGGCGGGGGAGCGCGGCGTGAGACTTTCAGGAGGCGAGCGGCAGCGCATCGCCGTGGCCCGGGCTCTCTACCGCCGTCCCGCAGTTTTGATTTTCGACGAAGCTACCGCGGCTCTCGATAACATCACCGAACAGGCTCTCACAGCTACCATTCACGGCTTGCATGGCCGGATCACCACGGTCTTCATCGCCCACCGGCTAAGCAGCGTGCAGTCCTCGGACCGGCTGATATTTCTGCGCGACGGAGAAATTGCGGATATAGGAACATACGCAGAGCTCGAAAAGAATCCGGAATTCCTGGCGCTCAGCATAGCCGGCTCACGCCCGTAGCGCACGCACTCTTGCGTGCCGCGTCGGCACTCATGCCGACGCCTGAAAACTACGCTCGAACACCGGAGCCGCGTCCCGTTTCCAAGCCTCGCCCCAGGTCTCCGGAACCGCCCTCTCGATCTCCCGCTGCAGCCGCTCCAGCAACTGCGGATTATCAGGAAAGCCCCGAAGCAGTTCATCCAGTCGCAGCGCGAATTCCTGGCTATCCCGAAATGTGAGTGCAGTCCGCCCGGGCTGGATTTGTTCCATCAGGCAGGGGCCGTAATCCAGCGCTAAAGCCGGCGTTCGGGCGCCAAACAGATCGATGATCTTCATGGGAAGATCCACGCCGGACGAGGAACGATGCAAAGAGATCCCCAGGTGAGCCGCGCCCAACAGTTCGCGATAATCGGACGGATCCAAAAAGGCGGTGCGCGGCGTTACCCGGCGCCACGAAACGTGCGAGAGCCGCTGTTCAAACTCCGCCCGCAAGGGCCCCCTTCCGGTAATCAGCACCATCAATTCCACGGGGGACGCGTTTTCTTGGGCATCCCACCGTTCCAGGCCTTCCAGCAGAAGATCCATGTCTTCGTCCGCGCTCCAACTGGTGGGGCAGATTGCCAGCGCGGCATCCGGCGGAAGCGTCAGCCCGGCGCGCGCCAGGATTTTTCGCGCGGCCGCGCTCCTTTCCGCGAACGGCAAAAACGGCGCCAGCTCCCTGGGCTTGTCATATAGCACGATGGGCGCCGGCAGGCCGAATTCGCCGGCGAGGATCCGGCGCATGGCCATCGATACGCAAAAATGAGCATCTGCCTTTTTTCCCAGCCAGCGTTCCCACCTTTTCGCCAATCGAACCACGAAATGTTCCGGCGCCAATCGGGGCGCGAGCATCGTGTATCCGAAATTGTGCCAATCAATAATAAACAACGATCCTCGCAGCCGCGCCGCCAGCCACGCGGCCAGCAGAGTAGGAATCGTGGGTGGATTCTGAACCAGTACCGCGTCGGCCCGCGGCGTTGCGGCCAGCAGCACCCAGAGTGATTCGAACAGCAGGCAGGCGGAGCGGAACGCCGTCACCATCAGAAACCAGAATCGCGGCGCACCTTCCGGCGCTCTCCGCAGCGAGCGAACCCGGTACAAGCGGATTCGCGGATCGTTTAACACCGCGCTGTCCACGGGAGTCTGCTGGTATCCGCTTAACGAGACCGCTGCTCCGTCCTGAGCCAGGGCTAACGCGTGATTCAACATCCGCGGGCTCCGTCCCAGATCGCCCAACACCAGGATCGTCGCGCGATAGCGGTGTTGTTGAGCGGACATGAGGGGGAAAGCATTATGATAGCCGGGGTGAACGCTCCCGACAAGCAACCGTCCACCGTCCTGGGGCGTTCGCGCCGCCGCTCGGTCGCCGTTGCCGGAGGCGGCACCGCCGGCCATGTCACTTCCGCTTTGGCCATCATGTCCGCTTACCAGGAAGGCTTCGACGCGGAGGTTTATTTCATAGGATGCCCGGATGGATTCGAAACTCAACTGGTGCCCGCCGGCGGTTTCGAACTGCACATCATTCCCGGCACACCCTACGCCCGCCAGAACGCATTCGGGAAAGTACGGGCGCTGGTTACCCTGGTTCAAGGAACCTGGACCGCCCGCCGGCTGCTGCACGCCAGGCAAACCGGCTTGGTAGTCGGACTCGGCGGGTACGCCTCTCTGGGCGCCGTACTCGCCGCCAGAATGCTCGGAATCCCCACCGTCATCCACGAAGCGAACGTTTTTCCAGGTTTGGCCAATCGGATGATAGCCTCGCTCACGGATCGCGTGTTTCTCGGCTGGGAACAAGCCGCCGCCGCTTTTCGAAACTCGAAGACGGTGGTGACCGGCAATCCCATCCGGCCCGCAATGGCCGCCCTCGCCAACCAGCGCAAGGAACCCAGGCGGGACAATAAACGCCGCATCCTGGTCACTGGCGGTTCGGCGGGTTCGCCGTTCCTGAACGCGAATGTCCCGATATTACTCGCCCGCGTTCGGGACTTGGGCATTCCTCTCACCATCCGTCACCAGACCGGCAACAATGAAATCGAGCGCGTGAGGCAGGACTATCAGCGGCTGGGATTCGAAGCTCGGATTGAGGCATTCATCGACGATATGGCGGAGGCATATTGCCAGACGGACTTCGTGATCACCGCCGCCGGTGCGCTCACGCTCGCCGAACTGGCTATGTTCGGTTTACCAGCTCTCCTTGTCCCCCTCACCGAGGCCGCCCAGGGCCACCAGATCGCCAATGCCAGAATGTATGCTGAGCACTCCGGAGCGGCCTGGATTCCAGAATGTGACTGGGATGGGGAACCCGTAGCCAGACTGGTGGCCACCACCCTGACCGACTTCGATGCAATGAGCGCGCAATCCGAGCGGCTGCGCCAGATGGCTACGCCCGGCGCCGCCCGAATGCTGGTGGAGGAGTGCGAGGCTCTACTGAACGGAATGAACCGTCCGAATCCACGGTAAAACGCGATCTCTTTTTTCTTATAAATACTCTTCGTATTGTTTGTTAGTTTCGTTGTAATATCCAAGCGATTTCACTTATCGCCTTGACACAATAATTCACCGGCCCACTTAGCCAGCATAGTCCTGTCCTGAGTAAGTAGAACCACTGGTACCTTCGTCCTGGGTGCGATGGTGCCCACCTTTTGATAGTGTAGAACCCTAAGTTGTCAAAACCCGGGCACTTTTGAGTCCGGGATATCAAAATTGGAGAAGAAACAAATGAAAAAACTCAAACTGTCTTTCTGGCTCGCTCTCGCGACCGCCAGCATGTTCGCCATCCAGCTAGCCGCCCCGGCGTCCCACTCCAGCCGCTTCGATGACCCGATGCCGACTTGCCCGCCGGAGTGCCCGCCGAAACCGCCCCAGAATCCGGCTCGCTGAATGAAAAATCGGCAGGGTAGCCTCTGGCTGCCCTGCTGAACCTGGATCTTATTCCTGAACCAGCTCGGGGCCGGGCCGGAACACGCTGATCCAGATCACCAGGCAAAGCGTCAGCGCCGATAACATGTAGTTATTGGTGAGCGTCTTTTTCGCCCAGCCCATATTCACCGCGAAGTAACAAACGGCATAAATGCCGAAATATGCGGCCAGCATGGTCTCATGGCGCAATAGATTGCTCCTGAGGCTATTGCGAACAACCACCAGGAAGAGCAGCGCCGAGAATCCAAGAAATAGAGCCAGCACGGTTGAAATATATCTCTTCACCAGAAATTCAAACTGCAAAACCACTTGCAACTTTATGGTTCCGAAGCGGCTGAGTTCCGCCTTCAAGGGAACAGCCGCGAACAAGATCGCCGTCAACAACAGGAAAAAAAGTATCAGCTTGGCCGGCTTGACAATGTGCGCGTATTCTTTCCACAAACCGGCGTGGACTTCGAGGGTCACCGCAATCTGAAGAAGAAGAAGAACCGGCTCCGACCACAGCCAGAAGTAAGTGTAGGAGATGGGCAGAACACTGCCGAACCCGGCCGTAAAGTAAAAGGCTGCCAGGGACCGCGCCACCGAGCATCCCAGGTACGAAGTGAAGACCGGGTTCTTCTTCGCCAGACCCGTCCAGAGTAAGTGGGCACAAAACAGTAGCTGGACAGTCACCGAACTGTACCAGAATACGTTAGTGGATTCTGACATCGATGTACACTTGTAGAAAGTGTACGGTGAAACCACTTACTCGTCAACTACAAAATGTGGGCCGGACTACACTACGGGTTCGACTTCTTCTTGACCGGCTTCTTTGCGTTCGGATTGCTGTAGTCCGTCTGAATTGTCGCCCCGATCATCTGCAGCATGCCTTTGGCTGCTTCGGCAAACTGTCCCGTAGGCTGCAGCTGGAGATACTTTTCAAGCGCTGCCTGCATTCCGTCCGGAGCAATCACTTTACCTTCCTTGTCGGTAGTCAATCTCGCGGATAGCGCGGTGGCGTACTGGAACTGGGCGTCGGCGTACTCGGGATTGGCCTCGATGGCCTTTTTGAAGGCCGCCTCGGCCTCGGCCGAATGGCCGGTGTTCACCAGAACGGCTCCCAAATTGTAGTAATACTTGCCCGCGTTGGGCGGATCCAATTGCGCGGCCTTAGTCAGCTCAGCCTGCGATTCATCAAACTTCTTGGCCTTGGCTAACGCCAGCGCGTAGTTATTGTGGTAAGCCGGATCGTCCGGCTTTAACGCGATCGCTTTCTGAAAAGCTTCCAGGGCCTTGCCCAGCGCGGCCGTTTGCTCGTCAGCCGCCGTCTTCGTCGCCGCCAGCTGAACGTAGGAGTCGGCCAGATTCGCCCAGATCACGTGCTGATTGGGATCCAGCGCCGCACCCTTCTCAAAGGCATCCACAGCAGCGGGGTAGTTCTTGGCAGTTAACGCCTCTTTACCGGCATTGAACGCGTCGTTCAACGCTTTGTTCTTGGCCATCGCCGCCTGGTTTTCCTTGGCCTTCTTTTCCAGCGCTTCTTTCTGTTCTTTGCTGAGGCCGCGTTCCTGATCTTTGCTTAGGGTGCCCGTTTCTACGGCCTTTTGCGTGGCCTGGTTTTGTTCCATGGTTTTCTTCAGGTCGAAGTTGCATGGAACCGGATCGCCCAACTGGGTTCTCAAATGCTGTACGAAGTCCTTCTTATCGTCGCCGATGAAGACGCTGACGGTATACGTTCCCAAGGGGAGCCCGTTATAAATGTAATGCCCCTTTTTGTCAGTCTTCGCGCCCTTGTAGGTGCCCTTCATGTCCTCGCGCTCGATCAGGATTTTGGCCCCCACGGCGGGACTTCCATCGGTGTTCTTCACCTCGCCTTCGATGGCCGAGATCTGCGCCCAGGCGGCACCCGTAAATACCAGCAAACAAACTGCGTATGAGATGTAGCTCCGTGACTTGGCAAGCATCGCGATATCCTCCCCAGCAATAAATCTTTTCAACTTCAGCATACTACGGCATGCCGTACTATGCATCGCATCTAAACTCATCTTCTAATATGCGACACTGAGCACGTAAGCCTCGGCATAAGTGATCACTCCGGCATCCAGCGTACCTTTTTTCAGCGGCGCCGTGAAGCTTCCGAACCCGCCGGTAGTGATTCCCAGGCTACCGAACGCCGTTTCTCCGCTCGCCGCGCTAGGCAGCTGCTGCCGGACGTTGGCGGGAACCACAAACTTGCCCGCTGAAGCCGGAGCCGCGCAATAGAAGCTCTTGGCGCTGGACTTGGTGGGATCCGTCGGGTTCACGACGGTCGAGTTTCCGAACACCGTCACCACCGAACTCGAAGACACCGACCCACCCGACCAGACAATGGTTAGAGCCGCCTGGGGAATATTGGTGAAGTTCCCAGCGTTGGTCCAACCCAGGTTAGTCGGAAGCTTAATGGAAGCGTTGAAGGCGCCCACAGCTGCGCCTCCCGTCCCCGAGATTGTCCACGATCCGGGTCCCAGAATCGGCGGAAGAAACGCACTCACATATCCGCCGGTGGTCTGGCGCAGGATATTGTCAGTCGCGCCGTTTGGTCCGTTGATGACAAGGTTTTCCGGATCTGCTATCAGTTCAGTGCCGCCGATCTGATCGATCGCCGGAAGATTGAATCCCCCGGACGTGATCACTTGATCGATCACCACGCAGGAATTCAGGGGCGCCGGATAAGAGACTGCGCCGTATGCCACCGGAATCAGGTTATACATGTTGAACACCGCGTTCGAATCGGCATTGTCGAACAACCCACCAGCTCCCTGCACCGCGCCGCCCAAGGCAGCCGCGTATCCCGACAGTATCTGGAAAAGTCCGACATTCACGGTGCCGCCGCTGTCGAGGGTAGCCAGCGCGGCCGGCGACAAACCAAAAATATGCGTGCACGCGCTGCTGCCGCTCGGGGCCACCGGCAGAACGAAATCCTGGCTCACCTGCCCGGTCGCCGTCACCGAGACGGGAACATAACATCCCGTAACGACGTTATTGGGAATAACGAAATCCACTTGATCTTCACCGGCATATTGCGGCGTCCTTCCGGCATAAGTAGGCGTCACGGTTTGTCCCGCGATGGTCACCGTCACATCGGTCCCCACCTGCACGCTGCCCGGCGCCACGTTGTCAGGGGTGGTAATGGGGCCCAGGCCGGTGCCATACAGCACCACTGTCTCGCCAGGATGCGCGGCGCTGGACATCAATATCGGCGCGTTCCCTACGCCATGCTGCGCCGCCGCGATGCCGTAGCCCTGGGAGTTCGATGTAAAAATCCCCAGCCGCGACGGCACTACCGAAATTGTGAACGAGGCACTGGTCTTGCCGTTGTAGCTCAGTGTCACGCTGGCGCTTCCGACGGGCGTGGTGGAAGGCAGAATCGCTTGAACCTGCAACGCGGACGTATAAAACATGTACGCGGCAATTGTTTGTCCGCCGGCCGAAATGGAAATGGATGTCCCAGTGCTGGCCGGAAGCGTGGTGGGAAGCGGCAGGCCGGCCGGATAAGTTGGCGCAGTCGGGCCCAACCCTGCTCCGAAGACGATGAAGATGGAACCCTGCGCGATGACATCATTGCCGACGGGATTGCCGTTGGAATCCTGGGGCGGCGTCAAGTAGCTCGCCGTGTTTACGATGGAATAGATTTTCGGTTGAGCGAGCAACGTTGCTGCCGCCATGACCGTCAACAGAGAGGACCAGACGATTTGCCGCATAGGCTATACTTTATCGCAAACCGGGTGGGGTGGGGTGCTCAACTGTTGTCAACCTGCGCGCCGATTGCCAATCGGCGCAAAACGGCGCGGTTGGCAACCGCGCGCAGGATGACATCCTGCCCCACGGGTTCGTCATAATGGAAGTGCTGCCGCCCGCAGCCTCATCCGCTATGTACTTTGGTGAATCGCTCCGCTTCAGCCTGCAAGCGCTAAACGCCAACAAGGTCCGCAGTTTTCTCACCGGGCTCGGCTTGGTAATCGGCAACGCCTCGGTGATTCTGGTGGTCACCATCTCCATCACCAGCCGCAATTACGTGCTGGATCAGATTCGCGGCGTCGGCTCCAACTTGATCTTCGCGCAGTTTTCAGCCGGCACCAACACCGCCACGCAGGTGGACGCTGACTTCATCAAGCTCGCCGACGTGGAGGCGGTGCGCCAGCAGTTCGGATCGCGGCTGATTGCAGCCACCGGGGTCATGACCAATTTCGGGCGCATGTTGATCAACGGCAAGGAACAGGATGTCCGCGTCATCGGCTCCGACGACCAATACCCGCTGGTGCGAAACATGCTGCTGCTTTCGGGCCGTTTTATGGATCAGAACGATGTCGAACAGCGGCAGCATGTGTGCATGCTGACCGAAAAACTGGCCCAGAAGTTGTTCGGCAGCACGGCCGCCGCCGTCGGTCAGGTGGTCAAGCTTTTTGGATTGCGGTTCACCGTGATCGGAACCTTCAAGGAGCGGACCGGAACCTTCGGCTTCTCCGAGATCACCGACGAAACGGCGCTGATGCCGATTACTGTCATCAAACTTTTCACTCCAGTGGAGCGTATTGACCCAATGTACGCGCAGGCGCGCTACACGGCGGATGTGCGGCCCCTCACTGCCGCCATCAAACAGGTTCTCGAAAGCCGGCACCGGCCCGGAGCAAAATACGATGTGCTGAATCTTTCTCCTTTTCTGGATGCTGCCGAGAAAATCGCGTTGGTGCTTACCTTGGTGCTGGTGACGGTATCGGCCATCACCCTGATCATTTCCGGAATCGGCATCATGAACATCATGCTGGTGACCGTGACCGAACGCACCAGGGAGATCGGACTGCGCATGGCTGTGGGCGCGCCGCGCAAGGCCGTGCTGCAGCAGTTCCTCACGGAGGCGGTGGTGCTCAGCGTGGGCGGCGGCTTCATCGGAATCCTGATTGGCATTTCCATCCCCCTCAGCGTCCGATTCCTCACCGATCAGATCCGGGTCCCCATTTCCATCATGTCCATCGTAGTGGCCTTCTGTGTATCGTTGATCGTGGGCGTGGTCTTCGGAATGCTGCCGGCCAGCCGCGCGTCGCAGCTGAATCCGACGGAAGCGCTCAGGTATGAGTAGGGGAATCCACGAACGGATTGCGAACTTCAACACCTCGAATTCGCTGCTTGTGCTGGATATCCGCGGTCCACAGAACCCGGCAACCGCCCGCGATCGCGGAGCTCACGATGAGGGAATCGTAAAACGAAAAACCCGTTTCGCTATGGATTGAGAGTGCCTCGGAGTACAGCGCGGCATCTGGGAAAACCTCGCAGAGAGGCATCAAGACTCGTGCCAGGTAAAGTTGCGCTTCCGCAGCCAGCATGGGCTTAGTGAATTTCCGCATCGCCACGTTGAGGAATTCCTGGACCACTTGATAGCTGATGATGCCAAGGCGCGTGTCCAGGGCTTGTGCCACCAGCTTGCTCGCATGAGCGCGCTTGGAAGGCGCGCGGCTGTTGAAGGTATACGCGAAAATATTTGTGTCCAGGAAGAATCTTTGAGCGGCCTGGCTCATCTTCTCAGCGCTCGTTCATCGCATCGCGCGTAACGCGCCCTGAACTGCGCACATGTCCCAGGCGGCGCATGAGCTCCGCATATTCTAGACTTCCCGTGTCCCGGCCGGCATAGCGCTCCAGCCACTCGCGGAAAGCCGCATTCAGAGTTTTTTTCTCGTGCGCCGCCCGCAGCCGGGCGCGCTCAATCAAGTCTTCTTCGGCGCTCAGTGTGATATTTCTCACGTACTCAGTGTACACTATTTCAGTGTTGTTCTATTTTGTGCTGTCTCGATAATTCAGCGGCGGCTTATGATCCTCCGGCAGCCTGGACTGGTATTCATGTCCCGCGCGCCGCTGTTCGAAACTAGCCCGCGCCGCTTTCAGCTCCCTGGGATCGGTGAAAAGATCCATGGCGCTGAGCGCCATCGTTTTGGCCGCAACCACCATTCCCTTCCGCCCGATGCTCATGCCCGAGCACGCCGCCGATTGCCAACTGTGCGCCGGAATCCCCGGCACCCAAGTAGCGGTGTTGAGCGCGGCGGTGGGAACAATCCAACTTACGTCACCCACGTCGCTCGATGCGGAGAAATATCCTTCCTCCGGCGCCGCGATCCCTTCCTGGCTGCCCAGCGGCCGCGCACCCTCCAGCGGCAAGGTCTTGCGGATCTTCTCCGCGAAAGCCTGCTCTTCGCGGGTGTAGGTGACACCGCCCACCAGGTGCAAATTGCGGTCCACCAGCGCCGCCAGCGCATCGTTCGGCAGCACGTTGTAATCGCTGTCAATCAGTTCCATCTCCATGCGCGTCTCGGTGGCCAGCGCTCCGGCCTGCGCGCATTTCACGATGCGATTCCAGATTCCATCCAGCACCGGCATGCTGGGATTTCGCGCGTATAGAAACAATTCGGCGAATTCCGGCACCACATTCGGCGCCGCGCCTCCGTTGGACACGATGTAGTGGATGCGAGTGGCCTCCGGCACGTGTTCGCGCAGAAACTCCACCGCCGTAGACATCACCATCAGGCCGTCCAGCGCGCTGCGTCCCAATTCCGGCGCGGCCGCGGCATGCGCCGGCTTGCCGTAAAAGCGGAACTTGGCGGCGATAATGGCCAGCGAGCTTTGCTTGGAAGCGGCGTTGGTGTCGCCGGGATGCCAGCTCAACACCGCATCCACATCTTGGAACAGGCCGGCACGGACCATATAGACCTTGCCGCCGCCGCCTTCTTCGGCCGGCGTTCCATAGAACCGGATGGTGCCCGGGATTTTCTTTTCCGCCAGCCAATCTTTGATCGAGACCGCCGCGAACAGCGATGCGGTTCCCAGCAGATTATGTCCGCAGCCGTGCCCCGGCGCCCCCTCCACAATCGGCTTACGTTCCGGAATGGCTTCCTGTGAAAGGGAGGGCAAAGCGTCGTATTCGCCCAGCACCGCGATCACCGGTTTCCCCTGTCCCCAGCTGGCCGTGAACGCCGTGGGCATCCCCGCTACGTTGTCCTGAACGGTAAAACCCGCCTGCCGCAGCTCCGACATCAACAGCGCAGCGCTCTTGTGTTCTTTAAAGCCGACTTCGGCAAACTCCCAGATTTTCCGCGACACATCGCCATAATGACTGGCGCGTGCGTCCATCTGCTTAAGCAGATCGTCCTTTTCACCGCCCAGCGCGGCGATGGCACAAACGAGAATCCCGACGAGTGTACGCATGGGGCTCATCATAGCTCACGTGCTGGCGTGGCGCACCAAAGCTGATGAAGACGCGTTGTGGCAAATTCGGTTGGCAGGCGTCTTCAACGGAGTTCCCCTGGGCCTGCGGCCCACCAAAGGTGATGAAGACGCCTCGTGGCAAATTCGGTTGGCAGGCGGAAGCGCCTGCCCCACGTTGGCCCCAGTGGGGCAGGCGCTTCCGCCTGCCAACCGGCGTCTTCAACGGAGTCGGCGCCCTTCTACGAAATGATCCCCTTCCGCACCGCGTACAAAATCACTTCCGGCACGCTATGCAGATTCAGCTTCTGCAGTATGTGCGTGCGGTGCGTGTCCACCGTGTACAAGCTGAGATTCAGCGTGTTCGCGATCTCCTTGTTGGTTTTGCCTTCGGCCACCAACTGCAGGATCTCGCGCTCACGGTCCGTCAGCAATTCATAGCTGTCGTCGGCGCCCTTGCGCCCCAGCGCCTGCACGTAATCCTCCTGCAGGATGCGGCTGATCTTGGGGCTGAAGAACGATCTGCCTTCGGCCACCGCGTGGATAGCCGCAATCAGTTCGGACTTCATGGCATCCTTCAGCAGATAGGCCCTCGCGCCGGCCTTCAGCGACCGTATGACGTAGCTCTCGTCATAGTGCATGCTCAGAATCACCACGCCCATGTTCGGATGCTTCTCGGTGATGCGCCGCGTGGCTTCGATGCCGTTCATATTGGGCATGGCAATATCCATCACCACTACGTCCGGCTGATGATTCTGAGCCAGATCCAAGGTCTCTCGCCCATCGCTCGCTTCGCCCACTACTACAAAACCAGGCTGCCGCTCCAGCAGCAGTCGCATGCCGTCGCGCAGAATGTTGTGATCGTCAGACAGCAGGATGCGGATTTGTTCCATTATGATTTCCGTTCAAGCTCGCCAGCGGCAATACGATCTCCAATTTAGTGCCGCGTCCGGGCTGCGAATCTATTTCGAAGGTCCCGCCCAGATGCCGTACCCGTTCCTCCATCCCCAGCAGACCCAGGCCGCGCACGCGTCCGGTGTCGAATCCACTGCCGTCATCCAACACGCTGAGCAGAATCCTCCCGGTTTCCCGGCGCACCGCCACCTGCACCGCGCTGGCCTGCGCGTGCCGCGAGCAATTGTTCAGCGCCTCCTGCACTACGCGATAAATACAGGTTTTGTGTTCTTCGGGAAGCTCATCGGATAATTCGCTGTTCAACTGCACGTGCATGCCGGTTCGCTTGGCAGTCTCGCGCGCCTGCCAATCCAGCGCCGGCACCAGGCCAAAGTCATCCAGCATGGAAGGCCGCAGCAGCAAAGTCATGTTGCGGATCTCGTTGATGCCTTTCTCCGCCACCGCCCGGATAGACTCAAGCCGCGGCCGCACCTCCGCGGCAGGATCCAGATCCAGCAGATTCTCCGCCTCCATCAATACCGCCGAGAAGGACTGGCCTACTTCATCGTGCAATTCGCGCGAGAGCGCCCGGCGCTCCTCCTCCTGAGCGCGCAAAAGCTTGGCCGAAAGCTCCTGCAGGCTGGCCTGGGCCTGAACGCTCTCCTCCAACCGCCGCCCCACTTCGCCTTCCAGCCGCAAGATATGAATAGTGGTGAGCGCCGCAAGTGCCGCGCCTCCCACCAGCGTCACCACGATCGTCAGCACCAGTCCCAGCTGCAGCCGGCCGAATAACGCGCCCAGTTTTTCGTCACCGCGCTTGAGCGACTCTTCGTTTAATCCCGCGATCCGATCGGCAATCTGAAGCATGGAGGTCCGGCGCGGGATCAGCTCTTCGTAGAAGAACGCGAACCGCTCCTTGCTCCTTTCTTCGGCGGTCCAGGCGAAGGTACGGTCCAGCACCCTCCAATAGGCGTCGATTTCCGACCGCAGCACTCGAAACGGCGCTATCTCCTCGCGCTCAAGCGATTGTGCGTAGCGTTCCAACGCAGTTTCGGTTTCACGGTGCAGGCCCTCCAGCGCCGCAATCTGCGCCCGGGCTCCGGAAACCTCCGGCGCCAGCAGGGAATCCCTCGCGAAAGTCCCGGAAAGATAGATATCGGAGCGGATCTGCTCCAGCGTTCTGTTGCGTTCCAGGAAATGCGCCTGCAGCTCGGTTCCGCTATGCCGCAGACTGTTCAAAAAAAGCAGCGCACCTGTCTCGGCTGCCGCCATCAACAGCAGCAAACCGCCAAAACCTGCCACAAGCACCAGCCAGGGGCGCTGCCGCATTCTTCCCTCAGTCTACCGAACCGCATTTCTTGTCGGTGCAACAGTAGCTTCTACAATACGGGGACTGGGTAGCTCGGAGCTATCGGGTCCATCCTGTATAGAGGCCAATATAAGGCTCTCGCCTTATATGACGCGCGCGAACGGCGGACAGTATACCGTTTCGACGGTATATCACACGCCGCCGTTTTTCTTGTATCTTTAGCTATTGGAGGTAATTCATGAAATCCAGATTTTTGGCCGCCCTGGCCGTTACGGTACTGTGTGGAACTTTTAGCGGTTGCTCGAAGAAGGTAGCCGCGAATACGCCGCCGCCACCGTACAAGGGCTCGGCCGATACGTCCGCTTCCGCCCGATCAGCAACACAGCAGTCGCCGGCACGCTCGGAAGTGGCAGCAACCAACCAACGTTCTCGGATGCCCGACGCGGCCACCCGCGCCACCATTCAGGAACTGCTTAACCGCATCCAGGATGCCTACTTCGATTACAACAAGCACACCCTGCGTCCGGACGCCGAAGTTGCTTTGAAGCGTGACGCGCAAACTCTGTCCGACATCATTCGCCAGTACCCGGACTTCAAACTGACCGTCGAAGGTCATTGCGACGCGCGCGGCTCTGAAGAATACAACCTCGCGCTGGGCGATGCTCGCGCCAAGCAAGCCAAAGAATATCTGGCGACACTTGGATTACCTGAAAATCAGCTACAGCTGATCAGCTACGGCAAAGACCGGCCGGTATGCAACGATCAGGATGAGGCCTGCTGGCAGAGAAATCGCCGCGCTCACCTCACCCAAGCCCAGTAAACCTGGGCTACGGTAGATCCTCGATCCTCCCTGACGGCTTTGGCGCCGGATACGGCAACGTATCCGGCGTCACCCGCACAGCCGTTGTAAATTTGAACGGATACTTCCCCCCACTCGGATAAGTCATCTCCACAAAATACGCGGTCCATCCCTTCTCCGGCTTATCCACATGTCCGATGTAGACGTTATCGCCGGTGGAGTTCACCACCACGCTCTTATAAGCCGGGCCGATGGTCAAAAGCCTGAAATCCCGCTTCTCCGGGTTGTTCGCTACCCAAAGCTTCACCTCGCTCGGCTTATCCACGCTAGTCACCCGTATGTCGCCGTTCTTCTCGAATTTCCAGAAAAACTTGGGCCGGGGCTGGCCGCGCAGAAAAGCATCGTAGAAGGCCACCACGCTCTCATGAGCGTCTGAATCCTTTAGAGAATGGTTGGTGTTCGGAACGTATCGCAGATATTTCTCGCCCGGAAGATCGTCAAAATAAAATTGCGAGGAATCCGGCAGGAAGTATTGATCGCCCGCCGAGTTCATGATCATCTTCGGCATGGTGTAACGATCGCGATAACTGAAAGGCTCCTCCAGCCGCATCAATGCGGCATATTGCGGCGTGTTCGAAACGTTCATCAGCCCCATGTCCTGGTAGTCCTTCACTGCTTCGGAATAAAATCCATAAGCCTGGAAGTGATGCTCGAAGGATTTCACGCTGTTCAACATGTCGATTACCATGGGCGCAATCGCCACCACGCGTTTGTCCGCTGCGGCCGTCAACCAGGTGGTCCAGCCGCGTTTCGACCCTCCCGCCACCACGAATTTTTCCACGCGCACCTTGCCACCTTCCGGGGTGGCGCTGAACGAAGTGATGGTATCCATGGCGCGCACCGCCGCCTTGGTCATCGGAATGTGCAGCGGCCAGGTCTCGTCGCCGGTTTTCAAATATTTCACCCAGGTGTAAGCGATGATCTGGTCTTCGGTGCGCTCTTTCGTTTCACCCGTGAAAATCAGCGGCTCATTGGGAACCCCGCGCAATTCGGCGACAACAGTATGCGTGCTCACGGCCGTGTCGACAATTTGCGCGTTCGCGCTCTCGGGCGCCTTTTCCTTAATGGATCCGCCGGTAATAAACAAGAACCCGGTGGTCCCCTTCACCTGGTCCGGGCGGACGATGGTGAGCCAATGTTTCCAGATGGGATGATTCACTTCGGCGGCGCTGCGCCAGGCCTGCGACGTCATATTCAGAACGTATGTCGTGTAACCGTTTCCAGGGACGGTCTTCACCAGGTCGTAATGATAATTCGCGTCCGGCGCCTGGATGTATCTATCGAGGCCGGTTACCTTGCCGGCTCGCTCCGCCGGCCACAGCGGGACCAGCGCCAGACAGAACCCCAGCGCGGCAATGCTTCTACGGGTGTACATCATAAGTCCCATGATAATTGACTCTGTGCGGCTCCGGGCTGCGGATTCCCACAATTGGACACCCCGGCTAAACCAAGCCTGCGAGGAATTTCAATTTTTGTTATGTTTGCGCGATGGAACGCGGAGTGCCTTACAAACTGTTATGAAGCTGCTGAGATTTCTGGGAACGAATGCCATCGGCGGTTCGTCTATTAGATCAACTAAGCAGCTGGTCTCCGTGCGGCGACCCTTTCCCCAACAAACCAACCCCGCACGGAGACCCCCTAATTTAACCCTCTGTCACTAACCTTTTGGCCACTTCATCCGTCATACATTGTGTAGCAGCTAGTCTCCGTGTGGACCCTTTCCCCAAAAGCCAACTCTACACGGAGACCCCTCACTCGCTAGTGGCTCAATAGAAATGCTTCCCTCGTCCCAATCCAATGGGATGGTCCATTATATACTCGCCCCCGCATTCCGACAATAGTAAAGTTGTGGGTGCAGGATGCCATCCTGCGGCGGGTTGCCAACCCGTCCCCCATGCTAAAAGTGAGCCTCCAGCGGATCCTTGCGCGGCTTACGGCCTTCCAGCGGACGATTCAGATATTCAATCAACGGCGCCATCGCCCGAAACCGCTCCAGAATCTCACGGTACAATTTCGGACTGGTTGCCAAAGAAGGATCCAGCGATACGTCCAGAATCCAGTCCTTCTTCTTGATCAGATCAAGCGCGGGATGCGCGGGATCGAAGCCCTTGGGCGCGCGCGTCAGCTCGTCACCCTGCAGATCGCCCACCAGCTTGCGGCTCTTCTTGTTCGCGAGAATCCGGCGCAGCTGCTGATAGTTCTCAGCAATGTGCGTCCGCACCAGGTACATGGTTTCCGGCATGGGATGATAAATGCCGCCCGCGACCTCAATCTGGTCATGCGACACGCTGAAATAGAAACCGCCCGCTTCGTGCCGCCAGAAGGACGCGGCGGCATGAGTTTTATACGGCGTCTTGTCCGCGCTGAAGCGCGTGTCCCGATAGATGCGGAATACGGCCTTCTTCGGCTCCGTCACGAACTGCGGCGCGAACTTCCGCAGCTCGCTGTTCAGCGCCGTCACCAGTTCCAGCATCGGCTCTTTGACGTGCTGTTCGTAAAGATGCTTGCGCGGCTGGAACCACTCGCGCCGGTTGTTGCGCTTCAGCGCTCGAAAGAATTGGACCATTTCCGGCGGGAAGCCGGCAAAACCAGATGACACGAAGTTGCTCCTATGAAGAAAATTGCAGGCCTTGCGGCATGCGCTACGCTACCATTTGACAAGATGCCCGTCCAGCATTCGACGCTTCAGCGTCTTCGCCAGATTCCTAATTTATCGATTTCCGAGCACACTTTGTTGAGCCGCTACACGCGCTTCGCGATCGGCGGCCCGGCCGACTTGTATATCGAGACCGCCGCGGAGCAAAGCTTCATCGCGGCCTTGGAAGTTGTTCGCGCCGACGGCGCCGAGCTGGCGGTGATTGGGGGCGGAACGAATCTGATCGTCTCCGACGCGGGATTTCGTGGTATCGTGTTGCGCTTCACATCCGGGAACATATCGAGCGTGGCGTCCGTAGTGCAGGCCGAGGCGGGAGGCGAGCTGCAAACCTTGGTGGACTTCGCCATCCACCATGGACTGCGCGGCCTCGAGACCATGACCGGCATCCCGGGCTCGGTAGGCGCCGCAATATACGGCAACGCCGGCGCCTATGGACACTCCATCAACGAAGTGGTCCGCCGGGTCCGATTCTTTGACGGGTCCGCGATTCGTGTGTTCGGCAACGCCGAGTGCGAATTTCGTTATCGCGAGAGCGTTTTCAAGAGCCATAAGGATTGGATAATTTTTTCCACCGACCTCGAGCTGACGCCCGCGCCTGCCGCTGGGCTTCAGAGCATCGCCGGCGGCATCCTGAAGGTCCGCCTTGAAAAATATCCGGCCACCATGAAATGCGCCGGCAGCATCTTCAAGAACCTGATTTTGGCCGAGCTTCCGGAAGCTGTGCAACGGCAAGTTCCGGAGCGCGTTGTCCGCGAAGGCAAGGTCCCGTCCGCGTACTTCCTGGAGCAGGTGGGCGCCAAGGGAATCCAAAACGGCGGCATTCGCGTGGCGGAGTATCACGCCAACCTGATCTACAACGAAGGCCAAGGCACGGCACGCGAGCTGTGCGAAATCATCGGCGATCTAAAGTCGCGGGTCCAGAATCGTTTCGGCCTGACACTGGAAGAAGAAGTGCAATACATCGGATTCCCCAACTGATTGCCCTAGTTAGCGCAGCTTTCCCAGCAGCGGCGGTACGTTGCGCGAAAGCGAAATCGCCTGGCGCTCGGCATAGACTCCTCCGTCCGCCTGCTCGAATCGCCAGTATGAATTCAGGCGCCAAAGAAACCCGGTATCGTCGCCCACTGGCTGCTTCCCCGCGTCGGGATGGTCGGGGTCTTTCACTTCGGCGATTCGGGTCGAGCGCGAAGCCACGTACATGCGGTGCGGGTCCGCCGTGTCGTAACGGACGTGATAATTGGAATTCAATACCACCGTCAGCACCTGGCTTTTGTACAGCCGGAGGAACACCTCGTACTCGTCGCCGTGATGCGCGATCTGTCTGGACCCGATCACTTCCGGTTTATAGAAAATCTTGTAGCTCTCATAATCCTGCAGCACGGCTTTCACTTGAGAAATGTTCGCGCCGGGGATAAACATGCTGCCCACCCAATGCTGGATCATCCCGTCCGGCACGTCGATTTTCTTTCCTTCAATGCGGATGTTGGCGCCGCGGACCTTGGCTTTCCAATCCGTTTTCATTCGCGCCTCGGTTAACTCGATATAACGATCAAACGCCGCAGCCGCTTGCGGCGTAAGCTTGGCTGCGTACATTGTGGGCGCCGCAAGCAGCGCCACCAACAGCAGTGGGGCAGGCGTTTTCACCGGCCAACCGAACGCTAGTCTCTTCGTGCCCACCACTAGCTGATCGGCGTCCTGAGCGTAAATTTGATCCTGGTTTCCGCCGGAACAATCACCGGAGGCGCCCGGGCTGCGATCGCCACGCCTCCACCCGCTCCCGCCGCGGCGCCCGCCGCAGCGCCTTTTCCCCTACCGAATATTCCACCGATGGCCGCCCCCACCGCCGCGCCTCCGGCTATCACCTTCGCGCTCGGTTTACCGCGGACACCTTGCTGGTCGAACAAGTTGCTGCGCACCACATAATTGGCGCCGTTAATCGAGAGCGAAACCAACTCCAGCTTTATTTCGGAACGACCTTCGATTGCTCCGTCTTGGGTAACGTTGATAAGAACCACGCGCGCGCCTGCGCCGCGGGCGATCATGGTGCGCCCGCCAACCACAACAGGCGCGTCCACGCTGGCCGCGAATCTTTGGCCGGTACGGTCGCGGCTGGAGTCGACGTTGTCGATCAGCCGGATGATAACCGGCGTTCCCGCCGGGATCGCCAGCGAGGAATTGCTGCTTCGAACCGGCGGGGAACTCCCGTGCGGCGCCGCCGGGGCCGGACGCGAAGGCTCTGGTGGAACGGGTGGAAGCGGAGGAATGCCGTTGTCGTACGGCTGAGCCGCCGGCTGCGATGAAGGAACCGTCGCGGGCGCCGTAGGCAAGCCCGTATTCTTCACGTTGGGCCGCAGCGCCGCCCAACCTCCCACCAGCGCTAATATAATCGCCGCGCTACCGCCGGCAATCCTCCGCTCCGGCGTCCAGAAGGATGCCTTCGCCGGCACACTGGAAGCGCCGGCGGCCACCACCGCCGCAACAGGCGGAGCCGTAGTTTCCACCCGAGTCGCGCCCTGAGGCGCCGGAATAACAGCTGGAACAACCTCCACTGGAACCACTCCAAACGTGTCCGGCTGCTCCAACGCCGCCCCGAATTCCTCCACCGTCTGGAACCGCCCATCCGGTTGTTTTTCCAATGCCTTCAGCACAGCATTCTGCAGACCTTGCGGAATATACGGATAAAATTTAGTGGGCAGCGGCGGCGGAGCGTTCACGTGATCGGTCATGATCTGATAATCGCTGTCGCCGTTGAAGGGCACGTTGGCGGTCAACAATTCGTACAGCGTGACACCCAGCGAATAAATGTCCGAGCGTATATCCACGCCCCGATTCAGCACCTGCTCCGGAGACATATAAAAAGCGGTGCCCATTTGGGTTCCGGTTTTGGTCATGCCGCGCGCGCCCAGAACCTTGGCGATGCCAAAATCCATCACTTTGACGATGCCCTGCTTGTTCAACATCATGTTGCTGGGCTTGATGTCGCGATGCACCACGCCCATGCGGTGCGCATATCCCACCCCCAGCAGCGCCTGCCGGAAAAGAGGAATCGCCTCGTTGCTTGGAATGGGGCCGCGCCGCTGCACCATCTGCTCAAATGTTTCGCCTTCGATAAACTCCATCACCATCCAGGGACGCCCCTCTTCAATCAACAGCGCGTACAGCGTGGCCAGATTGGTGTGATTCAAGTTCGCTTGCGCCTTAGCCTCGGCGCGAAAGCGTTGTTCCAGTTCCGGATTGCCGCTCAACTCCGCGTTGAGCGCCTTGATAGCCACGGTGCGGTCCAGGTTGATATCCACGGCTTTGTAGACCGTGCCCATGCCGCCTTCACCGAGTTTCTCCAGGATTTTGTAATTGCCGATTTGCGTTCCGGTCATGTTTGCACTACCTGACGCCGGTCCTCTGCCGGATGGCGAAAACAGCCTGCGCGGCCGGCAATCCTTGGGGAACAAAATTAAAAACCCGGCCATTGATGGTCACGTGGAATGCCGCAAGGTTCCGTATCGGCGTCCGGTTCATGCGCACATCCTGAAGCAGGGAAAGCGGCACATTGAAACCGTCGCGGCGCCCGTCGCTTGTTCCCATCACCCGGTATTCGAAACTGTTCCCCACCACCATCAACTGCCCCCAGCACTGCGCCCACCCCGCCTGCGAAAATCCATGATCATGGTGCACCAGGACGGCCACATCCGGACGCGCCGCCGGCATCACCCGCACGGTCGCAGTAGCCGTGGCCAGCGTCCCATCCTTCGATGCGGCTGTGAGCGTGTAGGTAGTGGTCTGCGCCGGCGCCACCAGAAACTCGCCGCTATTCTGCCGCAGCGCGCCGGGCGCTGGAACAATTCTGGCCGATCGCGTGTTGGTCAAAACCCAGCGCAGCCGCGTGGTCCCTCCCTGCGCGATTGCATTAGGAAAAACACTGAATGTAATCTGCGGCGCCATCGGCCGGGCTGCGGGAACCGGCGGCCGCGCCGGAGCACCTGGCGGGGAAGGCTGTTGAACAAGCGGCGGAGCGATCTCGCCCGCGGACGATTGCACTCCAACACCCTGCGGAACGACAGGCGTTGGATTTCGGGATCGCACCGCCAACCATCCCGCCAATAAGACCACCGCCATACCCGCCGCTGCCGCAACTACTTTGCGCTCAGGCGTAGCGAGCAGCGCCGGGAGCAGCCCGCCCGCCGGCCGCGCCACGTTAATTCGAGGCTCTAAAACCTGACAGGCTACGATGCCCGCCGGCACAATCGCCGCGGCGCCGAAATCTTCAGGATGCTCCAGCGCCGCTCCAAACTCTTCCACGGTCTGGAAGCGCCCGTCCGGATTCTTGTCCAGCGCTTTCAATACCGCATTCTCTAAACCCCTGGGAATGTTCGGAGCAAAACCGGTGGGCAGCGGCGGCGGCGTGCTCACGTGATCCGTCATGATCTGATAATCGCTCGGACCATCGAAGGGCACATGCGCCGTTATCATTTGATACAAGGTCACTCCGAGTGAATAAATATCCGAGCGAATATCGACCGGCCGGTTCAGAACTTGCTCCGGCGACATGTACCAGCCGGTGCCCATCTGCACTCCAGTGCGCGTCATTCCCCGCGCGCCCATCACCTTGGCAATGCCGAAATCCATCACCTTGACGATCCCCAGGCGGTTCACCATCAGGTTGCTGGGCTTGATGTCGCGATGGACAATTCCAGCCCGGTGAGCGTACCCGATTCCAAGCAGCGCCTGCTTAAACAGCGGTAACGCCTCCTCGACCGGCAGCGGACCGCGCCGCAGAATCATCTGCTCGAAGGTCTCGCCATCCACCAATTCCATCACCATGCACGCGCGATCGTCCTGAATTACAAACGCGTACAGCGTGGCCAGATTGGTGTGGTTCAGGTTGGCTTGCGCTTTGGCTTCCGCTTTGAAACGCTGCACCAGCTCCGAGTTGCCGTTAAGGTCTGAACTTAAGACTTTGATGGCCACCATGCGGTCGAGCGAGGTGTCCACAGCCTTGTAGACGGTCCCCATGCCGCCCTCCCCGAGCTTCTCCAAAATACGGTAGCTGGCGATTTCGGTTCCGATCACAAATCAGGCCCAAGTTTCTGGTTCTTGGTTTCTAGTTTCTGGTTCGGTCAACTCGGCGAACCAGAAACCAGGAACCAGAAACGGTTCTTACGAAATCTTCAATATCTGTAACGTTATGTTATCAAACCCGCCCCGCTCCTTCGCCATGCGGACCAGTTCCTTACATGCCTCGGCCGGATTGAGCGTACCGGCCGTAGCCAGCATTTCCTGATCGCTGACCAGGCCATGCAGACCATCGGTGCACATCAGCAGGATATCTCCGGCCTCCAGCGGCATCGGCGTCTCCAGGAAATCCCCAGCCGATGGTTCCACGCCCATGGCCGCCGTAAGCACGTTGCGATGCGGATGGACCGACGCCTCCTCCGGCGTAATCAAACCATCTTGCACCAGCCGCGCCACCTGAGAATGATCCTGCGTGAGCAGCGAGATGTTGTACCCGCGAATCAGATACAAACGGCTGTCGCCAATGTGGCCGTAATAAAGCTGGCCGTCCAATATGATTGCCGCCGTACAGGTGGTGCCCATCCCGGCCAGTCCCCGATGCTGCCGGCCATATTCCTGAATCGCGGCGTGGGCGTTTTGAAAAGCAGTTCGCAGCGCCAGGCTTGGATTGTGGTCCGGGTGGCTCAAATATCCATCGCGCACCGCCTCCACGGCCAGAGTGCTGGCTACCTTACCGCCCTCGTGTCCACCCATCCCGTCGGCCACTACAGCCAAACGGCCCTTGGTCTGAAAATCCACATCGTTCTCAGGCTCGGCGTAACAATAGTAATCCTCGTTATCAGCGCGATGGCACCCCACGTCAGTGAGATTTCCCAACTCAATACCGGGGCGGATAAACACGGTTCGTCGGTTCTTCAGTTCTCCGGTTCTTCAGTCCCTGGTTCCGAACCGAAGAACCGAAGAACCGAAGAACCATTCAGAGACATTTAAATTTTAGAGAGATCTCGCCGATTCGGACCACGTCATTGTCCTTCAACTCCTCGCGGGCGATCGGGCTGGTTCCATCGTTCAGATAGGTTCCATTGGTGGAATCCAGATCCGTCAGAAAGAATTTTTGATCCTTGTAACGCAGGCTGGCGTGCTTCCCCGAAACTGCCGTATCGCGCAGCACGATGTCAGCGTCGGGAGCCGACCCGATAAGGTTTTGGCCGTCGCGAATGCGAAAATCCTCGCCCTTCTGATCGCCCGTCATCGCCACAAACCACCCCACCACGGGCGCCTTGCGTTTATCGGTGAGCAGAACAGTTTTCCGCCCGGCGGAAGCGGCGGCGGCCGGCGCCTCCCTGGGAGCTTCCCCTTCCATCCGGGTCTTCACTCCCGCCGATTGGCCCGCGCCCTGAAACCCCGTCCGTTGGCAATAGGGACAGACCGCCCAGGAGTCTTCCATTTGATGTCCATTGGCGCAAAACTTTGCCATCGGTTCTTCCTGCCTTTAAGAACTGAAATAGGTCAGAACTACGGATCCCTTTTTGCCGAGATAGATACGATCGCCATTCTGCAAGCCCACCTTGCTGACGCGGGGTGAGTCCACCGAGTTGATGTACGTTCCGTTGGTAGATCCGCGGTCGATAACCACTACCCGATTATCCACTGGGACGATCCACGCGTGCTCGTGCGAGATGGCGTCTTCGGTCACGCAGATCTGGCATTTCGCGGGATCGGTTCCCGCCAGAATCCCGGCCTTGGTGATCTTGAACTTCTGGCCCGTGAGCGATCCCGCCGTAACCTGCACGCTTCCAAATGACGCCTCCGCCGGCGCCGCGGGACGAGGCACTTCCGGCCGTGGCGGCGTTTCGGGCCGCGTGCCGCCGATTCGTGCAGCGCCTTCCACCACCACGCCTTTCCCGCCGGCCATCTGCGGCAGCGCTTTGCGGCGCATCAACAGGAATGCAGTCACCACAATCACCAGCCCTATTGCGGAATAAAGCAACCAGGTGGACCCTTCCATGGCTCGGCCAATGGCCCCTTCATCCACCGCGCATTTCTCCGACGCCTGCATTAAACTCACCGCGTCCGGAAGGTTGGGTATTATGTTCAGCACGCTTTGCAGCTTGCCCTTGGCGCCCTGGCATTCGCCGCGGTCATAAGTATCCAGCGCCGCGGCCCACACCTGATTGAAGAGTCCCGCCTGCGGTTTGGCGCCCACCTGATTCACAAATTCGAGCGCCGTGTTGATGGGCACAAAGAAATACAAACCCACCGCGTCCCGCGCCCGCAGAGTGGCCACGCCAATTACTTCACCCTTATCGTTGAAAGCCGGACCCCCGCTATTTCCGGGATTGATGGCGGCGTCGGATTGAATCACCCGCGTGCCCTTGAAATCGGTCTTTATCGCCGACACGTGGCCGTTGGTCACCGTGGGAACCAAGGAAGACTCCATGCTGACCAGCCCCACCCGCGAGGCCGCGTCCGGATATCCGATTACTGTAATCGGCTCTTGAATGTGAACCGAATCGGAATCACCCAGCCGGACCGTGGGCAGATTGGTGGCGTCAATCTTAACAATGGCGATATCCTTACCGCCTTGATCCATCGGATCGCTGTAGGCCTTGATTTCGCCGTTGAAAACCTGCCGGTTCGGCATGGTGACCGTCAAGTCCGGCCCGCGCGCGAAGAAAGGCCGGATATCGTAGGCCAGGCGAACTTGCTCGTCGCTACCGGTGACGTTGTGTCCGGTGACTTCCGATATTTTCGGAACCAACGCCGCGATAATGTCGTGCATGATGGACGCCTTCAGGTTCTCCTGCGCTGCCGAATCTTTCCGGTTCGCGGCCGCAACCACGTGCCCGTTGGTTACGATATAGCCGTCCGGACGATAAATGAATCCGGTGCCCTTAATGTCGTAAGTCAAACCGTAATTGAAGGGATTACCGTCTATCCTGAGCCGGGCTCCAACCTCGAAATGGACGGTTAACAGAACCACGGCGGGCTTCAATTCCATGGTCCGCTTCTCGGCTGGATTCAAGCGGGGGGCGCTCACGGCCAACGGCGCTAGGAGACAGAGCAGGGCGACGCTTTTCAAGATCAACTCCTGAGTTCTGGGTAATTGTCACGCGGGAGAAGAGACAAAGTCAAGGCGGGTGTAACCGGCGGGCGTAACCGAACCACGACCGCAAGGGACCGCCACCACGAACGGAGCGCTAGCGGCAGCCGTGGCAGCGCTTCCTTGCGGTCGCGGCTCAGTTTTTTATGTCAGTTTTTTATTGACCCTCCCAGGACATGATTGATAAACTACTCTTTAGATACCAACCGCCCACGCGCAAGCGTGGGCGATTTCATTTTAGGAGGACACTATTGACCGAAAAAATCAACGGCGTTGAGCTTTACTACGAAATTCACGGCGCGGGCGACCCCCTAATTCTGCTGCACGGCTTCAGCGGCTGCAGCCAGGATTGGGCTCCCTTAATTCCCGACTGGAGCAACAGCTTCCAGCTCATCATCCCCGATCTGCGCGGCCATGGACGATCCAGCAACCCGTCGGAAACTTTCCACCACAAGGACTCCGCCGCGGATATCTTCGCCCTGCTCGATCACCTCGGCATCGGCGCTTTCAAAGGACTCGGCGTAAGCGGTGGCGGCAATGTGCTGCTGCACCTCGCCACCCAACAACCCCAGCGCGTCCAGGCCATGGTGCTGGTGAGCGCAACCAGTTACTTCCCCGCTCAGGCGCGCGCCATCATGCGCCAATATCCGGAAAGCCTGACTGAGCAGGACTGGGAAACCATGCGCCGCCGTCACCCCGGCGGTGAAGCGCAAATCAAAGCTCTCCTGGCGAGTACCGCATCATTCGCCGACAGTTACGACGATATGAATTTCACTCGAGCCTACCTCTCCACCATTCAGGCCCGCACGTTAATCGTGCAGGGCGATCGCGATCCTCTTTATCCGGTGGAAATTTCAGTAGAGATGGCCGGAGCCATTCCCCGCTCCAGCCTGTGGATCATCCCCAGCGGCGGTCACGGCCCAATCGGGGGCGAGCGCTGGCCCGAGTTCACCAAAACCGCTTTGGCCTTCCTGCGCTCCTGACGTGGCGCGCGCACTCCTGCGTGCCGCGTCGGCACTCCTGCCGACGCCCCTAAGAAACCCTCCGCGCCCCATCCGACGCCCGCACCACATAAAACGCCGGCTCAATCCCGAACCTCTCCAAATATTCTTTCCCCAACGTTGCCTTGAACTGCTCCACCGCCGCAGGCGCTACCAGGTTTACCGTGCAGCCCCCGAATCCGCCCCCCGTCATCCGGGCGCCAAATGTTCCCTCCAGCTCCATCGCGCGATCCACCAGAAAATCCAATTCCGCGCAAGTCACTTCGTAGTCCTGCTTGAGGCTGCGATGGGATTCCACCAGCAACCGCCCCATCCCGCGCAAGTCGCCTCTCCAGCTGGCTTCCACGAAGTCCAGAACCCGTTGGTTCTCGCTCAGAACATGCCGCGCGCGGCGCTGCGCTATCGGATCGCCGATCAATCCCAGCTGCTCCGGCCGCGCGTCGCGTAAGCTCTCCACGCCGATATCCGACGCCGCGGCCCCGCACTCCGCCACCCTTTGCCGATAGGCCGACTGCCCCAGTTTATGTTTCACCATCGTGTTCACGGCCACAATCGCCGCGCCCTCCGGCAAAACGACAGCTTGGCTTTCGAGGCTCCGGCAATCGATCAGCAGCGCGGCGTTTCGCTGTCCAAAGACTGCCGCATACTGATCCATGATTCCCGACGGCAGTCCGATAAACTCGTTCTCCGCGCGTTGCGCCAGTTTCGCAAGTTCGATGCTGGGCAAATCCCCCGCCCAGCCCAGCGCCAGCGCCGTGGATACTTCGAGCGCCGCCGACGAACTGAGGCCGCTGCCCAACGGCACTTTGCTGTGGATCGCCAGGTCCCTCCCGCGCCCCAGCGGCAGCTGCCGCGCGATGCCGATGATGTAGTCGGTCCAATGGCCGGTGGCGCGCAGCCCGGCAATCTGCTCGATGGGCCATTCGCGGCTCTCGCCCAGATTCTCGGAATGCACGCGCAGCACTCCCGCACGATTCGGCGCCGACGCCGCCCAGCAATCCAGATCGATGGCCACCGGCAACACCAGGCCGAGATTATAATCGGTGTGCTCCCCGATCAGATTTACGCGTCCGGGTGCGCGCGCGACATCCGGCGTGCTGTGGTAGCGCGCCTCAAAAGAATCTATTAAGAGCTGCGCCGCGCCAGCCACAAGAGCAGCCCCCCGAATACCAGAATCGAAAGGCCGCAGTAAAGATCCACATTGACCGTTTCGAGTGGTGCGCGATTTTGCGTCACTATGCCGGTCACCGCCAGAATCACGCCGGCCAGTGAGAAGAACAAGCCAATTGGAATCCGAAGGTCGCGCATATCACCAGAACAGAAAATTCAAAATCACCAGCGCCACTATCACCACCGCGGCCAGTGGAAGCGGCCGTTTGTACCACGGCAGATCGGCGTCCTGCGGGATATCGGTCAGCCCGTAAACCAGATTTCGCAGTTCCGCCTCCCTCTTCGGCTGTGACAATAAACTTACCAGAATGGTCACCACCAGGCACGTGGACCACGCAAAGATAGCGATCCAGAAATTTTGCGCCATGGTGGATGGAAAACTGTGCACCACCGTCCCGAGCCACCCTCCCTTGTTTTCCGCCAGCGTCAACCCGTGCGTGGCCGCGGCCGCCAAAGTGCCCGCCAAAAGCCCCGTAAAGGCCCCGTGTCCGGTGGCGCGCTTCCAGAACATTCCGAGCAAAAATGTCGCAAACAGCGGAGCGTTTACGAATCCGAATACCAACTGCAGAAAATCCATGATGTTGTTGAAGTGGCTGGCCAGGTAAGCTGTCCCCACCGACAGCCCCACCCCCACCACGGTGGTGAAACGCCCCACCATGAGGTAATGAGAATCCGGCGCGCGCTTGCGGATGTAGCCTTGATACAAATCGTAGGTCCACACCGTGTTGAACGCCGTAACGTTGCCGGCCATCCCCGACATGAACGACGCCATCAGCGCAGTCAGGCCCAGGCCCAGCATGCCGGAAGGATAAAACTGCGCCATCAGCGTGGTCATGGTTTGATCGTAGTCGGGTCCGCCGTCCGGCTTTAGGGGCAAAGCATATCCCAGCGCCATCTTGGACAGCGCCAGCGCGGCGATTCCAGGCACAATCACGATAAACGGCATGATCATCTTAGGAAATGCCGCAATCAACGGCGTCCGCCGCGCCGCCGACATGGAATCCGCGGCCATGGCGCGTTGCACCACCAGAAAATCCGTGCACCAATAACCAAACGAAAGCACGAATCCCAACCCCGCCACCAATCCGAATATCTCCACGCCCATGGGATTCTGCGACGGCTCTTTTAAATACGACCAGGCGTGCGTCATCACCGGCGGAAGCCGCTGGGACATCCCGCGCCATCCGCCCGCCTTGAGAACGGACATGATCGCCAGCGGCGCAAAACCCAGCACGATCAGGAAAAATTGCAGCACCTCGTTGTAAATAGCGCTGGTAAGGCCGCCCAAAAAAGTGTAGACCAAAACAATCGCGGCCGAAAGCAGCACCGACGCCGTGAAGCTCCAGCCCAGAACCAGTTGAAACAGCAATCCCAATGCATACATCGAAATTCCGGACGAAAAAACCGTCATCACCGCGAAACTACAGGCATTCAGCGCGCGGGTTTTTTCGTCGAAGCGCAGCTTCAAGTATTCTGGCACGCTGCGCGCGCGGCTTCCATAATAGAAAGGCATCATGAAAACGCCCACGAACAGCATGGCCGGAACCGCGCCGATCCAATAGAAATGTGCGGTCATGATGCCGTATTTCGCGCCGGACGCGCACATTCCGATCACTTCCTGCGCGCCCAGGTTCGCGGCGATGAACGCTAAGCTGGTGATCCATACCGGAACGGAGCGCCCGGAAGTCAGAAAATCTTCGCTGGTGGTAACCTTGCGCTTAACAATCCAGCCAATACCCAACACAAATGCGAAATAGAGCGAAAGGATGAGATAGTCGACAGGAGCCAGCGTCACGTCGAGAGTCTATCAGCTTGTGGGGCAGGATGGCATCCTGCGGCAGGTTGCCAACCTGCCACTGTGCGATTATTACTCCTTGCTCTACGCCGTCACCATCCTCCTCAGCGCATTTCTGCTGTTCGAAGTGCAGCCCATGATCGGCAAAATCATTCTGCCCTGGTTCGGCGGATCCGCCTCGGTGTGGAGCACTTGCCTGTTGTTCTTCCAGGCCTCGCTGCTGGCTGGCTATTTATACGCACACTGCTCCACGCGCTATCTGAAACCTCGGCAACAAGCTGTGCTGCACCTGGCTCTGCTGGCTGCGAGCATCGCCCTGCTTCCCATTCTTCCTTCTCCCAACTGGAAGCCGGACGCCGCGGGCGACCCTTCCGGCCGCATACTCCTGCTGCTTGCGGCCACCATCGGCCTGCCCTACGTTCTGCTATCCACCACCAGTCCATTGCTCCAAGCCTGGTATGTCCTGGCGAAACCCGGCGCTGTCCCTTATCGCCTGTTCGCGCTGTCAAATCTGGGATCGCTGCTGGCCCTCTTCAGCTTTCCGTTCCTGGTGGAACCGCTGTTCACTACGCACACGCAAGCATATGGATGGTCCGGGATCTACGTTTTATTCGTGGCCCTTTGCGGCGTACTTTGCTGGAACGCACGCATTCACGCCGTCGCCGAAGAACCTTCCCCGGCCATCGACGCGCCGCGCTGGCGATCGCAACTGCTGTGGATTTCGCTCGCCGCCTGCGGCTCCGCGCTGCTTCTTTCCATCACCACCCACCTCAGCACCAATGTCGCGCCCGTCCCGCTGCTTTGGGTGGTCACGCTCGGAGTTTATTTACTCAGCTTCATCATCTGCTTTGAGCGCGAGCAGCTCTATCGCCGCGCGATTTTTCTTCCCTTGCTCGCGGCCGCGCTGGGAGCGGCAGCTTTTGCGCTGTATTACAACCGCGGCAATCTCACCATCAAATGGTCCATCCCTATCTTTCTCGCGGCGCTGTTCATCGGCTGCATTGCTTGTCACGGCGAGTTAACCCGGTTAAAACCCGATCCGCGTCATTTGACCAATTTTTATTTGATGGTCGCGCTCGGCGGCGCATTGGGCGGGCTGTTCGTGGCCATCGGCGCGCCTCACTTGTTCCGCACGTATTCCGAGCTGCCGTTGTCTCTAGTGGCCTGCGCGGCGCTGGTAACATGCGTGCTCTGGGTCGCCCCCGGCCATTGGCCGCGAAGGTTCACGCTGCCCATCGCGCGGATCGCCATGATTGCCCTCACCATCGCGCTCGCCGTCTACATCTTCCATTACAAGAGCCTGGATGACCGGCGCTTCGATTTTTCCGCGCGCAACTATTATGGAGTGCTGCGCGTGTACGACTTGAAAGAATCCGCCGATCAAACCGGCGCACGCGTCCTGATTCACGGCACCATCACTCACGGAACCCAGCTAACGGATCCGGAGGAACGCGACACCCCCACCACCTATTACGGCCCCAACTCGGGCTTGGGACGCGCCATCCGCTATTTCCAAGCCCAGCGGCCTTCCATTCACGTAGGCATGATTGGCCTTGGCGCCGGCGTGACCGCCGCTTGGGGCCGGCATGGCGATTTTTTCCGCTTCTATGAAATCAACCCGCTCGATCTCGACATCGCATCCACCTGGTTCACGTTTTTGAGAGATTGCAAGGCTGATCAAAGTGTCCTATTGGGAGATGCGCGGTTGACTCTGGAGCGCCAACCCGGCCAGCAGTTCGACGTCCTTGGAGTGGACGCCTTCAGCAGCGATGCCATCCCCGTTCACCTGCTCACGCGTGAAGCGTTCCTGCTTTATTTTCGGCATCTCAATCGCGGCGGGATTCTGGCCGTGCATGTATCCAACCGCTATCTCGCGCTGGAGCCCGTAGTGGAGCGAAACGCGAGCGATCTCGCCAAGGTTGCCATCGAAGTGAACGACGATGCCAAGGATGAGGAGGACTACCTGTCCGCGAGCGACTGGATCCTGGTGGCCTCGGATCGCGTTCCCTTCACCGACGGTCTCTTCCACGCGCCCGGCATCAAGCCAGCCCCGCCGCGCCCGGGTCTCCGCCCATGGACGGACGATTACAGCAATCTGCTGCAGATCCTGAAGTAACGCTCCGGAATCTTTCAAAACAAGTGGGGCGGACCCCCTGGTCGGCTTCTCTCCGAAAAGTCGAAACGAGAAACCAGAAACGAGAAACCAGAAACGAGAAACGAGAAACGAGAAACTTTTATAATCAATCATGCTTCAGGATCTCCGCCACGCTCTCCGCGTGCTCGCGAAAGATTTCGGATTCTCCGCCGTGGCGGTCTTGACGCTGGCCCTTGGCATCGGCGCCAACACCGCCATCTTCACCGTAGTGAATGCCGTCCTGCTGCGCCCCCTGCCCTACCCCCAATCGGACCGCCTGTTGCTCTTGTACAACACCAATCTCAAGCGTGCCTCCGGGCGCGCCCCTTTTTCGCTCATGCGGTTCGAGCAAATGCACTCCCAGGCCCGCTCCTTTTCGAATCTGGCCGGCTTCTGCAACGAAACGTTCAACCTCACCGGCGTCGACCAACCGGAGCAGCTGCAGGCCGCGCGCGTCTCGGCGAATTTCCTGGGCACGCTGGGCGTCCATCCCCTGCTCGGCCGTGATTTTCTTCCCGACGAAGATCGCGAGGGTGGGAAGCCCGTGGTAATGCTGAGTGAGGGACTTTGGCAACGCCGGTTCGGCGGAAATCCCAACGTCGTCGGTTCTTCGCTCACACTCGACACCCAGGCCTACACCATCATCGGCGTCCTTCCCGCCGGCTTGGATCAACCCGCGCCGCAGCTCGACTTGTTGGCTACAAATCTCGCTGGTTTCAATCTCTTCACTCGCGAACAGATCCGGCTTGGCGCGGGCTACATCTCCGTCATCGCTCGCTTGAAACCAGGCGTCACCAGCAGCCAAGCCCAGGCGGAAATGGACGTGCTCAACAGCCAGTTTCTGCGGCGAAATCCCGGCATTGTGGATGCAGACCCGGACGCGCGCCTGGTGGGCAGTCCCTTGCGAACCATCCTGGTGGACAACGTGAAATCGGCGCTGCTGATTTTATGCGCGGCCATCGGCGCGGTGCTGCTGATCGCCTGCGCCAACGTCGCCAGCTTGCTCTTGGCCAGAGCGGCCGGCCGCCGCAAGGAGTTCGCAGTGCGCGCTGCGCTTGGCGCAAGCCGCGGCCATTTGATTCGCCAGTTGCTGGCTGAGAGCCTGGTGCTGTCATTCTTCAGCGGCGGTCTGGGATTGTTGCTGGCCGTCGCCGCCACGCGCCTGGCGGGCCGCATCAGCCAGCTCAACCTGCCTCGCGCCGGCGAGATACACATCGATTGGGAAACCCTGGCGTTTACCTTGGCCGTCACCATCGTTACCGCCGTTCTCTTCGGGCTCATTCCATCGCTCCAGGCTTCCAAGCCCGATCTTAACGCCATCTTGCGCGAATCCGGCCGAGGCGCAGCCGGTAGCGTGCGGCGCAGCCGGGCGCGCAGCTTGCTGGTCATCGGGCAAGTGGCCGTGTCCATGATTTTGCTGATCACGGCAAGCTTGCTGATGCGCAGTTTCGTCGCCCTCCAGCAGGTAGATCCAGGGTTCGATCCGCGCAACGTCCTTACGATGCAGGTCACCTTGCCGAACGAGACTTACTCCACCGATCCACGCAGGAATGCCTTCTTCCGGGACGTCCTTCGCCGGATATCGATAATTCCGGGCGTGAACTCCGCCTGCGCCGTCCTCTCGCTACCTCTGAACGGCAACGTCCTGGTGCCCATTCAGGTGGTCGGCGATGCCGTGCTTCCATTCGGCAAGCGCCCGCTCGCCTTCTGGCAATCCGTCACGCCGGATTATCTTCGAACTTTCCGAACGCGTCTAATCCGCGGCCGATTCTTCACCGAACACGATAACGAGCTTAGCTCCGGCGCCGCTGTCGTCAATGAAACCCTGGCGCGCCGTTTCTGGCCCAACCAGGACCCCATCGGCAAGCTGCTCATCATCGCGCGGGCGCAACTGCACGCCCAAGTTGTAGGCGTGGTGGCCGACGTCAAAACCTCCGCGCTCGATTCGGAAGCCGGCGGCCAATTGTATTCACCCTACCCGCAGCGCCCCTGGCCGGGCATGATCCTCGCCGTGAAAACTTCAGGAAATCCCCTGTCGATGGCTCCCGCGGTGCGAAATACCATTGCGCGGATGGATTCGAACCTTCCCGTTACGGCCGTTCGCAGTATGCAGGACATTGTTTCTGAATCATTCGGGCAACGGCAAGTGACCTTGTGGCTATTGGGCGCTTTTGCCGCCGCGGCCCTGCTGCTGGCAGCCATCGGGATCTACGGATTGCTGGCCTATTCGGTGGAACAGCGGCGGCAGGAAATGGGGATTCGCCGCGCTCTGGGCGCACGGCCCGCCGATATCCTCGGCTTAATCCTCCGCGAGGGCCTGGCGCTCACCCTGGCCGGAATCGCCGTTGGCTTGTCCGGCGCCCTTGCCATCCACAAGGCCATCGCCGCGCTGCTGTTTCACGTAAGCCCCACGGATCCTGCCATCTTCGCCGGAATGGCCATGCTGTTCGTTGCCGTCGCCCTCATCGCCAGCTACCTGCCGGCCCGCCGCGCGCTCGAAGTGGACCCGCTAGTGGCCATCCGGGAATAAAATTTGCAACTTTCCGGCTCCCACTTACGTTAAACTTGCCAAGTATAGCAGTGCGAAAAGGAGCACCTATGAAAAGTATTCTCGTGAGTCTGCTGCTGTTGGCTGCCGCCTGGACCCTCAGCGCAACGGATTTGACCGGCAAATGGTCCGGAACCGTGGACATGAAACAGGATGGCGAAGCCCAAACAATCCCTGTCATCATGATTATGAAGCAGGACGGCAATAAACTAACAGGCACCGCCGGCCCAGAGGACGATCAACATGCGATTCAAAAGGGCGTGGTGGACGGGGACACCATTACCATGGAAGTTGATGGCGGCGACGACATTTTCTATCTCGAACTGAAGGTCGACGGCGATCAGATTTCAGGCGCCGTAAGACAAGGCACGGACGGCGAAAAGATGAAGATCGCCCTCAAACGCGTAAAACAAGACGCCTGATCCGCGAAATCAAAGGCACCGGTCGCTCAAGAAGCTGTGAAAAAATCGGTTCGCAGGCGAAAGCGCCTGCATTACTTAATCGTGAATCCTTGTGCGTCAATGTGGGGCAGACGCTTCCGTCTGCCAACCCCGCTTGCTTCCCGATTTTTTCACAGCTGCCGTCCGAACCTGTCACTCGTGCCTCATTCCAGCAGGGTTGAAGTATACTCTCGATGAATGCGTAGCGATCCCTCGGCCACCAGCCAGCAGCAACCAGCCACCACCCACAAGTCCCCAACCCCCAGCCCGCAGCCCCCGCTGCTAGACTTCCGCCGCATCACCGTAATGCGCGGCGACAAATCCGTCCTGCACGATATCACCCTACGCATCCAGGCCGGTGAGCACGCGGCCATCCTGGGACCAAACGGCTGCGGCAAATCCACGCTGATCAAGACCATCACCCGCGAATGCTATCCGCTGGCGCGCGCCGAATCCTCGCTCACTATTCTCGGCCGGGAAGTCTGGAATGTCTTCGAGCTTCGAACGCTGTTGGGAATCGTCTCGAACGATCTCATGAGCACCTGCACCCGCGCCATCACTGGCCTGGAAGTAGTGCTCTCGGGTTTCTTCTCAAGCATCGGCATCCAGCCTTACCACCAGGTCACTCCCGCGATGCTGGCCCAAGCCCATGAAGTCCTGGATCTGCTCGAAGTGCCTCACCTCGCCGATCGTTTCATGACCGGAATGTCGTCGGGCGAAGGCCGCCGCATCCTCATCGCTCGCGCCATGGTTCACCATCCGCTCGCGTTACTGCTCGATGAACCTTCCAACAGCCTGGATGTAAACGCCACCCTTGAGCTGCGCGCGCTGCTTCGGAAGTTGGCCCAGTCCGGAACCGGTATATTAGTGGTCACGCATCATCTGTCGGACATCATTCCCGAAATCGCCCGCGTGATCCTGCTCAAGAATGGCCGCATTTTCGCCGATGGACAAAAACAGGAACTGCTGACCGCTCCACGCCTCGGCGAACTGTTCGGCGTTCCCGTGGAGCTGGCGCGGCGCGACGGTTACTATCACTTGTGGTGATTAACAAATGACTGGCACCATCCTCGAAAATCTTCGCTACGCCATCCGGATGCTGGCCAAAACTCCCGGCTTCACCATCACCGCTATGCTGACGCTGGCGCTCGGAATCGGCGCCAACACTGCCATTTTCAGCGTGGCCAACGCTTTGTTGCTTCGCCCGCTCCCCTATCAGGATTCCGACGATCTGGTAATCGTCACCAACGCCCGCGGACCCAACCGGCGTCCGTTTTCTTATTTTCGAGCCGAGTTCCTTGAACAACACAGCCGCTCCTTTTCCGGATTCGCGCCCTTCATGAGCGACAACTTCAATTTCACCGGCGGCGGCGAACCCGAGCAGCTTCCCGCCGTCCGCGTGAGCTGGAATTTCTTCGAAGTTCTGGGCGTACATCCCGCGCTCGGCCGCACTTTCGGTTCCGAGGATGATCGGCCGGGAGGCCGGCCGGTGGTCGTGATCAGCCAATCGCTCTGGATGCGTCGATTCGGCGCCGATCCACATGTTATCGGCCAATCCATCACTTTGGATTCCGTGGACACCACGATCGTCGGCGTCTTGCCCGCCAATTTCGAGTTCGCGCCCGCCGGTAGAAGCATCGACATATGGTCCAGCCGTGCGTTTGAGCAGAGCGGCCTCACTCCCCAACAGTCCGCCGCAGGCTTGGCCTATGTAATCGCGGTCGCCCGCATCCGCCATGGCCTTTCGCTCCCTCAGGCACAAGCCGAAATGCACGTACTGGACGCTGAATATACCCGCGGGAATCCGGCCATGGCGGATGCCGACCCGCGCCTCGCCATCAGCCTCAACCAGGTGCAACAGTTGATGGTGGCCAACATCCGTACCGCGGTGCTGGTTCTTTTTGGTGCAGTCGGCTTCGTGTTGCTCATCGCCTGCGCTAACATTGCCAGCCTCCTCTGGTCGCGCGGCATGGCGCGCCGCAGGGAGATTGCCATTCGCATCGCGCTCGGCGCCGGCCGCTCCGGAATCGTCCACCAGTTGCTCACCGAGAGCATCCTGCTGGCGCTCGCCAGTGGGTTTCTGGGTGTTATCGTCAGCTTCTGGAGTACCCGCGCTCTCGCCGCGCTTCCGCCCAGCACCCTGCCCCGTATCAATCCCATCCACATCGACGGCCAGGTGCTGGCTTTTGCTCTGGGATTGTCGCTGGCAACCGGTGTGTTGTTCGGGCTGATGCCCACCCTGCAATTCTCAAAACCCGACGTTCAAACCGTCTTGCGTGAGGAGGGCCGCGCCGCCGCGGGCGGACGCCGGCGCAGCCTGGCGCGGAGCCTGCTGGTGGTTTCGCAAGTTGCGCTCTCCATCATCTTGTTGGTTGGCGCCGGCCTGCTGATGCGCAGCTTCGTCAATCTCCAAAACGTTACGCTCGGCTTCAATCCTCATAACGTCTTGTTGATGGATATCACGCTGCCCGCTTCGCGATATTCCACTCCTGCTCAGATCGCGAATTTCTACCAGAACGTTTTAGACCGGCTGAACACGCTGCCGGGTGTTCGCTCCGTGGCCGTGTCCAGCGCGCTGCCGCTGGTCCCCACCCATTATTCGCCGATGCTGCCGGAAGGCCAACCCGAAGTGCCCCTGCCGCAGCGTCCCTACCACGCCATCCACGCCGTCAGTCCGGAATATTTTGAAACCATGGGCATCGCTCTTTTGCGCGGCCGCGCTTTCGAGCAGCGGGATAAACCGGACACCCCCGCCGTCGCCGTAGTGAACGATTGTTTCGCGCGCCGTTACTGGCCCAATGAGAGCGGCGTCGGCAAACGAATCGTCATTGGACGCACCACCGTCGCCGAAATCGTGGGAGTTGTGGGCAACGTCAAGAATATCCGGCTGGCCGTCGAGAGCGTTCCGGAAGTCTACTATCCCATGGCCCAGCATCCCGACGAATCCATGCACGTCATTGTGCGAAGTTCCCTGCCGCCTGAGTACCTTGCGCCCGCCGTGCGCGCCCGCATCTCCGCCATCGACCAGGAACAGCCCGTAACCAAGGTGCGCACCATGCAGCAGCATCTATCCAGCTCCATCGCGCAGGCCCGCCTGACCATGTTGCTGCTGGGAATTTTTTCGATGGTTGCATTGTTGGTAGCAACGGTCGGCTTGTACGGCCTGATCGCTTATTCGGTGACGCAGCGCACCCAGGAGTTCGGCATCCGTATGGCGCTAGGCGCGCAGCCCCATGATATAGTGCGTCTGGTGATGCGCCAGGGCGTTCTGGCCGCGGTGGCCGGCGTGCTGGTGGGCCTGGCAGGTTCGTTTGCGCTCACGCGCGTTATGAAAAGCCTGCTATTCGATGTCAGCGCCACCGATGCCGGTACCTTCACCCTGAGCGCGCTCGTTTTTCTCATCGTCGCCGTGGTGGCCAGCTACATCCCCGCGCGGCGCGCCGCCAGCCTCGATCCATCCGACACCTTGCGATATGAGTAGCACGGCGGCGGACCTCTTCGCGAAGCAGGCCGCTGCCTTCCAAGCTGCTCCTTACCCTTCCGCCGCCGACCGGCGCGCCAATCTCACGCGGCTGCTGCGCGCCGTGCTCGCGCATCAGGACGAACTCGCAACGGCCATCGACCGCGACTTCGCCGGCCGCTCCCGCGACGAAGTGCTCTTCTCCGAAATTTACGTGGCGGTGAACGCCATCCGTCACGCCCGCAGCTACGTGAGGCGCTGGATGGCGCCGCGCCCCCGGCACGTCGGATGGCCGCTCCAGCCCGCTCAGGCGTGGGTATTGCCGCAGCCCCTCGGCGTGGTGGGGATCATCGTGCCCTGGAATTATCCGGTCTTCCTATCGATGGCCCCGCTCGCGGGCGCCCTGGCGGCCGGCAATCGCGTAATGCTCAAGCCGTCGGAATTCACGCCGGAAACCTCGGCCCTTTTGGCCCGCATCATCTCTGAGGCATTCCCTCCGGATCTGGTGGCAGTGGCCTTGGGCGATGCGGCAGTGGGCCGCGCGTTCGCCCAATTGCCTTTCAACCATCTCCTGTTTACGGGCGCGACATCCGTGGGACGAGAGGTCATGCGCGCCGCCGCCGAAAACCTCACTCCTGTCACGCTCGAGCTGGGCGGCAAATCGCCGGCCATTGTCGCCCCCGACGCCAACATCGTTCGCGCCGCCGCCGATATCGCTTACGGCAAGCTGCTCAATTCCGGGCAAACCTGTATCGCGCCGGACTACGTGCTGGTTCCCGGAGCATCTCTCCGGCCCTTTGTGGAAGCGCTGCGCCAAGCTGTCGAGCGATATTATCCCGACGGCAAATACACCTCCATCATCAATGACAAACACCGGCAGCGCCTGCGGGATTATCTTGAGGAAGCCGCCGCGCGCGGTGTGGAAACCATCACTATGAGCGCAACCCGCGGCTTGGCCCCCACCATTCTGATCAATCCGCCCGACGATCTGAGAGTCATGCGGGAAGAGATCTTCGGTCCCATCCTGCCGCTAAAAACATACGCTACCCTCAATCAGGCCATCGCTTACGTAAATCAGCAGGAGCGCCCGCTGGCGTTGTATCTCTTCACTCGCAGCCAGTCGACCATCGATAGCGTTCTTACCCGCACCATTTCCGGAGGCGTGTGCATCAACGACACGCTGCTGCACATCGCCGCCGAGGATCTGCCGTTCGGCGGAGTCGGCGGGAGCGGCATGGGCCATTATCACGGCCAGGAAGGTTTCGACACCTTCAGCAAGCTCAAGCCCGTGTTCCGCCGCCGCTGGCTGGGCCTCGGAAGAATGCTGCGCCCACCCCACTCCCGCCTCCACAACTGGATGCGCCGCATTTTAATCCGGTGACAGGATACTCATTTCCCGATTCTTTTCTCAAACAGCGCCTTCACCTCCGCCGCCGTCAACTCGCGATGCTTCCCGATCGGCAAATCGCCGATCCGCAGCCCACCAATCCCCGTGCGCACCAGCTTCAATACCTTGCTGCCAATGGCCTCCACCATCCGCCGCACCTGCCGATTGCGCCCCTCATAAATCGTAATTTCAAAGAAGGAATATTTCGCGGAGTCGCGCACGCGCTGCACCACCGCCGGCCGCGTCGGACCATCCGTCAGCAGTACACCATCGCGAAGCTGCCCCAGCTGCGGATCGCTGACCAGCGTCGACGCCTTTACCATATAAGTTTTGGGAACTTTATGCTCTGGATTTCCCACGCTCTCCACCAGCCGCGTATCGTTGGTTAACAGCAGCAGGCCGCTGGTATCCTGATCCAGCCTCCCCACCGGGACCACCCACTCGCCCGCATCCCGAATCAGATCGTAGACGGTGGGCCGTCCTTCGGGGTCTTTGTAAGTGGTGAGGTAGCCCGTGGGCTTGTACAGCAGCCAGTATATTTTCTTGCGGGCGCGGATTGGTTTTCCATCCAGCGTAACCGCGTCGCGCTCCAGATCCACCCAATGATCCGGCGTTTGGATCAATTTACCGTTCACCCGGACCCGCCCGGCCGCAATCCATTTCCGAGCGTCGGTGCGCGACCCCAAGCCTGCCTTCGAGAGCACGCGTTCCAATGTCTTGAGCGGACGGTTCCCCGGCGGCGGACGGTGCACCCTACCAATTATCCGCGTTTATCCGCGTCCATCCGCGGCCAAACTACTTACTCCGTCGTCAACCGCCGTATCTCCTCGAGAATAACCTCAGGCTCGAATGGTTTGCGAATCACCGCATCGGCGCCCATTTTCTTGGCGACCTCCAGATAAGCGCCTCCCAGAACCCCGGAAATTGCGATCACCGGAAGATGCGGCCATTCCCGGCAAATAGCTTGGATGGTCTCCACTCCATCTTGTTCCGGCATCACCAGGTCCGTGATCACCAGATCCGGCAAGTTCTCCCGGCACTGCCACTGCGCCTCTTTGCCATTTGAAGCCTGAACCACGCTGTAACCATTCGACTCCAGCAGAAAGTTCAGGAAAGATCGCGTTTGCGCGTCGTCTTCCACGATCAGCAGCTTTGCCGGCGCCGTTTTCTTCCCCAGTACGCTGCCTATCTTCCAGAGCAGCTCGTGCGGCTGGAACGGCTTTCCCAGAAAATTCAACTTTGGATCAAGCTTTCGTTGTTGCACGATCCCGCTTTCGGTATACTCCGACATGTACAGCACTTTCATTTCAGGACGCGCGGCACTCAGCCGGCCGGCTATCTCGTGTCCTTTCATTCCGCTCATCTCCACATCCGTGAGCAGCAGGTCCAGGCGCGGCAATGTCTCGGCTGCCCTGAATGCATCTTGCGCGTTGGCTGCCTCCACCACGCGGTAACCTTGTTCTTCGAGAACATTCCGGGCCAGGTTGCGAACGGCGTCGTCATCCTCAACCACGAGAATTGTTTCGCCCGTGGGGGCCGCGGCATCGGGCAGCGCGTCATCCCCCAAAGCATCATCGCCCAAAGACTCCAGCAACGGAAGATAAATCTTGAAAGTAGTGCCGCAACCCAGTTCACTCGAGACGGAAATTGCCCCGCCGCTTTGATTCACAATCCCCAGCGCCGCCGATAATCCCATGCCCGTGCCAACACCCGGTCCCTTCGTGGTGAAGAACGGTTCGAAGATTCTGGCTCTGGTCTCTTCGTCGATACCGCACCCGCTGTCCATCAACGTCACCACTGAATAGGAACCTGGCGGAAGAGAACCGGGCGCCGGCGCTCCGTTTTCAAAATCCTGCCTTTGGCTCTCAATCAGCAGCAATCCGCCTTGCGGCATGGCGTCGCGAGCGTTGATCGCCAGATTTAGAATTGCCTGCTCAATCTGCTGCGGATCGGCCTCGATATGGCCCGCCGCCGGATCGAGATCTGTCACCAGTTCCACGCCGTTTCCGAGCAGGCTACCGAGCATCTCTTCCATGCCTCGGATCAAGCGGTTCACCGCGATGACGCGCGGCCGCAAAACCTGGTTCCGGCTGAATGCCAGTAGCTTCCGCGTCAAAGCCGCCGCTCGTTCACCCGCTTTCTTGATTTCGACGACACCCTTCAAACGCGGGTCTTCCATCGCCAGCTTTCGCTCCAATACAGCGCTGTGGCCTAGAATCACCGTCAGCAGATTATTAAAATCATGGGCGATGCCGCCGGCCAGCTGGCCCACCGCTTCCATGTTTTGTGCCTGCAGCAGTTGCGCCTCCAGCGCCTTGCGCGCCGAAACATCCGTGAACATGCACAGCGCGCCCGCAAAGCTACCTTGCTGGTCCGGAATCGGGCTGGCTGAGCAATTGACCCACAGCGGCGTCCCATTGTCCCTCCGGAGCCGAGTCTCGTAGGATTCACTGCCGCCTTTCTTTCTAAGCTCGAAGCGCCGCTCCGCATCCGCGTAATCTTCCTCAAAAAGGATGCCCTTCCATTCAAGCTTCGCTTCACCGGCATAGCCTAGCATCGCCTTCAGCCGCGGGTTCGCATACGTAATGCCTCCCGCCGCGTCGAGCAGGCAGATGCCTTCATGCGTGTTCTCCACGATTGAGCGGCAGCGCTCCTCCGTCCGGCGTAATTCCAGCTTGGCTTCCACCTGCTCGGTAATGTCTTCCGCGATGGTTACGAACCGGTCCGGATTTCCCGCGCCATCCAATAATGCCGATATGCTGCAACGCGCCGACGCAATGCTGCCGTCCTTCCGTAGGTACCGCTTTTCAGCCACGAACCCGGGGATCTCCCGGCGCAGGAGTTGCCCGATCTGGCTATCGGACGTATGAAGGTCGTCCGGGTGACTAAGGGCCGCGGCGTTCGCCGCCAGCAGTTCCGCCTGGCTATATCCGGTGAACTGGCCGAGCGCCTGATTCACCTCCAGCAGCCGGCCTTCCAGATCGCTGATACACATGCCGGCCGCCGCATTAGCAAATGCGCTCCGAAAGCGCTCCTCGCTGGCCCGCAACTTCTCCTCCGCTTGTTTCCGCTCGCCGATATCCTTAAAACAAACCACGCTGCCCTCGTTGCGGCCGTTCACCACCACCGGGCACGACGAATACTCCACCGGCAGCGCCGTTCCGTCCTTCCGCCAGAGCATCTCTTGGTCCACGCGTAACTCCACGCCTTTCCGAAGCGCATCCGCGGCGGGGAATCCCCCCGCGCGCGTCGTGCGCAGCAGATCGTGCATGTCGCGCCCGCGGCATTCTTCCGCGCCGTAGCCCAACATCCGCGATCCGGCTGGATTGATGAAGGTGCATCGCCCCTCCATGTCCATGCCGAATATCCCGTCGCCCGCCGAGTCCAGCATGGCGAACCTTTCCACCATCAGCCGGTCCAGGTCCTTCTCGCTCTCTTTCCGTTCCGTAAGATCCATCACGAAACAGAGCCCACCTGTTTCCGGCTCCGGCGCGGTTACGATGCCGATCAACACCGGTACGCGAGTACCGTCCTTCCGGAAGAATTCCTTTTCAAATGGCGCCGCTTTCCCAATATCTTCGAATTTCTTTGCCGCCAGTCGCGTCGCCACGCCCCATTCCGGAGGCGTCATCTTCAGCCAGTTCAGTCTCCCTGCCTCCAGATCTTCGCGCGTGTAACCAACCATCCGTAGAAATTCGTCGTTGGCGTCGACAATCGTCCCGTCCAGCTTCCCGAAGTTGATGCCGATTATGTTCGAGTCGGCGATTTGCTGAATCGACGCCCGCACCTGCGACAATTTCTTTGCACTCTCCATAAGAGTGGGGCAGGCGCTTCCGCCTGCCAACCGAGTCCCCTCGAATCAGTTATCGGCAAGCAGGCCCACTGTGTTAGTCTTTTCCTTCGTGGCTTAAGCACCCACCCCATGACTAGGGCCACTCTGATCAGGGGCGCCAGGCAACTGCTGACGTTGCGTGGAGCCGTCGGCCCTCGCCGCAGGCCCGATCTCAGAAACCTCGGACTCATTCAAGACGGCGCCGTTCTGATTGTCGACGGACGCATCCACGATGTCGGACCCAGCCGCCGAATCGAAAATCTCGCGCTCGCCCGCCAAGCCACCCTCATCGATGCCACCGGCCGCGTGGTCATGCCCGGCTTTGTCGATTGCCACACTCACCTGGTCAGCGGCCCCGCCCGCGTACCGGACTACGAAACCCGCGGCCCTTCGCACGCGCTGGCCCGCACCATCCAGGAGCTTTCGCCGCGCACCTTGCTGGCCCAGGCTCTTCACACCGCCGCGGAGGCTGTCCGGCACGGCGCCACGGCATTCGAAAGTAAATCGGGCATCGGCCTCACCGAAGCCAACGAAATCAAGATCCTGCGCGTCCATTCCGCCCTGCGCAAGCAATCTGTTCCCCTCACCTCCACCTTCCTTTGCGCGCAGATGTTTCCGGATTATCCGGACGGTCCAGATCACTATCTGGACTGGGTGTGCTCCCACATGCTGCCGCGGATCCACCGCCGCAAGCTCGCCGCGTTCGCCGAGATCCGCTGCCAGGAAGGCGCCTTCACCGTCGAACACGCCCGCCGCTTCCTCCTCGCCGCGCGCCAGTTAGGATTCGGCCTCAAGCTCTGCACGGACGGCGAACCGCCCGCCGGCGCCGTGGCCATGGCCGTCGAACTCGGTACCGCCAGCGTAGGCAACCTCCGCAACATCACCCCGGACGACGCCGCGCTGCTGGCCCGATCCCAGACCATAGCTGTCCTTCCACCCGGACCGGCGTTCTATTCGGGAACCGGGAGGTACCCGCCCGCGCGGATGTTGATCGATGCCGGTGTGGCCGTGGCGCTAGCGTCCCACTTCCATCCCCAATTGAGCCCTTCCCACAGCATGCCAATGATGATCGCGCTGGCCTGCGGCGCCATGCGCATGACCCCCGCCGAAGCCGTTGCCGCAGCCACCATCAATGCCGCCCACGCGTTGCGCCAGGCTTCCAGCACCGGCTCGCTCGAACCCGGCAAATGCGCGGACCTGCTGATTCTGGCAGTCCCGGATTACCGCGAGATACCCTATCATTTTGGAATGAACCTGGTGGACCTGGCCATGAAAAATGGAAGCGTATTGACGGAAAGATCCGAGGTGACGTGGCCCTCCCCCTGATCGAGTGCGTCCCGAATTTTTCCGAAGGCCGCGACCCCGATACCCTGCAAGCGATCCGGCAGGCCATCTGTTCCGTCTCCGATGTGCAATTGCTGCGGTCGGAAATGGACCCCGACCATAACCGCGCCGTCATCACTTTCGCCGGCGCTCCACAATCAGTAAGTGAAGCCGCCGTGCGCGGGATCACCGCCGCCGTGGAGCGTATTGATTTGCGGCATCACCACGGAGTCCATCCCCGCATCGGCGCCGCGGACGTGATTCCTTTCGTCCCCCTGCGCGGCGCTACGCTCGAAGATTGCGCGGCTCTCGCCCACCGCGCCGGCCAAGATGTCTGGAAGAGGCTCGGTGTCCCGGTCTATTTCTATGAAGCTGCCGCGGCCACTCCCCAACGCGTTCCACTCGAGCATGTCCGCCGCGGAGGATTTGAGCACCCCGCTCTCGTGCCCGATCTGGGCGGTCCCGCCTTGCACCCCACCGCGGGAGCCTGCATCATCGGCGCGCGAAAACTGTTGGTCGCTTTTAACGTGAACCTCGACACCGCCGATCTTGCCATTGCCCAAGCCATCGCCCGCAAAATCCGCGCCTCCTCCGGTGGGCTCCCCTTTGTAAAAGCCATGGGTGTCCCGCTCTCCAGCCGGAATCTGGTGCAGGTTTCCACGAACTTGACCGACTTCGAGCAAACACCCTTGCGGCGCGTATTCGATTCCATAAGCCGGGAAGCGGCAGCCCGCGGCGTCTTGATCGCCGGCACTCAGGTCGTCGGCCTGATCCCGCGGCAAGCCGCCCTGGGTTGCGATTTCATACCCCCCGGCCAAATCCTCGAAAACGGGCTGGGGCTCGCCGCTGCTCCGTAGGAAACGCCACTTGGGGAGGCTCCGGCTAATTCTGAATCAACATCGCCATGCTGACGCAGTTCTCGATGCCGTGATCCTTCAGGATTTCAAACGCCCGCGCCGGGAACGCAATACTGTGCTCGAAAGTCTTGGCGCACGATTGCACCAGCTTGATCACATCCGCGGGGCCGAATTCCTTCTGGCGAAACCCGGCCATGCCAATAAGAACAGTATTAATGATGGCATAATACACCGCCATTAACATATATTGCTTGCTGATGGTATTAGCAGCACGCGGGACACCCAGGTTTTGCGTGCTTTCTTGCGGCCCAAACGGAAACAACGAACCGTGAACGTAGTTGACCAGATAATGTTCCAACATATATTCATGCTGCTTCATGAACGGCGCGTAGAATTGCGAATACGCTGCGGCGTAGCGTAATCCGATATCCTCCATGCTCGAATTCTCTGTCCATTCCATGCTGAGCATGAATTCCTTATAGCATTCCAGAAATCGCGGATTGGTGTAGTCTGAGCCGATTCGGCTGACAATCAGCTCTACCATCACTTCCAATTGCGCCGCGGGCCGGGCGCGGAGCTGGCCCAGTGACTGATCGAAGAGACCGCGTGCCACGGCGTCCCGATATCCTTCCAGGACCTGCGGCGTTTTTTGGTGCCGATCTCCGGCCGCGGTTGTATTCAACTGATCGCACAGCGATCCCAGAATCACCAGGCGCTGCCACAACGCATAGGTCCGGTTTTGCAAAATCCAGATGACCAGGCTGCGGACTTCTCGAAAATACCGGTATGGCTTATCAGTATATTTCGCGCTGGCCGTATCCAGCACGGCGATGTTTCCCAACTGATTCGATTCATCCTGCTGCTGCTCCTCCGCGTCGAACTGCATGGAATCGGGATCCAGCAGCACCATACGCGCGGCCTCGGGACACGACAAGTGCAGGGACCGGTACAGAACGTCGTCCACCAGGCTCGTGACGCGCGGATATGACGCGCACATCTTGGACAGATATTGTTCGCCCAGCTTTTTCTGGATGGAGCAGAGACCCTCCGACAAGAACGGGCATCCGGCGCCGGAAAGAGTGATCCGCGCATAGTTGTCGTCGCTCGAGTCCCCGGCGTTGATGGTCACCAACTGCTGCAGCGAGGAGCCCAGTTCAGGATCGTCACAGCTTTGGTAGTTTTCGTATGTTGCCCTATCGACATTGACGGCCCAACCGACACAGCAGGTGTCTTCGCAATCGGCGCCTATGCAGCGAAAAGCGCCATACGAGTGCGGTTGGAGCCGTTTGGACGGCCACTGCACCGCTTGAGCATAGCACTAACTACGCGGTCACGAAACCGGCCGACGCGCCTACCCATTCCAGGTCGCGATTGTGATCCACGCCAATCATTTTTCCGCGGCCCATGCGGACAATCATCATCACCGCCTCCGGCTGCGCGAGCCAGATGTACATGACGCGGACCTCGGCTTTCGTGCCGCCGTGCGGAGTGGCGATGACCGGCGCAAAGTCCACTTTCTGCTGCAGGATGAATTGCGTGGGATCGGCCGCTGAAAGTTGCTCGGGCGTAGGGCCGATCACCACACCCAATCCGGCGAACGAATAGAGCGGCTTCAAAACGTAATTCTCAAGATCGCCCGGCGTCTCCCGCAGTTCGCTTAGAAACCACGTCTTAGGAACGCTCGGATGACGAAGATAGGGAAGCGAGAACTTACTGATGCGGAAATACCAGTTGGGATGCCCGGCCCATTCCACGTCCAGCTCATCTCGGAAATCGAACGGCGGCTGAATTTGCTTGCGCTGCAGCTCATCCACGATCACGCGATTGTAGATGCGGTGGATAGGCACATCGCCATGATAGAGACGGTTGCCCCGTTTACGGATATCGGTCACCGACACCGGCTTCACGCCGCAGTATTTCTCGGTCATCAGGAAATCGGGCAGAGTCTTCTGATGATACGGATCGATTTCCATCAGGATCACGTTCTCGGGATCGCAGTCGCCGGCGATGGCTTTGCGCAGCAGCGGCCAATAGTCGCTATCGGTCAGAACGTGACGGAGATCAGTGTCCAATCCATACACGTCGCGGTAGGTCTCGGAAACGACCGGCTGATAGGCATAGAGCGATGGGAATCCCTGGATCTCCACCAGTTTCGGCTCCAGATCCCGGTCGATCCCAAAATCCACCTGAATGAACAGTGGATGCGACGTTTCGTTCGGAACGTTGTATTCGGCGGGGATGGACGCCGCCGACGCAGTCAAATATTCCTTGGACATGAGCTGCTCGATCAGCTCCTTGCCGTAACGGACCATTTTTTCGATCAGCGCGCGGGGGAAAAAGCAAGGCGTTTCGCAATTACGGAACGAGATGGGGGCGCCGCAACGCCGGGCGAGCTCGGCTAAGAATTGGGAGTATTTCTCTGCCATAAACGATCGGTTGAAGCGTTCTCTCTGTTCCGAAACCATAGTGAGCTGCTCGTGGCGCACGCACTCTGCGTGCCGTGTTCGCACTCTTGCGAACACCTTAGCGTTCACACGAGTGTGAACACTGCACGCACGAGTGCGTGCGCTACATCAAATCAGAAATTTGCCGGCGGACATAATCTGGCGGTCATCAGCCCAGATATCGAAGTCCCGGCCCACCACGTCGATGTGCGTGCCGGACCACCAGTCGGCGCCGGTATGCGCGCCGTAGGGATTGCCGAACGCCATATGCACGCCGGGGAGTTTTTCGTCCTGCAGAATATTGCCGATCACACCGCGCAGCCCGATATTGGTTCCGATGGCGAATTCGCCCACGCGATCGCTGTTCTCGTCAGTGTGGGTATATCGCCAGAACTCCTGTTCCAGGTCGCGGTTCTTGGAATGCGCTTCCACTACGCGGCTGCCTTCCACGCGAATGGTGAGCGGCGTCTCCCGCAAGTCGCCATATTTCGCGCACAGATAATCGCCCACTACGCCGTCGATGACGAACGTTCCATTCACTTCACCTGGGGTGGTGAACACTTCCCCGCCGGGCAGATTCCCCCACTTGTTGACGCTGATGATGCCGCTGGTCTTGATCCACTTGTAGTCTTTGTTGAGTCCGGCGGTCACGTCGGTGCCGGCCGGGGTTCTGGCGCGCACGGTTTGCGCGGCAGTCGCAATTTCCCAGACCTTCTTACTTAATTCGTCCACTTTATCGTAATCGGCACGCATACCCTCCAGCATGATGCGCTTCTCGATATTCACCATGTGGGCGTGCCGCATCTTGCGCCGGTTCACCACATCCGTCATCTGCATGCGCGTGCGCAATTCATTGGCCTGGGCCTGGACCGCGTAGATGCTGACGTCGCTAGATTCCATGTCGTCCAGAATTTCGCGCGGCATATCCGCCATGGGACGCGTGGTGATCTCTTCTAAAACGAAGGCGCGGTAAGGCGCGCCCACCTGCTCAATTTCCCGCACCAGGCTGGCCGCTATCTCGCGGCACGCGTCGTCGGTGATTACCGTGACCTTTTCAGAAGGCTGAATGCGCAGACAAACCGTCACCGCATTGCGCGCGCCCGGGGTCAGCTCCGGATCGAACGCCAGCGCGCTTAATTTTCCATTTGTGCTCATGTGGCGATATTGGCCTGGGTTTTGTCTTCTTCCACAACGCCCTTCTCGGTCTCTGAAATCATGTAATCCACTACCTTGGTGAGATCGCCGGTCTCTTTGAACACCCGCAGCTGCCGGTCAGCCCCGGTGCCCATCTCCAGAATCTTATGAACATAGTTGATTTCTTTTCGCGATCGCAGCTCGTCCACCACGTCGTCCACAAAGTGCAGGTATTCGTAGATCAAATCACGCACCGGAACTTCGATTCTTTTGCCGAAGTCGATCAGTTTTCCATCCAGGCCATAACGGACGGCGCGCCATTTGTTCTCCATGATCAGCGCGCGGCGGTATAACCGGAAGCCCTGGTTGGCCGCGTGCAGCTTGTAGAGTTTCGCCACCGTGGCCTGGATCAGCGCCGCGATGGCCAAGGTTTCCTCCACGCGCATGGGAATGTCGCAGATACGGAATTCCAGCGTCTGGAAATGCGGGTGAGGCCGGATATCCCACCAGATCTTCTTGGCGTTGTCGATGCACTTGGTCTGCACCAGCAGATTCACGAAGCTTTCGTATTCGCCCCAGCTTGGAAAATAGTCCGGAATATTGGTTCGCGGAAATTTGTCGAATACTTTGCAGCGATACGATTTCAGGCCCGTGTCCATGCCCAGCCAGAACGGCGAATTGGTGGAGAGCGCCAGAATGTGCGGCAGGAAGTACCGCGCCGCGTTCATCAGATGGATGGCCGTCTCGCGATCTTCGATGCCCACGTGCACGTGCAATCCGAAAATCAGATTGGCGCGGGCGACAATTTTCATGTCTTCCACAATGTCCAGATAGCGCTGGTCCGGATAAATCTCCTGCTTGCGCCAGTCGCCGAATGGATGCGTGCCCCCGGCGGCCAAACGCAGCTGGCCGTTCTTGGCCAGCTGTATCATGTCGCGCCGCAACCCGATCAGCTCGCCGCGCGCCTGCTCGATATCGTTGCAAACGCCGGTGCCGACCTCAATCACCGACTGGTGCATCTCGGGCTTAATGGATTCCTTCAGCAGCACCTTGCCCTTGGCGATGATTTCCATATCGATGTGGGAACGCAGATCGCGCGTTTCCGGATCGATGGTCTGGTATTCTTCTTCGATACCAATAGTGAAGCTGGGTTTCATGTGAAAGCACCGGCTCCGTTCAAGACGCGGGTTGGCAGGCGGAAGCGCCTGCCCCACATTGACGCACCAGGATTTACGATTGAGTGGCGCAGGCGCTTTCGCCTGCGAACCGATTTTTTCACAGCTTCTAAGCCACCAGTTGACGTTATTGTCATCCTGCTGCTCCCGCGCCTCTGGTCTCCGGATTCAAGAAATTCGCCCAGCGCAGCTCTTCCACCACCCGCGGGCCCTCCTGGGCTTGTTCAATGGCCAGATCGGCTACCGCGTTAACGATCCACTCAAAGTTTTCCGGACCGACGGAATTGTAATCGGCGTCCGGCGCAGGATTCATGAAGTCGATGGCGTAAGGCACGCCGTCCTCTACCGCGAATTCTACGGTGTTCAAATCGTAGCCCAGGGCCTGGCAGAGCGTCATGGCATCGCGCACCACGCGGGCGTGTAGGGCCGCCGCAACGTGACGCGGCTCCCGGACGTAACGATCGTGGTGCGGCTGGCGAGGATCGTACTGCATGACGTGGACCTTCTTCTGGCCCACTACGTAACATCGGAAATATAGATCAAAATCGATGGCCTGCTGCAAGGTCATGCAAAGATCACCAGTGTCGTCGTAGGCCGCGAATAGCTCTTCCGGCGAATTTATTTTGTAGACGCTCTTCCACCCCCCGCCGCTGAACGGTTTCAGGAAGGCGGGAAATCCGATGTAGTCGAAAATCTCCTGCCAGTTCAGCGGGTAGATGAGGTTGCGCATGGATTGATCCGTAGTCCCGGCGGGATGCTGCTTGTGCGGCAGCAGCACGGTTCTGGGCACGGCCACGCCTAGTTTCGATGCCAGGGAATAATTGAAAAACTTGTCGTCGGCGCCCCACCAAAACGGATTGTTGATGATGCGCGTCCCGCCCAGCGCGGCGTTCTTCAAATATGCGCGGTAAAACGGAATGTCGTGCGAGATGCGATCCACAATCACGGCGTAGCCCGAGGGCTCGGCCATCCGGATGCCGCCGATGTGGATGTGCTCGGCGCGCACATCGGGCATTTGGCGGGAGTTGATCCGGTCCACCAGGGCGCCCGGAAACGTCTTCTCCATCCCATAAACGATCCCGATGTTTCTCATGGCATATACAAGATTATCAGAGGCGCTTCGGCTGTGAAAAAATCGGTTGGCAGGCGGAATCGCCTGCCCCACGTTGGATCGTGAGTGGGGCAGGCGCTTCCGCATGCCAACGGCTTCTCGCGGTCACAATCCAACCCGAAAATCGCCGGCGCGTTTTATCTCCATTCGTTGGTGTCAGTTCACCGTGCACGCCGGGCACCCGATGCGAAGGTTTTCCGTAGAAAACTCCACCGCCGCTGTATACTCCAGGCAGTATTCTCGCTCGGTAACCGATGAAACCCCCACCGTTCAATTCATGCTGGCTCAGTATGCCTGCTGAACGCAGCGCGGCGTTTCTTCCAACATTCGCACGGATATCGGTGGCTATCCAGTGCGTTCTGCGGGAACGCGTTCCCGTCGAGTATTTCCGGAACCTGGAGAAATATCGCGATCTCAAAACTGCCGGCCCCATGTTGGTCTATCAGTCGAGCCCTCCCTTTCGCGGCAAGAAACGTACCGAGCTGACCTATGACGTCTTGAATCCGGCGCTGATTGCCATGCTGTTCCGCCGGGCGAAGCCGAAGCTGGGCGAGTTGCTGGCGCAGGCAGAAGCGAGGCTCCATGCTGAAGGAATGGCCGAACTGGCGGATCAATACGCAGCCCGGCGCACTGGCGCGATCCTGGATTGCGTCCAGAAATTGAGCAAGAGCCGGCGGCACTTGTATGTCCTGATCCGCGGCGAGAGCATATTGGTGGACGCGCTGGTTCAGCTAAGCGGCCTGGGCGATCTGCCCCCTAAAATGCAAACCAAGAAATGGATCGCGTTCGAGAAACGTTGGAATTTCCAGCTCCGGCGCCTTTATCAGGGAACCGATTTTACCCACCTTGGCCCGGTTTTGCTGCAGGCCGCCGAGGATGTCCTGCAGCCGGGCAACCCCCTACACCACAGCGGAGTCCTTCTCGACGGGCTTCTCCGCGGCATTGAGCCGGCTGACGGCAAGTGCCCGCAGGTCGGCTAAGATCTCCTGTTCGTGCTCATCGCAGCACTCTGGGCTCCCTCTCAGGCGTCGAAAAAGCCCCACGCGTTTTCCGCACACCAGGCACGCGTCGCCCGGCAGGGATTTACGTATTCTTACCCGCACTCTGATGCTTATCGGATGTACTTTGTGGAATGAGAGAGGCAGCTCAAAGATTTATGAACGGGCTACTCTATGAAACCGATCCGCCGTAATGTCGCGGCCGGTTCGTTCTCCTCAAAAGACGCCACCACAGCTTTTTGCCGCCCACGCTCCAGCGCTACGCCATAAGGCGGATCCACAAACTGAAACGTTGCGCGCAACAGCTTAAGATCGAACGAGGTGCCGGCCTTGAGCCCGGTGTCGTGCAGGAACGACGCAGCGAACTGGTTGTCGTGGGTCGGGATAGCAATGACCTTGGTATCCTTCCAGTTCAACTTCGCCATGCGGCGGGCAGCCGCATCGCAATGCAGGCACTCCGGATCGTAGAAGAACAGGAAAATCTGGCCCTGTTGAAGCGAGAACGGCTGCCCGTCCACCGTGATGGTTTCGGGCGCCTTCAATCCACTTTGGCGAGTCGCGTTCACGCCAAATGATACGCCGGCGAATACCAGCACGGCTCCTAGAACTACCAATGCGGCTCTGATATTTTCCGATGGCCGTGCCCACCAGCCGGTTATCATCGCCATCAGCAGCATCACCGCGTCGCCCAGGAAAAATGCCGGACCAATGGTGCGTTTGACCAGCGGAAAACAACTGCAGTCCTTGCCGGCCAGCGCTCCATAATTTGCGCCCACGTAGAGCATGAACGCCACCAGCATCAGGGCAATCAGCCAACTCCCCCAGCGCCGGAAGCGCGGCACCAGCACCAGCACCGCGGAGAGCGTCTCCCCGACACCCAGAGCCAGGGTGAACGGCAGGGCGTAGGCGGAGGGAACCTTGAACTCGGTGAGAGCGTGCGCCCACTGAAACGGATCAGTCAATTTCCAGGCGCCCGAAGCGAAAAAGAGAATGGCCAGCAGCAGTGCGGCGACGCCGCTAATGGTATTTTTCCAGGCCGGAAGGTCGGCATTAGCGGGAGACAGCCGCAATTCGGCCGATTCCACTAGGCTGTCACTCATACTCTTTCTATTTTACCCCCGTCCAAAGAAGCCTTTCGCCGCTTCCATCGTCTGGGCGATGTCCCGATCGCTATGGGCCGTAGAAACGAACCCCGCTTCAAATTGCGATGGCGCCAGATAGATGCCGCAATCCAGCATCCAGTGGAAGAACTCCTTGAACCGTCCCGTGTCGGACCGCTTGGCGGATTCCCAATCCGTAACCGGCCCAGGTGTAAAAAAGAATGTAAACATCGATCCCACGCGGTTCACCGTAATCCCCGGCGGTGGATTAGCGCATAACCTTGAAGTGCGCCTCTCCAGCGTCTCGTACACATCCGGATTCGCCTTCAGATGGCGCAGCATAGCGATTCCGGCAGCTACCGCCAGGGGGTTTCCGGAAAGCGTCCCGGCCTGATAAATAGGACCCAGCGGAGCTACCTTGCTCATTACGTCGGCGCGCCCGCCATACGCGGCGATGGGCAGGCCGCCGCCGATGATTTTGCCGAGCGTAGTGAGATCGGGTTTTATTCCGAAGCGCTCTTGCGCGCCGCCCAGGGCCAGCCGGAATCCCGTCATCACTTCGTCAAAGATCAACAGCGCTCCGTGCTGCTCCGTCAGGCTTCGCAGGGCTTCCAGGTACCCTTTTTGCGGAGGAACGCAGCCCATGTTCCCAACCACCGGCTCCACGATCACCGCGGCGATCTTGTCGCCCCGCTCCCGAAACGCCGTTTCGACAGCTTCCACGGAATTGAATGGCAGCGCGATGGTGGTAGCGGCGAACGCCTCCGGAACTCCTACCGTATCGGAGATCCCGAGCGTGGCCATTCCGGATCCGGCCTTCACCAGCAGCGAATCCACGTGGCCGTGGTAACAGCCTTCGAACTTAATGGTCAGATCGCGTCCGGTGAAACCGCGCGCCACCCTCAACGCGCTCATGGTGGCCTCGGTGCCGGAGTTCACCAGGCGGACCATTTCAATGGATGGCACGCATTCCCGGATTAATTCAGCCAGCTCCACTTCGCGTTCCGTGGGCGCGCCGAAGCTGGTTCCGATTGCCAGAACGTCCTGCAGGGCGTCCAGCACAAAGCGCGGCCGATGGCCGAAGATCAGCGGCCCCCAGGAGAGGACATAATCGATGTAGTCATTACCATCCAGATCAAAAACGCGCGAACCTTCGCCGCGCGCGATAAAGGGCGGTGTGCCGCCAACGCTCCGAAAGGCGCGCACCGGCGAGTTAACGCCGCCCGGAATCGATTTCTGGGCTCGCGCGAACATTTCATCAGATCGGGACCGATTCATCGTTTGTCGAAGTTGCTCAGGTCTTGCGCGGAATCAGCTTTTGAAAAAAGAGACTCATCAGCACGTCCTGCAAAGTGCCGTTCAGATTCTTGAACAAGCGGCTCTTCAAACCGAGATACGGCTGCGTACCGGCGAGCAGATCCTCAATCAGAGCGCGGAAGCGCGGGCTGCGGCGAACGAATCCAACCATTCGGGCGGGCACGCTGTTAAACAGGAATTGTCCCAGAAAGACGCGTTTTGCCAGTGTTGCCCCGAATTCCAGGTCCGCGGCGAAATCCCGGCGCAGCATGCCGCGGTAGGCTTGCGCTTTCTCCGCCGGCGAGTGTGCGTCGTTCAGCACCACCTGGCTGGCCAGATCGCCGGATCGCATGGCGTAGTACAGCCCTTCGCCGGTGATCGGATCCACCAACCCTCCGGCGTCGCCGACCGCCAACCAGCCATCCCCCGCCAGGCGATTCTTTTTCCAGCCCGGACTATCGAGAGACGGCAGCATGTGACTGTAAAACGCCGCGTCCTTATAGCCGATCCCTTTTTCGTCCATGTACCGCTCCAGGCGCGCGCGCAACGATGACGCCGGCTCGCCTTTCCCGCAGATGCCGACCGAGAGATGTCCGCAGCGTGGAAAAACCCAGATATAACCTTCCAGATTCGCAAGAAATTGGATGTCGATGTGATCCTGCTGGGTGGGCACGTAGTAGCCCAGCGCGTACATGGTGTCGGAACGCGTCCACTCGGTACCGACATTGCGCAGCGGATTGCGCGCGCCGGTGGCCACCACACAGAAATCGGCTTCAAGCGAACCGTGCTGGGTTTTGAGCAGCCAGCTGCGGCCGGATCGCTCCATGCCGAGCACGCGCGTCTTTTCCAGTTGTGCGCCGGCCTGGCGCGCGCGCTCCAGCAGCATGCGATTCAGATCCAGGCGCGAGTAAATCACCAGCGGCCGCGTAAGGCCCATGCTGACCGCGCCGGCCTTCGGAGCCGCGAGACAAGTTTCGGTGACCACCCGCTTCGGCGTTTCGTTCTCAATCAAGAACGGATACTGTTGATACGCTTTGTAGGTAAGGCCGCCGCCGCAGGGCTTCTCCCACGCCAGCTTTTCGTCAAAAACAAGCGTCTCCAGACCCCCTCTTGCCAGACGCTCCGCCGCGAACGCTCCCGCCGGACCGCCGCCCAGGACGGCAACTCGTTTCATTGCGTTGGCTCAGGCTTTTTGTTGGGGATCGCCGGATGGCCAGGCGGAAGCGTCTGTGGCATCGCTCCTATGGAACCTGCGCTGCCTCCCGATGGTCCTGCGCCCGGAGGAGCGGCCATTCCCTGTCCGTGCGCTTCGCCGCCGGCCCGCCCTTTCACCACCCAGTCGTTACCCTTCCGCTCCAGAACATAGCGCATGTCCATTCCCGATCCCGGCGCGCTGCTGCCTTTCGCTTGAAGATGCACCGTCGCCGTCGCTTCGTTGTCCCGGTAGACTACATTGGTGACGCTGACGTCCATCGAAAGCAGATCCGACCGTTTCGAAAGATAGACCAGAACGCCCTGGCGTACCGCATCCGTGTTCTGGATATCGCGCTTGCAGCCGGCCAGAACAATAAGGGATAATCCCACGGCGCCGGCAACTAAAGTTAAGCGATTCACAATTTCGATTATAGTCCGGGAGCGCGGCGCCGCTTGCGGATCGCGCGCCGGTCTTGCTAAACTTCCCCTAAATCTTTTATGGGAGAATCCAAATCGCATCCGGGTGAACTGTTGCCAGGCACCCTGGATATGCTGATTCTGAAAACGCTGACGCGCGGGTCATTGCACGGGTACTCTATCGCCGAATTCATCCAGGAGACCTCCGCGGACGCGCTGCGCGTGGAGGAAGGCGCCCTGTATCCGGCTCTGCACCGGCTGGAACTGCGTGGCCTTCTGGCATCCGAATGGGGCGTCTCGGAGAACAACCGCCGCGCCAAATATTACCGGCTCACCCCAGCCGGGCGCAAACAGCTGGCCGAGGAAACCGCACAGTGGGGACGCATGACCGCGGCCATCGCCAGGATTTTGGAAGCTACCTAAAACGGTTATTCGGTTGTTCGGTTCATCGGTTCGGGTTCTTGAGCCTTTCAGTTAAAGAGGTTCAGCATCCTTGAACCGAACAACCGAATAACCGAACAACCGAATAACCGAACAACCGAGTAACCCGGCGAGCGAGCTTTTCGCTCGCCGTACAATCGATATATGCAAAAACTTCTTGCCGCGCTCTTCTGCTGCGGTTGCGCCTTCAGCCAATCGGCCACGGACTGGCCGAACCTGGCGCGTTATCACGACGAGAACGCACGCCTGCCTCCACCGGCGCCCGGTGAAAACCGGGTGGTCTTCATGGGCGATTCCATCACCGATGGCTGGGGCCGTCAACACGGGCAGTTCTTTCCCGGCAAGCCGTATGTCAATCGCGGCATCAGCGGGCAAACCACGCCGCAGATGCTGATCCGCTTCCGTCCCGATGTAATCGCGCTGAAACCGAAAGTTGTAGTCATCCTGGCCGGAACCAACGACATCGCGGGCAACACCGGGCCCATGACGCTCGAAGCCATCGAAGACAATCTGGTCTCCATGGCGGAGCTTGCGCAGGCCAATAACATTCGCGTAGTGCTTTCCGCGGTGATGCCGGTGTGCGATTACATCAAGCCTCAAACCGCGCGCCGCCCGCCGGAGAAGATCATCGCGCTGAATGCCTGGATGAAGGATTACGCGGCCAAAAATAATTTCGTGTATCTGGACTACTACTCCGCCATGCTGGACGACAAGGAAATGTTCCGGAAAGAATTAACTTTCGACGGCCTGCATCCCAACGACGCCGGCTACGAGGTGATGGGACCCCTGGCTGAAAAAGCGATCGCCGCGGCGCTCGCCAAATGACCGCAGGCACCCGGTTCATCGATGTCGCTTTTGCGAAACGCCTGGAGATGGTCTCCGCGATATCCGGCCGGGAGTGCGCCCAGGCACTCCAAGCTTTTGCGCCGCACGTGCCCACCGCGGCTGAGGATATTGCCGGGGGCATCGCCGTTTTCACCGGCGTGGATTCGCCGATTACGCAGGCTTTCGGCTTCGGCCTGGACGGCCCGGTTACCGCGACTGAACTGGAACGGTTGGAAACATTTTTCTTTAGCCGGGGCGCGCCGGTTACTCTGGAGCTATGCCCGTTCATCGACCGGTCGTTGGTGGAACTGCTGAAACAGCGGCCCTACCGGCTGGAAGAATTTTCGAACGTCCTGGTTCGCGACGTGGAGGGAATGGCAAAAGGTGTTTCTCCCGTCACCGTCCGCGCCGCTGAAGCAGGCGAAGCCAAGCTTTATACCAAAGTAGTAACAGATGGATTCGCTGAGCATGTTCCGCCCACGCAATCGCTGCTCGAAGTAGTGGAGGGCTTCTTTCACCGCCCGCGCGGGCAATGTTTCTTCGCATTGCTGGATGGAGCCATCGCCGGCGCGGGCGCCGTGGCCGCGCAGGATGGCGTGGCCGAGTTCTACGGAGCCAGCACTCTGCCGGGCTTCCGTAATCGCGGCGTCCAGACGGCGCTGATCGCCGAACGAATGGCCTGGGCCGTCGCGCGCGGCTGCGAGATTGCCACCACCACCACAGCGCCAGCCACAATTTCCCAGCGCAATTTCGAGCGAGCCGGTTTCCACATCGCCTACTCCCGCACCAAACTAGTCCGGAACACGATCTAAGTGGGGCAGGCGCTTTCGCCTGCCAACCATTTTTGCGTACGTAACGTCTTTGATAAACTCGTATGCCATGAACTTCCGTTTGGTCATCGGATTCCTGTTCGCCGCATCCCTTTTTGCTCAGCAGCGGCTGCTCACCGTAGACGATATGCACAAGTTCCACGACGTGCGCGATGTGCAGATTTCTCCCGATGGCAAGTGGGTGGCTTACACCGTTAGCTCGGTGGACGTAGCCGCCGACAGAAGCGACACCGATGTCTGGATGGCCAGCTGGGACGGTACCGAACAGTTGCGGCTCACTTCCAGCCCGGAGGCCGAGAATGCGCCGCGCTGGAGTCCCGACGGCCGCTATTTATCCTTCCTGTCCGGCCGTCCCGGCAAGGCCAAAGGCACGCAGATCTGGCTGCTCAATCGTATGGGCGGGGAAGCGCAACAGTTAACCGATTTCAAGAATAAGCTGTCGGCTTACGAGTGGTCGCCCGATTCAAAACTTTTGCTGCTGACCATGACGGACCGCGACCCAGCGGACACCGACGACGAGAAACCCGCGGCGGGCGCCAATGCCAAAGCGCCCAAACCGATCGTCGTGGATCGCTACAAATTTAAGCAGGACGTCCAGGGCTACCTGACGCGAAAGCCCGGCCGTTTCTATTTATTTGACATGGCATCCAAGAAGCTGGAGCCGCTGACCGCCGATGGATTCGAAGTGGCTTCACCCTCCTGGTCGCCGGACGGACAATGGATAGCATTCCTTGGCAAGGAAGGCAAGGACGCCGAGCGCTACAACACCTGGAATGTTTACGTGATGGAAGCGCGCCCCACCGCAGTGCCACGCCAGATCACTCATTACGATGGCGTTCATGCATCCGCCTCGCGCGCCCAGCCGGAGTGGAGCCCGGATTCCAAGCGCCTGGTGTATCTGGAAAGCACGGGCGCGAAAAACAGCGCCTACAACATGAGCCGCCTGGCCGTGATTACCGTCGACGGCGGTGCGCCCAAGCTGCTGGCTGATAAGTTGGATCGCGCGGTCTCTTCGCCTCGATTCACTCCCGACGGCGCATCCATTCTGTTCCTGGTTTCAGACGACCGCTCCGAATTTCCCGCGCGTCTTCCGGCTAATGGCGGCGCAGCGGAACGCCTGGTGCAAGGTCCGGGAATGATTTCCACGCTGGCGCAAGGGAAAGACGGGCGACTGGCCGTGTTAGCCGCCACCGACCAGACCCATCCGGAAATTCACGCCCTCGAAAACGGGACTCTTCGTCCGCTGACGCATCAGAACGATGCGTTGATGGCGGAACTCAAGCTGGGCGTCACGGAGGATTTTAGCTGCAAAGCGAAAGACGGAACGGAAGTACATGGGCTGATCACCAAGCCCGCGGAGTACGAGCCGGGCCGCAAATATCCGACGCTGCTACGCATCCACGGCGGCCCCAACGGTCAGGACTCGCACGCTTTCAACTTCGAGCGCCAGATCTTCGCCGCGAACGGCTACGTGGTGGTGAACGTCAATTATCGCGGCAGCTCCGGCCGTGGCGAGAAGTATCAGACGGCCATCGCCGCCGATTGGGGCAATAAAGAGGTCATCGATTTGCAGGCCGCCATGGATCATGTAGTGGCCATCGGGCTGGCTGATCCGGACCGGCTGGGCGTGGGCGGCTGGAGCTACGGCGGCATTCTCACCGACGCCATCATCGCCAAGGACCATCGTTTCAAGGCCGCCACCAGCGGAGCCGGCACCGCGTTTCCGCTCGCCCTTTATGGCGTGGATCAATACATCATCCAATACGAAGAAGAGATTGGCCCGCCGTGGAAAGTTGGCCTGCAGCCGTGGATCAAGCTCTCTTATCCCTTCCTGCACGCCGATCAGATCACCACTCCAACGCTGTTCCTGGGCGGTGAAAAAGATTTCAACGTTCCGCTCATTGGCGGTGAACAAATGTATGAAGCGCTGCGGAGCCTGGGAGTGCCGACGCAGCTGGTGGTTTATCCCGGCCAGTTTCACGGCATCACCCGCCCCAGTTATCAGAAGGACCGCATCGAGCGCTACCTGGCCTGGTATGCGAAATACTTAAAGGCCCCGGAACCGACCGCCAGCAGCCGCTGAGATAGACGTGGCGCGCGCACTCATGCGAGCCGCGTTCACACTCGTGTGAACGCCTGGGCGTGGTCGACGCGGGCATTCGCAGAAGTGCGAACACGGCACGCATGGGTGCGTGCGCCACATCCTCACCACAATTGTTTTTTCAGCTTGCCGACAATCCGGCCAGCCAATTTATTTTCGCCCCCATGGATGCCCATCACGCCGCGCTTGTCGTTCACCTCTTCTTCCCACAAAAGATGACGCCCGGAACGATCGTAAACGCGAACGATCGCGCTCTCATGTCCCCTGGTGCCGAACACGCGCCCGGTGACGTTGGCAACTTTGCGGCCGCCCTCTTCCTTATCGAGTTCACAGCGCATGATAGCGTCCGCCTGATTCAGGGAGGAAACCACTTCCAGACGATGTTTCAACTGGGAGCGAATTTCGTCGCGGATAAATGCATCCAGCCCCTCCGGCATCTGTTCCACCAAAAGCGTCTGGACTTCACGAATCGATTGCACCGTCGGCGCGGGGGGAATCTCGCGCGCAACGGGAGCCGGATTGACCTGGATGGCGGCCGTAACAGTGGGGGGCGGGCTGGCGGCAACCGTGAGCGCCGGCGGAGGCTCAACGGCGGGCGCGGGGTCGGCCGGCTTCGGCTGAACCTGGGATACCGTCCGAGGCATCTCCTGCGGCTGCCGTCTTCGTGGCTTTGGCGGTTCTTGTTCGACAACCGGGGCCGGCGCCGGAGCCGGTAACTCCATTGACGGCGGCTGCGCGATCGCGACAGGAGGTGACGCGACAGCAGGTGGCGCGGCCTGCATCATCGCCTGCTCCGCGGCGGCTTGCTGCACGCGCGCCTGAGCCTGCTCGGCCGCCTGTTTGGCCGCGACGGATTGTCCGTGATACAGGAATCCGGCCAGGACGGTAAAAATCAGAAGCGCCGCGGCCGCAAAAATCCAAATGAGGCGAGATTTCCTTTGTACCGGCGGGACGCGCGGTTGTTCAGCCAGGCGCGTCTCCTTAATCACCGGCCCGGCGGACTCCGCGCGAATTTTCGCATCCAGCAGCGCCGCAGCCATGGCCGCGGCATTCGGATAGCGTTCCTCGGGATTCTTCTCGAGCGACTTCAGCAGCACGTCCACCACCGGCTGCGGAACCGCAACGCCAAACTGCGCCAGCGGCGGAGGCTGCTGCTCAGCTTGCGCGCGGATCAGCGCATAATCGCTGTCGCTCTCGAAGGGAACGTGGCCCGATAGCATCTCGTAAAAAACCACGCCGGCGGAATACAGGTCCGAACGCTCGTCGAACGGGGCGCCCATCACCCGTTCCGGCGCCAGATATTCCAGCGTTCCCACCATGCGCCCTTCCCGCGTCAATCTTGCGCTCCCCAGCGCGCGGGCGATCCCAAAATCGGTGACCTTGACGCCGCGCGAGGAGGTAAGCATGATGTTGGCGGGCTTGATGTCGCGATGCAGAATTCCCAGGAAGTGCGCGTGCTGCAGCGCCTCTAAGAGATGGATCAGCAGATCCACTGCAACTCGCCACGGCAGCGCGCCCTCGCTGCGGATCACTTCTTCGAGCGTCCGGCCGGGAACGAACTCCATCACCATGAAATACTCGTCTTCCTGGCGGAAGAATGAGTACAACGTCGCGATGGAGGGATGGTTCAACCGCGCCAGCGTAACCGCCTCCGATCGGAATCGTTCCAAGACCTCGGGATTGCCCGCGATCTCCGGCTTCAGGACCTTGATGGCAACTTGCCGCTCCACCATTCCGTCCACTGCGCGATAAACCGCCCCCATCCCACCCTCGCCCAGCTTTTCGAGAATCCGGTAATTGCCCGCTACACGTCCGGTCATAACGATTCCACCTCGCGTGTGACTTTCAGTCCGGCGCCATTCGATTGAACATGTTGATCAACATGTTGATAAATGCCCAGCACCGCCACCGTGACATTGTCGGTGCACATCCGCTCCAGCGCCAGATTCAGCATTCGGGAGCACGCTTCCCCAGGTTCCGAGGATGCGGCGATCGCGCAGATTTCCGCGTCAGTCAAGGTGTCATGCAAACCGTCCGAGCAAAGAACCAACCGGTCGCCCGGCCTCACCGTGAATGGCGCGTCCCAGGTGGACACCTCCACTTCTTCGTGCGTTCCCATGGCGCGCAGGATGACGTTGCGATCTTCGTGCTCCCGCGCTTCGTTCAAGCTGATCAATCCCTGTTTGACTAAAGCCATGGTGGCCGAATGGTCCTCCGTCATGCGATAGATCTGCCCGCCTCGCACCAGATAAGCGCGGCTATCGCCGATGTGCGACGCATAGGCGATTCCATTCACCACCGCCACTGCCGTGCACGTTGTTCCCATTCCAGCCAATTCGTTGCGCCGGCGGGAAAGCTGATAAATTTCGCGATTGGCACCTTGAAAGGCCTGCACCAGCGCCGCCTGCGGTTCAACGCGCGATGCCGAATAAACCTCGCTCACGGTTTGGACGGCCATCTGGCTGGCCACTTCCCCGCCCTCATGGCCGCCCATTCCATCGGCCACAATCGCCAGCACGCCTTTTTTGGCCAGTTGCTCCGGATCAAGCGGGCGCACCACTTTGCCGCAGTCTTCATTCGACTGACGGCGCGGGCCGGTGTCGGTCATCACACTCGCCTCAACGGTACAGCTGAAGATCCCCGGATCGGTAGCGCGTACCGCGGCGCGTTTTTTCCTTTCGAACATGAGCCTCTCCTTATCTGCGTGACGGCTGCAGGGTATAGCTGTAAACCTTGCGCTCACTGACATCGAATTGCACCGGTTGATCTAAAAAGCCGGGACGCCGCAGCTCCAGTTGCACACTCGCCCCAGGATGCGCGTTCATCCGGAACGGAGTCTTACCGATGCGTTCTCCGTTTCGAAATACCTCCGCGGGACCGTCCGCCGCTTCAATGGTGACCGTCTGGATATCGCCGCCCGCGCCGTTGCCCGGAAGATAGTAAAGGCCGATCAGCAGCGCTATGCATATCCCGATGATGACCGCCGTGCGCCGGGTCATTGGGATTTTCAAAATCCCGATCCCCTCCCGCCGCGCGCGCCCCGCCAGAGCCGCCTTCAACTGCTCGCTCGATCCATAGCGCTTGCCGGGATTCTTTTCGAGACATCGCAGCAGGACTTGTTCGAACTGCGCCGGCACCCGCGGGTTGCGTTCGGATGGCGCTACGGGATCTTGGGTCCGCACGGCCTGATACAGCGCCTCGTCGGTCGCTCCCGCAAAGGGCATGGCTCCCGTCACCATTTCGTAGCCCAGCACGCCCAGCCCCCAGATCTCCGTGCGCATACCGGCTGGACGCCCGTCCAATAATTCGGGCGCCAGAGTTTCCGGAGTGCCCATCACCGCTCCCACTCGCGTCAGGCGTTGTCCGCCTTCCATGCGCGCGATGCCGAAATCCAGCAGCTTGATTTGTCCCCTGGAATTGATCTTTATATTGGAGGACTTCAGATCGCGATGCGTGATCCCCTTCGAGTGCAAGTAGGTAAGCACGCCGGAGACTTCAGCCAGTACCCGCGCCGCCTCTTCTGCATCCATCCGCCCCTGCCGCGCCACGCGTTCCGCCACCGTCTCTCCATCCACGTATTCCATAACGATGCACGGCTGGTTTCCGAACAGGAACATCTCCCGGAAGGCCGCGATTCCGGGATGTTCCAGGCGCGAGTGAATTTGCCCCTCGTTCATGAATCGCCGCCACAGCTCGCTCCCTTCCCGCGCGTTCCCAAGCGTCTTCAAGGCCCACATCCGGCCGGTTTCAATTTCCTCCGCCCGGTAAACTTCCGCCATTCCACCCGCGCCAACCAGCGAGACAACGCGGTAGCGGCCGACGCGAGTGGAAGCAGCAATTGACATAACATCCCCAACCGGGCGCGGACCGGGATCTTCACATCACCTTCGAGATCCCCATGAGCTCCAAGCCGAAGCGAACCGGCACGGCGAATGTAACCCTGGTGCCTTCCGGATCACTGGTGTCCGAAGTGAAGAGACCTACAACGCGCCCCTGGTCGTCGAAAATCGGGCCTCCGCTGTTGCCCGCGCCTGTCGCCAGCACGGTCAATTGATACACGTCTCCCATGACGCTATATATGGGATCGGTGACAGACGCTCTGCCTCGAATGACGCGCGCTATATTGCCGGTGGTAACGGTGGGATCGGGAATCTCCACAACGGTGGTGTTCTGATTGAAGTGGTCCTGTGACCCGACCGCGCCGGCTACCGCTGGCGAGACCCCCGGGTAGCCCATCACGGTGATAGAGTCGCCCGTCTTGATGGTTTCGTAATTGTCGTTCAATTCGCACTTGCGTAGCGATCGCGGCAAATCCACCTTGATCATGGCCACATCGATATGGTCGGAAACCCTGGCCAGTTTCGCGGGCACGCGAATCCGCGTACGGGCGAACGTCACGTCCAGAAAATCGTTGCGCCCTTCCAGAATTTTCACCACAGGGTACTGATCGATTACCTCTAGCTTGGCGGGATCAATCACGTTGACGTGCGTCATAAGCCTCGCCTCGGCCGGAATCCAGCCGCGCGGAACATTAATCGCCCGGACCGTCGGCTTGCCGTTCTCAGCAAAGAGCAGCACTCCCTTGGAATCCGGGAAGCTGTATCTGGTGTTCCAGCCCGCGCCCACGTGCCGGTTAGTCAGGATGAATCCGTCCGAGCTCACTAGAAACCCGGAGCCGGATTCCAGTTCGCCGATGGGCCGGTTGTGTCCCCCGCCAGTCTCGGTGGTAAGCAACGGCTCTGCGGTATTGTTCATCTGCACAAACAGCGGCAGATAGTCGGGGCCGCCTGGAATGAGCGGCTCGCGGACGGTTTTGGTGACGCTGCCGCTTGAAGTTCGGACGGTCTTCTTAACCACCGCCGCGTTTGGAAAGTAAACCTGATTCAGCTGCCGGCCGGTAGTAGTGTCGATCATTTTCCAGCCCACCTCGATTTTCACCACTGAATCCAAGTTCCGCGCGGAGATCTCCGCCGGAGTCAGCGACTTCGGCTTCACCGCCTCCCGAACGTGGGCCCAGAACACGCTGGCTGAACCGAGCAACACCACCACCAGAGCGGCTGCGGCGATGTACAGGTTCTTGCGCGAGCGTTGGTGCCCTTCCTGGATCATCCGCTCCACAGTGGCCTTTCCGATGTTCGGCCTTTCGGGACCGCTGCTCGGGAGCGGTGTAACCATCGGCGGCGTGGCTTCCCGCGTCATCGCGATGGGCCGTTGCCCCGGGTTTATTCCAGGTGTAATATCGGTAGCTAGCCGCGTGGCTCGTACCATGCCCACTGGCGGAGGATCCACAACGAATTCGAACTCCGGACCGCCCGGGCCAAGCTGCACGATGTCGCCCGGCATCAGCTTCACGCGGCCGCTGACGCGTTGCGTGTTGACGTAGGTTCCATTCCGGCTGCCCAGATCGCCGATCCAGAAGTTGTCGCCTTCCGCGGAAATCTTGGTGTGCGCCCGGCTGACAAGGTCGTCTTTGTCAGGATCGAAGGCAACCTCGCAGCTCGGATCGCGCCCGATGGTAATGTTAGGGAATTTGCCGACCGGTAGTTCCTGGCTGGTGCCGGCCTTGCTTGAATTTCGGAAACGAAGGATAATCTTTTGTTCCATGTTGCTTCTTGTGTTGCCTCCACTCCCTACAGCGAAATCGACGGGTAAACACCCTCACGGAATTTTCGGCCGATGAAGTGGCTTTATTGTTCCGCCGCGGCGGCTGCTCTGGGATTAGCGCTCAGCGTCGCATCCCATGTCGCGGCCCTCCAAGGCAAGCCTGGACCGTTGGGGAAGTACACTTGGATTCTGCATTTTGGCGCCTTAGCCATTTGCATTCCCGCCGCCATGGTCGCGCGCAAAGCCAAATGGAAGGCGCTCCTCAGCGGATGCCCCGCCTGGATGAAGTACGTGCTCTACGGGTTCATCGCCTATGCCATCGTGAATTTCGCAATCTTCTTCGCGACACCGCATGCCGGGGAGGCGGGGCTAATGCCACCGGCAGCCGTGCGCGGCTTCTCCGGACACTGGATGGCCATTTACGCCGCCGCGTTCGCGGTGCTCTATTCCGGCGCGAAAGCCAAACGGAGCGCGACGTAGCGCACGCCCTTGGCGTGCCGTGTTCGCACTCATGCGAACACAGGTCTTCCAAACTCCAGGCGTTCACAGGAATGTGAACGTGGCACGCTGGAAAGCGTGCGCTACGCGCCTGACCCGCACAGCTTTTCAATTACCGTCCTGAGAATCGCCACGCACCTGCTCAGCTCCGCCGTCGGCACAAACTCTCCGGTTTTGTGGGCCGTTCCCATATTTCCCGGACCAAAAACAATGGTCTCCGTGGTGAGCGAACTCAGATGCGCCGCCTCCGTCCCGAAAGCCACGGTGGTGGCGCTGCGGCGCGCGAGCGATTGAACCAGTCTCGCAAGATTGTCGCCAACCGGCGGATCAAACGGCGGGTCCATCCGCTGGACATCGAACCGGGCATGAAAACCTGGATAGCGCCGGCCCAAGCGCGCCAGCTCTTCGCGAATCAGCGCTGCCGCCCGCTTCGGATCGTCGCCTGGAACCGGCCGCCATTCCACCGTAATTCGACATTCGCCCGGCACGATATTCTTCGCCGTCCCGCCGCGAATCAATCCCACGTTCAGCGTTGTATAGGGTGGATCGAAAGCTCTATTCTTCCGCGTGGCCAATTTCTTCGCAACCTGCTCCAACCTGGCCACCACGCGCGCACCATCGTAGATGGCCGAGCGCCCGCGCGCCGGAAATGCACTGTGCGCCTCTTTGCCCCGCACCACGATCTCCCCGAGCGCGTAGCCCTTGCCCGCCCGCACCGGCCTGAGACCGGTTGGCTCGCCGATGATGGCGTACCGGGAACGAATCGCATTTCGTCCCGCGATATATTTCGCGCCCACGCAACCGATTTCTTCATCGGCGGTCAGCAGGATGGCCAGGGGCTTCGACAAGCGCCGCGCATCAAGGCCATACACCGCGGCCAGAATACAAGCAAGATATCCTTTTACGTCACAACTGCCGCGTCCATACAACTTCCCGCCGCGGACCCGCGGATTCACAGCTTCAGGCCACGCTGCATCGAAAGGCACGGTATCGGTGTGGCATACCAGCAGCAGCTCCGGCGTCTGCGCCGCTCCCTTCCCCAATATCGCTACAAGATTCACCTTCTCCAGGCCAGCCGGGTCGCGATACGCATAAAGCTTGGTGCTCCACGCGTTGGAATCCAATTGGGAAAGCGCGTAATCGATCACCGGCCGATTGCTCATCGCCGACACGGAAGGGATGGCCACCAGATCAAGCAGATAATCGACGGCGCTCTTCACGCTTCGCCCCACACATCCCGCTGCACGTCCGCGAATTGGCGAATGATCTCTTCTTGCAACGCGTGGCGCCCTTCGCGAACCACCAATTCTCCGCCCACCGCAACCTCGCGAATTGCGGTGCGTTCCAGCGAGAATACTATGCCGTTCAACAAGGCATCGCCCGCGCCGGCCACCGATGGATCATCCAGATCCACGGTGAAGAAATCGGCCCCTCGACCCACTTCCAAGCTTCCAACCAGCCCGGCCAAACTAGCGGCGCCCATTTCCGTCGCGCTGGTAAAGAGACGCCGTGCCAGCGCGTCCTTCCCCGCCTCGCCGGCCAGCACCACGCGCTCCAGCTTATTCATCCGCAGATGATATTCGAGCAATCGCGCGTCTTCCAGCAAGTCAATCTGTACGTTGCTGTCCGATCCGAAGCAGATGCCGGCTGCGGCCGCGAACAATCGATCCGCCGGCACCGCGCCGTCTCCCAAATTCCGCTCGGAAGTTGGACACGCGCACACCCGCGCTTTCGCGTTGCCCAAGTAAACGGCCTCTTCCGGAGTAACATGAATCGCGTGGATGGCGGTGAACCGGGAATCCAGAATGCCGTGCTGCTCCAGCAGCTCGACGGGCCGCTTGCCGTATTCGCCCAGGCACGCTTCCACCTCCGCCGGCTGCTCCGCCACGTGCATGTGTACCGGCAACTGGTTGGATTTCGCATAGCTCCCGAGATCGCACAGATAATCCAGTGGAACGGCGCGGATGCTGTGCGGCGCGACACCCACCCAGGCGCGCCCGGGACGCGAGATCTTAGGAAGCGCGCCGCGCACGGCTTCTGTATCGCCGATGAAATCCTCAAATCGCGGAGTCAGAAAACGTGCCTGGCCAGGATCGTCCGGCTTGCGCCAACCCGCGCGCACATAGGCCGTACGCAGCAGGCAGATCCGCAAACCGGTCTCCTCCGCGGCGCGCAGAACTTGCCAGGCCAGTAGATTGCGATCCTGGTACGGAATTCCGCCGGGAGCGCGATGCAGATAGTGAAACTCGCCGACGGTAGTGATGCCTGACAACAGCATCTCCAGATACGCCATGCGCGCGGATTGATAAACGGCCTCGGGAGATAGCAGGTTCGCGGCGTGATACATGGCCTCCCGCCAGGTCCAGAACGTGTCCCGCTCAGCGGCGCTCGGGTGTTCCGTGCGGCCCCGGATGACGCGTTGGAACGCGTGCGAGTGAACATTCACCAGGCCGGGCAGAATAGCCCGATTCCGCAGCTGTTCGGCTTTGGCCAGATCGGCGCTATCGCGGGAAAACCGCGTGATCCGGCCGCTTGAGTCCGCAAACATCGCCAGACCGGTTTCAAACGCACCGCCGGTGTAGACAAAATCCGCCAGCCAGCCTTTTTCGATTTCAGGGGTCAGTGATCGCGCTCCACCAGTTATGGTGGCACAGGAATGCTGCCGCAGGTCAGGCTAGCTCTTCGGGTGCCGCGCCGGATTCAATTTTGCGTCCGTTTCGCCCAAACGAATACGGCAAGCTTCGCACTCAATGAGGTGTTCCCGCAATCGAATGATGTCGGCAACCGCCAGCCCCTTGCCGACCAGAAAGAACCCCAGTTCATCGGCGGAGACATGCTCCCCGGCCACTGCTTGGGCTTGAAAGACGTCTAGAATCAGAACTCCAGCATAATAGACCATGCCGGATCGCCGGCAATAGCGGACCTCGCCCAGAATAACCACCTGCCGCGGCAAGTTGATCTTCACCTGCTCGCCCCGGCCCACCGCGGCCGGAAGTTCCAACCGCAATCCGGACCGTGAGACATCCACCACCATGGCCGGCATGCGTAGAATCTCGCCGTGACGAACCTCAACTTCGGCAGCATCTTGAGTGGGATAGCGTGTTTCCCGCCGTCTTTCGGCCAAACGAGCCCGCCGCTCGGCAAAAACAGCAGATACTTGCGGTAGCGCGCCCCAACCACTCTTGAATTCGGAGACCATTTGTACCTAGGAGTCTATCGTCTGTTCAGGGTACGGACTTTATAAGGAGTGGGCGGTTGGCAGGCGAAACCGAAGTACCTGCTTACGCTCGCGGCTCGGAAAGAGCGTCTTACCGAACCGCGACCGTGAGAAGCTGTGAAAAAATCGGTTCGCAGGCGAAAGCGCCTGCGCCACTTAATCGTAAATCCTTGTGCGTCAATGTGGGGCAGACGCTTCCCTTCCGTCTGCCAACCCCGCGTGCTTCCCGATTTTTTCACAGCTTCTAAGCTCTAAGGGAGCCCGTGCTTTTTGGTCCCGGCTACGCCGAGTCAGTTTGCAAGCACCTCGAAAGCGCCTGCCCACGGAGCTACGCCAAAATCTCCTTCACCACATTCCCCGCCACATCCGTCAACCGGTAATCCCGGCCGCCGTGACGAAACGTCAGCTTGGTGTGATCGAAGCCCAGACACTGCAAAATGGTGGCATGAAAATCGTGGACATGACATCCGTTCTCCACGATCGCGGATCCCAGATCGTCCGTCTTTCCGTACACCATGCCGCCCTTGACGCCGCCACCGGCCAGCCACGACGAGTAGGCCTTATTGAAATGGCCCCGTCCCAACGCGCCCTCCGATCGTGGGGTGCGCCCAAATTCCGTGGTGAACACCACTAGCGTATCTTTCAACAATCCGCGCCCCTTCAGATCGGCCAGCAAGCCCGCCACCGGCTGGTCGATATTGCGTGCCAGCGGCTCATGCGAGTGCACGTCGGAGTGTGCGTCCCAATTCCTGCTCGATCCGGTATCGATCAACTCCACAAACCGGACGCCCTGTTCCATCATGCGGCGGGCAACAAGACACTGCCAGCCGAATCCGGTGGTGGTTCCGCGCTCCATGCCGTACAGTTTCAGAGTGGCGTCGCTCTCCTTGCTAAGATCCAACACCTGCGGCATGGTCATTTGCATGCCGAACGCGGTTTCGTAGGACTTGATCCGCGCATCCAGCATCGGATCCCCAGGATGCTCCCGCGCATGCTTGCGGTTGAATTTATCCAGCAAACTCAATTCCAGCTTCTGCAGTTCAGCCGAGGGCGCGCGCCGGTTGAGATCCGGAATAGGCTCCGGACCGCTGGTGATGCGCGTCCCGGAATAGACGCCGGGCAGAAAATTTGACGACCAAACCTGGCTCCCGCAATACGGCATCAGCGGCGCCAGCACCACGTAGCACGGCAGATTCTGATTCTCGGTGCCTAATCCATAGGTCACCCAGGAACCGAGGCTGGGACGCTGAAAGGTAACCGATCCGGTGTGGATCCCAAGTGTCGCCTGGAAATGATCGTTGTGATCGCCATGCATGCCGCGGAGAATGCACAAATCGTCCACGGCGTATCCGATATGCGGAAATAGATCGGTCACTTCAATCCCGGATTGCCCGCGCGGTTTCGAGGCCCACTGCGCAGGCAGGAATTTGCGGCCTTTTTCGTCATCCGGCGCCGCCTTGGTCTTGGGATCGAAAGAATCGATATGCGACATCCCGCCGCTCAGGTAAATGAAGATCACGCGCTTGGCCGTCCCCGGGAAATGCGGAGCCTTGGGCGCCAGCGGATTGTCCGCGTCCTTGCCGAGCAGCTCGCTCAACAGCGCCGGAAACAGGCTCGAACCCAAAAAGAGGGATCGTATGGTTTGCCGCCGTGTCATCATTTTCATTTTACCCACCGGTCGCTTACGCCCGCAGTTCAGAAACAGCGCTGTGAAAAAATCGGTTCGCAGGCGAAAGCGCCTGCGCCACTTAATCGCAAATCCTTGTGCGTCAATGTGGGGCAGACGCTTCCGTCTGCCAACCCCGCGTGCTTCCCGATTTTTTCACAGCTTCTAAGTCTAAGGGAACCGGTGCATTTTCCCCTTCAATCCAACGTCATAAACTCATTACTGCTCAGCAAAACCCGCATCAAACTGGCCCAAACTTCCCGATACTTCCGATCTTCCGGCAGCCCGCTCCCGTCCAGCGATTCCCTCGCGCGCGTCAAAAACTGGCGCGCCTCGCGAATCTCGTCCGCCGCCGGCGCTCTTCCGTAAACCAGCTTGTACGCGTAGCGCAGCCGCGCCGCTTCCGGACCATAGCGCATCCCCACCCGCACCGCTAACGTATCCGCCTGCTGGTGAAAGAACGGATCGTTCATGGTATACAGCGCCTGCAACGCCGTCGTCGTAACAGGCCGCAGCCCCGTGACCGCGTTCGGATCCGCGCCGTCAAAAAGATCCAGGAACGGCTGCCGCCGGATGCGCTGCTGCATCAGATACACCGAACGCTTGTTGGTGGCGTAGTCCGCCATGAAAGGTTCGTGCTGCGTATACTTCCATTGCATCTCCGGTGGAAAGGGCTGCTCGCCGCCGGGCGTGGTATCCAGATTCCCACTCACGGCCAGCAGCGAATCGCGGATCTCCTCGGCATCCAGCCGGCGCGGATTGAATCGCCACAGGAACTTATTCGCTGTGTCTTGGCCTGCGTCTCGCGCATTGTCGCCGCTGGCCATCTGGTACGTTCGCGACAGCAGCATCAGCCGGTGCAGCTTCTTGATAGACCAGCCGCCGGCGACGAACCGGCTGCTCAAATAGTCCAGCAGCTCGGGATGTGACGGCGCATCGCCGCGCGTTCCGAAATCGTCCGGCGTGGCCACCAACCCGCGGCCGAAATGCCATTGCCACACCCGGTTCACTATCACGCGCGCCGTCAACGGATTCTTTGGATCCGTGATCCATTGCGCCAGTTCCAGCCGTCCGCTGCCCTGCTCCTGCGCCGGCACTCGCTGCCCGCCCAAAATCTTGAGGAATCCGCGCGCCACTTCCGGACCCAGCGCCTTCGGCTCGCCCCGGATGAACACGTGCGCGTTCCCGGGCGTACCCTCGGCCATCGCATACGCTTTGTCGAAGTGAGGGTAAAGCGCCGCTAGCCTGCTCAGCTTTTCCTTGGCCTCTTTTTCAGCGGCCCTCTTTTCTTCGTCGTTCGCGAATTTCTCCTTGCCGTCCTGAATGGCGTGCAGCCGCGCATCGATCTCCGAAAAATCCGTTTCGAACTGCTTCAAGGTGGACGCGAGTTCCGGCTTTAAAGCCACGAAGCCGTGCGTGTGCGGATAGAGCTCCGTCCCCGGATGCGGATAGCTGGAGCTTTGGAAGATGCCGTATAGCGCGTAATAGTCCGCGTTCGGGATGGGATCGAATTTGTGATCGTGGCAGCGCGCGCAGCCGATGCTCAGCCCCAAAATCCCTCTACCCAGATTGTCGATCGTATCGTCGATGGTCAGATGAAACTCGCCTACTGACGACCCAAAGCGCCTGGAGTTGGCCAAATATCCGGTAGCGATGATTTCCTGCTGCCATTTTTCTTTGTTCTTCGAGACCAGACCGTCTTTCGACGCCAGAATGTCGCCCGCGATCTGTTCACGCAGAAACTGGTTGTAAGGCTTGTCGCTATTGAACGCCGCGATCACCCAATCCCGGTAGCGATACATGGCCGGCACCGGGAAATCCGCATTGTCGCCCGCGGTGTCCGCGTAGCGCGCCACATCCAGCCAATGCCGGCCCCAGCGCTCGCCGTAGTGCTGCGAAGCGAGCAGGCGATCCACTAATTTCTCGTAGGCCCGCGGCCCCTTGTCCCTCAGAAACGCATCCACTTCGCCCGGGGTAGGCGGCAACCCCGTCAAGTCGTACGTCACGCGGCGAATCAGCACCAGCTTGCCGGCGCGAGGCTCGGGGATCAGGCCTTTCGCATCCAGTTTGGCCTTGATGAAATGATCCACCGGCGATTTTCTCCACTCCACCGCGGCAACATAGGGAATTTTCGGATCGCGCACCGGCCGGAATGCCCAGTGCCGGCGCGCCTTGTCCCAGTCGTAGCTGGGCGTTGCGAGCGCAGCAACAGGAGCCGCTTCCGCTCGTGGATCGGGAGCCCCCATTTTGATCCACTCCACCAGGTTCGAAATTTCGGATTCCTCCAGCGCCTTGCCCGGAGGCATCTGCAGATCCTTGTTCACTCTGCGTACCGCGGCGATGAGCAAACTTTCGTCCGGCTTTCCGGCCACAATTGCCGGCGTTCCTGATTTTCCGCCGCGCAGCATCCCGGCCTTCGAATCCAGCAGCAATCCACCCATGGGCGGATTGAGCTTGGAGCTGTGGCACTGGTAGCAGTGCTCCGCCAGAAGCGGTCTTATGTTCTTTTCAAAGAAGGCGATTCCGTCAGCGTCGGCACTGGCGTTGAGCGCGAACCCGAGTGCGCCCGCGAGAATATAAATAGAGCGGCCCACCATGCGCTTGTATATTCGTTAGAATAACAAGGCTGGACGGCTAGGAAATCACCAGGCAGTGAGCGAGCGCTCACATCAGCCGCTCGGGAATCCGAACATCAACCACCACTGGTTGGCCACCCAGTGGGGGTAAAGCTCACTCATCTGGTTGAACAGCTCTTCCTCAGACGACGCCGACTGCTTCAGCCGATCAAAGTCCAGCAGATAACGCTTAGTGTCCTCGATCGCCGACGGTGAATCCGGCGCACCAGGCTTCTTGTGGCCGGCAACAACCATCGCCGGCTTGAGCGCCGCCAACCCGTCCAGCGCCGCCACCCAGTTCTTTCGGCTCTCGGCGGTGGTGTCGCCGACGTACATGTGGCATTGGTTGTACACCACGTCTCCGGCGACCACCAAGCCGATCGATGGAACGTATAAAGACGTCGTATCGGCACTATCGGTGTGGCCCTGCTCGATGATGCGCAATTCCTGGCCCTCCAGAGTGAACGTATCGCTCTCATAGGGCTGAGGTGGAACCAATTTAGTGGCCACTTGCCCAGGAAACAACCGGCGCGCTAACCGCTCCACTGGCGGAGTGAAGGACATCTGCATGGCGTTCACCGTCTTGGGCGTGGCTATGGCCCGAGCGCCCGGAAAACGGTCCAGCAGAATGCTCAGGCCGTAGAAATGATCGAAATGGGCGTGCGTTATATAAATGGTCTCGAGGTTGCGGTTGTGCAGCGCAATCCAATCCGCGAGAGCCTCGGCCTCAGCCACCGTCGTCATTGCGTCTACCAGCACCGCGTCGTACTCGCCGAAGATTAAAGTCGAGGTCATCGGGTCAAAGCCCAGCGCTTCGCCAAAGGGCTTTGGCCGCTCGCCTGCCATTACCTTTCCCGGCGCGGTAAAAACGTTCACACCAAGCGTTTTCGACGTTATGGGGGCGGTCATGTGCGTGTTCTCCTTTGAAGCTGTGGCGCACGCATCCATGCGTGCCGTGTTCGCACTCCTGCGAACACCGCTGCTGCGGGTAAGTTCCAGGCGTTCACACGAGCGTGAACGCGGCATGCACGAGTGCGACCCACGACCATCGCGGCTCGCCTCGTGCTCCAGATGAAGTTTAACAACCGGCCGCAAGGCCGCTGGCGTGCCGCCGCGATTAGTGCGGTCCCAGATACATCACGTGAACGTACGTACCCAGCCTCACGTTGTAGGCCAGATACCAGCCGGGATGGTCCGGATCCTCATAGATCACAATCTGATCGGAATCCCACAGCCAGCCGTTTACATATCCGACATCGAAAGGCGCCACACTGAACGAGAACCCGCCGAACCAAAAACCACCCGGTCCGCCGCCGCCCAGATGCCACACGTGACTCTTGCCAAAACCACCGGTAAAGTGTCCATGCTCCCACGGTTGATCCAGATGATAGTGCGGATCGTTGCGCCCGGTGTCATGGCCCACCCACTGCCCGTTGGTATGGACGTGAGGCGCTTCCGGATGCCCGGACTTGTCGGCAAATTTCCGGTTTTCCTGAGGTGCCGCATGCGGCGCGGCCTTCACCGGAGCTGGGCCTTTTTTCGGAATGTATCCTCCGCCCACTTCCGGTTTGGCGCCGCGCTGTTGGCCTTCCCGGGCCTTCTCTTGCGCAAGCGCGCCCAAGCCGACCATGAGAAACACTGTCGAAATTCCAATAAGTTTTTTCATAGGCACGTTACGAGCATACCCTATCACCTCTGCTTGTTCTGCGCAACCCGCGCCCGAACGATCTTTTTCAAAAGGGCTGCCGGCAAGGGCCGCCCCAGCGGAAAGTGTATCGTGCCTTTGGATGTCGGAAAACCCTGCAGCTCGTCTTTGAAGGCCTCGATCACCGCCTTGCTCATGGGAAACAAACTGCAATGATTCTTAAACGCGGCGAAGGCCACCAGTGACCCCTTGTACCTGAACGTCGGAATCCCATAGCTGATGGCCTCCGTCGCCTCTTTCGGCACAACCGAGCGAATCACCGCCCGGACCTTATTCAGAGTGGTGCGGGCCGGTTCCGCAACGCCTGCCAGGTATTCGTCAATGTCTTTCGGATCTTTCATGTTGACCGGAGTGAACAAACTTAAATTATCCCTTAAGCGCCGGTTAATGACACCCCACGTCCAAGAAGTTGAGGGCGATTGAATCGCACTTAGGAAAGGGAATCAAAATGAAAACTCTGACGAATTTTATGGTAGGGACGTTGCTGCTGATCGGATCGGCGCTGGCTGCTCAAACCAGTACCGCCGCTAAGCCCGCCGCTGCCACCAAGAGCGCCACTTCGAAAAAGGTTGCGCACAGCAAAACCAAACACAACAAAAAGGCTGTCGCCAAAAAAACAGTTGCCGCGAAGAAGTAGCAACAACCGGTCGCTTACGCTCGCGGTTCGGAAGCAGGCGTTTTACCTGTGAAAAAATCGGTTCGCAGGCGAAAGCGCCTGCGCCACGTGGGGCAGACGCTTCCGTCTGCCAACCCCGCGTGCTTCCCGATTTTTTCACAGCTTCTCAGCTCAGGGAGCCGGTGCCTTTTTGGTTCAGCAACTTCAGAACGGCAGAATCTCTTCCCGCTGCGGATCGAAATCAATCCGCCGTTTTTCGACATATGAGATGTTGCCCAGGTGCGATGCCTGCGCCGAACGATGCCCGATCAGCACATCGGCATCCGGCCGCTGGCGCGTTCGCACACACTCCAGGAAATTGCTGACGTGCGCGAAGGTCATGTCCGGATCCTCGGCCTTCACCACCACCGCCTGCGCGTCCCTCCCCACCGGATGAAATTCGTAATGCTGCCGGTCGATCAGCAGCCTTCCCTCCGTCCCGCACACTTCCACGCCCTCGCCCCTGATCCCTGGAACCAGCGTAGCTTCGAATGTCGCCGTGAATTCGGCCGGATACTCCAGCAGCACGTTGATGGTGTCGGGCGCGGTTCGTCCATCCTTATATGCATACACGCCGCCTGAAGCCAACCCGGCCTTGGGCACATCCGAACCCAGAAACATGTGCACCACGTCGATCCAGTGCGTGAACAGATCGGTAACCTGCCCTCCGCCAAAATCCAGATAGGCGCGCCAGTTGTAATACTGCTGCGGATCCCAATCGCGCCATTTCACCGGACCCAGGAAACGCGACCAATCCAGATTGGACGGCAGCGTCTGCAGCGAGGCGGGCGCTTTGCGCAGATGATAGCTGTTGCCGTGCCACCAGGTCCTGGCCAGCGTTACCTTGCCCAGCTTGCCGGAATCCACATACAATCGCTTGGCCTCGATGTAATGCTTTCCGGAACGCTGCTGCATGCCCACCTGGCAAACCCGGTTATTCACGCGCGCCGCCTTCACCACGCGCGGGCCCTCTTCGATCCGCCGGGTCAGCGGCTTTTCCACGTAGACGTCGCGGCCGGAGTTCAGCGCATCGATAGCGCAGGTGGCGTGCCAATGGTCCGGCGTGGCAATCAATATCGCATCCAGGTCTTTCTCTTCCAGCAATTTGCGATGATCGCCGAAACTCTTGGCGTCAGGCGCCTTTTGCTTGGCTCGATCGATGTGCTCGCTATAAATGTCGCAGAGCGCGGCCACATGGACGCTTGGATTCTGTTGGAAGCGGGACATCACGTAGGTCCCCCGGTCGCCTGGCCCAATCACGCCCAGCTGAATTGTGTCATTGGCCCCCAGTACTCGGGAGTAGGAAGCGGCGGTTAGAGCGGCTGCACCGCCGCGCAAAAAACCGCGCCGGTCAATCTGGTCAGCATTCATGTGCGAATTATAGCGCTGAAACGCACTAATCCGGTATGAAGAGACTTTTCGCAATACTTTCGCTATTCCTGTGGTCTTTGGCGGCCTTTAGCGGGACGCTCACCAAATCGCATAGCCAGGGCAAGTTCAGCGACGCCGAGATAGAGGCAACAATAAAAGCGAAGCTCGCCAAATCGAAGATCGGCAAGGACGGTTTCCAGGTGCACGTGAAGGGTCAAATCGCCACCTGGACCGGTTCCACCAGCGTCATGCAGCACAAGGGCGCAGCCACAAGGATGGCCAAGGCCGCCGGCGCCATTCAAGTGGTCAACAATATCAAGGTTTCAGACCAAGCCAAGGCCAAAGCCGCCGGAAACCTGAACGGCGAGCCGCGCCGCGCCCAAGTGAAAACGGACTGAGTGGAATAAAAAGCCGGTTGGCAGGCGGAAGCGCCGATTTTCCCACAGCGCCTTCATCACCTTTGGTGGCCTGGAACCAAAAACGCACCGGCTCCGTTGAAGACGCCGGTTGGCAGGCGGAAGCTAGGAACTTGCAAAATTCGCCACAATTGCTTTGTGTTGTGAAAAAGTCAAAGGCACCGGTCGCTTACGCTCGCGGCTCAGAAAGAATGAGTTACCGAGCCGCGACCGTGAGAAGCTGTGAAAAAATCGGTTCGCAGGCGAAAGCGCCTGCGCCACTTAATCGTAAATCCTTGTGCGTCAATGTGGGGCAGACGCTTCCGTCTGCCAACCCGGCGCGCCTGCCGATTTTTTCACAGCTTCTGAGACTGAGGGAGCCGGTGCTTTTGGGTTCCAGTTATGCCGAGTCAGCGGTTGGTTATTCGAATTTTGCAAGTACCTAGGAAGCGCCTGCCCCACTCGAGCCAACGTGGGGCAGGCGTTTCCGCCTGCCAACCCGCAGGCCCATGCCAACTCCCTTACGGTCGCGGTTCGGTAACACTCTTTCCGAGCCGCGAGCCTGAGGAGGCGTCCGTAGCCCCGCGCGTAAGCAAGGGGACAGCCTTGCTAAAATGCATACTTGGTGCGCACCAAGCCATTGGTTATCGCCGCCGCCTGCTTCGGCGCGGCAGCTCTCGCCCAGGATATCCGGATCACTTCCGGCCCGGTTGACAATCAGGTCCTGCAGCGAAGCGCCGACCAAACCGCGGACCTCCGCTTAACAGGAACTGCCGTCAACAAAAAAGCCAATGGCAAAGAGATAGAAGCCCGCCTGATCGCCACCGATAGCAGCACCGTCCCCGGTTTCGATTGGACTGCGCTGGCAAAAGTCCAGAAGCTGAAGTGGAGCGGCCAACTGCTGCACGTTCCCTGCGGCGGACCTTACCGCTTGGAAGTCCGCCTGCAAGGCGCCGAATCGACTGTCTCCATCGCCAATCTCCTTGTTGGCGACATATGGGTTCTTGCGGGACAGTCGAACATGCAAGGCCATGGCGACCTTATCGACGTGCAACCGCCGTCGCCCCAGGTCCACAGCTTCGACATGGCCGACCGTTGGGTGGTCGCCGAAGAGCCGCTGCACACCCTGGTGAACGCTACTGACCCGGTCCACTGGCCGCTAAACGCGCAGAACCAGCCCGAGCGATTAACCGGCGAGCGTCTGGAAAACTATGTCGTCAACCGCAAAAAGGGCGCAGGCCTGGGCCTGCCCTTTGCGGAGGAAATGGTTCAGCGCACCGGAATCCCGGTCGGCCTGATTCCCTGCGCTCACACCGGCACTTCGATGGAGCAATGGAATCCCGCCCTGAAAGATCGCGAAGGCGAATCGCTTTATGGGTCTATGTACCGCCGCGTGCAAGCGGTGGGCGGCCAGGTGAAGGGCGTGCTTTGGTTCCAGGGCGAATCCGATGGGAATCCCACCGCGGCCCCGCTCTTTCTCGCGAAATTTGAAGCGCTGGTCAAAGCCATGCGAGCGGATTTCAACCAGCCCAACCTCCCGTTCTATTACGTACAAATCGGCCGCCATATCGACAAGACGAATGTCGCCGAATGGAACAAAGTGCAGCTAGATCAGCTTCGCGCCGAAACGGACCTTCCGCGCATCGCCATGGTCGCCGCCGTGGATCTGCAGCTTGACGACGGAATCCACCTGGGCACCGAGGATTTGAAGCGCCTGGCGGTTCGTCTGGCGGAGCTGGCTTGCCACGATCTTTTTCCGCGCATCAAGGATTACGGCGAGCTGAAGCGTGGCCCCAGACCCTTGGCTGCCAGCTATCAAGAGGGCGTCGTAAAAGTGACATTCTCTGGCGTGAACGGACGCCTGCAGTCGGAAGGGCGCATGGCCGGATTTTCCATCCACGATTCTTTAACCGGACCTGAAATCCCCATGATCTACAGATCCCGCGTGGACCCGGCCGAGGCCAGCACCGTGCTGCTCTATGTGCAAGGGAAGCTGCCGCAAAATGCCATTCTCTGGTATGGCTTTGGGAAAGATCCTTATTGCAACGTCCGCGACGCGGCGGATCTCGCCGTTCCGGTTTTTGAATTGAAGATCGCCGCGCATTAATGCTTCCAATCCGTCTCGGATGTTGACTCCGGACTCGGGATATCCAGATTCACCACAATCGGCTCCTGCCCGCTCCGCACCACCACGCACTCTACCGGATTCGCGGGATCCGCATTAATTTCCTGGTGCGGGACGTAAGGCGGAACGAAGATGAAGTCGCCGGGTCCGGCCTCCTCCACGAATTCCAGATGCTCACCCCAGCGAAATCGCGCGCGGCCCTTCACTACATAAAGAACCGTTTCGAGATCGCCGTGATGGTGCGCGCCGGTCTTGGCGTTGGGCTGCACTACCACTGTTCCGGCCCAAAGTTTTTTCGCGCCCGCGCGGGCCTGATTGATGGCCGCGGCGCGCGTCATGCCGGGAGTTTGCGGAGTGTTCGAATCCAGCTCCCCCGCGCGCACTATGCGGATGCCGTGCTGCTTCCAATCCGTCATACTGCCGCCAGACGGCGGCTCTTCAAAAGTTCAGAGATGGCCCGGCAGTCGTCAGCCAGTTCCTGAAACTGCTGCGGATATAACGACTGGAACCCGTCCGACAGAGCCTTATCCGGATTGGGATGCACCTCCACGATCAGCCCCGAAGCTCCCGCCGCTACTGACGCCAGCGCCATGGGGTGAACCTTATCGCGCTTGCCAGTGCCGTGACTCGGATCCACAATAATGGGCAAATGGCTGAGGCGCTGCACCGCCGGCACCACGCTCAGATCCAGCGTGTTGCGCGAGTGATCCGCGAACGTTCTTACGCCGCGCTCGCACAGGATCACCTGATAATTGCCCTCCGAAAGAATATACTCCGCGGCCATCAAAAATTCTTCCAGCGTGTTGGACATTCCGCGCTTCAGCAGCACCGGCTTGCGCGCCCGGCCGGCCCGCCGCAGCAGTGAGAAATTCTGCATGTTGCGCGCGCCAATCTGAATGCAATCCGCGTGCTGTTCCACCAGATCGAACACTTCCACGTCAATGGCCTCGGTAACGATACCCAATCCGGTTTCTTCGCGCGCTTCCACCAGGTACCGCAGCCCTTCTTCACCTAAACCTTGAAACGCGTATGGCGAAGTGCGCGGCTTGTAAGCGCCTCCGCGCAGCAATCGCGCCCCAGCGGATTTCACGGCTCGCGCGGACTCCAGAATCTGCTCGCGGCTTTCCACCGAACAAGGTCCCGCGCACAATGCCAGCTCATCGCCACCCACCAGGACTCCCGCAACGTTGACCACGGTATTGTCCGGCTTCACTTCCCGGCTGACTAATTTATAAGGTTTTGAAACCGGAATGGCCTCAACCACGCCCGGGAGATCTTCGAATTCAGCCCGAGGAACAGGGCCATGGTTGCCGGTGATGCCAATGGCCACGCGCTCCGCCCCAGGCATGACATGGGCCCGGAATCCGAGGCTCTGAATTCTCTCGCACACCCCGGCAATCTCCTGCTCAGAGGCGTGCGCGCGCATTACCACTAACACCACACCAGTGTATCGCGTTGTCGGTCAATTAGATGGGGTTTAATTTTCGCCGATCACGTTAAGGCAGGTGCCAAACTCTGTTCGTAATCAGTAGTTTGTAAATGCACTCATGCAGGGGTTGCTTGTGGTCGATTGATAAACTAGTATTTAGAAGGCGCGCAAGGGGAAGCCATGAGTTCATCGAACGCAATTTTAACGCTCGACGAGTGGCAAATTCGGTTCCAAGCCGCGATGGCAGCGTTGCTCCAAGCCCGGGAGGCGATCAAGCAACAGTTCGGCTTTTGGGGTGTTCTGAACGGCCTTTGGAGGTCGAGCCGGCATCTTAAGGCATTAAACGCGAGCCTTAAAGCGGTCTCGGAATTGCCAGATGGCACTCTCAGCGACGATTTCATCCGGTCCCAAATTCCGCAGGTTCAGAACCTACTGAACTCAATCGAGGATTTGGTCGACACGGCCAAGCACAAGGGCCTCATGAATCGATCTCTGACCGCTGCACCTTTGGGATTGATAAGCGTGCATGGAGAATATGTCGCCGATTACCTGGATGCACTCGAGATGTCAATGGACCCGGAGGTCCTTGCGGCCATAAGAGAAGGCCATGACCAAATCGAACGCGGAGAAGTTGAGGTCACGGAGCGGCTCTTCTGAGCGACCCCGCCTGCAAGTTCACGCTCAGCCAGCAGGCCGCAAGCTATCTTAAACGACTAGACGACGTACGAAAAAGCGCATCAACGACAGACTGCTTGAGGCTTTAGCGGACCCTGTTGCGGCCTCAGATCGTCTCGTCAACCGGGGGAACGAGAGGAAAATCCGAGTTGGGGGCTTGCGAATACTTTTCAGGATCGCATCGAAGTCCGAAATATTGATCGATGCCATTCTCCCGCGCGGCGATGTCTACAAGCACACACGAAGATAGCGTTCCTGCAGTGATTGAGTTGCGGGTTTAAATCACTGCGCGTGACGTTTTGCGCGGCGAAAGGCCCCAATGATCCCCAGAGCGGCACAGATCGGAATCAAAGCGGACGGCTCCGGCGTGCCACTAACAGGCGTGTTAAACATCATCGCAAAACCGGGATCCGTTAGGCTATTGGCTTCCAGCCCGATGCAGTATTGACCGGCCGCCAGGTTCGCAATGGCAATTGTATTCGTGAAGCTGTCGCCGCTATTCAAGGTTTCAGACGCGCCACCACTGCAAAAACTGCCGGCACTGCCTTCTGTAAACAGGTAGGAGGCATCGGCCGCGGCTCCCGTGATATCGGCGGTGGCGCTAAATGCGCCTCCACCCCAATAAAACCCGTAGTATTCTTCCGCTCCGTCGCCGCCAATCGATCCCGAGACTCCCGCCACGGGAGAACCACCGAGCAGAAATACCGGCGCGGAAGAGGTGCCGCCCTGGAAGCCGTTCAGCGTCTCAGTCCACGTGCCGGTCAAGCCGTTGCCCAGATGCCAAAACACATCGCTCACATTGCCAACGATAGCGTCTGCGATCGGAAAGCCGCTTCCACCGATAAACGTGGGACTAAAGATGCCGGCGCCTGCTTCCGCGTTCGATGCTTCCATCGTCCAGCCTGTGATGGCCCCGCTGCTGCTGGTTGATAAGGAGATCCCGTTGTTAAAGTTGGCCACTCCCGTCCCTGTGATTTCCCCGCTGGCATTGGCGTCGGTCGATGCGAAGGTTGGAATATTTCCCAGAGAGTCGCCGATCGCCCAGGCGACCAAATTGGGAGAAGGTACTTCGTTAGCGTTCGAGAGATTTGCGCCGAGTGGAGCGCTGAAAGTCAGTGAAGCAACGCTGTGATCGATAAATGAATTCGCCGGGCAAGTCCCATTGATCGAAGTCGTCCCGTTGCAAACGGTATAGGAGTTCCCCGTGTAATTATAAGTTATCGTGTCCGCGAACGTCGTGGTACATAGGGCGGCTATCATCCAAGCTCTGAGCATTCCAAGGCTCCTTTTGCGAGAGTATATCATCACCTCCCTCGATTGCGGCCTTCACGCGGCCAGGTTTTGTACCATTACCCACAGGACGCACACACCTTTGCGATGATAAATTCATGCGGACGACTTTTTTCGTCGTTCCGGCAAGCATCGCGTTGCTTGTTCTGGCCCCTCCCGCGTCGACGGCGGACGACTTCACACTCAATTGCCCACTCCCTTTTAAACGGATCGCGGTGGTGCCCGATCCATTTATCACCTGCCCCAACGCCGGCGCTACTCAGAACGGCGCGCCGTTGAGCGCCGCCGCTGCCCGTCAGGCCGCTGCGAAGAATAACCTTTGCGCGGATGCGTCCAACCCCGTCACCGTGAATTTCGCCATCCTGACGGAAATGCAGGCCGCGACACCGGCCAAATCCACCTTGGCCGCGAGCCGCGATTCCCTGCACGCCTTTTTTCCCCTGAACGGAACCAATATCGGGGAAGGTACCGTCGCGCGGATGATCGCGTTCATGTTGGACGCGCATATTTCCGACTGCGAGGGAGGCGAAGACGTGAATTGCCAAAGCTCGGGCCTCTCGAGCAACGACTTTCATATTCCGCTGATGGATCCAACCAAGCCCAATCCCAGAAAGCTGCCCGAATGTACCAGCGTGATTGCCGAGATCATCCCGCACTTCCGTCCCACGTCGTGGTCGCTGATCGATTTGCGGACGCCCGTGTATAACCCGGTGCGCGTAACCGGCCAGCTCTTCTATGACGACGCGCACGAGCCGTGCGTAATGGCCGGCGGCACGCTGGTAGGCGAATCGCCGCAAAGAATTACGCTATGGGAGATTCATCCGGTGTACGCGCTGGATGTCTGTTCCAGCCGGGACCCGGCGCAATGCGACGTCACAAGCGACAGCACCGCCGTCTGGATTCCTTACGACGAGTGGTTCGAGCATAACGGCCAGAACACTCAGGCCACCGGACGATCCGAGCGCACGGCGTGCCAGCCGAAGCCGGCAGCGAAGCATTGATGTTGTAGTAGCATCGACTAAGTGAAGCGCCGCCTCGAGCAGTACTTCCAATTTCCGCAGCTACAAACCAACTGGCGCACTGAACTCCTGGCGGGGGCCACCACCTTCGTCACCATGGCCTACATCATTTTCGTGAACCCGGCCATTTTGCACGAAACCGGTATGCCGTTGACCGCGGTGACAGCGGCTACCTGCCTTTGCGCGGCGCTGGGCAGCCTGATGATGGGTATCGTGGCGCGCTATCCCATCGCACTTGCGCCCGGGATGGGTCTCAATGCCTATTTCACTTACACCGTCGTGAAGGGCATGGGCGTGCCATGGGAAACGGCGCTGGGCGCGGTTTTCCTGTCCGGGATCGCATTCCTCATTCTGACCGCGGTGGGCCTGCGGCAAATGATTGTTGCAGCCATACCGGTGGAACTCTACGCGGCAGTGGCGGTGGGAATCGGCCTGTTCATCGCGCTCATCGGACTTCACAATTCGGGGATCATTAACGCCAATAAAGAAACGCTGGTCACCCTGGGAAATCTGCGAAATCCAAACACGCTGCTCGCGATTTTCGGATTGATGCTGATTGCTTCGCTTCTGGCGTGGGAAATTCGCGGCGCCATCCTGATCGGAATTCTGGGAACTGCGGCCGCCGGAGTGGTGTTCGGCCTGGTGCGATGGCAGCCCCAAAGTTACTCGTTCGCCGACATTACCGCCACGGCATTCCATCTGAATATACGCGGGGCGCTCAGTTACGGGCTGGTGGAAATCGTCTTCGTCTTTCTGTTCGTGGATCTGTTCGATAACATCGGCACCCTTGTCGCGGTGGGCAAGAAGGCCAAACTTTTCGATGAGGCGAACCGCATTCCCAGAATGAATGCGATTTTGTATTCGGACGCCGCGGCCACGGTAATCGGATCGCTGGCCGGGACATCCACGGTCACCAGCTATGTGGAGAGCGCCGCGGGCGTGGCCGCGGGCGGCCGCTCCGGAGTAACGGCCATCGTTACGGGAGTTTTGTTTCTGATGGCCCTCTTCGTGGCTCCGCTGGTCGGCGCCATTCCCTCCGCGGCCACCGCGCCGGCGCTGATCGTAGTCGGCTCGATGATGATTGTCCACGCCACCGAGATCCCTTGGGGCGATCCGGTGATTTCCATCCCGGCCTTTCTTACCATCATCACCATTCCACTTACGTTCAGCATCGCGAACGGCCTGGCATTCGGATTCACCGCATACGCTATTCTGAAGATCGCGCGTGGCGAGTTCCGCGGCGTACATTGGCTGGTGTACGTACTCGCGGCTTTGTTCATCGCGCGATTTCTCTATTTGGGGAGTTGACCTATGAAGATCACCGAGCGCCTGGCGCTGGCCATCACCATTACGCTGCTGCCACTGGCGGCCGCGCCAACATTTTCCGTCTCTTTCGCCCGGGACCAAAGCCCGTCGGCGCTGGATGGTCGGCTGCTGCTGCTGGTTTCCACCGATCCCTCGGCCGAGCCGCGCATGCAAATCAACAATTCGCCGAGCACTCAGATGATCTTCGGCATGGACGTGGACGGAATGCAGCCGGGCGAGGAAACGCTTCTCGACGACCGCGCTTTTGGCTATCCGGTACGCAAACTCTCCGAGCTGAAGCCCGGGCATTATTACATCCAGGCGCTGCTGCATCGCTACGAGACGTTTCACCTCGCCTCCGGATACACAGTGAAGCTGCCCATGGATCGCGGCGAAGGGCAGCACTGGAATCTCGCACCCGGCAATTTGTATTCGAAGCCTCAGGAAGTGACCATCGAAGCTTCCACATCTTCGCCCTTCCGGATCGTGATGGATCAGAAGATACCGCCCATTCCAGAGCCGAAAGATACGCAATATGTCCACCACGTTCGCATCAAAAGTGAATTGCTGAGCAAATTCTGGGGACGCCCCATGTACCTGGGCGCGCATATTCTGGTCCCGGAAGGATTCGACCAGCATCCGGAAGCGCATTATCCGCTGGCCGTATTCCACGGCCACTTTCCGGACGACATTACCGGGTTTCGCACCGAACCGCCGGATCCATACCTGAAGCCGGATTACAGCGAACGATTTCATCTAGGAGGCTACAACAGGATCCAGCAGCAGGAGGCCTACGCGTTTTATCAGCAATGGATCTCGCCGAAGTTTCCCAGATTTCTGGTCATCGAGATCCAGCATCCCACGCCTTACTACGACGATTCCTACGCCGTGAATTCAGCCAACGTAGGGCCCTACGGTGACGCTATTGAGACCGAGTTGATTCCATACATCGAGAAACGTTTTCGAGGGATCGGGCAGGGCTGGGCGCGATTTTTGTACGGCGGATCCACCGGCGGATGGGAAGCGCTTGCAGTGCAAATGTTTTATCCGGAGCATTACAACGGAACTTTCGCCGCGTGTCCCGATCCCGTAGACTTCCGGGCTTTCACCGTCGTGGATCTATACAAAAACAAGAACGCATACTTCATCGAGGGTCCGCACAAACGCGTAGCGCAACCGGGCATGCGCGATTATATGGGCCATGTCAGCGCGACTCTCGAGGACCTGAACGATTACGAGCTGGCCTTGGGATCGCGTGGCCGCTCAGGAGAACAGTGGGATATCTGGCAGGCGGTATTTTCACCGGTGGGTAAGGACGGCTATCCGGCCGAAATCTGGAATAAGTTGACCGGCGAAATTCATCCGGACGTCGCCGGTTACTGGCATGAGCATTACGATCTGAGCTATATCCTGAAGCGGGACTGGGCCACGCTGGGGCCGAAGCTGCGCGGCAAGATCCACATTTATGTAGGCAGCGCCGACAATTATTTTCTGAACGATGCGGTCTATTACATCGAAGATTTTCTGAAGGGCACTACCGATCCGCCGTATGAGGGCGAAGTGAAATACGGCGACAAAGCGGAACATTGCTGGAACGGCGATCCAGCGCTGCCGAACGCAGTGTCCCGCCTGCACTACAACACTTTGTACCTTCCGAAAATTCTGGAGCGAATGGAAAAAACCGCTCCCCCCGGCGCAGATCTGAAAAGCTGGCGCTATTAAAGCTGTGGGGCAGGATGCCATCCTGCGGCGGATTGTTAATCCGCCTTCTTTTGGGCGCCGATTGGCAATCGGCGGCAGGTTATCAACCTGCCCTACAAAAAAGTTCACTGGATGGCCACCGTCACCGGCGGGCTGGAGAGTCCCGACGCCGTGATGATCACCGGTACGCTCGCCCCTGGAGTGATGCCGTCCGGAACGGTCACGTTGACTTGATAGAGTCCCGCGTAAGTGGGAGTCAATCCAGCGAACGCCACGGTAGCGGATTTGCCGCCGATCGTAACGGTCACCGGGCTGGATACCTTCGCAGCTGGCGACGGAGCGGCCGAGCCTGCGGTAACACCCGGAGTCACGGCGCCGAGTCCGGCACAGTAGATCACCAGCGTGTCCCCCGCGCTGGCCGGGTGCGACGCGTCGGCGCTGAATTGTTGGCCGTTAGCCTTCGCCACAGTAATAGCGCCCGCGCCTTTGCCGCTCTGGTCCTGAGTGAATACCGCCGGCTGAGCCGGTGCGATGGTCAGCGATTCGGGCGTGGAATAAGCGGAACCTTCGATGACAATGAGTTGCTGCGTGGAGTTCGGCGCCAGACCATAGGGAATCAGAATATTGATTTGGCCCTTGCTGGAGTATTGGATCGGCGCCAGCTGTCCTGCGATAAAAGCTTGAGCGCCGGCCAATTGCGTTGCCAGCGGCAGTTTACCGGCCAGGATCGTAGTTGCAGCCAGGTTCTCGCCGAAGATGGAGGCGAATGCACCCGGCGCCAACGGAGCATGCGGTACGTAGCTCGCGGTGCTGACTACGCCGCCGATCGCCGGTGCCGTCTGGTTCGGCTGCAGGGTGCCGGTGATCTGCAGGTTTCCCGAGAGTACCGGTTGGGCAGTTTGCGCTGTCACGGCGATGGTGACCGGCGTGGATGCAGAAATAAATTGGGGCTGCCAGGTGCCCGACCATTGCCCCAATCCGAGCGCGGTAAGCGCCAGCGGCGCATCGCCGGTGGAGAACGAAGCGGTCACGGCGCCGGGGCCCATGGGTGCGCCGCAGTCGTCCACCACTTGCACCTCGAGTGCGGTTGGCCATGCCGCGGTAGCGCTGAAGTTGGATGCCAGCACTGTGGAGACCGGCACAAGTTGTGTGGGTGTGCAGGCGACCAGTGTCGCCGCGTGGCCTCGGGCGACCGCCGAGGATGAAGGCTGTGTGACGATGATCCGCACCGTGGAATTCTGGATGGAACCGCCGGCGAACTGGAATTGCAGGATGCCATCGTAGACTCCCGTCGCGAGGCCAGTAATGTTGGGCGTTACCGTGAACACGGCTGGTTGCCCGGAGCTTACCGTCGCGCTCGAAATATTCGTGGTCAGAAGTCCGTTCGGCGTCGACACAGCCGTCACGCTCACAGCCACGGACTGATTGGATGAATTGGAAACAGTGACAGCTTGCGCCGTGGGAGTACTGTCTTCGGGAACCACGAATATCAAGCCGGTGGGTGCGATGGCCGAAACAACGTCCGTGGCGGGCAAAACATTCAGGACAACTACGGCAGCCTGCGGAGAGTTGGAGGCGCCCTTCGCCGTGATTTGCACCAGGCCGTAATAATCGCCTCGCTGCAGATTCGTAGGATCAACGGTGACAGTGGCGGAAGTGCCGCTCGTCCCCTCGCCCGGCGTTACGGAGAGCCAGTTTCCAACTAAAGTGGATGCGCTGGCGGACCAGTTCAATGTGCCGGTTCCTTGATCCAACACCACAATGGACTGGCTGGGCGGCGCACCCGCACCGAGCGCCACTTGGAATCGCAGTGACGTTTGTGAGAGCGCCAGCGCCTGCGCCGCGGCGTTTACCGTCACGGTGATGCTCACGGGGAACTGCTGCCCGGCGCCGGCGATGTTAACTGTCCCCACGTAAGTACCCGGCGCGAGACCAGCCGGATTCACCGTCACGCCGGCTGATGAGACCTGCAGAGCCGCGACGGACCCACTCGCAGGTGAGACGCTCAGCCAGCTTTCAGCGGTGTCCAAAGCCGTGTAGGGAACGGCCAGTGCTGTTCCATTATTCAGAGTGATCTGCTTTGTGCTGGATGGCGCGCCTTGAACAAAAGAGAATCCGAGCGCCGAAGGACTCACCGAAAACACACCGCCCGCGTTCGGTATGGTGATGCTGCCGTTACCGGTGGCCGCAAACGATCCGGTTTCCTGCACATCGGAGGAACAGGCATAAATCACCGTGAACGATCCAGTTGCGTTGGTGAACGCGCCCGTACCGCCGGCTATGGTAAACGGGATGGCACACCCTCCGGCAACCAGTGATGCCGAAGACGCGGTGGCTTGAAATGTCGAGCCGTTGGTAACGGTGAAGGTCACGGAGAGTTGCAGCCCAGGATTGAATGACTCCACGCCCTGCAGTGTGGCGCTTCCGAACGGAGCAATGGCGCCGGTGCCGGTGTAAGTATTTTCGACATCGCCCAGCACATAGTCGATATCGAAATTCAGAGTGATTGGGGTGGTAGTGGTCTGAGCTTGCGCCAGACCACTCGCGAGAATCAGCAGAGTGGGAAGAAAGCGAGATAAAAGGCCCATAGTGCTCCTGGTGACAACGGAGTATTCTTTGAACGATGGTACATCGATTAGTTCTCGGTGGGCTGCTCGCCGGCGCCCTGGCGGCGCAGCCCGTAGCGCGGCACAGTCCGGACTGGCTGCGCGATGGCGTGATCTATGAAGTGAACACGCGGACATTCTCGGCCGCTGGAAACTTTCAGGGCGTAACGGAACAATTGCCGCGCCTCAAACAACTGGGCGTAAATATTTTGTGGCTGATGCCCATTCATCCGGTGGGCCGTGAACGCAGCAAAGGGACGCTCGGTAGTCCTTATGCCGTCCGCGATTATTTCGCCATCAATCCCGATTACGGCAGCGCGGAAGATCTGCGGCGCTTGATCGCGGAGGCACACCGCACTGGGTTCAAAGTGATCATCGATATCGTGGCCAATCACACCGCCTGGGACAGCGTGATGATGAAGACCCCCGCGTTTTACAAACATGACGCCGCCGGCAAGATCATTTCACCGGTGCCGGATTGGGCGGATGTCGCGGGCCTGGATTACGGCAATCCGGAGCTGCGCTTATATATGACGCGCATGCTGGTTTATTGGATTCGTGAATTCGATCTGGACGGTTTTCGCTGTGATGTTGCGGGCATGGTGCCCACCGATTTTTGGGAGCACGCGCGTGAAGAGCTTCAGAAAGTGAAGCCGGATATCATGATGCTGGCCGAATGGCACTCGCCGGACCTGGTGGCCAAAGCGTTCGATCTGGATTATTCCTGGCCGCTGCACGCGAAGCTGACGGATGTGTTTGAGAACGGCACGGCGCCCGCAGCTGACCTTCGGAAAGAATGGGAGGAAGAGCGGCGTCAGTATCCCAAAGGCGCGCTGCATCTCAGATTTTCCGATAACCACGACGAAAAGCGGGCCATCGCGCGCTTCGGCGAACGCGGCGCGCTGGCGGCCTCGGCGCTGATGTTCACGCTCGACGGCGTGCCCATGCTCTATAACGGCATGGAGGTTGGCGACACCACGGAATCGGGCGCTCCGGCCTTGTTCGAGCGGTTGCCGGTGTTCTGGCAGATCGCGGAACGGCGTCCGGAATTCGCGGCGTTCTATCGAATGATGATCCCGCTGCGGCGCGCCCATGCCGCGCTGCGCCAGGGCGAGACGGAATGGCTGACCGCGAGCGATCCGGATCGCGTTGTCAGCTACGTCAGGAGAAACGCGCAAGAAGAGTTTTTGATTGCGATTAATTGTTCGAATCGCCCGTATAGCGGGCGGGTGCAAGCGGATGGATCGGGCTGGAATGAAGTGACACCGGGCAAGTCAGGCGGCGGACTGCCGCAGCTGCTTTTGAACGCTTGGGAATTTCGAATCTTCCGGCGGTCTCGTTGAATTCAAGGAGTGAGGCCGAGTTGGCTCAGGATGATGACGCGCATGGGTGTCCGGTCAAAACGTAGCCGGATGGTTTTGATTTTGGCCGGTTCTCCAGTGAATGCGGCCAACGGCAGATCGATGGTTTGAAAGATCGGCTCGGATTCTTTCTCGTAACCGATTTCGTCGAATTTGGCCAGTTTGGTGAAGCGAACTTGGAACGGCGGCGGCAGGACGCCGAAATGGCTTAGCGGAAAGCGGGACACTGCGCCGTCGGTGGTTTCGAATTCAACCGTGAAATCGGTCGGCTCAGGCTTCTCTTTTTTATCTTCCTCTGGTTTCTCGTCGGTCGTCTTTCCCGGCAGAGGCGCCTTGTCCTCTGTTACGGCGAGCGACATAGTGAGGATCGATTTGGCGCCGAGGTTCCAGTCCTTAGCGAGCGTGGACGGCAGCGAAATGGAATACACCGGTATCGGCGCGCGTTCCGCGCGATTCCAGCCCAGAAATACTCCGTTGTAACCGCGATCCCCCTGGCGGTACGGAATCCGGCCTTCGCGCCAGACGGAAAAATTCCGTGCGTCGATGCGCCCGCCTGGAACGGTGGTAGTGGTGACGTCGGCGTCTTCGGAGAAATCGCTGATCAACCGGTAGGACGCGTCCAGATAGCGGTTGATGTAAAGCGTGTCGGGAAGCCAGGAGCGAATGCGCCGGTAATCGCGGAACATGGGCAAATACTCGCGACGATTATGGAGGGTGGCTTCGAGAAACGCGGAGATGTAGGTCTTCGCGATTTTTCTCTGATCGTTCGGATCAAGTAGAGGTCTCAGATTCAGGAACCAGCCCAATGGTTCGCCCGCGTCGGATCGTCCCCAGACCGTATTGAACTGGCCGTGATTGGCGCGATAAATATAGAGCTCGGTCTTGAACCAGGGGCCAGGTTCCGTGTAGCGAACGTGATCGAACTGCCGGCTGCCATCGAAAGACGACACGTCGCCGTCGTTGGCGCCTTGGATGGTGAAATAATTCACGTTCTGGATCACGCGCCACTCTCCGGCCGGCTTGTATTGGCCGTCGACGGGAGCGATAGCGACGAGCGACTTGATGGGGAAGTGATAGTTGAAGCGAATGGTGGCGTCGTCGGGATAGTAATCGAGTTGATTGAAAAGAGCGGCGGTAGCTACGGCTTCGCCCCCGCGCGAGTGTCCCAGCAGCGCCAGGTTCTGAAAATCCACTTTTTGATAAAACGGATTGCCCGGTGTCGAGTTCCAGGCCCGCCATTGTTTGAGATGTTCCAGCAGCATCCATCCACGGACGGCCTGCTGCTTGGGAGGATCGTGAAACAGGCCGCTGTTGAGGAAATTTTCGTCAATCGAAGCCAGAATGAAACCGCGGCTGGCCAGCAACTCGCCGAGATACTGATAGCCGGGATCGGAAAATTCGGCCATGTCGTGGTTGCCGTGGACGATGAGGGCCAGCGGGAACGGTCCGGGACCATCGGGATACCAGACGCGCGCGTTCAACGGGAGTTTCTCCACGCCGAATCCCCAGTAGCGTTTCCGCAGCCACACCTTCCATCCCTTGAAATCCTTGAAGAATGGCGACGCGTCCACCGTGGCGGTTTTGATTGCGACTGATCTTGCGTATTCGGGCCGTCGAATATCGGTTCCGTTTCCATAGGTCAGGAATTTGACGGCGAAGGGACCGGGGTTCGCTGGATTGGGAGCGGAGAGCGGCGCGGGAGCGGGCGAATCTGTTTGCTGCAGCCGCAGAATTTCGCCCATCTGGCCTTCGCCCGAAAGAAAGATGTAGAGCCAGATGTTCCCACTGAGCGATGCGGCGAAAAGCACCCAGGTGATGATTTTCTTGCTGAGGGCGGCCTCGCGAAAATGCCCGAAGAGGAATGTCGCCAAAGTTGCGCCGAGAGTGATTTCGATCAAACCCACCAGGGTGGCGAACACTGGCCCGACGGGCCCGAAAGGCAGCGAAATAAAAATGCAGCCCGCCACAATGAAGCCGGTGGCGAGCCGCGGCAGTTTGCGAAGTATGGTAAGCAGCAGCGCGATTACGAAAGCGGCGAGCGGAATTCCGAGCGCAGCGACGGCGAACACGAACGGCAAATCGATCCACCGGCTGAATCCGGACTGCAGGTAGATTCCCCCAACGACAGCGGCCCATGCAGCTGCGGCAATGACAGCCCATGCGGCGCCCTTCCGAGCCTCAGGCCCGGGCCGGATGTTGATCCAGGTGCGCCGCCACCACTCACGCAGTTGGTTCCAGCGACGGCGAATAGTGAGAGGCATGCGTGGTTACATTAGTTTGACATTTGTTGCTCACGCGTGGCGCACGCACTCGTGCGTGCCGCGTCGCCACTCCTGGCGACGCCGAAAGCGGTCAACGAATCTTGCGCACCGTCAGCGTCACCGATTGAGAACCCTTGGAAGCCAGCGTGACATCGGTGGCATCCATCAGATTGGCCTGGACGAATTCCGGATCCTGCGCCTCACCATCCACCAAACCCGAGAGTGCAGCCAGTCTATAATCTCCGGGCGGAAGGCCGGAGCTGAATTGAAATCTCCCGTCCTGGTCGGATTGCTGGGAGATGAGAATGGGCGGCCCGTCTTTCGAAACCAGGATTACGATGGCGTCGTGAACCGGCTGGTTGTCTTTGTCGACGGTGCTTCCGTTGATGCTAATGCCGTCGGCTCCCAGGACGATGCGCACCTCGCCACGCCCCGGCCAGACCAGGTCATGCAGCGCGTCGTGTCCCTGCTGGGAGGCTTCCTTGACGTAAAATCCCCTGGGCAGACCGGTCAGATGCAGGATGTAATCGTGCACCAGGAGATTTTCCAGGGCGAATTCTCCGGACGGGCGAACGGGTTGCTTGAGATTTTCGCCATAGAAGTTGGGCCGTTGATTACGGTCGAGCGAAATCACAAGGCCGTCCGGCACTCGATCTTCGGGTCGGGCGCCATCAACGGTCACTTTGCCCTGCAAGGTCAGGGGCGGCGCGATGTAGAGACTTCCCAGTTCGACGTCGGCCTTCGAGACGGCGAACTCCGTTTCCACCCAACCGGTGATCTTGTACGTTGCGGAGTTCACCTTGGCGAAGGAATCGGACATAATTCGGTATGACCCCGGAGGCAGTCCACAGATCTCAAACTCTTCTCCGAGCTTGACCTTACCATCACCATGTGCCACCGAAGCATGCCATTCGGGCGTGGCCACTCCCAGGAACAAAGCCGGACTCTCGGCAAGACCATTGTTTGCGGCTGCTATGAGAGTAGCGGTCATGCAGAAGGTCCCGACGCGGTTTAGGACCATGTCCACTGATTCGCGCTGGTCACCCCAGTGCAAGTAGATAGGCGAAGCCCCCGTAGGCGTTGGGACGTTGGGATAGAACATGTTGCGTACCAGGCCCTGGCGCTGGGTTTGTTTTGGCTTTTCTCCGGTGACCGCAGGCGGGCGCTTATGAGGATGAAGGAGATCCGGAATGACGGTCACAAAATACTGGCCTTCCGGCAGATCTGGAATGCGATACTCGCCTTGATCGTCGGTCTTAGCGCTGCCGCGCGCCGCGAAGCTACGCTTGCCGTCCTGGAAATTGTTCACTAGAGCGGAGACCATAACCCCCGGCAGAGGGTTCTTGTCTGCATCCAAGACGCGGCCCGCTATTACTGCGCCTTTGGTGAGTTGGAAATCGACATGATCTACCTGGAGCGCCGGGAGAACGCTGATGGACCTTGGCTTTGCGTCTCCGAATCCATCTTTCTCGGCGGTGATGGAATAATTCCCGGGGCGCGATCCTTTCAAAGTGTAATGACCGTTCGCGTCCGTAGAGGCGGGCTGGATGGATTCGGGACCGTCGATCCGGACCGTTGATCCCTTCACGGGGCCACCGTCGCTGGTGACGTCGCCTTCCACTGTCCATGGCTGCGGCTTCTGCTGCGCAGGCATAAGGACGGCCAGAATTAAAATTAAGAGAGGTGTCCTCATTTTGTGATTTTCAAATCCTGCGTGATGGAGCTTCCTTGTTTTATCTCGATCTCGGGCGCCTGGCTTTCCTGCCAAAACAGAGGATCCAGATAATCGTTCGAGCCGATTCTTTGCGTGGCAAGAAGGCGATAGCGGCCGGGAGGAATCTGCTCCAGATGGAATTGCCCCGTGGCGTCCAGCGGCGTGGTTCGAACTTCGCGCGTCTCATCGTCGGCAGGCGCCAGAATTACCAGTCCGGACGTAGCGTTAGTAACAGTGCCCGTCACCTTGCCGCTGCCCGCGCTGACCACCAGTTCCAAGCTGACGTTGCTCTCGATAGTCACCATCCCCTGCAGCAGCTTCTTACCTTCCATGCGGATTTCTCGCAAGAAGCAGCTGCCCTCGAAGCCATTCAACTCGACGCGATAGCGGGCGGCAGGAATGTCGCGCAGGGTAAAGGCGCCGGTGGAGGTGAGTGTGGCGCTGAATTGACGCGACACGGGCATCGGATCCACGGGCCTGAGAGCCAGCTTGGCCGCCAGGTAACAGGCCGGCGTGACGCCGGTTTCGCGATCCGCGACGAATCTCGCGTCCACTGCGGCTACATCTCTGAGCGGAACCGTGACGTCGCTGAGGTCCGCGCCGGCGACATCAACTCGCATGGAGCCTTGACGCGGTTTTATCTCTGGCACGGGCGCTGCACTTCCCATAACGACCGTTGGCCCCGGCCCGGACGCGATGATTTGATAGGAGCCGGGAGGGACGCTCGAGAAAGTGAAGTGTCCTTCCAGGTCGGTATCTACGATTGGCGCCTCGGTGCTGATTCCTGCCGCAGGAATCATGGAGACGGCAACCACTCTGCGGTGTGGCCAGTTGCCGGGTATGCCGGTGACGGTTCCTTTGACCGTGTAGCTCTGTACCGGCGTTAGCGTGATATTTGTATTGCTGCGAGTCTCCCCTGGTCGCAGCGAGAGAAATTCAGCGCGAGCGGGATCAATGGCGCCGGGAAAATAAATGGGCGCAGAGACCGCGCCGCCCGCGTCCGGGTCAGGCGCTACCGCAATGGCGTAACGCCCCGGCGTAAGGTTGAAGATACGATACATGCCGCGGTCATCCACTTCCGCGCTGGCGCCTTCTGGGGTGAAGCGGACGCCGCCGGCGCCGGCTCTCCGCGCCACGGCCATTACCTTCGCGCCGCGCGCAGGCTGGCCTGAGGAATCCAATACCCGTCCCGAGACCGCGCAGGCTGGGGTTAAGGTTAGCGTGACAGATTCTTCAAAATCCGATGCGGCAACGGCTCGGGGAAGATTCTCCGGAGGAAAGGCGTGCAGGTAGCCATTCTTTTTGGCGGTCACGCGGTATCCCGATTTCACGTCATCGAACGAAAATTGTCCGCGTTCGTCCGTGGATGTCTCGGCGATGATGTCGTCGCCCAGCAAGAGCTGCACCGCCGCGGAAGGAAGTGCAGCGCGGGATTCGCTGTCGATTACGGTTCCGTGCAGAGTGGCTGCGGTGGCGCAGAGGGTGAATAGAAAACAAAAGACCATTACCTTTTGCGCCATTTGACAATGTTCCAGGCTATTGTACCTTATTGGTTTTCTAATTCTTCGCTTTTCTGCGCAACGGGGAGATTTGCGACTTTAACCGAGACCCAGCCGTACGCTAGTGTCATGAGAATATCCCGGCGTTCTGATCTGCCACGATTCACCTGGCCTGCGCCCGGCTATTCGGCAACTCGGTCGGCGGATCGCAAACGGAAGATCGGCACGCATGGCTACTGCCGTTGTATATCGCCATCGCCTAAGATGACGATCAGCGCTAGCCCGAGGTAAAGAACCAACTCGACGCGGTTTTTCGCGCGGCCAAGGCTCCCCGCGGAAATCGAAGCGGAAGCGGAACGGGCCTGGGGACAGTCGGCGCTTTCGAGTACTTGCAAAATTCGAATAACCGCTCTCAGCCGACCAGGAAAAGCATTGACTCCGTGACCTGGTATTGCCGGAGCCAGAAAGGCACCGACTCCGTTGAAGACGCCGGTTGGCAGGCGGAAGTGGGGCAGGCGCTTTCGCCTGCCAACCGATTTTCCCACAGCGTCTTCATCACCTTTGGTGGGCCGCAGGCCCATGGGAACTCCCTTACGGTCGCGGTTCGGTAACACACTCTTTCCGAGCCGCGAATTCGCCAAAGCTGGAGTGCTCACAAATGCGCTTCAAAGGCCCGTCCGAGACGCTTATAAATACCTTGCCGCCTGCCGGAAAAATTCATCCAGCGCGTCGAAACTGGCTTCCTCCATGTCGCGTAGCGCCAGCGCTACCACCGGCCGCCGGCGTTCAGCGAGTGCGCGGATGGTTGCCAGAAACTGCGCGCGATGATAATCCGCCGTGTACCCGATGGAAGGAATCTCCTCGTACGCATCCGAGATCAAAACCGTGGAAAAACATTTTCCGTGGCCGATGATCATTTCATGATAGGAATGATTCATCGCCGGACCTTCGTAGACATCCACCGGCATCTTCAGGCGCGAGCGGAATAGCGTTTCCGCGGCGCGATTCAAGCGCGTCCGCAGAGCGCGGCCTCGTGCCGAATAACGCGTGTCGCCAAAAAATGTCAGCTCCGCGTATTCCACCTCCCGCGCCGCCGTCACGCCGCGCAGAATCGCCGCATAAATTTCAGGAGCCGCGGCCGGCGCGGAGCCCGGCGAAACCGCGCCATCATAAAACAAAGTCACTCGCCCCCGCCACCGCGCCTGCTGCGGAGAGTTTCGCATTTGCTCCCAGGCTTTGGTCTTCTCGATGCCTCCCAATTTTTCGGCCGACGCGTGCAACTGGTTGGTAATCGATTTATACAGCTCCACGCTGGGCTGGGTAACGAAATTCATGTCCCGCAAATAGGCCAGCCCGAACACCGCATAGTGGATGAACTGCATGTATCGCGAGAGTCCGCATCGCGCCGGCACAGTGACAGTGGCCACCGGATATCCGGCATGGCGCAGCATGGCAATCTTCCGCGCATCGCCGGCGGGCGTTCCTCTTCGCTGCACCGCCAGAAAAACACGGTCCTGCCGCGGATCCTTGGGCGCGCGGTAATGCTGCAGCCGGATCTTTTCATCAATAACGATCTTTATGCCTTGCTGCTCGCATTTGCCCAGGCTTTCTTCGAAATCCTGTTTGGTCCACAGCGACGCGCCGGCCCACTCCCGCGCCAGGATCAGCGTCACCTTGTCGCGGCCCGCCTGTCCCTGCGCTTCCAGAAAAGCGGCCAATCTCCACGCCGCGTCAATCTCGTCTTCTTCGAGCTGCGTCTCTTCGATCCACCCTTTCAGATCCACTCCGCTCAAGCCCAACGGATACAGGCTTCCGCGCGTAAGCGGCGAGCTATGCCGGCCGGCCACGCTATTGCGATGATCCGGCTGCAACTCCACGCGCCGGTAATCCTGGCTCCGGGCAAACTGATCCAGCAGCGAGCCGGGCAGCGTCATATATATAAAGTTGGGGCGCGAATCCACCTTATGCCGCTGGTAAAGCAGCGCCAGCTTTTGAAGATTCACTACCGGCTCATACGATGTCATCCCCATCGCCATGCCAACAACTAATGTGCTCTTGAGAATTTTGGGAAGCCCGAGCTTGGAGCGGCGCGACATATCGGCCAGAATGTTTTTAAGCTTCGCCGGGTCTGTGGAATCCAGCACGTAGCAGCGCGGGCCCCGTTTCAACAGGCCGATGGCGTTGTACATGTTCTTGTCTTCGGCCGATCCGCCCATGCCGGCCCAGATCAGAAACCGCACCGGCGTGCCGTGAACTTCTTTAATGCGCCGCTGTATCTCCTCCAGCTCTTGGGCGATCGCGACCGGCCATTCCCTATGATGCGCGGCCTGCCACGCCAGATCGAATACGCCGTAGCCGCTTTTGGTAACGCGGCCCCCGGAGTTGATTTCCATTCCGATGCGGATCAGCCGGTTCCGGTCCGGGTCCAGCCCGTCCAATCCTTTGCGATTCGCGCGCGAATCCAGCGCCTTCAACCGGTCCAGCAGACTGTCCTTGCGGAGCGCGCTCGCGTGCGCCTCCGACGAAGGCCGGTCGTTGTACAAGGAAAGAAGCACCCCACAGTTTTAGCACAGGCGGATAACTGTTTCTCGTTTCTCGTTTCTCGTTAGGACCGTGGAGCATTTTGAACGAGAAACGAGAAACGAGGAAACGGCTTTAGTCCGGCTTTCCATAACCGCCTCCGCCAGGCGATTCCATGCGCAGCACGTCACCCGCGCCCACTTCGAACCGCGCCTTGCCGGGAATCGCCACGGATCGTTTTCCCTTCAACAAGGTGTTCCTTCCAGGCGTACCATCCCCGCCGCCGAACAATCCATACGGACCGCGCAATCGCCGATCCGAGAGAATAGTCACATCCGCGGGCGTCAGAAATTCAAACTCGCGGACGATTCCATCCCCGCCGCGATGGCGTCCCGCGCCGCCCGATCCGGAGCGAATGCGATAGCCGCGGATGCGCAGCGGATACTGATGCTCGAATGCCTCCACCGGCGTGTTCCAGCTGTTGGTCATGTGCGCATGAGTTGCGCTGGGGCCGTCGGCCGCCTGGGAAGCGCCCATCCCTCCCGCGATGGTTTCGTAATAAGCGAAGGCTTTGCCGCGCACTCGGTCTACGCCACCAAACGTGACATTATTCATGGTGCCGTAACTGGCCGCCGGAATAAGCCGCGGCACCGCCTGCGCCAGCGCGCCCAGCACAACATCGGTGATGCGCTGCGACGTTTCCACATTTCCCGCGGCCATGGCGGCGGGAGGCTGCGCGTTCACTATGGAGCCCAGCGGCGCTATCACCTCAAGTGGCCGCATCACGCCCGCTGTAAACGGAATGTCTTCCGGCACGAGGCATCGAAACACATAAGTTGTGGCCGCAATCGCCACGGCATAGTTCGCATTCACGGAACCTACCACCTGCGGGCTCGATCCCGTGAAATCGATGGTGGCGCGATTTCCGTGAACAATCACCTTGACCGCGATCGTCACCGGACGCTCGGAGATGCCGTCATTGTCGAGATAATCTTCGAAGCGATACTCGCCCGGCGGCAGGCGCCGGATGGCGGCCCGCATCATGCGTTCGCTGTAATCCTTGAGCGCGGTCATGTTGCGGCGTACTTTCGTCATCCCGTATTTGGCCGCCAGCTCCAGCAGCCGCTGCTCGCCGCGCCGGATAGCCATGCACTGGGCTAACAAATCGCCTTCGCGCTCCACCGGGGTTCGCACGTTGGCCAGAATCAAAGCCAACAGCTCGCGATCGAACTTTCCGCCGCGCTTGAGCAAAATGGGGGGAATCCGGATACCTTCCTGATAAATCTCGCGCGCCAGGGGCATGGAGCCCGGACTCATACCGCCAACATCGGCGTGATGCGCGCGGTTCGCCACATAGAATGCCGGCTGGCGCGTTCCTTTCAGAAAGACGCCGGCCACCGCGGTGATGTCCGGCAAATGCGTTCCCCCGCGAAAAGGATCGTTCAGAATGGCCACATCTCCCGGTGCGAAATCGAAAGCCCGCATGGCTTCCCGCACCGACAAAGGCATAGCTCCCAGGTGTACAGGCATGTGATCGCCCATAGCCACGGTTTCGCCGGAAGCGTCGTAAACGGCGCACGAATAATCGCGCCGCTCTTTGATGTTGGCCGAATAGGAAGTCTTGCGCAGCACTGCGCCCATCTCTTCGGCGATCGAAACCAGCAGATGGCGGAACAGCTCCAGCTCGATAGGATCGGGTTTCACTGTTTGCAGGCTCCTACGTTCACCAGAAAGCCGGCGATCTTTTGCCAATGCGCGCCGTCCGATTTTTCAAGGTCGAAGCTATGCGTGGATGCGTCAGTACGTAGACGCCATGCGGTTGTTTTGGCGGACGCCGGAAACGAAATGGCGTTTGCGCTGGCCTGCTTCATCGACCAACTTTCGCCGCCGGTCCGCGTTTCATAAAGCTCATGCAGATTGTTGTCCAGCCGCGCGTCTATCAGCAGCAATCCATTCTCGCGCGAATCGAACCGGAAATGTTCGATAACCGCCACGCGCGTTTCATCGAAGATGGGCCGCTGGCGCCAGGTTTTGCCGCCATCCGTGGTCAGCAGAAGAAAGGGATCGCGCGGCGTGCTCTGCAGGTTCGCGCCGGCGACCCATCCGTTCTGGAAATCGATGAATTCGATCTGATCCAGGCCGGCGAAGCGGATGCGGGGATGCGGCTCAGTCCAGGTTTTCCCGCCATCCTCGCTGGCTAAAAGAGCGGAATAGAGCGTGGTTGTGCTGGTATGCAAGTTCCCGGCCAGAAATATTTTGTTTCCGGCCGCTTCCACGCCGCTCAGTTCCAGAAACACCGGGCACGGCTCTTGCTCAGTGCAGCTCAAGCTGGCGGCCTCGCTATCAGCCTCAGTACATTCAAACGGCACGCGCATGGGTTTGCCGGTGTTCTCGAGCGGAGTCTGAGCGCTCAGCAAAGCAACGCACGCGAACAGCACAGCCGAACGACGCACAAATTCATGGTACCGGATTAGCTTTGCCGGCATCACAAACTACATGCTTCAAATCAGCCACGAACTGGAAACGCTGGTAGCGAAAACTAAACACGATTTTGAGACGGTTAGCGATGAGGACGCCTCCAGGCCGGCCATCGCGGGCGGTTGGTCGCGCAAGCAGATTCTCGGACATCTGATCGATTCAGCCGCAAACAATCATCAGCGATTTGTTCGCGCTCTGCTGCAGCCCGAGATTCGCCTGCCCACCTACGATCAGGAAGGCTGCGTCCGCGTGGAGCGCTATCAGGAATTGCAGTGGGCCGACCTCGCCAATTTATGGGCAAGCTACAACCGCTTCCTGGCGCACATCTTGGCGGGCGTTCCGGAGCCGAAGCGAAGTACGCCCTGTTTCATCGGAGACAATCCAGTGATGACTCTGGAAGAACTGGCAGCGGATTACCTCCGCCATATGAGGCATCACTTGGATCAGATCAAAGCTCGAACTTGATTCCCTGCGCCAGCGGCAGCTCGTTCGACCAATTGATGGTGACCGTCTGCCGCCGCATATAGGCTTTCCACGAATCGCTGCCCGATTCGCGTCCACCGCCCGTATCCTTTTCACCGCCGAACGCCCCGCCGATTTCCGCTCCGCTGGTGCCGATATTGATGTTGGCGATTCCGCAATCGCTGCCGCGCGCGCTCAGAAACGTTTCCGCCGAAATCAGATTCGTAGTGAACATGGCCGAAGAGAGCCCCTGCGGGACGCCGTTGTGCCATTCCATCACTTGCTCAAGCGAATCGAATTCAATGAGATATAGGATGGGCGCGAAAACCTCTTCCTGCAAAATGGCCATGCCCGGATGCGCCTTCACCAGCGTGGGCTGTACATAGCAGCCACCCAGTTCCTGGCCGCCGAAGATTATTTCGCCACCCTCGGATCGAATTCGCTCCAGCGCGTTTCGCATGGTTGCAACTGACGCCTCATCCACCAGCGGACCCATGTGCGTGGATTCATCCAGCGGATTGCCCACGCGAATGTGCGCATACGCCGACTGCAGCTTTTGAATCATTTCGCCGGCGATGCCGCGCTGCACAAACAAGCGGCGAATGCTGGTGCAACGTTGGCCCGCGGTTCCCGCCGCGCCGAACAGCGCCGCGCGCACGGCCAGATCCAGATTGGCGTCGTTCATAACAATAACGGCGTTGTTGCCGCCCAGCTCCAGCAGTGTGCGTCCCAGGCGCCGGCCCACGGTTTCCGCCACGATGCGTCCCATGCGGCAGGAACCCGTGGCGCTCACCAGCGGAATCCGCCGGTCTTCCAGCAGACGCGTGCCCACCGTCGCGTCCTCGCCAATCACCAGATTGAAAACTCCGCGCCAGCCATGCCGCTGCATCACCCGATCGCATATTTTCTGCACCGCGATGGCCGTGAGCGGAGTCTTCAGCGACGGCTTCCACACCACGCAATCCCCGCAGACGGCCGCGATCAGCGCGTTCCAGGACCAAACTGCAACCGGAAAGTTGAAGGCGGAGATTACGCCCACAATTCCCAGCGGATGCCATTGCTCATACATTCGATGTTCCGGCCGCTCGCTCGGCATGGTAAGCCCGTAAAGCTGGCGCGAAAGCCCCACGGCGAAATCCGCGATGTCGATCATCTCCTGCACTTCGCCTTTGCCTTCGGCCAGGATCTTGCCCATCTCGAGCGTCACCAGCGCGCCCAGGTCATCCTTGCAAGCGCGCAGCTCATCGCCGATTTCCCGCACAATCTGGCCGCGCTTCGGCGCCGGGACCATGCGCCAGCCCTCAAATACTTCCGCCGCCTCCGAAACCACGGTCTCGTAATCCTGCTCGGACGCCAGGCGGACGCGCGCCAGCTCCTGTCCATCGGCCGGATTAATAGACGCGATACTGCGCCCGCCCGTAGCTCGCGATCCATTCGCGACCGCAGGCGCCCGAATTCACGGCCTCAATCCCCAGCCGCTCTAAAACAGGATTCGCCACTATTGTGTCAGCCATCTGAAACCCTCCGGACCAGTTCCGAACCTGCGTCCTGCCTTGTTCACCACGCGTCCGATGCGCGCCGCGATTTCAGCCTGAAAATCCGGATCCAGCCACTCCGTATATTCGTGGCGCCGGCTGATCTGAAACGCCGCCGCCCGCGTGGTTGCGCCATTCGGCTTCACGGACCGGATATGCAGCGCGTCGCCCACGATGTCCCTTTCGGTCGCATCGAGCGCCCGTCCCGCCAACTCCTCAGGATCGCACGGCAGCAGCGGCGCCAGCGTAGCGAAAGTGTCAATGCCCGCTCGACGCAACCGGCGTATGGTCTCAATTCGCTGCTCGATCGATGCGCAATGCGGCTCATACAGCTTGCGAACGTCTTCTCGATTGGTAGTAATCGAAAAACTCACCCGCAGCGCCGTGGCGCGTGCCAGCGCGATCAGCTTGTCGAGATCCCGCAGGATCATCGGCCCGCGCGTTTGGATAACGAATGTCCGCGGCGGCCGCGCCAGCAACTCATCCAGTATCCGCGGCATCAATTCCGCGGACGCCTCCGCCGGCTGGTAGGGGTCCACTACCGGCGAGCAGTAAATCACCTGCCCCGCGCGCAACTGGCGCCGCAACAGTTCCGGTGCGTTCGATTTGAATGTTGTGAATTGCCCCCAGTGCTTCCCATCGCCGGGCTTCAACCCTCCGAAAATCCCCATGGTCGGGACATAGCAATAGGAACATCCGAAAGTGCAATTGCGCGCGGGCGTAAGCGAATGGGTAAATCCAGCCTGCGCTATAAATCCGCTGGTGGGGCTCAGAACACTCTTCGCCTCGGCATGGAAAACCTCAAACGCCATGGATAACAACCATTCTCCCATGGGTTCGACGTAGCGCACGCACTCGTGCGTGCCGCGTTCACACTCCTGTGAACGCGCACAACTACGGCGAGAAGCGATAACCCACGCCGCGAATGGTGTGGATATGACGCGGCCGCTGCGGGCGATCTTCCAGCTTCTGCCGCAGCCAAGCCACATGCACGTCAATGGTGCGGGACGAAACTCCGGGTTGGTATTGCCACACTTCCTCCAGCAAATCGTTTCGCGGCACCACCATCCCGCGATGGTTCACCAGGTAGCGCAAAAGATCCAGCTCCTTGCCCGCCAGCAGAATCGGCTTGCCTTGCTTCTTCACGTCCGCCTTTTCAAAATCCACTTCGACGTCACCGAAATGGAAGCGTGACACGCTCACCTGTCGTTGCTTGTTCACGCGCCGCATCAGCGCCTCGATCCTGGCCAGAAGTTCGGGTGGCTCAAATGGCTTCACCATATAGTCGTCCGCGCCGCCCTTCAATCCCGCAACGCGATCCGCCAGTTGCGTCCGCGCGGTCAACATAAGAACAGCGCCCTCGGTGCCTCGCTCATGCAGCTCCTGGCACACCCGGAATCCATCCTTACCGGGAAGCATAACGTCGAGAATGAACAAGTCGAATTGCTGTTTGGAAGCCTTTTCGAGCGCTGAGATACCATCCATCGCGGTCTCGACGATATAGCCCGCGCCCGCCAACAAGTCCGACAGAGTCAGCACCAATCCAGGCTCGTCTTCAACCAAGAGAATTCGCATGTGGCTCCTCATCGAACACGGCCGGCAATCGAATAATAAATTCGGCGCCCTCAAAAACGTGGCTGTTCACCCGCACACTTCCATGATGCGCTTCCACCACCTGCTTCACCAGATTCAGGCCCAGCCCCGTACCATGCACTTGATCGCGGATGGCCATGCGGCCCCGGAAAAACGGCTCAAAAATACGGCCCTGCTCGTCGTCCGGAATTCCCGGTCCGCGATCCAGCACTCGGATCTCCACCACGTCGCGGCCATTCTCGCGCGATTTCGATGCGAACAGGCCCACCCAGTGGTTCTCGCCGCCCCCATATTTCGCCGCGTTGCTCAACAAATTCGCGATGGCTTGTTTTAGCGCCGTGGAATCGCCCAAAATGGCCGGGAGCGACGGATCCACGTTTTGCTCCAACACACAGCCCCGCTGTTCCATCATGCTGTGGACCTCCTGGCTGGCCGCCTTGATCATTTCCGGAACGTCCACTGCCGCGCGCTCGCGAATCACCATGCCGGCGCGCGCGCTGGCGAATTGCAAAATCTGTTCCACCAGCTCCCTCAGCCTGGCGCTTTCACGCTGGATCAATTCCCCGTAGCGCTCCACCTGCTTCGGCTGGCTGGCCACGGCGCCGCGCAGGTTGTACGCGGCCGTGTGGATCACCGTCAGCGGCGTTCGCAGCTCATGCGAAACGCCCGCCACGAATTCCAATTGCAGCTCCGCCAGCCGGCGCGCGCGGCGTGTATATAGAATCAGCGCGCCCATGCTGGAGACAATCAACAACAATATTCCCGTGGTCACCAGAATGTTCAGCCATCGCGCCCGCGCCACCAGCGCCTCAAGCGATCCCGCCCGGCTGCGCACGTACATCCGCCAGCGCCCCGAATCAGGCGGCGGTCCACCGGGCGGAGGGACACCAGGCCCACGCTCCGGCGGACCGAATTCCGTAATGGGCCGCGGTTCATGATTTCGCGCGCCGGCCATCGAGGAAATATCCAGCAGCCCGACACTCGCGTCGTGGATGCTGACCAAATCCTCGCGCGCGGGGTAAATCACCGTGGCCGGGCTCCGCGCGTCCACAACTTCTACTTCGTACTCTGACCCGTCGCGCGAACCGAGATGCCGCTGAATCATTTCCGGAAGAAGGACCTTCCCTAAATACGAAGTATCCAGCTCAAAGACGATCCATCCACTTTCGCGTCTTCCGAATGGACCTTCAGGCCCCCACAGCGGCGACTCAAGCAAAGCCGATGAACCCACGGCCGCCCCGAACGCCGGCGCGGAATGGGGCGCCAAACGAAACTCCAGCCGCTCGCGCAGGCCGGACCATTCCACCGGCCAATCGGCCGCTCGAAAAGTTCCGTTCGCGAAGTCCAACCGTCGAAGCTTAAGCCGCCCGTCTGCCTTGGCGGCCACCGCGATCGCGCGGAACATGCGTGGCTGGCCCTCCGGCTTCCACGCCAGATACCGGTCCGTAACATCGGCCTCCGCCGCTTCCATGTTTTGTATCGTGCCTGCGGGCGTGAGCTGGCGGCACGCGCTGGCGATTTGAGAGCTGAAATCGCGGCTCAGCCGCCGCAGATTGTTGTCCAGATCCGTTCGCAGCCGTTCCCGCGCGGCCACGCTCACCTCCGCGATCCAGCGGTATTGCAGAACACCCAGCAGCGCGCAAAAACCCACCAGCGCCAGCATGAGCGACCAGGAAAGAATCGATTGCTTTTTGTTCTTCTCCATTGACACCGGCGTCTCATTTCAGAATACGACTTAGCCGCTCTAATAACTTCTGACGGACCCGCGCCAGCGGCCGTCGGTTAAGTTTTGTAAAGCGTTAAGAGTTGTAAACTCCCGGGGCGCGCTGAAACTGCCATCCAGCATCAGGCGTCGAGACAGGTCAGGAGACGAACACAATGTTCTTACGAAAAAGCATCGTTCCAATGATGGCAATCACGATCTTGATTGCCTTTTCAGCGTCCGCACAGACCACCACTACTTCTGCTTCGGCGACGCGAAGTTTCAATTTTCCCCCGGTAGGCCTGGCCTCCAGCGAAACCATGCAGATCAACGTCGCCAATAGCGCGACAGCCGCTTCCTGCACCGGAACTATCTCATTTATGACATCCGGAGGCACAGCCTTGGGAACAGCGGCAAGTTTCACCGTCACCAGCGGCGAGATTTCTTCCGCCACGCTGCCCTTCACGAAAACCTCGGCCACCGGCACACGCGTTGAGATTGTCGGCGTCGTCTCACTCACCACCGCGTCCGGAACGCCTTGTGCGCTGCGGACCTCGCTAGAAACATTCGACACCGACAGCGGCGTCACGCACGTTTACCTGGCCGGTCCCGGTGGTCCCGGCGGTGGACCGGGCGGTCCCGGCGGCCCCGGGCATTGATTTTCCCCGCACGCACAATCTGCGCCGCCAGCCAAGTTGCTCAGCGGCGCAGATCTTCTCTAACAAGGCACCAACTCCGTTGAAGACGCCGGTTGGCAGGCGGAAGCGAAGCGCCTGCCCCACTGGGGCCAACGTGGGGCAGGCGCTTCCGCCTGCCAAACCGAATTTGCCACAAAGCGTCTTCCTGACCTTTGGTGCAGGCCTGTGCGGCCGGGAACACAGTCTTTCCGAGCCACCCCAAAATATCTCGCCAGAAACCAGAAGAATCCCTATTCTTCGCGCAACGCCGTCATCGGATCCATTTTCGCGGCACGCCGCGCGGGAACATACGCCGCGAAAATAGCGGACACGCACAAAACCGCGGCAGCCGTCGCCAGAGTTGCCGGATTGGTTGCCTCCAAACCAAAGAGCAAGCTCTTTATAAAGCGCCCGGCGACCAGCGAGGATGCCACTCCTAACGCCGTTCCGACCGCCAGTATGAACGCAACGTCGCGCAGCACCAGCCACATCACCGCGCCCTGGGCCGCGCCCAGCGCCATGCGAATACCAATCTCTCCACGCCGGCGCGCGGCGGCGTAGGAGATCACGCCGTAGAGTCCGATAGAAGCCAGCAAAAGCGCCAGCAGTCCGAAGAAGGACGAAAGCAGAGCAACCAAACGCGGTTGCACCAGCGAGTCGCTGATCCGCTCATCCAGCGTCCGGATTTCGAGCGCAGCGTCCTTGTTCATGGCAGCGATTGCCGGGCGAATTGCCGCCACCACCGCTTCCGCTGGGCCGTCATAGCGGATCTCGAACCGCAACTGCGGCCCCGACTCGGCTTCCTGCGTAGAGGCGACGAAGCCCGTCCAGATGAGCGGCTCATCCAATTCCGCGTACTTCGCATCCTTGACTACACCGATCACCTGATAGTTATCCATCTTGCCGCCCGGTCCGTCCAGCCCGATGGTCTTGCCGATCGGATTCTGGCCGGCCCAAAAGTGGCGCGCTGTTGACGCGCTCACGATCATCGCTTTAGGCGAGCCAAGCGTATCTCGATCCGAAAAATCGCGGCCCATCGCGAGAGGCGTCTCCATGGTCCGAAAATAGCCGGGCGAGACGCGGTTGAGATTTACCAGAACATCGTCTTCCACCGGTTTCGGCTGGTATCCCTCCGGATGCGCGTCCTGGTTCCAAAAATCGTGACCGACGGGAGCCATGTTGGAGCTCGCCGCCGAACGAACGTTAGGAAGAGCGCGTAAATCCGCAAGGATCTTGCGAAACAGCGGAGCGCGAAGTTGTTGTGGAATACGGTCCGGCGGCACTGCCGCTTCCACCAGCAGAACATGATGAGGGTTGAATCCCGCGTCCACTTTCAGGAAATTGCGCATCGTTCCGAGAAAGAGCCCCGCCGCGGTCAGCAGCATCAGCGATAACGCCACTTGCCCGGTCACCAGCATTTTGCCGAGCGTGAAACGCGTTTCGCCATGAACCGATCCGCGCGCGTTTTCCTTCAACGCCTGGCTCGGACCAACACCCGTGGCGCGAAGGGCGGGCGCCAGCCCGAAGAGCACACCAGTGAGCACCGCGACGGCCAGCGTGAAACCCAGCACATGCAGATCCGGCGATAAGTTCATATCAACCTGGTTGGTCTTGGTAGAGAGCAAGCGCACCAGCAGCCGCGCGCCCCAAACGGAAAACAGCAGGCCGCAGGCCCCGCCGGCCAAAGCCAGCACCAGGCTCTCTGTCAGCATTTGCCGGATTACGCGGGAACGCGAGGCGCCAATCGCCAGACGAATGGAAATCTCGCGCTCGCGTGAAGTGGCGCGGGCCAGCAGCAGGTTCGCGATATTGACGCACGCGATCAGAAGCACCAGGCCCACCACTGTCATCAGCGTGAACAGCGCCGTCTTGTACGTCGTCCCCGTGATGGAGATGCCGGTGGCGCCGGATTCCAGCCAGAAGCTGCGCTTGAGATACCGCTGGCGATCCGGTGCCGCCCAACCCGTGGGCACGGTCGCGCGATTGATCTCCGGCGCGAGCGAATTCATCTGCGCTTGGGCCTGTTCCGGCGTTTCTCCTGGCTTAAGGCGCCCCATCATTCGCAGCCACCACCAACTCCGGTGGTCCAGCGCGCTCATATCGGTATGCAGCAGCGGTTCGCATCCGATCGGAATGGCCACGTCAAAAGGTTGGTCCGCGATCAATCCGCGAAACCACGGAGGTGTCACTCCGACAATCTCAAATTTGTGTCTGTCCAGACTGATGGTTCGGCCCAGCACGTTCGGATCGCCGGCGAAATTCGCTTGCCAAAAGCCATAGCTGATCACCGCCACGGGACCGGCGCTGCCTCCACCATGCCGGTCGTCATCAGTGCCGATCACGCGCCCGCGCCAGGCCCGAACACCAAGAACCCGGAAGAAATCGCCGCTCACCCACAGACCATTGGAGAAATGGCTCTCGCCTCCGTCGGCCAGATCAAAGCGGTTTGGCGAGTAAGCCAGCACGCCGGAGAAAGCCTGCTCGGAGTTCCGCACCGCTTCCCAAATTGGATTCGTAACCACAGCCCCGCGTCGCCGATCCTCATTGGCAATTCCCACGTGGATCTTTGCCAGACGATGCGGATCCTCCACCGGCAGAGACCGCAGCATAACCGCATCCACGATGCTGAAAATTGCCGTATTCGCTCCGATCCCGAGAGTGAGCGAAAGAATTGCCGCCGCGGTGAACCCTTTGTTGGCGGCCAGAGCGCGCAGCGCATAACGCAGGTCCTGCGCCAGCGAATCCCAAAAAGCCCACCCCCAAACGCCGCGGCTTTCCTCGCTGATCAGCGCAGCGTTGCCGAACTTGCGCTTGGCCAGAGCCTCCGACCCTTTCTCCGCCGCGCGCAGATCCAAATGCAGCCGCATCTCCTCCGCCAGATCGTCCTCCCACTGCTTGCGCCGAAAAAGCTGCCGCATCCGCCGTCCGAATTCACTAAGCCATTCCATCTGATTACCTCGTCATACTGTCTGCAAGACTCTTTGGATCGCCCCATTCACTCTCTGGAATTGCGCCAGTTCCGCCTGCAGCTGCTTGCGCCCTAGCGCCGTCAGGCGGTAATAGCGGGCGCGCCGGTTCCCGGCCGTCACTCCCCATTCGGCCGTAACCCAGCCCTTCAAAAGCATCCGCTGCAGCGCCGGATAAAGCGAGCCTTCTTCCACCTGCAAAATGTCATCGGAAACCTGCTGGATGGAGTTCGCAATCTCGTAGCCATGCATTTCCCCGCCCCGCAGCAGGGTTTTCAGGATCAGCATGTAAAGCGTGCCGGGAGGAATTTCATCGCGCATTTTATTCTCTGACATAGTTAGACTATGGCAAGTATAAAACGTTAGCCCCTGAATGTAAACAGACGCCTGACCGAGCCGCGATGTGACCATGGGCCGGCCGGCCCACCAAAAGTCATGAAGACGCAGTGTGAAAAGTTGGGTTGGCAGGCGAAAGCGCCTGCCCCACGTCAGCTCGCAGTGGGGCAGGCGCTTTCGTCTGCCAACCGATCGGTCTCGCGTCTCGCAACACTCCCTTGCGGTCGCAGCTCTGTCAAAACCGTTTGTTATCGGCCGTTATCGCGCTTGGACGAAGCAAGATATTTCCCGCCCAGCACCACGGCAGCGATCTTACGTGTATTGCGGATATCCGCCAACGGATCCCCATCCAATATCACCAGGTCCGCCGTTTTTCCTTGCTCCACGGCGCCCAGCGAAGCGGCGCCCAGATACCTGGCCGGCTCGATGGTAGCGCTTCGCAGCGCTTGCGCGGGCGTCAATCCGGATGCCACCAGCAGCTCCAATTCCTGGTGTAAGGATTCTCCGGGCTTCCCGCCATCGCTTCCAGCCAGGATAATAACCCCCGCGCGTTGCATGTCCAGTAGCACCGCGGCCAGCTTCTTGTGAAACACTCGAAGCGTCGGAACGGAGCGCGTTTCGAAAAGCGCCATGCGGTGGAACAACGTTTCCGCCTTTTGTGGATCGTAAGTTTCAAGCGCGGCCGTCTCCACGTCGTCCGGCGCTTCGGCGTAAGCCCTCCGCAGCCGTTTCTCCTCACTGGAACAAGCCAGCAGGATTCCCGTCATGTGATCGATGCTCCGCTGGCGTGCTTCCACTGCCTCCAGCGCGCCCACTCCCCAGGGAACATCGCCCCCCACCGCGGAATAATATTTTCGGGCGCGTTCAATCAGCGCGAAATAGGCGTCGCGCGGAAGTTCGGGAAGTATGCCGATGAAATCCACGCTTTCGTCGTCCAGTTGGTTGAAAACGGTTCGCGCTTCGTCCGGAGTGCGCACCACGCGCACCGCTAGCCTGGCGCCGGGGGAAGGAATGCCATTGAGCGCCGGACCGCAAGTTTCTATGTGCGGTCCAATAAGCTTGCCCTTCTGTATTTCGCCGCGCCAGATATTGACGCGATCGTAATCGCTGCCCATATCGCGCACGCCGGTAACGCCGTAGAGCGGGTAAGCCGGCAGCTGATCGCGCTCAGTGAGATGCACATGCATGTCCCACAACCCGGGGATCACATATTTCCCGCGAGCGTCAACGATTCGCGCCCCCGGCGGCGCAGGAAGGCCCGTACCGACAGCGGCGATCTTCCCGTCGTGAATCAGAATGGAACGCTCGGGCATCGCAATGCCGGCGGCGACATCGATTATGGCGGCATTGCGGATCAGCAGATCAGGATTGGCCGCGAATGAACGCGAATGAACGCAAATAAGCAAGCAGGCTTGAACAGCCCACTTCATGCCAAAAGATTTCGCCGCAACAGATCGAGAGCAGTGTTGGTGGAAAACGCCCGCACGCGTTCGCGATCGCCAGGCAGTTGCACGCGGCGGACTTCGCTGCCATTGGGCGTCGCCAGTCCGATGAACACCAGGCCCACCTTATCACCGTCCGGCCCCGCGTAGCCGGTGATCGATAAAGCGTAATCGGAGCCCGTTCGTTCCCGCGCGCCCTCGGCCATGGCTTTCGCCACCGGCTCGCTCACGGCGGCGTGCGCGGATAGCATCTCGGCCGGGACGCCCAGCAGCGTGCTCTTCATCCGGTCGGAATAGGCCAGGAATCCGCCCAGAAAATAGTCGGAGCTGTTGGGCACCGATGTTATGCGTCCGCCCAACAAACCGGCTGTAGCGCTTTCGGCCACGCTCAGATGCGCGCGCCGGGCGCGAAGCAGATCGCCAACCACCTTTTCAAGCGAGTCGCCATTGCGGGAATAAATTCGATCGCCGATGAGCGGCTCAATCTGCGCGGCAACTTCGGCAATCAGCGCCTCAGCCGCGCCCGCATCGGCGGACCGCGCTCGCAAGTGAATGTGGATTTCACCCGACACCGCCAGAATGGTGGTGGCCAGGTTCGGATAGCGCAGGTAAATCGGCGAGATCAACTGATCCAGATCGGATTCGGGCATGCCCACCACGCGCAGCATCAACGTCGAAATTACCTGCGGCGGCAGAACTTTCTGGAGGCGCGGCAGGCATTGCTTTTCGAACATCGCTTTCAGCTCATTGGGCGGACCGGGCAGCAGCATCAACTTCGTGCTGTTCTGTTCGATCCATTGCCCCGGCGCGGTGCCGCGATCGTTGGGCAGCACCTCCGCGCCTTCCACAATGTATGCCTGGCGCCGGTTGATCTCCACCATTTTTCGTCCGAACCGGCGGAAGCGCTCTTCAATCTGGTCGCAGATGTCCTGGCGGAAAATCATCGCCCGGCCCAATGCGCTGGCCACGGCATCGCGCGTAAGGTCATCTTCCGTCGGCCCCAAACCTCCGGTCAGTACGATGATCTGGGAGCGGGCCACGGCGCCCAGAATGGTATCCATCAGCCGCTCGCGTTCGTCGCCCACCACGGTTTTGCGAACCACTTCAACGCCCAGCGCGTTCAGTTGATCGGTGAGGTAAAGAGAATTGGTGTCGACCTTTTGAGGCGTGAGCAGCTCGGAGCCAATCGCGATTATTTCCGCATCCGGCATTACGGAAGAGGCCTGCCGCTGATACCTACATCGGCGCGGAACAAAGAGCTGTTGGTGGTAACCAGCAGCGCGCGAGAGGGCGTAAAGGCCAGGCCAACGATGCCCGGCCCGGAAAGAAACAATTCAGGATTCCGTTTTTGATCGAAGCGCACCACCCCGCGGCGTCCGCCAAGCGATCCGGCCACGTACAAGCGCCCGTCGGAGTCAAACGCCATGCCCTGCGGACGGCCGAGGCCCCGGTAGTAAGCTTCCACTTCACCGGCCGGCGAAATCCGGTAAACAGAATCGAAACTCGACGTCGTGGGTCCGGTTACGTAGAGATGATGATCGGTTCCAAACGCGAGATGATACGCGGCAATGGAAGCCTCGAGCGTAGCGAACACGTAAATCTGGCGCGAGCGGCTGATCTTGAAAATCGTGCCGCCGCGATCGCCTACGTAGAGGTTCTCATCCTGATCAAACGCGAGACCGGTGGCCACGCCCATCCCTTCCACATAAACAGAGAGGCTGCCGCTGGAAGTGACCTGATACACGATGCCGTCGTAGCGGCTGGATACGTAGAGAATTCCGTCTTTGTCGAACGCCAGGCCGGTGGCGTTCATCAGATCGCTGACAAACGGTTTCGGATTGTAGTTGAGATCGATTTTATAAACGGAGACAGGAGTTTTTTGTCCGCGCGACCCGCTAAATGTCACGAAGATGTTGCCGTATGCGTCTACCGCCGGATTTCCCACCGGATACAAATTGTCGGCGATCTGGACGCCGATATCGCAAGTCCAGGCGCGGCTGCTCTGATTCCCCGCTTCCACCACCAACTCGCCCGCCGAAGCGCCATCCGGCACGCGCACGATGACGTAGGAATCGGATCCGATCACGATGGGGGCATCCACGTCGCCGATGGTGACACGGGGACGGCTGGAGCGCGCCAGGCCGGCGCCGCGGATCTGAAATTCGCCGCCCGGAATAGCCGCTTCGGGAGTAACGTTCGAAATCTCAGGGCGGCCGTTGGAGTCCTTCTTAGATGCCATGTCAAAAAAATCGGAATCGATCTAATACGAATATAGCAAGCGCGCCATAGAGACCCGCCATCAAATCGTCGGCGACAATGCCGATGCCCGAAGGCAGAGCCTCCAGTTGCCGCACCGGCGGAGGCTTCCAGATGTCGAACAGCCGGAAAAAGAGCAGCGCCGCGAGAAAACTTTTCCAGTTGAGAGTGCTTGCGCCGGCCAACGTGATCCACTGGCCCAGCACTTCGTCGATGACTACAATCTGCGGATCTTTGCGAGATTCATATTGCGCAACTTTTCCGGCCGCCCAAATAGCCGGCCCCAGCAGCACAACACTAAGCAGTAGGATTATTGCGCGATTGTCAATGGCAATCGCAATGAGAATTGCGGCCAGTGATCCTACAGTCCCAGGCCCAACAGGCGAATAGCCGCACCCAAAGAAAGTGCCCAGAGCATATGCGAAAATCCGCATCACCCGTGGCGCACGCACTCATGCGTGCCGCGTTCGCTACGTTTCATCCGGCTCTTCCTCATCCGCCTGCACCGGAGTGGAGATAACATACTTCTCGCTAGCCCAATTCCCAAGATCGATTATCTTGCAGCGCTCGCTGCAAAACGGATAGAACTCTCCACCCGCATCGGCCTCTTTTTTGCAAATCGGGCACTTCATACTGCGGCGAGTATGGGAAACATTTCAGGCTCGAGCGAGCCCACCAGATCGTAGTCGTGCGCTTCGGTGATTCGCATCCGGCGAATCTCACCAGACCGCGGAGGTGCGTTGCCGAAATCGTTGATGTAGCAAACACCGTCGATCTCAGGCGCCTGCGTCGACATGCGCGCCTGCCACAGCAGGTCCGTTTCTTCCGACGGCCCATCCACCAGCACGTCAACATCCTGGCCGATCATCTTGCGATTCCGCGCCCGAGAGACTCTGCGTTGCAGAGCCATCAGTTTGCGCTGGCGATTGTGAATGGTGCGCCCATCCACTTTCGCATCCAGTTGAAAGCTGGCGCTGGTTTCTTCGTCGGAATAGGCGAAGACACCCAGGCGATCGAACTGGGCCGCTTTCACGAAGCTGCACAGCGTTTCAAAGTCGGATTCGGTTTCGCCCGGAAATCCTACGATCATGCTGGTGCGGATGGCCACGCCGGGAATTGTGGCCCGGATGCGCTCCAGCAGTTTCAGAAAGAAATCGCCGTGCGAGCCGCGCTTCATGCGCTTCAAAACAGCTGCGCTGGCGTGCTGCAGCGGCATGTCGATATATTTCACCAGCGCGTCATGCTCGGCGATGGTATCCAGCAGTTTTTGCGTGATGCGGTTGGGATAGCAATAAAGGAAGCGGATCCATTTTTCATGCGGTGCCGGGATTTGGGCCAGACGCGCCATCAACTCGGCGAGCCCGTCTTTGATCCCCAGATCCACACCATAGGAAGTGGTGTCCTGGCCGATCAGATTGATCTCGCGGACTCCCTGCGCAAACAAACGCGTGGCTTCCGCGATCACGGATTCGAAACGGCGGCTTCGAAACTGGCCGCGAAACTGCGGGATAACGCAGAACGAGCAAGGATGGTCACAGCCTTCGGCGATTTTTATATAAGCGTAGTGGCGCGCGGTGGAGAGCACTCGCGGCGTGAGGTCGTGATAGAGATAAGGCTCGAAGGGATTCGCTGCCGGCTGCTCGCCCTCGCATAGCGCGACAATATTCTGAAGTTCGTTGGTGCCGATCACCGCGTCTACTTCCGGAATGTTCTTCTGGATCTCGGCGCGATAGCGTTCCACTAAGCAGCCCGCGACAATCAGCTTGCGCGCCTGGCCGGATTTCTTGAATTCCGCCATCTCGAGAATGGTGTCGACGGATTCCTGCTTGGCCGGATCGATGAAACTACATGTATTGACCACCAGGACTTCGGCATCTTGAGGATCATGCGTGAGCTGGTGGCCGCGTTCCACCAATTGGCCCATCATGACCTCCGTGTCGACGAGGTTTTTGGGACAGCCGAGACTTACAAAACCGATTTTCAAGGTGAATCTTAAGAATAACAGGTCCCCTTGCTGACACGCGGGGCTACGGGAGCTTATATAACTTCCGCGCATTCTCCCGCATCACCATGCGCGCTATTTCCACCGCCCGCTCGCGCGTGATTTCTCCATCCTGCATCATCTCCGTGAGCGCCAATCCCAGCGCTTCCCGCCCCGTGGTGGCCGCTACCCAACCCGCTTCCTCCCAACCCATTTCTTCCGAAAACGGATAAGCATCGGTAGCGAACATCACTTTCTCCGGCGCACGCTCCAACCATTCGCGGATGGCATCGGCCACGCCTCGCGGATAGTTCATAAAAGTCTGCTCGGAGAAATCGGCATACGCATTCGGTTTTGAAAGCAACGCCGCCACTTCACGGGTGAACGGCCAGCCGCCATGCAACATCACGAAATTCGTCTTGCGCAGTTTGGGATCGTTGAGAACGGATTCCAGCAACAGCGGATTGGCGCCCCCAATATGGAAATAACCGCCCGCGCCATAAGCGGCATGCAGATGGACGGCCAGACCCAGGCGTCCGCACTCGGCTGCGATGTAACGGAAGATGTAATCCTGCAGCTTTTTGTAAGCCGCATCGGGAGGAGCGCTCTGGCGCGATCCGAAATAAATGCTCCGGGCATCGCTCTTGCTGACCTCTTCGAAATCGAGAGAACGCAGGTAGGCCGCTTCGTACTTCACCGCCACCGCTCCAGCCCGCTTCTGGCGCTCCAGCGTGGCGCTAACAACCTTTGCCAGATATTCATCCAGCGTAGCGGGAGTTTCGGACCAGCCGGAATCTTTGAGATAGCGCTTGAGCAGCCGCTCTTCGTCGTCAAAAAACGTCTTGCGGTCGGAATTCCTGGACGCGAGGCTCGCATTGTTCAGCGGGAAAAGCAGAGCATCTTCAAACGGCACCCACAGGAATCGCGGCGCGGCCAGGCCATGGCCCATGGCCACGCGATTGGCCAGCATGGTTTCGATGCCCAGCTGATCCAGAACCCAGTTGGCGTAGCCGTCACCTTTTTCCTGGAGCAACTGCTTCTTCCGCTGCTGTAACTCCGCAACATGTTCCGGCGCGCGGTCGTGATAGCGGTAGCCGAAAAGCTGGCGCCAGGCCTCGATTACCAGCGGACTTCCTTCGCGCGTACGCACTGGCTCCGTGTACGGTTCCATTACATCCACCGGCAGCGCGTCGAACTCAGTGTCTTTGTCTTTTCCATCAAAGACCGGCCGGACGGGATGCGCGTGGTTGTCGATGGCTTTGATCTTGGCGATCTCAACCGAAAGCTGCGGGTCAATAGAGAGCTGGGCACAGGCAAATCCGGCGAGCGCGAACAGCACCACTGCAAATTTCATTGGACGCCCAGGTGCCAGCCGGGATTGAGCCAGGTGATTTTCTCGGCCGGTTTCGCGCGGCCCAGCACGAATGCGCATGGCGCTTCGCCAAAGCGTTGCAGCCGTTCCACCAGCCAGGAATCAGGGAGCGGCGCGGCCAGAACAACCGGCGTACCTTCAAACCATGCCGTCCTGGCGCCAAATCCCGGATCATCAGCGCGCTTAGGCGCGGCAAGTTTGTAGGCCTTCCGGTATTCCGCAATGGCGGCATCCAGATTCTTTACGGCGATGTAGACTTTGACAATTCCGGTGAACTTCGTCGTGGTGGGCTTGCCGCTGGGGTACGCGCGCAGATCGCGCGGTGTAAAATCGTGGATCAAAAACGGGAAAAATGTTCCTTCGCCATGGCCCACCTGGGCGGTTTCCCATTCCAACTGCACGCCGTCGGGACGCTTGCGCCCGTTCTTGAGCGGCTTGTCTTTCGAGGCGATGCTCGATACGCGCGTGGCCCAGGCGCATGGCCCGGCATTACCATCCAGAAACTTGCTCCAGGTATGCGCGGCCACGGCGGCCGGGTCAGCGTGCGGCTGGATCGCGATCAGCTCCAGATAAGAGCCGTCGGGGAAACTGGTGAGCGCCATTTCAGTGGCGTGATTGGAATGCAGCCCCCCGTACTCCGAAGGAAGGCCGGCCGCCTGCAAGGCTTGTTGCATGGCGCGCAAGTCGCGGCCCGCGACGGTGACATGATCGATATGGAGTTGTTCGGCTTCGATCATTGAACAGGCCAGCAGAACGGCGAGAATAGTATAGGACACGTGGACCCTATTTTACCCTCCGAGACCAAGCGCCTGGTGCTGGATAAGTGGCAGGGTTCCGATTGGACAGAATTGCGTCCCATTGCAACCGATCCAGATGTCATGCGCTATATCACCGGCGGCGTGCCCTGGACCGACGAGCAGATCCAGGCGTTTGTGGAGCGTCAGGTGACCACGCTATCCGAGCGGAACTTCTGCCGCTGGAAGCTGCTTCGAAAACCAGCGCGCGAAACCATTGGCTTCTGCGGCGTGGGGTTCTGGCGCGATGCTCCGGATCCGGAGATTGGATGGTGGCTGGCGCGGCGTTGGTGGGGCCAGGGATTGGCCACCGAAGCGGCCCGAACAGCGCTGCAACACGCGTTTCAACACGCCGGGTTGGAACGCATTATCTCCATCGCGCGGCCGGAAAATACGGCCTCCACTCGGATCATGGAAAAACTGGGACTGACCCGCGAGTGCGAATTTGAACGGGATGGCCTGCGGCTGGTCCGGTATGCAATCGATCGCGCTAGCTGGATGGCGACGAACGGATCACCACTACCGTGACGTCGTCCTCTTTTTCACCGGCTACCGCGCTGACGACCGCGTTTACCAGCGTCTCGGCGTTGCTGCCTTGATTGGCGCGGATCACGGCCATCAACCCGTCTTCGCCAAACTCCGCCTCCGTTTCAACTCCCGCTTCTGTTACTCCATCGGAGAAGAGCACCAATGTATCGCCGGGCGCGAGACTCACGGTGCGTTCCTCGCTGCTCCAGTTGCTGAAGACGCCCAGTACCGTAGCCGTAGCAGGCAGCCGCTCCACACTTTGATCGGCGCGAATCAGGATCGGCGGCAGATGGCCGCAATTGACGTAGCGCAAGCGGCGGGAGCAGTCGTCGTAGTTCCCAAAGAACAATGTGGCGAAATGTTCGGGCGGCGTGGATTCGTAAAACAGTTTGTTGACCGCCCGCAACATCGAAGCCGGCTGCCGCAGCGCATCCTGTGACTGGCTGCGGAAGCAGGCTTGCAGATTGGCCATCAGCAACGCTGCCGCCACGCCTTTTCCGGAAACATCCGCCAGCACAAATCCCAGGCCGCTCTCGCCGATGTCCAGAAAATCGTAGTAATCGCCGCTGACCTCCCGCGCCGGCACGCACTGGCCGGCGTAGTCGATGCTGGGAAGGCGCCTGCTCTGGTGCGGAAAAAGCTTCTGCTGTACGTTGCGGGCGATTTCCAGCTCGGATTTTACTTGCCGGTCGGCTTTTATTTTCGCCACGGCCTCATCGGCCTGCTTGCGGATGGTGCTCAGCAGCCGCGCATTGTCCCACGGCTTTTGAACAAAGTCGCAGGCCCCGCGCCGCATGGCTTCCACCGCCAGTTCCACGTTGCCCCACGCGGTCATCACAATCACCGGTGCGGCGTTCTGCTGCGCTTCGAGGCTGGATAACAGGTCCAGGCCTTCGGCGCCCGAGGTGGTGTCGCGCGCATAGTTCAGATCCATCAGAATCAAGTCGAACGGCTGGGACCGCGCGGCGCGCAGCACGGCCTGCGGCGAATCCACCAGCACGGTGTCATATCCGGCGCCCTTGAGCAACAGGCGCAGAGCTTCCAGAACGTCCACCTGATCGTCGCCCACCAGAATTCGCAACTTAGTGTTCTCTTGCTGTGGACGATCAGTTCCCTCTTTGGTCACACAAATCATGGTTACGCGTTTGATGTGTTAAGGGCAAGCAGGGTGCCACATTAAGCAGTTGAATCAGTGGGGCGGACTTGCGGTCCACTGTTCGCAAATGGGAAACTTGTGTACCGCTTTAGTGAGTCGCGCTGTATGACCAAGTGCCCATCCTGCTCCGCCGAGATGTTGGAAAGCAATCGTTTTTGTGGGGCCTGCGGGTCCGTGCTTACGCCGAAATCTAACGGTGACGAAACCATGGCCATGCCGGGGCCATCATCATCCTCCTCGTCCTCGCCGCGAACCAGCGCCTCATTTAACTCCGGGTCGTCCGATTCGCCCGATGAAGGACGATTCTTGCCCGGCACACTTGTAGCCGAGCGCTATCGCATCCTGGGGCTGCTGGGCCGCGGCGGAATGGGCGAAGTATATCGCGCTACCGATCTCCGTCTCAGCCAGCAAGTAGCGTTGAAATTTCTGCCGGAATCCGCGTCCGATCCCGATACTCTGGCGCGCTTCCATAACGAAGTGCGCATTGCGCGGCAGGTCTCGCATCCCAACGTCTGCCGCGTTTATGACATCGGCGAAGTGGATGGGCAGCCGTACATTTCGATGGAATACGTGGACGGCGAAAACTTGAGCGCGCTGCTGCGGCGTATCGGCCGGCTGCCTAACGATACGGCCCTCGAGATGGCGCGGAAGCTGTGCGCGGGATTGGCCGCGGCGCACGACAAAGGCGTGCTGCATCGCGATCTGAAGCCGGCCAACATCATGATCGACGGGCGCGGACAGGTGCTGGTAACGGACTTCGGGCTGGCCGGAATCGCCAGCCAGATTCAAGGCGCCGAGATCAAGCATGGAACGCCCGCTTACATGGCCCCCGAACAATTGGCCGGAACCGAAGTGACAGTACGCAGCGATATCTATGCGCTCGGACTGGTGCTGTACGAAATGTTCTCGGGCAAGCGCGCCTTCGAAGCCAACAGCCTGGCCGAGATGACGCGGCTGCGCGCGGAAACCGGAGGACCACGCAGCCTGGTTTCGACAGTGCGCGATCTCGATCCGGCCGTGGAACGGGTTATCCGGCGATGCCTGGATCAGGATCCGCAAAACCGGCCGCAGTCCGCGTTGGCCGTTGCGGCGGCGCTTCCCGGAGGAAATCCCCTGGCGGCCGCATTAGCGGCGGGTGAAACGCCATCGCCGGAACTGGTGGCGCGGGCGACGGACCGCGAGGCGCTGCGGCCGATGTTCGCTCTGGCGGTGCTGGCCGGAATTGTGGCCTGCCTGGCGGCAATTCCTTTCCTGGGATCACAAACGGCGTGGATTTCGAAGACTCCCTTGGACAATTCGCCGGATGCGCTGGCCCAAAAAGCGCGAGAGACGGCGCGAGCTTTTGGTTACACCGGGAAGCCCTTCGACAGCGCTTACGGGATGCACTACGCCACCGATTATCTGCGGGACCTGGATCAAACAGGCGGCAAGGCGCGCAGTACACTGGCCCACCTCAACACGGGACAACCCGCGCCCATTCTTTTTTGGTATCGCACCAGCCCGCGCGAAATGCTGGCGGGCAATTTCGGAAACGATGGAGAAGTACAGCCGGATGATCCAACCCTGGACGTCAGTGGAATGGTGGAACTGGAATTGGACCCGCAAGGACATCTGGTATCGTTTGCAGCCGTGCCCCCGCAGGTGGACAAATCGGCGCCATCTACTGAGCCGCTGAACGGGAATGCATTGCTCACGGCGGCTGGATTAGATCCGGCGCGCTTCAAAAGCGCGGAGCCGCAATGGACTCCGCCAGCGAGTTCGGATCAGCGGGCGGCCTGGACTGGAACCTACCCCAACGATGCGAATCCCCTGCGGGTGGAAGCGGCATCGTGGCGCGGAAAACTGGTGTACTTCGCGCTGATCAGCCCCTGGACGCGAGCGGATCGAATGCAGCCCGCGGAACAAACCTTGAGCCAAAAAGCGCTGCTGGTGGTTATTCTGAGCTTGCTTTGCATCATCGTGATCGCGGCAGGCCTGCTGGCGCGGCACAACGTTCGAGCGGGGCGGGCGGACTGGCGCAACGCTTTTCGTTTGTCTGGATTCCTGTTCGCGCTGAGCATGGCTTCGTGGGCTTTGGCAACACACCACCTGGCCAGCGCCAGCGAACTGATTATTTTCATGATGGGCCTCAGCATCAATCTGCTGGCCGCGGCGCTGATCTGGGTTCTCTACGTGGCATTGGAGCCATATGTGCGCCGGCGCTGGCCCCAAACCATAATTTCGTGGACGCGCGTCCTGAACGGAAAAATGCGCGATCCGGTAGTTGGCGGGCACATGCTGGCGGGTATTTTCTTCGGAGTTTTCTCAGCGTTCGCCACCGGCATCACGTCATTTGTGAACACGCATTCCAGCGGAGTGCCTTCCCAAACCGTCAGGTTAGGCTCTATGCTGGGCGCGACACACATCGCCAGCGCACTGCTGGGAATACTGCCGGGTTCCATCTTGAATACGCTGGGAATTTTCTTTCTGCTGTTTGTATTCCGGCTGATCTTCCGCAAGGAATGGCTGACCGCGGTAATTTTCGTCCTGTTCTTCGCGGCGCTGGGCAGTTTAGCCCACGCCGATGTCGCTTTGGTCACGCTGCCGGTTCGTTTGTTGCAACTTTCACTGATGCTGTACGTGATGCTGCGATGCGGCCTCTTCGCCTACGTGGTAGGAGCCGCGGTAGCCGCCGTGCTGGTGCTGTTTCCGATCACCGCTGATTTTTCGGCCTGGTATGCGGGCAGCGCCATCTTCACGCTGGCCTGTATTGCGGCACTGACCGCCTATGCGTTCCACACGGCGCTGGGCGGACGGCCGCTGTTCAAGGCTCAATTCCTGGAGGAGTGAGCGGCTTGGACATGATCAGTAAATGACAGGGCAGAATGGTGCGCACTTTCTCGGGAAACGGCATACTGCCGGTTTCAGCGTAGCCGAATTTCCGGTAAAACGGCAGGAGTTCTGTCCGCAGATTGACCACGCGAAGATCCATGAAGAGGCAGCCGGCGGCGCGGCAATGCTGCTCCGCGGCGTCCATCAACTGCTTGCCGCGTCCGGTGCCCTGCAGCGAAGGCTCTACCGATAGCAAGCCGAGATAGGCGCGCTCGCCCCCCGCCTCCACGTAGACGCAGCCGGTGAGCCGGCCGTCTTCTTCAGCCAGAATGAATTTCCCTCGACTCAGACGCTCGCGGATTTCTGGGAGGCCGATGCGGTCCGCGCCAAGAAAGTAAAACTCCACCTGGAAAGCGGCGTTAATGAGGCGAGTGACGGCTTCGGCGTCAGCGGCTTCCGCAATGCGGAGCCGTAGATTGGGGCCGGGATGTTTACTCAAACTTCTAAAAGCTTGTCGTCGAGATGTTTCAACGCGGCCAGCAGGATTTCCCGATAGCGTGGATTGTGCGCGGTTTCAAGATCATGAAGAACACGAGTGCGAGAGAGGAGCAGACTTTCACGCTTCTTGATTCGTTCCGCTTCCAGGGCGTTAAGAGCTACGCCACGGCTGGCGGATCGCCGGGACTCTGCCAATTCGATTTGAGACTCGACCGACTTGCTTTCCCAACCTCGAGCCATACCTTATTTTCGCACAAACGGTGGCCGGAACCTACAAGGCATCGGCTCCGTTGAAGACGCCGGTTGGCAGGCGGAAGCGCCTGCCCCACTGCCAACCGAGCTTGCCACAACGCGTCTTCCTGACATTTGGCGGGCCGCAGGCGGAAGCGCTATTCCTGACGTAGGGCGACAATTGGATCGACTTTGGAGGCGCGGTAAGCCGGAATGCAGCTGGCAGCGAGGGCCACAACTGCCAGCAGGACCGACACGGCGGCATAGGTCATGGGGTCACCCGGTTTCACTTCAAAGAGGACGCTGGAGAGCAGGCGGGTAGCGGCGAAGGCGCCGGCCAGGCCTAGCACCAAGCCCGCGCCGGTGAGCAGCGTTCCCTCCCGCAGAACCAATCGCGAGACATCGGCGGGGCTGGCGCCCAAGGCCATGCGCAGGCCGATTTCGTTGGAGCGCTGGCTCACCAGATAGGCCATCACACCGTAGACGCCGGCCATGGCCAGGCAGACGGCCACCGCCGCGAAGATGGCGAGCAGCAGGGTTCGGAATCTGGGCGCGGCGACATTTTCAGCGATCGACGCGTCCATGGTGGTGAACTTGACGGGGACATCGGAAGAGCGCTCGCGTGTTTTGCGGCGCAGAGTTTCCTCGAACACCGCGGGATCGTTGGTGGTCCGAACCAAGATGCTCAGCGCAGTGGATGGCTGCGGATGCTGCTCATAGGGCATATAAATCTCGGGCGAAGGCTGTTGGGCTGGGCCGTACTGCCGCACGTCGGCGGCGACGCCGACAATTTTCATGGGATTCAAAGAATCCATGCCGCAGAAGATCAGGTGACCGATAGGATCCTGGCCAGGAAACGACTTGCGCGCCAAGGCTTCATTGACGATGGCGGTGAAGGGGGCTTCGTATACATCGCCGTCGTTGAAGTCGCGGCCGGTGCGAAGCGGAATTCCGAGGGTCCGGAACGCGCCGGGAGTCACGATGGAAAAAACGGCCTGAGGTGCGCTGACGGACAATTGGTCCAGCGGCGGAAGATGGTCCAGCCAGTAGCCGCCGTTGGAGCTGACGTGACCGGGCGTGGTGCGGGTGGCGCCGGATGCGGTGACGCCAGGCAGAGCGGCGACGTCGTTGAGCAAGTCCTTATAGAAGCGGGTGGCGCGGCGGGCGCTGGGGACATCGTCGCTGGCGGGGACGCTGGTTTCCATCACCAAAACGTGTTCAGGATGATATCCCAGCGCAACACTATTTAGAGCATTGAAGCTCTTGATAAGCAGGCCGGCGCCGGCCAGCAAGATCACGGACAAGGCGATTTCGGCGACAACGAGCGCTGCGCGAATTCGTCCGCCGCCGCCCATTACGGCGCGTCCCCCACCCTGCTTGAGCGCGTCGTTCAAATCGACGCGAGAGGCGTGCAGCGCGGGCGCAAGTCCGAAGAGGAGGCTGGAGATCACGGAGAGCCCCAGGGTAAAGGCCAGCACCCAGCCATCGATACTGGTTTCGGCGAGGCGCGGCACGTTTTTGGGAGCCAGCGCCACCAGCGCGGCCGATCCCCATACGGCGAGGATCAATCCGGCGCCGGCCGACAACAGGGCCAGCAAGAGACTTTCGGTGATCAATTGTCGAATAATGCGGGCGCGGCTGGCGCCTACTGCGGCGCGAACAGCGATTTCGCGGGTTCGGGTGGTGGACTTGGCCAGCAGCAGGTTCGCCACGTTGGCGCAGGCGATGAGCAACACCAGGGTGACCGCGCCCAGTAAAAGATACAGGGTGAGCTGGACGTTCGACACCATGTCGTCGCGCATGCGCGTGACGGCGACATTCTTGTCCTTATTACTGGCCGGATATTGCTGCTCGAGGCGAGTCCCAATGGAGGTCATCTGGGCTTGGGCTTGTTCCAAAGTAGCGTCCGGTTTCAGCCGGCCGACCACACGGTAGTTGTGGGCCGACCGATGTTCGGTCTCTTCAAAGGTGGAGGCGGGAAACCAGATGTCGGTTTTGTCCGGGAAATGAAATGTTGGAGGAAGGACGCCCACGATGTTGAAGGTCTTGTCGAGCATCTTCACGGTTTGCCCGAGAGCGCGTTGATTGCCGCCAAAGTGGCTCTGCCAAAAGGAATGGCTGATGAGAACCACGGGCGAGCCGCCGGGCTTCTGCTCCTCGGGAGTGAACAGGCGGCCGGAGCGTGGTTCCAGTTCGAAAACCCTAAAGAATTCGGGGGTGACGACAGCCACATTTCCATATTCGGCCGAGGAACCCGCGGTGACCGAAGTTTCGTCATTCGCGTAGTAGGCCATGGCGGTAAAGGCGGTGCTTTGGTTGTGCCAATCGTGGAAATCGGGGGCGGAGACGGTACCGTGAGATCCGCTCTTGCGCCAGAGTGAGCTGAGGGTGACGATGCGATCCGGATGGGAGTAGGCCAGCGGCTTGAAAAGCACGGCGTTGACCACGCTGAAGACAGCGGTGTTGGCGCCGATGCCGAGGGCCATGACCAGGACGGCGAGCAGTGTGAATCCGGGGTTCTTGCGCAGGGATCGAAAGGCGAATTTCAGGTCCATGGGGAGGGCGGAGCAGGTTGGGGGCCAAGTTAAGTGATGTGTATGCAATGGTTTGGCGCTTGTTAGTGTTCGTTTCTGGGACGAAGCGGGCGGTTTGTCCTGACGCATCTGACGGATCTTGTGTGCGGGGTGGTGGTGGAATTTTGTCTTTTGAAAAAACGAAGCCAGGGGTGGGTAAGTGGCGGAGGAGAAACGGCGGGTGGGGGTAGGTTGCATGGATGTCTCCCTGGGTGAATGAATAGCACGAGGGTGGGCGGGATGGCTGTGGGAATTCGTGGAGGTTGTTGATCGGGAGGGGTTGATGACGCTAGCCGCGCTGTGAACGAGCATCCGGCGGTTGGTGGTTTCCTGGTAGAATTCCGCAAGAGTGTTTTTCAGTGTCCTGGGCGACATCGTAGAGATCGAGACATTCGCGAGGGGCCGGTCAATAGGAAGCGCAAAGGATTCGCAAGTGTGCGTCTGACCGATGGTAGGACACGAAGAGCGGAGCTTCACTGGTATGAAGCCTCTGGCATCGGGAAGAAGGAAATCAAGATCAAGCGTTTTGTGGATTGACTATGCCGGCCAAGAAGAATGGATTTGCCGTCTGCCTGCGGAACAATGGATTCGCTGCTTCACTCGAGGTCAGGAAACTGTATCCGTTCATTGATGATCCGGACGCGGAAGCAACAAGCTGATTCGGGTGGTTGATGAGTCGGGTGAGGATTACTTGTATCCGGCGCGGTTGTTCCGGAAGCTGGCGCTGCCGAGCGATGTTCAGCGGGCGCCACGGGTGGCTTCTTGAGCGATCGAGAGACGCTACTCGATCCGGACGGGGCGCGGGAGGCGGTTCTTGAAGGCTTTGCTTCCCTTGAGCGGGGCGATTCGATCGAGCTAAGGGGCGACGCGGAGTTGAGGGAGTTCTTTGAGGACGTGGTGTCGGGTGGGAAGAAACGCCTGGCGGCTAAGAGGGCGACACGATGAAGAATTCAGTGGATCCCGCGCAGATGGGTGGAGTCCCTTGCGTGCGCCACCCGCGGATTCCCGTGGCTGCCGCTTCCAGATTCAGCTTGAAAGTCCTGATCGATCACGCTTTGCCGCTCTTGGCTGAGCTGCTTCGCGCGGCTGGTTACGACATCTGCGATGCGACCGGCATAGGGCGCTGGAGAAGAATGGTGACATGCAACGAAAATACGCGGGCGTTCCCGTTCCACAGGGCATCGCTTGGTGCGGAAATTGGTATCCTGTCACCGATTTTTTGTAGGAAAAAATGGTGACAGGCAACGAAATTCCGCAGGGACGTTCCTCGTTCTAAAGGATTGTTTGGTGCGGAAATTCGAAGCCTGTCACCACTTTTTCGCATGCTCGAACGCAGCGATGGCTGGGGCTTGTTGCAGGATGTAGCCTAGTTCGTCGATGCCTTCTAAGAGGCAGTGCTTGGCGAAGGGGTCTACTGGAAATTCTATGGTGCGGCCGTTCTGGAGAGTTAGGGTTTGGGTGGACAGATTTATTTTTACCGGGGTGGTGGGATCCGCGAATAGCTCGGCGTGGACTTCGCGGGGGACGACGATTGGGAGCAGGGAATTTTTCAGGGAGTTTTGTTTGAAGATGTCGGCGAAGCTGGTGCTGATTACGGCGCGGAATCCGTATTGGGTCAGGGCCCAGGGGGCGTGCTCCCGACTGCTGCCGCAGCCGAAGTTGTCGCCGGCTAACAGGATCTGCGATTGTTTGGCTTCGGGCATATTCAGGATGAAGTCGGGCTTGGGATTTCCCTCGGCATCGTAGCGCCAGTCGTAGAAAAGCTGGTCGCCTAAGCCGTCTTTGGAAATTGTTTTGAGGAACCTTGCCGGGATGATCTGGTCGGTGTCGATGTTGTCGATCGGGAGCGGGACCAGGCGGCTTTCAAATGGGGTGAATTTGTTCATCGGAGTAACTCTCTTACATCTGAAACTACGCCGGTGATGGCGGACGCGGCGGCGGTCAAGGGGCTGGCCAGGAAGGTTCGGCCGCCTTTGCCTTGGCGTCCTTCGAAGTTGCGATTGCTGGTGGAGACGCTGTATTCGCCGGGCTGGAGTTGATCGCCATTCATGGCGATGCACATGGAGCAGCCGGCCTCACGCCAGTCCGCGCCGGCATCGCGGAAGATTTGATCCAGGCCTTCGGCTTGCGCTTGCGCTTTCACTTGTTGGGAGCCGGGGACTACCATGACACGTAATCCGGGATGAACTTTTCGGCCGCGCAGAATATTGGCGGCGCTACGGAGATCCGAGATTCGGGAGTTGGTGCAGCTTCCGATGAAGACTACGTTCAAGGGATGGCCGAGTAAAGGCTTGCCGGCTTCGAGATCCATGTAGCGGAGAGCTTTGGCGAGGGTGTCGCGCTCCAAGGGGTCGGTGATGTCGCTGGGATTGGGGATTCGGGCGGTAATGGGGATGCCCATGCCGGGGTTGGTGCCGAAAGTGATCATGGGTTCGAGCGCGGAGGCATCGAGCGAGAGATTTTTGTCGTAGGCTGCGCCTTCATCGGTGGGTAATTGGCGCCAGCGCGCCGCGGCGGCGTCCCAGGCTGCGTCTTTCGGTGCGTAGGGACGGCCGGCGACGTATTGATATGTCGTGTCGTCTGGCGCGATCAATCCGCCGCGCGCGCCGGCTTCGATGGACATGTTGCAGACGGTCATGCGTTCGTCCATGGAAAGAGCGCGAATGGCTGAGCCCGAATATTCGAAGATGCAGCCGGTGCCTCCGCCGATGCCGATGCGGGCGATCATGGCCAGGATGATGTCTTTGGCGGTGACGCCGGGTTTCAAAACGCCGTCGACACGGACTTGATAGGTTTTGGGTTTGTTTTGCAAAAGGCATTGGGAAGCCAGGACGTGTTCTACTTCGCTGGTTCCTATGCCGAAGGCTAACGCGCCAAATGCGCCGTGCGTGGCGGTGTGGCTATCGCCGCAGACTACGGTCATGCCGGGTTGGGTGAGTCCTTGTTCGGGGCCGATGACGTGGACGATGCCTTGCTGCGGGCTATCGAGGCCGAAGCAGCGGATGCCGAATTCTTTGCAATTGGCTTCTAGCTTAGCGACTTGGGCGGCGGCGACTTTATCGATGATGGGGAAGGAGCGGGGGGTGGTGGGAGTGCTGTGGTCCGTAGTGGCGATGGTGAGATCGGGTCGGCGGACTTTGATGCCGCGGGTGCGGAGGCCGTCGAAAGCTTGAGGGGATGTTACTTCGTGGACCAGGTGGAGGTCGATGTAGAGCAGCGTGGGGGCTGACGCGCTTTGGGTGACTATGTGGTTGTCCCAGACTTTTTCGATTATGGTGCGTGGTTGCATTTTGTCTTTCATGGCTTGCTTGGTGTTCGCATGGGTGCGAACACGGCACGCACGAGTGCGTGCGCCACGGCGTCGCCTACTTCGGACGTGGTGGATTTTCCGTTGAGGTCGGCTGTGACTTGGCCTGAGTTTAGGACTGCTTCTACGGCCGCGTACACTGCCGCGGCTTCCTCTTTTAAACCGAAACTGTATTCGAGCATGGCGGCTACTGATCCGATGGCGCCGAAGGGGTTGGCTTTGTTCTTGCCGGCGATATCCGGGGCGCTGCCGTGGACTGGTTCGTATAGGCCTTTTTTGTCGCCGAGCGATGCCGAGGGCAGCATGCCGATGGATCCGGCCAGGACCGCACCTTCATCACTTAGGATATCGCCGAACATGTTCTCGGTGAGCAATATGTCGAAGCGGCGCGGATTGAGGATCAGTTGCATGGCGCAATTGTCCACCAGGATGTGGTCGAGTGCGACATCGGGAAATTCGGCGGCGATTTCCACCACGACTTTTCGCCAGAGCTGCGAGTTCTCCAGCACATTCGATTTGTCCACGCTGGTGACCTTATTGCGGCGGTTGCGCGCCAGGCGAAAGGCCATGCGCGAGACGCGGGCGATTTCGGAGCTGGAGTAGGTCATGGTGTTGACGGCGCGGGTTTCGGCGCCATCCTGGTGGATTCCGCGCGGAGTTCCGTAGTAGATGCCGCCGGTGAGCTCGCGGACGATGATCATGTCGGTTCCGTCTACGATGTTGTTTTTCAGCGGCGAGGAATCTAGCAGGGCTTTGTAGGATCGGACGGGGCGGAGGTTGGCGTAGACGCCCAGGACTTTTCGAATGCCGAGCAGGCCTTTTTCGGGACGCTTTTCGGGTGGGGCCTGGTCGAATTCGGGGAGTCCGACGGCGCCCATGAGTGTGGCGTCGGCCTGGAGTGCGAGGTCGATGGTTTCTTGCGGGAGTGGGGTGCCGGTTTTGTGGATGGCTACGCCGCCTAGCAGGCCCTCGGTTAGGTTGAGTTGGTGGTGGAAGGTTTTGGCTACTTGATTAAGGACTTTTACGGCTTCGTTGGTTACTTCGGCGCCTATGCCGTCGCCGGGGAGGATTAGGATGTTTAGTTGCATGTCGTGGGAAAGAATTTGGGGGACACGTCTGCGCTCTTCGACGTTGCTGGTGGGTGCAGATCAGCCCGGCATGTCCCCCAAATTCTAGATGTTCCGCCAAGCTCTGATTGTTCACCCCACTGGTCGTTCCCCCAAATTCTAAGTGTTCCGCCGAATTCTGGTTGGCAGGCGGAAGCGCCTGCCCCACTTGGCTCAACTGGGTCAGTCATTGGCGGCGGCTTTCGAAGTTTCGCCTATCAGTTCGTGGATCAGGGCGATTATTTCTTCGTTGCGCAGGCCCTTTTTGCGGTCGGCGATGGCGGTGAAGCGATGGTACAGGTGGTCCAGTTCTTCTTTATTGAGTTCGAAGCCCAGGACTTCGGCGCGTTGGTGCAGAGCGTGGCGGCCGCTGTGTTTGCCTAGGACGAGTTTGCTTTCCGGGACGCCGACGGTAGGTTGGTTCGATGATTTCGTAAGTGGTGCGTTCCTTCAAATAGCCGTCCTGATGAATGCCGGCTTCGTGGGCGAAGGCATTCTCGCCGACGATGGCTTTGTTGGGCTGGGGTCCGAAAGTGATGGTTTGCGCGAGAAGCTGGCTGGTGGAATAAATGTGCTCGGTGACGATTTTAGTTTCGTAGGGCAGCTTGTCGGGCCGGGTTTTGAAGGCCATCACGATTTCTTCGAGCGCGGCGTTGCCGGCACGCTCACCGATGCCGTTGATAGTGCATTCGATCTGGCGGGCGCCGGCTTGGACGGCGGCGATGGAATTGGCGACAGCCAGGCCCAGGTCATCGTGACAATGGACGCTGACGATGGCGCTGTTCCCGAGTGCGCGGACCATGCGGCCGATCAACGCGGCATATTCTTCGGGGATGGAGTAGCCGACGGTGTCCGGAAGGTTGACGGTGCGGGCGCCGGCGGCGACCACGGCGTGGCAGATTTGTTCGAGATAATCCCAGTCAGTACGGGTGGCGTCTTCGGCGGAAAACTCGACGTCGTCAGTATGCTCGCGCGCAAGCTCGACGGCGGCGACGGCTTCATCCAAGACCTGCTGGCGCGATTTCTTCAATTTGTATTTGAGATGAATGTCGCTGGTAGCGATGAAGGTGTGAATGCGCGGGCGCTTGGCATGTTTCAGAGCGGCGGCGGCGCGTTCGATATCCGGCGTGTTGGCTCGCGCGAGGGCGGCTACCTGGGCCCACGGGAATTCGCGGCTGACGGCGTCCACTGCTTCGAAATCGCCGTCGGAAGCGATGGGGAAGCCGGCTTCCAGAACGTCGACGCCAAGTTCGACCAGTTTGCGTGCGAGCCGAAGCTTTTCGGGCACGGTCATGCTGCAACCGGGGGATTGTTCTCCATCCCGGAGGGTGGTGTCGAAGAGGTAGACGCGATTCGGCATAGGGTCCTCCAAGTCTTGACTCAATTATGGACGGCGCCGGATGATTTGGCAAATTTATAATGCGTGCTTGTTGAATTAAATATTATGATGAGATAAACTTCGCTTATGGAACTGTATCCGCTAAAGGTCTTCCTGACGGTTGCTAACGAGAAAAGCTTCTCACGGGCCGGGGAAAAGCTGTTGCGCACACAGCCGGCGGTGTCGCTGGCGGTTCAGAAGCTGGAATCGGATTTGCAAGAGCGGCTGATTGACCGGTCGGGCAAGGAGCTGCTTTTGACCGATGCGGGACGGATTGTTTACGAATACGCGCGGCGATTCGAGAATCTGGAGGGTGACCTGGAGGTTGCGCTGGCGGAATTGCGCGATAACTCGGCCGGGAGGCTGACGGTGGGGGCGAACGAATCGACGTCGCTGTATTTGTTGGGGCACATTGAGCGGTATCGGCGGTTGTATCCCAAAGTGAAGGTGCAGGTGCGGCGTTCGCTTTCGAGCAAGATTCCATCGCAGCTGATTGACGGCGATCTGGAACTGGGAGTGATCAGCTACGATCCGGAGGATGACCGGCTGGTGTCAATGATATTGTTCACCGATCACCTGGCGTTCGTGGTTTCGCCCGAGCACCGGTTCGCCAGTCGGGGGAAGGTTTCCATCAGCGAACTGGGGATGGAGACATTTATCGCTCACAATGTTTTGTCGCCTTACCGGGCGGTGGTGTTGAAAGAATTTCAACGTTATAAGGTTGCGTTGAACATGGACGTGGAGATGCCGACGGTGGAGACGATCCGGAAGATGGTGCAGCGGAATGAAGGGGTGGCGTTCCTGCCGCGGATGTGCGTGGAGCAGGAGTTGAAGCAGGACACGCTGCGGGAGGTGGGGGTGGAGGAGCTGAGCGTGGAGCGGAAGATCCATCTGGTGAGTCCGGCGCGGCGAAGTTTGAGTCATGCGGCGAAGGCGTTTTTGGAGTTGGTGAGGGGAGGCTAAGGCTGGGCCAATTTGGCTTCCTGGCACACCCCTTTAAAGTCTCGATAGAATTTTTCGAATGATGGCGCACGCAGAGCTAGGTTGATGTCGAATACCGCTGTCAAGGCCGCCTGATCGGCGGTTTCTGAATACTTTGATGTGCGTGGCATCGACTCCTCCAGCCAGCCCTTGCAGTTTTGCACCGATTCAGGCGCGGGATGGTCCTGGATTTCGTCGCTCAATCGGCGACATCCCTTAAGGCTGGAGGCTGAAGCTAGAAACCAGGCCTCGTATTCGTGATGCGCCAGGACCAAGCAAATTCTCATATCGGCACGGGCCTTCTTAGCACGTGCTAAAAGTTCCCGTCCACGAATGCAAGGACAGTCCCCGTCGCTGTCAATGAGGACAAAAATGGCGCCATTTCCTTCGATTTGGATCGCGGCGAGTTGGACGGCCCTCTCAATTCCGCCCTCCTTGATGAGACTGCCCTTTTGCTGCCTTATCGGCCGGGCTACTTTAATTTGGACTCCAAGATCAACTTCAGCGATGAGCCGGCTGAACAGAATGGGCAATGCTTCCACTTCCCCGTGGCCTTCCACAATCGGCACGATCCGGAAGGGCATCAGGCGGGGACCAGGCCCTCGAACAATACGGACTCAATCTCGGAATCACTTGGAATTTTGGAGGGCTCCGGCCGGAGGTAGTTCATTCGCAGCAGTTCGCCCGGGGTGTATAGCTCCTGCCTCAAGGCTTGCCGACCAGTCTGATCCAGATGGCCGATGCGGGTAGTACCGTCCATAAGTTCTACCGAAAGGATCGCGTTGGTATCGATTTCTTTTTTGTCCAGCAGATCGGCGCTGTGGGTAGTTGCGACGACCTGGACGCTGGCGCTGGCCTCCCGCATGGCGTCGAAGAGCACACCCGCGGCGGCCGGATGTAAGGCAGTCTCGGGTTCTTCCAGTCCGACTAAGGAGACGTTCTCCGCGCCGGCCACTCGCTGGAACAGAGCAACTAGTACGGCTAGGGACCGCAGAGTGCCCTCAGACATCTGTAACGGGTCGAAAATCCCCTTGCTCTCGCGGAATTTAAGGAAGCGATGGCTTCCGGCTTCTGTCGACTCGACCGCTAGGAGGGCCGGATAGATTGCCTGGAGGTACTGAGCTATTCGTTCAAACTCTGCAGGGTGCATTCGGGAGATGTGGTGCACAACGTTTGCAAGATTTGCACCGTCGCCGAAAAGCACGCGCTCTCGGCTCGAAGGAACTGGCGGGCGAAGCCTCTCAGAGACAAAGTTATAGAAGCGGCAGTCGCTAAGTAATCGCCACGTGGATGCGAGCTTCGGATTTTGCGACATGTCCGACCCGCCGACTCGGTCAGCTGTGCTGTCGAAGCCCACGCCGCCGACCTTGCACTTCTGGCGCTCGACGACGTAGTCCTTTACATCCCCTGGCGAAAATCGAACCGAATATAATCCTGCGGCCCCTTCGGATGTGACAAATTCGATTCGTATCCCTAACTGACCTCCGGGGCCGGCACCTCGTCGGAGGACGTTGGAGAATCCTTCGCGGTGCTGGAACGCGGTCTCGACGGGACCGTTCATCAGCTCAGACAGGAAACGCAGTGCATCTAGGAAATTGCTCTTGCCTGCCCCGTTCGGCCCTACGAGAATCGATAATGGTCCAAGCTTGACATCGCAGAATGCAATGCTCTTATAGTTCTCCAGCACTACGCGTCTGATGAGAGAGCGGGTCTCCATTTGCATACTCAGTATAGGAAAGTTCAAGGCAGCTCTGAAACGGCGGAGCTTAACCTATTGAGGCTAAAGCCCAATTCCGCGAGGTCTTCGCGTTCTAAGTGAAGCGCGAGCGCTTCGCGCATGTTCGATGCCAATTCGTCCAGGGTGTCGGCCTCGGTGACCACGGGAAGGTCCAGGCACTCGGCCACATACTTCTTTTCGCCCCGAAAGAACCGTACTTGTATGGTTCGCCTCATTATCGTGAACCTCACCCTCACTGTACAGTAGTTCGTGCGTCTATAGATGACGATGCGGACCATTAAATTTGTATTGCGGAGCCTGGGGCGGAATCCGTCGCTGGTTGCGGCGGCGGTGGTTTCTTTGGCGCTGGGGATTGGGGCGAACACGGCGATTTTTACGTTGACGGACCAGATCCTGCTGAGGACGCTGCCGGTGAAGGAGCCGCGGCGGCTGGTGCTGTTTCAGTGGGCCGGGCGGTTCATTGGAGGGTCGACGCGCGGGTACGAGGATTCGTTTTCTTATCCAGCATACGTGGAGCTGCGCGATGGCAATCCGGGAGTGTTCAGCGGGATTGCGGCGCGCTATCAGGACTCGGTGGACATCGCTGATAAAGGCGTGGTGCAACGCGGCGTGGCGGAGCTGGTTTCGGGTAACTATTTCGATGTGCTGGGCGTGCAACCGGCGATGGGCAGAACGCTTGCGGCGGCGGACGATCGGATCAAAGACGGTGAGCCGTACGTGGTGATCAGTTATGAATACTGGCAGCGGCGCTTTGGCGGGGATGCTGAGGTTCTGGGCCGGGCCATTGAGGTCAATGGACATCCCATGACCATAATCGGCGTGGCACAGCGGGGCTTTTCTAGCTTTGCGCCGATGAGTCCGGCGGACGTTTTTGTTCCGCTGGCGATGAAGACGGTGGTGACGCCTACCTGGGACGATCGGGCGCGGCGCAACAGCATCTGGCTGAGGGTTTTCGCGCGGCTGAAGCCCGGCGAGGACCCGCGGGCGGCCGCGAGCGCGATGGCGATTGCGTATCGCAATGTTCTCGAGAACGATCTGAAGACGATTGGGAAACCGGAAGCATTTCGGAGCAAATACCTGGCGAACAAGCTGCAGTTCACGGACGCATCGAAAGGCTTCGGGGGATTCCAGCAAATGTTTGGAAAGCCGCTTTACGTTTTGCTGGCCATGGTGGGGACGCTGCTGCTGATCGCTTGCGTGAACATTGCAAATTTGCTGATTACGCGCGCGGCGGCGAGGCAAAAAGAGATCGCGATACGGTTGTCGCTGGGGGCGACGCGGGGCTCGCTGGTGCGGCTGGTGATGACGGAGAGTTTGCTGGTAGCCATGGCGGGCGGACTGCTCGGCGTTTTGATCGCGATGTGGATGGCATCGCTGCTGGTTGGGATTTTGCCGTACGAGAATATCGGGGCGGCGCTGCACACCACGCCGGACGTCCGCATCTTCGCTTTCACGGCGGGCGTGAGTTTACTGGCCGCGATTCTTTTTGGATCGGCGCCGGCGCTGCAGGGGACGCGTCCGGATTTAGCCGCGACGTTGAAGAGCGAATCCGGCAAGCATTCGTCCGGAGGCGGGCAGACCAGGCTGCGAAAGCTGCTGGTGTCGGCGCAGGTGGGATTGTCGCTGCTGTTGCTGGTGGGCGCGGGGTTGTTTGCGCGGAGTTTGTATACGCTGCTGACCATCAATTCGGGGATCGAGACCACGCGATTGCTGGCGCTGACGATTGATCCATCGCTGCATCGCTACACTCCGGAGCGGGCCAGGCATCTTTTTATCGAGCTGGAAGACAAGCTGAAGAGGCTGCCGGGAGTGGAAGCCGCCAGCGGCGCGGCGTATCCGGTACTGGCGAATGTGAACTGGCAGAATACGGTGCACATGGATGGATATCATGCGCACGAGGGCGAAGATATGAATCCCGGGTTCAATGAAGTGCTGCCGGGATTTTTTCAGACCACCGGCGCTCGCGTGATCGCGGGGCGCGATTTCACGGAGCGGGACACGGCTGGGGCGCCGAAAGTTGTGATTGTGAACGAGACCTTCGTAAAGCGGTTTTATCCACACGAGAGTCCACTGGGGCATCGCATTGGATGGGGCGAGAGTGGGCCGCTGGATATGGAGATCGTGGGCGTGGCGCGGGACATGAAGGGCGGCGACCTGCGGGAAAAGGCGAAGCCGTGGACATTCACGCCGGCGTTACAGGACGACGCGCCCGCGGAGGTGACTTACTATTTGCGGACCAGTCAGGATCCGCTGTCGGTGGCGCAGGCGGCGCGGCAAAGCGTGGCCGGTGTGGACGCTTCGCTGCCGGTGTTCAACGTAAAGACGGTGGAGGCACAGGTCAAAGAGACACATTTTCTGGATCGCCTGTTCGCGTGGCTCTCCATTGCTTTTGGAGTGCTGGCTACGCTGCTGGCGTCGGTGGGGTTGTACGGAGTTACCGCTTATGCGGTAGCGCGGCGGACGCAGGAGATCGGAATTCGTATCGCGCTGGGCGCCTCACGCGCGAATGTACTGCGGCTGATTCTGCGCGAGGTAGTTGTGCTGGTGGGTGCGGGCGTGGTGGCGGGGGTGGTGGCGGCGTTGGCGCTGGGGAAGTTGGTGGAAAGCCAGTTGTTCGGGGTCAAGGCGAATGATCCGGTGGTGATGCTGGCGGCGGTAGGGGTCATCGTTGCGGTGACGGTGTTGGCTGGTTATTTGCCCGCGCGGCGCGCTACCGGGATTGATCCGATGAACGCGCTGCGGTATGAGTAGGGAGAACAAACTCGGGGACACGACTCGGCGGGGTAAAGCTTGAAGTGGGCCGGACGCTTGCCCGTCATGTCCCCGAATTTTTTTGCCGCTTGCCCGCCATGTCCCCGAATTTTTGAATGGGCGGTTGGCAGGCGGAAGCGCCTGCCCCACTTTTATTGCACGGCTACGGTGATGGCCTGCAGCTTGGTGCTGTTGTTTCCGATGGTGAGAACCACTGGCTGATTTCCCGGATTGATATCGGCCGGGATGGCCACGTTCACTTGCAGGACGCCGGAGACCAGGGTGGGTGCTTCACCCGCTGGGAAGTTGGTGGAAAGCCAGTTGTTCGGGGTCAAGGCGAATGATCCGGTGGTGATGCTGGCGGCGGTAGGGGTCATCGTTGCGGTGACGGTGTTGGCTGGTTATTTGCCCGCGCGGCGCGCTACCGGGATTGATCCGATGAACGCGCTGCGGTATGAGTAGGGAGAACAAACTCGGGGACACGACTCGGCGGGGTAAAGCTTGAAGTGGGCCGGACGCTTGCCCGTCATGTCCCCGAATTTTTTTGCCGCTTGCCCGTCATGTCCCCGAATTTTTTGAATGGGCGGTTGGCAGGCGGAAGCGCCTGCCCCACTTTTATTGCACGGCTACGGTGATGGCCTGCAGCTTGGTGCTGTTGTTTCCGATGGTGAGAACAACTGGCTGATTTCCCGGATTGATATCGGCCGGGATGGCCACGTTCACTTGCAGGACGCCGGAGACCAGGGTGGGTGCTTCACCCGCATACGAAATGGTGGCGTTCTGGCCACCGATGGTCACTGAGACATTGGCCGCCGGTACCGGAAGCGGCAGCGATGGACCGGACATGGAACCGGTTGCGGCCGGCGGTACCAGCACTCCCTCGCCGGTGGCGTAAATGGACACAGTGCTGCCTCTGGGGGCAGGATTGCCTACATTGTTCGCACTTTCGTTTGAATTCAGAATGGCTCCCTGGCCGATGCCGGTTTGATTGGCCGAGAAAATTCCAGGCGCGGTGTTGGTGACCGTGACCATGAAGGTTGCGGAAATGATGCCTCCGTGGTTAACCGTAACGTTGATGGACTCGCCCAATGGCACGTTGCCGATTTCATAAGGCACGATGGCATTGATCTGAGTAGGTCCGACATAAATTAACGGCGCGGCTACACCGTTGAAAGTCACGGTGGTGTCGCCCAGTGTGGTACCGACGGTGTTGTTGGTAGGCGTAAAGTTGATTCCGGTGCTGGGGCCGAGATTGGAGCCGAAGATGGAGACCAGCTCTCCGGGCGAAACAGCTCCAGACAGGAAGCTGGCGGCATTCACAAGAGAGGTGATTGCCGGAGCGGAGGGGCCGGTGATCATGAGATTTACTTTGATCATCTGCGTGCTGCCGCCGGGAATGTTGGGCGAGGTTACCACCACGTTGCCGGTATAATTTCCGGCGCCGAGGGTGTTCAAGATCGCCGTATTCAGCGCGATGCTCAGCGTGACCGGCGTATTGCCGCTGGCTGGCGTGACGGTTACGAAATTACCGCCGGTGGTGGGAGTGTAGGTGGCCGTGATGGGAACGCTGCCTCCCGAAGCAGTGACCTGAACCAGCGCCGGACCTTGCAAAACATTGGAACCAATCTGATACCCAAAGCTCACGGTGCCGACGGAGACCGCCAGAGTGTTGGCCGCGGTAACGGCCAGGTTGACCGGAATGTACAAGGGGCTGGCTCCGGCGCCCGGTACGATGACCGTCACCACTCCGCTATACGAATTTGGAAAGAGAGTGGGGCCACCGGCGGTTACCGTAACGGTGTTTCCGGATGCGGAAGCCTGCAGCCAAGTGCCGCCTGAAGGGAACGTAGTGGTCAGCGTGCCGATGGTTGTCCCCGCCGGCACGCCATTGATCTGGATGGTTTGGGTGGCAGCGGTTCCTCCCACCGATTGCGAGAGCGAGACGTTTGGCGGAGTGGCGCTGACGTTGGAAGCGACCACTTGCAGGTGGACATGAATCACTTCAGCCGGGAGTCCGTCCGAGGTGACGGTAACGGTTCCATCGTAGCCGCCGACGCCGAGATTCGCGGGATTGATGCCGATGAGCAGAGTGTTGGGCGTATTTCCGCCATTGGGGGCTACCGAGAGCCAGGTCAATCCGACGGGATTAGTGGCGGCGATAGCGGTGAAGGAAAGCACGGTGGAATCCGTACTGGTCACCGAAACGGTCTGGGAGGAGGGGTTGGCTCCCGCAAGCGCGGTGATGTAGATGTAATTGGAGCTGACGTCGAGAAGAGCTTTGTCGCTGACGTTCAGCGTGACGGGAATGGAAAGCGCCGGCGTGGAGGAGTTGGGAACGCTCAGGGTGATGTGCCCGTTGCAGACCTGTGCCGTCTTGAGCCCGGTTACGTCGACGGAAGCCACTACCTGAGACTGGTCCTGATACGTAAGGCCGGTGGCCCCGCTAATCGCCGTGGCAGAGAGGAATCCAGAGCAATTGCTGGTGTCGACAGCCACCTGGAAATTGAGCGGCGACGCGGTGCTCATGACATTAAAGGTCTGGTTGGTGGGCGCGGTCTTTCCAATTTCGTAATTGAAAGTTAGAGATTGGGCAGTGGCAGTAAGCAGCGGATTGCTATTTACGGTCAGAGTTACAACGAACGATTGCGGTGAATTGCCGGCATCGGCGGAAGTCAAGGTAACGGTGTCGCTGTACGAGCCGGGAGCGAGAGTGGCCAGCACGGTGGAGTTTACCGAGATCGCCAGGCTCTGCGGCGTAGTGCCGGTGGTGGGAGTGACGGTTACGAAATCCACGCCTCCGGTAGTGGTGGGAGCGGTGGTGACGGTGAAGGTCAGCGGGGTACCCGAACTGGTGATCTGGACGTTCTGAGTGGCCGGTTGAGCACTGGTGGCAAGTTGGTAAGTGAATGCCGGACCAGTGGCGGGAACTAAGAGCAGCGGATTGGCGCTGACAAGAAGAGTGACGGGGAGCACTACAAGCGGGTTGGAAGCGCCGGCTGCGGTGATATCGATTTCTCCCGCGCACGGTTCCGTGGTAGTGGTGGTGGTAAGGCCCGCGGTATTCACCGAAGCCGTGATGTTGCTCGGCGTCGCGCCACTATCTGGTGAAATTACCAGCCAACTTCCACAGGATGCGGTCTTCGAAAATGCTGTGAAAGCGACATTGGCGCCGGTGCTGCTGGTAATGGCGAATGATTGCGCAGCGGGCGCATTGGTTCCTGTTTGCCAGGCGAAAGCAAGTTGAGTGGCGCCGAGTTGGATGGCGGGCGTCCCGGCGACAGTAACCAATACCGGTATGCTGATACCGTTGGTACCCGGCGCGTTAATGGCAATCGCTCCGCTGAACGGACCCGGCGTGGCGGGCAACGCGGAAGGATTCACGCTGACTTCGAGGCCGCCGGAGATGTTACCGGAGGTGGGATTTACGCTCAGCCAATTTCCGCCGTCCGCGGTTCGGGGAGTGGCGGTGAACGATGTCAGGCTGGCAGTGGCGGTGGACAAGGTCACGGATTTCGAAACGGGAACCGTGCTGTTAACCGGGAATTGAAAGCTCAAAGAATTCGGGTTCGCGGAAAGAGGGCTGGTTCCGGGCAAGGTATCGAGTTCGACGCGCACGGAAACGGAGGCGCCGGTAGCCGCGATGTTTATAAAGCCGTCGTCCGTGGCCAGGGCCGAAAGAGCCGGATTGACGGAGACGGTGACCTGCAGCGGCGTTGTTCCGCTGGTGGGTGTGACCTGCAGCCAGCTGTTGGCCGAGCTGGCCGACACAGTAACGCTGGTGGCGCCGGCGGAGGACGTTATCAGAATCGACTGGGGGGTGATGGTCGAAGTTTGCGCGCTAAAGGTGAGCTGGGTCGGGCTGGCGGCTAGCGTGAGCGTCCCATTTTGGGCGATGGCCGTATCCGAAAAACACAGTAGGGCACCCAACAAGCTGCCGAGACAGACGAAAGACTTTTGAGCGTTTTGCACGAGATCCTCCACGTAAGATCGAGGTGAGAAGCTTAACTTCGGACGCGGCTACGCAGGTAGAAGCAATCTCACTGCCACGAACCGTTAGACCAACCGACCCCCCGGGTGGTTTCATTTCAGCGCGGATTTATGTTGTTAACGATTTATAATTCCGGCTAAGCGGTATAAAATGGCCGCAGGGCATGCTTATCACACCGAGTCGCGCCCGGAGCCTGGTGTTTGTTGCCGCGCTTCCACTTAGCGCCCAAGTGAACGTGGTTACTTACCAATACGACGCGAGCCGCGCCGGCGCGAATCTGAACGAGAGCGTGCTGACGCCGGCCAATGTGAGCCAAAGCCAGTTCGGAAAATTGTTTTCCTTTGCGGTGGATGGATACGTTTATGGGCAGCCGCTTTATCTGGGAAATGTGAGCATCGCAGGCAAGGGGACGCACAACGTGGTTCTGGCGGCCACCGAGCATGACAGCGTTTATGCTTTCGACGCGGACAGCGGTTCGGGCGCGAATGCCGCGCCGTTATGGCACGTGAGCTTCCTCAATGCCGGCGCGGGAGTGACCACGGTGCCGTATCAGGACACCGGCTGCAATCAGATTGTGCCCGAACTGGGCGTAAGCAGCACACCGGTGATCGATCCGGCCACGGGAACCGTGTATGTTGTCGCCATGACCAAGGAAACAGCGGGCGGGTCGCCTACTTATGTTCAGCGGCTGCATGCGCTGGATATTTCGAACGGCGCGGAGCGTTCCGGGAGCCCGGTGGCGATTCAGGCTTCGTACCCCGGGACGGGCGAGGGCGGCGGCACGGTGGTGTTCGCGCCTCGCAACTATAAACAGCGCCCGGGGCTGTTGCTGCTGAATGGCGTAGTCTATGCGGCATTCTCATCGCACTGCGATATCGGGACCTATCATGGCTGGCTGATGGGATACGACGCGAAGACTTTGAAGCAGGTAGCGTTGTATAACAACACGCCCAACGGAAATCAGGGGTCGTTCTGGCAAGGCAATGCCGCGCCGGCGGCGGACGCGGATGGCAACATCTACGTGGTGGCGGGCAACGGGACGTTCGATTATCCGGACAGCGGCGGGGATCTGGGCGAGAGCTATATCAAACTTTCGAGCACTGGGGGCCTGGCGGCAATCGACTATTTCGCTCCCTTCAATTTCGGGGAGCTGGATGGCGCCGATCTGGATGTTGGCTCGGCGGGCGTGGCGCTGATTGGGGACGAAGCCGGCAGCGCCAGCCATCCGCACCTGATGGTGGGAGCGGGAAAAGAAGGCCGGATCTACGTGCTGGATCGCGACAACCTGGGCAAATGGCGAAACGGAGCGGACAGCCAGATTGTGGCGTCGTTAGCGGGCGCGATAGGCGGAGGATTGTTCGGCAATCCGGCGTACTTCAACAAGACGGTTTATTTCGGCGGCGCGGGAGATAATCTGAAGGCTTTTTCGCTCGAGAACGCAAAGTTGGGAACGTCGCCGACGTCGGAGAGCAGCGGGCAGTTTGCGTATCCCGGAGGAGTGCCATCGATTTCGGCGAACGGAACTTCGAACGGGATTGTCTGGTTTCTGGAAACATCGAACACCTTGCACGCTTACGATGCTTCGAATTTGGGGCATGAACTTTATAACAGCAATCAGAACCGCTCACGCGACGCGCTGGCCAGCTACGTAAAATTCTCGGTTCCTACGATTGCGAACGGCAGAGTGTATGTGGGGACGCAAAATTCTCTGGCGGTGTTTGGACTGCTGGCGGGTCCAACGTTGGGAGTGGCGAACGCCGCGAGCGGGCAGGCGGGCATTGCCGCGCCGGGATCGATCATTTCGATTTACGGTTCGGGGATGGCGCAGTCGACATTGCCGGCGGCCGGACTTCCGCTGCCTGCAACACTGGCGGGCGCGACGGTGACGGTTAATGGAATCAGCGCGCCGATTTTTTATGCCAGCCCGCTGCAGATCAATGCGCAGGTTCCTTTTCAGGTGACGCCGGGGAATGCGGCGGTGGTTGTGAAGTTGGGTTCCAATGTAGTGGGTTCAACGAGTATTACGGTGAAGAGCGTTGCTCCGGGATTATTTCTCGGGCCCGGTGGACAGGCGGCGGCGTTGAATCAGGATGGGAGCGCGAATGGTCCTGAGAATCCGGCGGCGGTGGGGAGTGTGATTGCCGTTTTTCTCGCTGGGCTGGGGGCGGTGAACCACGCTGTGGCTACTGGCGCGGCGGCTTCCGCGAATCCGATTTCGAATGTCACGGGAACGGTTAGCGCCGTTGTTGGCGGGCAGGCGGCGCTGGTTTCGTTTGCCGGGCTTGCGCCCGGGTTTGCGGGATTGTATCAAGTAAATATCGTCGTGCCACAGGTCGCGGAGGGGAATCTGGGGCTGGTGGTTGCGGTGAACGGGGTGGAGAGTAATTCGGGATTGATTAGTATTCGTTGAGCCCTGAAGGCACCGACTTCCTTACGGTCGCGGCTCGGTACGGAGCCGGTGGGTTGTACAATTCTGGGATGCTGCGTCACCTTTTATTCGCGTGGTCCGCGGTTGGCTTTGCGCAGCCAATTGTGCTGGAGACTTCGACCATTCTGGATGGGCGGGGCGGGGTGCTGCAGGGGCAGCAGATTGTGGTTGAGGGGTCGCGCATTCGCAGCGTGGGAGTGGGGAAGGCGGCCGCGACTTACGATCTGCGCGGGCTCACGGTGATGCCTGGCTGGATTGATACGCACATTCATTTGACCTGGCATTTTGATTCCCATCACAAGCTCATGAACCAGAGTGAGCCGCCGCAAGCTACGGCGCTCTACGCGGCGGAGAATGCCTGGCTGACGCTAGAGGGTGGGTTCACTACGGTGCAGAGTGTGGGCGCGGCGCTGGACGTGGATGTTCGCGACCGGATTTCCGAAGGGTCACTCGCGGGGCCGCGCATCCTGACCTCGGTGCGGCAGATCACAGATAAGAGTGGCACGCCGGAGGAGATTCGCGCGCTGGTGCGCAAGACCAAAGCGGAAACCGCGGATGTGATCAAGCTGTTCGCGACATCCGGATTAGGCGCGGGCGGCGCGCAGAGCATGACGGATGCGCAGATTGAGGCTGCTTGCGGCGAGGCTAAGGCGGTGGGGCTGCGGGCGGTGGTGCACGCTATCGGAACAGGTGGGGCAAGGGCGGCGGTGCTGGCCGGCTGCACATCCATCGAGCATGGAGATTTTCTGGACGATGCAACGCTCAAGCTGATGGCGGAGCGAGGCACTTATTTCGATCCCAATTTTCTGGTGCTGCACAATTATCTGGAGAATCGCGCGAGCTTCAATTTTCCGGAATCCACGTTGGCGGCGTTGGAGAAGGCGCTCGCGCCTACGGCGGATGTTCTGCGGCGCGCGCGGCGGCATGGCGTGAAGGTTGTGTTCGGCACGGATGCTGTGGCGGGAGCGCATGGCAGGAATGCGGAGGAGTTTATTTATCGGGTGAGGGATGGGCATGATGCGGCGATGGAGGCGATCAAGAGCGCGACTTCGGTGGCGGCGGAATCGCTGGGGCTGGGGGATCGTGTGGGAACTGTTGCGGCTGGATTCGAGGCTGATTTGGTGGCTACTGACGGGAATCCGCTGGAGGATATTACTAGCGTGCGGAGAGTTGTGTTTGTGATGAAGGGCGGGAAGGTTTATAGGAACGGCGTTCACATGAGTGTGAACGCGGCACGCTGAGAGCGTGCGCCACGATTTGTGACGAAATCGGACAGCGCGTAGCGAAAACGGACAGTAGGGGGATTTCGGCGCGTCCGGGCGGTGCATCTTCTTGGAAAAGCGTTGAAAAACGCCGTCTCCCCTCGAAGCGCAAGTGGAAGGTGAATTGCACTTGGAGGGCGAACGTTCTTATCAAGAAAATCAATCGGCCAGCGCTACGGGGCTGCCGTCAATTAGGATTCTATTAAGATGAGCCACTTTCGAAGATTCGCTCCAGTGCTTTGCGCGGGGCTGATGTGCTGGGCGCAGACGCCAGAAGTATCGATCCAAGAGCCGAAGCTGCCGCCGGTGATCGGGCCGATCATGAGACCGTTCCACATCCAGCGCAGGATTATCGGGCCGGCGGTGTTGTCGAACACGCCGCGGTTGGAATCGCTGGTGCGGGGAGGGAATTTGTATTTGTCGGTGCAGGATGTGATTGCGGTGACGCTCGAAAATAATTTGGATATCGCGATTCAGAGGTACGCGCCGTATCTGGCGCGGGAGGTTTTGCGGCGAGCGGAGAGCGGGCAGCCTCTGCGCGGCGTGGGCCTGCCAATCAGCCCTGGACCGCAAAGCGTCAGTCTGACCGGCGTGACTTCGGGTGCGGTTGGATTACCGGACACCGGATCCGGCGTGGGTTCAGGCGGCGGATACATCATCAGCAGCGGCACCACGCCGCCCAATCTTGATCCCGGCCTGTTCTTCTATACCCAGCTCGCTCACCAGACAACGCCGTTGAGCAATCTGCTGCTGGCGGGCGTCCCCTTCTATTTACAGGACTCACGATTCTTCCAGACTGGATACTCCCAGAGCTTCACGACGGGGACCAGCGCCGCGTTTACGTTTTCAAGTTATCGGATAGATGCCAACAGCCCGAATAACGCCATCAACCCGAACACCAGCGGCTCTCTCGATCTCTACATAACGCAACCTTTATTGCAGGGCTTTGGCATCCCGGTTAACAACCGTTTCATTCGGGTAGCAAAGAACAATCAAAAGGTGAGCGATCTTCAGCTGAAACGCCAAACCACGACCACGATTTCGGCAGTCTTGAATTTGTATTGGGATCTGGTGAGTTTCAACGATTCCGTGCGTATTCGGGAGCAAGCGCTGGCGACTGCGCAGCAGCTGCTGGAGGGAAATCAACATCAAGCCGACTTGGGAACGCTGCCGAAGTTGGAAGTGACTCGCGCGCGGGCCGAGGTTTCATCTTCCAAGGAAAATTTGTTGATTGCTCAAACCAACGTGGCCCAACAGGAAATCGTGCTGAAGAACGCATTGAGCAGAAATGGCGTGGCGAGCCCCTGGCTGGACGAAGTACACATCATTCCGCTCGATAAGATTGTGGTGCCCGAGAAAGAGGATCTCAAGCCAACGGCAGAGCTGATCGCTCAGGCGTTGGATCACCGGCCGGAGCTGGAGCAGGCTCGAATCAACATTGATAGCAATAAGGCTAACGCAGCCGGCACGAAGAGCCTTCTTCTGCCGGTATTGAACGCTTTCGTCGACTTGAACGACCAAGCTCTGACTGGAGCCCTGAATCCGATTTACAACCCGAGCAACGGCCCAGTTCCGCCGGCGGTGGTGGGAGGATATGGGAACTTCCTAGGCCAGCTCTTCGAACACCACTACCCAAATTATGCCGCCGGGTTCTCATTGAATATTCAGATTCGAAACCGCCAGGCGCAAGCCGATTACGTATTGGATCAACTGGCCGTGCGCCAGGGCGAGCTGCAACTTCAGAAGTTCATGAACCTGGTTCGCGCGGATGTAAAGAACGCAGTCATCGGCGTGGAGCAAGCTCGCGCACGTTATGAGACAGCGGTGGGCACGCGCAAGTTGTCGGAGGAAACACTGGGCGCAGAGACGAATCGCTTCAAATTCGGCGAATCGACGATCCCTGCAGTGGTGCAGGCGCAACGCGATTTGGCGACATCGCAAGACGCGGAAATACAGGCCATGGCGAATTACACGCACGCGAAGATCGCTTTCGATGAGGCCGTAGGAGACACTTTGGACGTCAACGGCATTTCCATGAAGGAAGTAGTGGCGGGGCGCGTGGAGCGGGAATCCTCCATACCGGCCAATGTTCCGCAAGGGGTGAAGCAATGAGCCGATCACCACAAAAAACCCTGGTGGTTTCGATCCTTTGTGTGAGTGCGGCGTTTCAACTGCCCGCGCAGGAATCGCCACAGGTGGTCACCAAGCCCAGCGTACCAATTGTCATCCGGCCGTACAGGCCCACATATATTCCACCTGTTCGATTGACGAATTCAAGCCGGCTGAATGGATTGATTCGCGGCGGCAAGCTTTATTTGACCGTGCAGGACGCGATCGCGCTAGCTATCGAGAACAATCTTGATCTAGAGGTGGACCGCTATGGGCCTCTGATCGCGGAATGGAATTTGAGGCGGGCGGAAGCTGGCGGGCCCTTGCGCGGGGTTACCACGCAGAATATCGCTCAGAACGAAGTGACCGGCGGGCAAGGCGTCCTCGGAAGCGAACAGACCACGGGACTTTTGCAGAGCAGTGGAGGGTCCAACGGAGGGTCAGGCGGTCAGGTTCAACAGCTAGGCCCAGTTACGCCCAACCTGGACCCCGACTTCCAAAACGCCACTGAGTTTCAGCGTCTTGTTCAACCGCAGTCCAATTTGGTCGCCAGCCAGACGAATGTCTTGGTTCAAGACCGTCACTTCTTCAATTCTTTCGTTCAAGAAGGCCTCATTACCGGCGGCACGGTGCAGGTGACGGCCAACGAGTCGTACCTCAAGGAAAATGCGCCCAGCGATTATTTGAACCCTACCGTCCTTCCGACCGTGGCGATTACCATCCGTCATCAGTTCCTGCAAGGATTCGGAATCGCGGTCAATCGCCGGTTCATTACGCAGGGGGAGCTGGGAGTCCAGGCGGCGCGCGAAACATATCGCTCGCAACTGCTGAACACGGTGGCGAGCGTTCTGAATCTTTATTGGAATTTGGTTGCCGCCGACGATGAGTTGCGGGTTCGCCAGCGTGCTTTAGAGGCAGCACAGAAATTCCTGGACGATACCAAAAAACAGATTGCATTGGGCGCTGAGGCTCGGGCCGATATCTATCGCGCGGAATCCGAGGCAGCAACCCGCGGCCAGGATCTGGCCATCGCGCAGGTATCGCTTCAGCAGCAGGAGAGTTTGCTGAAGAATGCAATTAGCCTGAACGGAACTGCGGATCCGCTGATTGACGCTGTGGCCATCGTTCCGCTGGACCATGTCGAGGTCCCCGCGGACGAGGAGCTGCCGGGCTTGCGCGACCTGCTGGCACGAGCGTTGGCAAAGCGGCCCGACGTCGTACTGAATAAGATTAACGACGAAACCCAGGAGGCGCTGGCAGTGGCCACCATCAATACTCTGCTACCGAACCTTGGAACTCGTCTTTCGACTTCGGACGTCGGGCAGGCGGGCGCGCAAGTGCCAGGGGGCGGGGCTTCCAATTACTACGTGGGGGGGCTTGGAACTGCGCTAGGACAGGTATTCAGGAGAAATTTCTACAATCTGAGTGCCGCGGTGGGCTTCTCTGTTCCGCTCCTGAACCGGCAGGCGCAGGGCGATTATGGAATCGATCAGTTGACGATGCGACAGGGCGATCTGGCGGAGCGCCGCAGCATGAATCAGATTGTGGTGGATATTTCGAACGACGTGATCGCGCTGCGGCAGGCCAGGGCCAGGTATACGCAAGCTGTCGACTCGCGGTCATTGCAAGAGCAGCTGCTTGATAAGGAACAGCAGATGTTTTCGTTCGGGGCGGCGCAGATCGCGGATGTTGTCGCGGCGCGATCGACTTTGCTGGCTGCTCAGGTGTCTGAAACTCAGGCTCGGGCTGCTTATGCGCATGCGCGCGTAGCGTTGGATCAGGTGCTGGGGGAGACGTTGGAGAAGAACCATGTTTCGCTTGAGGATGGGCTCAACGGGCATGTGGGGCGGGAGTCGAAGTTGCCGGCGCAGTAGGGTGGTCGTGTTGAAATTCGGGGACACGACTCGGCGCGCTAAAGGTTGAAACTGTTCGGACGCTTGCCCGTCATGTCCCCAACTTTTTCCCTGTCAGTGGGAGTGGATTAGTTTTTCTATGGCGGGGACTATCGCTAGTTCTACTTCGGCGTGGAGCTTTTTGGCTTGTTCCAGGAAGGCGCTTTGATCGGATGCGTGGCCGTCCAGGGCATCGAGGCCGATTGTGGCCAGGCGGGCCAGGTCTTGCGATGCGGGGATGTTTTCTTTTAGCAGGAACGATTTTTCCAGCAAGGGTTCGAGTTTTGCATCGTTGTCGCGCCACAGGATTAGCCAGGCGCGGATTTGCGGGCGATCCATTTTGTCGACTAACGCGGCGAAATCGCGGGCAGTTTTGCTTTTCGAGCGCGCGGCGTCTACCAGGCGGTTGAGCGGAGTCTGTTGAGTGTTGTTGGCTTCGTCCCGCGCGTCCTGATTGGCCGGCTGGACGACATCGGCTAAAACCTTGAGTGCATCGATGGGCTGATCGCCGGCCATTCTTCGCAGCATGGGCAGGTAGCTTGAAAGATGCGTGAGTCCGGTCCATTCCAGCTTGCGGCTTACGGCATCCAGGCGGCGGTACATGGACGCGATGTCTTTTATTTCCTGGGGCGACCAGAATCGTTCGGCGACGGCGGCGGTGCGCGGCCAGATTCTGGAGTCGACATTTTCGGGGCTGACGTATTCACTCCACATACAGACTTCGCCGCCCAGGATGCGCGATTTTTCTTCTGGTGTCAGCGCGGCTGTTTCCTGCTCGAGCGGATCTACCTGATAGAGCGTGGAGGCGGGCTCCATGTGATCCAGATAGTAGCCGGCGGAAAGGATTCCCGAATAGCCCTGGCGCGCGGCTTCGGCAAGAGGTTTCTGGCCTTGCCAGGATTGAATCACGATGTCCTTGGGCAATTCGGCGGCCAGCACTTCGTCCCAACCTTCAGTTCGCTTGCCGTGTTTCGCAACTATTCGCTGGACTTGCTTGGTGAAATACGCCTGCAGGTCATGACTGTCCTTGATGCGATGGTCGCTCATGAAGGCCTGAATGTGCGCAGATTTCTTCCACTGCTCGCCGTTCACTTCGTCGCCGCCGATGTGGAAGAAGGCGTCCGGAAATAGGCCGGCCATTTCGCCGATGAACGCGTCCAGGAATTCGTAGGTCGCTTCGCGCGAGGGGTCCATGGCGGGGTCGAAGATGCCGAAATGCCGCTCGATGGCGTAAGGGCCGGGGGCGCTGGCCAGTTCCGGGTATCCGACGAACCAACTGGTGGCGTGGCCGGGCATGTCGAATTCCGGAACCACGCGAATGCCGCGATCGCGCGCGTAGGCGATCACTTCGCGGACTTGATCCTGCGTGTAATAGTTGCCATCCGAACCTTGCTGCTGCAGCTTTGGATAGCGCTTGCTCTCGATGCGGAAGCCTTGATCGTCGGAGAGATGCCAGTGGAAGACGTTGAGCTTAACGGCGGCCATGCCGTCCAGATTGCGCTTGACCACTTCGAGCGGCATCCAGTGACGCGAGACATCGATGTGCAGGCCGCGCCAGGGGAAGCGCGGCTGGTCTTCGATGACCACGGCGGGGACGGTGAAGCTCACTGCGCCGGGTTCTACGAGTTGTAAGAATGTTTGGAGGCCGTGGAGGATGCCGAGTGGGTTGGGAGCGCTCAGCACCGCACGTTGCGGGGTCACTTCCAGGCGATAGCTTTCGTCTTCGCCGAGCTTTTGGATTGGTTCGCCGGGGGTGTCGCAGCGGATTTCGAGCTTGGCGTGCGAAGGATCACGGGTGACTTGGGCGAGCGGAATGCCGGTTTGGAGAGCGAGTTGATGAACCAATCTTCCGGCGGCGGCGCCGACACGCGCGTCGGGAGAGCCTGAGAGCGAAACGCTAAAGGTTTGATCGATGGCGAGAGCGCCTTCCCCCATCGAGATTTTCTTGGGCCACGGCATGAGGTTGGGCTGCGCGGAAAGGAATGTTGCAGCGCTCAGAAGAAGAATGCAGAAGTTTTTCATTTGTCGAGTTTGGCGGGCGCGAAAAATTCAAGCGGTTGCAGCGAAACGATTTTCCAATGCTTGCCTTGTTTGCGCAGCTCGCAGTGGATTACTTCGCGGCGGTTGACGATGGGGCCGTCCGGGTAGAGGCTGCGGACTTGGAGAAACCAGTCGAGATCCACTTTGTGCATGGAGCCGTCGCCTTCGTCTTTGATGGGCTCGATGGAGCTGGTGATATTGGCCTGCGTCATCAGAGCGTTGACGTCGGTTTTGAGTTTGCCGTAGCCGGGCATGTCTTTATCGAAGGCGTCCATGAATTCGGGGAGGTTGTTGTCGGTGAGCGCGGCGGCCATGGCGCCGAAGACGTCGATGATTTCGCGGGGGGTGTCGGCGAGGAGGGACGTTGTGAGGAGTAGCGCGGTTGGCAGGCGGAAGCGCCTGCCCCACTGGCAGCACAGAGATTCTTCATTGGGCGTGTTCATCTAGGTGCGGTAGCTGGCATTAATTTCAATGTACTTTTCCGTTAGGTCGCACGTCCAGAAGCGGGCCGCGGCCTGGCCTCGGCCGTGGAGGACAACGGCGATCAGGCATTCTTTTTCGTCGAGCTTTTTCTTGAGTTCCGATTCCGAAAAGTCGGCGGCGACGCCGGCCTGGCAGACCAAGGTGCCTTGCAGATGGATGTCGACTTTGGACGGGTCAAATGCTACGCCGGCGTTTCCGGCCGCGGAGAGAATGCGTCCCCAGTTGGGATCCGATCCGGCGATGGCCGTTTTCACCAGCGGCGAGTTGGCGATCGCGCGGGCCAAACGGTCCGCGGCATCTTCGCTGGAGGCGCCCGAGATTTCGATGGTGATGAGCTTGCGCGCTCCTTCGCCATCGCGGACGATCTGCTTGGCCAGGTCTTCGAGCACTTCCGAGAGAGCTTCCTCAAACTTCAGCAGTTCTTTATCGGTGGGCTCAATGCCGGACGCTCCATTGGCGAGCAGCAGCAGAGTGTCGTTGGTGGAGGTATCGCCATCCACGCTGATGCGGTTGTAGCTGCGCTTGACGGCGCGGCTAAGCAATGACGCGAGCAGAGATGGGCTGAGCGCGGCGTCCGACATTACGAATGCCAGCGTAGTAGCCATGCGGGGATGGATCATGCCGGAGCCTTTGGTCATGCCGGCGATGCGTACGGCGCGGCGGCGCAGGGTGAGCTTCCGGTGCGCGGTTTTCATGACCGTGTCGGTGGTGAGGATGGCGCGCGCGGCATCGTCGAAACGGGAGGGGGACAGGCCTTCAATCAGCTTGGGCAGAGCGTTGGTGATCAGCCCGGCGTCGAGTTCCACACCGATGACGCCGGTGGAAGCAGGAAAGACTTGTGCGGCGGGAACGCGCAGGTGTTTGGCCACGGCGTCGCAGCAGGCCAAGGCCACGCGGTCGCCTGTTCGGGTGGCGCAATTCGCGTTGCCGGCGTTGATGAGAACGGCGGCGACTACACCGCGCGACTGTTCCAGATGGAAGCGCGCGATTCTTACAGGGGCGGCCTGGACGCGGTTCTCGGTGAAGACGGCGGCGGCGGAAGCAGGGGGGTGGGAAACGATCAGCGCGAGATCGTCCTTGCGTTGTTTGCGAATTCCGGCGTAGGTGGAGGAATAGCGGTAGCCCTGGGGAAGGTTCATAAACGGCCCAAGTGTTCATTCTACTTCCAGGCGATGACCGTTCAGGAATGCTTCTACCGGCATTCGCTTGCGACCTTCGATTTGAACTTCGATCAGTTCCAGGGCGCTGGATTCACCGCTCGAGACGAGGAGACGCTTCTTAAGCGGCATTAGGCGGCCTGGGGGGCCTTTCGCCGGCTCTTCGGCCACGCGGGCTTTCCAGATATGGAAGAGCTGGCCGCGAAAGTGGCTGTACGCGCCGGGCCACGGCAGGAAGCCGCGCGCGCGGTTGGAAATTTTCGGCGCTGGCCAATTCCAATCCACTTCGCCATCTTCTTTTTTCAGGATCGGGGCGAGGGACGCTTCGGAGCTGTCTTGCGGCTGGGGATGAACGCTTCCGGCTTCGATGCCGGCGAGAGTTTGGACCAGAAGATCCGCGCCGGCCACGGACATGCGCTGGCCCAGCTCGACGGCGTTTTCTTCCGAGATCCGATGGGGGTTTCCCATTTCAAAAGCATGTCGCCGGTGTCGAGGCCCGCGTCGATTCGCATGGTGGTGACACCGGTGGTGGATTCGCCGTTCGCGATGGCCCATTGGATGGGTGCGGCGCCACGATATTTGGGCAGCAGCGACGCGTGCACGTTGATGATGCCGTGGCGTGGAATATCGATGATGGATTGCGGGATGATTTGCCCGTAGCCCACCACCACCATGGCGTCCGGCTGCATTTGTTTTAACTGCTCCACTGGCTCGGGCTTGCGAATGCGTTCCGGTTGGTGGACTGGGAGCGAAAGCTGCTGCGCGGTTTGTTTTACTGGGGACGCGGACAGTTCCCCGCCCCGGCCCTTCGGGCGATCCGGTTGGGTGTAGACGGCGAGGACGCGATGTCCGGCCTGGACCACGCGCTCTAGCGTTGGGGCGGCGAAGGTGGGGGTGCCTAGGAAGACTAGGGTCATGTTAAGAGGCGTCGGCAGGAGTGCCGACGCGGCACGCAGGAGTGCGTGCGCCACGATGTGCGGCATTGGGCAAAAGGATAGGCTGGTGGCATTGGGCAAAACTTAGCAAAGGTGTTAGCCCCATTCTCCGGCTTTCACCAGTTTGCGCACTTTGCGGCGGATCAGATCGCGCTTGAGGGCGCTGACGTGGGTGATGTAGAGGCGGCCGTTGAGATGATCGATCTCATGCGCGAAGGCGCGGGCCAGCAGGTCTTCGCCGGTCATTTCAAATGGCTCGCCTTTGACGTTCTGGGCGCGGACGGTCACGGATTTGGCGCGCCGCACCTGCTCGCGAAATCCGGGGATGCTGAGGCAGCCTTCTTCCGACGTCTGCGTTCCTTCACGGCGAATGATTTCCGGATTGATGAGCACCAGCTTCTGCTGGGGATCTTCGGCCACCGACAGATCGATGACGGCAATGCGCTTGGAAAGGCCGATTTGAGGCGCGGCGAGTCCCACTCCTTTGGCCGCGTACATGGATTCGAACATGTCGTCGATCAGCTTATGCAATTCGGGAGTATCGAATTCGGTAATCTTTTTGGCTTCGGTTTCGAGAACCGGTTCGCCGTACAACACGATGGCGTGCGTCATCAGAAGTTCCGTACCTGCTCCATGTAACTGGTAAAATTACGCCGGGTTTCCTCCAGCGAATCGCCTCCAAATTTTTCCAAAAACGCCTGCGCCAGCACGATGGCCACCATCGCTTCGCCGATGACGCCGGCGGCCGGAACCACGCACACATCGCTGCGCTCATAGGCGGCCAGAGCGGGCTCCCGCGTCTCGAAATCCACCGATTCCAAAGGACGCCGCAGCGTGGAAATCGGTTTTAGAAATCCGCGGACCACCACATCCTGGCCGTTGGTCATCCCGCCTTCCAGGCCCCCGGCGCGATTGGCGCCGCGAGTGAACTGCCGCTGTTCACGATTGTACTGGATTGTATCCTGCACTCCGGATCCGAAGGAGGCAGCTCCCTCAGCTGCGTTTCCGATCTCGGCGCCCTTCACGGCTTGTATGGACACCACGGCCTGGGCCAGACGGCCGTCCAGGCGGGAATCCCAGGTGATGTGGGAGCCGAGGCCGGGCGGAACGTTGTGCGCCACCACCTCGAAGACGCCGCCGGCGGTGTCGCCGGTTTTGTAAGCCTGATCGACGAACATTTTCATGCGATGCTCGATGGCGGCGTCGACGCAGCCCAGGGTCACTTCCTGCTTTTCGCTCAGTTCGACCAGTTCCTGCCAGAAGACTTCTCGATCTAAACTAGCGTCGCCAATGGCGATGACGTGGCTCAAGACGCCGATATCGAATTGGGCAAGAAAGGTTTTGGCCAGGGCGCCGACTGCGACACGGGCCGTGGTTTCGCGCGCGCTGGCGCGTTCCAGAATGTAGCGGGCGTCATGAAAATTGTATTTGAGGGAACCGGCGAGGTCGGCATGGCCGGGGCGTGGACGGGTGACCGGCTTGCGTTTATCTTCGGCGCCGTCGATATCCTCTACGGGAAGAGCTTCGGTCCAGTTTTTCCAATCGTTATTGCGAAGGATGATGGCGATGGGCGATCCGATGGTTTGGGAGTGGCGGACGCCGGCGACGATTTCGACCTGATCCTTTTCAATTTTCATGCGGCCGCCGCGCCCGTAGCCTTGCTGGCGGCGCCAGAGCTCGCGATTGATGGCGTCGAGCGAGATGGGAATGCCGGCGGGAAGTCCGGTCAGGGTGGCGACCAGGCATTCTCCGTGTGATTCACCGGCCGTTTCGAAGCGAAGCATTGGAGTGGTTTGGGGAAAACTTCATGGTAGCGGAAACACGGGGCTGCTACGGAAAGGGCGGGGCTTGGGACTGGGGGCTCATGGGTGGTGGCTGGTGGCTGGTGGCTGGTGGCTGGTGGCTGGTGGCTGGTCGCTGGTGGCTGGTGGCTGGTGGCTGGTTGCTGGTGGCTGGTGGCTGGTTGCTGGTTACTGGTTACTGGTTGCTGGTTATTGATTGCTGGTTGGTAGGAGGCCGAAGACGTTTACTTCGCGTCTGGCGGGGACGTAGACTTTGCCGTTGGCTACTGTGGGGATGTTGAAGCGTAGGCATAGGCCGGCGTGGTCGCGTGGAGTGTTTTGTTCGCTCGAGTAGAGTTCGTGGGCGACATTTGCGGCATCGTAGGCGTAGAGCACGGCTTTGGTATCCGGCGAGCGCCAGCCTTTGGAGAGCAGCACCCAGATTATGCCGTTGCTCCGGCCGTTCGCCGAGACGGTGGGGGTTGCGCCAGGGTCAATGAATTTCGTTGCGCCCTGCGCCACCAGAGAAAGCCGGCCTTGTTGCAGGGCGAAAGCTTTGAGGACATCGTCGGCGGCGAAAATGTAGACGTGCTGGTTCCAATATGCCGGAGCGCTGTAGATTCCGCTGCCGATGCGCAGCACTTGGACGGCGTGGCTATCATCGCCGGAATGATATTTCCCCAGGTGGTCGCGATCTATTAGATAAAGGCTGCCGCCTTTGCCGCCTACCAGTAGCAAGCGCGGGTGCGGGCCGGGCTGCTGGGGCAGAAGCAGGGGACCGCCGGAGCCGATGTCGAGATCGTTGGAGTTGAGTTCCTGCTGGTTGAAGGGAGTGAAAAAATCGGTCACCAGCAGGTTGTTTTTTTGGAGCGACAGTTTGAGAACGCTGTCACCGTAGTCGCGGCCGCCGGAATCGGCGTCGAACTTACCGTTGCCGGTGGCCAGAAACACGTCGCCATCCTGGTCGGCGGCGGGACCGGTATCGCTTTGCCAGATTCCGCTCTCTTCATCATCGGGTGAGGTATTCAACACGGCGGTCTGGGCCAGGGTGTGCGCGTCGTAGGCCAGCACCCAACCGTGATATGGCCCGACGTCGCAGGAGGAAGCCCAGGTGAGGACACCTGTCCCGCGGCCAGCAGCAAAGCGGCGCGGGGAAGCTCGCGGAGCGGATCGAAATCGATTTGCCCTCCGGAACCCGCGGCGCCACGGCCTTTTACAGAGGCCTTGATCTCCACCGGGCCTCCGAATTTTTCAGCACCGGTGGTGATGGCTAGCGCGTGCAGGCGTTGGACGTAGCGCGAGCTTCCCAGCAAACCCTGGCTTTCTTTGGTGCGAGCCAGAACGTAGAGCGTTCCCGTAGCGCGATCGATGACGGGGGTGGGAGTGATGCCGATCTCCGGCCGTATGAAGGGACACTGAACGGCCGATGCGGGTACGGTGGTGACGCCTGCGCCGGCCAGGAAGCTCACTTGCCAGAGCGGAGTGGAGGGCCGCCCAGCGGCGTCAAAGGCGAAAACGCTGTCGTGTTCGGTGGCGATGAAGACGACGTTGTGCTTGCCTTTGCCGGGGATTTCGACTCCAGGCAGGTAGAGGGGCTGGGCATAGACATCGCCATCGACTTGAAGAGTGAACAGTTTTCCGAATTGCGCGGCATTCACGTTTCGAGGAGTCAGGGTTGTTTCGTTCAGGTTGGCGCCGGTGCGGGCGTTGTCGTATTGCGAGGTGGTCACTTGGCCGCCAGCGGGGACGACCATGACACAAGCAATCAAGACGGGAATTGTGGCGCGTTCCAACATAGCGTTAGTTCGTAACAGCGATGGTAACTTTGTTGCTGGTGGTGATGCCACCAACCGATGCTGAGCGGGATCTCTTGGGCCAGACAGCCTGGACCGAGTTGAACGTGCCAAACAGGAAGGGGCCGCGCCGTCTATCTGACGGGTCAACATTCTGACTGGGCAACATCCTGACTGGGCAACATCCTGACTGGGCAACATCTTGACTGGGCAACATCTGAACGGTCGTTTCGCGGGATTTCTGAATCTCGATGGTAAACCGCGCCAAGCCGGAAGCAGTGTGCGGCGCGCGAGGTGGGAATCGATGGGCAGGCGGAAAGGAAACGCCTGCCACGTTGTCTCGCAAAGGGCCGCTGGCGGCATTCCGATCTTTTCGAGGACAGCTAAGGCAAAGGAAGACAAGATGATAACCGCTCGCGGGCCAGTATCTCACGCTCACACTCCCAGGACTCCTTCCGATGAGAACAAGGTAGGAGGGCGATGTCCACCGAAGATCCAAACGACGCGGTAGTGGAGCAGGCTCTGCGGGACGGGGAGCTGCATAAGGCGCTGCTGGATCATCTGGAAGCGGGCATTTACATGGTGGATCGCCGGCGCCGGATTCTCTATTGGAACCGGGGCGCCGAACGGATCAGCGGATATCTGGCGCAGGAAGTGGCGGGACGTTATTGCCAGGGTGATTTGCTGATGCACTGCGACGCGGCGGGCCAGGGGATGTGCGGCAAAGGCTGCCCGTTGTCGACGGTTATGGTGGACGGCAAGCCGCGCGAGCACACGTTGTTTCTGCGGCACCGGCACGGGCATCGCATTCCGGTGCGGATACGGTCGTGCGCCATTTACGATTCCGGAGGGTCGATCTCGGGCGCGGTGGAAGTTTTCGAGCAGCTCACCGTGCCGGCCAGCGTGGACCGGCGGCCGCTGGAGGAACACGGTTGCCTGGATGAGCTGACGCAGGTGGCCAACCGTGCTTATGCGGAGTTCAAGCTAGGCCAGGCGCTGGATGCGCTCGGAACCTTTGGAATCACATTCGGTTGGGTGGCCGTGGAATTGGATGACGTGGAGGGCCTGGAGCATCGCTTTGGGCACGGGCTGGTGGATGCCGCGGTAAAAATGATGGCGCGCACGCTGGATAGCAATCTGGGACCGTTGGATTCGCTGAACCGTTGGGGCCGGACGGAATTCCGGATAGAAGTTCACAGTTGTTGGGGGCAAGGGCTGGGGGAACTCACGGAAAAACTGCGGGTGCTGGCGCGGAGTTCGAATCTGGAATGGTGGGGCGATCCGGTGCGGGTGACGGTTTCGATCGGCGGGGTGATGGCCGCGCCGGGATGTTCGGCCGAGGCGCTGGAAACCCGCGTGGCAGCCCTTTTGACCAGCTCCCGCCGCAGCCGGCCTGGGGACCATTTCTTAAAGCTTGGTGATGAACGATGTTTGCCATAATCGGGATTTTGGTGGTTTTCGGGGCCGTGGTGGGCGGCTATCTGATGGAGCATGGGAACCTCAAGGTGCTGGTGCAGCCGGCGGAATTGCTGATCATTGGCGGCGCGGCGGCGGGAACCATCCTGATCGCCAATCCGCCGACCATTCTCATTGGAATCCTGGCCGGGATGAAGGTGGTATTCGGGAGTTCCGGTTACGGTAAAGATCGCTATATCGAAACATTGAAGCAGATCTTCGCGGTGTTGCAGAAGGCGCGCAAAGGCGGGCTTACGGAACTGGAAAACGACGTGGAGAATCCGTCCAAGAGCGAGTTATTCGCGAAATGGGATCACCATGTGCGCGATTTCGTATGCGACACGCTGCGCATGGCCATGTCGGGAGGGCCCACGCCGTTCGATTTAGACCAAATGATGGAGCTGGATATGGAAGTGCATGAACATTACGCGCAACTGCCGGTGAAGGCGTTGAACACAGTGGCGGATTCGCTGCCCGGCCTGGGCATTGTAGCGGCGGTGCTGGGGGTGGTGATCACCATGGGCGCGCTGGGCGGTCCACCGGAAGAAATCGGCCACAAAGTTGCCGCGGCGCTGGTGGGCACGTTTCTCGGAATTCTGCTGTGCTACGGACTGTTGGGACCGATGGCTTCCAAGATGGGCAAAGCGGCGGAAGAGGAGCACCATTTTTATCACGCAGTGCGGGTGGCGCTCAGTTCGTTCTTGAAGGGCAGCCCGCCGCCGGTGGCGCTGGAGTTCGCGCGGCGCGCCGTGCCCGGACATGTGCGGCCGACTTTCCAGGAATTAGAAAAGGCCTATCGGGGGAAATAGAATGTCTGTCCAGAGCCCGGAAACACAACCGATCATCATTATCAAGAAAAAGGCTCCGCACGGCGAGCATCACGGCGGCGCCTGGAAGGTAGCCTACGCGGATTTCGTCACCGCCATGATGGCGTTGTTCATCGTGCTGTGGTTGATGAGTTCGAGCGACCAGGTGAAGAAAGCGGTAGCCGGATATTTTCGCGATCCGTCCGGCAAGGCCGCCGACAACGGCTCCGGGCAAGGCGGCGTGGGAGAAAGCCTGGCCGTCGGCAAAGACGATATGGGCAAACTGAAGCAGAGCCTGGAGGCCGCCATGAAACAATCGCCGGAGTTGGAGAAACTGAAGAACCAGGTAAACATGACCGTGACTGGCGAGGGTTTGCGCATCGAATTGATGGAAAGCGAAGCTGGTACATTTTTCGATTCGGGCAACGCCAAGCCGAGCGCCTCCGGGGACGATATGCTGCGAATGATCGCCTCAGAATTGGGCAAACTTCCGAACCGGCTGTTGATTGAAGGACACACCGATGCGAAGCCGTTTTCGTCACCCAATGGTTACTCGAATTGGGAATTGTCGTCGGACCGGGCGAACTCCGCGCGAAAGGTAATGCAGGACAGCGGGCTGCACGCCGATCAAGTGGCGGAGGTGCGCGGATTTGCCGCTCAGCGCCTGCGCACGCCTGGAGATCCTGATAACGCTTCGAACCGGCGCGTGTCAATTGTGGTGAAGTATTTGCCCCCCCCGCCTGTCGCGGCGCTTCCGGCGAAGCAGGCACCCGCAAAACACTAGCGTCCGTGGCCGACGTGGGCGTCGGCTGCGGACCAGGGGGTCCGCCCCACTTGAGTTGGCTTGGTACAATCGGCTTGATCTGGCGCTCCTATCACCAGGCGACCAAGCATACTCCCGAGTCATTGCGGCGGAGCCGGCATTTCCTGGATTGGGCTCACATGCCGGATCCGTTCCGGCACTACCAAGGCGTGCCGGTGATCGATCTGCCTGGGGATCCAAAGCTGGGCCAAGCGTTGGATTGGATTGACTTCCTTTCGGGTCTTCTTTTTTATTCGGCTTCCATCAGCGCTACCAAGCAGACGGCTTCCGGCCAACGCTACGCTCTGCGCGTCAACCCGTCTTCCGGCAATCTTCATCCCACAGAATTTCACCTGGCTTGTCCGAACGGGCTTTATCACTATCGCGTCTCGTCGCATATGCTGGAGCAGCGCGCGGCGGGCGATTACGGACCTTTGCGGTTGCTGTTGACCACCATCGCCTGGCGTGAGGCGTGGAAGTATCAGAGCCGGGCTTATCGTTATTGCCTGCTGGATATAGGGCACGCATGGCAATCGCTGGCGCTGGCCGCGCAGGCCATGGGATGCCGCGCCGTCGCCGTGGGGAACTTCGATGACGCCGAGCTAGCGAATGCGTGGGGCCTGGCGGATGACGAATGGCCGATGGTCCAGGTGGAGATTCACGGGGCGCCGGAGTTTCCGGTGGCTGGGCGTCGCGAGTGGTTCGGGGGTGTTCCGAATAAGTTATCGGAGGAAGTGATTCGTTATCCGCTCATTGAGGAGATACAGGCCGCTGGTAGTGGGGCTGGGAAGATTGGTTGGCAGGCGGAAACGCCTGCCCCACGCTCAATACAGAACTACGGGGAGATTGCGCGGAGGCGGCGCTCGGCGCTCGATTTTCGTGGAGGGACTGAGTCGATCAGTTATGAACAGCTTCTCACTCTGCTTGACTTTGCGGCCGATGACTCCATTGACCTGTACCTGTACGTTCATCGCGTCCGCGATCTTGATCGCGGGCTCTATCGATATTGGCCGGGTGAGGCGCGCCTGGAACTTTTGAAATCCGGCGATCAACGCGTGACGGCGGCCGCGCTCAGCCTCGGGCAGGATCTGGCCGGAAACTCTTGCGTCACTTTTTGATGATTGGCGACCTGGGACGCGCGGCGGAAATGCTTGGCGATCGAGGTTATCGTTACGTTCACTTCCAGGCCGGGGCTGTTGGGCAGCGGCTGTATCTGGCGGGGAAATCGCTGGGATTTCAGTCTACCGGTATCGGCGCGTTTTTCGACGATGCCGTGCATGAATATTTAGATATTCCGCGCGAGTCCGGGCGGCAGGTGGTGTATCACTTTGCCTGTGGATATGCGGTGTGAAAGCGGTTGGCAGGCAGAAGCGAGGTACTTGGAAAA
>CAWFEK010000012.1:0-281584 GCA_963814795.1 Bryobacterales bacterium | reverse complement strand
CGGTTCATTAACTTCTTGAGCCTCTCTTGTGCGGCTGGCCGCGCCATCGCAGCTAGCAGCGCATCCCACTCGGGTGCGATTTCGACGTCAGGCGGCAAACTGGCAATGTTGACCAGGCGCTTGGTCTCAATGATCGCCTGCTTGTCGAATGAGGCGATCCGGTTTGCAAGCGCATCGACAAACGCATCGAATTCGGCGTCGGGTAACGACCGATTCACACAGCCGTAAAGTTCGGCCAGGTCGCCTGGGATATCGTCTGCTCCCAAAAGCACTTCCAGCGCACGTCCTCTTCCAATGAGGCGCGGCAGCCGCGCCATGGTTCGACCGCCTGGCACCAGGGCGGCGCCGACCTCGAACTGCGACAAGATTGCTTTTTCACGGCTGGCAAAACGCATGTCGCTCGCAAGCGCAAGCTCGCTTCCCACACCGGTCGCGCGCCCTCGAATTGACGAGACCGAAACAACGGGCGCGCGACTCAAGCGCACGAACATATCAGGCAGTGGTTGCAGACCTGTGGGCCCAGGGGGCCGACGTCCCGAATCCTCAGACCTCGCCAGGAAATCCCAATGGTTGAGAAAAAAACCATCGACAGCGCTGTCGAACACTACGACCTTGACCTGCTTGTCAGTTTCGAGTGCTGTGATAATCCCGTTCAATTGCAGAATATTTTGAGGACCAAAGATATTGAGCGGCGGAAGGTCAAACGTCACTCGCCAGTACACGGGCGAGTTCTGCTCAAAATTAATTTGTGCTGTCCTTGTTGTTCCATTATTCTTGCTTTTCATGTATCGTGGCCTCCCATAACGTGTTGTCTATTGTGAAATTCATGGCCTGCCCATGACGTGCACGTGAGCGTATGGCGACCCAGCCCACATTATGTAGGCACCTGTGGGCCTGTGGGTGGTTGGCAACCCTGAAGTTTTCGGATCGAATGGCCATAGAATCATCCAATGTGGCCCGATTTTGATCGCAGGGCTCGTCTTATCATTTGGGTCTGAGTCGCTACGCTGCGTAGCCCCAGCCAGCATGTATTCAATACCTGGAACGGTGTTGGTGGGCTTTGGGAGGTGATGCATGAAGTCGTCGTTCCATTGCATCGCCACCTTGTCGGCACACATTCAGGCTTTCCGACTCCCGAGGGATCTCCCGGGAGACAAGTAAAGTCGTTTGTTCCTTTCCGGAGGATCTTTAGGTGGCCGCTACCATCCATCTCAGCCACAGTGGCAGCTTGGGTCACATTGGGTGGCCCGGCCGATAACGCTCTGGCGATTTTGGTTTGGGCGGACTCCTCCGCCTTGGGAAGTTCGGCTATGGCTGTGTGCGTGCAGCTCCACGCTGTTAAGCATAAGACCCACGAAATTCGCATTTGTGTAACTTTATTCAGCATGACTACATTTTCCTTTGCGTAACGTTCGTTTGAATGACATTTATCGTGATGAGAGCAAAACGGGGTCATCACGATTCGAGTGTGGCCGGAGAGTCGGCTCTCGGAAAAATATCTCCATCGCAACCTTATGAGTGTTCCAACCTCACGCCGATCGGCAATTTTCAACGTGGCAGCCGGTCCGTGACTTTCGCCACGCCAGCTTGCGCGCAGACTTCATCCTTGTCTCCGCCAGGCGCCCCTCCCACGCCCAGCGCGCCCACGATGGCATTTTTGGACTTGAACGCCACTGCGCCTGGAAGCGCCATGACATTGTGCATAGTTGCGAGCCGCGGCGCGAAGGACTCGTCTTGGTCAGATCGAAAAACTTGCCGGACGTATCAAAGTCGAATATCGGTCCCAGCGTGACCACGGTGTAGGCCTTGTCGAAACTCGATTCCGCTGTATGGATGGTGGCTCCGTCACCACGGAGCGCTACTTGCGGCACTCCATCCATGTCTACGACTGTGGCAGTCACCTGATATCCATGTTCGGCGCACACATGAACAGCCTGGGTCGCGGCCTCCAGTCAAGATTGAGTGGCAGCGAGTAGTGATAGGGACTCGCTTGTGAAGGTTGCGATGGCACGGCTCCGGTCAGCACGACGACACCGCCAATAAGTGTGAATAGAATCGTTGTTTTCATTTCAATTGTCCTTTCCTTTTGGTTCAGCTGCGGACTTTCTTCCGCTAATGTTCTTCCACGGCGCTCGCCGTGACTTGCACACTAAGAGGAGCAATGTGCGGACCATCGTTAAGATGTTGGGAAACGAGGCCGTACTATCGAAATCCACTTATGGCAATGTCGCCACTGTTCAAGGGACCGACAGATTGCCGAACGCAGAAGGACTTTGGCGGACCTATATAGCTGGCTGACGTCGCTTGGCAAATTCGCAAGAGCAATTGAAATTCGGGTCAACTTACTGGGGAGCCTCAGAACTCCGATCCAGTAAGTCCGTCACTGGGCGCGGCCAACCAGGCCTTGGGGCGCCTCAACCTTATGCAGGTCTCGGCCGAACAGTTTGTCGGTATTTGAACAGTGGCGAAATTGCCATACGTCAAATTTCAAGAGCCCGATGCCGTTTCAACATCTTAGCGCTGGGCTGTATTTTGCTCTTTCCAAGTTGAACGGACGCGCCGAACTCGCGTGGCCATTAGGAAAGGATTGATTGGCAACTCCACTGGACGCCACTAACACGTTAATGCGAGCTAACGGCCGAGGAAACCTCGACGAACCTCCAACGGCGGGCGGAATTCAAGTGAGGACGCAATGACTCGCCGCATTTCGATCGGTCGCTCATCACAGTTTGCTTCTTGTTGGCTGGGTTTTTGCTCCTGGCGCAACGGCCGGCGATTGCTCCTGTAGAGCGCCCCGTTCCTGAAAGTTTCTCTGCCGGTTTAGTTGCGCAAGGTGAGGCACTCGCCGCGGAGGGACATTGCGCGTCGTGTCATACCGCTCCCGGCGGAAGACCGTTCGCGGGCGGGTATCGAATGAAGACGCCGTTCGGGATCATTTACGGGAGCAACCTCACACCGGATCCCAAGACCGGAATCGGACTGTGGTCGTTGCAGGCTTTTGCCCGTGCCATGCGTGAGGGCATTTCCCGCGATGGATCTCATCTGTTCCCGGCGTTCCCGTACTACGCATTCACAAAGCTGTCGGACGGTGACATCGCGGGGCTGTACGCCTATCTCATGAACCTGCCGGCGGTGCGCGCCACAAAGCCGGCAGACACACTTCCGTTTCCTTTGAGCGTCGCGCCCTTCAGGAGGGGTGGAAGATCTTGTTTTTCAGAAGCAGACGGTACCGAACCGATCCGTCAAAGAGCAACGAATGGAATCGCGGAGCGTACCTGGCGGAAGGTCTTGCAGATTGCGCAGGCTGTCACACGCCGCGCAATTCTCTCGGTGCCGAAAAGACAGGCAACGCTTATGCCGGCGCCGTGGTCGACGGATGGATTGCGCCTGCGTTGACCGCTGCCAATCCCTCACCCATCCCGTGGACCGAAGAAGAGTTGTTCAAATACCTGCGGACCGGCGTCAGCCCGCTGCACGGCGCGACCGATGGCACGATGACCGATGTCATTCGCGGGAGTCTGCGCTCCCTATCGTCCCGGACTCAGACGTTCGCGATATCGCCGTTTACTTTGCCGAGATGGATCATGCAAGCGAGCGCATGGGAGCCATCGAAGCGAATACACGCAAGGTTTTCGCGATCCTCTTTCAGCAGCGGCAAGGGAACGTTCCGATCCGGACCTTTACGCCTCCGCATGCCTTTCCTGCCATTACAATGCCGGTCCAGTTCCTCTTCCCGCCCGGCCTGAACTTTCGCTCAACAGTGCACTTACTTTGCCCAGCCGACGAACTTCATTCAGGCTGTGCTGAAGGGTGTCGGCGACACCGAAGGTGCGCCGGGAATGGTAATGCCCGAATACGCATCGTCACTCAGCGATGAGGAGATTGCACACCTTGCGGCTTATCTGCGCCGCACGCGCACGAAATCTGCGCCTTGGACGGACTTAGAAAACAAGGTCGCCGTTATTCGCCGGGCTTCGGCGAAATCACGATGACGGATGTGGACAACAAAGGAGCTAAGCGATTATGACCACCTTCGAACTCAACGGACACAGCGTTTCGGTCGACAGCCCGGATGCCACGCCATTGCTCTGGGTTATCCGCGACGAGCTCGGTCTCACAGGAACCAAGTTCGGCTGCGGGATCGGTTTTTGCGGCGCCTGCACTGTGCATGTGGAAGGACGTGCGACGAGATCCTGCATCACCCCGCTTGGCGCGGTTGCAGCCGCGAAGATCACAACGATCGAAGGACTCGATACGCAGGGCAGGCATCCGCTGCAAACAGCGTGGCTTGAGCTGCAGGTTCCGCAGTGCGGGTACTGTCAGTCGGGAAAATTATGCAGGCAGCCACGTTGCTGAAGGATTATCCCAATCCCACCGACCGTGACATCAACGCCGTGATGGCCGGGAATGTCTGTCGCTGCATGACCTATATTCGAATTCGCAAAGCCATCAAGCTTGCAGCATCGAGGATGCGCGCAGGAAGCACAAGAGCAGGAGTCAGTCATGGTTAGCGTGTCTGCTCACGGATTGAGAGGTTCGCCTGACCCTTCGCGCCGCGATTTCCTTATCAGAATCGCCGGAGTTGGCGTCATGCTGGGATACGCCGATCTGGCCTCGCCGGGGTCTCAACGGGGAGTGCGAGCGATCTCTTCGAACCGACGATCTGGTACGGAATTGATCCCAGCGGTACGGTGACCGTCAACATTATTCGCGCCGAGATGGGCCAACATGTCGGAACCGCCCTCGCCCGCATAGTAGCTGAGGAGTTGGAGGCCGATTGGGACAAAGTCAGGGCCGTTACTGTCGATTCGGATCCGAAATGGGGCCTGATGATCACGGGCGGCAGTTGGTCTGTGTGGCAGAGTTTCCCGCTGCTCAGCCGGGCCGGCGCGGCTGGCCGCACCGCTTTGGTCGAAGAAGGGGCCAAACTTCTCGGCGTCAGTCCACAAGCTTGTACGGCACGCCGTGGCGCTGTGCACGCGAATGGAAATTCGATTTCCTACGGTGACATCGTGGCGCGCGGAGACCTGGACCGACCTTTCACGCCTGACCAGTTGCAAAAAATGCCCATCAAACCGCCGGCCGAGCGCCACCTGCTCGGAAAGGATGTCGTTGCGCTGGATGTTCCATCGAAAGTCAACGGCAAAGCGCGCTACGGTCTCGACGCAGCAGTCGACGGGATGATCTCGCGTGTCCGATCATTCCCCCGACGCGCTACGGCTCCAAGGTGATCTCAATCGACGATTCGGTGGCCAGACGGCTGCCTGGCTATATTCGAAGCCTCGCTTTGGATGATCCGTCAGGTACGGTTCCAGGCTGGGTTATGGCTTTCGCTACCAGCTTCACAGCCGCCAATCGCGCGGCCGACCACGTCAAGGTGAAATGGCAATCGGGCGAAACGGCAAATGTTTCTGAACAGGACATCCAGCAGCGCGCAGCCGAACTGATCGCCGATACAAAGGGCGGTTCCCTGTTTGTCGATGATCCTGATGTTGACACAGTGCTTGCCTTGGCAGAGGAAGATCGAGAGAACCTACACGACGGCCACGGTGATGCATTTTGCCCTGAAGCCGGTCAACGCTCTGCCTTCGAAAAGGACGGCATTCTGGAAATTCACACAGGGAATCAGTGGCAGTCGTCAATCCTGCCGGTGCTCGCGAAAGCTTTGCGCCGAAACCAGGACAAGATCGTGATGCGCAGCTATCTGCTCGGTGGAGCATTCGGCCGCCGCCTCGATGGCGATTATGCCGTGCCAGCCGCGCTAGCCACGATGGCAATAGGCAAGCCCGTGAAGATGGTTTGCACGCGAGCTGACGACATGCGTTTCGACTGTCCGCGATCCGCGTCGCGGCAGGTCCTGCGTTTGGCCTGGGGCGACGGACATAGGGTCGCGGCTATGGATCACCACGCGGCGGCGGGTTGGCCATCCCCACGATCGCACCCTATTTCTTAGGCAAGGACGCTAAGGGTGCTTCGTACGATCCATTCGCCATCTCGGGAGCCGACCACTGGTACAACGTAGGCGCACATCGAGTACGCGCGCTGCACAACGACCTGGCCGATCGGACATTCCGGTCCGGCTATCTCCGATCCGTGAGCGCGGGCTGGACCAGTTGGGCTATCGAGAGTTTCATGGACGAGGCGGCCCACGAAGCCGCAGTCGATCCGGTGCGGTTTCGGCTAAGCTTACTCGACGGCGCGGGCCGTAATGCCGGGTCGGCGCCAACTCCGTGGGCGGCGCGCACCGGCAAGCGGCAGTGCTTGCCCGCTGTGCTCAGAAGGCAGGCTGGGGGAACACGATGCCGAAAGATGTCGGCCTCGGCATCGCGTCGACGTTCGGACAGGACGGCACGATGCCCACGTGGATCGCCTGCGTGGCCCGCGTGCGGGTGGATCGCACGAGCGGCCACGTGGCAGTAGAGAAGCTGACCATTGTTGTCGACGCGGGAACGCTCATTCATCCGGATAGCGCCGCAGCCCAGGTGGAGGGCGCGACTTTGTGGGGGCTTTCGACGGCCCTGTATGAAGGAACCGAGTTCACAAAAGCGCAACCCAAGGATACGAATCTCGACAGTTAGAGAGTACTCCGTATGGGAGAAGTGCCGGAAATCGATATTGAGTTCATTCCCAGCACGGAAACACCGGTCGGGCTCGGAGAACCGGCCACGACCGCCGTTGCGCGAGCGATCGGGAATGCGATCTTCGCTGCCACGGGCGCGCGTGTCCGGCATTTGCCAATCGGCCGCAAGCTGTGCTCGTGGCGCTCGCGCGTGGAAGTTAACCGGTCCAGGCGACCTCCGGATCGATTTGGAGGTTAGATGTATTCATCAGCTCGAAAGAAAAGGAGAATCAAATGCCAACGTTTGAATGTTTTACCGCTCCAGAAGTACTGACGGTAGCTCAGAAAGCGGAGATCGCGAACGTGTGCACGAACGTGTATCACGAGGAGTTTGGGATCGCACGCTACCTTATCCAGGTGATCTTCCAGAACTTTGCAAAAGGGGACCAGTATATCGCCGGTCAACCGGCACCGACGTGATCTGAATTCGATGCGATGTTCGAGCCGGGCGGAATGAGGAACTGAAAGCGAGACTTCTTAACCGGATACAGGAAGGCGTTGCCAAGACCGTTAAAACTCCTGAGGAGTCGATCTGGTTCTATCTTAATAACCTACCCGCGATGAACATCATGGAGTGGGGGCACATCATGCCGCGTCCGACTCCGGCGGAGACAATCGATATCGAGACGGTGACCGACCCGCGAGTAGTGCCGGATGATGACGAACACTGGTTCGAGGGGCTGTCAGAACCTTTCAAGGCGCGTCTGCGGTCACTAGCAGGCGGCCGCGAGTATGCTTCCAGCGAAAGACATTAACACTTCTATTCCGCAGCGGTCATCGACGGGAGTCGGCCAAGGCGCGTCGGCAAGCGAACGAAACCGATGCCGAGCGAAGACATGACTCCGCGTGCCGTGACTATTTCCGTAGACAGCTCACTCGGCACCAAGCTGCTGCCGGGTGTGCTCAGCGTCGTAGCTGGCTCCGTCGACGTCATCAGCTTCCTCGGACTGAGTGGGCTATTCACTGCGCATATCACTGGTAACTTGGTGGTTCTGGCGGCGCATCTCGTCACCGGACGAGCCGCGTCGCTCGCGGCAATCCTTTCTGTTCCGGTGTTTATCCTAATGCTGGGGTTGACTAGGCTGGCAGCTGCCGGTCTGGAGGAAACCCTCCACCGCCCCCTGCAGCTTCTACTGGCGCTGCAATTCGTCCTGCTCGCGAGTTTTCTGATGATCTGGGTCGAAGCTGGTTCAGGCCTCGATCCCGCTGCGCCGACAGGCGTCGTTGCCGGCATGCTCGGCATAGCTGCGATGGCCGTCCAGAACGCGCTCGTGCGTTTGTTGGACGGGGCACCGGCGACCGCGGTGATGACGACCGACATCACGACCTTCACGATGGATATCGGCGCGATGTTGTTCCGGCGCGACCCTAAAGGAGTAGCCTACGCTCGCAGTCGCGCAAGACGGACTGGGCCCGCGATCGTCGGTTTCACAGTCGGCTGCAGCCTCGGCGCATTGTTGGAAGCGGTGATCGGGCCCTGGTCCTTGGCGCTGCCAACCGGCTTCGCCTTACTTGCACTGGCCCTGGGCTTCTCGGTCAAAGAGAAGGTTTAAGCTTACCGATCTTTGTTGCCACCGTTCTGGGCTGCCACCTCAATCCATTCGATGATTACCTCCCGCTATCACTGTCAGACTCGTTCGGGACTTTCGCGCCGGTTTGTATGGGGATAAGGCATTGTCACAGATACTGACGAATGGCCGAGCAGTTCCCTCACCGTCATTAGGTCCGCACCATTTCTGGGGCCTCGGGAGCCGCGACAGTGACATTCTCCACAGGAGAGCCCGCCCTCGCCTTGACCTCGTGGCCCGACGGAACCTGGCAAACGACACGGCAGCTGGTATCTCCACCGGCCGGCTTGGTCATGGTTTAGCTCGTGGCAACGGCTCCGGGAATCAGTCAAGGGGTTCAAGCAAGTGCTGGTGGGACCGTAAGCCCTTCTTCTTTCGTTCCGATTATCCAGGCGGTCTGTGACCCGGCGGGACAGCGGTCCACCACAAGCACCATAGCCCCGGGCAAATCATAACAATTTACGGTCAGAACTTGGCGAGTCAATGGACTGCTGCGCCGGACGGAATTCCTGCCACCACGCTCGGCGGAACCCAAGTCCAACTCGGGGGAAATTCGATTCCCATCTTTTTCGTCTCCAAGGGACAGATCAACCGGGACAATCGCTGCAATTGGAGGTGAGCAACGGGATTTCGTCGACACCCCTCAACTTGACCGTCGTTTCCGCATTTCCGGGGATTTTCACCACGAACTAGAGTGGATCGGGCCAGGGTTCCGTCGTGGCTGCCAGCTCCGGGCAAGTGGCTGACGCAACGAACCCTGATTCCTGGAGACAACATTTCCAATTACTGCTCCTGCCTAGGCCCTCTCAATCGGCCAATCGATATCTCAGCACCAGCTCCCGGCAAGGCCCCGCTTCCCTCCACAACTGGACAGGTCAGCGTCGTAATTGGCAATTCATCCGCAGAGGTACTATATTCCGGACTCGCGCCGGGATTTCTTGGTCTCTATCAAATCAATGCGCAAGTTCCAACGGCGGCACCCGCTGGAACAACTGTTCCTCTTCAGATCAGTGTCAACTTGCCGTCCAATCAAGTTACGATCGCGATAAAGTAGGAGTCACATTCGAAACGGCCCAATGGGTCGAGAAATTGTCGGAATGTTTTCTCGCGCGGCACCGAAAGAGTTGACACGTGTCCGAATGAAGCCGCCGGCTGAATCGAATCTCATCCCGGTAGGTAGTGTCATCACGCAGTATGTATTCCGGAAAGCCTCGCGACAATTTCGCTTTAACCTCATTCTGGGGATAATGCTCAGCTCAAGCGAAGGAGCCTGAGAACGTCTACATCGTTCGCTATGCAGACGCCGCGCTCACGGCAGTACTCTAGGACCTCGGGCCTGTAGAAATCGCGGTTGAGGGTGCAGAGCACGTCGGCTCGCCCTATGACGGCAGTGTGAACTACTGGGTCATCATCCGGGTCGGAGGGCACAACGCGAGGAGCAGGACCGGGGAAAATCATCTCCGAAAGTTCCTTCGCGCGAAGATAGCCGAGATAGTCGATTATCTCTTCGCTGGTGAGTTTCGATGATATGCGGACCCGCTCGTACGAGAACACTCGCTCCAACTCCTGTAGGAGGAATGGAGACAAAAGTAGCGTGTGATCTGGTGAACCAGCAATTAACTGAAGCAGTTCTCTGGCCGGGCCTTTAGCCTTCGCATTAGCTCGAACAAGAATATTGGTGTCGAGGACAATTCTCATTCGCGGCTATGCCGCACATGATCAACGGCTTCATCAATCGCCGCGTCAAGCTCCGCATCGGAAGCTTCCGTGGTCTTTTCAGCGCGCCGGTTCAGGAACGCTTCGAGTTCTTGGGAGAGAACTGCGCGGCTTTCGGAAGGCGGAACTTGCTGCGGCGGAATAGCAGCGATGCTGACTTCTTCGTCAGGGCCGATCGGCCGGCCCAAGAGACGCTCGACAGCGGACTTGAAAGGTTGTGGCAGTTCGCTGGCCTTTTGGATTGAGATATTTTGCATGGCTGTGACTTTCCCTCTCTGATCGTACCAAGTTGGAATCTCCGCAAAAACCTGACTCCACAACGCTAGCTATGGGAGCGGCGAACACTGAAGGGCCCACAAAATAAGATCTTCTGCGTCCTTGAACAAGCCGCTACCAAGGCTGATTGATGAGCGTTTCGACATCGGGTCTCTTGATCTGAATAGTCATGCGAGCAGCGTGCTCGCTCGCTGGAGTTTGCGCGGCTTTGCTATCCCAGGAGTCGGCTCGTTCCCACGCTGCGGCGACAACTTTCGCTTCTTCCCAGTTGGTTTTGCCGGTGTACTTACGGCTGAATTTACGGCCTAGCGTCCCGGAGGCAAAAATGAAGCAGGAGCATTTCTTCCAACCCTTCTTCCGCTCCTCTAGGTCATCTGAGCGCGAGTCTTGCCGATGCCCGCCTTCACATTACTGCCGGTGCCGACGATAGAGGTGTAAGGGCACGCTTCAGTTTAGCATCGTTGCCCTGAATTGCCCGCGCGAACGTGAATTCGCCTGGTAATTCCGGACTGATTGCCCGGTATTGCCCGCCACGGATTGTAAGCCTATGATTCTATGATGGGGCGGCTGGTGGGATTTGAACCCACGACATCCAGAACCACAATCTGGCGCTACTACCAACTGAGCTACAGCCGCCGTGTGTTTCTAGTTTAGCATTTGGCTCTTGGCTCGCAGCCGGAAGCGCCTGCGCCACCGGTTACAGGCCGGCTTTTTTCCAGAGCGTGTTCACGCGCTGCTTCACTTCTTCCGGCATCCGGATGACATCGGGCCAGGGGCGAACGAAGCCTTCTTCTTTCCACTTCTTGGTGGCGTCGATACCCATTTTAGAACCGTAATTCGGGAGGCGGCTGGAATGGTCGAGCGAATCCACGGGGCCCAGGACGAATTGAATGTCGCGTTCCGGATCGATATTGTTCAGCGCCTTCCAGGTCACCTCGCTCGCGTTCTGGACATCCACATCTTCATCCACCACTACGATGCATTTGCTGAACATGGCTTGTCCCAGACCCCAGATGGCATGCATCACTTTTCGCGCGTGGAGCGGATACGATTTGCGAATGGAAACCAGAATCAGGTTGTGAAAAATACCCTCGGCCGGCATGGAGATGTCGCGGATCTCCGGAAGCTGCAGGCGCATTAGCGGCAGAAAGATGCGCTCAATGGCCTTGCCCATATAAAAATCCTCCATGGGCGGCGGCCCGACGATGGTTGTGACGTAAATAGGATGCTTGCGCTGGGTAACGCAGGTTATGTGGAACACGGGATACTCGTCTTCGAGCGAATAGAAGCCGGTATGGTCGCCGAACGGCCCCTCGGTGCGCAATTCGCCCAGCTCGACGTAGCCTTCCAAAACGATTTCGGAGTTGGCCGGGACCTCTAAATCCGAAGTCTCGCATTTCACCATCTCCACTGGCTTACCGCGCAGGAAACCCGCGATCATCATCTCGTCCAGGTCGGGAGGCAGCGGCAGAATAGCCGAGTACATGGTGGCCGGATCGGAGCCGATGGCTACGGCCACATCCATGCGTTTCTGTTTGCCTTCTTTCAGCATCCGGCGGTAATGTTCGGCGCCCTGTTTGTGAGTTTGCCAATGCATGCCGGTGGTGCGTTCGTCATAAACCTGCAGCCGGTAGCAGCCGCAGTTGCGTTTGCCGGTATCGGGATTCCTGGAAAAAACCATGGGCAGCGTGATGAAGCGCCCGCCATCCTGCGGCCAGCAGTGCAGGATGGGAAATTCGTGCAGCGAGAAGTTTTCACGGCGGATCACCTCTTTCGAGGCTCCGTTGGAAACGATTTTCGGAAAGAATGCGCCCATCTCGGCGAGCTTGGGCAACATTTTCAGTTTTCCCAGCAGGCCCTCGGGCATGCGCATTTCCAGGTACTCGGAGATCCGGCGCGCCACTTCTTCCACCGAATCCACTTCGAGGGCGATTCCCATTTTGCGCGCGCTGGCGAAGCTATTGATGAGCACTGGAATATTACTGCCCTTGGGCTTTTCGAACAACAGGGCGGGGCCGCCATGCTTCACCGCACGATCGGCAAACTCGGTGATCTCGAGATAGGGGTCCACTTCGAAGGGGATGCGGCGCAGCTCGTGTTTCTTTTCGAGCGCGGCGATGAATTCACGCAGGTCGCTATAGGCCATAAGGAAGTTGAATGCTCACGTTTTACTATGATGGAAAGTCAGGCCGCATGACAAATCGAACCGCATTCATCACTGGCGCCAGCCGAGGCATTGGACGCGCCTGCGCTGTCGCGCTGGCCCACGCCGGCGCGCGCGTGGCGGTGGCGGCGCGGAACATGGAACAGTTGCAAGCGCTGGCCCAGGAGATCCGCTCACAAGGGCATGAGGTTTTTCCGGTTTCAATCGATTTGGCCAATCCGGAGTCAATCAAGGAAGCGATCTCAAAAACCGCTAAAGATTTCGGACCGATCGCCATTCTGGTCAACAATGCCGGCATCACCAAAGACGGTCTCGCGCTGCGCATGAAGAAAGATGATTGGGACGCGGTGATTTCGACTAACCTTACCGGAGCTTTTCTGGCGATACAACAGGTGCTGCAGGGCATGATGCGCGAGCGCTGGGGACGGATCATCAACATTTCGTCCGTTGTCGGCGAGATGGGGAATGCTGGACAGGCTAACTACGCTGCTTCGAAAGCGGGGCTGATTGGACTTACAAAATCGATCGCCCAGGAGATGGGCAGCCGCAATATCACGGTGAATGCGGTGGCGCCCGGTTTCGTCGAGACCGATATGACGCAAGGCCTGACCCAGGAATTGAAGGAGAAGATGTTGGCCAATATTCCTCTGAAGCGCATGGGCCGCGCGGAAGACGTGGCCGCCGCGGTGCGGTTCCTGGCGAGTGAAGACGCGGGCTACATCACCGGGCACGTGCTGGATGTGAACGGCGGAATTTATATGTGAGCGCGTGGTCTGTTCGTGGTGGCGCCTCCTGGCGGTAGCGGCTCGGTTGTCGAATTCCACAAACCAAACAGAATTCGAAACGTCTGAACCTAATTGGAGGAACCAATGCCGGAGGAATCCGCACGCTACCTGATCAGGCCGTCCGCTGAGAGCACATTCACACTGGAAGTATCGAAGACCGGCCTGATGGCGGGCAAGAAGCACTTTCTGTTTTTTGAACAGTACGCCGGAGAGGTGGATTACGATTCCAATCGCCCGGAGAATTCCAAGGTGACGTTGACGGTGGATGCGCGAAGCGTGACGGCGAAGGACGCGTGGGTGAAGAAAAAGGAAGAAAGGAAAAAAATTGTTGACGCCGCGGTCAACGATATGATGGCCGCCAATCAATATCCGCAGCTGAAGTTCTCATCCACGCGCATCGCCGGCAAATCGAAGGGCCAGTTCGAAATTCAGGGCGATCTCACGGTACGCGGCATCACCAGACCAATTACTTTCATCGCCGCGGCGAAGCCATCCGGCATAGAGCGCCTGGAAATCGACGGCGACGCGCAAATCAATCTCAAAGACTACGGGTTGAAGCCGCCTTCCGCGCTGCTGGGGCTGATCGGCACCAAGAGTAAGATGACGCTTCGCTTTCTGCTGTGGGCGGAGAAGGCCGGCGCTTAGGACGGTCCGGGAAAAAGTGGACGCGTGCGACGCTCCCTTGCGGGTCGCGGCTCGGAAAACGTTCGGCGGGGGTATGATTCTGAGCACGATGCGCGTGCGGCACAATAGGACTATGCAAAACTCGAGCGCCGGCAAATTCCGTGTCGGCCTGGTTCAGATGAGCTGCGCGGCCGACCCCAATGAGAACCTCGAAAAGGCCCGGTGGCGAATTCGCGAGGCGGCGGCTGGCGGGGCGCAGATTGTCTGCCTGCAGGAACTTTTCCGGTCCCAATATTTTTGCCGCGAGGAGAACGCGGAACTGTTTGCGCTGGCGGAGACCATCCCGGGGCCCACTACGGAGACCCTCGGGAACCTGGCGCGTGAGCTTGCAATCGTCATCATTGCTTCCCTCTTTGAGCGCCGCGGCGCAGGGCTGTATCACAACACCGCGGCGGTGATCGGAACCGATGGCGAGATCGCGGGCATCTATCGCAAGATGCATATTCCGGATGACCCGCTGTATTTCGAGAAATTCTACTTCACGCCCGGCGACCTGGGCTTCCTGAGTTTCGACACCGCCTTCGCCCGCGTGGGCGTGCTGATCTGCTGGGACCAGTGGTATCCGGAAGCCGCGCGGCTTACTAGTCTGGGCGGCCCGAATGTTCTTTTCTATCCAACGGCCATCGGCTGGCATCCGGCGGAAAAACAGCAGTACGGGGCCGCCCAACTGGATGCATGGAAGACCATCCAACGCGCCCATGCCATCGCCAATGGGATCTACGTGGCCGCAGTGAATCGCGTGGGGTTCGAAGGGCCGCCAGACCACGGCCTCGAATTCTGGGGGTCTTCTTTCGTAGCCGACCCGTTCGGCCAGGTGATCGCCGAAGCGCCGTCCGGTGAGGAAGCCATTTTGATTGCTGAGTGCGATCCGCATCGCGTGGAGGAAGTGCGCCGCAATTGGCCGTTCCTGCGCGACCGCCGTATCGACGCCTACTCGCCGATTTTGAAGCGCTGGTTGGATTGAGATGGTTGGATTGAGATGGTTGGATTGAGATGGTTGGATTGAGATGGCTGGATTGAGATGGCTGGATTGAAATCCGCGCGCGGATTCCGCATGCCGGCGGAGTGGGAGCCGCATGAAGCCACCTGGCTCGCCTGGCCGCATGAACGTTCGGACTGGCCAGGAAAATTCGCACCCATTCCGTGGGTCTACGGAGATATTGTGCGGCGCCTGGCTCAGGCGGAAAAAGTCCGCATCCTGGTGGAGGACGCCGCGGCGGAGAAAAGCGCCCGGCGTGTTTTTGCGAAGTGCGGAGTGGAGATGCGGGCGGTGGAGTTCTATCGTCATCGCACCAATCGAAGCTGGACACGCGACTATTCTCCGATCTTCGTTCGCAATCCACAGGATCAGGTTGCGATCACGAACTGGCTATTCAATGGCTGGGCCAAATACGACAATTGGCGCGACGACAATAAAATCCCGGGCTATCTCTCCAAGCGCCTGAAGCTGCCGCAATATGCGCCGGGCATCGTGCTGGAAGGCGGCAGCATCGACGTGAATGGCGCGGGGCTTTTGCTCACAACCGAGGAATGCCTGCTGAGCGAGACGGTGCAGGTTCGCAATCCGGGCCTCAGCCGGGAGGGCCTGGAACAATACTTCGCCGATTATCTTGGAATCACCCGCACCATCTGGCTGAAGCGCGGAATCGCCGGTGACGATACGCATGGCCATATTGACGACCTGGCTCGCTTCGTGGATGAGAATACTATCGTCACCGTCACCGAGCTTGATAAATCGGAAGCAAATTACGAGACGCTGGAGGAGAACCTGGATCTGCTGCAGCGGACCGGCTTGCGGATCGCAACATTGCCCATGCCCGCGCCGGTTTATTTTGACGGGCAGCGCTTACCGGCCAGCTACGCCAATTTTTATATCGCCAACAAATTGGTTCTGGTTCCCACGTTTAACGACCCCATGGATCGGGTGGCACTTACCAAGCTGGCGGCGCTGTTTCCTAACCGCGAGGTGGTGGGAATCCATTGCCTGGATCTGGTGCTGGGGCTGGGGACGCTGCATTGCATGACCATGCAGCAGCCGGCGTAACGATTACAGACCGACGGTTCGTGAAACTTCGTACCAGGCCGTTCCATCGGATACGAAATGAATGGTGGCGGATCGGCCGGTAACGCCTGCCAGCGGGCCCGCGCTCAGCAAATTGGCGCCGAACGTGATTATTTTGGAACTGGTATTGTCATTGGCGATGATGATCCACATGTGCTGACCCGGCAGGCCGCCCGTTGCGGCTTGGAGAGTGGCATTTCCTCCGCTTGGAGTGGTACGGATTTTGTGTAGATCTCCCGCGGTCACATCCAGTGTCATCGCGGGTTGATAGGGCATGGTATCCATGGCCGAGATGACCCGGCGCGCGATGACGTCGCCGCGTGAGTCTATCGCGCTGACCGCGCCGCCGGCGCCTCCCATTAATCGGAAGACAGTGCCGTCGTAGAAAATCCATTGCGGCTGCCCGGCGAGTAACGCGCCGCGAGGATCGGTTGTGCCGTCAACCTTCTTGATGTTCTTCAACCCCACGTGGTCGATGTTGAGCGAGCAGGCTGCGCTGCAATCCACATCCACAACCAGGACGAAGGTCATCCCAGCGTTGTATGACGTCAACGCCTTATTGGGCAGCCGGCAAGTGTAGAGGAACGTGCCGTTGGAGGATGCGCAGTAATTTTCATTGGCATGCAGCGTATCGTGCGTGGGGATGAGCGCGGTGTTGAAGGAGGGCGTGCAATCCACGCGCTTGTGGCCGGGGTTGTCCACACAGACGTGCAAAATTCCCGTGCCGGGAATCAGGTTCAGATCGTTCTCAGCGCCCACCGGCTTGCCGTCAACTTGAATCCTAAGCCCCTGACCGTAGGCCGCGGCCACTGCTAAAGCGAGGAGGATGTGTTTCAGTTGCATCGAACTTACTTTCGCATGTCTTCGAGTCCGCGCGTTTCGCGATATGCTTTAGGTTTGCCGCAGCCGCCGGAAACAGTCCATAAAGTGGTGATCGATGAGCCGCCTCCGTTCCTGGGAACCTGGCGTAGAGTCTATATTTTCGTGCTTTGTTATCTGGTGTTCGTGATCGCGGCTTTGTACGTTTTCTCGCGGGCCTACGCCCCATGAGACCGCTGGACTGGATAGTAATGTTCGGATGGCTGGCGTTCATCGTCAGCTATGGGCTCTATCGCGGACGCGGCAGCACCACGGTCAATAAATATCTGCTGGCGGGAAAAAGCATGCCCTGGTACGCCATGGGGCTTTCCATCATGGCCACGCAAGCCAGCGCGATCACCTTCATTTCCACTACCGGCCAGAGCTACACGGATGGGATGCGCTTCGTGCAGTTCTATTTTGGACTGCCCATCGCCATGGTGATTCTTTGCGCCACCGCGGTCCCCATATTTCATCGCGCCAACGTTTACACGGCGTATGAGTATCTGGAGCATCGCTTCGACGCCAAGACGCGCGCCTTAGTGAGTGGGATTTTCTTGATCCAGCGCGGGTTGGCGGCGGGCTTGTCGCTGTATGCGCCGGCGGTGGTGCTCTCGGTGATTCTGGGATGGCCGGACCGGCTGACTACGGTGATGATGGGCGCACTCGTTGTTACTTACACTTCGCTAGGCGGCATAAAGGCTGTTACCTGGGCGGACGTGCAACAAATGATGCTGATCTTGTGCGGGCTGGTGATGGCCCTGTTTATGGCCGTGCATTTGCTTCCCGGCCATATCTCGTTTGCGAACGCGGTTTCGCTGGCCGGCGCGGCCGGAAAATTGAACGCCGTCAATTTCCATTTTGACTGGGACGATCGCTACAACGTCTGGAGCGGGCTGATTGGCGGGATGTTCCTGATGCTGGCCTATTTCGGCTGCGATCAATCGCAGGTGCAGCGCTACCTCACGGGAAAATCGATTGAGCAGAGCCGGCTGAGCCTGATCTTCAACGCCATGGCGAAAATCCCGATGCAGTTCTTCATTCTTTTTATCGGCGCGATGGTATTTGTGTTTTTCATTTTTGAGCGTCCCCCGGTGCTATTTCAACCGGTGGAACTGGCGCGCGTCCGCAACGATCCGCGCTTCCCGGCGGTGGAAAAACGGTACGAAGCGGCCTTCGCGAATCGCAAAGACGCGGCCGAGAAGTATCTACAGGCGAAGACGTCGGGCGATCCGGCCTTGAGGCAAGCCAGCATGGAGCGCTACCAAAGCTCGCAACGCGAATTGAACGATGCGCACCTGGCCGGCGAGCACCTGGTGGGAAAAGATTTTCACGATACGAATTATATTTTTCTTTCGTTCGTTACGCGCTACCTGCCGGCTGGAATGGTGGGATTAATCATCGCTGTCATTTTTTCAGCGGCTATGTCGTCCACTTCGGGCGAGATCAATTCGCTAGCGACGGTCACGGTCATCGATATCTACCGGAGGCACGTCAATAAGGATGCTTCCGACCGGCATTATCTGATGGCTTCCCGTTTCGCGACAGTTTTTTGGGGCTTGTATGCGGTGGGATTCGCGCAATATGGCAGGAATTTCGGCGCGCTCATCGAGGCCGTCAACATCGTTGGATCGCTGTTCTACGGCGGGCTGCTGGGCGTGTTCGTGCTGGCATTCTTCTTCAAGAGCGTAGGCGCGAACGGCGCATTTTTCGGTGTGGTGGCGGGCGAAGCAGCCATTTTCGCGGCCAACCTGTTCACCAAGATTTCGTTCCTGTGGTACAACGTCGTCGGCTGCGTGGTGGTGATTGTGGTGGGTGTGATGGTGTCACGGGCATTCGACCGGAAAGTGACAACCTAGCACCCACCACACCCACCCGCGGTCAGTACGGGTACGGGGCGCACCCAGTGGAAATCCAATTTCCGTACTGATCGTAGTAGCCGGACGGGGCGCAAGACGGAGCGTAACCGTATCCATAGCCATAATAAGGCGAGCCATAGAATCCGTAGCCGAGGCCGAAGCTGGGGCCATAATATCCGCCGTAGCCGCCCCCGTAATAGCCTCTTCCTCCGTAATAACCGCGGCCGCCGTAGTAGCCTCTGCCGCCGTAGTAGCTGCCGCCTCCGCCGTAACTCCGGCCCGCATAGGCGCGACCGCCGCCTGAGTAGGCGCGACCACCGCCTGAGTAGGCTCGGCCGCCTCCTGAATAGGCTCGGCCCGAGTAGGCGTGACCGCCGCCTGAATACGCGTGGCCTCCGCCGCCGCCTCTTCCCCCGCCACCGTGGCCTTGCGCGAGCGCCGCGACCGGGCTAAAAAGTGTAAGTACTGCTCCTAGAACCAATGCCGGTAATCCAAGATTCCTTAACATAACCGCTCTCCTGCCTATTGGACGTGGGCTGCCATGTTCAGGATGCAGTTCTGCTGCGGGAATGTCTGATTGTGAACAACAAATAATGGCTTGGGGGAATGGACGCTCGGTCTAACCGGGGGTAGTGAGCCGGTTAGACCCACTACCCCATGCAACTGGCGTTGCCGGTTTATCGCTTGGTGGGTTGTTGTTCGTTCTCTTTGCGGGGCTGATTCGGCTGTTCGTTCCCCTTGTTCGGATATTGGCCCTGATGGCCGGGTTGATTGCCCTGATGACCGGGCTGATGGCCCTGTTCCTGGCCCTTGTTGGGTTGGTTCCCGAAGTCCTTCTGCTGTTGGTTCCCTTGTTGCTTTTGGGTGTCCATGTATAATAACCTCCACGAAGTTAGAATCCCGGGCGCGAAAACCGTTGCGCGATGTCACGGATTGTCACGGTTGCTCACGGGGCGTCGGCCCAACCAGGCACTGACTCCGTTGAAGACGCCGGTTGGCAGGCGGAAGCGCCTGCCCCACTCGCCTGCCAACCGAATTTGCCACAACGGGCCTAACCCAGCGTGGCCGGAACCCAAAAAGACACCGGCTCCCTTAGCTTAGAAGCTGTGAAAAAAATCGGGAAGCACGCGGGGTTGGCAGACGGAAGCGAGGTACTTGCAAAATAACTGGAACCAAAAAGCACCGGCTCCCTCAGTCTCGGTTCTCAGAAGCTGTGAAAAAATCGGCAGGCGCGCCGGGTTGGCAGACGGAAGCGTCTGCCCCACATTGACGCACAAGGATTTACGATTAAGTGGCGCAGGCGCTTTCGCCTGCGAACCGATTTTTTCACAGCTTCTTACACTTACGGTCGCGGCGCGGTTGCTCCTGCGGCGGATTCTAGCAATGCCAGCCATTCGTCCATGCCCTGGCTGGTTTTCGAGGAAAGCTCCAGCATGCGCATTCCCGGGCGGACACTTTGGATGTTCGATCTCGCCGCGGTGCGATCAAACTCCACGGCTTCCGCTAAATCGATTTTGGTGATGACCGCGAGGTCGGCGCTATTGAAGATGGTGGGATATTTCAACGGCTTGTCTTCGCCTTCCGTTACCGACAGCAGCACCAATCGCAGGTTCTCACCCAGATCGTAGGAAGAAGGGCACACCAGATTGCCGACATTCTCAATAAACAGGAAATCCAGCTCGCCGATATTCCAACCCTCAAGCGCGTTCTGGATCATGGCCGCTTCCAGGTGACAAAGCGTTCCCGTGGTGATCTGCTTCACGGGCGCCTGGCTGCGGGCCAATCGCGCGGCGTCGTTATCGGTGGCAAGATCGCCGACGACGGCCGCGGGACGGTAGCCTTTTTCTTTCAGCAGCGTCAGCGTTTTCTCGAGAAACGCAGTCTTGCCGGAGCCGGGGCTCGAAACCAGGCTGGCCACGAATACACCGGCCTGCTTGAAGCGATCGCGCAGCGCGGCAGCCACTTGATCGTTGTGCTTCAGGATATTGCGCCGGACTTCTACGATACGAGGTTGGGTACTCACTCCAGCAGCTCCAATGCGGCCAGTTCCAATTCGCGGCCATGAACTACGTTCGAAGCTGGAGTATCGCACTCCACACAGGAAAACTCCTGCATGGACCGGACCGGGCGCTCCGCATCGCACTTGGAACAGAAGACCACGATGGGAACTTCTTCAATAATCAGGCGGGTGGTTGCGAAAGGGGTCGCTTCGCGGGCCAGTTCATAGGCGGAGAGAAGCGCTTCCTTCACCACACCCGATAGCGGACCGAGGCGCAAATGGATGGCTTCGAGCTGCGGGTTTCCGCGCCGTTCTACTTCTTCTTCGGCGGCATCCAGAAGGCTCATGGCGATGGAGAGCTCATGCATGCGGAGCTCCGGCAATACATCCGCGGCCTTGCCAACCAACCTGCGTCACCTTACCGTCTTCGATCAGCACCGGTACGGTGCGCTGGCCGCCGGTAGCAGCCGACATTCGCGCATAGGCTTCCGGATCCGCTTCAACGTCGAACTCCTCGAAATCGCGATTCTTCCATTCCAGCCATTCCCGCAATTCGCGCGTATACGGGCAGCTCGCCGATCCATAGAGTTCAGTTTTCGGCATGGCCCGCGATCTCCAGAAGCTGGCGGATGATGTGATACACGGAGGCTTGCACTTCCTGAATGCGCGGGATGTAGTCGGAACGGACTACCAGCGGCCAGTCCACTAATCCGCGCCGCACAATCTCGCCGCCATCATAACCCAGCAGCGCTACGGTTAACAGTTTTCGCTTGCGGGCTTCTTCGAGCGCCATGATGATATTCTTCGAGCCGCCGCTGGTGGAAATCCCGATGGCCACGTCTTCCGGGCGAGCATGCGCAATGAGCTGCCGAAGGAAGATCACTTCCGTTCCTACGTCGTTCGCGAGGGCTGTGATATTGGCGGGTTCGAGAGACAGCGAAATTGCTGGAACTGCCTGCAGGCCGGGGGTTGGAAGAACGCAATCCAGCGCCCAGTCATTCGCATCCGTGGCCGAGCCTCCATTCCCAAAGAGAATCAACTTCCCTCCACGGCGAAGGCGATCGCGAATGGCCAAGGTGGTGTTGGCGATCTGCTCGGATTCCTCACGCGCCACTTGCGCGCGAAGCTTGGCGTCTTCGTCAACTTTCATTTTGATAGATGCTGCTACCTGCTCAAGCACGCCGCCGGTCTCCTGTTTCTGCTGCCCCAGGAACGGATATAGAAATCCGGATTCGCCGACATCGTGGCCCAATTCGCGATGTTCGAAGAACACGTGCACGGTCTCCCAAAGAGTGTGATAGAGGATTTCGATCATCTCCTGGTGTTGGAACGGATCGCTAGCGAGATTGGTGCAGGCGTAGGAGCCTCGCTCACCCGGCAGGGCAAAGGTCATGGCTTGGAGCGCGGCTGCTGCGTCCAGAGCGGACTGCACTTCCGGATCGCCTTCCGGAGGGCCAAAGCCCATTACGATATCTTCCGGCTTCACTATTGCGCGGAGCCATGGGCCGAAAAGAATGGATAAATCGAGCGCCGGCAGAGCACGCTTCCCGACGATTACCGGGTGAACGAATTCCACCGAAACGTGTTGCGCGTCGGTGGCGTAGGGTCCACGGCCGAAAGCCAGCAAGCGGCCGCCTTGGAGGAAGCGATCCGACATGTCGCGGCAGGCGGAAGCCAGCCTCGGAGCTTCGCGCGAGAAGAATTCGCCGTAGCGGCGATTGCGCTCCGCGAGCGATTCTTCAACCTGGCTCGCGAGAGTGGAAGCGCTGGTGAGCATGTCTAGCAAATGCGCGGCAACGGGTCTCCTACCAGCATATCGATTACGCGCGTGCCACCGTAGCTGGTGGCGCCCAGAACCGTGCCTGCGGGCTGTTCGCACATTTCCCCGATGATGACCGCTTCGTGGCCGCCGGGCGTTCCTCTGAGCGCCTCAAGGGCAGCGTCGGCATGCTCCGCGGCGATGATGGCCAGGAACTGGCCTTCGTTGGCGATGTGCAACGGATCCAGGCCCAGCAGTTCACAGGCGCCACGCACGGCATCGCGAATGGGAATCTTGTCTTCGCTGAGCATTACGCCGAGCCCGCAATCGCGCGCCAGCTCATTCAGCGATGTCGCAAGGCCGCCTCTGGTGGGGTCGCGCATCCAGCGAATTCCAGGCGCCGACGCCTTGGCGAGAGCTTCCACCAGCGGCAGAACGGAGCGGGTGTCCGAACAAAGATCCGCTTCCAATTCCAATTCCCCGCGCGCCAGCAAAATTGTAATGCCGTGATCGCCGATGGGGCCGCTGAGCAGCACCTTGTCGCCCGGGCGGACGGAGGCAGCCGCGAGAGCGATGCCGGGAATCGGAATACCAATTCCGGCGGTTGTGATGTACATGCGGTCGGCTTTGCCATGCTCGACAACTTTGGTGTCGCCGCCGGCGATGCGGACTCCGGCGCGTTCGGCAGCTTTGGCCATGGCGCGAACTTCGGCCTCCAGAATTTCAGTGGGCAGTCCGGATTCTAGAACGTAGGTCACCACCAGCGCCTGGGCGCGCGCGCCGGAAACGGCCAGGTCGTTCACGGTTCCGTTGACGGCCAATTCGCCGATGGATCCGCCGGGAAATTCGCAGCGGCTTTACTACAAAGCTGTCCGCCGTGATGGCTATGCGTTGTTCCGTTCAGTGTGATGTGAGCCGCGTCACCTAACGGTTCCGTGGACGCGCCGAACAGCATGGAGCGAACAGGCCCTCTACCAGCCGGCGGCTGGCTTTGCCTCCGGCGCCGTGGGCCATCTCGATTTGCGGATCGCGAAAGCGGATTTTAGGGGTGGGGTGGTCATTGGGACCCTCCCGGCAATGCACCGACTCCCATCAGATGCTGTTCGAAAAAACTCGGTTCGCAGGCGAAAGCGCCTGCGAACCACTTAACCGTCAAATCCTTGTGCGTCAACGTTTGGCGGACTCTTCACGTCTGCCAACCCCGCGTGCTTCACCGATTTTTGTGCACGCTCTTCTGATGCGCAATGCTGGTGAGAACTGCCGCTTTCCGATGCTCGTAATTGAAATAAGCCGCACAGGAGCCTTCCGACGATACCATGAGCGCGCCCACCGGACGTTCGGGCGTGCATTCCTTTCCGAACAGCTTACACTGCACCGGCTTGAGCACCCCTTTCAGGACTTCGCCGCATTGGGCCGCCTTGGGATCGGTGACGCGGACGCCAGGGACCTGGAAGCGCCGTTCAGCATCCCACTGCGCATACGTCTCGCGGATGCTCAGCGCGGATTGCGAAATGAAGCCCATGCCGCGCCACTCGAAATAGGGGCGCAGCTCGAAGACCTCGGCCATGGCGCGCAAAGCCGGCCGGCTGCCTTCCCACGGCACCACCCGCTTATATTGATTTTCCACTTTCGCTTCGCCGGCCTGCAGCTGCTGCAGCAGCATGACGATGGATTGCAAAACGTCCACCGGCTCGAAACCGGACACCACGATGGGTTTGCCTTCGTTTCTCGCGATCCATTCGTAAGGACGGCAACCGATGACGGTAGAAACATGTCCGGGTCCGATAAAAGCATCGATGCGCATGTCCGGAGAATCCAGAATGGCGCGGATGGCGGGAATAATGGTGACATGATTTGAGAATACGGAGAAGTTGCGCAGGCCCATCTCTTTCGCGCGCATCAGCGTGAGCGCGGTGGAGGGCGCGGTGGTTTCAAACCCGATGGCGAAAAACATCACATGCTTGTCGGGATTCGTCTGGGCCAGCTTCAGAGCGTCGGTGGGGGAATAAATAATCCGCACATCCATGCCGCGCGCTTTGTGCTCCAGCGGGCTGCCGTTGGTGCCGGGAACACGCATCATATCGCCGAATGCGGTGAAGATAACGTTCGGATCCTGGGCTATGGAAAGGCCGTCGTCGATGCGTCCCATGGGCAAAACGCAAACCGGACAACCGGGCCCATGCACCAGCTCGATATTCGCGGGAAGCAGATCTTTCAGACCGAACCGATAGATGGCGTGCGTGTGGCCTCCGCACACCTCCATAAATCGGTAATGCCGCTTGGGATCAGCCAGGCGGCGGATCTCTTCAGACGCTTTCCCGATGACGCCGGGTTCGCGAAATTCATCGACAAACTTCATGTTTCGCCCAGGCCGTAACCCTGGACCTCTTGCATGGCCGCTTCCTGTTCGCCCAGCATGGTCAAAGTTTGAATCTGATCGAGCGCCTCTTCTTCGCTGATCTTGCTCATGGCGAAACCAACGTGAATCAACACCCAGTCCCCGGTTTGCGGAGGATCGTCGGCCAGCAGGCCGGTATCGATGCGGCGGCGCACACCCACCACTTCCACCAGCGCGCGATTTTGTTCTTCGGGAAACAACTCAACAATTTTGGCAGGAATGGCCAGGCACATTAGAATATCCTTAACTTTAGAATACCCTCAACTATTGTCTACCTTTTTTCGCGCGACGATATCGAATGAGCATTTCAGCTCGTCTTTTACCTTGAGTGCTCCTCCGGCTACTGAGACCGGTTTAATGCCATACGCGCTTTGCAAAATGTTGAAGTCCCCGTGAGCGCGCAACAGGTCACCGGTAAGAGAGATCTGGGCCGCGACCGCCTGGTTGTTCGAGACACCGCGAAGCGTAAGAGTGCCCACCAGGTTGACAAAGAACTGGCCGTCCCCGGCCTTGCTGGCCGACACTTTGGAGCTTTCGAAGACGATCTCCGGATAACGCGAGGATTCCAGCACGTCCTCGTTCATGGTACGTTCCAGCTCCCGGCGATCTTTGTCGCTCATGTTGTCGGTGACTGCGAGCGACGCAGCCTTGATTTTAAGAACCAGCCGGGCATCATCGGGAGCCTCGGGCGAAAAGCTCGCTTCGCCCTCGAAATCGCGGATGGCCAGAGTTGGATTGTGACCAAAGGCCGAGAACATTCCGCTGGCGAAAGCCCGAACGGTGAACCGGCTGATGCCTGGGTCGATCGAGTAACGTTCAACTTTGGTGGACGTAGTCACCTACATGGCCTTCAGTTTCAGATACCTCTCAAAATCGGGCGCGGCGGTTTGCAGCAGATTGCCCACGTTCAGGCCGCCCAGATATTTCCGGATAGCCGGGCTGCTCAGAATCATGCCGGTGCCTAACAGCACCAAAGCCAATCCGCCGAACATCACCATGGTGTCCCGCGCTTCCGCGGAATTAGCATCGTCAACAACATTGCGTATTTGTCCCATAGATTGCCTCATTGTTTTTCAGATTTTAAGTGGTCCGCAATCAGCCTTTTGACCAGTACGGCCGCTTGATCCACCACCGCCGCCACCGCTTCACTCAGTCCCATCTCACCTTCGTCGCCACCCAATGTCGCAGGTTCACAACCCACCAGCAAAACCGTGCCGGAAACTGGCCCCATACTTTTCGCGAGCTGTAGAACGCTGACCGGATTCATGGCGTGAGCATCCAACGCTACGCCTTTGGGCTGGGCAGCTTCTTGGTCCATTTCCGGCTCGATCACATAGAGAGTGCCCGGGCGCGATCCGCGCGGAGCCGCATCCACCAGGATGGTCAGGTCGTAGCCATCCAGCAGCGCATACGCCAGATCGTAACCGCGAATTCCGAAATCCCGAACCGTGACCCCTTCCGGAAATTCACTTTCAGCCAGCCGCCGGACCACTTCGACGCCGAATCCGTCATCGCCCAGAAAAATATTGCCGATGCCCGCCACCAGTATTTTCTGCAGTGGTGCAGGCCTATGGCCGGCGGCCTCCCGAGGCCCGATCGGCTCAACTTCTTCGGGTGAGAAAAAAAAGCGGTGACCGGGTTGGCGTAGCACGCCCAGATCCTTACCGGGGTCATCTTCGAGGACCACCGCGAAATGAATTTTGCCTTCGTAATCCTGCTCGATCGATTCAATAATGGCGGTCTGGCCGGCCAGCGCCAAATCGAAAATGTCGCCGCCCTGCCGGGGACGCAGGCGGACCAGATCGCCTTTTTTCAGATCAACTCCAGCCACCGCGACGCTCTCCACCACAACGGCCTCTTCCAAGAGCTGCCACTCCCATTCGTTCATGGCATTTGCTCCTGCACTTCCCTCAGGCATCGCACCACTCCGTGCATTTTCATGAACTGCTCGGCCGGCATGGATTCAGTTCGCTCCAGAATCTGGCGCGCGCGTTCGTCGGAGCGCGAAATCTCTCGCTTCTCTTCGTCGGTAAGCGTCAGTATCCGTAAAGTTAGGATTTCGTCGATTTCAGTGCCGTCGAATAATGCGCCGGGGCTTTCCGGAGCGATCTTAGGGTAATCGTAGAGGATGATCGGCGAAGAAAGCATGGCATCGCGCTGGCCGTCTTCGCCCACTAATACCGGCCAAGTGCCGATGTTCTGGCACGCCGAGGCAACGTCGCGTAATTCGTCCGGCGGGTCAAGTAGAGAAACGAATTCCCCGCCCTCAATGCCGATGATGCTGTGGGCAGATACCAGCGATTGGTTCAGGGCTTCATCGCGAGTTGTAGGATTCGATGGGCTAGTGTTGGATACGGAGATGCGGATTTTGTATAGGTCACGATCGAGGAGAGCCGCTTCAGCTTCGATCAGAGCTTCTACTGGTTGGGTTAATTGGAGGCGGGCCGGTTGCACGGTAAGCTCGGATAGGCGGAGGGACGATACGGTTATGTCGCGCTCTTGCGCAGCGCTCCCTTGCGGTCGCGGCTCGGTTACGGTCGGATGGTTGGTTACGGTCGGATGGTTGGTTACGGTCGGATGGTTGGTTACGGTCGGATGGTTGGTTACGGTCGAATATTTCCGAGCCGCGACCGCAAGGGAGCGTTCGTCAACGCCGGCAAGTTGCAAAAATCGGACGCGCACGCTCAACTTCCCGTCGGAACCGGCTCGCACCAGGCACTCGGTTTGGTTCCTCCAGGCATCCGCGCCGGATTGCTGTTCCGCGTAGGCTCGCGGATAGAGGACGCCGAAGTTCCAACGCTGCTGGTTCTTGAGGGCGGAGGCGCGGTATGGATACAGAAGATAGCCTTCGTATAAGACTGCGCCGGCGATGTCTTCCACTAACTTGGTGTTCATTGCAGCACCGTTTCCTCCGACGGGGCCAGCAGACGATCCAGCGCTTCTTCCCAACTAGGGATTCCATTGCGCACTTTAAATTCATACAAGCGTTCAAACACGTCCCGGTGGATCGCCAGCCAGGCGCTGTTGGGATAATATTCGTCCATCATCTTTCGCCACACCTGGACGGGCAGCCGGAAGCGAGCCTCCTTGTTCCAGGGAATCGGCGCAACCTGGAGAGTGCCGTCCGGAAGCGCGTAGAAAACTGTTCCGCTGAACAGGAGATTCAGCGGGATATCGCCATCCGTGACGCCGTGAAAGTATTTTGTTGCGGCGACATTGAAATCGAAGGTACAAGGGATCTGCAGATCCGCCACGGTGCTTCCCGTGAACCCGGGAATAACGGCGCTCGCGTGAGTCCATAGCATGGAACGAAGAGTGCGGCTCCAGCGATCCGGCTCTCCGAACAGATCCAGGAGCTTGGCTTTTTCAGCGTCACTGTAGCGCCGGCGGGTAGACTCAATCTGGATTTGCGCCCGCAGCGCGACGGTATGAATGACCTCATCGGGCTGCGGGTTGCTTACCTTGAGCTTCAGCGAGAGCGTTGGCGCAGCCGCGAAGGGAACGGACTCGGCGCTCTCAACGGTGAAGCTGAGATCAGGCATTGGACCCCGCTTTCAACTCGACAAAGAAATCGCGGATTTTCTCCCATACTTCACTGCCGCCCGATAGACCGTGCCAGTTGGAGCGGATCAGCCCCACCAATTGATAGCACTTGTCGATGGGCGCGAGATAGTATTCGGCCCCGTGATCCAGGCGATTTACCAGCAGAGCTTCCACATCCGATTCCATCTCCGTCAGAACCGGATTCTCTTGCACAATGTCCCACCAGGATTCGAGCGACAGCATGGATTCGGTGGATCCGGCGGGACTTGGATAGAGAGCGAGCACTCTATTCTCCACGCTGTTCTCCACAAAGAAGGCCAGGCCGATGGGGATGAGCAGGCTATCCCACTGAGCATCGGTCATCTGGAAGTCCGCGAGAAAACGGACCCGCCGAGGCACGCGCTTATACTTTGTTTCTCCGCTTTGGTAGAACAGGACGGAGCAGGCGTCGCAGGAACAGACCAGGCGCCGGGAAGCCGCGTCGATCAAGTGTTGATGCTGGTGCATGAGGCCGGCGCCGCACATATCGCAGTGCTCGTTCGTTCTCGGCTTGCGAGTCAGGCTGCGCAGAGTGGCAAAGGCGCTCATGGGCGGACGGGCTCAGCCAGAACAACCGCGGCTCCGTTCGGATTTCGCAAGCTGGTCAAGGGCACGAAGCTGGAGCTCGGCGCCCTATCCACTCCTCCTTCAATGACAATATCCGCGGCATCGGGAGCTGTCTCAAGCAGCGCCTCACGAACGGCTTCCTGAAGTTCAGCCGATCTTGGCCCTTCGATTTTGAGGCGCACCTCATCCCCTGCGATTGAGATTACATCCACTGCCGCTCCGCGAGATCTCAGGAAGGGCCGAAGCTTTTCCAAACCGCGCCGGACACGCGTTTCGAAATCTTCCGGATGCAGTCCATAGAGAACCAATAAGCTGCTCACCAGCTCATCGTGCGCCAGAGATTTGATCAACACGGCGCCGGCATCGCCGCCGGTGCTGGATACGATCTCGAGAATGCGCTCGAGGCCGGCGCCGTGAAGCTCCATGAGCGATTGAACCAGCTCCCGAGCCGTTCCTCGCAACGCGGGATCGGGGGAGGAATCGAGCTCTCCGGACCAGCCCGTCGATCCGTCCAACCTGCTCCTGGAATTCCTTCGTATCGCGCATGCGTTAGTGATTTCCGAACATCGGCGAATGCACGGTCTCCAGCACCTTGCCGTCGCCCAGATACATGTGGACGCCACAGGGCAGGCACGGATCGAAGCTGCGGACGGCGCGCATGATATCGATGCCCTTGAATTTGTCAGGACCGTTTTCCTCAAAGATAGGCGTGTTCTGCACGGCATCTTCATAGGGGCCCGGAGTGCCGTATACATCGCGCGGATTCGCGTTCCACGGCGTTGGCGGATAGGGATGATAATTGGCGATCTTGCCGTTACGAATCACTACGTGATGCGACAGCACGCCGCGCACCGCTTCGTGGAAACCGCAGCCGATGGCTTCCTCGGGAACTTTGAAATCGGTCCAGGTCTTGGTCCGGCCGGCGTGCAATTCCTTGAATGCCTTCTCCATGAAATGCAGCGCGCAGGCGGCCGAGTAGGCCTGGAAGTAGGTGCGGGCGCGATCGCGCTCAATGGCGTTGCTCCACTTGGGGATCTTCCATTCGAATTCCACTTCCGGCAACATGGCCGTCTTGGGAAGATAAATTTTGACGCTGTGCCCGGTGGCTTTTACGTACCCGATATCCACCAATCCGGCCAGCGCGGTGGACCAGAAGCGCGCGATGGGCCCACCGCCGGTATCCAGCGCCAAATATTTATCGGTCCGTTTGTCATACCAGCGCGGGGACATCACCCAGGTGTATTTGTCTTTGAAGTCGCGTTTTTGCGGACGCGGAGTTGTCGTCTGATTCCAGGGATGGCGTTGATCCACTGGATTTCCAAGAGGATCGGTCTTCACGAAAGTCTCGCCGTTCTGCCAGTCATCATAGTAAGAGCTGCCCAGCAGAATGCGGATATTGAGATTAATATCGACTAAGTTGTGAGTAACTGCTTCTCCGTCGACCACGACGCCGGGGGTCACAAACATGCCCTTGCCCCACTCGTCCATGGTCTTATAGCGTGTAATCGCACACGTCGGGATTGTTGAACGATCCCCAGCAGCCTAGCAGGATGCGCCGCTGGCCGACTTTCTCGTAGCCCGGCAGGGCGTCATAGAAGAAGTCGAATAAATCGTCATGCAGCGGGACGACTTTTTTCATGAATTCGACATACTTCATCAAGCGGACCAAGTAGTCGGTGAATAACTGCTGCGTAGGAACGGTGCCGACGCCGCCGGGATACAGCGTGGACGGGTGCACGTGGCGGCCTTCCATGAAACAGAACATTTCGCGAGTCATGCGGCTCATCTGCAATGTCTCGCGATAGAACGAGCCGGTGAACGGATTGAGCGCCGTCATGATGTCGGAGATGGTTCCGGTATCCATGCAGATTCGCGCCATTGGCCGGCGTTTTCTGGGCCTTGTCCCAAACCTTCGGATTGGTCTCCTTCACCATTTGCTCGCAGAAATCCACGCCGACCAGGTTGTCCTGGAAAATGTTGTGGTCGAACATGTACTCCGCGGCTTCACCCAGGTTGACAATCCACTCAGCCATGGGCGGAGGCTTGATGCCGAAGGCCATGTTCTGGGCGTAGTTGGCGCAAGTGGCGTGGTTATCGCCGCAGATGCCGCAAATGCGGCTGGTGATAAAATGCGCGTCGCGCGGATCCTTACCCTTCATGAAGATGCTGTAGCCGCGAAAGATGGATGAGGTGCTGTAGCACTCAGCCACCTGCCGGTTATCGAAATCGATCTTGGTGAAGATCCCCAGGCTGCCTACGATCCTGGTGATCGGATCCCAGTTCATTTCCACCAGCTTGCGTGTTTTGCCCGGAGCGTCAGATGTCGGTGCGGTAATCGTGCTCATTTCACAGATTCCTTTCTCGTCGACTTAGTAAGTTCTTGGGATGATAACCGGTGGTAAGCTCCGCGCGAGGATGCCGCCACTTGGGTTCTTTGTTTACTGTGTTATTGGTGATCGCGCGCAGCGCTCTGATGGCGCGGCCGTAAATACCGATGGCGCCGGAAGAAACGCGCGCGCCGGGCGGCTCATCCATGAACGGCATGAATTTATCCGGGAAGCCCGGCATGGTGCAGCCGATGCAAATGCCGCCGACATTCGGACAGCCGCCAATTCCCGCCATCCAGCCGCGCTTGGGGACATTGCAGTTCACCACCGGGCCCCAGCAGCCCAGCTTCACGATGCATTTCGGCGAGCCGTACTCTTCGGCGAAATCGCCCTGTTCGTAATAACCGGCGCGATCGCAGCCGTCGTGCACGGTGTTGCCGAACAAGCCAGGTGGGGCGCAGTTGGTCGTCAAGAGGAATCATGGGAGCCAGGCCGGCCACCTGATACAGCAAGTAGAGCAAGGTCTCCATGAAGTTGTCGGGCTGCACCGGACAACCGGGAACGTTGACGATGGGCAGTCCGGCTTTGGAGCGCCAGTCCCAGCCGAGATAGTCGGCCAGCCCCATGCAGCCGGTGGGATTGCCCTCCATGGCGTGAATCCCTCCGTAAGTTGCGCATGTTCCGGCGCCGACCACGGCCAGAGCCTTGGGAGCCAGACGATCGATCCAGTATTGGTGGTGATGGGTTGTTCGGTGTTGGGATCGGTTCCGAGGGCCGCCCAGTAGCCTTCCTTCTTGATCTTTTCGTTCGGGATGGAACCTTCCACCACCAGGACGAACGGATCCAACTTGCCTTCCGCGGCCATGTGCCAATATTTCAGGAAATCGTCGCCCACTTCGTAAGCGAGAACGGGGTTGTGCAGATGCACTTTCGGAAGTCCGGGGATGGCTCCCATAAGGACATCTTCTATGCTCGGCTGCATGGCGGCGGTGATGGAAACTGAGTCTCCATCGCATCCGAGACCGGACGTCATCCAAACGATATGAACTTCTGGGACGGGGGAAGGCCGATTGGTGACACGACCGTGAGGAACTGAGCTTGGGCATCGGAGCTCTCCTTTCGCTACCTGGCGAGGATTCGGACGGGGTTCGCTGCTGCGGGCTCCGCCTTAACCATAAAGCCAGAAAGTTTAAAGGTTTCCTAGCGGGAAGCGCCCGTTTTCCGAATCGGGGATTCCCTGATGGGCGTTACTTCGATGTGACCTGTTGGCAGGCGAAAGCGCCTGCCCCACGTTGTCGTGCATGGAAAGTGGGGCAGGCGTTTCCGCCTGCCAACCCGTGGTCCCAGTTACTGGCCGGCTTTTTCGCGTAGCGCAGACTGGATGGCGAATTGGAACAGCTCCCGCGAATTCTTCAGTCCGAGTTTTTCCTTGAGGTGACCCTGATAAGACTCGACGGTCTTGACGCTGATGTGCAAATTTTCGGCGATCTGGCGCGTGGAGTGCCCTTCCCCGATCAGGCGCAGCACTTCCAGCTCCCGGTCGGAGAGCTCGTCGAAAGGTGAGCGCCGGGCCGGGCTTGTCGCGCCCACAAATTGCTGCAACATCTTGTTGGCCACGCGATCGCTGACATAAATCTCGCGATTCAAAATGCGGCGCAGGGCGACCAGGACGCGCTCGGTGGCTTCCTGCTTCATGATGTAACCGTTCGCGCCGGCTCGCAAAGCGCGCTCGGCATAAATGGATTCATCGTGCATGGAGAGAATCAGCACCGGCAGCCCCGGATCCTTGGCCCGGATGGTTTTCAGCAGATCCAGCCCGTCCGGACCGTTGAGCGAAATATCCACGATCAGGATATCGGGCTTGAGGGCTTCAATGGTGCGCAAAGCGGACTGCGCCTCTTCGGCAACGCCGCACACGGAAAGATCCGCCTCGCGGTTGATCAGCAGCGTCAGCCCTTCGCGCACGATGGGATGATCGTCGACGACGAACACCTTGCGTTTGGTCGTTTCAAGACGATCGTGAACCGGCGTGGTCATCTGTTTTTCACCGCGCTCTTACTTCGGAAACATGCACGTCACCAGCGTACCGCGCTCGCCCGCAACGGACCACTTCCAAAACTCCGCCGATGATGCCGGCGCGATAACGCATGATATGCAACCCCATCCCCTTTTGATTGGCCGCGCCCTCCGGGATGCCGGTACCGTTGTCGCGGATGCTCAGAATCCCGCGGCCATTTACGCCTGAAAGTCCAATAGTGATCTGGCTGGCGCCGCCGTGTTTGATGGCATTGTGAACCGCTTCCTGCGCGATGCGGTACAGATGATTGGTAGCGGCGTCATTGTGAATCAACACCGGATCGTCGCATTCGAACCGGCATGCGACCTGAAAAAGATCTTCCACCTCGCCGGCCCAATGCTGCAGCGCCGACATCAGGCCGAGAGAATCCGAGAATCACCGGCAGCAGCCCGCGCGCCAACTCCCGAGTGGTGTGAATCGCTTCGTTCACCAGCTTTACGATCTTAGCCGCATCGGAGGCTTCCGGCAAGAGACTTGTCGGCCAGTTTCTGCTCCAGCGTTTTACTCATGAAGGCGATGCCGGTGAGATGCTGTCCCAAACCGTCATGCAGATCCTGGCCGATGCGGCGCTGCTCGCTGTTGCTCACTTCGAGAATGGCGGCCTCCAGCCGTTTTCGTTCGGTGATATCGATTCCTGTGGCGATGATATAACCGCGGCTCGTGATGCGGCGCCGGGCAGAACGCGTGGTGGACCAACTGATCAGCCGTTGCCCGCCGTCGCGCGTCAGGCAGTAGTTCTCATATTCAGCAACCGGGAGCGCCGGCCGTCAGTTGGTCTAACGCGGCCTGGAAACCGCTCGCGCTTCTTCCGGAGCGAGGAACAGTTCCCCCAAACGGCGACCCTGCACTTCCGCCGAATTCGTAACCGGTGGTGCGTTCCGAAGCCGCGATTGAACCGGACGATGCGGCCTTCCGGATCAAGGACCACTACCAGCGCGCCCACCGTATCGAGAATCGCCGAGGCCACATTCCGCTCCTGTTCCAGAGCGGCTTCGGTTCGCTTCAGTTCGGTGATATCGAAAGCGACGCCGTGAATGAACCAGGGGCGGCCGTCCTCGCGGCGAATCATTTTGGCTTCGCAATGGAACCAGATAACGCGCCGGTCGCGCGAGATCACGCGGTACGCCGAGCGCAGCGGCTGGCCGGAAAGAAACATCTGTGCGGCTTCCACGCTCCAACGTTGTTTGTCGTCGGGATGAATCTGCTGATACCAGCGAACCGGATCCTCCAGCCATTCGCTTTGTGAAAATCCCAGCGTCTTTTCGATCTGCGGGCTCACGTAAGCCTCGCCGATGCCGCGATCCAGATAGGCCATGAAAACAACCGCGGGAATCTGCTCCACCAACGCCCGGTAACGCGCCTCAACATTCGGCGAATGCACGCCCTCGCTGGAATCGCTTGGCGCGGAGTCGCGAAAGAAGACGCTGGCCAGTTCGGCGAGAATTGCTTCGGCTTCAGGAGGAGTAACGGCGCCAACCATCAGGACGACTCCGTACTTCTCGGCCGGCTGGAACGCCAGCTGGGCTCGCGATTGAGCGACGCCTGCGTGAAGCGGCGCAGCGCATGAATGGCGCGGCCATAAGTCATCACCGCGCTCGAAGAGAGCAGCGAGCCGGGCGGCTGGTCCATGAACGGCATGAACTTGTCGGGAAAGCCCGGCATGGTGCAGCCGATGCAGATGCCGCCCACGTTCGGACAGCCGCCGATTCCTCCCATCCAGCCCCGCTTGCCAACATTGCATTGCACCACCGGGCCCCAACAGCCCAGCTTCACGATGCACAGCTCGGAGCCGTAGACTTCGCCGAATTCCGCCTGTTCATAATAACCACCGCGGTCGCAGCCTTCGTGGACCGTTTGGCTGAAAAGAGATTTAGGACGCAGCGCATCATCCAATGCCATCATCGGCGCGCGTCCGGCGGCGGTGTACAGCAGCTCCAGCAATACCTGCGTCATGTTGTCCGGCTGAACCGGACAACCGGGAAGGCAAACCAGCGGGATGCCGTCCGCTCGATTTCCAATCCCATCCCAGATAATCGGGAAGGCCCGCGGCAGCCGGTAGGATTTCCCTCCATGGCGTGAATGCCGCCGTAGGCCGCGCAGGTTCCCGCCGCCACCACGGCCCAGGCGTGCGGGGCCAGACGGTCAATCCAATCCGTGGTGAGGATGGGCTGGCCGGATTGCGGATCAGTTCCAAATGTCGCCCAGTAGCCCGCTTCTTTGTTCGTTTCATCCGGGATGGAACCTTCCACCACCAGGATGAAAGGCTTCAGCCGGCCCTCGGCCGCGTTGCGGAAAATTTGGACGAACTCGTCGCCGTTTTCGTAGGAGAGCAGTGGATTGTGCAGCCGGACCTTGGGAATCCAGGGGATGGCGCCCAGAACCAGCTCCTCGATGCTGGGCTGAGTGGCCGCCGTCATGGCGATGGTATCTCCGTCGCAGCTCAATCCTGCGGTGAGCCAAAGGATGTCTATGTGCTCAGCTAGCATACTGCGGGCATTCTATCTTGTTTTGGACACGGAAGAAGCGGAAACTGTTTCCATTTGATAGAGTCTAAGCTAGTGGGGGTCGTTAATGAGCATGTCTAAGGTATTGAGTGTTTTGGCGGTGGCTGTGGTGGTGACCAGTATTTTGGTGAGCCTGCCTGACATCAAGCGATATATCCGCATCAGCACCATGTAAACAGCGCAAGGCACCGGCTCCCTTCGAAGCTGTGAAAAAATCGGTTCGCAGGCGAAAGCGCCTGCGCCACTTAATCGTAAATCCTGGTGCGTCAATGTGGGGCAGACGCTTCCGTCTGCCAACCCCGCGTGCTTCCCGATTTTTTCACAGCTTCTTGACGTGTTAGCAGCAACGCCGAATCGTTGCTTCCAGCAGCCGCGGGCGAAGTCCACAACGCGGTACGAACGTCGATCTGCGGCAAATTGGTTTTTTGTCCGGTGACTGCGTCCCACCAGACTCCGTCGTATTTCCCCGGTTGAAGCTCGACGCTGACTTTTCCGCCATGCGGCAGGTAGATGGCGTACAAATCTCCAGGTTGAGCCAGACAGTAATTGCCGTTGTTGACAAGTTCGTCGTGCGGCTCGGTCTTCCACCATTCGAAGCTGGTGAAAAAGTCGACCATGTGGGCGTAGCCCTGGAACATGGTCATGGTGTTGTCACCGCGGCCATTCATCCAGCCGCCGCCGGAATCCGGCCACACGTTGGTTCCACGCCGCGCGGTCTCGCCCGCGGTCTGGTACCCTCCGGCCATCACGATCTCCCAAGCCGTCCTGCGTAACGTATCAGCAGATTCCGATCCAAGACCTTTGGCCCACATCGGATAGTGGTCCTCATAGCCGTACTCTTCATTCGTCTGCGGGATGATCCGGCCGAGACTCTGCTGCTGCTTCCGCTGCGCCAGCATAAACGCGTGCTGCGTTCTGGACCATTCTTGAAACGATGTGAAATCGAACCACGGTGAGGTGCGATCCTGATGGACGTTGTCAACGGGGTGGCTGGTGGCCAGGTGCTGATAAGGATCCCACTGCTTGATGAGCGTGCCGGTGGCGTGCGTCCAGGCGGGGTCCCGGTATTGATCCAGATCGTCGCCAAGATCCCAAGTGATGTTTGAAAAAGCTGCGAACCGGGCGATGGCGTAGCGGATGAAGCGATGTTCGTCGTCGCTGGCAGGCGCGGGATGAACGCGGCTGTCATTCATGTCCAGAACCAGCGAAAAAATCATGTCGCGATCGCGGGCGTAGCGCAGCGCACGCTCGAACTTCTGCCAATAGGACACTTGAAAGCGGCTGTAGTCGAATCCTGGAAAGTAGATGTCGTCAGGGCGGCCGAACCGTCCTGAATTACTTTGCCAGGCGGTAATAAAGGGTGTCCAATTGGTTCCGGCCATCACCGGTTCGCCGTAATACAGACTGGTTCTGCCGGCGATGGTCACGCGCAGACGGTTAATCTTCAATTGGTGCAGTCTCTCGATGCTGGATTGGATTACATGATCGTCGCGCCAACCGATTAACCAGTACGCCGTCGTGCCGTTGAAAAAATAGTGCTCGCCGGTGCCTTCCCAGATGAAGTGCCAGCGGTTTTGAGGGTCCACGCGAATGGGGCCGCGCCGGCCACTGGCCCGGGCGTGGAATTTTCCGGTGAAGTTTTTCCGGGATAATCCTTGGCGAAGTTCCACCGAATAGGCGTAATCGCCGGCGGCCTGCGGCATGAACCGGACGCGATACACGCTTCCATCCGCGGCGTCCGAAAACCCGTCCACATTCCAGCGCTGATTGCCTTTCTGGAATGTTCCAACGATGGATGCGTCCGTGAACGGATTGCGCACACGCGCCGCCGCAACATGCGCCGATAATTCCACGAAATCGTAGGAATCCAGATCCGCGGCCGATTGCGTAAAGTTGACGCCCCCGGCAGGCAAGCCGCTGCGCAGGAAGGTGAAAAGGAGCGCTCCCACCACTACCACGATCAGCAGCAGAACTCGAATTCCGCTGACAAGCAATTGCCGGTTGACGTTCACGCTGTGATTCGACTGTATCAACCCTGGCAGGCGAAGTCACTGGCTGATTTTGATAAATACGGCTGGTGGAGTGCTACTTAATCCGGCAGGTCCTGGCAAAATCGCAATCTGAGCAAAACCATTTACCAGATCGTACAAAGGGCCCGCCGGTATCCGCACGTTGATTTGTTTCACTCCGGGGAGTCCAGGCGCGGGCCCGGCATATTCCACAACGGCCGGGTTGTTTCCTATCATCACACTGGTAGGTGGAGTGGTCCCGATTCCAAAGATGGTGACCACGGAGCCCGCGGGTGCTCCGTTAACGCTATTAAGCGTACCGTCCTGGTTCAAAGCTGCCGCGGGCCCGAACCCGGAGCCGTTCGCGGTGAGAAGAGAGAATCTTGGCGCGCTATCTACTTGCGTGAAGGTGCTCGCGATTTGAGTTCCGTCGGAAATAATATCGAGTGCGTGGGCACCGGTGGCCGCATCCTCCGGTAGGTAGAAAGTAATCGCGCCTTGCTGCACCGATACCATCTGCTTCGGGACATTATTGATCAGCACCTGAACGCCGGCTAACTGGGTGGGAAGGTTTCCATTCGAATCCACTGCGGCGGTCACCTGCTGCAGCGGTCCGATTTGGCTGCCGGAAATGGTTGTGAGTTCACCGGGAGCAAGGTAATACAGCGGCAACTTGGTGGCCGGACTGATAACACAGGCGATTTGCGGGAAATCCGATAAAGCGGTATTAACCTGCAGGAAATTATTCTGATTTTGATTGATGAATACCCTGTCAAATCCATCAAAGCCAAGAATCTGCCCCGTTACGTCGACGTAAGTCCCGCTGATGAAGGAACCATCGGCGGCCTTCTTTTCGAGATACAACGGATTTTGGATACACGGGACGCGCAATGGCGCGCCGGGGTCGGTCTCCAAGTTGGGGTAGTTGGTTATCGCCGCCAACAAGACATTGCCGTCCGAATCGAAAGCAACGTTCGGGAAGAAAAAGAGGCTCTCTGAATCAACCATGCGGGTACCGTCGCCGCTCACCGCAACCAGCGTGCGGATCGTGGCGTAATTTGGGTAGGTGGTGAAGAAAATATCCGACGCAAGCCATAGATTTCCGGCGGGAGCCAGGGAAAGTGAAGTTTCGGCCTGAAAGAAGCTGGTAGTTGGGCTGGTGATCGCCGCGTAGGTAGCCATTTGAATCGCGCCCGACGACGGATCGAGTCTGCCGGCATACTGCGTCCAGAGCCCTTCGTAGGTCGGTTTCACGGCACCGGCGGTAGTGGGCAGCGCCGCGGCTCCCGTTGCGGCAAACGCGAGCTCGCCGGCGGCATTGGTCGCGAGCGCGAAGACGTTTTCGACCGGAGCCGTGAAGGCAAACTGAGAGACGCCGGGTACCCATTTGATCACGGCGCCGGAAGTGCTGAAGTACGCGCTCCCATCCGGATCCAGCGCCAGGGCATTTACCGATCCGCCGGTATAGGTCGCGGACAGGAGGTTGCCGTTGGCATCGAATCGCCCGAGCCAGCCATCAGAATTGGGGTTGAATTGGGATTGCGGTGCATCCGCAGTCACGGGTGGAGTCGAGGGCACGTATAGTACCTTTTCTCCAAAAGCTCCGGCTATCGTTATGTTCCCTTCCTGATCGGAGAGCAGCCAGTCGGACTGAACCTCATCGAACAAGCTCAAGAAAACTGGAGTCCCGTCGGGCAGCGACTTGCCGACGAAGGAGTTCCGTGGGCTACCGTAAAAGACATAGCCACTGGATATGACGGAGTTGTCATACCCAACGTTAATGTTCTGCTGAACCAGGCCGGATATGTAGGCGTCCCCGAACTCGATGATCAGAGGGAGGGAAGTATCGTAAGCGCCCACTTCCGGCCGGAATGAGTTGTTGTTGACTTGAACGAAGCTAACCGGGATCGCCGTCTGCGTACTGTCGCTTATCTGGTAGGCGACCAGGTTGTTCAGCGTGTAGAACGCTTCGGACCAGAGCACTACCTCATCCGGGAAGACCGTCCAGTCCAGTAACTGCTCAGTGCGCACGCTCATTACCAACTGTTTTGGATCTGCGCCAGGCGAAACGATGGCACGAAAGCCCGGGACGGCGCCGCCGATGGTGCCGACATTGTACTGGACATCGATGCCGGAATAGACCTGCGTGTAATCCACCGTCAGAAAGTTCGGAACATTTTGCCGCCAGTGCACAGGACCCCCAAAAAAAAGATTCAGACGTAGTGCTGCCGGATTCTTGCCGACAACCATCGCTGCGGGATTTTCATTGGCGAATTCGATGGACAACCCGGGAGACACCTCAATTCTGTTCCGGTAAAGAATCTGCTGGTCGAGGGCAAAAAGCACTTCCGGGGTGTACTGTCCGACGTTCTGTTCGAAGCCGCGCGACGGGGGCCAGACAACGGCGCCGCAGAGGAGGCTCGGGGCCGTAACTAAAATAGCCCAGCCGGCGAGACGGTGCATAACCAAATCAAATAGGCACGCGGAGGTCCAGAGAATTCAGTTGAAAACACAGCAGGAAGGAACAGCCGATCGGGGCGGAAATGCTCAAAGGCTGGGGCGCTGGTAACCATGGGCGCTCTGTGCGGCTTTGAAGCGAATTTCGAACCCTATCCGGTCTTCTCGTATCTCGGCCGTGTGGAAGTTTGTCCGGGAGAAGAACTCCTGAAATTGACTGGCGGTGTAGGCGCGGTTGCGCAGGGACTTGAGCGCGAGTTTCGTGATCATTTTATTGATCGCATTCAGGCCCATTTGGTCCACCTCCTGGGCGATCTTGCCGGCGGAAGCAGTCTTGCTCAGGTCGATAATGAGTCCACGGCCGCCCGGCTGGAGCACGCGATACATTTCCCGCAAGGCGCCGACGGGATCGGCGAAGTTTTTGAATGCGGCGCGGCATAGGATAAAGTCGAAACTTTCACTTTCGAACGGCATGTCCGACGCGTTCCCTTGCCGGAACGAGACAGCAACGTTCGCTTCCTTCGCGTTGCGGTCCGCGATCTCCACAAACGTTTTGCTAATGTCCAGGCCGGTGACACGATAGTCGCCGAGTTTGGCCAGCTCAATGGCAAAATATCCCGGTCCCGGAGCAACTTCGAGAATGCTGCTTCCAGCGGGAAGCTCGGAGGCAACACGCCGGGCTAGCGACCTTGAATTCGTCCAGCGACTTTCGAGTGTTGGTGGCGTACCATTTCGCGAGTCTGCCTTCCATACCCATGCCCTTGTAGGCTTTCGCGGATGCTGTCGTCGCCATATGTTTGCTTATTTACTAAGATACTTACAATATATGCTACATTGGATTGGGATGTCAAGACGCGAACGCAAGGAACTGATCGAAGCCATGGTCAACCAGGTGCGCCGGTTTCTGGCCGGCGGCATCCTGTTCAATGAGAAAGTGGCCGCTGAGCTGGGGTTGAACGGAACGGACCTGCAGTTTCTCAATCTATTGGAACTGCAAGGCTCGGCTACTCCGGGCGATCTGGCGCAATGGTCCGGCCTGACCACCGGCGGAGTAACGGTGGCGGTGGACCGTTTGGAGAAGGCCGGCTATGTGAAGCGCGAGCCGAATCCCAAGGACCGGCGCAGCACCATCATACGGCCGGTGCCGGCGCGCCTGCTGGAACTGTACTTGATTTACAAATCGAAGGGCGAACTGGTGGTGAAGGTGCTTTCGGAGTTCAGCGACCGCGAATTGCAAGTGGTCATGAAGTTCCTGAAGAAGACCAACGAAGCTGGGACGTAGCGCACACACGCTACTTCAGACGGAGCAGCGCCATGGTGGCCCAGTTGGTGGCCGCGGCCGAGATGAACTGGTCGGGCCCGTGCGGAAAGCCGGCATCGAAATACGGTTGAAAAGGGATGGTGCGGCTGCGGACGAACCACGATCCGTCTTCCAACTGCGTCTTCAGCAGAAACTGCACACCGTGTTTGTAAGCGGCATCGGATGGCGCCAGCACGCCTGCCTCGTTGAGGGCCACCAGCGCCTGGCCGGTTGCATAAGCATCGCTCGGAAGCGAAGAAGTTTGCGCCCACCCGCCGTCGGAGCGCTGCTCTCGGAGCAGAATGCGGCCTGACTGCCGCGCCACATCCTGTTTAGCGGCCCAGGCCAATCCTAAAACCTGGAACGCGCGATCCTCGGTGGTCCACGGTTGCGCCTTCGAGATCCATTCGGCCGCTCGCTGAATCGTCCTCTGATATTCCGCCTGCCACGGCTTGGGCGAGTAAGTCTGGAGGACACGCATCACTGTCGCGGTGTTTTGAATGTCGCTCGATTCGATGGGCGGCCGCGCGCCAAAACTTCGCCACGATCCATCCGCACCTTGTTCGCTCTTTAGGAAACGGGCCATGGCATCCGTGGCCGCGTCGGAAGGCCAGCCTTCCTCAGCCATTCCGAGCAGAATATAACTGGCGGTGTCCGCTCGGCCTGCGATGGGTAAGCCTTGCAGATAGCGCTCGCGATTCCCTTCGACATACGCCGCGATGGCTTTCACTTGTGCCCGCGCGATGTTTTCATCCACCCGAACGCCCCGCTTTCGCGCGGCAGCGATGGTCATCGCGGTCAGATTATTGTTATGGCAGGACACGCAGCCGGACTTCCTGAGGAACGCTACATCGCTTCTCTGAAGCAATGGAATGCTGCGGTCAATGGCGGCTTCGAGCGACGCTGCCGGCTGGGGCCTCAAGATTGGCGCGGGAGCATCGCCCTGCTTAGCGCCGGCCTTTCGCAAAACTTCCGCCGCGGATGAATTGCCTGATCGTAAAGCAAAGTCGAGGGCCGTACTTCCATCGGCGGTCTTGGCATTTACATCCCCGCCACGCTCGATCAGAGTTTTGACTTTTTCCACAGAGCCGGCTTCGGAATTCGCCGCATACATAAGGGCAGTAAATCCCAGGCCCGGCTCCGCGGCTTTCACGTCCGGGCCATGATCGAGGAGCATTTTGAAAATGCGATCATCGCGGTCGGCGGCCGCATCGATGAAGAAAAAATTCAGATCCGGTTTGGCTGCGGAAGGAACCAGCATATTGACGCAAACCATGCAACGGGAGGCGATCGCCGATCCCAGAGCCGGCCCGAGTTGCTCCAACTTCACTCCATGGTCCATGAGAGTATGCAAAACCGCCTCATCGCCGCCGGCCCTGGCGAATAGACTCCGGCCCCGGTAGTTCTTTGCGTCCAGGTTCGCGCGGTGGTCCAGCAATAGCTTCACCACCGCGAGGGATCCTCGGGTGCCAAGCGCAATGGCGAGTGGTGTCCGGTTGTCCACCGATGTGGCGTTGGGGTCGGCTCCGTGATCCAGCAGCAGGCGCACCTTGTCCGGATCTTCCATGGCCCACATCAGCGCGGTGGCGCCGGCGTCGTTCGAAGCATTCACATCCGCGCCGTGCTCGATCAACTGCCTGACGGTGGCGACATCACCATAAAGCACGGCGTACATCAACGGCGTGGAGCCGCCGGGTCCTTTCAGCTGGACGGCATCGGGATCGTCGCGCAGCAATTCCGCGAACCGTTGGCGGTCTCCGGTGCGCAATGCTTCCATCATCCGCGCCGCCCTCGGATCGGCAGGCGCCGAAGCTTTTTCACCGGCGAGATCGTCCGGCCACTCCGCGCCTTGATCGATCCAGGCCTTGATGAGAGCGATTTGCTCGGAAGGCAAGGGACCGGTGGGAGGCATGCGGCTTCCATACTTGGTCCCGATGAGCTTGAGGTACAACTTACTTCCCTCGGCGTTGCCTGGCCCAATGGTGGTGCCGAGGCGAATGCCCATGGCGGAGCTTCGCCGGTCCAGACGCATGCCGCCCATTTGCTGCGTGGGTCCGTGGCAGCCGATGCAGTGTTCTTGAAAAATCGGCCGGATGTCAGAGCGGAAGTCGACCTTGGCGGGCGTTTGCGCCGCCAATAATCCCGCGGCAAGCACGCAAGTGAAGAGCAAGCGCAAGGTAAAGTATAGCCAAAAGGCACCGGCTCCCTTAAGTTTAAGAAGCTGTGAAAAAATCGGGATGCGGGTTGGCAGACGGAAGCGTCCGCCCCACATTGACGCACAAGGATTTACGACTAAGTGGCGCGGGCGCTTTCGCCTGCGAACCGATTTTTTCACAGCTTCTTAAGGGAGCCGGTGCTCTGCAGCAACAGAAATTGCCGCTCATCGCCGGCCACCGTAGTAGGATCGGATTCGCCGACGCCGCTTCTGAGCGAAGCCAGCACACGCCATCCGCTGCGTTCCGCCAAGCGGATCAAGCCGGGCGGCGAGAACACCCAGTAATTGGTAGTGTCGTTGTTGCACTCATCCGGTGCGAGTAGATACGCAGCCGGCACGCGGCCAAGTTCCACGGTATGGTCCGGACTCCAATTCGCAACGCGCGTGCTCAGGAAACAGTAGCGGGCGCGCTTGGAGAGCCGTTCCAGAACGGCGAACGGATTCTTCAGGTGATACAAGGTGCCGAGAAACAGAGCCAATCCGTACTCGCGGCCTGGATCCCAACCGCTATCCAAGTCAATGTCCTCGATTTCGAGCTCGGAATGGAGCGCCGCGGCGACCATCCGCACGCCTTCCATGCGGTTGATGTTCGTACCCGAATGATCGCAAGCGTGCACTCGAAACCCCAGCGACTCGAAAAGAAAAGCCAGCGCGCCATCTGCAGTGCCCAGATCGAGCAACGGCAGGCCTCCGGCCATCTCTCGAAAGTCGAGTCCGGCCATGCGGCGCAGCCGCTCCAGGAAGAAGAGGTTCACAAACGAGTCATACGGGTACCAGGCGAAGCCCGGCGGAGCAACTTGCTTTTTGATCAGATCCAGACGGCTTCGAAAGCGAAGGCCGTGGCGCACCAGGCTACTGAACCGGATTAGCGGGTCCATTCAGAATCCGATTTCGTTTAAGACGCGATCGGCGTGATACACCTTGCGCAGCGCTTCGATAATGGCGTTCGACGCCACATGCACGGACCTGGCCTGCTGGTCCGTATACAGGTAGCGATTCGGAATATCTTCCAAATTTCCATCGAACAGGATTCCGATCAGCTCGCCTTTGGTGTCGACGGTGGGGCTGCCGGAATTTCCGCCATGGGTGTCGGTGGTGGTGACGAAATCGAACGGCGTGTTCAGATCGAGCGAAGACTTGGCTGCGATCCAGGTAGGCGGAAGCCTGAAAGGCTCCTGGCCGGTGGCGTGTTTATAAAGGCCGGCGAATGTCGTGTCCCAAGGTACGGGCTTGCCCGCCTCCAGATAGCCTTTGACCGGACCGTAGGTCAACCTGGGGGTGAATGTCGCGTCCGGATATTCGTTCGAGCCATACACCGCGAAACGCGCCTGCGCAATCTTCGCCGCGCTGGATGTTATTACCGATTCCACTTTGTCGTCGAACTCCTTGCGATACTTTCGCCCTGGCGAGTCCAGCATAAGGGCCAGTTGGATCATGCCGTCTTTGGACTTCTTCACCGCATCGGGATCGTGCGCCAGGCGCTTGCGCTCCGCCACGTCCTGAATTTTGCTGGTGGAGACGTAATAATGAGCAGCATCTTGAAACGTGCGGCCGGCCAGCACGGCTTTCACGGTAGGATTGTCAGCGCCCAACTCAGTCTGTTCGAACTGAAATAGCGTAGCCAGCAGCAGTTCCTGCAGCGCATTGTTAATCGGAGCCTCGGAATACATCTGCTGGGAGAGCGATTCCAGGCCCGCATCCTGATATTCACGCAAGCGCTGGCCGTTGGGTTTGCGCGTTTCTTCCCCGTAACGAACCACGGTTCTGGCGATGACAAAAAGGTCGATGCTGTCGGGAGCAGCCTCCAGCAGATAATACGGTTTGAAAAACGTGGCGTATTCCTGATACGCTGCCGAGATTTCATTCCAAAGCTCGCCGAACTTTTTCTTCTTAGCCGGATCCGCGTCGATTGCGGCGCGCAGCTTTTGTTCATCCTCTTCTTTGCGGGCCATCAGTTTCGGGTCTTTTAAGCCCTGCTCGAAACCTGCCAGCTCCTTAAAGGAATTCTGGTCCAGATCCAACTCATCTTGCGACACCCGTTTGTTTTCGGCGCTCTCGGCGCCAAAGGCCTCGATCTTCGCGATGTTCTCTTTCAACATGCCGAGAATCAGCGGATAGGACACATCGCGGCTGAACTTCATCTGCGCGATGGTTTGCAACCGGCCGGTAGAGCCGGGATTGCCGGAAACAAACGTAAGCTCGCCGTCCTTCACGCCCTGGTGACTCCAGCGAAGATAATCCGCGGGCGTCACCGGCTGGCCATTTTCGTAAGCGCGGAACAGCGCAAAATCCAGGCAGTAACGCGGGTAGGTGAAGTTATCAGGATCGCCTCCAAATTGCGCGATGCTGAATTCCGGCGCAAACACCAGGCGAATGTCCGTGTATTTTTTGTATCGATAGAGGCTATACTCACCGCCCGAATAAAGCGTCACCACATCGCAGCGGTCGCCGGTGGAGCTGCTGCACTCTTTTTCGATTTTCGCCGTGGCCGCTTTGCGCATGCGGTTGGCGTCGGCGTTGGATGTCTGGGCGCCGATACCGTCGTTGACCTTCGAGGTGACATCGGAAGTGGTGAGCAGCGCATCCACTTCCAGGTCCCCACAAGCCTTTTCGCCGGCGTCTGTTGCGGCCGAAAATCCATTGGCCATGTAATCGTGCTCGGCCGAACTGAGCTTCTGAATACAATCCATGCCGACATGGTGATTGGTGAAAAGCAAACCGTGCGGCGACACGAAGGAACCAGATCCGCCATTGTTGAATCGCACCGAGGAGCGCTCCAGGTGGCGAAGAAAATCGTCGGTAACCGTGAAGCCATAAGTCTTCAAAACTTGTTGCTTGGGGAAGTGGTCAAATAGCCACATGCCTTCGTCGGCCAAGGCATAAATCGCCAAAACGAACCCAAATCCCAACAGGCGGCGCAACATTAAAAATTCTCCATAACAATAACAAAATAAACCACTAAACCACCATGCAACAATCGCCCTTGCTTCACTTTATTAGGGCGGGCGTGCAATACTGAAGTCAGAAGGTTTCGGACGAAAAAATGACGCAGTTGAGCGAGGCAATAGCCCGCTACCACAAAATACTGGAAGGCGATCACTATAAGGATCTTTCCTGGGCACACGACCTCCAGGAACGCATGAAGGCGCGCAATCTGGCCGTCAGTGGGAGACCGGTGTCTCCAGTTCTTCGTCCGCATTTTATCACGCGCAGGCAGTACGGAAATTTGGTGAAGGCAGTGGAGTCGTTCTCAAGCGCCATCGAGCGCATCGAGAACATGGCCATCGGGAGTCCCACTCTGCTCGCGCGCATGGAATTGCTGCCGGCGGAAAAAATGCTGGCCGCGGTGGATCCCGGATATGCTTCGCTGACGGTGACGTCTTTAATTGACACGCATCTGAACAACGGCACCATGCGTTTCGCGCGTTATATTCCGGACACGCCGACCGGAGTGGCGTACGGCGAAGCGCTGTCGGACCTGTTCTACGACACGCCGCCGGTAAAGCAGCTGCGCAAGCGCTACCACGTGGAGAAACTTCCCGGGACGAAATACCTGCTGCAGGCAATTCTAAAAGCCTACAAAGAGTGGGGCGGCAAAAACAAAAAGCCGAACGTGGCGATTCTTGAATTCCGGCAGCCTTTCCAGACTACGGAGTCTGGCGAGAACGCGCTGATCGCCGATCTTTTCCGCAAGGAAGGATTGCAGGTGGAAGTGGTTTCTCCCGATCAGCTGGATTACCGGAACGATGTGCTGCGGCGCGGCGATTTCGCTATCGACCTGGTGTTCCGCCGCATCAAGGTGCAGGAGTTTCTGATCCGCTTCGATCTGACGCATCCGTTGCTGCGCGCGTATCGCGACCGGGCGGTATGCGTGGTCAACAATTTCCGGTCAGAGCTCGCTCAGAAGAAGGCCATCTTCGATTTACTGACCGACGAATCCATTACCGCTGGCTTCCCGGCCGCGGAACGGCACGCCATCAAGGAATTTGTTCCCTGGACGCGGGTGGTGCACGAGACCAAAACCAAGTACCGCAACAAGACCATCGATCTGCCGGATTTCATTCTGCACAATCGCAATAAGCTGGTGCTGCGTCCCAATGACGACGGCGTGGATCAGCATTCCTTCCGCGGCTCGGAAGTGGACGAGGCGGGCTGGGAGAAAGCGCTGAAAATCGCGCTGCGGAATCCGTACGTGGTGCAAGAAGCGATGGAGCCGGTGGTGGACACTTTCCCGCTGTTGCAATACGGCCATCTGGAGATGCAGAAGATGCGCGTGGATGTGCATCCGCATTCGTATCTCGGAAAAGTGCAAGGCTGCTCGAGCTGGCTGACGGCGGTTGGTCCGTCGGGATTCTCGACGGTGTCGGGAGTGGCGCCGACCTTCATTCTTGAAGGGAAGTAAGCGCGCGCGCTTACTTCCGTTTAAAGATTGCTCAGTTCTGATCCACTTGTACCTCGGTACACGGTTGGCAGGCGGAAGCGCCTGCCCCACTGGGGCCAACGTGGGGCAGGCGCTTCCGCCTGCCAACCGAATTTGGCCACAACACGTCTTCATCACCTTTGGTGACTCCCTCACGGCCGCGGGCCCAAAAGCCGGGAATATCTGCCGGAAACAGAAACTTACTGTCGCGCGACGGAACCAACCCAGCTGAATATCTGCTCCGCCAGCGTGTTCAGGCTGTTGACCATGCGGTCGGTTTCAATCAGGATTGCCGTATCGCTGCGCGGCAGCCGGTTATGATCTTCGCGCAAGTCCGGCAGGCTATCGGGCGCGAGCGGCGATCCGCGCAAACGGGCGGCCAGCAAATAGAGGAACGTTTCAAGATCATAAGAAAATGTTTGAAAGGGCTGGCCGGCGGGCTCCGGCTGACGCGTGGTCAGGCCGGCTTCGAGCGCCATGGCGGCATGGATGAAGCGGTGCGAACTGGCCAGCGCGGCGTTGACGACGCGCAGTTGGCTCGCGTCGGCAAAGGGCTCGGCGCTCAAGCGGTCCACCGACGTCTCCAGGTTGGAGCGGGCCAGCCGGGCGTTTATCCGCAGGCGGTCGAGCGCGCGAGGATCAACCGCGCGGCCGTCCAGGTAAGCGCGGGCCACCGCCTGAAAATACAGCCGGTAGGCGTCCAGCATGGTAGCCATGGCTTCAGGGGCTTGCGTCCGCTCGCGAGTGGGCCAGAGCCAGTAAATGGCTAAAGCTAGCGCTCCGCCGATGGTGGTGTTCAGCGCGCGGCTGGCGATAACATCGTGAGGCGCGACGCCGTTGAGCGAAAACAGCAACACAATCAGCGCGCTCAGCATCGTTACCAGCACGCCATAATTGGCCCTTCCGAACCCACGCATCATAAATGCCAGGCCGGCGATCCAGATAACATCCGCAGTGGGCGTGGGCGACGTGAAATGGAACAATACAGTGGCCAGCGCCGCTCCAGCATAGGTGCCCGCCAGCCGCAGGACGCCCCGGCTGAAGGTGCTGCCGAAGTCCGGCTTCAGCACCAGCGCCACGGTCATGTTCAGCCAATACGCTCTGGGTAGGTGAAATGAGTGGATGATGATATCGCCGACGGCGATGCAGATGACCAGACGAATGGCGTGACGGCAAGCGGAGGATTCCAGCGTCAGGTTCGCGCGCAGCGTTGCCACCCATCCGCTCAGCCGCAGATACCAGGGCGCGCGAGCCTCACGCGCGGCAAAGGCGGTCTCGCCGTCGGGAGTGGCGGTTCTCGAAAGTTCCACCGCGGCCCGCAACTGGCCGGCCAGCGCGTCCATCTGACTGCGTGCTTCCGAAAGACGGGGATGGGCCAGTTGTCTGGAGCGTTCTTCAGCGAGATGCAGGGCGGCTGCGGGATCCTCCAGTTCCTGGAGCAGGGCGGAGGCAGCCTCAGAGAGCGGTTCGCCTTGAATGGAATGGCCCAGCGCGGAAAGCAATTTGGAAGCGCGCTCGAGAAATAGCTGGATCACCGCCGCGGCCGGCTGGTTCCCTTCTTCGCGGCGCGCGCGAACCAAGGTTCGGCCTAACGCGAAAAGCGAAAGACGGATGCGCTCGCCCTGGCTGACCAGCGCGAAAAGGCGCTCGGCTTCCACGCGGTGATCGCCGGCGAGCGAGGACAAGGCCTGCTGCGCGCGCGTGCTCTGCTGGCTGGCCGGCGGCGCACCGTAGGGGTCAGGCGGAAGTGTGGCTACGCGGCCCAGCTCTTTATGGAAATCGCCGATTTCACGCCGCTCCGGCCGGTGGCCGCGAAAAGGCCACAGCGCGATGGAAAGGCCGGTCTGCAGAAGGCCGGCCGCGAGAGCGAGCAACCCGGCGCCGGCGGCGTGCGCCGGAGTCATGGCTTGCCGGCTGTAGATGATGAAGACCACCAGACTGATCATGCCGATATCGGCGGCGGCCGTCCCCAGGCATACCACCAAGCCGGCGGCGAATGCCCATAAAACGCCGATGCCGGCCGCGACGATATCGTTCGGAGCGGAGAGAGCTCCAATTAATACCGCAGCAGCGCCAATCAGGCTGGAGGCCAGCATACGGGCGCCGCGTTGGCGATAAGAATCCTCGCCATCGGCCGCGGCGACGTTGAGTGCGCCGGTGGCCGCCACCAGGCCACTCCCGGGATAACCGAGGTGAACGGCGACAGCCAGAGGCAGCACGATTCCGGCGGCGTTGCGAAACCCCATCCATAGGTTGACCTTCTTGCGGTCGAATTGAGTTAGCGCGCGCCAGAAGGCATGCAGAGGACGCGGCGGTTCTCCGGGCTGGCTCATCAGGCAGCCGTCAAAATCGGCCCGACGACATCCACTAACGCCTGTCCCAGCACGATGTGTTGATCCGCATCCAGATGGATTCCGTCCACGTGGCTCGAAGGCGTCACGCTGGCGGCATCGAAGAAATGACAGGCTAGATCGGAACTCACTTGACGATAAACTTCAGCCAGGCCCGAACACTTCTTCTCCGCTCCTGAAAACTTGGCAGCCACCGGTCCCTGCGGAAATCCAATCGGCGGCGGCGAAACTACCAGCACGGGAGGGATGGGCATGCCCGGCTCGATGGGCGCGCGCCGGATCTCGTTTACAAGAGTGATAACGCCTTGACCTGCCGACCAGGCGTTGTTGTAAGGGTGACAAAACTGAAAATCATTGGTTCCCAACAGCAGGATCACCAGGGCCAGCGGCGATTGCGACTCGATCCGCTGGGCCAGTCCCTGAATGCCGTTGCGTCCTGGCTTGAATGGATCTTCCCAGACTGTTCGCCGACCGTTCAGGCAGTCTTCCGTGATTCGGACGGGCACGCCGAGATCATTCAGTTTCTTTTCGAGGATGCCGGGCCAGCGATCTTCAAAGGGAAGGCGCCGGCGGGTGTTGGGGATGATTCCCCATGTCAATGAGTCTGAGTAGACCAGAACGTGGAGCACGTTGCTATTCTAGCGGGCTGGCACCCGGTTACTGGTAGCTGGTTTTGGAACCGGGGGTTAGCGATTGAGCCGATCATCCCTAGGACGAGGAACTGCCCTAGACCTGGAGACCTTCGACGCGACGTGGAGACGCGATTGAGAACTACACATGCAACGCTTCCGCTGGCACGTTAGGGACGCCGTGGGCCCAGGACAGGGTCGAGGCCGGGCTGACTGCCATGCGTGCTGCTCTGGTTGCACCTTACTGGGCTGATGTGGAACTGGTGACACGCATCAGGATATTTCCGACCGGGCGGCATCGCAGTGATGCATAAAGAAGGATTGCTGTCCATTGGAGTGCGCGGCGACAGTGTCCGAACGTAACCAGGGGCCGCGCGCCACTACTCTTGGTCTTGCTCGTCAAAGAAGTACCTCTCAGGCATCATTCGCTGGTGCAAGATGCGGGAGACGATAATGTCGTCGCCCTCCTGCCTATAGAACACGACATGCTCTCCGTGCTCGTACCGGCGCAAACCTGGCAGAACGTGTTGGCAGGATCGGCCCAGCGTTGGAGCGTTCGCCAGCATTTGACAACACGCCTCAAGGTTGTCGATGTAGGTTATGGTTTGAGCTTCGCCCCAATTGCGCAACGTATAGGCCGCTATGCCGAGTAGATCCGCCTCGGCGCGACGCGAGAAGCCAAAGGTGGACACACGCTACGGCAGCGAAGTGGGTAGGTTTAGTTTTTCACGGACACGCGTAAACACGTTATCATCCGCGATCCCGCTGGCATCGCCTTCCTCAACGGCCGCACGCAGAGCAGAAAGTTTTGCCTGATGCTCTTCTTCCTCGCGCTCCAGTGCCCGAAGCGCCGCGCGCACTACTTCGCTCGCATTCTCAAAGCGGCCGCTGGCAACCTTCGCCTGAACCAAGCTCTCCAGTTCGTCGGTCAAGTTCACATTGCGGGTGGGCATGCAAGCAACTCCTATGGCCCAGCCTAACACATTGGCAAGGGTTGCCAACCATACGATTGGAAGTTGGATGAGGGGAATCCCCAACATAGCACGGTTAGCAAAGAGTGACAATTGGCCGAACGGCCAGGGTATCTAGCCCTATGCCCGCAACCTGCTGCACCGTATATAGATATAATCCTTGACGCTCCACTACATATTGGGGCATGATTACAGACAGCCGCAAAAACCTGGTTGGGTTTGTGACAATAGTATTAAGGCCAACAACCAGCAGGACAGACGGCGAGTTCGATTTCAAAAGTTCACACAGGAGAAACAGATGGCACACCCCAGCGTCGCTCTCAGCAGCGGTAAAATTGTAGACTTGGAAAACAAAACCAGCAAAAAGCCCCTCCCGGTTGCCCAACGCAAGGGAGTAAGCTTCCCTAAGTTCTTCACCCAGAAGCTGGAACCAGGGAGGACGCCCTACGACGAGATTACGTGGGAGCTGCGCACCGCTGCCATTGGGAACGACAAAGGCGCCATCATCTTTGAGCAGAATGACGTGGAAGTTCCGGCGGACTGGTCGCAGACGGCTACCAATATAGTTGTCAGCAAGTATTTCCATGGACGCATGGGGTCGCCTGAGCGGGAGACAAGCGTCCGCCAGCTGGTGCACCGGGTAGTTGACAATATCGCCGACTGGGGCGAGGCCGGCCGCTATTTCAAGACTCCCGAAGATGCCATGAACTTCCGCAACGAGCTGGCGCACCTGATGCTGACGCAGAAGGCCTGCTTCAATTCGCCGGTGTGGTTCAACGTGGGGGTGGACGAAGCGCGCGGCTACGGTTTCTATTACGACGAAGCGCTGGACAAAGTGGTGAAGCTGAAGAAGGGCGAATCGCGCCCGCAGTGCTCGGCGTGTTTCATCAACTCGGTGCGGGATTCGCTGGAATCCATTCTCGATCTGGCCAAGACCGAAGGCATGCTGTTCAAGTGGGGATCGGGCACCGGGACAAATTTATCGCCTCTGCGCGAAGAAAATGCCGGGCTGGCAGGAGGCGGCAGTGCCTCCGGTCCGCTTAGCTTCATGAAGGGGTTCGACGCGTTTGCCGGCGTCATCAAATCCGGCGGCAAGACGCGGCGCGCAGCCAAGATGGTGATCCTGAATATCGATCATCCGGACGTGGGTTCGTTCATCTGGTGCAAGGCGAAAGAAGAAAAGAAAGCGCACACGCTGATTGATGCCGGCTACGATTCCACGCTGGATGGCGAAGCTTACGGGTCAATTTTCTTCCAGAACGCCAACAATTCGGTTCGCGTGACGGATGAGTTTATGGAAGCGGTGGCGGCGTGGCGGCGACTGGTGGACGCGTTCGGTGGCGAATGGCCAGCCGGTGAAGCGCTACGCCGCGAAAGATCTGCTGCGCGAGATCGCGGATGCGACGTATCAGTGCGGCGATCCGGGAATGCAGTTCGACACCACTATCAATCGCTGGCATACATCGAAGGCCACGGCGCGAATCAACGCTTCGAATCCCTGCTCGGAATACATGTTCCTGGACGATTCAGCTTGCAACCTGGCGTCTTTGAATCTGATGAAGTTCGTGGGACCGGACGGCAAATTTGATGTAGCGGCGTTCCGCCATGCCTGCGACACGGTGACTTTGGCGCAGGAGATTATCGTGGACAGCGCTAGCTATCCGACGGAAAAGATCGCGAAGAATTCGCACGACTATCGTCCGCTGGGCCTGGGCTACGCCAACCTTGGCGCGCTGCTGATGTCCATGGGCATCCCCTATGACAGCGCGGAAGGGCGCGATTGGGCGGGCGCGATCACAGCGGTGATGTGCGGCCAGGCGTATTTGACCAGCGCGCGGATCGCGGAAGCCGTTGGCCCTTGCGTGGGCTACGAAGCCAACGAAGAATCGTTTTTGGATGTCATCCTGACGCACGGCAAAGCAGTGAGCGGCATCGATGGCAAGCGCGTGCCTGAGGATCTGTATCAAGCCGCGGCTGAATGCTGGGGCGACGCTTATAAGGTGGGCGAGCAAGCCGGTTTCCGCAACGCGCAGACCACGGTGCTCGCGCCCACCGGAACTATCGGCTTCATGATGGATTGCGACACCACCGGCATTGAGCCTGATCTGGCGCTGGTGAAGTACAAGAAACTGGTGGGCGGCGGCATTATCAAGATCGTCAACAATACCGTTCCGCAGGCACTGATCAAATTGGGTTATAGCCCGGAGCAAGTGGAAGTGATCGTCAGCCACATCGACGCCACGGGGACTATCGAAGGCGCGCCGGGGTTGAAGGACGAAGACCTGGCGGTATTCGATTGTAGTTTCCGGCCGCAAAATGGTAAGCGGTCCATCCATTATATGGGCCATGTGCGGATGATGGCGGCGGTGCAGCCGTTCATTTCCGGCGCGATTTCCAAAACCATCAACATGCCGGAAGAGTGCACCGTGGAAGAGATCATGGACGCCTACATGGAAAGCTGGCGCCTGGGTCTGAAAGCCGTGGCGATTTATCGCGATGGATCGAAGCGCGCGCAGCCGCTGAGTTCCGGCACCGGCAAGGGCGAAAAGAAATCTGTTGCAGTGGCCAGTGCGCCGGTGACGGTGGAGAAAGTGGTGTACCGGCCGATCCGGCGCAAGCTGCCCGATGAGCGGCAATCGGTGACGCACAAATTCTCGATCGGCGGCCACGAAGGTTATATCACTGTTGGCATGTATGAAGACGGCACGCCGGGCGAAGTTTTCATTTCGATGGCCAAGGAAGGGTCCACCATCAGTGGATTGATGGACAGCTTCGCCACCAGCATCAGCTACGCGCTGCAGTATGGCGTGCCGCTGAAATTCTTCGTGGACAAATTCAGCCACGTGCGGTTTGAGCCGAGCGGCTGGACCGGCAATCAGCAGGTGCCCTACGCGAAATCCATCATGGATTATATTTTCCGCTGGATGGGCATCAAGTTCCTGGGCCCGGACTACGCGGTGACGGAAGCAGGCGATGCCGCGGTGCTGCGTCCCACGGAGCCGCAGCCGCAGCAGGCGCTGCCGTTCGGCCAGGTGAGCGACGCGCCGCTATGTTCAGAATGCGGCGGGTTGATGACGCGGAACGGAAGCTGCTACAAGTGCGAGAACTGCGGGGGGACGAGCGGGTGTAGTTAGGGCGATCTGGCTATGGCGGGGGCGCTATTCCTTTTGCCAGCGGGCGGCGTGCAAGCGCCGCCGCCGTGATGTCGAACCTCTGAAAGGCATTGGGTTTCCGCTATGAAGTTAGTTGGTGTTCGCTCTCGGGCTCGCAGTCGCTGTCCTCCGCGCCGACCAGATCCCCCCATTTTTCGTTGACTCGGTCGCGGCCCTCGGGAGGGTCGACGTGAGAACTCCGGGGCAGCCGCCCGAATGGATTACGGAAGCGTCGGGTTTCCTCTATGGCTACCTTGTAAAGGATGATCCTGACGTCAGCAAACGTCTCTACGAGTTGTATTTGGTCACTAACCGGCATGTTCTGGCCAACCATACATACATTTTCGTTCGGCTCAACCCGGAGAAATCGAGCGATGCGGTCAAGCCGTTTCCTCTTGCCCTTAAGGACGATAAGGGCCAGGATCAGTGGTATTCTCACCCCTCACCAACGGTAGATTATTTCGGTCCTCCAACTGAATGCCTCGTATCTACGACAACAGGCGTTGAAAGATTCGTTCTTCGCTAGCGATCAACACGCCGCCGATAGGGCAAAAATCAAGAAGGTCGGTTTAGCCGCGGGCGGCGTCTTCGTTCTGGGATTTCCTATGGGGATCTCAGGCGCCCAAAGGAATTACGTTATCGCTCGAAGAGGCTCCATCGCGCGGATTAGCCACCTACTCGATTCAGTTGACGATACCTTCCTGATTGATGCGCTCGTGTTCCCGGGTAACAGCGGAGGACCCGTTGTGTCGGCGATCAGCATGTTTTCAATTGGAGGCACGAAGTCACAAAGCAGCGTTTCCTAATAGGCGTGGTGAAAGGATACCTTACCTACAGCGACATGGCTGTCAGCCAGCAGACAGGTCAGCTGCGGACCATTTTTCAGGAAAACTCGGGGTTGGCAGAGGTCATCCCGATCGACTACGTAAACGAAACAATCCGGGCATGGCGAGAGGCTCGAGACAAGCGTGCAGCCTCATCGAAATGAGATACTGAAACTCTGGCGCCAATGCGTTCCCGCGAAAAAACACTGCGCCACTCCGCACCTGAAAAAGCGACGACGGACTCCGCTCTGCCGCACGTGCGAATCGACTGGACCGAGAAAGAGCTGGCACACCTTGCGGAACTTGTAGTTTCCGAGCCGGCCAAACCGACTGACGGTCTGACACGCCTCATGAAGGGCTAATCGGTCGCAACAGTGAGTGGAGGACGTCAACGGCGCCCGGCGCCGATCTCAGCGAGCACCTGATCGATATCGGCAGTTGGCGCGTTCAACATCGCGAGTCGTGCCACTGGGTTGGAGGTTCGTTTTTCGCGATGTAGGGACTCCCTCAAGGCGCGGCGCACCCACTCAGGCTTCGACATCTGGCGACGCTCGGCGGCTGCGCTTATCTCCGCATCCAGTTCCGCGGAGATCAGCACATGCAACCGATGGCTCATGACAGCATCCTAACAGCATCGCAAGCCGGAGGCTTACGCTACGCTGACGTATCATAAAACCATGGGCGCCCGGACGCTTGTGACATTCGAGCAGTTCGAACAGTTCCCCGACGATGGGAGGAAGCATGAGCTCCTCAAAGGAGAACACATCGTCGTGCCACCTCCGAAATCGCGTCACACGCGCATTCAGCAGAAGATTCCGGATGTGCTTCGGCCGTTTGTGCAGGAACAGCGGCTGGGTGAGGTGCATATCGAGGCGGGATTCCGGCTGACCTCTGACACCTGGCTGCAGCCGGATGTCAGCTTTGTCAGGTCTTCTCAGATTCAATCGAGCGATCCTGGCGGCTATTACCAAGGTGCGCCAGCACTGGCGATTGAAATCGTTTCGGACTCGAACACGGCGTCGCTGCTCGACCGCAAGACTGATCTTTATTTTGCGAATGGATCGAGTGAGGTTTGGGTCGTGTCCGCGATAACGCCGAAAGTTGTTTGAGCCGCAGCGCGAAACCTGCGGATTTCCATCGCGATATGATGTGCTATTCATGCCTGCAATCTCCGATTCAGGCTCACGCGTAGCTCCTCCCGGCGCGGCGGCGGCCTTCTCCGTGTATTGGTACAGTTTCGCGCTAACGGGGAACTGCGATTTCGCACTAGAGGGACTGGCCGAGGATTTCAGTTTTTTCGCGAACAAAACCGGGCTTGCCGTAATCGAGTTGATACGAGGCACTCCTGATTATATGGGGCGCAACCCGGAAGACAATGCGCGGATGGTGATCGAACTCGCCGGCCAAATCCTCGGCGGGTGGGACGCGCATCCTTGACGTTCAGTACGCGGATCTATCTCACCGCGGCCGGTTTCGTCGCACCCTTCTTGTGCGTCCCAGGCGTCCGTTCGGTGTACATCCGCCGCAGCGTAGCCGCGGGCGAGGCAGAATTCCCCCGGAGCGACTTGGATCTGGGGCTGGTGGTGGAAGGATTTCGAGGCCGCGAGATGAATGCCTTGCGCCGCCGATTCCAGGCTGCCCGTCTGGCCTTCCCGCGGCTGGGCGAGTGCCAAATCGCCTCGTCCGCTGAGTTGACCGGCCTCGCGTTCTCCGACCCGTATCGCGCTTCGATGGACCGCCGCTCGGCCGTGACTGTGGCGGGCAATCCTCCGGAAATCCCACTGGTCCGTATCAGCCGCAGGGCTGCTGCGCGTCGTCTGGTCTTCTGGTTTGAACGCTACATACCGTTGGCGGTCCGGCAGGGAAATCGGCGCAATCTGCGGAAATTCGTTCTCGAACTGTGGAACGCGCTCGGCGTGTTGGAAGGCCAGTGGACTGAACCACTCCTGACGCGATCAGAAACGGCGGTGCGCGGCCGAGAGACCGGCTTAATCGGGGAGACTGAGTCAGGCGGCGATCCCTTCGGTGTCGCTGCAAGGATTGCGGCGAGGGCTCTCTATCAACTGCTTCCGCCCGCGCCGGTGCTCAGCGGCACAGTGGTTCTAGCGGGCCAGAATCCGTTGGTGGTCTTGCCAAAGGAGTCAGCGCCGTGGCCAACTCGCCCGAGCAACGCCGTAGTTGTCACTCCGGCAGTGCTTCAACTCATGCTGGAAACGCAGAACCCGTTTTTGTGGCTGATCCATGGATCTCGCCTCGGAGAGCTAGGGTTCTCGCCGCCATCCAGACGGGCGTGGGCGGAGGCTTGTGTTCGACACACCGGTGGCGAGCGTTTGCGGGGCCCGGGGTTCATGGAGAAGCATGCGAACACGCATCCGGCAATGGTCAGCCTGGTGGAAAAGGTGCTGGACACATTGGAGCGCGGCGAGTTACCCAAGGGGCCGGTGGATGCTTCCCCCTCCGAAAGCCAGATTTCGATTACAGCTTATTATCAGGATTGTTTCGACGCTCTGTCCGAAGCCGCGGCTCGACTCCACCTCCGGGCCACGCGGATGTTCGCGGATGCAGATTTATAGTTAGGCAACCGAGATGCGAATACTGGATGTGTCGCCGCGGATATGTAACCCGCCACATCGGGGAGGCCATGTTAGAACGTACAACCTTCTGCGGTATTTAGCTCAACATCACCAGGTCCGGCAGTTTTCCCACGCCAAGCAAGTTGATGTGAGACAGCAGGCGCCTTTGGAAAGCGGCTACGAGGAATATCATTTTCGTAGCCGGATCGCCAAGGCGCTGGGCGAGATCAGTGAGGCATGCTGGCCGGCTGCTCCCATACTTTCAGGTTTGGCCTTGCAAGTGACTCGACCTCGACTTATGGATGAACTCGTGGATTGGGCGGACTTGATTCTTGTCGAATTCCCTTGGCAGTTCTCCTACGTTTATAAACGTGCAGCCGGAAAACCGATGGTGTACTGCTCGCATAACGTGGAGAAGCACAAGTTCCAGTCGTATGGGGCGGCACTGGGAATAACGGGGCCGAGCCGATGGCTACGGTATGTCGAGCGGCTTGAGAGGCAGGCTGTGCTGGACGCGGACCTGATCGTAGCGGTCTCCGATGCCGATCAATATGCCTTTGTCAGCACCTATGGAATTCCAAGAACCAAGATAGCCGTAGTTGAAAACGGTAGCGACACAGAGCGGTTCGTTCCGGTCAACGTCGGGGATCGGTCAATTCACAGGAAGGCGCTTGGTCTACCGGATCAGCCGCTGGTAATCTATGTCGCCGGGTCCGCTGCGCCGCCCCAAGTCGCCGGGCTTCGATGGGTGAAAGAGCTGGCCGCCACGATGCCGGATTTCATGTTTGTCGTTGTGGGCGCCGTCTCGGTCAAGTCTCATGGCGAGCCTAACTTGATGTGCACCGGTTACATTGCGGACCACGCGCCATTTTTAAGAGCCGCCGACTATGCCCTGTGCCCGATTCAGTTTGGCGGGGGAACTAAAATGAAGCTCTTCGAATATATGGCCTTTGGGCTGCCAACCCTGGTGTTTGAAGAAGCTCTTTCTGGAACTCGAATCAAAGCCAATGAGGAAGTGTTAGTGGTGCCAAAGTCCGCCACTGAGATGGCCGCGGCCTTGCGGCACTTGAGTGGAGATGTGGCTCGATGCGACGCTATGTCCAAGCTGGCGCGGCAGCGAGTGGTTGAGGACCATGATTGGGACCGGCTTGGAAGCAGCCTCGATTCTGCGATCCGTTGTTTCGGTTGCGGGTAGCGGTGACCATGCTATCATCCGCTTTCTCATGCGTTTTTTCGACTGGGGCACCATCGCGATTTACCTGCTTGCGATTACCTGGTTCGGGGCGCGGTTTCGCAAGACCCAGCACAGCCTGAAGGATTATTTCCTGGGCGGACATGCCGCGCCGTGGTGGGCCATTGCGCTTTCCATTGTCTCGGCGGAAACAAGTACGCTCACCGTGATTGGGACGCCGGTGCTGGCTTTCAATGGGAATTTCCAATTTCTGCAGCTCATCCTCGGATACCTGGTCGCGCGGATCGTGATCTCGTCCCTGTTCCTTCCGCAGTATTTCCGAGGCGAGATGTTTACCGCTTATGAGCTGATGCGGCGCCGTTTTGGAGAGCGCATTCGAAGACTCACGGCCGGAACATTCCTGCTGCTGCGGGCGCTGGCGGAGGGGGTCCGCGTATTCGCCGTGTCCATTGTGATTTCCACCATTCTTGGAACCGGCGAAGTGGTATCGATCCTGGCGATTGTTTGTCTAACACTTTTTTACACTTTCGAGGGAGGTATGACGGCCGTAATCTGGACTGATGTGGTCCAGATGTTCCTTTACGTGGCCGGAGCGATCCTGAGCTTTTTTGTCATCCTGCACCAGATTCCCGGCGGCTGGGCGCATGTGCAGCAGATGGGCGACGCGGCCCACAAATTCCAGATGTTCGATTTTCGTTTTTCCTGGACCGCGGCGTTCTTTTCGCGGAACTACAGCTTCTGGGCGGGACTCATCGGCGGGTGCTTTCTCACCACAGCCAGCCACGGGACGGAACAGTTGCTGGTGCAGCGGCTGCTGGCCGCAAAGAACGAAAGCCAAAGCCGCGCGGCGCTATTTTCCAGCTGGGTAGTGATCTTCTTCCAGTTCGCTCTGTTCCTGTTCATCGGGCTGCTGCTGTTCGTCCATTATTCGGATCAGCATCAGGCTGCGCCCAAGCCGGCTGATGCGTTATATCCGAGCTTTGTCTGGAACAATCTGCCCGCCGGATTGGCTGGACTGGTGATCGCGGCTATTCTAGCAGCAGGAATGTCGAATCTGAGCGCGGCGCTGAATGCGCTGGCGTCCACAACCGTGATGGATTTCTACAAACCGTTCGCAGCGCCGCGCAATCCGGATTTGCCGGAAGCACATTATCTGAAAACGGCGCGGCGAGCTACTATCGTCTGGGCGGCGATCTTATTCCTGGTGGGCTTGGTGGCGCGCCATTGGGGATCGGTGCTGGAAGCCGGCCTCACCATTGCCTCCATCTTGTACGGTTCACTATTAGGTGTGTTTCTGCTTGGCTTGCTGACGCGAAGGGTGCAGGAGAACTCGGCTATTGTGGCCATGGTGGCGGGTTTACTGCTGATGATCGCCATCAAGCGCTGGACGGACATTGCCTTCACCTGGTATGTCCTGATAGGAACGGCCGGGACATTTTTGACCGGCTGCGTTGTTTCGCTGGTATTAGGAGAATCCTCGAATGCTCGAAAAACTGCCTGAAGCCGAAGCCGGCCAGGTTGAACTCAAGCGCGACCTGGGCATCTGGACCGCCGCGGCGCTGGTGGTGGGTACGGTAATCGGAAGCGCCATTTTTTTGGTGCCGAACGACATGGTGAAGAACGTGGGGTCGCCCGCGATGGTCTTCGCCGTGTGGATTTTCGGCGGAATGCTGTCGCTGTTCGGCGCTTTGAGCTATGCCGAGCTGGCCGCGGCCCTGCCTCAAGCCGGCGGAGAATACGTTTATCTTCGAGAAGCTTATGGGCCGATATGGGCGTTTATTTACGGATGGACCCAGATGTGGGTGGCCAAGAGCGGTTCCATTGCGACCCTTGCCACCGGTTTTTTTATCTACCTGGCCAATTTTCGGCCTGAGCTGAACGGCGTATGGGTGGTAGTCCCACTGCCACTTGGTGAAGGAGGACAGCCGCTCGATATTCGCTACGGCCAATTGCTGGCCATGGCGGTGATCGTGGTACTCGCTTTTATCAATTATTTTGGAGTCAAGGTGGGAGGCGACCTGCAGGTGGTAGTAACCCTCTTGAAGGTGGGTCTTATTGCGGCAATTATCGTGATCGGACTTGGAACGGGTCACGGAAGCGTGGCCAATTACCATACCTCCATCCCTGCTCCTGGGGGTATTACCGGGTTTTTCGCAGCACTAGTAGCGGCGCTTTGGGCTTATGACGGCTGGAATAACGTGAGTTTGGTCGCCTCCGAAATAAAGAACCCACAGCGGAACCTGCCGCGCGCCTTGATTGTGGGAACGCTGGTTGTGATCGCCATCTATCTCTTTGCGAATCTGGCATATTTCTACGTGCTTCCTGCGATCGACGTCGCATCTAGCGCGCGGGTGGCTGCCGAGACGATGCGCCGCGTGATGGACAGCTACGGGATGGGCAGTTTCGGGGCGAATGCCGTCAGCATTGTGGCCATGATCTCGATATTCGCCGCGCTAAATGGGTCCATCCTGTCCGGCTCACGCGTTCCGTATGCCATGGCGCGGGACGGGCTATTCTTCCGGCGTGTTGCGTTCGTGCATCCGCAGCATCGAACGCCCAGCGTTTCCATTCTGGCGCTGAGCGCCTGGGGCGCGCTGCTGGTGCTGAGCGGACGGTATAGTCAGCTATATACGTATGTTATATTCGCCAGCGTTATCCTTTATGGGATGGCCACCGCCGCGGTCATTGTCCTGCGAATCAAACGTCCGGACATGCCGCGGCCCTATCGAACACTGGGATATCCTTTTGTTCCGGTGGTTTTCGTACTAGCCATTAGCTGTCTGGTGGTATCAACGCTGCTGAAGTCGCCTCGAGAGTCGCTTATGGGAGTGGGCTTGGTAGCGCTGGGGTTACCGTTCTATTTCTTCTGGAAGCGCCGGCGCCGCGCGTGATTCCAGCAGTTGCGGATTACCACAACTGTCAGGTACCATAAACTTTCTGTTCGGTTTCCCGAACAAAACACTTGAACAGCGATCAAAAATAAGGTACAACTTCTATTACAAGATTAGTAACTTACAGACGTCTTGTTCGCCTTTCAGAACAGAAGGCACTTTTCAGAATCAAATTTTAGGAGAAACCCGAGGAATGGACATTAACAAGATGTTGGCCGATTTAAGGGCCGAGCGTGAGCAGATTGAAGAGGCGATCATGACCTTGGAGCGCCTGGCCCGGGGACGCGGCAGGCGCCGTGGTCGGCCGCCCGCCTGGATGTCCAATATCAAGAGACGCGGCCGCCCGCCGGGCAGCAAGAACCGCCCGAAGAGCGAGACCAAAAGTTCTTCAGCCAAATCGGCTGTCGCGTAAGAGCAAGATCCCAAATTGCTGGGTTGGCGGCAGTCTAACCGCGGGCCGATACTCTTATCGGCTCGGGAGGCGGGCACTCATGCCCGTTGGAGCATCGAACCTGGGGTACGGGCTCGGGCTGCCACCAACCTATTTATAAAGCAGGTATTTCTCTCGCAGCTTGACGAAAGCGGCCAGAGCGTCTTGCATTTTCTGGACCGTCGTTCTGGGATCGATGGCGCCCTTACCGGCTGCGATCACTTCATGATCTCCGATCAGGACCCGGTTTGAGTCCCAAGGAATCTTCCCGGGATACAACTTCTCAAGGGCATATCCCAGTTCGAGGCCCAGCCGGGTGCTGTCGAACGAATTGCGGTCCGTCACCACGAAGCGCACGCCCTGGATTATCTTACCTGCAAAATTGGAACTGGTAGGCCGAAAGCTGGTGGGATAAACCCGCACTCCCGGAATATATCGGCCATTGAGAAACGCCGCCAGGTCGCGCCCGTTGATCCAATCCGCGCCAACCTGCTCAAAAGGGCTATCGGTGCCGCGCCCAACGGAATAATTTTTGGAATATTCCAGCATGGCAACGCCGGGATAAAGAGTGGCTGCATTCAAACTTCGCATATTGGGCGAAGGATTGACCCAGGGCAAACCGGTGGAATCGAACCAGTCGCCGCGATCCCAGCCGCGCATGGCAACGATATGCAAATCCAGCCCCAATTTCCGCTCGCCGTTGGCCATATTCGCCAGTTCGCCGAAGGTCATGCCGTGGCGCAGGGGAATTTCAAGGCACCCGACGAACGATTCGAGATCGTGATCCAGAACCGGCCCCTCCACATGGACGCCGGTGATGGGATTGGGACGGTCCAGCAGGTAAAACGGTAAATGCTTTTTCGCGGCTTCCTCCATGCTGGAAAGCATGGTGCAGGAATAGGTATAAAAGCGCGCGCCGACGTCCTGGATATCGTAAACCAGGGCGTCGATTCCTTCGAGCATTTGCGGAGTGAGGCGGCGAGTGGGTCCGGCATAGAGACTAATGACCGGAAGACCGGTGGCTGAATCTTTGGTATCGTCGACATTCTCCCGGTCTTCGGCGCCAGTCAGGCCATGTTCCGGCGAAAATATGGCCACCACTTTGATGCCGGCCGCCAGCATCAGGTCGATATTGCGCTTTCCATCGCGGCTCAAGCCGGTGTGATTGGTGATAAGCCCGATGCGTTTGCCCGCCAGCGTAGCGAAATTTTCCTGGGCCAGGACATCCAAACCGGTCAGGACGTCGCCTTTCGGCTGCACCACTCGATGCAATCCAGGGCCAACAATGGTCTCGTTGTATCCGGTGAGTACAACACCCGGCGAGGTGATTCCAAAGTTGGCGGCGGCGATAGTGGCAATCCTGTTGCGCAGCGACACCAGCGATTTTCCGCGATGCGGATGCACGGAGTTGGCGAGCAAAATCACGTAGGTGCGGCTGGTGGGATCGATCCAGATGGAGGTGCCGGTGAAGCCGGTGTGTCCATAAGAACCGATGGGAAACAAATCGCCGCGATTGCTGGAATACGGGGAGTCAATATCCCATCCCAGGCCGCGCAAAATGGGCTGATCGGCCGGGGATTGCGGCGTAGTGAATTTCTGAATGGTGGCGGCGGCAAAAAGCCGCGTTCCATTTCCTTCGCCTAAATCCAGCATCATCTGAGCGAACTTCGCCAGATCGTCGGCAGTGATGAACAATCCCGCGTGGCCGGCTACGCCGCCCATGTATCGCGTAGTGTCGTCGTGAACCACGCCCCGCAGCGGCTGTCCGGTGGCTTTATCCAGCTCCGTGGGCGCAATGCGCGGGCGCAACGCCGCGGGAGGCAGGAACATGGTTTCATGCATTCCGAGCGCCTCAAACACCGTCTCGCGAGCGAATTCGGGGAGTGTCTCACCGCTTAGCCGGCGCACAATTTCACCCATCAGAATGAAATTGATATCGCTATAAACGAAGCGGACGCCCGGCGGTCCGGCCGGCTTATCGGTTAAGGCGCGCTCGATGCCGGTCTCATAACCGCTCCAGGGAGGTTCCAGATCGAGATCCGGCCGAAGCCCGGAAAAGTGCGTCATCAGATTGCGAATGGTGATGTCGCTCGAGCCGCCCTGGAACTCGGGCAGGTATTTCGTGACCGGGTCGTTGAGCCTGATCTTGCCCTGTTCGAAAAGCTTCATGACGCACGATGTAGTGGCGATGACCTTGGTCAAGGACGCCGCGTCGAAAATGGTATCCACGGTCATGGGCTCGCGTTTCGGCAGCAGAGCGCGCTCGCCGTACGCTTTCCGGTAGACTACTTTCCCGTCGTGCCCGACCAGAAGAACGGCGCCGGGGATGAGCCCGTCCTTAATAGCCTTCTCGATGGGCTGGTCGAAATTCGACGGCTGGGCGCATAGGCTGGCCGCGCAGCTTAGCAAAAGAAGGAATTTCATTGTAGCTTGGCCGCGGTGGAGTCCAGAAGTTTGGCCAAGTCGACGTCTTTAAAGGTGATGCCGTCAGCATCGTGCGTGGTGAGGTCTACGGTGACGCGGTTGTAGACGTTGAACCACTCCGGATGATGATTCATCTTTTCGATTCCGAGCGCGGCGGTGGTCATGAAGCCGAAGGCGTGGATGAAATCGGGGAACTTATATTCCTTGTGCAGCTTTCCGTTGGCCACGCTCCAGCCAGGCAGGTTTTGGAGGGCGTCCTTGAGTTCGGAGCCAGAAAATTTCCTCATGTGATTATTATCTGTGTTGGCAGGCGAAAGCGCCTGCCCCACCTCGCCTGCTAACCGATACAATGATGGTCGCACATGAAGATTGGCCTTGCCATCCGCACGCTGGCCCGGTCGCCGGGCTTTGTGGCCGTCGTGATTCTGACGCTCGCGCTTGGAATCGGTGTGAATACTGCAATCTTCAGCGTGGTGGAAGCCGTGGTGCTTGCGCCGCTCCCTTTTAACCAGCCGGATCGGCTGGTGGTGGTGCCGGAGTATTTTCAGGCGCTGAAACGCGAGTTATATGTATCCCATCCCGATTTTCTCGATTGGCAGCGCAGTGCCCGCTCCTTCCAGCAAATGGCGGGCGTCAGGTTTCAGGGTTTTGATTTGACCAATCCCGGAACGGCGGAACACTTGAACGGAAAGCAGATTTCCGCGGGGTTCTTCAACATGCTGGGTGTGAGGCTGGCGCTGGGCCGCGAGTTCTCGCCGGAAGAAGACGCCCCGAACGGCGCGCCCGTGGCTATCCTGAGCAATCGTTTGTGGAGAAATCGATTCGGAGCAAACGCGGAAACTCTCGGTAAATCGATCACGCTGAATGGGGTTGATTACACCATTCGAGGAGTTCTACCGGCGGAATTCAGTTTGTGGATCGATCGAAACAATGCCGATGTTTATACTCCGCTCGGCCAGGTTGCTCCACTGACCAACAACGATCGGACCATCCATGCGGGGATTCTCTGCCTCGCGCGGCTAAAGCCCGGCGTCAGCATCAGGCAGGCGGCGGCCGAGATGGACGCGGTGCAGGATCTGCTGGACAAGAACTATCCTCTGGCGAATCGAGGTTTGGGAGTTTTGGTCAAGCCGTTCAAGCAGGAAGTGCTGGGCGATTCGCCTCGCATGCTGCTGATGCTGCTGGGAGCGGTGGGGCTGGTGTTGCTGATCGCCTGCGCCAACGTCGCCAATCTGGTGCTGGCGCGCGCGGTGGGGCGCACGCGTGAGTTCGCCATTCGTCTGGCTTTGGGAGCCGGCCGCCGGAGAATCGCCGGCCAGTTGATAACGGAAAGCGTACTGCTCTCGCTGGCGGGCGGAGTGATAGGATTGCTGATCGCAAAATGGGCTGTTGGCCCCGCGCTGGCCACGCTGGCGCGGAACCTGCCACGCAGCGAGAACGCCGGCATAAGCCTGACCGTCCTGGCATTTGCTTTCGGAGTATCCATCGTAGTTGGAGTTGTGTTTGGTCTGGCGCCGGTGCTGAAGAGCGGGAGCGCGGACCTGCAGGCGGCGCTGAAGGAAGGAAGCCGCGGGTCTTCAGGCGGCCATCATCGCACCCAGAATGTCTTGGTGGTTGTCCAAATGGCGCTCACGCTGGTTTTACTTACCGGTGCGAGTCTGCTGCTGCGCACCATCCATAATTTGGGTCAGGTGAATCCCGGCTTTAATACGCGGCAGATTATTACTTTCAAGGTGGGGCTTTCGCCGTCTGTGACCACCACGGCATCGGCCACGCGATTCGCCTATCAGCAGTTAGTGGAGCGCATTCGCCGCATTTCCGGCGTACAGGCGGCCGATATCACGGTGCTGGTTCCACTGACCGGACAGGGTAACGGCGGGCCGTTTCTGGCAGGCTCAGAAATGCCGCAGTCCCTCTCGGAGGCGCCGCGGGCGGAGTTCTTTTGGACTGGCCCCGATTACGCGCGCGCCATGGAAATTCCGCTGCTCAGAGGACGCTATCTGACAGCGGAGGACAATATCAAATCTCAGCCGGTGGTAGTGATCGACAGTGACCTGGCGCGCGACTATTATCCCGGCCGCGACGCAGTGGGACAGACCATCGCCATTCCACATTGGACTGTGGCAAAAATTGTTGGCGTGATCCAGCACGTCCGGCACTGGGGGATGGACGACGCCAATCTCTACACCCAAAATCAGATCTACGCTTCTTTTTATCAGCTCAAGGATGCATTTGTGCCGGCGTTCCTTGGCGACATCTCGGTGGTGATTCGAACGCCGCTCGGTGTCCCGGCGCTGCTGCCGGCAATCAAGGCAGCGGTCTACGGGGCCGGTAACGGACAGCCCGTTTACGAAGTGCGGAGCATGCGGCAGATTGTGTCGGAATCGATGGCGCCGCAGCGCTTTCCGATGATCCTGCTGGGTGCGTTTGCGGTGCTGGCGCTGCTGCTGGCGACCATCGGAATCTACGGCGTGATTTCCTATTCGATGAGCCGGCGGGTGCGTGAGATCGGCATTCGCATGGCGCTGGGCGCGGAGAAGAAGGATGTTCTGCGGGCAGTGATTCAACAGGGTCTTCGGCTGGCGGTGACGGGCGTTGCGGCCGGCGCTGTGGCGGCTCTGATTCTAACTCGAATCCTGTCCAGCTTCTCGCATCTGCTGTACGGCGTCCGAGCGGAAGATCCGTTGACGTTTCTGGGTGTCGCGCTGGTGTTGCTTGGCGCTGCTGTTTTGGCCAGCTACATTCCCGCTCGCCGGGCCACTCGAGTGGATCCGATGGTGGCGTTGAGGTATGAATGATCATATCCGATCTCATGGCTGATCTTCGCTACGCAGCCCGCGTTCTGCTTCGGCGCCCCGGATTTACGACTGCCGCTATTTTATCGCTGGCGCTAGGCATCGGCGTCACAACATCCATATTTTCCGTGCTGAACGCCGTGGCGCTGCGGCCGCTGCCCTATTCCGATCCGGACCGGCTGGTGTGGATGACCGAGCTGCTGCACGGCACGAGCACCGATGATTTGACGCTCACGCCGCACTTCATCGAGTGGAGAAGGCAGAATCATACCTTCGAAGGCCTGGCTGCGTACAATTATCAGACTCGAAATCTGACCGGGCTCGATCAGCCGGTGGAGGTGCATACCGCCCGCGTGTCGGCTGCATTGCTGCCGTGCTCGGAATCCAGCCGGCGATTGGGCGCAATTTCACGCAGCAGGAAGATTCCAAGGGCGCCGAGCCGGTGGCGATCTTGAGCGACGCGTTGTGGCGAAACCAATTTTCAGCGAATCCGAAAATCGTGGGACGGCCAATGGTGCTGGACGGCCTGCCGTTCCGAATTATCGGCGTGTTGCCGCGCGCATTTTTGTTTCCCGGCGCTGATGCGGTGGATCTGCTCACGCCGCTGGCCAAAGATGAAGCAGCCGAGCTGGCGCTTCGCAATCTAACCGTCATACGCAACGTGGTGGGGCGGCTGAAACCCGGCGCTACGCGCGAGTTGGCCAATAGCGATTTGCTGGTAATCCTGTCGCGTTTACCGCATCCGCCCTGGACCACTTCCATCACCATTCAAATGCTGGCGATGCGGGATTATCTATACGGAAACGCGAAGACCGCCAGCCTGGTGCTGCTGGCCGCCGCCGGATTCCTGCTGTGGATCGCCTGCGCCAATGTCAGCAACCTTTTGCTTTCGAGATTGACGGAGCGCGATCGCGAATTTGCCGATCCGAACGGTGCTGGGCGGCTCTCGCGCGCGGCTGATCGCCCAGTTGATGACTGAAAGCACGATGCTGAGCTTCGTCGCGTGCGGAGCGGGCGTGGGCATGGCCTGGCTGCTGCGCGGCCCGATTCTGCGGTTGAGTCCGTACCGGCTGGTGGGACTCGAAGATCTGCCGTTTGACGGAAGAGTTGTTGCATTCGCTGCGGCGTGTGGCATCGCGACAGTCATTTTATTTGGATTGCTTCCGGCATTTCGGGCCACGGAAGTCCGGCTGGCGGAATCGGTGAAGGCGGGTGAAGCCGCGGTGATCGGCGGGCGAGGGTCGCTCAGGATTCTGTCTACCATCGCGGCGCTCGAGATCGCCACACTGCTGGTGCTTTCCACCGGGGCGGGCGTGATGCTGAAGAGTTTTTGGAAAATGCGGTATCAGAATCTCGGTTTCACGCCGGATCATCTGCTTGCGGCCACGATGACGCTGCCTGGCCAGCCCGGCGCGAAGCAGGTGGCGTTTCTGGACCAACTTCTGGAGCGAGCGCGGAATCTGCCCGGTGCGGAAGCTGCGGCGATCACCAGTTCCGGCGAAATCCCGCCGGGAACTTGGCATGCCACCAATAATTTTTACGTTCAGGGCCGCGCTCAACCGGTGGCTGGGCACCGGCCTATCGCGCGCTTCCAACCGGCCAGTCCGGAAATTTTCAGCGTGATGCAAATTCCACTGTGGCAGGGCCGGTTGTTCCAGGCTTCGGACACGAACGTGGTGGTTGTGAATCGCGTGCTGGCGGAGAAATACTTTCCTGGTGAAAGTGCCGTTGGACAGCGAATTCGTTTTAGTTCGGATACCAATCCGTGGTGCCAGATCGTCGGCATAGTGGCCAATGTCAAGACTTCCGGCCTCGCGGCCGCGCCTGAACCAGCTGTCTATTATCCCTATCGCTTGTCCGATGGAATGAGCGATGTGGGGTTGCTATTGCGGTCGCCGCTGGGGGCCGGAATCATAGCCGGAGAGTTGCGAAAAGCTGTCGCCAGCATCAATCCCGGCCAGCCCATCGCGAAGGTTGAGCCGCTGGACGCGCGCTTGACCGAATCCGTCTCGAAGCCTCGCTTTACCGCCGCTTTACTGTGCGCGTTCGCCGCGCTGGCCGCGATTCTCGGGATCATCGGAGTCTATGGCGTGGTATCGTGCCGGGTGCGCTGGCAGATGCGCGAGTTAGCTGTTCGGCTGGCGCTGGGCGCGCAACCCGGAGATTTGATCCGGCACGTAATGGCGCAAGGGCTGGGCATGATCGCGGCTGGGCTTCTCGCCGGAATTGCGGGATCGCTGGCGCTGGGCCGGTTGCTATCCGGAATGCTGTACGGAGTTCGAGCGGACGATCCGCTGACGCTGGTTCTGGCGGGATTGCTGCTGGGCGTGGTGGCGCTGGCGGCGTGCTGGATCCCGGCCAGGCGCGCGGCGCGAGTGGATCCGTTGGCGCTGCTGAGGTATGAGTGAGACAGCGAAATCGGGGAATGGGTATCCTGTCACCGGTTTTTTGCGATATTGATTGTAGTGTCTCAGCCGCTCCCGCGCCTACGATTAAGCCTCGATTTTGTCCCCTCCTCCGATCCCGAGCATCCGGGGCTGCTGGTGCGCGATCCATACCAATTCTCGGATTCCATGCTGTTGATCCCGCCGCAGCTGGTGCCGTGCCTGGCCTGTTTTGACGGGCAGCAGACCGCGCTCGATCTGCGCGCGGCGCTGGTGCGCATCACGGGGGAGATCCAGGTGGGCCAGATCGAGAAGAATCTTTTCGATGCGCTGAGCGCGGCAGGGTTTCTCGAAGACGCGAAGTTCGAAGAACTCCGCGCGGCACGGATCGCCGAGTTCGCGGCCGCGCCCAAACGGGAGGCTTCGCACGCCGGATCGGCTTATCCCGAAAATCCGGAGGAAGCGCGCAAGACAATTTCGGAGTTCATGCAAGGCGCCGCGCCGCCGCCCGCCGTGGATTCCGAGATCGGCATCGCCGCGCCGCATGTGAGCCCTTTCGGCGGATGGGAATCCTATCGCGACGCTTATGCGACGCTCGTGCCGGCATACCAGGACCGCACTTTTGTGATTCTCGGCACGTCGCACTATGGCGAGCCTGATAAATTCGGCCTCACCCGTAAACCGTACGTGACGCCGTTCGGCGATGCCGTGACAGATACCGCGCTAGTGGATGAGCTGGCCGCCGCCGCTCCTGGCGCCGTGCGCATGGAAGATTATTGCCACGCCGTGGAGCACTCCATTGAATTTCAGGCGCTGTTTCTCAAATATCTTTATGGCCCGAATATTCGGGTGCTGCCCATCCTGTGCGGCTCGTTCGCGCGCAGCATTTACAAGGGCGGGATGCCCGAAGACAACGACGATGTTCAACGATTCTTCGGGGCGTTGGGCAACATCGCGGCGCGCGAAGGGAATCGCTTATTTTGGGTGCTGGGAATTGATATGGCCCATATGGGACGCCGCTATGGCGATCAATTGACCGCCCGCGCCGATACCGGAGAAATGCAAGCCGTGGCGGAGCGCGATCGCGTCCGGATAGAACGCATGAATGAGGCCGACGCACCAGGATTCTGGAGCCTGGTGCAGGAAAATCATGATGACCTGAAATGGTGCGGCTCAGCGCCGATCTACACTTTTCTGAAAACGGTCCCGCAAGCGCGCGGAACGCTGCGGCGCTATCAGCAATGGAACATCGACGAGCAGAGCGTGGTAAGTTTCGCCGCGATTAGTTTTCGCTGACGCCGTTTCTCGTTCATCGTTTCTCGTTTAACACACCCAACCAGAAACGAGAAACCAGAAACGGGTTTTTATTGTTCCGGCCTGGCCGCTACCCAATATCCCGGCCGCGTTCTGATTTCCAACTGGGGCCGATTCACGGTCACCTTGATTTCGTGGAAGCCGCCCTCCGTACGATTGTTGGGCGTGTAGCTGAGCAGGTATTGGCTGTGAAGTTCCTGGCTAATTCCCTCGATGGCCCTTTCCAGGCTCCTTTCGGTGATGAAGGGATACTCCTTGCCGCCGGTGAAGCGGGTGAATACAATTACCGGGTCTTCCACAAACATGCTCTTGACGCCTTTGAAAATATCGACAAAGGCCGGAATATAATTGCCCATGTAGTAATTCTGGTCGATGCTGGTGGGAGTGGCATCGCCGCCGGCGGGCATATGCTCCGCAGCAGCCGGAATGGCCGGAGGACGCGGGGGCATGCCGGTGGAAGTGAGCCCCGCTACGATGCTCGAAATATCCAGTGAATAGATGGCCACGTTGGCGAACTCGGCCGCCTCCAAAACGTCGCGCACGTGAAGTTGGCTGCCTTTGTCCCGTTTTTCGGCAATCAACAGCAGAATGCGCCGGCGCTGCGGATCCCGGTGCTTTAGCATGTTGATCCCTTCCATGGTCGCGTCGTCCACGGCGTGGTTCGAACTGCCGGGCTTCAGCTTCTTCATCGTCTCGGTGATCTGCCCGGTGTCGTTGGTGAACTCCTGCACGTGCACAACGTTATGATCAAAAGCTATAACGGCTGTCTCCCCGTCTTCGCCCGCGATGATGTCTTTCAGCATGATCCCGATTCTTTGGATCTTCGGGAGTATTTCGTTCAGGTTTGAGCTTTTCTGCACCGCCACCACCAGAGAGAGCGGCTCGTCGTGCACATCCGCCACGATGTGTTGGAGCTTGTTGTTGTCATACAACTGGAAGTCCTGAGGTACCAGCCCGTTGACGTAGTCGCCGTGCTTGTCGAGAACAGTGGTGGGTGCGATGACGATGTTGGTCTCAACGCCGAAAGTCGATTTTTCCGCCTTCTCCTCTTTTTCCTTCTCCGCAATCTTCGCGGGATCTTTGGCGGGATCAAGCGTTCCCGGTTGTTGTTGGGCGAAACCGGCGGTGCACAGCAGCAGCATCGTCAATGTGTTGCGCATAGCTCTAGTTTGGCACATCGCCGTGCCCGGTCCTCCCTTCGATTAGATCGATGATGTGAGGAATAAGTTGCACAATTGCGTCCAGCGATTCCACGGCGCCTTTCGGCGATCCGGGCAAGTTTACGATCAATGTACTGCCGCGCACCCCGGCCATGCTTCTGGATAGTGCGGCGAAAGGCGTCAGCTTGCGGCCTTCCGCGCGCATCATTTCACCCAATCCAGGGATCTCACGCTGGATCACGGTGCGGGCGGCCTCAGGGGTAACGTCGCGCGGCGCCACGCCGGTGCCGCCGGTGGTAAGGATCAGCGAAACTTGCCCCGAATCCGCCAGGCGCTTAAGAGCCTCCGCGATCGGCCCTGTTTCATCCGGCACAGTTTCCTGAGCGGTCACCTGCCAGCCCAGCGCCTCCACGCGCTCCCGCAGCACGGCGCCGGAGCGATCCTGGCGAGTGCCAGCCGCCGCCGAATCGCTCACCGTGACGATGGCCACTCGGATCATGTTCACTTAAAATCCGCTCACTTAAAATCCGCCCGCTTAAAATCTCCGCTCTTCCCGCCCGTCTTTTCGAGCAGATACAGGTTTTGAATCTCGATCGCTTTATCGAGAGCCTTGGTCATGTCGTAAACAGTCAGAGCGGCTACGGAAGCCGCGGTGAGAGCTTCCATTTCGACACCGGTGGGCGCGGTAGTGGATACGCTCGAAACAATCCGGACACCCGCGCTCTCGATGTGCACTTCCACATCCACATGCGAAAGCATCAGCGGATGGCACAGCGGAATCAACTCGGCCGTTTTCTTAGCGGCCGAAATTCCGGCGACGCGTGCGATCTCGAGCGGATTCCCCTTGGGATTTTCCGGCAGTTTGGCCAGAACTTCGGGACGTATACTCACGAATGCGTGCGCGCGCGCGGTCCGCTTGCTAGGCGCCTTTTCCGAGACATCCACCATGCGCGCCGCGCCGGATTGATCGTAGTGACTGAGCTTCTTGGTTTTCATTTGCGTTCATTCGCGTTCATTTGCGGCCTACTTCATCAACACCCGAATCATTTCCCCCGCGGCCCAATTCTCCCGTTCGGCGTCCGTCACCAGGAACGCATTCGCCCGCGCCTGCGCGGCGACATCTCCCGATCCCTGCCACCGAACGGGAGTCACTTCTGAGCCGTCAGCGCTAATTCTCGCGGGTAGAAACCGCATCAGGCCCTTTTTTTGCTGGAGTTCCTGACTGAGCTTGCTCCAGAGCAGCGGTAAGACCGGCTCCTTTTCGCCGCCTAACATTTCCACGGCCGCGCGAGCGAAGATCTCAAACGTCACCATGGTAGATGCGGGATTTCCCGGCAGTCCGAAGAAAAACTTGCATCGAGCTTTCCCGAATACCAGCGGTTGCCCGGGCTGGATCAACACGCGATCGAAGAAAAACTCCGCGCCAAGATCGGCCAAAACGTGCTCGACAATATCGTATTTTCCAGCCGATACGCCGCCGGAGAGCAGCAACAGATCGAAATCCAGGCCTTGTTCCACCAGCTCCCGCGTGGCCTCGTAGAGATCGCGCGCCACCGGCAAGATGCGCGGGCATCCGCCGGCCCTGGACACCTGCACCGCGAGCGACGGCGCATTCGAATTGCGGACCTGGTGATCCAGCGGCGTCTCATTCACATCCACGATTTCGTCGCCAGTAGCGAGTATCGCGACTTGTGGCTTGCGGAAAACCGTCACTCGCGGACGGCCCGCCGTGGCCAGCAGCGCGATGTCCGCGAATCCCAGCCGGCGCCCCGGCTGCAGCAGTAACTCTCCTCGCCGAGCTTCGCATCCTTGCGGGCTGACATTCTCGCCGGGCCGAAGTACACGCGGCGCGTTCACGCGGCCTTCTGAGACGGTGACGTGTTCCACCATGATCACCGCGTCGGCTCCGCGCGGCAGCGGAGCGCCAGTCATAATTTCGACGGCTTCGCCCGCCCGCACTTCCCCGCTAAAAACCTGGCCCGCGCGGACCTCAGCCAGCACCCGCAGCTCACCCGGCAGGTCAGCCGCGCGGATCGCAAAACCGTCGCGAACCGATCGCGCCGCGGCGGGATAATCGCGATCCGCCGCCACCGGCTCAGCCAGCACTCGCCCGGCCGCTTCCAGCAGACTGACGTCTTCGGTGACAGGCGATGGCCGAGCTTCGCTCACGCGTTCGAGCACGCACCGCCGCGCTTGCTCGAATGTGAAAGTGGCCACGACAGCCATTGTACGATTGTCCCCTCGCTCACGCGCGGGGCTACATTTCCGATTGCCGTCGCGACCATGGGTGAAATGCAGCCCCGCGCGTAAGCAAGGGGACCAACCTAGAATAGATCAATGCCCCATCGCCTCACGCTCACCCAGATGACGGAGCTGATCCGCGCCCGTAAGCTTTCGCCCGTCGAGCTTATGGACGCCCATCTCAAACAGATTGAGAAACACAACCCCGCCGTGAACGCGTTCGTTCGGGTCTTAGCCGAGCCGGCGCGCGAGGCGGCCAGGAAAGCTGAACAGTTCTTGTCCGCGAATGGGCCTGTGGTGCCGCCTTTGCACGGCATACCGGTCAGCATCAAAGACAGCTTCAACATAGCCGGATTGCCCACTACCTGTGGCAGCCGCTTCTTCGCCGATTCCCGTCCCGCGCACGATGCCGCCGCGGTGGCGCGGCTCAAGCACGCCGGGGCCATTCCGATCGGCAAATCCAACTGTCCGGAGTTCCTCTCTAATTACGAATCCGACAATCATATCGCCGGCCGCACCAACAATCCGTGGGATCTGCAGCGCACTTCAGGTGGATCGAGCGGCGGCGAATCGGCGGCCATTGCCGCATTCTTTTCGGCCGGCGGGATCGGCAGCGATGGCGGAGGATCCATACGCGTTCCCGCCCATTTCACCGGCATCGCCGGGCTCAAGCCCACTCCCGGCAGGATTTCCGCGGCCGGCCACGTTCCGGAAATGAATCATCCCACGGGATTGATCGGCGTGGCTGGGCCCATGGCGCGCACCGCCCGCGATCTCCGGCTGCTGTTCCAGGTTCTGGCCGGCTACGATTCCGATGATCCGTTCGCTGCGCCGGTTCCGCTGCGCGATCCGGATCTCGCCCGCGTGCGGATTGGCCTGATGCCGCAGTTCTATCGCGTGCCGGTGGAAGCGGGCGTGGCTCGCGCCCTTGAAAAAGCAGCGCGCTGCCTGGGGGAGCTTCGATTTCCCGTGGAACCGTTCCAACCCGCCGGCCTCGAAGGCGCGCCCAACTTATGGTGGTTCTTCTTCGGCGAGCTGCCCGCGCGGATGACCGCCGAGATCATTTCCGGACGCGAGGACAACGCGCATTGGACTGGTACGGAATTCATGCAGCAGGCGCTGGCAGAACCGGAGCCCACGGCCAAGGAGATCCTGCAGAATCTGGCGGTGCGCGACAAGATGCGCGCTCGATTGTTGCGCGAGATGGAGCAATTTCCGGTGATCCTGATGCCGCCCTGCGGGATCGCGGCTTTCACCCATCGCCAGCGGCGTTTTGAAACGCCGGTGAAGACCATTGGATTATTCGAAGCCATGATGCCCGCCACGCCTGTCAATTTGTTGGGTCTGCCGGCGGTGGTGATCCCGTTTGATATCGATGAGCGCGGCCTGCCAGTGGGCATTCAACTGGTGGGCCGGCCTTATGAAGAAGAGCTGCTGCTGGAGCTGGCCATGCGGATGGAGGAGGCGCGCGGTCCGTTCCCAGGGCCGCCGGCGTAATGCATCAGTTGGCAGGCGGAAGCGCCTGCCCCACTTTGGTGTTACAGCGCGGCCACGATTGCTGCCTGCACGGCGCGCATCTGTTCTTCATCCTGATATTTTTGGCGCGGCCAGAAAAACCCGCGCAGGCCGTCGCCCTTTTTTCTGGGCACGATGTGCACATGCAGGTGCGGGACGCTTTGGCTTACCCGGTTGTTGACGGCCACGAACGTCCCTTCCGCGTGCATGCCGCGCTCCACCGCGCCGGCCAGGCGCTGCACATTGCCGAAGAAGGGGCCAATCAAATTGGGCGGCAGGTCCGCCAGCGTTTCAAAGTGGTCCTTAGGAATGAGCAGGACATGGCCTGGAAACAAAGGCCGGTGATCCAAGAAACCCAAAGAGATGGGGTCTTCAAACACAACGGCGCTTTGCGCTGCGATTTCGCAGAATTTGCAGGAGTCCATCTCAGCTCTGGATCAGGCCCTCGCCCTGGCTGAGCGCGGCGATGATCTGCTCGGTGCGCCGGGCCGCGATTTTTACGGCGGACTCCATGGAGAAATAATACGCCACCGCACCCAGCACGGCGCTAAACAGCAGCACGCCAAAAAATGCCCATTCCGAATCGAAGGCGTAGCGCGCCAGATAGGCCAGCGCCACCGGCGCCAGGGTCACCGGGAACAGCAGCATCAGCATGGCTTGGACGCGCGCTCCCGCCGCTGTCCGAAACGATTTCACCGGATTCACGCCGCGCGGATTGTACAGGGAGCTGAGGTTTCCGATGGCCACCAAGAATGTCGTGATCACCAGCGTCACCGAAACCGCTTCGATGATGCGCAGGCCTGTAACCGGCAGCCGCAGCAAGGCGCACACCACCGCTACGGTGCTGATTTCGAGCAACACAAAGAACGCCGCCGCCAGATTCTTCCCGATCAGGACTGTGGAAATTTTCAAGGGGCCCAGGAAGTAGATTTGCGCCGCGCTACGGTCGAATCCGAAAACATTCCAGAACAAGGTATCGCTCAAAAGCAAGAGCGCGTATACGCTGACGAACGTCAGGTAGTTTTCGCCCACCAGGGAGTGTGACCTGGCTCCACGGTCTCCAAACGCGATGGGAAACCAGATGAGAATGCCGAACGAGAATCCCATTAAAAACACCAGGCGGAAGCGGGGCGTACGGCTCAGAAATCGCAGCTCTTTCTCGATTAAGGCCGCCAATGGATCGGGTAGGATGGCGTTGGGCAGGCTGTAGAACCAGTCCAGACGGCTGGCCGTGCGGCCGCGCGGCGCGCTGCTGGCGGCAGCCTCGCCAAAATCGAAGCTGAGCCCCCGCTCGAACTGCCACCGGCCGAAAAAATAAGCCGCGGCGGTCCAACTTAATACCACCGCGATGTTAGACCATGAGAATTCTCCCTGGGCCAGGCGCGCCGCCGCGGTCCAGAGCCAGAAAGGAGAAGCCTCGGTTCGAAACGCGCGGCGGAGCTGTTTCTGGAAGCCTCCCAGCAGCATCAATTGCGGCAGCGCCGCGGCCAGCACGAACAATAACGTGGCGATTTCCCGCACTCGCTTGCGCGCCAGCATACGAACCAGCAGGTCCCGTATCCCGGCGGAACACAGCAAATTGAATGCGACAAAAAAAGCCAGGGTCCAGGGCGCCCAGAAAGGTATCTTCGGATTCAACAGCAGTCCGGTTCCCGCTCCCGCGAGTAGCAGCAGCATTTCAATTCCGGTGGAGATCCGCAACAGAACTTCCAAAGCGAATAACTGCCGGTGCGGAATGGGATAAACCAGCAGCTTTCTGATGTCGAGTGCGGACCCGGTAGACGCCATGAGGATGGGAATGATCTGCCAATAGAGAAGGCCAAGCAGCAGCATGGTGGGAAAAACACGGTGGACGAAGTTCACCTCATCCGGATTCGCCAAAAAAATCGCCGTCAGCACGGCCAGGAACCCGAAGCCGGCGTACCAGACGGCCATCAGGACGCCGGAGAAGATAAGACCGGTTTTGTTGGACCGTGGAATATAATTCCGGGCGGTCCGCCACTGCGCTCCGACGATGGCCCGCGCCTGGTTCCACATCAGGTTATAACCAGATTCGGAAAAATCTTTGGAGCACCGGCCTGCGCGGTTAGCAACCGCGCGCAGGATGCCATCCTGCCCCACAGCTTCATAACCAATCCAGGCTTTCGGCCGGCCGCTCGGCTCCCACCACGCGCACGAAGACGTCTTCCAAGGTTTCCGAGCCGGTTCGAAGTTCGGCCATGGTTCCGGTCAGCACCAGCTTGCCTTGGTGAATGATGGCCACGCGGTCGCACAGCCGCTCCACCACTTCGAGCACATGCGAAGTTAGAAATACGGTGGCGCCATGCCGCACCTGTTCCAGCAGAATCTCTTTCATCAATCTGGCGCCCACCGCGTCCACGCCTTCGAAGGGTTCATCCAGCAGAAACAGCTCGGGCCGATGAATCAGCGCGGCGGCCATAGCCACGCGTTTGCGCATTCCTTTGGAATAATCCCCAATCAGCTTGCGAGCGTCGCCATCCAATTCGAACAGCGTCAGCAGCTCGCGGGCCCGCTCGCCGGCCGTAGAGCGCGCCAGGCCGTACATGCGGCCCACGAATTCGGTGAATTCGAAGCCGGTCAAGTGGTCGAACAGCAGCGATTCGTCGGGGACCAGGCCGATTTTAGCCTTCACCTCCAGGGCGTGCTCCGGCATGGACAGGCCCAGTAGCTCGATGCTGCCGGAGGTGGGCGGCGCCAGGCCCATCAGCATGCGGATGGTAGTGGTTTTGCCGGCCCCGTTCGGGCCCAAAAAGCCGAAAAAACTGCCTCGGGGGACCTCCAGATCGAGCCCATCCACGGCGGCTTTTGTGCCATATACCTTACGGAGATTGCCGATCGAAATAGCTCGAAACATGGGCCAGTCCCATGGTACAGGATGGGGGCACCTCATACTTTTTCCCCATTCCGCCGATAAGAAACTGTGACCGGCTCTGCGGCTCCATCCCATGCGAAGGAACAGGCACTCCGCGCCCTGGCCCAACTTCCACCGTTTTCTCCGATCCTCAACCGGTTGATTGCCAGCCTGGCGCAGGAAGACGTCTCCTTCGCCAAAATCTCAGATTTGATTGAGAAAGACACCGCCCTGGCCGGCAATGTCTTACGGCTGGTGAACTCCGCCCTGTACGGATTGCGCGGAACCGTCAACTCCATCCGGCACGCGGTTTCGCTGCTGGGCATCGCCAAGCTCCGCAACGCCACGCTGAGTATGTCCGTGGCGCGGATGTGGAGCCAGGTAAAGACCCCGCCGGGATGGTCGATGGCTCGCTTCAATCTGCATTCTGTTGGTGTGGCCATCCTCTCCGATCTGCTCACGCAGGGGCGTGAGGTGGAATACGCCGAGGGCGCATTCGCGGCCGGCTTGTTCCATGACCTGGGCCTGTTGCTGGTGGCTCTTGGATTGCCCGAAGAATACAAGCAGATCTCGCTGCTCTATCAGCAGTCGCCAAAATGGATCATCGAATATGAACTCCAGGTGCTGGGGATGACGCACCTGGAACTGTCGGCGGAGGCGCTAGCCGTATGGAACCTCCCCCAGCCGATTCAAACCGCCGTCCGATTTTGCGAAACGCCCGATCTTGATCCTACTGTTGTAGAGCCCGATCGAATCACCCTGAGCCGCGTCCTGAACGTCGCGGATCGCTACGTGAAAGGGAACGGAACCTCTATCAACCTCTTCGAAGGCACGCCCCAAGATGGGCAGCTGGCTCTGGAATCCCTGGGCCTCGGTGAACGTTTGCCCGTAGTTTTGAGCGAATTCCAAGCAGAGTTCTCGACCATCCAGGGATATTTCTAGGCCTGTGAGGCAGGTTGCCAACCTGCGCGCCGATTGGCAATCGGCGCTGGAACAGGCGGGTACGAAACCCGCCGCAGGATGGAATCCTGCCCCACGACGCGCGCGCTGTGTAAAGCTTCGCAAAGATTACGTACCGGGCGTAACTCGCGAGGGCTTCCCAGCGTTATTTAGTCAAATCCCCGTTACGACGGCGGGCGCTCCACCCTATCACCCCAAAGAGCGCCCGCCATTTCTGTTTCAATCCGCGGAGATCCCTTCGAAGAGCGCCGTGCTCAGATAGCGTTCGCCGGAGTCAGGAAGAACCGTAACTATCGTTTTTCCAGCCATCTCGGGCTGCTGAGCGATTCGAACGGCCGCCGCGGCCGCCGCACCGCACGAGATCCCGGATAGAATGCCTTCCTCCCGCGCCAGACGGCGCGCCATCTCAATGGATTCCTCGTTGGTTACCAGCTCCACGCGGTCCACCATGGAAAGGTCCAAAGTTCCGGGAATGAAGCCAGCCCCAATGCCCTGGATCTTGTGCGGACCCGGTTTCAATGGTACGTGCTGGAGGGACTGCGAGATAACCGGGCTCCCGACCGGTTCCACCGCCACCGATAGAATCTTCTTCTTCTGAACGTTTTTGATATAGCGCGAGACACCGGTAATAGTTCCGCCGGTGCCGACGCCGGCCACGAAAACATCGATGGCGCCACCGGTATCCTCCCAGATTTCAGGTCCGGTGGTCTTAACGTGGATCTCCGGATTCGCGGGATTCTGGAATTGCTGCAGCAAAACATATCGGCCGGGATCGGAAGCCACCATTTCCTCGGCCTTCGAGATGGAACCCTGCATGCCCGCCGCGCCGTCGGTAAGAATCAAGCTGGCGCCAAACCCCCGCAGGATCCTGCGCCGTTCCACGGAAAACGTCTCCGGCATGATCAGCGTGATGGGATAACCGCGCGCGGCAGCCACAAAGGCCAGCGCGATACCGGTGTTACCGCTGGTGGGTTCGATCAATTCTTTGCCGGGTCCCAGAACGCCGCGTTTCTCGGCGTCCCAGATCATGGAAGCGCCGATGCGGTCCTTGACCGAATAGGCGGGATTCCGCCCTTCAATTTTGGCCAAAACGGTGGCGCGCGCGCCGGCGGTGACCCGATTCAGCTTCACCAGCGGGGTCCGTCCGATACTCAACGAATTGTCTTGAAATAACATCAAATCTCCCAGTTCGGCACGTACTTGGTTTGCCGCTCGCGCCAGTTACGAACCAGTTCCGCGAAGGTGGTGCGGTCCAGCACATTCGAGATGGCCGCTTCGGCGCGGCGCCAGGTCTCTGTAAACGGATCGCCCAAGGGTTGCTTGCGAGCCGGCTTGTTGCTCTTGGCGCCCTCCACGTAACGGAGCACTTCGCCCACGGTAATGGCGTCCGGCGTCCGCGACAGCAGGTAGCCGCCTTCAGCGCCTCGCCGCGACTCTACGAAGCCGCCCTGCTTCAAGCCCGCCAGGATAAGTTCTAGAAACTTCTGCGGGATTTTTTGACGCTGGGCTATTTCAGCAATTTTGATGGGTTCGCCGGGCTGCTGAAGGGACAGGTCAAAGATGGCGTGCAGCGCGTAATCGCCTTTCACGGAGACGTTCATGCCGGAGTTTTCAATCCCCTCATGCCAACTAGAGATTGTACTCGCCCTACCGTTGACTTTCAAACACCGGCTCCCGAAGCCGGCGAAGCGGGAACCAAAAAGGCACCAACTCCGTTGAAGACGCCGGGTTGGCAGGCGGAAGCCAACGTGGGGCAGGCGCTTCGCTTCCGCCTGCCAACCGAATTTGCCACCAAGCATCTTCCTGACCGTTGGTGGGCCGCAGGCCTGTGGAAACTCCCTTACGGTCGCGGTTCGGTAACGCACTGTTTCCGAGCCGCGAGCGTAAGCGATCAAATACGCTGTGATTTCTCAATCAAGGCCAGCACCTGGCTCCAGGGCATGGGCCCCTGATGCATGGCGAAGACCGTGTCCACCTTGATCTTCGCGCGTTCCACGGCTTGCACCACTTCATGCATCAATTCAGGATCATATAACTTGTCGCCTTCCAGCGCCAAAGTGTCGCTGGCATACAGCAAGCGCAATTCCGGAAAGTAGACCATGTATTGCCGCTCGGTGGATGCGCCACGCAGCGGATAAAGCTCCATTCGATTTTCTCCCGCGCCAATCTCTTCCCTGCCCGAAACAATTTTCCAGTTTGGACTTTTCGCATGCTGCATTTTTTCGAGAGCATCGGGATCCAGCGTATGCGGCGCGCCGATCATCTTGTCGAGCAGAGGCCGGTTCAGGTCGAGAATGTAGACCGGAATTCCCTCGGCGACAACGGACCGCACACCTCCGGTATGCGGCCACGAATCCGAGGTCGACAAGACGGCCTTCACGGGCGTCCCAGGGTAGCGCTTGCGCGCCTCCGCAATCACTCCTTGGGTATAAAGCGCGGAAATTGGAGCTTCCAGAATGACAATACCATCGGGCTGCTTCACGATGGTGGAGTTCCAGGCCCACTGAAACAAATCTACGCCAGGCGCCAGCGTGGTGGCCTTTTGAGCGCGAAACGGCAGGTTCCACCCGGGCGATGCCGCGCTTTGTTTGGCCACTTTGGCATCCATGTCAAACGCTTTGGGATCAATGGGAACGTTGAACTCCACGTTGAGCGCCTGTGTTGAACTCCAAACCACTCCGTTCCGTTCCTTCACCAGGTTGGTAGGAAACGGGATACCCTGGGACAGTTTCCAGTTGTCGAAATAGGTGCGCTGCCGGACGTCGCCCCAAAAATACCAGAAGTCGTGAAACTCCTGGGTGGTCTCAACGGCATCCGGCAGATGGTTGGATGCATTCAGCAGCACGCGAACTGGAACCTTTTGCCAGGTGAAGGCCACCACTGCATGGGAAGTGCTTCGCAGGTTCTCCGGCGCTTCAAAGCGCAGGTCGGGCGCATCGGAAGCAGTGAGCAGCAGGCTTATCGGCCCCAGGGCTAACATTTCACGGGCGCCATCCAGGGAGCCCAGGCCGCAAGGGGCATCGCCGTTCCTGGAGCGGGTCACGCCGCCGTCGGGACCGGCGACCACCACCACGTCGGTATCCGCTCGGTTGGCGTCGGACTCAGGCCAGGTCAGTTTTAGCTCCGAGAGCACTCTCTGGTTGGTGAGGTCGAGGGTAACCCGCCCGCGCTGATAGGCGGTGATGAACGGCGCTTGCCGGTACGATTGCTCCATCAGCAAGGTGTGCCCGATGATCTCCAGGCGCACGTTCTTGACTTGCTCCAGACGATCGCGACCACCCATCGCATCCAGTGCCAGGCCCACGCATTGCTTGGCGGTTTGATTGGCGCAGCCGGGACCTTCCGCGGAGAACCCAGGAATCCATAGAACAACGGCGAGCGAGCACTGCCAGATTTTTCGCATCCCTGTTTAGACGTGGCAGCCCGGCAAGGGGTAGATGGGAATTCTGCCATAATGATTTTTCTCTCGGCATTTATGAAAACTAAACTGATGTTCCTGTTTTGCGTGCTACCCCTGATCGGTGCGGAGCCCGCCGGATATAAATACTGGAGCGCCGCGGAGCTGCAGGGCTTCACGGCGAAGCTGGCGCCGAAAGTAAACGCTCAGAAGTTCGCGGGTGAGCGGCTGGTGGACTTCGGCAATCATTACACCATGGTCGCCCTCCGGGAGGGCACCGGCGAAGCCGAATTCCATGAAACAGAGGCGGATTTATTCGTAGTCACCTCAGGCGCGGCAACATTGATTGTGGGCGGATCGATACGGAACGGCAAGACCACCGCTCCGAACGAAATTCGCGGGCCATCCATCGAAGGGGGCACGCGCCAGAAGCTCTCGGTCGGCGACATTGTTCACATTCCGCCCAAGACGGCGCACCAACTGGTGCTGCAACCCGGCGCGGAGTTCACCTATTTTGTCTTGAAGGTCAAAGAGTAGGAAAAGTGGGGCGGGCGCTTCCGCCTGCCAACTCAGCGTCGGACCGCCGGATATAATTGGCATCGATCTCCGCGGGATCGCGCGCCAGGCCGGCCTGAAATTCAGCCCACGCAATGCGTCCCATCGCCGCGGCCAGCGCCCGCGGCGCCGTCACTACCGGAACAGCCGGGTCCACGAAACTCCGGAACGGCTCGAAATCCGTAGACACAAATTCGAAGCCCGAGGCCGGCAACGTTTTGAGCCACGCCGGAAATTTCATCACGGCCTCGGCGACCACAGCTTCGAGTGCATCGTTGTACACCGCGCCGTAAACTTCACCGCGGCGAGCATCCAGAACCACGGCGCGCAGACGCGCGGTCCCAAAAGACGCCAGAATGCGCAAGTTCGAAAGCGCAACCATTGGTTTCCCGAGAGCCTCAGCCAGTCCCTTCGCCGCGGCCAGACCAATCCGGACTCCAGTGAACGAACCTGGCCCCGAAGCCGCCGCAAAACAGTCCATCTGATTCACCGGAACGCCCTGTCTCGCGAGTAATTTCTCGATCTGAGGAAACAGGATGTGGCCGAACCCATCGGGAGAATTGAGCAGCACTTCCTCGAGAACGCGGCCGCCATCGGTAAGAGCGATGCTCCCGAACTCCCGGGTGGTATCGATGGAAAGAATCACTTGGTTAGCTGATACACCCGATCCACGGCGTAGGCTTTGCCATTCGCATTCAAAGCAGTCAGATGAATAATGAGCACGGCCGGAAAATTTGCCGCGATGGTGGGTGGAATCACAAAAGTGCCCGGCGCGCCGGTGCCGAGCACGCGGAAACCTCGCCCATCGGCGGCCACTTCACCGGTCCAGAGGTACATCATGGAACGAGTGGCGCGGGTTTCCCGCGTCAACTTTACCGAAAAGGGGATCGGCTTGCCCGCCCGCAGCGTGTCGCCGCTGGGTTCAACGATGGCGTAGGGCACTTTCTGCGGGCTCATCTCGAGTTCCTGTACCGGCACATCGCGCGATTCAAACTTGACCGACTTGAGCATCGACTCTTTGCGGCCCTCGCGCCCGACTAACAATACCCAGGGATGGCTCGAGTCCGGAGCCTGGCCGGTGAAATGTTCCCCATGATATTTTTTCTGTTCCAGATATTCGCCCGTGGCCGGATTGAACCAATAGACATCGTATCCGTGTTTCTCGACCGAGAGCTCTATGGGCGCACCGGGATGCTGGATATAGTTCACATATTCAATTTCTTCGAGCGCGACCGAGCGGCCGCCGTCGATGTCAAAATACGGCTCCAGCTCCCAGTGCCGCGTGTCGGCAATGAAATCGAACCAGTGGTGGCACAGCGCCACGCTGTCACCGCGAAACTCCGGATACTCGCCGTCCATAGTGGTATCCCAAAGATGCTGGGCGTCGGTGACGCCGACGAATGGAACCTGATAAAGCTGATGCTCAACAGACCCCACCACATCATCCATGGAGGCTTCGATGATGAAATCCATCCAACCGTCGCTAAGGAGGGGCGCGGAGGTTGTCTTGGCATTGGAAGACCGCGGGTGCTGGTAAGGATCCAGTTTCTTGAGATCCAGGCCAAGCTCTTTCAACACCGCGCGACCGTAGGCATAGTCTTCAAACTGCTCCAGGCCCTGCCAGGTGATGTTGAAGGCGGCGTAGCGCCCGACGATATATCGAATGAAACGCTCGCGCGTTTGCCAGTCGGGAAACAGGCTGGTGATGTAATCAGGGTCGGACGCCAGGATCAAATCAATGGTGAGCCCGCGCTTGTGTATGGAAAGAACGCGGCGGTCCAGTTCATCGAAGTACGCTGTATTGGGCTGATCGGGTCCGCGATAAACCCATCCATGATCGGCGGCGGTTCCCAGGATAGAGCCGCGAAAGTGGGTGAATTTGTTTTCGACGGCTTCATTGAGCTTCTGCTCCAGCTCCTGCGGCGGGTTGAATGCGAAGCGATCGTCGATGTAGCCCATCCATAAGTGCGGCTGCTTGTTATCGGTGGCCCAGTGGTGGACGTTGGCGGCCTTCACGTAACCGGGGGAATCGGACGGCGCGGCGTTGAATGCGCCTTCTTTACCGTCAAAGGCTGGAAGGTTGCCGCTGGTGCGGTAGTTCCACTGGCCGGCTTCCGTGGGAGCGAATCGGACGATCATCTTGCGGCCGCCGTCCCAGAAAGCCGGCATCTCGTAGGTGTGAAACTGGGGCGACTTGAACTCCACCTGCAGCTGCACGTCCACATACGGGTTGTGGTGGGCGGCAAGATCGGCGGCGGATAATTCAAATACCATCTCGCAGGGAGAATAGGCGGGCGTCCCATCGCAGGGAGTTTGCGCGAAGACTGGAGCGGCGATCAGAAAAATGAGCGGCACACGCGCCAGCATTATTTTCATCGTAGCGCACGCACTCGGCGTGCCGCGTTCACAATCGTGTGAACGCATGGTTCTTTTTGTTCGCAGGAGTGCGAACACGGCACGCAGGAGTGCGTGCGCTACATTGAAATAGATGTCTTCGCCGGCCAAGGCGCTCACGGCGCGCCAATTTTTTTCGCGGCACGGGCTGCTGTCGAAGTGGCATCCGCACTATGAGTTCCGGCCCGGCCAGCTGGAGATGGCGGAGGCGATTGAAGCGGCGCTCGCCGAAAAAAAGCACCTGCTGGTGGATGCCGGCACCGGCACCGGTAAAACTCTGGCGTACCTGGCGCCGGCCATTCTTTCCGGAAAGCGCGTGGTAATTTCCACCGGCACGAAGAACCTTCAGGAGCAGCTTTTCTACAAAGACATTCCGTTTTTGCAACAACATTTCGAGCGGCCTTTGCAAGTTTGCTACATGAAGGGCCGCAACAACTTCGCTTGCCGCCAGAAGATCTACGACGCGGAAAACCAGCCGGTGCTCAATGGCCTGGAAGAGATCGCCGATTTCCAGATCATCCGGGATTGGGAGAAAACCACCACCACCGGCGACCGCGCGGAAATCAAGACCTTGCCGGAATCGAGCACCGCATGGCAAAAGCTGGACGCCCGCCGCGATTTGTGCAGCGGGCAAAAGTGCCAACAGTTCGAGCGCTGCTTCCTCACCCTGATGCACCAGCGCGCGCACGAGAGCGACATCATCATCGTCAACCATCACCTATTCTTCGCGGACCTGGCGGTGAAAGACGACGATTATGGCGGCATCATCCCGGATTACGCCGCCGTGGTTTTCGACGAAGCGCACGAGATTGAAGATGTGGTGGGCAAATACTTCGGCGCGGGCGTGAGCAATTACCAGTTTCAGGAACTGGTGCGCGATGTGGCCGCGGTATCGCGCGCCAAGCAATTTGGATCGGGCGAGCTGGACCGTATCCTCGAGACCCTGGACGATCGCGCTGAGCAGTTTTTCGCGCTGTTCGGCGAATCCGAGGGCCGCGTTGGCTTCAAAGGGCACCTGGCGTTCTTTGAGCGCCATCAGGATAAACTCGACGACGTTTTGCGGGCCTTGGAATTGGTGGCCACGCAACTGCAACTGGTGAAGAGCGCGCCGGAGGACGTCCTGCCGCTGCACCGCCGCGCGGTGGAGCTGAAGCAGCAGCTGGAATTCTGGAGCCGGGGCGACAACCGTAGTTTCGTGTATTGGATTGAACGGCGCGGCCGCGGATGTTTTCTGCAAGCCACTCCCATTGACGTGTCCGCCATTCTCGAGGAGAAGCTTTTTGACGCGCTGGACACGGTGATCCTTACCTCCGCCACGCTGGCTGTGGGCGGAACATTTCGAATTCACCGAGGCCCGGCTGGGTATCCGGCACACGCGATCGCTGGTGGTGCCCAGCCACTTTGAATATCAAAAGCAGGCGCTCTTATATGTGCCGCAACACCTGCCGGACCCGCGCACGCCGGCATTCCCAAAGATGGCGGCCGAAGAAATCACACGGATCCTGCTGCACACGCGGGGGCGGGCCTTTGTGCTGTTCACCAGCTACCAGCAGATGCGCATGGTTTACGATCGGGTATCGCTCGAAATCGACTATCCGACGCTATTGCAAGGCACCGGACCGCGCAGCGCGCTGCTGGATGAATTTCGCCGCACTCCGCATTGCGTGCTGTTCGCCACTTCTTCTTTCTGGCAGGGCGTGGATGTGCAGGGAGACCAGTTGAGCTGCGTTATCATAGACAAGTTGCCGTTCGCCGTTCCCAGCGACCCCGTTGTGGAAGCCAGGATCCAGCGCATCCGGGAAGACGGCGGCAATCCGTTTTACGACTATCAGATTCCCCAGGCGGCGCTGGCGTTGAAACAGGGATTCGGACGGCTGATCCGCAGCAAAACGGATCGAGGAGCGCTGGTTTTGTTGGACAATCGAATTACCAAGCAGCGCTACGGGCAGGTATTTTTCGACAGCCTGCCGAACTACAGTTTCACTACTCAGCTTAGCGACGTGGAGAAGTTTTTCGATGTTTGAAGTTTCCGTGGAACAGACCTTCGCGGCCGGACACGCGCTGCGCAACTACAAGGGCAAATGCGAGAACGTGCACGGCCACAATTACCGCGTCCGGGTGACCATCGCGGGCGAGCAACTGGATGACACCGGTCTCCTGGTGGATTTTGTGGATATCAAACGCCTGATGGGCGGCGCCATAGAATACCTGGACCATCGCTTCATCAACGATCTCGATCCGTTTGACAAGATCAACCCGTCGGCCGAAAACATCGCGAAATATTTTTATGACCGGTTGAACGCCGGCATGAAGAACGAGGCGCCGGTGCGGATTTCGGAAATTCGGATTTGGGAAACAGACACCAGCTCGGCTGTTTACCGGCCGTAGGCCTTATACATTGGACACCTCACCGGCCAAAGTACTCGGAATTCTTTTGGGCGAATTCCGACCACTTCTCCGGCAGGTCGTCCAGGGCAAAGATCGCCGACACCGGACACACCGGGACGCAGGCGCCGCAGTCAATGCATTCCACCGGATCGATATAGATCATGTTGTGCTCGGCGAACCCGGGCTCATCTTTCTTGGGGTGGATGCAATCCACGGGGCAAGCGTCGATGCACGCTGCGTCTTTGGTACCGATACAGGGTTCCGCAATAACGTAAGCCATTCTGACTCCAGAAGCGCCGCCAGATGTGGCGGCGAGCAGGATTAAGCCTCATTATAGCCTGACTCGCTCCGGAGTCGTAAACATCGGGTTGAAAGGCCTGATTTGCCTGCCAGATGGTGAAATTTCGGGGCTGTGGGGGCGTGCTATGCTTCGAAGCAGGTGGCCACCAAGACCCAGATCCGGTCAGAAGATTATCTACGCATGACCTTCGAGCATGACGCCGAGTTCGTCCACGGTGAGACTGTGGAGCGCAGCATGCCGGATTTGACTCATTCGAGAATTCAGACTTTGATCACGGTTCAGTTCGAGAGCGTAAGGCGAAGTCACGGTCTGTTCGGCTGCGTGGAGCTTCGCATAAAGGTTGCGCCCGACATCTATCGAATACCAGACGTCGCGGTCTTCGCTGGAAAGCTTCCCGAGAAGCAGGTGCCCGATCAGCCTCCGCTGGTGGTCGTGGAGATCCTCTCGAAAGACGACCGGCACTTAGACCTCATGCAAAAACTGGAGGAATATCGCCAGTGGGGTGTCCCAAACATCTGGGTCATCGACCCCTCGACGAAGCGCTTTTCGATGTACACCGAATTCGGATTGCAAAATGTCTCGTCGCTCGCACTTTCCGAGTATCCGTTTCAGTTGACGCCCGCCGAGCTGTTCGCCGATCTTTGAAATGTCCACCAAGACCCGGATCCGGTCAGAAGATTATCTGCGCATGACGTTTGAGCATGACGCCGAGTTCGTCCACGGTGAGATTGTGGAGCGCGGCATGCCGGATTTAATACATGGAAGAATTCAGAGTGTGATAGTAATTGAATTTGGGAAGCTCACCCGAACCCATCGTCTGTACCCTTGCGTGGAAGTGCGGATGAAAGTCGCTCCAGGTGTCTATCGGATCCCTGACGTTGCCGTGTTCGCGCCAACACTGCCGGAACAGCCGGTGCCTGATAAGCCTCCGCTGGTTACTGTAGAGATTCTTTCGAAAGACGACCGCTACTCAGACGTAATGCAAAAACTGGAGGAATATAGCCAGTGGGGTGTCCCAAACATCTGGGTCATCGACCCCTCGACGAAGCGCTTTTCGATGTACACCGAATTCGGATTGCAAAATGTCTCGTCGCTCGCACTTTCCGAGTATCCGTTTCAGTTGACGCCCGCCGAGCTGTTCGCCGATCTTTGAAATGTCCACCAAGACCCGGATCCGGTCAGAAGATTATCTGCGCATGACGTTTGAGCATGACGCCGAGTTCGTCCACGGTGAGATTGTGGAGCGCGGCATGCCGACTTATGTGCACGGAAGACTTGAAGGCTTGATTTTTGCCGAGTTCGATCGATTACGTCATTCACATGGCCTGTACCCTTGTGTTGAAGTACGAATGAAGCTTGCTGCGGACCTTTATCGCATTCCGGACGTTGCTGTCTTAACGGCTCCAGCTTCGCAAGAAGTACCGGACCGGCCTCCGCTGGTGGTGGTGGAGATCCTCTCGAAAGACGACCGCTACTCCGACGTCATGCAAAAACTGGAGGAATATCGCCAGTGGGGTGTCCCAAACATCTGGGTCATCGACCCCTCGACGAAGCGCTTTTCGATGTACACCGAATTCGGATTGCAAAATGTCTCGTCGCTCGCACTTTCCGAGTATCCGTTTCAGTTGACGCCCGCCGAGCTGTTCGCCGATCTCTAATTATCGGCGGGCCTCTCCACGTGATCGATCACATAATATTCCACGGGTCCTTTTTGCGCCTCCAGCTTCAGGCCTAGCTGCTGCTTCAGGGCATCGAAGATTGAGGGACGATCCAGAAATCCAGACGGCAGGTTCTCTTTGGGGAAATCCGGCGGCAGATCCGGGGCAAACGTAAGCGTGAAATCATAGAACTTATCAAGCCCCGTTTTGTCGATCACCGGCCGCTCATCTCTCTGCAGCAGGGTGTTGCCGAGGAACCAGGAGAAATATTGCATGGGAACCCTCTTCCCGGTAATGATGAAGTCGCGGCCGCCTTGGATCGGAATATCGGAAAACCGGTCGCTCTCGCTAATCTTCATTTTCGACCCTCCTTTATCCTGCATCAGTACATACACGGGACCCTCTTTGATCTCCTTATGAAACTTCAGCTTGAACTCATCCGCCAGCAGATTCTGAAACATAGTGTGCAGATCGTCGAGGTTGTAGGATTTGTCCGCCTTGGCATCCACGTCGAAGAGTTCGGTATCCAGCCAGCCCGGGCCGCCCGTGATCTGTCGAAAGGGTACCTTATACATCAAACTGATCATGAGCTTTACCGGAACATTCTCGGCTTTGTACTCCTGGCCTCCAGGCAGCGGCTTTATTCCACCGCCGCGCCCGCCTGGTTTTGAAGGCTTGAGGGACACCACTTCGAACGTCAACCGCGCCGGCTTTTCCTGGCACATCAGGCAGGTGGCGGCGGCCAAAATCCACAGGCTGCGTTGGATCATGGAAACACCTCGATGAAACTATCTTAGGGAATCAGCATCACCGGCGCTTGCCAGAATGCCGCTCTTTGGCCTGTTGGATCAAGGATGGTCACCTGGCAGTTGTATTCGCCGGACGGAAGCTTCGCGAGCGACAGGCTGAATTTGAGCGGCGTTGTCTTCAGCCGATTGCTCAGCGCCTCGGTGACTTCGAGCGGCGGCGTCTCGAATGCCTTGGCCTGGCCGCGATAAAACGTCACGAACGCGACCAGCGGGTGCGCGCTGGTCTCGCCCTGCTGATAGGCCTGCAGATAAACGTACATGTCGCGGCCCTTGCTGAACACTCGCGTTACGCTGGGAATCAGCTTCTGGCCTTCCTGCACCAGCGGATTCACGCTCTCCGCTTTTCCCTTGTCCTTGGCTGCGTTGTACAGCGCGTCTCTGAAGTCTACGCGCTGGCTGCTTAAAACCACTGAGCTGATGGCAATTCGTTTGTCTTCTTTGTTCAGGTTGGGAATCAGGAACGCAGTCTCATACGTTCCGATGCGGCCGGTCTCGGCATCGCGGGCCAGGAATTTGATTTTGTATTTTCCCGGAAGCAGTGTAAAGCCGGTGTCGTATTGGATGGGACGCTTGGCCAATTCGGCAGCGGTGGCGTCGCTCAACTTGATATCCACTTTGTCGCGCACATTGGAAATGGTAGTTCCGAAGTCATCTTTGATTTCGCCGATAAAATCGAGCAGGGTGTGTTCGGCGCCGCCGCGCTTGGCCAGCGCCAGCTCGCTGCCGGGGATCTTCACCACTACGGGCACGAAATACTCCGCGCGGTTGAGCTGGAAATAATCGATCTCCATGGCGATGGTGAGTTCGGTCACCGGATCGCCCAGCATCAGCGCGTCTTCCAGCTGCCTCTCTTTTTCAGCGGTCGAGAATTTTCCGAACTGTTTGCCCGCGAAATAGCCCTGCCGGTAATCGATGCTGGCGCTCAACCCGTTATTGAGCGAGATTTTGATGCGCCGGAATTTCCCGTCCAGAGCAGCATTGCTGGTGTAGTAGCCGATCAAGTAGTAGCTGGAAATGGCTTGCTGCGCCTGCACCATCCCTTTGGTCAGGTCGTTGTAATCGAGCAATGCCTTCCCGCCGGTGTCAGCCGCCAGCGTCCACAGCGTGTCTTGCGATTTCTGGAAATTGTCGCGGACCGCCAGCGCCGAGGCTCCGTTATACATCGCGATGCCCCCCGGCGATCCATGAGTGGCGTCACCTAGCGGCGCTTGGGCCAGCAAGCCCCGCGCGTCGATCGGCCAGAACGACACGCCGGAGCGGATAGCGGCATTGATGGTGGCGTGAAGCTGCGCCTGATTATCCACGCCGTTCAATCGCAGGCCGCTGGCGAAATAGATGAGCGCCTTCTTCTCGTTGATGGATCCCAGCATTCTGGCCGCGGTCTGCAAGGCGGACAACTGGCGGTCCGTGTTGAAGATGTTGAATTCGGAATCGTCCTGGCCGAAGGCCGCGCCGGTGTCGGCCGAGCTGGCGTCATTGGCCGTGTCGGCGGTGTTCTGGTCTTCGCCCACGATCAGGGTTTCGACAATGCTTTCCAGACGGTCACGATCGGCTGTGAAATCCTGCAAAATCTTTACCGCGCCTTCTTCATAAACCATGAGCGCCATCAGGTCCGAGCCAGTCATCTGCGTTTGAATGAATTTCATCGCGGCGGCGAACGCGCGTAATTGATCGGGCTCCGGCATCGCGCTCATGTCGAAATAGAGGGCCAACAGGCGGTGGTCCCGATACTTCGTATTCCCAGGTGACTCGGGTGCGATGTGTGATTTGGGCAGCTTGGCAAAAGGCTCGGCCCGGCTGGGCGCCGCAGGAGCGGGCGCTTCACTTTGAAGCTTCTGGAATTCGAAAAATTTGATGGTTTGTGGCGCGCCATCTTCAGTGACCGTGAAATCCTTAGCGGTCAGATTTTCGACAGCGTTTCCGCTCTTGTCTTTCACCGAGACCGTCTCCACCACCAATTGCGTGCTGCTTTGAAAGGTCGCGGCAGCAGAGGAAGCCGGCGCATTCTGCCCCATCTGTTGTGCGTTGGCTGCGACCACCAGCGTAAATAACAGCATCGGCAGCGCTACCGAACCGCGACCGTGAGGGAGCCGGTGACTTGGTTTTTCCACAGCCTCTGTTCGCATAAACTAAAACCTCAGGCGCACCGTGGTCTCGAGGCTGCGCATGGCGTTGGCGGTATTTGGCAATCCAAACTGCGCGCCGCCCACGGTGGTGTTCCAGTTCGGATAGGTGACGTTGTTGAACGCGTTGGTGGCATCCACGCGGAAGTCCAGGCTGAGACGGTCGGTCATCTGGAAGACTCGTCCAAGAGAAAGATTAACGGAGAACTGACCGGGGCCGGTGATGGAGTCTCTACCCGCGTCGCCCCACGCACCCGGAGGGGGAACCGTGTACGCCGCCGGATTCAGATGCAGACCGGGCGGCGCGTTGTAGAGCGGCGCGCCAGTGTACTCCGGACGGAGCGGCCCAGTGACGCCGGTGCCCGTAACGGGCGTCAGATAAAACGGCGTAAGCGGCAGGCCCGTTCCGGCGGTGATCAGGCTGCCGATGGTCCATTCCTTGAAAACCGCGCCCTTCCATCCGTCCACCAGCGTGCCGCCTCCCAGCCCCATGCCGGTGGTGTATTGTATCTGCGCGTTGAGCAGGTGGCGCTGATCGAAATTCGAGAGGCCGCGCTCGGCGCTCAGATCCAGCCAGTTTTGAGCGACAACCGCGGTTCCCTGATTCCGTCCGCCCAAGGAGGCGTCGTCGATCGATTTTGAGTAGGTGTATTGCACGCTCGCGGTAAAGCCGCTGCGCAGGCGACGGCGTAACTGAACCTGGCCGGCTTCGCGCGTGGCATTTCCGTTCGATGTCACGTATTCAAATCCAGTGGGACACGTGGGACACCGATTCACGGCGCCCGCGGGATATGTATTGGGCAGGAAAATCTGTTCGGCTCGAGTTCCTTTGCTGCCGAGATACATGGCCGTGAGCACCAAAGCTCCGGGAAGATCGCGCTGCACCGACAATTGCCAGTTCTGGTTATAGCCCAGGCGGAAATTGGGATCGACGGCAAAAACGTCGGGAGTGATGGTGGGCGAAGCATTGAAGCCACTGGCCAGCGTGAGCGGATTGTTCGGACTATTCACGACACTCAAGCTTTTGGAGAGCGGGAACTGCTGCGCCATCTGCGTGGCCAGCGGCAGGTATACCGACGTGTTGTAGTAAACGCCATAGCCGCCGCGGACCACCATGGATGACGCAGCCAAAGGACGCCAGGCGAAGGCGACGCGAGGCTGAATTGCCCGCTTGTCTGGATGAATGAGCGAATCGGGATAGGATGCTTGAGTCAACGCGCCGGCGGGATTGCTAGCGACCACGGGAACCTCCGCCGTATAGCCGGGAGCGATATCCAGGTTGACCAGCCGGCCGTATTTTTCGGTAATCGGCGACCAGTATTCCCAACGGACTCCGATGTTCAGCGTTAGCCCGGGATTCAGCCTCCAATCGTCGTTGACATAAGCCTCATACGTGGACGATCGAAAATATTTGTCGGCGTTCCCGAAGGCAATGGAGCTGGTATCGGGCACTCCCAACAGAAAGTCAGCGAAATCCGATCCCGAGGCCGCGCCGGTGAAAGTAAAAGCGCCGCGCGGATTCTGCTGCGAAAGAATGTTGAATTCCTGCCGGCGGAAATCGCCTCCAAAGGTAAGATTGTGGCCGCCGTGGCTCCAGAAATTGTCCATGGAGACGCCGCTGGCCTGATTGCGATTATCGGACGGCAGGCCGTCGGTGAGACCGGAGATCCCACTGGCGAAATTTAACGTAGGAGGTCCCCAGTTCACCGGTTCCTGGTTGTTGCCGGAAATACCCGCGTCGCCGGATACATTCACGCGATTCTCGAAGAACGGCGTAATGCGCGTGGCCAGGCGGCTGAACTGGTATCCGACATTGGTGAATAGCCGCGGCGTGAAGCTGTGGCGCCAATTGGAATTGAAGTTGAGTCCCAGCGTCTTCGTTGTATCGAGAAATTCGAAAAGGTTAGGCGTATCCGAGCGCGTGCTCTGCAGCGCGAAGAGGAAAGAAAGCTGATTCTTGCGATTGATGGACTTGAACAGACGCGTCTGCAGGCTGTCCTGATGCATGTTGCTGACAATCGGTATCTGATAGTTGTATTCCGTTCCCCCGGCGAAGTTGGGGAGCGGATAGAGACTCAATAGCGCTTTGGCCTGACGGCTGATCATGGATTTCGGAATCGCGTTGCCGGGGATGGGCGCGCCGGTGACGGGATTGACGATCCCAGCTTGCGAAAAACCCCCATTGCGTTCGGCCATGGTGGGCATCAGCCCGGTTGAGTCACTGTCGTTACGGTTCCTGGTCCACTGGTAGTTGAGGAAGAACATTGGGCCGTTGCGAATCAAATGGGGGATCTTGATTGGCCCACCCAGCGCCAGAACTCCCGTCAGATGATCGTAGGGCGGCTTGGGCGTGTCCTGGCCGGTCAACGAATATGGACTGGCATCCAGTTCCGAGTTGTCCACGATAATCCCCAGGTAGCCGCTATAGAGCGAGCGGATGCCCTTTCGTGTATTGCCGAACGCCTGCCCAAGGGAAAATGGCGAGCTGGCGCCATTGTTCGCGGTGCCGTTGATCAGGAAACCGTCGGCCGCACGCTGGTCAACGTCGGCGGGATTTTGGTCGCCAGGCGGAGCTGCCTGAGCCGCCGTTGGGCCGCTGGCGTTGAGATCGGTCTTCTGGAAAGGAGCGGGGGTATTGGTTGGAGCGGGAGGCGCATTCTTCGACTTGCGCGATTTTGCGTTCGGAATTACGGCGGCGGGAGCAGGTGCTAGTGAAGGTGCCGGCGCCGGGGCAGGGACCGCGTGAATCTCGCTGAGCGGAAGCATTTTTAGTTCGACGTCGGGGATCGGAGACTGCGCGGAAATAATCACTTCCTGACGAAGTGGTGCGAAGCCTAGCATTTCGATTTGGATGGTCCACGCGCCGTCAGCGAGGTCGGGGAAGGAATAGTTCCCTTGTTGGTCGGTGATCGCGGTGAAGGATTTATCGCCTTGGGTCGCGGTCACCGTTGCTCCGGGGACGGGAAGGCCGGAGAATTTGACGCTGCCGTGCTGTTCGGCGGCGCGGAGTGGGGGGGTAAGGAGCAAGAAAACTAGCGTCCCCAGGAGTGGGGACGCGGCACGCTGAGAGCGTGCGCCACGGTTAGTTTTCGGATAGCTTCTCGACACGGTCAATCACAATCAGGTCGACTGGGCCTTTCTGGGATTCCAGACGGAGCCCGAGCTGTTCCTGCACTGCTGTGAATATCGAGGGGCCGTTGGGGTCCGGCGGCGGTGGAGCTTCGACGCCTGGAGGAGGCGGTCCTCCAAATCCGCCGGCTTGGCCCGGATCGGGAGTCCAGGTCAATTTGAAATCGTAGTTTCCCTTGAGCCCGGTGCGATCGATAACCGGGCGGCCCAGCACATTCGAAAGCGTGTTGGTCAGGATGTCCAGCGGTACTCCTTCGGCATTCAGCTCGCTTCTGCCCATCCTCATCATGCGGCGCCTGTCGCCTTGCTTCACCTCGGATTCCTTGAGCTTCGATCCGTTCTTTCCGATCACCAGTGCATAAACCGGTGCGTCTTTCGTCTCGTGGTGAATGGTGAGCTGGAAACGATCGGCCAGCAGCGCTTGAAGTTTCGCGCGCATCTGTTCCGTAGCGGTCCTCATCTGCGCGTCGGACATTTTTCGCATATCGTCCGGGCCGTCCTCCGCGGCGTCACGGTCGGACTTGGCCATAATATCGAAGCGGTCGGAACTGATCCATCCAGGCCCGCCGGAGACTTGGAAATCCCGGACGTCATAGGCGAACGTGATCAGGAATTTGAGCGTGGTACCCGTCGTTCTGAGACCCCCTCCAGGCATAAATTGAATTCCGATGCGGCGGTCGTCCCCGCTGCTCGGCTTGATGGACGCCACCTCAAAAGTCAGCGGGGGCGGCGCGGATTGGCCGAAAGCCAGCCCAGCCGCCAGCAGCGCTACTGGAATCGTTCGCATATTATCAATATTCCTTTCAGTTAGGACGATTGTGCAGGCCAAACCGTTTGGGGGTGATTGGCCGATATTTGTAATCAGTTTTCGGAAGGCTTCTCCGCGCGGTCGATAATCAGGATGTCGACCGGGCCTTTCTGGGATTCCAACCGCAGCCCAAGTTGCTCCTGAACAGCAGTGAATAGCGAAGGCCCATTGGAGCCGGGAGTCCAGTGCAGCTTGAAATCGTAATGACCGGTAAGCCCGGTGCGATCGATGACTGGACGGCCCAACTCGCGCGAGAGATTGCTCACCAGCATTTCGAGCGGTACTCCCTCGCCGTTGAAATCGCCTCGGGCCATCATCATATGCCGCCGGTCTTTCGACTGAGATTCCTGAAGCTTCGATCCGTCCTTGCCGGCAACCAGCGCGTAGATCACCTGCTCTTTGGTCTCATGGCGTAGGGTGAGCTGGAAACGGTCGGAGAGAAGCGCTTGAAGCTCTTGCTGCACTTGTTCCTGAGCGGTCCTCGCCAGCTCGTCGGTCATCGTCCGCATATCGTCCGCGGCGCTTTCCGGGCCGCGCAAGGAGTTGGCCGCTATATCGAAACGATCGGAGGCAATCCATCCAGAACCGCCTGAGATCTGAAACTCCTGAACGTCATATGCGAAGGCCACTAAGGATTTGAGCGTCATACCGGTCATCTGCAAGCCGCCACCCGGCACGACCCGAATCACGCGATGGTCGCCTCCGCTGCTGGGCTTGATTGTCGCCACTTCGAAAGCCGGTGGCGCATCAGCGTGGGCTCGCACCGGCGGCGCGTTCAGCACGCCGATCGCGAGCGGCATTCCAATGGCAATCAACGAAGCGCCGGCTAACAACAATTTCTTGCCGGGGCTGAGCTTGAACAGCGCGCGCCGCGTCATGATCTCCTCGATCCGCCTCTTCAGATTTGAGCCGGTGACACCGGAGACGCAGCGCAGCGGCGATGCCAGATAGAATTTGCAAACGTTGAGAATCCCTTCGGCATAGACCTCGGGCTCGGCGGCGGTGCCGAGAACCTCTTCATCGCAGGCGCGCTCTCGTTCTTCCATCAGCCGCCGTCCGATCCACCAGACCAGGGGATGGAACCAGAAGAGAGCCTCGACAGTCATGTGCAATGCAGCCGCGAAGTTGTCGCGCCGCCGGACATGGCACAGTTCATGCGCCAGAATCGCTTCGAATTGAGCCGGGGACAATCGTTCCAGGATTCCTTCGGGCAGCAGCAACACCGGCCTGAAAATCCCGAAGATGCCCGGCTCCACGGGCACTGGAGAAGACAGCGCTCTAACAGGTGAGTCCAACGCCAGAGGCGATGCCGCGCACACCGCTGCTCGAATCTTCCGCCACCGAACCAACCAGGCAATCCCGACCCCTGCGAAGCCGAAGAACCAAATACCAAATAGAACCACCGGAACGCGGCTCGCCTTTGGCGCCATACCCAACGCCGGCTGCGCGAATGGCTGGCTGATCTGTTCCATCGCCACAGGCACGGGCGATTGCGCGATAGAGGCGGCCGGGCGCCACTGAAACTGACTGCCCATGCTGACCAACAACGCGAAGGGCACCAGAAACTTGACCGATGCGGCCAGCCACAATCCGTACCGAACCTGTGCGCGTTGCTTTCCGAGCGCCAGGCACAGCAGCCCAGCGGCACCGGCGAAGAGCGTAGATTGCCACAAGTGATTGGCCAGGGGAGCCAGGTTCGCCGGAATCATCTGGTCTTATCCTTTCTCGCTAGCTTCCTAAGAGCGTGCTCGGCTTCCTTGACGTCGTCGAGCGTAAGCTGGCCGGATTCAATCAGGTGCGCCATCACCGGTTTGGTCCGGCCGCCGAAGAGTCCCAGCAATTCGTCTATCAACCGGCCTTGCGCTTCGCCGCGCGAGATGGCCGCTTCAAATATGTTCGCGTTGCTGATCCTCTTGACGCAGCGCAACGCTTTCTTCCCTTCCAGACGATAGACGGTGGTCTGCACCGTGGTGTAGGCCGGCCGGCGGGCTTCGGGAAATGCTTCCTGAACCTCGCGAATGGAGCAGGCGCCGCGGCTCCACAGCGTCTCCATGATTTGCAGTTCCAGCTTGGTTAATTTCGGCAGACTCATATTAATAACGGTCCGTACGTTTAGTCTACTATATGGATAGTTAGACTGCAAGCTTTTTTCCGCTCCTCGTCTGACACAATAGTTCTGATGATTCCTAAAGTTCGCAAGGCAGTGTTCCCCGCCGCGGGACTCGGTACGCGATTCCTTCCCGCCACCAAAGCCCAGCCCAAAGAGATGCTGCCCCTGGTGGATAAACCGCTCATCCAGTACGGCGTGGAAGAAGCCATCCATTCCGGGATTCAGAACATCATCATCGTGACGGGTAGAGGCAAGACCGCCATTGAGGATCATTTCGATGTGAGCTTTGAGCTGGAGCAGACGCTCGAAGCCAAAGGTAAGAAGGACCTGTTGGCCATTGTCCGCAGTGTTTCGGACATGATCGATGTCGCTTACGTCCGCCAAAAGGAAGCCCTCGGATTGGGCCACGCGGTGCTGCGCGCGAAAGAACTGGTGGGCAATGAGCCTTTCGCGGTGGTGCTGTCCGACGACGTAATTGATTCCGAAATCCCCAGCATCCGGCAGTTGCTGGACGTTTACGAATTCTACGGCGCGTCCGTTGTCGCGCTGATGGAAGTTCCCGGCGATGCCATTTCCGCTTATGGCGCCGTGGATGCGGAGCCGGTGTCGCATAACTCGGGCAAGGATCGCCTGTTCCGCATCCGGAATATGGTGGAGAAGCCGAAGCCGTCGGAAGCTCCGTCGAACTTGGCAATCATCGGCCGTTACGTGCTCACTCCCGATGTTTTCGCGTCCATTGAATCCATCGAACCCGGCAGCGGGGGCGAGTTGCAGCTCACCGACGCCTTGAAACATCTGCTGCGCAATCGTCCCATCTACGGCTATCGCTTTGAAGGCACGCGCTACGATGCCGGCGACAAGCTGGGGTTCCTGAAAGCCACGGTGGAGTTCGCTCTCAAGCGTTATGACCTGGGCAGCGATTTCCGCGAGTACCTGAAGACATTGAAGCTATGAGCCAACTGGAAAACAAAGTCGCCATTGTTACCGGCGCCAGCCGCGGCATCGGAAAGTCGACGGCCGAAGTGTTCGCCCGGGAAGGCGCCACGGTAGTGATCTGCGGCCGTAAGCAGAACACGCTGGATCAAGTGGCTGAAGAATTGAAAGGCCTGCCCGGCCGGATTGTTCCCATGGCTTGCCATGTCGGCAAGCTGGAGGAGCTGCAGCGGCTGGTAGAGACCACCACACGCGACTTCGCGAAGATCGACATCCTGGTCAACAACGCGGCCACCAACATCGCCCAGGGTCCGGGCATCGAAATGGATGACGGCCAGTTCGACAAGATGGTGGACGTGAATCTCAAGAGCACTTATCGCCTGATGCGTCTGGTCGCCCCGGGAATGTGCGCGCGCGGCTCAGGATCCATCATCAACATCGCATCCATCGCCGGCATGCGTCCGCAATACCACGGATTGCTGTACAGCATGACCAAAGCCGCGCTGATCATGATGACGCAATCGTACGCGCTGGAGCTTGGCCCCAAAGGCGTCCGCGTGAACGCCATCGCGCCCGGCTTAGTGCAGACCATGCTGAGCGAATACTACTGGAAAGACCCGAGCAAGCTGGAGCAATTGATCTCGCACCAGCCCATCCGCCATCTGGGCCAGCCGCCGGAGATCGCCGACGTGGCGTTGCTGCTGGCGAGCGATGGGTCTTCCTACCTCACCGGCCAGACCATCGTGGTGGATGGCGGCCGCTTGTTATCCTCAATGTAGATGCTCGCGAGACTGATTCCGGCAGGTTTACTGGCGGCCGTAGCCTGGGCTAACGTAATCAACGATGTTCGCGAGGCCGCTGCCCATAATAACTTCGCGCTGGGCGATTCCATCATTCAGAAATACCGCGGCAGTCAAGGCGTCACTCCGGAGTTGATCGACGCGCTTTCCTGGATGGGGCGCGGCGCGCTGGAGGCGAAACAGTACGCTAAAGCCAACTCCTACGCTAAGGAGACTTACCGGTTGGCGGTGGAAGAGCTGAAGAAACGCCCTCTGGACGCGGACGGTGAGCTACCAATCGCACTGGGGGCCGCTATCGAAGTAGAGGCGCAGGTGCTGGCCGCGCGTGGCGATCGTAGCGGCGCAGTGGCTTATCTCAGAGCTGAGCTGGCCAAGTATGGGACCACCTCCATCCGCACGCGCATTCAGAAGAACATCAACCTGCTGAACCTGGTAGGGAAGCTCGCGCCGGCGCTGGACGAGCATGAGTTTCTGGGTTCGTCGCCCCAGCCGCTGGCGTTGCTCAAGGGCAAGCCAGTGGTGCTGTTCTTCTGGGCGCACTGGTGCGGCGATTGCAAACAGGAAGCTCCGATCCTGGCCGAAATCAAGAAGGAGTACGCCGCGAAGGGCCTGGTTGTAGTTGCGCCGACGCAGCGCTATGGCTACGTCGCGCGCGGCGAGGAAGCAGGTCCAGCAGATGAGACGAAGTACATCGACGAAGTCCGCCACAAATATTATTCGGACCTTCTGAATGTCCCGGCCCCAATCAGCGACGCGAACTTCAAGAGATACGGCGCCAGCACGACGCCAACGGTGGTGCTGATCGACCGGCAAGGGATCGTCCGGCTGTATCATCCCGGCGCGATGACGCTGGAAGAACTCCGCGCGGCGCTGAACCGGTTAGGCTAGGATCGCCGTGATGCCGGACACGCGGAGGCTGACACCGTTGGCTCTTCCCGAACCTGCGTTCCAATGGCTTGTTGCGCTTGCCAGGGCTCGTAAAACCACACCGTCAAAGCTGGCCGTTCAGATATTGTCGGATTTCGTCGCCTCCAACGAAGCGCGACGGGATATCCGGAAGCACCGCAAGGGCAAGCCCCTGACAGACCTGGGCTGGATGGATGGTTATGAAGGTGAATCCGTCGACGGCGCACTCTCTTTCGCTGACTCCGAGAGCCCCTATCAAGTACTCTCTGCTCTCGAGGAATCGATTGAACAGCACTGGAAGAAACACCCGGGCATGCGCACCGGAGTTGAGAACATTATCGCCGCGGTGATGGCCCTAATGCGCGAAGTGAACAATGGCGGGTTTGACCAGTTCTACCGCAACTCTTCCAAGCGTTGGGCGTTCTTCGCGCGCAGTGCCCTGCTGCACATCGGCCGCCAGGACGCCGCCAAGATAGTCGCTCGTGCCGGGCGCTCTCTCGGCAAGTTCGAGAGCGGTGTCGTGGCGCCGGGTGTGGGAGGTCGATTCCAAGAACTGGACGAAAGAATGAGCCGGCCCGATACACGGCGCTCGCGGATCTTAGAGGAGTGTGACATCGCGTTTCAGCAACTGACAGGGTTGCCCGAGAGTCTGCTAGCCTATGCCCGCCGGCATCCCAACGGGATTCTGAAAAGCAGATAGGCCCCTAGCCCCTCCACCGCACCCCCACCCCTAGCGACTTCTTCGCGTACTCGAAGCTCCGCTCCAGGTCCAGGCGCTGTTGCTCGCGCAATGCCGCGGTGAATTCGGGTAAAGGCTGCGGGGTGCCGTCCTCCATCACCATGAAGCCCGTAAACGGATGGCCGTTCCTGGCAAGCGCGACGAACCGCGCGAACTCCGACGCCTTCGTCTTCGGAAAAGCTTTCCAGAAATCAGGCTCCAGATACGGCAGCACTTGCGGCGGACGGCCGGTGATGATCTCCAGTTGCATCGCGGCCCGGGGACACAACTCGCGGTAACGCTCCATGAACTTGTGGAAGTCGATGGAACCGTCGCCCAACGCCGTCCACTGCGCCGCAGCCCCGCGCGGGTGCTCATAAACTGCCGAATCGCGCACGTGCGAGGTCACCACATAAGGGCGCCAACACTTCGAGCGTCACCAGCGGATCTTCCACCACCCACATTGGATTTCCGGTGTCCAGACAGGAGCCCACGGCGTCCTTCCCGCTCTCCTCGATAATTGTGCGGACCTCCTTGGCCTGCATGTCGCCCGCGTGATTCTCGAGCGCGATGCGCACCCCCATGTCCAGCGCCTTCGGAGCGCACCGATCGAAACAGCGCGATGGTGCTCTCCATGAGCGCGTCGAGGGGAACCGGACCGCGGCGGTCCGCTGGCGCTGCCCAGGTAGCAGCGCATGGAACGTGGCGCCCACGGCTTTGGCGACGCGCAGCCCGCGCAGGATATTTTCCTTCGGGTCGCCATCTTTCGGATTCCAGCTGGCGGACAGCGGGCAGATGCATCCCATGCCGCCGTCGATGGCAATTCCCACCTTCGCGGCGTGGTCCTTCACACGCCTCGAGATAGTCCGGCTCAAAGCTGTCGTAATCATCGAGGCTGGAGAACTGGATGGTATCCAGCTTCAGGCCGGCCGCGTAATCCAGCAGCTGGATCGCCTTCCAATGGAAGGCCCGGACGGAGTAGGAATCGAAGCCAAGACGGATTGGGCTCGTGGACACGTCACCTCCCGAGGATGCGGACCGCGCTGCCAGTCCGGCTGCCGTTGCCTGAAGGAACGTTCGCCGCCGCATGAGGGAATCTTAGCGCACCAAGCTGGTTGGCCGGCGGAAGCGCAACGTGCGCGCGCAGCTGAGCGGTCACCAACGTGGGGCCCGGCGTTTCGTTTCGCGCTGGTTCCCTGGAAGCGCGTTCTCTCCCAACACGGCGGGGATCTTCGGGTCACAGTTGGTCCTCGCGGCCGCGGGGAAACAGACGAGGAGAGGAATCGCGTACACCGACAAAAATGGCCCCGATCACTCGGGGCCGATTGCATGAACCCTAATTAAACTGCTAGCCCTCTCGGGGCGCCCAAATTTACTTCTTCTTCTTGGGTGCTTTTTTCTTCGCCGGCTTAGCAGCTTTCTTTGTTGCGTTCTTCATCGAGTGATTCTCCCTAACATCAGATTTGCGATCTCAAGATCGCAGTGTGATTCATATATAAGGTTCTTTGAGCCGAAAGTCAAGAAAAAAATGCACATCCCTCCCTCCCGACCCGGGTCCGAAAAGGGGGTGTAAGCCCCAAAACCATTTCAGCAGACGAATTGTTCGGAGCCTCGGAAACACCAAAGAAGGCCATTTTTGTTCTTGCCGGAGCGCCGAGTCCGCGCTACGATCGGACCAAATGGTCTCGCGCGCCCGTTGTGTTACTGTGGCGTTTCCGTTGGCGTGCGCTCTACTTTCCGGCTGCGCGAAGAAGCACCACATCGCGACCATCGCCCGCTGCTCCCGTGCCGGTGGGGTCTTCAGAAACCGGCTTGGCCAGCTGGTATGGGCATCCCTACCACGGACGCGCCGCCGCGAACGGCGAAATTTATGACATGGAGAAATTCACCGCCGCTCATCGCACCCTTCCCTTCGGCACTGTCGTGCGAGTGACCAACCTCGGCAACGGAAAGTCGGTGGATGTCCGCATCATCGACCGTGGACCGTTCGTGGCCGGCCGCATCATCGATCTTTCTCACGCCGCCGCCAAGACCATCGAGATGATCGGTCCCGGTGTCGCGCAAGTTCGTCTCGATATCATCGCAGCTCCAAGCGGTGACGCCCGCCGAAAATTGGTACGCGGTCCAGGCCGGGGCCTTTCAAGATAAGAATCGGGCCGAGCGGCTGCGCCAGGCGATGGAACGCCAGTACGGAATCGCGCGACTCGTAGTGCGCAGGGGGTATCCGGTGCTATGGCGGGTGCTAGTGGGAAAAGAGCATACTGAGGACGCCGCTAATGTTCTGGCCGAACGGCTCCGGCAAGAAATTGGAACTGGCTTCGTGGTCCGGCTGGATGTGCCCGCTGCGTCCCCGGTTGCCGGGCCGCCCCTCTCAGGTTCCCAGCCATAAGATAAGGTCTCTACCGCAGGCGTGCCGTCAGTATCTTCCTACCCGTACTAATGCCCTCCCCCCAAATGAGGTAGCCCTCACTACCCCAAATAACCCGGCCATCCAGTACGTTGGGGTGTTGCTGAAATCCTAAAGTACCCGTAGAGTTTATGTTGGTACCAGGCACTACACACACATGAGGGCAGATTCATCCCTAAGGATTTGGAATGCTTGCGCAAGTTGAACAATCAACGCATGTTCTAGTAGGGCAGTCACCGCGGATCCGTAACGTCCTGCGAATGGTGGAGAAGTTGGGCCGTTGCCGCTGGCCGGTTTTGCTGTTAGGCGAAACCGGTACTGGCAAGGAAGTAGTCGCCAGGTCCATCCATAATGTGAGCCCGGTAGGGCCATTCGTCACTATCGATTGCTCGTCGATGGTTGGTCCCCTGATGGAGAGCGAACTCTTTGGACATGTGAAGGGCGCCTTCACCGGCGCCGTGGGACAAAAAATCGGCTTGATTGAAACGGCCGACGGTGGCACGGCGTTCTTCGATGAGATTGGCGAGCTGCCGCTCGACCTGCAAGCCAAGCTGCTTCGAGTCCTTCAGGAAAAGGAGTTCCGTCCGGTAGGATCGTTAATGCACCGGCGTTCGGACTTCCGCGTGATTGCGGCAACCAATCGAGACCTGGCCAAAGAAGTGGAAAAAGGAACCTTTCGCCGCGACCTGTTCTATCGCCTCAACGTGGTGAACGTGCGAATAGCGCCGCTGCGCGACCGCAAGGAAGACATCCCCGCCCTGATTGCCCATTTTCTGGCGCGCCACGGAAGAAATCATACACTCACGCAGGAAACTCTGGAGGCCATGATCTCCTATGACTGGCCGGGCAACGTGCGTGAGCTGGAAAACTGTATTCAGCACATGATGGCCATCAACTCCGGCCCTCTGCTGCATGTAGCGGAACTGCCGTCCATGTTGCAGAACCATCTGCTGACCAGGAAGACCCAATTTATGTCCGTGGCGGTAGGGGCGCAGAACCTGAGCAAACCTCCCGGCGAGGCTGCCTCGCATCAGCATCGCGCTCCGGAAGAGCGCGGCCGCGGGCCGATTCTGCCGCTCAATCAGATGGAGCGGAACGCCATCATGGATGCGCTGGAATACACCAAGGGCGATCGCGCCATTGCGGCGAATCTCCTGGGTATCGGCCGCACTACCCTCTACCGGAAGCTGAAGGAATATCAGCTCGCGGTCTAATTTTTTCCTTCACACTGCTTGATACAAAACTTGTACGCCGCACACTATACCGGCGGATGTCCAACTCAAAACCACTGAAACTCTTGCTGGTAGAGGACGATCTCGAAGACGAATACCTGCTGTCAGAGGCGCTCGCCGAGATCGAAGAGAACCGCCAATGGAGCAATTGGCTGGCTGCCAGCGTGGTGCACGTCGAACAACTCCGGGATGCGCTGGATTGCTTGCGCGGTGATTGGTTTCATGTTGTGCTGCTGAACCTGAGCCTACCGGACAGCCCGGTTCTGCTGGATACGTTCCATCAGGTAAGCGAATGCGCGCGCGGAGCGCCCATCGTTGTTCTGGCGGATGAGGACGACTCGAGTCTTGCCAATCTGCTGCTTCGCCAAGGCGCGCAGGATGTGTTGCTGAAAGCGGAGCTGGAATGCGTCCCGCTGGCACGGTCGCTGCGTTACGCCATCGAGCGCCAGCATGGAATCGACATGAGGGGGCCCTCGCATTTCGAGGATGATCTCACCGGGACGCTCACGCGGGCCAGCTTCCTTTCTATTGGCGCGCACTACCTGCACTTCTCGCGCCTGAGCCGCGTACCATTGCTTCTGGCGTCGATAGAAATCTCGGGGCTTCCAGAGCCAACTGTGGAAAGCCGCGATGCGCGCGATCTGCTGCTGCTGCGGACCGCGGAGGTGCTCGGCGGCGCATTCGAGCCGCCGGCCTTAATCGGGAGGGTGGGCCGGAACCGTTTCGCGCTGATGACCGCGGGGTTGACCGAGACCACACTGGAAGCTATGTTGAATCGGGCGGCGCTGGCCATCGAAGAACCTTCCGGTACCATCCGCTATTCGGTTGCCGGGATCCGGCCGGATTCCAGCTTAGACGAAATGCTGGGCCAGGACGGGAATGAATTCGCCGAGGGCGCCCACCGGCGCGCCAAAACCGTTATGCTTGCAGACTAGGAGCACCGGCTCCCTCACGGCGCTTCAACTTTTAGCCGACGCGGCTCGGAAAGAGTGTTACCGAGCCGCGACCGTAAGTGTAAGAAGCTGTGAAAAAATAGGGAAGCACCGGAGTTGGCAGACGGAAGCGTCCGCCCCACATTGACGCACAAGGATTTGCGATTAAGTGGCGCAGGCGCTTTCGCCTGCGAACCGATCTTTTCACAGCTTCTTGAGCGACCGGTGCTTTTGGTTCCGGCTACGCCGGGTTAGGGAGTCCGTGACTTGGTTTTTCCGCAGCCTTTGAAAATCGCCCTGGATGCAACCTATAGTTTGGGTCCGAATCTGTCGGGAGTGGGAATCTACTCGCGGCAAATTCTGAACGGCCTCACGCCGGCGCATCCGGAAACAAATTTCCTATATTGCTACCGCCCTCATCGCCTGCGGGCGTCATTTTCAGAACGCCTTCCCCCCAACAGTAGCCGAAGACTGTTGTGGAGCAACTGGCCCCGGCGCGCCGATCTTTTTCATGGCCTCAACCAACGCATCGACGCTCGTCACCGGCGCACCGTGTCTACCTTTCACGATCTCTTCGTCCTGAGCGGAGACTATTCCACGCCCGACTTCCGCTCAAGATTTGCCGCCCAGGCCCGGTCCGCGGCCGAACGGTCCGATCTCATCATCGCGGTCTCGCGCTTCACGGCCGGTCAGGTGGAACAGCTTCTTAAGGTTGATCCGGCCAGAATCCGGGTGATCCCGCACGGCGCCACGCCTCAGCCTCCTGACATGCCGCCCGCAAACCGCGAGCAAATGATTCTGTTCGTGGGAGCCATCCAGCGCCGCAAGAATGTCGTCAGGCTGGTGGAGGCGTTCGAGGGCGTCGCATCCGGTTGGAAGCTGGTATTGGCCGGTTCCTTCGGATTCGGCGCCGAGGAAGCGCTCGCGCGGATAGAGCGAAGTCCACGCAAGAACGATATTCAGGTTCTGGGATACGTTCCGGAGCAGGTATTGGAAGAGCTCTACCGCCGGGCTTCCGTCTTTGCGTTTCCGTCGCTCGATGAAGGCTTTGGAATGCCGCTGCTGGATGCCATGGCGCACGGCGTGCCGGTTCTAACATCCAACGTGTCGGCGATGCCGGAAGTTGCCGGCGATGCGGCCCTATTGGTAGACCCGTTGGACGTCGCTTCCATCTCCCAGGGTCTGTGGAAAATGACAAACGACAGCGGGCTGCGGGATGAACTTATCCAGAGAGGCCTGAGGCGAAGCGGAGAATTCAGTTGGGAAAAAGCAGTGGGGGAAACCTGGCAGGTATACCAGGAACTGCTGGGCTAGCGATGGCGTGCCTGGCTAGCTCTTGTCTTCGTCGATGGCGATTTTAAGAGCCTTTAGGAACTTGTGATCCTGCGACGTTAGCTTGATCCTGCCGGTAGACTCAAATCGTCGCTTCGGAGGCGGCGCCGCGTCGGGCTCTACTTCAGCCTCATCGGATTCGTACTCGCCGGATTCATCCCGCTTGTTGAATCCAATGGTGGCTTCCAGGACCAGAAAAACGTCATATCCAGCCCGCTTGATCTCCCCGATAGCAGCCGCAATGCGATCGGAGTCCGAGAGCGACTCGTTGATCGCATTGCCCAGTTCCTGCATCAGCTCTTTCAGTTTTTCTTCCAAGCTTCGCCCCTTTCTTCGCGGGCCACTATCAGCATAACACCCTACCCTCTGGATGTTGTCAAGGCGAGCACAGTTTCATCCAAATTATGAGTGCCCCAAACCGGGCATTCCGCTCCCTTTAATATATCGGCTCAACCCTTGGTTCTCGTTAGCAGCCTCCTCCGCTACACTAGTACTGTAGTCATGTTTCGAACAGCGAAGAAGTTAGCGTTCCATGTCCTGCCCGGGATCGCGCGTCCCATCCATATCCTTTGGAATCAGGTGATCGGCTTCTTCTTTATTATCCTGGCACTTTTACCGGTACCATCCGCCATCCGAAGCTTTGGAAAAGAGGGCAGCGGCGCGCACTTGGCGTTGGCTATTCCCTTCGTACTCATTATGGGCTGGTTCGGAATATCGTCCTTCTGGCGCGCCAGGAAGATCTCCAAATCATGAGTGATCCGGGCGAACTCCCTGGCCACTACCCCTATACCCGAGGAATATATCCGGACATGTATCGCGGGCGCCTGTGGACCATGCGCCAGTACGCCGGATTCGGCACCGCCGAGGAAAGCAACCGGCGTTACCGCTATCTTCTTTCCCAAGGCATTACCGGACTTTCCGTGGCCTTCGATTTACCCACCCAGATGGGCATGGACTCAGATCACAAACTTGCGGCCGGTGAAGTGGGCCGGGTGGGCGTGGCCATCTGCACTTTAGACGACATGTGCCGCCTGTTCGACGGTATCCGTCTGGCTGATATCACTACATCCATGACCATCAACTCGACGGCGGCCATCCTGCTGAGTTTCTACGTGTTGGTGGCCCGCAGCCAGGGCGCCAACCTGCGCCAGCTCTCGGGCACTGTCCAGAACGACATTCTGAAGGAATACATCGCGCGCGGAACATATATCTACCCGGTGCGGCCGGCCATGCGGATCATCACCGATCTTTTCGCGTGGGCCGCTCAAGAGCTGCCGGAATGGAACACCATCTCCATCAGCGGCTATCACATTCGCGAGGCGGGCTCTACGGCGGCGCAGGAAGTGGCCTTTACCATGGCCAACGCGATCGCCTACATCGAGGCAGCACTTCGGGCCGGTTTGCAGGTGGATGAATTTGCTCCACGGATCTCTTTTTTCTTCAACGCGCACAACAATTTTCTGGAGGAAATCGCGAAATACCGCGCCGCGCGGCGCTTGTACGCAACCATCATGCGCGACCGGTTCGGCGCGCGCAATCCACGCTCTCAGATGCTGCGCTTTCATGTGCAGACCGCGGGGTCCACGCTCACCGCGCAGCAGCCTGACGTGAACGTGGTCCGCGTTTCGATGCAGGCGCTGGCCGCTGTGCTGGGCGGTGCGCAGTCGCTGCACACCAACGCCAAGGATGAAGCTCTTTCCCTGCCCACCGAGGAGTCTGCGCGGCTGGCTTTACGGACCCAGCAGATCATCGCGCACGAAAGCGGCGTCACCCATGCGGCGGATCCGGTGGGTGGCAGTTACGCCATAGAAAAACTCACCGATGAAATTGAACGCGAGGCCCGCCAATATATCGAACGAATCGATGCCCTGGGCGGAACGCTGGCGGCGATAGAGAAGAACTATATCCAGAATGAGATCCAGAACGCCGCTTATGCCTTCCAGCAGGCCGTGGAAAATGGTGAAGTTGTGGTAGTGGGCGTGAACCGTTTCAAGCAGGCGGAGAGCGCAACGCCGGCGCCCTTCCGGTTGGATCCCGAATTGGAGCACCAGCAGATCGCGCGAGTCCGTGAAGTGCGGGCATCGCGCGACGGCGCGGCGCTGGAGCAGCGGCTGCGGGCGCTCGAACAAGCTGCCCGGTCGAGCGATAACCTGATGCCGCATATCCTGAGCTGCGCGGAAGCGCACGCGACCGTGGGTGAAATATCCGACCGGCTGCGCGCGGTGTTCGGGGAATACCGGGAGACGTAGTGCACCGGCTCCGTTGAAGACACCGGGCCAGTTTATCAATTCCTGGCGTTCGGTTGGCAGGCGCCAACGTGGGGCAGGCGCTTCCGCCTGCCAACCCATTTTCCGACACTCATTCCGAGCCGCCGACCGCAAGGGAGCGCCGAAAAAGCCGCGGCGGCATCGTTTTTCCAGGGCGCAGCAATCCAAACCCGCCGCTCAGAAAAATGATGGCGCCACCCATCCAGTGAGTTTGCGCCGCCAGCACCACCAACACCAGGACGGCGCCCACTACGCGGTCACGCGCCGACACTTTTCGCGCTCTTCTCGGCGAACTGCGTCACCACCTCGCGCACCGACTGGCAAAACGTATCCGTTGAAAACCAGTTCTTTCGCTCCGCCACCTGGCCGCGCAGTTCGCGCTGTAGAGCCGGATTCTCTATAACCCGAGCAATTCTTTCCGCGGCGTCCTCCACGGATCCGAAAGTCAACCTGGAGTCGCCTCCCACAATTTCCACCTGCCCGCCCGAATTGTGCACGAAGGTGATGCATCCGGCGCGCTGCAATTCGGCCGGTGCGATTCCGAAATGCTCGTCCACCATGGTGTGAATCCCAAAGCGATGCCGGGCTAGCTCAGTAACCAACGCCGTGCGATTCAAATCAGCGAGGACTCGAAACCACGGGCGGGTTGCGGTCATCGCCTCCAGCCGGGTACCGTAATCGGAATCATCGCAGTGTCCGATCAGCGTGAGCCCCAGATCGTGCCCTTGGCGGCGAACGGCTTCGACCACGTCCACCGCTATCTCCCAACGCTTAGTTGGGTGGATTCGTCCCACCGCTGCCACTGCCAGGCGCCTTTGTTCAAAGGGCAGTTCCACAAAGTCTCCAGGAACGGGTGGATAGACAACCCGCGCGTTGGTCCCGTGCGCCTGCCTGATTTTCCCGACCACAAACTGCGAGTTGGCCAGCATCAGGTTCCGGCGTAGCCCGGACGGGTTGGCACGCGCCAGGATCATGCATGAGCGACGGTATATGCGAAGGAGGCCGGGTATCCGGTGAAACCAACGCATTTCTATTTCCGGACGGGGAAAACGGAACCATGGGTAATGGACATATTGCACTCCGCGGCGGTGGAAATCCATTTCGTTGCTGGTGCTGAAGAGGACATCGTAGTCGCCTTGGCGATCCACGTTCTGCGCCCATCGCATAATCAGACAGATCTCAAGTAACGCACCTGGCGTGGGAAAGCGCCGCAACAGCTGCTGATAGCGCAGCGGTGCAACGCGAACCTCAAAATCGCCCTCCCGCAAGCTCGTGCCAAAATGCAGGTTTAAGGCCGCATAGTCGAGCGGCTCGAGGGTCCCAAGAGTAACGTCGAAGGCCGAACACAAGGCTTCGAGCGTCCAGGCCGCCAGTAGGTTCCCTCCCCCCCTTGGCCCCACTCTCGGATGGACGACAAGAATGCGCGGTTTGCGTTCCACCCTGGAAGCGACATGCCCGTTCGCATTCACGGCACTGGCCATAAAGCCAGTATAAGTGCGGCGTCGCGGTTCCGGACAAAAATCAGTTCTCCATAGTACTGGCCGGTCTATGCATGGCGTCCGCGTCTTCACGAAAAACGGTACGTTGTGAGAGTGCAATATCAGCCGAAAGATCTCCGGCCAATCCGGATCTGGGAAGCGATCCGCCGCCCGGAGTATCTATACCATCCCCGTCAGATCTGGCGCCGGCTCCGAAGACATTCTCTGTGCCAACGAAACGCCGTCCGGCTGGCTTGGGAATTGCCGGTGGAGTTGGATCCTCAATCGCATGTGGGCCTGGACATCATCAATATCGGAGTCTACGACAAGGTGGTAGCGGAAGCCATTTGCCGGTTGTCGGATCCGGGCGAAGTCGCCTTCGACGTCGGAGCGAACATCGGCCAGAACGTCTCGATCATGGCATTGATGGCCGGCCCGCACGGGCACGTGGTTGCGTTTGAGCCCGGGCCGGCAGCGGCCGGCATTCTGGCCAGGAATATCGAACGCTGGGCCGCCTATGACCTGGCGCCGATTACCGTTGTCCGGAAAGGGCTCAGTTCGCGCATTGGCGATGGCTTGTTGCATGAATCTCTCGATTTAGGAGGATACTCGCTGGAGGATGACGCTCCGAGCGAAGTTATGATCGCGCCGGAACCGAGCCGCGGAATAAAAGTGGAATTGACTACGCTGGACGCTTTCGTCTCGGAACAACCCACTAAAATCGGCCTGATCAAAATTGATGTGGAGGGTCATGAACTGGCGGTTTTCGAAGGAGCCGCGCGAACCCTCGAACAAAGACGTGCCCGCGATATCGTATTCGAGGATTTTTCTCCGCAGCCCAGCCCTGTGACCTTGTTCCTCCAGGCAGCCGGGTACGAAGTGCTCGCGCTTATTCCCGCCTGGCGCAAACCAATGCTACTCTCCCTCGATCAACTTTCTGAGTGGCCGAGAGAGGGGTACGATCCGCCGAATTTCCTGGCCACCCTCGAACCCGATCGGGCTCGTGCACGGTTCGACAGCCCTGGCTGGAAGTGCCTGAGACTCCGCGCCAGGCTGGTTACTTAGCGGCGGCCCTTTGCAATCGATCATGAATCGCGGCCCACTCTGGACCGAGCGGGGGCTTCTCCACCGCGATCCAGTCCCAGCCTCGCGCGTCCTCGCGATGCAGCGTCTCATATAGCACGGCGGCGTAGGCGCGTGGATGGTCGGGCATCTGGATCGTCCAGGCGGCATGAGCCTTTTTGGCGATCCACAAATACACGCCGCGCCCGTGCGTGGGAAGTTGACCGCCATCCACCAAGAGAAGCTGCGTTCGCGGGCTGTAGTGGCGCGGGTGCATGCCGGGAGAGGGATGCGCGCCGGTGACTGAACTTCCGGAGACTTCCACCGGGCCAATGACCTCTTCGATCTCGGCCTTGGTCAACATACCCGGTCTCAACAATAGCGGGACGGCGCCCGCGAGAGAAAGCACTGTGGATTCGATGCCAACGGTAGCCGGGCCCCCGTCCAGAACAATGGCTACCCGATCGCCGAGGTTTTGGCGAACGTGCTCGGCCGTGGTGGGCGACAATTCGGTGAAACGGTTCGCGCTGGGGGCGGCGATAGGAACGCCGGCTTCCCGAATCAAAGCGATGGCGATGGCGTTGGCAGGCATGCGGACGCCCACCGTATCCAAACCGGCTGTTAGAACGTCCGGAACGTGCGGCTGTTTCGGCAACACCAGCGTCAAGGGGCCGGGCCAGAAACGGCGCGCCAGCAAATCCGCCGTGGCCGGCCAATCTCGAACCAAGCCCTGCGCCATTTCGACGGAATCCACATGGACGATCAACGGACTTCCCGCCGGCCGGCCCTTGGCGAGGAAGATCTTTCGAACAGCCGCGGCATCCAAGGCGTTCGCGCCCAATCCGTAGACTGTCTCAGTGGGGAATGCTACCAGGTCTCCGGCGCGGATCAGAGCAGCGGCGCGGCTAATCTCGGAAGCCTCAATCAGGCAGGTCTTCTTTCCCATCTTTTCCATCGCCGGCGATTTTGCCGGTGTGCTTAAACACCAGGAACGCATGCGTGAGCTTGTCCAAGTCGCCATCTAGCACGCGGTCCACGTCGCCGATCGATAGCTTGGTTCGATGATCCTTAATCATCCGGTAAGGGGCCAGGACATAGCTGCGGATCTGGCTGCCAAAATTGATGTCTAGCTTCGTGTCTTCCAGCTTCTTATCCGCCGCGCGCTTCTTGTCCATCTCAAATTCGTAGAGGCGCGCGCGCATCTGTTTCAGCGCACTGGCGCGGTTCTTGTGCTGCGACCGCTCATTCTGGCACTGCACCACCAATCCGGTGGGGATGTGGGTCATGCGTACGGCGGATTCGGTGCGATTCACATGCTGGCCGCCAGCGCCGCTGGCGCGGAACACATCCACGCGCAGATCATCCGGCTTGATGTCGATGTTGATATCGTCTTCAATCTGCGGATAGACAAAGACCGAGGCGAAGGAGGTGTGCCGCCTGGCGTTGGCATCGAAGGGCGAGATTCGCACCAGCCGGTGCACGCCGATTTCAGATTGCAACAAGCCGTACGCGTTTTCGCCGTTGATCTCGACGGTAGCGGATTTGATCCCCGCGCCCTCGCCCTCCAGCCGGTCGGTAACCACGGCCTGGAAGCCATGCCGCTCCGCCCAGCGCAGATACATGCGCAGCAGCATCTCCGCCCAATCCTGGCTCTCGGTACCGCCCGCGCCGGGATGAATGATCAGAATCGCGCTTTTCGAATCGTTCCGGCCGGAAAGAAGCATGCCGGTCTCGAGCACTTCCAGGCGCTCCGAGAACAGCTTCAGCTCGCGCTCCAGCTCGCCGGTCACGTCCTCGCCTTCGCGCGCCAATTCAAACAGCGTATCCAGGTCGGACGTCAGCCGCGCAACTTCGGCCTCGTCGGCCAGGGATTGTTCCAGCCGCTTGCGATCCTGCATGATCTTCTGCGACTTTTCGGGCTGATTCCAGAAGTCGGGATCGGAGATCTGTTGTTCGGTTTTGGCTAGCTGGGATTTCTTGCCGGGAGCGTCAAAGATAGCTCCGCACAGCATCGGCCTGCTGGCGGAGCGAAGCGTACTCTCTTTCCAATTCTTCGAGGGTCATTGAAGTTCTATCTTACCAAGCACCGACTCCGTTGAAGACGCCGGTTGGCAGGCGGAAGCGCCTGCCCCACTGGGGCCAACGTGGGGCAGGCGCTTCCGCCTGCCAACCGAATTTGCCACATGGCGTCTTCATTACATTTGGCGGGCCAACAGGGCCATCGGAACTCCCTCACGGTCGCGGTTCGGTAACGGGCGCTTCCGGGGCGCGAGCGTGAGCGACCGGTTGGCTCGTTAGCGCCAAGGCCATCGCGGCCCACGCAGTTCCCGCATTCGAAATCCATTGGTCTTGACCTTGCGGAAATCCGCTTTCGAAATAGGGTTGGAACTTGACGGCGCGGCTGATCACATGCCACGAACCATCTTCGAATTGCGTATCCAGCAGGTATTTGACGCCTCGCTGGTATTCCTTACTAGAGACGGGCAAGCCGACGGCCTGGTGAAGCGCGTACAGCGCCTCACCCGTCGCGTAGGCGTCGCTCGCGAAACCCGCGCGCTGCGCCCAGCCACCGTCGGGTTGTTGGTGCGCCAGCAATTGCTCTCCCCGCTCACGCAGTATGGCCTGAGCCGCATCGGTCCACCGCAGGCCGAGCAACTGCATCACCCGTTCCTCATTCTCTTTTGGTTCCACCGCGATCAGCCACGCGCGCGCGCGTTTCATGCGCTCCGCTGTTTCCTTGCGCCGGCCCGGAAGCGCATATTGCTGAATGGCGCGGACCGCGTACGCGGTATCGGATACCGGCGAATATTGGAGCGGGGGCCGGCGATCAACGCCTTGCCATGAACCGTCCTCGCGCTGGCTGGCCAGCAGACTGTGCACGTCGGCGTCCATCAATGCATCGGCCGGATATTTCTGCGCCGCCAGGCTTACCAGAAACAGGCTGTCGATCATGGGATAGCCGCCTTTGTTTCGTCCCACCAAAGTCGGCTCACGGTCGGAGAACCGCCGCGCCACCGTCATCTTGACTTGCTCCGCGGCGGCCTTTTCGTCCACTCGAAAGCCCCGCTCGCGCGCAATGCCAACCAGCATTCCAGTGAGCATATGGTGGTGGCATCCGACGCAGCCGGTTTTTTCAAAGAATTTCGGCGCGGAACTGAGCAGCAGCGCCGCGCTTTTCTCCACGGCTTCCGGGATTTGGAAATGAGCGAAACGCGGCGCCGGCGGAGCGTCTGGCGGCGGCGAGCTCTGAACGCCGGCTTTCTCGAGCAGATGCACGATCGGCGTCTCACCCCACTTGCGCGCCCAATCCAGAGCCGTCAAGCCATTTTCGTCGCGATGGTTAATGTCCGCTGTTTTTCCGAGCAGCATTTCGACAGTCGCCGGATTCTGATCCTCGGAAGTCACGGCCAACATGAGCGGCGTGAACCCGCGCATGTCCACTGCATTCGGATCCGCGTGGGCGCGCAGCAAATACTTCACCGTCTCCGGATCGTTCCGTGGAGCAGCCCAAAGCAATGCGCTGGTCAGGCCCACTTCCTGCTGTCCGGATTGCGCGGGAACGCGGATAGCGGAGCGCTGGTTTACGTCCGCGCCAGCTTTCAGAAGCGCTTCGACGCTCAGCGGACGGTTCATTTTGGAAGCCCACATCAACGCCGTCTCGGTGAGACGTAGATGCGTCTCGTTCGGATCGGCTCCATGCCGCAGCAGCTCCTCGACAATTTGGCTATCTCCCCGGGCGCAGGCCAGCCAGAGCGGTCCGACGCCGTCTTTATCGACCGCGCGCACGTCGGCGCCTTTGCCGAGAAGCAGCAGCACAGTTGGCAGATTGCCCGGTGATGCGGCCGCCACGGATAAGGCCGTGTAACCAAAGCTCGACCGTGCATTGACGTTGGCGCCATGCGCAACAAGAGCGCGAACCTTCCCGAGGTCGCTGGCGGCCCACATCAAGGCATTGATTCCGAGATCGTTCGATGCGTTAGGGTCGGCGCCTTTGTCCAACAGGAGTTTCATGCAATCAAGATCGCCGTAGATTGCCGCGTACATCAACGCGGTTGCGCCCTTGGCGTCCCTGGCATTGACGTCCGCGCCGTGGGCCAGCAACGATCTCACGGCGGCGAGATCGCCTTCGCGAATCTTGTCCAACAACTGCTGGCCGGTGTTCTCCGGGGCGCCGGCCAGGACGCACGCCAATAAAAGAAAAAATAGAAGTCTACGCATTCAGATCCAGCACCTGCCCGCGCGGGCCGACATTCCAGCCTGGCGTCCGTCCCAGGATGTCCTGCTGGCCAGCCGCTTCGTGGATGTGCCCGCAATAGAAATAGGCGGGCTGGTTTCGAACGATAAAATCACGCACAGCGGTGCTGCCGAAATGCTGCCCTTCACCCGCGCGATCCAGTTTCGTGTCTTTCGGCGGAGCGTGGCAGATGAGAATCAGCGGATTGATCCCGGCGAATTTTTCGAGCCGCGCGGCCAGTTCCTGCTCGCTGTATTCACCCGGCGTATTGAACGGAGTGGGATTTGAGTAGCCGAGTCCGGCCACGGTGTAGCCTTCGACCTGGATGGTCTGCCCGTGGAAATTGTGGAAGCCGAACTCTTCGCACATTCGCGCGATGTCGGCTTCCGATTCATGATTCCCCGGAATCACGTACATGCGGCCGGCCCGCTTCCGCAGCACCGGGGCGAGCTGGTCTAATCCGCGGCCCCAGTTCGCCAGATCGCCGGCGGCGAAATAATAATCGGCTTCGATATCCATCAAGCGGTCCAGCGCGGACTTGCTTCCGTGGATGTCGGAGAAGACCAGCAGCCTCATATGTCTGAGCGTAGCATTGGGTTGGCAGACGGAAGCGAGGCACCGACTCCATTGAAGACGCGGGTTGGCAGGCGAAAGTGCCTGCCCCACGTTGGCCCCAGTGGGCCAGGCGCTTCCGCCTGCCAACCGAATTTGCCACAACGCGTCTTCATCACCTTTGGTACGCCGCAGGCCGACGGAAGCGCCTCACTAATCCCAACGGAGTGCGACCATTGGATCCACTTTGGTGGCGCGCCGCGCGGGGATGAAGCTGGCCAGCATGGCCACGGCGATCAATAAGAGTGACACTGCCGCAAAGGTCGGCAGGTCCGTTGCGCTCACGCCGAACAACAGGCTGGAGAGTAAACGTGTGAGCGCGAGTGACGCCGCCAAACCGATCACCGTTCCGGTCAAGATCAGCAGCATACTTTGCCGAACCACCAGCGCGAGGACGTCGCGGGATTGTGCGCCCAAGGCCACGCGAATGCCGAACTCATTGGTCCGCTGCGTCACGGAATATGAAATTACGCCGTAGATTCCGACTGCGGCCAGCGCCAATGCGCCTGCTGCGAAGAGCGCCATCAGGAACATGGAGAAGCGCCGGCCGGCGAGTGAATCCGCCAGCACTGTTTCGAATGGTTCGATATCGGAGACCGGCTGGTCTTTGTCCACCGAGAAGACCGCCTGGCGAACGGCACTCCCCAACATGGACGGATTCGAATCGCTTCCCACCAGCAGCGTCATGTCGAAAGAGGAATCTTGCTCATAGGGGTAATAAAGCTGCATGGTCTTTTGCGAATCGAGGCCGTACTGGTAGACATCGCCCACCACGCCCACGATGGTTCGCCATGGTTCCCCATCCGCGCCCGTGTGGATTTTGGCACCAATTGGATTCTGGCCCGGCCAAAGCCGGCTAGCCGCGGTTTGGTTGATAAGCGCGACGTTGAGATGGCTCCGGTCGTCCTGCTCGGAGAAAACCCGGCCATCCATGAGCGGGATGTTGAGTTCCCGGAAATAATCCGGCGTGACGTCGTATTGATCCAGGCTGGGTTTGTCCGCGGGACCAAACACGCGGCCCTGGATATCCGCGCTCATCTGGTTAAAGTTGGAGGATTCCGGCAGGACGCTTACGGCGGCGGCGTAACGCACGCCCGGCAACTGGCGAAGCGCGGCCAGCACCTCGCGAATGAACCTGCCGCGCTGGTCAGCGCGCGCATACTTGGCCACCGGCATGGAAAGGTCAGCGGTTAAGACATTGGTTGCGTCGAAGCCGGGATGGACGGCGCGAAGATGCCGGAAGCTATTCATGAGCAGACCGGCGGCGATGAGCAAAACCAGCGCGAGCGCCATTTCGGAAACCACCAGAGCATCGCGAAAAGTTTTCCGGCCGGCTGTATCCGGGGTGCTGCGTCCACCGGCACGCAATGCTTCGGCTAGGCTGCCGATGGAAACTTGCGCGGCGGGCGCCATGCCGAACACAACGCCGCTCAGCAGCGAGATGGCAGCGGTGAATCCAAGTACTCTCAGATCGATGGCCACATTGCTCAGTTCCGGAATCACTTTGGTCCCGATTGCTTCCAGAACATGGACACCCCACAGGGCCAACAGCAAACCGGCGGCGCCTCCCAGCGCACCAAGCAGCAGACTTTCGGTGAGCATCTGCCGGATGAGGCGGCCACGCGCAGCGCCCACCGCGGCGCGAATGGCCATTTCTTTGCGCCGCACAGTGGAACGGGACAACAGAAGATTGGCCAGGTTAGCGCAAGCGATCAGAACCACCAGGCACACGGCAATCTGCAACACCAGAAGCCCACTACGCAGATTTCGCACCAGGTCATCCTGCAGTTTAACCAGCCGCACTCCGCGCCCGGCGTTGTAATCCGGATACTGGCGCTCCAGCTGGCGGGCGATTACATCCATCTCCGCCTGCGCGGCCTGGACCGTGGTTCCGGGCTTCAATCGGCCAATCGCGCGCAGGTGGTGCCCGCTGCGAATCTCGTCCAGGTAATCCTTAGAGAGCGGCTGGTAAAGCTCCACGGGAGTTTCGACCAGGCTGGTTGGAAGCGACCGGAAATCCTGAGGCATCACGCCGACGATGGTGAAGGTGGCGGAGTTGAGGGAGAATTTCCTGCCCAGAATATTGGGGTCGCGGGCGAACTTGCGCTCCCAAAATCCGTAACTGAGCACGGCCACCGATGCCTTGGAATCCAGATTCTCATCCGCCGCAAAGGTACGGCCGAGGAGCGGCCGCGCGCCCATTATGTTGAAGAAAGGCGGCGATACCCGGAGGGTGCTGATGCGTTCGGCTTCGCCGTGGCCGGTAACCACTTCATCCCATGCCGCATAAGCGGCGATGTCTTCGAAAGAATGGTTCTGCTTGCGCCAATCTTCCACATCCGGAAAGGACACCTGGGAGCGCTCCCGCAAGGCGCCGTGCCGTTGCTGCGTGCCCCAAACTAGAACTAGATCGCTCGGGTTCTTATAGGGCAGTTCGCGCAGCAGCACCGCATTCACCACGGTGAAAACGGAGCTGGTGGCGCCGATCGCGAGGGCCAGAGTCAGGAGAGCGACCGCGGTAAATGCGGGGCTTTTGCGAAGGGTACGGGCGGCGTAGCGAAGATCGTCCATGACGTGAGTACTCGATCACGGATGGAAGGTTACGAAAAAACGTTTCTCGTTTCTCGTTTCTCGTTCGCAGCCCTGAGCGTCCGGCTGTGGGAACGAGAAACGAGAAACGGGTTTTTACGCTTTCCCCGACGCTGCCTGGTTCGGTTCCCACAGCACTTCCGGGATGCCGAGAATGTGGTTCGCCCAGCGGCTCCAGACGAAAAAGGCGTCGCTGAGGCGATTTAGATATTGGATGGTTTCCGGCGGAATTTCTTCTTCGCGCGCCAGGCTGACGGCGATGCGCTCCGCACGGCGGCAGATGGTGCGGCAGGCGTGCAATTCGGTGTTGAGGCGCGACCCTCCCGGCAATACGAACGATCGGAGCGGGGCGAGAGCGGCGTTCATCCGGTCGATTTCCCGTTCCAGCTGCAGGATTTCGGCGGAAGTGATCCGCGCCTGTTTGGGATGGACGTCCTGGGGCTGGGTGGCGAGGATGGAGCCGAGATTGAACAATTCGTGCTGCACGCGGCGCAAAATCAAAGCCAGCTCCGGCGCCGAATCCGCGGCCGAGACGCCGGCCATCCCGACGAAAGCATTGAGTTCGTCAACGGTGCCATAACATTCAATGCGCAGCGAATCTTTGGCGACGCGCTGGCCTCCGGCGAGGCCGGTCTGGCCTTGATCGCCGGTTTTGGTGTAGATGCGATTGAGCGCAATGCGCGGCGCGTCGAATTTGGATTCTGCCATGGATGAAATCCTGTTTCTATTGTCATTCATCTTGAGGAATTGGGCCGATGTGGCGCACGCACTCCTGCGAACACGAGTGTGGGTAAGTTCCAGGCGTTCACACGAGTGTGAACGCGGCACGCACGAGTGCGCGCGCCACGTCGCAGGCTTGCAGGTTTTGCAAAACAATGAAATTGACCACTGCCCAGCGATGTATGATCGGTAAGTGAGATTTCTGCGCTGTCTGGTTGGGTGCGCCATCTTGGCCGGCAGTTGCTTCGCTCAACTTCCGGATTTCTATAAGCGGGTGAACCGCGTGATCTGGCTGGTGAAGTCCCTGGACCACCCCTTGGAAGGCTGGGCCCAGCTCGGCCTTACGGGCATCCGCAAAAATGACAGCCTCACTTTCGAGGGGCAGTACCGGGGCAAGGCCGTATCCATTAAAGCGAGGGGCGCGACGGGCAGCCTGGGCAATCTCACCGTGGATATGCTGCAACCAATGGAGGGCGCAGGCGACAACGCTTTCACGGAATTCCTGGCGCATCACGGCGATGGAATTTTCTCCATCGTCCATGAGGTAGCGAGCATGGAAGAGATGACCAAAGAGATTGAGCGGATGCGCGGGCTAGGCGTACCGGTGCTGCAGCAGGTGACCATAAAAAAAGATTCCGGAAAAAACGATTCCGGCCCAATTACCTTGACTTACTTCGATACGGAGGGCCAAGGCAAGTACGTCCTGGGACTGATCTACTGGCCGGGTGGCGCGCCCGCCGCAGGGCCGCCGGGAAAAATATCGCATATCGGCTTTGTAATCCGCGAGTCTGAGGGACCCTCCGCATATTGGCAGAAGCTGGGCTTTCCGGCCATGCCCAAATCGCACGCCAGCCCGCGCGAAGACTCACGCTATCACGGCAAGCCGCTGTGGTTGGACTTCGACGTTTGCTGGCAGAGGCACACGCAGTTCACTTACGAATGGATTATTCCGCCGGCTGCTCCTGCCAACCTGTACGCGGATTACCTGAAGGAACATGGGGAGGGCGTGCAACACCTGGGCGTGCCGGTGGACGATCTGGAGAAATCCATCGCCGATTATCAGAAGCTGGGCTATTCGATCGGGCAATCCGGCGCGTGGGGCGAAACGGGCAAGAAGGGCTCCGGCCGCTATGCGTACATGGATACGGATTCGATTGGCGGAGTTGTGGCGGAAGTGATTAGGCCGATCAACTAGCCCGGACCAAAAGCACCGGCTCCCTCGCTCTATGAAAAAATCGGTTGGCAGGCGGAAGCGCCTGCCCCACTCAAAACGTAAACTTTTGCGAGCCAACGTGGGACAGGCGCTTCCGCCTGCCAGACCGGTAGGTCGGCCCAAACTTGCTGCGGCCCGATCTTGACGAATTTTGCAGATCCTCATTCGGGAAAACGCATCCGGTCCATCAAGCCGCGCCAGCGTGGATCGGTGCGAATTCTATCGAAGGCCGGCCCTTCTTTCAGGGTAATCACACCAACCTGCCGCTGATCGAGGCCCTGCTGAGCGCGGGGAAAGCGTGATCGGCGTCGCCGGACATGGCGTAGATTATGCCGGCCCCGATGTCCGACCAAGATCCCGCTGATCGGCGGCGCGATGTTTCTGATTGTGAGGCGCAAACTAGTGGAGTGACGGACACGCCAGAGCGAGGCTGGCGGAAACGGTTGGCAGGCGGAACCGCCTGCCCCACTGCAGCCAACGCGGGGCAGGCGCTTTCGCCTGCCGGCGGAGCGAATCTACGCAAGTTCGCAGACTTTTGCAACCAACTGATCGGGGAGGAACGGTTTGGCTAGAAACGCCGTGCCTTGCTCCACCACGCCGGCGTAGCCGGAAATATAAAGCACCTTGAGATCGGGCTGGGACCGGGCTAGTGCGGCGGCGAGTTCGGGGCCGCTCATTTCCGGCATGACTACATCGGTGATCAGCAGCTCCACCGTTCCTCCGCGCTCCTGAACCGCTTGGAGAGCGGCGCGCCCATTGGCGGCCGAGAGCACATGGTGCCCGGCTTCGGAGAGCGCATCTTCAGCCAGCATGCGAATGGCGGCCTGATCCTCCACCAGCAGAATGTTCAGACCACGGGTCAAATGTCCGGGGGCCGTTACCGCAAGCGGGCGGCCTGAAACAACAGCCACCTTCGGCAAGTAAATCTTGAAACATGTTCCGCGGTGGGGTTGGCTTGAAACTTCAATCCAGCCGCCGTGCTGCTCCACGATGCCGTGGACGGTGGAGAGCCCCAGCCCGGTTCCTTTTCCAACGTCTTTCGTGGTGAAGAACGGTTCAAAAATGTGTGAGGCAGTTTCTGAATCCATGCCGGCGCCTGAATCCCGGACGGCCAAAACCGCATACTCGCCTTCCGGGCGGACGCCCCGCGGCCCCAGCTCCTGCTGTTCGCGATGGACCACGCACGTTTCGATAGTCAGTTTGCCGCCGGCCGGCATGGCGTCGCGGGCGTTGGCCGCCAGATTCATCAGGACCTGCGTAAGCTGCGCCTCATCGGCGTTCACGAAACAGCCGGCGGAAGGACGAACAGTAACATCGATGTGTTCGCCGATCAGGCGCCTCAACATGCCGCTGGTCTTTGAGACCATCACGTCCAACTCCACAGCGAGATGCCGGGTTGCCTGTTTCCGGCCGAAAGCGAGCAGTTCTCCGGTCAGAGATGCGGCCTGCTGGCTGGCGCGCCGGACTTCGCCCAATGGTTTTTGCAGCGGGTCTTCCGGCGGCAGGCGATTCAAGGCGGCTGCGGTGTATCCCAGGATAACGGTGAGCAGGTTGTTGAAATCGTGCGCCACGCCTCCGGCAAGACGCCCGATGGCTTCCATCTTCTGAGCTTGCAGCAGCTGCGCCTCCATGGCCTCGCGGAGCTGAATCTCTTTTTGAAGATTGCGATTCGCTTCTTCGATGGCCATTCGGGCTCGTTTCCGCTCGTCGATATCGAGACCGGTGACGACGTATCCCAGGAATTCGCCGCCCGGCAAGAATCGCGGCGCTCCAGTGCACAGAACCCAGCGGTAGTTACCGTCGCGGTGACGCACACGCGTATCGATGTTGAGCGCGGAATTGGCGGCGAAGGCGCTATTAAAGCGATCGAGAAAAACCGGGAGGTCGTCAGGATGCAAGTCTTCGGTCCAACCGGGGCTGTACTCCGGCGTCCTTCCGGTGAACTCGATCCATCCCCGATTCAAGTAATCGCAGCGCTGCTGGGCATCGCAGGTCCAGATCATCACCGGCGCACAGTCGGCCATGGACCGGAAGCGGGATTCGCTTTCAACCAGGGCGGAGGCCTGGCGTCTGATACGGGCCATGCGCACATTGGCGTCCACGCGCGCCAACAGCTCGCGCGCGGTAAACGGTTTGATCAAATAATCGTCAGCGCCGGCCTCCAGCCCTTCGACCTTCGACTCTTCCCCGGCGCGCGCAGAAAGCAGAATCACCGGAATGGCACTGGTAGCTGGATTGCCGCGCAATTCACGCAGCAATCCGAAGCCATCCAGGCGGGGCATCATCACGTCGCTGAGAACCAGGTCGGGTGGGGAATGGCGCGCCGCCTGCAGGGCGCTCCATCCGTCGGATACGGTTTGAACTTCGTAGTGTTGGCTGAGCAGCCGGCTGACGTAGTCGCGCATGTCGGCGTTGTCATCGGCAAGCAGGATGCGGCCGGAACACGCGGGGGCAAATCGATTGTGGATGGCGGGCTGCGCGCGGTCTTCGGGCTGCGCTGGCGGCGGATTCCAGCGCAGCGCTTCGTCCGCGTAGATGTGCGCCCGCGCCGATGGCTTGGAGGCCGGCTCGCTCGCGGCCAGGACGCGAGCTTGAGGGAGGTGAGCGCTGCCTCGAGGGATGGTCACAGTAAATTTGCTGCCTTCTCCAAGTTTGCTCGCGGCCACGATGGAACCGCCGTGCAGGCGGGCCAGCTCTTCCACCAGCGCAAGTCCGATGCCGGTGCCCTCATAAGTGCGCGCGAGCACGCCGGGAATGCGATGGAATCTTTCAAAAATCCGGGCCAGCTCCGGCTCCGGAATGCCGACGCCGGTATCGCTGACGGAAAGCTCAAAGCACTGGTCCAGCAGCGCCGCGGAGACTGCGATTTCTCCCGCAAACGTAAACTTGAAGGCATTGGAAATCAGATTCAGGACGATCTTTTCCCACATCTCCCGATCCACGTAGGCAGGCTCGGCCAACGCTGGACACTCCACTGTCAAGCGAAGTCCGGCACGGTCGATAGCGGACCGGAACGTCGCGGCGAGATCGGCAGTCAGGGCGCCGAGATCGACAGCTTCATAGCGCGCCTCAATCCGCCCGGCTTCGATGCGCGAAAAATCCAGAAGGGTGTTGACCAGGTTGAGCAGCCGCAGGCTGTTTCGATACACCAGTTCCAGATCTTCACGCGTCTTCGGATCGGCCACGCTTCCTGGCGCCAACAAATCTTCAAGTGGGCCCAGCATCAACGTTAGCGGCGTACGAAACTCATGACTGACATTGCTGAAGAACGCCGTCTTGGCCCGGTCAAGCTCGGCTAAAGCTTCCGCTTTGTGACGTTCGTCCTCATAGGATTGCGCGCTGGCCAGCGCGGACGCCAGGTGCCGGGCCAGCAGCTCGAGGAAAATTCTGTAGCTGTCGTCGAGTGCCCGGCGGGGGCTCACGCCCGCGACCAAGAATCCGGCCAGCCGATTGGCGCCCTGCCTGGGGATGGGCAGCAGCAGCGCGCGCTGGGGAGGTTCCGGATAAGGCCCCCGCCAAATTGCATCGCCATGCTGTTCCAGTCCGTCAATCAGATGCGACTCACAATCCCGGACCATGCTCTTCAAATTCGGAAGCCAAGGAATATCAGATTCAGAATTCAATTCGAAGACGTTCGGAGCAAAGACACCCCCCGCTCTGACTCCTGCGCTGCCCATCAATCTTGCCTGGTTCGCTTCGCGGGTGAAGACGTACAAAAGGAAGAACGGCAGATCGAGCGCGGCTTCGGCCAGGATATTGCTGCTCAATACGCAGGCCTCTTCGACCGAGATTGCTTTTACGGCACTGGCGGTTAGTTCGCGCAACATGCGAGTGCGGCGTTCGCTGAGCATCCGGACGGTGGTCTCGGTCACGGGATGAAACAGACCGCCGACATCGCCGGTCTCGTCACGGATGGGACTGAAGGAGAATGTGAAAAATGTCTCTTCCAGATATCCATTGCGGTCCAGAAACATGCGCTGATTTTCGAGGAATGAAGATTCGCCGCGCGTGGCGCGTTCGAAAGCTTCCCCGATTGCCGGCCAAGCCGAGAACCAGCATTCCTTAAAGTCCATGCCCATGGAGCGCGGATGTTTATCCCCGCAAATTACCCAATATCCGTCGTTGTAAATCTGCACGCGGCTGGGCCCCCAGGCGATGGAGATGGGGAAGTTGGAAGCCAGGCACAGGCTCACGGTGGTCCTCAGGCTCTGCGGCCAGGAATCGATGGGGCCAAGCGGCGTCTGGGACCAATCCTTCGAGAGGATGGATTTAGCCATTTCGCCGCCGCCCGCAAGGAAATCGGCGCCGCGGAATTCGCGAGGATTCAAAACATTGGCAGTCATGCTGACACTCCAGGCAGAGAGGAGTGGCACCTTAAGGGTTTCGGAAAATCGTTTAACGGGAAGCGCTCGTTAGGATTTTAATTCGAGGTTGACGCTCGAAGTGACATTGTTATTTTATCCCAAGGCCGGACCTTTGCGTCGCCAATCGCCAGGGATAACGAATCTCAGTGAATCTGCCGATGAGTCTGTTGGGTATGCCTGTAGAGACTCTTGATAGCGAAGCGATTCTGGCTAGATTCAACAAGCTGGTGCATGATCTTCTGCGCGGCACCATGAACCGTAACACGTTCCAGCCGTGGGAGATAGAGATTTTACTCGACATCGAAGCCTGCAATCTAAAAGACGCCGTGGGACGCGAAACCCTGCGGCGATACCAGAAAGCTGTGCAGCGTTCCATGGAAAAAGGAGCGCCCAAGCCCTTGCGGCTCTCCGAATACCTCAACAACAAGAAGATCGCCGCGGCTGCCAAGTCCGAACTGGCGTAAATCCCCGAATTAGTGTTTTCGGCGTGCTTTGCTATCCTAAGGATGCGCGAGAGCAAAGGAGAACCGTCATGAGTTGCGGCAGCGGTGGATTGGTAGATCCTCGATTCGAAGAGCAGACTGGCGGGCGCAAAGTCTTTTGCGTGAAATTTCAGAAGGAAATGCCGGGCCTGGATGAGGTGCCCTTCGATGGTCATCCGCTGGGGCAGCGCATCTACGAAAACGTCTCCAAGGAAGCCTGGAAGATGTGGCTGGAACAGATGAAGATGATCATGAACGAGTACCGGCTCAACTTAGGGACGCAGGAAGCTCAGGAATTTCTGCTCAAGCAAATGGAAGATTACTTTTTCGGTGAAGGCGCCGCGCTGCCGCCGGGTTACGTTCCACCGAAAGCCAAGGGCTAGAGCACCGGCAGGGCGGTTGCTATTTCAAATCGCAATCTGGCGTGCGACGCGCGCAGCGCCTGATCCACCGCATCCGCAGAAGCGCCGCGGGCGAAAATGAATCCTAAGTAGCTGTTACCGTCGGGTAACGGAATCAACTTCTGCCCTTGCTTGGCGCTGATGATGATGTCTTCGATCGACGGCGTGGAACGCGCTTCCTCCAATCCCTCCACGGCAACGTAAATTCCTTCCCGCGGAATGGGGATCATCATCACTCCGGCCGCGCCGCTGGACATTTCAATTGTTGTGACGTCGTCACCGGCGGCGTGACGAAGAATCAGCTCTTCGAGCCCCGGCAGGACACGCGCGCATAGGCCGCCGATGGGCCGCGCGGCCACTTCGAGCATCCACACGCCGCTGGGATTCACGCGCATTTCAGCGTGGATGGGGCCGTGCTCGAGTCCCAGCGTCTTCACGGCCGACTCGGTGGCGCCAATGATCGCTTTTTGCGTCGCGGCGCTTTCGCGTGAAGGTGTGATGTAAATTGTCTCCTCGAAGTACGGGCCATCCAGCGGATCGGGTTTATCGAACAGCGCCAGCACCCGGAGCCGGCCGCGAATAAGCATGCCTTCCAGCGCAAACTCGCGGCCTTCGATGAAACTTTCCACTTGCAGGAACTGGTTCTGTTGGTCGTGAAGCCGCGCGATTTCGGGATCGGCCAGCAGCGCTTCAATGCGCCGGAACGCGGCTACGAATTCGTCTTTGTTGTTGGCGCGGATGACGCCGCGGCTGGCGGAGAGTCCCAGCGGTTTTAGGACGCAAGGATACCTGACGGTCTCTGGATGCGGCCCTTCCGCCAGAACGACGCGCTGAAACTGGGGCGCCGGCAGACCCGCGGCGCGAAAACGTTCGCGGGCGAGAAACTTGCTGCGGCAGGCGGCGACGGAGTCCGGCGAGTTGTACGGAATGCCCATGAGCTGGGCGGCGAGCGATGCAATGTAAGCCGGACGATCGCCGGCGGCGACGATGCCATCCACTTGAATTTCCGCGGCGATGGTGCGGGCCGCGCCTTCGGGATCTTCAAAGCGCAGGGCCAACGCGTGGTCGCCCCAGGGGTCATCCAACACGTGGCAGCGATCGGTGGCGAGCGCGAGGTGGAAGCCCAGGCGCTCGGCTGCTTCCGCGAAGACACGCGTTTGGTATCCGGTGGTGGCGCCGATCAGGAGCAGCTTTTTAGTATGGTTCATTCCGATGCGATCGGTTGGCAGGCGAAAGCGCCTGCCCCACTACACAAGAGCAACCTGCTCTTCAGTTGGCTCCGCTCAACAATACCAGGGCTCATCCATGTAAGGGATGGTGGCGCGGGGCATCAGGTCGAAATTTTCCGTCAACGGTTGATCCGCCACCAGAGCCCACAGTTGGCGGAAGATTTCGCGCCGCGGGCTTTTCTTCGCGGCCAGCTTCAAGGCCTGTTCCGCCAGAGCGTCCATGGCCGGGTCCGGATGCTTCCAGCGATTGAGCAGCGCCGGCTCGTCGAAGCCGGTGATTACGGATTGTATTTCGTCAAGGTCGAGCAAGAGTGAGCCGCGTGGAATCAGCAGCCGCAAGGCCAATTGAATCGGAGCGACATTTTCCACCAGGTCCAGATCGACCAGCGTCGCCAGCAACTCGCGGTACGACCGGCGGGTGGTCCACGGCGTGAAGGCGATGAAGGTAGGCGCAAATGTAAGGCCGGCGGATCGAAAGTCGCGGACCACTTCGACAAAATCGGCCCGCGTGTGACCCTTGTCCAGTTTCTCAAGCACTGCGTCGTCCACCGATTCCACGGCGCTGGTCACAAACAGGCAGCCGGTTTCCTTCAAGCGCGGCAGCAAATCGCGATGATTGCGCAGGTGTTCAATCTTGATAGTGGCGTCGTAGGAAAGTTCTGGAAATTCCTGGTGCAGCATTTCAATGACGCGCATGGCGTGGGTGGGCCCATTGAAAAAATCCGGATCGCCGAAAGTGATGTGTTGGGCGCCGCCCGCAACCTGCCGGCGGATGTCTTCGAGAACAACATCCGGCTGGACGATACGGAAGGCCCCTTGATATACCGGAACCACGGGACAATGGCGGCACAGATGTTTGCAGCCGCGGCTGGATTCGGTGTATCCGGCCGTTTTCGAAGTCCCGTTGACTCGCAGATGCGCGTAATCTTGGAGCGCGGGAAGCGCGGAACGGAGCGGCGGCAGAAATTTGAGACGATCCAGCGAGATCAACGGCCCCTCAGCCATTCCATTCGCCAGCGCGACTAAGCCTGGCTCGAATTCGCCGCCGAGAATTGTCTTGACGCCTAACTGGCGCAGGTACGAATCATTCAAAGGCGCGTACAGGCCGTAGCAAGCGAGGTGCGCCCTGGCGTTCAGCCGCCGGACCTTTTCGATCACTTTCACAGCCAGACGCGTGGCCGTATGCATGGGGAGATAAAAAGCGACAAGATCGGCCGCGCGCGCTTGGTCCTCCGGTAACGGCTGCACGCACAGATCCACGCAGGTGACATGGTGCCCCGCGGCGTTGAGCCAGGCCGCGGGCGAAGCCAGCCCGAATGGCTGGCGGCCCATCTCGTAAGTGGAGATCAACAGAACCTGCATGCGATCCGTTCCCATTATCCCGCGAAGGTACCATGCCGCTATGAGAATTCGCGCGCTTTTCGTTTTCTTGATCGGCGTAAGCGATGCGTTCCTGGCTGAAAAACGATGGCCTTTGGTGATCGAAGGCCACGCCGGAGATAAAGGCCGGCTTCCTTGCCGGGAAACCGTAGTTTGGGTTGACATCCGACCCGGCTTCAGCGCATACTTGGGTCGAATGACCACCCAAGAAAACAATGACCGCCTGGTTTTGTTGCAAGGCACGCTGGACCTGCTGATCCTGCGCACTTTGGTTTTCGGCCCGCAGCATGGGCAAGGCATCGCGCGGGCCATCCGGCAGACTTCGGAAGATTCGCTGCTGGTGGATCACGGCTCGCTCTATCCGGCTCTGCAGCGGCTGGAAGATCAGGGCTGGATCAAAGCCAAGTGGGGCGTGAGCAAGAATAATCGCAAGGCGCGTTTTTACAACCTCACCGCCAAGGGACGCAAGCAGCTTACCTCGGAAACCAGCCAGTGGCGCAGGCTGGTGGCGGCCATCGGGCGGGTATTGGGCCCGGAAGAAGCGGGAGGGTGAGGCTATGTTTTGGAGAAAACGCAAACAGAGCGACTTTCAGGCGGAGGTCCGGTCGCACCTCGATATGGAAGCCGACGAACTGGCCGAGGAGGGGTCGAATCCGGGCGATGCCAGATATCGGGCCCGCCGCGAATTTGGCAACGTGACAGGTTCTGAAGAGCGCTTCTACGAAGCGAGCCGCTGGATGTGGTTCGAGCAATTCATCCAGGATCTGCGCTATGGCTTGCGCATGTTGCGCCGCAGTCCGGCATTCACTTTGGTGGCCGTCTTGTCGCTCGCGCTGGGCATTGGCGCAAATACGGCTGTCTTCAGTTTGGTGGACGCGGTGATGTTGAAATCGCTGGCGGTGCGTGCTCCCCAAGAGCTGCGCATTCTGCAATGGGTGCGCCAGCAACCTGGATTGGACGTCAGCACCAGCGGCTACAACGCCGCGGATCCCTCCACCGGGCAATTGATGTGCGGTTCATTTTCCTACCAGGCTTTTCAAACTTTCCGCAAAAACGTGCCCCAGTTTTCGGACCTGGTTGGCTACGCGCGCCAGGAACTCACCGTTACCGCGAATGGCGCGAGCGAATTTGCGTATGGGCATTTCGTATCGGGCAACTACTTCACCATGCTCGGCGCGCAACCGTCCATCGGCCGGCCGATTCTTACCGAGGATGATGCGCCGGGCAGACCCGCTGTCGCGGTGCTGACCTATAGTTACTGGGGGAGGAAATTCGCGCTCGATCCTGAAGTGGTGGGCCGCGTAATCCTGATAAATCAGCGGCCAGTGACCGTGGTGGGGGTCATGCAGCCGCGCTTCCAAGGTCTATTTCCAGGGCACGCCGTTGATTTTTTCGTGCCCATATCGATGGTCCGCGAGATTGGCCCGGAAGGTTTCTCGCTTACCCAGCCCGACGCGTGGTGGGTGCAGATTTTTGGACGGCTGCGGCCGGGCGTCTCCGAACAAGCCGCACGGGCCGCGCTGCAGGCATCGTTCGCTCACTCCATCCAGGCCTTCGCGCCACAGGCAAAAGCGCCGCCGTTGGTGCTGGGTCCGGGCGGGCATGGCGTCGGCCTGCTGCGGAATGATGCCTTGCGCACGCTCGGAATCCTCGGAGTGGTGGTCAGCCTGGTGCTGCTGATCGCCTGCGTCAACCTCGCCAATCTATTAGTGGCCCGCTCCATGGCGCGGAGACGAGAGATGGCCGTGCGCCTGTCCATCGGTGCTGGAACCGGCCGGCTGGTGCGGCAGTTGCTGACCGAGAGTTTGTTGCTGGCGGGAATCGGCGGAGCGCTGGGCCTGGGGATCGCAACTCCGCTGTTAAATATTTTGCTGCATCTTATCTCCGGACCACAGTCGCTTGGTCTGGATGTGCGAATCGACGCGCGCACGCTGGGGTTCACATTGGGCGTCACGGTGCTGGCCGGCCTTCTGTTTGGGACCCTTCCGGCCTGGAGAGCCGCTCGCGTCAATCTTGCGCCCGCGCTGAAGGAAGGGACATGCAGCGTGAGCGGAGGAGGAGGAAAGCTGCGCTTAAGCCGGCTGCTGGTCTCCGCGCAGGTTGCGCTGTCACTCATTCTGCTGGTCGGCGCCGCACTCTTTGTCCGCACGTTGCTGCAACTCGCCGCCGTGGATCTGGGCTTCCGTCCCGAACGGCTGCTCACTTTTGATACTGACGCCAGCCGCAGCGGATACCACGCTGCGAGGCTGCAGGACGTGTATAGGCGCCTTCAGAATAAACTCGCCGCCATTCCGGGTGTGGAGTCGGCGGCCATGTCGCAGGAGGGCCTGTTGCAGGATTCGGAATGGGATTCGTTAATCTACGTTCCCGCGCGCAACGCGCCTCCGAAGAAGAACAGTAGCGCGCTACTGCTATATTGTTCCGCCAACTTTCTTTCCACCCTGCGCATCCCGCCACTCGCGGGGCGTGATCTCGCGCCTTCCGATGAGACCAGTTCCGGCAGGGTAGCCGTGGTCAATCAGCTTTTCGCGGAGCGATACTTTCCGGGAATGAATCCGTTGGGACAAATTTTCTATCTGGGCGATGGGAAGGCGCCAGGTCAAGGAGAGCAGCCTTTTCGCATCGCTGGAATTGTGAGAAACGCACACTATCTCGGCGTGCGAGAGGAACTCTCGCCGATCGCTTATCTTCCTTACACCACCCAGGAGGGTCTGCATGAAATGACCTTCGAGATACGAACGGTTCTGCCGCCGCTGGCTATCGCGAGCGCCGTTCGCCGCGCCGTGGCGGAAACCGACCCGGCGATTCCGGTAGCGCACATAAAGACGGAGGAGCAGCAGGTCGCCGAATCCATCGCCACCGAGCGGCTGTTCGCCGGCCTGGTGAGCGCATTTGGCCTGATGGCGGCGCTGCTGGCGGCAATCGGTCTCTATGGCGTGATGGCGTATGCGGTCGCCCGCCGCACCGTCGAGATCGGAATTCGCCTGGCTTTAGGAGCGCATCGCGCCGGCGTCCAGTGGATGGTGCTGCGCCAGAGTCTCTGGATGGTTGCGCTTGGTCTGGCCACCGGAGTTCCCGCCGCGTTCGCGCTTACGCGCTTCGTTCAGAAAACGCTGTACGGAATCGCGCCCACCGACCCAGCCAGCTTCACGGCTGCGGTTGCACTGATGACGCTGGTGGGTGCGGCGGCCGCATGGATTCCCGCCCGCCGCGCCGCGCGCGTGGATCCCATCCGGGCTTTGCGCAACGAATGAGGTAGTGAAATATGTTTTGGAGAAAACGAAAGCATGGGGATTTCCAGGCGGAGATCCGATCGCACCTCGATATGGAAGCCGACGAACTGGCCGAGGAGGGCTCGAATCCGCGCGATGCGAGATACAAGGCCCGCCGCGAATTTGGCAACGTGACAGGTTCTGAAGAGCGCTTCTACGAAGCGAGCCGCTGGATGTGGTTGGAGCAATTCATGCAGGACCTGCGCTACGGCCTGCGCATGCTGCGCCACAGTCCGGCATTTACTTTGGTGGCCGTCTTGTCGCTCGCGCTGGGCATTGGCGCAAATACGGCTGTCTTCAGTTTGGTGGATGCGGTGATGTTGAAATCGCTGGCGGTGCGTGCTCCCCAAGAGCTGCGCATTCTGACCTGGATTCGAAACGACAAGCAGCCGGATATTTCGCACAGCGGCTACACCAGAGAAGATCCGAAAACCGGTCAAAATATCAGTGGTTCGTTTTCGTACGCCGCTTACCGGCAATTTCGCCACACCGTTCCTCAGTTTTCGGATTTAGTGGCCTACGCTCCCGCTCAATTTACAGTGACGGCCGATGGATCCAGCGACTTCGCGCTCGGCCAATTCATTTCGGGCAACTATTTCACGGGCCTGGGCGTGCAGCCTCTCATCGGCCGGCCGATTCTCGCTGAAGACGATGCTCCCGGCAGACCCATCGTTGTTGCTCTCACCTATCGCTATTGGGAAAAACGATTTGCCTTCGATCCCTCAGTGATCGGCCGCACCTTGGCGGTGAACCAGAGACCCGCCACTATCGTAGGCGTAATGAAACCCGCATTCCAGGGCCTGTACCCACGGCAAGCGGTTGAACTTTTCGTGCCTATCACGGCCGTGGCCGAGATGCGGCATCCATGGTATTCGCTCAGCCAACCAAACAACTGGTGGGTGCAGATTTTCGGACGCCTGCGTCCAGGCGTATCGGATCAAGCCGCGGCGGGCGCCGTGAAAGCTACGCTGGGACACACTATCGAACAGTTCCAGAAGAACGCGGAGGTCCCGACCGTGCTGCTGCGACCGGGCGCGCGAGGCGTGGGATTATTCCGCGAGTCTGTCTCCGGGTCGCTGGCCATTTTGGGCGTGGTGGTGGTTCTGATTCTCTTGATCGCGTGCACGAATCTCGCGAATCTGCTGGTGGCCCGTTCCGCCGCGCGAGGCAGAGAAATCGCGGTCCGGCTGTCTATTGGCGCCGGTGTGGGCCGATTAATCCGGCAGTTGCTCACCGAGAGCTTGTTGCTGGCGGGAACGGGCGGAGTGCTGGGCGTGATTTTAGCGCGCCCGCTACTTCAAGTGATGCGGCGATTCCTGGGCGCCGGCGGATACGGCAGGCCGGCGTTGGATGCCCGGATAGATCTGCGCACGCTGGCGTTCACGGCCGGAGCGTCGCTGGTGGCGGGCCTGCTGTTCGGCATGTTGCCGGCCTGGCGGGCAACCCGCGTGAATCTTGCGCCCGCGCTCAAAGGTTCAGAAAGTGCGAGAAGCAGCCCGCGGCTGCGCATGAGCCGGCTGCTGGTCTCGGTGCAGGTGGGACTATCCGTTCTGCTGCTGGTGGGCGCGGGGCTATTTGTGCGGACTCTGCTGCAATTGTCGGCCGTTGACCTGGGCTTCCGTAGCGAGCGAGTGTTGACCTTCCAGACTGACCCCAGCCGGAACGGCTACGAGGGCCGCCAACTCGCCGACCTGTATCAACGCCTGCGCGAGAATATTGCCGCCATTCCTGGCGTGGAATCGGTGGGCCTGTCACAGCACGGGCTGATGCAAGGCGTGGAAAGCGATACATCGGCGCATGCCCCCGGGTTCGGGCCAGCCGATAGAAAGGGCGACACGCAGGTGCTCCGTTGCTCTGCGTCTTTCCTATCCACCATGAAAATCCCGCTGCTGCTGGGACGGGACCTGACGCCGGCCGATGAGCGCACCGCGCAGCAAGCGGCTGTCGTAAATCAGAGTTTCGTTGACCAATTTTTTCCTGGCGTAAATCCTCTAGGACGGAAGTTCTATCTGGGCGAACAACCGGGCGCGGAAATGCTGGCAGTGATCGGCATAGTGAAAGACGCGCACTATACCGGCGTGCGAGACAAAGCGCAACCCACGGTTTACTTTCCCTACACCAAGGAGCTTACGGGCCTGCACCAGATGACCTTCGCCATCCGAACGATACTGCCTCCGCTTTCCATTGCGGGAGCGGTGCGGCGCGTGGTGGCCGCAACGGATCGGGCCATCCCGGTGGCGGAAATGAAAACTGAAGAGCAGCAGATCGCCGAATCCATCGGGAAGGAGCGGTTGTTTGCCGGCCTGGTGAGCGCGTTCGGTGGGATCGCGGCGGTGCTGGCGGCCATCGGTCTATACGGAGTGATGGCTTATGCGGTGGCGCGGCGAACGGTGGAGATCGGAATCCGGCTGGCGCTGGGAGCGCGGCGCGCAACAGTCCAATGGATGGTGCTGCGCCAGAGCCTCTGGATGGTTTTGCTGGGCCTCGCGATCGGAATTCCAGCGGCTCTGGCGTTGACTCGCTTCGTGCAGAACAAGCTGTTTGGGATCCAGCCCACCGATCCAGCCAGTTTCGCCGCGGCTGCCATTCTGATCACCATGGTGGGCGCGGTGGCGGCCTGGATACCGGCGCGCCGCGCCGCGCGCGTGGATCCCAATCGCGCTTTGAGGAATGAATAGTTGGAATGCACCGGTTCGCAGGCGAAAGCGCCTGCGCCACATAATCGTAAATCCTTGTGCGTCAACGTGGGGCAGACGCTTCCGTCTGCCAACCCCGCGTGCTTCCCGATTTTTTCACAGCTTCTAATTCTAAGCGGCCGGTGCGTTTGATTTTTTCGCAGCTCGCCCTACATCTGGCCTTCGTCGGCTGAGGGTCCGTAAATAGACGGCACCGGAATGTCGTTGAGGCGCAGATACACACCTAACTGGGCGCGATGGTGGATGATGTGGTTCATAACGAAACTTCGCAGGCAGGCGATGCGCGGCATGGTGAATAGCGTCTTGCCGCCCGCGAGCAGCGACCACGGTTTCAGAAGCGTCTCATCGCTCGCCCCGGCGATGGCCGCGCGCGCCGCCGCTACGTTTTTGTCGAACTTCTCCAGCAGCTCTTTGTTCGAAGCCGCCGGCTCCTCTTTATAAGGCGGAGCGCCGGGCGGTGCGACATCGAACGAATCCTTGGCGATAGTATCGGGGGTCCAGCCCACCATGTTGGCGATGTGCGTGGCGAGCGATCCCATGGCAAAAGATTTCGGATGGGGTTTCCAGCCGAACTTGCCGTCTGGCACGCGTTCCAGAGTCTTGCGCGTGTTGGCCATTTCCTGATCGAACTCAGGAAGCAGAGCATCTGTGATTTTCATTAGGGTTCTCCGTTAGGGATTGTGGTGCTGCTGGATTATGATAGGCGAAGAATAGGCGAATGTCAACAGGAAACTGCGATGAGTCTCAGCCGTCGGCTTGTCGCGAAAGGAGTGCAAACATGTTGAAAAAATTAGGAGTTCCAATGATCGCGCTGGCGGCAATTCTGTTTCTCGTGAGCGCTCCTCAGGCGAGCGCCGCGGTGCGATTCGGCATAGGAATCGGAGTGGGCGTGCCTTATGCGTATTATCCTTACGCTTATCCCGGCTACTATTATGGACCCGGCTACTACGGCCATCCATACGCTTACGGGTATTGGCGCGGCGGATATTGGGGCGAAAGATACCGGGGCGGTCGCGGCCTCGCCGGACGCGGCGCTCGAGGCCGCCGTTAGCCCACCCAAAACGTAACCTCTTGCGAGCCACCGTGGGGCAGGCGCTTCCGCCTGCCAACCTTTTTTCACAAGATTTCCCTCAACGTTTTTTCCCCTTTCCGAGTTTATATTTACGAACGGTGATTACGAGGGAGCTTACGCTCGGGATGGAAGATTTCCGGCTGCACGCCGAAACCGCCGGCAAATCTGCCGACCTGGAGGCTTTCGACCAGCTGATGCGCCTGCATGAGAAACAAGTGCTGGGCACGGCGCTGCGGCTGTTGGGAAATCTGGAAGACGCGCAGGATGCGGCGCAGGAAGCTTTTCTGCGTCTGTACAAGAGCCTGAACCGGCTGCCGGATATTCAGGAAATAAAGCCGTGGCTGTATCGAGTGACGGTGAACGTGTGCAACGATGTGCATCGCGCGCGACGGCGACGAGGCTGGGAACCGATGACGGGACCTGATCCGGCGTCGAGCCAGCCCGATCCGGAGTTGGCCTGGGCGCATCAGGAGCGCGGGCGTTTGGTAGAGATGGCTTTGAAGACGCTGCCGGAAAAAGAACGCGCGGCAGTGGTGCTGCGGGATATGCAGGGGCTTTCCACGCGCGAAGTGGCGGAGATTCTGGGTTCATCGGAAGTGACGGTGCGTTCGCAGATTTCGGTGGCGCGCGGAAAGCTGAAGAAGTTTACGGATCGATATTTGAGGAAGCGGATATGAACGACCGGGATTGGGAACAGGACAACGCGGAGTTTGAGAAGAACGCCGCGGCAATGCGCGAGTTGGCCATACCTCCGGCTGCGTTTGCGGCAGTGCGCCAGCGCGTGTTAAGCGAGATTCAGGCGAAGAAGCGGCGGACGTGGTGGATGTGGCCGGCAGTGGCCGCGGCTGCTTGTATGGCGACGCTGTTCGTAGCGTATCTCGCGCCCAGCCCGCAAAGGCCGGCGGCGTTGGTTTCGAGGAAAGATCCGCCAAAGATTGAGTGGACGGTGCGGCCGGCGACCCATCGTGTCCACCATGCAAATCGGGCGCCGGTCCGAAGGACGGAACCACTTGCTGTGGTCAAGATGCTGACGGACGACCCGAACGTGATCATCATCTGGCTGGTAGATCAAAAAGGAGACTCATTATGAAGACGATTTTTTCCACGATGTTGATTGCGTTGGTGTGCGCTGGAGCGCTTCTGGCGCAGGATCGGGTGCAGAAGGTGGTCACCATCAGGAACGGAAATATGATTGGGATTCTACATACGCTTCAGACGTTAGCGCCAACGAATAATATGGTGATTGCAACCAGTGATAACGATCACCTGGTTCTGAGCGGGTATAAGGATGCCGTCGCCGCTTTCGAAGAGATCGTCAAGCAACTGGATGTGCCTCCGGTTGTCAAGAAGGACGTCGAAACGACGGTGTACCTGATTATTGCTTCCGCGCAGTCAGCCAGCGCCATTCCGCTGTCGCCGGATCTCGATCCGGCAGTGAAGCAACTCAAGAACATTTTCAACTACAAGAGCTTTCGACTCTTGGAGAGCTTCGTGCTTCGGTCGCGCGACGGAGAGAACGGTCAAACCAACGGTTTCCTGCCGCCGCTCGAGAACCTCCCTCCAGGAAACAAAATTTCCTATCAATTTCAATACAACGAAGTGAGCATCGACGGCAGCGACAATGCTAGGGTCGCCCATTTTCATCACCTAAGCCTGTCGATCAGAGTGCCAATAGCGGTTCCTACCGGAACTACTAACGAGGACGCCCGCATCGCTACCGACGTCGACGTCCCCGAAGGCAAAAAAGTTGTGATCGGTAAGACCAGTGCGCTGGAAGGCGCCGACGGCGCCCTCATCCTCGTCATTTCGGCTAAAGTAGTGGATTGAAATCCGTTCAACTGGTAGCGCCTCGTACCCTCGAAGTTGTCGAAACGCCGCTCGCCGCTGATCCCGGCCCCGGAGAGATTCTGTTGAAGCTCCGCTCGGTCGGGATCTGCGGCAGCGACATGCATTGGTATTCGGACGGCAATATCTACGGCTATCCGGCATCCTATCCGCAGATCCTGGGGCATGAGCCGGCGGGTCAAGTGAAGCTCGTCGGATCCGGCGTGACGGGTTTGAAGCCGGGCGATCGCGTGTCCATCGAGCCGACGGTGAGTTGCGGGCACTGCGAGTATTGCCTGGGCGGGCACCACAACAACTGCGTTCGCGGATTGTTCATGGGCTCTCCGCAATTGCCCGGCCTGCTGCGGGAATACGCGACGATCCCGGCTCACAATGCCACGCTGGTTCCGGAAAGTTTCAGCTACACGCAGGCATCGCTCATCGAACCAGTTGCCGTGATCATGCACATGCTGGAGATGGTGGAAATTCGCGCCGGCGATAGCGTGGCCGTGCTGGGCGCGGGACCCATGGGGCTGCTGGCCGCCGCCGTTGCGCGCAAAGCCGGCGCAACGCAGGTGCTGGTGGCCGATAAGCTGCCGCATCGAATCCAAATGGCGCTGGATCAAGGCGCGACATCGGCTGTTCCTATCGGCCAGCTGCGCGAAGCGGTGCTGGATAAAACGCGCGGACGCGGCGTGGATATCGCCATCGACGCGGCGGGTGCGGCTGAAACCATCAACACTGCGCTAGCCATCACGCGGCTGGGCGGAACGTTCGTGCTGATCGGCATTCCGAATCACGTTCCGGTGGGCGTGGATCTTTACAGCCTGCAGGCCAAGGAGATTCGTTTTCAGCCGGTGAAGCGATCGAATCACCGGTCAGAGCCGGCTATCGTGCTGCTGGCCGCCGGCGCGATTCCGGAATCCATCGTGACGCACCGGGTGTCGGTGGAGGAAACGCCGGCCGCGTTCCAGATGCTGGCTGAGTATCGCGACGGCGTAGGAAAACTGGCCGTCGAATTCCCCGCATGATAATTTTCAGCCCATCCGGACACTGTATGTGTGTGTGCAGGTGTAGGTGGGGCAGGCGCTTCCGCCTGCCAACTCTTTATGTTCACGCGCAGACGGCTCCCGCATTGGCATCCGGATATTTCCGAAGAGACTTATCTTTTTGTCACCTGGCGGCTGGCTGGGTCCATGCCGAAAAGTCGGTTCACCCAGAGGTTGGCAGGCGGAAACGCCTGCCCCACGGCTGGGCGGGCGTTTGTTGCGGCGGATCGCGAAATGGACAAGGCTGCGTTTGGACCAGTATGGCTCAAGGATACCCGGGTGGCGCAAGTGGTTGCCGACGCGCTCCGCCATGGCGAGAGCGAGAGGTGTTTTTATCAGCTTCGGGCGTGGGTAATCATGCCCAATCACGTCCACGTGCTGTTGCTTCCGAAGACGGATCTGTCCACGATCACGCGCTGGGTGAAGGGTTCTACTGCGCGACAAGCCAATCTAATCCTGAATCGCACGGGAGAGCCATTTTGGCAGGATGAGTCGTTTGATCATCGGGTTCGGAATGACTTCGAGCTGGGTCGGATTGTTCGGTATGTGGAGTGCAATCCTGTCAGTGCGGGGTTGGTTGCTAATCCCGGCAGTTGGGCCTGGTCTAGCGCTCGGTTGGCAGGCGGAAACGCCTGCCCCACTTAGCCTCATTAAGAATGGAAGCTCTCGCAGGCCATGAATCGGTTTTTGGCTATCGATCTGGGGGCCGAAACCGGGCGGGCCATGCTGGGCACGCTGGAGAGCGGCAGGCTCGCGCTCGAAGAGCTGCATCGCTTTCCCAACACGCCGGTGCGCCTGCCTACTGGCTTGTATTGGGATACGCTGCGGCTGTTCCACGAAATCCGGCACGCGCTTTTGATCTGCGGCCGGGAGCGGAAGATCAAGCTGGACGGCATCGGTATCGATACCTGGGGCGTCGATTTCGGATTGTTGGGCGCCGATGGCGCGCTGGTGGATAATCCGCGCCACTATCGCGACTCGCGCACTAACAGGATGATGGAAAAAACTTTCGCGGCGGTGGGGCGCGAGGAGATTTTCGCCGAGACCGGCATCCAGTTCATGCCGCTGAACACGCTGTATCAGCTCAATGCCATGCGGCTGGCTGCATCTCCCGCGCTCCACGCCGCCCGAAAGCTGCTATTCATGCCGGATCTGTTCAATTTCTGGCTGACCGGGGAAATCCGCGCGGAAGTCAGCATCGCCAGCACTTCGCAGTTCTATAATCCGATCAAGAAACAATGGGCTATCGGATTGTTTCGAAGGCTGAGTTTACCGGAGCGTATACTTCCGGGGCTGGCCCCCTCGGGAACGCGCCTGGGAACGCTGCTGCCGGAGATCGCGGAATGGAGCGGCCTCGGGCCCGGCGTGCCGGTTTACGCGACAGCGTGTCACGATACAGCGGCGGCGGTTGCGGCCGTTCCCGCCGCGGGCGAAGGCTGGTGCTACATCAGTTCCGGAACGTGGTCACTGATGGGAGTGGAGCTGGATGCGCCCATCGTCAATGAAAAATCTTTGGCGCTTAATTTCACCAACGAAGTAGGCGCGGGGAACAAAATTCGCTTACTCAAGAATATTGCCGGACTTTGGCTGCTGCAGGAATGCCGGCGCGCCTGGGCATTGGATGGGCGCGAATACGGATATGAGGAGCTCTCCAAGCTGGCGGCCGGCGCGCCGGGCGCGGAGACGCTGATCGATCCCGATGCATTCCCGGAACCGGGCCGCATGCCGCAGCGCATCGCCGAATATTGCCGCGCGCGAGGTTCCGTGGTTCCGCTTCAGCCGGGCGAAATGACGCGCTTGATTCTCGAAAGCCTGGCGGCCAGTTATCGCCAGGTACTCGCTAATCTCGAGGCGCTGCTCGGCCGGCCGATCGACCGCATCCATATCGTGGGAGGCGGCTCGCGCAACCAGCTACTCAACCAGCTCGCGGCCAATGCCACCGGCCGCACGGTAATCGCCGGACCGGCGGAAGCTACCGCGGCCGGGAACATCCTGGTGCAGGCCATCGGCGCCGGCGCAGTCGCGGGACTATCCGAGGCGCGCCAGATTGTGGAACGGTCCTTCCCGCTCGAAACTTATCAACCAGAGTAAAATAAAGCTTCCATGGCAACCAAGCGTATTGGCATACTCACCGGAGGCGGCGACGTTCCCGGCCTCAACTCGGTGATCAAGGAAGTCACTTATCGGGCCACCGAAAACTGCTGCGAAGTCTTCGGGATTCGCCGCGGATGGGAGGGGTTGACGGATGTAAATCTGGAAGATCCCGAGAGCAAAGGTCGTTACGTGCTGCCGCTCACGCGGGAAAACACGCGTACCATCGACCGCTACGGCGGCACGGTGCTGCACAGCAGCCGGACCAATCCCTCCAAAATGCCGGAGCTTCCGGAATTTCTGAAGGGCCATAATTTTCCAAGCAAAGAGGTCACCAAGGCCGGCAAAACGTCGACGGTCTATGACGTCAGCAAACAGGTGCTCGGGAACCTGGAAAAGCTGGGTCTGGATTCTTTGATCGCCATCGGTGGAGACGACACCCTGAGTTATGCGGCCAAGCTGCACGGCCTGGGCGTCAGGGTGATTGCCGTTCCCAAGACCATGGACAACGACGTCCGGAACACGGAGTACTGCATTGGATTTTCCACCGCCATCACGCGCGCTACCGATGCCATCAACCGGCAGCGGACCACGGTAGGCTCGCACGAGCGCATCGGTATTTTCCGCGTGTTCGGCCGCGACGCGGGTTTCACGTCGCTCTACACCGCGTACGTCGCGTCCATTCGTTGCTGCATTCCCGAATACAAGGTCAATCTTGAAAAGCTGATCCAGATCCTCATTACGGACAAGAAACACAACCCCAGCAATTACTGCTTGATAATTCTTTCGGAAGGGGCGGAGTGGGAAGGCTACCAGGTGCGCGAGTACGGGGAACCGGATGCCTACGGGCATCGCAAGAAGGAAAATGTGGCGGAAGCGTTGAGCGATGAGATCAAAAAGCGCAGCGATGAAGAGACCATCGTTAGCGACCTGACTTACGACCTGCGCAGCGGCGCTCCGGATTTTGTGGACAAATTGATTGCCTCCACATTCGGGACCATGGCGCTCGAAGCCGTGCTGGACAACCAGAGCGGGCTGATGGCCGCGCTGGTAAACGGCTGCTACACCATGGTGCAGATGCCCGATCCGGCGCAGGGCCCGCGCCACGTGGATATCGCCACCATGTACAACACGGAACGCTACCGGCCCAATTATGCCAACAAGACCGGTCTGCCGATTTTCCTGACGCGAGCCTGATGCGTTCTTTCTGGAGGCGGCTCGGACAGCATCCGCCGCCGTCTCCGCTTCCTGAAATCATCGATCATTTCAACCACCGTGCCGCGGACGAGGAACACTTTCCATCCACCATCGATCCGCGCATCTACCATGTGCAGTTACTGCTGGAATATTTCGGCGATCTCAACGGCAAGCGTACGCTCGACGTAGGCTGCGGCAAGGGCCGTTTTGCGCGAGTGCTTCACGGGCAGTATCCGGAGTCAAAAATCACCGGCTTCGACCTGGCTGAAGCAATGTTACGATACGTTCCTTCCCCGGTGCGCGTGTGCGCGGGCTCCATGGCCGCGCTGCCGTTTGCGCCGGAAAGCTTTGACTGCGCCTACGCCACGGAATCGCTGGAACATGCCGTGGACATTGAGGCAGCCGTGGCGGAGATGTGCCGCGTAGTGAAACCGGGCGGACGCATCGCCATCATCGACAAGAACATTGAACACTGGGGCCGGCTCGAAACCCCGAGCTGGGAGAAATGGTTCGGCCGGAAGCAATTGGAGCGCATCCTGGCCAGGCATTGCAGGCGGGTTTCCAGCCGCGAGATTTCCTACTGGGAAGACGTCGCTCCGGATGGTTTGTTTTTGGCGTGGCTGGCGGAAAAGTAAATTTTACGCTAGACAAGGACGTCCGGGTAAAACTCGAAACAGAAATGAGAAAGTCCGGAAGATCGTTCAAGGAGATCGTAAATGAGACGCTCCGGCGCTCGCCATCGAGAATGTCGCCGTGTTGTACACCAATGATGGTGACTTCGCGTGTTTTCCCGGGGTCAAGGTTGAGTACCCGCTGCAATAGCGCTGGCTGAAGAAATGGGTTGGCAGGCGGAAGCGCCTGCCCCACTGGCTATCGAACCGGCAAACGTGCGGTGATGAATTCGGAGATGCGGCCGGCGGCCGGCGGATCCATGTTCGCCAGCACCGCGATCACATAACCGGATTGCGGGAATATTTTCAGATCGCCATTCATTCCCGGAGCGCCGCCTCCGTGGCCGAACCAGCGGACTCCGTCCACAACGCTGTCGCCGAATCCATAAGCATACTTCCCGCCGTTCCCGGTTTCCACCTTGCCGGTGGTGAGCAAGTCGGTGTAGTGTTCATCCAGCAGCTTGTGTCCGGTTAGCGCATTGGCAAAACGCAGCAGGTCCTCCACCGTGGAGTAACCGCCGCCCGCCGATGTTCCGCGGGGCGGCAGGGTGTCGGTATTCGGATGCCAGGTTGCGCCGCCATCTTTCGTGTAACCGATGGAACGGTCCGGCACGATTTCGTCCTCAGGCAGTGAACTGGTGGAATTCATTCCGGCAGGCTTGTAAACATGGTCGCGAACATAATCGTAGTAGTCCTGACCGCTGACTTTTTCGATGATCAGGCCGAGCAGCAGGAAACCATAGTTACTATATTCCCAGCGGCTGCCGGGTTCGAAGGCCAGGTCGCGCGTGCCGTAGAGCGTAACGTAGTCTTTCAGCGCCCGAAGCTCCAACCGATGCGCGTCGAATTGCGGACCGAAGAAATCGCCGGTGCCTCCGGTGTGCGTGAGCAGATGATGGATGGTCACTTTGGAAGCAACGTTCTTGTTGGGATAATCGGTAAGATATTTTCCCAGCGGATCGGTAAGCTGCAGCTTGCCGGCCTGGGCCAGCTGCAGAATCGCCGTCGCGGTGAACATTTTGTTCATGGAGCCGATGCGGAACTTGGTGTCCAGCTTGTTGGGAATTTTCTTTTCGCGATCAGCCAGTCCAAAAGCCGCGCTATAGATGGGCTTGCCGTTCTTGGCCACCAGGACCGCGCCGGAAAACCGGTCCGCAGCCACTTCCTGCCGCAGCTTGGCCCGCAGGGCGGTCAGCAATTCGCTCTCACTCATGGGCGCCGGCGGAGGCTCATTGGGGTTGTCGATGGCCCGCAGGCCGAGGTTCGAGATCAGGTGGGGTTCCTGCGCTTCCACCTCCATGACGAAGCGGACAAACTGGTTGGAATTCCGCTCTTTCACCAATCCGGTGAAACGCAATTCGGTAGATTGCTCCGGTTTGATGAACTCGAAGCCTCCGGTTTGCTTACGGAATTCGCGGTCCTGATCGCTGTCGCCCATCCGTTTGCGAAAATTCTTTTCGGAAAACCGCTGGAACGCGGCCGGATCGGGATCGTTAAAGGCCTTGATCCAGGCGGCAAACTGGCGCGCCGCCGGGGTGTCGGGAAATTGCGGCTGAGCGCCGCAGGCGAGAAAACCGGTCAGGATCAGGAGAAGAGTGCGCATCTGCATACATGGTTAAACGTGCCAGTCCGAAATTAGGGCCATTGATATTACGAACTATATACTATTCACAGAATGAATATCACATCCGTAAACCTGAATCTGTTGCTGGCATTGGAAGCGTTGATTGAGGAGCGCAGCGTCAGCCGGGCCGCCGCGCGTATTGGGTTGAGCCAGCCCGCCATGAGCAATGCCCTGGGCCGGCTGCGCGCCACATTTTCCGATCCGCTCTTCATACGGACCGCTCGCGGGATGACGGCCACGGCGCGCGCCTTGGAGCTGGCGGGGCCGGTCCGGGCAGGTCTGTCGCAAATCCGCGCCGCGCTGGCGGAACGCCCACGCTTCGACCCGGCAGTGAGCACGCGCAGCTTCCGGCTGGCCATGACGGACTACGCCGAGCTGCTGCTGGTTGGTCCGCTCATGCGCCGCATGCAACATCGCGCTCCCGAAGTGCAGATTCTGATACGCCGGCTGGATCGAATTTTCATTGCTCCGGAAGCGGAGCTTCGCGCCGGCACATTCGACGCGGCCATCGGGTTTTTTCCGGAAGCGAACACGCTGGAACCGGGCACCTATTCGCGCGACCTGTTCGTCGAAGAGAACGTCTGCATGGCCCGGAAGGGACATCCACTGATGCGCAAGCGGCTCACGCTGCGCCAGTTCGCCGCGGCCAGTCATGTGGCGGTCTTTTATCGCGCCGATAGCCGGGGGTTAATCGACAATATCCTGGCCGGCCATGGGCTGCGCCGCCGCTTGCAAGCCGCTACTCCGCACTTTCTCACGGTGCCGTATGTGGTGGCTGAATCGGACCTGATCGCGGTGGTGCCGGCTGGCCTGGCCGCGCGCTTCCGCAAGAAACTCGCGCTGGAAGTCCGCAAATCTCCGCTGCGCCTTCCCCCGTTCCACATGCGTCTCCTCTGGCACGATCACGCTGCGGCGGATCCGGCGCACGCCTGGCTGCGGGCGGAGATCCTGGAATGCTTCCGCACCCATCTATACTGAATGGATGACACGGCGCCACCTCGGCATTTTGATAGGAGCTTCCCTGCCAGCCATGGCTCAACAACCTGACTTTCCTCTGCCGCCGAATCTGCCGGTCCCTTTGGATGATGGCGCGTGCGATCATTTGCCGGGAATGAAGATGCCCAGCATCGCTTTGCGCTCCACCAAAGGACGCCTGGTGAATTTGGCCGTACCTTCGAGTGAGCGCATCATTGTTTACGCCTATCCCCGCACCGGCCAGCCAGGTACTTCCGTGCCTTCAAACTGGGACGAAATTCCGGGCGCGCGCGGCTGCACCCCGCAATCCTGCTCCATGCGCGATCATTACAAGGAAGTGAAGGCTCTGGGCGCGGAGATATACGGCCTCTCCACGCAAACCACCGAGTATCAGCAGGAAGTGGTGGGGCGGCTCCATCTGCCGTTCGAAATCCTGAGTGATGTGGATCTCAAGATGACTCACGCTCTGAATCTACCCACGTTCACATTCGACGGGATGACGCTGATCAAGCGCTTGACCTTGGTGGTGAAGAACGGAAGAATCGAGAAAGTTTTTTATCCGGTATTTCCCCCGGATAAACATGGCGCGCAGGTGGTGGCGTGGCTGAAGTGGAAAACGGGTTCACAGGCGAAAGCGCCTGCGCCACTTTAACTTGACATTTACTTCGCCAGATCCTCGGCTCTCTTGAGTTGGTCTTCCAGACCTAGCAATTCCCAGCGCTGCAACGAGAGCGGGACATTGCCGTTCGTCCAGACGTAGTCGTGGAACTCGCGGAGGTTGAACTTTTCGCCCTGTTGCAAGCGCCGCTGGGCCAGCATCCCCTCAATCTGCAGCTTGCCGATTTCATAGGCGATGGCTAAGCCCGGAGCGGTGGAGAAATCCGCGGCTTCGGATTCGGCTGTTTTCCTGTCCATGGGAACGGTGCGCGCCAGGTAATCCGCCGCTTCCGCGATGCTGAACTCGCCCAAAGCCAGTTTGACATCCGCCTCCACGCGCAGCGCTCGAAGGCGCGCGAAATTGTAGATAATCTCTCGTGTCCGCGGACTGTCGTCATAAAGCCCCGCTGCGAGCATCATTTCTTCGGCGTAAAAACCGATCCCTTCGTTCACGCCGGAATCGTAATACTGGCGCCGGATGGGGTCCGGATTGCGCCAGGCCAGCGACAACTGGAAGAAATGTCCGGGCACGCCTTCGTGGACGCCCGTGGTGCGCGTGTCATTGGCATAGGCTTTGTGAAAATACGGAAGGTCGGCGGAGGGCGGCTGAATCCAGCGCGTGCCATCCTGATTGAGGCGCGAAGGCCCGGTGAAATCGTCCAGTTCGCCGAAGCCATCGAAGGCGGCAACATAATCCGGCGCCAGACGAAGGGTCCAATGCGGCAAATCGGCGGGAACGGTCAGGATCTGATGCTCGACGAGATAGCGCCGGATGTGGGCGTCATCGTGCTCCATGCGCGCGACCTCTTCCTGCGCTGTCGCGGCCATTTTCAAAGCGGGAGCGTGCAAATCGCGCTGGTGCTCGTAACTCTCCATCGCCAATACGCGGTCGAAATCCTGGCGCGCCATGGTCAATAACTGCTCCGGCGTATAGGGCAGAAGCGCCACGCGGTGCAGAAAGAATCCATAGGCCTTGGGGCCGAGAGCGAAATCCGGTTGCATCTTGGGCAGATTCAGCTTCAACCATTCGCGATACTCCACTAGCGCCGTGCTCGCTTTGGTGATGGCAGCTTGGAAGCGGGCGCGCTGCTGGCCGGCCATTAAGGGCGAGAGCCCAGCCGCGACGCGCGTGAACCTCGGGTCAATATCAGAAAGCGAATCGATGGCCAATTCTGCAAACGGCTTCACGGGTTTCAGATTAGCCTTGGCTTGATCCAGGATGGAGGGGATATTTTCCGCCCGCATCACTATCTCGGCGCAGCGATCCTCACTGAACGGCGGCGGCGGCAGAACTTCCTCCTCGAGCGCGCCTACGGTCTGCTCAATGTAGAACGTAGGGTCACGCTGCCAGCGCGGATTTATATCCAGCTCCCAACGGACGCGGGCCAGCGCCGAGCCTATCAAGCGGTAATCGACTCTCTGGGAAATCGGCCAACTCTCGGGGTGCATGGTTTCCCAGCGGCGCTCAAACGCGGAGAGATCGGCGCGCTGTTTGACGATGGCGGCTTCCGACCAATCCCGCGTTCCACCCCTGGCGCGCTCCAGGCGGGGAACGTCGTCGAAGGTGAAGGGCCGATAGATGGCGCGCCAGGTCCAGAAATCGGAAGCCAGTTGCGTGAGAGAATCGGATCTTTCTTGCGCGAAGGAAATGTCGGAAATTAACAGCATTGCTACAAAGATTCGCCGCATATGAATTTGCAAGGATAACACTGTGGGGCAGGTTGCCAACCTGCAGCGGGTTGCTAACCAGCGGTTTGCGCCGATCGGCCATCGGCGCGCAGGTTGTCAACCTGCCCCACAGGCTATTCTGTATCTAGGATTATGAGTTCCCCCAACACCGCGCTTCCGCTGCAGGAGCGTGTGGAAGCGCAGGGTCATCTGATTGACTCGCACATCATGGAGCAGATTTTCGACACCGTTGTCGAGCACGGGGGACGCTTCGAAGTGGAGCAGTTTCGCATCGGACGCACCAACAGCGAACCGTCCAACCTGCGGCTGAAAATCGAGGCCCCCGATGCGGAATCCATGCAGCGGATGCTCTCCCAGTTGCTGGGGCTGGGCTGTTCCATGGTGGATTCGAGCGATGCCGAGCTTCGCACCGTGGAGCGGGACCGCTGCGCTCCCGAGGATTTTTATTCCACCACCAACCACAAGACTTACGTGCGCCGCAACAATCGCTGGGTGGAAGTACAGAACCAGCGCATGGATGCGTTGGTGGTGGTTTCAGGCGATGAAGCCTGGTGCCGCAGGCTCCGCGATATTCGCGCCGGTGATGAGGTGGTGACGGGAATGCGCGGCATCCGCGTGACTCCGGAATCCAAAGAACGCGATCGGCTGGCCTTTGCGTTCATGAGCAATGGAATTTCCTCCGAACGCCAGGTGGAGACGGCGGTAAAACAAACCGCGGCGCTGATTGAACAGGCCCGCGCCAGTGGACAGAAAATTGTCGCCGTGGCCGGTCCCGTGGTGGTGCACACTGGCGGCGCGCGTCCGCTCTCGAAACTGATTCGCGAGGGTTACATCAACGCGCTGCTCAGCGGCAACGCGCTGGGCGTCCACGATATTGAGGCTGCGCTGCTGGGCACATCGCTCGGCATCCGCCAGAGCGACGGCCGGCAGGAAGAGCATGGCCATCGCAATCACATGCGCGCCATCAACGCCATTTATCATTGCGGAAACATCCGCGGCGCGGTGGAGAGCGGACGGCTGAAGAGTGGGATTATGTATGAGTGCGTGCGCGCCAACGTGCCGTTTGTCCTGGCCGGAAGCCTGCGCGACGATGGTCCGCTGCCGGATGCGATTACTGACATGAACCAGGCCCAGGACGCCTACGCGGAGCAGTTGAAAGGAGCCGGCTTGGTGCTGTGTCTGGGATCGATGCTGCATTCCATCGCGGTGGGCAACATGCTGCCCAGCTGGGTGAAAATTGTGTGCGTGGATATCAATCCAGCCGTGGCCACTAAGGTGAGCGACCGTGGAACCGGCCAGGCCGTCGGCGTTGTGACGGATGTCGGCCTGTTCCTGGATCTGTTGGCCCGAACCCTAATCCCACAACAATGAAGCGCCTCTACACCGATGAACAAGCCAGCGCCGGCGTGCGCGCGCCCATGCCCGAAATTGAAACCTGGCCGAATCAATATCCCGGCTACGAAATTGAAATTGTGATGCCCGAGTTCACCTCAGTTTGCCCACGCACCGGCCTGCCCGATCACGGCGAGATTACCTTGCGTTATGTCCCGGATAAACTATGCCTGGAGTTGAAGTCGCTGAAGCTGTACATGCTGGCATATCGCAATCTGGGTATTTTTCAGGAGAACGTGGTCAACCGGTTTTTGCGCGATGTGGTGAAAGCGTGCCGGCCGGCATCCGCCACGGTGATCGGCGAATTCACGCCCCGCGGCGGAGTGTATACCAGAATCACAGCGGATTGGAGCAAAGCGCCGCGGACGAAGAAGCGGAGTTGACCGGAATGGATCGAAAAGATGAGGAGCTAGCCGCGGTTGTCGCGGAAATCCGCCAAAGAGTTCGCGGACTGCATCCGAATGGCATGGCGCCGGGCAACATTCCGCTGGCGGATCTGGCTCCGCTGTATCAGGCGCGAGATGCCGCCGAAGGCAAAGTGGCCAGCATCGGTGCGGTAAATCCCCGCCCGCCAGGCCTGGTGAATAACATCGCGCAATCCGTGAAACGGCTGGTATCGCGCGCACTGAATTGGCACGTGCGAGAGCAGGTAGAATTCAATCGCGCGGTGATGGGCTGCGTCGAATCCACCATCGAGGCCTTGAACGAATCGAATCGCGCGGTGGCCACGCTGGCAGCCCGGATCGCAGCGGATGGTGATCCCATCCAACAACTGAACGACATCCGGACGCATTGGTCCCACTGGCGCGTGGAGTGGGAAAAAAAGCTGGCGGCCAACGAGATTGCTTTCTTGCGAGGCCTTTCCGAACAGCAGGCCGCTTTTCGACATCACGTCACTGCGCTGGACGCGAGTTTCCGGGAACAGATGCGGACCCAACATGACAGTTTTGAAGCAGCTCTGGAACGGGCCGGGGCGGCCATCCAAAAACGTGCCGCGGCCGATATCGAGGAGCTGCAGAAGCGTTTCTGGGCCGATCTCGATCGAATCCGGCTGGAATACGAGAGCATTATTCATGCCGAGCTGCGAACCGTGCGGCAGAAAGTTTCTTTCTCCCAGCCTGCCGGCCCGGTGGCGCCGCGCGCCGCAGCCGAGCCCCAGAATATCGACTGGCTTAAGTTCGCCGAAAAATTCCGCGGCTCGGAAACCGCCATCAAACAACGGCAGCAGATTTACGCCACGCGATTCCAGGGTCACGCTCCAGTGCTCGATATCGGATGCGGCCGGGGCGAGCTGCTGGAGGTGCTGCGCGACTCTGGCATCGGAGCTTCGGGTATCGACCTCAGTGAAGATTCGCTGGCGCTCTGCCGAAGCAAGGGGCTCGAAGTGGAAGCGGCGGACCTGTTCACTTACCTGCACGATCTGCCGGATGCTTCGCTCGGCGGAGTGGTTTGCTCCCAGGTAGTGGAACATCTTCCGCCGGAGCGCCTGCCGGAGCTGGTGCAGCTAGCCCACTCCAAGCTGCGATCGGGAGGATTGTTGGCCATCGAGACACCCAATCCGGAATGCCTGGCGATTTTTTCGACGCACTTTTACCTCGACCCGACGCACCGCCATCCCATCCCGCCGGCGCTCATGAGCTTTTATCTGGAAGAAGGCGGATTTGGACGCATCGAAGTGGAGCGGCTGAATCCGGCAACGGAAAGCATGCCGTCGGTGGCGGAGCTGCCTGAAAGATTTCAGAAGGAATTTTTCGGAGCGCTGGATTACGCCGTTTTCGCGCGTAAGCTGAGTGTTTAAAAAATTCAGGCACCGGTGAATGTGTTACCGAACCGCGACCGTCAGGGAGTCGGCGCCTCAAGATTGTGAGCGCTACGTCAGCTCTTCATAGAGCTGCTTCTGACGCGCTGCGATCACATCCCAACCGAAAGTATTTTCCACCGTGAGCCGCGCAGCGCATTCGATGGCCCGTCTCCGCCCGGGATTGTCCAGTAAATCAAGAATCGCCTGCGCCATTTCGGCTCCGGTATTCGCGACGATTACGTCCGTCCCTGGATGGAGATCCAATCCGTTAATCCCCGCCTCAGTGCTGACGATGGCCTTGCCCATGGCCATCGCCTCCATGATCTTGATATTGGTGCCGGCGGAAGCGACCAACGGCGCCACCACCACAGCGGCGCGCTGATACGCCGGACGCACGTCGGCTACGAAGTCCTGGATCTCGATGCCGCGCTGCGCGAGATCCGGCTGGACGCGATCGTGATAGCGATCCAGGTAATATTGGTGCCGGGCGCCCGCGATAATGTGGAGCGTTGCGCCGGCTGTTTTCAATTGCGCCCAGGCCTCGCGCAGGAAAAAATCCACCGCCAGGACATTGGGAAGGTGCGCAAACGATCCGATGAACAACAATCGGCGCGCATCCGGCTGAGCCTCGGAGGGACGAAACCGATCCAGGTCCACACCGTTCGGAAGACAGACAACCTGCGCGTGGCCGGATACCAGCGCGCGATCTTTTTCCGACATTGTCACCACGCGGTCCACTCTACGCCACGCTTCAGTCTCAAAACGAATCCAGCGCGCCAACTGCCGGCGCAGCTCCCAATCGTCCCCTTGCCCCAGCAACTGCTGGTAAAGATCCAGCGTTATATCGTGCTCCACCAGAAGAGTTTTGGCCGGCGCGCAATCGGACGCATACTGGGCCATTTGAGTAAACTCGAGTTGCGCCAGCGCCGGTTTCCACTTGCGAACCGTCTGGCGCAGCGCGGCATGGAATGCGGGTGAATCGAACTCTTCCACGATATCGGGACGGCTGGTGGAAGGCAGCAGGTGGGTCTCCCTGCGCTTCACTAAGACAATCTCGGAGCAAATTTCGAGCAGTTCCCCGGGCGCCTCGCGCGATTCCGGAGCAAACGAAACCAGTACCTGGTCGTAGTGCTGGGCGGCGCGGCGCATGAGATTGTACATCCGGACGGCGCCGCCATGCGCCAGCGGGAACGGCAGATAAGGAGTGGCGATCACAATCACCGGTTTGTGGCGCGGCGCGCAACCAGGGCCCACCGTGACCGCCCCGCTCGCGATAGCCAGGATATAGTCATCCGGCAGCACCGCTTCCGGAACCCGGGTGACCCAGAACGGCGCGCGCCAGGCTTGCGCCAACGCCCACCGCGCGGCTGAGTTGGGGTTGGTCTGCCCGCTCAGAAGATTGAGCCGGTTGATGGCTTCACGCCATAGCCTGCGAAAAATCCGCCGGTTACCGATGGCCCTCGCGAGAAACCGCAGGTAATTGAGCTCCAGAATCCGGTCCAGAAATTCGGCCGTGAAATAGCGCGACGTGGTGGCGCGGTGCCGATGCTCCACGCGAGCCCCGGCGACGAAAACGGATGGCCAACCTTGTTGCCAGCCGCGGAAGCCCAGATCGAGATCCTCCACATAAGCGGGCTCGTAGATCTCATCGAAGCCGCCCAGTTGGTGGAGCTTGCGCGCGTCGAAAAGCGAACAGCCGCCGCTGCCATAAAGTACATAGCTCAGGTCCTCACCAGCGAAAGGCAGCTCGCAGCGCAGCGGGAAATCCATCGGCTTGCGCTCCCAGGGCAGGGGCATCACCGCTTTTCCGGTTTCTTCACGCCGCGCGCCTTCAGGAAAAAAGATCTGCGCGGTGGCGGAGAAAAGGTCCGGAACCGCGCGGAAGGCCGCCCGAAGCGCTACGAAAAACTCCGGTTCCACTTGCATGTCGTTATTCAGCAGGCACACCAGCGCATATCGGGCTTTCCGGATTCCGGCGTTGCTGGCGCGCGCAAATGACAAGGGGGATGGCGCCACTTCCAACACCACTCCGGGATATTCGCCGCGCAGGAAATCCGCTGTTCCATCATCGGACCCGTTGTCGACAACGATGATCTCTCCTCCAATTTGCTCTATCTGGCGAACTACTTCCGGCAGCATGATGCGTAGCAGCTCCCCGCCGTTTCGGGAGGGTATCACCACCGAAATGCCATCGGGGCGCGGCGGCGGCACCGGGGCCAGCGCGCGGGCGGGCAAAATGGATTTGAGCAGGCCGGTCTTAACGCCGGCGGCTTTGGCCAGCAAGTTCAGCAATGGCCGGCCGAACGCGCTGGGATGAGCCAGCCGCCAAAAGAACGTATAGGCAGTTCCGCCGGGCGAGAAATGCCAGACCAGGAAATTTCGCGTCCGCCAGAGAATGTGCCGAAGAATGGTTCCGGCCGATACCGGCCGCAACATAAAATGGCCGAAACTTTCGTTGAACGCGAGAAAATTCCAGGGCGCGAGAAAAAAAGCAATGCAGCGCATCCGCCAGTAAGGCATGCGCGGCTGCAGAATGACGGCGGAAATGCGGATTTTGCGCCCGCGAAAATGCCAGCGGAACAGCGCCAGGTTCTCCCGGAAGCCGCGCGAAACAGGAAATGGGATCCAATCCACCCCGGACGGAGCGAATTCGGAAACCACCACCAGCGGGATCTCCGGAAAGATGTTCCGCATGTGTTCGATGGCGGTGGGAATCAGGTCCTCGGACCCGGAAGCGAAAAGGACCTTGACGGTTTCGCTCAAATCAGTGCGTGGCGGCGAGCCTCGAAGGCATTGTTCTTGCGGTCGTCCCACTGCGTTAGGGCCTGCACCGCGAAGGCGGTAGAAACCGGATTCACGTAAGGCAAAGCCTCGGTGGCTCTGCGCCCGAACAGAAATCCGCCGTCCAGCCGGGTATTGGAGGAATCCAGCTGAAAACCGGCGGCCTGCTCCGCCTCGCGCGCGGCAGCCGCACGGTCCAGAGGAATCCGGGCCAGGCTCTCGCCATAGAGCCGCGCCCGCAACAGTTGGGCGTAAACATCGGACCGCGCGAAGATGGGAGCTATTTCCTCAAGGTACGCCGACACGCGATCCAAGCCGGCGCGGAAGGCTTGCGCGCAATCCGGACGGTCCAAGACCGGCAGCAGGCCTTCCAGGAAATAAAGATAAGCGTGCAAACGATCCATAACCAGCTCGCGGCTGGAAGCGCCGGGCAAAAAATCGGGTTCATTGCGCAGCGCGGACTCTACGGCAGATTCGTAGGCACGCAAAAACTCCATCTCGCCGGTGGTCTCAAAAAGTTCATACCACGCCATGGCGGATTTCAATTGATAACACCCTGGGTTCGCTGACCAGCGGGCCTCATACGCGAGCGGCTGCTTGCTGGGCAGGTTGAGAATGGGATGGATGGCGCGCGGACCCCGAAAATCGGCCGCCATGGACCGTCCAGCGGCGATGGCGGTGTCCCGGAACTCAGGTTCTTTCGAAACGCGCCATGCGGCCAGCAGCCCGCGCACAATAATTCCGCAATCGAAGAAGTAGGCCAGCGCGCGCGGTTGACTGCCATTCTTCGAGTGTTCGAACGGAAACGTGCCCAGCCGCGCATCCCAGGCTGTATTCACCAGAAATCGCGCGGCGCGAAGCGCGGAATCCAGGTATTCCGGCCGACCGGTGGAGTGATGCAGATACAGCAGGGTACTGACGGCATACCCGGTTATTTCCGTGGAAACGCCGGCGTTGGCTCCGAGATCGGACCGGTAATATCGCGCCACTCCTCCGTTCGTCTCCTGAATTCCGGAGTCCAGAAACCAACGGCCAGCACGTTCGATCAAACTATTCGTCCGCGTAGACAAAAGAAGACATCATTGTATCACCCGCGCCCGTGGGGCAAGCCTCCGGGCAGGGGTCAATTTCGTTGTTTTGCAAAACCGCCCGGCAACGGCGTGGCGCACGCAATCTGCGTGCCGCGTTCACACTCGTGTGAACGCCTGGGGTCCTGTGGGCAGGTGTTCCAAAGAGTGCCAACACGCCTGGGTGCGTGCGCCGCTACCGGCCTCCTGCTTGCCTTGGACAAGCCGGAGGCTTGTCCCACCGTGATGGCCGCTATCGTGCTCAAGACTGCGGCTGGCATTGAAGGTAAATGATTTCCAAGGAAGCAGTGTGCGCAGGCTTCACGCCTGTGGCGGCTCATGCAACACCCGAGCCCCTGAAACCGTAAGTTCGAAACCGGAGCGCGCCTGAATCCGTCCGAGGTTGTTATACTGGGTCCTTAACCCGCGAAGTTCAATCTAATGAAGCTCTGCCTATTAGCGTTTATCACATCCGGGATCACATCGACGGTCATGTTTGGGGCCACCGCGATGGATTTCATGACCGGCCAGGCTGCCCGTATTGTCATTGGCCAAGTCAATTTCACCCAACAGGATATAGGAACTCCCAGTCAATACGTGCTGGGAGCTTGCAGCGGCTTGGCCTACGCCAACAACATGTTGTTCGTGGTGGACTCCAACCATATCCAGGCCACGCCGGTACAAAACCGCGTGCTGATTTACCAGAACGTTTCCACTCTGGTTCCTTCGCCCACCGCGGAGATCCCTCAAGGAACCCGTTGTGCGGTTTGCATCGGAAACCAGCACAACGGCAGCGCGAGCGTGGTGGTGGGACAACCGAATTTCCAGGGTTTGGATCCCAATCTGACGCAGAACGGGTTTACGAACCCGAGCGCGGTGGCCACGGACGGCAACATCCTGGCGGTTGCGGATACCGACAACAACCGGGTGCTCATCTGGAAGAGCATTCCCACCACCAGTGGCACCAACGCCGACATCGTGCTGGGTCAGTCAAACTTCACCACCCTGACGCCGGCAACTTCGCCCTCAGGCATGCGTGGACCGCAAGGCGTCTGGATTCAAGGGACGAGATTCTTTGTCGCCGATACCGACAACAGCCGCATCATGGTGTGGAATCATATTCCGACCTCCAATAATGAGCCCGCCGATTACGTAGTGGGTGAGCCGGATTTAAACACCGCGCCTCCTATCACCGCGCTCGATGTGCCGGCGACAGCGAACAACCTTTTTTCGCCGGTCTCGGTAACATCCGACGGCCAGCGGTTGTTTGTGGCGGACCTGGGCCACTCCCGCATACTAATCTGGAATTCCATACCGACCAAATCCAATCAGGCCGCCGATATAGCCATCGGCCAGCCGGACCTGGTGAGCGAGTTGGACGACAACTCACCCGCGCTGTGCAAATCCAACGGCGTGGACGAAAACAACAATCCGACGTACCCCATGAGTTGTTACGGCACGGTAAGCTTGCCCCGGTACGCGCTGTCGAATGGCACGCAGCTCTTCATCGCCGACGGCGGCAACGATCGCGTGATGGTCTACAAAACCATGCCCACCAAGAGCGGCCAAAACGCCGACGTGATCATAGGCCAGCCCGACGAATTCACCGACCGCGTGACGGACAGTACTGACACTTTCGATCCCGACAGCAACGTGCTGAGTTCCAGCCCCGCGCAGATTCGCACGCCCATGTCTCTGGCCTGGGACGGCGCCAATCTGTACGTGAGCGATCCGTATGACCGCCGCGTGCTGGTATTTACGCCGGATCTTCCGGCCATCCCGGTGAACGGCATCACCAACGCCGCCAGCCGCACCGTGTCGGCGCTGGGATCGATCACCTTCGGCGGCACCATCGAAGCCACGGACGTCATCACGATAATGGTCAATACCGCGACCTACACCTACACGGTGGTGGACAACGACACTCTCGACACCATCATTCTGAATATTACGAATTTGATCAACGGAGTGGCCAATAAAACACCCGATCCGAACGTAATCGCTACGTCGGATTTGGCTGTCAGCGAAGTGGTGTTGACCGCCAGGGCGCCGGGGCTGCCGGGTAACAACGTCACTTACTCGGTAACGGTGGCGGCCGCTACGAACAGCACCAATACTCCCACCGAGACCGCCACAGCGGCGGGCGCCAACCTCAGCGGCGGCCAAAATGCGGGCTTCGTTGCGCCGGGAACGCTGGTCACCATTACCGGCCAGTTCTTGAGCGATTCTACCGCCACGGCCGTACCCAACGCCCAAGGTTTCTATCCGAACAAATTAGCCGGTGTGCAGCTCTATTTCGACGGCATTCTGGCGCCGCTGCTGTACGTCTCGCCCACTCAGATCAACGCCCAGCTCCCCTTCGAAGTGAGCGATGCGAACGGCGTCAGCGCGTTCGTCAGAACCGAGCGCACCGATGGGCCCACCACCGCCACGGTTAATATCGCCGTGCCGGTTGTAGCGTCGAGCCCAGGCATATTCGCGATGCCCGGCCCGGAGCCCAGGACGGCCTACGCGTATCACACCTCCGACTACGGACTCGCAGTCGTCAGCGTGGATGGATCCGTCCAAGAGGGCGATGTCGCTACCATCGGGATTGAGGATCGCACCTACAGCTACGCCGTGCAAGCCACCGACACCCTGGCCACCATCCGCGATGGTTTGATCACGCTGATCAATGCCAACGGCGATGAGAAAGTTACCGCGCAGCCGGCCGGCCAGTTCACGCGCATCATCCTGACCGCCAAAATCGCCGGTCCCATCGGCGATGGCATAGCGATTTCGGGCACCGTCAACTCCGGCGCCTTGGTGATCATCACCGTATTGGGCACCCAGACTACTTGTTGTTCCAATGTCGCGGGAGCGCCAGTGACTGCCGACAATCCGGTGGTGCCGGGCGAAGTGGTCACCATTTTTGCCGCCGGAATTGGCCTGGTTAACGATGCCGGCGGGAATCCCGCGCAGGTGACCGGCCAACTCTATAGCGGACCCGCGTACAATGTGCCGATCACTCCGGTGGACAACGCTCAATTGGGTGGTCTGAGCGGCAACGTTCTGTTCGCGGGCCTGGAGCCCGGCGCGCTGGGAGTCTACCGGGTCTTGGTGCAGACTGATCCGAGCACGCCCACCGACACGAACTCCCAGCTGTTCATCGCGCAAAGCACGTTCACCAGCAATATCGTGCTGCTTCCCGTGGTCGCGCCGATAGCGACAACGACGACCACGTCATCTACTGAAGAGCGGAAAAATGTTACAGAGCCGCGACCGTAAGAAGCTGTGAAAAAATCGGTTCGCAGGCGAAAGCGCCTGCGCCACGTTGGCTGGCTGTGGGGCAGGCGCTTTCGCCTGCCAACCCGCGTCCTCAACGGAGCCGGTGCTTTTTGCTGCGAGACTCCTCCTCTACCGCCCGAAGACAAATCTCGCCCGGCGCGGATCTGCTCCGCCGTTTAACACGCCGTCATGCACCCAAATCACCGTAGGCGCCGAGGAATTGCTCCACTCGCCCGCTATCGTCACGCGATGCCCCAGCGCCGTTAGAGCGTCGGCTGTGGCGCGCGGAATCCGTCCCTCCAGATTCAATTTGGCCGGCACGAATTCGTGATTGCCGAACGAACTGTAAAAATGTTCGGTCTGGAAGCGCGGCGCCTCCACGGCCTCCTGCGGCGTCATGCCGAATTCGACGATATTCAGAAAAACCTGCAGCAGAGCCTGGTCCTGATTGTCGCCGCCGGGCGTAGACATAATCAGCTCGAGTCTACCGCCGCGGGTGACCAGCGTCGGGCTCAGCGTAACGCGCGGACGCTTGCCGGCCTGCAACTGATTGGGATGGCCGGGCGTCATCACGAACGATTGCAGCCGGCTGGTCAGCGGAATTCCGGTATCGCCTGCGATCACCGACGGCAGCCATGCGCCGCTGGGCGTGGCTGAAAACGCATTTCCCTGGCGATCTACGACGTTGACGCAAGTGGTGTCGTTCACCGGGCCCGCGGCGCCCGAAGTGGGTGGTGGAACCGTGACTCGCCGGCCGAAGCCTCCCGGGCGGTGCTCAATCGAAGCATGCTCCGGATCGATCAGCTTGCGCCGTTCCGTGGCGTAATCTTTCGACAACAGGATTTCCTCGGGGATCTTGCTGAACTTCGGATCTCCGTAGTATTCGTCGCGATCGGCAAACGCCAGCTTCACCACTTCCACCACCGTGTGCAGATATTGCGGGCTGTTGTGGCCCATGGCTTTCAGGTCGAAACCTTCCAGCATGTTCAAAGCTTCAATCATCACCGGGCCCTGCGTCCAGAAACCGGGTTTATAAATCTCGTAGCCGCGGTAGGTGCCCATTTTGGGCTGGTCCACTTCCGCGTGGAAATTCGCCAGGTCGCTATAGGCGATCAAGCCGCCGTTCTTTTCCGAAAAGTCGGCGATACGATGGGCGATAGAGCCTTTGTAGAACAAGTCGCGTACCGCCTCCAGCCGGGCTTCGCGCTTGCCATGCGCTTTCTTCTCCGCGGCCACCAGCTCGCGCAAAGTCTTGGCCAGTATCGGCTCCCGGAAGATTTCCCCGCGCGGCGTGGGCACGCCATCCGGATAGAAAAACTTCATCGAATCCGGCCATAGGGCAATGATGCGCTGGTAGCCGCGCAGCATATTCGCAAACTCTTCCGGCATCGGAAAGCCCTGTTCGGCATCCTCGATGGCCGGCTCCGCCACTTCGGCGAAGGTTTTGGTGCCGTATTTTTCGAGCGCCAGAATCAGGCCGTCGAACACGCCGGGGGTAATAGCGGAAAGAATCCCCTGCATCGGCACCGGCGGCATGTGGGCCGAGTCCTCCCACGGCTCAGGCGACCGGCGCTGATAGAAATCGACGGTGGCCTTGGCCGGCGCCACTCCAATTCCGCTGACCGCCACCACCGGTTTTCCCGACATTTTGATCAGGGCCGGCATTTCGCCCCCTAATCCGAAGCGGCTCAATTCGGTGACGCTGGCGGCCAACACCGTGGCCACTCCGGCATCCACGGCGTTGCCGCCCTGGGTAAGTATCCGGTAGCCGGCCTCCACCTCGAAGTTGTTGGCCGCCCCCACCATTTCATGAATGCCGCGGACCGCCGGAACCATGGTAGGAGGCGGCTGAGCACTAGCCAGCGCCACTGTAAGCGCAACGAGAAACGAGAAACGAGAAACAAGAAACGCTTTCATCTTTTAGCATTGTCCAACATTCGCCGATACTTCCGCAGTAGCTCGTAGATAACCACGCCGCCCGCGGTGGCCACGTTGAGCGAATGTTTGCGGCCCAGCATGGGAATGCGCACGTAGGTGTCGCATAGTTCCAGCAACCCCGCGCCCAGGCCGTCAACTTCATGACCAAACAGGATGCACACCGGAAAATGCGGCTGCCAGTCGAAAAGATCCACGGCGTGGACACTGGTTTCAACGGCCGCAATCTCATAGTTGCGTTGACGCAAGCCGTGAATCACGGACGCGGCGTCGGCGTGGTGTTCCCAGGGAACGTTCTCTTCGGAGCCAAGTGCCGTCTTGGCGATACCAGGCTTGGGCGGACGGCCGGTGATCCCGCACAGGAACAGCTTTTCACATCCAGCGGCATCCGCGGTGCGGAAAAACGCTCCCACATTGTAGAGGCTGCGAACCTGATCCAACAGTATGGCGACAGGAATCGGCGCGATGCCTTGGTAGGGCGCGGCGTTTTGTGTCGCCAGATAAGGCAGCCGCTCAGCCATCGTGGCGCACGCACTCGTGCGTGCCGTGTTCCGACTCATCGGAACACAAGCTGGCGTTCACAGGAGTGTGAACGCGGCACGCTGGAAAGCGTGCGCTACGCATTCGCGGTCCATTTATTCAAGCGATCCAAGCTGCGGCAGAACGGCTTCAATCCACCGCCCAGCAGGATAGCGGCCAGCGAAAGTCCCACCAGATGAACAACCAGCAGCGAATAATTCACTGCATCGTCGCGTTTAAAGATGTACTGCGTGCAAACAGCGACAGCGGTTGGGCCCAATCCCAGACCAATCATATTGATGATGAACAGATACACGGCCGACGCCTGGCCGCGCATCGGATTGGGCATCATTTGCTGGATCGCGGCTGCGGCAATGCCGAAGGGAGCGGCCGCCAGAAGACATCCCGGCGCTAACCAAAGTGTGGCCCACCCGGCCGTGGGAGCCAGATACAAAAGGCAGCTGACGGGAATGGCGATCAGCGCCACCCACATCCCCACCAGCATGTTGGCGTGCAAAATTCCCCGCGCGCGCAACAGGTCGGCGATCTTCCCGGCGCCCACAATGCCGAGCGATCCGAAAATGATCACCAGCGTTCCGTAAACAATCCCGGTATGCGGAATATCCCAATGATAATTGCGGCGGAAGAATTCCGGTACCCAGGCCCCGCTGGCGTAGGAGGTAAGCGAGAGGAAGCCAAATCCGATGGTATGGCAGAGGAACGTCTTTTTATTTTGGAGCATGTAGGCGAACGCCTCCGAGGCCGGCACCGCGGACGCATGCCTGGCCACGCCGCGCCGCAGCGGCTCCCGGATGGAATACACCAGCGGCGCTACCAGAATGCCGGGCAATCCCACCGCGAGGAAAATTACCTGCCACGGCCGCACGGCGCCCACCAGCGGCAAAATCCAAGCTTCCTGCGCCGATGCGAATCGCACCACAATCCCGCCCAGCAGGTAGGACATCCCCGCTCCGATGTAGATGCCCATGGAATAAACGCTGATGGCCGTGCCCAGCTTTTCTTTCGGAAAATAATCGGTGATCAGCGAATACGCCGAGGGCGAAAGCGCCGCTTCTCCCACGCCCACGCCCACGCGACAGAGCAGCATTTGCCCGAAGTTCCTGGCCAGGCCGCACAGGGAAGTGAAGGCGCTCCAGAAAACCAGGCCGGCAGCGATAATGGATCGGCGGCTGCGCGTATCCGCCAACCGGCCCAGCGGAATCCCGCAGAAGGTGTAAAACACCGCGAAGCTGAAACCCATCAGGATGCTCACCTGGGTGTCGGTGATTTGCAGATCGCGGCGCAGCGGCCGCACTAACAGCGATAGAATCTGGCGATCGATAAAGGAAAAGACATACACCAGCGTGAGCACGCCCACCACGTACCAGGAGTAGCGCGGCGGAGGATAAGGCGCTTCAGTTTGCTGCGATGAGGGAGCGGGCGCGGGTTGGGCCGGCATAAGTAGAGCAATTCTATCGCAGATCAGTACACCTCGAAGCAGAAAACGCGATTGTCGCCCACCGGAGTTAAAGCATACTCGCCGGCATCCAACATTTCGCTGGCTTCGATCTTATACAGGCGCTCTCCGATCGGCGTCACCCGCAAATGCAGCGGCTGCGCGGATCCTTTGCCCGACTTACCAGGCAACGACGCCTCCCGATTGCCGTCTTTCACGTCCAATCGGAACAGCTCGATCTGCTGCGGCGCAAGCTGGCGGGCATCGAGAATGAAAATCGGCTCCGGCAGCGGCGTGCGGGCGGAAGACGCCGCGCCGGGGATGACATACACCGTCTCATCCTTGCGGTGCTCCTCGCGCGCGTTTCCGATTTCAATATCGATCAGCTTCCTGGCCTGCAGCAGGTACGGCAGATCGGGTTTAGGCGGAATGGGGCCGTTATATTTCTCGTCACAGCATAGCCACGTGACGCCCAGAAACAACAAGCACAAAATCCTTGTACCCATTGTTTCCATTTTCCCACCAGCCACCAGCCACCAGCGACTATCCACCAGCCCCTAGCCCCTAACCCCCAATCCCGCCCGTTCCTCCACCGCGTGGCAAATGCGCAGCACCTCCGCTTCCTCAATCGGCTTGGCCAGGACAAATCCGTCACTACCCTGAAACGCGCGCGCCAGATCGTTATCGAATCCATCGGTGAGCAGGACAAAGGCGCCTACCTGATAGCGCACCCGCTCGAAAAACTCCACCCAGTTCAAGCCGGGCTGCCGGACCGCGCAGAGCGCCATGTCGAAGCGCATGCGCTGCACCAGATCCACGCCCTCTTCCGCGTTCGAGACCGGAACAACGCGATCGCCGCGCTCGCCCAGCAACTGCAGCAGCTGGCGCTGCACTTTCGCATCCGGATCCACCACCAGAACGTTGAGATGCCGGCTTCTTCCAGCCAGCGACGCACCGGCGGCGGCTCCGCTCGCGCGTGTTTCCACCACCTGCAGCTCGATGTCGAAGCGCGCCTCCACCGGGGAAACGCGCACGGACCGGAATTCGCCGCCGTGACTTTGAATTATGCCCCGGCATGCGCCCAGAGCCAGCGCTCCGCCACCTAAGTGATCGGCGTCAGCCGCATCCAGTCTCTGAAACTCGTTGGAACGGGTGGAATAAGTAACCTCCACCAGCATCCGCCGGGCCAACAAACTGCTGGAAACGGTGATCAACTTGTGGCGCGCCTCGGCGGCCGCTTTCTCGGCGTCCACCAGCAGATTCAGCAGAACCTGCTCCAGCTGTCCGGGCGATCCCATAATGATGGTCGGTTTCGCAGCCAATTGCGATCGAATCTCCACGCCCTTAGCCTTGCACTCCGGCTCCCGGAACTGCACCAGGCCGGTTAAGAGCGCCGTTAGATCCACGGCCTGCACTTCGGTTTGTTCCACTTTGGCCAGTGAATCCAACCGCGCCACAATCTGGGACGCGCGCTGGGCGTCGGCCGCGATGGTTTCTACTTCTTCCCGAAAATCGTCCATGCGGCGCGATCGCAGGGCCGACGTCCGCGCCACGATGGATTCCAGCGGAAGGCGCAGCTCATTGGCGATTTCGGAGATGAGCTGCCCCGCCGCCGCCAGCTTCTCGCTGCGGAACAACTGCTCCCGCACCGAATGCTGCTCTTGCAATTTCAGCGCCGTGGCCACCTGATTTGCCAAATGCTGCATGGCCGCCTGATCCGCCTGGCTGTAGTAGCGAATGCGCTCCGCGTTGTGCAGCTCGAGCACCCCCACCAGCTCACTCTGCGCGAACATGGGAACAAAAATAGCCGCTCTTGGGCCGCCCGCGGAACTTTCCTTACGGAAAAAGGGACTGCGGCGCGTGTCCGGAATCGCGATCAGCGTGCGGTTCCGGAAGCAGGCTGCGATACCCGCCGCCATGCCGCTTCTGGGATTGTCCAGCTCAATGGATTCCATTGCCGCGCCCGAGGCGTGAACGCTTTCCAGCGACTTCGTGCCACGGTTCAGCAGGTACATGCCGGTTCCCGAAGACGCCGTAACTTTCGGCAGCGTCATCTCCAACCGCCGCAGGATCTCCGCCGGCGACTCGGCGCCGATAACATCTTCGCCCAGAGAATTCAGTACGCGCATGCGCCGGCGCAGCGCGGACATCCTGCGCTCCCGAAACCACCAGATCGCCAGCAGCGCCGCCGCCAGCATCACCGAAGCCAGCAGCAACGGAGGGGGAATCATCCAGGCTTTCTCCACCACGGTAATGGAAGCCGGACCGGGCACCAGAATCTGGAAGAACCGGTCATAAGGCGGCAGCTTGCAGAACTGGCTATCGATCCCGGTGACGCGAATCCGGTCACCCAAGTGGAATCCGTTAGGCTGCGGCCCGGAATCGGGCCGGGTCCGCGGCAGCACTACATCCATGTAACTGCCCCGTTCACCGACGGAAATGATGTCGCCGGCGTTGTTGTCCTTTTCCTCGGCAACCGCGCTCTCGGTTGTGACCAGCACTCCCAGGTATCGCAAGGACGCAAGCTCGGAAAGCCGCAGGATTTTCGCCGCCGGCGGCGCTGCGTGGCCGGTACGCCGGAGAGTACGCGGGATCAATACCGCCAGACCGGCGTGCCGCGAGATGGGCCCTTCGGATTCCACCCAGTCTCCCGGCGCGAAATCTCGCAACTGCTTTTCGGAACCCTCCAGCATCAGCCCGTAGCCGGCCTGGTCCTGAATCGGCAAATACAGTGATTCGGATATCCAGATTGGCGGCGCGGAAACTTGGCCGCTAACAGTTACCTCTTTACCGTCGTAGACCGGCGTCCAGTCCGGCGCCATGCGCGACCCCGCCTGTTGGAGGCTCAGGCGGGTTTGGGCGGAGAGGGTGAGGGTCACCGAAAGGCAGAATATGGCCGCGGCTAAACGCAGATGAACGCAAATAAAGCTTTTGTATTCATACGTTTTCAGTCGTTCTCCTGTGCCGAGTCTCATGCCGTTGGCCTTACCTTGCTAGATCGGCAGGTCGGGCGCCAGTCCCTAGCCCCCTGCCCCGAGTCCCTACTTCAGAGCGATGGTCGCCGCCGGACTTATTTGCCCGGAAATATTGATGACCACGGGCACCTGATCGCCCGCTGAAACTCCCGCGGGCACCACGGCATTGATCTGGTAGACGCCTACCAGCCCCGGGGTCAATCCGGAGAACGCCACAGTGGAAGCGCTACCTCCAATGGTTACCTGCGGATGAGCGTCGGTTGTTGCCGCTGGGGAAGGCGACGCTGCTCCCGGCGCGATGGTCTGGTTCACCGCGCCCAGTCCGTCGCAGTAAATCACCAGCGTGTCGCCGGCGCTAGCGGGTGACCTGGGGCTGGCCAAGAAGCTGGTCTGGCCATTCGATGTCGTGCGGACCGCGAAGATGGCTCCCTGGTTCGGCGCGTTGGCCTGTGGCGCCAGGAAAATCGCGGGCTGCGCGGGCGCCACATTCACCGGCATCGGGACCGATATGGTGGTATCGCGAGTCACCAGCACCTGCTGGCTGGTGTTCGGCGTTACGCCCAACGGGATGGCCGCGTTGAGCTGGCCGCTGGACGCATAAAACAACGGCGCCGGTTGGCCGGCGATCACCACCGTCGCTCCCTGCAATGTGCTGCCGAGCGGCAATCCCAAAGCACCGCCGGATGCATCCGCAAGCTCGGTCCCAAACACGGAGACGATGGCGCCAGGCGCGAGCGGAACGCCTGGGGCGAAACTGGCGCCACTAACAATGCCGGAGAGCAGCGGCGCATCGCTGGCTGCATCGAAGCCGCCGGAAATTTCTAACGAACCTTGTAAGGCCGGCTGAACCGCCTCGGCATTCACGGTAATCGTCACCGCCGCGATCGCGTTGTTGTTGGGATTCCATGTAGCTTGCCATTGGCCGCCGCTGCGCAGCGACGTCAGGCTGAGCGGAGCATCGCCGTTCGAGAATGATACCACTACGCTTCCGTCATTCAATGGGTTTCCGCAATCGTCCACCACGGCAGCTTCCAGCGCCACCGGCCATCCCGCCGGCACGCTGAACGATGCCCCCAGCGAGGTGAGAGTTGGAATCAGCTTGCTGGGTGTGCACGTCGTCGCCAGACGCGCTGCCGTATCCAAAGCGCTGGCCGGCGCCGGCCGGATGACAAAATTCAATCGCACATCGCGAACCCTGCCATCGGAAAATTGCAGCGTGAGATTGCCATGGTAAGTTCCCGGCGCGAGTCCACTGGTTATCGGCTGCACCACGATCTCAGTAGGCGCATTAAGCGCCAGCGTGGCTTGCCCGGGCAGATAATTCAGGCTGCCGCCAGCGAGAAAAGCATTGCCCAGAAAAATGCTGGATGAATAAGTCTTTGGTGTGGCGGCGATGTTGTAGGCGAGTACACTCTGCGAACCAGGCGAGTTCGCCCCCGCGGTGGCCACAAAAACCAGTTCGTTCGGCGTCACCACTTCGCCGATGTTCGCGTTGGACGGCAGAACGCGCAGCAGCACCATAATCACGTGCGGCGTATTGGCTGCACCCGGCGCGGTGATCTGTACCAATCCGTAATAGCGTCCAACCGCCAGGCCGGTCTGGTTCACCGTGACCGTGACTCTTGGGGGCGGACTGCCGGCGACGCTCGATCCCGATGCCGGACTGACCGACAACCACGGCCCACCCGAGCGCGTGGTGGCGCTGGCCGTCCAGTTCATGGCGCCGCTCCCGATGTTCAGGACGGCGAAAGTCTGCGGCGGCACCACGCTCCCTTGCTGCACCGTGGTAAACGTAAGACCGTTGTGCGAGAGCAGAATGGCCTGGTTGGAACTGCTGACGGTCATAGTCACGGGCACAATCCGAACCGCGACCGTAAGGGAGCCGGTGCCTGAAATCGTAATGCTTCCCTGATAAGTCCCCGGCGCGAGCCCCGAGGGATTCGCCTCAATCCGCAAAGCCACGTTCGATGTTGGCGTAGCCGTTCCCGAGCCGGGCGAAACGGAAAGCCAGTTTCCACCGCTGGCAGTTTGGGCGGATGCCTGGAATGGCAGCGTACCTCCGCCCGAATCACTGACGGTAATAAGATCCTCTCTCGCGGCTGCATTCGACGGGTAGGTGAAAGAGAGCCGTTGCTTATCGAGCGAGAGTTGAGGTGGCAGGGCAGCGCCGACATTGAAGGTGACGGTAACCGGAATCGCGGACGCCGCATTTTCGGCTTGTACCAGCAGCGTTGCTTGATAGGTGCTGGCCGTAAGCTGGGAGGGATCCGCCTGCAATTGAATCAGGCGAGGCGTCACTCCGCTCAAGGTGGAGAGCGTCAACCAGTTGCTATCCGGCGACTGCGTAATGCTGAAAGGAACGGCGTCAATAGATCCGGTCACCGTAAGATATTGCGCCAGCGGCAGCGGCCCACCGGCACTCCCTTGAAACGTAAATTGCAGCGGCACGGCCGTTGTACCCGGCGGCGTTGCAAGAATGACCCGAATTCGATTGTTGCCGCTGTCAGCGACATACAGATTGCCGGCCGTATCCAGGGCCAGGCCCAGCGGTTCATTGAACAGCGCCTGGATGGCCGGCCCGCCGTCGCCCGCGAATCCTCCCTGGGTTCCCGTGCCGGCAATCGTCGTAATGGTATTGTCGGGCGCAATGCGGCGGACGTGGCTTTCAAAATCGGAGCCGGTGAAATACAGGTTCCCAGCTGCATCCAGCACCATGCCGCTGCGAGACTCCACCGAGATGGAAGCGTTCACGGCCTTGCCGCCGTCGCCCGAAAATCCGGAGACGCCGTTGCCCGCCACAGCTTGCACCGTACCGTTCGCGAGCACGTGCCGGATATACGCGTTATCGATCACATACACGCCGCCCTGGTTGTCGGCCAGCATGCCACCCAGCGCCGTGAATGTTGCGCTCAAAGCCGGACCACCATCGCCCGTATGGCCGGATTGACCGGTGCCGGCGATGGTATTGATTACGCCATTCGTGTTTACCATCCGGATCTTGTTATTCCCGGTATCGGAGATGAATAAATTTCCGGCTTTGTCCACGGCCAGCCCCTGCGGCTGATTCAATTGCGCCTTGGCGGCCGCGCCCTGATCGCCGCTCGATCCCTGCCCGCCGGTTTGATTGACTATGCTTGTGACCATGCCCGAGGGCGACAGCCGCACCAGCGTATTGAAGTCCAGCGTGTAGATATTTCCAGCGGTATCCGTGGTCAGCCCGATCAGAAAAGGTGCGTTAAATGGCGCGGCGGCGCTAGCAGTGCCGAGGATTCCGTCGCTTCCGATTTTGCGCAACCCGTTCGAGGACAGAAAGTAGACCGTCTGCCCGTCCGCGCCTACCGTAAGATACGCCGGATTCCGCACTTGAGCGCTCACCGCCGGAGTGCCATCCGGAGAAAAGCGATACTCGTCGTCGCCGGCAATGGTGGTCAGCATTCCGCTGGGATCGATTCGGCGAACCAGGCCGCGAATATCCTGCGACGTATAGAGATTGCCCGCCTGATCCACGGCCAGGCTGCTATCGGAAAATTCCGAGCCGTTGATGAAGACTTGCGTCGCGGGCACATTGTTCGCCAGGAATCCGGTATTACGAACAGTGCTGCTGAGGTAACTGGAATCGCCGTTGGCTGCGAATTTGATCAAAAATCCGACGTTGGGCGCGAAAGTATAAATATCGCCCGCAGCGTCCACCGCCACTCCACGGACCACGCTGATGTTGACCTGAAGCGGAGGGACGCCGGCGCCGGGCGCGAGCGTTCCGCCGCCGGCCACGGTGTTGATGACACCGGTGGAGGCTGTGATTTTCCGGATGCGGCCCGGTGGGCCTTGCTCGGCAACGTAAAGGTCACCGGCCTGGTCGCAAGTAATCGCCACTGGATTGTTCAGTTCGGCCGCGGCCGCGCTTGCGCCGTCGCCGGTGAACCCGTTCACTCCCGTTCCCGTTCCCGCGATGGTGGTGATGATCCCATTCGGCGTGACTTTGCGGATGGCGGAGTAGGACCGGTCAACAAAATAAATATTGCCGGAGGAATCCACCGTGATGCCCAGCAAAACCCCCAGCGCCGCATTGGTGGCCTGGCCGCCATTGCCGGGATGGCTGGACCCGCCTCCCGCATAGGTAGTAATGATCCCGTTGGTGTCGATGCGCCGCACCAGAGAACCGGTGGTAATGTACACGTTGCCGCTCGCATCCACGGCAATGCCGTTCAAGACGGGAGGGCTGAGTTCCAAATCGTAACTGGTTTCGTCTCCGCCGATGGATGCGTCCGTCGCCGGACCGCCATCGCCCGAGTAACCGCCAATCCCGTTGCCCGCGATGACATGGATCATGCCGTCCGGGCCCACGCGAAACACTACGTGGTTGTCGGGATCGTTGAAATAAACGCTGCCATTCGCGTCCACCGCGATGCCCGTGATCAGCCCCAGGGCCGCATTCAACGCGGATTGACCGTCGCCCGTGAAAGTGGCGTCGGTCCCGGCGAAAGTGCTGATGATGGCCTGGGCTCTCGCGAATCCGAAACCGGCCAGCGAAAGAGCGCAGAGGAAAAAATATTTCGTCCTCAATTGGTTCGATGATACAACGTAGGGATGAGGCGAATCTCGGCCATCCTTGGGTCCGCTTTGTTCTTCGTCCTCGCCCCTTGTACCGTAGCTGGCCTGGTGCCGTGGTGGATTTCGCGCTGGCAAATGGCGCCGCCGTTCTTCGCTTGGTCTTTCTTGCGGATCATCGGCGTCGCGCTGATTCTGGCCGGGCTCCCGGTTCTTCTGGATTCCTTCGCAAGATTTGCAATCCAAGGCCTGGGCACGCCCGCGCCAGTTTTCCCAACCAAGCATTTGGTAGTCAGCGGATGGTATCGCTATGTCCGCAATCCGATGTACGTTGCCGTAGTGTCCATCATTGTTGGCCAAGCTTTGCTTTTCGGAAACATCCTAGTGCTGGAATACGGCGCCGGAGCCTGGCTAGTGGCGCACTTGTTCGTCCTGGCGTACGAAGAACCAACCATGCGCGCGACATTCGGTGAAGAGTACCAGCAGTTCTGCGCGAATGTTCCGCGCTGGATTCCGCGTCTCACACCGTGGCGTTAGCGCATTCTGAGCCGCGACCGCCAGGGAGCGCTAGCACGATCTCGCAACGCTCCCTTGCGGTCGCGGCTCGGTTTTGGTGCTAGCGCCGGTCGGGTTTGGTGTTAGCATGGATGGTTGTCAGGCTCCGGGCTTCGTGCAACGGGCGGCTGTGAACCCCGCCAGGTCCGGAAGGAAGCAACGGTAACGGTTTAGTCCGTGTGCCGCGGATCACCCGGGGTCTGGCATACTCTCTCCGACCCAGATTTCATGTATCAAGTCATCGCCAGGAAATACAGGCCCCAGTCTTTTGCCGAGCTGATCGGCCAGGAACACGTCCGCACCACGCTCGAAAACGCCATCGCGCAAAAGCGGATCGCTCACGGTTACATTTTTTCGGGCCAGCGCGGCACGGGAAAAACCACCGTGGCCCGCATTATGGCGCGCTGCCTCAACTGCATCGAAGGGCCCACCACTAAGCCCTGCGGAAAATGCGCCAGTTGTCTGGAAGTGACCGCCGGCAACGCCGTGGACGTGATCGAGATCGATGCAGCATCCAATCGCGGTATCAACGAAATGCGCGAGCTGCGCGAGAACGTCCGCTATCGCCCGGCGCGGGACCGCTATAAGATCTTCATCATCGACGAAGCGCACCAGATCACCAACGAAGCCTTCAACGCGCTGCTCAAGACGCTGGAAGAACCGCCGGAGTGGGTGGTGTTCGTGCTGTGCACCACCGAAGTGCACAAGATCCCCACCACCATCGCGTCGCGCTGCCAGCAGTTCAGCTTCCGGTCTGTCGATTTCGCTGAAGTTGTCTCACGCATGGAGTGGATTTCAAAACAGGAAGGCATCGAAGCGGATGCCGAGGTGCTCAGCGTGCTGGCCCAGATGGGCGAAGGCAGCGTGCGCGACTCTTTATCGGCGCTGGATCAAGCCATCGCCTGCTGCGGCGTAAAGCTCAACGCCCAGGAAGTGCGCGGCCTGCTTGGAATGTTCTCGCTGGATTCGCTGAGCGAGGTCACCCAGGCTCTGGCCGCCCAGGATTCGCGCCGCATGCTGAATCTGGTGATGGAGCTGGAACGGAACGGCCGCAACCTGCAGCACTTCTGCCGCGAGCTGGCGCGCTATTTCCGCAATCTGCTGGTAGCGAAAGTGGCTGGCGCGAATACCCGGTTGATTGCGGCCTCGGGCCCCGAGCAGGAGCGCCTGGCCGAAATCGCGGCCGGATATTCTGAAGAAGACCTGACGCGATATCTGCAGCTGACGCTGGACCTGTTCAAAGATTTGCAATTTTCCCTGCAACCGCGCCTGCATCTGGAAATCGGCCTGCTGCGCCTGATCCAGGCGGGCAAGCTTCTGCCCATCGAAGAAGCCTTAGCAAATCTAGACGGCGGCAGCAGCGGACCAGCCCCATCCAAACCACCACAGCCCAAGAAATCCACACCTCCGGCACCAGCCACCAGCCACCAGCCACGGGCCATTAGCGACCAGCCACCAACAACCAGCCACCAGCAACCAGCCACCAGCGACCGCAGCCCCCAGCCCCCAGCCCCGAGCGGCGACTGGAGCCAAAGGCTCCATTCGGCGCTCCTTGAAGCCGGCATGCAGTTCACCGCCGACGCCGTGGAACACTCCCTCATCGTGGAGGCCAACAACGAGCTGCATTTCACGACGCCGGAAGAGTTTCGGCTGGCCATGAGCGAAAAGGATATCCTGAAGATCGTACAAAAAGTTGCCGGCCGTCCCATACGCGTGAAAACGACATTTGGAGAGGGGAGTGTCGCTCAGAGCCTCAAGCCCAAGCCGCTGGACGACGTGTCCGAGCGCGCTCTCGCGCATCCGGAGGTGAAGCGCTTTCAGGAGATGTTCCCCGACGCGCAAGTTCGCGTGGTCCGAAATCTAAAGGAATAAGGCAATTTATGAAACTTCCCGGAAACATGCAGGCCATGATGAAGCAGGCCGAGCAGATGCAGAAGAAGATGCAGGAGGAGATCGCGCTAATCCGCGTGGAGGCCACCGCGGGCGGCGGCATGGTGACCGTGGGGATGGACGGCAAGAAAATGGTCACCAACGTGAAGATCGACGCCGAAGTTGCCGGCGACGTCGAAATGCTCCAAGACATGATGATGGCCGCGTTCAATGAAGCGTCCAAAAAAGTGGACGAAGCCACGCAGGAAAAAATGGGCGGCTTGTTGGGTGGCATGGGCCTGCCGCCAGGGATGTTCTAGTTGCCTGATTTTGCCGAACCATTAGCGCGATTGATCCAGGAGTTCAAGCGCCTGCCGGGCATCGGCCAGAAGTCGGCACAGCGGCTGGCCTTTCACGTTCTGCGGACCCCGCGCGAAGATGCTGAGCGCCTGGCTACCGCTCTAGTGGACGTCAAGGACAAGCTGGGCCTGTGCGCCGCCTGCAATAACATCAGCGACGGTGAATTGTGCAATTTCTGCCGCGATCCGCACCGCGACCGGGCGTCCATCTGCGTGGTGGAGGAGCCGCACAATATTCTTCCCATAGAAACCACGCGCCAGTTCTCCGGACTTTATCACGTGCTGCACGGCTCGCTTTCGCCCTTGCGAGGCATTGGGCCGGAGCAGCTGCGCATTGTGAATCTCTTGGAGCGAATGCAAGCCGAGGAAATCCACGAGCTGATCATCGCCACCAATCCGACGGTGGAAGGCGAAGCGACAGCAGTCTATCTTTCGCGCCTGATGAAACCGCTGGGAGTGAAAGTAACCCGCATCGGCATGGGCATCCCGGTCGGCAGCGATCTGGAATTCGCCGACGAAGTGACCATGGGAAAAAGCCTGGAAAACCGCCGGGAGATGTAGGCTATCTCGCAAATTCTTGCGATTTCGCGGGAAATGTTAAAATCAGCACACCGATTCGCTCCATGGTTACGCGGATTCTGCACATTTCCGACCTGCACTTTCCCAGCCGCGATGAGACCGTAGCGCAAATACTCACCGACGCCATTGTTGCGAAGAAGCCAAATGTACTGGTGGTCACCGGCGACCTCGCCAACAATCCTTCGTACCGATGGATGTTTGGTAAGGGTCACTGGATACAGGTCCGCGATTGGCTGAAGAATATCCAAAATCAGATTGAGAAAGACCTGCAGCGGGGCGGCGCCGCGCAGCCTGACACCCGGCAGCCGTACACTCGCATCATCGCGCTCTCTGGAAATCACGACGTACTCGCTTCAGGACTATCCGGCTGGTGTTGGCCGGCGGAGAACGACTTTCAAAGGGTCTTTCGGGAATTCTGCCAGGATGACATCTATTTCGACCCCCAGGCCAAGATTACTTTCGTCACGCTGAATACGAATCCCCGGGCGGCCATCTGCTCCGCCGAGGGGAAAGCCTTGGGCGGCCGGCTGAAACGTCTGAAGCAGGCCATGGATTGTCACAGCGATGCCGCGGGAATCCGCGCCTCGACGAAAATCCTGCTCATGCACCATCATCCGCTGCCAGTGCCTTTTCAAGGTGAAGACTTTCTGCTGCACACCCGGCGCGTCGATCGGCTACTGCGCTTTCTTGCCGAACAGCGCATCGATCTGGTGCTGCACGGCCACAAACATCGCGCCACGTGGTCGCATCTCCGGGTCGGAGGCGCCACTCAAATACCGTTCTTCGTCGAGGTCCTTGGCGCTGGCGCGGCTATGAAGAAAACCGACTATGATCCACGGGGACACAACTTCAATCTGATCGACGTGGCCAGCGGAGGTATCCGCCAGGCACGGCAGTTCTTCATGGAGCGCGGCAGCACCCGGTTCCTCGAGTCGCGCCCCAGCAGGGCTGAGAATGAAGTCGGACGTCTTATTCAATTCAATTTTCAGCAACCGTATCGAATGAAGAAGTTGACCTGGCGGGTGGAGGCCGACGATGACGGCGACGGCAAGAACCTGCTGACCTATAGCAACTTGGTTTTTAGCCGCAGCATGGAAACATACGAGGTATTGCTGCCACAAGACCAAGCGGTTGGCGGCGACGTACAGGGGTACGAACTAATATCGGCTACGCCGGGCGACTTCGGCGCCTCATTGTTCAGGCGCGAAATTGACGGCAGTACGCGAACCTATTTTGGATTCATTCAACAGCCGACTGAGCAACGTTCCGCCGACGTTCAGGTGCAAAACTACGATTTCAATACGTATGCCATGGACCAGAGAGAAGCGGTTGAGAGAGGGTTGGAAACGGATCGCGACTACATCGACCTGCTACTGACCGATGCCGTGGAAGAACTGGCCCTGGAGGCTCAGTTTCCTCCGAGCTTCCGCTTCGAGAAACCGCGCGTGGAGGTTCTCGAACCTCTGGACAAGTTTGACATCACCCACCAGGGCCACACTTCGCAGTTCACGGCTTGCCTGAAAGCGACGGACAATCGCTTAGAAGCGCTGCTGACCAATCCTCCGCCCAACTTTCGCTATCGCTTGAGCTGGGATTTTCCAAAGTTGCCCCAAAGCAAAAAGCAATGGGATGACGGCACCGCCCGCCGCGCCGTTTTCGAGCAGGCCTATCTGGACCTGCTGGCCATAAAAAGTAAGCGGACCGATGCTAAGAAAGAGGTCTTGTGGCAAGCCGCCATTGACGGACTGCTGGACCTTTACAGCGCATTGGAGGATCGTCTGTGCAAGAAGGTCGGTTCCACCGGCGGAACGTTGCTGAATCCCGAGACGATGGATTTGAGCTTCATGGTCTGCGACCGTTATTCCGGCAAGCCGCAGTTGCGGTTGGTTCTCTGGAATCTTCGGGACGAGCATCCGGAAGTCTATCGCGATTTCCGGCTGGGTATCGGCGAAGGCAACGCGGGACGCGCCTATAAGACGAAAGCGATCCGGCTGTTCGACGTGGAGGAAGCGAAACGCAACATCAAACTGAACACCTATCGCTCTTTTAAAAATAAGCCGGAGCACCTTGTTCTGGTTTCCATTCCGTTGATCGATAGGCGATCGAAACTGCCGTTGGGAGTTCTGAACGCCGGTGTGCTGACCAGTCCCGAGGCCGACATTTTCCGCGGATTGGACAAGTCGGACATGGAAGAACTGTTAGCGGTCGTTCACAATGCCCCGCTGAAGGCGTTGTTGGGGGCTGCGGATCTGGAGGTATAATTATGTTAGCCATGAAACTTGAGCAGCTTCAGACATTCGGGGTTGGGGTTCAGGCCTACCGCATCGTAACTGACGAGGAGAGTAATGGCTCCGGAAGCAAGCCCACTGCCGGCCAGCCCGTCCAGCGAAGTGAGGCGGCCGAGCGGCTCGGCAAAGAGCTGCGGCGGCAGAGTAAAATCCGGTGACAGGATACTCAATTCCCGATTTTCGGTAGCCACGGCACGGGGAGATATGAGACGTGAGCGCACCACAACCCAAGCAGTACACCCAGTGCGGCTAGAGACGCGCTTGAACCGCAGAATCATCCTTCGTTAGTCGCCAGGAGTAAATGCTGGAGCAGTCCCGTATCTGAGCTTCCCCCGCATTGCGCGTCAGCGAAATCGGGAATTGAGTATCCTGTCACCGGATTTATCTACAGCACCGCGAGCGCGGAGTGTTCCCGCAACCCGGTCGCGCTGAGCGATCCGATCTTCACATCCAGCACTTGATTCGCCGCCCGCCTGGCCGCCAGTTCCACCTTCAAAAAATTGTCCGACAACGCGCCTTCCGCCAGAGTAACCACAGACAAGTTCCGCCCGATCATCGACCTTCGGAATTCCAGATTCTTCCGCGCCCCCAGCTCCCGCAGTATCCGGTTCCGCTCCTTGCGCACTTCCATACGGACCTGGTCCGCGCACTCCGCCGCCGGCGTTCCCGGACGCTCCGAATAAGTGAAGACATGCAGGTAAGTGAACGGCAGACTTTCGATAAACGCCCGGCTCTCTTCAAACTCCGCGTCCGTTTCGCCGGGAAAACCAGTCATCACGTCGGCGCCGATGGCGGCATCCGGCATCCACGCCCGGGCCTTGCGGATGCGCTGCTCATAATGCCATGGGCGATACTTGCGATGCATGCGCCGCAGCACCCCATCGGAGCCCGATTGCAGCGGCGCATGCACGTGCTTGGCGATCCTCGGCGAAGACGCCATAAGACCCAGTAAATCGTCCGACCAATCCATCGGTTCCACCGAGCTGAGCCGCAGCCGCTCGATGGCGGTTTCCGCGAGCAGCGTTCGAATCAACTCATTAAGCCGGCCCCAACGTCCCAGATTGATCCCGCTGAGCACCACTTCGCGATACCGTCCGGCGAGATTCCGCACCTGCTCCACCACTTGCTCCGCCGGCGCACTTCGGCTGCGGCCGCGCACAAAAGGGATAATGCAAAACGAGCAGCGATTATTGCAGCCATCCTGGATTTTGAGATTCGGCCGGGTGCGGTCGCCGCTCGCGTCCTCCACCGGCGCGGAAAGAAACTCGTTCTGGGCGAAAATGTCGCCCACCCGGATTTCGCCGTGATACGGAACCTCCGCCGGCTCGCTTACAATATCGGGAATCTGAATCTTATGTGAATTACCTACTACCCAAGCGACGCCCGGTAATACAGCTATCTCCTCTGGCGCACGTTGGGCATAGCATCCGGTAACCAGAATCCGGGCCTCCGGATTTTCCCGTTGCACACGCCGGACCGCCTTGCGAACATCCTCATCCGCGGAAGCCGTTACGGTGCAGGAATTTAGAACCACCAGATCGGCCTCGGCAGCGCAAGCAACCGAATGAAACCCTCGGTCAAGCAACGCTGCTTCGAGCGCGGCCCCGTCGGCCTGCGAAGCGCGGCAGCCAAAATTGTGAACATGAAAACGCTGCACTATTTGATTGTAACTAAGGTATGTAAACCGGACCTTGCTGCCGATACATGCTCAGAGATGCCGGACCGCGTTCTATCCCAAGAAGAGATTGACGATGTTTTCAGAAATCTCCGCGAGTCGCCGCAGGACGATGATCCTGCCAAGCACGCGCAACCGTACGATTTTCGCCGGCCGGACCGGATCGCCAAAGATCAACTCCGCGCCATTCACATTCTGCATGAGAATTTTGCGCGCAGCCTGGCTTCCAGCCTGTCCGCGTACTTGCGCGCCTACGTTGTGGTCAACCTGGTTTCGGTGGAGCAGCTTTCGTTCATGGAATTCTCGCAGTGCCTGCCGTCCCCCAGTTGCCTGGTTTCGCTCGGGATGAAGCCGTACGAAGGCAATGCGGTGCTGGAGATCAATCCCGGGCTGGTTTTTCCCATTGTCGAGATGCTGCTCGGTGGAGGCGCGCGGTCCGTTCTCAAGGTCACCCGAGAGATCACCGAGATTGAACAGAGCGTGCTGGACGGCTTATTCCGCATCACGCTGCTCGACCTGAAGACCGCCTGGCACGCCGTCACACCCATGGAATTCACCATTGAAGCGCACGAAACCGAACCGCAGCTCCTGCGGATTCTGGCGCCCAATGAAGCCGTGGTGGCGGTCAGCATGGAAGTCCGGATTGGCGACAACACCGGGATGATGAATATCGGCATCCCTTCCATCGTCGTCAAGATGCTGCGCCACAAGTTCGATCAGCAATGGTCCGTGCGCAAGAGCGAGTCGACGGAAAAGGAACAGGCGCGCATCGTCCGGCTGATTCGCCCCGCCAAGATGTTCGTGGATGGCCGTCTGACCGGCCCCACCATGCGGGTAGAAGACCTGATGGATCTTAAAGAAGACGATGTCCTCACCTTTGACTATCCGGTGGAACGCCCCGTGGACTTATCTATCAACGGCAAGGTCAAGTTCCGCGGGGGCATCGTCAGCACCGGCCGGAAGCGCGCGTTTGAGATCGAGGAAACGTTCAAAGCCGGATAGAATGACGGCTGCCCGCGGTCTCCTCTAAATTCTGACCCGTGGTTTCTGGATTCCCTCCTGATGGATCAGGTCCTGTAATCAAGCGCGCGCCGCGGTTGAACGTCAAATACAAAAAACCCCACTGAACGAAAACCAGCACCCGGTTTGAGAATTCCACCAGATACATCAGGTGAACGAAAAGCCAGGTGAGCCAGGCCAAGAGGCCCGATATATGCAAGGGACCGATTTGCGCCACCGCCGAGGCGCGGCCGATCACCGCCAAATTACCTTTATCGAAATAATGAAACGGAGCCGCCGTCTTGCCCCGCAGCCGTTTCTCGATCAGCTTGGCGGCATAACCGCCCTGCTGTATGGCTACCGGCGCAACCCCCGGTAGCATCTTGCCGTTCTGCTCCAGGTGCGCCAGATCGCCGACCACGAAAATTTCGGGATGGCCCGGAACGGTGCACTCCGGAGTTACCAGCACGCGTCCGGCGCGGTCCAGTTGCGCTCCGGCGCGCTGCTGCAGGATGCGGCCAAAGGGCGAAGCTTGCACTCCGGCGGACCAGATCACCGTCCTCGACGAGATCCGCTCTGAGCCTCCGGAAGTCTTTATGGTTACGCCCGCCGGGTCGATATCGGTGACCAACGCATTGGTCCTGACCGTTACCCCCAGGCGCTTTAGCGAAGCTTCCGCCTTCGCCGAGAGATCCGCTGGATACGCGGGCAGCACGCGTCCCCCGCCCTCCACCAGCCAGATCACCGCTTCCTCAGGCTGGATGGAGCGGAAGTCGCGCCGCAGCGTGTCGTGCGCGATTTCACCAAGGGCCCCGGCCAGCTCTACGCCCGTGGGTCCGCCTCCCACCAGCACAAAGGTCAGCCACTCGCGCCGTTTCTCGGCATCGTGTTCCTTCTCGGCCGCCTCGAATGCATAGAGAATCTTGTGACGGATTTCGGTGGCCTCCTCAATGGATTTCAAACCAGGAGCGACGCGCTTCCAAGCTTCGTGGCCGAAATAGGAATCGGTGGATCCCGTGGCCACGATCAGCGTGTCGTATTCCAGGTCTCCGGAATCCAAAATCACTTTGCGATGCTCCGTGTCCAGGTCCATCGCCTCGTCCATAAGCACCTGCGTGTTCTTCTGCCGGCGAAGCACGGAGCGTAACGGTGATGCAATTTCACCTGGTGACAACGATCCGGTGGCCACCTGATAGAGCAATGGCTGGAAAAGGTGGAAATTCCGGCGATCCAGTACCGTCAACTGCACCGGAGCCTTCCGCAAAGCCTTGGCCGCGTACAGCCCGCCGAAGCCGCCCCCGAGAATCACCACTCGATGCGTAGGTTCCATAGACCCTCCTGTCCCTTCGCTCACCACCCGCGGGGCTATGTCAACCGCCGCGCCATCCGCATCCCGGCAGAAGGTAGCCCCGCGCGTGCGCAAGGGGACCCCATTCTATAGATGCTTCTTTCACTATCATAGGTGCAGGATGAAATACCGTACCCTTGGAAAAACCGGCTTTTCTGTCAGTGACGTTGGATTTGGCGCGTGGGGTATCGGCGGAGCCCTTTGGCAGGGGGGAAACGACGACGAATCCCTCCGCGCCCTGCACCGCGCTATCGATCTGGGGATCAACTTCATCGATACGGCGCTGGCCTATGGCGACGGCCACAGCGAAACGCTGGTGGGCCGCGTGGCGCGAGAGGCCAAAAAAAGAATCTATATCGCCACCAAGGTCCCGCCTTTGAACCAGGAGTGGCCGGCCAAGCCCGGCGTCGGTATCGAAAAAGTTTTCCCGTACGAATACATCATGCGCTGCACCGAGACCAGCCTTCGGAACTTGCAAGTGGACTCCATCGACCTGCAGCAACTCCATGTCTGGAATCCGGACTGGTTTCATAACGACGATTGGCGGCGCGCGTTTGACGAATTGAAAACATCGGGCAAGGTGCGCGCGGTGGGCGTCTCCATCAACGACCACCAACCCGATTCGGCGCTGGAACTGGTTCAATCCGGCCTGATCGACAGCGTGCAGGTGATCTACAACGTCTTCGACCAAAGCCCCGAGAAAAATCTGTTCCCGCTGACGCAGAAGATGAACGTTGGAGTATTAGCGCGCGTGCCGTTCGACGAAGGCAGCCTCACCGGAGCCATCACGGAAAGCTCCACATTTCAGCCGGGCGATTTCCGCTCGGAATATTTCCGTGGGGATCGCAAGAAACAGGTGGTTGAGCACATTTCAGCCCTGGAGCGCGATCTCGGTATCACTCGCGACTCCCTGGCCGAAATCGCCCTGCGTTTCACCATCTCAAACCCCGCGGTCACGTCGACCATCCCCGGCATGCGCACCGTTCGAAATGTGGAAAGAAACGCAGCCGCATCCGACCAGGGCCCATTGGACCCGGACGCGCTCAAGATTTTGAAACGCCACGCCTGGGACCGGAACTTTTACGACTAAGTGCCATAACCAGAACCAAAAAAATCACCGGCTCCGTTGTGGCGCAGGTCTGTGCCGCGAGCGTAAGCGACAGGTGAGTCAGCCAAAGTTGCTTGCAAGAAATATCCTATCCTGCACTCAACACCGCCGCGTGGGGCAGGCGCTTTCGCCTGCCAACATTCTTCAACGCCTCGCGCTTGCTCAACGGACTGAGCCGCTTCTCATGCGCTTTCACAAAACGGACCACCTCCTTGGGATCCGTCCAGGCATACTGCCGCAAGGCCCATCCGATGGCTTTCCGCAGAAAGAATTCCGGCCGCTCAATGGACGGCCGCAGGCAATCGTATAGCAGTTTCAGATCCGTGTCGCCCTTGAAACCAAGCTGCGCCAATATCGCGCCGCGCCGCTTCCACACATCGTCCGACACCGCCCACTCGCGCAAAATCGCTCGCAATTCTTTCGGATATCTCCGCAGCAGCTCACCCAGGCGGTGACTGGCGATGGAATCCACGTAGTCCCACCAGGCGCCGCTCGAAATCATCTCCTCATACAGCGGCAGCGCGTCCAGCGTCCGGAATTTCTGATAGTTTCGATGTCCCACCAGTTCGATCACGGCGTACCGTTCTTCGCGATATCGGGCGCCGCGCCAAAGCGCGAGCGCGGTATCGCGCCACTCCTCGAACGAACTCAGCGTATTCGCCGCCAGCACGGCTTTGACGGCTATGCGAAACGGCACGGCCTGAATTCCCAGATAAGGCATCTCCGATTTCATGTAGGCCTGCATGATCGGCGCTTTGGATGGATCAGCCAACTCCCGCAAAGCTTTGCGGATCGCGCGCATCGTTTTTTGGCTTGCCGCCATAGCGCTAGCCTACTCGTAACGCAACGAATCAATCGGATTGACACGGCTGGCGCGGTTTACCGGTCCATAAACAGCCACCAGCGCCACCACACACAGAACTACCGGAACGGCAATAAAGACCGGCTGGTCGTGCACGCTAACCCCGAATAAGAAGTTAGCGATGAACCGCGCCAAGCCCCACGCCGCGGCAAGGCCGGCGACAGCGCCAGCCAGCGCCAGGCTCATACCCTGCCGCACCACGATATTCCTTACACGATGCGACTCCGCGCCCAATGCCAGCCGGATTCCTATCTCGCGCCTCCGCTGCTCCACTGTGTAGGCCATGAGTCCGTAAATTCCAATCGCGGCCAGCAATAACGCCGTGCTTCCGAACACCGCCATCAGCAGCATGGCGAACCTCTGACGGGCAATCTGGCCCCACACCACTTGATCCATCCAGGCGATGTCCGTTACTGGTAGACCGATCGCATGCCGCAGCTGTTCCCGAATCGCTGGCATTAGTCCAAGCGGCTTCGCTTGTGTCCGAACCACCCATGCCAGCGGCATCATCCGCAGAAAGAAAGCGTTCTCGGCATCCGGAAGCTGCGCCTGCGGGATATACAGGATGGGACGCGGCTTGGTGTCCAGCCCCTCGGATCGAATATCGCCAACAATTCCGATAATCTGTCGCACTGGCTCATCCTTGAACTCCTTCATCCCGCCGGCCCGGCCAATCGCAATCCGTTCCCCCAGCGCGTTGCCGTTCTTAAAATATTTTTGAGCCAGGCGTTCGTTGATCACCACCACGGCCGGCGACTTCGAGTCGTCGCCTGAGTTGAACGATCGCCCGCGCTTCACCGGGATTTTCAGCACCTCGAAGTATCCCGGTGAAACCGTCTCCCATCCCACCTCTTGGTTGGTGGAGGAAGCCGCGGCGGGCCGGCTCACGATATCGAAATTCATATCCCAAGTGGCGCCTGCCATAGGCAGACAGCATGTAGCGCTCGCGGCCGACACGCCCGGTAGCGCGCGAAGCTGTTCAAGTCCAGTGCGAACCGCAGCCGCAACGCTCGCCGATTTCGCATACTTAGGACCGGTTAGCAGGACGTTCATGGTCACAACATTATTTGTGTCAAATCCAGGATCCACGGCGTACAGCGCGGCGAAGCTGCGAATCAACAGCCCGGAGCCAACCAGCAGAACTACGGCCAGGCTCACTTCGCTGATCACCAGCAGCGCGCGAGCCTTATTCTGGCGCGGGCTCCCGCCCGAACGCCCATTGCCGTCCTTCAGGACTGCATTGAGGTCCGCACGCGAACCCTCGAGCGCGGGAAATAGGCCAAAAACAATTCCCGTCCCGAGTGATATGAAAAGGGCGAAGCCCATTACTCGCCAATCGATAGTAACGGCCGTTCCGTTCTCACCAACCATCGGCAAATCCGCGGTATTGATCGCCAGCAGCGCCCGAACCCCGCCGTAGCCCAGCAGCAGTCCGAGCGCGCCCCCGGCGAAGGAAAGCAGCGCGCTTTCGGTGAGCAGTTGACGGATCATCCTGCCGCGCCCCGCGCCAATTGCTGCGCGGATGGCCATCTCGCGTCTTCGCGTGGCCCCGCGCGCCAGCAGCAGGTTCGCCACATTCGCGCAGGCGATCAGCAAAACCAGGCTTACCGCCGCTGACAGCACCAGCAGTAAGGGACGGTCACCCGCCACCATGTCTTCGCGGAAGCGCTTGGCGGTGAAAGTTTCTTTCGGCCCAAGATCGTCGAGAAATTTAGCGCGGTATTCAGGCACGGAAGCTCGCAATCGCGCCCTGGCCTGGTCGAGCGAAATTCCAGGCTTCAGCCGCGCCACTACGTTGAAGTAGCTGGCCTGATCCCTGGAGTTCGGATCGATCTGGAACGGCACGTACACATCTGAAAAAGGAACGTACGCCCGCAGCGCCGAAATGTCCCCTACAATCCCGATCACGGTGTGAGCTTCGCCATCAAGAGAGACAGTCTTTCCAAGCATTCGCGGATCGCTCCCATAACGCCGCTTCCAAAGATTCTGGCTGATCAGCGCCACCCGGGGACCTCTCGGCAAATCCTCTTCCTGCGTAAAAGAGCGCCCTCGCAATATGGGTATCCCGAAGCAGTGGAAAAAATTTGCCGACACCCGTGTGGATTTCCACTGCTCTACTACCTGGGAACCCGTATAGTTCATCACGGCTGAAAAATAAGCCGATACATCTTGGATGACATCCGATTGAGATCGCCAGTGTACGAACCTCGCGCCAGACGCCCCGCTGTCATCGCCGGGCGTCAGCCCTAACACCACCAGGCGGTCCGGGTCGGGAATTCCGAGGGGCTTGAGAAGCACCGTGTTGACAATGGAAAAAATCGCGGTAGTTCCGCCAATTCCCAAAGCCAGCGCGGCCAGCGCCGTGATGGTGAAGCCGGGACTCTTGAGGAACATTCGTATCGAATGCTTTACATCCTGGAAGAAAGTCTCCATCGGCGGACTCCTTATGAGTGTACATTGTGCTACATTCGTTCAACTTCAAATGGCGTCCGCCGACAGCGTCCGCACTCACAGCGCCGAACTCAAAAAGGAGCTTGGCCTGACGGATCTTGTCCTTACCCAGATCCTGTATGTAGTCGGATCACAATGGGTGGGAACCGCGGCCAAGCTGGGCCGGTCGCAGATTGTCTTCTGGTTCCTGGCCCTGTTACTTTTCTACGTTCCGCTCGCCGCGGTCATAATCCACCTGAACCGCGCCATGCCGCTCGAAGGCGGCCTCTATCAATGGGCCAAACTCGGCTTCAACGATTTCATCGGCTTCCTGGTGGGCTGGAACCTGTGGCTGTACATCATCCTGTTCATGTCATCGCAAGGGATGGCCATCGCCGCCAACATCGCCTACGCGCTCGGCTTCAATTCGTTGGGGGCGAATAAATGGTTCATCCTGATAATCACCAGCGCGTTGGTGGCGTTCCTGATCGTGGTGACCGTGCTGGGCCTTTCAGTCGGCAAATGGTTTCAAAACGCCGGTGGCGTGGCCCAGATCATTATTTACACAACTCTGCTGCTGATTCCCTTTCTCAGCCTGCGCAGCGGAACCCTGCGCGAGTATCATCCGCTGGCGGTGGCCATGCCGGCCGTTTCTCTTTTCAGCCTGAATGTCTTCGGCAAAATGTCCATGGGCGCATTCAGTGGATTCGAATACGTGGCCATCCTGGCGGGCGAGTGCCGGAATCCCGCGCGCGCCATTGGCCGTTCGGTGCTGATCGCCTCACCCATCATCGCCCTCATGTTCGTCCTGGGCACCAGCTCCATACTGGCTTATGTTTCTCCCGATCAGGTAGATTTAGTCGGCCCCATCCCGCAAGTGCTGAGCATCGCCTTCCATCGCTTCCGCTGGGCCGCACTCATCGGGCCCATCGTTATCCTCCTTCTCGTCGGCCGCCAACTCGGTGCATGCACCTTGGCAGTGGCCGGAAGCACGCGTCTACCAATGGTCGCGGGTTGGGATCATTTGCTGCCCGCGTGGTTCTCCAAGCTCCACCCCAAATACAGGACGCCCGTGAATTCCATACTCTTCGTAGCGGCCATGATCCTGATCACCGGCCTGATCAGTCTCGCCGGCGTCGGCCAACAGGAAGCGTTCCAAATTCTCGATAACGCCTCGGGGATCTTCTACGCCCTGGCCTACCTGGTGATGTTCGCCCTTCCCCTCTCAAATCGCCGCGCTCCATTATGGCTGCGTGCCGTGGCAGTATCCGGCTTCGCGGTGACGCTGCTCTATTCAATTCTTTCCATCTTCCCCATCATTCAAGTAGAAAGCTGGTTCAAGTTCAGCGCAAAAATCGGCGGAGTGGTAATCTGCGCCAATGCCCTGGGCGCAGCGCTGTACTGGATGGAGCGCCAAAAACAAATTAGCCGCGGATGAACGCTGATAAACGCGGATAGAAAAACGCATATCCGCGTTCATCTGCGTTCATCTGCGGCCTAATGACTTTTCCCCTCCCGGCACGCGCTAAAATCGAATCTTATGCCGCTTCGCGCCGTTCTCTGCGCAATTCTCGTGGCTGGCAGCTTGCTCGCCCGCCAACCTGTCCTCGGGCAACACGCCATGGTGGTGGCGCAGGAGCCCTTGGCGGCCGACGTCGGGCTGGCTGTGCTCAAGGCCGGTGGCAACGCGGTGGACGCCGCGGTCGCCATTGGATTCGCCCTGGCCGTCACTTATCCCTTCGCCGGCAATATCGGCGGCGGTGGTTTCATGCTGGTGCGCTTCGCCGACGGGAAAACAACATTCATTGATTTTCGCGAAAAAGCCCCGCGCCGCGCTTCGCGCAACATGTATCTCGATGCCAACGGCAAAGTCACCCTGGATAGCATCGTCGGCTGGCGCGCCTGCGGCGTTCCCGGCTCGGTCCGTGGATTCGGATTGGCTCACGAGAAATACGGCCGCAAGCCTTGGGCGGAACTGCTGGATCCAGCCATTCAACTTGCCGCCGGCGGGTTCCCGGTGACCTTTCAATATTCGCAATCGCTCATCCCTGGAACCTTCACCAATAAGCTGCTGTCGCAGTTTCCAGAATCGAAGCGGATCTTCCTCGCCGCGCATTACGGCGACAAGCTGATTCAACCGGAGCTGGCGGCAACTCTCACGCGCATCCGCGACCAGGGCCCCGGCGATTTCTACCAGGGGGAAATTGCCCACAGGATTGCTGCCGAGATGAAGGCCAACGGCGGATTGATCACGCTCGACGATCTGAAACAATACCGCGCCGTGGAACGCACCCCGCTGCGCGGGAAATATAACGGCTACGAAATTATAACCTCGCCGCCCCCCAGCTCTGGCGGTATTGGAATTCTGCAAATGCTGGGAATGCTGCAGGGCTCCGGCTATGAAAAAGGCGGGGCCGGATCCGCCGCCACCATTCACTACGTCGCCGAAGTCATGCGCCGTTTCTACGCCGATCGCAGCGAGTATTTCGGCGATCCCGACTTCTTCAAGGTGCCCGGAAACAAGTTGCTTGATCCGCGCTACATCGCCAGCCGCCGCGCCAGCATCGACCCGCGCGAGGCCACGCCCAGCCAGCAGATTCGCGCGGGCAATCTCACGACCTATGAGAGCACCGAAACCACGCATTTCAACGTCATCGATAGCGAAGGCAACGCCGTGGCGGTCACCTATACTTTGAATGGCGGCTATGGCAACGGCGTCACCGTCCCCGGCCTGGGCTTCCTGCTGAATAACGAAATGGACGATTTCGCGGCCAAGCCTGGCGAGGAGAACATGTTCCATTTGATCCAGGGCGAGGCCAACGCCATCCAACCGGGCAAGCGTCCGCTCTCCTCCATGACCCCTACCATCCTCACTCGCGACGGCAAGGTGTTCATGGTGCTGGGCGCGCCCGGCGGCTCTCGCATCATCAATGGCGTATTGCAGGTGATCCTGAACGTTGTTGATTTCCACATGAACGTGCAGGACGCCATAGATTGGCCGCGATTCCATCATCAATGGATGCCCGATCAGTTGTATCTGGAGAGAGGCATTTCGCCGGATACGGTGGCCATCCTGCGTGAAATGGGCCACAAGATCGCCCCCTACGAAAACACAAATCCGGTGGTGGCGCGCGTCGAAGCGATTGTGAACGACAATAGCTGGCTGCAAGGCGGCGCCGACGGCCGGGGCAACGCCAAGGCGGAAGGATACTAAAAGAACGTTCTTCGGTTCTTTGGTTCTTCGGTTCATCGGTTCCGGCTGCCCGGGGCTTTCGAACCGAAGAACTGAAGAACCGAAGAACTGAAGAACCTTTTTATGGATCACGTTTTATCGACACACCTATTCGTCAACCATCGGCTCAACACGGTCTGGTTGGAGAAGATCCGCCTGGCGGGAGTGCCCGCGGTGGAGATATTTTGCGCGCGGCAGCATCTGGATTATCGCGACCGCGCGCAGATCAATGAACTGGGTTACTGGTTCCGCGCTTCCGAAATGAAATTGCACTCGCTGCACTCGCCCATGTACAGCGACGACGTGTGGGGACGCTCCGGTCCGAACTCGCATATCAATATTACTGAACCGGTGAAATCGAAGCGCCTGCTGATGATCGACGAGATCAAGCGCGCTTTGGACATCGCCGACGTCATTCCGTTCCGCTACCTGATCCAGCATCTCGGAGTTGGTGAAGAGGAGTACGACGAATTCAAGGTGGAAGCGGCTTTCACCGCGCTCGAAGAAATCAACCTGTTTGCGCGCGAACGCGGCGTGGAAGTGCTGCTCGAGAACATCCCCAACCAGCTCTCCAGCGCCGAGCGCCTGTTGACGTTTCTGGAGCTGACGCATTTAAAAATGAATTTCTGCCTGGATGTCGGCCACGCCAACATGAAGGAAGGTGTTTCCACCGCCTACACCATCCTGAAAGGACGCGTCCGGTCCACGCATCTGCACGATAACAACGGCAAGGAGGACAGCCACCTGTTCCCGTTCTTTTCAGAAGGGGGAACCATCGATTGGAAAAGCACCATGGAGTTGCTCCGCACCGGTGGCGGCCAATATCCGCTGCTGCTGGAGCTGCGTGAGCCTCCCGATTTGCCTTTCCCGCAGTCGCTCGAAATGATAAAACAGATTTTCGAAAAGCTTGAGACCATTTAAGTGGGGCAGGCGCTTTCGCCTGCCAACTCATCTTTAAACTCACCCATGCCCTACACCCGCATCAGAATCGAAGACGCCGGACGCCACACAGGCGATCCTGTGGAAATCGCCGGCTGGCTCTACAACCTCCGCAAATCCGGCAAAATCGTGTTCCCGCTCGTGCGCGACGGCACCGGCATCATGCAGTGCGTTGCGGTAAAAGCCAATCTCGACGAAGCGTTGTTTGAAACGCTCAAAAATCTCACTCAGGAATCTTCGCTGATTCTTCGGGGCAAGATTCGCGCCGAGCAGCGCGCGCCCGGCGGCTATGAAATGGATGTGGAGGGCGCCGAGGTGCTCGACCGCGTTCCGGAATCGGATCCCTACCCCATCACGCCCAAGGAACATGGTCCGGATTTCCTGATGGACCACCGCCATCTCTGGCTCCGCAGCAAACGCCAGCACTCCGTCATTCGCGTGCGTCACGAAGTGATCAAAGCGGTGCGCGATTATTTCGATTCGCACGGCTTCACCCTGGTAGACACGCCCATCTTCACGCCCGCCGCCTGCGAGGGCACCACCACTTTATTCGAAGTCAACTATTTCGACGACGAGAAAGTGTTTCTCACCCAATCCGGCCAGCTCTACAACGAAGCCAACGCCATGGCCTTCGGCAAAGTATATTGCTTTGGCCCCACCTTCCGCGCCGAAAAATCCAAAACGCGCCGCCACCTGACGGAATTCTGGATGGTGGAACCGGAAATGGCCTACGCCACGCTCGACGACGTCAAACAACTGGCGGAGGACCTGATCGTCTTCGTAGTTGGCCGCGTGCTGGAAAATCGCCGTTCTGAGCTACAGGCTCTGGAACGCGACATCACCAAACTCGAGAGCATAAAAGCGCCGTTCCCCCGCATGAGCTATGACGACGCCGTAAAAGGGCTACAAGCGCGCGGCAGCGAAATCCAATGGGGCGGCGACTTCGGCGGTCCTGACGAAACCATGATCACCGAGGGGCTGGACCGTCCGTTGATGGTAGACCGTTACCCCACTCAAGTGAAAGCATTCTATTTCGAGCCCGATCCGGATCGCCCGGAGCTCGCTTTGGGCGTGGACGTGATCGCGCCCGAAGGATATGGCGAGATCATCGGCGGAGGCCAACGCATCCACAATTTGAATCTCTTGATGAAGCGCCTGGAAGAACACAAACTTCCTCCGGAAGCCTTCAATTGGTACATTGACCTCAGAAAATACGGCACCGTACCCCACGCCGGCTTCGGCATGGGCATCGAGCGCTTCGTTGCCTGGATGTGCGGCCTGGAACACATAAGAGAAACCATCCCCTATCCAAGAATGCTGTACAGGACCCGCCCATGATGATATCTCCCAGCCCCTGGTTCGCAGGCGAAAGCGCCTGCGCCACCTCATTGCATCGACACTTCACCATAGCAAGTGGGGCAGGCATTCAGCCTGCCAAGCCCCCAGCCCCATGCTTAAATCCCACATCGCGATAATCGGCGCGCCGCTCGATCTCGGCTCTGGACGCCGCGGCGTCGACATGGGACCATCCGCGGTCCGCGTGGCCAACCTGAACGGCCGCCTGGCCGAGCTGGGCTACGTGGTGGACGATCTCGGCAACGTGCCGGTGGTGCAGCCCGAAAGCCAGCCCGAAGGACAGCCGCAGGCCAAATATCTTCCGCAGATCACCGAAACCTGCGTCCGCTTGGCGGAGATGGTGGTGCACGCCCTGGCCGAAGAAAAGTTCCCGCTGGTTCTCGGGGGCGATCATTCCATCGCCGTGGGTACGGTTTCCGGCGTCTCCAAACACCTGCGCGATCGCAAGGGCAAACTGGGAATGATCTGGATTGACGCCCACACCGACATGAACACCCCCGGCACCAGTCCCAGCGGCAACGTGCATGGCATGCCGCTGGCCTGCTGTATCGGCGCCGGTCCCGAGGAACTGACAAGAATTTTCGGATTCTCGCCGAAGGTGGATCCCGCCAATGTCGCCCTCGTCGGCATCCGCTCCGTGGACGAACAGGAGCGCGTCAACGTCCAACATTCCGGCGTGCACGTATTCACCATGCGCGATATCGATGAGCGCGGCCTGGGACCGGTCATCGAAGAGGCCATCCGCGTGGCCGGCTCCGGAACCGCCGGGTTTCATGTGTCGCTCGACATGGATGCCGTCGACCCTCAGGAGGCTCCCGGAGTTGGAACGCCGGTGCGCGGCGGAATCACCTACCGGGAGGCGCACCTGGCCATGGAAACACTGAACGATACCGGCAAAATGCTGTCCATGGAAGTGGTGGAAGTAAATCCCGTGATTGATGAAGTGAACCGAACTGCCATCTTAGCCGTCGAACTAGTGATGTCCGCCATGGGAAAGAGGATTTTGTAGCTGGAAATGAAAAGGCGTGTAGCGGTTATTTACGGCGGGCGCAGCGGCGAGCATGAGATATCGCTCCGCTCCGCCAAATCCATCATCGAGGCTCTGGACCCCGAAAAATACAAGGTTCTGCATTACCTGATTTCGAAAGAAGGCAAATGGAGTCCGCGCCCCATCGTTCCGGAGCCCCACGGCAACCCGGAGATCGACGTGGTTTTCCCCGCTCTCCACGGCACTTTCGGCGAGGATGGAACCTTGCAAGGCCTGTTGGAGCTGGGCGGTCTTCCCTATGTGGGCGCGGGCGTCCTGGCTTCAGCGGTCTCCATGGATAAAGAAGTCATGAAACGCTTGGCCAGGGAGCGCGGATTGCCTGTCGTGGATTACGTCGTAACTGCGAGCAGTCAATTGAAGGATGCACAAGACCTGTGCTCGAGGCTCGCTTTCCCGCTATTTGTGAAGCCCGCCAATCTGGGCTCCTCGGTGGGAATTTCGAAAGTGCACAATCGCGCCGAATTGGAGTCCGCGCTGGAGCTGGCGGCTACTTTCGACCGCAAGGTAATTATCGAACGCGGCATCGAAGGCCGTGAGTTCGAATGCGCCGTCCTTGGCAATGAAAATCCCATCGCCAGCGTCCCTTGCGAGATCCTCCCGTCCCAGGAGTTCTACGATTACGACGACAAATATTTGCTCGAAAAAGCCGCCACGGTAATCCCGGCGGATCTTTCGCCGCAGCAGACTGAGGAACTGCAGCGGTTGGCCCGGGAATGCTATCGCGCGGTGGAATGCGAAGGCTTGGCGCGCGTGGATTTCCTGCTGGAAACCTCCACCAACAGGCTTTACATTAACGAGATCAACACCCTCCCCGGCTTCACCTCCATAAGCATGTACCCTAAGATGTGGGAGCATTCAGGATTGCCCATGCCGAAATTAGTGGACCGGCTCATTGAGCTGGCTCTGGAACGGCATGCGGCCAAGCAACGCCTGCGTTATTCGAAGTAGATGATTTTTCCTCTCTTGTTTTTTCTCGCGGCTCCCAAGTCCACTGCGGATCTGGACAGCTCGCTCAAGCGCTTCACCGAAGTGCTGGCCACCGTGCAGCGCGAAGCGGCCGATCCGGTGAATACGGACGGCGCGGTTTATCAGGGCGCCATTCCGGGCATGCTGCGGCGTCTGGACCCGCACTCCATCTTTTTCGATCCCCAGCAGTATGACCAGCTCAAGGAAATGGAAAGGTCGGAGCGCAAGGGCTTCGGCACCGTCGTATCCATTCTTCCGGGGCGCGTCATCGTGCTGCAGGCGATGGCCGGGACGCCGTCCGAAAAAGCGGGATTGCAGCCTGGTGATGAGATCGTGGCCGTCAACAATATATCGCTGGCGCGGCTGGAATTCGAGCAGATCGTCGGATTTTTAAGCGAAGCCCGGCAGCATCAGGCCCACCTGGTCGTGCGCCGTCCAGCTAATGCCCGGCTGCTGCAGTTTGTGCTGGATCCGGCGCTGATGGATGCCCCCAGCGTCGACCGGACTTTTTTCCTCCAGCCGGATATCGGCTACGTGCGCGTGACATCATTCGATCCGAAAACCGGCACGGAATTGAAATCCGCCATCGACAGCCTGGGAGGCGCCAAACTGAAGGGCCTGGTCCTTGATCTCCGCGATAACGGAGGCGGCGTAGTGCAGGCGGCGCTTCAAGCTGCTTCCTATTTTTTGAAACCGGGCCAAAGATTGCTCAGCGTCAAAGGGCGCAGCATCAAGGGCCAGGACGTCGACGCTCCCGCGGATGCGGCCGTGTACCAGTTTCCCCTCGCCGTGCTGGTGAACGCGAAGACCGCCAGCGCATCTGAAATTTTGGCCGGAGCGTTGCAGGATCACGATCGCGCGACAATCTTAGGCGAGCCCAGTTTTGGAAAAGGGCTGGTCCAGAATGTGTTCCCATTATCCGGAAACACCGCCATGGCGCTGACCACGGCGTTTTATTACACGCCCAGCGGCCGATCCATCCAGAAGCCCATCACCGCCGGCCAGCTCGAAGTGGAGAAGCAGAACGAAGAATTCCATACCGATTCCGGCCGCTTGGTCACCGGCGGCGGTGGCATTCGCCCCGATGTTTACGTCGAACCGGAGCCGGTCACTCGCTTGCGCATGGCGCTCGATGCCAGCGGCACTTTCACTTCCTTCGCCACTTCCTATATCCAGAAACACCAGATAACCGGAAATTTCGATGTCTCCGCCGCCGATCTGGAAGACTTCCAGGTTTATGCCTCCGAACGCGGCATCCAGCCGTCAGTAGGGGAGTGGCTAAAAGAGCGCGCCTGGGTGCAAAGCCGGCTGAAGCAGGAGATTTTCAATCAGGCCCTGGGAGTGGCGAAAGGCGACGAAGTGGAAGAGCATAGAGACCCAGTGGTGCAAGCCGCAATCCAGAAACTAGTTACCGAACCGCGACCGTAAGGGGGTGCCGTGGGGCAGGCGCTTCCGCCTGCCAACCGATCACCCCTCCGCCGCCGCCTTCTTCTGAAAACCCGCCCGCACCGCGTGCATAATCATGGGCAGCACCGACACAAAAATAACTAACAATACAAACTTCTCAAAATTGCGCCGCACCAGCCCCACTCCGCCCAGGCCGTAGCCCAGGATGGTCATCGAAAAGACCCATCCGATCGCTCCAAAAACATCGAACGATAGAAAGCGCGAGTATTGCATCTTCCCCACGCCCGCCACAAAGGGCGCGAAAGTACGGATGATGGGCACGAACTTGGCGTAGATGATGGTTTTGCCGCCGTGCTTCTCGTAAAAGGCATGCGTGCGCTGCAGATGTTCCTGCTTGAAGAAGCGTGAATCCGGACGATTGAAAATAGCCGGGCCCGCGCGGCGCCCCAGCAGGTAGCCGCACCAGTCCCCCGCGAGGCACGCGCAGATGAGCAGCAGCATGATAATTCCGAGATTGAGCTGTCCCGCGCCGGCAACCACTCCAATGGTAAAAAGCAGCGAGTCGCCCGGAAGCACAAAGCCCACCAGCAGCCCCGTCTCCGCGAACACAATTCCAGTCAACATGGCGTAGCCCAGCCATCCCGACATAGCGGTGGAAAGCAGTTGGATTAACCGCTCCGGCGTGGTGAGCGTCCGCAGGAAATCCAGCAGGGTATGGATCATGCGGATGGCGCTAGCTGCGATAGCGGGCTTGCAGCCGGTCCATCACATCCTGGTGGATTTTGACTTTACCTTTTTGGGTGAGATAACTGATTACGCTGTCCCGCAGCAGATCGGCGCGCTCATTACTTTTCTTTTTCTTCAACTGCATCACGATGGTATCGCGCTCTTGGCCCATCTTGCTTAGATCGGGTTTCACCTTGTCCACGATTTTCACCAGCACCGTTTGCGTCCCCACGTTGAGCGGCCCAATCACGGTGCCCACCGGTTTATCGAACGCGTCTCCCAGGTAGCGCGCGTCTCCCAGGCCCTCCACCGCTCCACTCCGGTTGAACGGAGTACTGATCTTAGCCACCAGCCCCACAGCCTTGGCGGCAGCCGTCAGGTCGCCCCCATTCGACTTCGCAATTTCGGCCGCTTTATTCGCCTTATCGGTGGCCAGCTGCAGTGCCTTCTCCTGATCGTAGCGGCTGCGCACCTGCGCCTGCACTTCCGAAAAATCCGCCGTATGCGGCGGAGTAACACTGGTCACTTCGGCGACAACCAACTTCTCGCCGGACTGCATCACCTGGCTGATCCCGCCTTTTTGCATGGAAGCGATAGCGCCGCCCACCTGCGCGTCGGCTCCTAAATCAGGCAGCGTATCGCCGGCCTTGAACTTGTCTATGTTGTAGAAAATCAGGCCCAGCTTGTCGGCGATTTGCTGCGCGTTCTGGGGCGCTCTCACCAGCTCGGCGCGCGCCTGGTCCGCCAGCGTCTGCATCTTGTCGTTCAGGGTTTGATTCTTCAGCGTGGCCAAAATTTCGCCCTTGACCTCATCGAGCGAACGCTGGTGGGCGTCCTCCCGCTCCATCACCTGCACGATATGGAACCCATAATTTGTAGTCACCACGTCGCTGATCTGGCCCTGCTTTAAAGCAAATGTAGCCTTTTCAAATTCCGGCACCATCTGTCCCCGCATTACCCAGCCCAAATCGCCGCCCTTCGAAGCATTGCTCTTATCATCGGAGTTCTGCTGGGCCAGTTTGGCGAAATCAGCTCCGGCTTTGATCTGCTTCAAAAGATCCTCGGCCTTGGCTTTCAGCTTGGGGATCTGGTCCGCCGGCTTGTTCAGAATGGAGATCAGGATGTGGCGCGCCCTCACGCGTTCCTTGGTGCGGAAGTCGTCTTTGTGGGAATTATAGTAGCTCTCAATCTGCGGCTCCGGCACCTGAATGCTTTCCCCAACTTTCACCTGGTCGGCGATGATCAGTTGAACCCCGCGCGATTCCGGCGCCGGAAACAAGTTCTTGTTCTTATCGAAATAATCTTTCAATTCCTGGTCCGTGGGCTTCACCTGGTCAGCCAGCTTGGCGGGATCGAAGGCAATGTATTCCACCTTCGCCATGTCGTTCCGTTTCCGGAACTCGCCTTCCACTTCCGCCGGCGAAACAAAAGCGCCTTCCATCGCAATTTTCAAGATGTCTTGGGAAAGCAGGCCCAGACGGACATTCGCCTCGAAATCGGGGACTGTTTGATTCTGCTGCTGTTCGATGAACATCTGATATTGTTGCGGAGACATGCTGCCGATCTGGCCAATCGAACGGATGGTATTCGCCAGTTCCCCGTCGGTAACTTCAAATCCCAAGCGCTTCGCTTCGTAGGCCAGGGCGCGGTCGGTAATGGTCTGTTCCACAATCTGCGGAAGAATGGCCGACACCACGTCCGGCGACAACTGCCGTCCCTGCGTAATATTGCGAACTTGGGTTTCCACTTGCGCCACCGTAACCTGTTCGGTGCCGATCTCAGCCACAACCTGGTCGTTGGTGGTACCGCCCAGGGATGAACCGGCTCCCGGAATAAGATAGAGCAGCATGGACAGCGCCACCACGCCGAGCACTACGCTCAGCAGGATCTTCTTGCCTTTCTGGCTGCTGCGAAACAGATCAAACATTCGTGAAAACTCCTAGAAAAGAAGGTGGGCTCGTTAAATTTCATTATAACCGGTACCAGTACCGATGGGGACCATTCGTACCGAGCCGCCTGCGCCCCACCAAAGGTGATCAAGACGCTGTGTGAAAAATCAGTTGGCAGGGCGGAAGCGCCTGCCCCACGTTGGCTCGAGTGGGGCAGGCGCTTCCGCCTGCCAACCCGTCGTCTCGGTTTTTCCACACCTTCCGCGGACCGCCCAGCCCAAATGTACAACGAGACCCAGTACCGATGTTGAGTTGCGTCTGCTCTTGCCAGCTGTCAAAGTAACAGCTGTCGAAGTAAAGTGTGTCAAAGTGAAAGCTGGTAATGGAATCACAAGTCCAGGCAGGAAGCTCGCGAACCCAAGCGGCCATTGATCTGCTTCCGTTTGAACCCCTCCCCTCCCTCCGCTCCGGCGCCCTGCTGGAGGACGCTTCTCTCGCCGACAACCGCGGCAAGCGCATCGGCATCCTGATCGTCACCTTCAACGCGGTCACCACTCTCACCAAGGTATTGAAACGCATCACACCCAATGTCTGGAAAAACGTCGAAGAGATCGCGGTCTTCGACGATGCCAGCCAGGACGCCACCTATGAATTGGCCATGGGACTGAAGACTCTGCGTCAACTGGAGAAACTGCAGGTCCTGTCAAATTCGAAGAACCTGGGTTATGGCGGCAATCAAAAAGCCGGTTACCGCTATTTCATGGAAAAGGGCTTCGATATCGTGGTGCTGCTTCATGGCGACGGCCAATATGCGCCGGAGGTCTTATCGCACCTCTACCATCCCATCGTGGCCGACGACGCCGACGCAGTGTTCGGCTCGCGCATGATGAAAACCTACGGCGGCCCGCTCAAGGGCGGAATGCCGCTGTATAAATATGCCGGAAACCGGATCCTGACCACGTTCGAAAACAGCGCGCTAGGAATGAACCTCACGGAGTTTCATAGCGGGTATCGCGCCTACAGCCTGCACGCCTTGCGCAATATCGATTTCTCGCATATGACCGATGATTTCCACTTCGATACGGAGATCATCATCAAGCTCAATCACCAGCGCTACCGCATCAAAGAGGTGCCCATCCCCACCTACTACGGCGATGAGATTTGCTATGTGAACGGGATGCGCTACGCCCGCGATGTGGCGCGCGCCGTGCGCCGCTACAAGCAGACGCGCCGTTCGGTCCAATGTTTTCCTGAATTCCAGGAGTACTTCGTTCATTACCCCATCAAACACAGCAAAGCGTCCAGCCATTATTACGCGCGACAGATGACCGGTTCCAATCAGGATGTGCTCGATATCGGCTCGGGCGAAGGCTTCTTCGCGGCGGAGCTGGCCGCCAATGGAAACAGGGTGAGCGGCATCGATAACCGCTTGCTCCCCGCCGGGACGGAGACCGGCCGATTTGAACGCTATTTCACCGCCGACCTGGAGCAGGGCATCGCCGGCGTGGTCCAGCAGTTGGGCGGCAAACGCTTCGACCGGGTTTTGTTATTAGACGTCTTGGAACATCTTCGCAAGCCGGAACTGATCCTGCGCCAGACTCAAGAAGTTTTGAAACGCGATGGCCTGTTGATTGTCTCCCTGCCGAACATAGCCAACATTTACGTCCGCCTGACGCTGCTGCTGGGCCGGTTCGATTATTCCGAGCGCGGCTTATTGGACAAGACCCACCTGCGGTTTTTCACCAGAAAAACGGCGCGCCGCCTGCTCGAATCCAATGGATACTCCATTCTCGAAGAACGGCAAACGGTAATTCCGCTGGAGCTGGTTTTAGGCTGGTCGCCGAAGAATATGGTGATGAAAGCTCTGAACCGCACCCTGGCTTTCGCAACCTGGCTGTTCCCCGGCCTCTTCGGCTATCAAATCATGTTCCTGGCCCGAAGCGCGCGAAGCCAGAATTCAGAAAAATGACGCCGGCGCCGAGCGCCGCATTCCTCCTTCCTCAACTTCTAGAATTTATGAATTCCGCCCCACTTAGAGGTTGAATCTGGCCTTGCTCGAATCCTCAAAGTTTTCCTAAGGCTGCCGATAAGCATTAGTAAAGGCGATTCTTGCCTTTCTAACATGTCAGCAAATGTAGCGGCCTACGGCCTGTACAGAGATCGGCGAGGTGTCGACGAGGCAGTGGATACCTTACGACTCGGTGGCTTCCAAAACACGGACATTTCGGTTCCAATCATGGCGCTGCTGGCGGGAGTTGGAGTTGGCGGCAGCGTCGGCTCAATTGTCGGCGCGCTGATCGGAATGGGCGTGCCCGAGTATGAGGCCAAGCGATACGAGGGCCGAATCCGAGAAGGTGGCATTCTGTTCTCGGTCCATTGCGACAGTTCGGAATGGGTAACCCACGCCAAGGATCTGCTCCTGCGGACCGGCGCGGAACACATCGCGTCCGCTGGTGAAGCCAAAGCCGACCATCTCTTGAAAGACAAACCAGCCGACGTAGCATCCTGAAAGATTGCTGGACTGCCGTCACTTCCTCCTCAGCTCCGCCGGCGCCCTCTCTTTATCAAACTCCGCGTACTGAAACGTCCACTTCACCGGAAGCTCCTGCGGGATATAACAAACCCGATCGTCACACGCCTGATACCGCAGCGTTCCCTCCACGGTGAATTTTCCGGAGCTATCCAGCGCCGGCCTCACCTTGGCATCCTGCCCGATGGTTATCTCCCGCGTCAGCCGGAAATGATCGCGATACACCGGCACCGTTTCGTCAATGGCCGCCAGGTGCAGTTTTTCAGACGGCGGATAGCTGACTTCGTGCGCGGCAGCTACGCCCGATTCCTTCATCTTCCAGTTGATCGGAATGTAGTTCTCTTCCACGCCCGGTGCGTACACGTGCATGTTCGGTTTCATCTCGATTTCGAGAGTCAGCGACACCCGCTGCCCTGCCCCCACCAGCAGATTGCTCGCCGCCGCTTCCAGCTTGAGCTGCTTGCCTTCTACTTCACTCCGCGCCGCGTCCGGACGAACGCCAAACTGGCGCCCTAAAATATCGGCGGAAGTGTAGCGCTCGCGAAAGTCGTCTTCGAAGTATTTCGCGGTGATTACGCCTTGCGCGTCCAGCACGAATGAACCCGGATACGGCACGCCGAAAAATGGGCTGTCCTTCGGCAAGGTCTCGTTCAGAATTCCCAACTCCCGGATCACCTTCGAATCCCGATCCGACAAAAGTGGAAACTGAATACCCCGGCGTTCCGCAAAGTTGTGCAGCACCGCCACGCTGTCATAGCTGATCGCCGCTACCCCCAGCCCGAGGTTGCGGAATTCAGTCCGATTCTGCTCCAGCTCGACCAGCTGGGCTTTGCAATAGGGTCACCAATCCGCCGAGCGAAAGAACAGTATGACGGCGCCCTTGGGGCCCAGCAAGCTCCCCAGGGCGCGGACCTTGCCATCCTGGTCCGGCAGCTCGAATCCCGCCATCTTGGCGCCCACCGGAGGGCCAAAGTCGCGCCCCGGCAAAGTGTAACAAACCAGTAGAAATAGTAACGCCGGGCGCGCTTTTATTGTGGCCATATCTTTTATGGTACGTAACTCGCGGCCCCGCCGGATGTTAATTACTCTTAATGCGCCAATGGGCCCCAACCCTCTTGATTCGGGACGGACAACTGGGTAAGCTTGAACGCAGCGGTGGGCCCAGCAGTACGCTCATCGAGAAAAACAAGTCTACCAAGGGAGGCAGTTTGATGAATCGCAGAAAATTTACCATCGCTCTCGGAACCGCGACCGCCGGTTTGGTTGCCGGATCCGCGCTCTTCGGGCAGGAAACCACAGCGAAGAAGAAGACCAAGAAAGCCAAGCACGATTGCGCCGGAAAGAATTCCTGTAAAGGACAGGGCGGCTGCAAGACGGGCGACAATGGCTGCTCTGGAAAGAACTCCTGCAAAGGTAAGGGTGGTTGCGCAGTTCCCCCGAAAAAGTCGTAGTAACTCCTAATCTGAAGTCCACTGGACTTTAATAAATGCGGGGAGCGAAAGCCACTTGGGACTGCTCCCCGAACTTGCTCCCCTCCTTCTCCGTAATGTTCGCCCCAGTAATGTTCGCCCCCGTAATGTCCGCCCCCGTCCCACTCATCTTCTGTTTGGCTTTTTCATCGCTCTCCTTTTGCGCGGATTACCAGATTGACGCCAACATCCGTTACGGCCAGTTCCCTGAAAATGTCCTGGATATAGTCCAGTCGCCCGCGCCCGCATTGAAGAACCGCCCCGGTGTACTTGTCATTCACGGCGCAGGCGACAAGAGCAGCGTGATGGACAAATTTTGCGTACCGCTGGCCCAGCACGATTTCGTTGTTGCCAACGTGGAGTATCGGTCGTCAGAGGCTGCGCCCGCCCCGCTCCGCGATATCCTGGCCGCGGCGCAATGGTTTCACAATCACGCCACGCGCTTCAAAGTGGATCCCAGCCAGATTCTGGCGCTAGGCGAAGATTCCGGAGGAACATTGGCGCTGATGCTTCAGACGACGCCCGCTTCCGTCGACCTCGGCCCGGTGACCAAAATCGTCGCTGTGATCAATTTTTACGGCGCGGACCCAACCACAACGGTTCCCCGCGGCCTGCCGCCGGTCCTCAACATCCGTGGCGACGCGGATCCTCGGAGCAGCGGCGGCGATGCCGGCCTGATCATCGTCCCAGGCGGCAAAGACGGGCTCACTCCCGGCGAAATGGCCAAACTCTGGCCGCAAATTTTCAAATGGCTAAAAAAACGGAAAATTGGTTCTTAGCCGGAAACCAGAAACTAGGAACCAGAAACCAGAAACCGCTATGGCGCTGCTCACCCTGGTCCGCCACGGACAAGCCTCCTTCCTCCAACAAAACTACGACAAGCTCTCCGAACGCGGCGAATTGCAGTCGCGCATTCTGGGCGAATATTGGTTGCGAACCGGAGCTGTGTTCGACCAGATTTATTATGGTCCCGCGTGCCGTCACCTGAGCACCGGAGAGATCGTGGCGGAGGTCTATCGCCAGGCCGGCGCCGCGTGGCCTCAACCGGAAACATTGCCGGAGCTCGATGAGTATCCCGGCATCGCAGTGGTGCGCACTTTCCTGCCCGGCCTTATGGAAACCCACGAAGACATCCGCGCGCTCGAAGCCGAGTTCCGCCAGGCCGCCGAACAAGACCTGGCGTTCCGCCTCTTCGACAAGCTCTTCGCGCGAATCACTCGCATGTGGGTGAATGAAGAGCTGGATTCACCCGACGTGGAGCCCTGGAAGGATTTTTGCGCCCGCATCGAGCGCGGCATCACCATCATCCGCAACGCCGCGGGCAAAAATGCGCGCATCGCCGTTTTCACTTCCGGAGGAGTGATCGCCGCCACCGTGCGCCTGGCGCTGGACCTCGCGCCTCAGAAAACCTTGGAACTGAGCTGGACCTCTCGCAACGCCAGCTACACGGAATTCTTGTTCTCACCCGAGCGATTCTCGCTGGCCAGCTTCAACAATCACCCCCACCTGGAAAACGAAGACCTCTTGACCTACCGGTAGGCGTTTATTCGCGTTCATCCGCGGCCTAAGATATCTTTAACCCACCCGCCTGGCCACCACCAACGTAATATCATCCGCCGGCGGCGCGCCCTGCGTGAAATCGTGCACCCGCTGGTTGATGGATTCGATAATCGATTTCGCCGAATCGCGGCTCAATTCCGCCAGCGTCGCCGCCAGCCGGTCCTCTCCAAATTCTTCGTCTATGTCCGGACGGCTGGCCTCCGTAACTCCGTCGCTGAACAGCACCACTACATCGCCCAGTTCCAGTTGGCAGGTTTTCTGCTCATACTGCGCCGCCGCCATAATGCCCAGCAGCAAGCCTCCGCCTTCCAGTTTTTCCACCACCCCGTTGTGATGCACCAGCAAAGGCGGATTGTGGCCGGCGTTCACATATGTAATTTGATCGCTGTGCGGATCCAACACGCCGATAAAGAAACTGATGAACCGGTTGGCCGGCGAATTGGCCACGATAATCCGGTTGAGCCGCGTCACCAGCGCGGCCAGATCAGTGGGATCATCGAACAAAACCTGCACCCGCGCCTGCAGGCTGGACATCAGCAGCGCAGCCGGCATTCCCTTCCCTGAAACGTCGGCGACAATCAACGCCACGCGTCCATCCGGATACGACAGGAAATCGTAATAGTCGCCGCCCACGGTCCGGCAAGCCGCGTTGTAACCCGCCAGATCCACGCCCGGCACATCGGGAGCTTTCGTCGGCAGCAGCCGCATCTGAATCTCGGCCGCTTGCGCCAGATCCTTGGCCAGCAAACGCTCCGCCGCCTCCACTTCCGCCAGCCGCGTGTGCTCAATACGGATGGCGGCCACGTTGGCCATCACCGTCAGCAGGTTGAGATCGTCCCTGGTGAATTCATGAACAAAATGCGGCGAATCCAGATAGATCAGCCCAATCACGCGGTCGTCGGTCTGCAGCGGCACCGCCAGCATGCTGCGAATCTGCTGCTGCACGATACTCATGCGCTCCGCGAACGCCTGGTCTAACCGGGCGTCGCGAACCAGCAGCGACGTTTTTTCATTGATCACGCGATCGCGCACCATGCGGCTGATTCGAAATCCTTCGCCGCGCGCCGCGCGCACCACCAGGTCCTCGCCCTCCACCGTCATCAACACCCCGCGCGCCGCGCCCACCGCGTCGATGGAGAGATCCATGATCAGCTTGAACAGGTCGTCCAGCGGCATGTTGCCCGCCAGCTCCCGGCCGGCGCGGATCAGCGCCTTCATGGCCGGCCCGCCTTCAATCTTTTTCTCGTCGGCCAGCAATCCTTCGAGACTAGTGGCGACGGTTGTAGAAACGGCGGTGCTGGGAGCATTGGGCTCGACAAAAATTACCGTGTTGGCGGGCGCCGAGGGCACCTTCTCCGCGAATTCCAGCGTAAGATGGCCGGCGGTAATGCGGTCACTCGCCCCGATCGGACGCGCGGCCTCAATTCGAACCCCGTTCACGAAAGTGCCGTTCTTGCTGTTCAGGTCCTGTACCGTCCAGGTCTCGCCGCTTTTCTCCAGCACCATGTGCTGGCGCGACAGGCCGGCGTCGTCGGCGTAGCAAAGTTCGTTGGCGCTTGACCGCCCCAGCGTGTAGCGTTCGCGCTCCAAAGCCAATGTGCGCGTCTTGCCGTCCGGCGTGTGGATCAACAGCTCGCGAGGTTTGAATTGAGTAGCAGCGCCAGCCATGAGTTCTAGCTTATCGAATCGATCCGCGATAAGCTATCCGTAACACGTGGGTGGGCGCTTCCGCCTGCCAACCCAATCGCGTGGCAGGATGGTCACATGTCAAAACGGATCTCAAGCGCGCTCCTGTGCCTCTTTCTGGCGCCCCTTGCTCACCCACAGGATATCGACGTCACCAAAAAGCTCGACGGCTTCGACGCCTACATGGCCAAGGTCCTGAAAGACTGGAACGGGCCCGGAATCGGCGTCGGCATCGTGGTGGGAGACAAGCTGGTCTTCGCCAAAGGATACGGCTACCGCGATTACGGAAACAAGCTGCCCTTCACGCCTGGCACGGTCTGCCCCATCGCGTCCAATACCAAGTTGTTTACCGCAATATCCGCCGGCATGCTGGTGGAAGAAGGAAAATTGACCTGGGACAAGCCGATACGCGACTCCGTTCCTTCCATCCGCTTCTACAATGAGGAGCTCAACAATTCCGTGACCCTGCGCGATATGTTGTCCCACCGCACCGGAATTACGCGGCACGACACCATCTGGTACAAGTCCGATTTTACGCGCAAGGAACTGTTCGATCGGTTGAAGTACCTGGAGCCGCAGGAACCCATGCGCACTACATTCCTCTACAACAACCTGATGTTCGCCGCCGTGGGATACATGATCGAGCTGCAATCCGGCAAAACCTGGGAGCAGTTCGTGCGCGACCGTATTCTCAATCCGCTGGATATGAACGCCACCAGCTACACCATCGCCGACATGCTCAAACAGCCCGAACACGGCGTTGGCTTCACGGAACGGCGCGATTCATTCGAACTTTACAAAATTCCCTACTACGAAGACATCACCGGCGTGGCGCCCTGCGGAGCTATCGTCTCGAACATCAACGATATGTCGCATTGGCTGATCGCGCTCATGAATAACGGACAGTATCAGGGCAAGCAGGTGCTTCCTCCCGACGTTCTGAAGCAGACCATCACGCCGGCCATCGCGCTGCCCAACACCAACCCCGAACAGCGCGGTTGGTGGGAGGCTTTGAACGGCGCTTATGGCATGGGCCGTCAAACCACCGTCTACCGCGGGCATTTGATAACGCTCCACGGCGGCGATCTGCCCGGCTTCCACACGCAAGTATCGTTCATGCCTAAGGAGCACATCGGCGTGCTGGTGTTTGTGATCGGCAATCACACCGCGCCGCTTTACAACCTGATCACCTACAACGTGTACGAACGGCTGCTCGGTTTAGACCAGACGCCCTGGATTCAGCGGGTGCTGGACATCCGCCTGAAAGGCAAACAGGCCGGCACCGAAGCGCGCAAAAAAGCCGGTGAAGATCGCGTGCCCAATACCCATCCCTCGCACGAGCTGGCAGATTACGTGGGCGCTTATGAGAATCCCGCGTATGGCGTGATTAAAATAGCGCTGAGAGACAATCAACTCCAGTTCGATTTCCACAAAATCAAAATGCCGATGACGCACTTCCATTACGACCGCTTTGACACTCCCGATGACGAACAGAACGGCAAGTGGTCGGTGAACTTCCGCACTAATCCGCAGGGCGATGTGGAGCAGGCGGTCATGTCGCTGGACGAAGCAGAAGCAGTGTTCACGCGCAAACCGGAAGCGCTCGACGCCAAGCTCCTGGCTCAATTAGCCGGCACCTACCAGACGCCCACCGGAGGCACTTTCCAGGTGAAATACCAGGAAAATAGCGGCCTGGCCCTGGTGGAGCCGGGCTCTCCGCCGCTTCCGCTCAACCAGGTGAAGGCCCTTCGATTCCGAACTCCGCAATTCTCCGACCTGACCTTCGAGTTCATCATGGAAAACGGCCAGGTGAAAGCTCTCAAGCAAACCGACCCGGGCGGCGAATTCTCGTTCCCAAGAAAATAAGAGGAGCCTGTGGGGCAGGCGCTTTCGCCTGCCAACCTGAGTCTTCAACGGAGCCGGCGCCGTCCTGCGTCTGCGCATTACACCACCACGTACCAGACGAAAAGTCCCGCGCTCGCCACCACCACCGCCGCGGCCAATAGAAAAATCAAACGCCCCGGGTCCATTTTCCCTGCCCATCCAGCTTTCAGAAAAATTAGCCCAAGCGCGAAGAAAAGAACCAGGTCAGCCCAGCCTTGCGCAGTCCAATTATGGCCGGCCAGGGACCCCATGAATCGGCTCAACGGCCGCCAGGCGTCCTTGGCGCAGGCGAGAAACGTGTTGAATAGAACCGTGATTGCAGCCGACAAGGCAAAAGCAGCGGAGGCGCGGCCAAGTCCGTGAGAATCTCGCATCACGCACTCCTTAACGGCCGTGCTCGCCGAGCAGCGCGACCTTAACGCCGTGATTGACGATGGCCCCCGCGCCCTCAATCGCCATGCCGCTCAGAACGATCAATAAAGCGACGCACAGGACCATTTTCCGGGCCATCGCATTGCCGTGGAGTTGGTCCGCCGCGGCGATCGGAAGATATAGAGCCAAAATCAGCATGGCGAAAAAAAGATGCTCCTTGGTTTCCATGAACACATTGTGCGCCGACGGCCAGGGACCCTTCAGAATGATCGCCTTCTCCGCCGGATAAGCAGTAAGGTACCAGTAGCCGCCCAGAACGCACGCCGCGCACATACAAATCGCCACGGCCGCCGCGCCCCCGCGAATACGCCTGGCATTTTCTTCCCTCGCATTGAGCGCTTCCACAAACACCCACAAACCCGCCAGCGTTCCCAGAATTCCGCAAGCAGCGTGTCCCAGCAGAATCACGTCGCTCATCGTAAGCTTCATAAGGAACGTCCCATTCCGCTGGGCGGGCCGAAATTGCCAGTCGGATTGTTAGGATCCCCGCCCTTCCCCCAGGTCCAGTAGAGACCCAGGTACGCGTATGTCTCCCTCTGTCCAACGGCCGTGTGGCCATAGCAGAACAGCAATTGAAAACCGGGATCGCGAAACTTGTAGTAACCTCCGAAGTCGATCAGCGTGGCCGGCCGCGTCTGAGCAGTGGCTAAACCTTCGGGGCCGTGATAAAACACCTCCGTCCCTAGCGTCCATTTCTTACCCAGGTCACGCTGCACCAGCCACCCCGCGAAAGGATAATCGCGATACCCAGGCACGCCCCGGACCACCGTTTCCCCTCCGCCCCCGTATGTTGTCCACGGCCCGAAGCTTTTCTGCACCCACAATGGCAGCTTGTACCAGGTCTTGCCCACTCCCAAGCCTCGCTCGGCGTTTCCCGCCGGAAGTTCGAACATTACGAATGTGCCTACCATCGGCCGGTACTTGCTCTCCTGCACAAAGCGGTATTTGATGCCCGCCTCGATATCACCGATTCCGAACGCTCGTGGTCCCATGCCGGCAGGCGCGAAGCTGGGATTGTTGGAAGGGAAAATCGCCGCGGCGGGAATGATAACGTGCAGATGAACGTTGGGAAGCGCTCCCCAATTGAACTCCACCGCCGGCCCCTGGGTGTCCGTCTCCACTCGCGTACCGTCCGAATTGGCGAACGTATAGAATTCGTAGTGACGGAATAAAATCGGCTCGGGATCGTCGGTCTGAAAAGGAGGACCGGAAAGGAGCGGCACGGCAAGGAGACAAAGCAGGCCAGCCGTCTTGGTCATTCGTCCTTAATACTATCATCGATCGTAATCGAATGTCGCAAACGAAATCAGAGCATACGGACTACGCCGCGGACCGGGACCTGTATTCCGGATTGATCCGCCTGCACGTCCTGCATCACGCCGTGCAAGAACCCATCTTCGGCCTGGGCATGATCCAGGAACTCGCGCGGCATGGGTATCGCGTTAGTCCGGGGAGCCTGTATCCGCTATTGCACGGCCTGGAGAAAAAGGGCTACTTGCGTTCTAAGAACGAACGCAACGGCAAATCGCTGCGCAAAGTGTACCGCGCCACCCCGCTGGGCCGAAAAGCTTTGAAGGCGGCCAACAACAAGGTGCGCGAATTATTTCGAGAACTCATCGAAGGCAAATAGCATCCTGGTACTTGCAAAATTCGCCAAAACCGCTGGCTTACGCGCGCGCCGCACAGACAGCGGAGGATTGCGAGGTTCGTGGTAGCGCTCCATCGGTTGGCAGGCGAAAGCGCTGACGTGGGGCAGGCGCTTCCGCCTGCCAACCGGTGTTCTTGGTTCCTGCTGTGCCAGGTTAGGGAGCGGTTGGTTATTCGAGTTTACGTAAAGGGCCTTCATCCCTCATACAGCCACTTCGGAAAACGCTCGCGAGCCAGACTTTCCCGCCGGCGAGCCAGGCAGTAGATTTGTTCCCCCCTCAGCGAAGTATCAAAACCGTTCCGTTCCAACAGTTCCTTCACCCAAGGGCCTTCATCGCAACCAGCGATGCGCTCCGTGAACAGCGCCTCAACCTCGAAACCGGCGGCCGTCACCGCATCCGCCAGTTCGCGCGGCGTATATTCGCGAACATGCGGCGTTCCGCCGTTGCCGCGGGCTGGATACACCGAGTACAGCTGTGGATTCCGCCAGCCATGCAGCGCGCAGGCAACGCTGGTGAAGCTGGCCGTGTTCGGCGTGGTGACCAGCAATAACTTCCCCTCCGCCAGGATGCGATGACACTCGAACAAAAGATGCATCGGATCCACGAGCAGGTGCTCGATCAGCTCGCAGCACAACACCAGGTCGAAGCTCGAATCGGGATAAGGATACGGATGCCGCTCGGCGTCGAACAAATCGACGTCGCACGCAAAATCGGATTGCCCGGTAATCTTCAGCGACTTCCGCTCGTGTCCAGGTGTAGCGCCGTAGTAGGCTCCTCGTACGCTGCCATAACCCAGCACCCGCTCCAGCGCCGCCGCCGTGTATATATAGGATCCAAGCTCCAGCGCGCGTCTTCCATCGGGAGGCGCCAGGCTCAAGGTCCGCACCAGCCGTGGAAGATGCACCTCCAGATACGCCCGCTCCCCAACGCCGGTCATCTCCACATCGCGCAGGAATTTTTCGATCTCCGCCGCGCGGCCGTTCCCGCTGGGAACAACCGCCTTCGCCCCACGCTGCTCCCGCTCAATACGGATGTCCACCTCTCGCAACAACCGGCGCATGGCCCTCAGGACGAACAGACGCACTTCTTAATCGTAATTCCTTTCCTTGCCTGAACACGCGCTGTGGCGCACGCACTCGTGTGAACGCCAAGAGGTTGCGTCGGGGCCGGAGACCATGCCAACTCCGTTGAAGTGGGCAGGCGCTTCCGCCTGCCAACCGATTTTCCCGCACGTCTCCATGGCCTCGCGCGGCCCCGGTCGCGCATCGGCAACGCGAGCGTCAGAAAAGTCCAAGCGTGGCCGATAACCACAAACACCTACTGACGCAGATACTAATGTCCGCCCCGGTACACGCTGTCCCACTACCGGACGCCCGCAACGTGGACCCTAGCCCAGCGAAGCCATTCATCCTCCATCACTTCCACCCTGGCCCTCGCAATGCTCTTTTTTTTTGCTGGTTTTATAAAATGGGCTTGACCTACGAAGCCTTTCGTATTAACCTGGAACCATGTTGAAGCTACCACGGCCCACCGATGGCGAACTGGAGATCCTGCGGGTTCTCTGGCGCGAAGGCCCGTCCACGGTGCGCGACGTCCACGGCATCTTGTCGCAAGCGAAACCGGGCACCGGCTACACCACGGTCCTGAAGCTGATGCAGATCATGGCGGACAAGAACCTGGTGAGCCGCGACGAAAAGAACAAGGCCCACGTGTATTCGCCGCGCATTCGCGAGGATCAAACGCAGAAGCAGCTGGTGGGCGATCTGCTGGATCGCGTCTTCGGAGGTTCCGCGGCGCGCATGGTGATGCAGGCCCTGGCTACCAAGAAAGCCAATCCCGAGGAACTGGCGGAAATCCGGCACATGCTGGACGAATTTGAACAAAACGGAGGCGCCGCATGAACTCGACGCTAGTGAACGCACTCGGCTGGGCGCTCATTCATTCCCTGTGGCAGTGCGCGGCAATTGGCATTCTCTTCGCGGCGACGAACCTGGCTTTGCGGCGTGCCGGCGCGAACCTGCGCTACATTCTTTCCTACTCCGCGCTGCTCGCCATGCCCGTTTCCGCGCTGGCAACCCTTCTCGCATTACTGAACCATCACCAGGTTTCGGCCGCGCTGCCGTCCCCTATGCCAGCCCTCAGCCGGATCGCCGCGGACCATCTGCCCTCCGCTTCCATCGTGCCGTCATCCAATGCGGTGCCTTACCTGACCCTAGTGGTTTGGTTCTGGCTGGCAGGAGTGGTTGCCATGTCCATCTGGTCCGCCACCGGTTGGTTCATCGCGCAACGCTTGAAGCGCCGCAGCAAGCACGCGCTGCCCCAGATTTTGCAGTCCCGGCTGGCCGTTCTCGCCGGACAGCTCGGGGTTCGCCGCGGCATCCGATTGTGCGAGTCCACTCTCGCCAAGGTGCCCGCCGTCATTGGATGGATCCGGCCCGTGATCCTGATTCCCGCCGGCGCGCTGATCAATCTCAGCGCTCAGGAATTGGAAGCGGTCCTGGCGCATGAGCTGGCGCATATCCGCCGCTTCGATTATGTCGCCAATCTGCTGCAGAGCGCCATCGAAGCGCTGATGTTCTACCACCCTGCCATGTGGTGGGTCGCGAAACGCATCCGGGCGGAGCGCGAAAACTGCTGTGACGATCTGGCCATTGCCGCGTGCGGCGATCGCGTAACCTATGCCCGCGCGCTCACCGCCCTGGAGGAATTGCGCAGCGGCTATCCCCAGTTTGCCATGGCCGCCACCGGCGGACCCCTGCTCAGCCGCGTGCGGCGTATGCTCGGCAAAGATGATCCTCAGCGGCGTTCGTTGCCGGTGTGGATGGCCCTCGCCGCGGTGTTGATCGCGGGGCTGGCGGTAAGTACCGGAATTCGTTTGCACGCTCAGAATCCGCCGGTCCCGCCGGCGCCTCTAGCGCCTCCCGCCGTCCCATCGATTCCCTCCACGCCTCGCGCCCCCCTCGCGCCCGCGCCCCCATTGGAACCGGCTGAATCCATCGCACCCGCGGCGCCCCGGGCCTTCACCCCGCCGCCCGCGCCAAGCGTCGGCTATGGCGATAGTGCCGGCTATGGCGAAGCAGTGTCGCCGTCGGCATCCTACGCGCCCGGCGCCTCGGCCAGTTCTCCTGCGCCATTCGCCGCGGTGGGCGCCTATCAGGTTGCGGCTCCTGCCGCTCCGCCGCAGCCCTCCGCCATCGCCGCTAAAAATCATGGCGAAGGTTATCTCGCCGGATTAGTGGACGCCGGCTATACCCAAGTCTCCGTCGACGACATCATTGCCCTCCGCGACAACGGCGTCGAACCCAAGTACATTCAGGGCATGTTGCGAGCCGGTTTCGGAAAGCCGTCCCCGCAGGATCTCATCAATCTGCACAACCACGGCGTGTCCCCGGAATTCGCACGCAAGGCTGTCGCCGCGGGCATTCCCAGCCTCAATGTCGAGCGCCTCATCCACCTGGCCGAAAACGGAGTGGATCTCGATTGCGTCCAGCGCATCCACGCTCTGGGATTCGGGCCGTTCCCCATCGACCAACTTATCGAGCTGCATAACAACGGCGTTCCCTCCAGCCTCTTCGAGGCCCTGAAGGAATCCGGTTACACCAAAATCGACGCGCATCAGGCGGTGGAAGCGCAGCAGAACGGCCTCACCGCCAAGTCGCTGCGCAATCTCCGCGAACAAGGCTTCAAAGGCCTCACGTTCGAACAAGTCGTCAAGCTCTGCCGCGCAGGCGTAATTTAGGAGGCGCTTATGAAATCCATGAAATTTAGAATCAATGAACCGGTGGCCATCGCGCTCTGCATTCTGGTGGTATTAATAGCGCAAGCCGCCGATACCACTGTTCCCACTACCGGAACCTGGAACCTGAACCGCTGGATGGCCGGAAGCGGCCGCGTGCAGCTCTCGCTGAAGCGCTCCACCGTAACTTCCACCTGGGTGGAAAGTTCCGACTACCGCGTGGAAGATTTGAAAGGCCTCTCGCGCGATGACATGAGCTCCCTGCATTCCAACGTGCATTTCGAGCTGCAGCGTGACGCCGGCAACCTGGTTTGTGAAGGCGCACTCATTGCCGGCATAGGCGGCGGCCGCTTCACTTTCTCGCCGAATCCGTCGTTCATCACCGAAATGGAAAAGCTGGGCTTCTACGACATCAATGAAGGCCGCCTGTTTGATATGGCTTTGATGGATATCAATCTGCAATACGCGCGCCAACTGGTCAAGCTCGGCATCCGTGACCTCAACACGCGCGAATTGATTGACCTGAAAAGCCGCAACATCACCCCCGGATACATCGCCGAAGTCCGCGCCAGCGGTTACGAATTTTCCGGAGCCGACCTTATCCATCTCAATGACCACGGCGTGGAAGGCAGCTTTCTCCGCGAGCTAAAGAAATCCGGCTACAATCTCAGCGCCAACGAAGTAGCGGACCTGCACGATCACGGCGTAGACGCCCGCTACATTCGCGATCTCGATGCCGGCAAGTATCATTTTTCCGCTGAAGACCTGATTCGCATGCACGACCACGGCGTTTCCACCGATACCATCGCCCAACTGAAACAGAATGGCTACGATCTCGATCCTACGCAGCTGATCGAGTTGAACGACCACGGCGTTTCACCGCGTTTCGCGGCCGACCTGAAACACTCCGGCGTTAATCTCAACAGCCAGCAAATGATCCAGCTGCAGGACCACGGCGTGGATGCGAATTTCGTGCGCGCCCTCCATGACAGCGGCTACCAGTTCACCACCGATGAGATCATCCATCTCCACGACAACGGCGTCTCCCCGGATTTCCCCAAACAGCTCAAAGCCTCCGGTTATAGCCGCCTCTCCGTCCACGACATCACCAGCATGTGGGATAACGGCGTGAATGGCGATTACATCGCCCGCCTGGACGCCAGCGGTATGAAGAACCTGACGCCCGAACAAATCATCAAGTTGAAACAACACGGCATAGACTAGTGGGGCGGGCGCTTTCGCCTGCCAACCGTTGCCTTTCCGTGCGCATCTATCTCTACTACATCGGCAAACCGCGCGACCAAAATGCCAACAACCTGGCCGACGAATATATCAAGCGCTGCTCCCGCTACGCGCGCGCCGAAATGCGCGAGATCCAGCCGTCCCGGTTCGACCCGTGGTCGAAACACCCCTCCGCCAGAAAAATCCTCCTGGACCCCGCCGGTAAACCGCAGGACTCCGCGCAATTCACAAAACTGATCGCGAAAGCAGAAGAAGAATCGCGCGACCTGGTCTTCCTGATCGGCGGCGCCGACGGCCTGCCCCAGCAATGGCGCACCCGCGGCGATCTTCTGCTATCTCTCTCCGCCCTAACCTTCCCCCACGAACTGGCCCGCGTAATCCTAACCGAACAACTCTACCGCGCCTTCACCACTCTGCGGGGCCATCCCTACCCCCGTTGAAATAATTCGGGCTCCCGCCACCAGCCACCAGCAACCAGCAACCGCGAGCAATAATTGTGTGTGGATCGCTCGCTGCTCCGTTCCCGCTCCAACTCCCCGCTCCTCGCGCGCGCCGCAACCTTCCTCTCAAACCACGCCGCTCAATCCGAAATTCTGATCATCGCTCCCACCCGCGCCGCCGCTCACGAACTGGCCATCACCGCGTTTCCCAACGGCTGCCAAGGCATTCACGCTTTCACGCTCATCCAACTCGCCGCCAGCCTCGCCGCGCAACCCCTGGGACGCCGGAACCTCGCGCCCATTAGCCGCCTGGGGATTGAAGCCATTGCCACTCGCATCGTCAACGCCGCCCAGCGGGCCAAAAAGCTGCGCTACTTCTCGCCCGTCGCCCACACTCCCGGATTCCCTCGCGCTCTCGCCCGCACCATCGCCGAACTTCGTCTCCAGGGCGTTCCAGCGTCCGGGCTTGCGTCCACCGGGGCCCCCGGCCAGGACCTGGCGCACTTGCTGCACCTTTATGAGCAAGAGCTGGAACAACGATCGCTGGCCGACCTGCCTATGCTGCTCGGCTTCGCCCGCCAAGAAGCCGCCGCCAATCCAAATCGCTTCACCGGACTTCCACTTCTCCTGCTGGACCTCACCGTCGAATCGCAAAGCCACGAAAAACTCCTCGCCGCGTTGATCGAAAAATCTCCCAGCGTCCTGGCCATTTGCATCAGCGCCGACGAACAATCCGTCGCGAACATTCCGAACGTAGCCGCCGAAGAAGTCGACGCCGCCCCGCCCGACACCACGCTCGATCGCGTCCGCACCTGGCTATTTTCTCCCCAGCAGCCGCCCGCCGCGCCACCCGATCCCGAGCTGCTGTTTTCGGCGCCGGGCGAAAGCCTGGAGTGCGTCGAAATCGCGCGCCGCATTCGCGCCCTCGCCGCCGCGGGTACCCCGTTCGACCGCATAGCCATCCTGCTGCGCAATGTCGACCAATACCAACCCCTGCTGGAGGAAGCCCTGCGCCGCGCGGCAATTCCAGGCTATTTCAGCCGTGGCGCGGCCCGTCCGGATCCCGCTGGCCGCGCGTTCCTGGCCCTGCTCGCCTGCGCGTCCGACGGCTGTTCAGCGTCCCGCTTCGCCGAATATTTGTCCCTGGGACAGCTCCCGCCCGTCGATCAAAACGGCGCGCCCATTAAACCAATCGCGCAATGGGTCCCGCCGGACGACGAAATTCTCGCCAATTTCCCCGAGCTCCCCGCCCAAGCCCGAAGCCGCGCCCGCGCCCGGCCCCGTGGACGAAACCGTATTGGCCGTGCCCATCGGCTGGGAAAAACTTCTGGTGGACGCCGCCGTCATTGGCGGCCACCATCGCTGGGCGCGCCGCCTGCGTGGACTTCGCGCCGAGCTCCAAACCCAGCTCCGCGATCTCGATAAAGAAGACCAATCCCACCGCCCCCACATTGAGCGCCGCATCCATCAGCTCACCCGCCTGGAACATTTCGCGCTCCCCTTGATTGACATCCTCGGATCGTTCCCACCAGCGGCAGCGTGGGGTGAATGGCTGGATCGCCTGTCGGAATTGGCTCAAATGGCCTTGCGCCATCCCCAATCCGTACTCGCCGTCTTGAGTGAATTAACGCCCATGAGCGAAGTTGGTCCCGCCACGCTCGAAGAAGTGTACGACGTGCTCTCGGAAAAAATGGGATCCCTCCGTTCCGATCCCCCTCGCCGGCGCTACGGCCATGTCTTCATCGGATCCATCGACGAAGCCCGCGGCCGCGCCTTCGACACGGTCTTCCTCCCAGGCTTGGCCGAAGGCCTGTTCCCGCGCCGCGCCTTGGAAGATCCGCTCCTGCTAGACGAGCACCGCATCAAACTTTGCGGCAAGTCTCCAACTCGCCAGCTAGAAACTCAAGAACACCGCATCGCCCGTGAACGCCTCCTCCTCCATTCCGCCGCCGCGGCCGCCACACACCGCTTCATCGTCTCCTACCCGCGCATGGACATCACCGAATCCCGCCCGCGCGTCCCCTCCTTCTACGCGCTCGAAATCCTGCGCGCCGCCGAAGGCCGTCTCCCTTCTCTTCGCGAATTTAAAGAGCGAGCCGCGGCCAGCGCCCAAACCCGCCTGGATTGGCCCGCCCCCTCCGATCCCGCCATCGCTATCGACGACGCCGAGTACGATCTCGCTTCGCTCCAGGCCGCGCTCAAGTTGCCGGCGGACAGCGCCAAAGGCAGCGCCCGTTATCTGATGGAAGTCAATGAAAGCCTGGCGCGCTCGCTGCGCACCCGCGGCCGGCGCTGGCGCAACCGTTGGACCTCCGCCGACGGCCTGGTGGATCCCGATCCCGCGACACTCAAAGTTCTCGAAGCTCACCGCTTCTCCCAGCGCAGCTACTCTCCCTCATCGCTCCAGCATTTCGCCGCCTGCCCCTATCGCTTCCTGCTGCAAGGTATCTTTCAATTCCGGCCGCGCGAAGCCGCCGTACCGCTCGAACAAATGGACCCGCTCACCCGCGGCGCGCTCTTCCATGAAGTCCAGTTCCAGTTGTTTCGCAAATTGAAGGAGCTTGGCCTTCTGCCCATCTCCGCGGCCGGCTTGCCCCAAACCCTGGATCTCGCCGACCAGGTGCTCGATCGCGTGGCGGCTGAATTCGAAGACGATCTCGCGCCCGCCATTCAGCGCGTCTGGAAAAGTGAAATCGAATATGTCCGCACCGATCTCCGCGGCTGGATACAACAAGTTTCAACTGCCCCGCCCGATTGGGTGCCCGTTCACTTTGAGTTCGCCTTCGGCCTGGCCTCGGGCCCTCACCGCGATCCTCAAAGCACCACCGACGAAGCCACCATTCTCAACGGCATCCGCCTGCGCGGCGCCATCGACTTAATTGAAAAACACACTAGCCGCGATGCCCTGCGCGTTACCGATCACAAAACCGGCAAAGCGCCTCAAAACCGCCCGCAATATGTCGGAGGAGGCGCCATTCTGCAGCCGCTGCTCTACGCCTTGGCCGCCGAACAATTGCTCGGTCAACCAGTGGAATCCGGCAGCCTTTTCTTTTGCACCCAGCGCGGCGATTTTTCCACCATCGACATTCCTCTCAACACTCCATCGCGCCAGCGCGTGGCCCAGGTGCTCGAAACCATCGGCCGATTCGTGGAAGACGGCTTCCTCCCCGCCGCCCCGCAAGCCGGAGCCTGCGTCATATGCGATTACCGCCCCGTTTGCGGACCCTACGAAGAACAGCGCTCCAAGCGTAAGCTTCCCGAGCGCCTGGAACCGCTCATCAACATTCGCAATCTGCCATGACGCCGGCCATCCATCCGCAACTCGACGACAGCGCGGCGCGTCATCGCATCCGCACCTCGCTCGCCGAAAGCCTGCTGGTGGAAGCCTCCGCCGGGACCGGCAAAACCACGGAGCTTGTCGCGCGCATCGTCAGCGTCCTCGCGTCCGGCGTCGCCAGCATCGCCAATATCGTCGCCGTAACATTCACCAACAAGGCGGCCGGAGAACTGAAACTGCGCCTGCGCCAGGAACTGGATCGCGCCCGCCTAACCGTTGAAACGCCCACCGAGCGCGCCCATATCGAAAACGCGCTCGAGCACCTGGAGGAAGCCGCCATCGGCACCATCCATTCCTTTTGCGCGCAGATCCTCCGCGAGCGTCCCGTGGAAGCCGTTGTCGATCCCGCCTTCGAAGAACTCACCGAACAGCAAGCCGCCCGCATCTTCGAACGCGCCTTCCGCGCCTGGTTCCAGCAAAAATTGTCGGAAGGCGCTCCCGCATTGCGGCGCGCACTGGCGCGGCTGGCCGCGCGCGATTCGGTAGACGGCAGTCCGCCTATCACCCAACTCCAATACGCGGCCTGGAAGTTGATCGAATGGCGCGATCACCCCGCCCCCTGGCGCCAGCCGCCGTTTCATCGCCAGGCGGAAATCGACAATCTCGTCTCCGAAGTAGCGCTGGTCGCCGAAGCTGCTTCTCGTTGCCGCAAGTTCACCGACAACCTGGTTCGTTCCTTGCGCCCCGCGCAGGCCCTCATCACCTGGATTGAGCGATCCGAAAAGGCCGCCACGCGCTCCCGTGACTACGACACGCTCGAAAGTCTCCTCATCAAGCTACTCCGCGATTTGAAGCGGGATACCAAAAAAGGTTCCGGCTTCTTCGCCGAATCCATACCGCGCGAACAGGTGGTCGGCGCCCGCGCGCAACTGATCGATCATCTGGAAAAATTCCAGGCCGCCGCCGACGCCGATCTCGCTTCCACGCTGCGCGGTGAAATGTGGCAGCTGGTGGAAAGCTACAACGACAAGAAGCGCCGCGCCGGCAAGCTGGATTTTCTCGACCTGCTGATTCTCGCTCGCGATCTGGTGCGCGATAAGCCCGAAGTCCGCCGCTACCTGCAGCATCGTTTCACGCACATCTTCATCGATGAGTTTCAGGATACTGATCCGCTGCAGGCCGAGATCCTGCTGTTGCTCTCCTCGCAGGACCCTGAGCAAGCGAACTGGCTCGAAGTTACGCCGCAACCTGGAAAGCTGTTCGTGGTCGGCGATCCTAAACAATCCGTTTACAAATTCCGCCGTGCCGACGTCGTGCTCTACCGCTCCATTCGCGATGCCCTGGTCTCCCGCGGCGTCGGCGCTCTGCAGCTCACCTCCAGCTTCCGGGCTTTAGAACCCATCCAGCACTGCGTCAACCACGCCTTCCATCCGGAAATGCAGGATGACGCACAGGCCGGGCAGGCGGCTTACTCCCCGCTCAACGGCAACACGCCGCCCATCGATGGCCAACCCAATTTGATTGCGCTGCCCGTTCCGCGCCCCTACGGCAGCCAACGTGTCTCGAAGATTTCCATCGATGCCTGCCTCCCCGACACTATCGTCGCGTTCGTCGAGTGGCTGGTCCGCAAAAGCGGCTGGAAAGTTCGCGACCCCGAGAATCCCGGGCAGCTTCTCCCGGTCACCGAAAAACAAATTTGCATTCTCTTCCGCCGCTTCACCAATTACGGCCGCGATATCACCCGCGATTACGTTCGTGCTCTGGAAGCCCGCGAAATCCCGCATCTGCTGGTCGGCTCCAAATCTTTTCACAACCGCGAGGAAGTGGAAACGCTGCGCGTAGCCCTCACCGCTATCGAATGGCCTGAGGATGAACTGTCGCTCTTCGCCACTTTGAAAGGCTCGCTCTTCGCCATCCCCGATGATCTGCTGCTGCGCTTCCACCACGAGATCGGCCGCCTGCGTCTTTTCCAGGCGCTTCCGGAAACCCTCGCCCCGGAATTTCAACCGATCGCCGATGCTCTTGAGTGCCTTGCCTCGCTGCATCGCCAGCGCAATCGCCGGCCCATCGCCGACACCGTAAATTCATTGCTCGAATCAGCGCGCGCCCACGCCGGATTCGCTCTGCGTCCAGCCGGACATCAGGTACTCGCCAACGTCTATCGCATAGCCGATCTGGCCCGTAGCTTCGAGCTCTCCGGCGGCATTTCGTTCCGCGGTTTCATCGAGGAGCTGGAGACGCAGGCCGAAAAAGCTGAATCGCACGAGGCTCCCGTGCTCGAAGAAGGCGCCGAAGGTGTGCGGCTGATGACCGTCCACTCCGCCAAAGGTTTGGAGTTCCCTATCGTGATTCTGGCCGACATGACCGCCAACATCGCCGCCGGCGATCCGGACCGCTTCGTCGACGCCCGCACCGGTCTCTGCGCCACCCGCCTGCTTCGCTGCGCACCCTGGGAGCTGCGCGACAACGAAGCCGAAGAACGCCTGCGTGAGCGCGCCGAGGGTGTCCGAGTGGCCTATGTCGCCGCCACCCGCGCCCGCGATGTTCTTGTTGTCCCCGCAGTGGGCGATCAGGAAATGAACGGCTGGCTCAGCCCGCTGAACAAAGCCATCTATCCGCCCTGGGATCGCAGCCGCAACTCCACCCCAGCCCCAGGCTGCCCAAAATTCGGGAACGCATCCGTAATCGATCGTCCATTTTTCTTCAATGATGAGCCCTCTGTCAAACCCGGTCTGCATTCACCGCAGCAAGGCTCACACTCTGTCGTTTGGTGGGATCCTCGCACGCTGAACCTCACGCCGCCCGCCAATCTCGGCCTCCGGCGCGACGAAATTCTCAGGCCCACTGAAACCGAATCGCCCAGCTTGGCCGCCTATCGCGCCTGGCAACAGAAACGTGACGAAATAAGCACCACCGCTCAAATCAAACAGTTCAACATCTTCACCGCCACCGAAACCAGCGAATCACCGCGGGATTTCGCGGTGGAAGTAACCATCCATTCCATCCCGAAGCCCGCCAATCGCCCCATTGGTCCAAGATTCGGCACGCTGGTTCACACCATCCTGCGCGACGCCCCGCTCGATGCCGATGGCGAAGCCATCAAAGCCCTGGCGCAAGTTCATGGCCGGTTATTAGGCGCGCCCCCGGACGAAATCGAGCAAGCCATCCACGCAACCGAAGCCACTCTAGCTCACCCGCTCCTAGCGAAAGCGCGAAGCGCCGCGCGCCTGCACCGCGAACTCCCAATCATCTTGAAGCTCGAAAACCAGCAAGTGCTGGAAGGCATCATCGACCTTGCGTTCCTCCACCAAGGCGCCTGGCAAATAGTGGACTTCAAAACCGACGCCGACATCAGCGCAAACCAAACCCACTACAAGCGCCAACTCCACTGGTACGCCAAAGCAATCTCACAGTTGAACAACACCCCAGTCCACGCCCACCTGCTAAGCATTTAGCCCCCAGTCCCGAGCCCCCAGCCCCTCACTCATACCGCAGCGCGATCAACGGATCCACCCGCGTAGCCCTCCTCGACGGTATGTAGCACGCCAGCAGTCCGATCAACGTCAACAACGCAACCACACCCGCCAGCGTAAGCGGATCGTGCGCCGATATCCCCCAGATCTCGCTGGACAGCACGCGTCCCACCGCAACCGTCAGCGCCAAACCAACCACAATGCCGATCAGGATGTACCGCAGCCCAGCCATAATAACCTGCCCGCGCACATTTCCCGGCGTCGCGCCCAAGGCCATCCGAATCCCGATCTCGTGGCTCTGCTGCGAGACAGTGTAAGAGATCACGCTATAAACTCCCACGCTCACCAGCACCAGTCCGATTCCCGCGAACACCGCAAACAGCGTCAGGCTGAATTTCGGCTGCGCAAATTGGAATTGATCCAACTGCTCCTGAATCGTAGCGGTTTGCTGCGGCACCAGGTTTCGATCCATGGCCCAGATCTGGTCATCCAGTGACTTCACTAGCGTGGACGGATTGCCAACGCTCCGTAAAAACACAAAGTAGCCGCCATAGCTGGAAAAAGAATAAGGCGCATAAGCTTCCGGCTGCACCGCCTCCCGCAGCCCGTTGTTCTTGACATCGGAAACCACGCCGACAATCTCAAACCATGGACTGTCTACCGGTATGGGAGCCTTCTCCAGCCCCGCCAATTTCACCTGCCGGCCAATCGGGCTATCGCCCGGAAAATACTTCGATGCGAAAGTCTGATTCACCACCGCCACTTTGCGCATCCCCGCCACGTCTTCTTCCGACAGCAGCCGCCCGCCCATCAGCCGCGTCCCGATGGTTTGAAAGAACTGCGAGCTGCACAGCACCATATCGCCTTTCCATGTCTCGGAATGAGTTTTGCCGGCAACATCGAAATCGGTATTGATACCGCCGAAGGGCGGAAGCACCAGGCCGCCGGCCGCCGCCGTGACACCCGGCAGATCCTCCAGGCGCGGCAGCAGATCGCGCAGGAACCGGCTCTGCTGTTCCGCGGTTTTGTAGCGCTCCGCCGGCAGTTGGATTTGAGCGCTCAGCACCTTCTCCGGACGAAACCCCATGTCCACGCTGCGCTCCACAAAAAAGCTGCGCATCAGCAATCCCGCGCCCGCCAGCAGCACCAGCGAAAGCGCCACTTCGCTCACTATCAACGCGTTGCGCAAACGTCCCCGCCGGAATCCGCTGTTGCCGCGTCCGGTGGTTTTCAATGCCTCATTCAAATCGCGCCCTGCTGCGCCCAGCGCCGGAACCAATCCAAAAAGCAGCGCAGTCAAAAGAGCGGCCCCCAGCGTGGCCAGCAATACCGGACCGTTCATGCTGATGTCCGCCTCATCGGGAAAAGTGAATTGCGGCAATAGCGCGATCAGGCCTTTCAGTTCCAGCCACGCGAAAAAACATCCCGCTACCGCGCCTGCCAGCGCCACCAGAACGCTTTCCACCATCAACTGCCGCACCAGCCTCCATCGTCCCGCTCCCAGCGTGGCCCGCACCGCAAACTCTTTGTCCCGCGCCGTCGCCTTCGCCAGCAACAGATTCGCCACGTTCGCGCACGCAATCAGCAGCAACAATCCCACGGCCGCCAGTAACGTGTACAACGTGGTTCGAAATTTTCCCACCACGTTGTCCACCAGCGGCTGTGCCCGCACCTCAAACTGTTTCGGATAATTCTTCGGATACAATTTGGCCAGCCGGTGGCCCAGAATATTCAGATCCGGACTGGCGGATTTCGGAGTCAATCCCGGCTTCAAGTGGCCCAGCAGAAAAACGAACTTGAAGGCCGCGCCCGGACCCGCATCAGCCCGGTTCACAAAGGTAGGCATCCATAAATCCGCGCCCCACCATGCGAATCGCTTGGGCATGATCCCCACCAATGTGGTCGGCTGGCCATTCAAGGTATAGGTCTTGCCGATGATGCTCCGATCCATCGCAAATGTCTTGCGCCAAGCCTTGTAGCTCAGCACAAACGCCGGGGGCGCTCCCGGTTTCGCATCCTCCGGAGTGAGCGCCCGGCCCAGCAAGGGAGCAATGCCCAAAAATTCGAAAGTGTTGCCGGTGACGCTGGCTCCTCGGAATGATTCCGGCGCACCCGTGCCCGTCATCAACACACCCGCGGACCTCAGCCCGATGGTTCGATCAAATACGTGGTTCTGCTCCTGGTAATCCAGAAACTCCGGAGGCTCAAAGAATTCGCGGCCAAACGTGTCGCTGCTGCTGTTGTCGTGGATCATGATGGCCATCAGCCGCTGGCCATCGGTATAGGGAAACGGCTCCAACAGCACGTTGTCGATAACACTGAAAATGGCGGTGGTTGACCCGATACCCAGCGCCAGAGCCAACACCGCGGTAAAAAGAAAAGCGCGATCCTTTATGAGAGTCCGAACGCCGTAGCGCAGGTCTTGTATGAAAGAGCCCATACATACCTATACGGCTCGACCGGGCAAAAGTGTCCCGGTTTTTTTCGAGCTCCCGGTGCACCAAACAATAATATTGACGGGATAACCTAACCGGCTCAGCTCGGCGTATCAAAAACAAATACCCGCCAGGAATTGCCATCCTGTTCCATGCTAACCGGCTCAATCCGGCGGCCCGTGAACGCCGCAATGGCCCGCTCCCAGAAATCGAGCGCAGAGTGGTTCGCCTGCATGACCCGCACCTCCCACCTCCCCGGGAATCGCTTCCAAACCTCATGCGCGACGGCCGTTCCAGCGCCTCGCCTGCGGCATCCGCGAACCACAAAGAACTCCACCATATCCCAGACAGTCCCGTTGCGCTTTACCAAAACAAACCCCGCCGGCCGGCCGTCCATTTTCACCAAAAACGGGTGACGGTTCCCGTCGCTCCAATAGAGCGGCAGCGAAGCGTAGTTGAATCTGCCATTCGCATCCAGCTCGACCTGATGAAAGTCGCTGAAATCGTGCGCGTATAGCTGCATCAGGTTATCCACCACATGCATCTGTTCCCGTGCGGCAGCGATGACTTCGAACTGTGACAAAGCACTCTCAGCATACCGTCACCGTGGGGCAGGCGTTTTCGCCTGCCAACCGCCTCCTGTTGACATCCGACCCAAGAAGGCGTACACTCATGTCGGATGCCTTCCCAAAGGACCGACTTGCTGCAAGGAACCCTCGATTTATTGATCCTGCGAACGCTGCTGCTGGGCGCCCGCCACGGCCAGGGTATCGCCCGGTCCATCCAACAACAATCCGAGGATGTTTTTCTGGTGGACCACGGCTCGTTGTATCTGGCGCTGCAGCGGCTGGAAACCAAAGGCTGGGTGAAGGCGGCGTGGGGGATCTCGGAAAACAATCGCCGCGCGCGTTTTTACACCCTCACTGCCAAAGGCCGCAATCAACTCACCCGGAAGACTGACCAGTGGCGCCGCGTGGCCAATGCCATCGCCCGGATTCTTGCGCCGCGCGAGGCATAAACGATGTTCTGGCCGAAGAAACGTCCCTGGAGCGATTTCGCCGAAGAAGTCCAATCCCACCTGGCGCACGAAGCCGATGAGCTCGAGGAACGTGGCCACGCGCCCGCCAATGCCGGAAGCCGGGCCCGCCGGGTTTTCGGAAACCCCATTTCGATACAGGAAGAAGTCTATCGGCGCAGCCGGGTGTGGTGGTGGGATCAGTTCTCGGGCGATTTTCGCCATGCGCTGCGCCTGTTCTGGAAGCGGCCCGGATTCAGCGCCGTAGTGGTTCTGACGCTCGCGCTAGGCATTGGCGCGAACTCCGCCATCTTCAGCGTGATCAACGCCGTGCTGCTGCGCCCGCTGCCGTACTTCGCGCCGCAGCGCCTGGCCATGCTGTGGTCGGAAGATTCCGCGCATGGATTGAAGGAAGGCCGCGTCTCGCTGCTCAACTTCGCCGATTGGAAAACGCGCAGCCACACTTTTCAGGACATGACCGTCTTCATCGGTCAAACTTTTTTGCTGGGAAATAACGATGGCCCTCCGGAACGGATGCGCTCCGCGCGTGTCCCTGCGAATTTCTTCCCGCTCCTCGGCGTTAAACCGATATTGGGACGCGTATTCACGGCGGACGAAGAACGGCGGCGCGAAGCCGTCGCAATTTTAAGCTATGGGCTTTGGCAGCGCCGCTTCGGCGGGTCTCAGAACGTGCTCGGAGCGGACATCGTCAAAGATGGGCGCAAGTCCCGCATCATCGGCGTGATGCCCGCGGCGTTTCAATTTCCGTTCCCCGATACCAATGTCTGGGAGCCGATTACCACCCATCCCTATTGGGTCGCGCGCGATCGCACGGATCAGCGGATAGCTTCGAACTGGTTTGTGCTGGGCCGTATTCGGCCAGGCGTGACCTGGAGCCAGGTGCAATCGGAGATGTCTGCCATCGCTCGCGAACTCGCGGCCGAATACCCAGAGAACCGCACCCGGCCCCAGATCAGCGTGGTTCCGCTAAGCACCCAGACTACCGGACCGGTACAGCTATCGCTGGCCGTATTGTTCGGCTCCGTTTTTCTCATGCTGCTGATCGCCTGCATTAACGTCGCGAATCTATTGCTGGCCCGAGGCTCGACGCGTGAGCGTGAGTTCTCCGTCCGCCGGGCGCTCGGAGCCGGCCGCGGGCGATTGGCCGCGCAGCTTCTCACCGAAAGCCTGGTGCTTTCCGCCGCCGGTGGAGCGCTGGGATTGGCGCTGGCCGCGGCGGCATTGCAAGCCCTGATCGCCTTCGCGCCGCCGGGCATTCCGCGTTTGATGGAAGCACGTATCGATCCTCAAGTATTGCTGTTCACCCTGGCCGTCTCGCTCTTTTCCGCCATCGTCTCCGGCCTTTGGCCGGCCCTGCGAGATGGCGCATCGCTCGCGCGAAGCAGGCAGTGGACCACGGTGGCCAACCGCGGCGTTCGCAACATGCTGGTAGTCGGCGAATTTTCCATCGCGCTGGTGCTGCTGGCCGGCGCGGGTCTCATGCTGCGCAGCTTCCTGGCGCTGCAGAATGTCGACCCCGGTTTCCACCCGGAAAACCTGTTGGTCATGCGCATCGATCTGCACGTCGGAAGAACCGCCGCGCAGCAGATTCAATACTTCCGCGACGCCCTTGCCCGCGTCCGCACCATTCCCGGCGTGTTATCCGCCGGCGCGATTTCCGGTTTTCTCTGGTCCGATCCGGAGGATACCGTGCAAATCGAAGGACGCGCGCCCCAGCGGCCTGGACCTTCAGACGATCTGATCGCCGGAGCATTTTTCGAAAGCGCCGGCATTCCATTGCTGAAGGGCCGCCTCTTCTCGGATCAGGACCGCGCCGGTTCGCCTGCCGTCGCTATCATCAATGAAACGATGGCCAAAACCTATTGGCCGAACGAAGACGCCATCGGCAAACAGTTCCGTTTCCCCGGAGGAGAATCCAGTCCGTGGACGACGGTAGTCGGCATCTCCGGCGATATGCACCGCCAGGGTCTCGAAAAACAAGTGGTCCCGCAGGTCTTCCGCCCCGATGCGCAGCAATCGGAAGACATGCTGGATGTGATTGTGCGGACCGCGGGCGACCCAAATGCGCTAGCCGCAACGGTCCGCAGCGAGATTCAATCCGTGGATAAAAGCGTCGCAAAATTCAAGGTCACCACTGTCGAAGACCAGCTTGGGCAACAAACCGCGGAGCGGCGTTTTCAAACGTCGTTGATCGGACTATTCTCGCTGGCTGCTCTGCTCCTCTCCGCGATCGGCATTTACGGCCTGATGCACTATTTCGTAGTGCAGCGCGCCAATGAAATCGGAGTGAGGATGGCCTTGGGCGCTCGTTCCTTGGATGTCCTGGCGCTGGTCCTGCGCCAAGGCATGTCGCTCGCGGCAGTTGGAGCCACCCTCGGCATTCTCGGAGCATTCGCCCTCACCCGCCTGCTCTCAGGCTTGCTCTTTGGCGTGACCCCCACGGACCCGCTCACCTACGCCGCCGCCCCTGCAATTTTGTTGGCCGTAGCAGCATTAGCCTGCTGGATCCCAGCACGCCGTGCCGCAGCGATTGACCCGGTAAGGGCGCTAAGGCAAGATTAGCGTTTTATCCGCGTTTATCTGCGTTCATCAGCGGCTAAGAAACCAACGCCGGCTCATTAACCTCACTCGCCGTGAAATACGCGCAATCCGGGTGATGGAACACCAGCGCGCTAACGCTCGCCTCCGGATCCATCATCATGCCTTCGGTGAGATGCACGTCGATTTCATCCGGATTAATCAGCTTCCAGATCCCCTGCTGATCGTCCAGATTCGGGCACGCCGGATACCCGAAGCTGTAGCGCTTGCCGCGATAGCGCGACGTGAAGCGCTCCTGCATGGTTAGCGTCGGAGGATCGGGAAATCCCCAGTCCTCGCGCAGCCGCCGATGCAGCCATTCCGCGCAGCCTTCCGCCGTTTCGATAGCCAGAGCCTGCAGCGCATGTGCCTTGAAAAACTCGCCGGCCTGCTTGGCTCGCTCGGATTCCTCGCGCACTTGAGAACCCGCCGTTACCACAAAAATCGCCAGGTGATCGCGCCGCCCTTCATCGGCTTCCAAAATGTAATCGCTCAGGCACAGCCCGTCCGCGCGCGGCTGCCGTCCGAACTGAAAAGTGTGAATGGGCGTCGCGCCGCCGGGCGAAAAGAGCTGAATGGCGTTGCCCGCGCGCTCCGCTTCAAAGAATTGCCACACCGCTTTCGCCTTCATGAAGCGCGCCGCTTCCGCCTTCACTTCTTCCACCTCGTGGAAAAGTTTCAAAGCTTTCGCGTCGCGGTCCGCCAGCAACTTTTCGAAATTGCCCTTGAACCCCAGGTGCCGGCCATAAAGCATGAACGGATTGATGTAACTCCAGACTTCGGCCAGGTTGGGGACGTCGCGCACGCGCTTTTCGAGATACGGAGCGGCGGGGATGGGCAAGTCGGCTCGCACTTTTGTGCTGCGCCGATCGGGGCTCGGTGCCAGGGGCTGGGGACTGGGCGCGGGAGCCGGTTCGCCTTCGCCGAAGACGTGCGATGCCAGCACCTGTTCCCGTGTCGCCGGGTCCATGATTTCGTTCAGCAGCCGCAGTCCGGTCATGGCATCCTTGGCGTAGAATGTCGGAGCCGCGTAGCTGGGACCGATTTTTGTCTTGGTGAATTTTTCAGATAGCGCGGCGCCGCCCACCAGCAGCGGCACGGTTACACCGTTGTCTTTCAGATCCCCGCCGGTGATTACCATCTGGTGCGCGCTTTTCACCAGCAGCCCCGAAAGGCCAATTGCATCCGGATGATGCTCGCGGAACGCTTTGATCAGATCTTCCGGTGGAACCTTGATTCCCAGATTGATTACCTGATAGCCGTTATTGCTGAGGATTATTTCCACCAGGTTTTTCCCGATGTCGTGAACATCCCCCTTCACCGTGGCCAGAATGATCTTGCCCCGCGCGGAAGTATCCGCCTTCTCCATGAACTGCTCCAGATGGCCCACGCCGGTTTTCATCGCCTCGGCGGATTGCAAAACTTCCGCGACAATCAGCTCGTTGTTGTTGAACAACCGGCCCACTTCGGACATTCCGGCCATCAGCGGGCCATTGATGATGTCCAGCGGCGCTGCGCCTTCCGCGCGTTTGCGGTCCAGATCCGCGACCAGGCCATCCTTGGTGCCCTCAATAATGTAATTTGCCAGGCGCTCGTCAAGCGGAAGGTCGGCAGCCTTCTTCTTTTCCTTCTTCCCGGCCCTCCGGAAATATTCGGCGATGGCCGCGATGTGAAACTGATTGACGGCCATCTTTTGCTCGCGCGATTGCTGGCGCCAGTCCTCGGGAGCCGTCTTTAGTTCGTCCGCATTGGGATGATCCGCGGGAACGTCCGCCGGCGGCGTATTGAACAACAGGCTCTCCGCCAAGCGCCGCTCTTCCACGGGAATGGACGCGAAGCGCTCCAGCTTCTCCGCGTTGACGATGGCCAGATCAAGCCCCGCCTTCGTCGAGTAATACAGGAAAACAGAGTTCACCACTTCCCTCGCCGACGCCGGCAGGCCGAACGAGATGTTGGAGACGCCCAGAATGGTCTTGACGAACGGGATCTTTTCCTTGATCAACCGGATCGCCTCGATGGTCTCCACCGCGCCGCCGATATAATTTTCATCGCCCGTCGCGCAAGGAAAAACCAGCGGATCGATGACAATGTCTTCCGGCGGAATGCCGTATTTTTCAGACAGCAGCTTCACGGATCGCTCGGCCACCGCCAGCTTCCGCTCGCGCGTGAACGCCTGCGCCTGCAGCTTGTCTTCGTCAATGGTCCCGCAGATCACCGACGCGCCGTAGGCTTTGGCCAGCGGACAAATCAGCTCGAATTTCTCCTCGCCGTCCTCCAGATTGATGGAATTGATGATCGATTTTCCCTGGCAATACGTGAGCGCCAGCTCCACGCCCTGGGGATCGGTGGTGTCGATCATGATGGGCGCTTTGATTTTGCGGATCAGCTTTTCGTAGAAGGGACGGATGTCCTTCATTTCGTCCCGATCGCTGGATTGCAGGCACACATCCACAATGTGCGCGCCGTTCTTGATCTGCCAGCGCGCAATCTCGGTAGCTTCCTCCCACTTCTCTTCGGCGATCAAATTCTTGAACAGACGTGAGCCGATGACATTGGTCCGTTCGCCGACAATCAGCGGCCGATTGCTCTCCTCGGCTTCCACCAGTTCCTTGTTCGAATAAAATGCCCGGTGCGACGGCGCTTGAATGGCGCGCGGCCGTTTTCCCGAAGCCATTTGCGCAATCGCTTTGATGTGCTCGGGCGTGGTACCACAGCAGCCGCCCACGAGATTCAGCCAGCCGTGATCGATAAACTTTTCCAGCTGCGCGGCGAGGGAATCCGGCGTTTCTCCGAACTTGCCTTCCGCATTCGGAAGCCCGGCATTGGGATAACACGAAACACGAAACCGCGACATTTCATGCAAACTGCGTATGTGGTCCGTCATCAGATCCGGACCCGTGGCACAATTCATTCCCACGGCCAACAGATCGTTGTTCGCGATGGAGGCATACAGCGCATCAATCGGCTGCCCGCCCAACATGGTGCCGTTGCGTTCAATGGTGACCGATGCCACCACCGGAATCGCCAGCCCCAAATCGCGGCGCAGCTTTTGCACCGCCAGCAGCGCGGCTTTGAGACTCCCGGTGTCGAAACAAGTCTCGATCAGCAGAAAATCGGAGCCGCCTTCCACCAATCCCTTGGCCTGTTCATAATAAGCATCGTGCAGCTTCGGAAAAGTGACGGTGGCTGTTATGTTCAGATCCTTGTTAGTAGGACCCATGGAACCAGCGACAAAGCGCGGCTTGGATGACGTCGAGAATTCATCCGCGGCCTGACGCGCAATTTTGGCCGCCGCAAAATTCAGCTCGTACGCCCGATCCTCCAGCTTGTTATCCGCCAGCGCGATGCTGGTGCCACCAAATGAGTTGGTTTCCACGATATCAGCCCCGGCTTCGAGATAAGCGCGGTGGATGCCGCTGATGACGTCCGGCCGCGTAACGCACAGAATCTCCGGGCAATTCTCCCGCCCCAGATAATCCGTCTCAATCGAGAGCGGCACCTGGTGGATCATGGTCCCCATGGCGCCGTCCAGGACTAAAATACGGTCCTTTAAGGCGTCGGCGAGTAATCGGGCGCGGTCCGGCATTCAGTTTCACTTCCAGTTTACCTTGTGTGGGGCAGGATGCCATCCTGCGGCGGGTTGCCAACCCGCGCAATCGCCAGGGCATCGCGAAATGCCGCATAATTAATGGACACGCGCATGGCCTCGGTTCCGTTATCGCTCCTGATCGCAATGGCTTTCGCCCTGGAAACAGACCTAATCCCCGTTTCCGACCTTCAGAAACGTGTACCGATGACCACGGTCGTCTACGAATCAGCTTCCCTCAATCCAAAGTTTCGTACAACTGATTTCCTATTGACCATGACGCGCGACGGCGCGAACCTTGCCCGCGGCCGGGATAAATCCGGCAAACTTTGGCAAGCAATTCTCCCCCCGCCCATATTTTACCGGATACACCGGCGGCGCCGGAATGGCGCCAGGTGCCCGGATACTGGCTCTCTCCTTTGACCATCAAGGCAGCCTACGACAGCCAAGGAATCAAAGATGTTCTTAACCTCGACGGAACCGGCCCGGAGCTAATTCAGCAAGACTCGGCACCATCCTTCCAAACTCGCAGCCCCAGTTAGTACCGTCCCCTGGCCTGTCGAATTGGCCGGCGGACTACGGAAACGATCCGCGATCCGGTATTCGAGCAAAAATCTTGAGCGTGGACAACCACGGCATCCACGTCGGTCCCGGCCTCGGCTGTGAGCTCCAATCCGTCGGCCTCGTCGTCGAAGACTCCAGCACCGGCCGGCGTCCACCGCTGGCCCGCCAGTGATCTATGCAGCGCCTCCATAGCGTGGGCAACCAGAGAGTAGCGCTCGCCAAACTTTGCGTCAGACCAATTCAGCAAAAACGTGCCGGAACTGGCGGCGGATGGCTGGCCTGTCACCACTGTGAACCGTCCCCAACTTCTTGCGAATCAAAGAGCGTTCCACCGTCACCATCTTCGCCGACCGAACCATGCTCGGCTTCGGCAGGCCGGCCTCCCGCCACTTGCCCAACCGCGCATCGCCCGGAAACGCCGCTTCGTCCAAGTGGCTCGTCACCATTGCCACCACACAGTGCTCGGGAAGGCCCTTAGGTTGAAACGTCGTCAAGATTAGGCACGGCCTCTGCTTCGCAGTGGTGAGGTCAGTAAACGGAAACCGAGTCATACACCCGATCGTCTTCGTTGTCCCATTCAGCGAAGGCCTTGTCAGCCGCCATCAACAGCGCCAGGTTCTCTTGCTTCTGCGAGAAATAAGCCGTTAACGCATCAATCACGATCGCCTTCTTCGAAAGTTACCCGGTGTCGCGTTGCACCCATAGTTGCAGTGTTACAGATTTGCAGATACCTACAAGGTAAATACAGGCCCCCGAAGAGAACAACTAGTCTGAACTAGTCTAAAATAAATTCGTGGATACCATTGGCGCATTCGAGGCGAAAACTCACCTGGCATCCCTACTGGACCGGGTGGCAAAAGGGGAGCGCATCACGATTACAAGACATGGCGTCCCCGCAGCCATGTTAATTCCCATAGGACCGGCCGGCCCGCGACTATCACACCAGGAAGTTGTAGAAGCCATGCGTGAACTTCGTAAACGGGTTAAGCCTGGAAAAATGAGCGTCCGCGAAATGATCAGCCAAGGACGCCGCTTTTGACTGGCATCGTCGTGGATGCCTCCGTGGCGCTCGCCTGGTGTTTTCCCGATGAAGGCAGCGATTATGCGGACAAAGTCCTGCTCGCGCTCGATGGCATTTCAATCCTGGTCCCGGCGGTTTGGTCACTCGAAGTTGCCAATGCCATCTTGGTAGGCGAGCGAAACAAACGCTTGCACCAGCGCGAAATCCAGCGCTTTTCCACGTTGCTGCAAAACCTGTCCGTGCATCAGGACGTGCAGTCGGCGGAGGAAAACCTGACCAACGTTTTGCCCCTGGCGCGTGAATTCAGCCTCCCGGCCTACGATGCCGCCTATCTTGAGCTCTCGCTCCGCCACAGTGCCCCTCTCGCGACTCTAGATCAGAGGCTCCGTAAGGCCGCGCAGAAGGCTGGAGCGCGGCTCTTCCCGAGCGTAGGCGGCTGATTCTAGCCCCCGGGCGATGCGGTTAGACAACGGGCGGGAGGCGGGCCCCACACAAGGACCCACCAACATCCGAACCGAACAACCGAACAACCGAACAACCGTCCTACTCGATATTCTTCCCCTCCTCCAACTTCTTCACCATCGCCTCCAGATTGTCGCGATTCAAATTGTCCGGAGCCTGCACCAGCGCCTTCTTCGCGTGTTCCAGCGCCTTTTGCAGATCTCCATTGGCCGCATATCCTCGCATCAATCCCACATGTACCGGCCATGCTTCACCATGGCGCTGCGCATTGAGCTGGAATATCTTCATCGCTTCCTCAGGTTTCTTCTCCGCCAGCAATTGCCGCCCGTACTGATGAAGCTGCAAGGATGTCGTAGCCGGATCCTGAATCGCCTGATCCATCAGCTTGGCCGCTTCTTCGTTGCGCCCCAGTTTCGCCAGAATCTGCGATTTCGTGCTCAGCGTGGAGAAATTCGCCTGTCCCACAAATGGCCGGCTGACCGCGACGTCGGCCCACTTCAACCCTTCCTCCAGATGTTTTCCCGATTGCAGTGTGTACTGCGCCGCCGCGTCATAAGCCTGATACATGAACCCGGGCACCGAATCCAATTCCTGTCGCAGACGCGATACGTAAATATCGTCCGCGTTATTCACCTGGATATTCCACCCCACCGCCAGATCTTCCCATTGCAATTCCGCCGTCGCCTCGGCCGGTTTGCGCGTGGTGAATTCATAGGCCAGCCACTCCCGATACTCATGCTTGTGCGGCTTCACGGTAACGCGCAGCGCGTCGTCGCTCTCCTCGTAGAAGAAACTGCCCCACGCGGAAGAATTCTTCGAAAAGATCACCGTCCATTCTTCCTGTCCCGGAATCATGTGCAATCCGTAACGGCCGGCCGGCAAAGGCTTGCCCTCAATCGTCACATCGTTCGACACCGTGAACACGGTGTTCTCGTTCGCGCCGGCGCGCCACGGATCCGGTTTCCCGTTGCCAAAGGCCGCCGTCGACAATCCATACGGCACCAGCTTGCCCCAAATCTGGCCGCGCCGGTCTTTTCCGTCCGGTCCATGCACGGCGGGGCTGGAATAATCAATGGCCACGCGAACCGGTCCAATATACTGAATCACGGCCGCCTTCTGATTGTTTCCACTGGGCGGGAGGGTCAAGCCCGGAAATTGGGCGAATGCCACTCCTGCAAATACGAAACCTAGGGATGTCCGAAGCGTTTGCATATCCACACCGACGCTTGAGACCCGAATCCGTTTGGAACTCCCGTTCACAAGCCATCCGATCCTGCAAAATCAGCAGGTTTAGTCCATACAAATAGCGTTTCTCTTGACCAGCCGCGCTACACTCAATTAGAGCAATCCCATGCAACTTGGCCCTGCAACCGGCATGACGCATCTTCAATTTTTGTGTGTCATCATCTCCGAATCGTCCGCCCTAACAGTAGGAAATAAAGCCGCTTACACAAGTACTGCAGCCACACACAACAATCGCCGGATGCGTCAGGAACCCCCATGACCGGCCAGATCGCCTTCGCCCGGACCATCCGCGCCCTGGACGCCGATGATTTCCGCGGCTCAAAATTGGCTTTGTTTTTCGCAATCATCTTAATAGCTCTCTGGGCCTGGTGGTTCTTCGCCGCCTCCATTCCCCAATACCAAACCACCACCCACGTCGAACTAAACCAAAACTCGGCCGAAGCCAACTTCCCCCCCACCACCCAAATCCACCCCAACCAACAAGCCCAAATCACTACGATCGCCGGCCAAACCATCCAGGCAAAAGTTGAAAAAGTAATAAACGAACCTACCACCACGCACGCATACCTCACCCTACGAACGACAGCACCAGCCACCAGCAACCAGCAACCAGCCACCGCGCGCGTTGAAACCCGCGCAACCCCCGCCTCCCTAGTCCGCACCGCGCTCAACCGATGACCCCGCGCGCGCGCCTGATCCCCGAAACCGTCCAAACCTCCAACATGGATTGCGGCCCCGCCGCCCTCAAATGCCTCCTCGAAGGTTTCGGCGTCAATGTCCACTACGGCCGCCTCCGCGAAGCCTGCCAGACCGATGTCGACGGCACCTCCATCGACACCTTGGAAGAAGTCGCCAATCAACTCGGCGTCGAAGCGGAGCAAATCATGCTGCCCGTCGATCACGTGCTGCTCCCCGAATCCCGCGCCCTCCCCGCCATCGCCGTCGTCGTCCAGCCCAACGGCGTCACCCACTTCGTCGTCGTCTGGCGAACCCACGGCAAATACGTCCAGATCATGGATCCCGCCACCGGCCGCCGCTTCGTCCCTCGCGATCAGTTTCTGAATCAGCTCTACGTGCACAAGATGTCCGTGCCCGCCGAAGACTGGCGTGAATACGCCGCATCCGACGATTTTCTCGGCCCCCTCCGCCATCGCCTGGCGCGCCTGAAAATCCCGGACGCCATCATTCAAACTGCGGACATCGCCGCTCTCGACGCCGGCGTTCGCATGATGGAATCCGTTCCCATCCCACGCAGTCTCCTCCAAACCTTTTTAGAAAATCCCTCCACCATCCCCGATCATTACTGGACCGTCCGCCCCATAAATCAACCCGACGAACTCCTGTTACGCGGAGCAGTCCTAGTCCGCGCCACTCAACCGAGCCGCGACCGCAAGGGAGCGCTACCACGATCCCCCGAACTTCAAGCCGCCCTAAATCAACCACCCCCGCGCCCCGGCCGCGAACTACTAACTCTTCTCCAACAGGACGGCATCTTCACCCCCACCGCCATCACCGCCGCGCTCGCGCTATCAAGCAGCGCTGTAATCGTCGAAGCCGTTCTCTTCCGCGCCTTGATCGGTCGAGCGTTCCCGCTCACCGCGCTAATCGTGTTTTCAACCGCGCTTCTTCTGCTCGAAATCCCGCTCGTCTCAAGCCTCCTCCGTCTGGGACGCCATCTCGAAGTTCGCCTCCGCCTGGCCTTTCTCAACAAAATTCCGCGCCTGGGCGACCGCTATTTCCAAAGCCGCCTCAAATCCGATATGGCCGAGCGCAGCCACAGCATCCATCAAATCCGCCGCTTGCCCGAACTCGGCGGCCAACTGCTGCGCTACGCCTTCGAAATCGTTTTCACCACCGCCGGCATCATTTGGCTCGATCCTTCCATCGCTCCCATCGCGCTCCTCGCAGCCCTCGCCGCCGTGGCTATCCCGCTTCTCTCCCAACCTTTATTAATCGAGCGCGATCTCCGCCTCCGCACCCATTCGGGCGCGCTCAGCCGTTTTTATCTCGATGCTTTGCTGGGCTTAGTCGCCATCCACACCCACGGCGCGCAACCAGCCGTACGCCGTGAACACGAAAGCCTGCTCACCGAATGGGCCCGCGCCGGATACAACCTGCAGCGCACCGTCATCTCGTTCGAAGGTCTCCAATTCCTCACTGGCTTCGTTTTGGCCATCTGGCTACTCGCCTCGCACCTCCACCGCGCCGGCGAATCGGGCGTAGTTCTGCTGCTGGTCTATTGGGCCCTGAACCTGCCGGCTCTTGGACAGGAAGTGGCCATCATCGCCTGGCAATATCCCTCCTATCGCAACGTCACCCTCCGGTTGCTGGAACCGCTCGGCGCCATCGAACAAAAAACATCCCACTCTCCAACCGCACCCTCCCCTCTCACCACCCCTGCCGCCATTGAATTCCAGAATGTCAGCGTCACCGCCGCCGGCCACACCGTTCTGCGCGAAATCAATCTCAACATCCAACCCGGCGAACACATCGCCATCGTAGGACCATCCGGCGCCGGCAAATCCAGCCTGGTTGGAACCCTGCTCGGATGGCACCGCCCGTCCCAAGGCCGCGTTCTCATCGACAACCAGGAATTGGACGAAGCGCTCATCGAAGCGCTGCGCCCGCACATCGCCTGGGTGGACCCTGCTATACAAATCTGGAACCGTCCTCTAATCGAAAATCTTGAATACGGCCTGCCCTCGTCGGCGCGAATGTCCATCGACGACGCCATCGACGCCGCGGACTTACGCCAGGTGCTGGAAAGATTACCGGAAGGCTTGAAGACTCCACTCGGCGAAGGCGGCGGATTAGTCTCCGGCGGCGAAGGCCAGCGTGTCCGCTTAGCCCGCGCGCTACTGCGCCCCGATGTACGACTGGTAATTCTAGACGAACCCTTCCGCGGCCTCGATCTCGAACAACGAAAAATCCTGCTAACTCGCGCCCGCGCCTTCTGGAAAAATGCCACGCTCCTTTCCATCTCGCACGACATCTCAGAAGCGTTAACATTCCATCGCGTCCTGGTAATAGAAGAAGGCCGCATCGTCGAAGACGGCGCCCCAGCCGAGCTTGCGAAGCAAGCACGCTCGCGCCTCCAGTCAATGCTCGAATCCGAACGCGCCATCCGCGAAGAACTATGGTCCGGACGCGATTGGCGTCACCTAAAACTCGAAGAAGGCGAATTAAAGGCGCAATGACCGAACACCTCTGGCCCCCCGATCGCCTAAACGAAGCCCTCCAATCCCTAGCCATCGAGAGCGGCCTCCTGCGCGCAACGAGAAACGAGAAACCAGAAACGAGAAACGACGTCGAAGCGCAAGCGAGACGTCTAGGCCTCGAAGCCCAACCTATCGAAACCCCCTACCCGGACCTCGAAGCCCAACTCCCGAAAATGGCCCCAGCCCTAATCCAAATTGGCGACGGCTTCTTAGCCCTCACCTTCAACTCGACCGTCGTCGCCCCAGCCGGCAAAAAGATCCGCATTCACGCGTCGGCAATCCGCGCAGCCCTCTGCTCAGCGATCGAACTCCCCGTCATCCAGCAAATCGATACGCTCCTCGCCAATGCCCAAATCCCGCCCGCAAAACAATCGAGCGCCCGCAACGCCATCCTGCGCGACCAGCTCAGTGCCAAGCTCATCCGCGGAATCTGGCTGCTCCGCCTCCCTCCCAACGCCAACTTCTGGCAACAACTCCGCCAGGCCAGAGTGCCGCAACGCCTCGCGTCCCTCACCGCCGCCCACGCCATCCAATACATTCTCTGGATTCTCGCCTGGTGGGTCATCGGAACAAATGTTCTGCATCCCCGCGCGGATCAAAGTTGGCTGTGGCTCTGGGCCCTCCTGCTGCTCACCCTGGTCCCCCTGCGCGTATTAATCACCTGGTTGCAAGGACGAATCGCCATCAGCGCCGGCGCGCGTCTGAAACAGCGCCTCTTTTTCGGCGCACTCAGTTTGGAGCCGGATACCATCCGCCATCAAGGCGCCGGTCAACTGCTCGGCCGCGTCATCGAAACCGAAGCCGTGGAATCGCTGGCCTTGAGCGGCGGATTTCTGGGCCTGGTCGCCATCATCGAACTCGCCATCTGCGTCTTCGTTCTCGCGGCCGGCGCGGGTGGTCCGTTGCAATCGGCGCTATTGTTGGCCTGGCTCGCCGTAACCACCGCCATCGCCTCCCGCTACTATCGCCGCAATCGCATCTGGACCGATGTGCGCCTGTCCATGACGCACGACTTAGTGGAGAGCATGGTCGGCCATCGCACTCGCCTGGCCCAACTCCCGCCCGATCGCTGGCACGCCGGCGAAGACGAAGCTCTGGAGCGCTACCTTAAAGCATGCACGGCCATGGACAATTCCACCACCGCGCTGCTCGCCGTAGTGCCGCGTGGATGGCTGGTTCTCGGTTTGGCCGGCCTAATTCCGAGCGGCTCTAATTCCACAACGCAAATCGCCATCGCCGTCGGTGGAATGCTGTTAGCCTACCGCGCCTTGAAGCGTCTCTCAGCCGGAGCCTGGCAGTTGGCCGGCGCAGCCGTAGCCTGGCAGCGCGTAGCCGTCCTCTTCACCTCCACCACCCCACAACCCCAACCACCAACCACCGCCCAACCACCAACCACCGCCCAACCACCAACCACCGCCCAACCACCAACCGACCCCCAACCGAGCCGCGACCGCAAGGGAGCGTCTTTACTGGACGCCCGCGATCTAACCTTCCACTACACCCATCGCACCGCACCCATCCTCCGCGCCTGCACCTTTCAAATCTCCGCGGGCGATCGCCTGATTCTTGAAGGACCATCGGGCAGCGGAAAATCAACCCTGGTGGCCATACTGGCCGGCCTGCGTGAGCCAAACTCCGGCCGCCTCCTGCTGCAGGGCTCCGACCGCCAGACCCTCGGCCCAGAAGCCTGGCGAAAATATATCGCCGCCGCCCCGCAGTTCCACGAAAATCACGTGCTGGCCGAAACCTTCGCGTTCAATCTATTTATGGGCCGCCGTGGAATCATCGGACCGGACGACCTCGCGGAAGCCGAGCAAATCTGCGCCGAGCTAGGCCTGGCCGATTTGCTCCAGCGCATGCCCGCGGGACTGCTGCAGATGGTCGGCGAAACCGGATGGCAATTGTCGCACGGCGAGCGCAGCCGCCTCTACATCGCCCGCGCCTTGCTCCAAAACTCCGAGCTGGTAATCCTGGACGAAAGCTTCGCCGCCCTCGATCCAGAAAATCTCCAGCGCGCCGTCGAGTGCGTGGTAAGGCGCTCCAAATCCCTGTTGGTAATCGCCCACCGCTGATGCTATGCTACCTCAACCCTTCCGCCAGATACAGCGTCGAAATATCGCGCTGGTACGAATACGCGTACGATTTTCCGTCTGGCGTTATCACCGCATCGCGGATCTGGACACCTACCGGATCCGGCGTCTTCAGCTCCTTCCACAGCTCCTTGCGCCCGGTTTTTACATCCAGCCGGTTAATCGCCAGCACCGACGGTTCCAACGTTTCTTGAAGAAACAGAAAACGGCCGTCCTCGCTCCAACGAATCACCGATTCACCGGGATCCAAGTCTGCGATCGGCCGCAATCGCACCGCCGGCGATTGGCAACAAATTCAATTTGCCGTCGTCCGCCACCGTTACGTACTTCTGGTCCGGCGAAACCCGTGTCGCCTTCATTCCCTCCGGCGTGATCGGCGTCGGCTTTCCTCCGTTTCTATCCTGCACGAAAGTTCTGGCGGGCCTGCCCGGTTCGTTTCCGATGAACAGCAGCCGTTGCCCGTCCGGAAACCATTCCACGCGTTCATAATGCATTCCGCTGGCCGGAATGGGAGGCGCTTCACCCGCTCCAGTCGGCAGCAAAGTCAGCTTTGTCTTTGGACCATCGCTGACAAAGCACACCACCCACTTGCCATCCGGCGAAAGCTGCGGCCGATTGCCGTCGCCCAGGTGGACCGCCGCCGAGCCATCCGTGTTTCGCAGATAAACTGCCGTATTCCGCGGCGGCCCGTACGACATTTCAACGAACAGCACCATCTTGCCGTCGCGGCGAAATGTCGTAGATTCGGGAGGCGTCAAACCACGAGAGATCCCGCTCTTGCTTGGCGCCCGGCGCCAGGCCCGATATTCCCACGCGCGAATCTTCAGATGTAACCAGCGCTCGTCCATCGCGGGTTATGTCCTTGAGCACCAACCGGGCCGGGGCTCCCCGCCACCGTTCGCTCTTTCCCGCTCATTTTCACTGCGCGCGACCGTCGGTTCAGCGCCAGTCTTTGTGCCGCCGAGTACCAGATTTCGTCCTCCCTCGGAGACCACGCCAACCCGGACTTCAGCCGTCCAGCCGCGCGAAAGCACTCGTTTCTTGCCGCGCCCGTCCAAAATCGTGACCGCGAAATCTCCTACCGCGTTGTCATACTCGAAAAATGCAATCAGATCGCCCTTGGGCGACACGCGCACCGACAGCGGCGGACGGCCGTCGCTTTCTTCCAGCACCGTCCCGATCGGATACTCAATCCGATTGCGGCCCCCGACAGTATGGGACACCGCCAGGTTTGCTCCATCCGGCGACCAGTCGGCGTCGTTGACGTTCTCCAGAATCTCGCGAGGCGCTCCGCCCGAAAGTGGCACTCGGGCCAAAGTTCCCGGAGCGCCCACGGCAGCCCTGCCCAGCAGAAGCACCATCTCACCCGCGGAACTGATGGAAAGGATCCGTCCCTCCGGAAGATCGAGAGACCGGAACTCCCGGCTTCCTGGACGCATGGAAAAGATAGCCGGCGGCTCATTACCCATTGCGCGCTGAAGACCACGGTTTGCCCGTCCGGCGAGAACCTCGCGCCCGTAACGTCACCACGCCGGTAAGTCAATCGTTCGAAACTGGGCTGCGGCTCTTTGAGCAGCTGCGAGCCTACATAGGCGCCCGCCGCCAGCGCCAGCACCACCACTGCGATCCAAAACATCAGCGGCAAGCCTCGCTGTCCCGAACGGGTGCGTGCGGTGAATTTCGTCGTGCCCGATTTGCTGGAGTCCCATTCCTCCAGCACATCCTCCAGCGCAACTTTGAGATCCGCCATGCTTTGCCACCGTCGTTGCGGATCCTTACGAAGACACCGGTTGATGATCCGTTCCACTTCGCGCGGCACCTCGTCTTCGGGCTGGCTCAGAGGCGCCGGCTCTTTGTGCAATACCGACGCCAGCGTGGAGAGTTTGGAATCTCCCGAGAATGCGCGCCGGCCGGTGATCATTTCGTACAGCACCGCGCCGAACGAGAAAATGTCGGATCGCTCGTCTACCTTGTGCCCGTCGGCCTGCTCCGGCGACATATAGGCCACCGTTCCGATGATGGTTCCCGCGTCCGTTTGCAGCAGCGTATCCAGGTGAACGCTCTCCGTCACCGCATGCGCATCCGGCTCCGGCTCGCTCAGCTTGGCCAGCCCGAAATCCAGGATCTTCACTTCGCCTTGTTCACTGACGATGATATTGGCGGGCTTCAGATCGCGATGAATGATTCCCGCCTGATGCGCCGCCGCCAGCCCGTCGGCGATCTGTACCGCGTAACGCAGCGCTTCAGTCAAACGCAGGCCCTTGCGGCCGATCAGCTTGTCCAGCGTCTTGCCGGCGACGTACTCCATGGCGATGAAGTCCACCGGTTGCCCGTCCACCTGGCCGGTATCGACGTCGTAAATTGTAATGATATTGCGATGGCTCAGCGCCGATGCGGACTTCGCTTCCTGCGCGAACCGCGCTCTTCGTTCCGCGTTGCCCAGTGCCGCCGCCGGCAGAACTTTGATGGCCACAGCCCGGTCCAGATGGGAATCCAGGGCTCGATAAACTACGCCCATCCCTCCCGCGCCCAGCTTGGCCTCGATTCGGTAATGCCGGAGTGTTTCGCCGATCATCGTCGGAATGCGCGCCTGAGCGACCATCTTATCATCTCCATCCATTCGAACGTTTCACTTGTTTTTTGTTTGAAGCGAAACAACGGAAGTCATAGTACTCAGGTAACGGTAGTAATAGGGACGAACTGTCTAGGCCACAGACAAACTGTCGGGGACAGGATGTCTCATTCCCGCGGATCTCCAACATTCCAAAGACGAATTGTTTGGAACATTAACTGCCTCTTTGGGTGTCATGAAGCGCACAGTCTTGATGGGGGCAGTTCGATTTGTTCTTGCGGGAATCACCAGTCTGGCGGCGTTCGGAGCCGCTCGTATCGCTCCGGATATGCCGGCTTCCACCAGGTCTGGAACCGTGGACATCATCGTCCAATTCAAATCTCAACCCAGCGCCGCGGCGCTGAGTCAAATGCGGACAACCGGCCAGCTCCGTCGCCAATATCGCGCCATCCCCGCCATTCACATGACTGTGCCGTTTGCGATGCTGGGCCGCATCGCAGCCAATCCGCAGGTGGCTTATATCTCGCCGAACCGGACCACCACCAGCTCGCTCGATATCACCACGCAAACTGTCAATGCCAACCAATTCTGGCCGTCCGGTTTGGACGGGACTGGTATCGGAGTGGCCGTGATCGATAGCGGCGTAGCCGGCAAACTCGACTTGTGGACCGCTGACCGTTCGAAGTCGCGGATCGTATTTAGCGAAAGTTTCGTGGCCGGTCTGGACGCTTCCGACGAGTACGGTCACGGGACGCATGTGGCCGGAATCGTGGCCGCCAATGGCGCGGCTTCCACTGGCCCTGGTTTCACGCGCACGTTAAAAGGCCTTGCGCCCAACGCGAATATCATCAACCTGCGCGTATTGGACGCGCAGGGCAACGGCCAGGAATCGGAAGTGATCGCCGCCATCGATGAAGCCATTGCCTTGAAGCAGACCTATAATATCCGCGTGATCAATCTTTCGATGGGTCATCCCGGTTTATGAGAGCTTCAAGCTAGATCCGTTGTGCCAGGCGGTGGAAGCGGCCTGGAAAGCGGGCATCACGGTGGTGGTGGCGGCGGGTAACTTCGGGCCGCGACAACTCGCTTTGGCACCGAAGGTTACGCCACCATCGGTTCGCCCGCCAACGATCCTTTCGTGATCACGGTGGGGGCGATGAACGCCAACAACACGCCCTGGCGCAGCGACGACAAAATTACCAGCTACAGCTCCAAGGGACCGACGCTGCTGGACCATATCGTCAAGCCCGATCTGGTGGCGCCGGGAAACGGCATAGTTTCTTTGCTGGCCTCGCCGCAATGCACGCTCGCGACCGAATATCCCGATACCCTGATTCGCCAATTCTTACTATCAGCAAGGCTCCGCGCTCGGTCCGGTGATGGGCACTTCGCACCGACTACTTCAAGTTAAGTGGAACCAGCATGGCCACTCCGGTAGTGAGCGGAACCGTGGCGCTGATGCTGCAACAGAATCCCGCGCTAACCCCCGATCAAGTGAAAGCGCGGCTCATGAAAACCGCCATCCAAGAACCTGCCGCAGTATACCGTAGCCACGGATACGCTGAGTTCCACGACCTATAACAGCCAGGAAGACATCTTCGCCGTCGGCGCCGGCTATCTCGATGTTCAGGCCGCCATGTGGAACACCGACGTCGTCAACTTCCAGGCTCTATCGCCCCTGCCGTTTATAATCCGGATTCCCAGAACCGTTTCGCTCGGTGTCTGGACAGTCCTCATGTTTGGGGTAACTCCTTGGTTTGGGGTAATTCCTCGGTCTGGGGTAACTCCATCGGTCTGGGGTAACTCCTCGGTCTGGGGCAATTCCACGGTCTGGGGCAACTCCTCGGTTTGGGGCAACTCCTCGTTTGGGGAATTCGGTGTTGGGGCAACTCCGTGGTGTGGGGCAATGCGACGTCGAGTCGGTTTCTCGGTCATTTGGGGCGAATCAATCGCCATCGTCGTCGGCGCCCTGCAATCCGCTCGCCTTGAACGACGGCGATAAGTAAACAGAAGTCACGGAGGCTTGTCACCGGCTGTCGATGGTGATACGCTTCCCCCGTGGGGAATCCGCCGGAAAACCCCGAGACCGAATGTCCGGTTTGTCTGGCCCGGATGGAGCCGGAGGACCGGAATGGCGTCGGCTGGCTGGTCTGCGCCAACGGTTGTCCAACCGAATGCGAAGCCCCCGCGCCAACGTCCCCCGAAGAGCCACTGCAGAAATCGGCCGCGGCCTAATCGCCCGGTTTTAGAACTTACTGGTACGTCCGGAGCATTTCTACCATCAGCCTTTCCGTTGATGATTAGAATGCATGGCTGCCGTACAAACCCACCACCTGCCTCATGCGGTCCCTACGACAATCCAACGCAGCTACGGGGAGCGGGTCTCGTGGATCCGGTTGTTGACCACCACGGCATTGTTCAGCATCGCCACCGGGGCAATCCTGATGGGTTTGGATTCAAATCACGTTGAGGCACCCGCAGCAGCTCCCGCGAAGACCACCGCCGAGTATCGGTCACCCTTGGGACTCCGCGTCAGCGCACGGAAGCAGCAGGTGGACATTCGTTGGGATCACGATTTAGTCGCCCGTTTACCATCCAATAAGGGGCTAATGAAGATCACCGAAGGCGAGATGACCAAGTTAATTCCTCTGGACTCGCGTGATCTTCAGGATGGCTACGTGGCCTACTCCGCTCTTACCAATGACGTCCGCGTCCGTTTGGAAGTCACGTGCGTGGACGGAACCTTAGTCACTGAATCCGCGCGAGTAGTCGTCGTTCCCTAGGTTGGCTCCGAGCGGGTTACGGTATAACTTCGCTGAGAGATGAAACAGAAGGCTGTTGTCTCAGCCCCCGGGTGAGCTTCTGTAATAGACTACTTGCATGCGAAAGTTAATTTGCAATCTTGCGGCTGTTGGCGCGTTCCTGGCGCTGGCGCCTGCCCAGACGAAGAGCCCTTTCGTCGGCCGGTGGGATTTCAATATCACCACGGCAAATGGTATCCGCGCCTGTTGGCTGGGCATAACCGAGAAGGACGGCAAGCTGGACGTCTGGTTCCAGCCAACCGGCGGCAATGTCTATGAGGTGAAGGACGTCAAGACCGATGCCTCGCATCTTACCCTGGGGCTGTCCGGAATGACCTGGGAGCTGGATGCCGCCGGCGGGAAACTCTCCGGTGTTCAGAAACGCGGCAGCACCACCATCGCATTAACCGGTGTGCCTGCTCCCGCTCTAAAGCACAGCGCCCCGAAAGCATGGACGAATCCCGAGCCGCTCTTCGATGGAAAGGATCTGGACGGCTGGACGCCGATTGGAAATCCCGCCAACAGTCATTGGACCGTCAAAGACGGATTGCTGGTGAATGAATCTCACGGGGACAACTTGAAAACGAACCGGACCTTCGAGGATTTCAAAGTGCACTACGAAGTGCAATGCCCGCAGGGCGGCAACAGCGGCTTCTACCTGCGTGGCCGCTATGAAGTCCAGATTGAGTACGAACCTCTCAGCGAAAATCCGCCGGAGCGGCGCATCGGCTCGGTCTATGGACGCATTGCGCCCAAGCCCGAATTGCCGCGCACGCCGGGTCAATGGGAGACATTCGATGTGACCCTGGTGGGCCGCATTGTAACCGTGGTCCATAACGGGGTCACCAATATCGATCACAAGGAAATCGAAGGTATCACCGGCGGCGCCTTGGATGCCAATGAAGGTGAGCCGGGTCCATTTTATATCCAGGGCGATCACACCGGCGGCCTGCGATTCCGCAACATCACCGTTTCCGTTCCAAAAACTTAGATCTTTCACTCTATGTAACGCTGCGGGAGACCGTGTTCAGCCGTCTAACTACCAGGGGGCTTCGTATGAAGCGCAACGTGATAGTTTTGTTGCTGATGGCTCTGGCGGCGGCTGCTGAAACCGTTCCGGAGCAGGTTCCGAGCCTATACTACAGCCAGGATGAATACCAACTCGCGCACGCTATGTTTTCCAAAAGCCTGGCCGATCTTCATCAGGCCCAAATGAACGGAGATAGTTTTCGATTCGACGAAGCCCGCGCGAAACTGAGAGACCTGGAACAAAACTGGGACCAGGGCCGTCTGGAGACCCGTCAAATGGCGTCGGCGATAAACGCGGTTCAAATGATTCTGCAGGATAACCGGCTGGCGTCCCGGGATGGGGACGCGCTCTATGCCGATCTGAGCAGTTTGCTGGACTTTCAGACGGAGTATTATTGATGCGTGGCGCGCGCACTCCTGCGTGCCGCGTTCACACTCGTGTGAACGCCTGAAAACATGAATTCCGTCACGGAGAATAAAAGCTGGCGAATCCTGGCGCTGGCGGTGACGCTAGCCCTCTGCCTCTGCTCCGTAGGCAGCCGATTAGCAGGCGCGGCCGTCGAAAGCGTTACGCGCGCGACCCTGAGTAACGGGCTGCGCGTAGTTATCGTTCGGGATCCAATCGCGCCCGTGGTAACGGTGCAAGACAACATTCTGGTGGGGGGCGATGAGACTCCGGCCGGATTCCCAGGCATGGCGCACGCCCAGGAACACATGCTGTTTCGCGGCTGCACGGGGATAACCGGCCCTCAGATTTCCGCCATTTACGCGCAACTGGGAGGGGCCAACAACGCCGACACCCAGCAGACGGTAACCCAGTATTTCGCTACCGTCCCGGCGGAAAATCTGGACATCGCGCTGCACGTGGATGCCGCCTGCCTGGCCGGCGCCGAAGACTCCGAGACCGAATGGCGCGAGGAACGAGGCGCCATCGAGCAGGAAGTGGCGCGCGATTTATCAAACGCGACTTACAAGTTCATCACCCGCCTGAATGAAGACATGTTTGCGGGTACGCCCTACGACCACGATGCATTGGGAACCAAGCCATCCTTCGACCAAACCACCGGCGCGATGCTCGATGAGTTCTATCGCACCTGGTACGCCCCGAACAACGCCATTCTGGTAATAACCGGCGATATCGATCCGCAAATCGCTCTCGCAAAAGTGAAGAGCATCTACGACGCCATCCCCAGTCACGATGTGCCTTCGCGTCCCGCGGTGAACCTGCGGCCGGTGAAACCTGAAACGTTCACTTTGGCCAGCGACCTGCCTTATCAACTGGTGTTCGTTGCCTTTCGAATGCCGGGTACGGAGAGTCCGGATTTTGCAGCGGCGCAAGTCCTGGGCGACGTTTTGGGCAGTTCCCGCGCGAAGCTCTACGATCTGGTGCTTCAGGGCAAGGCCCTGGCGGTTGAGTTCAGCATCGGCGAATCGTACCCGAAAGCGAGCGTGGGCTTCGCGGTAGCGGCCATCCCGGCGGAGGCTGACGCGCGTCCGGTTGTCGCGGATATCCAGAGTGTGCTCGCGGACGCCGTTACCACCGGGCTGCCGGTGGACCTGGTTCTGGCCGCTAAGCGAAAAGAAGTCGCGTCCGCGGAGTTCGACCAGAATTCCATCTCCGACCTGGCTTCCCGCTGGTCCGAGGCGGTGGCCGTGGAGGGGCGCGAATCCCCCGAACAGGATGTCATGGCCATCCAGAATGTAACTCCGGAAGACGTGCGCCGCGTGGCTAAGGATTACCTGGTGCAGCGGAATGCAATCGTCGCTGTGTTGAAGCCCGCGGCCTCCGGCCAGGCTGCCGCTGACAAAGGGTTCGGCGGCGCCGAAAAAGCCACCGTGCCTCCCTCTTCACCCGTGACCCTGCCGCAGTGGGCCGAGTCCGCCTTGAAGACCCTGGCGATTCCGCAGGCGCTGGTGCAGCCTTCCGACGTGACCTTGCCCAACGGCGTGCGGTTAATTGTCTTGACCGAAAAGATAAGTCCCACGGTCACCGTGTTGGGTGAAGTGCGGCATCGGGCGGAGCTCGAAACCCCGTCCGGTAAAGACGGAATCGCCGATATTCTGGACGGGCTATTCGACTACGGAAGTGTGACCATGGATCGGTTGGCGTTTCATAAGGCGCTGGATGATATCGCAGCGTCCGAAACAGGCGGCCATTTCTTCTCGCTAAAAGTTCTGAAACAGTATTTTCCGCAAGGGTTAAAACTGCTGGCGGCGAATGAGCTGTCTCCCCGTCTGCCCCCGGACGCACTCGAAATCGTCCGCAAGGAAAATGCGGAATTCACGGCCGGGCAACTGGAGAGCCCCGCTTACCGCGCCGAACGGGCGCTTCAGAAAGCGCTGCTTCCCGGGAACGATCCGCAATTGCGGCAAGCGACACCCCAGACCATATCCAGCGTGACGCTGGAGGACGTCAAAGCCTATTACCGCAAGGTTTTTCGCCCCGATCTTACCGACATCATCGTCATCGGCGATATTACGCCCGAAGAGGCCCGCAAGCAGATTGAGGAGAGTTTTGGAAGTTGGAAAGCGGAGGGTCCGAAGCCTGATATTACGCTCGCTGCGGTGCCGCTCAACAAAACGGGTTCGTTTCACGTGGCGGACCCCACCAGCGTTCAGGATGCCGTGGTGCTGGCCGAGGAATTGAGCATGAATCGTTTTGACCCGGATTATTATCCGATTCAACTCGGCAACCATGTATTAGGCGGGGGATTTTACGCCACGCGGCTCTATCATGATCTGCGCCAGGTGAATGGATATGTTTACACCGTGGACGATACCATTGCAGCCGGCAAAACGCGCGCCACTTATACCGTCAACTATGCCTGCGATGCGGCGAATGTTTCCAAAGCCGCTGCCCTGGTGAAGCGCGATCTGGTTCAAATGCAGAAGGAAGAGGTGAGTCCGGCTGAATTGAGGCAAGCCAAAGCTCTATTGCTGCGGCAAATCCCGCTCGGCGAATCGAGCGAGGATGCCATCGCCAGTGCGCTTTTGGATCGCGCCACAATCGGGCTGGCTTTGGATGAACAGCGCCGCGCTGCCGCGCGCTACCTCAGTCTGACAGCCGCGGAAATCCGCTCGGCGTTTGCCCGCCGCATTCGGCCGGACGATTTGGTTTCCGTGGTGCGTGGGCCCCAGCCGCAGTGAACTACTCCACCGTTCCGAACAACGCGCCCGCGCCGGCAGTTATGGCCATGGCCAGCGCGCCCCAAAATGTTACGCGCACGGCGCCCACGGTAACGCTGGCGCCTCCAACGCGCGCGGCCCATCCGCCCAGAAGCGCCAGGAAAAGTAGGGAAGATCCGGAAACGATATAGATCAGATGCGCTTCGGTGACCGTGGCCGTGACCAGCAGAGGCATGGCGGCGCCAACCGCGAAGCTTGCGGCCGATGTCAGCGCGGCTTGAATGGGACGCGCACGGAGAGTTTTGGAAATGCCCAGCTCGTCGCGCGCGTGGGCGCCCAGCGCGTCGTGCGCCATCAACTGCTCGGCAACTTTTTTGGCCAGCGCCGGTTCGAGGCCTCGGGAAACGTAGATTTGCGCCAGCTCCCTGCGCTCACCCTTGGCGTCGGCCTGGAGTTCCTGGCGCTCCAGCTCGAGATCCGCTTGTTCAGTATCCGCCTGCGAATGCACGGACACGTACTCGCCGGCGGCCATCGACATACCCCCGGCAACCAGGCCGGCCACGCCCGCAACCAGTACGTTGCGGTGAGTTCCATGGGCGGCGGTGACGCCCAGCACCAGGCTGGCTGTTGACAGAATCCCGTCGTTCGCGCCCAACACGGCCGCCCGCAGCCAGCCACTGCGTTTGGTACGGTGCTTTTCGCGTCGCATTGGCATGGTATGAATCCGCACGCTACAGATCCCGCAGGAGTTCACCCAGAATGGTTTTGACGAACGGGTACGGTTCCGCAGTCAGGGGCTCGGCTTCGATAGAGTAGAGCCCTTTGTAGCCAACTTCTTTCGAAATCTGAATCGCCCTGGAGGAGTTGAACAGCTCCGGCATGTACTTAAAATGGCTGCTCTCAGCCATCGCGTACATAGTGCGCAATCCAGCCTCCCGCGATTGGTTATCCGGGAATGAACTAATGTCGGGATTGGCCAAAATCCCGGCAGCCTTCATCACTTCCACCTCCACGTCCCAGGTATGCGGACGGGGACGCGCGGGCGCAGCAACCGCACCGGCGCTTGTCACCGCCGGGTCGTCGCGGTTCTCCATGGTCACCTCGATGTTCTTCGTCTTGGCGTAGGCGTTGATCTTCTTCAAGCTATCGATTGCCTTCAGGCGCACCGCGGGCGCGAGCGTGCCCTGGTTTATCATCACCCGCGGACAGCCCAGGGAAACGGCAAGGTCAATCCATCGTTTGGTCAAGTCAATTGTTTCCACCCGGACGATTGGATCCGCGGTGGAAACGTTGAGCGGCCCGAACTCCAACACCACCTGAGTCATCCGGGACTGGGCTTTCTTCATCCGGTTTCGGAATTCTTCCAGGTAATCGGGCTCGGTTGAGCGAAAGTGAGAATGCTGGATTTCCAGATTATGAATTCCATAGCGCTGGGCCGTGATGTCGGGAAAATCGAGGATGTCGAGGGTTCTACGCGGATCATCGGGATGCGCATCGCTCTTGACGATCAGACTGAAACTGTAACTCATGATCGCGACGCGATCCATTTTGGCGTGGTCCGCGCTCTGGCCCCGCGCTGCCGCCGCGCTTGCGGCCAAGCCCGAACTGATAAGAAAGTCTCGACGTCTGATCATCTGGTGCCTCTCATAACGATTCTTCTCATTACCTAAGAATTATGCAGCAGTTCGACAGGCCCGCGCCAGCCGCAATGACAGCGCGTTATTTAGTACGCCCGGTAAGGTTGAACTTAACGATCTTTGCTTCTGAGGCAAGAGCAGAATGCGACGACCGCCAATATGTATTTGACATCATATGTCGCTGATGCCATATTAGAGGAGTGAGTTGGGCCGTAGAAATAGGCGGCGAGTTTGAACCGGAATTCGACGCGTTGCAGGCGGACGTGCAGGGCGAGATCCTGGCCCTGGCGCGCCTGCTTCAGCAGTTCGGACCGCAGCTCGGGCGGCCTCGCGCAGACACGCTCCGGGGATCGAGCTACGCGAACATGAAGGAGCTGCGGTTCGCCGATGGCGAGTGGAGGGTGGCTTTTGCATTCGACACCAAGCGGAAGGCAATTCTGTTGGTCGCGGGCGATAAGTCCGGCGGCAGTGAAAAGCGGTTTTACCGCGAGCTGATCCGGAAGGCCGACCAGCGCTTCGAGGCGCATCTGGCCCGGCTCAAGAAGGAAAGGACATAACCATGGCGGTAAATGTGGACGATAAGATCAAGAAGCTGAGCCCGGTTCAGCGCAAGAAAGTGGAGGCGCGCGCGGCCGAGCTGATCGCCGAAGAGATGACGCTGCGCGAGCTGCGGAAGGCGCGTAAGCTGACGCAGGTGCGCATTGCGAAAGCGCTTGGGGTCACGCAGGACAGCGTTTCCCGGCTGGAGAAACGCAGCGACCTGCTATTGTCCACGCTGCGGAAAACCGTCCAGGCAATGGGGGGCAATCTCTCGCTGGTCGCGGAATTTCCCGACCGCGCGCCGGTGGTGCTGTCGGGCATCGCCGAAGCGGGGGCCACGCCAAGGGCATCGGGTCCGCAAGCGGCACGCGCCCGCCTAAAGAGGCGGCACAATCGTGCGGTTCGCCAATAATCGGGGACGTGTGGTTTTCAGGTTTATTTGGTACGCCCGGTAAGATTCGAACTTACGACCTTTTGCTCCGGAGGCACGTGGACCGCCTCCAAAGCTTACTTCAATCCTATCCAGTTCCTTGGTATTTCAACAATATGGGGAGTCTGCTTTCGCTCAGCTGACGGCCCTAACGGATCGAACAGATGGGGTCTTGATACAGTTTTGAACAGCGTGTCTCAACAATAAAGAATGGGGGTTGGAGCTAGTTTTGATCCAGCTCCGCATTTAATTTATGGTAGACCTTGCGGGGTGGATGCGGCTGCGCTCGTGGGGTAATGTGGCGGTCAACCTACGCAGTGTTGGTGCAGAGCTGATCTCCGCGCCATCGGCAAAGACCCGCAGCCCGGGGCCCTTCCGATAATGGTTCCCCGTGCGGTCGTAGAGGATGGTCAGATTGACATTGTGATAGCTGACGCCATCCAAGCAGAAATACTCCAGAGCTCCGTCGGGTATCTGAGGGTTGATTTCGACGATCTTATCCATACGCGCCCTTAGTCCGACCATGCCACTGATAACCAAATCATTGAAGGTAGAGTGATTGTAGTCACGCCCGCGATCCTTACCCCCTTTGGCCTCCTGTTCGGCGGTTGTCATTTGATACAGCTGACGACGAACAAGCCAATCACCGGTTCGCGGGTCCAGGTCTTCATCAATGAATGGGATTTGACCCTTACCGTCGACGGTAAGATGCTGCGATCGCGCGTAATCACGCAGTAACTCAAAGTAATCCTTCTTGGTTACATAGCTCTGCTGATAATCGTTAAGCAAATTCGCGAGCGCGACCAAGGTCTGCGAGGTGGCAAAGGGCCAAATAGGGCCGTTCCAAAGGCACTCATGAGGATAGAAGAACATGAACCGTGGGTCGCGCTGCTCGGCGGTCGTCAGGCCATGGGGCGTGTAGAACCCTCTCGAATCCATGAGTTGCTTCCAAGCTTCCTCGTGTCCCGGAGTGGGAAGATCGAAATACCAGGGCACATATCCGACCAATTCCCGGACGGTTACCGGCTTGAAATTGTCTCCCACCGGCACAGTCTTGTAGAAACCACCGGCTGGGTCCCACAGGCGCTCTTCGACTAAGGCCCTCAATTTGACCGCCTTGGCCGAGAACTCCTGCGCCAGATTGGTGTTCCCAGCCCATTTCGCGATGTCGGCCAGGGCCATGGCGTCCCCGTACATATAGCTGTTGATGCTTGGGCGATAGCCGCTGCCCCCGATCGAGAACTCCATGCCGTCCCGATCATCAATCTGGCGGAACAAGCCCGTGGCATCGAAGTTGGTTTTCTCCCACGCCCGATAGTTGTCGGCCAGATCTGGAAGCAGATCGATCGCCAGATGTTTGTCCCCGGTTACGAGAGCGAGGGCGCGAATCGCATCCGCTGCCCAGAAGCTGTAGCGCCTCGGCTCGCCTCCTTTGCGGAACCAGAATCGAGCGTAGTCATCGAGGTAATGAGGATCCTGAAGCCAGCGTCCTTCGTAGAAATGATGGCCAGCCGCGCAACTGATGGTGTTGTACATTCCAGCCCATGGGACATCCGATAGGAACTCGGTGAGCACGAACCCCGACGGTGTTTCCTTGATGTGCTTCCGGTAAGTCCACCAACGAAAGTAATAGATCTCCTCAATGTCCTTGGCGGAGGATTCGAAGAAAGGAATGTTCTGACGCAACCAAGTCCAAGCGGCGGCGTCGTCAATGTAGCTCGCTCGCTCCGGAACGTCATTGCGATTGAATTCATCAATGTAGGGCCGGAAAGAATCGGGGTTCAGCACGAAGGTAGTTTTCGGCGCTCCACTGGCGGAGGCTGGCGTGATGATCACCAAGAAAAGGGACAAAGAACTCAGTCGCAGGGACATAATCAGAGGAGCACATTGAAAGCGAAGCAGCTCTAGGGCGAAACAGCGGCCAGCTTTATTGACGGCCGCCGCCCTGGGAACTTCGTTGAAGCAAGGCGTATCTGCGCAGTTGAGCCTCCTTCCGCGAGGATGCCTCACGAAGGTCCTCAAACCGTTTGAGCAGAAGTGGGAGTTCGGCAGAATCGCCGGCTCTTCTCGTTACGAGAATCAGTTGGTACAGAGCGGTTTCATCGAGGGGCGATTTTTGAACGGCTTCCCGGCTCTCGGCCAACGCCTGATCGATTTTTCCGCTATCCAGGTAAAGGCGGCTCAAGAGCTCGTGCGCGCGAGAGAAATCCGGTTGCAGCCGGGCCGCCTTTTGAGCGCAGGCCAAGGTTTCTTCGAATTGCGGAGTGCCCGGCGCCATCCCCTCCTGTCTGGCCGATTCGGCAAACACGTAATTCAGATACGGATCATCGGGCTGGGTCTTGAGGGCACTACGCGCAAGCCTGCGAGCTTCGGCAGGATCATGGAGTTGCAATTTGGCAAATCCGAGAGCGGCGGAACTGAACGGTAGCTTCGGGTCCAGCCATTCAGCCCGGTTGAGGTCTTCCTCGCTACGCTTCCAATCACCCAACTCCAGAAATAAAATGCCGCGAGCAAGATGCAGCGAGGCATCTTCGGACAAGCGTCCGATACCTGAGTTGAGTATGTCGACGCCGGCCTGGAATGACCGGTGGGTCAAACTAAGTTTCGCGAATGCGATGTAGATTTCAGGATTGTCCGGATAATACGCCAACGCGCGTTTCAAGATCTCGAACGCGCGTGGGGTGTCCAGCATTGATTCGTACGCTTCCGCTGCCAGGCTAAGCGAATCGGAATCCGGCGGAGTGCGATCAACCAGCGGGGCCAGGGTTTTCACAGCCTCCGGGTATTGCCCCGCCGCTGATTGAACGAACGCAAGGTTGTACCTAGCCAAATCGCTTTCCGGGTGGCGCTGCAGCAGTTTTTCGAAAATTGGGACGGCCTGTGATTTCCGATCGGTCCGGACCAGGCATGCGCCGTACCGCTCCGAGGCTCTCGGAAGAGCCTCCAGCATGTCCCGTCCACGCTCGAAATATTCCACGGCGCCCGCGCAGTCGTCCCGGAGAAAGGCGAGTTCGCCTAGCATGACGGGGATGGTCAAGTCGCCCGGCCGCAGTTTCGCTGCGCGCTCAAGCAAGGGCACGGCGAGTTGACTTCCATTTCGGAATTCGGCACGTGCGGCGCCTTCGAGAGCCGGCAAGTAGCCGGGCGCCTTCGAGAGCGCTTGGTAGTACGCATGGAGGGCGTCACTCGGTTTATGGAGATCGTCGTCGGCAACTCCCTTTAAGGTCCAAATCCGAGGGTTATCCGGCGTGCTCGCCAAAGCTTGGCCGCAAAGACGCTCTGCTTCAGCGGGATTACCCTGGCGAAGGGCGGCAACAATCTGGGCCGTCGAGTCCTGTTCCTGGGCCATGGCGGCGCTCGCGGCAATCGCCAAGCAAATCGTGCTGCGGAACAAGGTTTGCATCATTAAGGTTGGCATCATTGTCTAGAAGCTGAAACGGGCGCCGATCTGCAGATGCCGGGGTTGGGCCTCTCCGGTAGCCAGGCCGAAATTGCCGGCCGACATATTGTTTTGGATGTTGAGAAGATTCACGTGGTTGAACACGTTGAAGAGTTCGAAGCGAAGCTGCAGGGTTAAACGTTCGTTAAACCTTGTGTCTTTGATCAAACTTGCATCCGTGTTCCAGAACCATGGGCCACGGAATTGATTCACTTTTTCGTTGCCTTCCGAGGGTAGCACCGACGGCGCGGTGAACTGATTCGGCGAGAAGATGCCGCTGTTCAGATACGCCGACCGGGAAGTGGCGTAGGCATAAGTCGTGGCGTTTGGGAGATCGAAATTATTCCCGTCCGCATTGTAATCGCCGCCGGTATATGGGCCTTTTCCAGCTTCGAACTGCTGATAGGACGCCAGGCTAAAAGGCAGATAGTTGGCTACGGTAAAAGGCGTTCCGGTTTGCATGGTATTGATAGCATTCAAGCTCCAGCCACGCGTCAGCCGAGACACGAGGCCGTTGCCGGCGGCGACGCCGGGGATTTCATAATGCAGAAACCCTGAAACGCGGTTCGGCGCATCCCAGTTCGATGGGCCGGTGTAGCGCGAGATTGCCAGATTACCGTTGGGACCGTAAACGGCAGGATAGCCGTTTCCCCCAACACCGGTGTCGTCCTGCGACGACGAATAGGTATAAGAGACATCGAAGGTGAGGCCATGCTTCGCACGCCCTCTGAAATCGATGATCAAGGCGTTATAGGTGGAGTTCGCCAGGTTGAACGAGTCGTTGATCGCCCCAAAACTGGAGTTCAAGCCTGTTGGCGTTCCATTGTTCGCTATCAAGTTACCAGGCAGGAAATTGACATTGTTGGTGAAAGTGGTGTTGCCAACCTGCCCGTAGTTGGCGAGCAGGTTGTATCCGTGCACGCCTGCATAGCCAACGCTGGCCACTAGATTGGCCGGCAGTTTGCGCTCAACTGTAATGCTGTAGTTGTAATTGGTGGGTGCGGTCAGGTTCGGGTCCACTCCCGCGATCGCCACCTGCTGCCCCACGTATCCACCTTGCGGGGTAAGCGTGCTCGCTTGAAAAGCTGGGAACGGGAAGGTCGGCACCGTCATGCTGGAACCGAGCGCGAAGATCGGCGCAGCAGTGGTTCCAAAAGCGCCGCCCGACGCCGGCCCGTAGAATGTCGGAAATGCGAAAGCGGGCGGGTTGCCGCGAACCCCGTTTTCCTGATTGCCGAGCGTCGGCATGTCGTGATACATGCCGAATCCGCCACGAATCGACCATGTCCCTTTCTTGCTCGGATCCCAAGCCACGCCGATACGCGGCGACCATACGTTCCAGATCGGCTGATTCAGCACGTGCCCTCTGCTGACGTTCGAGCCGCTGGCGATGGTCTGGGCGAAAGTTGATCCGGAGCCGGGAATGAAATTGGCTAACGATGTTCCCGATAGCGGATATGCATTCCCAAAGTCGTCCCAACGCAGACCGTAGGTGAGCGTCAGATTCGGCTTTACCTGCCAGATGTCCTGGGCATAGATCCCACCAATGGTGTTGGCATAGCCGTAGTTATATTGCTTCGGCGCTCCGGTTTTTCCGTCATAGGCAAGATTCGACTCGTCGTAGGATCGATCTTGAACCAGATCGAGAATGGAAATGAAGTAGAAGCTGGGTAAATCGCTCTCCGGACCGAACAGCGCAACGTCGGTTCCGTGCCAGCCGTCGTAGCCGAATTTCAGTGTGTGGCTTCCGGCAATATGCGTCAGCACGTCTCTCCAATGTTCGGTCTTTTGCAGGAACTCGCCGTCAGCCCAGCCTACTCCGTAGCTCGCGCCCAAATCTCCCAGGTAGATGTTAGGGACACCAAAGTTGCCGGTGTACAAGTCCTTCCCGTCGGGATGGAAATACGCGAAAGACGCTTCGTTCAGGGTGGTGGGAGAGAACGTATGGGTATAGTTAGTTTGAACTTCCCAAGTAAAGCTATCGCTTATGGATGTAAATGCCGGACGAACATTCGGCGACCCCGTGATCGCGTCCATATGATTGAAGCTTACGTAGAGCCGGTCAGACTGCCAGTTCTTATCCACGCGCCAGCTGTACATGTTACCGTTCTTGGCACTGTTAGCGGAGAAGGCTCCGTTGTCGATGACCGGAGAAGCGCAAGGGATGGAAGTCGCGGGCGTTATCCCGCCGCAATTGGAAGCGCCGAACGCCTGTAAGGCAGTCTGAGCTACGCCGGTGGTGGCGCCGTTAGTTGGCAGATACGTGCTGACAATTTGGGTGCCGACCGTATTCGGGAAAGTGGCTTTTGCCCAGTTGAGGAACGCCGGATCCTCCCATGTCGTCCCGCCTGAGGATGAGGAAACCGAGCGCAGAAATCCGTACGAGAAGAAAAAGTAGAGCTGCTGCTTGGCCCAGACGGGTCCACCGATAGAAGCTGTACCGTTGTTGCCGTGAAACGGCGAGTAGTGGTGAGTGAACTCGGTGCCAGCCCAGAAGTTCTGATAGTTGAAGTAATCCACGGCCGATCCATGAAACTGATTCGATCCGCGCTTGGTTGTCATGGAAAACACCACGGAGCTGCCACGTCCGTATTCGACGCTATAAGTATTCACGGCGGTGGTGGCTTCCTGGATGATTTCAGGATTGGGTAACAGATCGATCTGGCCAGGCCGGATATTGTCGGTGACATCCAAGCCGTCGAGCACCCACATCGTAGCGTTCGCGCTTTGGCCGTTGGCGCTCACGTCCACACCCACAGACCAGTTGTAATTGTCCGTATTGGCGTTACTGCCGAGAGCGTTTAGCCCCAGGCCCTTCACGCCCGGAGCAAGCGTGATCAAGGACGTCATGTTCTCGTTCAGCAAGGGCAGTTTCGATAGCTCGGATGCTTCGATGGTCTGCTGATTCCGGGTCTCGGCGGTATCCAGAATGGGCGCTTGCCCGGTAACTTCCACCGTATTACTGGTACCCGACAAAACCAGCTTAATGGGAACGTTCAAGTTCTCGCCGGTTGTGAGGGTAAGCTTGACGTCATATTTGGTAAACCCGTTGGCAGCGGCGGTCAGTTGATATACTCCAGGCGCTAGGGAGACAAAGCGGAATATTCCGGCCTCATCCGTGGCGACGCGCTGGACGAAATTGGTCTCGGTTGAGGCGAGCTTGATCTCCACTCCGGGCACGATCGCGCCGGAGGCATCTTGTACCGTCCCTTGTATAGTTGCGCTAAACTGCGCGAGACAAATCGGTGTCGTGACCAGCAACAGAGCTACGAAGCTGCGCAAGATCGGTGCGAACATTCTGAACATAGATGTCCTTGAGCTGTGGAATTCGGCACAGACCATTCCGAAGCAAACTGTGTCCGTGCTAAATGATACCGGAGCGATAGGGTCAGGGGGAACGCTGCAAAACAACCATGGAGCAATGGTTCATATGAACCATCCCCGTCCAACTTCGCCGCAGGTATGGTAATTCTTGGGAGCTGGCAGAAGCGGTTGATTCGCTATGACGATGAAGTTGGCGCACGTGTCGGCGTTGATACTGGGGGTCGCCCTAGCGGGATCCGCGGCGGGCTGGTACTGGATTTCCCTGTCTCGCAAGAGGCTGGCAGTACCAACCATCGCTTTGATTCCACAGACCTCTGGAGTGATGCTGTGGGACGGCGGACGCCGCGGGGCGACGGAGGCCGCCGGCAGGCACCACTACCACATTTATTGGAACGCGCCTCGATCCGAAACCGACGTCGAAGGTCAGATTTCGCTTATTGACCGCGTCGTTCGCGGGCGCTACCAGGGGCTGGTGGTGGCGCCTGATCACGCGCTCGCCATTCTGGTTCCACTGCGGCGGGCTCTGGCGGCTCGCCTGCCGGTGGTGGTGGTCTCTGAGCCTCTACCTGTGGCTCCGAGCGTCGCACTGTCTTACGTCGTGAACGACGACGAGAAGATGGGAGAGCTTGCGGCGGAGCAAATTGCGCAAGCAATTCATGGCCGAGGTTCGATAGCTCTGCTGGGGCTGGCGCCCTTTCGTAAAGGAATCGATGTGAGGGCGCGCGCCGCCGAGCTTTACCTCGCTACTCATTTCCCGGAGATCAGCGTGGTGATGAGAGCGCCCGGAGCTTTCGATGCCGCCGAGGCCCAGGAGGCGGTCAGCGCGATCCTGGAGGCTCATGCGGCAGTGGACGGTATTCTGAGCCTTACCGCGGTTTCAACCCGAGCTGCCCACTTAACAGTGCCGAGCCGTTCGCGCCAACATCAGGTGAAGCTGGTTGGGTGCGAGCAGGACTATGATCTGATCGGTTATCTCCAGGACGGAGAGATCGAGGCCATTGTGGCTGAGAACACTTATCGGATGGGATATGAGGCCATTGATCGAATATCCTCGTATTGGGCGGGGAAGCCGGCCTCGGAGACATTGACGATAGCACCTTTCGTGCTGACCAAGCGGAACCTGGGATCTCCCGAAGCGGGTATTTTTACCGGCATGCCTTTCCCGCGAAAGTGAAAATAAGATGACTGCTGCCGTAATCCGCCGAATCATCTATACCGCGATAGCCGTTACGATCGTTGCAGCCGGAGTTGGGGGCGCGAGATTGCTCAACGTCAGGCGCCCGGATTATGGATTGCCGTTGCGGGTTCGTTTCACGCCTGGCGCGGAGGAAAGCTGGACTGCCTTCGGGGGAACCTGGAAGGTCGTTGACGGCTCCATGCGCAACGATTCCAACGAGCGTGGCGCCAAACTGCTGACCGGCTCGGAGAAGTGGGAAGACTACACTCTTGAGGGAAATGTTCAACTGCTGGGCCAAGGGGACGCCGGCTTGGTGGCTCGCGTCAGCGAAGCCGAAATCGGAGTGGATTCCTACCGCGGATACTACGCCGGTGTCCGCACCCGGGACAACACGCTGGTGCTGGGGACCGTTTCGGACGCTTATTACGGCGAGCGGAGCATTCCGATGTCCGATCCGGTTCGTCCATTCCGGTGGTATCACGTGCGGCTCAAGATGGAAGGGTGCCGCATCGAAGCCTCTGCCTGGGCTGCCGGAACACACGCGAGTCGAACGATACTTTCGGAATCCCAGGATTGCATTCGAAGCGGCGGCGTTGGTCTTCGGTCTTACTCTTCGGGCGGTGTCTGGCGTAATATCGCGATACTTCCGAAGGGCTCATCTGCTACAGCGGAGAATGAACTGGATGAGCAACTCCCCGCTCCAGACGAGGTCGCTTTTCAACGCAGTTTGTTGACTGCCGCGGTGTCTCGCGGCCCGGGCGACAAGACCGGCACGGAAACAGCGGATAGCCGCGTGCACCCGGTTGGCAGCTTGCGATATCTATTCCCGGCCGGATCGCCCTTGGTCACGATTCGGGGCTCGATTGTTCTCAACTCGCCGGTGATCTACCTGCAGGATGCTACGGGCGGCGCAGTGATTCATCCTTCCGGCCCGTCACCGCTTAAGATTGGCGATGAGGTGGAAGCAACTGGAGAGGTAAGCCTGGACAACTTCTGTCCGACCATTCAAAACGCGCAGATCCGCTTGTTGCGGGAGGCCAGCCCAGTGCCCCCCTTGGTGATCACGGCCGATCAAGCAGCCAAGGGCGACTACGGCGGAATGTTCGTGCAATTGGAAGGTTATCTGACGAATGTCGTCAGCGCCAAGGACGGTGTCCTGAACCTGGACTTCAATGCCGGAGCGCAGTCGTTCCGCGCCATTCTGAACCCCGGGCGGAACCGGCAGCGGCTGGAACGGGTCGCAAAAGGCAGTCTGCTGCGGCTTCGCGGGATTTGCGTGGTGGACACCCAGTTCACCCAGGCCATCACTCCATTCGTGCTGATCGTTCGGTCGGCGCAGGACCTGGATGTTATTCTCGGGCCTCCGTGGTGGAGTCCGAGCACGCTGCTCAAGGCAAGTCTGGCCATGATCGGGCTTCTTTTTCTGGTTCATTACCTGCTTCTGCAGGCAAAACACTGGCGGCTACGGGCGGTGATGGAAGAGCGCGCGCGCGTGGCCCACGAGATTCACGACACGTTGGCGCAGAGCTTCGCCGGAATTTGCTTTCAGCTGCAGGCCATCCGGAACAGCACGCCACCACACACGCCGCGACTCGAGCGCCAAGTTGATCTGGCCATGGACTTGGCCCGGCAGAGCCACGAGGAAGCACGGCGGAGCATTGCGAGTCTTCGTCCGGAGTCGCTTGGCTCGACCGGCCTTCTGCCTGCTCTTCGCGACTTTGCCGAACGCATGCTGAAGGACGGGAACGTCCGAGTTGAGGTCTCCAGTGAAGGGGGCAATCATGCCATCCCACTCCGCATCAAGGACACTCTTTTTCGTATCGGTCAAGAAGCGATCGCAAATTCCATTCGGCATGGTAATCCGAGCGCCATCCGCATACTTCTGAAGCATCAACGATCGTCCATTTGTCTTTTGATCGAAGACAACGGAGCGGGTTTTGTCAGCCCTGGCGATTCCGGAGGATTCGGTTTACGAGGTATGCGGAAGCGAGCGGAAAGCATATCCGCAACGCTGAGGATCAGCAGTAAACCCGGTTCTGGCACAGAGGTCGAGGTGAAAGCGCCCATGCGATCGCGTATCTACGGCGCATTGTGGCCTAAACGCCTGCTGCCAACTTAAAACTTATGTCAGATTGCATAATCCACCTTCTGATCGTTGACGACCATCCGGTTGTCCGTGCCGGCCTGGCTAGCATGTTGGGCACTCAAACCGGAATCGAAGTTGTGGGCAGCGCGTCCAGCGGCGAAGAAGCCTTAGCGATGCTTGCGGGCAGGCACATTGACGTCATCCTCATCGATTTGCGGATGCCGGGCATGGGCGGATTGGAAACGATCCGCGCTATTAAGCTGACCAAGGATCCTCCGCGGATTATCGTGCTGACCAGCTTCGATACGGACGAGGATATTTATCAGTCGGTCGGTGCGGGCGCGCACGGCTACGTAATGAAGAACACCTCCCAAGATAACCTCGTCGATGCAATCGGAATGGTGTATGCGGGGAAGAGATATTTCCCGACGGACATCGCATCCCGCCTGACTGAACGAATGGCCCGGTCAAATCTAACCTCCAGGGAACATCAAATTCTGCAACTTGTGGCCAAAGGTCTTACCAACAAAGAGATCGGCCACGCTTTCGGGATCAGCGACAAAACGGCGCGAAACCACGTCAACAGCATCATCAGTAAACTGGAAGTTTCCGATCGCACAGAAGCGGCGACTATTGCGATACGCCAGGGACTTGTCTCGATCGCGGACTAGGCGATGGAATTCCAATCGCGAAACAAGCTAGCGTTGGTTTCGTAAGCAGGTCACTGGTTCGAGGCATGCGGCCTTATTTTTGAATAATCGTTGCGTACAGTTCCCAATGGTCCTCAAACGATCAATTATTTTTCCCCAAAGATGTCCCCAAAGGTCAGGGCTCGCGAGCAACCCGGAACGTTTTACCCCAGCTCCCCGGACCATTTATAAGACCATTGTTAGTAACTTCAGACGACGACAGCCCTTTGGGCCGGTATTGGGGAATGGAGCGGAGGTCAGATTCTAATTGGCCGCGCCGTCATTCTCTTCGATATTGGCTGAGGGCTGGCCATAGTCGACGCTCGATAACACGCCCGGTGGCGTTGAGCCGGAGTACTCTGGCAGTAACTTCGCCCATTGGCGTCAGCGGTTGAATGACTGGGCTTCAGTCTGAAGTGTTCGTCCCAAATGTCACGCAGTCGTTTGCGGACACGAGCGCGTTTTTCGTTGTTTAAGCCACCCACCCCCTGCCAGTTAAGGGGCGTGGACGTTTCCGGCGCGTTGGCAGCTGAGAGCAGATTCCTAGACGCTGGCGGGCGGCATAAGGAATTTGTCTCAAGCGCCATTATTTGAGCTGGGCGTACTCGGCTCTGGCTTGCTTCAGAACAGGGAGGTCGGCGTCGGCGGTCTTCCAAAGCGATAGGAAGTCTTGGTAGTTGATGCTGGCGGTGTCGATTTCTCGGGAGAGAACGTGAGCCCGGCCAAGTCCTAAGAGCGCCAGTGGGCCAATCAGTTCGTTTTGGGTCAACCCCGGATGGGCAAGAACTTTCTGAAATTCGGAAGCAGCAGATTCGCCATCCCCGGCCGCGAGATACGCGTGACCTCGAAGATAGATCGGATAAAGCACCAGCGACACAAGTTGCGCGGTCTGTCCAAGCTCGTAAGGCGTGGACGCACGGAGGCTCGAGATAGCTTCTGCCGCGTTCCCACTTTCGAGCGCGATAGCCGCCCGAATTGCCGGCAAAAAGTTATACTGCACAGCCGTATCTTCCGGGAAGCGCTTACCCAGATCGTCGCTCAGGCGAGTGGCTGCTGCCGAATCCCCAGCCAATGCAAGGGCAATGGCCGCGATCGCGACGACGTCTCTTTCATTTGAGAGTGACAGCGCATGTTTAGCCTGACGCTTCGCCGCAGCCAGATTGCCTGCCAGAGCCTCCCGCATCGCAGCTTCAGCCTGGTAGGCCGCGCTCATCTCACGATGCCCGGCTCGCGAGGCGGATTCGGCAGCCTGCCTGGTCAGCTCTCTCGCTTGGCCAAAACGTCCGCCACTTGCGGCAGTGTCCGATTCGTAGTACAGGATAAGGTCCTCCGCGCCCGGCTTTCCCAACACCTCGGCAACCTCCTTCTGCATTGCGGTGCCGGAGTGCCGCAGAAACTCAACCAAATAAAGATTCGCGTGGAGAAACGCAGAATCCAGATTGCGCTCCTTCGCCTGGCGCCCGATCTGCTCGGCTTCCTGCAGCCGATTGAGAAAAAGATAATCGATAACCAGGTTCGAGTAGTTTTTCGAGACACCAGGACTGAGCTTCAGCGCCTCCCGCTGGGCGGCCAGACCTTGTTCGTAGTCGCCCAAACAGTTAGCCATGGTGCCCAGATTTCCGAACCCGGCCCACTCCCGCGGATAAAGCTGCGTGGCCAGTACTAAGGATTTCCGCGCTGCATCGCAATTACCAGTGACTACGACGAAGTACATAACCTCGATGCCGAGTTTTTCGCGTTGGCTCACTCGCTCGCGCAACTCGTAAGCCCTCCGGATGCTATTCGCGGCTTGCGATGTCTCGTCGTGGTTGAAGTATTCGACTCCCAGCCCCACATATGCCTCAGCGAAGTTGGGATCCAGGTTGACCGCCATTTGGTAAAGCGTGGTTGCCTCGGCGTTACTGTTCAAAAGCTCGGCCCGGCGTCCCAGACTGTACGCCCGCAGCGCTTCGAGCGACGGCGTGGTCACGTTCTCGGGCGCTACGTCGTATTTCTGGACGGAGGCAAGGGATTCGCCCAGCTTGCGTCGGGTTTCAGAAGCGATCCTTCCCAGGGCGTCCAAAACGTGGTTCTTATCCACGGCTCGGGCCGAAGTGCCGGACAATAAATCGCCGGTTGCACAATCCGTGGCCGTCAAGACGAGCTGGTAGTTCGTTCCAATCCGCGCAATCGATCCATTGAGGACTGCTGAACTCGCCGTTCGCTGGCATACCTCACGAGCCACTTCGGGCGTCAGTTTCGCGTCTCTGGGACGTGTCATCAGGGATAGTGTTTGAGCAACGCGTTCATCCGGCAAGAGATTGAGGAAAGGAGATTGTTGCAGTTGGGCCGAAAGCCCTTGCCGGAGCGCACTATCGAAGACCGAATCGCCGGTGCTGTTGGTGAAGTCGGCCAGCAGCACGGTATCTTTTGTAGTTAATTGCGGGGTAGGTAGCCTGGGAGCACGGTGCAGATAGTAATATGTCCCAACCGCCAAGACAGGAAGGACAATAGCCATGGCCCGGCGCCAGCCTGCGGCCTTCGCGGTCTGAATCGTTGCTGGGGTTGGATTATGAAAGCTGAACTGCTCTGATTCCTCCGCCACTTGTGGGACGGCCCTCACGTTCTCGGCGAAGCGGTACCCCCGGCCCGGCACAGTAACGATGTATGCCCGGTCGCCCAAAGCCTTCCTGATCTGAAAAACGTGCTGGGCGAGGTTGGATTCCTCGACGAACGTGTCCGGCCACAACAGCTTCATGAGGTCGTTCTTGAACACCAACCGTCCGCCGCTTTGGACCAGCACCAGGAGCAGATCGAACGCCTTCGGGGAGAGCGGAATGGATTGATCGTCCCGTGACAAGAGGCGTTGTTCCGGATCGATCCGGAATGGGCCGAACTCCAGTAAGTGCTTGACAGGATGGTCCATAGCTACCTCAAGTAACCATTCAGAACTTATTAATCGCTTCTTAAGGACTTTCAGGACTCGTTTCGTGCAGGATGGGTCGGATTCGGGAGGATCGGCCGGAACCCGAATCAGGCATGAGAAGGATTTTATCACGATGGAGCGAAGCCGAACGCAAACCACTCAGGGAGGGCCGCCGGTGACCTCGTGGGCAAGATGCATTCTTCCGTTTGCGGGGGCGGTGGCGTGAGTCTGCGCGGGGGTCGCGCTGCCGCGCTAAGGCGGACACGCTGGCTCACGCTCCATTATCCGTGGGCCGGCGGCGGAGCGCAGGATAAACGTATGCAAATCTCCAAAGCTTCCTTCCTCAAGTTCGGCGCATCATTGCTGATTGCCCTGGCTCCAGCAGCTTTCGCGGACAGCGTGTCGTACACCGGCACGCTGACCGGCTCTACGGATGTCTTTGAAACCGTATTTACTCTGGCTTCTTCGGGTGCGATCACTTTGCAAACGTGGGGTTTCGGGGGAGGAGTGAACGCTGAGGGAGCTACCATCTTGCCCGGCGGCACGGACCCCTTCGTTGCCATCTTTTCCGGTACTGGCCCGGACGCGACCATCGTCAACGATGCATCCAGCAATCCGTTCGGCACTTCGATCGATCTCGGAAACTACGCCAGCTTTGAGGGTTGCCCACCGGCTGGCGCTCCCATTATCGGAGGCAGCGCTCAATGTGGGGACATCACCATGCCGGTGCCCACGCTGGCCGCCGGAACGTACACGGTGGTGCTCAGCGATGGCGACTACATCGCCGACGCCGTTTTCGATAACGGAACGCTGGGGGAAGGCTTCACGGATTTCACGGGCGGGATGTTCTGCAACCTCGACATCAATGGCGTCGCCTGCCCCAACACGTCGGGCGCCTATGCGCTGGATATCGATGGCCTGCCCGCTGCTGAGGTACCCGAACCGGCGGGAGTGCCTTTATTTGTTTGTGGTTTTTTATTCATAGACGCCGGTTTGAAGCGGCGGTTCACACTTCAGGGAGGATCAAAATGAAACCGCTAAAGCGCATATTGATGGGCTTCGGCGCTGTGGCGCTGGTTGCTTCGCTGACCGCGCTGGTTGCGCCGAAGCCGGTGCATGCCGCGGTGGCCGCACTGGTTCAAGTAACAAACAACCTCGCAAATCCGGTATCCAGTCAGGATGTTTTCCGATCGGTCGCACAAATGGTGACCGTATGGTGCATAGTCCCTCTCAACCCTGAGCCTTGTATTGAGATCGGCCCATCGGGAGCAGCCCCTGGCTCGGGTTACGTGGTCCCAGCGGGTCAGAACCTGGTGATCACTGATGTGGACATCGTTCCCTTCGCTGGCAAGGGGGGTCAGCAATTTCTCGATACAGCCGAGTCCAAGCCCGTCTCCCAGCACCCAAGATGGCTTCGCCTTCGCCAACGATGGCGTTACTCACCAGCTCCACTTCCAGAGTGGACTCGTGTACGCGTCAGGGGCTACGCTGATTCCACTTGGAAATGTCGGCCTGGCCTTCTTCGCGCGAGGCTATTTGACGCCCAACTAGATTTCGCTCGATGACCGGTTCAAAAGGAGATTTTCTGTGCGTTACCTATCTACGTTTTCATTTCTTGGAATCGCTTTGGCGTGCCTGGGCGCGCCCGCTGCGAAGGCCGACACAACCGCGCTTCCGGCCTCTAGCTTTGGCGATTTTTTATTCATTCCTCCTAGCTCGCCCGGGGGCACTGGCGCATTTGTAGTCTCAACCGTCCTCTCAGGCAACAGCACCGCTCCTCCGGGTGGCTGGGAGTGGGGATGGAGTATCGGCACAGTAGCATTCACTTCGGATAACAGGTACACCTTTCCCGCAGGCGGCGGTCCTGTCACTACGCCCACCGGACTCAGTTCCTATTTCGAACTGACAGGCGCCATTCAGGGCGAAGGCGACCAGGTTTTCCTGGCCGGCTTCATTACCTGGGATGAGGTGGAACCGATCGCCGGCACGGAAGCCGAGATTACCGGTGCGATCGATTTCAGCACCATAGAAGGCGGCTCGCCAGGGTCGCCCATCAGTATTGGAAACATTTCCAACTTCGGCGCGCTCAGTTTTTTGGTCAGTTGCGCCCCTGATAGCTGCTTGAACGTTGATCCCCTGGGAACCGTGTCGGCGCTCACGCTGGAATATTCGTATAAGGGCGGATCGACGACTGTGCCGGAGCCGGCGAGTTGGTGCGTTCCAGCGGCCGGATTGATACTGATGCCATTTTGGCGAAGGAGCCGGAAGGTCTGAAATGAAGCGAAGAATTGCAAGTCTCATGTTCATTTGTTGCGGCTGGGCGCTGCCGGGCGGCGCGGCCACCTACAATTATCTGTTGCAAGTGGCGGCCTACAATCCGCCGGGTGCACCGGGTTTCGGCGCCTGGTCGGTGAGTTGGCAGAGTCACACGTTGCTTAACGCGACGTCGTCGTGCCCGGCTGGAATCGACCTCAGCATGCAGCCGAATTTCACCGTATCCGGCACGCCCCAGGCAGGCTACACACCTTTCACCACGGCCGATCTTTGGAGCTTTTGCTCATCGGGCGGCGTTCCGGTGATGTATATATACTGGGCGGACGGAGTGAACCAAATCATTTATGGCTTGGATTATTCCTCGGTCACGCCTCCCTTCAGCACCGGCGTATTCACCCCCAGCGACACGCTGGTGCTAGGCACCACCTCGCTCCAATTTGCTCCGATTCCCGGTCCCGCGGCGACGTTAACCATCACCAAAGCTTTATCGTTCCCGCCGCTTCCAGCGTGGGTAGGATCGATCCTCCGCGCGTCACTGACAGTCGCCGGCCCGGTGACTCCGCCTGCGGGTGGTCCGGTTGAAGCAATAGTAGGATTCGTCGATCTGAACGGCAACATCCTCGGCGAGGCCACGCCCGTGCAGTTGATACCTGGGCAGGCGTCGTCGGTAGAACTGAATAGCAACACGTTTATTCACACACTCGGCCAACATACTACGGTCATTCCGGTCGTCAGCGCTCCGGCAGGCACGTTGCTGCCCGCGGTTCAATTTACGGGCGAGGTTTACGACGCCCTGACTGGATTCGGAGGAGTGCTGACGACCGCGAACGGACTTTTTCCTCCGCCCGCGGCACTCGGGCCACAGGGATTGGCGGCGGGGCAGATTATGCGGCTGGTCGCGACAGCGTTTCCGCCCGATCCCTGCGTTGCCACGCTGAGCTTTGCCAATAGCGAAGGTGTCGCGATTGGTCCCAGCATGCAAGTCAACCTCACCCCCGGCCAGAGCCAAGCGCTCGATTTGATCAGTTCCGCGTTGAACCTGAAGTTCGGACAGCGGATGGTGGTGCAGCCGATCGTGGCATTGCAGCCGGTGATCGGCGCCGCGGCGGTGGCGCCCCCGGCCTGCACGGTCGCTTCAGACGTCTTCGACCCAATCGCCGGACGTACCTGGACCTACCAAACCGCGAGTGTGCAATGAGATGACCGCTAAGGCTTAATCGCGAAAAACTGTTGATGTTTTTCCGACGAGAGCGATCCTTGTTCGGCGCCTGAGTTAGCCCTGAAGTCGCGCCAACAACCCGCAAAGAAAGCAGCCAGGGTGAATAAGCCTGCCAGCAAGCCCACTGCGGAACGCAGTGAGCGAAACACAGTAATAAGAAGGCCGATGTCATCGCGATGTCCGAAATCATGGCGGCTACCAAGTGGCAGGCCCACGCCTCAGCCACCGAGATGAGGCCCACTCTGCGGGCTCGAACGGTTCCAGGAATGTGCAGAGATCCTTCACTCTACGGGTGAGAGCCGGTTAACTTTGGTGCGGTTTACGGGGCGTTGTCGCGGCGAGGCGGAGCAGACCGGCTATGGGTATTGCCAGGCTCGACGGCTCTGGCGTCGGAGTAACCACAGTAAGGGGCAACGAGATGGTCCTGGGCGAACTGGCTGAGCGTGCCATCACCGAAGGAAGCATTCAACGAGTTAAGAATCGGATCAAAATCAGGCGGACCACCAATGTCACCGATGCTGACGATACTGGTCCCGCCGCTTAGCAGTGTGTTCATGCCGCCGAGAAACTGACGCAGGGTCAGACCGTCCAGTTGCGGCAAGGTGCTAAACCCCTCAAGCACGAGATCCCGGAAGGGAATGCCGGAGGCTGCGGGAAGAAAGCCTGCATCCGAAAAAATCGACGTTAAATTCAAGCCCGAGCACATCGCCGCCGAAGGCCCCGGACGACGTCGAAATCGGATTCAGCACACTGCTGTCGAGCGGCCCGTAACCATTAATCGAGGGCGGGTAGGTAGGTCAGCACATGTGGAGTATCAGTGAAGATCATAGTAAAACCGCTGGGCGATCCCACACCGACGCCGCCTTCGGACGCATAGACCGTGTTGAAATCGGCCACGAGCAGTGTGGCGCCTGGATGGACGCCCGGAACGCCGCCCCAGATAGACTGAGCGTAGGTTGTCCTCTATACGCGCAATTCGAGCGAAGAATTAGCGCGTCTCGCGAAGAATTTTCCCGAGCTAGTGAAGGCTCTCGACCCCCGGAACCGATACCGCCGGACCTTTTTCAGCGATTGCCAGACTAGATCTCTATGATTTGGTGCCGGATGGCAAACTGAATCAAAATCGCTGTACGTACGGAAATTGAGCTTCCGCATAATATTGGAGCGGTGCGCGTCCACTGTCTTCACGCTGAGGTCCAGCGCAGTGGCTACTTCTTTGTTGCTCCGCCCGAGGGCCGGCAACTTCAGAACCTCAAGTTCTCGTCGACTGATATCGCGCGGAGAGGGTCCTGCCGCGCTGGTCCTCGCCAAATGACCGACGATCAGTTTCGTGACGGCCGGCGAAAGAAACGGTTGGCCTCTTTCGACCGATTGGACGGCCCGAACCAGATCGCGCCCGGCGTCTGATTTCAACACCCACTGACCTATGGGCGCTCATCCGAAAAACACTGCGCTTCTGGCTAGAACATGGCATCGAAGTTATATTGCCTAGCATATTAGGCAAAACGATTGACAGAACGCATTATGCCTAATATACTAGGCATGCATGCTTGACCTGATCTCCATAGGCGCCCGGATAGCAGAGCAACGTAAGAGGCTCAAGCTCAGCCAGACCGTGCTCGCGCATGAGGCGGGGATCAGCCGGGCTACGATCGATGCCCTCGAAAATGGACGTGCCGGAGAGCTGGGTTTCACAAAACTCACCAAGCTGCTGGCCGCGCTCGGCCTTGAGCTGCAACTGCAGGCCGCGAGCTCGCACCGGCCCACTCTGGACGAACTCATGCAAGAGGATCGCGATGATCAAAGTCTGGACCGACGCCGCTGAGGCGGGACTGATCGACCGTCACGGCGAGCGCGGGAGCACGTTCGCCTACCTGCCGGGCACGCCCGCCGCGCGAGCGGTCTCGGTGACAATGCCCGTGCGGCTTGAATCGTGGACAGTCCCCTTTGGCCTGCTTCCAATTTTCGAGATGAATCTCCCTGAAGGGGCTTTACGAGAGCGGCTCCGCCTTGCGTTCGCGAAAGCAACAGGTACCTTCGACGAATTCGATCTGCTCTCCGTCATCGGCCGTTCACAGGTCGGTCGCATCCGCTATACCGGCGATCGGGAGCAACTGCACGAGGACGTGCCCTTCCAGTCCGTCGATGAGATTCTCGAACGTAGGCGCGGTGGCGATTTGTTCCGTTACTTGCTGGAGAAGTTCGCGTCCTTCTCCGGGATCAGTGGCGTGCAGCCGAAGATCCTTGTTCGCGACGAAAAAGCGTTCGCTGAAATGGAGCAGACGGAACACCGGCTCTCGCACAGCTACAAGGGCGCGACCCATATCGTGAAGTTTTGGGAGCCGGACGAGTATCCGCAACTCGCTGCGAACGAATATTTCTGCCTCACTGTCGCGCGCAAATGTGGACTCGACGTTCCTCCTTATCGCCTCGCCGAAGACGGCATGGCCCTGGTTATCGATCGCTTCGATCTGCGTATGGATGGCACTTATCGCGGATTTGAAGATTTCTGCGTGCTTAATGCCCGCAGGACCGACGAAAAATACCGCGGCAGCTACGAGACATCGGTCATGAAGCGCTTCGGCCAGTTCGCGAACTCGACCCATGTCGCCGAGGACATGGAGAAGCTCTTTACCTTGATCGCGCTCAACTGCGCGCTTCGCAATGGTGACGCGCATCTCAAGAATTTCGGAATTGTCTATGACGATGTGCAGGGCGAAGCACGGCTTGCGCCAGTCTACGATCTCGTGACAACGTCCGTTTACCTGCCCAAGGACAGCTTGGCGCTTACCCTGAACGGCACGACCAATTGGCCAAGCGCAAAAGACTTGCGAAAATTCGGCGAAACGCGCACGGGCGCCGCTCCAGCAAAAGTCCGATCGATTTTAGGGCGCAGCTACGAAGCAATTCAGGACACCGCAAAAGAAGTCCACTCCTACATCGAGCAACATCCAGAATTTGAGGAACTTGGAAAAAGGATGCTTCAAGAATGGGAGACAGGTGCTGCCATGGCGCTGCACGGTTAGCTGCGCTTGAACCTGGCGCGGCAGATTCTCGGGGAGGAAAACGAATGTGATGCAACTTTGCAGCAAATCTCGGTTCCGTAAATTCGCTAGAACAGCGAGCTTCTGCGCATAATCCCGTAGTATCCGAAAACTCAAACCGTATGGCACGGCACGTCCAGTAACGCTCGTATCAATGTCACAGGTCAGCTTATTCTGTGTGCCACCGGGATTTTGGACTGCGGACGCGGGCGAGGATCACGTGGCAACGCGCTTACGATCGTTTGTGTTATTTGCAAACGACCGTCGGTTGGGATCCGCTCGCCAAAGCAACGTTTTCAGCTTGATTTTCGCGCATGTTTTCAAACTTGCAACACATCCCTCAAAACACGCCTGGAACAAGCTTCGCCGTCTGGCGAGAATAGGCTTCATACTCGTCGCCGAAAATATCGCGCAAGTGCACTTCTTCGATCCGAATCTGCCGAAGTAGCAGAGCCCACCAGAACGCAGCTAACACCCACGCCACTACGCTCCCAAACACAAGAGCCTCGGCTACTCTCTGAATCATTGCGCCAGCGTATGTCGGGTGCCGGACATATTCATACGGTCCGGTCCGGCCGCCCTCTCCGGCCTTTACGTTGATAGCCCCGCGGCCATGACCCCTGGGGGCAAACGAGGACAGAGGCCTCCACGCTCGTTGGCCGGGCACCGTCATATCTTGTGGCAGGGCTGCCCAATGATCTCCATCGGCTCCAAACCTCTCGGAAAGATTGCGGTGCTGCTTCTGTGGTCCGCTCTTTCGCCGGTTGTCCACGCAGCCACCGTTCCCTCCGGCGAGTGTATTGGAAAGGATGCGTTCGAGCCGGTTTGGGAGACGTATCTGAGCGCCAATCCGCAAGACGTGACGGTCGCCGCATGTCTCCTCGATTTTTACGCGTATCGGCTACCCTTCCGCGATCTCATGCCGCGTCGGACCCGTCTGATCCGCTGGGTTATTGAGAACCACCCGGATATCCTACTGACGGGCCACGCTGAATACGGCCTGCGCGTAGATGCCTACGACACGGCGCTGATTGCCGAGATTCGATCCCTCTGGCTGGAGCAGATCGCACGTTTCCCCGATAGCTGGCGGATCTTGTTAAATGCGGGGCAATCCTTCGCGCTCGCGGATGCTGAGTTGGCGGCGAGTTGGCTGAGCGCTGGCCGTAAGCAGGAACCCGACAACTTCGAACTAGCAGACGCCCTGGGCCACATATATTCCAACGCAATCATCGGGACCGTCGCTGCTGCTGGTCCTGAACTGACGGTCGGGGCTGTGGATCCCGCCCACGCACACTCCGCATTCGCGCAGCGCGCTTGGGTCGAAGCCAATGGGGACTCCCTCCTGGCAACCACCACCGGTCGTGCCCTACATTACTCAACGAACTTTCTCCGATATAGAGGGCTTAGCGGCGCCGACTACGACCCGCTCGCCGAACACCTGCTCGAAAGGGCCCAGGAACTGGACTATCCCGCGCCGACGCGAATCAGCGCGCTCTTAGATTTCTACCAGGAACAGGCGCAGAAAAGAGGCAAACCCTTGGAGCGTCTAGTGTCCAGAAGCCGGATCGTCGATCTACCCCCACCCGAGGCAGCGCAAAGGGCCGCTACGGTTCTCCCATACACTACTGCCGGCGTTCGCGTGGCCTGCGAAATCGTTGTGGGTACGGACGGTCACGTCTGGAGCACCCTCGTGACTAGCGCGCCTTCGTCAACCGTAGCGGGCATGGCTCAGAGCATGGCCGCAGACCTAGTCTATCGTCCCTTGCGCGTGGACGACGAGCCGGTTCGCTTCAGGACGACGGTGACGATGGCAGTAGAGGCAGGACGTGTTTCTTACGCCCAGCTCCCATGATCTCAATTCGGCCGGTTTCGACGAGCAGCCTACTAATTGCGTGTTAACACCGCCCGATGCTCCAGCTTCGTACGAGACCGAGACGGGTATATCCACGCTGTCTGTCGCCAAAACTCATACGTCGCAGAACTGGCCGAAGAACATGCGATGCGGCTCTGCTGGACTCGGTCGGAGGCACCGGATTAAACCTGCGGCGAATTGTCCTTCGATCCGTTAGAGACGGGACTGGCCGTCAACACTCGATTTGCCGAAGTAGCTCCGCCTTCTCGCCGCAGCAGAGATTCACTCGATCGGAAGCACGCTTATATACAACAGGTCGCTGAACGATTTGATTCTTACCTGCTCATTCACGCGGCCTCGCTCCATTGGTAGTGATGATGGAGCCCTCCTACTCGCAGCATTCCAATCACCTCGGCAACCGCCGATTGCCGTGCTTGGATCCTGCACCCGTATCGCACGAAGACATGTTTGCCGGCGAGCTCTAGTAACGACACTGATTCTATTGACTGAGAGAACTTTTGGCGACGGACAGCTCCTCCTGGCCTGCGCATTTAATACACATAACCGGCCATTCCGCTGCGATTTAGTTCACTGCCCGGTTGTCGCTCACCCGGCGGCACACCCACGCTCCCGCTCCCCTGCACGCGTCAAAAAACACTTGACTAAATGGTAGGAAGTCCGCACTCCTCGCCACCGCCCAGCCGAACCAACCTTTTTCATTACGCGAACTCCCGAAAAGGTTCCAGAACATTTTCAAGGGCTTTTGCGATACCACGCGCGAGGCTTGGCCTCTGCACTATTACAGAAAACGATTTGGGTAGGTTTTGGGTAGGCGATGAAAAGGCGTTGTTCGTTTAAGTGATTGAAAAATTGGTACGCCCGGTAAGATTCGAACTTACGACCTTTTGCTCCGGAGGCAAGAGCACCTGGGCTATGTTGTTGACGCCACATGGGCTATCGAGCGTATACGAGGGTCAACAAAGGCCTGTGCAGCGGTTTTTGATGCCCCTTTTGATGCCCTAGCCGTCGGCAAGCCACCCCCCGCAGCCACAACTGCGGAACAACGTAGATCGGTAGGAACGATCAATGAAAAGCTTCTCATCTCAGCCAGTGGACGTCCAGCTTGGGAATCTACGAGTAGAACGTAAACAAAGAACTTATGCGTTCAAGGCGTTGATACAAGGCACTCTAACTCACCGATTCTCTGTTGTCCGTTTCCGATTCCCTTCTTAGCGGAATAAACGGAATAATCATGACAACCACCCAACAGACCTTTCCTGAAATCGAAGCAGCGGCACAAGCGCTGGAAAAACGCATCGCGATCACCGAAAACCGAGATGGCCCAGATGAAAGAAGAAGTCGCAGAAAAAAAACGACTCGTTCGCTCCTGGCGAAAGGCGCTTGCGGCGTTTAGTCCAGCCGCCACGACGAAGAAGAAGCGTACACCAAAGCCCCCAGGGGTCAGACTTTCGCCGTTTCGGTCTCAAAGAAGACAGGGATAATCCGCTTAATTGTGGTCGTGTGATTGTTCTCCGGCAGCGCTTGTTCTGCGTGGACTATTCAGGCTCTCTCCGCTACGGTGCGCGCCACATCAAGGGCCGTCTGCCCGACCCTGGCACCGAGTCGGTATGCCGTTTCATTCACTTCCGAGATAATGCCCTGTGTCAGCGTTGACTGACCGTCACCGATACGCGCCGAATCCGCGGCGACGGTAGCGGCGGCGATACCGTCAGAATCGAGAATAGGAAGGGCGGCAGCTCCCGCGCGATCAACGCCGAAGCCGGCATCATTGAAGAAAGCCAGGCGTGGCCTGAATGAACGCGTCATTGGAGCGGCGCTTACGCCGCCATGACTGCCGCTCGCCACGACCAAGCCTGCATCTTCTGAAGTACCTTGTGAGATGGAGTCTATGCAGAGGACGCCGTGAATGAAGGTGCGTCCGACGACAGGCTCCTCCACGTCTGAGTGGGGCCACGGCGCGGATTTCAAAAACTCAGTTGCCTTTACGACGGTCTGACCGCTCTCTACGCCACACTTTGCCGCAAGGCCGTTGACACGACTGATGATCCCGCGTTTGAGCATGTCCGCACCGTCGCCGACGCGGGCGCTGTCAGTCGCAACGGCCGCCATCGCCATGCCGTGTTGTTCCGCCCAAAGCAGACCTCTGACCCCCGCTTCATTTCGACCGATGCCGCAGTCATGATGAATGGCGGCGCGAACGCCGGCTTTGGCCGAGAAGTACGCCGCGTAAACCGCGGCATTCGAACCGCCAACAACGACGGCACCCTTTGCTTCCGGAGGAAGCTTTGTCACGCCGTCAACCACCAAAACAAGAACGTTCATTGGGATCACTCCCTACCTCCGAAACTGTCGACGGGGCTACGTCGATATCAGGCGCCTCGCTTTTCCCGAGACTGGCCACGGACTTCCGGTCGTCTGATTGTTCTTCGGCTGCCACGAAGCGCATGCCATCCTTCTCGCGGACAATGTGACCGACCGCAGGAGTTGTGAAGTGCGTTCCGAGCACCAGTACATCACGATCCACGTGGTCGGCGATGAAGGTGCGCCGCGTTGCCAGCGCGATCGACTGGTCGAAGTCGAAGTTAGAGCAAATCTCCGGGTCTGCGATCTGGATGGGATTGTGCATCAGGTCGCCGGTGATGGTGGCTTTTCGCCCGTCGGAGTTTATGGCGACGCTGACGTGACCGGGCGTATGCCCGGGCGTGGGGAACAGGGAGACTTCATCTGTCACGCGGTGGCTACTTTCGACGAGCTCCTGCAGGCCCGCCTTGACGATCGGCAGCACGGAATCGTTCATGACGTTTCCCTGCTCCGAGAGTTGGACCACGAAATCCGGCATATCCCCTGATCCGTGATTCTCGCGGGTCCAGTGCTCCCACTCGGCCCGGCCGAAGAGATAGCGCGCATTGGGGAACGTCGGCACCCAACTCTTGCCGTCCCAGCGGGTATTCCAGCCGACGTGATCGAGATGTAGATGCGTGCAGAGCACCGTATCGATTGACTCCGGCGTATAGCCGGCCTTCATCAAACGATCGAGGAACGGGATCTGCAGCTTGTTCCAGCCTTCATTGTTGCGCGGCTTGTCGTTGCCGATGCAGGTATCGACGATGATGCGATGGCCTTGGCTTTCGACGATGTAAGCGTGCACCGAATACCGCACCGTGCCGTCTGGAAGCGCATAGTGAGGGTGAATCCAGTCGATCGCCTTGACGCGATCCTCGGTTAAGCCGTTGAACATCGCGCCCGGGGGGAAGCCTCCTTCCATCTCGACCACGCGCGTGATCTTGACGTTGCCGACCTTCCAGCGATTGATTTCGTCCGTCATGAAGCCTCCTGTTGTTTGTTCAAATGTTCAGTGCTCATCGCGCCGCGTCCCCGCGGCGGTAGTCCGCCGTCAGCTCGTCCAACTGCTTCTTGAGCTCGCCGTCGAGCGTTAGATCGGCGGCCGCAAGCGTGTCGCCAATTGATCGAGGCGGCTGGCGCCTAGAATCACGGAAGTAACGACGGGGTTCGCCAACACCCCTGCGATCGCGAGTGTTGCGAGCGGCTTGCCGCGCTCGCTTGCGATGGCGCGCAGTTGTTCGACGGTCTCGAACTGGCGCCGATGCCAGTAGCGCTCCTGATAGATTTCTCCGAACTTGCCGATTTCCTGCGAAAACCGGCCCTTGTCGGGCGCTTTGTCGTGGCTGTATTTGCCGGTCAGGAGCCCACCGGCGAGGGAATTGAAGGGAATGACCGCGAGGCCTTCTTCGTGGGCGAGCGGGAGCAGCTCGCGCTCGATCTCAACGGAACAAAAGGTTGTAGCGCGGCTGAACGGAGACGTAACGCGCGACGCGCAGCACGTCCGAGCGGCCAAGAGACCGCGCGAGGCGGTAGGCCAGAATGGTCGAGATGCCGACATAACGGGCTTTACCCGAGCGGACGATGGCATCGAACGCTTCGAGGGTTTCATCGAGCGGGGTTGCGGCGTCGTCCCAATGGAGCTGATACAGATCGACGTAATCGGTGCCGAGACGGCGCAGCGACGCGTCGATCGCGTCGAGCAGATGCTTGCGCGAGCCGCCCTGGTCCCAGGGCAGCGGGCTCATCGGGGCCCCTGCTTTTGAGGTGACGATAAAGCGGTGGCGCTTGCCTTTGAGCCAGCGTCCGGTGATCTCTTCCGTGCTGCTGAGCTGCGCTTGCGCTGCGCCCATGGGATAGAAATCGGCGGTATCGATGAAGTTGATCCCCGCATCGGTGGCCGCGTCGAGTATGTGATGTGATTCCGCCTCGTCGGTTTGCTTTCCGAAAGTCGCCGTGCCGCAGCACATGCGCGAGACCGTCAGGCCCCTATGTCCGAATTTTGCGAACTCCATGGGCGAGGTTTCCGTTCGTTAAGGGTACGCATCACATAAACCCCACTATCCCAGCCCACTGAATGCGATGCATAGTGAAAAGCGTGAGCACCAAACAAGAGCAACGGCGCGAACTATGGCGCCAGCGAATCGCGGAACAGGAAACGGGCGGCCAGTCGATCCGCGCATACTGCCGTGAGCGCGAGTTGAAGGAGTCCGCATTCTACGGGTGGCGTGTTAGGCTGCGGAAACAGAACACACCTGTCCGCTTCGCGTTGGTGGAGACAAAGCCGACAGTGAAAACGCCACCGTCCCTGGAGTTATTGCTGGCCAGCGGTGACCGGTTTCGGATTCCGGCCGATGCGGCGACGCTCAAGTTGGTGCTGGCGGTGCTGCGGGAACCAGCGTGATCCACTTGCCGGCGAGCGTTCGGGTGTACTTGTGCACCTCGCCATGCGACATGCGGCGAAGCTTCGACGGACTGCATGCGCTGGTCACCGGCGCGATGAAACTGGATGCGTTTGCCGGGCATCTTTTCTGTTTTGCCAACCGCCGGCGTGATAGAGTGAAGATCCTGTATTGGGATCGCGACGGGTTCGCGGTGTGGGCCAAGCGTCTGGAGGAAGGCACCTACGCGATACCGTTCGGTGCAGAGGACGAAGCGCGGCGCGAGATCACCGCGCAGGAGTTAGGCGCGCTGCTAAGCGGCATCGATCTGAGCACTGCCAAGCGCCGGAAGCGGTATCGGCGCGGAAGCGTGGAAGCCGCATAAAGATTGGCATGGGATGCATTTTGTGCTTGGCTTGAAGCAACGTACGCTTTATAATTCCGATAGTGCCGGTGGATCGCAACAGCTTGCCGAAAGATCCGGAGATCTTGCAGCAGATGCTGGTGGATCTGACCACGCAACTGGATAAGACACAGCGGCTGTTGCGCCAGTTGCTGGAAGCCAAAAGCGGCACTCACAGCGAACAGTTAAGCGTCGATCAGTTGCGATTGTTCGTGCAGGAACTCAACACTGCTGAGTTTGAAGCGGACACCGGGACGCAAAAGGACGACGATGTTCCGCCGGGCTCGACTTCCGACAGCAGTGAGGACCAAGACGAAACTCGCCGGCGAGGGCGCCGCACTCTGCCGTCACACTTGAAGCGCGAACGGATCGAGCACGATCTGGCGGAAGAGGAAAAGCACTGCGCTTGCTGCAGCCAAGACCTGCGACCCATCGGCGAAGAAAGCAGCGAGCGCTACGAATACATTCCGGCGCAGTTGCTGGTGATCGAGGATGTCTGCAAGAAGTACGCGTGCGCATGCACAGTGAAGACGGCGGGCAAGCCGCCGCAGCCCATCGAGAAGAGCGTGGCAGGCGCATCGCTACTGGCGCAGGTGATCGTCAGCAAAATAGCCGACCACCTGCCCGTGCACCGCCAGGCCAAGATCTTCAGCCGCTTCGGCGTGGAGATTCCGGACCAGACCATGGGCGGCTGGATGCGGCAATCGGCCCAGTTACTGGATCCTCTGTATGTTCGGCTGAAGCAGTTCGTGCTGAGCTCGAAGGTGGTGGGGACTGACGATACACCGGTGAAAGTGCTGGACCGCAAATTGACGCGGGCGACGCGCAGAGGGCGATTCTGGCCGTACATCGGGGATCGGGAACATCCGGCGGCGGTATTCGACTACACCCCGACACGAGAACGCGCGGGGCCGGAAAAGTTTTTGGAAACGTATCGCGGATATCTGCAGGCCGATGCCTATGTGGCTTACGACAGCTTTTTCACCAATCCCGAACGCGGGTTGGTGGAGGTGGCGTGTTGGGCGCACACCAGGCGTCACTTCCACAAGGCGCTGGATACCGATTCGGCGCGCATGGGCGCGGTGCTGGCCTACATCGCGCATCTATATAAGGTGGAGAAACGCGCGCGGCGGTCGGGTATCGTGGGCGAGGACTTGCGCTTGTTGCGCGAGCATGCGTCCCAGCCGGTGTTAGAGAAACTGCACCAGTATCTGGAGAAGATTCGCGAAGAAGTGTTGCCCAAAAGCGAGGCTGGCCAAGCGGTGGCTTACGCGTTGAAGAACTGGATGGCGCTGACGCGCTACCTGGAAGATGGCGATCTGTCGATCGACAACAACCACACCGAGCGGAGCCTGCGCGGCATTGCGGTGGGACGCAACAACTGGACGTTTGTAGGAAGCGATCGCGGCGGCAAAACGATGGCGGTGCTGCGCAGCTTCGTGGCGTCGTGCGAACTGGCCAAAGTAGATCCCTTCGCCTGGTTCCAGGACGTGCTCTCGCGCATCGGCGAGTGCTCGATTCAGCAGCTCGACGAATTGCTGCCTCACCGCTGGGCCGCTGCCCGCACTTAACCGGCGCTCATTAGGAGTGCCAGTTCCTTCGTCGGTCGCTGGTGTTCATGTGATGGATACGAAGAACTGGACCGCGTTGACGCGCTACCTGGAAGATGGCGATCTGTCGATCGACAACAACCACACCGAGCGGAGCCTGCGCGGCATTGCGGTGGGACGCAACAACTGGACGTTTGTAGGAAGCGATCGCGGCGGCAAAACGATGGCGGTGCTGCGCAGCTTCGTGGCGTCGTGCGAACTGGCCAAAGTAGATCCCTTCGCCTGGTTCCAGGACGTGCTCTCGCGCATCGGCGAGTGCTCGATTCAGCAGCTCGACGAATTGCTGCCTCACCGCTGGGCCGCTGCCCGCACTTAACCGGCGCTCATTAGGAGTGCCAGTTCCTTCGTCGGTCGCTGGTGTTCATGTGATGGATACCGTTAAGGTTGAATTCCATGGTCATGACTGGTTCGTCTGTTTGGTTGCGTTTTCTGGTGCGGAAAGGTCGTGAGCTGCATTGCGAGCGCCTAAGTCCTTCTGTCTAGACAGCCGTCAGGCCGCCGTCGACCGGAAGGTCGATACCGGCGACGTAGCTGCTTTGGTCCGAGGCGAGGAACAGAGCTGCCGCCGCGATCTCTTCAGGACGTCCTTGTCTGCCCAATGGGATCGTCGCCGTGATCTGCTTTCTGGCTTCGGCGGCGCCCTCTTTGGAGGGGAACTGCCCGTCGAACATCGGCGTGTCGACCGTACCTGGGCTCAGCACGTTCGTCCTGATCTTCCGATCCTTGAATTCGCTGGTCCACGTGCGGGCCAATGACCTCAGCGCCGCCTTGGTGGCGCTGTACGTGCTGCGACCAGGTAAGCCCATGTTCTTCCCGGCGGATGCCACGAGGATGATGGAAGCCCCATCATTCAAGTAGGGCAGCGCCTTTTGAACGGTAAAATAAGTGCCGCGGGCGTTGGTGTTGAAGGTCTCGTCGAAATGCTCAGGCGTCACAGCGACGGTCATCACCTTTTCGACGAAGGCCGCGCCCGCAAAAATCACATCGATCTTGCCCTTCTTCGCAACGGTCTCGTAGAAACGATCGAGGTGCTG
>CAWFEK010000011.1:0-1271222 GCA_963814795.1 Bryobacterales bacterium | reverse complement strand
CAAGGTGTTTCTCACCGATGCGGTGCGTTATATGAACGGCGCCCCGGAGCGAGTCATGATCGACAACACGCATGTGGTGGTGCTGCGCGGTACGGGACGCGAGATGATTCCGGTACCCGAGATGGAGGCGTTCGCGGCTCGGCTCGGTTTTCGATTCGTGGCGCATGAGCGCGGCGACGCTAACCGCTCGGCGCGCGTGGAGAGGCCGTTTTCATTCATCGAAAACAACTTTCTGGCGGGCCGTACCTTCACCGGCTGGCCGGATCTCAACCTTCAGGCGCGCCAGTGGTGCGATAAGGTGAACTCCACTTATAAGAAGCATCTTCGCGCCGTGCCGCGAGAACTGTTCGCCGTCGAACGACTGCACCTGAAACCTTTGCCGGCATGGGTCCCGGAAGTGTATCGGCTGCACCGGCGCACCGCCGACACGGAAGGCTATGTCTCGGTGAATTCCATTCGTTACTCGGTTCCGGTCTCCTGGATCGGGCGGAGCGTGGACGTTCGCGAGACGCGCGACCGGATCGAGATCGAACTCGACCCGCGCCATATCGTGGTACACGATCGCGTTCTGACGCCACCGAATCAGCGCATCCTGCGGGCCGAACACCGGCCGCCGCGCGGCGCGGGCGTGAAGCGCGACCATCCGCATCCGGAAGAAAACGCTCTTGTCGAAGCCGCTCCGGAGATCGCGACGTACCTGTCGGATCTGAAGCGGAAGGGCCGCAAGACAGCCACTCTTGCCCTGCGGCAAATGCTGCGGCTGCTGCGCGAGTATCCCCGCGAACCTTTCCTTGCGGCGGTTGCCGAAGCCGCCCGCTACGGGCTTTACGATCTCGACCGGCTGGAACGGATGATTCTGCGACGCGTGGCCCGCGACTACTCTCTGATCGGCGAAAAGGAGCCGCAAGGGAATGACTGAAGAACTCGAACAACTGCTAAAGAATCTCAAGCTGCGCCGCATGCTGAAGGTTTACGACGAGCAGCTGCAGGCCGCCGAAAAGGCGCAGATCCCTTACACCGAGTTCGTGGCGGGGCTGCTGCGGGCGCAGTGGCATGAGCGGCAGGAGAGCGCGCTGGAATGGCGCATTCACAGAGCAAATCTGCCGGAAAGATGGTCTCTGGAAACATTCCCATGGTCGCGCCAGCCCGGCGTGAATCGCAAGCAGATGCGCACGTTCGCCGACCTCGACTTCGTGGCCAAGCACGAGAATCTGGTGCTGGTGGGCCCCACCGGCGTGGGCAAAACGGGGCTGGCCTGCGGCCTTCTGCTGAAGGCGCTGCAGAACGGACACCGCTGTCAGTTCGTTCGCGCACAGGACCTGTTCGATGAGATGTATGCTTCGCTGGCGGATCGATCCACGCGCCAGTTGCTGAACCGGCTGGCGCGTCTGGACGTCCTTCTGATCGACGAATTTGGGTATTTAAATCTCAAGCCCGAGCAGTCGAACACATTCTTCAAGCTGATGGAAGAACGTTATCATCGCCACTCGACGATCGTTACTACAAACCTTGGCTATGACGAGTGGCAGAACTTCCTCGGCAACAAGTCCATGGTCGAGGCGTTGCTGAGTCGCGTGCGGCATTACTGCCACACCGTCACCATCAACGGTCCGTCGCTGCGCGAGCCGCAGGGCTGAGGGTCGCGGTCGGATGGAGCAGCGCGAGTATGTGCAGCAGGTTCTCGAAGCGTATTGTGCGACACCCGGCACAGCAGGCGTTGTTCGGCGTGCGGATCGTTCTTTTGCGACTGAGTTGCATGACCGCGGCGTGCCTCTGACGACCGTCGAGAACGCATTGATACTTGCCGCTGCGCGACGTTCGGCGAGACCGGCCGATGCGCTGCCGCTCGGGACAATTCGGTCGCTGGCGTACTTCGCGCCGGTGATCGAGGAAGTGCTGCAACTCAAGATCGGCCCGGAATACTTTCGGCACCTGCGCAACAAACTCCAGCGTTCAACTCCCGCACGATAGCCTCTTCTTTCCACAAATCCCGACCCAAACGCGCCTTCGGCGCGGATGATATCGAGCCCCCGCATCTTCGCACAACTGCACACGCCTGCGGCGTGGATGATAATGCGTGCTCAGACCGAGATGCTGTTCTTCAGGTGGGTCACTTTAACCGAGCACAAATGGGTCATTTTTCGTGAGCGCCGAAGTTTACGAGTGTTGATCGCTATCCGCATGGGGTTGGCGATCGGCTTTCGCGGGTCGCGCTGGGTGGCGCCGGACCGCGAAACTTCAGCCGCGCGCGGGACTTTCTAGACTCCTGTAGTCCCGCCGGCACCCGCGGGCGCCCGTGCATCCACGGCGCCCTCGGGTTCTTTTCATAACGGGATAAGGAGAGACCGTGAAGTGTCGTTAGCCTAATTGCTCAGGCTGGTGCGTCAGCACCTGTGGCTTTGTTGTGGACCGCTACGAGTTGCTCCGCCAAAAGGGAAGACATCATTTCTTCCATATGTCCGACATCTAAGCGTCTCTTCCTTCCAAGCCTCATCCGCCCGCCGCAATGCTTCGTAGTAAGGTTTTCGATCGGCAACGATGAGATCGGGAATCGTCTTTTCTCCAGGAAGGATAAATCCGATCCGCGCACACATGGCAAGGTAAGCTGTAGCTCTAGCAGTACGTCCATTACCTCCGAAGAATGGGTGTATCCAGTTGATTCGCCACATTAGATAGGCGGCGATGTGCATAGCTGGCTTGGAATCCCACACTTGGTGAACGTACTCACACATTTCGTGAACAAGACCCGGCACCTGCGTGTGTTCAGGCGGTTGATGTTTGACACCCTCTATTCGCACAGGGCCGTCTCGGAATGTACCGGCACACGTATAAATTTGGTTGATCGCCAACCGTTGAAGTTCCTTCAACAGGTCAGCATTCAAACCACTCTGGCCTTGGCGTATCCAGTCCTCGGCATACTGCAATACGGCTAAGAACTGGATAGCGCCGTTTCTGATTTCTTGTTGGCGTTTATCTTCCTGATTTGGATAGATCGGTAAGCCGGGCACCGAGTTCAGTTCACTTGGCGAACTTACGTGTCAATTCAGCATCTGTCAAGGTTCTCACGGTGGCGTCAACTTCCTCCCTCGTGATCTTATCGTTTTCAAGATGAGTGTTGCCAAATGTGAAGCTTCGGACCTGCGCCTGATGTTCCTCCGGCGTGATCTGATGTTTTCTGGCAAGATCAATTAGTTGCTGAAGATTCGTGTTCATGATGGTTCCCGCCTTCTCGGCGACTCACTAGTTTAGACGCAAGAAACTGACGAATGCAAGCAGAAAAAACCTTATGTTTGATTAACCTACGCACCTAACGTAAAGGTTCATAATCCAGATGTAGGCAGGGGCTCAACAGCTTAGGGCATGTTAACGTACCCTACAGTTGAGTACGCTGCCAACAAGATTTTCGGACGGTTTGGATCGTTTTCTATCGAGACGGTCTGAATGCTGTTAAGAACACGGCTGCCACGCCTCGCGAAGGAATCAAGCCGTTGCTTGCCACGATTCGGTCCAAGGCGCTGCTCGTTGCGCACCGCTGCGCATCTGTGTTAGCATTTCCGCAATGCCAAAGAGAAAAAACCCGGCTGCGGTCGCGCTCGGCCGCAAGGGTGGAAAAGCGACCGCCAGGAATCTGAGCCCTACGCAAAGGAAAGAAGCGGCTAAGAGGGCGGCAGAGGCGCGGTGGGGGAAGAAGCGGGCACTGGGGGGGGAAGTGAGTAGCGCTCCTGATCCAATCAAATTCGAAGAGTTCAGACACAAGCTACGGGCCGTTGTCATCTCAACGTACTCGATAGGAAACATTCGGCCAGCGAAAGAGATCTTCCATTACTGCAATGCCCTCGCACTTCACGGCATAGTCACCACGAAAACACTGTGGGCTTCTGATATTTTTTCGTTGAACGACGCCTCGGAGGTTGACTATGCCATGTGGCTAGTCGAGGACGTGCTCAAGAGTTTCGGCGCACTGGAAAAGATCTATGAGAAAATCCGCGACGGAACGCTGATGACAGCCGTGAAAAAAATGCACACGCACGTATGTTGCTTTGCCGCCCACAAAGACTCGTTGAGCCAATGGCGGGCGTACGGAGATGGCGGCTACGGATTTGCAATCGGTTTCGATCCGGTAAAACTTCAGGCAGTGGCAGACGTGATCGTGCCAGTTTTGTATTCAGAAAATCATCAACGCGAGAGGCTAACCCAGTTCGCACGCGGTGCTTCGGAACTCCTCCTTGCCTCAGCAAGCGAGCCGAGGATTGATGAACTGTACGAGACCTCATTTGCGCTCGTTGCCATGATGGCACCGCTTAAGAACCCCGTTTTTTCGGATGAACGTGAATGGCGAGCCGTCCGAATCCATAATGATGTATCGTGCCTCAACTTCCGGCCGGGGCAGCGATCAATCGTTTGCTACAGCAAGCTTGCCATACCGAAAGAGTGTTTCACCCGCATCATGCAAGGGCCAACATTCCAACACAAGGAGTTCGGCGAGCGGTCACTCAATATGTTCTTGCACCAAAACGAGCTGGATCTTCCAGTAGAAAGTTCGGTCATACCTCTTAGGAGTCTGTAACCATGGCTATCTACCGTCCGAGATACCGCGACCCTAAAACCGGCGAACTGGTCGAGTCGGCCAAGTGGTGGTACGAATTTTCTTTCGCCGGGCGCCGCGTGCGCGAGTCTAGCAAATCGACGCGAAAGACGATCGCGATCGAGAGAGAAAAGAACCGCAAGTTGGAACTTGAACGGGGCTTCAACCAGATCGAGGATAAACGCCAGGACAGCATCCGCACGGTAGCGGAACTGGCCGAAGAGTTCCTGGAGGCCTACAAGCTTCGCAATCCGCGGTCCTTCACATTCGCCGAGTACGCGGTGGGCCACGTAACGCGATTCTCGGGAAGCACATGCTGATTGATGTCACGGCCGAATCCGTCACCAGCTACCAGACCGCGCGATTGAAGGAAAACGGGGCGCCGAAGTCGATCAACGAGGAATGCGGTTTCTTGTTGCGAGTGATCGGCGAGCAGGGTGATTACCTGAGGGCGAAGCTACGCCGGCGGAAAGCTCTCAAGCTCAAGGTAATCTCCAAAGTCCCCCGGGCGTTTACCGTCGAGGAAAAGGCCGCGCTCCTGGCAGAGGCAAAGAACCGGCGATCGCCTTCGATCTACCCGGCTCTCATGATCGCCTTACACAAGTCGGCATCAGGGATGCTGAGATCCGTTCCCTGACGTGGGGCAGGATTGACCTGCTGAAAGCCATGCTGAGCGTGGGAGAGAGCAAGACCGACGCTGGCCAAGGCCGTAGGATACCCCTCAACAGCGACGTGATGACGGCCCTTGTAGAGCATTCCAAGTGGTTCCTGCCAAAAGTTTAGGCGCCACGCGGCCGGATTCGTATCTATTCCCGTTCGGAAAGCCTCAGCCCATGGATCCGACGCGGCCGGTGACCCGCTTAAAACCGTTTCGGGGCAAGATGAAGAAGAACGCGGGCATCAGGGGCGCTGGCACGATAACCGGCATACGTTCATCACGGATCTTGCGGAGAGCGGGGAAGCGTCAGACGAAACGATCCGACAGCTGGCCGGCCACGTTTCGAAACAGATGCTCAAGCACTATTCGCATATCCGCATGGAAGCGAAGCGGCGCGCGGTTGATTCCCTAGTGGTGAGGAAAAAGGGCGGGAGATGGGCTTTTCGGCTGAGGTCCCCATAGTTTCCCCTAAAGTGAGGCGCTTGAATTGAACCTGATTGCTTGGAATGCCTGATTTTATTGGCTCCTCAGGTAGGATTCGAACCTACAACCCTTCGGTTAACAGCCGAATGCTCTACCATTGAGCTACTGAGGAGTACGGCGGGAAGTTGCTTCTCCATCATTACATCAAACTGCCGCGAATCCTGTCAAATCCTGGGTGCAAATCCTGGGTGCTAGTTGCGCTGCTTGCTAAACTGGTAATCTCCCATGGAATTGGACAAAACTTACGAGCCGCAGCGCTTCGAGCCGCATTGGGCGGAATGGTGGGTGAAAAATAACGTTTTCCGCGCCGACGCCAGCGCGCCGGGACCGGTCTTCTCTATCGTCGTCCCTCCTCCCAACGTGACTGGCTCCATGCACATCGGCCACATGCTGGAACATTCGCTGATTGACACCGCTGTGCGCTGGCATCGCATGCGCGGCGATAACACGCTGTTCCTGCCTGGCGTGGATCACGCCGGCATCGCCACGCAGATGCTGGTGGAACGGAGCCTGGCCGCCGAAGGCACATCGCGCCGCGAGTTGGGCCGCGAGGAGTTCGTCCGCCGCGTTTGGGAGTGGAAGGAAAAATACGGCAGCCGCATCACCCAGCAGATGAAGCGCATCGGCGATAGCTGCGATTGGAGCCGCGAGCGCTTCACGCTGAGCCCTGAACTCTCTCTCGCCGTCACCGAGGCGTTCGTCCGGCTCTATGAAGGCGGCTTGATCTATCGCGGCACTTACATGGTGAACTGGTGTCCGCGCTGCAACACCGCTTTGTCCGACCTCGAAGTGAAGCATGACGATGTCAACGGCAACTTGTGGCATATACGCTATCCGCTGACAGATGGCTCGCGCCATTTAATTGTGGCCACCACGCGACCGGAAACCATGCTCGGCGATACCGCGGTGGCAGTGAATCCGAAAGATGAGCGCTACCGCGATCTGGCCGGTAAATCCGTAATGCTGCCGCTCATGAATCGCGAGATTCCCATTATCTTCGATGAATTGGCGGTTCCCGAGTTCGGCACCGGTGTGGTCAAAGTCACTCCCGCGCACGATCCGAACGATCTGGAAGCGGGCAAGCGCCACAGCCTGCCGCACGTGCGGGTGATTGGTGAAGATGCGCGCATGACCGCGGAAGCCGGGCCCTATGCGGGTCTGGATCGCTTTGAGGCTCGCAAACGCGTGCTGGCCGATCTCGAAAAAATCGGTGCTCTCGAAAAAATCGAGCCGCACGTGCTGCCCATCGGCAAGTGCGACCGTTGCAGCACCATTGTTGAGCCCCTGGTTTCCACGCAATGGTTCGTCAAAACGAAACCGATGGCCGCCAAAGCCATGGCCGCGGTGCGCGATGGCCGCATCCGCTTCGTCCCCGACAATTGGGAAAAGACCTTCTTCAACTGGATGGAGAATATTCGCGACTGGTGCATTTCGCGGCAGCTCTGGTGGGGTCACCGTATTCCGGCCTGGCACTGCGCGGATTGCCGCAAGATCACAGTGGCGCGAGAAGCGCCCGCCTCATGCGCGCACTGTGCATCGTCGCGTTTGGAGCAGGATCCGGACGTGCTCGACACCTGGTTCAGCTCCAGCCTATGGCCGTTCTCCACCATGGGCTGGCCGGACGACACCAAAGACCTGCGAACGTACTATCCCACGTCGCTCATGATCACCGGCTTCGACATTCTGTTCTTCTGGGCGTCGCGCATGATGATGATGGGCCTGGAGCTGACCGGCGAGGTTCCGTTTCGCGAGGTGCATATTCACGGCCTGGTCCGCGATCCGGAAAAGCAAAAGATGTCCAAGACCAAGGGCAACGTGGTAGATCCGATGGATAGCAACGACAAATTCGGCACCGATGCCGTGCGCCTTTCGCTGATGATGGCCGCCGCGCCCGGCACCGATATCGTTTACACCGAAGAACGGTTGACCGCGACGCGCCAGTTCGCGAATAAAATCTGGAACGCAGCGCGCGGCGTGCTCATGAATATGCAAACGGCCGGGATTGAGCCGTCGCTCGCAGAGCCGGGAGCTGCCGAGAGATTAGAGGACCGCTGGATCTTCAGCCGTCTCCATCGCACCGCCGAATCAGTAAACCGCGCGCTGGCCCTGCATCGCTATAACGAGGTAGCCACCGAGCTGTGGCAATTCTCCTGGCACGATTTCTGCGACTGGTATCTGGAAATCAAGAAGCTGCGTTTCACGCCGAATTCCGGATTGACCAATGACTGGCGCAATTTGCTGAGCGTCTTCGGAGCGTTTTTGCGGTTGCAGCATCCCATCATGCCCTTCATTACCGAAGAGCTGTGGCATCGCTTCGGGCAGACTACGTCCATCGCCCTGGCAGCATATCCTCAGGCCGGCGTGGCCGACGAATCGGCGGAGCGCGAGATGGCGCTCATGCAGGAAATGATCACGGCGGCGCGAAAATTGCGCGCCGATCACGGATTGGACCGTAAGCTGCTGCTGAATGGCGTTCTCTATTGCCGCAACGGCTCCAGGCACGTCGATCTGGCGGTGATCGAGAAACTGGCCAATGTGAAATTAGACGTTCGCGATGAGGCGGCGCCGAAGTTGTCCGGCGCGGTGCGCTCCACCCCGGATTTCGATCTGCTGCTCGAGCTTCCTGAAGTGGATGCCGAGGGACAGCGCGGCCGGCTGCGGAAAGAGATCGCCGAGCTCGAAAAACTGATCCTGGCCAAGGATAGCCAACTCGCCAACGAGAAATTTCTGAACGGCGCTCCAGCGCACGTAGTGGATTCGTTGCGATCGAAGCGGGCCGAATACGTCGCTCAACGGGATAAAAGCCAAGCCGCCCTCAGTGATCTCAAATGATCGACCTCGAGCGTGTTCGATCGCAACTGGCGAATCACAAAGTCTATTGGCATCCGGCCATCGGATCCACCATGAAGGAGGCTGGCCGTCTGGCCGCGGCGGGCTGCGAATCGGGCACTGTAGTGGGCGCCGAAGAGCAAACCGCCGGCCAGGGGAGATATGGACGCGCGTGGCATTCCGAACCCGATGCCGGCCTCTATGTGTCTATAGTTCTGCGAAATCCATTTCCACCCGACACGTTGCCGGTGGTTACGCTCGCCTTAGGACTGGCGGCCAGCGAAGCGATCCTCAAGGCTTGCGATGTATCAAGCGACCTGCGCTGGCCCAATGACGTGCTGATTCAATCTAAGAAATGCGCCGGAATACTGACGCAACTGGATGGCCCGGCTATCATTGCAGGCATCGGTATCAACGTGAATCATGCGGCTTTTCCCGATGAGTTGAGCCCGATCGCCACTTCGGTGCGCATGGCCACCGGACGCGTGCATTCGCGCGAGCGCTTACTGGTGGAGCTAATCCCGAGCGTCACCAGCTTCTGCTCGCTGCTGGAGCGGGAGGGCAGGGAACCAGTGCTCGAAATGTTCTCTCGCGCTTCCAGCTTCGTGTACGGACGCCGCGTGTATGTTGATCAAGGCAACGCCATGCTGCGTGGGACCACGGCCGGCCTGAATCCCTCAGGATTTTTGATGCTGCGTGGTGACGACGGAAAGCAGAGTGTCATCATCGCCGGAGGCGTTCGCCCATGCTGCTAGCCCTGGATGCCGGAAACAGCAACATCACCATCGGCGCCTTTGAAGGCCAAGCCTTGATCGGCCGCTGGAGACTGCGCACCATTCATGAACAGACCGCCGACGAATGGGGCGTGCTGATGCGCAATCTGTTCGCCCTCGCCTCGCTTGACCTGGCCAAGGTGGACGGCATCATCATCGCTAGCGTTGTGCCTGTTCTGAACGGTCCGCTGACGGCAATGTCGGAACGATATTTCCACACCACGCCGTTCTTCATCACTCCGGACACGGACATCGGGCTCAAGGTGCTTTACGACAATCCCAGAGAAGTGGGCGCGGACCGCGTAGTAAACGGCGTGGCCGCGTTTCATCGTTACGGTGGACCTGCTGTGGTGGTGGATCTTGGAACCACCATCAACTTCGATGTCGTGTCGGCGAACGCCGAATATCTGGGCGGGATGATCTGTCCCGGCATCGGGATGTCCATCAGCGGATTATTCGCCAAAACGGCGCGTCTTCCCATGGTGGACTTTCGCGCGCCGGCCCAACTCATCGGCAAAAACACGGTGGGCAGCATGCAATCCGGACTGTACTACGGCTTCGTGGGCTTGATCGACGGAATCGTGGAACGGGTGATCGCGGAGTTGGGCAGTTCCACCACTGTGATTGCCACCGGCGGCCAGGCGCGATTCATCGCGGCGGCATCGCGCCTGGTGAAAGAATTCAACGAAGACCTGACACTTGAGGGCCTGGAAATCATATGGCGCCGGAACCAAAAGAAATAGGGGAAGAAGCAGCGTGGCCCAGCAATTACTTCAACTACTTCACTGAAATCGAAGACCGTTTTCAAAAGGCTCGCGGCACCAGCCTGTTCCTGATGTCTCCTTTGGATTGGGCGCTGGTGGAGGCCTGGAAAAATGCCGGGGTCCCGTTGACTGCGGTTTTGCGCGGTATCGATGTGGCTTTCGAAAAATGGCGCGGCAAGAAGAATCGCGTGCAGATGGTGAACTCGGTGGCTTACTGCGCGCAGGCGGTTTTGGCCGAGGCCCAAGTAATGGCGGGTGTGGCCCAACCGGCCGGGTCCCGCAAAGAACAGGCTGCGCCATTTACTTTGGAAGACCTGGAAAATTATCTGCGCTCGAACGTTGCGGAAATTAGAAAGCAACCGGGATTTGATGAGATCGCGGCAGCGGTGGAACGGCTGGCCTTGGAAGCGCCAGCGATGTATGGCGATCTGGAGGATCTGGAACGCCGGCTGACGGCTCTTGAAGACAAGATGATCGCCATCGCCCGGGCGCGCCAGACTGACGATCAGCTATTGCAGGCTCGCCGGGAACTCGATCTACAGCTTCGGCCGTACCGCGGCAAAATGACCGCCGAACAACTGACCATGCTGGAAAAACAATATTTAGAACGGCAGCTATTAGAAGCGGCGGCGCTTCCTCGTCTGAGCCTTTTCTACTTACGGTAAACCGAACAACCGAACAACCGAACAACCGAACAACGGTCTTCCTGTATTCTAGAGCTGTGGATCTTCAGAGCGTACTTTTTTTCGAAACACCCACGGCGCTGCTGGCCCGCGTATTTTCGGAGCTGAGACCTCGAACGCCTGTGCCCGCGATTCGCCTGGAGTTCTGCAAGTTCGCCAACGCGAATAGCTTCGTCCGCTGGGACGAAGACGGTTTGTCGTTCCGCATCACGGACGTTCTAGAAGGCGCTCCGGCGCAAATCCTGGAAGCGTTGGCCCATATTCTTTTGTGCAAGTTGTTACGCCGGCCAACCCCCAAAATGTTTGCCGAAAGATACCGGCGTTATCTCAATCGGAAGGAAATGCGCCGCAGCCTGCAATTGGTGAAGCAGGCGCGCGGGCGTAAGTACGTATCCAGCCCCCAGGGAGCCTGCTACGACCTGGAAGCGATGTTCGAGCAGTTGAATCTCAGCTATTTTCACGGACTGGTGGCGCGTCCGCTGCTCGGCTGGAGCCGCAAACCCTCCCGTAGCATGCTGGGGCATTACGATCCATCTCATAATGCAATTGTCTTGAGCTGTTACTTAGACCGCCCGGCCGTCGCGCGCCTGGCCGTAGAATACGTCTTATTCCACGAGATGCTGCACCTGCGTTTTCCGGTGGAACATCGTGGAGCCCGGCGGTGCGTGCACACCACGGAATTCAAGCAGGCGGAAAGAGAATTTGTGGGCCTCAAGGAAGCCAAAGACTTGCTGAAACGAATTTGCGCAAGCTGACCCTCCGCCTAAGAGGTTCTGTAGGACGCAGTTTCGAGCGAAGCCAACTCCCGAACCTGTTCCAGCATACTTCCGAGAGAATTTAACAATTCCGGCCCATCTACCCGCAGACCTAGCGGAGCCAGGGCTAATTTACAACGGATGGCGCAGACGGTGAAATAAAATTTGTTCCGTTGCCTGGCCAAAGCGTGTCCAAATTCAGGACGGTCCACGTTGGATGCAACCAGCATCATCCGGCCGAATTTGAGCAATTGGTTAAAATCGCCAATCATCATTCCGAGATAGCCGACGAAAGCCCGGCGCCGTTCCGCTCGCAGGCGTTTCGCCAGAGCCGGGCGGAACCCGGGTTGTTTCTTCAGGAACTCGATGTCGCTTTGATCCAGCAAGCGGCGCATAGGCGCGTAATTTTCGAGCGAAAAGCTGTCCAGCCAGCCGGCGTCCAAAGCCTCCGGGCTAGAGCGCGACGTGAGCCGGTACAGCAAAAAAGCGAACGCAGCAATCAGGAAAACAACCGCAATTGAAATCGCAGGTAACATCATTTCATCCGCCTTTCCCCGAACCATTCCAGGATATCGGATTTTCCGTTCCCGTGCAATCCCACTGTCATCCCATTTAGCGTATTTATCCGGTTATTGTGAAGACGGCGCCACTGGTTTTCGCGCTTCCAGCAAATTGGCGTTAATAGCCTTTAGCTTCGATAAGAGCCGGGCCTCATCTTCCCGGTTCCATTGGTGCCCAATTACCAAGGTGCGCAGTTCGCCTCGCCGGTTCAACGTGAGGGCCCAAAATAATAGGCAGGCCGAGGAAATGGCCAATAAGACCGCGCTGATCTGCTGGCTTACATGGTAGCCCAGAGTACGGATAAAAAGCGCTGTGGCTTTGGTGAGGAAATAAACCGAGTAGCCGATGGAATAGATGATTACGTTGCGATTCAAGGGTATCGGATAATATGCCAGGAAAGCACTCACTAGCAGAATGAAGATCACCAAACTGAAAACGATTGCCCGCTCAATTACCAGCACCGTGGAGACGTAATTGCGCGGCCTTTGCTCCAGGCGTAGCAGCAGCAGGGAGCCCACTGTAGCGACGGTAACCGTAATGGTGATATAGCGGCGAGCGATGCTGGCGATACCAGGCAAATCGCGCAGTATGACCCGGTACAGCTCGACAACGATTAGCGGGTAAAAACAAACGCTGAGACTCTCGCTGGTAGCCCAGAAGTAGGCATACGTTTTGCCTTGATACGGCATAAACGAACTAATCAGTGTTCTAGCGAATTCGATCACCACATAGCTGAAGAAATATGGGTACACGCGATTGAGGCCCGCGGACCACATGCGGACCAGCAGTGCTACCAGAAGCGCCGCTTGGGCCAGGAAGAGGACTAGTTGATCGAGCGGGAGCTGGAGCATGGCCTAGTGGGAATCGATAACCACAATCGATAACCACGAGTGTAGCATCCAGCCCCCGCCCGGCCTCACTTTGCGAGCTGGCTTTGCACGCCGCCGGCGAAGTTCCCGCAATTCGGATCGCAGGGAGGTATTGGTAAGTCCGCTGAAAGTATTGTTCCTAACGCCAGCATCAAGCCAGCCATCAATAAAAGCCTCTTCGTCATGGAAATTCTCCTTGTCCTTTTCGTTGAATTGAGTTCAAGAAACTCTCAGTCAGGCTAAGGGCATAGCCGACCGGACAAGGCGGGTCTCCAGAGTCTTTCTGAAACCAGAACATCTCTGGTGCGGCGTGTAGAAGAGATTAGGTTTTGTGCTGGTCTATGAAATGGATCTGGTGTATTATCTTAGTGTTGAGATGAAGGGTACGGAAGCTAACGAAAGTCTGGATCGGCGTGCCGTGGCCGATGTGTGGCGTCACACGCTTTCACAAATCCCGTCCGTATTCGGAAGGCTGGTGTACCTTGCGGCGCTCCGAAACCCCAATAGCGGCCGCTACGACCACCATGGATTAGCGCTGGTATTCGGTCCCGATGATGCCAATAGGGCCCTCAAAAAGAGCCATAAACAGACGTTCGCCGAGTGGCTGTCCTTCAATCTCGAGCAGCAGATGGCGGATCTGACCTTATATATGTCCGATTTGCCCGAGGACAAGAAAACCGTGCTGCAGGCGTGGACCAAACTGAAGCCTTACAAGAACGTGCTGCCTTCCAACGCGAAAACAGTGGACCGGCGGCTGTATCTGAGCGAGATGGAAACGATGCTGGAGTTGCTTAGAGGCGCGTCCGGCGTCGACGGCTTTGGTCCAGATTCATAGCCACGCCGGTAACCTGGCCGATAATATCGATATCGGTGGCGAAGTTATAAATTTGGGGTGGGCAAACAGAAGCTGGATGGCCTTGCAGGATAAGCCGGTCCTCTAAGAGTTGGCACCACCCGCAAGCGTAGCCCTGGCGATGCTCCAGGAAATAAATAGGCCGGTCGAATTCATTGGCCCAGCCGGAGCTGACTACTTTGCGCTTGGTTTCGTCGATCACTACCAGCGAGCCAGGTTGTAATAGAGGGTACATGAACCAATCTTCGGTACCGATGAACCCGTAGCGGTGATCCTTCAAATCGAGGGCGTCCAGCAGCATCAAGGGCAGCTTGCCCCAGCGTTGAATCATTCGGCTGAGATACGTGGTTCGGCGCACGTCGATGCCGGGATCGAGCGATATTGGGAGTAATGCTTCGCCGTGAATACCCTTGGAGAAATTAACCAGGTGGCTGTTGGGCACTTCAGCGTGTACGGCGTCGGCTGGTATGTTAGCCAACTTAACTCCATACCATTCCAGAAGTTCTTGAAAATTGAGACGATAGATGGTAGCGAGAGAGTAGAGTTTATATATGTTAGGCAACAGACCGTGGTTTTCAATCTCGGAGAGCCGGTTGATCAGGATGGAGAACTCGTCGTTTTGATATTTGTCGGCGATCTTCAGGCTGGCCTGTTCGACGTCGCGAAAACGCATCCCCAGGCGTTCGCGCGTTCGTCTGAGCCTCTGTCCTGCGTCCTCCATGGTATGATGCTTTTCCGGCACGACCCGTGTGGCCCGGTATCGACAAGAAACCATTTGAGAAAATGGTCTCGCCAGGCTCGAATTATAGCCATCGCGGGGCTAAAGAATCAAGCGACAAAAAGGAGTTTTGTTCGGTTTTCAGAACAAAACGTTCCCTAAGGAGGTCTTTTGAGGGTGATAATCGGAGTCTCGGGCGCGAGCGGCTCCATCTACGGGTATCGGCTGCTTGAAAGGCTGCGGCAAGGCTCGGGCGTGGAAACGCACCTGATCCTGACCCGGTCCGCCGAGCGGACGGCATTTCTAGAGAGCGGACGCTCCGCGGACGATTTCAAAGCTCTGGCCAATTACACCTATCCGCTGGAGGACATCGGCAGCCGGCTAGCCAGCGGATCGTTCCTGACCGGAGGGATGGTCATTGCGCCATGCTCCATTCACAGCATGTCCGCCATCGCCGCCGGTCTCAGCTCCAATCTGCTGATTCGCGCCGCCGATGTCTGCCTGAAGGAGCGCCGCAAGCTGATTCTCCTGGTGCGGGAGACCCCTTTACATCTTGGGCATTTGCGCACCATGGTCGCGCTCACGGAAATGGGCGCCATCATTTTGCCGCCCGTGCCAGGCTTCTATACCCGGCCCAAAACCATCCTTGATATCGTGGATCATAGCGTGGATCGCGTGCTGGACTTGCTGAACCTGCCCGTCCCCAACGTGCGCCGCTGGGATGGGGGCAAGAGCGCGCCGAAAAAAGGTCCGCGGAAAACTGTCCGGGCATGAAAAAAGAGCGAATTGGATTTCAGGGCGCTTTGGGAGCATTCAGTCAGGAGGCCGTGGTTCAGCTCCTGGGAGATAAAGTCGAAGTTGTTCCCTTCGCGCGATTCGAGGACGTTTTTCGCGCCTTGGCTCGCCATAAAATCGACGGCGCGGTGATACCAATTGAGAATACGCTGGCCGGCTCGGTGCACGAAAACTACGATCACCTGTTGCACTTTGACGTGCGTATCGCCGCCGAGACCAACGTGCGCATCATCCACAATCTGATTGCTCCTCCCGGGATTCGTCTTAAAGACATCGGGAAGGTCTACTCGCATCCAGTGGCGCTGAATCAGTGTCTGAAGTTCTTCGCGCGCCATCGGAAGATGGAGAGCACGCCGTTTTACGACACGGCGGGGAGCGTGAAGATGGTGATGGAGGAGCGGGCTCCCGGCCAGGCTGCCATCGCCTCATCAGTAGCGGCTTCCATCTATGGCGCGCACATATTGCAACGCTCCATTGAGGACGATCGTCGTAATTTCACGCGCTTCTTTTTGTTGTATCCGGTGCGCACACGGCTTCCGCGCCGCCGGGCCAAGGCTTGGAAAACTTCGCTGGTGTTCACCACGCGCAATATTCCGGGCGCCTTGTTTCGCGCTTTGAGCGTGTTCGCGCTGCGCGATCTGAACCTGACCAAGCTGGAATCGCGGCCGCTGCACGGCAAACCCTGGGAGTATCTGTTCTATCTCGATTTTCTGGACAGAGAAGACGAACCCAGAGTTCAAAATGCTCTACGCCACCTGGCCGAGCTGGCGGATTTTATGCGCGTGCTGGGCAGTTATCCGAAAGGAGACTGACCCGCCAAAGCACCGACCCCGTTGAAGACGCGGGTTGGCAGGCGGAAGTGGGGCAGGCGCTTCCGCCTGCCAACCGAATTTCCCACATGGCGTCTTCATTGGCCTTGGTGGGCCGCAGGCCCATGGGAACTCCCTTACTGAGACCGTGAGGGAGCCGGTGCTTTTGCATGTTATCCTGAGCGAAGCGGAGTTCTTTCGCCAGGAGCGTTCACACATGATCTCCCCGAAGACACCGGCCCGATACAAGGTCGCCATTCCGCTGCACGCCGTTAAGCTTGAGCCGCGCCCGGGCAGTTCCCTGCGCGATCCAACCACCATATTGGTGGAGATCCCGGCGGAAACGATCATCGAATCGGAGGGCCAGGTAGCGGGATCGGGACTGATAAACGTTCTCTGGAACGGCGATGCTTTCTCTGTTTTTTACGAGGACCTCCAGGAGAAAGCCGAGATTCTGACGCCGTAAATTTACTGGGGCGTGATATCCGCGGGCGGAATGGTGAAGCAAAACACGGAGCCTGCCCCCGGCTTCGACTCCACCCAGATACGGCCTCCGTATCTCTCCACAATCCGCTGGCAGATGGCCAGGCCGATTCCGGTTCCTTCGTAATCCTGGCCATGCAGGCGCTTGAAAATCCCAAACACCTGCTGCGCGTACTCAGGCTCGATTCCGATTCCGTTGTCCTTCACCGAAAACAGCCAGTCTTCCTTACGGCGCTCGGCCGAAACATGGATTTCAGGCGGCTCCGCAGAACGGTACTTGATGGCGTTTCCGATCAGGTTCTGCAGCAGCTGCACCAGCCGGATCTCGTGCGCATGCACGGTGGGTAGCGGATCCCACAGGACGCGGGCGCCGTTCTGCTCGATGGCCGCCTGCAGGTTGAGAATCACTTTCTGGAGCGCTTTCTCGCTGTCCACCGGCTCGGCGGGTCCTTCACTTGACGAGCTGGTTTGCGAATACGCCAGCAGGTCCTTCAAAAGCATCTCCATGCGCCTGGCTCCGCCCACCACGAATCCGAACAGCTGCTGCGCGTCCGCATCCAGCCGCTCGGCGTATCTCTTCTGAACGATCTGGCTGTAGAGCGCAACCATTCGCAAAGGTTCCTGCAAATCGTGACTGGCGGCGTACGCGAACTGATTCAAATCGTCGTTGGACCTCCGCAGCGCCTCATTGGAACACATCAGCTCACGAGTTCGCTCCGTCACGCGCTGCTCCAGGGTGTTGTTCAACTCGCGAATCGCCGCATCGGCGCGCTTGCGTTCGGTGATATCGCGAATCGCGGAAGTAAGCAGCAGCCCTTCTTCGGTTTGCAGCGGGCTTAGGCTGATTTCCACCGGAAATTGATTGTCGTTCTTGCGGCGCGCCCATAGCTCCTGCTGGGGACTCTGGTCGCTCCACTCCTCTACCAACATCTGGATATTCTGCCCCATCAGTTCATCGCGTGAGTACCCGAACATCATCTCGGCCTGCGAATTCACCAGGCTGATGTCCCCGCCCGCCGAGCTGATGATCATGGCGTCCGGCGCCGCCTCAAGCAGCGAGCGGAATTTCTGTTCGGCCTTCCGCAGTACTTCGGTTTGGTGCCGCAGCAGGCGAGTGTTGCGGCTCAGTTCGACGAAGACGCTCACTTTCGATCGAAGGATTTCAGGAACGATCGGCTTGAAAAGAAAGTCCACGGCGCCCAGGTCGTAGCCCCGGAACAGGTGTTCGTCGCTCTTATATCCGGTCAGGAACAGGATGGGGACGTCGCGGGAACGTTTGCGGGAACGGATCAGCTCCGCGGTCTGGAAGCCATCCATTTCGGGCATTTTTACGTCCAGGAGAATAGCCGCAAAATCGTCCTCCAGCAAATGCCGCAACGCTTCCATCCCGGAGTTGGCCAGCACCAAATCCTGTCCCAATCCATCCAGGGCCGCTTCGAGGGAAACGAGATTCTCCGGCGTATCGTCCACCAGAAGAATCTTGATCCGATCCTCGGCCGGCTGCTCGCGCGCGCCCTGGCTCTCGGCAGTTTGGCCGCCGCCGGATTGTCTAGGTGTTGCCGTAGTCATTCCTCCTGGCTCAAACTGTCGGAGCGGCCATTTGCGTCAGCTCATAGCCGCGGCTAACCGAAACACGCAGCACCGAGAAGAGTTGCTCCAAATCCACTGGCTTGGTGATGTAATCCGTGGCGCCGGCCTCGATACATTTGGCGCGGTCCCCCTTCATGGCTTTCGCGGTGAGGGCGATGATCGGCAACGACTGGAATTGCGGTTCCTGCCGGATGGCTTTCATGGTCTCATAGCCGTCCATCTCGGGCATCATGATATCCATCAGCACCAGATCAATTTCCGGAGTCTTCAGCAACAACTCGACGCCCGTCCGTCCGTTTTCCGCATGCACCACCTTGAGGCGATGGTCTTCGAGAAGGCTGGTAAGCGCGAAGATATTACGGACATCGTCATCGATGACCAGCACCGTCTTACCCACCAGCGTAGCATCGGTTTCACGCAACTGCTCCACAACGCGGCGCTGCTGCGCAGTTAAATCGGCCTCGGCGCGATGCAGCAGCAGCACGGATTCATCCAGCAGACGTTCCCGCGTGTGCACCACTTTCACGATGCTGGCCCTGGTAAGGCTTATCCAGTCCGCTTCTTCGTTGGGCGTCATGGGACGATCCGCCAGCAAAATCGCCGGTGGTACGTGCGGCGAAGTTTGAGCTTGCAGCTCCTCTACCAGGGGCAGGGCGGCAATCCCATCCACCTGGAAGTGCATGACAATTCCATCCAGATATTGCTGCTTGGCTACGCCCAGCGCTTCGCCGGCGGTGCCGACGGGAATGATCTCGACGTCCGGCGCATCCAAAGCGCCGGCGATGTCCTTGCGGCCCTGCTCTTCCGAACATACCACCAGCAGTTTCTTGACCCGTTTCTGAGCGGAATGCTCAATCGTTCGAAAGGCCTCCGCCAGCGATTCGTTGGTCAAGGATTTTTCGAGGTAGGTCATCGCTCCCAGAGCGATTCCGCGGCGGCGGTTGTCGTCGCCCGAGATTACGTGGACAGGGATGTGCCGCGTGCCCGGATCATGCTTGAGCCGATCCAAAATGGTCCAGCCGGCCATATCCGGAAGATTGATATCCAGCGTGATGGCGCCTGGTTTGAATTCGCGCGCCAGGGACATCGCCGCGCTGCCGCGAATGGCCACCAGGGCCTTCAGGTTGTGTTCGTGCGCCAGATCCACCAGGATTCGCGCGAAGGTGATATCGTCCTCAACGATCAACAACACCGAATCGCCCGGCTCAATCAGATTTCGGTCATCGTCGATCACCAGATCTTCCACTCGGGCTTCCGCCCCCAGAGTAGACGGGGAGAGAATAATGTCCACCTTGCCTTCGGGAACCGCCGCTGCTTGTTCAATCAGCATGGGCGTAGTCTTGAGCGCTTCGCTCTTGGGCGTGAGCGCGGGAGCAACGTAGGTCTGCGGCAGATAGAGCGTGAAGATGCTGCCGACGGTTGGCGCGCTTTGCAGCCGGATTTCGCCGCCCAGCAGCCGGGCCAACTCGCGGCTAATGGAAAGCCCCAGTCCCGTCCCGCCGTACTTGCGGCTGGTGGTTCCGTCTGCCTGCTGGAACGCTTCGAATATAATTCGCTGTTTGTCGGCCGGTATGCCGATACCGGTGTCCTCCACCGAGAAAGCGATCACGGATTTGCCGCGGCCGAGAATCATGTGGTTCGAGCTCCAGCCGGAAGCCGCGCGATCGATGGTAAAGTGCACCGACCCATGCTCGGTAAACTTGAGCGCGTTGGACAATAGGTTCTTCAGAACCTGCTGCAGCCGCTTGGCGTCGGTGTGCATGATTTCGTTCGAAAGCGAAGCGCCCAATTCCACCGTGAATTCCAGCCCCTTGCCATCGGCCACGTGCCGGAACGTCTTGGAGCAGTAATCTCCCAGTTCGGTGAAGCGGACGCCGCCCACTTCCACATCCATTTTTCCCGACTCGATCTTGCTGAGGTCGAGAATATCGTTGATCAGCGCCAACAGGTCCGTGCCCGAGGTATGGATGGTCTCGGCGAATTTCACCTGCTTCGGCGTCAGGTTCTTGTCCGAGTTTTCGGAAAGCATGCGCGCCAGAATCAACAGGTTGTTCAGCGGCGTGCGCAGCTCGTGGCTCATGTTGGCCAGAAATTCGCTCTTGTATTTCGATGTAAGAGCCAGCTGTTCGGCCTTTTCTTCCAGCGCCTTCTTGGCCTGCTCCACTTCCTGATTCTTGGTTTCCACTTCTGTCTTTTGTTCGGCCAGCAATTGGGCTTTTTCCTGCAATTCCGCGTTGGTGGTCTGCAATTGAAGCTGCTGGCTCTGCAGCTCCTCGGCCAGCGCCTGGCTCTGCTGCAGCAGCTGCTCCGTCCGCATAGTGGCCGCGATGGTGTTCAGCACAATTCCGATAGACTGCGTAAGCTGATCGAGGAATGCCAGGTGAATGTCACTGAATTGCGCGAAAGAAGCCAGTTCGATGGCCGCCTTCACGTCACCTTCGAACAACACCGGCAGAACCACGATGCTCACCGGAGCCAGGCCTCCCAGGCTGGAATTGATGCGGATGTAATCGCCCGGGACATTGGTCACCAGAATGCGCTCTTTCTCCTTGGCGCATTGGCCAACCAATCCTTGTCCCACTGGAAATGCGCGAAGGGCGTCGTTCCGCTCATCGATGGCGTACCCCGCCAACAGCTTCAGAATGGTCTTGTCTTCGTCCTGCGAATCCGCGATGTAGAAGGTGCCGTGTTGCGCCCCTACCAGCGGCGTCAGCTCCGAGAGCAGCAGCTGAGAAACGGTGAGCAAATCGCGCTGGCCCTGCATCATTCCCGTGAACTTGGCGATGTTGGTCTTCAGCCAGTCCTGTTCGTTATTCTTGCGCGTGGTGGCCGCCAGGTTCACAATCATTTCGTTGATGTTGTCTTTCAACGCGGCCACTTCTCCCTGCGCTTCCACCGCGATGGAACGCGTCAGGTCGCCCTTGGTGACAGCCGTGGCCACTTCGGCGATGGCGCGAACCTGGTTAGTCAGATTGGCCGCGAGCTGATTGACGTTGTCGGTCAAATCGCGCCAGATTCCGGCCGCGCCTGGCACACGGGCCTGGCCGCCCAGCTTGCCTTCGATGCCCACTTCGCGCGCCACCGTGGTCACCTGATCGGCAAACGTGGCCAGCGTGTCGATCATTCCGTTGATGGTGTCGGCCAGCTCCGCGATTTCGCCTTTGGTTTCGAGCACCAGTTTGCGTTTCAAATCGCCATTGGCGACAGCCGTTACCACCTTGGCGATGCCGCGCACCTGGGTAGTAAGATTGGCGGCCATGAAATTCACGTTGTCGGTAAGATCTTTCCACGTTCCGGCTACTCCCTTCACTTCGGCTTGGCCGCCCAGCTTGCCGTCCGTTCCCACTTCGCGCGCCACGCGCGTCACTTCGCTGGCGAAGGAATTGAGCTGATCCACCATGGTGTTGATGGTGTCCTTCAGTTCCAGAATTTCGCCCTGCACGTCCACCGTGATCTTGCGCGAGAGATTGCCGTTTGCGACCGCCGTAGTTACCTGCGCGATATTTCGAACCTGCGAAGTCAGGTTTCCGGCCATCGAATTTACGCTGTCCGTAAGATCTTTCCAGGTCCCGGCCACGCCTCGCACTTCCGCGCGACCGCCCAGTTTTCCTTCGGTACCCACCTCGCGCGCCACGCGCGTTACTTCCGAAGCGAAGGAGCTGAGCTGATCCACCATGGTGTTGATGGTGTTCTTCAGCTCCAAAATTTCGCCGCGCACGTCCACCGTGATCTTACGCGACAGATCGCCTTTCGCTACGGCCGTTGTGACTTCGGCAATATTACGAACCTGATTGGTCAGGTTTCCGGCCATGGAGTTCACGCTCTCGGTAAGATCTTTCCATGTCCCAGCCACGCCTTTCACTTCCGCCTGCCCGCCCAGCTTGCCTTCCGTACCAACTTCGCGCGCTACGCGCGTTACTTCCGAAGCGAATGAGCTGAGCTGATCCACCATGGCATTGATGGTGTTCTTCAGCTCCAGAATTTCCCCGCGGGCGTCGACAGTGATTTTGGTGGTTAAGTCGCCGCGCGCCACGGCGGTTGTGACGCCCGCGATGTTGCGCACCTGGTTGGTCAGGTTGCTGGCCATATAATTGACGCTGTCCGTCAAATCTTTCCATGTTCCGGCTACGCCGCGCACATCGGCCTGGCCGCCGAGCTTACCTTCCGTGCCCACCTCGCGCGCCACGCGAGTCACTTCGCTGGCGAATGCGTTCAACTGATCCACCATGGTGTTGATGGTGTTCTTCAGCTCCAGAATTTCGCCGCGCGCATCCACCGTAATTTTGGTCGAAAGATCGCCCTTGGCGACTCCGGTGGTCACCTGCGCGATGTTACGAACCTGAGACGTTAAGTTACCGGCCATGAAGTTGACGCTGTCCGTGAGATCCTTCCACACGCCGCCGACGCCTTTGACGTCCGCCTGCCCGCCCAGTTTGCCTTCGGTTCCCACTTCGCGCGCCACGCGCGTCACTTCGCTGGCGAACGCATTGAGCTGATCCACCATGGTATTGGCGGTGTTCTTCAATTCCAGAATTTCGCCGCGCACGTCGACGGTGATTTTGCGCGACAAATCGCCCTTGGCCACGGCCGTTGTAACTTCGGCAATATTGCGGACCTGGCTGGTCAGGTTGCTGGCCATGGAATTCACCGAATCCGTCAGATCCTTCCAGGTTCCGGCAACACCGTGGACATCCGCCTGCCCGCCCAGCTTGCCTTCGGTACCCACTTCGCGCGCCACGCGCGTCACTTCCGATGCGAATGAGCTGAGCTGATCCACCATGGTATTGATGGTATTCTTCAGCTCCAGAATTTCACCGCGAACTTCCACCGTGATCTTACGCGACAAATCGCCGGTGGCCACGGCCGTGGTAACCTCGGCGATATTACGCACCTGGTTGGTCAGGTTGCTGGCCATGGAGTTCACCGAATCCGTCAAATCTTTCCATGTACCGGCGACACCTTTCACCACGGCTTGCCCGCCCAGCTTACCCTCGGTTCCCACTTCGCGCGCCACGCGCGTTACTTCGCTGGCGAACGCGTTGAGCTGATCCACCATAATGTTGATGGTGTTTTTCAATTCCAGAATTTCGCCGCGCACGTCCACCGTGATTTTGCGCGACAGATCGCCGTTGGCCACGGCTGTGGTGACTTCGGCAATATTGCGGACCTGCGCCGTCAGGTTACCGGCCATGAAGTTGACGGAATCGGTAAGATCCTTCCAAACGCCTCCCACGCCTTTTACCTGCGCCTGACCGCCCAGCTTGCCATCGGTTCCAACCTCGCGCGCCACGCGAGTTACTTCGGATGCGAACGAATTGAGCTGATCCACCATGGTATTGATGGTATTCTTCAACTCCAAAATTTCTCCGCGCACATCGGCCGTGATTTTTCGCGATAGATCGCCCTTGGCCACGGCGGTTGTCACTTCAGCGATGTTGCGGACTTGCGCCGTCAGGTTTCCGGCCATGGAGTTGACCGAATCCGTGAGATCCTTCCACACGCCGCCCACGCCGCGCACCTGCGCCTGGCCGCCCAGTTTACCTTCCGTACCCACCTCGCGCGCCACGCGCGTAACTTCCGATCCGAATGAATTGAGCTGATCCACCATGGTGTTGATGGTGTTTTTCAACTCCAGAATCTCGCCGCGCGCATCTACCGTGATCTTGGTGGAAAGGTCGCCCTTGGCGACAGCAGTTGTTACGCCGGCGATGTTACGCACCTGGTTGGTCAAGTTGCTGGCCATGTAGTTGACGCTGTCGGTCAAACCGCGCCAGGTTCCTGCCACGCCTTCCACTTCCGCTTGTCCGCCCAGCCGGCCTTCAGTTCCCACTTCGCGCGCCACGCGCGTTACTTCGGATGCGAATGAGCTGAGCTGATCCACCATGGTGTTGATGGTATTCTTCAGCTCCAGAATTTCGCCGCGCACCTGCACCGTAATTTTCCGCGACAGATCGCCCTTGGCGACGGCGGTGGTAACTTCAGCAATATTTCGGACCTGCGCGGTAAGATTGCCGGCCATGGAGTTCACCGAATCCGTAAGATCCTTCCATGTCCCGCCCACTCCGGGAACGTCGGCCTGCCCGCCCAGGTTGCCTTCAGTACCCACTTCGCGCGCCACGCGAGTTACTTCTGCGGCGAATGAGCTGAGCTGATCCACCATGGTGTTGATGGTGTTCTTGAGCTGCAAAATTTCGCCGCGCGCGTCCACGGTGATGCGCGAGGACAAATCGCCTTTGGCCACGGCGGTAGTCACTTCCGCGATGTTGCGGACCTGGTTGGTCAAATTTCCGGCCATGGAGTTGACCGAATCCGTGAGATCTTTCCACACGCCGGCGATCCCTTTCACTTCGGCTTGGCCGCCCAACCGCCCTTCGGTTCCCACTTCGCGCGCCACGCGCGTCACTTCGGCGGCGAATGAGCTGAGCTGATCCACCATGGTGTTGACGGTGTTCTTGAGTTCCAGAATTTCGCCGCGCGCATCCACGGTGATTCTGGTAGTTAAATCGCCTCTGGCCACGGCCGTGGTCACGCCCGCGATGTTGCGAACCTGATCGGTCAAATTGCTGGCCATGGAGTTCACGCTTTCCGTGAGATCTTTCCATGTTCCGGCAACACCCGTTACTACCGCCTGCCCGCCCAGCTTGCCCTCCGTACCCACTTCACGCGCCACGCGGGTTACTTCCGAGGCGAACGAATTCAGCTGCTGCACCATGGTGTTGACTACCCGCGCCGTGTGCAGGAACTCGCCGCGCAACGGGCGCCCGTCCACTTCGAGGGCCATGGTTTGCGACAGGTCGCCTTTTGCCGTGGCGCCGATCACGCGCGCCACCTCAGTGGAAGGCTGCACCAGGTCGCCGATCAGGCTGTTGACGGATTCCACGCATTCCGCCCAGGATCCGGTGACCGATCCGATGGAAGCCCGCTGCGTGATCTTGCCGTCCTTACCTACGGCCTTACTGATCCTGGCCAGTTCACTGACCATCTTCTGGTTGAGTTCCAGAATCTCATTGAGCGCGTCTGCAACCTTGCCCGCCACGCCCGTCTCATCCACCGGCATTCGAATGGAGAAGTCCCCTCTTTTGAATGCGATAAGAGTTTTTAGCAGGACATTGGCCTCGCTCTTACTCTCGGTCTTTTTCGATCCGTTCCGGGTGGCCGCCGCAGCTTTCATGGCTGATTCGCTCCTATCAATATCTGGGTTATCTGACATTAGACTTTTCGGGTGAGATCATGTTACAACTTTCTCAGCACGGTTGTTTTCGAGGTGTCTCCACGTTCAAGATTCTACTCGCAGAGGATAATCCTGGTGACGTCCGGCTCTTTTGTGAAGCCCTGGATAGCCGCGCGCTGCCGTTTGAGCTCACCGTTGCGACCGATGGCGAAAAAGCGATTGCCCTGGTCAATGACACGTTAGCCGGCGGCAAACAACTTGATCTTATCGTGCTGGACATGAATCTTCCCAGGCAGAAGGGGGATGAAGTACTACGGCATATTCGAGCCCAGCCCACGCTTGGTCGCGTTCCGGTGATCGTACTGACGTCCTCCTCGGCGCCCGCCGATCAGGAGGCGGCAACCTGGCTGGGGGCCGATCACTACATTCGCAAGCCATCCGATCTGGAGGAATTGATGGAGGTGGCCAAGGTGATTGAAGAAGTGCTGAGCAAATCCTAACCGAGCCGCGACCGCAAGGAAGCGCTACCCCGAACCTGGAGCTAAGCAGCGATCGCGGGAACGCTTCCTTGCGGTCGCGGCTTCCATGAGAAGGCCGGTCTCTCTGTCAAGTCGAAAATGATTTTGGGTCGTTAAACCACGAACGCCCATCGCCGACCAACGGGAGGCGCTACACCCGGCCGGATCACCACGAACGGTAACCCCCGACCAACGGGAGGCCCACGCTAAGCCAGCTTTTTTCTCTCTGAGGAGCGGTTTCGCTTTTGCCTTTTGGTCCTGTCACCACTCTGGTGATCGCGACCATCGGGAGCCCCGCTCGTTCCCATACTTGCTCCCTGCTGCCTTGATTCCCTCCGCCGATTCGCCCCGCTTCCATTCGCACTCTTATTGGGAGCGTTCGCTCCCGGTGCCAGTTGGGGTCCTCAATCTTAAAACGGGTGCTGCCATCTCAGTGCCGAACTGATTGGTCTCCGTTTCCGGCTACCCTCGTTCCGCCGCGACCGCGCAGTCACCCGAACTCGGCGTTGGCTTACCAAAGCCACTGACTCTTAGGCCGCTGTTTTCTGCTCCAGCGGCCTATTATTCCGCAACGGTTCGTATACTTCTCCGGTCACCCATAAATGGTGCAGCAAGATGGCCAACTTCCGCGCCACCGCCACCAGCGCTCGCTTCTTCGCATTCTTGTTGCCTTTGCCTGCCAGCTTCAGCCCCCACCGTTTCAGATCCGTGTCTGGACTCTTGTGACTCAGAATGCAGTGCGCTCCCTGCACCAACAGCTTCCGCAAATATACGTCCCCTTCCTTGCTGATTCCCAACTGTGGCCGGCTCTGGCCCGATTCACTCCGCCGCGGTCGGAGCCCCACGTAGCACCCCACATCCCGGCTTCTTCGGAATCGGTTCGCGTCTTCCACCGTCAACACGAATGTCAGCGAGATCAAACTTCCTACTCCACTCACCTGGCGCAGCAATTCGGTTTCCGGATATTCGCGTCCGGCCAGCTGCTCCAGCTTCTGATCACACTCTTTAATCTGCTTGGTCAACGATTCCACTGTTTCCAATAGCGGTCTCAAGGCCTCCACCAGCACTGCCGGCAGCCCCTCCATCTTCCCTACTCCCATTTGGTCCGCATCGCAGCTGGGTAATCGTTCCCCCGTCGCCTTGGCCAGGCCCCGCGCCCTGTTCACCAAACTGGTGCGTGTATCCACTAACGCCCCCCGCACCCGCACTTGCATCAGGTCCGCTTGCGCTTTCTCGCTCCGATGCCGGATCGGCCGCAGCAACTGCGGATCCACTCGCGCCAGCCGAGCCAGGGTTTGCGCATCCAGCCGATCGTCCTTCCGGCTGCTGCTGCTGATCAACTTCACCTGCCGCGCGTTGGCCACGATCACCTCGTGCCCAAAGCTGCTCAGCAGCCGGCTCACCCATGGCGAATGCGTTCCTACTTCGATCGCCATCCGGCACTTTGCCAGGCTGCCAAATCTCTGCTTCATCCCTTTCTTAGTGGTTGCCACCGTCCCTTCCCGCACCATCTGACCCTCGCTGTCGGTCACATAGTAGTGGCTGCTTTTGTCTCCCAGGTCCATGCCGATCGTTATCGATCGCTTGCGGGTTTTGTTCCCCTTCGGACTTTTCAGACTAGTGTTATTCTTCTTCATGGCCGGTTCTCCTTTTTGCACCTCGAGTGCGTATCCATTGGGAGCTTAACGCATCCCGCTGGGGACCGGCCTTCTCATCCCATCTCGGTTGCGTGCACCAGAGGATCTGGGATTTGCGATACTGGGCTTATTAGCGTTCGCGCAATATGAGCACTGACGGTAGTTGCGCTGGGACTAAACTTTCTCTCGAAGAACTCGATCTACAAAATCTGTTGGCTGAAATCCACGAACTGCGCGCCCGCGTTCGGACGGAGGAAGCGCGCCACGCCAGCGAATTAACGCAGTTTGCGCAGGCTGCCTCCCACGACATGCGCGAACCCTTGCGAATGGTGGCCAGTTACACGCAACTGTTGAATCGCCGCTATACCGCCCAGTTTGACGATGATGGCCGCGAGTTCATGCGCTACATCCTGGAAGGCGTGCAGACCATGGAACGCCTCTTGGAGGACTTGCTGTCCTACTCGCTGCAACTTCGCCCCTTGGACCAGCCGCCTTCCACCGTGGACACGGAAGCGGTGGTCGAAGGCGTACTGTTGAAAATGGAAAAGCAGATTCGGGAAAGCGGCGCCGAGGTCACCTACGAAGCGCTGCCCGCTGTCCAGTCCGACTTCACGCATTTGAGCCAGGTTTTCCATCAATTAATTTCGAATTCCATCAAGTTCCGGGGTTCCGAGACACCGCGTATTCGCATCTCCGCCTCGCAAATTGACGATGAGGTTACCTTCTCGTTCCGAGATAATGGCCAGGGTATTGAGCCGCGTTTCCACCAGGACGTTTTCCGCGCCTTCAAGCGACTGCACGGGCGCGAAATTCCCGGCACCGGCGTGGGATTAGCCATTTCGAAGCGGATCATCGAGCAGTACGGCGGCAGAATCTGGGTGGAATCGGAACCCGGGGAAGGAGCCGTGTTCCGCTTCAGCCTGCCGGTCTGAACCAAAGAAGGCACCGACTCCCTTACGGGTCGCGGCTCGGAAGGACAGTTCGTTCGAAGGCTTGTAACCGAGCCGCGACCGTAAGAATCTGTGAAAAAATCGGTTCGCAGGCGAAAGCGCCTGCGCCACTTGTGCGTCAATGTGGGGCAGACGCTTCCGTCTGCCAACCCGGCGTCTTCGACCGAGTCGGTGCCTATTGGCGCTTGTTCTCACTCATACCGCAGCGCCAATATCGGATCAATCCTGCTGGCCCGCCGCGCCGGAATAAATCCCGCCAGTGCCGCTACAACAATCAGCACAATCATACTGGCGCCCGCGATAGAAGGATCATTTGCTTTGATCCCGTAGAGCTGAGTCGCGACAAAACGGCCCAGCCCGATGGCCGCCGGAATCCCCACCGCCAATCCCAAAACCAGCAGCAGCAGCACGTCGCGCATCACCAGCCAGATCACTGAGCCGGCCTGCGCTCCCAGGGCCATTCTGACGCCCAGTTCCTTGGTGCGCCGCGCGACAACGAAAGCCATCACTCCATAAAGGCCCAGAGCGGCCAGCAATGTCGCCAGCATTCCGAAGCCGGCCGATAACAGCGCAATCAGCCGCTCCGTCAGCAGCGTCTCGTCCAGTTGGCCGCCCAAAGTTTTCAAATCATAAAGCGGCATGGATGCATCCAGCTTTTTCACTTCGCCGCGCAGCGAAGCGTATGCGGAGCGCGACCCTAATCCGGCGCGCACATAAAATGCCACGCCCTGGTTGCCCCAGTTGGGAACAAATACCTGACGCCGCACGCCCTCGCGTGGACCTTCATATAGCGAATCGGCCACCACCCCCACGATTTCGGTCTCGAACTTTCCCGCACCGCCGCGCCCCAGATGCCTTCCCACCGCGCTCTTATTGCCGAAGAAATGCCGCGCAAAGCGCTCGTTGACAATGGCCACGCTCGATTTTTGCTTCATATCGCGCCGGTCGAAGTCCCGCCCTTCTTTGATGGGAATGCCCATGGTCTGGAAATAGCCCGGGGAAATCGAGTTCATGAACGCCTGCATGTCCTCGCCATCCTTGGATTGGTAGCCTTCCACCGCCGTCTGGCTGTCCCATTCGTCGCCGCTCAAAAGGGCGACGCTGGCCAGCGCCGCCGATTTCACGCCCGGCACGGAGCGTATATTGCTGAGCAGTTCGTCGTAAAAATGCACCGTTCGCGCCGCGTCGTATCCGCTCAATGCCGGCGACACCTGGAACGTAATCAGATTATCCAGATCGCGGAACCCCGTGTCCACGGACTTCAAATTCTGCAGGCTCCGGACGAATAGCCCGGCGCCGAAGAGCAGCAAGAAACTCAGCGCCACCTGCGCGGTGACCAGGCCCTTGCGCAAAAATAACGACCCGCCGGATCCCGCGATGGACCCCACCGCGTCCTTCAGCGTGGTCCACAAATCCGGGCGGCTGGCACGCATCGCTGGCACCAATCCAAAGATCAGGCCGGTGAGAAAAGTCAGCCCCAGTGTGAATGACAAAATTCGCAGATCCGGCTCGGCGCGAATGAGCAAGGGATTACCTTCGGTAGGCACCAGCGCCAGCAATCCCTTGGTCATGGCCACGGCCAGCAGCACGCCGGCCACTCCGCCGGCGAACGATAACGCCATGCTCTCCACTAACAATTGCCGGATCAATTGGCCGCGTGACGCGCCGAGCGAAAGCCGCACCGCGATTTCCTTCTGCCGCGCGAACGCCCGCGCGATCAGCAGATTCGCCACGTTGGCGCAAGCGATCAACAGCACCAGCCCCACCATGCACATCAGCACGATCAGCGCCGTCGAGAAGCTGTTTCGTAATTCCGAATATCCGGTGGCGGCTTTTTCGATGTGGATGGTGCCCCGCATGAACTGATCGCGCGAATAGGCGGACCAGTCCTTCGCGGCCGCGAGCGTCATCTCGTACTCGCGCACCTGGTGGAACAATCCCTGCAAAGGCGCTCGCGCGGATTCCACAGTGTAGCCCGGCTTCAATCTTGCGAAAACCTGCACCCAGCGCGTGCGCCTGTCGCCGGGATCCAGCCAGCTCCACTCCGGCATCATCGCCGGCTCCATGAGAATCGGCACCCGGATTTGTGGCGACTCAGCCGGGTCGATCCCCGCGAACCCCCGCGCCGACACGCCCACAATCGTCAGAGGGTAGTTATTGACCAGGATTTTCTTGCCAATTACGCGCGGATCGCGCGCGAAGCGGGTATCCCAATAGTCATAACTTAGCACCGCTACCGGATGGCCCAGAAACACGCGGTCGTCCTCATGCGAGTTGAAAACGCGCCCCACCGCGGCCTGGACGCCGAGCATGGTAAAGAAATTCCCGGATACCATTTCGAGGTGGACGCGCTCGGTCTGATTGTCGACGCTCACCGAGGCAGGCACCAGCCGGCGGCACAAGACTTCTGAAAACGGCGCGGCCTTCTTCTGGTAGTCCTGATATATAGGATAAGAATGCATCCGTGCGCCCATATTGCTTCCGTTGTGGGCGCCGCGCTGAAAAAGCATCACCACCTGATCCGGGTTCTTGATCGGCAGCTGGCGCAGCATCAGCTGGTCCATCAGGCTGAAAATGGCGGTGTTGGCGCCAATGCCCAGCGCCAGCGAGAGAATCGCCACCGATGCAAACAGCGGGCTGCGGCGCATCGCCCGCAGCGAGAATCGAAGGTCCGGCCACAAGCTGGTCATGAAAGTCAGTACTCGGCGGTCGAGGTTTGGTTACCTCCTTTTCGTTGGACGGTTGCGGAGTGCCTTCGGTTAGGCGGATAGCACCTGGCGGTAATATTCCTCGTACTGCGGAATAATCAGCGACGTGGCGAATCGCTCCGCTGCGGTCCGGCGGGCCGCCTCGGCCATCCTCTGGTAAAGATCTTCGTCGGTAACCAGCTCCACCACGCGCGCGGCTTGCGCCGTGATGTCGCCCACCGGCTCCAGGAATCCGTCCACGCCGTGCGTCACCAGCTCCGGCACTCCGCCTACGCACGTCGCCACGGGAACAACGCCGCAGGACATGCCTTCCAGTGCTCCCAAGCCGAACGATTCCATTTCGCTTGGCATCAGCAGCACATGCATCTGCGGAAAAATGCGCTCCACATGCTCCTGCTTGCCCATGAAGGTCACATGTTTCTCCACTTGCAGATCCTTCGCCAGCCGATGCGCCACCGGACGGTCCGGCCCGTCACCAACCATGTAAAGATGCGCGGGCGTTTGCTTCACCACTTCCGCCAGCACCCGGATGCAATCGGTGCACCCGCTTTACCGGCCGGAAATTCGAAATGTGCATCAGGCGCTTTTCCTTGTTCGGACGCTCGGCCGCGGGTTTATATATATCGATGTTCACGAAATTATGGATCACCCGGATTTCATTGGCCACGCCGAAGATCTCATAGGTGTTGCGGCGTAGATCCTGGCTGATGCTGGTGATCCCGTCGGATTTCTCGATGGAGAATTTGGTGATGGGGAAATAAGAACGGTCCATGCCCACCAGCGTGATGTCGGTGCCGTGCAGCGTGGTGATGAACGGCAGACGCCGCTTCGAAGCCATCATCTGCTGGGCCAGCATCGCCGAGATGGAATGCGGGAATTGCGTAGTGGACGTGCAGCAGGTCCAGATCCTCATTCTCGGCAACTTCCGCCATGCGCGACGCCAGCGCCAGGCAGTACGGGGGATATTGGAACAGCGGGTAGTTGGAAACTTCCACCTCGTGATAAAAAATGCGGGGGATTCCGGGATCCAGGCGGATGGGATTGGCGTAGGTAATGAAATGTACCTCGTGTCCGCGCGTGGCCAGCTCCAGCCCAAGCTCCGTCGCGACGATGCCGCTGCCGCCGTAGGTGGGATAACAGGTGATGCCGATCCTCATGCTGACCTGATTATAAATCCGGTGACAGGATACCCATTCCCCGATTTCGCTCAAAGTGCTCTGCAACCTGGCCGGCGAAATCGGGAAATGAGTATCCTGTCACCGGATTTCGGCCAGGCCGATTTGGCCGTGGATATTTTGATCGGGGCGGGGAACGTCGCCGCCGCCGAACCAGACCAGGACGCGATTGTCCTCGTTCACCACGCTCGCGTCGCAGAGCACTTTCGAATCCCACGGCCGATGGCCTTGAAACACCGTCGGGAGTTTTTCCCACCGCACGCCATCCCTGGACCGGGCCAGGCCCAGCCGCCTGAATTCATTTCGATCGCGACCCGTGTACAGCATCCAATAATAGCCGTGCGAGACGAACACCGCGGGCTCACCCAATCCATTCTCATCGAACGCGCCATACCCGCCCAGCTCGAGGATTGGATTTCCCCGCAGCTTGTACCAGATGAGACCATCGTCGGACATGGCCACGCCCAGCCGCTGCCTTCTCGCGCGATCCTGGCCGAGATAGAACATATAATAATTCGATCCCGCGCGAATCACGTACGGATCCGCCACGCCGCGCTCATCCCAACTTCCGCGCGGACCAACCTCCAGCACCGGCGATCCGTTTTTCTGCCACTGATGCCCGTTGGCGGATCGCGCCAGGCCGATCCGAACCGGAAATCCGGCCTGATAGTAATAAAGGATTCCGCTCCGATCCGCCACGGCCGAGCCGTTGGCCGCGATGGCGTCGCCCTCCCAGGTCCGCGGATCGGGCGACAGGATTTTTCCTTCCTTGTGCCAGGCGATTCCATCGGCCGAAACCGCCAAGCCCGTGTGCCAGGTCTTTCCGTCAAAACCCGAATAAAGATTGTAGTAAGCGTCACCTTGCCGGATCACGGAAGGATTCAAGACATCCACGCTGTCCCAATCGCCTGGGCCTCCGCGCGTCAACACTGGCTCAGGCCGCGCCATCCAATGCCATTGAACGGCGGGTCCGCCGGCTTCTACGGGAAGCGTAAACTCCCGATATCGCCCGCAAGAAGTTAGCACGAAACAAGCGAGGGCCAATAACATCCGCCGTGGGGCGGACGCCCTCGCCCGCGGCGGCTCCCTCAGAAGCTGTGAAAAAATCGGGAAGCACGCGGGGTTGGCAGACGGAAGCGTCTGCCCCACAAGTGGCGCAGGCGCTTTCGCCTGCGAACCGATTTTTTCACAGCTTCTCACGGTCGCGGTTCGGTAACACACGTAAGCGGCCGGTGCTTTTGATTTCTTCCTCAACGCTACGTCGCCAGCCGGATCTTCAGCCCCGCGCCCTGGCCGGGCCTGGAATCCAGCGTCAGATCGCCGCCCAGCGTGCGCACCCGGCGCTTGATGCTCATCGGACCCAGCCGCAATAACTCCAGCTCGTCGAGCGAGTATTTGCCGCTAAAGGGAAAACCGCTGCCGTTGTCCTCCACCGTGATCTCCAATGCTTTGTCGGATTTCGCGATGCTCACGGCCACGCGCGTAGCAGCAGAATGCTTCTGCACGTTGTACAGTGCTTCGCGGACAATCTGCAGCAGCTCCAGCGAGACTTCCGGCTCCGCCGGCTCCAGGAATTCCGCGCTCACAAAACTGGATGGAATGCCGCTGTCTTTCTGGAACTGCTCCACCACGCGGCGTAGCGTGGCGTTCAAGCTGCCTTCCACGTCCACCGGCCGCATACTGCGCACGAAGGATCGCAATTCGTTCACCTGGTTCTTGCACAGCTCCTGCAATTGCAGTAGCTCTTCGGTGGCGGAGTTCACATCCCGCAGCAGCAGCTTGCGAATAATCTCCAGCCGCATTTGGAAACTGATGAAACTCTGCAGCGGGCCGTCGTGAAAATCCGCGGCGATTCGCTGCCGTTCCGTCTCGCGTGCTTTTTCCGCGTCATAACGATAAAGCACCGTCTGCCGGGAAGCGTTCGAAAGCCGCTCTTCCAGATACTCGCGCTGGATGGCCACCACGCATCCCAAGATTCCCGCCGAAATCAAACCCGGCCGCAGAACCTCGGCATGTAACGACGGCACCACATACGCCAGAATGACGGCTCCTGCCGCCACCGCCACAGCCTTCCACCAGCTGTGCAGCATTACCGCGACAATCAAAACGTAAGCGTAGAAAACCGAGCTGACCCAATAGCTGTACGAGGCGTTGCTGGTGGCTGAAAGAAAAAAGAAGACGAAATCGACGATTAAAGCCAGCGTCGGATAGCCGGAATCCTCCAGGCTTCTCCAGAACAGCGCCACGCAGGCATAGACGGTGTAACCGGCGAAGAGAATGGCGCTATCGGTCCAGGCGAAGCTGTAGGAAATGAGCTGTATAGTGAGACAGCTCATGCCCAACAGGATTCGTATCAGACTCAGCAGCCGGCGCCAGGAAGTTGGGAGCATGACCTTGAACAGCTAGGGTTCGACGTACAGCCGTACCCGATTACTTTGCTGTCCCTCCGCCTCCAACACCAACTCCGCGGGACCGGTATTCACCACCTGCGGGAGTTGAATTTCGATCAGGTAAAAGCCCACGTAGCCAGGCGCGAGCGTGGCCTGCGTAACATCCAGTGGTAGGCCATCCAGATTGGCATGCACGGTAGCCACTACGCGAGGCGGATCCGCCAGCGGAGCAGCCATGCCGGTGGGCCAATCCGGCTGCACTCGCCCGAAACCGGTAGCCAGAACCTGCACGCGAGTGTTGGCACGCGCCGGTTTGTTTGCGTCCAAGAGAACCCCAGTCTCGGCATCCATAATCAGCGGCGTGCCCTCCGGATCGACGAAGATTGCCGGAGAAACATTTTGCAGCGGCAGACCCACCGTTAATCGTCCATTGGCCGCTTTGAGCGCCAGCGATACGCTGGTTCCCTTGGCTTCAAACGGCACCTGGATCTGCGAAGCGCTGTCGGATGCGGCCAGCACCGGCACCACGGTGGAGTCGCTCAGCGCCGATTCCACTTTTGTTCCGATGACGCTCAGTAGCGAGCCCGGCGCAGTTGGCCGGGAACTATAGTCGGCCGCATTCACCACGCGCGCGTCGCGGAACCGGTGCGGCGCGATGGCCGCATAAACACCGTAGCCATCCAAAGCCGCATACAACTGATTGGCGCCGGCATCCAGCTTCACATCCATGGCCGCGGCGGCCGGCAGGTTTCCGCCAAGCGGCGTCCACGTGGTGGGGCTTCCGGCTGCCCCCAGATCGGTCATGGTGAAAAATACGCCGGCGTCGGTGGCCACATAGATTGCTCCGCTCGCCCGATCCGCCGTTACGCCGTGCGCCGCCGCCGCTGCCGGCAGGTTCTTCGTGATATCGTCCCAGTAGATGCCGCCGTTCATGGTCCTGAGAACATAGGCCGGCTTGCTTTGCTCCGGCGCCACGGCATTTCTCGCGCCTAACACAGCGACAGCGACGCGGGGATCGTTCGCATCCACCCAGATGGCCGTGACCGCGCCCAGCGTGGCCGGATCGGCCAGCCTGAACTGCTGCGGCCACGATACGCCGCCATCCGGCGATACTGCCAGGCGCCCTTCGGAGTCACCGGCATAAATAAAATCTTTCGCCGTCGCAATCGCGGTGGTGGATCGCTTCAATTCCTGCGATAGCGCGCTCTTCGTCGCCGTCTCACGCTGCACCGGCGTCGCATCCACCAGCTTCCACGCCGTCTTCTCGCCAGGCGCCCATTCCACTTCCGCTGCGCCTCCGGCTAATGCCAGTTGAACGCCGTGGGACCCGTTGGGAACATTCACTAAACGGCCAGTGGGCAAATTGGGCAGGCCTTGGTTGAGCCCCGTCCAGGACAACCCGCCATCCATCGAACGCCATACGCCGCTCGTCGCCGCCACAACCACTTCGTCCGGATTGTGCGGTGATGCGGTTACGTCTGAAAGCTCACCCCCCAGAATGGAGGCTTCTTTGTACGCCGTCAGATTCGACCACGACAACCCGCCGTCGTCGGACCGGTACGCGTCGCGGCCAACACCATACAACCTGCTGGAGCCGGCCACTTGCGCGGAAGCTCTGAGCGTTGGTTCCGGCAAACTGGGCGTCGCCGGATTCTCACGATTCGGTGGGACAATCTTCGATTCCGGAACCAGTTGCCATTGGTCGAAATTCGAGGTTTGGAAAGTCCTGCCGGATGCCGTGCGCGCATATAGAAGCGATCCATCGCTCGAATACCAGACCCGATCCACCGGTCCGGTGGCGACCGAAGGCAGGGGCAAATCGATAGCGGCGTTGCCGATATGCCGCCAATCCAGACCCGTGGTTTGGGACCAGGCGTACCATCCCGGCGCCGCAAGAACCAATGTGGCAGCAAACAGTCGTATTGTGGCCCTCCGACACATAGGACGAGTCTATTGTAACCTGTTTAAGCGTCCTTCCCTCTGGAAGAGGCTGAATCTACACCTTAATTTCATAAAATTCATGAACGGGTACCTTCTTGCTACGCACTTTTGATGGTAGACTGTTTTCTAAGGCACGGGAGCATATAGTACTATAGACTGGCATCGACCAGACCGATGTATTTCTTTATGACCGTCCGGGGCACGCGCGGGTTCGGAAGTGGGTTGCTGATCGCGGCCTCGCTGGCGTTTTGCCAGGCCCAGATTTTCCCCTCCTATCCTGAAGCTGCTGCTAAAGTTATCTCATTGACCGGACAGGTGTCTGTGTTGAAAGATGCGCAGCCCTGGGCACTCAACCTGGGCGATTCCGTGCAGGCCCGCCAGGTCATTGTCACCGGTCCCGACGGGTTCGCGAAATTCCAGGTCTCCGATGGCAGCACTTTCGAGGTGTATCCCAATTCGAATGTCGTCTTTCGCAAGAATCCGCCCAACTGGGGGGATTTGCTGGATATGTTGGCCGGCAAGGTGAGAATCCACATCCAGAAGTTGGGTGAGCGCCCGAACCCGAACCGGATTTTGACCCCGACCGCGGTTATTTCCGTCCGCGGCACCACCTTCGATGTCAGCGTCAACGATGAGGACGAAGCCACGCTCGTGGAAGTGGAAGAGGGCATTGTGGATGTCCGCCACGCTCTGAAGCCGGGCGCGGGTAAAACCCTGAACGCCGGCGAATCGCTGCATGTTTATCGGGACCAGCCCATAGCGCAAAGCTTGATTGATAAAGGCGCCGTCGCCCAGCGAATGCTACGCGCCTTGGCGGACGTAGCTTACATGATTATGAATCCCATGCATGGGGCGTCTATCCCTGGCCTGGGAAAGAGCGGCGGCGGTGGTCTCGGCACTGGCCTCCCGGGCCAAACTGGCGGACCGAAGCCTCCACCTGGGCCGCCGCCGGTCGGCACGCCTAGCGGCCCGGCATCCTCGCCGCTTCCTTCAGCTCCCGCCCCCAGCGGACACTAACCGCTTCCGCGTAGGGTAAGCCTCCGGCTTGCCCTTCTTGTGCCACACTAGCGGTAGGAACAATCGATGAAGTTTGCCCTCTTACCGTTTCTTTTTCTCACCGCCAACATCGCCTTCGGCCAAAGCGCAGCGCCGAGCGGCGTCACCTCCGAATGGGACATTCGCAAGCTGCTGGACAGCCTGGATCTCGAAGCGCAGCATTTGAAGCCGATCATCGATCAGGTCAAGCCCGAAACCTGGGCCGCCAAAGGAGCCTCCGGCACCTATATCGCGCAATGGAAAGCCGCGGAGGCCGAGCTGAAATACCTGCTGTCTTCGAGTGAGGCGCTTTCCCGGCAGCCCGAAAAACTCACCTTCGCTCTGGATACTTATTTCCGCATGCAAGCCATGGAAGCCACGGTGAGTTCGGTGGTGGAAGGCGTTCGGAAATACCAGAATCCGGCGCTGGCGAATCTCATGCAGAGCGCGTTGGGCGAAAACAGCGCGAACCGCGACCGGCTGCGCCAGTATGTCCAGGATCTTGCCGCGCAAAAAGAACAGGAGCTGCAAGTGGCCGATCGCGAAGCCCAGCGCTGCCGTGACACCTTGGTCAGGCAGCCCACGGCCAAAAAGGCGGTGCAGAAGTGATCGCCGGTACGGCTGTTTTGACCTGCAGCATCTGCGGCGAGCCATCCCACGATATCTGCGTCTACTGCACCAAGGATGCCTGCGCGAATCACCGCTGCGATCGCTGCAAACGCTGTAGCGATTGTTGCGAGTGCGACGTTCCGCTATCAGCCGCGGAAGTTCCTGTAGAACCGCCCGCCGAGCCCCCGGTCCCGATCATTGCTGAACCGGAAGCGTCCATCTTTGCGCCGGAGCCCGAGCCGGCCCCACCGATCGAGCCGGCTCCACCGATCGACGAAATGATGCCATAGCTTTTTCAAAATGGTCGCACGCCCCCTGGTCCACGGACATCGCGGCGCCCGCGCCGTGCTCCCCGAGAATACGATTCCCGCCTTTGAGTACGCCATCCAGGTTGGCGCCGATGCCGTGGAAATGGATGTCGCGGTCTCTAGCGACAACGTCCTGATGATCTCACACGATCCCCATGTCAATTCAGGCGTTGCCATCCATCAACTCACCCTCGCCGAGCTGAAACTCCCTACGCTCCACCAAGTCCTCAGCCTCTCGGCCGGGAACAAAATCCTGTTTAACATCGAAATCAAAAGCTTCCCGGATTATCCGGAGCTTACGCCGCCCCCGGACATTTTCGCGGCGCTGACGCTGGAACTGATTCGAAAACACCATCTGGAATCGCGCTGCATCGTTCAATCCTTCGATTTTCGGATTCTGCACGAGATGAAACGCCTCGCGCCGGCGATACGGCGAGCCGCTCTTTGGGAGGGCCCCGCGCGTCCCTTCGTTGAAATCGCACAGGAAGCCGGCGCCGGAATCATTGCGCCGCACTTTGCGTTAGTAACTCCAGAACAAGTGCAAGCCGCTCACGCCGCCAAACTGGAAGTGATCCCCTGGACCGCCAACACGCCGGAAGACTGGCGCAGGCTAATCGATGCCGGCGTGGATGCCATCATTACCGATGACCCCGCAGCCCTGATCGCATACCTGTAGCGCACGCACTCGTGCGTGCCGCGTTCACACTCGTGTGAACGCCGTTCTGAGCCTGGTGTTCGCAGGAGTGCGAACACGGCACGCAAAAGTGCGTGCGCTACGCTGCCTGCTTCTCCGCCAGCGGTCCAATAATGGGCATAACGAACCGGCTACCCTGGTACGCCTTCACGGCCATTATGATCAACCCTACGAAGAGCGCCAGTTGCACCAGCCGCGAGATCAGCAGCCAAAAACCCCACATCCCGAGTGGCAGCAGAATTCCACCGAAGATTCCAAGCACAATCCCAACCGCAATCCACGCTATGCAGTAAAACAACGATTGCATGGCGTGAAACTTGATGGTCTTGTTCTTGTTGTACGGTTCCACCAGGAGAAAGATGAGCCCGATGATCGGAATGTAGCACAGCGCCGCGGCCAGGTTCTCGTCCATTCCGAGCCCTGGGTTCCCGCTCACAGGCGCCGCCGGCGCTGGGGGAACATCGCCCGCGGCAGCCGCCACCGGCGATCCGCACTTGGCGCAAAACTTCCCCTCTACTGGTGAACCACACTTCGCGCAATAAGTCATTCTTCCTCCTGAGTTTATCCTCTAAACCAACTTCAAACCGGTCACCACGGAAACCCACGAAAAAATCCAAATCAGGGTCGCCATTCCGCCATACGCCAACGCACCGGTCTGCAGCCAGCGCTTCATCCCCGCCAATTGCGCCGGCGTCCGCCGCCGCTCGAAACCCGCAAAACCTAAAAGTGCAATTCCCATCCCGAATATTCCACCCACCGCCAGCGGACCAGTGGGGCTCAAGCGCCAGGCATCACGGACGCGGCCATGAACCGTAAGCACAAAGCCGCGGGTCAAGCCGCAGGTGGGGCAGGGGACACCCAAACGCTGCCGCGCGGCGCATACGATATTGATCCGGTGGCCGAAGAAATACACGAAATCGTGGTCGGCGGTGAAAGCCACACCGGTGATAACCAACTCCAGCAGCAGCATCGCCCCCACCACCGCCGCGGCAAATCCAGCTCGGGCCGTCATCGGAGTTTCAACACGTACGAACCCACGGCCTTGTCATGCAGCGTCTGCTTTTTTTCATCCCACAGCGGCCAGAGTAAATCGAGCAGTGGACCAACAAACGGAACGAATCCCAACGCCACCCGGGCTATGAGACGAATGAACGCCGTCCCGGTGGTGAGCAGGTTGCCGTTGCTGTCCACCACCTTGAGGTTCATCACGCCCTGGCCAATCGAGGCGCCGCGCTGCGCCACCAGGTAGACGCCATTGAAAAGACCGACCAGTAAACTCGATATCGGGAACAGCAGGATCATCATGCAGCACATGCCGCCGGCCAGGTGTGAGCCCAACCCGGCCATGGTGGCCACCAGGCCAATCAGCAGGAAATAGAGAATCCCCATCCCGGCGCCAACCAAAACCATGTCGATCAAAAATCCAACCACCCGGTCGGCCCACTCCGCATAAGTCGCACCGGGAGGAAGAGGCGGCCCGGACTGCGGAAGGCCTGAAACGGGAGAAAGTTGTCCGGGCGGTGTTGCCGGTTGAACGCGCAGCGCCGATCCACACCCCGTGCAGAATTGCGCGTTGTCCTGATTTTGCGTGCCGCAGATGGTGCAGAATGCCAACTCAGTCAACTCTACTGTAAGTTCGTCTTCTTTTCAACTGTTCTAACATTCAGTAAGGAGTTCCCCTTACTGACGTGCGGGGCTACATCCGCCTGAACGTTCAATTTTCCCCGATTTCGAAACGAGGTAACCATTCTGACCTGCCATGCCTGCCGAGTCGCCATGAAAGAACTCAAAGGCCACATCTATCACAAGAAACGAAAATGGAAGTGCCCAAAGTGTGGCCGGGTGCGAATGCAATCACCCCGCGATAGATAATGAGCGTGCTGATCGCCCTGGGCCTGATCGCGCTGGTCGTCGCCGCCGGATGCATCTACCAGCTGGCCGGCACCGCTGGCGACCGCCGCAGGTTTCCCATGCCGGGACACTTGGTGGACATCGGAGGTCCGCGCCTGCACTTGCGCGAGTCTGGCGCGGAGGGCCCGGCCTTGGTTCTCGAATCCGGCATTGCTGCTTCGTGCCTGAATTGGACCAGCATTCAAGCCCAGCTGTCCGGATCAATGCGGGTTTGGAGCTACGACCGCGCGGGGCTGGGCTGGAGCGATCCAGCCGGCTCGCCGCGAACCATTACTCACGCCCTGGAGGAACTGCACGCGTTGGTGGCCGCCGCCGGAATCCCCGCTCCCTTCCTGCTGACTGGCCATTCCTTCGGCGGGTTGCTGGCGCGCTGTTACGCCGCCCGATATCCGGACCAAGTGGCGGGTCTGGTATTGCTTGACCCGCTTTCGGCCTCGGAATGGCTACAGCCTTCCGACGACCAATGGAAAACTCTGCGGCGCGGCGCCATGTTGTCGCGGCGCGGAGCTTTGCTGGCGCGCTTGGGCGTGGTCCGCTTTGCTCTCCTCACCCTTTCGAGCGGCCTCCGGTTCATCCCCAAGCTGGTGGCCCGGCTGGCCAGCAGGGGCAGCGGAGAATCGGCCATCTCGCGTTTAGTTCGTGAAGTTCAGAAAATGCCGCCGGAAACCTGGCCCATCGTCCAGGCGCATTGGTGCCAGCCTAAAAGCTTCCTGGGGATGGCCAGCTATCTGGAATCGCTGCCGGCCAGCGCATCCCAGGCGTCGGCCACTGGCGATGTTCCGCGTCAAATTCCAGTCACCATCCTCTCGGCATCCAATTCCACCCCCGCGCAACTGGCGGAGCGCCAAGCGATAGCCAGCCGCTCTCTCAACGGTAAGCACATCATCGCCGCCAAAAGCGGCCACTGGATTCATTTCGATGAACCGGAGCTGGTGCTCCAAGCCATCCGCGAACTCACAAGTCTCTCGACAAATCATTCCAAGTGATACAGCTTGTACGGACCCTCCGCCGCCACCAGCCGGATGCCCCAATATTTCTGAAACCGATAGAAATCCTGCGCGCCACGATCATGCTCCAGATCATGCATCAACAGCCAGTGCACATGGTTCCGCTCCACTTCCTGGATGGCGTCCCGCCGCGCCCATTCGGGCGGGGGAATATCGGATGTCGTAGCGCGCTCGGCTATGCCCCGCCACTCTCCCGGAGCGGCTTCGTATTCCAGCCGCATGTTCATCCCGTTCTGATCGCGGGTGCAATCCGCCGCCACTTGATCAATCGCCACTGGACGCGAGAAATCCACCTCGATGAACATTCCCGCCCGATACGCCCGATAGCTGGTCCATCGCGTGACCGGGTCATTGTCAAAAGCCAAGGGAATGTCCCATGGGTTGGATCTCGCGCGAAGCCGCCATTCGGGAGCGCGCGCAAGCTCGGCTCCATTTCGGAAAACGCGCAGCTCCGAAATGCTCCATCGATCGGTCTCGCTTCGGGCCGTCTGTATCAGCCGCATCTTGCGCGTTGTTACTGGCGCAAATTGATAGCCGTACCGCCGCGTGGGCTGTAGATCCCTGGTGAAAGGCGTTCGCAAAACGTCGCTGAGGCGTGCTCCGAACGACGAAGTCCACTCCACAATCACCTCATGCGATTGATAAGCCTGCTGGATTCCAGAAAAGCTGAAAATCGGCTCGCCCGCCGGAACCGTCTTGTCGATGGTGAGCCCGATATCGTAATCCTGCATATGGCGCCGCAAATAATCGGATTCCGGCGTCAAGCGAAGCCCGGCCTTCCAATCCACGTCACCGAGCCTCCACGCATAAGGGTGAACGTATCGATTCAGAACCGCCGGCCAGCAAGTAATCGCATGCAGCAGCACCACCGCAACGGCGATGGCCCGCCAGCGCGCCAGCACCAGCGCCATCCCCATGCTGGCGAACATGAGCGAGGGAATCCAATAGCGCGTTTCCGGAGCCGCGAGACAGGGAATCGCGAAGAGCAGCGCAGCCAATGCCAGGCGCCTCCCCGCGGGCTGGGCCAGGCCCAGCAGCAGGATCGGGCTGAGCAGAAAAACCGGCCCCAGTACGCCATACAGCCGGCTGCCTCCGATGGTCAGCTCCAGAGGCATTTCCAACGCAGTGACGCCGGATCTCGCGCGCTGCGCGTGCAGCCAGTTGTTTTCCAGCCAGACCGAGAGGTAAGGGTTCGGAAATATCGTATTGGCGAAGGGCGAAACTGGATTCCGCACCATGATTGCGTTCTTGAGAATCCACGGCGCGGCAATGGCCAGAGAGCTGACGGTCACCAGTATCGCCGGCCGGATCTTACGGACCTTGAACAGAACTACGCCCAGCGCGTAAAGGATGGCCAGACCTCCGGTGTATTTGATGGCATAAGCGAAACCTCCGCAGATTCCAATCAGGACCAGCAGCCCGTTGCGTGGTTCCTGGCGCCAGATCTCGAGCAGCAGGAACACAGCGAACACCGCGCAGGCCAGCGCGATATCCACATAAGCGCTTGATCCCGTCTTGCCGACAATCGGACTAATGAAAAACAGCAGCGCTCCCACGACGCCGGCCAATGGGGATCCGATCCGGCGCCCATACGCCAGCAAGCCCAAGGGCGCCATTAACAGGAACAGGAAATGCACCATCGCCGCCGCGGTATGCTTGCCGAACGCGAATGCGAACAGAAACAGCATCTCCAGGCCTTCCGGATAATTCGCGGTGAAGTTCGTGGTGATGCGTGGCAGGTGATGCTCCCGCAGATAGCGCGCCACCAGCGCGACGTGATACGCCACGCCATCCGGACTGGTTTCGGGCTGGAGCGCGTTCCCGAGATAAAGAACGCCATATGCGGCGAAAAGTAAGCCGAAGACGACTTTCCAAGGTGCATCGCCGCGAATCGTGGAAAATCGAAGCGCCCCACGCCGGATCGCCAGCGCAATAATAATCAGGCCGACGGCCAGGAAAACGCCTCGATGCGCCTGTCCCGCCGCCGTCAGCGCAAGAACGATGGTGCTGAGGCAAGCCGCTCCGATAACGAAGCCAAGAAAATATTCCTCCAGCCGCGTCAACTTGGCCCGCACAAGCTGCAGCACCAGCTTGCCCGCCGCCAGGCACACCATAAACGTGAACCCGGTAGCGAACAATATAGCGAGAAGCTGCCTCACGTATCGACTGCCATCATACGACGTGGCGCACGCACTCTTTGCGTGCCACGTCGGCACTCATGCCGACGCTGGCTTTGGACAAGCGTTCACGATTGTGAACGCGGCTCGCAAGAGTGCGCGCGCCACGACTAGATACTCAATCTCACCGCCCCAGGCCGCGACAGTTTCCAATCAAACAAGGCCTTCGAAACAAACACCGCCGTGAACACATTCGCCGCCAGGCCCAGCACCAACGTTACCGCGAAGCCTTTCACAGGACCACTCCCAAATAGAAACAGGCAGCCGCAAGCCACCACCGTGGTCACATGCGTGTCGATGATGGAGGAAAGCGCCTTGCTGAACCCTGCATCCACCGCGGCAATCGCGCCCTTGCCGGATCGTAGCTCCTCCCGGATCCGTTCGAAGATCAGCACATTGCTATCCACGGCCATGCCGATGGTCAGGATCACACCCGCGATTCCCGGCAGCGTCAACACCGCGCCAAAATAGCTGAGCGCGGCCACAAGAATCAGCGCGTTCAGCGCCAAAGCCACCGTCGCATTCATTCCCGCGCCCTTGTAGTAGGTGCACATCACCGTCACCACTGCCGCGAGACCGGCCACGCCTGCGCGCATTCCTTGCCGGACGGAATCTGCTCCGAGCGATGGCCCCACCGTGCGCTCTTCCACATATTCCACGCTCGCCGGCAGCGAGCCCGCGCGAAGATTGAGCGCAAGTTCCGTGGCATCTTGCAAACTAGCTTGGCCCATAATCTGCCCGGTATCCCGGATCTTGTTCTGGATAATCGCTACGCTGATGATCTTGCGATCCAGCACGATCGCTGCGCGCTTGCCGATATTCGCCGCGGTATAGGATTCGAACCTCTTCGCGGCGTCCTGGGACAACACAAAAGTGGTCACCCATCCGCCCGACGGCGCTTGGCCCGGCTGCGCGTTGCGAATGTCGATCCCGCGAATAACCGGATTTCTAGAAAGCAGATAGCATCCGCTAGCTTGGTTCGCGCTCTCCACCAACTGCGTGTTCAAAGGAAGCACGCCGCCATGCGACGCGAGCGCCGCCTGCGAGGACGGGAACGGCCCGTCTCTAACATCCAGCCACTCCAGCACGGCCGCGGTGCCTAGCAGCCGTTTGATTCGCGCGGTATCATCCACGCCCGGCATCTCCACCAGAATCTCGGCGTCCTCCGGCGCTCCGACAATCTGCTCGGTGGCTTCGGTCAGGCCCAGCTCATTGGTCTTTTTTTCGATGACGCGCAAGGTCTGGCTTACAACTTCCTGGCGGAGCCTGACCATTTCCGCGGGCTCCATCGATAGAAGATATTCAGTTGGCCCAATCTGCTTCTCAGCCCAACCTGGAAGGTGTTGGTTCAAGGAGGCGCCGGTGACGCGGATGCTTCCATCCTTCACCGCAACCGTTCCAAGAAGGCCCGCGCCTCGCAACCGCGCCGCTGTTTCTTCCGCCTCGGTATTCAATGCGTCCTGTAGATGAATCTGTAAGGTCAGCTGGCTTCCGCCGCGCAGGTCCGCGCCGAGGCGGATTCGCCAATGGACTATGAAATAGATCGAGACCAGCATGACCGCAAAAATGACAAGAATTTTCAGCCTGAGCATACACAAACCTCCTCCAGAATTAGAAACGTCGAGTCTTGGGACGCTCTGTTAAGCCGGAGGTGGTCTTTGGTAATGAGAGACGGGAGTTAGCGCGATCCGTCGGTTGCAGGAAAGGTGTGAAAAATGTTCAGAGTCTGTGCCGGAAACTGAAATGCGAACCGCACCTGCAGGGAGGGCCGAGAGCGACTCATCGTCGACGCGAAGGCGCGCGGCGCTCGGCAGTTCCAGATCGCCTTTCAGCTGGGGCTGATCGGATGGAACCGTGGTGCTTAGCTTATTGTGACGTTCTAGCGATCGGTTTCCAACGGAGCCGCCCAGCAGCGCCCCAACCGATACAACTATCGCGACGGCGACCAAAAACTTGAAGCTGGCACGCACTGACCCAGTTTAGCAATGATATAGTGCAGGAATGAAAATCCAGAAGCAGGCTATCGCCGCGTTTGCGCTATTCTGCGGAGCCGTGCCGCTCTGCGCCCTTGACGATCCGGTTCGCGTGGAGAACGGCTCGCTCTCAGGCGCGCCGGGGTCGAGTCCCGAGGTACGGGTCTATAAGGGCGTGCCCTTCGCCGCGCCGCCCGTGGGCGATTTGCGCTGGAAAGGACCCAAGCCCGCTCAACCCTGGCAGGGTGTCCGCAGCGCCACCAAGTTTTCGGCGGTCTGCTACCAGACGCCTTATCCGAAAATGTCCATCTATTATCGAGAGCCGGAGCCAATGAGCGAGGACTGCCTCTACCTGAACGTATGGACTGCCGCGAAGTCCAATAAAGAGCGGCGCCCGGTGATGGTGTGGATCCACGGCGGCGGATTGACGCGAGGTTCCGGCTCTGTGGAATTTTATGATGGCGACGCGCTGGCCAAAAAAGGCGTGGTGCTGGTGACCATCAACTACCGGCTGGGAATATTCGGGTTTTTCGCGCATCCGGAATTAACTAAGGAGTCCGACCGCAACGCCTCCGGCAATTATGCGCTGCTGGATCAAATTGCGGCTCTCGAATGGGTCAAGAAGAACATCGCGGCCTTCGGGGGAGATCCCAAACGCGTCACCATCTTCGGCGAATCGGCGGGATCGTGGAGCGTGAATTATCTGATGGCCACGCCGCTGGCGCGAGGTCTTTTCACGCGCGCCATTGGGGAAAGCGGCGGCGCGTTTGGGGTGATGAAGACGTTAAAGGAAGTGGAAGAATCCGGCCAGAAATTCGCCGCTTCGCAGCACGCGGATTCTATCGCCGCCTTGCGCGCCAAGCCGGCCGAAGAGCTGCTGAAGGCGTCATCCGCCGCGAGTTTCCCACCGAATGTGGATGGCTGGATGCTGCCCGAAGACGTGTACACCATCTTCGCCAAGGGCAAGCAGATTGACGTGCCTCTAATCGCCGGCTCCAATGCCGATGAAGGAAAATCGCTGGTGCCCTGGCCGGCGACGGGCAAGGCGGCAAGTTTCGTGGCGCAATCCCGCTCCCGGTTCGGCGAAAAGACTGACGAATTTCTGAAGTTGTATCCCGCCGGTTCCGACGAAGAAGCCAAGGCATCACATTACGCCAGCTTCCGCGATTTCAGCTTCGGCTGGCAGATGCGAACCTGGGTCCGGATGCAGACCAAGACCGGCAAGCAAAAGGCGTTTCTTTATTATTTCGACCGCGTTCCTCCCGGACCCGACAGCGGCCGCTACGGTGCTTTCCATGCGTCCGAAATCGCCTACGTTTTTGAGAATTTGCTGCCGCCGCGGCCTTGGCAAGACACGGACCGCCAACTTTCCGAAGCGACCTCATCCTACTGGGTGAATTTCGCGGCCACCGGCAATCCCAACGGAAAAGGCTTGACCAAGTGGCCGGCGTATCAGCAATCGAGCGACGTGGCGCTCCAGCTAGGCGACAAAATCGCCCCACTGCCGGGACTGCATAAGGCCGCCCTCGATTTCCTGGACGCCTATTTCGCGGAACAACGCAAGTGAGCGCAATGGTAAACTGTACATCTTGGGCCGCCATCGATTCGCAGTTTTCGTCCTAATTGTTATCTCGCTCGCCTCCAGCTTGTGGTTCCTGCTGGACGTAATCACAGCGTATAGCTACCTGAAAAACACCTACGCTTTCGGCGTGGCCAACTTTGACAGCCGCTTCGAAGCGCTCCACAAATCCATGCCGCCGCGATCCGTGGTGGGTTACGTTTCCGACAACCCCGCCAATAACGCGCAATCGCAGGCGGAGTTCTATCTCACTCAGTACGCGCTTGCTCCGGCCATCGTCAAGGCCACTACGGAGGAGCATTTCGTGGTCGCGAATTTCCACACTAACTCCCCGAATGCCGCCATGCTCAGGTCCAAGCACCTGACCTTGGTTCAGGATTTCGGCAACGACGTATACATCTACCGCAACACAACACGATGACTCAGACCCGATGATCCTGCTTTATCTCGCGCTGGTTTGGTTAATCGGCTGCGGCCTGTTCCGCTGGCTATTTCCTCGGCCGCTGGGCTGGTCTTTGCAGAACGGCCTGCTTCTTTCTCTCGCGGCCGGCGCCGGAATGGGGATTGCGTCCACGCTTTACTTCCTCACGCTGGCGTTGGCTGGTCCGAAAATCCTGGTGCTGGCGGCGGTGGAAGGTGTTGCGCTGGCGGCCGCGTTGTCGTTGGGCATTCTGGCCAAGCGCCGTGGAACTTTGCTCGCGTGGGCGCCCGGACCTCAAACCGCCTGGTATTTCACGGCGGCATTGGGAGTAGCCCTGGCCAGTGCGGTGATCATGTTCATCTTTTGCACGCTGACCAAGCCACACGGTGAATGGGACGCCTGGGCCATCTGGAACATGCGGGCCCGTTTCTTATTCCGCGGCGGCGAGTTCTGGCGCGACGCTTTTTCGAATCAACTCGACTGGTCGCATCCCGACTATCCTCTGCTGATTCCAGGCATCATCGCCATGTGCTGGACTTTCGCCCGCGGCGAATCCACGCTGGCGCCGACCGCTGTCGCGTTTCTCTTTACCTTTGGGGTGGTTGGCGTGTTTGTTTCAACGCTCGGGATTCTGCGCGGCAAAACGCAAGCCCTCATCGCCGGGACTTTGCTGCTGGGCGGCGTTTCGTTGGTGGTGAATGGCGCGAACCAATACGCCGATGTGCCGGTGAGCTACTTCATTCTCGCCACGTTGGGATTGCTATGCCTGCAGGATCGCTATCCGGAAGACTTGCGCTTTAGCATCGCGGCCGGCTTGATGGCCGGCTTTGCCGCCTGGACAAAAAATGAAGGCGAACTGTTTCTCGTGGCGGTGATCGCCGCGCGGGCCTGGGCCATCTCGCGTTACGGCAATCCAGCAGCGTTGAAGCGGCAGCTTCTTTACTTAGCGGCCGGATTTGCGGCGCCGTTGGCGGTGATCGCGTTTTTCAAGCTCCGTTTTGCCCCACCCAACGACCTGCTGGCCCGGCGGCCGCAGCAGATCATCACTCATCTGGCCGACATAGCGCGCTGGATCACGGTGCTGGAAGAATACATCCGGGAGGCGTTCCGCGTTGGATATTTCCTGATCCCCATCGTGCTGGTGCTGGGACTCTATTGGTACCTGGTGCGATTCAAAGTGGAGCGACAGGACCGTCCGGCCATCGCCACCATTCTCATCGCGCTGGGCCTCACCTTAGCCGGTGAATTTTTGATCTACGTGGCCCTACCAGGCGACGCTTCGTGGCAGGCCAAGACCTCATTCGAGCGCCTGCTGCTGCAAGTGTGGCCATCCGCATTGCTGGCATTTTTTATGGCCGCAAACACACCCCGGCTTTATAGTGAGCAGGTAAAGCCAACCAAGAAAGCGGTAAAGTCAGCAACCCGCGCGACATAAATGTAATCCTTTCGCCGGCTGCCGAGCCGCGACCGCGAGGGAGTGACCAAGGGCCTGCTGGCCCAGCGTGAAAAGTTGGGTTGGCAGGCGAAAGCGCCTGCCCCACGGTCAGCTCGCAGTGGGGCAGGCGCTTTCGCCTGCCAACCGATCGGTCTCGCGTCTTCAACGGAGCGCTACCACGATCGCCGCTTCGCTGCACATCCGTGGTAGCGCAACCCGCCGCCGGCCGAATACGTTTAAAATAAAGAAAGACCGCCAAAATTCACGGGGGATGAACTGTATGTATTTACGTTTGAGCTGTGCAGCCATCGCAGCCGTTCTCTCGCTCGGCGCTCAGGAACAGAACCCTCCGGCCAATCCTCAACCGGAGACCAAGGTCGCTGACGTCAAGCAGTCCGCCAGCCCTGCCGACGATTTCCTGGTTCCCGCCGGCACCAAGGTCCCGTTGAGCATGATCAATAGCGTCAGCACCAAAACCGCGGCGGAGGGCGAACGGATTTATCTGGAAACTGTTTTCCCAATTCTCGCCAACGGCCGCATCGTGATTCCGCCCGGAAGCTACGTGGCCGGAACCGTTACATCGGTGAAACGGCCGGGCCGGGTGCATGGACGAGGCGAGTTGTATGTCCGGTTTGATTCCTTGACCCTGCCGAACGGAGTGACGCGCGATTTTCGCGCTCGCATCGGCAGCCTGGATGGAACGGCGCCCGACACGCTGGATAAATCCGAAGGCAAAGTGAAAAGCGACGGCAACAAAGCCGGCGATGTGAAAACGGTTGGCGAAGCAGCGGGCGCTGGCGCCGGTATTGGGGGATTGGCTGGCGCCGCCGCCGGACATCCTGGTCTGGGCGCGGGTGTAGGAGCAGCCGCGGGAGCCGCCGCCGGATTGGTGGGCGTGTTACTCACCCGCGGTCCGGAGGCTGTGCTAGCAAAAGGCACCACCATGGAAATGGTGCTGGACCGGCAATTGCAATTCACCACATCGGAGATCGATTTCAGCAACTCCATGTCGCAACCCCACGCCGGCGGCGCGTCTCCTTCGCAAAAAAAGCCACAAGCGTCCTTTCCCGGCCGGCGATTTCCCGAGTGATCCTAGCCCCCTAGCTGACGCGCGGGGCGACGGCTACGGCTTACCCAATCGCGCTGCTACGGCGAATGTAGCCCCGCGCGTAAGCAAGGGGATCTAGTACTTTCGCTCTAGCCGATCCGTTGCTTCCCCCTTCACTCGGTACCACCCCTTTTTGAATCTCGGGAACTATTTCTGGCCCTTCAGCCTGCTTGTAAACTTCAAGCAGGAAATGGAACTGACAACTGCAATCCAGATTTTGAGCTACGGAATCCTTGCCGCCGCGGGCGTAGTGGTGGGGCTGGATTTCGTGAAAGCCAGGCAAGAACTCTCCAGAGCCATGCTATCGTGGCGCGCCGAAAGGGAAGAAGCGCGCTAATGACCAGCCGCTCGCGGCAGCCTCTCAAGGTGGACGACTTCCTATGGGACCCGCATGAAGCCCGGGCGCAATCGTCAGCTCCTCGCGTAATGAGCCCGTCGGAGGCGGGGCAGGGAATGGTGATCGATGTCACCCCGATCCCGGCCCACCAGCACCTGGTTCCGGCCGGCATGTTCAACCAATGGCCTCTCGAAGTGCTTCTCCGTATGAACAAGCCGTTCACCGGCCTGGTGGTGTTGGTTGACCTGGCACGCACACACCACCGCTCCTCTCACGATGAAAGCTTGCTGCAGCTGGTCACCGCCTGTGTGGCGGGTCTGCTGGGAGAAAGCGATTTTGGCTGCCGCACTACCGAAGACGAATTCGTGATGATCTTCGCAGGGCAGCAAGGCGCTGACGCCCAGCGCCGTTTAAATCAGATCTCTGAACATTTGTGGGAGTTTCAGCAGCGGGAACATGGCGCCTGCTCCCTGCTGTTCAGCTGGGGTGGAATAGGCGCGCAGCAGAAGCCTCTTTCGGAAGCCGTGGCCGCGGCAGTCCAGCGCATGAACCAGATCAATCGCAAGCGAAACATGAATTCTATGGAATCTGTGAAACAGCACAGAAAGATTGTTTAACCCTCTTCGTCCTTCTTCGTGGGTTAACACTCCAGAAGCCGCCCGAGCAACAAGTAAATAATCGGAGGAGCGGCTTCTGGAGTTTTTTTTGAGCCCTACTTGGTTCGGTATCCCACGTGCATATCCTCGCTGGTAATCGCTGAGAGGAGCTTCCATGCTCAAATACTTGCTGCCGGTTGTGTCATTATTCACCATCGCCGGTGCCAGCTTGCACGCACAGCCGCTGGATTCCTTGGTTGCCAGCGGTTATTCGCTCCCGACAGGCGCCGCCGTTGCACCCGGCCAAGTCCTGAGGCTGTTTGTGCAGGAGGTCGGCGCAACCTTAACTGGCCCGGTTTTTGCCACCTCCTTGCCGCTGCCCACTACTCTGGCGGACATTTCGATCTCGGTGGCGGGGTTGCCGGTTCCCATTTTTGCGGTGGTGCCCTTTTCGAGTTGCGATGGGACGGTGTTCGCGAGCGATGTGTTTCTCGCCTACCAGTCGCATCCATGCCGATCTTTCGTAGCTATTACGCTTCAAGTGCCGTTCGAAATGCCTGTCTCGCCAGTTGGCGGGCCGTCCAATACTGCCGTAAGCGTCGACTTCATCATCTCGGAAGGGGGTGTCGCGAAGGTTGCAGTTGCGATGAACACCAATGCTGACCAAGTCCATGTCCTCACGGATTGCGACACGCCACTGGCAAGCTCGGCCGCGAGCCAGGCAAACGCGGGCGGATGCAACGGATTGGTCTATCATTCCGATGGCTCCGCGGCTTTCGTCACTAAAGACTATCGGCCTGCTCAGCCGGGGGAACAACTGGTAATGTACGCGCTGGGCCTCGGGCCAGTTTCACCGCAGGTCCAAACAGGACAGCCGAGCCCATCAGGCGCGGCGGTGCAAGTAATACAGATTGGATTCGACTTCAGCGGCAACGCTCGTCCGAAGCCGCCGCTGTATCAGATACAGAACCCGAATCTCGTCTTTGCCGGACTAACTCCCGGATCGGTTGGGCTCTATCAAATAAACTTCACTGTCCCCCAACCACCGCCCGGGACGGCTTCCTGCCCAATATACGGCTCCATCTCAAATCTGACCGTCAGTGTCGGCAACATTAGCTTCGACGGCGCAGCGTTCTGTGTTGCAGTTAAGTAGACAGGCTCGCCACGCCCCTTTCACGTTTTCAACGTTCCTGAGATAATCAAGGTAGACGGCGGGCCTCCCGCTTTCCCGAAGCAATCCCTTGGAAGAATCCATACTCATCCGTGGAGCGCGAGTCCACAATCTCAAGAACGTCTCGCTCGCCATTCCACACAATCAACTCACCGTGGTCACCGGTGTCTCCGGCTCCGGCAAATCGTCGCTGGTTTTTGACACCGTCTATGCCGAAGGACAGCGGCGCTACGTGGAATCGCTTTCGGCATACGCGCGGCAATTCCTGGAACGCATGGAAAAGCCGGATGTGGATGAAATCTCGGGCATCGCGCCGCCTATCGCCATTCGCCAGAAAAACACCACGCGGAATCCGCGATCCACGGTGGCCACTTCTACCGAAATCTACGATTTTCTCCGGCTGCTCTACGCGCGCGTAGGACGCAGCTATTGTCCCAAGTGCGGCCAGCAAGTGGTGCGCGACACCGTGGATCAAGTGGCCCAGACCATGCTGCAGCAAAAGGAAGGCTCGCGCTGGTACGCCTTGTTTCCGGTTCGCCGCGTCGCCTCTACCGAGGCCCTGCGCGATCACCTGTTCGAGCTGCGCAAGAAAGGCTTCAACCGGCTTTATCAGAACGGCCGCGTGTTTGAATTCTCCACTCCGGAATCGTTGCTCGATATCGATTTCACCCAGCCCGTTTTCATCCTGGTGGATCGCTTCGTCATCACTCCGGACCTGCATCAGCGCATTGTCGACACCACGGAAATCTGCTATCGCGAGGGCGGCGAAGTGATCTTTGAGGAAGCCACGCCTCAAAACCCGCCGCCCGTCAGGCTGTTATTCAACGAGAAGTTCGCCTGCAAGCAATGCGGCATCGAATTGGTTACGCCTGAGCCGGGGCTGTTCAGCTTCAACAATCCCATGGGCGCCTGTCCGCGCTGCCAGGGTTTCGGCAACACCATCGATTACGACATGAACCTGGTGATTCCCGATGCCGGCCTGTCACTCGATGAAGGCGCCGTCCAGCCGTGGACCAAGGAGCAGCATCAATGGTTCGCCACGAATTTGCGCAAATCCACGCGCGGCAAACTGCGCTGGAACGTTCCGTTCTGCGATTTGACGCCGGAAGAGCAGGCGCTGGTCTACGATCACGTCCACAAATTCTTCGCTGAAGTGGAACACAAGAAATATAAAGTGCACGTGCGCGTGTTCCTCAGCCGCTATCGGGGCTATGCGCAATGTCCCGATTGCAAAGGATCGCGGCTGCGCGCCGAAGCTTTGAACGTCCGCATTGCCGGCCGCACCATTGCCGATATCGTACGGCTGAACATTGAGCAGGCCTACGAGTTTTTTCGGGAACTGGATCTTTCACCCGAAGAATCCGCCATTGCCGACAAGATCCTGGTTGAAATCCGCCAGCGCCTGAAATTCCTGAATGACGTCGGGCTGGATTACCTCACGCTGGACCGCTTGTCGTCCACGCTTTCCGGCGGCGAAGCCCAGCGCATCCAGCTAGCCACCTGTCTCGGATCTCGGTTAGTGGGCGCGTGTTACGTGCTGGATGAGCCGTCCATAGGGCTGCATAGCCGCGACACCGGACGCCTGATCCGCATCCTCGAAGAACTGCGCGATCTCGGCAATACGATTGTTGTGGTGGAGCACGATGCCGACGTGATGCGCGCCGCCGATCACATCGTGGATCTGGGGCCCGGCGCGGGCGAATTGGGCGGCCGCATTATCTTCGAAGGTTCCTACGGCAAGATTGTGCAGGACGGCGCCGGATCGCTGACGTCGCGATATCTGCGCGGTGAAATGCGCGCCGCGCGCGCAGTCAAGCGGCGCGCCGTGGATCCCAAGCGAGTAATCAAGTTCTTCGGCGCGCGCGCTAACAATCTGAAGGGCATTGATGTCGCCATCCCGCTCAACATGATGGTGGCCGTAACCGGAGTTTCAGGCTCCGGTAAATCCACACTGGTACATGACGTGATTTTTCAATCCATCACGCGAAGGCTCCGTCAGCCTGTCAGGGAAGATTTCGATGAGGATACGCCACACCCGGCTGAAAAAGTTACCTGCCGGCGCGTGGAGAAAGCCGAGCTGCTGCGCGAAGTGATTCTGGTCGATCAATCGCCCATCGGCCGCACGCCGCGGTCAAATCCGGTGACTTACATCAAGGCCTTCGACATAATTCGAGACATCTTCGCATCCACGCCGGACGCCAAGAAGCGCGGCTACAACGGCGGTCATTTTTCGTTCAACATCCCCGGCGGACGCTGCGAGAATTGCCAGGGCGATGGCACCGTCACGGTGGAAATGCAGTTCCTGGCTGATGTCGAACTGGTGTGCGAGGAGTGCAAGGGCACGCGCTTTAAGAGCAGCATCCTGGATATCCGGTACAAAGGCCTGAACATTCATGAAGTGCTGCAATTGACGGTGAAGGAAGGCCTGTCGTTCTTTTCCGAAAACAAGCGGCTGGTGACCAAGCTCAAGGTTCTGGACGATGTAGGGCTGGGTTATCTGCGGCTAGGGCAATCGGCCACTACGCTGAGCGGCGGTGAGGCGCAGCGCGTGAAGCTTGCCGCCCACCTGGCGCAGGCCACTTGCAACGGCGCTCTATATATTTTCGATGAGCCCACCACCGGTCTGCACTTCGACGATATCGCGAAGCTGCTCTCCGCCTTCCAGCGCCTGATCGAAAATGGCGGCAGCATTTTGATCATCGAGCATAATCTGGATGTGATCCGCAGCGCGGACTGGGTGATCGATCTGGGCCCGGAGGGTGGCGACCGCGGCGGCGAAATCGTAGCGGAAGGCACACCGGAGCAAATCGCGGCCGCGCCGAATTCCTACACCGGCCGATATTTGAAAGAACAAGCCGCCAATGCCGCGCGGTGAGCAGGTAAGGACTGAGCGAGTCCTAATCGCCACATTGAGTGCCGTACGCCTCCCCGACCGTCGCGCCAGGCAACGAGAGGTCCGCCCTTTGGAGGCTGCCCGCGAGCGGCGTTTGTCGGGACGAATCCAAAGGCCGAAAAGAGCAACGCCTCGCAGCATACTCCGAGTGGCGCGTGATACGCTCGGAGCCGGTAAACGCTAGGCGACCAGGCAGGACCCATCCGCAAGTTCGGGTGCTCCCAACTTCCGGTTCGACGATCCATTCTCACTCGCCCGTCTGTTCCAAAAGTAAAGCGCTCCAGACGGCCTTCATGGATCCGTCAGACTGCTCATGCGAGGCCGTTGTACAATCGCTAAAGCAAATCCCTATAAAATACCGGCTACGCGGAGAAAAGAAGCCAGTGAGGTGTTGTCCGTCATGCGCAACTGCTGTACCACCGGACCACGAGTTCTGTGGGAAATGCGGCACACCTGTGGATGGCGATCGCAGCGCCGCCACTGAAACCGTGAACCGGCCACACAGCTCCACTCCCTCTTCCAGCCACATGGACGAGGGCCGGTTCCCGCCGGGAACCTTACTGGCGCAACGCTATCGCATCGTAAGCCTGTTGGGCCGTGGCGGCATGGGCGAAGTCTATCGCGCCAACGATCTGCTGCTGGCCCAGGCAGTAGCCCTCAAGTTTCTTCCCGCGCAATGGACCTCGGATGAGCCCACGCTCGCGCGCTTCCGCAATGAAGTGCGCACCGCGCGGCAGATCTCGCATCCCAACGTCTGCCGCGTGTACGATATCGGCGAAGCCGAGGGCGCCACTTACCTGTCGATGGAATACGTGGACGGCGAGGATCTAGCTTCGCTGCTGCGGCGAATCGGGCGGCTGCCGCGGGATAAGGCGCTCGAAATCGCGCGCCAGCTCTGCGCGGGCCTCGCGGCCGCGCACGATAAAGGCGTGGTGCATCGTGATCTGAAGCCGGGCAACATCATGCTCGACGGGCAAGGCCAATTGCGCATTACCGACTTCGGCCTTGCGGGGGTGGCCAGTGAAGTAAAAGACATCCGCAGCGGAACGCCGGCCTACATGGCGCCGGAACAGCGCTCCGGCAAGGAGGTCACTGCGCGCAGCGACATCTATGCGCTGGGCATGGTGTTGCACGAGGTCTTTACTGGCCGCGGCTTCTCGGCCGATTCAAGCCACCCGGACCTGGCCCCTGAGGAGGACCGTGTGATCCGCCGCTGCCTGGCGGAAGATCCGGCCAAGCGGCCCGCCTCCGCGCTCGCCGTGTCCGCCGCGCTACCGGGCGGCGACCCGCTGGCCGCGGCGCTGGCCGCCGGGGAGACACCGTCGCCCGAGATGGTGGCGGCGGCGGGGGACTCGGATAGCGTCTCGGTCAGGACCATCGGCACTTGCGCGGCGCTCATCCTCGCCGGACTGGTTGCAGCGGTAGTGTTAGGCGGCAGAACGAGTCTGCTCGCAAATACGCCGCTCCCGAAGTCGCCCGCCGTTCTCGAACAGAGGGCGAAGGACGTGATCCAGAGCCTAGGGTATACCGAACCGCCCGCCGATCGGGTCTACGGTTTTCGTTACGCCACGGACTACCAGCGCTACGCGCAGAAGGAGGAGAAGCCCGCTGCCTATCGGGCGCAACTGGCGAAAGGGCAGCCGCCCTCGATCTATTTCTGGTATCGCCAGAGCCCGCAATATCTCGAGGCTGCTCCGGTGGACAACCTTATCGACCTCGCCATTTCCATTGCTTCTCCAACCAACCCGCCGCAGACCCATGTTGGAATGGCTGGCTTGAGTCTGGATCCACAGGGCCAGTTGATCGAGTTCAGTGCCGTGCCTCCGCAGCTGGAAGATGCGTCGGTTCCGCAGCACCCCGCGGATTGGACCGCATTGTTGGCCGCCGCCGGCGTAGACCAGAGCCGCTTCGCGCCGGCCGAGCCGCAGTGGATCCCTTTGGTGAGCTTCGACACGCGTGCGGCATGGACCGGATCTTACGTGCATGCGCCGGAGGTGCCGCTGCGAATCGAGGCTGCGTCCTGGCGCGGCAGGCCGGTATATTTCCAGGTGATCGGGCCTTGGTCGAAACCCGAAAGGACGGTGCCGCCGTCGGGGGGCACGGGGAAGGTGTCTGGAATGTTTTTCATCTGCACGCTCATCCTGGCCGCCTTCATGGCATGGCGCAATATCCGCCTAGGGCGGGGCGACACGCGCGGCGCATTTCGGCTGGCCGCCTTTGTTTTTTCGATGTCCATGCTGGCGTGGCTGTGCGCCGCCAACCACGTCCCTACGGCTCACGAATTCGTAAGCTTCATGGAAGCGGTGAACGTGTTTTTCGCCGCTGCCGGCCGAGCTTGGATTTTCTACGTAGCGCTGGAGCCGTACGTTAGACGGCGCTGGCCACAGATCATGATCACCTGGAGCCGCCTACTCGGCGGCGGAGTGCGCGACCCGCTGGTGGGGGGACATGTGCTGCTAGGCATCGCCTTGGGAGTTGGACTCCACACCTTGTTTTGGATCCCATTGCTGCTCTGGCAACGGTCCGGAGAGCTATCGTTTCAAGAACCGCCTTTAGCCACACTGCTGGACGCCCGGCACATGACCATGCAGCTCGTTGTCTCAACCTTGGGCGCGGTTTTTGGATCGTTGCTGATCCTTTTGTTCTTGTTCGTATTCCGCGCGATATTTCGGCGGCTGTGGCTCGCGGTGGCCGCTTTGATCGTCCTGGTGGTGGTCTCCCTTGCCCCAATGAGTCTTATCTACGTGTTTTTCGACGTGCTCATTGCTGCGCTGGCGGTGTTCGTCCTGATCCGATTCGGGGTATTGGCGTTGACGTCCGGAATCATCGTTCTGCTGACTCTTGGTGCTTTCCTTTTTGCCGCTGATTTCTCCGCATGGTACGCGGGCAGTTCCCTTTTCGCGATCGGCAGCATCCTCGCGCTGACTGCGTACGCATTGTACACCGCCTTGGCAGGGCGACCCTTGTTCAACACTAGGCTCCTTGAGAACGATTGACCGCAAGGGTTAGACCGGACGGCGAATCCTGGATCTACGCGGATTAGTCCTCTTTTGACGGCGAAGTGTTTAGCGACTGCTCCGATCAGCCCTGGAACCTGAGCCGCCCGCCGACCCGCGCTCCACTCTGGGCGATACTTGAAAGAACATGCCGCAAACGCCGCACGTCGAGACGCACTTCACGGCTTCGGAATTCGTACGCGATGTGGTAATCGGAATGGCCGATGGGCTCACCGTTCCCTTCGCGCTGGCGGCCGGATTGTCGGGCGCCGATATCACCACGCGCATTATTGTGGTGGCCGGATTGGCGGAGATCGCGGCCGGCTCCATCGCCATGGGCCTGGGCGGATATCTGGCCGCGCGCAACGATGCCGATCACTATCAGAGTGAGCTGCGCCGCGAACAGCGCGAAGTGGAAGAAATTCCCGAAGAGGAAGCGCGCGAAGTGCTCGAAGTTTTCGAAAACTACGGGCTGACCAGGCTGGAAGCGATTCCGATTGTCGACTCACTGCGCCAGCGCCCCAAGCAGTGGATCGATTTCATGATGCGCTTCGAGCTGGGATTGGAAGAGCCCGATCCTAAACGCGCCGTGCGCAGCGCTTCCACCATTGCAGGCGCCTACATCGCCGGTGGCTTGATTCCACTTGCGCCCTACATGTTGCTGAAGACGCCGTATTCCGCCTTGATCGCGTCCGTTGTCGCCACGCTGGTGGCGCTCGGAATCTTTGGAGCCGTCAAGGGCCACTACACTGGAATGCGGCTGGTTCCAAGCGCGTTTCGAACCATGGTCATCGGCGGATTGGCCGCCGCGGCGGCATTCGGCATCGCACGCCTGGTCTCAGCAAAGTAGTGAAAAAAATCAAAGGCGCCGATCGCTTACGCTTGCGGCTCAGAAAGAACGTTACCGAACCGCGACCGTAAGAGTAAGAGGCTGTGAAAAAATCGGGAAGCACGCGGGGTTGGCAGACGGAAGCGTCTGCCCCACATTGACGCACAAGGATTTACGATTAAGTGGCGCAGGCGCTTTCGCCTGCGAACCGATTTTTTCACAGCTTCTAAGGTAAGTCTAAGGGAGCCGGTGCTTTTTGTTTCCAGGCCGTAGCCAAAAGAAACAGTCGAGCGCCTGGGTGCTTCGAATTATCAACGCCGCAACATGGCCAGACAATTGCCTCGATTTCTTGCGTGAGGATTTTCCTGCCCGCCTTCCTGTTGCCGGTAGCGTGTCTGGCTCAGACTGGTCTCGACTATTCGCGCATTCTCCCCATCCAGGGAAACCAGTACGATAGTGCCGTCACCGCGATGGCCACTGACGCCGCCGGTAACGTTTATCTAACTGGCTGGACCAATGAACCGAATATCCCAGTTACGCCTGGCGTGGTTCAGCCTAAGTTCAGCAGGCCTTTCCTCATCAAGCTGAACGCGCAAAGCCACATTGTTTTCGCAACATATTTGGAAGGCTATCAACCCACGTCGATCGGCGTGGACGCGGCCGGCAACATCTATGTCGCTGGCATATCCACTGGTATCGAAACCATCCCCGGGTCGAAGTACTCCGGCGGCGCAACATTTATCTACAAGCTCAATCCGTCCGGAACTGCGCTTCTTTACACCGCTGCGATTCCTGGCACCGGTCCGCTGCCATTCAACATGCCTGGAGGGTCGCCGAACATTCCGCCGGGCGGAGTAACCATCAGCATGGCGGTGGATTCAGCCGGGAACGCTTACTTCGTTGCCGAGGGAACTCAAGGCTTTCCGGTTACTTCGAACGCCATCCAATCGAGCGGGCCAATGGTGGTGGGCAAGCTTGACCCCACCGGGCAGACCCTTCTCTACGCTACATATTTCGCCGGGAGTCCTGGTGGAATCGCAGTCGACTCATCTGGGAATGCTTATTTAACAGGATCGGCTAGTTCGTCCGACTTCCCGGTAACCATGGGTGCTCTCCAAACTACGTTGGCGCCCAATAGCTCACCTGCTTTCGTCGCCAAGCTGAATGCATCCGGCGGGTTAACTTACGCGACATACCTCGGAGGGACCTCGTTCGCATCTGGTGCGGTGATCCGCCTGGATTCCAGCGGCAATGCCTACGTTCTTGGGACCTTCAACTCCGCAGGTTTCCCGATTACACCCGGCGCGTATCAAACCACTCTCCAGCTCAATGGCTCTTCCGCGTTTCTCGCGAAAATCAACGCCGATGCTACGGCTCTGGTCTATGCAACCTATGTGTCCACCAATTCTGTTCCACCCAGCATCCTGGATGTCGATGCCGCGGGCAACGCGTATGTTTCGGGCCAGGCCGGCGGAGGTTTCGTCGCTTCAACGGATGCGCTGCAACCCTGCCGCGCCGGTGGGGCCGACGCATTCGTGTTGGAGTTAGCGCCCGATGGAATATTTGCAGCCGCCACGTATTTGGGAGGTTCCGGCGAGGATATCGCGTACGCGCTGAAAGCCATCAGCGACGGCACTGTTGTGTTGGCTGGTGTAACATCCACACCCGACTTCCTGGTCACACCCGATTCCGCCGTCAGCCCACCCGGTTTGTTCATAGCGAAGTTTCAAATCGCGAATCCGGGCAACGCAACCCAGCCATGTTCCATTCTCGCGCCTGAGGATGGCGCGAATTTTCAGGATGGTCCCGTTGCTCCCGGCGAGCTGGTCACGTTCTGGGGGCTTCGCTTCGGACCCCCAGCGGGCGCGCAAATGCAGTTCGATTCATCTGGCAAAGTCACCACCGAACTCGCGGGCGTGAAAGTATTCTTCAACGAATTCCAGGCGCCCATCCTGTATGCGCAATCTGAGCAGATCAACGTGCAGGTGCCGTGGGAGCTGGCCGGCCAATCGAGCGCCAAAGTTCATGTGGAATATAACGGAGTTTCCACCAGGACCGGATTCGCTACTCTGCAGCCCTCCGCGCCGGCCCTGTTTCCAGCGCAGTACGGCTCCGCCCAGGGCGCCATCATGAATCAGGACGGCACGCGCAATTCGGCCGCGAACCCAGCGCCGGCCGGGTCCATAGTCTCGCTCTACGGCACGGGCGGAGGAACAACAAACCCGGCCAGTGTCACCGGAGGCCTCGCGCCGGCAAAGCCGATGACTACTCTTGCGCTTCCGACAACGGTCACCATCGACAACACGCTCAGCGCCGATGTCACGTACGCGGGAGTCGCGCCGCCCTTCATTTCCGGGTTGGTCCAGATCAACTTCCGGGTCCCCCAAAGTCTGGCTCCATACGCGGTGCACCGTGTGGATGTCCAGATAGGAAGTGCATCCACGGCAGGCCTGATCTCGGTGACCATCGCCACATCCGCGCCGTAATCCCATCCGGATTGGCAGCCGGAAACGCCTGCCCCACATCGGATCATGAGTGGGGCAGGCGCTTCCGCCTGCCAACCGGTACACGACAGCAGGTTCCAGTCGCTAAAATAAAACATAGAAGTATGTGGCCCACCGCAGTGCTGGTCCTGTTCCTCGCGCTTCAAAGCAACTATTACGAACTGGGCCTGAAAGCGCTCGACGAAAAGCGCTACCAGGACGCCGTGGACAATTTCATCAACGCCGTCGCCGCCGAGCCCAAGGACTACAGCCTCTATTTCAACCTGGCGCTCGCCTACAGCCTGCAGGGCAAAGACGCGGAGGCCATCCCGGAATACAAAAAAACGCTGGAAATAAAACCGGACCTTTATCAGGCAGAACTGAATCTGGGTATCCTGCTGATCCGCGACAAGCACGGCGCCGATGCCGTTCCGTATCTCACGGATGCGGTATCGCAAAAACCTAAGGAGTTCCGGCCGGCGTTCTATCTGGCCGCTGCTCTCTTCGCGGGCGGCGAGTTTGCAAAAGCGGAGCAGGCTTATAAAACCGCGCTGGAAATCGACCCCAAGTCGCCCGACGCGGAACTCGGCCTGGCGCACGCAATGGCGAAGCAGGACCGCGTATCCGAGGCGGCTCCGCATTTCCAGAGCGCAGCGGCCATGAATCCGAACTATCGGGACGGCTTGCTGGAGTTGGCGTCTCTGTACGAAGCTGCGAAACAGGCCCCGCAGGCCATCGCCATTTATCAGCAGTTTCCCGACAACGCTGGCGCGCAAGAGAGATTGGGCGCGTTGTTGCTTGAGTCCGGCAAACCTGCCGACGCCATTGCTCATTTCCAAGCGTCCGTTGCGGCTTCTCCAACGCCGGCCAATCGCGCGGCGCTGGCTACGGCATATCTCAAGAACAAGGAGCCCGACAAAGCGCTGCCGGTAATTGAAAAGGTGTTGGCAGCGGACCCGAACGATCTGGAACTGCGGATGCTGCACGGGCGCATTCGCCGCGATCAACGCAAGTTCCCGGAAGCTGCGCAGGATTTCCTGGCCGCGACCAAAATCAAGCCGGATTCGGCGGAAGCGTGGAGCGAGTTGGCTTCAGTACTGGTAGTGGCCCAGGATTTTCCCGCGGCATTAGCGGCGCTGGATCGCTTGGCCGCGCTGCACGCCGAAAAGCCGGGCCATGTTTTCTTCCGGGCTATTGTTTTGGATAAAATTCACCAGCAGAAGCCGGCGCTCGAAAGCTATCAGAGATTCTTGGCTATGAGTAACGGGCAAAATCCCGATGAAGAGTTTCAAGCGCGGCAGCGAATCAGGATTCTTGAAAGAGAGCTTCGTAAATAGTGATCCAGCTATTGGCATTGCTGCTGTTAGCGTTCGCCGACATTGCCGCGGTGAAATCCGAGCCCGATGTGGAGCGCCGGTCGGAGCTGGCGCTGGCCAGTGCAGATAAGGAGATGGATGCCGCGAGATTGGCATACAACGGCGGCGACGAAAAGGCCGAGCAGCTGGCACTGGGGGAAGTGCGGGAACTGGTGGATGTTTGCTATGACGCGCTGGAACATAGCAACCGCGCGCCACGCAAGAGCAAGTATTACAAGAACGCCGAATTGAAGTTGAGAGCGCTGCTGAGGCGATTGAACAGTTTTCGTGACCAGGTGAGCGTTGAGGGCCGCGAGCCAGTGGAGGCCGTGATCAAGCGGGTCTCCGACGTCCACGATCAAGTGCTGGCCGCGATAATGAGTAAGCGGAAGTAAGAGGTAATCTAATGCGGGTATTGGTGGCATTTTTACTGACAGCGGCGGTATTCGCGCAGCAGCACGATTTTCTAACTGCCGACGAGATCGATCAGGTTCGCGACGCGCAGGAACCAAACGCGCGCCTGATCCTGTACGTGCAGTTTGCCCGGCAGCGGATGAGCCTGCTGAATCAATTATTGAGCAAGGAAAAGCCGGGACGTTCCGCGCTGATTCACGACACGCTGGAGGAATACACCCAGATCATTGAGGCCATCGATACGGTGGCCGACGACGGCTTGAAGCGAAAGGTCAAGCTGAACGAAGGCATGACGCTGGTGGCGGCGGCCGAGAAGGACATGCTGGAAACGTTGAAGAAGATCGAAGACTCGGAACCCAAGGATCTGGCGCGCTACGAATTCGTCCTGAAGAGCGCCATCGATACCACCTCCGATAGCAAAGATCTTTCCGAAGAAGACTTGAACGCACGGGCAAACGCCGTGGCGGAGAAGGACAAAAAGGAAAAAGAAGAGAAGAACGCCATGCTGGGCACCAAAGAGCAGGAAGCCAAAAAGGCCGACGATCAAAAAGCCACGGAGACCAAGCGGAAAGCTCCGAGCTTGTATAAGCCGGGCGAAAAACCACCGTGCAACAACTGATTTGCTGGCCGCGAATAAACGCGAATGAACGCAAATTCTTATTCGCGTGCATTCGCGTTCATTTGCGGCCTAAAATCAGGCGGTCCGCATCGACTCCGACTTATCACTCCCGCTAATAGCCGCCTGCGCGGCGGCCAATCTCGCGATCGGTACGCGATAGGGGGAGCAGGACACGTAGTCCATGCCCACGCGGTAGCAGAACTCCACGGAGTTTGGATCGCCGCCGTGCTCTCCGCAGATGCCGATTTCGAGATTCGGCTTCGTTGTCCGGCCCAGCTTTACCGCCATCTCGATCAGTTTCCCCACGCCTTCCTGGTCGATGGTCTGGAACGGATCGGCCTTGAAGATTTTCAGCTCTTCGTATTTTTTCGAAAACTTGGTGTAATCGTCGCGCGACATTCCGAGCGTGGTCTGGGTGAGGTCGTTCGTGCCGAAGCTGAAGAACTCGGCCACTTCGGCCACCTGGTCGGCGGTTATCGCACCGCGCGGGATTTCGATCATGGTGCCGATCATGTACTTCAGATTTTTCATGCCGGCCGCAGCCAGTACTTCCTTCGCTACGCGCTCCACAATGTCCTTCTGCAGCTCCAGTTCCTTTTTGAAGCCGACCAGAGGAATCATGACTTCAGGAATCACTTTGATGCCTTTCTTGGCCACCTGCACGGCAGCTTCGAAAATGGCGCGGGCCTGCATTTCGGTGATCTCGGTGTGCACAATGCCCAAACGGCAGCCGCGGAAACCCAGCATGGGGTTGAACTCGTGCAAATCCTCTACGCGCTTCAGCAGCACCGGCAGCTTCTTTTTCAGTTCGCCCACCGGGATGCCGTAATTTTCCGACATCTGCTTCTTTTCTTTCGATGACGCGTGCGGAAGGCGAGCCCAGTCCACCATCAGGTTCTCGCGCTTAGGCAGGAACTCGTGGAGGGGCGGATCCAGCGTGCGGATGATCACCGGGAATCCGTTCATCGCTTCGAAGAGTCCCGCGAAATCCTTGCGCTGCATGGGGAGCAATTTCTGCAATGCCTTGGTGCGGGTCTTTTCGTCTTCGGCCAGAATCATGGCCTGCATGTGCGGGATGCGATCGGCCGCGAAAAACATGTGCTCGGTCCGGCACAGCCCGATTCCTTCCGCTCCGAAAGCGCGGGCGGCTTTGGCGTCGCGCGGGATATCGGCATTGGCCCGCACCCCAAAGTTTCCGCGGAATTCGTCAGCCCAGGTCATGAACTTCACGAAGATGGGCGAGTTCGGATCCGGATCTTTCGTTTCCGCCTGGCCCAGGTAAACATCGGCCGTGGCGCCGTCCATGGAAATCCAGTCGCCTTCTTTTACCACCAGCTCTTTTTCGCCCGCTTTCACGGTGAATCGTTTGCCATGCTCGTCGATGCGGATTGCCCCCGCTCCGACGATGCAGGGCAACCCCATGCCGCGCGCAACCACGGCGGCGTGGCTGGATTTGCCACCGACGGCGGTCAGGATTCCTTTGGCAACTTCCATGCCGTGGATATCGTCAGGCGTAGTTTCTTTGCGGACCAAAATCACCGGTCCTTTCTTGGAAGCCTCCACGGCGTCCTCAGCGGAGAATACCGCGCGGCCAACGGCTGCTCCTGGCGACGCATCAATGCCATTGGTTAGTTTGGTGAGCTTGGCCAGCGATTTTGGATCGAACATGGGATGCAGCAGTTGATCCAGCTGCTTGGGCGCTACGCGCAGCACTGCTTCTTTTTTCGAAATCATGCCTTCGCCGGCCATGTCCACAGCTACGCGGACCGCGGCTGCGCCGGTGCGCTTCCCGTTGCGCGTCTGCAGCATGTAGAGCTTGCCGTTCTCGATGGTGAACTCGAAATCCTGCATGTCGCGATAATGCTTTTCGAGACTGCTGGTGATCTCCTTAAGCTGCCGGTAGGCCTCCGGCATAACCGATTCCAGATCCGCGATAGGCTGCGGCGTTCGAATTCCCGCCACCACGTCTTCGCCCTGCGCATTGATCAGAAACTCGCCCCAGAATTCTTTTTCGCCGGTGGCTGGATTGCGCGTGAATCCCACGCCTGTCCCCGATGTATCGCCCATGTTGCCGAATACCATGGCCTGGACGTTGGCGGCGGTGCCCAGATCGTCCGGGATCTTCTCCATGCGGCGATAAGTAGTAGCATTGGGCCCCCACCACGACCGGAACACGGCATCGCGCGACATGGCCAGCTGCTGATGCGCATCCTGCGGAAAATCCTTGCCGGTTTCTTTTTTGACCAGCTTTTTGTAGTCGCCGATGATCGTCTTCAGATCGTCAGCCGAAAGATCCGTATCCAGTTTGACCTTGGCCTTATGCTTGCGATGGTCGAAGACTTCGTCGAACTTGTGCATGTCGATGTCCAGCGCCACTTCTCCGAACATCTGGATGAAGCGGCGGTAACAATCGTAGGCGAAGCGTGGATTCCCGCTGTTCTTCGCGAGGCCTTCCACAGTCTTGTCGTTCAGGCCGAGATTGAGGATGGTATTCATCATTCCGGGCATCGAAAATTTCGCGCCGGAGCGGACGCTCAGCAAGAGCGGATTGGATGGATCGCCGAGCTTCTTGTCGATCTGCGCTTCCAGGCCCGCCAGCGCCTGCGCGATCTCCTGTTCGATCTCTTTGGGGAGCGAGTTCTTGTTCTGGAAATAAATATTGCAGACTTCGGTGGAGATAGTGAAGCCAGGGGGCACGGGCACGCCGGCCTTGCTCATCTCGGCCAGACCGGAGCCTTTGCCGCCGAGCACATCTTTCATGGTTCCATCTCCATCGGCTTTTCCGCCGCCGAAAGCGTATACGTGTTTGCTCATAATCGTTCCTCGTTTCTCGTTTCTCGTTTCTCGTTGGTGACGATCTCGGAGAAGTCAGCGATCTCGGAGAACTCCGTCAAAAGGTTATGTAGGAGTGTCAGGCGGTTGCGGCGGACTGCTTCGTCCGGAGCGTTGACCAGCACTTTGTCGAAGAAGAGGTCCAGTTTGGGGCGCAGCGCTGAGATGCGTGATTCGAGCGGTTCACCTTTTCCGCGCCGGATTTCGCGGTGGAGATCGAGTTCAGGACCAGGCTCCAAGAGCGAATCACCGACCGCGCCGGAGTCGGCAAACTGCGCCTGCTGCAAAATGTTTTTGATGCGTTTGAAGCTGCCAGCGATCTGCTCGATTTCGGCCCGGTTGTCTTGAACGCGCCGTAGGCGCCATTCGAGATTGATTAGGTCGTTCCAGCCGGCGGCCATGCAGGCGCGAACTTCGTCGTAGGCGAAGCCACGGCGCTCACGGAAATAGTAGTCGACACGATCGCGCATAAACTCGGATAGTTCGCCCTCTTGCGGCAAGTCAAAGTTGAGGCCGCCTTCAACGATGATCCGCACGATGCCCTGCGCGGCGCGGCGAAGTCCAAACGGATCGCGGGACCCGGTGGGCGCCATCCCGACCTTGAAGCATTCGGTGAGGGTGTCCCATTTGTCGGCGAGGCTGACCTGGAGGCCGCCGGGCGTGGCGGGGACTGCGTCTTCCATACTGAGCGGTTTGTAATGGTCGTAGATCGCCCGGGAGACTTCCTCGGTTTCGCCCTGTGCTTTGGCATACAGTCCGCCGACGATGCCCTGGAGATCGGTGAACTCCTTCACCATATCGGTGGTGAGGTCGCACTTCGCTAGCAGTGCGGCTCGCTGAGCGTCGGCGTCGCCTCCTAGCTGCTTCACTCGCTCAACAACGCGATGGGTTTTTTCGAAATACGAACCCAACTTCGCCTGGAAGGTGACGTTCTTCAGGTCCTCCAGCCGGTCTTCGAGCTTCTTCTTTTGATCCTGCTGCCAGAAGAACCGGGCGTCGTTGAACCTTGCGCGGAGCACCCGCTCGTTGCCGTGGCGGACCAGGCCGTCCGGGTCGCCATCGGTATTCATGACTGCGATGAAGTGAGGCGCCAGGTTTCCCTTATCGTCTTCCACCGAGAAATATTTCTGGTGGTGGCGCATTACCGTGACCAGGACTTCGGCTGGCAACTCTAAATATTGCGAATCGAAGGCACCGAGGATCGGGGTAGGGAATTCGGTGATGTAGACTAGCGTTTCTAGTAGTGCGGGGTCGGGGCGGACGCGTAGGACGCTCCCTGGCGGTCGCGGCTCGGTTTGGATTCTCTCGCGGCGGGCGGATGCTGATAGAATTACGCCATTCGCTTCAAGCTGCTGCTCGAAATTCTGGATGGTCACCGGGATCGAAGCCTTGCCGAGCTGTCGATGACCTTGTGTAATATTGCCTGAGCCAACACCGGCCAGCTCAAACGGGACTACAGATTCGCCAAACAAAGCCACGATCCAACGAATGGGACGGATGAACCGCTCAGTGCCTTTTCCGTTCCAATACATCGTCTTAGGAAAGTAAAGCTTAAGAATCAATTGAGGCAACTCGGCGGCCAGAATGGCGATTGTGTCCTGACCTTTCAAGTGTTTCTTGAAGCAGTAGTACTCCCCCTTGGGCGTAGTTTCCGTGCCCAGTTGATCCGGCGTGGTTCCCATCTTCTTCGCGAATCCCGTGGCAGCGCCTGATCCTGCGGACTTTGGCGGACCGAGCACCAGCTCTTCGGAATCGGGCTGCCGATCGGCAAGACCTTCGGCACGCAGGACCAGCCGGCGGGGCGTAGCATCTACGGCGCTGATAGTACCCGACGCCTTAGTACGGTCCAGTAGATCTTGAAACAACTCCCTTAACTGATTGATTGCGGGAGGAATCATCCAATCGGGGATCTCTTCAGTTCCGATTTCCAGCAGGAATGGCAGGCTCATTCAGCGCCCTCCTGTTCCATCCACATTTTTGCCACTCCGAGAGCCAGTTTTCGAACCCGTCCAATCACTCCCACGCGTTCGGTGACACTGATGGCGCCTCTTGAATCCAGTAGGTTGAACAGGTGCGAACACTTGAGGGCTTGATCGTAAGCCGGGAGCACGCACAACCGTTTAGCAAATGTAGTCAGCAGGCGCTGGCACTCCTGCTCATGCAGATCAAAAAGCTTCCACAGCGTCGGGACGTCGGCAAGCTCAAAATTGTAGACGGAAAACTGCTGCTCATCTTTGAAGCGCACATCGCGATAGCGGACGCCCGGCGCCCATTCGATGTCGTACACGCTTTCGACATTCTGCAGGAATGCGACGATGCGTTCCAGGCCGTAGGTCAGCTCGGCCGGGACCAGGTCAAGATCGATACCGCCGCATTGCTGGAAATAAGTGAACTGGGTGATTTCAAGACCATCCAGCATCACTTGCCAGCCGATGCCCCAGGCGCCCAGAGTTGGCGCCTCCCAGTTATCCTCTTCGAATTTGATGTCGTGCTTGCGCAGATCGATGCCGATGGCGCTTAGGCTTCCGAGGTATTGGTCAATTACATCCGCGGGTGAAGGCTTAAGAATTACTTGAAGCTGCTGGTGCTTGTATAGCCGGTTGGGATTCTCTCCGTAGCGGCCGTCGGCGGGACGGCGGCTGGGCTGTACGTAGGCCACACGGTAGGGTTTGGGGCCGAGGACACGGAGGAACGTCTCGGGAGCCATAGTTCCGGCGCCCACTTCCACGTCGTAGGGTTCCTGGATGATGCACCCGCGGTCCGACCAGTAGCGTTTGAGGCGGAAGATGGTTTCTTGGAACGACAGGGGTGCGTTGCTGGTTGCTGGTTGCTGGTGGCTGGTCACAAGGACTCCAGAATCCTAGGGGTGTGGAGGTTGCGCTCGACATGCTGTTCGATCAGGCGATTTAGGAGGCGGCGCAGGTCTTTGGCTGTTTCTTTGGTCCAGGCGCGGGGCGGAAGGTTGTGGATGGGGGTCAGGAGCATTTGGTCGGCTATCGTTTGGGATTCCGGGCTGATGCGGAGGTCGGGGAGAAATCCGGCTAAACGAACCGACCATAGCCCGAAGTAGGTGGCGGCGGCCAAATGGTTGCCTCCCTGGCGCAGGAAATCCAGTACGGCGATCAGCAGGCGAAAGTGGCGCTCGTTGGTTTCGTTGGGTGGGAGCAATTGTTCGGTGATTTCCGCCAGGTAATCCAAGGCGACGCTCGATTCGTAATTTGAAGCCAGAATGAACTGCGAATGGAGCAGTTCACAGGAATTCAGGCTAACCAGCTCGCGATTCTCCTTCTGAAAATAAGAGACTGTAGCGTGCGACAGCCGTTCCAGTCCCGACCCGAAACTGCTCTTGGGCCGGCGGGCTCGCCGCGCCACCCCCCTCAATTTGCCCTGATCGCGCGTGAAGAAACTGACGACCAGGTCAGCTTCCCGAAACGGATAGGTCTGCAGGATGAAGCTTTCGCTCATTCGAGCGGGCATTCGGGCGGCTAAGTTCCTAGAGTAGCAGAGCTGAAAAATTAATGCACCGGTGGGTGCCGCTCGCGGCTCGGAAAGCGTAACCGGAACCGCGAGCGTCAGAAGGTGTGAAAAAATTGGTTCGCAGGCGAAAGCGCCTGCGGCACTTAATCGTAAATCCTTGTGCGTCAAAGTGGGGCAGACGCTTCCGTCTGCCAACCCCACGTGCTTCCCGATTTTTTCACAGCTTCTCAGACTCAGCCTCAGCGACCGGCGTTTGGCTGCTAACTTTTTCATACCGCAAACGTTCTTCTAGCATGGACTTCTGGCAGGACATTCGCCATGGCGCCAGGCTGCTCAAGCGCAGCCCCGGATTTTTCACCGTAGCCACGCTGTCGCTGGCCTTGGGGATCGGGGCCAACACGGCCATTTTCCAGCTACTCGATGCCGTCCGCCTGCGGCTGCTGCCGGTGCCGCATCCGGAACAACTGGCCGAGCTGCAGATCGCTGAGAACGACCATTGTTGTTCCGGCAATTTTTCAGATCGCTATTCGAACCTGACGTACGCGCAGTGGGAGCAGATTCGTGAGCATCAACAAGCCTTCTCGGATATTTTCGCGTGGGGCAATCAGGATTTTAATCTGGCTACTGGTGGGGATGTGCGCCTGGCGCAAGGTCTATGGGTAAGCGGCGACTATTTCAAGACGCTGGGGGTTCAGCCGCTGATGGGCCGAATGCTGGCGGCGGAAGACGATCGTCCTGGCTGCGGGTCCCCGGGCGCGGTGATCAGCCATCCATTTTGGGAGCGCGAGTTTGGCGGAGATGCCGGAGCGATCGGCAAGAAGCTCTCACTCGACGGCCATCCGGTGGAGGTGGTGGGAGTGGCGCCGGCCAGTTTCTTCGGCCTGGACGTAGGCCACAATTTCGATGTGGCTGTGCCGATCTGCGCGGAACCGTGGATCAACGGGGAAGACAGCCATCTGGGAAAGCGGAATCATTGGTGGCTGGCGGTGATTGGACGGATGAAGCCGGGATGGACCGTTGCGAAGGCAACGTCCCAAGCCGCGGCCATGTCGCGGGACGTGTTTGAGAATACCGTTCCGCCAAATTATCGTCCCGACGCAGCGAAATATTACACGCAGTACAAACTCAAAGCGCTGCCTGCGGGCTCAGGTGTTTCGCAATTGCGCGAGAGATATGCCCAGCCGTTGTGGCTGCTATTGGGGCTGGCCGGCCTGGTTCTGCTGATCGCCTGCGCGAACCTGGCCAATCTCACGTTGGCGCGCGCCAGTACGCGAGAGCGCGAAATGGCGGTGCGCCTGGCCATCGGGGCGGATCGCGGCAGGCTGATCCGGCAGTTGCTGGCCGAAAGTTTGTTGCTGACCTCGATTGGCGCAGTTGTTGGATTAGTGCTGGCGCAATTCTTGAGCCGGTACATGGTGGCATTCCTGACCACCAGCGACAATCCTCTGTTCGTGGCGCTTAGCGCGGATTGGCGAGTGTTTGGGTTCACGGCCGGAATAGCCGTGCTGACCTGCATTCTTTTCGGCTTGACCCCCGCGCTGCGGGCGTCGGGCACTGTTCCGGCTTCGGCCATGCGAGCGTCCAGCCGCGGCTTGACGGCGGATCGCGGAAAATTCGGATTGCGCCGCGCTTTGGTGATCAGCCAGGTAGCGCTTTCGTTGGTGCTGCTGGTAGGCGCTCTACTTTTCGCCGGAAGCATGCGCAACCTGTTGACGCTTGATCCAGGTTTTCGCGAGAACAATCTGCTGATTGCCGGCGTGGATATGTCCCGCGCCAACCTTCCCGTCGCGCGGCGGAACTTGTTCTTCCGGGAGCTTCTGGAGCATGTTCGCGCGACGCCGGGCGTGGAGCAGGCGGCCAGCGCGAACATTGTACAGGGCCTGGGGAACGGGTGGAACGAGGGGATTGAGATTCCCGGCGAGAAATCTGGGCAGAGCGGCCAAAAGCGAATCTATCCGTGGTTCGATCTCGTTAGCGCCGGCTATTTCCGCACCATGAGCACGCCGCTGGTGGCCGGGCGCGATTTCGACGAGCGCGATACGCCCACTTCTCCCGTGGTGGCCATTGTGAACCAGGAGTTCGCCAAGAAATTCTATGGCGGTGAAAATCCAATCGGTAAAGGGTTCCGTATTGAAGTTGGTCCCGGTGAGCCGCAGCCGCTCTACCAGATTGTGGGGCTGGTGAAGGATTCGAAGTACCAGAGCTTGCGGGAACCGTTCAAGCCGATTGCCTACGTGGCTGCGAGTCAAAGCAAGGAGACGGGGCTGGGCACGAACCTCATAGTGCGGTCAACCTTACCGCTAGGGCCGTTGCTAACGGCGATGAGGCGGACCATGTTGGAAGAAAATCCCGAAATCTCGCTCGACTTTCGCGTGTACCATACCGAGCTCCGGAATTCGCTGCTGCGGGAGCGATTGATGGCGACGCTTTCCGGATTTTTCGGTCTTCTGGCGGTGGTGCTGGCGACCATCGGACTGTACGGCGTGATGTCCTACATGGTGGCGCGCCGGCGCGGCGAGATCGGCATTCGCATGGCACTGGGAGCGAATCGCGGCAACGTTCTGGGCCTGGTCTTGCGGGAAGCAGCGATGCTGCTGATTGCCGGGTTGGTGATCGGGACCGGCCTGGCAATTGCCGTTGGACGGACTGCCAGTTCGATGCTGTTCGGTCTGAAGCCGACGGATCCTTTGACCATTGGCCTCTCGATTGCCTTGTTGGCGATGGTGGCGATCGTCGCGAGTTTTCTGCCGGCGATGCGAGCGGCCAGATTGGAGCCGATGCTGGCGCTGCGGGAAGAATGAGAATCGGGTTGGCAGGCGGAAGCGCCTGCCCCACTGGCGTCGAATGTGGGGCAGGCGCTTTCGCCTGCCAAGTTAAGCTCTCAATGCGGCCATTGGATCTACTTTTGTGGCGCGACGGGCGGGGATGAAGCAGGCTAGCGCTGCCGCGATTGTTACCAGGGCCACCGCGAGTGCGATCAGCCCGACGTCGGGCGATGCCAAGCCTTGAAGCAGGCGCGTGAGCGCCAGCGAAGATGCCAGTCCGCTTACTACTCCCACTGTAGCCAGCCGCATTCCCTGGCGAAAAACCATCGCGTGAACCTGGCGCGGAGTTGCGCCTAACGCCATGCGGACGCCAATTTCCTGGGTGCGCAGCGACGTCGCGTAGGACACCACGCCGTAGACGCCGGCCGCGGACAGGAGCAGAGCCAGGCACCCGGTGATGGCCAGCAGGGTCATGATGAAGCGACGGTCGGCGATGGAATCGCCAATCAGTGTGGACATGCTGGCGCTCAGAAATACCGGCTGTTTCGGATCGATCTTCGCCACGGCATCGCGGATGGCTCTAGCCAGCTCCGGCGCGGGATGGCCGTTGCGAACCACCAGGAATGCCGCTGCCTGGAGCGCGCCGCTGGAATAATAGACTTCGGTGTGCGCGGGTTGATCCAGCCGGGAATGGTGGATACTCTTCACCACGCCGGCCACCTGTTTCCATTGCTTGAACTGTGGGTTGTCGCAGAAAATGCAGAAGCGTTTTCCCAAGGCGGACTGGCCCGGCCAAAGCAGGCGCGCAGCGACGTCGTTGATCAGCGCGGTATCGCGCGAGGCTTCCATATCATCATCGCGGAGCCAACGGCCTTCGAGCAGACGCACGCCCAGAGCTTGCGGATAATCGGCGCTGGCGCAATCAACTTCGGCGATCTGTTCGGTGGATGTTTCTCCGGTGCCGATCACTCCGCCGGTGTTTTCTCCACTGAATGGAAGCGCGTCCACGGTACCGGCTTGCTCAACGCCGGGGAGAGTTCGGACAGCATCCAGGATGCGGCGGAACAATAGCGCGTGTGCTTCTGGATTCTTGTATTGGTCGCCGGAAGGAATGATGATGGAGGCGAGCACGCGATCCGGTTGGAATCCAAGATCGGTGCGCAGCAGGCGAATAAAACTTCCGGTGATCAAACCTCCGATCACCATCAGGACCACCGCGAGTGCCACTTCGGCGACCACCAGAGACGAACGCAGTGAATTCCGTTGGCGGCCCACTTCGCCGCGCATACCGGATTGCGCAAGCGCGAGCGCCGGGTCTTGCCGTGCCGCGCGAAGGGCGGGCGCAATTCCGAAAAGCAGGCCGTTCGCGAGAGAAACGGCCAGAGTGAACAGGAAAACAGTACCATCGGCGCGCGCGGCAGCAAGGCGCGGAATGGTCATCGGGGCGATGGCGGGAAGCACGGTCCACGCCAGCAGCGTGAGCAGGTAGCCCAGCAGTCCACCGGCGAGAGCCAGAACGCAACTTTCGGTTACTTGCTGGCGGATGATGCGGCCGCGGCCTGCGCCCAGCGCCAGACGCACGGCCATCTCCCGACTCCGGGCGAACGCGCGGGCCATCAAAAGGTTCGCGACGTTGGCACAGCCGATCAGCATGAACATCGCGGATGCGGCGAGGAGCAGCATTAGGCCGGTCCGGGCGAATCCGAGCGTTCGATCGCGCATCCAGCCTGCGTGTATGGTGCGGCCGGCGTTGGTGCTCGGGTACTGGCGGGCCAGCCGCTCACTGATGGACTTCACATCCTGTTCGGCTTGCTGGAGCGAAACACCTGGACGCAGGCGAGCGACGGCGCCGGAGCTGGTGTTGCGGTCCTCTTTCGCGGGGTCCAGGCCAAGCGGCGCCCAAAATTCCATGTGTTGAGACGGGGTTCGCACGGAGGTAGCCAGCCGCATGGGGAAATCGAAGCCTGGCGGCATCACGCCAATAATAGTCGACGAATGGCCGTTGACTTCAATGGATCTGCCGATGATGCCGCGATCGGAATTGAAGCGGCGAGCCCACAGTCCATAGCTCAAAATCATTTCGCGATTGCGGCCGGGCTGGTCTTCTTCAGGAAGAATATTGCGGCCGAGTATGGGCGTAACGCCGAGCAGCGGGAACATATTGGCGGAGACACTCAAGCCATATAACGCCTCAGGCGGCATGCTTCCATCGGCTGGAAGATTGAAAAGGGCGTAGTGATAGACCCCGATGGCCTGGATCGTCCGGGAATATCGGGCGAGATCCTGCATGTCGCTCCAGGCCACCCAATCCGCTTGCGATTTCCCGAGTTTGTATTCGGTGCGCAATTGGACCAAGTGGCCGGCGTCCAGGTAGGGCAGCGGCGCAATCAATACCGATCTAACGGCGGTGAACACAACCGCGGTTGCGCCGACGGTAATGGCAATAGAGAGCAGCGCGACCGTGGTCGCGGTTGGAGTGCGGCGGAAGAGACGGAGAGCGTGGAGAAGTTCCCTGGGATTCATGAACCCCCTCGAATTCAACCGGGTATCTATTTCGCTAGCGCTCTGGCCGCCGACAACGCGGCGTCGTAATTCGGATGATCGGCGACTTCCTTTACGTACTCGACGTGTTTGAGGGTGTCATCCTTGTCGATTACGAAAATCGCCCGGCTCTCGATCCGAAGCTCTTTGATTAGAGTTCCGTATTTTTCTCCGAATGAGCCGGTTTTGTGATCGGAAACCATTTTGACTTTATCCACGCCGTAGGCGCCGCACCAGCGTTTCTGTGCGAACGGCAGATCCATGCTCACGGTGTAAATCTCGACGCCGGGAAGCTTAGCGGCCTCTTCATTGAAGCGTTTGGTCTGCGCGTCGCAAACCGGCGTGTCGAGCGACGGCACGACACTGAAAATTCGAACGGTCCGTCCGGTTTTTTCCAGGTTCACCGGCTGCAGTCCGTCACTGACGGCGTCAAAATCGGGAGCCTTGTCACCGGTCTTGAGTTCGGGTCCGATCAGTGTCAGAGGTTTTCCTCTCATTGTGGTGGCTGCGGGTCTTTCCATGAATTCTCCTCAAGTGAATTTGATTTCCATTCATTGTAACAATTCGACGAACTTGGAAACTTCATTTACCGGAAGTTGACAGGCGTAGCCTTGGCATAGATAAGCCGTGGGCCGGCCGTTGACTTCGTGCATCTCCGCCGATGCCGGGAAGATATGCGCGAGTTTCCGGCGCGTTTCACGAGAGTCCACCAGCAGTACCACGGTATGCGGCAGGAAGCGCGTTCGAAGCTCGCGCAGAAACGGACGGGCTTGTTCGAGAGAAGCTGCGATCACCACTTCACGGCGCACAGCCAGCGAATAATCGAACGCCACCAGCATTTGCGGTACGGCTACCGGCTGGTTCGCCATTTTCGGACCCAACGCCCGCAACGTTCGCTCGGCCGTGGCGCGATATTCAGCGCGATCGGTGAAATGCGCCAGCCGCTCAAAATCGAGAAGCGCGATGGAATTTCCGGAGGGTTCGGCGCCGTCGTAATCGTCTTTCATGCGCAGAACCAGCGTGGGGTCACCGGATGCCGTGGTGAAGAAGGCGCCTTCGGAGGGATCTTCGAAAAGCTCGCGCATTTTTGCTGCTAGCGCAATGGCCAATTCGATGCGCTGTGGATCGAAATCGGTTTCATAGAGATCCAGCAGGGCGGCGATCAGGAACGCGTAGTCGTCCAGGAAGCCGGGGATGGCAGCTTCGCCGTCGCGATAACGGCGCAAGAGCTGTCCGTTCGAAGCGTCGTACATGCGGGAGAGAATGAAGTCCATTGCGCGCGCTGCCGCAGCCAGGTATGCTGGCTCATCCAAGGCCTGCGCGGCTTTGGCGAAAGACGAAATCATCAAAGCGTTCCAGGAGGTCAGGATTTTGTCATCCAGGTGCGGGCGGACGCGCTTGGAGCGCGCTTTCATGAGCGTTCCGGCGGCCTCTTGCAACTGTGCGCCAGCCGCTTCTTCGGAGATCGAGAAATGCTGGGCCGTCTCAGCCAGCGTGTGCCGAACGTAGAGGATATTCTTGCCGGTGAACTCGCCGTGCGGATCGTGATGGACATTGCCGTTCGGCTCCACGCCGTAGCGAAACGCGAACATCCTGGCGGGTTGCTCACCCAAGAGCTGTTCCAATTCCTGAGCGGTCCAAAGATAGAAGGCTCCTTCGCCTTTTACTTTTGGTTCAGCGGGATCGATGACGCTGTCGGCATCCTCGGCTGAATAGAATCCGCCGTCAGGATGCGTCATGTCGCGCAGGACGTAATCCAGCGTGGTGCGTGCGATGCCCGCGTAATACTGGTCGTGCGTGATCTGATAGGCCTCAACGTAGGAGACAGCAAGCTCGGCCTGATCGTAGAGCATCTTCTCGAAGTGCGGCACGAACCAGCGTTCGTCCACTGAATATCGGTGAAAGCCGCCTCCCAACTGGTCGTGCATGCCGCCGTCCGCCATGGCGCGAAGAGTAACCAGTGTCATGTCCAGGGCCTCGGTGCGTTTGGAGCGATGGTAATAACGAAGCAGAAAATTTAGCGTCACCGGGCGGGGAAACTTGGGGGAGTCGCCAAAGCCGCCATGCGCGGCGTCGAAAGTGCGCCGGAAATATTGGAAAGCGGCGTCCAAAGTTTTTGCGTCGGGCGTGGCGGTGCTGTCGGCAATGGATTCCGAATGCAGCTTGAGCTGCTGCATGACTTCGCTGCTGGATTCCAGGATTTTGTCGTGCTGGTTTTGCCAGGCTTCAGCGATGCGTTCGAGAATGACGGGGAAGCCGGGGCGTCCGAATCGATCGTCCGGAGGAAAATAAGTTCCCCCGAAGAATGGCAAGCGGCCGGGCGTAAGAAATACGGACATGGGCCAGCCGCCACTACCAGTGGTAGCTTGCACGTAGGTCATGTAGATGTGGTCGACATCCGGGCGCTCCTCGCGATCCACTTTAATGGGTACGAAAGATTGATTGATGATGGCGGCGATGGAGGGCTCTTCGAAAGATTCGCGCTCCATGACGTGACACCAGTGGCAAGTGGAATAGCCGATGGAAAGAAATATGGGTTTGTCCTCGCGGCGGGCCTTTTCAAATGCGGCTTCGCCCCAGGGGTACCAATCCACGGGGTTATGGGCGTGTTGTTGCAGGTACGGGCTTTTTTCGGAGATGAGGTGGTTGGGCACGAAGACGTCTTTCTCGTTTCTCGTTTCTCGTTTCTCGTTTGCTGCGCGTCTGAATTCATTGTCGCTTGACTTGCGAATGCCGGCGCCGATACAATACCAGTAGATAGCTTATGCCTAAGACTGAGATGCCTTCGGGAGCCCTGGTTCTGCTGATATTACGCGTGCTTCGCTCGGGGGGCCTGCATGGTTACGCGATCGCGCAGCGGATTCACACGCTTTCTTCCGAGGTTTTGCAGGTTGAGGAAGGCGCTCTTTATCCGGCGTTGCAGAAAATACTCTTGAAGGGCTGGGTAACGTCGGAGTGGGGAATCTCAGAAACAAATCGCAAGGTTCGTTTTTATCGTCTCACCCCGGCCGGCCGCAAACAGCTGGAGAACGAACTGTCGGATTATGAGCGCGCCCACGCAGCCATTCGATCCGTTCTCAAAACCGCGTAAGGAACACTGAACATGCACGAATGGATTCGACGTCTCAAGTATCTTTTGAATCGTCACCGGTTCGATCAGGAGCTTTCCAACGATCTGGAGTTTCATCGGGAGATGGCGGCTAAGGACGGCGGAATGCCTCTTGGGAACATGCTTCTTCTGCGCGAAGAGGCCCGTGACGCGTGGGGCTGGACGTGGATAGAGCGGCTATCGCAGGACCTTCGTTATGCGGCTCGCCAACTGCGGCGATCGCCTGGCTTCACGCTGGCTGCCATCATCATGCTGGCGCTCGGGATCGGTGTGAACGTCGCAGCTTTTGGCTTTTTCAATTTGATGGTCCTGCGGCCCTTGCCGATCCGCAGCCCGGCTACGCTGCTTCGCTTTAAGCGCCGGGCGCCCAAGAACTATGCGTGGCAGGTGCCTTACCCCGAAATGGCATTCTTTCGCCAGTATACGAAGACGCTCTCCGCAGTGCTGGCGGTGATGGACGCCAAACTGGCAATTGAGGGAGAATCAAAACCGCTCGCTGGAGACTTTGTCACGGCCAATTTCTTCAGTGAACTGGGAGCAAAGCCGCTGTTGGGACGAGTGCTGGACGCAGCCGAAGACGGAGCGGCGGATTCCGCGCCGGTAGTAGTGCTGAGCCAGGGATTCTGGCAGCGCCACTTTGGGGCCGCCGATCCCTTGATTATCGGGAAGACCATTCGCTTAAACAATAAACCCGCCATGGTGATTGGTGTTGCACCGCAGGACTTCAGTGGCCTCAGCATGAACAATCCCGATTTATGGTTGCCCATCAATCAACAACCTTATTTCGTAACGGGCAGTCATCTTCTCACGGATTTCTCGGTGGATGCTCACGGGGTAACGATGTTCGGACGGTTACAGCCGGGAGTGAGTTCAGCTACGGCCGAGAGTGAATTAGCGTCGCTCGCCGCGGTGTTGCGCCAGCAGCATCCGGACGATATTTGGGAGAAAGAAAACCTGCCCAGTTCTCCGGGCGGATACGCGAAGAATGTGGGCGGGGGCCGGCATGGAACCGGAACAGAGCAATCCGATGAAGGCTATCCGTTGATGGCGTTGGTGGGCGCATTGACGCTGCTGATTCTGGCCGTGGCCTGCGGAAACTTAGGCAGCCTGTTGCTGGCACGGGGTGTGGCCAGGGAACGGGAGATGGCAATTCGCAAGGCCGTGGGCGCCGGAAGCGGACGGCTGGTTCGCCAGCTGTTTACCGAGAGTCTGCTGCTGGCTTTCGCGGGGGCGATGACGGGCTTGGCGCTGGGCTATCTGGTTTTGCGTGGATTGATGGTGCTGGCAAAAACGCCGGCCTGGCTCAATCCGGCTCCGGATTGGAGAATGGCGCTGTTTGCTGTCGGAAGTGCCTTCGCGGCTGCAATCATGTTTGGACTCACACCGGCGTTGCAGGTGGCCCGGCAGCGGCAGCGCGCCACCAGCATGCGCCAAGTACTGATCGGCGCGCAGATTGCCGCAAGTTGCGTGCTGGTGATTGTGGCGGCACTCCTGGTACGCGCGTTGGATCACGCCGTTACCACGAATCCGGGCTTTGAATATCAGCAAGTGGTTTCCATTGACCCGGGCTTAGCCGCGCACGGCTACTCGGCAGCCGGCGCGCGAACCTATCTGAACACGCTACAAGCCAGGCTTCGCAGTCTCCCGGGAGTGGATTCCGTGTCTATGACTTCCAGTACGCCTTTGGGCAACAGGAAGTCAATTACGGGAGCGGATTTCCGAGGGCGTTCGCTTGATGTTCACATGTACGCAGTGAATCCGGATTTTTTTCGCACCATGAAGATCCCATTGCTCGAAGGCCGGAATCTCGCGAGCAGCGACAGACGTGCTGTCGTCATCAGCAAGTCTTTTGCTGAGCAGTGGCCGGAGGGGAACCCGTTGGGGAGACCCTTCCAGATGGGCGATACGAGTTACACGGTTGTTGGAATTGCAGGCAGCGCCCGGTTGGTGGCGCTTCAGGATCCGGACGCAGTGGAAGCTTATTACCTGGCCACGGACTCGGATCTGCCTTCCATGGTGGTGCTATTGAGAACGGTGGGGCCGCCCGAAGGGTTGGTTCCTTTTGTGGCCTCGGTAGCCAGATCGATTGACCCCGCGATTTTTCCCGAAGTTCAATTAGTGAAAAGCTCCTTCCGGCGAAAGATGGAAGACGCGGGATACGCTGCGATGTCGGTAAGCGTGCTCGGCTTCGTGGCGCTGCTACTGGCGTCGCTGGGGATTGTGGGACTGGTGGGATATTCCGTCTCGCACCGCACCAAGGAGATCGGCATTCGCATGGCGCTGGGCGCCAGCCATGTCCAGGTTTTATCTGTAGTGGTGCGGCAGTTGACCATACCGATTGTTGCCGGGGCGCTGGCGGGAGTAACCGGCGCAGCCGCTTTGTCGCAGCTGTTGCGATGTGAACTCTACGGCATTAGTTACCTGGATCCGGTTGCATACCTGGGCGCTATCAGCGTGTTTGCGGTGATGATTGGGTTGGCTGCACTGCTGCCCGCCAGACGGGCCCTTCGAGTGGATCCAATTCAGTCTTTACGATACGAGTGATTTTGGCTGGTGAAAGCGCCAGCTCCGCGACCGCGACGATATTCTAAAGTAATGCCAATCATCGAAAACCAAGGCGCCAAAATCTATTGGGATGAACTGGGGGAGGGTGCACCGGTTCTGCTGATCATGGGACTCGGTTATCCCAGCCAGATGTGGCATCGCACGCGCCCGTCGCTGGCGCAGCGCTACCGCACCATCGCGCTCGATAATCGCGGCATTGGGCGCAGCGATATTCCTCCCGGCCCTTATCCGATAGCCGTGATGGCGGCGGATGCGGCCGCGGTATTGGATGCGGCCGGCGTGGACAGCGCGCATGTCTACGGCATCTCCATGGGTGGAATGATTGCGCAGGAGTTTGCCCTACAATATCCCAAGCGGGTGCGCTCGCTAATTTTGGGTTGCACTGCCGCGGGCGGGCCCAGCGCAGTACGCGCGGAACCGGAGGTGACAGAGCTTTTGATGTCACGCGGGAAAATGACGCCGGAGGAAGCGGCGCAAGCGGCAATTCCGTTTATCTATGACCCATCCACGCCGCGGGCGCGAATCGATGAAGACCTGGCGGTTCGAAGAGATTGGTTTCCGCGTCCCGACGCTTATATGAATCAGCTAATGGGAATCCTGGCGTGGGAGGCTTACAGCCGTCTGGATCAGATTACGGCGCCTACGCTGGTGATCCATGGCGAATCCGACCGCTTAGTTCCACCGGGGAACGGCGAATTGATCGCCGCGCGCATTCCGAACGCGAAGCTGGTGAAGATTCCGCACGCCAGCCACATCTATCCGACGGACCAGCCGGAAGCCGCGCATCGGCCGGTGGTTGAGTTTCTGAATTCCGTCAGCTGATGCAGATTCCGCCATCCACGGGAATCACTACGCCGTTCACATATGCGCCGGCGCGCGACGCCAGATAAAGGGCCACTCCCGCCATATCCGACGAATTCCCGATTCTTCTGAGCGGGCACGATTTCTCAATCTGCTTCTGATAATTCTCGAGCATCCATTTGGTCATCTGGCTGGGAAAAGGCCCCGGCGCGATGGCATTCACGGTGATATTCCGGCCGCCAAATTTCACGGCCAGGTCGCGAGTCATGTGGTGTATGGCGGCCTTGCTGGCAGGATACGCGTAGGTTTCAAGAAACGGCGCTTTGATCCCGTCGATGGATCCGACATTGATCACGCGCGCGGGATCTTCCGGCGTCGCCGCTTTTTGGAGCAACGGAAGAAGTTCGCGGGTCAGGAAGAAGGTGGACTTCACGTTGGTGTCGATCACTTTATCCCATCCGGATTCCGTATATTCCGCAATTGGCGCGGACCACACCGCGCCGGCGTTATTCACGAGAATATGCAGCCGATCTTCGCCGGCGGCGATCTGCTGCGTCAAATGCTTGCATCCGTCGAGGGTGGAAACATCCGCCGGAACTGAAACGCATTGGCCCACTTTTGACAACTCGGCCGCCACCGCGTCGCAAACTTCCTTCTTGCGGGATGAAATATAAACTTTCGCGCCGGATTCCAGGAATCCCCGGGCGATCATCAGGCCGATACCGCGGGAGCCGCCGGTGATCAGCGCGGTTTTCCCTTTGATCGAGAACAGGGATTCTACGTGGATGGCTTCGCTCGGTTCCATATTCCTCCGAGTATTTAGCTTACTTCACCGGCTCCCTTAGTCTTAGCCTTAGTAGAAGCTGTGAAAAAATCGGGAGGCACGCGGGGTTGGCAGACGGAAGCGTCTGCCCCACATTGACGCACAAGGATTTACGATTAAGTGGCGCAGGCGCTTTCGACTGCGAACCGATTTTTTCACAGCTTCTTACTCTTACGGTCGCGGTTCGGTAACGCGTGTTTCCGAGCCGCGAGCGTGAGCGACCGGTTGCACTTCCTGCAGTGAGACCAACACAATTTTGTGGCCGCACTTCAGCTCAGGGAAGGCGTAATCGCAATATTCGCGGATCAGTAACGACTTCGTGCAATCGCACGCCAGCTTGCCCTTCAACACCCGGTCTACATCTTCGGCGAAGGTGAAATTCCGTCCGCTGTATGAGAGCGTGACACTGCTGGGAAGCATACAGTAGCGTAACGGCGGCGCCGTTGGCCGCGGAAGAGAGCGTGGCGTATAGCAGCTACAGTACTAAGGTTTGGCTTTAGGCTTCGGGGGCCGAATCAACTGGACCGCTTTGGCTTTCTCTAACAATTCACGCCGGTCCACCAGGTGGTAGAACTTGAGCGCGGTCTCGCCGCCGCTCAGGTGGTCGAGAAGCTGTTCCAGCGCATCTGAGGGATTGTGCGCGTGAACTTCCACCGCCCGCAAATAGCCCGCGTTTCGGAGACGCGAGAAAAGTTCGGGAAGCGTGTAGCGGCCCTCCAGCGTCAATCCGCCGGCCTTTTGAGAACGGCTGGCCAAGTACTGCACCAGCAACAGTTCATCGAAAAGCGTCGGCGAAAGGAACAAGCGCCCCTGGTCCACTTCGAAGCCGGTTTCGAGCCGCCGCGAGCGCCGAATGGAGTGCGTGGCGTCGAAGTGCGTCTGCCAATCCACCTTCGGCTCCTTGCGGCTCAAATAGTGCCGTGAAACTTCGCGCAGCCAGCCCGGATCGTCAAAATTGATTGCGGCGCTGGTTTTATCGATCCATTCAAAGAACGCATGCTGGCCGGTGGCCTTTTGCTCCAGCAGAACAAACGGATCGCCGGATTTCGGAAGCGATTTCACCAGCGCGCGCCGCAGGGCGTCCGTGGCTTTGCCGCTCTCAATGCGGTGCACACGAAATCGCACGTGCCACTTTGATGGAGATCCGCAGTAAGGGCAGGGATCTTGGCCGGACGCCGCTTCGAAGAATGGGCGCATTGGCGCCGGAGCGTAGAGTTCGTCGAGAGACGGCGTATAGCGCTTGATTTCGAGATGCGCTGTTTTGAGCGCGAGCCCCAGGTGCCGCGTGAAGACGTCCAGGATGCAGGCCAGGCAGATCCATTTTTCGGATTCGATGACGGATTCGGGCGGGAAGGCGGAAAGGTCGAGGGGCTGGGTGGCGGATTTTTTCGTTTCGCTCGATTGTTTCGGCGCTCCCTTGCGGTCGCGGCTCGGTTTGGCCGCGGTTGGTTTGGCCGCGGTTGGTTTGGCCGCGGTTGGTTTGGCCGTGATTGGTTTGATCGGGGTCCGTTTTGAGGCGGCGCGTTTGGCGGGTTTTTTCCCTCGTGGTTTAACTGGCATTCGAACCCTAAGAACCATTTTATTGGGATCTTAGCCGCGAACGCCAATGACGAAAGTTTTCGTTGACAATGACGAAGAACTTCGTCAATAATCGGTGCATGGCTTTGAAACGCCGCCGGCCCACCGAGGCCGAGCTAAGCATCCTGAGCGTTCTGTGGAAAGGCCCCCGGTCGGTGCGGGATATTCAACGCATTTTGAATGATGTGCGTCCTACCGGCTACACCACGGTTCTGAAACTGATGCAGATCATGACCGAGAAGGGCCTGGTGGAGCGCGACGAATCACAGCGCCCGCAGATCTACCGGGCCCGTTACTCCGAGGAACAGACGCAGCGGCAGTTGCTGCGCGATCTGCTGGACCGCGCGTTCGGCGGCTCAGTGAAAGCGCTAGTGCTGCAAGCTTTGGCCACCAAGCGGTCTTCGCCCCAGGAACTGGAAGCTATCGAAAAACTTTTGGATCGGTTCGAAGGAGGGAAAAAATGACAGCGCTGCAGCAGGCTCTCCGTACGGCACTCCTCGATTTCGTGTGGCAGGGAGTGGTGGTTTCTTTGCTGTTGTGGATGGCGCTCTTGGCGATGCGCAAGCGATCCGCGAACGCAAGATATATCGCTGCCTGCGCGGCGCTGGCCGCATTGGCCGCGTTACCGGTGCTGACGGTTTGCCTGGTATACCAGGAACTCCTCGCTTCGGGCGCCAGCGAACGGTTCTTCGCCACTGTGCCCCAGACAGTGGCCGCCGTTTGGAATGGGTCGGCTGCGCGAACTCCAGACTGGCTGGCTTCGTTAGGCTCGTGGGCGATACCGGCGTGGGCTCTTGGAGTGATCCTGTTTTCACTCCGCCTGGCTTGGGGTTCGCGGCAAGTGGCCGTGCTGCGGCGTTCCGGTGAAATTGCCGAAGGCCCGGTAGTGGCGATCGCCGCCGCGCTCGGAACGCGCCTGGGTCTCGCGCGTCCTATTCGGCTCCTGATTACTTCTTTGGCTGAGGGACCGAGCGTCGTAGGTTGGATTCGGCCGGTCATTCTGCTTCCCGCGGCAACGCTTGTGGGACTCACTCCCGAGCAGCTGGAGGCCGTGCTGGCCCACGAATTCGCGCATATTCGGCGCTACGACTATCTGGTGAACGTCCTGCAAATGGTGGTGGAGACGCTATTGTTCTATCACCCCGCCGTGTGGTGGACCTCGGCGCGAATCCGGCATGAGCGCGAGCTATGCTGCGACGATGTAGCAGTGAGTTTGTGCGGCGATCCGGTCTGCTATGCGCGCGCTCTCACCAAGCTGGAGCGGTTGCGCGCGCTGGCCCCCAACATGGCGCTGGGCAGCACCGATGGGCCGCTGCTGTATCGCATTCAAAGACTCACTGGAGCTGCTGCCGAACGGTTTGGACCCTCCCGGCTCCCCGGCATTCTTGCCGCATGTATCGCCGTCGTCTGTGTGGGGCTGTGCATGACCTGGACCCGTGTTCACGCTCAGGACGTGAAAGTGCGCCCGGCCGCCCCGAAAGTTGTGGCGGCCGCGCCGGCGTCTTCGCAAGCTGTTGCGGATGCGCCGGGCGTTCGCGTGGACGTTGGCGACGCAACGGTTCTGGTTCGCGTGCCGGTGGAATATCCAAGGGCCGCGGTGGAGGATGAGATTGAAGGGAACGTCCGGGTGGACGTCACTGTCGACGCCAGCGGGAAGGTTAAGCTGGCGCGCGTTTTGAGTGGACCCGATGAATTGCGCGATGCGGTTCTGGCATCCGTCGGGAAGTGGAGCTTTCAGGCGAATCCGGCTAATGGCCCGGTGCGAGTGAGCGTAAAGTTCCGGTTACCGGACGATGATGATTCCGGCGTCGACATGGACTCAGATCACGACGATGAGGATGTCGCGGAGGTTGAGAACTCCATGCCCGAGCTGGAGAGTGCGCTGCGGGAAGCTGAATCGGCCATTGAGGAAGCGGAATCGGAGCTGAATGAAAAATTCGCCGATCTCACTTCTCAAGTGGATGAAGCCCAACACGAGTTGGAAAAACTGGGAAAACTCGACGAGCACGTAAATCTGATGGACGGCCGCACGCTGAAGCGCCTGCGCATTCTCGGACTCTCCGACCAATCGCGCAATGAGCTGCTGAAGCAGTTGCCGGTCCACGAGGGCGACAAGCTTTCAAGAAGCGTGATTGAAAAGTTGGAGAAGGCCATTCACGGATTCGACGGCCATCTTTCTTGTTTCGCGATTCCTAGTGAAGACAATGACGCGACGATTCTGATTGAGCGCAAGTAGCCTTTTCTACCGAAGATGCCGACGTGGGCGTCGGCCGCGGACCAGGGGGTCCGCCCCACGGGTTGTGACATAATATTTAAACTGTCATGAGGTTGTTAACCCGCTGCACCTTCGCGGCTGCGATGCTGTTTCCGTTGCTGGCGGCCCAGCAACCGACCGCCGCGCCCGCTTCGAACGCACCGCCCAAAGAGCTATCCGACAAAGAGAAAGAAGATCTCGACGCCGGCACTCCGATCACGAGCGAGCTGGTGCGAAAAACCTGCTCGCCATGCCACAAAGCGGATGATAAACAGCGGCTGACGCGCATTTCCTGGCGGCGAACCACGCCCGAAGGGTGGGAGCAAACCATCAAGCGCATGATCAGCTTGAACGGCGTAAAGATGGAGCCGGCCGATGCGCGTGAAATCCTGAAATATCTGGCGGACAATCTTGGCCTGGCGCCGGAAGAGGCGCTTCCCGCGGCGTTTGAAGTTGAAAAGCAGATGATCGATTACAAGTTTCCCGACAAGGATACGGAATCCACCTGCTCGAAATGCCACTCCATGGGCCGCGTCATTTCGCAGCGCCGGACCAAGAGCGAATGGGAATTGTTGGTGGCGATGCATCGCGGCTATTACCCGCTTTCCGATTTCCAGGCGTTCCGCCGCTTAGGTCCGGTGCAAACTGAGCCGGGCCCGGACGGGCATCCTCCCGACAATCGCCATCCCATGGACAAAGCCATTCCGTATCTGGCGGAGAAGTATCCGCTGAAGACGCCGGAATGGTCGGAGTGGGCTCCCAACATGCGCGCGCCCAAACTGGTGGGCCGCTGGGCTTTCTACGGATATCAGGCCGGCAAGGGTTCGCTCTATGGCGTGACGACGATCAAAGCCACGGACAAGGATGATGAATTTACCACTGAGACCCGCTATGTTCGCGCCAAGAATGGCGACGTGGTGACGCGGACGGGGAAGGCGGTGGTGTACACCGGATTCCAGTGGCGCGGGAGATCGTTCAGCGGATCCGGCGACAAGGCCGGCATGCGCGAGGTAATGTTCGTGGAGCGCAACCAGCGCGAGCTTTCCGGACGCTGGTTCACCGGCGCTTACGAAGAAACCGGCATCGATGTCAAGCTGCGGCGCATCGGTAACGATCCCATGGTGCTGGGCCTGGATAATATCGCGCTCCAGACCGGCGCCACTCGCGAAGTGCAGATCCACGGGACGAATTTTCCAGGCGACCTGTCCGCTTCAGCGATCGACTTTGGCCCGGGAGTTACCGTGAAACGCGTGCTCAGCGCAACGCCCGATCTGGTGAAGGTGGAAGTGGAAGTGGCGAAAACCGCCGGTATCGGGCCTCGGGACATTGGCGTGGCTGGAATGTATCGCGAAGGCGCGGCCGTGGTGTTCGACAAGATCGATGCCATCAAAGTGCGCCCGCAGGCTGGGATGGCGCGCGTGGGGGGCATCCGGTTCCCGAAGGAATTTGCGCAGTTTGAAGCCATTGCCTATAGCAATGGCGCGGACGGCAAACCCGACACCAAGGATGATCTGGCCCTGGGGCCGATCGACGTCGCCTGGAGCATCGAAGAATACACCGCGACGTTCGACGATGACGACAAGCAATATGTGGGAACAATCGATGACAACGGATTGTTCACGCCCAATGTCGATGGGCCGAATCTGAAGCGCAAGAATCACGCCGATAATTACGGCGACGTGTGGGTGATCGCGACATATAAACTGCCCGATGGCAAGGTGCTGCGGGCGCGCGGGCATCTGCTGGTGACCGTTCCGCTGTACATTCTGTTCGATCAACCGGAGGTCGCCCCTTGAGCCAACTAGGTCTGCGCGAGTTTCATTCTTTCCAATCCGCCGGCCGGGATTTCGTTTATCTGGTTCCAAGCGCGGCCGTGTTTGAGCTGGACCATTCCTCCGCCGCCGTGCTCAATCGGCTGCGGGAGCAGGATATGTCGCGCGAAGATCTGGCGCGCCAGCTTTCTACTCTGTTTCCCGCCGCCGAAGTAGAAGAGACCATTTCGGAACTGCTGCGTGTGCGCGCTATCGGTGAAATAGGAGTGCCGGAGCAGAGGGCGCCGAAAGTAATGCCGCCGGAGAACTTCCCGCTGACCACCATGGTGCTCAACGTCACCAATCAGTGCAATTTGAGCTGCACCTATTGCTACGAATACGGCGAAGACAAAATCGTCGACACCGAAAACGGGAAGAAACCGAAGTTCATGAGTGAGGAAACCGCGCGCGAGAGTGTGGACTTCATGCTGCGCGAGGCCGGCGAAAATAAACTGGCGCATCTCACTTTTTTCGGAGGCGAGACGCTCATGAATTTTCCGGTTTTAAAATCCACCATGACGTACGCCCGCCAGCGCGCGGCGGAGGCCGGGAAGCAAGTGGACTTCAGCCTCACCACCAACGCCACGCTGTTGCGCCCGGAGATCATCGAATTTCTTGCCGAGAACCGCGTGGGCGTCACCATATCGATCGACGGGCCCAAGGAGATGCAGGACCAATTCCGCGTCTTCAGTAACGGCAAAGGCAGTTACGATATCGTGGCCCCGAAAATCAAGGAGCTGCTGAAGCGGCATCGCAGCCGTCCCATTGGCGCGCGCGTCACCCTGACTTCTCAGACGCTCGACATCCGCAAGATCTATCAACATCTGACGGAAGAGATCGGCTTCTGGGAGGTGGGTTTCGCACCGGTGACCACGTCGCCCAGCACGAAATATGCGATCGCGGAATCGGGGTTTGACGCCATGCTGGAGCAGTTCCGGGCGCTGGCGCGAGACTTTCTGGCAGCGTCGCTCGAGAACCGTCATCATGGATTCTCGAACGTCAAGGACACGCTGGAAGAAATTCACAAAGGAGTGAGCAAAGCGTATCCTTGCGGCGCGGGCTTGGGATTGATGGGCGTCTCAACAGACGGCGATGTGGCGCTGTGCCATCGTTTCGCCGGCTCGGACGCGCATAAGCTGGGGACGGTGCGCGATGGCATTGATCGCTTGGTGCAGATCGGGTTTCTCGAGAAGCATCACGTCGATGACAAGACGGATTGCAGCCAGTGCTGGGCGCGCCCATTGTGCTCCGGCGGTTGCTATCACGAGGCGCACACCCGCTACGGCGAGACCGCTCATCCGAACCTGCATTATTGCGAGTGGATCCGCGGCTGGACCGATACCTGCCTCAAGATTTACGCCGAGCTGTCCGTGAAAAATCCGAAGTACCTGGAACAATTTGACGAGAGGGTGGAATATGAAGCATCTCAGGTCAGTTAACACCAAGGCGCGGCGGGTGGCTAGAGCCGCCGACCCACAGAATGACGTGGTGGCGCTGCAAGGGCCACCGTCGCCGGCGGGGCAGCCGCACATTCCGCTCGGTTGTACGATGGTCTTTTCTCCCGGCTGGGAGGCGGACCACAACGGCGGGACCGCGGGACTGTGCACTCCTGTGGAACGCGACATATTCGATTGTCATGAAGGATGTTTCTGGCCGGCGCAAGTTCCCGATCAGTTGAACCACGCGCCGGACTGGACCGCCAAGTGCGCTTCCGCGCAAAAAGATTGGCGCAAGATCGATCTGGTATTTCCATGAGGATTGAGATGACTGAAGCTTGGCAGGCTGAATGCCTGCCCCACAATGATTTTCTGAGGTGGAGCAGGCACTTCTGCCTGCTAACCCTTGTTTTCTTCCTTCTTCTTCCTTTCGGAACTGGGTTCGGCGCTGAAGAGAAACTGATCGGCGGAAACGGCACTCTTTACGTGGGCGGCCGGCCGGGACACATTGCCGTCATCGACGAAGCCACCGAAAAAGTGATCGGCCAAATCCAGATGAAAACCGGGACGCCGTCTGAGATCGAGCTCTCCCAGGACAAAAAACGATTCTATTGCCAGGACATGTCCTTCGAAAATATCGAGATCGTCGATATCGCTTCGCGGCAATCCATCGACAACTTCAAGTTGAGCGAAGGCAACAAGAAGGCGCGGATCTTTGGTTACGAAGCAGATCCTTTGAACAGGTTCATGATTCTGATGGTCAAAACGGCCACCAAGCTGCCGGATCGCTGGGAAATCAGCGCTCCTATTCTGCAGCAGTACGATCTGAAAGAGCATAAAGTTACCCGCACCATCCCGTGGCCCAAAGGCGAAGAGCGCGAATTCGCGAGAATGCATTTTTCACCGGACGGGAAGCTGCTCTACTTTTTTGGAGAAGACATCGTTATTTATGACACCGTGGATTTCAAGCAAGTGGATAAATGGGAGCTGTCCAAGCCGATCGAAGACGGGTTCGGCCGCATCGATTTTGGCTCCATGGACGATAACAACGAAGTGCCGGGCTATTTTACCGGATTGTTCACCGTGCAAGACCCGGTGGAGAACCGCAAGATCATGGGCATCGCGCGGGTGAACTTTGAAAAGAAGAGCGTGGATTTTCATGCCATCGGTCCGGACAATCACGTCAGTTTCTCGCTCGCGCCGGGGCGCAAGATGGGCTATGGCCTGCATTCGGAGATCGGAAAATACGAGTTCTGGTCGTTCGATCTGGTGAACAATCGGCTGGACAGGAAACTGGAATTCCAAGGCCGTCCGCGCATGGCTCTGAGAACCAGCAGTAACGGCAAGGTGCTTTATATCTGGCAAGCCGGGAACACCATCGATCTCTATGAAGCCGCCACGTTCAAATATATGCGGACCATCACGCTGGATGCCGACATGACGGGGTCGCTGCATGTCCTCCCCGCCCACTAACGGCGCAGTGGGGCGGACGCTTCCGCCTGCCAATTCCGCTAAGACGCTGCTCCGGTACGCGCTTCCTTACTGGCGCCGCCTGGTGCTGGTGCTGCTGCTCAGCCTGCTGAGTACCGCGCTTTCGCTGGTTCTGCCGTATCTTTCGAAAGCCCTCATTGATCGCGCCCTGCTGGGACGCGACACGCACGCTCTCGAAGTGATCGTCGCGCTGTTCGCCGGAATAACTCTGGTTAGTTTTCTGTTGAACGTGGTGAGCGGACTTCGCTATACCGGCACCTCCGCGCAAATTCTTTTCGATATGCGTTTGTCGCTGTATCGGCATCTGCAGCGGCTTTCTCCACGCTTCTACGCACGCACGCGGCTAGGGGAGATTGTCAGCCGCATCAATAACGATATCGCCGAGATCCAGCGCGTGGCGGCCGAAACAGCGCTGGCATGGCTCGGGAACGTTCTGTTCCTGATCGGCACCATAGGATTCATGCTGTGGCTGGACGCGCGGCTTTTTCTTCTGACCATCGCATTATTGCCGGTCAGCTTCTGGGCGCTGGTGCACTATCGCCGAAGGTTGGAAGGAAAAGTGGCCACGCTGCGCCAGGCCAGCGCGGATATCGGGAGCTTTCTGATCGAGACCCTGCAGGGCGTGAAGCTGATCGTAACATCGAATGCGCAGCAGCGCGAAGAGCTTCGGTTTCGCGGCAAGAACGACTCCTTTATCCGCGCTCTGATGTCCATGCAGCTTTTGAGTTACCTCTCCGGTGGCTTGCCCAGCATGATTCTTTCCGGCAGCACCGTGCTGGTTTTTCTCTATGGCGGTGAGCAGGTAATTCACGGCGCGCTGACTATGGGCGCATTCGTGGCGTTCCTGGCGTACCAGATGCGCTTGTTCCCGCCTATCCAGGCGTTGATGGGCCTCTACACCAACCTGGCTACGGCGCGGGTTTCGCTAGGGCGCGTCAACCAGATTTTCGATACGCCGCCTGAAGTTGTGGAGGCGCCGGACGCCATCGCGCTGCCCGCCGTTCGCGGCGACGTAAGTTTTGAGAACGTCACGCTCACGTTCGACCGCAATGGCCCGGTTCTGGATGGCGTAAGTTTTTCGGTACGCGCGGGCGAGACGCTGGCTGTGGTTGGCCCAAGCGGCAGTGGAAAATCCACCATTGCCGATCTGCTGCTGCGGCTGCTCGATCCGGATGCCGGCACGGTCCGGTTGGACGGTCACGATCTGCGCAGTATCCGTCTTCGCGATTTGCGCGCGCGCGTGGTGCTGGTAGAGCAGGAGCCGTTCGTTTTTCATACCACCATCGCGGAGAATCTGCGCTACGCGCGCCCGGACGCGTCCGACCAGGATCTGGAAGAAGCCGCGCGTGCCGCCGGCATCCACGAATTCATTCGCAATCTGCCGCTTCAATATGAAACGCAGGTGGGCGAGCGCGGGATGGCTCTCTCGGCGGGTGAGCGCCAGAGGATCGCCATCGCGCGGGCATTTCTTGCTGATCCAGCGGTTCTGGTGCTGGATGAGCCAACCGCCGCGCTCGATCCAGCTTCTGAGCGGCAAGTGGTCGCCGGCTACGGCGCCATCATGAAGGGCCGGACCACGATTCTGATTTCGCACCGCCTGGAACTCGCCCGGCACGCCGACCGCATTGTCGTGCTGGATGGCGCGAAGATCGCGGAAACCGGCTCACCCGAAGAGCTGAGAATCGGACAGGGAAGCTTCGCCAAGCTGTTCGGTGTGGCTACTCTAGCGCCGTGAAAACGCCGGTACGTATTGCCGTAATCGATAGTGGCGTCCATGCGTCGCATCCGCATGTGAATGGCGTGGCCGGCGGCGTATCCATCACGCCCGACGGCCGCGAAGAAGCGGACTACGTCGACCGGCTGGGTCACGGCACTGCCGTAACGGCCGTGATTCGCGAGAAAGCTCCGGAAGCCGAAATCTACTCGGTGAAGGTGTTCCACGATTCTCTCGCCACGCGAATTGAGTCGCTGGTCCATGCCCTGGATTGGTCCGCTCGCAACGGCATGCACCTGATCAATCTGAGCCTGGGCACGGATAATCCGCGGCATGAGGCGGTGCTGCACGCGGCAGTGGACCGGTTGGCGGGGCAGGGAATCAAGCTGATCGCCGCGTATGAAGATTCAGGCGTCCGCTGGCTGCCCGGTTCCATCGCGGGCGTGCTTCCAGTTGTATTGGATTGGGATTGTCCGCGAGAGGAGTATCGAACTTCGCTGCTTGCTGATGGACGGACGCTGTATCACGCCTCCGGCTTTCCGCGTCCGATCCCGGGCGTAGCGCCGGAGCGGAATCTCAAAGGCATCAGCTTTGCGGTGGCCAATGTTACTGGACTGATTGCGAACGCCACCGACCCGGGAAGCACCAGGGGTTGGCAGACGGAAGCGTCTGCCCCACGTTGACGCACCAGGATTTACGATTAAGTGGCGCAGGCGCTTTCGCCTGCGAACCGATTTTTTCACAGCTTCTCAGCTCAGGGAGGCGGTGCCTTTCTTCGCGAACCCTGATACCATGAACCACTTGGCGCAGCGAACCAAGATCTGGCTGGCGGTTTTCGTGGCGTGCCTTGGCTTCGTTTTGGCGGGTTGGGCGCTCATGCCTTACAACGGCATCGAATCCGATGAGGCGCTGGTGGGCGACCCTATCTTCGGTCCGATTTTCGGAGACTTCCGGATCCGAATCTCTCATCAGATCATTCCACTGATGCTGATGGATTACGTAGGCGCGTTGAAATCGTGGCTCTACTGGCCAATATTCGCCATCTTCAAACCTTCGGCCGAGTCGCTGCGCTGGCCCGTTCTGATCATCGGCGCTATAACACTCGGGCTGTTCTATCTTCTGCTGGATCGAATCGCTGGCCCTAGGGCCGCGCTCGGCGGTTGCTTCCTGCTGGCCACCGACACGATGTTTCTCATGACTACCGAGTTCGATTGGGGGCCGGTAGCCATCCAGCATCTCATGTTGGTGACAGCCTGTCTGCTGTTTTTGCAATTTGCGCGGAGTGACTCGCGGAAATCGCTGCTCTTTGGATGCTTCGCTTTGGGACTCGGATTATGGGACAAAGCATTGTTCGCCTGGATAATCGACGGGTTGTGCGTCGCGGCAGTGGTGGTCTTTCCCAAAGAGGTATGGCGCCGGCTCACGCTCAAAAATTTGAGCGTCGCGCTGGCGGGCTTTTTGCTGGGCGCGTGGCCGCTGCTGGTTTTCAACGCACGGCATCACTGGCCAACAATTAGAAACAACGTTGCCATTTCCGGCGGAAACATGGCCCAAAAAGTTGAAGCTTTGAAGCGCACCATGGATGGTTCCACTCTGTTCTGGTATATGGTGAACGATGTGTCCACCACGCCGCCGGAGCCCTCGGAGCGCTGGTTGGAGCACGTGTCGCGGGGGATTGCCGTCTTAACCAGAGAGCCGCACCGGAACTTCCTGCTGCCCGCGCTGTTGCTCTCTTTGTTGGCAGCTCCGTTATGGGGAACATCGCGGCGTGCGATTCTATTTGCCTTGGTGTTTATGGCCGTGACATGGATGCAGATGGCCCTGACAAAAAACGCCGGAGGGAGCGCGCATCATGCCGTGTTGCTCTGGCCATTTCCACAGTTTGTGGTGGCCCTCGCGCTGGCGGCCGCGTCCCAACGCTGGACGCGCCGGGGGGCACGTTGGGGAAGTGCCGCGTTCGGCGCTGTCATTGCCTTTCTGTGCGTCACCAACCTGCTGGTCACCAATGAGTATCTGGCGTGTTTTTCGCGTTATGGGCCCGCGTTGGCCTGGAGTGATGCCATATATCCGTTGTCGAACTCGCTCCGCAATGAAACTCGGGACGTGATTGTAATGGATTGGGATATTTATGACTCGCTTTTGCTGCTCCAGCGGGGCGCCATCCACCTGCGCTCCGGGTTCTTCGAGGTGATGAACGGCGCCTCAGGCGAGCAGCAGAGAATCGAAAGCCTGCTGGCCGACCGTGGTGCGGTATTCGTCACGCATACCCCGGAGAACCAGTTCTTTCCCGTTCCTAACCGGAAGCTCGAGACCACGGCCGCGGCGCTGGGGTATCGCAAGGAGCTGCTCCAAACCATAATGGATAGCCACGGACGGAAGGTTTTCGAAGTGTACGAGTTCGTGAAGGAATAGCATCCCAAAACATTTCTTCTCCTTTACGATTTTTCTTTGACGATTGTTCTTTGATAGTTGCCGCGGATGCCCTATGATTAGACAACGTGCTCATACTGGTTGCGCCGCTTTTGCTGCTGCCGTTTCTAACGGCACGGCAGGTGCCGCGGGGCGCCGAATTGCACGTCCGGCTGACGGACGCTGTCGGTTCCTACGCCAGCAAGGTGGGCGCGCCGCTGGTGGCCAGCCTCATCGCGCCGGTGGATTTGGACGGGAACACTCTTCTGCCGGCGGGCACTGTGCTTGCCGGGACCGTTACCTTCGTTTCGCGAGTGGGTTTGGGGATTCGCCACGAAACCGCCGCGCTGGGGATGAACTTCACCGAAATTCGTTTGCCGGACGGCGAAACCCAGCCGCTGTTCGCTCAGGTAACCGAGGTGGACAATGGCCGCGAACGGGTGGTCAAGGACGGACGCATCCGCGGTCCGCGTTCCACCAGCAGCCTGTGCTATCGCACCTCCGGATATCTGCGCAGCGTGCTGCTGCACAGCTTGCTGCTGTTCAGTGTCCACGCTGAGATCGCCGTATGGGCCATCAAGACGCTGGTGGTGCAGGTTCCCGAGCCTGAAATTTATTACCCGGCCGGCGCTGAACTCACGCTCTCGCTCACCGCGCCGTTGGATATTCTCTCCATCCCGGACACTTCTCGGGCCATTGAGGGGCTGAGTGCGGAAGAACGTGCCGATGTCGCCGGCTTGATCGCGGCCATGCCCTACCGCGCCTATGCCGCTGTTTCTCACCGGCCTTCCGATCTGGTGAACGCCGTATTTATCGGCTCTCGCAATCAGGTGGCGGCCGCGTTTGCCGCAGCCGGCTGGATGGAGGCCCAGCCTTCTTCGCTTCACGCGAATATTCTCGGCGTCCGGGCTGTGTCCGAAAGCCAGGGATTTCTCTCGGCTCCGATGTCCAGTTTACTGGTGAACAATACCGGAGCGGACATGTCCTGGGAGAAAGGCCTGAACGACATGTCCAAACGGCATCATATTCGAGTCTGGAGGCAAGGCGAAACTTTCGAGGGTGCGGAAATCTGGATTGGAGCCGCCACGCGCGATATCGACTATGCGTACCTCCGGCCGGGCCACACCGTCACTCACCGGGTGGAAGAAAACATCGATCAGGAACGCGACAAAGTTGCGTACGACCTGGAGTTCACCACCTGTGTCCAGCAGGCGGATTGGCTGGAGCGGCCGGACGTTCCCCGCGCGTCTCGCAATGCCACCGGTGATTTCATCAGTACCGACGGCCGCGTGGCTGTTCTGCGGCTCAACAGATGTGAGACGCCGCGGCTCTCTACCGAGACTCTGGATACGTCCCCACTCGCGATGCGCGGCGGCGGCATGTATCGTTTCGCGCGGCGCGAGATTCTGAGCATGCGCAGCGACCTGCTGCGGCACAATATTTACTGGCGAAGTTTCGAAGGAATCAGGCTGCTGGTCATAGCGCTCCGGCGCAGGCATCAGCAGATTTTGGAAGCTCAAGCACTTGGCAAGCCACCAGCCAATATGGTATGCTCGTCATCGGATTGGCATGCTACCAATTGCGCCGCTAAACCAGGAATCCGAGACTCCATTTTATCGGCAGCTCTATCTACAAATTAGAGATCTGATCGAATCCGGGCGATTGGCCAAAGGAAGTCGCTTGCCCGCCACTCGGGAATTGGCTGGCCAGCTTGGACTGAACCGGACTACCGTTTCCGCCGCCTATGAGCTGCTGGAAACAGCGGGTCTGATTACCGGCCACGTGGGGCGGGGAAGCTTTGTAGCCGGGTCGCCCAGGCCTGAAAACGGAGTTCCCTGGCGCGAGATTCTGGAACCTGCCGCACCCATTTCGCCCGCTGCGCCAACTTCCACTCCGATTGTTGGATTCTCCAGCTCGCGGCCATCGGAATTGCTTTTTCCGCTCGAAGAATTTCGCGAAACCTGCGCGGAAGTGATCTCCAGCCCCGAAGCGCAGACCATTCTGCAGCTCGGTTCGCCCTCCGGCTATCCGCCCTTGCGCCGGTATCTTCTGGAATTGGCCCGCACCGAAGGCGTCGCGCGCGATTCTGACGACATCCTGATTACCAGCGGCTGCCAGCAGGCTTTCGATCTGGTGCAGCGTACATTGGTGCGCCACGGCGAAACGGTTCTGCTCGAAGATCCCGTTTATCTTGGCCAGCGGAACGCATTCGAGCGTGGCGGCGCCCGTCTGGCCGGAGTTCCCATGGGTGCGAACGGCATCGATCTCGAAAGCCTGGAACGCATTGTCGCGCGGGAGCATCCCCGGCTCGCGGCGGTGACTTCGAATTTCCAGAACCCGACCGGCGCCACGCTGCCGCTGGCCTCGCGCAAAGCGCTGCTGCATATTACGCAGGCGGCGGGCGTCATCGTGATTGAAAACGACATCTACGGCGGCCTGGCCTATGAGGGCGATCCAATTCCAACCATCAAGCGCCTGGATGACACCGGCGATGTAGTGCTGCTGCGTAGTTTCTCGAAGCTGGCTTTTCCGGGCCTGCGCGTGGGCTGGGTGATCGGTCCGCGTGCTTTGATTGAGAAGCTCACCGAAGCCAAGCTGTGGAGCGATCTGCATACCGATCAGCTTTCGCAGGCGGTGTTGCTGCGCTTCGCCGAATCCGGACGCCTGGCTGCACATCGCCGGCGAATGCTCGAAGCCGGCCGCGAACGTTTGCGCGCCGCGCTGAGCGCTTGCGAGCAGTATTTGCCGGCCGAGGCCGCTTTTACGCGGCCGCGCGGAGGAATGTCGCTATGGGTGACATTGCCACAGCCTTTGGACGCCGGCGAGTTGCTGCCGCGCGCCGAGCGCGAAGGCGTGACCTATTTACCGGGCCGCTATTTTGCGGTGTCGCATCCGCAGTCGAACAGTCTACGCATCAGTTTTGCCGGAATGGCGCCGGAGCAGATCCGGGAAGGGATCGCCATTCTCGGTCGTATTTTCAAAGAAGAGCTGGAGCGCGTGCGGGCCCATTCGCCGCTCGCGGAAACTCCGGCGATGGTCTAAAGGAGCTAAACAAATGTACCTCGACGAAAGTTTCCGCCTGAAGGTCGGTCTCGCTGAAATGCTCAAGGGCGGCGTGATCATGGACGTCACCAATGCCGAGCAGGCGGTGATCGCCGAAAAAGCCGGCGCCACCGCGGTAATGGCGCTGGAACGCGTGCCCGCCGACATACGCAAGGAGGGCGGAGTGGCGCGCATGGCGCCCATCAGCAAAATCCGGGAGATCATGCACGAAGTCAGCATCCCGGTGATGGCCAAGGCGCGCATCGGCCATTTTATGGAAGCGCGGATTCTCGAAGCGCTGGAAGTGGACTACATCGACGAAAGCGAAGTGTTGACTCCCGCCGATGAAGAACACCACATCGACAAACGCAACTATAAAGTCCCCTTCGTGTGCGGCGCGCGCAATCTGGGAGAGGCTCTACGGCGCATCGCCGAAGGCGCGGCCATGATCCGCACCAAAGGCGAAGCCGGATCCGGCAACATCGTGGAAGCGGTCCGTCACATCCGGACCATCGTCAAGGAAATGAAGCAGCTCACCGTGCTGGGACCGGAAGAGCTGGTGGCGGAATCGAAGAAGCACCAGGCGCCGCTTGAGCTGATTCAATATGTCGCCAAAAACGGCAAGCTGCCGGTCCCGAATTTTTCCGCCGGCGGAATTGCAACTCCCGCGGACGCCGCGCTGGTGATGCAGCTGGGCGCCGAGGCGGTATTTGTCGGCTCCGGCATTTTCAAATCCGCGGATCCGGAAGTGCGCGCGCGGTCTATCGTGAAAGCGGCCACCTACTTCAACGATCCGGCAAAGCTGCTGGAAGCGAGCGAGGAGCTGGGCGTGGCCATGTTCGGAATCGATATCGCCAAGCTGGACCAATCCGAATTGCTGCAGACTCGAGGCTGGTAATGGCTGAGGAGAACCCCGTCAGGAAAAAGATCGGGGTACTGGCGCTGCAAGGTGATTTCGAAGCGCATGCCAAAGCTCTGGCGCGCGCCGGTGCGGAGCCCGTGGAAGTGCGGTCCGCCGAGGATCTCCAGAAAGTGGACGGACTGGTGATCCCCGGCGGCGAAAGCACCACCATGTGGAAGCTGCTTCAGGAAGAGGATCTGCTGGATCCGTTGCGCCAGTTCGGCCTTCGGCAGCCCATCTTTGGAACCTGCGCCGGCGCTATTTTGTTGGCTTCCGATGTCTCGAATCCGCATCAGCCGTCGCTCGGATTGATGGATATCGATGTGGAGCGCAACGCTTACGGAAGGCAGCTTGAAAGCCGCATCGCCAGGCTGCGGCCGGAGGGCCTCGATGGCGAGCTCGAGGCCGTTTTTATTCGCGCGCCGATCATCCGCCGCGTGGGCCAGGATGCCAGAGTGCTGGCTAGTTACCAGGGCAATCCGGTGCTGGTGGAACAAGGACGCCATTTGGTAGCCACGTTTCATCCCGAGCTTACCACCGATACCCGCGTTCACCTTATGTTCCTGGATAAAGTGCTGTAAGTGGATTGGCTCCGGACCCGACTTGGTTAAACTAAAGGAAGGTGTCTCCAACTCGTGTGCTTTTCTTGTGCATTGGGAACTCCTGCCGCAGCCAGATGGCGGCCGGGTTCGCGCGTACTTACGGCGTCGACGTGTTGACGGTTCAGAGCGCGGGATTGGCGCCGGCCATGACGGTCTCCTCGCTCACCCGTCAGGTGATGCTCGAGAAGAATATCGATATCGGCCAGGAATTTCCAAAAGGCCTGGAAACCGCGTACTCGGGCGACGTGGACCTGATCATCAACATGTCCGGCCATGCGCTGCCGGGAAAAACGGAAGCGGAAGTGGAGACCTGGACGGTGCGCGACCCCATCGGCGAAAGCGAAGAAGTGTACCGCGAAGTGCGCGATCAGATTGAGCAGCGCGTGATGCGCCTGATCCTGAAAGCGCGGGCGCGGAAGCTGCCGGTGGCGTCGGAGGTCCCAAGAGTTGACACTCGCCGCCGTACTCCTCGACAATAGGAACGTTCCCCCGGCACGCGGATGTGGCGGAATTGGCAGACGCGCTAGATTCAGGTTCTAGTTCTCGCAAGGGAGTGGAGGTTCAAGTCCTCTCATCCGCACCAATAAAATCGCCTGATGACCGGTGGAAACGTCACGCCTTGCTGGTCATTCATGCCGCAGTGCCATGAGTGGGTCAACGCGGGTGGCCCTCTGCGCGGGAATAAGACACGCCAATAGCGCCACCGCTACAAGCAGCGCCGTGAGCACGCCAAACGTGATCGGGTCGGTAGGTTTGATCTCGAAGAGCATGGTCTGCAGGAATCGCGTCAACATCGCCGAACCGATCAGCCCAGCCGCCACTCCGAACACCACCATCCGCGCCCCCTCGCCCAGCACGATTTTCAGGATGTCGCCGCGCTGCGCGCCGAGCGCCATACGAAGGCCGATTTCACCGATACGCCGGCTAAAGGTATAAGCCATGACTCCGTAGATACCGATGGCGGCGAGAAGAAAGGCGACCGCCGCGAAAACGCCGAGGAGCTCCAGAGCAAACCGGCGCGCCGCTAGATTCCTGGCCACGACGTCGTCCATGGTTCGGATGGCGAACACGGGGATGCCGGGGTCTACCGCTTGCACCTCGTGGCGAATCGCTTCGCCTAATATGCCCGGATCGCCGGCGGTACGCAGGTATACAACCGATCCATAACGTGGCGCTTGAGGTTCAGAAAGGTAAATACACGGCACGCTCGCCGCATCGAAACCGTCCGAACGAATGTCACCGACAATCCCGACAATAGCGAGATCCGATGCGCCATTTAGCAGCGTGCGCCCCGAACCAAGCTTAATACGCTGTCCGACAGGATCCGCGCCTTGCCAGTATTGACGCGCAAGCGCTTCGTTAATAATGGCCACCGGCCGACCCTTGGAGTTGTCCGACTCGGTGAACACCCGCCCTCTCTTCAGAGGAGTCTTCAGGACATCGAAGTAGCTGGAACTTACGCTGGCCACTTCAGCCACCGGTACGCGCTCCGATTCCGTGGCGCGGCTTTCGATAACGAAAGCGCTTTGATTCCGCCGCGTGCTGTCCATCGGAAGACTGGGAGCGCTTCCAACAGCCGCTTGCTCGACGCCAGGCAGGCCACTGACGCGGCGCAGGACCTCCTGATAAAACGCCGCGCGCTTCTCCGTCACGCGATAGGCGTCCTCGGCAGGATCATTCGGAAATGGCAGCCATATTTTGGCGGTTAAAAGCCGGTGTGGCTCGAAGCCCGGCCGTACCTCAAGAAGCTGCCAGAAGCTTCGCAACAGCAGGCCCGCGCCGATAAGCAGCACCAGAGAGAGCGCGATTTCCGAGGCCACCAGTATGCGCGAGATTCTTATCTGGTGCTTGCTTGATCCGGAGCCCCGGCTGCCTTCCCGGAGATTGCCCGCCTGGTTCGGACGCACTGTCTGCAGCGCGGGCGCCAGGCCGAAAATGACGCCGGTCAGGATGGAGACGAAAAATGCAAATAACAGAACACCCGGACTTAAGGCGATCTCATTGACTCGCGGAAGATCGGGCGGGGCCAGTTTCAGCAGCGACGTTTTCATAAGCGCAATGGTGCTCAACGCGACGGCGCCTGAGACGGCTGAGAGTAAAATGCTCTCGGCCAGCAACTGTCCGATGAGTCGCGCTTTTCCGGCGCCCAGCGCGAGGCGCACGGCTATTTCGCGCTGACGCCCGGCTGAGCGCGCCAGCAGCAAATTTGCGAGGTTCACGCAAGAGATCAGCAGAACGAACGCGACCGCGCCGAACAGCACGAACAACTCCGTTCGCATATTGCCGACCAGATCTTCCTCCACCGGAACCAGGCGCAAGGCCCATCGGGCGGGCGCCGGATACTCGTTTGGATACTGCCGGCTGAGCTGGCCGGAAAATGCATTCAGGCGTGCTTGCGCCTGCGCGAGCGTCAAACCGGGCTTCAACCGGCCCATCGCTCCCGGCAACATCCTAAGCGACCTCAGCGCCGGTGCTGGAAACGGCGACGCGTTGAACCCCGCGGCCGTCCATCCGTCGACGTCGCTCGCCAAGGAGCGGCCCGGGTGCCGGAACTCCGGCGGCATGACCCCGATGATGGTGTAGAGATCACTATCGAGGCGAATTTTCCTGCCGATGGCATTTGGGTCGCCTCCGAATGTTCGCCGCCAGAAACCGTCGCTGAGTACCACCCCTTCGATGAACCCCTGACGCTCATCGTTTTGGGTGTACAGGCGGCCGAGCTGGGGCCGTGCCGCCAACATCCTGAAATAATTCGTGCTGGTCGCCAGCAGCTCGATGCGCTCCGGATGGTCGCCGCCGGTAACATTTGCATCGGTGGGCCACAGCGCCGAGAGATCCTGGAAAAGGCCGGATTTGTCGCGCAGATCCCATAATTCCGGCGCCGACATACCGACATCGCGGCTGTTCGAGCCACGCAAATCGTCGAAGACGCGCACCAGTTGCTCGGGATGCGGAAACGGTAACGGATTGAGCAACACCGCCCGCACCACCGTAAAGGCAGCCACGTTCGCGCCGATCCCCAGCGCGAGCGTCAATATCGCGACCGTCGTAAATCCTGGACTGCGCCGCAACCCGCGCGCCGCGTAGCGGAGGTTGTTTCCCAAACCCTCTATCCAGCCAAAGGTATTCATTTGCCCGATCTCCTTCAAGAGAATTCTTATCTAATAGCTGCGTTTGGTGGCGTGGTGCGCGGGGCGCCTCTTCAAGGATCGTTATCGCATCGGCGATGCTCGGCCCAACGTGACGCACGCACTATGCGTGCCGTGTTCACACTCGTGTGAACACCTTTGTTCGACCGATTTCCGGGCGTTCACACCAGTGTGAACGCGGCACGCAAGAGTGCATGCGCTACGTCTTAGACCAGGGCGGAACCACGCCGTTGGTGCGCGCGTACGCGATGGACTGCCCCAGATGCTCGTGTTGATCTTCGAGAAGCAGCATCAGGGCGCCCTGCTTGGTCATGTCTCTTCCGAACAGTTTCACCGGCGCCTGCAGGTCGCTGTCGGAAAGTGCCGTAATCACTTTTTGCAGATCGACGTAAGAAGCCTTCAGAGCTTCCTGCAATTTCTCCGGATCGGTGATGGGCGCCGGCCGTGCCCCCGTATTCGGTGTGCCCGAGAGCACGCCGGCAAGCAGGCCGTTCTCCCTAACGATCAGGTTGAACACGTCGCCGACGGAGCGAACGCCCTGGCCGGGCTTCCAGTCGTACTTGCCGGACATAACGCGCGCCAGTCCGGTGAATTTGTCGGAGAGCGTTCCGGCATCTTTTCCGAAGGCGGCCTGCAATCCCGCCGGCTGCGCCTGCGCCATCGGTACCAGCAGAGCGGCCGCAACCGCGCACACTCCGTAATGAGTCAGAATCTTCTTCATGTGGAACTCCTCTACGTCACTCTAGAATGCAATCGCCCAGATAACGAAGGGCAACACTCAAATTGGCATCTCAGAAATCGCGCCACACCCTGTTCGCCTTATTCCTTAGGGTCGACAGCGGACTTTGCGAGAACCCGCTTCAAGTCAATGCGCTCCTTACTCTGCTTGCCACCGGCTTCGTAAAGAAACGTGAGGATAATGTGATCGGCGTCGAGGAAGCGCATTTCCAGCCCGTAAACATGGGGAGCGTCCGGTGAACTGAGATTAGTCGCATCCACGAACGAGAAATCCACTATCCCCTGCGCGTTATCGATCTTGTTCGCTTTCAACCGTGGCTGATTCCGCGCCGCGCAGTAGTGCGTCATTCTCAAGTCCGCGCCGTCAAGATGATACACACTCGTCATTGTCGGCAGCACTCCGCCCATGATGAGATTCTCAACGATAGCCGATCCATTCCCCGTCGCATAGTAAGTGGCTTTCAGCGCGCCGCTACCGCTTCGGGCGCCGCTCCATTCCAACGAACCAGACCAGTCTCCAACCAGTGCACTAAGTCGTTCGAACGCTGCAGCTCCGGTATCGTTTTGAGCCCCGGAAACACCGATCGCACTCACATAAAGCACGGCAACCGCGGACAATCGACACACTCGCCCTGTGCCGCCCAAGTTGATACGCGGGTTGATACGCGGCCATCCTCGCGCGATGCCTCGTATGGCTGGCTTCATTGTTGGTTCGCTCCCAACTCTCGCTCAATTCTGCCCAAATCGAATCGCATGAGGCATCCGGGCTTCCACAAACGCATAAACTCTTTACTCTTTATAAACGAGAATCGACAATTCCACAAGTTCATTATTATCACGATGATATTGACGTCTCCGCACGATTCTGCTATTTGTTGGGAGGAAGTTTCAAGAGCATTTAGGAGGTTCCCTTGCTCGATGATTTACGCGCCCTGGTAGAGTTTGCCCAGGCCGGCTCCATCGCCGGTGCAGCCGATCGTCTATTCCGGACGCCCTCGGCTATTACCCGGCAAGTGCAAAGGCTGGAGGCTGCATTGGGCGCCCAGTTGCTGGATCGCTCGGTAAAACCTCCGCGTCTGAACTCGCTCGGCTGCAGGGTGCTCGAGCAAGCGCGAGATCTGCTGCAGCGGATGGAGGCGCTGAAATCTCTTGCGTCGAGCGACGCCGAACCTCACGGCCTGTTGCGCATCGGGTTCTCGCATCCCCTGGCCGAGGGGACGCTGATCGACCCTATTCTGGCGCTGACTGAGAAATATCCCAAGGTCCGAGTGCGGCTGTTGAGCGAACTCACCAGTGAATTATTCCGCCGGCTGCTCGCGGGTGAACTCGACGTTGCTGCCGTGCTTTTGCCCGAAGGTAAAAGCGCGCCTCCGCCTCTTCTGACGAATATCATCGCCAGCGACCGCATGGAGATCGTTCAAGGCGCCGCAGGCAACGTTGACGGTGATTGGAAAAGTTTGGGCCGGGCACCCTGGGTGCTCAATCCGCCCGGGTGCCCGCTTCGGGCAAGCCTCATTGATCGGATGGAGCGTGACGGCTTCAAACCAATGATTGCGGCTGAAATCCACAACATGCATTTGCAGCTAGCGTTCGTTCAGTCCGGCTATGGTGTCGGGCTGCTGCCTGCTCGCTTTATTGCCAGGCATCATTCCATCGACACCGTGAAAGTATTGCGTCCCCCCTCGTTTGACCTGCACCCGTCCGTCGCGATCGTCCGGGTTGCGCAGCTCGGCGCCTTGGGGAAGGTCGCCGAACAGTTAGAACACTGGTTTCGGCAATTGTTTGAGGCAGCCGACACGCCGAAGCCCGTGAAGAGGCACCGAAGAGGTGTGACCGCGAATCGGCGGGCGGCGCGACCGCGCAAGTAGTTGCCGGGCATCGCTTGTTGAAGCTGAGCGGTCTTGAGGACATTTTGTCCTCGGTTCTTGAGCGGCGGGAGGATCGAGCCAGGCGACCCGCTACGCATGGTCGGCCTTCTGGTTCGAAGTTCAGGCGGGCAATTCCGCTCATGTCCTCCCAAACGCGATATACCCGGTTTTTCAAAGACTAAGCGAAGGGCCCACACACCGTCGATCAAAACCGCAGTCATGGATTTGCTTACGGAGCGGGCGCGCTCCGCTTGTCGAGATGCTGATCGAAGTACACATCCGCCGCATTGAACAATATCATCCACGATGAGTAGCGCGCCATGTCATGAATCTCGTTGGGAATCATGATTACGTCATGGTCGATGTTGCGCGACCGCAAGTCTTCGATGAGTTCGGTGGTCTGGTGGGGTACATCGCGGTCGTCGTCCGCCTGCCCAAGCAGCACGGGTGAGTGCCACTGGTCGATGGTCGCGATGGGGGAGGATTCCACCGCCCGGCGGTTCGCATCGCCTCCCTCGATTGGCTCGCCCACCGAGGCGAGGAACGTCGACCAGTTATATATGCCCGCATAATCGACACCGGCCGCGAGTGAATCTGAGGCGCGCGCGAGACCGAGGGCAGTCATGAGTCCCCCATAGCTTGCCCCCCAGATGCCCAATCTATGGGAGTCGACGTCCTGTCGGCCTCGCAGATAGGTGATGGCGCCGACGATGTCGTTGAGCTCGCTGCCGCCGCCGGGGCCGAAGTTGTCGGCCTCTCTGTAGTCAAGGCCATAACCGGTACCGCCGCGATAGTTGACTGACAGCACGATGTAGCCCTCCGCGACGAGGTACTGATTAAATGCGATTATCCAGCTATGCGCACGATGGGTATGGAACCCCAGCAGCATCTGCATTTGAGGGCCGCCGTGGAAGAACAGGATCGCCGGGTGCGGCTTCGAAGTTGTTTCGCGTGGCAGGAACAGTTGCGCGTGGGTTTCCTGGCCATCCTTCGCCCGAAAGGTCACGGCCTGGGGTATGACGAGCTTGGAACTCGGGAAGGAGGACGGGATGGCTTCCGGAGCGAGCCGCCGCCATTGGCCCCCCACACTCAACACAACCGGATGCAGCGGCTGGTTGCCGTCGCTCTGCAATGCGAAAAGAGCGCCGTCGGCGCCGATCTGCGGCATGTCTTCGATGGCGTGGCTCTGGGCGGCGCGCACCGGGGAACCATGCTCGGCATCGACCGTCCAGATATGCAACCTGTCGGTGTCATCCTGAGTGGACGAATACACCAGGCGCTTGCGGTCCTGGCTGAAGACGACGTGTGTGACCTCGAACTTTCCCACCGTGAGTGCGCGGGCCGTCCCGCCCTGCACGGGGACTGCATATAGATGCAGCCAGCCGCTTTTCTCCCAGGGGAACACGAGATCATCATGGTTGGTCCAGAACAGGTTCGTAGCCGACGGCGTCGGATGGAATACGCTTCCGGGTCCCGCGTCGGCAATCCAGACACGTCGCCCCTGGCCGGTTTTCACGTCCGCCGTCCAGATCGACCACGGCCGTCCGCTGCGTCGGGAGGAGAAATCGGGGAGAGCTTTCTCGGCCAGCACATGAATGAAGGCGATCCGCGCGCCGTCCGGTGAGAACGCGGGCGAGCTGTCGTAGTCGAGACTCGGGCTCAACCAGACGATGGTTTGGTCAACGAAATCGTAGACACCGATCAGCGAGTGGTTCGCTCGATGGCTCACGAACGCCAGGCGCTTGCCATCCGGCGCCCAGGTCAGCGAGTCCACTGTTCCCTGATCGATGAGCAATGGCTGCGCGTCGCCATCGCCGCTCGCGGCCACCGTCAGAATTCTTTTCTTGTCGACAAACAGCAGGCGGCTGCCATCGGGCGAGAAGCTAGGGGACTCTCCCGCGCCGACCTTATGCGGCACGCCGCCGGCCGTCGCAACCACCCATACTTCCTTGGGCATTGGGCCTTGCGGGGAGTTATTAACGTTGGCCGGAGTCTCGTCGTCAAGACTCTCGCCCCGTGTAAAGGCGATCGACTTCGTATCCGGCGACCAGGCGAGTTCGCCGATATCGAAACCGTCGTCCTGTGTGTACGGTGTGATCTGGCGCGCTTTCGCGCCATGGGAGGGGTCTCGAACCCAGATATTACGGCAGCCCTTCGCGTCGAATACCCACGCCACGGCTGCGCCCGTGGGCGCGGCCACCATGTCGTACGGAAATGGCGCCTGCATCACATCGTTGAGTGTAAAGGCCGCTGGATGGGCTCCCGCAGCCTGCGTCATGAATAGGGCTGCGCAGGCTGCTGCCACGCTCGAGAGCCGCAACTTTCCCAAACCGAAGTCAATCATGTGTCTTCCCTTGTGACTGTTCAGAATTTGGTATCCACGCTCGGTAAAGCCTCCGCGTTGCGCTATTACTTGCGTCGGAGATCTTTCTGGAACCAATGGTGCGCATATGGTTCATTATTGAAGGGCTCCACCTTGACGAACCCGGCTTTCTCGTAGAGCTGCTTTGCTTCAAAGAGCGAGCGGTTCGTCTCCAGCCGCAGCAGCATCATTCCGCGTGACGCGGCCTCCGCCGACAGTTGTTCCAGCAAACGCCGCCCCAATCCAAGCCCGCGCACGTCAGCAGCCACCCACATGCGCTTTACCTCGGCAATCTGGGTGTCCATGTGAAGCTTGAGCGCCCCGCATCCCACCGCTCGCCCCAGTAAGTTTGCCACCAGCAGCAGCCCATTCGGCAACGTCATCTCCTCATCGCTTGCGGAGATGCTCCGCGCAGGATCGAAACCTGTATCGAACCGGCGGCCAAGCTCCTCGAAGTACGACCGCAGGCAATATCGGGCGTCGATGTCACGCGGGTCGCTGATCTCAATCCGCACTTGCGAAGCGAGAATGAGCCTTTCAACTTCGGCCATCGCGGTAACCACACGGTCTCGCTGCGGCGCCGTCAGGGGCGCCAAGATCGATGCCGCGAGTTCATTGGATGAGCTGTCCAATATCGCCCGCTCTCGAAGACCCTTACGGGTCAGCCGCACTTTTCGTACGCGGCCATCGCCGTTATCGGGATCGGTGGTAACCAGCCTATCTGCCTCCAGCCGGCGCAGCTGCCGGCTAAAATATCCCGAGTCCAAGCCAAGACGGGCGCGCAGCAGCCTTACCTCAGACCCAGCCGGCTCAATTTCCCACAGCAATCGCGACAATCCCAGTGAGCGTTCACGAGAAAGATAGGCATCGTCGAGCGCGCCGATTCGCTGAGTAACGGCGCGATTGAAGCGCCGAACCAAATCAATCTGACTTTGCTTCATTCTCTGACTATAGTCAGAGAATGGAATTTTGGAAAGATGCCCCTGTTACGGTAACGGATTGATACACACACCCAGGATGCGGTCGATCTGCCGAAGATGGTTCAAGTCGTGTGCCGCTTCCAAGCGGACGAACTCCTCAACCGTTTGCCGTCCGCGTACCTTGTGGACCCCGTAGCACTCCACCCACCGTGCGCGCGGGGTCGACTCCAACAATCGCAGGTTGCTCTCGCGCAGCACCCGAAAGACCCCCGCCGAAAGGCTCGCCTCTTGCTGCGCGTAACCCAAGCGCTCTGCCCATACGGCCTCATCCCACCACGTCAAGGCCACGCCCGGATTCGCCAGCATGTTTCGCAATCGCCACCCCATCGCCAGCTCCGCGTCCGCCAAGTGCGCTACGATCTCGGCGATTGACCATTTTTCAGGTGCAGGACGCCGGATCAACTCCCCCGGCGCGACATCGCGCAGTCGACGCTCGAGCTGGGATGGCGTGGCTTGTTGGACACCGATGGGCTCCTCATCGCCAAGATAGCTCAGGACTCGGTTTCGGTATGCTTCGAAGGTCTCGGCCATCGGTCCTCTCTTAAGAGAATTCTTATCTGAAAGCTCGGTTCGGCGTTTGGGGGCGTCGCGCGATTAGTCCAACTTCATGACACCCTCGGCAACCGGTGTGACATGACCGCCGACCAAGATGCCGTCAGCGCCCTGCTCTCCCTGAATCTCGACATGCAGCAAGCTCCGGCGGCCCATTTTTGTCCCTTGTTCGCTCACCATGCGCGTGCCCGCCTTACCTGACGCCAGCTTGTGCCGGATCATGTAGGCTGCCAGGGGTCCGGTTGAACTACCCGTCGCCGGGTCTTCGACGATCCCTAATTCAGGAGCAAACATCCGCGAATAAGCCCCCTCAGGCGTCGGCGTGAACAAGAACACACAGAAGGGCTCGTTCTCACCACCCTTGAGAGTTTTCAGGCCCATCAGATCAAGCCAGGCACGATCCACTGCCGCTTTATCCTGAGCGGCAACAATCAACGTAGGATTGCCGGCGTTCAGAAGCTGCGGTCCGATGGGCAGGAGGTCCTGCGATTTCAGCCCGAGCGCTGCTGCACAGAGAGCAGAGTCATAACATCTCCCATCGCGAATCGGAGGCGTGCGCAACCAGATCATCGGCCGCGCACCGCTGTCAATTCGGATAGGGACGAGGCCAATCTTCTCTTCCACCACAAACGCGCTGCTGTTTTTCGGAACAATGCCCTCTTCGAGCAATACGAAAGCGCTGCCAACCGTGGGATGCCCGGCAAAGACCATCTCCTTTGCCGGCGTAAATATCCGCAGAGTCGCCGCACAATCCTGGCGTGTCGCGGGAAGTACAAAGGCGGTTTCCGCCAGATTGAATTCCCTGGCGATCTTCTGCATGGTTGTTCCATCCAGGCCGGACGCGTCCGGAAATACGGCCAGCGCATTGCCCTCCAAAGCCTCCGTCGTGAAGACGTCCACTACTTTGTAGCGATAGGACTTCATTTATCGTTAACCTCCGCGATCAGATCGATCTCCACACAAGAGCCGAAGGGGACCTGAGCGACGCCGAATGCTGCGCGAGCATGCGCCCCGCCATCGCCGAAAACCTCAACCAGAAGTTCCGATGCGCCATTGGCCACCAGATGCTGGTCTGTAAATGCCGGAGTACTGTTGACCAGAACCTGCATTTTGACAATCCGCCTGATGAGGTTAAGGTCACCGACGGCTGCGTTCAACGTGGCGATCAAGTCGATGGCCACGCCTCTGGCGGCCTCCTTCCCTTGTTCAATAGTGACATTCGCTCCAAGCTGGCCCTCCCAGGGCTTCCCGTTCTTTTTGGCGATGTGGCCGGACACAAACACGAGGCTCCCGACGCGCGTAAATGGTACGAACGCCGCGACCGGCTTGGTCAAAGCAGGCAGCTCAATCTTCAAACTTTCCAATTTCTCGTATACCGACAAAACGTTCTCCTCTGAACATCATGCCCGCATCGCTTTAATATGTACAGATTCAGTTATTGTTAATTTAGACCAGTACAGTTGGCAAAAAAGAACAGCGATACTAGGTGTACAAGATGGAATACTGGAAACGATTGACCAGTACAGTTAGCCGCTCCCTCTGGTACACTTCGAACGATGGCCGAAGCCTCAACCACGAATGGTGCCAATTCGCCGCTGTATATTCAGATCGCCGAGACGCTGGTTCAGCAAGTAGCTCGCGGCGCGCTGCGGCCTGGCGACCGTGTGCCTTCGCTTCGGCAATTGAGCCAGCAGCGCAACGTTAGCGTCTCCACCGCATTGCAAGCCTACATGTGGCTGGAGAACCGTGGATATTTAGAAGCGCGCCCGCAATCCGGATTTTACGTCCGCACGCCATTGGCTAGCCTGATTCCCGAGCCGCAATTCGAGTCCTCGCCAGGCAAGCCGACTGATCAGGGAAACAACGCCGTGCTGGCAAGCATCATTGAGGCCGTAACCGATCCCGCGAACGTCCCCTTCGGAGCCGGCTGTGTCAGCCCGGAATTGTTTCCCAATCGTAAATTGAACTTGATCTTGCGGCAAATTGTCCGCGACCGGCCGTTGCACAGCGCAGGTTACGATTTCCCACCAGGCGCGGAACGCTTGCGCCGCGAACTCGCGCGCCGCGCCATCGCCGCAGGGTGCCGGGTTTCCCCCCGGGATGTGGTCATCACCAGCGGCGCCCAGGACGCCGTAAATCTCAGCTTGCGGGCCGTTACGCAACCGGGCGATGTCATCGCGGTGGAGAGCCCCAGCTATTTCGGAATCCTGGAGAGCGCTGCGTCACTGAAAGTCAAGGTATTGGAGATTTCCACCCATCCACAAGCCGGGATGGACCTCGACGAACTGGAACGCGCCATCAGGAAGCACTCGGTGAAGGCTTGCGTCGTTATGCTGAATTGCCACAACCCTCTCGGATACGTTTTGCCGGACAGTTACAAACAGGCTTTGGTGGAGCTGACGGCGCGAAAAAACGTGGCGGTGATCGAGGATGATCTGTTCGGCGACCTGGCTTTCGATGACCGGCGCCATCTGACCGCCAAATCCTTCGATCGCAAGGGGCTGGTGCTGCTGTGTTCCTCTTCCTCCAAAGTATTGTCTCCGGGATATCGCATTGGCTGGGTCTTTGCCGGACGCTTTCAGGCCGAGGTGGAGCGTCTCAAGTTTCTTACCTCCATGGCCTCGCCCTCGCTGCCCCAGTGGGTGGTGGCGGAGTTTCTATCATCTGGCGGCTACGACCGGCACCTGAAGCGTTTGCGCGCAACCCTTGCTGGTCAGGTGGCGATAGCGAGGCAGGTGGCGTTCCAGTGTTTTCCGAAAGGAACGCGCATCAGCCGTCCAGCAGGCGGCCACATGCTTTGGCTGGAGCTCCCGGCGAAAGTCGACGCCATGAAGTTATGGCGAGCGGCCTTGAACGAGCACATCAGCATTTTGCCGGGACCGATCTTTTCCGCTTCCGGACGCTACAAAAACCACATTCGCATCAATGCCGGCATCGCGTTGTCGGATGCCCGCAACCGCGCGCTCGCGACCCTCGGACGCCTCTGCGCGGCCCGCGTGTAACTTGTGGGGCAGGATGACATCCTGCGCGCGGGTTGCCAACCCGCGCTGTTTGCGCCGATTGGCCCACACGCCGAAACTATTCGCGCTCAAAATGTGCGATCATGCCAGTTCTGCCGCGCCGCACGGGCTACAGGCCGGTGATCAGCCGTTCCAGCTCCGCCAGCCGATTCTGTATCTGGGTCCTTTCATTCACGTCTTTGACCAGACTTATGAATGTCTGAACTGATTGCGATGTCTGGCGGGCGTGCTGCTTGGCTTTGAGGAAATGATCCGTCCGTCCTTGGTTTTTCACCACGAGGGCGCTCTGCACCACGATGAATCCGGCCTTCAAGGAAGCCTGGAGAAAGTCGACGAGGGCCTGTTGTGCATCGGCTCGTATGGATTCGTAATCGCTTGGGACACAGCCGTGTAACCTCTCATGGTCGCTCAACGCGGCAGCCGCATGGCGTTGTTCGGACTTGGCTGCCTCGAGAAGAGCCATAGGCGGAACAAGATCGACGTTGGTCCGCTTCGCGTCGTCGAAAGCGCGTTGCGACGCCAGAACCTTAGCTCCAGCGTCCACGACGGCAAGGGTTAGCCTGGAACGTTCCTTGCAGCGGCTCATCACCATCTATTTTCTTTCAAGACTCCGTCCGTTTGGCCGATGCGTTCTAAATGAAATCAACCTGCTCAGAACCCACCGTGTACCGGACTGGTCCGGGACTAGGAGTGCCGATTCAAGTGCTGCTGGTGGAGGATGACCCTGACGCAGCCGCTTACACCTGCGCTCAAGTCCGTCCCAGCCAAGATGATATTTTCCGGGTGGAGTGGCAGAGCAATCTCCTCAACGCCGTGAGCCGGCTTTCTAAGCCAGGTGTTCACGTTGTTCTGCTCGACCTTGGAATGCCGGAACTCGATGGCTACAAGACGCATCTGGCAATTCGATCAGCGGTGGGAAAGGCCGTTCCCGTGGTCATTCTGACCGGCGATGACACCGCTCTTTCGCAGGACATGACCAAAGCGCAGGGAGCCGTCAATTACCTTATAAAGCACCGGACTTCATCGGTTGAAATCAGGCGAGCTCTGTATGAAGCGGTGGTTCCTGACGTGGTTCCGAATGCCGGGTCGCCAACTGGTGGTGGTGCGGCAACGATAGCGAAAACAGCCAGCCGCTTCCTGGCGAGAATCTTGCTGAAATAAAAGGGAACAAAAAAAGCCGCCCGAGTCACCCCGGACGGCTTCTTCTCCTCTGGCTGTCTGACGAATTAATCTCCGAACGACCCCACTTCTTCGCGGGCGTCTTTCGTCGCCGCTGGAGCGATCGGCTTCAACTGAATCAGCTCCGGTCCCGGCTCTTCCTTTAACACGTGCTGGCGGTAAAGTTTCGCCATGCGCTCGTTTTCCTGCGCTTCGTGCAGCTTCTGATCGCGCGCGCGCTTCTTTTCCTCGCGGGCGTTCTTGGCGATTCCGAGCTTATCCAGATCGGTCTGCTTGGCATGCTGCACGTCTTCGGCGCGGAGTATCAGCGAATGGTTGATGCTTTCGAGGCCGACTTTCTTTCCGCCGGCGAAGATTTCGTGCTTGCCATGCTCCTCGTACCACTTGGTGAGCGTGGCGGTCATGTGCATTTTTTCGATGATGTTCCGCCAGCCGACGCCGGTGTTATACGCACAGAAAGAAATTTCGCCTTCCTGCGTGGCGTAGGGAATGATGCACTGCTCGGTCCGCCGGAAATCGTAATTGAACAAATCCTGGAACCACATGCCGGCCACAAACAGGAAGTTCCAACGATCCTTGCGGCGCTTCTCGATATCATCCAAAGTGCGATCGCCGGTTACCTTGCCGTAGCCACCGGTCTGCGCCTTCTTGGACATGCCGAAGCATTTGTCGAACTTGGCGATCATATCGCTAAGCTTGAAGTGCGTGGGCGCCGCGAACGGATTGTAGTTGCGCAGCAGCGCTAGCGTTACTCCCGCGACAGAAAGGAACCGGCCACGCGCGGCATCGTTGATTCGCGCGATGTCTTTCGCCAGGCGGTCCGCATTCAGGAACGCGGTCACCGGGACTGCTTCCTTGGTTTCCTTGTCGCACATCACGGCCATGCCGATCCCGCAATTGGGATGGCAACCGCAGCTCAACTGGCCCCAGCTCGCTTCCGGTCCGTGAACCAGGTCGGCGAAGTCTGAGAACGTGCTCATGAATGAGATCGGGAACCAATCGCGCACCGGTTCGCCGATGCCGGTCTGGTCCTTCACGTCATGCGCCAGATGCGATAACGTGTAGCGCTGGGCGGTGCGGCGCTCATCGGTAACCGCTTCATCCCTGCCGGTGAAAGAAACCGGCTGGAAGCTCAAGAACGGGATCTTCTTGGGATTATCCAGCGCGAAACGCACCACCGCGCCCACTTGTTCATTGTTAATGCCATTGATGATGGTGATCACCGGCACAATGTCGACGCCCGAACTCCACAGGTTTTCGATGGCCTTCAGCTTCACATCGAAGAGGTTGCCAACGGCGCGATGCGAATTGGCGTCATTGCCGATGCCGTCGAATTGCAGATAGGCATAACGGAGCCCCGCGTCAGCGGCCTGTTTACAGAACTCTTTGCTTTTGGCGAATTCGATACCGTTGGTGGCAGCCTGCACGCTGTTGTAGCCCACTTTGCGGGAGTAGCGAATGGCATCCAAGAAATACGGCGAAAGCGTCGGCTCGCCGCCCGAGAATTGCACCGACATCTGCCGGCGCGGCTTGATGGAAATGGCGTTATCGAGCAGGGTCTGGATATCTTCCCAGCTCAGCTCATGCACGAAACCAACCTGGTTGGCGTCCATGAAACACGGATCGCACATCATGTTGCAGCGGTTGGTGAGATCGATGGTCAGCACTGAGCCGCGGCCATGCTTGATGGTGCTGGTGCCGTGGTTGTGCAACTTTTCGTCATGGTGCGCGCGGATGTCGCGGCCCGGGAAAACCTCTTCCAGATGCTTGAAGAAATCCGTATCGATGGCCATCACGTCTTCAAAATGGCCGTGCTTGGGGCAATCCTTCACCATCAGGATTTTGCCGTCGCGCTCAATGATGGTGGCTTTAATTTCGCCCACTTTTTCGTTGAGAAGGATCTCGTGGGGCAGCTTGCCGTCCACGATCTGCTGGCGGATTTCCGGGATGCAGCGCGGACACAAAGAATCGGTCTCGCGGGGCCAGCCCAATGGCGGCTTCTGCTTCTCGTAGCTCTTAAGCAGCGGCTTCTCCGACCATTTGGGGGTGAAGGACGGATTCTGACTGATTTGATTGAGTTTATCGAATACAACCCAGGCCGCGCCGGCCGCTTTGGTTACCACTTTTTCGGCGTACTTTATGGGCTTGTGCATTGACCAAAGTATAAGGCCAACTTCATTAAGCAGGCTACACGAATGCGTTAAACTGCCCCTTTTCTTCGCTCGACGGGGATATCACCCATTGAACGGAGCATTACAATTCCCCGGTCACGATTGAAAACGCTAGGCTTATGTCATGATGATAGGGTGCGGGCGGGTGATATTCGAGGGTTAGCGCATGAATGCGGCTTTGAGCTGGCGGGGATCGCACGGGCCCTGCCGTTGGCCGAAGACGCGGCCCGTTTTCTCAATTGGGTGCGACAAGGAATGGCCGGCGCCATGGGTTATCTGACGGACCGGCGCGCTTACATCCGGACTGATCCCCGGCTGTTGCTTCCTTCCGCGCGATCCATCATCTCGGTTGGAAAACTATATAACGGGCCCGAGCCGCGCTCTACGGAATCCCACGATCCGGAATCCGCCTGGATTTCCCGCTACGCCTGGGGTGAGGATTATCACCAGGTGGTTCGCGCGGGTCTCGAAAAGCTGGTGCAGAAAATGGGGGGCGGGCACGAATGGAAAATCTGCGTGGATACGGCGCCGCTGCTGGAGCGCTCCTACGCGCGCGAGGCCGGCCTCGGCTGGATCGGCAAGAATACATGCCTGATCAATCAGGAGATGGGATCGTGGTTTTTTCTGGGCGAGATCCTTACGTCTTTGGAGATTGAACCGGATTCCGCGCCTCCGGATCGCTGCGGCACCTGCACGCGCTGCATCGAGGCATGTCCCACACAGGCCATTCCGAAAGAAGGCTACCAGGTGGACGCGCGGCGCTGCATTCCTTATTTCACCATTGAGCTGCATGGTTCAGTACCGGAGGAAATGCGCGCTGGAATAGGCCGGCACATCTTCGGCTGCGATATCTGCCAGGATGTCTGTCCCTGGAATCGCCAGGCTCCTGTAGCACGCGACGCAGCGTTTGAGCCGCGCCATTTCGCGCCGGCGCTCGAAGACTTGAGCCGCTTGAGCGAAGAAGAGTTTCGCGAGGTGTTCCACCTGAGCCCCGTCCAGCGCGCCAAATATGCCGGATTTCTGCGCAATGTCGCTATCGCGATGGGCAACAGCGGAGAATCGAAATTCCAGGAGCCGCTCCAAGAGCTGGCTAGGTTCCCGAACGAGATGGTGGCCGAACACGCCCGCTGGGCGTTGGAACGGCTCAGAGGCGATCCATGATCCTCAGCTTTCACTCGCCGGCGGAGTTTCGAAAATGGCTGGCTGCGAATCATGCCAAATCGGACGGCATCTGGCTTCGGATTTTCAAGAAACATTCGGAGACCGCTTCGGTCAGTTACGCCGAGGCGCTGGATGAGGCGCTTTGTTTTGGATGGATCGATGGGCAGAAACAAAAGCACGACGATCAATCCTGGCTTCAGCGTTTCACCCGGCGGCGCGCGAAGAGCGGCTGGTCCCGGATTAATACCGGACATGCGGAGCGATTGATCAAGGCCGGCCGGATGAAGGCGCCCGGCCAAGCTGAAGTGGATGCGGCGAAGAAAGACGGCCGCTGGAAAGCTGCCTACGATTCGCAGAGCAACGCCAGTTTCCCCGACGATTTTCTGGCGGCACTGAGCGAAGATCCGAAAGCGAAAGCGTTCTTCGATTCACTCAACAAAGCGAACCGGTACGCCATTTCGTATCGATTGCAGACTGCCAAGAAGCCGGAAACCAGGGAGCGGCGAATGAGGATGATCCTGGGGATGCTGGCGAGAGGAGAGGCGTTTCACTGATGACGAGATAGTGCTGCACGTAGGACGCGAGAAGCGAACCTACTCTGCGCACCTTGAGCTAGCGCGGATCATCAGAAACGCGGAGTCCCTGCCGAAAGCGGCTCGCCGACTGTGGAACAATGCCAAGAATCGCTACTCAGCCCCAAAACCCGGCTTGTTGACCGATACTTCCGTCACTTTCGGCGCGTACTTCGCGGCAACCTGGCGAATCTTCGCCGCGTTGCCTAATAACACGAACGTCAGATGATCCGGCTTGTAATACTTCCGCGCGGTGGCGTTGATGTCGGCTAGGTTGGCCGCGTCGATGCTGGAAAAAAAGTCGTCGATCTCATCTTTGCCCAGGCCGTACAGCTCCATATCCGCCAGAATGTTCGCCAGTTGGTCAGTGGTTTCCAGCTGCCGGGTGGGAAACGTACCTTTGATGTAGGCCTTCACCGAAGCCAACTGCTCCGCCGTAATTCCCCTCTGGGAAAGTTGCTTGAGAACATCCAGCGCCATGTCGATGGCTTTTTCGGTGGTTTCGGTTTTGGTGTAAGTGGCAATGATAATGGAACCCGGCATCCGCACGCGCTGCAAAATGCAACTGGCGCCGTAAGAAAGGCCGCTGTTCACGCGCAAGGCTTCGTTCAGCATGGACGTAAATCGTCCGCCGAACAGGGTGTTGATGAGCAGCAGCTTCACGCGATCGGGATTCTTGCGGTCGATACCTGGCTGGCCGATGTAAAAATAGGTCTGCGTGGCGTCTGGCTTGTCTATCAAAAGCACATTGGACGGCGCTTCGGGCCGGGCCGCCTTGGTCCATTCGAATGCGTGGCCCGGCGCTAGCCCCAAGAAGGCGTCGCGGATCTTCGCTGCCGCGGTTTGGGGATCGAAATCGCCCGTGACGATCACCACCATATTCCGGCCACAGTACATACGGTCATGAAAATCAGCAATCTGCTGGCGTTGGATGCGGCCGAGCGTGATTTCATCCGGCGGATGTCCGTAGGGATGGTTTGGTCCGTAGAAATAAGCCGCGAAATAGGCGCTGATGGCTGCCTGTGGATTGTCTTTCTGAGCTTTTGCCGCGTCTACGCGTTGCGCGAGCGTTTTGCGCACCTCTGCTTCAGGAAATGTGGGATGCAGTACGGCGTCCGTCATCAAGTCCAAACCATGGTCGAAATCTTTTTTCAAAAACTCCCCGGAAATGGTGGTGACCGATGATTGCGCGGAATCGAATGTCTGGAATGTTCCGCCGAGAAAATCCAGTTCCTCGGAGAACTGATCCGCGGTTCGTTTGCTGGTACCTTTGCGCAGCAATTGGGCCGTAACTCCGGCCAGCCCGGCCACGTTTGCGGGCTCTGCTTCCACGCCGCCTTTTACCAGAATCCGGAACCCGACCAGCGGCACGCCGGTTCGAGGCAGCAGATCCACCACGACACCGTTCGGCAGCACAGTCCGCGTATAAGGAGGGATCCTTAATTGCCCGAACAAACTCGCGGCCGAGACCAGCGCGATCAGGCTCCAGCGCGTCATCATTGCTCTTTCTCCTTGGGCTGTTTCTCCTTCGTCCGCGCTTCGGGAATCAAGGTAGCCACGGTTCGATTCTTCTCCGTCAGATACTGGCGCGCCACTCGCTGGATATCGGCCGGGGTGACGGCTTCGTACGCTTGTTCCACCGAATAGAGCTTGCGATAATCGCCATAAAACACTTCATATTCACCCAGCAGATTTGCTCTTCCAGCGATGGTCTTCAGTTCCCGGTAGTGGCTGGCCAGCAATTGATTCTTGGCCTTGCGCAACTCCTGTTCCGGCACCGGCTGGCTGCTCAAGCGGCTCAATTCTTCGAACAGCACTTTTTCCGCGCGCGCCGGCTCCACGCCGCTGCGTGGCTGCATGATGAATATCAATAATCCAGGATCGAACGTGGTCTGGCGATTCGCGTTCACCGAGAGAACTAATTGCTCTTTATCCACCATCCGGCTGTACAAGCGGGAACTTTGGCCGCGGCTGAGGATAGCTTCCATGACATCCAGCACAGCGTCATCCGGATTATTCGATTGGGGAACATGGTAGGCCACCATTTCGATCGGTAACTGGGCCCGCTTCACCACGGTGACACGCCGCTCGCCAATCTGTTCGGGCTCTTTGGTGCGGACCGGCGGAGGTGGATCCTCGCGGGGGATCGGCTCAATGTATTTCTTGGCGAGCGAAATCACTTCGGGCGTGGAAACATCGCCCACCACCACCATGACGCAATTGTTGGGCGCGTAGCCCATGCGGAAATGGTTCTTGAGATCGTCCATGGTCCAGGACTCGATATCGGAAGGCCAGCCCAGCACCGGCCAATGGTACGGATGCGCGATGTAGGCGGCCGCGTGAAGCTGCTCGAAAAGAATGCCGAAGTTGCTGTTGTCCACCGAGCTGCGCCGTTCCGAATAAACCACGCCGCGTTCGGACTCGATGATCTTTGGCTCAAAAGACAAATCGCGGATGCGGTCCGCTTCCATGTCCATCATCAATTCCAGCGCGCTGCGGGGAAACCAGTCGGTATAGACGGTGTCGTCCTCCGTGGTGTAGGCGTTGTTATTTCCACCGTTTTTTTCCATCTGCAAATCGAATTGGCCGGGCCCGTATTTCTTCGCGCCGTTGAACATCATGTGCTCAAAGAAGTGGGAGAGCCCGGTGGTGCCGGGATGTTCGTTGCGCGACCCGATTTTATAGAAAAAATACATCGCCACGTTGGGAATATTGTGATCCTCTTGAATGAGGATTTTCATGCCGTTCGAAAGCGTGTCGGTTTTCACGTCGGATGGTTGCGCAAAAGCGAGCGCCGAGGCTGCCAGAAAGGCCGGAAGCAATCTCATGGGATAACGATAACAAACTCCGTCGGTTTAGAATCGTGATGAGTTCCATGACGAAGACAACAGTGCAGCTTCTCCTGCTGGCGGTTAGCGCCATTTCTTCCGCTCAGAATACCCAGCCGCCTTACACCATCGGGCGGAATGTTCAGGTTAGTTCTTCTCAGGCGACAGTCCGGCATTATGAAACGTATGCGGCTGCAGACCTGAAAAACGCCAGGCACTTGATCGCGTGCGCCTACGTGGTTCGGCCCGGCGATCAGATCGACAACGTGTTCTACGTATCATTTGATCGGGGCGCAACGTGGGCACAGACGTTAACTGTTCCGGTGGCGGTGGATCCTTCTTGTGCCATCGGCCTCCGCGGTGCGGCATTCGCAGCCAGCGTTCACGACCTTCCAGACGAAAAGGGCACGCCAGTGCTGAGCGTGTACCGTTCCGGGGACGGCGGCCGGACATGGAAACCGTCCTTGGTCAGTGGGGACATCCCTCCCATCGACCGTCCCTATCTGACGTGGACGACACGGACAGTCCCTTCACGAGCCATGTCTACGTACATGCGTACCGGTATAGCCGGAAACCAGCTGCCGATGTTCTCTTCTTTCCGGGCACCGATGACGGGCGCAGCTTTGAGAAGATCCTGGTCAATGGCGCGACCACGTTCCAGAAACCGTGGTTCATGCCGGCGAACGGGCGTCGTCGCAAATGATGGGGCGTTTTTCGCACTCGTCGCCGAGCTGGACGATGGCAAGCGGAACATGTCGTACCGAACCGATGCGGCGTCCGCACCTTCTGCCGCGAATGCGGTCTTAAACGTCTTCGTCTCGCACGATGGAGGAAAGACTCTCAGTCTGGCCGGCAAGGTTTCAGATGCATACTACGACTGGCGCGTGCCACAGCTTTCCATGCCAGCGCTGGGTGTTGACCGAAGCCGCGGTCAATTGTACGCAGTATGGCCGGATGCCCGGTATGACCGCCGCACCAAGATCCTATTCTCTTCTTCGATCGATCAGGGGCGCACCTGGACCGCTCCGGCAGTAGTCGACGATGATGGAGGAGATCAAGAAGCAAACAGCAGACCCAACAATTTCATGCCCATGGTTGCGGTAAATCGCAGCGGAGTAGTGGGCGTGTCTTGGTATGACCGGCGGGACAACCCGGACAATCTCGGCTACTACGTACGGTTTCGGGCGTCAGTAGATGGCGGCAGGACGTGGCTTCCGAGCGTCCGCGTCTCCACCGCTGCCCATGTCGCGAGCGATGACACCCGCAAGAACAATGGTGACACGGCCGGATTGGCCGCCGCCGCCGATGGCGTTTTCCACCCAGTCTGGATCGACTATCGAACCGGTATCCCGCAGATGTGGACAGCCACGGTGAAAGTGCAGGATTTAAAGAAATGATCCGCGAGTGCCGATCAGGGCTTAAAGGTTCCCATGATCGTTACTCGGCTTTTCAAACTCGGCATCCGTTTTGCCGCGTGGATCACGCCGCAGGCCAAAGAATGGCACCGGCAGCGCAATCTTAATTTGACTGAAGCGGAGCGGCATCTGGCGGCGCGGAATTGGGCGGATGCGGAACAGCATCTGGTTCTGGCACTGGCTGAACGCCGTCACACCTCCGGAAAACATCTTGATCTTTTGCTCAAGCTGGTGAGCGCTCTGAGCCATCAAGCGAAGTGGGAGCAGGCGGAACAGAATATTCAAGTTGCCATGGGCGTGGCCGCGAACGATCAATCCATGCGCGCGCGGGCCTTGGTTGGGCTGGTGGATATCCAACTGGCGCAGAAGAAATATGGAGACGCCGAGCAGACCATTCGCGAAATCGAAGCCATCGAAGCCGCTCATGGTTCTCCGGACCGCGCGCGTCTGGCGCAGTGCTCGCGCAAGCTCGCAACTGCTCTTTTGAACAGCGGCCGCACCGGCGAAGCCCACGCGGCTCTGCAGCAGGCCGCCGCACTGTCCGAGCAGGCTTTCGGTCCTAATCATGAACACACCGCCCAGAGCCTGGCCGAGTTGGGAATGCTTTCACGGCAGAATGGCGATCACGCGGAGGCGCAGCGTTGTCTTCGGCGCGCGCTGGATATTCACCGGGCCGCCTCCGGTCCGGATTCGCACGAATCCACGCAGGCACTGTTTCATTTGGCGGCGTCGCTTGAAGAATCGGGCGATCTGGACGGCGCGGCGGGTGAATACGAACGCGTGCTCCGGCTCAAGGAGCGCCAGGTGGGGGGTAATCGCCAGGAAGCAGCGGATGCGCAGGTTCATCTGGCAGGTCTCTATGTTAAATCCGGCCGCGTGGGCGCAGCGCGCGAACTGCTGACGCAGGCTATTGGCGCTCTGGAGCGCAAGGGTGGGCCGCAACTTGCGCAGGCACTCGAAATCCTGGCCGAAGTGGAAGAGCACATGGGCCATCCCGCGGAGGCGGCGCAATGGCGGGAGCGGGCGCTGGAAATCAGTACAAAAAACTGAGCCGCACGGCCTGCCGGCCCACCAAAGGCCATGAAGACCCAGTGTGAAAAGTTGGGTTGGCAGGCGAAAGCGCCTGCCCCACGTCAGCTCCCATTTCGCCTGCCAACCGATCGGTCTCGCGTCTTCAACGGAGCGCTACCACGGCTGGCCCGCTGGGCCGGCAAACCACCGGCTCCCTTACGGTCGCGGCTCGGCTACTATAGAATGCATGTCCGTTGAAGAAGAACTGCAAGAGCACGCCGAACACGCCCACAACCCTTTTGATAAGCGCGTAGCCGCCACCATGGCCATCGTTGCCGCCGCACTGGCGGTGGTCTCGGTGCTGAGCCACCTGGCTACGACAGAAGAAATCCTGAAGCAACAAAAGGCGTCCGACCAATGGTCGTACTATCAGGCCAAATCCATTCGCCGCTACGAGTCAGAAGTCGCGCGCGACATGTTTACGGCTCAGAAGAACGACAAATTGAGCGAACAGTACGCCAAGAACTCTGAGAAGTACAAACACGACAACGAAGAAATTCAAAAAGAAGCTCATGCGCTGGAGCAGGAGAGTGAGTTGAAGGGCAAAGAGGAGTTGCGGCTGGATTATGGCGAGGTGTTTCTAGAGCTGGCCATCGTGCTCGGATCGCTCTCCATCCTCACCAAGCGCGCCGAGATGTGGTACCTGTCCATGGGGAGTGCGGCTGTAGGCGCCGTGCTTGCGGTGTCGACATATTGGGTGAAATAGCCGGCCCGGCTGTTGGCCTACACTAAGATCTGGATGGTCGAAAATATCAGCCCGGGCGCAACGGCCCGAAACGCGCGCGTCGTACTTTTTGATTTTGACGGCACACTCTCCTTGATCCGTTCCGGTTGGATGAAGGTCATGGTCCCCATGATGGTGGAGATTCTGGCCGAGCTCAAGACCGGAGAAACAGAAGCCGAACTGCAGACTGTGGTGGAAGATTTTGTTTGGCGCCTCACCGGCAAGGAAACCATCTATCAAATGATCGCGCTGGCCGAAGCAATGCAAGCGCGCGGGGGCAAACCTCTGGAGCCGCTGGCTTACAAGAAAATGTACCTGGACCGCCTGTGGCAGAAGATCGCAACCCGTGTGGAAGGGCTGCGCAAAGGCGAGGACGATCCCGAACAATACCTGGTGCCGGGATCGCGCGCCCTGCTGGAGCAGTTAAAGGATCGCGGTCTGACCATGTACCTGGCCAGTGGGACTGATGAAATCTATATGAAAGAGGAAGCCCGGCTGCTCGGGATCACGCAGTATTTTGACGGAGGCGTATACGGCGCGCTGGACGATTATAAGAGCTTCTCGAAAGCGATCCTGATCCAGCGCATCTTGGCGTCCGCCGATTTTCAGGGCGATCAGTTTCTCGGCTTTGGCGACGGCTACGTCGAAATCGAAGAAGTCAAGAACGTAGGCGGCGTCGCGGTAGGCGTGGCCAGCGAAGAGCCGGCCTGCACTGAAGTGGACCAATGGAAAAGGCTGCGATTGATCGGCGTGGGCGCAGATTACATCGTCCCCAACTTTCTCTGCCGCGAGGAACTGGTCTCACGGCTGTTCCCCGGCTGATGCCTTCCAAATATCAGCTCTTTGACCGGTCACGCCTGCGCGTGAAGCCGCTCGGGGAGCGCGTGAACGATCTGCAGTTGGGTCATTGGCTGGGCCTGGACGATCCTGTTCCCCAATTCCAGCATGCCGATCTCGCCAAGGTTGCCGAGCGGCTGGTTCGAGCGCGAACCTCGGGCGCGGCGCGAGTGATGATGATCGGCGCACATGTGATCCGGGCCGGCGTGAACCGGCACGTCATCGATCTGATGGAGCGCGGCTTCATCGACCATCTGGCGCTGAACGGCGCGGGTGCGATTCACGACTTCGAACTGGCGCGTCAGGGCGCGACCACGGAAAGCGTAGGGCGATACATCCGGTCCGGCGAATTCGGCCTATGGCGCGAGACCGGCGAACTGAACGATTGGACATCGGAAGCGGAACGCTTGACGCTGGGGCTGGGTGAAAACATCGGCCGGCGAATTTTGGAAAGCGGCTTTGCGCACCGGGATCTCAGCATCCTGGCCGCGGCCTACCGGTTGTCCGTCCCGGCGACAGTTCATGTTTCCATAGGCTACGATATCGTGTACGAGCATCCCAACTGCGATGGCGCGGCCTGGGGAGCAGCCAGTTATCGTGATTTTCTTATCTTCACTCATACGCTGGAGCGCCTGGAGGGCGGCGGCGTGCTAAGCTTCGGATCGGCCATCATGGCGCCGGAAGTTTATCTGAAGGCGCTGGCGATGGTGAGAAATGTTGCAAATCAGCGGGGTGACGCCATCCAGCATTTTATGACTGCTGTGTTTGATATCTGTCCCATACAAGGCGACTATCGCCAGGAGCTTGCCAAGAGCGATCCCGGCTATTTCTTCCGCCCCCACAAGACCATGCTGGTGCGCACTGTGGCGGACGGCGGCGAAAGTTTCTATTTTCAAGGCGATCATCGCGCCACGGTGCCGGCGCTGCGGCGCGCACTGCTCGAAGCGAAATGACCACGGCTGAAATTCTCGCGGCTTTTCCGCGCTACTCCGCGCTGATTGTCGGCGACATTTGCCTGGACCGCCGCTGCACTTACGATCCGGCGGCTGCTGAACCCTCGCGTGAGACCAGAATTTCCAGGCTGGGAGTGGTGGAAAGCGAAGTGTCTCCCGGCGGCGGCGGCACGGTTGGAAACAATCTTGCGGCCCTCGGGATAACACGCCTGGCGGTGCTGGGCGCGATCGGCGAGGACGGATTTGGGTGGGAGCTCACGCGCTCATTGAACGCGCGCGGCATCTCTACCGACTTGTTGGTGCGGTCGAGTGAGATTCCCACTTTCACTTACACCAAGTTGATCAACGGATCCACCGGCGAGGAAGATCAGCCGCGCGTGGACTTCATCAACACCCGGCCTCTGCCGGGCTCGCTTGAAAAGCAGGTGCTGAACCACCTGGAGAACTTCGCCGGCACCTTCGACGTTCTTTTTGTTTCCGATCAGGCCGAGACCAAGCAGGGCGGCGTGGTTACACCCGCGGTGCGGGAGCGGCTGTTGAACATGGCCGAAAGCAATCCCGAAAAAGTGATTTGGGTGGATTCTCGCGTTCGCGTGGAGCGGTTCCAGAAGATGATTCTGAAACCGAATGAGCAGGAGGCCGACGCCGCGTCCATCGCACTTTTCGGAGACGTCGATTACCAGCGTCTGCGCGCTCACTCCGGCTCGCGCTTGATGTTCGTCACCAAAGGGTCTAAAGGAGTGTTGGTGGTGGATGGTAATTCGGAGACACTGGTGCCGGCGCGCACGGTGGAAGAGCCTGTCGATATCTGCGGCGCAGGTGACAGTTTCTCCGCGGGTGCGGCGATGGCGCTGGCCATCACCGGATCGGCAACCCAGGCCGCGCAGTTTGGCAACCTGGTGGCTTCCGTCACCATCATGAAGCACGGCACCGGCACCGCCAGCCCCGCGGAGCTGTTAGCCGCCGCCGGCGAATGAGCACGCTCGCAATCGATATCGGTGGAACCAAGTTCAGCATGGCCGTCTTCGAGAACGGCCGCATGCTGGAACGCGCCTCCCGCGCCACCGATCGCGAGGGGGGCCGTGAGTGGATGCTCCAGCAGATCGCAGCGATTGCGCGGGATTGGGGAGCCCGCTACCGATTCGATCGCTGCGGCATCGGATTCGGCGGCCCAGTGGAGTTCGACCGGCAGCGGATCGCCCTCTCTACGCACGTCGGCGGATGGAGCGATTTCGATCTGCCCCGGCATTTGGAAAAGACGCTGGGCCTTCTGCCGGTAATGGATAACGATGCCAACGTGGGCGCTTTGGGTGAAGCGCTGCACGGGGCCGGCCGCGGCTACCGCCCGCTTTTTTACATGACGCTCTCGACCGGGATCGGCGGCGGCATCATTCCGGGCGGCGAGGTCATCTACCGCGGCGCCGATTCGTACGCCGGCGAATTGGGGCATATTGTGATCCGGCCCGATGGTCCCGAATGTTTGTGCGGATGGCGCGGCTGTTTCGAGCGGATGTGCGGCGGCCTTTGGCTGGAACGCGATTACGGCCGGGCGGCCGAGCAGCTGCTGCGCGATCCGGAATTTGTGAAGCGCTACGTGGTGGATCTGGCCATGGGCCTGAGAGCCGCCATCATGTTGCTCAATCCGGCGCGGATTGTCATCGGAGGCGGAATCAGCAAAGCCGGCGATGCGCTATTCGTTCCGCTGCGCGCGGAGCTGCGGCGGCAGATCACCAACTGGTCGCGCGCGCGGATCGATGTTGTGCCGGCCGCGCTTGGCGACGATAGCGTCCTCTATGGCGCCATGGCCCTAGCGGAAAAACCTGTGACAGGATACTCAATTCCCGATTTCCGATCCTCGAAATCGGGGAATGAGTATCCTGTCACCGGTTTTTATCCGGTGCTTGATACCCAACTGCTTGCGCGGCGCGGGATCTCCGCGGTGGACGCTGCTGAAGCCATTCTCGAAGCCGGGGCCCGCATTCTGCAGTTTCGTCACAAGGGATTCTTCTCCCGGGATGCCTTCGAAGACGCGCAACGAGTAGCCGGACTTTGCCGCGCTGCTGGGGCGCTCTTCGTCATGAACGACCGCGCCGATATCGCCATGCTGCTCGGAGCCGCGGTGCATCTGGGCCAGGACGATCTCGCGCCCGCCGATGCGCGCAAAATGACCAACGCCACTATCGGCTTCTCCACGCACAACGAAAAACAGGTCCGCGCGGGCGATCGGGAACCCGTGGATTACCTGGCCATCGGGCCCATCTTTCCAACTGAGTCGAAGCAGAATCCGGATCCCACGCTCGGCGTCGATCAATTACGCAGCCTGCGGGCACTTACGCGTAAACCGCTGGTGGCCATCGGCGGCATCACTCGCGAGACAGCTCTGGCCGTTTTCGAAGCCGGTGCGGATTCTATCGCCGTAATCGGCGATCTATATCCCGATGCGTGTGACAAATCGTCGCTACGCGCGCGGGCGGAAGAATGGCTGGCTATCTGTTCGTCGCGTAAGTCACCTGGACGGTAATATTGCTGCCCTCTCCGGCAATCACCACGGTCATATTGTGTTTCTTCGAATCATCCTGAGCCACCAGCACGTGCGGCACAGTGACAGTGACATGCAGACCGGCTGATCGGAACTCATCCTGGTAGAACCTCGTGACCTTTTCCGACGAATCGGTAGTCTTGAAACTAAAGGTGCCGCTCTCGCCGCCCTGGCCCTCGGCGGAAAACGAGCTTTGCGGATCGGATCCAGGATAATTGGGAACCCAAGCGGGCAGTTTCGCGCTGCCGCCGCCCATGGTGAACGAAGCTCGGCCGTTGCTGCTCTTCATCCTGAGCCTTCCGTTCTTGACGTCGTCGAAAGTGAGGGCATAGGTGTCCCCGGTCGTTTTATCGTGAATGGTAATTAGCCGGCTGCCCTTGTCCACTGAAACAACCTCGACGTTGGGGTTCGATGCCGTGATCATCTTGGTCAACACCAGCGCCGGATTATGGGCCACGTAGGCGATCCCGCCCACTATGATCAGAACGATCAAAAGGAAAAAGCCGCCTACGCCAACCAGAACCCACAACAATACGTTGCTCTTCTTGGGTGGCGCAGGCGGCTGAGGTGTAGCAGCTGAAGTTGCCATGATTCTCCTTCCTTGACAGCATACAGGAAGGAGCGATGGCTACGTGGCGTTGACTTTCTTGGCCACGAACTCACGCGCCGGCCGGTCCGACCCTTCGTTCTGCACCTTGAACTTGATGCCGTCGGCCGTTACCGTGCCGCTGTACTTCATGACCATCTTCCTATCGTTGAACTCACGAACCACCGTAAATGACAGCGTGTCGCCCTCAATCTTCCCGTCGGAGATTTCGATGTCGCCGCCGCGTCCCGAAACTGTACCGGTAAGTGTGTTGCCATCGGCCTTCAGGTTCAAAGTCCCGGTCATGGCGCCGTTACGACCCTGCATTTCATAGGTCCATTTACCCGTGACGTCCGCCGCGAAAGCCGCCAACGCCAGGGCACAGGAAAGCAATATTAAACGAAACTTCATTCTTTTCTCCTTGTTAGGACCTCTCGATCCTACTCTAGAGATGGTACGCCATCGAACGAGGTTACAGGCCAAGCGTGTAAAGAAGGGTAAGCCAAATACGCTAATGCCCGTGCTCGTGGTGGTGCGAGGTGGCCACGATGGAACAGGGGTTGTCCGATAAGGCGCACTTGGTGTGCTCAAACTGCACGGTGCAGTGGTGAATATGAAATTTGTGTAGCAATTCATTCACCCGTTGCAGGATGGCGTTGCTCTCCGACGGCGGCATGTCTTCAATCAGCACATGACAACTCAGCGCGTGGGCGTTCGATCCGAGGCTCCAGATATGGACATCATGGACCTCGATCACGCCCTCGATTTGCCGCATTGATGCGCACACTTCCAGCAGATCCAACCCGCGCGGAAGGCCTTCCAGCAGCACGTTCAAAGATTCCTGGATGATGTCCCATGCCGTCCAAATGATCAGCACGCCGATCAGTACCGACAGCACCGGGTCGATGATTTCAAAGCCGGTGAAATGAATCGCCACGGCGCCGGCCATAATTGCAATGGAACTCACCGCGTCGCCCAGCATATGCATGAATGCCGCGCGAATATTCAGGTCGTGATCCTTGTCGCGGTGCAGGCCCCACAGGATGCCGCCGTTCAACACCAAGCCGGCGGCGGCCACGCCCAGCATGGTCCACTCCGCCACGTGCTGCGGACGCAGCAAGCGCTGCCAGGCTTCGTAGAAGATAAACAGCGCGATTCCCACCAGCGTTAATGCATTCGCGAATGCGGTGAGAACGCCGGCGCGATGATAGCCGTAGGTCTTCACACTATTGGCCGGCTTGGATTGCAGAACGAAACCGAGCGCAGCCAGCGCAATGGCCAGGGCATCCGTGAAATTGTGCCCGGCGTCGGAAACCAGAGCAAGGCTACTGGCGCGAAGTCCCGCCCACAGCTCAATTACGCAGAAAAGAAGAGTCGCGTAGAAAGACCACTTTAGAACTTTTCCAGTCCCGTGGTTGTGATGGTGGTGCAGACCGTCTCCAGTAACTTTATTTTAACGCACACCATCCTGCGCGGGTTGCGGAAGCAAAAAGCACCGGCTCCCTCAGTCTCTCAGAAGCTGTGAAAAAATCGGGAAGCACGCGGGGTTGGCAGACGGAAGCGTCTGCCCCACGTTGGCTGGCTGTGGGGCAGGCGTTTTCGCCTGCCAACCCGCGTCTTCAACGGAGTCGGTGCCTATTGGATTTTTCCACAGCCACTACTCGGAAAGAAATCGCATGATCTCATGCATCACTCGCTCCCCTTGATCTGTCGCGAAAAGGAACTGCGCATGCGCGGAGCCGTCCACAACGATCAACTCTTTCGGATCGAGAGCTTTCTGGTACTGCGCGCGAATCCTGGGCAGCCTCGGCCCATCGTCGTTGGCGTCGTCACGGGCCAGAATGAAAAGCTTCGGGCCCTTCATTTTGGTCAGGGCTGTGTAGGCGCCCGCGCCGAGCAACACCAAACGATCTATCGCCGCGGGCTCTATTTGAGCGGCTTCCGCGGCGTAATCGCCGCCCATGCTCGCACCCACCACACTGACGTTCTTGGCGCCGGTCTTACGCAAATAGTGGACCGCACCCAGCACGTCAAAGCGACGGTCCTCTTCGGCACCGCTATGCGAGGCGCCTTCTCCACGGAAATCGATCGCCAGGACGCAAAACCCGGCGGCGCCCAGCGTCCGCGCCTGCGGACCCCAGCTATCTTTCTTGAAACGTCCTCCATGCGCCAGCACCACGGCTCTGTCGCATTTTCCGTACATGTCGCCATAGATGACACCGCCATCTTGAGTTGGAAAGGAAACGCTCTGCTGCGCAGTGGCCAAACTCGCGAACGCAAAAAACATCCTAACTTTTCGTAGCGTCTTTGATAACACTTTCTTAACTTTATCAACTCTGAAACGAAAGACCGCTTCAACGAATCCCTCTAACATGCGGTCGTATGAAACATGCCCCAAGTGCCACTGGAGTTGTGCGCGTCGCGCAACCCGGCGAACTTCCTTGGATTGGCTGCTGACCATTGCTTTCCTGTATCCCTTCCGCTGCCGCTCTTGCCGTCATCGCTTCTATCGCTTTTATACGCCGCTTAAGGCGTAGGCTCATGCACCGCGCTATCCTGTCTGATTAGTGCGAAAAGTCATCACCGAGGCCGATATCCCACAGACCGGCGAGTTCCAGATCGCTCGGGGTTCTATCATCACACCCTCGGCGCGCGATCTCGCCAAAGATCGCGGCGTCAAGCTGGTGGAAGTCCCCGCCGATCAGCTTCCCTCCGGCGCGGCACCCGCTCAAACCGTCGCGCTCGGTTCCGATCATGGCGGATTTGCGCTCAAAGAAAAACTGAAGCCAATTTTCGACCAGCTGGACCTCCATGTCCACGACGTCGGCGTTCATGAGGAGAAGCCGGCGGATTACCCCGACATCGCCCGTCACGTGGCCGAAATTGTCGCACGAGGCGAGGCGGCGCGCGGCGTGATTATCGACGGAGCGGGCATCGGCTCGGCCATCGTCGCCAACAAATTCCCGGGTATCCGGGCGGCCCTGTGCTATGATAGAGCTTCCGCTCGAAATAGCCGGGAACATAATGATTCCAATGTACTTACACTTGGTGGCCGGCTGTTGACTGCGAGTCTGGCCGAAGACGTCTTGCGGGTCTGGCTCACCACTCCTTTCGCGGGCGGACGTCATTCCGCCCGGATACAGAAGATCGCCGAAATTGAAAAGGCTGTAAAGAATTGGACGCCGCGGAACTAGATCAATTAGTAGCGCAGATTGGCGAGGAAATCCTCGCGCGCATCAGCGGTACGGCCAACCTGCGGACGGAGGGCGAAGGCTTAAACGTTCCCAAAGCCAAAGAGATTGTGAAAGCAGGGGCGTGCCGGCTCTCGGCCTGCGACACGCTGACGGCCATCGATCCCGCTATCGCCGGCCTCATCGATCATACGCTGCTGCGCGCCGACGCCACGCGCGATGACATCGTGAAAGTTTGCCGTGAAGCCCGCAAATACAACTTCGCCAGCGTGTGCATCAATCCATATTGGGTGCCGCTGGCCGCCGCTGAGTTGGCCGGATCCGCCGTGAAGGTTTGCACCGTGGTGGGCTTTCCCCTCGGCGCCACATCCACGGAAGCCAAAGTCGCCGAAACGGAAGCAGCGCTACGCGTGGGAGCCGAGGAGATCGACATGGTGCAGAATGTCGGGGCTTTGCGCAGCGGCGATTTCGATGCTGTGAAATCCGACATCGCCGCCGTGGTGGAAGCTGCGCATCGCGCCGGCGCTATTGTGAAAGTGATTCTTGAAACCGCTCTGCTGGATGACAATCAAAAGGTGATGGCTAGCACGCTGGCCAAGATGGCCAAAGCGGATTTTGTGAAAACCTCCACCGGTTTCGGCCCCTCCGGCGCAACCGCGCACGATGTAGAGCTGATGCGCCTGGCAGTAGGGCCGGATATGGGCGTGAAAGCTTCGGGTGGCATTCGCACGCTGGACGACCTGAAAAAAATGGCCGCTGCGGGCGCAACCCGCATTGGAGCCAGCGCCAGCGTAAAAATTGTGGAAGCAACGGCCGGTCATCCGGAAGGCATAACGGCAGGCTACTGACATGCGGATCAGCTTGCTCCTCCTGCCGTTGCGGTTCACAGGCGAAAGCGCCCGCGCCACTGCTATCCGCATTCATTCGCGTTCATTTGCGGCTAAATAAATGGCGACGTCCCCCCGCAAATCCACCGTCCGGTTCCAGGAGCGCGCCGAGCTGCTGGATTTCCTGCTGGAGGTTTCTACCGCCACCGCGGAAACCCTGGATCTCGACCGCATCATGGCCAACGTGGCCACTATCGTCAAAGAAGTTATCCCTTACGATCTGTTCGCCATCCTTCTCTACAGCGAGCGGCAGCGCAGCCTGAGCATCCGGCACTCCATCGGACACCGTGAAGAGGTGGTCAAAAACCTGGTGCTATCGCTCGGCGAAGGCCTCACCGGCGCGGCCGCCGCCACGCGCCAACCGGTATTAGTGGGCGACGTCCGCAAAGACCCGCGCTATCTGCCGGCTCTGGACGCCGTACAAGCCGAGCTGGCCGTTCCTATGCTGGCGCGCGGAAAGCTGGTGGGCGTTATCGACCTGCAATCCACGCACCCCGGCGCTTATCGCGAGCAGGACCGCGCGCTGCTGCAGTTGATCGCCTCCCGCGTGGCGGTTTCCATCGACAACGCGCGGCTCTATCGCCGAGTTGACCGCCAGAACCGAACGCTGAAAACGCTGGCCAATCTTTCGCAGGAATTCAGCTCTATCCTGGATTTGAATGAACTGCTGGGCAAGATCGCCGTAACCATTCATGCGCTGGTGGCCTTTGATGCATTCAGCATTCTGCTGTTGGATCCGGACCGCAAAGTTCTCACGCATCGTTTCAGCGAGCGGTACGACCAGCGCGTGGCCATCGACAATATTCCGCTTGGCAAAGGCATCACCGGCGCCGCGGCGGTATCGCGCGAGATCGTTCGAGCGGCCGATACGGCTGCTGACCCGCGCTACATCGCTTCGCATCCCGATATGCGCTCTGAAATCGCCGTTCCGCTTATCGTGCAGGATCGCGTGGTGGGCGTGATGGATCTGGAAGCTGAGCGCGTGGGCTATTTTACCGAGGATCATTCTCGATTGCTGGCCCTTCTTGCTCCGCAAATTGCCAGCTCGGTGGAGAACGCCCGGCTCTATCAGGAACTGGCGGAGCGCGAACAGAGATTGGATTACGACCTCAAGGCCGCGCGCAATCTTCAATCCGTATTGCTGCTGCGCGAAGCGCCGAAAATCAAGGGCCTGGACATCGCCATCCGGTTGAAGCCGGCGCGAGAGATCACCGGGGATGTCTACGATGTCTTCGAACACGGCACCGACTACGCCGTTTTTACATTCGGGGACGTGAGCGGCAAGGGTGCTGCCGCGGCGCTCTACGGAGCCATGGTCAGCGGCCTGCTGCGCACGCTTTCCTACCGGCTGCGCAGTCCGGCCGCGCTGCTGAAGCTGCTCAACAATGTCCTGCGCGAGCGCAAAGTGGACGCCCAATATGTGACGCTCACCGTGCTGGTCTGGGAGCGGAAGAACCGCCGTTTCGTGATGGCCAACGCCGGCGGCGCGCCGCCCATGGTTTGCCGAAAAGGCGAAATCATCAAACCCAAGGTGGGCGGCGTTCCGGCCGGATTGTTGGACAATCGGGAGTACGAAGAGCTTAACTTTGATACCCAGCCTGGAGATGTTATCGTTCTCTACTCCGACGGAATCACCGATCAACCCAACAGCCGGGAGGAAGAATTCGGCCGTCACAACCTGGCTCACGCCGTGCTGGAACGATGCGGGAAAGATCCGGAAACGGTAGCGGACGGGATTCTGGCAGATCTCCAAAAATTCACTGGCGACACACCCATGCATGACGATCAGACCTTAATTGTTTTGAGGGTGAGATGATCAGGGGAAGCAGATTTGGTTGGCAGGCGGAAGCGCCTGCCCCACTCGGCCGCCAACACCTATCAGACCAGGTGGGGCAGGCGCTTTCGCCTGCCAACTCCTAATGCAATATCGCGATCAAACGCTCTACCTCGAAGACGTTCCGCTGGCGGACATCGCCAAGCGCCACGGAACACCTTGCTACGTCTACTCCGCCACAGCGGTTCTCGACAGGTTTCGAGCCTACGAACAAGCCTTCGGCGCGGTCCCTCACCAGATATGCTACGCGGCCAAAGCCAACGGCAATCTGGCGATCCTGAAACTCCTGGCCGAAGCGGGCGCGGGCTTCGACATCGTTTCCGCCGGCGAGCTTTTCCGCGTGCTCAAGGCCGGCGGCAATCCCGGCAAGGTAATCTTTTCGGGCGTAGGAAAAACCGCCGCTGAGCTGGACTACGCTCTCGAACAGAACATCCGGGGCTTCAACTGCGAATCGGAACCCGAGCTGGCCTTGATTGATTCGTTGGCCGCGCGGCGCAGAGTGAAAGCGCGCGTCGCCCTGCGGGTGAACCCGGATGTCGATGCATCCACCCATCCATACATCTCAACAGGACTGCGGAAGCACAAATTCGGCATCGATATTTCGGAAGCGGAATCAGTTTACGGGCGCGCCAGATCTTTCGAGAATCTGGTTCTCGAAGGAGTAAGCTGCCACATCGGCTCGCAGATTCTGGATATCCAGCCGATGCTGCAGGTCTTCGACAAAATGGTGGCGCTCACCTTGCGGCTGCGCGCGCAGGGCCATCCCATCCGAAGCCTGGATTTGGGCGGCGGACTGGGTGTTCCTTATCATGACTCGGAAACCGCGCCGCCCATCGCTGACTATATTCAGGCTATGTGCCAGCGCGTGGCCGGTCACGATCTTGAAATCCTCATCGAGCCCGGCCGGTCCATCGTGGCCGAAGCGGGCCTGTTACTGACGCGCGTGCTCTACCGCAAGACCAACAATGAAAAACAATTCGTAATTGTGGACGCCGGGATGAACGACTTGATCCGTCCGGCCCTCTACCATTCGCATCATCGGATTGTCCCTTTGCGGCAAAGCGGCAACGCCGCGATCGTCGCCGATGTGGTGGGGCCGGTCTGCGAGAGCGGCGATTTTCTGGCGCGCGACCGCGAGATGCCCAATGTGTTTCCCGGCGATCTCCTGGCTGTCTGCACCGTAGGCGCTTACGGATTTGTGGCCGCCTCCAACTACAACGCCCGCCCACGCCCCCCCGAGATTCTGGTGGAAGGCGGCGGTTACCGGGTGATCCGCAAACGCGAGACGTACGAGGATTTGATCAGGGGCGAATAATCTGGCCGCGAGTGAACGCGAATGAACGCCAATAAAACAATCGCGTTCATTCGCGTTCATTCGCGGCCAGAAGGTTGGATACAATGCTGGTATATGCGTTTTATCTCGCTTGCCGCACTATGTTTGGTCCTCTTGTCCGGCCAGGAGAAAGCCAAACCTGGCATTGATAAGGTGGTTCTGGAAGCCTACGTCCGGCATCTGCTGGCAGTGATCCCCGAAGTGCAGGTCAAGATCGACGATCCTAAACCCTCGCCGGTACGCGATCTCGAGGAACTGGATGTTCACTTCAATTACAACGGCAGGACGCAAGACGAGACGTTTTACGTCACCAAGGACGGGCACAAGATCATTCGCGGTTATATTTACGATCTGGCGCAGAATCCGTTCAAGGAAGACCTCGATAAGTTAAAGACCAGCCTCTCTCCCAGCTTCGGCGCCGCGGGCGCGCCCGTGGTGATGGTGGTGTTCAGCGACTTCGAGTGCCCCAATTGCAAAGAAGAGGCGAAAACCTTGCGGGAGAATCTCCCGGTCCGATTTCCGAAAGATGTGCGGGTCTATTTCAAGGATTTTCCCATCGAGCAGATTCATCCCTGGGCCAAGCCGGCGGCCATCGCCGGGCAGTGCATTTTCCGGGAGGATCCGGCAGCTTTCTGGCAGTATCACGATTGGATTTATGAACACCAGGCCGACATCACTCCGGACAACTTAAAAGCGAAAGTGCTGGAGTTCGCGCAGACCGTAAAGGATCTGGATGGGATGCAGTTGGGACGCTGCATGGACACCAAGGCAACAGAATCGGAAGTCGACGCTTCCATCGCCCAGGGAAGGGCGCTAAAGATTGACGCCACGCCCACCATATTCCTGAACGGCCGGCGCTTGATTGGGAATTATCCCTGGCAGAACCTGCAACAACTCATTGAGGGCGAATTGAACTATCAGAAGACCGCCCAAAATGCGGGCGAGAAGTGTTGCGAATTGAAAATTCCCAACCCGCTCAATAAATAGATGCGAGTTCCCATCCTTCTCGCGCTGGCCGGCGGATTGTTTGCCGCCGAGCTGAGCCCCACCGAATACCTGGGTTACGTCAAGTATCTGGCGTCGCCCGAAATGCGCGGCCGCGCCACGGGATCGCCGGAGTTGGAAAAAGCCGCGGCGTTCATCCGCGACCAGTTTCACTCGCTCAACCTGAAGCCGATGAACGGCGCGAGCTACTATCAGGATTTCGAAGTCACCACCAGCGCGCATCTGGGCCCGCGCAACCAGTTGAAGTATTCGAACGGCGGCCGGAAGCAGACCATCAAGAGCCCGCAGGATTTTGTACCGCTGAATCTCTCCTCCACCGGCAACGTCACTGGCGATGTGGTCTTCGCCGGCTATGGCATCACCGCCCCCGAATACAACTACGACGACTACGCGGGTTTGGATGCCAAGGACAAAATCGTTCTGGTGCTTCGTCATGAGCCGCAGGAATTCGACGACAAGAGCGTCTTTGAGGGCCGGGCGTACACCTCTCATTCCCAAACCGTGAACAAGGCGGTGAATGCCAAAATGCATGGCGCTAAAGCGGTGCTGCTGGTTAACGATATAGCCGCGCATCCCAGCGACGCCGATGAACTGGAGAAATTCGGCACCACCTCGGGACCCGCCAACGCCGGCATCGAGTTCGCTCAGGTGAAGGCGGATCTCGCCGGTAAATGGCTGGCTCTTGCAGGCAAAAACCTGGCATCAATCGAACAAGGTATTGACAAAGATCTGCATCCGCAATCGTTCGCCTTGCCCGCGACATTGCACCTGGAAGTGGACATCGATATCCGGCGCGAGGTGAAGACGGTGCACAATGTGGGCGCCTATTTGCCTGGCGAGACTTCCGAATACGTGATCGTCGGAGCGCACTACGATCATCTCGGCCTGGGCGAGCAGTTTTCCATGGCGCCGTCGCTGGCCGGTACAGTGCATCCGGGCGCCGACGACAACGCTTCCGGAACCGCGGGCGTGATGGAGCTGGCGCACTGGTTCTCCGAGCAGCCGAAACATGCCCGCGGCATCCTGTTTCTCACTTTCGCCGGCGAAGAGCTGGGTTTGCTGGGCTCCAGTTATTACGCCAACCATCCCGTGCTGCCGCTGCAGCAAGCCGTGGCCATGATCAATATGGATATGATCGGCCGCGTCCGCGACCGCAAGGTGTATGTGGGCGGCGTAGGGACCGGAACAACTTTCGCCGAGCTGCTGAAGGAAGCAGGCCCACGCCACGATTTCGAAACCGATGTGACGGAGCGCGCGGGCTATGGATCGAGCGATCATACTTCGTTCACCGCCAAGCAAGTCCCGGTGCTGTTCTTTTTCTCGGGACTCCATGCCGACTATCACAAGCCCAGCGACACTTGGGATAAAATCGACGCTCCCTCCGCGGTCCGCTTGCTGGGCCTGGTGGCCGATGTGATGGACCACCTGCGGGACGCCCCGGGCCGGCCCGAATTCGTGCGCGTCGCCGAGACCCAACCGCCGGCCGATCCCGCCTCGCCGCACACCGGCAACGTATCCGGATACGGCCCCGATTTCGGCAGCATTCCGGATTTCACGGAACTTCCGAATGGCGTGCGCTTCGCCGATATCAGGCCCGGATCGCCCGCTGCAAAGGCGGGCCTGCGCGCCGGCGATATCCTTACGGAATTCGACGGCAAGCGCATCCAGAATCTGTACGATTTTACCTATGCGTTGCGCGCCAAACATCCTGGCCAGGAAGTACTTGTAAAGGTACTACGAGGGGACCAGACAATTGAAGCCAAGGTACTACTGACCGAACGCAAGTAAACTCGCATACTGGGTTCAGCTATATGACGCCCAGATTATCCTTCGACCCCTCGCCGGCTCCGCAAAATCGGCCATCCTGCACGCTGCCGCCGTTGATTCTGCATCCCTTCGCGGACGCCTCAGGTCCCGGCAAACTGGTGGAAAGCTCGCGCGCCAGCCTGAAGTTGCAAGGCCTGTTACCCAGCGGAGAATCATCGCGGGAAGACCTGGATCGGGCGCTTCTGGATGGGCGCTTCTCTGAATTGCGAATGCTGTTTTATGTGGGCAAGGATCTGGCGCGTTGGATTGATCAATGCCTGGAGTTCGCGGAGCGAAACCGTCAAGTGCTTCCGGCCGGAACATCCTACCAGAGCTTCGCCGCCATGCTGGTGAAAGACGCACCCCCGAACGTCCAATCCAAGCTGCGCAAATGGGGTGTCGCGGATTACAAAGCCATCTTCACCCGCGCCCTGGGGCTGCACTGTCTTTTTGCCAATGCGCCTACGCGGGAAGTTCTCTCCGATGAGTTCGTGCGCAGCTACTATCGCTACGCCGATCAGATATTTGCCGTCAAGCAGAGCGAGTGCGACTTCGTCCCCGTCTCATCCGCCGATTGCCACTTCGAGTTGTATTCTTCAGGCGAGTATTCCCGAATGCTGGAACGGTCCTGGGAAGAACCAAAGAACTGAAAAAATCAAAGGCACCGGCCGCTTACGCTCGCGGCTCGGAAAGAGCGCTACCGAACCGCGACCGTAAGAGTAAGAAGCTGTGAAAAAATCGGTTCGCAGGCGAAAGCGCCTGCGCCACTTAATCGTAAATCCTGGTGCGTCAATGTGGGGCAGACGCTTCCGTCTGCCAACCCCGCGTGCTTCCCGATTTTTTCACAGCTCCTAAGTCTAAGGGAGCTGGTGCCTTTTAGTAAGCCCGCAGTATCGGCTCAATGCCTGAAGCTTGTACCAGCCGCCGCGTCTCTTCCAGCGCCTCGGCGCTAGGGAAAGGTCCAACCAGAATCCGATAGACACTGTCCACTGGACCTGGCGCCACCAGCGGATGCAGCCCCTCTCCTTCCAATGTCTTGAGATATCCGTCCAACGCGCGTGGACCGAACGCCGCAATCTGCAGATATTTTTCGCCGGTTCGCGGAGTCGCTTCATGTCTCCTGAATGGCTGTGATGGGGCATCGTGCTTTGCGATCTTAGGAGCGGCGACAGCGGGCGAAACGATAGCCGGTGCGGGCCGAACGGCCACTGGTTTCGCAATCGGCGGAAGCGGCGCGGGAATCTCGGCCGGCTTTGATTCCACTGGCGGCGGTGTTGGCTGAGCTGCTGTTGGCTGAGCCGGCGTCGGCGCGGGACGTTCAACAGGTGTATGCACCACGATCGCCGCCGCTGGTTCCAACGGCTGCGCCGCGCGCGCCGTCACCACGCGGTAAGCAACATACCAGCCCGCCAGCGCCAGGCCCAGGGCTATAATCACGCCGAACTGCAGGAATACCTGTTTGCGCATCTTCGCCGCGGAGTCCACTCGCGGCGTAGCATCTTTCGCTGCTGGAGCTGATTTTGTATCTTCCGAGAATTCTGCGAGAGGCATAGCGGATTCCCCGAATCGGGGCACGGCCAGCCTAATTATCGGTATTTTTCCGAAAGGACAGGAGGGATCGGGCAATCCCCTTAGACTCTACTCCGTTGCCATTTGCGGGCTAAGGCGACTCCTAAGAGCATGGCTAGGGGAACCCAAAGCTGGCCCCAAGCCGGCTCCGGAATGGTGGACGATTCAGAGAAGCTAAGGATGTCCTGGTTCTGAAAGGCATTTTGAGTCCCCGCTGTGAATCCAAAATAAGCGTCCGGCCCACCCACTTCGGCGGCGAGATTGACGTTGGCCGCGAGCACCAGTACAGAATCAAGATAGATATCAAGGACGCTGCCGTTGTAGACCGCCTCTAAGTCGTACACGTCGCCATTATCCAAATCCACCGAAAGCGCCGGGAACCCAGCCACTCCGGGCAGTGAGCCAGTGGGCCCTGTTCCAGTGACGAAGCCGGTCATGGCCAGCGTGGGGTCCGCCGTGCAATCAGGAGAAAAGCTGCTGCCGGTGAGGTCGCTCGGGGTATTCTGGTCCGCGGTTAGCTCATACGCGCCTACCGACGGGACATAAGTGCAGAAATGATGAGGAGTGTTGAAGTTGGAACCTTGCGTGTTTATTGAAATGTAGTTATTGCTGGGATCGCCATAAAAGGGCGGTGACGAGTTCTGATAGGTGTCGAGCATCACGGCCACGCTATCTTGAATGCCCAAAAATCCCATGCCGCCGGCCCCCACGCCGATCGCCGACGTTCCCTGCGGGCTGTTCTGAATCAGGAACGCGATGCCGTCTCCACCGTTTCCATCATCCAGGTGGCCGGTGGGATCCGAGAATTGGAATTGGAAATTCACTGAGAAAGGAGCGGCGACATCATACTGAGTGGGAGTCCATGCCGCACCGGCCGGTGAAGGCAGCCCCGTAACAACAGTATTGTCGGTAAGGCGCAACGTGCCGCTCGGCGAGAGTATTTGGGCTGTCCCCACCTGGTCCAGCGAACTCAAAGGAATGGTGTCTGCGGAGGCCCGCGGCGAGGTAAATGCGAGAGCTAGAAAGCCAATCGCCAAAATGAAAAGGAAGTGAAACCGCACGTACTAAGTATAACCCCCGAGGGCTCCGCGCCAACGCGGTACGACACTCGCGAAAGTACTAAGAAGAAAGTACTACGCGTGTGGGACAAGTCGTTAGAAAGACTGCCTGAATGAGCGAATTGTCGGAGTAAACCGGCGCCAGTTCCTGGTGCTGGCAGTACCGTTTTATGCTGCCAGGTTGTCTCTCAAGGTTGTCTCTCAAGGTTGTCGCTCAAGGTTGTCGCTCAAGCCCGTCTCCGGCTATAAGCTAGCGCGGCTCGGGTTCCACCAGCGATTTTTGAAACGCCTCGTCGATTAACTTCTTGAGTTGGCGGCCGGCCTCTTCCGCGCGCTTGGCTTGTTCTTCCCCCAGCTTGGCCTGCTTCGCACCGAGCTTGGCCTGCTGGTCGCCCAGCTTAGCCTGCTCTTCGCCCAGCTTGGCCTGTTCATCGCCGATGTGAGCCTGCTGATCCCCCACCTCGGCCTGCAGCTTCGCCAGCAACTCTTGAACGTTTGCAAGTTCCTCGGACGTACTTGCCGTTTTCATTTCTAGCCTGAGCTTCTCGAGCAGCCGGCCCACGTCCCGCGGTGTGGTTCGGATCGTGCTCTGCTTCGCGCCCAGCTCGGCCTGCAGTGCACCCAGTTTGGCCTGCTGATCGCCCAGCTCGCCTTGCTGCCGGCCAAGCTCGTGCTGCGGCTCCAGAAGCTTGTGGACGGCTTTCAGAATCGCGGCGTCGCGGATTACATAACCCTTGCCATTCCGCCGGAACCAAATAAACTCGTCGCCAATCTTCGAACGGAGTTCCGTAACCCGCTCGAAGTCGCTGCTCGAACCGCTCATGGTTGTGGAGTCGCCAGATACGACGACGTAACTGTCCTCGGACTTGTCGGCGGAATGCACGGCCTGCGGCGCTGGTGGAGTTGACTGAGTTGGCTGAGCCATGGCCACCGGCTGAAAAGCTCCCGCGAGATACAGCAGCGGGATGGCCAGCGCGGCCAAAGCCGCCAGCACCGGCCAGCGCGCCGACGTGGACAGCCTGCGGTCCTCCGCGAGAATCCGATCGATGCGGCGTCCAGCACTCGCGCCTCGCGCCATGGCCACGCCTTGCCACCTTATTCTTCCGCGCTTGTTTTGAAGCGCTTCGAAAAATTCCAGCAGGACCTCGGCGTAATGGGTCCGGTCCGCAGTGGCGCGCAGCGCTGAATCGTCGCTGGCCTGCTCGGCCAGTTCGCGCAGTTGTTTATCCAGCCACCAGGCCAGTGGGCTGAACCAGAAGATCGAACGATACAGCGCGGCGGCCAGCAGCGTAGCGTAGTCGCCACGGCTGACATGCGAAAGCTCATGCGCCAGCACCGCCTCAGTCTTCGAATCCGGCCATTCCCGCCAGGAATCAGGAAGGACGATGGCTGGCCGCATCCAACCGAGCGTGATCGGCACTGCCAAAGCGCTGGACTCCGCCAACTCGGGAACTTTTCGGACCGCCTGGGCGCGCAGAATCGTCAGAATATGATCGTCGTTCACGGGCTGCGACTTCCGCCGCAGGCGCCGAGTCACCATCAAGCCAAACGCTAGCCGGCCGAGCAGCCCTAGTGTGACGGCCAAGTAGAGATCCACGCCCGCACTGCGCCAATCGAAGCGAACGGGTGCAGCCCCGGCCGGGATCGCAGCCCCGTATATTCGCGGAGTGGCAGCCGGCAGCACGATCATTTTCTGGCCGGCCGCGCGGCTTAGCATTGGAACCGGCAGCGCGGGCAAGAACGGGACAGCCAGAGGCAGCAGCAGCGCACCGTAGAGCACGCAGGTCCACGCCGCCAGCCGCGTGCCGACATCCCGGACGCGTCCTATCTGCAGCGCCAATCCAATTGCGCCCGCAAACGCGAGCGAGCGAAGAGCCGATTCAATCAAAAGGGAAGTCATCGGGTCCGACCTTTCTTAGACGCTATTTTTTGGGCCAGGTGTTTAAGCTCGCTCGGGTCCAGCACCTGCTGATCCACCATGCCCACCAACAATTGCTCCACCGATCCCCCGCACAACTTGTCGATAATCTGCTGCACGGCCCGCGCCGCCACGGTCTGCTGCCGCTCCAACGGCCGATAGAGATAGGTCCGGCCATCCACTTCATGCCGCAGGTAACCCTTGGCTTCGAGACGCCGTAGCAGCGTCCGAATGGTGGAATCCTTCAAGGGATGCCGCGCCGCCAGACCTTCCCGGCATGCTTCGGCCGTGGCCGGACCATGCGCCCACATAAAATCCATCACAACTTGTTCCAGCTCGCTGATATTTTTTGGCTTCATCGACGCTTTCTATTCACTTTGATGCTCGCTACTATCTGTAACGTTACAAACTGTAACATATTCACCCGGGCGGATGCAAGAGCTTTTGTGGCAGCTCTACCGCTCGAAAGGCGCCTGCCAACGCCGCAGCCGCACCAAACGAATGGCGCAGGATGCGCGCAGTCCCCAGCCTACGCAGACCCGTTGTGAAAGGTCCGGCGTTCTTTGGGATCTCGGCGCCGAGTCCATGCCGCCGGCCATTTTCTTTAACGGGCCGGTGATTCGCGTCCAGCCAGGCATCGAGTCTAAAGTGTGTGGGGCAGGTTGCTAACCTGCGCGCCGATTGTCAATCGGCGCAAACGGCGCGGGTTAGCAACCCGCCGCAGGATGACATCCTGCCCCACTACCCTAAAATCTGAGGCACGACAATTAAGCTAAACTGGAAATCACGGCCATGCTATCCATTGTGATCCCCATTCACAACGAAGAGCCGTCTATTCTTCCGCTTTACGACCGGCTCACGGCCGTGCTGGAGCCGCTGCAGAAACAGTACGAAATTATCGTGGTGGATGACGCCTCGACAGACCGCAGCTTCGACCTTTTAGCCAATCTGGTGGAAACGGATCAGCGCCTGAAAGTGATCCGCCTGCGCCGCAATTTTGGTCAGACCGCGGCGCTTTCCGCGGGTTTTGACGAAGCGCAGGGCAGCGTGATCGTTTCTTTGGATGGCGATCTGCAACACGCGCCTGAAGACATTCCGGCGCTGCTCGCGAAAATCGACGAAGGCTACGACATAGCCAGCGGCTGGCGCAAGGATCGCGTGGACAACGCGCTCACGCGCAAAATTCCATCACGCATCGCGAACTGGATGATGGCCAGGCTCTCCGGCGTAGAATTGCGGGATTTTGGAACAACATTCAAGGCATATCGGGCGGAAGTGCTCAAGGAAATTAACCTCTACGGCGAGCTGCACCGCTTCATCCCGGCGCTGGCCAGTTTTTACGGCGCGCGCATCGCCGAGGTTCCCATTCGAAACACTCCCCGGCTGTCCGGCGGATCGCATTATGGGCTGGGCCGGACCTTCAACGTATTATTCGATATTCTGACCATCAAATTCCTGCTGAAATATTTCACGCGTCCCATGCATTTCTTCGGCCGGTTGGGATTGCTGGGATTCGCTCTTGGGTCGCTGATTCTGGGAGTGCTGGGGATTCAAAAATTGTGGGGCTGGGAGCATGACATGCTGGCCGAGCATGGTCCGCTGATGGTCCTTGGCGGCCTGCTGCTGCTGGGCGGCATGATGATGTTCAGCACCGGACTGCTGGGTGAAGTGTTGATGCGGACTTATTTTGAAAGCCAGGGCCGCAGGATTTATGCGGTGCGCGAGATCCGCTGCCGGCGTGAGCCAGTAGCCCCCGCATAGAGTTGGCCGGCAAAGCAACCTTTGACACGCAACGTGGGGCAGGCGCTTTCGCCTGCCAACAAATTCCTACCCGCGGACTTCTACGTGGCTGCTTCCGAACGACACCCGAACCTTCCCGGCTACCGGCTTACCGAAAGCAGTGGCCGGCCAGAATCCAAGAAACAGCAGTTTGTTTTCGATGTTTTTCATGCCTTGTTCTGTGGTTTGTCCGGGGCCGGTGCTGACGATAGTGTAGTTCGCGATGCGGCCCTGTTCGTCGATGGTCAGATCCACCACAGCTTCCGTTTCGCCGAAAGCTACCGGAGCAGTGCATTTCACCATGGGCTGCGTGGCGAGCATGGTGGGAACGTCCCACACCGACGACGGAGTTTTGTCCATGGCGAAGGTCGAGGTGAACGTGGGGACCAGAGCGCTGAAGAGCACCACGGCCGAGCACAATCCGCCGGCTAAGGGAAGCGCCAGCGGCCGCATCAGGTTTTTCAAGGTCATCTGGAAGCGATCGCGCCGGGCCGATCCAGCACGGACTTTGGAAGCCGCCACGCGCAGGCGCACGGTGAGTCCGGCAGGCACAGCGGCCTGCGGCAGCGCTCGCAATGCTTCGCGAATGCGCTGATACCGCTCCACCTCGCGGGCGCAAGGGGTGCAATTACTCATGTGCTGCCTCATTTCCCTCTGGGCTTCTTCCGGCACGGCATTATCCAAATACGCCGATACGTTTTGTCTTACGTTCCAGCACTCCATACTAATCCGTCAACGGCTGGGGCGACCATTCCACGCCGCGTTCCTGCTCCAACCGGCCTTCCAATACTTTTCGCAAAGCCTCGCGCCCACGCAGGATGCGGGACTTCACGGTTCCGAGCGAAACATCCAGGACCGTGGCGATCTCTTCATAGCTCAAGTCCTCGATATCCCGCAAAACCACTGCCGCGCGAAACTTCGCGTTCAACTTTTCGAGCGCCGCTTCCACTAACGCGCGCGTTTCGTGATCCGCCGCCTGATCGAAAGGCGTCCGGCCGGGGTCAGCTAAACTGTCCTCATAGCTGGGCAGGCCCTCTTCGGCGCCCAGGGCAATTTCCTGGCGCTGGTGCCGCGAAAACCAGCGGCGATGATTGTACGCCTCATTCACCGCGATCCGGTAGATCCAAGTCTTCAGGCTGCTGTTGCCGCGGAAAGATCCGATATTGCGGAACACTTTCAGAAAAACCTCTTGCACTATATCGCAAGCGTCCGAAGGATCGTTGAGCAGGCGGCAAACCAGGTTATACACCGGCTGCTGATAACGCTGGATCAGGATTTCGTAGGCTTCCTCGACGCCCTGACACAGCGCCGTGACGAGAGCGTCCTCCTCCGGTAGGGAGAAGAGGCACGCATCAAAATGTAGGCCAACTGTCGTGTCCGCCACGGCTGTCTACCTTAATTGTAGCCTCAAACTTCGAGGAATCTGTTACTTAGTTAGACAGCCAGGCGTGGAGGAAAGTTCCCGAGAGTCTTCCGAGCCGCGACCGTAAGGGAGCCGGTGCTTCTTCCGAGGTGATTCTAAAGGGGAATCTGCCGCTCCGACAGTAGTGCGCCTGAGATCACCTGGAATATATCCACGGCCACCGCCTTAACATCCCCATGGTCAGTGATCGCCACTCCACGCTCACGGTCCTCTTGCAATCCCAGGTGTGCCTTCATGAGGAGGACAACAAGATACGAAGCCGGCTGTTTTTTGACAGCCCAACCTTTCGCCTTACGTAGGAATGCCGACCAACTCTTAACTTGCGCGTGGCGCAGGACCACGGGCGGCGCCTTCTTCCAGTCTGGGGTGGTACGGACGGGTTGCCCCGTTCGAGCGTTTGCGCGATCGCTTGACTACAGCGGGCGGCGTCGCTCAACAGCCCAACGAATACTGGTTCGACTTCGATTCCAAATCCCGCCTCTGCCCGGGCCGAAGGGGATCGCCCGACTTTCCGTTGAAAGTAGCGGCTCTCGTGTAACTCACTTTACGACGCCTTTCTCCTTTTGACAACCTCCGACTTGGAAGGGACAAGTGATTCCAGTTCTCTGAGAAGGTTTGGAATCTGTTTGTGTCCCTGGACCCGGCGAAATTGTTTCTCTGCGACTAGCAGGCCGGAACCTACCCAGCGCTCACGCTGATCGCCTGGATGCCAGCGTTTCACGTTCGAGCAAACTCGTTCGACAATGGAGAACGCCGACTCGATGACGTTGGTGCTGGCTAGGGTCTTGCGCAGTTGCGGCGGAACGTGAAGCCGATGCACGGTTAGCGTTTCCTCCAAACCTTCGCCTAAACTCCGCGCCGCACTGGGATTGATATCCATCAGTTCGCGATGCAGTTGGTCCAGCGCCAGCTTGGCGGCCGCATGATCCTCCAGGGCGTACGCGACGTTCAGTTTTTTGGCCACCAGCGGCTTCTGTTCATCGGTTAAATGATCCAAGACGTTGCGCCGCTTATGGACTTGGCAGCGCTGGATCGGTGCTGACTCACCGGCATACTTCTTTACCGCCGCGTGCAGCGCTTTGCCACCATCCAGCACATACAATCGTGGCTCGCTGAAATCCAGTCCGCGATTCGCCAGCTCACCCAACAACTCGCCCACCACGGTGGCGTTTTCGGTGGCGCCTTGCCGGATGCCTAAGATCGTTTTGCGCCCGTCCTGGCTGATTCCCAAGGCGGCCACCATCTGCTGGCCGGCGAACGGCGTCGCGTCAATCAGCAACGCGCACAGCTTCAGCTTGTCCAGCCGCCGTTCCATCATTTCTTTCAACTTCGTTCGGCTGGCTTCAATGAAGTGTTCGCTGATGGCGCTCTTCTCCAAGCCATACGCCTCGCTGAACTGGCGCACCGCCTGACCGTATTTCCGCGTGCTTAAGCCCAGCATCAGTTTTTCCCAGACCGTCTCGGTCAACGGCTCGCCACGGTGAAACATCTCGTAGCTGCCCAACCGCACTTCCTGGTCGTCGGTCGTACGCACGCGTGGCCGGTGGACTGGAACCTTCTGCCCCATCACTACGCAGTAGCCGCGCTCCTTGCCCCACCGGCTGGCCGTCCGGTCCGGCTGCGGCTGGCTGCGCTCCCCCACCAGTTCCCGAACTTCCTCTTCCATCAGCAGTTCCATCAACTGCAGGCCAGCCTGGCGGATCAACTCGCCCACGCCTTGGCGCAGCCAGCTCACCATCTCGGCCAGAGGCAGCACCATCTGCACCGCCGGATTTCCATCCGCGGCCATCTCTTCGAGCTGTCTCACAGCTCGCTGCGATTCAATCTGATATGGTTTCTTCATAGCGGCTCTCCTTTTCTCGCGAAAGAAAATTTGCTCTCAGCCTAGCAAGGCTTCGAGCGGAGAGTCGCTACTTTCTACGATCTAGAGGGCGTTCCCTGCACGGGGCAATCGGGGAGTCAAGCATTCATTTGGCAGAATGGGGTGATGAGCGCATTGTCTGACGGGACCTGTCTGGGCTCCGCTGCGTCCGCTATTAACGCTAGTGGGCAGATTGCTGGCGAGTGTTATTTCCGCACGACAAACGATGCTGTCGTTTGGTCTGGAAGTACCCTTCGAAATCTTGGCACGTTGTCCGGGCTGTTAGGGGCAGCGAGCGGCATCAACGATTTTGGCGATGTGGCCGGAGGCGCGAATTCACCGTCCTCTGGAGAATCCGAAGCATTCGGCTGGTTTGGAAACGGATTAGAGCCACTCGGCACTTTCTCCCCGGAATTTCCTGAATCCTGGGCTTATGGAATTAACGACGAAAATCAGATTGTAGGAACAGCAATTAGCGGTACTTCCATTTCTTCAGTACCGGAGCCAACTTCGGTGATCTTTATGTCGGCGGCGCTACTTTCAGTAGCATTCGTTGCACGGAAGAGTGTCACCGCGCGCTGAAAATGGAGGTAGGTGCGGAAGTCCCTGGCTCGACAATACTTACAAGGTCTTGAAATCCTTCTGACCTGCTGCATCCAGCCCAGTCGTGGAGATTCAACATGAGGCATGGCGTTCCGAAACTACAACCCCAGCTTCCCCGCGCTATTCTCCCTGAACAGACTCCCATCCCGAATATACCTTCGGACCATCTGCACCGACCTGTGCCCCGTCTGGCTCATAATCGACCGCTCCGATGCCCCAGCAATCGCGGCGCTGGTGGCGTGTCCGGCCCGGGGCTAGCAGAGGAGGGTTTTGCGTTAGTAGTGTTTTCAGGCTGGTTATTAAGTCATGGGTATGATCACTCGCAACCAACCGAAGATCGAAGTCCACCAGATCGCCGACTTCTAGTGGCACAGAGTTTGATTGTTCTTGCAACAGCATCCGGAGAATTGGTTTCGAAAGCGCCGCTATCGGTCGCAGTTGGTCTGTTGCTTCAAGAATAAGGAGTGGGTCTGTTTCGCCCGCATTTAGGCGGTTGATGAGTTCATATGTCTTGGTGCTGAAATCAAACGCCGCGCTCATGACCGAGGGGCTTGCGAGAAGCTCCCAAAACCGTCGATACGGCTTCGGAATCGGCTGTTTGAGATAATACAACTTCCGGTGAAGCTCCCAGCGGAACGACAGTTCGAGTATTGTGTTCCGTTCTATGGCCCGCTCAATAAGCTCCTGTTTGTCCAAATGGCCAAGGAGCCATTCGTGCAAGGTACCTGAGATGGGATGCACCGGTTGAAGGCGAAACCCTGACCAATCCTGGCCTGTATCCACCGGACTGGGCAATTTCATCAGGCCGCTTTTCTCAAGCAGGCCGAGCCACTCAATCGGTGGTGCCAAGCTAAGGAACTTATGCGCGGCTTGTCCAGATTTGTCGGAAAGCGCCCAGATCATCTTAGAAGTTCGATAATCCTCTTCGGCGCTGGAGGTGGGTTCTCAGCGAGTTGCGCGACGACCGACACTCGCCCGGATTGACCGCTTCTGTGGATTGTGGCCCACTCTGTTAGCGTTTTTTCCAGTTGGGAATGTGTTGCATCGCTCTTATAGACTATTGCCTTGATGCCCTTCGCTTCCCAATCTTCGCCCGCTTTCGCGGCGACGAGAGCATACACATCGTGTGAGTGCTCTCCACGGGATCTACCAACGGCAAGTGCATCGACGAGATATCTCATTACCGGGTCACTCACACTGTACCCGATGAAAATCACTGCAAACCGAGCGAATAGCTCCGAGACGAAACGGCTCGCCCAGCCTGACGTAATATACGCGTCACCGAAATCCGCGCTGGTTAAGACCAAATCATTAAGTGTTCGGCCCTCGGCACCGATTAACCCATGCATATGCACGGGTCGCAGCCATCTGCTTTTCCTGGGAACTGGCAATGCGGGCGCGGTTTCGAATGTGACAGACGAGCCAGCCATAAGGAATCCACGGTCAAAATTGGTCGTGACGAGTCGGTGTGCGCCGTCGCTGGTCCTTGATAGCCGGAGGATCGCCTTGTGAAGCGGTAGTTCTTGATCATGCGAGATTGTCAACATCGTCTGAACCGCTTCGCGCACCCCCAAACCACCTCCGATTCTCGTTTCTAAGAGGCCCAGCACGCGATCATAGTTGTGGCTCTCGAATTCCTCTGTTTCCTCCGGTCGCATCCGCTGCGCGAGAGTGTCGTAGACCTGTTCGACGAGCTCCCGGAAGAGGGGCAGGCCAATATTCTTCGACACTCCTGCCCCAGCAAACAGAGATACGTTTCCGTCTTCTAATTGCTCTATCAATTCGTCCGGAATGTGGGGACCGCCCTCAATGAACTGCAGGGAATATCTCCTTCTTTTTAGTTAGTATAGCTGTTGGGTCTAGAATTTCCGTTCGTGCGAATTTGTTCCCGTTCGAAAAGTCCTTTTGCCAGCGACCCTAACGCGTATTGACATAAGCCGCGCGGGCTTCCACACTAGACATATGAACGTGCATTTTTCGCCGGAGATCCAGGCGAAACTCGACCGCGCCGCCTCTGAGCAGGGACGCAATGCCGAGTCGCTGATTCAGGAGGCGGTGGAGCGTTTGCTCAATTACGACGAGTGGTTTGCTCGCCAGGTGGAAGAAGGCTTGTCGGCCGCGGATCGAGGCGAGTTTGTCGAGCACGATGAAATCGGGAAACTGATTGACAGCCGCTATCCGGGTTGAGTCGTGTCCGCTGGACTCAGCCAGCCGCTCGAGACATCACTAACATTTGCGACTACATTAAGGAACACGACAGCGCAGAGTCGGCGCGACGTCTGGGGCTGGCTGTGTTCAAAGCTGTAAGCTCGCTGGATCGGTTCCCACGCCGGGCGCGTCCTGGACGTAAGGCGGGCACGCGCGAGTTGGTGCTGCCCGGACTACCCTATTTGGTGGTCTTTCGCATTCGCGAGGGAGTGGCTGAAGTTCTTAGAATTCTGCACGGCGCGCAGAAATGGCCATAGCTTCAGGGACTCCCTCCGGGGATGGAAATCGGGGAATGAGTATCCTGTCACCGGATTTATTCGGAGCGGAGGGAGGTCATGGGGTCCGCTTTGGTGGCGCGGGTGGCCGGGAAGTAGCAGGCTAGGGTGGTGGTGGCTAGAGCTAGAATCGCAACGGCCGCAAACGTAATCGGGTCGAGTGCGCTTACTCCGTAGAGCAGGCTGCTTAGCAGGCGGGCGAAGGCGGCGGCGCAGAGCAGGCCGATAGCGGCTCCCAAAACTGACAGCGTCAGGCCCTGCCCGACAACCAGGCGCAGCAGGTCCCAGGGTCGTGCGCCCAGGGCGATTCGCATCCCGAACTCGGGCATGCGCTGGCTCACCGAATAGGAAATCACGCCGTACATTCCGATGGTCGCTAGCACTAATGCCAATGCCGCGAAGAGGCCGATCAGGAACAGCGTGAAGCGCTGGGTGGAGACCGCGGCGTCCGTAATTTGGTTCATCGTGCGCAGGTCGGCGATGGCCAGGCCCGGATCAAGCTGGCGGACGGCGAGCCGCAACTGGGTGGCCATCAGCGCGGGATTGGAGTTGAAGCGCACTGCTACGGACATGTCGGTGTTGTCGAAGGGCATTTGCTCCAGCGGCCACCAGAAGGCGGCTTTTGCGGCGGTGTTCGACGGCTGATCCTTGATATCTCCTACTACGCCCACAATTCGGAACCAATCTTTTTCGGTGGGTTTGTCGCTGAAGGAAATTCTTTTTCCGACGGCGTCTTCGCCGGGCCAATAACGCGCGGCCATCGTTTCGTTTACAACGATCACCAAGGGCGCGTCTTTGTTATCGTGGCCGGTGAAGAAGCGACCGTTGAGCAATGGAATTCCCATGGCGCGGAAATAATCGAGCGAGGCGACGTGATAGCGTGCCGTGGTTTGGTCGTTGTATTCGGCGGAGCGGCCTTCCACCGAAAATCCGCCGGCGTTGTCATCGTAGCCGGTAAACGGAAGGTCGGTTCCTACGCCGGCGGACTGCACGCCGGGGAGAGCTTCCAGGTTGGAGATCAGCTGGGAGTAAAAATGCCGGCTCTGCTGCGCGGTCTTGTAGTGTTCATCAGGCAGGGAGATGCCCGCGGTAAGCACCTGCTGAGGGCGAAAACCGGGATCCGATTTCAGCAGGTTGACGAAGCTGTGCAGGATCAATCCCGCGGCGATCAGCAGCACGCAGGCCAAGCCGGTTTCGCCCACCACCAAGAAATTCCGCAGCCGCAATTGGCGGGAGCTGCCGGTGGAACTTCGGCCGCCTTCGCGCAAGCTCTGCTGTAAATCGGTGCGCGATGCGGTGAGCGCGGGGACCAGTCCAAAGAGCAGGCCGGTAACCATGGCCACTACCAGGGTGAAAAGAAATACCCAGGGGTCCAGGTGAATTTCCGCGGCTCGAGGGAATCCCGCCGGCAGAAGGGCTACCAGGGCGCGGACTCCACCGACGGCGAGAACGGTTCCGAGCGCGGCTCCCGCGAAGGCGATGACCAGGCTTTCGGTGAGCAGCTGGCGGACAATGCGGCCGCGGGCGGCGCCTAACGCGGAGCGAACGGCTATTTCGCGCACGCGGGCGCTGGCGCGGGCCAGCAGCAGGTTCGCGGCGTTGACACAGGCGATGAGCAGCAGCAGCCCGACGGCCGCGAGCAGCACGAAGAGCATGCGCTCGGTGCGTCCCACCAGTTCACGGTAGAGAGGCACCAGGTAAACTCGCCAGTCCTTGCCGGTGACATGCTCGGCGGCCAGTTGGTGAAGGACGGCGCTGAGATCGGCATTGGCTTGCTCCGGCGAAACGCCGCGCTTGAGACGGCCGATGCCTTCCATGTAATGCGAGCCGCGTCTTGTGGGATTGCCTTCGAAGGCGAAGGGCAGCCAGAGGTCCACGGTGTCGCCGTCGGCGATGGCGTGATAATCGTTCCCGGGGTGACGGACGCTGGGCGGCATCACGCCGACGACAGCGTACGGTTGAGCGTTCAGGGTGATGCTGCGGCCGATGATAGCCGGGTCGGAAGCGAAGCGCGCACGCCACAGGCGATCGCTCAGGATGGCCTGGTGTCCGGAGGCGGGAACTTCGTCGGCGGTAGTAAACTCGCGGCCGCGCGCCGGCGAGAATCCCAGAACGCGGAAATATCCAGATGTTACGCGGAAGGCATGCAGCATGACCGGCTCGCCGGCGCCGGAGAGCTGGGTGTCGGAGCGGGTGATTCCGGCCAGGCTGTCAAAGGTACGATTGCGCGCGCGGAAATCGCGAAGGTCGAAGGGATTCAAGGGGAACTTGGGGTAAGCGTCGGTGGCGAAGAAGATGCGTACGATGCGATCGGGCTGGGCGTAGGGAAGCGGCCGCAGCAGGACGCCTTCAATCACGCTGAAGATGGCGCTGTTGGCCCCGATGGAAAGCGCCAGGGTGAGCACCATGACAATGATAAAGCCCGGGGTGCGGCTAAGATTGCGAACGGCGTAGCGGAAATCGGTCCAGATGGTTTCGAATTTGGTCATGGGGTGTGGGGCGCTTCGTCCCTAGGTTATCTACTCTCGATTTCGGAAAAGGTAACGAAAAAGCACCGACTCCGTAAGCGACCGGTGGGTTGGCCAAAAGTTGGAGCGCTCAACAAAGCGTCGGGCGAGATGCAGGTTGCGAAAAATATCCCGCCGGAAACAGCGAGAATCCTGCGACGTTACCGCTTCGCCGGTATTTTAAATGGATGCGGGTTCCAGGAGCTCCGCGCTTTCTTGCGGCGCGGCGAAATCCGGGAGATCCGCCGGGCGGCCGAGCAGAAAACCTTGCACTTCGTCGCAGCCGAGATCGCGCAGGGTGGCGAGCTGCCACTCGGTTTCCACTCCTTCGACGATCACCCGCTTGCCGATGCTGTGGGCCAGCGAGATCATGCCCTCGATAAGCGAAAGCGCGGTGCTGTTTTCGCCCAGCTCGGCCACAAAGCTGCGGTCGATTTTGAGGGTGTCGATAGGCAGGCGGGCCAGGTAGCCGAGCGACGAATATCCGGTGCCGAAGTCGTCAATGGAAATGCGCACGCCCCTTTTGTGGAGTCCGGACATTTTGAGGACGGATTCATCCAGATCGCGCATGAGCGTGCTCTCGGTGAGTTCCAGCTCCAGCAAGTCACCGCTCAGGCCGGTTAAGTCCAGCAGCGCGAGAACGCCTTCCACAAATCCGGCGCGGGCGAATTCGAGCGCCGACACATTCACGGCTACGCGAATGGAAGCGAGCCCGTGGCGCTGCCAATTCCGGCAATCGAAGCAGGCTTGTTTCAAGGCCCAGGCGCCCAGTTTGGCGATCAATCCGGTTTCCTCGGCCACGGGAATGAATTTGCCGGGAGGGATATATCCGCGGCTGGGATGGTTCCAGCGGGCCAAGGCCTCGAACGCGGTCTGGCGGCCTCCCGCCGTTTCGAAAATGGGCTGATAGTGCAGCCGGAGCTGGCCTTGGTCAAGCGCGTGACGCAGGTCGGCTTCCAGCTCGAAACGTTCCAGGAACGTTGCGCGCATGTCGGGGGTGAAGAAAAGAATGCGGTCCTTGCCGGCGCGCTTGGCTTCGTACATGGCGGCATCGGCATTGCGCCTTAAGGTGTTCACGTCGGTTCCGTCTTGAGGATAGACGGCGATACCCATGGTGGCGGCCACGAAAAGATCGTGACCAGCGATGGAAAGGGGCTTGCGTAGCGCGCCGGCGAGCCTTTCCGCCACGGCCAGGGCAGACTGGTTGTCGGGGATCTGGTTGATCACCAGCATGAACTCATCGCCGCCCATGCGAGCCAGGGTGTCTGGTTCGCGGACGCAAGCTTGCAGCCGGTCCGTGACCAGTTTCAGCAGCCCGTCGCCGGCTTCATGGCCCAAGGTATCGTTAACCAGCTTGAAGCCGTCCAGGTCCAGGTAGATGACGGCGGTTTTGAGGCCGCTGCGCGCGGCGCGGGAAATGCTGGCGTCCAGCCGGTCCGCCAGCAGCAGGCGGTTGGGCAATCCGGTCAGGTGGTCGTGCCGGGCCTGGTGCGCCAGTTCTGTTTCCGCCCGCATGCGCGCGCTGATATCGCGGGCGATGGCGGCCACGCCGGTAACTTCGCCCGCGGCGTTGCGGATGGGGGAAACGGTGAGCGAAACGGGCAGCGCCACCCTGGACTTCGACCGGAAGACGGCTTGATCGAAGCGGCTCACCTGGCCGCGAACGCTGGGGCCCAGCAGGTCCTCGACACGGGCAGCGCGCGGGAGCAGAATCGAAATAGAGGCGCCCAGCGCCTCGGCCGCGGTGTAGCCGAGTAGCTTCTCGGCGCCTCCGTTCCAGGTGGTGATGTTTCCGTCAAGACTGGCGCTGATGATGGCGTCTTCCGACGACTGTACGATGGCCGCAAGCTGGGCGATGGCTTCTTTGGCCTGCCGATCCTGGGTGATGTCGCTGACCAATCCAACCCACTTATGGGGTGCGCCGGCGGAATTTCGAATGGCCTGCCCGCGCACCGAATAGTAATAGAGCCGGCCGTTCTCGCCGAGAACCCGGTAGTCGACAACATAGCGTTCGCCGGTTTCGATATGCTGGCTGATCCCTTCGAGGACGCCGGGCAGATCGTCGGGATGAACCATGGCTTTCCAGGCCTCGAAACTGCGCGGGGTGGGCCGATCGCCGAAGCGGTCCTCGAACATCCCAAAGATTTCCACGTGTCCGCTCGAGAGGTCCCACTCTATGGTCATGTCGCCGGCATTTTCGGCGGCGACACGGAAACGCTCTTCGGAAGTAAGCAGGGCTTGCTCCGCCCGCTTGCGCCCGGTGATATCGCGCATGATGGCGGCCAGGCAAAGAATTTCGCCGGTCTCCGGCTTTCGCAGCACCAGGGCGCTGAGCAGGACGTCGATCAGAGCGCCGGTCCGCCAGTTCCGCAACTGGGTTTCTTCCTGTTGGCGGCCGGTTTCAGCCAGCGTGGGTAATCCGGTCTCGAGCTTGGCCCAGGCCAATTCAGGATGGAGTTCGGAGATGTGATGGCCGAAAGCCTGCTGGGGGCTGTCGAGCCCGATTAGCCTGGCGCCTCCGCCATTGACATAGAGCACCTGGCCCTCGGGCGAAGCTAGACAAATGAAGTCGTCGGAATTCTCAACCAGGGAGGCGAGTTTCCGCTGCTCCTCCTCGGCTTGCTTGCGCGCGCTGATGTCCAGGAAAGTCACCACGGCGCCGACCCTCTTTCCTGCTTTGAGCACGGGATGAGACCAATACTCGGCGGGGAAGCTGGTCCCATCGGCCCGCCACAGAACCTCGTCGTCGGCGTGGCTGCCCTCGCCGCTGGCCAGTGCGATCCACATGCGGCATTCCGCGGCCGGGTAAGGGCGGCCGTCGGTACGGGTGTGGTGCGTGGTTTGATGCATATTCCGGCCGAGCAGTTCTTCCGGTTTGGTATAGCCCAGCAAGGCGAGACAGGCGCGATTGCCGAACGTGAAGTTGCCTTCCAAATCGACGCCGCAAATTGCTTCAGCGGTGGAATCGAGCAGCAGGCGCACCCGTTCTTCACTGTCCAAAAGAGCTGCTTCCGCTCGTTTTCGTCCGATGAAGAGAGCCAGGCTGCCGGCAATGGAGCCGAGCGCCTGAATGGCGATTTCTCGAAGAGGATGACGGGAAAAAGCAGCGATGACGCCTTCCACGCGGTCCTCCACCAGCAAAGGATACCCGGCAAAGGCGACCATGCCTTCGCGCCGGGCCCAATCCGGGTCGCCCACCCAGGAGTCTTCGAGGACGGAGTTCGTTAAATGGGGTTTCCCTTCCTGGGCGATGCGGCCGATTTTGAACTGGCCCACCGGAACGCGTGCGTGAGGTCCGTTCAAGTGCGTATAGATGCCCGCGCTGGCATGAAGCTCCAGGATATTTTCCTCTTTGTTCAAGATCCAGATGCGCACGAAGGCGGCATTCAGAGACCGGACAATGATTTCGGCGGAACGCTGCAAGGTTTCAGGAACGGTCTCGTGCTGCGTTAACACCATCTGAGTTAATACCATGGCGATCTGCGATGACAGTAACGCCAACTGGTCCTGCTCGGCCAGCTCCTCGCTGCTGCGAGTGACGCGGGATTCCAGCTCCCGTCGCGCCTGTAGCAGCTGCTGTTCGGCACGCTGCCGGTGGGCGACCTCCACGGCCAGCGATTCATTCAGGCGCTTCTGATCGGCCAGTGACTCCGCCGTGCCGCGGAAGATGGACAAGGTGCTGCTCAACAGCCCAACCAGGACGAAGAGATACGAGAGAATGGCCAGGGTGTGGGCGGCCCAGCTTTGCGCATCGAAGAGCGGGCCCGAGAAAGGCATGTAGACCGAATGCTCAATGGCCGCAGTGATGAGAAACAGCATCAGGCAGTGCTCGAACCGGCTGGTTTTCCAGGCTCCCTTCAGGAAATAACCAAGCGCGGCGATGGCAAAGACAAATCCGCCGGCGAGCGCGGCAGGCTGGTGAATCGGGGAGAGCGGAAAAGCGGCCGGCAGCGGGATAAACAGCCAACCCACGCAACTGGCCAGGATCCCAGCGCCCGCTAACAGGCAGACGGTTCGTTCGCTGATTCGCGGAGGTTCGGTAACGGAGCGCTCCGGGTGAGGAGCGAATAGTCTGCCGCACAATACCAGCGCCAGGAATGTTCCCGAAACAACGCCGCTCCAAGGGATCAGGTCTGGAAGCGCCGCGGGAGTGCACTGAGTACAGAACGGAGAAGTAATCACGGCGTGAAATCCATTCAAGATTCCCGCGCCCAGAAAGCCGGTTCCGAGGAGCAGATAAGAGAGAGAATTTCTGGCAAAATATCGCACCAGCGAAACGGCGCCCACGGTGCATGCGAGCACCGTGGAGACGGTTTCGAGCACGGTGCGTATCCAAGGGTCCGCAGTGGCCGGGAGGCGCCCCAGGGGGACGGACGAAGCCAATAAAACGATACAAAGCGCGGCATAAGCGAGTTTTCGCTGCCGAACCGAAGATGCGCCGTCGCTCATCTAATTGCTTATCGGATAGAAGGGAGCACTTATTACCCGGTGCTGGCCGGGCTGAGCCCGCTTGGCACTCACCCGGTGCCTCCGGAACCCCAAAAGCACCGACTCCGTTGGAGACGCGGGTTGGCAGGCGGAAGCGCCTGCCCCACCACGCGCCAACGTGGGGCAGGCGCTTCCGCCTGCCAACCGATTTTTCACACAGCGTCTTCATGACCTTTGGTGGGCCGCAGGCCCATGGAAACTCCCTCACGGCCGCGGTTCGCTAGAGCACTCTTTCGGAAGCCGCGAACGTAAGCGACTATGGTAAGATTTCTGCTCGTGATTCGCACCCATTGGCCGGTGGCCGTGCTGTTGGCGGCATTTGGAATACTGTACAGCTTCAGCTTGAGCGCCTACGGGATGTTCCTGTGGGACGAGGCGGAGTATGCCTCCATTGGGCGCTCCGTTCTCGACGGCCGGGGCTTTGCGATTTCGGGCGTAGCGAACAAGTTGCGGCCTCCGGTATTGCCGCTGGCCGGCGCTCTCAGCATGTTTCTGTTGGGAGAGCAATCGGCTGATTCCGTGCTGCGGGGAACGGCGTGCGGCTTCGCGCTGCTGGCTTTATTATGCGTTTACGGTTTTGGCGCGGCGGCTTACGATCGGACTACCGGCTTTGTGGCGGCGGCGTTGCTGGGCATATCGCCGCTCTTCTGGGTTTTTGTTCCACATTTTCTATCCGAGATTCCGTTCCTGGCTTTCTTCGCTGCGGCGGTTTGGTTTTTTTACTTCGGCATTTATTTCGATCAGCGTTTCTTCCTATGGAGCTGGGTGTGCTGGGCGCTCGCGTTTCTCACCCGATATACCGCCTCGCTGTTTCTTCCCGTGATCGTTTTGTTCGTGGCCATGGCCCTGTGGCGTGGCGGCCCGGATGCGCGCGGCAGGCTCGGGAGCCGCGCCTTTTTTCTAAGCCCGTTGGCCGCGTTGGCTTTGTTGGCGCCGTGGTTCATCCGCGAATACGTGGCGTTTGGAAACCCGCTGGCTGGGCTTAGACAGGCGTCGCACCAATTGCAAGACTATCTGCCGGGCGTTTCCATGCCCTGGAATTTTTATCTGCGGCGGATGCCGGCGCTCGCGTCCATTGAGATTGCGGCGCTATTCGCCGCGGGCGTGATTTGGGCATTCTGGAAACGAGATCGTTTATCCATGCACAATGCTCTGGTGGCCGCGCTGATTGTGGCGTGGTTCAGTTGCTACCGGTATAAAGAAGACCGCATGGTAAGCTCGGCGCTGCCATTCGTGGCGATGATCGCCGCGGTTTTCCTGGTAAAGGCGACAGGCAAGCTGCGGCCACTCGCGCGAAGCACGGTTCTGGGCGCGGCGCTGGCCGGATGTTTCTTCATGAATCTCAGCGTGACTCGCGCCGCGTTCGAACACGCCACTATGGGATACCCGGTGTTTCTGAATGCGATGACCTTCCTGCGCGACAATGCCAGTCCGGGCGCGGTGGTGTTAGGCGCGAATTTTCCGCAGATCCACTGGTATTCCAATTTGGACGCGAGGAACATCCCCGAAAGAGCCGCCCTTCCGGACGCGCTGCGGCATTCCGAGTGGGTGGTGATTACCAACTTTGAGCCAGTGCAGAAACCCTACGTCCTGGGATTAATAAAGCTGGTGCCGGATAATCCGATTTCTCGCGAGACTGCGGTGTTCAGGGGCACCGATTTTATCACTGTAGTGGTACGTTCGGATTGGCTGCTACGGGCGATGGGGGAGTGAAAAGAGGGTACTTGCCAAAATTCGGGCATCGACCCGGCCGGTCGCTACGCTCGCGGCTCGGAAAGACCGTGAGAAGCTTTGAAAAAATCGGTTCGCTGGCGAAAGCGCCTGCGCCACGTGAGTACTGGCTACCGGGTTTTCACCATTTTTTCCGCCAGGCAGGCGCTTTGCTCCATATACCGTGCCAGGTCCGGATCGGCTGCGGCGAGGGCGCACACTTGTTTGGACAATTCGCGAGGGTCCGGCAACGAAGCGCGGCCGGCTCTTACGAATGAGCGGAGGGTGCGGCCCACCTGTTTTTCCAAAATGCTGGCGGAGACGGCCGGAGTCATCCCGGCGATGCGCAACGATTCGCCGGCCGCGGCCAGGACGGAGAGCAACACGCTTCCAGTCCAGGTGAGGGCGGCCAGAAAAAAAGGTTTGAGGGAACGTTCGATGGCTACGGCGCGACGGTCGCGATGTTCCACCAGCCGGCGGGAGGAGAGCACGGCCGGCCGGTCTCCCTCCACCAGGTAGCGGAGGTGGTCGAAGCCCGGAATGGGACAGATGGATGCAACGGCCGCTCCCCGGGCGGAGAATTCGCGCAACTCGCTGCTGTCCAGCCAGAAGCTGCTCAGTACGACGGCCTTGCCGTTGAAATCGATGGGCGCCGCCGCCAGCTCGGCGAGAACTTGAGGCAACATCGGATCGGGTACGCACACCAATATCAGCTCCGAGGAATGAAACTCTTCGAAGTCCTTGACCGGATGCCCGGCGCGTAGCTGGTTGGCAATCCGGCTAGCCAGCCGGAATGACGATGACTTCACCGGCCCCAACCGGTCGGAAAGCCAATAGAACCTTGACAGAGGCGAGTCGGTAAGCTTACCCGCCCCGATCAGGGCTGCCGACTTGGCTTTCTTCATAGACTGTGAAGGACTTCAAATTCTTGATGCGGTCGCGAAGCTGGGCGGCTTTTTCGAACTCGAATTTCTTCGCGGCTGCGCGCATGCTCTCTTCCAGCTCGGCGATAAATTTGTCGCGCTGGGCGGGAGTCATCTCCTCGACGGGATCTTCCGGTTCCACCGGAACGGTGACGTAGTCGCCTTCGGCGATTCGCACCAGGCTCATGTCGATGGGTTTGATGATGGATTGCGGGGTGATATGGTTGTCCAGGTTGTACTGTTCCTGGACGGCGCGGCGGCGGTTGGTTTCGTCAATGGCGCGGCGCATGCTATCGGTGAAGACGTCGGCGTAGAGAACGGCCCGGCCTTCCAGGTGGCGCGCCGCGCGGCCCATGGTTTGAATGAGCGAACCTGTGGAACGCAGAAAGCCTTCTTTGTCGGCATCCAGAATGGCGACAAGGGATACTTCGGGTAAGTCTAATCCTTCGCGCAGAAGATTCACGCCGATCAGAACGTCGAACTCGCCGCGGCGAAGGTCGCGCAGGATCTTCATGCGATCGAGGGCGGCGATTTCCGAATGCAGATAAGCGCATTTCACGCCGACTTCGGTGTAGTATTCGGACAAATCCTCGGCCATGCGCTTGGTCAAGGTGGTGACTAGCACCCGCTGATTTTGTTCGGCGCGTTTGCGGATCTCATTCAGCAGGTCATCCACCTGGCCCTTTATGGGACGCACTTCCACTTGCGGGTCCACCAGACCGGTGGGGCGAATGATCTGTTCCACCACCACGCCGGCGGATTTAGTCAGCTCGTAGGGGCCGGGGGTGGCGGAGACGTAGACCACCTGATTGACGCGATTCTCGAATTCTTCGAAGGTGAGCGGGCGGTTGTCCAGGGCGCTGGGAAGGCGGAAGCCGTAATTGACCAGGACATTCTTGCGGGAGCGGTCGCCATGGAACATGCCCGACAACTGCGGGACGGTCTGGTGGCTTTCGTCGATGAAGATCAGATTATCGTTGGGCAGGTAATCGAGCAGGGTGGGCGGTGCTTCGCCGGGAAGGCGTCCCGAAAAATGGCGCGAATAGTTCTCGATGCCGTGGCAGTAGCCGATCTGGCGGATCATTTCCAGATCGAACATGGTGCGCTGGTAGAGCCGCTGGGCCTCCACCAGCTTGCCGCCCTTTTCCAGCTCCTTTTGCCACCACTCCAGTTCGAGTTCAATGCTCTTTAAGGCCTGCTCGCGGGTTTCCGGCGTCATTACATAGTGGGTTTTCGGATAAATGGGAAGGCGCAGGTAAGTTTGCCGGACCTGGCCGAGCAAAGGGTCGATCTGGCTGAGGCTCTCAATCTCGTCGCCCCACAGTTCGATACGGTAGGCGTTGTCTTCATAGGTAGGGAAGATTTCGATGACGTCGCCGCGCACTCGAAAAGTCCCGCGCACGAAGTTCGCGTCGTTCCGCTCGTAGAGAATGTCCACCAGGCGGGAGGTGATTTGCTGGCGCGAGATTTTCTGGCCCTTTTCGAGCATCAGCAGCATGCCATAGTACGCTTCGGGCGAACCGAGGCCATAAATGCAACTAACACTGGCGACGATGACGCAATCGCGGCGCTCGAATAGGGAGCGCGTGGCGGAAAGGCGCAGCTTATCGAGTTCGTCGTTGATGGTGGCTTCCTTCTCGATGTAGATGTCGCCGGAGGGAAGGTAAGCTTCGGGCTGATAGTAATCGTAATAGCTGACAAAATATTCGACGGCGTTGGACGGAAAAAACGTTTTGAATTCGTGATAGAGCTGCGCGGCGAGGGTTTTGTTGTGGGCCAGCACCAGCGCCGGGCGTCCGGTTTTTTCGATGATCTGGGCCATGGTGTAGGTTTTGCCGGAGCCGGTTACTCCAAGCAGGACCTGGTGTTGTTCGCCATCCAGCACGCCGCGGAAAAGTTGATCGATGGCGGCGGCCTGATCGCCGCGCGGCTGGTAGTCGACGCCCAGATGGAAGCCCATAACACTTCAGGATAACAGCCTAACCGAAAACCGTTTCTGGTTTCTGGTTTCTGGTTGGGGGCGGTCGGTGCGGAGTAGGAGCGCGGCGACGCGAGTTGGTACAATGGCAACTCGTGACAAAAGCTCTCTGGTGGCTGCTGCGGGTTTACGCGTATCTTTTTCATTTGGTGCTGGGGCTGTTGCTGGCTGGAATGGCGACGGTGGCATTATCCAGCGGGCATAGCCTGACGCTCGGGATGTTGCCGTGGAAGGGCGAGACGCTGACCAGCGCAACTCTCATGTTCGGCCTGCTGGGAATCGTTTGTGTGGCGTTCGCGGTGACCGGGTTCATCCGCTGGCTGTTTCCGCTGTGGGCCCTGGTGGCGTTGTTCCTGATGCTGCGCGGGTATTTTTTGTCGAGCTACACATTTTCGAGCGCTGGAGAATTCCGATTCGCGGTGTGGTTGACGATTGGGGCGTTTGTTGCGTTCCTCGCGAGCTTGAGTTTGTTTGGGCGTCGCGCGCGCCGTTAATCGCTTACGGAATGAAGCTGGTACTCTGCAGTATTGTGTTGCTCGTAGTGATGCCCTACCTGGTGAATCAAGTCCGAAAACCAGACAGATGGACCGGCGGGTTCATTTTATGGATAATGAACGCGTCGCACTCGGGCTTAACCGACTGGGGGCTGAAGCACGTCACGATCGGGAAGGGCTTCACCATTCTGGATGTGGGCTGCGGCGGAGGCCGGACCATTCAGAAGCTGGCGGCCATGGTTACCGAAGGCATGATTTCCGGCGTGGACTATGCTGCAGGTAGCGTAGCCGCATCGCGCTCGAAGAACGCGCGGTTCGTCCAGGCGGGCCGTGTAGAAATAAAACATGCAGCGGTGTCCCGGCTGCCGTTTGCCGACGGCATGTTCGATCTGGTTACGGCGGTGGAAACCCAGTATTACTGGCCGGATCTGGCCGCGGATATGCGCGAGATCCTGCGTGTGCTTAAGCCGGGGGGAAGGCTGATCGTCATTGCGGAAAGTTACAGGAACGGCAAGCATGACAAGCTGCAGCAGCCGGTGATGAAGTTGTTGAGAAGCGCGTGCTTGAGCGTGCGGGAGCAGCAGGAATTATTTTCGACGGCAGGATATAAAGACGTTCAGACGTTCGAAGAGCCGGAGCGGGGCTGGATATGCGCGATTGGCGTGAAAGCAAGCTAGATCAGGCGTGCAGCTTTTTGTACTCGGCCAGGCATTTTTCGGCGGTTTCCATCTCCGAATAGCGGCTGCCTTCCTGCTCAATTAAGTAGAATTCAGCGCCGCCGGTTTTTTCGGCTGCTTCGAAGACTTGCTTCCAGGGGACGATGCCTTCGCCCATTAAAGCTTTGAAGCCGACGGCGGGGTCGCGCGACCAGTCTTTCAGATGGAGGGACTGGATGCGGCCGGGATTTTGCTTGATCCAGGCAACCGGATCGGCGCCGGTTTCGATGCAGTGGCCCACATCGAGTTGCAGCATGACGTCCTTGCCGGTGTTCGCGGCCAGCACTTCCATGGGGCGTTTCCCATCGAGTGGCGTGAATTCCGCCTGATGGTTGTGGTACCCCGTGCCAATTCCTTGCGGCTTGAGTTTCTCGGCAGCCTGGCTGAGGGTGTCGGCCACCGCCTTCCATCCGTCGAGGCCGGTCACGCGACCCGCGCTGGCCATTACGATGTACCTGCTTCCGATGATCTGATTGAGCTCCGTGGCTTTGGCGAGACCATCGCCAACGAAAGAGTTGGGGCCGTTGTGCGTGGAGTAGCAGCGAATGCCGAGATCGTTCATAAGCGCGCGCATGTCTTTAGCCTGCTGCGGGGTCCAGTGCATATAGGGCGCGTAGAATTCCACGCACTGATATCCCATTTTGGCGACGGCGCGAACGGTACCGGTGAGATCTTTCTGAAGATCGTCGCGAACGGAGTAGAGTTCGAGGCCGATGGGCATCTGTTTGAAATGCGGCGCGGCGGAGGCCAGCGGCGCTGCGGCGGTGAGCGCGAGAAAAGTGCGGCGTGAAAGGTCGGGGGCGATCATGCTAGGCATGATAGCAGCCGCGGCGGATTATTGGTAATGTACCAGTGGAAGAGATGCCAGGCGAGGGAAGAACGAGGAACGTGTGCCCGGATTGCGGGGGTTGGCCTGAATGCCGGGAGTGCTATGGCACAGGAACAAATTTGCACCTTAATTCCCCGGAGCCGGCTTGCCTGCGCTGCCACGGGAGCGGGGTCTGTCCCAGTTGCCACGGAACGGGACTAAGAAATGTGGAGTTAAATGGCGTAGGCCGGCGCGATGAATATCTTGAGGCAACGGGAGCTACGTTCTTTCTTTCCGTCGCCATGCTCATTTTTCGCGTCTGGCTGTGGCCGTTGAGCGTTATCTTCTTTGCGCTCGGCGTTTACTGTGTGGTTAAGAGTGTCACTCACACCTCAGCGCGTTAGGTCCGCTTTTGCCAGTGCGACGGGTCGCGGCTGGCGTGAAAACAGGCAATCACGATCAAGGCGTCATCTTCGACGACAAAAAACAGGGAGTACGGGAAGCGGCGCAAGAAGGCGCGGCGAACATTTTTAAGGACGGCCGGAAATTGCCGGGGATTTTCGCTCATCCGTTTAGCCAGCACGTCAACCGCTTGCCGGAAACGCCGGCCTAGCCCGGTGGCTTCGCCCTCATACCAGTCCTGCGCGGCGATCAATTCCGCCCGCGCGGCTTGAGTGAAAATAACCGAATACACTACGGGCAACGATGCTCAAGCTCAGCTTTCAGCGAGGCCCACGTTACGCCATTGCGCCTATCTTCGTCGAGTGACGTGAGGCGGTGCTCAAGCTCGGCTTCCTGCGCACTGGTTAAGGGAAGCTGCTCGTTTTCGAGGCTATCCCAAAGCTGCGCGATAAGCGCCAAACGTTCCGGGGGTGTCAAACGAACGATTTCATCCGGGGTGAGCAATCCCATGCTTTCCAGCCTACGGGAAAGAGGAGAGGGGTGCAAGTTTTAACAATCTTCTTCGACGTGCGCGCGCCGTTTTCGCGGCAGGGCAGGGAAGCTACGCTTGGTTCTAATATTCGCAATCCTAGCCACCAATTCTGCGCGATGCCGAAAATCAAGAAGCCGCCGCCTGCGGGGATTTTGGATAACCTGGTTCGACGCTGCCGTGAAGGACGCGTATCGAGCGCAGGCTTCCTCGAATTGAAGTGGCACAAACGCTTCAAACCTGGCACGCTGGCTGGAGTGAGAAATGCCCTCAAGGTTTCGGGCGTTCACACGAGTGTGAACGCGGCACGCATGAGTGCGTACGCCACGTTATTTGTCGGGATTGTCAGCGTCCGATTTTCCCGGCTCCTGCTTGGGAGTGAATTGAGACGCCAGGTGCTGGGCCAGGGCCAGTTGCTTGGGCTTTAGTTTCTGACCCACCAGGTCGCGCTGCGTCACGCATTTCTGATCGCCTTTGGCGGCGCAGACGTTCAGCCATTTGTAGGCTTGCACGTAATCGCGCTTGACACCCCGGCCGCTGCCGTACATGGCGCCCAGGTTGAGCTGAGCTTTCTCGTAGTCCTGTTGGGCGGATCGTTCGAACCAGGTGGCGGCTTGCGTATAATCCTGGGGGACACCAAGGCCGTCGACATACAACAGCCCGAGGTTAAACTGCGAAGGTGCGTCGCCTTTCTCGGCCAGGGCGCGCCATTCCTTGGCGGCTGTGGTGTAGTCCTTCTTCTCATAGGCGTTCAGGCCGGCGGAGAAATCGGCGGCGGCAGCGGCGAGAGAGAGTGACAACAGAAGAGCTAAAGTTCGCATAGATCACTCCTATGAATATTGAAGCACAGCGGGCAGGTTTTGTTTCAAGGCTGGGGGATAAAAATCACGGGGACACGACTGCACTCATTTTAAGTTTGAAGCAGTTGCGGACGCTAGCCCGTCATGTCCCCGGATTTTCTTGGACGAAGCGGGTGGTTTCGTCGAGGAAAACGTCCAGGCGGTCGTGATGGACCCAGTGGCCGGCGCCAGGGACGCGCACCAGGCGGTAGTTTTTGATTACCGATGCGCGGCCGTCGGCTTCAGGATCCGGCGCCCAGCTTTCCATGCCCCAGAACAGCAGCACCGGGCAGGTGATCTCGCCGACGATGGCGCGCAGATCTTCGACGCTGTTGCCATAGGGCGGGAAGCCGCGGGCGTAGTTGTCGAATTTCCAGATGAGCGATCCATCTGAATTCCAGTTGGTGCCATGAAGGGTGAGGTGGCGCGCCACATCGTCGGACAAGTGGGGATTGGCTTCTTTCATGCGCGCGACGGCGGCATCGAGGTTGGGATAACTGTGCGGCTCGCGGCGCTCAGTTTGGCGCACGCCTTCAATCCAGGTCCGCATCCGTTCCGGGGCGGGTTTGTGGACGCGGTGCGAGGCCGGGAGACCCAGGCCCTCAATGGATACGACTTTCCTCACCCGGTCCGGATAAATGCCGGCGTATAACAGTGTGATGATGCCGCCGAGCGAGTGTCCGACCAGGGTAACCGGAAAATCGTCGATGACATCCACCAGAGCGGAGAGATCGAGGATATGTTCGGCGATGCTGTAGAGCGCGCCGGGCGCCCAGGCGCTGTTGCCGTGGCCGCGCAGATCCATGGCGTAGACGTGGAAATGCTCGCGCAGCGGGCGCGCCACCCAATCCCAGTTGCGGGCGTGATCCAAGCCGCCGTGCACCAGCACCAGCGGAGGTTTTCCGTCCTGGCCCCAGTCCCAAAAATGGAGCTTGAGGCGATGGGAGTAGTAGTAGTGAGAGACGGGTTCCAAGCTATCCATATTCCCAGATCCGCGGGAAAGAACGGGGACACCATTAGAGTTTCGGTTGGCCGGAGCCAGCTCGGACGCTTGCCCATGGTGTCCCCGTTCTCAGCTCCAAGATGCGTTTACTGCTTCAATTGGGCGGCTTGCTCGCGGACTTCAGCGTGGTGGCGGACGTCGATGCCTTTCATCAGGAACAGGACATCTTCGGCGATATTGGTGGCGTGATCGGCGATGCGCTCCAGATTGTGGGCGATGAACATCAGGTCGACGGCGCGCGGGATGGTGGTGCTTTCTTCCTGCATAAACGCCACCAGCTCTTTGTAGACGGCATCGCGCAGATGATCCACTTCGTCATCGGAGAGCAGCACGCTGCGGGCCAACTGCTCGTCGCGTTTCACCAGCGCATCCAGACTCTTGCGAACCATGGCCTCGGCCAGATCAGCCATTCGCGGAATGTCGATCAGCGGCTTTACCGGAGGCTCTTTCATCAACGACAGGGCACGCTCGGTGATGTTGACCGCGAGATCGCCCATGCGTTCCAGATCGCCATTTATTTTGATGGCCGCGGTGAGGAAGCGCATATCGCGGGCCATGGGTTGGTAGAGGGCCAGCAAGCGGGTGGCAAACTCGTCAATCTCAATATCCTTCTGATTGATCTGCGCTTCCTTCCACAATACTTCCTTGGCGAGTTGATCGTCGCGCTCCACCAGGGCGGAGACGCTTTGATGAATAGCCGACTCAACCAAGCCAGCCATCTCGAGCAGGCGACGCTGCAATTCGTCAAGTTCTTCTCTGAAGTGGACCAAAGACTGCTCCTTTTCGTAGCTGAGAGTCATCCGAAACGGCCGGTAATGTAATCCTCAGTTTCCTTGCGTTCGGGTCTTTTGAAAATTATTTCCGTCTTGTCGAACTCGATCAATTTACCCAGCAGGAAGAAGCCCGTAAACTCGGCCACGCGGGCGGCCTGCTGCATGTTATGCGTCACGATGACCTGGGTACATTGATCCTTCAACGTAAACAGCAGATCTTCTATTTTCGATGTGGCGATGGGGTCGAGAGCCGAGCAGGGTTCGTCCAATAACAGCACTTCCGGATCCACGGCCAAGGCTCTGGCGATGCACAGGCGCTGCTGCTGGCCTCCCGATAAGCTGTACGCGGATTGGTTGAGCTTGTCCTTGACTTCGTCCCATAGCGCGGCGCGCTTGAGGCTATGCTCCACCTGCTCGCTCAGCGATTGTTTGCCCTTGAGTCCATTTACGCGCAGGCCGTAAGCCACGTTGTCGAAGATGGACTTGGGGAACGGATTGGGCCGCTGGAACACCATGCCCACGCGGCGCCTGAGATTGGTGACATCCAGCTCCAGAACATTTTGGCCGTCCAGCAGCACCTGACCTTCGTAGCGGGCGTTCTTAATGGTTTCGTTGATGCGGTTGAGGGTCCGGAGAAACGTGGATTTGCCGCAGCCGGAGGGGCCGATCAGAGCGGTGATATGTTTCTCGGGAACCTCCAGGTTGATCTGATGAAGCGCCTGAAAGGTTCCATAAAAGAAATCCAGGTTCTCGGCCTTCAGCTTGGCCTTGGACAGCGCCTCTTCGGAACTTGCGGGCGGTAGTGGAGGAACCATCATCTCGCTCATTTTCGGTGATCCTTGTACGGCGCCCATAAGAACAAGCTTACCCCCTTTGGACTGAGGCTCCCCGCGATAGCACCCAGCGGGCGGCTATGTTTGTGATTAGCACGAATCCTAACAGCACCAAACCGGCGGCCCAAGCCTGGCGGTGCCAATCGTCGTAGGCGGAGGTAGCCAGCTTGTAAATCATGACTGGAAGCGTGGCCGTGGGTTCCGTTAGTTTCTCCGACCAGAACTGGTTGTTGAGACAGGTAAACAGGAGCGGCGCGGTTTCTCCGGCGATGCGAGCTACGCCCAGAATCAATCCGGTCAGGATTCCCTGGCGAGCGGCGGGAACCACGACGGTGAGAATGGTCCTGGTTTTGGTGGCGCCCAAGGCGAGCGAAGCTTCGCGCAGCGAATTGGGAACAGAGCGTAGGAAATGTTCGGTGCTGCGCAGCCCAATGGGAATCATCATCAGGCTAAGGGCGAAACCCCCGGCCCAGGCGGAGAAGGTATGCATGGGAACCACAATCACGGTCCAGGCGAAAATGCCGATGACAATGGATGGGACGCCGTTCAACAGGTCGGCGGTGTAGCGGACGAACATGGGAAAGGTTTTGCCGCCGAATTCGGCCAGGTAAACGCCCCCCAGAAATCCGACCGGGACGCCGATGACCACCGCGATCAATATGGTAATGGCGCTGCCTACGATGGCGTTGGCCAATCCTCCGCCGGTTTCGCCCGCGGAAAGCGGCAGCTTGGTGAAGAAGTTCCAATCCAAGGAGCGGAAGCCATTCCAAACCAGAAAGCCAAGAATCACGAAAAGGACGGACACCGTTATGAAGGTGCACACACCGGTGAGGCCCAGCATTACGTTATTGACTAAGTTTCTACGTTTGGTCCGGCCCATCAGTCCTGCTTGGATCCTTTCTTGGTGGTAGCCAGGATCAGCAATTGGGCGGAGGCGTTTAGAATGATGGTGATCAAGAACAATACCAGTCCTAATTCCACTAGAGCGCCTTGGTAAAGATCGCCGGTGGCCTCGGTGAATTCGTTGGCGATAACCGCGGCGATGGTGTAGCCGGGCTTGAGCAGGGAAGCATGGATGGCTGGATCGTTGCCGATGACCATGGTGACGGCCATGGTTTCTCCCAAGGCTCGCGCCAGCGCCAGGAAAATGGACCCGACGATACCGAGCCGTGCGTGGGGAACAACCACCTGCCAGGTGGATTCCCATTTAGTGGCTCCCAGCGCGAGAGCGGCCTCGCGTTGTTCCCGGGGCACGGCAAGCAGCGATTCTCGCGAGATGGAGATGATAAACGGAAAGGTCATGATAGCGAGAATCAAACTGGCAGCCAGAACCGTGTAGCCGAGTGGGGCACCGGTGAAGAAGGGCAGGAATCCAAGGGTTTTTTTCAAGAACGGCTCGACGTAGTTGCTTAGCAGCGGCACTAGCGTGAAGATGGCCAGCAGCCCATAGATCACGCTAGGCACGGCGGCCAGCAATTCCACCAGGAAAGTGCAGGTGTTGGAAAGTCTGGGCGGAGCGAGTTCCGACAAGAAAATCGCGGCTCCGACCGCCAACGGCACTGAAATCAAGAGGGCCAAGAGCGATGTGACCAGCGTTCCGTAGATAAAAGGCAGAGCTCCGAATTTCTCGGCGACCGGGTCCCAGGCGCTGCTAATCAGGAAGCCCAAACCGAACTTGGCGCGCGAAGTGGACGAGTGAATCCATAGCTCATAGATCAGAAAGACCGTCACCAAAAACACGCTGGCGGCGAAAATCAGCGTGATCAGGTGCGCGGCCTTGTCGCCGTCCTGCAGGCGCTTCAAGAAGCTCCGCGACGCGGGTTGAGGCGGAGCGGCGATAACTGCTGTTCCCATGAATGACGCTTACTGAATCAAACCGATCTGTTTTTCTTCCTTATCTACCACCGGCTTAGGCAGCGGCGCATAATCGAGTCCAGCCGCAAATTTCTGGCCGTCCGTGAGCATCCACTTCAGAAACTCTACCATGGCGTTTTTCTTTGTCGCATTGTCGAATTTGGCGGGGATCAGCAGCCAGGTGAACGAGGAAATGGGATAGGTCTTTTTGCCCGGCGCGTTAGTGATCGACACACGAAAATCGCTGGGCATGTCCTTGGCGGCTCCAGCGGCGGCTTCAGAAACCGAATCGTAGTCTGCTCTCACGAACGTACCGGCGGAATTCCTTACCGCTCCATAAGCCATCTTGTTTTGTGCCGCGTAAATTAACTCTACATAGCCGATGGAGTTGGCAGTTTGCTTCACTGTCCCCGCAACGCCTTCGTTGCCTTTGCCACCCAAGCCGGTTGGCCAGGCGACGGACGTTCCCGCGCCCACCTTGGTTTTCCATTCCGGGCTGATTTTGGACAGATAATCGGTCCAAACAAAAGTGGTGCCGCTGCCGTCCGCGCGATGAACCACCTGGATCTCTGTGTTGGGGAAGTTCACTCCGGGGTTGTCTTTCTTCAAAGCCGCGTCGTTCCATTTCGTGATCTTTCCCAGGTAGATGCCCGACAGCGTTTCGGGAGTGAAATTGAGTATAGCGCTTACGCCCGGGATGTTATAGGTTGGTACCAGCCCCCCCAACACCGTCGGAAAATGAAGCACCTTGTACTTGGTAATTTTTGAGAGCTGCTCATTCGTCATTGGCATGTCCGATGCTCCAAAATCCACGGTGCCGCGGGTGAGTTGCTGTATCCCTGCCCCTGATCCCAGCGACTGGTAGTTGATCTGGACATCGGAATGGAGCTTATGAAACTCCTGGAACCACTTTTGATAGATGACCGCTGGAAACGTAGCTCCCGCCGCGTTAATGGTTTCGGCGAACGCGCTGGCGCTCAACGCCAGCACGACAGAGACTGCGGACAATACAATGGGTCTTAGTTTTATCACACTTATTCCTTCCCCGGGTTTTAGATGCTACCGCGTGTTGAGGATAGCTTTGTGGGGTTAGCGAAAAATGACAATCTGGTTAAAATCGAGTTACAAACGAACGGTTCATCGGTTCTTCTGTTCTTCGGTTCATCAGTTCGCGGAGTAGAAGCTATTGAAACTGCGGAACTAAAGAACTGAAGAACCGAAGAACCTGGGAACGGTGAGCGTGAATCGCGAACCTTGTCCGACGTGGCTTGAAACGCTTACGGTACCGCCCATTTGCTCGATCACATGCTTGACGATAGACAAGCCCAGGCCGGTGCCGCCCATTTCGCGGGAGCGGGCTTTGTCGGCGCGGTAGAAGCGCTCGAAAACTCGGGGCAGGTGGTCGGAAGGGATTCCGATGCCGGTATCGGAGATGACGATCTCGGCCGCGGCGTCCTTGGCATGAGCCTCAACCCGAACTTCGCCGTTGGGCCGGTTGAATTTGACCGCGTTGTCCAGCAGGTTGACGAAGACCTGTTCCAGCTGGAGCTCGTTGCCCAGCACCTGCAAGTCGTCCAGTTCCTCGCAGAGCAGGTGTACGCCGCGGACTCGCGCGCCGGATTCCACGGTACGCAGCGCGGATTCCAGGGCGGAGCGGATGGAGACGGGCTTAGGCGCGGGCGCGGCGTGATTGGATTCCAATTCCGAGATGGTCAGCAGGTCGGAGGCAATATTGGTGAGCCGGGTGGCTTGGGCCTGAATGATCTCGACGAAACGATGATTGTGTTCCTGGTCCTCGAGGGCGCCGTCGAGCAAAGTTTCGGCATATCCGCGGATGGCGGCGAGCGGGGTGCGCAGCTCGTGCGAGACGTTGGCGACGAAGTCCTTGCGGACGCGCTCCAGGCGCTCCAGCTCAGTGACATCGTGGAGAATGGCCAAGGCTCCACGCGTGGAGGGCCCGGCCAGAGGACCGGCCAGCACTTCGAAAGAATGCTGATCGGCCGCGGCGAGGGTAAGGCGGCGTTCCACGCGCTCGCCGGTGGAGAGAACATCGGTCATGATCTCAATCAGCGCGGGATCGCGAACTAATTCAAGAAGCTGCATGCCGGGATTCACGGGCATGCGCGCGCCCACCGTTCGCGCGAACGAAGAATTACAAAATGTCACGCGCAGATCTTTGTCCACGGCGAGCACGCCTTCCACCATGCTGGCCAGGATGGCTTCACGCCGCGCCCCTTCCAGCTTCAGGCTCTCGAGCAGGGCGCCGATGCGCGGGACGGTGCGGCGGAGGGATTGGGCCAGCGCTCCCAAGTCATCGTCGCCGGAGGGCAGCTGCTGCTCGGAAATCTGTGGATCGAGGAGACGTTCGGTGTAGGCGCGCAGGCTGGAGATCTGGCGTGAGAATGATTCCACAAAAATAATGGCGAGACCGGCGGCGAGCAGCAGAGTGAGCAGGGAGATGGAAAGCAACTGGAACCGCAGCGCGTCCGCGCGGGCGTGGACGAAATCGAGCGGTCGGGCCAGCCGGAGTTCGGAGGCGGGCAGAGCGGCGGCGGGTGCTGGAACCGCGATGGAAAGTGCGTCCTCACCATCCGTAGACGCGCTGCCGGGATCGGAATCCGCGATCGCGGCGCCGTCCGAACCGAGAACCATAACCCGGGCGCCGGTTTGCGCGGCCGCAGTGGTTGCCCAGGTATCGAAGTGCGGACTCGCCGCGGGCAACCCGGCCGCCAGCATGCGTGCCTGGGTGGTAAGCGTGGCGCGCAAGTCCGCTATTTGGTTGCTGGAAGTGAGATGGGTTACGTAAAGATCCACGCCGAACAGGGAAATGGTGAAGAGAATGAAGACGCTCCAAAGGAATCTTCTGACGATTCGCGTTCGCATGCGCGCGGTTCCGGTCGCGAATGAAATATAGCATGAGCCCGGCCGGGGATAAAAGCCAAAAGCTGCGGGTCCTGGGGGACCCGCGCGGACCTGGGGGTCCGCCCCACTGGCCTGCTCTGGTAGACTGGGCGATGCTACTGGCAGCCTTAACTTACACAAAATATGCAACTTTTCCCCCGTCAGGAGCGGTTCTACCAGTTCTTTCTTTCCCAGGCGAAAATTATTATGGACGCGTCGCGTTTGCTCGTGGAGGGTGCGCAGGCGGGCAATTCGGCGTTGGCCAGCGCCGCGGCCATGATCAGGACACTGGAGCAGCGCGGCGATGAAGTGATTCACGAAATCTACACGCGCCTGAACCAGACTTTTATTACGCCGCTCGATCCGGAGGACATCCACTCGCTTTCTTCCCATCTGGATGACGTGCTGGATGGCATTGAAGACGCGGCCTACCGCATGGTGGCGTATCGAGTGGAGCCGATTCCGGCGATGGTGGTGGAGCTGTGCAAGGTGGTTTACGCCTGCGCCCAAACGCTGGAATTGGCCTTTGAGGCGTTGGAAACGAAGAAGCCGGTGCTGCCTTATTGCATCGAGATAAACCGGCTGGAAGAAGTTGCCGACCAACTGGTTCGCGACGCCGTCAGCGAACTTTTCCGCAGCGAGAAGGATCCCATCACGCTGCTGAAGCTGAAGGAAATTTATGAATTCCTGGAACAGACCACGGACGCCTGCGAAGACGTGGCGGACGCCCTGCAAAACGTGGTAGTGAAGAACTCCTGACGCGATGGAATCCTCGTTCGTGCTGGTGGGCGTCATCGTTTTGGTGGCGCTGGCATTCGACTTCATCAACGGTTTTCACGACGCCGCCAATTCCATTGCCACCATTGTCTCCACGCGGGTGCTGCCGCCGTTCTGGGCGGTGGTTTGGGCGGCATTTTGGAACTTCAGCGCCGCGTTTCTGTTTGGGACGGCGGTGGCCAAAACGGTTGGGGCCGGAATGGTGCATCTGGAGCACGTTACGCCCTGGGTGATTCTGGCCGGACTGGTGGGGGCCATCACCTGGGACCTGATTACCTGGTGGTTCGGGCTGCCCACCAGTTCCTCCCACGCGTTGCTGGGCGGATACGCGGGAGCCGCTATGGCGCACGTGGCGCATCTCAAAGGCATTCAACACTGTTTCGAGGCGTTGATCGTAAGCGGCTGGAGTCTGACGCTGATTTTTATCGTGGTGGCGCCGCTGATCGGTTTTGTCCTGGCGATGCTGCTGATGGTGGCCGTGTACTGGCTGTTCCGCGATTTCAATCCCAAGCGAATGGACCAGTATTTCCGCAGGCTGCAGCTGCTCTCTTCAGCGGCGCTGAGCGTGTCGCACGGGACCAACGACGCCCAGAAAACCATGGGCATAATCACGGCGGTCCTGGTCAGCTCGAAGCATCTGGCCGTTTTCGAGGTGCCATTTTGGGTATTGATGGCCTCTTACACGGTGATTGCTCTGGGCACCTTGTCGGGCGGCTGGAGAATCATCCACACCATGGGAGCCCGGCTGACCAAGCTGAAGCCGCGCGGGGGATTTTGCGCGGAAACGGCAGCGGCCATTTCGATCATCTTCGCGGCGCACTTCATGCATCCGGCGCCGCCCGTTTCGACGACGCACGTGACTGCGGGGGCCATTGCCGGAGTGGGCTCAATCCAGCGGTTTAAAGCAGTCCGCTGGGGCATCGCGGCGAACATCGCCTGGGCGTGGGTATTGACCATCCCGGCGTCGGCGCTGGTGGGCTGGATTTCATTGCTGGTTTTCCACTTGTTCGTTCCTGAGTTGTAGGAACGTCAGATTCACAGGTAATTCGGGTGGCCGGGAACCAACAGGCACCGGCTCGGTTGAAGACGCCGGTTGGCAGGCGGAAGCGCCTGCCCCACTCAACGCAATCCCTTTTGCCTGCCAACAACAGTGTTGTCATTACCTTTGCTTGGGCCGACCGGCTCCCTTACGGTCGCGGTGCGCTGTAACAATTTAACCCGTTCGTAACATTGTGTTCATTACACGGTAATACCTCAGCCGCTATTGTCGATAAGAACCGACGAGAAGTCGCAATTTTGGCCCGCAATATCGGATGAGGAGAATTTAAAGAACATGACAATACGAAGCTTGCCGCGTCTGGTGATGTTATCCGGCTTGGCATTTGGGTTAACGAGCGTATCCTGGGCCCAGGAGAAGAGCACCGACGATGTGGCCCAATTGAAGGCGCAGGTGGAGCGGCAGCAGAAGCAGATTGAGGAACTGACACGCCGGTTGGACGCATTGTCCCAGCCGCAGCAGCAAGGCCAAGCAACGGCGGCATCTTCGACGAATGGGAACGCGGCGGGCCCGCGAACGCTGGATCCGGCGACGCGTCCGCTCATAGCCAGCACGACGCCGATATTTCCCAATACGCCTGCCCCGACGCCAATCAACATCGCGCCGCCGCCGCAGTCGGCCTCGAGCGACACTTCCAGTCCGCTGCAGTTCAAGCTGGGCGACGCTTATTTCACGCCAGTGGGGTTCATGGATATGACTTCGGTGACGCGATCCACCAATCCGGGGTCGGGCATTGGAACGAACTTCGGCAGCATTCCGTACGCGAACACGCAAACGGGAAGCATTGGGGAATCGCGTTTGAGCCCCCAGAACTCGCGCATCGGCATGCGCATCGACACTGGGTTCAAAGACTTCAAAGTGATGGGCTACTGGGAGTCTGACTTTTTGGGACAACTGGGGAATCCGCCAAACGGCGGCCTGGCAGTGAGCAGCAACCCGTATGTATTCCGCTTGAGACTGTTCTGGGTGGATGTCAGCAAGGGCGGTTGGGAGTTCCTGGCGGGTCAATCGTGGAGCCTCATGACACCGAACCGGCGGGGAGTCTCGCCGTTGCCTCAGGACGTCTTTTATTCCCAAGACATAGACGTGAACTACCAGTTGGGCTTGACCTGGGGCCGCCTTCCCGGCTTCCGCGGCGCTTACCATTTCGGGGATAAAGCGGCTTTCGCCGTGGCCTTGGAAAACTCGGAGCCTTATGTGGGCGGCGGGAACGGCGGTAGCGCCATCGTAGCGCCCGCGGCCATTGCGGGCATTCTGGGTAGCCAGGTGAACAATGGATCGAGCGTGATTTCAGCGTCAGCGCTGCATCCGGACATCATCGCGAAGCTGGCCTTGGATCCAACCGATAAATTCCACCTGGAATTCGTGGGCCTGGAATCCACCAACAGGATTTCGAATCCGGCCAGCACGCCAATTTACCAGACCAGCACCAAGGCCGGCGGGGGCGGGGAAATCAACTTCAACTTCCAACTGTTCAAGGGCTTCCGCCTCATCGATAACAACTATTGGAGCGCGGGCGGCGGCCGCTACATTTTCGGACAGGCTCCGGACTTCGTCATCCGTCCCGATGGAAGCCTGTCGCTGGTCCATTCTGCTTCCACGGTAGCCGGTTTTGAAGCCAACGCCGGAAGAATGCTGCTGTACGCGTATTACGGTGGAGTTTTTATCGCAAAGAATACCGCCGTGGATACCAATGGCAAGCTGATCGGATATGGGCCGATCTCGAGCGATGGGCAGAATCGAACGATCCAGGAATTTAGCATCGGCACCAACTTTACGCTCGCAAAAAGCCCCCGCTGGGGCGCGCTGAACCTGATGATGCAGTACTCGTATCTGCAGCGTAATCCCTGGCTAGTAACCGGGACTTCTCCAACGGACGCGGATCTCAACATGGGATTTGTCAATCTCCGTTACACGCTACCGGGAGCGCCGCCAAACTATAAGTAGAATTCTACGGGCTGGGGATGGATTTGCGGCGCGAGAACGGCGCGCGGCGGGTGACCTTGAGCTCGAAATCGACATGAGAACCGGGTGTGGTCAACTGAAAACACTACTTGAAATATAGAACATCGGGACGGATGGAGTGCTCCGTCTCGGAGCAGGGACCGCACTGCATTTCGTAATCGGGACGGGCGGCGCGGACTATCTCGGGAATCGATTTCGGGTGGTCCGGTTGATGATAGGAAGCGATGGAAAGCCTGGGCCTATATTTCTTGAGCGTTTCACTCGCTCCGGCCAAGGCTTTCGGCTCCGCGCCTTCAATATCGAACTTGATGTAATCGACGCGGTCAAGCTTCAGATCAGCCACCAGCTTGTCTATGGTAGTGAGCGGGACCTTTTCCAACTCAACCGCGCCCTCACGCTCCAGCACAAAAGAGTCGGCCGCGGAGTTCTTGGGATCCACCCGGAGCGTCAGAAAATCTTCTTTGTCCCAAACACCCTTGGGGACCACGATGACAGAGCCGGCCGCGATTTCCTTGGGATAATTCCGGCGCAGGCACTCCAGGTTTTCGGGCGCCGGTTCGATGGCCACCACGGTTTTGGCGCCGGCGGCCAATTCTTCACGCACCGTTACGCCGATGTTGGCGCCGCAATCCAAGACAATATCGCCGGAGTGCGGCCCGTAATCGCCGGTGCCGTAGATCTTGCGCCGCTGCTCGGCCAGATTGAATGGCAAAACATAACGGCTGCCGGACGGAACCCAGTAGCGGCCCTGGGGAGTGTCCCACAGCTCATAGCCCAAGTCTTGTTCCACCAGCTTGCTGGCGTTGAGGATCTGATCTTTGTAGGCAATCTGCCGCTTGAGATTGTCGTCGGATTTTAGCGCTTGCTGGAGCGAACAAACCGGGCTGCGGCCCATCGCTACCCAGGTGATCAATCGGAACGGTGGATAGTAGGAATACGCGAGTCCCGCGATAATAAGGATCAGGATTACCAGGCCGGCGACGCGGGAAGCCTTCACGAATGCATGATAACAGTGGCTGGTGGTTGGTGCTTGGTGGCTGGTTGTTGCTGACTGGTTAGGAGCGATCGAAACAAAGTGGACATTCGTTGGATGCGGCGGCTGCTGCTTGCGTGGTATGCGAAGAACAAGCGGGATTTGCCGTGGCGTCGCAACCGGGATGCGTACCGCATCTGGATTTCCGAGATCATGCTGCAGCAAACACGTGTAGCGGCGGTTATTCCTTACTACGAGCGCTTTCTGGAGCGATTTCCGGGCGTGAGCGCGCTGGCCACCGTGCCGGAACAGGAGCTGCTGGCCGCCTGGGCGGGGCTTGGTTATTATTCCCGGGCGAGGAATCTGCAGCGCGCCGCCCAGAAAATCGAGCAGCTGGGCAGCTTCCCCCGCGAATATTCCGCGATGCGCAGCTTGCCCGGAGTGGGAGATTATACGGCGGCGGCGATCGCCAGCATCGCCTTTGATTTGCCGCACGCGGTGTTGGACGGCAATGTCCTGCGGGTGCTGAGCCGCTTGACCGGCGAACGCGGGAACGTGGGATCCGTTGCCGCGCGAAACCGATTGCGAAGCGTAGCCGAACAGCTGCTCCATCCCAAGCGCAGCGGAGAATTCAACCAGGCGCTCATGGAACTGGGGGCGCTGGTGTGTCTCCCGAAGCAGCCGCAATGCGGGAAATGTCCGGTAGCGCGGCAGTGTGCGGCGCTCGAACGGGGAGTGCAAAATGAGCTGCCGGTGAAGGCCATCCGGCCGGGTTCCCGGCGCGTGGAGAAAGACCTGCTGATAATCGAGAGAGTGGGCAAAATCCTGATCTGGCAGAGATCTCCCGAAGACGGGCGGTTGGCCGGATTCTGGGAGCTGCCTGAACCGGATCAATTGGAGGGGGCGAGGCTGGGATCGAGGATCGGCCAATTCCGGCACACCATCGTGAATACCAATTTCCTTTGCCGTGTTTTCCGGGCGTCCTTATTACGTGTCCCCAAAGGCTTTTGTTGGTTGGCGAAGTCGAAAATCCATGAAGTTCCACTGAGTACCACGGCGAAGAAAGCGCTCAAGTGCTTGGAGGATTAATTGTCCCCTGGCCACCGTCGATCCACATTGATGCGTGAAGCCCCGCCGGTGAGTAAGAGGACGAAGGTTAGAAGTAGATGTAACTTTTTATCGCGTACGCAGTCTCATCGGAAGATGACCCGCTTATTCCCAGCAATCCTTATTGTGCTGGCGCCTGCCATGGCGCTGGCTGAGAGCGCGATGCCCAGCATCGGATATACGGGCGCGCCGGCCGATCACAATGGCCAGAACTGCAGCGTCTGTCACAACAGCTTTGGCGCGGCTAACAGCAATTCACAAGGATCGGTGACGGTTTCCGTCACCAATTACAATCCGGGCGTGCAGCAGATGATTCACGTCATGGTGACCAATCCGAAGGCCAGCCGGTGGGGTTTTCAGATGACCATTCGCGAGGTGAGCGATGAAACCAGGGAAGCGGGAACATTCTCCACGGTCACCGGCCTGCCTTTTACGGTGGTTTGCGACGATGGGTCGCAGTTTGGCTCCGCTCCTCCGTGCAACGGGAATAACGGCCGGCAGTTTGCGGAGCACCAGAATGCGCCGACCACGGCCGCCGGAGCGGGTTTCGAGTGGGTGGTGCCTTGGACGCCACCTGAAACTGAAGTGGGGCGGCTGCATATTTACGTGTCGGCGGTAGCGGGGAATGGCGATGGGACGCCGCAGGGAGATTATGTGTATACCTATGAAGGAACGCTGCCGAACGTGGGCGCATGCGCCCTGTCGGTGGCGCCTAACTTGCGGACGGTAATGAACGGGGCGTCATTCCAGCCGCCGTTTTCATCGAACGCGATGATTACCGTGTTTGGGACAAATTTCCAGGTCTCAGGACTGCAGCGCACTGTGGGACTGGGGGACTTGGAAAACAACAACACCACCTTTCCCAACACGTTGGCCTGCGTTGCGGTACAAGTGACCGGACCGGGAATTGCGCAGCCAGTCCAGCTTCCCATCGCATTTGTGGAGGATTCTCAGATCAACGCGCAGGCGCCGGAGTTCGTAGGTACCGGGCCGGTGATGCTATCGGTGATCTTGAATCCAGGTTCGCCCAATCAATTAGTCAGCGACGTGGCCACGTTGAATTCCCAACAGGCGTTCGCCCCGGCGTTCTTTTTTGTTCCAAACTCTACCACCATTGCAGCGGATATCGCCGGCACCAGCATACCGGTGGCGGATCCGACGCTGGTTCCCGGAGGGCAAGCGGCGCAGCCTGGGCAAATCGTGACGTTATGGGGGACTGGTTTCGGCGAGTATATGCAGCCCATTCCGCCCGGGCAATTAGCGACGGTAGCGGATTCGCTGGCCAATCCTATTACGGTGACCATCGGCACTACGACGCTGAGCGCGGCGGATGTTCTCTACGCCGGCGCATCGCCCGGATCGCTGGGCGGCCTGGTTCAGTTCAATGTTCGAATTCCCGCGTCCACGCCCAATGGAGACACGCCGGTGACGATTACCATCGGCGGGGTTTCAACGCAGGCGGGCTATACGATCCCGGTGCAGCAGTAAGGTGGGGCGGACCCCTTGGTCCGCGCGGGTCCCCTGGACCCGCTGTTCGGGTTTCACCAGCAGGCCGACGTGGGGGTCGGCTGCGGACCGTGGGTCCGCCCCACGTTATGTCAGCTTTGGCGCTTTTTATAGTTTTTCCCGACCATGGCCCGGATGCGCCCTTCCAGCTTCGAGGCTTCGCTTTTGCGCTTCATCTTTTTCAATAGCTCCACGTAGTCGATGGCCGTGTCGGCCAGCAACTGCACGCTGGGATCGGACGGGGCAGCTACCGGATGCCTGGAAGTGAGCATGCCGCGCTTGTCCAGTATGGCGATGGAGAGGCGGTAGAGCGGCTCGGCTTCGGTGAGATTTTCTCTGGCGATATAGATGGACGCCAGCGTGTTCAGGCTGGCCACTGTTTCGCTTTCGCGCGTGGTCAGCACCTGGCGCACCAAGGGTTCGGCATCCACGGGGCGATTCAGCGCGGCGTAGACCTCTGCAAGTTTCTGATACTTGCCGGCCAGCTCAGGGCTCTCCGGCCCCAGGGCCTTGGTCCAGATGAAAACCGAGCGTTCGAAGCATCGCAACGCGGCACTGTAATTCTTCTGTTCGGTGTACAGCGATCCCAACTGGTCCAAAGTTTTTGCAACCTCGGCATGCATGGGTCCGAAGCTGCCTTCGCGAATGGCCAGTGTTTTGCGGAGAAGCGGCTCTGCCTCGGTGTACTGCTTCTGCTGCAGAGACAAATTGGCGAGCCCATCAAGGGTGGGCAGAAGCTCAGGGCTCGTCGCCGAAAACGCAGCCTGCTGGATCTTCAGCACTCGTTGATAATAAGTCTGGGCGGCGGCGAAGTTGGATTTCAAAACGTACAGACGAGCCAGTTGGCTCAAGTCCGATACCGCATCGGCGCCATCGCCGCCCGAGGTTCGCTCTCGAATGGCCAGCGCCCGCCGCAAGTACTTCTCGGCTTCCGGATATTTGGAGTCCGCCTGCAAAACTTTCGCCACTTCCTCGATGGCGGGCAGCAACTTCGCATCCTGTTCTCCGTACTCGCGCTCCAGAATGCGCAAAGACCGCTCCAATAATTCCGTGGCGCGCGCGTACTTCATCTGCGCGAAATTTACACGGGCGAGATCCTGCACCGCGCCGATCAACTGGGGATTTGCGCGGCCGAGGGCGTCTTCTTCCAACTCCAGACGCTTTTGGTAAATCTTTTCGGCCTCCGGATATCGGCTTTCAGCGGAATAAAAGTCAGCCAGCTCCCGGTAAGCTTTGGCGACGCGTGGATCTGTGGGTTTCCACTGCGCGGCCTCCGTTACGGCGGCCAGGAGCGCATTCTCTTTCTTCGAGACCGCGGCCTGCGGTTTATCGAGATTCTGGCCTATCGCGCAACAGGTGAGTATAAGAACAGAACATACAGTAGTAGCGGCGCGTCGATTGGAAGTGTACATGTCGCCAGAACCATCGACAGAACCGCGCCGACAGTGTAGAAGTACACCCAAGAATGAAACTAACAAGCGGGGAGTTTGCTCCGCTCGTAAGGCGAAGGGAGTAGGAGTGTGTCAGGTGGTTTCCTTAGGCACTAACTCCCCATTGAAGTCGCCTGCCAAGCATTTTTTTACGCGCGTCTTTATGACCTTTGGTGGGCCAGCGGGCTCGGTAAGGCTCTTACCAGGCGCCTTGTCCGACAACCAGCGCCCGGAACGTGCGTAGAAGGATGGCCAGATACATTTTCGGTGACAACTCTCGCACCAGCTTGAGATCCAAAGCGGCACGCTCGGGAAATTTAATGGTGCTACGTCCCGAAACCTGCCACAATCCGGTGAGACCCGGTTTTACCGACACCAATTCAGCGGCGTACGGGCCATAGTGGCGAACCAGTTCAATGCTGGTGAGCGGACGCGGCCCAACGAGCGACATCTCGCCGCGCAAGACGTGCCAGAACTGTGGAATTTCGTCGATCGAGTGGCGGCGGCAGAAGGCCGCAAACCGGCTGGTCACTCTGGGATCGCGAGCCTGCTTGCCGTCTTCGGCAGGCTCGGCGATAACGTATTCAATCCAGCTACGGTCCGGTATCCCGGGTTCCCACATGGACCTGAGTTTCAACATCCAGAAGGGACGATTGTGCCGGCCGATTCTAAGATGCGCCACGAACGGCGAGCGCCGGGATAAAGCCGATGCCACCAGAGCCGAAGCAATCAGGACTGGGCCGGTCAGAAGCAGCAGCAAGAACCCCGCGGCGCGCTCCGCCATTTCCGCGGCCGTGATTTGCCGCAATGCGAGAACTCGTTCCAGTTGGACGCTGGGAAGCATGTGCTACTTGGAGTATACGGGTCAAATCGCGGCGGCGAAAGGGTTGTACAAATTGTTCGCATTCTTTTTACACCGTGCTTTCAACGTCCGCGGATGGCCTGATCGATGGCCACCTGATGATCGTCGAGAATGGTCCCGACGGCGCGCTGCAGCGCCGCTTGCGCTTTAAGATACGCGCCTTTCGCAACCACCACGGTGGATCTGGCTTGCGCCAGGTAGCTCTCATACTGAATGATGAAGAAACTTGTGGATGCGCCCACTTGGAATTTCGATTGCTCGGCTTCGAGCGATTCCTGTTGCAGCGCTTGCGTTTGCAATGCCGCTTCGTAGGACGATCTAGCCTTGCGCATGGCCACCAGCGCATCTTCCACTTCAAGCTGGGCTTGATTTCGCAACTGCTGAAGGCGAATTTCGGTTTGCCGGATTTGGATTTCGTCGCGCGCCACGTCAGCTTGCGCAATCCGATTACGCAAGGGAAGGGTGAGCTGGACGCCGATCTGATACGTGGGGTATTTGACCGTGGCCAACTGCTGCAGCGCGCTGCCGTATCCGCCGAGAAAGGCCGGATCTCCTAGCGGCCCCACCAGGCTCTGTTGGCCTGCCAAGCCACTGTTCTGCGCCAGGCCCACCAGATCCAGCTCCGGCAATAGCGCATTGCGCGAGCCTTGCAGGCTGATTTGGGAATTCTCAACCTGGACTCCGGCCTGTTTGAGGTCCGGCCGGGACTCAAAGGCCCGGGCCAGCAGATCCTGCAGCGGAGGTAAATTGTCTTTCTCCGGCATGTTGAGAGAATCGGTGGGAACGATCCTCGCGTTCAAAATCTCGGGCCGGTTTGCGCTGCGGCGCGTAATCACATTCTTCACCACGGCTTCCTGTTCTTCCAGCAATCCGCGCGAGTTGATGAGATCCTGGCGGATGGAAAAAACCTGAGCGTTGGCGCGCGTGAGTTCAATCTGGGCTTGCGTGCCCTCATCTACTTGCGCCTTGGTATCCGAATACAGTTTCTGGGCCGCGGCTAGCGTTTCTTCTTTTACTTTGACGTCTTCGTATAGAGCGACCAAATCCGTATAGAGCCGGACCACCCCGTAGACTGTGGCGATCAATTGCTGGCGCAGCAGAAGATCCCCGATTTTCCGTTCGTTTTCCGCTATGCGGATAAAGCGCCGGTTCACCGCCAGGCCGAACCCGCGGAGCAAAGGTTGCGTCACGGTGACGCCGAAGCTGGAGAGCGTGAAAGGGCTGTAAGCGCTCTCGGTGGAGTTGAGGGTCTGGCGCATGTTGTCGAAGCCGGCGGTGAACTGCGTGCCCGGCCCGAAGCCCTGCGAGTAACCGGCGTTGGCCACCGTGCTGTTCGCATCCAGCACGTTGACGCCGCTGCTGCCGGGGCTGGACTCGGGAGTGCTTTGGTGCATCCAGTTCACTTGGCCGGTGATGGCGGGATCGAACTGGGGAATGGGCGGACCATCGGAGAACGGAATGATTCCGAGAATCGATAGATTTGTCTGCTGTTCAGCGAGCACGCCCAGCTCCGATGGATTGGTGGGCACGGAACCCACGGCGATGGTGGATGACGCCGCGCTGGTTACCAGGGGGCTGGCTGGGCCGCCCACGCCGACTGGCGCTTCGGCCAAGGTGTAGGAGAATCCGCGCAACAATCCACCGCCTTTTGCGCGGAGCACTTCCGAATCCGCCGTGGGCAGATTGTAACGCTGTAGCTCCACATCGAGATTGTTCTCGATGGTCAGCGCGATGGCGTCGGAGAGGGATAAGTAGATGTTACCGGCGCGTAACACCTGGTCGAGGCGCGGCGAGTTCGACAAATCCACCGGCGCCACCGTGCGCGGCGCGTAAGGCCGGGCCAGGCGCTGCCACACGGAGTCGTCCGCGCCGAGAGAGCAGGCGCTGAGGAGTAAGACGGAAACAGAGACAGTTAGTTTTTTCATGTGGGCTCTTTACGCTCCCTTGCGGTCGCGGCTCGGAAACACGCCGCGGACGGAAATTTAAATGGGTTACCGAACCGCGACCGTGAGGAAGCCGGTGAATTGTTAATGGGAACCTGACCTGGCTGGACGCTTGGCGCCACCTTCCGCTCCCGCTACTGGTTGCACCCGGACGCCATCCTGCACCGAATCGTTCGGATTCACGATGGCTCTCTCGCCTTCGTTCATGCCGGAGAGCACTTCAATCCGGTCGCCGAAATCGCGGCCCACCAGGATGCGCTGGAAGTGCACCACGTTATCGGCGCCTACCAGCGCCACCAGCGTACCTTCGGGACGCACTACCAGAGTGTCGCTCGGGATCAGCAACGGGGGATCCTTGCGCGGCAGGTTCAGGTCCACCTGGACGTACATGCCGGGCATCAGTTTCCCGGCCGGATTATCGGCCTGGATTTCCACCAGCAAGGTGCGGCTGGATGGATCGAGCGCGTTGGCCGTACGCGCCACCCGCCCAGGATACTTGGCGTCGGGCAATTCGGAAGTGCTCAGGAAAGCAGCTTGGCCGACATGCACATCGGCGGCGCTGGATTGCGGAACGTTTACGTAGGTCCGCAGCAGATTCGTGCGCGCGATGCGGAACAGCATGGTGCTGCCGGAGTTCACCAGCGCCCCCACATCCACGTTGCGCAAGGTAATTACGCCCGCGAAGGGCGCCCGTACTTTGAGGTAATTTTGTAAATCGGAAAGGCGCGCGACGTTGGCTTGCGCGGCCGCAATATTGCTTTTGGCGGCGGCCACCGCGTGATCGAGCGCGCGAACGTTGGCCGACTGCGCCTGATATTGCGCCTGGTACTGATCGTTCTCCTGGCGCGATACAACGCCGCGTTTCACCAGATTCTCCCAACGTTGGGCGGTTACCTTGGCCAGCGATTCATTGGCCTTGCCTTGCTCGAGAGCCGCGGTGGCGCGTTCCAGATCGGCCTGCACCTGTTCCACGGCCGCGCGGGCCTGCGTAACCTGCTGGTCCAGATCGGGTGCTTCGATTTCGGCAAGCAGCTGTCCGGAGGTGACGCGATCGCCGATATCCACATAACGCGTTTTGAGGAAGCCTTCGGCACGCGCCAGGATGGGCGCTTCGGTGACCGCCTGGATATTGCCCGGCAGCACCAGGTTGCCGCGGCCCGCAGCGCGCCGCGCCGTCATCACGCTCACTTCGGGCAGCGCGGAATTGTGGGTATCGGCTTCCGCCACCAGTTGCAGTTCGCGCCGGTGGCGCGGGAGATAACCGGCCACGAAAGCCCCTATCAGAATCACAATCAACAGCAGCACCAGGTTGCGAATGGTGTGGCGGGAGGGCTGGACGATATGCTCCGCCGCGCTTGCGGATGCGTGCTTCTGCTCCAACTGGCGCTTGAGATCTTCAATCTCGGCGCGAAGCTCAGCTTCGTTATTGGTTATTTCTGGTCGCATTCAGATTCTTCACATCAGCGGCTGTGCCGGTGCCAGACCTCCGCTCCTGGTACAATCTCGCGCTCTTCCTCCTCGATGCGCTTGTCATGATCCACCGGCGGCCCCTTTCGAAGGTACGTATATACGATCGGCACAATGAACAGAGTAGTTACAGTGGCCATCAGCAGGCCGCCGATCACCGCGCGGCCCAGCGGCGCATTTTGTTCGCCGCCCTCGCCTAATCCGAGCGACATAGGCAGCATGCCCAGAATCATAGCCGCGGCGGTCATCAACACGGGGCGCAATCTGGTGAAGCCGGCCGAGAGCGCCGCGGCCCTTACGCCCTTACCCTCCACACGTTCGTCGTTTGCAAAAACCAGCATCAGGATACTGTTCGCGGTGGCCACTCCAATACACATGATGGCGCCCATCAGTGATGGAACGCTGAAGGTGGTTTGCGTAATAAACAGCATCCACAGGATTCCGGCGAGGGCGCCGGGAAGCGCGCTCACAATAATAAACGGGTCCACCCAGGATTGGAAATTTACCGCCATCAACAGATATACCAGAACCACCGCGGCGATGACGCCCAGGCCCAGGCGGTAAAACGAGGTCTGCATGGTCTTGGACTGGCCGCGCAGCATCAATGTGGTGGCTTTGGGGACTTTGGTCTGGTTCATTATTTTTTCCACGGCGGAGGTGACGCCGCCCAGATCGCGCCGGTCGACATTGGCATACACGTCGAAGACCGGCTGCACGTTGTAGTGGTTCACAATTTCGGTGGCCACGCCGTGATCGACGGTGGCGAGGTTCGAAAGCAGCTGCGTTGGGGAGGGCATGGATCCCGGATTTCCGTAGGCTGCCGAGGCCTGGCTGGGCGACGCACCCATGGATGCGTCGCCTGCATTAGATGCGCCGGCCATGGACCCGGGTGTGTTCGAGACCATCGGCGCGGCGCCGGAGGAAATGGGCGTTCGCATCAAGGCATCCACGGAATCGATCTTGTATTGCGGTGTCTGAACCATCACCTGGTAGTTGACGCCGTTGCCCCAGTTGAGCCACTGATTCGGCGCGATCTGGCCGCTGCCGGCGAGCGAAATCAGCAGGCTATTGGCGACGCTCTGTTGGCTGAGGCCCAGCTCGGCCGCCTTGGTCCGGTCGACCTTAATCCGCAATTCCGGGGCATCCACCACCTGGTGAATATGGACGTCCGCCGCTCCGGGAATGCGCGCAATTTGTTCCGCCAGCTTTTCCGCGATTTTATAATTGGGCGCCGCTTCGCGCCCGGTGACCTGCACGTCAATCGGCGACGGCAGGCCGAAATTCAATATCTGGTTCGTGATATTGGCGGCTTCGAAAAATATCACCAAATGCGGGAATCTTTCGTGCAGCCGGGTGCGGAGTTTCTCGGTATAGAGTTCGGTGGGAGTGTGATCCGGCTTCAATGAAATCAGGATTTCGCCGTCGCTCACGCCGATGGAGGGACAATCGCCAAAAGCCAGGTTAAAGGTGCTGTTGGGAAGGCCGATATTATCGAGGATCGTGTCCAGCTCGCCGGGCGCAATCACGCTGCGTATCTCGTTTTCGATATTGGCGAAGATCACCTCCGTGGCTTCGATGCGCGTGCCGGCCGGCGCGCGCGCGTGCAGCCGGATCTGGCCGGAATCAACCGCGGGGAAGAAATCACTGCCCACCAGGTACACCAAGCCGAGCGATCCCAGCGCAAAAATCAGGAAGACCGTCAGGACCGGAGCGCGGTGGTCCAGCGCCCAATCCAGCAGCCCGGTATAAGCGGACCGGAAGCGCACGAAACTTCGATTGAACGCAAAGTGAACGCGCCAAATGAAGGGGTGACCCTCGGCGGATCCGCCTTCGCCGTGCTCGCCTTTTCGATACATGTCCACTTCCTGTTTCAGAAGGAAATGAACCATGGTGGGAATCAAGGTGCGCGATAACATATAGGACGCCAGCATGGCGAACACCACTGCCATGGCCAGCGGCGTGAACAGGTATTTCGCGGCGCCGGTGAGCAGCAGCACCGGGACGAATACGATACAAATGGACAGCGTGGAAACAAACGCGGGGATGGCGATCTGCATGGCGCCGTCGAGCACGGCCCGGACCAGCGGCTTGCGCATAGCCAGGTTGCGATGCGTATTTTCTATTTCCACCGTGGCATCGTCCACCAGAATGCCGACCGCCAGCGCCATTCCGCCGAGAGTCATGACGTTGATGGTCTCGCCCAGCAGGTCGAGAATAATGATGGAAGTGAGAATCGAAAGTGGAATGGAAATGCAGACGATTACCGTGCTGCGCCAGCTTCCCAGAAACAACAGAATCATCAACCCGGTCAAGAGCGCGGCGGTGATGGCTTCCTTGAGCACTCCGGAGATGGATGCCCGCACGAAGATGGATTGATCGAAAAGCTGCCGGACCTGCACTTCCGGAGGAAGTCCGGCCAGAATTTTCGGCAATGCGGCTTTTACCTGATTCACGATGGCTAGCGTGGAAGCCTGTCCATTCCGCATGATGGTGAGCAGCGCTCCGCGGGTGCCGTTGGTTCTGACGATGTTGGTTTGCACCGCGTAGCCGTCGCGCACATTCGCCACGTCTTTCAGGTAGACCGTGGCGCCATTTACGGTTTTGATGGGCAGGTTATTCATCTCGCTGAGCACCACCGGACTGCTGTTCACCTGCACCTGGTACTCGCGCTCCCCGATCTTGACGCTACCGGCGGGCAGAATCAGATTCTGGAGATTCAACGCGTTCGAAACATCGGTGGCGGAAAGCTGTTTGGCGTACAGAGCCGCCGGATCCAGATCCACCACGATCTCCCGCCACTTGCCGCCATAGGGCGAGGGCACCGCCGCGCCTTGCACCATGGCCAGCGGGGTGCGGATAAAGTTCTGGCCGATATCGAAAAGCTGCTGCTCGCTGAGGGTCTTGCTCTCCAGTCCCAACTGCAGGATGGGGACGCTGGACGCGTCGTATTTCAAAATGCTGGGTGGAAAGATTCCGGGCGGCATCCCGCGCAGAATGGAGTTCGACATGGCTTCGATCTGGGTCATCGCCAGATCCACTCTGGCCTTGGGATGCAGGTAGACCCGGATCACGGAAACGCCGTAATAGGATTGCGATTCGATGTGTTCGATGTCGGTCACCGAGGTGGTCATGGCGCGCTCGAAGATGGTCACGATGCGCTTTTCCATCTCTTCCGGCGGGACTCCGGCGTAGGTCCAGACAATGCTCACCACGGGGATATCGATATAGGGGAAAATGTCCACCGGCATGGTCACGATGGCGGTTGCGCCGAGCAGCAGAATGGCCAGCGACATCACCACGAAGGTGTAGGGGCGGCGGAGGGCTAATCGGACTATCCACATTCGAGTTGAAGATTCCCGTTACTCGAGCTAGTAGGCCGATGAACGGTCCCCGAGGGTCCCAACCCCCGGCAGGGCAAGGCCCCGCCATCCCTGAGACTCTGCGGGAGAGACATCCAACAGCCTAACTAGCTTGATTATAAGGATGATAGCAGCGCCTGTCAGGTTATTAGCCCTTTTGGGCCATGCGATGCGGGACGCTGCCGCATTATTTCCGATCAGGGTTGAACCCGATTCGGCGGTTGGGCGGCGCCGGCGGGCGTTTGAGATCCTCAATTTCTTCCGCCAGAATGGTGATCACCGAGGCGTGACGCTTTTGATTGGTCTCCAGTTTTTCCAGACGCGCCGCCCAAGCTTTGTGGGTTGAAAACATTTCCCGAAGCTTTACAAAAGCTCGAACGATGAGAATGTTCATCTGCACCGCTCTTTTGCTTTTCAAGACGGAAGAAAGCATAGCCACGCCGTGTTCCGTGAAGACGAAGGGCAAGTAGCGGCTGCCGCCATGTCTGGATCTTGAGGTCACAGAATGTGACCTCAAGTTTCTTGCCTCATTCACAATGAGCTGAAACATGAAGTCGTCAGGGAAGCGTTCGAGGTTACGTTTCACGGCCTGGTTGAAAGCTTTGGTCGAGACTTGGTAGAGACGGGCCAGATCGGCGTCCAGCATCACTTTCTGACCTCGTACCAAATAGATATTGCGCTCAATCACCTCCACCGGCACGGGGAGGTTCTGGCGGCTGGTTCTTCTTTGTTTCGTACGCATGGAAGAGTAGTGCCGCCAGGAATGCAGTTGTAGCAATCTTTTTTTTGGGTTGAGCTATAGGTGGATAATACCCCTCTGGATGGCGGCGGTAGCCGCTTGCGTGCGATCCGCCACGCCCAGCTTGCTCAGAATGCTCTTGACGTGGTTTTTGACGGTGTGTTCGGCGATACCGAGGTCGTAGGCGATTTGTTTATTGCCGTGCCCTTTGACGATCAGCGCCAGAACGTCCAGCTCACGCGCGCTCAGGCTGGCGGGCAGGGAACTGGCTTCGAGCGCCGCGCGAATGGATGGCGGAAGGTAAGTTTCGCCGGCATGAACGGCGTGAATGGCCCGGATCAGCTCGTCGTGCAGAACATCTTTGGTGAGGTAGGCGCGCACGCCGGAATTGAGCGCGCGGCGGATCTCCTCATCGCCGCCGTACGTGCTGAGCGCGATGATGCGAGCTTGCGGCTGCTCCGCCCGGATAGCGGCGATGGCTTCCTGGCCGCTGGTGCCGGGCATGCGCATGTCCATGAGCGTGATATCCGGGCGATGCTGGCGGTGCAGTTCCACGGCTTGCGCTCCGTTCGCGGCTTCGGCCACCACGTTCATGTCGGGTTGCGTGTTGAGAATGGTCTTGACGCCCACCCGCGCGATCAGGTGATCCTCCGCGATCAGGATGCGGATCACGGTAGCGGAACCTTCACTTCCACCTGGGTGCCGCGCCCGGGCGTGCTGTGAAGTTCCAACTGGCCACCCAACCGTTCGGCCCGTTCGCGCATGCCCAGCAGTCCGAAGTGGCCGCCGATTTCAGAGAACGCGTCGGTTTGCTCGAAACCTTGGCCATCGTCGGTCACCGACAAACGGAGGCGGCCATTTTCCAGCTCCAGGCGAATGCGCACTTCTCTGGCCTGGGCGTGCTTGATGGTGTTGGCGACGGCCTCCTGCGCGATGCGCAATAAATGCTGTTCGGTCTCTTCGGGCAGCGTGCGCGCTCCTGGCGCCACCTCGAGACGCACTACATCGACGTACACATGGACCTCGGATCCGGCCGTCCACTGGCGCGCGGCCTGCGCAAGCGCGGCTGGAAGATCGTGGCCTTCGAGGGCGGAAGCGCGCAGATCCATCACCGAGCGGCGCGCCTCCGTGAGACTGTGGCGGGCCATTTTGCGCGCCAGGTCCAGATGACGGCGGGCGACATCCAGATGGCCGTTGAGGGTGAGGGCCACCGCGTCCAGCTGCGACGATATGCCCACGAAGCCCTGCGCCAAGGTATCGTGAATCTCCCGCGCCAGGCGCACGCGCTCCTCCAGCACGAAGGCGAAGCGCCGGCGGATCTGCCGCAGGCGCAGCCGGAACAATCCCCAAATGCCCGCCGCGGCGAGCAGGACGCACAGATAGAGGAACCAGGCTGTTTCATAGTAATGAGGAAGCAGTTGGAAGGCGAAGGATGTTTCGCTCCACGGGCCCCCTGGGATGCCGGCCCGGACCACGAAGCGATAGCGGCCATGCCGCAAGCTGTTGTAGTTGGTGACGCGGCGCGAAACGGCGCTCACCCAGTCCCGATCCAGCCCTTCCAGCCGGTAGGAATAGCGCACACGCTCCGGCGCACTCAGATTGACACCCGTATACCGGAACTGTACGCGCCCATTGCCGGGCGCGAGATCCGCCGGTTCCGTGAGCGGCACGGAACGGTCATCCACCATGACCTCCAGCAAATGAACGACGGGCGCGGATACGCTGGGCGGCTTCTCGTTAGGATCCAACACCGCCAACCCGCGGCTGGTAGGGAACCACAGACGGCCGTCCGCTGTGCGGGTGCCTCCGCGGCTGGTGGGATAACCCGGCGCGCATTGGGCGCTGCGCAGGCCGTCGGCGACGCCGTAGTTGACCGCATGGATGGAATGAATTTTACCGGCTGCGAGGTCGTTCAGTTCCTGCTTCAGGACACGGCAAATTCCACGAGTGGTGCTGAGCCACAGCCAGCCGTTCCCATCATCTTCGAGATGGGAAATATTATCGCTCAGCAGCCCATCTTTGGTTGTGACGTGGAAGAATTTTCCATCACGCAGCCCGTTCAAGCCGCCGCCAAAAGTACCGATCCAGAGGGTTCCGTCTGAATCTTCCTTGAGCGCCCGGATCTGATCGTTTGAAAGACCGTCGGCCACGGTGAAGCGCAGCGATTTTCCGTCCTTCCATCGCCACAGGCCCTGTCCATAGGAGCCGGCCCACAGGCTTCCATCGCGCGTCTGGCAGAGGGTGACCAGGGAATCATTCAACAGCGGACCTCCGGGAATCACACTCCGCGCTCCGCCGTTTGACAATTCACTCAAGCCGCCGGGCATGGCCACCCACAATTTTCCGGCGCGGTCTTCCAGGAAATCGAACGACAGCCGGCGATGCATGGGATCTTCCAGCACCTGGTTGTAGAAGCGGCCGGCATGCATGCGGCTGGGGCCTTCGCGCGTGGCGATCAACAGGTCGCCGCGATGGTCCTCCCGGATGGAAAAAATTTCGTTGCTGGGCAAGCCGTCGGCGGTGGTGTAGACGCGCGGTTTTTCTCCTCCCAGCTGGACCAAGCCGCGGTCGTGAAAACCGATCCAGATTCGGCCGCTATGATCCTGGTAGACCGTGGTGGGCTCATCGCTCGGCAGGCCTTCCGACTCGCCGTAGATGGCGAACATATCGTCGCGCAGGCGATTCAATCCGCTGTTCATGCCCACCCAGAGGTTTCCCTGCGCGTCTTCGTAGATGCAGCGGACCCAATCGCGCTGGGCGGAGTTCGCCAGAGGATTACTTACGAAGCGGCCGTTTTCGAGGCGCGCCAATCCGCCGTTGGTTCCAGCCCACAAGTTTCCATCGCGATCCTCCCACACCGACCGGACGAAATTTTCGGGCAGCCCGTCTTTGGTTTGATAGAGCCGCAGTTTACCCTCGGGGCTGCGCATCCAGAGTCCGAAATTTCCAGCAATCCAAAGATTCCCGTGGCGATCCTCCGTGAGCGTGCTGACGATGTCGCGGCCCATTTCGCCGGGGCCGATCACCGGCACGAACTTGTTTCCGTCGAGACGTGCGACGCCCGGATATCCGGCCACATAGAGCGTCCCATCGCGCCCCAGATAGACGGCGCGCATGGCTTCTATGGGAAGCCCTTCCCGTGTACTGAAATTGGTGAACTTTCCATTCTGGAAGCGGCTCAAGTAGATTCCAGCCGCGATCCACAGCGCTCCAGACCGGTCTTCGGTTATGGAATTTACGAAGGTATCCGCGAGTCCGTCTTTCTTTGTGTAGGTGGTGAATTTGCGGTTCTGGCACAGGGTCAGCCCGCCGGGCGTGCCGATCCACAGGCTGTCGTCATGAGCCGCCCATAGGGCAGTAACGCTGTTGCTGGGGAGCGACCCATTTTCCTTGTTGAAGACCACGAAGTCGTAGCCATCGAAACGGGCCAGGCCCTCATCCGTTCCGAGCCACAGATACCCGTCCTTGGTCTGGGCGATGGCGCGGATGGTATCTTGCGGAAGTCCATGCTCCTGGGTCCACACAGTGCGCGTATACTGCGTAAGCGCGCGCCGGGGATTGAGAGCGAAGCCCGGCACAACGTAGAGGAGTAAAAGCGTAGCGCACGCACTCATGCGTGCCGCGTTCACACTCGTGTGAACGCATTTTGGACCGCGGTCCAGGCGAATACGACTCTCCTTTCTTCCAGGGTAGCAGCGGTGGCTCCGGATGCGACAATGGAGCTAGGTGCTCCCCCAACCGCAATTTGACGAAAGCCCGCTCTCCGCCTTCGATCCTTTGGTCGCGGAGTGGTTTGCCACGCGTTTCTCCAGCGCCACTGAGCCACAAATTCAAGGCTGGCCGGAGATCCGCGCTGGCCGCGATGTACTGATTTCGGCGCCCACGGGGTCGGGCAAAACGCTGGCGGCATTTTTGCTCTGCCTGGATCGGCTGGTCCGCCAGGCGCGCACGGGCGAACTCCCGAATGAAACGGAAGTGGTCTATGTGTCGCCGCTCAAAGCGCTGAGTAACGACATTCGCAAGAACCTCGAGATCCCATTGACCGAAATCTCGGAGCTCGCGGCGCGCCAGGGAATCCAGCTCGCGCCGATCCGCACTGCCGTTCGCACCGGAGATACACCGGCCTGGGAGCGACAGCAAATGGGCAAGCACCGGCCGCATATTCTGGTCACCACGCCCGAGTCTCTCTACATCCTGCTGACGGCTGAAAAATCGCGGGAGATGTTGCGTACCACGCGGACCATGATCGTGGATGAAATCCATGCCGTGGCCGATGACAAACGCGGCTCGCATCTGGCGTTGTCCCTGGCTCGTTTGGACGCTCTTACCGCCGAAGCCGGGCGGCGCCCGCAACGTATCGGACTTTCGGCCACGGTGAAACCCATCGACGAAGTGGCGCAATTCCTGAGCCCCGATGCGCGCATCGTCAATATCGGCCATCGGCGCGAAATGGAACTGGCGGTGGCGGTGCCACGCGATGAGCTGGGACCAGTTGCCTCCAACGAGATGTGGGCCGAAATCTATGACACGTTGGCGCAGTTGATTCTCACGCATCGCACTACCCTGGTTTTCGTGAACACGCGCCGGCTTTCCGAACGCGTGGCGCATGCGCTGTCGGAACGCTTGGGCGCGAATGTGGTTTTACCCCATCACGGCAGTCTCTCTCGCGCTCTTCGTCTCGAAGCGGAAGCTCGCTTGAAAAATGGCGAGCTGCGCGCGGTGGTGGCTACTGCTTCGCTAGAACTCGGGATTGACATCGGCACGGTGGATCTGGTCTGCCAAATTGGTTCACCGCGATCCATCGCCGTCGCGCTGCAGCGTGTGGGCCGTTCGGGGCACTGGGTGGGCGCCAAGCCCAAGGGCCGCTTCTTTGTAACCACGCGTGACGAGCTGATTGAATGCGCGGCGCTGGTGCGCGCGATTCGTTCCGGCTCGCTCGACAAACTCCAGATCCCGACCGCGCCGCTGGACATTCTGGCGCAGCAGATTGTGGCCGAAACGGCCGCACGCGATTGGCAGGAGGACGAGCTATTCGAATTAGTCCGCGGCACATATCCCTACCGCAATTTGAAACGCAGCGAGTTCGATTCGATCGTCACCATGTTGTCCGATGGAATCGCCACGCAGCGTGGCCGCAATGGAGCTTATCTGCATCGCGACCAGGTGAATGGCCGCGTCCGTGGCCGGCGGGGAGCGCGGCTGGCGGCCATTACTTCCGGCGGCGCGATTCCGGAAACAGCGAATTACGCAGTGGTCGCAGAGCCCGAAGGCAAAGTGGTTGGGACGCTGGATGAAGATTTTGCTGTGGAAAGCCTGGCGGGTGATGTTTTTCTGTTGGGCACTACATCGTGGCGCATCAAGCGCGTGGAGCCCGGCCGCGTTCGGGTGGAGGATGCTCGCGGCGCGCCTCCCTCCGTTCCATTCTGGAATGGGGAAGCGCCAGGGCGAACCTTCGAGTTGTCGGATGCCGTCGGCGAGGTTCGCCAGGAGATCGCGCGTGACGCTGAACGCGCGCCGTCTTTTCTCACCGAAGAATGCGGCCTCGACGCGGCCGGCGCGAAGCAGGCCATCGCGTATATCCAAGCCGGCGTGGCTTCTCTGAATGCATTGCCGACCCAACAAACGGTTGTCGCTGAGCGATTTTTCGACGAAGCCGGCGGAATGCAGCTGGTCATCCACGCTCCTTTCGGTTCGCGCATTAACCGCGCCTGGGGATTGGCTCTGCGCAAGCGCTTCTGCCGCTCCTTCAACTTTGAGCTGCAGGCTGCCGCCACGGACAACGGCATCAATATTTCGCTCACTGAGCAACACGCTTTTCCGCTCGAGCTGGTATTCGAGTTCCTGAAGCCGCAGACGGTGGAACACGTTTTGACCACGGCCTTGCTGGATGCCCCGATGTTCGCCGCGCGCTGGCGCTGGAACGCATCACGAGCTTTGGCGATTCCACGCTTCCGGGGAGGGCGCAAAGTTCCGCCGCCCATCCAGCGTATGCGTTCCGATGATCTTCTGGCATCGGTGTTTCCTGACCAAGTGGCTTGCGCCGAGAATCTGACCGGCGAAATTCGAATCCCGGATCATCCGCTGGTGAACGAGACCATCGACAACTGCCTGCATGAGGCCATGGACGTGGAAGGTTTGAAGCGCATTCTGGAGGGCTTTGAATCCGGCCGCATCCGCAAAATTGCCATTGATACCGCGGAGCCGTCTCTTTTTTCGCACGAGATTCTGAACGCCAATCCATATGCTTATTTGGACGACGCTCCGCTGGAGGAACGGCGCGCGCGTGCGGTTCAGTTACGGCGCACACTGCGCAGCGATTTTGCCAATGGCGCGGGCATTTTGGATCCTGCCGCCATTCGCACCGTGGCCGAGGAATCCTGGCCGGATGTTCGCGACGCCGATGAGTTGCACGACGCGCTGCTGACGTTGCTGGCTATGCCTCCGCGCGATGAATGGCAGCGGTACTTTGAAGAGCTGGCTGCGACGGGCCGCGCGCATACTCTGGAGCGCGGCGGGAAAACTTTCTGGGTGGCCACGGAGCGGCGTCACCTGAGCGCGGATCCTGTGGCAACAGTGCGCGGGTGGATGGAATCGATTGGGCCCATCACGGCGGCATCGCTGGCCGGGACGCTGGCATTTCCACGGGATGAAATTGAGTCGGCTCTCTTGCAGCTTGAAGCGGAAGGCCAGGTTATGCGCGGCCGTTATTCCTCGCCGCTCGCGGCGGACGAAGTGGAGTGGTGCAACCGGCGCATTCTGGCGCGCATCCATCGGTTGACACTGGGCCAGTTGCGCCGTGAGATTGAGCCGGTTACCGCGGGCCAATTTCAGCGATTTTTGCATCGCTGGCAGCATCTGGCGCCGGGAAGCCGGCTGCATGGCGTGGACGGAGCGCTGCAGATCATCAAACAACTGCAAGGCTACGAAATCTCGGCGGCGGCGTGGGAGCCGGAAGTTCTGGCGCGGCGCATTGCCCGCTACGAGCCCGAGTTCCTGGATCAACTGTGCCTGGCGGGCGAAGTGATGTGGGCGCGGTTATCGCCGCACCCTGCGTTTGAAGATCCGGAGCCGCGGCGGGTGCGTCCCACTCGTACCGCCCCCATCGCCATCTTCCTGCGCGAGAGCGCGGAGTGGCTGGAAGGCGCGCCGCATGGTCCGGTGTTGTCGCATGCCGCCGGCGAAGTACTTGCACAATTGCAGAGCCGCGGAGCGTGCTTCTTTAATGATTTGGTCCGCGCTACTGGCCGGCTTCCCAGCGAAGTGGAGGACGGACTTTGGGAACTGGTGGCGGCGGGGTTGGTGACGGCCGATGGTTTCGAGAATCTGCGATCGCTGGTGGATACCAAACGCCGCCGCGGGGAAGGCCGAGGCAAGTTCGCGCGGCCAAGGCACGCTGCCGGCCGCTGGGCACTGGTGCGCCATGCACCCGCCGCGCTGACCGATGATGCACGCGCAGCGGCGTTCGCCGATCAGCTGCTGGAGCGGTGGGGTGTTATCTTCCGCGATCTATTGGCGCGAGAGACGTTGGCGCCGCCTTGGCGCGATCTGCTGCTGGTGTTGCGCAAAAAAGAAGCGCAAGGCGAGATCCGCGGCGGCCGCTTTGTCTCCGGCTTCAGCGGCGAACAGTTTGCGCGGCCGGAAGCGCTGGATCTGCTGCGTGCCGTGCGCCGGTCCGATCCAAGCATTGAGGATAGCCTGGATATTTCAAACGCCGACCCTTTAAACCTGGCCGGAATCATCCTGCCCGGTCCGCGCGTCAGCACGCTAATCCGGGGCACGCAGCAGTATCAGGCATCGATGGGATAAATCGGCATCTTTCCGATCGCCTCATTTCCGATCGCCTCATTTCCGATCGCCCACAAACTGAGCCGCGACCGCGAGGGAGCGCTACCGGCACGGTGGTTCTATGAAGGATCGTTTCGCTCCCTTGCGGTCGCGGCTCGGTTTGTCGCACAGCGAAGGTTTGTCGCACAGCGAAGGTTTGTCGCACAGCGAAGGTTTGTCGCACAGCGAAGGTTTGTCGCACAGCGAAGGTTTGTCGCATAGCGAAGGTTTGTCGCGACGACGGTGGGTCGGGTCAATGGTTGTTACAGCGATGCTTGGACAATTGGCGCACTATAACAACGTCAACGGATCGACATCGATCAGCAATCCAGTTGGTCCCCACTTCTGCTTTTGCGCGAACTGCTGCAACTCGCGCAGCGTTTCATTCAGACGTTTTCGATTCACCGCCTTCAGCAGAAGCTGATAGCGGAATTCGCTCTTCAACTTGGGCACGGGCGCCTCTGCCGGCCCCAGAACTTTCAAACCTTCCGGAGCCGGATCCAGCAACCGGCCCAGTTCCGCGCTCATCTGCAGCGCGTCCTCCTGCTTCTGGCTGCGCACCAGAACATTGGCCAGCGCGCTGAATGGCGGATAGCGCATCAGCTTCCGAAACTGGATTTCCTTGGCGTAAAATCCGTCATAATTCTGCTCGGACGCATAGCGGATGGCGTAATGCTCCGGATTGAGCGTTTGGATCAGCACGATGCCTGGCAAATTGCCGCGTCCGGCGCGCCCGGCGGCCTGGGTCAAAAGCTGGAAGGTACGCTCGGCCGCGCGGAAATCGGGAAGTCCCAGGCCGATATCGGCTGAGACCACGCCGACCAGCGTGACATTGGGAATGTCGTGGCCTTTGGCAATCATTTGCGTGCCGACCAAGATATCGAAATCGCCTTCGCGGAAGCCCTGCAGGATGGTCTCGAAATGACGCTTGCCGCTCACCGTGTCGCGATCCATGCGGGCGATTCGCGCGGTGGGAAAATCGCGATGCAGTTCTTCTTCCACCTTTTCCGATCCGGTGCCGATGAAATGCAGATATTCGCTGCCGCATTTCGGACAAACGGAGGGGACTTTCTGGGCGTAGTCGCAGTAATGGCAGAGCATGCGCCGGTCGCGGCGATGATATGTCAAGGTTACTGAACAGTTGACGCATTCCACGCGCTCCCCGCAGGCGCGGCAGGCCACGAAGCTCGAAAAACCGCGCCGGTTGAGCAGCAGCATGGTCTGCTCGCCCTTTTGCAGGCGCTCAGTAACCATGTCCACCATGCGCCTGGAAAACGTCGCCAGCTTACGCGTTTCGAGGAACTCCTGGCGCATGTCGATCACTTCCACATCCGGCATGGGCCGCTGCTCAATGCGTTCGGGAAGAGAGATGAGCGCGTATTTTCCACGGTCCGCGTTGTAGCGGCTCTCGAGACTGGGCGTGGCGGAGCCCAGCACAACTACAGCGTTCGAAGCCTGCGCGCGGACGATGGCCACGTCGCGCCCGTTGTAGCGCGGCGTATCCTGCTGCTTGTAGCTTTGATCGTGCTCTTCGTCTACTACAACGAATCCGAGATTTTGAACTGGAGCGAAGACGCCGGACCGTGTCCCGACCACCACGGTGGCCGCGCCGCTGCGGATTCTGCGCCACTGCTCCGCGCGTTCGGCGTCGTGAAAGGCCGAATGTAGAATTGCCACGCGATCGCCGAAGCGGTTGAAGAACTGGCCGGCCATGGCCGGCGTGAGCGCGATCTCCGGCACCAGCAGCAAGGCGCTGCGGCCCAATGAAAGGCAGGCGTCGATGGATTTGAGATAAACCTCGGTCTTGCCGGATCCGGTGACGCCTTGCATCAGGAAAGTCTGGAATTTCCCGCCGCGTAACGCCGCTTCGATGTGTTGATAGGCAGTAAGCTGATGGGGATTTAGCGTGCGCGGCGGACCTTCGGCGGCAAATACGCCGGTGGGCGCTTCCGGTTCGAGTGTGATCAACTGACGGCGAGCCAGCGATCGAGCGGCTTGGCTCGCGCCCTTTACCGAGATCTCCAGTTCCTGCAGATTGTGGGTTCCCGGATGCAATTCAAGAAAAGCGTGCAGCTCGCGCTCGCGCTTGGCGAGCTTGGCACCCTCAGGAGCGCGAGCCAGCCAGGAGGCGCGCAGGCGTGCGGCGGAAGCGCGCAGCGGATCGCGCTGGGTTTCCAGATCCTCAATTTCAACGAAGCCCTTTTTTTGGAGAGATCGAATCACATTCGCGGCGTTGGGAAGCTTTTTTTGAAGATAGCTAGCCGAGAGAGGCCTGGATTCCAGCAGACGCAGGACCTGAAGGGTGGGGTCGTCCTCCGATGAGCCCAACAGCAACTGCCGGGCGGCGTCGCGGCCGGAATCGGTGAGCGAATATAGCTTGGTCTTGCGAATCTCACCGGTGAGCGGCGTCATGCCGCGCAGCACTTCGCCGAGCGGGGCGCAATAATATTGGGCGATCCAGCGGCCTAAAGCGATCAACTCAACTTCCAGCACCGGCTCCTCGTCGATGAGTCGAAAAACTTCTTTCACCGGACCGTCGGGCGCCTGATCGTACAGCTTCAGGACGATGCCGGTTAGCTTTCTCGATCCGAATGGAACCAGGACGCGGCAGCCGGGGCGCACTCGATGCCGCAGTGTCTCCGGCAGCAGGTAGGTGAAGCTTTGATCGAGCGGCACCGGCAGGCTGACATCGCAATAGATCATGGACTTGTTTTGTGGCGCGAACACTCGTGTTTGCCGCGTTCGCACTCTTGCGAACGCCTAGCCTGTTGTTCACACGAGTGTGAACGCGGCACGCACGAGTGCGTGCGCCACATCATGGCGTCCCAACTGCCTTGAAAGCCGGATACAGCGACTGATAGACGCGGTGTCCAGAGGCGTAGATCCGCACGGCATCCGCCTGCGGCGAGACCGAATCGACTTCGCGAATTGCGGCTTTCGTGAGTTCGGGCACGGAGGCGTACTCGCCGGTTCCCACCAGCGCCAGCAGCGCCGCGCCATATGCCGAGCCTTCCTGTGTTTCGAGCGTGACCACGCGCTTCGCGAAAACGTCGGCCAGCATTTGACGCCAGAACGGACTGCGCGCGCCGCCGCCGGATGCCCGCACCGAATCAACCGGCACACCCATTTGCCCGATAATGTCGAGGCAATCCTTCTGGCTGTACGAGACACCTTCGAGCAACGAGCGAATCAGATCGGCGCGCTTATGTTTCGCAGTGAGCCCGATCCAGCCGCCGCGCGCGGAGGCGTCCAGATGCGGGGTTCGTTCGCCCATCAAATAGGGAAGCCAGTACAGGCCTTCCGATCCTGCCGGCGCGGTGCCTGCTTCGGCGATCAGCGCGTCGTAGTCCACGCCGGGCGCCAGTTGATTGCGGAACCATTGCAGGCTCAGGCCCGCGCCTTGCGTCACTCCCATTACGTGCCAGGCGCCTTTCACCGCGTGACAAAAAGTATGCACCCGGCCGGCTGCGTCGTATTGCGGTTTGTCGCTATGGGCGAAGACGACGCCCGATGTTCCTAGCGTGCATGAGACCACGCCCGGCGTCACAATCCCATTGCCCACTGCACTGGATGCCTGATCTCCTGCTCCAGCAACCACCGGCGTGCCCGGCGCGAGGCCAGTGTCTCGCGCGGCTTCTTCGGTGACCCGGCCCGAGACCTGGCTCGATTCATATACGCGAGCCAGGATGCCGCGATCCAGCGCAAGCGCATCCATCATTTCGAACGACCAGCGGCGATTGACGACATCGAACAACGCTGTTCCGGAGGCATCGGAAACATCACTGGCGAAATCTCCGGTGAGCTGGAAACGGACGTAATCTTTCGGCAGCAGCAGCTTCCTGACGCGCTCGAAATTGCGTGGCTCGTTATCGCGCACCCAAAGGAGCTTGGGCAGCGTGAAGCCGGTAAGCACCGGGTTCGCGGTGTAGCGTACGACGGCGTCTTTGCCGACAGTTTGGTTGATCCGATCCACTTGCGGCTGGCTGCGCTGATCGCTCCAGATGAGCGCCGGCCGGATTACCTTGTTGGACGCATCCAGAATAACCAAGCCATGCATCTGCCCCGACAATCCGATGCCGCGAATATCTTTGCCGGAAATCTGGGCTTCGGCCAGAACGCTGCGCACCGCCTGCCGGGCTGCATCCCACCAGTTCTCGGGCCGCTGCTCGGCCCACAGCACCCGCTCCATGCGCACGTCTTCGTGCGGCGCCGTGGAGGCATGCCGCACCTGGCCGGCCTGGTCTACCAGCAGCGCCCGCGTACCGCCGGTTCCGACGTCGATTCCGAGCCAATAAGCCATGCAGCCGAATTGTAGCGCACGCGCGGAGCAAGCATGCGCGGTTCATCGGTTGTTCGGTTTCCCGAGAACTGAGGTAGTTCGCATACAGCTGGGCCAGCCTGGCACGGAACCGAATCACAGAACAACCGAATAACCGAATAGCTCCAGCGCCTTCGCGCTGGCTGTACCCGTGCGAAGCAGGGGAAACGTCTGCTAGGATCATACCTTGGCCATGCGATCAAAAGCGAGCATTGTTGTTGTGTGTCTGTGCGGCCTGAGCCTGCTCCCGGCTCAGAGCAACCCCGCGCCTCAGAGTACGCCTCCGTCCCCAAGCAATCCCCCTTCTCAGAGCCCGGCGCCGTCGTCTTCTTCAACGTCTTCTTCGTCGTCGGCTAAGAGCACCGCCAATTTTATACGGCGCTTTTCGGTGGGGGCCACGCTGACGGTTCTGGGGTTGACGACCATCAGCGGCGGTTCCCAAACAGTGGCCACGACATCCTCGGTGAGCGACGTGTTTTCAACTTCCGACGCGTCTTCCCGCATCGGCTATGGGCTCACCTTTCAAGCCGGTGTCACGGATCACTTTGCCATAGCGGCTGGAGCATATCTGCGGAAGATCGGATATCAGATCACCGACACCACGAACACCACGGTCAACATCGTCGAAGGCGGCGTCGTAGTTCCAACCGTCACCACCACCAGCACGCATGAGGACACCCGAGGGCGTCTGCTGGACGTCCCCGTCCTGCTTCGCTATTTCGGCAAGAGCCGCCACACCCCGGGAGCCCGCTGGTTTCTCGAAGGAGGGGCAGCCTGGCGCGACGCTTCAAATTTCCGGACTTCCTTGGACTCTACTGACGCCTCGGCGGTGACTACTTGCTGCACTTTCCCAACCACCGTGGTAACGCACAAGAGCGCTCTGGGATACGTGGTTGGCGCGGGCCTGCAATTTATCGATCCATTCGGGATTCGCGTGGTGCCGGAAGTCCGCTACACCCGTTGGAGGGAAGAGATTTTCAATAACCTGAGCACGCACACCCAGCAAAATCAGGTGGAAGCCAATATCACGCTGTCTTTCTAGCAGCAACTGAATTGGGAAGGCCGCACACTGTGTCCTGAAGAATTGTTTCAAACTGTGCGCCGGCCGCTTTCCATGTAAACCGTTCTTCCACCAGCGCCCGGGCGGCGTGGCCCAGGCCGGCGGCAAATTCACGGTCGCGCAAGACGCGAATCACCGCGCCGGCGAACTCTTGGGGATGGTCGGCAAGCAGAATATTTTTTCCGTGCGTGACCGGAAGACCTTCGGCTCCCACGCTGGTGGACACTACCGCCTTACCCATGGCCATGGCTTCAAAAATCTTGATGCGCGTGCCGCTACCGGAGCGCAAGGGGACGATGTAGACGGGCGCCCTTTGGAGGAACGGGCGAATATCGTCTACGCGGCCGGTGACGTGAATGCCGGGACCTTCCAGACGCTGGATTTCGGGGCTGGGGTAGCGCCCGACAATCCATAGATCGGCATCCGGCACTTTGGCGCGAACGTGCGGCAGTATTTGGGACGTGAAAAACAAGATGCCCTGTTGGTTGGGCAGCCAATCCATGGAGCCGGTGAAGACCATGGAAGAAGATGGCGGGCCGTCCGCGGGACGGAAGAAATCAACGTCCACGCCGGTGGCGATGGTTGAAACGCGATAGGGATCGACAAAGCTCGAAAAGAACACGCGGTTCTGCTCCGAAACCGTGACCACATGATCGGCCTCGCGTGCGTAACGAAGTTCTGCTTCTCTAAGACCACGCCACTCTTTCCAATAGAGAAATTTCTTGATGGGGTCGCGCGCGGTTTCGAACTGCTGCCTCCAGAGATCTGCCTCCACGTTATGGGTGAACAGAATCTTGGCGCCGGGGAGTGTCCAATCGATCAGCCCCGCGGGGTAAACGAAATCGCAGATTAACGCGTCGAAGTTCCCGCCGGTGACCAGGCTGCTCAGGCGGCGCCGTATATCGGCCGTGTCGAAATACCTCAGCCGGCCTCCGGATTCCCCTCCGATTAACTGCATACTCTGGGGCTCGGATGAGAACAGCGTCCGCGCATACAGCAGGTAGTCCCGCGATGCGCGCCCGGATGCCAGTGCAATGGGGATGGCCACCACATTCTCGAATCCGCTTAACTCGCGATGTCGATCGCTACCGCGATGTTGATCGCTACCGCGATGTTGATCGCCAAAATGCTCCGCGTAGTAAGTGAAGACGGTAATCGAATGCTTTCGAGCGAGTTCTTTCAGGATGTGCAGGCTGCGGATTCTGCCGCCGCTATCGGCGGGAACCACGCCTCCGGCCTTCACCCAAAGAATTCTCATAGCCAATGCCCCAGGGTGTCGGGGCTGGTCAGAACGCAACCTTGAGCGCCTGAAGGAATTCCTCGTCTTGAGGAGTCAAGTCGAACCTAGCTGTCGCCGTGAGCCCGGAAGGCGCCGCGAGTCCGGCTACGGACGAGTCCACTCTCATCTCGATTGATTCCTGTTCCGATAGTTCGCCCTTCGGGGTAAATCGCATCGTGGCTTCGAGAACCAGAGTCAGGTCATAGCCGGCCTGTTCCATCTCCTGTACGATATCGCCGATGCGTCCCGATTCGGCGATGGTTTCGTCGATCGCGCTTCCAAGTTGTTCCACCAGGTCTTTCAATTCTTTTTCCAAGGTCGCCTCCACTGATTGTACTCGAGCCTTTAGAGAGCAGTTTGATTACCGGAACATTGAACTCTCCTAAAAGTAACAAACTAAACGCAGTTAGGCCGGGATGTTACTTCCTGTCGCCGGGACAAGATGTCCCGCTGCCGGGGTATTTTGGACAGGGTGGCGCGCTACTTGGGTTAGGAGATGGCTTCAGCAAGTGGGGCAGGCTGCCACCAACTTGCGCGCCGATTGCCAATCGGCGCAAAGAGCGCGGGTTAGCAACCCGCGCGCAGGATGACATCCTGCCCCACAACCTAACTGACCCAGGACTGGAGCCGGTGGGTCTGGACTGGAAATGCTATGATTTGCCTGTGCGCGACGGGCGCCTCCGAGTCCGCGGGAAGGGCTGAGCCCACCGATAATCAGATTTCGTCGGTTTCCGAGACGTATCTTCTTTCAGCCCGCGCGCGGACTTCGGGCAAAACTCGAAAGGAGATCGTCATGCCCATTCCACATCCAGCTCCCACGCGCCGGCTACCTTCCGAACCCAGCATCGAGCAGTTGCGCAAGCAGGCCAAGGAACTACTGGAACAATATCGCGCCAGCCATCCGGGCGCGGTAACTGAAGTAAATCGCTTTGAGCGGGAGCCCGATCCCGCGACATTTGTGCTCTCCGATGCCCAACGTGTATTGGCTCGGGCCTACGGCTATGAGAGCTGGCCCAAGCTGAAGGCCTTCGTGGACGGAGCGAATGTCCAGCGTCTGGCCGAAGCGGTGCAGGCCGGCGACGTGGAGCAAGTTCGTGCGTTGCTGAAGGCCCGTCCTGAGCTGGCGGGTATGGACATGGCTGAAAACAACGAGCATCGCGCCCTGCATTACGCCGTGTTGCGCCGCAATGTTCCGATGGTGCGATTGCTGATGGATGCCGGCGCCGATGCCCGCAAGGGGATCTTTCCGCATCGCGACGCCACCAGCGCCCTGGCCATTGCCAGGGATCGTGACTATCAGGACGTGGTAGCCGCGATTGAGCAAGGCGAGCAGCACCGGCGGGAAGCCCTGAGCTGTCCGAACGCTACGGTGTCGCCGGTGCAGGAGCAGATCAACCGCGCGATCCGGGAGGGTTCGAACAGCGTGGCTATGGGGCTGCTTGAAGCTGACCCGGCGCTGCTTCGCGCCTGCGACCGCGACGGAGGAACGCCGCTGCACGTGGCCGCCGAAGAAGCGAACCTGGAAATGTTGGAGTGGCTGCTCAACCGGAGCGCGAATCCGCGCAAGCAGGATTCCCGCGGGCTCACCCCGTTGGATCGTGCTGTGCTGGCCGCGGATCCGCGCAACAAAGTGGCGGAACAATTTCCCGCCGTCGCCAAACGGCTGCTGTTCGCGGGCGCCGACGTGACGATTCGCGGCGCAGTGGCCCTGGCCGATGCCGCTCGAACCCGGGAACTGGTGCGCGATAATCCAGCCGTACTACGGGAGATCAATTGGACGGAAGGCGGCCTGCTCAGCCTGGCGGTAAATCACGGACAACTGGAAATGGTTCGGCTGCTGATCGACTTGGGAGCCGATCCTGACGAGCGAACCATGTTGCACCAGGTGGAAGAGCCTACCCAGAGCTGGGGCACGCCGCTGTGGTATGCGGCTCTGGCCGGAAACCGCGAAATCGCCGAGCTATTGTTAGACCGCGGCGCCGATCCGAATGCCAATGTCTATGCGTCCGGATGGCCGCTGCTCAATGCCCATCGCCAGAAGCATACAGCTGTGAAACGGCTTTTGCTGGAACGCGGCGCCAAGCCACAACCTTATATGGTGGCGGAGGAGCACGACGCCGCCGAAGCCCGGCGCATGCTCGAAGCGGATGGGAGCGAAGAACTGGCCAGTGAGCTGGCCTGGTCCGCAGCCTGTCATGGATGCCCGGCTATTGTAGAGCTGGCTCTGCCACGGCTCAACTGGCCCGCTGGAGATCGACGCTGGCATTGGATATTGATCCAACCCATTCGCGGCGTGGATCCTGACGGCCGGGATCACGAAGGGTTTTTCACTTGCATGGAAATTCTTCTGCCTCGCGTGGACCTGAACCTGGTGAGCCGGATGGGCGCGACCATCCTGCATTTCGCGGCCGCGCGTCAGGGCACCACTCAGACGGAGCGGTCGCGCTTTGCCGCAATGCTGCTGGACCACGGCGCCAGGCTGGATTTGAGGGACGACCTGCTGCAGTCCACGCCACTGGGTTGGGCCTGCCGTTGGGGACACCAGGAATTAGTTGAATTGCTGCTATCCCGCGGCGCGCCGGTGATTGAGCCGGATGCTGAAGCATGGGCCCAGCCGCTGGCCTGGGCAACCAAGATGCAGCATCTGGAAATCGTTGAGATTTTGAGGCGTCACAATTCATGATGTGGGGCAGGATGCCATCCTGCGGCGGGTTGCCAACCCGCCCGAGCGCCGATTGGCAATCGGCGCGCAGGTTAGCAACCTGCCCCACAGCGTTCTGAGATAAGCTGGTAGTTCGTTTCAAGGAGACTGACTTTGAAGACGCTTGCGCTAAGGGTTCTCGCCATGAGCATTGCCACTATTCTCCTGACTGCCGCATATTCGAGGATGCATACGCCGGCTATCATGGCGGAAACCGCCAAGGCCTTTCTGGCATCGCTTGATCCGGAACAACGCGCCCGCGCGACGTTCCAGTTTCAGGATGATGAGCGGTTCGACTGGCATTACATCCCCAAGGAACGCAAGGGGCTTCCGCTCAAAGACATGAACTCGGCGCAAAAACATTTGGCCCACGCCTTGTTGGCGGCGGGACTGAGCCAGCGCGGCTATATCAAAGCCGTGAGCATCATGAGCCTGGACGAGATTCTGCGGATTCTTGAAAACGGAACTGGCCCGGTGCGCGACCCCGATCGTTACTTTTTCAGCATTTTTGGAGAACCTTCGGAGACGGGCATCTGGGGGTATCGCGTGGAAGGGCACCATGTCAGCCAGAATTTCACCATCGTCAACGGCAAAGTGCTGGCGGCGCCGACTTTCTTTGGAGCCAATCCGGCCGAGGTTAAGGAGGGACCGCGCAAGGGCTTGCGCGTTTTAGCGCGCGAGGAAGATCTGGGCCGCGCCGTGGTCCAGTCGCTGACTCCGGAACAAAAGAAAACCGCTATTGTGAGCGCGGACGCCCCGGGAGAAATCCTCACCGGACCCATGCGCAAGGCGGCTCTGAAAGGACAGCCCAGCGGTATCGCGGCATCCAAGCTGAATTCCAAACAGCGTGAAACGCTGCAGAATCTGCTGGACGAGTATTGCAACAACCTGCCCGAGGAAGTAGCGCAGATCCGCGAAGAACAAATCAAAAAAGCCGGAGGCAATTTGTACTTTGCCTGGGCCGGCGGCGAGCAGGTGGGACAACCGCATTACTACCGGATCCAGTCGGCGGCCTTTCTCATCGAGTACGACGACACCCAGAACGGCGCCAACCACATCCATACCGTGTGGCGAGACTTCGACGGCGATTTCGGTCTGGATCTGCTGAAAGAACATTATCAGACAAGTCATAATCAGACCAGTCAGAATCAGACCAGTCAGAAGTAGCCGCTTGTTCTCCAGCCGCCGCGCATTTCTTATTTCGATGGCCGGGGCGGCCGGATGCGTTACCGCCGCCAAGGGCCAGACCTTTCCTTCCGAGGTGAGGCGCTATGCGGACGCCGCCACTGAATTCGACGTTTACCGGCTGACCAATGCGGCGCATCAGAGCTGGCTGCCTGCTTCCTATGAACGGGCAGTCTCGCGGCGCGACAGTTTTTTGATCTATTCGAGCGACCGCACCGGGTCCGTGCAAGCCTATCGCATGGATTTGAAGAGCGGACAATCGCGAGCGATCACGCGCGCTGAAAACCTGGTGCGGGAGTCACTGACGCTCGCTCCCGATGAGCGCAACATGTATTACCTGGATGGACGCTCGGTGTTCCTGGCCAATCTCGGCAATACGCATACGCGGGAAGTCCATCGCATGGAGGAGGGTTTCGAGCCGGGGCGCGGATTCAGCGTTTCCGAAGACGGGCTCTATGCTCTGTTGATAGAACAGCGGGCGGGAACCAGCCGGCTGCGGCTGATCACGTTGCGCACCGGAGGCGTTCAAACCGTGTTGGAATCGCCCGATCCGATTTCCGATCCTCTGCCGCGCCCACGCCGCGCCGGTGTGTTGTACCGCAAAGGAAGCGGTGAGCTGTGGCTGGTAAATTTCGATGGCGGCCAAAACCGCCGGCTGCGATTGGCCGCCGGCGGGCTGGGGCCGGCGGTGTGGTCCGCGGATGGCCGAACGGTTGTGTATTTGAATTTTCCAACCGATCCCAAACAGCTCAACAATCTGCGCGAGCAAACTCCGGACACGAATGAGGATCGGCTGATTGCCCCCACCAGCCAGTTCATCAGCTTCGGCGGAAATGCGGACACCAGCGTCTTGGTGGGCGCGAGCGGCAGCAAAGCCTCGCCCTATGTTCTGTTGCTGGTTCGTGCGGCGAAACGGGAACTCACGCTCTGCGAGCACCGGGCCAGCGATCCACGCCTGGTAGCCCCCATATTTTCCCCCAACAGCCAGCGCGTGTTTTTCCAAAGCGATAAAGATGGAAAGCTGGCCATCTATTCGATGGTGGTGGATAAGCTGGTGGAGGAAACAGCAGTGGAGGACAAGTAGGCCGCAGATGAACGCAGATAAACGCCGATAAGAAAAATTGTTTTATCAGCGTTCATCTGCGTTCATCAGCGGCTAATGAATTCCGATGCGAATGGATTCCGCAATACCGCCTGCAGTAGCGCGCGCGTGTCTTCGGTGCGCGGGTCGCGGAACATCTGCTCGGTGGCACCGCATTCTATGATCTGGCCGCGCTGCAGGATGGCGATCCGGGAACAGAGCGACGCTACCGAAAGCAGATCGTGCGAAATGAAGAGCATGGCCATGTTCAGCTGGCGGTTCAAACGGCGGAACAATTCCAGGATTTCCGATTGCGTGATGGCGTCGAGGGCGCTGGTGGGTTCGTCGGCGATCAGCAGGCGCGGTTTGTGCAGGATGGCCATGGCGATTAATACCCGCTGCGCTTGGCCCACGCTGAGCTGGCGCGGATAGCGGTCCAGGAAGCCGGGCTCGGCAGGCAGGCTCACCAGGCTGAATATCCCGAGCGCCTCCTCCTTCCACCGTTTCGATTCGCCGGGATTGTGCGCGCGCCAGGCTTCGGCGATCTGCGTTCCGATTTTCAGAACAGGATTCAAGCTGGCGAGCGGGCTTTGTAGCACCAATGCGATTTCGCTCCCGCGAATCTTTCGCATTTCCGCTTCCCGCAGCTTCACCAAATCGCGGCCATCAAATAGGATCTCTCCCTGCACCTTGCCGCCCTTATGGTCCAACAGCCGCAGCAGCGCCAGCGCGATGGTGCTTTTTCCCGATCCGCTTTCGCCCACCAGGCCGAGGATTTCCCCTTCCGCGATCTCCAGTTCAATGTTGCGCAGGACGCCCGGCTTGTTCGGATAATCCACAGTCAAGCGGGCTGTAAGCAGGTTCTTCATCGCTGGCTGACGTATTTATTTCCCATCGACAGCCGTTCCACGTTCCAGTAGATCTGCGGCCGCAGCAGGGCCGGCGTGACATTCTTCAGATTGGTAGAAACCGCCGATAAAGCATTGGGATTCACCAGGAACAGCATGGGCGCCTTCTCCGCTATAATCTCCTGCACTTTATCGAAGTAGGCTTTGCGTTGTTTCATATCGGGAGCCGCCGCCTGCGCCCGCATCAGCTTGTCGATCTCCGCTTCCCATGTAGTTTCCGGCGCTTTCTGGCTCGGATTCCACTGGTGATTCGGGCCCGAGCTGAGCCAGATGTTCATTTGATCGCTGGGATCAAGATCGATGTTCACGAAGGCCATCAGAACTGCCTCGTAGTTGTAACTGCGGCTGATGCGCTCGATGAGCGAAGGGAAGTCCAGCACCACGACGTTGAGCTGAATGCCAAGCTTTGAGAGATCCTGCTGGATAAAGGCCAGGGTCCGCTCGTGCAGTTTGTTCCCGGCGTTGGTGATCATCGAGAATTCCACTTTGTGGCCGTCGCGGTCGAACAAAGAATCGCCGGATCGATGAAATCCGTCGCGCTGCAACCGCGCTTCGGCGGCATTCACGGAGTAGGCAGGAGGCTTGAGGGCGGCGTTCATCCAGAAACGATTCGAAACGGAAACAGGTCCCGCGGCCGGGCGTGCGTGGCCGCGATAAACCACGCGGCAGATATCCTCGCGATTGATGGCGTCGGATATGGCGCGCCGGAATTCATCCGATCGAAACCAGCGGCGTTTATATTCCGGAAGCGGCGCGCTGGACACCTGGTTGAAGAACACTACTTCCCAATCGAGCGACGGCCCCGCATCCACCACCGTGCGCGGCATTTCCGCGTTCAGCCGATCGTACATCTCCGGATCCAGCTTGTTCACGATGTCCAGTTCGCCGCGGCGGAAGCGCAGCAGCTCCAGCTCGCGATTTTGTTGAATGTCGAGGCGCAGGGAATCCAGATACGGAAGCTGTTTGCCGTTCGAATCGCGCTTCCAATAGTTCGGATTGCGGCGCAGCAGCAGATACGTGCCGGGCTTGTAGTCAGCGACAGTGAATGGCCCCAGCACCGCCGAATCTTTGTGCACGGAACGCGCCGATAGGATGCCCACTTGATCGAAACGCGCCGCTAAGGCCGCTACCGGACCGGGAAAACGCACCATCACTGAAGAGGGCCCGGTGCATTTGGTCTCGGTGGGCCCGCTCGCGGAGCGGAAGGCATCCGCCTGAGGGGAGTGAACGGAGGGGTCCATTAACTGGCGCACGGTGGATACGACGTCTTCACAGGTAAAGGGTGTGCCGTCGGAAAAGTGGACGTTCTGCCGCAGTTCGAAGTCAATGCGCCGGCCGTTCTCGGAGATTTTCCACTTGGTTGCCAGCTCGCCTTCCAGCTCCTGCGTGTAGCGATTCAGCCGCACCAGAACGCCGCCGGTGAGGTACAGGACGGTCTCGGAGTTTTCGTCCTCCACCAGTAAGGGGTTGAAAGTTTTGGGATCGCCGCGGAGGCAGAAGCGCAGTTCGTTGGGGGATTGCGCGGTGAGGGTGAGGGCGAAGAGCAGTGCGGTCGCAAGAAGCAGCGGGTTGGCAGACGAAAGCGAGGTACTTGCAAAATAACTGGAACCCAAAAGCACCGGCTCCCTCAGAAGCTGTGAAAAAATCGGCACGCGCGCCGGGTTGGCAGACGGAAGCGTCTGCCCCACATTGACGCACAAGGATTTACGATTAAGTGGCGCAGGCGCTTTCGCCTGCGAACCGATTTTTTCACAGCTTCTCACGGTCGCGGCTCGGTAACTCATTCTTTCTGAGCCCCGAGCGTAAGCAAGCAATTGTGGCGAATTTTGCAAGTACCTCGAAAGCGTCTGCCCCACTTTGCGCCATCCTATTTTCAACATGGGATTTGGTCCTCCGTGCGCAGTACCACTTGCAGCGAGGCCACTACAATCACCAGCAAGACTACCGGCGCCAGCATCCAAGGATTTTGCAGCACCGCGCTATAATTTTCGAGCTCGCGCAGCATGGCGCCCCAGGATGGCAATGGCTCAGAAACACCCAGGCCCAGCAGCCCCAGATTCGCCTCGCTCAGAATGAATACCGGCACGGAAATCCAGAATTGCGCCAGAAGAATGGGACGCAGGTTGGGCACCAGATGCCGCCAGAAAAGGCGTAAGCCGGAGATGCCGCTGGCTCTGGCCTGCAACAAATAATCCGAGTTCACCAGCGTGCGTGTGCCGGCGCGGATGATGCGCGCGGGCGAGGCCCATCCCAGGCAACCCAGCAGCAGGAAGGTGATGGCCACCGAGGTAACGGGCGACGTATTCAGCGGCAGCAGAGCGCGCGCGGCCAGCAACAGGAACAGCCAGGGCAGCGACAGGAACAAATCTATTCCCGATGTCACGTAGCGCTCCCACCTTCCACCGAGGTAACCGGCCAGGCCGCCGATCAAGGCCGCCAGTAACGTGGAGAGCAGCGCCGCGGCGGGAGCCAGCAAAAGCGAAACGCGCGTGCCATACAGTAACCGCGCAAAACGGTCGCGCCCCAGGTCATCGGTGCCCAGCAGGAATCGGGCCGAAGGAGGAGCGCTAATGGAGTCGCGGAACTGCTGGGAGTAAGAAGAAGGCGCGATGAATCCGGCCAGCAGCGACGCCAGGGCCACCAACAAAAGCACCACCAGGGCGACGGTTTGCGCAGTGCGGCCTGCTTTTATCCGCGGTGCTCTTACTCGCAGGCGAACCTTCATGGCGTCTCTCCGGATACATCGGGCCTCCATGCCGCCAGCGCCAGATCAGCCAGGCTGTTCGCCACCAGCGTCATCAGCGCTACCAGCATGGTGATGTTCACAAGCAGCGGCAGGTCGCGATCCATGGCCGCTTTCCAGGCCAGTTGCCCCACCCCGGGAGCGTCCGAAATCACTTCGATAGGAATGGACGCGCCAAATGCCAGGCCCACGGAAATTCCCGCCAACGCGGCCAGCTGCGGAGCCGCGGGAGCGAAAACGTGGGCGAACAATATTCGCGCACTGCTGAGCCCCTTGGCCCGCGCGGCGAGCACATGGGGAGACTGATAGGTGGCCACCAGCAAGTTTTTGGAGTAGCGATAGACATGCGGGAAAACAACGATGGCAATCGCCCACCGCCCGGGAACATTCATCCACAGGAAAAGCAGCGCGACGACGGCCGCCGGCAGCGCCAGGCATGCGCCGGCCAGCAAAGCGGGCGCGATATCCGATCCCGGCACGCGCCAACACGCCGTCAGCAACGCCAGCGCGAGTCCAAAGGAAACGCCGCCCAGTACGCCATAGGCCAGTGACCCCATGGTCAGCGGCAGGCGCTCCTTCAACAACTCTGAAACCGGCCGGTTGAGAGATCTCGAGAATCCCAGATCGCCATGCAGCAGGCCCGACAGATAATGCATGTAGAACATCGCAATATTGCTGTCCTGGGCGTGCTCGGCCTGGATGGCCTGGCGGGATTCCTGGCTGAGACGATTGTCCAGTTCGCGTTCATCCACGCCGAATCCCGGCCCCAGCCGAACTAGTGTCGCGCCCAGCAGCCCGCCCAAGAGTGCGGTGAGCACGATCCGGCGTAGCTGACGGAAGATGGCCGCGGGCATCGGTGCTTACCAGGTACCGGTAGGCTCGAACTCAAAGCCGCGTGGCGCCACCTGGCTCATTTTTTCTTTCTGTTTCGCTGCATACATGCGGCGGTCCGCTTCGCTGAGCAACTGGTCGGCATCGTTGCCATCCTCAGGGAACAGGGAATGTCCGACACTGAGTCCCAGTGTCTCGGTGCCGCATACTTCACGGCCGGCCTCCGCGGTGATGGCCCTGAGACGCTGGACTTTCTGTTGCACCTGGTCTAATCTCAGCCCGGGAAGCACCAGCACAAATTCGTCCCCGCCCATGCGCGCTACGTAATCGTATTCGCGGCAGCTTTCTTTCAATTTCAGTGCTACCTTGTGCAGAACCTTGTTGCCCTCCAGGTGGCCGAACTTGTCGTTCACCTGCTTGAAGCCGTTCATGTCGCACACCAACACAACCAGCGGCGAGTTCAAGCGGCGGCAGCGCGCCAACTCACCATCGAGATGCAGGAACAAAGAGCGGGCATTGGGCAGCCCGGTCATGTAGTCGGTAGAGGCGGAGCTTTCAGCCTGCTGATACTTGAGTGCGTTCTCGATGGAGAGCGCCACCTTGGGAACAATGGCCAGCAGAATCCGCAGATGGTCCTTGGTGAAGGCGTCGCGCTCGGTATGATAGAGCGTCAATACGCTCACCGTTCCATTCATGCCGATCAATGGCACCGAGAGCGCGCTGCGCATGGTGGTGAACTTCGATTCGTCCATGAGGTAGCCGGGCTCGACCGACGGATTCCCGTTGATGATCGGTTTTTTGTTGTCCGCTACCCAACCCGACAGTCCCTGACCGAGAGGAATTTCGAGCGCCGAGAAGAGCCGGAAGTTTTCACCGTTCACGTACTCGGCGCGCAACTTGTCATCGCGCAGAACATAGATGGCCAGCGAATCGTAGGGGATCATGCGCTTCAGCCGGATGGCCAGTAGCGAGAGAGTCTCGTTCAGGCTCAAAGAATTTCCAAGATCCTGCGCCAGCTCAAACAGGTTCTGCACCTCCTGGCGGGCGGCGGCAATGGAGTTGAGGAAGTCCTTGGGCTTTTCGGTTTGCGTGGCCAGGCCTTTGGTCTTTTCAAATCCGGCGGCGGGCTCAAGACCCCGCTCGATCTTGAGGTCGGTGGAAAGCTTCGCCTTTTCCACCTGCTGGGCCTGCGCCATCGACTCCAGCTCGACGTAACGCCGGTGCAATACGGTCACTACCTTGGGATCGAAACTGATACCGGATTCCGAAACCACTTTCTGCATGGCTTCGTCCAGCGGCAGCGCCCGGCGATACTGCCGGTCCGACGCCAGCGCGTCCAGACAGTCCACTGCCGCCAGAATTCGCGCGCCGATGGGAATGTCTTCGCCCTTCAGGCCGTCCGGATATCCGGCACCGTTCCATTTTTCGTGGTGGGACCGGACAATGGGGGTCACCGGGTAGGGGAAACGCACTCGCTCCAGAATCTCGGCGCCCACCACCGGGTGAATCTTCATCTTTTCGAACTCTTCGCGGGTCAGCTTGCCGGGCTTCGAAATGATGTGCTCGGGAACGGCCAGCTTGCCGATATCGTGCAGCAGCGCGGCCGCGCGCAAGGCTTCCAATTGTCCTTCATCCAGGCCCAGATCTTTGCCCACCTCAATGGCATACACCTGCACCCGCTGCAGATGATCGTGTGTGGTGTGATCCTTGGCTTCGATGGCCAGCGCCAGGGCTTCGATGGTTCTCAGGTGCAGCGAAGCCATCTCTTCGGCGTGTTTCTTGTCGTCTTCCACGCGGCCGAGATAAAGGTAATACGAGCGGTAGATCAGATACACCACCGGGACGGCCAGCAGCGCCCAGGCCCAACCCAGGTAGCGATTGATGGCGCTGGCGGCGCCGGCCATTCCCGCGCCCAACAAATAATACGGGAACGACCAGAAATAGCTCTCGCGCCAGATCTGCCGCAGCGATTTTTCCTCAGTCAGCGCGATGGCCGCCGCTACTGGAAATGTATTCATCACAAAGAACACCGTGGCCGTAACCATCAAAATGAGCGCCGCGTCCAGATGACCCTTGTGCAAAAGATTGGAATGGTAGACCGTGCTGGCGGTGGCAATGGCGATGGCGATACTGCCTAAGTTGAACAGCACCTGATACGGCTTGGGCCGCTCGCGATGATGCCAGAAGCACTGGATCAGCGTCGCGCCTAAGCCCATGCACAAGGCTTCCGGAAGGCTCAACTCCACTACGCCGAACAGAACGAAGATGAACGTTACCGAAAGTGTTCCGGTGATAGCCGGCAGCGCGACTTTCAAACGCGAGGCCATCATGGCCAGCGCCATGTAGCAGACAAAACGCAGAAGGTCTTGCGATTCCCAGCGGATAAGTTCGCTGAGAGTCACACACGCACCGATCAGGATTACAGCGTAGACGTAGATCCTTGCGGCAATCGACATTCGGTTCCTTGTCGCCACGTGCAGATTCACTGCCAACAGCTAAATCCGCTATATGCATGATTTATCGGCAAGTGCGGAGCGTAGCGATAGCCGCAGGCCGACAAAATGTCGGGCTTCCAAAGCCGGGCTGGGACATTCTGTCCCAAAGTCCTAGACCCGATGCACTACGGACAGATCAGGAATTTGCCTATTGGTCCTGAACCTTCCGTACTATAGCGGCTCGCTACTAATCAGCCGAAAAGCAACCATAGTGGTTACCGTTTCGCAGCTTACTACGTTCCTCGGAATGCCCGCCATTGTTTCCAGCCCACTCATGAAGAAACTGCTGGAGCTGGTGGAACGGATCGCCCAGAGTAACGCGGCAGTGCTCATCACCGGGGAAAGTGGTTCAGGCAAAGAGCTTATCGCGCGGGCCGTGCATCATTATTCGCTGCGCAACGGCAAACCCTGGGTGGATGTAAGCTGCGCCGCGCTGCCCGAGAATCTGGTGGAAAGCGAGCTGTTCGGTTACGAAAAAGGGGCATTCAGCGGAGCCGATGCTCCCAAGCAAGGGCTGTTCGAATTGGCCAATCACGGCACGTTGTTTTTGGATGAAATCGGCGAGCTGGAACCTCGCATGCAGGTAAAACTGCTGCGAGTGTTGGACGGCGTCGCGTACTACCGCCTGGGCGGCGTTCGTAAAGTGACCGTGGATGTGCGGGTGGTGGCGGCCACCAATCAGAATCTGGAGCAAATGGTCAGAACGGGCGATTTCCGGGGCGATCTTTACCACCGCTTGGGCCAAATCTGCCTGCACGTGCCGCCGCTGCGGGATCGGCCGGATGATATTTTGCCGCTGGCCGAGCATTTCTTGAAGCAGTCGAATCCACGCTCGTTCTTTTCCGCCGCCGCCATCGCGGAATTGCAGCGATACTCGTGGCCCGGCAATATCCGGGAACTTCGCAACGCGGTGACCAAAGTGGCGGTGCTGGCGCGCGATCTTGAAATCCGCTCCGATGACCTGATGTTAGGGCAGCCCGGCCCCGTTAGCATGGCTGGCCTGGCGCAAGCCGTATCCAATCCCGCGAACCTGGACGGAATGGAGAAAACCACCATTCTCAAAGTGCTGGCCCAGACCAACGGCCATCAGCAGAAAGCAGCGGAGCTGCTGGGGATCTCGCGCCGCACGCTCAGCCGGAAGCTTAAACTGTACGGAAGGGAGGCAGTGCGGCAAACCTGTGCATCCTGAACAGGAAGCTCCACCGAAATCCGCGATGACCGCTGCCGATCGCCGTTCCGAACGCCGCCATCCGGTGGACGGCCACCTAAAATTTTCCTTCGACGATCCCGCGCATAAGGAAGTCACCGGCCGGCTGCTCGATTACAGCAAAAGCGGCTTCCGCGCCACGCATACTTATGCGGCACTGTCGACCGGACAGGTAGTGGATTTCCAACACGTGATCGCGGTGGGCCAGGCGCGGGTAATGTGGAATCGCATAGCCGATGATCGCGTCGAAAGCGGCTTTCTGATAATCAAGTGATTATCAGAAAGACGCGTTCTTCGGTTATCCGGTTGTTCGGTTCTTCGGTTCTTAAGTTGTACCGCTCCCGGTTCCCAACGACACTGCCGGTCACAGAACCGAAGAACTGAAGAACCGAAGAACTACGGCGCCGCTTCCGGCGCCGTACGCAGCGCGGTAGCGGGGAAATATAAACCGCGCGGCACGCGCGCCCACCAATCGCCCGTCGCCCGGCGCGTGGCAAAATCGGTGAACGAATAATCGAACACCAACGCGCGAATGTATTTCGGCGGACTCCCCGGGAACGGATTCTTCGCCAGCAGTCCCAATACATCCGGCGAGCCTTGCAAGAGCCGCACCATGAAATTGCTGAACCAGGGATTGCTCTGGTAATTGGACAGTGCCGCGAACCACATCTGCCAGTCCAGCCGAGGTTGGTAGGGCGCCACCCAGCGTGGGGCCTTCTTCAAATCGCCTGGTTTGAACTTGAACTCATAATCCAGCCAATTGTCGCCATCGTTCGAACCCTGCACGATGATTTCCTGTCTGGATGTAGTGATCACGGCGAACAGTCCATATGTATTCGTAATTCCGAACGGAGCGGCTAAGCGCACCACGGAACTGTCTCCAGCTCCCAGGAACATGCCCCCTAGCTCCAGCCCGCTGAGCGTCATGATCACCAATGTCACCGCGGCCACTACGGCGGGCCTGGTACGAACATTGCGCATCCTCAGGCGCAGCTTGGCCAATGCCGCATCGTCGAACAGAAACAGGCAGAGAGCCATGGTCAGCAAATTGAAAAAGGTGTAATTTCCGGTAACAAAAATCAGCGTCTGCAGGAATAGGATGCAGAAAGCGCTGAAGAATCGCCAACGCCGCGGCGCAAAAATCAGGAACGGAACAGGCAGCTCGATCACCAGAACAGCGGCCGTCGAGAAACGTTGGAACCAAAGCGGGAGCTGCGCCATGTACCAGGCCACGGGTGTCGGCAGCGGCTGCGTCCAGTAATGAAAGTTCATGGCGTTGAACGAGCGCCAGGTCCGGTCGTGACTCAAAAGTTTGACCGCGCCCGAGAGAAATGTCAGCCGGAACAAAAGCCAGCGGAACAGGAGGATCATTACCTTCGACGATCCTAAGAAGATTGCCAGAAATCCGGTTTCGAGCAGCAGCATGTCCCACTGGAACGACAGGAAGTCCTGTCCAATGGTGCAAAGGGAAAGATACAGAATGTACAGCAGAACCAATGCCGGACGTTCCAGGAAGCCCGCCAGCAGAACCAACGAAATGACGGCGCCGGCGACACATACGCCGGTCAAAAACGCGTCGCTGTGCGCGATCCAGAAGAGGCTGGGCGCCATCCAGTAACTCTCGATGCCGAACATATTGTGCACCGCGGTGAGAAAGCGGCCGGCCGGCAGGATGCCGCGTGCGCCGATCAATCCTTTGATCTGCAGGCCGAGCGAGGAAAACGCAGTGAAGTATATAGCCGCCAGAATTCGCAGGAAAAGCCACTCCACGCCGGCATAACGGAGCGGGGAAATATTCCGCCCGAAAGTGAACCTGGTGAGGTCGTAGAAGAAAGTGCGATTGGCCGCGATCACCCGGTAGGCGGCTTCTGTCCCCGGCGCAAAGCCCGGCAGATGGTCGTAAAGCCAGAGCAGCCATTTCATGCCCGGCGCGTAAGTCAGGGTGGTGAACACCGCGCGCGCCCCACTAATCACCTCGCCCTCCGGCATCACCACCTGCACCGATTGTCCAAAGTCAGCAGCCGGGATCTGGGGGTAGTTCGAGCCGACGTCCTCGGAAGGGGCATACTCCACGCCGGTACCGGTGAGCTGTGTCCAGTACTGAATCCAAATCCGGCAGAATCCGCACTTTCCATCAAAGATCACCACGGGCCTGTCGGACATGCTTTAATTAGTGTAGGTTGTATCCGATATCGGGGTGCCGGGGAGCATTCCGTTTTTCATAGACCGCTAACGGGACGCTCTTGACAAATCCACGGAAGTGATAGAATCAGTTGTAGGTATTGGCGCAACTTTAGGGAAAGAGAAGACGTCTACAGTTTGAGAGATTCGCGAGACTACTGACACGTAGAAGAAGACGATGGCTGCTCACGACCAACCAATAGATCCCCGAAGCAATCAAGAGGCGGACCTTCATCTGGCCAGGTTGCTCGCGGCCGATGAAGAACCTTTTTATCGCACCTTTTGGAAAGACCTGAAGGAATTTCTCCACCCGCCCAAGCTTCCGCCGTTAGAGGTAACGTCGAAGCCGGTTCCGGTGCAGGAAATTTGGGGTTCTTACGGCGGCCAGGAAAAGCGGGCCGGGCTCAGTTCCATGGCAATTCACCTGGCCGTGTTGGGCTTGCTCTTTCTGATCGGCACCAACAAAGCTGTGCAAAAGGTAGTGAAGGAGCAGATCGACATCATCGCTCCGGATCTTTCGCCTTACAAACCCACCGTCAAGAAGGACGCGATGGGCGGCGGTGGTGGTGGCGGCGATCGTTCTCCCACGCCTCCCAGCAAAGGCAAGTTGCCGCGTCTGGCCGACAAGCAGTTTGTGCCTCCCATGGCTGTGGTTCACAATCCCGATCCCAAGCTGGTGATGGAACCCACGCTGATTATCCAGCCGGATGCCAATATTCCGAAAGTGGACATGAATGTTTTGGGCGATCCGCTGGCCAAGTCCGGAATCGCTTCGAACGGTCCCGGGTCGGGCGGCGGTATTGGCTCTGGTCCCGGCGGCGGCGTTGGATCCGGGTCCGGTCCCGGTTATGGGCCCGGGCACGGCGGCAATATGGGTGGTGGCGCTTATCGGATTGGTGGCGGCGTTTCCCCGCCCAGCGTGATCCTGAAAGTGGAACCTGAGTATTCCGAGGAAGCGCGCAAAGCGAAGTTCCAGGGAACCGTGGTTCTGTTCGTGGTGGTGGACGAAAAGGGCAACCCTCGGGACTTGAAAGTGATGCGTCCGTTGGGCCTCGGCCTGGATCAGAAGGCCATTGAGGCGGTGGAGAAATGGAAATTCCGTCCCGGAATGAAGGACGGAAAACCCGTCGCCGTACAAGCTACGATCGAAGTGAACTTCCGGCTGCTGTAAGCAGCCGCAAGTTCAGGTCGGTTCCTCAGTTCGTCGGTTCTTCGGTTCGGTATACCGCAATATCTCTTTCCCTTTCGATAATCTCTGTTACCGAACCGAAGAACCGAAGAACTATTACTTCGTTTTCTCGGCACTAAAACTGCCTTTCCCCAACTGCCCGTACTCCGCGGTCCCCTTGATCTTCCCGCCGTCGAGTTTGCCTTTGTAAATCACCTTGCCGGCGTCCTCGGTCTCGAATGCCCACTCCACTTCATCGCCTTTTACCGATCCGGTGACCTTGGCCTCGCCCAGGGCGCCGGAATAAGAGCCGGACAACGTATCACCGCTTTGCTTCAGGACAAACGTAGCGGTCCCGCTGCCGGCATCCAGCTGCACACTCGCACTCCATGTCCCGGAAATATCCGCCGCGGCGAGCGCCAGAGCGCACGCCATCAGACCAACGAATAGCAATAGTTTTCGCATGGGCGAAGTATACCAATTCAGAGGCTAGGGACTGGGACCAGGGGCTGCCGCCAACGAGAAACGAGAAACGAGAAACGGCCCTTTTGTAGTACGATTGACAAGGGACACATGTTAGTTGAATTCGAGAAGCACGGCGACGTTTGCATCCTGCGTCTGCACGGCCGGTTTGCCACCGGGCAGGATTCCGCATACCTGCGCGCTAAGACCGAAGAGATCAAGAACGCAGGCTACACCAAGGTGCTTGCGGACTTCAGCCAGGTGTCTTATATCGACTCAACCGGAATTGGCTTTCTGATCGGAATTTACACCAGCATCCTGAAGAATGCGACGGGCCGGTTCGTTCTGGCGAACTTGAATCGCCGCGTGAAGGACGTGCTGGAGCTTACACGTTTAGCCAACGTTATCCCCATCTATCCCACGCTCGATGCGGCGCTGGAAGCCTTGGAAGCGGGCGAAAAATCGTCGGCCAATCAGGCATCGTAATTATTCAGCAGCCGCCAGAACTTCTTCAGGATCCGGCTTCCCGCGCCGCGCGTAGCGGATTTTTCCTGACTTTCCGATCAGATATACGGTTCGCTTCACAATCAGCCCGTTGGCATGATAGCTGGAAGCTACGCGCTGGCCGCTGTCTACCAAAAGAGGAAAGGGAAGCTGGTGGTGAGACTTGAACGCCGCGTGCTTTTTCGCGCCGGCGGGATTCACGCCCAAAACAATGGCGTCCTTTTGCTGCGCCAGCGCCCAGCGATCCCGAAACTCGCAAAGTTGTTTGGTGCAGACCGTCGTTTCATCGGCCGGATAGAAAACCAGAACGACGTTCTTGCCGGTCAGGCTGGAGAGCGAAATAGTATTTCCGTCCTGATCGGGAAGGGCGAAGTCAGGCGCCGCGTCGCCAACATGCAAGGGTTCGGAGAACAGCCAGGAGAACATAACATTACTCTATTTCATCCGGCTCCATTTCATCCGGCGACTGATGAACGCGGATAGCACACAGTATCCTGGTAATGAGATGAAGCAGCTTGCTCTGGAAGCGCTGGATTCGGCCTTGCGCCCGGGAGTCACCTATGCCGATGTGCGCCTGGTGGAAAGCCGCGAGCGCGATCTTTCCACGAAGAATGGAAAACCAGGCCAGGTTTCCAGCTCCGAATCAGCCGGCCTGGGGATACGGGTTCTTGCCGAAGGCTGTTGGGGATTCGCGGCCACTGACGATCTGAGCAAAGCCGGCGTGGAATCGGCCGCCGCGCTGGCGGTGGAAATCGCGCGGTCCAGCGCGCTCGCCAAGAAACACGATGTCGTGCTGGCGCCCGAAGACAAATACGAAGCCGCCTGGATTTCCCCCTGCAAAATTGATCCGTTTTCGGTGAGCGTGGAGGAACAGCTGGCGCTGCTGCTTCGAATCGACAATGAGCTGCGGCGCAATGCCGGCGTCACGCTGGCTCAAACGACAATGGGGTTTCACCGGGAACGGCAGATTTTCGTTTCTTCGATCGGAAGCGTGATCGACCAGACCCGTACGACCAGCGGCGCCGGATTCGAAGCTCACAGCTTCCGCGCGGACGAAATCCAAAAGCGCTCTTATCCGAATTCGTTTGGGGGGCAGCATCAATTGAAGGGCTATGAGCTGATTCATGAGCTGGCTCTTGCGGATCACGCCCCGCGCATCGCCGAGGAGGCCGTGGCCCTGCATTCGGCTGCGCAATGCCCGGAGGGCCGCTTTGATTTGATTGTGGACGGCAGCCAGCTTGGGCTGCAGGTTCACGAATCCATCGGTCATCCCATTGAATTAGACCGCGTCCTGGGTTCGGAGGCCAATTACGCGGGCATGAGTTTTCTCACGCTGGACAAGCTGAACAATCTGCGCTACGGCTCCGAGATTGTCAACGCGGTATGCGATGCGCGGCCGGAACATGGCCCGGGCCTGGGCACTTTTCTTTTCGATGACGAAGGAGTTCCCGCGCAGTGTGCCGACATCATTCGTAACGGACAATTCGTGGGCTACATGACCTCGCGCGAAACCGCCGCCGCCATCGGACAAGCCCGCTCCAACGGAACCATGCGCGCCACCGGATGGTCGCGCCTGCCGCTGATCCGCATGACCAACGTGAGTCTGCTCGCGGGCGAGCAGACGCTGGAGGAAGTTTTGGGCGGCGTGAGCAGCGCCATTTACATGGAGACCAACCGTAGCTGGTCTATCGACGACAAGCGCTATAACTTCCAGTTCGGCTGCGAGATCGCCTGGGAAATTCGTGACGGCAAGCGCGCGCGCATGCTGAAAAACCCCACCTATAGCGGCATCACCACGGAGTTCTGGAACTCCTGCGCGGCCATCGCCAATCGCGACCATTGGGTGCTGTGGGGTGTGCCGAACTGCGGCAAGGGCCAGCCGGAGCAGGTGATCGGCACCGGCCATGGCGCCAGCCCGGCGCGTTTCCACAACGTCAAGATTGGAGCCGCTTATGCCGGGTGACGTGGACCCGGTTTTGTCCATCGAAAGAAGCTACGAACTCTTCGAGAACGTCCAACAGGTAGCACGTTCGCTCGGTGTCCGGGATGTCGAGGTGCTTTTCGCGGCGCATCGGGGCGCCCTGACGCGGTTCGCCAACAACACCATCCATCAAAACGTTTCCGAACAGGGGCAGTGGATCTCGGTACGCACACAGTTCGATCAAAAAACGGCGCGCGCGACCACGAATCGCTTTGATACGGATTCCATAAGGTCGGTAGTTGAACAAGCCATTGCGCTCACCAAATCCGTGGCGCCCGATCCGGAATTGTTGCCTCTGGTTCAACCTTCCGCGATTCCGGAAATACCGCGCTTTGATTCCGCTACTGCGTCGGCCAGCCCCATGGATCGCGCGCGAGCGGTCGCCGAAGCCATTCGAGTAGTGGAGCAGGCAGCGCAGACCGCGGCTGGAATTTATTCCACCGGACAGTCAGTGGAGGCGATTTTCAATTCCGCCGGAGTTGCCGCGTTGCACAGCGAAACGATGGCCCAGTTTTCGATAACGGCCATGGCCGAAGATAGCTCCGGATGGGCCAAGGCGTCGGCCGTCGCCTGTGGTGAAATCAACGCTGTTGAGATGGCGCGCAACGCCAGCGATAAAGCCCGGTTGTCGCGCGATCCTCGGCAAGTTGAGCCGGGCCGCTATACCGTGATCCTGGAACCGGCGGCGGTGCTGGATCTAGTGGGTCAAATGTTCAGCGATTTCAGCGGTACCGCGTTGGACGACCAACGCAGTTTCCTCACCGGCCGGTTGGGCAAAAAGCTGTTCGGCGATAACATCCACATCACCGACGACGTGGCCCATCCACTGCAAGCGGGAGTCCCTTTCGATGGCGAAGGTGTCCGGCGGCGCAAGCTGACGTTGGTGGATGCGGGAGTTCCGCGCGAAGTGGCTTACGCGCGGTCCAGCGCCCGCAAAGCCGGCGTCGAGCCCACCGGCCATGGTTTTCCGGTGCCGAACGAGATTGGCGAAGCGCCCATGAACATCGTGATCGCCGGAGGGTCCACGGCAGTCGACGAGATGATCGCCTCCACCAGCCGCGGAATCCTGGTGACGCGATTCTGGTACATCCGCGAGGTAGATCCATTCGCGAAAATCATGACCGGCATGACTCGCGACGGCACGTTCCTGATTGAAGATGGCCGACTGATCTGCGGTGTGCGGAATTTCCGCTTCAATCAGGGACTCATCGAATTGCTCTCGAGCGTGGAAGCGCTCTCGCCCTCCGCGCGTGCGTCAGGGGAAGAGACTTTCGACATGGTGGTTCCCGCTATGAAAGTGCGCGATTTCAATTTCACCGAAGTCACCCGATTTTGAAATTGTGAAAAAATCAAAGGCACCGGTCGCTTACGCTCGCGGCTCGGAAAGAACAGCGTTACCGAACCGCGACCGTGAGCTCAGAAGCTGTGAAAAAATCGGTTCGCAGGCGAAAGCGCCTGCGCCACTTAATCGTAAATCCTTGTACGTCAACGTGGGGCAGACGCTTCCGTCTGCCAACCCCGCGTGCTTCCCTATTTTTTCACAGCTTCTAAGTCTGAGGGAGTCGGTGCCAATATTTAAGATACAATTCAGGAACGCCGAGGAGAATCAAAATGCTGAAACTGATTTGCGCCGTCTTGTTCGCGACCGCCCTGTTACCGGCGCAAACCACCGAGCCAAAGCCCGCCGAGCAAGAATTCAAAAATATTATCCAGCTCAAAGGCACGCCCGCCGATCAGTTGCTACCGGCCATGACATTCATCACCGCATCGCTCGGTGTCGAATGTACCTTCTGCCACGTGGAAGGAAAAATGGAGCTGGATGATAAACAAACGAAGAAGACCGCTCGGGGAATGATGGCCATGACGGCCGCGCTGAACAAGAACAGTTTCGGCGGCCATCGCGAGATAACCTGTTACTCCTGCCATCATGGATCAGAGCATCCGCAGGGCACGCCTCCCGTTTTGGACTCCGATCTGCCCGCGCATCCCGAGCACACAGCCAGACCTGCGGCCGGCGAGGGGCCGAATGCCGGCGACATCGTGGAAAAATATGTTGCCGCGCTGGGTGGCGCCGACGCCATCAAGAAATTCAGCAGCAGAGTAGAGAAAGGCGTGATTGTTTTTGGAGGAAACCAAATACCGATCGAACTGTTCTTGAAAGCTCCCAACAAGCGGATCTCCGTCACGCATATGGCGAAGGGCGAAAGCTATACCGCGTTCGACGGAACCTCCGGCTGGCTGGGCAGCACGGGACGGCCTCCGCGAACCATGTCGCCGGCCGAATCGGAAGCGGCCGGCCTGGACGCCGAATTCTATCTGGCACTGCGGCTCCCACAGATTTTCCAGCAACTGCGAGTGGGCCGTCCCGAGTCAATCAATGGGATTCAATGCGACACGCTGATCGGCACTCGGCCCGAGCGTCCTCCGGTCCGCCTCTATTTCGAGGCCAAGTCCGGGCTGCTGCTGCGATTGGTGCGCTACGGAGAAACTCCGCTGGGCCGCAATCCGACACAGATCGATTATGCGGATTATCGACCGGTGGATGGCGTGAAAGTTCCATTCCGCTGGACTCTGTCGCGCCCCAACGGCCGCTTCACCATTCAGATTGCCGAGGTGAAGAACAACGTCCCAGTGGAAGACGAAAAATTCGCGAAACCTGAAAAGTAGCGCACGCACCAATGCGTGCAGCGTTCACACTCGTGTGAACGCGCTGCTCCGGGTGTTCGCAGGAGTGCGAACACGGCACGCATAAAGTGCGTGCGCCACAAACCAGAGTTACAATCAAAAGCGGAATGTTTCAAATCACCGGCAGTTCCCCCGTCTACGATGTGGTTATCATTGGATCCGGCGCCGGAGGCGGGACCGTCACTAAAGTGCTCGCCGACCTCGGCGTGTCAGTGGCCTTGCTCGAAGCTGGCCCGCCGCTCGACCCCGCCAAGGATTTCAAGGAACACATGTGGCCCTATCAGGTGTCGCATCGCGGCATCGGCAAGGGCGGGCAAGGCTACTTCGGTCCCACGCCGTGGGACTTTGGCTACTTCACCGCCAGCTTTGGCGGCTGGAAACTGGCGGGTGAGCCTTACACCGTCAACCCAGGAGACAAATTTTCCTGGTTCCGCTCGCGCATAGTGGGTGGGCGCACCAATCATTACGGCCGCATCTCGCTGCGCTTCGCCGATTACGATTTCGCTCCTTACACCCGCGATGGCCTGGGCACGGATTGGCCCATCACATATCAGGAACTCGCACCCTATTACGACAAAGCTGAGCGCTTCATCGGCGTCACCGGCAGCAAGGAAGGCATTCGCAGCGCCCCGGATGGAATCTTTCAGACGTGCCCGCCCCCAAGGGTGCCTGAAATGCTGTTCCAGCGCGCCGCTAAGAAATTGAACATTCCCTGCATTCCCTCGCGGCTGGCCGTGATCACCCAACCCACCAACGGCCGTCCGGCATGCCATTATTGCGGGCAATGCGGACGTGGCTGCATCAGCTCCTCCAACTATTCGTCCAGCCAGGTGCAGGTTTTTCCGGCCATGAAGACCGGCCGCGTGAAGCTGTTCACCAACGCCATGGCGCGTGAGCTGATCGCCGACAGTTCCGGAAAAGTGAGCGCCGTTTCCTATATCGACAAAACAACCCGAACCGAAAAACAGATTCGCTGTAGAAGTGTGGTGGTGGCTTGCGGGGCATGTGAATCGGCGCGACTGCTGCTCAATTCGAAATCTCCGGCTCACCCCAACGGACTGGCGAACGGCTCCGGCCACGTCGGCCGCAACCTGACCGACAGCGTAGGCTATGGCCTGGAAGCTCATATTCCGGCCTTGGACGGATTGCCGCGCTACAACTCCGACGGCATGGGCGGCATGCATCTTTATGTGCCGTGGTGGCTGTGGGACGCAAAGAACAAGGAGTTCCCGCGCGGCTACCACATCGAGATCGGCGGCGGTTTCGACATGCCGGAGATTGGCTCATTCCACGGCGATTGCTACCGGCACGAAGGCTATGGCCAGGATCTCAAAGCCGCCATCCGCAACCAATACGGCGCCTGGTTTGGAATGGCCGGCCGCGGAGAACAGATCCCCAATGAAAATACCTTCTGCGAGCTGGATCCCGATGTCGTGGATCAGTACGGGATTCCGGTCTTGCGGTTCCACTTCAAGTGGACCGATCAGGAGCTGAAGCAGGCGCAGCATATGCACGATACGTTCCAGTCGCTGCTCGAAACCATGGGTGGCAAGGTTACCACGCCACGTCCGAACTTCATGGCCGGCGAAGGAATCTCGGTGGGCGGCGAGATCATCCATGAGCTGGGAACGGTGCGCATGGGAAGCGATCCATCGAAATCGGTTTTGAACAAATATTGCCAGGCGCATGAAGTGAAGAATCTGTTCGTGGCCGACGCCGCGCCCTTCGTCAGCAATCCGGATAAAAATCCCACGCTGACCATCATCGCGCTGGCCTGGCGTACGGCCGAGTATCTGGCCGAAGAAATGAGGAAAGGCAATGTCTGAAGTCACTCGGCGCGATCTGCTGCAAAAGATTGCCCTTTCCATCGGCGCGGGCACACTGAGCCTCGAAGCCGCTCAGCATGTCCACGGGCTGGCCGCTCAGGAAAAAGCCGCCCACGGAGTCTACCAGCCCAAGGGCTTGAACGCGCACGAATACAAGACGCTCGCCAGGCTGGCCGACTACATTGTTCCCGCCGAAGGCGAGTCGGGCAGCGCCACGGACGCGGGCTGTCCGGAATGGATCGATCTGATGGCCAGCGAAAATCCCCAGCTGCTGGCTATTTATACGGGCGGCATCGCCTGGCTGGACCATGCCATGCAGCTCAGGAATGCTCCAAATTTTGTGGACGCCACGCCGGCGCAGCAGACCGCCATCTTGGATTTAATCGCTTACCGCAAGAATGAATCGCCCGAGCTGGGCCCGGGGATTAAATTTTTCGAGTGGGCCCGCAAAATGGTAGTGGATGCTTATTACACCAGCCCCATCGGAATCAAGGATCTCGGCTACATGGGCAATACGGCGCTCGCCAAATTCGAGGTTCCGCAGCAAGCCATCGATTACGCCCTGAAGCGCAGCCCGGTGTGAGGGATTACAACCGGGTGGCGATTCTTCTGCTCGCCGCGCTGCTTGCTTCCTGCGGAAAGTCCGCGCGCGAGCCGGTGACGTTGACCTACCCTCACGGATGGTATTCGGAGCCCGATGAGGTAAAAAAAACAGCGGCACTATCGCAACAATTCACTGCGGAAACCGGGGTTCACGTCCGCGATATTCCCACTCCGGAAAACACTCTCGATGGTCTGGATCTTCTGGTCAAACTGCTGCGGATGGGCAGCGCCGGCGCGGACCTGGTGCATGTCGATCTGATCTGGTCCGCGGTGCTCGAACCCGACCTGATCGACCTCAAACCGGATTTGGCGGGCGAGATTTCCTCAGTGGAGCCGCAATTGCTGCCCAGTTATACGGTAAACGAAAAGTTGATAGCGATCCCGTACCAGGTGAACGTGGGAGCGCTTGAGTATCGATCCGACCTGCTTCATGAATATGGCTACGGCCACCCTCCCAAGACCTGGAGCGAGCTCGAGACCATGTCTGAACGGATTCAGGCTGGTGAACGCGCCAAGGGCAAGAAGGAATTCTGGGGCTACGTGTGGCAAGGAGCGGCCGCTGAAGGTTTGACCTGCAACGCCTTGGAATGGCAGGCCGCCGAAGGAGGCGGGCGGATTATTGAAAGCGATCGGACCATCAGCGTAAACAATCCGGCGGCAATTCGCGCCTGGCAACGCGCCAGGAGCTGGATCGGCCGGATATCGCCGCCCAGCGTAGTTGCCTACCGGGAGGGCGATTCCATCAATATGTTTGATTCGGGAAAGGCCGCATTCAACCGGGTCTGGTTGGGGAGAACCATCGCCCGCGGCAAGGCGTCTCGCCAGGTCTATTGGCGGCCCACGCGTCTAGTGGTTGCCACTGGCTTCGCCGCAATCCCCGGCGGCCCGGGCGGGTCAGGCGCTACGTTGGGAGGATATGGGTTGGCGGTTTCAGCGCACACCATCCATCGCCAGGAAGCGATCCAGTACGTCGGCTTCCTGACGCACGCGCAGGTTCAATCGTTCGAGAAAGGAACAAGCTTTGTTAACCAGCCTGGCGGAGGGTCCGCGGCGGGCGCATACAACCAGTTTGAAGAATCCATGCAACACGGAAGCCCGGTAGTGGACCGGCCTTCGGTAGAGACCGGCGCTCTCTATAAGCAGGTGAGTGCGGCCTATGTGGGCGCGGTCCATTCGGTTCTGACCGGCGAGAAAGACGCAAAGGAAGCTGCCGTTGAGCTGGAGAAGCAGTTGATGCAAATAACTGGATTCCGAACCGGCGCGCCGAAAACGGAGAAGTAGATTGCCCGCTGGAATGAGATCGTCTCCTGGAATGAGATCATCCGAGGACAGCTACTTTCACATCGGCCGGCGCCTGACGCTGATTTTCGCGGTTTTGATCGCGCTGATTTTAGGCGGAAACGCGCTGGTGATATGGCAATTTTATATCGCCCGCTCTCGAACCAATCGCCTTACCGGAGCGAATCAGCAAATGACTCTGGTCCTGCAGCTTCAGGTAAGCCTGCTCTCGTTCCATCAGCGGCTGGATGATTTGGCGCGGTCCAGGGACGCGCAGCGAATGGTGACCGAGGCGCCACCACTTCTGAGCGCTCTCAATGAGCAGACCAAGCGAACCCGGGCGGCGCTGGTAAGTTTACCGCCCGAGGCCCCCGCGGACCCGGCTTTTTGGCCCACGCTGGAGGCCATCCAGGCCACCCTTCCCGCGCAACTGAATGCGATTACGGAACTGGTCAAATCGAGCGATTGGGCAGCGGTGCAGCTCCGCCTGGGAAGCGCCTTGAAACCGATCGAAACTCAAACGGCCATCCTGGTCGAGAGCATCGGCAATCAGGCCGGCGAAGAGTTGTCCGAGGCCGCGTCGGAAATGAAAATGGTGCAGCGCACTATCCTGATTATCGTTCCGGCAACAGCGGTGTGTACCTTTTGCATCGCCGCATTCTTCGGCTGGTCCATCGCCCGGCGGATCATTGAACTTCGCTTGGAAGAACGGGTCACTGAGCGCATGCGCATCGCCGGCGAGCTTCACGATACGCTGATTCAAACCATTCACGCCAGTCAATTCGTGGCCGGAACCGCTTTGATGAAGCCCGACGACACCATAGGGCAGCAACGCGCCCTCGAAACGCTCTCAAAATGGCTGCAGCAGGCGGTGCACGAAGGACGGGCCGCGTTGAATTCGCTGCATCAATCTACGATCGAGAGGAACGGCCTGGCGGAAGCATTCGAGCGGGCCATCCGTGACTCGCGGGGCCAGGGAAATGCGGAGGTCTCGCTTGCGGTTGACGGCAAGGTCAAAGAGATGCATCCGGTGGTGCGGGAGGAAATTTACCGCATCGGATATGAGGCCATACGGAATGCCTGCGCGCATTCCGGCGCGAGCCAGGTGCAGGTGGAATTGCGCTATGCTCAGGATCTCGATTTACGCGTTCGAGATAACGGGGTGGGGATTGCTGCCGGCGTTATCGAACAAGGCAAAGAAGGCCACTTCGGTTTGCAAGGGATGCGTGAAAGAGCGGCGCGTATTGGCGCGAAGCTGACCCTCGCGAGCAAGCCCGCTTCCGGAACCGAGATTAAGCTGATGGTTCCAGGTGGAATTGTTTTCAAGACCATTCGGTCGGAGCGGGCCGGCGCGCTCGCCAGGTTTCGGAAATTCCTGGCGCGAGTGGATTTCAGGATCTGAATGCTGCGCTGACCCTTGCAGACGCCTCGTGGCGCACGCACTCTTCGGTGACGCGTTCACTCGTGTGAACGAGCGCCTGCGCCGCATGGCGTCTTCATCGCCTTCGGTCGGCCAGTAGGCCCATGGGAACTCCGTTGAAGACGCGGGTTGGCAGGCGGAAGCGGAAGCGCCTGCCCCACGGCAAGCCACAGGACTCTTCAAAACACGCTTTCGGAGCCTCAATCGTAAGCGACCGCTGTGATCGCGGCTCAGATTCGCCGTGATTCACGTAAGCAGGGAGCGGGCGCCTTTGAGGCGATCCAGCAGGTCTGGCAGATCGTTGCTGCGGAGGGGCTTGCGGAGAAAGCCGGTGCAGCCCGACCGCGCGGCGGATTGGCGCTGCGTTTCCAGGTCGTCGGAAGACAGAATCACGATGGGTATACGGGCGTTACCGCTTTGAGTTTCCCAGTCCCGGATGGCTTCAATGGCCGTGTAGCCGTCCATGCCGCCCATGTGGATATCCATCAGGACGATATCGAAGCGTTGCTTCTTTACCATTTCGACAGCTTCCGGGCCGTTACGGGCGCGCCACACGCTTTCCCTCCTGAGCATGAGTTCACTGAGCGCATAGCTTTCATCGCAATCCTCGGTCAGAAGTACGTTCAGAGTATTCGGCCGGCAATCCTGCTGGGGCAGGTCGGAACTCTCGCGGGCCAGGGAAGGGAGCAGGATTTTGAGCTGAGCTGGCTCTCCGGGTTCGCTCGAGCGTTGCGCAGACCCGCCCAGATCGCGCAATGTTTTTCCAGCCACCATGACCGCCAGCGAAAAAGGCATATCGGGCAGATCCCGAAAGCTGACTTGTTCGGGGTCCGCGTTCAACCAATCCATCAGGCGGGCAGCCAAGCCGGATTCCGGGGGCGTGATGGAAATTTGCGGGGAGCAGCCGGAACAAACCGCGGCAGCGGACACACGGATGTCGCCCGAGGGCGTCAGCTTCAATATCGAATCGAGCAGCCGGGTGAGCAGCGGCTCGACGGATTGGCGGTGTTGCCGGACCGGCAAAGGTGCCCCCGGCGCTTCCAACAAGATGCGGCCGGCGGGCTTTCCGGCCGCGAGATTCAGCAATTCTATGGTTTCGCCCAGGCAAAGGGACAGGTCAAACTCTTCGACCGTGTCCGCCGCGGGCCTGGCGCTGGAAAACAAGACGCGGAAATCGTCGATTGCGCCCAGTAGCCGGTCGGCGCTCGATCGGCTCATATCCACATAAGTCTGCCAGCTTGGATCCGCGGACGGCGGCAGCAACTCCATTACCCCGAAAGTGGCGTGCACCGAATTTCTGGCTTCGTTGCACAGGTGATTCAGAATCTCCAAAACGGCGGCGTTGGTCATATTGTTCTTTAAATTCTCCTGGGGTAAAGATTCGGCGGTCACGGTTCCACCTCCGCGTCGCGGGCGGCGCTGACCGAAAAATACTCGACAAAGCGCCGCACCGGGTTGGACTTCTTTCCGGGAGGTCTGGCGGTAACCATGTCGCTGGCGATGCGATTGATCTGCTTGGCCAGCGCCGAGGATCCCTCCAGAACCGCGCCTTTCGCCACCGCCTTGGCGATTTCGTTGGCACTGGAAGGGACCAGATAGCGAACCGGTAGTTGCACGATACGTTCGATTTCTTCCACCGCCAGAGTTCCGCGCCGATCCGCGCAATTCAACACCAGTGCCACCTTATCGGTCAGCCGCAGGTCATGGAACCAGGACGCCTTGCGGCGCGCCAGGTGGAGCGCGCCGATGTCCGGCGTGCACACCAGGAAGATCTTAGTGGCCCGCATCAGCACCTCGCATTCGTAGTCGTCCATGGAGCCGGGTAGGTCTACCGCCACTACCGTATACTGCCGGATGGCGAACTCCAGCAGCTCCGAGAAGCGCTCGGCCAGGAAGGGGCGCGAGAAGTCCACTGGGCCCGAGCCGAGCAGATGCAGGTTACCCAGCTGGCAGACCAGCGTGGCCCATATGTCGCTGTCCAGGTGATCGGCCTGCAGTAACGCGTCGACAATAGTGTGATTTCCTTCGGCCTTCAATAAGAAAGAGGTAACCCCCAGACGGATGTCGAAATCCAGCAGCAAGGTTGCTTCCTGGGCCAGGCGCGCGGCTATCGCCGTAGCCTGGGTGGCCAGCGTGCTTGCGCCACAGCCTGGCTTGGCCGGAACGAAAGTGTAAAGATCCGCCAGCAGCTCTCCGGCGCAGGCCAAACTGGCCGCGGCGCGATTGGCCGCGTGCAGGATCTCGCGATAGCTGAACTGCGGTATAACGTCGCGCACCCCGGCCTGCATCAGTTGCAGTAACTCTTCCCGGCTTCCTCCGCCGCCGACTCCAATGGTGGCAATATTCGGCCGGCCGTCTACCGCGCGCGCCACTGACATGGCGGGAGGTTCAGACATGTCCAGGATAACAATGCACTTCTGGTCGGAGGAGACGCCCCGCAGGCGGGGGGCGTCCGCATAATCTAAATCCAAATGTGTTTCCACCCGCAGATGCCCATCCAGGGCCGCGCGAACGTCCGCATGAAAACCACGCTGTGAAGATACGGTAGCTAGGATCACTTTTTCCTCTCGTGCGGCGTATTACCCGCACGCTGATCCTTATCGGCGTGGGAAGCAAAGAATTAGAGATAGAATTTCTAAGATTCCCTCCGCCCTCGCCGATACCTTGAGACATGACTACACAAGTCTCCGAAAACCGGTCCTCGCAGTTAGCGGCCGCCAAGTGCTCGGATGCGACTGTGCTGATTGTCGACGATGATGAGTATTTCCGCGCTTTGGCCAGAACGATATTAGAGCCGGGCGGCTTCGAGGTCATCGAGGCGGACGGTGTTTCCACGTGCCTGGCGGCGCTACGGGCTCACGCCGTGGACGCGGTCATTCTGGACATGGTTATGCCCGACCGGGACGGCATTGAGGCCTTGCGCGAACTGAAAAAGTTGTATCCCGGAACGAAAGTCCTGACCGTATCGGGAGTCAATGACTCGGAACTATTTTTGAATGTTTCGGCGTACCTCGGCGCCGATGCTTCCTTGAACAAGGTGGAAGTGGCCTCCTTGCCCGCCATGCTCGACCTGGTTTTGGATCTCTAGCGATGGCGGGACTGGGATTATGGCCGGATCTCCGGCTGCGCACCAAGGGGCTGGTGGTGATTGCCGTTCCGGCCGCGGCCACGGTGCTGATCGCCTGCGCCTCCTACATTCTTGGCGCGCGCGCCGACGCCGCTGAACAAGCGGTGAAACATAGCCTGGAAACGCGCCTGGAGGTCCAACGGCTGAAGGCCGAAGATGCGGAGTTGAATGCCCAGGTACGCGCCTACTTCAGCACCGGCGAGGACGGGTTCTTGAAGCAGGTGCGCCAGGCCCTGGCGGCCTTCGACCGGACTTTGCAGAAAATTTCGGATCTGGCGGCCGGGGATGAGCCCCAAAGCAGGCGCGTTTCGGAGCTTGCGGCGCTGGAGCGCTCGAGAGTGGAAGAAATCTTCTCCGCCAGGGCGCTGTTTCTTTTCCGGGCCCTCTCTCCGGACGACTTACGCGCCGCTTTACGCGCCAAAGAGACAGATGGGCTCAACATGGATCGCGTGATGGGCGCTATCGATGACCAACAGCGCAGTCTGCTCGAGGTCCAGGCGCGGGATGTAGAACAGCTGCGCATGGAGCTGCGGGCCACCACCGCAATCTGCGCGTTTCTGGGCGTGGTGGGGGGCATCGTGATTTCGCTTCTCTTTGCGTCAGGAATCACCAACCGCATCGGGAAGCTGCAGGCCAACGTGTCCCGGCTGGCCACCGGCGGAGCGCTGGAGCCGCTCGCCGGGCGGGACGAAATCGGCTCTCTGAGCAACGGCCTGGCCCGAACCGCGGAAGTTTTGCGGCAGAGAACCGGCGTTCTTGAGAACGCGTTGCATGGGGTGGCGCAGGTGGACCAAGCCGGCCGCTATCTATCGTTCAACAAGGCTTACGCCGAAATCGCCAGCCTGTCGGAATGCAACAAACCCTCGAGCGTGCTGCTCACCGTGTTCCAGGATGACCGCCCCAACGTGGAGGCGGCCATTCAACAGATGCGTATGAGCGGCCGCGCGGAGACCGAAGCCCGCATCGCCGATGCGTTCGGCTCCATGTTGGATGTATCGATGACGTTTTTACCGGTTTCCGAATATCCTGCCGCAGGCTATTACATCTTCCTCGAAGACATCAGCTTGCGCAAGGAGACGGAAGCCGCGTTAGTTCGGGCCAAGGACGAGGCCTTGGCATCCAGTCTGGCGAAGAACGGTTTTCTAGCCAAGATCAGTCACGATATCCGTACGCCATTAAACGCTATTCTGGGCGCGGCTGACCTGCTGGGGGAGACTTCGTTGAATCCCAACCAAAAGGAATACGTGAACATGTTTCAACGAAATAGCGAGCGCTTAGTCACGCTGATTAACGACTTTCTGGATTTCTCCAAGATCGAAGCGGGCGCGCTGCGTCTGGAGAAAATTCCCTTTCGAATTGAAGCCATCGTGGAGGATGCCGTGGCCACATTCCGGGAATCCGCCAGCCGCAAGGGCATTGGATTGGAGTTCGACATTGCCCCCGACGCACCGGAATGGGAACTCGGAGATCCGCTGCGGGTGCAACAGGTCTTAGTCAATCTGTTGAGCAACGCCCTCAAGTTCACCGAGCATGGCGGTGTTGCGGTCAGCGTGCGCCAGGCGCCTGGTCCAGCGGGCGAGCGTCTTCGTTTCGAGGTCTCGGATACCGGTCCGGGAATCGGGGTTGAGGACCAGGCGCGGGTCTTTTCCCCCTTTATGCAGTTGTCGAAGCACGCATCCTCAGGCGGCGCCGGTTGCGGCCTGGGACTCACCATTTGCCGGGAACTGGTGGAGCTGATGGGCGGAGAAATTGGTGTGAGCAGTCAGCCGGGGCAAGGAAGCCTGTTTTACTTCAGCCTGCCCTTGGAGGCGGCGGAGCCGAAAGACGCTGGCGCGGCCGGCTCTTTGAGTCACGCCGTTCCGCAGCCGCTTGATGCCGCGCCGGTTCGGCTGCTAATCGCCGAGGACACCGAAGACAACCGGCTGCTGTTAAGCCATTACTTGCGCGGGCAGCCGGCCGAGGTGAAATTCGTCGGCGATGGCCAATTCGCGGTTGACACCATCCTGGCCGGCGCCGAGTTCGACTTGATCCTCATGGACCTGGATATGCCGAGACTGGATGGTTATGGCGCCACCAAACTGATCCGCGAGTGGCAAAAATCGCAGGGGCATGTTCCCACCCCGATCGTGGCTCTCTCGGCGCATGCCATGCGGGAAGCCGAACTGGCCAGCGTGGCTGCCGGATGCAACGCCCACTTGGCCAAGCCGGTGGACAAGGGCACGCTGCTGGCCACGGTGAGCCGGTATGCGCGATCGAAAAGCGCCCGCCGGCCTGAGAGCCCGGAGGTGGACGATGGCATTGCGGCCCTGATCCCCAAGTATCTGGCCGCTAAGCCGAAGCAGATCGAAGAGGCGCAGGCGGCGCTGGCCATTAAAGATTTCGACCCCATTTGGCGCTTCGGCCACAATCTCAAGGGAACGGGACGGGGATACGGGTTTCCACCGATCGAAGAGATGGGCCGGGAAATTGAAAAAGCGGTAGCGGACCGCGATGTAGCCGGCATCGCCCAGCAGCTGGAAAATTTGCGCCGCTTCGTGACCGAAGAACAGCTGGCGAATCCCGTGCTTGCGTAAGGCGCAGGGCAAGATGCGGGCGCCTTCGCCAACAACCAACCCGATTTTCCCTTCACGCTCCTCTTGTGCCAGACCAGAGCGCGGCCGGGTAGTGGGTCACTTTCAGCATGTTGGGCAGGCTGCTAGAGGTACTTGCAAAATCCCTGACGCGGCATAGCCGGTGCCTAAAAAGCACCGGCTCCCTTACGGTCGCGGCTAGGTAACACACTCTTTCCGAGCCGCGAGCGTAAGCGACCGGTGCCTTTGATTTCTTCACACCTTCGCGCCGATTACCAATCGGCGCAAACAGCGCGGGTTAACAACCCGCGCGCAGGATGACATCCTGCCCCACTACACCCGCGGACCGATAAGCCAAGTGGTAAACTTAAGATGTCCCGCGCCCGCCAAAACAGTTTCTTTGTAAATTGGTTTATAGAAACTTCCCAGAGAGAGAAACATCGTGTCTACCTATTTTCGAATCTCGCTATTATTTGCAATCGGCTGCCTGGGGTATCTACGCGGCCAAAGCCTGATCCTGGTTTCCGGAAACGGGCAGGTGGTGCAGTCGCAGTTTGAATCGAACCCCATGGTGGTGGAAGCCGAGGATGCCTCCGGGCATCCGCTGGCGGGCGTGGCGGTGAGCTGGAAAATCACCGCGGGCTCCGGGACACTGGTGCGTCCGGAAACTACCACGGACGCCAATGGTCAAGCGAGCGTCATTTTTCTGTCTACGGATGTGCCGGGAGGCGAGTCGTTTTTTGCGTCGACAGTGACCGCGACCGCGGCCTCCCGGACTGTGAATTTCGTGGTGACCACCACCGAAAGCCGGCAACCGAGCGGGGGCACCGCTTCACCGCCGGTAGTGCAACTGGTGGCGCCGCCTCAAGACAATCTCAATGTCAGCGGTCCCGAGGGCGGTACCGTTGCCAGCGGAGTGGTGATTGAAGTGGTTTCCCAATCTCCTCCCCAGAGCGGTGTTCCAGTCCCGAACGTCAGCGTCCAGATTGTGAATAACCTGGACCCCAGCGGACCCTCGCCCGCGTCTTGCAATGGACCGAATGGCGTGGTGCTAACCGACGCTAACGGCAAAGGCACCTGCAATCTGATGATCAGCGGGGCTCCGGGCGGCTATCAGCTCGCGGCGTGGGTTGGGCAGTATCAATACACAACACCTTTTACTTTGACCGTAACGCCGGGAGTGGCGTGCGGCTTCTCGCTCTCCTCCAATAGCCAGACGTTCGGATCCAGCGGCGGTTCAGGTACGGTGAACGTCGTTACTACGGCAGGTTGCGGCTGGGCGGCGGCCAGTAACGCCAGCTTTATTACGGTGACATCCGGGGCGAGCGGAACCGGAAACGGCGTGGTGGATTTCTCGGTGGCCACCAATACCGGCGCGGCGCGCACCGGCACCCTGACCATCGCGGGCGAGACGTATACGGTCACTCAGAACGCGGGTACTGCCGGATCGCTGGCGATCAACACTCCGCCGGATCTCGCGCCCGGAAATGTCGGCTCGTCCTATTCCGTGGTGCTTTCCGCCACCGGCGGCAAGCCGCCGTATACCTGGTCTCTATCCGGATCGCTTCCGCCCGGGCTGATGCTCAATGCTTCCCAAGGCCTGATTTCCGGCACGCCTTCGAGCCCCGGCACTTTCGGATTCTCGCTTTCCGTCACCGACAGCGTGAGCGCTTCACAATCCCAAAGTTTTTCCATCGTGATCAGCCCGGCCTCAACCTCCGGCCTTACCATCACCAACACTTCACTGCCCTCGGGCGTAGTGGGACAGGCCTACCAGCAGTTGTTAAACACTTCCGGCGGCTGCGCTACTCCATTTGAACCTTCCCCGGCATTCCGGCTTTCGGGCGGAGCGCTTCCCACGGGCCTCAACATTCAAACCAACCCGGACTTGTCGCGGGCCATCGCAGGCACGCCGGTTTCGAGCGGGACGTTCAATTTCACTTTGACGGCCTCGGACGCCTGCGGAGATTCCGCTTCCGCCAGTTTTTCGATCACCATCAGCGGATCGGGAGGCGCAGCGCAGATGGTGGCGAGCCAGCCCTCGATATCTTTTACGGTGCAGACGGGAGCAACGAACATTCCCGCCACTCAGACCATCACCGTAACTTCCACTACCAGCGCCGTGTTGAATTACACGGCCACTGCCACAACGCAGTCCGGCGGCAACTGGCTGGCGATCCAGGGCGGAGCATCGGGAAACACGCCGGGTAGCATCACCGTGGGATTGGTGAACTTCGCCAACCTGACGCCGGGTCCATATACCGGCGCCATTACTATCGCTTCGCAAGCATCAAACAGTCCGGTGGTGGTGCAGGTGATGTTGACTGTGCTGGCGTCGCCCACCCTGACGGTGAATCCAAATTCCATCCCGGTTTCTCAAATTCAGTCGAGCGTCAGCACACCTGTGCTGCGAGCAATCGTGGTAACCAGCACCGTTCCGGTGAACTTCACCGCCGTTACTACCACCCAGAATGGCGGGTCCGCGTGGCTCTCGGTCACTCCCGCGCAGGCCGCCGCGCCTCCCGGCGTCTTGACGGCAACCATCAATGGCGGCGGGCTGGCTGTGGGAACGTATACCGGCAACATCGCGATAACGCCCGCGGGTGGAGGCACGCCGGTAAATGTCGCGGTCACTCTGGTAGTAACGCCGCCGGCGGTGATCGTGGCTTCGCCGGTGCCCTTGTCGTTCAGTTATCAGGAGGGCAATTCGGCGCCGGCCAGCCAGACGCTGGCGCTGAGCAGCACGGGATCTCAGCTCAATCTGACGGTCGGCACCAGCACCCTGTCCGGCGGCGCGTGGCTCTCGGTGAGTCCGGTGAGTTTGGAGACTCCGGCGACCATCAGCGTGTCGGTGAATCCGGCCGGTTTGACACCCGCGTCCTATGAGGGGTCGCTCAACATCTCAGCGTCCGATTCCTCAGTTGCACCGTTAGTCGTGCCAGTGATGCTGGTAATCAGCAAGCCGGCGCCTGAAATCGGATCGATAACCAACGCCGCCAGCTTCGCTCCGGGGCCTGTCGCTCCGGGCGAGTTTGTCACCATTTTTGGGACCTCTATCGGCCCCAGCACCCCGGCGAATCTGGTGCTGACTCCCACCGGAACGGTGGATACAATTCTAGGCGGCACCGAAGTTTTCTTCAATAACATCGCGGCGCCGGTGATTTATGCCTCCGGGACGCAGGTGTCGGTGATTGTTCCCTATGAAATTGCCCGTGATACCAGCGCTACGCTGAAAGTGGAATATCAGGGGATCGCGTCGCTCAGCCAAACGGTGCGCGTGATTAATTCATCGCCTGGAATTTTTGTGGCGAACGCGTCCGGCCAGGGAGCCGTTCTTAATCAGGATGGTTCGCCGAATTCCGCTCAGAATCCCGCGGCGGCTGGATCCGTAGTGAGCATTTTCGCCACCGGGGAAGGGCAGACCGATCCGGCGGGCGTGGACGGAGTGATCAACGCCCAGATGCTGCCGTTGCCCAAGCCGGCGTTGCCGGTTACGGTTCAAATTAACGGCCAGAATGCGGAAGTGACCTACGCCGGCGCGGCGCCCGGAGAAGTGGCTGGAATGTTGCAGGTGAATGCGCGTATTCCAGCGAATGCGCCGGGCAAAACGTCGGTCCCGGTTACGATTACCGTCGGTGATGCTACCAGCCAGGCGGGCGTGACGGTGGCGATCAAGTAGGAAGCACAATTAGCCGCAGATAAACGCGGATATACGCGGATAAGAATTGTTGTTGACATTCGACAGCAAGGTGATTATTCTTGTTGTAGATACTCGACAGCAATGGCTTCCAGACTTGATCTTTTGCAAGGCACTCTTGACCTGCTGATTCTGCGTACTCTTCAATCCGGGGAGGCTCAACATGGCTGGGCGATTTCGGAGCGGATTGAGCAGATTTCGCAAGATGTTCTACGGGTGAATCAAGGGTCGCTATATCCGGCGCTGCATCGGCTGGAGCACCAAGGCTGGATCAAGGCCGAGTGGGGTATTTCCGAGCTGGGACGGCGCGCCCGATTCTATCGGCTTACGGCCTCCGGAAGAAAACAACTGGAGCTGGAAACGGAAGATTGGGAACGGCTGAGCGCGGCCATTGGACGCGTTCTCAAAATGGCCTGATATGAACCGGCACGACCTGTTTTTGCGGATACGTGCGCTGTTTCTGCGCCGGCGCGTGGAGCAGGAGCTGGACGAAGAGCTGCGCTTTCACCTGGAAATGGCTGCCCGGAAGAACGCTGCCATGGGCTCCGACGCAGCCCGGTTGGCGCGCGTCCGGTTTGGCGGGATTGACTCGGTCAAAGAAGAATGCCGGACGGTGCGCGGCACTCAGTTGCTCGAAAGCACGCTCCGCGATATCAAGTACGCGCTGCGGGGATTCCGGCGCAGTCCGTTGTTTGTGCTGACGGTGGTGGGGACCATTTCGCTGGGCCTGGGGTTGAACACGGCGCTGTTCACTCTCTTTGACAATTTCGTTCTTCGTCCGTTGCCGGTCCGCGATCCGCATAGCCTGTACGAATTCGGCTGGGCGGATCGTGCTGGGCACGGACAGCCTTTCTCCTGGCGAGAATTCGAGAACTTTTCGAAGGACAACCCGGCCTTCTCCGAAATCACCGCAGTGCGTGGTTTCTTTGCGCGATCCGAGGGGCGTCCTCTGTCAGGCACTCTGGTTACGGGAAATTATTTTCGTATGTTAGGCGGTGTTGCCGCGCTGGGACGCACCTTAATTCCGGAGGATGCCTCGGCGCCGGGCAGGGAACCGGTAATAGTGCTGAGTTACGCGGCGTGGCAAAACAAATTCGGCGCGGATCCAAACATCATCGGAAGAAAACTGGTGCTGCATGGATATCCGCTAGAGGTAATCGGGGTAGCGCGGGAGGGGTTTAGAGGCTTGGATCCGGCGCCACTCGATTACTGGGCTCCCATTACCATGGGTCCGTTGTTAGAGGGCGGGCGTAATCGCTTCGTTGAATCAGGCTTCAGGGTGATAGGAAGACTCAAGGCTCGCGTCAGCATGAGCCAGGCGGAAGCCGCTCTTATAGGTTTTGCCGGGCACGTAACGGAGGATCGTCCCGAATCTGAAAGAGCTGCGAGGGTGATTCTTGAGTCGAGAGCCACAGCAATTCGTCTTTCCGTGAAAGTTATCGCGATGTTCACGCCGCTCGGCGTGGCTGTAGGACTGGTTCTACTGCTGGCTTGCGCGAACGTAGCCAACATGATGCTGGCGCGCGCCATGGCGCGGCAGCGGGAAATCGGCATCCGGCTGTCGCTGGGCGCTGCGCGGGCGCGGCTCATCCGGCAATTGCTGACCGAGAGCCTGCTGCTGGCGATTCCGGCGGGTTTGGCTGGATTCCTGGTGGCGCGAACGGCCGTTGAGGCGGGCCTGAGGATCATGTACACTACCCTCCCGCCCGACATGGCGCAGGTGATGCCCCTTATATCGCTGCCACCGGACATTCGCGTATTCGCATTCATGCTGGCGATTGCTTTTGCTTCGGCGGTGCTGTTCGGATTGGCGCCAGCTATTCAATCGACGCGCGCCGACGTGATGCTGGCTGCGCGCGGCGAGTTTACCAGCGACGTCCGGCCTATGCGGTTGAGAAATACGCTGGTCATAGTTCAAATAACCGTGTGCGCGCTGCTCTTGATTTGTTCCGGAGTCCTGATTCGAGGCGAAAGCGCCATGCGAAATTTCTACGTTGGGTTCAGCACGCATGGCGTGATAGGAATGGTTCCGCCGGAGAAGGCCCGGACGGTGATCCTGGAGCGGCTCAGTTCTGACTCAACCGTGCAAGCCATTGCCGCCGCTGAATCAATCCCGCTCAACGGCATCCTGCCGGCAGCCTCGATTTCCGCGGGGGCTAAGACCTCGGACGCCTGGTACAACCAGGTATCGCCTGAGTTCTTTTCCTTGCTCGATATTCCCATCATCGAAGGCCGCAATTTCACGATGGACGAAGCGAAGTCCGGCGCGCCAGTGGTAGTGATCAGCCAGTTGACAGCTAGCAGATTGTGGCCGAAAAGCGATGCTCTGGGCCGCGAGATCATCGTTAGGCACGACGCGGAGCATTTAGTCGCGCGGGTGGTGGGCGTCACGCGCAACATCATCAGCTGTTCCATTCCTTATGGTCCCGATCCGCCGCTGGTATATTTTCCTGCAACAACCGGGAAGCTGGCTCTGCTGGTGAAAGTGAACGGAAATGTGGAGAACGCTCGCCAGCGGCTGGATAAGGAGTTAAGCACGCTGGCCGGTGAGGATATCGAAGATATCCACACCATGGATCAAGCGTTCGCGCTGAGCGTTTATCTGTTTCGTGTTGGGTCCTGGCTCGGTTCCTTATTGGGCGGACTGGCGCTCGCGCTCACGCTCTCGGGAATCTACGGCGTGCTCTCGTATCTGGTTTCACAGCGCACCAAGGAAATCGGCATCCGCATGGCGCTGGGGGCAACCATCGGTACGGTGACTCGCCTGGTGATGATGCAATCCATGCGGCTGGCCGTAGTGGGCATCGTATTCGGAACGGCGCTGGCGCTGGGAGTTTCGCGGTTCCTGGCCTCGCACCTGGTATTTGTGAATACGTTTGATTCGTTAGCGTACGCCGTGGGAGTGCTTCTGGTTATGGCGGCAGCGCTTGGAGCGGCGTACTTCCCGTCGCGCCGGGCTGCGCGCATCGATCCCGTCACCACGCTACGGTACGACTAGCTACGAACAACGCCACTGCGCGATTTCGACCCGCGCAATTTCCGAGCCGCGACCGCGAGGGAGCGCTACCACCACCGTTCCTTACTCTCCCTTGCGGTCGCGGCTCGGTTAGAGCGGTCGGGTTTGAGCGGTCGGGTTTGAGCGGTCGGACGAAGGTCAATGTTTTTCGAACTTGGCGGTCATTAGGATCCAGGTGTTGGGATCGAGCACCACGGACTCCGGCTCTTTATCCGCGGCGAGTTCGAACTGTTGCTCCTTGCGGGTCATCTCGATGTTTTCGATCCGGCCGGAAAGGCCAACCTCGAGCGGCAAACGATAAGCATCGCCGGGCTGTTGCTGCCGAAGATCGACCACGATCTTCTTGGCTGCTCCGTCGTAGTGCCAGCTACCCTCCAAAACGGGCGATCCGGCGCGATTTAGCCACTGGTCAAAGAACCAGCGGAGATCGACGCCTGCATCTTCTTCCATCACCCGCCGAAAATCATCGCTGGACGCGTTGCTGTCGCGATAGCGGCGATAGTAATCGCGGATTCCGGCCCAAAACTTGTCCGTGCCGATCTGGCCGCGCAGCATGTGCAGCGTCCAGCCGCCTTTCTGGTAGACCAGCTGATTCAACACTTTTTTCATGTCCGAAAGATTGTCGTGCCGCACGGCAAGCCCGGGGTTTCTCTTCTCCACGGCGAAGACCGTCTCGCGGCTTTTCTTCAAACCCGCCACAAAGGCATCGCGCCCTTCGTAATGTTCGGTGCACAGCAAGGTAAAGTAAGTCGCGAAGCCCTCGCTCAGCCACACGTCGTCCCAATCTTTTTCAGTGACGGCGTCTCCGAACCATTGATGCGCGATCTCGTGGGCCACAAGATTCGTGGCGGGGCGATCCGTCACCGATTTTTCGCCGTAGAAAATGGCGCTGGCATGTTCGGTTCCGCCGCTCAAGCCGGCAGCCTCCACGTTGGCGAGTCTTTCATAAGAGAAAGGGCCGATATGGTCGATATAAAATTCCATTGCGTGGCGCGCCGGGATCTCGAAAGTGACGATGCCCGCGTCCCGATCCTGATGATCCACCCAGGTTTCGAGCTGAATCCCGTGAACTTGGGCGAAGTAGCGGGACGCGAATTGCGCCACTCCCACCGCATTCAGCCAGGACGCGATGGGCACGGACTGCTTCCAGTGCGTAAGGCGCCGGCCGTCGCCCAGGTCGGTCTGTTCTTGAAGTAATCCGTTCGCGACCACCTGGTATTTGGAAGGCGCAGTGATGATAAATTCGCTGGTAGCTTTGTCGTAGGGATGGTCGATCATGGGCAGCCATTGCCGGGCCAGGTTCGGCCAGTTCTGGCTGAAAAATGTTCGTTCGCCATATTTGTTGGCGCCGATGCGCAAGCCGTTGGCGGGGACGCCGTGATAGCGGACGGTGAACTGCCGCAGATCGCCTGCGTGGGGCGGGTAAGCGAGCTTGATAATCAATCGATTGGATTGATGCGTGAATTCCAGCGGCGCGCCGGCTGAAGTTACTTCGCTCACGGTCATGCCTTTCCCATCAGCAACGGATGTCAGATCGAGCGCCACCTTCGCCACGCCGTCCTGGACGAATCGAAACTCGACGGTGGCTTCTCCCACGATCTCGTCGGTATCGTCGCTAAGGGTCAGCTTGAAAATGTAGTGCTGGGCATCGATGCCCGGCTGGCGGGGATAGGTATCGGCGACAAGCTGGATAGCGCCTAGGAGTCCCGCTAGCAGGAAACGTCTCATAGAGACGAAGTCTAGCAGAGCAAACCCGCGGACTGTGCGTAAGACGCGCCGCGGATCCCCGATAGGCCGGGTATCGAAACTGCTGCGTCAGAAGTATGGTGCGGTTTTCCCGACTGTAGAGAAGAACCACCGCTCTAGAGTTTGCCACGTCCCGTCTCTTCGCAGATAATCGGAGGTGGTTGTTTTCAGAACATACTTCGAACGCGGTCGTAGCGCACGCACTCATGCGTGCCGTGTTCGCACTCCTGCGAACACCGTTGCACAGCTAAGTTCCAGGCGTTCACACAAGTGTGAACGCTGCACGCATGAGTGCGCGCGCCACGTTGCTCCCTGGCAGGCTGTGCAATGCAACCAAGTTGACCCACCAAGTTGACCCACTACCCAACTTCGGTAAACTAGAAGTAAATGCAAAGCCCCAGCGCGCCAGGTCCGCAGGTAGACCTCAAAGTTGTTTATGACGCCATTGTGGTGGGATCGGGGGCGGCGGGCGGGATGGCCGCACATGTTCTCACCTCGCAAGGCATGAAGGTGCTGCTGCTCGAAGCGGGCAAGCAACTGGATATCACCAAAGAGCTGAAGTCCATGGAATGGCCCTACGACCATCCGCGACGCGGTGAAATGCCGCCCGGCTATCATCCCTTGGGAATGAACGAATACAATGTCCGCAATCCGCCATATGCGAAGGACTCCAAATATCCGCACGTCGAGTCCTATGTGCAAGGCTGGAACGGTCCCGATTACAGCAAGAACATTGTGGTGGATGAGAAAGACCATCCCTACACCGGCACAAAATACGCCTGGGTGCGGGCGCGCTGCGTGGGCGGCAAGACCAATATTTGGGGACGTCTGGCCCTGCGGCTCTCCGATTACGATTTCAAAGCCAAATCGCGCGACGGGTTTGGAGAAGACTGGCCCATTTCCTACGCCGATATCGCGCCGTATTACGACAAAGTGGATCTCTACCTGGGAGTTTCCGGCCACAAGGAGAATCTTCCGTATCTGCCCGACAGCCTGTTCCAGCGTCCTGTGAAACTCACCGCTTCCGAGCTGCACTTGCGCGGCGAGCTGGCCAAAATGGGCCGGGTGCTGACGCCGTACCGCGCGGGCGTAACCACCGATGGTTTGAAGCACAACAAATACCGCAGCAAATGCTTTGGACGCGGCGCGTGCGACCGGCGCGTGGGCGGATGCGATATTCATGCCGCGTTCGATTCGCCCACCGGGCTTATCCGGCCCGCCATGGATACCGGACATCTGACGTTGCGTCCCAACTCCACTGTTTACGAAGTCACCGTGGACAAGACTACGGGCAAGGCGCGCGGCGTGAGCTTTATCGACAGCGAATCCGGAAAGACTTACGAAGCTCGCGCCCGCGTGGTGATCCTGGGAGCTTCTACGCTCGAATCCGCGCGATTGCTGATGCTCTCAAAATCCAGCCAGCATCCCAATGGCATCGGCAATTCAAGCGGTAATGTTGGGCACTATTTCTGCGAGCACATCATGGGTCCCGGCATCAACGGATTGGTGAAAGATCTGGTGGGCAAGCCTCGCACGCTGGACGACGGGCGCCCGGGGAGTTTCTACCTGGCGCGATTCCGGAACCTGAGCGACAAACAATCCAACTTCATCCGTGGCTACGGATACGAAGGCTCGAGCGGCACCACCATGATTCCCGGCAACGCGTTTGAGACGATGGGATTCGGAACCAGCTACAAGAAAGCGGTGCGGGATTATGCCGGCGCCTACATCAGCATGGGCGCCTTTGGCGAGGTGCTTCCGCGCTACGAAAATGGTGTGAGTATCGACTCGAATGTGAAGGACAAGTGGGGCGTACCGGTGCTGAAATTCAATTACTCGTTCGGCGACAACGAGAAGAAAATGGCGGCTGATATGGCCGTGAGCGCGAAGGAAATGTTTGAAGAAGCCGGCATCGAGGTGGTTTCGGTGAACCGTGAGATTTTGACCGAAGGCTGGTCCATCCATGAGTTGGGAACTTCGCGCATGGGTAACGATCCGAAGACTTCGGTGCTGAACCAGTTCCAGCAGGCGCACGATGTGCCCAACCTGCTGGTAGTGGATGGATCGAGCCACGTGAACGCATCCTGCCAGAATCCCACCTGGACCATCATGGCCTTGTGCTGGCGCTCTTGCGATCACATCGCGGACGAGCTCAGAAAGGGGAACGTGTAATGGAAGGACATTCCCGGCGGGACCTGATTCGAATCGCGGCCGGCGCAGTGGTGGCTGTTCCGGCAATAGCCCAGGAAGCGGCTCCCGCAACGCCGCGCTTCTTCACCCCGGTAGAGTTTCAGATGGTGGATGAGCTGACGGAAATTGTCATTCCCGCCGACGATCATTCTCCGGGGGCCAGAGCCGCGAAAGTGGCCACCTATCTGGATAAATCGCTGGCCGAAGCTTTTGAAAGCGAGCCGCGCACCAAGTTCCGGGAGGGCCTGAAGCTGGTGGACAAGCTGAGCCGCGAGCTGAACCAGAAGACATTTCTGGAATCGACGCCTAAGCAGCGCGTGGGAGTGGTGGCGCAAATGGCCCGCAATGAAAAGACGCCCAAGAAACCGGAAGAGCACTTTTTCGCCCAGCTAAAAGCATCCACCGCATTCGCCTACTATACATCCAGCATCGGGATTCATCAGGAGATGGAATACAAGGGAAACACGATGCAAATCGAGTATGCCGGATTTGATGCGGGTCTGGTGCCGATTCAACTGCCGCACACTTCGAAATGATTTCGATGTTACAGCTCGAAATCACGCGGCGATCGTTACTGACCTCATGCGCTGTTGCCCTAACCGTTTCGCTGGCGCGGGCGGACGATTCGGAACAGGAAGTAAGTATCGTGGAGTTCAACGATGCCGGAGAGAAAACCGGCGCCGTTCGGGTGAAGAAAATTGCTCACACCGAAGCGGAGTGGCGCAAAATGCTCACGCTTCAGCAATTCTATGTCACGCGCAAAGGGACCAGCGACCTGGCCTTCTACGGCACTTATTTCAACCTCCACGACGCTGGCCTGTACCGTTGTTTATGCTGCGGCAACGCGGTGTTCAGCTCGGAGGCTAAATTCGACAGCAAAAGCGGCTACGCTTGTTTCTCGGCGCCCATAGCGGGGGAGAACATCCGTACCAACGCGGATCCGACCGAGGAGCCCAAGCGGGTGAGCGTAATCTGCAAGCGGTGTGACGCGCATCTCGGTTTCTTATACAATGACGGACCGGAGCCGACCCATCTGCGCTACTGCATTAACGCGTCCGCCGTGAAGTTTATTCCACGCCAAAAATAGTGGGGCGGACCCCCTGGTCCGCGCGGGTCCCCCTGGTCCCGCTCCTTGGACTGCTTCTGAAGCTCAACAGGCCGACGTGGGCGTCGGCCGCGGACCAGGGGGTCCGCCCCACCTCTTTGCTTGGCGAAGCAAATCGCTCAGTATCCGGGCCGGCTCCATCGCTTGCGGCTCTGCCAGCAGTGTTCCATGCGATCCGCTCACCGGATGCACATGGAATTCGCGTTTCGACAATTCGCGCCAGGAGAGCCGAGGGTCTTCCAGGATTTGGGTGCTGATAGCCTCATCCTGGGCAATGAACTGCGCAATGGGGACGTCAATGGGCACGGGCGCGTACATTCTGGTGGAGCGTTCCTGCCAGCTCCCGCTGTCGGCCGGTAGTTCCAAGCCCGAGAAACGGCGTTCGGTTTGGCCGATTACTTTCCTCTTGATCAACCGCACGGTCATATTCCAGTGGGAAACGATCCGGTGATAGGCATCGGGCGCCAGCACTTCCCTGAAGCGGCGCCAGTTGCGCCGGTGGCCGCGGAGCAGTTTCGGATAGCCGGGGGCCGGCGTGTCAAAGAGAACCACCATTTGTACGTATTGCCCCATCGAAATGAGCTGTTGCGCGATTTCGAAGGCGATAGTTCCGCCGAAACAAAAGCCGCCCAGAATGTAGGGTCCCAGGGGTCTCGCGGCGCGGATGGACTCGATCGCCCGGCGGGCCAACTGTTCCACCGTGGGAGTTGGTTCGCCTTCCCGGGGCAGCGCGGTTACCACGAAGAGCGGCCGATCCGGCGCAAGATGCTTCGCCAGGTGCCGGAAACCGTAGGGGCCGTCTTCGGTAGGCGAGATAAAGAATATCGGAGGGAACGATCCATGGGGCTGCAGCGGCAGCAATGCGTCTAATTCTGAAACCCCATCTGGGGTGGAACGCTCACCGCTATCCAGGATGGCCGCGATCCGCGCAATGGTGGGCGCTCTAAGCAGGGTGGTGAAGGGAAGCTCCTGGCCGAGATGCTGGTGAATCAGCATGATCACCTGCGCCGCTTTCAGGCTGTCGCCACCCAGCTCGAAAAAATTGGCCGTTATGCCGGACACGGGCGCGCCCAGTACGCGCTGCCATATTTCAACCAGCCGATGTTCGGTTTGAGTTACCGGCATTTGACATTCCAGATAGGGACGCATTTGCTCCGCTTCGAACGGAGGCAGAGATCGGCGATCGATTTTGCCGCTTAACGTCACCGGCATCCGGGCCAGAGTTACGAACGCGGCGGGAATCATGTGAGACGGCAGATGGGCGGCAAGATGGCGGTGCAGTTGATCCGGCTCAGGATCTGTTTCGTGAGCAGGTGAGACATACGCAATCAGCAGCTCGCTATCCTCGCGTCGCTGGACGACGACGGCGCACTCGCGAACCGACGGATGCCTGGACAGGACGGCTTCGATCTCATCGAGCTCGACGCGAAAGCCGTGGATCTTCACTTGCCTATCCAAGCGCCCCAGGAAGACGATGTTGCCATCCGGTAGATAAAACACCTGATCGCCAGTGCGGTACATGCGGTCTTCGGGGTCCGCGCTGAAAGGATCCCGGAGGAACCGCTGAGCGGTCAATTCCGGCGAGTTTAAGTAGCCCCGGCCTACGCCCACGCCTGCGATATACAGCTCGCCTGGAACCCCCGCGGGAACCGGATTCCCCCAGCGGTCCAGGACGTACGTTCGCGTGTTCGCCACCGGCTTGCCGATGGGCACGAAGCGATCACCTTCCCATTCCGACGCTCCGGCCTCATAAATGGTCGAAGTGCAAGTGGTCTCGGTGGGGCCGTAGGCATTGAACCAGCGTATGCTTTTGCCGATTTTACGCTTCCAGGTTTCGAGCGCTGCCGGGTTCACCTGTTCCATTCCAGTCACCACCACGCGCAACGAACGGGGCCGGAACAATTCGCTGTCCGAAAATGACGAGACCCACTGGTGCCACCACGAACTGGGCATACCGGTGATGGTTATACGCTGCTGATCGAGCAGCTGCAGGAATTCCGCTACCGAGTTTCCTTGCCGGTCCAGGCAAAAAACAAGGGTGGCGCCGGAGGATAAATTGTTGAAAACTTCGGCGACAAAAAAATCGCTTCCCATCCAGCCGAACTGCAAGCGCCGGTCCGCTTCCGTGATTTCGTAGACGCGCGCCGCTGCCAGAACGTAGTTCACCAAGGACTGATGCGTGATCACCACGGCTTTTGGCTTGCCGGTGGACCCCGAAGTATAAATGGCGTACGCGGCATTGGCCGGTGTTGCGATTTCGGGAAGGTTCTCATCCGGGTAACGCGCGATCTCAGTTCCCAACCAGCTGAGGTTCAACACCTCGGAGCCATATGAGCGTAGCTTCGAAAAACTGGTATCGTCTGCCAGCACCAATTTTGGATGAGCGTCTTCCAGCATGGGCAGCAGCCGGCCTTCCGGGAGACGAGGATCTAACGGCAGGAACGCAGCGCCCGCCTTCACGATGGCCAGAACCGCGATGACAGCCTCCGGCGAGCGATCCATGCACACCGCAATAAAATCGTCGGGAGTCGGGCTTTTGTCACGCAAAAAGGCGGCCAGCCGATTCGCGCGCCGATTTACTTCCTGGTAAGAAACTGTCCCTGCGGGAGTGTCAAAGGCCGCCTGAAGCGGAATTCGCGCCGCCTGCTGCTCGAATAGCCGGTGAACGCACAGGTCCCGTGGATAAGCGACTTCGGTCTGGTTCAGTTTTTCGATGAGCCAGCGTTCTTCGCGCTCGGTGAGCATGTTCAATGCCGCAAGAGGACGGTCCGGATGCTCGACAAAGTCATGGAGCAGCGCACCTAAATGCCCGATCATCCCGCGGACGCATTCGCGGCCGAAGAACTTCTGCCTGTAAACAATTTCGAGCGTGAGCGTTGGCTTTCCGAAGGCCGCCAGCATCAGCGACGAATCGGTGCGCTGCCGGCGGATGAAGCGGCGATGCTCCCAATTGCCGCCGAGCTGCCGCATCGTTTCCGTGAAGTGCTGGTGGTTGTAAACCACGGCGCTTTCGAACGGGGGCATACCGGATGGCAGGCCGCTCCACTCCCAAATCTTGTCGATAGGCGTGTGTTCATACTCTTCGAGCGCCATCCATCGCTCCCGAATTTGCTGCAGCCAGGAAATCAGCCGAATGTCCCCTGGAACTGCAATCCGAAACGGTACGGTATTGATGAAAACGCCAACGATGCCGGCGGCATCCGGGACGGAGGTATGGCGTCCGGCCCGCGTAACGCCGAAAACAACATCCGGTGTGTCGTCAGATGCCTCGCTATAACGGGCCAATAAAAGCGCCCACGCGCCCTGAACCAGGGTGGTGAGCGTTACGCCGTGAGTGGAGGCGAAGCTCCGCAGTCTACCCGTCAGTTCTTCCGGCAATTCCAGCCGCTCTCTTTGGAATTCATCACCCTCGAAATGGGCCGGCCGGATGCGGTCAATCACGTAATCCGTGGTCCGAGTTACACCGTCAAAATACTTTTTCCAAAAAGCCTGAGCGCGGCTCCAATCCTGCCGTTCGATCCACTCCACGTGCTCGCGGAAGGGCTTGGTTTGACGAAGCCGGATTTCCTCTCCACGCCCCAGCCCGTCGTAAATCTCGAACCACTCCTGCCACGCCATCCAATGCGAGCCCCCGTCCGTCAGCACGTGATGGATGGTCCAGATCAACGTGTAGGAGCGTTGGGAATGCTGAATCAGTGTCAAACGCATGGGAACGCCATCTTCGAAATTGAATCCACGTTCCCAATCCTGGCGCAGGAACTCCGCCAGCCGCGGCTCCCTTTCGCCTGGAACGACGCTGCTCCAATCCAGCCGGATGATCGGCGTCGCACAATTTGAATGGACGCGCTGCCGGAACCTGCCCTCGGTGAATAGAACCACGCTCGACCGCAATGCCGGATGGCGTTCCGCCACTTTGCGCCACGCGCTTTCGAGCAGCCCGACGTTCACATTCTCGGCCAGCTCCAACGCCTGCTGTATGACATAAATGCTGGAACGCGGCGCCCGCAGAGTGGCCAGCACCATGCTTTGTTGTAGTGCCGTGAGCGGGTAAATCTCGGCTGGTTCCGCGGCGGTCAACGGCGCTTCCTCAATAGGAACCTGGGGCAGCGTTCGCCCAGCGGGTAGGCCGGAGTTGAGACGGAACATTCTTCGAAGAATTCGTGCAGCACGGCACGCAGCTCTTCTATGGCCGGAAAAGTGTGAATTACATCCTGGCCTTTGTAAAGTTCAATGGATTGAAAAGCGCGCTTATCCCAGCCCGTGTTGGCCATTAAAGCCTCCTGGTCAATGTCGCTATCCCGCCACTTCTCGTAAACATCATGCACCGAGATGCCGTCTTCGGTGCTGGATTGCATGGCCATCAGCAAACGGAATTTGAAGTGGTTGATGCTGGGGATTCTGGCTTGAACCAGATCGGAAAACACGTCTTTTGGAAGCTCCCTGGTGATGGGTTGCACGAAGCATCGAAACAAAACAACGCCGTCCTGGTGCAATACTTCGCGAACGTTCCCCGCCACGGCCCGGAGACCATCCGGAAATCTGAGACAGTTGAGTGAACCATCGCCGATCACAACGTCACAGGAAGAATCCGGCCGGGGTAAGGCCAGCCAGTCGCCACAAACCACATCACGCTTACCCGGAATGTTTCCTGGCCAGACCGCCTGCGCCATGCCGAATGAGTTATCAACGGCTGTCAACACCGATGCCTCGGGCCAATCGATGTTCGCGATCTCGGGCGTCACTCCGAGCAGCATTGCGCGAAGCGTTTTTCGAGGATGGCTGGAACTCCAATTCCGAACGGCATTTTCAACGAAATGGATGTCTTCATTCGAAGGCTTGAGCGGAGGGCCAAGAACCGCAAAAGATGTTGCGATGTCGTCCCAATAGGACTTCGTGCAGGCTGAAATCACGTTTGGTCGATTATAGCAGTAGTACCAAAAAGGCACCGGCTCCGTTGAAGACACCGGTTGGCAGGCGGAAGCGCCTGCCCCACTCACGCCAACGTGGGGCAGGCGCTTCCGCCTGCCAACCGAATTTTCACACAGTGCGTCTTCATAGACTTTGGTGGGCCGCAGGCCCATGGAAACTCCCTGACGGTCGCGGCTCATGCCCTTATAACACTCTTTCCGGGTTGAACCTCAGTGACTGGAAAACCGAAAGACGGTTGTGTTGTGAAATGTCTGGCCGGGTTTCAGCTCTGTGGTGGGGAACTTGGGATAGTTGGGGGAATCGGGGAAATGCTGCGTCTCCAGGCAGAGGCCGTAGCGGCGCTGGTACACCTTGCCGCCCTTGCCGTGAATGGTCCCGTCCAGAAAGTTTCCAGTGTAGAACTGCAGGCCGGGCTGCGTGGTGAGCACTTCCAGCACGCGCCCCGTGGACGGTTCTTCCACCCGAGCGGCTAGGCTCAGCTCATTGCCTTTCTTGTTCAGCACCCAGTTGTGGTCGTAGCCGTGGCCGAGCTTGAGCTGCTCATCGTTCTCCTCGATGTGTGCGCCGATAACGGTCGACTTTCGAAAATCGAACGGCGTTCCATTCACCGGCTGCAACTCGCCCAGAGGAATCAAACCCGCATCCACGGGAGTGAATCGATCCGCGTTGATGCGGATGTGATGGCTGAGAATGTCGCCATCGCCCGCGCCCTTCAAATTGAAATACGAATGATTCGTGAGATTGACTACGGTGTCCTTGTCCGTGGTCGCTGAATAGTCGATCTTCAGCTCGTTTGCGTCCGTCAGGTGATAGACCACTGTGACTTTGAGATTGCCGGGAAATCCTTCATCGCCGTCCTTGCTGGTAACGGTCAACTCCAGGCCGCCGTCGGGTAACTGGCGCGGCGTCCAGACGGCTTTATCCAGCCCGTGCGTTCCGCCGTGCAAGGTATTGCCGTGGTCGTTGTCTTCAAGCTTGTACTGGACGCCGTCCAGGGTGAACCTGGCATGCGCGATGCGGTTGGCATAGCGGCCGACCAGAGCGCCGAAGAACGGGCTGGGGTTAGCGATGTACCCAGCCAGCGAATCGAAGCCCAGCACGATATCCGCCGGCGTGCCATTCTTATCGGGAGTCTTGATGGAGACCACGATGCCTCCATAGTTCATGATTCTGACTTCGACGCCCTTCTGGTTGGTAAGAGTGTAAATTCGAATTGCGGAGCCGTCGCGCGTGGCGCCGAAGTCCGCTGAAACAATTTTCGTTGCCGCGTTCATATGTATTGCAGCGGCCAGCAGAATAGCCGCGGCGGAGTGCCTTCTGAAAAGATTCGTCTTGGGCATTTGAACTTGGATTGTATAACAGGTATGGAGCCCCGCGCGTGAGCCAGGGGACAGATATGCTAATACCAATGCCAGCTAAAACTCTGATCCACGCGGTCTTGGTCTTAACCAGCGCGGCCGCTGCATTCAGCCAGCCCTCGGAAGGGACCATGGCCATCACGCTATCCATGGATCGACCAGCCACGCATTATTATCACGTCGTTTTCCACACCGAAGGATTAAAAGGCGATGCGCTTGATTTCAAGCTGCCGGTCTGGACGCCTGGGTATTACCGCATCATGGATTACTCGAAGGACCTGGTGAACTTTCACGCGAGCGACGGCGCCGGCCATACGCTCGAGTGGAACAAGACCGCGAAAAACACCTGGCATGTCGATTCGCACAATGCCGGCACCGTCGTGGTCAGCTACGACGTCTACGCCTTCAATCCATTCGTGGCTGCAAGCTTTTTGGACGATACGCGCGGCTATATCACGCCGGCCGGCGTGTTCATGCATGTGGCCGGGCGTATTCAACATCCGGTAACGCTTCGCATCCAGCCGTATTCGGGTTGGCGCACGGTCGCGCTGGGACTGGACCCAGTGGAGGGGCAGCCCAACACTTTCTCGGCGCCCGATTTCGACCTGCTCTACGATTGCCCGATCCTGATGGGCAGCCAGGAGGTTCGAAGTTTCGAGGTTGAAGGCGTGCCTCACTCGCTGGTGATCGAGAACGTTGCGAACGTGGACCATGCCAAGATTGTGGCCGACTTGAAGCGGATGGTGGAAGCGGCCGTGAGCATCATCGGGGAGATTCCCTACCGGCACTATACGTTCCTGGCGATGGGAACAGGCGGGGGCGGCATTGAGCATCTCACTTCTACCGCCATGATGTTCAATGGGGCTTCTTTATCGGATCCCGCCGGTTACAGCCGCTGGTTGAGCTTTGTCGCGCATGAGTATTTCCACACCTACAATGTCAAGCGCATCCGGCCCATCGCGCTGGGCCCTTTTGATTACGACAAAGAAAACTACACGGACATGCTGTGGGTGTCGGAAGGGTTCACGGTTTACTACGAGGATCTGATTCTGGTGCGCGCCGGATTGATGACGCACGATCAGTATTTCGAACGGGTCCAGAAAAACATCCAGCATTATGAGGACAGCCCCGGCCATCTGGTTCAATCGGCGGCGGAAGCGAGCTTTGACACCTGGATCAAAGGCATGAACCGCGGTGAATATTTCTCCAACACCACCATTTCTTACTACGACAAAGGCGCGGCGTTGGGACTGCTGATGGACCTCAAGATCCGCAATGAAACCGGGAATCGCAGATCACTGGATGACGTGATGCGCGCGCTGTATCAGAAATATTACAAGGAAAGAAAGAGAGGCTTCACCGATCAGGAGTTTCGCGAAGAGTGCGACAGCGCGGCGGGAACACCGTTGTCGGAAGTCTTCGAATACGCGAATACAGTGAAGGACATCGATTACCGGAAGTACTTCGGATATGCCGGCCTCGATATCGATGTAGCGCCCATCGCGCAGCCGGGGGCGTTTCTTGGCGCGGACACGCAATTTCAGGATGGAAATCTGGTGATATCCAGCGTGGAGTGGAATTCGCCGGCGCAGCGGGGCGGCTTGATGGCGCAAGATCAGATTCTGGCTTTCGATGCTATGCGGGTGAGCGCGAAGTCGATGGAGGAGTTACTGAAGATCAAGAAGGCCGGCGACAAGATCCGGGTGCTGGTGTCACGCCGCGGCACCGTCCGCGAGATCGAGGTTGCGCTTGGGCAGAAAATGGAGAGCAGCTTTAAGGTGAAGCCGGTACCGAGCCCAACCGCGATGCAAGCCGCGATTTTGGACGATTGGTTGAAGCAGCGGTAACGTTTGGCAGGCGAAAGCGCCTGCCCCACTGCTAGCGAACGTGGGGCAGGCGCTTCCGCCTGCCAACCAGTCAGCGCGGTTCGCTGGCCGGAGCGGCAGGCGCCGGAGGCGGAGTAGCTGTCAGCGGATTGATACCGCTGCCGGAAAGCGAGCTGTTGTAGGCCGGCACATCTTTTTCCATCAGGCTTTTATATTCCGCCTGCACCGCGCGCAGTTGGTTCTCAAGCCCCAATACTAAGCCGATGGACGTCTCGGTGGGGCCGTAATCCGCGCTGCCGGCCACATCGCCCGCGCCGGTGCCGATCTCGCCGTTCAGCCAGATGAAATTCATATACAACTTGTATGCGGTCTGAAAATATTTGTCGTCACTCAACGCATCCGCGCGGGTAATGAGTTTGTACTCCACTTCCTGCAGTTTCTGGTCGATCGCATTCATGGCTTTCAGCAGAGCTTCTTTTGCGGCTTGTTGCGCCAGCGGCTTTCTGGTATCCTCCAGCTGCTTGCGCATCCATTCGATCTGATTCACCATATCCGCGGCGCTGGTGATGTCGTCGCGCACCTTCACTTGCAGTCTGACTGACGCTTCCAGATCCGCGTCCGAGCCGTGGCTCGAAGGAGGCCGCAGAATTTCCAGCGGCTCGGTGAAAGTTTGCCCGTCCACCGTTAAACGGACCGAGTATTTGCCCGGCGCCGCGATGGGTCCCACTTCGGCCGGTTGCAGGCCCCAATGCGTAATGGGACGCGTCTGCGCTTTTTCGAACCTCGGTTCTTCCCAGATATGCGGATTTTGCGGAGGCGTGGTGCGCAGTTCCACCAGATGCGGCTTCTCGTACCGCAGATCCCAGGCCACGCGATTGAGTCCCGCTTGTCCCTTGCCTACCGTCATCTCGCGAATCACCTTATCGCGCGAATCAAGAATTTCCAGCTTGATTGCATCTTTGGCTGGTTCCTTGAGCGAGTAATTCAGCAAGGCGCGCGGGCCGCGCACCAGCCGGTAGGTGGCGCGCGGAGGATAAAAGTGCACGGTCGCCTCCGTGCCGCTGTCCGGTTGTTCGAGCGGCGTGAGATCTTCCAAAATGTAAAAGCCCCGCCCATATGTTGAGACGACAAGATCGTGATACGTCTTTTGCACTACGATCCACGACACCGGCGACGGAGGCAATCCATCCTTGAGCTGCTTCCAACTTCCGCCGTCGTCCACCGAATAATAGAGTGCGTTGCCCGTGCCGGCGAACAACATGCCTTTGCGATTCGGATTCTCGGTGATCACGCGCGCATAAGCCAGTGGCCCTTTAGGGAGGCCGTCGCTGATCTTGCTCCAGGTCTGGCCGAAATCGGTGGTCTTGAAAATGAACGGATCGCGGTTGTCCATCAAATGCAGATCCACCGCGATGTAGGCCGTCCCGGCATCGAAATGAGACGGCTGGATCTTGGAAATCACTCCCCAGGCGGGCATCCCGGCGATATTTTTTGTGACATCGTTCCACTTAGCACCGCCATCTTTTGTGTACCAGACCTTTCCATCGTTGGTTCCGGCCCAGATCAGTCCTTTTTGAACGTCGGAAGGAGCTATGGAAAAAACAACCTCACCGTAGAACTGGCCCAGATTGTCGCCGACAATTCCTCCCGACGACACAATGCGGCTGGGGTCCTGCGTCGATAAATCCGGACTGATGACATTCCAACTGGTGCCGCCATTCGAAGTCCGGAAGATAACCTGGCATCCGTAATATACGACGTTGTGCTCGAACGGATCGATGGCCATGGGCGGCGTCCAGTGGCAGCGATATTTGGCGGCGTTGGGCTCAGAATCCAAGGTATGCAGCCAGGGGCTCACCGAACGCGCCAGCTTGGTGGAGTAATCGTAGCGCGTCACCTCATCGCCATAGCATGTGGCCCATACAATGTTGGTATCGGTGGGGTCGGGAAGCGTGAAGCCGGATTCGCAGCCGCCCAATCCATGATCCCAGGTGCTGAAGAAGCCGCGTCCGAATCCGCCGAAACCACCCGGTCCGCGGCTGGGCGCGAAAGCGCTGACCTCGGGAGAATTGCTCAGGCCGCGCATGGTGCCGTCATCCTGCATGTTGCCGTAGATGCGATATGGCACATCGTTGTCCACTTCCACGTGGTACATCTGGCCGATGGGCAGCGTGACGCGAGTGGAAGTCTGCCCATGATCCTTAGTCATGTACATGCCCGCATCGTGAGTCACCAGGATCCGATTGGCGTCGGTCGGATCAATCCAGATATCGTGCGTGTCGCCGCCCCAAGGGACGGTTCTAAAAGTCTTGCCGCCGTTGCTGGAAAGATGGAAACTGCTGTTGGCCACCAGCACTTCGTCCTCATTGGCGGGAGAAACCGCGATGCGAATGTAATAGCCGGCGCGGCCGATCAAGGCGCGCGCCCAACTGGCCACGCTCCAATTTTCGCCCCCGTCGTCGGATCGCCACAGCGAGCCTTGGTCGGCGGTTTGAATCAATGCGTACACGCGGCCGGAATCGGTATTGGCCACAGCAACGTCGATTTTCCCCACCGGCGATTTTGGCAATCCGTGACCTTCCAGGCGCGTCCATTTGCTGCCGCCATCGCGCGAAACGTAGACCGCGCTGGACGGGCCGCCGCTGAACATGCCGTAGGTGTGCATCTCCACTTGCCACATTCCGGCAAACAGCACGCGCGGGTTGTGCGGATCCATGGCCAGGCCGGAGCAGCCGGTGTTCGCGTCGGCGAATAAAACGCGTTCCCAATTCTTTCCGCCGTCCGAAGTGCGATAAACTCCGCGCTCCTGCTGCGGTCCGGTAAGGCGGCCCAGGGCGCACACAAAAACGACATCTGGATTCGTGGGATGAATCACGATGCGGCCAATGCGTCCGGTTGCATCCAGGCCCATGTGCGTCCAGGTTTTGCCCTCGTCGGTGGATTTATAAACTCCGTCGCCGGTCATGTCCACGTCGCGGATGGCCCAGGCTTCGCCCGTTCCCGCCCACACCACTTTGTGATCGGAGGAAGCCACCGCCAGCGCTCCGATAGCGGCAACTGGCTGGTTATCGAAGATGGGATTCCATGTCGTGCCGCCGTTGGTGGATTTCCATATTCCTCCGGATGCTGCTCCTACATAGTAAGTGGAGGGGTCGCCTGGGATGCCCGCCGCTGCCGCGATCCGGTTGCCCACGGCCGGCCCCATGGCGCGGAAGCGAAAGCTTTCCTGCGGATTTCGTTGCCGGCCTTCCTGTGCCGGGACCAAGCAGCACATTAGTCCCATGAGAACGGTTAGACGCACAATTTTCTCCCTTGATGAAACGAAGGAAGTATACGAGATTCCAGGCCGAAAGTGCAAACGGTTCGCCCCACTCACTGCTGATGCAGGGAGTTACTGTCCGATACGCGCCAGGAGCGCCTTGATCTCGCTCTCCTCATCTTTCGCCGGATTCCTCATTAATGCTGCTTGCAGCTGGGTTCTGGCTTCGGTCTTATCCCCCTTTTCGAGGAGTGCATTCGCATAATGCAGGCGATAGGTGGCGTTCTCGGGAACTTTCTGGACCACGGATCGAAACGTTGCCAGGGCGCTGTCGTAGAGCTGCTGCTTCCAATAAATGAAGCCGACGGTGTCGGTGAGATGCGGATCGTTCGGCGCTTTTTGCAGTCCCTTGCGCGCCAGCTCCAGGGCTTCCTTCGTATCTCCGCCGGTATCGGCGATCAGGTACGCGACATTGTTCAGAATAGCCGGCTGATCGGGGCTCAGCGCCAAAGCCTTGCGGAAGACATCCAGCGACTCTTTCTTCTGGCCGCCCGATAGCAGCAAAGATCCCAGTTCGATCAGGCTTCGCAGGTCTTTCGGATCTGCTTGCGCGGCTTTCTGGAAGCTGCGGATAGCGGTGTCTCTATCGCCCATGCGGCCCGCAATCTCGCCGATCGCCCGATTCAGCTGCGGCGAATTCGGATCTTTCGACAGCAGCCGCTTATAATTGTCCATGGCCGCGGCATATTTGCCGGCGTGGGCGTTTAGCTCCGCCATGCGGGCGATCAGCTGGGGCTTGTCGGGAGCCGCCGCCAGCTCCTTTTCCAGCAACCCGAACGCCTTGGCTGGCTGATTCTCCGCGACGTAAGTTTCCACCAGCCCATCCAGCGGCCGCAAATCAGGCTGGCCCGCCTTATATAATTCGGCGAATTGCTTTTCAGCTTCCGGGAAATGTTGCTGTATAAGATCCAGACGCGCCATGGCCAGTTTCGCGATTGGCGAGTTCGGCGCTTCCTTCAGCAGATCCGTCAAAATCACCCGCGCTTCATCGGCTCTGGAGGAGTTCACCAGCGCCAGCGCCTTTAAGAAGCGCGCTCCCTGGTTCTTGGGATACTGGCTCAGCATCTCGTCGCAATATTTCAGCGCAGCGGGGAAACGGCGCGTCTGCAGCGATAATTCAGCCAAGGCCATTCGAGCAGGCAATTGTCTCGGATTATTCTTTAACGCCAGCTCCCATTCGTTTTCTGCATCCTGTAACCTTCCCTTCAACTGGTAGGCTTGGCCCAGGCGGAAGTGACGGTTAGCGTCAGTGGGCTTTTTGTCCACCAGGGGCTTCAGAACGTTGATGGCGGCATCCACGTCAGCCGGCTTTCCGCCCTCAATCCACATAACCGCCTGCGCCACTTGTATGTCATCATCCTTGGGTTGAGATTTGGCAAGCTCCCCCAGCGTGCTTCTCGCTTCGTCCTTCTTTCCCTCCAGCAGCAGCGTGTTGACAATGCGCTTCTGATAAAGCGCCTGATCTTTCGGGTCGGATTTTATGCCTTGTTCATATTCGTTCTTGGCGGCCGCCGCATCGCGCAGGCGCAGATAGAAATCTCCAACTCCTCTTCTCCTTCCCCCCCCCCCCCCCCACCCCCACCTCCTCATTCCCCCTTCCTCTCCCCCCCCCCCCCCCCCCCCCCTCTCACCCCCCCCCCCCACCCCCCACCCACCCCCCCCCCCCACACCCCCCCCCCCACCCCCACCCCACCCCCCACACCCCCCCCCCCCACCCAAACAACCACCACCCCACAACCACCCCCCCCCCCCCCCCCAAACCCCCACCCAACCACACACAACACCCAACCATCCACTCCCCTTCCGCCCTCATCCACATAACCGCCTCCCACTTTATGTCATCATCCTTTGAATTTGCAAGCTCCCCCAGCGTGCTTCTCGCTTCGTCCTTCTTTCCCTCCAGCAGCAGCGTGTTGACAATGCGCTTCTGATAAAGCGCCTGATCTTTCGGGTCGGATTTTATGCCTTGTTCATATTCGTTCTTGGCGGCCGCCGCATCGCGCAGGCGCAGATAGAAATCTCCAACCAGAGCATGCGGGTGCGGATAATCCTGGGGATTGTCTATCAGGCGTTGGAGGGTTCTGCGCATGTCGTCGGGCCGTTTCTGAAACGAATAGAACTCGGCGAGGTTCAGAACATAACCGGCCTGCTTTGGATTATTCTCCACCTTGGCCTTCAGCATGTTCTCGGCCTCCGGCAGCCTCCCATCGGCGATGTATTCCTTGACCAGCACGTCGTACATGGGGCCGAACGTCTTATTCTTTTGTTGAAATGCCAGCGCCAGCTTTTCGCCCTCCTGTTTCTGGTTATTGTCAAGCAGCGCTCTGACCAATGGATAAATCACCGGCGCCTGCATGGGACGCACTTTATCGGCCTGGCTGAGCACCACAATGGCATCCGCGGGCTTACGATCCGCCATGGCCAGGTAGCCCTTTAACCGTAGGCCGTCGTAGGAATGTGGGTCCTTGGCCAGCATGTCGGTGGAAAGCTTGGAAACTTTGTCGTAAAAAGCTTTGGGATGGCTGCGGTCGAGCAGGTAGATCTCGAAGCAAAAATCGGCGAATACGCTTTGAATCTCCTGGTCGTTCGACGATAACGTAGACGCCGCCAAGAGCGACTGGTAGGCCTCCGGGATCTTGTCGCCCTGCTTGAGCTGCGCCAGCGCCAGGCGATAGTACGCCTCCCCGGACTTGGGATCCTTCTGGATGGCCTTTTTGTACAGGATTATGGCGTCGTCATACTTTCCGGCGTCAAAATACTTCTTGCCGGACTGTATGTAGCTTTTTGCGTCGCGGGAACACGCGGCGGTAAAAAGCAGAAAGGAAACCAGACAACAATATCGGAGGAGGACTTTTTTGTTTTGCATCGCGGCCAATGCCCAGGCGTATGATGCCCGCTCGACCAGTATAACTCCGCCGGTCCGGGCGATGCTTGAGAGCAAGGTACTGGTACGGGTTGGCAGGCGGAGTGGGGCAGCCGTTTTCGCCTGCCAACCGAATTTTCCGCGCAGGCCCACGCCGACTCCCGGACCCAAAAAGCACCGGCTCCCTCAGTCTCAGAAGCTGTGAAAAAATCGGCACGGGCGCGGGGTTGGCAGACGGAAGCGTCTGCCCCACATTGACGAACAAGGATTTACGATTAGGTGGCGCAGGCGCTTTCGCCTGCGAACCGATTTTTTCACAGCTTCTCAAACTCAAGATCGCGGTTCGGTAACACTCTTTGACCTTATTACTTATCGAGCCACCAGTGCAGCGGAGCAGTGGTCAACCACGGGACATACGTAATCAGCAAAACCGTTCCCATCAGGATGAACAGAAACGGCAAGGTAGCCCAGATTATGGTGCCCATGGGTTTCTTGAATCGATAGGCGGAGAGAAACAAATTGATGCCTACCGGCGGGTGCAGATACCCCAGCTCCAGGTTGGCGATGAAGATCACCCCGATCTGCACAGGATCGATGCCGTAGACCGCCGCGAGAGGTTGGATGAGCGGCACCACCACCAGGATTGCGGCGAAGATATCCATGAGCGCGCCCACCAGCAGCAGAGCGCCGTTCAGCAGCAGCAGGAAAAGGTATTTGGATTGGACGTGGTGCTGCACCCACTCGATCAGTCTGGAAGGGATCTCGGCATCGATAAGGTAATTGGTGAAGCCCAGTGCGACGCCCATGATCAGCAGGATTCCACCCACGATGGTGGCGCACTCGATAAAAACTTCCCGGTAATCGCGCGTTATTTTCAGGTCGCGATAAATAAAAACTTCCACGAAGAATGCGCAAAAAGCAGTGAGCGCCGCCGCCTCAGTGAGCGTCCCGAATCCGCCGAACAGCCCCACCACCATGATCACCGGAAGCATCAGCTCCCACTTGGCTTTCCAAATGGCGGAGGCGGCTTCGCGCGCGACAAACGGCTCACGGACCGCCCCGTGCTTCAATCCCATGTAAATACCCACCGCCGCTACGCAGCCCACCATCAGGAGTTCCGGCAGGATGGCGCCAGTGAACAAACGAGGCATGGGCGTCCGTGAATATACGCAGTAAAGAATTGCTGGAATGCTGGTGGGAAACAGCAGGCCCAGCGACCCCGATGACGTTAGCAATCCAATCGAAAAATTCTCGGGGTAGCGGGTCTTGATCAGCATGGGCACCAGCAATCCGCCAAGCGAGAGAATGGTAAGTCCCGAGCCGGCGAAAGTGAAGATGGTACAGATGGCGACAGTAGCGATAGCCAGGCCGCCGGGAATCCAGCTAAAAAGAGCCGTGAAGACGCGCAGCAGGCGAATCGTGGCCCCGCCCTGCACCATGAAATATCCGGCCAGCGTAAACAACGGAATGGACGGCAGCAGCGGAGACGCCACCAGTCGATACATCTCCACGGGCACTGACGCCGCGGGCGTACCGGCATTCCAGAAAAGCAGCAGGGCCAATCCGCCGAACACCGCGAAGATGGGCAGGCCCAGCACGCTGACAATCAGCAGCGCGATCAGAGAGACCGTCAGTACGCCAGTGGCGCCCACGGGGATAACAAATCCAAACAGAACCGGGATAAAAAGACCGAGGGCGGCAACGGCGCGGCCCATCCATCCCGGGCTGGCGTGCCAGACGGCGCGCAGGGCGATGACGGCGAAACCGATCAGCATGATGGATAGCGCGGTCCACTTCGGCACGCCCTGCAGCAGGTAGCTTCCCGAGTCCCGTTCCGATTTCACGAATACGTAGCTGGCCCAGGCGAGACACGTGGAAACGGCGGCCAGGGCCAAGCCGGAAAGGATCTTGCCCGGTGCGCGCCACGATTCCGGCAGGAACGAGCTGGAGGACAATCCCAGCAGACGATCGGAGCGCGCGGCCAACATGCCGCCCAGCATTCCGATCCATAGGGTGAGTTGCTGCACCACCACCGCCGAGCCGGGGATACCGGGCCAGCGGAACTGGCGCGACACCATTTCGATCACCGGCAGCGCGGTCATCAAAGAGAGCGCCGCGACGGAGAACAGGTCCTCGAAAATTTGAAATGGGGTTCTTGGTGCGGGTTTTTCCGGAGGCGGCGGAGCCAAGCTCACTTTTTACCTGCCGTAGTGGCCACCGGATGCGTTTTGCGGTATTCATCGCGGAGGCGCTTCACCTCGTCGAACAGGTCCGGTGGAACCACGGGGCCGCGGAATTTGGGCCAGATACTTTCGGTGAGCTGCCGCCACTCAGCCACCGTTTTGGCGTCGGGATGGACAACATTCAAGCCGAATTGCTGCATGATGGGGACCGCGCCCGCTTCGGCGGTGCGGATCTCAGCGCGCAGGGCGACGCCGGCGGTGCGCGCCGACGCCAGCATCTCTTTTTGCACCTGAGGCGGAATCTTGTCCCAAACACTTTTGTCGATCAGCGTGGCGCCCACCAGGTGCGCGAAGGAAATATCCAGCATGTTTTTGGCGCCGCCGAACCATTGGTTGCTAAGCGCAATCAGCGGCGGCGATTGGAACGCTTCGATCAATCCGGTTTGCAGGCCCGTGAGAATATCGGTCGCGGCGAGGGCTACCGGATGAAAACCGTTCGCCTTGTATAGCTCAAAAGTGACGCTGTCGCCCTGCAGAACGCATAATCGCAACGCGCGGATCTCGTCGGGATGCGAGACCGGTTTCTTGGTGAAGAAATGAACCGATCCTGCGTCGCCCCAATTTAAAACAACGAAGCCGCGCTGGGCCATGCCTTTTTCCAGGCGGGCGGAAATATGATCGCGGACGTAATCCAGCTCATCCCAGGAATCCAGCATCATGGGTATCTGCAGAGCGGAAACAGCGGCGTCGATCCCGCTCAAGCCCGCGCCCGAAATCGCCACGGCTTGTAGCTTCTTGATGCGAACTTTCTGGACCATCTCCGGCTCGTCACCCTGTTCGCCGCCGGGATAAATTCTTAGTTCGATCTTGCCGCCGGATTCCTTCTTCCACTCGTCGCCCATGTTGAGCAGGATTTCGTGCCAGCGGGATCCTTTGGGTACCAGCGTTCCCAGGCGGATGATGGTTTGCGCGGGAAGGGCGGCCGAAGCAATCAGGAACGCAAGGACAAGGCGGGCCATCACAAGCATGGTAGCGCAAGCGTAGTGGGGCAGGTTGATAACGTAGTTGTTAACCTGGTTGTTAACCTGGTTGTTAACCTGCGCGCCGATTGTCAATCGGCGCATCACTGATGCGCGGCCAGATCTTGTTCAAAGCTGACCGGAGGACTGTAATGCAGTATGCGGCCGCAGCTCTCACAAAACATCAACTCGTCGCTGTGGCGTAGATCCTGGAAAAACTGTGGTCGCAGAACAATCTGGCAGGACCCACAGCGTCCATCGGAAGCTTCGGCCACCACGGCTCCGTGCCATTTCTTGCGGATGCGTTCGTAGTCCCGATAGGTCTGCGGCTTCAGCGCCGCCACCAGCGTCTTACGTTCGCCCCGCAGTTCTTCGAGCTGTTTTTGATCCACGGCGGTCCGCTCGCGGGCCCGCGCTTTCTCCGCTTCCACCGTCTGCTTCTCTTCTTTCAGCGCCACTTCCGCTTTCTTCACGTTCGCATCCAGCGGCTCGGCTTCCGACATCAGGTCCAGGATGCGGTCCTCGGCTTTGCGGATGGAATCTTCGCAAAACGTAATTTCATGCTGGAAGGCCCGGTACTGCTCATTGGTTTTGGCGCCCAGCATCTGGTCTTTAAGCTTGGAAATCTTCTGCGACTCCACTTTGGCATCGTCTTCCAGGCGCTTTCGTTCTTTCTGGTTGGCGGTGAGCGCGGCTCGATCGGCCTCCAGCCGGCGTAGGTGGGAATCCAATGCTTTTTCTATTTGCGCGATGTGTTTCGGGAGGGTAGCAACTTCCCGCTCCAGCTCGGCAATCTTCATATCCAGAGATTGTAAGCGGGTGACCTGCTCAATATCTGCAGCCATCTAAATGCATGTTAACATTTTCGCGCAGCCCCCGAGTATTTCCTCGATGTGGCGTAACGGAATGACCTTCGGGGGGCATCTTAAAGAGCGATGCCATACGCCGGAATTTGCAGCTTGCGCCGATGGACCAAGGCCCGCGTCTTTCCCCAGAGAATTCTCGTCATGATCCTCGCCGCAGGCGCCCTCTTCGCTGCTGAAGATACGTTGCCGCCGGCGCAGCTGAAAGTGGATGGCGCAATGATTGACGTTTCGTTCGCTCCCGGAAAAATCGACCTGCCCCAAGAGCGCATCCTGGCCTGGATCAAGACCGCGGCCAAAGCGGTTACCGAATATTTCGGTCACTTTCCGCTGCCCCATCCCCGGATCTCAGTTCATCCTGGGGAAGGGCGCAGCGGGATCTTCCATGGAACGACATACGGCTCGGAAGGTGGATTCACGCGGATCTCGGTGGGGCAACACACTACGCAGCAGGAGCTGGATAGCGATTGGATGATGACTCACGAGCTGACCCACATGGCCTTCCCCGACGTCGCCGGCGAGGAAGGCGAGCATCATTGGATCGAGGAAGGAATGGCCACCTATATCGAGCCGATCGCGCGCTGCCAGATCGGCACGTTGACGCCGGAACAAGTCTGGGGGGAAATGGCGCGCTACATGCCGCAGGGGCTGCCGGCCCCGGGCGACCAAGGCCTGGATAATACCCACACCTGGGGACGAACGTATTGGGGCGGCGCGCTGTACTGGCTGATGGCCGATGTCCAGATCCGGCAGCGCACCGAAAACCGAAAAGGTTTGCAAGACGCGATGCGGGCGATTGTGGACGCCGGCGGCACCATCGTTCACGAGTGGCCTATCGCGAAGGTCCTGGAAGTTGGGGATCGCGCCACCGGAGTCACCGTGCTGGCCGACCTCTACAATCGAATGAAAGCCACTCCGGTGGATGTCGACCTGAATGATTTATGGCGCAAGCTGGGCGTCGAGGTGAACAACGGCATAGTCTCGTTCGACGATAAAGCGCCCCTGGCGAACATCCGGAAGGCGATCACGGCGCCGAAGAAGCCCGCGTAGAGTTGGCCGGCGACCACGAGAGTTTACGTCAAAGTGGGGCAGGCGCTTCCGCCTGCCAACCAAGTCATTTCGAGATCCTTCGCATGATCGGCCCCGCGAGCGACCGCGTGGCCAAATCCAGCTCACTGACCCTCAATATTCGGCACGCAGTGTAGAAAATCACCAGGCCAACCGGAATCGACACCGCCAGATCGGCCACCCGGCCCCAGCGCGTGACGCCCAGCCAGGCTTGCATTCCGTGGCTCGAGAGCCATACCGCGACGCCCATTACTCCGGACGCCAGCGTGATTCTCCAGATGCTGCTGGCCAGATTTCTGCCGTAGATGCCACCGATCCGCGCGCGCAGGATGGCGAATAGCGCCACTGCCCCGAAGATCGCCACAGTGGACGTGGAGAGTGCCAGGCCGGCGTGGCTCAGATTCGTTTTCTGAAGCAACAACGCCGCAGTGAAGTAATTGACGGCGATGGAAATCACGCTGATGAGCATCGGCGTGCGCGCGTCATGCAACGCGTAGAATGCCGGATTCAACACTTTGAGCGCCGCATAGCCGGCCAGCCCAATCGCATAGCAGGAGAGCGCCAGCGCGGTCTGATGCGTATCGAAAGCGCGAAATTTTCCGCCCTGGTAGATAGCGCCGATCATACTCTCGCCCAAAACTATCAGTCCGATGGAGGAGGGCAGCGTCAGAAGAAACACCATGCCCAGCGATTTGGATAGCGTGCGCCGGAATTCCTCGAAGTTCCCCGCGCCCGCGCTCCTTGAAATGGAAGGCAGCGTGGCCGAGGCGATAGCCACGCCGAACAATCCCAGGGGTAATTGCATAAATCGGAACGCGTAGCCCAGCCAGCTCACCGGTCCGTTGCCCGGAATGCGGGATGCGAAGTTGGTGTTCACCATCACGTTGATCTGCACCGCGGCGTTACCCAAAATTGCCGGGCCCATCAGCGTGAGAATCCTGCGCAGTCCGGGATGGTTCCAATCAAAAGTGGGATGAAAAGCGAACCCTTCCCGCCGCAACGATGGCATCTGCCACATGAGTTGCAGCGCGCCGCCCAGCACCACTCCGATGGCCATTCCGGTGATTGGTTCAATTCCGATGAGCGGCCCCAGCCAGTAGCCGAAAGCCAATCCGAACGCGACTGAGCCAATGTTAAAAAAAGTGGAGGCGAGCGCAGGCACCGCGAAGCGGTTGCAGGCGTTCAACACGCCCATGGCCTGCGCGGCCAGCGCCACCAGCAGCAAAAACGGAAACATGATGCGCGTCATCTTCACGGCCAGTTCGAATTTGCCGGGCACCTGCCGGAACCCTTCGGCCAGCAATTCCACTAACACCGGGCTGAAGACCACGCCTATCACGCAGACCACGCCGACTGTCAGAATCAGCGCCGTGGCCACCAGGTTCGAAAGGACGGCTGCTTCTTTTCTGCCTTTCTGCGAGAGCGTCTGGGTGAAAATGGGAACAAAAGCGGAGGACAGCGCGCCCTCGGCGAACAGGTCGCGCGTGAGATTGGGAATACGGAATCCCAGCAGGAACGCGTCGTAAATGAACCCGGCGCCGAACAGCCGGGCCATCACCATTTCGCGAACCAGTCCGGTAAGCCGTGACATGGCCACTGCCACCGACACGATCCCCGCTGACCGGACCACGCTCTCCGCCGGTACCGGTTTCTGAATATTAGTCTCCAAAAGCCGCCTTACTTCGCGCCCGTCGGGAAGGTGCAGGGGGCATGGACGCTGGTACCCACCATTATAATTAGTGACACCAGATGAAGTGCAGCCGGTGTGCCACCGAGAATCCCGAGACCAGCCGATTTTGCGGCGCTTGCGCCACGCCGCTCTCGGCCACCACGCCAGCTTCTTTGATCGCCACCGAAGTTTCTTTCAAGCGTCCACTTTCGTCGGATTCCTCTTCCGATGACGGACGGTTCGTGCCCGGAACGCTCTTGGGAGACCGGTACCGCATCATCAGCAGGCTAGGCGCCGGTGGAATGGGCGAGGTGTTTCGCGCTACCGATCTGCGCCTGGGGCAACAAGTTGCCCTTAAATTTCTGCCCGAGGAAATGGCGCAGGATCCGAAAGCCCTGGCCCGTTTCCAGAATGAAGTTCGCATCGCCAGGCAAGTAGCGCATCCCAATGTCTGCCGAGTTTATGACATCGGCGAGGTGGAAGGAATACCGTTCCTTTCCATGGAGTACGTGGATGGCGAAGACCTGAATTCGTTGCTGCGGCGGATCGGGAGATTGCCGCAGGACAAAGCTCTCGAAATTTCGCGCAAGCTTTGCGCGGGACTCTCGGCGGCGCATAACAAAGGCGTGCTGCATCGCGATCTGAAGCCCGGCAATATTATGATCGACGGGCGCGGCCAGGTGTTGATTACCGATTTCGGCCTGGCCGGAATCATGGGCCAGATTGAGGGCGCGGAGGCGCGCAATGGAACGCCCGGCTATATGGCGCCCGAGCAGCTTTCCGGAAAAGAAGTGTCGGCGCAAAGCGACATATACGCGCTAGGCGTGGTGTTGTACGAAATATTCACCGGCAGACGGCCCTTCAACGCATCCACTCGCGAAGATCTGATCAGGATGACGGAGGAGGGAAAGCCGCTCGCTCCGCGCAAGATCGTAACGGATATCGATCCCGCGGTAGAAAACGTCATCCTGCGATGTCTCGCGCCCGATCCGCGGAACCGGCCGGATTCCGCGCTGGCTGTTTCAGCCGCGCTTCCGGGTGGCGATCCATTGGCGGCGGCGCTGGCGGCTGGAGAAACGCCGTCACCTGAAATGGTGGCTGCTTCCGGCATGAACGCCAGATGTAGACGCGCCATGGCGGTGGGCAGCCTGGCAGCGGTGATCGCCGGAATGGCGATCTACGCCGTGGTCAATCAACGGATCAATCTGTTGACCAAGATTCCGATGGACAATCCTCCGGAAGTGCTGCTGGCGAAAGCTCGCGAGATCAGCCAGAAACTTGGCTATTCAGTGGCGCCGGTTTCGAGCTCGTATGGTTTCGATTACCGTTACGGAACAATCCGGATTATGCGCCTCAATCAAGCAACGAGGGCGCATCCGGCTCCCGGCCGGCCGGCGGCGGTGACTTTCGTGTATCGCGCGAGCCCCGTAGCGCTGCTGCCGCGCCGGGCTTCGGAAATTCCGCGAGTCACCCGTAACGATCCGCCCGAAGACGTTCCGGGAATGCTGGAAATCTCCACCGATATGCAAGGCCGGATGCGCAGCTTTCTCGCCGTGCCGCCGCAGATCGATGAAGCGAAGGGTCCGTGGCCCCAGCCCGACTGGCCGGCATTCTTCGCGGCCGCGGGACTCGACGCCGCGCGCTTCAAGCCGGTAGAACCGGAATGGGCGCCTGCGGTAATGGCCGATGCCCGCATGGCTTGGCTCGGCAGCTATCCGGAGACGCCCGAAATTCCAGTGCGCGTGGAAGCCGGGACGTATCATGGCCGGCCGGTGAGCTACGCGGAGATCCTGACGCCGGATCAGGCCGCGCCTGGCACAGCAACCAATGACCGATCGCCTGGCAGCTTGGTTTACATCACGTTGGAGCTGATCGTCATGATCGGATCCGTTCCGTTCGCCCGCTACAATCTTCGTCTGGGCCGAGGCGATACGCGTGGAGCAATTCGTTTGGCTTTATTCGCGCTGTGTGTTCACCTGGGAAGCTGGCTGGTGGGCGGGACGCATACCGCAGGCGCCGGGGAAGCCGATCTGTTCTTCATGGCCGCCATGCGCTCTGTATTCGGCGCGGTGACGCTGGCCCTGACCTACATTTCATTCGAGCCGTTTGTGCGCCGGCGCTGGCCGCAAACCATCATTGGTTGGAGCCGCGTGCTGGCCGGAGGGTTTCGAGATCCCCTCGTTGGGCGCGACGTCCTGATCGGATGCCTGGCTGGCGTGGTGCTGGCGCTGATACAAGCGTTCGGCTCCCTGCTATATCAATTGCTGGGAACGTCCGCCGTGAGAGTATCGACCGATCTGGTGACGCTATCAGGGGCACGTTACCTGGGCGGCGAGTTTTTGCTGCTCATCGTGGATACGCTGAGTAAAGCGCTGGGGATCTTGTTCCTGATTTTCCTGGCCCGTCTGTTATTGCGGAAACAGTGGCTGGCCGCGGGTGTGGTGGTGGTGGTGTTAGCTGCGATGTACGCTCCGAACGAAGCCAATCCATTTATCGGATGGCCGGTCAACATTGTGTTCTTCGGCTTAATGGTATTCATTCTGATGCAATTCGGACTGCTGGCCGTAGCCGTGGCACTCTTCGTGGCGGTTTTCGTAAATCAGTTTCCAGTGAATACGGATTTGTCAGTCTGGTACGCGGGCGAAGCGGCTTTTACGGTGCTGTTCACGATAGCTCTGGCATTGTTCGGATTTCGAACAGCCTTGGCCGGACAGCCGCTCTTTAAGACGGGTTAGCCCCTCTTTAACCACGAACACGCCGAACCAGAAACGAGAAACGAGAAACGAGAAACGGCGTTCACTTTCCCGCCTTTTTCAGCGCCGCCTTCAGATCCATAGTCCGTATCAGCTTATGCAAATAGTTCGGATGCAGTCCCAGAATTTTTGCGGCGATCTCGTGTTCGTAGTTGGCCTGTTCGAACGCTCGCAGCACCACCTTGCGCTTGGCTTCTTCCACCGCTTCCTCGTATAGGGTGGTCGAGACTTCGGCCGGGCGGGATTCGCGTATTTGTTCGGGCAGGTCCTCGGCGAGGATGGTGTCGGCGGATCCAAGCACTACGGCTCGCTCAATGGCGTTCTCCAATTCCCTGATGTTGCCGGGCCAGGAGTAGCCGCGCAGATAGGCGCGGGCGGCCGGCGCCAGGCCGGTGATTTTGCGGCCGCAATCCCGGGCGAATTTTTTCGCGAAGTGCTCCGCCAGCGGCAACGTATCTTCGGGACGGTCGCGCAGAGCGGGCGCTTTCAGCACCACTACGTTCAGCCGGTAATAAAGATCCTGCCGGAAAACCCCCTGCTTCACCGCTCCCTCCAGATCGCGATTGGTGGCAGCCAGAAGGCGCAGGTCCAGCTTGATGGTTTTGGTGCCGCCCACGCGCTCCATCTCGCGCTCCTGCAGCACGCGCAGCAATTTCGCCTGCAGTATGGGAGAAAGCTCGCCGATTTCGTCCAGCAATACGGTGCCGCCTTCGGCCATCTCGAGTTTTCCTTTTTTCTGCGCGACGGCTCCGGTGAATGCGCCCTTCTCGTGCCCGAACAGCTCGCTCTCGAGCAGCGTGTCGGCCAGCGCCGCGCAATTGATGGCGATGAAGGGTCCACTGGCCCGCAGGCTGTTGCGATGAATGGCGCGCGCAATCAGCTCTTTGCCGGTGCCGCTCTCGCCCAGGATCAAAACGTTGGAATTGGACGGCGCCACTTTCGCGATCTGCCGTTGCAGGTCGCGCATTTTTGCGCTGGCGCCCAACATGTCGTGCTCCAGCTTGAGCTCGGTTTGGAGCCGCTCATTCTCCTGTTGCAGCCATCCCAGAATGGTGGCGTTCTCCCACGCGCCCGACGCCATTTCAGCCACGGCGGTGATTAACTGTAGATGCCCTTCGTCCAGGCGGCGCGTAGGATCGGCGGATTCCAGATAAATCACCGCGGCCAATTCCCCGCGCACCATTACCGGCGCGCCCAATTGGGCCAATCCCGCGCCATCTGCGTCCTCCACCCAAACCGCCAGCTGTTCGCGGCAAATCCGTTGAAACACTTCAGCGTCCGGGGCCCAGCCGTCCGGCTCTTCGCCGGGAATAAAAACTCCCGCGCGCTCGGCGGGAATCAATTCCAGCAGCAGGGATGACAGATGGCTTCGCAGGATTTCCGCGGCGGGCAGCCCCTGCATATCATGCAATCCACGGAATGAATGCAGCATGGTGCTGACGCGCAGCAGCAGGCGCAGATCGTGCACGGTGCGATAGGAGGGAGAAATGTCCTTTTCGCTGGAAGAAAGGTACAGCGAGTCTTCGGCGCGCAGCTGGCGGGTTTTGGAATCCGCTTCACTGGAAATCGTCTGGCTCCCGGTAAGGTAGACCAGCATGGAGCCGCCGATGCGAATCTCGTCGCCGGAATCGAGGTTCCGCGAGGTCACCGGCGCGCCATTCACGAAAGTGCCATTGCGGCTATCCAGATCCTTCAGCTCGCAATCGTCTCCGGACCGCGTTAAAACACAGTGCTGGCGGGAAACCCCGTGGTCATCCAGTTGAAGGCTATTGCCGGCGTGGCGTCCTACCGAGAAGGCGCCGTCGGGCAAAGCGATGGTGGACCCTTTGAATGGCCCCCGCACGGCGACAAGTCTGGGATTGGCACCCTTCACCTGCCAATAATCTAGCGCATCTTGCGGGAGGCGGGGAGTAATCAATCGGTTACTGGATTAACCGATCGATTCTCGCTGGCTGGGGTAAGTGTTCGCAAGTGCCTGATAAATGGACTCCTGATTAGTGGCCGATGGATTGCACTTTAAAGGGGCATGACGAGATCCAAGATTGAGAACGTGACTGTTACCGACCTCAACTTGGCTTCGGAGGACAGGAGCCGGAGCCTAGGACGCGGCTACCGGCTCCTGACAGTAGTGGCGGTGTTCTTGGCATTGTGTTTAATGGCAGTGGATTTTGGGAGGCTGGACCACGCAATGTGGCGCACGCACTCCTGCGTGCCGCGTTCACACTCCTGTGAACGCCCTGAGTAGTTCTTCTTCCTAATTGTGTTCGAAAAACAGCGTAGGGGACCCCCTGGTCCGCGCGGGTCCCCCGGACCCGCTCCACCAGCAGGCCGACGTGGGCGTCGGACGCGGACCAGGGGGTCCGCCCCACGCGGTTACACGTCCAAACCTACCGAACGCATCAAATCCAAGGCATTGCTCCGCTCTACCACGCCTGGCGACAATCGATAGTCGAAATGCAGCCGGCCGTCCTGAAACGTATCGGCAAAATGAACGTTAGCGGCGCGGCCCGCAAGATCTTCGGCGATATGCGCGAGGGCGAGATCATGAGTGGTGATCATCCCGATGGCGCCGCGGTCGATCAGCGTTCGCACAATGGCGCCGGCGCCGATGCGGCGATCATGGGAATTGGTGCCGCTCAGCAGTTCGTCTATCAAGAACAGCACCGTGCGCGGCTGAGCGGCCAGGTTCACGATCTCGCGCAGCCGCGTGATCTCGGCGTAGAAGCGTGACCGGCCGTCCTGCAACGAATCCTGCACGCGTATCGATGCTCCCACCGTGAGCGGCGAAATAACCAGGCGCGTGGCGCAAACCGGCGCGCCCGCCCAGGCCAATACAGTATTCAGGCCCACCGATCTCAGCAGCGTGCTCTTGCCCGACATGTTGGAGCCGCTCACAATCAGCAACCGCAGCTCGCCTCCCAACCGCAGATCGTTCGGAACGCATTGCGATTCCGGCAGCAGCGGATGGCACAGTCCGGCCGCCTCAAAGCATCCACCGTTCACCTCCTTGAGTTCGGGAAACGTGTTGTCAGGATGTTCATGGCTGTATCCCGCCAGCGCGAACAAAGCTTCGAACCTTCCCACGCCGGCGATCCAGGCGCGAATATGCGGCCCGGAGCGCCGGCGCCAGCGTTCAATCGCCATGGCCACTTGCGCGCCCCACAAGATTGCCAGTGCAATGGGGGTGAAGAGCAGGTTTCGCTGCCAATCCAGCCGGGCCACCAAGCGCCGCAGCCGGCCAATTTCTTCCGACGCCACCAGTCCGCTGGCCTTCAGTTCCGCCTGCATGCGCTGCAGCAGAGGAGCCCGGAACGGTTCGTTCTCCAGGCGTTCCAGCAACTTTCCGAGCAGAGCCAGATCGCGGGCCGGCGAGTTCACGGCAGCCGACACTTCGAGCGTTCGGGAACCCAGAAAAAACGCATAGCCCAATTCAACCAGCAACGCCGCCAGAAAAGGAGTCCGGCTGCTGACTTGCGCCATATACAATCCGAATGTAACCGCCACCGATGTTCCCAGAATCAGCGCGATAACCGGGGCTCCGATTGGGAACCGGACCTCCGGCGCTTCCCCCCAGCGCGCCACCGCTTCCGGATCCATGGTGGAGCGGACAGCGTCACCCAGCACGGCTAATTCCTCGCGCAAATCAAGACCTGGCCGGAGTTCCAAAACCGCTGCTTGCCGCGCCGCAGCCTCCTCCCGCGCGGCGGGCGCGAGCAGCCATGCGGCCAGCGCATCCTCGCCCGAGCGCGTGCGCGCCTGCGAGAGCAGCTCAAAGAGCGAACCTTTTCCGAAGATGTCCAGATCGTCTTCGTACAGGTGCGCGGGATTTCGAAATCGATCTCCCGTTTCGCCCTTGCCCACCCAGCGGTCTTCCAGGCGTTCCAGGCCGCGCTCATAAAAAAGCACCGCGCGATTGGCGCGTTCCAAGCGCTCCACCACCCGGGCATGCAGCACCACCAGAAGGAAGAACAAAACCAGGGGAATCGCCAGCCACCAGAAGGAGATCAGCACCTCGCCGAAAACGAAGAAACACATACCCACGCCGATGATCCCGGTAGCCAGCCGCGCGTTGCCGATGGAGCGAAACAGCTTCTGTTCACGCGTGGCTAACAGGCGCCGCTCCGCCAGGCGGCTTCGGTATTCCTCGTTCGGATTCACTGGGGTTGAAAGCACAATGTTAGGCTAACAGCAGTGGAGCATGGACGAAGACCCGGTTCGGATTCCCATCACCGACGTGTTCGACCTGCATAGCGTTCCGCCGCGCGATGTCCAGCCAATTGTCCAGGAATATCTTGAGGAAGCGCATCGCGCCGGTTTCAAGGCCTTGCGGATTGTACACGGACGGGGAATCGGGGTTCAGCGCGAAATGGTCCGGTCCATTCTGGCCAAAACGCCATTTGTGGAGAGTTTCGGCGACGCCCCGCAGGAAGCGGGTGGCTGGGGAGCAACAATTGTCACCCTACGATAGCAACCAAGAAAATGGAACTTTTTCCCCTCGAAGGGTGAATACCTAACATCGGCCCTATGTCGAACGGTCTGACTAACGGCGACGGAGAACTTCTGCGATCCATCTCACGCGGCGATGAAACTGCGTTTCTGCAGTTCTACCGGCGCTATCAAGCACCGGTCTATCGCTTCGCTTTGCAGATGAGCGGCCAGCCGGAAATCGCCGAAGAGGTCACCCAGGACGTTTTCATGCTGGTGATGGGTTCCGCCAAGAAATACGATCCGAAGCGAGGTTCCATCACCGCGTATCTTTACGGCGTGGCGCGGAATTTCGTGCTGCGGCGCGTGGAACAGGAACGGTGCTATATCACTGCGCTGGACGATCCGGAAAGCGAGTATGCCGAGATAGCCGCCGACGATCATGACGCGCTTCGCGACCTCACCCGGAATGAGCGCATTGAGTCGCTCCGCAAGGCCGTGCTGGCGTTGCCGCCGGCTTATCGCGAAGTGGTGGTGCTGTGCGACCTGCATGAGCTGGACTATGCCGAGGCGGCCACGGCGTTGGATTGCGCCATTGGAACCGTAAGATCGCGCTTGCACCGGGCGCGCGCGTTGCTGGCTGAAAAGATGCGGGCTGAAGAGAGGTGTGCGGTATGAACGAGAACGAGTTAAAGCTTTTGGAAGGGTTGCGGTGTCTGGCCGCGGATGGGCCGCGCCAAGCGCCGGCCTCGGTGGAGGAGCGGTTGGTGGGCGAGCTGCGCAGGCGGTCGCGCGCGCGGCGGCGGAATCGATGGCTCGGCACCGCCACGGCGGCTATGGCGGCGGTTCTCGCGGTGACCCTATGGATTCGAACAGAGCCTGTTGATCAAAGACCAACCATGGCTCGATCCCAGACAACGGGTGCCGTGAAAGCGGCACAACCCTCCGCCGCGAACGTCGCGCCGGCGCCCCAGCAAGACGCCCCCGAGCGATCCGACGAGGTGGCCATCAATTTCTACCCGCTGCCCGACGCCGATGAGTTGCCGCCCATAGAGAGCGCCACCATTGTTCGCGTTCAGTTGCCCATGTCGTCGCTGCGGTTGATGGGCTTGCCGGTGAGCGAGGATCGTGCCGCCGAATTCATCCAGGCAGATATGCTGCTGGCTCAGGACGGCCTGGCGCGTGGAGTGCGTTTTGTTCAGTAAACCAGTAAGTGAGTTTAAGAGGAGAAGAGACATGATTCAATTACGTTTCACTTTTGCGTTGGGCGTTCTCGCCGGCGCCGTGGCGTTCGCCCAGGGTCCGCCGCCAGGCCACTTCGGTGGTGGAGATTTCGAATACATGCATGTCCATATGGGCGCGCAGAAGCTGGTGAAAGGCGCGCCCTATTCGGCCCAGGCGGTCTCGCAATATACGCAGACCCTGGCTGACGGCAGCCATATTCAGCGCTCCACCACGTCTTCGGTGGCCCGCGACAGCGAAGGCCGTACGCGCAGGGAAGAGACCATTGGCGCGATCGGTGCCCTGGCGGGTTCCACTGCATCGCCCCAGGCCATTTTCATCCACGACCCTGTGGCGGGTTCCAGCTACGTGCTCAATCCGGCCAGCAAAACCGGGCACGTGTCCCAACCGAGAAACTTCACGCTGAATTCGGACGCCACTGCCGCCGGCGAACCGCGCGCCAGAACCGCGCACGCCAGATCGAATGCCCAGGTGAAGACCGAGGATTTGGGTACCCAAACCATGGACGGGTTGACCGTTCAAGGCACGCGCATTACCAAAACGATCGCCGCCGGCCAGATCGGCAACGAGCACGAGCTCAGTATTGTTACCGAGCGCTGGTATTCTCCGGACCTGCAAACCACGGTGATGAGCACTACCAACGATCCGCGGACCGGCGTGTCCACCTACAAGCTGACCAATATCAGCCGGGCCGAGCCGGACGCTTCTTTGTTTCAAGTCCCCGCCGACTATAAGCTGACCCAAGGCGGCGGCCCGCACTCCCACGCGCGACAGTAATGCGTGGGGCAGGATGTCATCCTGCGGCGGGTTGCCAACCCGCCCCGAGTTTGCGCCGATTGCCAATCGGCGCGCAGGTTAACAAGAATGTTAGCAACCTGCCCCACCACGGGTTATCCTGTAGCTTCGCACGATGACCCGCCGACAAGCCCTGGCGCTGCCTCTACTCACACTCCGAGGGCTGGCGCAGGAAACCCGTGGCATGGCCTCGCGCGGCGTCAAGGCGCTCGCGCGCGGCAAGCCCTCCGGCCTTCCTTTCCACGCTCATTTCGTCAACGTCGCCGCAGCCGCCGGTCTGAATGCGCCGGTGATCTACGGCGGCGTGGGCCACGCCGATTACATCATCGAAACCATGGGATGTGGCGCCGCCTTCATCGACTACGATAACGACGGCTGGCTGGACCTGGTGCTGCTCACCGGCCGCCGTATTGATTCCACTCCCAGCCAGGCAACCCTTCGTCTCTACAAAAACAATCGCGACGGAACCTTTGCCGACGTGACTGAAAAATCCGGCATCGGCCGCAGCGTGTGGGCCTGCGGCATTACTGTCGCCGATTACGACAACGACGGCTTCGACGACATATTTATCACCTGCTGGGGCCAGAACATCCTGTTTCACAATAATGGCGACGGCACTTTCACCGACGTCACGGAAAAAGCGGGCCTGCTGCGCCCAGGCACTCACTATGGAACCGGGTGCACCTGGATTGATTACGACCGCGATGGCCACCTGGACCTCTTCGTCGCGCACTATCTGGTCTTCGATCTCGAGAAGGCCATCAAAGCCGGAAAAGATCCGGCGTGCAATTTTAAAGGTATTCAGGTGAACTGCGGTCCCATGGGCCTGGCGCAGGAGAACTTCCGCCTCTATCACAACAATGGCGACTCCACCTTCACCGACGTCAGCGCCAAATCCGGAATCTCAGCCGTGCCGCGTCCGGGCTACGCGTTAACCGCTGTGGCCGCGGACTTCGACGGAGACGGCTGGCAGGATATTTACGTCGCCTGCGACACTTCGCCCAGCCTGCTGTTCCGCAACAATCACGACGGCACTTTCACCGAAGAAGGATTGGAGCGCGGCGTAGCGCTGAACGACGACGGCCAGGAGCAAGCCGGCATGGGCCTGGGTATCGGCGATTTCAATACCGACGGTTTTCTGGACGTCTTCAAGACACATTTCTCGGAAGACACGCCCGCTCTCTATCAAAACGACGGCAAGGGATATTTCAGCGACGTGACCATCCGCGCCGGGCTCGGAGTGGAAACCAGATTCGTGAGCTGGGGCGCGGCCATCCAGGATTTCGACAACGACGGATGGCCGGACCTGTTCTTTACAACCGGCATGGTCTACCCGGAAATCGAGCGAAAGTTTCCGGAATATCCTTACAAGACGCCCAGCGTATTCTTCCGAAATCTGGGCAACGGCAAGTTCGAGGAGTTGCTGGATCAAGCCGGCCCCGGCATTGCCGAATTGCATTCCAGCCGCGGCGCTGTTTTTGGGGATTTCGACAACGACGGCGACGTGGATATTCTTATCGTCAACCTGAACGAGCCTCCCTCGTTGCTGCGCAATGATGTTACCGGAAAGAATCACTGGCTGAAAGTGCAGCTCATCGGCACTACATCGAATCGCAGCGCCATCGGCGCCACGGTGATCGCCAGCTATGCCGGGAGAAAACAGGCGCAGGCGGTATTGGCGCAATCGTCCTATCTTTCAGTGAACGATCGCCGCTTGCATTACGGCCTCGGCAATGCGGCGACAGCGGACCTCGAAATCCACTGGCCCAGCGGACGCGAGGAAAAGATTTTGAAAGTGGCCGCCAACCAGCTGGTAGTAGTCAAAGAAGGTTCAGGAATTATTCGGCACAAGGAGATTCGCTAATGGACACCTCCCGGCGTCAATTTCTGGCCGGTTCCGTGGGAACGGCTGCGGCGTTGCGCGTGGCTCGCGCCGACCCCCAGGACGGTTTTCGCAAATTCGATCCCGACGCCCGCCACCTGGTCGCCGGGATGACCGTGGACTTCGCGGTGATCGGCGAACTCCCGTATGCGGAGATGCAAGTCGACCGCGCCGATCTGCATCTCGCCGCCGAAGACGTCGCGGTGGTGGATCGCTTGAAGAGCGCCGGAATCCCGGTGATCGTGGTTTTGATCTCCGGCAGGCCGCTCGTGATCGACAGCATTCTCGGAAAAGCCGACGCGATTGTAGCCGCCTGGCTGCCGGGCTCGGAAGGCTCGGGCGTCGCCGACGTGATTTTCGGCGATCACAAACCCACCGGCAAGCTCTCGTTCACCTGGCCGCGCGGAGACTCTACCAGCCTGGCACGCAGCGATCCGGGATATAAAACCCTGTTCGAATTCGGCTACGGGCTGCAAGGTCGATGCTCGCGTCTCGGAAGTTGGGCCGCGACCGTAAGGGAGTTTCCATGGGCCTGCGGCCCACCAAAGGTGATGAAGACGCTGTGTGAAAAATCAGTTGGCAGGCGGAAGCGCCTGCCCCACGTTGGCCCCAGTGGGGCAGGCGCTTCCGCCTGCCAACCCGCGTCTTCGATTACTTCTCCAACTTGGTAGTAACCCACGTCATCCGCATTCCCTCCGGAATCCGAAAATCCCGCCCTTCCATGAAAAAAGTGCTGACGCCGGGAACTTTGAACGGGACCTCAGTTTCGGTGCGCGTGCTAAGAAGATGGCCCGCCACGCCGGCGGTGTTCCGATCCATGCTGTAAGTGCTGACGCCGAGCGCAAGGCCCGGGATCGGTATCGTCCCGGACATCTGTCCAGCGAATCTCGCGTGATGCCCGGCGAATTCGATGTCCGTGAATTCAAGACCGACCAGATAGTACGGGTGGGGATCCAACTGGCGCTCCAGCCTGCGGATTCGGCCCAACAGCAATGCGCCTTTTGGAATGAGATCAGCACTGTGAGAGCGGACCGGTGCGTTGAGAATCGCCTGGATACTGTCGGCCACAGCCGCGGTCTTCGAATCGATTGCCCGAGCCATTTGGACAGAAATTTCCAAACCCGCGGGGATTTGGAACTCCGTCACTGGCGCCGCGGGACTTCCCGTCGACGCGGGTTTATTAAACGATAGCTCGGCCGCTCCGCTGAATTGGCGGCAGTGGCTGAACTCAATTCGGTTCAGGTTCTCCAGGCCGTTCAGCTTCGTAATAGACATTTCAACGCTCTGCGGAAGCAGCAAGTCCCGCCCGCGCACGCGCATGCGCGAATAGTCCACCGTCTGCAGGATACTGGCGATACGAAGATCGGGAGGAATATCGCCGGCAGCAGTTTCCAGGCTCAGCAAATCCAGCGTTTCCGCGTCGGCCCAGAAGGATCCGGTCTCCGACACCCGCCCGCCGTGACCCTCCGCATGAACGTCCCAGCCGCTGAGGTTGTACGGAATGACGTAATCCCAGCGGAGCGCGCGGCGTCCCAGAAACTCTTCTTCTCCATGCCACTTGATGGTGCTGGCGTTATCGATGAATACACTTTTGATTGCTGACCGAAAGCCACCCGTCGACATCATGCCCGCTCCCACCATTTCCGCAACGTCCCGTTCTTCAAATTCTTTGGCGCCCGGCCAGGAATATAGTTCTCGATCGTTGACCACGGCCACTTCCACGTTCAGCGTATCCAGATGTTGGAAGCGCTGGCGATCGTTCTTGCGCTCCTCGCGGTCAATGGTTTCGAGGCAAGTGTAGTTGTCCAGCGTCGCGACGGCTTTGCCGACTTCGCGTTTGAGCTGGGAGAGCTGGATGACGTCTTTCGGTAGCTCTGACTGAGCCCTCAACAGGACGGCGAAGATGAGACCGCTCAGCCTCACACCCGGATATTAGCACCCGGCTCGCGGCTCGGAAAGAGCGCGTTTACCGAACCACGACCGTAAGAAGCTGTGAAAAAATCGGTTCGCAGGCGAAAGCGCCTGCGCCACTTAGTCGTAAATCCTTGTGCGTCAACGTGGGGCAGACGCTTCCGTCTGCCAACCCCGCGTGCTTCCCGATTTTTTCGCAGCTTCTAAGGGAGCCGGTGCTTTTCGACCCCGTCAGTGTATACTTCGAGAAACAAGATGCCTCCAAAACTTGTTGGCTTTCTCTTGCTCGGCGTCGCTTTGTTCGCGCAAGAGCGCAACCCCTTCGCCGGCGATTCCAACGCCGCCAAAGCCGGCGAATTCCAATTCCGCATCAACTGCTCGTTCTGCCACGGCCTCGGCGCGCGCGGCGGCGGGCGCGGGCCCGATCTCACGCTCGCCGGCAAGCGCCATGGGACCACGGACGTCGAACTGTTCCACAACATCAAGGAAGGAATCGCCGGAACCGCCATGCCGGCCGCGGTGGGAAGCATTGGCGTCGGCATGACCGATGAGGAAATTTGGCAGGTGATCACTTATATTCGCAGCGTTCAAGTGAAAACGCCCGCGAATCCGCCGGGCAATGCCGCCAACGGCAAAGACGCTTTCTTCGGCTCGGCCAACTGTTTCGCCTGCCACATGGTGCAGGGCAAGGGCGGCCGATTGGGACCGGATTTAACGGGCACCGGCAGTTCTCGCTCCATCGCATCCATCATCGAATCCATTCGCGAACCCAGCCGCAGGCTGGCGGCGGGGCTTACCGAAGCCACGAAGGGTTTTCCGCAGGAATACGAAACCGTGACCGTGGTTACCGCGGAGGGAAAAACCATCACCGGCGTCACGCTGAACGAAGACAGCTTCAGCGTCCAAATCATGGACCCCAGCGAGAAAATCTATCTGCTCGAAAAAGACAAATTGCGTTCCTTCAAGAAAAGCCGCGTGTCCATGATGCCGGCCTACGATACATCGCAACTCAGCGACAAGGACCTGCAGGATATCCTGGCGTATTTGATCAGCGTGGAGGCAAAATGAAACTCTACCTGTTTCTGCTCACGGCAGCTTCGCTCACCGCGCAGGTTACTTTCGAGCGGCTTGTGAATTCGGCGCAGGAACCGCAGAATTGGTTCACCTATTCCGGAAACTACTCCGGCCATCGCTACAGCCCGCTGGATCAGATCAACGTGGGGAACGTCAAGTCGCTGGTGGCCAAGTGGGTGTTCCAAACCGGAGCCACCGGCAAATTCGAGACCACGCCGCTTGAGGTGGACGGCATTCTCTACGCCACCGCTCCCGACAATCGCGCTTTCGCACTCGATGCCCGCACCGGCCGTCCCATCTGGCTTTACCAGCGCCAGTTGCCAGCCGATATCCGGCCCTGTTGCGGCCGGGTGAACCGGGGCCTGGCCATTCTCGGCGATAAAGTTTTCATGGGCACGCTGGATGCGCACGTAATGGCGCTCGACACCAAAACCGGCAACGTGGTTTGGGACGTAGCCGCGGTCGATTACTCGCAGGGGTACACTTTCACGCCCGCGCCGCTGGCCGTAAAGAATTTGGTGATCATCGGCGTGGCCGGCGGCGAGTACGGCATCCGCGGCTTCATTGACGCGTACGATGCCGCGACAGGAAAGCGAAAATGGCGTTTCTATACCGTCCCTGCGCGCGGCGAGCCGGGCAGCGAGACCTGGGAAGGCGAGTCATATAAAACCGGCGGCGCTCCGGCCTGGATCACCGGCGTCTACGATCCCGCCACGAATTTGATCTTCTGGCCGACGGGAAATCCGGCGCCATCGAATCGCGGGGAAGGACGCTCGGGCGACAACTTATACAGCAATACGCTGCTGGCCCTGGACGCCGATACGGGAAAACTGAAGTGGCATTTCCAATTCACCCGGCATGACGAGCACGATTGGGACGCTACTCAAGTCCCGGTCATGATCGATCAGGGCCAGAAGCATTTGATCGTCCAGGCCAACCGCAACGGCTATTTCTACGTCCTGGATCGCACCAACGGCAAGCTGCTCTCGGCCACTCCCTACGGCAAAGTGACGTGGAGCGACCATAAAGACGCCGAAGGCCGTCCCGCCGCGAGCAAGGAAAGTTCACCGACTGCTGAAGGGCGCTATGTTTGTCCCGGCGCGTATGGCGTTACCAATTGGATGTCACCAACCTTCAATCCGCTGACGGGACTTTTTTACGTGAACACGCGCGACCAGTGCGATATTTTCACCACCGCGCCTCAGCCGTATGAAGCCGGCCACGCTTTTTACGGCAGCGCCTACATTCCCGCGCTGCAGGGCGAACCGTATTCGGGAGCATTGCGCGCCATCGATCCCGCCACCGGCGATATTAAATGGGAGTTTAAGCACGCGTCGCCAAGCTGGTCGGGCGTATTGTCTACAGCCGGAAACCTGGTATTCAGCGGCGACGCGGAAGGCAACTTCATCGCCTTCGACGCGCGCACCGGCAAACCCCTGTGGCATTTCCAGACCGGCAGCGGAACCATTGCCGCGCCCATGTCCTTCGCCGTGGATGGCAAGCAGTACGTGGCCATCGCCACAGGAAGCTCGCTATACACCTTCACATTGCCGTAGCGGACGGCAGGGTTGGCAGGCGTGGGGCAGGCGTTTTCGAGGTACTTGCAAAATTCGAATAACCGACCGCTCCCTAACCCGGCGTAGCCGGAACCAAAAAAGCACCGACTCCCTCAGTCTCAGAAGCTGTCAAAAATCGGTAAGTACGCGGGGTTGGCAGACGGAAGCGTCTGCCCCACATTGACGCACAAGGATTTACGATTCAGTGGCGCAGGCGCTTTCGCCTGCGAACCGATTTTTTCACAGCTTCTCACGGTCGCGGTTCGGTAAGTGTCCCGCACTCAACACCGCTTTGGGCGAATTTTGCAAGTACCTCGTTTTCGCCTGCCAACCCGTTTTCACAGATCTCCGCCGCGCCAACCACCACAACATCGCCATCCCCGCCCCCGCCGCCCACCGTGGCTCCGGCACTACTTCCGTCAACTGAAGATCGCGCTCGAAAAACTGGACGTTCATGGTCGCGACCTCGCTGGTAGCGCAGCACGGGGGATTATTAGTCGTTACGTACGGAACTGGAAAGGTGAGGTTAAAAGCAAACACGTAATCGAAAGGCGCTCCGTATGGCACAAATCCGGTGTCCCCGGTCACCACAAAGTTGCCTGGTTGTAAGGTTAAGTCAGTGTACAGGGCCTCCGACGTGGCTGTAGGCGTAGTCGTGGGATCGAACCCGGACGCAAAGGAATCGGGCGCCGCGTTTCCCAAGGTGTTATCGTCCGCGAAGGAGGGCAGTTCGCTCTCAAAATATTCACTGAACACCGGCGGCGGTGGCGCAGGACTTAATGGGTTGGCCAGTCCCGCGATGATAGCGTTGCTCATGGCGGCCGCGCAAGCTGCCCCATCCACTGTCCCCAATAGCTGACAGCCTATGGTTGTCTCCACGGTCATCGCGTAGCTAGTCGAAAGCAGCGTGCCCCCGGGCGAAAATAGCTCCTCGCTCCCGTAATAAATGCCGATATTAGCGAAACCATCGATGATGTAGGTCCCGTCCGCACGGGCCAATTGCTGCATCGCCAGAAACGCGATCGGAGCCGCCGCCAGACGAACGATTGCACTTTTAGAAAGAGCCATAAGATGAAAGCCTCGTGGCATTCTGGCGTGAAGCGGCAGCCGCGCACAAGTTACATAGGCTACGTAGCGTAATTGAGTCCGTATTTTCAGGATGTTATGATGGGACTTCCGATTATGGGGACGCGCCTTGAAACGGCGGACGCGGACGAAATCCTCGCCCTGCTGGATGCCATCGCCAAGTCCCCGTCATTTGCAGCGGCTCCCCGAAGAATTCAGCTTCTGCGGTATCTGGTCAATCGAACGCTGGCCGGCGAAGTGGTCAACGAGTACGCTATCGGTGTCGATGTTTTTGAGCGAACTGAGGCCTTCGATCCGCGTACGGATTCCATCGTGCGCACCGAAACCAGCCGCCTGCGGCAAAAATTGAAGGAATATTATTCCGCCCACGGCAGCTCCAATCGGTTCCGCATCGAATTGCCGCTGCGCAGCTACGTTCCTGCTTTTGTCGTTGCGGAGCAACCGGCAGCGCCGGCGCCTGACCCGCCGGCCGAATTACCAGGGCACGCCGGCCCACCGCGTAAGATGCAAATCGGCGTGGCTGTTGCGCTGGCCATCATCGCCGGCGCCGCCATACTTTGGGCCGTGCGATATCGCGCCAAAACCGCCGCGCAGCCTCCATCCATCGCGGTGCTTCCGTTCTTGAATCTCAGCGGCGACCCCGCCAAGGATTACCTGGGCGATAGCATCACCGACGAGTTAACGGGCGCGTTGGCCGAAGCCAATACTTTGCAGGTGGTGGCGCGAACTTCCGCTTTCCAGTTCAAGAACAAGGGCGCCGATATCCGCCAGGTGGGCCGGGCTTTGAACGCCACAGCGCTGCTGGAAGGAAGCGTGGGGCAGCAGGGCGCCCAATTCCGGGTTGTGGCGCAACTGATCCGCGCCTCTGACGGATATCATCTGTGGTCGCAGACGTTCGACGTCTCGCCAACCGATTTGCAACGCGTAGAGGTGGAAATTACCCGGAACACGATTCTGGCCCTGAGTCCTTCCACCTACTTTTCAAATCGCGCTGAATTGATCATGACCACTACGAACCCGGAAGCGCACGATCTGTATCTGCGCGCCAGGTACGCCTTGTTTCAGGACAAGCCCGACGATTTGCGCACTGCAATAACGCTAGCCAAGCAGGCCATTGAGAAGGATCCGTCTTATCCGTTGCCCTATGAAACCATCGGCACCGCCGAAGGCCAGCTTGCGCTCATGACTCTGCAGACTCAAAAAACCGCCTGTGAATTGGGCGCCCCGTGGATAGAGAAAGCCATTGCCTTAAATCCTCGATTCGGCGACGCGCATGCCGTCCACGCCATCGGCACTTACGCCTGCCGCTGGGATTGGCCGAGCGCGGAAGCGGAATTCAAGCTGGCCGTGGATCTTGGGTCGCGCAAAGCGCACAGCCTTTACGGTTGGAGCCTGGCCACGCGCGGACGTTTTGCCGAAGCGGAAGAACATTTTCAGATTCTCAAGAGAAGTGATCCACTAGCCATCGGCCCGCGTCAGAATCATGCTGTTCTCCTGATTGCCCGACGCAAGTATGAAGACGCCCGGCGCGAGGCCCGCTACATTCTGCAGCTGGATTCGCGTTCCATCTTCGCGCAAGCCATCTTGAGCTGGCTTTCTATCAGCGAGCAGAACTGCCCAGCCGCCGATTCAGAAATTCACAAGCTTACTGATTGGTACCCCAAGCTGCCGCTCACTACATTCACCGTCGCCTGGAGCGCCGCTGCGTGCGGACGACCGGACGAGGCTCGCCGCTATCTTGATCAAGTGGACCACAACGCTTCGCCCGGCACCAGCTTTTATCAACTCGCGCTGATCTCGGCTACACTCGCCGACGCGGACCGGACATTCACCTATCTGCGGCAGGCGGCGGAGAATCGCGAACAGCAAATCATGTATTTGAAGAATGAACCGCTGTTCGATAAGTTCCGGGGCGATCAGCGCCTGGTTTCATTGGAACGCCGGGTCGGCCTGCTAAGTCCGAACTGAAAACTTATTATTCGGCGAAGGCCTTTTTGAGCGGCCCGAAGTAATGCTCCTGCCATCCGCTGGCGAGATGCTCCCTGAGACCGGGCGGAAATCCGGTGTGATCGAAAACCATCCGCGTGCCGGCGCCCTTTGCCTGCAGCTCAAATCTCACGATGGAATAAACGCCTTCCGGCCACGACGCCGCGCGCCATGCCTGCACGATTCGCCGATCCGGAACTAATTCCACATTTCGTCCCGTGATCTGCCCTCCGAACAGTGAGAAAGCTCCGCCGGCTTCGCGATGGATCTCGGCCGGAACGCCGGAAAAGGCGCTGAATTGCTTCGCATCCAGTAGCGCTTCATAAATGCGGTGCGGAGCCACGGGAAACTCCAGCTCTTCGTGGATGGTATCTGGTTTCGCCGCGGGTCCCTGTGCGGCCGCAGCCACGCCAGCCAGGCCAACCAGCAATCTGCGTCTTGTCATGCCAGCGATTAAACCACGATCTCAAAATATGATCAAGAACATATATTCTTAAAAGACCATGCCTTACCCACCCGGCCACCGCGACGAAGTTCGGGAAAAGATTGTGCGCAGCGCCCGCAAACTTTTCAACCAGTCTGGATTCGACAACGTTTCCGTGGATAGAATCATGGCCGACGCCGGCCTGACGCGTGGCGGATTCTACAGCTATTTCAAAAGCAAGAGTGAGCTGTACGCCGAAGTGCTGCAGTGCTTCTTCACCGATCCGAACTGGAAAAACTGCTGGGAGGGCGTGCATGTGGATATGACCTCCGGCGATGTGGGTCCGCAAATCGTGCGCGCCTATTTGTCGCGCCAGCATTTTGAGGACGTCGGCAACTCTTGCCCCATGGTCGCGCTGCCGAGCGATGTGGCCCGCAGCGATAAAAGCGCGAAAGGCGCGTTTGAGAATGTTTTTCGCGCCATGACCAGCGTGCTGGAACAGAGTCTCGCGAAAGAGTCGGGGGCGGGCCGCGCCAGCGCGCAAGCCATCGCGGCGTTGTGCGTTGGCGGAATGGTGGTAGCGCGGGCGCTGAATGATCGCGCGCTGGCCGATGAATTACGCGAATCCGCCATGGCGGTCGCGCTCCAGCTTGGTGGCTGGGAGCAGGAACTTGTCCCGGTTTCTACGCGGGAAGCCCAATTCGCCGAATCAAGTCTTGGAATCTGACATCGGATCGCAAGCTGTCGAAGGCAGGATCGAAAACCTCCAGCAGGCGCGCGTCCCGTTCCGCGTAAGCTTTCTCCAACGATTCCATGGCCGAGTCCGGCTGGCCCAGGCTCGCGTAAATCAGGCCCAGATAGTACGCACTTACATATCTGGTCTTCGCAAGCTCCAGCATGTGGCGGACAATTTCGAGCGCCTTCTCACGCTCGCCGATCCGCGCATAAGCGTAACCTAGATGTCCAGTGTAAGGCTGGCTGCCACCGGAAAGGCTGACGGCCATGTCGGCTTCGGCCAGCGCTTCCGGAAGTTGATTCGCGGCGTCCAGGGCTCGCGCCAAAATCCAGTGGCCCTGCGGATTATTCGGGCCCAGTTCCACAGCCGCCCTGGAGGCCGCAATGCCTTGATCGTATTGCCGCGCCTTCATCGAGACCAGACCCAGGAACGCATTGACCGGCGTTGAAAGAGGATCCAGGTCTCGAGCGCGTTTCAACTGCGCTATGGCTTCCTGGTGCCGCTGCATCAACGACAAAATATACCCGTACCCGCGGCCGGCGCTGGAATAGTTTGGGTTCAACTGCAGCGCGCGTTTGTAATCCTGCTCTGCGCTCCCGAGGTCCCAATCGAGAGCCGCCTTAACGTGGCCCAGAGAATCGTAGGCTTCCGCCAGCGTTTCATCCAAATCGATCGCCCTCAGGGCAGCCGCCTTCGCTTTGGGGTAAACGTCGCTCGGGGCCCGCAGCCCGAAAACCCCCAATACAATAAACGCGTCGGCCAGTCCGGCATAAGCCAAGGCGTAGTCCGGATCCAGGGCCAGCGCCTGATTGAAATACTCGATGCTCCTGTTCAAGTCCGATTCGGTTCGCTTGTTCCAGAAGTAGCGGCCCTTCAGGTAGGCCTCGAAAGCCGCGGGCGCCACCGGACGGTGTACCGGACGGGCGAGTTTCAGCTTCAGCACATTTACAATAGCCTCGGAAATATCATCCTGAATAGCGAAAATGTCGGTCATCTCGCGATCGTATCGCTCGGACCAAAGGTGGCATCCATCCGCAATGCCGATCAGTTGCGCGGTCACCCGCACGCGGTTGCCGGCTTTGCGCACGCTACCCTCCAACACGTGCGTCGCGCCCAGTGTCTCGCCCATTCCCCGGATGTCCTGGTTCTTTCCCTTAAATGCAAAAGCCGATGTCCGCGCAACAACTTTCAGCCCGGAGAGCTTGGTGAGCGCATTTAAGATCTCCTCCGCTAAACCGTCGCTGAAATATTCATTGTCCTGGTCGCCGCTCATGTTGGCGAACGGCAGCACCGCGATGCATGGATCTTTCTCCACGCCGGGAACTTGCTCTCGCGCTTCCAGCGCGGTTATCACTTCCGCCATGTTCTGAAATCGATCCGCCGGCGATTTTTGCAAACAGCGTGTAATTACGCCGGCAAGCGCAGCCGAAGCTTCAATCGGCCTCGGCTCGGTATGCAGAATCGCGGCCATGGTTGAAATCGCGGTCTCCTGCGCGAACGCCCGCCGCCCGCTCAGCATCTCGTACAAGACCACGCCGAAGGAAAAAATATCGGAGCGCGTATCCACCGGCTGGCCGCGGATCTGTTCGGGAGACATATAGCCGGCCGTGCCCAGAATCTCACCCGCCTGGCTCTGGGTGGCCGTGTTTTCCGCCGGCGCGGGCGGTTGCTGCTTGGCCAAACCAAAATCGAGAAGCTTGACGCCGGAACGCGTAACCAGTATGTTGGCTGGTTTGAGATCGCGATGCACAATTCCTGCGGTGTGCGCGGCTAGGAGAGCGCCGGCAATTTCAAGAGCCACGCGCGCGGCCTCTTCCGCCGGGAGCGGCCCTTTGAGCGGAGCGCCCTCAATATATTCCATGACAAGATAGTCGGGCCCCACGTCGTAGAGCATGCAAATGTGCGGATGATTCAGCGCCGCGATGGCGCGCGCTTCCCGCTCAAAGAGGTCCGAATGCGTATCGAAGAGGAGCTTGATGGCCACCGTTCGTCCCAGCCGCGTGTCCATGGCTTTGTGAACCTCGCCCATTCCGCCGGATCCCAACAAAGCGACGATCTCGTACGGTCCGAAACGAGTGCCAGGAGGGGCGGGCATATGTGTATGGTATCTTGACCCCATGCGTTTCCTGATGCTCTGCGTGGCCCTGACTTTCATCCTGTTCGCAGCCGGATTCGCCGGGACCTACAAAGGCAGCTATTCGGGCGGCGCGAACGGCGATATTTCGGTGACTCTGAAGCAAGCCGATGACGGCGCATGGAAATCCGAAGTCACGTTCACATATGACGGGCAGGATATCAAGACCAAAGTCACGGCCGTCTCCGTGGAGGGCGCCAAAGTCAAAGTAGTCTACGAATTCAGCCTGGACGGCAACGGTCTGGAGTCCACCATCACGGGCGAACTAAAGGGAACCACTCTCGCCGGCGAATACCATACCAAATCCACCGCGGACGGCTCGCCGGTAGACGAAGGAACATGGAAAGGAACAGCGCAGTAAACGCCTGTTGAATAAATCGGTTGGCAGGTGACCTGCGACCCAAGGTGGGGCAGGCGTTTCCGCCCTGCCAACCCGTTACTGTTCGCCCGTCTTTTCGAACATCTCCAGCTGTTCCTTCGATACCGGCTTCGCTTTCTTCATCCGCAGCGGGCTTCCCACCACTCCTAAGACTTGAATTGCCGATAAAGCCGCCTTGGGGACGAACACGCGCTGATTCTGGAAGCCGGGATCCGGGGGAATCACCGAAAAACCGTAAGAATCGAACTGCAGAAGATTGTTGGCTAGCACTCCGTCCATGGCATCGCCGTCCCGGAAGCTCATGCGGATCCAAAGGCCCTCCATTTTGGGGCGCGTGGTGAAGAGACGCAACTCCTTACGAGGCTCGCCTTGCTGGAAATCTCTAACAAAACAAACGAGTTTTATCTCTTGATACGGGATGACGCTGACCGCGCCCGATGGGCTCATCAGCTCCAGCCCCTCCGGCAGCAAGTAGCTTTGTGGATTGACAAAACCCGACGCCGCTTCGCGATCGAAACGCGAAACCAGGACTTTTTTGTTAGTCGACCCCCCCAAATTGCTCCTACCGTTGTACTTTTCTTCCAAACAATTTCCCGAGTATTGTATCATTGGCACGATGCGCTCCGTTGCATCAATATCGGCTCAAGTGGGTTCGTTTCTCGATTTCTGTCGCATCGAGAAAGGGCTGTCGAACGCCACGGTCGAAGCCTATAATATTGATTTAAAACAATTTACCGGCTCTCTTGGGCCAGCCGACGGCCTGGACGACCCGTCTATTGTGCACCGCCATGTGGATTCGCTCTACCAAAACGGCCTCAGCAGCAGATCCATCGCGAGGCATGTGACCACGCTACGCAATCTTTATAAGTTCCTGCTGGAGCAAGGCGCGGTGGATTCCGATCCCACTGCGCTTCTGGCTCCTCCAAAACATTGGCATAGTCTTCCTAAGTATCTTAATAAACAGCAGTTGAACGATTTGATGGCCGCGCCTGATCGAAACCAGCCGCAAGGATTGCGCGATGGGGCGATGCTGGAATTCCTGTATGCCACCGGACTACGGGTTTCTGAGTTGTGCCGGGTTCGAGTCTCCGACCTCGAGCGGGACCTGGGCTTCGTCCGCGTAGTGGGGAAGGGAAATAAGCATCGGATTGTCCCGGTGGGCAAGGTTGCGTTGGCCGCCGTTAAGGCATATTTCGACAGCGGCCGCCCACGCCTGCTGAAGGGCCGCGCCAGCCCCTATTTATTCGTCACCAATCGGGGCGCCGCAATGACCCGGCAGGCTTTCTGGAAGCTGCTGGCGGCGTATGGAAAAAAGGCCGGAATTTTCCATAACCTCACGCCGCACGTACTGCGGCACACTTTCGCCACTCATTTATTGGAGGGTGGGGCGGACTTGCGAAGCGTGCAAACCATGTTGGGCCACACCGACATCTCCACCACGCAAATTTATACCCATGTCATGCGGTCCCGGTTGCGGAAGACTGTGGATCAGCATCATCCCCGGGCCTGATGCGGAATCGAATGAACCAAGAAACTTGGAGCGGGAACAAGGAGAATTATGCCCAGCTTCAAAAGAGAGAGAATCGATGAGCGATTACATGTTCATGCTCGAGAGCCACCTGAGCTCCGACCAAAGCCGGGTGGTGAACGAATTTCAAACTGCCGCCGCTCAAGCCAACACCAATATTTTTCTCACCGGCGGGGCCATGCGCGATATGCTGGGCGGCTTTCCTATCCTCGAAATCGATTTCACGGTAGAGGGAAACGCCATTAAGCTGGCCCAGGCGGTCACCAAAAAAGCGGGCGGAAAAATACTGGGAATCGACGAAAATCGCAAGCTGGTCCAAATGGTTTTTCCCGGCGGCGTGCACGCCACCATAGGAATGGCCCGCCAGGAGAAATATCCCAAGCCCGGTGATAAACCCGTGGTCAAGCCAGCCACGCTGCATGAGGATTTGCGCGGGCGCGACTTCACCATCAACTCCATTGCGCTCTCGCTGAATCCGGCGTCGCGAGGATTGCTGCTCGATCCCAACAACGGCGTCGGCGACCTGGAGCGCAAGGAATTGCGCGCGGTCAGCAATTACACCCTCTATGACGACCCGGTCCGTTTGCTGCGCGTGCTGCGTTTCAAAGTGCGGCTGGGTTTCAACATCGATGAGCGGACCAAGATGCAGTATGACAACGCGCGCGAAGCGCAGCTGGAAACGCGCATCCCGCAACCGGCCCTGCTGGACGAACTGCGCCACACCGCCAATGAGCGCAATTGCGCCGACATAATAAAACTGCTGGAAGAAGAAAAATTGCTGCGTCTTTATTCCAAAGCGCTGGAAGACGGAAAGCTGAATATGGCCGGCCTGCAGAAACTGCAGAAGGCCAGACAGATGGTGCCCTTCGGCGTGGACATGCACCTGGATGGCATCGGGCTGTTCCTGTATTTTCTCGGTGAAAAGCTCTCGGTGAAGGAGCGCTCGGAATTTGTCAAAGGAATCGGCCTAACCAAGCGCGAAGTGGACCAGTGGCAAAAGCTCGAAGCCAACTCCAAGAAGCTCGAGAAAGAACTGAAATCAGCCAAGCTCCAGAAACCTTCGCACGTCTATCTGGCGTTGTCCAAAGCGCCGGGCGACCAGATCCTGTTTCTTCTGGCGCATTCTTCCGAACGCATCGTGCATGATCGCATCCGGAATTACTTGCAGAAGTATCTGCCCAGCGCTCAGGAAGTGACCGAGCGCGATGTTCTGGCGACAGGCGCTAAACCGGGTACTCCGAAGTTCCAAAAAGCCAAAGAGGATTTAATCCTGACCAAGCTGGACGCGCGTCCGAAAAAGGTTCCACCGCCCGAGCTCCCGCCAGGCCAAGGTGGACCGCATCAAGCGGCCGCGCAGCCGGTGCTGGCGCGGAAATAACGGTTGGCAGGCGAAAGCAAAGCGCCTGCTAGTGAAATGTTGCGGAGAAGTGTGGCAGGCGCTTCCGCCTGCCAACCTCAGTGCGCAGCGTTTCCGAATCCCAGGAAAATAATCCCAACCAGGATCAATCCCACGCCGGCCAGTTTCGCCTTGGTGACCCGTTCCTGAAAGAACAGGTGCGACCACAGCAGCGTGCAGATGTATCCCACCGAGACCATGGGAAACAGAACCGAGAGTTCGCCGTTGGTCATGCCTTTTACGAACAGGACCGAGGACAACAGGTACGTTGCAATGCCGACAGCCAGTCTCCAGTTGAAGACAATGCTGGTCCATTGGCGGGTCAACGCGTGGGCGCCTGATTTCAGGAAGATCGCACCCAACGATCCAATAACCGATCCCACCAACACCAGAGTTATGGAAGAGATCGGCGTGTTCATGTCGCACTCCCGCGTCCGAGAACCGTTACACCCGCCATTATGATGGCAATCCCGGCGAGCTTTAACGGATTCATGGCCTCGTGAAATGCCACCACGCCGATAATTGCCACCCAAACATACGCCAGCGATATCAGTGGATACAGAATGGAGAGCTCTCCGTGCCGCAGGGCATAAACGAACAGGACCGTGAACACAGCGTATAAACAATAGCCGCCGAAAATTGCGGGATTGGTGAAAATGCCCAGGATCGCCGCCTGAATACTGACAGAGCCCGCGTGGGTGGAATGCTCTTGCGCGGCCAACTGATTGGCGCCCAGTTTGATCAGGTATTGCGCGGCGGGGATGATCAGCGTGCAGGCGAGTACAATGAACACGGCCCGCCGGCGGTTTTCCGGGGTGATGACGTGTGCCTCTGGCAAGGCCGAAACCGAACTCAATACTCCTCCAGTGTTTTCATCATAGCAATCAGCCAGTAGCTGGGATGTGGTGCACGCATGGGTGCGTCGCATGGGTGCGTCGCATGGGTGCGTCGCATGGGTGCATGCGCCACGTCCTCGAACTGACCCACCCGGGGCTTAGAATAAGATTATGCAGCCGGAATCCGCCGCTACCATTTCGGCGGCGGACAGATTCTTCGAATTTGCGTTATTGGGCCTGCTGACCAGCGGTTTCCTGGCGGTGGTGGGCTCCGGTTATTTGGACACTCCCACCACTGTGATAACCGCCGTGGCCCTCCTGGTCCGGGCGCTGCTTGCTGCCGGTTTGTTGCGCCTGGAGTTGCCGCCCGGCGTGGTCACCGCCGTCACGCTCGCCTATGTCGGGTTTTATCCGCTGGATTATTTCTTCATCTCCGACGCGTTTATACCCTCCGCCGTCCACCTGGTCTTCTTCGTAGCGGTGGTAAAAATCCTGACGGCCCAAACCAACCGGGACTTTCTGTTCCTGAAGGTGATTGCTTTTTTGGAATTGCTGGCCGCCTGTATTTTATCCTCCCGCGTGAACTTCTTTGTATTTCTTTTGCTCTTTTTGGTTCTGGGGGTGGCCACTTTCGCCAGCGGCGAGATCCGGCAGTCGGCGCACAAGCCTGGGGCTGTCGCCAGATTCTCAGGCCGCGGCCTTTCGCTACGCCTCACTGCCGTCGCTCTATTTGTTTCCGTGGCCATTCTGGCAATCACCGCCGGACTGTTTTTTTTCCTGCCCCGCACCGCGCGGGCGGCTTTTCAACACCTGGTGTCGCGGCGCGACCGCCTGACCGGATTCTCCAATCGCGTGACCTTGGGGGAGATTGGCGAGATCAAGCGCGACAATACCCCGGTGATGCACATCAAAATGGATCATCCCGAAGACCGGACCTTGCCGCTGAAGTGGCGCGGCGTCGCGCTTTCGGAGTTTGACGGCCGCACCTGGTTCAATCCCCCGGCTTCCCCGCAGATGCTGCGTCCCGATCAGGCCGGGCTTCTGGTGTTGGAGCCGGACCCGCCGCGCCGGCGCGATATACGCCACATTTCCTACGCCGTCCACCTGGGCGAAGTGAGCGGCGATGCACTGTTTTTTGCCGGTACCCCGCAGTACTTGAGAATCGACTCGCCGGTGTTCCGCAACTCGCTCGACAATTTTCGGGTGCGTCTGAGCGACGCCCACAACATCTGGTATCAGGTCTACAGCCGGCTGGAGCTGCCGGTGCCGGACCTGGAGGCTGAAGATGCCTTCGTGGATCCGTTGACACCGGAGTGGCGCGTCGTCTATCTGCAACTCCCGCCCATCGATTCCCGCGTCGGCGAGCTGGCGCGCGAGATCGTGAAGGGGGAGTATTCACCCTCCGTCGAGGCCCGGCAGCTGGAGAAATATTTAAGGACGCACTACGGCTACACGCTCGAGCTTCCGCAATTTGAGCCGGCCGATCCGCTGGCCTACTTCCTGTTCCAACGCCGGAAGGGGCACTGCGAATACTTCGCCTCCTCCATGGCGGTGATGCTGCGCCTGCTCGGGATTCCATCGCGCGTGGTAACCGGATTTCAAAGCGGAATCTACAATCCCATCAGCGGTTCGCAATTGATCCGCAGCTCGGACGCGCATAGCTGGGTGGAGGCGTGGCTGCCGCATCGCGGCTGGGTCACTTTCGATCCGACTCCGCCGGATCCCAACGCCCAACGCCTTTCGGTGTGGATGCGGCTGGGATTTTACGCCGACGCCGCGGACGTATTCTGGCAGGATTGGGTGCTCAACTACAATCTCGATCGCCAGTTGCAGCTGGCCTCGCGGGTGGGCGAATCCGGCCGCCATGTGGGCCTGAACTGGTTTGATGGCGTAGGACCGGCGCTCACTCGCGGCTATCGCCAAACCTCGAGTTTCATGTTCCGCTACGGAGCGCTTCTCTTTGGGCTGGCTGTCGCCGCCATCTTGGTTCAACTATTCGGGCGGGACTGGTGGCGCTGGTGGAAATCGCGGCAACAGGTTTTGAAAGTGCAGCGCGGAGAAGCCGAAGCGTCCGATGCCACCATGCTCTACCAGCGCATGCTGAAAGTGCTGCGCAAACGTGGCCTGGAAAAACCACCCTGGGTGACGCCGTTCGAATTCGCCAGCGTTTTGCAGGAACCTGGCGTTGCCCGGCTGGTGCTGGATCTGACCGCCGCGTACAACGAGCTGCGTTTCGGCGGTAAGCGAGAAGTAGCCGGGCGAATCGTGAATTTATTGGAACAGCTCGAAGCCGTTCCGTAGGCACCGGCTCCCTTAGCTTAGAAGCTGTGAAAAAATCGGGAAGCACGCGGGGTTGGCAGACGGAAGCGTCTGCCCCACATTGACGCACAAGGATTTACGACTAGGTGGCGCAGGCGCTTTCGCCTGCGAAGCGATTTTTTCACAGCTTCTAAGTCTAAGGGAGCCGGTGCTTTTAAGGAACGCTCTTCGGCCTGATAGTTACGTCTACAAAGAGCGACGGGTTCGCCGCCGATTTTTTCTGGAGCGGCGCTTCCAGGGCTTTTATTTGCCCCGTCGACCTGACGCCGATCATCGACGCCGGAACCAATGTGATGCGCAATTTCTGCTCGGCATCGGTGACATCAATGAACGTAGCCGGAATCTCGTAATTCGCGTTTGCTGTGACTGCAATTCCTGGACCTGTTGCTGGGAAGACGCGCGTCCATTCACCAGTGGCGCCCTGGCGTGACAGCAATAGATAGCCCGATGCGTTCGGCAGAACGCTTAGCCGGACGGCGTCACCGGGCTGCAGGCCCACGCCCGGCGAAAGCGGCTGATATGTCCCATCCCCCGCGCGTTTGAGCAGCGTGTAGCGCACCGGAGGAACGTCGGCCTTGGATAGCACGCCGCCCACGGTCCCGCCGGCTTGCTGTTCGCGAAAGGAAGTTGCCGCCTGGTTTTGGGACCGTGTATCGCCCTGGCTGGGAGCGCCAGTCGCCTGCACTTGCTCAGAAGCGGTAAGCGCGGCGGGAGGAGGCGCCGCCTGTGGAACCGGCGCGGTTGCCGAGCGGAGCTCATCTTTGCGGGCATTCATGGCAGCGGACGGACGTGCCCGCACGGATTGCTTTGCCGCCGAGGCCCGCGTTGGGGCCGGTTGTGGAATTGGCTTCAGCTCGGCGACGGGATTGGTCGGCTTAACTGCCACCAACGCAGGCTGGGTGGAGCGCGAATGAATGACGGCCACGATCAACCCCGCGGCCGCAACTGCGCTGATTGCGGCCGTCCAGTTCCACCAGAGCGGCCGGACCGAGCGCGGCTTTTCCAACGCCTGGCGAATCTGAGCGCGCGATCCAGGGTCCGCCAGCAGTTCTTTCAAAGGCTGCTCCTGATGCAGCGCGTCGAACAATTCCTGATCGTCCAAGGCCGCTTCGAAGAGCGCCTGTCGCTCCGTTTCCGTGAGGGTGTTGGTGGCATAACCCGCCAGCAGTTGGCGAATCTCGTCCTTGGTCATTCGCCCGCCTCCCAACTGCCGCCCATCAAATCCATCAGGTGCTTCCGGCAGCGAAAATCCCAGGTATAGACCGTCTTGATAGAACCAACGCCAAGGATGGTCTGGATCTCCGCATAGCTTTTGCCATCCAGTTTCAGCGCGTACAGCTTCCGGCATCGTTCACCCAGCTTGGCAATCGCAGCGATCAGCCGTTCGCGCATCTGGCGCTGCTCGGCGGCCGCCAGCGGATCCGCGGCCCCGTCGGGAACCTGAATCCCGTCCACGGGGATTTGCGTATACTCTCCGCGCCTCTGCGTTTTTCGCCGGAAAGCCATCATCTTGAATCTTACGATTTGTAGCGAAAGCGGCAGGAGATCCTCCAGCCGTTCGAGGTGCCCATATTTCTGATGCAGCAAGATCAGGACTTCCTGGGCAAGATCCTCGGCAGCGTCCCTCTGTAATCTGGATGCCGCGAAGCCGACAATTCTTTCACGCAGCTTTTCGAGGATTTCTTCCCGCGAGCTTCTGGCGCCCTTCTCCGCGCTACCGCTCGGTAACGGTCCCATCTTTGCCCAAAGGATACAGCGTTGTTACATGCCAGGGCAAATATACGGCTGTCGCGCCCGGCGGCAAGCTTTGAGTGAGAATCAGGGCGGGTCTACACTGGAAGAACGCTTATGGCACAAACTTCCAGCCACACCGGTTTGCTGCTGCTGCTTTTCGCCGGAATTTTGACGGCCGCGGCTCCGCTGCCGATTGTATTTCAACCACTGGCGGATGGAAGCGGCTACTGGTCGCGCGGTATTGGATATGGCATCGTGCTCACCGGGCAGGGCGCGGACATTGTGCCCCGCGCGGGGGGCGGAGTACTGCGCATGGCGTTGGAAGGCGCCCGCAGACACACGCCGCGGGCTTTAGTTCCTCTCGCCGGCCATAGCAACTATTTCATCGGCAACGATTCCTCACGCTGGCGCAAAAATGTTCCGCACTTTGCCAAGGTGGATTTAGGCGAAGTTTATCCCGGCGTTAACCTGATTTATTACGGCAATCGGCAACGCATCGAGTATGACCTGGTGGTGCGAGCGGGCGCCGATGCCGGTCAAATTCGGATTGCTTATCGGGGCGCGCGTTCAATTGAGATTGATGCCGCTGGGGAGCTGACAGTCCGCACGGCGTCGGTGGAAGTGCATCAGGCCGCGCCGCAGGTTTATCAAGAAATCGCGGGGGTCCGTCAGCCGGTGAGTGGGCGCTACCGGCTGCTTGGGCGGAATCGCGTCGGGTTCGAGATTGCGGTGTACGATCCGAGCCGGGAGCTGGTGATCGATCCGATGCTGACGCAGGTGTTGGGGTTCGGTGGAACTGGCGCGGATACCGTTGAAGGAGTGGCTCTCGATCAGACGGGCAACCGCTATCTCGCCATTACCACCAGCTCGCCGGATTTTCCCGGGCCCACGGCGCCACCGAAAAACGTGACCCAGCTCTCTTACGCCGGTATTGTGAAGTTGGACCCAACCGGCGCCACCATTCTGTTTGAGACTTACTTTGGAGGCACCATGGCGCCGAGCCAATTCCAACCCGCCGAAGGAAGCGCTGCCACCGCTATTGCACTGGACAACACGGGGAATATTTACTTGGGCGGGTTTACAGGCGAGTCAGACTTTCCGGTAGTAAAGCCGATTAATGCCAATTTCTGTAACAACAATACTTGCTCCGGCGCCGGTTTTATGGTGAAGCTGGGCCCGAGCGGTTCAACAATTCTGTACTCAACCTCGACCGGTGCTTCGGCGAGCAACCTCTTTGGTGGTACCGGCGTTGCGGCAATCGCCGTGGACGCAGAGCAGAATGCTTACGTGCTGGGAAATACAATCGCGGGCGCCGTGCCCACTACCCTCAATGTGCTGCAGCCACAAGCTCCGGGTAACTGCATGACTGCGGCACTTTGTTTGGGAGATATTTTCGTCCTCAAGCTGGCCGCGTCGGGCCAACTGGTCTACGGCACCTATCTGTCCGGCAACATGCAAGACGATCCTGCCGGCATCGCTGTGGATGCTGACGGAGACGTTTTTGTCACCGGCTCCACGCTCAGCGCGGATTTCCCGACAGTGGGCGTTCCCGGCTATCAGACGCAATTGAACGAACAAGAGTGCCCTGACGGACCTACCTGCTTCCATGCGTTTGTCGCCAAGCTCAACCCTGAGGCTAGCGGTTTGGTGTACTTCACCTACTTGGAAGGGAGCCTGATAGAGGGAGCGAATGCAATCGCGATTGACAGTGCCGGCAATGCCTATGTCGCTGGTACCACAGTTTCCACCAACTTCCCTGTCACGGCGCCAACTTCGCCGCCCGGGGTGTTCGTGACAGTGCTCGATCCAACCGGGACGAAATTGGTTTTTTCAACCACCGTGGCAATTACGGGCTTTGGCCAGCCGCCGTATCCAACGGTAAATCCCATAGCGGTGTTGCTACAGCGGCCGGGTGGTTTCTATGTGGCCGGTGACGCAGGCGGCGCGCTAGCCGGCGACACATCGGGGAATCCAGCGTCAATTGCGCCGAATGATGCTCCTTTCACGCTGCAGTTCGACGCCTCGTTTAATTTGCTGGAAGCTCAAACTTACGGCTCAATTCCCAAATTCTCAAGCACTGCGGCAGCCACCGATCCAGCGACCGGGAATCTGGTGCTGGCGGGAGACTTCACTGGATCGCTGCCGGCAGCCGGCACGCTGACCGGGCCTGGAGGCGCGGGAGATATCGTGCTGCTGACTCTGAGCTCGCCGAGTGTGGTGCCGCCGCAGGAGCCGACCATCAATTCCGTGGTGAATGGCGCCAGCTTTGTTGCCGGCGGCGTCGCTCCGGGCGAAATCGCGACTATCTTCGGAACCGATCTGACTTCAAGCACGGGTATCAACCTGACATCCGGCCTCCCGCTTCCGGCGACTTTTCAGAACGTCACGGTGATGGTGAACGGCTCGGCTGCGCCGTTGTTCGCGGTGGACAATGTCAACGGCCAGCAGCAGATCAATTTCCAGGTTCCTTTTGAGGTATCCGGGACCACCGCTAATTTCGCCATAGTCAACAATATGGCCACAGGTCCAACCGTGGCGGTTCCGGTATTGTCAGCGCATCCCGGTATTTTCAACTACACCGCCGGGGACTTGGTTTTCGGGGCCATCCTGCATGCCAATTTTCAGCTGGCGAATACCGCGGACCCGGCGGTTGCGGGTGAGACAGTGCTGATCTATTGCACCGGCCTGGGCGTGGTTTCATCAGCACCGGCGGATGGCGCGGCAGGCAATGGACAGAAGACCTCGGCCATGCCGGTGGTAACCATTGGCGGATCGAATGCGCCGGTTAGCTTCAGCGGTCTGGCGCCGAGCTTCGTGGGGTTGTATCAGGTGAACGCCGAGGTTCCGGGCGGGCTGAAATCGGGCAATCAACCCGTGGTGATTGCGATGGGAAGCGTGTCCAGCAACTCAGTCCTGCTGCCGGTTCATTGAGCACGGCTGTGTTGAGTAATAGGTCAGTGTGCATGCGCCGTGACGCGCGCACTCATGCGTGCAGCGTTCACACTTGTGTGAACGCCTGGAATTTGCCTGCACAACTGGTGTTCGCATGAGTGCGTACGCTACATCGTTACGAGTCGATCTTAATTCTTCCATTCCGGTCTATCGCCAGATCGTAAGTGCGGCGGCCGGCCGATACTCTGGAAAGGACTTGACCCATGCTTCTGCCAAAGATCATCTTCACCGTCATTCTGTTGCTGATGGGCGCTCTGTTTTTCATCATTCCCGGATTAACGCGGCCCGATTTGTTTTTCGCTGTTACCATTGCGCCTGATTTTCGGCGCTCAGCCGATGCCAGGCGAATACTGCGGCGGTTTTGGGTGCTGGTCTGGACGTCGACGCTGGTGGCGATTGCCGTCGAGCTGGCCTCCGGGCTCACGCTGGTCTCACTGCTGATTCTGATGGCTGGATTTCTTGGCGCCCTGGTGAGTTCGCATGGGCGGGCACTGGCCTACGCGGCCACACCCAGACCGGTTGTCGAGGTGGATGCGGCGGCGCCGCGCGAGGGATTGCCTGCAGGGCCCATCGTAGCGTTCTTGCCGGTGCTGTCGCTCGCGGCTTTGGGTGTCTGGGTGGGCCTGAACCTGGATCGCTTGCCGCCGCGTTTTCCCGTGCACTGGGGATTCCATGGGCCGGACCGGTGGGTACCCACCAACGCCGCCACAGTGTTTGGGTTTCTCGCGCTCCAAGCGTTCCTGTGCCTGTTGCTGGCCGGATCTGCGTGGGGAGTGCTCAATTTGTCGCGGCGCGTTTCCGCCTCCGGCCCCCGTGCGGCCGGCGAGCGACATTTTCGGCGGCGCATGGTGCAGTTAATGATCGTAGCCGAATTCTTTGTGGCCTGCCCAGCCTGGTTCGCCCTGTTCCAGCCGAGCGGTACGATCATGAACGTTTGGGGGGCGGCGCTGGCTATGGTGATGCTGATTTTTGCCGTCAACTTGATTCATCTCGGACAGGGCGGAAGCAGGGAAGCGGCTTCACCAGCAGAGGCGGAGGGGGATCATACGCCCGACGCCTGCTGGAAGTGGGGCGTGTTTTATTTTAATCCGGCGGACCCGGCAATCCTCATTGAAAAGCGTTTCGGCGTCGGATATACACTGAACTTCGGCAATCGCTGGTCCTGGGCGGTGATGTTTGCAGTGCTGCTGATCCCATTGGCGCTGGCAGGCTTACTGTTACGCTGATTAAGTGATTGAGGAATTCATGCGCGCCGCTCGCGACGGCGATGTGGACGTGCTCAGCCTGCATCCCGAGCTCATTAACATTCGCCATGAAGGCGCCACCGCGCTGCATGTTGCGGCGATCGAAGGCCAATTCGACGCAGTGCGCTGGCTTCTTCAACATGGCGCCGCGCTGGATACGCGCGACGATGAATTCGGAATGACGCCGGCCGCCTGGGCCAACGAGAAGGGCCGGCAGGATATGCTGGATTTTCTCCTTTCGCAAGGCGCCGCTATTACACCTTTTGAGGCTGCCGCATTCGGAAAGCTCGACCGCCTGCAGGCCTTCGCCGCGGCAGATCGATCCGTCCTAACCCGCGAGCGGGAGTGGGGCTCGGTTGTTCACGCCGCCTGCATGTGGGGACGAATCGAAGTTGTGGAGTGGCTGATTCTGGAGGGCGTAGATTTTCAGCGCCGCTCGCGCCAGGGATTCACGCCTGTTGAAATCGCGGAGCGCCAAGCGGCGGACAACCCCGGCCACACGTCGATTCTTCTAGAGGAGCGTAAGCGAGAGGTCAGGCGGGATTGCGCCCGAATCGCGGAGCGGCTTCGTGCGTTATAGAATGCTGCGCCGGTTGTCGGTGGTTTGCGGAGTCGCCTACCTGGTGACCCAGCCGTGGCAGCCCTACCCAGGCAGCGTCATTGTCAAAGGATTATCCGTGGGGCCGCTCGCGGTGCTGGCCTTCGCGTCAGCCAGTCCGATGCTGGGCCTGGCTCTCGCTCTTTCGACAGTGGGCGATGTTCTGCTGGATCTCGATCCCCAACGCTTGTTCGTCTTCGGGCTCGGCTCATTCCTCGTGGCGCACCTGGTCTACATTTCCGTGTTCGTTCGAAACCGGCGCCGGAGCATTCCGTTGGGCGCGCCGCGTCTGCTCGCGGCGGCGCTGGTGCTGCTCTACAGCATCGCCGTATCGTGGTGGCTGCTGCCGGCGCTGGGAAATCTGGTGGTTCCGGTGGCCATCTATATGTGCGCCATTACGGCCATGGTGCTGTCGGCGATTTTGGCGCGCTTCTCCAGTCCCTGGGTGGCTGTGGGAGCGATCCTGTTCCTGATTTCCGACTCACTGCTCGCCGTGAATAAATTCAAGACCCCCGTTCCCTATCGTGATATTTTGGTCTGGTCGACATACTACGCCGGACAGTACGGCATCGCGATCGGGTTTCTGAAGCAAGCGGGTCCGTTAAAGACGCCGGGCCAGTTTATGAATTCCTCGTGATCGGTTGGCAGGCGGAAGCGCCTGCCCCACTCAAAACGTAGACCCTTTCGAGACAGCGTGGGGCGGGCGCTCACACAGAACCCGCGAGCGTGAGCGACCGGTTAATTTCTGCCCACGAATAGCTTCTTGCAATTGCGGCAACGGTACCGCGTGAGATTGAAGACCGGCAGCAAAAAAGTCAGAATCCCACCGGCCCGATGCGATAATCGCGTGTCCACTGATCCACAGTGGGGACAAGTCTTCCGTTCCAAACTTTCGAGAATTTCATCGCCGCCGCTGCTGATACCCAAGCCTTGTAGAGTAGCAGATTGTGCCTAGAAGAAAAAGATCACGTCGCTTGCGAAGGTTAGCTGGCTGTGACGCGTTCCGTTGTCATATACGGGCAGGTCGTAAGAGTGTTCCCAGCGCAGCTCTGGCCGGAACAAGATAGTGGTTCCCACCCAATGGCCCCAGCCGAGCAGATGTTCGGTGTAAGGAGTCTTGAAACCGGTCCGCTGGCCAACCAGGTCGTCAAAAAATTCATTGCGGAAGGTCAGGTAATCGTGCTTGGAAAGCTGCTTTTCCACATAGTTCACCACCGCCCACTCCGGCGCGAAACAGGTCACCTCACTAGCGAGCGCGCAGAACGCGCCATTCGCATTTACTTCAATCAAGTTGGCGGCCGCCGGATTGTTCACGTTCGGCGTTTTCTTCTGGTACTGATACCAGGTTTCCGTGGCCGTGTGCCACGAACCGTCCTTGGTGAACTTGTGATACCAGGTGAAGTAAGAAGCTTGCAGATTGTTGTAAGCGTAATTTCCCTTGTTGAGCGAATTCTCACAGACGTAAATATTGTCGAGGCCAGTGCGCCAGGTATAAGCGAGACAGGTGTTCAGCGTGAGCTGCGCGTCCTTGGTGTCCCACGGCGCGACGTCGTTGCCCGGCGAGACGCCGATCTGCCAGGTCCAGTGATCGTTGAACTTGGTGCTGACGGTGATCCCCGTTTGCGTGTAGGCATCGAACGTGTAGAGCAGCGAGTGGCTGTAGGTATAGTTGTTCGGAGCAAGCTGCGCTTCAATATCCGGTAGCGAGATGTAGCGTCCAATGCGGATGTCCATCCCTTGCGCCACCGGGACATACAAATCGAAATACGCCATGGGCAGGTCGAAGCCGTTCTCCAGATTCTTGCCGAGCAGCTGATTGCTGAAATATCCCTTCGCCGTGGTGAAGCGATAATCGATGCCGTACAACGCGGCGAGGCGAAAGCCCCAATCGACATGATCGGTTTGTACGGTATCCGGCTGGCGCTCGATATAGAGAACTTCCTGATCCAGCTCGGGTGTATTTCCGCGTTCGGCATAGGCTTCCGGATAGCTGGAGTAGCCGGATTTCTGAGACGTGCTGAAGTTCATGCCTGCGTTCAACCATCCGTACATCTGAATTCCGCTGCGCTTCCACCAGTCGCCGTTCGAACCGCTCCACAAGGCCTGCATGAGCGGAGCGGACTGTGTCCACGGCTGGCCGATGGACACCGTCCCGCCAATGGGCCAGACCGAGAAGGGAAAAGGCGGACCGTTGACCGGTGCGGGATAACCGCGATAGGCCGGCTCGGGGCCGCTGGGAGTGGAGCCTTTCCAATCGTTCGCGTAGGCCTCAAGGAACCGTTTGAAAAATCCGCCGCTGAGACCGGCGGCCGGCGGCTTGTCGGAAGCCTCCACGCCGGCCATCGCAATGCAAAACAGCGCAAGCTCTGATACCACGATCCAGCATAGGGCGCGGGCCGTAAGGAAGTCATAAACAGCGGATAAGGATTATATAAGCCCCGATCGAAAACTTGAATCGATTCGATAAGCACGTGGCGCAAACAGTGCGCGCGCCGCAAAGATGTAAAATCGTCACTGGCTCCCACCCAGTGAATTCGTCCGCGCGCCCGCAGTTGATTCGAGCAGTCGGCTTGCTTAGCCTGACGGCCATCGCCGTGAATGGCATGGTGGGCTCGGGGATTTTCGTGCTTCCCGCGCAGGTGGCGAAACTTCTGGGACCGGCTGGACTATCGGCGTATCTTGCCGCGGGATTGGCTGCCGGGTTGATCATATTGTGCTTCGCGGAAGTCGGAGCGCTATTCGACCGCTCAGGTGGGCCCTATCTTTACGCGCACGCAGCGTTCGGCAGCTTTGTGGGCTTTGAGATCGGCTGGATGATGCTGTTGGCCCGGCTCACCGCGATGGCCGCGATTTGCAACGCATTTTCCAGCTATCTCGGATTTTTCTGGCCCTGGGCCGGCAGAGGGGCTGGCCGCGTCATGGTGATTGCCGGCGCCATCATCGTCCTCACCATCATCAATTATCGCGGCGTGCAATATAGCACCTGGACCGTCAATCTACTCACGGTTTCGAAGCTCGCGCCGTTGCTGATTTTCGTTGTTGCCGGCCTGTTCTTTCTGGACCCGCACCGGCCGCCGGCGTGGTCCATCCCGCAGCCGGCCGCGCTCCGGCAGGCCAGCCTGCTGCTGATTTTTGCGTACGGCGGATTCGAATTCGCAGTGGTTCCCGGCGAAGAAGTGGTTCGTCCGCGGCGCAACGTTCCTATCGCGCTGTTAACGGCCATCGCCTTCGTGGCCACGCTTTATGTGCTGATTCAATTCGTGGCGCAAGGCACGCTGCCGGATTTGGCTACGTCGGCCACGCCGCTGGCATCTTCCAGCCGCGCCTTTCTGGGACCCCTGGGTGGTGTTTTGCTGACCGCCGGCGCGGTGTTTTCGACAACCGGTACCAACAGCGCATTGATGCTGGTGACGCCGCGTATCCTGTTCGCCATGGCGGAGGCCGGGCAGCTTCCCCGTATTTTCGCTCGCGTGCATGCACAATTCAGAACTCCGTACGTGGCCATTCTCGCGACGGCGGTCGCGGGCTGCGCCTGCGCCATGTATAGCGGCTTCGCTTCGCTCGCAGCCATCAGCGCCATCGCACGGCTACTCACTTATATGTCCACCAGCGCCGCGCTGCCGGTGCTGCGCAGCACCATGCCGGATGCGCAGCGCTGGTTCATGGTGCCCGGGGGCGCAACAATCCCGATTGGCGCCTTGGCGATCTCGGTGTGGCTGCTGACAGGCAGCACCAAAGCTCAACTGGAAATCAGCGGCGCAACGCTTGCGGCTGGAGCGGTGGTTTACGGCTGCTATCGTTTCGCTTACAGTAGAATTACCTAAACGTGGTCGGCCAGACAGTATCTCACTACGAAATACTCACCAAACTAGGTGAAGGCGGGATGGGCGTTGTCTACAAAGCCCGGGACCTGCGGCTGGACCGCTTCGTGGCCATCAAGGTGCTTCCAGCCGCGCAGCTAAAAGACGAAACCCGCACCGAGCGCTTTATCCAGGAAGCGAAAGCAGCATCCTCGCTGAACCATCCCAACATCATCACCATCTACGAAATCGACCACGCCGATGGCGCCGATTTCATGGTGATGGAGTTCGTGGCCGGCAAGACGCTGCAGGACTTGATTCCAACGGGCGGCCTTCCCGTATCGGACGTCCTGAAATATTCCATCCCCATCGCCAGTGCCTTAGCCGCGGCGAACACGCTGGGAATTGTCCATCGCGACGTCAAGCCGGGCAACATCATGGTCGGGACCAACGGGGTGGTCAAAGTTCTCGATTTCGGATTGGCCAAGCTCACCGCCGCCGGCGATTCGGGAGAGATTGGCGACACGCGGACTATCCAGGCGGCCACTTCAGACGGGATCATCGTCGGTACTGCGGCCTACATGTCGCCGGAGCAGGCCCAAGGTAAACCGGTAGATACGCGATCCGACATTTTCTCGTTCGGGGCGGTCATTTACGAGATGCTGACCGGACGCCGCGCGTTTCCCGGCGACAACCAGATGTCCACGCTGGCCGCAATTCTCCAGCTGGAACCCAAAGCGCTGGCCGATCTCGATCCCCGCATCCCGCGGGAGATGGAGCGCATTGTGATGCGCTGCCTGCGCAAGGATCCGGAACGCCGTTTTCAGCACATGGCCGATCTGAAAGTGGCCCTGGAAGAGTTGAAAGAAGAGTCGGACTCAGGAAAGTTGATGTCGCCGACTAGTCCTCCAGCCAGGCCGCAGCGAATTTGGCCGCTCATTCTGGGCGGGCTCATTATTATCGCGGCTGCGAGTGCGGCGGCTTGGCTTTCGTGGAGCTCCAAGCCTGTGAGGACCGCGCAGCGGCAGATCACCCGGCTAACGTCAACCGGGGCTGCGATTTTTCCCGCTATCTCTCGAGACGGAAAGTTACTGGCTTATCAGTCATCTCTGGGCGGCCTTGATCCGGACATTTGGATACAGCAGATAGGCGGCGCGAATGGTATCCAGATCACGCACGAAAAAGGCGGCGCCATGTTTCCGTGCTTCGCGCCTGACGGCACGGAAATCGCCTACGAATCGCACGATAACATTTACGAGGTCCCGGCACTGGGTGGCGCGCCGAGATTGATCGCGAGCGATGGTTTTGAACCGCTCTATACCCGGGACGGATCCGCCATTCTCTTCGTCCGCTCGGTGCATGGCCGCGCTCATATTATCAAGGCGCCGCGCGCGGGTGGAACCGAGGTTGATATCGACCCTGAACTGCGCTTCCGATCTCTTCCGGTAGTCTCGCCGGACGGAACCCGTCTGCTCGCGGCTGGGTCCAGAGCGGACCGGCCCAATGACGTGGCGCATTGGTGGACCATCCCGATTGCCGGTGGAAATAAAGAGGAGCTGGCCGCACCGGCGCTATTGCCTGGCGAAGTTCAAGTGCCGGCGCCCTTGGCATGGATGGCGGCAGAGAAAGATTCCCGGCAATGGGTGATTTTCGGCCGTCCCGACGGTGATACCTACAACCTCTTCCGCGTGCCGGCCGCCAACGGAACCTCTGCGCCGGAGGCGGAGCAGCTCACTTTCACTACAGGGCTTTCCTTCAGTCCCCGCGTTTCCGACACCGGGCGGATGGTGTTCTCCAGCGGAACCGCGACCACGAATCTCTGGAGTATTCCCATCGATACCAACCGCGCGAAGGTCAGCGGAGACCGCCAGGCCTTGACTCAGGGCGAAGGAGTGCTCAACGATTCGCCCACGCTTTCCCGAGATGGAAACATGCTGGCCTTTTTCTCAGGCAATCGCCTAATGGCGAAAGACCTCACCAGCGGCCGGGAAACCCAATTGGCGCCCAATCTTCCCATCAGCCGCGGGACGCGTTCCTCCATTTCTCCGGATGGCACCGAGGTGGCGTATTACGGCCGCGGTCCAACTCGGACTGAGGCAGACCTTTATGTCGTCTCGACGGCCGGCGGAGCGTCGCGCCGGGTCTGCCAGGCTTGTGGGAATCCGGAAGGTTTCTCATCCGATGGCAAGCGTGTGCTAACGGAGACGGGACGTCTTAGTACTGGTTTGGGCCACATCGGAATGGTGGAGTTGGCCACCGGCAAATCCACCGAAGTCCTGCGCGATCCGGAACACAGCCTGTTTAATCCGTATTATTCCTGGGATGACAAGTGGATGGCGTTTCTGATGCAGATGGGCGGGGAGTACTTTCGCATCTATGTGACGCCAGTGGAGAATTATATTCCAGCGGGTCCGGACCGATGGATCCAGCTGACCAGCGGCGAATACCACGACGACAAAGAACAGTTCTCTCCGGATGGGAACACCATGTACTTCACTTCCAACCGCGACGGCGCCACGTGTATTTGGGCGCTACGGTTAGACCCGAAGACGAAGCGGCCCCTCGGCGCTCCTTTCGCAATTCAGCATTTTCATGGCGGCCAGCGCATCTATCGCGGTATCTCCGTGACCAATCACATGGAAGTGAACGTAGCGAAAGACAAGATCGTTACCAACCTCGACGAATATCACACCGACATCTGGATGATGCAACTAGAGCGCTAGAAGTTGGCGGCCAACAGCTTGGTAATCCGCTTGGCCAGATCGTTCGTGGCGCCCAAATTCTCGCCGAAGATTCGGACTTTTCCGGCTACTTTCTGATCGAGCAGCGACTTTCCATCTTTTGATGTAACCTGAGCGGCCACGTCCACCTTGGTGCTGCCCATGGCGACAGGCGCCAGTTCGCGTTTCATCTGGCTACCTTCCTGGAAAGCTTCTACGGAGGTGTGTAAAACCACCAGGTCCGGCACGTCGGCGGCAGCTTTGTCCCCACTGCGGTAAACCTTCCCGAAGAGGCGTGAATCGCGCACTTGTTCGATCAGCCGCTCGTAGATGGCGTAGCGGAACTCAGCCGGGATAGAAACATCGCCCACGTCGGTCAGCTCGATTTGGATCGCGGAAGCGTGCAGCTTCGGAGTGGTCACGGCTGGTTTTTGCGCAAGTGCGACAGCCGCCGCCGCGAGCATCAGAGACATTCCCAGTAAGGTTTTCATGGCTTGGTCCGATCTTTCAGCTCAGTCTGAGGAGCGCTGCTATGCGCCCCCGCGGCCACCAGTTGCGCGCGGGTGGGTTCGGCTTGCCCTTTCTGCAGCGCGAAGATGGCGCCATGGACTCCGCCGTCCGCTCCTCGAAAGACCACGGTAAGAATATCCACCTTGGTTCGCATCAGCAGGGTGAGCGCTTTCCCGCTTCCGAAAGGCGCGGCAATCGCGGCGGTCTTTACCACCCTGCCGGCGGTTCCACCGCTCTGCGTGGTTTCGGTCCCCACGAAGACATCCTCGATGGACGATGTGGGCACTTCGGCTTCCGACTTTTTCGAGGTGAACTGCATCACTCCGTTCTGTATCGTCAGATGGCCGTTGGCATTGAGCTTGATGCTTTCGAGTCCAATGACGTGGCGGACATTGGGTGGTTGATCGGGCTGCTGGGCCAGCGCTGCGGCCGCGCCCATTAGAATTGAAAGGAGCAAATTTAGCTTCACGGCGAACCTCGGTTTTTTACTAGCGTCAACAAGGCTACCACAAGCCGGCCCAACGGGTGGGCCGGGCCCCCTGGTCCGCGCGGGTCCCCCCAAGACGCGAGATCGATCGGTTGGCAGGCGAAAGCGCCTGCCCCACTGCGAGCTGACGTGGGGCAGGCGCTTTCGCCTGCCAACCCGACTTTTCACACTGCGTCTTCATAACTTTTTGTTTTGGCTAGCAGGCCGGTGCCGCGTTAGGCGGAACGGTGTGGGGCGGCGGTGCTATGGCTCCAGGACGATGCCGCGTTCTTCCAAGAGCTGGCCGGTGCGCTGCAGCAGATTCAGCTCGCTGCGGCGATAGTTGATGATCTGGTTCACCAGGTTCGATTCAGCGGTGATAAAGTCGGTCTGCGACGACAGCAAGAAGTAAAGAGTGATGGCGCCCAGCTCGTATCGTTTCTGATCGGCCTCCACCCGCTTGCGCGCCAGATCGCGCGCTATGGTCCCAATGCGGATGCCTTCCCTGGCGCTGTTCAAGGACTGCACGGCTTGCAGAACCTGGAGCCGGATATTTTCTTCGGTGGAACGCCTGGTGTAAGCGTCTATTTTCTTTTGGACTAGCGCGTCGGCCAGATTCGCGGAAGTCTGGCGATCCTTGATGGGCAGTTGCAAGGTCAGGCCCATTCCATAAGTGGGGTTGCTGAATCCGAACGTGCCCGCCAGCGCGTCTCCGAGGCCGCCTGGTATGGGAACCACGGGCGCGGTGGGATTGAGAAGATTGGTTTCCGGGTAGTAAATTCCGCCCAATCCCTGAGAGCCGTATTGGGCGGTCAGCGACAGGTTGGGACGCAGGCTATCATTGGTCAGCTTGATGCTCAGGTCGTCAGCGTCCATGTTCTGGACAACATTTTTCAGGTCGGGACGTGTTTCCATCGCCTTGGCGACGGCCTGTTCCGGATCTACCTTCGCGGAGTCGGCCGGCGGTTCCAGAGTGGCTGTTAGAACAATGGGGACCTCCCGGAACTTGGGATCAAGGTCCGCACCGATCTGGCGGCGCAAGGCATCCTCGGTCTGGACTAATTGATATTGGGCGAGCGAAACCTGCAATTCCGCGCCGGCACGATTGGCTTGCGGCTGATAAATTTCGAGCGGCGACGTGGCGCCGAGTTCCAGCTCCTTTTGAGCGCGAGTCAACGCGGCTTCCGCCAATTTGAGCGATTCCTGCTGCACGCGCAGATTCTCACGCGCTCCCACCACATCCCAATAGGCGCTTTCGGCCGCGGTGATCAGTTGCAGCAGCTGATTTTGAAACGCGTAGTCGGCGGCGCGCAGCTTGCTGCGGGCGATAGTGACCGGCAGCATGTTGATGTAAACGCCGCGGCCGCGCAGCAGCGGTTGCGTCACGCTGAAGTTGATGCTGGAATTCAGTTCCGGGTTGAAGGTGGAAAAAGAGCTGTTGGTGGAAGTTTTGAAATCGTTGAAAGCAATCGCGAGCTGCGTGCCCGTTTCGAAGGTTTGCTGGTACCCCAGCGCGAAAGGCTGAGTGAGGGTGTTCAAGGTTGACGCGCCCTGCAGCAAGCTTCCGGTCGGCGTTATCGTGCGCGTGGCGCTGAAGCTGGCTGTCAGGAAAGGATCGAACGGGGCGAACGCGCGCGTGATGGCATCCTGGTTGATCTGCACCGTGAGCCTTTGGACGATAACGTCGGGATTATTCGCAACAACCAGACCCAGATAATCGCGCAATGACAATTCCATAGTCCCGCCGCGGACAAAATCGTTGATCCGCACCGCCGGCTGCAGCTCGACGTGCGTGGGCGTGTTCGAGAAGTGCTTTTTGAAATAGGATGGAGTGGGAAAAAAGGGATCGTTTTGCGCTCCCAGCGGAGTCATTACGGCCAGGAGGGCGAGAAGTGCATATTTACACATAGCGCGGGGCGTCCCTTTCAGCATGTGGGGCCGGTTGCCGGAGGCTGCAGAAAAACCAAGTCACCGGCTCCGTTGATGACGCGGGTTGGCGGGCGAAAGCGCCTGCTCCACAGCGAGCCAACGTGGGGCAGGCGTTTTCGCCTGCCAACACCTTTAATGGGAACTCCCTCACGGTCGCGATTCAGAGCCCTTACCGAACCGCGACCGTGAGGGAGCCGGTGCTTTGCCAATCGGCCCAAACAGCGCGGGCCAATAACCCGCGCGCAGGATGACATCCTGCCCCACGAGCTACTCATAGCGCAAAGCCTCGATCGGATCTATCTGTGAGGCTTTCAGGGCGGGGTAGATCCCGAATACCACTCCTACCACCACCGAGACTCCGAACGCGATCAGCACGGATGGAGTAGTGACAATAGTCTTCCAGTCGGCTAACCGCGCGATCAACCACGAAAGGAACAGGCCGAAGGCAATTCCGAGCACTCCCCCGCCGCCTGAAATCAGCACGGCTTCAATGAGGAATTGGCGGACGATATCGCTGCGCCTGGCGCCAATGGCCCGGCGGATTCCAATTTCCCGCGTCCGCTCCAGCACGGTGGAAAGAACGATGTTCATGATTCCGATGCCGCCTACAAGAAGCGAAATTGCGGCGATAGCCACCATGACATAAGTAAAAATTGTCTGCGTCCGTTTCTGCTGCGCCAGAAGCGCGGCGGGAATGGTAACCGTAAAATCCTGAATGTTGTGATGCGTCGAGTTCAGAATCGCGGCCGCTACCTTAGCCACCTGAACGCTGTCCACGCCTTCTTTCAGGCGCAGATCCACTCCGTCCAGGTCGTCTTTCATGTAACTGCTGACATCCCAAAAACGGTATTGAAATGTGTTCAGCGGAATGAAAACGATGTTATTCAGGTCCTGCATCTGGGCGCCGATGTTCTGGCTGCCGGCGGTAATCTGTTCGCCCAGCACGCCCAACACTTCGAGCCAGGTGTCGTTGATCTTCACGAACTTTCCTACCGCGGCGCCATACCCGAGCAGGTTCACTTTGGCGGATTCTCCCAACACGCAAACCGCGGCGCTATTCTGATCGTCCGCCGCGCTGAAGAATCGGCCGTCGACGACGCGCAGGTTATGGATGGCCAGATACGAGGGCCGGACGCCGTACAATTCCGGCAGGTCGCCGGAGGGTTTCGGGAGCGCTCTGGCCGGATGCATGATCTTGCGCGACGAATACATCTCCAGGCCTTCGATATTGGCTTGGAGAATGCGGACGTCGCGTTCGGTCAATCCGGGCGAGGCTTTGCGGCGCTGCTGCAGTTCTTCTTCGCTCGCAGCGGGCCGTGAATCGATCAAGACGTTGCGCACACCCAACTGCTCAATGAAGCGCAGCGATTCTTCGCGCGCGCCGGCGCCGATGGCCAGCATACCGATGACGGAACCAACGCCGAACACGATCCCCAGGGCGGTGAGAAACGTTCTGGTCTTCTGGGCGCGCAGATTGTCGGCAGCCAGCGCCAGATCGGCGAAATAGCGCAGGATCCTGAAGCCGGCCTTGGGTCGAACGTCGTCGGTCGGCGGTTTCATGGGAGCCGCGATCATTTCGGAATGGCCTGCAAAGCGCCGCCGGCGCCGGTTTTCTTGCTTTGCTGGTCGGGATTCGCCATAGCCACAGCCGCGCCAGGCTTCAGCCCCGTCAGGACCACTTGGCTCTCGCTGCGCTGCACCACTTTGATATCGCCGGGAACAAAACTACCGCCGGATTGAACATAGACGAAGGAGCGGCCATCACTTTCAAACACCGCCTGCGCCGGTACCCACAAAACGTCGCGCAGCGTTTCGGTGGTCACCACCACCCGCGCGCTCATGCCGGGGCGCAGCTCAGGCGAAGGATTGTCGATGGAAATCTTGCATTCAAAGCGGCGATTCCAGGGCGGCCCGGCGGTGCCGCCGATATCTTTGATGAGCCCGGTATAAGATTTTTCTGGAACCGCGATTACGGAGATGGCGGCCTTTTGTCCCACCGCTAAATGCCCGCGGTCCAATTCTCCGATTCGCGCGCTGGCTTCCCAATTGGACAGGTCGGGAATCTGCGCCACCGCCATTCCCGGACGAACGGTGTCGCCCACCTGCAGGGCCGGCAAGGTCATGCCGCCGAAAAACATTCCGGAGCCCATGTTCGGCTGGATGCTTACATAGCCCGAGCGGTGCGCTTTCAAGGTCATGGATTCGATGTTGTGGCGCGCCGTTTCCGCTTGTACTTTGGCCTTGTTTCGCGCCGCCTCCTGAATGGCGATTCCGGCCGTCGAGTTGGCCTGGCGATTAGGAATATCGTGCTCCAGCTGGCGCAGTTTGTCGCGCGCCGCGTCCACCGCCAAGGTGTTCTCGCGGGCGGTAATGGCCGCGAGCAGAGGATTGCGGCGGGCTTCCAGCTCCGCCTGGCGCAAGTCCGCTTTGGCCTGCAGCAGCTCGTATTGCCCTTCTTCGGCTTTGGCGTCGCTATCCGCCTGCGCCTGGATGACTTGCTGCTCAGCCTCGGCAAGATCGGCCTCCGCCTCTTTCAGCTTGTACTGCTGCTCAGTGGTGTCGAATTGCGCCACCACGTCCCCGTCCTTCACCAGGTCTCCGGAATTGCGCAGGTCGGTGAGTACCAGTTGCGCGCCGCCCATCATGGGCGCCGTCAACATTTCCGAGCTTCCCCCTTGCAGTTCCGCTTTCGCTGTCACGGTGAAGGTGACGTCGCCTTTTTTGATGGTGGTGGTAGGAATCTCGGAGACGGAGGTAACTACGGATCCTGTCTTATAAAGGCGCAGGCCGCCCCAGGCGATCAGAGCCAGCGGCGCCAGTACACTCAGGGGAACGATAACCGGCTTCCAGGTCACGGTTTGTGGTCCCTCTTTTCCGGATCGGTGAGGGCCACCATGGCGCCCGGATTAATTCCTTTAATGGCGATTTCATCCGGGTTGCGCGCCAGGATTTCCACTTCCACGGCGTGATAGCCGGACTTGGCGCTCACAAACACTACCGCCTTTCCGTTGCGCGTGAAAAGCGCTTTAGAAGGAACGCTGATAGCCGAAGGAATTTTCTTTATCTCGATGTCCATGCTGCCGTTCATGCCGGGGCGCAATCTCGGATCCGGTTTTTGAATCGCGGAAAAACCGCGAAAGCTACTGCTGGGCGGCCATTCGAAGGTCTGCTCGGTCAGCGGCGAGAGAGCGGAAAGTTTGGCCGGCAAGGTCAGCTCGGGCAGAGCGTCGATGCGGACCCGCGAGGGATCGCCGATGGAGATCCGCCCGCGATCGATCTCCTCGATCTTGCCTTCCATTTCGAGCGTGTTCAAATCGGGAATTTCGGCCAAGGAAGCGCCGGGCCAGGCTTGGTCGCCCACCTGGAACGGCTTGGCGTTCATCCAGCCTTGCGAATAGTTGGGCAGGTAAACGATGATTCCACTCAACGGCGCGGTGAGTTCCATTTGCGCCAGGCGATGTTTGGTGAGATCGACGTCGGCTTGCGCGTGATCGCGCAGGCGGGTGAGTGAGGCGGTCTTAGCGGCGTCGGAGGCGGCGTGCAAATGCGCGGCGGCGGCTTTCACTTTCATGTCCTCTTCGGCCAGCGAGAGATCGATTTTATTTTCCTCGCCTTGCAGCGCGCTGACGATTTCTTGTTTGGACGCTTCCAGGCGCGCTTTCTCGGCGGTGTAAGTGGAGGTCGCTAAATCCAATTTGTCCTGCTCCCCGGTGATGCGGGCCTGCGCCACTTCCTGATCCAGCGTGGCCTGCGCCTGCCGAAGCGCGGCTTCCTTTTCCTGAAGTTGCTGCTGGGCGCTCGAGGGATCGAACTTGATCACCACTTCGCCGGCCTTGACGGGGCTGGAGGGCGGTGCGGCCCACACGATTCGCAAGTCCGGCACGTTGACCGGGGCGTTGAGCTGCCTGGACAGACGGGCTTTCAGTTCGCCCCGGCATCTCACGATCACAGAGAAGTCGCCCTTGCGGGCCGGCGCCATGGGCAGGGTGGTGGAAGCGTCCACTTGTCTCAGCCGGTAGGTCTCCACGCTGGCCAGGCCGGCCACGGCGAAAACCACGCCCAAGCTGATCCAACCCTTAGCGCGATGCTTCTTCTCCGTCATTGTTTTTCGTCTCCCAGGATCGGAGAGCCGGGTGGAAGGATAATCACTGCCGCCGAAAGGTCCGGAAGAAAATGAGGGTCCGGTTTGTCCAATCGAAAAGTAGCGGTAAATGTCTTGATGGGACTGCCCAAGGGGGCCGTCGCCACCGGGCTGGCCGAATGGAAGTGCGCGGTGAAGACCAGTTCCGGATAAGCGTCCAGATTCACCAAGGCCCGCGCTCCCGGTACCAGCGCGGCGCCGTCCGGCTCACCCACGCTGGCCCTGATTTCCATCTCGTTGGGATCGAAGATCCGCAGCAAAGGCTGTCCGGAATAGAGCTGATCGCCCTCCTGCGCGTGCCCCATGGTCCCGTTGCGCCAGACATTTTGGAGCGCCACCATCCCGGCAATGGGAGCCTTAACTGACAAATGGTCCGCGTTACTCTGGGCTAGTTCCAGGGCCACCTTTTGACGATCCCGCTGCAATTCCAGAATGCGCAGGGCAGCGGCGTCGGAGACATCGTGAAACTTGCCCGATTTTTTCAGGCTGGCGACGTGCGCGCGGGCATCCTCGGCCTTGGCTTCGTTTTTCAATCGGTCGATCTCGCTGAGCAGCGGCCCCTTGCGAAGCTCCAATTCAGCCTTGGCCAGGTCGCCCTCGGCCTTCTGGAGATCGGCCGCGCGTTTTTCGGCATCGCTTTGGTTTTGCGCCAGTTTCTGGTCAACCTGGTGGGAAAGGTCCTGATACTTGGTGTTGGCCTGGATGGCGCTGTCCAACTGCGCGGTACGGTCGAACTCCGCCAGAACGCCGCCCACCTCAACTTTTGCCCCGTTGGGCGCCAGAGCGGTCAAGGTCATTTGTCCACCTTGCCCGGCGATTTGGGGAGTCTGGACGGTGTAGGTATGGATGGCCACAATGGTGCCGGTGGCGCGAACCTGTTTGTGGATTGTTTCGCTGGCGGCAGGGCTGACCGTGGCGGCATGTGTTTGCGGGACGATGCCGTGGCCACATCCCAGGGCCAGGACCACGCCGGCAAGCGCCAGGCATCCCGCCCCGAATCTAAGGAACCCGAGAAAGGGCATAGTTATACTAACGGATGTTTGTTTAGACGTACGATACCCCGGTTATGTTTATAATACCGCGCTACTTTTCTTGAAAAAGGGAGCCGCGACCGCCAGGAAGCGCTACCACGAATGTGGAGCTAGCGGCCAGTCGTGGTAGCGCTCCCTGGCGGTCACGGCTCCGTTTTGCAGGTGAGCAATTATCGTGTAAGCTAGCGCAGATTGTTACGATTGCAGACGATATCCGATGTAATGGATCAACGCTGCAGCAAGATCCTCATCTCATTGGTGGATTCGAAACCGAGCGAGTCATACAGCCGCTGGGCGTTATCGCTGGCATGCAGGATCACTGCTCGAATGCCATTTGCCCGGCACCACTCGAGTGCGACGTTCATCAATTGCCGCGCGAGGCCCTGACGGCGGAATGAACGTTCCGTGTACACGTTGAGAATATTTCCCCGGCGCGCCCCCGGACCAATCATGTGCGGCGGCCAATCCATCAGCCATAACCCCAGGCCCGAGACGATGGCGCCATCCGGGCTGATGGCCAGCCAGGCCAGATACTCCTGGGTGGTCATTTTCTGGTGCACCCAGAGCAGAAAAGCCGCAGTCATGGCGTCCAAAGCCGCAGTGTCCTGATGGCCCATGTCGGAGAACATTGCCCGGCGATGTGCCGCAAGCGATCCAACGTCGGTGAGGGTGGCTGGACGGACGGTGAACATCGTTGATTAGTGCGTCATCGCGTACACGATATAGTTTACCCCCACCCGAATCGCCAGGCCAGAAAATTTTTCCGGATAGTACGGATCATCGGCCCACTCCCAGGCGTCGCCCAGATCGGAATTGTAGGAGATGGCCACCATGATGCGGCCCTTGTCATCGTAGATACCCCGCCAATGAGCCCCGGTGCCGCCGCTATTGCAGTTCTTGCAGCCCATCCGCAGATGCGCTTCACCGGGAACCTGGAAACGATCGTCCAGGTCGAAAACGGTATGGAAAATGGCGTCCTTATCGTCGATGTCCACTATAGGGCGATCGGGGAAAACGAAGCGGATGCGTCTCTCGAACATCTCCCACTCATAAGTTCCGTGAAAATCGTCGGCCATGAAGAAGCCGCCGCGCAGCAGGTAGTCGCGCATTACTTTGGCTTCCCCTTCGGTGAGTCCCCATTCGCCCACTTGGACCGCATAAAGCCAGGGCCAGTTGTAAACATCGTCGCCATCTTCCAGGTTCACGGCCTGTTCCACGGAGCGGACATCCAGGCGCGTCAAACGGCGGACGGCTTCAGAAAAGTGGCGATCCGCGCGCGGATAGTCCTGCGTCCAGAGAGACATTCCATAATGCCAATCGCCACCGCGGCCGGCGTAGCCATCGTTGGGGCCGGGCGGATACATTAATCGAGCGAAAGCCCATTCCGCGGGCTTCTGCCAGTCCTGCGGCAGATTGAATTCTTCATATTCGATACCCGGGTATTGTTTGAATGGCCGCTGCACCGCGTACAGCATCCCGAGACACAGGAGACCGCATGCGAACCGCAGCAACGCTTTCCGCGCACTCATGAAACTACGCCTTCTTCCCGAAGGATAGCACCAGCGCAAACCGAGCCGCGACCGCGAGGAAGCGATACCAGGAATCCAGAGTTCAGCGGGGTTCGTGTGCGGCCCTAGTTCGTAAGAAACCGTGTTGCCGTCGCGCACCCGCCAGTCACCAGCAACCAGCAACTGGTACTCTGAAAGCTTCAATGTCTGATCATAAGCTGCAACTGATTCCACTCGGCGGCCTGGGCGAGTTCGGGATGAACTCCATGGCCATCCGCTACGGCGACGACATCATCGTAGTGGATGCGGGGATGATGTTCCCGGATGCCGAACTGCTGGGCGTGGATATCGTTACGCCCGATTTCAGTTATCTCGAGCAAAATCGCGCCAAGGTCCGGGCGCTGATCCTAACCCACGGCCATGAGGACCACATCGGCGCGGTGCCGTTCCTGTTGAGCGAAATCAACATGCCGGTGTACAGCTCCGCTTTTACGCTGGCGCTGGTGGAACGGCGGCTGGAGGAACACGGTCTGCTGGACCAGGCGAAACTGAACCGGGTGAAGCCGGGCACGAAAGTGGAGATCGGGCCGTTCAGCATCGATTTCATCCACGTCACGCACTCCATAGTCAGCGCCATGGCGCTGGCCATCACCACGCCGCTGGGCGTCATTATTCACACCGGCGATTTTAAAGTGGACCCCACGCCCACCGACAACGAGCTGTTCGATCTGCACACGCTGGCCGAATACGGCAAGCGCGGCGTACTGCTGCTGATGTCGGATTCCACCAACGTCGATCGCCCGGGATATACGGAAAGCGAACGCGCCGTGCGGCCGCGCCTGGAAGACATCTTCTACCGGGCCGAGCAGCGCCTGGTAATTTCGTGCTTCAGCTCTTCCATCCACCGTTTGCAGCAGATCCTGGATGTTTCCGCCGATTACGGCCGCAAGGTGGCGTTTCTCGGGCGCAGCATGCTGAACGTCACCGAGATCGCGCACACCTTGGGATTGCTGCAGGTTCCGGATGGAATCCTGCTGCGGCCGCAGGACATCATGCAGACCGATCCCAGCAAGGTGTGCGTGGTGGCGTCGGGAACGCAGGGCGAGCCCATGTCCGCGCTTTCCCGAATTGCCGTGGACAATCACAAGAACATTTCGGTGCATCCGGGCGACACGGTGGTGCTGAGCGCCCGCATCATCCCCGGCAACGAGAAGGGCATTTACCGGATGATCAATCATTTCGCCAAGCGCGGCGCGGATGTGATTTACGGTTCCATGAATCCGCCGGTGCATGTGTCCGGGCACGGCAGCGTGGAAGAGCTGAAGCTGGTGTTGAACCTGGTGCGGCCGCGCTATTTCCTGCCGGTCCACGGCGAATACCGGCAGATGGCCAAGCACGCCTCGCTGGCGGGGCATTTGCGAGGCTTGGGCCTGGAGGATTCGTTTGTGCTCGAAACAGGCGAGACGCTGGAAATTGATAAACAAGGGGCGCGACGCGGCGAGAAGGTGCAAGTGGGGCGCGTGTGCATCGACTCCGGGACCATTGATGAAGTGGTGGAGGACATTGTCATCCGCGACCGCCGCCATCTTTCCGAAGATGGTTTTGTATTGCCGATCATCGCCATCAACAAGCACTCGGGGAAAAGCGAAACCCTGCCGGAGATTGTCAGCCGCGGTTTCATGTCGCTCGAAGATGGCTCGGATCTGCTGCAGGAAGCCCGGCAAGTGGTGGCGCGCACCCTGGAGTCGTCGAGCCAGGAAGAACGCACCGACTGGGGCGTGATGCAAGAGAAGATTCGCGCCGATTTGAAGCGCTTCCTGAACAAACAGACGCAGCGCCGTCCGCTGATCATGCCGGTGATTTTGGAGGTTTGACCGCGGCTGATCATGGTATGGATTCCTATCTGATCGATGCCTCTGGGTATAAAGGCGAAGCTGAGAAAGTCTTCGTTCCAGCCAGCGAAGCACAGTTGTTGGATATATTGGCTGACGCATCGGGCAAGAAAATACCAGTCACCATCTCCGGCGCCGGGACCGGTGTCACCGGCGGGCGCGTCGCGCAGAGCGGGTGGGTAATCTCCATGGAGAAATTCCAGCGTCTGGAGATTCAGAAAGGCAGCGCGACCGCAGGCCCCGGAGTCGCGCTCGAAAACCTGCAGGCCGCCGCCGGAAGAACGAATCAGTTCTACGCTCCCGATCCAACCGAAAATACCGCCAGCATCGGCGGAACCATCGCCACCGATGCCAGTGGTTCCCGCAGTTTCCGCTATGGCAGCACGCGAAAACATATTCTTGGGCTCCGAGTGGCCTTGATGGATGGCCGCGTCTTACAGGTGAAGCGCGGCGACAAAGTGGATTTCAATGTTCCCGAAATTCCGTTGCCCCACACCACCAAGAATACAGCCGGATACCTCTTGAAACCGGGCATGGATTGGATCGACCTTTTCGCCGGCTGCGAGGGGACGCTTGGCATTGTGGTCGAAGCTGAACTGCGGCTGCTTCCGAAGCCGGCTGACGTACTGGCCGGCGTGGTGTTTCTGCCTGGAGACGAAGCCGCGCTGGTCGCCGTGGAGGCCTGGCGCGGACTCAATGGCCTGCGGATGATCGAATATTTCGATCGAAATTCGCTGGAGTTCTTACGCACGCGATTCCCCGAGACACCGGAGCACGCCGGCGCCGCGCTGCTGATTGAGCAGGAGAACGGCGATATCGATTTCTGGGCCGATCACGCGCCCGAAGATAGCTGGTTCGCGGTGAGCGACCAGGATCGGGAACGCTTCCGCCGTTTTCGCCACGCCCTGCCGGAGCTGGTGAACGACACCATGCGGCGCCGCGGATTTTTGAAATTGAACACGGATTTCGCTGTGCCCTTGGTTAGTAATCGCGAGATGCTGAATTACTACCACGCTGGCCTTCAGGAGTCGGCCATCGACTACGTGCTGTTCGGGCACATCGGAGACGCGCATCTTCACGTCAACGTTTTGCCAAATTCGGATGCCGAGTTTCAATCCGGCAAAACATTACTGCTCGATTTCGCCAAGCATGCCGTCGCGCTGGGTGGCACTGTTTCGGCGGAGCATGGATTAGGCAAGCGCAAGGCTCATTTGCTGGAACTGCAATATACGCACGAGCAGATCGAATCCATGAAAGCGGTGAAGCGCAGGATGGATCCAGGGTGGCTGTTGAATCAGGGCAACCTTTTTCCAATGTCCCCTTGCTGACGCGCGGGGCCACCGCGCGGTAATGGGTCAGTTTCGCGTGTGGGGCAGGTTGCTAACCTGCGCGCCGATTGCCAATCGGCGCAACATCCGGAGCGGGTTGGCAACCCGCTGCAGGATGGCATCCTGCCCCACTTGTGCTACAGTGAAACTTCATGTCCGCTCATCACCACCATCATCGGATCACGGGGCGATCGGCGGGATTCTGATCAATTTCTGAAACGAGAAGAGCGCCCGCCGATGTCCTGGCGGGCTTTTTTGTTGGTGTCAACGAATGGAACTGAATTTCAGCAAGCAGAGTGGACTGGTTACAGCGGTTATCCAGGATCATAAGACCAATCGCGTCCTCATGGTGGGATTCATGAACGAGGAAGCCTTTCGCAACACCGTGGCTAGCGGCTTTGTCACCTTCTTCAGCCGGTCGCGCAACAAGCTTTGGCTCAAGGGCGAAACCTCCGGCCATCGGCTGGTGGTGAAGGAAATCTCGACGGATTGCGATCAAGACGCGCTGCTCATTAAGGCCGAAGCGCTCGGCCCAGGCGTGTGCCATGAAGGCTACCAGAGCTGCTTTTATCGCCGTCTCGAGAATGGACAATGGATGGAATCGGAAGCGCGCTCCTACGATCCCGCCCAAGTCTACGGGAGCAATTCGTGAAGCTCAAGCTCGGCATCCCCAAGGGCAGCCTGGAAAACGCCACCATCGATTTGTTCCGGCGCGCCGGTTTCACTATTACCACCAGCTCGCGCTCGTATTTTCCTTCTATCGACGATCCGGAAATCGAGTGCATGATGATCCGCGCGCAGGAAATGGCGCGCTACATCGAAGACGGCGTGCTGGACGCCGGGCTCACCGGCCGCGATTGGGTGGAAGAGAGCGAAGCGAAAGTGGAAGCAGTCGCGGATCTGATCTACGCCAAGCAGAGCTTCGGCAAGGTGCGTTGGGTATTGGCGGTGCCGGAAACTTCGTCGTTCCAAAGCGTGCAAGATCTGGAAGGTAAAGTCATCGCCACCGAGCTGGTGGCCACCACCAAACGCTATCTGGCCGCCAAGGGCGTCCAGGCTAAAGTGGAATTCAGTTGGGGCGCTACCGAAGTGAAGCCGCCGGTATTGGCGGACGCCATCGTCGAAGTTACGGAGACCGGATCGTCCCTGCGCGCCAACAAGCTGCGAATCATCGAAACGGTGCTGGAATCGAATACGCAGTTGATCGCCAATGTGGATTCCTGGCGGGATGCTATGAAGCGCCGCAAGATTGAAGATATCCGCTTGCTGCTGGAAGGCGCCATCAACGCCCTGGGCCGCGTGGGGCTGATTCTCAACGTGCGCAAGGAATGCCTTCCGGCGGTGCTCAATATTCTTCCGGCTCTCAAGAATCCCACCATTTCAAATCTCAGCGACTCGGACTGGGTTGCGGTCCATACCATTCTGGATGAGATCACGGTCCGCAACATTATCCCGCGCTTGAAAGAGGCCGGAGGGCAGGGAATTGTCGAGTATCCGTTGAACAAGATCGTAATGTGATTTGATGCTGCGAATCGTCAATCTCGATCAGGCACAAGGCTTCGTGAAGCGCAAAGCGGTGCGGCTGGCGGAAGCGGAGCAGGCGGTGCAGCCGATTCTCGATGCGGTGCGGGAACGGGGCGACGAGGCAGTGCTCGAATTCGCGCGCAAGTTTGACGGCTTTTCCGGTAGCGGATTGACGGTTTCAACGGCGGGCGCGCGCGTATCAGATGAATTTATCTCCGCGCTCGAAACAGCGGCCAGGAATATTCGGGAATACGCGGAACTGCAGCTTCCCAAGGAAAGCTGGGTGGAGTTTCCGGACGGACGGCGGTTAGGGCATATCGTCCGGCCCCTGGAATCGATGGGCGCTTATATTCCAGCCGGCCGCTATCCGCTGCCGTCCACGTTGTTGATGACGGTGATTCCCGCGCAAGTGGCAGGCGTCAAGACTATTTGTGTCACGTCACCGCACCCGAGTCCGGAAATTCTGGCTGCGGCGCGGTATCTGGGCATCCCCACTGTTTTCCGCATGGGCGGAGCGCATGGGGTTGCGGCGCTGGCGTTCGGCACGGCGACCGTTCCTAAAGTCGATCGCATCGTGGGCCCGGGAAACATTTATGTCGCCGCCGCCAAGAAGCTGCTGGCCGGCGACGTAGGCATCGACTTCATTGCCGGGCCAACGGAAATCGTTATTATCGCCGATGACGCCGATCCGCGCCATATTGCCGCGGACATGCTGGCCCAGGCGGAGCACGATGTAGAAGCGTCCTCCATTTTGCTGACCACGTCGAAAGAGCTCGCGGAGCAGGTGGTGCTGGAGGTGGAGCGTCAGCTGCAGACGTTAACAACGGCGCCCATCGCGTGCGAAGCGATTCGAAACAACAGCGCGGTTATTCTTTGCCCGTCGATTGAGGCCGCGGTGGAAGCGTCCAATCGTCTGGCGCCGGAGCATCTGGTTATCTATGACGAGAGCCTTTTGCCGAAAATACAACATGCGGGCAGTATATTCGTAGGCCCCAGCAGCCCGGAAGCGGCGGGCGATTACGCGTCTGGTCCAAACCACGTTCTGCCGACGTCGGGAGCGGCTCGGATTCGCGGTGGTCTCTCTTCCGCCGATTTCGTAAAGATAATCTCGGTGCAGCAATTAACGCCGGAAGCTTTAGAGAGGCTGGCGCCGGCCATCACCACTCTCGCTCGCGCGGAGGGCCTGGAAGCTCACGCGCGTTCGGTGGAGGTGCGCCTTGGCGAATAAGAAGATCGAGTTGCCGCCCGGTGTGTTGCAGCCGCGCGAAGCGGTGCTGAGAATGGCGCCGTACAACCCGCCGACCGGCGGGCGTGGCGAAAAACTGCGGCTGGATTTTAATGAAAATACCGTAGGCGCTTCCCCCCAGGTAGTGGAGTATCTGCGCGAGCATCTCAGCGCTGCCGGCCTGGCTGTATATCCGGAGTACGACCAGGTGAAACAGGAGCTGGCGGCATTCTTTGGTGTCGAGCAGGACGACTTCACGCTTACCAACGGGACTGACGAAGCCATTCAGGTATTGATCAACACCTACGTCGACGATGGCGATGAAGTGCTGCTGCTGCGGCCGTCGTATGCCATGTATCGCTTCTATGCGGAAGTGGCCGGCGCGGTGGTACGCGAGATTCCTTATCGGGCTGAGAAACTGGCGTTCCCGTTGGAAGAGACTCTCGAAGCCATTCGCCCCGCTACGAGGGCCGTTCTGATTGCTAATCCGAACAATCCGACGGGTACGGGAACATCGCGCGCGGGAATGGAGAGGATCCTCGAAAGGGCCAGCGGCGCGGCGGTTCTTATCGATGAGGCCTACTATGAGTTCTCGGGCGTTACCGCACTGCCATTGCTCAACGATTATCCGAATCTGTTTGTGAGCCGGACCTTTTCGAAAGTATATGGGATGGCGGCAATGCGGCTGGGCTGCCTGTTCTCGCAATCCGGCAACGTGGAGTTCTTGCGCAAGGCGCAGTCGCCCTACAGCGTGAATACCGTGGCCACGCTGGCCGCGCGGGCAGCTATCGCGGATCAAACGTACATCCAGAAATACGTGCTGGAAGTGCTGGCGGCACGCGAACTGCTGTACGTTGGCCTGGAAAAACTGGGGATTTCCTACTACGAGAGCCAGGCCAACTTCGTTCTTTTCCAGGCCGGCAGCCGGGCGATTGAGATTCGCGATGAGCTGCGCAGGCGCGGCGTCCTGGTGCGCGACCGCAGTTACGAGATTTCGGGGTGCGTGCGCGTGACCTTGGGAACACGCGAGCAGATTCGGAAATTCCTGGCGGATCTTGAGGAAATCTGGTGAGCACGCCATCACAGGTGCTGGTGTTCGACATGGATGGCGTGCTGGTGGATGTCACCGATTCCTATCGCGAGACGGTGGTGCTCACGGTGGCGCACTTCACCGGGCAAACAATTTCGCGCGATCTGATTCAGGATTATAAGAATCAGGGCGGCTGGAACAACGATTGGGCGCTTTCGCAGAAGATCTGCGCGGATTTGGGCGTTGCAGTTCCGTATGGCGAAGTGGTCAAGTACTTCAACCATTTGTTCCTGGATGAAGGATTGATTCACCGTGAACGTTGGCTTCCACGTAACGGGTTGCTGGAGCGGCTTGCGGCGAAATTCGAGCTGGCCATATTCACGGGACGAACGCGGCAGGAAGTGGAGATCACTCTCAAGCGCGAAGGGCTGCTGGAGCGTTTCCTGATTGTGACCGCGGACGACGTGGAGCATGAGAAACCCGCTCCGGACGGACTGTGGAAGATCGCCGCTCGTCGTCCGCAACAAAAACTGCTATACGTCGGCGATACCGTGGACGATGCCCGCTGCGCCCGCGCTGCGAATGTGCCTTTCATCGGGATCGCCGCGCCGCGAAGCCCGCGCAGAGAACAGCTTCTGGAATTGCTTCATCGCGAGGGCGCTATCCAGGTGCTGGGAGACATCAATGAGATCGGCTAAAGTGATGCGCGAGACCAAGGAAACCCAGATCCGCGGTTCTTTGAAACTGGACGGCCTCGGAAAATACGAAATCTCCAGCGGCATCCGCTTCTTCGATCACATGCTGGAACTGTTCGCGAAGCATGGCGGCTTCGATTTGAAGTTGAAAGCGACGGGCGATCTGGATGTGGATCAACATCACACGGTGGAGGATGTGGGCATCGTCCTCGGGCAGTTGGTCTCAAAGGCGCTTGGAAACCGCAAAGGCATTAATCGCGCCGGGTATTTCGTGATGACCATGGATGAAACCCTGGCCGTGGTTGCGCTGGATCTGAGTGGCCGGCCGGCGCTGGTTTATGACGACAAAGTGAAAGTCCGGTTGGTGGGCGATCTGCAAACGGAGCTGGTAGCGGATTTCTTCGGCGGGTTCGTAAACCACGCCGGAGCGAATCTGCATGCGAAAGTGCTATACGGGCGGTCGAGCCATCACAAGATCGAGGCGATTTTCAAATGTTTCGCGCGTGCCTTGCGCTACGCCTGCTCGCGAGACCGGCGGCTGAAAGATCAGCTTCCCTCCACCAAAGGACTTCTATGATCACCATTCTCGACTACGGAGCGGGCAATCTGCGGTCGGTGCAGAACACGCTAGGCGAGATCGGCGCTGAATATGAGTTGGTTCGCGATGCAGCGGCGCTGGATCGGGCGACCAAGATTATTCTGCCGGGAGTGGGTCACTTCGGACAGATGATGCGTGCGTTTGATGCCATGAAGGTCCGCGAGGCCCTGCTCGATCGCATCCGCGCGGGCGTGCCGTTTCTCGGAGTCTGCCTCGGCCTGCAGGCGCTATTTCAAACCAGCGAGGAAGCGCCTGATGTGCGCGGATTGGGGTTGTTCGAAGGCATTATTCGCAGGTTCCCGGCCAGCGCGCGAGTGCCCCATATGGGCTGGAACCAGATTGTTCCGCGGGCGGGTTCGAAGCTGGTGCGCGACGCGAATCCTTACCTGTATTTTGCGCACAGTTACTATGCGCCGTTACACGCATCGACGGCGGCCACTTGCACGTATGCGCTGGACTATACGGCGGTGCTGGAATCCGCCAACGTATACGGCGTCCAGTTTCATCCCGAGAAATCTGGGCCGTTAGGACTTCGGATCGTACGCAACTTCATTGAGCTCTGAAGATGTTGGCGAAGCGCATCATTCCATGCCTGGATGTCACCGGCGGACGCGTGGTGAAAGGTGTAAATTTCGTGGGCCTGCGCGATGCCGGCGATCCGGTAGAGTTGGCCGAGCGCTATAACGCGCAAGGCGCCGACGAATTGGTGTTCCTGGATATTACGGCTTCAAGCGATGCCCGGGAGATCATGGCCGATCTGGTTCTGCGAACCGCCCGAAAGGTTTTCATTCCGTTGACGGTGGGCGGCGGCATCCGGTCGGTTGCGGACGCGCGGACCATCCTGATGTCGGGAGCGGACAAGGTGAGCATCAACACCGCCGCGGTCCGGCGTCCGGAGCTGATCACGGAGCTGAGCGAAGAATTCGGAGCGCAGGCTGTGGTGCTGGCCATTGACGCGCGCCGAAATCGTGCGGGTAGCTGGAACGTTTTCACGCGCGGCGGCCGTGACGACGAAGGAATAGACGCTATTCGTTGGGCGGCGGAAGGCGAAGCGCGCGGCGCTGGGGAAATCCTGCTGACTTCGATGGACACCGATGGCGTGCAAGGGGGCTTCGATTGCGAGCTGACGTGCACGGTGTCGCGCGCCACGCACATCCCGGTGATTGCCTCGGGCGGGGCGGGGAAGCCGGATGATTTCGCGCGCGTTCTGACGGAGGGCGCAGCCGACGCGGCGCTGGCCGCTTCCATATTCCACTATGGAACTTATACTGTTGGAGAACTCAAGAAGTATCTCCACCAAAAGGGCGTTCCGGTAAGGCCGGCGCCGTGATCATTCCCTGCATCGATTTGATGGGCGGCAAAGTCGTGCAACTGGTGCAAGGCCGCGAGAAGGCGCTGGAGGGTGGCACGCCGCTCGAAATGATCGAGCGATTCGCTCGGTTCCCGGAGATTCAGGTGATCGATCTGGATGCCGCGATGGGCCAGGGATCGAATGACGGTCTGGTGGAATTGATTGCTTCGCGATGTAGGGCGCGTGTGGGCGGCGGCGTGCGCTCGGCCGAGCGGGCGCGCGGGCTGATTGCGCAGGGCGCGCATCGCGTGATTGTGGGGACGGCCGCGTTCCAGAGAGAACTGCTGGAAGAGATCGCCGCAGCCGTGGGACCGGAGCGCTTGATCATCGCGCTGGATTCGAGAGGCGGAAAAGTGGTGGTAAAGGGTTGGCAAGAGGCAACCGAGTTTTCAGCCGAACAGGTGATCCGGCAATTGGAGCCGTACTGCTCCGGTTTCTTGTGTACCTATGTAGACAAAGAAGGTCTCATGCAAGGCACCGACCTGGATTGGTTTCGGCGGCTGCGAGCCGCGACGAAGCATGAGCTGACGGCCGCGGGCGGAATCACTACGCTGGAGGAAATTCGAGAACTCCAGAAGCTGGGAATTCATGCCGCGCTGGGCATGGCGATTTATACGGGGCGGTTGAGCCTGGATGAATTGGCGTAGGAAAAAATGGGGACACCTGCACCTGTCCACGCTGGATTTCCGGTGTGTAGTGGAAGACGGTCGGCGTAGGGACAGGTGCAGGTGTCCCCATTTTTTTGTTCTTACGCCAATTCGCGCGGGTGCTCGATCCAGTAATCCGGCTCCCACTTGGCCAGATCTTCGCGCCTGCCGTAGCCCCATAGGACCGCGCAGGTTTTGACGCCGGCGCGGCGTCCGGCTTCCATGTCGGCCGGGGCATCGCCCACCAACAGGCAATCTTCCGGATTTGCGTTCAGCGCCTTGAGCGAGGCGTAAATTACATCGGGCTCAGGCTTGGCGGGAAATCCGTCGGTGCCTTGGACGTGATCGAAGTAAGGGAGCAGGCCGAACATTTCGAGCACGGCGCGGGTGGTGGGAGTGCCTTTGGTGGTTGCCGTGGACTTGCGGCCCGGCAGCGCGGCCAGCGCCTCGGCAACACCCGGATAGGTTCGCGTGGAACAATGGTGGCGCGCTAAATAGATGCGCCGGTAATCGGCGATCATCAGATCAATCTGTTCGCGCGTCAGCTCCGGCAGCAGCTCCTGGAAGAGGTCCAGCAGATGGCGCCCAATGTAGAGGCGCAGGAAATCGTCGGTCACGTTGTTCTGGCGTGTGGTGGAAAGCACCAGCTGGACCGCCGCGCAGATGTCTGAGGCGGAGTCTGCCAGCGTGCCGTCGACATCGAACAAATAGACTGGAAAATGTCTCAAGCCGGCTGGGGCCGTTCGCCGCCGAGCAAGCCGGTGACGGGTTTGCCGCCCTCCGGCCGAATCACCTGCTGCTTGTCGCCGCCCTCCGGTGGCTTGGGCTTGGTATAAGCCGAGAGCGTTCCGCCTTCGATGAGCAGCCGCACTTCGGCGCCATCCAGAACTTCGCGCTCGAGCAAGGCTTCGGCGATCCGCGCCAAGGCATCGCCTTTCTCGACGATGATGCCCTGCGCCCGTTCATAGCCGGCGTCCACCAGTTTACGGACCTGCTTGTCGATCTCGATCGCCGTGGCTTCGCTATAATCCCGATGCTGCGCGATTTCGCGGCCCAGGAAGATCTGCTCTTCCTTCTTGCCGTAGCTCATGGGGCCAAGCTCGCTCATACCCCATTCGCAGACCATCTTGCGCGCCATTTCGGTAGCCCGCTCGATATCGTTGCCGGCGCCGGTTGTTATGTGGTGCATGAACTTTTCTTCGGCGATGCGGCCGGCCATCAGAATGGCCAGCTGCGCTTCCAGATATTGCTTGTCGTAGGAATGCTTGTCGTCCAGCGGCAACTGCATAGTCAAGCCCAGCGCCATGCCCCGCGGGATGATGGTGACCTTGTGCAGCGGATCAGCTTCCGGAATCAGCGCGGCCACCAAGGCATGACCGGCTTCATGATACGCGGTGTTGCGTTTCTCTTCGTCGCTGATGATCAGCGATTTGCGCTCCACGCCCATGATCACTTTATCCTTGGCCAGCTCGAAATCGAACTGAGTAACCACTTTGCGGTTCTGGCGGGCAGCCACTAGCGCAGCTTCGTTCACCAGGTTGGCCAGATCGGCTCCGGCAAATCCCGGTGTACCGCGGGCAACCACGGAGAGTTCGACATCGTCCCCGAGCGGAACTTTCTTGGTATGAACCCGCAGGATCATCTCGCGGCCCTTGACGTCGGGACGGCCCACCACCACGCGGCGGTCGAAGCGGCCGGGGCGGAGCAAGGCGGGATCCAGCACGTCGGGGCGGTTGGTGGCGGCCACCAGAATCACGCCTTCGTTCGATTCAAAGCCATCCATTTCCACCAGCAGTTGATTGAGGGTCTGCTCGCGCTCATCATGTCCGCCGCCCAGGCCCGCGCCACGATGGCGGCCCACGGCGTCAATTTCATCGATGAAAATGATGCAGGGCGCATTCTTCTTGCCCTGTTCGAACAGATCACGCACGCGGCTGGCGCCCACGCCCACGAACATCTCCACGAAATCCGAACCGGAGATGGAAAAGAAAGGAACGTTGGCTTCGCCCGCGATCGCTCTCGCCAGCAGCGTCTTCCCGGTTCCAGGAGGGCCGATCAACAGCACACCTTTGGGAATGCGTCCACCCAGCTTTTGAAATTTTTGAGGCTCACGCAGGAATTCAATGATCTCCTGCAGTTCTTCCTTGGCTTCTTCCACGCCGGCCACATCCTTGAAAGTGACCTTCTTCTGCTGTGAGGAGTGCAGCCGGGCGCGGCTCTTGCCGAAACTGAGCGCCTTGTTTCCACCGCTCTGCATCTGGCGCATCATGAAGATCCAGAAGGCCAGCAACAGCACAAACGGAATGGCGTTGATCAAGATTGAAACCCAGCCGCTGCCGCTTTCCTTGTTGTAATGGATGTCCACGCCCTTGGCCAGCATGGCGTCGTCGAGAGTCTGGTGATTGGGCGGGATGTTCGACTTCAGTTGCTGGTTGTCTTCCTTGTAGGTGCCCGTCAGGTCGGTGCCGGTGATGGTGACGGACTTGATCTTGCCCGCATTCACGTCGTTCATCAGTGCAGTGTAGGAAAGTTGGGCGCTCTGCTGCGACTTGTTGTTGTGGACCACGGTCCAGAACAGGACCACCACCATGATGATCACCACCCAGAAGATGGCGGTCTTTATATTCGAATTATTCATTCCTTCTCCTACACGGCTCCGCGGGAAGCCGCACTACCCTGTTAGACGTCACAATGTGCTCGGCGGATGCCCGCTATCTGATGAAACTTCCACCCGAAGGACCACTCGCGTGGAGGACGAGGCCGCGAATTCAGCCGCGGCGCCGAACCGATGGGTCCATACAATAGTCCCATTATAAGTGATAATCGGCCAGTTTCCCCTTTCCCACAAGGGGATACGGGCTTCCTGGAACAAAAACTTGACCTTTTGATGTTTGGATTGTCCCGCCGGTCGATACTGGTCACCAGGTCTCCAGTTACGCAGCTCCAGGCTGGGGAGCGCGCCGTTCGTTGGGGTGAGGCGCTGCCAGTCCAGTTCATTCACCACTGTAGCACAGGCCTGCCCGGTCTCCGATTTCTCTAGCACTTGCAATGTAATACGAGTTTGGGACCCTGGGAGTTCCACGGATGCCGGGGCGTTGAGGGGGAACTCGAAATCTTGCCGTGTTTCGTCCGCGGGCCCGGCGGCGAACCGGATCCAATCAAAGGACCGCGTCACGTCCAGACCGGGAAGTTGGACGCAATCGTGACCGTTCTGGGAGTGGGCCATTTCGAGGATGCGTTCCACGTGATTGAAGTCGATTTGGCGCAGGTCGCCTCTTGCGGCCTGGATTGTGCCGCGGATCAGGCGGCGGGCTACGGCTGCGGGCGGTGTGGCTAGCTTCGACACTTCCAGGGTCTGGGGGCTCGGGGCTGGGGGCTGTCGCGGCAGTGTGGATTCCCAGTAGAGTTCTTCGTCGCGGGCCACTGTTGCCATGTTCGAGAGGGTTTCGTCCAGGGCCGGGTTGAAGGTTTCGCGCAGCAGTGGGAGGATTTCATGGCGGAGGCGATTGCGGGCGTAGATGCGGTTCTGGTTAGAGGCGTCTTCGCGCCAGGCGATGGATCGCTCGCGCAGCCAGGCTTCGATTTCTAGCCGGCCGATTTCGAGCAGCGGGCGCACCAGGCCTTCCTTGGTTACTGGGAGGATCCCGGCCAATCCGGCCAGGCCGGAGCCGCGCAGGATTCGATAAAGGACGGTCTCGGCTTGATCGCTGCGGGTGTGGCCGGTGGCGATGCGATCCACTGCGTCGGAGGTGATCAGTTGCTGGAAAAACGCGTGACGAACGCGGCGCGCCGCTTGCTCCTGGTTGTCCGGGATGGCGGGGACGTTGGCGCTGTGGAGGTGGAATGGCAGCCCGAGTTTATCCGCTAGATTTTTGACGAACGCGGCGTCTTCGGTGGACGCCGCGCCGCGGATGCCGTGCTCGATGTGGACTACGCTGAGTTCGAGATCCCAACGTGGCGCCAGTCCGCGGAGCGCGTGGAGTAGGAAAACGGAATCGGCGCCGCCGGAGACGGCGATTCCTACGCGGGTGCCGGGCGGGAGCATTTGGTGGCGCGTGACGAATTGGGTGATGCGGTCGAGCATATGTGCTCTGACCACCATTGTGGCGCAGACCCGCCGAGGCGGGTTGGCAACCCGCCGCAGGATGGCACCCTGCCCCACGGATTACTCGTGACGCTCTTCGTATCGCTTCAGGACTTCGCGGACTGCTTCGCTCGCTTCCAGGTCGTCGGTGAGTTTAGGAGGCTTGGCGCCGGCTTCAATGAGCGCCTCCACCGTGGCCGCGTAATCGCCGGTGTCGCGATGCCAGCTGTTTTCCGAACCGTGGAGCGCGGACCCCAAGGCGGGGATTTCATGCTGGCAATCCTTCAGATGGACATCGGGCCCATACTTCAGAACTTCGCGGACCATTTCCGCGTTGCCGTGCCAGGCGGTCCACTGCAGGGCAGTGAGACCGTACTCGCCGCGTGCATCCACCGGCCATCCGGCTTTCAGCATCAGCCGCACGGCGTCGTTATTGTTGTTCTGCGCGGCATCGGGAAGCTGGCGGCGCTCCTCATCCGACAGTGTCGCAATCAAATCTGGACGTTTGGCCAGCAAGGCGCGGAAGATTTCTTCATCGCCCAGCTCAAAGGCCTGCGCAAGCTTTACATCTTCCGGGCTGTGCTCCATCAGAAATTGAAAAACGTCCGGATGATCGAAATCGCGGGCCACCAGGTGCGGCGTCCTGTTGGGGCCGAAGATCTCAATGTAGACGGTTCCGTCGCTGCGCGGATCCTGCTTCGGAAAGTAGGCGTCGGAGACCCGCATTCGGATACAGGCCGGATCGTTCTCGATATGGCTTTGCACCAGCGGCAGATTGCCGAGAGCAGCGGCCATCAGAATGTCGGTGTGGCAGCCGCGCGCAACAAGAAAGCGCGCGACGTCCTGGCGATCGCGTGGGTAATACCGCGCTTGCACCACGCGCAGCATGTGTTGCGCTGGCGTGGATTCGTGTTCGGTATCGCGCGCGTCGATATCGGCTCCGTGTTCCACCAGATACTGCGCGATCTCCACGGTGGAAGCGAAGTGCAGCGGCGTGTTCCCGTGCGCGCCGCGAGCGTCGACTACCGTTGGGTTCGCCGCAACAAATTCCCGCAGCTTCTCCAGCATCCCCAGGCGCGCGGCCGAATGCGCATCCAGCTTGGCGCCACGCTCCATCAAAAATGGGGCGATGTCGGGCGAGCATTCATCCAGAACGCCGATGCCTCCGGCCCACCAGTGGCTGCGGGCGTTGATATCGGCTCCGGCGCGGAGCAGCACATCGATGATCTTGCGTTCGCTGTACTGCACGGCCGCTAGCATGGCCTGCATGCCCGCGCCGTAGTTCGCGAGCGGCTGGTTGATTTGAGCTGCTAGGTCAGGATGGTTTTCGAGCAACCGCGCGACCTTGGCGGCGTCCTGAGCGCGGATGGCCGCAGTCAACTGTTCGGCTGGTTGTGGCGAGCGCGCCAGCGATTCCACATGCTCCTTTAGCTTCGGCCAACTAGGGAATGCGTAGTCGCGGGCGATCACATATTGTGCGTCGGCAAGTTTCAAGCTGGCGGGCGCGGAAAATGAAACTTGAGAATGGAAAAGCTGCAGCGCCGCGGTGTCACTCTGGTGGACACGGCGGAGCAGGTCTTTGGCCTGTTCTCTAAGATGTTCGAGATTTGGTTTTGCGGGTAATTCGCGGGACATCAGTCCTCCTTCTAGTCGCCCGGTGTCCGCTGTGACGGGCAGAAGTGAGGTTGATGTTCTGCACTATCGACGAGCCAGGTGGGATGGTCCCTTTCCGCGGACGGGTTGCACCCTGGTTTGCAGATTCAGTATAGCAAGCGCGTGGGGCAGGATGCTATCCTGCAGCGGGTTGGTAACCCGCACCGTGCGCCGATTGACAATCGGCCCGCACGATGGCATCCTGTCCCACGCTACTTATTAAACGGGCGTTCGTTGATCCAGTGGAATCCGCGATTCACTAGCAGGAACTTTGAAGGATCTATTCGTTTTAGCTTGATCACTGACGCGCCCGTAAGGATCACGTGGTCGGGGTCCGGGCGCGAGTAGGTGAAGATGATTTTCTTGCTCTTGTCGGGGTCACCCGAGAAGGTCACGGTGTTCTTCGCCTGGTTGTATTCGGTGGAATAAACATGCGCCGAGTCGTCCATGGTCCGGACGGTGAACGCGGCCGGGGACTGGATGGCAACGCGTTTCCATTGCATGGAGCTGGCCGGGTCCTCGACCTCATATAGCCCATAGATGGGCGCCCTCGGGCGATTCAAGACATATCCGTTGTAGCCTTCCCAGCCGCCTTTGATGGTCCCGTAGAGAAAGTAGCCAATGAACAGGACCTTGAACACAATCGCGCCGATTTTAATCCAGCGGAGGTTGACTCGCCGCAATTCGAAATGCGGCGAGGCCAGGTTCACCGCGCCTGCCGGGCGATTCAGGACCAGCAAATTCGCGAGGCGAGGAATATCGGGAACCATCAGGAAAATTGCCATCAAGAGCAAATTCAGCGAGTACAGCTTCACTGGAACGTCGTAGCAGAAATTCAGCGTCACTACATTCAGCAGCACCGCGGCCGAGGCCATAGCTCCCAAAGTGGTGGTGCGAGGGAAGAGCAGCAGTGTGGCGCCTGAGACCTCGGCCAGCCCGGAAAAGATGATGTACGGCGTGGAATATCCCATGAACGTCCACAGCAAGCCCATGGGCGAGAAATCTCCCAACGGTTCGATCATTCGGCTAAAACCTGGAAAGATGAACTGCGTGGGGATGACCTTGGCGAAGCCATATTCGAACAAGGTAAAGGAAAGCGCGTAGCGTACGTAGATCCGCAGATAGAAATGAAGCCGCCGGTAGTCTGGGCGCTTGAAGTCGAGGAGCGACCAGATGAGCGTGCCGGACAAAGCCGTAGCCACCAGGCAAAGATCCTCGATGTAATCGAGCGTGGTGTCTCCGCTGCCGTTCACCGCCGGATAGACGGTCACTGGCCCACTCAAGTGGAAAAGGTGAATGGCCACCCACGGGACGATGATGTGCCAGAAGGCGGTGTATTTCAGGGAAAGCCAGGTCGCGCCGGGAATGGCTTCCAGCAGGTTTACATGCCCCGGTATCGGCATGTTGTAAAGCGTCAGGTAGCAAAAAACAAAACGGAAGGCGATGCGTTTTGGGAGGCTCCATGCGGGAAGCGGCGCTTGCTCGGGGCCAAGATTAATCGCTGGCGCGGGTTGGACTGCTTGGCCCATAGCGGTTTCGATGGGGAGCATTATATCTCACCAGGTCCGGCCGGAACCGCGGGTTGGCAGGCGGAAGCGCCTGCCCCACTGGGGCCAACGTGGGGCAGGCGCTTCCGCCCGCCAACCCGGCCGCCGCGTAAGCAAGGGGACCATTGACATACGAGAGAATTCAAGGGCAGATTAAGCGGAAATACCCCTTTGTGGGGCATGGTATACCTGCCACACTGAGAGCATGACATCTTGGGCCGCGGACCTCTCAGTGCTGGTGGGCCTACTCGGGCTGTTTGCCTTTGTAGTGCTCAGCACGCTGAGAATCAATCGCAACCGCAAAGTTCGAAGCCGCAGCCGCAGAATTACGGATCGCCTTCTGAACTGGAAGTAGCTACTGCGGCGGCAATGTTCCGGGAACAAAGAAGCTGTTCCATTGGGGAGCGTGGCCGCGGACGCCCGGGATGGCCCGCATAACGTGGAAGGCCACGGCATCGCCCGGTTTCAAGGTGGTCTGGATCTTCATTACGTCTTCAACCGTACTCACCGGCTTACGATTAATGGCCAGAATTACGTCTTTCTCAATCAGGCCGATGTCTTCGGCGAATGAGCCCTCATCGATGCTGCGAATCACCAGGCCGCCCTTGCCTTCCAAACCCATGGCGCTACGCTCGGCATCGGTGAGGGCGTGTAGTTTCATGCCGAACTTGTATTGCTGGTTCGCTGCGTCGGGCTTGAGTTGATCTTCGGGATCTGGCCGCGAATCCTCAAAGCGCGGATCGTCTTTCAAGACGTCGGCCCACACTTCGGCGCGATCCATGATGGTGACTTTGAATTCCATGGTTTTGCCGTCGCGATCCACCGTCAGACTGACGGGGGTTCCGATGGCTGTATCGGCTACGCGCGCCACCAGGTCGTCACCGTCTTTCACCGGTGTACCGTTCATGGCGGTGATAATATCTTCCACCTTGATGCCGGCTTTGTCGGCGGGTCCGCCTTTTTTGACCACGTTGACCAAAACTCCGGGCTTGGAGCCGAGTGCGCGGAACAGCTCCGGTTTATTGTCGGCCTTCTGCCATTGCACTCCGATAGAACCACGCGTGACGCGGCCGGTGCGGATGACGTCGTTATAAACGCGCGCCACCATGTTGATGGGCAATGCGAAGCCGATGCCCTGATAACCGCCGCTTTGTGTAGCGATCATGGTATTGACGCCAATCACTTCGCCGCGGATGTTGAGCAGCGGGCCGCCGCTGTTGCCGGGATTGATGGCGGCATCGGTCTGTATGAAGCGTTGTAGCTGCAGGGCGCCGCCGATATCGCGGCCCAGGGCGCTGACAATTCCCGCAGTAACTGAAGCGTCCAGGCCGAACGGAGAGCCAATGGCCACGGCCCAATCGCCCACCTGCACGGCGTCCGAATTGCCGATGGTAACGGGCACCAGGGGTACTCTGGGATCAATCTTGATCACAGCCAGATCGGTTTCCGGATCGAAGCCGACCACTCTGGCGCGATACTCCACCGAATCGCCGTTATGAAGCTTCACCTTGATGTGGTCCACTTTCGCGATCACGTGATTGTTGGTGATGATGTATCCGTTTTTATCCACCACGAATCCGGTACCGGATTGTTCCTGACGAAAAGCGTGCTGGGGAATCTCGCCCGTTGGGCCGCCGCGGAAAAAGTGCCGGAACAGGTCCATGCCGTCGTCGCCGGAATCGGGCGTCTGCGCGTCGCCGCGTTTGTGCGGGCTTTCGGCGGCTACTTTTTGGGTGTAGTCGGCGGTGATGTAGACTACGGAGGGTTCCAGCTTCTTGGCCAGTTTGGTGAACTCATTTCCCAACTGCACCGGATTCGGGATCACCAGCGGCGATGCGTCGGGCGCCACGTTTTGTGCTTTTGCGGCGCGCACTCCCGTGTTGATCAGAGTGCCGATCACAATCCCGATGGAGAGCGTAACCAGCAGGAGACTCAAAGACAGCAGTTTCTGCTGCCGCATGATCTTAAACCACCGCATCGTAAACCTTTTGCCTTTCTACTGACCCGGACCTAATCATATAATACCCGTTTCTGGTTTCTGGTTCCTGGTTTCTGGTTCCTGGTTTCTGGTTCTCGCGCCCCGGCGATTCGCCGTAACCAGAAACCAGAAACCAGAAACTAGGAACCAGCGCGGCTTGGTTTCAGTTCCACCATCAAAATACCCGCCAGGATCAAGAACCCTCCGAAGGCGGCGCGTTTGGAAAGTACCTCGCCGGCCACTACATACGATGTCGCGTAGGCGAACACCGGCTCCATGGAGAAAATCAGCGCCGTCCGGGTGGGGCTGCTGTAGCGCTGCGCCCAGGTCTGGACCGCGAACGCCAAGGCCGTGGCTAGCAGGCTGGTCACCAATAGCGCCAGCCACAAGCCGGCGCTCCATTGGATATGCACCGGCTCCGCCCACCAAAATGTTCCGGCGCTGAGCGCGGCCGCCGTGCCGATCTGGACCACGGTCAAGACTCCTAAATTCGCCGATCCAGCGAAACGGCCTAGCACCAGGATGTGAAACGCATACGCCACCGCGCAACCGGCAACAAGAACATCGCCCCGGCCGATGTCGAGAAAGCTCCTCTGGATGGTCATCAGCGCCATGCCGCTAAAGGCCAGCAGCACACCCACTATTTCGGCTGTTCGTGGAATTTTCTTATAGATGACACTGCTGAAGAGGGGCACCAAGGGAATGTAGAGACCGGTGATAAATCCGGTTTTTGAAGCGGACGTGTATTTGAGGCCGAAAGTTTGCAGGACGTAGCCGCTGAATAGGAACACTCCCGCAATCAGGCCGCCGCGCAGCGCGCTGCCGGCGTTGATGTGGCGCAACTCCTTGCGAAAGATCACTGCCAGGGCGACGGTGGCGAAGGCAAAACGCAGGGTCAGGAACAGCAGCGTCGAAACTCCGGCCAGGGCCTGTTTCACCAGAATGAAGGTGGCGCCCCAAATTAGCGCTACCGCGATGAGACTGGAATCGATCAGCCAGCCTGGAGGTTTTTGGGCGCTCATCCCCCGTGGCGCGCCATGCGGAGGACTTCCGGACGCCGGGCATCCAGATCGCGAAGCAGCAGCAACAGGGTGAGCAAAATCCGCTTCAATCCGAATTCGCGGCCTTCCGGATGAAACCACTCTTGCGGCGTGTGGGCGCCCCCTCCCTGACCGCCGGCGCCGATGGAGATGGCCGGCAGCCCGATGGAAAGCGGAATGTTGGCATCGGTGGACGCGCAATCCAGATGGGAGCGGATGCCGAGATGGGCGTCCACTGCGCGCACATATTGCAGAATGGGGGCATCGTCCGGGAGCCGGCCGCCGGGACGCGATCCTATTTCCTTAATTTTCGCGTTGACCTTGCCTCCGGTGGCCCGATCGTTCTCAAATTCCAACGCTTTTTCCACGCAGGTGGTCAATAAAGCCGATATTTCCTCTAATTTAGCGGCGCTCTCGGACCGTATATCCACTTTGGTGCGCGCTTGGGACGGAATGGAATTGATGCTGGAGCCGCCCTCGATGATCCCGAAGTTGTAAGAAGATCGCGGGCTTCCGTTGCCGGGCAGGCGCTGTTCGGTGAATAGCGTAATGGCGCGCGCCAGAGCATGCACCGGATTCGCCAGGCCGTAATCGCTCCAGCTATGGCCGCCCGGACCGCTGATGGTGACATCGAAGCGGCGGCTAGCCAGGGCCTGCGATGTTATGTGGTCCGTATTGGGACCATCCAGAATCAAAAACGCCTGAATCTTGCCGCCGGTGCTGGATTGCCGGCACAAATAACGCATCCCGCTGAGATTTCCCTCGCCCTCTTCGCCGACGTTGGCGATGAACACCAGGCGGTGGAAAAGCTCTTCGTACCCATCCAACATCGGGATCACTCGGGCGATGGCCAACAGGGCGGTCAGGCCGGCGCCATTGTCGGAGACGCCGGGGCCATGCAGGCGGCCGTCGGGATCGATAGAAACTTCCTCAGTGTTGCGGGGGGAAAGCACGGTATCCAGATGCGCGGTGAGCGCGATGTAGGGGCCCTCGCGGTTTTCCACCGGGTGGGCGATCACATTGCCGCCGCGATCGATACGCGCCACCGCGCCCAGCGCCCGGAACTGCGCCAGCACCCATTCGGCGCGCTTCTGTTCGAAAAAAGTAGGCGCGGGAACGCGGCATAGCTGCAACTGCTGTTCGGTGATCCGCTGTTTATCGCGCGCAAAGCTCTGCAGCGCTTCGCGAACGGCGGCAGTGTTGGAAAGCTCGCCGATCAGGCGCGAGAGTGAAACCTCGCCCGGAGAGGACGCGGACTTGAGCGGGGCAGCCAAATGCCAGTTTAGCAGTGGGGAGGCTGCAAGGGTTCTTCGGTTCCGCGGTTCTTCAGTTCCTCGGTTCTTGACGCGACAAAACTTTCTCAGCTATCTTGGACCTGGAGCATTTCAGGATGCCGCCAGCTCGCGGAAAGGGCTAAGCCCGCCTGAACGTCAGCGAAATATCCGGACATAACGACTGTCCTTTCTCCCCTGAGAATGCGAGCGCTGGGGTAACTGAAAGGAAGTTGTCATGACCATTCCGAATCCCTCGCTTGAGAACTTCAAAAAACAAGCGAAAACACTGCTCAAGAAATGGCGTAGCGGCGACGCGGCCACGCTGGCGCGTATTCGAGCGGCGCATCCACGCTCGGATGAAGCAAAGCCGCGTCTCACGGATTGCCAGCTGGTGCTGGCGCGTGAAGCCGGGTTTGAGAGCTGGCCGCAATTGCGGCTGGCTGTGCAATCGTCGAACCAGGAACTGGCGGCCCAGTTTGTGGAGATTGCCTGCCTGTGCTACGACGATCCGCATTACGATCACCGGACGTTTCATGCCCGCGCGCAGGAAATGTTGGCCAAGCATCCGGAGCTGGCCGAAGCCAACATCTGGGCAGCCGCGGCAGCCGGCAACGCGCGCGCCGTCGAAGGGTTTCTGGATGACCAGCCGGACCTGGTCAACCATCCCGGGCCGCACGGCTGGGCGCCTCTGATCTGCGCTTGCTACTCGCGTGTGCGTCCGACGTACAGCGTGGCGAAACTACTTCTCCACCGCCGCGCCGATCCAAACGCGTACACGTTGAAGCATAACGACCCGCCTGGTAGTTCCAGCGCGCGGCGCTTCACTGCTTTGACCGGGCTCTTCGGCGGCGGCTCAACCGGATTGGTGAACCAGCCGCCACATCCGCAATGGCGAGAGCTGGCGGCGCTGCTGCTGTCGCGTGGCGCAAACCCGGCCGACGAATGGGCGCTCTGGATCAACCAGGGGGCCTCGCTCGAAATCCTGCTGCGTCATGGCCTGAAGCCGGACGCGCCCGTCAAAACCGAAAAGGGCGTGATTACGCTGTTGGGCCGCGAAGTTTCTCAGGCGTCTCGAAACGGCTACGCGGATCGCGTGAAGCTGCTGCTCGCCCATGGAGCGAGAGCTGATGAAAAGTTTCGAGGAAAGACACCGTGGGACCACGCCATGGAACGAGGGCACCTGGAAATCGCGCGCTTACTGGAAGAATCCGGCGCGCCTGTTACCGAGCTGAACGAAGTGGAACGCTTCACGGCACTCTGCATGGCCGGCGATGAAGCAGGCGCCCGCGCTATGCTGCAGCACGCACCGGATCTTCTCGGCCGCGCTCCCAAAGCGATGGTCCTCAAGGCCGTGAACACAGGGCGCACTGAGGCAGTGCGGCTGGCTCTGGATTTGGGTTTCGATCCAAATTACATCGACGAAGTCGCGGCCCTGCATCCCGCCGCCGGCCAGAACCGGCGAGAGATGGTGCAGCTTCTGCTGTCGCGTGGAGCGTCGCTTTGTGTTCGCGAACCGTTTTACGACGCTACGCCCTTGGGATGGGTGGATTTCTTTGATCAAGCACCGATGCGTGAAATGCTGCTCAACGAAGGGCCCATCTGCCTTTTTGATGCGCTCGATCTCGACCGGCTGGATCGGGTTCCCGATATTCTGGCGCGCGACCCCGCCTCGCTCAACCGTCGCTTCGCCGAGTGCATCTCCCGTGATCCCAAGCCAGAGGACTGGCAAACTCCTCTGGTACGTATGGTGGATCGCGGTAAGACTGCGGGGGTGCGCGTTCTGCTGGAACAGGGCGCCGACAGCAGCGCCCGGCATCCTGACGGGCGGTCGTTGCTGCAGCTTGCCAGTGATAAAGGTTACCAGGAGATTGTCGAGTTGCTGAAAAGTTGGCAGGCGGAAGCGCCTGCCCCACGATGACGCGAATCACGGTGCTACGTTCCTGAAACGGCGATGGTCACGGTATTACTTTGTTTTCCGCCGATCGTTAGCACTACCGGAATGGTGTTGCCGGTTGGCGTACCAGCCGGAACCTGCACGTTCACCTGGTATAAGCCCACAAATCCCGGTGCGATTCCGGAGAATTGCACGGGCGCGGATTTGCCGCCTATGGTCACGCTGGGTTGATCCACGGTGGTGTTGTTTGTGCCCTTCTCGCCGGTGGCGAGTGCAGGTGTCAACGGGCCCAATCCGGTGCAGAATATCGTAATGAAATCGCCGGGCTTGGCCGGACGCGATTCGCGGCCGGGAATGCTGCCGGTGGGCGCCACCAGCGTGTTCGTATTGGCGATCAGGATGGCTCCCTGGCCGGTCCCGCTTTGATTGGTGCTGAACAATCCTGGTGAAAGCGGAGCGATGGGGACATTCTCCACGGCGCTGGCCTTACCGCCAACCGAAACTGCAATGGTCGCGGTCGTACCAGTGAGATCCAGCGGGATCTGGATTCCCAACTGCGAAGGCGTGGCATAGAAAAGTGGGACGGCGGTTCCGTTGATGGTCACCGTGGTGCCAGCCAGCGTGGTTAGCAAGGTGCCACTGGGTCCGAAGCTCGAAAACAGCACGCTGGATCCGTCGGTCATATTGGTGCCGAAAACGGCGGCGATGGCGCCGGGAGCGATGGGCGTTGATCCAGCGGCGAAGCTGGCATTGTTCACGACGCCGAGTGCGTTGACGGCCGGCGCGGGGTGGGGCAGCGTAATCTTGCGAATGCTATTGCTTTCCGTATCGGCGACATACAGATTACCCGCGCTGTCCAGCGCCAGGGCGTTGGGAGCTAGTGAGGCTTCAATGGCCGGGTTCCCATCCGCAGCCTGACCGCCCTGGCCGACCAAGACATTGATGATGCCGGAAACCACGTCCAGCACGCGGGTGTTGCCGAAATCGCCGATGTATATCGTCCCGGAACTGTTCACTTCCACCGCGTAGGGAGTAGCCAGCGTCGCGCTGGTGGCTGGTCCGCCCATGCCGCCGAAGCCGAACATTTTGTCGCCGGCCACCGTGGTGATGATCCCCTTGGTGTCTACCATTCGCACAGACCATGTGTCCTGGTCGGCGATATAGAGATTGCCCGCGCTGTCCACGGCCACGCCCAGCGGGGCGGATAGCGAGGCGTTGGTGGCCGGGCCGCCGTCGCCGCTGTTTCCGGACTGCCCGTTGCCGGCAACGGTGTTGATAATGCCGTTGGTGTCCACTTTGCGGACGCGGAAGTTCATGGTATCGGCGATGTAAAGGTTGCCCGCGCTATCCAATGCTAAGCCCATTGGTTCAAATAAAGTGGCCTTCGTCGCGGGTCCCGTATCGCCGCCAAAGAACGGGAATGAACTTCCGATGCCCGCCACAGTGGTAATCATGCCGGAGGTGTCCACTTTGCGGACACGGTCGTGTCCCGTATCGGCGATGTAGAGATTGCCGGCGGGGTCCACTACGAGGCCGGTGTGGCGCTCCAGGAGATAGATGGAAGATTGAGTCGCCGGAACGCCGTCGCCCGTGTATTGCATGGGCTCGGTGGCAAAGCCGGCAAACGTGCTGATAATTCCGGCCGGGTTTACCTTGCGGATCACCGATGTGGCGTAATCGGCTATATAGATGTTCCCCGCCTTATCCACCGCGACGCCGTTCGGTTGCATCGCGGCGCTCAGCGCAGGCCCGCCGTCGCCGGTGGTCCCGGCGTTTCCATTTCCAGCTACGGTGGTCATGGTCTGGCCGATTCCGATGCCGGGTGCGATGAGAAGGACGAGAGTAGAAAGGTATCTGGCGTGCATTACTTCAATATGCGATAGAGCCGCGAAAACCTGCGAAAAAATCAAAGACACCGTCAGAGTCAGAAGCCGTGAAAAAATCGGGAAGCACGCGGGGTTGGCAGACGGAAGCGTCTGCCCCACATTGACGCACAAGGATTTACGACTAGGTGGCACAGGCGCTTTCGCCTGCGAACCGTTTTTTTCACAGCTTCATGGGTGCTGTAAACTAAACGAGCATGTCAGCTTACGATGTGGTGATCGCCGGAGGAGGGTTGGGCGGATCGGCTCTGGCCAAGAACATTGCCGAGCGTGGCGCCGACGTGCTGTTGATTGAGCACGAGCGTCAATTCAAGGATCGCATCCGCGGCGAACTAATGTTTCCGTGGGGTTATGCCGAGGCGCATGCCTTGGGAGTGGCCGGGTGTCTCGGCGAAAGCAACCGCCACGAGATACCTTGGGTGGATATTTATGCCTCCACTGAGCGGATGTTCCATCGCGAGGTGGCACCCACTACGCCGCAGCAGCTTCCGTGTCTGGCCTTCTATCATCCCGCCATGCAAGAGTCGCTGCTTGGAGCGGCGGAAGCCGCGGGGGCCACCGTGCGGCGCGGCGCGGCAGTTCGCGAAGTGCAGCCGGGCGCGGCTCCGTCGCTGGTAGTGGAAGAAAACGGCCGCGCCGAAACTATTTCCGCGCGCCTGGTGGTGGGGGCGGATGGCCGGTCTTCGGTGGTGCGTTCCTCGGCGCGCTTCCAGTTGCTGCGCGATCCCGAAGATATGATGATCGCCGGAGTGCTGCTCGAAGACGTGCCCGCCCCCGAAGACACCCTGGAAGGCATCAATCATTTCGGCTTGGGACAGCTGGCCGTGATTGCGCCACAAGGAGGCGGGCGCGTACGAATGTACCTGTGTTACCACGAGGGCACCCAGGCGCGATTTCAAGGGCACGCGGATCTGCCAAGATTCATGGAAGGCTGCCAGAGGACCGGCGCGAACCCCGCGTATTTCAAGAACGCCAAGCCGGCCGGACCATTGGCTACATTCAGCTCTGCGCACAACGGGGTGAACCATCCCTATCGTGACGGCGTGGCATTGCTGGGCGACGCGGCCGCGGCCAGTGATCCAACTCACGGCCAGGGGCTTTCGCTCACTTTGCGCGACGCCCGAGTGCTGCGCGATCATTTGCTCGCTTCGACCGATTGGGACGCCGCCGGTCACGCCTACGCCGCCGAGCATGATGGATACACCGGCCGGCTGCGCCTTTTCAACAACTGGCAGTGTGAGATGTATCTCGCTATCGGACCGGATGCCGATGCCCGGCGCGCACGAGCTCTGCCTTTGATCGCGGAAGATCCCAGCCGTCAGCCGGATTATCTGTTCTCGGGACCGGATCTGCCTGCCGATGAAGGCGTCAGGAAACGATTCTTCGCCGAAAGCTGAATCAAAAAGAGCACCGACTCCCTCACGGTCGCGGCTCGGTAACACGTAGGCGACCGGTGCCCTTGATTTTTTCGCGGCTTTTGCAAACTGGACAGCAATAACAATTCCACGGACAATCGAGAGATGATTTTAAAAATCTGCTGGATCGGTTTTCTGGCGGGCGCCGGCCTGTGCGCGCAGTCCGGTGTCGAAGGGACCTGGCAGGGGACTCTTAATGTCGGCGCCGTAAAACTGCGGCTGGGGCTGCACGTCAGCAAAGATGCCGAGGGCCAGCTTACATCCAAGCTGGACAGCATCGACCAAAACGCCATGGGGATTCCCGTGAAAGTAACAACGTTTGCGGACAACGCGCTGCACTTGGAGCTGCCCAACCTACATGCCACTTATGACGGCAAGTTAAGCGCCGACGGCAGCCAGATCAGCGGAACATTCCTGCAAGGCGCGCCGCTGCCCCTGGTATTCAAGCGCGTGGAAAAGGTGGAGACATTGATTCGCCCGCAGAATCCGAAGCCGCCATATCCATATGACGCTCAGGATGTCGCCTATGAGACCAGTGGCGGCATCAAGCTGGCCGGAACGCTCACCTTGCCGCGTGGGCCGGGACCGTTCGCCGCGGCGATCATGATCACCGGCTCAGGGCCACAGGATCGCGATGAGGCTCTGATGGGTCACAAGCCGTTTTTAGTCATCGCGGATTATTTAACGCGGCGCGGCATCGCGGTGCTGCGGCTGGATGATCGCGGCGTGGGCGGTTCCACCGGTAACTCCACGCGCGAGACCCTGGCCGACATGGCCGATGACGTCATCACCGGCGTCGGGTATTTGAAGGGTCGCAAAGAAATCGACGCCAAGCATATCGGCGTGATCGGCCACAGCGAAGGTGGAATTGTGGGCCCCGCGGCCGCCGCGCGCTCGGCGGATATCGCGTTCGTGATCATGCTGGCGGGCACCGGCGTTGTTGGTACTGAGGTTCTCAAGTTGCAGGGTGAAGCGATTATTCGCGCGTCCGGCGGGTCCGAGCAGAAGGTGGCCGAAGAGCATAGCATACAGGAGATGATTTTCCGGATTTTGAGATCGGAGAAAGATGACCAGGCGGCGGTAGAGAAAATGATGGCCGAAGGGGGCGGATCGGCCCCGGCGATGCGCGCACAATTTACGGCCGTGACATCGCCCGAAATGCGATCCTTCCTGTTCTACGATCCCGCCGAAGCGCTACGCAAGTTGAAAGTTCCGGTGCTGGCGCTGAACGGCTCCCGCGATGTGCAGGTGCCCCCGCAACAGAATCTTCCGGCTATCGCGGCTGCTCTGGCTGCGGGCGGAGATGCCGATTTCACCGTGACCGAACTGCCTGGCTTGAACCACTTGTTCCAGAAGTGCGATAAGTGCACGGTGCAGGAATACGGGGAGCTGGAGGAAACATTTTCTCCAACCGCGCTGGAGATCATGGGAGATTGGCTGGCGCGCCACACGCGCGGGAAGTAGGCGTTACCCGACGCAACCCGGCGGCGATGCATGGAAATTGGGATTGCCGCGCCCCAGTTCTTCAAGCCCGGCGCGCGATGTGTAGAATCCATCGATGACGCGGGCTTTCAAATAGGCGAAGAATTGGGGTCGATGGTCTGAAATTGTCTTGAGGGATTTTTCGCGAGCGAACCACTCCAGGCCCTCACGGCAAATCGTCGGCGGGTCCAGTTCTTCGAGCTCACGAACGGCTTTCTCGCCGTAATAGTGAACTGCCAGCGTGCGGTGTGCGGGCGTCAGCGCCAGCGCCGCTTTGCGCACGGCGGAGGACTGCCCGACCGTGAGGTCAATCCAATCGGCGACCTCCCGCACTACCGGCGAATCCGGCTTTTCTCCCAGCAGCGCGGCTGTCAATACAGTAATGTTGGCTGCTTCATCCGGTTTGAAGAACGGAGACCATACCTGCGCAAGTTCGGTTTCGCTGCCTGCGTCGAGCGAATGTCCTGCCAGCGCATGGCTCAAGTGATCGCGCGACGGTTCGTAGATTCCAGGCGGAAGCCCGGCAGCATCCAGATCCGATGCGCTGCATCCAGCCAGCACAACGCCCGCGCCCAATTGCATAAACCATTCGCGCCGCGTCATAGATTGCCCTTGCGGAATTCTTCGGCGATGTAATCGGCCGCGCGAACCGAAATGGCCATGATGGTGAGCGTCGGTTCGGAACAGCCTTGGGTGACGAAGCAGGCGCCGTCTGTCACGAACAGATTCTTGACGCCGTGCACCTGGTTGTAGGCGTTGAGCACGCTGCTCTTTGGATTATGGCCCATCCGCGCGGTGCCGCATTCATGAATGTTCTTGCCGAAAATGTTCAGTTCATCGCGCGGCGGCTGGCGGTTTTCGAGCTTGAGTTCGTCCATGATTTCGCCCAGATGTTCGCGCATCGCTTTGGCCATGGCCAGTTCGTTCTCACCATAGCTGGCATGGATATGCAAGGCCGGAATGCCCCAGGCATCTTTTTTCTCAGGATCCAGCGTGACATAATTGTCGTGGCGCGGCAGGCACTCGCCCTGGGCATAAACGCTGAAGCTGTAGGGAATGTTATCGCGCACTTTGTTGCGCCATTCCAGGCCGAAGCCGGGAGTGGAAAACGCGTGGCCATAAAGTTCCTGCCGGCCATCGCCGGCGAAATAGTAACCACGTAGGAAATTCTTGTTCTGGAAACGAGCCGATGTGTTTGTGTACTTCGGAATGATGTAACCACAGGGACGTCCCACTGGCTCGCGTTTTGACGAAGCCAGCGCAGTCATTACTCCGCCGCCTTCCTCGAGCGTGGTGTGATCCATCAGGTAATGCCCCAGGACATCCGGATTGCCGACGCGCGAATGGAGCAGAATACGCGTGGACTCCAGAGCGCTGGCGGCCAGCACCACTACTTTGGCTCGAACTTCGCGGGCCGCGCGCGTAGTGCGGTCGATAAATGCCACGCCATCGGCCTCACCTTCGGCGTTCATCAATAAATGGCTCACCACGGCGTCGCTCACTAACTGAAAACGGCCGGTGCGCGCCGCGGCCGGCAGCGTAACAGATGGGGAATTGAAATAGGAAGCGGTGAAACAGCCGCGTTGGCACTCGTCGCAATAATGGCAAGCCGGGCGGCCATTCAATGGAACGGTGAGGTTGGCAGTACGGTCGACAATCAGCTTCCATCCGAATTTCTTTTCGACAATGTCCTTCGCGGCCAGCTCGCCGCAGCTCAGCCGCATGGCGGGCAGGAATTTGCTGTCCGGCAATTGCGGAAGGCCTTCAGCCGATCCGCTGACGCCGATATAGGACTCGACACGATCGTAATACGGCTCAAGATCTTTGTAGCTGAAAGGCCAGTCTTCCCCGTAGCCGTCGCGGCTTCGCGCTTTGAATTCGAAATCGCTGTAGCGATAACTGACGCGGGCCCAGCAAAACGTTTTCCCGCCCACCTGCCGGCCGCGAATCCACATGAATGGCTTGTCGGCGGGAAAAGTATAAGGATGCTCGTTGTCGTTGACAAAAAACTGGTGGCTGTAATCGTCGCAGGCATAGCAGAGACGCTGCACCGGCTGGTTTTCGAGCAGTTTTTTCTGATTGCCGAAGCCGCGGTATTTGAGCTGGTAGGGCCAGATATGTTCAGTGAAATCGCGGGTGGGGACGCGCGGCGGTCCGGCTTCGAGCATTAGAACTTCGATGCCTTTTTCGGTTAGCTCCTTAGCCACCCAACCGCCGCTGGCTCCGGAGCCCACCACGATGACGTCATGCGTCTTACCAGCCATTGCCGAAGTAATTGTAGCGTGGGGCGGACCCCCAGGTCCGCGCGGGTCCCCCGGACCCGCTCTTATGAACAGGCCGACGTGGGCGTCGGTCGCGGACCAGGGGTCCGCCCCACTTCGTTTGGTATAGTGGTCGGTCGAACACCTCGAACCATGCCACTCACTTCAACCGACTGGATCGTCATCACCGGATATCTACTCATCAATCTTCTGATCAGCATCTACTACCGGCGGCGGGCCAGCGGCAACACCGAAGAGTTTTTCATTTCCGGCCGCAATGTCTCCTGGTGGCTGGCGGGAACGTCCATGGTAGCGACAACTTTTGCCGCCGACACGCCGCTGTTGGTCACCGGTTTGGTGGCTCGCCAGGGAATCGCCGGAAACTGGTTGTGGTGGGGACAATGCCTGGGCGGGATGCTCACCGTGTTCTTCTTCGCCCGCTATTGGCGGCGCGCCGAGATCCTGACCGACGTGGAGCTGGTGGAGTTGCGATATGGCGGATCCACCGCCGCGTTCCTGCGCGGATTCAAGGCCATTTACCTGGGCCTGTTCATGAACTGCGTGATCCTGGGCTGGGTGACGCTGGCCATGGTGAACATCATCACGGTCCTATTGGGGCCGGCCATCGCGGAGGGCAACATCCTGGAACTTGGCGGCTTGCATTATACGTTGGGGCCGCCGGCGCACACCTCACTCATGATCTGCATTTTTCTGCTGATCCCGTTTACCGGACTCTACACCTTCATCGGAGGGCTGTGGGGCGTACTGGTGACGGATCTCTTCCAATTCGTATTGAAGATGGCCATGATCATCGTGCTGGCCTGGGTGGCGCTGGCTAAGATCGGCGGGCTGGATGTTTTGAGAGTGCATTTGACCCAGATCGCGGCCAACACCAGAGCGGCTGGAACGCCCGCCGCCGATCCTTTGAAGTTTCTTCCGGACTTTAATCTGGGCTGGACCTCAGACGCCGTCTGGACCCTGCCGGTGCTCACGTTTCTGGTGTACATCGGCATGCAATGGTGGATGGCCTGGTATCCCGGCGCCGAACCGGGCGGAGGAGGGTATGTCGCGCAGCGCATGTTCAGCGCCAAGGACGAAAAAAATTCGCTCGGCGCCACCATGTGGTTCAACATTGCCCATTACGCCTTGAGGCCCTGGCCCTGGATCGTCACCGGGTTGGTTGCTCTGGTAGTTTATTCGCAGAACGGCGGCATCCATCCCAGCGCGGCATTCACGCAGAATCCCGAGCAGGGTTATGTTATGGTCTTGCGCGACTATCTGCCGCCGGCCTTGCGCGGCTTGATGGTGGCGGCTTTTCTGGCAGCTTTCATGTCTACCATCGGAACGCAATTGAATTGGGGCAGCTCCTACCTGGTGAACGATTTTTATAAACGCTTCCTGGTGCGCGGAGCCAGTGAGAAGCATTACGTGAACATTGGGAAGCTGTTCACTGTCCTGCTGGTGCTGGGAAGCGGATTCATGTCGGCGCAGTTGACCTCCATCAACCAGGGTTGGCAGTTGGTGCTGAATATCGGATTCGGGACCGGCGCGGTTTACATACTGCGCTGGTATTGGTCGCGCATCAATGCCTGGAGCGAGATCGTGGCCATGGCTGTGGCCGCCGGAACTACTATTTTGCTGAGCCGGGTTTCCATTTCAGGAAACAACGCCGTGGTATTCGCGAAGACGGCTATCATCACCACGGCCATCACCACCGTAGCCTGGGTGATTGCGACCTTTGTGACCAGTCCGGAGTCCGACCAAAAGCTGCTGTCGTTCTACCGGCGCGTGCATCCCAGCGTGTATGGCTGGCGCAGAATCGCGAAACTGGCGCCGGACATGCCGGAAGTGCGGGATGCGGCCAGTAACACTTTCGATTGGGCCATGGGCTGCATCATGGTGTACGGCTGTTTGTTCGGGATCGGCCAATTGGTGTTTGCGAATTGGCTGGCGGGTGTGGCCTTGCTGGTGGTCGCCGCTGTGGCGGGTTATCTGATTTTTTGGGATTTGTCACGCCGCGGATGGTCGACGTTTTCGGGAAAGGCACCCACTCCCTGACGGTCGCGGTTCGGCGGAAGGGTTTGAGGTTGGCAGGCGGAAGCGAAGCGCCTGCCCCACGTTGGCTCGCAAAGGTTCAGGTTTTGAGTGGGGCAGGCGCTTCCGCCTGCCAACCGATTTTTTTCACAGATTTTTTCCCGATTCCAACGCCTCGCCCAACGCCAGCAGCAAGCGTTCCTCAAAAGGCCGCCCGATCAACTGCAGTCCAATGGGTAGCCCTTGAGGGGAATTTCCACATGGCAGTGAGAGGGCCGGGAATCCGAGCACGTTGATGCCGCGCACCAGGCGCGTGGTGGTGAGCCGCGTATCTACCATTTCACCGTCGATCTCAACCTGTTTTTGACCGATCAAGGGAGCGGTGATCGGAGTGGTCGGAGTCAACAGGCAGTCGATCTCCGAAAAGAGCGCCAAAAATTCACCAAGCAACATCTTCCGGATGCGCTGCGCATTCACGTAGTCAGTGGCGGGAACCAGCCGGCCTTGATCCAGCAGCGCCAGCACATCGGCGCCGAAATCTTCGCGCCGCGAAAAATAAGGCTGATAAATCGCGGATGCCTCAGCCAGCAGGATAGTCCGGCCGGCGTCATTCAGCGCGTCGACGTCCGGGACTTTCACCTGCGTAATGCGTGCCCCTAAACGTTCCGCGGCTTGGGCGGCCTGATGCACGCGATCGCTCACCTCCTTTGAGATGTGCGTGAAATAAAAATTCTCCGGCAATCCGATCCGGATGTACTGGCAACTGGCGGGCGCGGGCCTTAGGCGTGCGCCACCTGGGAGCATGGCTTCAAAAGCTACTCCGGTGTCTGCCACGGTGCGGGTGAGCGGACCGACGTGATCCAAGCTTAGTCCGAGCGGTTGTATGCCCGATCGATCAAGCAGACCGTAGGTGGGCTTCAGCCCCACCACGCCGCAAAATGAAGCCGGAATGCGGATGGATCCACCGGTGTCCGTTCCGGTGGCGAGGAACGCCATATCGGTAGCCACGGCAGCGCCGGAGCCGCCGCTGGAGCCGCCGGGTGTGCGGGAAGGGTCGCGTGGGTTTCGTATGGTCCCGAAGTGCGGATTGTCAGATGTAATGCCGTAGGCCAGCTCATGCAGCCCGGTTTTGCCGACCATGACGGCGCCAGCCGCGGCCAGCTTCTCAACGATCGGGGCGTTCGCCGTGGGTACGTGGTCGCGGAATAGTTTGGAGCCTGATGTAGTGCGGACATCCTTGGTAAAAATCAGGTCCTTGTGGGCGATGGGAATGCCGTGCAGCGGCCCCCGGTCCTCACCGTTAGCAAGTTCACGGTCCAGTGCCCGGGCCTGCTCCCGGGCGCTTTCTTCGGTTATGGTGATGAAGGCATTCAGCCTGGGGTTGAGTTTGGCGATGTGGTCCAGGCAATGTTCGGTCAACTCCAGGCAGGAGACGCGCTTGGAGCGGAGTGCTTCGCCGGCTTCCAGGATGGTCACTGGCCGTCCTCCGGTTCGTAAGCAGCTAGTGAATATACCAGCGCGGAATCGGTTTGTGGAGGCAGTTTCGCCGATTGGACGCGGAGGCGCGTCAAGAGGGGCTCCAAAATGGGCCGGACAGCTTCGAGTTGGTCTGGCGGCAGCTCAGGTTTTAGCACGTTAGGAATCCCCCCGGGGGTCTGAAATTAGCCCCTAATGACCTAGGGCCATCTAATATTCTGCCCTAAGACTGCCGATCAGAGTAGCGAACATGCCACGAGTGTCAGATCGCCGGCGAAAACCGCGGCGCAGGGCAATATCAGAAACTGAGGCGGTCTGGGTCAAGCTTGAGGAGCTTCCTGGAACTCCAGCCGAAGTACTTGCCAAGATTATAGATGCGAGCGATGTTGCCGTCGGTGTCGAGCTGTCGGTGGCGCTGGAAGAAAATACGTACGTAGTGGTGAACGGGCATGCCGGCGGTCCAACCTCCAACGGCAAAATCCGTGCACGCGTGGTTCGGTGCATTTCTCTTCCGAACGGCTCTTTCAGCGCGGGGCTGATGTACGAAGATGGTTCGGAGTCGGACCGGCCCACCGGCTACTCTGAGCCGGTGGTGGATTATTACGAGGTTCTGCAAGTAAACCAAAAAGCCGATCCGGAAACCATTCATCGCGTATTCCGAATCATGGCGCAGCGTTTCCATCCTGATAACGCGGAGACCGGAAATCCCGAAGTCTTTCGCGGCATCATGGAGGCCTACCAGGTTCTGAGCGATCCTGAAAAGCGCGCGGCCTACGATGTGAATCTCCATTCCGAACGCCAGGTGCGCTGGAAGATCTTCGATCAGGAAGACGCCGCGGTGGGAAAGCGGGCCGAAGCTTCCAAGCGCCGTGGAATTTTGGATCTGTTGTATACCGCTCGCATGAACCAGCCGGGCCATCCGGTAATGACCATTCATGAGCTGGAAGATCTGCTGGGCTGCCCAAGGGAGCACCTGGAGTTCAGCCTATGGTATCTGCGCGAAAACGCTCTCATCATCCGTTCCGACAATGGCCGTTTTTCCATCACGGCCAAGGGTGTGGACCGGGCCGAATCGGATAGCGGCGAACGTCTGGCCAATGACCGGCTCTTGACCGGCAGGCAGAATTTCGCCCGGGCGCGCTAGCTTCAACGCGTCAAAACGGCGCGAATCTCTGCTTCAATATCCAGCGGGAGCTTGTGAAATTGCGCGGATGGACTTTTCAGATTGTAGGTCAGGATGCGGGAATTGAGTTCTCGAGCCTCGCTTCGAAATCCGTCGAGCGCACGCTGCCAGCTTGGGGAGGTGACAGCGTGGCGGCGACGGGCGTCTTCAAGACCGGTCCGCAATCTGTGAGAGATGTGGTCGATCTCGCACGCTTCTTCGATCCAGGGTGGTGCGAATCCGTTGACGCGCAGCAGCTGATGCGCCATCCGTAGATCCGGATCTTCAAACGGATCTTGATCCAGCGGAATCGGCTTGCCCTTCGAGGGCAGATTTTCGAAAGCGCCGGCCTCCATCGCTTCCCGGATCTTTCGTTCGGCGATGCTCTCCCATTGGTCCACTATTTATTATGGTCCCCGCGCTCACGCTTGGGGCTACCGTACCGCGTCGAACTGATGGCCAGTAGCCCCCGCGCGTGAGCGAGGGGACAAAACAATTAGTGGCTGCCGCCTGCCGTAGCGGTCTTTGCTCCAGCTTCGAACAAAAGCTTGGTAGTGGTTCCGCCCAGCCGGATCTCCTGAATCTGGTTATTGGAGCTGTCGCCGACGTAGCCGACTGAGGTGGCATCGAATTTGCGCGAGCCGTTCTCCACTGTCACGCTGGATTCGACGCTGGTCTTGCCCTGCTTGACGACAACTTTGTCGCCCTGGAGCTCGAGCTTGACGTCGCCCGGCTTCAACTGCGTTCCATTGATGGTGGTCGCTTTATAGAGCGTCACATGGTAGGACGAGGCGGCATAAGCCATGCTAATCCCCAGTGCGAAAATCACTGCCAGTGCTTTTTTCATGGTTGAACTCTCCTTCTGTCTTAGATTCAAAAGTCGTCCCATGGTACCGGCTTTTCGCTGGAACACCAATAGTAAAATCAACAACTTAGCAACAAAACAACCGTTAGCAAACCGTTTTCCCGAGGGTCTGTCTCGTGTTTTCCACAGCCCGGCAACGGTTTTGCCGGTCCTGGTTTCAGCCGTTTAGCACGCCATTGTGAATTAGCTTTCAAGCAGTCCGCGCCAACCCGGCAAAACGGTTGTTCTGATCGTCAACAGAGTACAATGACAGTAATGGTTGCCGCGCCGGAGGCGCTGTCCAAGCTGAATGAATTGGAAGTGTCGCTCAACACTTCGATTCGGGGCAAGCCGGAAGTGGTGCGCCTATCGATGGTTTGCCTGCTGGCGCGCGGCCACCTGCTGATTGAAGACGTCCCGGGCGTGGGTAAAACAACCTTAGCGCAAGCGCTGGCGCGCGCGGTGCATTGCAGTTTTCACCGCTTGCAATTCACCAGCGACATGCTGCCGAGCGACGTTTTGGGCGTAACCATATACAACGCGCATGCGCAGGACTTCGAATTCAAGCAAGGCCCGGTCTTCACCAATTTCCTTTTGGCTGACGAGATCAACCGAGCTACACCTAAGACGCAGTCGGCGCTGCTCGAGGCCATGAACGAAGTGCAGGTGACCATTGAGAGTCACTCCTATCCGCTGGAGCAGCCGTTCATGGTGATGGCCACGCAAAACCCGGTGGAGCATCACGGCACCTATCCGCTTCCGGAAAGCCAGTTGGACCGCTTTCTGATGCGCATCCGGATCGGCTATCCGGATCGGGAAGCAGAGCGAGAGATTCTGCGGAACGCGGACGGCGTGCACGGCGAACGTTTGCCGGCAGTGCTTTCGGCCGAAGGGCTGCTGGAATTGCAGCATTGCGCGAGCACCGTTGGCGTGGACGAGATGCTGGTGGATTACATGCTTTCGATCGTCGAAAAGACGCGCACGCACGAATCCCTGGCGCTGGGCGTCAGCCCGCGCGGAGCGCAGGCTTTGTATCGCGCCACTCAGGCGCTGGCCATGGTGGAGGGGCGCGATTACGTAATTCCGGACGACGTCAAGCGGCTGGTGATTCCGGTTTTTGCGCACCGGATAGCCATCAATGCGCGTGCCTCTCTGGCGCAGCGCAGCGCGGAGCTGAGCGAAAGAATCCTGCAAGAGATCCTCACGCTGGTTGAGGTTCCGTTATAAAAGGTTCTTCGGTTCCTCGGTTCTTCGGTTAAGACGAAAGACAGGTGGGCTCAAGAACCGAAGAACTGAAGAACTGAGGAACATTGTTTTCATGAAAACTGCGATTATTGGTTTGCCCATGGTGGGCAAAACATCTTTGTTCACGATTTTGACCGGCGTGCACGAACCGGCTCGGGTGGGGCTGATGGAAGCGCGCGTGGGCGTCACCAAGGTTCCCGACCAAAGGCTGGAAGCGCTGGCGAAGATTTTCGATCCTCCCAAAATCACACACGCCAGCGTGGAATATCTGGATTTCCCATCCATTTCGAAAGAAGCCCTGCGAGATCCGAGTTACCTGGCCAGCATGCGTGTGGCGGATGCGCTGGCGCACGTGCTGCGTCTTTTTCCAAGCGATACCGTTCCGCACGAAAAAGGGTCCGTGGATCCCATCCGCGATCTGGAAGACGTGGAGATGGAGCTGATCCTGAGCGATCTGGTTGTCGTGGAAAAGCGCCTGGAGCGTTTGGAGAAAGACCGTAAGAGGGCCAAGACTCCGGAGCTGGACCGGGAATTTGCCTTGCTGGAGCGCTGCAAGACGACCCTGGAGCAGAACGTCGCGCTAAGAACGCTGGAGCTTTCGTCCGACGAGGAGAAGCTGATTCGAGGGTTCCAGTTCCTTTCGCAGAAGCCCATGCTGTTCGTGTTGAATATCGGCGAACTGGACGCCGGGCGGATGCATGAGATCGAGGAAGAATACCGGAAAGGGCCGCTGGCCGGCCGCAGCCACACACTGGTGACGGCGATTTGCGGCAAGATTGAGGCAGAATTGGCCGAGCTTTCCTCCGAGGAAGCGCGGGAATATGTGGCCAGCTACGGGCTCAAGGAATCCGGGTTAGAGCGGCTGATCGCCGCCACCTACGCGCTGTTGGGGCTGATGTCGTTTCTGACGGCGGGCGAAACCGAAGTGCGCGCCTGGACCATTCCAATGCACAGCCGGGCGCAGGACGCCGCGGGCGCCATCCACAGCGATTTCGAGAAGAAATTCATTCGCGCCGAAGTGGTGAACTGGCAGGCGCTGATCGATCATGGCGGCTATCCAGGTGTCCGGGAAAAGGGATTGCTGCGGCTGGAGGGGAAAGAATATATCGTTAAGGACGGCGATGTATTGGTGATCCGGCACGGGTAACCGGGGGCTGGGGGCTGGTGGCGCTGGTGCGTAGTCGCTGGTGGCTGGTTGCTGGTTACCGAGCCGCGACCGTGAGGGAGTTTCCATGGGCCTGCGGCCCACCAAAAGTGATGAAGACGCTGTGTGAAAAATCAGTTGGCAGGCGAAAGCGCCTGCCCCACCTTGGCGCACAAGGATCTACGTTTTGAGTGGGGCAGGCGTTTCCGCCTGCCAACCCGCTTCTTCAACGGAGTCGGTGCCTTTGCGCGGCGTGTAATGCGGACGTTGCGACCAAAATAATGCGACGGCTGCTGCCAGCAGGCATCCCCACGCGAACCAATCGCCGTATTCGGTGTAGAACGTTGTGCCGCTGATGAAGTTGAAATTCATCCGTCCCACCGATTCCTGGTACATCGGCCAGCGTTCAACAACGCGCCCTGCGGGATCGATCACAGCGGTTATGCCGTCATTAGTTGGCCGCAGCAGCCAGCGCCGATTCTCGGCGGCGCGCATGCGGACCAGTGAGAGATGCTGCTCGCGCGCGGCGCTTTTTCCGAAATAGCCGTCATTCGAAATATTGACCAGCAGATTCGCGCCGTGTTTTACGAACTGGCGCACCTCGGCCGGGAAGGCCGATTCATAACAAATGAAAACTCCCATGCTGTGCCCGTCCATGGGAAAAACAACAAGGCGCGTGCCGGGCGCGAAATCGCCGGCCTCTTTGGTGATGCGATTTACGAAGCTGAACAGCCGTGGGACGTACTCCCCGAACGGCACCAGGTTGATCTTGTCGTAACGATCTTCGATGTCGCCTGCGGGATTGAGAAGCACCGCGGAATTGAGCGGCGCGCCTTGCGGCGTTTCGCCAACCGTTCCAAATAAGAAATAAGCATGCGTATCGCGCACCAGGTGGGCCGCTTCCTCGCGGAACAGGAAGTCCTGATAGTAGTAGAGCGGACCGGGCGCCTCCGGCCATAGGATCAGCCGCGCGTTCTCCCTCAGGGCGGCATCGCGTGAGATGGTCATCAAATGATCGCGCTCACGGCCGGCCGATAATGTCGTCCACTGCTCGTCTTCCGACATGTTGGGCTGAATCGCAACGGCCGTTTCCGTGCCCTTGGCCGGCTTTGGAAGATCGGGCAACAGCAATAGCGCGGGTGTTACGGCCAGCCAGTACAATTCCCGGCGGTTGCGATGGATGATCAACACCGCCACCGTGGTGCCCATCAATGCAAACAGGAACGAGATTCCGTAGACACCCAGAATTGGAGCCAGGCGCATTGGCAGCGCCATATCGATCGCCGCGTTTCCCAAATCGAGCCAGGCGAAGCCGAACGTTGCATGCGTGCGTTCGATACCTGTCCAGAGGGCGGCGATAGCGGGAATCGCGTAGGGCGTTTTGATCAGCACCGCGGCCAGGAGGCTGAACACGCCCAGGTGAATCGCCTTGGCCACCGAGAACAACACAAAAGTGCCCCATCCGCCCCAGCGTCCCATGCCTCCGTGAAATTCCAGCACGAATTGAATCCAGTAACAGACGCCAAACCAGTAGACGAATCCGGCGCACTCGCCCAGCAGGAATCGCCAGAGCGGACGGTCTTCCCGCGAGAGCGCGATCACGAGCGGGGTCAATGCCAAGGGCGCCAGCCACGGCACGCCAGTGTTGCCCAACACCGGGTTGGGGAACGTAAGAACCAGAAGCACCGCCGAGAGCAGCGCCAGCGCGAAATTAAGCGGTGACTCGGGTGGCTTCTTCATTCACCTGGTCCGCCATGTACGAACTGCGGACCAGCGGGCCGCTGAACACCATCTTGAATCCGATGGAGAGACCGTAGTCGCGGTAATTTTCAAACTGAGCGGGCGTGACGTAGGATGCCACCGGCAAGTTGCGGCGGGTGGGCTGCAGATACTGGCCGATGGTGGCCACGTCGACGTCGGCGCCGCGAAGATCGCGCAAAAGTTGCTCCACTTCGAGCGGTTCCTCGCCGAGACCGGCCATGAATCCGGATTTCGAGAGGACATCCGGGCGGTAAGCCTTCGCGAATCGAAGCACCTCCAGCGACTGCCGGTAGTTCGCTTGAGGACGAACGCGGCGGTACAAGCGGCCGATTGTCTCCATGTTGTGATTGAATACGTGAGGGCCGGCATCCAGCACGCGCGCTACGGCGTCCAGATCGCCGCAAAAATCGGGAGTCAATACTTCAATGCGAGCGCCTGGAAGCGCGTGGCGAACTTCACGCACGGTTTCAGCAAAATGCCGCGAGCCGCCGTCGGGAAGATCGTCGCGATTGACGGAAGTAATCACCACATAGCGCAATTTCCAGCCGGCGGCCGCGCGCGCGACGTTGGCCGGCTCATTGGGATCCAGCGTGAATTCCTGCTTGTGTGGGGAGCCTTTGGGAACGGAACAAAATCCACAGCCCCGCGTGCACAGATTACCGAGGATCATGAAAGTTGCCGCGCCGCGGCTGAAGCATTCGTGAAGATTGGGGCAGCGCGCGGATTCGCAGACCGTATGCAACTTCAAGCCGCGAATTTCGGTCTTCAGAGCATGTACTGCTGGAAAGTGCGTGGCGCTTTTGCGCAGCCATTCCGGCAAACGAGGCTGCGCTGGCCGAGGCTCAAGTTGGACCAGCTGTGAGGGGAGCGAGTGGGGCGCCAAATCAGTATCTTTTTATGATCGAATGCGTGAACCCGGCCGCTTCCAGCTTGGTCCGCGCTTCCGCCTGCGAACTGCTGTCCGGAAACGGGCCCACCAGAACGCGGAAAAATCCTTCTTTTGAAGCGGGTGTCACCAAGGCATGGAAGCCTTTCTTGGTGAGCGCTTCGCTGATGACCTCGCAGCCCTCGCGGGTGGTCGCGACAACCTGCCAGTATTGGCCTGAGGCCGGCTGGCCCGTGATGGACGCGATTCCGCTGGACGCGGGCCCCACGGCGGCCGGTTTCGCTTTCGCGGCCACCACCGGAGCGGGTTTCACGGGCGTGGGCTCCGGCACAGCTTGCGCGGGGTGTGTGGTGGACGGGCTCGCCGGCGGCGTCACGGTTTCCGGGTTGGTAGGAGGTGCCTTCTCGGCCGTCGCCGGATTCGGGGCAGCCTGCTCCGGCTCAGTGGACGGAGATTCCACAGGCACGGTCTTGCCGCCATTATGGGCAGCCTCCGCGGCCGGAGCGGCCGAATTGCGGCCCACGATATACCCCATGGAGAAAAACACGCCTAAGAGAACCACTACGATCAGAAAGACGCTGATGAGCTGCCGGTTCCCTAGTATTAATTCAAATTCGCCTTCGTCGCTCTTTGCCAAAATCCTTTAGCCTTCCTGCTTCTTGGCGGCCAGACTATCGATGGCACGCCCTAAAGATGAGAATATATCGATAGGCAGCGGGAACACAACCGTGGTGTTCTTCTCCGATCCGATTTCCACCAGCGTCTGCAGATAACGGAGCTGGATGGCGGCGGGCTGCTTCTGGATCAGCTCGGCGGCCATGGCCAGTTTCTCCGCGGCCATGTATTCGCCCTCGGCGTGGATGATCTTGGCGCGGCGTTCGCGCTCGGCTTCAGCCTGCTTGCCGATGGCGCGGATCATTTGGTCGGGCAAGTCCACCTGCTTCACTTCCACCACCGTGACTTTCACGCCCCAGGGCCCGGTGTGCTGATCGAGCACGGATTGCAGCCTGAGATTAAGCTTTTCGCGCTGGCTGAGCAGTTCATCAAGCTCCACTTCACCCAGCGCGCTGCGTAGGGTGGTTTGCGATACCTGGGAGGTAGCATAAAGGAAGTTCGTTACCTCGATAACGGCCTTCACGGGGTCCATAACACGGAAATAGACCACCGCGTTGACCTTGACGGTGACATTATCGCGAGTGACAACATCCTGCGGTGGAACCTCCATCGCTTCGATGCGCAGCGAGATGCGTACCATGCGCTGGACTGGGCCGAAGATCCAGATCAGGCCCGGCCCCAGAGGTTCGGGCCGAACGCGGCCGAGAGTAAAGACCACTCCGCGTTCGTATTCGGCCAGAATCTTTATCGACGAGAACAGGTAGATCACGACAATCAGAATGGGAATCAGAATAGTCAAATCGGACATGGAGTTTCTCCGGAGTCCTTTCACTATACATCGAGCGGGCGTGGTAACGGTTAGTCGCTCGTTATAGGAACACGAAATCCTTACAGGGTACTAAGAAAGAACTCGTTAGTACCCGCGCGTGACGCTTTCGTTACAAGTGTTACTACTACTACCGACGTAGACGTCGAAGTGGAGGACACGGTTCGATTTCGCCCGTGACACAACCGGCCGGTATCATTCGAGTAACCCGAAGCGGTAATCAGCATGCATAAGGAGCGTACGAAGTGAGGCGGTCTAAGGGGTTACGATCTGGCCTTCACTGGCGCTTGCAATCCCGCCACCTTTCTTCGCTTTTGTATGGCTTTTGGAGGAAAAGTCCGAAAATCGCCGCGCATAAAGCGGATTCTCGCGGTTGACGTTTGGCCGGGAGAGAAGAAGTGGAGCAACTCAAATCAAACTAAAAAGGAGAACACCATGAAAACGAAGACTGCGTTGAAAGCCGGAGGTTGCGCACCAGCTCCGCCGCCCTGCAAGCCGCAGCACAGCAGTTGCGGAGGTGGTCTGGATCTGTCGGTGAGCATCACCGTTTCTGTCGGTATTTGTCTGGGTCTCTAAAATAAAGCGGCCATTAGAGCCGCGCATCAACAGGGCCCGAGGGGCCGTACACGCAGTCTCTCGGGCATCTGAAACTCCAGGAGGATCCTAGGTGAATTTTGACCCGTTTCCTGCAACCGATCAGCAACTCGCCCGGGATAGAGTGCGGAAACAGGCGCTGCTGCTCGGGATTCCGCTGGCTTTGGCGATGGGCTGGGCCGCCTGGATGTTTTTTGCGCACGTCAGCGTCTACGCCAGCACGGACCAGGCCCGTGTGGAGGTGGCGCAAGCCGCGTACTTCGTGCAAGCCGCGGTGTCCGGCCGCGTGACCAAAAGCTACCTGGAACTGGGCCGCCAGGTTGAGCCCGGCACGGTCCTGGTGGAACTGGAGGCAGGGCCCCAGCAACTTCGCGTACAGGAAGAACAGGAGCACCAATCGGCGCTCGAAGCCGAGTTAGCCAATTTGCGCCAATCGCTCGGGACGGAGCGGCGAACGTTGCTGGATGAAAAGTCAGCCGGAGATTCGGTGACACAACAAGCGCGTGCGGGCTTGGCCGGAGCGGAAGAAGCGGTTCGTTTCGCGCAGGAAGATTCCAAACGAAAAAATGAGCTCTACAAGGACGGCCTGGCGTCGGAGCTGGATTTTCTGCGCGCCCAGTCCGATGTGAAGAAGAAACTCACGGACCTGGACGCCGCACGCAACGCGGTAACCCGCTCCCAGCATGAGCAGCTAACTCATGGCGACGAACGTCGAGTGCAGATGGAGTCCATCGGCCGCGATATAGTCCGCATCGAGGGCGAATTGGCCGCTTCGCGCGACACGGTGGAGAGGCTGGACCACGATCTGGGATCGCAGCGCATTGTGGCTTCCGGACGCGGACGTCTCGGAGAAATCGTCAACTTGAGAGCTGGTGCATTCGTCCATGAAGGCGACCGCCTGGCGGCAATCATCCCGGATGGCCGATTGCGCGTGGTGGCTTATTTCGAACCCCGCAACGCGATTGGCCTGGTAAGGGCCGGCCAGAAGGCCTGGCTGCGTTTGGACGGATTTCCCTGGACCGAGTATGGATCGGTAATAGCGTACGTCACCAATGTGGGCGACGAAGTGCGCGACGGCCGCGTGCGGGTGGAGCTAAGCCCGCGGCCGAATCCACGCATCACGCTACAGCACGGGCTGCCAGGCACGCTGGAAGTTGAAGTGGATCGCGTCACTCCCGCTTCCTTCCTGCTTCGAAAAGCCGGCGGGCTTCTGGCTGAGCCGAAAAAGGCCGCAACCGGAACTTCCGAAATAGCCTCCCAATGACCAGCCGGCGATTTCTCATTCCTGAAGTGGTGCAGACGTCGACCATTGACTGCGGTCCGGCTTGCCTGAGCGCACTGCTGGGCGGCTTTGGAATCCATGCCAGTTATGGCCGTTTACGCGAGGCCTGCCAAACGGGCGTGGATGGCACTTCTGTGGACGCCCTGGAGGATCTTGCCGTGCGGCTGGGCCTCGAAGCGGAACAGATCGTGCTTCCCCCTGACCACATCCCCTGGCGAGAGGCCGCGGCGTTGCCGGCCATCACCGTAGTGAAGCTGCCTACCGGGTTTACTCACTTCGTGGTGGTTTGGAGCCGGCACGGGGCGCGCCTGCAAGTTATGGATCCGGCCTCGGGGCGGCGCTGGACGCCGTTCGCGCATTTTGCCAAGGAGCTGTACATCCACGAGATGAACGTGCCGGCGGCGGCATGGTGCGAATGGGCCGAATCCAAGGAGTTCATGGCGACGCTCCAGGCGCGCGCCGGAGAGCTGGGCGTAGATCCAAGCGATAGCTCCACGCAGATTCAAGCCGCCCTGGCCACAGGGGGCTGGCGGCCGCTGGCAACCCTGGATGCCGCACTGCGCATGCTGCAGGCATTGGCCAGGCAGGGCGCATTCAAAGACCGGTCGCGCGCGTCGCATTTGCTGCGCGTCACCATAGCGCGGGCGATGGAAACTCCCGCGGACGCATATGGTGTGATTCCACCCGAATATTGGACCGTTCGGGCCCTCAATGAAGACGAATTGGCGGTGCGAGGCGCCGTGCTGGTGCGTGTGAAGAGGCGGACCGAAGCGCCGGTGGATCTCTCGACGCTTCCCGTGGAAGTGGCGGCAGCGGTCACCGAGCCGCCGCCGCGGCCGGCCGCCGAGCTGTGGCGATTGCTCAAGCAGGACGGAGCTTTGGCGCCGGCCATGGTCACCGTGGCGCTGCTGGTTTCAGCGGCCGGGACCGTATTGCAGGCGCTGCTTTTTCGAGCATTGATTTCCGGCGGCGGCCAGCTCTCGGGACACGGGCAGCGGCTGGGCGCCGTGTTGGCCGTGCTGGTTCTACTTCTGGTTTTGCTGGCCGTTGAAATCCCAGCGATCGCCACTCTGGTGGGCATGGGACGGCGTCTCGAAGCGCGCTTTCGCGAAGCCTTCCTGGTGAAATTGCCTCGAATAGCGGACCATTACTTCAACAGCCGTCTGACGTCCGACATGGCGGAACGCAGCCACAGCGTTCACAATATCCGGGCTCTGCCGGCATTAGCCGGACAAATCATACTTGCCGCATTCCAGCTGCTGGCAACAGCCGCCGCCGTGATTTGGATCGATCACGGGCTTTGGCTTCTGGTGCTGCTCTCCATCATAGTTTCCGTCGGCCTTCCCCTGGCCGCGCAACCGGTGCTTGGAGAGCGCGAGCTGCGCGTCCGCACGCACGGCGGCGCTCTGAGCCGTTTTTATCTCGACTCACTGCTGGGCCTGATTCCGATACGCACTCATGTCGCCGATGGCGTGGTTCGCGGCGAGCATCGCAATTTGCTGTTGCGATGGGCTACCGCCAGCCTGGCCACCGAAAAGGTGTCGATCGGCCTGGAAGGATTTCAAATGACCGTGGGATACGGCCTGGCGGCGTTGCTCACCATCGCGCATATTTCAAATCATCCGGATTCGTCGGCGGTATTGTTGGTGGCCTATTGGGGCCTGAACATTCCCGCCATTGGCCGGGACCTGGCGGCGCGCGCCTCCACGTACCCGCTCTATCGCAGCGTGATTCTTAGGCTGATGGAACCGCTCTGCGCGCTGGAAAGCCCGGCGGTGGCTGCTAATGCCGGTTCGCAGGCGGAAGCGCCTGTGCTACATGGCGCTGCAATTTCGATGCGCGATGTGTCCGCGCTGGCCGGCGGGCACGCGGTATTGCACGACATCACGCTGGAAGTCCCTTGCGGCAGCCACGTAGCGATTGTCGGCCCTTCGGGCGCCGGCAAATCCAGCCTGGCCGGTCTGCTGCTGGGTTGGCGCACGGCGGCGTCGGGCTCTGTTTTGGTGGACAACGCCGCACTGTCCGCGTCCAAGATGGAAAAACTGCGGCGTCAAATTGCCTGGATCGATCCCACGGTGCATCTGTGGAATCGATCGCTCATGGAGAACCTGCGTTACGGATCGGCCGGAGAACTGGCCATGGCCTTGGGGGAGGGCGTGGAGCAAGCGGATCTTTCGACGGTCCTGGAGCGGCTTCCGGATGGCTTGCAGAGCCCGCTGGGAGATGGCGGCGCACTGGTATCCGGCGGCGAAGGGCAACGGGTGCGCGTAGGGCGCGCGCTGTTGCGGCCGGGCGTGCGCCTGGTAATTATGGACGAACCGTTTCGCGGCCTGGATGGCACAGCCAGAAAAGAGCTGTTGCGGCGCGTCCGTGAAACCTGGCGCCATCAAACCATGCTGTTCATCACCCATGACGTCGCCGATACCCAGACATTTGACCGCGTCCTGGTGATGGAAGGCGGCACCATCGTGGAGGATGGCGCTCCGGCTGAGCTCGGAAAGCTGGCGGGTTCGCGCTACAGCACGTTGTTGCATCGGGAGGCCGCATTGAAACGGCATCTGAAGCACAGCGGCGCCTGGCGCAGGCTGCACATGGAAAACGGCAGCCTGGTGGAGAAAGCGAGGGAGCTGATCCATGCCGGATAATCGTCGCGCACGCACTCGTGCGAATACCAGGCGTTCACACGAGTGTGAACGCGGCACGCAGAAGTGCGTGCGCTACGGGGGTCTATGATCGATCTTCGCGATCTTTCGTGGACCATTGCCCAGGCCGGGGACGCGATGAAGGCGCTCTCGGATCGTACTGCTTCGCTGCCCCAAGCGCCCAGCGCGCTGGTAAGTGCAAACCGCGACGCCGCACGTACCTGGATCAGTTCTACGGCCGCCCGGCTGGACATCGACACGGAGCCCGCGCCCGTTCGTTATCGCGAGCTTGCTCCGGTGTTGGGGCAGGGAACGGCCCTGCTCGAAATTCAGATCGACGGCGAGTTCCGGCTGCTGGCCATCGATGGCCGGCGGCGCAGGAAACTCACCCTCGTTGCTCCCGGAGGCAAAACCGTTCCCATAACCGGCGTAGAGCTGCGCAGCGCCATCGCCGCGGAGCTGGAATCGAAACTTGCCGAGCCGCTGGCCGCAATTCTCAACGACGTGGGTCTGGCTGGGCCGGCGCGTATCAAAGTATTGCAGGCCATGCTGGAGGAGCGGCTGGGCGATACCTACATCGCACACGTCTGGCCGCTTCAGGCATCCATCTCGGCTGGGTTGTGGGCCGAGGCGCGCCGCGCGGGATTGCCGCGACAATTGGTAGCTTTCACCTTGGCCTTCGCGGTGGAATATGTCTTGTGGATTCTCTCCTGGGTTCTGGTGGGCCACTGGGCTCTCGAAGGCCGTTTCGATTCCGGCTGGTTGCTCGGGTGGGCGTTGCTGCTGATAACCATTGTGCCGATTCACATGCTGGCCAGCTGGAAACAGGCCAAGCTGGCAATTTCGTGCGGCTGGGTGATGATGCGGCTGTTGCTCGAAGGGTCGTTTCATCTGAATCCGGAAGAGGTTCGTTACCAGGGCGTAGGGCAACTGTTGGGAAGAGTGCTGGAGTCCGATTCGCTGCAATCCCTGGCGCTGACGGGCGGCCTTTCGACGCTGGTCGCCCTGATTCAATTGGTAGTGGCGGTGGGGCTGCTGGCTGCTGCGGTGGATGCCCCGTGGCTGGCGCTGGCGCTGGTCGGGTGGATCGCGGTAACGGCCGGTTTGGGTCTGCTGTACTACCGGCGCAGGCGCGAATGGACCACCGTGCGGTTGCAGGTGACCGAAGAAACCATCGAGCGCATGGTGGGACATCGCACGCGGCTGGTGCAGCAGCCGAGCGAGAAATGGCATGAAGGCGAAGACGGCCTATTGACCCGTTACGTCAAGGAGTCCAAGCGCATGGACCGAACCAGTGTCGCTTGCATGGCGTTGGTGCCGCGGGGCTGGCTGATTGTAGGCATCGCAGCCATGGCGCATGGCGTGGTGACCGGTTCCGAATCCAGCGGAATATTGGCCGCGCAGCTCGGCGCCATTCTGCTGGCCTTCAATTCCCTGCAGGGCTTGAGTGCGGCCTTCGGCGCGCTGGCGGGAGCCGCAATCGCCGCCGAACGAGCGGGCGACTTTTTGAAAGCCGCGAAACGCGTGGAACCTTCGGGCGATCCAGCTATCGCCGTGGCGGCGGCATCGCCCTCTTCAGGCAAGCTACTGCAGATGCGCGACATTACGTTCCGCTATGCGCACCGCGCCGCCGACGCCATCCAGCATAATTTTGTCGAAATCGACGAGGGCCAAAGGGTGCTGCTCGAAGGAACTTCCGGCAGCGGAAAATCCACCTGGGTGGCGCTGGCCAGCGGCGTCCGCGTGCCCGATTCCGGACTTCTGTTCCTGCGCGGCATCGATCGCAAAACGCTGGGCGGGCGGGAATGGCGCCGCCGCGTGGTGGCAGCGCCGCAGTTCCACGAGAACCACACTTTTGCCGGCTCTCTGGCCTATAATCTTCTGCTGGGACGCGGATGGCCGCCCGATCCCGGAGACTTCGAGGAAGCAGAAACAATCTGCCGTGAGTTGGGATTGGGCCCCTTGCTGGATTCCATGCCGGCCGGACTGATGCAAATGGTGGGCGACACAGGTTGGCAATTGTCGAACGGCGAGAAGAGCCGCGTCTATCTGGCGCGGGCGCTGCTGCAGCGGTCCGACCTGGTGATCCTGGACGAGAGCTTCGCGGCGCTGGATCCGGAAACAGCACACCGGACCATCGATTGCGTCCTAAAGCGCGCACCAGCGCTGGTGTGTGTGGCGCACGTGTAGTGCCCGTCCCGGAGCGGGCAGCGTGATCAAAGATATCGATACGACCTATGGACTAATGGGCGGATGGTCTGATAAACGCCGCTTCGGCGTCAAACAGAGCTTGCAGATTCCTTTTCGACGCCTAGCAACGCCTTGAAGAGATGGACTGCTTTATGCATGCCAACCCGACGCCATCCGCGCGAGCGCCGTATTCGAATGCTCCAAGCCTTAGACGCTCGGCACGGCCGAATTCTTGCTCTCAAGCCTCCAGCCTCAATCAAGCAGCGTCGCTTATGAGACTGGGGCCCGGTGGCGCCGAACCGTGAAATAGTGATAGCAGTCTGGCTACCTGATTCCGCTCCAAATAGGCTGCGTTTTTAACAAGAGTGCACAGCCTTTCAAGGCGCCGGCCGCCACGGGACAGTCAGAACGGTAAAAGTCGAATTCGATGCTGAGCGAGGTCCACGGTGACGATGGCGCCCGCTTCCAGGTGTTGTTTGGCGGCATCAATAGCCTGAAGCACCAGAGTTCCGATGGCGTTTGGAAGAACTTCTTGTGTTCGCACCTGCAATACGCTCGGGCCTCTCGAGTTGCTGGCCGCGAGGAGCATCCCAAAATCGAGATCGTGCGTGAAGACTACTAGTTCATTTGAAGCGGCGTGATCGAGAATCTGAGAGTCAGGCGCTGTCGGATCGCCTAAATCCCGTGCTCGACAAGAAACGAACCCAAAGTGGGCTAAGGTTCATGTCGATCAGAATCTTCATGTCACCGGCAGAGGCAGTTCAATCTCTTCCACGCGCCACGCAGCGTATGCGAGCGCTTGACGAATGTCTTCTTCCCCAAGATAAGGATATGCGCTGAGAATCTCCGCATTGGAATGCCCAGCCGCAACGAGGCCCACAATCGTCCCGACCGTAACACGCATGCCCCGAACGCACGGTTTGCCACCCATGACTTCCGGATTGCGCTTGATTCGATCGAGGCTCGGCATAGGCACCGTTTCTTAATTATACGGCACTTAGCCATTAGCGCCCTACAAGAATTTTTCCGGTGACACGGCAACATTACTGTGGTACCTTAAGAGACTGGGCAGTCTGTGAAGGACTACATCGCGTTAACTAAGCCGCGAATCACCTGGCTCATTTTGATGAGCACAGGCGTCGGATACTTCTTCGGCGCGCGTGGCGGCTGGCACTGGCTGACGCTGCTCAATACCATCATCGGCACAGGATTAATCGCCTCCGGAACCGCCGCGCTCAATCAATGGTACGAACGCGCTGCCGATGCCAAAATGAAGCGGACGCAAGCGCGGCCATTACCCGCCGGACGCATCCCGGCCAACAAAGCGCTGATTTTCGCAATCCTCATTTCCGTGGCCGGATTCGTTGAGCTTTTCGCCGGCGTGAACGCGCTGACGGGCTGGCTGGGGCTGTTCACGCTGCTGAGTTATCTGTTCGTCTACACGCCGCTCAAGCAGCGCTCGCCGCACTCCACAACGATCGGCGCGATTCCGGGCGCCATGCCGCCACTCATTGGATTCGCGGCAGCCAGTGGCACTCTGACCTGGGACGCGTGGATCCTGTTTGCGATTTTGTTTCTCTGGCAGTTCCCGCATTTCTACGCCATCGCCTGGATGTATCGCGAGGATTACGAACGCGCCGGCATCCGCATGCTGCCGGTGGTTGAGCCGGACGGAGAATCCACGGCGCGGCGGATTCTCATCTATTCGCTGATCCTGATTCCCATCAGCATGGTTCCGAAATTTCTTTCCATGACCGGCAATCTGTATCTGGCCGGCGCTCTGGCGCTGGGGCTGCTGTTTCTGTACGCGGGTGTGCGGGTGAGCTTTGACCGGACCCGACAACAAGCGCGGCGCGTCTTGCTGGCCTCCGTGATCTATTTGCCGGTTTTGTATGGATTAATGCTCCTTGACCGTCCGGCATGAAGTTTGCAGTACTCCTCTCGCTCATTTTTGCGTTAGCCGCCTGCGTACACCGCGTTAGTTCTCTGCCGGTGTACTATGGCGTTCCTGAATTTCATTTGACCGCGCAGGACGGGCAACCGTTCGACAGCAAAGTGCTGTTGGGGAAGATCTGGGTAGCGGATTTCATTTACACCAATTGTCCCGGCCCCTGTCCGCGCATGACGTCGCAGATGCATGAAGTGCAGAACGCGATCCAGAAAATGCCGGACGTCAAGCTGGTATCGTTCACCATAGACCCCGCGCGGGACACGCCACCAGTTCTGGCGGAGTATGCCAAGATCCACGGGGCTTCGCCGGAACTTTGGTATTTTTTGACCGGCCCGCCGTCCACTCTACAGAAGCTGGATCGCGATACTTTCAAGCTCGGAAATGTGGACGCGACACTGGAACATAGTACGCGCTTTGTACTGGTTGACCGGCAATCGCGGATTCGGGGATATTACGACACGTCAGAATCCGGCGCTGTTCGAAAGGTAATCGAGAACGTCAACGCGTTGGCGCGGGAAAGTTCCTGATGGACATCCACACGCTCCCGGCCGTGAACGCTACGCTCAACGGCACCGCGGCCGTATTGCTGGTCACCGGCTACACTTTGATCCGCCGCAAACAGGTTCAGGCGCACAAACGGGTGATGTTGACGGCGTTCGCGGTATCGGTGGCGTTTCTGATTTGCTATCTGGTGTATCACGCGCAGGTGGGATCGGTGCATTATCCCAAGACAGGCCCCATTCGCGTGGTGTATTACACCATTTTGTTCACGCACACGCTGTTGGCCCTCACCGTTCCGGTGCTGGCTATCATCACGCTGCGGCGCGGCCTGGGCGGTGATTTTGCGCGCCATCGAAAGATCGCACGCTGGACGTTTCCGATTTGGCTGTACGTCAGCGTAACCGGAGTGATCGTTTATCTAATGCTGTATCAGCTGTAGGGCTGCGGGCCAGGGGGCCACTGAGTGCGATATACTGCTACGGGCTTTCTCTGGAAACAGCGGCTCGGCATTTAGAAACGCTTACCCAATAACATGAACAAACAGACGATACGAATAGTCCTGTGGTGCGTTGTTGTGTGTCAGCTTGCCTCTAGCGGATTGGGTTCCGCTCAGACAACACGGAAGGGAAAGAATCAAAAAGCACCAGTGGACGCGGACTGGAATACGTCAGTCCTCGCTTTCGACAATACAGCCATTGGGTACTTGCGCACTCATCCGGGGACCGTTCACGATCAAGAGATCCTGGGGGTGCTTCAGCCTCACGGCAAGGCGAGTATAGATCTGGCGGTAGCGGCCGGGTTTGTCGAGTTTATGAAAAACAACTCTACCTTCACCAAGACCGAAACTTGGGTTCATCAAATCGACCCAAACGTCGCTCAGGCCGGGGGAGCGTTCGATTTACTGCCTGTCTCACCCAACAAGCGGACAGGAGCGATCGTAAGTCTGATCTGGAATCCAGGCGCGAGGCACACCATTGTCGGAAGTCTGGTTATCTTCGACTATTGTTTCATCAGCGACAATACGGATCGTTTGGTTTTCGCAATGGTGGCGGATAAGGGCTATGTGTATGAACGTGGCAGCGGCATTGTTATCGATCCGGAGGGCGGCATAACGGTACTTGGACGAGGTAGCGAGATTCATTTTGCGGCGCTACAGGGGAACTTGGAAAAAGTGAAAGCCCTTCTCGAAGCGGATCCTGGCCTGGTACTGAGCAAAGACAAGAACGGCGAGACGCCCTTACACTGGGCGGCTTTGTCCACCAGTAAGAGCGCCAAGGATGTAGCAGAATTTCTTCTCGCGAATAAGGCCGACGTCAACGCCAGAGACAAGGACGGGGCGGTGGCGTTGGAAAAGGCAGCAATGAGAGATTCCAAGGATGTAGCGGAATTGCTGCTAGCCAACAAAGCCGACGTTAATGCTAAGGACGGCATCGGTGGGCGGCCGTTGCACACGGCGGCGTTTAATGGCCACAAGGATATAGCGGAATTGCTGCTGGCTCACGGAGCCGACGTCGGAGCCGCGGACAATTCCGGCAAAACGGCGCTGCATTTTGCGGCCTTTAAGGGTTCCAAAGACGTTGCGGAACTGCTGCTGACCAACAAAGCCGATGTCAGCGCCAAGGACAAGAACGGCGACACGCCTTTGCACGTGGCTGCCTTTGGAGGTTCCAGGGATGTCGCGGAGCTGTTGCTTGCCAACAAAGCCGATGTCAACGATAAGGACAACCAGGGCAACACGCCTTTGCACTTTGCAGTGGTCAAGGCCCACAGTGATGTAGCGGAATTACTGCGTCAGCACGGTGGCCACGAATAGCGGAGGGCCCGAGCAGCGCGAGGCGTTGACCAGGACTGTTGAATCCTACGCGCCGGCGCCCGCCGCGATCCATCCATACTGCGTGTTGCTAGGCTTGGGACCCGCGGCCTGGTACATTTTTCGAAGACGGTCGATGTAATCCGAAGGGATTGGATTTCGCTTGGCGCCCGGATCCACGTTATACACTTTGGCTCCATTCAAGCCCAGGATCTTGGCTTTCACTTCGCGAGTGAGCGGCTTGTAGCCGAAACGGTCTATCAAGTCCTGCGGCATGGTGATGCGCTTCATGGCTTCGATCTGCCATTGCGGCGAGCCCCACCAGATGGAATCCGTACCCCACAGCACGCGGTCCGGACCATAAGCGTCCAGGATCATTCCCAACACGTGACAGCACAACTTGGGTTGCGAGATCACCATCAAACCGAAAGTGCTGCCCAGCTCCATATAGACGTTGGTCATCTTGGGATATTTCTTGCGGGCCTCGCAAAGGTCGGAGACCCAGGGAACATACGTGGTTTTTTCGAAATTTCCCTCCACCACGGGCAAAGCTTCCTGCGGACCCTTGAATCCCGAGTGGTAAATCAGAAAGTTCATGTCCGGAAAATCCTGCGAAGCCTTGATCACATCTTTGGGGTTGCAGTGCTCGATATTGAAACCGGCGAGCGGCAGGCCTTTATGGAAGCACAGGTTCTTGATGCCAATTTTCCGCGAGTATTCGAAGACCGGATACGCTTCCTTCTCATCATCCAGCCACCAGCCGTTATGCCGCGGACCCAGCGGTTGTCCGGGGTAGCCCTTCCAGGCTTCGATTTTCAACTTCTCGGCTTGCACCTGCATTTTCTCGAGATTCTGCGTGCCCAGATCGGGCGCCATCAAGCCATGGCTGATCACGCGCCGGGAGCTGGTCAGCTCATTGATCCAGGAGCGTGTCTTGACCATCTTGTCCGGCGGAAGGATGTTGGTTTCGTCGGTGGGGGAAGGAAAGCCGCTGATCACCACCATATCGGTCTGGCTGTCGAGAAAAACTTCCTTGATGTAATTCTCTATATACAGGTCGTCCATTTGCGGGCGCCGTTTTCTCAGGTCGGGATTCCAGGCCGCGCCGGCGCGGCGATAGCCGAGGAGCGCGGGAATCCTCAGTCCGGCCGCGACGTGATGCGTCTGGACATCGAAGACGAAATAATCGTCCTTGTTATCGGCGGCAGCGGACTGTTCCAGCATTTCCGCGGCGTCCACGCGGAAGTACGGGCCGAAGACGCTGTTCATGGCCGCGAACGCGGTGGCCATGCCGCACGAGGTGCGTAAGAAATCGCGCCGCTTCAGGCCCAGCTTCTTGGCGTTGGCATCGGCCATGGCGAGCATGCGATGTTCCACGGCCGCTTGTTTGCGTGTCTGCGGCATCGGAAAATACTCTTCGTTCGAAACCACCTGGGTGGGAATCGGCAAGTGCCGGTCCAGATGATTGTCGACATCGCACTTGTGTACCCAGCCGTTTTCAGGTTGGGGGTAGGGAATACCGGAGGGAGCGGTCTTAGGGTTGGGCATGGGCTCCTATTCCGATTTTAGCCGCGAATGAACGCGAATGAACGCGAATCGTTCATTTCCGTTTCAACTGGGCTTTTTGGTTGAGGCGGATGACGTGTTTCGCGAGAGCGCGCCGCTGCGCATCGGAAAGGTCCGAAAAGTCGGGCATCTCGGTCCCTTGCACTCCAAATGTGATTACTCGCATGACGGACTTCAGATCGCCGCCATGCTTCAGAGGCTGCCGTAAATCGGCGCCGCCGTGAGCTGGGCTCCCGTCTTTCCAGTGGCAGGCTATGCAGTAGTTTTCATAAAGGGCGCGGCCGTTCTCGGCGGCTGGGGTGATCAGACTTAGGCCGCAGATGAACGCTGATAGACGCAGATAATACACTTTCTATCTTATCCGCGTTCATCTGCGTTCATCTGCGGCCCTCAGATTTTTTGGAACGAGAACCTGGATCCTAATGTGATTACTCGCATGACGGACTTCAGATCGCCGCCATGCTTCAGAGGCTGCCGTAAATCGGCGCCGCCGTGTGCGGGACTGCCGTCTTTCCAGTGGCAGCCTATGCAGTAGTTTTCATAAAGGGCGCGGCCGTTCTCGGCGGCTGGGGTGATCAGACTTAGGCCGCAGATGAACGCTGATAGACGCAGATAAAACATTTTTTAACCATCTTATCCGCGTTCATCTGCGTTCATCTGCGGCCCTCAGATTTTTAGAACGAGAACCTCGATCCTAACTGGAACGCGCGGGGTCCGCCGGTGCCGAACGTGCCTCCGGCGCGGCCGCTGGGCAATCCAAAGCCCGAATCTAACAGATTGCTGTCGTAGCCGGTGGGATTCGAGAAATTGAAAATGTTGAAGCATTCCCCGAGCACTTGCAATTCGTAGCGCTCCCGGAACTTGAAAATTTTGGTCAAACGGATGTCCTGCGAGTTGAAGTCATGGCCGAACTGGTAGGGGCCGGTGGGCACGGCAACGTACGGGAATTTCTGAGTTGGATTGGGCCCAACCTTGCCCTGGCCAGGCGCCGGCGCGTAAGTTTGATCGTATTGGTTAATCAGATTCGCCAGGTCACCCGCGCCCAGTCCGAAATTGAACAGGTTGCTGCCCATGCCGGGCAGCGGGAAACCGCTGATGCCGCTGCCGGTGAGATCGGTGCCGGGAATAACCGGCTGGAACGGTCCGCGGCTGGTGTAGCTGGAAATGAACGAGAACTGAAACTTCCAGGGAAGATCGATGACGCCGCTCACGTTCAGGATGCTGTGCGACGCCTGGGGTCCCCAATACTGGAACCAATTGTAGTCGTTGTAAATTCCGTTGATGCCCGTTTGAGACTGCAGGGCGTAGGAAATCTGAGTTTGCAGGCGGTGCGAGAATCGCTTATTCGCTTTGACCAGCAGCGCTTTGTAGTCGGTCCGTCCGCCGCTCAGGATAACGCCAATGCCGCCGTTCGAGCAGGGAGCGTTGGGGGTCAGTTCTTGCGCGGACGAGCAAATGGGAATAACCGGAGTCTGGACGCCGTTGACATAGCGATAAAAGAAATTCTCGTCGACGTCGCGAATGGTCTGGTGCAGGAACAGCCGATACACCGCATCGGCGCTGATGGCCCAATCCTTAGTCAACTGCCGTTGCACTCCCAGGCTGAAATGGTTGGCCTTGCCGGGCGTGTACTGCGGATTGATCAGCTCGGTTCCGGTTTTGAACAAGCCGATGGTGGTCACAGCCAGATTGGTGTTGTTGGGATTGACACCCAATTCCTGGATGGTGGCCGCGCGCACCGCCGGCAGGATGTATTCGAGCAGCGCACCGTTGAACGGCGTCGGGCTGGTAAAATTCAGCGCTGTTCCTTCCGGGACGCCCGGAATTCCGGGAATTGGATTGGGAACGATGCTGCCCGGCAGGTTGAGATAGCCGGAGCCCAGGGGGCTCAAGTAGGACCGTTCGATCAGCCGCAGCTCGATGTCGATGGTGTCGTAGTATACGCCGGCACCACCGCGGAAGACGGTCTTGTTATCTTTCCATGGCGACCAGGCAAAGCCCAGCATCGGGGAGAAATGCTTGTAATCGTGCTGTTCGTGGCCCAAGCCGCCGGCGCCGAAAATAGGCGCCAGCCATTCTGGTTTCACCAGGTCATGATTGAGCGCATCGCTTTCGAAGTTCCAGCCCAGCCCGTAATTCACGGTGAAATTTGGTTTGACCTTCCAGGAATCTTCCCAATAGAAGTGGAAGGTGTTGTCGTGGTCCGCGTTTCCTTCTTGATATGGCGGCGGCTGGGCATTGTTGCCCACGCTGAAATCCCAGCTCATTAAGGGCAGCTGCAGGATGTCCTGCAGGGTAGTGTAGGTTTTCGGAAGCAAAGGCAGCAATTCTGGCGCCTGCTGGGCTACTTCTTCCGGCGAGTACAGCGTCATCGCGGCCGGCTCATCAATAGTATAGGTACCGGTTCCTTTTTGATATTCCCACTCGCCGCCCATCTTCATCCGATGTTTGCCTTTTTGCCAGGTGAAGTTATCGGCGCTAATATAGCGGCGCAGCACTCGCGATTGTGGCGTATTGGTTTGATTGCCGAAGGAAAGGCCGGTTCCATCCACATTGATGTTGGGGCCATCCAAACCGATGCAATTGGGGCATTGGGCAGCGGAGGGAAGGTTGTTCCGGTTGCTCCAATAGGTCATGGAGAAGCGGGCTTCGTTCACCACCGCCGGCGTGAAGCTGCTGATCAGCGAGAACACGCCGGAATCCGCCCAATTCACGTTACTGACCCAAGCGGACGGCAATTGATTGCTGGAGCGCGGCGCGAAGCCGTTATTCCCGTCGTGGGAGTAGCGTAGAAACGCGTTGTTCTTGTTATTAATACGATAATCGAGCCGCTCAGTAAGCGTGGTGGCGACATAAGGAGTTGACGCAACGGCGGAAAGGCCTTGGAACAGCGGGTCGGATGGGACCGCCGCGTCCACGCCCTTCTGGTTGTTGTGTTCGATGCTGGAGAAGAAGAACAGCTTGTCCTTCTTGACTGGGCCGCCGATCCATCCACCGGACTGCCGCCGCGCGAAGAAAGGGCTGGGATCAATAGGATCGCGGTCAAGGTTCGGGTACGCCGCCATGTTGTGATCGCGGTAGAAGAAGAAAGCGCTGCCATGGAAATCGTTCCCGCCGGAGCGTGTAACTACGTTCACCGCGCCGCCCGCGCCCAGGCTGGTGGAGAGATCGAAGTTCACTTCCGATATCTGGAACTCTTCCACAATTTCCTGCGAGAAGTTTTGCTGCGTTCCGCCGGTGACGGAATCACGCACGGTGGCCCCATCCACGGTGATGCGCGTCAGGTCAGAATCCGACCCCAGGATGGAAACATCGAAAGCCCGGTTATATTGGCCCAGGCTATTGGCGGAAACCGTGACGCCCGGTTCGAGCATAGCCAGCTGCAGAAAACTGCGGCCGTTCAGGGGCAGATCCTGGATCTGCTGCCGGTTCACCGTACCTTCGATGGCATGTTGTTCGTACTCGATCTGCGGGGTCACCGCTTCTACGGTAACGATATCCTTGGCGGCGCCCACTTGCAGATGCAAATCCGCCGTGGTGAGGGCGCCCACCGTAACGGTGGCGTCGCGCAGCAAGGTGCGGAAACCGGCAACCTCACACTTGACCTCATAAGTGCCGGCAGGCAGAGCCGAAGCGTTGTAAAGGCCGGCCGCGTTGGTGGTAACATTGCGCACCAGGCCAGTGTCCTTGTTGGTGATGGTTACCTGTGCATTGGGAATGACGGCGCCCGATTCATCGAAAACCGTCCCGGAAATATCGCCGACCGGCGCCTGCGCCAGACCAGCCACAACCAACCCCAATAGCAGAAGTACAGACAACGAACAGAGTTGCAGTAAGCCTTTCATGTAAGGGCCCCCAAGTCTTTCCCGACGCGAGAATTCAAGGTCTATGAAATACTTTCACAACTACGAGATACTGTCAAGAGGGCCGAAGGCCAGCTAGGGCTTTGGCCCTAGCTACGCTTTCGGACAGAATTCAAGGGATTCCAGGAATTCAGGAATTTAGGGGCGCTAGGATACGGTGGACGTATGCCTCAAGAAAGCGGCTAACTTCTTCTAAAACAATCATCTGCTCTTTTGTATCGGCGTGTCCGCCATTCCGAGCCGCGACCGCAAGGGAGCGCTACCATGACGATCGTGGAGCCGAGTACCGTTCGTGGTGGCGCTCCCTTGCGGTCGCGGCTCGGTCCTGAATTCATGGATTCGTTATCCTGTTACCGTGCCCCTCACAACTAAACTAACCGCATCCACCTCCGCCGGCGGCTGTGCTTCCAAGCTCAGTCCCAAGATTTTGGACCGGGTGCTGGCGCGGATTCCCCGCTGGCCTAACCCCAACGTTCTGGTGGGTTTCGACACCGCCGACGACGCCGGCGTGTATAAGCTGACGCCCGAATCCGCGCTGGTGCAGACGGTGGATTTTTTCAGCCCGGTGGTCGACGATCCATATACTTTTGGAGCCATCGCCGCCGCCAACGCCCTGAGCGATATCTACGCTATGGGCGGACGGCCCATCTCGGCGCTTTCCATCCTGGCATGGCCCGCGCAAGGCGACCCGGACCTGTTGGAGGAAATTGTGAAAGGCGGCGCGGAAAAGATTCACGAGGCCGGCTGCACCATTCTGGGCGGCCACAGCGTGGCCGATAACGAGATCAAGTTCGGCTACGCCGTAACCGGATTGATACATCCGGAGCGCGTCAAGGCCAATGCCGGAGCGCGTCCGGGCGATGTGCTGCTGTTGACCAAATGTATCGGCACCGGGGTGATCTCAACGGCGTTGAAGCGCGGGCTGGCCAAAGAGGCGGACGTCCAGAGCGCGGAGAAATCCATGCTGACGTTGAATCGCGCGGCGTGCGAGCGAATGCTCGAATACGACGTGCACGGCTGCACCGACGTCACCGGCTTTGGCCTGATCGGCCATGCGCGCGAGATGGCCCTGGCCAGTAAAGCAACCATCGAGATCGATTCGCGCCAGGTCCGTTATCTGCCGGGCGCACTCGAATACGCCCGCCAGGGAGCGATTCCCGGCGGTTTGAAGAACAATCGGGAATTTGCGTCCTCCTGCGTTGAGGGCCAGTCCGAATTCGACGATCTGTTATACGATCCGCAAACTTCGGGAGGGTTGCTGATATCGCTGCCAGAAAAGGACGCGGCTGAGTTGGAGCGAACCTTCCCCAGCGCATATCGCATGGGGCGGGTGATCGCGAAATCAGGAAAGCCGATCCACATCCTGTGAGCGGGAACCCCATCATTGTCGCGCTCGATTTTGAGGACGCCGCCCAGGCGCGAACACTGATCCAGAGACTGGGCGGCGCTGTGGATTTCTACAAGGTTGGGATGGAATTGTACGCGGCCGAGGGTATGCCGTTCGTGCGCGAACTGACCGGCGCCGGCCGGCAAGTCTTCCTGGATCTGAAACTATATGACATCCCGGAAACGGTGAAACGCGCCACCGCGCAAGTGGCCAAGACAGGCGTGCGTTTCCTGACGGTGCACGGCAGCAACGCAGTGATGCGCGCGGCGGCGGAAGGACGTGGCGCGTCCGAGCTCAAATTGCTGGCCGTAACTGTGCTGACCAGCTTTGACCGCCAGGATCTGGCCGAGCTGGGGTTTCCATCCAGCGTGGAAGATCTGGTGGCGCTGCGCGTAAAGAATGCCATGGCCGCAGGGATGGACGGAATTGTCTGCTCGGCGAAGGAAGCCGCGGCAGTGCGGAAGCTGGCCGGGTCCCAAGCGATTCTAGTTACTCCGGGAGTGCGCTCCCCAAGCGCGGATTCCGGCGATCAGAAGCGCGTAGCCACGCCGGCGGAAGCGGTGGCGGGGGGAGCGAATTATCTGGTGATTGGACGAGAGATTACCAGAGCCGAAGATCCGCTGGCGGCAATCGGCCGGATCATGCGCGACCTGCAACCGTCCCCGTAGGACAAGTCTCCGACTTGTCCCCTGCGCAAGCCGGAGGCTTGCGTTACGCTGAGCTACTTCGCCGGCTCGGCAGTGATTCCGCCTGCTGCTTTCTGGGCTTCCCTCTGGGCCTTCATCTTCTTGGTATCGAGCGCCTTTTGCACCCAGACATCGGCCTTCTCCACGTCGGCTTTGTACTCTTCGGGAGTATCGTCGAGATCGGCTTTCTCGCGGATCAGCAGGTTCATGTAGGCCATGGCGTCGTCGTAGTCCTTGTCGATCTGCAGCGCCCTGTCCAGATTCTTCATGCCATCATCCACCACCGAGAGATATTTCTCTTTCAGCTCGGCCTTAACCTTTTTATCCTTCAGTGGACCTGGCTCTTCCGGCTTCATGCCCAGGTCGGCGCGAGCTTTCATCCAGGCGGCGTACCACTTCATCCAGTCGATGACCGCCAAACTGTAGAAGCCTTCCTTGTTCTGCGGATCGGCCGAGATAAGTTTTAAATACCACTCTTTAGACTCGTCCAGCTTTTTCAGCTTTTGGTCTAAATCCGGCATGGTGCTGGCCTGCTGGTAGTTCAAGGACGCCAGCGACGCCAGCGCAGTGGTGTCGTTGGGATGGTCCTCCAGAACCTTCATGAACTCTTCCTTGGCTTCCTTGGCCAGTTGCATGTTATCCGGCGAGTCCGCGCCGGGAATGTATTGGCTCATGTAGGCCGTGGCCAGAAACAAGCGGCCGTTGAGGTTGGAGGGATCCAGCTGCACCGCCTCCTTGAAGAACTCCACGGCGTCGGCATACCTGGCGCTCTTATAGGACTGAATGCCCTTGTTGAGCCGGTCGCGCGACTTGAGCTTGTTGCATCCGCTCGTGAACAGAAGCAGCAGTCCGATTCCCAGTACGAATAATTTGCTCTTCATAGATTTTGAATCACCCGCGCGGACAGCCGCGCATTTTCCCTTAAGTCCCCTTGCTGAAGCGCGGGGCTACTGACCGGCCTCAATCTTAGGGGTCATCAGGCCGATCTTATCGATGGCCGCACCCTTGGCGATATCGATGGCCTTGGCTACGGTCTCATATTCCAGATCGGGATCGCCCTTGACGAAAACCACACGCTCGGCGCGGGTCTTAAAGATCTGCTCCAAACGCGGACCGAGCTTTTGATCGTCGGTGTCCTCGTTATTGAGGTGCATCCTTTTGTCCTTGTCGATGATGATCACCACCGTGCGATCCTGATCGGGCGGCGGCGGATTTTTCTTATCGGGGGGCTGCGGCGCCAGCGCTTCCAGGCCATGCGGTGTTAGAGGCGTGATGACCATGAAGATGATCAGCAGCACCAGCAGCACGTCGATCAGCGGCGTCATGTTGATATCTGATTTGGGTCCGGTCTGGTCCCCACCAACTGACATTGACATAATTTAGTTCCCTCGTTCCTCAGTCACTGGTTCTTCGGTTCTCCGGTTCCTCAGTTCCCGAACCGGGGAACCGAAGAACTGAGGAACAGTTTTTTACTGTCCTCCAGCATTGATCGGGGTCGCTGAGTTCTTGTTCTTGACCGGGATCAATTCCGTGATTAATCCAATCTGATCTACACCCGCGGCGCGCACATTGTCCACCACATCTTCCACGATTCCGTAGCGGGCCCGCGCGTCGCTTTTGATGAAGACTGTTTTGTCCACTTTATTCGTCAACAGGTCTTTGACTTTCTCCGGCAGTTGATCCGGCGTGATTTTGAGATTGCCAGGGCTCAAGAATACGCCGCCGTTGCGGGTGACCGAAATCAGCACGGCATCTTCTTTGTCCGCCGCCTGCATGGTCACCGGATTATGGGTGCGAACCAAGTCAATCGGCTGGCCTTTGGTGAGCATGGGCGTGATGACCATGAAAATGATCAGCAGCACCAGCATGACATCCACCATGGGCGTCACATTGATGTCGGCTACCGGAGGCGGAGCTTTTTGTTGTTTCATATCGAACTCCTTCTTTGGAGTGAGGGCGGGATGCGTCGCCCGCCTCACGCCCTCACCAATTCAACTCGCGGACACTGAAATCTACTTAGAAACGGCGCGCTGCGTTCGCTTCAAGAAATAGTCGATCAACTCGGAGCTGGAGTTGCCCATCTCGACGTCAAACGCTTCAATCCGGTTGGTGAAGTAGTTGTACATCCACACCGCCGGGACGGCCACAAACAGACCGACGGCGGTGGTTACCAACGCTTCCGAAATACCACCGGCGACAGCGCCCAGTCCAGTGGACTTCTGCGTCGCGATGCCTTTGAACGCGTTGATGATGCCTACCACCGTTCCGAACAATCCGACGAACGGCGAAGTGGACCCGATGGTTGCCAGGCTGCTTACGCCGCGCTTCAGTTCGGCATGGACGATGGCCTCGGCGCGTTCCAGCGCGCGCTTGGACGCCTCAATCTCCTCTCCGGAAATATCCGAGCTCAATTGATGGGCGCGAAATTCCTGGAGACCTGCCACCACCACTTTGGCCAGATGGCTCTTGCTATAGCGATCGGCGATCTTGATGGCTTCGTCCAGCTTGCCTTCGCGCAATGCGCCGGCTACGGCTGGTGCAAACTGCCGGGACTGCTTGCGGGCGCCGTTGTAGGCGATCAAGCGGTCGATCATGACGCCGATAGACCACGCGGACATGAGAAATAGCACGATCACAACCGTTCTGGCTGGCCACGCCATTACGCTCCACATGCTCATGGGGTCGAAACTCATCGTGGGCTGATCCTGGAATAGGAGCAATGCCCAAACCTGCGAGTGTAAAAACATTCTGTTCTCCTGCGAGTTGAATTTAGACTACTACTGGCTCAACGTAAAATTCACATCAATCTGGGTGACCACTTCTACCGGCTCCCCGTTCAGAAGGGTCGGCTTGTACTGCCACTGCGAAACGGCCGACCGCGCCGCTTCCACCAGCAGCGGATGACCTGTTACCAACTGTAAATTCTGGATGGTGCCGTCTTTACCGATAATGGCGGTAAAGCGAACCGTACCTTGAATGCGGGCCTGCTTGGCCAGGGGCGGATAAACCGGCTGCACCCGGCGGATCAGATTGGCCGCTTGCACGTTACCGCCGACGCGAATTCGCGACGGGGTGGGCTCTTTTTTCTGTACCGGAGGCGGCGGAGCCGCGGTAGGCACCGCGCCGATAATTCCACCGATTACGCCGCCGGGCGCTCCACCGGGCACGCCGCCCGGAACGCCGCCAACCACGCTGCCGGTGGAGGGAGGCGGCAGCTCTTCTTCCTTAATATTCGCGATCTCTTTCGGAATCGTTTTGGGCGCCATCAGTTTGCCGGCATCGAACTGCCGCGGAATTATCTTAACGATCTTGGGCGGCGCCGGAGGCGGCGGGGGTGGCGGAGGCGGCGGTGGGGGCGGAGCCACCAGGAAGCTGGTCAGCGCGGCCCGCGGCAACGTGTCGGTGAAGATCAGCGGTATCAAAATCAGCACCCCGACCAGCGCACACTGGGCCATGAAGGAAAGCAGCACCGTCCAAGGCTTGCGCGTCTTCGCGGTGCCGTCTACGAAAGTTTGATCAAACATGTGTCACCTTCTTCCCCAAAAGTTCCACCGCCTCTAGCGTAGAAATCATCATACTACTCTCACGCGTCCCCCCACTTAGCATTCCTACTTGGCCTTGGCCGTGCCTCTCCGGGCACTGGCTGGCTGCGCGCCGGACTTGGACGCGCTGGGCTTCACCGGAACTGGCGCCATCGCCGCCGGCCCCTTTCGCCCCTCCAGGAAATTATGCCAGAAGATCAGGATGGGGCTAGCTACAAACACAGACGAATAAGTACCAACGATAATGCCACAGACCAGCGCGAAAGAGAAGCCGTTTAGTACTTGGCCGCCAAACAAGAACAGGGCTAGAGCGGTCAACAGCGTGAGACCCGAGGTCAAGACGGTACGGCTCAGCGTCTGGTTAACACTGCGGTTCACCAGCGGCTCCAGCGCTTCGCGGCGCAGGATCTTCAGATTTTCCCGAATGCGGTCGAACGTCACGATGGTATCGTTCATGGAATAGCCCACCAGAGTGAGCAGCGCCGCCACCACGGTGAGCGAAATTTCCTTGTTGAAAAGCGAGAACAGGCCGATGGTGATGATGGTGTCGTGGAACACCGCGATCACCGCCGCCGCTCCATAAATCCATTCGAAGCGGAACGCGATGTAGACCAGCATCCCACCTAGTGCGTATAGGACTGCCAGTATCGCTTTGCGCTGCAGCTCCGCGCCGATCTTGGGGCCTACCACTTCGGTCTTGATCACCGCGAACGGTTCCAGGTAGGTGGCCTGCTTCAGAACGTTCAGCACCTGCGGCGTAACGCCAGGCACCGAGGAAAGTTCGTCCAGATTCTTAATCAGGCCGGAATGGTTGGTGCGATAGTCGATGATGTTCTTAGCCAGATCGTGCAGGGACTGGTCGGTCGCGGGGACACTGGCCGCCTGCAGCGGGTCCCGCAGATGTTCCGCCAGCGAATCCACGCCGCTGGCGTTGAGATTGTATTTGCCGTTCGCGGGCTGGCCAAAAGCGGCGGTGAGGCTGTCGACGATGGTCTGCCGGGCGGATTGCAAAGCCTTGTCGTCCCGCACATCGGTGCCGATGATGTCGTCGGGCTTGCCGTACTCTTCCTGCACTTCCACCGGCAGTTTTCCCGACAAAGCAGCGCGCACCTTATCCACCGGCGGACGCTGGGCGAAAGTTACCGTGACCAGTGCTCCCCCTCGAAAATCAATACCATAGCGCGGTCCACCCTTTAGCCCCAAGCTCACCAAGCCAGCCGCTGTGAGAATGAGGGAAAGGATGATGAAGGGCCATTTTTTGCCCAAAAAGTCGTAGTTGGTAGTTCCAAATAATTCCATGTAGCCAATCGTAGCGCCGGCATTCAGTCCTTTAGACACCGGCAGGCGGGTTCGAGTTCCCGCGCTTTCAGTTCCCCGGTACTTCGGTTCTTCAGTTCTTCGGTTCGGAACCGAGGAACCGGAGAACTGAAGAACCGAAGAACGGTTTTAGATACTCAAAGCCGTCACCTGTTGTTTTCCGGACAGCTCAAAATCGAAAATCGTCTTAGACACAAAGACCGCCGTGAAAAGGTTGGCGATCAAACCGATAACCAGGGTAACGGCGAAGCCCTTCACCGGCCCGGTTCCGAAGATAAACAGAAACGCACAAGATACCACGGTAGTGACGTGCGTGTCGATAATGGTCAAAAAGGCTTTGCTGAAACCGGCGTCCACCGCCGCCACCACCGCTTTCCCGGCTCGCAGCTCTTCGCGAATGCGTTCGAAAATCAGGACGTTGCTATCCACCGCCATACCAATGGTCAAGATGCAGCCGGCGATGCCGGGCAAAGTGAGAGTGGCGTCGAAATAACTCAGCGCGGCAATCAGTATGACGGCATTCAAAACCAGGGCGAGGGTAGCGTTGATGCCGGAGCGCCGGTAGTAGAACAACATAAAGCCAATTACAGCGATCAGGCCGGCGGTGCCTGCGCGGAACCCTTCTTTAATTGAGTCGGCGCCGAGCGATGGACCCACGGTCCGTTCCTCCAGGATGGCCATGCTGGCAGGCAACGATCCGGCCCGCAGATTCAAAGCCAGGTCCGCTGCTTCCTCCTGCGTAGACGCGCCGGTAATGCGGCCGGTATCGCTGATGCGGCTCTGGATAGTGGGTGCGCTGATCACCTGGCCATCCACCACGATCGCCGCTCGATTGCCGATGTTGGCTTCCGTATAGCGGGCAAAACGCTTAGCGGCGTCCTGGGTCAGCACGAAGCTGGTCTCCCAGCGGTTCATTTCGCCCTGGGCGGCATGCGCGTCGCGAATATCGGTTCCGCGCACGATCGGGCTTCGGGCCACCAAATACCAGGCCTGCTGCCCGTCGCGGGGCAGCGTGGGAACCAGTTTGGTATTCAGGGGCATGATGCCGCCATGCTTGGAAAGGGCGTCCTCTTTCGACGGGAACGGGCCGTCTTTCACTTCATCCCATTCGAGGACCGCTTGCGTTTGCAAGACCTGCTTCACGTGCGCCGAATCGTCAACGCCGGGAAGCTGGATCAGCAAATCGGCCTCGGCGTCGCTGCGCCCGGTGGGCTGCACTGACGATTCCGCCAGGCCCAGCCCATTGATCTTCCGCTCGATGGTGCCCATGGTCTGGGTCATGGTGTCGTGCTTCAGCTTTAACGCCTCGGTGGGCTTCATGGTCAGCTTGTACTCGGTAGAATTCACCGCCAGCAGGTTCCATTCGACGTACGATTCGCTAATCGCGGTCCGCAAAGCGCCGGTCTTGGCCAGCGGAATGCCCTTGATGTCCACCTCGATCTTGTCGGCGTCCTGGAGCGTGGCGGGGTCGTTCCGGTTGATATCGGAATAATCGATATTGTCCCTCTTCAGCTCGTCCTTCAGCCGTTCGATGGTGGTGTCGGCGAAAGCCTTGAAGGCGTCCTGAAGCTGGACTTCCATAACCAGCTGCGTGCCGCCGCTCAGGTCCAGACCCAGATGTATGTTCTTTTTCCAATTGGCGATCAGCTCGTCCTTGGATTTGGGAACCCCGATAATTCCATAGATACAGATGAGAATCACCGCGACGATGACGCCGGCCTTGATTTTGATGTTGCGATTCATGATTCAGGTTTCTGGTTCCTGGTTTCTGGTTTCTGGTTCGAACGCTCAACCAAGCGAACCAGAAACCAGAAACTAGAAACCGTTTCTTCTAAGTTTTTTCCGTCACCAGACCCGATACCGCGCTTCGAGCTACCTGCAATTTTATGTTGTCCGGCTTTACCCGTAGTATCAGGGTATCATCATTATTGATGCTTACGATCGTCCCCACAATACCACCGGTAGTCAGTACTACACTGCCATTTTGAAGGTCCTTGAGCATCTGCGCCTGCTGCTTTTTCTGCCGTTGCATGGGCATGAAAACCAGCAGATAGAAGATGGCCACAATCACTAAAAGTGGCAGGAAACCGATTATGGGATTCGAACTGGGCTGCTGTAGCAACAGACTGAGGATTATCATTTTCACCGGGAATGCTGGTTAGCCAATATGTCAGTTAATATGTTACCGCCTGGACTGCTCGGTTTGAGAGGAATAACGGGTACAGCGGGTAACGATCCACTACTATTCTATCGCTCGCCGCCGTAGGCTGTCCAGATGCGCCCGAAATGTCCCAAGCAGTATAGCGTGCCTGATTTGACGCATCCTGTCAAGGTAGTGCTTCAAATTGTGTAGCGTGGCCAGGGTGGAAAACAGGATCTCGCCGGCCTGGAAAAGATGCCGCAGGTAGGCGCGGGAAAACGTCCGGCAGGTGTAGCAGGGGCAATTGGGGTCGAGCGGAGCGGGATCGTCGCGATAGCGCGCTTGCTTAATGATTACGCGGCCCTCCGACGTAAACAGGCAGCCGTTGCGGGCGTTTCTGGAGGGCAGTACGCAATCCATCATATCCACGCCGAGGGCCACGTATTCGGCCAGCTCCTCCGGCATCCCCACGCCCATGACATACCGTGGCCGGTCACGCGGCAGCAGCGGCGCGGTGATTCCGGCCATCTCCAGGCTGAGGGGCCTCGGTTCGCCCACCGACAATCCGCCGATGGCATAGCCGGCCGCGTTCAATTCACAAAGTTCCGCGCTGCAGGCCGTGCGCAGATCCGCGAACATGGAGCCTTGCACGATAGGAAACAGCGCCGCCGTAGATCCGGTTTCCTCCACTCGACGAAGATAGTACCGGTACCCGGATTGCGCCCAGCCAACGGTGCGCCGCATGGCTTGGGTCGCGGCTTCGTGACTGGAAGGGTAAGCCAGGCATTCGTCCAGCACCATCATGATGTCGCTTCCGAGCGCCAACTGGACATCCACTGTGGATTCGGGAGTGAACAAGTGCGCGTCGCCATCCAAATGGGAGCGAAACAGCACACCTTGGTCTGAGATCTTGCGAAGATCGCTGAGGCTGAATACCTGAAAGCCCCCGGAATCGGTAAGAATCGCCCGCGGCCAGGCCATGAACTGGTGTAGGCCGCCCAGGCCGCGGATCAGCTCATGGCCGGGACGCAGAAATAGATGGTATGTATTGGCCAGGATGATGCGGGCATCCAGATCGCTTTCAATGTCACGCTGCGGAATGCCCTTGACCGTAGCCTGCGTGCCCACCGGCATAAATACGGGTGTTTCCACCACGCCGTGGGCGGTATGCAGCAATCCAGCACGCGCGCCGGTGTCCGGGCATTCGGCCTGCAACTCAAAATGCACACTCCCACTGTAGCCCCGCGCGTCAGCAAGGGGACAGCCGATCGAGAGCCGGCATGGGCCTGCTGGCGCCGTGTGAAAGATCGGTGGGCAGGCGAAAGCGAGGTACTTGCAAAATTCGAACAACCAACCGCTCCCTGATGCCTTAGCCGATTTTTTCGAAGCTTCTGAGGCGCCGATGTGGGGCGGGCGCTTTCGCCTGCCAACAACAGAGTCTTCATTACCTTTGGTGAGCCGCGGGCCCTAACCCGGCGTAGCCGGAACCAAAAAGGCACCGGCTCCCTCACGGTCGCGGTTCGGTAAGTGTCGTCTGCCAACCTCCATTCAAGGGCATTCAAAACCTTCCGATAAGCAAACTTAGGCGCGCCGGTGCGCCAGAACGGAAGATTAACAGATACCATGACCATCGGAAGGAAACTGACGGCCAGCTTCGCTGCCATGCTGGTAGTGACCCTGGCGCTGGGCCTCTATTCGCTGCGCGCGATCAGTAATCTATCTGCTGAGCTGGACACGGCCATAAACCAGACCACCAAGAAGATCGAGTTGGTGGACGCCGTAAATGTCGCCCGCACCGATTTCCTGTCCAGCCAGCGCGGTATTGTCATGTTCACGTTCGGCAAATCCGATGCGGGTGTCGATTTGGTAAAGCGCCAGTATGAATCCGCCTCCGGAAGGTGGAGCGCGGCTCTGGCCGAGCTAAGGCCTTTGCTGGTGACCGATGAGGCCAGGAGTTTGACCAACCAACTGGATACCAAGCTTGCGGCCTGGCGGACGGTCATTGGACAAATCGAACAACTCTGCGCTTCCGGCCAGCCCGATGCGGGGGTGAAAGCCGGCCTGGAGCAAGGATTGCCGATTTTCGAGGCGTCCGGAAAGGACGCCGAGAGAATTCAGGAAATCCAGAAACAGCAATTGGAGCAGGACAAGCAGGCGGCAGCGGATACCAGGAGCCTGAGCCGTTGGATTGTGTTCGCACTGGTGGGCCTTTCGTTAGCGCTGGGAGTGGCGGTTCTGCTGGTGGTGCGCGGTACCAGCGCGACCCTGCAACGGGCGGCGGCCGAGATTCGCGAAGGCGCCGAGCAGATCACCAGCGCAGCTTCCCAAGTGGCCGCCTCCAGCCAATCGCTGGCGCAGGGCTCTTCCGAGCAAGCTGCGTCTCTAGAAGAAACTTCCGCTTCCACCGAAGAAATCACTTCCATGACCCGGAAGAACGCCGAAAACTCGAAGTCGGCCGCCGACGTGATGGCCACCGTGGATCGCCAAGTGAAAGCAGGCAACCAGACTCTCGAGCAGATGGTGACTTCCATGGAGCAGATTAATTCCTCCAGCGATAAAATCGCCAAAATCATAAAAGTGATCGATGAGATCGCCTTTCAGACCAACATTCTGGCCTTGAACGCAGCGGTCGAAGCGGCGCGCGCCGGTGAAGCCGGCATGGGCTTTGCGGTGGTGGCCGATGAAGTCCGTAATCTGGCGCAGCGCTCGGCGCAAGCTGCCAAAGATACTGCCGGCCTGATTGAGGAGTCCATCGCCACCTCGGCTGAAGGCAGCGCTAAGCTGGAGCAAGTGGCGGGAGTGATCCGCGCCATCACCGAAAGTTCCACTCAGGTGAAGACGCTGGTAGACGAAGTGAACATGGGCAGCCAGGAGCAAGCCCGCGGCATCGATCAGATCTCCAAAGCCATCGCGCAAATGGATCAAGTAACCCAGGGCACGGCTGCGAGCGCGGAAGAAAGCGCCTCAGCCAGCGAAGAACTTTCGGCGCAGGCGCAAGCCTTGAATCAAATCGTGGCCGGGCTGGGTACGCTGGTGGGCGGCGACGGTCAGCCAGATCCAGGCGTAGCGCGCGGACGCAGCCGCGGCGCGATGAAGCCGGCCGTTTCCAGGCCGAAGCCGAAAAAGGCGCCAGCGTCTCCGGCGATAGGCGGCTTCAAGTCCGCGCCTGGCGATTTCCCGCTCGACGACAATTTCGGAGAAATGTAGACCTCCGGAGAAGTTTCAGATCAAGGAGATGATGATGCAATCGAGTGCCCTAGCCAACCCCACCTCCGATGCCGCCAAGCCCGACCCGCGAGCCGGAAAATATTTGACTTTCCAGCTCGGTAAAGAGGAGTTTGCCGTCCAGGTGCTGCATGTCCGCGAAATCATGGGCGTGCAAGAGATCACTGCCGTTCCGCAGATGCCGTTCCACGTCAAAGGGGTCCTGAACCTGCGCGGAAAAGTAATTCCCGTGGTGGATCTCCGTTTGAAGTTTGGAATGCCGGAAACCGAATACACGCAGCGCACCTGCATCATCGTGGTTCAGATCGAAGGGAATGCCGGCCGCATCTCCACCGGCATTATCGTCGACGGCGTTTCGGAAGTCCTCACCTTGCAGCCCGCCGATATTGAAGACACGCCCGATTTTGGAATGGGCGCCGCCACGCCTTACCTGCTGGGCCTGGCCAAGATAAAAGGCAAAGTCAAAATCCTGCTGGACATCAATAAAGTCATCCAGGAAATGTAGCCAGTGGCGGGCACGGCCCTCGAAATGCAAACTCCGGCAAAGATCGGAGATCTCATGGACTTTAACCTGTCTCCCCTTTTGGTTGTCTGGGAAGTTACCCAAGCCTGCGATTTGGCTTGTGTCCATTGCCGCGCCACCCGGAAACCGGCACGAAATCCCAATGAGCTAACAACGGAAGAAGGCTACCGCTTACTTGAGGAAACCAAGCGGTTCGGGAATCCATTGCTGGTTTTTACCGGCGGAGATCCTTTGAAACGTCCCGACCTATATGACTTGGCGCGCTACAGCGTGCAGCTTGGATTGCGTACGAATATCACGCCCAGCGCCACGCCGCTGCTGACCTCGGAAGCGATCGACCAATTCAAAAGTAGTGGAATATCGCGCATGGCCATCAGCCTGGATGGGCCAGATGCCCCAACCCACGACGGTTTTCGAGGCGTGCCCGGCACTTACAATCAAGCCCTATTCGCTCTTCACCATGCCCGCGAGATTGGCCTGGAAACTCAGGTCCAGACCATCGTCACCCGAGGCAATTTCACCAAACTGGCCCAGATCGCCGAACAGGTGGGCGAGGCGCGGTCCAAAATGTGGACCTTGTTCTTTCAGGCCGCCGCGGAGCAGGACCTCACCGGAGCTGAATATGAAAAGGTCTTCGAGTTCCTGTATGAAATTTCGAAAGTGGCGCCTTTCGACGTGAAGACCACCGAAGGCATGCATTACCGCCGCTACATCGCTCAGCGCCTGCAGGCCGAACATGGCGGACGCGGGGGCGCGAACGGCCGGCTGTTATGGAGAACAACGGGAGTGAGTGAGGGCCGTGGTTTCGTGTTTGTCTCCCACACCGGTGAAATTTATCCCAGCGGGTATCTCCCGGTTTCCGCCGGCAACGTGCGCACGGATTCGCTGGTGGACGTCTACCGCGACTCCAGCCTGTTCCGCATCCTGCGCACCCCGGAAGCGAACATTGGTAAATGCGGCTATTGCGAGTATCACAAGATCTGCGGCGGCTCCCGCTCCCGCGCCTACGCCTTCACGGGTGACTACCTGGAAGCCGATCCACGGTGCAGCTACCAGCCGATTCTTAGCCGCGGATGAACGCAGATAAACGCGGATAAGAACAACTTTTTTATCCGCGTTGATCTGCGTTCATCTGCGGCTAGAGATTTCCTCGGGCGTGCCGATAAGCATTTCGGCCCAAGAAATGGGCCGCCTAACGGTATTCGAAAATTCGCCTCCGAGGAATCTATGTCCCGAACGCGCAGTGGCTACGCCTTTGTCCTGTTTTCAATGGCAGCGGGGTTCGCACAATCGCCTGCTTCTATTACGATGGCCCCCAGTGCCGTTTCTGTATCCGCGGGGAAACCGCTCACCTTCCAGGCCGCCACTAGTCGCGCTGCTAATCGGGTCACGTTCTTCGACCGCGCGACGATTTTGGGAACAGCGGCGGTGAATCAGCAAGGCCAAGCCAGCTTTTCGACTGCATGGCTCACCGCGGGGACGCACCAGATTTACGCCGTAGCCCCTGGTGGCGCCAGGTCGCAGGCGACTGAGATAACTATTGAGCGTGTAGCTTCAAGCAGCTTCGGTGCCGCGAAGCATTACGCCGGTGGGCTGGCACCGAATGCCATGGCCATCGCGGATTTCAACGGCGACGGGCATCTGGATATCGCGCTGGCAGGCGCGAGCGGGATCAGCGTGTTACCTGGGAACGGAGATGGGACATTTGGGAGCGCGCTTCCAACTGCGGCAACGTTCCAGCCCACCGCAATGATCGCTGCCGATTTCGACGGAGATGGATGGATGGACCTCGCCGTGACGGATGGAACCACGGGGAAGATCTATTTTCTAAGGGGCGCGGGAGACGGTACGTTCCGGGCGCCGCGCGTGATTGCTACCTCAACCAATCCAGTAGCTCTGACCGTTGGCGATTTCAATGGCGACGGCATCGCGGATCTGGCGGTTGCGGACCAGGCCGGCAACGCCGTGCTTCTTTTATTGGGCGTGGGTGACGGGAGCTTTCGAGCGCCGTTGAAAATTGAGGCGGGCGTGGGCCCGGCCGCGATCGCGGTAGGGGATTTCAACTCCGATGGGATTGCCGACCTGGCCGTTGCAAATTTCAGCGGCAACGACGTGACCATCCTGGTAGGAAAGGGCGATGGGACATTTTCTTCCGGCGCGTCGCTCAATGTTGGCAACGGCCCGGCAGCAATCCTGATGAGCGACCTGAACGGCGACGGAATAGAGGATCTGGCGGTCCTGAACCGGCTGGACGCGACGGCCACTGTTTTCTATGGCCAGGGCGACGGGACGTTCCAAGCAGCGGTAAACTTGCCCGCCGGATCCACCCCAATCGGTATGGCCGTCAGCGATCCGAACAAGAGCGGCTTCCGCGCCTTGGTAATCGCCGACGGCAGCAAGTTCGGTTGGCGGCAGCTCACTGCTTCAGGCGCGCAGCCGGTAATTCAAATCGACGCCGGCGGAGTGGCGAATGGAATTGTGATAGGGGACTTCACAGGCGACGGCCGGGGCAGTGTGGTGATCGCCGATCAAGACGGAGTGGTATTGCACCCCAGGGCGGTCGGTACAGCCTTTCGCTTGGTCACTACCTGCCCGGGCACGGCTTTCGCGGGCCAAAGCTTCAGTTGTTCGGTCGAAGCGATTAACAACATGATGACTGCCGCTACCGGCTTCACCGATACCGTGCAATTCACGAGCAGCGACGGCGCAGCGACTTTGCCGGGAAATTCGACGCTAGGTACAAACCCCGAGAGCTTCAACTTTACCCTCGCAACCCTGGGATCCCAGACCATCACTGCCACTGACCTCGATAACGGTCTTGGAGGTGGATCGCTTGCTGCCACGGTCACAGTTGACCCCGCCGCCACGCACTTCTCGGTGTCGACGATAACGTCGAATCGCGCCGGGATCCAATTCAGCGTAACAGTAACTGCACTTGACCAGAACGGGGACACGGTGACGGGCTACGCGGGAACCGTCCAAATCACCAGCTCCGACACGCGGGCCCAGCTTCCGCTAAATTCCACGTTGACGAACGGTGTCGGCATTTTTCTGGTGACGTTTGAAAACGTGGGGAGCCAGACGGTCACGGCGACCGATGTGAGCACCTCGATTACCGGTACTTCGGCAGCGATCGCGGTGAGCGCAGGTTACCCGGGTTTCGCCCATATAATCTCTGGAGCAAACCAATCCGCCGTGGTTGGAACCGCTTTCTCCACGCCCTTAGTGATCACGGTGTTGGACTTCTACGGCAACCCCGTCCCCGGGTTGATGGTGATGTGCAAGGTTCCAGTAAGTGGCGCCAGCGCGATAATGTCGAGCCCCTTTGTGGTAACCAATTCCTCCGGTATGGCCACCGTTACGGCCACGGCGAACGTCGTTCCGGGCGCCTACTTTGTGATGCTCAAGGTCTCGGTACCCACGGTGGCAGGCCCCCGGCTGCTGCCCAGGGGTGGAGCTCCCACCGCGACGTTCTCATTTACAAATCTCCCGAATGTCACGGTCCAGACTTCGCCGCCCGGACTCGCCTTCACGGTGGACGGGATGTCTTACACCACCCCGCAGAGCTTCGGTTTCGCCCTGAACAGCCTCCACACCATCGCTGTGGCCAGCCCGCAGGCGGGCTCTGGACAACTTCAGTACGCGTTTGTCAACTGGAGCGACAGCCACGCTGCCAGCCACTCCATCACCGCTACCGGTACGCCGGTCACTTACACAGCGACACTCGTAACTCAGTATCCGTTGACCACCAGCGCGTCACCAGCGGCCGGCGGCACGGTGACTCCCGTTTCGGGAAATTTCTACAATTCCGGAGCCAGCGTCTTACTGACCGCGATTCCGAATTCCGGCTACCGCTTCGACCATTGGATTGGCGTCGTCCACCCGTCCGTAGTCACCACGACTTCTATCCTTATGGACGGGCCGAAGGCGGTGACCGCGGTATTCGTAATGAATCCGCAGGTCTCTCCAACAGCTCTAAACCTGCAATATAACGTAGGCACGGCGCCGACGACGGTAACCGGCACTGTGTCGGTGAGCACCGCCGATCACAGCGCGCTGAGTGTATCGGCGGCCGGCGCCTGGCTCACGGCTTCCGCCAGTTCCAGCAGCACGCCCGCGACGGTGATCGTAAAGGCGAATGCGGCGGGGCTGCAACCAGGAACCTACAATTCCAGCGTGACGTTGATCTTTAGCGACGGCAGCCTCAGCGTGGTTCCGGTCACGTTGACGGTAGTTGGTACCCCGCAGTTGGTGTGGAGCGCCACTCCCGCGGGCCCTCTGAATTTCACGGTCCAGTCCGGCTCTGCCGCGTTCCAATCGCCCGATATCATCGTGTCGGCGACCGGCCAAAACGTACCGCTTCAGGTCACGGCTTCGGTCTCATCTCCACCGGCAGGACAATGGCTCACACTCAGTCCCGACGGTAAGAGCACCGGGACCACTCCCCAGGCTTTCCACGTCCTGCATTAATCCGAGCGGCTTGGCCGCCGGCGTTTATCAGGGAACCATCATGGCTACTTCGTCCACCGCCGGAGTCAGCGTGCTGAATATTCCAGTGACTCTTACCTTGACCGCGGCGCCGCCGGCAATTTCCGTCTCGGTGATCCAGAACGCCGCCAGTTTCCAAATGGGGTCGGAAGCGCCGAACACCATACTATCGGCCTTCGGCGTTTATCCGGGTTGCACTTCGGGCGCGCAGATATCGGTAGACGGCAGCCCCACGTCCGTCTTCTACAGCTCACCCACTCAGGTGAACTTCCTGTTCCCGCAAAGCGTGAGCGGAGAAGATTCGGCAACGCTCCAAATCCGATGCGGAGGCCTGACGTCGGCGCTGTTCAGGATCGCGGTGCTCAACCTGGCGCCCGCGATCTTTACCGTCGGCCAGAACGGCACCGGGCAAGCGGCCATCGTGAACCCCGATGGAAGCACGGCCACCGCGGCATCGCCTGGTTCCGATATTCAAATTTTCGGGACCGGCTTCGGCATGCTGGGACCGGTGGGATCGGACGGCCTGCGCCATCTGCTGCTCCCGGTGACGGCGACCATCGGAGGCCTCCCAGCCACGGTGCTTTTTGCCGGTGAGGCGGCAGGAACGACAACCGGTCTGCAGCAAATCAACGTCCAGATCCCCGCCAACGCCCCGGCTGGTCCGGCGGTTCCCTTACAACTGACAGTGGGCGGCGTAAGCACCGCCGCAGGCGTGACTTTGGCTATCCAATGACTCTAAGCCGCGAATAAACGCAAATAAACGCGAATAAGAAAGCCCATTTTATTTGCGTTCATTCGCGTTCATTCGCGGCCCAAACGTGTCTAATGGAGGTATGGCCAAATCCCACAAAGACCTCGCCAAGCGTTTCCTGGTCGAGCCTGGAAAACACCTGAAGCTCTCCCATCACGATCCCGACGATACCGCCGGAATCTTTCGCAAACAACAATATCAAGCGATCCTGAAACAGGATATCGAGCGCCTGTTCCAGATGGAGACGCTGCTATGGGCCTCCCGCAAATACGCGGTGCTGATCGTTCTTCAGGGACCCGACGCAGCCGGCAAGGATGGCACCATTCGCCATGTCATGACCGGCCTGAATCCCCAAGCCTGCCAGGTGACCGCCTTCAAAGTGCCCACCGATGAGGAAGCGCACCACGATTTTTTGTGGCGCGTGCACAAAGCCGTTCCCATGCGCGGCGAGATCGGCGTTTTCAATCGCTCTCACTACGAAGATGTTCTGGTGGCGCGGGTGCATAAGCTGGTGCCGAAAGATGTTTGGTCGGCGCGCTACGACGAGATCAATGAGTTTGAAAAAATCCTGGCCAAGAACCAGGTGGTGGTGCTGAAGTTTTTTCTACACATCAGCAAAAAGGAGCAGGAGAAGCGGCTGGAGGCCCGCCTCACCGATCAGAGCAAGAACTGGAAGCTGTCTCCCTCCGACTTTGCCGAGCACAGATACTACGACGAATATATCGGTGCGTACGAAGATGCGCTCACCAAATGCAGCACCAAGCGGGCTCCCTGGTACGTGATCCCGTCCAACCAGAAATGGTTTCGAAACCTGGCCGTCGCCCGGATCCTGGCCGACACCATGACTTCTTTGAAAATGAAGTTTCCGCCGCCATCTTTCGACGTGTCCCAGCTTCGCGAAGCCATGCACAAATAACAACCGAGCCGCGACCGCAAGGGAGCGTTACCACGGACGCTTCCAGCCCTTCCATTCGTGGGAGCGCTTCCTGGCGGGCGCGGCTCAGTTTCTCGTGCAGCACCCACCTCCCACCAACTACAATTCACCTGCTATTTTGAAAGAGACACCTCTTAACTAATGCTTGAAACTAAAGTCGAATCATCCGCGGACGCGAATCCGCAAGAAACCACTGAGTGGCTGGAGTCACTGGACTCTGTGGTGGAAGACGGCGGCTCCGAACGCGCCTCTTTCCTGCTTCGCCGCCTGATCGATCACGCGGCGCTCTACGGCATCCAAACACCGCACAAGCTCACTACACCCTACGTCAATACGGTTCCGGTAGAGGAAGAAGTGCCCTATCCGGGCGACCGCGAAATTGAGCGCCGCATCAAGAGCCTCAATCGCTGGAACGCCATGGCCATGGTGGTCCGCGCCAACAAGCACGATCCCGGGATCGGCGGCCACATTTCCACCTATGCCTCGCTCGCCACGCTCACCGAAGTTGGCCACAATCACTTTTTCCACGGCAAGCACGGCGATCAGCCCGGCGACTTCGTCTACTTCCAGGGCCACGCTTCGCCCGGAATGTACGCGCGCGCGTTCCTTGAAGGACGCATTTCGGAAAAGCACCTGGAAAATTTCCGGCATGAGCTGCGCTCTGAGCCCGGTCTCTCTTCTTATCCGCATCCTTGGCTAATGCCGGACTTCTGGCAATTTCCCACCGTGTCCATGGGCCTCGGCCCCATCAACGCCATCTACCAGGCGCGCTTCATGCGCTATCTCGAAAATCGTGAAATCATTCCCGCCACCGGCCGCAAGGTCTGGGCCTTCCTGGGCGATGGCGAGACCGACGAACCTGAGTCACTGGGCGCCATCACCCTGCCCGCGCGTGAAAAACTCGACAACCTCATCTTCGTGGTCAACTGCAACCTGCAGCGCCTGGACGGGCCGGTCCGCGGCAATGGCCAGATCATCACGGAGCTCGAAGCTGCGTTCCGGGGCGCCGGTTGGAACGTCATCAAAGTTCTGTGGGGCTGCAATTGGGACCCGCTGCTGGCCCGCGATACCACGGGGCTCCTGATCAAGCGCATGGGCGAGGCGCTGGACGGCGAGTATCAAAGTTTCAAAGCCAAAGACGGCGCCTACGTCCGAAAAGAATTCTTCGGCAAATATCCCGAGCTGCTCAAGCTGGTGGAACATATGACCGACGAAGAAGTGTTCGCCCTGCGCCGCGGCGGGCACGATCCGCAAAAAGTCTACAACGCCTATAAGCGCGCGATGGAACACACCGGCTCTCCTACGGTGATCCTTGCCAAAACAATCAAAGGCTATGGACTGGGCGAAGCCGGCGAGGGCCGCAACGTAACCCATCAGCAGAAGAAGCTCAATGAAGACGAGATGGCCTACTTCTGCAAGCGCTTCGACATCCCCATTCCGGAAGAACTCGTCCACACCACTTCGTTTTACCGGCCGCCCGAAGACGGTCCAGAAATGCGCTACGTCCGTGAGCGCCGCGAAGCCATGGGTGGCAGCTTGCCCGCGCGCAGCGTTGCGAAGATCGAAATCAAAGCGCCTCCGGTGGAACTGTTCGCCGAATCGGTAGGCGGTTCCCAGGGCAGGGAAGTCTCCACCACCATGGCCTTCGTCCGGGTGCTCACGCTGCTGCTGAAGGACCACTCGCTCGGCAAATACATCGTTCCCATCATTCCTGACGAAGCGCGTACTTTCGGCATGGAATCCCTGTTCCGGCAATACGGGATTTACGCCAGCCGGGGTCAGCTCTACAAGCCCGTCGACAGCGACATTTTTCTGTTCTACAAAGAAGCCAAGAACGGCCAGATTCTGGAGGAAGGAATCACTGAGGCCGGCTCCATGGCGTCATTCACCGCCGCCGGAACATCCTACGCCAACTACGGCGTGCCGATGATGCCGTTCTTCATCTATTATTCGATGTTCGGATTCCAGCGCATCGGCGATCTCATCTGGGCTTTTGCCGATTCGCGCGGCAAAGGTTTTCTCATGGGTGGAACCGCCGGCCGCACCACTCTCTCCGGCGAAGGTCTGCAGCATCAGGACGGACACAGCCTGGTTCTTTCTTCGACCGTCCCCACCTGTCACAGTTATGATCCGGCCTACGCGTACGAAATCGCCGTAATCGTACAGGACGGAATTCGCCGCATGTACCAGCAGATGGAAGATCGCTTCTACTACTTGACCATCTATAACGAAAACTACGCCCAGCCGCCCATGCCCGAAGGAGTCAACGAAGGAATCCTGCGGGGTATCTATAAATACAAACCGGCGGAGAGCGGCAAAACTCAGATTCATTTATTCGGCAGCGGTCCCATTCTGAATGAAGCGCTGAAGGCGCAAAAAATCCTGGCTGAGAAGTACCAGGTGGCGGCCGACGTCTGGAGCGTGACCAGCTACAATGAGCTGCGCCGCGACGCTTTGGATGTCGAGCGCTGGAATCGCCTGCACCCGGCCGACCCCGAGCGCAAGCCATATTTGCAAGAAGCCCTGGCAAGCGCCGAAGGTCCCATCATCGCCGCTACCGACTACATGAAAGTGGTGGCCGACCAAATCGCCCCCTGGCTCCCCGGCCGCATGGTATCGCTCGGAACCGACGGCTTCGGCCGCAGCGAGAACCGTGAGCACCTCCGTAAACATTTCGAAAACGGCGCCGAAGCAATCGCCGCAGCCGCCCTGTCGCGCCTGGCGCGCGAAGGCAAATTCAGCAAAAGCCGGGCGAAGGCCGCCATCGCAGAGCTGGGGTTGAATCCTGAGAGCCCAGATCCGGTCAAAACCTAATCAGGCCGCGAATGAACGCAAATAAACGCGAATAAGAAACGTGCAGCATTTGCGTTCATTCGCGTTCATTCGCGGCTAATGATCCTATGTTCTACTTCACCGAATCCGACGTTCAGGAGCTCCTCCCCGTCTCAGAAGCCATCCGGCTGATGCGGCTGGCATTCGAGGCCATGAAAATCGGCCGCGCCCAGAATCAACCACGCCGCCGGCTCATTCTTGAATCCGGCTCGGTGCTGCATAGCATGGCTGGAGCTGTCGGCAACTATTTCGGGACTAAGTTTTACTCCACCAACCCGCGCTATGGCGCGCATTTCTACTTCTTCCTTTACGACTCGAAAACCGCCAATCCCCTGGCGATGATGGAGGCCAACTATCTGGGTCAAATCCGCACCGGCGCCGCCAGTGGCTACGCCACGGACCTTTTGGCAAATCCGAAAGCCGCAACGCTCGGCATCATCGGATCCGGATTTCAGGCCCGCACCCAGTTGGATGCCATCCGTGCGGTTCGTCCCATCCAGACTGTTCGCGTCTGGAGCCGTAGCGAAGAGAAGCGCCTGAAGTTCGCGCAAGAGCATTCCGTCACCGCCGCGAATTCCGCCGAAGAAGCAGTCCGCGGCGCTGACATCGTGGTAACAGCTACCAACGCCAAAGATCCGGTGCTCGAAAGTGAGTGGATCTCAAATGGAACGCTGGTCAACGCCATGGGATCGAACATCGCCAACCGGCGCGAGCTACCGGCTGATCTGATGAAGCGGGCCGCCCTGGTGGCCGTCGATTCGCTGGAACAGGCCAAAATCGAAGCCGGCGATTTGATCCTGGCCGATAGCTGGGCGAACGTAATGGAGCTTCAAAATGTCGAGCCGCACTACGACCCGCATCACGTGACCATTTTCAAATCGATTGGGGTGGGAATCGAGGACGTGGCTGCCGGAGCTTTTATTTACGAGCGGGCGCTCGCTACTCCTGAGCGATTTGCTGATCGGAATCGCGCCACGCGCTGATCTTTAACCGCCGGCACACCCAGCACAAAGCTTCCACCGAATTTGGCGCGCACGGTGCGGCGCAAACGGAGCACTTCTCCACCCGCGGGATCTGGTCCGCCGCGATCGCACGCTTGGCGCGGTCAAGCAGCTCCTGATCAATCACTGGTTCCGGAATAGGCGGCAGCTTCCGTTTCATTCGATACAACTACATTAACACGGGCCGCGATTATGCCGCGCGATCCAGTCTCATGATATAGCCCGGATCCAGCGACGCCGAACAGCGCGAACACTTCTGTCCCGGTTTTACTTTCGCCGTCTTGCCATTGCTGACAACCGTCCCTTCCACGGTGTGAGTACAAATCGGGCAGTATACGAAGCCCTTCACTTCGAACTGGTTTAACTGAGAAGCCGGACGCGTCATGTTTCCTCCTTCGACATTAGTAAGACGCAAGGGAAGAAAGAAAGGATTGTAAAAAATCGGCATGCGCAACTTCCCTCTACCAGGTTTTGCAAACCGTTACACTAGTTCCTTGTTATGAAAACAGCTTTCCTGTTTCCCGGGCAAGGTTCCCAATATGCGGGCATGGGAAAGGCTCTGGCCGAACGGTTCACGGTGGCGCGGGAAATTTTCCATGAGGCCGATAACGCGCTTGGCTTTCCGCTCTCAGCGATGTGCTTCGAAGGGCCGGCTGAAGCGCTTCAGCTTACTGAGAATACCCAGCCCGCTCTACTGACTGTTTCCATCGCGGCATTTCGCGTGCTACAAGAACAAGGCCTGAAACCGGACTACGTGGCCGGTCACAGCTTGGGCGAATACTCGGCGCTGGTGGCTGCCGGATCGCTCCAATTTGCCGACGCCGTTCGGTTGGTCCGCAAGCGTGGTCAATACATGCAGGCTGCGGTGCCGCCGGGGATCGGCGCCATGGCGGCGCTGTTGAAGCTGCCGGAGGGTAAACTCGATTCCATTTTGTCCGAAGCCGCGCAAAGCGAAGTGCTGAGCGCCGCGAACCTCAACTCGCCGGATCAAATCGTCATTGCCGGACATTCCGCCGCGGTCCAGCGCGCGGTGGAGCTGGCGAAAGCAGCCGGAGCACGGCGGGCGGTTTTGCTAGCAGTCAGCGCTCCCTTTCATTGTTCGCTGATGAAGCCGGCGCAGGAGCAGCTGGCCCGGGATCTCAACGCCACGGAATTTCGCGATCTGGCCATGCCCTTAGTGAACAACTGGCAGGCCAATCTGATCCGCTCGGGCGCTGAAGCGCGGGAAGGCCTGTACCAGCAAGTTCCCAATCCGGTGCGCTGGACCGAAAGCATCCAAAAACTTGCGTCCGAGGGTGTAACTCAATTTATCGAAGTGGGCGCGGGGAAGGTCCTCACCGGATTGCTGCGAAACATCAACCCGGATCTGCAGGGCTCCAATGACCTGGAGAAGTTGTGATCGTGGCGCACGCACTCGTGCGTGCCGCGTCGGCACTCTTGCCGACGCCCGGCGCCATGCGTTCACATGAGTGTGAACGCGGCACGCATGAGTGCGCGCGCCACGTCGCGTCTTCACTCTTAGCATTCGCCTTTTGCATCTCCCTCACCAGTTGCAAGATGCCCGGCGAACAACAAGATTTCTCCAAAGTCACCGAAGATTTCGTCTATGGATCCTTGGCGCTGTCGCCGATTGCGGCAACCTCCGCTGGATATCACGAACACAATGGCATCCGGCTGGACGAAAAGCTGGATGATCTCACTCCCAGCGGGATTCAGGAGCAGCGCCAGTTCTATTTCGTTTTCCGAAACCGCCTGGGGCTAATCAAACCCGAGTCCTTGTCGCCGGAAGAACGCGCCGATTATCAGATCATCCAGAACCAGATCGATCTCGCCAATCTCGATCTGCACCGCATCCAGAGCTTTCGCCACAATCCCACCGTGTATGTGGAGCTTATCGGGAATGCGCTATTCAATCCCTTCGTTCTCAATTACGCGCCGCTCGAAACCCGCTACCGGCATATTATCCAGCGGCTCTTCCGGATTCCGGGCTTCCTTGAAAACGCTCAGCGCATGCTGGCGGATTCTCCCGAGACCTGGGTCGAGGTTGCACAGCAGGAAAATGCGGGCAACATCAAGCTGATTGACGAAACCCTCCGCGCCCAGGCGCCCGCGAATCTCAAAGCCGAGTTCGACCGCGCGGCGAAAGCGGCGCTGAACTCGCTGAATATCTTCAACAAATTTCTGGCGACCGAGCTTTCGCGCAAACCGTCGGAATGGCGTTTGGGAAAAGACAAGTACGATCTGAAATTCCGCTACACGCTGGTGTCCGGAAAAACGCCCGAGCAAGTGCTGGCGGAAGCTGAAAAGGCGCTCCAGGACGTACGCGCGGAAATGGCCAAGCTGGCCGCGCCCCACTCCATTAAAGATGCCCTGGATAAAATCGCCCGGCAACATGCCACGCCCGAAACTTATTTGGACGAAGCGCGCAAAGATCTGGCGGAAGCCACCAGTTTTGTGCGCGAGAAGCACCTGGTTACGCTTCCCGGCCGTGCAAACCTGCAGGTAATCCCCACGCCTGAGTTTATGCGCGGCGGCTATCCGGTGGGCGGCTTCAATCAGGCGCCCGCGCTTGAACCGCAATTGGGCGCGTTCTATTGGATCACACCCATCCCCAGCGATTGGCCGAAGGACCGCGTGGAATCGAAGCTGCGCGAATACAATACATATGGTCTTGAGGAACTGACCATCCACGAAGCCATGCCCGGCCATTACGTGCAGTTGGAGATCGCCAATAACGTCGATCCAAAATCCCGCCGCCTGCTCAGAAACATCTACGGCAACGGCGCTTATGTGGAAGGCTGGGCCGTGTACGCGCAGCAACTGATGTCCGATGAGGGCTACTTGAATAACAGCGTGGAACTGCGCCTGACGCTTTTGAAACAATTGCTGCGCGTGATCGCGAACACCATTCTGGATATCCGTCTTCAGACCATGGACATGACCGAACAGGAAGCGCTGGACCTGATGATCAACCAAACCTTCCAGGAAAAGGAAGAAGCAGTTGAAAAAGTACAGCGCGCCAAGCTCTCATCCTGCCAGTTGCCCACCTATTTCGTGGGCTGGCGCGGCTGGCTGGACCTGCGCGAAGAATACAAGAAGCGTAAAGGCGCCGCCTTCAATCTAAAGGAATTCCACGACGCCGCCCTAGAAGAAAGCGCCGTCCCGCTCCCAGCTCTAGGCCCGTTACTCCCGTAGCGCACGCACTCGTGCGTGCCGTGTTCGCACTCCTGCGAACACGAGAAGTTGCCGCGGGCTTGCGCTACTCCTAAGGTGTTCGCCGTATTGTCCGCGTAAGCCAAACCCGTTAGGCTGGGAATTGTGAAGTACTTTATTCTGGCCAGCATGGTGTCCATTCTGCCCCTTTCCGCGCAGGATTCGAGCGTACGAACCACTACTGCGGTGGATGTGAACGGCAACCGCATCGCCGATGGCCCGCAGATCGATCGGACCAGTTCCAAGAACTTTGTCGAGACCACCGAACGGATGCAATCTATCAACGGGCGCATGGTTCCCCTGGAGCGCGTGGAGGAACGCGTGCTGCGCGACGACGCCAGCGGCCGCGTGGTGGAGAGGCTGATCCACAGGTTCGATGCCACCGGCAACCCCACCACGCCGGTAAAGGAAACGATAGAGGAACAAAAACGGCCCGATGGCAGTTCCACCATCCAGACTACGCGCTACCGGGGCGACGTCAACGGCGATATGCAGCTGGTCCAAAAATCGATTACCGACACGCACAAAAGCGGTTCCACGGAAACTTCGAGTACCGTGGTGCAGCGGCCGTTGAACGGGTCCATCGAAACGGTGGAGAAAAAAGAAACGGTGCGCGTGAATGACGGGAAGAATTATCACGAAGACGATACCACGTATCGCCGCGATGGCAACGGCGGTTTTGGCGTCACCGTGCGCCAGACCAAGGAACACAGCGAGCAAGGCGGCCAAGCCACCGACAACACCGCGGAATACGAAATTGGTCCTGAGGGAAATTTGCAGCTTCACGGACAGACCGTGGCCAAAACTGTTACGGAGCCCGATGGCTCGAAGGAATCCGTGGTGAACCTTTATGGCCTGAATGCTCCCGGCACGGTAGATCCCGACGGCAAGCTGAAACTCTTCGAGCAGCAGATCATCGATCAAACGCCGCGCCCCGGAAACAAAGTGGTGGAGACGCTCAGCGTGCGCCGGCCCACCGTGTCCGATCCGAATGCGCTAGGCCCCACCCAACAGATTTCCGAAACCGTGTGCAAAGGAAAATGCGGAAGTGCCGCGCAATAATTCATTCGATAAGTGCGTCTAGTAATTTTCAAACGTTAGCCTTTCGCTGTAACCTCAGCAACTCCCTCGTTGCGAAATAGCGGCCTTCACATGGACATGTAACATCAACGCTCTAAGTGCATCTACATGACGTAGTGCGACGCCGGGTGATTCAGATCTGCTCCAATGCGCGTTTTCAGGTAGCGGCGCGCGCGTTGGGTACCGCGAAAAAACGAGGTCCCGTGGCGCATCAACTCCAGCTGTTGTTCTTCGAGTGAGCAGGAGTGTGCCGTTTTTATAGCTTTGAGAGGAGAAATTAAATAATGAAGCCTTGGAAACGAATGGAACCAACTTTGACGGCAGCTCTGCTGCTATTCGCGTTCGCCGGTGTAATCCCGCTGGCGGCACAGACCTCACCCACCACTCCAACCACGTCGACGAGCACGTGCACCACTGCGCCGACCGGACTGACCGCTCTTAACTTCGAACGAGCCGCGACGCTATCCGATATTTTAACCACGCAAACTCCAAATCTACCGGCCAACGAACTCGCCTCAATTACTGGCGGAGCGCAGGAAATTCGCGAAATCTTCATCTACAATCCGCAGCTCGGAACGGTCACTTCGACAGTATTCCTGGTGGCCGCTGGAGCGCCCCTTCCCACGCCGAATTTCAATTTTCAAACCGGCGTCATCCAGTCGACAACCGTCAAGGTCAGCCAGATCCTTACCAGTTGCAGCCCCATTCCGTCGCTTCTGATCGTGGGGACGGTGTCCAACAGTTCCACCAGTGGGGCGTTTGGAAACCTGACCGGCGCGCTGGCGGCGATTTCCGTGGGCTACACCACCGACACTCCGCCGGTGATCAACAACGTGGTTGAAGTAATAGCGGGAACAGTGGCTGCCTATTCTGCCTCTGGCACCGGCACTCTAACGTTCCCGGCCACTACCACCGTACCGCCCGGTTCCACTGGAGCGATTACCATCATGGTTACCAGTCCGCAGCTCGGAACCCTGGCCGGCGGAGCCGCCGTTATTCAAACCAGCCAGAACCCGACGTTGTTGAATGCGAGCGGCAGCACCGGCACTGGACCTTTGAGCTTCTCCTGGAGCACGCTGGGATCGCCGGTGAATTTCACCGGGACTGGCACGCCCGGTCAGATCCTGGTCACATTCCCAAGCAAGGGAGATTTCACCATCCAGCTCACCGTCACCGACAACAACACAGGTCAGACCTCGACTTACAGTGTGATTCTCGAATACGTCTGAATTGCCAGCCGCGGATGAACGGTATATCAACGTTCATCCGCGGCTAATTTTCCACCCACATGAAATACAACACCGATCACGACGGAAAATCCAAAACGGCTTCGGCCGCCGATCAGGAACACTACCCCGAGCAGCATGAAGTCGACAATGCCGATTTCATCGCTCCCGGCCATCTCACGCACGATGAGATTGCCGCCAGAGCGCATGAATTATGGCACGCTAGAGGCCGCCAGAATGGATCCGCGGAGCAGGATTGGCTGGAAGCAGAAGCCGAATTACGCGCCAACAGGGACTCGCGTAACGTACTTCAAAGTACAGCCAACAAGGGCGGTTCAGTGCAGCACGAGTAGGCCGCTTAGCCGTGCCCAAAATGCATCAGCCAGCCGAGTCCGATCAGCGCCACTACGAAGTAAAGGAAGCAACGCACGCCGTAGCGGAGGCGCTCGGCGTCAGTACGCTTGGTGATTACTCCCAGCACCACCGAAGAAAACAGCGCGAACAGCACCGCTGCTTCGAAATGGGAAAGATTCATTTTCGGCATCAGTCTTTTTTCCCGACCGCGATTTCATACGCGTCTACCATCGCCAGCACATTCATCAGCCCGGCCGCTACCAGGAATTTGGTCCCGTAATCGTGTACATGGCCGGCCATGTCGATTTGCGCATATCCTAGCCAGGTGGTCAGCAGGTAGAGCAGCCCGGACGCCAGATCGCCCAGAAATCCGCCGCAATAGATGATGGTGGTGAGGATGTCGCCGGTCTGCGGCTGGAACATAGCCCCGCGCATCATCAAACCCAACAGAAACATCGAAAGCACACTCACCAGCAGCAGCGTGCCGCGGCCGGTCCGTTTCAGCAGGAAATGCCCGCCGCCCGGTATAAGCCATCCGAGCAGCACCGCCGGCGCCCACTTGCTGACCGGAGGCGTGGGGCTGGCCGCCTTGGCTGGAGTTGTTGGCATCGAATTCTAGTTTAGCAGGGGAACACAGGGAAAACCGGCTCCCCGCCATTCCTGGTATTCCTTATTAGATATGTCCCGCGGCAACGAAATGTTGCACCTCGATTATTACCTGCCTCTGGTCTTCAACCTGGCGCGCATCCTGCTCATCCTGGTCTTTGCCTTTATCTGCACTCACGCCATGGGACGCATCTTCCGTGGTTTGCGCAACTACATTGTCAAGATGATGTTGAAGGCCGGTGGCGGAAGCGAATATGACATCGAAAAGCGCGTCCAGACGGTCTCCGGCGTCGCGCGGCGGGCCATGTTCGTTCTGTTGTGGGCAATTGCATTGATCATGATCCTGAAGGAGCTGAACTTCGAAGTCTGGCCGCTGGTAACTGGCGCAGGAGTGATCGGCGTGGCAATCGGGTTAGGCGCCCAAAGCGTGATCAAGGATATTCTTGGCGGTTTGTTGCTGCTGATTGAAAATCAGATACGCATCGGCGACGTGGCTGTTATCAATGGAAAAGGCGGCCTGGTGGAAGAGCTCAATCTCCGCACTACGGTACTGCGCGGTGAGGACGGTGCGGTGCACATCTTCGCCAATGGCTCCATCCAATCGCTCTCCAACCTCACGCGCGAATATTCGTTCTATGTGTTCAATCTTTCGGTGGATTATAAAGAGAACACCGACCATGCCATCCAGGTTTTGAAAGAGATTGCGGATCAACTCCAGAGCGAAGAACCGTATCACTCCGTCGTCCTGGCGCCACTCGAAGTGATGGGCGTCGATCAGCTGGGCGACTTCGCGGTGGTGATCAAGGCCCGCTTCAAAACCCTGCCCGGCCAGCAATGGCTGATCGGGCGCGAAATGAATCGCCGTATCAAGCAGCGCTTCGAAGAGGCGCAAATCGAAATGCCCTTCCCCACCAGGACCATCCACATCGTCCCGTAGCGCACGCGCCACGCGAGCCGCGTTCACACTCCTGTGAACGCCCATGCTATTTTGGTCTTTCAAAACGCATGAAACCTCTGGTCGGCATCATCATGGGCAGCAAGTCCGATTGGGAAACCATGCGGCACGCCCAGGAAATGTTGGAGCGCTTCGGCGTCCCGCATGAAGCGAAAATTGTTTCCGCGCACCGCACGCCAACTTGGATGGTGGAATATGCTTCCAGCGCCGTAGAGCGCGGATTACAAGTGATCATCGCCGGCGCTGGCGGCGCGGCTCACCTTCCCGGCATGGTGGCCGCCAACACCCTCTTGCCGGTTTTGGGCGTGCCGGTGGAAAGCAAATCTCTGAAAGGCATGGATTCGCTGCTCTCCATCGTGCAGATGCCCGGCGGCATTCCCGTTGGAACCCTGGCCATCGGAAAATCGGGCGCGCAGAACGCCGCGCTTCTGGCCGTAGCGATCCTGGCCAATCACGACCCCGCGCTGCGCGAGAAACTGCGCGTGTTTCGCGAAGAGCAGGCAAATAAGGTTCGTTCGGAAGAGCTCACGTGATCGCTCCCATTCTCCCCGGCGCCGCCATCGGTGTTCTGGGAAGCGGGCAACTGGGCCGGATGTTCGCCATCGCCGCCCGGCGCATGGGGTATCGCGTCCATACTTTTTCGCCGGACCAGGACACCCCCACCGGCCAGATTGCGGACGTCGAAGTAGTAGCTCCTTATGACGACCTGGATGCCGTCGAAAACTTCGCCCGCTCCGTGGCCGTGGTCACATTTGAATTTGAAAATGTTCCAGCGCCCACCGCCGCGGCCGCCAACCGCTACGCGCCCGTCCGCCCGGACGGAGCCATACTTCACACCACGCAGCAGCGTATCCGCGAGAAACGATTTCTCGCCAAAGCCGGCCTGCCCATTAGCCCCTATCGCGAAGTCCACTCGTTGGCTGACCTGCATCTGGCGCTGCATGAGCTAGGCGCCCCGGCAGTTTTGAAAACAGCGGCCTTCGGCTACGACGGCAAAGGACAATTCAAAATCGATGCCGCGGAACAGGCCGGCCAAGCGTGGGCGGCCGTGCGCGAGCAGGAATCCGTACTCGAGGCATTCATCGATTTGCAGTGCGAGATCTCAGTAGTCGCCGCGCGCGGTGGTGACGGCCAGTTTGTGCACTACGGCGCCATCGAAAACCAGCACTCCCGCCATATCCTGGATCTCTCCATCGCACCGGCACGCGTGCCGCCCGAAATTTCCCGCCGCGCCGTTGAAATGGCGCGCGCGGTTCTTGATGAGCTGGGCGTCGTGGGCGTCCTCTGCGTAGAATTTTTCGTTACCCGCGACGGCCAACTGCTGATCAACGAGCTGGCGCCGCGTCCCCACAATTCCGGCCATCTCACCGTGGACGCCTGCGTCAGCAGCCAGTTCGAGCAGCAGCTTCGCGCCGTCTGCGGTTTACCGTTAGGTTCCAGCGCCATGCATCGCCCGGCAGCGATGGCCAATCTGCTGGGCGATATCTGGTCGAACGGCGAGCCCAACTGGCCGGCAGCCTGCGCCTTCCCCGATGTCAAGCTGCACCTCTATGGCAAGCTGGCGCCCCGTCCCGGCCGCAAAATGGGCCACCTGACCGCCCTAAACCATGATGCCGAAGAGGCGTACCGGACAGTCATCGAGGCGCGTAAGAGCCTATCAACTTAATAAAATTAATGAAAACTGTTGACAAACTTAATTTACTTGATGTATAAGTTGATTAGGTTGATTCTGTGGCAAGCGACACTCACATAGCCCCGCGCGTAAGCAAGGGGACAGACTGGCAGGAACTGACCAAACTAACCCAAGGCCAGCCAATACTGATCGAGCGTGTCCGCATCGCTGACAAAGACATCACCATCGAAGGGCGATTTGAGCTGCCCCAACTGGCCCGGCTGAGCCAGGAAGACCAGGTTTTCATCACCGCTTTCGTCCGCAGCCACGGCTCCATAAAAGAGATGGAGCAAATTTTCGGCGTAAGCTATCCCACTATCAAATCCCGGCTCAACCGCATCGCCAGTAGCCTGGAATTTGTCGAAACGAACCCAGCGCCGTCTCGCGCCGAAGTCCTGGATCGGTTAAAGCGCGGCGAGATCAGCGCCCAGGACGCGATCCAGGAACTGGAGGCTTTGAAGTGATTCCATACTCCGCGGCAATACAGATTCGCACGGAGCGTATGCGCTCCACGCAACGCTGGATCATTCCATTTTGGCTGGCAGGTTTGCTGCTGCTTCCGGCGGCACTTTTGCTGCTGCCGCTCTCCTTGTTGGTTTGCTTGATCGCGCGCATCAATCCATTTCCGTTGCTGGCCGCCTTCTGGAAAATGTTTGTGGCCTTGAAAGGCACCATCGTGGATGTTAACGATTCGCACTCTTCCGTGTCTGTCCAGATTTCGTAGGAGAAATTATGAATGAGAACCGCCGCCAGATTCTAGAAATGCTATCCGCCGGGAAAATCACCGCAGACGAAGCCGAGCGCCTGATCTCCGCGGTGGAGAAAGAACCCGAACCCCCTTCCGGCACCAAAGCCAAGCCGAAATACATCCGCGTGGTGGTGGATGACAACGGGAAGGGAACTACCAAGGCCAATATCCGTGTACCAATGCAGCTGCTCCGCTCCGGCGTGAAGCTGGCCTCCTTGATCCCGGCGCAAGCCCGCGATCACGTGAACTCCGCGCTGCATGAGCATGGCGTGGCCTTCGACCTGAGCCAGATCAAACCCGAGAATCTGGAAGAGCTGATCGACCAACTGGACGAGCTGACCGTGGACGTGGACGACAAAGACGTAAAAGTCCGCGTCTTCTGCGAGTAGCGCACTCGACTCGTGCGTGCCGCGTTCACACTCTTGTGAACGCAAAGCTGTTCCTACCGCCTACTGTGCCAAACTAAAACTAATGCACTCCGTTCGCAAATGGCTGCTCGAAGCCCGCTCCGTCGCCGTCCTCACCGGCGCGGGAGTCTCGGCCGAAAGCGGTGTCCCTACCTTTCGTGATGCCAACGGACTGTGGAATCAATATCGCGTGCAGGATCTCGCCACGCCCTCCGCCTTCGCCCGCGATCCCAAACTGGTCTGGGATTGGTATAACTATCGGCGCGGCGTGCTCGCGGAAGTGAAACCCAATCCCGGCCACTATGCCTTGGCCGAACTCGAAAAAAGACTCCCGGAATTCACTCTGATCACCCAGAATGTAGACGGACTCCACGAATTGGCCGGCAGCCAAAACATTCTGCGGCTGCACGGCAGCGTCTGGTCCGTTCGCTGTCTGGCCTGCGGGCAGGAGACCGTCGATAAGCGAATCCCCATGCCCGATATCCCGCCCCATTGCCATTGCGGCGGATTGCTGCGGCCCGCTGTGGTCTGGTTTGGCGAGCCGCTGCCCAGCGAGATCTGGAAAGCCGCCGAAGCTGCAGCCCGATCTTCGGATCTTTTCCTGGTAATTGGAACATCAGCCGTGGTCTATCCCGCGGCCGGGTTGGCGCAGCTGGCCAAATCGTGCGGCGCGCGCGTGGTGGAAATCAATGTCGCTGAAACACCCCTGACCAGCGAAATCGATCAGTTTCTGCAGGGGCCCTCGGGTGAGCTGCTGCCTCAGTTAATCGCATGAAGATCTGCTACCTGGACGCCTTCTCCGGCATCAGTGGAGATATGACAGTAGGCGCGTTGATCGACGCCGGCGCCGATCCCGCGGCGCTGTTTCCTATGCTCGAAAGCCTGGAAACCGGAGCGAAATTTCAGGTGGAAAAGGTCAGCCGCCGCGGCGTGGCTGCGTCCAAGTTCCAGGTGATCACGGGCGAAGCCAAGGCTCACCGGCATCTCCATAACATCCTGGACCTGATCGCCAAATCCGCCGCGCCCGAAATGGTCAAACAAAATGCCGCCGCGGTGTTTCAACGCCTGGGCGAGGCCGAAGCCAAGGTCCACGGCATCCCGCTCGCCAAAGTTCATTTCCACGAAGTGGGCGCGGTGGATTCCATCTGCGACATCGTGGGCGCCTGCGCCGGATTCCATTTGTTGGGCGTGGACGCCATCTACAGCTCGGCTTTGAACGTCGGCAACGGAACCGTGAACACGGAGCACGGCGTGCTGCCCGTGCCCGCTCCGGCCACCGCTGAATTGTTGACCGGCAAACCCATCTACGCGCGCGGCCCCGCGGTGGAGCTTACCACTCCAACTGGTGCAGCCATCGCCACGACACTTTCGAAAGATTTCGGCGCGCTGCCTCCCATGCGGATTTCATCCACGGGCTACGGCGCCGGCGACAAGGATTTTCCGGAACACGCCAACGTGCTGCGCGTACTGATTGGCGAATCGAGCGAGGCCCGTGAGTCCACTACTGTGGCCGTGCTCGAAGCCAACATCGACGATTCCAGCCCGCAGGTGCTCGGCTACGCCATGGAGCGCCTGCTCGCAGCCGGCGCACTCGATGTCACGCTGGAATATGCGCTCATGAAAAAGAACCGCCCCGGCACCCTGGTGCGCGTCATCGCGAAACCGGAAGATCGCGAAACGCTGGCCCAAATGATGTTCGCGGAAACATCCACGCTGGGCCTGCGCATCTACTCCGCCGAGCGCCGCGTTCAGCCGAGAAGCATGCTGGAAGTGGAAACTCCGCATGGAAAAGTCCACATCAAAATCTCCGCCGACGGTTCCTTCGCGCCTGAATATGAGGATTGCCGTGCGTTGGCTCTCGCCTCCGGCATTCCGCTAAAAAAAATCCTGGCCGACGCGAATCTCGCTTACCTTAAAACTCGATGACGAAATACTATCTCACGACACCCATTTACTATGTCAACGCCGCGCCCCACATCGGCACCGCTTACTCCACGTTCGTCGCTGACTTAGTCAAGCGTTTTCAAAAGATGCAAGGTTACGACCCGGTGGTGCTGACTACCGGCTCCGACGAACATAGCCGCAATGTCGAGAAGGCCGCCAAAGCCGCCGGCCTCAGCCCGGACGAATACTGCACCCGCATGGTGGTGGAATTCACCAGCCTTTGGAAAAAGCTAGGCATCGATTACGATCACTTTATTCGCACCTCCGATCCCCGGCATCACGAGACCGTCCGCTGGCTCTTTGAGCGCTGCCAAAGCAATGGATATATCTACAAGGGTGGTTACACCGGTCAATACTGCGTCAACGACGAACTATATATCAACGACGCCAAGCCCGGCGATCCTTGCCCGGAATGCGGACGCCTCACCGAAACGGTCACCGAAGAAAATTATTTCTTCAAACTATCTTCCTTCCAGCGCCGGCTACTGGATCTGTACGAGAACGATCCCGAATTCGTAAAACCGGATCACCGGCGCAACGAGATCATCGCGTTCGTCCAGCAAGGGCTCAACGATCTTTCCATCACCCGCACCAATATCCAGTGGGGCATCCCCGCGCCGGTGGAGGGTCATCATGTCTTCTACGTCTGGTTCGACGCGCTGATTTCCTACATGAGCGCGGTGAAAGACGACAACCTGTGGCCGGCCGATCTGCACCTGATCGGCAAAGACATCCTGCGCTTTCATGCCGTCTACTGGCCGGCCTTTCTGATGGCCGCCGATCTGCCGCTGCCGAAAAAAGTATTCGCGCACGGCTGGATACTTTTCGAAGAGAACAAGATGAGCAAATCGCGGGGCAATGTCGTGCGCCCCGGCCCCATCGTGGAAGTCACCGGCGTGGATGCACTGCGTTACTTTCTTTTGCGCGAAATCACCTTCGGCCAGGATGGCAGCTTCAGCTACGACGCTTTGATCCAGCGCTACAACTCCGACCTCGCCAATGGCCTGGGCAATTTGGCCAGCCGCACCCTCAGCATGATCCAGCAATATCGCGGCGGCGAAATCCCGCAGTCCGACGGTCTAAGCGAAATCGCCGAAGCGGCGCGCGGAACTACCGAAATCGTACTGGACGCCTTCAACCAGTTCAACTTTTCCAAGGGCCTGGAAATCATCTGGGCGTTCATTTCCGTGATTGACAAGTTCATCGTGGAACGTACGCCGTGGCGCCTGGCCAAGGAGCAGGATCACCATTCCCAGCGGTTGCTGGATGAAACGCTCTACACGGCTGCCGAAGCGCTGCGCATCATCTGCGGTTGGATTTACCCGGTAATGCCCGCGTCGGCTCAAAATATATGGGAGCAGCTGGGCATGTCTCAGCCCATCGACAAAATTCAGGTGGCGGAGTTGCACTGGGGCAAGCTTCCGCGAGGGCAAAAAGTCGGTAAGATTGCCGGTGTTTTTCCGAGATTGGATGCCGCGCCGGCAATCGCCAAGATGCAGGAACTCGAAGCGGCCGAGAAATCGCGCCAAACCGCGCTGTTCGCCACCACACCCGCGGCCGCAACGCCCACACCCACGGCATCCACGGACTCCAAAATCTCCATCGACGACTTCGCGAAAGTGGAAATGCGCGTCGGCCTGGTGCTTTCGGCCGAACGCGTGAAGGGCGCCGACAAGCTGCTTCATTTAAAAGTGGACATCGCCGAGCCCACGCCTCGCACTTTGGTCGCCGGCATTGCCGAGGCATACACGCCCGAACAGTTGATCGGCCGCAAAGTTGTCATTGTCGCCAATCTTCAGCCTCGCAAGCTCCGCGGCATTGAATCGAACGGAATGATTGTCGCCGCATCGGTGGAAGGCGGCAAGCCGGTGCTGGCTGGATTCCTGGAAGATATTCCCATCGGAGCCAGATTGAAGTGAGCCTGATTGACTCCATTGGAAACGCGGTTGGCAGGCGGAAGCGCCTGCCCCACGAAAAAGTAAACTCTTGCACGCCCATGTGGGGCAGGCGCTTCCGCCTGCCAACCAGCGAACTCGCATGATTGACTCCCACTGTCACCTGGACAGTAAGGAGTTTGATTCCGATCGCGATGAAGTGATCGAGCGCGCGCTCGCCGCGGGCGTGGAACACATGGTTGCCATCGGCACCGGCAACGGGCCGCCCGATCTTGAAGCCGGCATCCGCCTGGCGGATAAGTATGCGGCATTTTTCTCCACCGTCGGCATTCACCCGCACGATGCCGCCAAAGCCGGTCCTGGAGATTACCGCCGCCTCGCGGATCTGCTGGCCCATCCCAAAGTCGTAGCCGTCGGCGAGATCGGCCTGGATTACCATTACGATTTCGCGCCGCGCGAGGCCCAGAAACCTGCATTCATCGAACAAATGTTGATCGCCGCGTCCGCGCGCAAGCCCATCGTCATCCATACGCGCGAGGCCTGGGACGATACGGTCGCTCTGCTCGAAAAATATTGGAAGCCCCACGGAATGCCGGGCATCATGCATTGTTTTTCCGGTGGCCCCGAGGAAGCGAAGCGCGCGCTGGAGCTAGGCTTCTACCTCAGCTTCGGCGGCATTCTCACATTTCCGAAAGCCACGCAGGTGCAGGAATCAGCAAAAGTGGCGCCCTCAGATCGAATCCTGCTGGAAACCGATGCTCCCTATTTAGCACCAGTTCCCAAACGCGGCAAGCGCAACGAACCGGCTCTGATGGTCCACACCGCGCAAAAACTAGCCGATCTGCGTGGGTGCTCTCTCGAAGAAGTGTCGCGCAGCACAACCGAGAACTTCCACCAACTCCTAACGAGCGCTCATTCCGAACCGCGACCGTAAGGGCGCCAGTTCATTCTAATTTCGCGCCAGACCAACCGGCTCCGTGGAAGACGCCGGTCCAACTTATTAACCCGATGGATCGCCTGTGGCGCGCGCACTCATGCGTGCCGTGTTCGCACTCGTGCGAACACCCCTCGCCACCGAGTCCTCGGCGTTCACATGAGTGTGAACGCGGCACGCAGGAGTGCGTGCGCCACGAGGCATCTTCAACGGAGTTTCCATGGGCCTGCGGCCCACCAAAGGTGATGAAGACGCTGTGGGAAAATCGGTTGGCAGGCGAAAGCGCCTGCCCCACGTTGGCCCGAGTGGGGCAGGCGCTTCGCTTCCGCCTGCCAACCGACGTCTTCAGCGGACCCGGTGCATTTATTCGCGCTAGGCAAACCGGCTCCCTCACGGTCGCGGTTCTGCAGCCCGTGCGCACGCGTGCCAGAAGCAAACTGCTAAACTTAGTAAATTCCCATGGGACTGACCAGCAGAATCGGGCACGCCCTCACCGCTCGCGAAATGCTGGATCTGGTCAAAGACGATCTGGAGCGCGTGGAGCGCGAGATCAGCCTGGAATCGGTGTCGAGCGTCGACGCTGTTAGTACCATCAACCGATACCTGCAAGATGGCGGCGGAAAACGCCTGCGTCCCATGCTGGTGCTGTTGGCCTCGAGACTGGTAGGCGCCGTCTCCGACGGATCCATCCGCATGGCGGCGGTGGTGGAAATGATCCACACCGCGACGCTGGTGCACGACGATGTCATCGATACGGCGAAAACACGCCGCGGCAGGCCGTCATCGAATACCATCTGGGGCAATCACACCTGCGTGCTGGCGGGCGATTGGCTGTACATGCAGGCCTTTCAAATCGCCCTCCGCGAGCGGAATTTCCACGTGCTTGATCTGCTGATCGCGCTCACTCAAATGATGGTGGAGGGCGAACTGCTGCAGCTGGAATGCATCGGCAAGATCCATATTTCGGAAGCCGATTACATGGAACTCGTCGACCGCAAAACCGCCAGCCTTTTCTCGGCCTGCGCGCGGTTGGGCGCCCTGATGGGCGGCGCCGGCGAATCCACCGAAGCCCGCCTGGGGGAATTTTCCTGGAACCTCGGCATTGCCTTCCAACTGGTGGACGACGTCCTGGATTTCACTTCCAATGAAAAGGTGCTGGGAAAGCCGGTCGGCAGCGATCTGCGCGAGGGTAAGGTCACGCTGCCGCTGATCTACGCCCTCGAAGACGCCGAGCCCCAGCAACAAGAGCTAGTGGAAAGTGTTCTCAAGGACGGCAATTATGATCGCGTTCCGTTCAAAGAAATCCTGCGCATGATCGAAAGCCACCGTGGATTCGAGCGCGTCCGCGAACGCGCCCAAGCCTTCACGGACAAAGCCCGCGCCATCGTGGCTGAGTTTCCGGATTCTCCCTACCAGCGCGCCCTGGCGGCGCTAACCGACCTGGTAACCGATCGCGACCACTAATAGAATCTCGTCTAATAAAACCTGATCCGCAATGGCGTACCACCCCTCCGCGCTCCTTCCACGCAGCGGCGGCTGGAAAATTTTCTTTGAACGATTTGCCGGATTCCGGTCCGGCCGTTCGACTATAAAGTGGAGGAGAAGCGATGACGCAGTAATTGGTGGCTGTTTACCACCGCGAGAACGGTCGCCGTGGTTGGAGATGCGTCCATTTCACTAACGGCGGACTACGGAATATGGCGATCCTGGCACTTTTCTTTCGTGAACGTCACCGTCACTCCAGTTCGTCGCTGGCCCTCGAACGATTCGGACACCGTGGCGTTCTCGTACTGGGCGATAAGCACGCTCTGCAGACTCATCCCCTCTGCCATTTTCCCGAGTCCTTTACCACGCATGCTCAATGGCAGCAATTTCAGGAGAAAATCGTCTATGCCTTTGGCACTGCTCACGTTGCTCCCTTCTTCTGGTCCTATGGCAGGAAGCTTAATTCTGCATACGTGACCATTTGCGGCGTAGTCGACCACCATTTCACCGGCTGGCACTAAGAAAACTTCCCTCGCCAGCGGAGGACCATAGTCTGCGCGCAGGCCGGCCGTGAATTTGCCGGCGTCGAACTGAGCCAGAAGAGAGCCAGCAAACCCAATGAGGGCTGGGAGCAGGAGGAGCGCGGCGTTGGCGTGCATAGAGCGATGATACGCCAGCCGGGGGATGTCCAGTTGCGGAGGACGGCGCGACCCGGCCCCGCAGTGTGCTCAAACACGGCCTACCAGCCATACTCTGCATAGTCCTAGGTCTTTCGTTTCATTGACCCGGACACGCCTGTCGCGTTACACTGATCTTTTCAATCGCCCGCCGGAAATTCGTGAATCCAGGAGGAACATCAGTGGCAGAAAAAATGCGGCACATTTTTACGTCCGAGTCAGTTACCGAAGGACATCCCGACAAGGTTGCGGACCAGATTTCGGATTCCGTGCTTGACGCGGTTCTAAAAGACGATCCTACCGGCCGCGTAGCTTGTGAGGTGCTGGTCACCACCGGAATCTGCGTGGTTTCGGGCGAAATCACCACCAATACCTACGTCGACGTCCCGCGACTGGCCCGCAGCGTGATTCACGACATCGGCTATACCGATGCGGCCTTCGGCTTCGACAGCAAGACCTGCGGCATCCTGAACTCTATTCAGAGCCAATCGCCCGACATCGCCATGGGGGTGGATACCGGCGGCGCCGGCGATCAGGGCCTGATGTTCGGCTATGCCTGCGATGAAACCAAGGAACTGATGCCCATGCCCATCATGCTGGCCCATAAGCTGGTGCGGCAACTGAGCGAGGTCCGGCGCGCGGGAAGGCTCGATTTTCTGCGTCCCGATGGAAAAAGCCAGGTCAGCATCGAATACGTCGATGGCAAACCCAAGCGTGTCGAAGCCGTGGTGGTCTCAACGCAGCACGACGACAAGATCTCTACCGAAGACCTCCGTCATCAGGTGAAGAAGCACATCATCGATCCCGTTGTCCCCTCCCACATGGTGGATTCATCCACCAAATATCACATCAATCCCACTGGCCGCTTCGTGATCGGCGGACCGCACGGCGACACCGGTCTCACCGGCCGCAAGATCATCGTCGATACCTACGGCGGCATGGGCCGGCACGGCGGCGGGGCGTTTTCGGGCAAAGACCCCACCAAAGTTGACCGTTCGGCCTGCTACATGGCGCGCTACGTTGCCAAGAACCTGGTGGCGGCTGGGTTGGCCACGCGTTGCGAGGTTCAGTTGGCCTACGCCATTGGCGTAGCCGAACCGGTATCCGTGATGGTGAACACGTTCGGCACCGGGCAATTAGAGGAAGAGCGCCTGGTGGAGCTGATTCGCGAGTTGTTCCCGCTCACTCCCAAGGGCATGATCGATCATCTCAAGCTTCGGCAGCCGATCTACCGCAAGACTGCTGCGTTCGGCCACTTCGGCCGTACCGAAGCCAGCTTTACCTGGGAAGCCACCGACAAAGCCGAAGCGCTTCGGGAAGGCAGCCGCGTCGCGGCCGCAGCGCAATAATAAACTTTCAAAAAACGAGGAATGCATGCCAACCAACGCCACTCAAACAGTAGCTTGTGATGTAAAAGATCTCGCGCTCGCCGATGTCGGGAAGCGCCGCATTGAATGGGCTTTCCAATCCATGCCTGTTCTGCAGACCATCCGCAAACAGTTCATCAAAACGCAGCCGTTGCGGAATATCCGCGTGGCGGCTTGCCTGCATGTCACCACCGAGACGGCCAACCTGATGATCGCTCTCCGCGATGGCGGCGCCGACATCGTGCTGTGCGCGTCCAATCCCCTATCCACGCAGGACGACGTAGCGTCCAGCCTGGTTCGTGATTACAACATTCCCGTCTACGCCATCAAGGGAGAAAACAACGACGTCTATTACTCCCACATCATGGCCGCGCTCGATCACAAGCCGCAGATCACCATGGATGACGGCGCGGATCTGGTCACCATTCTGCACACCAAGCGCCAGGAACTGCTGGCCAACGTCATCGGTGGGACAGAAGAAACCACCACCGGCGTGATTCGGCTCCAGGCCATGGCCAAGGAGAAAGTGCTGAAGTATCCCATCGTCGCCATCAACGATGCTCTCACCAAGCACTTATTCGATAACCGCTACGGAACCGGCCAAAGCACCATTGACGGCATCATCCGGGCGACTAATATGTTGCTGGCCGGGATGACCCTGGTGGTCGCCGGCTACGGTTGGTGCGGACGCGGCGTCGCCATGCGCGCCCGCGGCTTGGGCGCCAACGTCATCGTCACCGAAATCGACCCCACCAAGGCCATTGAAGCCATCATGGACGGCTTCCGGGTAATGTCCATGGCCGAAGCCGCTGTCATCGGCGACCTTTTCGTCACACTCACCGGCAACAAGGGCGTCATCACCCGCGATCATTTTGAAAAAATGAAGAACGGAGCTATCGTTTGTAACTCCGGCCACTTCAATGTCGAAATTGATTTGGAAGTTCTGGCCAGTATGGCTTCCTCCCGCCGTCCGGCGCGCGAATTCGTGGAAGAGTTCGCCATGCGCGATGGCCGCAAGGTCTACGTGCTCGGGGAAGGCCGCCTCATCAACCTGGCCGCCGCCGAAGGACATCCGGCTTCGGTGATGGATATGAGCTTCGCCAATCAGGCGCTTTCCGCTGAATACATGGTCAAGAACCATGCCAGCCTGGAAAAGCGCGTCTATGCCGTTCCTGAAGATCTGGACAAACAAGTTGCCCGCATGAAGCTGGAAGCCATGGGTGTAAAGATCGATCGCCTCACGCCTGAACAGGAGCACTACCTGGCAAGCTGGAGCGAAGGGACTTAAGATAGGGGTTAGGGGCTGGGGACTAGGGTCTCCACCCTGACAACCTACCTACTATGCTCGTTGAAGGCTGCAAGCACGAAATCGAGATAACCGTTCCTGTTGACGAAATCTCCCGCGAGACCGAACGCGTAGTCGCCAATATCCAGCAGAAGGTAAGATTGCCCGGGTTCCGTCCCGGCAAAGCCCCCGCCAGCCTGATCCGCTCCAAGTTCGCCCACCAGGTTCGGGAAGACGTGATCGAGAACCTGCTTCCTAAATATTTCGACAAGCGAGTGAAGGAAGAAGAACTGCAAGTGGTGGGCCGGCCCAGCGTCAAAGATGTGAACTTCAAGGAAGGCGAGCCGCTTAAGTTCAAAGCTGAATTCGAGGTTGCGCCCAATATCGAGCTGGGCGAATATCGCGGCGTTACCGTTCACTACGCGGAGCCCGAAGTCACCGAAGCCGACGTGGACAAACGCCTGGACGAAATCCGCGAACAGAAGGCCCAGTTCGTGAACGTGGAACCGAGGCCGGCCGCCGACGGCGATTACGCCGTTGTTTCGCTGGATAGCATTTCGGGCGTCGCTGAGCCCATCCATCAGGACGAAATGGTGCTTCACGTGGGTGACGCGGACACGCTGTCAGGTTTTTCCGAAGGCTTGCGCGGTATGTCGCCGGAAGAAGAAAAAGAATTCGAAGTTACCTATCCGGAAGATTATGGGCAGGAGCGATTGGCCGGAAAGGCCGTGAAGTTCCGCATGAAGCTGAAAGTGATCCGCACCAAAGAGCTGCCGGAACTCAACGACGAATTTGCTCAGGACCTGGGGGATTACCCCACTCTAGCCGACTTGCGCGAGACCATCCGGAAAGCGATTTTCCACGAGCGGGAATATACCGCTCAACAGAAAGCCAAGGATGAGCTGCTGGACAAACTGATTGAGGCCCACGATTTCCCGGTGCCGGAAACATACATCGAACGCCAGATCGAAGCTCAACTATCGAACCAGTTCAAAGATCTGGCGGACCGCGGCGTCGACCCCGCCAAGCTCAAAATCGATTGGGGCAAGCTCAAAGAATCGCAGCGTCCCAAAGCACTCCACGATGTGAAAGGCTCGCTGCTGATCGACAAAGTTGCTGAGCGCGAAACCATCCACGCCACCAACGAAGAAGTGGATCACGAAGTCCAGCGCATCGCCAAGCAGGAGCGCGAGCCGGTAGCGGCCATGCGCAAAAAGCTGGATAAAGACGGCCTGCTGGGCCGCATCGCCTACCGCATCCGCGGCGAAAAAACCCTGAACTTCCTGTTCGAGCACGCCCGCAAAGAAGCCCCGGAAGCAGAGCCGGCCAAAGAAGATCCAGCCGCGAATGAACGCGAATAAACGCGAATAAGAATTTAGCATTTGCGTTCATTCGCGTTCATTCGCGGCCAAAAATCCGTTCCATCCAGGGACGGACTACAATCCCAGCCTTCGACGGAAACCGATGCGGACCCTCCAGCAAATGAAACTCAACATCCGCGGCATGCACCCGCAGTCTCTCTGGAAACTTCTTCACCACCTCAACCGGATAATACTCATCTTGATCGCGCGAGATGTGCAGCACCGCTGCTTGAACCGGCCGGTACTTGCCCTCCTCCCAATCGCGCGGCACTCCGCCGCATAGCCCGATGATCCCCGCCACTTCGCCCGGATGGGTGCCGGCAAAACGGTAGTTCAGCCCCACCGGCTGCGAGAACCCCACCAGAAGCGAACGGTCCGGGCTCATTTTGAATCGCTCCCGGAGAGCCCCTAGCGTTTGTAGCAGCATGTCATGATGCAGCCGCACCGCCGCTTCCCAGTGCGTGCTGATGCCCCAGTTGTAGCCGGGAACAGATTGGCGGTTAGGCAAGCCATCCGACACGTAATGCTGATTGGGCGCTTCGAGCGACGCAATGACGTGACCCTCGCCAACCAGGCCGGCGGTCAGCCGTAGCATGGCTTCGGGATTTGAGCTATATCCGTGCAAAGTGATAACAAGCAACGAGTTGCGATCCACGGTCTCCGGAATGTGAAGTAGGTAACGACATTCCAGCCGCGCCTGGAAAGTGTGCTGCTCGACGGTAAGAGATGGCATTGGCTTACTCATAATAATCCGTCCGGATACTGCCGATGAATGAGAGATGCACGAGATAGGGCCCTGGAGCGCCCACTATGGGTGATCTGTCTACGGTGGAATCCACGCTCGAAGCGCTTCCCATTCCGGCTTTCCTCAAAGCGGAAAGCGGCCGTTTCATTTTTGTGAACAGCACCCTGGCCAGCCAGGCCGGCAAGCCCAAGGAATATTTTGCCGGCAAGCGGAACTGTGACCTGACTTCTCCCACGGAAGCCGAAGAGATGGATTTGGAAGACGCGCGGGTGTTTCAGGGTGAGCGCGCGGTCTCCGAACGAACGGTGCATATCGAAGGCCGCGAGTATCGGTACGTCGTCACCAAAGAATGTTTGGAAGTTGCGCCGCACGGCAAAGTGCTGCTCGGATGCGTGCATGACAGCAATGCCTATGACCGGTTTCAAGCGGAGCTTTCCAGAGAGCGCGATTTCATCTCCGCCGTGCTGCAGGCTTCGGGCGCCCTGGTGGTAGTGCTGGACACCGACGCGCGCATCGTCGAATGCAACCGGGCCTGCGAACAAGTGACCGGATATTCGAGCAGTGAACTTAAAGGAAAGGCCCTGTGGGACGCGTTCGTCGACCGCGAACGGCACGTCGCCAGCCAGGTACGCTTTCAAACCCTGCTTTCCACGCGTGCGCCGTTGTTCTTCGAGAACGACTGGATTACCAAATCCGGTGAGCGCCGCCGCATCTCCTTCTCGACAACAGTGCTGCTTTCTGATAACGGCCAAGTCTGCAATGTGATCGGCACGGGCATCGATATTACCGAGCGGTACCGCGCGCAGCAGGATCTGCTGAAATCGGAAATCCAGTTCCGCTCCACCTGGGAAGCCTCCCGTGAGCCCATGTGCCTGGGCGACCAGAGCGGCACTCTTCTAAGAGTGAACCACGCCTTCACCCGCATGGTGGGCATCCCGGCTTCGAACCTTACCGGCGTGAACATCGCGGCCCTGTTTCTTCCCGAAGACCAGCCCGCGGTGCGCCGCTGGTATGAGGAAAGTTTTGCTTCGGGCGGCCTGGAACCCTGCGTTAGAGAATTCCAGTTCGCCGACGGACATTCGGGTACTTTTGAAATCTCTTTGACCGTGGTCCAGATCCCGCGCCAGCCGGCCCAGGTGCTGGCTGTCTGCCATGACGTAACCCAGAGAAAACGGATGGTGGAGCGGGCCGAGATGCTGAGCGCGGCCAAGAACGAATTCCTGGCCAACATGAGCCATGAAATCCGCACTCCCTTGAACGGCATACTGGGCATGACCGGTTTGGCCCTGCAGACCGAGCTCAGCTGCGATACGCGGGAGTATCTGGAGCTGGTGAAGTGCTCGGCGGAGTCGCTTCTGGAAATGGTCACCGGCGTTCTGGACTACTCCAAATACGAAGCCGGCAAAATGGTGCTTTGTCCGGCGGAATTCCCCCTGCGTCAGGTTCTCGCGGAAGTGCTCAGTCCCATGGCCGTGCGCGCGTCCAGGAAAGGCCTGGATTTCCGGTATTCCATCCAGCCGGACCTGCCCGATCGTTTGTTTGGCGATGCCCAGCGCCTGCGCCAGATTCTGACCAACCTGGCCTCCAATGCGGTTAAATTCACGCCCGCCGGCAGAGTGGAAATAACAGTGCGCGGCGAGCCGGCCGAATCGCCGGGAATGAAGTTCCACTTCACCGTTTCTGACACCGGCATCGGAATCGCCGGCGCCAGGCACAAACAAATTTTCGAGCCGTTTACGCAAGTTGATGGGTCCGCCACCCGTAAATATGGTGGAACGGGGTTGGGATTATCCATCGCCTCGGGCCTGGTGGAACTGATGGGCGGACAGATCTGGTTAGAGAGCGAGCTTGGCCAAGGCAGTGCATTTCACTTTACCGTTGCGCTGGAAATCGCGCAGGATCACCCGGTTCGCCTACCGGGATTAGGACAGGAGGCGTTTCAATGAATTCCGAATCCAAACCGTTCTCGGTGGAAGAACAACTCCATCGCTTGGACGAATCCGTCGCGCTGAGCCGTGTCGGAGGCGACGTCGAGCTATTGCGTGAAGTAATTGGGTTGTTTTTGGACGATTATCCGCAGTCGCTCGATATGATCCGCGATGCCGTCGCTCGCGGCGATCAATCCAGTCTGGAACGGCACGCGCACAGCCTCAAGGGGTCGGTTTCCACATTCGGCGCTCAGGAAGCTTTTGACGCGGCCCTGGCGCTCGAAAAACAAGGCCGCACCGGCGACCTGGCCGAGGCCCAGGACGGTTTGCACCGCTTGGAACATGCCTTAGCCACGCTCCGCCCGGAACTCGAAGCCCTCCAAACCAAATAGAAATACGGTGACAGGATACTCAATTCCCTATTTTCCACCGCGTTGATTTCCAGGCGATAAGCCGATCACGCGGTTGTACAGCCGCATCCGCCTGGCACGCTCCCGTATCAAACAGCGCATCGATACCGCGGGTGGACGTAAACATTTTGCGCGTGTTGTGAGCTACGCCTGGAGCCGCATGGAGCGATTACACGCCGTGCTATGGTCTGAAAGGAGGCTTCAGATCACCGGCTCCCTCAGAGTGAGAAGCTGTGAAAAAATCGGAAGTACGCGGGGTTGGCAGACGGAAGCGTCTGCCCCACGTTGGACGCACAAGGATTTACGATTAAGTGGCGCAGGCGCTTTCGCCTGCGAACCGATTTTTTCACAGCTTCTCAAAGCCCTGGAGGAACTCGACAATGCGATTGATGAGAGTGGCCGGCCGCGCGGCGCTGTATCTCCTCATCGGCCTGGCGCTGGCCTACGCCATCGATTGGATCGTGTTCGGATTGCGCCTCTCGCGCGGCACTGCCATGGGCACCGTCACCGTCCAACAGTTCCTCAAGACGCCGCTCAAGGGCAATAAACTGGAGTACGATTATCTGGGTTCCGCAGACGCTACTTGCTCCCAAACGCTTTTCCCGCAGTACGCGGCCTCCACCTGGAACCCTCCCTGCTGGTGGCTGCAGCGGCACAAGACCCAATGGGAGTCGGTGCAGTTGATGCTTCCGTCTACTGCTGTATGGCCGTCTCCGCCTTGGCCGGCTTCTCAGTAGCCTGCCGTGGAGTGGGCAGTTCCGTGGTGTCCCAGCCGCCGCCGAGCGCCTCCACCAGCGAGACCGAGTACGTCATGCGCTGGATCTCCACCGACGCCAGGGCCTGTTGCGCGCTGAGCAACGTGTTCTGTTGCAGCACCACGTCGATATAAGGATCCAGGCCGGATTCATAGCGCTTGGCCTCCAGATCGAGCGCGACTTTGGCGGATTGCACTGCCTGATATTGCTGCTGCACCTGCTGGGTCAGGATGCGAACGGCCGCCAGAGAATCCTCCACCTGCTGGAAGCCGGACAGTACGGTTTGCCGGTAGGATGCCAGATCGGCATTGTACATGGCGACGTACTGGTTCACCGTGGCGCGGCGGAGGCCGCCGTCGAACACGGTTTCTGAAACCGACGGGCCGACGGACCAGTACCGGCTGGGCCAGTCAAAAAGCTTCTTCCAGACGGAGGTCTCGAAGCCAGCCGCGGCCGAGAGGGTCAAGTTAGGATAATAGGCCGCGTAGGCCACGCCGATCTGCGCATTGGCCGCGGCCATGGTGCGTTCCGCGGCCGCGATATCTGGACGGCGTTCCAGAAGTTGTGAAGGCACACCGATCGGAATGGGCGGCGGCGTGGCCAGCACGGGCTTGACGGGGAGTGTGAATTCCGAGGCGGCCTTGCCCACCAGCAGGGCGATGGCATGCTCATACTGCGCGCGCGCGACGCCCAGGTTGGTGGCCTGCGCCTGCACGGTTTGGAGCGTATTTTCCGCCTGTACCACGGAGATCTGGTTGGTGAGTCCTAGCTGATATTGGGAACGGGTCAACTCCAGAGCCTTCTGGTCCGCGGCAACCGTGGAGTCGAGGATCTGCTGCAGTGCATCCTGCCCGCGCAACTCAAAGAAGAAAGTTGCCAGGCTGGCCTGTTCAGTCAAGCGCTCATTTTGGAGATCGGCGGCGCTGACTTGTGCCGAATACTGCGCCTCGCGAATCGTATTGCGAACTCTGCCCCACAGGTCGGGCGTCCAGGAAGCGTCGAAGGGCAGCTCGATCAATCCAGTGCTGCCTCTTCCGGAGGTGCTTCCGGTAGCTCCAACGTTGTTGCCAAGGTTGGCGGAGCCGCGCGAGCGCGAATAATCAAAACCAACTGTCGCGGTAGGAAACAACTGGCTGCGTGCTTCGCGGATCAAAGCGCGAGCGGCCATGAAGTTCTCGAAGTACTGCTTGATGTTCTGGTTATTGATGTTAAGCTGCTCTTCCAGCGCGTTCAATTCCGGATCTTTATAGATCTCCCACCATTTGCCGCGCGGCAGAGTGTCCCCTGGCTTGGCAACCTTCCAGTCACCCAGGCCGCCCAGGGTGGGATCCGATGTTTCGGCCGGAGGTTCGGCGGGCTTCGGCGGCGGGTTCACCTCTTTGTAAGCCGGTGGCGCGGTTTTAGCGATATCGGGCGGGTGATATTTTGGGCCCACTGTGCATCCGGCGAGCAGGCTCAAAAGCGCTGCTATCGCCAGAGTTGGCAGGCGGAAGCGCCTGCCCCACGGTTTCATTAATCTCATACAGCTTCCTCCGGAACGCTTCCGCCGGCGCGCGATACTGGGTTGCGCTCCGCGCCGCCGAAGCGAAGTCGCAGCCGGTCCAGGAACAGGTAAACCACCGGCGTGGTGTAGAGAGTGAGCAATTGGCTCATGATCAGGCCGCCGACAATGGTGATGCCTAAAGGCCGCCGCAATTCGGAGCCGATGCCGGTGCCGAAAGCCAGCGGCAAGGCGCCAAAGAGCGCCGCGACGGTGGTCATCAAAATGGGGCGGAAGCGCAGCATGCAGGCCTCGAAAATGGCATCCTGCGTGCTCTTACCCTCGGTGCGTTCGGCCACCAGGGCGAAATCGATCATCATGATGGCGTTCTTTTTCACGATGCCGATCAACAGCACGATGCCGATAATGGAAATCACGTTCAGATCGATCTTGAACAGCATCAGCGCCAGCATGGCTCCCACGCTGGCGGAGGGCAGCGTGGAGATGATGGTCAGCGGATGCATCAGGCTTTCATAAAGAATGCCCAGCACGATGTAAACCGCCAGCAAAGCGGTGGCAATCAGGATCGGCTCGCTCGCCAATGAGGTTTGGTACGCTTGCGCGGTGCCGGCGAAAAAGCCGCGGATGGTCTGCGGCATGTTCAGCTTCTCCTGCATTTGGGCCACTTCTTGGGTGGCGTCGCTGAGGGCCATGCCCCCGATAAGATTGAAGGACACGGTGACGGATGGAAACAGGCCGGTATGGTTGACCGATAGTGGAATGTTGTGCGACTGCGCGGTGGCTACTGAACTCAGCGGTACGTTTCCCGCGTTGGTCGAGCTGGCGTAAATGTATTTGAGACCATCGGGGGTTTGCCAGTACTGCGGCGCCACTTCCAGCACCACATAATACTGGTTCAGCTGGGTGTAGATGATCGAAACTTCAGATTGGCCGAAAGCGCTGTAGAGAGTGGAATCCAGGCCTTGCGCGGTGATACCCAGGCGAGCGGCGGTGTTGCGGTCATAGGTCAGATATTGATCCAGGCCGCCGTTCTGCTGGTCGGAATTCACGTCCTGGAAGCCCGGCAGCTTTTTCATCTCGCGCAACAGAATGGGCCCCCAGTGAGCCAAATCTTCCGCGGTGTCCGATTGGATGGTGTATTGGTACAGTGCATTGCTCTGCCGTCCGCCGATGCGCAGGTCCTGGCCGGGCTGCAGGAAGACGGACGCCACCGGCATGGCCAGCATTTTGGGCCGTAGCCGCGCCAGGATCTGCATGGCGCTGACTTTGCGTACATTCAGCGGCTTCAATGACATGAAAATGAAGCCGCCGTTGCTGCTGCCCTGGCCGCCGGTGAAGGCCACCACGTTGTCTACGCCGGGGTCGCTTTTGATAACCGACACGATCCGATGCACTGAATCGTTCATCAACGGAAATGAGGCGTCCTGCGGTCCTTGCAGACCGCCGAAGATGACTCCGGTGTCCTGCTGGGGGAAGAAGCCTTTCGGGATTTTGACGAAGACCGCGACATTGAGCGCCACCACCAGGATCAGGACAATCAGAGTAAGTCCCGAATTGTCCAGCACCCACAGCAGTGTTCGGCGGTAGACGGAAAGTATCCAATCGAAGAACCGGTCGCTCGCCTTATAGAGGGAACCGTGATCCTCGGAGTGCGCCTTCAGCAAATGCGCGCACATGGCCGGCGTAGTGGTGAGCGAGACCACCATGGAAACGGCGATGGCTGTAGAAAGTACGATGGCGAATTCGCGGAACAGGCGTCCCACAATGCCGCCCATTAACAGAATGGGAATGAAAACCGCGATCAGAGACACGCTGATGGAGAACACCGTGAAGCCGATCTCGCTGGCGCCTTTGAGAGCGGCCGCGTAGGGGTCCATCCCGGACTCGATGTGCCGCGTGATGTTCTCCATCACCACAATGGCGTCGTCCACCACGAAACCGCTGGATATTGTGAGCGCCATTAATGATAGATTGTCGATGCTGAAATCCGCCAGGTACATCACCGTGAACGTGCCGATGAGCGAAACCGGAACGGCGACAGTGGGGATCAGCGTGCCGCGGGGGCTGCGCAGGAACAGAAACACCACTCCCACCACCAGGCAGATGGAGATGACGAGGGTACGTTCCACGTCTCGCACCGAGGCGCGGATGGTAGTGGTGCGATCCAGAACGATGGTGATGTCGATTCCCGTGGGGATGGAAGCTTTAATGGAGGGCATCTCGCGGCGAATCTGTTCCACCGTCTGGATAATGTTGGCGCCCGGCTGGCGAAAGACGATCACGGGAATGGCTGGTTTGCCGTTGAGATAGCCGGCCGAACGGACATTCTGCACGGAATCGGTGACGTTGGCGATATCCGCGAGCCGTATCGCGGCGCCTTTGCTGTATCCGACGATGAGCGGCTTGTAATCTTCGGCGTAGCGGATTTGATCGTTGGTAATGATGTCCGAGGTCACGATGCCGTCGGAAAGCTGGCCGCGCGCCTGATGCGAGTTTTGCAGGCTTAATATCGACTGCACGGCGCCCATCGAGATCCCGTATTGATTGAGCTGGGTGGGAAATACGTCCACGCGAACCGAAGGCAGCGCGCCGCCGCCGGTGGTGACCTGGCCCACGCCCTGGATCTGCGAGAGTTTCTGCTGGAGAATGGTGGACGCTTCGTCGTAGAGCTTGCCGCGATCGTAGATCTCGGAGGTGAGTCCGATCACCATGATGGGCGAGTCGGCCGGGTTCACCTTGCGATAGGAGGGATTGCCCGGCAGGTTGGCGGGCAGGTACGTGCGCGCCGCGTTGATGGCGGATTCCACGTCGCGCGCCGCGCCGTTGATATCGCGGCTCAAGTCGAATTGAATGGTGATGCCGGTGGTGCCGAGCGAACTGGTGGAGGTCATCTCCGAGACCCCGGCGATATGGCCCAATTGCCGCTCCAGCGGCGTGGCCACCGAGGCGGCCATGATGTCGGCGCTGGCGCCCGGCAGCGAGGCGCCTATGGAAATGGTCGGGTAATCCACCTGGGGCAGCGGAGAAACCGGCAGCACCGTAAACGCGATGGCGCCGGCCATGGCAACCGCGGCGGTTAACAGCGTGGTGGCCACCGGCCGCTCGATAAAAATGCGCGACGGGTTCATGACGGCTGGGCTTCTTGAGGACCTGTTTGCGCTCGATCCGGCCGGCGCTTGAAGCGCTGCGCAAACCGGTCGAAGAAGATATAGATCACCGGCGTAGTGTATAGCGTCAGCGCCTGGCTCAACAGCAGGCCGCCGACCATGCAGATGCCCAGGGGACGCCTGAGTTCGGAGCCGATGCCGCTTCCCACCGCCAGTGGAATGCCGCCCAACAGCGCGGCCATGGTGGTCATCATGATGGGCCGGAACCGCAGCAGGCTGGCTTCATAAACCGCGTCGGTGGAGCTTTTGCCTTCATTGCGCTCCGATTCCAGGGCGAAATCCACAATCATGATGCCGTTCTTTTTCACGATGCCGATCAGCAAAATAATGCCGATGATGGCCACCACGCTCAGATCCTGCTTGAATAGCATCAGCGCCAGCAGCGCGCCCACGCCGGCCGAAGGCAGCGTGGAAAGAATAGTAACCGGGTGAATGAAGCTCTCATACAGTACGCCCAGCACGATGTAGACGGTAACCAGCGCGGCCAGAATGAGCAGCGCCTCATTGGACAGCGAATTCTTGAACGCCGCGGCCGTGCCTTGGAACGATGCCTGCATACTGGCCGGCATGTTCATATCTTTTTGCAGCTTGTCGATGGAAGAAATGGCCCCGCCCAGCGACGCGTCGGGAGCCAGGTTGAATGACACCGTTACCGCGGGAAATTGACCCTGGTGATTTATGGAAAGAGGCGAATGGACGCGTGCGTAATGCGTGAACGTGCTCAGCGGTATGGCGTTGGCCGGCGCGGAACTGGTGGCCGAGTTCGACGTGCTGGTGGTGGGGGTCAATGCATTCGCGGGTGCGGTCAGCACCGATGGAGAAGGCGTGTACGCGGCGGACTGGGTGACGGCGTTTGATCCGGCGGAAGCGGAACTCGACCCCGAAAAGCTGGTGGACGCGCCGGGCCCCGATGTTCCCGACGACGCATTGGCTTGAATGTACAGGCTGGACAGCTTGCTCGGGTCCTTCTGGAAATCGGGCAGCGTCTCCAGAATCACGTGATACTGGTTCAGCTGCGTATACATGGTGTTGATCTGCCGCTGTCCATAGGCGTCGTAGAGTGTGTTGTCCACGGTGGAAGGCGCGATTCCGAGCCTTGAGGCCGTGACGCGGTCGATTATCAGAGAAACGGCCAGGCCGTTGGTTTGTTGATCGGTGGCCACATCCTCCACGTCCTTCACCTTCTTCAGCTGCTCCACGAAGCGGTTGGTCCATAGCTGCAGCTCGTCCGAGGAGGGGTCCTCCAAAGTGTATTGATACTGGGTACGGCTGGCGCGGTCGTCCACGGTGATGTTCTGCACCGGCTGCATGAACAGCTGGATTCCCTGGACGTCCTTCAGTTTGCTTTGCAGCCGGCGGATGACATCCGACGCACTCAGGTCGCGGTCGGAAAGCGCCTTCAGATTGATGGAGAAACGTCCGCTGTTGAGGGTGGTGTTGGTTCCATCGGCCCCAATGAACGAGGTCAGGCTCTGGACTGCCGGATCGGCCAGGATAACTTTTGTCAGCTCCTCATGCTCCTGCGCCATGGCCCCGAACGAGATGGTCTGCGGCGCCTGTGAGATGCCTTGAATCACGCCGGTATCCTGCACCGGAAAAAACCCCTTGGGGATGATGATGTACAGGAATATGGTCAACGCCAGAGTGCCTGCGGCGACTAATAACGTGATGGTCTGGAAACGCAGTACGAATTTCAGCGTCCGGCCATAGAAGGCGATCATGCGCTCAAAAGCGTGCTCGGAAACGCGATAGAAACGCGTCTGCTGTTCTTCCGGATCGTGGCGCAGCGTCCGTGCGGACATCATCGGCGTCAGGGTGAGCGAGACCACCGCGGAAATGACGATAGTGACCGCCAGCGTGACGGCGAATTCGCGGAAGAGCCGCCCCACCACGTCGCCCATGAACAGCAGCGGAATCAGCACGGCCACCAGGGAGATGGTCAGCGACATGATGGTGAAGCCGATTTGTTCGGCGCCCTTGAGCGCGGCCTCCATGGGCGCGTCGCCCGCTTCGAGGAAACGCGAAATATTTTCGATCATCACAATGGCGTCATCCACCACGAATCCGGTGGCGATGGTCAGCGCCATCATCGACAGATTGTCCAGGCTGTAGCCCAGCAGGTACATGGCGCCCAGCGTGCCTATCAGCGATATGGGAACGGCCACGGCGGGAATTATGGTGGCGCGCAAGCTGCGCAGGAACAGAAAGATCACCAGCACCACCAACACCACGGTCAGCCCCAGCTCGAATTCCACGTCCTCCACCGATGCCTTGATGGGGATGGTCAAGTCGGTCATCTGCGTCACCCGGATGGCGGCAGGCAGGTTAGCTTGCAGCTGCGGCAGGATGGCCTTGATGCTTTTCACCACGCTGATGGTGTTGGCGCCCGGCTGCCTCTGTATGTTCAAAATGACCGCGGGCGTTTCGTTCATCCACGCCTTTTGGTTGTTGTTCTCCACGCCATCCACAACCTTCGCGACATTCTTCAACATCACCGGCGCGCCATTGCGATAGGCGACCACGACATCGCTGTAGTCGCTGCTCTTTTGAAGCTGATCGTTCGAGTCAATCTGATAATCCTGCCGGGGACCGTCGAAGTTGCCCTTGGCCGCATTCACGCTGGTCTGGATCAGCGCGGTGCGTAGCTGCTCCAAAGTGAGGCCGTAGGAAGCCAGCGACGCGGGATTGGCCTGGATGCGAACCGCCGGCTTCTGGCCTCCGCTGATGCTTACCAGGCCCACTCCACTGAGCTGCGACAGTTTCGGCGCCAGGCGGGTGTCCACCAGGTCCTCCACACTCGAAAGCGGCATCGAATCGGAGGTAATCGCCAGCGTCAGAATGGGCACATCCGCCGGATTGGTCTTGCTATAGATTGGCGGCGCCGGCAGGACGCTGGGCAGCAAGCTTTGCGACGCATTGATGGCCGACTGCACTTCTTCCTCGGCTACGTCGATGTTCAGGCTCAGGCTGAACTGCAGCACGATGACCGAAACTGTCCCGGAGCTGGTGGAGGTCATCTGGCTGAGGCCCTGCATCTGGCCAAACTGCCGTTCCAGCGGCGCCGTGACCGTCGTGGCCACCACATCCGGGGACGCGCCCGGATAGAACGTCAGCACTTGAATGGTCGGGTAATCCACCTCCGGCAACGCGGAAACCGGCAACTGGGTGTAGGCCACCACGCCCACCAGCAAAATCGCGGCCATCAGCAGCGACGTGGCAACCGGCCGCAGGATGAATGGGCGCGACGGGCTCACGGCGTGGCCTTGCTCTTGGTGGTCTTGTTTCCAGGTTTCGTGGTGCCGTTGGGCTGAGTTCCGCTCTGCGCGCCCTGCTGGGAGCTTTTGGAGATCTGAACTTTCGAGTTGGGCTGCAACTTTTCAAAACTGCTGTTGGCCACCACGTCTCCCGGATTAATGCCTTCCACGGCGGTTACGGTTCCATCCGCCACGCCCGGCTTCACATCGGTTACGTGCGCGACGTTGTCCTTCAGCACGTAGACGAACGCGGTATCGCCGTTATGCTGGATAGCAGAAGTGGGAATTAAGGTCATGTTGCGGAGCGTCTTCACCAGCAGGCGAGTATTCACGAACTGGTTGGGAAACAGCGCCCGATTGTTGTTGTTGAAGATGGCGCGCAGCTTGAGTGTGCCCGTAGTGGTATCGATCAGATTATCCAGCGTCAGCAGCTTGCCGGTAGCGATTTTGGTCTGCGCCGAGCGATCATAAGCGTCCACGCGCAGCGACGCACCGTGGCGATATTGCGCTTGAATCTCGCCCAGCGCGTCTTCAGCCACGGTGAAAATCACGGTGATGGGCTGTTCCTGCGTGATCACTACCAGGGGCGTGCTGCTGTTGTTCGCCTGCGCCAGGTTGCCAGGGTCCACCAGCCTTAATCCCACCCGGCCGGTAAATGGCGCGGTGATATGGCAATAGACCAGCTGCACCTTGTCAAAATCCAGCTGGCCCTGATCCGCCTTGACCGTGCCTTCATCCTGAGATACGGTTTTCTCCTGGTCGTCCAGGATCTGTTTGGCGATGGCGTTTTTCGACCACGCGGTGCGGTATCTTTCCAGATCCATCTTCGCTTGACCCAACACCTGGGTGTCTTTGTCCAATGTCCCTTGCGCCTGGTTGACATTGGCCTCATAAGGGCGGGGATCGATATCTACCAGCGGATCGCCTTTTTGGACCAGTTGGCCTTCTTTGTAATGGACCGCGACGATCTGCCCGGTGATCTGGCTGACGATCGTACTGGTGTAGACCGGCGTAACCGTGCCGATGGCCTCCTGGTAAACGCCGATATCGCCTTTGGTGGCAGTGACGGGGACCACCGTCACGGTGCCGCCCATCATCGAGCGCCGTCCGCCGCCGGCTGCCTGAGGCGCGGTCTTCTGCCGCAGAGTCAGCACAAAAAGCCCGGCGAAAATGAGCAGGATCACTATCCATACCACCACCCGCTTAAGCAACGAACGCTTGGGTTTGGGATGGTTGGCCGGCGTGGGACGGTCGGGCCCGGTTGGCGCTTTAGGACTCGCTTCCTCCATCTCAGCTCCCAACCGACCACCGGTAGCGGAGCGGAGCCGCTACCCGAAGGGAGGTTTGGCAGGCGGAAGCGCCTGCCCCACGTTGGCCTAGTGGGGCAGGCGCTTTCGCCTGCCAACCGCCGTCTTCAACGGAGTTCCCATGGACCTGCGGCCCACCAAAGGTCATGAAGACGCCATTACTACCGGGATTCATTATGCGGGGGTTACGTACTAACGTGTTGGTCGAAGAGGGCATGAGCCAAATTTATCCTAGCAGCAACATTGAACAGGATTCCACACCAGAAGAGGATTCCACGGAGGGAGGGGTGCGCTTCAGCGGACCCCTGTCCCGTCGCTAGTAAGGATGCTCAAACCAACCGATTAGTTACCGGGTGTAACGCAGTAGGCCGTTAAGAACTAGCTCTTTAGAGCTAATTCTAATGCGTGGCACGTTTTGTTCGCTGGCGCGCTAGCAGGCCAACAATCAGCAATCCGATGCCCAGGGGTACAGCCATCTTCGGCTCGGGCGTCGTGGCTACCAGTTGCTCGGTGACGTCGCGATCGAAGATCTGAAAATTCACGAAGCTGTTATAGGTGTCGCCGCTGCTGGTATAGGGCCCCAGCTCATAAGTAAATGCGTAATCGTCGCCGACCGGGGAGGGGGTGGTCTGGGGCGTGCAAGGTGCGCCCGGGATGATCGCATCAATGTAGGTGCAGAACGCCGCGGATGTGAGGGGAGCCACGAAGCCTGTATCCGATAGCGTGACGTATGGACCGCCGACGTTGGCAAGTTGCGTATCGAATGACACCACCGCCGGATCGGGAGGCTGATTGAACGGGCCGGACTGGACAAATCCGAGGCCATCAGCGTCCGCCAGATTGACCAGGTTGCTCAGCGCCCACGAAGGAATATTCGCGTAAGTGGTTTGCGGATCGCTCTGCATCTGGGGCACCAGCGAGGGGAACTGGGCGATAAGGCCGGCCGGGGACGACATAGTCTGGCTGTTAGAGTTGAATAAGTCTCCTAGTCCGGTTTCGGCCGTTTCCAGGTTCGTAGTTGAAAGGACAGCGCCGGTGGGGGATTCTAGCGTCAGCGTCCCGTAATACAGGTAGACGACGTCGGTTCCATAAAAGCAAGTTGGACCACCGCCACCTAAAGCTGGACACGTGTCGGCCTTGGCCAGACCGGCAAATGTACCGCATGCCGCCGCTAGTAGGGCCAGCTGAATGGTTCGCTTTAACTTCATAACTCCGCCTTAACCGCGAGTTGTGTCTTCCGCGCACGGCGGGCTGCGGCCAAAATTCCCGCGAATCCAAGTGCGAGTGGAATCACAGTGGATGGCTCCGGCGTGGCGGTGAAAGCCCCCGGCGGCGCCGAGAGAATACTGGGGTCGGTGTCGGAAATCAGTAGCTGGCTATTGCTCAAGAAATACAGGCCTCGTGGATCGAAAGGAGCCCCCACCGCGCCTTGGAGCAGCACCGCAACCAGATCGCCGGAACTGTTCAGGACATCCACGCTGCCGGATACTCCGCCGCCATACTGGCTGCCGGAGACCGAGACAAACAGATCGCCTCCATATGTCCCGAAGCCGGCGGGAGCGAAAGCGAACTGGCGCAGTCCGTCAATTGCACCTCCACTTAGGGTAGGGACTGCCACGCTGGCAAACACCGAAGCGTTGCCTGACGAGTTCACGGCGTAGATGGTCCCGGAGGCGCCGTCAGTCACTAAAAGGTCTCCGCCAACCGAACCGAAGCCTGCTGGGGCGAAACCCATCCCAAACGGCAATAGATACCCGGCCGAGCCTCCCACGCCGAGGGAAGCAAATGGTGAAACGGCGCCATCCGGACTCAGAGCAATGACCTCGCCGTTGTCAAAGCCCGCGCCATCCTCTCCAGCAATCAAAACATCGCCGGCGACGGACCCAAATCCGGCCGGGGCGACAACAGCGTCGCCGGTGACGCCGTACGAGGATGAAATCGGCACCACGGTTTGTCCGCCAGAGCTGTTCACAGCAATAACTCCCGGGCCGCTAAGCGGGGCGGTGACCAAATAATCCCCACCCAAGGAGCCAAAGCTCGAAGGCAGGAAAATACCTCCATTGCCGCTCACGCCGCTCGCGAATAGAGAGGGCGTGCCGCCAGTGGTGGGGACGACATAAAGCGCGTTGGCGCCTTGATCGGGAATAATAAGATCGCCACCCACGGTCCCAAAACCAGCGGGAACCGGCGTGATTGTTTCCGGCGTTGTAAATCCGCTGGAAAAAACGGTCACTGTGTCCCCGAGAGCGAATGTTGGCAAGGCGGTGAATAGCAGCCCTGCGAGAAACAGATTGTATGCTCGTTGCATCACTGAATCCTTTCACCTGGATACGGCGCGAATCTCCCGGATTCAGCGTCACCGAATGGTACGGGAAGTACTAGGTCCCCTTGCTTACGCGCGGGGTTACAATTCGGGTGAAATCATTCGGGTCGGGAATGTAGCCCCGCGCGTCATCGAGGGGACAAAATTAGGGGAGCTTGGCAGTCTGATACAAGTGCAATGTTTTTTCCAGCTTCTGCCGCGTCGGCGTGGGTGTTTGCTCAATCAGCGCGAGAGATTTCTGGATGGATTCAACAGCCCGCGCCCGATCCCCGTTGACCCAGTACGCCTCGGCCAGAATCTCCTGGATTTCGGCGTCCTTGCCATCCATCTGGCTGGATTTTATCGCGAAAGCCAGCGCCAGCTTCGGATCGCGCATAGAACGAACTTCAGTTTCGAGCAAACTGCGCGCCGCGATCGCCAGCTCGACATCGCTTCCATCCGCACTTCCCGCGATTCGTTTCATTACGGGCAGCGCGGCGCCCGCTAGCTTTTCCGCCTCCCCGGTTCGCCCCAGCTTCATGGCGAGATTCGCAGCGCTCGATTGCATATCCGCTCTCGAGAACCGAAACTGCAGGTTCGACGGGCTGCGGGCCAGCAACTGGTCAAAGATCCCGATGGTGGTCAGGTAGGCCGCGAGACTCGCGGCGGTGTCGCCCGCCAATTGGTGGACAATCGCCAGATCGCGCCACGGCGTGGTTCGGAAGTATAGCGCCTGGAAGTTCTTGGGATCCTGCTCCGACGTCCGGTCGCGGATCTGGCGCGCTTCTTCCAGAGCCGCGAGCGATGCCGGATAATCGCCCAGGTTTCCCAGGTTCCAGCCGAGCCCTAGCAGAGCCGAGCCGCGCGTTAGCAGAGCCTCCAGAGACTGCCGGTCTTCGACCTTGAGTTGATCGAGAGCGGCCAGCGATTTGCGAAAAAATTGCGTGGCGCCTGGCCGGTCGTGCAGTTCCGTCAAGTCGCCCATGGTTTTGTAGCTGGAGCTCAACTGGCGGGTGGTTTGCAAATCACCGGGTTTCAGCCGCAACGCCGCCTGCGCCTGCTCGGTGGATTCGCGTATGGCGGCCAAGGCCTGGCCGGCGTTGCTGGTGGCTACATAGCCTTGCTGTAAGCTCAGGCTCTGCGCGTAAGACGTGTAAGCGATGGCAGCTTGGGAACGTACCGCGAAATCGGCCGGCCAGCGCGCGGCCAGACGTCCAAATTCTTCGGTAGCGCCACGCACCAGCTCGCGCCCTTCGGCCGACGCTCCGCTGAACCCGATACTGCGGCCCAAATTCAGCTGGCCTCTCGCCAGCAGCGATCGCGCCGCGCGGTTATCCGGGGATCTTGCAGCGATGGGCGCCAGAATCGCGATGGCCTTGCGGTAGCTTTCCTTGGCGCGCGCCGGTTCCCCGATGTTGGGCCGGAACGGATTTCCGAGCACGTCGGCCAGTTGTAAATAGCCGCGCGCCAACTCCACGCGCAGGTCCTCGTCATTGGACCTTTCGGTGGAGAGCCTGTCCAGATAGGCCAGCGAGCGGCTCACCATCTCCGCGCGGACCGGCGTGGAGCCAGGTAAATTCCCCACCGATGTCTGCAGTTCGAAAACCAGGTAGCGCGCCAGCTCCCTGGCTTCGTTGAAGCGGCGGTCTGAAGCTACGCGTTCCTGTTTGGCCACGCGCGCCTGCCAGGTTGTTCCAATCAATCCGGCGATGAGCGCCAGCGTAATGGCAGCCACGGCGGCCACGCGGGCTTTGTTGCGCGCGATAAATTTTCTGCTGCGCTGCCAGGCGCCCACCGCTGAGGCCTGCACCGGATATCCAGCCAGATAGCGGCGCACGTCCTCCGCCATCTGTTCCACGGAAGCGTAGCGCTCGGCCGGCGTTTTGGCCAGCGCTTTGGCGGTGATCGCATCCAGGTCTCCCTGTAATTGACGGCGCAGGGCCCCATCCGCAACAACTGCGCTGGCCGGCGGAGCATCCACGGAAATTACCTGCTCGATCAGCTTGGCGGGCGCGAGATTCGCGCCGCTGAACGGCCGCCTGCCGCTGAGCATTTCATACAACAACACGCCTAGCGAATACACATCGCAACCCACGCCGGGATTTTCGCCGCGCAGTACTTCCGGGCTGGCGTAAAGCGGAGTGGCGAAGAGGCCCGATGTTAAGGTCGGGTGCCCCTCGCCCGAGCTGTCCGGCTGCAATGTTCGCGCTACGCCGAAATCCAAAAGGCGCGGCTCCCCGTTGCTGGTCACCAGTATGTTGCCCGGTTTCAAGTCGCGATGCACAATCAGCTTCTGATGCGCATAGCTCACCGCTTCTGAAACCTTGAGAAACAATTCCAATCTGGCGCGGATGGAAAGCCGCCGGCCGTCGCACCATTGGTCGATGCGTTCGCCTTCCACATACTCCATCACCAGATACGGCGCGCCTTCGCCGGTGATGCCGCCATCCAAAAATCGCGCGATGTAAGGATGCTGCAATCCGGCGAGAATCTGCCGTTCGCGACGGAACCGCTCATCGAGCATGGGCGACCACATCACTCCGGCCACCACTTTCACAGCTACCTCATGCCGGAATTCACCGTCTTCCCGCGTGGCGCGATACACCGCACCCATTCCGCCCGCGCCCAGCAACCCACGCGCCTGGTAGGAGCCGAACCTGGGTAAACGGGCGGGAGCGCTGGATGCCCGGCTTTGCACGTCGGTGTCCGATTCCAGCAGCCGCTTCAGCTCTTCGAGCAGCGTTGCGTCGCCGGCCGGGAGTTGGCTCACATACTGCTGCCGCGCCGGACCCGGTGGAATCCGCAGGGCTGCTTCAAACCAACTGGCCAACTGTTGAAAGCGTTCCGGGGAAAGAGCTGGCATTTTTAATCCGGGTGCAAGCGGGAATGCAGCCAGGCCAGCGAGAACCGCAGGCTGCGATCGACAGTGGATCCGGAGAGCCCCAGCAACGCCGCGGTCTCTTCACCCGTGCATCCCAGAAAATACCGCAGCTCCAAGGCCCGGACCCCTTTGGCATCCAATGTTTCCAGCTCATCCAGCGCGCTATTCAAATCGAGAGACTGTTCGTTGACTGATCCTGCCCAGCCCAGCTCCGGGTCCAGCGGAAGCATGCCGGGCGAAAAGCGCTTGGCCGCTTTTTCACGCCGGGCGTGATCGATCAGTACGCGCCGCATCAGCCTGGCCGCGAACGCGAAAAAATGCGACCGGTCGTTGAGCGAAACCTTGTGCAGCTCCAGTAGTCTCAGGAAGGTCTCGCTCACCAGCGCCGTCGGCTGCAGCGTGTGGTCCGCGGCCTCGCGGCGCAGCAGATTGTCGGCGATCACCCGAAGCTGGTCATACACCAGCGGAGCCAGACGATCCAACGCGTCCGGATCCCCGTGCGCCCACTGTTCCAACCAGCCCGTGATTTCCCCGGAATCGGTGCCGCCGTCCATCGCTCTTAGAGAACGATTTTACCGAACATGTGGGGCAGGATGTCATCCTGCGGCGGGTTTCCAACCCGCCCAGTGAGCCGACGAGGGCGTCGGCTGCGGTCCAGGGGGACCGCCCCACTTACTTACGATTTCCCGCCGTGAGATTCGATAACACCGACAAGCTATCGGACAGGCTGTTCGCCACAATCAGATCGGTTCCAATCAATCCAATCCACGCCGGTCCCTGGCCTACCGTGACATTCAACGGGGGCTCGAAGAATCCGTTTCCGAATCCCAGCAATATCGCGATGGCATTGGAACCCAGGTCTGTCACCACCAGATCCTGCTTGCCGTCGCCATTCAAGTCGGCCGCTACCAGAAACGAAGCCCTGCCCCCGGCCACGGTACTCAACGGAGCTTGAAAAGTCCCGTTTCCGTTGCCGAGCAGCACTGAAACAGTACTCACGAAGTTGGTACTCTTCGTGCCCGTTGCGTTCACCATCGCCAGGTCAACCTTCCCATCGCCGTTAAAATCCCCCAAAGTAATCCAGCTAGGGTTTAGTCCCGCGGCGAAGGTCAAGATCGGCTCAAATAGCCCGGTCCCGGTTCCGAGCAGGATCGATACGTTGTTTGAGGTCAAATTCGCGACTGCTAAATCCAGCTTTCCGTCGCGATTGAAGTCCGCCACAGCAATGGAAGACGGACTTTCCCCCACGCCAAAATCGAGCGCCGGCCGGAAAGAACCGTCTCCCAGGCCCAGCCAGATCGAGACACTGTTGGAATTTGAATTCGCGACGGCCAGGTCTAACTTTCCATCGCGGTTGAAGTCGCCAATCGCGAGCGCGGTAGGTCCCTGTGATTGGAGAGTGGTGAAGGAACGAAAAGTGCCGTCGCCATTACCCAGGAGGACCTGAACCGTATTTGAGCGCTGGCCGGCCACCACCAGGTCCAGCTTTCCATCCCCGTTGAAATCGGCCGTTGTAATCGCTACTGGATCGATTCCAACTTGATATTCAACCCAGGGCTCGAAATATCCGTTGGCGACGCCCAGCATTATCCTTACTGTGGCCGAGCGCTGATCCACCACCGCCAGGTCCGGCTTTCCATCTCTATTAAAATCACCGATCGCGAATGCCACCGGAGCCGCTCCGGCCGCCGGCTGGTTCAACGTGGCGAATGTTACGGTGTTCGGTGCGGCGCCAAATGCCCAACCGCTGCTGAGCAGGCCTACAATAGCAAGAGCAAGTCTACGCATGTTCGCCTCCCTCAAATCATCTCTTTGTACGACAAGAATTTCAGCCGCCCGGTTACGGCCAAGTAGTACTAAAAGCATTCCGCTGCTGCTGCTGCTGGCCCTGCCCGCCTGGGCGGGTTTTTGCTCGTCGGATCGAACGCCTTCCCTGCCGCGGCACGATTTCGAATTCTTCGCCGGCTATTCGCCCGTTTCCGCGACATTGATCGGCACCACTACGGATCGGCGCTTTATTCTGGCGGGCTTCGGCTACAGCTACCGCTGCTGGACATGGCCCAGCGTGTCCATCTCCTATACCGGCGAACTCCTGCCTGCCGCAGTTTTATTGGAGCCCGCACACGCCGTGTATGGATTCGGGATCACGCCACTGGGGTTCACCATGGATTTTGGCCGCGGCCATAAGCTCTATCCGTTCCTCCAAACCAACGAAGGAATTATTGCTTCGGGCGAACCCATCCCCATCAACGTCCCTGGCGCCACAGGGTTGAATTTTCTGATCGATGTCGGCGGCGGCGTCCGCATCAAGACTGACCAGCGCCACGCCCTCAGTCTCGGCTACAAGTTTCTGCACATCTCCAACGGCTTCACCACGCCGGTCAATCCAGGAGTAGACAACAATATTTTTTACGCCGGATTCTCTATTCTGAAATAGTTCACCGAGATGGGATGAGAAGGCCGGTCCCCAGCGGGATGCGTTAAGCTCCCAATGGATACGCACTCGAGGTGCAAAAAGGAGAACCGGCCATGAAGAAGAATAACACTAGTCTGAAAAGTCCGAAGGGGAACAAAACCCGCAAGCGATCGATAACGATCGGCATGGACCTGGGAGACAAAAGCAGCCACTACTATGTGACCGACAGCGAGGGTCAGATGGTGCGGGAAGGGACGGTGGCAACCACTAAGAAAGGGATGAAGCAGAGATTTGGCAGCCTGGCAAAGTGCCGGATGGCGATCGAAGTAGGAACGCATTCGCCATGGGTGAGCCGGCTGCTGAGCAGCTTTGGGCACGAGGTGATCGTGGCCAACGCGCGGCAGGTGAAGTTGATCAGCAGCAGCAGCCGGAAGGACGATCGGCTGGATGCGCAAACCCTGGCTCGGCTGGCGCGAGTGGATCCGCAGTTGCTGCGGCCGATCCGGCATCGGAGCGAGAAAGCGCAAGCGGACCTGATGCAAGTGCGGGTGCGGGGGGCGTTAGTGGATACACGCACCAGTTTGGTGAACAGGGCGCGGGGCCTGGCCAAGGCGACGGGGGAACGATTACCCAGCTGCGATGCGGACCAAATGGGAGTAGGGAAGATGGAGGGGCTGCCGGCAGTGCTGGTGGAGGCCTTGAGACCGCTATTGGAAACAGTGGAATCGTTGACCAAGCAGATTAAAGAGTGTGATCAGAAGCTGGAGCAGCTGGCCGGACGCGAATATCCGGAAACCGAATTGCTGCGCCAGGTGAGTGGAGTAGGAAGTTTGATCTCGCTGACATTCGTGTTGACGGTGGAAGACGCGAACCGATTCCGAAGAAGCCGGGATGTGGGGTGCTACGTGGGGCTCCGACCGCGGCGGAGTGAATCGGGCCAGAGCCGGCCACAGTTGGGAATCAGCAAGGAAGGGGACGTATATTTGCGGAAGCTGTTGGTGCAGGGAGCGCACTGCATTCTGAGTCACAAGAGTCCAGACACGGATCTGAAACGGTGGGGGCTGAAGCTGGCAGGCAAAGGCAACAAGAATGCGAAGAAGCGAGCGCTGGTGGCGGTGGCGCGGAAGTTGGCCATCTTGCTGCACCATTTATGGGTGACCGGAGAAGTATACGAACCGTTGCGGAATAATAGGCCGCTGGAGCAGCAAACAGCGGCCTAACGAGTCAGTGGCTTTGGTAAGCCAACGCCGAGTTCGGGTGACTGCGCGGTCGCGGCGGAACGAGGGTAGCCGGAAACGGAGACCAATCAGTTCGGCACTGAGATGGCAGCACCCGTTTTAAGATTGAGGACCCCAACTGGCACCGGGAGCGAACGCTCCCAATAAGAGTGCGAATGGAAGCGGGGCGAATCGGCGGAGGGAATCAAGGCAGCAGGGAGCAAGTATGGGAACGAGCGGGGCTCCCGATGGTCGCGATCACCAGAGTGGTGACAGGACCAAAAGGCAAAAGCGAAACCGCTCCTCAGAGAGAAAAAAGCTGGCTTAGCGTGGGCCTCCCGTTGGTCGGGGGTTACCGTTCGAGGTGATCCGGCCGGGTGTAGCGCCTCCCGTTGGTCGGCGATGGGCGTTCGTGGTTTAACGACCCAAAATCATTTTCGACTTGACAGAGACCGGCCTTCTCATGGAAGCCGCGACCGGCCTGCGGCCCACCAAAAGGTGAAGAAGACACGTTGTGGCAAATTCGGTTGGCAGGCGGAAGCGCCTGCCCCACTTTGGCCCCAGTGGGGCAGGCGCTTCCGCCTGCCAACCGGCGTCTTCAACGGACTCGGTGCTTCTTGGCTCAAAATGCCCATCAAATCGAAAACCGCGGATCACCCTCCACAACCTGCCCCTCCAGCTCCGGCTGCTCCGATGCGCTCCAACGTTTTGCGCGATACCTCACCCGGTACAAAATTGGACCCCCATCGGCGCCATCGCTGCGCTCAATAGGACGCGGAATGCACACGAACTCCGTCTCCATCCAATCGCCCGTCGCGCAGACCACGGCGTAACCGTGACCGCCCATATCGACGAACTTGACGTGCGGCGAAACATCAGGATTGGAGAGCGCCCGCGCCCGCGCGATGTCTCCGCTCTTCGCATATTCCAGGCAGGACCGCACGCCGTGCCGCAACAGCATATTTATCGTCGGCTGCGGACCTTTGTCCGCAGGACCCTGGCCAACAAAAAGACACCGCAGCGGATGCTCTTTCGGGAAATTGTGCTCAAACGCTTCCACCAGCCCCGGCGCGGAAATTGAACCGGTAATAAACGCAATTCCCACCGGCTGAAACGATTTCGGAGGAAGCGATTTTGCCGCAAGGCCTGCCCAGAAACTGTGGCGATCGCCGGCCACCGTCGCGAATCCCGCGATGCCGTGCTCACGGACGAAATCATAGATCTCCGCGCGCTCCATATAGGCGCTGCTGGGATCTCCCATGGCGAAGGTTGCATAGCCGGCGCCGGGCCATGGTTTGGTGAAACCTTCCGGCAGGTTTTGCGGATCGGCCCGCATTTCCAAAGTACCGGCGGTGTTTCCCCATATCTTCCAGGTCGCGGTGGAGGTTCTTAGCTGATCCAGAAACCAGGCCTTCTGTTCCGCGCCCAGGACCGTTTGCACCGGCTGATCCCTGCGGAAGTTGGGCACTTCGACATCGCCGAAGCGGATGGCCGCCGGAGGACGCCCTTGATTATGCGCGCGCCCCGCGTCCATGATTTCCATGGCCTCTTCCGGAACAAATTGAGGAAAATCTGTGCTCGAAAACGCCTTGGCTTCCGGCCTTCCGCTGGGATCTTCCGAGCGATAACTATGCTGGTCGGTGATGATTAGATCCACGTGTCGCCCCCAGCGAAGTTTCCGATATCCCTTCAAGCTGTGGATCGCTGTCAGGTTGTTTGGTTCCTGGCCCAGGCCGTGCTCGTCAAAATGCGAAATGGCCGCGTCCTGAACCTTGGGCGGATTGAAGCGGTCGAGCGATGTCCCGCTTGGTTTTGACATGCGGGCCGGCTGATATTCAAAAAAAGCCTGATTGGCCGCCACTTTTCGAGTCTGGGCGGGCCGCGTCACGCCTTTAAATATCTGCAAGCCCTGGTATCCCAGCCAACTGAATTCGTGGTTGTCCCACATATTGACGAACGGCCAGCGCGCGCGGGCGTCCAGCAAATCGGGATCTTTTAGATAAGCACGATAGACCGCGCGATAATCGGCAAGCGTGGTAGGAATGTGGAAATCGTCGATCTTTTCGCCATTTTCATAACGGACAAGATCGCGCACCCGGCGATCGTACATGCCCTGCGGGCGATCTTCCGGATACCAGACAATTTCGTAAATGAAATCGCCGAGGTGCAAAACGAAGCCAAGCTGATCCTGCTCGCGGGCGCGCTGGTCTTCGAAAATCATACGGCGATAGGCGTTCTGAGCGCCGTCGTTCGCATTCTGGCAGCTGATGAAGGCGAAGCGCACCGGCCGTGGATCGTCCGGGGACGGCGCGGTGATGGTTCGGCCGATTCGACTGCCGGAGCCTTGCCGATCCGTGAATCGGTACCAATAAACGCGCGCTGGCTTTAAACCGCCCACCAGTACGCGACAGGTCCAGTCGGATTCTTTTGAAACCGGGGCCCGCGCGGTCGCCACCACGTTTCGAAACGCGTCGTCTTCTGAAACCTCAACCGTGAGCGCTTCGTCGCGGTAGGGATGACGAGTCCACAGCAGCACGCTGTTCGAGTCCGGATCCGCCGACGCCACGCCCTCCGGATAATCCGCCGGGCGCTCCTGCCAGGGAATGCCAGACTGCTTGCCGATGGGCGCTCCCCAGGCCGCCGAAGCGCCAAGGGATGCGGCCAACTTAGCGAAATCACGCCGGGTGATGCGAGCCATTTCTTCACGGTAACACTCCTGGAAAGTGGGGCAGGCGCTTTCGCCTGCCAACCCTATGCGAAAATCGGTGATCCTGTTGCCGGCCCTCAGTTCAAAAGTCCTTTTGGTCGCTGCGCCTGCAATATCGGAACTCGCCGGAATCAGTTCCAGTTGTTCTAAAGGTGTAATGTGCGGCCGGGAACATGGGTAACCGAGCCGCGACCGTGAGGGAGCGTGATTAAAGCGGACAGCATGCCGATCGTGGTAGCGCTCCCATCCAGACTTTTCATGCACCTCGCGTAGTTCTTACGTACCCTTCGTTCCTAATCTCCAGAATCACTCGCATTCGAGAGCGGTAGCTGAATTGCAAAAGATGCTCCGAGGAGTCTTGAAATGACCACCCTGCAGAAGGCTTCGGCCAGAATTCTGGTGTGTGCTTGTCTAACTGGCGCTGCCGCCTGGGCGCAAATTCAGCCGGGGCAATTAGCAGCCGATCCAGTTACTACATCCCCCTCAATCGACTCCGGGCGATTGACTATCGGCGAGAAATATCAAGTAGCGCTGCAGCGCACTTTCGACCCGGCGGAGATTCTGAGGCTCACGTTGTCGGCGGGGCTCGATCAATGGCGGGACTACCCGTCCGAGTGGGGCCAAGGGTGGGATGCTCTTGGCGTAAGGACGGCCTCGGCGCTGGGGCAACAATTGGTCCGCCAGCAGATTCGATTCGCGGTGGGCGCCATCGATCACGAGGATCCGCGCCATCAGCTATCGGGTCTAACTGGCGTCTGGCCGCGAGCCCGCTTTGCCATTGTTCACACCTTTGTCAGCCGCAGCGACTCAGGTACGAATATGCCGGCTTATAGCAGGTTCGTCGGAGATTATGGTGCGGGATTCATTTCAAGAGAGTGGTATCCCGGCCGGTTTCACACCGTAGGACAAGGCCTGGAGGCCGGAACCATCTCGCTAGGGACCGATGTTGGAATGAACATCCTCCGCGAATTCTGGCCGCACCGCAACGGGAGCGCCGAAGCCCGCTAGCCCGGCAAGGGGACGCGCTTAATTCTGCAGGTTCAACATCCAGATTCCACCGGACCGTTCGTTCAGGCTGACCACCAGCCGGTCCGGCCCAAGAGCGATCGGATACCAAAAGGCCGGCGCTACCAGAACCTGCGACGGGACATGGAAATGCTGCACGGCGAAAAGCGGTCCCAGGGGACGCTTGGTGGCGTGATCCACCCGCTGCGCCCACACGCAATTGTACCCGTCGCGTTCGGAACTGAAGTAAAGCAGATTCCCATCGGGTGACCAGCGCGCGTTGGGATCCGTCTCCGGCGAGCGGACAATCTCCACCCACTCGGCCTCTGGCGGCGGACGGTCCGGCGAAAACGGCGCCGCATAGATGGTAAAGTCCCGGATGGCGCGCCGCACCGTGAACACTATCCATTTTCCATCCGGCGAAATAGCGCCCTGCGCGAACTGCCGGTCCGGACTTTTCAAATACTCGGTCTTTTTTCCCGTTGCCACCTCCAACAGGCCGACGAACAAATGCTGCGAAAGGTTTGGCTGGTAAACCAGAAATCGCCCATCCGGCGACCACGCGGTGGGGACGCCGCAATCGGCGCAGACGTCGGTTGGCAAGCCGCCGTTGAAGGGAGTGACGAAAATGTGCGGATCGTTGAAGCTGCTCTTCCGCCAGGTGACCAGCTGTCCATCGGGGCTGATCACCGCGCTGGTTTTTTCCGAGCCCGTGGTGAGTTGGCGCTCCGCGCCGCTTATCAAATCTTTCACCCAGATTTGGTTGGCGCCGGTCCGGCTGGATGCGAACGCGATCTTCTTGCCGTCGAGCGAAATCGATCGCACGGAATCTTCCGCTACATCTTTTGTCAGGCGTTGCGCCGCTCCCCGAACCTTCCCGTGGTTCGAATCCAGCGGCAGGCTGAACAGATCGGAATTCGCCTCAATGCTGGAGAACACCAACTTGCCATCTTTCGACACCGACGGTGAGTACTCGTTGGTGGTTCCCGCCGTCAACGCGCGCGGCGCTCCGGCGGGTGTGAATTTCTTGGAATCAATGCGGACTTCTCCGATCGTGATTCGCCCTTGATCGTTCTTGGTATAGTACACCCGGTCCGCTCGCCAGGCGAAAGGATCCAGCGTAAAAAAGTCTCCAATCACGCGGCACATCACGGCGGGCGAATTATCCAGCGGTGTGATCCACCAATCGAAACTGTCTTTGTTCTTGGCGTCCTTCAAACCCACGAATACGATATGCGCACCGTCCGGGCTCCAAACCGGACGTGCTGATGCCGCGAAGTCCGATCGCACGCGGCGCGATGTGGACGTGGCCAGATCCAGGATGTAGGCATGGGCGATGCCTTCCCGCAAAGGCAGGGGATCGGCCGGGCCCACCCAATAAGCGATCTTAGTTCCATCGGGAGAAAACCGGGGCTGCCTTCCGCCATCGGCAATCTTTCGTTCCTCTCCACCTAAAGCCGGAATGATATACAGTCCGCCGCCCTCGCGCGTGGAGCGAAAAACTATTTTCGTGCCGTCCGGGGAAAAGTTCGGTTCCACGTCATCGGCAGGGTCGTGAGTCAGGCGCATGGCATCGCCGCCGCCAATCTGTCTCACCCAAAGATCGAAGTTGCTGCCGCCGCTCCGGTCCGAAGCATACACCAGCAATTTACCGTCGGGCGAAATTGCCGGATCTACCGACAGGCCGCCTTCGGTGGTTATTCTGGTGACCTCGGGAGGTGTGACATTCACGGTCACCGTAGCAGACGGCTTGGAAGGCCGCAGCAACAGCGCGGTCAGCACCGCCGCCAAGCCCAAAACTCCAGCGAGTGCGATGGCCCAAATCCAGGTGCGCCGGTTTCCTGGAACCAATGCCGGCGCCACTGCCGACGCAGTTAGTTGAGAAGCGGTAAGTGTCGGCGGACGGAAGCTTGAGACACTGGTTTCCGTTCGCAAATCGTCCAGCGCGATCTTCACTTCCGACATGCTCTGAAAGCGCTTCTCGCGATCTTTGCGCAGGCAGTGCGCGATCACCCATTCCAGCTCCGGCGTGACTGCGGGATTAATGCTGCTGGGCTTCGGCGGCTCCGTCCGCAGAATCGCCGACAGCACTTCTAATTTTGTCGCGCCCGAGAATGCCGGCTGTCCGGTGAGCATTTCGTGCAGCAGCAACCCGAATTCGAAAATGTCGGAGCGCGCATCCACCGGCTTTCCCGTGGCCTGTTCCGGCGACATATAGGCCGGGCTGCCCACCACCATGCCTTCCAGCGTCTGGTTCACATCCGCGAACGTTTGCGTGGTTTCAGCCGAGTTCGGCTTGGTTTCCGACCTGGATTGGGATGAATGCGCCGGAACCGGATCGTTGAGCTTGGCCACGCCAAAATCCAGAATCTTCACCAGGCCCCGCGCGGTCACCATGACGTTGGCCGGCTTGAGATCCCGATGGATAATGTTGGCGGCATGCGCCACCGACATGGCGTCGGCCACCTGAATGGAATAGCGCAGCGCGTCATCAATCTGCATGGGCCCATCGCGGAGCATCTGCTGCACGGTGCGCCCTTCCACGTACTCCATGGCGATGAAGTCCGCGCCCTCCCATTGCCCGATGTCGTAGATGTGTACGATGCTGGGGTGGTTCAACGCCGAAGCGGCTTTCGCTTCCTGGAAGAAGCGGCGCTTGCGCTCCGCGGTGATCCGCTCCGGCACCAGGAACTTGAGCGCCAAAAATCGGTTCAGGCGCACATCCAGCGCTTTGTAGACGGTTCCCATCCCGCCTTGACCTAACGTTTCGACAATCCGATAGTTTTGGACAGTCTCGCCGACCATGCAGCCGTCTAAACCAAACGCTCTTTTCCGTGGAGTAACTCTATGTTAGCGCTTCTGGTTCGCAAAACCGAGCCGCACAGGGCCAGCGGTCCACCAAAGGTGACGAAGACGCGTTGTGGCAAATTCGGTTGGCAGGCAGAAGCTAAGCGCCTGCCCCACTGGGGCCAACGTGGGGCAGGCGCTTCCGCCTGCCAACCGGCGTCTTCGACGGAGTCGGTGCTTGGCCACCGCTCGCGACTTCAGAAACGAGAAACTAAAGAAGGATGGTAGTGCCCAACCCGCAAGTGCTGGATGTTGCCTCACTGGATGAGGCCATGAACGCGCTTCCCAACAGCGACGCAGTGTTCCTGGTCTCGGCCGGCGACCGCTCGGCGTATCTGGCCAAGACCAGTATGTTGCGGCGGCGCCTGCTGCGGATTCTCAAGCCGGCCGATGGGCTGCGGCGGTCGCTCAACCTGCGTGAAGTTGTTACGCGCGTGGAATACTGGCTCACCGCCTCGCGCTTGGAATCCATGCTGCTGCACTACGCGCTGGCCAAGCGCCATTATCCGGACGACTATCTTCGGCTGGTAAAGCTGCGCATGCCCGCCTACGTCAAGTTGATTCTAGCCAACGAATTTCCGCGCTCGCAAGTGACTACGCGTCTCACTGGGGGCTCCGGACTCTACTACGGGCCGTTTCGCACTCGCGCCGCGGCCGAGCTGTTCGAAAACCAATTCCTCGATCTGTTCCAGATGCGCCGCTGCCAGGAGAACCTGGAGCCCAGCCCGCGGCACCCCGGCTGCATCTACGGCGAAATGAATATGTGTCTGCGGCCGTGCCAGCAAGTGGTGGGTCCTGCGGAGTACATGGGCGAAGTGCAGCGTGTCCGCGAGTTTCTGGCAGGCGACGGATTATCGCTGCTCAACGTAACGTCAGCGGCGCGGGAACGGTTGAGCATCGAAATGAATTTCGAAGAGGCCGCGCGCCAGCATAAAAGAATGGAAAGCATCCAGGCCGTGCTGGCGCTCCGTGACGATCTGGTGTGTGACATTGAGCGACTCTATGGCGTGGCCGTTGCGCCGGCCGCCGCGCCCGACAGTGTTTTGCTGTGGTTTGTGTGTCAGGGTTCATGGCAGGCGCCTCTCGAATTTACTTTAACCTCGAACGTGTCGCTGGATCAGCGCCTGCGTGAGTTGGTGGCATCGCTTCAACCCGTCACGGCGCCCCTAGCCGAAAAGCAGGAGCACCTGGCGCTGCTGGCGCGCTGGCATTATTCCACCTGGAGCGACGGCGAGTGGATCGGGTTTCACGATCCCGCTCAGACCCCCTATCGCAAGCTGGTTCGCGCCATTTCCAAAGTGCGGCAGCCCCGCGCGTAAGCGACCGGTGGTTGGGCCGCAATGGCCTGTCAACGTTGGACGAGACTAGTTGCAGAAAATATCCCGCCAGATACTAACGGACGATTTCGGTTGGACTGAAGAACATTGGCTGGGACAAGGTGCAAGTGTCCCCATTGCTCTCGGAGGTATCTTCATCCACCAGCGCCGCGATGCCAGTTGGCTCGGGCGAACAAAAAGCGTCCGATGCCGCCTGCGCCGTGTTTAACTCCCGTGCGGTCCTCGAACCAAAGTGCAACCTCTTCGTTGAGTGAACGAAACCTCCGAGAGGGGCATTCGGAAGAATTCCGCGATGAAGTTCGCTCGAATGCGGCTCAATTCCTGGAGCGGCAACCCGCGCGGAACAGGTCTTGGCCGGGAAGGCCGGTTTGCGGAAGCGAAACGGAATCACCGTTCGTGATATCCAGCATATTCTAGGTGTAGCGCACGCACTCGTGCGTGCGCTACAGTCCCGCCTTTTGCAGAAACTCTCTCGCCACTTCACGGACCTGTTTGTGTTCGGCGTCCACGGCGTAGTTCATGGCGCGCATGGTGTCGTCAGAAATCTTGCCGGAAAGTTCGGAAAGATCCTTCCGGACATCAGGATGTGCAGCCAGCAGTTCCGAGCGCACCACGATACACGCCTGATAAGGAGGAAAAGCTTGTTTGTCGTCCTTGAGAACCTTGACATCCAACTTAGTAAGTGCGCCGTCGGTGGTATTGGCCGCCACCATGCTCACTTGTTTACCGAGCAGCGCGGTATAAAGCAAACCCAGATCCATGGTCTTAGGCACCGCGGTCCATTTGATGGAATATGTTCCATTCACCGCCGGATAGCCATCGGGTCGCGTCATGAATTCGTAGCCCGCGCCCAGCGCGAACCCGGCCGGATCCGCCGCGGCGTCGCTCAATGTTTCCAGATGGCGGGCGCGCGCGTCCGCTCCCCGCACGGTCATGGCGAAGGAGCTGTTGAAGCCGAGAGGATCCAATACATCCAGGCGCAGGCCGGAAGCATATTCGCTGCGCACCCGGTCTAGAACCACCGCCGGATCGGTCACTCCGCTGCGTTTCAAAATGTTGGTGAAAGCGGTGCCCGTATATTCCGGATACAGATCGATATCGCCCGAGAGCAGCGCCTGGTGCGCCAGTAGCGTTCCGCCCAGATTCAATTTGCGTTCCACCGGCTGATGCAGCCGGTTCTCCAGATGCTGCGCGATAATCTCGCCCAGAATCACCTGTTCTGTAAAATTCTTCGAGCCTACCGCGATGCGGTGTTTCGAAGAGCAGCCCGGCCAGCGCCAGAACAGCAGCTAGGCCGGCGAGAATCGTTTTTCGATCCAACTTAATCCTCCGTCCGATAGCAAAGCGAGCATTGCCGCTGGTACAGCGCCGGCCAGAATCTCGGTGGTATCCACCGATGCGATGCCGCGAAAGATGAAAACACCCAAGCCCCCACCGCCGATGGCCGCGGCAATGGTAGCCGTTCCAATGGTGGTAACGGTGGCCACGCGCACGCCGGCCAGAATAATCGGCGCGGCGAGGGGAAGCTCTACCTGCCAAAGCAACTGCCGGCTGGTCATCCCCATGGCGATGGCGGATTCGCGCACCGCCGCATCCACTCCCAGAATGCCGGCCAGCGTGTTGCGCAGAATGGGCAGCAGCGCGTACAGCACCAGCGCGATGATAGCGGTGCGCTTGCCGATGCCTCCAATCAGCGGAATCGGTATAAGAAATCCAAACAACGCCAGGCTCGGAACCGTTTGCATCACGTTCGCGAAACCCAGCACCCATCCGCGCAGGGGCGGCCGCCGGGTGAGCAATATCCCCAGCGGAATCCCGATAGCCAGCGCAAACGCCATGGAGATAAGCACCAGCACGAAGTGCTCCGCGGTGAGATCGACGATATCCTGGAACAAGCCGGGGCGAATCATTTGGACAAGGTCTTTTTCGCCGCGAATGAACGCGAATGCACGCAAATAAAACAGATTGCCTTATTCGCGTTCATTCGCGTTCATTTGCGGCCTAAAATCCAGTACGTCCAGGAACGCCCGCGTTTCCGGCGCCTGCGCCCTTAAAAACTCCTCGGGTTCCGCCAAGGTCTCCAGTTTCCCACGGTCCAGCACCGCGATGCGCGTGCCCAGGCGCAGCGCCTCGCCCACGTCATGGGTCACGAAAATGGAGGTTTTCTGCAGGGTGTTGCGCAAGCCTAGAAATTGGTCCTGCAGTTCACGGCGAGTCACTGGATCGAGCGCGCCGAAGGGTTCGTCGAACAGCAGCAGCCGTGGATTCGCCGCCAGCGCGCGCGCCACACCCACTCTCTGCCGCTGGCCGCCCGACAATTCGCGCGGGCGGCGATCGGCAAATTGGCCAGGGTCCAGCCCCACCTGCTCCAGCAGTTCTTTGGTCCGCGCGGCAATCCGTTCCGGCGCCCATCCTTCCAGGCGCGGAACCAGGCCAACATTTTCCGCCACGGTGAAATGCGGAAACAGCCCAACCTCTTGAATCACGTAGCCGATGCTGCGCCTGAGAGCGATGACGTCCCAGGCTGTGGTGGGCCGTCCATCCACCAGAATTTCGCCGCTCGATGGAGACAACAGTCCGTTGACCAGCTTCAGCGCGGTGGTTTTTCCGGAGCCGCTACGTCCCAGCAGCACCAGCGTCTCCGCGGGTTCCACGCGGAAGCTCAGCTTATCCAGGATCAAGCGGCCGCCGATGCTGTACGAAACTTCGCGAAACTCAACGGCCGCGGACCCGGCCGCCGGTGTCAACGCGCCACCCACAAGCTCTCGACGAACGGCCACTCCCGGTCCGCCCACTGCGCCTGCACGCGATAGCCCGTCCTCCCGGCCATCTCGCATAGCTCATCCATTTGAAACTTGTGGGATGACTCTGTCCAGATAGTCTCGCCGGCACGCAATCGAACCGTAAAATCGGCGGCAACGACGAAAGCCGTCTGCTCCACCGTCGAGCGCAGATGCATCTCGATGCGCCGCTCCGCTTCGTTCCAGCGCGCTTCATGCTGGAAGTTGCGCAATTCGAAAGTGCCGCCCAACTCGCGATTGATGCGCCCCAACAGGTTTAAGTTGAAAGCTGCCGTTAAACCGATTTCGTCGTCATAGGCGCGCAACATCTGCTCGCTGTCTTTCACCAGGTCGGCGCCGATCAGAAGCGCGTCGCCAGGGCGCAATGATCGCCGCAGCGCCTGTAGAAATTCCACCGCGTACCCACGTTCGAAATTTCCGATCGTGCTGCCCAGAAACAGCACCAGCAACGGCCCGTCGCCGCGCCTGGAAACGGCCGCGGCCATTCCATCCAGATACGATTGCGCCAGAGGCTGCACCTCGGCGACATCCGCCAGGTCGCGCTCACAGCGTGCCAGAGCCTTCGGCGAAACATCGATAGGAATGTAGCGAACCTTGGAAGAGGAAAACGCGCTCAGGATATGCCGTGTCTTCTCTCCCGTCCCGCTGCCCAACTCGATCACCGCCTCGGGCTCGGGCATCACTCGCGCGATCTCCCGCGCATGCGAACAGAGCAGCCGTCCATCGGCCCGCGTCAGTCCGTATTCGGGAAGCCTGGTGATGGCTTCGAACAGCGCGCTGCCCAGCTCGTCATATAGATATTTCGAGTGCAGTTCCTTCTGCGGCTTGCTCAAGTCGGCGCGCACCTGGGCGGCGAACTCCCGCAAGTGAGCGTCGCTCAGGGCGTCAGTTTTCGACCAAACGGAAGCTGGCGTAGACATAAGGGTAGTCGGGACGGAACCAGTTCCGGAAAGAGCGCCGCAGGAAGCACGACGCGGTTCGCTGCGATCCGCCTTTCAGCACATAGTGCTCTTCGTCAAAGAAATTTTTGGAATAGCCGGGATAAAACGGAAACGGCTGGAAGCCCGGAAACGGGCCGAACGGCGTGGAAGTCCACTCCCAGCCGTTGCCCAACAATTGCGAAACGTCGAAAGCGCTGTCACCGGCGGGGTGGCGATCTACATCGATCGTGTCCCATGAGTGGAAGTCGAAATTCCCGTGCGCAATCTCCGGAGCGGCGTCTCCCCACGGATATTCTCGCTCTTCACCGCCTGGTGTTCCGAACGCGGCCCTGTGAAATTGGGCTTCCGTGAGCAGCGCTTTGCCTGCCCAGCGCGCGTAGGCGGCGGCTTCGGCATAGGTCACAAACACCGGTGCATTCTCCGGCAGCGGAATTTCAGAGAACATGCCTCTGTAAAACCATTTGCCGTCGCGTTCCAGCCAAAAATGAGGAGGTTTTGCCCCGGCCCGTACGAATTCAAGATACTCGCCGTTAGTAACTTTGTATTTACTGATCGCGAACGCGGGAACGGTCACCCGGTGCTGATCGAATTCATTGTCCCAGCCAAATTTGCCGGCCTGCTGCCCGAGAGTTGCCTCACCGGCTGGAATCGTGATCATCCTCCCGGACACCTTCAGAGCGCTGTGACCCGGATCCGCAGCCGCCGCGACTTTCTGATCGTAAGGCAAATTGTGGAAAAGATAGGCCAGCGTTTCGGCATGCATCAAGCGATGCTCCAGCGCCACATTCACGATTTGCTCGGGAGCCTGCTCCACCACCTGATCCACGATTCGCCGCGTGCGTTGGTTGTACTCCTGGATCTCACGCTCGGAAGGCCAATCGGACGGCTGGTCCTGCGGAGCTTGGCCCACCGGCGGATCGATTCCGAATTCGAAAAGCCGGTCGAATTCCGGATGGAAGGAAGGAATATCCAGCGCCTGCCGGCAGATCTGGTTCCAGTCGAACGCTTCCAGATGCCCCCGATAGAAAATCAGCCGGTGCCGTTCCGGAATGGGCCGCGAATACAGAGCGCCCGGCCTCAAGCGCTCGAACAACTGGTCGGTACGCGTGCGCGCCAGTTCAATTTGCCGAAGAAGCCCTCTGCCTACCGCTGAAGTAGCCACGCCCTAACAGGTTAACACCTGGGCAGCGCTGTGGGGCAGGTTGCTAACCTGCGCGCCGATTGATAATCGGCGCTGGGCGGGTTGGCAACCCGCCGCAGGATGCCATCCTGCCCCACAACCGTTGTCATTCGTACCGGAGTGCGACCATGGGATCCACTCGAGTAGCGCGTAGCGCGGGTAAGTAAGTGGCAAGCAGCGCGACGGCGGTCAGCAGTATCGACACGCCGGCAAAAGTCGCTAAATCGATCGGCTTCACGCCGAACAGAAAATTCGCTAACACCCGGGTCACCGCAAAAGCTCCAGCCAGACCGATGGCCAGTCCGCAGGCGATCAGCAGCAGCGCTTGCCGCAGCACCATGCGCAGCACGTTGCCGGTGCTGGCGCCCAAGGCCATGCGTACTCCAAACTCCTGGGTGCGCTGGGTCACCAGGTAGGACATCACCCCATAAATTCCGGCCGACGCCAGCGTTAAGGCCAGCGCCGCGAAGATACCCAGCAGCCAGGCGTACAAACGCCGGTTCGAAAGCGAATCAGAGACCACCTGCTGCATTGTTTTTACGCCAAACACCGGCTGAACCGGATCCACCGATTGGATGGCCGCGGTCACCGCATGAGTGATGCTCTTGGGATCCACGCCAGTGCTGATCACGAAAGTCATGCCCGAAATAGAATCGGCACGCTGCGCGGCGGGGAAGTAAATCTCCGGAATCGGCTCGCGGTCAAGCGTTGCCTGGCGAGTATTTGCCGCCACTCCAACAATGGTTCTCGAGTTGTCCCAGACAATCTTTTTGCCCACCGGGTCCTGTCCCTCGAAATAACGCTTGGCCAGCGCGGCGTTGATCATTACCACCGGCAGCGCGCCCGGTGAATCCCGGCTGTCGATATCGCGGCCTTTGAGAATGCGTATCCCCATAGCGCGAAAATATCCAGGACTAATTTGCCGGAACTCCGCGAGCGGCTGCCGGCCGGGATCTTCCTTGGGGCGGCCTTCGATAGCAAAATTGCCATTCCAACCCCAGGCCTGCAAAGGCAGCAGCGAGATGATGCCGGCCGCGCGAATGCCGGGAAGGCTGCGAATGCGGTCCAGCGCCGGTTCGTAGAATCGCTGCCACATGGCGTCTTTTGGATATTTCTCGTCGGGAACGGAAACGCTCATGGTGAGAACTCCACGCGTAACCACGCCAGGATCTGTAGCGCTGAGCGCCACCAGCGTACGCATCAGCAGACCGGCCCCCACCAGCAGCACCAGCGCCAGAGCGAACTCAGCAATCACCAGGGCGTTGCGAAGACCGGCGCTCCGCATGCCGGCGCCGCCGCTCCGTCCGCCCTCCCTCAAGCCGGCCTGCAAATCACGGCCGGTGCTTTGAAACGCGGGGATCACGCCGAAAATGATTCCCGCTGCCAAACACACTGCCAGCAGGAACAGGAACACCGTTCCATCCAAGTGAATGCTATTGGCCAGCGGGATCTGATCTGCCGCGAAAGCCGCCAGCGCATGGACTCCGGCATCGGCTAGAAACGCGCCGGCCACTCCGCCGGCTAACGCCAGCAGGACGCTCTCGGTCAGGAACTGCCGGATTAATCGCACCCGGCTGGCGCCCAACGCCGCGCGGACGGCCACCTCCCGCGTGCGTGACGCCGCGCGCGCCAATAAAAGATTGGCGACATTCGCGCACGCGATCAACAGCACGAATCCAACTGCGCCCATCAATATCAGCAAAACCGGCCGAAGATTTCCCGCTATCATCTCCTGGAATGACTCCATTCTGACGCTGCGGCCCTTCTGTTCTGGAAACTGCCGGGCCAGGGCCGCCGCGATCTGCTTCATTTCCGCTTCCCCGGTTGGCATCGTCATTCCAGGCCTGAGTCGGCCAACCACGGCCATCCAGTGCGAACCGCGCTCCTTCAGTTGATCGCCGGTGAATTGCAGTGGCATCCATAAATTGCGGTTGTAGCTGCCGGCCGGGAATTGAAAGCTGGCGGGCATGATCCCCACCACGGTGGCGGCTTCGCCATCGATTGTGATTTGCGATCCCAGCACGTTCGGATCGCCGCCGAATCGCCCGCGCCACAAACGTTCGCTCATCACCACCACATGCGGCTTGCCCGGCTGGTCTTCATCGGCGAGGAACGTTCGCCCCAGGATCGGCTTCACGCCCAACATATCGAAGATACCGGCCGTTGCCAGAACGGATGGAATGCGCTCTGGTTCCCCATTGCTCTGCAGGTTCAAACTGCTAAACGTGCAGGCTTCCAGATGATCGAACGCCTGATTCTGTTTTCGCCAGTCCAGAAAATTCGGCGTGGAGACGGATCCGTATCCGCTGGGCAGAAAGGTCTCAAAAATCTCAACCATACGCTCCGGATGCGGGTAAGGAAGCGGCTTCAGCAGCACCGTGTTGATGACGCTGAACAGCGCGGCGTTAGCGCCGATGCCAAGCGCCAAGGCCAGAATGGCCACCATCGTGAAACCGGGGCTCTTCCAAAAAGTGTGGAGCGCGAAGCGGAAATCTTGCAGCATATATACCTCAGACGCTTCGGCAGTGGGTTCGGTTTGCGCCAAAGGTGATGAAGACGCGTTGTGGCAAATTCGGTTGGCAGGCGGAAGCGCCTGCCCCACTGGGACCAACGTGGGGCAGGCGCTTCGCTTCCGCCTGCCAACCGGCGTCTTCGACCTGCGAAAGTGAGTAAATGCCCTCTTCCGACGCTCCTCTTCCACTGGCCGGAATCCGCGTAATCGATTTCGGACGATTCATCGCCGGACCTTATTGCGCCATGCTGCTGGCGGACCTGGGCGCCGACGTCATCCGTGTGGATCGCCGGCACGGCAGCGAAGATCGCTACACCGGGCCGGTCACCGAAGCCGGCGAAGGCGGGGCGTTTCTCTCGCTGAACCGCAACAAACGCAGCTTGACGCTGGATAGCTCCCAGCCCGCCGCAGCCGAAATTATTCGCCGCCTCGCGAAGAGCGCTGATGTCGTGGTGGCTAATCTCCCCATCCGTGTTCTACGCAAGATGGGCTTGGATTACGATGCCCTCCGCATCATCAACCCCGGCATCATCCTCGCCCGCATTTCCGCCTTCGGACCCGATGGCCCTTACGCCAATCGCACCGGCTTCGATACCATCGCGCAGGCCATGTCCGGCGCCATGAGTCTCACCGGATTTCCGGGTACGCCCGTTCGCTCCATCGTTTCGTTCGAAGATTACGGCACGGCATTGCACACCGCCTTCGGCATTATGGTTGCACTGTACCATCGCGCCAGAACGGGCCAGGGCCAGGTGGTGGATGGATCGCTGCTCGCGACAGGAGTTACGTTCATGCAGGCTCTGCTTGCCGAGCGATCGGTAACAGGAATTGAGCGCCAGCCCCGCGGCAATGCCGGATTCTTCATCGCGCCGGCCGATACCTACCGCACACTCGACGGTTGGATTACCGTTCAAACCATCGGCAGCGACATGTTCGCCCGCTGGGCAAAATTGGTTGGCCGCGAGGAACTGATCGAAGATCCCCGGTTTGCCGATGACCTGCAGCGCGCCGACAATCGCGAAACAATCACCGACGCCATGGAAACCTGGCTCGCGAATCGCACCACCGCCGAAGCCTTGGCGGAACTGGAAAACGCGCGCCTACCGGCCGGCCCCGTGCTGCACTTGGAGCAAGTGCTCGAAGACCCGCAAGTGAAAGCGCGCGAGCTGCTTGAGTACGTGGATTATCCAGGCGCGCCCAGGCCGGTCCCGTTAGCGAATCCAGCCGTGCGTTTGTCGGCGACTCCAGGCAGCATCCGCCACCGCGCGCCAACCTTAGGAGAGCACACCGACGAAATCCTCAAAGAGTTGGGATATTCCGACGCCGAGATCCAAGAGCTGCGTGTCGCGAAAGCAGTATGACAAGCTATCCGCGTTTATACGCGTTCATCCGCGGCTAAAAAAAACCGTACTTAAATCCAAACCTTCTCCGCCGGCACGCCCCGCTTGCACATATCGCAGGATCCCGCGTCTTTGTAGTAGGTAGCATCCAACTTGGCCAGCGAATAAAAGGGCAGGGGACTGAAGTCGATAGTCTTCGGCGTGGGTTGGTAAATGATCACCGCCAGCCCCACCACCTGCGCCCCGTTCGATTCCACCAGCCGCTTCAATTCCGCCAGGTTCCGGCCGGAGCGCAGGATATCATCCACCAGAAGCACTTTTTCGCCCGGCAACTGCTCCAGATATTGCCGGAAACGCATTGGCCCCTCTTCTGTTTTCCGCTCTGCCCAATAAACTTTGTGCGCGCGTAGCGCTTCGCAAACGCCGTACGCTACCGGCAATCCTCCCGTATCCGGACAGACGACGGAAAGCTCTGGAATAATGGCGCGGATCTCGGCATTGGCGCGAAGCAAGCGGCTCAATCCCACGCTCAGTACTTTGGCGTGCTGGTAATATCGCATGGCCAGCTGCACCTGCATATATTCGGTGGCGTGCAAGCCATTGGGATATTCGAAATGGCCGTCGCGAATGGCCCCGGTGCGCCGCAACAGGCTCACTACTTCGTCTTGCGTCGGAACTAAGTGCATGTCTTCTCCACCTTGTGGGTTGGCACGTGGGACAGGCGCTTCCGCCTGCCAATCAGCTGGCCCCCCGCCCCGTAAGCACGCGCGGAATGGTGCGCAGGATTATCTTCCAGTCTAGCGCCAACGACCAGGTGTCGATATACTGCATATCCATTTTCATCCAGGTTTCGAAATCCACCGCGTCGCGGCCCATCACCGCCCACAAACACGTGAGCCCCGGCCGCATGCGCAGCCGGCGGCGCTGCCATCTTTGATACAACTCCACTTCTTCGGGAACCGCCGGCCGTGGACCAACCAGCGACATGTCGCCCTTCAGCACGTTCCACAATTGCGGCCATTCGTCGATGGAAAACTTGCGCAGGAACCATCCCAGCCGGGTAAGGCGTGGATCGTTCGGAATCTTGAAGGCCGTGGATTTTTGGTTGAGATGCGCCACCGACGCTTTCAACTCTTCGGCGTTGTCGCACATGGAGCGAAATTTGTAGAACACAAAGCGGCGGCCGTTCAGCCCGCAACGTTCCTGCCGGAAAATAGCCGGCCCTGGTGAAGTGAGCGGGATCAGCAGTGCGATCAGCACCATGAACGGCAGCAGCAGAACCAGTGCCGCGGCCGCCAGCAGAATGTCTGTCGACCGCTTCAACAGCAGCCGGATTTCATCGTGCGGAGCAGCCGAAAAGGTCAACAACGGCGTGGATCCCAACCTGTCCAGGTATACCTGACTGTTCACGTGCGGAAAGAAATCCACCACCACGCGGGTGCGTACGCCTTCTTCATCGCACAACAGAAAGACTTCTTCCATCTCCGCCAGCTTGCGGCTGTCCACGGCAAAAATGATCTCGTCGATCACCTGCTGTCGCAATAATTCCGGAAGCTGCGATAGGGCGTACTGCCGGTAGGTCTGAGACAACTGGACCTGTCCCGGTTCGTCATCGAGAAATCCCATTAGCCGAATGCCATAATCCGCCGATTGTTCCAGCGCCTCTCCCAGATGCACCGCGCTTTCTCCGGATCCCACCACCATCACGAAATGCGCCGCGCCAAACTCCCGGCGCACGGTGCCGATGGCGCGCGCGAAGTTAATGCGGAACAGGCACAGCAGCACCCAGGCGTAAATGGCGAACAAGGCCACGAAAGAGCGGCTGAGGTCCAGCCGCAGCATGTACTCGGCCACCACCAGTGAGATGGCGCCCAAAGCGCACTGCCGAAATGTATCGCGCAGCACCACTCGGGGATGAGCGGAATCCAGCTTTTCGTAAATGTTGAACCAGTAGCCGATCGCAATCCAGCACAAAATGGAAATAATCAGCAGCAGCGTCGCCACCAGAAAATCGAGATAAAAGACCTTATCAAATCGCAGCCGGATGCGGGTTTCGTAGGCGGCCAGGAAAGCTAGAGTGATGAGAAGAACGTCGGTAAGGCCGAAGATTGCCTTGACTTTTCTGTAATGGCGGCTAAACACTCCGGAAACAGAATAGCATGGGCAAAATACCCTGAATCCTGGCTAGTTTACGTTTCCAGGTAACCACGTAGCCCGCATCCATGGGCGGTAGTGAGGCACCGGCTCCGTTGAAGACGCCGGTTGGCAGGCGGAAGCGCCTGCCCCACTGGGGCCAACGTGGGGCAGGCGCTTCCGCCTGCCAACCGAATTTGCCACAACGCGTCTTCATAACCTTTTGTCGGCCGCAGGCCCATGGTCGGTGACTTGGTTCTTCCTGCCCCACATGTCCGCGTTATCTTAAGATCATGCCGACCGCAGCCGAAACCGCGGAACCCAAACTGGCAGGTCCTCATGGCGGTGGACCGCGCGATGTGTGGCCCGACGATCCCGGCGGGGGCGGAGGCGGCGACGAAGGAGGCGGAGATAGCGGACCGCCGCGCTACATCCCCGACGCCGGGCTGTTCGCCATGCGCTTCGTGCTGCTGTCCATCACCACTCTCTTCATCACCATCGGCATGGCCTACTTCACGCGCTCCCGTACCGGCATCAACTGGCAGCACATTCGCGTCCCGCCTATGTTGTGGCTGAGCACCGCCCTGATTCTTTCGAGTAGCTGGACGCTGGAATCCGCGCGCGGATTTTTGGAACGCAAAAACAGCATTCGTTATGCGCGCTGGCTGGAGCTCACGCTCGGTATCGGACTCGCTTTTCTCGCCTCACAGCTCCTGGCCCTCCGCGAACTGGTGCAGCAAGGCATTTACCTTCGCCACAACCCGCACAGCTCGCTGTTTTACGTGGTCACGGGCGCGCATGGTATTCATTTGCTCGGAGGTATGGTTGCCATCTGCTATCTGCTGCTGCGTGCCTCGTTGCGGCCGGAGTCCGTACTCTTGGATTTCCCCCGGCAGAGGACGCGCGCGGCGGTCACCGCGCTCTATTGGCACTTTTTGACGGTGCTGTGGCTGGGACTGTTCCTCAGTTTGCTGCTGTGGCCTTGAACCGCATGCGCCAGGCGTTTCTGGCCCGGCCGTAGTAACCCTTCACCATTTTTTGGCGCTTGAATCCGTATTTTTCATAGAATCGAATCGCCGCTTCGTTCTCCACCTCAACCATGAGCCACCAGGTCTTGATGCCCCGCGAACGCAGCTCCCGGAGCGTGTAGTTCAGCAGCGTCTCAGCAACACCGTGGCGCCGGTCGCGCGGATTCACGGCGATAGAGGCCAGCTCCGCATTCCTGGAATCTGCGCAGGTGATGCTGTAGCCGGCCGTGTGGCGCCCCACCGTGGCGATTAGAAACAGGTCCGGACACCGTCGATAAAACGCCCGGAACAGTTTCTCATCCCAGGCATCGTCCCCAAAGGACGTTTGTTCGATAGCAAGAACGCGATCCAGATCCGCGATTTTGAATTTCCGGATGCGCGCGACGCCGTTCACGGCTTGGGCGCGTCGAGGATCGACATATAGGCCACCCAGGGGCCCACTTCACCGCGATATTGGCTGGCCAGGACCCGCGCCAGCTGGCTGGTATGGCCGAGATCGTGCACCACCCAGGCCGCCAGAAGCTGCTGCATGGTTACCTGGCCGAGCCCGGGATGCATTCCGGTTAGCGCCAGCTCATCCGGCCCGAGGCCTAAACTTCCGAGCGTGCTGATATTCTGCTCGCGAAGTTCGGCGAACATATCCAGCAGATCGCTGCTGCTTCGCCCTTCAATCAACGAGGAGAAGCCGCGCCTTTCGAACGGATCGAACGGGCGCGATTCACCGCATTCCAGGATGATTCTGGCGCGAGGGATCCAGTCCGTTTGCTCGCCGTAAATCATATGTCCCAACACGTCGATGGCGCTGAACGCTTCCGGCGCATCGCGAGCGTCCAGCCACTTCCGCGGCAAATCTCCGAATAGCGCGGCGAACACCCGCGGCGTCGACCTCAGAATCCGGACCGCGTCGTCCATCTGAAACAGCATGCTGTCATTGTAATGCCCCTGGCCGATGCAGCATACTGGCAGCATGCTTTCTCGACGCGATGTTTTGAAAGATGCTGTGAAAACGGCAGTGGCCATGCCGGCGCTTCTGCAAGCCCAATCGCCCAACGACACGGTGCGCGTGGCGGTGATCGGGGTAGGGAACCGCGGCTCCTACGATCTGAAAAATGTCCTGAAAGTTCCCGGCGTCAAAATCGTCGCGCTTTGCGACCTGGATACCGATCGTCTGGAAAAAGCCAAAGCCGTGGTGAGCGCCGCGGGCTCTGAGCCGGCCACCTACACCGATTTCCGCAAGATGCTGGATGAGCGCAAGGATATTGACGTCACCATCATCGCCACTCCGGTTGACACCCACAAAATGATTGCTATTGACGCGCTGGAAGTCGGTACCAGCGTCTATTGCGAGAAGCCCATGGCCACCACGCCCCAGGATGTCCGGCTCATGGTTGCGGCCGCGAAAAGCGCCAAAGGCATTTTTCAAGCGGGCTTCCAGCTACGCCACGATCCCCGGCGCAACCGGTCCATCGAATTTATTCATTCCGGCGGCATTGGAGACGTGCTCTTCTTGCAGGGTTATCGCCACACCGGCGATCTGCCGCATGAGACGGCCTGGTATTTCGACCGCACCCGCTCCGGCGACAACATTGTGGAGCAGGCCTGCCACATTCTGGATCTGTTTACCTGGACGGCCGGCAAGCATCCCTTGCGCGCCTACGGCTCCGGCGGAATCAATTTTTTCAAAGATGTTCCGCCCGGCCGCACCACCATGGACAACTACGCCGTGATCTACGAATTTCCGGACGACCTGCGCCTCGAGTTCAGCCACATTTATTTCGATCCTCCCGGGTTCTCCGGCGTGAAGGAGCGCGTGTATGGCGCCAAGGGCGCCATCGATCTGGCCACGGCAACCTGGATTGAGCGCGATAAAAAAGGCGAGATCAAGCTGGATGTTCCCAATGAAGCAGAAGATTCCACCTACATGTCGCTAGCAGCCTTCATCGACAACGCACGCGGCCACAAGACCCCGCTCAACAATGCCGAGTCAGCCGCAATGTCCACCATGGTGGCCATGCTAGGCCGCAAAGCGATCTACGAAAAGCGCGTAGTGACGTGGGACGAACTCTAGCAACCAGCCACCAGCAACCAGCCACTTTCCGTCTAGTTCGGTTGTTCGAAATACCCCTGCGCCAGCTCCGGCTTTTGTTCCAGCGCCTGCTTCCAGCAATCGCGCGCTTCGTCCTGCTTGCCCTGGCTCTTGAGCACATGTCCCAGATTGAGCAAAGCCTCCGGGAACGATGGCCGCTCTTGCAGCGCTTCTTTATACAAGCGCTCGGCGTCATCCAGTTGACCGGACTTCTGCAACAGCAGGCCGGTGTTGTAGAACAGTTCGGGGCTGCGTTCGCCTTTATCGATCAGGCGCGCTTGATAATCCAGCGCCTGGTCGAAGTTTTCACGTTCCACGGCCAGCGCCGCCAGCCCGCGCAGCGCATCCACGGAGTTGGGATTGGCGCCCAGGATGGATTCGAAGGCCTTGGTGGCGCCTTCCTGATCGCCCACGTTCCAGCAAGCGATTCCCAGGTTCAGGTGCGCTTCCGGCCAATCCTGCCGCTTCTCGACGCACTGATGGAATGCTTCGCTGGCGCCCTGGTAGTCGTTCCGTTCCAGCCGCAGATAGCCCAGCCGGAACCACACATCTTCCAGATCGGGATTGCGGCCAAGCAACCTGACGTAGACTTTCTCGGCTTCTTCTTTGGCGCCCAGTTTGTCGAGAACTGAGGCCAGATTGTGCAGCACATCCACCAGATCCGGCGCGATCTCGAGAGCCTTATCATAGGCCGTCCGGGCGCCCGCCAGGTCGCCGGATTCCTGATGAACCACGCCCAGATTCACGTAAGCCTGTTTGGCGTCGGGACGCACGCGCGTCGCCTCCGAATATGCTTTCGCCGCCTCTTCCAGCTTGCCGGTCTTCTGGTACGCCACGCCCAGGTTGAACCAGCGATCAAAATTGTCCGGCGTGTATTCCACCAGCTTTTCGCAGTAATGCCGCGCGGCTTCGTAGTCGTTGGAGGCGAAGGCCGATGTCGCCAATCCCTCCAGCGCGGTTTGGGAGTTCGGCCGCAGCGTCAGCAGCGCGGCGGAATAGTCCGCAATCATGGCTTGGTCTTTCTTCGCCATCCCAATGGTGACCATGTTCACCAGGCATTCTTCGGACTTCGGATTATTGGCCAGAATCGATTGGTAGATCCGCGCCGCGTCGTCGAAATTCCACTGCAACTGCAGCGTGACCGCCTTTCCGAACAGCGCCGTCTGATGCTCCGGCTCCTCCGCCAATACCCGCTCGAAACTCTCGGCGGCGGTTTCGGCTTTATCCAGATGCAATTGGCAGATGCCCAGCCCTAACCGCGCGTCCAACCGGCCCGGATCGGCCTCGGCGGCCTTTTCGAAGAATTCGGCTGCTTCCTGCCAACGCCCCAGCTTCTCCAGGCACACCGCCATATGGAAGTTGGCGGCGGAATGCTTGGGATTCAGGCTCAGCACTTTCGCATAACTCTTCGCGGCTTCTTCGTACTGTTCCAGATCGTATTGGAGTTGGGCTTTGGCCGAGTAGATTTCCAGGCTTTCCTCGCCCGCCGCTAGCGCGCCGTTGATTTCATCCAGCGCCTCTTCGAGGTTCCCTTCGAGATGTAGCGATACTGCTTTGGCCAGCGCCGGCACCTTGGCCGCGGCTTTGTTTGAGCCGTTCGCCGGAGTGGTGTTAGACGCCGCGCCGTTAGACGAAGATGTTCGCGATTTGCTTTGACTCATGCTCAGTTAAGGTTCCCATTTCTGCCCTCAATTCCATAGGGCGCAAGATATGCACACAATCTGCCTAGCGTGTCGTATTGATGCGAGACCTCGAGCCACCGCACCCGAGCCTTTTCGCCGCGGTTGCAGAACAGGCCCACTCCTCCGCGCGGGATACGATTGTCCGACCAGAAATCCACGATCTGATCCTGCGCGCGAATGGCGAAATCACTTCCCTCCACGTCCACCCGGATGCGATAGAGCATGTCGGCGCGCGTGGTGAACGGCAAACGCTTCTCTACGTGCGGCCCTTCCTTGCCTCCGATCACCGCATATCGCACCACATGAACTTCGGGCAGCGGACCAGGCTTGACCACGGTAAATTTCACCGCGTAGTAATTGTCCAGGTTCGGCGCGCGAAAAGCGCAGCCCATCCCCTTCTGATCTATTTCGGCCAGAAACTCGAAGCGATAGTCGGTGAGTTCCACGGTGGGCCGGAAAACGGCCAGCGGGCCTGGCTGCACAAAGCCGGTCGCATCGTAGGACCAGCGCGTGGTCAAATTCGAGCGGCTCTCCCAGCCATCCAGGCCCGATCGGAAGTCATCGGTGTAGGCGATGGCCGCGCGGTTCGATATGGACTTGTTCAGCGTGCTCCAGCGATCCGCCACCATTTGCTGCATGCCACTGGTGGCCGCCGTCGGGATTTTCACTTTCGGCATCGAATGACTGACCGCCATCGCCAGAAGAATCGGCAACAGCAAGGTCATGATTTTCAATTCGGAAGGAGCCTTCGTCCAGACATCGGTCATCCAATGCCGGCAGCGCGCGGCTTCAAGCCTTAGCCTGTGGAATCGAGGTGGGACGTCTTGCTCCGCCATTTCTTCGAATGCATCGTCGGATGCCTGGTCTTCCACCGCCGGGCTTTCCGCCCGTCTTTCGAACTTGATTGGTTCCACTGAAGCGCCTGGCAGCACCGGCACAGCCGGGAATTGCGGCGCGGCCAGCGGAGCCGCTACGCGCTTCGAGGGCGTGTTGAACAGTTGCGTGCCAAATTTCAAGCTCAGCAAACGCTCCGGTAATCCAAACCACTTTTTTGTTCCGCCCGATTCCGGGGGGGCGGAAAATGCCGGAGCGGCCATGGTTTTGGGCCGGAACTCCAAAGGCACCGGTTGCTTCAGATGCGGAGCGGGCGCGGCCCCAGCCACGCTTTCCAATTTGGCTCCTAGCGGGACCAAACCGCCTTCCGGCGGCGGTGATGCGGCCTCGCCACCTTCCAGATCGGCGAACGCGACGCGATGTTCGTCACAGCAGAATTCACCGTCTGTGAGGGTGCGCAGCGGCGCAAGCGCGATATTGCAGTACCGGCACTTCATTAGGCCTACCTATCTCGTTCCCATAATATGGCCGGAGCGGGGGAATAGCTACGGAGGAAAACACTTAACCACCGGTCGGAATTGCCCGTACGGCAGCGTACGGCGTAGGACGTTACCCCTAGCGGTTGGTGGTGGGTGCAACTCCCGGCAACATCTTGCGAATGCACCGGTTCTTCCTTCGTCCGGTCTGTGCCTGCGAGCCTCGCCCGGCCCAACAACCACCAGGCGAAGCCAGCCAATACCAGGGTGAAGGGCTGGAATCGTAAGAACTCAGCAAAGGATTGGGTCATCCACGGGACAATGTACAGCAGCACCAGCCATCCGCCAAACGCCTCGCGCTCTTTGCCGCCCCGGCGCAGCATCACACCCGCCGCCAGTGCAACAGCCGGACCTACCAGGATGGTGTCGTAAATCGGCGTGTAGACATTGCAAACCAGAGCGCCCGCCAGTGTCGCCGCCCACAGCAAATCACGTGAGGACCTGCTCCAGCGGGACGATCGCCACCAGGCGGCCCCCATTACCGCCAAACCCGCCAGCGCCGCCCCCACACCCAAAACCTCCGCGAGCGTGGAAGCGTTTCCTAGCAGCAAATGAAAAAACGAACCGAAATCCATATATTTGCTGCGGCGCAGCGCGGTCGCTGGGCCGGTGGCCAGCCATCCATAGAACCTCACCGCCTTCCCCCAGCCCACGCACCCTTTCATTCCCACCGTTCCGATGCATACCAGCGCCAGCCCCACCCCCCCTGTCACCACCCCGCTCAACATGCGCCAGCGCCGGCCGCAGAACAGCATCAATACCGGGACCGCAATGAGCGTCGGCTTGAACAGCGCCAGCGCCAGCGCCAGACCCGCCAGAAACCTCCGATTCCTGGCGCGGCAAAACAAAAAAAGCGCTACGGCAAAGAAACCCACCACTGAGATCTGACCGCCGATCCAGCTTTCCATGAGGAACGGAATTGAGGATATTCCCAGCAGAAACCCAGTCTTCCTCTGCGCGCCGGAAAGCTGGACAGAACCCAGCAACAGAGTTACTGCTGCCGCATAGAGAGCCAGCGAAAAGCCAAGCCACGCCACGTATGCCCACGGATAGGAAAGTAAGGCGAATGGCCGGTAGATAAGTGCCGCGTAGGGGGCGCTGGCGAACACCAGCATCTGATCCTTAGAAGTCCCGGCCGCAGCCTCATGTTGAAGCGGCACTTCCAAATCGAGATCGTAAATGCGTGCAGGCTCATACTGATTGAGGATTTTCCCGGCTACGTAGAACTGCACAAAATCCCCACCCAAAGCCCGGCCCATAAACGTCTGGCCGTGAAATCCGCGCAGCACCGAAAGCATGCACACGATCAGCGCTACCGCGATAGCCATCCAGCTCAGCGCCCGGGCTTCGCGGCCTCCCGGCAGAGGGCCAAACCAATGCATCGATACCCCGTGAATCGTCGGGAGTGGTAGGAAAGTGTAGCCCCACGCGTAAGCAAGGGGATAGCCGGTGATCTGTTACAGGGGCGGGGGTAACGTCAACGATGCCTTGGCCAGTGCCCTTTCAATCAGTTCCACCACTTCGCATTCCCGCAAACCACGGGAAATGGATAGCTCCGTGATCAGCATGTGGCGGGCCCGGTCCAGCATCTTCTTCTCGCGGAATGAGAGCGGCTTCTCAATCTGCAGCACCAGTAACGTCTTTAGAACTTCGGCAATCTCCAAAAGAGTGCCGTTGCGCATCCGGTCCGAATTTTCCTTGAAGCGATCCTTCCAGTCGCACTTCTGCTTGTGGCTCCCCTCCGCCAGGTACCCCAGCACGCGCGCAACCTCGCCATTGCGAGTCACTTTTCGCAACCCGATCTCGGTAACGTGCGAGAAAGGAACCATCACGGTCATGCTGGTATAGGTTAGGCGCAGGAGATAGAATCTTTCAGCTTGTGCGCCAAAGGATCTGGTGCTGATGTTCTCGACGGTGCCTATCCCATGGTTGGGATAGACGATCTTTTCACCAATTTGGAACAAGGTCATACGTGGACCGACGGAGCCTTGTCAAGTTGTTGGCTGCCCAACTCTAGAATCCAGAAGGACGATGTTAAGCCTAACTTCCGGCCTTGTCAACAGAATTTAACGAGAATGTTTTCGAGGAAGGTGTTTTCCGATAGTGGCTCAAGGACTTAGCGTCGCAAAAATCACACAACGCGGTACGGGTCCTGAACCGGACCACCGGCGGTAACGCAGATTTTTTCACAGGTTGGCAGGCGGAAGCGGAAGCGCCTGCCCCACGTTGGCATAGGTGGGGCAGGCGCTTCCGCCTGCCAACCCGATGTTTCCGCATTGGGATTTTTCCACCTCTATCAAACCAAGCGATGTTCTGCATTTCCGGATCTGGCATCTAACCTTGTGCGTGGAAACGAAATTTAAGCTATTTTGCTGCCTGATCCTCACTTTGGGGTTGCTCCAGGCCCAAGTGGGCGGTGGGCAGTCCGGCCCCCAGATCCCACGGGCTCAACAACTTCCGCTCTCCGGCCAGCCGCAGAACGGTGCTGTTGTCCCGGTTCAGACGCCTACCCAGGGAGGTTCGAGTACCGTGAATACCATCGAACCCTCCATCCAGGTTCAAGGAGCATACCAGGGCAGCACTCCCCAGGGTGCGGTCACCGCCCAACCCATCGCTCTGACGCTTGACGACGCCGTCAAGCGCGGCATCCGGTATAACCTCGGAGCCATCAGCGCCGGAGAAGCCGCTCGCCAGGTGCGGGCGCAAAGGTTGGCGGCAGTTGCCGCGCTGCTGCCGGACCTCACCGGGGGCGTGCGCGAAACGGTGCAACAAATCAATCTGGCGGCGGAGGGTTTGCGAATCTCGGTTCCCATTCCAGGATTCCATTTCCCCACCATCGTGGGACCATTTAATTACTTCGATGCGCGAGCATACTTCAACGAAAACTTGAGCCTCACGGCGGTTCGAAATTGGCGCTCCAGCCAGCAGAACGCGCGAGCCTCGGAACTTTCCATTAAGGACAGCCGGGAACTGGTGGCCCTGGCGGTTTCCGGCTCCTACCTTCAGCTGCTAGCCTCCGCCGCCCGGATTCAAACCGTCAACGCTCAAATAGAGACCGCCGCCGCGATTCATCAGCAAGCCGTGGACCGCCATCAAAGCGGGTTAAACGCCCGGATTGACGTCAACCGCAGTCTGGTGGAGCTGCAAACCCAACAGCAGCGGCTAACCTCGCTCACCAACTATTTTGAAAAGCAGAAGATTACCCTCGCCCGCTTGATTGGCTTGCCCATGGCGCAAGCTTTCACGCTGGCCGATCCCATTCCGTCTGCGCAGTTTCAGGCGCCGGACGTGGGATCGCTGATCGCTCAGGCCGTGGCTGGCCGCGCGGATGTGCAGGCCGCGGCGGCGCAAGTAAAATCGGCCGAACTCGCGCGCAAGGCAGCCACGGCCGAGTATTATCCTTCAATCGATCTGTCGGCGGATTATGGGGCCATCGGCGTCAATCCATCTCAGTCGCACGGGACTTTCACCGTCACCGGCGGGGTGCAGTTTCCGATTTATCGCTTCGGCCGTATCCGCGCCGACATCGATCAAGCCGACGCGGCCCTGGCGCAGCACCGCGCCGAGTACGAGGATTTGAAAGCTCGCGCCGAACAGGACGTTCGCAACGCCGCATTGGATCTGACCGCGGCTTCCCAGCAAGTCCACGTGGCCGAATCGAACCGCGCACTTGCCGCCGACACGCTGGTGGAGGCTCGCGACCGGTTTCGCGCCGGCGTCGCGGATACCGTGGAAGTGGTTCAGGCGCAGGAATCAGTAGCCTCAGCCGAGCAGGATTACATCAGCGCGCTATTCGCTCTCAACCTGGCCCAGGTCAGCATGGCGCGAGCAATCGGCCAAACCGAACAGGGCATCCTGCGCCTGTTCCCAAGGAAATAACTATGCCCGACTATCAGTCCACTTACGCATCGGAGCACGAGGTGGAGGAACTTCGCGAAGAGGTCCGCCGCCTGCGCGAAGAGCAGCAGCGCTCGAAGCCGGAGCAGCAGAACGGAGAACAAAAAGACCAACCCGCCCAGAAAGAAGAAAAAAAACCTCATCCGCTTCGAAAGTTCATCATTATCGGGGCCGCGGCCCTGGTGGCGGCCGCAGCGGTGCTGTGGTGGCTTCACGAGCGGCATTTCGAGGATACCGACGACGCCCAGATCGATGGCCACTCGAGCGGCATCGCCTCCCGCATTTCCGGCAACGTTACCGCCGTTTATGTGGATGAGAACCAGTTCGTCAAAGCCGGCGAAGTGCTGGTGCAGCTAGACCCTCGCGATTACCAGGTTGCTCTGGAACAAGCCCGCAGCCGTTGGCTGGAGGCTCAGGCGCAAACCCACGCCGAACAGCCCAACGTGCCGGTGACCGAAAACACCAACCAGACCAACATCGCTACTTCCTCTACCGAAGTAACCGGATCCCAAGCCGCGGTGTCGGCCGCGGAACGGGATTATCAAGCCGCGCTGGCCAGAATCCGCGAGTCGGAAGCGAACAGCGCCAAAGCGCAATCGGACGTGGAACGCTACCGGCCGCTGGCCGAAAAAGATGAAATTCCGAAGGAACAATTCGATCAAGTAGTGGCTACCGCAAAGGCGCTAGCCGCCACCGTGGCCGCCAATCAGGCCAGCGCCGCCAGCGCCCAGCGGCAAGTGGACGAACGGCGCGCTCAGCTAAGAGAATCCGAACAGCGCGCCGAAGAAGCGCTCAAGAATGCGCCCCACCAGGTGGCCATCCGGCAAGCCAACGTGCTCAGCCGCCAATCCAGCGCCCAGGCCGCGCATGCCCAGCTGCTTCAGGCGGAACTGAATCTTCAATATTGCAGGATCATTTCCCCGGTGAACGGGATCGTGGCCAAACGGTTCGCCGAAGTCGGCGACCAGTTGGCGCCCGGCCAGCAGGTCATGCTGGTAGTGCAACTGGATGACCTGTGGGTGACCGCGAATTTCCGCGAAACCCAACTGCGTAGAATGCACCCCGGCCAGAGCGTGCTTATCCATGTGGATGCTTTGGATGCCGATTTCGACGGCTACCTGGACAGCATGCCCGCGGCCACCGGATCCATCACCAGCCTGCTGCCGCCGGAAAACGCCACCGGCAATTTCGTGAAAGTTGTCCAGCGTCTTCCGGTGCGTATTCGCTTCAAGAAGGGCCAGAAGGGGCTCGATCGCCTGCGTCCGGGCATGTCCGTGGAACCGCGGGTGACGGTGGAATAGCCGATGCCTGATCAGGATGAATCGCAGGGCTGGCATCCCGGTCATAATCCCTGGGCCGTGGCCCTGACCGTCACCATCGCCACATTCATGGAAGTGATGGATACGTCCATCGCCAACGTGGCTCTGCCCCACATCGCCGGAGGATTGTCGGCCGGCCAGGATGAATCCACCTGGGTTCTTACCAGCTATCTGGTTTCGAACGCCGTGATCCTGCCCATCTCCGCATGGCTCAGCACCCGCTTCGGACGCAAGCGTTTCTACATGACCTGCGTGGCTCTTTTCACCATCAGTTCTTTCCTGTGCGGCCTGGCGCCCAGCCTCGGCGTGCTGATTTTCTTCCGCATATTGCAGGGCATTGGCGGCGGAGGATTGGGGCCCAGCGAACAAGCCATCCTGGCTGATACATTTCCAGCGGCCAAGCGCGGCATGGCCTTCGCCGTCTACGGAATGGCTGTAGTGCTGGCGCCCGCTATCGGCCCTACCCTCGGCGGCTGGATCACCGACCACTACAGTTGGCGCTGGATTTTCTACGTGAATATTCCCTTCGGCATTCTCTCCCTGTTCCTCACCAGCTTTATGGTCTCCGACCCTCCGCACATGGCCAAAGCGCAGCGCGAATCGAAACGCTACCCGGTGGATTTCGTCGGCCTGGTTCTGGTGGGAACCGGACTCGGAGCGCTTCAGGTTGTTCTCGACAAAGGCCAGCGGGACGACTGGTTTTCGTCCTCGTTCATCACCGGCTTCGTGGCCATGGCCATCTGCGCACTGCTGACATTCGTGTTTTGGGAGTGGAACCAGAAGCAACCCATCGTGGACTTGCGTCTTTTCAAAAACTCGAGCTTTGCCGTGGCCTGTCTGTTGATGCTGGTCCTGGGCGGCGCCCTATTTGGCACCACCGTTTTGATTCCTCAATTCGTGCAAGTGGATCTGGGGTACACCGCGGAAAAGGCTGGGGAAGTGTTGTCGCCCGGCGGATTTTTCATTTTGATTCTCATGCCCATCGTAGGGTTCCTGGTCTCGCGCGTGGATGCACGCTATTTGATCGCCATGGGACTCCTGATCACCGCCTTCGCGCTGTTTCGCATGACCAACCTGAATCTGGGTATTGACTTCCACACGGCCATGATGTGGCGAATCTATCAGGCCGCGGGACTCGCGTTTCTGTTTGTGCCCATCAACACCATTTCCTACACCGATATGCCGCGGGAGGCGAGCAATCAGGTTTCCGGGCTGATTAACCTGATGCGCAATATAGGCGGCAGCATCGGCATTTCCGCGGTGACCACGCTGCTGCTGCGCCGCCAACAGGTCCACCAGAACTACCTCACGCGCAACACGGTACAGTACAATCCGCGCCTGCAGCATCTGCTGACCCAAATGACCGCGCACTTTGAAACCCGAACCGGCAAGGTGGAAGCAATGCGGCAGGCCTATGGCCAGATCTTCGCCACCGTTCAGCGCCAAGCTTCCGTGCTCGCGTATATCGATGCGTTCTGGATCCTGGGAGCGCTGTGTGTCCTAGCCGTCGGCCTGCTGTTCCTGGCCAGGAAAACGAAGCCCGGCCAAGCCGCGATGGGACATTGAGCATGCTGGGTGATTCAGAACGTTACGCCGAAACGGTTGCGGAATAGCAGCATGGTGAGCAGGCACACGATCGAAAACCATAGCAGCCAATGCATGTTGGCATCCGGATAGGCGACCTCGATCCACTCTACGTCGCCTGCAGGCAACCGGGCCTCCCCGGGATAGCGCAGCCAATCGATTAAAGACGCCACGCGGCGCAGGGAAATGTATTTCAGACCCGGGCCAACTTGAACGGATTTGCTGGCGGCACCCAGCAGCACAATGCCCGACGCGTCAGAGGCCGCGCGAACGCGCCATGAGACCTGGTGCTCCAACGGAATGCGTACCGGCGGAGTTTCTACCTTTACGCCGCGCCCTTCGAGGATAGGGGAAATCGGGCGCAGGTCCGTAGCGTTGTCGAAGTGCGCGGTGACGATGGCCGATTCGCCAACGGCCAGGGGCCTGTGCCCATACACGGCTTCCAGTTGCAGCAGCAAAACAAGAGTCGGGATGCCGATGATGATGGCGGGAACCAGCACCAGCGCCAGATAGCGTCCGTTCCAAATCAGCAGTTGTTTTTGCGCCCGAAATATCAGGGCGGGCTCGTCAACGAACAGCCGGAACGCATATAAATGCGCGCGCAGTTTGTGCTTGGCTATTTCAATCCGCCTATGATCGGAAAACCGCGCGAAGACCCACAGCGCAGCCAAACCGTAGGCTATGGCGATGGCCGTCAGGCTCAGGGAATGCGCGGCGGAGAGCATCAGTCGATATAGCCGAGCCCTTTGAGCCTGGCGACAATCTCCTGGTCGGTTTGGGCGTCTTCGAGTTTGGCGATCTCGCGCTCCAGCACGTGTTCGACGAATTCCTCGGGAGAGCTGTAGCCCGCGGCCACGGCCACTTTCTTGACCTTCGCCCAGAGGTCTTTATTCAATTTGATGCTCACAATAGCGGCTGGCCTTCCATCCAACCGGGTGGCGCCAAGCCAAACAGAGCAAGCGCGGTGGGCGCAAGATCCTCAATGCCTGGATTCACGGCCTCCACCTTGCGATTGGAAAATAACACGCCAGGAACGAATGCCGGATCGACGCAGTGATCGCCGCTCCAGGCTTTTTGATTGTCCTCAAGTGTGTGGGCAGCAACTTTGCCGACTGCGCCGTCCCACGAGCACCTATAACCGGTGTTGTAGCCGACCACGAAGTCCGGCGCGGCATCCAGATACGGACCCCGGTACAGCGATCGAGTGGCGTAAACGGCGTGGATCGGCGCATCGCCGTTCTCCTCGCGCAACATGCTGAGCTTCCCGATAATTTCCTGTTTCAATTGCTCGGCCTCCTGGCCGGGCTCCACGATGCCGCACGCCTCGCGATTCTTGAGGTTTAAGTAAAAGCCGCCCAGCCCCAACGCGTAGGCGCGCGTGCGCGTCCAGTCCACTCCTTCGAAGTATGGTCCGCTCTCCCGGTTTCCATTCTTGAGATGCAAGTATCCGTTGTCGCGCAGCCAGGAGTTAATATTCACCCCCCGCCGGAACGCGCAAAATCCGTGATCGGACAGGACAAATAAAGCCGTGTCCGGTTGCACGAATGGCAGAGTTTTGCCCACCAGGTCGTCCATTTTCCGGTACATCTCCGCAATCGTGCCTTGATGCCGGTCCGATGTGGCCAGGTGCCGGAAGAACATGTGCTGAACACGATCGCTGGTATCGAAAACACAGGCCACCACGCCGCGGCGCGTACTCTCCAATGCTTCCATGTACATGGCCTTGCGCTCTTCGAAAATGTCATAGGCCTGGCTTAAAAATGCATCCTCATTGATGACGCCTTCATTGAGCGCCCAGGTATCTTCGGCCATGCCCAGGGTGGAATAAGGACCCAGCAGGTTGGCCAGATAAACAGCGTAGTAAGACGGATGGCTGATGGGCAGCGCCGGCCGCTCAGGATCGATGTTGATCGGCGACACATACATGCTGAATTCCGGCCCGGTTTCCGTCACCAGAAACCGCGCCATGCCGTTCGCTTTGGAGCCGATGGCGGTGCGGAAAGCGAGCCGCTGCCACGGAGTGCACTCCCCCGGCGTCAGCCGGCAGCTGTGCTGCTGCCAGCGCAGCTCGAATGCGCCATTCTTCGATACCACTCGAAAAGGAATACGGAGTGGTGCTTCGTTTTCGAGGAACGTGTCGGCGGGGCCTTCCACCTCGCCCTCAAAACCGTCCGCGACGCGCCGCAGCGGATAGCGGCTACCGCTTTCAAACGTCGCTTTTTCGATCCGGGTGCTGAACTGCGAGAAGCTGCCTTGCGTGCCCTTCAGATCCGGCGTGCACATTGCCGAAAGCAGCTTTCCATCAAATTTCTCCGGCGGAAACGTAATGGGGACCCGCAGGATGGTACATCCGATGCCGTGGCCGCCCAGGATTTTCCAGAACGGCTGGCTCTTGCGGCGCAGCTCCAGCGTCGGCGGCGAGAGCGGGATGCGAAAGCGTCCCAGCTTCAGCACGCGCCGGGGCCGGCCGACGCGAGCCGAAGAGAGTTGCGGCAAATAAGTTTTCAGACTACGGTCGAGAAAATCGAAGATGTTGTGCTTGGCCGGGCTCACTCCCGTGGCAAAGGTTGACCATGCCACCGGTGAGAGCGCCGGGAATGTCGTGCGCAGCCGGTGATAGCTGCCTTCGGCAGCCAGCCGCGCCAGATTAGGCAGCTTCCCTTCGGCCATAAACTGCTCGGTTAACCGCGGATCTAGACCGTCGAGCCCCAGGAAGATAATCTTCTTCACGCGCGCGCGCTGGAACCCTCTGCGCCGCCGGATCACGCGCCAAGACGTACGGAAGGGCCACAACAGAAAGGAGACCACGCTCATCAGGAACCCGGCCAGCAACGTTAGAAACGAGCCGAGAAACGCGAACCCCGCGCCCGGTCCGATGTAGGCCAGATGAATCCAAGTCAACTGTAGCATCCCTTCACCAACGGCGCTTCGAGCACCGTGTCCGAAATATTCATCTTATCCGAACGGCCCCGGTGGGGCAGCTTGTTAAGCTGCGGCCGATTGTGAATCGGCCGGACTCTGGTTTCACCGGCCGGCGGCGGTAGGCAACCGCCGCGCAGGCTGGCAGCCTGCCCCACTCGCGCCTGAATTGACATTTGCGGATTTTTGCCCGAAAGTTAAAACGAAAGAAGAGTCCAATGGCCGCGAGTTTTCGAATGGCGTTGTTTTTCGCCCTGCTGGGGAGTTGTTACGCGGAGCGGCCCGGAGATTTCCGGGTGATCGGACCGGGCGGAGGAGGCGCGCAGTACAATCCCACCATCAGTCCCCACGACAGCGGCACGGTTCTTATTTCGTGCGATATGACGGGAGCCTACATCTCCCATGACGCCGGACATTCCTGGAGGATGTTCAACCTGCGGGGCACGGTACGCTTCTTCGCGTTCGACCCCCGCGCTCCAAAAACCATCTATGCCGAAGTGACCGGCCTCTGGCGGAGCACCGATGACGGCGTCACTTGGAAGCTGCTCAATCCCAAGCCTGCGGCCATTCGCGGCATTCGGATGGACTCCGACCATGCAGACGAAACGATTGTTGCCGAGCCGGATCCGCTGGGAGAAATTTCCGCGCTGGCTATCGATCCGGCGGATTCAAAAATCCTGTACGCCGCCGCCGAGCAAAATCAACAGGCTGCGTTGTTCGTCTCGCACGATTCCGGAGAAAGCTGGCAGCGCCAGACCGCGCTGCCGGAAATCCCGCGGCGCCTGTGGGTGGACGCGAACTCGCCCGCTCGCGCGAGAGTACTGTACCTCGCGGGCCCACACGGCGTGGCCGTGTCATCTGAAAGCGGCATTGAGAATCGTCCCGCTCCGGCTGCGGTGGTGTTTACCGATATTTCCATGGGTTTCACTCCGAACGCGGCGCCGGTTATTTATGCCACGGCCCGGCAGGGAGCGTTTGTTTCATCGGACGGCGGCCACACCTGGCAGAAATGCACATTGCCGGGAACCGGCGCCCAGGTCCGCGCGGTCGCCACCAGTTTGCATCATCCGCAAACCGCTTACCTTTCTTATAGCGGCCTCGAATTGGACGGGGAAACCTGGATAGGCGTGGCGAAAACCATCGATTCCGGACGAACCTGGGCGCTGGTATGGAAGGACTCGGCAACCTCCGCTCCGAACGTGCATGATGCCTGGGTGGACAAACGCTTTGGACCCGGTTGGGGTGAGAATCCGCTGCGGCTGGGAGTCGCGGATCAGGATGCGAATCTCTGTTACGGCACCGATCTTGGCCGGACCATGCGCACCGCCGATGGCGGGGTCACCTGGACCGCCGAATATTCTCACCAGGAACCGGGTGATGCCTGGACCACATCCGGATTGGACGTCACCACGTCGTACGGAATTCATTTCGATCCGTTTGACCCGAAGCGCCAGTTCATCACTTACACCGACATCGGATTATTTCGCAGCGAAGACGGAGGGCGTTCCTGGAAAGGTTCCACCGAGGGCGTTCCCAGACAATGGGTGAATACCACGTATTGGGTGGAATTCGATCCGCAAGTTGGTGGGCGCATGTGGAGCGTGAACAGCTACACGCATGACCTGCCTCGTCCCAAGATGTGGCGCCACAATTCCGTGACGAATTTCAAAGGCGGCGTGTGCCGGTCTGAGGATGGCGGCCGAACCTGGGTGAAATCGAACACCGGCATGGACCCCACCGCGCCCACCCATATTTTGTTGGATCCAACCAGCCCGCCCGCCGCACGCGTCTTGTATGTGGCGGCGTTCGGCAAGGGGGTTTACAAGAGTGACGATGGCGGCAAATCGTGGATGCTGAAGAATAATGGCATCCAGCAGAAACAGCCGTTCGCTTGGCGGCTGGCGCGCGATAGCGAAGGAGCGCTTTACGTTTTAATTGCGCGCCGGTCCGAGAATGGCAGCATCGGCGGCGAGGGCGATGGCGCCATTTACAAATCTACCGACGGCGCGGAGTCCTGGAGTCCCGTACAATTGCCGGCCGGCGTGAATGGACCGAACGGGCTGGCGGTGGATCCTAAGAATCCGCGGCGGTTGTATCTCGCCGCGTGGGCCCGCGCCACGGGAATGCATGGCGAAGGCGGGGGAATTTATCTATCGGAAGACGGCGGAAAAAACTGGCGTCAGATATTGGATCGGGACCAGCATGTTTACGATATTACCGTGGACCCTCGCGATTCCAATGTTCTATATGCGGCCGGGTTTGAATCGTCGGTGTGGAGATCGGCGGACCGTGGCGAGCACTGGAATCGGGTCCCGGGTTTCAATTTCAAGTGGGGCCATCGGGTGATTCCGGATCCGGCGGATCGAACAAAAATCTATGTGACGACATTTGGAGGGAGCGTATGGCATGGTTCGATCGACGGTACTCCAGGCGTTGTGGATATCGCCACGCCGGAGTTACAGCCAGGCCGTTAGTTGCATTTCTAATTCTCTTCAGAGCGGCCGGCGCGCAAACCGTTGTCGTCCACCCCCAGCTCATTCACGATGTGCTGGTGAATCCCGCAATGGGTATTCAAACCTTCCAGCGCTTCAACGGCGACGCCTTGAACGCCGGCGTGAAATGGTCCGAGGAAGGTCCCGTCGATTCGCGGGCAGCGAATGAAAGCGCGGTTGATTTCCCGCCCAGCACCATCGCTTACTGCCGCTGGTTCTGGGAAACCCTGGAGCCGGAGCAGGGAAACGTTCGCTGGGAGATCATCGACCGCGCGTTGGCGGAAGCCGCGCGACACGGCCAGGCTCTGGCCATTCGCCTGATGCCTTACGACCAAAAACATCCGCTGCCGCAATGGTATCGAACATCCGGCGCAAAACGCGCCAACCATGAAGGCGATTCCATCTGGGAGCCCGATTTTAGCGATCCACTGTATCTGAAACACTGGGGCGCGCTGGTGGAAGAAGCCGGCCGGCGTTATGACGGGAACCAGAATCTGGACACCGTGGATATTTCCTCAGTTGGTTATTGGGGTGAGGGCTGGAGCGACTACATGCCCGCGTGGCCCGTTCAGAAGCAACTCGTCGACATATGGCTGCAGGCGTTTCCCTCCACGCATTTGCTGATGAATTTTGACGAGCCCGAAGCATTGCACTACGGCACCGCGCAAGGAGCCGGCTGGCGGTTCGATTGCGTCGGCGATCTGCGCTCCAAATGGTCCCACATGCTGGATTTCTATCCGCGGCAGATTGTGCAGGCGGGAATAGAAGATATCTGGAAGCGCAGTCCCGTGTCCATGGAGACCTGTGGCGTCCCCGGTTCCTGGAAACAGCAGGGCTGGGATGTGCAATACATTCTCAGTGAGGCATTGCGCTGGCACGTTACCTCCCTCAACATAAAGTCGAGCGCCATCCCGCCGGATTGGAAACCGGCTTTTGAAGAATTCCAGAAACGAATGGGGTATCGCTTGGAACTGCGCAGGTTTGAATATCCGGCCACGGTGAAACCAGGCAGCGCCATGCCGATAAAAATGTGGTGGGTCAACACCGGTGTGGCGCCGGTGTACCGGCCTTACATCCTGGCGCTATCGTGTCACAACGCCAGCAACAACGTGGAAGTGCAGGTGCCCGCCGATCCTCGAAAATGGCTGCCGGGGGACGCCGTGGTGGAGGAAAGCATTCCTCTGCCCGTCATGGAAGTGGGCGAATACCGCATTCGGGTGGCGCTGCTCGATCCTCGCACCCACCAACCGGCGATCCAACTCGGCATCGCGGGCCGAACCGGGGATGGTTGGTATGACCTGGGTGCGATTACTGTTCAGCCGTTCTGATACTCTGAACAGGGCCATTCGTCCAGCGCCGGGCGGCGCCCTTTGAAAACACGCCGACGCCGGGAGTGCTGCAAGAAAGGTTCGTCAACCTGACGTATCCGGTCGATTCGCCGCCACTGGCGCCATCCCTCTGACCGGGCTTCGCGTGGCTGGTCGGTTTTTTCGAGCCGTCTCTCCGGCGCGTGGCCGTTGTTGCCGCCGCGGCTGTTGTTTTGCTGGGCGCCGCACTTAACATCGCCCATGCGAACCGGCCCGTATATTGAGGGCATCGAGAAGTGGTCTTTTCAGGAACTATGCCGGTTTGTGGTCCACGACACCCCAGCCTCCCGGTCACGCTCAACGAAAGGCCGCCGCGACGCCGCTATCTTGATCCGTCGTGACATTTCCAGGTGGTCTACCGGAACGCGGATTTCCAGGTATATCAGCGGACCGGTTATTGATCAGCACCAAGTCTCACGTCATCCGTGATGCTTTTTCTCTTGCTCCCAAAGCCTGCGCAGATACGCCCCAACCATTTCGGGACGGTGTACCATTCGGCGCGATAGCGCTTGCCGGCTGTCATAGGCCACCAGTTCCGACGGCAATTGGTGTTCTGGTTTATTGAGTACCTCGGGAACCGGTTTTCCGGCCGCATCGGTGGACTGCAGTTGGATGCCTTCCCAGGCCCAACAAACTAACCCTCCCAACAGCCAGAACACTACGCCTACGAAAAGAATCACTCTATCTTGGACGCGCGTAAGCTCGCGGAAAAAAATATTGACCAGAGCCGCGCCGCCACAGATCACGCCGAGACAAAACCACCAGACCACCCAGCGGCGAACCTTCAAAACGAACATATCGGGAACCCCCCTTTATTGGATGCGATGGCAGCGGCGCCGCGCCCATTGAGAACCGAGTCGCCGAACTGCGCGACGTCGGCGGAATATTCATCCAGCCGAAGGATGCGATCGAGATCCGCGCCTTTCTTCGGGATTATGCTGAAACGGCCCGCGCCGTTAGGTTGAGTTTCTTGATCTGAAAGCGTGTCGTTTTCTGAAACCGGCGTCATATCACTCCACTGATTGGACGCCGGGGAGCCGCCACGGCGCTAAACACCGCCGCCGTGAACAGAATCACGCCGACACACAGGCTGTTGATCAATCGGTCCGTGTTGTCTGCGTACTGATATATCCAGGGCGACACGATTATCCAGATTGCCAGCAGGCAATTGATCCAGGTGATCCAACGCGTCCGCGTCAAATCCCGACTGCTGATGCGTACAATCGCGAGAATTGCGATCGCTGCGCCAATAATCCAGTTATTCCACGAATCCCGGAGCAGGTAAGATCCATAAACCCACGGCGACGCGAAGAACCACAGACCCGCCAGCAACGCCATCAAGCTGCCGGATTTGCTCGCGTTCGGATAGCCTGTCGCCATGGATGTTTCCGCCATCATCGCTTCTGACATGACTTTCACCCCCTACACGTTAGACTCATCTAACAGCGGTTTAGCTTCCAAGTAACGGTGTCCGCTGGGGTTGGCAGGCGGAAGCGCCTGCCCCACGTTGGCTCAGGTGGGGCAGGCGTTTCCGCCTGCCAACCGATGCTTAGGGTATTACATGTATATGAGACGAACGCTCCTCACGGCCGCGCTATCGGGAGCCTTGATCTTGGCTTTCAACGGACTATTTTCCCGGCCGGCACACGCCTCGGGATCGTCCATTCTCGAGCCCGCATCGGGCGCGTTGCTCGGGCAATACTACGGCGCCGGCAGCGTGGCGCAGACCGCCGCGAAGCTCGGCCGGACACCGCCCATCCACCTCGCTTACTACGGATGGGCCGACGATTTCGCCGGCAGCGTTACCAAGGCGGACCTGGCCGCCGGACGAATCCCCCTGATCAGTTGGGAACCCAATAAAATCGATTTCCGCAAGATCATCGACGGCAGCCTGGACGCAACCATCAAGGCGCGCGCCAACGGATCGAAAGCACTGGCCAAGAAGTTCTTCCTGGATTTCGCCGCCGAAATGAACGGCGATGAGGCCTGGAGCGGCAACAACGCACCCCTGTACGTTGCCGCTTACCGGCACATTCACGATCTCTTCATTGCCGCCGGCGCAACCAACGTGGTCTGGGCGTGGTGTCCGAACGTCACCGATACCGCCGGAGGCAACCGGACGACGATGGACTATTATCCCGGCGATGCGTATGTTGATTGGACCGGGGTCGATGGCTACAACTGGGGTACAAAGAACGGTGGCTGGCAGAGCTTCCAGGAAGTATTCCAAAATATCTACCCCCTCCTGGCGGCGAAAAAGAAGCCGATCCTGATTGGAGAAATGGCGTCCGCGGAAGCCGGCGGAGACAAAAAAGCCAGGTGGATTGATGGCATCATTCCCGCTCTCCGTGCCAATTTCCCCCGCATCAAAGGTCTGGTCTGGTTCGACGTGAACAAGGAAGCCGATTGGCGCATCAGCTCGTCGCCGGCGTCGGAAGCGTCGTATATCCGGATGGCGAACGATCCTTACTTTAATCCGTAAATCCGGCAACTCGATTTTCACCGGTAGCAGCCGATAAGGGAAGTCGAGAATCATCCACGCGTCCGGCCACCTGCGACATGCGCCGCCTCTTTCAATCCCGAACCCACCTTCTGCTCAAAGCCGGGGCCCTGGTAGTTTCGATCTTGTTAAGCTTGGCCATTTTCGTAGCGCTGCGGCGGCTGGAGGATCAAAATGCTCTGGCAGCTTTCGAGCGTGCGGCAAGCGAGCGCTTCGATACTTTGGAGATCAATGTCGGGCTGCCGCTCGACAAGATTGCCGCACTGGGCGGATTCTTCGATGCTTCGCATCTGGTGGAACGGCAGGAGTTCGCGCGCTTCACGGCCCGCCTGATGGACCACGATCAGACCATTCAGGCGCTGGCTTGGATTCCCAGAGTACCGGACAGTCTGCGGCCTGCTTACGAAATGGCAGCCCGAAGCGAGGGCCTGTCTTCGTTCCAAATTTCCGATCGCCGTTCCGAAGGCGAGATGGTGAAAGCGGCGGAGCGTTCCGAGTATTTCCCGGTGTTTTTTATAGAGCCGCTCCAGGGCAACGGCAGGGCCGTGGGTTTCGATCTGGCCTCCGATCCGGTTCGGAGAGCGGCGCTGCGGCGGTCGGAGGATGACGGACACATAACGGCAACCAGCCGCGTCGTAGTTGTAAACGACGCGGGGAATCAATACGGATTCCTGGTGGTTCGTCCGTTTTACCTTGGCGGTACTGATCCATTGAGCCAGCGGGCGCGGCGCGAAAAGCTAGCCGGGTTCGTTCTCGGTGTCTTTCTCATCCAGAATGTCGTGGAGAGCAACGCGCGGGGAGCTTCCGGCCTGGGGCTGGCCGTGTTCGACCGCCAGGCGCCCAGGGGACAAAGGCGGCTCTATCCCGGAAGCGCCGCTTTCGACGGCGTGGGGGATCTTCCCAAGGGTCCTCTGGCTACCCGTACTCTCGCCGTGGCCGGGCGCACCTGGGAACTGGCCGCGTATCCTCTGCCACATGCCTTCGCCGCGGTGCGCTGGAGCAGTTGGTCCATCCTGGGCGCTGAACTGGTAGTAACCGCCTTCGCGATCACCTACCTGTTCCTCATGCTCGATCGCAAGCAGGATATCGAACGTACGGTGGCCGAGCGGACCATCGCGCTCGATGCCGCCAAAAGGGCCTCGGAGAAAGCCGAGCGACACTACGTGAAGCTGCTGGAAGTTTCCGCCGACGCCATTCTGTTGGGCCGTAACAATAGGATCACCATGGCCAACGAAGCGGCGCGGAGGCTGTTTCAGGTGAACAGCGCTCAGGAACTGCTAGGACGCAATTTCATAGACTTCGTCATCCCCAAGTTTCGGGCCGCCGTCGAGGAGGGCTTCCGCATCATCTCCAATGAACTTCAGCTGCCCCTTCTCGAATTGCAGCTCCTTTGCGGCGGTACGGTGGTTGAAGTGGAGCTTTCCGCCGCTTCCTATTTGGACGATGAGGGTGTCAATGTCCAATCCGTCATACGAGACATCTCGAACCGCAAGCGGCATGAGGAAGCGTTGCGGCGCAGCGAGGCTCGTTTGCGCGGCATCACGGATTTTGCCAAGGACGCCATCATCATGATGGATCCACGCGGGGCCATCACCTTTTGGAACCCGGCGGCGGAGTCGATCCTGGGTTACTCGAGTGACGAAGCGATCGGGAAAAACTTGCACCAATTTCTGGTGCCGGAACGCTTCATGGGTGCGCATCTGGCGGCTTTCCCCGAGTTCTTACGGACCGGCCGGGGCAATGCCATCGGCAAGACGGTGGAACTCGCGGCCCGCGGCAAGGATGGCCGGGAGATCGCCGTGGATGTGTCGTTGTCGGCAATGTGCTTGAACGGGGAATGGCACGCTATCGGTATCATTCGCGATATCAGTGAGCGCAAGCGAGCCGAGCAAGCGCGTCTTTTTCAACATTCTCTTATTCGCGCCATATTAGACGGCTCTCCGGATGGGATTCTGGTCGTCAACAACGATCACGTTATCGAATGGCACAACGAATTATTTCTGGATGTTTGGCGCATCCCCGTCGTAACCGATACGCCGAGTACTCAGGCCGTGGGAATGCCGGAGCAAGCAACATTATCGCCCGCCCTTCAGCTAATAAAGGATCCCGAGAGTTTCTTAGAACGGGTTCTTGAACTTTACAAAGATCCCGACGCAATCGACCATTGCGAAACAGAGTTGAAGGACGGCCGGACAGTGGAACGCTATTCCACGAATCTGTGGAGTGACAGCCGCCAGCACCTGGGACGCGCCTGGTTCTTTCGGGATATCACGGAGCGTAAGCGGGCTGAACTGGCTTTGCGGGAAAGTGAAGAGAAGTTCCGCCAGCTGGCGGAAAATATTCGGGAAGTATTTTTTGTGCTGAGCCCGGCTGCCGACCGGACTCTTTATGTCAGCCCCGCTTTTGAACAGGTTTGGGGCACTAGCTGTGAGAGCGCCTATCAAAACCCGGACACCTGGCAAAAAGCGGTCCATCCCGATGATTGGGAACAAACACGAAAATGGGTTGGAAGGCGGGTACTTGGAGAGCCTGTCGAAGGTGAATACCGTATCCGAACGCCCCAGGGTCAGGAGAAATGGATCCGAAGCCGGTCCTTTCCTGTTCGCGACCAAGCCGGCAAATTCATTCGAATCGTTGGAATTGCGGAGGAGGTTACCGAGAGAAAGCGCTATGAGCAGGAGCTGATCAACGCCCGGGAGCTGGCCGAGGCGGCCAACCGCGCGAAGAGCATATTTCTGGCCACCATGAGCCACGAATTGCGGACGCCGCTCAACGCCGTTCTCGGATTCACGGAGCTTCTGGAACTGGAGATGGCGGACCGGGGAATTCATGACTGGGATGCGGATGTGCAAAAGATCCGCAAGGCCGGCACCCACCTGCTGACGCTTATCAGCGACGTAATGGACCTTTCGAAAATTGAGGCCGGCAAGCTGGAGCTGCAGTCCGCTAGCTTCGACATCGGGGTGCTGGTGCAGGAAGTTGCCGCAAGCGTGGAACCATTGGCTGCCAAGCACGGCGTCAAGCTTCAAGTGATATCCGAGCCGGCGAACTTCTACGGCGACAGAGTGCGCATCGGACAATGCCTCTTTAACCTGGCGGGCAACGCCTGCAAATTTACCCACGCCGGCCGCGTGCTGCTGGAAGCGGGCCGGGATGGAGACTGGTACACGGTACGGATCGTTGACTCGGGCATTGGTATTTCACCCGAAGACCTGACCAAGCTATTCGGCGATTTTACGCAATTGGATACCTCTCACGCACGGAAATACGAGGGCACCGGATTGGGATTGGCAATCAGCCGCAAGCTTAGCCGCCTGATGGGCGGCGATATCACGGCGGAGAGCACGCTGGGGCAAGGTTCCACATTCACTTTGCGTCTCCCGGCGGGCGCCGTGCCGGCTGTTTCCGATGCTTTCGAAAAGGATGCCATATGCACGTGATATTGGTGGTGGAAGACAACGAAGCGAATCTCGAACTGATAACCAGATTTTTACGCCGGGAGGGCCACCAAGTGATTTGTGCCTCGGACGGTCCGTCCGGCGTGAACATGGCGCAGCAGCACGTTCCGGCGCTCATTCTGATGGATCTGGGACTTCCCGGCATGGATGGCTGGGAGGCTGCCAGGCAGATCCGATCCATCCCAAAATGCGCACATATCCCCATTGTCGCGCTTACCGCTCATTCGCTCGCCGATGATGTGCGTAAAGCCGTAGCCGTGGGCTTCGACGCCTATGAGACCAAGCCAGTGGTCTACCAAAGATTGATGAGTAAAATCAGGCAGTTCGTCGATCGTTAGTTCTTTCGACAGGATGCGCTTTCCGGTGTGCGGTATTATTTTATCCGATGCATCAAAGAAAACTGAATCGCCGCAGCATCCTGCGGGGCGGCGGATTGGCGGCGTTGGGCGCGGGTCTTGGTACCGCCCAACGCACCACGGATTGCAACTGTACGCGGGCCGCGGACGGTTCACCGCTGGACACGGGCGCGAGTGAGCTTCGCGCCATGATCGAACGCTGCGACGTCGATCTGAGCGACCTCGACCGGGTCTATTCTCTCCCCGGCTCCGTCGCGCGCCACGCCCGGCTGGAACGGTTCTACTCGGAGCAGCTGCATCTGGTGGAGGCGGTCAACTTCGACGCGCTTAGCCAGGCCGGCAAAATCGATTATCTTCTTTTGCGTGGGCATCTGCTCCATGGCCAAAAACAACTCGCCGCCGAATCCCGCAAAGAGGAAGACATCGCGCCGCTGATTCCATTCCAGCAGGAAATCATCGGATTGGAAGAGGCGCGCCGGCGGATGGAAACTCTCGATCCCCAGAAGAGCGCGGTCACCTTGAATAAGCTGGGCACCGATATCGAGGCGGCGAAAGCTTCTCTTGCCAATTTCAAACTCAAGCCTGCGGTATTGAATCGCGCGGCCATACGCCTGGTTCAGCTGCGCAGATACTTCCGCGAGTGGTTCAATTTCTATCACCTCTATGATCCCAGGTTCGCCTGGTGGACCGACACCGAATTCAAGCGCGCCGATGACGCTCTGGATGCCTACGCGAAATTGCTGCATAGCACGTCCGGCGTCGCAGGGCCGCTGGAGGGTTTTGGAGGGCGTTATGGACGCGGTGATCGCGATGACGACCAGGAAACGGTGGAGAAAACCGCGCCCGGCGCACCCGGCGAGAAAAAAAACGGTCCGGCTGTTGGAAGCGACCAGGAACTATCAGGGATCGGCCCGGTTGGTAACGAAGTGCTGGTGGAGGCCCTGACCGCGGCGATGATTCCCTACTCTCCCGACGAGTTGATCAAGATCGCCAATCGCGAGTTCGCCTGGTGCGATCGTGAAATGCTGCGCGCCTCGGGCGAAATGGGCTTCGGCAACGATTGGAAAAAGGCGGTCGAAGCCGTCAAGAACAAATATGTCGATCCCGGGCAGATGATCTACCTGGTTCGCGATCTCTCGCGCGAAGCCATCGAATTTATTGAGAAACGAGAGTTGGTCACTATTCCTCCACTGGTTAAAGAGGATTATTGGGAAGAGGCCATGACGCCGCGCATGCAACTGGTGAATCCTTTCTTCACCGGAGGGGAAACCATTCAGGTCTCTTCGCCCGCCAGCAGCCAGACGTTACAGCAGCGCCTGGAAGCTCTGCGCGGTAACAACATGTTTTTTGCCCGCGCCACAGTTTTCCATGAGCTGATACCCGGCCATCACATGCAGTTCTACATGACCGAGCGTTATCGCATTTACCGCGAGCCTTTCCGGACGGCGTTTTGGACCGAAGGCATGGCGTTTTACTGGGAAATGCTGCTGTGGGATTCGGGCTTCACGCACACGCCGGAGCAACGCGTGGGCGCGCTGGTGTGGAGGATGCATCGCTGCGCGCGCATCGTGTTTTCGTTGAGCTTCCACCTCCAGAAAATGACTGCTGTCGAATGCGTGCAGTTCCTCATGGAACGCGTCGGCTTCGAAAGGGCCAATGCGGAGGGCGAAGTGCGCCGCTCCTTCAACGGCTCATATCCACCCATCTACCAGTGCGCTTACATGCTGGGCGCGCTGCAGTTCTACGCGCTGCATCAGGAACTGGTGGGGTCCGGCAAAATGTCCAACCGCGCCTTCCACGACGCCATGTATCGCGAAGGCAACATTCCGGTGGAGATGTTGCGCCTGGCTCTGAACGGCCAGAAAGTCACGCGCGACTATCAGACCAGCTGGAAGTTTTATAAATCTTTGGCGTAGCGGGAGCCAACAGGCATCGACTCCGTTGAAGACGCCGGTTGGCAGGCGGAAGCGCCTGCCAACAACAGCATCTGACCCACGGAAACTCCCTCAGAAGCTGTGAAACAATCTGGAAGCACGCGGGGTTGGCAGACGGAAGCGTCTGCCCCACATTGACGCACCAGGATTTACGATTAAGTGGCGCAGGCGCTTTCGCCTGCGAACCGATTTTTTCACAGCTTCTCACGATCGCGGTTCGGCTGCGCTACGGCCAGACGAGAAACTAATGCCTTGAAATAATTTCCCTTCGCTACCACTTCAGTCGACCGCGCTTGCGCCAGATGGCGTATGCAGCGCCTGCGTAGCCTCCCACCTGGTTTTGTTCTACTGAGACGCTGGAAGCTCCTTGCCCGGCGGAACTCATCATTGCGGCGGCATTCGGCTGGCCCGCCAGTCTGTTGCTCTGGCCCAGCAGAACCAGGTCCAGCTCCGGCTCTTGCGCGGGAACTTCCATAGGCTCCGCGGGAATAAGATGTTCATCTTGACGCAAGTTGCGAATCATGACGCCGTGCATTATGGCAATCTGGTCACCTATCTGCGCATCAATGGCCTGGTGCCGTCCGGCGGCTGGTTTTGATGGCGCAACGGCGTCCAAGCGGGTTGGCAACCCGCTGCAGGATGACATCCTGCCCCACTTACACCGGAGAAGTGACGGTCAATGCGCTGCCGACGATTTCGATGAGCGAATCACCGGGAATCCACTCCACTGCCATACAAGCGCGGGAGGGAGCTTTGCCGGGGCTAAAGTAAGTGCCGTAGATTTTGTTCAACGCGTCGTATTGCGCTTTATGTGCATCGAACCGCGCTTTGCCCACGGGCATTGGGACATTATCGGCGTGAGGAAGACAAAGGAACACTTCCAGATGGATAATGCTGTCCATGTTGCAGCCGGCGCGTTCCACCGATTTCTTGAGAGCATCCATGGTGCGGACCACGTGCTTTTCAAATGGGTCCGTTACCAAAATGTGATCGTCTTTGGGATAGCCGTCATTAGAACCAGTGCCGGAGAAGTAATAAATTCCGTTCTGTGTATGGTTGTTACGGCGCGGGCGATCCCCAGCGGGGCTGCTTGGCCGTTCGCCCCCAGGCGGCGTCTGCTGTTGAGCGAAAAGGAAGGGCGTCCCGGTAACGGCAGCCACTATGGTTGCGAGCCGGTTGAGGTACCTTCGCCGAGTGTTTTCTTGCATAAGATTTCTCCTCACTGCTTCACGGCAATGGCCGAAATCTCAATCTTGGCTCCTCCGATCAAGCCCGCAACTTGCACCGTAGCTCTGGCTGGCTTGGGGTCTGGCATGAGCTTCTTATAGACGTCGTTCATCTTCGGAACGTCGTTCAGGTCTGTGACATAGACGGTCACCGATGTGATGTCGGCCATCTGAAAGCCCGCCTTCTTAACTACTTTTTCGATGGCGGCGATTGCATTTTTAGTCTGTAGAGTAATATCGGTTCCGGTGACTTTACCTTGCGAGTCGGGCCCTTGTTGGCCTGCGACGTAGAGCGTATTGCCCGCCACATACCCATCGCTAAAGGGCATGCCCTTCTTGAAGTCGATGGCTTTGTTTTGAGCGAAAGCAACGCCTAAGGTGCAAAGCGCGAGCAGACACGTCTGCATTTTTATATTTGATCTCATGTGTTGATTCTCCGATGCATTGGTTTGGGATACTGGATGGACACTGCCCACCAGCTTCAACAATTGGACCACACTTCTAAGTGATAGGTCGTGGTCAGTTTGAGGCTGTGGCGCACGCAAGAGTGCGTGCCGTGTTCGCACTCCTGCGAACACCAGTGATGCGGTAAGTTCCAGGCGTTCACACGAGTGTGAACGCTGCACGCATGAGTGCGTGCGCCACGAGGCGTGTTCATCAGAGTTCCTAAGGGCCCACGGCCCACCAAAGTCCATGAAGACGCCAGGAATCGATAAACTGGCCCGGTGTCTTTTGGTTCCGGCTGTCACACCGAAAAAATGTTTATGGCTTGATTCAAACTGGCGATCGGATCGCGCCCCGGCGCTGGGGAATATTCGTGGGCGATGTAGCCGCTGAAGCCCAGATCGGCAATGGAGCGGGCGATGAAGTGGTAATTCAATTCCTGGGTGTCGTCGATTTCGTGGCGCCCGGGATTTCCGCCGGTGTGAAAATGGCCGATCCACTGGAAGTAGTCGCGAATGTTGCGCACGATATCGCCATCCATGATCTGCGCGTGATAAATGTCGAAGAGGATCTTGATGCGCGGCGAATTGACGCGCTTCACCACGTCCACGCCCCAGCCGATGTGGTCGAACATGTAGTCCTTGTGATCCACTTTGCTGTTCAGGTATTCAATGCAGATATTGACGCCGCGATCCTCGGCATGCGCCTTGACGCGGTTGAAGAATGCGACGCAATGATCCGCGCCCTCGCTATCCGGCATTCCTTTTCTGGTTCCCGACAAGGCGATGATGCTGGGCACTCCATTGGCGGCGCTCTCTTCAATGGCGGCATGCATGCGCTTTTCGAGCGCGTCATGGCTTTCCAGGCGATTGATGCCGTCGGAGATGGTGCCGCCGGGCCCAGGTGGATACATGGTGGGAATCAAGCCGTACTTCTTGAGCGTGGGCCAATCGTTGGGGCCGATCAGATCGTATCCTTTGGCGCCGGCGCGGGCGGCTTCGCGGCAGGTGTCCTCAAAGGTCATTCCTCTGCCAAATACGCCGCGCGTCACGCATTGTTTCAAGCGTCCGGAACTGCTGGCGGGAGCCGGAGTCTGTGCGGCTGCGGTGGATAGGGCCAGGGAGGACAGGAATTCTCGGCGGCGCATTGGTGTGTCCTTGTGTTACAGAGAATAGCGCAATATTGGAGTTCCCGTGGCGTCTAAAGGTGGGAGACTTAAGTTATGAGGCCTGTCGACAAGAAAATCAACGAAGACATCAAAGAAGGAAACATTCCGGAGCCGATTGAAGATCTGCCGACGGAATGGGAGGAAGAGGATCAGCAGATTGATGGCGCCAAGCCGAACCTGGAGGAACTGGAAGGAGATCCGCCGGAACTGGACTGAATCGCCGTCACTCACGCCGGAGAAACAACTGGTGGGCCGCGGCAGCCATCCCGAGCAACAGATAGAGCGTCATAACGTACGTTTGCGAAAGAAACAATGCCGTCCCGCAGAACGTAAATAATGCAATCCGGACTCCGTTGGCGGCGCCCGCGAGGCCGGCGGCCTGCGCGGCGGAGGCATCATTCCGGGCAATCCTGTTGAGGTCCAGCATGGAGTAAACAATGAGGCCGAGCCAAAACAGGGTACCAATGATTCCCAGTTCGGCCAGGCACAGCAGCAGCGAATTGTGCGCCGTAAGCGACGGGTTATGAGCGCCAAACATCTGGAAGCCAACGCCAAACACCGGCGACGATCGAGAAATGTGGATGCTGGTTTGCGCCACTTCGATGCGGCCGGCGGTAGCGGGGTCACTGAGCGAAATGGCCCGCGGGCCCGCGGCCCCCAGCCAAAACAGGAGGCGAAGGAAACCGCCCGCCAGCACCAGTGAAATTATCTTGCCGAATTTTTTTTCCAGCAGAAAAAAAACCAGGATGGCCAGCCCGATCAAGCCGCCTCTGGAATGGGTGACCAGCACACCACAAAGCAGATAAGCCGAAGGAAGCACCACCAGCGCCAGGTTGCGCCACATGTTGCGCCACATGTTGCGCCACATGTTGCGCCACGTGTTACGGCCCGACCATCCCGGCGCCCAAGCCATGGTCAGCAGGCTGGCCGCCACCAGCAGATACTGCGCAAAGCCATTGGGATCTTTCAGGATTCCAACGGACTGCAGGCGCGGGAACTCGCCGATTATATCTTGCTGGGAATTGTAGATGTGCTGCCGGAATACATATTGACTCTGCAGCCCATTCCGATACCAGCCGTAAAGAGACTGCGAGAGCAAGTAGACGGCCGACAGAACTACGACAAAAGCCAGCACTCGCATCTTGCCCACGCTATCCACGGCTGCCAGCACCAGGAAGAACACAATTCCGGTAATCAGGAATTCCCGCAAACCCCGTAGCGCGCCTCCAATCTGACCGTTTGCGGCCAATGAGACCGGGATGGACGCCGTGAAACCCAGCATCAGATAAACCTGTGGAGATCGCCAGCGGGACGGATGGAGAAAAACCCGCGGCAGGCAGGCCAACGTCGCGGCGACCGCCAGCGATAGCATGATTCTGTATTTCGCCAGGTGCGGGAAAACAACGTCGGGGGAAAGGTGGGCGAGAACTACGTAGGTAGCGGTGAGGATGAAGGCCGCCGCCGGCATGAAAAACAACTTTTTCTCGAGATTCGTGCGCAAGCGTTCGAGCGGCATTGAGAATGTCATGTTAGGCGTCGAAGACGGCCGGGAGTCCCTTTACAGTGTCTCTTATGGCCGGCCTGGAAAGAACAGAGCGCCTCTGTCCGGTAGCCGCGTGCTGATGTTCTTGTGTTCGCCCGTCGATAGAAAACCATGAGCTTCTTTCAGGCCTCGCTCATCGGCAGACAAATCGAAAGCGTACACGTTGATTCCGAGGTGACTTACATTATCCTGAACGACGGCACGTGCGTTTCGATCCGGGGGCTGGTGGTTATTGAACCAGGACGCATGGTTAACGGCGCGGCACGTACTGACTTAACCACCGGTCGCTTACGCTCGCGGCTCGGAAAGAGTGTTACCGAACCGCGACCATAAGGGAGTTCCTATGGGCCTGCGTCCCACCAAAAGTAATGAAGACGCGTTGTGGCAAATTCGGTTGGCAGGCGGAAACGCCTGCCCCACCTTGGCCCAGTGGGGCGGGCGCTTCCGCCTGCCAACCGGGCGTCTTCAACGGAGTTGGTGCCTCTTGGTTCCGGCTACGCCCGGGTCAGGCAGGGAAGCTTCTTCGCGGGGCTTCATGAGCCTCATGTTTACGCGATCGATGCAACACGCTCATTCTCCCGTGGCGGTCGAGTTAGTGAGGCGGCTCCGCCGTCCTCCAATACATTCCCAAATGGACGGGCAGCCGCAGAGACTCATCGACGACACCTAAGAACGACTCACCGTGATCGGGTTTGGGTACGAAGAAAATCGCCCGCCATGAGTCCCACGTTCCCCATCTATCGGGGTCGCTCGAATACGGCACGAAGTAGAGCGAGTTGGTCATCGCCATCCGGCCCGCACCGGCCAGGCTCTCCAGGTTGGCCACCACCTGAAACTGGCCACTCCCCGCAGTCACTGTATTGAGCCGGATACCCACCAGATAGTAGGCTTTCGAGCCTTGGGAGATGGCAAAGACCTGCCGGATAATTCGCGTGACCAGTCCTTGGATGGCCGCGCCTTTGGGAACGATCACGTTGCCTTTTTGCTTCACCTCACGGGTTACGCTAAACGAGAGCTTGGTACCCTGGACCGTCGTTCGCTCATCAATGGCCTCATTCAGCTTGGTTTGCAACTCCAGCTTTGCCGGCAAAAAGGGGCCCTCCGGGCGCGCCCCTGGCGCGAACGCCAGCGCCAATCCAAGCGCAAGGAGCTGGATTCCAGAGCCGCAGCCGCGTGCCATTTTGCGCGTGTTCCTCATACGACACGATAGCAAACCGCGTGGCTGTGGGCGGCTGGGGCCGGGTGCGCGACGGTGGCCCTCTCTAGCACTTTTTGCAACTCACCTTTATCCGGTAGCAAATAACCGCTTGAATCGGGTGGTGAGCGCGGTAGGAATCGAACCTACAACCTAGTGATTAAGAGTCACTTGCTCTGCCAATTGAGCTACGCGCCCGTTCGTTTGGGTTGGAATGCCGAACTGAAGTTCTCTCCGATTGTACCATTGGATTACAGCTATGCCCAGCGTCGGACGCGTGCTTGAAACTTCGCTCTACGTAGACCAACTGGAGCGCTCGATCCACTTCTACACCCACCTTTTCGGCTTCGAGAAAATGGTCGCTGACGACCGCTTTTGTGCGCTCAATGTTTGCGGCCAACAAGTGCTGCTGTTGTTCCGCAAACGCGCAACGCTGGAGCCGATGGTGTTTCCCGGCGGCGTTCTTCCGCCACACGATGGCGATGGTCAAACCCATCTGGCTTTCACCATCGCGCGCGAGGATGAACAAGACTGGACCGAGACTCTTCGTGCCGCCGATGTGCCGATCGAAAGCCGGGTCACCTGGCCGCGCGGTGGATTCAGCTTGTATTTTCGCGATCCGGATGGACACTTACTGGAGTTAGTCAGCCCGGGCTGTTGGATTATCTACTAAACCCGCTGCCGCGATCTGGGCGATATCCAGCAGCTTCGGCGGCGTCTTGGAGACGGCGGCCAGCGCGTCGCGGAACATGGTGTTGCAAAATGGACAGGCCGCTCCCACTACGCTGGCGCCTGTCGCCACCAGCTCCTCCGCACGCTCGGCGCTGACGCGCTTGCCTTTCTCCTCGCCCAGAAACGCCAGGCCTCCGCCGGCGCCGCAGCAGAATGAGCGCTCGCGGGCGCGTGGCGGATCCACCACTGTTCCAAAACGCCCGATCACGCTGCGCGGTTCGTCGTACACGCCGCGATAGCGCCCCAGATAACAGGGGTCGTGATACACGATGGTTTCGCCGTTCGATGTTTTGGCGGGAAGCTGATCCAGATGGCGCGCCAGAAATTCGCTGTGATGCTCCACCGGCGGCGCCTGGCCGAACTCCTTCCAATCCGTGCCGATGGTTCGCACGCAATGGGGGCAGATGGAAACGATCTTTTTCACTTTGCTCTGCTGCAACGTTTCCAGGTTATTTTCGGCAAGCTGGCCGAACGCCAGATCGTTTCCCAAGCGGCGAGCCGGATCGCCGGTGCATTTTTCTTTTCGCAGCACGCCGAAGCTGACCTTCAGATGCCGCATCACCTGCGCCAGCGATGCGACAATTTCGCGGCCGCGCGGGTCATAGGCGCCCATGCAGCCCAGCCACAAACAATATTCCTGGGTTCCATCGAAGATAGGCAGCTCCTGTTTCTGGATGAATTTGTCGCGCTCGGTGGAAGAAAAACCCAGCGAGTTCCCGTTGCGTTCCAGATTGAGGAACAGTTTGGTGCCGTAATCGTCCTCCCACTTGCCGGTGTTCACCGCGCCGCGCCGGAGACCGATGATGATGGGCAAATGCTGCACGCCAACCGGACATTGGAACTCACAGGCGCCGCAGGTGGTGCATTGAAACACGGCTTCTTGGGAAAGATATTTTCCGAGAAGCGGCGTTTCGCTCGACGGGCCGAACTCGTTCAGATATCCGCGCACGCCCAGCGCGATTTCTTTCGGGTTCAAAACTTTTCCGGTATTGTTGGCCGGGCAATGCTCGGTGCAGCGTCCGCACTCCACGCACGTGTAGGCCTGCAGCGAGACCAGTTGAGTGATATCTTTGCCGGTGTCCAGCCCGAAATCGTCATCGCCCACCAACGGCGGGATCTTGCTGAAGGTGTCGCGCTTGAGGAATACCGTGACGGGACTCAAAACCAGGTGCAGGTGCTTGGTGTGCGGGATCAGTGGCAAGAAGACCAGTAATGTAAGCGTGTGGGCCCACCAAAGCGGCCGGCTTTGCTCGCCGCCCGGAAGAAAAGTTCCGAGGTAGGTGACCATCAGCAGAAAAATGAGCAAGGCGATGAAGCCCGATTCATAAGACAGCGGACCCAGCCACTTGGGACGGATCACCAGTCGCCGGAACGCCAGCCCGCTGATAGAAATCGCCACCAGAACGCCGAAAATCGCCGCTATGGTGAAATAGAATCTTCCGAAAAAGCCATCGCGCGAAATGAAGTCGAGCCCCAGGCCTTCGGCAACGTGGTTGATGGTTACCAGCGCGAATGCGCAAAATCCCCAGAAGACGAAGGCGTGGGCGAGACCGGGCAAGGGGCGCTGGCGGATGACTTTTCCTTGCAGCAGGACTTCACAGACGAAGTCGCGGACACGGCGTCCCACCGGCTGGATGCTGAACTCGGGATCTTTTTTCGAGTGCAGCACGATTCGCCAGACCCTGCGAAAGCGGATCCAGAAACCGCAAATCGACAACACCAGCAGGACCAGAAACAGGGCAGTCTCCGGCCGCGAGATTTGGACCATAAACAGCGAGTGTAGCGCAGGCGTTGTGTAAAGGCACCGGCTCCCTAACCCGGAGTTGCCGGAACCAAAAAGGCACCTCGTGGCGCACGCACTTTTGCGTGCTGTGTTCACAATCGTGTGAACGGTTGGGTTTCCGTCAGCAGGGTGTTCGCATGAGTGCGTGCGCCACACAGGGTCTTCATGACCTTTGCTGCCGCAGGCCAAAAGGCACCGGCTCCCTCACGGTCGCGGTCCGGTAACACGCCAGTACCAGTGAGGGGCCTGGGGTAAAGCTTGGCGCGATTCGCTACGATAGATGATTTGGAGCAACCATTGCGATTCATCATTTCAGGCGCGGCCGGATTTATCGGCTCGCATTTCTGCGACCGGCTGATCGGGGAGGGCCACTCCGTGGTCGGGCTGGATAATTTCATTACTGGCGCGGCGCGAAATCTCGAGCATCTGGAGGGGAACCCCTCTTTTGCGTTTCGCGAGTGGGACGTTTGCCGCCCGCTCGAAGTTGAAGGGCCCGTGGATGGGGTGTTGCACCTGGCGTCGCTGGCGAGTCCCAAAGATTATTTGGAGCATCCCATTGAAACTTTGGATGTGGGCTCGACGGGCACGCGCAATATGCTGGAGATCGCGCGCCAGCACGGCGCCCGGTTTCTACTGACATCCACTTCGGAATGCTATGGCGATCCGCAGGTGCATCCGCAAGTAGAAACATACTGGGGCAACGTAAATCCGGTGGGTCCGCGCTCCTGCTATGACGAAAGCAAACGCTATGCGGAAGCTCTGACCATGGCCTACCATCGGGTCCACAAAGTGCGGACCAATATCGCCCGCATCTTCAATACGTACGGGCCTCGCATGCAGTTGAGGGATGGCCGCGTGGTTCCGGCGTTTATCGATCAGGCTTTGCGGGGTGAGCCGCTGACGGTGTTCGGCACGGGTTCACAGACTCGCAGCTTCTGTTACGTGGACGATCTGGTGGACGGCCTTCACAAGCTGGCATTTTCGGACGAACGATATCCCGTGAATCTGGGCAATCCGCAAGAGATGACCATTCTCGAATTCGCCGAACGGATTCGCCGCATCACCGGAACCGATGCGTCCATCAAGTTCGAGCCGCTTCCCGAAGACGACCCCAAGCAGCGCCAGCCGCAGATCGACAAGGCCAAGCGCATCCTGGGCTGGCGGCCGAAAGTGGACCTGGAAACCGGGCTTCGGGCCACGATTGAATATTTCCAGAACCTGGATGCTCCGGTGGGTGCTCGCGGCTAACAGGTACCGCGTTCGTGGTGGCGCTTCCTTGCAGTCCCATCTCGGTTTCTGGTTAGGTTAGCGGGCCAACCCAGACTTTGGCTGCCGCGGATCGGCCCAGCTGGACCGGTTTGCCATCGATACCGAGCGTCAGGGTGTCGTCGTAATTGGTGGCCAGCATTTTCACGGCGGCGCCGGGGCGGATTCCGATTCCGTTGAGATACTCAAGCAGGCGCCGGTCCCGCTCGAACACGCTTACCACTACGGCGCCGGACGCGGAAGGGACTTCATCCAGCGGTCTCCAGCCGCGATTGCGGCGATCCTGCGGAGTGTCGCGCTCCACGCGATTTCCATGCGGGCAAGCTTCGCCGGTTCCCAGCCGCTCCAGCAGCCGCCGTTCAAAATCGGCTGAAACGGCGTGCTCCAGCTGTTCTGCTTCGTCGTGGACCTTATACCATTCCATGCCGAAGATTTCGGTCAGCATGCGTTCAATCAGATGATGGCGATTGAGCAAGCGGTTGGCGATGTCGCGGCCGCCGGGAGTGAGTGAAAGCTGGCCGTCGCGGCCCACGCGAATCAGTGAGTCGCGCTTCAGCCGTTTAATGGCCATGGTCACAGCCGGCGCCGATACATTCAGCCAGCGCGCCAGCGTGGCTGCGATTACCGGCTCGCCTTCGCTCTCCGCCTCGGCAATGGTCTTTAAATAGTTCTCCTTGGAAATGGTTATCTTCACGCTAAATCAAATTGTAGCGTGGCCAGGTAACTTCCCGGTGGCCCGTTTACGCCATGATACTTTGGTTAAATTATGCCCAAACCTAAGACCCTGCGCCTGATGCTTTGCCTGGCGGCTTTGAGCCTTCCGCTATTGGTTCTGGCCGCCGAGAAGGTAGACCTTCTGGTGATCAATCGGATCAAAGCCGAAGCTTTCGAAAACTCGAAAGTGATGGACCACATGTTTTACCTGACCGACGTCAATGGCCCGCGCCTCACTGGCTCGCCCGCATACAAAGCCGCTGCGGATTGGGTGGTGAAGAGGATGACCGAGTATGGTCTCAACGCCAAAGAGGAAAAGTGGGGACCGTTTGGACGGGGCTGGGCCACCAAGCATTTTGAAGCGCACCTGATTGAGCCGCAATACCAGCCGCTCATCGGCGTGCCGCTGGCCTGGACGGCGGGAACGGATGGAACGGTGACGGGCGAGCCCATCATGGTTCCCATAAAGGTGGCCGCGGATTTCGAGAAATACAAAGGCAAATTGAAGGGAAAAGTAGTGATGACGGCGCCGCCCAAGCAGCTTACGATGCAGACCACGGCTTCCGGGCATCGCCTCACCGATGCGGAACTGGCGGACGAATCGATGGCGCCGGAGCCGGGCCGATCGGGTTTTGGGTTCCGGCCTCCGGGAAGTCCCGACGGCGCGCCGCCCGCTACTCCCGAAGAGATTCGGCAGCGGCGCGAAGAGCGTCGCAAGTTTCAAGACAAGCTGGCTCAGTTCTGGAGGGACGAAGGCGTGCTGGTGTTGCTTTCGTTTGGCTACAACGGCGACGGCGGCACAGTGTTCGCGTCATCCGGAGGGCCGTACGACATGAAGAAACCGATCGCCGTGACCTCGGTGGCGCTCACGCCTGAGCACTACAATCGCATCGCGCGCTTGCTGGAGCACAACATCCCGGTGAAGCTTCAATTCAACATTCAGAATCAGGTTTTCGAAGACCAGACGAACTCGGTGAACGTGATTGCGGAGATCCCCGGCAATTCGAAGAAAGATGAAATCGTGATGCTGGGCGCGCACCTGGATTCCTGGCACGGCGGCACCGGCGCCACCGACAACGCGGCCGGCAGCGCGGTGGTGATGGAGGCGGTCCGCATCTTGAAATCGCTCAACTTGAATATGGACCGGACGGTCCGCATGGCGCTATGGGGCGGGGAAGAGGAAGGCTTGCTGGGATCGCGCGCCTACGTGAAGGAACATTTCGCCGATCGGGAAACGATGAAGCTGTCCGCTGAGCACGCCAAGCTGGCCGGTTACTTCAACTACGATAACGGCACCGGAAAGATCCGCGGTATTTATCTGCAGGGCAACGATATGGCGCGGCCGATTTTCGAATCGTGGCTGGAGCCGTTCAAGGATCTGGGCGCCACCACCGTGACCATTCGCAACACCGGCGGAACGGACCATCAATCCTTCGACGCGGTGGGGCTGCCTGGCTTCCAATTCATCCAGGACCCCATGGATTACAGCTCGCGCACGCATCATTCCAACATGGATGTCTACGATCACGTGCAAGCGGGCGACCTGATGCAGGCCTCGGCGATCATGGCGGCGTTCGTGTATGACACTGCCATGCGCGATGAGATGTTGCCGAGAAAGCCCTTGCCGAAGCCGCAGCCGCAGCACAGGCCAAGCGGGCCGACGGAATAAGAGTTTTAGGCCGCGGATGAACGCAGATACACGCAGATAAAACATTCCTTCTTATCCGCGTTTATCTGCGTTCATCTGCGGCTAAATTGTTTTGGGAGCATAATAACCTAATGCGCATTGTCGTCATTGCACTCGCTGCTGTAATCGCCGCGTCGGCGGCCGATCCCGTCGATCTCGCGGTTATCAACCGAATCAAGGCCGAGGAATTTCAGAATTCCAAGGTCATGGATGTTCTTCAAAATATTTCCGACCGCTACGGCCCTCGCCTCACCGGCTCGCCGGAATTCAAAGAGGCCGCGGATTGGGCGGTGCAGCGTCTGGGTGAGTATGGGCTCGAGAACGTTCATCTGGAGAAGTGGGGTCCGTTCGGCAGGAGCTGGACGCTCGAGAAATTCGCACTGGAGATGACCGCACCGCGCTATTCATTGCTGGATGCCTGGCCGCTGGCGTGGTCTCAGAGCACCAAGGGCCCGGTGAGCGGCGAACCCATTTTGGCTCCCTTGGCGAGGACGTTCAATCCCAAGAAGGCGGAAGAAGATCTCGATCAATACATCCAGAAGTATAAGGGCAAACTCAAGGGCAAGGTGGTGCTGATCTCAGCGCCGATGAACAATATCGTCGAGTCGGAATCGAAGCCGGCCTTTAAGCGCTATACGGACGCGGAACTTGCGGATCTGGCGTCGGCGCCGGCGCCGGTGGAGAAGATGAAGATCGATCCATCGGACCTGAACATTCCCGACGACCCCGAACAGCGCATGCGGTTTTTCATGAGCGCTCCGCCTTCCCTCATGGATGAATTCCGCAAAAAGAGAGAGGATCTGACCGCGCGGCGCACCCAGTTTTTCCTGGATGAAGGTGTGCTGGCTCTGATTCAAGACGACCAACGCGCGCGCGATGGGCTGGTGTTCGCCGAAGCGGCCGGTCCGTATAATCCCAAGAGCCAGCTCGCGCCGCCGACCTTCGTTGTTACTTCCGAGCATTACAATCGCATTGCGCGGTTGATCGGCGAGAAAGCTAAGGTGGAGCTGGAAGTGAATTTGAAAGCGCGCGCCTCCGATGCGGCGGTGGAAGCTTATAACGTGATCGGGGAGATCCCCGGCGGCGCGAAGAAAGATGAAATCGTAATGGTGGGCGCGCATTTCGATTCCTGGCACAGCGGCACGGGCGCCACCGATAATGGCGCCGGAAGCGCGGTGATGATGGAAGTGGTGCGGATTTTGAAGGCGCTGGATTTGAAAATGGATCGGACCGTGCGCATCGCGCTGTGGAGCGGGGAAGAGGAAGGATTGCTCGGGTCGAAGGCCTATGTGAAGGAGCATTTTGGCGATCCCAAGACCATGAAGCTGACTTCCGCTCACGCCTCGCTCTCGGGCTATTTCAATTTGGACAACGGCAGCGGAAAAATCCGTGGAGTTTATCTGCAGAACCACGACGCCATGCGGCCGCTCTTCGCGGATTGGCTGGCGCCGTTCCGCGATCTGGGAGTGAGCACCATCAGCATCCGCAATACCGGCGGGACGGATCATCTGTCGTTTGATGCGGTGGGCTTACCGGGCTTCCAGTTCATCCAGGACCCGCTGGATTATTCCACCGTTGTGCATCATTCCAGCATGGACACATACGATCACGCCGTGGCCGGGGATTTGATGCAATGTTCGGCAGTGATCGCGGCGGTAGTGTACGATGCCGCGATGCGGAAAGATATGCTGCCGAGGAAGCCGTTACCGAAGGCGGAAGAGGCCAGTCCGGCGGCGACGCGGTAAGAGGAAAGAAAAAAGAAAAGAGGGGACGGGTGCAGGTGTCCCCTTTTTTTAGTTTTTACCGCTATTCGGTGACTTGGAAAGTTCCAACGAACGAGCCGCGATTGCCGCTGTAATTCCAGGTGGTGCCGAGTCCCGCTCCGCTGTAATCGTTCGAGACGGTGTAGGCCGCCATGGCGTGCTCTACCGGAGTGAGCGGTTGGTACCAGACGGACTCGTTGTGGCAAACCTGATCGGCATCGGTCATGGCGCGGGTTTCGAGCTTCACCATGTGTCCAGCGGTCATCACGGCTTTGCGGGTGTGGACGTTGTTGTCCGCCACGGCGAACTCGATGGGCTGATATTCCACATGCACCACGTCCGCCAGTAGCTGGCCGCCCATCTTCTGCGCGAAGGCTTTCAATGCCAGGCGCTGTTCCGCGTTGGCGCGCTCATCGATGATCAGCACGGCCTTCACCGGATAAACCGTATCGATGACATTGCCGAGCGTATTGGAGGCGCGAATGGCGCCCATTACCGAAAGGCCGTCCAGGTTGACGCCTTGGAAGCTGCCCTGGTCGATCTTCCAACCCATAACGGCCAGGTCGCCGGTGAGCCCGACTTCCGCGTTGGCGAAGCAGGGACCGGTATAGACGTCGGCGGTCCGGGCCTCAATATATTCGCCGCGAACGTGGGTGGAGGGAAGGCTCGCGCTAAAGGCGAGCGTGGAAATCCCGAGGGTAGCTGCCGCACAGAGGATAGTTCTCATGTTGCAATCTCCTGGTTCGATCTTCTTATATGGTAGCACCGGGGTGAAAGCACCGGCTCCCTCATTAGAAGCCGTGAAAAAATCGTTGGCAGACGGAAGGAAGCGTCTGCCCCACATTGACGCACAAGGATTTACGAATAGGTGGCGCAGGCGCTTTCGCCTGCGAACCGATTTTTTCACAGCCGGCTATTTTTTCTTTTTCGGCTGCAGCGTCTCGAACGCGATCTTACGCAGTTGCTCCTTCAGCTTTCGGATCTCATCTGTGTGCGTGCCTAGCCGCTCGAAGAGTTCCTTCTGGCTCTCGATGCCCGCGCCAACCAGATAGGCGGCAGCCTCCGAACGGCTGCTGAATAGCGTGGCCTCTACTAATTGGTCCACTTTCGCCAGAGCATCATCGCTTAGCCGGACCATGGCGACATTGCCCCGGCCTTCTCCCTTGGTGGCGAATCGGTCCAGCAGATTCTGCAGGTCGGGAACATCCGACAAGTTGCCGATATACGCGCCGAGTATCTTTTTAGACATAAGCTTTCGCCGCCTCCAGCGGCTTCCGGAGCCGGATCGCTCCCGCAAGTGAAATCAACAGCAGCATCGCGGCGCTGCCGTAAAACACGGACAGGATGCCGAAACGGGAGGCGAGATCGCCGGCAAACAGCAGCGCAATGCCTTGGGAAATAGAGATGAGCGACATGAAGCTGCTGCTCACGCGGCCGCGTATCTCGTGCGGCACCTGTCCCTGCATGAGAGACGTGGCGGCAATTATCATGAGCGACGCGCCCACGCCGATTCCCAGGCATCCAATCATCGCTGCCAGGTCTTTCGGGACCAGCGCGATGCCCCCGATGGAAATCCCGCACAGCAGAATACCCACGGTCACCAGATGCGCCTTTTGCTGGATGCGCCGAGCCAGCGGCGTGACCACGAAGCCGCCGGAGAGCATGCCGACGCCGATTAGCGATCCCAGCGTGCCGAATAAATACGAGTTCGAATGCAGTACATCGCGTACGAATACGGCGTTCAGTGAACCAAAAGCGCTCATGGCGAACGTTCCCGCCGCGATGGAGACGATCACAAAGCTGATCACCGGATGCCCCAGGATGAAGCGCGTTCCAGAGAACAGATCCTTCAACACGGATTCAACCTGCCTTGTGGCGTGGGCCGGCCGCGCCGGAATAGTCATGGCTGCGATCATCAATCCGGAAAAGATGAAGCTTCCGCTGTCGAGGTAATAGCAGACGCTTGGCCCAGCCCAGCCCGCCAGCGCGCCGGCGATGGCCGGGCTCGCGATTTGCAGCATTTGCGCCGTTTGCTGCATCACCGCATTGGCGCTCATCAATCCGTCCATGGGCACAATCTGAGGAAGCACCACGGAGCGCGCCGGCAGAAAGAAGCTGGAGAACGTGCTGAGGGCGAAGAACACCATGTAGATGTGCCATGGCGCTCCGGCTATCACCAGTCCCAGCGCCAACAACGCCCGCGCCAGATCGCTTGTAACCAGCGTGCGCTTGGGGCTCCAGCGATCCACGAATACGCCGGCCAGGGGGCCAAATAGCGCCATGGGAAGCAGGAAAAAGACGCTGACCAGAGTGATGGCGCGCGCCGAAGCATGCATGCGGAAGGACATGGCGCTCAAGACCGCATAGAGCGCCAGAAAATCGCCGAAGATGCTGACCAACTGCGCCAGCCAGAGTTTGCGAAAAGCTGGGATAGCCAGGGTCTGCCGCAAGCTCAATTGCGGATTACCTGTAGCAGCCATGTCGGTATTGTAATTACGTGTAATTCGTAAGTCAAGAGGGACTCGGGGCTGAGGACTTGTGTTGCAGGAGTGCCTGCGCTGAATCTGTTAGTACTCCACTGAGATCAAAAACAATCCCCGCGCGGGGGCGGTGGGGCCGGGCGGAATGGCGCAGCCGGGTTCGAGGCGCGCCAGCACGCCGGCGCGGTCCACGTTTCCTTTGCCGGCTTCCAGCAGAACTCCAACGATGTTGCGCACCATGTGCTTCAAAAATCCGCTGCCGGTTACGCGGTAGATCAATCGTTCGCGCTCTTGGGCCAATGAGGAACAAAAGATGGATCGAACCTTGGACGCGCCTAACTGGTCGCGATCGTCAGAGGCGGCGAAAGCTGTGAAGTCGTGCTCGCCTTCGAGCATTGGGGCGACGGCGATCATTTCTTCCATGTGCAACGGATAAGGATGATGGTAGACATAGCGCCGCTCGAAGGGCGGGCAGATCTCGGCGCGAAAGATGCGATACTCGTAAGTTTTCGCTTTGGCTTCGAACCTTGGATGGAAATCGAGGCGCGTTTCCTCCGCCAGCGTCACTCGAATATCGCGCGGCAGCAAGCGGTTCATGGCGCGCGCCAGATTGCTCACCGGGATGGGATTCTCGATGGTGAAGGCAGCCACCTGCGCCAAGGCGTGGACACCGGCATCGGTGCGGCCGGAGCCTGCTACGGGCACCGGCTGGCCTTCGATTTCCGAGAGCACTTTTTCAAGCACTCCCTGGATGGTCTCAAGGCCGGGCTGCACCTGCCAACCGTGATAATCGGTGCCGTCGTAGGAAAGCTGGATCTTAATTCGCCGCATGGACCGGCCGCGATCCCGGCTTGATCACCGGACTGCCGGCGCGGCACAGCGGGCAATCTTCGGGCGCGTAAGCGATTACCTCGAGCGTTTTCAGAGCGACGCGTGGGACACCCAGATCCGCCGCTCCGCCGCTGCGATCGATGATGGAGCCGGCGGCCAGCACTCGGGCGCCCGACTCTTTCAAAATCTCGATTACTTCGCGCGAGCTGCCACCGGTAGTAACTACGTCCTCCACCACTACGGCAGTTTCGCCAGGCTCCACATGAAAACCCCGGCGCATAACCATTTTGCCGGACGCATCGCGCTCGGTGAAGATAAATCGCGCGCCCAACGCTCGAGCTACTTCATGGCCGATGATCAGGCCGCCGATGGCGGGCGAAGCCACCATAGCGACATCTAATGTAGGTTCCTGGCGCCGGAATGCGCTGGCCAGCAATTGTCCGAAATGCTGAGCGTATCGTGGATGTTGCAGCACCAGGGCGCATTGCAGGTATTCGGGGCTGTGCAATCCGCTGGTGAGCCGGAAATGTCCGCGAAGATACGCGCCGGTGTCGTGGAACGCGCTGAGAATGGGATCGGATTCGGGCAGCACAAGGACAATATAGCAACAACATCCCCAGGCAGTCGCGAGCAGTAACATCCCGAATCGGAGGTGACACCGCTTCCGTTTTGCACGGAACCGGTTCCATTCTGGTAATTTTTGCTGGCACGTTGTTCCAAGAGCTCTCGAGTTGGTTCCTACACCTTGGAAATCAATACTTTCGGCTTTGGAAGCGAGCTTGCATTGCATAAGGCTGATGAAATCAAGCAGAGCTCAGGGAGCCAGGGTCGATCCCGCTGACTATCCGCGTTTCAATCTCCAATCTGTTACTTCTATTGACTCTCCCCAACCCTCAACCCACCCGACCGGCTCCTTGGGCTTAAAGCTGCATCATCTTCCCGCTGTCAGGCGTGACAACTAATTGACACGCGACCAAATCCTGCCGCGAACCAGACTACAGTAGAGACATGGCCCGCATCGTCTCGCTGATCGCGAGCGCCACGGAAATAGTTCACGCACTTGGGCTAGGCCCCGCTCAGGTGGGACGCAGCCACGAATGCGATTTTCCGAATGAAGTCCGCGTGCTTCCGGTCTGCACCACGCCCAGTTTTTCGATAACCGGCAACAGCGCAGAAATTGATGCCCAGGTTAAAAATCGCCTGGCAAACGCACTGTCGGTCTATGAAGTTTTCGAAGATGTGTTGGAGCAATTGCGGCCGACGCATGTAGTCACGCAGACGCAGTGCCGGGTTTGTGCGGTGACGCTGGATGACGTCGAGCGCGCACTGGCAGGCTCCATCTCTAGCCGTCCCAAGCTGATAGCCCTTGAACCTAACGCGCTGGATGACATTTGGAAGGATATAAATCGCGTGGCTTCGGCCTGCGGCGTCGCTTCCCAAGGCGAGCAGTTGGTTACGACGCTCCGGCAGCGAATGACCCGGATTTCGAATCGAGCGCGGGAGGCATCGCGTCGTCCGCGAGTGGCCTGCATTGAATGGCATGAACCACTGATGGCCGCCGGGAATTGGGTTCCGGAACTGGTGGAGTTGGCGAATGCCGAGAACCTGTTCGGCAAGGCAGGCCTCCATTCGCCGTGGATGGTTTGGGAGGAATTGGTGGCGTCGAATCCGGATGTCATCATCAGCATGCCGTGCGGGTTCGATCTGGAGCGTACACGCCTTGAAACGTATTGGCTCACCGATCGGCCGGGATGGCGAGAATTGCCAGCCGTACAAAGCGGCGAGGTCTACCTGGCGGACGGCAATCAATACCTGAACCGGCCGGGGCCAAGGATGGTCGAATCGCTTCAGATTCTGGCAGAGATTCTACATCCGGATGCCTTTGAGCCGAAGCTGGAGGGCCAGGGATGGGAGAGATATGCTACACTCTAGTCTACACAGTGGGATGTGTAAGCCATGCCGACGAATCTCGCCTTAGACGATCAGCTCATTGAGGAAGCACGCAAGGTTGGCCACCACAAGACCAAGAAAGAGGCCGTCACCGCAGCGCTCTCTGAATACGTAGCACAGCGCAAGCGGCTGGAGATTCTTTCTTTGTTTGGATCAATCGATTTCGATCCCAACTACGATCACAAGGCCGAGCGCAAGAAGAGGCGTTAGTGGAGATATTAGTCGACACCACCGTCTGGTCCCTGGCGCTGCGGCGGCGAAAGGGGCATATAAGCGAAGTCGAGCAACACCTGACGGCGCTGTTCGGTGAGTTGATTCGAGAGAACCGTGTGCGCCTGATCGGCCCGATCCGGCAGGAGGTTCTTTCTGGCATCCGTGAGCCGGCTCAATATGAACGCCTGCGGGAATATCTTCGGTGCTTTCCTGACCAGTCCATCGGCACGCCGGACTATGAGCAGGCAGCGCTCTGCTCGAACCAATGCCGGTCGCGAGGCATCGCGGGCTCCGAGATTGACTTTCTGATTTGCGCGGTGGCACTTGCGCGAAAATGGCAGATTTTGACCACGGATGCGGATTTCAGATTGTATGCCAAGGCCATTCCGATCACAGTGTTTCCGACGGTTGGGCGCGCGTGGTAATCTGCAGCGGGCTGATGCGTTTCGATGCTCCTATTTAGCTTTCTGGTCTTCGCGGCGGCCACTGCTGCCGGATTCATCGGTTCCCTGACGGGCCTGGGCGGCGGGGTGGTTATCACGCCGGTTCTGGCGCTGCTTTTTCACGTCGACATTCGCTACGCCATGGGCGCTTCGCTGGTGTCCGTGATCGCAACATCTTCGGGCGCCGCTTCCGCTTACGTTCGCGAGGGTTTTTCGAATGTCCGTATCGGGCTTTTTCTAGAGATGGCCACTACAACGGGAGCAATTGTGGGCGCCGTTATCGCCACTCATACTCCAACCGGGGCTTTGTCCATCATCATGGGCGTGGTGCTGCTCGTTTCCGCTTATACATCTACGCGGGCCCATCCGGACCATTTGACAACATCCGCGGATCCGCTGGCGCGCCGGTTTCGATTGAACGGCGAATTCCCTGCCGAGCGCGGGACTGAGCACTATGTTGTTGAGCGAGTAAAAGCCGGCTTTTCCATGATGTTTGGAGCCGGGGTCATATCGGGGCTGTTGGGCATCGGGTCAGGCGCGCTGAAAGTGATCGCGATGGACCGGCTGATGCGTATCCCGTTCAAGGTTTCCACCGCAACAAGCAATTTTATGATCGGCGTAACAGCGGCGGCCAGCGCCGGCGTGTACCTGCGCCGTGGATGGATTATTCCGGACGTGACCATGCCGGTGATGCTGGGGGTCCTTCTTGGGTCCTTGCTGGGCGCGCGCTGGTTATCGGGAGCCCCGGTCAAAATCTTACGGCTGCTATTTGCGCTGGTGGTGGGCGTACTGGCGATCGAGATGATTTACGGCGGAGTTACAGGAAAGTTATGAATCTCGCGGATGAGCGGCTGGATCGAGTTGTCAGCATTGTTCTTCGAGCTGGTGTCCTATTGGCAGCGGTACTGGTGTTGGCAGGGGGCATCTCATTTTTGGCGAGTCATCGCCATGACATCCCCGATTTCCGTAAGTTTCACGCCCAGGCCACGCAGCTGTCCAGCATTCACGGCGTACTGCATGGGGCCATGGCTTTGGATCCGCTCTACATAATTCAACTGGGACTTTTGGTTCTGATCGCCACGCCGGTGGTGCGAGTGATGACCTGCGCCGGCGGCTTTGCTTTCGAGCGGGATTGGACTTACGCCATAGTGTCTTTGATTGTTCTGGTGTTGTTGATTGCCGGGGTGGGGTTCGGGCTGTAACCAAAGCACCTGCTGATCGAGTCTTTTGCTAAGATCGATTAGATTCCCTCCCAAAGGAAGGTGACCGGTGAGTTTCAAGCAAGAACCCGAGAAACGCAAACCAAAATCGAACTTTTCCCGCCGTGGTTTTCTGCAGGGCGTCGGCGTCACCAGCGGCGTGCTTACAACCGGCATTCTTGAAAAGGAAGCCGAAGCACAAACCAGCGCCAAGGTGGCCGGCCCCGGGGAAGTTCCCATAACATTGCAGATCAATGGCAAGCCATACAAGACCAGCGTGGAGCCGCGCAGCACGTTGTTGGATACCTTGCGGCATCGTCTGGAGCTTACCGCCGCCAAGCGCGTGTGTGACCGCGCCACCTGCGGCGCCTGCACCGTTATCATCGACGGCAAGGTAATGTATAGCTGCACAGTGCTGGCGATCGACGCGCAGGGCCGGCAGATCCAAACGCTGGAAGGGCTCACTCAGAACGGCAAGCCCCACGCCGTTTCGAGAGCTTTCGTAGCCAACGATGCGCAACAGTGCGGCTATTGCACGCCCGGCTTCGTCATGGCGGCCAAAGGATTTCTGGACCGGAATCCGAATCCGACCTACGAAGAAGTGAAAACAGGATTGGGCGGGAACCTCTGCCGCTGCGGAACCTACATGGGAGTTCGCAAGGCGGTGCTCGAAGCCGCCAAAGAAATGAAGGGAGCCAAAAATGCCTAATACCCCCGATTATCATTGGCCGCCGATGGACAAGCGGCGCGTGATGGGCAAGCGCCTGGACCGGCTGGACGGCATCGCCAAATCCACCGGCGCGGCGAAATACAACTCCGACCTGAAACCGGAAGGAATGCTGTTCGGCGCCTTGCTCACTTCTCCACATGCGCACGCCAAGGTCACCGGCATCGATACCAGCGCGGCCGAGAAGCTGGCCGGCGTGACTGCGGTGCGAGCCATCGTAAAGGCCGGCGACGAACTGCAGTGGGCCGGACAGGAAATGGTTTTTGTAGCGGCCACCACCGAAGAAGTCGCCAATGATGCAGTCCGCCTGATCAAAGTGGACTACGAAGTGATGCCGCACCTGGTGCTGGAAGAAGACCTGGCGAAAGCCGGTAACCGGGCCCGGCCCGCCGGCGAGCAAACCACCGGCGATACCGACAAAGCCTTTCAGGAAGCCGACGCCACATCGGAGGGTTCCTACGGCATTCCAGTGTTGACGCATTGCTGCCTGGAATCGCACGGCCAGACCATCGCTATAAAGGGCGACCACGCGGAGTATTTTCCATCCACGCAGAATGTTTATGGCATTGCCGGCGACATCGCCCGGGCGCTGAAGATTCCGATACCGAATGTGCACGTCCACATGGATTACATGGGCGGCGGATTCGGCAGCAAGTTTCCAGCGGATACCTGGGGTGTGCAATCCGCGGAGCTTTCGATGGCCAGCGGAGGCCGGCCGGTAAAGCTGTTCCTGGATCGCCAAACCGAGCTCACCATCGCCGGAAATCGTCCTTCGGTTTTCGCCAAGGTGAAAACGGCGGCGATGAAGGATGGAACCATCACCGCCTGGCAGTCGGAAACCTGGTCGACCGGCGGGTTGAGCGGGGGAAATTTAAATGCGCAGTTGTTCCCCTACGTCTTCACCAAAGTTCCCAACCGGCGCATCAACCACACGGCGGTTTCCGTCAACGCGGGCAGCGCCCGGGCCTGGCGCGCACCCAGCCATCCGCAGGTCTGTTTTATCACCTGCTCGGCTTTTGAGGACCTGGCTGCCAAGATCAACATGGATCCGCTGGACATGTTCCTCAAGAACATCGAGTACACCAACCGCGCGGAGCTCTATAAGTTCCAGTTCGCCAAAGCCGCCGAGCTGATGGAGTGGAAAAAGAACTGGCATCCGCGCGGCGATTCCGCGAGCGGTCCGGTGAAGCGCGGCCTCGGGCTGGCGCTCGGGACCTGGGGCGGGGCGGGGCACGCCAGCACCTGCAAAACCACCATCCATCCGGATGCTTCGGTGGAGGTGGAGCTGGCCACGCAGGACCTGGGCACGGGAACTCGCACCATGGTGGCCATGATCGCGGCCGAAACGTTTGGACTGCCGGTTACCGCGATTAAGGTCAAGTTGGGCGACAACTCATATCCGAACTCGGGGGGGTCCGGAGGATCCACGACCATCGGCGGTGTTACTTCATCCACGCGGAAGTCCAGCGTGAACGCGCTGGCGAAATTGTTTGAAGTGGTGGCGAAATCGCTGAACGTGAGCGAGGACGATCTGGAAGCCGTGGACCAGCGGATTCGGGTGAAAGGCAATCCCGACAAAGGCATGAGCTTCGCGCAGGCATGCCAGAAGCTGGGAGTGAACAGCATTTCAGAAATGGGCGCGAACGAACCCGCCAAAGCGCCGCAAGAAGGTCTGAACACGGGCGGCGTGGGCGGCGTGCAGATGGCCGACGTTTCGGTGGATACCGAAACCGGCGTGGTGAAAATGAACCGATTGGTTGCGGTGCAGGATTGCGGCCTGGTGGTGAATCCGAAGACAGCCGAAAGCCAGGTGTACGGCGCCTGCATCATGAGCGTCTGCGGCGCGCTGTATGAAGAGCGCATCATGGATGAACAAACCGGCCGCGTGCTGAATCCCGACATGGAATTTTACAAGCTGGCCGGGATTGGCGACATCGGCGAGATCATCGTCCATATGGATATCCGCGAAGAAAACGACAAGCGCGGAGTGATTGGATTGGGTGAACCGTGCGCCATCGGCGGAATCGCGGCCATCGCCAACGCAGTTGCGAACGCCATTGGAGTAAGAGCGCCCCGGGTGCCGCTCACGCCGGCACGAGTGCTGGCCGCGCTCGAAAGGAGGACCGCGTAATGCAAGCCTTCGAATATGCAAATCCGGCCACGCTGCATGAGGCGTTGGCGCTGCTGGGATCCCAGTGGGGCGAAGCGGATGTTCTGGCCGGCGGTACGGATCAGATCAGCCTGATGAAGGAATATTTGCACACGCCCAAGCGCGTGGTGAACATCAAAAACATCAAGGAACTGGGTGGTATCCATCATTCATCGCAAGGGCTGCGCATCGGCGCTACCGTAACATTTGATGAACTGGCTTCGAACCAGGCGGTCCGCTCGGAGTATCCGGCGCTGCACAGCGCGGTGATGGGCGTCGCCAGTCCGCAGATCCGCAATATGGGAACAGCCGGCGGGGATCTATGCCAGCGCCCCCGCTGCTGGTATTACCGCCGGGGTTTCGGGCTGCTGGCCATGCAGGACGGCAAGAGCCTGGTGCCCAATGGCGACAATCGCTATCACGCCATCTTCGGCGGCGGGCCGGCGTATTTCGTCAGCCCCTCCAGCCTCGGCCCGGCTCTGATTGCGTTGGGCGCGAAAGTGAAGCTGGTATCGGCTTCCGGACAGCGCGTTATATCCGTCGAGAAGTTTTTCGTGAGCCCGCAGAACGAATCTTCACGCGAGACGGCGTTGCTGCCGAACGAAATCCTGACGGAAATTCAGGTGCCTCCGGCGCATGGGGTAAAGAACGCTACGTATGAGGTTCGTCAAAAGGAAGCACTGGATTGGCCGCTGGTGACGGCGTCGGTGGCGCTCCAGATGCGTGGCACCACGGTCAGCAAATCGGTGGTCATTTTGGGGCATGTCGCGCCTACGCCCTGGGCTGCAGCCAAGGTCAGCCAGGTATTGGACGGCAAAGCGCTCACTGCGGAGACCATCCAGCAAGCTGCCGAAGCAGCCGGGGATGGCGCCACGCCGCTCAGCGGAAACGACTACAAAGTGAAATTAGTTCGCGTGGCGGTGAAGCGCGCGCTGCTGGAAGCATCCGGAAAGGCGTAGCATGTCTGGCGAGCGTTCCTCGTTGACGCAACTCGACGACGATCGTTGTGATCTGCTGCGCTGGAAAGGTATGTACATTGAGGCGGAATGGGACCCCACCGTTCCGCACTCCGGCGACCGCTTGTTCTGGTGCCACAAAACCCAGCAATGCATCGGCCCGGACGGCAAGGTAGTGGACGATTACGAGTGCAATCCGGCGCGAAAGTGTTACAAACCTTTCTGATTGGCAGGCGGAAACGCCTGCCCCACTCGCGCTAAAGTTCGCGGTCCCCAAACAGCTGTGACAACCACGGCCGTGGCGGTCACGATCAGGCCATGGATGCGTGGATCGTAGTAAGCAAAAAACGGTACCACGCTCAGGTTGCAGATCGCATGAAACAGAGTCACGGCGAATACGCTCTTGCCGGTGTTGTTGTAGATCCAAACTATCAGCACCCGCGATGCCACCGTATCGAGACACCACCAGGCGATCCAGATAGGCGCGCGGTTCGCCTGGAGCAGTGGGATGACGTGCCAGGCGGCCCATACCAACCCCAAGAGAATGCCGGTTTGGAGCGCGTTCCAGCGAGCTTGCATGGGGTCCGTGATATATCCTGACCAGCCTAGCTCTTCACCCAGAGCGGCGATAAAGAACGCCAGAAACAGGACCGGGAGGGCCAGAATTGGGAATCGCGGACCCGGAACAGGTGATCCGATCCAGTAAGTCAGTAGCATGGCGCCAGGCATTAGGAGAAGGATGGGCGCGTACCAGAGTTTCGCTTTGATGCGTTTGTAATCGACAGATCTCCGCAGGAGCCGGCTCACCCCCGTCGCTTTGTTTTCGCGATGAACAAGAATCAGAGCCGCCGTCATGGGAGAAAACGCCATGAGCGCACTCACCGGCAAACCTGGCAGCAGCTGTAGCCCAGTGATGGCGCCAAGCAGCCAAAAGGGAATCGAAAGAGCGAAAACCAACAGGAAGAACGTACGCTACACCTTATTAAGAATCAATTTCTTGATCCGCCGGATTTCGATCTCATCGCGCTTGTAAAAGGTCCATTGCTTGATCCTCTTGCCACGGATCAGTCCGGCTGCCGTCAGGATCTTGAGGTGCTCGCTCGCGGTTGGCTGGCTGACGCGCAGTTTGCGGGCTATCAGCAATCCGCACACGCCATCTTTCACCAGGTCGCCATCCACCTGCGGCGGGAATTCTTTGCGCGGGCGTTTGAGCCATTCCAGAATCTGGAGCCGGCGGTCGTTGGCCAAAGCTCGCAAAGCAACATCAAGATTCATATAGACAATTAGCTAAGTAACGAATTATACTGTTCCAGATGAGCGACGATCTACAGCACTCTTATGTCACCCGCCTCAATGTGCAGTATAAGCCGCTGGAGGTGATTGAGGAGCGAGAGCTTTCCGATGCCTGCCAGCACCCCTGGTACAACCAGACCCTTTGCGAAGTAAATGGTTCGGTGGTCCGGCTAGGCGTGGTGCAAGGTGAGTATCACTGGCACAAGCACGACCTGGACGACGAGTTCTTCTACGTGGTGGAGGGCGAATTGCTGATCGACCTGGAAGACAGGATTATCAGCCTGGCTCCGAGGCAAGGAGTCGTAATCCCGAAGGGAGTGCTGCATCGCACGCGAGCGCCCAAACGCACCGTGATGCTGATGGTGGAATCCAGGGGGATCGTTCCCACGGGAGACTAGCATGGCCCGATACCGCTATCACGTGTTGGATGTTTTCACCGAATGCAAAAGATCGCGAAACAACCACGACCCTGGCCTAAGTGTTGTTGGCGCCGCCCGACGCATCGCCCCCAACCGGGCTCAGCACACTCAGCACCTTGGAGAACACCGTCAGCACGGAGTCGCCGATGTCCGGCAAAGCGGCTGCGCAGGCACAGGCAAGGAACCCCGCGATCAACGCGTACTCCAGCAGGTCCTGTCCGTGCGTGTCCCGGCAGATTCTCAACTTCCAGATCGTGTTCATAAGGGCTGGCATGATGTCGTGCTCCTTTTCCTGGCTGGCCCAATTCTGTCAGCCGCGCGCATGGCCACAAAGAGCCGAACGTACCGATTTTAAGCGCTTGAAGGACTAGGAGATTGGCCCCGATTCGCCATAGTCGGGCCGGTACCTCGGTACTCGGATTCCCATCCACCCGGAGTCCCGGCCGGCGTGCCCCGGCAGTACTACCGGTACGTGCGTCCCGGTGATTTAACATGGAAGAAATTCTTGCGTGCTATAGTCTAGGGTGGCTTCGGAGGGATCACTTGAAATCCAAGAGAGCTTTACGGCTAGCAATGTTTGTGGCATTCGGCGCCGCTCTCGCTAGCGCGGACACGCTCAGTTTTACCTGTGACCCAAGTATCTCGGCCGCAACCTGCAACTATTTGAACACCACGGTGGCGGCGAATTATACCAGCACGTTTAGCAACTTGAACGCCGATATCTACATCACCTACGGCACAACCGGGCTCGCGTCAAGCAACACCGGCACCGATAATCAGGTTACCTACACTCAATATGCGGCCGCCCTCTCGGCTGCCGCTGCTGCGAGTGGGAACACGGTCCAGATTGATGCCGTCGCCGCTCTTACTGCCTACGACGCGTCGGTGTACGGACGCGGCAACGTCGATATTACCAGCGCGCTCGCCGATGCACTGGGGATCAGTGGCGATGTCCAAGGGGGCATTAGCGGAATTACGGCGCCGCTCGGTATCATGTGCTCCGACCCGGGTACATCTGGCTGCTACAACGGCGTCATCACTGTGACCAATGACCCGAGCACTACGTTGTACTATGACAACCTTGGCGGGACCGAGCCTTCGGACGCCTACGACTTTTACGCCACCGTGGAGCACGAGGTGGACGAAATTCTTGGAACTACGTCCTGCATAACCACCGAGACGTTTCCTTTAACCAATGGCTGCCCCGGAAATACAACTCCGTCGACTACCCCGTCGGCGGCCGATCTGTTCCGGTATTCCGGCCCCGGAGCACTGGTCCTTGACAGTTCCCTGAGCACCGCGCCCGGTGCGTATTTCTCCTATAACGGCGGCGTCACCAACGGAGCCACCTCCAACGTAGGGGTAAAATTCTACAACACCTTGGACAACGGCGAAGACTACGGCGATTTTGCGACGGATTGTGGTGGCGGCGCCGGATCATTCAGTGTTCAGGACGCAGACGGCTGCCCGGGCACTGATGCCGGCCTCACCATCCTGAATGATGGTGGCGCCGAAATCAACATGCTCAACGCGGTAGGATATGAACTTTATCCGAGTATCAGTTCAGTGCCCGAACCGCTAACGTTGGTCATCTTGGTTCCATTGGTGTTGCTGGTTGCGTTTTACGCCCGCCGCCGTGACCGGCTGGCGGCATAAGTAAAGTTGCACCGCTCACTACTTCGGCGCAACAAACCGGCCTCGGGTGACAGAATCGGCCTTTTCGATTACGTTGCCTGCCGCTAATCCTGACCCGGCATCGCCGGGACCGAAAGGCACCGGCTCCGTTTGAAGACGCGGGTTGGCAGGCGGAAGCGCCTGCCCCACTGGGGCCAACGTGGGGCAGGCGCTTTCGCCTGCCAACTGATTTTTTCACACAGTGGGCCAAGGCCCATGGGAACTCACTCGCGGTCGCTGTTCGTGAGCGTAAAGCGGCTGGTGCATTGGCAATGAGTTGCAGCGCTCGAAAATGCGCTCCAAAGGTTTTGACACAAACGGGAAGCGATCAAGAATGGTCGAGTGCAACAGCGGGAAACTGACCCGCACGCGTGGGAGTCACCGGCAACCCCCTGGCGCGCAGGACCGAGGGGTCTATACTGAAGCAGGATCCCTGAGCCGACCCGGCATGTTGAACAGGTCGAGGTTTCAGCCGTCTAGAATTCAGGCCTCACCACTCGCGTCCAGCTTCGTGCTAAACTTTTCAATGGATTTGTAATTTCGAATCTCTCCGGCCGGCTCCAGTTTTGTCCTCTTTCATAAGCGGGTTGTGGTTTGACGGGGTTCGAGTATTGGACAGGTGGGTGAGTGGTTAAAGCCAACAGACTGTAAATCTGTCCCTCCTTGCGAGGTACGAAGGTTCGAATCCTTCCCTGTCCACCAGAAAAGAATTTCAGCCGTTGTAGCTCAGTTGGTAGAGCGCGTCCTTGGTAAGGACGAGGTCACCAGTTCAATCCTGGTCAACGGCTCCATAAAAATCGGTTTCTGGTTTCTCGTTTCTGGTTGGCGCCAGGAACCGGACGGGAAACCAGAAACGAGAAACTGGCGACGAGAGCTTATGGCAAAAGAAAAATTTGATCGCAGCAAACCGCACGTGAACATCGGGACCATCGGGCATATCGATCACGGCAAGACGACGTTGACGGCGGCCATCACCAAGGTGCTGGGCAAGCACAATCCGAAAGTGAAATTCCGGTCGTTCGATTCCATCGACAATGCTCCGGAAGAAAAGGCGCGCGGAATCACCATCGCGGTGGCGCATATTGAATATGAGACGGCCAACCGGCACTACGCGCACGTGGATTGCCCCGGCCATGCCGATTACATCAAGAACATGATCACCGGCGCGGCGCAGATGGACGGCGCCATTCTGGTGGTCGCGGCCACCGACGGTCCGATGCCGCAAACGCGCGAGCACGTTCTTCTGGCCCGCCAGGTGGGTGTGCCATCCATTGTTGTGGCGCTGAACAAAGTGGACATGGTGGACGACGCGGAATTGCTGGAGCTGGTGGAGCTGGAAGTACGCGAGCTGCTGAGCAAGTATCAATTTCCTGGCGACGATCTTCCTGTGGTGCGGGTGAGCGCGCTGGGAGCCTTGAACGGGGAAGCGAAGTGGGAAGAGTCGGTGGAGAAACTGATGGCGGAAGTAGACCGCTATATCCCGCAGCCTCCGCGCGAGAAGGAAAAACCGTTCCTGATGCCGATTGAAGATATTTTCTCGATCCAGGGCCGTGGAACAGTGGTGACGGGCCGCATCGAGAAGGGTGTCTGCAAGGTGGGCGAGGAAATGGAGATCGTCGGATTCCGGGACACGCGCAAGACGGTAGTGACGGGCGTGGAAATGTTCAAGAAGCTACTGGACACTGGGGAAGCCGGCGATAACGTAGGCCTGCTGCTGCGCGGCATTGAAAAAGACGACGTAGAGCGCGGGCAGGTGATCGCCAAGCCCGGATCGATCACTCCGCACAAGAAGTTCAAGGGCGAGATTTACGTATTGAGCAAAGATGAAGGCGGGCGGCACACACCTTTCTTCAAGGGATACCGGCCGCAGTTTTACTTCCGTACGACGGATGTCACGGGCGTGACGGAATTGCCGGCGGGAACTGAAATGGTAATGCCGGGCGATAACGTGAGCCTGGTGGTGGAGTTGATTACCCCGGTGGCCATGGATAAGGGGCTGCGGTTTGCGATCCGCGAAGGTGGAAGAACCGTGGGAGCCGGCACCGTAACGGAAATTGTTGAGTAAGGGAGCGAAAACGAATGCGCGAAATCATTACATTGCAGTGCACCGAGTGCAAGCGGAAGAACTATAGCAAGACCAAAAACAAGAAAACCACCACCGAACGGCTGGAGATGAACAAATTCTGCGCGTTTTGCCGCAAGCATCAGCCGCACAAGGAAATAAAGTAAACTTAAGTTGGCGGGTTGTTTAGGGGCATAGGCTAACGGTAAACCAGCGGTCTCCAAAACCGCCTTTGGGGGTTCGAATCCCTCTGCCCCTGCCAAAGAGGGAAGTAAGACGATGGCGACACAGATACAGGAAACCGAACCCGGGAACTTCATCCAGCGGGCGGCCACTTGGCCGATCCAGGTGAAGAACTATTTTGAAGAGTTGCAGATGGAAATGCGCCGCGTCACCTGGCCGTCCTGGAAACAGGTGCGCGCTACCACGGTGGTGGTGATCATTGCCGTGTTTGCCTTTGCGGCCTACTTCTTCGTGGTGGACGAATTCGTATCGAGCATCATCAACAAGCTTTTCAACGCATTCACCCGGTAAGTGAAAGATAAAATGGCTGAGGAAGATATCACTCCAACAGAAGAAGCCTCGGAAGGGCACGACGAAGCTCCGCTCGAAGCGCATCCGGCTGAGCCTGCGCCTGGGTCCGACGCCGCGCCTCAGGAAGACGCTGAAGCGCCTCCGGTTGTCGATGACACCAAGAACTGGTACATCATCCACACCTACTCCGGATTCGAACAGAAGGTGGCGGATTCGTTGAAGGGGCGCGCGCAAGCGTTCGGCTTCGCCGACAAAATCGGGCAGATTTTGATTCCCACCGAAGAAGTGGTGGAGTTGAGAGGCGGCAAAAAGGTCACCAGCAAGCGCCTGCTTTATCCCGGATACGTGCTGGTGCAAATGGAAATGAACGATCAGCTTTGGCACGAGGTGAAGAACACGCCGCGCGTCACTGGATTCGTGGGCGGCGGCAATAGCCCGGTGCCCCTGAGCTCCGATGAAGTGAATTCCATTCTGTATCGGCAGGAAACGTCGGCCAAGACGCCGCGACCAAAGATGACTTTCGAAAAGAACGAGTCGGTGAAGATCATCGATGGCCCATTCGCCAACTTTTCGGGCAAGATCGATGAAATCAACTCGGATCGCAACACGCTGCGGGTGCTGGTGACGATATTCGGCCGGGCTACCCCAGTGGAACTGGATTTTCTGCAAGTAGAAAAGATGTAGGGTCTCTCAAAAATGGCAAAAAAAGTTACTGCGCAGGTAAAGCTGCAAATCCCGGCTGGCAAGGCCACGCCGGCGCCCCCGGTAGGTACCGCACTCGGTCCCCAGGGCGTGAATATCATGGAGTTCTGCAAGGCATTCAACGCCAAGACGTCGGCGAAGGATCAGGAAGGGTTGATCATCCCGGTAGTGATCACCATCTTCAGCGATCGCTCCTTCACGTTTATCACCAAGACGCCACCGGTTCCCATTTTGATCAAGCGCGCCGTGAATCTGGCGAAGGGGTCGGCTGAGCCCAATAAAAACAAGGTTGGCAAGATCACCGCCAAGCAGGTGGAAGAGATCGCCAAGATCAAGATGCCGGATCTCAATTGCTTCGATCTGGAAGCGGCCATGCGCAGCGTAAAAGGCACCGCGCGCAGCATGGGCGTAGACGTCGCGGAGTGAAAAGCTTTAAAGGCACCGGCTCCCTCAGAAGCCGTGAAAAAATCGGCGCGGGCGCGGGGTTGGCAGACGGAAGCGAAGCGTCTGCCCCACATTGACGCACAAGGATTTACGATTAGGTGGCGCAGGCGCTTTCGCCTGCGGACCGATTTTTGGCAGCTTCTGAGGGAGCCGGTGAATTGGACAACTGGTACTCTGTTTGCTAAAGTGTTAGAAGCGCTCAACGCTAAAAGTTTAAAACTCAGTGGGAGGCAGGGGTCGCTTCAGGTGTGCTTCTGCCGTCTGCACCAATGAGGATACATGCCAAAACAAGGTAAGAAATTTCTCGCGGCCGCGAAACAAGTAGAACAGCGGCCCTACCAACTGAACGACGCAGTCCCGCTGGTTCAGAAGATCAAGTTCGCCAAATTCGACGAAACCGTGGAGTTGCACCTGCGCCTGGGCGTGGATCCCAAGCATGCGGACCAGATGGTCCGCGGTACGGTGGTACTGCCGAACGGCCTCGGAAAATCGAAGAAGGTGCTGGTCATCGCTTCCGGCGACAAGCTAAAAGAAGCGGAAGCGGCCGGCGCTGACTACATCGGCGGCGACGACATGGTGGCCAAGATTCAAAACGAAGGCTGGACCGATTTCGACGCCGTGATCGCTACGCCCGATATGATGCGGTCCGTCGGTAAGCTGGGCAAGGTTCTGGGTCCGCGCGGCCTGATGCCCAATCCGAAAACCGGCACGGTGACCCAGGATGTCGCCAATGCGGTGAGGGAAGTGAAAGCCGGTAAGGTTGAATTCCGCGTGGATAAGACAGGTGTCATTCACGTTCCGGTAGGCAAGGTCAATTTCGAAACGCCCAAACTGATTGAGAACGCCAGCAGCTTGATCCAGGCGGTAATCAAAGCGAAGCCGGCGGCGGCCAAAGGAAAATACGTCAAGAGCGTCACCATCTGCTCAACCATGGGACCGGGCGTTCACCTGGATGTAACCGCGTTCAACGCCAAGCAGCTGTGACGGAGAATCGACCATGAAAAAGAAATCCGACAAGCAGAAAGATCTGGACGCGCTCAAGAAAGATTTCGAGAAGGCGCGGAACATTTTTGTCACCGGCTTCGAGAAGCTCACCGTGCAGCAGGATTTCGAGCTGCGCAAGACCATCCGTGGCGCGGGCGGTAACTATAAGGTCGTCAAGAACAACCTGGCGGAGAAAGCGGCCGAAGGAACGCCCGCCGAAGAGATTCTGAAGGATCTGGCCGGCATGACCTCGCTGGCTTACACGGTTAAAGATCCGGTGGCTCTGGCCAAGGCACTCACTGGATACGCCAAAGCGAACCCAACGTTTACATTCAAGGCCGGCTTGGTGGAAGGCCGGGTGATCGATGTCAAGTCCATCCAGCAGCTGGCTGCGCTGCCGGCGCGGGAAGAGATTTTGGCTAAAGTTTTGTTTTTGATTCAGGCGCCGGCGCAGCGTTTGGTATCCGCGCTTGCCGGCGTAGGACGCAATCTGGCGGTAGTGGTTGACCAGGGAGTCAAGGAAAACAAGTTCTCACAATAAAAGGGGTAGAAGAAAGACATGGCGGACATTAATGGAATTGCAGATCAGATTCAGGGGCTGACGCTTCTCGAGGCATCCCAGCTTGTCAAGTTGCTGGAGGAAAAGCTGGGTGTTTCGGCAGCGGCGGCAACGGTTGCGGCGGCTCCGGCAGGTGGTGGCGCGGCGGCGGCTCCGGCGGCGGAGGAGAAAACTGAATTCAACGTCATCCTCACTGCGGCAGGGGCGAACAAAATCAACGTCATTAAGGCGGTTCGCGAGGTTACCAACCTGGGCCTCAAGGAAGCCAAAGACCTGGTGGACGGCGCTCCGAAGCCGATCAAGGAAGGCGTAAATAAGGATGAAGCCGAGGCCATCAAGAAAAAGTTCACGGATGCAGGGGCAACGGTAGAAGTGAAGTAAACGCTCGCCGCGGGGCTACGGCCTCCGGCGGAGAAGCCAACTAAAGTCAGCGCGTTACGCTGGCTGGTGGATGGAGTGAGAGGGTGGGGCGGGGGTCGAACGGCCGACCCCGGCAAGCCCGCCTCTTTCTCCTTTTGCGGGTCAATTTGACGGAGTCAAATTGATTTGCTACAGTGAAATAGATACAGGCCGGAGACCGACCCGGATTCTTGCTCTTGTGAACCTCACATCCTGCGCATATGGTGTGCCATTCGTCGGAATGGGCACAGGGCTTTGCCATGCTCACTTTTTAGCCACGCCCGGCGTGTATGGCGACGGTCTTCCTGTCTTTCAACGTTTCATGTTATTCCGCTGCTCACGTTCCTCTGCCCTCCAGTCGGTCTCTGATGCGGGACTTGGCGGCGCGCGAACGAGTGGCGTTTTATTCTGCGGTTGAGTTCGAAGCCCATCGGCGGTAGGAGCGAAAATGGAAAATCTGGCAAGAGGAGCAACGCGCGAACGAGTTGATTTCTCTCGAATCAAGACCTCGATCCCCATCCCCAACCTGATTGAGGTTCAGAAGAAATCTTATGAGCGATTTCTGCAAATGGATCTGCTGCCCGGCGAGCGGGAAGATACCGGACTTCAGAGTGTTTTCAATTCGGTGTTTCCCATCTCCGACTTCCGGGGATTGAGCCAACTGGAGTTCGTTGATTACGCCATCGGCAATTGGGAATGCAAGTGCGGAAACCTGAAGGGGCTGCATCACCTGCGTTCCACCTGCCGCAACCCCAGCTGCGGCGCCACCATCCGCACCGATCCGTTCCATGTAGGCGACGTGCTGTGTCACCGTTGCGGAACGTTCAATAAGAACATCGTCACCTTCTGCAACCGCTGCGGCGACCCGGTGGGCCTGCAGTTGAAATACGACGTGGCCGAATGCGAAGAGCGCGGCATGACCTATGCGGCGCCGCTCAAAGTCACCATCCGCCTCACCGTGTTCGACAAAGATCCCGAGACCGGGGTCAAAACCGTCCGCGACATCAAGGAACAGGAAGTTTTCTTCGGCGAAATTCCGTTGATGACCGAGAATGGAACGTTCATCATCAATGGGACGGAGCGCGTCATCGTTTCGCAGTTGCATCGGTCTCCGGGCGTGTTTTTCGAGCGCGTTCCGGCACAGGGCTACTTCCTGGGCAAGATCATCCCCTATCGCGGAAGTTGGGTGGAGTTCGAGTACGACAACAAGAGCCTGTTATATGTCCGCATCGACCGCAAGCGGAAATTCTATGGCACGGTGTTTCTGCGCGCGCTGGGTCTTAAAACGGATTCCGAGATTCTCAAAGCGTTTTACAACGTCAGCGAGATTCATATCAAGGACAAGAAGCTGTTCTGGAAGGTTTCCGACAGCCTGCTCGGCCTGAAGCTTTCGAAAGCCATCGGCACCCGCAACGAAACCATCGTTCCGCAAGGCCGCAAGATTACCAAAAGTCTGTATGAAGCGATTCTCAAGGCCAAGATCGAACAAGTGGAAGTGGACCGCACCGATCTGCAGGGTGCATTTATCGCCGCCGACGTTATCGATATGTCCACCGGCGAAGTGCTGGTGGAAGCCAATCACGAGCTGACCAACGTCGACAAGCTGTCCGACAACGGCATCAACTCGTTCGAAGTGTTCTTCCCCGAACGCGACGATGCCGGCAACGTTATCTCAGTCACGTTGAAGAAAGATCCGGTGAAGAGCCAGAACGACGCACTGCTCGAGATTTACCGCAAGCTGCGCCCCGGTGATCCGCCGACTCTCGATACGGCCACGCAGCTCTTCCAGGGCATGTTCTTCGACCCGCGCAAGTACGACTTTTCGCGCGTGGGCCGCATGAAGTTCAACATCAAGCTGTACGACAAGATCGACGAATCGCCCCTCGACAAACGGACGCTCGACCAGCGCGATTTTATCGACACCATCAAGTACCTGCTGAAACTCCGCCGCGGAATCGGCGCGGTGGACGATATCGATCACCTGGGCAACCGCCGCGTGCGCGCGGTGGGCGAACTGCTCGAAAACCAGTTCCGCATCGGCCTGGTGCGCATGGAGCGCGCCATCAAGGAAAAGATGTCGGTCTACCAGGAAATGTCGACGGCCATGCCGCACGACCTGGTAAACGCCAAGCCGGTAATGGCAGCCATTCGCGAATTTTTCGGGTCCAGCCAGCTTTCGCAGTTTATGGATCAGACCAATCCGCTGTCGGAAATTACTCACAAACGCCGGCTGTCGGCGCTTGGACCAGGCGGTCTTTCACGCGAGCGAGCCGGATTCGAAGTACGCGACGTGCATCCCACGCACTACGGCCGCATCTGTCCTATCGAGACGCCGGAAGGTCCGAATATCGGCCTGATTTCGTCGCTATCGTGTTTTGCGCGGATCAACGAATACGGATTCATCGAGAGTCCCTACCGCCGTGTGGTGAAGGGCGCGGTGGTGGATGAAATAAGAGTCCTCAATCCCGGCGACAGCTCCTACAAAGTGGGCGACGTAATGACCCGCGGCGAAGTGGACAAAGGCAACCGCGACCTCGGCGCCAAGAAGCAGCAGATTGAAGTGGAAGCGCACTGCGACTACCTGTCCGCTTGGGAGGAAGACAAATACATCATCGCCCAGGCCAACATTGAACTGGACGAAAAGGGCCGGATCGTCAACGAGCTGGTAAACGCGCGGCAAGCCGGTAACTTCGTGCTCAAGCATCGGGATGAAGTGGAGTACATGGACGTCAGTCCCAAGCAGCTGGTGTCGGTAGCTGCCAGCCTGATTCCGTTCCTTGAAAACGACGACGCGAACCGCGCTCTGATGGGATCGAACATGCAACGGCAGGCGGTTCCGCTATTGCGCGCCGAGACCCCTTACGTCGGCACTGGAATGGAGCATGTGACCGCCCGCGATTCGGGCGCGGTGGTTATCTGCAAGCGTTCCGGCATCGTGGATTCGGTGGATTCCGAGCGGATCATCGTGCGCGTAGACGGCAGCGCGCATGAAGGACAGCTTTCGCGCGAAGTGGGCGCCGATATTTATCAGCTCACCAAGTTCAAGCGCTCCAATCAAAACACCTGTATCAGCCAAAAGCCGATCGTTTTCCAGGGCCAAAGAGTGAAGAAGGGCGCGGTGCTGGCCGACGGTCCTTGCACCGATCTGGGTGAGTTGGCGCTGGGACGAAATGTTCTGGTGGCATTCATGCCGTGGCGCGGTTACAACTTCGAAGACGCTATCGTGGTCTCGGAAAAACTGGTGAAGGAAGATTACTACACTTCCATTCACATTGAAGAGTTTGAAATCGAGGCTCGCGATACCAAGCTGGGGCCTGAAGAAATCACCCGCGACATTCCCAACATCGCCGAGGGTTTTCTCCGCAATCTGGACGAAAGCGGAATTATTCGCATCGGCGCCACGGTGAAACCGGGTGACATTCTGGTGGGCAAGGTGACGCCGAAAGGCGAAACCCAACTGACGCCGGAAGAAAAGCTCCTGCGCGCCATTTTCGGCGAAAAGGCCGGAGACGTGAAGGATGCCTCGCTGTATTGCCCGCCCGGTATCGAAGGAACCGTGGTGGATTGCAAGGTCTTCTCGCGCAAGGGCGCCGATTTGGATGAGCGTTCCAAGGCCATTCTCGAAACTCAGGTAGAGCGGCTGCACCGCAATCTCGAAGACGAGAAGCGCATTTTGAACGACGAACGCGCCAAGCGCCTCACCGATCTGCTGGGCGACAAAGAATCGCTGGCCGATCTCCACGACGAAAAGACCAACAAGAAGCTGCTCTCCAAGGGTACTCCTCTAACGCGCGACTTGATCGAGAAATTGCGCGCGCGCGATCTCAAACGCGTCAAGCTGGCCAACAAAGACGTTCGCTTGAACGAGCAGATCGATGAAATTGAGGAGATGACCTCGCGGCAGATCGCCGTGCTCGAAAAAATCACGGACGAAAAGATCGCGAAGCTGCGCAAAGGCGACGAACTGCCTCCCGGCGTAATCAAGCTGGTGAAGTGCTACATCGCCATGAAGCGCAAGCTTTCCGTCGGCGACAAAATGGCCGGCCGCCACGGGAACAAGGGCGTGATCGCGCGCATCGTTCCTGAAGAGGACATGCCGTATCTGCCGGACGGAACTCCGGTGGAAATCGTTTTGAATCCGTTGGGCGTGCCCTCCCGAATGAACGTGGGACAGATTTTGGAAACCCACCTGGGATGGGCCGCGCACGCGCTGGGGCTGCATTTCGCAACGCCGGTTTTTGACGGCGCAACGGAAAAAGACATCAAGGCGCAGCTCAAGGCCGCCACTTTGCCGAGTTCCGGCAAGGTCCAGCTTTGGGACGGAATTTCGGGGCAAGCGTTCGAACAGCCGGTGACGGTGGGCTACATCTATATGCTCAAGCTCTCGCACCTGGTGGACGACAAGATCCACGCCCGGTCTATCGGCCCATACTCGCTAATTACGCAACAGCCGTTGGGCGGCAAGGCGCAGTTCGGCGGACAGCGCTTCGGCGAAATGGAAGTTTGGGCGCTGGAAGCCTACGGCGCAGCCTATGTGTTGCAGGAATTGTTGACCGCCAAGTCCGACGACGTGTACGGACGCGCCAAAATTTACGAAGCAATTGTGAAAGGGGAAGCGGCCGCCGAACCGGGCGTGCCGGAATCCTTCAACGTCCTCATACGCGAGTTGCAGTCGCTATGCCTGGACGTAGAGTTAATGAAAAAGCCGCGGGAAGTTCTGGAAACCGCTTTAGCGGCTGACTGAAGAATCTTAGCCGCGGATGAACGCAGATGAACGCGGATTAAAAATATCTGTGTTAATCAGCGGCCTAATAAGGAGAAATAATGTACCGTTCCTCTCCGTACGATAGAGCAAATCTGATCGCCGACTTCGATTCCATCCGGATCTCGCTGGCCTCGCCGGAAAAGATCCGAAGCTGGTCCCATGGGGAAGTAACCAAGCCCGAAACGATCAACTACCGGACCTTCAAGCCGGAGCGCGATGGACTTTTCTGCGCCCGTATTTTCGGCCCCATCGCCGACTGGGAGTGTCTGTGCGGAAAGTACAAGCGCATGAAGCACCGCGGCGTTATTTGCGACAAATGCGGCGTGGAAGTAACTTTGTCGCGGGTGCGGCGCGAGCGCCTGGGCCACATCGAACTGGCCAGCCCTTGCTCTCACGTTTGGTTCTTCAAAGGACTGCCCAGCCGCATCGGTTACCTGCTGGACATTACTCTGCGCGAGTTGGAACGCGTTCTCTATTTTGAAGCATTCGTGGTGGTGGATCCCGGCGAAGTAACAGACTTACGCCAGAGCGAAGTGATCACTGACGAGCGCAAGCGCCAGCTGGATCAGGAATTTCCTGGAAAATTCGTAGCCATGATGGGCGCCGAGGGCATCAAAGAACTGCTCAAAAAGGTGGACATCGAAGGCCTCAGCCTGGACATCCGCGAGCGGATGAAGACCGAAGTTTCGCAGCAAAAGAAACTAAAGTTCGCCAAGCGCCTGCGCGTGGTGGAAAGCTTCCGCAAGTCTGGAAACAAGCCCGAGTGGATGATTTTGGATGTCATCCCGGTGATCCCGCCGGAACTTCGTCCCCTGGTTCCACTCGATGGCGGCAGGTTCGCGACGTCGGATTTGAACGACCTGTATCGCCGCGTCATCAACCGTAACAACCGTCTGAAGAAATTGATCGAGCTGCACGCGCCCGATGTTATCGTTCGAAATGAAAAGCGCATGCTGCAGGAAGCAGTCGACGCATTGTTCGACAACGGCCGCCGCGGCCGCGTCCTGCGCGGCGCCAACAACCGCCCGCTCAAGTCGCTCTCCGATACGCTCAAAGGCAAGCAGGGCCGTTTCCGCCAGAACCTGTTGGGCAAGCGCGTCGATTACTCCGGCCGTTCCGTGATCGTGGTTGGTCCTGAGCTGCGCCTGAACCAATGCGGGTTGCCGAAGAAAATGGCGCTCGAACTGTTCAAGCCGTTTATCTATCATCGCCTGGAACAGCGCGGCCACTGCACCACCATCAAGCAAGCCAAGGAACTGGTGGAGCAGCAGGATCCCGTGGTATGGGACATTCTGGAAGAAGTTATTAAGGATCATCCCATTCTGCTGAACCGCGCTCCCACGCTGCATCGCCTGGGTATTCAGGCTTTTGAGCCGGTGCTGGTGGAAGGCAAAGCCATTAAGCTGCACCCGCTCACTTGCACGGCGTTCAACGCGGATTTCGATGGCGACCAAATGGCCGTCCACATTCCGCTATCGCCCGAAGCCCAAATTGAAGCATCCACTTTGATGCTGTCGTCGAACAATATTCTTTCGCCGGCGCATGGCGCGCCCATCGCGGTGCCCACGCAGGACATGGTGCTGGGTCTCTATTACCTCACCAAAGCTCGTCCCGGAACCAAGGGCGAAGGCCGCACTTTCGCATCCACGGACGACGTTTTGATCGCGCTCGAAATGGGCGAAGTGGAAACTTTAACGCCCATCAAGCTGCGCTATACCGGCAAGGTGATCGATCTGATCAAGGCGTTCGACAATCAGAACGTACTGCACACCGAACCGATCGAATTCAATAAACAGTACATGGAAACCACTGTCGGCCGCGTCATCATGAATGACGTTCTGCCGGACGAAATGCCCTTCATCAACGGCTTGCTGAAGAAGAAGGGCCTCACCCAGTTGGTGCAGCACTGCTATCTGAAGTTCGGACTGCAGATCACCGTAGTCATGCTGGATGAAGTAAAGAAGCTGGGCTTCCTCTATGCCACGCGCGCCGGTATTTCTATCGGCATCGATGACATGGTGGTGCCGGAAGAGAAGCAGAAGCTGGTGAAGAACGCCGAGAAGGCGGTCATCGAAGTCACCCAGCAATACCAGGAAGGCGCCATCACGCAAGGCGAGCGCTACAACAAGATCATCGAAATCTGGTCGAAGGTCACCGAACGGGTGGCTGAAGAAATGTTCAAGACCATGGAAGAAGATGACACCACTGGCCGGTATCTGAATCCGATTTACATCATGGCCGATTCCGGCGCCCGTGGATCGAAGCAACAGATCCGCCAGCTTTCCGGTATGCGCGGCCTGATGGCCAAGCCGTCGGGCGAAATCATCGAAACGCCGATCACGGCGAATTTCCGTGAAGGTCTCAACGTGCTGCAGTACTTCATCTCCACGCACGGCGCCCGCAAGGGTTTGGCGGATACCGCGCTGAAGACGGCCGACTCCGGCTATCTCACCCGCCGGCTGTGCGACGTGGCGCAAGATGTCATCGTTACTGAGGACGATTGCGGAACCGGCGACGGCATTTATGTTGAGCCGATCATCGAATCGGGCGAAATTATCGAGCCGCTGCGCGATCGCATTGTCGGCCGCGTGGCTCTCGAAGATCAGTTCGATTATGAAGGCAACCTGATTGTCGGTCTCAACCAGGAAATCACCGAGGACCTGGCGGCCGCGATTCAAGCTGCCGGTATCGAGCGCGTCAAGATTCGCTCCGTGCTCACCTGCGAATCGAAGCGCGGCGTCTGCCAGCTCTGTTACGGAAGAAACCTGGCAACTGGCCGCATGGTGGAACGCGGTGAAGCGGTGGGTATTATTTCCGCGCAGTCCATCGGCGAACCCGGAACCCAGCTCACCATGCGTACCTTCCACGTAGGTGGAACGGCAACCGGATCGAGCGAACAATCCAAGCAGGACGCCAAGTCGGACGGCTACGTGAAATTCCTCGGCGTCACGACAGTTAAGAATGCCAAGGGTGAGCTGATTGCCATGAACCGCAACGGCATCCTGGCCATCATCGACGAAAAGGGCCGTGAGAAGGAACGCTACCCTGTCGTGTACGGCGCGAAGATTCTGTTCGCGGATGGCGCGAAAGTCACCACCAACGCGATCCTGCTGGAATGGGATCCTTACACGTTCTCGATTCTCACCGAAGTCAGCGGCAAGGTCCACTTCAAGGATCTGGGCGAAGGCGTCACCCTGCAGGAGCAGGTGGACGAAATCACCGGCATGTCGCAATGGGTTGTCACGGATTCGCCCGATGAAAAGCGCATCCCCACCGTCATTGTGCGGCCGGAGGGCGGTTCTCGATCGGAAGAGAAGCGCTACTTGATGCCCACTCACGCGCACCTGATGGTGAATCACGAAGAAATGGTCCACGCCGGCGACGTGCTGGCCAAGATCCCGCGTGCAACAACGAAGACCAAGGACATCACCGGCGGTCTGCCGCGCGTGGTGGAGCTGTTCGAAGCGCGCAAGCCGCGTGAGACGGCCATCATTGCCGAGATCAACGGTGTCATTAAATACGGCGAAGTGGCCAAGGGCATGCGCAAAATTTCCATCACCGCCGACGACGGCGAGCAGAAGGAATATTCCATCCCGCGCGGCGTCCACATCAACGTGCAGGAAGGCGAACGGGTGAAGGCGGGCGACCCCTTGATGGATGGACCGCGCAATCCGCACGACATCCTGGCCGTGTTGGGCGAAAAGGAACTGCAGAAATACCTGGTAAACGAAATCCAGGAAGTGTATCGTCTGCAGGGCGTCAATATCAACGACAAGCACCTGGAAGTTATCTCGCGGCAGATGATGCGCTGGGTAAAGGTGGACGATATCGGCGACACCGAGTTCCTGCCTGAAGAGGTGGTGGACAAATTCAAATTCCGCGAAGAGAACAATCGCGTAGCGGAAGCGGGCGGACGTCCGGCCACCGGGAAACCGGTGCTGCTGGGAATCACCAAGGCGTCGCTTTCCACCGATTCGTTCATCTCAGCCGCGTCCTTCCAGGAGACCACGCGAGTGTTGACCGAAGCCGCCATCAACGGCAAGGTGGACTATCTGCGGGGCCTCAAGGAAAACGTCATCATGGGGCGGTTGATCCCGGCCGGAACCGGCATGGAATACTATCGCAACGTGAAGATCGCGGGCGAAGACGTGGTGGAAGAAGAGCCCATCGCGGAAGAAGTATCGCTCACCGGCGACCTGGGCGGCTACGAAGACGAAGCCCGGACAGTTTATACCGGCGGTTTGACCGAAGAGCCGGCGCCGGTGGAAGATACTCTGGCGGAGTAAGAGACGAACTCTAAGCCAGCCTCTTCCGGGCAAGGGAAGAGGCTGGCTCCCCGCCTTGTGGAAGGGCGGGTCCGTCGACGGATGTGTCATCGGCTAGATGTCGAGTTCCTCAATCGGAATCCCCCGTTTTGTAATAGCCTCGCGAATGGCGAGATTCAAATCACGGTCGCGAGCCGCCTCTTCAAAGGAAGAAAAAACCAGGAAGCGTCGCCTCCACGTATATTGCTCACCCGCATCTTCGCCCTTGGTCTCGATTTCCGTCAACCACGTGTAGACGACCACGTTGTCCTTGCCTGTCACGGCGATACAGTAGACCTCGCTCTTTGTGCCTGCCTCATTGAGCGGTACTCGGAGCGGCTCTGATGGGCTGAAGATCCACTTTCCATGAAAGGCTTTGATCTTAGGGAGGTTGTAATCGTCGCTATCGGAGAATTCAACTTGAATACGCTCGTGACCTTTCGCCTCGGCCTCTTTGGCGGCAACGAACTCTTTGAGAGATTTCAGCACCACGGGCGAAAGTCGATCATTCGCGAGGCGACGAGCTTTTTCCCAGGTTTCAGACTCCTCGTCTGGTAAGTAGATCGTCTTGTTCATGGCATGTACCAATTGGTCCAAGTATACCACTTGGTTATGATTCGTCAACAAGGATCTTCTATCACCAGGATTCGTGTTACACTGATCCTGTGAAGAATGTCACAATCAGCCTCGACGAAGAGCTCGCTCACTGGGCGCGCCGAAAAGCCGCCGACGAAAACACGTCTGTGTCGAAGCTAGTTGCCCGTCTGCTGGACCGCGAGATGCGCGCATCCGACAAATACTGGCAGGCGTATGAGCAGTGGAAAAAGCTCGACATAAAGCTGGACGCTTCCGCTTCCGAACGATTCACCCGAGAAGAAGCGCATGAACGACGATAGGTTCTTCGTCGATACGAACGTTTTGCTATACACGCTCGACCCAAGAGACGACGCCAAAAAAAGACAAGCGCTACTGTGGGTGGAGTGGCTCTGGCAGAGCACGGCAGCGTACCTATCCTGGCAGGTTCTACAAGAGTTCTACTACAACGCTGTGCGGAAGTTCAGTGTGCCACCGGGTCAGGCGCGCCTCGCAGTCGCAGCTTGGTCGGAGTGGCATCCGCCCGATGTTACGTTCAGTCTGATCGAGCGGGCGTGGTTTTGGACGGACCAATCTCAGATAACATTTTGGGATGCGATGATCGTTTCCGCCGCCGAACGCGTCGGATGTCGATGGCTACTGAGCGAAGATTTTCAAACTGGACGTCAATTCGCCGGGCTGACCGTAGTGAATCCGTTCCAGACCGATCCAGGCAGGCATTAGATTGAATTCCGACAACGAACAGCTTGCACAATCGATTCACCAACTCGGGCAGTTGATGTCCGGAGTCAGCGACGGCTTACGCCGGGAGCTGCGCGAGGGTTTCACGGGAGTTATCGAACGTCTTGTTCGGATAAATACCAAACTGGATCAGCAGAACGCCATGATGGAAACAGCGTTCCGCCCCTTGCGAAAGCCCAAGCTCTAAAACCCCTCCACCGGTTCGGTGCTCTGAATCCCGTGCCCTGGAATTGCTACGCTCACGCGGCAATCTACGCCTGGACACCCCGGATTATCAACCACAACTTCCGACGCCGCCAATCCCCCGAACGCTGCCGCACCTTCCGGCGGAGTAGCCGACCCATAGAGAACCAGATTGCGGATGGCCGGAGCATCATAGGTGTTCAACGCACCCCAGCGCGCGGCATCCTGAGCCCGCTCGGCCAGCGCCTGCCGCACAAATAGCATCTGTCCGACGCCCACCATTCCGAGAATCAGCGCCATAAACGCAGCGAGAATCAGCGTGGTCTCGACCAACGACTGGCCGCGCCGTCTCATTTCGCCGCTCCGGCAGTAAATGGAAAAGTGACCGTCGGCCGCCCGGTGAGCGCCACTTTCGTGAAGATTCCATCAATCTCGAAACCACGCACGCTCACCGTGGCGCTGCCCGGCCCAAGAACCAGTTCGACATTATCCGGCGCAAGTCCGCGCACCACCGGCTTCGCATCCACGCCCGGCCGAGGCTGTCCGTACACAACCATATTCACCACGGTCTTCGAAAATTCAGGATCGGCGACATTCGAATTCGGAGCCTCAAGCGACGCGTAACGCGCCCCGGCCCGCACCGCGTTCACCAGTGTGCTGTAAGTGAAGAAGGTATAGCCCACCTGGAAGATTCCAGTGAACATCCCCGACAACAGGATTAGCGCGGCCGCAAATTCAATCAACGCGCTGCCGGTGCGCGACGTTCGCCTTCTCATTGGATCAGCCTCGCGCTCTGCGGCGTTTTGACCGCGACACTGGCCGCCGCTACCATGGCGGCGTCGCTCTTCAAGGGCTGAAACGCGCGTAAGAAGATGACCGGCGCTTGTGCCGTAGCCACCACGCGAACGAATCGGAGATCCCCCGCGCCGCTCGGATCGGCCTGCCAAGTCTTCGGATCCGGCGCCGAGTCACCTTTCGCAAAACTGGTGGCAATTTCGGTGATGGGGCGCGTGCCCATGTCGAACATCATCGCGTTCGGGCCCGTGGCCAGCGCCGCGGGAGCCTCGCGTGCGCCCCGAATCCCTTGATCGGTTCCGTCCAAACGCATGGCAGCGCTCAACGCGGCGGCATCGGCGAACGCCTGCAACTCACTCTTGATAAGGTACATACGCCCAAGGTCGATGCCCAGGCCGGCCACCGCCATGAGAATCACCAGCGCGATGCAGGTAACAATGAGGACAAAACCCCGCTTAGAACGACAGTCCGGCACAATCTACTATTCGGCCTTAGATGCCACTTCCGTTAGGATCGGGCGGCCGGAGACTTGCCCTACTTAAGGCTCCGCATAAAGAACCAAACCAGGCCGGCGGTCAACAACATGGTTGCGGCCACGGGTACTGCGCGCTTCATCCAGGCCAGGCGCGTGAGCCGCCCGAGCAGCAAGGCGAACACTGCGATCAACAACACCTCCGCCACAGCCACGCCGCACAAAAATGTCACAGCATGATATCCGCTCTCGGCCAGAAAAATGGAGAAATACGTGCCGTGAAACAAGCCGAGCACTCCCACCACCAGCCACCGCAGGCCCGAGTTGGGCAGCAGAATAATTTCGAACGCGAGATAGGCGATGGTCAGCGCCGCCGCGGCTTCTATGAATCGCGGCGATAGCGGCGCAGAAATTCTGGGAGCGATGGCGCAGGCCAGGCACTCCCCTGCAAGAAACGCAGCGGTCAGGTTCACCAGTTCGTGTCGGCTGCGCGCGGCCAATACCAGGCTTGCTAGAAATAAAAGCGGAGCCAGTCCCCCGGCGGCGCGCATGAATCCAGCCGCCAATTCCTGGACAGCAGTTTCCCAGGCCGTAGGCGGCCGGAAGCGCATCTCCGCCGTGGTGAACGATAAATCAAAGACGGCCTGATCGGTTTTATCGCCCAGGTAGGCTCGCAACAGATGAACATGATTTGGCACCGTAACAGATGGAAAGGTGCATTCCACCTGCAGTTCATCCACCGGGGCGGGGAACTGGTAATCCGCTACGCAAACATATGTTCCCTGTTCATCCTTACAAGATTGCCCGGAGGCTTTCCCCCAAGCGCCGCCGCTTTGGAAGCGGATATGATCCAGCAGCGTGTGCTCCGGCTCATGCACGTGCGCCACTTCGTACATCGGAATTCGCAATTCGTAGTGGGCGCGATCTCCGTCTATCTTGACTTCGCCGGTGCTCATGCTCACCATGTGAGCGGCCACCGTGAGCGGGCAGGCCAGCAGCCACAACAGCTTCATCTGCGGGGCACCGACGTGGGCGCCACCAGCTCCCCCCCACGCGCTCTTTGCAGCCGGACGAACAACACCCGCAGCGTGGCAATTACCGGAACTGAAAAAAACATACCCGTAATGCCGGCAATCTGCTCGCCCGCCAGCACGCCGAATAATACCAGCACGGGGTTCAGCTCCACGCCCCGGCCCATCAGATAAGGCGACACGGCATAATCCTGAAACATCCGGAAAATAATCCAGAAGATCAGAAATGCCGGCAGATGGCTATAACCGGCCAGGCCGGTCACCACCAGCGTAATCACACCAGCTGCCGCGGGTCCCACCACCGGAAGGAACTCGCCGATCGCCGCCACGCCGGCCAGCAGCACCGCGTAGGGCGCTCCCGTCGCGCCCAGGAAAATGCTATGGCAGACGAAGCTTGAAACCGACATCAGCACCAGCGCACGGATATACTGGCCAAGCAGCCGATTGATGTCTTCGAGAATCTCATCCGCCACCAGGCGGTGTTGTACATCCACCATGGCGGTCACGAAATGTTCTCGGAATTTGGCGCCATCCTTGAGAAAAAAGAATGCGATGATCGGAACCAGAATCACGTACGCTAAGTACTTCGCTCCTGAAAGGACCTGGCCGCCCAGGCTCCTGAGATAGGGCAGGATGTCCTGCCCTCCATTATTGAGCTCGGTTTGCAATGCCTGTACCGCTCTGGCGCGGACCGGTTCCAACCAGCCCGGTAACGGAATCTGGTTGATCCAATCCCGATTCCTGAGCAAATCCGGAAGGCGCGTTTCCAGGTTGCCGGCTTCATCCACGATGCGGGACCCAACCGTAAACGCCAGCCCCACAATCAAACCAGTCAGCGCCAGGTAAACGATCACCAGCGCCACTCCGGGTGAGATCGCTTTTGGCGTGAAACGCTGTACCAGATCCACCACGGGAGTCAGCAGATAGGCGAACAGCAGCGCGATCATGAAAACCACCAGCGTCACGCGGATGGTGTACGCGGTGGCTACCAACAATGCGATCAGGAAAACCGTCCACGCCGCGCGCGCCGCTCGGGGATCGATGCCCAGCATGGAATAAGAATAGCAGCGTGATGCGCAGAAATTGGTAATGGGTCAGTTTGGTTGTGGGGCAGGATGTCATCCTGCGCGCGGGTTGCTAACCCGCGCTGTTTGCGCCGATTGACAATTGGCGCGCAGGTTAGCAACCTGCCCTGCACGCGGCCTGCTATTCTCGTAGTCAATCATGCGGGTCCTGTTGATTGGCGGCAGCGGATTTCTTGGTCCGCACGTGGCCCGCCGGCTTACGGACCTAGGTCACCAGATCGCGGTGTTTCATCGCGGCCACGCCAAGACCGTTCTGCCGGATCATGCCCACGAAATCCTGGGTGATCGCGCGGCGCTGGCTCACTTTGCGCCCGAGTTTCGACGCTTCGCGCCGGATGTTGTTGTGGATTTTATCCTTTCGAGCGAACGCCAGGCCAGCGAGTTGATGCATACCCTGCGGGGCATCGCGAGCCGTGTTGTCGCGCTCAGCAGCGGCGATGTGTATCGCGCCGCGGACGTCCTGCACGGATTGGAACCCGGCCCGCTGCAACCGCTTCCCCTCACCGAAGAATCCGAGCTCAGGACACACAGAAATCATTATCCTCCGCCGGTTCTAGCAATGTTACGCAACGTGTTTCCTTGGCTGGATGACCAGTACGACAAGATCCCGGCGGAACAAGCCGTGATGGGCGATTCCGAGATCCGGGGAACGGTGTTGCGGCTCCCCATGATTTACGGGCCTGGCGACCCACTTCACCGCCTGCATCCCATCCTCAAGCGGATTGACGACCAGCGCCCGGCCATTCTCATTCAAGAAGAATTCGCGAAATGGCAAGGCCCGCGCGGCTATGTTGAGAATGTCGCCACCGCGATTACTTTGGCGGTGACCATGCCCCAGGCGGCCGGACGCATCTATAACGTTGCCGAACCGAAATCCTCTACGGAATTGGAGTGGACACAGAACGTCGTCCGCATCACCGGATGGAATGGGCAGGTGCTGGCACTCCCCAAGGATCGGACGCCGGCGCATCTTCAAAATCCCGCCAATGCGGCCCAGCACTGGATTATGAGCAGCGCGCGAATTCGCGAAGAGCTGGGCTATCGCGAACCGGTTTCACTCGACACCGCCCTAGAACGGACCATCGCCTGGGAGCGCGCCAATCCGCCTGCCGCAGTTGATCCGAAGCAGTTCGACTACGCAGCCGAAGACGCAGCCCTAGCCTGATGAGCCCGGCTGGCAGGCGAAAGCGCCTGCCCCACTTTGGCCCCAGTGGGGCAGGCGTTTCCGCCTGCCAACCCCCCTTGCGCACACGGGAACTCTACGCTTGAAACCGGTGTCTAACCCGTCATGCTCGAAGTCCGTGACCTCACCAAATACTACACCAGCATCCCTGCCGTCGAAGGCGTCAGCTTTGCCATACGGCCGCGCGAGGTCCTGGGCTACCTGGGCCCCAATGGCTCGGGCAAAACCACTACGGTCAACATGCTGATTGGCCTGCTTGAGCCCACGCGCGGCCACATTTATTTCAATGGCCGTGACATCCGCGACAATCTCATCGAATACAAGCGCGCCATCGGGCATGTTCCCGAAGTCCCCTACATTTACCCTTATCTGACCGGCCGAGAATATCTGCAATTGGTTGGACGCTTGCGATCGCTCGCGCCGCGCGCAACCGACAAGAAAATTGACGAGCTGATGCAGCTCTTCGGCATGCATCCGCACCGGCACTCGCTGATTTCTTCTTATTCGAAAGGGATGAAGCAGCGCATCCTGATTTGCGCGGCGCTGCTGCACAACCCGCAGGTTCTGATCTTTGACGAGCCACTGTCCGGCCTGGACGTCACCTCCGCGCTGGTATTCAAGAACCTGGTCAAATCGCTGTCGGCCGCCGGAAAAATCATCCTTTACAGCTCGCACGTCCTGGAAGTGGTGGAAAAGGTCTGCTCTTCCGTTATCATTCTGCACAAAGGCAAAGTGGTAGCTGACGATTCTGTGGAGAGTCTCCGCAACCTGATGCAGCTCCCCTCGCTCGAACAGATCTTTGCGCAACTGGTGGTTCAGGAGGACGCTGAGCTGGTGGCCAACAACATCGTCGAAGTGATGCGCGCCTATGCGTGATCTTTTCGGAGTGCTGATCCGGCACTTTTTTGGCCGGTTCTTCGACAACGAGCTGGTCTCCACTCAGGGTGAGGTGCATGCCACGCTGAGCAAGGTCATCGGATTGCTCGCCGCGCCGGGATTGATCTGCTTCTGGCTGATGCCCAAGTACACCATGCTGGTGTTTGTCCCACCTAAAGTAGCGGAAGCAGCATCACTCTCGGATAAAATGTTCTTCATCACCTTTTCCATGGCGGTGATGGGATTCGTGACTGTCCTGGAATGGGATGCCCTGTTTCCAGACCGCCGCGACTTTACCATCCTGATTCCGCTGCCCATCAATTTGCCCAGCATCTTCGCCGCGAAGATTGTTTCATTGTGTGCGTTCGTCGTGATGTTCTTTGTGGCCACCAATGCCATCCACACCTTTCTTTATCCTTTTGTCGCGATGGGCCGCTACGCCGTCCTTCTGGGCGTCCTGGGGGCGATGGGCGTTCACGCAACAGTGATGCTGGCGGCCACTTCCTGTACGTTCTTCTTTTTTGTCGCCCTGCAAGGCGTCCTGATGAACGTGCTCAGTTTTCGGGCGTTCCGCCGCGTATCCATCTACGTGCAGCTTCTCGCTGTCCTGGCCCTGCTCATGATGCTGCTGCTTTTTCTGGATACATCGTCGCTGATTCACTCCGTCAAGAACCGGCAATTGCTCTATTTCTTTCCGCCCATGTGGTTTCTGGGACTCTACGAAACAATGTTGGGCCAGCCCGAACCTCTTCCCGGATGCCGCGAGATCGCGCTGCGGGCGCTGGGCTGGGTATTGATAGCGTCGGCGCTGACCTACGCGGTCAGCTACAAGCGGCACGTCAAGCGGTCCCTGGAATCCGAGGAAATCCTGGATGTCGTGCCCAGCCGCGCCTCCACGCTGCTCCGTGCCTTCGCCAACCGGTACATCGTTCCAAACCCGCTGGAGCAGGCGTCGTTCTATTTCACCGGCAAGACCATGGTGCGCAGCCGCAAACATTGGCTGTATCTGGCCGCCTATGTCGGCGTGGGATTCGCGCTGATGCTGCAGGCCCTGGTGGGCGTCTTTTCGCGGACCGGCAGCCCCGCCATCGACGCGCCTAATCCCTCGCTGCTGTCCATTCCGCTCATCATTTCCTTTTTCGTATTGTCGGGTATGCGTGTGATCTTCGCGATCCCGGCGGAATTGAAGGCGAACTGGGTGTTCCAACTCTCGGAAGCCGACGGCCGGAAAGAATGCCTTTCCGGCGTAAGAAAAGCCATGTTCGTTTTCGGCGTGGTGCCTTTGTTTGCGGCTCTGGCGCCGATTTACGTTTTCCTGTGGGGCTGGCCGGTGGCGCTTTTTCACACCTTCTTCGACATCGCCCTGTCCCTGCTGCTGATCGAGCTACTGCTGGTGAAATTCCATCGAATCCCGTTCACCTGCTCCTACCTTCCCGGGAAATCCAACATCACCGCGCTCTGGTTCGTGTATTGGCTGGGTTTCGCGACCTACGCCTATAGCATGGCGTCGCTCGAAGCCTGGATTTTGAATCGCCCGCTCCGGATGGCCTGCTTCTATCTGCTGGGCTGCGCGGCGGTGGCGACTGCCTACTTCTATCGGAATCGCTATTTGCAAGAAGGATTCACTCTGGTCTTCGAAGACCAGCCAGAGCCGGTAGTGCGAACCCTGAATCTGACAGCCCCCGGCAGTTGGTAGTCGCGGTTGAGTATACGGGTTGGCAGGCGGAAGCGCCTGCTCCACTCAAACGGTGGGGCAGGCGTTTTCGCCTGCCAACCGATTTGGTGTGTCCGCCGCGCGGATTCTGTATTCTGAAGTCGTGCCCCTCACCGCCCCGAGCCCCATGCGGCAACTCGTCGAGAGCCTCCAGGAACTCGAGGACCGGCTACGCCGGGGCGGCGGAGCAGCCAAGATCGAGAAACAGCATCGCGACGGCAAGCTCACCGCGCGGGAGCGAATCGCGCACCTGCTCGATCCCGGGTCGATGTTTCTCGAAGTGGGCCTGTTGATCGCCTACGATCAATACGAAGGACAGGCGCCGGCGGCCGGAGTGGTCACCGGATTAGGGAAAATTGAAGGCCGGCCGGCCGTCATCGTGGCCAACGATGCCACGGTCAAAGCCGGTGCATGGTGGCCGGAGACCATCACCAAGATCCTCCGCGCACAGGAAATCGCCATGCAGAATCGTATGCCCATCGTCTACCTGGTGGATTCAGCCGGCGTGAATCTTCCGCTTCAGGATGGCATCTTCCCTGGCAAGTATGGAGCCGCACGAATTTTCTACTACAACTCGCTGATGCGGCGGCTGCTGCACGTTCCGCAGATCGCCGCAGTGATGGGCCCGTGCATCGCCGGCGGCGCGTATCTTCCGGCGCTCTCCGACGTCATCATCATGGTGGAAGGCACCAGCTTTATGGGACTGGGAGGACCCAACCTGGTGAAAGGCGCGGTCGGCCAGGTGGTGGATGCGGAATCGCTGGGTGGCGCGCGCATGCATACCTCGTCCAGCGGCGTGGCGCATTTCACCGCAAAAGATGACGCGGCTTGTCTCGAGCTGATCCGCCAGAAATTCCGATCCATGCCCGCGCCCCCGGCAGCCACGAAAGGCGCGCCGCCGCCCAAGCCCGCCGAAGGGCTCTATGACCTGATGCCGCCCGACCATCGCTTGCCCTACAACATGGAAGACGCGATCGAACGGATCTTCGATGGTGACGATTATCTGGAATTCCAGCCGAACTACGCGCCGGAGCTGCTCTGCGCCGAAGCCAAACTTTCCGGCCGTCCCGTAGGTCTGATCGCGAATCGCCGCGGGTTTTTGAAAACCGCAGCCGGTCCGCGCATCGGCGGCATTGTCTATACCGAGTCCGCGCGCAAGGTGGCCTACTTCGTCGAAAACGCACAGCGCAACAACATCCCCCTGATTTATTTCCAGGACGTTTCCGGATTTATGGTGGGGGTTGAGGCGGAGCGCGAAGGCATCATCCGCGCCGGCGCCGAGATGGTGGAGACCATGGCGTGCGCGACGGTGCCCAAAATCGTCATGACCATCAATCACGCCAGCGGCGCCGGCTACTACGCCATGGCCGGCCAGGGTTTCGATCCTAATTTCACTTTCGGCTGGCCTACCGCCCGCATTGGCGTGATGGAAGGCGATTCCGCGGTGCAGGCCGTGCACGGCCCCGAGTTGGAGAAACTGAAATCGGCAGGTAAGCCGGTTCCCGATGAACTCAAGGAGCGCATCGCAAAAACGCGCGCCGATTATGATCGCTGGCTGGACGCCCGATTTGCCGCCGCGCGCGGCCACATGGATGCCATTATCGATCCATTGGAAACCCGCCGCGTCCTGACGTTCGCCCTGGAAGTCGCCTCGGCTAACCCTCACCCGGCGCACGTGGCGCTCGAAACTCTCTAACGAGAAACGAGAAACGAGAAACGAATTAAAAACGAGTTTCCGGCGCCAGAAACCGCGCCACTATCGAAGTGGTCTGCTCCCACTGCTGCGCTTCTTTCCCCACTTGCTTCTTGCCGGCCCGCGTCAGGCTGTAATACTTCGCCCGGCGGTTGTTGTTGGAAACTCCCCATTTGGCGGAAATGTAGCCCTCCTGCTCCAGCTTGAGCAGAGCCGGGTACAGCGTCCCGTAGTTCACCGCCAGCACATCGCCGCTAGTCTGCTCGATGCGGCGTGCGATGCCGTATCCGTGCAGCGGACCCATGGTCTCCAGCGTCTTCAGCACCATCAGCGCCAGCGTCCCTTGCCAGACATCCGTCTTCTCAGCCACGATACCAGCCTGACACAAGTCCTATTGGAATGCAATAGGTGTCAGCCGTTGTTAACTTTATATGAATGCCCACCGTTCGACTGGTTTCCTGGAACCCGGATGCTGCCCGCGAACACGCGCGTCATCTCAAGAAAGCCGGCTTCACCGTGGACGCAACCGTATTGCGTACCACCGGACTGATTGGCCAATTCCGCGACCATCCGCCAGCAGTCATCCTGATTGATCTGGATCGCCTTCCTTCGCACGGCCGCGCAGTTGCGATCGTAGTTCACAGCGGCAAGTCCACCCGGCACATCCCGATCGTTTTTGCCGGTGGCCTGGAAGAGAAGGTCAAGATCGCACGCGCGCAAGCGCCCTGGGCCGTTTTTACAGATTGGCCCGGAGCGCCCGCCGCGCTGAAGAAAGCGCTTAAGAAGCGCCCGACGCCAGGCTCGGAAAAATCGTACATGGCGCACTATGCTGGATCCAGCCTGGTCAAGAAGCTCGGCTTTAAACCCAACATGCGCACGGCACTCCTGGGAGCTCCCGAAGGCTTCGAAGACCAGCTCGGCGAACTTCCGGAAAGCGTGGAATTCGAATCGAAAGTTAGCGCGAAAACCAAAATGGCCATCTGGTTTGTGCGGTCCTTGCGCGAACTCGCCGCGGAAGCGGACTATCTGAGCGCCCAATTGCCAGCCGGAGCGTCACTCTGGATTGTTTATCCCAAACAGACCAGCCGCTTCAAAGTGGATTTCACTCAATACGACGTCCGCGCCGCCGGACTCGCGGCCGGCCTGGTGGATTACAAGATCTGCGCCGTGGATTCCGATTGGACCGGTTTGAAGTTCGCCCGCAAGAAATCTTGACGCGCTCCATCCAGCAGCCCAAGTATGATAAAGAGTCTTTTATGGCTGCCTGTCGTAAACGTCTTTGGGAATGTCTGTTCGGACTCGGGTTGCTGTCCGCAGGCTTGGCTTTTCCTCAGCAGAATCCGGCTTCCATTACGGCCCGAAGCTGGCGCGAAACTCACGAGTCTCCCATTCTCCGCGAGTTCATGGATCTTTTAGCAATTCCGAATCTCGCGCGCGATAGCGCCAATATTCATTCGAACGCCGCGGCGATTGTGAAGCTGCTCGAAAAGCGCGGCGTCAAAACCCGCTTGCTCGAAATACCGGACGCTCCTCCCGTGGTGTTCGGCGAGATTGTTACTCCCGGGGCAACGCGCACGCTGGTTTTCTACGCTCATTACGACGGCCAGCCGCTCGATCCCAAAGAATGGGCTACGCCGCCCTGGCAGCCGGTACTGCGCGATGGCCCGTTGAATCGCGACGCGCGAGTGGTCCCGCTGCCCGCGAACGGACCCATTAATCCGGAGTGGCGCGTCTACGCACGCTCCGCGTCCGACGACAAGGCGCCGGTGATTGCCATCGCTACCGCGCTCGACGCGTTGCAGGCAGCCCGGATTCCGCTGCGCTCCAACATCAAGCTGGTCTTCGAAGGTGAAGAAGAAGCCGGATCGCCGCACCTGGCCAACATCATCGAAAAATATAAGGCGCTGCTCGGTTCCGACGTCTGGCTGATTTGCGATGGCCCGGTGCACCAAAGCCGGCGGCAGCAGATCGTGTTCGGAGCGCGCGGAATCACGACTGTGGATATTACGCTGTATGGTCCGAATCATGAACTGCACAGCGGCCATTACGGGAATTGGGCGCCGAACCCGGCCATGGCGCTGGCCCATCTTCTGGGTTCGATGAAAGATGATGACGGCCGGGTGTTGATCGATCATTTTTATGACGGAATTCAGCCGCTCTCGGACATTGAGCGCCGCGCGATTGCCGAGGCGCCGGATGTGGATCAGGACCTGATGCGCGAGCTTTGGCTGGGCCGCACCGAAGGCGGCGGAAAGAAGCTGGTGGAGCTGCTTAATTTTCCCTCGCTGAACATCCGGGGCATGAGCAGCGCTCGAACGGGAGCGGGGGCCAGCAACGTGATCCCTGCCACCGCTACGGCCTCGATCGACATGCGCCTGGTAAAAGGGATCGATCATGAAATGGCGGAGCAGCGGGTGATCGCGCACATCCGCAAACAAGGTTACTTCATTGTGGACACGGAGCCTGACGCCAAGACACGCATGTCGCATCCGAAACTGGCGCTAGTGAAAGTGGAATCCGGTGGCTACAACGCCTCAAGAACGTCCATGGACCTGCCCATTTCGCAGTTGGTTTTGAAGACTGCGGAATCGGCGCGCGGGCCGGTGGTGAAACTACCGACCATGGGCGGCAGCGTGCCGCTGTACATGATCGACGAGATTCTGCACGTGCCCACGATCACGGTGCCAATCGCGAATCACGACAATAATCAGCACAGCTTCAATGAGAATATCCGGATTCAGAACTTGTGGGATGGCATTGAGCTAATGGCCGCGCTGTTGGCGATGTGAAAGATGGTTGGCGCAGTGGGGCAGGCGCTTTCGCCTGCCAACCGATCATCCAGTTGTGTTAATCAGCGTGCCGGTATTGTTCGTCTCACCGCTATAGGATGCAACCAATTGATCGAGCGAAGGCGGAGTTGTCGAAGTAGCAGCCAGCCCTTCGGTCAACAAATCCGTCGTAGCTGGCGCGGCCGGGGCCAATCCGAAGGCCGCGTTGGTAATGGATGAGTCGATGGATTGAAAATAATCCGTCGACGGCTGATCGTAATACGGTGAGGTAGTTCCCAAGAGCCCGTTTTCCTCGGCTAGCGCCGAAGCCTCCGAACTAAAGCTGGACAGCTCGGCTGGACTGGCCGAATTGAGAATTGACTGTGGAATCAGCGATGAACCGCTGGCGAGCGGTGCGCCCGGCGCCGTAAGCACGGACAAGGGCGTGATAGGTGTGCTGTTGATGGTGCCCATGAGATGTTCCTTGCTGGGCTTATCGGCAGGATTAGGCGTAGCGTCTTAAAAAATTTGTGTCCGTCTTCCCGGCAACGAAGTCAGGATCGGCCAAAATTTTCTGATGTAAAGGAATCGTCGTGTAAATCCCTTCCACCACAAACATTTCGAGCGCCCGGCGCATCCGCGCGATAGCCTCGGTGCGGTTGTCGCCATAAGCGATCAGCTTCGCCACCAGCGAATCGTAGTACGGAGGGATTACGTAGTCCGTATAGGCCGATGTGTCCACCCGGATGCCGATGTCGCCCGGCAGATTCAGCCCGGTGATGCGTCCGGGCGAGGGCGCGAACGTGTCCGGATTTTCGGCATTGATGCGGCACTCGATGGCGTGCCCTTCAAACGTCACCGGCTGCGCGATCACTTCGCTGAGCGGAAGACCGGCCGCAATCAGAATCTGGCTCTTCACCAGGTCGATGCCGGTGATGGCCTCCGTCACCGGATGCTCCACCTGAATGCGCGCGTTCACCTCAATAAAATAGAGATTGCCTTTCTCATCCATGAGGAATTCAACAGTGCCGGCGTTGGTGTAGCCGATATGGCGCACGGCTTCCTTCAGTGCAGCCATGGTTTTCTTGCGCAACTCCGGATTCAGGCCCGGGGAGGGCGCTTCTTCGAGCAATTTTTGATGCCGCCGCTGGATGGAGCATTCGCGCTCACCCAGAATCTCGATCGAGCCATGTTCATCGGCCAGCACCTGAAACTCGATGTGCCGCGGCCCCTCGATCAGTTTTTCCATGTATACGTCTTGATTCGAGAACGAAAGGCCCGCTTCCTGCTGTGCCTGCGATAAGAGCCCGGGCATCTCGGATGCCTCCCGTACCACGCGCATGCCGCGGCCGCCGCCGCCTGCGGAAGCTTTCAGCATCACCGGATACCCGATGCACTCGGCAGTCGCGAGTGCATCATCCGCATCTTTCAGTATGCCTTTCGACCCCGGCAGGATCGGCACACCGGATTTCGCCATGGCGGCGCGCGCCAACTGCTTCAGGCCCATGGAACGGATAACAGCTGGTTTAGGCCCGATGAACCGAATCTCAGAGGTCTCGCATACCTCAGCGAAATCTGCGTTCTCGCTCAGGAATCCGTAGCCGGGATGGATGGCATCCACGTTGGTAATCTCGGCCGCGCTGATCACTGACGGAATATCCAGATAGCTGCGCGCGCTTTTTGCCGGCCCGATGCAAATGGCCTCGTCCGCGAACCGGACGTGCAGGCTATGCCGGTCGGCTTCCGAGTATACGGCCACGGTCCGGATGCCCAGGTCCTTGCAGGCGCAGATGATGCGAATAGCGATCTCGCCACGATTGGCGATCAGGATTTTTTGGAACATGCCCATTACTTGATCGCGCCAGCGCTAGCGCGGGCGAATGGCGAACAGCGCTTCTCCGTACTCCACGGCCCGGCCGTTTTCCATCAGTTTGGCGACAACGGTGCCGGCGATCTCGGCTTCGATTTCGTTCATGAGCTTCATCGATTCGATAATGCAGAGCACATGCCCCGGTTCCACCACGTCGCCGACCTTCACAAAAGGCGGATCGCCGGGTTTGGGCGCATCATAATAGGTCCCGACAATGGGAGATTTCACGATGGTTTCATTGCCGCTGGTGGCGGTTGTGTTCGATGCAGGCGGCACGCTGGTGTTGGGCGCCATCGCATCCACCATGGGACTCGTACCATGCGCCATCATGGATCCTGGGACCGTGACTTCGTGCCGGGACCCCACAACTCGCCGGATTCGCACCCGGTTGTCGCCGCGCTGCACTTCGATCTCAGCCACGCCGCTTTCTATCACTAGCTGGACCAGATCTCTTATCTCTTCATTCGACATTCAGAGCAGCATTAGCTCCTTGGATGTAGTGGTCAATACTTCGCATCCGTTCCTGGTCACCAGCACCGTGTCTTCGATCCTGATTCCGCCGAAATCCCGGATGTAGGCGCCAGGTTCAATTGTAATCACCATGCCGGCCTCAAGTCTCGTGGGGTCCTTCCTTCCCACCCGCGGCGGTTCATGGATCTCCAGGCCCAAGCCGTGCCCGGTGGAGTGTACGAACTGCTTGCCAAGCCCTTCCGATTCCAATACTTGGCGTGCCTTCTGGTCCACCTGGCCGGCGGTCACGCCTGCACGTACCGTGTCAATCGCTGCCAGTTGAGCGTTCAATACCGCTTTGTACATGCTGCGAACACGCTGGCTCGGCCGCCCTAGAAACAGCATGCGGGTCATGTCGCTCATGTACCCGTTTTGGCACGAACCCATATCTATTAATAATAGTTCATTAACGGCGGCCTTCTGTTGGGAGGGCTGCGCGTGGGGCAGGGCAGTGCGGACGCCAGACGCCACGATGGTCTCAAACGCAGCTTTCTCGGCGCCCAGACGGCGCATCTTGAATTCCAGCTCAGCGGCGATGGCCATCTCGGAAACCCCGGGCCGGATGGATCGCACGGTGGATTCGAAAGCTTCCGAATTCGTGCGGACGCTGCGGCGGATGCGCGCGATCTCGTCTGGCGATTTGATCATCCGCAGCTTTTCGAGCACCGGTCCGATGGGCTTCAGCGATGCGGCCAGCGGCAGCGCTTGCTTGAGGCGCTCAAACGCGTCGTAGATCAGGCGCGTCGATTCGAAGCCGATGCGCTTGAGGCGCGCGCGTTTTATGGTTTCAACCGCGGCAAGCTCCAGCGGACCTTTGGCGACGGTTTTTACTTTCGTGGAGCACTCCTGGGAGGCTTGAATGGTGTAGCGCGGGTCGGTGAACAGGGTTTGCGAATCGGGGGTCACCAGCAATAGCGCGTGGCTGCCGGTGAAGCCGCTCAGATAGCGGATGTTGGGGAGCGCTGAAACCAGCAGCGCGTCGATTTTTAATTCGGCGAATTGGATCACGGGACCAGTAGCAGCTTTCCGGTTGTTTGGCGGCCTTCCAGATCGCGCTGCGCCTGCGCGGCCTCGGCCAGCGGATAGACCTTGTGAATATGGAGTTTCAACTTTCCTTGCGCCACCCAGTTCAATACGTCGGTGGCGCGCCAATCCAGCTCTTCTGGCGTGGATGTGTAGTTTCCGAGCGACGGCCGGGTAAGAAACAGCGAACCTTTTTGCGTGAGGAGCAGCGGCGCGATTTCCGGCGCCGGTCCACTGGCGTTTCCGTAATTCACCATCATGCCGCGCGGCCGCAGACAATCCAGGCTTGGAAGGAAAGTGGTCTTACCCACTGAATCGTAAACCACGTTCATGCCCTTGGCCTTAGCGGTGAAATCTTCTTTGGTGTAGACGATCACTTCGTCGGCGCCGGCGGCTTTGGCTTGTTTGGCTTTTTCTTCGGTGCCGACGGTTCCAACTACGCGCGCGCCCAGCATCTTGGCCATTTGAACCAGCAGTAGACCCATCCCGCCGGCCGCGGCGTGAATCAGGCACGAATCGCCGGCTTTGAGCGGATAAGTGGAGTGCGTCAGGTAATGCGCGGTCATGCCTTGCAGCATGGCCGCGGCGGCGGTTTGAAAATCTACTGAATCGGGAATCTTCACCAGCTGCCAGGCCGGCACCACGGCATATTCGGCGTAGGATCCCCGAGCCATGGCGTAAGCCACGCGATCGCCCGGGCGAACATTGGTGACATCGGGACCAACCGCTTCCACCGTCCCGGCACCCTCGCTGCCGAGCACAATCGGCGGAGGGGCGGGATAAAGGCCCTTGCGGAAATAAATGTCGATGAAATTTACGCCCGACGCCGCGATTTTTACCAGCGCCTGACCGGCGGCCGGCGAGGGCTTGGGAATGTCCGCGTATTTCAAATTTTCCGGACCACCGGTTTGTTCCACAAAAACAGCTTTCATAGCGTGCGAAGTTTCCTCCGAAGGTGAATTGTCGCTGCGAACGCAATCAGGTACAACAGCGTGATCGGGAAAAGGGCCAGACGCGTTATGGTCCGGACCGCGCCTGAGCCGGTGAGTCCGGCGCGATACAGAATGAAGTAGCGGATATTCGACAAGTGGCCGCGATCGAACCAGAAATAGTCGCCATTTTCATTCAGGATGAAAACCTTGCCCGTGAGGCGCGCGGCCAACACCCATTTCCATTTGGCCAGGATGGGCTCGTCGGAACAGATGATTCCAACGACGTTGTATTGATTGGCCGCTAACAGGCCGCACAGCTTTCGGCGCGCCCGCATGTTGGGATAGTCGTTGACGCGATAGACGCTCCCGAGTTCAGTCCGGAAATTCTCCGGCAGTCCGCCGTAGCAGGTAACCAGGTCGGCTTTCATATTGGGATGCGAGCGGTAGAGCCCGGGAAGCAGACCCTCCACCAGATGGCGCTGCCCGCTTTCAACCAGCAATACGCGGGCGAAGGGCGGAATGGTTCTGCGGAGAAAGTAGCGCAATCTCTATTGTTTCATGTGGGGCAAGACTGCGTCTTGTCCTACTCGAAGAAAGCGGAAACCGGCGTCGAGAATCCAGGAATTACCGGGTCCTCGATGGTTTGATCGCCTTTCAAGTCTCGAATCGAGCCGCCGGAAGTAAATCGTTACCGAACGGGACTCCGGAGATACGACCCAGACCGTGTTTGATCCACCTTGAAGATACGTGTCGACCTTGGCTTTCAACCGCTTGCTGGTATCGCTGGGCGAGACCACCTCGATCGCGAGTTCCGGCGCGCCACGAAATATTCTTTCATCCTCCGAGCATCGGTCAAGCTTCACCAGGCTAACATCTGGGACAAACACATCACGCTTGCTCACCTCGGTGCCCATCTCCACTAGTGACTCCATGGCGAGCTGCGGGTTCTTGTCTAAATGGCGGATCAACAAACGATTGATTCGATTCTTGATACGGTCATGCCGCAGTGAGGCGGGTGGTATTTTGACGACTTCTCCTCTAATGAGCTCGTCCTTGATCCGATTGCCGTTCTGGTCGAACTCCTCGGGCAGAGAGAGATATTGTTCGGAGGTCAAGAGTGCCGTGGCGGGCATAATTCTATTCTAGCCGCTCATTTCAGCGAGGCAACGTCCAGTCCCATAGCGTCAGCTTGATTTCACAACACCAAACAGTAAGTCGTGCAGCTCTCCGGCGCCGAAGAAGTTCACAATGGCGAATGGTCCTATCATGATGCGGACAACCTTGTACCTCCTGGGCATAGCGAGGAGATTACACGCCCCAGCAATAATCTTCCACCACTTTGTCCACGGTTTCGTCCTGCTCGGTCAGGCGCATCAGCTCCAGGCGGATAGCGTCTACTAGAGCGTGCCAGCTAGCTTCGATTACGTTGTCGGAGACGCCCACTGTGGCCCAGCTGCGCTTGTGGTCGGACCATTCCACCAAAACGCGCACCTTGGCCGCGGTGCCTTTTTTAGGTTCAAGAACACGCACTTTATAATCCGTCAAGCGGACGCTGGCGATCTTCGGATACACCGTGGACAGGCATTGCCGCAGGCACAGATCGAGAGCATTCATGGGGCCCTGGCCGTTGGCCGTGGCGGTGTGGACGCTATCCTGCACGCGCAGCGTCACGGTGGCGGTGGTGCCGCCGATCAGGCGCGTGGTTACGTCGTAACCCACCACGTCGAACAGGTTCAGTCCGGGACGCAGTGCTTCCCGCACCAGCAGCTCGAAAGTGCCTTCGGCGGCTTCGATTTCGTAGCCTTGATGCTCCATCTGCTTGATGCGCTCCAACAGTTGGCGCCGTCCTTCGGAATCCAGGCGCTCGGCCAAGCCATGCTGCTTGAGTTTATAAAGCACGTTGCCGCGCCCGGAAAGATCGCTCAAGAGGACGCGCTGGCGGTTGCCGACGGTTTCCGGCTTCACGTGTTCATAAGTGGATGAATCCTTCAGCACCGCGCTGACATGCACGCCGCCTTTGTGCGCGAAAGCGCTGTGACCAACATACGGTTGATCGTTTCGCATGGGCAGATTGGCCAGCTCAGCGATATACCGCGCCACTGTGGTTAAGTTCTGCAGGTTATCGCGGCCAATGGTAGTGTGGCCCAGCTTCAGCTCCAGATTGGCGATGATGGAAACCATGTTGGCGTTGCCGCAGCGCTCGCCGTAGCCGTTGATGCAGCCTTGGACATGCGTGCAGCCGGCCTCGATGGCCGCGATGGCATTGGCCACCGCGACATCGGCATCGTTGTGAGTGTGAATGCCCAGCACTCCGTCGAAGCGCTTACGCACTTCCGCCACCACTTCAATGACGCGATGGGTCAGATTGCCGCCGTTGGTATCGCACAAACACAGGACATCCGCGCCCGAAAGTTTCGCGGCTTCGAGCGTACGCAGCGCGAAATCGGGATTGGCGTTGTAGCCGTCGAAAAAGTGTTCGGCGTCGTATACCACTTCGCGGCCGTGATCTTTCAGATATTTCACGGTCTCGGAGATCAGCTTGAGATTTTCTTCTTCGGAAATCCCCAGTGCGCGATGCACGTGCAGATCCCAGCTCTTGCCGAAAATAGAGATGGTTGGAGTTTCGGCTTCGAGCAGAGCGCGGACGTTGGGATCCTGCTCTACTTTGTTCTTCGAGAAGCGGGTAGAGCCGAACGCGACCAAGCGCGCGTGGTTGAGCTTCAGATCGCGGGCGCGTTGGAAAAATTCTTTGTCTTTGGGATTGGAATTGGGCCAGCCGCCTTCGATATAATCGATCCCCAGCTCGTCGAGTTTGCGCGCGATGACCAGCTTGTCATCCAGCGAAAAAGAGACGGCTTCGCCTTGCGTGCCGTCGCGGAGAGTGGTGTCGAAGGTTTGGATGCGCATAAATGTTCACAGGCTGAAGCCTGCGCCACCTGCTGCTACGCGGTGGCGGCTTCTTGGGGGATGCCGGCCTCCTTTCGTTTTTTCAGGAACGGCATCATCTCGCGGAGCTCTTTGCCCACTTTCTCGATTTGCGAATCGCGCGCGGCATCGCGTAGGTGCAGGAACTTGTGGCGGCCGGTTTTGTTTTCCGCAATCCATTCGCGGGCGAACTGGCCGGATTGAATCTCCGACAGAATCTTGCGCATCTCGTCGCGTGTTTGTTGGTTGACGATGCGCGGGCCGCGGGTGTAATCGCCGTACTCCGCGGTATCTGAAACCGAATAGCGCATATAGCTGAGGCCGCCCTCATAAATAAGATCGACAATCAGCTTCAATTCGTGTAGGCACTCGAAGTATGCGATTTCAGGCGCATAACCCGCTGCTACCAGCGTTTCAAAGCCGGCGCGTACCAGCTCGCTCGCGCCGCCGCACAGCACGGACTGCTCGCCGAACAGGTCGCTCTCAGTCTCCTCCCGGAATGTTGTTTCGATCACGCCGGCCTTGAGACAGCCGAGCGCCAGCGCGTAGGCCAATGCGTTCTCGGTGGCTTTTCCTGAGGGATTTTGATGCACGGCCACCAGCGCCGGCACTCCCACACCCTCGGTGAACAGCTCGCGTACGCGATGGCCCGGCGCTTTCGGCGCGATCATGGAAACGTCCACGTCCGCGGGAGCGTTGATCTGGCCGAAGTGAATGTTGAAGCCATGGGCGAACATTAGAGTATTGCCCTTGGTCATGTGCGGGCCAATTTCAGCGGCGTACAGATCGCCCTGGATATGATCCGGAACCAGGATCATCACTACATCGCCGGCTTTCGCGGCATCGGCGGTGGAAAGAACCTTGAGACCGGCTGCTTCTGCCTTGGCCGCGCTCTTGCTTCCTTGGTGTAATCCCACGACGACGTGCACGCCGCTGTCGCGCAGGTTGAGAGAGTGGGCGTGGCCTTGGCTGCCGTAGCCGATGATCGCCACCGTCTTATCTTTGAGTAGGGCTGGATTGCCGTCTGTTTCGTAAAATCGTTTAGCCATGGACTGGTTTCTCGTTTCTCGTTTCTCGTTTCTCGTTCGCGTCGCCGGACATGGTGGTTTTTGGTACCGGTGGCGACAGGCGCAGTTTCTTTGCTTCGAGCGCCACCACCACCGTTCCTGAGCGAGTGACTTCAATTTCACCGTAGCTGCGCATCAGGTCGATGAAGACGTCCAGTTTTTCAGGATCGCCGGTCACTTCGAGCGCGAAGCCTTCGGTGGAGGAATCCACCACGCGGGCGCCGAAAATCTCGGCTTCTTTCAGGATGTTGGGGCGGCTGGTTAAGGTGGGCCTCACGCGCAGCAGCACCATTTCTCTTCGTACCGCCGCTGCTTCGGTGAGGTCGGAAGCTTGCAGCACGTTGACCAGCTTGTTCATCTGTTTAATTACTTGGGCGCGCAGTTGCGGTTCAATGTCCACCACAATGCTCATGCGCGAAAGCGTGGGATCAAGCGTTCGAGCCACGGTGAGGCTTTCGATGTTGTAACCGCGCGCGCTCAGCAGGCCGGTGATGCGCATCAGTGAGCCGGGTTTGTTTTCGACTAGAAGTGAGATTACTTGCAGCATGGGAGTACGGTTTATGCCTCCACCGGTTGCGGGGGTCCGAGAACCATTTCGTTGATGGCGCCGCCCGCGGGAACCATTGGATACACATTTTCGAACGGCGAAACGCGCACGTTCAGCAGGTATGGACCGTTCTCGTCGATGGCCTGCTGCAGCGCGGCCGCCAGTTGGCTCGGTTTTTCCACGGTGCGGCCCTTGAATCCGTAGGCGCCCGCGAGTTTCTCGACATCGGGGAACGAAGTCAGCTCAGCCTGCGACAGGCGGTTGTTATAAAACAGCTCCTGCCATTGCCGGATCATGCCCAGGTATCCATTGTTCATCACCACAATCTTGATTGGCAGCCCGTGATTGACGATAGTGGCGAGTTCCGGGATGGACATCTGGAACCCTCCGTCGCCGCAAATGGCGAAGACCAGTTTGTCGGGACGGGCGAACTGCGCGCCGATGGCCGCTGGAAGTCCAAACCCCATGGAGCCAAGGCCGCCCGAGTTCAGCCACAGACGCGGCTCGTTGAAGCGGATGAACTGCGCGGCCCACATCTGGTGCTGGCCGACGTCGGAAGCGACAATGGCGCGCCCGCCGCACAGGCGATCGATTTCACGCATCAGATGTTGCGGTTTTATTTCAGTAGTGGATACTTCGGGTGAGAGCGGATGCTGCTGCTGCCAATCGCGAATCCGGCCCCACCAAGATTCCCGCGCGGCGGCATTCCGCTTTTGATGGGCCGGCGCCAGCTCCTGCAGCACTTTATTCAGTTTTTGCAGAACGCGCTTCACATCGCCCACGATGGGCAGGTCAGCGGCGCGGTTCTTGCCGATCTCGGCTGGATCGATATCGACGTGAATCACTTTGGCATGCGGAGCGAAAGCCGCTAAACGGCCGGTGACCCGGTCATCGAAACGAACGCCCAATGCGATCAGCAGATCGGCATTGCTCATACCCATGTTGGCGGCGTAGCTGCCGTGCATTCCAGGCATGCTGACGAAATTGCGATGCTCGGCCGGCAGCGCGCCCAGCCCCATAAGCGTATTCACCGTGGGGGCATCCAGCATTTCCACCAGCTCCCGCAACTCCTCAGAAGCATTGGCTGCGATGATGCCGCCGCCGGCATACACAAACGGCCGCTCGGCTTCCCAGATCATCTGCGCGGCGCGCCGGATCTGGCCGGTGTGACCTTCGGTGAACACCTTGTAGCCGGGCAGGTGGATGGATGTGACGGGGACGTAATGCGATTGGGCCTGGAAGACGTCCTTCGGAATATCAACCAGCACCGGACCCGGGCGCCCGCTCGAAGCGATGTAGAACGCCTCATGGATTACTTGCGGCAGCTCGGCGACGGTTTTGACCAGGAAGTTGTGTTTGGTGCAGGAACGCGTGATGCCGAAAGTATCGGCTTCCTGAAAAGCGTCGCTGCCGATTAGTTTGGTGGGCACCTGGCCGGTGATGGCAACCACGGGAATGGAATCCATCATGGAATCCACCAGACCGGTTACCAGGTTGGTGGCGCCTGGTCCCGATGTTGCGCAGCAGACTCCCACGCGCCCGGTGGAACGCGCGAAGCCGGCCGCGGCGAAAGCCGCATTTTGTTCGTGACGCACTAGAACATGGCGGATGGGATGATCGTAGAAAGCATCGTACAACGGCAGGGTTACGCCGCCCGGATAGCCGAAAATGCAGTCCACGTTTTCGCGAACCAGGCATTCCAGTAAAATCTGTGCGCCGGACATCAGTTTCGATTCGGCCGCTGCACTTGCTCGGGGGGCGCTAGTCGTCGACGACATTTGGGTTCGTTCCTCCAAAAATGAAAAAGGCCATTGGCTGGGTTTGTTTCCCCCGCCAATGGCCTCTTTGAGATTTTTCTCCGAAGCCTTCAGGCGGGGCCGGGTACGGCGACCTGAATAATAATGGAAAGTAGCCTCGGAACCTGACCAATTCGAACGGAAGCCGGCACATTCCCGCCCGGTAGGGTGGAGACAGCGCCAACTTGACTCTCGAATCGCGTCATTGGATCTAGAGTACCTTAGCAGCGCGGCAAATGCAAGGGGGTATTCACATAAATAATGCTAATGAATCCATTGATACCGCGTCCCAAGGCTTCGGGGTATGATTGTCGCTGGACAAAGTATGATCCAGCCAGCACAAAAGACTGCCCCCGCGTCGGGCGCCACCGGGAACTATGGGCCAGCGTTGGCCGTAATCACCACTGTTTTTTTCATGTGGGGATTCGTCACCGTTCTCAACGACATTCTGGTTCCACATCTGAAGTCGATCTTCGAGCTGAACTACACGCAGATCATGCTGATCCAGTTCACGTTCTTTTCGGCATATTTCCTGATGTCGATGCCATCCGCGAAGGTGATCTCGTGGCTGGGCTATAAGAACTCGATTGTCTTGGGACTCGCGGTGATGGGTTTGGGCGCCCTGCTGTTTGTCCCCGCGGCTTCACTCGCTTCGTACGCGGTTTTTCTGGGCGCGCTTTACATACTGGCTTCCGGTATGACCATATTGCAGGTGGCCGCCAATCCCTATGTCGCGGTGCTGGGGCCGCCGGAGAGCGCTTCCAGCCGGCTGAACCTGGCGCAAGCGTTCAATTCGCTCGGCACCACCATCGGGCCGTACTTGGGTGGGGCATTGATCCTGTCGGCGGTGCGGACAACCTCGGCGCAACTCAACGCCATGTCGCCGGACCAGCTGCAGGCGCATCGGGCGCTGGAAGCGTCCTCGGTGAAACTGCCGTACATTGGAATCGCGGCGCTGCTTTTCGTGCTGGCCTTGGCCATCTCACGTTTCAAGCTGCCGGTCCTGGCCAACATTGAGGAAGGCCGTACGCACGACGGGTCCGCGACGGGTGATAGCGCCTGGAAGCATCGTCATCTGGTGTTGGGTGCGGTTGGAATCTTTATTTATGTGGGAGCGGAAGTCTCCATCGGCAGTTTCCTGGTGAATTATTTTTCGCAGCCTGACATCGGCGGCCTGACCCCCAAGGCTGCGGCCGCTCTGGTGTCGTTCTATTGGGGCGGCGCGATGGTGGGGCGCTTTATTGGATCGGCATTGATGCAGAAGCTGAATCCCGGAAAAGTTCTGGGAGCGGCCGCCATGATGGCTTGCTTGCTGGTGACGGGTTCCATTCTCAGCAGTGGGCATGTGGCCATGTGGAGCATCATTCTGGTGGGATTGTTCAATTCGGTGATGTTCCCTACCATCTTCACGCTGGCGATCGATGGTTTGGGAAAGCTGACCGGGCAGGGGTCGGGGATTCTGGTGATGGCTATTGTCGGTGGCGCGATTATCCCGCTGGTGCAAGGAGCGCTAGCGGACCGGGTCGGGATTCACCTGGCGTTTATTCTTCCAGCGGTTTGTTATTTGTATATCGTTTACTACGGTTTGCGCGGGTCGCGGCACGCCTGAAATGGTTGGCAGGCGAAAGCGCCTGCCCCACAGCCCACGGCCTACTGTCAGTTGCGCAATTAGCTTAATTCTTGGTGCTCGGCGCTGCCGCCGGAGCCGGTTGCGCGGCGCTGGCGCTGTTTGCATCCCAGGCCGGCTTGTTGCTTAGAGTCTTCCAGTATTTATCGCCCCACCATTCAGCCGATTGAGCCTCGGTTTGGGCTTCGCGAAAGTCCTTCATTTGTTGGATGGCCACTATGATGCCGGATGCCAGCCGCGTGGAGAGATCGAAATCCAACTTTCCAGTCACGCCGGCCGAATCCTTATAGCTGATAGTCAGCGTCTCTTTCCTGCTGCCGAACAGCTTCGGAACAGGCAGTTTTTTGAGAACATGTTTCGAATCGCCCTTGGTGACTTCGGTGCCGGTAATCTCGTCGTAAGGCAGCTTGTATGTTGCCACACCATAGTTGAAGATCAACACCTTGGTGTCGTTAAATTCAATGAAGCCGGTAGCGTTCATCGGAATCGCCTTCACGGTGCCACCGACATACTCGGCGTTGTCTGAAGCGCGAACCACCGCGACGGGAAGGATCGCCAGTGCGATCGTGGAAAAAAGAATTTGGCGGATGGACATCTAGTACCTCTCCTTGTGAGTACCATCGGCAGCATCCGCTTCCGACTTTAGCCGCGCGACTCTACAATGAATTGAACATGTCCATCTATGACGACCGGCGCGAAGAGTTGGAAAAACACGAGTTAATGATGGGAGCCGAGCGAGGACGGCTCGCCGTTACGCTTGACCTGCTGACCGACGCCCTGGTTCTGGTAGGGCAGCACGGGATCTATTGCCAAAGCGCGCGCCAGGCCGGTAAACCAGCCATGGACATCCAGATGATTTCCAAATGTTTGACGGATGCCAAGGAACTGGTGGCCAGCGTGATGGAGGAGATCCGGCGCAAGAAGGCTCTATTTACTTGCGAACCAATAGTAGACCCAGACCCCAATGAGGGCCACCAGGCTCAGGATGAACATGAATAGCTTGCGGCCGGTGCTGGGCTGGTAGCCAGGGGCAGGGGGCTCGGGGCGGTCGGTTTTAAGCTGGTTTTCGGAATCCATGGGTCTTACCGAAATTCGGGCAAAGAATACAGCGCCAATTGCGACATTGGAAAATCCTTGCGGTTGTCTGTCATTAAAACGAGTTTGTGAATTAGCGCTGTCGCGGCAATGATCACGTCCGGAGCGGACAACGTTCGGCCCTGCTTCGCCCATTCATTCTTGAGCAGCCCCGCGAAGCGGCCCAACTCATGGTCGACACTATAGTGATCGAGTCCGTCCAGGAAAGCCTGAGTCATAACGGATTCATGCGGCCGGAGCCCGGCGTAGATTTCCATAACGGTCATGGCGGAACATGCCAGCGTCTCGCCGGATTCCACCAACGCCGCGAGCAACTGCCGGCGGCCGCGCTTCCGGTTCAGTGCATCAATGACGACGGAAGTGTCCAGTAGGTAGGTGGCCATCAGTGGCCATCTCGCTGGTGTTGGATACCTTCGAAGCGGACCTCCGATTCAGCCCGCATCTTGCGCACCCATTCCGCTGCGCCATCTTTCAGCTCAGGATGATCTTCGTCCTTCCAAATAGGTTCTTCCGTCTTCAGGATTTCTAGCAGGCGCCGGCGTCGTATTTCGCGCCGCGCCAGGTCCGCGAGAAACGCACTTCGACCCCGTGACCCAACTATCCTGTCGATCTGGTTCACCAGATCCTCAGGCAAAACCACGTGTGCTCTCTTTGTCGACATCTATGTCCCACTCCAGTGTGCCATAGGAAGGAAAAGGAATCAAATCGGTTGAATAGCGGAGACTAAAGCCCTTTCAAGAAAGGATTTCTCGTCCGCTCACGTCCAATGGTAGTATTCGGGCCGTGACCTGGAATAACCACCGTGCTGTCGTCCAAGGGAAGCATCTTCGTGTGGATAGACCGCAGGATCTGCTGATGATCGCCGCCCGGCAAATCCGTTCGCCCGATGCTGTCCAGGAACAAGGTGTCGCCCGCGATCAGCTTGCCCTCGGCCGGAATCCATAAGCTGATACTGCCTGGGGTGTGGCCGGGCGTGTCCAAAACATGAAACTCCGCGGGGCCTAACTTCACTGTGTCGCCCTCGCGCGCCGCGACATCTATTTCGGTCTTCTCGGGCGTTGGCATCCCTAGCCATCCGGCTTGCATATCCAGATGATCGTACAGTTCCTGATCTTTGGCGTTCATGTATACGGGCGCGCCGGTAGCGGCTTTCAGCTTTTGGGCGCCGCCAATATGATCGATGTGAGCGTGCGTAATAATGACGGCCTTCAGGCGTAATTTGTGTTTCGCCAGAACCGCCAGGATCTGATCGATCTCGTCTCCGGGGTCAATGACTACGGCTTCGCGGCTCTGCTCGTCGCCAAAAATGGAACAGTTGCATTGCAATATGCCGACCGGCAGGATTTCGTGGATCACACATCCGAGTTTAGCGAATCGAAGAAAAATCGGTTGGCTGGCGAAAGCCGAAAGCGCCTGCCCCACATCAAAATACGAATTTCGCGCCTAGCTGCACCAGCCTGGGAGCCGCGGCGCTGACCACCTGGCCGAACGTCGCGCTGCTGATATTGCCATCGACGGCTTGCGGTCCAAAGAATTGCGCATGGTTGAAGACGTTGAAGGCCTCCAGGCGGAACTGTAGGAACGTCGATTCGGTAAGGTGCAGGTTCTTCAGCAGCGCAACATCGAAATTCTCCATTCCCGGCCCGTGGAAATAACGGCGCGAGGCGTTGCCCGGAGTACCCAGAGCGTTCTCGCTGAAGAGCGCGGAGTTGAAATAGCTGAGCCCGTTTCTGGGATTCGAATTCAGATTGAGAGAGCCGCGGGCGACGTCCGGTTCATCGATGCCGTAGTTGTTGATGCCGTTCGGCTCCGCGCCCAGGAGGGAATTGTCGCCGTAGTTGACCAGCGTCACGGGAAGGCCGCTCGCGAAACGCGTGATGCCGGAAAATTCCCACCCTTCCGTCCAGCGGTTCTTGGCATGGAGCAGACGTTCCACGGGAAGCTGGTAGCTGTAGCTGACAACAAAGTTGTGCGTGATGTCGAAGGCGGAGAGCGCCCTGCTGAGGGATGGATTCAACGGGTTCACTTCTTCACCCAGATTGGAAGATTGATCCAGAGATTTGCTGAAGGTGTATGCGGCCAGCAGCTGCAGCGGCCCGCTCGAATGGCGCAAGGTCACTTGCAACGAATTGTAGTTCGAGTTGCCGATGGTGGTCTCCAAGGTGTCGCTTCCGAAATTCGATCCCAAAGGTCCTCGGGTTCCGTTGATTACCTGGCCCGCCGCGGTGGTGAAAACATTGCTCTCACTGAACGGTCCACAGGGAGTCTGGCCGGGCGCCAAATTGGCAGGATTGCTGAGCGCCAGGCAGAGCGCCGGGTTCCCAGGATTGGCCTCCTCCAGCACCAGCAGGTGATGGGCTTGAGAGCCCACATAACTTACGTCGAGCACCGTGTTGTTTCCGAAGCCGCGCTCGATGGACAACATGTATTCCTCGGTGTAGGGAATTTTATTGTTGGACGCATAGTTCGGCATTCCGCTGATGGGCTCGAACTGCGACCAATTGAGGCTCGCGTCGGGATGGCTGGCCGTCGCGTTCAAAGGAGCTAGTTGGACCGGAAAATATTGGCCCACGTTCTGGCCGTTCGCGGCGGTAATGAATGGCGTGGCGAACAGCGGAGGAGCGGGGCTGGTGTAGGTGGTTCCATAGGGCGCGTTGGCGCTGCTGATTCCGATAGAGAGCGCTTCAATGGCGGTGTAGAACATGCCGTAACTGGCCCGTACGCTGGTTTTGCCGGAGCCGGGGGACCAGGCCAGGCCGACACGCGGCGCAAAATCCAAATTTCCCGGCGGCGCCAGGGTGCGCGAGACACCAGGGTCGGTTGGAAACAAAATGCCGGCCGGCGCTCCTGGAAAAACTTCCGATTGCCGGCCCGGCGCGAAGGTAGCGATCTGATTGTATTTTTCGTACCAGGGCTCAATGCGGTCCCAGCGCAGGCCATAGTTCAGCGTGAGGTTCTTCTTCACGCGCCAGCTATCCTGCGCGTACAGGCCAATGTACTTGTTGCGCCCATAGAAAGGCTGCAGCTGGCTTTGGTTGTACTGGCTGGGGATACCCAGCAGGAAGTCCGCGAAGTCCACGCCGGTTTCGCTGCCGAAGAATATGAAGTTGCCGTTCAACTGCGCGATGGGATTGGTGTTGACTTGATCGTAATGGAACTCCGCGCCCACGGTGATGGTGTGCGTTCCCAAAACTTTTGAAAAGTTATCGCGCCATTGAAAAGTGTTGTTGACCTGCTTCAGCTCGTTGGTATTGGTTCCGATGGAGAAATTGTTGAAGTCGACATTTTCCACTCCTTCGGTTTTTGGCGATAGTGGAACTATTCCAGGTGTATTGGGGCCGACCACGAAACCTTGCGATGCCAGGCTGGTTCCGACGCCTCCAATGGGCCGGCCTAAATTGGTGGAGTCGCGCAGGAAGCTGAAGTGGAATTCGTTTACGGCCGATGAGCCCAGAGTCTTGGTGTCGCCCAGCGCCAGCAATTGCGCGCGTCCCGTGTTCAGTGCGTTGAAGCCCGGAACATTCGCGCCGCCTTGGGCCACCGGATAGGGATTGTTCTGGTTCCAGTTGTCCAGAAAATAGTAGGCCGACAACATCCCCCATGGGGTTGCCCCATCCAGCCGATAGGCGCCTTTGTCATCTCCCAATGCCTGGTTATAGGATGAAGTCGAATACGTCCCGTTGGGATTGTTCGGCGCTGGAATATACTGCAGAAGATTGGCAGCCGGTGCAGACCAGGCCGTGACAGGAATGCGGGCGTTGGGAAGAACGCACTCGGCGGGGCTGGTGCATCCGGGAAAGTAATAAGGCTCACCCGCGGTCACGGCGTAGCCGAGCTTTTGCGCGAGCTGCGATGCAAAATAAGGACCGCTCACCGTGGTCGGGACCGGCTTCCCATTTTGGTCGACAGTGACAAACGAACCGGCCACATCCATGAGATTGCCGGCGCGGTCATCGAGCGAGGGAACCGGAATCTGTCCCGTATCCAAACCTTGCGTTAATCGGGTGCCTTGATAGTCGGCAAAAAAGAACAGCTTGTTCTTGCGGATGGGGCCGCCGGCGGTTGCTCCAAACTGGTTCTGGTCGAACGCGCCGCGCGTGGGCGAAAAATAGTTGCGGCCATCCAGATCCGTATTGCGCAGGAATTCGAAGACATCGCCATGGAATGTGTTGGTTCCCGACTTTGTCACCACCTCAATCTGGCCGCCGCTAAACTCGCCGTATTCGGCGTCGAAGTTGTTGGTGAGAATCCGGAACTCGGCGATGGAATCCAGGTTGGGAACGATGGCCGCGCCCATGTTGACATCCTCTTCCACGTCGCTTCCATTCAATACAAAGCTATTGGCGAACTCGCGCTGGCCGTTGATGGATATGGTCCCTGGATTTAAACTGCCCGACGGCGAGAACGCGCTGACGCCCACGTCCTGCGTGGTGTCGGGAGTTAGAGACGTAACCGGAACCACGCCGGATTGCAGGGCCAGCAGATCCGTATAGCTGCGGCCATTAAGCGGCACTCCCGTCATTTGTTTACCAGTAATTACTTCGCCCATCTGGGTGTCCACGGTTTCCACATGCGTGGCGGATTCAGAAACCGTGATGGTTTCGTTTCGTTCTCCGATGTCGAGTTGAACGTTCACCACTACCTTGCTGTCCACATCTAACACCACATTGGTCCGTCGAAGAGGTTTGAACCCGGTCGCGTCCACCTGGACGTCATAGCGTCCCACCGGCAGATCCTGGAACGAATAGAAGCCCAGGCCATCGGTCGCCTTGGTTTGGCTGATTGCCGTGGCCGTTTCCATCACTGTGACCTTCGCACCTGGGATGCCGGTCCCGCTTGGATCCGAAACCGTTCCCAACAACCTTCCTCCATCGCTCGCCCAGGCCAGGGACCCGAGAATCAAAGATGCAAGTAAGCGCACTAACTCGTTCTCCTACTGTTGTTTAGATATACGACTTGTTCGGTCCTATATCAATATACGACTAGTTCAGTCCGATATCAAGAAAAATCAGCAAGTCAGTTGCAACTGAACTTAAGGCACCGACTCCCTAAGAAGCTTTGAAAAAATCGGTTCGCAGGCGAAATCGCCTGCGCCACTTAATCGTAAATCCTTGTGCGTCAATGTGGGGCAGACGCTTCCGTCTGCCAACCCCGCGTGCTTCCCGATTTTTTCACAGCTTCTGACCTGACGGTCGCGGTTCGGTTAAGCACGAACGCTACCGAGCCGCGAGCGTGAGCGACCGGTAAAACCTTGAACAAGAGACCGAGCGCCGGAATATGCAATATAGTGGATTCATCGCATGTCTTCGCCGGACTCCCGCATATTGCCGATTCTGCGCGCCGCATCCTCGGCTGACGCCGGCCACAGCCATGAGCGCTTGCAGGCGGATGTGGTGGCGCTGTTCGACCAGTTCCGCGAGCCTTTGCTTCGCTATATGGCGAGCCTTGGCTTGGCGTTTCCGGACGGCGAGGAGGTTCTGCAGGAAGTTTTCCTGGCGCTGTTTCAGCATCTTCGTGACGGCAAGTCCCGTGAGAACCTGCGCGGCTGGTTGTTCCGGGTAGCGCACAATCTGGCGTTGAAGCGCCGCTACCGGACTCGTCAGGATTTCGCGGCGCGGGCCGAGCCCGGTGTTGCGGACACGGTGGCGGAACCAGGCCCCAATCCGGAAGATCAATTATTGAGAAGCCAGACTCGCGAGCGGCTGTTGGCCGTGGTCAGGGCGCTGGCGGAACAGGATCGCGAGTGTCTTTTTCTGCGGGCCGAGGGCTTGCGCTATCGGGAGATCGCCGGGATTCTCGACATGTCGCTGGGCGCGGTATCGCTTTCGCTGGCCAGGTCCTTGGCGCGCATCGCGCGCTCAGCCGAACGGTGAGGAGTTATGAAGTTTGAAGATTCACATCTTTCCGATCAGCAACTGCTTCTGGACATCGAAACAGAGCTGCCCACGCACGACGAGAGACTGGTTCACGGCCATCTGGAGACCTGCTGGAAATGCCGCACCCGCCGCCAGGAGCTGGAGCGCGCGATCGCCGATTTTGTCCGTGCCCAGCAGCAGGAGCTTGATTCGAAATTACCGCCGGCGGCTGGTCCGCGGGCGTTGTTGAAGGCTCGGCTGGGGCAGCTTTCCACGGGGGAAACCAGTGGGAAGCAGGGCCTGGATCGCCGATTTGCGTGGGCTTTGGCGGGAACTATTTGCGCGCTGATTGCCGTGGTTTCATATGCCGTCCGTCCCAGCGAAGCGCCGAAGCGGACCCCCATCGTCTCCATTCCAGATTCCCGGCTCACTCCCGGAGCAGCGCTGCTTCTGAACCGCCAGACGGTATGCGCCGGAGCCAACACCAAGAACAAGGCCGTTCCAGTGGCGCTGCAGAGGAAAGTATTCGAGGAGTACGGAATTGTGGGCGAGCCGCGAGCCTACGAAGTGGATTACCTCATCACGCCGGCGCTGGGAGGCGCGGATGATATTCACAACCTTTGGCCGCACTCCTATTCCGCTACGGAATGGAACGCTCGTGTGAAGGACGCTTTGGAAGATCGCCTGCGCGAAATGGTGTGTGACGGAAGCCTGGATCTGGCGGAAGCGCAGCGGGACATCGCGACCAACTGGATTGCGGCGTATCAGAAATACTTCCACACCAGCGAGCCGTTGCAGTAGCGCACGCACTCGTGCGAACACCATGTTTTTGGGTTTTGGGTCAATGGGCGCGTTCACAAGAGTGTGAACGCGGCACGCCAAGGGCGTGCGCTACATCTTCTTGAGATTGTCAAGCAGGTGTTCGGACGTTCGCAGCGTAAACGCCAGGATCGATATCGTAGTTGTTTTGTCGGTGCAGTTCGGGAACACGCTGGCATCGCAGACATACAGATTCGGGACATCGTGCGCTTGTCCAAAGCGATTTGTCACGAACCGCTTGGGGTCGTTCCCCATGCGTAACGTTCCGGTCTCATGCAGGCTGGTTCCGGGCATGTCGGGTTCCTTCGCGGCACCCTGATACTCCGCACCGCTGGCGCGAAGCAACTGTTCGCAGGAGTGCTTGCCGTGCTCCCACATCAAAAGCGAATTCTTGTCCCATTCGAAATGCAGCCTTGCCGCCGGGATGCCGTAGGCGTCCTTCACCCCGGGATCGATATCCACATAATTCGCGTCACTGCGCTGCGTGGGCGCCTGAATATAAAAACCCACCGGAGTAGGATAGCGGCGCTTGATCTCCCGCTTGAAGTCGCGCCCGAAGCCTTCAATCTGATCGAAGTACCCGGGAAACTCTGAGCATCCGCCATCCGGATAAACTGAGTAGCCGCGAATGAATTTCTCCTGACGCGGGTTGTCGAGATTCTGCCAGCGCGGCATCCAGGCCACGGTGCTGGAGGAGACGTTGTCCGGAAAACTCGGCTGGCCCAGCAACTGCGGAAAGTAGCCTCGCGCGGTGGTGCCGTAGAGATGATCGCAGAGATTACGGCCGGCCTGTTCGCTCGAATTCGCGATTCCGTTGGGCCAATGGCGCGACTTGGAATTCAGCACAATGCGCGCGGACTCCACGCAGGAAGCCGCCAGAACTACCATCTTGGCGTGGACTTCCACCTCCTGCTTGGTGATGCGATCGATGTACGCCACGCCACTCGCGCGGCCGTTTTCATCTACAAGGATGTTCTTGCAAAGGGCGTTGGTGCGCAGATCCAGGTTTCCACTTTTCTCAGCCCCCGGAAGAAAAAACCACGGCGTGGAAAAAAATGAGCCGGTGTCGCAGCCATCGGTGCAATTCGCGCAATAGTGGCACTTGGGTTGGCCGGCGTGCGCCACGGTGAGCTGCGCGATGCGGTCCGGCAGATAGGGAATGCCGATTTTGCGCGATCCACTTTCGAGAATCCGATCGATGCAGCGGAAATTCATGGGCGGCAGGTACTCGCCATCCGGATTGCTGGGGCGATTTTGCACCGTGCTGGCGACGCCGATCATGCGTTCCACGCGGCTGTAATAAGGCGCGATCTCGTCGTAGGTAATGGGCCAGTCGACATCATAACCGTCGCGGCTGGCCGCGCGAAAATCGATATCGGCGAAACGCGCCGACGACCGGCCCCAGAAATTGGTCTTGCCGCCCACCGCGAAGCAGCGTCGCCAGGTCCACTCCGTGCCGGGAGCGGTGGTGAACACGATCTCGTGCTCCCAAATCCCTTCGGTGTATTCGTTATCCATGTAGCCGATCCACTTGTCGCGCTTGGTAGGATCGCCGAAGCCGCGGAACGGCATGTTATAAGGCTTGCGGTGATTGCGGAAATCCTTGCTGGGGTTGAGGCGGCGGCTGGCGTTGAGCGCGCAGACTTTCGCGCCCGCCTGGCATAGGGTATGGATGGCCATGCCGCCGCCGGCTCCGGTTCCGATCACAATTACGTCGTAGATTTGTTTTGGCATTGGTTAAACTCGAGGTGCGGGAAGATGGAGATGTTCCGGATCGTTGGTGTGCGGGCAGGCCGGCGAGTCGGTGTAGAATTTCAATCCTGGAAAATCCAGTTCCTTGAGCCCGATCGCGCTGGTATAGTAGCCCATCACCGTGTAGCGACGGATCAATCGAAAGAACGCGTGACCATCGCCATCGCGCTCGGCCGCCCGCTTCAGTATTTCGGTCTGCTGTTCCGGCGATAGCTTGAGGAAGCTTGCGCTATAAGTCTTCGTCGCTGCCGAATCCAGCCAAACCAGGCCGTCGCGCATGGGTTTCTGAAGCTGCTTTTCGCCGTGCGCAGCCATGAAGTCGATGAACTCACTGACACCGGCCTCCTGCGCGCCGGGACTTTCGTCCTTGGGAATAATCAGTCCGGTTAGAACATCGATGGTGCGGTATTCGGAGGGCGAGAAGTAGGAGGGCTGGTAGTTCGGCTGGCGAACGGGAGGCGCGGCATCCACCGCGTGGTTGTGGTCATGCTCGTGCTGCTGGGCAAACACCCAACGGCTGAAGCCGGGAAACTGGCTGGCCACCGCAGCCTTGGCCAGCATCTCCAACACTTCGCGCCGATCCGCTCCTTGATTCGCCATATACCTCTATAGTACTGAGCCGCGACCGCGAGGGAGCGTAACGATCGTTCAAGGATCACCGTTCGTGGCAGCGCTTCCTTGCGGTCGCGGCTCAGTATACTCAAATTATGGACCCAACTTTGCGCGCGGTGCTCGGAGTGTCGATGCGCTGGATTCACATCACCTCGGTGGTCACGTTGATGGGCGGCTTCATTTTTGCCCGATTCGCTGTCGCTCCGGCGCTGGCAACTTTGGCCGAATCGGCGCGCGGTACGCTAGGCGATAAAGTGGTGGCGAACTTTCGTCCTTTGCTGTATACCGTGCTCGTGACGGTGCTGGGTTCGGGGCTTTATAACTACCTCACCAAGCCCAGCTATCCGCCGCATTACCACATGTGGATTGGAATCAAGTTTCTTTTCGTGATGCATATCTTCGCTGTTGCGATTCTCTATAGCACCGTCAACGCCGAAGAATCGAAGCGCAATCGCTGGCTGACCGGCATGATCGCATCGGGACTGATCATCATCGCCATTTCGGCATACCTGCGCTGGATTTCTCTGAAATGACCGGTTACGAAGCATTGCGCAACGGCGCCGCCTGGTTGGATGTTTCCGCCCGCGGCAAAATTAAACTGCTGGGTGAAGATCGCGCGCGGCTGCTGCATGCCATGACAACCAATAATATCCAGCAGCTTACGCCCGGAACTGGTTGCTACGCGTTCTTTTTGACGGTACAGGGCCGGATTCTCGCCGATGTGAATGTGCTGTGCCGGCCGGATTATTTCCTGCTGGATTTGGAACCGGAGACGCGCGAGAAAGTCTACCAGCATCTGGATCACTACATCATCGCCGATGATGTGACCCTGGAAAATATTTCGGGGTCGACCATAGCGGTGGAAGGTCCGAAAGCGGCTGAAGTACTTCACGCGGCGGGAGCGCCGGTGCCGGACGGTGATTATTCGAGCGCGGAGTGGGGCGCGCGGCTGGTGGCGCGCCTGAATACGAGCGGGAGTCCAGGATTCTTCTTATTCGCACCCGAGAAGGCCGAACTGATTGCGCAACTCGAAGCAGCGGGCGCAGTAGCAGGCGATGCCGAAACTTTCAACGTAGTGCGCCTCGAGCACGGCAAGGCCCGCTACGGCGAAGATCTCAGCGAGCGGTTTCTGGCTCAGGAAGCGAATCAGCCGCACGCGCTGAATTTCAGCAAAGGATGCTATCTGGGGCAGGAGATTGTGGAACGGGTCCGGTCGCGCGGGCAGATCCATCGGGTTTTGATGCCGCTGGTGTTGGATACGAAAGAACCGCCCGCGCCGGGCACCAAGCTGGAAACGACGGAAATCACCTCGGCGGCGTACTCGCCGGCGTTAGATAAGGTAGTGGCGCTCGGGTATGTAAGAAAGTAAGGTAAAAACCTTAAAAACCGGTGACAGGATACTCAATTCCCGATTTCGAAATCGGGAATTGAGTATCCTGTCACCGGTTTTCGCGCTTGGCCCGCACGTAATCGGAAACGTGGCCGTTATAGCGCCCGATATGCGCGCCCAGGTAATCCGTGCCTCGGATCTCGCCGCGGCATCCCGCCGATCCGCAGGTGCATTTGAACGGCTCTAGCGACTCATTGCAGAACGTTCCGTAGTCCATGGTGATCTGCTCGCCGGCCGCGATTTTCCGGCGCGCCGTCAGATTCAGCCCTTCCAGCCAAGCATTCGGATCGCAGGAATGGTTGATCGGCTTCCACTGCTCCGGATCGCTGCTCCACATCACGTACACTTCGTCGGTGATGGGATAGGCATAACGCGCGAACAACGCCTTCTGCGTGGCATTCCAATTCTGGTTCACGTGCGCCTTGCTCACCAGGAAGTGCTGCTGTTCCTCGAAACGTTCAATCAGGTCTCCGGCATCGATGGCCTGCGCGGCGTACATTCCGTAATGGCGCTCGGGATTCTTGCGGATGTGCCACTTTCGCGTCTCACGGCGCGCCCGCTTTAACGCCGAGCGTAAAATGGTATCCACGAAGCCCTGGTGCCCGGCAGGATCGTTCAGCAGAATAAAATCGGCGCAGCCTTCATCCCCCGGCGGATAAAAGATCTCGCAATTGGGGTTGATCTCCAGCATGAACAACTCCCCGTCCGCATCCATGCGGATATCGCAGCGTCCGTAGCCGGTGCCGCCCAGGCCCACGAAGAATTTCCTGGAAATCTCTTTTAGGCCGGCGGCCAGCAAAGGATCATCCACGGGAACGCAAGACATGCTCTTGTAGTCCCGCCACTTCAGATCGAAATGTTTAAACGATTCGCCGCTTGGAAATAGAAATTCCACTGGTTGATAAACCAAGGGCGCCATCTGGTCGTCGGGATTCTCGGCCACCAGCGCCGTAAACTCCCGGCCTTCAATGAACTCCTCGATCAGCGCATCGCCAAAAGCATCCACCGTCTTCGCCGCTTCGACGCGCAGCTCTTCGGGATTCTCCACCCGGGAATTTTTCGTGATGCCGATGCTCGCGTACCCGCAGGGATGCTTCACGATCAGCGGAAAGCGCAAAGATGCCGCGGCTGCTTCCACCCCGCCCGGATCCGAAGCAAAGGCGTGGGCCGGGCTCAGGATGTCCGCGTAGTGGCAAATGCGCTTCATGGTCTGCCGCGTAGGTTCGTAGAAAGGGGAGGAGGCGCCGGTAAAAGGAACCTGCAGCCGCTCCAGAACCTGCACCACTTCGATACCGGGGCGGTCTTCGTCCCAGGAGCCGTCGCAAAGATTCAGGAATACATCAAACCCGCGCTTGGAAAGATCCAAGACCTGGCGCACGGCTGTGGCTTTGTGCAGGAAATGCCGCTCGCATTCGTGCTCTTTCAGATAGCGCAGCGGATCGGGCAGGAAATCGAATTCCTTGAAGGGTGTCGCAGACTGCTCGTAAGAGTCATCGAGGACGCAAATTTTCATGAATGCAGACGATCGATGTCCACGACGCTCCGCTCGCTCTAATTCCTCTGATTCAAAACTTTGGGTACGGCCAGATATCCCGCGATGGTGTCTTTCGAGACTTTATTTACAACCAGCTCATACGGCTGCTTCGACTTGGAGGTCATGAACTGCACCGGCTCGTTCATTACCTTGTCCTTTTTCTCTACAGTGGCATCATCCACGGTCAATGCAATTGTAAAAGTATGTTTCTTGACGTCGGCTTTCTTGAGCATGATTTGGACGTCGTTTACCTTCTGCGACTTTTTGGATTTGGTGACGGTGAAGTCGAAGTAGTTGCGTTCGCCGAGCGTACGCAAGGCCGCCAGTTCCTTGGCGTTGGTGGCAATCAGCACGCTGTGGCCATCCAGATCGCCGGTGGCTCGTTTGAGATCGGACACGGTTTTCTCGAGTTCTGTCTTCGTAGCGCCCAGGTCTGTTTTTACATTGCTGACTTCGGAACCAACCGCGGAAATCTTGGTGTCCGCAGCTTCTTTGGCTGAGGAAATATCTGCCTGCAGCTCCTGCTTGGCTTGCTGCTGCGCGGCCTGCAACTGCGACTTGGCTTCATCCACTTTTTTCAGCGCTTCGTCTTTGGCTGCACCGGCCGCCTGGGCCGCCTGGCGCCGCGCTTTTTCCAATCGGTCCGTCAGCTCTTCCACCTTGCGAGTGTTGGCGCGCGTGTTGAGTGAGGAAGCTTCCACCAGTTTGTCGAGCTGGGCCTGCATCGTAGTATTGGTGGCCGCCAGATCCTTCTTGACGTGATCCAGCTGCATATACAGATAAACCACGCCCCCCAATAACGCAATCACCGCGCCGAACAAGATTGGGATCTTCATTCCCGTGCCGCTCTCGGGAGCCGGTGGAGGCGGCGGTGGATAATAGGGAATCGAGGCATACGGAGTGGCCGGAGGTGGAGCACTCCCCGGAGGCGGCTGATAAGTCGGTTGAGAGGGCGGGGCCGAGGGAACTGTGGGTGAATCGCCGCTGGACCTTGGGCTCGGATTGGGGAAGATCGACATAATACTCCTAGTTGAGTAGGTTAGCAGGAAATCTAATCATTTAGAAGTGGCATCTTCCAGCTGCGTTTCAACTTTCTGCCGTAACCCCTTTAGGACGCGCAAAGTCCAGATATTCCTGCTTGGGGACCCCCGGCTCAAAACAGCGCCGGCAGCGTGCCTCATAGGCTCCCGCGGCCCCCACTACGATCAATTCGGAGCTTTCCACCAGCCGCTGCGTGTGCTTGGCGGGATTGCCGCAGCGCACGCAAATGGCCAGCGTTTTGGTAATGGATTCGGCCAGCGTCAGCAGGTCCGGCATGGGTGGAAATGGCCGGCCCATATAGTCCGTGTCCAGGCCGGCGACAATCACTTGCTTGCCGCTGTCGGCCAACTGGCTCGAGATTTCCACCAGATCCTGTCCGAAGAAATTGGCTTCATCAATTCCCACCACCTGCGTCCGCCAGTCCAGCCGGGTGAGAATTTCCGATGCCTGGTTAATGGCTTCCGACTTCATGCGCTGATCGGTATGGGATACGATCTCGTCGTCGGAGTACCGATTGTCGATGATGGGTTTGAACACCTGCACGCGCTTGCGGGCAATCATGGCGCGGCGCAACCGCCGCATCAGTTCCTCGCTCTTGCCCGAGAACATGGGGCCGCAAATCGCTTCGATCCATCCCAGATTGCCGGATACAAAGTCCATAAAACCGTTCATCAGTTCTTCGGTTATTCGGTTCAGCGGTTCGGGGAACTGAAGAACCGAAGAACCGGTGAACCGAGGAACGCGGCGAGCCGCCGCCTCGCCGCATCTTATCATGGGTGAGTGGTTGCCGAACACCGAATTATCGTGCCCGAGAAATTGGATCATGCCGGGGCTGAGGAGGCGCTCGAGAATCTTCAGGATTTAGTTCGCGTGAACAAGTTCTTCGGTGGTTATTCCACGCTACGGCGGATTGTCAGCGAATTCGTAAGGCCGGATGATCAATTTTCGGTTCTCGATGTGGGGGCCGCTTCAGGCGATATGGGCGCCGCGCTGCGCCGCAGCTTTCCGCGCGCCACGGTCACCTCGCTCGACCGCAAGCTGGATCATCTCCGGCACGCCGCACGGCCTAAGCTGGTGGGCGACGCGTTTCGTTTGCCGTTTGCCGAAAGCACTTTCGATTTTGTTTTTTCATCATTCTTTCTGCATCATTTCTCAGATGAGGAGATTGTCCGGTTGCTGGCCAGCTTCGGCGGCATAGCCCGGCGCGCGGTTTTAGCCATCGATCTGGAACGCGGGCCGCTGGCTTACCACTTCATGCCGGCCACGCGCTGGCTCTTCGGGTGGCACGATATCTCCATGCACGATGGTCCGGTGTCGGTGCAGGCGGCATTCAAGCGGGAGGAATTGGCGGCGCTCGCGAAAAAAGCGGGATTGGCCAAAGCCCGCGTCTCGACGCATCGTCCCTGGGCCCGTTTGTCGCTAGTCGCGCCAGTGTAAATAATCTTGGCAGGCTGAATGCCTGCCCCACTCAGCTCTGGTACTGTTGATCGAGTGAGTGGCGCAGGCGCTTTCGCCTGCGAATCCCAGATTGTCATAATAAGGTTTGTCTCGAATTCTTTGCCTCCTGCTCCTGGCCGCACTCTGTTCCTGTGAGCGCTATCCCGACAGTTACCCGCCACCCCTGCAACGGCATCCGGCGGAGGGCATGAACCCGGAGGCAGGCGAAATGATGGTCGACATTTCCAGCCCCGACGCTTCCGCGCACTTCGTCAAAGACATCTATCCCGGCGCTCCGGGCGATCTGTGGCGTTGGACCAATCAGAATCCATCGGTGAGAATACTCGCGGCAACAACTCAGAACCTGAAGCTGAGCGCGGACTTCGCCCTGTGGGACCAGGCCTTTCAGCAAACCGGACCAGTGGAGATTACCTTTCTGGTAAATGGCCGGCCGCTGGATAAAATCCGTTATACCTCGCCTGGACAAAAGCACTTTGAAAAACCTGTCCCTCCGGACTGGCTGACCACGGACGTCGAAACCATTGTTTCGATGAGCATCGATAAGCTCTATGTGGCGCCCGCGGACGGCGTCAAGTTCGGTTGCATCCTCTCCCGCATTGGGTTCGTGCGCTAATGCGGACAGTGCTGGCGATATTGTTCGGAGCCACGCTAACACTTGCCACCGCCTGGTGCCTGGGGACAATTCTTCTGCGCAAACTGTCACTCGCGCTGTACCGCGTGGAAGAGCGGCTATTCGCGTTCATGGTGGGATCAGCTTCCTTAAGCGCCATCATGTTCGCGCTGGCGGCGTTGAAGCTGGTGCGCAGGGGCGTGTTGCTGGCGCTGGCCATTGTGGTGATCGGCTACGCTTTCTACTCGGGAGCGCATCGTCCCAAGGGCCAGGAGTTTCCCCCATTGCCGCGGCGTTGGAAATGGGTCTTCACCGCCTTCTTCAGTATATTCACGGTGCTGTATTTCTTCAATGCGCTCGCGCCTGAGATCAGCCCGGATGGGATGGCGTATCACTTGGGCGAAGTAGCCAAGTACGCCCGCGCTCATGGATTTGTCCGCATCACCACCAATTTTTACGGCAATCTCTCACAGGGGATGGAGCTGCTGTTTCTCCACGCGTTCCTGTTCGGCAAGCATTCCGCCGCGGCTCTGGTGCACTACGCGTTTTTCCTTTGCCTGACCTTCCTGATGCTTTCCTACGGCCGGCGGCTGGGGTATCCAGGTGTCGGCGTGACTGGCGCGCTGTTCCTCTACGCCAGTCCGGTGGTTGGCAGCGACGGCGTGATCGCCTACAACGACGTGGCGGTTGCCGCAATCGGCTTCGCGTTGTTTTATGCGCTGCAGATCTGGGATCAGGAACGCGCCCGGCAAATGCTGGTTCCCATCGGAATTCTCACCGGCTTCGCGTTCGCCACCAAGTACACCGCTTTCGTTGCTGTACCCTACGCGTTGGGTTTTATTGCCTGGAAGCAATGGAGAGCCCGCCAGGCCGTTTTCCGTCCGGTGCTGGCCACCGCGGCGCTGGCCTTGGTCTTCATCGCGCCCTGGCTCATCAAGAACTGGATCTGGGTGGACGATCCCTTCTCGCCGTTCGCCAATCGGCTGTTTCCGAATCCGTACGTGCACGTCTTGTTTGAACAGGAATATCGCGCCATGGAACAGACCTACGGGCTTAGCAGCCGCTGGCAGATTCCCTGGCAGGTGACCGTCAAGGGCGATCTCCTGGCGGGCTTTTACGGACCCTTGTTCCTGCTGACGCCTTTGGCGTTGCTGGCGCTGCGGCGCCCAGCCGGCCGTCAACTCTGGTTAGCCGCGCTGGTTTTCGGGCTGCCTTTCTACGCCAACGTGGGATCCCGTTTTCTGATTCCCGCCGCGCCCTTCGTCTCGCTGGCCCTGGCTTTGACTTTCGCCAATTTTGAGAATCTGCTGCTGGTGTTGGCGCTGGCCCATGCCATCAGCTGCTGGCCCGGCGTGGCCAAGCGCTATTGCGGAGCCACTGCCTGGCGGCTGAACAGTATCCCGCTCAAGGGAGCCTTGCGCATTGAGCCGGAGGACGCGTTCATCAGCTGGCGCAATCAGCAATACAATGAAACGCGGCTGATCAACCGCCTGGTTCCTCCCGGGGAAAAAGTTTTTACATTCGGACAGATGGCCGATTCTTACACCTCGCACGAGATTGTAGTCGGCTATCAGGGGGCCTTCAACGAAACTACCCGGGATATTTTGTGGACGCCTCTCTTCAGCAGCTTTCAGCCCACGCGCGCGCTCACCTTCCGGTTCGCGCCCCGGGAGCTGCGGGCGGTTCGCGTGGTTCAGACCGAACAGGCCAGGGACGTGCAATGGGGCGTGTCGGAGTTGCGGATCATGGACGGCGCAAAAGAACTGGAGCGATCGCCCGCCTGGCGGCTGAGCGCGCATCCCAATCCGTGGGACGTGCAATTGGCTTTTGACAACAGCCCGGTCACGCGATGGCGAAGCTGGCAGGTGGCGGAGCCGGGAATGTTCATCCAGGTGGATTTCGGGCAGACTCAAAAACTGAACGGGGTTGTGGTGGAAAGCGCCGGGGAGGGCAACCAGACGAAAATCAAGCTGGAGGGGTTGGACGCCAGGGGTCAGTGGGCGACTGTCTCGGATCATCCGGCGGAAACTTCGAACCCGACGCATGTGAATCTGCGGCGCGCCGCTTCGGAGGAATTAAAAGCGCGTGGCATCCACTACCTGCTGGTAGAGAAGAGCGACTTCCGCTCTGAGGATTTTCTGCTTTACGCCGGCTTGTGGGGAATCAAATGTATCGGCGAATGGAATTCCATTGCATGGCTCTATCACATCGAGTAACCCCACGCGTGAGCGAGGGGACAATAGATGCCTGACTATTTCTTCGGCGTCGACGGCGGTCAATCCAGCACTTACGCGCTGATTGGCGACGCCAGCGGCCGCGTGCTGGGCGCCGGCCGCGGTGGACCATCCAATCACGTGGAAGCAGCGGAAGGTAGAGCCAAATTCACCGGCGCGATCCAAAGCTGCCTGGCAGCCGCGTGCGCCGATGCCGGGTTGGACCCGGGAAGCATACGCTTCGCATCGGCCTGTCTGGGCTTCAGCGGCGGTCCGGCGGATAAAGAAGCCATACTGCGCGAGATTTTGCCCAGCGATCGAACGCTGGTTACGCATGACGCTCTGATTGCGCTATCCGGCGCGACGGCAGGCGAGCCGGGCGTGATCACCATAGCGGGCACCGGCTCTATCGCATTCGGACGCAACGCTTCCGGCAAAACAGCGCGCGCCGGAGGTTGGGGCTACGTTTTCGGAGACGAAGGCGGCGCGTTCCACATCGTGCGGCAGGCCTTGCGCGCCGCGCTGAGATTCGAAGAGGGCTGGGGTGAGCCAACTTCGCTGCGGCGCGTCTTCCTGGACGCGACCGGCGCTTCGGGCGTCAACGAAGCGCAGCATCGCTTCTACACTCCTGAGTTTCCCCGGCCGCGCATCGCATCTTTCGCCAAACTGGTGGATCAGGCGGCGGAGAACGGCGACACGCTGGCGCGCGAAATCCTGAACGAAGCCGCGCGCGACCTGGCGGCAATTGCCGGCGCGGTCCGCGGCCAATTATTCGCTAAAGGAGAACGGGTCCGCGTAGCGTACATCGGTGGAGTATTTCGCAGCCGCACCGTCCTTGAAAAATTCATCGCGCTGGTGGGAGAGGGCGCCGGCCCGCCGATTCATGGCCCAGCCGCGGGCGCCCTGCTCGAGGCCTATCGGGCGGCAGGCGTACGGTGCACGCTATCGAATGTTCCCACGGAGAAGACATGACAGCCACCGGTCGCTCAAGCACGCGGGGTTGGCAGACGGAAGCGTCCGCCCCACATTGACGCACAAAGTGGCGCAGGCGCTTTCGCCTGCGAACCGAGCGGCTCGGAAAGAGTATTAGGGAGCCGGTGCCTTTCGCGTTCTGCTAGCATCAAATTTTCCTATGCCCAAACTCTCCATTCGCGACCTCGATCTAAAAAACAAAACCGTCTTCATCCGCGTGGACTTCAACGTTCCTCTGGCTTCCGGCGGACAGGAAATCACTAGCGACAAACGCATACGGGCTTCGCTCCCGAACATTCAATATGCGTTGGATCACGGCGCCGCTGTAATTCTGGCCAGCCATCTGGGACGGCCCAAAGGCAAACCCAATCCCGAAATGAGCCTCAAGCCTGTGGCCAAGCGCCTTTCAGAACTGCTGGGGAAGCCGGTGGCCATGGCTCCCGATTGCGTCGGTCCGGAAGTGGAGAAAATGAAGCCCGCTCCCGGCCAGATTCTGCTGCTTGAAAACCTGCGATTCCACCTGGAAGAGGAAAAAAACGATCCGGGATTCTCGAAACAGTTGGCATCGCTGTGCGACGTCTATGTGAACGATGCATTCGGATCCGCGCATCGCGCCCACGCATCCACGGTAGGCATGATTCAATTTGTGCCGCAGGCAGCCGCCGGTCTGTTGATGGACAAAGAACTTGAATACCTTACCAAAGTCACCAAGAATCCGGAACGGCCCTCGGTGGCGATTCTGGGCGGCGCCAAAGTTTCCGACAAAATTGAGGTGATCGAGAATCTGATGAAGGTTGTGGATCAGCTTCTGATCGGTGGCGCCATGGCCTACACGTTCATGAAGGCCAAAGGAGAGTCGATCGGGAAATCGCTGGTGGAAGATGACAAACTGGGCCTGGCGAAAGATCTGATGGCGCGCGCCGGCTCGAAGCTCCTGCTCCCGAAAGATCATGTGGTGGTGACGGAACTCAAAGAAGGCGCGGACTCGCGCGTGGTGACCGAGATTCCCGACGGCACGTTGGCGGTGGATATCGGGCCAGCCACCATCGAAGCCTACGCGGCCGTAATCGCCAAGGCCAAGACCATTATCTGGAACGGCCCGATGGGTGTTTTCGAAAAGCCCCCGTTCGATCGCGGCACCGTGGCCATCGCCAAAGCCGTGGCCACATCGGGCGCGGTTTCCGTAGTAGGCGGCGGCGATTCCGAAAAAGCCATCAAGTCCGCCGGGGTGACGGACAAAATCTCCCACGTCTCCACCGGCGGCGGCGCATCGTTGGAATTCCTGGCGGGGATTGAACTCCCGGGTGTCGCGGCTCTGACAGAAAAATGATTCTGGCCGCGAATGAACGCGAATGAACGCGAATGAACGCAAATGTTTAATTCGCGTTTATGCGCGTTCATTCGCGGCTAGAAGAAAAGCGCTGCTCCGCTGATACCCGCCGCTACCAACGCCCAAGGCCCCAGCAGCGCATGATCTATCAATAATCCGCCCACCGCGGGCGCCACAATGGCGGCGATCGAATTCAGGGACTGCGTCAATCCCAGCACCACGCCTTGCTCGCTACGCGCGGCTTTCTGCGTGATCAGGCTGGTCAACGCCGGGCGGATGGCTCCCATTCCGCTGGATGCCACCGCGACAACCACCAGCAGCAGCGGAACTCCGTAGGTGAAGCCCAGCGCCGCCAGGCCGGCCAACCCGCAGAAGAATCCGGCGCGCACCAGATTTGGCTCGCCAAACATCTTCACCAATCTTCCGATCAATCCGCCCTGAAAAATCACACCGAGCATGCCCAGATAGGCGTACACATAGCCGACTTCCTTAGGTCCGAAAGGATGGTTGTGCCAGATGAACCGGCGTTCCGCGAATAATGGGAAGCCCGACATGAACATCGAAAACGTGAGCGCAAATGCCAGGAATTGCCATAGCAGAGGGGCCAGGCCCGGCTGGCGAAAAAAACGCAAGTAATTGCCCCAGTCGAGAATTGTAAACTTGCGCGGAGTGAGCGTGTCCCCCGCCGTGGGCGCGCCGGAGGGCAGAAGAAAATATGTCGCAAGAATGCTGGTGGCCGACAGCGCCGCTGCGGCGAAGATCGGATACTGATAGCTGTACTGGACAAGAAAACCCGAAATCGCCGGCCCAATCAGAAATCCCATTCCAAAAGCGATACCGATCAGCGCGAACGATTTGGCGCGGTCCTGGGGCTCGGTGACGTCTGAAATGTAGGCCTGCGCCAGCGATAAATTTCCGGCCGTCAACCCGTCAATCACTCGCGACAGAAAAATCAGCCACAATGCATTGGCGAAGGCCAGAATCAGGAAGCCGATGAAGGTGCCGAGCTGGCTGACCAGCAGCAGCGGCCGGCGGCCCATGTGGTCAGACCATCTGCCCAGCATCGGCCCGGAGATTAATTGGCACAGCGCGTAGGTGGAAACCAACAAGCCCACCACCGCCGGTGATGCTCCGTATTTTTCCGCATAGAACGGCAGCAGCGGCAGGATGATGGTCAGCCCCAGAACATCCACGGATACGATCAGAAAAATGGGCAGCAGCGGAGATTTAGCCAAGGAAAGTCAGTACGATGGTAACAGATGGCTGACCAGCTTTATCTCTCTTACACACTCGGAAATTATTCCCAAGAGAACATGCTTCGATACTACGAGAAACTGCTCAGGTTGTTCCCCTTCTCGCGCCTGGCCCGCAATCCTTCCACGTTCAAAGTGATCCCGGTGGATTACTCGGAGCCGGCGGTTCTGGAAGTGCCCATGCCCGCGCCGGTGGCCATCGAGCAAGTGCTCGCGGCGGCCAAGGACTTCGAGAATGCGGATTCGTGCTATAGGCTCGAGACCTGGTGGGATCTTTGGCAATTCGACGGAGAATGGAAACTAACGCCGTCCCGTGCCGCGCTGGTCTGCTTCGGCCCCGAGTTTGAGCACGAAGACGATTCGCATCTGGAGATCGAGTTCGGCATCGATGCGCACTTCCTGCCGCAACCAGAAATTCCCGGCAGTCTGGTCACCATCCAATCCAATATAAAAAGCCTGCTCAAGCTGGTCCACGATCTGGATGACGCGCTGCCCGTAGAGACCAGGCGCCTGTGGTCGGAATCCGGTGAAAACTTCTCGGAAAAGCTGCAGCAGGCCCTGCAAGCAGCAGGCTAAGATTCTTTGGCCGCGAATGAACGCGAATACACGCGAATAAAACATTTGCGTTTATTTGCGTTCATTCGCGGCCAGTAGTCTTTTTTGCCATGAGCTTCTCGATCTCCTCTGAAAGCATCTTCGGCAAAAACGGTTTTTGCAGAAATCCCACGCGCTGGCCGATAGCCTGGGGCAGGTTGGACACATAGAAAGGCGATCCGCTGCAAATCAGAATTAGCAGATCCGGTTGGATTTCGAGCATCCGGGTGAGCATCTTATCGCCCGATATTTCGGGCAACCCGAGATCCGCAATCACCAGGTCGTAGCGGCTTGGCGCGGCTTCAAATTCAGCCAGCGCTTCCACCGACGACGAATACGTTTGCACTTCGAAGCCCAGCCGCCGCAGGTATCGTTCCAGCAGATGCAGCAGCGCCTGCTCGTCCTCAACCAGTAGAATCCTCGTCATTCACCAAATCGCCAGTGGCGTCTCGCCCGGACTGAATGCCAAGCCCAGGCTCACCCGGTTGGAGTCCTTCTGGTAAATGTTGTTCTGGGTGGTGTAATGCCGATAGTCGTAGCGAAACTGGATATGCGTTTCGCGCCCAACCTTATACGTGACTCCGGTGCCGCCCTGTACATTCGTATATTTTCCGAGAGTCTGTCCTATTGCCGACAATTCTGTGTAACCGGAATTCAACGCGAAAGTCCAGCGCCGGTAGCCGGCATAAGAGTAAGAAACGCCCGCCGCCGTTGCGCGCGACGTCAGGTAAACGCCGTTACCCGGTGATGCGCCCACGCTGTAATCAAGCGTCAGAGATGAGCGGTCAAAGCGCCGCATCAATCTCGCTTCCCCCAGCGGAGCGTAGATTCTCTGGGCCAGGGTTACGTTTGCATAGCTCTCGCCGACAATGGCGGCGATGGCCGGATCGATGGGTACTTGTGTGATCCCCAGCGAATCGATGCGGATGCCGCCGGCGCGCAAGCTGAAGTCATACTTGTGGCTCAAACCGATGGCATAACCGAGCGATACGCTCTGCAGCCTGGCGTTGCCGAAGGCCCGTTGAAAGTCATAGTAGGTGTAGTTGTAATCGCCCGAAACTGTTTGCCGGCCGGTCAGCCGGTAGGCCATGTTGGCGTGCGCGTCATAGCCATTCAGACCGGCCAGCAACAACGACGACCGGCGCACTACGAAGCCCTCCCCGCCCAAACCAAACGACAGGCGCGCCGTTTTTTGCCAGGTCAAATCCACGCGCGATTGCGCGAAATTGGTCCGAATATCGAACAGCTCGTTGGCGGGCAGGGCGGACAGGTCGGTGTTCGTGAGCGGCAGATAGGTGAAAACTCCATTGGCGAGCGAAACCGTCCCCGCTGTTTCCTTCAGGTCCAGAGTCAGCCGCTCGGTCATGCGGCGGCCATAAGCCAGGTTCAAGAACTGGTCCAAGCCTTGCGGCACGTCGCTGATCGAATATTGCCGGTACGCGCCCTTGTATTCCAGACTGAGCTTGTCGCGTTTCCACCGGCGTGTCCCGATTACACCGAAACCGGTTTCCACTCCGTAGGCTCCGCCTACGTTCACCAGATTGCCCTGCGCGTTCGTGTTCAGCAGGACCAGCCCGGAATCAAAAACGCCGGTGACCTCGGCGTAATATCGAAAGTCCAGCAATTTACCGCCCCGCTCGCCGACCAGGCTTTTGTCGCGGCTGAGAATGGAGGGGCCCTGATAGGTCTGATCGGGATCCTGTTGATCAGTTTCATCGCTCGCGTTCGGCTCCTGCGCCAGGATACAACCCGCCGCGAAGAGAGCGCAAAGAATCCGCACACTCCATTCTACGATGGACTCCGTTGAAGACGCCGGTTGGCAGGCGGAAACGCCTGCCCCACATTGGCTTGAAAGGTTTACGTTTTGAGTGGGGCAGGCGCTTCCGCCTGCCAACCGATTTTTCCCGAAGAACGTTATCATCGACAATGATGCGTTTCCACACCGAACACCTCACCTTCAATACCAAACAGCACCGCCAGTACATCAACATCACCCCTCAAGTGGAAGCGGCGCTCGACAAAAGCAAGATTCGCGATGGAATGATCCTGGTTTCCGCCATGCACATCACCGCCGGCGTCTGGGTGAACGACGCCGAAGACGGCCTATTGGCCGATATCGACGAATGGCTGGAGCGTTTGGCCCCTTATCGCGACGATTACCGCCATCACCGCACCGGCGAGACCAATGGCGACTCCCACTTGAAAAGCCTGCTGGTCCACCACCAGGTTATTGTGCCCGTGACAGAAGGAAAGCTCGATTTCGGCCCCTGGCAGCAGGTTTATTACGCCGAATTCGACGGCCGGCGCCCCAAACGCGTCATTATTAAAGTCATGGGCGAGTAAAATTGAAAGGAAACCGCCACGCATGGCATGTCCAGAGTAAGGAGCAATATGAAGCGACTCGTTCCTCTTACCGCTGTATGCATGGCAACCGCGCTGGCGGCCGATATTCCCATCCGCGAAATCATCCTGTATAAGAGCGGTGTCGGTTACTTCGAGCGCGCCGGTACACTCTCGGCCGGTGAATCCGCCCGGCTCGATTTCAAAGCCACGGACATGAACGATGTATTGAAGTCGCTCACGCTGCAGGATCGCAACGGCGGTAAAGTCACCGGACTCCGCTATGATTCCAGCGAGACGCTGGAGCAAAAGCTGGCCGATTTTCCGTTCACGGTCTTAAGCCAAGGCCCGCTTAGCTCCTTCCTGGGACAGATGAGAGGCGCCCGCGTAGAACTGAAATTCAGTGCCGAAACTATCAGCGGAACTATTCTAAGCGCTCGTCTTGCTGCCTCTGAGGATAAGAAATTCGATCGCGAGCAAGTGGTTTTGTTGCTCGATTCCGGCGATCTCCGCACCTTAGACCTGGCCGCCGCCAGTTCCATCCGCTTCGCCGATCCCAAGCTTCAGGCCGAGTTGAAGGACTACCTGGCGGCCGTCAACCAATCGCGCTCCAAGGAAAAACGCAGCATTTACATCGATTCTTCCGACGCCAAGGAGCGGCAAATCGCCGCCAGTTACATGATCCCCTCGCCGGTCTGGAAATCCAGCTATCGCCTGATCTTTGACGATAAGAGCGAATCTACGCTGGAGGGTTGGGCCATTATCGATAACACCACCGGCGAGGATTGGATCAACGTGAATCTGGCGGTTGTTTCCGGGCGCCCGGTGTCGTTCATCAGCGAGTTGTACCAGCCGAAGTTTTTACAGCGCCAGACGGTGGATCTGCCGGAAGATCAAGCGGCGAATCCGGTGGTGTATGGCGGCGTGATCGGTGGCGTCGCTGCTGGAGTGGCGTCCGCAAGTCCCGCCCCACCCGTGCCTCTAGCGGCCAATGTTCGCGCGCCGATGTCAGGCAGAGATCGCTTCACCCGCAGCGACATCGGCGCTGCCAGTGCCGTCTCGGTCGACGTTGCATCCGGCGATCTCGGCGAACTCTTCGAATACCGCTTCTCCACTCCCATCACGGTCAAAAAAGACGAATCCGCCATGCTGCCGTTCCTGCAGCAAAAAATCAACTCGCGCAAGCTGCTGATCTACGCTGAAAATTACGGCGAACATCCCATGAATGCGGCTGAACTCACCAACTCCACCGGCAAGACCTTAGACGGCGGGCCCATCACCGTCTTCGACGCCCAAAGTTACGCCGGCGAAGCGCTCATGACCACGCTGAAGACCGGCGACAAGCGTTTGATCAGCTATGCCGTCGATCTGGGCACCCGCATCACCACCAAGTTCGATTCCAACGGCAGTCTGGTGCGGGAGATTCATGTCAATCGTGGCATGCTGACCGCGCGGCTAGCCCAGCAGGAGACCAAGACCTTCACCATCCAAAATGTGGATCAGAAACCGAAGACTCTGGTGATTGAGCATCCCGAGCGTCCCGGTTTCAAGCTGCTCAACCAGAAGCCGTCTGAGACCACTGCGGACGCCTATCGCTTCGAAGTGAAGCTGGCGCCCGGCGCGGCTCAGAAATTCGCGATAAACGAAGAGCAGATTTTCGATAATACCTTCGAAGTTTCGAGCCTCACCCACGACGCGCTGCTTACCTATGTCCAGAACAAAGCGATTTCCGATACTGGCCGCCGCCAGCTGCAGCAGATTCTGGATCTCAAGCGCCAGATCGCCGACACCGACGGCCAAATCCACCAGACGGATTCAGAAATCACCACGCTGGTCAACGATCAGGAGCGGGTGCGCCGGAACATCCAGAGCCTGAATCAGGTGAGCGGCCAACAGGAGCAGGTCCAGAAATATGCCCGGCAGCTGGCGACCGAGGAGAGTCAGCTGGCCACGATGCGCGATCATTCCAGCGACTTAAAGAAACAAAAATCGACGCTGGAATCAAACCTGAACACCCAAATCGAAAAGCTGGCTTTTTGATCGAGGCACCGGCTCCCTCACGGTCGCGGCTCGGTAACGCGTGCTCATCCGCGTTCATTCGCGTTCATCAGCGGCTAAAATGAACTCTTGCGGATCGCCCTCATCGGTTATGGCCACGTCGGACGCGCTTTCGCGGCGCTGTTAAAGCGCCAACACCGCGCGTATCCTTTTGAAATCGCCGGAATTCACACCGCCCGGCATGGAACAGCCTACAGCGATGGTGTCTTCGGGCCGCCCGCGTCTTCCATCGACGATTTTCTCGACCGCGCAAAATCGGAAATCGTGGCCGAAATCACCACGCTCAATCCAGCTACCGGCGAACCGGCGCTTTCACACATCCGCGCCGCGTTCCAACGCGGAAGGCATGTCATCACCGCTAATAAGGGACCCATCGCGCACGCCTACGCCGCGCTCCGCGAAGAAGCCCGCGCGGCCCAGGTCCAATTCCGTTTTGAATCCACCGTGATGGACGGTACACCGGTATTCAATCTGGTTCGCAACAATCTGCCGGGCGTGAAGGTTCTTGGATTCACCGGCGCGTTGAACTCCACTTCTAAAGTTGTTGTCGAAGCCATGCGCCAGGGCAAGTCCATGCAGGATGGAATTGAAGCGGCACGCGAGCTGGGAATCACCGAAGCCGATGCCAGTTATGACATCGAAGGTTGGGACTCTGCCGCCAAAACAGCGTTACTGGCCAATGTTTTGATGGACGCCCGCATCACACCACAAAACGTCGATCGCCGCGGCATCGGTCGACTGACGCCGGAACGCATACGCGAATTTGCAGCCGCCCGCAAGACCGTGTGCCTGGTGAGCCGCGCCCGCGTACACCCCGCCGGAATTCGCGTGCGAGTGCGCGCGGAAATCTTGGAGGAAACCGATCCATTGGCTGCTGTCTCAGGCACCTCCAATCTGCTGCTGCTCCACACCGATCTGATGGGGACCATCGGAGTGGCCGGCATCAATTCCGGCGTGGAGCAAACTGCCTATGGCCTGTTCAGCGACGCCGTGGACATCGCGCGAACTGTCCACTTCTGAACAAGTATCTTCAAGAGCGGACGCCTTACCCAGCAATCAATGGCGCAACCTCACTCTTTTCAGAGGCTTGCGACTGGTTTCCAAAATGCTTGTCTGGACTCAATGCAACGGCTACTCCACGACCTGCGTTTTGCCATTCGCCAGCTCCGTAAGAGCCCCGGCTTTGCGATCACTACCATCCTCACGCTGGCGCTGGGAATCGGCGCCACCACATCGATCTTTAGCCTGGTGAACGCGGTGCTGCTGCGTCCGCTCCCGTTTCCTCACCAGGACCGGCTGGTGTCGCTCGAAAACCTGGACGTTGCCCAAGGCGCAGTGATCCCGGAACACCTCAGCTATCCCGATTTCTTCGACTGGCGTAAGCAGCAGCATTCCTTCTCCGGCCTGGCGTCCTATCGGGATAACGGCGCCACGCTGAGCGGCCAGGGCGATGCCCAGCAACTTATCTCGCAAGTGGTCTCCCAGGATTTCTTCCGGGTGTTGGGCGCCCATCCCATGCTCGGCCGCGATTTCTCGAAGGAAGACGAGCAGCCCGATACCCACGTGGTCATGCTGAGCCATCAGTTGTGGCAGTCCACTTTTAGCGGAGCAGGCGATATCGTTGGCCGCTCCATCACATTGGACGGCGCGAGCTACACCGTGGCCGGCGTCATGCCGCCGAATTTCTCGTTCCCCATCCAGAATCCTCCCGTCGCCCTTTGGACCAGCATGGGCGATGACAAGAATTTTTTTACCCAGCGCGGCGCCGATTTATTGGAAGTGATCGGGCGATTGAATCCCGGAGTTTCGATATCCAAGGCCAAAGCCGACCTGGATGTTATCGTAAGCGGCTTGGCTGCTCAATTCCCGGACACGGATAAAACACATCGGAGCGCAATCGCCAAGCCGGTGCTGGAGCAATTGGTGGGCGATACGCGGCCGGCGTTGCGCATCCTGTTCTCGGCCGTCGCCCTGGTTCTGCTGATCGCCTGCGCCAACGTGGCTGGCCTGCTGCTGGCGCGCGCCTCCCGCCGGCGCTCGGATATTGCTTTGCAGGCGGCGTTGGGCGCCAGCCCCAACGAAATAATCCGTCAGATTTTGGTGGAATCCGTGGTGCTATCGATGATCGCGGGCGCTTTTGGAATTGCGCTGTCCGCCGCAGCCGTCAGCTTGCTTCCCAATCTCCTGCCTAATAATCTACTGCCGAGAATGGATCAAATCGGAATAGACTCGCAGGTGTTGGGCTTTGCTACGGCCGCCTCAGTTCTCACGGGCCTGCTGTTCGGCGTGCTTCCGGCGTGGCGCATGTCCCGCTTCGACCCATTGCTGGCCCTGCGCGAGGGCTCGCGCGGCATGGCCGGCGGCCGCCGCCAGTATCGCGTGCAAAGCTGGCTGTTGATTTCAGAAACGGCGCTCGGTTTAGTGTTGCTGGTAGGCTCCGGGCTGATGATCCGCAGCTTTGTCCGGGTGCTCAATGTGGATCCCGGCTTCGACACTCACCAGGTCCTCACCGCCAATCTGAGTGTGCCCTCCAGCCGCTACAAGCGCGAGCAGAGAATCGATTTCTATCACCGGCTGTTCGCTCGCTTGACCGCGCTCCCCGGCGTCGAATCGGTAGCCGCGGGATTCCCTCTGCCGCTTTCTGGAAACCACATCGATATCGATATCGCCATCGAAGGACGGCCTGTGGCCAAGGGCGACGAACCGTCGGAGCAAATGGCCGTCATTACTCCTGATTTTTTCCGGACCATGAAGATTCCCATCCTGCGCGGCCGCGCCTTCACCGCCGCCGACGACACCAAGGGTCAGCCGGTAATCATCATCAACGACAAGTTCGCCCGCAAATATTTCCCCGGAGAGAATCCCATCGGGAAGCGCATCCAGCCCGGCCTGGGGGATGGAACGGTGAAGTCGTCCATGCGCGAGGTAGTAGGAGTGGTAGGCGATGTAAAAGCGTTTGGACTGACGGCCAACGTAGTACCTCAGTATTACTTGCCGTGGGAGCAGGCCGTGATTACCTCGCCCGCGCTGGCCATCCGCTCGGCCGAAGACCCCACCAGTTTGATCGCTTCGGTGCGCGCCGTGGTGTCTGACCTGGACCGCGAGATTCCCTTGTATCGCGCCGCGACGTTAGAGCAAGCATTTAATAAGTCGGCGGCGAACCCGCGTTTTCAGACCTTGCTTTTGACATCTTTTGCGGCCATGGCGCTGCTGCTCTGTGGAATAGGATTGTATGGCCTGCTTTCCTATATGGTGGTGCAGCGTTCGGCCGAGATTGGACTGCGCGTGGCGTTGGGTGCTCAGCGAACTGATGTTCTGCGGTTAATCCTGGGGCGCGGCCTTGCGCTGGCCGCGGCGGGAGTGATGATTGGCCTGGCTGCGTCCGCGTTCCTCACCAAATATTTGACCAGTATTCTGTTCAACGTCCCAGCCTTGGACGCGGTCACTTTCGCCACGGTCCCCGCGATTCTGTTCCTGGTTTCGCTCGCCGCCGCGAGCCTGCCGGCCTATCGCGCGGCGCGCCTTGATCCGATGAAGACCCTCCGCGATCAATAACCCGTCCGAGGGACCAAAAAAGGCGCCGACTCCGTTGAAGACGCCGGTTGGCAGGCGGAAGTGGGGCAGGCGCTTCCGCCTGCCAACCGAATTTCCCACATGGCGTCTTCATGACCTTTGGTGGGCCGCAGGCGCATGGGAACTCCGTTGAAGGCCCTGGTTGGCAAGCGGAAGCGAAGTACCTGCAAAATCGCCGAAACTGCTGGCTTGCGCGCGGGAGGGCGGTGTTGAGCCGCGAGCGGTAAGCGACTGGCGAGCAATTGATAAGCCGGTAGTCCTTAAAGTTGTAGTCCGTGAAGTTACATTTGCTCCCCAACCTTTTCAAGAGCACTCCCGCCCCCCTGCCGATATGTACGGATGAGGTCACATAGGAGGCATGATCAACTGCGAGGAGCGATTCCAATCGGTCTTCGAGAACGCACCATTCAGTATGTGCGTGAACGGGCTAGACGGGCGGATTCTGCGGGTGAATGCCCCGTTTTGCCGCATGGTGGGCTTTTCCGAGCAGGAACTGATTGGCAGCGTCTGGGAGGAACTGATCCATCCCGACGATGTGCGGCTCACTCAATTTTGCGAGCTTACCGACGGATGCTCCGAAGTGGAACAACGCTACCTGCACCGTAGTGGAACGGTGGTATGGACCCGCACCAAGGTATCCATGGTGCGAGCCGCCTGCGGCACTCCCGAAGGGAACGTAGTTTATCTGGAAGATATCACCGAGCGCAAGCGTGCGGAAGCGGCCATGCGTGAGAGTGAAGATCGTTTCCGCGCCATGGCCGATAGCTGCCCGACCATGATGTGGGTGACTGACGCACAGGGTGAGAATCAATTTGTCAACCGGACCTACCGGGAGTTCGCAGGAACAACATTCCAACAGGTGGAAGGGGGCAAATGGCAGACGCTGGTTCATCCGGACGATGCGTTGGATTATATCGGAGCCTTCCAGCGCGCCGTCAGGGAACATGCGCCTTTCCGGGCCGAAGCGCGCGTGCGGCGCGCCGACGGCCAATGGCGGTTGCTGGGATCCTACGGGGAGCCGCGCTTATCTCCGGGCGGAGAATATATGGGGCACGTCGGCCTCAGCGCGGACATCACCGAACGCAAGCAAAACGAGCAAGCGCGCGAATTTCAACATTCCCTGATTCGCGCCATTTTGGATGTCGCGCTGGATGGAATTCTGGTGGTGAACGATGAAAATCTCATTGTGGCGCATAACAAGAAGTTTCTCGATGTTTGGCAGATTCCGCTGCTGGACATTCCGGCGAAAGCGCTTGACTCAAGCATCTTGCCGGCGCTGGTCGACCGCGTGAAAGAGCCCGATGTTTTCTTGAAACGCGTTCGAGAACTTTACGACGATCCCGATGCCGACGACCATTGCGAAATTGAATTGCAGGATGGCCGGACCCTGGAGCGCTATTCCACCAGTCTGCGGAGCGAGGGCGGATACCGCGGGCGGGTGTGGTTCTTTCGAGATATCACCGAGCGCAGGCTGGCCCAGCAAGCGTTGCAAAGCAGCGAAGAGCGGTTTCGCCAGTTGGCCGAAAACATTCGGGAAGTGTTTTGGATGATGCCGCCGTCGGCCGACGAGATGCTTTATGTCAGCCCCGCCTATGAGCAGGTGTGGGGCCGGACGAGGGAAAGTCTGTACCAGAGGCCGATGTCCTGGACGGAGGCCATCCATCCTGACGACCTGGACAAGGCCCACGCCATATTCGCGAGGCAAATGCAGGGCGAACCGGTCGATTCCGAATACCGCATACGGACAGGGGACGGGCAGGAGAAATCGATTCGTGACCGTGCCTTTCCAGTGCGCAACCAGGCCGGGGAATTGATTCGCATCGTCGGAATTGCCGAGGAAATTACCGAGCGCAAGCGCTACGAAGCGGAGTTGATCCAGGCGCGGGAGGGCGCCGACGCCGCCAATCGGGCCAAGAGCCGTTTTCTGGCCAACATGAGCCACGAAATCCGCACCCCGATGAACGGGGTGATTGGCATGGTCCAACTGCTGTTGGGAACGGACCTCACTCCCGAGCAACGGCGCTATGCCGAGATCGCCCAAACCAGCGGCTGGAATCTGGTCACGCTCATTAACGATATCCTGGACCTCTCGAAGATCGAGGCCCGGAAGGTCAGCCTGGAGAAGCTGGACTTCAACCCGCGCCAGACCATGGAAGAAGTAATCCAGCTTCTGCTTGTGCAGGCAAGCGCGAAGGGGCTCCGGCTGCACTTGCATGTTGCGCCTGAAATCCCGCGGCTGCTGCGGGGCGATGCTCCCCGGCTGCGCCAGGTGTTGACCAATCTCCTGGCCAACGGCATTAAGTTCACCGAACGCGGAGAAGTATCGCTCCAGGTTGCACTTGATTCTGTTGCACTTGATTCTGTTGCACTTGATTCTGTTGCACTTGATTCTCAGGAAGCGGGCATGGCGACGGTTCGGTTCAGTATCAAAGACACGGGAATCGGGATACGGCCGGACCAGGCCGGGAAGCTGTTCGCGCCCTTCGTTCAGGCGGATGAATCCACCACGCGCAAGTACGGTGGCACGGGCTTGGGATTGGCTATATCGAAACAACTGGCCGAGTTGATGGGGGGAAGCATCGGCGTGGACAGCCAGCTAGGCATAGGCTCCACGTTCTGGTTCACCGCGGTTTTCGAAATGGCGGCGGCCCGCGAGCAACCTCCGAATGAGCGGCCGGTTCAAGGCTCCAAAATTCCGAGCGGCCCCGTTCGTATCAGTGAGGCACGAATTCTGCTGGTCGAAGATAACGCTACCAATCGCGACGTGGGGCTGGCGCAACTCGCGAAGCTGGGCTACCAGGGCACCGCGGTTCACAATGGCGCCGAGGCCGTTCGAGCGGTGGAGAACGGTAGCTTCGATCTGGTTCTCATGGACTGTGAGATGCCGGTGATGGATGGCTTCGAAGCAACGCGCCGCATCCGCGCGTCGCTTCACCCAGGCATTCCCATCGTCGCGGTCACGGCCGACGCCATGCCCGCCGATCGGGAGCGCTGCCTGAGCGCGGGGATGGACGATTATATTTCGAAACCGGTGGAGTTGGGAGGTCTGGCGGACGTGCTGGCCCGGTGGCTCTCGGCATCCGGCGCCCGGCCGGTTTCAGAAACTGATAGCAACGCCCGGGCTCCCGGCCAGCCCGTGGTATTCCATTCCGAGAACTTATTGCGGCGGCTGAGGGGAGACCGGCAACTGGCCCGCATGACGCTCAAAGGATTTCTTCAGGATGTGCCCTCGCAGTTGAACAATCTGCGCATGCGGCTGGAAGAATCCGACGCCCGCGGCCTGCGGGTACAGGCGCACACACTGAAAGGAGCGGCGGCTACGGTGGCGGCGGAAGGCCTGCACGCCATCGCACTGGCGATGGAACGAACCACCGCGGCCGGCGAACTGGCGCCTTGCGGCGAGCTGCTTCCCCGCGCATTTCAGGAATTCGAACGATTCAAAGACACGCTAGAGCGGACCGGATGGGTAGAGCCGCATCAGGAGAACGAATCATGATCGATCTGGATGACGAACTGGCGAAAGATTATCTGGCCGAGTGCTCGGAGCATTTGAGCGACATCGAAGCCGACCTTCTGGTGATCGAAAAGGGCGGCGGAGCCATCGATGAAGAGCTCGTAAATCACATCTTTCGCGCCGCTCATTCCATCAAAGGAGGGGCCGGTTATTTTGAGCTGGCGAAGATCCGCGCTCTGGCCCACCAGTTGGAAGACGTGCTGGGTCTGATCCGCTCCCGCAAAGTGATTCCCACGCCGGAACGGGTGCGCGTTCTGCTGGAGGGCACGGACCGGCTGCGGGAGCTGGTGGAGAATGCGGCCCGGAGCAACCACACCGACATCTCCGATATCCAGGCGGCGCTCGGCGGGTTAATGGCGGACCACCAGGCCCCCACGGCAATTAGCGGCGATAGCGCCTCTCCACGGGTCCCGGCAGGCCCCCGGACAGTGCGGATGCTGCTGGTGGAAGACGATTTCGTCAGCCGCCTGGTGCTGCAGACTTTCCTTTCCCGCTATGGCGAATGCCATGTCGCGGTGAACGGCAGGGAAGCAGTGGAGGCTTTTCGCGCCGCGATGGAGCAAGGGCAGAAATACGATCTGATCTGCATGGATATTATGATGCCCGAAATGGATGGCCGCGAGGCTGTTCGGCACGTGCGCGCCATGGAAGAATCGCGCGGGATTCTTTCCAGCTCCGGCGTGAAGATCGTCATGGCCACGGCGGTGGAGGACGTCAAGGAAGTGAGCCGGTGTTTCAAGGAGCTGTGCGATGCCTACCTGGTGAAGCCCATCGATCTGACCCAGTTGCTCAATCTCATGAAGAGTTATCGCCTGGTTCCTTAGGTTTTGAGTGGGGCAGGCGCTTCCGCCTGCCAACCGATTTTTCACACGCGTCTTCATCACCCATGAGGCACCGACTCCCTCACGGTCGCGGTTCGGTAACACTTCCCAAGGAACTTTCTCAAATGCCCGGACGCGAGGTAACAATTGTAAGATAGAAACTTGAGGAAACAATTTTGTGCCGCAGCCCTTTGGATCGCGGTGATCCCCAATCTGGCCACGTCCGCGCCGAAAAAGCACTTGCTCGCGATCGGCGAAGAAAAAGGATACCGGCATGAATCCGTTTCGCACGCCCTCGCCACCATCGAGCGCCTGGGCCGGGAATCTGGTCTGTGGGACACCACCATCCGCACCGACACCGAAGCTCTCACCAAGAAAAAGCTGGAATACAACGCCAAGAACCTGAACGATTTCGACGCCGTGCTTTTCTACACCGGCGGAACGCTCGAAATGGACGATCAGAAGAAGGCTGATTTTCTATCGTTCATCCATGACGACGGGAAGGGTTTCATCGGTATCCACAGCGCCGCCATCACGTTCACAGATTGGCCGGAGTATGGCGAAATGCTGGGCGGCTATTTCGACGAGCATCCCTGGGGCACCTTCGACGCGCCCATCATAGTGGAAGATCCGGCGTTCCCAGGCATGCGGCAGTGGCCGCCGTCGTTTGTGTTCAGGGATGAGATCTACCAGATCCGGAATTTCTCGCGTGACAAGGTGCGGGTGTTGATGCGGCTGGATTCGAGCAAGCTGGATCTCAACAATCCCAGAGTCCATCGTAAGGATCGGGATTTCGCGGTGACGTGGGCCAAGATGTATGGCAAGGGCCGCGTGTACTACTCCACGCTTGGGCATCCGGTGGAAAATTGGGATAAGCCCGAAATGCAAACCATGTACGTGGAAGCCATCAAATGGGTCATGGGTTTAGTGGATGCCGACGTCACTCCACGCCCGGCGCCATAGCAAAACATGCTGACACGTAGAACATTCACCCAAACGGTAGCGGCGGGAATCGCCGTGGGAACCACCCTGGCCGCAACGCGGCTGAAGATCGGGATCGGCACCTACACCTACCACAGTTATTCTCTCGACGACATGATCCAGAGACTGACCGCGCTCAAGATCACCGAGATTGAAATGTCGCGCGGCGAGTTCATGTTGATGAAGCCGCCAACAGATGAAATGTGCCGGAATGCCAAAACCAAGTTTGACCAGGCCGGGATTCACTGCGTTTCCTACTACTCGGCCACCATCAAGAACGATCAGGATCTGGACTATGCGGTTCGTTTTGCGCGATTGTTAGGCTCGCGGAATATTTCAGGGGACGCCACCGGAGACATGGTGGCAAAGATCGATGAACGTCTTTCGAAAGAGGGCCTTACATTCGGAATTCACAACCACTACTTCAAGCAGAAATTCGCGTATGAAAGCCCTGACGACGTACTGAAAGCGCTGGCCGGACGATCGAAAACCATGGGCTCGACATTGGACGTCGGGCACATCGCAAGCTGTGGCTACGATACCGTGGACGCTGTCCGGAAACTGGCGCCGTATCTCAAAATGGTGCATTTGAAAGATGTCCGAGCCTCCGGCGGCGAAGACAATGTTTTGCTGGGCCAAGGCATCGCCAAGATTCCAGCCGTGATGGAAGAACTTCACAAAGTTTCTTATCGCGGGTTGAGCGCCATCGAGTACGAGAAGGAAGGCAACGTCGACCGGGACGTAGCGCAAGAAGTGGAGTTTGCGCGGAAACTGGCATGATCACCCGAATTACGACATTTTTGGCAAGCTGCCTGGCTGTTGCTGTTTGCGCGCTGGCGCAGCCTGCGCATCCCATTGCGGCCATTGGATCGCCTGCGCCCGACTTTGCGCTTCCCGGAGTGGACGGCAAGATTCATAAGCTCAGCGATTACGCGGCCAGCCCGGTACTGGTGATCGTGTTCCTGTGCAACCATTGCCCGATTGCTTCGGCCTACGAGCAACGGGTGCAGAAACTGGCCGATGACTACGGTCCCAAAGGCGTAGCGGTGGTGGTGATTCAGCCCAATGATCCACAGGCCATCCGGGTAGACGAGCTGGATTCGGCCGATACCTCGGACAGCCTGGACGAAATGAAAATCCGGGTGCAATATAAACACCTGCGCTATCCCTATCTCTACGATGGCGAGACGCAAAGTGTAGCCCGCGCGCTTGGTCCGCAAGCCACGCCGCATGTCTTCGTGTTCGATAAGGACCGCAAGCTGCGCTACCAGGGGCGCTTCGACAATAGCTATCGCGTGGAGCTGGTCAAATCGGAAGACGCACGCAACGCGGTGGATGCGCTGCTGGCGGGCAAGCCCGTTCCGGTGGCCGAAACCGGCGTTTTTGGCTGCTCCACCAAGTGGAAAGAAAAAATCGAGGCTCGCTTAGCCGATCAGAAAAAGATAGATGCCGAGCCGGTGCGGCTGCAACTGGCAACGGCCGACGATCTGCGAAAGTTGCGTGCGAACGACAGCGGCAAGCTGACGCTGGTCAGTTTCTGGGCAACCTGGTGCGGCCCGTGCGTTCACGAAATGCCAGATGTCGAAACCACGTACCGCATGTACCGCGTGCGTGACTTCGATGTAGTGACGGTCTCCACCAACATGCCCGATGAGCAGGCGGGGGTGCTCAAAATGCTGGAGAAGCAACACGCTTCCAGCCGGAATTTGCTGTTTGGATCGGACGACACCTACGCCATGCAAGCGGCGTTCGATCCCAAATGGAAAACCGGCGTGCCGTATACGGTGTTGATAGCGCCGGGTGGGAAGATCCTGTATGAGCGCCAAGGCGACATCGATTTCCTGGAGTTGAGGCGAACCATTCTGGCGAACATGACCGCGGATTACATCGGGTTTCAGAAATACTGGACGCGGGAATAGAAACAGCCGTAAATTCCGCGCGTCCCATCAGTAGAGCACCCTGGCCGGCGTCATGAGAATTCTGATTTCGGGTGCCGGAATTGCGGGCCCCACTCTCGCATACTGGCTGACACAATACGGGTTCCAGCCCACCATTGTTGAAAAGGCGCCGAAGTTACGAACCGGAGGTTACATTATCGACTTCTGGGGGGCGGGTTTCGACATCGCGGATCGCATGGGGCTGTTGCCTGAAATCAGCCGCCAAGGATACATAGTTCAAGAAGTCAGAGTTGTGAATCGAAGCGGGAAAACCGTTGCGGGATTCCCGGCCAGCGTTTTCGGTAGGTTGACCGGAGGCCGTTATGTCAGCCTGCCGCGAGGAGACCTGGCGGCAATCATCTTCGGCAAGATCGAAAGCGGAGTGGAAACAATTTTTGGCGACAGCGTGGCCTGCGTGGCGCAGACGGACAGAGCCGTGCAGGTAACTTTCGAAAGCGGAGCCGAGCGTGAATTCGACTTGGTGGTGGGCGCCGACGGACTTCACTCACGAGTTCGAGACCTGGTCTTTGGGGCGCCGGAGGCCTTCGAAAAGTATCTGGGCTACCAGGCGGCAGCCTTCGCGGTAGAGGGCTACAGGCCCAGAGACGAGCTTGTCTACGTGATGTACACACAAGTTGGGCAACAGGTGGCGCGGTTCGCGATGCGTTGCGACCAAACCATGCTTTTGCTGACCTTCGCCGCCGGCGAAGCAGTCATCGCCGATGACCTGCAGGCGCAAAAGGCTCTTTTGCGGAGGCATTTCGAAAACAGTGGTTGGGAGTGTCCCCAAATTCTCGACGCGCTGGATTCCAGCCGCGAGCTTTATTTCGACCGGGTAAGCCAGATATGCATGCCGGCATCGTGGTCGAACGGACGGGTGACACTCGCCGGCGACGCGGCATCCTGCGTTTCACTGCTCGCCGGGCAAGGTTCTGCGCTGGCCATGGTGGCGGCCTATATATTGGCCGGGGAACTGCACCGGGCCGCCGGTGATTACCGGAAAGCGTTCGCGCGATACCAGGAACTTTTCGGGCCCTTCGTGCGGGCCAAGCAAAAAGCCGCCCTGCGCTTCGCCGGCTTGTTCGCACCGAAATCTAAAATGGCGCTCTTCGCGCGCAATCAGATCCTGAACCTCATGAGCGTCCCCTGGATTGCGGATCTCGCTGCCGGCCCTGATCTTGTCGACCACCTGGCGCTACCTGATTATTGAAACCGCTTAATTGCCGAGCTTGCCGCAAAGCACGACGATTGACGACTTGGGAAGCTGATATATGGTGTCCGCGCCACTGGCCGTAACTGTCGATTTGGATGGCGGCCCGTCCGGATCCGCGTGACCGCTGCGGCCTCGGTGGCGTCCGGTACCCGCCGCAGGGCCGGGATCGGGGTGCCAAACGTATTCAGCAGGTCCAAAAACCACGCGCGCCACAGGTCCCTCAAAAAAGCGGTTCGGACTGAACGAAACTTTCACCGAATGATCGTTATCGTGATCCTTGTTCACCAGCATCACCGACCATTGCCCGTCCGGCCGCTCCAAGGCATACGCCGTTACAAGTATGTTTCCGTCTTTATCCTTCACGTCGCTCGAGACCTTGAAGAGCTTATGAATGGCATCCACCGGCTGCACCCACTCCTTCGAGATCACTTGCGCAGCGAGATATTGCGGCGGATAGTTTGTGACGTGCCCTTTGTCATCCATCGCCAGGAATCCGCCTCGGCCGCCTTCACCAATGGTGGTGATGTAGTGAAAATAGAAAGTGCCGGAAGCGCCCGCCGTCAGCATGGAACCCACATAATCGGCCAGCCACAGCCCGGTCTTCACTGTGCCCGGGCTGCCTTCGTCGAGATCGTTACCCTCGGTCATGAAAAACGGCACGTTCGGAGGCAGTCCATTATCTTTCCACGCTTGCACCACGTGGTTGACGAAGGCCGGCTCCCAGTACAACGAATTCCAGTTGACGCACGCTTTGTTGCCCATGCATGGATAATGCTCAAAAGAGAAAAACGTAAAATCCTGCAGATGCCCGCGCTGCTTAAGATAATCCACGAACCGGCCGAGGAAAGACACTCTTCCGTTGGCGTCCGTCCAGGAATCGACATCGCCGGACGTTCCCTCAAAAGCGGGCCCACCCAACGGGGCACTGGGCACCAGTTTATGGATGGCCTTGGCGAACTGAATGTACAGTGTCGCGTAATCTTCCGGAAGCACGCGCTGGCCGTCCGCCTCCTCGCCCATTTCGATCCAGGAAATCGGATACTTCCGTTTGTAGAGATACGCGATTTCGTTGGCTGCATCCTCCGGGATGGCGTAGAGAATCGCGATGGGGATCATGGCGGGCAGGCCGCGCGTGACGCCGCAATTGAAAAAGAAATCGAACCCGATCTGGTCGCCACGTCCATAATCCAGGTCGGAAGCGGCATGCCACGGATCCACCGACGACGGCCAGGTGATGGTTTGCTTGCGGCTGGGCAGGTGTTTGACGATGTCCGTAAACTGGCCGTCGGCCGATACGGTGCCGATATAGAGTTCGTTGATGGCGTAGCCCACGCAGTTCCGCTGGTCTTCAGGGCCATGCGTGTCGCAGGTGTTGGACGATTCCGTCATCCAGATGCGCAGGTATCGCACCGGGATCTTCCAGCTCACCAATTTCAAGGTGGGCGTTCCGCCCTGGCCATCCGCGATGGCGCCCATGGGAAACGTCTGCCACGCGCCCTTGTTAATGCCCTCATAAAACGGCTCCTGCTCGCCGGTCCAAAATTGGATGTAGTATTTCTTAGCGTATGGATCGGCCCAGGCGATCCTGATGGCATTGACGTCAACCTTCGCGCCCAGGTCAATCATCACCCATTGCGGATGCAGCGCGTCGTCTTCTCCCGTGAATGCCTTCGTCAGGTAGGGATTGCTCTTCCAGTAGGATTTCGAGATCGCCATCGGTCAGACGGGACCAACCGTTGCCATCGCCTTCGGTGGCGCCGCGATGGGGCAGCGGATAGGCCCAGGAATGGCGAATTGGCTCGCCCAAATCGGCGCTGCCGGTGAAATAACCCTCCTGTTTCGCCGCGTTGCTCCAGGTGCCCCGCTCGTTCCAGTGCCAGGCTTCGATCATCAATTCCGTGTTCTGTCGATAAGTCACGGTTTGCCATCCGGCGCCCAGCATTTCTTTCAAAACGGGGTCCGTCAGAAGCCGCTCGGTATTTTTGACGTTGGCCTCTTTGGTGGCTCCGCCGCGCAACCGGTCGATCGCCCCACCCAGCGCGCGCATGGGGCTGAACGAATTTACGGCGTGGGATTCAGCGGCGTCCACTACGATATTTTGGGCGGTTGCGATGAATGGCAGAAGAAGAATCAACGCGAACGTGTTTCCGAACCGCGACCGTAAGAGTAAGAAGCTGTGAAAAAATCGGGAAGCACGCGGGGTTGGCAGACGGAAGCGTCTGCCCCACAAGTGGCGCAGGCGCTGTCGCCTGCGAACCGATTTTTTCACAGGTTCTGCGGTTTTCAACATAACTTCCATTTTCCGTCGGAAAACTCTGCTGTATCTTCGCTCCACGTCCCGAACTTTGCGGCCATCTGTCCGCCATCCACGAATAATGCCGCGCCGGTGATATAGGAAGCGAGATCAGAAGCCAGAAACACCGCGGCCTGGGCCACTTCATCAGGTTCGCCGCCCCTGCCGAGCGCGATATGCCGGAAATAGTCCCGAATCACAACAGGATTGTCGAAAGAAGGTTTCGTCAGCCGAGTGCGGATCAATCCCGGACAAACGGCGTTCACGCGGATGCCATAAGGGCCCATTTCATTGGCAGCGGTGTGCAGCAACCCCAGCAAGCCGGCTTTGCTGGCGTTATAGGCGGTGAGACGCTGTTCGCCATCAAAGCTGTTAGTGGACGCCGTCAATACAATCGCTCCCCGGCGTTGCGTCTTCATGGCGCGGGCGGCAAGCTGCAACGTGTGGAAAGCTCCCGTGAGATTCAGGGCGATGGTACGGTCCCAGTCACTCGCGTCTAACGAAAGGAACTCGCTTTCAAGCACCATCCCGGCGTTGGCCATCACGACATCGGGCGGCGAAGGCAAGGAACTGAAGGCGTGTTCGAGTTGATCGCGATCGGAACAATCCACGATCACTCCGTGAGCGCCAAACGCCGGAGCGACTTGCGTGGGACGCTCCCGCTCGAGATCGAAGATATATGTTTTCGCCCCGCTAGCGGCCAACTCCTTCGCAATGGCCAGTCCAATACCATTGGCGCCGCCGGTGACGACGGCGAGCTTGCTGGAGAAATTGATTTGCATTCGTGCTAAAAAGCGTAAGACGGCGGCTGGATACCTTTCAAGCGCAGGTACACTTCCAACTGTCCGCGGTGATGCGCGGTATGCGTGAAGTACGCCCACAACCACTCGAAGCCCGTCATCTTGCGGTTCTCGGGCCCCACCACGGCATCCAGTTTCTCCGGCGTCATTCCTGCTACGGCCTGGTTGCAGAAATCGAAGGAATCGGTGAGGAACTGCATGGCTGTGTCCTTATCGATCTCGGCTTTTCCGCGCACGGCCTGCATCACTTTCTCTGGAATCTCCGGACGCTTGGTCCCACTCGCAATGGAGCAGGCGTTGAGATTCGCGCCGGCCACCTGGACCACAACCTGGCCGAAACTCAACTCCGCCGGAACCGGCTTGAATCCGTAATCCGCGGCCGGCATCAGCTTGGCTACGGCGATGGTGAAATCGGTGGAGACTTTCCAATGTTTCACCAGGGCGTCTTTGATGGTGGTTTGCGCAAAGGCTGAAGCAGCCAGAGCGAGAAATGTCAGGAATTTTATTTTTGTCATGGTTGAGGATAAACGTAACACAACGCCCGTCATCCGGGCACGCTCGCACTCCTACATGCCACGATTTTATGGCACAATTAAGACGGCTGAATGTACCCATGAAGAACTTTCACCTGCCGCTCCCGGAACGCACCTATGCGGAACTGCGCGCGGAGGCGGTACGCGCACGCCGGCCCGCCACCACAATCGCGCGGGAAGCGATCGCCGTCTGGTTGCGAGCCAGGAAAAAAGCGCTTCGGCATAAGGCCATTGCCGACTACGCCGCCGAAGCGGCAGGAACTGAGTTCGACCTGGATCCTTTGTTGGAGTCAGCGGCCGTTGAGCAACTGATGAAGCCCCATCAGTGAGCGCGATGAGACGTGGCGAGGTCTACTGGGCCGATCTTGCTCCCCGTTCCGGGTCGGAACAAACTGGCCGCCGGCCAGTCATACTTGTTTCCCATGATGCGTTTAATCTTGCTCCCGATTGGCGGTCGGTGATCGTCGTTCCAATTTCGACGTCCGCCTCACAGGCTAGGCGTGGACCAACTGTCGTGCAAATACCCGGTGGGGCAGCCGGCTTGCCCAGGGCAAGCGTTGCTGTGTGCCATCAAGTGACTACTCTTGACCGAGCCAAGCTCAGCAAACGGATCGGAATTCTTTCGCCCGATCTTTCGCGTGGCATCGAAGCCGGCCTGAAAGCAGCGTTAGACCTGGACTGATTGAACCCGCGCTGCGTTAACATAAAGGCTTAACCCTTCGATGGCTCTTCGTTTCTACAACACCCTAACCCAACAAGTGGAGCCGTTCGCTCCCCTGCACGACAACACCGTCCGCATGTATACCTGCGGACCGACGGTTTATAACTTCGTGCACATTGGGAATTTCCGCACCTTCACTTTCCAGGACATCCTGCGCCGCTGGCTGCGGGCGCGCGGCTACAAACTGGACCACGTGATGAATATTACCGACGTGGAGGATAAGATCATTCGCAACGCCGCAGCCGAGCACAAATCGCTTCCTGAATACACTGAAAAGTACACGCAGGCTTTTCTCGAAGACAGCGCGGCGCTGCGCCTGGAGCGGCCCGAGCGAATGGTGAAGGCCACCGACCATATCAATGAAATGGTCCACGCCATTGAGGAACTCGATCAGCGCGGCTTCACCTATCGCAGCGACGGCTCGGTTTATTACCGGATATCGAAGTTTCCAGATTACGGCAAGCTCTCGCACAACGATTTCAGCGGCATCCGCGCCGGCGCCCGCGTGGATACCGACGAGTACGACAAAGCGGACGCCCGTGATTTCGTCCTGTGGAAAGCTCCCAAGAATGAGGAACCGTTCTGGGACAGCGCCATCGGCCCCGGCCGCCCCGGCTGGCATATCGAGTGCTCCGTGATGGCCATGAAATATCTGGGCGAGACCCTGGACATCCATGCCGGCGGCGTCGATCTGATTTTTCCGCATCACGAGAATGAAATCGCGCAATCGGAAGCGATTACCCAAAAACCGTTCTCGCGCTTCTGGCTCCATTCGGAATTTCTGAACGTCGAAGCGCAGAAAATGTCCAAGTCCGCCGGTAATTTTTATACTTTGCGCGACTTGCTGGCCATGGGCTACTCGCCGGAATCGGTGCGCTACCTGCTGGCGTCCGTTCCTTACCGCAAAAAGCTCAACTTTACGTTCGACGGATTGAAAGCCGCCGCCACTACCATCGAACGGTTGAGGAATTTCAAGCTGCGCCTGGAAACGGATAAATATCCCGATGGCGAGAACGAACAGATTGCCGAACGCACGCGCGCGGCCAAGCGCCGGTTCGAAGAGAGCCTGGACGACGATCTGAATACCGCGGAAGCGTTGGCCGCGCTGTTCGAATTCGTTCGCGATCTTAACACCGCCATGGATTCGGACGAGTTTCCGGCGGGCAACGTGACGGCGGCGCTGGAGTTCCTGGACGAATTCGACTCCATCTTCGACGTGCTGCGCCCGTCCCGCAAAGAAACCGGCATCTCGGATTCAGAAGTGGAAGGGTTGATCGCAGAGCGCGCGGCTGCCAAGCAGAACCGGGATTTCACGCAGTCCGACCGGCTACGCGCTCAGTTGCTGGAAGCGGGCGTTATTCTCGAAGACACCAAAGAAGGCACCCGTTGGAAGAGAAAAACATGAAAATCGAAACCAAAGCCATCCATGCCGGCGATCGTAAGGCCGATCCGGCAAAGCCTGGAGCTTTCATCCCGGTCACCACCCCGATCTATACCGCCGCCAGTTACATCTACGAGAGCACCGCGCAGCTTGACCGGGTGCTGGGCCGGGAAGAAGAAGGCTATTGCTATTCCCGCTACGACAATCCCACCAATGCGGCGCTCGAAGAGTTGATGGCTTCGCTCGAAAACGGCCACGGCGCGCTGGCGTGCTCATCCGGTATGACGGCTCTGCACATTGCTTTGCTCGCCGCGCTCAATGACCGGCGCAAGTCAATTGTTGCGGCCAGCGCGCTCTATGGCGCCACCACCAGCCTGCTCAACAAGGTGCTGGAGCCGCTGGGAATCGAAATAAATTTCGTGGATATTTGCGATCTGGATAAGGTCCGCGCCAAAATCAACGATCATCAACCCGGCTGCGTATTGATGGAAACCATTTCGAACCCACTGCTGCGAGTCGGCGATATGGATCGCATTGCGGAGCTGGCGCGCGCCGCCGGAGCCGCGCTGCTGGTGGATAATACATTCGCCACTCCGCTGCTGGTCCGTCCGCTCGAACACGGCGCGCACATGTCCGTGCATAGCGTCACGAAATTCCTGGCCGGCCACGGCGACGTCATGGGCGGCGTCATCGTTTCCGATCAGGAACACCACGCCATCACCCGCAGTCTTTGCCGCACCATCGGGCCCATGCTGGGTCCGTTCGAAAGTTATCTCACCATGCGCGGCATCAAGACTTTCGCGCTGCGCATGGAACGCCACTGCTCCAACGCCTGCCGCGTGGCATCCTGGCTGGCCTCCCACCCGCGCGTCTCGAAGGTGCACTACCTGGCGGATCCGGCTCACCCGGACGCGGCCGTGATCCGTCGTCTGTTGCCTGATGGCCTCTATGGCGCCATTGTTACGTTCGAGCTGAAGGATGCGGGTAAGCCGGAAATGTTCCAATTCATGGACCGTCTGAAGCTAGTGGTGCGGGCCACATCGCTCGGTGATGTGCATAGCCTGATACTTTATCCGGTGATCGCATCGCATCGCGACGTCGCGCCCAGGCAGCGTGAACGCATGGGCATCCACGATGGGCTGGTGCGCCTGTGCGTGGGCATCGAAGCCGTGGACGACATCATCGCCGACCTGGACCAAGCCTTGGCATAATCCCGATGCCACCGTTCGCGTACGGCATCATCGCGGCGGCGTGGATTGTTTGGATGTTGCCGTTTGTCTTATCGAGGCGCCGCGCGCCGCGAGCGCAGCAAGTGGACCGCCGCGCCCGCTGGGGCATTTTGCTGGTGGCAATTTCATTCGCGGCGCTCTGGCAATACCAGTTCTGGCAGACCTCCCTCCCGGCTTGGCGTTTGGCGCTGGCGATTGTTTTCCTGGCTGTAGCCGACGTGCTTTCCTGGACCGCGACGCGCGTGCTAGGGAAGCAGTGGCGCGTGGATGCCGGCCTCAACGCCGAACATGAACTGATCACTGCGGGACCGTACCGCATGGTTCGACATCCCATCTATACTTCCGTGCTCTGTATGCTGTGGGGCACCGGATTTATTCTGCTGCCGCTGTATCTCATATTGATTGCCACGATACCCGCGCTGATTGGAACCGAGATCCGGGTGCGGATCGAAGATGGTCTACTGGCCGCGCGATTCGGAGAGCAGTTCGACCAATACCAGCGAAGCGTTTCCGCCTACATCCCGTTTGTTCGGTGAGGCATTTTCACCGCCGTTTGCGCCTCTAAGTGTAGAAGGAGGAGTTATGCGGTTCCTTATGACATTTTTAGCAGTGGCGTGCATTTTGCAGGCTCAGGCCCCGCCGCCGCATTTCACCGTAACCGATCTCGGCACCCTGCCGGGGAAGGCGATTAGTCAGGCTACTGCAATTAGCAGTAGTGGAACCGTGGTTGGATATAGCGCTAGCGCCGGCTATATGCTCGCGGCCAGACCACTGGAGAGGCTCAAGGCTGGATCTACGCCAACGGCGTTCAGACGGCGATGGTTGTCGAAGGACCCACCATTCCTATTGGCATCAACGCATCGGGACAAATTGTGGGGGTTTTGGGGCAACCCCCAGCTTCGGCAACGGGTTCCTTCCCTACGCGCCATTCTTCTATCTGAATGGAACCTACAACACGCCGGGTAATCTGGCTATTGACAACGTCTGTGCCGCATGTTCCCCGGACGTTTCCGTTCCCACCGGCATTAGTGATGCGGGAGTGGTGGAGGTGGCCAGCGACCCGGAGCAGGGGACTTCGCGGGTGACGGCGGTCCTTTCCTGCAGGCTGGCACATGGGCGGCAGGTTCCTTGACGGCGCTGCCGCTCCCGAGCGATTGTCCGGCGCTGAAGCCCGTTCGCGGCGTTTCCATCTACAGTAACCCTAATTTTTGCATGACCAGGGCGATGGGTATCAGCGGCAACGGCCAATTCATCGCTGGTTTCGTGTGGTATTTCCACCAGCATTCGTACGAGCCCGCACTCTGGAACAACGGGCAACTCGCCACATTCGGGACTGGCGGGATGATCGCTGGCGTCAACAACTCCGGGCAAGGGGTGGGATTCCTGGTAGATCAGTCCGTGCTGTTCAGCCAGACCGGAGCCAGCACCAGTCTCGGTACCGGGTGGTATCCGGTAGGTATCAACAACGCCGGCTGGATCGTCGGTAGTGATCAGCCATATTCCGCGCCGGGAAGTTTGTATCCCGAGCCCGTAGTTCTGACCATTAAGCAAGGATCCGCGAACGCCATCCTGTGGACCAACAACACGAAATACAACTTGAATTCCTGTTCCTGCATAAACAACAGTTCCGGCTGGGAATTCGATTACGCGTATGCCCTCAACGATGCCGGACAAATTGTCGGCACCGGCTTCCACAACGGAGTGCAGACCGGATTTCTGCTTAATCCCGGGCCGATTCCACCGGCTGTCACCGCTGTCGCGAATGGCGCAAGTTTTAAAAACGGTGGAGTGGTTCCGGGCGAAATGGCCACTTTGTTCGGTACCAACCTGACCACGAATACCGGAATCAACGTAACATCCGGTCTACCGCTGCCGGCCTTGTTCCTGACCGATGGCGTGATGGTCAACAATCACTCCGCGGCGTTGTTCGCGGTGGACAACGTCAACGGCCAGCAGCAAATTAATTTCCAGGTTCCCTGGGAAGTGGCCAGCGGACCGACCGCGACCATCGCTGTGGCGATTGGCGACACCACCGGTGCTTCCTTAACCGTGCCGGTGCTGACGGCGCAGCCGGGCATATTCAATTACAGCGTTGGAGCCAACACGTTCGGCGCTATCCTGCACGCCAATTTACAAACAGCTAACACGGCGAATCCAGCGAAGCCGGGCGAGACGGTACTGATTTACTGCACTGGCCTGGGCGCGGTGATGTCGCCGCCGGGGGATGGCGCGGCCGGCAACGGCGAAGTCACCATGAACACGCCAACGGTAATGATGGGTGGCTCAAAGGCAATAGTCGGCTTCAGCGGCCTGGCGCCAGGATTCGTGGGACTCTACCAGGTGAATGCCGAAGTTCCCGCGAACCTCAAAGCCGGTAATCAAGCGGTGACGTTAGAAGTCTCCGGAGCATCCAGCAATTCTGTGCTGCTCCCGGTGAGCTAAGAAATTACCGGCCGTTGGATTGAATCTGCACCAGCGGCGTCGAACCCTCTACCGGCGCTGTGCTGGGGATGGTCTGCGGGTCGCGCCAGAAATCCATGTAGGAAATCTGGTGGACGCAGGACACGGTGCAGAAGGGCGCGCAGTCCTTTTGGGTCACGTACTCGCGGCGGATGTCGGCTACGGTGTATTCAGCCAAAGGCTTGGCGGGAAAACCGCGTTGCTGCGAACAATAGTGCACCAGGCCGTCCTCGCAAATATACAGATAACGCGCCCCCGCGCGGCAGCGCCAGGTGCTGGGCTTGCCGTGGGCGATGTTGTTCTGGAAATAGTTGATCTGCGAGAAATTCTTTTTCTCGAACTGCTTCATCGCCAGGAATACCGCGCGCTCGCGCTCGCCGATGGGCTTCAGCTGCCCGCCGCCATCGTGAATGATCCCGACCGTGGATGTAAATCCCAGTTCCAAGGCGCGCTTGCCCACCACCAGCGCGTCATCCGGATTGTGGATACCGCCGCCCAGCACGGAATTGATGTTTACGTGAAAGAGCGCATGCTCGGCCAGGATCTGCAGCTTTTTGTCCAGAACTTTCAGGCTCTTCTTCGATACGTCGTCCGGCATCACGTTGTCGATGCTGATCTGCATGTGGTCCAGGCCGGCGTCGTTCAATTGCTGCACGCGCTGCGCGGTCAGCAGGTAGCCGTTGGTGATCATTCCGGCAATGATGCCGCGATTGCGGACGTGCGAAATCAGCCGGTCCAATTCCGGGTGCAGCAAAGGCTCGCCGCCGCTGAAAGTCACGATGGTGGTTCCTAGCGCGGCCAGCTGATCCAGCCGCTCCAGCATCACGTCCACGGCTACCGGCTTCGACACGTCATCATATTCGTTACAGTACGTGCAAGCCAGATTGCAGCGGCGGATGGGAATGATATGAGCCATCACGGGATGGTCCGTTGAAGCCACTCCCTTGAGGATCATTCGCAGTTCCCGGGTGCGCCGGTTCAGGGCCCGGATGTCTCGTCGAAATTTGAATCCCGCGTTGGGCATCGGTCCTAGGGTTATTTCCTATTGAATCATACTCATCGCGGGATTGCATCAGTTCCGTGGTCAACGGCGGCCTTTTCCAGTTCAATGGCGGTATGGAGCAGGGAGGGGCAAAAACGTTTCTGGTTTCTGGTTTCTGGTTCGCACGGGTCACCGCTAACCAGAAACCAGGAACCAGAAACCAGCAACCGTTTTTCTTGTAACCCGCTGCCGCTTGAAAGACACCAATGAATAGCGGCATGTTATTCTTAAGCCAAGTTCTGGCTCTCGTGATGCGTTACCGGACCGCTTGCGCTACGTCATCTAATGCAGTGAGCTACTGAGGAGCCGGAAAGAGTCCACCATCCGATGTTCGAGTTCCTTTTCAAATATCCGCGCACTGTCTTCGCTAAAGGAACGTTTGTGCTGCTGGCTCAATGGCCCCTCTGGCTGCTGATTCTGGCGATATTTGCCGCTGCGGCAGGACTCGCCTGGGTAATCTGGAGCCGGCGAAGCGCCATTGCTCCTTCCATGCGGGGAATTCGGACCGCGGTGGTTTGGCTGCTGGAAACGGGACTGGTTTGCCTCCTGATTTTCCTGCTTTGGCAGCCGGCGGTCAGCATTGCCACTCTTCGTCCGCAGCAAAACATCGTCGCGGTGGTGATTGACGATAGCCGCAGCATGGCCACTCAGGAAGACGGCCGTTCTCGCAAAGATCAGGTTCTCAAGACGCTCAATAGCGGTCTTATGAATAGTTTAAGGTCCAAATTTCAAGTTCGACTTTACCGGCTGGGCGAGCATGTGGAAAGGATCGAAAAACTGGACCAGTTGAACGCCTCGGCCCCAGCAACACATATCGGAGAGAACCTTAAAGAAGTGCTGGCGGATTCCGCCACGCTGCCCATCGGCGCGGTGGTTCTTTTGAGCGACGGCTCCGATAACACCGGCGGCGTCGATCTGGAAACCATCTCGGAAATCAAACGCCAGCGGATTCCTATCCACACGGTGGGATTCGGGCGCGAGCAGATGGCGCGGGATGTGGAGGTTTCCGACGTCCAGCTTCCATCGCGGTCGCTCGCAAAATCGCGTCTGAAAGCGGAGGTCACGTTCCACCAGCGGGGATTCGGAGGAGGAAAAGGACATTTGGTGGTTCGAGAAAGCGGCGGCAAAGTTCTGGCGTCTCGAGATGTCACGTTTAAGGGTGACGGCGCCGTGCAGACTGAAGCGGTGCTGTTCAACGCCGGCGACGCGGGGGTAAAGAATCTCGATTTCGCGATAGAACCGCTGCCGGGAGAAGAAAACCAAAACAACAACCGCCAGACCCGGGTGCTCAACGTCGATGCCGCCAAACCGCGCATCCTCTACATGGAGGGTGAGCCGCGTTGGGATTATAAGTTTCTGCGCCGCGCGGTTGAGGACGACAAGAACATTGAGGTAGACGGGGTCCTGCGGACCACCCAGAACAAGGTCTACGCGCAGTTCCCCTCCGATTCCAACGTCGATTTCCTGAAGGCCGGATTTCCGACCAAGGTGGAGGATCTGTTCGGCTTTCAGGGATTGATCCTGGGCAGCGTGGAGGTGAATTATTTCACCGCTGCCCAGCAGGATATGATCCAGCAGTTTGTGGATCGCCGGGGCGGGGGATTGCTATTCCTGGGCGGCCGCTCCTCACTCGCCGACGGCGGCTACGATAAAGAGCCGTTCGCTGATCTGCTTCCGGTTCACTTGCCGAATCACAAGAACACCTTCCATCGCGATCCGGCCACCGCGGAACTGACCCCCGCCGGCCGCGACAGCCTGATTTGCCGCATCGACGAGAATCCGGATTCGAATGTCGCCCGCTGGAAGAAACTGCCGTACCTGATGAATTTTCAGGAAGCCGGCAATCCCAAGCCGGGTGCGCTGGTGCTGGCGGAAATGACGGCGTCCGGCCACAAGCTGCCGTTGTTGATTACCGAAAAATATGGACGCGGCCGCACCGCTGTTTTCGCCACCGGCGGCGATTGGCGCTGGCAGATGCTGCAACCGGTGGAAGACATGAGCCACGAGATTTTCTGGCGCCAGTTGCTGCGCTGGCTGGTTTCCGATACGCCGAACCGCGTGGTGGCGTCCACGCCGCGGCCGATCCTTTTCGATGACGGCCAGGTGCGATTGCACGCGGAAGTGCGGGATACAACATATTTGCCCACCAGCGACGCGCAAGTAGAAGCGCGCATCCTGCAACCCGATGCCGCCACTCAAACGTGGAGTTGCATCCCGATCCAATCGGAACAAGGCGTTTATACGGCGGATTGGGATGCTGCGCGCGCAGGTTCCTACGTGGCGGAGATCACCGCGCGCCGTGGACAACAGGAGTTGGGACGCGACGTGGTGACGCTGCGCCGCGAAAACGGCGTCGCCGAAAATTTCCATCTGGAGCAAAATCGCGAATTGCTGGAGAAGCTCTCATCGGAAACCGGAGGCCGCTACTATCGCCCCAGCGAAGCGAACAAGTTGGGCGACGACATCTCTTATTCCGACGCCGGGATCACGGTTCGGGAGACCAAGGATCTGTGGGACATGCCCATCGTATTTTTCCTGGCCCTGCTGCTATGCTGCGCCGAATGGCTACTGCGCCGCAGATGGGGAGTGGTATGAGCAAGGTGGCTCAGTTCGTGGGGCGGCCCCCCTGGTCCGCGCGGGTCCCCCCGGACCCGCCTCTCTACCAACCAAACAGGCCAACGTGGGCGTCGGCCGCGGACCAGGGGGTCCGCCCCACGGCGTGGTGTTTGTTATTGGTCTTTGCCCTGGCGCCAAGTCTCCACGCCTCCACGTTCTACGTCACCGTAGCAGGCTTAGGAGGTGAACAGGAATACGAGCAGCGATTTGCTTCTGAAGCCCAGGAAATGGACAAACTGCTCCGCGCCGGCAATCCGGACGCCAAGGTACAAACCCTGTACGGCGCACAGGGCACCAAAGCCCAAGTGCAAAACGTGCTGGCGGGCATCGCGAGAGACTCGAAGCCCAGCGACGCATTCGTGCTAATGCTGATCGGGCACGGCAGCTTCGACGGCGTGGATTACAAAATCAACCTGCCTGGTCCCGATCTTTCAGCCGTTGAATTGGCAACGCTGCTGGACCGCATTCCGGCCACGCGCCAACTTGTGGTCAACATGACCAGCGCGAGCGGCGGATCGCGCGCGGCGCTGGAGAAGCCGAATCGCGCCGTCATCACGGCAACTAAGAGTGGATCGGAAAAGAATGCCACCATCTTCGCGCGCTACTGGGTGGAGGCGCTGCGCGATCCGGCGGCCGACACCGACAAAAACGAAACCGTTTCAGCGCTGGAGGCATTCATCTATGCGGAACAAAAAACTTCGCAATTCTACGACACCCAGAAGCGCTTGGCCACCGAACATCCCACGCTTGAAGACACCGGCCAATCCGACGGAACGCGCAAACCGTCACCGGAGAACGGCGAAGGCCGGCTAGCGTCTCAAATCGCAATGCTGCACATTGGGACAACGCAAGCCGCCGCGAATACGCCCGAAAAGAAAGCTCTGCTGGCCCATCGCGAAGAGCTGGAGCAGCAGATCGACACCCTGAAATACCAAAAAGCCGCCACGCCCCCCGATGAGTATAAGAAGCAGCTAGAAGCTCTACTCCTTGAGCTTGCGAAAACCCAAGCGGAGCTCGACAAATGAAAAAAAATACGGTGACAGGATACTCATTTCCCGATTTCAGGTTGCGTTTGGTCAGTGCGTCTCGAACCAGGAAATTGGGAATTGAGTATCCTGTCACCGTATTTTTTCTCCTCATGGCGCTTCCCCTTGCGGCCCAGAAGCTCGACGACTGCCGGGCGCTCCGCCATCACGGCAAGCTACCCGAAGCCCGCACCTGTTTCGCCCGCCTGGCTGGTTCGCCTGATCCGTACCTTCGCGCCGAGGGACTCTGGGGCCTGGAACAATATAAAGAGGCCAACGAGCAATTCCGCGAGGCATTGAAGCAACATCCCAAGAGCGTCGACATTCGCGTCCGCTGGGGCCGCCTATTTTTAGAGCGATTCAACAAAGACGAAGCCAAGGGTCTGTTCGAGGAAGCTCTGGAGCTTAAGGAAAACGACGCAGGCGCGAGCCTGGGCCTGGCGCTAGTGGCTGCGGAAGGCTTCAGCAGCGCCGCCGTCCATTTTGCGACCCGCGCCACGGAACTCGATCCGAAAATGGCCGAGGCGCGCGAGCTTCTGGCGTTTCTGGCGCTCGAAGACAACGATCCGGCACGCGCCGCGAAAGAGGCCGATAACGCGCTGGCCATAGACAAGGAATCGCTGGACGCCATGGCCATCCACGCCACTATGGATTGGCTGGACGACAAGAAAGAATCGCCCTGGATGGATCGCATTCTCAAAATCAATCCGGTTTATGGCGAAGCGTACTCCACCGCCGGTCATTTTTTTGTGCTGAATCGCCGTTACCAGGAGGGCATCAAGTTCTATCGCCAGGCGCTGGAATTGAATCCACGCCTTTGGGAAGCGCGCGCGCAATTGGGAATCCAGCTAATGCGCCTGGGCCAGGAGCAAGAGGCCCGGCAACAACTGGAGCAGTGCTACGAGGCTGGATACAAGAACGCGGAAACCGTCAACTCGCTGCGCTTGATGGATAGCTACAAGAATTTCGTGACGTTCGAAACCAGCAACACCATTCTCAAGCTCAATAAGAAGGAAGCCGATCTGCTGCGGCCGTACATCGAGTCGGAACTCAAGCGCTGCATCGCCACTTACGAAAAGAAATATCAGATGAAGCTGAAAGGGCCGGTGCAACTGGAAGTTTATCCGGACCATGAAGATTTCGCTGTACGCACCATGGGCATGCCGGGACTGGGAGCGTTGGGCGTAACGTTCGGCTCCGTGGTAGCCATGGACAGTCCCGTCCGGACGCCCGCCAGGGACTTTTCATTGGGCCAGCACCATGTGGCATGAAATGAGCCACGTGTTTGTGCTGCAGGCCACCAATCATCGCGTGCCACGCTGGTTCACCGAAGGCCTGGCGGTGTACGAAGAGACGGCAACCTCGCCGGACTGGGGCGATCGGCTGGATCCGGAAGCCATTACCGCCATTCACGGCAAGAAGCTTCTGCCCGTGGCCGAGCTGGATCGCGGCTTTATTCGCCCCAGCTATCCGGCGCAAGTGGTGGTTTCGTATTTTCAAGCCGGCAAGATCTGCAGCTATATCGCCGAAAAGTGGGGCTACGGGAAACTGCTGGACATGATTCATTCCTACGCCAAACTGGAATCGACGCCGCAAGCGATCCGCAACAATCTGGGTATGTCCCCGGAAGATTTCGACAAGCAGTTTCTAGCGTGGCTGGATGACCAGACCAAGAATACCGTGGATCACTTCGAGGAATGGACAAAACAGTTGAAGGTGTTAGTAGCGGATGAGCGCTCCAAGAAATACGACGACGTCATCCGCGAAGGTGCCGCTATTCGCGATTTTTATCCGGACTACGTGGAGCCCGGTAGCGTCTATGAATTAATGGCGGACGCGTACGAAGCCAAGGGCGATAAAACTTCGGCTCGCAACGAGTTGGAGAAGTATAGCCAGGTGGGCGGCCGCAGCCCGCTGCTGATCAAGCGCCTGGCAACATTTCAGGAAGAAGCGGGTGAGCCCAAAAAGGCCGCGGCCACGCTGGATCGTCTAAACTACATTTATCCCGAGGATCCGGAATTGCACAAGCGATTGGGCGACCTGTGGCTCCAGCAGAATAATCTCACGGGCGCGATTCGCGAGTACCAGGCCGTGCTCGCCTCGCAGCCGCTGGATCAGGCCGGGGCCCATTTCGAACTGGCCAACGCACTGCGCAAGGCCAACCGGATTAATGACGCGAGGGATCAGGTGCTGATGTCTCTTGAAGCCGCTCCGGGCTACAAGCCGGCGCAAAGACTACTGTTGGAAATCTCAAAATAAAATGTCCACTCCAAGCACAACCATTGCCGGCTCGGCGGAACTCAAGGAACGGATTGACCGTTTCCAGGAGGTTCGCAATAGCATCGTGCGGGAAGTCCACAAAGCGATTGTCGGTCAGGAAGAAGTGATCGAGCAGGTGCTGATTTCGCTCTTCGTCGGCGGCCACTGCCTGATCACCGGCTTGCCCGGAACGGCCAAAACTCTGCTGGTTCGCACGCTGGCACAGACGCTGGGCCTGGTTTTCAAACGCATCCAGTTTACGCCCGATCTGATGCCCTCCGACATCACCGGAACCGACATCATCGAGGAAGATACTACTACTGGTCATCGCACCTGGACTTTTGTCCCCGGCCCGATCTTTTCGAACGTCCTGCTGGCGGATGAAATCAACCGCACCCCTCCCAAAACGCAGTCGGCGCTGCTCGAAGCCATGCAGGAGCTTTCCTGCACGGTGCGCGGCCATCAATACAAAATCAACGCGCCGTTTTTTGTTCTGGCCACGCAGAACCCCATCGAGCTGGAGGGAACGTATCCGCTTCCCGAAGCCCAACTGGACCGGTTTTTGTTCAACACCATCCTCGATTATTTGTCGGCGGAGGATGAAGTGAAGGTGGTGGATCTCACTACCACAACAACTACCGCGCAGGTGAATACCGTGACCAATCCGGAAGAGATTCTGGACTTCCAGCAGTTAGTCCGCATGGTTCCGATTGCGGATTCGGTGGCGCGCTACGCGGTGGAGCTGGTTCGCGCCACGCGTCCCAACGATCCCAGCGCCCCGGATTTCGTGAAGAACTACGTGAATTTCGGCGCCAGCGTCCGTGCGGCGCAGTTCGTAGTTTTGGCGGCGAAAGCGCGTTCTTTGATGCGCAACCGCTATCACGTGGCCTACGAAGATGTTCGCGCCCTGGCCGCCCCCATCCTGCGTCATCGAATTCTTCTGAATTTCCACGCCGAATCAGAAAGACTGGATTCGGACGCAATTCTCAAGCGGTTGTTGGAATCGAAACCGGAGCCGAAGTGAAAAAACAAGTTTCTGGTTCCTGGTTTCTGGTTCCTGGTTTGACGGATGCACCGCTACCGAACCGCGACCGTAAGGGAGACGGTGCTTTCTACGCAGAAGCAAGAAAACAGCAACCACGCACAGCGCCGACAACCAGCAACCAGCAACCAGAAACCAGAAACCATTTTTAGATGCACCCCCGCACTCCAACCCGCTTCATCAACCCTGCGTTGCTGGCCGAAATTTCGAGCCTCGACCTGGTTGCCAAAACGGTGGTGGATGGATTTGTGGCCGGATTGCATCGCTCGCCCGATTTCGGATTCAGCCAGGAGTTCGCCGAATACCGCGCCTACTCGCCCGGCGACGATCTGCGCCACGTGGATTGGAACGTGTACGCGCGCACGGAGCGGGCGTACCTGAAACGCTATCGCGGAGAAACCAACAGCCAGCTCACCTTGATGCTGGATGCCAGCGCATCCATGGGCTATTCTTCGCACGGCATCACCAAGCTGGACTATGCGCGTTTCCTGGTTGTATCGCTCGCCTATCTCGCCAATCAGCAGCGCGATGCCGCGGGCGTTATTGTTTTTGATGACGAAGTCCGGAACTACGTACAGCCTTCCACAAGGCAGGGCCAATTCATGCGCGTGGCGCATGCTGTGGAAAAGGCCGAGCTTGGAACGCGTACCGATTTCGCCAAGCCATTCATCCATTTTCAGCAGTTCCACCGGCGCCGCGGCATTGTTGTGGTGCTCTCCGATTTCTACCAGCAGCCGGAAACCGTGATCGAGACCGTAGCGCCCTTGCGCTTCCATGGCAACGATCTGGTGCTGTTCCACGTCCTCGATCCGGAGGAGATTCGCCCCACGCTGAAAGAGCCGGTACTGCTGGTGGATATGGAAACCAAGGACGCCCTTGACGTCTCGCCCGAGTACGCGCGCGAAGAATATGGCCAAAAGATCGACGCGCATGTCGATGCCCTGAAGAAAAAGGCCCGCGCCAATAATATCGACTATTTCCTGCTCCGCACGGACCGGCCGCTGGACGACGCCATGCGCGAATATTTTCTGATTCGCAAAGGGAGGCTATAGGTGGGGTTTCTCGCGCCATGGTTTCTCGCGGGATTGGCGGCCATCGGGCTGCCTCTCTGGATTCACTTGCTGCGCCAGTATCGCAGCACCCCGCATCCGTTCAGCTCGCTGATGTTCTTCGAGCGGCGTACGCAAAGCTCCATCAAGCACCGCCGGTTGCGCTATCTTTTGCTGCTTTCGCTGCGGGTCGCCCTGCTGCTTTTGTTGGCCCTGGCGTTCGCCAATCCGTTCGTCACCCGATCCGCGGCCAGCTCCGGCTCCCGCAAAATGCTGTTGATTGCCGTGGACAATTCTTTCAGCATGCGCTACGGAGATCACCTGGCCCGCGCGAAACAGGCAGCTGTGCAGGCCGTTTCGAACCTCAACGCCGGAGAACGCGGGCAGGTTCTCGAGATCGGCTCGCACGTGCACATGCTCACGCAGCCGGTGGAAGACCCCGATCAGCTCAAGGCCGCCATCCAATCCATTCAGCCATCTGATGAACGCAGCTCCTACGGCGAACTGGCGCGGACGCTGCGCACCATCGCGCAGTCCTCCCGCATGCCGCTTGAAGTCCACTTTGTGAGCGACATGCAAAAGTCGTCCATGCCGCCGTCCTTCGCCGATTTGCGTCTCAACGGCGATACCAATCTGATTTTTCATTCGGTGGCGGATGCGCACGAACCCAACTGGCTGGTGGAAAGCGTCACCGCGCCAGGCAAGATTTACGGCCCCAAGAAGGTCAGCGTGCAAGCCGTGGTTGCGGGCATCGGAACCGAAGCCGCGAAACGGACCGTGTCGCTGGTGCTGGACAACCGCGTCCTCGAAAGCAAATCGGTGGATATTCCAGCCGGCGGCCGTGCCAGCGTAGAATTCCTGTCGCTCGAATCGCCCTATGGATTCCACAAAGGCGAGATCCGCATCGAACCATCGGACTCGCTGCCTCAGGACGACCGTTTTCCATTCGCCGTGGAGCGCGCCGATCCACACCCTGTTCTTTTTCTGCACTCAGCGGGCCAGCAACAAGCAGGAGAGCTTTACTACCGCTCGGCGCTCGAATCCGTGAGCGAGGCCGGCTTCGTGCTGGAGCCGCTTGTGGTGGATCAGGCCACCAACCAGGCGCTTTCCAAATACGCCTTCGTGGTGCTCTCCGATGTCAGCTCTTTGCCGCCGGGCCTTGAGAACAACCTGCGCGAGTATGTGAATGGCGGCGGATCTCTGCTGGTCGCGCTGGGCCCTTTGTCGGCCGCTCTTCCGCACGTGCCCGTTTCGAACGAAGCGATTCAAGGAACCAGCTACGCCGGCCGGGAAGGCGATCGATTCCAGATTGTGTCCAGCGCGGATGCCGAACATCCCTCCCTGCGGCGAACCAACAAGCTGGACGGCGTGCAATTCTACCAGGTTGTCCGCGTCGACCCCGGCCAATCGCGCGTCATAGCCCGGTTGAGTAACCAAGTGCCTCTGCTGCTCGAAAAGCGAGTGGGCGAAGGACGAGTGCTGGTATTCGCGTCCACATTTGACAACATCGCCAACGATTTCCCGCTGCATGCGTCGTTTGTCCCGTTCGTCGAAGAAACCGCGCAATATCTGGGAGGCCAGCAGGGACGGTCCACCAGCGTGGCCGTTGACTCATTCATCGAACTGCGCGCGGCCAAGGATCAAGGCACGGCGGTGGACGTAATCGATCCGGCCGGCAAGCATCCGCTCGATTTGAAGGAAGCGGCCAGCACGCAATCCTTTCAGGTGAATCGGGAAGGATTTTATGAAATCCACCGGGCTAACGGCAGAGTTGAAATGGTTGCCGTTCATACCGACCGTCTGGAATCGGACCTGTCGCCCATCCCGCAAGATACCCTGGACCTGTGGCGCAACACCGGCCGCGGCCCGCAAACCACGAATGCGAACAACGAAGCCGCGTCCCAGCCGCGCCCCCAAAGCCTATGGCGCTACGCTTTGCTATTGGTTTTGATAGTCGCCATAATCGAATCAGTGATCGCCAGCCGATATTTATCGGTAGAAAAAGAGGCCGCATGAGTGTGCCAAGACAGGCATGCTGGGCGTGGGGCGGACCCCCTGGTCCGCAGCCGACGCCCTCGTCCGCCTGGTGGTGTTTTCGATCGATCGTGAAGTGCGGGTCCAGGGGGACCCGCGCGGACCAGGGGGTCCGCCCCACTCAAAAAAGGAGCCTCCCATGAGCCCCCTCGATCAACTCAACACGTACCTTCAGCGCCTGGAAAGCCGCTTGCGGCTCTCGGCGCTATCGAAAGGCACATCGCTGGTCACGGTGTCGGCGCTAGTGGTAACGGTGGTCCTGGTCTGGATCATCAACCGCTACGCTTTTTCATCCACCAGCCTCCTCATCGCGCGCATCCTCTTATTTATTTCGGTCGCTACGGCCATTGCCTTTGGCCTGCTCATCCCGCTGCTTCGAATGAACCGGCGCAATGCCGCCCGCAGCGCCGAACGTGAATTCCCGGACTTCCAGGAACGCCTGCTCACTCTGGCTGAGAAGCCCAATTCAGACGACCCCTTCGTTGAACTGCTTGCTGGCGATGCCATGAAAGTTGCCGAAGCCAACCAACCGGAGCGCCTCGCTCCCACCGGCCCCATCCTTGGATTCCTGACGTCCGCCGGCGTCGCTCTGGCCGTTCTGCTCTGGCTGATCCTGGCCGGCCCCGGCTATCTGGGCTATGGAACATCGCTGCTGTGGGCGGGCGCGCCTCGGAGCGGCAATCGTGCTTTTTACGACATCGCGGTTAACCCCGGCGATCGCACCGTGCGCCGCAAGTCCGATCAATTGGTTACTGCTCAGCTCATCGGCTTCGACGCGCCCAAGGTGCGGCTGTTCGCGCAATCGAAGAGTGCGTCCAAATGGGAACCTGTCGAAATGCGGCCCTCGCCCGGCGCTTCCAGCTATGAATTCCTGTTCAGCGGACTCGCGGAAAATGTCGAGTATTACGTGGAAGCCGGCGCTGTCCAATCCAAGCATTACAACCTGCGCGTTATCGATCTGCCTTCCATCCAGAAGATCCGCGTGACCTATCATTACCCCGCGTGGTCCGGATTGAAAGACGTCACCGAAGACCCGGGCGGAGATGTGCGCGCAGTGGAAGGCACCGATGCCGAGATCGCCGTCCAAACTGATCGTCCGCTCAACAAAGGGATCATCATGTTGAGCGACGAAACGCAGATTGCTTTTCAATCGGGGGCGGGGAACTGGCTTACCGCCCATCTGCCCGTCCAAAAGGACGGTATGTATCACATCGCGGCTATCGAACAAGGCGAGAACGTGCGCATGAGCGAGGATTTCTTTATCGAAGCCCGCAAGGACTCGCCTCCCAGCGTCAAGATCATTCGCCCCGGCCGGGATGCCAAGGTGAATCCCATTGAAGAAGTCACCGTGGCGGTGAACGCCGAGGACGATTTCGGGCTGAACGAAGTCAGCCTGCATTATTCCGTGAACGGCGGCCAGGAGAAAACCGTTTCGATGCTGGGCCAGAAAGGAACCAAGACGGCCGACGGCAAATACGTCATCGCCCTCGAAGATTACAAGCTCTCGCCGGGGGACATCGTGAGCATCTATGCCTCCGCTCGCGACGCCCGCACCACCACCAAGACGGACATGTATTTTATCGAAGCGGAGCCGTTCGACCGCAATTATTCCCAGTCCCAGCAGGCCGGCGGCGGTGGCGCGGGCGGCGACGATCCAGCGCAACAAATTTCCGAGCGCCAGAAGGATATTATCGCCGCCACCTGGAACGAAGCGAAGAACGGCGCCAAGAGCCCGTCCATTACCGCCGAGGACGCCAAGTTCCTGAGTCAGATCCAAGAAAAGCTCGCGGCTCAAGCCAAGTCCCTGGTAGATCGCGCTAAAGCGCGCCAGCTGGACAGCAGTCCGGAGATGCAGAATTTCGTCAAGAACATGGAAGATGCAGTCGTAAACATGACCGAATCCGGCAAGAAATTGCGCTCCCAGAAATGGAACGAAGCCCTGGGGCCGCAACAGCAGGCTCTGCAGCACGCGCTGCGCGCCGACGACACATTCAAAGATATCCAGGTGGCGTTCGGAAGCAAAGGCGGCGGCGGACAAAATGGCGGGCAGGCACGGGATCTTTCGAACCTCGCCGACCTGGAGCTGGACCGCGAAAAAAATCAATACGAAACCGGCCAGCAATCGGCCTCCGATAGCCGCGCCAAGGAAATCGACGCCGCGCTCCAGAAACTGGCCGAGCTGGCTCGCCGGCAGCAGGAACTGGCTTCCAACAAAGATCAGCAACAGCCGTTCCGGCAGCGCTGGGAGCAGGAAATGCTTCGCCGCGAAGCGGAAAAGCTGCAGCGCCAAATGGAACAGCTGACGCGGGGCGATTCGTCGCAGCAATCCGGTCAACAGGGACAATCCAGCCAGTCGTCGCAGCAGGGCCAACAAGGGCAACAAGGCCAGCAGAGCCAGCAATCCGGGCGCACTGGATCCACGGCCGATCCCCGGCTGCAGCAGGCGCTCGATCGCTTGGCTCGCGCTACCGACGACATGCGCCAGGCCGAAAATCAGCAGGCCGGCAATGCCGATCAAGCCAACGCCGGGCAGCAGCGGGCAGGCCAGCGATTGCAGGAAGCACATGACATCTTGAATGGAATCCAGCGCCAGAATGCAACCCAACAGCTGGACGATATGGCGCAAAAGGCCAACCAATTAGCTCAACACCAGACCGATTATCAAAACCGCATGCGCCAGATGTTTGCCGAGGGATCGCAGCCCGGTCAATCACTGGGGCAGGCTTCGCAGATGGCCAGCGAAAAAGAACAGATGGCCGACCAGCTCAAGCAGTTGGAAAAGCAGATGGGCGACACCGCGCAAAGTTTGGCGGGAGCGAAGAATCCGGTTTCCACCAAACTCCGCGAAGCGCTCTCGGAAGCGCAGCAGAGCGAACTGGAGTTGCACATGCGCAAAGGCGCGGAATGGATCCGCCAAGGCCAGGGAATGTACACCTGGGTTCGTGAGTCCACTGTGACTATGGGATTGGATCATCTGCGCGATCAGCTGCAACAGGCGCAAGCCGGGCTGCAGCAGCAAGGCCAGCCGGGTACAGGTCCGGGCGACAAGGGCGATATTGAAAAAGCTCTGGCGCAGTTGGAAGGCATGCGCAACCGGATGCAGCAGCTGACCGAGGGTAAAGGCCAGCGCGGCGGCAAAGGCCAGCCGCAGCCGGGCCAGCAGGGTCAAGGCCAACAGGGTCAGGGTCAACAGGGTCAGGGTCAACAGGGTCAAGCCGGACAAGGACAGTCCGGTCAAGCCCCGACCGGATCCGGATCTGGAGGCGGCCAGGGCCAGTTCGCGCTGGGAGAACCCGGCGGCGCGCCTTATGGCGGAGTGGGAAATCGTGGCGGGTCCGCGGAAGCGCCCCCGCGCGCTGGACTGGAGCAAGGTTATCGCGAGTCTCTGCAGGATATGAGCCAGCTCCGCGACTTCATCCGGACGCATCCGGAATACTCGAATGAAGTTCTACAACTGTTGCACACCATGAACCCGGCGTATGTCAATGACGCGGAACTATCCCAGCGCATCGGCCGCGAGGTGATCCCGCAAATGGAGCGCCTGGAACTGGAACTGCGCCGCCAACTGGACGAAAAGAATTCGGACCAGGTGCGCAGCGCCGGCACGGAGCACGTCCCAGCCGGTTATTCAGATGCGATCGCAGAATATTTCCGCAAGCTCAGCAAAGGCAAATAGAAAGAGAAATCATGCTTAGACTCACGCTGGTAGTTTGTCTACTGGCAGGTTTGGCTACTGCCGAAGACAAAGACAAGCCCATTGGAACCGCGTTACCTCCAGTTTGTGGCGCGAGCGGCGCAAAATTCGAAGTGAAAACCGACGGCGCCCGCCACCCGGTTGCCGGGCCGGAGGCGGGAAAGGCGCTGGTGTATTTCCTGGAAGACGATTCACAATTCGGTTCAAGCCCCAAACCTACCACGCTAGCCAGCCTGGATAGCCAGTGGATAGGCGCGACGCACGGCAATTCCTATTTTTACTTTTCCGTGGATCCCGGAGAGCATCACCTTTGCGCCAGCTGGCAAGCCAGAGTGCTGTTGGGCCAGCCGCTTCCAACTGCGGCGGCTCGTTTCGAAGCGGCGGCCGGAGGCGTCTATTACTTCCGCGTGAAAAACACCGGTGGGCCTTACCTTGCGGCCGGTATAAGCTTAACGCCGCTGGATAGCGATGAGTTCAAGCTGCTGGCGAGCACCTATTCCTTCAGCACCTCTAAACCGAGCCGCGACCGCTAGGAAGCGCTGCCACGAATGTGGAGCTAAGCGGCACTCGTGGTATCGCTCCCTCGCGGTCGCGGCTCGGTTACCTATGTTCCTATTGGGTTGTTACGCTATTGCCCAAAGCCTGCGAAATAACGCTCAGGCCGGTAGTAACATTGATCCCTGAGGTAGGAACCGTCACGTTGGGCGTCACCTGCACGCTGAGGTGAGTTGGACTCAGCACCGTCACTTGCGTCACCACCACGTCGCTGGTGCCGAAACCAACCGTGGTCTGGGCGGCGCTGAAGCTGGTATTCGCGCCCACCACATTGACGGTGGTCGCAACGCCTGCAACCAGGACGCTCGGTGTCACTCTCAACGACGGCGGCGCCACGGCGGCAGGAGTGGCCGTGCCGTTGTAGCTGAAGGTAAGCGGCGTTGGATTGAGGAACAAAGAACTCTGGCCGTCCGAATTCAACGCCGTGACCGTTGCCGTGTAGTTGGCTTGAGCCGGCGGTGGCATTACTATCAGCTGGCCACTTTTCGTCGTACCCTCGATCACACCCGGCAGCCCATCAAACAGAATGGTGGTGTTGACCGGCACCGTCGTAGCGGTCTCGCCCGGGAAAAAGCCTGTTCCTGAGATCAACACGATTCGATTTCCATTGGCATCCCAGCTGGGAGTAACCGCTGAGATGGAAGGCGGGGGATTGGCCACCAGGAAAAACGCCGCCGGCAGCACGTACAAATCATCAGGCGTGGCGAAAAGCAAGTGTTTGGGTCCCTCGCCGGCTCCCAGATTCGCCTGCACATCCACGGCGATGTAGGGCGTCGGAGGAGGATACGGCCTTAGGTTGCTGGCCGTAGCGGCCCCTCCCAGCACGGAGATGTTCAGCCCGGGCAGGATCACATTATTCGCATTCAGCAATCCCTCGCCGGTGGCGGCCACGGGCGACGGCGAAGCTAACCCGGCCATAATCGGCGGTGACGCAACGGCTACGTTGGTCGGAGAAAATCCGTAGGTGCGAATTCCGTAAACTGTTTGAGACGTCCGGCTACTCACATGAAATTCGACGCCGGAGGTCAGCAATCCCGGCAGCACTTGAACCTGATACGCCAGGCTCGGGTCACGCGTAGCGCCTCCGCCAGCGGTAAAGAACTGCGTAGCGAAGGCATTGTAATTCACTCCAATGGAATTTCCGTTCACATCGGTCGGATAAATGATGTTGTCCGGTGTCGTTTCCCCGTTCTCCGGGGGCGGCAACGGCTGCGCGTAGACGCTATACAATCCAGGAGGCACCCCGTCCATCCGGTAACTTCCGTCGGGATTGGTCAAAATGCTGATCGCGGGGCTTGTCGGGGACAACGCCACTACCGAGGCCAGCGCCAATCCTGTAGAACCCAGCATCACATGTCCGCTGATGCTGCCTACCGTGGGCAGATATCCGTCGGCCGGATACAGTACGGAGACGCCGGCAATGTCGTCCGCGCCAAGCGGCGTGGCCTTGCTGGAGGCGCTGGTCCACAGCGTCGACATCACCCCAGACGACAGCGTGTGCTGCAATCCTATCGTGTGGCCGAATTCATGCACCAGCGTCACGAAGAATGGCTCGCTGTAGCTTGGAAAATCGCCGTATGGATAAACATTGGTCAGATCGTTCGGAAGGTAAATCTTGGAGCGGATAATCGGGACAATCAGGCCCTCCGAACCATAGCCCAGGCTGCCGGTTACTACCGGAACGCCCAGAGCAACCAGGCCGGGGGGAATTTCATCCGTAAATTCAACGTCGATACCCGGCGACATTTCCGAAGCTGATCCGGCCGTGTACAGGCCGCCATAAGCCAGCCGGAGTTTGGAGCTCGCTACCGTGTTCCACACCGCGGCCGCCCCGCGAATCTCGCCAATAATTGCCGGGAAACTATCGCCCGGCGCCATCAGAGCCGGGCCGGCATCGGAAATAAAGAATGGAACCGTGTTATTTACTAAGGCGTTGAGATCGAATCTTTCAGCAATCGGCGTGTTGAAGGGACCGGTGCTGGTGTTATACAAAACGAAGAAATAATAGCTCCAACCGTTGCTGCTCAGCAGCAAGCACGCCGACACCAACACAGCCAGGCGAATCAAGCAGGATTTTTTCATTGGGTGCTCTGCCCGCTGAGTACCGTCGCAATTTCAGCCTTGAGCGCGCTTAACGTCATGCTGATGTCGCTCGCGGCCACTGGCTGTCCCGCTGAGTTCAACATTCTTTCGCCAGTGGCGGCGCGCACCACCATCGGTGCGGCGCCAGGCGTCGAGATCACCGAGAACAAGCCCTGCGACAAACCAATGATCTGCGTCAGCCCGGTTTTGCTGGTCCACAGGAACAGCACATAATCCTGGCCGACGGTCAAGGATGGCGCGCCGGAATACCGTTGAATCAGGCCGTTGAGTGAGCCGCCTGGAACTCCAAAATCAATCGGCGAAGTGGACTGGCTAGCCGCGCTTTTGTATGTTTCCGTAACCTGGACCGTGTAGTGGCTGAAAATCATCGATCCGCGGCTCGAAACAGCCCCCGGCTGCACCGTGCCGTGGACGATCATTGTGGATTGCCGGATCATGTCATCCAAAGTGAGCTGGCGCAGTGTGGACCCTGGTAAGGTCCCAAGCGCACCAAGCAAGCCTAGGATGAACAGCCTTCTCATTTTCTTAGATTCCAGTACCGGACAAGCAAGCCGCCTGCCAATGCATATCTCTGAAAATATTGGCCTTGGCCCGGTCTTGCATAGCTTTTGTGTATCCTATCGACACACGGAATGCCCAATCACGCCCAGTTCAAGCACTACCCCGGACTACTAACAGTGGCATCTTTAATTTGTGACGGACTGCATTAATTGTAGTCCCGAATACAATGTCTTTCAAGCCCTTATGTCCGTGCGCGCCCATCACCACCAGATCCGGCTTGAGTTCCTCGGCGTAGGCCACGATGGCGTCCTTAGGACGGCGGGCGTGCCTTACCACCATTTCCACGGCAACTTGCTGCTTTTCCAATTCGGCGGCGATCTCGCGCAGGTAATCCCGGCCCGCTTCCACTTCGGCCGTAGACGCCAGCGATCCATACATTTGGCTGGTAACGCCTTCTTCCACGTGCAGCAGATACAGCTTGGCATGGTGCTGCTTGGCCATGGCCGCGGCATGGGCAATGGCCTCCCGGTCGCGCTCGGTGTGATCCAGCGGGACCAGGATTCTTTCATAAAGAGGGCTCGGTAGATCGATGGCCACGGCACGGGGAAGCTCGATCGGAGCATGACCAAAGCGCCGGATCCAATGCGGCAGCATGGGCTGGAAGATCACCCAAGCCAGCAGAAACGTCAGCAGGAAAAGAATCGGCGTCAGTCCCAGCTCGATCCACAGGCGCCGCGAACCGGACCCGGTGAGCCAGTCCCTTAAGGTGATGGTAACCAGCCAGATATCCAGCGATAAAATCACCACCGCCGCGCTCCATGCCAATATGCGCACCCACAGACGATTGGCGAATGTTCCCATGCGCTCTTTGCTGTTGGTGAACTGAATCAGGGGAATCACGGCGAAAGGCAATTGCAGATTCAAAATCACCTGGCTCAGAATCAGCAATTGATAGGTGCCATGCTCGCCCGCAAAATAGACCGTGAACGCAGCCGGGATAATGGCGATAGTGCGCGTGACCAGGCGCCGCAGCCAGGGGCGCATGCGGAAGTTCAAAAATCCTTCCATCACAATCTGCCCGGCCATGGTTCCGGTCAGTGTGGAGGATTGGCCGGAGCATAACAGGGCCACCGCAAACAGCACGCTGGCCATGGTGGTGCCAAGCAGCGGAGAGAGCAACTGGTTGGCCTGTTGAATCTCGGTCACCACGATTCCACGCTTGAAGAAAACCGCCACGGCCAGTATCAGAATCCCGGCATTGACGAACAACGCGCCATTGAGCGCGATGGTGGAATCGATCAGATTGTACTTGCAGGCTACGCGCCTGTCGTCCTCGGTTTTTCCGATGCGGCGCGTCTGCACCAGCGCCGAATGGAGATAGAGATTGTGCGGCATCACCGTGGCTCCCAGAATGCCGATGGCGACATACAGATTTTTATTGGTGATATGCGGGATCAAGCCCGGCAGCATGTCTTTCACCACCGGCCAACCGGCCCAGCAGATTTCAATGAAGAAGCATCCGCCAATCACGGCGATCAAAGCCAGCACAAAGCTTTCGATCACGCGAATCCCGAGGCCGGTGAACCACAGCAGCAGCAGAGTGTCGGCCGCGGTAAGCAGCACGCCGTAGAGCAGCGGAATGTGGAACAGCAGGTTCAGCGCGATGGCCGCGCCCAGCACTTCCGCCAGATCGCAGGCCGCGATGGCAATCTCGCAGAGGAACCACAGGGAATAGGAAACGCCGCGCGGATAGGTTTCGCGGCAGGCCTGCGCCAGATCCCGCTGGGTGACGATGCCCAGTCGCGCGCTTAAGGTCTGCAGCAGGATGGCCATCAGGTTCGAGAGCACCAGCACCCATAACAATTGGTAGCCGAAGCGCGCGCCGCCTTCTAAGTCGGTGGCCCAGTTGCCGGGATCCATGTAGCCGACGCTCACCAGATAGGCTGGTCCGGCAAAGGCGAACAATCGCCGCCAGACCGAAAGTTGCGCGGTGGGGACGCTGGAATGCACCTCGGGAAGCGAGGTATTGACTGTGGTTGCGGAAGACAACTTAACTGTAGTTTACGGTAATTCCCGGAACAATACAAGAATTCGTCCCCTGGCTGACGCGCGGGGACCTGCTTATTCGGCCGTTTCCAATCACCGCTGGTGGTTTTCGGCCAGGACCAAGATCGGGCGGAAGGCCATAACATACCAAAAACAAAGTCGTTAGTTAATGGCGGACAGATTGCCTATGTAGGCGAAGAATGGGAACGGGTATGAGGCGCACTCTTCTGACGCTAATCGCTATGGTGGCAGCAGTCGCGTCTCCAATCCTGGCCCAGGACCAACCACCTCCCGGAGCACCTGCCGGCCCGAATGACCAGCAGCAACAGCAGGAACCGGATGGTCAATATGAGCAAGGCCGCGGCGTGGCTCGCATCAGCGTGTTGAACGGAGAAGTTTCCGTTCGCCGTGGAGATTCGGGCGACGTGGTGGCGGCCGCGATCAATGGGCCTCTCATGGCCAACGACAGTATCCTCACCGGCTCCTCTTCGCGCGCCGAAGTACAGCTGGACTGGGCCAACCTGCTTCGCGTGGGCCCGAATTCCGAAGTGAGGTTTGCAGGCCTGGATGTGAGAGGGTTTCAGATCCAGGTGGCCGCCGGAACGGTAATGTACCGGGTGCTGCGTCCCAGCCAGGCGCAAGCGGAAATCGACACGCCCAGTGTGGCCATTCATCCTCTGGGGCAGGGAACGTATCGCATCAGCATGCGCGAGGACGGAACGTCGGAAATTACCGTACGCAACGGCGAAGCGGAGATCTTCAGCCCGCACGGCAGTGAGCGCTTGGGCGCCGGGCGGACCATGTATGCGCGCGGGCCGGCTTCCGATCCCGAATTTCAGGAGGTCGCCGCCATCGCACCCGACAGCTGGGACCAGTGGAACTATGAGCGCGATCAATTTCTGCTGCGCTCGCGCAGCTACGATCACGTCAGCCGCACCGTGCCCGGCGCCGAGGATCTGGATCAAAATGGCCGCTGGACCAACGATCCGAACTACGGCTACGTCTGGCAGCCCACCGTTCCCCAAGGCTGGGCGCCCTATCAAAATGGCCAGTGGGTTTGGGAAGACTATTATGGCTGGACCTGGGTGAGCTACGACTCTTGGGGTTGGGCGCCGTATCACTATGGACGATGGTTCGTTGGCGCAGGCGGCGGATGGGCGTGGTATCCGGGGCCGGTGTTTGGGAACTACTTCTGGAGTCCCGCTTTTGTGGGATTTTTCGGCTGGGGCGGTGGAATAGGAATCGGCTTCGGATTAGGCTGGGTGCCGCTGGCCCCGTTTGAAGTGTTTCATCCCTGGTATGGACGCGGCTTCTACGCCGGCTTCCGGGGCGGCGGCTTCGCGCGCGGCACGGCCATCATCAGCAATACGAATATCAATAATGCCTATCGCAACGCCCGCGTGAACGGCGCGGTGAGCGGCACGTCGGTGAATCAGTTTGGCCGCAGCGGCGCGCAGATCCAGGCGCTCAACCACACCCAGATCCAATCGGCGGGCCTGGTGCGCGGAGCGGTTCCGGTAGCGCCTTCGCGCTCCAGCTTGCAGATGTCGAACCGCGCAGCATCCGGGAACTTCCCGCAAAGCCGCGCCACCAGTTTCGCCAGCCATACGCAGGCTCCGCAGGTGAGCCATGTCTCCTTCAGCCAGCAACAGCGGGGCATGCAGCAGCTCTCTCATTCGGATTTCAGCCGTGGGGCGTCCGGCAGCACCGGGGTGCAGTCTTCGCGCGGAGGTTCGGCCGGCTCCGAGCATGGCTGGAATCACTTTGGCGAGCCCATCCACGGCACGGGCGGAACGTCGCGATCCTCCACCGTCAATGGCGGCTGGCAGCGCTCGGAAACTACGCGGTCGCCAAGCAGCTCTGGCTCCCGCTACGGCAGCTATTCCGGCGGACAAGCCATTCGCATCAGCCCGTCCATCGTCCAGCAGCGAAGTTATCAGGCGCCGCGCAGTTCCACCAGCGGAAGCGGGACGACGCGGAGTAGCAGCACCGGAACCACCACACGGAGCGCCGGCGGCGGGACAGCCCACGGCAGCGGCGGCGGCGGCGGGCACGGTGGCGGCGGACATCACTAAAACGATTTTCTTCCCTCGGGCTCGAATAGCACCTCCCAGCGATTCGAGCCCTTCTTTTTTGTTCAAGTTTATAAGTTTACATAATATGTGTTATCGGAAGTTCATCTTACTCCCCCCGTAGAGACCGATAAGCCTTCTAGGCAGGATTTCCCGTGCCTGAAAGAGATTCGAAGATGAAATTCCGTTGGAGCATCTCCACCCGTACCATTGCCCTGGCCTGGGCGGCTGTTGCGATCACCGCTCTTGCTACATTGTTGCTGCAGCGATCGATCATCCGCAATCAGGGGATCGCGCTCGAGGAAAGTGCCATGCGGAACCTGGTTCTTTCAGCGGAGAACGTAAGGGATAACATGAGCGCCCTGAACACCGGCAAAACTTTCGATCGTAAGGCGCTGCTGGCCGAGTTGCGTACCTCTTCCGATCTTCGGGCCACCCAGTTCTACAACACCATCCCGATAGTTGCCGCCTGGAAAACGGTCCAGAAGGTCGCCGACAAGGAGGGCTACACATTTCGCATTCCGTCCTTAAACCCGCGTAACCCAAATAATGCGCCGACGGCCGAAGAGAGCCAGATTCTGGCTGCACTTCAATCGAGCAAGCTACCGGAGTACTTTGACGTCGATCGCAGTAAGAACGAAATCGTTTACGCCCGGCCTGTCAGGCTGGGTTCGGACTGCCTGGTTTGTCATGGAACCGCGTCTAAGGCCAACAAGGACGGCAAGGACGTCCTGGGATTTCGAATGGAAGGCTGGCGGAGCGGCGAGATGCACGGCGCGTTCGTTCTAAACACAACCCTGGATCATGTCGACCAGGAAGTGCGCGCCGGCATGTCTAAATCCATCCTGTGGCTGACCCCGGTCGCCCTGCTGTTGGGATGCTGCGCCTTCTTTGTTATGCGCCCGGTGGGCCGCGCGCTGAAGACCACGGTCCACGCACTGGAAGACATCTCGAAAGGAAACCTGGTACACCAGTTCCCGCGGGTAGTGGCCAATGACGAAGTGGGAGACATGACCATCGCGATGGGCAAAATGTCCGATGAATTGCGCAAGATGATCCACGGCATCGCCGAAACCGTCGGCGTTCTTCTTTCCACGTCGACGGAGCTCACTAGCGACTCCAACAGCGTTTCCAGCGGCTCGTCTGACGTATCGGAGAAGTCCCGTTCCCTGTCCGTATCCGCGGAGGAGATGGCCGCCAACATGCAATGCGTGGTGGCCGCTGTCGAACTGGCCGCGAACAATCTGACCTGCGTCTCATCCAGCGCTGGCGAAATGACTTCCACCATTGCGGAGATCGCCAAGAATTCTGAGAAGGCCCGCGCCGTAACCAGCGCCGCGACCAGACAAGCCGGAACCGTGACCGAACAAATGAGTCTTCTTCGTGAGGCTGCGCAGGAGATCGGCAAAGTCACCGAGACCATCAGCGAAGTCTCGGCCCAAACTAATTTGCTGGCTCTCAACGCCACCATTGAAGCGGCACGGGCCGGCGAGGCGGGCAAGGGATTCTCGGTGGTGGCGAGCGAGATCAAGGTTCTAGCGCAGCAGACCTCCGCCGCGACGGAAGATATTAAGCAGCGCGTCAGCAGTGTCCAATCCTTCGCCAGCGCCGGAGTTGAGGCCATCGGCCAGATTTCGGTAGTCATCGGGGAGATAACCGATGTCGTGTCCTGCATCGCCGCCGCGATAGAACAGCAAGCCACGGTGACCAAGGATATTTCCCGCAATATCGCCGAAGCTTCGAGCGGCGTGGGGGATGTAAACCGGCAAGTGGCGGAGTCATCGGCAGTGACCAGCAGCATGGCGGTGGAGGTTGCCGAGGTGGATAAAGCCGCCGGGCTGATGGCAAAAGGCGGCCAGCACGTGGAGTCGAGCGCCACCCGTCTCGCCGGCATTGCCGCGACGTTGAAGTCCTCGGTAGAGAGCTTCCGCATCTAGACCTGCAGGGGCGCAGTGGGGCAGGCCTTTTCGCCCGCCGAATGTGGTCCTATTTCGCGCAGGAACAGACCACTGCAGCTCGGTGTCTAAAGTCTATCGATGCGATTCATCCTACTGATCTTCGCTCTGATGCTTGGGGCGTGTGCACGCCTTCCACGCAACACCGGCGACATGACGGCTGATCAGCTGCTTCAGCGATCAACTCACGTGTTCATTGGGGTAATCGAAAAACATGAGTTCCCTAATAGATTTCTTTTTCGGGTCTCGGGAGAAGATGCGGCAAATTGGCGAGTCGTAGACATGAAGGTCAAAGTGGAAATGGTTCTGCAGGGAGTTGAACCCCGGGCAAGAATCGATATCTATGAAGCGTTTCCAACTCGTGGACTTTCGGGGGATTGGAACCTGACCCAAGATGGCAGCCGTTACCTTTTTCCCGTCCGCCTGGAGAATGGTCGCTACCACCTGACGCGAGATCTCTGGCGGAGTGTTTTCCCCGTATACAGCGGCCGGCATGATCGACTGCCATCAGATGATTCAAGAACGCTATGGGAACGCTTCGCACTGCTGCAATGGTGGGTCCAACCGGACAGAAGCCGCGCCTTCGGCGAGGATCGCTATACCGATCCCGGTCACGTATTTGGTTTGTGGAGGGAGGCGAAAGTGCTTCGTGGTCTTCTTCATCATCCTGACAAAGAAGTGCGTTTAGCGGCTTGTGAAGACCTGCTGCACATGAGCATGGCTCAGGATGAGTGCTGGAACTCGCTTAATCCGAGCGATCGCAAGAAGTTGAATAAATTCTGGAACGTAGTGGCACCCGAGGATTCTTGGAAACAAAACCGCGAGTTCGAAAGGCATGCGTGCGAGCGGTGGGACCAGGAAGCCAATATACCGACGGACGGCAGGCCGGCGGTGATTTTTGACGTAATTAATGAACTGCGCCTGTTTACGACCATCAACAATCCAACGCTGCGGCGAGAGTTCTGCGCCAAGTTCCAGAAGCGGTTTCCACAAGACAGCGAAAATGGGTGTCCGGCAGCTCGGCGTCCGCCGGCGACGGTGGTCACTCAGGATGGTGACATCCCCCTCGTTGGTAAATGGCCTGAGCTATAGCGACTGACGTGCGCCATCAGGCGACTATCAGCTATTCGTGCCCGTAGTAATCCCAGCGCTGGATAGCGTCTGAAAGATGATGTTTAATGGATTCAGAGAGCTGCTCTGAGATCCCGTAGTGCCCGCAGTGCTGCTGCTGGTCGTGCTACCGGTCGTGCTGGCGGAAGACGAGCCGCCGCCTCCATGACGATGATGATGGTGATGGCCGCTCGCCCCACCAGTTGCCTTCGCCAGGTCCTGCAGATTCGGAAGCTGACCATTCTGGGATGCCGATGTGAAGTCCGATGCCAGCGTGGTCAGTGTGTTCGCCTCGTTGGTATTCCCGTCGGTTTGAGCTGTTTGCGCCGCGGCTGTCAGGTTGGTGGCGATGGCCGCCGTCACCTGCTGATATTCGGTTGGGTTCGATTGCTGAAGCTGCTGCAGCGAACTTGCAATCTGCGCGAACGGCGAAAGCTGGCCGTTGTCCTGCTGGTTCCCGAAGGAGCTTGTACCACTGGTGGTCAGCGGGTTGCTGCTCTGATTGTTGTTCACGCCGCCGTTTTGGAGTGCGGCGTCAAGAATCTGTTGCACGTAGGTGCTCGAAAGGCTGTTTACAGAGTTCGTACTCATGCTGTCACTTATCGGTGGGGGATTACCATTCTTGAATCCACCGTAGGAAGTAGAATGGACCTTGGGCTCAATATATACCCGGGAGCAACTGCTGGCGGTACGCGAGGAATGGAGGCGCCAGGGCCGCAAGGTTGTTTTTACCAATGGCTGCTACGATATCCTGCATCCCGGCCACATCCGCTTGCTCGAAAGCGCCCGCTCCCTCGGCGATATCCTGATCCTGGCTTTGAATACCGACGCGAGCGTCCAGCGGCTGAAGGGCCCCACGCGGCCACTCATTCCTGAAAACGAACGGGCGGAACTCGCGGCCGCGCTCCAGGCCGTCGACGCGGTTACTTTTTTCAACGAAGATACCCCGCGCGAACTCATTGCCCTGGTGCTGCCGGATATCCTGATTAAAGGCGCCGACTGGGCGCACTTCATCGCTGGGCGCGAAGAAGTGGAAGCCGCGGGCGGCCAGGTGCTGGCGCTGCCGCTAGAGCCCGGATATTCCACCACCGGAATATTGGAAGAAGTGCTGGATCGCGGCTGAACGCGGCCTACTAACCGATTGCCCTTCTGGTTCGTCTATTCCGATGGTAGAATATCTACCACCGAAAGAGCAACGATGAGCTGGCGGCGCAAGCGGCGTGAAGATGATCTCCAGCGGGAACTGCGCGCGCACCTGGACCTGGAAACCGAGGAGCAGCGGCACCTGGGACTTGCGCCGCAAGAGGCCCGCTATGCCGCACTGCGCACTTTCGGCAATCGAACCAGCATTGAGGAGGATACTCGCGTGACCTGGCAATGGACGCACCTCGAAAAGTTTGGACAGGATCTACGCTATGCCGGCCGCATGGCGCGCAAGAACCCGTTCTTTACGGCGCTGGCTATTCTTACTCTGGCGCTCGGAATCGGCGCGAATACCGCGATCTTTAGCGTGGTCGACACCGTTCTGCTGCGGCCCTTGCCGTATCGCGACGCGTCCCGTTTGGTGCGGGTGGAAACGCGAAACGACCCGCTGGGGATTCACAACGGCCCAACCTCGTACTCGGATTTCCTGGATTGGAAAGCTTCCGGCGTCTTCGATGATAGCGGTATCTATTTCATCGGCAATTCACTGGTGCGCGTCGGCGATGGTTCCGAACGCGTGCCGTCCGGCGCCGCTACAGTTTCCCTTTTTTCCACTCTGGGAGTTCGCCCGCTGCTGGGCCGCTTGCCTTCGCCTGAAGAAGACAAACCTGGCCCCAGCCCGGTTACCCTGTTGAGCGAGAATTTCTGGCGAAACCGGTTCGGAGCGGACCCGTCCGTGATCGGACGAAGCATCCAGGTGGACGGCAAGCCCAGCGTGGTGGTGGGCGTCCTCGCGGCCAGCTTCGTATTCGAGCGCAATCCCCAACTGTGGGTCACGTTCCAGCTGGATGAAAATTTAACCAGCCGCGAGAACCGTTTCCTGGCTGTTTTGGCGCGGCTTCGTTCCGGCCAATCAGCTCAAGCAGCAGACAGCCGGCTGATCGCGCTTTGCAGGCACCTCTCTTCGCAATATCCAGGCTCGAACAAAGGCTGGAGCGCGAACGCGTTTCCTTGGCAGGAGGCGCAAGTGGGACCGGCGCGGCCGGAACTGCTGGTGCTGTTGGGCGCCGTTGGCCTGGTGCTGTTGATCTGTTGCGGAAATGTGGCCATGCTGCTGCTGGTCCGCGGGTTCGGGAGGACGCGCGAGTTCGGATTGCGGGCTGCTCTGGGCGCTTCCCGTCCCCGGCTGGCCGTGCAACTACTGACCGAGAATGTGCAGTTGTCGCTGATCGCCGGATTTCTCGGTGCAGCGCTGGCGTCCTGGTGCGTTTCGTTGTTGGTGAAATATGGACCGCGCGACATTCCGCGGTTGTCCGAAGTTCACGTCGATGCACGCGTCCTGATATTTGCGCTGGCCTTGTCCATCGTTACCCCGCTTCTGTTTGGAATCGGGCCGGCGCTGCAACTGTCCCGTCCTGATGTAAACGTGACTCTTCAGGAGGGCGGAAAATCATCCACCGGCGGCCGGAGCCGCGCTCTACTGCGCACCGGTTTTCTGATCGCCGAAATGGCGCTGTCGCTGGTATTGTTGGCGGGCGCGGGCCTGTTGGTGAAAAGTTTTCTGCGGCTGGCCAGTGTCGAGCCGGGCTTTCGTCCGGATCATCTGCTGACGTTTGAGCTGTCGCTTCCAAGTTCAAAATTCCTGGCGGGCGGACAGTTTCTCGAAGCCCGCGTGGCCCAATACTACCAGGAAGTGTTCGATCGGCTGGAACGCCTGCCGGAGGTGGAGGCGGCCGGCGGATCCCTGGATATTCCCATGGCCGGCGGCGGCTACCGCTCCTGGGGCGGATTTCGAGTGCCGCAAAATCCGGCTACCGCGATTTCGAAAACGCTGTGCGTCTCCCAAGTTGTCACCACGCATTATTTCCGTGCCATGGGTATTCCCGTCAAAAGTGGGCGAGCGTTTACCGAACGCGATAGCAAGACCGCGCCCAAGGTAGCCATCGTCAACGAAACGTTTGCGCGCAAGTATCTCTTGGGTTCCAGCCCGATTGGCCAGTGCGTGCAATTAGAAGGGTCGCCGGATCTGTACCAGGTGGTCGGAGTAATTGGAGACGTCAAACCAGACGCCCTCGATTCAGAAGCGAATCCGGAAGTCTACAAACCCTATGCCCAAGCGGTGGCGCCATTTCTGATGATCGCGATGCGCACCAAAGTGGACCCTCTGCGGCTGGCCTCCGAGGTCCGTGGGCAGCTTCGGGAAATCGATCGCGATGTACCCGCTTATCGCATCCGGACCGGAGAGCAGGTGCTCAATCTGTCGCTAGCGGAGCGCCGCTTCAGCATGTCTCTGGTGGCATTGTTCGCGCTGCTGGCCTTGTTGCTGGCTGCAGTGGGGCTCTACGGCGTAGTGTCGTACACGGTGACGCAGAGCACTCGCGAGATCGGGATTCGCATGGCGCTAGGAGCCAAGACGCGCGATGTTTTCCTGGTGGCGCTGCGCCAGGGCCTCATCCCGATGCTATTTGGTCTCGCCATTGGGCTCGCGCTTTCTATGGCTCTCACGCCGCTGATGTCTCGATTGCTCTTTGAAGTACGGCCGTTGGACGCGGAAGTGCTCGCCGTGGTGTCGCTCGGGTTGCTCGGGATTTGCACTCTGGCCTGTGCGGTGCCCGCGCGGCGTGCCACGCGCGTGGACCCGGTGACAGCGCTGCGCTACGAATAATTTGTAGGGCAGGTTGCCAATCGGCGCTCGGGCGGGTTAACAACCCGCCGCAGGATGACATCCTGCCCCACAGCGATAAGATAAGGACTGAAGCCAGCAACCTGTCCTTAGTCCGTGACCCATCCCGCCATACGCGACCTGTTTCAATCGCTCAGCCGCGACGCCGCATTTCAGGATGTCGTCAGCCGGCTGCTGCACGATCCGCTGGCGCGCCAATCTCTCGCCGGACTCACGACTACCGCGAAAGCGCTCTACTTGGTCCTGCTGTGGCAGGCCACCGAACGCAACCTGATGGTGGTGGTCGACGGAAACAAAGAAGCTGAAACGCTGGGCGAGCTGGTGGAAACATTCTTCAACCTGCTGGTGACCGGGGACCTTCCCCGCCCGCAAATTATTCCTTCGCTCGACGTACTTCCCGCGCAGCGCCTCTCGCCGCATAGCGAGATCAGCGAACAGCGCGCGGTGGGGCTGTGGCGACTGGCTTCGCGCAAGGCCAGCATCACCATCACGCCAGTGGCCTCCGCGCTGCTGCGCACGGAATCAGCCGACTTTTATCGCCAGCTGGCGCTTACTTTGCGCTCGGGCGAAGAGATCCCGCTGGAGGATCTTCTCGCCCACATGGAAAGCATCGGCTACGAAAAGCGCGACCCGGTGGAAATGATGGGCGAGTACTCGCTGCGCGGCGGAATTCTGGATATTTTTCCGGCCGAAGCCGCCCAGCCCATCCGCATCGAGCTGTTTGGCGATTTGATCGAGTCCATCCGGCGGTTCGATGTCGAGACGCAGCGTTCCGTCCTGAAGATCGCCGAGACCACATTGCTCCCACTGGTGGAATACCCGAGATCGCGCGAACTTTTCCGGCAAATCGCGGATGAAGCGGAAGTCCCCACGCCAGGCGATCCATTTCCAGGCTGGGAGTTTCTGGTCCCGCTAGTCCGCCCACGCAAGCATTCACTGCTGGCGCTGGGGGAAAATCCGCTGATCGTTCTAGACGAACCGGAACAAATCTCCACCGCCGCCACGCGCCTCTGGAAGCGCCTGGAAGACCAGGATCGCCCCTTCCCAGTTCCCCCCGATCAAAATTTTTACACCTGGCCAGAGTTGCAAGAGACTCTATCGAATAAAGCCGAACTCGCCCTCCGCGAACTAGAGCTCCTAACCAGCAACCAGCAACCAGAAACCAGTCACCAGACGCCTTCCAGGCCGTCGCTCAGGTTTCACGGCAACGTACAAGCCGCCGTGGCCGAAGCGCGCAATCTGGTTGAGCAAGGCTACCGCGTGGTGTTCTTCGCGAAATCCCTGGGCGAGCTGGAGCGGCTGGCCGATATTTTCCAGGAATACTCAGTTCCCTTCCAGCTTGGCTTGGATCCGGCCGATGCCACGCGCCCATACTTGGCCGAGCGCTCCTATATCGCCGGCGCCACTGCCAGCACATTGTTGGTGAAAGGGCTGGTACGCCGCGGCGTGGTGTTTCCGGAAGCGCGCATCGCCGTGTTCGGCTCGGAAGATCTTTTCGATACATCCGATCTGGTAGCCCAACCAACGCCCGGGAAGGCGCAGCTTGCGGCTTTCGCCGCGGACCTGGCCGATCTGAAACCGGGCGACTACGTGGTGCATGTGACGCACGGCATCGGCCGGTTCGTAGGCACGCGCGAGATAACGCAAGGCGAAACCAAGGGCGACTTTATGCTGCTGGAGTATGCCGCCGACGCCAAACTCTACGTTCCGCTGACGCGCATGGACCTGATCCAGAAATATCGCGGCGCGGGCGAAGGCTCGGCTCCTCCGCTGGATCGCCTGGGCGGTGTAACGTGGACGCGCACCAAGTCGAAAGTGAAATCGCGAATGCGCGATATGGCCGACGAGCTGCTCAAGCTCTACGCGCAACGCCAGCTGGCCGAAGGCTTCAGCTTTTCCGCGGACAGCAACTGGCAGCGCGAGTTTGAAGACGCGTTCGAATTCAAAGAAACAAAGGACCAGCTCAGCGCCATCCGCCACATCAAGAAAGATATGGAGAGCGGCCATCCGATGGACCGGCTGCTATGCGGCGACGTAGGTTACGGCAAAACCGAAGTGGCCATGCGCGCCGCTTTTAAAGCTCTCGGCGATGGCAAACAAGTGGCCATCCTGGCGCCCACTACGGTGCTCACGTTCCAGCACTATGAGACATTCAAGCGCCGTTTCGCTCCTTTTCCAGTGCAGGTGGAAATGCTCAGCCGGTTTCGCGACAAGAAAGAAATTGCGGAAGTTCTTTCCGGAGTGGCCGAAGGCAAGGTGGATATCGTGATTGGAACCCATCGCCTGCTTTCGCAGGATGTCCATTTCCGCGATCTCGGCTTGTTGGTCGTGGACGAAGAGCAGCGCTTCGGCGTGCGCCATAAAGAGCGCATCAAACAGCTCAAGCACAACGTGGACGTGCTCACTTTAACGGCTACCCCCATCCCCCGCACGCTGCACATGTCGCTGCTGGGATTGCGCGATATGTCCGTCATCGAGACCCCGCCCAAGGATCGGTTGGCCATCCACACCGTGGTCGCGCATTACGATCCAAAGCTGATCAAAACGGCCATCGAGCAGGAGCTGAGCCGCGGCGGACAGGTCTATTTCATTCACAACCGCGTGGACAGCATCTATTCCCGCGCCGCATCCATCCAGGAATTGCTGCCGGACGTTCGGATCGGCGTGGGCCACGGACAAATGGGCGAGGCGGAGCTGGAAAAATCGCTGCTCGGTTTCATGCGCCACGAGTACGATGTTTTCGTGTGCACCACGATTGCCGAAAACGGTCTCGATATCCCGTTAGCCAACACCATGATCATCGAGAATGCCGAGCGCCACGGCCTCTCGGAGCTGTATCAGTTGCGCGGGCGCGTGGGCCGCTCGAACCGCCGCGCCTATGCCTATTTGCTGGTCCCTGCCGACACCGAATTGAGCGAAATCGCGCGCAAGCGCCTGGCCGCCCTCAAGGAATTTAGCGATCTCGGCGCCGGCTTCAAAATTGCTGCGCTCGATCTGGAACTGCGCGGCGGCGGAAATATCCTGGGCGGCCAACAGCACGGACATATCGCGGCCGTCGGCTTCGATATGTACGTCCGGCTATTGGAAGAGACGGTGCATGAGCTGAAGGGCGAGGTGGTCCCGCTCGAAGTGCATTCCAGCCTGAATCTGGGCCTGGATATTCGCATTCCGTCCGATTACATTGCCGATGAGCAGCAGCGCTTGCGTGCCTACAAGCGCATCGCCGATGCCGTCAGCCCCGAAAATAGTGCCGAACTTTTGGCTGAGCTGGAAGATCGCTATGGGCCGGCGCCGGACGCGGTCCGCTATCTGCTGAAGTTCTCAGTATTGAAGAGCGCGGCGCAAAAGCTGGGCATCGAAGCGATCGACCGCCGCCAGGGCGCTTTAAACGTCAAGTTCCACGCAGAAGCGCGAATTGATCCCGATCGCCTGATGAACCTGGTGAAGGAAACGGAAGGCGCGCAGTTCACCCCGGCCGGCGTTCTGCGAATCCCGTTGGACGGCGCTTCCGACGCGGCGAAGGTACTGGACCTGTTGGACAAAAGGTTGGAACAGTTGAGATAGTAAGTTACTGGTTTCTGGTTGCTGGTTTCTAGTTCGCACTGGTCACCAAACCAGAAACCAGGAACCAGAAACTAAAATGCGTTCGCCCGTCTCCCTCCGCTGGGTAGCGATCACCGTTTTCGTTTTTTCTGCTGTCCTGAACTATCTCGATCGCCAGGTGCTGGCCACCATGGTCACCATCAAAGGATTTCCGTTCTCGGCCGAATACGGGCTCTCGCTTTCGGTGTTCTCCATCGCCTATGCGGTCAGCGCTTTGTTTATCGGGTGGTTCGTCGATCGCGTGGGATTGAACCGCGGCGTTTCCATTTCAGTCGCTGTCTGGGCCGTTGCGAGCGCGGGCACCGGGATGTCGCACAACGTCACCGAGCTTTTGATGTGGAGAGCCTTGTTGGGTGTGGCCGAGGCCAGCGGCGTCTCAGCGGTGGGCAAAGCTGTCGGCATGTACCTGCTGCCCAAGGAACGCGCCACCGGGACCGCGCTCTCGCAGCTCGGCTTGAGCCTGGGCGCTGGTCTTGCGCCGCGCTTCGCCGTAGTCTTCGCGGACCAATACGATTGGCGCTGGGCCTTCTACGCCGCCGGCATCATCAGCCTGATCTGGATTCCGGTGTGGCTTCTCACTGCGCGGGCGATTCCGCCAACGGTGGAACTTGCGCCGCCGGGCGGTAAACATTCCTTCGGCCTGTTAGCGGATCCCAAACTGTGGGCCTTGATCAGCGCGAACTTTATCAGCATGACCATCTACAGTTTATGGACCAACTGGAGCCCCACCTATCTGGTTCACGTGCACCATCTCACCGGCCAGCAAGCTTCCCGATACACTCCGATAGTTCCTATCTGCGGCTATTTTGGAGCGCTGGCGGGTGGGAGCCTTTCCTGGCGGCTGATCAACAAAGGGCTGACGCCGGTGGCCGCACGCAAACGCGCCTGCCTTATTGCGGCAATTCTGCTGCTTGGTACCATGACCATTCCATTCCTGCCCACGCCGGCGCTGGCCATCGCTGGAATGTCCCTGAGTTATTTCCTGATCTGTGCCTGGAGCACCAATCACTACACGCTCCCGATCGATATTTATGGCGCCGGCCGAGCCGCATTTGCCATCGGCGGATTGATCTTCGCCTACGGCGCGATGCAATCTCTGATTTCGCATCCCCTGGGGATTGTAATCGAGCGCTACGGCTTCCAGCCGGTGTGTTTCACCTTCGCATTGTTGCCGATTCTGGCCTATTTACCAGTACATTTTCTGATCCCGGATGATGCTGGGGCGGCGGGTTGGCAGACGAAAGCGTCTGCCCCACATTGACATGCAGGAGTTGACATTTCTTGTGAGGCAGGCGCTTTCGCCTGCCAACCGATCGATTAGTAGAACCGGCCCAGCCACTCGGCGACAACCGCAGGTTTTTCCGATCCTTCCACATCCACGGTCACTAACCACGTGACCTCATTCTCGGTCACCCTCTGCGGAGTCAACCGCGCACGGATTCGCGCGCCAGCAGGCACCGGCGAGACAAATCGCAAGCGGTTGAAACCATAGTTGACCCGCATCTTGAAATCGCCGCGCACCTCCACCGCTTCGCGCGTCAAACGCGGAAGCAGGGACACGGTCAGGAAGCCGTGAGCGATGGTGGTGCCGAACTGCGACTCCCGTTTGGCGCGTTCCACATCCACGTGGATCCACTGATGGTCATCCGTGACGTCGGCGAAGCGGTTGATCATTTCCTGCGTTACCGTCACCCAATCGCTCGCGCCGATCTCCTGGCCGGTCAGCGCGCGCAGCTCATCCAGGCCGTTAACGACTCGCGGATTTGGCATGTTCCATCATAGGCAGATCCGGATCGGCATTCTTCCAGGCCGCCAGGAATTCCGAGTAAGCACCAGCCGCGCGCGCTTTATCGCCCGCCAGCTCGTACGATTGCGCGATGCCATACAGCGCGTGCCCACTCATGGGCCGAGTGATCATTTCATCCTGGAACGCTTTTCGCGCCTCGTCCCACTTCCCCGCCCTAAGATAGGCGAATCCCAGGCTCTCCAGCTCCGGCCGGGCGTATTGCGGCGGTTCGCCGTAGCCCACATCCTTTTCCTTGTCCACAGCTTTTTCGAGCAACGCGATCGCCTCCTCGAACTTGCCCTGCGCGCTTCGCAAGTTGCCGCGCAGATCGAGGGAAATCATTTCCAGCAGATCCAAAAGATGTTCCGGATCGTGTTCCAGACCGCCCTCCGCATGCAGGCGCCAGGAAATGGCGTCCAGCGCGTCCGACTCACGTGACGCAATGTCCACCTCTTTGCGTGACAGCGCCAGCATGCCTCTCGCGTAACTCAGGATTCCATCGCGATAGGCGACAGCGGCCGGCCCAGCGTCCTCAGGAGCGAAGCCGAGTTCGATGGGATGATCCAAGACCGCTTGCCAGTTTCCGTAGCGAATGTTTAGCCGCGCCGTTGCGCCTCCCACGGTGATGGCGTGGAACGGAGATCCTTTCGCGAGAAACGGATTCGCCGGCAGTTTTTCGAGTTTCGCCGCTATCTCTAACGCCTCTTTCAGGCGTCCCGATTCCGCGTCGCTGGCGATCAGATAGCTCAGGTTGTGCGCATAGTTCCAATCATCCAGCGGACCGACTTTTTCGCGCTGCATGTAATCGGAATCCACTTTCATGGAATCCAGAAACGATTGCCGCGCGCGATCGTACTCGCCCAACCGGTAATAAATATGGCCGGGCATGTGCACCATGTGGCCGGAAGCTGGAGCTAGCTTGGCCAGCGCGTCCGCGTCCGGAAGCGCATCCTGTGGATGGTTGCTGGCTTCGAGAATATGAATCCGGTAGTGATGCGCGGCCGCGTTATTCGGATGCCCCGCCAATACATCCTGCACCAACATCCGCGCATAGATGGTTTCGTCGTCGGGCCGGCCGTCCTTCTTCGCGTATCCGTAATCCAAATGTATGGCCAGAATCAGCTTCGCGTCGATATCATCCGGATATTTGTCGATGAGCGCTTCCATTTCACGGCGATAATCCTTGGGACCGTCGTCTTCATCCTGCTCCAGCTGCTGCGCGCGAATATAATACTGCTCGTGGTCGGAAGCCTTCTCCTTTAACGCCTGGGCCTTCTCCAGCGCGGCTTTCTTGACGTCCTCCATGGCCGGATAATTCGTCACCGCCTCCGCGATGCCCCAGTACGCCATGGCGGCATTTGGATCCAGCCGGACAGCTTCCTTGAAGGCCCGGTAGGCTTCAAAATCCCAGAAGCAGTGCAGCAGGTTGAAGCCTTGATCGAAGTATTGTTGTGCCTTTGTGGATTTGGTGGTGATTTCCAAATGACCGTCGCCGATGCCGGTGATGCGCGCGGGCGCAGGCATTTCAGTCATCTTGTAATCGCGAGCAATGTGCCCCTTGTGGCAATTGGCGGCCGCAAAACTGAAGGCAGGGAGAAGGGCGAATACGAAAAGTCGCATGTGTATTTCTGAGGGGTTCGCAGGCGAAAGCGCCTGCGCCACATTTTTCTACATTAACAGCGTTGCGGCGTGTGGGGCAGGTTGTTAACCTGCGCGCCGATTGTCAATCGGCGCACTGCGCGGGTTAACAACCCGCGCGCAGGATGACATCCCTCCCCACAACCGCTAGCGCTTGTATCCAATCTTCCGCAGCAGCCCGTGCCGCCACTCAACATCGGAATCCGTCTCGACGCCCTTCGGAGATGATCCATCAATCACGCCCAGCACTCCTCTGCCCTGCTCCGTCTGCGCGACGATTACCTCCACCGGATTCGCCGTCGCACAAAAAATGTTGCAGACCTCCGGTGTTTCCAGAATGCGGTTTTTTACGTTGATGGGATACCCGCTGCGCAGCGCCACCACGAACAGGTGCCCGGCGCCAACAGCGGACGCATTGCGAGTGGCGATGGCCTTCAATTCATCGTCATTTCCGTCCACGCGGGTAAGACAAGCCCCAGAAGCCTCGTTGAACGCGATGCCGAATTTCATCTGCGGCACGGTGTTGACGATTGCTTCATAAATATCTTCGACGGTCTTGATGAAATGGCTGTGCCCGACAATGATGTTCCCATCGGCAGGAACTTCCAGCCGGATTGCATGCAGGTCCATATCGTTCTCTATGTGTTACGGTAGCAGGTTGCGGCGCATTACCTGGAGCACCTGGATAGCGGCGATTCTCGGGATGCTGTTCTGCACCATCCTCTATAAATACACGCTCCGCGCCTGGTTCCAGGCGGACGATTTCCCCTGGCTCGGCCTCCGCCTTCACGTGCACACTGCACGGCAATTCTGGTATGCGATGTTTGCGCCACTCGCCGGAGGCAGCATTCGCCCTTTCAGCGAGCGGGCCTTTTTTATGGGTTTCTCCTGGCTATTCGGCATCCATGCCTTGCCCTATCGAATCGCCGTCTACGTTACGCAGTTGGGTGTCATCGCTCTTCTGGCGATTGTTGCCAGGCGACTCTGTGGGTCAGTGCTGGCTGCCTTTGCAGCGCCGATTCTTTGGGTCGCGAACAGCGCATTGGCCATGCCCTTGACTTGGACCTGCGCGTATAACGAAATCCTCTTGAGCGGCGTATTCTTACTCGCTTTTTATGGACTGCTCCGCTATGTGGAAACGAGCGACCGCCGCTATAACATTCTGCAATGGGCCGCTTTTCTGTTCGGCTTCGGCGTTCTGGAAATCAATGTCGTCTATCCGTTGATCGCCGTACTCTATGTCGCCTGCTTTGCGCGCAAGCTATTACGGCAGATGCTGTTTTTGCTGATCCCCTCCGCGGTCTTCACCATCATCTTCTTCGCCGTCAAAATCAAGCCCAAGAATGAGGCCTTCTATGCCTTGAGCGCCGGACTCTCCACGCTCCGAACATTGGCCAGCTACTGGGGAGTGGCGCTGGGTCCGAGCGCCGCTGCCGAATATTTTTCGTGGGTGCGGCCCATGGCGCTCACCGCGACGTTGATTCTCACATGCGCCTTATTGGGGTTCGCTGGATGGCGGGCGCGGCGCGGCGACTGGATTCCCGTATTTTGCCTGGGCTGGTTCCTTATTGCACTGGCTCCGTTTCTTACCATCCAGAGTCACATCACCGATTATTACGACACCGTCCCCGCTATCGGTCTGGCTCTCGCGGGAGCGTGGGCGGTGGTGCTCTGTTCCAGAAACGGTGTGCCGGCACGCGTTGCCACGCTCGGGCTGATCGCGGTCTATCTTGCGTTTCAAATTCCGACGGCGCGCGCCTCATCGAAGGAGCTGTGGGCGCGCAGCGTTCCGCTGAAGCGGCTGGTGCTGGGCGTCCAGAGCATCCATGAGCGCGATCCAGGAAAGATAATTCTTCTGGATGGAGTGAGCGAACCGATATTCTGGCTGGGAGTTTATAATCATCCGTTCATTCTGGTTGGCGCGACGGACGTTTATTTAACCGAGGAAAGCGCTCGCAAGATGACTCCCTACCCCGAGCTCGGCAACATCGCCGATTACACCTTGCCTGAGAGCGAAGAACACGTTGCATTGTCCCAAAATCGCGCTCTGGTTTATGCCGTGGACGACGGCCGCCTACGCGACATCACCAGCGTCTTCAAGACCACCGCGGTTGAAGGGGACATTCCGCGGCGGATTGAAGTTGGACATCCGCTGATGGAATCGCTTCTGGGACCCTCCTGGTACGGCTCCGAAGGCGATTACCGCTGGATGCCGAAAGAGGCTTCCGTTCGCCTGGGCGCGCCCAAAACTGGCGAGGGCGAAGTTCGCGTAGAAGCGTTTTGCGGCGCGGTGCAAGTCGCAACTCAACCGCTGATTGCGTGGGTGACCGTGGACGGCCAAGCAGGCCCCCGTTCCACCATTCGCGACTGCAATCAGCCAGTTATTCTTGGCGCTCCCGTCCATACCGCACCGGGGAACAAAGAAATCGAAGTCACCGTTCATGTGGATCGAACGGTGCGTGTGGGCGCCGATAAGCGCGATCTTGGCCTGGCGGTCCGGAGTATTGAAGTAGTCGGCAAATCAACTCCCTGAGCTGTGTCGCTTCGCTTGCGCCGCAGGCAGGGCAACGGGTTTAGCGCTCGCCGGAGTGCTGCGTGAGAACCGGTGCCGCAGCAGCACCGCCAGCGAGCGCCGTATGGTCTTGGCAACCTGCATTTTGCTGGCATCGTGCTTGAAGTCGTAGCGAAGAACAATCGGCACCTCGCCGAAAACCACGCGCATGTTTCTCAATGTCAGCAGCAGATCCACCATGCACTCAAAGCCTCCGGTGGCCACAAAGTTATCGCCATAGCTGGCCGCGGCGCCGCGCAGCACGCTGGCCCGATAGGCCCGGTAGCCGCAGGTGAAATCCCGCACGCCGCGAGTGGGAAAGACTACGCGGAACAGCACCGACGCTCCGTAGCTCAACGTCCGGCGCAGCAAGGAGACGCCAACCACGCGGGCGCCCGGTTGATAGCGCGATGCAATCACCACATCGCGGCCTTCCCCGATCATTTGCAGCATGCGCGGAATCAGCTCGGGTAGATGCGTTTCGTCGGCATCCATGGTGATCACGATGTCATCGTCGGATGCCATTTCGGACGCCAGGCGGAGACCATCGCGGATGGTCCTGCCCAGGCCCTGGTTCACCTCGTGGCGATGAATGCTGACTGGGATTCGTTCCCGAAAGCTTTCTACGGCCGCCCGCGTTCCATCCACGCTGCCGTCATCGACCACCAGCACCTGGTAAGCGATGCCCTGCCGCTGAAGCGCATCATCTATCTTCTGGAGCAGCGCCCGAATGTGTAGTTCCTCGTTGTAGGCGGGCAAAACGACGATGGCTTTTGCAGGCATGAACACGGATGGGCGCTTGAGAGCTGGCCTACTGGCCACTATACACGGAATCGCAAAACAGACGCGACCGTGAGGGAGTTTCCATTGGCCTGCGGCCCACCAAAGGTCAGGAAGATGCTTGGTGGCAAATTCGGTTGGCAGGCGGAAGCGCCTGCCCCACTTCCGCCTGCCAACCGGCGTATTCAACCGAGTCGGTGCCTTCCCAATGCGTCAGTTGTAAGGACGCGGACAGGCCCCGCCGCGAAAGTACTTGCTCTCCGAATAAACTGCCCCTTTCGCATTCCCGGCAAGGTTGCTGTCGTTCTGGATGCAAACATCGCGGCTCGCGCCCTGGTCCTGGATCATGACGCCAAAGAATCGCGGCAGGTTGGGATAAGGGCCTCCGCCGCGCTGTTGATCGTTGTGCTGTGCCGTGGTTCCCAGGATGGACACATCTGAGACAGGCGCCCGGCGGCCGCCCGATATCTGCACGCCGTTCAGCCCATTGTTATAAACATTGTCGTTCTCAATGGTGACGTGATTTGAGCCGTTGCCGATCCATATCCCGGAAATAGAATTGTTGAAGATCTGGTTCGACCCGATGTAGACATACGATGCACCGTCCAGCTCAACGCCATAATTGTGCAGACTCTCGCGGTTCTGCGATGCCTCAGCCCATCCGCCGTTAATGGTGTTGTTCGTAATCTTGACGTTCGTGGTTCTACGGTATAGATAAATCTGCCCACCTCCACAATCGGGTACGCAGCTCGAGTTGTGATACAGAGTGTTGTTCGAAATGACCCCGGCTTGCGAGGGATCCGTTCCACCAGGAGCATCGTTGACATTGATGGCGCCGTTGTAATCCGAAACGTTGTTGGAGTCGATGGTAAACTGATTGGCGTTTGGTCCCCAACCCAGGATGGCGGTTCGGCTGGGTCTCACGCCATTCGCAGCATGGACGGCTCCGCCGTTGATCAGTTTGCCGAACGTATTGTGACGTAGCGTAAAATGCGGCCCATTGAAAAACATAGCTAGCGATGCCGAATCGCCGAAATAATTGTCCGCAACTGTGACGTTGGTTCCTTCGACGGATAGGTCCTGAATGCCATTCCCTGGAACGAGCGAGCTGTTGCCGTCTATCTGCAGATTTCTAATGGTGACGTTCGAAGCAAATTTATGAACCAGGATCATTTTCTTCAGTTCTGGATCCGTGCGCTTCAATGTCGGTGGGTCTTGGCCGGCCTCGGCTGCTCCTTCCACGGTGGTGTCCGAACGGCGGATGGTCAAAATGGCGCCGGAAATAGCATAGGGCTGCGGGGAACTGCGCAAGGCACAGATGAGCGGCGTGCCGGCCGGCCGATCCACGCAGGCTTGCAGGTTGGCCACGCTATCCACCACGATTCTTTCTTGCGCGGCTAAGGAGGAGAATGCCGCAACGGAAAGCAGAAGCAGGCGATTTGGGGAACTGAAAAGCATCGCCGATTCGATTGTAGCGAACTTGCAGTGGGGCAGGCTGCCAGCCTGCGCGCCGATTGCCAATCGGCGCAATGAGCGCGGGTTAGCAACCCGCCGCAGGATGAACATCCTGCCCCACGGTGGGCTATGTCAAAATAGAATCATCTCCTAGCCGTGTTTCATCGAACCTAGGGTCAGGTGCATCTTTGCGACTCTTCCTACCTATTGCCGTTGTCTTTGCCCTTCTGCTTAGCGCTTGCCGCACGCGGGAAGTGAAATCCGCCGGCCCGCCGCCGCCTGTGCCGGTCACCGTCGCCGTGGCCACCGAAGAATCTATCCCTGAGGAAATTCACGCCTTTGGCGGTGTTGAACCCTCCGCCACCGTGCAGATCAAATCGCAGATCGCCGGCGAGTTGACCGCGGTTCATTTCACTGAAGGCGGCAATGTTAAGAAGGGCGATCTGCTGATCGAGATCGATTCCCGCCCTTACCAGGACGCGCTGCGCCAGGCCGAAGCCGCCACGGCCAAGGATCGCGCGCAACTCCAGCAGGCCGAAGCCAATTTAGGAAAAGACAACGCCCAGATGAAGAACGCCGAAGTTCTGGCCGCCCGCTACGATTCGCTGCGAAAAGACGGCGTCACGTCGCGCGAACAGAGCGAGCAGATGCAAACCAATCTGGATAGCCTGCGCCAATCCGCCCGCGCTGACCAGGCGGCCATCGAAAGCAGCCGCGCGGCCGTGGATACCGATCTTGCGGCCGTGGAAAGAGCCAAGCTTGATCTCACTTATTGCCAGATCCGCTCGCCCATCTCCGGCCGCGCCGGCAACCTGCTGGTGCACGCCGGCAACCTGGTGAAAGTCAGCGACGTGGCCCTGGTCGTTATCAATCAGATTGAACCCATCTTCGTCAGCTTTGGCGTGCCGGAACAATATCTGGGCGACATCCGCAAGAACAGCAGCGATCGCAAGCTTCCGGTGCAGGTTTCTTTGCAGGAGGACCCGCACAAAACCGCCCGCGGCTTTCTTTCCGTCATCGACAACACCGTCGACAATACCACGGGAACCATTCGCCTGAAAGCCACTTTCGATAATCAGGAGCGCGTTCTTTGGCCGGGGCAGCTGGTCAACGTAGCGCTGACTCTGGACACATTGAAAAATGTCACCATTGTGCCGGCGGAAGCGGTGCAGGCCGGCCAACAGGGACAATTCGTCTACGTGGTGAAAGCGGATAAGGGCGTCGAGATGCGTCCGGTGACCGTCGGCAGGACCATGGAGAAAAGCGTGGTCCTGGACAAAGGTGTTGCGGCCGGCGAGACCGTGGTCACCGATGGCCAGCTGCTGTTATACCCGGGCGCTCACGTGATGCCCGTGGCTGCGGACAAAACCGCAGCGGGAGCCAAGGGACCATGAACATCTCCCGCATCTTCATCGACCGTCCCATCATGACCACGCTGGTGACGCTGGCCATTCTGATCTTCGGGATTGTCGGTTATCGCGCGCTGCCAGTGGCCGCATTGCCCAGCGTGGATTATCCAACCATTCAGGTGCTCGCTTCACTTCCGGGCGCGAATCCGGAAACCATGGCGTCGTCGGTAGCCACTCCTTTGGAGCGCGAATTTTCCACCATCGCGGGCGTGGACAACATGAGTTCCACCAACTCGCAGTCCACCACGGTCATCACCGTCCAGTTCGATCTCAGCCGCAATATCGACGCCGCGGCTCAGGACATCCAGGCGGCCATGACCAAGGCCGGCGGACAGCTTCCGCCCAATATGCCGCGGCCACCTTCTTATCAGAAAGTGAATCCGGCCGAGCAGCCCATCCTTTTCATGTCGCTCAGTTCCGACGCGCTGCCTCTTTACACCGTCGACGAATACGGTGAGACCTTGCTCGCGGAGCGCATCTCCATGGTCACCGGTGTTTCCCGAGTGCAGGTGTACGGATCTCAGAAATACGCGGTGCGCGTTCAGGTGGATCCGGACGCACTGGTATCGCACGACATCGGAATCGATGAAGTGCAGCGGGCCATCGGACAAAGCAACGTGAATTTGCCCACCGGCAAGCTGTGGGGCGCGAAGCAAGCCTTCACTGTTCAATCCAGTGGTCAATTAATGAACGCGGCCGGGTACCGGCCCATGATCGTGGCCTATCGCAATGGAAACCCGGTGCGGCTGGAGCAGTTGGGGCGCGTGATCGACAGCGTGGAAAACGACAAAGCGGCAGCCTGGGCCAACGGCGAGCGCTGCGTGATGTTGGGCGTTCAGCGCCAACCCGGCGCCAACACTGTGCAGGTTGTGGACAATGTCCTGAAACTGCTGCCGGTGTTTCAAAAGGAAATCCCGCCGTCGGTGCATCTCCATGTCATGTTCGACGCGTCGCAGTCCATTCGAAAATCCATCCGCGACGTCCAGTTCACTCTGGTTTTGACCATCTGCCTGGTGGTGATGGTGATTTTCCTGTTCCTGCGCAACCTGTCGGCCACCGTGATTCCCGGCGTGGTGGTGCCGCTCTCCATCGTCGGAACATTCGCCGCCATGTATCTGCTCGGCTACAGCTTGAACAACCTGTCGCTCATGGCGCTCACCCTCTCAGTGGGATTCGTGGTGGATGACGCCATCGTCATGCTGGAAAATATCGTGCGCTACATGGAGCAGGGCCACTCGCGCATGGAAGCGGCCAAGCTGGCATCCAAGGAAATCGGATTCACCATCGTGTCCATGACCATTTCGCTGGTGGCCGTGTTCATTCCGGTTTTATTCATGGGCGGAATCGTCGGCCGGCTGCTGCATGAGTTTTCGGTAACCATTACGGTGGCGATTTTGATCTCCGGATTCATTTCGCTGAGCCTCACTCCCATGCTGGGCAGCCGCTTTTTGCGCATCGATCATCGGGCCCGGCACGGTGTTCTGTATCGAACGCTGGAAAGCGGATTTGAGGGTATGGCGCGCGCCTATGAGTACACGCTCAAGGCTGTGCTGAACCACCAATTCGCGACGGTTTTATTTGCAACCGCCCTGCTCGGTGGAACGTTCTGGCTTTTCTTCACCATGCCCACTGGCTTCATCCCCAGCCAGGACAGTGGATTTATTTTCGGCGCGACGCTAGCCAGCCAGGATATCTCGTTCGACTCCATGGTGAAGCACCAAAAAGCGGCCATCGACATTCTTCGGCACGATGACAACGCAACCGAAGTGGGTTCGATGCTCGAAGTGGGACAGTTTCTGCCTACTCCGAATTCCGGCATCGTGTTCATGTCCCTGAAGCCTCGTTCCGAGCGCGCGCTTTCCGTGGATCAGATTTTAGAGGAGCTGCGTGGAAAGCTGTCCGGCATTCCAGGAATGCTGGTGTTTCTGCAAAATCCGCCGCCCATTACCATCAGCGGCCAGGTGACCAACAGTCTTTATCAAATGACGCTGCAGAGCGCCAATCTGCACGAGATTTACGATTGGGCTCCAAAGCTGGCCATGAAGATGCGCACGCTCCCCGGATTCCTGGACGTGAACAGCAACCTGCAGATTGCGAGCCCGCAGGTGAACCTGGACATCGATCGCGATCGCGCCCAGGCGTTGGGTATAACCCCGGAACAGATCCAGGACGCGCTTTACAGCGCCTATAGCGCCCGGCAGGTATCCACCATCTACACGCCCGCGAACCAGTATTCCGTCATCGCCGAAGTGGAGCCGCAATTCCAGCGCAGCCCGGACGCCTTGTCCAAACTCTTCATCCGTTCCTCGCGAGGTCCCTTGGTCCCGTTGGATTCACTCGTGCACGTCACGCGAACAGTAGGCCCGCTTAGCGTAAATCACTTCGGACAGCTTCCCGCCGTCACCCTGTCATTCAATCTGAAACCCGGCTACTCGTTGGGACAAGCGGCCGACCAGGTGGACGAAGCGGTCCGCGAGCTGCGTATGCCCGCGACCATCAGTGCGAATTTCCAAGGTACCGTCAAGGAGTTCCAAAAATCCTTCCAGGGCATGTCCATTCTTCTTATCGTGGCGATTCTGGTGATTTATATCGTACTGGGAATTCTGTACGAGAGCTTCATTCATCCGATCACGATTCTTTCCGGACTCCCGTCCGCGGTCTTCGGCGCACTGCTCACGCTGCGGCTGTTTCATAAGGAGCTGGATCTCTACGCGTTCGTCGGCCTGGTAATGCTGTTCGGCGTAGTCAAGAAAAACGCCATCATGATGATCGATTTCGCGCTGGAGGCCCAGCGCGTGGAGGGCATGAAGCCATTCGACGCCATTTTCCGCGGCGCCATGCTGCGCTTTCGTCCCATCATGATGACCACGGTGGCCGCTTTGTTCGGAACACTTCCCATCGCGCTCGGAGTAGGCGAAGGCGCGGACGCGCGCCAACCCCTGGGCTTGGCCGTAGTGGGCGGCTTGGTGGTCTCTCAGTTCCTGACGTTGTACATCACACCCGTAATTTATGTGTATATGGAGCGATTCCAATCCGCCCTGCGCGGCCGCAAAGTAGTAACCGAGAGCGGTCAGCGGGAAGTGGTGCCCGTATAATTGCTCTATCGAATGAGTTGGATCTGACCCAAATGCAACGTCTTCCAGACGCGATCGCTGGTCAGGATCGGTAGCCGCAGTCGGCGGCCCAGAGCGATACACGCCCGGTCGCCGAGAGAGAGCCCGCTGGCGCGGGTCTTCGCGCGTAACTCCGCAATTTCAACGGCCATGTCCTCGTCCAAGGGCCAGAGCAGAAGATCCTTTTCAAATAGACCCTCTTTGAGCATTTTCGATCGAACCTCAACCGGATCTTGGCCAAAGTCCGCGAGTTTCGTCAATACCTCGGCCCAATTCACAACGCTCATTGCAGCCGTGTTGTTGAGGGCGGCTCTCACCGCCACGGCGCCGGGCTCAAGGTGCAACCAGGCCAGCAGAGCCGACGCATCGAGCACCGCGCTGGGCTGAGCCACTTATTTGTTTTCCCGGCGCGCCTCCGCGCGTCGCTCGCGGATCAGCTCGTCAGAAAGCATCCGATGGGGCTGGATGGCGGCGAACATACCCTGCAACTTGTCGAGCCGCTGGCGGCGAGTTGTGAGGCGCATCGCCCCATCCTCATCCAGCGTCAGGACCAATTCTTCGCCGCTCTTAAGTGCCAGGCGTTTACGCAGTCGCGATGGAAGCACCAACCGTCCGCGGTCTCCCAGATGAAGAACATAGCTCTCCTGTGGGACGGAGCGGTTTGCGTGGGCCATACTGAAAATGTACCACTTATTCGTACCGCAGCGCTTCCACCGGCTCGATACGCGTCGCGCTTCTGGCTGGATACAGCGTCGCTATGAAGCTGATGAAAATCGCCGCGCCTGCGATCCAGATGCCGTCCTGCCAGCGCGCGTTGAAGGGAACATAGGGCAGCGAGTACACCTCGGCGTTCAGACGTAACCAATGATAATGGTCTGCCAGATACGACAGCGTGTAGCCGAGCATGAGGCCAATCGCCGTTCCCACCACGCCGATCAAAAGCCCCTCCAGCACGAAGATCTTTCGGATCTGCTGCCGTTTCGCGCCCATGGACATCAGTACCGCAATGTCGCGATTCTTCTCCACCACCATCATGATCAGCGTGATCAGAATATTGAGCGCGGCTACCAGTTGGATCAGCCCGATGGTGAGCGCGGTAACCACTTTCTCGCTATTCAGCGCGCCCAGGATCTGCTGGAATTGTTCCATCCAGGTCTTGGCCGCGATCTTGGGACCCGCTATCTTTTCGGCAGCCTCGGCCACTTCTGGCGCCTGGTAAATATCGTCCAGGCGAAGTTCGATGGTATTCACCACCGCGCCTTCGTTGAAGATCTGCTGAGCGGATTTTAAAGCCGTGAACGCCCAGAAGGAATCCACGTCAAAGAAACCGGATTCAAATATTCCCACCACCCGGAACTGATAGGGGATCAGGCTCAAATGCATGCCCATTGGGGTGAGAACGTTCTGCGGGCTCACTACCGTTACCACACTGTGCAGCAGCATCCCGGTTTTCTGCGCCAGGTTCGCTCCCATGATGATCCCCGGCAATCCCGTTGGATTTCTTAATTCGTCGAAGCTTCCCTGCTTGAGATGCCACAAAATGTCCGGAGGATTGTCCAGCGGAACGCCTTTCAGTTGCGCGCCCTCCACTTGTCCCACACCTGGAGGACCAGTCAACACTACCCGGCCATACAGCACCGGCGAAACGCTCACAACATGAGGAATCTTTCGTAATTGCGGGTCCAGCTCCGCCCAATTCGAGATGCCCTGCCCTGGATCTTTTTCGAGCAGCATGACGTGGGCCGTCGCGCCCAGCAGGCTCCGTTGCAGAGTGCTGCGAAACCCGTTGTTGATGGCGATGCCGATCACCAGCGCCATCACCCCCGCGGCTACGCCGATTATGGAGATGACGGTGATGACGGAAATCACCGTTTGCTTGCGCTTGGCGCGCAGGTAACGCATCGCTACGAAGAATTCAAAGGCGCTAACTATCGTGCTCATGATCTGGCAAGCCGGAGGCTTGCCCCACGGGGACGGGGCGAAGGAGCGGGAATAGAATTACATCGCGAATGGAGCGCGTATTGGTCAGGATCATGGTCACGCGATCGATCCCGATGCCTTCCCCGCCCGTGGGCGGCATTCCATAGGAAAGCGCGCGAACGTAATCTTCGTCCATCTGGTGCGCTTCTTCATCCCCTTTTTCGCGCAGCGAAAGTTGCATGTCGAAGCGGCGCCGCTGCTCGGCCGGATCGTTCAGCTCGGTGAACGCGTTGCCGATTTCCATGCCGGCAATATAGATCTCGAAACGCTCCACAAAATCCGGATCGTCCGGCTTGTTTTTCGAGAGCGGCGAAACCTCCACCGGATAATCGAACACGATGGTCGGCTGAATCAGCGTGGATTCCACGTTACGTTCGAAGGCATCCATCAGAGCTTGACCCTTCAAGTGGGGATCGCCCACCAGGTCGCGCATGCTGGCGCGGCGAAAACTGCCGAAGTCGATTTTCTCGCCCTGGTATTCCACCACAGCCGACCCGGTAGCGTCGATCGCCGCCTGACGAAGCAACTCTTCGGAAAGATCCATCATGCCCAGATAATCCGTGTAGGCCTGGTAAAATTCCAGCATCGTAAACTCGGGATTGTGCCGCGTGGAGATGCCCTCATTGCGGAAATTGCGGTTGATCTCATAGACACGCTCCAATCCGCCAACGACCAGCCGCTTGAGATACAGCTCCGGCGCGATCCTCATATAAAGATCGATGTCCAGCGTGTTGTGATGCGTCCGGAACGGGCGGGCCGCCGCGCCGCCGTAAAGCGGCTGCAGCATGGGCGTTTCCACTTCCAGAAATCCGTGCGCTTCCAACTGCCGCCGCAGAGAAGCGATCACCTTTGCGCGCGTAACAAAAACCTGGCGCGCTTCTGGATTCGCGATCAAATCCAGATAGCGCTGCCGGTAGCGGATCTCCACGTCTTCCAGCCCATGCCATTTTTCGGGCATTGCGAACAGGGTCTTGGCCAAGAAAAATAAACGCTCGGCGTGGATGCTCAGCTCGCCCGTTCTGGTCCGGAACAGGTATCCTTCCACGCCGATGATGTCGCCCAGGTCCAGCTTCTCGTAAAGCGCGAAGTCCTTCTCGCTCACCGCGTCCTTGCGGATATAAATCTGCAGACGTTCGCCGTTCTGCAACAGATGCGCGAATCCGGCCTTACCCATGCGGCGAATGGTTGCTAGGCGCCCGGCCACCTTCACCGTCACGCGCGGCTCCAGTTCAGCAGCAGTCTTCGCGCCGTAGTCCGCCAATATTTGCGGAATGGTGTGCGTGAAATCGAAGCGGTGGCCGTACGGCTGAAAACCCAGCGCTTCTATCTCGGCAATGCGGCTGATGCGCTGTTGGTATAACTCGTCTTCAAGAGACATCGTAGTTTCAGGGTACAACGACGGCACCGGCTCCCTTAGCTGGACTTTATCCATTCCGCGGAGGAGATTGGGGAGATAAGCGTATGCTAAAACATATCTGCCAAGAAATGTTTTATGCCTACTCCACCTCCCCAAATCTATTCGATCATCCTAGCATTCGCGCCCCTTTTTTGGAAGCGTAGCTGGGAGCATGCTCAGGTCTTGTTGTGGGGCGCGATTCTAGCGCCTGGAAAACGGACCGTGACCAGCGCCTTGCGCATCATGGGACTGAGCCACGATCGGCATTTTCAGAACTACCATCGCGTGTTGAATCGTGCTCGCTGGAGTTGTCTGAAGGCCAGTCGTGTTTTGCTGCACCTGCTCATCTCTACATTCGCTCCGGCCGGTCCGCTGGTGTTCGGTCTGGACGACACCATTGAACGGCGACGCGGAGAGAAGATTCGAGCCCGAGGCATTTATCGTGACCCGGTGCGGTCCTCGCAAACACATTTCGTCAAGACCGGTGGATTGCGCTGGCTGAGCCTGATGTTGCTCGCGCCAATTCCTTGGGCGCAACGCGTTTGGGCGCTCCCGTTCTTAACCGCTCTCACTCCTTCGGAACGTTTTAGCCAGCAGCACCGGCAGCGGCATAAGCCGCTCACCAGCTGGGCCCGGCAGCTGTTGCTGCAACTCCGGCGTTGGCTACCGGATCGGGACATCGTTCTAGTAGCCGACCAAGCCTTCTCGGCCCTGGATTTGCTGACCCGCATGCAGTCGCTCCGACGTCCCATCACTTGCATCACCCGACTGCGCACCGATGCCCGTTTGTTCGCCCCGCCGCCGGCTCGAAGACCCAGACGAGCTGGGCGTCCCCGCCTAGTTGGAAAACGCTTATCCAAGCTGCAACAACTGCTCCGATCGAAACGTACCTCGTGGACTAAGCGGACCATCCCTCACTGGTATGGCGCTACCGCGCGTCCAGTGGAATACCTTTCAGGCACCGCCCTGTGGTACCACGGGGGCTTCCATCCGCTCTCCATTCGTTGGGTTCTGGTCCGCGATCCGCTGTCCAGTTTTGATCCTCTCGCGCTGCTGTGCACCGATTCACAGCAATCCCCCGATCAGATTCTGGCTTGGTTTGTCCAACGCTGGCAGGTCGAAGTGACCTTCCAGGAGGTCCGCGCCCATGTCGGCTTCGAAACCCAGCGGCAATGGTCCGACCTGGCCATTGCTCGCACCAGCCCCATTCTGCTCGGCCTGTTCTCTCTCATTACCGTCTTGGCAAACGGTCTGGCTTCAGGCGGACAACTTCCCATCTCGTCCTCTTCCTGGTACCGAAAGCCCCGGCCTACTTTCTCAGACGCGATCTCCGTTGTGCGTCAACACTATTGGCAGCTTCCCAATTTCCTCATCTCGTCGGCAGACACCAAAGTTGTGAAAATCCCCGTCCCCCTCTTCCGCCGCTTGTCTGTCGCTCTTTGTTGGGCTGCCTAATGGACAAAGTCCAGCTTAGAAGCTGTGAAAAAATCGGTTCGTCAATGTGGGGCAGACGCTTCCGTCTGCCAACCCAAGTGCTTCCCGATTTTTTCACAGCTTCTTACGGTCGCGGTTCTGTAACGCACATTTTTCCGAACCGTGAGCGTGAGCGACCGGCGCCTTTACTAACGCCGGACAATCACCTCTCTCAGATGATCCCTCGTTAGAAAGAACTTCACCGAATGGAACTTCTGAAACAGCTTCTCCAGGCTGCGGTTGTTGAAATACTGGGCCGGCTTGCGCTCGCCGCGGGGAGTCAGCGACAAGATCTTCGATTCCACGATGCGGTAGTTGTAAAGCGGCACCAGGTTGGCTTTCTCCTCAGCGTGGAAAAAAGCCAATAGCGCGGATTGCGGCCGCAGCACATGGAACAGCCGGTCCACTGTTTCCTGCAATAGCGGCGGCGCCAGGAATTGCAGCGTGTCCCAAACCAGCGCGCCATCGAAACTGCGCTCGGAAAAATCCAGGCTCTCGCGCAGGAAATAGTCCGCGCGGTTGGGATCGGCCTGGTTGGCTACAAAATCCCCTTCGCCGCCGAACGCTTCATCCAGAGTGTGCAGGATATCGTTCGAGAAAATGCGATGGCCCAGCGTGGTGATGAAGCTGACGTTGGCCTGGCTCGCGCCCGCAAAATCCAGGATCGATAAATTATCCTGATCCTGAATGGAGCTGAAGAACTGATCCAGGCCATTACTGGCGCGAGTGTACGGCTGCGCGGCGGACGCCAAGCTGCGTTCCGGCGAATATAAGGAGGGAGAACCAGTTTCTGTTCCCCGCCGGTCTCTTAGCAAAAAATCACCTTTCCCGACCGCCTGCCCGACCGCGTCAGGCTGGTCAGCGTTTTAGTTCGCCGGATAACGCCGACGAGGGAGCCGATGCGGCCGCTGCGTTCGCCGAGGCTGGGGCAGCCGTCGCCGCCACCGGTTTCGGCGCAGGCACCGCGGCGGGCTTGCTGATTTCGGGCCGGGCAATGTCGATGCTGCCCTTGAAGTACGCGCCGTCTTCAATTACGATGCGCGCCGTTTTGATATCGCCCACCAGCTTGGCGTCCTTGCGGATGTCAATCTTGTCGGATGCTTCCACGTTGCCGTGAATCGTTCCCAACACCACAATTTCACGCGCCTTCACGCCGGCCTGTAGCTTGCCGTGCGGACCCACCGTCAGACGATGCTCCTGCAGCTCCACCGATCCGTCAATTTCGCCGTCGATGGTCAAGTCCTCGCGGCTGAAAATCTGGCCCTTGATCATCACCGACTTCCCAATTACGGCCGGCCCTCTCATTTCGGGAGAATAATGGCTGGTAGCGGGGGCCGTGGACATGGGCGGGTTCTCCTTGGACTGGCTGGCCGATGCCGCGGGGACGCTGGCCGCCTTCGGAGGATACTCCTCTTCTTTCCTTTTATTCCACATGATGAAAATTCCCTTTCATAAGGATGGAACCATGTTACTACTGTTCGCCCAAGTTTTGCGCGCCGCGCCCAGTTTTTATGCGCTCCCTCCCGGTCGCGGTTCGGAATGAGGCATGGTACGGTAGCTGGATGCGATCCGGGAAATCTCTCGAAACGCTATACCGCGAGCGTGCCTCAAGCCACTGGCGCGCCCGGCTGCGCCGCGCTATAGAGCCTCCAGCGCCTTTCATTATGAACCCCGCCGAGCCCCAGAATTTTCCTCTGGGCCGCTGGAATCTCTGTATCGGCGGAGCCGGGCGGGTGATGGATGGCTATGTCAATCTTGACCTGTTTCCCATGCCCGGGGTGGATGTCGCCGCCGATGCCGCCGCGCTCCCATTCCCGTCCGATATTTTCGAGCGAGTGGAATGCGACGCGGTTCTCGAACACGTCCGCGATCCCGCGCAGGTGATGTCCGAAATAGGCCGCGTCTTGGCCCCCGGCGGTTACGCGCATCTGGTGACGCCATTCTGTCACCCCTTCCATGAATATCCCAAAGACTTTCGAAGATTCACGCTGGACGGCCTGAAGGAACTCGCGGGCCCCATGGAAGTTGTGGCTGCAGGCTGGCGCACCGGCCCCACCGCGACGCTGCTGGTCATCGGCATCGAATACGTGAAGCTCTTGCTGCCCTTTCGCGCCTGGCGAGCGGCGACACACGTGATCCTGGGATGGCTGCTGTTTCCGATTCGTTATCTGGACCTGCTTCTGTTCCGGTCCGCCGATGCACGGCGAATCGGGAATCATTGCTTCATCTGGCTCCGGAAATCCTAAGGCGGCGCTTTCTTTACCAGATAGCGGAAGCTTTCCCAGGCCGGACCGGCGGATTGGTCCGGGGCGACGTCCAGAACTTCGCCGCTATGTGCGGTCAACAATTCAACCACTTCCTGTTTCAGGATGCCGCGCATCACCACGCGCGGTTTAATGGAATCGAGCATTGGGTCAAATAGCTGATGCGCCAGCGAACGCACGCGAGCGAAATCCCCTTTCAGGCGGCTGGGAAGTTGAAACAGAAGCAGCCCGTTGGGATCGAGCACCCTGAGGAATTCCACCATGTACCGCCTGGCGAAATGTGGCGGCATGTGCTGCAGCGTGATGCTGGAATAAACAAAATCGAACTGGCCCTCGGCAAACTGCCGCAGATCGCCGGTTTCGTTTACCAGGTATTGGGAGCGGCTGGAGCGTTGATAGGTACGCGCATGCTCGATCATGGCGGGCGAGATATCCACGCCGCACACGCGGTCAAAGTGCGAGGCCAGCGCTTCGGTGAGGCGTCCTACTCCGCAGCCGAAGTCGAGCGCAAAATGTTTTTCAACCAGAGGCCGGAAGGATTCGGCATAGCGAATCATCTGGTCGATTTCGAATACACCGCTTTGGAAGAACCTCTCAACATCCCAGGCGACATTCTCGTTTTTGGAGCGGGCCAGAATAGCCCCTAAAGGATCCTGACGGCTAAGAGAGTCCCAGTGCCTCTGCAACGAACGAAGGTCCAACCTCAATTATCAATCAACCGAAGAACCGATCAACCGAAGAACCGCGCGGCGCAGCCGCGCTCCGCGCGATGTCATAATGAACTCAGATGTCCAAATCACGGGAGTTGGAACAACGTCTCGATCGTACCGACCAGCAGCTGCGGCTGTTGCAAAAAATCAGCCGCTGCATGGTGCGCGGCATGAAATTGCAGGACGCGCTGGATATCGTGGTGGGGCTGGTGGTGGAGTTCATGGAATGCGACTCCTGCCTGCTCTATGTGCTGGATGGTAAAGAGCTGGTCTTGCGCGCCTCGAACCGGCCTCTTCCCCAGGCCGTGGGCCGCATCAAGCTGGCGCTTTCCGAAGGCTTGACCGGTTGGGTGGCGCGCGAGAAGCGGCTGCTGGCCATCTCGCGGGAGGCCTATCACGATACGCGCTTTAAGTTCTTCAGCGATCTTCCCGAAGACACCTACGAGGCATTTCTTTCCGCGCCCATCATCTCGCGGCGCGGCGTGGAAGGCGTCATCAACGTGCAACACCGCGACCCGCATCCTCACTCAGGTATGGAAATGGAACTTCTCACCACGGTTGGCGAACAGATAGGGTGTCTGCTGATTTTGTCGGCAACAGAACCTAAGACCGCGGATGGGGATTTAGTGCTGTCGTCAGGCCCGGACCGTGCACAAGGGAATTAACTGGGCAAGACCCGCTCTGGTTCTGTTTCTTGCGCTTCCAGGCCTCGCGCCGGCCGCGGAACGCTGGAAGATTCAATTCTTTTACGACAAGGCCGGTTCCTCGCTCAATATACAGGATCTTCGTTGTCCCTCCACCAGCCGCTGCGTCGCCGTGGGATCCATGGAAGACCGCAAAGGGCATGCCAAAGGAACCGTGGTGTCCAGTGACGATGGCGGCCGGAACTGGAACCTCGCCGAGCTGAGTGAGCAGCCCATCTCGCTGTTCTTCCTGAACACTACATTGGGTTGGATGGCCACCACTCGCGGCGTCTGGTCCACTGCCGACAGCGGACGCAACTGGAAGAAATTGGAAGGCCTGAAGAAGGGGATTCTGGAAGTGTATTTCCTGAACCCGTCGCACGGCTATGCCATCGGCTTTCCCAAGGCCGTCTACGAGACCAACAATGGCGGCAAGAGTTGGACCAAATTGGCTGCGGCCGCCCGCCCCCCTACCGGTCTTGAAGACACCGTATATGAATGCATCTCGTTTCAAGGCCAGCACGGCGTGATTGCCGGCAATGCAGGCCTGGCGGGAACCGATGAAACACCGCCGTGGCTGAACCCGGCGGAGGCGCGCCTGCATCGCGAACGGAGATCTACACTCATTGTTCTCGAAACCAAGGATGGTGGCGCGAATTGGGAAACCTACACGTCGTCGGCGTATGGCGAGATCAGTCAACTGGAGATGACCAAAGACGACTTCGCGCTGGCGGTCTTCGAGTATCACAGTCTCTACACGCTGCCGTCGCGGGTGTTTAAGGTGAAGCTCCGGACCAGCATGGATGTTATCTTCGCCGAGAAGGACCGCGCCGTGACGGACATCGCCACGCTGCCCGATGGCGGCGCGCTGCTGGCCACCATCGAACCGCCTGGATCCTCCAACCAGGTGCCCATTCCAGGAAAGCTGAAAATGTTGCGCAGCGCGAATTTAAAGGTGTGGGAAGAGATGAATGTGGACTATCGAGCGGTGGCGCAACGCGCCACGATCGCGGTTGTCGATGCGGATCACCAGTGGGTTGCCACTGATACCGGCATGATTTTGACCCTGGATAAAGGGAAATGAGCGTTTCTCGTTTCTCGTTTCTCGTTAGGAACTACCGAAGCGTCCCACCAGCAACCAGAAACCAGCCACCAGCGGCGAGAAACCGAAACAAACTCCTCAGGTGCCGTTTTATCCACATCTTCTGCACAGCAGCCAACCGCTAACTCACTGAATCCACGCAAAATAAAAGCGTTGGAAAACGGTTTGTAACCCGCATTTCATGGTTGACTCAAAAGGCATTTCAGGGCAACATGGACATGGTTCCAAGAGGTTCAGAGAGCAGTAAGCCTGGTAGACGGTAGCGAACCTGAAACGATGATCCGTAAGCGGATAGTTATTAAAAATGATTGACGCTTGCGGGGAGCGAAGGGAAAACGGGCCGGAGACAAAGGCAAGTTTCTTAGACCTAGCCACTGACTGAGCGCTACGATCCGGAAGGATGAAAGTCCTGAAGGGGAGCGGAAGTTGGATGGAAGTTTGAGAGCTGTGGGCTTGGAAGACGGCAACGGGCTTTGAACGGCGAACATACCCCGGGGGCGTGAGAACGCAAACGAGGATGGGAGTTCAGGGCCGAACGGGCTGGAAGAAAAGTTCAGAGTTGCGTCGAAGAGATAGGGCAGGAGCGTTGACCTCGCTGCGGTGGCTCTCGAAAGGGAGCAGTCGATGCGGGCGAGCAAAAGTCTGTTTCGAGACGCGGGCTTCTAGCAGGTAGAAAAGGCAGATGGGTTCTGGAGCACTGATCCGAGGCCGGATAAAAGCGGCAACGGGGAGCAAGAGGACAACGTCTCCGCTACACTGCAAGCTATGTTCTGACTGTGCATGCCAGTCGGAGAACGGACTGTTCGCTGGGTCACTTGGAACCATTTTTGTTGGCCGATGGGGGGCAGTCACTGTGCCCTGGCCACCGCTCCCGCCCGGGAAGCGTAGGTGCCAGTAACTGTCCCGTCTCCTTGCACTGCCCCACCGAACCGCGACCGTAAGCGTAAGAAGCTGTGAAAAAATCGGTTCGCAGGATCCTTGTGCGTCAACGTGGGGCAGACGCTTCCGTCTGCCAACCCCGCGTGCTTCCCGATTTTTTCACAGCTTCCAAGCCAAGGGAGTCGGTGATTTTCCGCGGTTATACAACGATCCTATCCAGGCTGGCGTTGCGCTTCACGTACCCATTCCGATAATCCGCGAACGCCTTTTCCAATTGCTCCACAATCGCCAGGCCCTGGCTCTTAACCTTCAGTCCCTCAATGTGCGCAACCGGCATGAGGTCGCGAGTGGTGGAAGTAATAAACACCTGGTCCGCGCGTTCCAAATCGGCTGGTAGCAGCGTCTTCTCAATAACCGAAACCCCGGGAACACGAATCTCGCCCAGCAATAGTTCGCGCGAGACTCCCGGCAGACAGCCGGATTGGAGCGGCGGCGTCGCCACTTCCCTGCCCGTCGCCGCGAATATATTCGCCGACGTGCATTCACTCACTTCGCCGCGCTCATTCAATAACACCACTTCATCGAACCCACGCTGGTGCGCCTCCTCATACCAGGTCAGGTTTTGCGCCCAGGAAAGGATCTTGGCTCCGGCAAACTCGTTCTGCGCGTGACGGCCGTTGGCTTTCATTTCCAGCCGCACACTTTCACCCCACGGATTGATGTCGCTGGTGAAAGCGATTACGTCAAAGTCCCGCGTTTGATCCGGACCCTCGAACAGGCCGCCGCGATTGCGCACCACATCCACGCGCAGAGTTGCGTTCCGGGCGTGGTTCGCTTCCGCCAGCTTGAGCAGATCCGCTTTCAACTGGTCCGCATCGGTGGGAAAAGGAACGTGCATCCGCAGAGCATCTTGACGCATACGCTGCCAATGCCGCTCGAATGCGAACAGCACCCCGTCCGCCACTCGGATGGTACTGAACACGCCCCAACCGGTCAGCAGGCCAACCTGGCCGGCCGAGAGAGTTTTCTGGTGGGCGTCCACAATCTCGCCGTTGTGCAGGATGAAGCGGTGCATGTTTTGATATTAGCCGAACCGGCCCCCATGGTCGTTTGCTTGCGCGCTACCGAGCCGCGACCTTTTAATCGAGGCCCACCAAAGGATATGAAGACGCGTTGTGGCAAATTCGGTTGGCAGGCGGAAGCGAAGCGCCTGCCCCACGTTGGCCCCAGTGGGGCAGGCGCTTCCGCCTGCCAACCGGCGTCTTCAACGGAGCCGGTGCCTTAGCCGATTTTTTCAACGCGGCCTAGCGCGGGTTAGCAACCCGCGCGCAGGATGACATCCTGCCCCACAACCCGAACTGACTCACTACCCACCACTGAACACCGCTCTCAAATCCTGTAAAATGTAGTTTCACTCCACAAGCGCGCTTCATCCACTGACGATGAAGCGAACGCTTAGGAACAGAGGCGAAATATGGCAGTCACACAAGCGGGGCTCGAGGGAATCGTTGCCGCCGAGTCCGAGATTTGTTTCATCGACGGAGATCGCGGCATCCTCAGCTACCGCGGCTTCAACATTCACACGCTGGCCGACAACGCTACCTTCGAAGAGGTAATTTACCTGCTCTGGCACGGCACTTTGCCGAAGCAGGCCGAACTCGATGCTTTAAAAGCCGACCTGGTTCGTTACCGTCCCATTCCTCCCGAAGTGGTCAGCTTCCTGGGCACTGTATCCAAGATGCCGCCCATGGATGTGCTGCGCACCGCGGTATCCATGTTGGGTTTGTACGATCCACTGGCGCGTGATAATTCCATCCCATCGAGCGAAGTGAAGGCCGCGCGATTGATGGCCCAGACCGCCACCATCGTCACCACGTTCGATCGGCTGCGCAATGGCAAGCCGGTGGTGGAGGGCGATCCTAATCTCGGATTCGCCGCCAATTTCCTCTACACTCTGACCGGCAAGAAGCCTGACGATGTGATGGAGCACGTCTTCGACATCGCTCTTATTCTCCACGCCGATCACGAATTGAACGCCTCCACGTTCGCCGCCCGTGTAACCGCCGCTACGCTTTCCGATATCCATTCCGCGGTGACCTCCGCCATTGGAGCCTTGAAGGGCCCTTTGCACGGCGGCGCGAATGAGGACGTCATCCGCATGCTGCTGGCTGCCGGAGACAAAGCGCTGGACCACGTGAAGGGAATGCTGGTGGAAAAGAAAAAAGTTCCCGGCTTCGGCCATCGCGTTTACCATACAGAGGACCCTCGCGCCACGCATCTGCGGGCGCTGTCGGAGGAACTCGGCCATAGAACCGGCCATTTGAATCTGTATCTCACTTCCAAGCAGATCGAAGAAACCATCAAGCAGCAGAAGGGTTTGAACGCCAACGTGGATTTCTACTCCGCGTCCACTTACTATTCGCTCGGGATTCCCATCGATCTGTTTACTCCTATCTTCGCGGTCAGCCGCATGTCCGGATGGACAGCGCACATCTTGGAACAATACCGCAATAACCGTTTGATCCGGCCGCGTGCGGACTATACGGGCAAACCCGTCGGGCAGACTTGGGTGCCTATCTCGGAGCGGTAAGATTTTAGGCCGCGGATGAACGCGGATAAACGCGAATAAAACCCTCATGCATGATTTGTCTCAATTTCGGGCCAACCTCGATTCCATCGCCGAGCGTTTGGCTACGCGCGGCTTCCAGTTGAACGTTGACGAGTTCCGGGCGCTCGATACCGAACGGCGGGCCGCAGTTACCGAATCCGAACAGCTCAAAGGACGGAAGAAGTCTGCTAGCGCGGAGATTGGCAAACTCCGTAGCGCAGGCGCCGATACTGCCGAGCTGCAGCGCCAAGGGCGCGCCATGGACGAGCGCATGAGTGCTCTTGACAACCGGGTAAAAGAGCTGGATGAAGCGTTTCGGACCATGCTGGCCGGCATCCCGAATATTCCGCACGAATCCGTGCCGGTGGGCAAGACTGCCGAAGACAATGTCGAAGTCCGCCGCTGGGGCCAGCCGCGCCAGTTTGATTTTGCGCCCAAGGCCCACTGGGATCTGGGACCCGAGCTGCGCATCCTCGATCTGGAACGTGCCGCGAAAATCACCGGCGCGCGGTTCGCCGTCTACTGGGGCGCAGGCGCCAAGCTGGAGCGCGCGCTCGCGAATTTCATGCTGGACGTTCATACCCGCGAGCATGGCTATACGGAAGTATTTCCGCCCTGCATGATCAACTCCGCCAGCCTCTTCGGCACCGGCCAGCTTCCCAAGTTCCAGGCCGACCTGTTCAAGGTGGAGGGCCACGATTTATGGCTCTCGCCCACCGCCGAAGTGCCCGTCACCAACCTTTTTCGCGACGAAACTCTGGACGCGGCGTGGCTGCCCATTTCCCTGTGCGCATACACTCCCTGTTTTCGCAGCGAGGCTGGTTCCTATGGCCGTGACGTCCGCGGCATCATCCGCGTGCATCAGTTCCACAAGGTGGAGATGGTCAAATTCGCCATGCCCGATCAGAGCTACGGCGAACTCGAAAAAATGACCGCCAACGCCGAAGACATCCTGAAGCGGCTGGGCCTGCCTTTTCGGACCGTGGTCCTCTCCACCGGCGATACCGGCGCTGCCGCGGCCAAGACCTACGACGTCGAAGTCTGGCTGCCCGGTCAAAACGCCTACAAAGAAATTTCCTCCTGCTCCAATTGCGAGGCGTATCAGGCGCGCCGCGCTTCTATCCGGGTAAAGTCCGCCAAGGGCAAAGCGGAGTACGTCCATACGCTCAATGGCAGCGGTCTGCCGATCGGGCGGACCTGGGTAGCCATCGTCGAAAACTACCAGCAGGCCGATGGCACCATCCTGGTCCCGGAAGCCCTGCGCCCGTATCTTGGTGTGGATCGCATTCAACCCGAGTCACAACCCTTCCACTGAAATTAAACCCCCGCAAAGCTATCCAATTCAAAAACTTGCTGCCTCGCGCCGCTAAGAGTTAGCGCCGTACCAGGAAACTAGTAGGCTAACCTGAAGCCGAAATTCGTGTGGGGCAGGATGTCATCCTGCAGCGGGTTGTTAACCCGCCCAAGCGCCGATTGGCAATCGGCGCGCAGGTTACCAACCTGCCCCGCGTTAGTTCCCTGGAGGCGGTATGTTCAGTTTCAGACGGTGGCTATTCTGCGCCACCCTGGCGATGGGCTGGAGAATGGCGGCCCAGCCCGCCCTCACCACAATTCAAGACATCCTGTACACGGCCGATGGAAATCGTTTCAACGGCCTGGTGACAATCACCTGGCAAAGCTTTGAGGCCGGCGACACATCGAACATCGCCGCCCAGGTGACCCGGCTCACCATTACGAACGGCAACCTGTTCGTGCAGTTGGTTCCTACCACTACCGCCACCACACCGGCCACCTATGCCGTTCAATACAACAGCAGCGGCCACACGCAATATTCCGAAGTCTGGGCGGTTTTTCCCAGCACCACGCCGCTGCGGGTCAGTGACGTGCGGCTCAGTCCAGGCGCTGTCGCGACATTGGGACCAGCGGCGCAAACCGCCAGTATCCAGATCAGCAGTGTCCTGGGATTGCAATCCGCGCTCAACCTGCGGCCCACTCAGGGAATCGGATTTGTGGTTTCGAGATCCGCCGTGATCAATGCATCCGGCGGAATCGATGGTGCGGTGGGAAATCTGTCGGACTGCATGCATGTGGACGGAACCTCCGGCGCGTGTGGAACCGGCGGTGGGGGAAGCACTGTTTTCGTGGATTCCGAAACTCCTGGCGGCACCCTGGATGGCGTCAACGCCGCATTTACTCTCGCCAACACTCCCAACCCTTCCACCAGCCTGGCGCTCTACCGCAACGGATTGCGGTTGAGCCAGAACCTGGACTACACCATTGCCAGCAGTTCCATCACATTCCTGGCAGGCGCCGTTCCCCGCCCCACCGACATATTGCTAGCGGATTATCGCTTAGCCGCTCTACCCGGAGTTGGGTTCGTGGATGCCGAAACACCCTCTGGCGCAATTAATGGCGTGAACGCCTCATACACACTGGTGCAAGCGCCCAATCCCTCCACCAGCTTGGATGTTTATCGGAACGGCATGCGCATGGCGCCCGGCGTCGATTATGCGCTGAACGGCAGCACCATCACGTTTGGATCAATCGTCCCGCAAACCGGGGATGTGCTGGTATGTTCTTACAGGATCGCGCAGTAAAGCCGATAGTACTTATTGGCTAAGATTGTTTGCCCATCGACTTACGGTTATTTCTTGGTTGCACTACCCGTGCGTCGGCTTCATTATTGAATGTAGGAAGGCCACGAAGATGCGTACACTACTGGGCAAACTTTGGCGGGAGGAAGACGGCCAGGATATGATCGAGTACGCGCTGTTGGCCGCAACGCTGGCCGTGGTGGTAGCAGGAATTTTCCCGCAAAGCCTGATGCCTTCGGTAAGCACCATCTTTTCAAAAATCACCAGCAGTTTCGCCATCAGCTAAAACCCTGCGTCTGCCCCACATGACGCACAAGGATTTACGATTAAGTGGCGCAGGCGCTTTCGCCTGCGAACCGATTTTTTCACAGCTTCTTAAGGGAGTCGTGCCTATCCTACTCCAGATACTTCTGCAAATCCGGATGCAACTGCGCCTGAATCGCCGCATCGTTCAGGTTCTCGCGATCGATCAACCGCGGCGCCATGTCCGTGATTCTGGTCACCGGCTGGCCCGCCAGATGTTTCACCGCCGCAATCACGGCCTGGTATCCCATCTGGAACGGATCCTGGATTACCAGCGAATCGATTAACCCGGATTGAAGATCGTCCAGCAGCGTCGGCGTCCAGTCGAATCCCACCAGCTTCACCTTGCGCGGCCGGTTGCGCAACGCTTGAGCCGCGCCAATGCTGGTCGACTCATTGGAAGCAAAGATTCCATCCAGATCCGGATGCGCGGTCAACATATTTTCCGTAACCGCTAGGGACTGCGAAACCAGCGCCATGCCGTAGCGTTTATCCAGAATTTGAATGCCCGGGAATTTTTGATGGATGAAATCCTCAAATCCCTTCTCGCGCGCTTCGGTGGAAGCCGCGCCTGGTTTCACCGCAACTATCACCAGCTTGCCTTTACCGCCCAAAACCTTGCCCATCCGTTCGGCCGCGATCTGGCCGGCTTTGTAGTTATCGGTGGCCACTTGCGCGACGAAACGGTCCGTATCGATGCCCGAATCGAAGATGATTACCGGAACCTTGCGGTCCGCGGCGCGATTCACCACGCTCACCAGCGCCTGCCGGTCGATAGGCGCAAGCGCGATAGCGTCCACCCGCCGGCTGAGCATCGCATCCACCTTTTGAAGCTGCACCCCGTAGTCGGTTTCCGTGGCCGGCCCGTCCCAGGCCACGTCCATGTTATTCTCGCGAGCGGCCTTCACCGCCCCGGCGTGCACGGACTGCCAGAAAAGGTCGGAATTCCCTTTCGGGATAACCGCGATAACTTTTTTATGTTCCCGGTTGCAGCCGCCGGCGAGAAGCGCCAGTAAGCTAATAGCAACTAAGGTTGGCAGGCTGAATGCCCGCCCCACTTGAAGTGGCGAAGGCGCTTTCGCCTGCGAACCGCTTGGTATGGGACGCAATGGGTCGCGATCCTACTTCTTCACGTATCCCTGGACAAAAATCGCCTTGTATCCGCCCACCGAAGCCTCGGTACCAGTGACCTCAATGATCTTGGCGAAATTGTCGATGGCCGCTTGACGAAATGTCGTCTGTCCATCGCGCCGTGGATCGTGCTCTTCCTCCATCAGCATGTAGACTTCGCCATTCTTGGTAAGGAGCCCGATCGGCTGGTTGTTCGTAATGCACTTGGTGCCGCATCCCTTGTGCTTCTCGCCGTGCTTGCCGAGCTGGATATAACACGAAAGGTCAATAATCTCGCCCACCTCGGTAACAACTTTACCCGGCTGCGGTTTCTTGTCCACGCCCGCCGCGATAGTGGTCGCCGTCCAGGTCTCAGCCGGTTTCTCTCCTAGCGTTCCCGCCGGTTTCGCGTAAGTGCCGGCGCCGGCTGCCACGGTCATCTCCGGATGAAGAACCGCACCATTCAGCGCGGATGCAATCGCGATGGCCGCCACCGACCCCAGAATCATCTTGATCAGCTTCAACATGTTTCCTCCCATTTATGTTTTCAAATGCTACTGCAAAATTACCACAAGGTAGCCCCGCGCGTGAGCAAGGGGACACAATAGTTGCAGCATGTCCCAAACTCACCACTATCAAACCACCACCACCTGGACCGGCAACCTCGGCTCCGGCACCAGCCAATACAAGGCCTACAGCCGCGATCATGAAATCACCGCCGCAAAGAAAACATCGCCGATTTCAGGCTCCTCCGACGTGCACTTCCGCGGCGATCCCTCCCGCTACAGTCCGGAAGATCTTTTAGTGGCCTCGCTCTCGGCCTGCCACATGCTCTGGGTGCTGCACCTCTGCGCCGAAGCCGGCATCGTCGTGACGCACTACTCCGACGAAGCCTCGGGCGAAATGGTGGAACATCCCGACGGCTCCGGCGAATTCACCCAGGTGATCCTGCATCCCCTCATGACCATCACCGACGCCTCACGCATCAAGGAAACACTCACCATTCACGACAAAGCCCACCAGCTTTGCTTTGTAGCACGATCAGTGAACTTCGAGGTCCGGCATGAGCCTCAGGTGGTCGAACTGAATAACCGAACAACCGAACAACCGATGAACAGTTAGTATCATTGACCAAGTGACCCCTTCCGACATCGAGATTGCGCAGGCCGCAAAACCCATTCCAATCGACCAGATCGCCGCCCGCGCCGGCATCCTTCCCGATGAGCTGGAACTGTACGGCCGATTGAAAGCCAAGGTACACCTGTCCATCGCCAATCGGCTCAAGGACGCTCCCAACGGCAACTACATTGTCGTCACCGCCATCACGCCTACGCCGCTGGGCGAAGGGAAAACCACCACTACGGTTGGCCTCAGCCAGGCGCTGGGAGCGCACCTCGCGAAGAAAGTATTCACCTGCATTCGCCAGCCCAGCCAGGGCCCCACATTTGGCATCAAAGGCGGCGCGGCCGGCGGCGGCTACAGCCAGATCATCCCCATGGAGGATTTCAATCTCCATCTCACCGGCGACATCCACGCCATCACCGCCGCGAACAATCTGCTGGCCGCGGCCATCGACACGCGGATCTTCCACGAGCAAAGCCAGACCGACGAAGCGCTGTTCAACCGCCTCTGCCCGCCATCGAAAGACGGCACCCGGCGATTCTCTCCCGTGATGCTGCGGCGCCTGCGCAATCTGGGGATCTCGAAAACCGACCCGAACCAGTTCACCACCGCAGAGCGCAGCCGCTTCGCGCGTCTGGATATTGACCCGGCCAGCATCAGTTGGCGCCGCGTCATCGATACCTGTGACCGCATGCTGCGCCAGATCACCATCGGTCAAGGTCCGGAGGAAAAAGGCCGGACACGCGTCACCGGCTTCGACATCACCGTGGCCAGCGAGATCATGGCTGTTCTCGCGCTCACCACCGGCCTCGCCGACATGCGCGACCGGCTGGGCCGCATGGTGATCGGGACCAATCGCGCCGGCGCGCCCATCACCGCCGACGATCTGGGCGTCGGCGGGGCTCTGGCAGTCCTGATGAAGGACGCCATTATGCCCAATTTGATGCAGACGCTCGAAGGCACGCCGGCCTTCGTGCATGCCGGCCCATTCGCCAATATCGCCCACGGAAATTCGTCCATCGTGGCGGATCAGATCGCGCTCAAGCTGGTTGGCGCCGATGGCTACGTGCTCACCGAAGCCGGCTTTGGGGCCGACATCGGCATGGAGAAATTCTTCGATATCAAATGCCGCTACAGCGGCCTGGTTCCCAACTGCGTAGTAATGGTTGCGACCATCCGGGCTTTGAAGATGCACGGCGGAGGTCCGAAAGTGGTGGCGGGACAACCGCTCGATCCCTCCTATACCGAAGAGAATCTGATTCTGCTGGAAAAAGGATTGCCCAATCTCGGAAAGATGATTCAGAATGCGCGCGCCTTTGGAATTCCCGTAGTGGTGGCTGTAAATCGTTTCTCCGATGACACGCCAGCGGAGATTGATCTGGTGCGCCGCGTGGCCATCCAGGCCGGCGCGGAAGATGCCGTCCTGTCGAATCATTGGGCCGCCGGAGGCGCGGGCGCCGTGGAACTGGGCCAAGCGGTAATCGCCGCCTGCCGCAAGCCCGCCCACTTCCGGTTCCTCTATCCGCTGGAGGCGAGCATCAAGCAAAAAATCGAGACCATTGTGCGTGAGATGTATGGCGGCTCCGGCGTCGACTACTCTCCGGAGGCCGAAAAAAAGATCGATCTGTACACTCGCAACGGGTTCGACAACCTTCCCATCTGCATGGCCAAGACCCACCTGAGCTTGAGCCACGATCCCAATCTCAAAGGCGTCCCTACCGGATTCATCGTGCCGGTGCGAGACATTCGCGCCAGCGTAGGCGCGGGTTTCCTCTATCCGTTGCTCGGCGCCATGAGCACCATGCCGGGATTACCCACGCGGCCGGCTTACTATGACGTAGACCTGGACCCCGAGACCGGACGCGTGATCGGATTGTCCTAGCACGCCATGGCGGACTCAGTTTGGAAATCGACGCTCGAAGAATTCCGCGCTCAACTCGCCAGCCGCGATCCGGTTCCCGCCGGTGTCTCAGCGGCGGCCATAACAGCCAGCCTGGCCTTGAGCCTGGTGATCAAGGTGCTGGAGATCGCGCGCAATCGAAGAGATTTTCGGGCGGATCCTGCGAAGGTAGAAGAAATGCTCGCCTCCGCGCGCGCAGAATCCAGCAAGCTCGCGCGCTACGCCGATGAAGACGCCGCGGCGTTCGCCGCCTACATGGCCAGCCGTGGGAAACCAAACGAACCAGCCGCGCTGCTGCTGCGGAAAGCCATCGAAATCCCGCTCGAAGCAGCACGCGCCGCGTCGGCCGGTTTGAAACTTTGCGCCGAAGCCGTCCCGATGACGCCCGCGTCCATCCAGCCGGATCTTGGCACATCCGCACTTCTGCTGGCAGCTTCGGTTCGCGCCATGCTTTTGAGTGCGGAATTGAACGCCCAGCGTCTGGCCGATCCCGAGTTCCAGCGCGAGGTGGCCCGCGAAGCCGAAAATCTGAAGCGCCTGGCCCAGAACCACCAACCATGGTGAAGAGCGGCCCATCGCTGATTCCGTGAGGAGGCAGAAAAAATGAAAACAAAATTGTTAGCTCTTGTACTTTTGGCTGGAAGCACAATGTTCGCCGGAACCCGCGTGGTGGTTGGCGTCGCACCGGTCCCTGTTGGGTGGCCCCGCTATCGCGGCTACTGGCACCGCTAACCAGCGCCATGTGGGGCAGGTTGCCAACCTGCAGCCGATTGTCAATCGGCTCCGGGCGTGCGCGGTTGACAACCGCGCGCAGGATGCCATCCTGCCCCACAGAGCTTCTGCGCTACTTTGAATAAATGCACAAGATCAACGTCGCGCAGAAGCTCTCCATGTTCCAGGACCATTGGTCGCCTAAGATCGTAGGCGAGCTCAACGGGCAGCAAATCAAGCTGGTGAAGTTTCAGGGCGAATTCGTCTGGCATCACCATGAGTCGGAGGACGAACTGTTCCTGGTGGTCCACGGAACCTTCCGCATGGACTATAAAGACGCAGCGGGAAACGAAACATCCATGGAATTGCAGGAAGGTGAATTCGTGATCGTGCCGCGCGGCACCGCGCATCGGCCAGCCGCCAGCGAAGAAGTCCAGGTGATGCTGTTTGAACCGGCGGGAACTCTGAATACGGGTAATGTCCAGGATTCGTTTACCACCGATAACCCCCAGCGCATCTGATATTTACCCGATATTTCTTGACATATCATGATTCATCATGCTAATTTAAATCATGTCCACCATAACCACACCCCGCGCAAAATTCGCAACCCAGGTAAATCCAGACATCCTGGTACAAGTGCGCATGCTGGCCGAAAAGGAAGGCCGGCAGCTTCAGGCCCTGGTGGACGAAGCTCTGGCCGACCTGATCGAGAAGCGCAAGAAGGGCACGCCGCGTCCGCATGTCATGGGTGCATATCTCGCCAGCCACGAAAAGTACGCGCCTCTCTACAAGAAGCTCGCTGAGTGACGGACTATCTCACCATGGCCGAAGTATTGGCCATGCATTCGGACCAGATTGAACGGTACGGCGGCGCACCAGGCCTGAGAGATCAGGGACTGCTCGAAGCCGCCCTCTACCGCCCGCAAACCGGATACTACGCCAGTCTGATTGAGGAAGCCGCCGCACTGTGGGAGAGCCTGTCCGAAAACCACGCCTTCATCGACGGCAACAAGCGCACCGCGTTCGCCGCCATGTATACATTTCTGGCCATCAACGGCGCCAGGCTCACGCCCGATGCGTTGGAAACGTACGCGTTCGTCATCTCGCTCTACGAATCCAATCAATTCAACTTCGACCAACTTGTCCCCTGGCTCCACGCTCACGCTACCCAAATGTAACCAGTGGCGCAGGCGCTTTCGCCTGCGAACTCTTGCCCCAGAAAAAAGCCTACCTGGTTGACGGCCTTCAACGCCGTTACCAGTTCGGTAAACAAGTGGCAAGAACTCCTAAGTCAACTGCCGCCTGCTACAATTAATCCAAACCTCCCGATCGAGGCGAGCGTTCGTCCGGGTTGACCATGGATCTCGATCAGCTGCATACGTTCCTTGAAATCGTCCGCTTGAAAAGCTTTTCAAAAGCTGCGCAGACGTGTTATCGGACGCAACCGGCCATCAGCGCGCAGGTGCGGCAGCTTGAGCAGGAACTGAATACCACGCTGTTCGAACGGCTGGGCACCAAAATCGCGTTGACCGCGGCCGGCAAAATCTTCGCCGGCTATGCCGAGCAAATCCTGGATCTGCGCCGGCGGGCGCAGGACACTATAAACGAGCTGGAACGCGTTCCGCGCGGTGAACTGGTGATCGCCGCCAACGAAGCCACCTGCATCTACGTGCTCCCGGTGGTGTTTTCCGAGTACAAAAAGAAATTCCCGAACGTCCAATTGTCGGTGGACCGTTCCTACGGATCGCGCGTCGTGGACGCTGTGCTCGATAACCTGGCGGATTTCGGAATCACCCAGCTGCCCATCCAGGAAAAAAAACTGCAGGTCGCCAAGATCCATTCTGATGAGATCATTCTGCTGCTTCCTGGAAAACATCCGCTGGCCAATAAGAAGTATGTGCTGCCGGACGACGTGGCCGGCCATCCCTTGCTGCTGCCCATGTCCGGCACCACGCGCGCCCGCCTCAACGCCTGGCTGGAACCGGTGGAAAACGAAATCCAAATCTCCATGGAGCTCGATTCCACCGAGATGATCAAACGTTTTGTGATGGCCGGGCTGGGCTATTCCTTCCTGGCCGCTTCCCATTGCCGCGAGGAAGTGGCGAGTGGTAAGCTGTCAGCCGTGGCGCTGGGTCCGGAACCGATGTACCGCAAAGTGGCGTTGATCTACCGCAAGGACAAAGCGCTGTCAAAAGCCGCGCTGGCCTTCATTCAGGTAATATTAGAACATGCGGGGAACGAAGGCCCCGCGCTAAAGCCGTCGAAGCTGCCCGAAGCCGCCTCGATCCGCGCCGGAGGTTGAACGTCGCCATGTCGCGAGTCACTTTGAAAAGCTCGACCATATTTATCTCCGTGGGAAACAAAACCGAAGTTTATCGCTCGGTGGAAGACGTTCCTCCCACGCTGCGCAAAAGGCTGGAGCAATCCACCAACGGCATCAATTCCGCTACCATTCTGATCGCGGACCGCAAAGGCAAGGAAGAGATCGTGCGCGCCATCCGCGGCCTGCCCTCCGGATTGCGCTCGCGTCTCACCACTTCGCTGCGTAAGGAAGCCCGCCAGGAATCGCAGGCCGTGAACCGCTGGACACTGCTCTGCCAGAACTGGGCGGAGGTTCTGCTGCCGGCAACTATCGGCTTGGCCGTATGGCTGCTCTATAGCGCCAGGTGAGTGTTGGCAGGCGCCAGCCCCACATTGGCTCACAAAGGTTGAGGTTTTGAGTGGGGCAGGCGCTTCCGCCTGCCCAGCGATTTTTCCACGGCCTACGCTTCCGGACTGATCCGCACGCCGGCAGAGGGTATTTTGACGTTCATGAGTTCGGCGCGCTCCTCCAGATCGTTTAGAAAAAGCAGCGCGGTACACTCGCCCGAAGTCCCCTCGATCATGCCGTTGGCATCCGGCTCCAAATTTGTGAGTGAAAAGACGGCGCCCGCGGGAAGCTCGGTCAAACGGCTGCCGCTCTCTTGAGCAATCACCGCGCGAACTGCATTCTTTATTCGGTATACTCTCATGCTGTCCCCCACATGCTTCATCCAGAGAGACGCTCTGCCATCACAAATGTGTCACTGGGGAAATTACCTGATGGTACCGATCTTTCAATTTTCTAAACCCCATCGGATGGACTCTCTAGCCCATCCAGATATTGATCCAGATTGTACGCCGCGCTGATCAGCGCCAGATGCGTCAGCGCCTGAGGGAAATTACCGAGCGCCTCACCGCGGTGCCCCAGTTGTTCGGCATACAGCCCCAAGTGATTCGCGTAGCCCAGCATCTGTTCGAACAGCAGGCGTGCGTCCTGCAGCCGGTCCGGCTCGGCGCGTCCGGCGCGCGTCAGGGCCTCCACCAGCCAGAAGCTGCACAGGTTGAATGTCCCTTCGGTGCCGCTCAGCCCGTCCGGAGTTTGCTCCACGTTATAGCGAAAAACCAAACCATCGGACACCAGGCCCCCTTTGCTGGGTGATCTGTTGATGGCGTCAATGGTCTTGAGCATTCTCGGATCGTTGGGCCCGGTGAAAAAAACCAACGGCATCCTCAGCGAGGATGCATCCAGCGCCGTGCCGTTAAAGCGCTGCACGAAGGCCTGCTTCTTTTTGTTCCAGCCGTGCTGCATCACCGCTTCATAAATCTTGTCGCGCGTTTTGTACCAGTTTCGCCGATCCGCCGGAAAGGAACGCTTGTCCGCCAAGCGCAGCGCGCGATCCACCGCCACCCAGCACATCACTTTGGAATACACGAAGTCCCGGGCCACCCCGCGCACCTCCCAAATGGCGTGATCTTTGTCTTGCCAATGTTTACAGACCCAGTTGGTGAGCCGGCGCAGATACACCCACAGATCGTAGGAAATCGGCGCGGCATGTTTATTGAACAGATACATGGAGTCCATCAACTCGCCGTTGATATCCAGCTGCAGCTGGTCCACTGCCGCATTGCCGATGCGGACCGGCCGCGACCCCCGGTAGCCTTCCAGATCCAAAGTTTCTTCCGGAAGCTCATGGCGGCCATCAATGCCATACACCACCTGCAATGAGCCGTCCTTTTCCATTTCGTGACAGCGCGCGTCCAGAAACGCCAAAAACTGCGTGGCCTCATCCAGAAAACCGATGCGCAGCAGACTGTACACGGTGAACGCCGCGTCGCGAATCCAGGAATAACGGTAATCCCAGTTGCGAGGTCCACCCAGACTTTCCGGAAGGCTGCAGGTGGGCGCGGCGATAATGGCGCCGGTGGGTTCATAAGTCAGCAGCTTCAAAACCAGTGCCGACCTGTTAACCATTTCACGCCACCGCCCGCGATAGGTGCATTTCGAAATCCAGTTGCGCCAGTACTCAATGGTCAGATGGAACAGCGCGTCACGTTCGCCCTCCGTCCACAAGATTTTCGCCTCGCCGCCTTCCGGCGCCAAACCCTGCAACTGGAAGCTGGCTTTTTCGCCTTCTTTTAAGCTGAATTCAGCGCCCACGCCCTTTTGGACCCGCCGCAACGGCACCGAGGAACCGAATCCAAGATGATATCCAGGCGCATGAAACTTCACCCCGCCTTCTACTTTTTCGATGGTGTGCGAATCCCGCGCGTAATTAAACGCAGGGTGGCATTCCATGCGGAATTGCATGCTTCCGCGCACCACCCGGACCGTCCGGATCAAGCCTTCAAATGGCGCCCCATCCGTCGCTCCGGGGATGGGCATGTAGTCGAAGATCTCGCCAACGCCGTCCGAAGACAGAAACCGCGTCACCAGGACATTCGTGTCCGGCCAATAAAACTGCTTCCGGGATACTTCGCCCGCCGTTGGGCTGATTCGGAAATGTCCACCCTTGCGGGCGTCCAATATGGAAGCGAAAACGCTGGGCGAGTCGAATCGAGGGAAACAAAACCAGTCGATAGACCCATCCCTGGCAACCAGCGCCGCGGTACGCAGGTTTCCTATGACCCCGTGGTCCTCAATCGGTTGATATCCCAACAATCAATTGACTCCTGGGGCGTTCTGGCGTTTCAGAAAGCGTAACCGGCCGCTCAGAAGCTGTGAAAAAATCGGTTCGCAGGCGAAAGCGCCTGCGCCACTCAATCGTAAATCCTGGTGCGTCAATGTGGGGCAGACGCTTCCGTCTGCCAACCCAGCGTACTTCCCGATTTTTTCACGGCTTCTCACGCTCGCGGCTCGGTTCCGGGTCAAATTAGGTTCAAACAAGTTCGCTTCTGTCCGATAAGGATCTTATGGACCGGCGCCGGGAGCCTCGCATCCGTGCGTATGAAACAGTAAACCTGACTGTGCTGGGCGACTCCGGGTTCACCACCCCCGCCAATGCCATTCAGATTTCACCACATGGCATGAGACTGGTTGTCGACCAACCCATCCCCGTCAACGCCGCGATCAAGGTGGTTTGTGACGATTGGCTGGCCCTCGGCGAAGTCTGTTATTGCCAGTCCCAACGCGAGCACTTCGTGGTCGGTCTCCAACTGGAACAGGCTTTGGTGGGTTTAGAAGAACTAGCTGCGCAAAATCGCGATTTGTCGGCGGATGAACCTCTACCCGCCCTCCATGAAGTGGAGCAGCTTCTCCCGTAGCTTCGCCGCCGTCTGCGCATCCGGCGCCACCACTAAAATCGTGTCATCGCCCGCCAGCGTCCCCACCACTTCCGGCAGCTCTTCGTTATCCAATGCCACTGCCAGGGCATTCGCATTCCCCGGCGAAGTTCGCAGCACAATCAAGTTCTGCGCCACTCGTGCGTCTCTCAAAAACTCGCCGGCCATGGTCGCCAGGTCCGGACCACCCGCCACCGGCGTGACCTGGCGATAACCCTCCGGCGTTTTCAAAAGCCCCAGTTCCCGGATGTCGCGCGATAAAGTCACCTGCGTGGTCTGGATTCCGAAACTTTGGTTCAGCTCCCGCGCCAGATCCTCCTGCGTGAGGATGTGCTTGGTGCGAATCAATTTCAGGATCTGGCCCTGGCGAAAAGTCTTATTCATTGGCGCCACTCACTCAGCCTCGCTTCAGCCTGTGCCAGCGCCTCGGAAACCGCCGCCGGGCCGGTGCCTCCGGCCAGCTCGCGCGTTTTCATGCCCTCCGCTGGATCCAGCAGCCGCGCCATGTCGGCAGTGAATTCCGGCGCGAAAGCCGTCAAAGCCGAGGCCGTCCAGTCCGACGGTTTCTTGCCTTGCTTGACGCTCTCCAGCACCAACTGTCCCACCAATTGATGCGCGCGATGAAAGGGAGTTCCGGCGCGCGCCAATGCTTCGGCGAGATCGGTAGCCACCACCCAGCTCTCTTCCGCCGCAGCGGCGGGACGCGCCGGTTTCAGAATGGTGGACTGAATCACCGTTTCCATCATTTCGAGCGACCCCGTCAACTGCGCGGCCGCGTCGAACAGCGGCTCCTTATCTTCCTGCATGTCGCGATTGTAGGTCATGGGAAGGCCCTTCAAACTGACCAACAACGAAGTCAGATCGCCAATTACGCGCCCGCTTTTTCCACGGATCAATTCCAGCGAATCCGGATTCTTCTTTTGCGGCATCAGGCTGGATCCGCTGGTGACGCCGTCGCCCAACTCCAGCCATCCAAACTCATCGCTCGAATAGAGGATCCAATCTTCCCCCAGGCGGCTCAAATGCAGCATCGTGACCGACGCGGCATACAGAAAGTCCAGCGCGAAATCACGGTCGGCGGAGACATCCATGCTGTTACGCGTCACCCCGGCGAAGCCTAGATCGCGCGCTATCGCCTCGCGGTCGAAAGGAAATCCGCTGCCGGCCAGCGCACCCGATCCCAGCGGCATCACATTCACCCGCGCGCGAGCCTGCACCAACCGCTCCCGGTCGCGCGCGAACATTTCGAAATAGGCCAGCAGATAATGAGGCCACAGCACCGCCTGGGCGCGTCTCAGATGCGTGTATCCGGGAACCAGAGCCTCGGGATACTTGCGCGCCATTCCTACCAGCGCTGACATGGTAAGCCCAAGCTGCTGGACAATCGCATCGATCTGCTGGCGCAGCCACAGCCGTATATCCAGCGACACTTGCTCATTGCGGCTGCGCCCGGTGTGGATTTTGTCCGCCAGCCCGCCCACCCGATCCTTGAGCTTGCGGATCACCAGCGTGTGGACGTCTTCGTCCGACGCGCCGTCAAAGAATCCCGGTTGCTGAGCGTCCACGCGGACCTGTTCGAAGGCGCCGACGAGCGTGGAACACTCTTCCGCGGTCACAATCCCAACTTGCTCGAGCGCCCGCGCGAAAGCCTGCGAACCGCGGCAATCGGCATCGAGCAGCCGCCTATCAAAATGAAGCGATCCAGAAAACCGCTCAAAAATTTCCGACGGCCCGCTCTCAAATCTCCCACCCCAAAGTTTCATGCGAGACGTAGCGCACGCCACATTATTTCCGTACCTTCGCGGCCATCGCCTTCACCTTGATCGGCAGCCCGATCAGGTTGATAAATCCCCGCGCATCCTTCTGATCGTACTCCGCGCCCATGGTGAAGCTGGCGATGTTCAGCGAATAGAGCGAATAGGGCGACTTGCGGCTCACCGGCTCAATGTTCCCCTTGTAAAGCCGCAGCGTGACTTCACCCGTTGTAGTTTCGCTGGTCTTCTCGAAGAAGCTGTCCAGCGCTTCGCGCAGCGGCGTAAACCACAGCCCGTTATAAACCATCTCGGCGTAATCGAGCGCGAGTTTCTGTTTGTAATGCAGCGTCGCCCGGTCCAGCGTCAACGCTTCCAGCTCGCGATGCGCCGCCAGGATCAACGTACCGCCGGGAGTCTCATAACAGCCGCGCGATTTCATCCCGACGAAGCGATTTTCCACCAGATCGATGCGCCCGATGCCGTGCTCGCCGCCGATCTTGTTCAACGTCTCCAGCAGCTTCACGACCGGACCCGCGCTTGCCATTCACCGTGACAGGAATGCCCTTTTCGAAACCAATGGTCACGTCCACTGGTTTGTCCGGCGCCTCCTTGGGACTCTTGGTGAGCATCCAGATCTCATCGGGAGCCGCATTGGCCGGATCCTCCAGTGCCCCGCCCTCATGCGAGATGTGCCAGATATTGCGATCGCGGCTGTAGATTTTCTTGGTGGTCTGCGAAATCGGAACGTTGTGCTTGGCCGCATAGTCGATAGCGTCCTCGCGCGACACGATGTTCCACTCGCGCCACGGAGCGATCACATCGAGCTGCGGCGCCAGCGCCTTGTAGGTCAGCTCAAAACGGACTTGGTCGTTGCCCTTCCCGGTGCATCCATGCGACAGCGCATCGCAGCCGGTTTTCAGAGCCACTTCTACTTGCCTCTTCGCCAACAAGGGCCGGGCCACCGAAGTTCCCAGCAGATATTTGTGCTCGTACACAGCGCCGGAGCGCACCATTCGCCACAGATACTCGGTGACGAACTCCTCCCGCATATCGGCCACATGGACTTCAGACGCGCCGGTCTTGCGCGCCTTTTTTTCCAGGCCCTTCAGCTCGTCTTCGCCCTGCCCGATGTCGCCGCAAACGGCTACTACTTCGCACTGATAATTCTCCTTCAGCCAGGGAATGATGATGGATGTGTCCAGGCCGCCTGAGTAGGCCAGGGCCACTTTCTTTGGTCGCATAAATTTGGGGGTGGCGCAGACGCCTCCGCCCGCGAACCGGCGCTAGCCGATCAACATCAATAGTAATGCTTTTTGCACGTGCAGACGATTTTCGGCTTGATCGAAAACCACCGATTGATCGCATTCGATCACTTCATCCGTCACTTCCTGCCCGCGCTTGGCCGGCAGGCAATGCAAAAAGACCGCTTCGTCCGCGGCCTGCGCCAGCAGCTTCCGGTTCACCTGGAAATCCGCAAAATCCGCCAGCCGTTTTTTCTGCTCGTGCTCTTGTCCCATGCTGGTCCATACGTCGGTATAGACAGCCTGCGCGCCGGAAACGGCCTCCGCCGGATCATTCGTAATCATGAGCTGGGAGCCTGAGATCGCTGCCAACGCTCCCGCCTGCGCCACAATCTCCGCGTCCGGCTCATAACCGGCCGGCGTAGCGATGGAGAAGTGCAAGCCCAGGCGCAGCGAGGAAATCATCAGGGAGTGCGCGACATTGTTGCCGTCGCCGATGAAAGCCAGCTTCAGCCCGCGCAGTTCACCGAAATGTTCCTGCAGCGTGAAGACGTCCGCCAGCGCCTGGCACGGATGGTACCGGTCACTCAGCGCATTAATCACCGGAACCGCGGACCAATGCGCCAGCTCATCGATGGTCTGCTGCGAGAATGTCCGCGCCACAATGCCGTTGGTCCAGCGATCAAGATTGCGCGCGACATCCTTTACCGGTTCCCGGTCGCCGATAGGCCCGGTGTGCAGAATCGAATCCCCGCCCAGTTGTTTGATCGCCAGTTCGAAAGTCATCCGGGTGCGCAGCGAAGGCTTCTCAAACAGCAGGCTCAAATATTGCCCCTTCAAGGATTGCGAGAACCGCGCCGGACTCGCCTTAACCTGCCGCGTTAAGTCAAGTAGTGCAACTAACTCATCCTGAGCCAGATCAAGGTCACGAGTAAGATTGGCCCCGCCGATCTTGGGAAAGCTTTTCGGAGCCGGCATTCGCCGGACAGACTTGAGTGAAGTTTGAACTGTGGGGGGCATTGACGTTACGAGTGTCCTGTATTTTTATTCACTACAATGAATAATTACACATTCCGGGAGCAGCTGTCAAGCAGCCTGTGGGGCAGGATGTCATCCTGCGCGCGGGTTGCTAACCCGCGCAGTTTGCGCCGATTGGCAATCGGCGCGCAGGCTACCAAGCCTGCCCCACATACTGAAGTCGCGTCACGCAAGCCGGCGGCGAATCAGCAGCCCTTACCACTCCCCCGTCCCTCCGCACGCGCGACACTTTGGATTCGCCTTTCCATTTTCATCCACGCACTTGCAGACTAGAATCCGTCGAGGCTTCGGCAGCGCGAAGTATTTTTTCCACCAGGTCCGGATAAGATCGCGTAAGGGTCGGCTGGAAATTCGCACGGCACAAAACAAGCCTGGCAGAGCGGCGGACGATGGGTTTAACTGTGAAAGTCATCGTATCACCAACAATGGGAACCGATCCATACGGGAAACTACTAGAAGCGTCCGATCGAAAGATTTTCTAGCGGCTCCAATGGAGCAAGATGCTAACGTTTCTTGTGGTGCCGGGGTGGAGGATCGAACTCCACTGTTTCTGTTCGTAAGACAGAAGCCCTCAACCAGAAGGCGACCCCAGCAGCGGCCCCACACTGGACGCATTTCGAACTTTTAGAGAACGGAAAATCGACTGGCCAGTCAGGGAGCTGTGCAAGGACTCTGCGCTCGGTTGACGGCTGTAGCGCAGCAAGTTCGGGTAGAGTCATGGACGTGACCGTGCAGATTCCCGATGACCTCGCCAGCCGCCTGGGGACCAGGAACGATCTATCACGCCGAACGCTGGAAGCCTTGGCCGCCGAGGAGTATAAGCGCGGCCGTCTCACTAAGCCCGATCTGCGGCTTCTCGGATTCGAGACTAGCCACCAGATCGACTAGTTTCTAAAGGCTCACGACGTATTCGAGGATTACACATTGGAAGACCTGGAACGAGAGCGTGAGGGCTTGCGGCGACTGGGCTTTTGATGCTCATTGTAGTCGCTGAAGGGCTTCTTGCTCATCCAGTTTCGTATCACCTCGGGTGCGGAAGGGTGCCGCAGTTCGTCGGACACAACCGAAGGAATAAGGAATGAGGATACTCTCGAACAATCTTGGCAGGAGTTGGATCTGATCGATCTGCACCAGGTAACGAAGCGGGCTGCAAAGGTGCCGTGGCCGCTCGCAACAAAGCATTAGAAGTCACCGGGACGCTGGGCATTCTCGATCTCGCTGCCCACCGCGGCATGGTCGACCTTGTTAACGCGCTTGCGCGGCTGCGGACGACGAATTTCCGCGGGCGCGAAGAGCTTTTTGATGCTCTGCTCAAGCGACATCAGCGCGGCGAACCCCGCAACTGATTCGCCAACCGCGAGACCGGCATCCATCGCCGATGTCAACAGAAAACCTCAGAGTTGGAAAAATCGCTAGATTCGAACTCCCGATTTCCTCCTCCCAAGGGAGGCGGCTCACTGCTTGCTTACACCCCGCGAACTGGTGTGACCGGAAAGAAATGGCCCGCATATACAGCGCCTTCAGGCTGGCGGGTGACGACTGGGGTCAAGGAATTCCTGTTGAATTCCAATTAATCGAACGGAAAAAAACCGAGCCGCGACCGCCAGGAACGCAACCACCAGCACCGAACCTTGGCAATCGCGGCCCATTTCCACGACAATCAATAGAGGCCATGCGACCGGCTCTCACTACCGGCATCTTCCTCGCCCTCGCCGCTTTCGCCCAGCAACCCGGCCCCGCCCTCTCCATCAACGCAACATCGAACGTGCACGCCATCTCTCCCGATATCTACGGCATCGATTTCTACTGGACCCTCCCCAATGCCGGCGATCCCACTCTTCCCGCCGCCATGGCCGCCGCGTCCAACATTCGCGCTACAGTCAGGCGCTGGGGCGGCGACTCGGAAACCGGCTATAGCTGGAAATTCGACGTCAACAATCTCGCCGACGATTGGTTTTTCGAGGTTCTTCCCGGCACCGGCGTGAATGCTTCCCTGCTCCCTGCCGGATCAACCTTCAACATGTTCGCGGACCAGGTCCGGATCACCGGAGGCAAAGCCATCGGGACCATCCCGGTGCTGCCCTGGCTGCCCAAGGCGCGCACCATGATGTGCAGCTTCGATGTCTCGAAATATGGAAAGCAATGCAAGCAGGATCCCTACGCGCAATACTATCCAGCCACCTGCGGCGACGGCATCAAATACGATCCCGCCTGCGGCGATCCTTCCGTCAACGATGGCCTGGCGCCCGCGAATCCAGTCTACATCCAGAACGATCCTACCGACGCCTACGTGCAGGTTGACCAAAGTCTCCAACAGGAATGGATTACATATCTGCTGACGCGCTACGGCCACGCCAACCAGGGCGGCATCGCCATCTGGAGCCTGGATAACGAACCCATCTGGTGGGACGACGTGCATCGCGACATTCATCCCAACCCCTACACCTACGACGAGCTGGCCAATCTCGACCTCACCTACGCAGCGGCCATCAAACAGGCCGATCCCACGGCGCTGGTGTCCGGCCCGGTGAGCGACAACTGGGCATCATTATTTTTCTCGAAAAAAGACATTGTCGCCGGATGGGCGGTAGGAAACTACTGGCAGAGTCCAGTGGACCGCAACGCCCACGGCGGCGTGCCGCTGATGTCCTGGTATCTCCAGCAATTCCAGAATTACGAAAAGCAGCACGGCGTCCGCCTGCTCGATTATCTGGATCAACACGCCTACCTCGCGCCCTCCAGCATTGCCTTCCAACCTGCCGGCGATAGCGCTACCCAAGCATTGCGACTCGAGTACACGCGCGTTTTTTGGGATCCGACCTTCGTGGTCTCTGGCGATTATTGGATCCAGGATGTCGCGAACGGCGGTGGACCCATCGCGCCCGCCTTCATTCCGCGCCTGCAACAGATCATCGCCCAAAATTATCCTGGCACCAAGCTCGCGCTCACTGAATACAACTTCGGCGCGCTCGATGATATCAACGGCGCGCTGGCCCAAGCGGACCTGCTCGGAATCTTTGGTTATCAAGGTTTGGATGCTGCAGCTCTGTGGGGCCCTCCCACGCCCACAGATCCCGGCGCTTACGCATTCAAGATTTACCGCAACTATGACGGCGTAGGCGGCACATTCGGCGAGACTTCCGTGCAATCCACCAGCGCCAACCAGCGCCAGCTTTCGGTCTACGGCGCCCTCCGTTCCGACGGAAATCTGACCGCCATGGTGATCAATAAAGCCGGCCATGATCTTTCAACCACTCTCACCCTCACGAATTTCAGCGCGGGCGCGACGGCTCAAGTCTGGCGCTACAGCCCGGCCAATCTCAACGCCATCGTCCAGCAGTCCGCGATCCCTGTCGGCGGCGGCCAGGTCTCGGCGGTCTTCCCCGCCAATTCCATTACGCTGCTCATTGTTCCGCCAGTCTCTTTGGCCGGCCCAAAACCAAAAATCGCGGACGTAACCAGCGCGGCATCCTACGCCCACGTTTACGCGCCCGGACAAATGGTAGTGGTGTGGGGCTTCGGACTTGGCCCGGCGCAGAAAGCCTCGCTCCAACTGGATTCGAACGGTCTGGTGAGCACCAGCGTAGCCGGCGTGCGCATCCTGTTCGATGGGATTCCCGCGCCCATCGTCTACCTGACGTCTACACAGTGTTCGGCCGTGATTCCCTATTTCGGCGCAACCAACCCAACCACGCACGTCCAGGTGGAATATCAGGGCGTTCGCTCCGACCCGTTTCCGATTACCGTGAGCCCCACCGCGCCCGGTCTTTTCACGGCGGACGCCTCCGGCAAAGGACAAGCTGCGGGCACCGGCCCAGCCGAACGCGGATCCGTCATCACCCTCTGGGCCACCGGCGAAGGCCTCACCGACCCACCAGGAGTGGACGGCCGTCTGGCCGTCGGCGTAGTGCCCAAGCCGCTGGCCGCGGTTTCAGTAAACATTGGCGGCCAACCGGCGACGGTGCAATACGCCGGCGCCGCTCCAGGCGAAATGCCCGGCCTGTTCCAGATCAACGTCCAGATCCCGGCGAACGTCCAACCAGGGAATCAGGTGCCGGTGCAACTCACAGTGGGCGCCACATCCAGCCCGACTGGCGTCAGTCTGGCGATCCGATGAAGCTCGCGGGCCGCGGGCGCAGGATTGGAACGTGGCCGACTGGGTTGGACCCAGTCCCGCACCGAAGAGTTCAACTATCTGGACCTGTCGCGGCCCGTCCGCAACGGCGTGAGCTTGGAAGAATTCCGGACCGATGCGCACGGGAAAATATCAAATTGTGCGTATGCGGACGCTAATGGGTCAAATTTCGTTGTTTTGCAAAACCTACCCGGCAACGACGTGGCGCGCGCACTCATGCGTGCAGCGTTCACACTCGTGTGAACGCCTTGAACTTATCTTGTGTTCCGAAGAGTGCGAACATGGGTGCGCGCGCGAGATAAGCGATGACATAGAAGACCCTTCCGTTTCCTGCCTCCCTTCAACAACTTCGGATCCAGCGGCGCGCGAGACCACTAAGGTTCCTGTAAGCTCGAAACGGAATGCAACTCCACCGTACAACGCTCCAATATTTCCTGACGGATCACAAAAATTCATACGTCATAAACGCTCCAGCGCATCTCCAACCCCCTACGCTCCATTCACTTACAAACAACGCGCCCCGCAACACAAGACTCGCCTTATACGTCAGGAACGCCCACCATCCGCAGTCCCTAGTCCCCAGCCCCTAGTCCCGCGGAAGGGTACACTATCATCAGTCCCTGATGAAGATCTCGGCCGCGATCATCACCTTCAATGAGGAGCGCAACATCGCTCGCGTGATCGAAAGCCTCCGCTGCTGCGACGAAATCGTCGTGGTGGACAGCGGATCAACCGACCGCACCGTCGAACTGGCCACCAAGCTGGGCGCCCGCGTGATCGAGAGCGGCTGGCGTGGCTTCGCCGGCCAAAAAAATTACGCCTCGGAACGCTGTGAGCACGATTGGGTGCTCTCTCTCGATGCCGACGAAGCGCTAAGCGAGGCGCTGGAAGGTGAAATCTGGCAGATCAAAAAAAATGGCCCGGACGCCGACGCCTACACCATGCCCCGCATGGCCCAGTATCTGGGCCGCTGGATCCTGCATTCCGGCTGGTATCCGGATCGCAAAGTGCGCCTCTATGACCGGCGCCGCTCCAAGTGGGTGGGACAATTCGTGCATGAATCCGTAACAGTGGAAGGCAGCATCGGCCATCTGGACGCCAGTATTCTCCATTTCACCTGCAGCTCACTTTCCGAGCACCTCAAAACCATGGACCGCTATACCACGCTCGCGGCCGAACAATTAGTGGATCAGAAAACGCACGTCGGCTGGACCCAGCTCGCGCTCGAGCCGCCCTGGACCTTCTTCCGCACCTACATCTTGCAGCGCGGCTTCTTAGATGGTCCGGAAGGCCTGGCCATCGCCCACATGGCCGCACTTTATACGTTCCTGAAATACGCCAAGGCCAAGAACATGAGCCCGCGAAGGTAGCTGTGTTCATCCTCCACATTGATTCAGGTACTGAGATGCGCGGAGGACAATGGCAGGCTCTCTACCTCATGCGCGGATTAGCGGCCGCGGGACATCAGGTGCGCCTGCTCGCGCCGGCCGAGTCTCCGCTGATGGAAAAAGCTTTAGCCGATCAAATAGACGCGCGCCCGCTCGGACTCGCGGCGCTGGCCAACGCGGCTTCAGGGGTAGGTCTGATACACGCCCACGACGCGCGAGCACACACCTTAGCGTTGTTGGGAGGCAAGCCCGTAGTGGTTTCGCGTAGAGTGGCCTTCCCGGTACGCCGCGGCATGGGATCGCGCTGGAAATACGCCCGCGCCGCGCACTATATTGCCGTCTCCCGCTGCGTCAAACAGATTCTCATGGATGCAGGCATCGCGCCAGAGCGAATCACCGTAGTCTATGACGGAGTTCCCATTCGCAATCCACCGCCGAAGTCCGAGGGCCGCTCAGGAGCAATCGCACTGGATTCCGATGATCCTGGAAAATGCAAGAGCCTGGTCGAGCAGGCTGATGCCGGCGTACGATTCTCAAAAGACCTGTCTGACGATCTACCGAGTGCCGCAGTCTTCGTGTATATAACAGAGTCGGAAGGCTTAGGATCGGCCGCCTTACTCGCCATGGCTTCGGGCGCGGCGGTTCTGGCTAGCCGTGTCGGTGGGCTGCCCGAAATCATCGAAGATGGCGTCACCGGATTGTTGACCGTCAATGACGCGAAGTCAATAGCCAAAGGGATCGAAAGATTATTGGCCGAGCCGGAATTGGCTTCTCGCCTTTCCTCCGCCGCACGAGCGCGCGTGGAAAAAGAGTTTACAATCGAACGCATGGTGAACCAGACTGTCGAAGTATATGAGAGGATGCTGAGTTGATCGAAGCCATCTTAGCCGGCCTGGCCGGGCTGCTCATCGGCAGCTTCTTGAATGTCTGCATCTTCCGGCTGCCGCGCGATCTTTCCGTGGTCGCGCCGCGATCGTTTTGCCCGGAATGCGAAGCTCCCATCGCTTGGTTCGATAACATTCCCCTGCTCAGCTATCTGATTTTGCGGGCGCGCTGCCGAAAATGCGGGAAGCGCATTCCGCTGCGTTATCCGGTGGTGGAATTGCTTACCGGAGCGGCGTTCTTTTGCGCCGTGTGGAAGCTGGGGCTGACCGCGGGAGCCTTCAAGTTCTGCGTATTCGGCGCAATCCTCATCGCACTGCTTTTTTCCGATCTCGAAGAACGCATTTTGCCGGATGAGTTTACGCTCGGCGGAACTCTGGTGGGTATTCTGTTTGCCGTAGTGGTCCCCATGAGGTACGGCATCATGCACCTCTTCCTGTTTACTCTGCGCAATCCTCGTGTTCTCTCAGTCGCCGAGTCTGCTTTCGCCGCTGGATTCTGCGCCGGCACGCTGTGGCTGGTGGGCACTCTCTACCAAAGAATCCGGCACCGCGAAGGTCTGGGCTTCGGCGACGTCAAAATGGTGGCCATGATCGGAGCATTTCTGGGATTGCAGGGCGCCCTGCTGACCCTGATCGTGGGCTCGCTTTTAGGAGCTATTGTAGGCCTCTGCTATATCTGGTTCACCGGAAAAGACGCCTCCACCTATGAGTTGCCTTTCGGAGCATTCCTGGGCGTCGCCGCGCTCTTCGTAGGATTCTTCGGCGAAGTTTTCCTAAGCTGGTATGGCCGCTTAGGCGCTTAACGTGGGGCAGGCGCTTTCGCCTGCCAACCCGAGAGCCCCTGTTGTAACATATGGAATTGCCTTCCATGAAAGATTTATTCGCCGCCCTCAAGCCGGAAAGCACCGACTGGCTGCTGGCCGAAGCTATCCATCCTGACCGGCTGCCGGCCCACATCGCCATCATTATGGACGGCAACGGACGTTGGGCGCGCCGGCGAAACCTGCCGCGAGTGGCCGGTCACCGCGCTGGCATCGAACCCGTCCGCTCCACTGTCGAAACCTGCAGCCGTCTGGGCATTCAGGCTTTGACCCTGTACGCCTTCTCAGTGGAAAACTGGAAGCGGCCGCGCCCGGAAGTTGACATGCTTTGGCGCCTTCTGCGCATCTATCTGCGCCAGGAACTTCCCAGTCTCATGCGCAACGGAATCCGTTTCACCTGCATGGGACGTTTGGACGGCCTTCCCACTCAAGTCCGGCAGGATCTTGAAAACAGCATCGACGCTACCGCGCGGAACAGCGGCCTGCGCTTAAATGTCGCCATCAATTACAGCGGACGCTCCGAGCTGGTGGACGCGGTGAACGCCATTGTTGAAGATGCCCGCCTGGAAGGCCGCCTGCGCGATCTGCGCATCGACGAGGAATCCATCGCCGCGCGGCTATACACCGCCGGTCTGCCGGACCCAGACCTGCTGATTCGAACTTCCGGCGAAAAGCGCCTGAGCAATTTCCTGCTCTGGCAAATCGCGTATGCGGAGTTGTACGTAACGGACACGCTATGGCCCGATTTCCGCAGGGCGGATTTGCTGAACGCCATTCTGGACTACCAGAAGCGCGATCGCCGCTTCGGCGGACTGGGCCTTGATAGCGCCCAGACGGCCCCCCGTGAAGAGTGGGCTGAAGCGGTGGGCACACTGGCACGATGAAGCGCGTCCTCACGGCGCTGCTTCTCATCCCCACCTTCATCTACATAATCCTCTGGGCTCCGTTGTGGGCGTTTCTCGCGGCAGTGGCTGGTGTCGCCGTACTTTGCTTTCGCGAATACGCGGACCTGGTATCGCTCCACGCCATCGAAAAGCCGGGCGTGTTCGGCTATGTGGCCGGCCTGCTGTTGCTCTTTCTGCCTGGAAAAGATTTTGCCTTTCTGGTTCTTGTCGCCACTCTGGCCATGGCCTTGGCCTTACGGTCGCGCGAACTGGCGGAGGCGCTGCCGGCGGCCGCCACGCTGTTGCTGGGCGTGGTGTATGTTTTCGGATCGCTGCGCTGCGGCATCGATTTGCACGGCATCAGCCAGTATTGGCTGTTCTTCGCGCTATCGCTCAATTGGCTGGGCGACATCGCCGCGCTGTACGTGGGACGGTTGATTGGCCGCCACAAAATGGCCCCGCGCGTCAGTCCCGCGAAATCGTGGGAAGGCGCCGCGGCTTCCGTAATCGCTTCCGCGATTTATGGCGCGTTGTATTTTCCCCGCCTGCTTCCGAACGTACCGCTGCTCGAAGCCGTGGCGCTGACGGTAGTCGCCAATATCGCCGGCCAGTTCGGAGACCTGTGCGAATCTGGCTTGAAACGCGGCGCTGGAGTAAAGGACAGTGGTACGCTATTGCCGGGCCATGGCGGATGGCTGGACCGCGTGGATAGCAGCCTGTTCGCGCTGCCGGTAATTTACTTCGTGGTGAGCAATTTTCACTGGTGATGCAGCTCAGACGGTGGCTCAAACCGGCGGCCTTCCCCGTGGCGATTCTGGCCCTCAATCTTTATATCGCCAAGGATCTTTTCTTTCTCGAATACGGCCAGTTCATGTGGTCCATCGAAGGCGCCTATATTGCCATCAGCCGCTACATGATCGAGAATTGGCGCGACCTTACCTGGTTTCCGCTATGGTACGGAGGCATTCCTTTTCAAAACACCTATCCTCCGTTTCTCCACGCCGTGGTCGCCTTGGCGGCGGTGACGTTTCGAACTTCGCCGGCGCACGCGCACCACGTGGTGACCGCAACGTTTTATTGTCTCGGCCCGGTCGCCTTGTACGCTCTGGCTCTGCGCCTTACCGGATCGCGTTGGTACAGCTTCTGGGCCGCATGGATTTATTCGATTATTTCCCCTTCTCTGTTCCTGCTGCCGGTCATTCGCGGTGACTCAGACAGCCTGTTCGAGCCGCGACGCTTCCATGTTTTGGCGGTCTACGGAGAAGGCCCGCACATCGCGTCGCTGGCCCTTTTGCCCGCGGCATTGCTGAGCCTCGATCTGGCTCTGTCCAAGCGCACTCCGCTTTGGTATGTCATCGCGGCCCTCGGCCTTTCTGCCGTAGCGCTGTCCAACTGGTTGGGTGCCTTTGCGCTAGCCATCGCCATATTTGCTTACCTCGTGGCATACAGCGCCAGGCTGGATGCCTGGAAGATGTGGCTTACCACGCTTGGCCTGGGCGCGCTGGCTTACGCTCTCGCATGCTACTGGATTCCACCATCCACCATTCGCGACATAAGCTACAACGCTCGGTCCGTCGGCGGTGATTTTGGGCACACTTATACCATGTTGCCGCTATTCATCGCGGCCGGCTTATTAGCCGCGGCGCTGCTCAAATTTGCGATGCGCCGCTTGAAAATCTCCGCGCCTTTGCAGTTCTCCTTGCTGTTCACTTTGCTCCTGGGCGCGATTCCGGTCGCCGCGGAATGGTTCCATATCGCACTCGTGCCCCAACCGGAACGTTATCATCTCGAATTCGACCTGGCACTCTGCCTGGCGGCTGTTCTTGCCTTCCGCGCCTTTGACTACAAAATACCGCGCCGCATTAAGGCGCCTGTAGCAGTTGCCCTGATGGTGCTGTCGTTCTTCCCTGTCCGCCTGGATCGCAGATTCGCGCGGCGTATGGTCAAACCGGTCACCATTTCTGAGACCATCGAATATCAAACAGCACAGTGGTTTGACGCTCACGTCCAACAAGGTCGAGTGCTGGCGCCAGGTACAATTTCATTCTGGCTGAACGCGTTCAGCGATACGCCGCAGCTCGGCGGCGGCTTCGATCAAGGCATTGTGAACCGGATTCATGATATGGTGTCGTACCAGATTTTTTCCAGCGACGGCGCCCGCGACCGCACCGCTGAGATCGCCACGCTGTGGCTGCGGGCGTATGGGGTGCAGGCGGTCGCCGTGGGCGGCTCTCATAGTAGAGAGATTTACAAACCATTCCGCCGCCCGGATGTTTTCGCCAGTTCGTTCCCGCTGGCAACGCGCGATGGAGACGACGCCATCTACTGGGTGCCGGGACGAATTAATTCTTTGGCATTCGTGCTGGCGCCCGGAAGCCTGGTGCGTCACCGGCCTGTTTTCGGGCGGGACATGACCGAAACCGCGGTGTACGTGCAAGCACTCACGAAACCGGCGAATTTCCGCTGGACCAGCCACCACTCCGCAGTCATCGACGCCGAGCTTCTCCCCGGCCAAGTGGTCTCAGTCCAGGTCACATATCATCCGGGATGGCGCGCCGTTGCCAACGGGAAACCGTCTTCAGTATCCCCGGACGGCTTGGGACAGATCGTCATCGAGCCCCATTGCGATGGCGAATGCAAGATAGAGTTGATCTACGACGGTGGCCTGGAAATGCGCGCGGCTTCTTTTTTGAGCGGAGCGAGTTGCTTCGGCTGCATCGCTTGGATTCTGTTCTATCGGCGCAAACGGACATGAGCGAGTCCCGGCGTACTCTCCTCGACAGCGCAATCGTCTTTCTGGTCACCTGCCTGCTGATCGCGCCCGTGTTCAGAGCCGAATACATCACCCAATGGGATTCCATCGAAAGCACCTTCATCGCCGACGCCCGCATATTGCGCGAGCATCTTCCGCATCCAGCCTGGCAGCCTCTGTGGTATTGCGGCACGCGCTTCGATTACATCTATCCGCCGGCGCTGCGTTACGGGACCGCGCTGATCTCGCTTCTGGCTGGAATATCCACGGCGCGCGCCTATCATCTGTACACCGGATTTCTTTACGCCCTGGGGATCGCCGGTGTTTACTGGCTGGTCTACTCGGGCAGCCGATCGCGGGCGCAGGCCTGGCTGGCGGCGATTTTCACGGCGTTGTTATCGCCCTGCCTGATGCTTATGCCGGACTTTCGCGCGGACAGCCGTTTCTGGGTGCCGCAGCGATTGTATGTCCTGTCGCGCTATGGAGAAGGTCCGCACATTTCGGCGCTGTCGATTCTTGGATTCGCGCTGGCCGCTTCCTACCTGGCACTGCGTGAGCGGCGTCCGGCCGTCTTGGTGGCTGCCGGCGCCTTATGCGCCGCGGTGGTGGCGAACAACTTCTATGGCGCTACGGCGCTCGCGCTGTTCTTCCCGCTGCTGATTTGGGCGGTGTGGCTGGAAGTGCGCCGGCCGGCGGTGTGGCTGCGCGCGCTGGGAATTGGGGCGCTGGCCTATGGCCTGTGCGCGTTCTGGTTGACGCCGTCCTTCATGCGGATTACCGCCGTTAATCTCCATTGGGTGGCCGAGCCCTCGAAAGCCTCTTCGGCTGCAATCGGGATCTGCGCGATGGTGTCCTTTTACATCGCTACATTCGCCGTGGCGAGACGGAGGACCATTACCGCGTGGCCCGTGTTTGTTCTTGGGGCGGCCGCTTTCACTTCTATCTACGTTCTGGGGCGTTATTACTTTGGACTGGCCATTGTCGGCGGCGCTACCAGGCTGAACCCGGAGCTGGACTTGGCACTGATCCTATTGGCCGCCTGGTGCCTGGTAACGGCGTGGAAACGAAAGTGGCTTCGGCCGGTGGTCGTTATAGTGTTGTGCGCCGCATGTTTTCCAGCCGGAGTGTATCTGGCACATCGGCGGGTGCCCTACCAGCGTGCTCACGATCTGCTGGAGCGTCCGGAATACCGGTTGACGAAATGGATGCACGACAACGTTCCCGGCGATCGAGCCATGCCCTGCGGTTCCATCCGATTTTGGTACAACGCCTGGTACGACGATGCGCAAAGCGATGGCGGTTCCAATCAAGGGATGCTCAACCAGATTCTTCCCATGGCCCACTGGCAAATCAGCCGGGGCGGCCGCGCCGATATAGCGGTGGGATGGCTTCAGGCGTTGGGCGTGGATGCCGTGATTGTTCCCTTCGACGGCTCCAAAGAAGTCTTCCACGAATATACTCATCCCGGCAAGTTTCTAGGCACATTGCCCGAACTTTATAACGATCACCAGGGCAATATCATTTTTCGCGTGCCACGCCGTTTTCCTTCGATCGCGCGCGTGGTGGACCGCGCTACGCTCGCGGCCGCGAATGCACCACGTGGCGGAGAGGATTCCGAAAGGCTGATGCGCTATGTAAACGCGGTGGAGAACGGACCAGATTCGCCGGCGGTCGCCAAATGGAACGGGTTTGAAGCGATCGACGTGCAGGCGTCCACCGCGCCTGGACAAGGCGTGCTGGTGCAGGAGACATATGACCCGGCCTGGCGAGCGCAAGCCGACGGCAAGACTCTACCCATAGAGCATGACGCGTTCGGATTCATGGTGATCGACGCTCCGCCCGGCGCGCACACCATCCATCTCCGTTTTGAAACCCCGCTCGAAAACCGCATTGGCTGGATAGTAACGGGAATTACGTGCATCATCGCGCTCGTATTGCCAAAGTGGGGCAGGCGTTTCCGCCTGCCAACAGTCCTGGCGCTCTTCCTAGGCGCCTGCGCACTCAACGCGCAACCTAGCGTCACTACGTATCACAACGACAATGCGCGAACCGGGCTGTATCCAAATGAGACTCTGCTCGCGCCAGCAAACGTGAAAGCTGGCCTGTTCGGCAAACGTTTCTTCCTGCCGGCGGATGCCGGAGTGTACGCGCAACCGTTGTATTTATCCAGAGTGAAGATCGCGGGAAAGGGACTCCGCAATATTTTATTCGTAGCTACCTCGCACGACAGTCTGTATGCTTTCGATGCCGATGATGAATCCGCGGCCGGCGCGGAACCACTCTGGACGCTGAGTATCCTGGACCAGACGCCCGGGGCGACAACGGTTTCAGAATCCGACGTCGACTGCCCGGTGATTCCCGAGTTGGGGATTGTCGGTACGCCCGTGATCGACCCCGTTTCAGGAACCATTTACCTCATCGCCGTCACCAAGGAGAACGCCAGCCAGTATGTTTATCGGCTGCACAGCATCAACGTGAGCAGCGGTACGGAGCAGCCCGGCAGCCCGGTTGAGATTCAAGCGCCCGGCTTGGTCGCGCTGGCGCAAAAGCAGCGGGCCGCGCTGCTGCTGGCGAACGGGATAATTTATTCGCCCTGGTCCGGCCATTGCGACAAAGGAACATACCATGGCTTCATCCTGGCGCATGATGCCATGTCGCTCTTGCCGCTGGGCCTGTTCAATGACACGCCGACGGACACCGGCGCTTCATTTTGGAACGGCGGAGCCGGCCCCGCCGCCGACACGGACGGCAGCGTCTTCGCCGTGTCTGCCAACGGAGACTTCGACGGGAACCAGGCCGCCGCACGGTACGACGAATCGGTTCTGCATTTGTCCGCCGCTCCCGCGCTTTCCGTCATGGATCAATTCACTCCCTTCAACCGCGTAGCCTTGGATCAAACGGACAAGGATTTGGGATCCAGCGGAGCGCTACTGTTGCCGGATGAGGCCGGCAGCCAGGCCCATCCTAAAGTTCTTTTCGTCTCCGGAAAAGAAGGCCGGATGTATCTGTTAGACCGGAAGTCTCTGGGAGGCGTCCAGGTGGGCAGCGATTCGCTCGCACTGGCATCCCTGCCGGTGCTCAACTCCCCGCCGACGTTCGGGATGGCCGCCTACTTCAACGGCTCCATCTACATTGCACCGGTAGCCGCGCCGCTATACGCCTTCAAGGTTGCGAATGCCACGCTGGCGTCGTCGCCGTGGGCCGCAACCGCGGACTCTCACAGCTCACCCGGCGCTACACCCAGCATCTCGTCCAATGGCGCCGCCAACGGAATCGTGTGGGTTATTGCCAACGACGATTCAGGTGAGCTTCTGGCATACGATGCCTCGAATCTAAGCGAACTCTACAACAGCAATGCGCAGCCCGCGGACGCGCTTTCCACCAACACCGAGTTTACGGTGCCCACCATCGCGGACGGAAAGGTATTTGCGGCGGGTGTTTTCGGCGTCACCATTTATGGAGAACTGGCGCCGGTCTCACCCGCTGTCTCCGCGGTTACCAATGCAGCCAGCTATGCGGCGGATGCCATCTCAACCGGAGCACTGATTTCGTTGTTCGGCACGCATCTTGCACCGGGAGTTTCGCAAGCAGATTCCACTCCCCTGCCCCTCTCGATTATCGACACTTCCGTAACTATCAACGGTATTGTTGCGCCGCTTCTTTTCGTTTCCGCGAACCAGATCAATGCCCAGGTTCCCTACCAAGTCCCAGCCGGCACGGCGAAGGTGGTGGTGCGGAGCGGGGGCAAGAGTTCCGCGCCGTTCACCATCCTGGTTCAGCAGGCTGCCCCTGGAGTGTTCATGAATGCCCAGGGCAACGCTGCCGCGATCAATGAGCCCGGCAGCAGCATCATCTCCGTATTCTTCACCGGGGTCGGCCCGGTTTCCGCTTCCGTGGACGATGGCGCGGCGCCGTCGGCGAACCAGACTATTTCCGCTACTCTGCCGGTATCTGCAACCGTTGGCGGTGTGCCGGCTGAAGTGACATTCGCGGGTCTGGCTCCGCTCTACCCGGGAACCGCGCAAATCAACATCAAGGTTCCCGCTACAGCCAGCGGCGTCTCTCCGCTCGAAATCAACGTCGGTGGAATTTTGAGCAACACCGTGCAACTGGTAATATCGGCGAATTGAGCAAAAACGCTGGACCAGTGCCGATTCATCTGCGCGTGGTGCGCGCCGCGCTGCGGCGTTTGAACACCTACCTCAGCCGGCGCTATGAATCGAGCGTGGCTAGAGGCGCTCCTGTGCCTGTGCCGGCGAATCCTCTGGAATTGGAGGCCGCCAGAGAGCAGTTGGAATCGCTGGACGTTCCGGGAGGAGCGGCCCGGGATTATTTTAAGAGGCATTTATCGCGGCTGGCACGTACGCTCGCTCTGGCGTCGAGGCCAAGAACCAGCGGCCGGATACTCGAATTGGGCTGCTATATGCAGCTCACGCCGTTTCTCGAATGCTGGCGAGGTTACCCGAGTGTTCGGGGCGCGTATTTTGGGCCATTGGGCGAGACGCGGCTCGGGTCCGCGAGCGTCCAAGGCAAACCATTTCAATGCACCATTGATTTATTCAATGTCGAGCGCGACCGCTTTCCTTATGACGACGGCCACTTTGAGGCCGTGCTGGCGTGTGAAATGATCGAGCATCTGCTGCGCGATCCCATGCATCTTCTGCTGGAGTGCCGCCGGATCCTGGAAGAAGGCGGACGGTTGATAGTTACCACTCCGAATGTCGCGAGTCTCACCAGCGTCGCCCGTGTTTTACACGGGTACGACAATCCGCAGTTGTATTCCCAGTACCGGAGGCCGGGCGGCGACGGATCTGTAGACCCTCCACATGTTCGCGAGTACACGGCTTTCGAACTTCGTAATTTGTTGGAGGCCGCGGGATTCGAAATCGAGAGCCTGTTTACTGAGCCGATCGCCGAGCTCGAAATGAATTTGCCAATGTGGAACTTCCTGGAAGATCACGGATACAATACATCGCTGCGCGGTGAGCAGACTTACGCTGTGGCCCTGAAGCGGTCCGCGTTGCCGGTGACGCGGTATCCGAAGTTTCTTTACTCGGGTTAAGGCACCGGCTCCGCTGGAGACGCCGGTTGGCAGGCGGAAGCGCCTGCCCCACTGGGGCCAACGTGGGGCAGGCGCTTCCGCCTGCCAACCGAATTTGCCACAAAGCGTCTTCATTGGCTTTGGTGGGCTGCAGGCCCATGGGAACTCCCTCACGGTCGCGGTTCGGAAATAGGAATTAGTGTACCGTGCGTGTCTTGCGGTTCATGTAATCCATCAGCAGGTACTGGCCCAGATTGTACGGCGTGGTGAAGTAGGCCTTGCCACGGCAAAGTTCGGTGACTTTCTGAACGAAGTTCACCAGGCCAAAATCGCTGGCCAGCATGAAAGTATTTATCAGAATGCCCTGTTTCTTGCAGCGGCTGACTTCTTCCAGCGTGCGGCTGATCACCAGCGGATCCAGCCCAAAAGCATTGCGGTACATGCGGCCGTCTTCAAGCGTTAAGGCCGACGGTTTCCCGTCGGTGATCATGATGATCTGCTTCATGTCCTTCTTTTCCTGGTTCAGCAGGCGCTGCGCCAGGATGAGGCCGTCGCGCGTGTTGGTGTAATAAGGACCAACCTGCACGCGCGCCAGATCGGATAGCCGCAACTCCTCCGCCGAATCGTGGAAGAGAACGCAGCGCAGGCTGTCGCCCGGATATTGCGTGCGGATAAGATGCGCCAGAGCCAGCGCCACTTTTTTGGCGGGCGTGAAGCGATCTTCTCCATAAAGGATCATGCTGTGGCTGCAATCCAGCATCAGCACCGTGGCGCAGGAGCTTTGGTATTCGGATTGGTGCACGTGGAGATCGGAATATTCCAGTTGAATGGGAACCTTCAGCCCTTCGCGCTGGATGGCTGAAAACAGGGTCTGGCTGATATCCAGGTTGAAGGTGTCGCCGAATTCGTAGAGCTTGGCCGCGCCGCTGGTTTCGACGCCCGTGGCCAGATCGCGAGTGTCGTGAGCACCGAAGCTTGATTTTCCGAGTGACCCGAGCAGATCTTTGAGCGTCTTGAATCCAAGAAAATCGACGGATTTGTCGGTGATCTCGACGTTCAACTTTTGATCGGCATTGCCTGCTCCGGCTTGCCCGGCTTCATTCGCCTGTTGCTGCTCGGTGCTGATATAGCCTTCGTCCACCAGTTTCTGGACCAAGCGATCGAGCATCTGGTCCATCTGCTCGGATGACATATTGTCCAGCGCTTGCTGGATGCGTTCGGCCTGGCTGGGATCGAACATTTCGCCCTGCTCCAGCGCCCGCTGGATGGCGTTCTTCAAGTCTTCGAGGGTGTGCTGGTTCCACTCGCTGAAACCCATGTACTGGTTCTGAAAGCCGCTCTGGAGAAAGAAATCCGAGAGCGCCTTCAGCAGGTCTTCGGCGCTGAGCCCGAAGTCGTCACCGGTGTATTTGGAGTAGTGGATCCACTTCATATCAGAAACACTTCTTTGGGCCGCGAATGAACGCAAATTAACGCGAATGTTTTATTTGCGTTCATTTGCGTTCATTCGCGGCCATCAATTAAACTGCCGTCTGGGAGGGCGCGCTCGCCCTTCCTCGCGCTCGCCTGCGGCGGCTTCGCGTTTGCGCTCGCCAGCGGTGAAACCTATTTCTTCGTTGCGGCTGATGCGGCGATGCGCGTAGAGGCCTTCTAAGATGAACTCGGCGGCCGAGGCGCGTAATGCGTCCGGCTCGCTGGGGCCCAGGCCCAAGGCTCCGGTTTTTTCCATCAGGCCCTGGATATTTGCGAACTGCTGCGCCATGGCGCTGGAGTCCAGGGTTTCATCCAGCTTCAGCGATCCGCCCAGCTCAAACCATTGCACGATCTGCGACACGTTCACACCGTCGAAATGGTTGGTGTAGACCTTGCCGACCGCTGCTCGAATCAGCTCACGGGCCACATTGTCGCCACCCTTCAGCTCGCCCTCATATTCCAGCTCCAGCTTGCCGGTGATGGAAGGCAACGCCGAGTAAATATCCAGCACGCGGGGAACGGCCACGGTCTCGCCGGCGCGCAGGGCGCGGCGCTCGGCATTGGAGACGACATTTTCCAGCACCGAAATGGGCAGCCGCTGCGATACGCCGGAGCGTTTGTCCACTTTCTTATCCTCGCGCGCCAGAAATGCCAGCTGCTCCACGATCTCCCGAATGTAGTTGGGAACTTCCAGGCGGGCGGGTGAATTGCGATCGGTCCAGGATTCCTGCCTGGTGATGGATAAGCCGTGATCGACGGTGATGGGATAATGAGTGCGAATTTCGCTGCCGATGCGATCCTTCAACGGCGTGATGATTTTTCCGCGCGCGGTGTAGTCCTCCGGATTGGCGGTGAACACCAGCATGATGTCCAAAGGAAGGCGCACCGGGTAGCCTTTGATCTGGACGTCGCCTTCCTGCATGATGTTGAAGAGCCCCACTTGAATTTTTCCCGCCAGATCGGGCAGTTCGTTGATGGCGAAAATGCCGCGGTTGGCGCGCGGCATTAGGCCGTAGTGCACGGTGAGTTCGCTTGAAAGATCGTGCCCGCTACGCGCCGCCTTGATGGGATCGATATCGCCGATCATGTCGGCGATGGTGACGTCTGGAGTGGCCAGCTTCTCCACGTAGCGTTCCTCGCGATCGAGCCACGCGATCGGCATGTGGTCACCTTGTTCCTCCACCAAAAGGCGGCAGCGGCGGCAGATGGGTTGATACGGATTGTCGCGGATCTCGCAGCCGGCGATGTAGGGCAGATGTTCATCCAGCAACGCGGTCAGCATGCGGATAATTTTCGTCTTGGCCTGCCCACGCAGGCCGAGCAGGATGAAGTTGTGTTTCGATAGGACGGCATTGACAATCTGCGGGATGACGGTTTCTTCGTAGCCGACCACGCCGGGGAACAGGTCGTCCCCGCGCTGCAGCTTGCAGATGAGGTTCTGGCGGAGTTCGTCTTTCACGCTGCGCGCGGCCAGACGTTGTTCGGAAAAGTTGCTTTTCTTAAGAGTGCCGAGAGTAACGGGTAAGTCTTGCATAATTCAGGAAGGTCTACCCGCGATTCTAACAGCAAATTACTCCGGCCATTTGGTATGCTCGAAACCAAAGCATGACCACGGATCTTCCGGAGACCGATTTTCAGCGGTTCTGGCGCAGGCTGCAGCAACTGGGCCTGAACGCGTATGAAGCGCGTTCTTACCTGGTACTGATCGGGCATCCGCGCTTCAAGGCGCTGGAGCTGGCTGCGCGCGCGCATGTCCCGCGCCAGAAGATCTATGAAGTTCTGGACAGCCTGGTAGAAAAGGGTTTCGCTCAAGTGGTGCAGGAGAAGACCAAACTTTTCTCGGCAGTGGAGCCGAGTCTGGCTGTCCCCAGCTACCTGGTGCGGCGCGTGCAGATTTTGCAACGAGAGCTGACCGATCAAACCCGCATGGCCGACGGATTGGTGAGCGATCTGGCGGCCGCCTATTCGGAGGGCCGCGGCGAGCGCGGGACGCTGGACTACCTGCGCATTGTCAGCGACACCGAACAGACCGCGGTGCAATACCGCAAGATGCTTTCCGACGTCCGGGCGGAATACCTGGAGTTCTCACGGCCGCCTTACGCAGTGGATCCGCTGGATGAGCAATTGGTGAAACAGGCGCGGCAGCGCGGCGTCAGTTGCCGGCTGCTGATAGAATCCGGAACCTTGGATGACGCGCACCGGCAGCGCCTGGAGGAGTTCGCGGCGGTGGGCGTGGAGATTGGGCAGGCCGAGTCGCTGCCTATGAAGCTGGCGGTGTTCGATGGACAATGCGGGTTGGTGGCGCTGCTGGATCCGGTGATCACGCGCCCCACCTGGACGGCGGTGGTGTTCGAACATAGTGGCATGGGCGAGGCCATGAAGGGGCTGTTCGAGAATTATTGGCGGCGCAAGATTCCGAGCAGCGATTTCGCCGGCGCGTCCGCGGTGTAACCCTTGGGTCGCCGTCTTGGCCAGCACTTCCTGGTTCGCAAAGAAATCCTGGAGCGCATTGCGCAGGCCGCGTGCCCGGAGCGCACTGATGCCGTTATCGAAATTGGACCCGGCCGGGGCGCGCTCACCTCTCACTTGCTGGCGCGCGCTGACCGCGTGATCGCTATTGAAATCGATCCGGTACTGGCTCAATATCTGCGCGCGGAATTCCGCGATGAACCACGCCTGACTATCATCGAGAGCGACGTGCTCAAGGCCGACTTGGCGCAGTGGGGCCCGGCTACCGTCGTTGGAAATCTCCCCTACTACATCACTTCACCCATCATTGAAAAGACTTTGGCCCTGGGCGCTTTGGTCCAACGGGCGGTCTTTCTTTTGCAGAAGGAAGTGGCGGAACGCGTGACGGCGCATCCGGGTACGCGCGCGTTTGGATTCCTCAGTGTTCAAACCCAGCTGCTTAGCACTCCTGAACTCCTCTTCGATGTTCCGGCTTCGGCTTTTCGTCCGCCTCCCAAAGTGGATTCCGCCGTTGTGCGCCTGATCCCGAAGAGCGACATGCTGGTTCGGGACCAGGCCGCTTTCTTGCATTTTGTCGGCCTGTGCTTCCGGCAAAAGAGGAAGAAGATTCGCAACAATTTGCTGGATGTTTACTCCAAAGAAGTGCTGGATTCGATTCCGGAGACGGGGCGGCGTGCTGAACAGTTGTCGATCTTGGAGTTTCTGGGTCTTTATTTAAAAATCATCACGGGTCTGTGAAAAAATCGGTTGGCAGGCGGAAGCGCCTGCCCCACGCTGCTAGAGTCCGGAGTATGGATTTAAGAGGAAAAGTTGCAATTGTAACCGGCTCAGGTGGCTTAGGCTGTGGGCGTGCTATCGCCCGGCGGTTCGCGCGCGAGGGATGCGCGGTAGTGGTTTCGGACATCAAGGAAGCCGGGGGCCTCGAAACAGTGCGGCTGATTGGAGTTGAGGGATGGCCCGGCGCATTTTTTCGGGCGGACGTCAGAGAAGAGGCCGATGTTATCGCGCTGATCCAATTTGCCGAAACAACGTACGGCGGCCTGGTGTTCTGGTGAACAATGCATCGGCTCCTTACCATGCCGAAGCGGCGCCGCAGCATTGGTTCGACGCATTGCGCGTGGATCTTCACGGCGCCATGTACGCTACGCTGCACGCCATTCCAGCCATGCGCAAACGCAAAGGCGGAGCGATCGTGAATATGGGATCGACATCCGCCATCGGACACGGGAGCAAGCATTCCAATTCGCCCGGCTATGATGTCGCCAAGATGGGGTTGATACGGCTCACCACCACGCTGGCGCCTCTCGATGCGAGCGATGGAATCCGGGTCAACTGCCTGGTCCCGGCCTGGATCGCAACTCCGGAAGTGCAATCTTATGTCGACTCGTTAACTGCGCAAACAACGAAAAGATCGAGGTGTTCCGGAAGTTCTGATCACGCTCGATGAAATAGCGAACGCGGTACTCAGGCTGGCGACTGAGGAAACGCTGGCCGGGCGCATTCTGTTGTTTTACAATGGCGAACCGCCGCGACTGATTGCGCAGAGCGATCCTGGTTTTGCTTATTGACAAGCCGGCCCCCGCTCCAGATAACTGGGGCGCGCAGCTCCGCAAAGGTTCACTGGACCTGGCGATTCTGGCCAGCTTGTGGAAGAAGCCGCTCTATGGACTGGAAGTGCTCCGGTCGCTGGAGGATGGATCTGAGCTGACCGTCGCCGAGGGTACGCTGTATCCGATTCTGAACCGTCTGCGCGTGGAGGGTTTGCTGGAATCCGAATGGGTGGATTCAGGGACCGGACATCCACGCAAGTACTACAAACTGACGGACGCGGGGCGGCGGCGCGTAAGAGAAATGAGCCGGGCTTGGGCGGAGTTCTCGGACAAACTCAACGCCATTCTGAAATCAATCGGAATGAAAGGATAATCTATGACCCCCGATATGGAAACAGCCGACACCATCGACCGCTATCTGCTGCGTTTTCGCCTGGCGCTCACCGGTGCGAGAGACAAAGAAGAGCTGGTATCGGAGATCCGCAGCCACATCGTGGAGCGGCTGGAGGATCATAGCCGGCCCATGGATGAAGTGGTAGAGCACACTTTGCTTGGTCTGGGGGCGCCGGAAGTTCTGGCAACGCGCTACCGCACGGAGGGATTGCTCGATAGAGCGTCCGCAACTATGTCGCCGGTGTTGTTGCTGCGCGCCACGATGCGCTGGGCCATGACCGGAGTGCGCGGGTTTTTCGCATTCTGGTTACTCTTCGTCGGTTACTTCACGGCCGCCGCTTTTTATGTCTGCGCCATTTTAAAGCCGTTCATGCCTAATCGCGTAGGTTTGTTTTGGGGGCCCTATGAATATGGCTTTGGCGTCCGTACTGGAAACGAGCCGCCATCGGTTGAGCTTCTGGGGATGTGGTTTCCGCCGATAGCATTGGCGTTGGGCTGCCTGTGCATTATCGGGACAACTAAATTCGTCCGCTGGATAATCTCGAAACGGCGCTGCACCAACCCATCAATGACCGCGATAGCGTGAGACGTCCTGTATCCTAGAGCTTAATGCTCCGCGTCCGCTTCGCCCCATCCCCAACTGGTTTCCTGCACATCGGCAGCGCCAGAACCTTCATCTTTAATTGGCTTTATGCGCGCCACAACGGCGGCACGGTGGTTCTTCGGATCGATGACACGGATGTCGATCGCAACACACAAGCGTCGGTGGATTCCATTTTCGACGGCTTGAAATGGCTTGATCTCGGCTACGACGAAGTCTATCGCCAGTCCGATCGAATCGAGCTGCATCATCAAGTAGCGTGGAAGATCTTTGAAAAAGGCTTGGCGTATCGCGATTTCACACCCGCCTCCGCTGAGGACCAGAAGGACCACTCCGACGGTCCTTGGCTTTTCCACCCTGCCATGCGGGAACTATCCGCGGAAGAAAGCCAGCGCCGCGCGAATGCGGGCGAGCCTTTTGTGCTGCGATTTCGAGTGCCTCGGGAATCGTCGGAAGCGGTGCAATTCCGCGATGCGGTGTACGGCGAGCAATCCAAGCTGCCCGCCGATATCGAAGATTTCGCCTTGTTGCGCAGCAACGGCCTTCCGACGTATCACATGGCGTCCTGCGCCGACGACATTGATTTGAAGATCAGCCACATTATCCGCGGACAGGACCATCTGACCAACACCTTCAAGCACGTGCTGATTTTCGAGGCTGCGGGCGCCAAGCCGCCGCAGTTCGCGCACCTGCCGCTGCTGATCGCTCCCGATGGGTCCAAATTATCGAAGCGCAAGCACGGGCCAGTGGTGAGCGTTACAACATATCGCGATGCCGGATTCCTGCCGCATGCGTTTGTGAACTTTCTGTGCCTGCTGGGCTGGTCACCCAAAGACAATCGCGAGCAGATGACCCGCCAGGAGTTGGTGGATGCATTTTCGTTCGAAGGTATCAATCACAGCAACGCCGTAGTGAATTTTACCGACGCGGATCCATTCGATCCCAAGGCGGTCTGGCTGAATGCCGAGCTGATTCGCACCATGCCGGTGAAAGAGTTGGCGCAACAATTACTGCCATTTGTTCCCAATGCGGAGCCGGCCAAGATGCTCGCAGTGGCGCCGTTGATCCAGGAGCGCATCAAGCTGTTAAGTGACGCCGCGGCGACCGCTGACTTCTTTTTTGTCGATGAACTCGCGCCCTATGACAGCGCCGAGCTGATCCCGCAAAAAGGCGATCGAGCCATGGCGCTGGCGGTGCTGGATCGCGCAAGCGAGGTGCTGGCCGCGGTGGAGTTCAAGCACGATGCCCTGGATCATGCTTTGCGCGCCGCCGCGCTGGAATTAAAGATCAAGCCAGGACAAATGTTCCAGCCTATCCGAGTGGCAGTATGCGGACGGAAGAACGCGCCGCCGTTGTTTGAAACGCTGGAAGTGCTGGGCCGCGAAACCACGCTGAAGCGCGTTGATGCCGCGCGGGCGCTGCTCGGGGAGTAACCGCGCCGAGGAGTGCCGCTGGGTTCCGCGTTCGTGGTGGCGCTTCCTTGCGGTCGCGGCTCAGTTACTGCCACGGACGGTCTTGCGCCGGCGTAACGTTGCACAATAGTAAGAGAGACATGAATATTCCTGCTACCGGCCCAGAGATTGCCGATTCCGACGCGCCGGTTTCCAACTTCGTCCGCGACATCATCATCGACGATTTGAAAACCAACAAATTTGGCGGACGCGTACACACGCGTTTTCCGCCGGAGCCCAACGGCTATCTGCATATTGGCCACGCGAAATCCATCAATCTGAATTTTGGACTGGCTGCCGAGTTCGGCGGCCAATGCAATCTGCGCTTCGATGACACCAACCCCTCCAAAGAGGAAACCGAGTACGTCGATTCCATCATCGAAGACGCGCGCTGGCTGGGCGGAGATTGGGGCGACCGGCTGTTCTACGCCTCCGATTATTTTGACCAGCTCTATGAGTGGGCGGTCCAACTCATCAAATCCGGGAAAGCCTACGTCTGCGATCTCTCGGGCGACGAAGTACGTAAGCAACGCGGCACCCTGACCGAGCCCGGGCAGGAGAGTCCTTATCGAAACCGAACAGTGGAGGAGAATCTGGATCTGTTCTCACGGATGAAAGCCGGCGAATTTCCGGATGGCTTCCGGACCCTGCGCGCCAAAATCGAAATGGCTTCGCCGAATCTCAACCTGCGCGATCCCATCATGTACCGCATCCTGCATGCCGAGCATCACCGCACCGGCAACAAGTGGTGCGTCTATCCGATGTACGATTTCGCGCATGGCCAGTCCGACTCCATTGAGCGTGTTACGCACTCCATTTGCACGCTGGAATTTGAAGATCACCGGCCACTGTACAACTGGTACATCGAACAGTTGGGGATCTATCATCCGTATCAATACGAATTCGACCGGCTGAATCTTACTTACACACTTTTGAGCAAGCGCAAGCTTTTGATGATGGTGCAAAAGGGTCTGGTTCAAGGCTGGGACGATCCGCGGATGCCCACCATTTCCGGCCTGCGCCGCCGCGGCTACACGCCGGAGGCGATTCGCAACTTCTGCCGGCGCGTGGGCGTATCGAAGACCAACGGAACCACCGAGCTTTCGCTACTTGAATATTTCCTGCGCGAGGATCTGAACAAACGCGCGGCGCGGGTGATGGCGGTGCTGCGGCCGCTGCGCGTTGTTGTTGACAACTATCCGGAAGGTCAGGTGGAAGAGATGGAGGCGGTGAACAATCCCGAGGACGCGGCCGCGGGGACCCGCCGGGTGCCATTTTCACGGGTACTTTACATCGAGCAGGACGATTTTCGGGAAGATCCGCCCAAGCAATATTTCCGGCTTTCGCCAGGCCGCGAAGTACGGCTGCGCTACGGCTACTTCATCACCTGCACCGGCGTGGTGAAGGATCCCAAAACGGGAGAGATAATCGAGGTGCATTGCACTTACGATCCGGCCACGCGCGGAGGCAATGCGCCCGATGGGCGGCGTGTGAAATCCACCATCCATTGGGTATCGGCCGCGCACGCCATTGACGCCGAGGTTCGCTTGTACGACAACTTGTTCGTCAGCGAGAATCCGGACAATGTCCCGGAGGGTCAGGATTTCACCGCGAACCTAAATCCGAAATCTCTCGATGTTGTAACCGGCGCCAAGCTGGAACCAAGCCTCGGGGGCGCGCCGCCGGCCAGCCGCTACCAATTCGAGCGGTTGGGTTACTTCGCCGTTGATCCGGACAGCACGGCGGAGAAGCCCGTTTTTAACCGGACCGTGGCGCTCCGCGACACTTGGGCTAAGATCGAGAAGAAATCGAAATGATTATTCTGGGACTCGGCGGTTTGCTCAACGAACCGGCCTGCGCGGTGCTCAAGGATGGCGCGCTGGCCTCGGCAGTGGAACAGAAGAAAGTCTCGCGGCGGCACGAGCCGAGCGAGCTTCCCAATGAAGCCATCGAATCGGCTCTGGGCCTGGCCCGGGTTTCGAGCGAGGCAGTGGACTGCGTGGCGCTGGTCCGTCCCTTCAGCGCCGGACACGAGAGTGATCTGCATCTGGCTCTGCGCGCGCGTTTCCCGGCCAGCCGCCTGGTGCTGGTGGAACATCACACGGCGCACGCGGCCTCGGCTTATTTCGCGTCCCCGTTTCAGGAGGCTGCCGTTTTGACGCTGGACCGCATGGGCGACTTTCGCTGCGGCGCGCGGTGGCTGGGCGAGGGAAATGAACTGCGCCTGGAAAAAGAGCTGTACTATCCGGACTCGCTCGGCGATTTGTACGGGCGCGTGACGGAGCTGCTGGGCTTCCGCGCCAATTCCGAAGAACATAAAGTGCAGTGGCTCTCCACCGCCGGCGACTACCAAACATTTATTACGGTCTTTGAAGAGATTCTTCTCAACCCCTCGTGGCCGCGCCTGGATCGTAGTTTTTTCGATTCGGACCGGGCCAGCCAAGGCGGATTCAGCGCGAAGTTTTACCACCGGCTGGGGCTGGAGGACGGCGCGACCATTCCGGAATCCATGCGCGCATCCATCGCTGCGGCGCTGCAAAAAGCGGTGGAACGCGCGGTATTGTGCATGGCCGGCAGCGCAAAGAATATCTGCCTGGCGGGAGGGCTCGGGTTTAACGCTTTGTTGGTGAATGCGCTGGAGCAAGACAAAAACGTCTTCGTTCAGCCCGCCGCGGGCAATGCCGGCACGGCCATTGGAGCGGTATTGCACGCCTGGCACAGCGTCTACCGCCACGCGGAGCGGGCCAGCCTGAACGACATGTGCCTGGGGCCCAGCTATTCGGCCGAAGACATCAAAAAGGTGCTCGAAAACTGCAAGCTTCGATTTCGGTATTTACTCACTACCGAAGAACTGGTGGCCAGCGCGGTACGCGAAATTGATAATCAAAAAATCATCGCCTGGATGCAGGGGCGCATGGAATTTGGATCCCGCGCTCTCGGCAATCGAAGCATCCTGGCGTCTCCGCTGAATCCGTACTCCACTGAAAACCTCAACGTGTTTATCAAGCATCGCGAGCCGTTCCGCAAGTTCGCGGCGTCGGTGCCGGCTGAAGCCGCGGATGTTTATTTCGAGGTTGGCCCCAACGCCCGTTACCTGGCCACGGTGGGCCGAGTTCGTCCTCACTATCGCAAGACTTTCGAGAGCGCGGTGCTGGGCGACGGCCTGGTGCGCGTGCATACTGTGTCGGCGGAGGACAATCCGCTGTATCATCGGCTGCTGCACGCCGCCGGGAAATCCACGGGACTTCCGGTGCTGTATAACACCAGCTTCAATCTTTTCGGCGATCCGCTGGTGTGTACGCCGCGCGATGCCGTGCGGAGTTTTTATTCGTCCGGGATTGACGCGCTGTTCGTGGGGAATTTTTTACTGGAAAAGTAGGAAGGCACCGGCTCCCTTAGAAGCTGTGAAAAAATCGGTTCGCAGGCGAAAGCGGCCGCGCCACTTAATGGTAAATCCTTGTGCGTCAACGTGGGGCAGACGCTTCCGTCTGCCAACCCCGCGTGCCTCCCGATTTTTTCACAGCTTCTGAGGCTGAGGTAGGGCGTAAAATTAAAACATGGAACTGGTTGTCAATCAAAAGAGTTATCGGCTGGAAGTTGCGGCGGACCGCATGCTGCTGTGGGTGCTGCGGGACGATCTGGAATTGACCGGCAGCAAGTATGGCTGCGGCGAAGGCCAGTGCGGCGCTTGCACCGTCCTGATTGATGGCGTGGCTGCGCGTTCCTGCATCACGCCGGCTTCTAGCGTGGAGAGCAAGAAAATCACAACCATAGAGGGGTTGGCGCAAAATGGGCGGCTCCATCCATTGCAGGAAGCCTTTATTCAAGCTGACGCTATGCAATGCGGCTATTGCACGCCGGGGATGATTGTCTCGGGCGCCGGCCTGTTGAAAAAGAATCCGCATCCTAGCAACGCGGATATTCAAGAAGCCATGCAAGGCAATGTCTGCCGCTGCGGAACTTATCCCAGGATCGTAGCTGCCGTTCAGCTGGCCGCTCGCGCAGGAGACCGCCATGCTTGAGGTAGAACGTTACGAACTTTTTGAGGGTCCGGCTTACCGCTTCGATCTGGAGCGGCGGGATTTCTTCAAACTGCTGGGCTCGGGCGTGGTGCTGTTGCTGGCGCTCGACTCATCAGCCGCGGCGCAGGAATCCGGACGCGGCGGGCGCGGTCAAGGTTTGCCGCAGACCATCGGCGCGTGGCTGCATATCGGTGAGAGCGGAACTGTGACGGTGTTCACCGGTAAGACGGAAGTGGGGCAAAATATTCGCACTTCGCTGGCGCAAGCGGTAGCGGAGGAATTGCGCACGTCCGTGGCCTCCATAACGCTGGTGATGGCGGACACCAGCCTGACGCCGTATGACATGGGAACTTTCGGCAGCCGGACCACCCCCACCATGGCTCCGCAGCTGAGAAAAATGGCCGTAGCCGCGCGCGAGACGCTGGTAGATCTGGCGGCGGAAAAATGGAAAGTCGATAGAGCGGCCATCACGGTGGTCGACGGGAGCGTGAAGTATAACGATCAATCCGTCAGTTTCGGCGAATTGACCCATGGCCGGGAGCTGATGAAGACCGTGGAGGAGGCGCCTCTCACGCCTGCCGGCCAATGGAAGGTGGCCGGCACGTCCGTCCCCAAGACCACGGCCCGCGATATGGTGACCGGCGCCCATCGCTTTACATCGGATCTGGTCCGGCCCAACATGCTGACCGGCCGCGTGCTGCGCCCGTCGGCTTTCAACGCCAAATTGGCGTCGCTCGATACCAAAGAAGCGGAAGCCATCACCAACGCCAAGATCGTTCACGACGGCGAATTCGTGGGAGCCGTCGCGCCGGATGAGATTACGCTGGCAAAAGCGATTGGCGCGTTGAAGGCCAAATGGACAGCCGATCCGCAGCCGTCGAGCAAAGAGTTATTCGCATATCTCAAGAGCCATCCCGAAGAATCGCGGCAACGCGGCCGGACCGCGCCCGAACAGGGATCGGTGGAACAGGGGCTCAAGTCTTCCGATTTTAATCGCGAAGCCACGTACACGGTGGCCTACATCGCGCACACGCCACTTGAGCCGCGCGCGGCGGTGGCGGAATGGACGGAAGGAAAACTGACGGTCTGGACCGGAACGCAGGTTCCATTCGGGGTACGCGATGAGCTGGCGGAAGCGTTCAGCATCCCCGCAAGTAACGTGCGAGTGATTGTTCCAGACACTGGCTCCGGTTATGGGGGCAAGCATTCGGGTGAGGTTGCTATCGAAGCGGCGCGCCTGGCGAAAGGCGCGGGCCAGCCGGTGAAAGTGATTTGGACGCGGGAAGAAGAGTTCACCTGGGCCTATTTCCGGCCGGCTGGAGTGATTGAAATTCGCGGGGGAACGATGAAGGACGGGCGCATCGCGGCCTGGGAATTCCACAATTACAACTCCGGCGGATCGGGAATCGAAACGCCTTACGACGTTCAGAACAAGAAAGTTGAATTTCACGCCACCGAATCTCCCTTGCGGCAAGGTTCTTACCGGGGCCTGGCGGCCACGGCGAATCATTTCGCGCGCGAGTCCCATATGGACGATCTGGCCGCGGCGATGGGCATGGATCCGCTGCAATTTCGCTTGAAGAATCTGAAGAACGAGCGGCTGCGCGCGGTGCTACAAGCGGCTGCCGACAAATTCGGGTGGGACAAAACCAAGAGCATTCCCACTCGCGGATTTGGATTGGCCTGCGGCGTTGAAAAAGGCGGCTATGTGGCCAGTTGCGCCGAAGTTTCGATTTCGCAGCCGGATGGCAAAGTGAAGATCGAACGTGTGGCAACGGCGTTTGAGTGCGGCGCCATCGTGAATCCTGAACATCTCAAGAACCAGGTGGAAGGCGCCGTGATCATGGGCATCGGCGGGGCCCTGTTCGAGGCTATTGAGTTCGATAACGGCCGAATTTTGAATCCGCACCTGGCGAAATATCGCGTGCCCAGATTCAGCGATGTGCCTTTGCTCGACACAGTGCTTTTGGACCGCAAGGATCTGCCGTCCGCGGGCGCGGGAGAGACGCCGATTGTTGGCCTGGCGCCGGCGGTGGGCAACGCCATTTTTCACGCCACCGGCATCAGGATACGATCGTTGCCGATGGTTCCAAATGGGCTGCCGACGCAGACGGTGCCGACGGCGTAGCGTTAGCCCCAGGCTTGCCGCGTTCACAGTCGCATGGTGTTCGCAGGAGTGCGAACACGGCACGCACGAGTGCGTGCGCTACCGCATGTCGCGCAGGGTGCGGAGATCCGATAGATCGCGCGCCAGAGCATCGCGGTCGTGGGATTCCAGCGTGTTTTTCCGCACGATATCTTTCAGGTTATCGATGGCGCCGTCCAGCTTACCTTTGTCGAACTTCCCTGCCCGCAGGTCACCATCGAACTCCGACAGATGATGCTGCACATCGCGGTACCGGTCTCGCTCCTTATTGTTATTGCGAGTAAAATCGGCCGCGCGTTCCAGGTCCCCCTGGACACGCGCGACTAAGTCCCGGGCGCGTCCATACTCTTGCCCGAAGAGCAGCAGGCCCGTTCCAGCCAATGCTCCAAATAGTCTGCCGGCGGCAGCGCGGCGCGTTACAAGATTGGTCATAACGTTACAGCCCCCCTTAGTGAGACTCCAGGGGGCGAAAGTTGTTGCATCCTGAAAGGGTGACCAAAACAACTTTGCTCCTAGTGTTGGCAACCAGCTTCGCCTGGGCGGAAGTGCATCCGCTCACGTTGCGGCAAGCGGTGGAGACGGCGCTGCGGGAAAACCCTGACCTGGTACTGGCGCGGCTGGATGAACAGAAGGCGGTCGCCGGCATTCGCGTGGCGAAGGATCCGTTCTTTCCCAAAGTTTACGCCGGCAGCGGCGATGCGAAAACCTGGGGCTATCCCGGCAGCATCGAAGGCGCGGCGCCGTCGATTGTGCAAACTCGCACCGATATGACTTTGTTCAACCGGCCCAAGAGCTATGAAGTGGCTCGCGCGAAAGAGAACGCTCGAGGCGCTGCCATCGGCGTGGAATCCAAGAGCGAAGAGGCCGCGTATCAGACCGCTTCCGCTTTTCTGGACGCCGAACAAATGCGCCACAGCGCGGAATCGTTGCGCCTCGAAGTGGAGAGCCTGCAGCGCGTGAGTGAAGCGACCAAACTCAGAGTGGAGGAGGGCCGTGAGCTGGCCATCGAAAACAAGCGCGTAGCGGTGGACCTGGCGCGGGCGCGCCAGCGCCTGGACGGTTTGACCGGCGACCTGGATTACGCCGAAGCATCGCTCGCGGTTGTTTTAGGCTACCCGGAGGGCGACCGCGTGCAGCCGCTGGAGGATGACCGCAAGCCGCTGGAGATTCCGGAAACAGAACAGGCGGCGCGCGATCTGGCGGTCCAAAACAGCCACGAGATCCGGCGCCTGCAATCCGAACTGGAGGCCAAAGGCTTTGAGGTTCGTGGATATAAATCCGCGCGCTTACCGGTGGTGGATTTTGTGGGCCAATATTCGCTCTTCGACAAAAGCATTTACCAGCAATACTTCCCGCACATCCAGCGCAACAACGGCCAGCTGGGGGTTTCCGTGCAGGTGCCGCTGCTGATCGGGGCCGGGTCAAAGGGTCTGCTGACGCAAGCCGAAACCGATGTCCTGCAGCTGCGGGCGCAGGTGAACCAGACGCGCAATCGCATTGGACTGGAAACGCAGAAGAGCTATCAGGATCTCAAAAAGGCGGAGGGAGCGAGCGAGGTCGCCAAACTGGACCTGGATTACGCGCGGGAGCAAGTCTCGGTGCTGCTGGCGCAATTCGGGGAGGGCCGGATCCCGCGGCAAAGGGTAGACGATGCCCGCCTCAATGAGCAAGAGAAATGGATCGCGTTCTACGACGCCCAGCACACCCAGGAAAAAGCCCGGCTGAATGTGCTGAGGCAGACCGGGACGCTCCTCGCTTCGCTGCGCTGAACGCTCCTCGCTTCGCTGCGCTAACTCGGGCGGTTCTTCGGTTCATTGGTTCATCGGTTCGCGCAACCCGGCAGTCGAGGAATCGAGCGCCTCAGCTCTGCGAACCGAAGAACCGGAGAACCGAAGAACCAACGACTGAGGGCACCGAGGAAGCGGAAAATGCTGGCGCAATTCGGCGAAGGCCGCATCGCGTGGCAGACCGGGACGCCTCTCGCTTCGCTGCGCTAACTCGGGCGGTTCTTCGGTTCATTGGTTCATCGGTTCGCGCAACCCGGCAGTCGAGGAATCGAGCGCCTCAGCTCTGCGAACCGAAGAACCGGAGAACCGAAGAACCAACGACTGAGGGCACCGAGGAAGCGGAAAATGCTGGCGCAATTCGGCGAAGGCCGCATCGCGTGGCAGACCGGGACGCCTCTCGCTTCGCTGCGCTAACTCGGGCGGTTCTTCGGTTCATTGGTTCATCGGTTCGCGCAACCCGGCAGTCGAGGAATCGAGCGCCTCAGCTCTGCGAACCGAAGAACCGGAGAACCGAAGAACCATCGACTGAGGGCACCGAGGAAGCGAAAAATGCTGGCGCAATTCGGCGAAGGCCGCATCGCGTGGCAGACCGGGACGCGCAACCCGGCAGTCGAGGAATCGAGCGCCTCAGCTCTGCGAACCGAAGAACCGGAGAACCGAAGAACCAGCGACTGAGGGCACCGAGGAAGCGAAAATTGGTATCTTTGAGTGAATACTACGATGTCTATTTTGCGCGTTCGTATGCTTGGCGCGGCGCTTTGCCTGATTGCGCTGGCGGCTTGTAATCGGGATCCGCGGGTAGTTTCCAGAAAGTACGTCGATAGCGGGAACAAATATTTCAACAAGGGCAAATACAAGGAAGCTTCCATTATGTACCGGCGGGCGCTGACCAAGGATATGCGTTACGCCGACGCGTGGTACCGGCTGGGTTTGACGAACTTGAAGCTGCGTCTGCCGGGCGAAGCGCGCCGGGACTTTAGCCGCGCCATGGAAACCGACCCCGGCAATATCGACGCCATCGCCAAGCTGGGCGATATCGACCTGATGTTCTACATGTTGGATCCCCAGGGAAACCGGGCGTTGTTGGCCGATCTCAAAGATCTGGCCCAGCAGTTGTTCAAGAAAGATCCCAAGTCGTTCGATGGCCTGCGCTTTTCGGGCTATGTCGCGCTGATGCAGAAGGACCCGCAAAACGGCCATTCGAGCAATTCGAAGCGGCCAATCAGGTGAAGCCCGATCAGCCTGAACTGGTATTGTCGCTGGTCCAAACGCTATTCCAGGACGGCCAGAATGACGCCGCTGAGAAATTCGCCAAGGAACTTATCGAAAAGCAGAAGACCTATGGCTCAATATACGACGTGTTGTACCTGCATTACGTGCGGAACAACCATCCTGATCTGGGGGAAGAACTTCTGAAGAAAAAGATCGCCAACAACCCGTCGCAGGGCAGCTACGTGTTGCAGCTTGCTTTTCATTACTACATGACCAATCGGCAAGCCGGAGATGACCGCTACCCTTCAACAACTGACCTCGAATCCCAAGCAGTTCCCGGACCACCATATGCAGGTCGGGGATTTCTATGAGCGGATTCGCGATTTCGACGGCGCCTTGCAACAGTATGACCAAGGTCAAAAGGAAGATTCCAAGAACAGGCGCGTTTATCAGAAAAAAATGGTGGAAGTGCTGGGGACTCAGGGTAAGCGCGATGAGGCGGCTAAGATGGTGGCCGCGCTGCTGAAGGACGATCCGAAGGATCCGGAAGCAATTGCGATGCATGCCACGCTACTGCTCGATAGCGGCGATAAGCGGCAGAGCCAAAACCATCATCAGCGAACTGCAGCCCCTGTCAATGAAGATGCCGGGCAACCCGACGCTACATCTGAATCTGGGCCGCGCTTACATGACCGCCGGCGACCCGCCGAGCCTGGATCAGGCGCGCATTCAGTTTCTGGAGGCCCTAAAAATTGAACCGCGCTACATCCCCGCGCGGCTGGCGTTGGGCGAGCTGCAATTGGCGCGCGGAGAAAACCCGCAGGCGGTGCAGAGTGCCGGAGGAAGTGATTAACCAGCGACCAGACCAACATGACGGCCCGGCTGATCCGGGCGACCGGGTTGCTGCGAATGCGGGAGAATCAGCGGGCGCGCGAGGAATTGAACGCGGTGCTGAAAATTTACCCCAAGTCGAATGAGGCGCGATTCCAGCTCGGCGAACTGGATTATCTGGAGCATCGCTTCCACGATGCGGAAGGCGATTTCAAAATCATGATGCAAGCCAACGATCCGCGCGGTTTGCCCGGACTGATTGAGGCCAAGGCCGCGGAAGGCCAATGGGACCAGGCCATAAAACTCGCCGAGGACCAGCTTCGACAGTCGCCGGACCGGATTGACTATAGGCTGGAACTGGCCATCATTTGTTCCCGCGCCGGCAAATTTCGCGGAAGCGACGGAGCAGTTCCAGAAACTGATTGAGAAGAAGCCGAATTCAGCGCGAGCTCTATGTGCGCATGGGCGAAGCCAAGAAAAGCTTCCGGCGATATCAAGCGGCGCCATTGAGGCTTTCAACAAAGCCAGTGAGCTGGAACCCAGAAACGTTATTTCCCATTTGGATTTGGCCATGACCTACGAGCACACCGGCCACGACGAAGATGCCCGCAAATCCTATGAGGATGTGATCAAACTGCAGCCCGATAACGTCGAAGCCCTGAACAATCTGGCCTACCTGAAGGCCGATGGCGGCGTGGATCTGGATCAGGCCCTGGCCTACGCCAAGCAAGCGCAGCTGAAGAGACCGAATGACCCGAGTGTCATCGATACGGTGGCGCTGATTTATATCCGCAAGAACCTCACCGACGACAGCCTGCGCCTGCTGCGCGACCTGGTAAGTCAAGAAGCCGGACAATCCGACGTTCCATCTGCATCTGGCGATGGCGCTGTATCAGAAAGGCGATCGTCCCATGGCCAAGAAAGAACTGCAAACCGCGCTGCGGAACAAACCCAGTGAAAGAGAGCAGACCGAGATCAAACAGCTGCTGGCCAAGGTAGGATAGCTCTCAACCACTCCGTTGCCAAACTCACTCCAGACACGCTGGCCTAGCCTTCCGTATGTGTTGCCGTTTGCCGTCTTTGTAGTTTTCCTGGCGCTGCAACAATACTCGCCGCTAAGCGTGACCATTGATTATCCGCTGCGCATCGTAGTTCTGGCGGCGGTGCTGTGGGCTTTCTCGCGGGACGTGATCGACCTGCGATGTTCGCACGTGCTGGCGACCATTCTGCTGGGAGTGGCTGTTTTTGTGATTTGGGTAGCTCCGGATATTTTGTTTCCGGCGTACCGCCAGTATTGGCTTTTCCAAAACTCAGTACTAGGGCGAATCAGCACCAAAGCGCCCAGTGAGCTACTGACTTCGCCGGTGGTGCTGTGGTCAAGAATAATTCGCGCGGTGGTGCTGGTGCCGATCCTGGAGGAGCTGTTCTGGCGGGGATGGTTGATGCGTTGGATCATTTCTCCGCGGTTTCAGGAAGTCAAGCTCGGAAGCTACGCCCCGGCGGCGTTCTGGATCACCGCGGTTCTATTCGCATCCGAACATGGCTGCTATTGGGACGTCGGGCTGATTGCCGGAATCGCGTACAACTGGTGGATGATTCGAACCAAGAGCCTGGGCGACTGCATTCTGGCGCATGCGGTGACCAATGGGTGTTTGTGTTGGTATGTGGTGGCGACGCACCATTGGGAATATTGGAATTGATTGTTGGCAGGCGAAAGCGCCTGCCCCACGATGACGTGAATCCTTCCACACTAAGGTGGGGCAGGCGCTTTCAGCTTTCGCCTGCCAGCAGCTTTCCTACTCCAGGCGCATGTGTTCTTTCAGGATGCAGCGGTCCATCACAACCGCCAGGCCGGCTTCGCGGGCTTTCTGCGCGGCGTCGTGATGCTCCACGCCCTCCTGCATCCATATCGCGATAGCGCCGGCGCGGATGGCCGAGTCGACGATGGGACCCACGAACTCCGAGCGGCGGAAAATGTCGACGATATCGATGTGTTCGGGCACGTCCTCAATGCTTGAATAGCTCTTCTCCCCAAGCACTTCGGATTCGTTCGGATTCACCGGGATAATCCGGTAGCCTTGCGCCTGCATGTACTCCGCAACGCCGTAGGATGGCCGGAATTTCTTGCTGGAAAGACCCACCACGGCGATGGTCTTACTCTTGCGCAGCAGGTCCGGAATCACGGCCATTTACTGCGCCTCCATCTTGAGCAGCTTGCGGAACCGCGCCACTTCCGCCGGCTTTAGATGACGAAACTCCCCGGGCCGCAGAGAGCCCAGCTCCAGAAATCCGATGCGCACGCGGCGCAGCTTTTCGACTAAGCGGCCGAAATTCTTGAACATCATCCGGATCTGATTTTGGCGCCCTTCGATCAGGCGCACCTCATACCACGGGTTCGCCGCGCGCTGGATCAGTTTAAGACCGGCGGGAGCAGTTCGTTTTCCTCCTAAGGAAACGCCCTGCCGGAAATGTTCCTCCTGCGCGGGAGTAAGCGGACCGTTCACCTTGGCAACATAAGTTTTAGTGACATGATTCGCGGCGGATGTAATGTGCTGGGCAAACTCGCCATCGTTGGTGAGCAGCAGCAGGCCTTCGCTGTGGTAGTCCAGGCGGCCCACCGGATAAACGCGCGCCCTCACACCCCGCAGCAGGTCCATTACGGTGGGGCGGCCTTCCGGATCGCTTACCGTGGTGACGAAATTAGGAGGCTTGTTCATGGCGAGGTAGACCGGTTTCTCGGCAGCCTGAACCCGTTTCCCATCCACCTTGATGTAATCGCGCTCCGCATCGGCCTTGGTTCCGAGTTCGGTGATAACGGCGCCGTTCACCTTAACGCGGCCTTCCCGGATCAACTCTTCGGCCTTGCGCCGGCTCGAAATCCCCGCATGGGCCAGGATCTTTTGCAGCCGTTCTTCGGACATCCTATTCAGCCGTTTCCGGCTCGGCCGTTTCCGGCGCCGTTACGACCGGTTCCGCGGGGGGCGCGGGTGCCGGCGCATCGTCCGGGGCGCCTTCGCCCATGGACAAGCGGCCCAGGTCTTCAAACTCCTTGAGAGTGGGCAATTCGCTCAGATCCTTCAAGCCGAACTGCACCAGAAACTCCTTGGTGGTTTTGTAGAGCATGGGATTGCCGACCACTTTTTTGCGCCCGGCCGCGGCGATCAGCTTGCGATCCAGCAGAGTCTTCACCACGCCCGCGCCCTGCACGTTGCGGATCTCGGCGATTTCAGGCACCGTGACCGGCTGCTTATAGGCAATGAGCGCCAGGGTTTCGAGCGCGGGCAAGGAGAGCTTCATCGGCGGCTTCAGATTCTTGACGAAATTCGCGGATGGCCTCATGATGCTCCGGCTTGGTGGAGACTTTGTAGCCGCCGGCAACTTCGCGGAGCGTCAGCCCGTGCTCGGGTTTGTTGTATTCAGCCGCCAGTTCCTCTAAGATTCGCGCCACCGCGGCGGCCGGCTGCTCCAGCGCCGCCGCGATCTGTTCGGCGGAGAGCGGCTCATCAGTAACGTAGACCGCGGCTTCGACGATGGCTTTGAGCTGCGCGTCGGACCACTGCGCCGGCGCGGATTCCTGGTCGTTCACAACAATCTCAGGCCCCACGATTTCGAGGCCAGCTTGTACATCTTGATTATCCATTTTCGATTTAGGTGTATTCCTGTTCAATCGCAGCCAGCGACTCGTCCTGACCCAGCACCTGGTCAAAGTCGCGGTGTCTCTTCAATCCAATGTCGCCGAAAGCGTCCTTCTGGGTCAATGACAACGCCTGGCGGCGCACCAGCTCCAGCATGGCCAGGAACAGGCAGATCATGGCGCGCCGGCTGGGCTGCTTCTCGAACAGCTCGCTCACCGAGAGCGGCTCACTTTTCGATCTTTCGCGGAAGACTTTTTCGAGATACCGCACCATGTCCGGAACGCTGACGTCCTCTTTGCCGACCTCATAGATGGGCCGGTTCTTGGCGCGCTCCAGAACGGTCTGAAAAGTTTTTACCAGATCGAAGAGCGTGACCGCCAATCCCGGATCTTCGTCTTCGGAGAGAAATTGGCTCATCTGCGGGTTCGACCACGCCGCTTCTTCCATCATTCGTTTCTGTTGGAGCATTTCAGCGGCATTCTTGAAACGCTCGTGCTCCAGCAGGCGGTCCACCAGTTCGCGGCGCGGGTCCCCTTCGGGAGAGATTTTTTCAAGTTCGGGATCCTTGGGCAGCAGCATGCGCGACTTGATGTGAATCAAAGTCGCGGCCATGTAGACGAACTCGGCGCTCAGCTCAATGTCCAGTTCGAGGGCGCGCTGCATGTATTCCAGATATTGGTGCGTGATGGACGCAATGGGAATGTCATAGATGTTGACCTCGTGCTTGCGGATGAGGTCCAGCAGCAGGTCCAGCGGCCCATCGTATTGGTCCAGGTGAAAATTCAACGGCACTCATCATAGGATACCAGTGCCGGCGGACATGACGTCACCGGATTTGGATGAGGCAGTGTAGGTACCCGAAAAAGTCAAAAGCACCGGTCGCTCAGTCTCAGAAGCCGTGAAAAAATCGGGAAGCACGCGGGGTTGGCAGACGGAAGCGTCTGCCCCACATTGAAGCACAATGATTTACGACTAGGTGGCGCAGGCGCTTTCGCCTGCGAACCGATTTTTTCACAGCTTCTCACCTGGACTTTGTCCATTAGGCAGCCCAACAAAGAGCGACAGACAAGCGGCGGAAGAGGGGGACGGGGATTTTCACAACTTTGGTGTCTGCCGACGAGATGAGGAAATTGGGAAGCTGCCAATAGTGTTGACGCACAACGGAGATCGCGTCTGAGAAAGTAGGCCGGGGCTTTCGGTACCAGGAATAGGACGAGATGGGAAGTTGTCCGCCTGAAGCCAGACCGTTTGCCAAGACGGTAATGAGAGAGAACAGGCCGAGCAGAATGGGGCTGGTGCGAGCAATGGCCAGGTCGGACCATTGCCGCTGGGTTTCGAAGCCGACATGGGCGCGGACCTCCTGGAAGGTCACTTCGACCTGCCAGCGTTGGACAAACCAAGCCAGAATCTGATCGGGGGATTGCTGTGAATCGGTGCACAGCAGCGCGAGAGGATCAAAACTGGACAGCGGATCGCGGACCAGAACCCAACGAATGGAGAGCGGATGGAAGCCCCCGTGGTACCACAGGGCGGTGCCTGAAAGGTATTCCACTGGACGCGCGGTAGCGCCATACCAGTGAGGGATGGTCCGCTTAGTCCACGAGGTACGTTTCGATCGGAGCAGTTGTTGCAGCTTGGATAAGCGTTTTCCAACTAGGCGGGGACGCCCAGCTCGTCTGGGTCTTCGAGCCGGCGGCGGGGCGAACAAACGGGCATCGGTGCGCAGTCGGGTGATGCAAGTGATGGGACGTCGGAGCGACTGCATGCGGGTCAGCAAATCCAGGGCCGAGAAGGCTTGGTCGGCTACTAGAACGATGTCCCGATCCGGTAGCCAACGCCGGAGTTGCAGCAACAGCTGCCGGGCCCAGCTGGTGAGCGGCTTATGCCGCTGCCGGTGCTGCTGGCTAAAACGTTCCGAAGGAGTGAGAGCGGTTAAGAACGGGAGCGCCCAAACGCGTTGCGCCCAAGGAATTGGCGCGAGCAACATCAGGCTCAGCCAGCGCAATCCACCGGTCTTGACGAAATGTGTTTGCGAGGACCGCACCGGGTCACGATAAATGCCTCGGGCTCGAATCTTCTCTCCGCGTCGCCGTTCAATGGTGTCGTCCAGACCGAACACCAGCGGACCGGCCGGAGCGAATGTAGAGATGAGCAGGTGCAGCAAAACACGACTGGCCTTCAGACAACTCCAGCGAGCACGATTCAACACGCGATGGTAGTTCTGAAAATGCCGATCGTGGCTCAGTCCCATGATGCGCAAGGCGCTGGTCACGGTCCGTTTTCCAGGCGCTAGAATCGCGCCCCACAACAAGACCTGAGCATGCTCCCAGCTACGCTTCCAAAAAAGGGGCGCGAATGCTAGGATGATCGAATAGATTTGGGGAGGTGGAGTAGGCATAAAACATTTCTTGGCAGATATGTTTTAGCATACGCTTATCTCCCCAATCTCCTCCGCGGAATGGATAAAGTCCAGCTCACCCGGTGAATTCTATTTGTTGAAGTAGAGGGTTACGTCTACCGAGTTGTCCTTGGGGTTCACTTTGGACTCGGCATTGGTCTTGTTGAGATTGTCAAAAATTCCCATCTCTTTGACGCGATCGAGAAAGTGATTCGGATAATCGACATTGAACGGCCTGCCCGGGCGCAAGCCCCATAGTTTGCGGATTACCGGCTCACTCTCAATGTCCAGCCCCACGATGGTCAGCTCGTGAAAGGTGAACTGTGGACCCGGAATAAGCTCGAATTTCAGATCGACCACTTTGGTGGAATCGTTGACCGTCCGGTGCACCTCGGTTTTCGCCAGCATGTATCCGTCCCGGCGAAGGCTCTGCGCGATCTTGTCCTGGCCGGCCCTCACGTCGTCGAAATTCACCGGTTTGTCGGGTTTCAGAGGGGCCAATTTGCTTAGCTCTTTCGGAGTCAGGTCATCGGAACCCGTGAAGCTGACGCGGCCCAGCTTGTAAACCGGGCCTTGTTCCACCTGCACCGTGACCTCCACGCCATCCACATCTTTGGCCGGCGTGGTCTGCACCTTGGGAAAAGACACGCGGATCATGCCGCGCGCTTCATAGAGCGGACGGACGCTGGCATCCAGCAGCATTCGCAAGCGCGGCTCGGTATAACCGACGCCGGTGGCTACGCCGGAGATGGCGGTTTGCAGCAATCCCGAGGGAAGGTCGCCGGTGTTGGTGAATTTAACTCGAGCGATGGAAGCCCGCTGCTTGGCCGGCCGGAACAGAATGGTCAGCCCAGGAGAATCTTCAGAAGTCACCTTAGCCACCAAAGTCTCGTGATAATTCTTCTCGGCCAGGAACTCGGCGATCCATTTCACATAGCGATCGAGCTCGATCCTGGTGGCGGGAATCTTGGGAGCGAACAAGGGATCTTTCCGCTTCAGCAAGTCATTCAGCTGGGCATCCGTGGCCGGGAGATCCTCAAATCGAATGGGATACATCTGGGCCATCTCGGCCACTTCAAAGGTCACGTCGTAGCCCTTGGAGTCCTGGGAGGAAACGTAGCGATAGCCGGCGCGATCGAACACTCCGGTGTCCAGCAGGCGCTGGCGGGCATCTTCGAATTTGTTCTTATCCACGGTGTCGCCGATCTTGAGGCCGGCCACGGCGAGGATCTGTTCCGCGGTGTAGTTCTGGTTCCCTTCTACCGCCAGATGTTCGAGGGGCCAGGGAGCGCCTTCCTCATGAGCGGGAGTGTCGGCTGGCGCAGGCTTGCGCGGCTTATGAGTTTGCGCGAGGGCAGCGAAGGCGATAGTCAACAGCAGAATTGTTCGCGCTACAGATTTCATTCCAGGTCATTCATTCCAGGTCATTCATTCCAGTTCGATGGTCACGTACATCAACACGCCGCTCCGCTCCACCTGCATCACCACCGGATCTCCGGCCTTGTATTCATCCAGCTTCTTTTTCAGCGCCGCAACGGTGGCCACGGGAGTTTGATCCACGGAATAAATGACGTCTCCGGGGCTCAATCCGGTTCCGCTGGATAGATCGCTAGTGGAGCCGGCGGCCACCACCACTCCGTAAGAATTGCGCAGATCGGGCAGCATGGCCGCCAGCTTTTTGTCGATGCCAATGCCCAGGATTCCGAGGCGCGGGATCAGGTTATCCTCCGGATTCACCAGGTCCGCAAACCGCGTGGGGTCATCGACGGCGTCGATCACAGGCACCTCAACGGTCAGATGATCCGCTCCCCGCTGCAGATCCATGCTCACCTTTTGGCGCATGGGAAAGCGGAAGATTTCGAGTTCCAGCTGGCGCGCGTCGTGCATGATCTTCCCGTTCAGGCTGCGGACGATATCGCCGATCTTGACGCCGGCTTTATCGGACGGTCCCTCGGGCTGGACGTCGGAGACAATCACGCCCCAGTCCTGCGGCAGGTTCAGACCGGCGGCCATTCCGGGAGTGATGGTTTGCGCGTGGATGCCGATGCGCCCGCGATGCACGTGCCCTTCGCGGCGAATCTGCCCGTATACGTTTCGGACAATGCTCGCGGGAACCGCAAATCCCAGCCCTTCGCTGCCACCGGACTGCGTGAGGATAAAAGTATTGATGCCGATGACGTGCCCCAGGGCATCCACCAGCGGTCCGCCGCTATTGCCGGGATTGATGGGAGCGTCGGTCTGGATGTACACCATCATGTCGTCCGGATGGAGGGCGCGGGCGACGGAGCTGACCACGCCCATGCTGACTGAGCTTTCGAGTCCCAGCGGGCTGCCGAAAGCCATGACCAGTTCGCCCTGATGAATCCGGTTGGAGTCTCCAAAGGTTAGAAAAGGCAAGCCGGTATGATCGATCTTCACTACCGCAATGTCGATGTCGCGATCCAATCCCACCAGCTTGGCTTCAATTAGCTTGCCTTCCGGCTGAAGCATGACGTTTCGGCCGGAGACCTCGCTCCGCGATGGCAGCCGCACCTGAATACGCCTGGCGCCCTTCACTACATGGGCGTTGGTGACGATATATCCATCCTCGGTCATGATGATTCCGGAGCCCGTGCTGTGTTGCTTAGAAAGCAGGCTGGCGGTGGTGCCGTCGCTCTCATCCGAGGCCGCGTAGCCGGTGGAGTAGATCTGAACCACCGACGGGCGGACGCGGTTGACCAGGGTCTCGAGCGACGTGCTGAAGTCGTTCAGCGAGACGGCCGGAGGAAGGGGTTCAGCGGGCTGCGCGGCTGGTTTCGGAGGCGTCTGGCCGGAGAGCGAGCCTCCGGCGAGAGTCAGCGCCAGTAGGCCGGCCAGGAGCCAGCAGGAGCGCCGGAGCGGCACCGAGGAGTGCGCAACATCACTTAGTGGAGCAGAACTTAGTGGAGCAGACCCCCTGGAGGTACTTGCAAAATTCGCCACAATTGCTTGCTTACGCGCGCGGCTCAGAAGGGGGTGTTGTGGAAAAGTCAAAGGCACCGGTCGCTTACGCGCGCGGCTCAGAAAGAATGTGTTACCGAGCCGCGACCGTAAGAAGCTGTGAAAAAATCGGCACGCGCGCGGGGTTGGCAGACGGAAGCGTCTGCCCCACATTGACGCACAAGGATTTACGATTAAGTGGCGCAGGCGCTTTCGCCTGCGAACCGATTTTTTCTCAGCTTCTAAGGGAGCCGGTGCTTGGTGATACCAGCCGACGAGGGCGTCGGCCGCGGTCCAGGGGGACCGCCCCACAGTTCGGGAGTGTGTGCACCACATCGCGGGTGAATTGGTCATCGACTCTATTTTCCCGCATAATTCGTGGTGGCGGACAGAATCTCGAACAGGCAGGCGAAATCGTCCTGACTTTTGCCCGCCTGCATGGCTCGCTCCATGAGGTTTACGTACGCATCCGGAATGGTGTGGTCCGAGCCTCCATCCTGGCACCAGCTCACCAGCTGCTTGGTGACCACGGAATACGCTTCCAGCGACGCTTGATCGCCCGCGTAATTCTTGGACGAAACTCGCCGCGACATGTCGGTGAAGAGTGCTTCCATGGCCGGCATCATGCCCTTGATGGTCTCCAGAAATCCCCCGGCGGGCAGGTTTTCGCTTTCCCAAACAACCTGGCCCTGCAGAAAGCCCAACATCGCACTCACGCCGAAAGTGAGGACCGCAACATCGAATGCCGAGGCATGCCCGATTTCATGCCCCACGAACGCCGTCTTCTCGCCAAAGGCCATCAGCACCGGCTTGGCGCGGTTGAAGACTTCCACCGGTCCAGAATAGAAGATGGTGCAGGCCGGTGTTCCGATCCATGACGGACTGCCCAGAATGGCGCCGTCAAGATACTCGATGCCGTGTTGGCGGGCCCAGGAATCCATTTCCCGGGCTTCTTTGGGCGTGCCGCTGCTCAGTTGCACGACGATCTTGCCCCGGAGGGCTGCAACGTCAGATGGTCCCAACAGCTGCCGCGTTGAACTGTAGTCACTGAGGCTTAGAACAACGATATCCGCTTCTCGAACCGATGCTTCGATGCTCCGGGCCACGCTGACACCGAGCTTTGACAAGCCTTCCGTTTTCGCTTGAGTCCGGTTCCATACTGTTGTGGCAAATCCCTTGTGGAACAGCGCCGTGGCCAGCGCGGATCCCATGCGTCCGGCGCCAATGACCGTCACTTTGGAGCTCATAGCGCGCGTTTAAAGCCGGGCGCGCAGGTTTCTTAATGCGCGGGTGGCTTCTTCGGAAACTTCCGGGGTGGATTCGCGCGACAACGCTTCGAGCGGCGCGACGGAGTCCTGGCCGCCGCTTACGGAGAGGACCTGCGCCAGACCGGTTTTTTCTTCTTTAGTTGCGGTGGATTCGGTGAAGACCGGGTACAGGACCTTGCGGTTCTCGGGATTGCGCGTCAGCTCAGTCAAATAGGCGCGCGAGACGCCGCGGTAAGCGGCGGAATTCAGGTTGTCCACCAGATAGCGCAGCGGCGCCAATTCGCCCATGTCACGCTGGCCCAGGCTAACCAGGGCGAACGCGAACGAAAGGCGCGGCCCGGTTTTCTTCTCGGCGGAAAAGGCGCTCTCGACTCTGGGACGATCATCCGGATTCTTCAACCGCGCGATGCCTTCGGCGGCGGCTTCGCGGATACCTTCATCCTTGTCCGCCAGGCGCGCGATATAAATTCCGTGCAGCTGCGGGTCCGGCATTTGCGCCAGGGCGGTGAGCGCGGCGCGTTTCACGGCCATTTTCTTGGAACGGTCCAGAATGTCGCGGAGATCGTTGATAGCGCCGCGATTCGCCAGCAGACCGGTGGTTTCAATGGCGGTAACCTGGACCTTTTCGTCCAGATCGCGCAGCAGGAACGCCACCAGCGGGCCGGCGGATGGATCGCGAATCTTCTGGATCGCGATGAGCGATTCGTACATGACCTGGCTATCCTTGGAGCGCAGCGCCTCAACCAGATCGGGAATTGCTTCGCGGCCGCGCAAAATGCCCAGGGCCCGCGCGGCGTTCGCTCGCGCGTCCATGGTGGCGCCTCCGCGCGCCACCCGTCCCAGCGCCTTCACCACTTCCGGGCGAACCTGAATGAAAGCATCGATGACCTGGTCGTTGGTGTCGGTAAATTTGCTCTTGATGGATGTGCCGATGCGCCGAAACGAGGCGCCCAGACCCGACCTGGCGTAACCGGGAAGGTAGAAATTCACCAGGCCGTCGGTGGCGCGGATCTGAATTTCGGGGTCGTTGTCGTTTAGAGCTTTAATCAGCGGATCGAGGCTGCGCTGGGTGCCGATGTCGGCAATGGCCTTGACGGCTTCCAGGCGCACATCAAGGACGGGATCAGACAGATAAGGCTCAATTTTTACAATCGCGTCGGAGCCGCCCTTGCTCAAATCACGAACGATCTTAGCGCGCAGTTTGGGATCGTCCTGGGCATTGAGGATGACCACAGAGGCCAAGGCGGCGATCAGAAATTTACTTCGTAGCATAAAACAGTTGTTCAACGGACAAACTCAACCGTAACTTTCTTGGAAATCAATCCAGCTTCGTAGCCCAGATCGAGCAGCTTTTGGGCCGCGCGGGGCACCAGTTCGCCGCAATCGAGGGTGAAGTGATTTACGTACATTCCCACAAATTTTTCGGCCAGGCGCGGTTCCAGATCGCGCGCGAATTGCATGGCGTAGTTCAACGATTCTTCATTGTGATCCAAGGCGTATTGGATGCTTTCGCGCATCAGCCGGCAACATTCGCTCTTTACGTCCTCGGGAAGCGATCGCAACAATACGTTGCCGCCCAGCGGCAAGGGGAGATCGTAGGTGTTTTTCCACCAGCGCCCCAGATCCAGAACGTTTTGAAAACCGCTGCGGCCGTAGGTGAGCTGGCCCTCGTGAATGACAAGGCCGGCGTCGACGGAGTGGTCGCCTACGGCGTCGAGAATCTTGTCGAAAGGAATGGCAACTTCTTCGAAGTCCGGCTCGAACAACTTCAGCGTGAGATACGCACTGGTCATGCGGCCGGGGATGGCGATCTTCTTCCCTTTGATCTCTTCCGGGGCCATGGGGCGGGTGCTGACCAGAATGGGCCCGTAGCCGTCGCCGATGCTCGATCCGCTGGCCATCAGGACGTACTTGTCCGCAACATATGGGTAAGCATGGTAGGAAATGGCGGTCAGCTCGTAAAGCCCCTCGGAGGCCTTGCGGTTAAGGGTTTCGATGTCCTCCAGGACGTGGCGGAAAGTGACCAGCCGGGAGCGGATCTTCTTGGTGGCCAAGCCGTAAAACATGTAGGCATCGTCGGAATCGGGGCTGTGCGCGCAAACGATTTCCGTCACGGAAGTGGAAGTCATAGAAGCAGACTTACAAATATAGCAAGGCTGGGGGCTGCGGAGGGGATCGCTCGGGGTCGTTGAAGACGCCTCGTGGCGCACGCACTTCTGCGTGCCGCGTTCACACTCGTGTGGACGCCCGGGGTTGCGCCGGTAAGGTGTTCGCAAGAGTGCGAACACGGCACGCACGAGTGCGTGCGCCACCTTTGGTGGGCCACTGGGGTCTTTGCACCGGGGCTGGGGGCTCATCGAGCGTCCTCCATCTCACACTTGTGGATATTACAAACATTACAACGAATAAGATGTTATAATTTTTCTCACTTTTGGAGGTTTACATGCCCGTTACCACAAAAAGCACAACTTCACTCACCGTAAAAGCCTACGTGGGTGACAACAAGACGCTACTCGCATTTAATTTTCCGGATAAGAAGAGCGCCCAAAGGCTGGCCGGTTTCACCATTCAGTGCACGCCGCCGGGGCAACCTTCTTACTACCTATTCAATGAGCTTCAGTTCCAGGATCCCAGCAAACACGCGCAGGTGGCGACGGAACCGCGGAACTCCAGCGTCAACGCGCCCATCCATAAATTTCGCTGGGTTCATGTTCCAGGGTCCACTCATCAGGGAATCAACCCGGCAACGGGCGCGTACAAATATACGGTGACGCCGCGATATTTCGATAACAGCGCCTCCATGCTGCCTATCGATTCATCGCTGAGCGTATCGGTTACGGTGAATGTCGGGCCGTTCAGCAAGAAGAGCCTGACGCTCGGCTTCACCCGCGGGTACATGCAGTCGGAAGCTTTCGCCCATCATTTTGGCCCCAAAGCTCTGATCCGGCCCAGCGGGAAGGCCTTACTATTCGACACTTCGCAGGACGCCGGCACCAATCCAACCGGGCAGAAGTACACGTACGCGGACGAATATGAATGGATGGGCGCCGGTGCGCGGGTGGCCGTCTTTGATGTGCTGAACGAAGTGCTAGGAAAGAAATCCTTGCAACTGAACATGTTCGCGTACGATTTGAATGAGCCGGATGTGCTCGGAATTCTTCTGAAACTGGCCCAGCAAGGCCGCATCCGGGTGATTTTGGACAATGCAGCTTTGCATCACAACAAGAGCGGCACCATGCCTGAGGATCAATTTACGGCGCAGTTTCAAAAAGCCGCTAAAGGCGGGGCGAAAATCATCCGCGGGCACTTTGGCCGATACGCGCACGACAAGGTTCTGATCGTTTCGAACCAGGACGGTACCAAGCCGGCCAACGCGGTGAAGGTGCTGACTGGGTCGACCAATTTCTCCGTAACCGGCCTGTATGTGAATGCCAACCACATTTTGATTTTCGACGATCCCAAGGTCGCGCAACAGTATTCGGCCGTCTTCAACGAGTCCTGGAACGATAATGTCTCAAAGAGCTTCAACAAATCGGCACTGGCCAACACTCCCTTCAACATTCAGAACGCCCAGACGCCGCAAACCACCATCACCTTTTCGCCGCATACGCCGGCCGATGTCACCAAGGTGCTGGGTGGGCTCACGGCGCGCATCAAGCAGGAAGCGGCTTCGAAACTTAATCCCAGCGTGCTGTTCGCTGTCATGCAACTGACGGGAAGTCCGGATTCCTCGGTCTATTCGACTTTGCAGACGCTGCACGCGCAGGAAAAGATATTCAGTTATGGAATTTCCGATTCTCCGGGAGGCGTTACGCTATATGCGCCTGGTAAAGCTCAAGGCGTGCTGGTTACGGGAAAGCCGGGGCAGCTCTCTTTGCCGCCGCCCTTTGATCAATTGCCGGTTCCTCCGGGACATGAAATTCACGACAAGTTTGTGGTCTGCGGTTTCAACGGCAACGATCCCGTGGTTTACTGCGGCTCATCGAACCTGGCTTCGGGCGGCGAAGCCAACAACGGCGACAATTTGATTGCGATTCACGATGCCGACGTGGCCACCTGCTTCGCCATCGAAGCACTGCTGCTGGTGGATCATTATAACTTTCTGGACAGTTACGCCGTGCCGAAGGGCAAAGGTAGCTCCAAAAAGGGCAAGAAGACTCCCCAGATCAAGAAGCAGCCGGTGTCGAAGCGCCAGGCGGCAGTGGCGGCCGGCATGTTTCTTTCCACCGACGATGCCTGGACCGCGTCGTATTTCAATCCCCAAGACCTGCACTCGATGGAGCGAACGCTTTTCGGGTAAGTGTATTTTTGTTTTGAAGTAACGGGAGCGCCGGCGTGGGCATCGTATGGGCGATGCCGAACCATGCGCGTAATCCCTGGACGCTAGGAGGCCTGTCGTTCCCGGACCTACTCCGCCGGACAGTGCGAGAGTGCTGGCAGGACGACGTCTTTGGCCAAGGCGGGCGAATGGCTTTCTATCAATTCCTGGCGATATTTCCCTTCCTGCTGGTTCTTCTCGCTCTCGGCGCGCGGCTACCCGCTTTCGGCGAGTATATAAAGAGCGCAATCGAGGATACTTCTCGCCAGGTGCTACCGGCACAAGTCTCCAGGCTGTTCCAGGAAATGGTGGACGAGCTGAGCCGGCACACCCTTTCGAGTCTCCAACTTATTTCCGTTTGTGCTGGAGCGGTGTGGGCTGCTTTCAACGGCACCTGGGCGATGATCTACGGGCTTAATACCGCCTACGAAGTAAAAGAAGACCGCGCCTGGTGGAGAATGGCCCTGACGATCGGCGCCGTGACGTTATCTCTGGCGGTTACGGCGTCGCTGGCGATGCTGCTGATCCTTTGCGGCGCGTACATGCAAGCTCATCTCCAAGTGGGGATGAGAAGTCTCCGTGTCTTGGAATGGCTGGTGCTGGCCGCGGCGTTGTCCCTTTCGTTTGGCGTGCTATACCGCTTCGCGCCCAATCTCCGGCGCAACAACTGGCATTGGAACACGCCCGGCGCGCTCTGTGCTCTGGTGCTGTGGCTGGGGGCCACTTTCGCGGCCCGCTTCTATTTCGAGCACGTGGACAATTATGCGCGCAGTTATGGCCACCTGAACGGAGTGGTGATGCTGCTGTTGTGGCTTTATGTCACCAATGGGGCGATTCTTATCGGCGGCGAAATGAACTCGGAGATCGAGAAAGCTGCAGGCCCCGGGGGCGAGGTAAAGTAAACGCGGAGCTTAATTAGGTTTCTTGAAGCGAAACCGGAGCAGGGTCCAGACGGCGATCAATCCATCGCGAGGCTTGATTTTCTTTCCTTCCGCGAGCGAGCGCGGGCGATAGGAGATGGGCACTTCGGCGATCCGCAAGCCGGAGCGGATCAGCTTCGCGGTGATCTCATGATCCGTTTCGAATCCGCGGGTCTCGATTTTCATGGCCTTGAGCACTTTGGCCGGATACAGCTTGTAGGCGGTCAGCGTGTCTGAAATCCAACGGCCGTATAGCAAGAAGGTCCAGCAGGAAAGAACTACACCGGCGAGCCAAGGCCCGAAACCCTGCGCGGGGTTCTTGCCCGGGGTGAGCGACCAGCCGGAGGCGCGAATGCGGCCCAGCAGACGGCTTCCATAGACAGCGTCCACGCCGGAATCGAGCGCCGTGAGCAGCGGCAGATAATCGGCCGGATCGTATTCCATATCCGCATCCTGAATGAGAATGTAATCGCCCGCCGCTTCCCGGATGCCGCGCTGGACGGCCCGCCCCTTCCCTTGATTCGGCACCTGGGTGAAGCAGCGGACGCCATCCTTTTCAAAGCTGCGTGCGATGCTTTCGGTGGAGTCCGTCGAACCATCGTTCACCACCAGCACTTCCTTCTCGAACCCCAGCGGGCGGGTGTCCACCTGAGCGATCGCGCGCAGCAGGTCTCCGATGAACGCCGCCTCGTTATAGGCCGGAACTACGATTGACACCAGCTTCATCCGCGGGCACCGAAGCGGAAACGAATCAGCGCGAACAGGGCTTTCAATCCTTCCATCGGGGTGGATTTCTTTCCTTCCATCTTAGTGCGGGCCTTGTATTCCACCGGGATCTCGAGAATGTAATGGCCGCTCCGGCATAGCTTGGCCACGATTTCGGTATCCAGGTTCATGCCGTCGGACTGCAGATTCAGCGACCGGAGCAGCCGCGAATCGAACCCCTTGACGCTGGTCAAAGTGTCGGTGACGTAGCGGTTATAGAGAAACAGGGTTGCGGTGCTCAATAACATGCCGCCGTATTTGCTCACTAAATATAACCCGCGAGCCTTGCCGTAGATGCTCTTCAGGCGGCCGGAAAGATCGGTACACTTGACGGCCCGGGTTCCAAAAACAGCGCTGAAATTGCTACGCGCGATGGACAGGACCACCGGATAGATATCTTTTTCCTGATATTCAAGATCGGCCGGAAAGAATACGATGATGTCGCCGCGCGCCTTCTCAATGCCGGTTCTCAAAGCAGCGCCGCGACCCTTAGGCTGGTCCAGCCGGTACGCTTTCACATTCCGGACGGACTGGGCGATTTCGAAAGTGCGGTCGGTTGAGCCGCCGTCCACGAAAATAATTTCCTTGCCCAGCTCGAACATCTGGAAATCCAGGGCCATCAGGCGCTTCAACGTTTCTTCGACGGTCCGTTCTTCGTTCAGAGCGGGCACTACGATGGAAATCAAGTGCCGGAACGGCTGCAAGGAGATATCGATGCGCGATTGCACAATCTGTTGCAGCTCATCCAGAACAAATCCGCCGGCATGGCGGCCTTCCTGATCCTCCCAATCGCGCAGCATTACCGATTCCAGCGGAAAGCTGAACGTGGCTTTATCAAAAGGGATGTAACTGGCTAAACCATGGTGCGTCCCCGGCGGCTTAGAGGGATGATCCTGGTGCTGGAAGAAGGAATGCGTGACCGCATCCTCCCAATGGAGCGCCACTTCGCCTTTGCGGCTCAACGCGCTCAGGAATTTTCGGGCCAGGTCGCCGGCGTCCTCATCCTGCATATCGAAATCGCGGCGGATGTTCGAAATCAGGATTTTGTCCGCGGATTGATTGGAGACGATGGCTTCCGCAACTCCGCGCGTGATGTAGGAGGGAAACAGCGACGAATGCTGCGTGCCAGGGCCGTAGACAATGACGTCGGCAGATTCGAGCGCCAGGCTGGCTTCAGGATTGATGGAAGGAATGCGGGCGCCGCGCGCGATGAGATCCTCCGGTTCGCTCAAGGAGGTTCGAGACCGATAGACCTGCTCCTCTATAAGATAAATTTCGTCGATCTTCGATGGGTTCTGCGCGGAAACGATTTCCGCTTCGCTCCACAGCACGCCCCCGTCCTGTTTACGCGCGATCAAGAACAGATTTTCGCCCGCGGTGATATTGAGCAGCTGCGATTCGATCTCGTAAAAGCTTCCGAAAGCTTCCACGGTGCGGTTGAAGTCGCGTTGGGAGCCGAGATAGCAGCCAGCAAAAAGAATATTGCCCAGCGCGCAGTCGGTGAAGTCGAACTGGTTACCGAGAGCATCCTGCTCCGCGGCGTAATCGGAGAAATGCCGGAAGAAGCAGGCGAACGCTCGCGCTTGCTTCACGGAGAGGTGCTCGAATGCCGCGGCCAGTTCGGAGGCGAGCGCGCCCCAATCCTCATTGGCGATACGCTGGACGAGATCCAGGCCCCGCGCATGCTCTATGCCCAAAGGCAGCCGGTGATCGGAGAGAAAGCGAAGCGCCCGATGGCGCTGGTCCGATTGCGGCATCAGCCGGCTGATGTTTTTCCGGACGTCGGAGGGTCCCAGCATCCCTGGTATGAAGCGGCGAAGGCGGCCGGTGGAATGACCATCGTCATAGGCATTAATAAGGATGGTCAGCAAAATCTGCGGATGTTTCAGGAATGCTTCGGTAATGCTTTGCGTGCCGCTGCCGCCGGAAAAGAGGACCACGCTCAGTTTGGATGAGCGGGGTTCGAGCGTGGCCGGATTCATTTGGCTTTCGGCGCAAACAAAGCACCGACTCCCTTAGGGTCGCGGTTCAGTAAGGCGTTACCGAGCCCCGACCGTGAGGGAGTTCCCATGGGCCTGCGGCCCACGAAAGGTGATGCAGACGATGCGGGAAAATCGGTTGGCAGGCGGAAGCGCCTGCCCCACGTTGGCCCCAGTGGGGCAGGCGCTTTCGCCTGCCAACCCGGCGTCTTCAACGGAGTTGGTGCCGTGATCATTTTTTCACCTTGGAACGCAATAGTAGTTGTTGCTCCAGGTAGGCGGCGTCGGCGGGCGAATTCACTCCCACGGACTCGGCTTCGGTCATGATGGGCGCGGTAATCAGATTGTCCAGCATCGGAAATATCGGCAGAAAATTCAACTCGCGAGTTTGCTTGCCCATGCATTCGGCCGAGGCCAATAAGCGCGGCAGATATTGGCGGAGCGTTTCGGTAAGAAAAAGAAAAACGCCGGAATCGCTTTCCCCGCGCTCCGGCATTCCGTCGCCTTCGCGCGCCTGCAGGATGCGAATCAAGCGTCCGGATGCTTCGCGCTCGAAGTGGATATAGGGACGATCGCGCCATAGAGTTGGACAAACCGCCGCCGGCCGCGCCATGCCCTGCTGAAGCCGCATCAAAAATTCGAGCGAATCGCGCCGGATAGCCACCTGATCGCCCCAAACAATCAGTGTATGCGTTGTTTCCACTTGCGGGAGGCCGCAGCGGATGGCGTCGGCCATACCAAGCGGCTCCGGTTGCCGGGCGATGGCGTACCGGCCCGGCAGAACGCGCGAAGCAGCAGCTTCCACTGGCGCAGCGCCGCTGGGCGAAAGCACCAAGACAAACCGCCGGCACAGGGGTTGCAGCAGCTCCACCAGCCATTCCAGGATGGTGGCGCCGGCCACCGGAAACAGGATCTTGGGATGCTCGAACCCGAGGCGCGATCCTCGCCCGGCGGCTGGAATGAGCGCGGTCCAGACCGCCGGATCCACTCTAGCATCCAAAAATGCGGCAGCGTTCTCCCGCGTAATCACGCTGGGGATGGTCACGCCCGCACTCCGAGTTCAAGCAAGTCTTCCAGCTTATCGATGATCAGGCCGGCGCCCGCGCGCACCAGTTCTTCCGCGGGACAAGTGGAAGGGATTCCGCAAGCCACGGCTCCGGCTCGCTTGGCGGCCTGGATGCCGGCTACGGCGTCTTCCACCACCACGGAATCGGCTGGTCTCACGCCCAATTTTTCAATGGCCAGCCGGAAAATATCGGGCGCGGGCTTGGCGCTTACGACATGGCCTGAGTGCAGCACGCACTGGAAAAAACGCCGCAGATCATTTCGATCCAGAAATGAATTTACGCCGGCTTCAGAGGCCGAGCTGGCCAAGGCGAGTCTGGTGCGGCCGGCCAGTGCGCTGAGCACCGCGATAGCGCCGGGGACAATGGGATTTTCGGCGGCGATCCGCGCCAGGGCGAGAGTGCTCTTCAGCTGCGCCAGGGCGTCGATCTGGTCTTCCGGCAAATGAATATTGTTTTCTTTGAGAACGGCCCGGACGCCATCGCGGCTGCGCATCCCGGCCACGCGGGAATAGCGGAAGTCCTGAATGGCTAACTCGCGCAGAGCATCCTGGTAAGCGGCGGCATGAATGGGGGAAGAATCCAGCAGCACTCCGTCCATGTCGAAGACTATTCCTCGCGGCGACAAATGTCCATCACAGATGATGCGTGTGAGCAAGGCCCCGGTTCTTTCCACTCCAGAATGTCAGTACCGCTGCTCCCAGAACGCCGGCCAGGGTGAGACCCGCGCCCCAGTAAACAGAACGCGGCCGGTAGCGGAATGTCACTATATGGGAACCTCCGGGAACAGCCACGCCGCGCAGCGCTATATCCACTTCATAGATCCGTGCCGGCCGGCCATCCACGCTGGCGTACCAGCCGGGAAAGTAGGTGTCGGAGAGCACCACCATCCCGTCGCAGCCCATATCCGCGCTGAGAGACACGTTCGAGGGCGCATAGTGGGTCACGAATACCATGTCTTTGGCATCCGGGCAGGACGCGAGCTTCGGTGCGGGCGTTCCCAGGATCACGGCTTTCGATCGCAATTCGTCTAAGTGGTCCCCCATGAACTCCAGGCCTTGGTCGAGATCGCGAATGGGAACGATCTCATGCACTGTCCAGGCGCGATTGAAAACGTCCGGATTCTGAAAGACAGCGACACCGCTCGCCCCTCGAAACACTTCGCTCTGCGCTGGATCGGTATTGCCCCGAGACAGCGTGTATTTTGCGCCCACCAGTTTATTCCAGACCGGCAATTTGTTCCACAGCGAGAACGAATTCACCGAAGCGCTGGCTGCCGCCGTCGGGAAATCTATGTTGTAAAAATCGCCCCAGTTAGGCACGATGTCTTCGGTTCGGGTCTCCACTCGAAAAGGGCCTGGTTGCTTGTGGAGGAAATCCGCAATGTCCCCGTTGCCCGAAGATTTGTCTAGAAAGCTGCGCCGGATGGAATCGTTGCGGTCGGCCAGCGAGAAACCGGATTGTTGGCCGGCCTCAAACAGGAGCAGCAGCGTCAGCAGCGTAACAGCCTGGCGGCGCGTCAGGCTCTCGCTCCGCCATGCGTACAACAGCGCGGCCATCAGCATCGAAATCAGAACGGCCATGACTACTCGGTTGTCGATATCCCACTGAAATTTATTGGCGATCAGAACTGCCTGCAAGGTGACGCCAGTCACTATGCCGAATGCCGCCACGCCGATGTTGATGCGGCGAATCCAGTGGGACCCGTCGAGCACGTCCGCCTGCAGGGCATCCATTTCTTTGAATGGCTGCAGGGCATCCATTTCTTTGAATGGCTGCAGGGCATCCACGCCGAACGCCGCCAGGACGGCGAAGCCGGCATTAAACAGGAGCAAGGCCATGGCGGGTACGCGGGCCTTTTCCACATACGGGACCACGGCATAAATGAAGCCTTGAAAAACGCTGTGGCCGCCCAGCGAATAAACCAAGCCGCCCAAGGCGATCGCGGCGAAGAACTTCACCAGGTGGTCGCGCCAGCGGACAGCGATGGCGATAAGCGCCAGGGATAGCGCGACAATGCCGAAGAAGATTCCCGTATTCTCGCCATAGCCGGGAATCAAAATTCCAAATAAATGTAAAGGAATCACCGCGTGCTGCGCATGAACGTAATAGGGGATGGCGTTATGCCACGCCAAACCGTCCCGGGCGCCGGCCCAGCGATAGGCCAGCCGGCCGTACTCCTGGGCGGGGAGAATCTGCAAGGCGCCCACCAGCGGCGCGAAAACCATGGCCAGCGCGGCCAGCCTGGCCATTCGCCAATCGGGACGGCCGTCTTTCAGGATGTAGTAGAGCCACGCTCCGGCCGCGGCCAGAGTCACAAAGATGGGCACCTGATGATGCCCGCTCAGCCAGGCCATGCCAATGCAGGCGCCGCTGAGCGACGCGCTGGCCCATGGACGCTCGCCGCGTACGGCACGCAGCAGGAACAGGAAAACCAGCGGCGTCCACACCGCGCCGTTCAACATCTGCGGCCAATCCGTCCAGCCCATATATCCGACGAGTGCAAAGATGAGACCGGCCACCAAAGAAGCGGCGCGCGATCGGCCCAGATCGCGGCACAACCAATAGGTGAACAGCGCGGCCATGTAGTGCACCACTACGAAGTACCAATTGACCGCCCACATCTGGAGGAGCGAATGCTGCTGAGGCATCCACCATAGCAGCCAGTTTAAAGGGTAAGCCACACCCGGCTGCGCTTGTCCGAGCAGCGGCTGTCCGGTCCAATTGTGTGGATCCCAAAGCGGAACCTGACCGTGCCGCAGCTGGCGGGCTGCTTCTTGCCACCAGGGCAGCACCTGATCGGCCATATCCGGCGACCACATCCAGTCGAACTGATAAGTGAAGACCAGCTTCCAGTAGAAGCAAGTGATGATTACCAGCAAAAGCAGCGGAAAGGTCAACGACGAGGGCCAGCTCAGCTTGGTGCGCGGCCGGTGGGCGTGCTGGGCGCGCAACTGAGGCGGGCTGGCGGAAAAAGCCATGCGTCCATTATCCACTAACCGTTTTTTTTGGGACGGCCCGTCGAAAACGCGGCCGTCTATTCGTTACGTAGGCGGTTTTGTACTAGCCAGCCGGTAGGCCAGCCAAATTATGCGGCCTATATTGCACCTGAAAAACCTTAGGATCTATATGGTCATCAGTCCTTTGCCGATAAACGCCCGAGGAACTTATTGCGCTCCATTTCCATATTCGCTTCTGAGCCGCAGCCCATCGTACTTGAGGGACTTTACGGCGTGCTGGCGCAGTGCGACGACCTGGTTTTCGCCGGCGCTGTTTCAAGGATCAATGAGGCGTTCGAAGAATCGAATCGCCTTCGGCCCGACGTCGCGTTGATTGACCTGGGCAGCGGGGGGCTGGCATCCGCCCTCCGGTATATCGCCAGTCTGAAGGCCGCTTCCATAAATACGTATGCTGTTCTGTGGGTAGTGGAGCTGCCGGAAATGGAAGCTTTTCGGGCGCTGCAAATGGGCGCGCGCGGAATCGTGAAGAAGACGGCGCCGGTAGCCAAGCTATTACAATGCCTGCGTGAGGTGGGGGCGGGCAAAATCTGGATGGACGAAGCCGAGAACGTCACGGCGTTCCTGCAACGCAAGGAGACTTCTCGACTGACACCCCGGGAGAGAGAAGTTGTGCATCTGATTTGCCGTGGCATGAAGAACCGGCAAATCGCGGAGAATCTGCGAATTACGCCTGGCACCGTGAAGGTCCACTTGATGCATATTTTCGAAAAAACCGGCCTCAAGGATCGGCTCGCGTTGGCGGTGCACGGCCAGGAGCTGGTTGGGGTGGAACCGCAGCCTGTGGAACAACAGTCTAGAGAAGCCACCACCAGCTAAGTTAAGGCACACCGCTCCGTTGATGCCGCCGGCGGTTGGCAGGCGGAAGCGCCTGCCCCACTGGGGCCAACGTGGGGCAGGCGCTTCCGCTTCCGCCTGCCAACCGAATTTGCCACAGCGCGTCTTCATCACCTTTGGTGGGACAGCAGGCTTACGGTAGCGCTCTCTTTCCGAACCGCGACCGTGAGGGAGTCGGTGCTTTTTGGTTCCGGCTACGCCGGCTCAGGGCGCCGGTGATTTTTTCCACGCATCCAATATTACTGGCCGCTAAAGCGATACGCGCGCGGGGTCGATGAACTCTGTAGGATCCACTTGGCCAGCTCTACTCAATCTCTTCCCCCCGTCCGCGTTGCTCCACTCGCCACAGGAGTAGTTTCAGCCGCGTGGGGCCGTTGGACGCGAATCGTGGCGCCGTCGTTTGCCGACTGTTTCTTCGTGGCCATCCTGGTCTGGCTTTTTGTGTGCGGCGCCAGCGGCTGGAAATCGCTGCTGATGGATGGCGACACCGGCTGGCACATCCGCACCGGCGAATATATTCTGGCCAAACATGCAGTGCCCACCACGGACCTGTTCTCGTTCTCGAAACCCGGCGCGCCGTGGTTTGCATGGGAGTGGCTGTCGGACGTGGTGTTCGGACTTTTGTTCCGGATGGGAGGGCTGAAGGCCATCGTACTTTTCGCCGGGGTGCTCATCGCTGTTTACGCCACACTGCTGCTTCGCTACGCCATATGGAGAGGCGCCAACGCGCTACTCGCGGCGGCGACTACCTTCCTGGCCGTAGGCAGCGCTTCATTGCATTTCCTGGCCCGCCCGCATCTGTTCACCCTGCTGCTGCTGCCGGCATGTATTTGGTTAGTGGAGGCGGATAGGCGCCAGAACACGCCATGGCTGTGGCTGCTGGCGCCGGTGACCGCGCTGTGGACGAATCTGCATGGCGGATTCCTGGTGTTTCTGGTTTTGCTGGGGCTATTGGTTGCCGGAAGTTCCATCGAAGCGCTTTTGGGCAGGCCCCGCTGGAGCGCGGTGCGCAGATATTCGCTGCTGTTGCTGGCGTGCTCGGCGGCGTCATTCGTGAATCCCTACGGCAGCCAGTTGCACGTTCACATCATCCAGTATCTGCGCGCGGATTGGATCCGGGACCTGGTGCAGGAGTTTCAAGCTCCTACTTTTCGATCGGAAGGCCAGTTCCAGTACGAGATGCTGTTGATTGCCGGGTTGCTGGTGAGCGGCGCTTTGCTGCGAAGGAAATGCGTCAGCGAGGCGCTATGGGTGTTGTTTCTGGCGCACTGTTCGCTGGTGAGCGTCCGGCACGTCCCGCTGTATGCAACAGTTGCCGCGCCGCTGATCGCCTCTGAACTCAGCGGCTGGTGGAAGTCAACCGCAGCGCGCTTTCCGAAGTCGTCCATCATCCGGATTCTGCATCAGTTGGGAGAAGATATCGCGCCCAGCTTCCGTTGGATGAGCGTTTGGCCGGCGCTCGTGGTGGCCGCGCTGATCGCGATCGATGCACCAATTAAGTGGCCTACCGATTTTCCGAGCGAAGCGTTTCCAGTGGCCCTGGTTCACCAGAACGCTGCGCTGCTGCAGTCCGGCCGCTTACTGGCTCCCGATCAGTGGGGCGATTACCTTATTTACTGCAATTATCCACGGCAAAGGGTGTTCGTGGATGGCCGCAGCGACTTTTACGGCGAAGCGCTCGGGCGGGAATACCTTCATCTACTCCAGGGCGCCTACGATTGGAGGACGATTTTGAAGCGGTACGGCTTCGATAGGGCCCTACTGCCGGTGGACTGGCCTCTAACCACCATCCTCAAATTGGATCCGCGGTGGCGGGTGATCAAGGACGACGGCAAGGCCATTCTCTTCCTGCACCTAGGCCAAGACGATCGCGGCAACTAAGTGAATCAACACCCACCCAAGCATGACCCGTACTAAAGAAAACCCGGCCCCAAGGCTAATGAAAACCTCCCAGTTTGCCGAACTTAATGTCAGGAGAGCGGCATGAGAACCAAGTTGAACCTTGGCAGTTCGACCGACCGGCGTATTGCGGGCAAGCTGGCAGTGTCGGGAATGCCGCTGTCGGGGATGTCTATATCCGGAATACCCATGCGCGCGATACCGATGGAGTGGTTGGACGCAGGAAGTTGGCGATTGCCCTCAGGTAAGGCCTTAGCGGAATTCGCATTACAAGCCGGCTTCTTGGCGCCGCCGTTGTTTAAAGCCGAGTTCAAGGCGGAGCAGTTCGGCGGCGAGCGGCGGAGACCGGAAGAGTCCGCTCGCGTCAAGCATTGCGGAAAAGGGAGCGGCCAATGACTGCCCCAGCGGTGACGGCGCAGGTTTGGATTTCAGGAATCGTCGGAGTGGCCGCGATTGTGGATGACGTGGCGCGCCGGAAAATCGCCAACTGGATTCCCTGTTCCGCTTTCGTGGCCGGTCTGATTCTGCAAACCATCCAGGGCGGCTGGCGGGGTGCGGGCGCGGCGCTGGCCGGAACCGCGGCGGGGGCCGGCGTGTTCCTGATTTTCTACCTGATGGGCGGGATGGGTGGCGGCGATGTGAAGTTAATGGCAGGTTTCGGGGCGGTGCTGGGAGTGCACCGGCTGCTCGAAGCCGCGTTGTGGACGGCCGGGTGCGGCGGGTTGCTGGCCGCGCTGGTGATCATGGCTGTTTATGTCCGCGGATTCTGGAGGAGCAGGAGTTCGGCGCTGGTGGAGACCGCGGCAGGCGCGGGCCAACCCCAACGCAAGCTGAAAGCGGACTCCATTCCATACGCTCCGGCGATCGCGGCAGGGGTGTGGCTGAGTCTGGTTCCAAAGACGTGATGAGGGGTTTGTAATCCGCTTCTGATAGAGAGCAGGAGAAAGAAATATGGACCGTAGATTTCTAACCGTGTTGGGCGTGAGTTTACTCTTCGCGCTCGTGATATCGAGTGTGTTTTACCAGATGACAGCGCGCGCCGGCGGATCGAAGAAGATGGAGCCGACCGATATGCGCGACATCGTCGTGGCGGCCCGTCCCTTGTCGGTGGGCGTGACGGTGAAGCCGGCCGATATCAAGCTGAGCAAGATTCCGTCGGTGGCTTTCCCCAAAGGGGCTTTCGGAAAAGCGGAAGAGGTGATCGACCGGCCCGTGATCAGCAACGTGCTCATGGATGAGCCCATCCTCGATGGACGTCTGGCGGTGCGCGGAAGCGGACTGGGCCTTGCGCCCATCATTCCGGTCGGAATGCGAGCAGTAACGGTGCGGGTCAACGACGTCAGCGGCATTTCCGGATTCGTGCTGCCGGGCATGCGCGTGGATATCCTGGTGACCGGACGCCCGCCGAGCTCGGATGGAACTATAACGGCCACGGCTCTGCAGGATATTCTGGTCCTCTCCGCCGGCACCGCCATTCAAGCGGATGCCCGAGGGCAAGCCATCCAGGCGAGCACAGTTACCCTGCTGGCCACGCCCGAGCAGGCCGAAACGTTGACGCTCGCAAATAATGAAGGCCGCATCCAGCTGGTGTTGAGAAACGGCAGCGACCAGACTATCGAGAAGCCGCCGGGTCGAGAAATCAGCGAACTGTATGGGCTGCACGTCCACAAGAAGCCGGAAGCCGCGCCAGCCAGGCCCAGAGCACGGATGGTCAATGTGGTCGCCGCAGCTCCGCCTCCGCCGCCGCCACCGCCGCCGGATCAGATCATTGTAATCCGTGGAACGCAGAAGAGTGTAGAAGTAGTTGGCGTTAACCGGCCAGCGGACGGGGGAAAGTAAACCATGCAAGTCATACAGCGAGTGTGTTTCGTTTCTTTTCTGGTGGTCTTCGCGGCGGCCAATGCGGCGCTCGCGCAAGGGGGCCCCGAGGACATCCGCTTGACGGTGGGAAAGAGCATCGTCATCGACTATCCGACCGATATCTCACGAATCTCCACCAGCAATCCGGACATCGTGGACGCGTCGCCGGTAACGGCGAGAGAAATCCTGGTTCACGGCAAATCGTTTGGAACCGTGACGCTGGTGGTTTGGAGCAAAGCCGGGCAGCGTAATTTCTATAACATCACCGTGGAACAGAACCTGGACCCGCTGCGCAAGCTGCTCAAGGAAACCTTCCCCAAAGAAGATATCCACGTCCAGTCCTCGCGTGAATCTCTATCGCTCACCGGACGCGTCACGAGCAAAGACGTCGCCGAACGCGCCACCGCGCTGGCCACTCCCTTTGGGAAGACCATTGTCAACAATCTGCAGATTATCTCGACCGGGGCGGAGAAACAGATCCTGTTGCGCGTGAAATTCGCCGAACTCGATCGCACCGCATCCACGCAATTCGGCGTGAACTTGATATCCACCGGAGCCGCCAACACGGTGGGTGGAGTCACCACCGGCCAATTCCCCGCTCCCTCCCTTTCATCGGTAACGAACGCGCCGGCCGGCACTGCGGCTCAGCCCACCTCTTTCACTATTTCCCAAGCGCTGAATATTTTTGCGTTTCGCAACGATCTGAACCTGGGCTTATTCATCAAAGCCCTGCAGAGCCGCCAGCTGCTGCAGATCCTGGCCGAACCCAATCTCGTCACTACCAACGGAAAGGAAGCTACCTTCCTGGTGGGCGGTGAATTTCCCATTCCCGTGCTGCAGGGCGGCGCCAATTCGGGCGCGGTTACCATCCAGTTCCGGGAGTTTGGAGTCCGGCTGAATTTTTTGCCGACGGTCACCGAAAACAATACCATCAACATGCACGTCAAGCCGGAGGTGTCGACTCTCGATTATGCCAACGGACTGTCCTTTAACGGATTCACCATCCCGGCGTTGTCGACTCGCAAGATGGAAACCAATATTGAGCTGGGCCAGGGCCAGAGCTTCGTCATCGCCGGCCTGCTTGACAATCGGTTGACCGAAACGGTGAACAAGATTCCGGGTCTTTCGAGCATTCCCATCCTGGGGAATCTGTTCAAGACCAAGGAGACCGATCGGAACAACACGGAGTTGGTTGTCATGGTTACGCCGGAAATCACCATGCCGATGCAGCCGGGCGAGGGCAAGACGCCGGTGATGCCTCGCGAATTCATGATCACACCGGCCAATCCGGTGGACCCCTACGCCACGCCGCACTCCAGCAGGAAGACGAATTAACGGGACATGGGGACCGAGCGCATGGAGAGCATCCGATGACAGGGAAAGGGGCGGTCTTGACGGCTTTATCGATAGTGCCGAACCGTGAGCTAGCGGGTCAATTCTCGCTGGCCGTCGAGCACACGCGCGCCTTTCAGATTGTCGCCGAGCTCAAACAGTATCCATCGCCACAGACCCTGGAAATGCGCCTGCGCCAGACCAAACCGGATGTCATCCTGCTGGATCTTGCCACCGATTTAGACGTGGCCTGCGAGCTCATCCGCTCGGTGCTGGCACTCAGCCATCCTACGCATGTGGTCGGGCTGCATGTCCGCAACGATTCCGATGCCATCCTGCGCTCCTTGCGCATGGGCGCCACCGAGTTTCTGTACGCTCCTTTCGACGCTCAGATCCAAACCGAGGCGATCGCTCGCCTGCACCGCCTGCTACAGCCCGGTCCCGCCGAGGACATTCAGCCCGGCAGCCTGATTGTGTTTAGCAGCGTGAAGCCAGGATCCGGAGCTTCCACTCTGGCCGCGCAGACCGCCTTTGCGCTACGAAGAACCACCTCCCAACGCGTACTGCTCGCGGACTTCGACTTGATGGGGGGATCATTGGTTTCTACCTGAAGCTGACCAATACCAAGTCCCTGCTGGAGGCGCTGCAGTTTGCCGACCATCCCATCGACACACCCTGGCCTTCGCTGGTGGCTACTTCCGATGGCGTAGACATTCTTCCGGCGCCCGAGACGCCGCATACCGGCGCGATAGACCAAGCCCGGCTCCACGCGGTATTGGAACATGCGCGCATGAACTACGACTGGATCGTCATCGACCTTCCAGTGGTTTTTCAGCGCTTGAGCTTGATGACCATTTCCGAATCCGACCATGCTTTCCTGGTCTCTACTCCCGAATTACCGAGCCTGCACCTGGCCCGCAAGGCGGTCAATCTGCTGGACCAGCTGGGCTTTCCGAAGGACCGTTTCCAGATTATGGTAAACCGCATCAACCGCCGCGACGAAATCGGAGGATCCGATATTGAGAAGCTGTTCAATTGTTCGGTGAACTCGCGCATCCCGAACGACTATTTTTCCCTGCACCGGGCGGTTACGCTGGGCCAGCCGGTGGACGGCCATTGCGAGCTCGGAAAAGCAATTGAAGGACTGGCCGGACGCTTGTCGGGCCTCGCGGGACAGGATCGCAAAAGAGCGGGGCTGAGCGATGCCCGGACGTTACTTTCTGTTCAGTAAAGAGAAATCATGTTTCCGAATCTTGAGACAAAATCGACGCCGCAAGTAAGCTGGGAGCAGCGCCTGTTGAAGAACGGCGGCAAGTCCAAAGGGGCGCTCAAGCCTGAATACCAGGAGTTGAAGTTCACCCTGCACCGCAAGCTGGTGGACAAAATCAACCTGGAGGCGCTGGCCACCATCGATAACCAGCGCGTGCGCAGCGAAGTGCGCCAGGCGCTGATCTCTCTCATCGACTCCGAGCCTACCCTGCTCAGCTCCCTCGAGAAGCAGCAGATCTGCGACGAGGTGCTGGACGAGGTATTCGGTTTGGGGCCGCTCGAGCCTTTGCTGCAAGACCCGACCATCTCCGACATTCTGGTCAACACGCACCGGGCGGTCTATGTCGAACGGAAGGGCTTGCTGGAGCTGACGTCGGTAAACTTTCGGGACAGCCAACACCTGTTGCGGATTATTGACAAGATCGTTTCGCAGGTGGGCCGCCGCGTGGATGAATCGACGCCCATGGTCGACGCCAGGTTGAGCGACGGATCGCGCGTGAACGCCATTATTCCTCCCCTCGCCGTGGACGGACCGATCCTATCGATTCGCCGCTTCAGCACCGACAAGTTGATGCCTCCGGATCTGGTGGACCGGATGGCCATGACGCCGGGCATGATGGAGCTGCTCGAAGCAGCGGTAAAGGCCAAGCTGAACATTATCATCGCCGGCGGTACCGGCGCCGGAAAAACCACGCTGCTCAACGCTCTCTCCGCCTTCATTTCACCCAAGGAGCGCATCGTCACCATCGAAGACGCCGCCGAACTGCAGTTGAAGCAGCCGCACGTGGTTCGCCTGGAGACGCGTCCTCCCAATCTGGAAGGTAACGGCGCCGTCCGCCAGCGCGAGCTGTTGGTGAATAGCTTGCGTATGCGGCCGGACCGCATCGTCGTCGGCGAGGTCCGCGGCGAAGAAGCGCTGGACATGTTACAAGCCATGAACACTGGCCACGACGGTTCGTTGACCACTGTCCACGCCAACAGCCCCCGGGATGCGGTCTCGCGCCTGGAGGTCATGGTGGCGCTGGCCAACTCCAACATGCAATTGACCTCCATCCGGCAGCAGATCGCCAGCGCGGTCCATTTGCTGGTGCAGGCCTCCCGGCAAGCCGACGGCTCGCGGCGCGTCGTAAATCTCACCGAGGTAACCGGCATGGAAGGCGACGTGGTTACGCTGCAGGACATCTTCGTCTTCGAAAAACGGGGCTTGAATCCGGACGGCCGCGTGGTGGGCCGTTTCGCCGCCACCGGAATTCGTCCCAAGTTCTACGAGAAATTGCTGGCGGCGGGCATCCGGCTGCGTGCCGATCTGTTTGACGAGGTACTGGAGGTCTGATGCCATGACTTTTGTCATAATCGCCATCGCTGTTTGGGTTTGCGCACTGGTCATTTGGTGGGTGTGTTCGAACGCGTTTCGTCACTCCGACCTGGACAAGCTGAAGAGCCGTTTGCTTGGCACCAATAAGGCCAAGAAGACCAAGACCGCGGGCCAGAACGCCGCCTTGATTCAAACCGAGGAAAAGGGCGGCCTGCTGGCCACGCGGCTGCTCAAACGGTACCAGCTCCAAACCAAGTTTCAGGAAATGTTGGAGCAGGCCGGCATGCGCTGGAGCACCCATCGGCTGGTGAATACCTGCCTGGTGGCCTGTGTATCGGGCTGGGCCCTGGCTTGGGTGTTATTGCCAGGGCAGTTGCAGCGGTTTGCTTACCTACCGGCTCTCCTGACAGGCAGTCTTCCTTTGCTCTATGTAATGCGCAAACGCACGGCGCGCATGCGCAGGTTCGAAGAACTGTTCCCCGACAGCCTGGAATTCGTGGCGCGTTCCATGCGCGCCGGTCATGCGTTTTCGGTATCGCTCGAGATGATTCACCGCGAATTTCAAGAACCGCTGTCGGGAGAATTCCGGCGTACCTTTGAAGAACACAACCTGGGGCTGCCTCTGGACGTCGCCTTGCAGAAGCTGGCCAAGCGCGTGCCGTCGCTCGACGTGCACTTCTTCGTTTCGGCGGTGCTGCTGCAGAAGCGCACCGGTGGCAACCTGGCCGAGATTCTGGACAAGCTGGCCTACGTAATCCGCGAACGATTCAAACTGCGCGGAAAAATCCGGGCCATCAGCGCGCACGGACGCATGACCGGCGCGGCCTTGAGCTGCATTCCCATTGGCGTGGCCGTAATCATGTTTTACGTCAATCCCGACTACGTCCGCTTCTTCTTCCTGGACGACACCGGAAACATTATGCTGGGCGCGGCCATCGTGTTGCAGCTGATTGGCTACGGAATTATGCGGCAGATCGTGAAGATCGAGGTTTGAACCATGACCATTCTTTTTAGCTGCCTGCTCTTTGTGCTGCTCGCCGCGGGGCTTTCGCTCGCGGGAATGAAGTTGTGGGTCAAACCGAAGGAAGCCATGGAGCGGGTGGCGGGCACCGGAATGAGCCAGCACGATTCCACTCCGCGGCATCCCAGCCTGGTCTTTCATGACATCGTGAAACGGCTCGGCAACCTGGTGCCGGCCTCGCCAAAAGACGTCACCGTGATGCAGCGCAGGCTCATCCGGGCGGGTTATCGAAACCCCAATGCCCTTAAAATCCTGTACGGCGCCAAAGCGCTGTTCGGAGTGCTGGTGCCGGTAGTCACCGGGGTGGTGCTGCTCAACTCCAACATGGATTCGAGTAATAAGTTCGCGGCCATGGTGGCCGCCGTCGCCATCGGTTTCTTCGGACCCAACGAATACGTACGCATGGTAGCGAAAAAGCGGCAGAAGCAGATCCATCGCGGGCTGGCCAACGCTTTAGACCTGCTGGTGGTTTGCGTGGAGTCGGGCCTCGGTCTCGATCAGGCGATTTTGCAGGTGGCTAAGGAACTGGAGCAAGCGCATCCCGAGATTACCGAAGAGCTGGCCATTGTGAATCTCGAGCTAAAAGCCGGCAAACGCCGGGCCGAAGCGCTGCGCAACCTGGCGGACCGCACGGCGGTGGAGGATCTCAAGAAATTGGTGGCGGTGCTGATCCAGGCCGATCGGTTTGGAACCGGGGTGGCGCAGAGTCTGCGGGCCCATTCCGATTACATGCGTGTTCAAGCCCGGCAAATAGCCGAGGAAAAAGCCGCCAAGCTGGGCGTCAAGCTGGTTTTTCCGATCTTCTTTTGTATTCTGCCCTCCTTGTTTGTAGTGACGGTGGGCCCGGTGGTCATGCGCATCATGCGGCAGCTGCTGCCGATGATGAATAACATGTAGCGGAGATTATTTCGTCGGAAAGGAGAAAAACGATGGATAGCTCGATGATTCGCATCGTTTGCGCTGTGCTCGCAGTCCTGTTCTTGGGGCTGATCGTATTGCGCCGCAAGAAGAGCGCGGAATAGGGACCACCAGCGCTTCAGCGTACGGCGCGCGCCGCCAGGCATCTTCAAAATGCTCGGCGCCGCGCTCCGTCGTTGCGCGCTCATGGTCAGCGCAGTTTAGTCAGAGGAATCAAGGCGCGGAAGGGCCGCCCCCGCGCTCCGGGAATTGCCATGGGGCGGCGCAGGTTGGAATTTTGTTTTCAGGGAGTCAATTGTTATGCTGAGCAAGTCTTATTGGTTGAAGAGCACTCTGGTTGCGGCCTTTGCCGCCGCGGCCTGGGGCGGAACCTTTGGCACGGTGGTTTCCATTGGAGGACAGGCCTCGGGCGTCGCCCTCGACGAACCGCGCGGCGTTCTCTACATCGCGAATTTCACCGCGAATCGGATCGACGTCATGTCGCTATCGAACGATACGATCCAGACCTCGATCAACGTGGCTGCTCAACCCAGCTCGCTGGCGGTCTCTCCCGACGATCATTTCCTGGTGATCACGCATTTCGGCAATGCCACGCCGCCGGCTTCGTCCACTAATCTGGTGACGGTGATCGATCTCACCACTTCCGGCAAACAGACCTTCGCCTTGGCCAGTCCGCCGCTAGGCGTGGCCTTCGGTATTGACGGCCAGGCCTTGGTGGTCACCACCACCGACTTCGAGCTTCTCGACCCGGCCTCGGGAAATGTCCAAGAGCTCGGGACCATCGCCGGCGTGGTTGCCAATACTTTGCCGCAACCCCCTGCCAGCTTCCCGCCGAATATCGTGGCCGCCACCGTGGGCGCCTCGGCGGACGGCACGGTCATCTATGGATTCAGCGCCACGCTGCTGTTCCGCTACGACGTCGCGACCCAAACCCTTTCGTCCGGGCTCTATACGTCCACCCCCACCCTCGGGCCCAGCGCCATCAGCGTCAGCAACGATGGAAGCTATTTCACCGCGGGCTGGACCCTCAAGGACAGCACCTTCTATAACATCTCGCAGTTTGAGAATGTTTCCGGAGCTCTCAACGTCGGCACTACGGCCATCGATTCAGTCCACCATTTGATTTATGCCCAGATCCCGCCGCCGGGCACCACTCTTCCAGCGCCCGCGCTTCAAGTCGTGGCCTCCGACAACCTGGCTGTTCTCAACACCATCAACCTACCCGAGAATTTCGCCGGTAACAGCGTGTTATCGAGCGACGGGTCGGTGCTCTACGGCATTTCCGACAGCGGCGTCATGGTTCTGCCGGTGGGCGCGTTGAACCACACACCTCAGGTACAGGCCACCCAACAGGACCTGGTATTCCGCGGGAACTTCTGCGATCGTAATGTCGCCACGCAGAGCCTAACCATTATCGATCCGAGCGGCGGCCGTACGCCTTTCGTGATTTCAAGCAACACTTCCGGTCTAAACGTGAGCCCGGCGACGGGCGTAACACCAGCCACCATCACCGTGACGGTGGATCCCAATGTGTTTCAGAACCAACAAGGAACCGTGACTGCATCGCTGCAGATCCAGTCCGGCCTGGCCGTGAATGTCCCGCCCCCGGTGCGAGTGCTCATCAATTCGCGCCAGCCGGATCAGCGCGGCAGCTTCGTGGATATTCCGGGCACGCTGGTGGACCTGGTGGTGGATCCGAATATCAACCGCGCTCATTATTTCATTCTTCGCCAGGATACGAATCAAGTTCTGGTATTCAATTCAAAGAACAATACTCAGGTCGCAACTCTTCGCACCGGCAATACCCCCATGGGCATGGCCGTCACGTTCGACCAGCAATATCTTCTGGTGGGTTGCAACAACTCCCAATACCTGTATGTCTACGACCTGGATACCCTGCAGGCTGTCTCGCCGGTCAAAATGTTCAATGGCGATTATGTGCAGTCGGTGGCATCTGCTTCGAACACCATCCTGGCCGTCGTTCGCGACGCAGGCGGGGCCAGCCCGAACGTTCATAGCGTCAGCCTCATAACCAATACCAGCACACAATTGCCCACCCTGGGCGTATACAAGAACGTAGTACCGCTGAATTCAGTATTGACCTCCTCGTCGAACGGCTCGTCGATTCTTTTGGCGGGTTCGGACGGAACGGTCATGCTGTACGACGCTAATAGCAGCACGTTTAGCACTTCGCGCAAGGACTTCACTGCGCTCTCGGGTGCTTATGCCGCTTCCAACTTCAATTACTTCGTGGTGGGGAATAACCTGCTCGATTCTTCCGGCGTCCCGGTCGCGCAGTTCGAGTCCGGAACCGGTTTGTCCTCTGGATTTGGATTTGCCGATACGGCGGGATTCCGGACCACCGCGCCAGCTGCGAGCGGCGGTGGACAGAGCACGGCGCCGGGCATCATCCAACGGTTGGACCTCAGCAATCCCAGCAGTATCGGGAGCCTGGCCACACCGATTGTAGAAGCTCCGCTGCTCGGCTCCACCACCGCGGCTTTCACCCGGACGCTTGCTCCGCTTCCGGATCAGAGCGCGATCGTTAACCTGACCGTGTCCGGTGTCACGATTCTGCCTCCGAACTACGATGCCTCGGTCGCCCCACCACAGATCAACACGGTGGTCAATGCGGCAGACCTCACCAGCAATATCGCGCCCGGCGGGCTGATCACTTTGTTCGGCAGCCAGTTAAGCCCGGTCAATCTAGCGAGCGCCGAAATGCCGTTGCCCACCGCGCTGGCCAACAGTTGTCTGACCGTCAACGGTCTACCCATGCCGATTCTGTTCGTTTCTTCCACTCAGGTGAACGCGCAGATGCCGTTTGAAGCTGTCGGTAACGTGACCCTGATGTTGGCGACGCCCGGCGGCACCAGCGACAACTACAATTTGGTGGTCCAGGCCAACGCCCCCAGCATTTTCCGCGTACCCGCGCCCGATAATACCACTGTGCCAACGGTGATCCGCAACGACGATCATGAGTTGGTCACGCCTTCGCATCCGATTCACCGCAAAGCCAACGAAGCGTTGGTGATCTACACTACCGGCCTGGGTGTTACCGCGCCCGCTGTGGCCACCGGCTCGCCCGCTCCGAAGAACCCGCTCGCCGTGGCGCTGGTTGCGCCTACAGTCACTCTGGGAGGCGCATCGCTTCCCGTGCTCTACTACGGCCTGGCCCCGGGCGAGGTCGGCGTATATCAGATCAATGTCTCGGTACCCGGCAGCGTTCCAGACGGCTTGGACGTGCCGCTGGTAATCACGCAGGGTAGCGGCACCACCTCGGTCAACGTCCGGGTGGTCGACTAGCCGGAACTACCGATGGGAATTTCGAAACTGTAGGACTAGAATGAGGACAAACATGAAACATTTTCTGCCTTTCACGTTTTTAGCGCTCCTTGCAGCCACGCCGGCCGCGTTTGCCCAGAACTGGGAAGTCGGCGTCGCCGGGGGCGGCAACTTCTACACCTCGCAAACGATAACCAACCCCGCCGGCGACGCCTCCGCGAAGCTCGCCAGCGGCTTCATCGTCAGCGCCTGGCTGGGCAACAATACCAGCGGACAGTTCGGCGGTGAGCTCAGGTACGATTACGAACATAGCGACCTGAAACTCTCCTCCGACGGCACCAACGTCAGCTTCGGCGGCGCCCAAACCAACGCGATCCATTATGACGCGGTGTACCGCTTTGCTCCGCACGAAGCCCGCGCCATACCTTTCGTCACCGCCGGCTTCGGCGTCAAAGATTACACGGCCACCGGCACCGAGCAAGTTTTCCAGCCGCTCTCCGACATCGCGCTGCTCACCAAGACCAGCCAGTACAAACCGCTCCTGGTCTTCGGAGGCGGCGTCAAGTTCCAGGTGGCCAGCAACGTTCAGTTCCGGGTGGAGGTTAAGGATTTCATGACGCCCTTCCCCAATCTGGTGATCGCTCCGGCCATGGGTTCAAAAGTCGGCGGCTGGCTGTCTGATATCACCGCCATGGCAGGCATCAGTTTCAGTTTCTAAGCCTGCCGCTTGTATATTCTGTTCTCCTGCCATGCTGCTCACGCCGCCGATTCTTACTCCCGGTTGCGTGAGCAGCAATGTTTGTAGAAATCACCGCAAATTATGAGTAACGCCGCCAGCGTAACCACGATCCTGATGGCCGTCATGGCCCTGTATGTCATCTACACCAGGCTCAAGAACTGGCTTGAGAGCAATGTGCCCATCCTGTATTACATTTTCCTGGTCATTTACATGAAGGCCGTGGATGGCAGCGTGCCGCTCTGGCTAAGCCTGGCAGGTATGTGTTGCGCGCTCATCCTGCGCTTTGAATTCCTGAATGAGTTTTTCACCAAGGCGATGAAGTTCATTGAGATGACCATACTCGCCGTGATCATCTATCTCTGCGTGACTATGGTTTGGCAGTTCTAAGCCAGCTACTTCTCCACCGGCAATCCCGAGCCCTGATACGCCCGCCAACCACCGTCCAGCGAAATCACGTTGGTGTACCCCATCTGGCGCAGCGCGTCGCCCGCCAGCGCCGAACGGAAACCTCCGCCGCAGTACAGCACCAGAGTAGCTTGCTTGTCCGGCACCTTGGACTCGATGTCCCGCTCGATAATTCCCTTCCCCAGATGCAGCGACCCGGCCGCGTGACCCGCCGCCCATTCGCCGTCTTCACGAACGTCAATCAACAGATGCGCGTCTCCCGATGAGACCATCTGCCGGTATTGCTGGATATCAAGCTCGCGTATTCGCGATTTCGCGGCATGCACCAGGGCCAGAAAACCAGGATTGTGCGATTTCGGTGCGCTCATGCTCAATTCACCCGTTCAATCCGCGCGCCCACGCGCGCCAATTTCTCTTCGATTTTCTCATAGCCGCGGTCAATATGATATACGCGATCCACCACCGTATCCCCGCGCGCCACTAAGCCGGCCAGCACCAGCGACGCGCTGGCACGCAGGTCGGAGGCAATCACTTGCGCGCCGGTCAACTCACTCACGCCGGCGACAATGGCCTGGCGGCCCTCTACCCGTATGTTCGCGCCCATACGCCCCAGCTCCTGCGAATGCATGAACCGGTTTTCGAAAATGGTTTCGGTAACGAACGAGATGCCCTCCGCCAGGGTCATCATGGCCATGTACTGAGCCTGCAAATCGGTGGCGAACCCCGGATATTCTTCAGTAGTGATATCGGTGGCGCGCAGTCTCGATGTGGCGCGGACTCGCAGCGCGCTCAAACCTTCCTGCGATACCTCGGCGCCCGCTTGCCGCAGTTTTCCGGCCAGGGCGTCCAGGTGCTGGGGAACACAATTTTCGATCAGCAGATCGCCGCGAGTCATGGCTCCGGCAATGAGGAAGGTGCCGGCTTCAATCCGGTCCGCAATAATGGTGTGCTCCGCGCCATGCAGCCGGTCCACGCCTCGCACCCGAATGGTGGAAGTTCCGGCGCCTTCGATGCGCGCGCCCATTTTGTTCAGCAGCTCCGCCAGGTCCTGAACTTCCGGTTCCCGCGCGGCATTCCCGATCACCGTCTCGCCTTGCGCCAGAACGGCGGCCATCAATACGTCTTCGGTGCCGGTAACGGTGATGCGGTCGAACTGCACCGGCCCACCCTTCAGGCCGCCGGGCGCTTCGGCTTCGACATATCCATGCGACTGCCGAATCCGGGCGCCCAACTGTTCCAGCGCCAAAACGTGCAGATTGATGGGCCGCGCGCCAATGGCGCAACCACCCGGCATGGAAACTCTTGCTTTCCCCGTCCGCGCCACTAACGGCCCCAATACCAGGCTGGAGGCGCGCATCGTCTTCACCAGGTCGTAGGGCGCTTCCGGCCGCTCCAGTTTTTCGGCATGCACGGTCACCCGCTCGCCATCCACTTCCAAGCGCGCTCCAGTATGCTCCAGCAGCTGTATCATGGTTCGGATGTCGCGGACGGGCGGGATGCGATCCAGCGTCACCCGCTCCTCGGTGAGCAGGCATGCGGCCAGCGCGGGGAGCGCGGAATTCTTGGCTCCGCTGATGGCGATGCGCCCTTGGAGCGGTGCGCCTCCTTGGATCCGGAACTTGTCCATACTATTTGTTCAACGCCTCCGCAATGCGCCCGCCGGCCTGCGCGAGCCTTAACTCCGCGGCGTCCCGGCCGATACCCAGCCGCCCCATCACGATGGCCGTTTTGACATTGCCGCCGGCCTCTTTCAACAAATCGCAGGCGCGCTCATTGGTCACCGAAGCCGATGCGGCGATGATGCGCCTGGCCCGATCCTCCAGCTTGCTGTTGCGAGGCGCCACATTCACCATCAGATTTCCGTAGACGTAGCCTAACCGGATCATCACCGCCGTGCTGATCATGTTGAGCACCAGCTTGGTGGCTGTGCCGGCCTTCAGACGCGTTGAGCCGGCAATCACTTCAGGGCCGCTCAGCGGAGAAATGGGGATATCAACCGCGCGCGATAGCTGGGAATTTGGCGTGCAGCTGATTCCCACCGTTACCGCGCCAAGCGCGCGCGCCCAGGCCACCGCCCCCAGCACGTACGGCGTTCGCCCGCTTGCGGCTATGCCAACCAGAACGTCACGGACCGTGAATCCGCGGCCCTCCAGATCACGCTTTCCGCTCTCCGGATCGTCCTCGGTCGCCTCCGTTGCTTTGGCCAGTGCCGCATCGCCACCCGCAATAATCCCTTGCACTAAATCCGGGGCCACATTGAAAGTCGGGGGACATTCCGCCGCATCCAAAACGCCCAACCGGCCGCTGCTGCCCGCGCCGATATAGAACAACCGCCCCCCTCCCCGAATCGCCTCCACGATGCGATCCACCGCTTCGGCAATCCGTGGGATTTCAGCGGCCACCACGGACGCCACCTTCCCGTCTTCGTCGTTCATGATCCGGAGAATCTCGGGCGTCGGCCGGGAATCGATGTCGCCAGATGCTGGATTCACCTGCTCAGTCAGGAGGGAGTCAAGGCTCATGAAGATATCTTAATTTCGATGTTCTTGTGTTTGGAAACGAAAAGAGCGCCGGAGGCACCAACCTCACGACGCCCTGTAGTCTCGATTTTCGTAGGCTCTTAAACGCTGAACGAACTGCCGCAACCGCAGGTGTTCTTCACATTGGGGTTGTTGAACTTGAAGCCGGAGCCTTCCATGGACTCGACGTAATCCACCTGGACACCATCCAGATACAGCAGGCTAGCCTGGTCGATGAAAACCTTGAGCCCGTCGAAAGTATACGTCTTATCAAGCATATTCGGTGTATTCTCGAAGGCCATCGAATAGCTGAACCCGGAACAACCACCTCCCACCACGGCGATCCGCAGCCCACTGGGCTTGGGATCTTGCGTGTCTAGGATCTCCCTAACTTTCGATACGGCGGTCTCAGTCAATTGCACCATGGCGTTAAAATCCTCTCCTGTAGGAACTTTCCCCCAAATTCGATTATCCCTCTAAGGCTATCGGCTGGCAAGTCCCATGGAAGCCATCGCCGGAACCTAGTGGTTCGATGCTAAACTCCCCCTTAGGATGCGGCGATCCGCCGGCGCGACCTACATGACGACCAATATTCAGTGCCAACCGATTGCAACCGCAGACGGTTGGGGTACGTCTCCCAGGATGTATGAAGGGTTTTGCGGACATACTCCCCTTTCCGGTAGCGGCAAGCGAGCCTCGGGTCAAGAGCAGAGTGGACCACCGGAATACTGAAGAAGCAGCGTTGGTCCGCCGGGTCCAAGCCAGGGATGAGCTGGCTTTCCGCGAGATCGTAGAGCGGTATCAAGCCAAGGTCTTCTCCATTATTTTTGGGATTCTGCGCAATCATAACGATGCCGAAGACATAGCGCAACAGGTGTTCTCGAAGATTTATTTTTCGATTAAGAACTTCGATTTCCGCAGTTCCCTGCTGACCTGGATCTACAAGATCACGGTGAACGAGTGTTACGACTATCTGCGCAAAAAGCGCGTGCGAAAGTTGGTTTACGAAAGCGATTTCTCGGAAGAAGACGCCCAGCGCATGCAGAATACCGACACGGCCATTGACCAGAGGCCGGCGGTGGATACGCAGCTGGCGCAGCGGGATCTGGTGGTAAAACTTCTCGCAAAGCTATCGCCGGAGGATCGCAGCCTGCTGTTGCTGAAGGAAGTGGAAGGGCATTCGGTGGAGGAGTTGGCCGGGATGACCGGCATGAACGAGAACACCATTAAAGTGAAATTGTTCCGGGCCCGGCAAAAGCTGGTGAAGGCATCGCAGCGCTTGAAACGCGGGCCGGGCGTGATGTGATACAACGTAACAGAAGTAGTCTTTGAAAAAAGCGGACAGACGAGATCCGCAACTTCGAAGTTGGCAGTTATTTGAGGGAAGAAGCTATGCATCAACCAATCAGGGACAACCTTGAGGAATATCTGAAGGGCTCCGCCCAGCAGATTCCGCAAGAATTTGATCGGCACCTCGAAAGTTGCGAGGAATGCGCGAGCGAGTTGCGCCTGTATCAGGGACAGGCCCAACTATTGCGTTTGCTGCAGCCGGACGCGGATCTGGATCCGCGCGCGGGATTTTATGCCCGCGTTATGGAAAAAATAGAGCAGGAAGACCGAAGCTCCATCTGGTCCGTCCTGCTGGAGCCGAATTTCGGACGCCGGCTGGCCGTGGCATCCGCCGTTCTGGTGATGCTGCTGGGCACCTATTTTGTGACCTCGGAAAGGTCTGAGCCTGTAGTGGCGTCCTCCGACGTGGTCTTCACTGGCGCGACGACGGCGTCAACGGCGGCCGCTGATGAGAGCCTGCAACAGCAAAGGCAGCGTGACGCGGTGTTGGTGAATCTGGCCGCTTACCACGAATGAGCGGCATGCCCGCGGCCGATCGCGCGTCCTGGCAGAACCCGCGCATCCTGGCTCTGCTGTTGCTGATCTTCTTGTGCGGCGCTCTGGCCGGTGCTCTGACTATGCGCTCCAGCCTCCACACCAAGCTGCATCGCGGCGCAGCGCCTTATTGGAAGGATGACAGCGCCCAACTTTTTTCCTACGATACTCTCAAGACCGAACTCAGCCTCACCTCCGAACAATCCGAACGCCTGAAGACCATTCTGGACGACTTCGTAAAATATCACGAGGATCTGGAGGCGCAGATCGAAGACATGCGCGCTACCGGCAAGAACCGGATTAAGCAGATGCTGACGCCCGAGCAACGCCAGAAGTTCGAGCTGCTCTGTAACAAGTTACCTGCTAACTAGGATCGAGTACTACCAGTACTCGCATCAGGCGATCAATGTTGCAAAGCTCCCATGTTCAACGTAGAATGGTGCCTTACAGTTGAACACCATGGCGAATCAAAAGAATCTTCCAACTGGCACTTTAGCGAACATTGGTAGTCGGATCCCTAAATCTGCGCTGCTGGCTGGCGCAGCCCTGGGTCTTCCCTTGGCGGCACATGCGGATATCGTCTACACTCCGTTGAACATCACCATATCCACCGACACCAGCACCGACGCCTCACAAGACGTCCAGATTGGTGGAGTCAACGAGTTTCTTTTTACGGCAAGTTGGGCCAATGGCGCCGACACCGTAACGCCTTTAGGATCAAATGGGTATGTCGGCACCGCCACCAACGACCCAACGCCGCTCAGTTCCGGTGCCTCGATCGGATCAACGAGTTTATTCCAGACGGGAACGGGATCGCTGGCATATAATCCCGGGATTTATCAGAAAAACTGGCCTAAGACCGGTAGCGCATTCCTGGGTATAGAATTCTACATCGGTGCAATCAACCCGGGCGACCTGCACTATGGGTGGATTAATGTGAGTGCTTGCGTTCCCGGCTACGGGAGCCCCTGCAACGACCCCGATCCCGCAGTGATTCAAATAACGGGTTTGGGTTACAACGCCGTCGCAGGCCAGTCGATCAACGCCGGACAGGGCGCAGTCCCCGAGCCCTCGGCGCTGCCGTTGCTCGCGCTGGGCGCCGCGGGAATCGCAGCGTTCCGAGCACGGCGCAAAAAGGCCGCCTAAAGTTAAGCGTCCACACCGGCCGCCGGCGCTTCCGAGTGCGGCGTTTTCGGCCGATAGTTGTCCCTGATGGGGTGCATCAATCCCAAAGTCGTAGTGATTGGTTGGCAGGGCGCCAACTGGAAGTGCATTCACCCGCTGGTAGACGCCGGCCTGATGCCCAATATCGGCGCGCTGATCGAGCGCGGCACTATTTCGAGCGTAAGGGTGACCAGCCCCGGTGATCCGGCCATCCTTTGGACCTCAGTCGCAACCGGAAAGACCGCCGATCAGCATGGCATCCTGAGCGCGCTCGAGTGTGACCCGATGAGCGGAAAGCTCCGGCTCACGCGCGGCTCCCGGCGCAAAACCAAAGCCGTTTGGAATATCGCGATGCAAGCCGGCCTCAGCGCGCACGTGGCCGGCTGGTACGCCGCTACTCCCGCCGAGCCACTGAACGGTTCCAGTATCACCAACGAGTTTGTAGTTCCCACCGGGCCGGTGGGCACCCCGTGGCCGATTTTGAACGGCGCCATTCATCCGGAAGAGATTGCCGGGATGGCTGCGGAACTGCGCTTACATCCCGCTGAATTTCACATCCGGGACTTGTACGGTTTCATGCCGTCGCTGGCCGGAATCGACCCATCCAAGGATGAACGCGTTGCGGCGCTGGCCGACATTCTCGCTCGCGAGATCAGCATGCATGCCATCGCCACTTCGATCATGGAAAAGCGGGCCTGGAATCTGCTGATGATTGGCTGGCATGCGTTGGGCCGCGCGTGTGCCCGCTTCATGCAGTATGCTCCACCACGGATGGCGCATGTCAGCGAGGAAGATTTCGCCGCGTACGCGGAAGTTGTCAACGGAATTTACCGCTTCAGCGACATGCTGCTGGGGCGAGTGCTGGAACTCGCGGGTCCCGAGGCAACCATCATGATCGTTTCCCCGGCGGCCTATAGAACGGGCGCGGAACGTCCGGTTTCTCCAGCGACGCAGCGGTTGCCCGCGGCGTGGTATCGGCAATTCGGCGTCCTCTGCATGGCTGGTCCTGAAATTGTCCCCGATCATTTGGTGCATGGGACCAACGCGCTGGATGTCGCGCCCACCATTCTCTCGGCTCTTGGCCTGGCGCCGGGAGCGGATATGCCCGGCCATGTCATTGACGGAGCTTTTGTTGACGGAGCTTTTGTCGAAATGCCCCGCCTGGAACGGGTAGCGAGTTGGGACCAGATTCCAGGAGATTGCGGCATGCTTGCGCCGGAGAGCGAAGCGGATGCTGAAATAGCAGCCGCGGCCATCGCGGAACTGGCGGGCGAAGGGTATGTTGAGCCGCCGCAGAACGGAATCGCAGCCGCGGTCAATCGCCAGAAATTATTCAATGGCACCATGATTCACCTGGCAGCGGGCCGTTACCAGGATGCCCGGCCACTGCTGGTCCAGCTAGCGGCGGAGGCTCCCACTGAGGGTCTTGAAAACACCCGCATTCGTCTGTGGCTGGCGCATTGCCATCTGGTTTGTGGAGATCGGGACGCTTGCCGCGCGGCGATGCTGGGATTGTCGCGGGAAGGTCCGGCTGGCGCCCTGGCCTCTCTTCTGGACGCCCAACTGGCGTTTCTCGAAGGTGCTAGCGGCCAGGCTCAAGACGCGCTCCATCGAGCGCAAACCCAGGGCGCGGATCTGCCCATCGTGAACTATGCCGCGGCAGTTATGTTCCTGCTGATGTCGTCCTGGGATCGGGCGGAGAAGCTGCTGCGGCGCGCCATCGCGCTGGACCCGTCATTTCAAGCCGCGCATAACATGCTGGCGCGCTTGCTAAGCCACCGGGGCGACAGTACGCAAGCCGCCGAATTTGCCCGCAGCGGCCTGGAGATAGATTACGCCTCGGCGTTTTCTCATTTCGCGTTGGGCCTGGCGATGGTGGGCGCGCGCGATGGCGATCAAGCGCTCGAAGCGTTCGAAAATTCGCTCGCCTGGGATCCCAACTTGCAGCAAGCTCGATCCTGGGTGGCTGCGCTCAGAGCCGAGCAGGAAGCACGAGCGTCCCGAACGCATGAGTGAAACTCCCGCAGCCGCGGCCCACAGTTTGATCATCCGGGAACCCCGCGAGAGCGAATCCGCGGTCTGCCGGATGTTATTGCCTGAAGCAGCCGCTCATTCCACTGGCCGCTTCTTTCGGCTGGCATTTGATTCGGCGAAACCGGGCGTTGCCGGCGCGTTGGCCTATCGCGACAATTCCGAAGCGCTTACCAACGTTCGGCTGCACGTTGTAAAGAGCCGGCGTAGATCCGGCGTCGGCTCATTCTTACTGAATTACGTTATGGATGAAGCGCGGCGGCTGGGCCGGAATCGCGTGTTGGTGGATACCGACCTCAAGCAGGAGCCGGATGCGGAGGACTTCCTAGCCGCGCGTGGGTTCCAGAGAATAGGGCGGCTCACCTCCGTCCGCGGGCCTCTGATTACCCGTGGGCCCAAGGCCGCGTTGTTCAATCAACTGGTAGCCCAGGCGGAGGAATTTCCGCCGGAATCCCGGGTGGTGAGCATCGGGGAAGCGCCGGCCGATCAAATCTTCAAACTCTACTCGGATTACATTGCCAACGTACCCGGCTTAACTGATATGCATCGGGCATTCCAGTTGGAACAATATAAGGCGTCGATCGTGGTGATGGCCGGCGACAGGGTGATTGGCTTCCTGCTGGCGAAGGTGACCGGTCGAAAAGCGCACGTTCCCGCTCTGGTGGTTGTTCCGGAGTATCGGGGCCGAGGAATGACCAACCGCATGATCCAACTGGGCGAGGATGCGTTTTACGAAGCTGTTGATGAAGTCCAGTTTGATTTCGCGGATTCGGCCAAATTTACGGTCAAGCTTGCCGCCGAGTTCGGCCATGAAATCCTTCGGATCGCGGCGCGCTTCGAGCGGAAGTTATAGACATGAACTTAGCAGGCGCGGCGCACGGTTTAATCATCCGGGAGCCTCGTGAGAGCGAATTCGCGGTCTGCCGGATGTTATTGCCGGACGCCGCCAGTGATCCCACGGGGCGCTTCTTTCGGCTGGCATTCGATTCCGCGAAGCGAAGCATTGCCGGCGCGCTGGCCTATCAGGACGATTCCGGGTCGCTTACCAATGTTCGGCTGCACGTTGTAAAGAGCCGGCGTAGATCAGGCGTGGGATCATTTCTGTTGAATTACGTTTTGGATGAAGCGAGGCGGCTGGGCCGGCAGCGGGTGCTTGTGGATACCGACCTGAAGAAAGAGCCGGAGGCGGAGGCCTTCTTAATCGCGTGTGGATTCCAGAGAATAGGACGGCTCACCTCTGTCCGCGGGCCGCTGATAGGCCGCGGGCCGAAAGCCGCGTTGTTCAATCAACTGCTGGCCAAGGCGGAGGAATTTCCGCCGGAATCCCGTCTGGTAAGCATCGGGGAAGCGCCGGCCGATCAAATCTTCAAACTCTACTCGGATTACATTGCGAACGTTCCCGGCTTAGCCGACATGCAGGGGGCATTCCAATTGGAACAACACCGGGACTCCGTAGTGGTGATGTCCGGCGAGAGGGTTATTGGTTTCCTGCTGGCGAAAGTGAGCGGTGGAATCGTGCAGGTTCCCGCGCTCGCGGTTGTTCCGGAATATCGCGGGCGAGGAATGACCAACCGCATGGTCCGCGTACTGGAGGATTCGCTGGATAAAACAGTGGACGAAGGCCAGTTTGATTTCGCGGATTCAGCCACATTTACGGCGAAACTGGCGGGCGAGTTTGGCCACCACGTGCTCCGGATCGCGGCGCGCTTCGAGCGGAAGTTATAGAGCTTAAGCTATTGTTCTGCAGTAGCTTACATGACTTTGCGCAAGCCTATTGCATTCCCTCCGCTACGATGATATTCTGGGCTTGCAACGTGGATTGATTTAAAGGCTTTGCCGCAAGGCGGGGCTCGCTAATTGCAACCACGATAAAAAGTGCTAAAGGTGAGTCGGTCTTCACGAAACTAAACCCCTGTGGCACACGCCCAGGGGCTTTTTATTGAGGCCGGGTCACTCGAGAGGAGTTTTCTCTATGACTACCCGGCGCAGCCTCGCGGCTCCCGCTTTATTTGGCCAGGAAGGTGAGTTGGTCTCACTGCGGATTGTGGTTGAACCACGCTTGCTCGAAGATCTGCTGGAAGCCTTGGCGCGGTTGGATTTTCCTGTGAACCCCCAGCTCTATCATCGGCCGGCCCAGGTTACGGTGGAATTTCCAGCCTACTCAGCGCGAGTAGAAGAAGTCCGCGAGACGCTGCAACGGAATGGCTTCAGCCCGGCCAGCCTGGATGTCGCGAGCGGGCTGGAACTGGCCAGCGCTTAAGGCTGGCTTCGCAGGCGGAAGCGCCTGCGCCACGTTTCTAAGCCACGTTAAGACTGGATGGTCGGCAGGCCGGCGCGCAACTTCTTTTCAGAGCATCTGCGCTCAACCGCCTTCAGCAGGCGATCGTGAACGTCTGAAGGCAGGGTCTGCGGCAGCACGCCCTTATAGACCTGAATTGTTTTCTTAGTGGTGTCGAGAATCACAAAACAATTCGGGCACTTGGTGATGTGCGCCTCAATCCGCCGGCGGAGCTCGAGGTCCCCAGTCTCATCGAGATAATCGTTGAGTTCCTGAAGGAACTCCTTACATGTAAGCAAAGACGTCGTCCCCTTTCCGTTTAAAGAAACGCGTCAGCTTCTCACGAAGCTGCAACCGCGCCCGTAGCAGACGGCTTTTCACTGCGGGAACCGAGATCCCCAGGGCCTCGGCGGTTTCCTCAGTGCTCAATTCTTCGATGTCCCGAAGCACGAAAACGGTTCGAAAAGCTGGGCGCAGACCCTCCACGGCCTCGTCCAGAATCTGCCCCAATTCCTCGCGAGAGTACTTTTGTTCCGGGTTTTCGTCCCAGACCGCGATCTCCCGGACCACCGTATCTTCTCCGGTATCCACGGGTTCATCCAAGGGCACGCTGCGGTCCGATTTGCGCTTCCGCAGCTTCATCAAGGACTCGTTCACAGCGATGCGCACAATCCAGGTATAGAACTTGGATTGTCCCTGGAAGTCCCCCAAATGCTCGAAGGCCTTGAGGAAGGTCTCCTGCAGGACGTCTTCGGCGTCCTCGTCATTCTGAGTGATGTGTTTTGCGAGGCGAAAGATCTTTCGCGAATAGCTGTTTACCAGCTCGTTGAACGCTTGGAGATCGCCCTCGCGAGCCTTGGCAACCAGCGCCGATTCATCGAAAATTCCCGCTTCCTGAGTGGCAGGCATTCTCCTTTATCGTAGCATCCATCACTCCGTTTGAATTGTGGGGCAGGATGCGATCCTGCGCGCGGGTTGCTAACCCGCGCGATTGGCGCCGATTGGCAATCGGCGCGCAGGTTAGGCAACCTGCCCCACGGAACATGCTTAGCGTTAGCGCGCCGCCCTTCCCTTCGCGGCTGCGTTAGCAGCACCGCCCAATCCGGCGGCAATGGCCTTTGCGTATTGCGCGGTAGTGAAGCCGGCATGGGCAATGGATTCGTACCTCCAAATAAATCCTCCATCCAGCCCCGGGGCTGACGATTGCAGCTGGCTGAGGTTGTTTTGGACGTCGGTCGGGGTATCCCCGTCATCCACGTTGTATCCGGGAACCAGGAACGCCTGCGGATTGGGGACTATGCCCTGCAGACCCTTCCCCCAGTCCGGATAGGAGGCGCCGCCGTAAAGCTGCAGGTTCCACCACGCGAATCCGGCCGAGCCGCCGGTGTTGGTCTTTTTGAGGACGCCCGTCCAGAAAGGCATTTCCGTGTACGGCGCCGCGGTTACCATCATGCCCAACCCATTGGCCCACTTGGTAAGGTCAACCAGCAGCCCGCTATAGGCGTTGTAATCTTGCTCCAGATCCCAATCCAGCCCGTCGATATTGGTCATAGCCTGCACTCCGGCAATAATTTTCTGGAACTGGGTGAGATTTTTCTTAATGCCGTCGAAGTCCTTACCGAATGGCCCGAACGTCAGCAGCACTTTCTTCACGCTACCGCCAAGTTTCAGCGCTGTCGGAATCACTTTCAAGGCCTGGATAACCGTGTCGAGCGGCGAGTTGTTGTAGTAAATAGAGCCATCGTCGTGCACATGCCACTGGCCAAGAATTACCGTTCCGAAACCGGAGCGGTTGATGTCCTGAGCGGCTGCCACCATGGCGTCAATTTGCTGCGGCGTCGGGTTGGCGACGTCGAATGTGTCCTGAGAGTAGAGAGCATTTTTCAAAGGGTCCACCGGCATAGTGTTTCTCCTTGCGGTTTTTACTATTTCAATGGATTAATGTTCGGTTTGAGTTTGGCGGGACAACACCCGCCGCACAACGAAGCCGTGGATTCGTGCATATATGCCACGCTTTTCCGTTAATTTATTTTACTACGGCGCTTTGTTGCGAGGGTGGCGTCTGGGACAACTTCGCCCATTCCGAATTGGCGCATGCGCGGAATTGCAAAATAGGAACGCCCTGTCGCTGCCGCCACAGCCAGTAATCATTGCGGAGATCGGCCCAGGAGTTCTTCAGCGCCGTTGGCTGGCGCAGCGTGTCCAGCGTGAAATGATGCGCGTACTCGTGAGGCAACACCTTTTCGCCGGCGTCCTTCAGGCCCAGAAATATTTTATAGAACGGGTCAGCCGCAAAACCGGGCCGGCGCGGACGCGGCCCTATCGATTGGCCCCCGGTGCGGTCCCGGTCAATGTCATATCCAAGCGAAGTAGTGACGAAAAGATTGATAGTCTTCGGCACCAGGAATTTGTCGGGGATCTCCGAGTATCCCTGCTGCCGCAGATACGCTCCCGGAGTTTCCTTGACAACGAAGAAGATGCCGCTGGTGGCGTATTCCCGGCGCGCCTTTTCCTGATAGCGCTTGAACAAATCAATTTCGCCGGCGTTTAACCCCTTGCCTGCGTGAGCGCCGTAGTCGAGCAGCAGATTCACGCTGATTACGATGGGCGTTAGAGGCTGCGGTTTACGACTGAAGAAACCACCCGCGAGGCAGGCGAGAACAAGGTCCCTGCGGGTCACCTGATCTGGCGAGTTGGTCAGCAACTTCAAACTATACGACTTCTAGAGCACCGGCTCCCTTTGTGGTCGCGGTTCGGTAACACCGACTCCGAGCCGCGAGCGTGAGGGAGTTCCCATGGCCTGTTGGCCCACCAAAGTCTATGAAGACGCCATGTGGCAAAATCGGTTGGCAGGCGGAAGCGCCTGCCCCACGTTGGCCCCAGTGGGGCAGGCGCTTCCGCCTGCCAACCGGCGTCTTCAACGGAGCCGGTGCGTTTTTGGTTCGGCTACGCCCGCCTGCCCCACAACCCTTGTTACGCTGGTGCGGTGGGTGAAGAGTGCTAGCGTTGCGCATCGCGATCGTGGTTGGCATCATTGCCGCTATCACCGCCGTCGGATTTCGATTGGTTCCAATCAACGCCACCACCGTCGGTTTCGCGTACCTGGTGGCCATCCTTTTCATTGCCGCCCACTGGGGACTCACCGAAGCCCTGGTGGGTTCGTTTGTAGCCGTGACCTGTTTCAATTATTATTTTCTCCCGCCCATCCGTACCTTCACCGTCGCCGATCCGCAAAACTGGGTGGCGCTGGTCGCGTTTCTGGCAACCTCCATCACCGCCAGCCACTTCTCCACACAAGCCAAAAAACGCACTTTGGAAGCGATGGACCGGCAGCGCGAGATGGAGAAATTGTACGCCTTGAGCCGATCCATCCTTTTGATTGAGCCAACGCGACCAGTGCCGAAACAGTTGGCCATGCAGATTGCGCAGAGCTTTGCCGCGGACGCTGTGGCGCTCTACGATCGCGATTCGGGAGAGTTCTTCCGCGCCGGTCCCGAGGATTTTCACGATTCCGACGGCCGGCTGCGGCAAGCCGCCGTGGAAGGAACGCTTTTTCGGGACCAAGCCACGCACAGCGTAGTGACTTCCGTCCGGCTGGGCGCACAGCCCATCGGAAGCCTGGGCATCCACGGCGTTGAGCTGTCGGATTCCGCCCTGCAAGGTCTCAGCAACCTGGTAGCCATTGGCCTGGAACGGCTGCGGGTGCAGGACGCCGCGAGCAAAGCCGAAGCCGCGCGCCAGAGCGATGAACTGAAATCCACATTGTTGGATGCGCTGGCGCACGAGTTCAAAACGCCCCTGACCTCTATTAAGGCCGCCAGCACCGCGCTGCTCTCCACGAATGCGCTAGGGCCGGAACAGCAGCGCGAGCTGGTCTCCATCGTGGATGAAGAGACGGACCGTCTGAGCGTCCTGGTGACCGAGGCGATCCAAATGGCGCGCATCGAGGCGGGACGCGTGGTGCTGCGGCGAGAGAGCCATTCAGTGCAGGAGCTGGTGGAATCCGCCTTAGACAAGCTCAGGCCAGCGGTGGAGGACCGGAATCTCCAGGTGAAGATCACAGACGGCTTGCCGCGGGTTTGGGTGGACGGCGAATTAATCGAGGTGGCGCTGCGGCAGCTCATCGACAATGCCCTGAAATATTCTCCGCCGGGCTCTCCCGTTTCCTTGGCGGCGGAAGCGAAGGACGGCCGTGTCATCATCAGCGTGTCCGACCATGGGCCGGGCATCCCGGAAGCCGAGCAGACACGGATCTTCGAAAAATTCTATCGCGCGGACGCGTCGCGTCATCAAATCCCCGGCGCCGGACTCGGCTTAGTGATAGCCCGTGAGATCATTCACGCGCACGGCGGTGAAATATGGGTGGACAGCAGACCGGGGCAAGGAGCCACATTTCAGTTCTCTCTTCCGGTTTCGACCAAGGAACAAGCATGAACAGAATCGCTGTTATCCTGTGGGCCTGCAGGCCCACCGAAGAGCATGAAGGCGCTGGTGGCGCACGCACTACTGCGTGCCGCGTTCACACTCGTGTGAACGCCTGCGCCGGGTCTAAAGGTGTTCGCAAGATTGCGAACACGGCACGCCAGAGTGCGTGCGCCACGAGGACCGTAAACCCGCAATGAGCGCGGGACGCATCCTGGTGGTGGACGACGAGCCGCAAATCCGGCGCGTTATGAGAATGACCTTGACTGGCGAGGGCTATGAAGTGGAGGACGCCCGCAGCGGTGAAGAAGCTTTGGAAAAACTGCGCGCCAGCCGCTACGATCTGGCGCTGCTCGATTGGAATCTGCCCGGCATGGGCGGCCTCGAGACCTGCCGGCAAGTGCGCTCTTCCTCCGACATGGCCATCATCATGCTGACCATCCGGAATGCCGAGCACGACAAAGTGCAGGCTCTCGACGCGGGCGCTGACGACTTCATCACCAAGCCGTTCAGTATGCCGGAACTGCTGGCGCGAATTCGAGCGGCGCTCCGCCGCATGCCGCTCTCTCCGGAAGCCGGGCCGCAGCGGATTACGCTTGAGAATGTCGAGATCGACTTTCAGACCCGGAAGGCCATCGTAGGCGGAATTGAAGTGCGCCTCACGCCGAAGGAGTTTGAGCTGCTTCGCTACCTGGTGCTGCATCCCAACAAAGCCATTCCCCATCGTGAGCTGCTACAGGCAGTCTGGGGTCCCGATTACGGAGAGCAGGTGGAATACCTGCGAGTGTTCGTGAAGCAGCTCCGCCGCAAGATTGAGACTCAGCCAGACAAACCACGCTACATCCTGACGGAGCCGTGGGTGGGATACCGTTTCAACCTGCCGGAACAACCCGCTGAATCGTAAACAGGCGCTGACCCCGTTGAAGACGCCGGTTGGCAGGCGGAAGCGAAGCGCCTGCCCCACTCAAAACGTCCACCCTCGCGATCCAACGTGGGGCAGGCGCTTCCGCCTGCCAACCGATCTTCCGACGCGGAGTCTTCATGACCTTTGGTTGGCAGCAGGCCCATGGAACTCCGCTAATATTGCCGGCTGCAGGCACAAGATAGTGGATCTTTATGAAATCTTTATGTCTTCGCTATTACTTCCTTAGACCGGAAGTTTTACCGTTGGACTAGATTATGCTCGACATCTTTTATGTGATCGTCGCCATCCTGTTCTTCGTCGTCTCCTGGGCTTTCACCAAGGCGTGCGACAAGCTGTAGGGGAATCAAAAAATGGACTACATCGTTGCCGGAATTGCCGCCTTCTTTCTGTTCGTCTATCTGATCTACGCGTTGCTTCGGCCGGAGAAATTTTAAGGAACCTGCCATGACTCCCCAAGGTCTGTTTCAGATCGTAATTTTTTTTCTGATCCTGGTGGCCGTTACAAAACCAGTGGGAATTTTCATGACGCGCGTCTTCAACGGCGAGCGCACTTTCCTCCATCCGGTGCTGCGATGGCTGGAAGTTCTGATCTACAAGATGAGCGGCATTCGCGAGGATGTGGAACAGCGCTGGACGCAGTACTCGGGCGCGCTGCTATCGTTCAGCGTGTTCGGATTCCTGCTGGCTTACGTCCTGCAGCGCGCGCAAGCCTACCTGCCCTTGAATCCGCAGCATTTCGGGACCCCCAATGTGACGCCGGACCTGGCCTTCAACACCGCGGTGAGTTTCGTTACCAACACCAACTGGCAATCCTACAGCGGCGAATCTACGCTAAGCTACCTGGTCCAGATGACGGCTCTTACGGTGCAGAATTTTCTTTCGGGCGCGGCCGGCATCGCCATCGCCATCGCCGTGGTGCGCGGGTTCGCGCGGCAGCAGATGAAGACCATCGGCAATTTCTGGGTGGACCTGACCCGGTCCGTCATCTATGTGCTGCTTCCCCTTTCCCTGATCGGTGCACTTTTCCTGTGCTCACAAGGCGCCATCCAAAACCTTCACCCTTACACGAAGGTGAAGACTGTGGAAGGCGCCACACAGACTATCGCGCAAGGACCCGTGGCTTCCCAGGAAGCTATCAAGATGGTGGGCACCAACGGCGGCGGATTTTTCGGAGCAAACTCCTCTCATCCGTTTGAGAATCCCACGCCCGTAACCAACTTCGTGCAGATGATCATGATCTTTGTGATTCCGGCCGGTCTGATGTACACGTTCGGGAAAATGGTAGGCGACACGCGTCAGGGCTGGGCCTTGTTCGCGGCCGCCAGCGTCATGTTTCTGGTGGGGGTTTTCGTGTGTTATCCAGCGGAGCAAGGCGGCAACCCGCTGCTGGCCAAGCTGGGAGTGGAGACCGCCGCGACCAATACGCAGGCCGGCGGCAATATGGAGGGTAAAGAAACACGCTTCGGCATCGCCGCCACCGCGTTATTCGCCACCATAACAACGGACGCGAGCTGCGGCGCCATCAATGGACAGCATGATAGCTTCACGCCGATCGGCGGCCTGGTTCCCCTGTTCAACATCATGACTGGCGAGGTGATTTTCGGCGGCGTGGGCGCGGGCTTGTACGGCATTCTCCTGTTCGCCATCGTGGCTGTCTTCATTGCCGGATTGATGGTGGGCAGGACGCCGGAATACATCGGCAAGAAAATTGAGCAGAAAGAAGTGAAGATGGCTATGCTGGCGGTAATCGCAACCGCGGCCAGCATTCTGGTGTTCACTTCCATCAGCTCCGTGGTGCCGTTCGAAAAGAACGGTTACTGGAATCCCTCCGGCGCGGCAACCACCAACCTAAACAACGGCGGACCGCACGGCTTCGCTGAAATTCTCTACGCCTACACCAGCGGCACCGGGAACAACGGCAGCGCATTCGGCGGAATATCCACGAACACGCCCTGGTACAACCTCAGCATCGGCTTCGCCATGCTGATCGGACGCTTTATGTTCCTGCTGCCTTTGTTAGCCGCGGCCGGAAGCCTGGCGGCTAAGAAAAGAGTCGCTACCACCAGCGGAACATTTCCTACTCATGGAGCGCTATTCGTAGGGCTGTTGGTGGGCACTATCGTTATCGTTGGCGCTTTGACCTTCTTTCCCGCGCTTTCGCTGGGTCCTGTCGTAGAGCATTACCTGATGCATCAAGGAAAGCTGTTCTAACTCTATGCCGACCACTATGACGCCGCCCAAAATTACGCCAACCAAGCCGGCTGCCGAGGATCTGACTTCGCTTCTTCCCAAGAAGCTGGCGCGCGCCAGGCCGTTGTTCGACACCGAGATCGCAGGCCGGGCCTTGAAGGAGTCCTTCGTCAAGCTGAACCCCGTTACACTGGCCAAGAATCCCGTCATTTTCGTGGTGGAAGTGGGCGCCGCGCTCACCTCTATTTTCCTGGCGCGCGACCTGTTCACCGGGGCCGGCGGCATTCTGTTCACCGTTCAGATTTCGCTGTGGCTGTGGTTCACCGTGCTGTTTGCCAATTTCGCCGAAGCCATGGCGGAGGCGCGCGGCAAGGCGCAGGCCGATACGCTTAGAAAAACGAAGACCGACACCATCGCCAAAAGAATCAACCCGCGCGGCGATCATGACGACGTTCCCGCTTCCAAGCTCCGCGCGGGCGATATTGTGATTTGCGAGACCAACGACACCATTCCCGGCGACGGCGAGGTAATTGAAGGAATCGCCACCGTGGACGAATCCGTAATTACCGGCGAAAGCGCTCCGGTGATTCGTGAATCCGGTGGCGATCGCAACGCCGTCACCGGCGGTACACGCGTGCTGTCCGATTGGGTGAAGATCAAGATTACATCGAATCCGGGAGAGACCTTTCTGGATCGCATGATCGCGCTGGTGGAAGGCGCCGAGCGTCAGAAGACGCCCAACGAAATCGCACTGAATATTTTGATTGCCGGGCTAACTCTCATCTTTCTGCTGGCGGTCATCACGCTGCAGCCGTTCGCCGTGTATAGCGTTCACTCGGCTGGAACGGGTCACGTGCCTTCGGTGGCCGTGCTGGTTGCCCTGCTGGTTTGCCTGATTCCAACAACGATCGGCGGATTGCTTTCTGCAATTGGGATCGCCGGCATGGACCGCGTGATGCAGCACAACGTGCTGGCCATGAGTGGCAAGGCTGTGGAAGCGTCCGGCGACGTCAATACTTTGCTGCTGGATAAAACCGGAACCATTACGCTGGGCAATCGCCAGGCAGTGGAGTTTCTGCCGGTGCGCGGCGTCACGGAGGGTGAACTTGCAGATGCGGCGCAGCTTTCGAGCCTGGCCGATGAAACCCCCGAAGGCCGCTCGATTGTAGTGTTAGCCAAAGAAAAATACGGCCTGCGAGGCCGGGAAGTGGCCGCGCATGAGGCGCACTTCATTCCCTTCTCCGCGTACACGCGCATGAGCGGCGTGGATTTGGACGGTCAACACTTGCGCAAAGGCGCCACCGAGGCCATTTCCAAATTCGTTAAGGAGCAGAACGGAATTGTACCGCCCGATCTGGCCGAGATGGCCGATCGCATCTCGAGGACCGGCGGAACGCCGCTGGCCGTCGCCGATGGAGAACGGATGCTAGGGGTGATCCATCTGAAGGACATCGTGAAGGGCGGCATGAAGGAGCGCATCGGCCAGTTGCGCGCCATGGGCATCCGCTCGGTGATGATCACCGGTGACAATCCGCTCACCGCCGCGGCCATTGCCAGCGAAGCCGGCGTGGACGATTTTCTGGCGCAGGCCACTCCCAAGGACAAGCTCGAATACATCAGGAAGGAACAGAGCGAAGGCCGGCTGGTAGCCATGACCGGCGACGGCACCAACGACGCACCCGCGTTGGCGCAAGCCGATGTCGGACTGGCTATGAACACCGGAACCATGGCGGCCAAGGAAGCCGGCAATATGGTGGACCTGGACAGCAATCCCACCAAGCTCATCGAAGTGGTGGCTATCGGCAAGCAATTGCTGATCACGCGAGGCGCGCTCACGACGTTTTCCATCGCCAATGACGTGGCCAAATACTTCGCCATTATTCCAGCCATGTTCATGACCACGTATCCAGCGCTCGGAAATTTGAACGTGATGCATTTGCACACGCCGCAGAGCGCCATCCTGGCCGCGGTAATTTTCAACGCGCTGATTATCATCGCCCTGGTGCCCTTGGCGTTACGCGGCGTGAGATACCGGCCCAGCGGCGCGGCGGCGCTGCTGCGGCGGAATTTGATGATCTATGGAATCGGCGGCATCATCGCACCGTTTCCCGGCATTTGGCTGATCGACCAGTTGCTGGTTCTGTTGAAGCTGGCTTAAGGAGAGTCCTATGTGGCAACAATTGTTCCCTGCCCTCAGAATCACGCTGGTGATGACCGTCCTGACCGGATTGATTTATCCTCTGGCGGTAACCGGCCTCTGCCAGGCGCTCTTCCGCGACAAAGCCAACGGCAGCCTGATTACGGTGAACGATCAAGTGGTGGGCTCCGCGCTGATCGGCCAGAATTTCACGAAAGCGCGGTATTTTGAGCCGCGCCCCTCGGCGGCCGGCAATGACGGCTACGATCCAACCTCGTCCGGCGGCTCGAACCTGGGGCCAACCAATCAGAAATTGATCGATCGGGTAAAAGCCTCGGTGGAAAAATTCCGCAAAGAAAATCCCACTTACAAAGGACCCCTGCCTGCGGATCTGGTGACCACATCGGGCAGCGGTCTCGATCCCCATATCAGCCCCGCTTCAGCCGCGGCGCAAGTGAACCGGGTAGCCAGCGCGCGCGGAATCTCCGCGGACCAACTCCAGACTCTGGTCGACGAGCATACCGAAGGCCGGGATCTGGGCTTTCTGGGTGAGCCGCGAGTGAATGTCCTGCTGTTGAATCTCGCACTCGACCGGCAATACCCGGTTAATCGGTAAGCACCGGAACCAACAGGCACCGGCTCCGTTTGAAGACGCCGGTTGGCAGGCGGAAGCGCCTGCCCCACTGGGGCCAACGTGGGGCAGCGCTTCCGCCTGCCAACCCAGCGGGCGCGCTTCCGAGCCGCGAGCGTAAGCGACCGGTTGACCGCTACAATCACAGAACACGGTACATGAAGGAACACCTCACATTACTGTTCCGCCGCGCGATGTACAACCTGCGCGGCGGATTCCTGGTCCGGCCGCTGATCATCGCGCTGGCATTGGGCTGCGCCGGCATGATGCTGTCGTGGATGGAAGAGGAAGTTCCCGGCGTCAGCGCCTGGGTGCCCAAGGCGCTGTTCCCCTCCCACGCCGATCCGCAAGTGGCGCAGGTGATTCTCGGCGGCATCGCCGCCTCCATCATGACCGTGGTGTCCATCGTCTTCGCCATTCTGCTGATGACGCTCACGCTGGCATCCATGCAGTTCTCTCCGCGAATTATCCTCAGCTTCGCGCGGGACCGCGTGACGCAATGGACGCTGGGCATTTTCCTCGGTACATTTTCCTACTGCATGGCCGCGCTTCCGGCGGCGCGCTCGCTGCCCAAACCTTTCGCGCCGGTGGCCACTGTGCTGGGGGCCATGCTGCTGGCGTTCGCCTGCGTGTGCTGGCTGCTCTTCTTCATTCACCATATCTCGCAGGCTATCAGCGTGAATCAGATTGTGGACAAGATCGCGTCCGAAACGGACGCCATGATCGATCAAATGATGCCCTTCCCTCACCGCCTGGATCATTTGGCGGAGGAGGATCCGCTGCGCGGCTACACGTTTGAAACCGCCCTATCTACGGAAGTGTCCGGCTACATCCGCTTCATCGATACCAAACGGCTGGTGGATCTGGCGAAACTGTACCGGGTGAAAGTGCGAGTGCTCCGGCGCGTGGGCCACTTCATCCCGGCCGGCGTCCCGCTGTTGATGGTTTCGAAAGGTGACCGACTCACTCCGGAAGGAACCGCGGCCCTTCGGGGTGCGTTCGATCTGGGCCCGTCCAGGACCCTGCAGCAGGACGCGGAGTTCGGCGTTCTGCAAATTGTGGACATCGCCTTGAAGGCCATTTCGCCGGCGGTGAACGACCCCAGCACGGCCATCAGCTGCGTGGATCAATTGAGCCGCATTCTGATCCGCTTCGCCTCGCGGGAGCCGCCAGAATCGGTGCTCTATGATCCGCCAGGCGTCTTGCGAGTAAGCATGAGCTGGATCGATTTTGAGAAGCTGCTGGATTCCGCGTTCGAGCAGATCCGTATGTACTCGAAAACGGATGTCGCGGTCAGCCTGCGGATGCTGCGCGCCCTGGGCGATATCGCCGCCACCACCAATGATCCGAACTTCCGCCGCGCGCTCGGGAATCGGGGACAGCGCATCGCGGCCGGCTGCGCGGAAAAGCTCAAAGAAGAAGAGCTAAAGGAAATACGCGGACGCTTGGAGGCGCTGGAACGGTTAGTTGGTCACGATTAGTTGGTCAAACTGAAATCCAATCCAGCTCCAATTGATCCACTTGCCGGAGTTCGGGGTCTCCCGTAACCAGCGTGCAATTGTATTTCTGCGCCAGAGCGGCCGCGAAAGCATCCGCGTAGGCGATCGCAAATCTGCCCTTGAGCGACGCGGCGCTCCAGATATCTTCGGCGGTAGGCGCCTCGATGGTCACGGGTAACGTCCGCGAAGATTCCCTCCAGGATTCCGCCAAATCCTGGCTGTGATGCTTCATCAGAAAATAGTAGACCTCGCCAACATTGACGGCGCTCATCAGCAGCCGCGTCTGGCCCGCTTCGGCCTCCGCCAAAAGTTTCCCAACCAGATCGGTGGCGGGTTGACGTCCGCTGATCCACTCGAGGATTGCCCAGGAATCAAGGACGCGAGTCTTCACGCTCTCGCTCGCGTTTCTTGAACTTGACGAGATTGCTCATCAAGTCCCGCCCGGCTCCGGCTCCGCGCAGCTTTCTCCAGGCGGGCTCCTTGGACAGCACGATTTCCGGGCCTCGTACTTCCAGCGTCAGCTTGGTGCCTTCCACCAGATTCAGCCTGTCCCGAACCGCCTTGGGGATTGCGATCTGACCTTTAGAAGATAGAGTAACTCGCTCCATAAAAGCATCTTACCATAGGTAAGGCAGATCATTCCCAAGCGCTCGCTTTTGTTCGATAATAGGAACGTACAACACGAACGTACAACCATGCCAGCGACCGTTCCGCGCAAACGCACGCCAGAAGAACTCCTGCAGCAAGTGCAGGCCGAAGAAAATTACGAGCGGCGAGGCAAGCTGAAGGTCTTTCTCGGCTACGCTTCGGGTGTTGGAAAATCTTTTCGCATGCTGGACGAAGGAAGACGGCGCCATGAACGCGGTCAGGATGTTGTGGTGGGCGCCATCCAGCCCAAAACTTCGCCGGAAATCGACGCGTTGTTGAGCAAGGTGCAAGTGATCCCTCTGAAATTTGTGGATGGCGCTCCGGTGATGGATGTGCAGGCCATTCTCGCGCGGCATCCGGCGGTGTGCCTGGTGGATGGCCTGGCCTACGATAATCCGCCCGGTTCTCCGAATGCCAGCCGCTGGCAGGACGTGGAACAATTGCTTGAAGCGGGTATCTCGGTAATCTCGTCGGTCAACATTCAATACATCGACGAGCTACGCGAGCGCGTGGAAAAGATTACGCACAAAAGCGTGAAGCACACCGTTCCGCTCAGCTTCCTGCATTCCGCCGATGAGGTTGTGGTGGTGGATGCGCCGCCGGAGATGTGCATGACCCGCGGCAGCGACGGGCAAAACGAAGCGGAAGGATCCAGCGAGGCGCAGAAACTTTCGGAACTTCGGGAGATCGCGCTGCTGCTGGCCGCCGACGTAGTGGACCGGCAGCTGGAATCATACCTGCAGCGCAATGGAATCGTTCAGACTTTTGGCGCGCAGGAGCGGATCCTGGTTTGCGTTACGCCGCGGGCGAATGCGGCGGCCATGATTGAGAGCGGGCGGCGCAATGCGGATCGTTTCCACGGCGACCTGACCGTAGCTTATGTCAGCCAGCCGGAGATATCGGCCGACGATCAGGCCGCGCTCGACCGCAACCTGTCGATGGCGCGCGAGGCGCAGGCCCACGTCGAGCTTCTGGATGGCGAAGATCCGGTTGAAACCATCCTCGATTTTGCCCGCGAGCGCGGCATCACGCAAATTTTCGTGGGCCACAGCGCCCGCGAGAAATGGTGGCAGCGGGTGACCGGCACTCCTCTGGATCGTTTGATTCGGGGCGCAAACGACATTGACGTGCGGGTGTTCCCGCACTAGCCTATGGCCGATCGCCCCCCGTCCGGAAGACTCAAAATTTATCTTGGCTACGCGGCCGGCGTCGGAAAAACTTACCAGATGCTGGAAGAGGCCCAGGAAATGAAGCGCCAGGGCCGCGATGTGGTGATCGGCTATTTTGAGCCGCACGGCCGCAAAGACACCATCTCGAGAACTGCTGGTTTGGAAAACATTCCGCGCCGCAGAATCGATTATCGCGGCACGGTTTTTGAAGAGATGGACACCGACGCAATTCTGGCCCGGCATCCGGAAGTCTGCGTAGTCGACGAATTTCCACACACCAACGTGCCGGGATCCGCGCGAGTCAAGCGTTGGCAGGACGTGCAGGCGTTGCTCGAAGCCGGCATCGACGTGCTGACCACTATGAACATCCAGCACCTGGAAAGCCTGAACGACCAGGTTTGGCAGATCACCGGAATACGGGTGCGGGAAACCATTCCGGATTGGGTGATGCAACAGGCCGATCAAGTGGTGATGGTGGACCTGACGCCGCGCGCGTTGCTCAATCGCCTGGCTCGCGGCGTCGTCTATTCGCCGGAGAAAGCGCAGAAGGCGATTGAGAATTTCTTTCAGGAATCAACCTTGGTGGCGCTCCGCGAACTGGCGCTGCGGCAGACCGCGCACGAAGTGGAAATCCGGCAGGTGGATTATGAGTCTCCCGGCTTTCAATCTACGCCGGTCAACGGCGACGAAGCTGACGCCGGCGCCGTGCCTCGAACCAGCGACCGCATCTTGATCCATGTGACCGGCGATCCATCCACCGCCATGCTGATCCGGCGCGGAAAACGCGTGGCTGATTACCTGCATGCGGACTGCTTCGCGGTGGCCGTTTCCCGCGATAACGATTCGCGCGAAGGACCGGAGTATGAAACGGTGGAGCGGCACCTGAATTTCGCGCGTAATCTGCATATCGAGGCGCGCATGCTGCAAGGCAGCGATGTGGCCAGGACGCTGGTGGAATTCGCGCGGCTGAATGGCATCACCCACCTGTTCCTGGCCAGGCCGCGGCAAAGCCAGTGGCCGGCGGCTTTCCGCAAGACCATTGTGCAGCAAGTGGTCCGGCTGGCCAGCGATATGCAGGTGATCATCGCGGCGGATCGTGGAAGAAGCCATCCGAGCGACCGTCCGCAGCCGGCGTAACGGTTAGAATCCCGCGCCGCGGGCCGGCAAGCATCCAACAGATATGGCGGATAACAATATTCCTGTTAGCGACACCGACAGGCTTTCTTCGGAAGGCGGCCGGGACGTGGATCGGGCCAGGCGCCTGGGGGAATTTAGAGCCACCAATTCTCCACTGTCGGCGGCCGAAATTAAGGAACGAAAGGCGCGTCCAGGCAAGAAGCCGAAGCGGGGCCACCCTTGGACTCCCCGCACCACGGAAAATGTCCACGAAATGGAGCCGCTCAAAGAAAAAGATCCAACCGCCAGATAGCACGGTAGTGGTCAATTTCCTTGCATTGCAAAATCTGCCAAGCAACGACGTGGGGCACGCATCCATGCGTGCGCTACTGATAGCACTTTATACTGGTAGCAAATGATACGCGGCTTGCTGTGCTGTGCTCTGGTCCTCGCGTCTACCGCTGCGCCTGCTCAAACTACCAAACGTCCCAAGATCGTCGGCGTCGCGGATATCGCTTTGAAGACCGACGATATCGCCGCCGCGCGCAATTTCTACGGGCACGATCTCGGATTCGAAGAGCCTTTCTCGCTCGGCAAGCTGATCTATTTCAAGGTGAACGATCACCAGTACATTGAGCTTTCTCCCAAGCTGACCAGCCAGACCGAGGACCGTCTTTCCAGCATCGGTTTCGAAACCACCGACGCCCGCCAGCTGCGCGACTACCTGGCCAGCCGCGGCGTGCGGGTGCCCGAAGCCGTCGAACCGAGGCGGGACGGAAACTTGAGCTTCCTGATTCAGGATCCGGACGGCCACAACGTGGAGTTCGTCCAATACCTGCCCGGATCGTTGCAATCGAAAAACTTCGGAAAGTTCCTGCCCGCCACTCGAATCTCCACCCATATGATTCACGTGGGGGTGACCGTGGCGGATCGCGAGGCGGCCGACCGGCTTTATAAGGACATTCTCGGTTTCGAGGAGATGTGGCACGGCGGAATGAAGGACGACCGCACGGATTGGGTGGACATGCGCGTTCCCGACGGCACTGACTGGCTGGAATACATGCTCAATGTTCACCATCCCTCGCCGCGGACCTTGGGAGTAATGCACCACCTGGCGTTGGGAGTTCCCAGTGTCGCCGCAGGCTACCAGATTCTAACGGCGAGAGGCATGCACATCGAACAACCCAAGATCGGCCGGGACGGCAAATGGCAGCTGAACCTCTACGATCCGAACCTGACGCGATGCGAGCTGATGGAACCGAAGCCGGTCGAGACGCCATGCTGTTCCCCGATGAAATAGGGGGGCTTCCCGCTCTTCTTTCTTTCTGATTCAAGACCACTTCCCATTCGCCGATATGGCATTTGTGCCGGATCGGCGCAGGACTACGCGGATCCGGCCAAAGAAGGGATTGGACTGGTGGACTCGGATTCTTCCGATGAGGCTATTTCTGTCTATCGCGACGGGGCGGATGGTGTGCTGGCTCTACGAGGGCGTCTCCGCGTGGAGCTGGCGCGCGATCTTCACCAGGCGGCGTTGCAGCGAGCCGAAACCGGCGGCGGCGTGATTGTGGATTGCACCCAGGTGGAGCATCTGGATGGCTGCGCGGTGCAGGTTTTGGTGGCTCTCAAGCTGGCCATGGAACAGAGCGGGGGATGGCTGCGCCTGAGAGGCGAGAGTGCGGAGGTTCGCAAATATCTGGCCTGGGGAGGGTTGGGTGCGCATTTTCCCCCGCCGGTTCCGGCTGCCGCGGCGGCGGAAAAGCCCCGCAAACGGCGTAAGGCCGCGCGCCGGCCCTGACTATGAGTTTCTGGACCCGTCTTCGATTGAGTTTTTCGGGAGGGCGCCGCCAAAGATTGGCGGAGTTGGCCGAAGAGGTGGCCGGCCATTGGCCGCACCTTCCCAAACTCGAAGAACAGATTCGGGAAAGCATCCAGCAAGTGGAGCGGGCAGTAACGGAAGTATGCGCCGGATTTGAAGGCATGGTGGCGCGGGCGCGCGAAAGCGTCGCGGCGTCCTCGCGCCTGCTCGGCTCCGGGGACGGGTCGGGCATCGGCGCTCTTCTGGCAGCTTCCCGCCATACCCTGGCCCAGCTGCAGCAACAGATCGAACGCGGCCAGCAGGTATCGGCGCAGGTGCTGGGCCACATGCAGGAGATGGAGAGCACCGCGGGTGTCATCGTCAAGGCCTTGTCGGAGATCGACAGGATTTCGTTTGGAAGCAAGCTGGTGGCCCTGAATGCCAAGGTGGAAGCGGCGCATTTCGGCGATCGGGGCGGCGCGTTCGGCGTGGTGGCGGATGAGATCGCGGCGCAGGCGCTGCGATCCGAACAGATTACCGGCAAGGTAGTGGAGGAGATGAAGCAATTGCGGGCGAAAGTGGCGGCCGCTTCCGGCAGCATGGAGGAGATGGCGCGCATGAGCGTGGATACCCTCCAGGCCAGCCGCACCGAGCTCGAAGCGGCGCTCGAAGAGCTTACCCGCACGCACGGTGAGATGGAGGCCACGCTGGCGGCGTCGGCAGCCGGAAGCCGGCAGCTAGCCGAAGAGATCTCGCGGTCCGTTGTTGCGCTGCAGTTCCAGGACAGCGTAGGCCAGCGGCTTTCTCACGTGGCCGACGAACTGGCGGAAATGCGCAAAACGGTGCACCTGCCGCTGGAATATTTGTCGCGGGAGACGCCGGTGCTGGGCGAGGCGCGGCGCAAGCAGGTCGGCGCACGGCTGGAAGCCCGCTACACCATGGACGCGGAGCGCGGCGGTGCTAAACCAGAACCGTCCACCGTCAACAACGACATTGACGGCGTGGAGTTGTTTTGAGACAGAACAAAGCATGGTCGCAAAGACGATAGCCGGCTGGCCAGATTCAACTCCGACAAGATCGAACAAGTGTTAGACTCATCGGGTGGCCATCAGCACCGCCGCGCCCCTCCGAGTGGTTACACGCCTGGAATGGCTGGTCCTGATCCTCCTGGTTTTCTCGGTGGCCATAAATTACGTCGACCGCGGCATCCTTTCCGTCACCGGCGTGGCGCTGAGCAAGGAGCTGGACCTCAAACCTCACGAACTGGGATACCTGCTCTCCGCGTTCTTCTGGACCTATGCCGGTTTCCAACTCATCTCCGGCTGGCTGATCGATCGCTATAATGTCCTGCTGGTTTTTGCGGCTGGCTTCGCCGTCTGGTCGACGGCTACGGCGCTGACGGGCCTAGCCAAAGGTTTTGCCGCGTTGTTCATTCTAAGGCTGCTGTTGGGAATCGGCGAATCGGTTGCTTACCCTTCCTATTCGAAAATCATTGCCGCAGGTTTTCCGGAGCGCCAGCGCGGAATCGCCAATGGCCTGATCGATGTCGGCTGCAAGCTGGGCCCGGCGGCCGGCATGATTCTGGGCGGGCTGATCCTGGTCCGTTACGGCTGGCGCATGGTGTTTCTGTCGATTGGGGTAGCCAGCTTGCTGTGGCTGGTGCCCTGGTTCATCGCGGCCCCCAAGATCGGCTCCGTTTCCAGCATGCGCGTCCGCTATGATGGGCCTGGATTTTTGGACATCCTCCGGAAAAAAGACGCGTGGGGCACGCTGCTCGGTTTGTTCGGCGCCAACTACGCGTGGTATTTCATGCTGACCTGGCTGCCGCAATATTTGCTGATGGAACGCCACTACTCCACTCGCCTGATGGCGCTCACGGGCTGGCTTCCTTTTTGTGCTACCGCGGCCGGCGCCACCGTGGGAGGCTTTCTCTCCGATGCCTGGATCCGGCGCGGAGCCAGCCCCACTCTGGTCCGCAAAACATTTGTGGTAGGCGGGCTCACCGGATGCGCCATTTTTCTGCTGCCGGCGGTGATGGCGGCGGATCAGTTGGTGGCCATGTCGCTGTTGATTCTGGCCGCGTTCATATACGGATTGTATAGCGGCAACCTCTGGGCCATCACGCAAACCCTGGCGGGAGCGTTGGCCGCGGGTAAATGGACCGGCATCCAGAACTGCGCTGGGAACCTGGCCGGCATCGCCGCCCCGGTGGTGACCGGATTCATTGTTGAAAGAACCGGTTCCTTCTTCTTCGCCTTTGTCTGGGTGTGCGTCAATCTGGTGTTCAGCGCGGCGATGTATCTGTTTGTAGTAGGAAGGGTTGAGCCCGTTTCCTGGAGGGGGATGCAACCTTTGCCCGGCTCCGTGCGTCTTATGGAATGAGTAACTAGGATTTCCCCCTCTCCTCCGCGGAACGCCTTTGAGTTAGGCAACTTTGATCCGCGAAAGCAGCTCAGTTGCCGGCCGGTGAGCATCTTCCTCCGAGTGCTCACCGGTTCTTAAATCGGCTGAAGGCACGACCGTGAGGGACTGCGGCCCACCAAAGGTCATGAAGAGGCCATGTGGCAAATTCGGTTGGCAGGCGGAAGCGCCTGCCCCACGTTGGCCCCAGTGGGGCAGGCGCTTCCGCCTGCCAACCGGAGTCGGCTACCCCGCAAGGTAAACTGAAAGAAAGTGGAAGAAGAGGTCTTAGGAAAAGCCTACGATGGGCGTCTCATGCGGCGCCTGCTTGCTTACATCCGGCCGTACAAATTTGAAGTCTTCATCGCGTTGCTATTCTTGCTGGTCAACGCAGCGCTGCAGGTAGTTGGGCCGCTGCTCACCAAACTGGCCATCGACCGTTATTTGGAGCCTTCGGGCCGGCCCACGCGAACCATCCTCGACCCTTACCTTTCGAGCAATCCCTGGACCGGCGTGGCGCAGATTTCGTTCATCTACCTGCTGTCAATCTGTGCCGCTTTGATCTGCGACTTCGGCGAGCAATATCTGATGCAGTGGGTGGGGCAGAAAGCCATGTTCGATCTCCGCCGCCAGCTGATGGCGCATCTGCAACGTCTGGATATCGCTTTTTACGACCGCAATCCGGTGGGACGCCTGGTCACGCGCCTCACTACCGACGTGGACGCGCTCAATGAGCTGTTCGCTTCCGGACTGCTCATGATTTTGGGCGATCTGTTAATGCTGCTGTTTGTTGTCGCGGTGATGCTCGAGCTTAGCCCGGGAATGACCGGCCTGCTGCTGGCGGTGATGCCGTTCGTGGTTTTGGTCACCATCCGCTTTCGGAGCAGCGTGCAACAGAGTTACCGCCGCATTCGCGTGGCCATCGCCAGAATTAATTCGTATCTTCAGGAGCACGTCAACGGCATCGCCGTGTTGCAGCTTTTCAACCGTGAAGAGAAAAGCCGCGAAGAGTTTAACCAAATCAATCGCGATCATATGGAAGCGTACAAGGACGCCATCACCGCGTACGGCTGGTTTTATCCCGTGATCGAGTTTCTGGGAATGCTGGCGCTGGCCCTGCTGCTGGCTTACGGAGGCTTCCGCATTCGCAGCGGCGCCCTGAGTCTCGGCGTGCTGGTGGCTTTTTTTCAATACGGCCTGCGGTTCTTCCGGCCCATTCAGGATTTGAGCGAGAAGTACAACATTTTGCAATCGGCCATGGCCGCTTCCGAGCGCGTGTTCAAATTGCTGGATACTCCGGTGCAGATTGAATCCGCGGCGCGCGCCAAGCCGTTTCCGCCGAAAGCAGCGGCCATTGAATTCGACCATGTCTGGTTTGCCTACAAAGATGAAGATTGGGTGCTGGCCGACGTGAGCTTCCGCATTGAGCCGGGCGAAACTGTCGCCGTGGTGGGCCACACCGGCGCGGGCAAAACCACGCTCACCAGCCTGCTGCTGCGCTTCTATGAGGTGCAGCGCGGCAGCATCCGCATCGGTGGAACCGATATCCGCGAATTCGATCTGGAACAGCTGCGGCGCAACTTCGGGGTGGTGTTGCAAGATCCGCATCTTTTCACGGGAACCATCGCCGAGAACATTCGCTTAGGCACGCCGGGAATCTCCGACGCTCAGCTTTCCGAATCCGCCGAGCGCGTGAATCTGCTCGATTTCGTCCAGACCTTACCGGAGGGTTTCGAACAGCCGGTGCGCGAGCGCGGCGCCGGATTCTCCACCGGCCAGAAGCAGCTTATCAGTTTCGCCAGAGCGCTGGCCCACCGTCCGCGCTATCTGATTTTGGATGAAGCCACCTCGAGCGTCGATACCGAAACCGAATTGCGCATTCGCGACGCGCTGGCTCGACTGGTGGAAGGCCGCACCTCCATCGTGATCGCGCATCGGCTCTCCACCATCCAGCGCGCCGATAGAATCCTGGTGATGCACAAAGGCAAGCTGCGTGAAATGGGCACGCATCAGGAGCTTCTGGCACTGCGGGGAATTTATTGGACGCTCTATCAGCTTCAGTACAAGGATCAGGAGTTCGCCGAGCAGCCGGAGGCGGTCAGCGGGGATTAGCCGTCGTCGCAGGTCAGCGGTTTGGGCGTTTCCCGTCCAAGTGCCTGTCAAAAGTTCCCATAGCATTGTCTTTCGGGCCGTGAGGCAACCTCATGCCAGCCGACCAAACGAACTGTAGAGCTATCTGCCCTCGCTAACTGAGTCATAATTACTTCAAATGCCGAGCGAGGAATTCCCAGCGAACGCTGACAACCTGGAAGCAGCTTTCACTCGTACCATCGGCTCATCGCAGACGGATTCGGGCGCAGTAATCGGCCGCTATCACCTGCTGCAGAAGATCGGCGAAGGCGGCATGGGCGAAGTGTGGCTGGCCGAGCAGAAAGAACCGGTGCGCAGGCGCGTGGCGCTGAAGCTGATCAAAGCAGGCATGGACACGCGTGAAGTGGTGGCGCGGTTTGAGTCCGAGCGGCAGGCCTTGGCCCTGATGGATCATCCGGCTATCGCCAAGGTGCTGGACGCAGGCTCCACGCCCCAGGGCGCGCCGTACTTCGTGATGGAGTACGTGGCGGGCGTTCCGATCACGACCTACTGCGACAATCATCGGCTCAGCACGCGTGACAGGTTGGAACTGTTCATGCACGTCTGCGAAGGAGTGCAGCATGCGCACCAGAAAGCGATCATCCATCGCGATTTGAAACCATCCAACATTCTGGTCACCGCAGTGGATGGCCATCCGGCGCCGAAGATTATCGATTTCGGCGTGGCCAAGGCGCTCACGCAAAAGCTGACCGCGGATACCATGTTTACGCGCGTGGGAGCGATGATCGGCACTCCGGAGTATATGAGTCCGGAGCAGGCGCTTTCCTCAGGCGAAGATATCGATACGCGAACGGATGTTTATTCGCTCGGCATCATCTTTTATGAGCTGCTGGCGGGCGTTCACCCGATCGATCTGCGCAAAGTGGCCTTCGAGGAATTCCTGCGCCGTCTGCGCGAAGACGATCCGCCGAAGCTGAGCACCAAGTTTCGCGCGCAGGACCCTGCTACGTCGACCGATCTGGCACGCAAGCGCCATACCGAGCCGCCGGCACTGATCAAGCAGATGCGCGGCGAGCTGGACTCGATCGCGCTGAAAGCTCTGGAAAAAGATAGAGCCCGCCGCTACGGTTCGCCGTCCGATTTCGCGCTGGACATTGCTCGATATCTGAACAACGAGCCGGTGCTGGCGGTCCCGCCGTCCGTGGCTTATCGCGCGAGCAAGTTCGCCCGCCGTTATCGCGTGGCCCTGGTCACGGCCTGCGCCTTCGCCCTGGTACTGATCGCCGCCGCCGTGATCAGCATCCGGCAAAGCATCCGCGCGAACAAAGAAGCCGCGGTCGCGCAGGCGGTCAACGATTTTCTGCAGAATGACGTGCTGGCGCAGGCCAGCGCTTCGAAACAGGCCGGGCCGAGCGCCAAGCCCGATCCCGACCTGAAGGTGCGGACGGCGTTGGACCGTGCCGCCCAGCGCATCACTGGAAAGTTCGACCGGCAACCGGAGGTAGAGGCGTCCATTCGAGACACCATGGGGCAGACGTACATCGACCTCGGGCTCTACCCGGAGGCACGCAAGCATTTGGAGCGGGCGATGGAGTTGCGCCGGCGGTTGCTGGGGGCGGAGAATCCGAAAACTCTCAAAACCATGAGCCGCCTTGGAAGAACTGCCGAGCTTCAAGGCAAATATGCCGAGGCTGAGACGCTTCTCGGCCGGGCCCTGGAGATCGAGCGGCGGGTGCTGGGTCCGGAGCATCCCGACACGCTGAGTACCATGAACAATCTGGCCAGCGACTACTACTACCAGGGAAAGTATCCGCAGGCCGAGGCGCTCGACAGCCAGACCCTGGAGATCCGGCGGCGCGTGTTAGGCCCGGAGCATCCCGACACGCTGGGATCCATGCACAATCTGGCCGACGTCTACGGCGCACAGGGCAAGTACGCGCAAGCCGAGGCGCTCGACAGCCAGACCCTGGACATCCGGCGCCGGGTGTTAGGCCCGGAGCATCCCGGCACGCTGGCTACCATGAACAATCTGGCCGTCGCCTACTACTTCCAGGGCAAGTATGCGCAGGCCGAGGCGCTCGACAGCCAGACCGCGGAGATCGAGCGCCGGGTGTTAGGCCCGGAGCATCCCAGCACGCTGACTACCATGGCCAGTCTGGCCGGCGACTACTACTCCCAGGGCAAGTACGCGCAAGCCGAGGCGCTCTACAGCCAGACCCTGGAGATAGATCGCCGTGTGTTAGGCCCGGAGCATCCCGACACGCTGGCGTCCATGGTCAATCTGGCCGAAGCCTACGGCTACCAGGGCAAGTACGCGCAGGCCGAGGCCCTGTACAGCCAGACCCTGGAGATGATGCACCGCGTGTTAGGTCCCGAGCACCCAAACACTCTTTACACGCTTTCGGATTTTGCATCCATGTACCAACACCAGGGGAAATACGCTTTGGCCGAGACTTATGCCGCGCAGGCTCTGGCGGGGCGACGGCACGCGTTGGGCCCGGAGCACCCGGATACGATGGCATCGGCGGCCGATCTGGCGCTGGCCTATGTATCGCAGGGTAAGTTCGCCCAGAGCGAGCCGCTGGCGCGCGAGGCCATGGAGTTTAATCGCAAGAAGCAGCCGGATGATTGGCAGGGATTCCGGGCCGAGACACTGCTGGGCGCGAGCCTGGCCGGACAGAAGAAATATGCCGATGCCGAGCCGCTGCTGCTGGAAGGCTATCAGGGGATGGTGGCACGCAAGGATAAAATAGAGGTCCCGAACTGGTACCACCTGGATCGCGCCCGCGAATGGATTGTGCAGCTCTATCAGGCGTGGGGCAAGCCGGCGAAAGCCGTTGAGTGGAAGAAAAAGTGAGATCCGGCTAAGGGTGAGAAATCCTCACCCGGTCCGTCACGCGGTTGAACCGGGCGGTATTGGCCCCACTTGAGCGTCAGAAGCACGCTTCGGCCCGGAGCGCTCCGACTAGAAAGCTCGGATCTGGGTGACGCGTGTTTAGAGCCGACCTTATCGGAAGAAGTTAAGGATTCACGTGCCCGTATAGTCGGCTATGGTGACTTGTGCCACTCGCGGTCCGGAAACGGGGTTCGAGGAAGCGTCACCGGATTACTACTGCGAAGTCGGCTGGCGTCTCGGCAACCTTTGCGGATATGCACTCGGACCGCATGTATATACGGTTTGTCCGTTGCACGACCTGGTGCACACCAACCCGCGAACACACCTGACACCTGCCACGACCACTGGGCCAGTCACTCCTGACGGAGCGCGACAATCGGGTCAACCCTGGTGGCTCCGAGCGCTGGGAACAGGCTCGCGAGTACGGCAACCGCAATCAGGAACAACGCTGCTCCCGCTATGCTTACAGGGTCCGTCGGACTGACACGGTACAGCAAAGGCGCGAGCTGCGGGGTCGCTGCCAGGGAAATGGCGAGCCCTGCGGCGATCCCCAATAAAGCCAGCAACAAACCTTGTCTCATAACCATCCGGAGCACGCCTTCCTGCCGCGCCCCCAGCGCCATGCGGATACCGATTTCCCGGGTCCGCTGGCTCACCGAGTAAGCCATAACTCCGTAAAGACCTACTCCGGCGAGCAGCATGGAAATGACGCCGAGCACTCCGAGGAACAACGAGGCGAGCCGCGGCCCGAACCAGGCAGCCGAGATGTACTCCGACAGCGGCATCGCCGTCAGGCCGGCCGAGTTTGGATCGATGGCCAACATCTCGCGGCGGAGTACGGGGACGAAACCGCGCGCATCGCCGTCGGTCCGGGCATAGAGGGCCACCCCGTTTTCGCCACTGCCGTGGTGTACTTGGTCAAAGGACATGTAAAAGTAGGGTTGCGGCGCTTCGGACAGGCTGGAATACTTGCTGTCCTTCACCATTCCCACAATCGTGAACGGTTGGCCATACCTCCGCACCCGGTGCCCCACCGGGTCGCGGCCGTCGAAAAAGCGTCGCGCGAAGGATTCGTTGACGATCATGACGCGAAGTACGTTTTCGTGGTCATCAGGCCTGAAATCGCGTCCGGCGAGAAGCGGTATCCTCAGCAGGTCGAAGTAGCCGGGCGACACCGAGGCATGATGCACGTCCAGGTTCTCGCCGGGCCTCGACGCGTACCCTTCGACCATAACCTCGGACCATTTCCCCAGCCCGAAACCGAGGGGAATCGAGTCTGAATAAGCAGCCCCCGTCACCCCTGGCGCGGCGAGCAGGCGCTCGCGGAGTCGCCGCGAGAACTGCTGCTCCTCAGCGGGAGTATAGTCATTCGTGGTCAAAAACAGACGGCTCACCGTCACGTTGCGGTGATCGAAACCAGCCGGAGTGTTCTCCAATCCGGAGAGGCTCCTGAGAAACAATCCGAGCGTCACCAGAGCCGCAAACGCCAGGCCCACTTCGGCTACCACCAGTAGCCCGGAGATGCGTCGCGAGTGCCCGCTCTGTGTATCGCCTCTTCCTCCCTGCTTCAGTGCATCCACTACACTGCGCCGCACCGACTGAAACGCGGGCGGAAGACCGGAGATCAGGGCGGAAGCCAGGCAGATCAGGGCGGCAAAAAGGAATACCCGAACGCTGGGGTGGGCGTTGAAGTACACCGGTATTCCAGTAGCCGGCACGAGTTTTACGGGGAGGTCCTGAAACCACAGAGCAAGAGGCAGCCCCGCAAGCGTCGCCAGAGCCGCCAGAAGCAGGCTTTCGGTCACCAACTGGCGGCTCAACCGGCCCGGACCCGCGCCCAGGGCGGCGCGGATGCCGAACTCCCTGCGCCGGGATGCGGAACGAGCCAGCAGAAGATTGGTAACATTAGCGCACGCAATCAGTAGAACGAGTCCGCAGGCCGCACCCAGGATGGCCATGGGCGGCGCCAAAATGCCTGACGCCCCATCCTGCGCCTTCCAGATCGGTACGATCCGGGCGCTGATTCCCTGATTGGTTTTCGGAAAGGCGCGTGCAAGGCGCGCGGCAACCGTCGCCACCTCGGCGTTTGCCTGGGAGATGCTGACGCCGGGTTTGAGCCTGACGATGGCCTGGAAGTTCCGCGCATCGCGCTGGCTTTCGCCGGTCAGTGACGCTGGTATCCAGCCATCCAGCGCAATTCCCGGAAAATCGCCGTGAAATTCCGGAGGCGCCACGCCGACGATGGTGACCTGGTGCCGGTTAATGCGTACGGCGCGGCCGAGAATGGATGGGTCACCCCGGAAATACTCCTGCCACAGCCGGTAGCTGATGACCGCCGTTAACGCTTTGGCCCTGTCGCCATATTCGTCGCGAGTGAACGTGCGGCCCAGGGATGGCTTTACGCCCAGGACGTCGAAGTAGTTTCCGGAGACCACTTCGAACCACGCGGAATAGGCGTTCTCTCCATCGCCGATTGAGGCGGGAACATGTTGGTTCAGCAGCAATCCGGAGATACTTCGGAGGCTGTCCTCGAAGTCCCGGCAGTCGGCATAGGAAACGCTCGGAGCCTGGATGCCACTAGCGTAGACGGATTCCAGGACCGCGAGTTGTCCGTCGTCCGTGGCGCCGCGGAACGGGTGTAGGACCATCCCATCGATCCAGCCAAAGACTGTGGTGGTGGCGGCAATACCGAGCGCCAAGGTGAGCACTGCAACCGCTGTCCAGGCCGGGGTTCTACGGAGGACACCGGCTGCGTAAGGGAGGTCTTCGAGGATGCCGCGCATAGAGTTCCTCCTTTAAGGCAATTGGGCTTCCGACTTTAAGTGTCTGATTCTGCTCAACACTGCAGCCGAATCAGTTATCGTTTCCGGAGCGGGGTGTCCGAAAATGGGGCGCTATCCACCTTGAACGCTCCACCGGGCGGAGTTATCAACGCCACAGACGAGGCGGGATTTGGGGCAAAGCCCGCCGCTCACCGCCTGCTGGCCGACAATTTATTCAACTCCCGCTCGCACCGCGCCACGCCGCTCCGCGCTTCCTCGAACGCCGCTTGCGCCATTTCCTGAAAGACCCCGTTGGCGGCCGCGGTAAGTTCGGGGATGCTCTTCTGATAGCTCACAAGCGCCTGCTGCCAATTTTCCCGTCGAGCGTTCGCGGAAAGTCTCGCGTCCGAACCCAGCAGCGCGTGCGCCTGGCCGGTCTGGAATTGATCCAAAGCCATGGTCCACGCAAGGTCCGAGTTGGGTACGCCCGGCCTGGCGAAGCGGCGGCCTTGGGCCAGTGAACTCTCCAGTTCCAGCAGCGCCGCTGTAGCATTTCCCTGCTGCAGGAAGGCGCTGCCGATGCGCCCGGTGGCGATGGCAATCAGGATCTGCACCTGCACGTCGTTCACATCGGCCGCCGAGAGCGCTTGCAATTGTTTCAGCGTGGCGCGGTACTTTTCGAGCGCGGCCGCGGCATCCCCTTGCACTCCAAGCTCGTCGCCGGTAAGCAGTATCTCCCAGGCTTCGATTCGCCGCAGATCGACGTTGTCGGGATCTTCGAGCAACATGGATTGCGCCAGATCAATCGCTTTCTGATGCATGGCTACGGACTCCGCGTGCTGCTGGGCGAACCGCGACAGCAGATCGCCGTTTCGGCTATACGCCAGCGCCAGCAGACGGCGGGACTTCTTGTCGCCCGCGGCCACCACGGATTCGAGCAGCGGCAGCGCCTTTTGACAATCCTGCAGCGCCGCCCGCCATTGTTCTTTGTCCGCTCTTTTCGACCCGTAATCCAGATAAGCCAGGGCCAGATTGCGCCGCTCCGCTTGATTCGCCGGATCGGCGGCGGAAAGGCGTTCCGCGATGGCCACCAATTGCCGGGATTGCTGGATGGCACCCGCACGGTCGCCCGCAAGAGTCAATATATCGCCTAGCTTGCCATGAGCGCGGATCAATTCCCGCTGGGCCTCCACGTTCGAGGGATCGGCTGCGGTCACTGCTTCCAAAATCCCCAGCGACTTGCGGTAACTGGCCAGCGCTCCGGCGGTATCGCCGAGATTCGCCTCTCGAAAACCTCCTTGCACATCGCCCACCTTTTGGTAAGCGGCCGCCAGCTCGCGCTGCAAGGAGAGATTGCCCTTGGCTTCGGCGGCCAGCGTGTCCAGATATCCGAGGGCGCGGTCTACAATCAGTTTTCGCGCGGCTGTGGAACCCGGCAGGTTTTGAATCGCGTCGTGCACTTCAAACAACAGCGAGTTGGCCAGCGCCCGGACATCGTTGAAGCGCTGTTCGGCGCGGGCGCGCTCGGCGCGGGCCACGTAGGTCTGCCGTAGCGTGATAATCAGGCCCGCCACCAGCGCGGCTACTGCTAAAGACGCTGTCAGGACGGCCGCCTTGTGCCGGTTCACGAACTTTCCGCCCCGGTACCAGAACGTATCCGGACGGGCAATCACCGGCAGACCCTTCAGGTGCCGCCGGATATCCTCGGAAAATTGTTCCACGGACGCATAGCGGCGTTCCGGCTCTTTTCGCAGAGCCTTTAACACTATATTGTCCACGTCTCCGCGCAGGCGGCGGCGCAGCTTCTCCCTGGTTCCCTGCGGCGGATTCGCCGGGGCATCCACGCGATCGATGGCCGCGCTGGGTCTTTCCGGCTGCGCGTCGCACACCGCCTGCGCGATCTCGTGCGGCACCCGGCTGGTTCCCGGATACGGCCGCTGCCCGGTTAGCAGCCCATAGAGCACCACGCCCAACGAATAAACGTCGCTGGCGGTGGTCATCGGTTCGCCGCGCACCTGCTCGGGACTGGCGTACTCCGGCGTCATCGGCCGCAGCACCGTTAGGGTGGCATCTCCCGTTGCCGCGGCGGCATCCGCGTCCAGAATCTTCGCAATCCCAAAATCCAGCAGTTTCGGTTCACCCGATTCCGTTACCAGAATGTTGGCGGGCTTGAGGTCGCGATGAATCACCAGGTGTTGATGCGCATACGCCACCGCGGAACAGACGGTTCGGAACAATCGCAGGCGCTGGGAGACGGACAATCCACGGGAATCGCAAAACTGGTCGATCGGCTGGCCCCGAACGTACTCCATCACCACGTAAGGCTGGCCATCTTCGAGCGCGCCTCCGTCCAGCAGGCGCGCGATGTTGGGATGATCGAGATTGGCCAGAATCTGCCGCTCCGCCCGGAAACGCTGCCGGCGAAAAGCGTCACCCAACCCGCCGCGTACTAACTTGATGGCCACTTGTTTGCGGTACTGATCGTCGGCGCGTATGGCTAGATATACGCTGCCCATGCCGCCCTCCGCGATCTCTTCCACAATCTGATAAGCGCCGATCCGTTTTCCGGCGAGCGACTCAGCCGGCGGGGAAGCACCGGCTACGGAAGGCTCAAACGCGCTGGGTTCAAGAAAATCCGTTCTGGCGTTTTCATGGGAGGCAATTAGCGAATCCACTTCCTGGCGTAGCGCGGCGTCTCCTGAGCAGGCCAATTCCAGGAATGCGGCGCGGCCATCGGGTGCGATTTCGAGCGCCCGCTCCAGGATTCCCCGGACCTTTACCCACTCCTCAGCCGTCAACGGATCCTCTGCTGATCTCGCGGAATAACCAGGCTCGCGCGGAGGCCCACTCGCGCTTAACGGTGGGCGCCGACACCCCCAGCACTTCCGATGTCTCCTCAATGGACAAGCCGGCGAAGAAGCGCAGCTCCACCATGCGGCTTTGCCGTTCATCGAGTTTCGCCAAGCTGTGCAGGGCGTCGTCCAGCGCCAGCAAATCGATTTCGCGACGCTCGGGCGTAGCCGCAGCCTCGGTCAATTCCAGCGTCATTGCGCCGCCGCCGCGTTTGGCGTAGTGGTGGCTTCTAGCGTGATCCACCAGAATGCGGCGCATCATTTGGGCGGCCACGCTGAAGAAGTGCGCCCGGCTCTGCCAGGGAACTTTTTGAGTGACCAGCCGCAGGTAGGCCTCGTGAACCAATGCCGTGGGCGATAACGTGTGGCCTTGTTTTTCCTGGCTCAGATAGCGGCCGGCCACGCGGCGCAGCTCGCCATAGACCAGCGGCATCAGCGTCTCCAAAGCTGCCCGGTCGCCTTTGCTCCATTCCGCCAGCAGCCTGGTTACGTTCTGGGTTTGAGACTCATTCACTTGGACGAATCCGCGTTCGTTCCAAGTATAGCTATCCTCCGGCTCGCCAGAAAAACGAAGCCAAATGATCCGATCGGGCCAAGTTTCTCGCGTTTATTTCGGGGCACAGTCCGGACAGTCAAGGACGTGGTGCCACAGAATTGTGGGGGATAACTATATGAAAAAAATCATGTTCCTGACGCTGGTCGCAATTGGGACCGGGGCTTCGCTGGTGGCGCAGCCCACTGTGTTCCCAGGCGGCATCGTGAACGCGGACAGCTTGGTTCCTGTTGGATTGCCGAATGCCGGCATCGCCCAAGGTTCCATCTTCTCCATATTCGGGACTGGCTTAGGGCCAGCCAATAGCCCAGGGCTTGCCTTCCCATTGCAGGACATGCTCGGAGGCGTGTCGGTGCAGATTACTTCAGGCGCAACTGTGGTTAACGCTATTCCACTGTTCGTCAGCGGGGGCCAGATTAATGCTTTGCTTCCGTCCACTACGCCCACCGGCTCAGCCACATTAACCGTAACGACCTCAAGCGGGACCAGCGCGGCCGCGGCATTTCAAGTGGTGGATCACAGCTTTGGGATCAATAGCGTAAACCAGAGCGGCGCGGGACCGGGAATCATCGATAATTCCACTTACAAGCTCATCACTCAGAACGAAGCGGCTCAAGCCGGCGACGTGATTATTATCTGGGGTAGCGGTCTCGGCGCCGTCACCGGCAAGGAACAGGATGGTCCGCTGCCGGGCAACCTGCCCAATATCCACGCCAAGGTCTACGTGGGTGGCGAGCAGGCCAAAATCACCTATCAAGGACGGTCCGGCTGCTGCGCCGGCGTTGATCAGATTGCCGCCGAGGTTCCCTCCGGCGTCACTGGCTGCCATGTTCCGATCGCCGTGGAAATTGATGGCGACCACGATATCGTGAGTAATTGGGTGACCACTTCCATCGCCGCTCCGAACGCGAACCGTGTCTGCTCCGACGTAACAGGTCCAAGTTCCACTCAGTTATTGAGCTTCCTGGACAAAGGAGGCAGCTTCGGCTTTGTGGGTCTGAGCCGGAGAACCGACAACTCACCTGCTCTGCCGCCTCCGTTTGGAACCGGATCGCCTACCGTAACCACAACCGATAGCGGATCGGCAAGCTTTGTGAAGTACACGCCGCAGCAATTCAGCGTAGCGGAGAACATCTTCCAGACCTACACCATCGGAGCCTGCAGCGTGTTTGTGTTCAGCGGACAGTCCCCCATAATTGTGGACCCGACCAAGCCAATCGGCCTGGACGCGGGGAAACTCATCAACGTAAACGGTCCGAATGGCGCCAAGCAATTACAGCCGGACTCCGACGCCAAAGGTTCCTATTCCGCCACGCTGGGCGGCGGGGAGGGGGCGAATATTCTGCCGCTCTATCTGGATCCCGGAACATATTCCATCGATAATGGATCCGGCGGCGCCGACGTAAAAGGCTTCAAGTTTAGTCTCACGCTGCCGCCGACGCTCACCTGGACCAATATCAACAGCGTGGGGCCGGTGGTCCGCGCCAATGGTCAGCTGGTGACCTGGACTGGCGGTGATCCAAACGGCATCGTCATGATTTCGGGCGATTCCCTAGTGATAACCTTCAATACCGATGGCAGCGCCGGCGCTGCGGTAGGCGCGTTCTTCACTTGTATCGCTCCGGACAGCGCCGGTCAGTTTACCATCCCGCCCGCGGTTCTGCTGACTTTACCAGTCAGCACGGCGATCACGGTTGCGCCGGGTATTTTCATTGACGCCGGTTCGCTCTCGGTGGGGGCTTCTTCGCTGCCCATCCAGTTCGATGCGACGGGGATAAATGTTGGGTACGCATCGTCGTCAGTGACCTCCGCGAAAACGGTGGCGTACCAGTAAAAGCACCGGTTGGCAGGCGGAAGCGCCTGCCCCACGTTGGCCCCAGTGGGGCAGGCGCTTCCGCTTCCGCCTGCCAACCGGCGTTCTCTATGCGCGAAGGCAGCGCCCGGTCAGGTTGGCACGAAGACCGGACACTCCCTTCCGCTAGCACCTTACTTCGCATCCCAGCGCTTGGGGTGCCACTTTATAGATTTCAAAAGCGGATCATCCGTTTCGCGGCGGCCGGCTCCAGCGCCGTATTATAAATTAGGAGCGAGATCCCCTTGACTGAAATAAATTCCATTGGGGTGCCTGCGCGAGCCACGGCTCAGAAGCGTGTCGGCCGCCTGTTCGGCGATCTGAAGGTGCGTCCCAAGCTGATGGTGTTGCATAACGTGTTCTTTGCAATCCTGGCGCTGGGCGTTTATTTTGCGCTGTACTCCTATCTGCCGGACCAAGCCAAGACCAACCTGTTCGTCGTGCTGGGAGCCATTTATTTGTTGGCTGTGCTGGTGCTCGAAACCACCATCATGCCTTTGTACGTGTATCGGCCGCTGCGGCTCATGTTGAATGCCGATCAAGCCACCCAGCATGGCGATCGCGGGCATGAGCTGATCGACGAAAACATGATTCCAGCCGACGAAATCGGGCAGATCATGCGCTCGCGCAACGCCACCATCCTCGATCTTCGCAAGCGCGAAGAAGAGCTGGAAGAAGCGTTACGAAAGCTGGAGGCGCAGGATCGCCTGGTCAGCCTGGGGCTAATGAGCGCCAGCGTGGCGCATGAGCTGAACACGCCACTCGCCGTTTTGCAAGGCTCCATCGAAAAGTTGACCGAAACCACGCGCGATGCAGCGGCGCTGGAACGGCTGGCGCGCATGCTGCGGGTTACGCAGCGGATCCGCAAAATAAGCGAGAGCCTGGTGGACTTCGCCCGCGTGCGCAAGCACTATCTGGAACCCGTTCCCTTGCGGCATTTGATTGACGACGCCTGGAACCTGGTGGCTATCGACGAAAAGGCCGCGCAAGCAAACTTCCGGAACGGCGTGGCGGAGAGCGATGTGGTAACCGGCAATGCCGACCGCTTGATTCAAGTGTTCGTCAACCTGCTGCGCAATGCTCTCTATGCCATTCGTCCCGCCGGCAGCATCGTGGTAAATGCCCGGCGTTTGAATCGCAACGCGCAATCCTGGATCTCGATCACGGTGGAAGACGATGGGCCCGGCATTCCTTCGGACGTGCTGCCGGAGATCTTCGAGGCCTTCGTATCCAGCCGCCTGGATGCCAAGGGAACGGGCTTGGGGCTTACCATCGCGGAAGGCATTGTGCACCAGCATGCCGGTACCATCTCCGCCGCAAATCGTTCCCAGGGTGGCGCTTCGATAGAGGTAACGCTGCCATCCGCGGAAGCGCGGAGAATGGGCAGCCACGCAAGATCATGAAAACTCCTTCCGAGCAAAGCCCCGACCCGCCCACCCTGGCCGGCCAGGTGGACCTCGCCATTCTTGACGACGATCCCGATTTCTGCACCTACCTGGACGATGCGCTCAAGGACGACGGCCTCTACTCCATTCGAACTTTCGTGCATCCCGAGGAGCTGTTCTCGGGCTGTGAGCAGCGCTTGCCGGACATTGTTCTGCTGGACATGAAGATGGGCGAATTCAAGGGCGACAAAGTTCTGGAGCAACTCCAGACCGCTTATCCCGGGTTGTGCGTGATCATCATCACCGGTTATCCGTCGCTCGAAGATATGCGCGCCACTTTCAAGATGAAGGTGTTCGATTACATCTCCAAACCGTTTTCGCTGGCGCAGCTCCGCCAGACGCTGCACAATGCCATCGAAAAATTCGGACTGGGCCGCACCGCTCAGGACCGGCTGCGTGAGCGGCTGGGGCACCACATCAAAATGCTGCGCGTGGAACGGGACTGGTCCCTCAAAGACCTGGCGGCCGCCACCAAGCTCAGCATCTCGCAGATCAGCTCCATCGAACGCGGCGCCAACCTGCCCAGCATCGAAAGCCTGCTGGCCATCTGCCGGGCGTTCGATAAACGGCCGTCGGAGGTTCTGGCGGCCATTGAGTTTTGATTACTTGATCACCGGCACTACCGGTTGTAGAAATTTAGAGATTACGCTGCCGATATCGGGAAACTGATACGTCAACCACGCCAGTACCGGCACCGCCCCGTACGAGGCAATGCGCAGATAGAAATCCCAGCCCAACTGGTTTGCCTTGGTATCAGTGATCCGGCTAAGAATGGGATTGCGGTACATTTGCGCGAGTACCCACACCATCCCCGATCCAAGGAGAAGCAGGCCCCCCGTGAATAGCCCATCGCCGAATTGACGCGGCTGTAAAGGATAAGAGTTCCAGGCCACCATGGCCAGCGCAAAAGAAGCCGAGACGAAAATCATCAGGTAACGCATGTTCGACAGAACGGCGCGTATGAGCGAGATATAGCGAATCGCCAGGAATTCCTCAGCCAGCAAAATTCGCGCGGGTTCATTTGTTGTGGCGCAGGCGTGCAATTCCATGGGAAGAGAAGGGTGCTCAACGGGTGTCTCCGAGCGCCGGGCCTTGATAGGGAGTTCGTCGGTCTCCTGGCTCGCCACCAATCCCACGCGCGTCTCGCCCCAGTATGGAATCAGAATCATTGTCAACAGTTTCTGGGCGAAGTCCGCAAACTGGCCCTCAATCCTAGTCACAAATTGGTAGTCCTGCTCATCGCCTTCGGCTGAGGACGGGTGGTCGATTCGCTCGCGGAGTGCGTGGATCTCCACGATAGCTTGTTTGTTCACGGTGTCGAGTTCGAGCAGGGAGGTCCCCGGTATACTCTCCCGAACATTGTCTTCATGAAGTATTTGGCGCATTGATTCCAAGGATCGCGCCATGTCCCTCCACTGTTCCTGTACTCCTCCGTGCCGGAGCATGGTCATCCATCCCATGACCTTCAGGCGGCTGAACGCGAACCGGATAGGCTGGTTCTCCAGCCGCTCCAGCAAATCATTCTTGAGGGAGTTCCAGACCACAATCAGACGAATCCATCCCGTCACGCAAAGTGCGAGGAGCGGGAACGCGAGGGCGGCAATAAGAAACTCAAAGGGGCTGGATTGATGCGCCCCTGGTTTCCACAGAAAGTGATCCACGCTATCGATCGGGGTGAATCGCGAGTACAAAACCACCGCGCCGGCGAAAACGGCAATGACCGCGACATCGATCATGACCGCAGCGTATTTTCCACGCCACGCCTGAGACGTCCAGAAGCGGCAGAGGTTCTCGCGGGTAATCATCGGGCAGCTGATGTCTCTGTACAACGACCCGTGCAAGGGGCCTCGGCCGTCCAGGCAATCGTCCGATACATAGAACGGTGATTGTCCACCGGCAAGACTTACTGGAACCCGCGGCCGCCCGTCGTCGGAAAAACGCAGACGCCAGGTTTGGAAGAAAGCCCAAAGGTACCAGCCTAGGAGCAACAGCAGCACCGGTATAATCGGCGAGACACCACTGGCCGGGTGGATGGAGCGAAAGCTGAACGCAAGGCCGACGAGCGCCAGATTCTTTGGATCTCCGGCCGACTCGGTTGAGCATAGGTCCCACCACCGCAGCGCGAAAAGGACGAGACCCGTCAAGGTCAGCGCATTCAGGAGTGGATAGGCATTTTTCAAGCCCCGATCGTATGCTCTCCACAGCCGCGTCGCGCCTTGGCCGGCCGTTTGCCAACCTATCAACTTACCCGTTTTCCAAATCGTGACCATCAAGACCACAGCGGCAAGGCTCAATGCCACGATCGCCAGAATCTTACCCGCGGGGCTAAAAGTAGTCCTGCTCGCGAGCGAAATCGCGGGAAACGATACGGCGATCACCATCGACACCAACGCGGCCGAGGCGATATTCACATACGTAGATCGCCGCGGCGGCTGATCGTTATTTCCAATAGCCAAATCGCGCGTGAAGAGCGACCAGTAGGACGCTACCACCAGCATGAGCGTATGGGACAAGCACAGGAGGCATACCAAGACGCAAAGCGCGTCCCAGAGCAGGGACGGGTAGATACTCAACATGCTCAATGATTTCTGTTGCGTAATTGGGGGAGCTGCGCAGGAAGCCTTCTTGATCTCATCTCCGGCGATTCTGCCGAGAAATCGTTCCTGGTCGCTAGAGCAAGGCTTGATAATTGCAAGGGGGTAGTAGCCGTCGCTTCCCAGAACCGTTGCCCAGAGGGGTGGCTGTTGAACGTCGTCCGGCGCCAACGGGTTGTGATAACTCTGGAGAACCAGTTCCGGTTTTCCCCCTTTCACGTTTCCGAGCTTGTTGTGCCAGAAAGTGTAACTCGCGGCATTGTATTCCGCCAGGCTCGACGAATCCGGGTAAGCACGGCCAATGCGTCCCAGCCCCATTAAGGAGTACGGCGAAACCGTTATTGAACCGATGAAAGGCACATTCTCGATTTCCCGCACCAGCAGCAGGTCTCCCCCGAAAAATACCAACCGCGCATCCGGACAGGCGCGATGCAGGAACTGTGCCAGGAAGATTTGATCGAGCGGGTTCGAGGCCACCATGGCGATATATTGAGATCGATTCCGGTGAAGCAGCCGGCCAATGGTGGTCAGCTCCGCCTCCAGAGAGACAGGCGTATGCTCGGTGGAGAATTTAGGAACATTGTCTTGCTCGCCAGAATCCTTTAGCGTCATGCGCAGAAAAGGGTTGGGGGCCGAGTTGTCTGCCGGCGCGTCATTATTCGAGCGCTGGCCCGCCACCTGGGCATTGCGCAGCAAGGAAATGTCTCGCGGGAAGCGGATCACCTGCACATCGCTTATTTTCCACCGTGCTTTTTTTGACAACGCTAATGACGACGCCAGGCTGCCATACGTGGTGCTGTCCTCAATCAGTAACACTACCCGTTTGAGGTCATAGCCGGAATCGCCAAAATCACGGAATAATGTATCCATCTCATAGCCGGTATGGTCCCCAAAGGATGCGAAGCCATCCTTCTGAAGTTCCTCGGCCGCTCTCTGGGTGGAGGTCGTTCCCGACACCTCAAAGCTGGGCAGGCTCGGATTCTTCGACCTGGCGGCGTCAATGCCCGCACTCAACGATGCGGCGGATCCAGAGTACATAGGACCCACAATGGCAACGCGGCCGGCGCCTCTTTGAAATGTCCCCGTTCCTTCCAGAGCGGACTCCAGCTCGGTTTCGAGCAGGAGGGCGTTCTTCAGCTGAGAACTGTCCAGGCCTCGGGTTGGAGTTTCCGCCACCAGGAAGAGATAAACAACTTTGTAGAAACTGTCCTCTAACGCGCCCTCCGGCTGTTCCGGTACATGCTTCAGGACCACCAAGCCTGGCAGCCGTTCCCGAGCCGCGTCATGATTTGGCTCAACCTCGCCCAACGATTCACCAGTTCTGCCCCCACTATTGCGGGTCTTCCAGGGAAGCCAATAGTAACTGCTCACGTAGCCGTTGTCAGCGGCAGCCTGAAGAATGGCGCTGATTGTCCGGTCGAACATCAACGCTAAATGACTATGCACCGGATCCGGAACCGTCGCAATAATCGCCGTGACGTTAACCGGACCACCGTGCGGAAATCCCCAACGCTTCTTTGTTTCGGCGCCGCATTCCGATTCCTGTTCGCTGCTGGTTCCTTGCAGATTCACATGGAAATCGATCCCGCTGTTCTTTATGTCGAATGTATTGTGGACTTCGGCGGGTCTCCTCGATGAGACCTGGCTCGGCTCGCTCACGGCAGCCCAATACTTGCAGGAGGCGATCCAGGGACCTTCGCCCAAATCGGGCGTGGCGGCTGGCGTTGCAGTGATCCCAGCGTTGCTTGAATCGCTTGGTCCAGGCGCAATGGCGCCCCCCGTCCGCAGCAGAAGGCCGGCCGCAATTACCGCGCTTACGATGAGACCTTGACCTTTGTTTCGCATGCCACGATATGATGTTTTCCTTCACGGGCTCGAGGAGCCTGTAAGTCCACGCCTCGGTAATAGAAGCGCAATCCAGCCCAAATTGGGGACATTGATCATCGGGTAGTGGGTCGGGAACGCCGTGATTGTGTTCCGAAGAGTGCGAACACGGCACGCATGGGTGCGTGCGCCACATCCTCAAACCGACCCATTACCGATCATCGCAGCCCTGTTACAGTAAATGGCGTGGATGGAGCCATCATCGTCGACAAGCCCGAAGGAATGACCTCGCACGACGTGGTCAACCGGCTGCGCAGGCTCTCCGATACGCGCAAGATCGGCCACTTAGGCACGCTCGATCCCATGGCCACCGGCGTCCTGCCGCTGTTGATCGGACGCGCCACGCGGCTGGCGCAGTTCTTCTCAACGGGCGAGAAAAAATACGAGGCCCTGATTCGCTTCGGCTGGTCCACTGACACTTATGATCGCGAGGGCACGCCGGTTTCGGAATCCGTCACGCCGAATTTTTCACGCGAAGAGCTGGAAGCCGCTTTGGCGCCCTTCCGTGGAACTTTTCTGCAAACCCCGCCGCCCTTTTCGGCCAAGAAAATTGCCGGCACGCCGGCCTACAAACTGGCGCGTAAGAAAATTCCGGTGAAGTTGACGCCGGTGGAAGTGCGGATCTTCGCCCTGGATCTGGACCAGTTCGATGGCACATCGGCCCGGATTCGCGTGCATTGCTCCGCCGGAACCTACCTGCGCGGCATTGCCCACCAGCTTGGCCAGGATCTTCACTGCGGGGCGTTCCTGGAATCACTGCGGCGCACCGCTTCGGGCGAGTTTACCGCGGAGCAAGCTCTCTCTCTGGAAAAGTTAGCCAAGCTGGCTGAAGCCGGCAGTCTGCAGGACGCGCTGATTCCATCCGCGCGGCTACTGCCGCACTTCTGGAGCGCCTCCATCGACGAACTGACCGTTGGTCAAATCCGGCAAGGCAAGGATTTCCGGCTTTCTCCGTTCCTGGGCACGCCGGCGTCAAAATATGTAAAAGCGATCAGCCATGATGGCCATTTGATCGCCATCGGCGAAGCGCGGCTCCCGCATCTTTACCATCCCATCCTGGTACTTTGAAGCTGCCAGGACTGAATGAAGCAAGTTTAATTCCCCCGCCAATCATTGCTCCACCGGCTTGGTTTATGATTCAAGTGTGCGGCTTGGTCTGGGAACATTTCTGATCCTCGTGGGAGGCTGGCCGGCATTTCCGGCCTGGGCGCAAGCGCAGCAGTTATCGAAACCCGACAGCCCCAAGACCGAACCGAAGTACGAGGACACCTTCTCCGGCTCCATCATAGAACTCACCACCACCAAAATAACCGTCTCGCGAAGCATCCTGGGAAAACCGGCCGAGAAACACATGTTCCTGATCGACTCCGACACGCGCATCGAGGGCAAGCTGCGGGTGAAGCTGAAGGTGACTATCGGATTCATCACGTCCGAGGAAGGCGATGTGGCCCGGTTGATTGTGGTGCGGCAGAAACCGCCGGAGAAGAAGTAGCTTCTACGGCTTCTTCTTTTTCCTGGACGCGGCCCAACCTTCTTTGATCACTTGCCGGGATCGGCCAAGCGCCAGCGCGTCCGCCGGCACGGCATCGGTGATTACGGATCCCGCGCCGATATAACTTCCGTCGCCGATCTCAATTGGAGCCACCAGCGTGGAGTTGCTTCCCACAAACGCCTTCTTGCCGATGCGCGTGCGATGCTTCTTCACTCCATCGTAATTGCAGGTAATGGTCCCGGCGCCGATGTTGGTTTGTTCGCCAATCTCGGAGTCGCCCAAATACGCCAGATGACTGGCCTTGGCGCCGGCGCCAAGCCCGGTGTTCTTGAGCTCCACGAAGTTTCCGATGTGCGCGCCGGCCCCTACGCGATTGCCATTTCTTAGCCGGGCAAATGGTCCGATATGCGCGCCGGCCTCAACCTTGGAATCCGCGATGTAGGTCAATGGCGCGATCAGAACTTCATCGCCCAGCTCCGAATTCTCAACGATGGAACCAGCCCCGATCCTGCAGTCCGCGCCGATTGTGGTTCCCCCGAGAATGCGCGCGAAAGGTTCAACGATGGAATCTTCGCCGATGCGTACCGGCGCATCGATGGTCACCGTCTCCGGCCTCTCGATGGTGACACCCTCCAGCATCAACTCCCGCACCTTGCGGTCGCGAAAAATCTTGTCCACCGCGGCCAGCTCCACGCGCGTATTGATTCCCAAAAGTTCCCCGGCATCGGCGACCTCGAATGCGGCCGTTCGATTCCCCGCCCTGTTCAGGATCTCCACCATGTCGGTCAAATAGTATTCGTGCGCCGGGTTGTCGTGCCGGATTTCGCCGATGTGCTTCCACAACAGATCGGCGCGGAAACAATAGATACCGGGGTTGACCAATTGGATGGCCCGCTGTTCCTCCGTGGCCGCCTTTTGCTCCACTATGGCCAGCACCTCGCCGGTCTCTCCCAACAGAATGCGCCCGTAGCCGGTGGGATCCTGAAGCCGGGTGGTAATGAGCGTAACGGCCGAGCCGCCGGAAGCCTGGCGATTCACCAACTCCCGCAGGGTATCTTTCGAAAGCAGCGGGCAATCGCCGTAGAGCACCACCACCAGGCCATCCTGGGATTCCAGCGCGTCGCGGCAGGCCATCACCGCGTGTCCAGTGCCTTTTTGCTCCGATTGTTCGACGAAACCCACGCCGGCGCCGGCCAGCCGCTGCTTCACCTGCTCCGCCTGATGCCCGATGACCACCGTAATGTGCTCAGCCGAGGTAATCCCGGAAGCGGCGTGCACGACATGTTCAATCAGCGTGAGTCCGCCGGCGCGATGCAGAACTTTCGCATGTTTGGACTTCATCCGCGTGCCCAAGCCGGCAGCCAAAACGACAACATTGATAACCGTGTTAACAGGCGGTTTCATCTCTCGTCCTGAGTTTTATTTTTCTCCGAGAACGCGGACCCTGCTCCGTTTTGCCCGGCCGCGCCGCGCCAGATCCATGGCGATCTCCGCGGCAACCCGGGAATCGTGGCGGACTATTTCACCTTCCGCCAAAAGATCGGCGGCCACAACCTGCAAGCCCATGGCCGACAGCCGGTCCACGTCATTCATTACCGACTGGGCCTTTTCCGCGGCGTATTTCCGCCGCTGGCGGGCCGTGATCCCCCGCGTATTCACTACCGCCACGTCGAACAGATTGCCGCCGGCGTGGCGATTGATGGCGGCCACGTGGTCCGAAGCACGGAACCCGGTGGTCTCGCCCGGCTGCCACATCAGGTTCACAAAATAAGCTTTCAGCGCCCGGCTTCTGCGGATTGCATCCGGAATACCCTGCACCAACACGTTCGGAATCACGCTGGTGAACAGCGATCCGGGACCGAAGCTGATGAGATCGGCGCGTTGAATGGCTTCGAGCGTCTCCGCTAGCGGTTTGCAAACGCGGGGACGCAGCCGGATCCATTTAATCGGCGACCGGCTCTTGCTGATCTTGCTTTCTCCCGTGACCATGCGGCCGTTCTCGAGTTCCGCTTCCAGAGTCACGTTCGCTTCCGTGGCCGGATAAATGCGGCCCAGACTGGCCAGTACCTCCGAGGACACCTTTACCGCCTGGGCGAAATCCCCGGTCAGGTTGGTGAGCGCGGTGAGGAACAAGTTTCCGAAGCTGTGCCCCTTGAGTCCTTTGCCCTCGGAAAACCGGTATTGGAAAAGCTTCGAGAGCAGGCCTTCGTCTCCGGAAAGCGCCACCATGCAGTTGCGGATATCGCCGGGCGGCAACACTTCGAACTCACGCCGCAAGCGCCCTGAACTCCCGCCGTCATCGGTCACCGTGACCACCGCGGTGATTTCGGCCTCTTGAGGATCTTGCACGTAGCGTTTCAGCCCGTGCAGCAGCGTGGACAGCCCGGTGCCTCCACCAATCGCGACTATGCGAAGCGGCTCCATTACCTATAGCATCGCAGGTTCTTCGCCGCACCTGCCTGATTCTTTCGTTTCAATTGCCGGTGGAACCTTTGCATAGGAATGTTGTACTATTCCGGCGGGAAAACTCTCAGCCGAGGAGAAAGTTCGTTCAGGCGGCGGGTTGATCGTCCTCTTCGAGCGTAGGTACGGATTCCAGGTCTTCTGCTTCAAACACCTGGTCACAATCCAGGCAGCGGACATAGTCCACCCCGTCGCGCCTCGCCAGAATCTCGGTACGACCGTGATTGCAGGGCTGCATAGTAGAGATTAAACCCATTCTAAGCGCGCCAGTTCTCTTGTCAAGCCCCCAATTAACCCCATTTGGGCCAAATCTTTGGGGGTGGGCCACTGTCAGCCTCAGTACTATCGATCTGGGGCAGGCGCTTCCGCCTGGCAATCCCCAACGTGATCCCAGTTTTTTGTTTGCAACAATTCCATGCTAGAATGTTCTCGGTGCTCACGGACTTCGACAGAACATGCGTCGAACGGTTCAAGCAGGCGACTGAGGAGAAGCTGCGCGATGTGCGCTGTCCGGAACACCGGCAAGCTCCCCGGCTCCGGTTCCAGGGCAGTTCGCTGCGCGATATCAGTATCTCCATCAGCGGATGTTGCCAGAAAGTGATGGAACTCGCCAATTCCAGAATCGGGCTGCCAGCGGAAGATTGGTCTTACGCGCGCGCCAATATCCGACTTACGCCCTCGCCGAATATCTCCGCCGGCGTCAGCAGGCTCAATACCAGAAAAGCCTCTTTTTCAAAATCATAGAAGAAGCCCGGCTGCACCAGCACATTGTCCTGATTGAGCAACGTCAGCGCCCAATCCTCTTCGGTATGAATTCGCGGCGCTTGGATAACCGCGTACCAGCCGCCTTCGACATTGAGCAGCCGCCAGGGTGAATCGCGGCCGATCTTACTCCGCAAGAACGCCAGGTTCCCGCGGGCTCTCGCCAGAATCTGGGTTTGAATCCCCTCGCGCGAAGCCAGCAGCGATGCCGCCGCCCATTGTACCGGCGCGCCCACCGATAAGTACGTGTCGGCGATCAGTTCCAGGCGGTCGAACGCGGGCCCGCGCAGGGGATCCGGACCACTGGCCACAATCCAGCCCAATTTCACCTGCGGCAGACCGGATACTTTCGAGAGGCCGCTCAGCGAAAACGTCAGGACGTCCTCCACTTCCATCAGCGAGCGAACGCGCGTGGGATCGTCTTCGAAGGCGTAATCGGAGAAAACTTCGTCGGAGATGATAGCCAGATGGTGAGTACGGCAAAGCGCCCAGAGCTGCGCGAGTTCGGCCGTCTTCAAGAAAGAGCCCGTGGGATTGTTGGGATTCACGGTAACAATGGCGCGGGTCCGCGCGGTGATCCGGCCGGCCAGGGCCTCGAAATCGATGGCCCAGCCGGCCTCGTAAACCAGGGGATACTGAACTATGCGGACCGAGTCCAAGGCGGCCAGAAAATCGAATAGCGGATAGGATGGCCGCGGCGCCAACACCTCATCGCCGGGATCGGCGAGCAGTTTGAAGAGATGGCTGTAGGCTTCACTGGTGCTGGCGGTGAGCAGGATTCGATCCACCGGAACACGGTTCGAATAATATTCCGAGATGGCTGCTCGAGCCGCGATAATTCCGGCAGGCGCTGGTTCATAGCGCATGGCCCGTGGATCCGCCAGCGCCCCAAGCACGCGGTCCGGCGAATACGTCAATCCAGCAGCCGTGGGGTTCGATTCGGTAAGGTCCAGAACCTGGGCGCCGGTGGACCGCTTATGGTGAAGCAGCCGGGCCAGTGGGTTCGGGCCAACGGCCCAGTCCAGCCGGGAGGAAAACATGGTGCGCCGCTACGGCTGTTCAGCGTTCCCGGACGGAGTCTAATCGCAGCACGATCGCTTCGATGGTCGCCACCTTGCGCGCCGAATCCGGCCAGGACGCAACCACTTCCAGACGATATTCCAGGAACCGGATTTCCCACTCCTGGCGCGTCCTGTTGGCGTGGATGGAGCGGTTACCCGCTAAACCGTTTCTCGAGTTTGCCAGCTTCATCAATTTTTCTCCGACCAGCCCATCCACTAGTTGCAATGATGCCGTAGCCGTTCTGGAATTGTATCCTAACCGGGGTACTGCACGGTACTGATACCAAAAAACCGTCCCCCAAGACCATCCCCCAAAAACATCCCCAACAACCATCCCCAACAACCATCCCCAACAACCATCCCCAACAACCATCCCCAACAACCATCCCCAACAACCATCCCCAACAACCATCCCCAACAACCATCCCCAAAAACCCATCCCCAACAACCATCCCCAAAAACCCATCCCCAACAACCATCCCCAAAAACCCATCCCCAAAACCCATGCGCAAAACCCATGCGCAAAATCTGAGCCGCGACCGCAAGGAAGCGCTACCACGAGTGTCGCTAGCTTCCATGTTCGTGGTATCGCTCCCTCGCGGTCGCGGACCGGCCACGCGGTCGGCCACGCAGGTCGGCCACGCGGGTCGGCGACGCGGTCGTTCACCCGCAGTCGTTCGCGAGGTTGGCAATGCGGTCGGCCATCGGTCGTTCACCCCAGTCGCAGTGGTACAAAAGAGAGATGAAACCCCTTACCCGATTGCTGTTCTTGCCGCTCATTTTCGCCGGCGCCGCGGTCACCCTGCCGGCGCAACCGGCGCCCGCCAAGATTCCCGGCTTCCGAGGATTATTCCTGGACCAACTAAAAGATGTCGAAAGTAAGATCGTCAGCTTGGCCGAAGCCATGCCCCAGGAAAAGTACACCTGGAGACCGGCCGAGGGCGTGCGCTCGATCTCCGAGGTTTATATGCATATCGCCGGCGCCAATAATTTCCTGCCGAACTTCATCGGCGTCAAGCCGCCCGCGGGGATAACTCCGGCGATGGCCAAAGAGACAGACAAAGCCAAGGTGATTGAAGCGCTGAAGTCCTCCTTTGACCACGTGCGCCAAGCGGTCCTGAATATGCCGGACGCCGACCTGCAAAAGCCCGCCAAACTGTTTGGCCAAGAGACCACTTATGAGGGCGTGCTGTTCCTGATCGCCAATCACATGCACGAGCATCTGGGCCAATCCATCGCTTATGCGCGCACTAACGGCGTGGTGCCGCCGTGGTCGAAGAAAGGCGAGAACTAGCCCGCGAGAAAAATCAACGGGCTGAAGCAGCCGCGCTCAGCCCGCCTTTTCCAAGGTTAGTTCGAGTTAGTTGGGACGTTACTTTTCGCCGTACTGCCGCGGCTGTGGTTGCCAGTGCTGCTACGGGTGTGGCTAGAGCTGGCTTTGCGCTGGTGAGTGGACTTGGAATGGGACTTGCTACTTTCGCTCTTTTTCTCGCTGGCGAACGAAACGGATGTAGCACCCAACAAAAACAATGCAAGAATGCCGGACATGAAAGTTCTCATGCCTACGAGTGCGCGCGGGAGCGGAAAAATCGCACGCTATTCCTAAAGATTGACACTTTTCCTTCCGTGATCCTGCTCATCGACGATAGCGAACCGTCGCAACTCAATACAGCTTCAGCCTCGGAGCCACCTGGAGCAACGCCGATTCGAATAGCTTGGCCTCGCGCCGGCCCGTGCTGTTAATACCATCCGGTAATACCGGCGTCTTCAAGGCCAAAGGTGATAAAGACGCGCTGTGGCAAATTCGGTTGGCAGGCGGAAGCGCCTGCCACACGTTGGCCCCAGTGGGGCAGGCGCTTCCGCCTGCCAACCGGCGTCTTCAACGGAACCGGTGCTTTTTGGTTGCGGCCATCCAGAAGTGCCAAAATGAAACAAATGCCGGAAACGTCCGTAGAAAACCTGCCTGCCGTCCCACTTACCGTGGAAGGGGCCAGCGTGCTGCATCAGATGATGCGCGTCCGCTGGACCGCCTGGAAATGTGTACCAGTTGCCCAACGTTCGGAAATCGTCCATGAGGCCGCTGCAGCGCTGGGCGAGATGGAGCGCAATCCATCTGGGCAAAGCGCCGCGTTTTCCCTGCTCGGCCATAAAGGCGATTTGATCCTGGTTCACTTCCGGCCCTCGTTCGATGAGCTGGGCCGCGTGGAGCGCCGTCTGGCGCAGCTCCGGCTGGCGGATTACCTGGAGCCTGTGAACTCTTACCTCTCGGTGGTGGAACTGGGGCTTTACGAATCCAGCCTGAAGACGTACAAATCGCTTGCCGAACGTGGCATTGCGGCTTTTTCCGAGGAATGGCAGGCCGAGATTGACGAAGTCCTGGCGCGATCGCGCGAAGCCATGCACCCGCGCCTGTTCCCCGAGATTCCTCCTCATAAGTACTTATGTTTTTACCCCATGGATCGCAGGCGCGGCGAGGAGAAGAACTGGTATCAACTCCCCATGGCGGAACGGCAGCGGCAGATGCACGAACATGGCCTGATCGGCCGCCGCTATGCCGGACAGGTGAAGCAGATTATCTCCGGCTCCATCGGCTTCGATGACTGGGAGTGGGGCGTAGATCTGTTCGCCGACGATCCGTTGGTTTTCAAGAAGCTGATCTACGAGATGCGTTTTGACGAAGTCAGTGCAGTTTACGCCCTGTTCGGTTCGTTCTTTGTAGGCATCCGGCGCCCGGCGTCGGAGCTGGATCGCTTTCTGAATCAGGTGGAGTAACCCACTACACCCACTTCGGCCTAATCATTAGTTACTTGATATATTTCCGCTATCATGCTGATTTAAAGTAACCTCAATCGTACGACGGTGGTTGGCATCCCGATTGCACCGCCAGTCCTATGACCGGTCACCATGGCAAGTCTCGGGATTACTCGCGCACTCCGCTCAATATCTATTGGGAGATGACCCAAGCCTGCGCCCTGGCTTGCCGCCATTGCCGCGCTACTGCCGTTCCCGAGCCGCATCCTCGGGAACTCAACTTCGACGAGGGCGTGGCGCTTCTCCATCAGATTGTGGAGTTCGGCGATCCGCTTCCGCAACTGATTCTCACGGGAGGCGATCCGCTGCAGCGCAAGGATCTGTATGAGTTGATCGACGAGGCGCGCAAGCTGAGCATCGGAGTCTCCATCACCCCGGCGGCGACACCGGCGCTCACGCGCGAAGTTCTGGTCCGGCTGAAGGAACATTCGGTGGAAGGGCTTGGTCTCAGCCTGGACGGATCCACGGCTCCACGGCACGATTCGATACGAGGCGTTCCCGGTACCTTCGACCGTACCATGCAGGCCATTCGCTGGGCCCAGGAACTGGAAATGCCGCTGCAGGTGAACACGCTCGCCTCGGCCGAGACCGCCGGAGATGTTCCCGCCATTTACGAACTGCTGAAGCCTTATGCCGTCTCGCGCTGGAGCCTCTTCTTCCTGATCTCGGTGGGCCGCGGCAAGGTGCTGCAGCCCCTTTCGCCCGAAGAAGGCGAGAAGGTGATGGGCTGGATCTATCAGACATCCACCGAGGCGCCGTTCACGGTTGCGACCACCGAGGCACCCTCTTATCGCAGAGTGGCCCTGGAACGGATGCGCGGCGAGGGCCTGAGCGGCGATCAGATCAAGCGCAGCGGCGTGTACCGGGGTTTTGGAATCCGCGATGGCCACGGCATCATGTTCGTGTCCAACACCGGCGACATTTGCCCGGCCGGTTTTCTGCCGCTGGTGGTGGGAAACATTCGAAAGGACCGCGTGGCCGATATCTATCGCAATGCGCCTACCTTCCAGTCGCTGCACGATCCTACGCAGTTCCAGGGACGCTGCGGATACTGCGAGTATCACGCCCTGTGCGGCGGATCGCGCGCCCGCGCATTCGAAGCCACGGGGAATCCGCTGGAGTCCGATCCGTTCTGCGCCTACGAGCCCGCACGTTACTGAGCCGCGACTGTGCGCCCTGCGGCCCGCCAAAGGTGATGAACACGCCATGTGGCAAATTCGGTTGGCAGGCGGAAGCGCCTGCCCCACGTTGGCCCAGTGGGGCAGCCGCTCCCGCCTGCCAACCGGCATGGTTCCATGCACCGGCTCCCTCACGGTCGCGGTTCGGAAAGATGCGCTATGTCCTGCTCAATGGCTGGTAATCGGTATCGCTCGGCCAGGGCATCTGCATCTACGGAACTTTCGAATTCTTTGCTGCGTAGGTCCGCCGCTAAGCGGTGCAACTCGCGCACATATTCCGCCGATTTTCTGCGTGCGACATCATCGAAACCTGCGCCGGCGTCTTCCACGTCGGCGATGCGCTCTTTTTCGAATTGATCCAACGCGGCGCCCAGTTTGGCGCGCGCCTCGATGGCGGCCGGTCCCTTAGCCGCAAAGAACGCCCGGTTGCCGGCCAGCAACGCAGCAAGATCGGTACGAACTTTACCCGTGGCCGATCTCCATGTCTCGAGCGAAGCATTCGCAGGCTGGGCCGGCCGTTGAAACGCGGTGGGTCTGACTGCACTGGGCGAATCGTAAATCGCGTTGAAGAACAGCTTGTAGGTACCATGCGACTGGCCGCGCCACTGCGGCCGGAAGCCGAACAGATACACGCGCCCATCGCCGTAGAAAACTTCGAGCGCCGCCGCTTTTCCCTGGATACGCTCCGGATGCAGCAGATAGCCGCTGGCCAGCGGATTTCTTTCCTTCGGATAGGAAGCCAGAACCACGCCATGGAATCCGCTCTTGGGTTCGAAGGCAGGCCCGCGCTCAAACATGACAATCGGCTCCCGCGGCAGGCCCCATACGGCCGGATGATTCACGTCGCGCAGCTCCACCCGCAAGAGCGAACCCGAACAATAAAACTGATCGTCATTCAAGCCATCCAAAATGTTGCTTACCGGAAGTCCCAGGCTTTGGATGGCCATGAGAGACGCGTTGTTGAAGGCGATGAGCGTGCCGCCCCCGCGCACAAACCCGCGCAACGCCTCCGCGCCCGTTTCGCCGATGCCGCCGGCATACTCGCCGGAGATGGTGCCCGGTGCAAAACCATTCATGATCTGCTTCACTCCGGCATCGGGGAGGATGATGGCGTCTAACCGGTCGCGCAGGTGTCCGGCTTGGATGTCCGCATTGCGCAGCGTTACCGGAGCGAAGTCGTAGTTTTCGAGAATCCAGCGCGTCCAGCCTTCGTCGATGTTTCCAGTCCAGGAGCGGTAGAGCCCCACGCGCGGCTTCTTGGTGGATACCGTATCCGCAGGCGCTTTGGCGATGGCGAGCGCATTGACGGAATGCTTGCGGGCGATTTCCGTCATACGCTCCCGATCCAGGCCGGAGACGACCATTGCGCCGGTCTCGGAACCGGCCGGCGTTTTAATTTCTGTTTTCGAAAAGCTGACTTGTCCGCCCTTGGCCAGAATCTCGTTGATGGCGGCGAAGCTCGCGTTGGGTTGGTGGCTCAAGACGAACACCGGCCCAGCGCCTTCGATGACGCCTTCGGGAGGCGTCACGTGATCGATGCGCTTCAGGACGGCGCGCTGGCTATCGGTCAACGGCTCCGACACCACCGCTGTTTCCACGCCCATCTGCATGGGCAGCGTCCAACCGGCGACGTCGTAGGGACGGATGGGCGGCCCGTTTGGAAACTGGCGTAGATCAGGATACTGCTGGATCTCGAACAATTCCTTCACCAGCGGCGAAAACGGCTGGTCCATTAGGATCACCCAGGCGTCTTTATACTCGCGGCTATTGGCGACAAAAGGCCGCTCGGCCTGATGCACTTCAATTCCGTTGATCAGCAGCTTGTCCACTAATGTCGCGGCGGTGGGAAGATCGCGCTGCTGGCGCGGGATTACGTAGGCGAAGGGCGGCTCTTTACGGAATCGATCGATGTTGTCGCGCGCGGCCTGATAGCGGTTATAAAGCAGTGTCTCGCGATATTTCGCGGCCGTATCCAGCACCGCCATGGACGCGCCTTCCATGTAGCGGACCGCGTCAGCCAGGCGCCACCAGCCGCCCTTCCACGGGCTGCTGTAAAACACTTCGGACATGAGCTGCTGGCGGTCTTTCGGAAATTCGTCGACGGTATAAAAATGCGGCGTGGCGTAGCGATAGAGAGCGGTCTCGGTGAAAAAGGAAATGCTGTTTCGAAAGATGTGCGTAAAGTCGAGAAAGCCGGGATACCAATTGTCGAAGCCCACGCGATGCACCGCGCCGGGCATGCCGTGTTCGTCCAGATAAGCGGCCATGTTGATGCCCAGGACGTTGAGCCAGCGCGCCATCAGGGGATTGATGTTCGAAGAAATGGGCTCGGTGAAAGGCGGGATAAAGATGCGCGTAGGAAACGGCGCAGACTGATGGTGGCAATAAAAGATAACCGGGTCCCAATCGATTTCCGTGCTGGTTACGTCGCGCGATTCCAGCATGTTGTTCATGTAGCCGTCGCGATTGTTGTCGTGCCCCACGTATTCCTGGTACAAATCCGGGAGCGGGCTCACTTCGTACGGCGTTCCGACATTCTTGCGATACCAGGCCACAACTTCGTTCTGGCCATCGGGATTGAGCGTGGGCCATAGCATGAGGATGACATTCGAGAGAATCGCGTCTACGGCCGGGTCGCCTTGGGTGGATACGAGTTTATAGGCCAGCAGAATAGACTGTTGCGCTCCGGCGACCTCAGTGGAATGGAGCCCGCCGTCGATATGGACGATGGCTTTGCCCTCATGGGCCAGAGCCTGCGCCTGTTCGTCGGTGAGGCCGCGACCTTGAGCCAGGCGGCGCGAAATGTCCTTGTACTTGTCGAGCTGCGCGAGATTCTGCGGGGAGGAAATGATGGCGATCTCCCAATCCAGGCCTCTGGTCGTCTTGCCGACGGAGATCAGCTTGATGCGATCGGAAACGGCGGCCAGCTTGTGAAAATAATCGCGCGATTCATCGTAATTGGCCAGATAGAAATCGTCGCCGGGTTTATGGCCGAGGACGGATTCGGGAGTAGGGATGGTTTGCGCGGCCGCGGCGGTTAGCCCCAGCAGCAATCCGGATAGAATCGAGTTCGCGAGCATCTTCATGATGGTAGCTTGGCGGGGGGCTGGGGGCTAGGGGCTGGGGACTGACGGATTTCAGAATAGGGCGTCGACGCTTTTTAGGATTCTGGGATTGCGCGGGGTTCCGAGGCCGAGGAGGGTGAAATTTTCGTCCTTCCAGGTCGAGTTGGATTTCGCGAAAGTTCGTTCAGCGTTTTTTGGAACTGCTGAGTGAGGCGAGGAGGCGGTGGCCGTCCACGATAGGTCTGGGCGCGGGAGAGGACGTCGGTCTCGAGACGGAAGGCGCATCTGCCGTCGGTCTTTGCGGCCCAGCACGGAGCCAGAAGGAGTTTTTTTCAAGGTTGCAGATTTCTGGCCCGGCGCTGCCCTGGTCAGACGGTTTGAGGCTGTGGCTCACGCATCCATCGCTGCAGTGTTCGTACTCCTGCGGTGGTGCGGGTAGGTTCCAGGCGTTCACATGAGTGTGAACGCTGCACGCACGAGTGCGTGCGCCACGTCATTGCCCGTGGATGATTGATGCCCGTTTGCCTCCGATATAAACCTCGCGCGCATGCCGCACACCAAAGAAATAGGCGATCTCGCGGTAATCCCGGCAATCGTGGATCACAAAATCGGCCAACTTGCCGGGTTCCAGCGAGCCGAGCTTATCTCCGCGGTGCAGGCTGTACGCGGCATTTATGGTTGCGGCGGTGATTGCTTCCGCGGGCGTCATCTTCATTTGTGTGGATGCCAGAGAGAGGATCATGGGCATGGACGCGGTAGGCGAAGACCCAGGGTTGAAATCGGTGGCCAGCACTACGGCGAGGCCAGCGTCGATCATGGAACGCGCATCCGGATAGCGGCTGGAACCAAGCGCGTAAACCGAGCCCGGCAACAGCACCGGCTGCACGCCGGCGGCCTGGAGCGCGGCGATTCCCAGCGCGTCGGTATGTTCCAGATGGTCCGCTGTGGTGGCGCCGAGTTCGGCCGCTAATACCGCCGCGCCGGATTTCGACAGTTGGTCGGCGTGGAGCCGCAATCCCAGGCCCAGCGCGCGCGCCGCGGTCAGTACCCTGCGGCTGTCTTCGATGCTGAAAATTCCCGGCTCGCAGAAAATGTCGCAGTATTCGGCCAGCCGCTCCGATGCAACCTTGGGCAGCATCTCTTCCACCACCAGATCAACATACTTGGCGGGCTGTTTTCGAAATTCGTCCGGGATCTCGTGTGCGCCCAAAAAAGTCGGCACGGTGCGCAGCGGTTGAATGCCGCGGATCACGCGCAGCAGCTTGTATTCGTCTTCCGGCCTGAGGCCGTAGCCGGATTTAGCTTCAATGGTGGTGGTTCCGTTTTCAAGAAACCATCCTATGTATTTCTGAGCCGCGCTGAGCAGATGGTCTTCGCTGGCGGCTCGCGTCTGGCGAACGGTGGAGCGGATTCCTCCGCCTGCCGCGGCGATCTCGGCATACGTGGCTCCGGAGGCGCGCTGCTCAAATTCATTCGCGCGATTGCCGGCGAAAACCGGGTGCGTGTGCGCATCCACGAATCCAGGCAGGACCACGCAGTTTCCGGCATCCACCATCGCGCAATCGCGCCCCATTGCGTTTTCGATTTCAGGCCGCGTGCCTACCTTTTCGATTCGGCCATCGGAAATCAACATCGCGCCGTCGGCGATAATGCCAAGATCGCGCATTTCGCCGGCCGTGCGTGGCCGCGCGGGACCGGCCAGCGTCACCAGTTGGGAGCAACCAACGACGGCCAGTTTGGTCACCGCGCGGGATCCATGGGCATGCGGATGCCTTTTTCGCGAGCAACCTCTTTGGCCCTTTCGTACCCGGCGTCTGCGTGCCGGATCACGCCCAGGCCCGGATCCGTCGTGAGTACGCGCTCCAAACGGCGACCCGTGGGCTCCGTCCCATCCGCTACCACCACCATGCCGGCATGTTGCGCATATCCGATGCCCACGCCGCCACCGTTGTGGATGGACACCCACGAGGCGCCGGCGGAAGTGTTCAACAATGCGTTGAGCAGCGGCCAATCGGCCACGGCGTCGGAAGTGTCGAGCATCGCTTCGGTCTCCCGGTAGGGCGACGCCACGGAGCCGGTGTCCAGATGATCGCGGCCGATCACGATGGGCGCTTCAATCTTTCCGCGGCGGACATAATCGTTGATCGCCAAGCCAAACTCCGCGCGCTCGCCGTAGCCCAGCCAACAAATGCGCGCCGGCAGCCCCTGGAAGTGAATGCGATCTTTCGCCAGCCGCATCCAGCGCTTCAGCACTTCGTTTTCGGGAAACATTTCGAGCGCCAGTTGATCGGTGGCGTGGATGTCCTGAGGCGAACCTGACAGCGCGGCCCAGCGGAACGGCCCGCGCCCCTCGCAAAATAACGGCCGGATATATTCAGGCACAAAACCGGGAATATCAAACGCGTCATCCACTCCTGCCTTCTTAGCCTGCGCCCGAATGTTATTTCCGTAATCGAAGGTCACCGCGCCCATGCGCTTCAGCGCCAGCATAGCCGTCACATGTTGGCCCATGGCGTCGATGGACCGGCGCGTGTATTCATCCGGGTTTGCGCAGCGCAGCGCCAGGGCCTCTTTCAGCTCCAGGCCGTTCGGAACGTAACCGTTCAGGGCGTCGTGCGCGCTGGTCTGGTCCGTTAGAATATCGGGCACTATGCCGCGCCGCACCAGCTCCGGAAGCACGTCCGCGCAGTTGCCCACCAGCCCGACAGAGAGAGCTTCCGCCCCGTTCAGAATGGCAAGCGCCTCATCGAGATTCCAGGCGATTCGATCGCAGTAACCGGTCCTCAGCCGCTTCTCGATGCGCGCCGGGTCCACATCCACGCCCAGGAAACGGGCGCCGTTGAGAGTAGCCGCCAGTGGCTGCGCGCCACCCATGCCGCCCATGCCGCCGGACACCACCAGCTTGCCGCGCAGGGACCCACCGAAAGATTTGTTGGCCGCGGCCGCAAAAGTTTCGAATGTCCCCTGCACGATTCCCTGGCTGCCGATGTAGATCCAGGATCCGGCGGTCATCTGGCCGTACATGATGAGGCCCAGCCGCTCCAGGCGATTGAACTCCTCATAATTCGACCAATGCCCTACCAGATTCGAATTCGCGATGAGCACGCGCGGCGCTTCCGAATGGGTGCGAAAAATGCCCACCGGTTTTCCGGATTGCACCAGCAATGTTTCGTCATTTTCCAGCTCGCGCAACGACCGGACAATGGCATGGAACGACGGCCAATCGCGCGCGGCGCGGCCGGTGCCGCCGTAAACGATCAACTCGTCGGGTTTCTCGGCGACATCGGGATCGAGGTTGTTCATCAGCATCCGCAGCGCAGCTTCCTGATGCCAACCCTTGCAGGAAATCTCGCGCCCACGCGGCGCGCGAACAACAGGGCTCATTCCTAAATGGTACGAAAATCCGGTGACAGGATACTCATTTCCTGATTTCCTGGAACTGCATCATCTGCTGCGCTGTCTCTTGAGAGCAAGGTTTTTTCGGCCGCCCCGCCGGCCGCGGCCGCAGCCGCCGATTCGTAGCCAGTTCCAGTTCTTCGGTGAATTCCGCCGAGCCAAAGGGACGGCCAGTCATAGTAGCCAAGCGGATTCGTTCGCTGAGCGCTTCATCATCCACGCCGCTGCGCAGTGCCTCGCGCCAGCGTTGTTTGGTGTAACCTTCCGGTCCCGTTGCGGCTTCGAGCAAACCGCTCTCGTCTCGATCCGATACGTGGGCCGCGGCGCTCGACCATGGATAATCTTCGGCCTGTTCCACCAATCCGGCGCGAACGGGATTGCGCTCGATGTAAGCCATCACCGCACAGACGCCAGGAGCATCCACTGGACAGGAATAATAGCGCGCCTGCCAAAGATGCCCGGATTTTCCTGACCGCGCGTTGTGATAGCGCGCATAATCCCGATGCGCGTGACCCAGCGCATCCGCCAGGGACACCCCGGTCCTGGGCACCGCCAAAAGATGAACGTGATTGGTCATCAGGCACCACGCCCAAATGCCTAGCCGATGTTCGGAAGCGTATCGACGGAGCAAGCTCAGGTAAACCCTGCGGTCGGCGAAATCGTCGAAGATATCTTGCCGCGCATTGCCGCGCTGCGTGATGTGGTGTGGAACTCCGGCCGCTACCACTCGCGCCATTCTGGGCATCTCAGACGGGGAGTGGCGGATGGGCGGGGAAAGTCTCGGTGAAAATCGGGGAATGAGTATCCTGTCACCAGATTTGACCCTGGTCATCAGGCACCACGCCCAAATGCCCAGCCCATATTCGGAAGCGTATCGACGGAGCAAGCTCAGGTAGACCCTGCGGTCGGCGAAATCGTCCGCGCTGCGTGACGTGGTGTGGAACTCCCGTGGCGGATCGACCGGGAAAGTCTCGGTGAAAATCGGGGAATGAGTATCCTGTCACCAGATTTTTAGGGCGGTGACTGGGTCTATTTTCGATGCTTTCATGGCCGGCAGGCAACACGCTACTGCGCTGAGCGCGGTCAGCAGCAGCGGCACGGCGACGAACGTGATTGGATCTGTGGCGGAAACTCCGTAGAGCAAGCTGGCCATGGTGCGCGTCAATATCCAGGCGCCACATAATCCCAGCGCGATGCCGGCTCCAATGGTCAAAAGTCCCTGCCGAAGAACCATGCGCAAGACGTCGCCGGAGGCCGCGCCCAGCGCCATGCGGATGCCGATTTCGCCGGTTCGCTGGGAAACGGAATAGGAAATGGCGCCGTAGATGCCGAGCGCTGCCAGCGTCACGGCGACAATTGCAAAGAGCCCGAGCAGGGTCATCGCCAGGCGGCCGCGCCACAACTTGTCGGCAATCACTTGTTCCATGCTCTGGACATGAGCAATGGGAACGTCCTTGTCGAGCGAGCGCACCTGTTCCTCCACCGGCTTTGCGAGCGCCAGAGGATCTCCGTGCGCGCGCATCACCAGCGTCATGTATCCAAACTGCGCGTCGCTCTGCGCGTAGGGAAGGTAGATCTCGTCGTTCGGATTGTCGGTCCAATCCGTCTGCTTGACATTCTTGATCACACCGACGATGGTCAACCAATTCGGGCCCCAGGCGCAGACGTTGTCCCATGGCATTCTCACCTGGCCAATGATGTTTCGCCAGCGCTTCATTGACGATGGCCACCGGAGTGGTATCGCGAAGGTCGTGATTATTGAAATCGCGTCCTTGTAGCATGCCAATCTTCATGGTTCGGAAATAGCCCGGCTGCACCACTCGATATGCGGCGGTGGGCTGCTGGCCGGGCGGCGGATCGGGACGTCCGTAAATAATAATTCCGAGAGTCCACACGTCGCCGCTAATCGGCAGATGGTTAATAAAACTGATCGATTCCACGCCCGGTAAGGCCTCCAGACGCGGCCTCAGTTGATCGAAGAACCGGATCCGGCTGGGCCCGGTCCGGTAGGACTTGCCGCCCGCGGCCACTTCCAACGTAAGGACGTGATGTGGATCGAATCCGGGATCGACGGCTTGCAGCCGCTCGAAAGTTCTGAGCATCAATCCGGCGCCGACCAAAAGCATCAGCGCGAGGGCTACTTCTGAAATCACCAGCAGCGCGCGGGTGCGATGCTCGGAGCGGCCGGCCGTTGATCCTCTTCCGCCGCTCTTGAGCGTTTCCTGCAAATCCGTCCGAAAGGCCCGCAGCGCCGGCGCAAGGCCGCACACCACTCCCGTGAGCAGGGCGATCAGCGCGGTAAACGCCAGCACCGTTTTGTCGATACCTACTTCATCGAGGCGCGGCAAGCTTTTCGCCGGCAGCGACGCGATCAGTCCGCGAATCCCCCAGCTGGCTATCACGGTAGCCAGCACCGCGCCGGCGAGCGAAAGCAGCAGGCTCTCCACCAGCGATTGCCGGATCACGCGCCAGCGGCTGGACCCCAGCGCCAGCCGAACCGCCGTTTCCTTCATTCTGCCGTTGGCGCGCACCAGCATCAGATTCGCCACGTTGCTGCAGGCAATCAGAAGCACGAATCCAACGGTGCCCAACAAGACCAGCAGCGTCGGACGAATGTTGGAAACCACTTGTTCCCGCAGCGGGACCACCTGGGCGGTCATGCCCGCGTTCGTCGCCGGATACTCGGCGGCCAGCCTGCTGCAGATTACATCGATATCGGCCTGGGCTTGCGCGAGCGGCACTCCGTCGCGCAGCCGCGCGAAAATCCGCAACGAGCGCCCACCCCGATCGTTCAAGCGCTTGTCCAATAACAGCGGGACCCACACCTCCACATTCGTGGCCCAGAACGGAGCGAAGTGGAACGATTCCGGCATTACCCCGTTCACCGTGTAGCTTTCGCCATTCAAAGTGACTTGCTGGCCAATAATCTTCGGATCGCCGCCGAAGCGCCGCTGCCAAAGTTGGTAGCTCAGCACCGCGACGTGACCGTGCCCCGGTCGATCGTCGCCGGTTTCAAACGTCCGTCCGCGGAGCGCGGGCACGCCCAGCACGGAGAAGATGTTCGGGCTTACTTCCATGCCTGATAACACTTCGGCGTTGTCGCGCCCGGTGAGAGCCCCGCTCCAAACCTGGGCCGCGCCCATCTGCTCAAAAGATCGCGATTGCTTTCGCCAATCCAGGTAATCGTCCGGAGAAACGGGGTCCTGGCCGAAGTGAAGAATGGTTACCAACCGGTCCGGATCGCCATACGCCAAGGGCCGCAGAAGCACTCCACTCACCACACTGAAAATGGCCGTGTTGGCGCCGATGCCTAAGGCCAGGGCAAGAATCGCGAGGATGGCAAACCCAGGGCTCTTCCCGAGCGATCGAAGGCAATGCCGAACCTCCTGCCAGAGCACTTGCATGAGCGTATGACGCGATTTTCTGGCTTAGGTTAGCACTTTTCTGAGACGATCCACTTCCATCCCGCACTAGAATGTCGTGAAAGATCAAGCTGTTTCCTTAGACGCCGCCGCGCGCCAGCGCGCCATTGATGCCGCGCTCAGCCAGATGGACAAGCAGTTCGGAAGAGGCTGCGTGCTGCGGCTCGGTTCCCGGAATGTGCTGCCGGTCACGGTGATCCCCAGCGGCTCCATATCGCTCGACGCAGCTTTGGGCGTGGGCGGATTCCCGCGCGGCCGCGTGGTGGAAGTTTTTGGGCCGGAGTCTTCCGGAAAAACCACGCTGGCGCTGCAAGTGATCGGGCAAGCGCAGAAAGCAGGCGGTACGGCCGCGTTTATTGATGCCGAACATGCTTTGGATCCCACCTACGCCGGTAAACTTGGCGTGGACGTGGACAACTTGCTGGTCTCGCAGCCGGATTATGGGGAACAGGCGCTGGAGATCGCCGGCGCGCTAATCGGGTCCGGCGGTATCGATGTAGTGGTGGTGGATTCAGTCGCCGCGCTGGTACCCAAAGCCGAGCTTGAAGGAGAAATGGGCGATAGCCACATGGGCCTGCACGCGCGCCTGATGTCGCAGGCGCTTCGCAAGCTCACCGGCACCGTAGCCCGAACCAACACTTTGTTGGTGTTCATCAACCAGATTCGTGAAAAGATCGGCGTAATGTTCGGCAATCCGGAGACCACCACCGGAGGCCGCGCCTTGAAGTTCTACGCTTCCGTCCGGGTGGAAGTGCGGCGGATGACGGCCATCAAGGACGGCGACAAGGTGATCGGCAATCGCACCAAGATCAAGGTGGTGAAGAACAAAGTGGCCGCGCCTTTCCGCGAAGCCGAAGTGGACATCTTATATGGAGAAGGCATCTCGCGCGAAAGCGATCTGTTGGATCTGGGCGTTGTGCATGAACTGGTGGAGAAGAGCGGTTCCTGGTTCAGCTTCGGCGGCGAACGCATCGGCCAGGGCCGCGATAATGCCCGCGCGTACCTGGTGGCGAATCCGCAGGCTCGGGAACAGTTGGACGCGAGCCTGCGCAAAAAGCTGGGCTTCCTTGAAGCCGCCGGCGCCGCCGCCGCTGTCGCCAAGCCGGCCGCGTCCGCCCAGCTTCCTCTAACCAAGACCGCGCAAAGCGCCTGAATTGGGGCTTGGGAGGGCCCCCGAGACGGCGAAAGCCCGTTTCATGGGGTTTCCGGGCGTGCCGCATCGAAAAAACTGAGGAAAACCGTGTTTTTTTCGCATTCTTCTCTTTACATCGGGCCTCGCTTCCCGTATGATTTGGAAGGAAACAATTTTGTACGGTTATGTTTTTAAGTAACCGGACCGTTGGATGGAAGAATCCCATTAAAGAAGAACCCACACTAAGGAGAAGTACATGGCAGCAACCAAGATGACGCAGTCGCAGATCATGAAAGAACTCGCGGCAGCCACCGGCAGCACAACCAAGGCGGCCAAGACCTTCGTCGAGACCTTCGCCGAAATGGCCGTTCGCGAAACCAAGAAAAACGGAATGTTCGTCATTCCCGGCATCGGCCGCCTGGTTCGCGTGGATCGCAAAGCCCGCATGGGCCGCAATCCCGCCACCGGCGAAGCGATCAAGATCCCGGCCAAGAAAGTGGTCAAGTTCCGGGTGGCAAAAGCCGTGAAGGACGCGATCGTACCCAAGAAGAAATAGTTAGGAACCGCAAGCAGCTTTAGAAACTAAAACCCCCGCGATCATCTCGCGGGGGTTTGTTCTTTCTGAAGTCGATACTAGGTCCGCTCAAAGTGCGAGCAAATCCAGGAAGCCTTAGGCCTGCTTCTTTTCGTCGACGTTAGGTTTTTGTTCGTCATTCATCGCGGTCTTGAAGTTTTTGATACCTTCTCCCAAGCCCTTCGCCAGTTCGGGAATCTTCTTTCCGCCAAACAGCAGAACGGCGACTATCAAAATGACGATCAGCTCAGGCAAGCCTATCGATCGGAACATGCGGCCTCCTTTATCGGACAACTCCATTGTACCCCGATTTCCGGGTTGTGGGGCAGGATGCCATCCTGCGCGCCGATTGCCAATCGGCGCAAACAGCGCGGGTTAGCAACCCGCGCGCAGGATGCCATCCTGCCCCACAACCCGGGCTTCCGCTCTCGTGTATACTTTCCTTTCCCATGTGGCAGCAGAACTATACTCCGTTAGGAAACATACCTCTCTCGGCGCTGTTCGCCGCGCTGCCCATTTTTACGCTGCTGTACCTGCTGGGCATCCGGCGCAAGCCGGCCTGGGTGGCCGCGCTTTCAGGGCTAGGAGCCACCATCCTGGTGGCCGTTTTCCTATACCGCATGCCGCTTGGAAAAGTGATCGGCGCCACTACCTATGGGGCCGCGTTCGGCCTTTTTCCGATCGGCTGGATCGTAATCTGGGCGGTCTTCCTGTACCGGCTTACGCTCGACACCGGCAAGTTCGAAAACATCAAAGTTTCCATAGGTAGTCTCACGCGCGACCGCAGATTACAGGCGCTGCTGATCGCATTCGCATTCGGGGCGTTTGTGGAAGGCGCCGCCGGATTCGGAACACCCGTAGCGGTTGCGTCCGCCATGTTGGCCGGGCTGGGCTTTTCGCCATTCTACGCCGCCGCCATCTGCCTGCTGGCGAACACCGCTCCGGTGGCTTTCGGATCCCTGGCCATCCCCGTGGTTACACTGGCCGGGATCACCGGGCTTCCCCTCGACCGCTTGAGCGCCGGCGTAGGACGCATCTGCGCGCCGTTGTCCCTCTTCATCCCCTCTTACCTGGTTCTGGTAATGGGCGGATGGAAGGCGCTTGGCCCAGTTCTTCCGGCTGCGATTCTTTGTGGAGTTACGTTCGCCGGAATGCAGTTTGTCATCTCGAATTTCGTCGGCGCGCAGCTGACGGACTTGATCGCTTCTCTCACCTCCATCGTAGCGCTGGTGCTACTGTTCCTGATCTGGAAGCCGAAGGATCTGGCGGCTGAGCAGCCGTCTCCTATCGCGCCGACAGAGCGCCCTTCGGCTGGGCAGATTCTGCTGGCCTGGAGTCCCTATCTTCTGCTGGTGGCCTGCGTTCTTCTCTGGGGTTACAAGCCCATGCAAGGGCCGTTGAACTCCGTGACTGTTCCGATTCCCTGGCCCGGGTTGCATAATCTGATCGCCCGCATGCCGCCGGTTACCGCGCGCGTTTCGCCATACCCCGCCATCTTCAACCTCAACTGGCTTTCGGCTTCGGGAACGTCGTGCATGATGGCCACCCTGCTAACAGCGCTGGTATTGCGCATTCCGCCGCTGCAGTTTTTGAAGATCCTGGCCAGCACGCTGCGGCAGTTGGCTTTTTCGCTGATAACTCTCGCGGCCGTGCTGGGCCTGGCGTTTCTGATGAATTATTGCGGCGCCACGGCGACTCTTGGACTGGCATTCGCCGCAACCGGCGCTTCGTTTCCGTTCTTTAGCGCGCTGCTCGGTTGGATGGGCGTGTTTCTGACCGGCTCCGACACGTCGGCCAACGCGTTGTTCGGAAATCTGCAAGTGGTGACGGCGTCGAAGTTGGGGTTAAATCCGGTATTGATGGCTGCGTCGAATTCGGCCGGCGGAGTGATGGGGAAAATGATCAGTTTATCGAGCATCGCCGTGGCGACCTGCGCTACCGAGATGAAGCGGGAGGATGAAGCGAAGCTTTTTCGATTCACGCTGCGCCACAGTTTGTTGCTGGCCAGCACTATCGGGCTGATTGTTTTGTTTTATGCGTATGTCGCGCCGGGGCTGCAACCGTGAACAAACGGTTCGCAGGCGAAAGCGCCTGCGCCACGTGTCGACCAGATTCACGGAACCCAGGTGCGGAGGAACCTGGTGGGCTCGCCCGGCTCAATCGAAAACAATCCTGCGCCCGGAGGGATCAGCCATGTCTCGCCTTCGCGAAATGGCTGGCCGGCGATTTTACCGCTGCCGCCCACAAAAATCAGCAAATGAAAACGGTCACGGGCAGATGGATACTCGATCGGTGAAGTGATCCGCGCCATCTCGGTGTGGAAGTATTGGCAATCGATGGGGAGTTCCCACGGCTTGGCATCGTAAGCCGCGGTGGAGGCCACTTGCAGGGCTTTTTCGAGATGCAGCTCGCGCGGACGGCCATAATCGTAAAGCCTATATGTAATATCGGAATGCTGCTGCACTTCGCAGAGCGCAAGCCCGGCGCCGATGGCATGCACGGTTCCCGCCGGGACCAAGAATGCATCGCCCTGGTTCACCTCCACCCAATTGAGCAGGCTCTCTATTTCCCCGCTCAAAGCGGATTCCCGCAAGCGCTCCGGCGTGATGGGCTCACGAAAGCCGAGAGCCAGCCGCGCGCCGGGGTCCGCCCGCAGCACGTACCACATTTCGGTTTTTCCGGCCGAGTTTTCGTGAGCGGCGGCGAAGGCGTCATCGGGATGAACCTGCACCGACAGCCGATCGCTGGTGAAAACGAACTTGACCAGAAGAGGAAGGTCGGCTTCAAACCACACTTCGCCGATTTTCTTGCCCGGATCGGGATACCAGGGCGCCAGATCCAACGCGCCCCATATTTTTTCTTTAAAAACGGCGGGCAGCCGAACCGGAGCGCTATCGTTCACGGACAAAACGCTCAATGCGATCGAGCCCGCGGCCGAGCTCCTTCATGGACGTAGCGTAGGAGATTCGAACGTGCTCACTGGTTCCGAAAGCTTCGCCGGGCACCACAGCAACGAATTCTTCGGCCAGCAGCTTTTCGGAGAATTCCAAAGCCGACGTGATTCCATTGCGAAATCCGACCGAGACGTTGGGATAAACATAGAATGCGCCCTTGGGCTCGGCAATCTTGACGCCAGGAATGGCGCGCAGCCGGCCGACAACGTAATCGCGGCGTTTCCGGTACTCCGCCAGCATCACGCCAATGGAATCCTGCGGGCCGCGCAAGGCCTCAATAGCCGCCTTCTGCGAGATCGACGTAGGATTCGATGTAGTGTGGCTCTGCAGCTTCATCATGGCGTCGATCAGAGGCTTGGGAGCAAGCGCGAAGCCGATCCGCCAGCCGGTCATGGAATAAGTCTTCGAGAGCGAACCCGCCACTACGATGTGTTCTTTGGCGCCGGGCATGGACGCGATGGAGAACGGAGCGTCATCATAAAGAAAACGACAGTAGCATTCGTCAGTCATCAAACGAACGCCGCGTTTTGACGCGAGCCAGTAAATCTTTTCGAACTCTTCGCGGCTCAGCACGGCGCCGCTGGGATTGTTCGGCGAGTTAATGATCAATAGCTTGGAGCGCGAAGTGATGTACGGCGCGATCATGTCGGCGGTAAAGGTGAAGCCGCTCGCTTCGTCGGTGGGGACGAAAACACACTTGCCGCCGGCGTAGTTAACGACATCTTTATATGTCACCCAGTACGGAACTGGAATGATCACCTCGTCGCCCTCGCCGATCACGGCCTGCATCAAATTGAAAATCGCGTGCTTGCCGCCCACGGTCACCATGCATTCGCCGGGCGAGTAGTTGGTGCCGTAATCGGTGCGATGCCGATCGCAGATAGCGGTTTTCAGCTCCAGGACTCCGCCGGCGGGCGTGTACTTGGTGAAATTGGCATCGATCGCCGCGATGCCGGCCTTCTTGATGTTGTCCGGCGTCGGAAAATCCGGCTCACCGGCTCCGAAATCGACCACGTCCTTGCCTTCTCTTCGAAGGCGGTCGGCGTCGGCCGAAACTTTCATGGTGGAAGACTCGCTGATGAGCGAAATCCGCTCGGCGAGATCGGTGGTAGTTTGTGTGGAAGTTGTCAATTTTTCTTAGTTATCTCCTAGCAGTCTCTTCCTTAGTTTACCTTCAATCGAAGGCGGCACGAGACCGGTAATTCTTCCGCCCAAACGTATGACTTCCTTCACCAGTTTGGAGCTCAAAAATGAATGCGCTTCGCTGGCCATCAGGAAGACGGTTTCGATATCGGGCCTAAGGCGGCGATTCATGAGCGCCATCTGCAGCTCGTACTCATAATCGGACACCGCGCGAATGCCGCGTATGATCACGCTGGCGCCGCAGTGCGCCGCGTATTCCACCAGCAGGCCGTCGAACGATCCCACTTCGACGTTCGGGAAGGGCTGAACCACTTCCCGCAGCATCTCGATTCGCTCGTCCACGCTGAACAGGGCCTGCTTCTCGTCATTCCGCAGGATGGCCACGAACAGCTTGTCAAACAAGGCTGAGCCGCGCTGGATCAAATCCAGATGCCCGTTGGTGATGGGATCGAACGAGCCGGGATAGAGCGCCACCACGGAAGCTGGTTTGGTTCTCAAGCTTTGGTCCTCAAGCTTTGGTCCTCAAGCTTTGGTCCTCAAGGTTTGCCTTCACCAGGATGGTAGGTACGCTCGGCGTGAGATTTGATTTCAGCCAAACTGAAATACGCGGGCTTGAACTCCTGTTTGGCATAGAGCTGCGACTGATCGAAATAATGCTTGGATTCGGGATTGGAATTCTCGCCGAAGACCAGAATGGAGCGCGCTTCCACCTGCGGCCCAAAATCCACCACGCTGATGAAGGAATGGCCGGCCACGCCATAGCGGCGTTTCTGATCCCGCTCCGGACGCGCGTAAAAATTGAAGACAATGCCGATGTCTCCAGGTGCGCCGGCCACCGGTAGGCTGTTCACCGCATCGCTGAACGGCTGCTCGCCACCGGATTGGCGGCGCTCCAGCCGGTTGATATCGCCATACGGCACTTGCCAGGTTCCAAACGTTTTTTCAAGATCGCTGACTACCGCGGCGAGCGATTCCAGCGGGGTTTGTTTGGGTTTCGCGGGCGGAAACACGGCAGTGCCATATTGTTTTTCGTGATAGAGCAGGAACAGAGTCATAGGGACGGAGTTAATGCGGCTGACGTGGTCCCAATTGCGCAGTTCGGTGACCGGCTCCAGCAGCTTCGCGGGATGCTCCTGATCGAACGCTTCCACCAGCTTCGGGATCTCCGTTTCGGCGTCGAGTACGTAGGTATCGAATCCTGCCTTGGCCCATTCATCGAAAGTGAATTTGTCTTTGTTCCAAAGGATGCGGCGGGAGATGCGCGCGCGGGCGGTGTCCTGTTCGCCCACCATGTATTTGGGATATTCGGAAGGATCCGGATTTCCAAAAACCGTAGTGGTGAACGGCGTGGAATTGCAATTCTGCACGAAACCGGATTTCGGATTGGTCACCTGCGGCAGCTCATTGAAGGTGTGATACCCCTGCCATTCTGTTTCGGACGTGGAACCATCCACCGGCTTCGACCAATCGAACTTGAGCGAACGCTTGGGAACTGCGCCGTTATAAACGTAGAAGATGTTGCCATCGCGATCGGCGTAAATGGCATTGAACATAGGCACGGCGACGGCCGACATGGCCTTCTTGAATTCGTCGAAGTTGTGGGCCTTGCTCATGGCGTACCACTCGTCTACTTGTCCGCCTTCTTCGAACTTGGCCATTTTCACGGCCAGCGGTTTGCCATTGCGCTTGGCCACAATGGGTCCGTGATGGGTGCGGCGGAAGGTAAAAGTACGATCCGTGAATCCGTTGGCGGTCTTGATCTTGATGCTCTCGGTCCATTCGACGGCATGCTTATACGCGCCGTCGTAGCGATAGGCCAACGGATCGTTGGGATTGTCGAAAGTTTCTTCGTACACATCCACGATGTCCGGTTCGTTCACGGTGTGGCTCCAGCCGAGCACGTCATTGTGGCCGATAGTAGGAAATCCGGAGCCGAAGAAAGAGGCGCCGCTCATGTTCCATCCTTCGTCGCTGTGGACGTGTCCTTCGTACCACTGGCCGACCCCGAAGAAGGGCTGGTGCGGATTGATGAAGAGCAGGGCGTGGCCGTCGGAACTCTTGGCCGGCATGATGGCCCACATGTTGGAGCCTTGCGATTCCGTGACGCTCGAGATCTCGGAGGGTCGAAGGCCGCTCTTGCCGAAGATGAATTTATAGTAGAGCGCGTAGCGATTGAAGGCGTAGATATACCAGGGCTCGAAATGCGTGAGGAGGCGCGGCTTCACTTGGAGATTGCGCGCCAGAAAATAGTTGAGGCCGTCGGCGGAGGCATCCACCAGTTTCTTGGCCGCGGGACTGGCGCGATTGTATTCTTCCTGCGCTAATTTTGGAATCTGCAGGGCGCGGACCAGACGGTCGTCATCGAGAGTTCGCTCGCCATAAACTTCCGAAGCGCGGCCCAGGGCGCGGATATAGCTGTCCTCAATCTGCCAGAAATTGTCCTCGGCCTGCGCGTAAATGTAGCCGAAGATGCAGCTGGCGTCGGTGGGTCCATAAACGTGCGGGACGCCGTAGTTGTCGCGATAAATGGTGACGGATTTGGCGATCAGAGCCGGCTGCGTGGCCGCGGAAATGGGGGCGGCTAGCGCGGCCGTTAAGACGATGAGCGAGAGCGCGTGGCGGCGGGTCATTGGTGGCGAGTTTATCAGATTGGGGCGTTCGCGGGCGGAAGCGCCTGCATTACTAATCCCTAAGATCTTCGCAAGCGGCGACGATAATCTGGGAAGGCTTTAGGCTGCCACATTTTGCAGTTCGTTGAATTGATACAGGCTGGTACGGGCCGCAGTCAGAATGGCGACCAGGATAGTCCTGGCTTCGGGCGCCACCTGGTAGGCACGGGTATTGCCTTTTTTGCGGATGAGGCTGTGAGCGCGTAGCATTCGCAACTGGCGCGAAATGGCTGCCGATCGGCGGCGCTTTTGCTGGGGCGAGTGGGCTGGCTGTTTGTAGAGAATCGCTTGCAGGTCGCGGTTGCGAAATCCCGTGAGCAGAAAATCTCCCCGGTTGATGGCCTCCAGCAGTGAGCGGTCCTCGGCGAAGGGCCGCAGGGCCCTTACCCGGCGTTTGTTCCAGCAGGTGGGTTGCTGCAGATCGGCCATCAGTTCTTCCAATCTCCGGCTATCATCCACGCTGGCCAGGGCGTTCATTAGCCGGTCATTCACGCGTTGGGAGACCTCGGCCCGGCTGTGCAAGTCGGCCACCCCTTTGCGCATCGGCCGCCATTTCAACTCGTCGGATGGACCGCCCTGCTTGGCCCGGTAGCTTTGGAATACAGCCACGTTATTGATGGTAGTCTCGGCCGCCCGCAGCACACTGCCCAACTCGGTATAGGCCTTGTCGTAAAACTTGGTGGAGTTGCCTTGCAGCCAGAACTTGACCCGCTCGCCCTCCCGGTACTGCCTTAGATTGGTCTGGAGTTCTCCGTTGAATCGCTGGGGAATCTGGCCCGCTTTGGTCACTGGTTTGCCAAAGTATCGAAGCACATCGGTGCTGGAAAAACTCAGCATCCCGTGCGGCACTAGCACTTTCATCAGCCGCTTGAGAAACTCCGCCCGCCGAAACACTAGGTCGGTGGCCCATTCGCACTGGTAACAGGTCCAATAGTTCTCGGTGGGGAACCGCTGGAAGATCTCTGGGTGCAGCGGGTTGAGTTGCCGCGCGAAGCCGTTCAGCAATTCCGGCCAGTTGGTCTGTAACTGCTCCTCCAACAGCTCTTGCGCCTTTGCATAATCTTCGATCCAGGCAAAACAGTTGTCGCGTTGCTCATACTGCAATCCATGCTGGTCCATCTGGCGGGCCAACCATTCCCGGCCATTCATCCCTACTTGCATGTTGAAAGGAAACCAACTTTGCAGGCGTGCGTACATCCAGCCCAACTGGGGGTGTTTCTGATACTGGTAGAACATGTGGCAGGGCCGCAGCCGAACCGCGATCTTGGATTTGATGTACTCGAAGGTGGGACTCGGCTCCATCACGCTCAAGGCGCAAACCAGCCCGCTTTCAATTCCATTTTTAGCCGCCAGCTCGCGCGCCATGCGATCTTTGTCCGCGCTGGGATCTCGCAGAAAAACGATCGGCAGCTTTTGTTCTTCAAACGGCTTTAGAAATTGCTCTTTCACGCGCCTGCTGACTTGCTGGACATGCGCTCCATAATCCTTAAAATGGATTTCGTTTTGCCACAGGTATTCCTGCATCCCCTTGGCTACTCGGATCTGCCGGCCGGCGTCCCAATAGCTCTGCTGCAGACGACGGGGAGCGGCCCGAAAAACGAGGCGATCGAATCCCGACAGGCTCCCCAGAATCTCTTCCCGGTACTTTTCGATAAACTGTTGCATGGCGTTCTCCTATGTCGCTTGTGTCGCTGAATTGGACTTCAATGACACCGTACTACAAGGGAGAGCGCCTCAACCTGGACAGTAATCAATTTGCGCCGAAGGCGCACTGTGCCACTCGCTATACTGCGAAAGTGCAGCCTGAGCAAATCATTATCAACTCATGGAAAGGCGCTGCGCCTTATTGGGAGAAGCACCGCGAAATTATCCGGCAGATGTTTGCGCCGGTCACGGATGCTCTGGTCGAAGAAGCGCGAATTGGCGGAGGGCAGACGGTGCTGGATATTGCGGCCGGCCCAGGAGAGCCGGCCTTGAGCATCGCGGCGCTGGTGGGATCTACAGGTAAAGTGTTCGGCGTTGATCCGGTTCCCGAAATGGTGGCAGCCGCTCGCCGGGCGTCAGACCAACTGGGCTTGAGCAATGCGCAATTCGACCTGGCATTTGCAGATCATCTGCCGTTCCCCGGCGATACTTTCGGTGCGGTGGTCAGCCGGTTCGGGGTGATGTTCTTTCCGTCCCCCGCTGACGCGGTCCGCGAGATGTTGCGAGTGCTCAAGCCCGGAGGAATACTGGCCCTGGCCGCGTGGCATTACGCCCAAAGAAACCCTTATTTCGACGCGGTAAAACAGATCCTGGATCAATATGCGGATTCGCCGGCGCCTGCGCCCGATTCCGCCGACGCATTCCGATTCGCCAGCCCCGGCAAATTACGGGACATTCTTAGCGACGCCGGCGCGGTGGCGCCAACCGAGCGCCTGCTGCAATTCAAAATACAGGCGCCCATCTCGCTTGAAGAATTTTGGACGCTGCGGTGCGAGCTGTCCGAGACCCTTCGTGAAAAGCTCGCCACGCTTTCAGGAGAACAAGTGGCGGAGGTGAAGCGCCGGTCGCTCGAAGCTGTACGCCAATACTCCTCAGACCGCGGGATGAGTTTCCCGGCGGAGGTTCTTATCGTCAGCGGAACGAAGAGCCTTTAGTACCTGCGTCGTAGGATTCTTGTTATTTCTGGCAGGATATTTTTGGCAAGGAGCACCGCGCCCACTGTTGGCCGGCGTTTGGGACGCTTTTTTGAGTGCTCTAACTCTTGGCCAACCCACCGGTCGCTTACGCTCGCGGTTCGCAAAGAGTGCGTACAGAGCCGCGGCCGTCTTCCCATGGCCCGCGGCCCACCAAAGGTGATGAAGACGCGTTGTGGCAAATTCGGTTGGCAGGCGGAAGCGCCTGCCCCACGTTGGCCCCAGTGGGGCAGGCGCTTCCGCCTGCCAACCGGCGTCTTCAAGGGAGCGGTGCTTTTTTGGTTCCGGCTACGCCGGGTTAAGGCTTGACGGCCGCCTTCCTTCCTGCTATTCTTCTATCAGGTTAATTAACCGCATGGCAAAATACTCCAAACGGGCCGTCGATCGCCTTAGCCTGATCCTGGCCGCCTTGGCCGATCCCACCCGGCGGGCCATTGTGGAGAAGCTGGCCAGCGGCGAGGCCACCGTCAATACCCTGGCCGGGCCTCTCAAGATGAGCCTGCCTGGCGTGTCGAAACATCTCAAGGTGCTTCAGAAAGCCGGGTTGGTGATCCAGGGGCGCGACGCTCAACGGCGGCCGTGCCGGCTGAATCCGGCACGTCTTAATGACGTAGCGCATTGGGCGGAGCGATTCCGGCGCAAGTGGGAGCAGAGCTTTCAGCGCCTGGATGAGTATCTTCTGGAAATCACAGAAAAGGAGAAACACAAATGACCGCAAATTTACAGCGTGAAATGACACTCACGCTTCCCACCGATCGTGAAATCGTGATGCAGCGCGCCTTCAACGCGCCGGCGCGCACCTTATTCGAGGTATGGACCAAGCCCGAGCACGTCAGGAAATGGTATGCCGTGAGAGGCACCACCATGACTGTGTGCGACATTGATCTTCGCGTGGGAGGCGCCTGGCGCTGGGTGTTGGTGCATCCCAAGGGCGGGGAGATTGCATTCTCCGGCGTGTTTCGCGAGATCGACCCTCCGCGCCGGCTGCAGCGAACCGAAGTGTTCGAAGCCATGCCGGGCGCGGGGTCTCTGGTTACGCTGACCTTCGATGAAAAAGACAATCAGACCACGCTCACGATAAACATGCTTTTTGAGAGCAAGCAGGATCGCGACGTTTGCCTGAGGTCCGGAATGGAGCTGGGCGTGAAGGAATGCTTCCAGAGGATCGATGAACTGGTGACCGCGCTGTAAGCGCCGTTATCTGAGGCCGCCGGATGCCAGCAACGTTTCGCCGGTAAGCCAGCCGGAATCCTCGGACGCCAGAAAAACAGCGATGGGCGTAATGTTCCCCGGCTTGGCGATGCCGCCGAGGGGAGTCTGCGCTTCCAGCTGTTTTTGGAAATCGCCTCCGATGAATCCCTGCGCGTGGGTTCCCTCAGTTTCCACCATTCCGGGATTGATGGAATTCACGCGGATCTTTTTCGGCCCCAGTTCTTTGGCGAGAACGTGCGTTACCGCATCCACAGCGCTCTTGCTGGCGGTATAGACGGCGCTGGCAGGCGGCGCAAGTCTGCTCACGGCCGAGCCGATATTGATGATGCTGCCACCCTCCGGCCCGAATAGTTTGGCCGCTTCGCGCGTTGCCAGAAGAAGACCCAGCACATTGGTATTGAATTGCCGATGGAAATGCTCCTCAGTGATCTGTTCGAGCGGCGCAAACTCGTAGACTCCCGCGTTGTTCACCAATACGTCCAGCTTTCCGAAGGCTTTGCTGGTCTCGGCGAAAAGGCGCTCGACATCGGATGCTTTAGAGACGTCCCCTTGTACCGCGATAGCTTTGCCGCCCTTTTCCACGATGATGGAAACCACACCGTCGGCGTCCTTCTTGCTGGAGCCGTAATTCACCACTACCGACGCGCCCTCCGCCGCCAGGCTCTTGGCGATGGCCGCGCCAATACCCTTGGAAGCGCCGGTCACAACGGCAACTTTGTTGGCCAGTTTACTCATTGTTATTCTCCTCGGATCTTTTGATATTTCGACGATCGTCTAATTGATGCGGGGAGGGGGCAAAAAGATTTAGCTTCCTTTTTGCGTTTCGGAGTGCAGAGCCGATGCCAGCAGTAAAACGGCGCCACCGTATAGCAGGGTATCGGCGACGTAGTTCTCTCCGACATTCATTTCGGCTATCGTGGCGGAAGAGATCAGAATGGGGCCATAGAGGAACACGGTAAGAAGAGTAAACAGCATACCCACCCAGGCTGCCGCGGTTCGAGCGTATTTGGGAAACAGCATTGCCGCTCCGCCAGCGAGTAGAACTGCGCCGGAAAAATAGCCCAGGAAAACGCGCAACGGAAACCAGTCCGGCGTTACTTTTTCGAGGGGAACGCCGGGGGCGCATTGGGGATGCAGAAAATGTTCCACGGCGTAAAACATCAGCGCGGCGGCGACATACCAACGCAGCGGAGTGAGAACGCCGGATGCGCGAGTTCGTAGACTTTCGGCCAAAGCGCAGGCGCCTACCGCAAAGGTCAGGTCTCGCACCGCCACGGCCCAAACGAACCTGTTTTCCGGACGTGCCGCGACATTAGGCAAGTGGATTAAAGCGACGAACAGCACGAACATGATGGCCAGCATGGTGGCCGTCAAACGCACATACCTCCCGAGAACCAGGCTGAGCGCCGCGGCGATGAGGCAGAGACCGACGAAGTAGGTCCAGAACAAGTGGCCCGGCATCCAGGAAGGAACTACCTGCGAGATGCCTCGGGCGGCCGCGAAATGCTCGGCTCCAAAAAGAGCTAAAGGCGCTGCGAAGAACACGCGCGCCAGGGCAATCAGCTTATCCAACCCGGCAGCCGACGCCAGATCTTTTCTTGCGGTGAAGCATCCGATGGCGAGAACGACCACGCCTGCCAGTCCCGGCCAGAATATTAACGGTGAGAACACGAACACCTCTTTCTTTTGCGGATGCGTCAGTGACGCTGCGCCGTTAGAAAATGTTACTTATGATAACCGGATTGCGGCCCGAACCCGCTCTGGAGCATCAGATCCTGCTAGAGGTAGACATATGGAACCACGAATTAATTATCTAAAGGCCGCCCGAGGCGTGTATGAGGCCATGCTTGGGGTGGAGAAATATGTGAATCAATCGGGCCTTGAGGAGAAGCTACTTGATCTGGTCCGGCTGCGCGCCTCGCAAATCAACGGATGCGCGTACTGCATTGACATGCACTGGAAAGATCTGCGGTCGCTGGGCGAAGAAGAGCAGCGGCTGTACGGATTGGATGCGTGGCAGGAGTCTCCTTACTACACCGATCGGGAACGCGCGGCTTTGGCCTGGACGGAAGCGGTAACGAATCTGCATAACGGACACGTGCCGGACGAGGTATATGACAAGGTCAAAGGCCTCTTCACCGAGAAAGAGCTGGCGGACCTTACCCTGGCCATCGTTTCCATCAACGGCTGGAACCGGCTTAACGTCGCCATGCGCACCGTGCCGGGAGCGTACAAAGGCAAGGCGCGGGAAAGCAAGCAGGGCGCGTAGATCCGGTTCTCAGCCGCAGAGGAACGCTGATAGAGCCGGATTTGTTTATCCGCCTCTCCTTGACATTCTACATATTGGTGGCGCATTATGTAGATTGTCATAGAGAGGGGCCTTTGCCTACTGACAAATCGGATTTGCTGCAGGGGACGCTGGACATGCTGATCCTGAAAATTGTGGCGCTGGGGCCGGTGCATGGCTACGGCATCTCGCAGCGGATCCGGCAGATCTCAAAAGATGTGCTGCAGGTGCAGCAGGGGTCGCTGTATCCGGCGCTGCACCGGCTTGAAAAACGGGGCTGGCTGGATGCCGAGTGGGGCGGGTCAGACAACGGCCGGCAGGCGAAGTTTTACAAGCTCTCGGCACAAGGCCGCAAACAACTGGCATCGGAACATTCCAACTGGAACCGGCTCTCCGGTGCGGTGCGAGTGATCATGCAAACGGCGCGGTAGGAAGTTTCAAAGTGTGATGATGCACTCATGGCTGCGCGCCTTTCGAAAACCAAAGCCGCCGGAATTGGACAACGAGCTTCAGTTTCATGTTGAGGAACTGGTGCAGGAAAAGATCGCGCGAGGACTTACTCCGGACGAGGCGCGGCGTGAGGCGGCGCTGGAGTTTGGCGGCCAGGAACAAATAAAGGAAGAGCTGCGCGATGTGCACCGCATTCCGCTGGTTGACCCTGTGCTGACCGAAACGCGCTATGCGTGGCGCGTATTGCGCCGTTCGCCCTCGTTCTCGTTAACGATTATCGCCACGCTGGCGCTCGGAATCGGCGCGAACACGGCGGTCTTTTCCGCCATTGATGCCGTGCTGTTGCGTCCGCTTCCCTACCCCAACCCGGATCGGCTGGTGGTGTTGCATGAATATCGCAGCAAGCAGGAGCGGCCCGAAACATTCCTCGCTCCGGCGCGGCTGGAGGATTGGAGCCGGCTGAACGGCAGCTTCCGGGCGATCAGCGGATACATGACTGAGGACACCGTGGACGCCTCGGGTCCGCTGCCGGTCAAAATTAAGCGGGCGTTCGTGGCTCCCAGGTTTCTTCAGGTATTGGGCGTGTCGCCCGCGCTGGGACACGATTTTTCGACGGACGACGAACACTTCCACGGAAACGCTCCGGGCAACGTGCTGATCAGCGATCGTTTCTGGCGGGAACATTTTCATGCCGACGCCAACGCCATCGGCAAACCGCTGTTTGCGGACAGAAACTCGGCTATCGTGATCGGCGTTATGCCGCCGGGTTTCGCGTTTCCAACTGACGACGTCGAGCTGTGGTACGTGGCCGCGCCGGATGCCCCTTTCGCTCAGAATCGGCGGAGCACCTGGTTCACCGGCATCGGGCGGCTGAAGCCGGGGGTAATGGAATCCGAAGCCCGCGCCAATCTGGACCTGGTGCAGCGTCAACTGGCGGTGCAGTTTCCGGCCACTGACTCAGATGTCACGGCCGAGATACAACCGCTCAAGGAAACAACCGTTGGGACGGCGCGCGCTTCGTTGTGGCTATTGTTCGGCGCGGTTTCCATTCTGTTGCTGATGGCCTGCATTAATGTGACATCGTTATTGCTGGCGCGTGGAATGGAAAGGGCGCATGAGTTTTCGCTGCGCTTCTCGTTAGGCGCATCGCGCTTCAAGATTGTGACGCAGGTGCTGGCCGAAACTCTGCTGCTGGCCATCGCCGGAACCGCGGTGGGCCTGGCGTTAGCCGTGGCAGCCGCGCGGATTCTGGCATCCATGGCCAAGAGCATTCCGCGCATAGGCGAAGTGGGGCTGGATTGGCGGCTGTTCCTCTACACCGCGGTCTGCGCGGTGATGGTGACGCTGCTTTCCGGATTGTTTCCGGCGTTTCAGGCCAGCTACACGGCGCCCGGCGGATCGCTTTCGCGCGGCGGAAGGACACAAGTGTCGAGCGTTCGTCCGGCGCAATCGATGCTAGTGGCGATCCAGGTTGCGCTGGCGGTCTGTATGCTTTCCGGCTCCGGGTTACTGTTACGAAGCTTCCAGGCGTTGTCGGAAGTTTCTCCCGGCTTCGATGCCGCCCATGTACTGGTGTTTCGTTTAACGGGTGGCTATGGAGAAACGGTGGATCTAACGGCGCTCCGGAACGGCGTCAACCGTATCTTGGATGAGCTGCGTTCCCTTCCCGGCGTGGAGGCCGCGGCTGCTTCGCTGAGCTTGCCTGGCGTGCCGTTCCAATATCCGGTGGAAGTGACCAGCCCCGATTCCGCGCTTGATCCGGCACGCCGAGTTGCGGCGGAAAGCCGCTCCGTATCCGCGGGTTACTTCGCCAGCATGCGCATCCCGATGCTTTCCGGAGCCGCTTGCGATCAACATTCCGACACGACAGGCGCGGTGGTAAACAGCAGTTTCGCATCCACGTATTTTGGCGGAAGGTCGCCCATCGGGCATCACCTGTCTCCCAATCCGAACCCCATGGGCCTTGCCGGGAGCACGGTGTTGGGCGTGGCCGCCGACGCGCGTGAGGCTGGCATGGATCGCGAACCGGCGCCCACAGTTTATTGGTGTGGACCGCCGCCCGATCCGGGCCGCTATTATTTGGTGCGTACCACGGGTGCTCCTTCGGCGCTGGCCAACGCGGTCCGTGAGCGAATGCATGCCGTGGAGCCGGGCCGCGCGGTATACGATCTGGCGCCGCTGGCGGAGCATCTGAGCGAATCGTTCGCCGAGGTCCGGCTGCGAACCGTGCTGCTGACGCTGTTCGCGGTGACGGCGCTCTCGCTCGCGTGCGTGGGTCTTTATGGAACGATGACTTATTTAGTTACCACGCGGCGGCGGGAGATCGGGCTGCGCATGGCGCTGGGCGCGCGGCGCAGCCAGGTGGGCGGACGCGTTGCCGGACGCGGCTTGATTGTGACCGGCATCGGCGTGGCGGGCGGCCTGGTGCTGGCTGGCTGGACGGCACGGTTCCTTTCCGGAATGTTGTACGGCGTCCATGCAAACGACGCGGCGGCTCTTTTAGGCGCGGTGGGCGTGATGTTTTTGGTGGCGCTGGCAGCGTCGGGGATTCCGGCCATCCGGGCAGCTCGCGTGGATCCGATGCGAATATTGAGAGAGGAGTAGGGCCGGGGACATATATACATGGAAGCGGGTAGACCAAGCCGCACCGCGTTTGCCGCCGCAGCGCACCGCGCCGCGCACCAGGTTTTGGAGGAGGGGCGAATCTTCGCGGACCCGCTGGCGCTCGGCATCTTGGGTGAGGACGCGCCGTCGGTGACGCGCTGGGCGGCCGAGAATCCGGCCCGCGGCCGGATGCGATTATTCATCGCCGTGAGAACCCGCTTTGCCGAGGATGCGCTGGCGGCCGCAATTGAGCGAGGGGTCCAGCAGTTGGTGGTGCTGGGAGCTGGCTTGGACACGTATGCATATCGCGGCGCATTCCGAGAACGTGTACACATTTTCGAAGTGGATCATCCCGCTACGCAGGCATGGAAACGACAGCGCCTGGCGGATGCCGCAATTCCGATTCCCGCGAACCTTACCTTCGCGCCCGTGGATTTCGAGCGGCAGGGCTTGGCCGACGGGTTGAGAGAGGCCGGCTTTGATGCCACGCGGCAGACCTTCTTCACGTGGCTGGGAGTGGTGCCTTATCTAACCAGAGATGCGATCTGGTTGACGCTTGGCTTCATTGCGAGTTTGCCCAACGGCGCGGATGTGGTATTTGACTACAGCGATCCGCCGGCGACGTTCACACCGGAACAGCGCGTAAGCCATGACCAACGCGCGGCGCGAGTGGCCGGGATCGGCGAAGCGTGGGTCAGCTATTTTGAAGCGGACGAGCTGCGCTTGAAGCTGCTGGCGCTGGGTTTTTCCGAAGTGGAAGATCTTGGTCCCCAGCGGATCATGGAGCGTTACTTTCCACACGCGGCGGGTGAGGGTCGTGTGAGAGGCGGGCATGTGGTGCGAGCTTCGAAGTTCAGTTGGCAGGCCCGGAAAGGGTGTTACTGAGCCGCGACCGTGAGCGTGAGAAGCTGTGAAAAAATCGGTTCGCAGGCGAAAGCGCCTGCGCCACTTAATCGTAAATCCTGGTGCGTCAATGTGGGGCAGACGCTTCCGTCTGCCAACCCCGCGTGCTTCCCGATTTTTTCACAGCTTCTGAGGCTGAGCCTGAGGGAGTCGGTGCCTTTTTGGTTCCGGCTACGCCGGGTTAGGTTGTGAAGACGCACTCTTCGGAGCACGCTACCGACGCAACCCCAAAGCGTTCACACGAGTGTGAACGCGGCACCGAGGAGTGCGTGCGCCACGAATTTTTCTAGTCCTTGGCAAACCGCAGCCGGAAGGTCTTAATTTCATAGGGACGCAGGTCAAACGAAAACGCATTCCCGTGAATAGCAATTTCGCCGCTGGGATCTTCGATCAAATTGGCGTTGCGCACCGAAGCCAGCGGGACCGCGAAATGCACCCTGACACCCTGGGCCGGCTGTCCGGCCGCTTCATAAACCCGCACCGCGACATCACCATCGCGGCTGGGCTTCGCGGCCGAGAGAACAACATGCCTGGCCGAAATCTCCATCAATCCCCAACGCGCCGGAAGTTTGCCGGGATGAACGGTCGCTGGGCGGGATAGCAGCGGATTGTTGAAGTCCAGACCGGCGCGATAGACTCCTGCATCCTGCCAGGTTCCGGCGTGCGGCAGCAGCGCATAATCAAAGCCGATGCGCTTACCGAGCTCGAGTCCGGTATCCGATGACGTGCTTTGCTCCAGCCCGCCGTAGGAAAGCAACCGCGCGGAGCGCATCAGCGATAGCAGCATGACATTGCCCGCACTGCTGCTATTGCCGGCGATATTGCTTCCCGGCAAACCTCGGTTCAGGATCGCGACACCCCGACTAGCATCGCCGTAATCCATCCAATTCTGCGCCGGAAATTCCTGGTTGAAAGGACGCTCGATAGCGCCAAAGGCGATTTCGTCAGTGTTGCGGCCTTCGGAAAGCGCCACCGGAAACATCAGGCGGTAGCGCACGGATTGCTCCTGATTCAGAATCTCGGTGTGAATATCGATGCGCTCAACGCCCGGATACATACGCACGCGTGTGGCGTAGGTGTTCTTCCCGAAAGGATGCGCGATGCGAAATTCCGAGAATACCGGACCGGCGCTCACGGAGCCGTCCCCGCTGACGGAATCGTTGCTCAAAGGTACGCCGGGCTTTGGCGGCCCGCTTTTTCTGGTCATCGCGGTGAAGCGCGCGCCATTCAAGCTTCCGTACAATTCCCAAAAATCGCCGCCATCTTCCTCGCGCGCGACAACGTTACCCGGGCCGGCCAAAACCTGCCATTGGCTGTTTTTCAAAATGAGGCTCTTCATCTCACCGGTCCACAGATCGAAAGTCGCCCGGTAAAATTCGTTTTCGAGAGACCCCACATCGTCGCGGTCCGAATTTGCGGACTTGCCTTGAACCTCACCGGCCGCGCTGGCTGAGGGAGCTTGGGATGCATCTACCACGCGGTAGACGGCGTAACCCATGGCCGGAACATCGCGGGCGATAAACGCGAGGGTCGCCGAAAGGATTCCACCGTTCTGGTCCCGCCGGCTGTTTACCATCTGGCAGGGAACGCGCTTGCCAGCGGCGTCCAGCAGCGCCAGGTCCTTAACGTTCGGTTGCGTGATGCCGACGCCGGACTCAACGAAGTCCGAACGCGGCCATCCCAGAAGATTGAAAACCACCAGCGGCGCGCCCGCGCCCTCGGTATTGATATGCGCGATCACATCACCAAGACGGGCGTCCAAGATGCGGTCGCCAAGATTTTTGGCGTACCGGTAACGGTCCATCGAATCGTCGTAGACTTTGTCCAGCATCACGCCGGAACTCAGATCGTGCGCCTCATTGAAGAGGACCGGCTCCCAGGCTGCTTCCAACATCTCGCGATCTTCCGTACTCACCCGGTTTGCCAGCACGGAGGCTTTCTCCGCCGACGTTAGAATGCGCTCCATCTCGCGCATCCATTGCTTTACTTCGATCCGATTGCTGTAGACGCCCTGAAAAACGGGATTCAGCTCACCTGCGTAGACCGGGCGTTCCCTACGATGCTCCGCGATAAGCCGCTGGTAGTCCGACGGCAGACCGAAGCGGACATCGAACGACAAAGCTCCGGAGCGGTTGGCCTGTTCGAGCAGCGGCGGCAGATGATCCTCCGGCTCCGCTACATCGGCGCCCGCCAGCAGCACGCGGCCGTAACCGTGGGCGAACGGCGTGAGCGCGTCGTAGAGTGAGCGCAGCCTGTTCTCGAAGCCCGGGAGATCGCGCGGCGTGCCGTACAGAGCGCCGTAACCGAGCGGGAGCCAGAAAGCCGGGATCGCGGTTCCATCAATGCCCTTCCAGAGAAACTCGGCCGCAGTGTCCGGACTGGGCACGCCGCGCTGGAACCAGTAGCTTTCCATGCCGGCCAGTTTGAGAATTTGCGGCATTTGAGCATTGTGGCCAAATGTGTCCAGGCCCCAGCCCGTTTTTACTTCATAGCCCAACGCGTCCCGGAAGAATTGTTTCCCCAGCAAATATTGGCGCGCGATGGATTCGCCCGACGGGATGTTGTTGTCGTGCATGGTGTCGGTCCCGCCCGCGATTTCGAGGTGCCCCTGTTCCAGCATCTTGCGGAAGGTTGCAGCTTCCGCTGGGTAGCGCTCCAGAAAGGGCCGGACGTAGCACATCTGATCCAGGACAAACCGGTAATCCGGATACTGCTGCAACAGGCGCAGCGCGTGCAGAATATTGGGTAATCCGTCGCGGAGATATTCCTCGCGCGTTTCAAAAACAGCGCCTTCCCAATGCGTGTGGGGAATGACCATCACTTGATCGCGCTCAGCGGCGGACGCAGCGAACACAAATAACAGAATGAGGATGGCAATGTTACGCATAGTGAACTTTTCTACCGTACCAGTAACCGAGCCGCGACCGCGAGGAAGCGCTGCCACGGACGGTAGAAGCAGCGGCACTCATGGTAACGCTTCCTGTCAGTCGCGGCTCGGTTTTCCATGCAATCATAGTAAATGCGGCCGCCGACATCATTGCCTGCGCGTTTTTGGTGCCTGATCACCGCAACATTTCTCGGCTTTCTTGGATTCGGCACGGTTCTGCCTGGACTGGCCCCGCATGTACGCCACGATCTGGGTGGTTCAGACCGCACCGTCGGCTTCGTGATCGGGACTTTCTCGATGGTGGCCTTGTGCAGCCGCCTGTTCGCTGGGCGCCTGGCGGACCACAAAGGGCGTAAGCGGGCTTTTCTTACCGGGCTCGGCAGCTGCACGGTGGCGGGCTTCGCGTACCTGTTGCCGTGGGGCATCGGCGGAATCTATTTCGCGCGCGCCTTGCAAGGCGTCGGCGAAGCTTGCCTTTATACCGGCGCCGCGGCCTGGGCGGTGGAAGTGGCCGGCGTGCATCGAAGCGCGCGCGCCTTGGGATATGTGAGCAGCGGCATCTGGGGCGGCATCGCCGCTGGACCTTTGATTGGACAAGTGCTGGGCTCATTCAACAACGCGGCCCGCTTCCAGATTTTCGCGGCCATCACCGCGGCGGCGCTGCTGAGCCAGGTGCCTGAGGATTACCGGCCCGCGGACCACACGCGCCGGCGAGGCTGGATGCGCCGTTCGCTGATCCCGGCGGGCATCGCAGTGGGATTCGTCAACGTTCACTATCCGGTGATCACCGGCTTTCTCATTCTCTCCCTGGCGCGGCACGGCAATGCGGGTCCCGCGGCGTTCTCCGCCTACGCGGCATTGGTCCTGGTTTCGCGATTCTTTTTGGGCGGCCTTCCGGATCGCATTCATCCGCGCATCACGTTCTACACAGGCCTGGGATGCATGGCCGTCGGCCTTAGTATTCTGGCTACCGCGCCGGCCTTCGCCGCGGCTGTCATCGCCGCCGCGCTGTTGGGATTCGGGTTCTCATTCCCCTGGGCGTCGATCGCGTCCACAGTGCTGCGCCGGTCACCGGCCAACGAGCATGGGGCCACCGTGAGCGTACTCAGCGCGTTCTACGATCTGTTCGTCGGCGCGAGTTCGTTCTCCGCCGGACTGCTGGCCAACCGATTCGGATATGTCGCGGCATTCCTGATGGCCGTGGCGGCCCTGGGCGCGGCCGCGATCGCCGGCCGGTTCGTGTTTGGACCGAGCGAGCCGTCTCGCGCTGGCGGAAATAGCACCGACTCCCTCACGGTCGGGGTTCGGTAACGCGCTCCTACCGAACCGTGAAGGTAAGGGAGTTCCCCTGGGCCTGCGGCCCACCCAAAGGTCATGAAGACGCGTTGTGGCAAATTCGGTTGGCAGGCGGAAGCGCCTGCCCCACGTCGGTCCCAGTGGGGCAGGCGCTTCCGCCTGCCAACCGGCGTCTTCAACGGAGCCGGTGCTTTTTCCACGCGCCCCCCTTGACACGCCCGCGATCTCGGAGTACATTTAACCATGTGGTTACTTAACTGACTGGTTTAATGCAATGACCGCCGCCGATCAACTCAGCACCACTTTCGCCGCGCTCGCCGATCCTACCCGGCGCGCCATCCTGTCCCGCCTGGCTTTAGGCGAGGCCCCGGTCAACGAGCTGGCCCAACCCTTTCGCATGAGCCTGCCGGCGGTTTCCAAACACCTGAGGGTATTGGAGCGCGCGGGGCTGATCGCGCGCGGGCGCGAAGCGCAGTGGCGGCCTTGCCGGCTGGAAGCCAATCCGCTCAAAGATGTCGCGGACTGGGTGGAGCATTACCGCGGATTCTGGGAGCAGAGTTTCGATCGCCTGGGCGCCTACCTGCGGGAGGAGCAAAAAAAGGAGAAGAAGCATGCCCGTAAGCAACGCAAGCGCTAAAACAGCTGCCGCCGCCAAGGATCGCGAGCTGGTCTTCACACGTGTCTTCGAGGCTCCGCGCGAGATGGTGTTCGAAGCCTGGACCAATCCGAAGCATTTGGCGCAGTGGTATGGTCCGCATGGATTTTCGACCACCATCCACCAGATGGACGTGCGGCCGGGAGGCGTCTGGCGGCTCACCATGCATGGTCCCGATGGCGTCGACTACAAAAACAGGCTGGTCTTTCTGGAAGTCAGGAAACCGGAACGCCTGGTGTATAAACACGAGCCCGAAGAAGGATCGGAGCAGGTGACCTTCGAGGTGACGGTTACTTTCGCGTGGGAGCGAGGCAATACCCGGGTGACCATGCGGATGCTGTTCCCAACCACCGAAGAGATGGAGTTCGTGGTCAAGAAGCACGGCGCAGTGGAAGGAGCGAAACAAACCCTCAGCCGCCTGGCCGATCTGCTGCCGAAAATTGCTCCCTCCCCGGATGTGGTTATTTCCCGCGTGTTCGACGCGCCACGCGAGCTGGTATTCAAAGCCTGGACCGAGCCGGAACGCTTGAAACGCTGGTGGGGCTCGAACGGATTCACTGTTCTCGCCTGCGATGCTGGATCCGCGCCCGGGCGGCGTGATTCGAATTCGCTCACGTGCGCCGGACGGCACGGTGTATCACAACCGCGGCGTTTTCGAAGAACTCGTCCCCCCCGAGTTGGTGGTCTTTGCCATGGAATGTGAGGACCAGGATGGTACTGTATTTCTCGCGGGAGTTACCGCCGTTACCTTCACCGAGCAGGCCGGTAAAACCACGCTCACGATGACCATCCGCATAACGGGCCCCGCTCCAGATGCCGCCAAGCACGCAACTGGTATGGAAGGGGGCTGGAATCAATCCTTGGAACGTCTCGGCGCGGAATTGAAGGAGCATGCATCATGATGGAAACGATAGGAACCTTCTGGAAGGACATCAAATTCGCCGCACGCACGCTGGGGCGATCCAAAGGCCTGAGCATTACCGTGGTGTTGACGCTGGCGCTCGGCATCGGAGCCAACGCGGCCATCTTCAGCCTGGTGCGCGGTGTTTTGCTGCGCCCGTTGGTGAATCGAGACGAGGATCGGCTGATCTACATTCGCCAGAGCGCGCGCGGTATGGGTGTCGAAAACACTTCATTTTCCGTACCCGAAATTCAAGACCTGCGCGCCGGCGTGAAGACCATCAGCGAGTTCGGCGACTTCTCCACCATCGGTTTTGCCATGGTGGGACTGGGCGAGCCGCGCGAGGTGCAGGCGGGCGTGGTGGGCGGAACGTACTTCGAGGTGATGGGCCTGCACCCGGTGCTGGGACGATTGCTGGACATGCGCGACGACGGTCCTAAAGCCGCTGGCGCCATGGTGCTGACGTATCGCTTCTGGCGGAGCAGCCTTAAGAGCGATCCAGCGGTGATCGGCAAAACTGTACGGCTAGGCGAGCGTTCCGCCACCGTGGTCGGAGTGCTGGAACCATCCATCCCTTATCCCGCGGAAACCGAGATCATCGCCAACATCGTCACCAGCCCGCATCATCTCTCGGCCACCATGGTTACCGGGCGCGTGCATCGGATGACGGAACTGTTTGGCCGTCTGGCACCAGGCGTAACTCTGGAGCAAGCCCGCGCGGAGCTGCGCGTGGTGCACGCGGCGATGATCAAGCAACATCCGGAGGCATATTCGCCGAAAGCGGATGTCCGCATCGACGCCGTTCTGCTGCGCGATCAGATTACATCGCGTGCCAGAACCGTATTGTTGGTCCTGATGGCGGCGTCCATATTGGTGTTCGTTATCGCCTGTTCCAACATCGCCAACCTGATTCTCGCGCGGACCATCCGGCGTGAGGGGGAGCTCGCGATCCGGGCGGCGCTCGGCGCCAGCACCGGCGCACTGCGGCGGACGCTATTGGCCGAAAGCCTGCTGTTGTGCGGCGCGGGAGCAACGCTGGGCGTATTGAGCGCGCGGCCGATGGTGGCGATCCTGGCCCGCTACGCATCGCGCTTTTCGGTTCGCGCGCTCGATCTTACAGTGGATTCCAGCATGCTGTGGGTGGGCGCCGCTCTGGCCGTGGTGGCCGCGGTGTTCCTGGCTTTTGTCCCGCGCCTGCCGTCGGCCAACGCTTCGCATGGATTCGGCCTGGCTAGCGGCAGCCTGCGAATTACAGGAAGCGCCAACCGGCGCCTGCGGATCTTCGCCATCACACAGATCGCGGCGTCGTTTGTACTGCTGGCCGGCGCCAGCATGCTGCTGAAGACGCTGCTGGCGCTGCAAGCCGCGCCCACTGGATTTGACACGCACCACGTGCTGGCCATCAACGTTCCGGTAATGTCCTACGGAAAAACTCCTGATCAAGTTACGGGGTTTTACCAGGAAACCATTCGGCGCATCACGTCGCTGCCGGGCGTGGATGCGGTCGCGGTCGGTACCGCAGTCCCATGGCGCGATGTCCGCTATGCCGGTTTGGCATTTTCGTTCTCGGCCGACGGCCATGTCCGGGCGCCGGGTGAAGATGATCCACGCGCGCGGATGCGCATTATCTCGCCCGGGTTTTTTGCCACGCTGGGCGTCCCGATCATCGCCGGACGCGATTTCAACGACGGCGATCGCCGCAGCAGCGAGCCGGTGGTGATTGTAAGCCAAAGCGTGGCCCAACGCATGTTCCCCAATCAGGACGCGGTCAATCGCCACGTGATGTGGACCGATCCGGTGATTAAATTCATCGATCTCAGCGGCGCGCCCCGCCGCATCGTAGGTGTCACCGCCGACATGGACGACGAAAATGTGGTGCCCGGAGCGGCGCTTACCGTCTATCAACCTATGGCCCAGCAGGTGGGTTGGGCGGGCCGGCTGTTCGTTCACGTGCACTCCAATCCCTACGCACTGGTGACGCCGGTCACAAAAATCATCCGCGACATTTCCGCGGATCAGGTGGTGGAGCGCGCCGCTACGCTCGAAGATATCCGGGCGGAAGTGCTGACGCCGGATCGTTTGAACACGCTGGTATTCGGCGGCTTCGCTGCTGTGGCCTTGGCCATCGCCGTAGTTGGCGTGGCCGGCGTGCTGGCTTTTTCCGTGAGCGGACGGACGCGTGAGTTCGGCATCCGGCTGGCCATCGGATCGCAGCCGGGGCGCATCCTGACGGGCGTGATGGCGGAAGGGGCGGTGATTGCGGCGGCGGGCATCGTCGCGGGAGCGCTATGCGGCTACGCGCTGGCATCTCTTGCGATGAGCAATTTTCCCGATATGCGCATGCCGGATGCGGTACCGGTAGCAGGCTCGGCGGTGATCTTATTGATGGCGGCGCTGGTGGCTTCGGTGCTTCCGGCGGCGCGGGCCGCACGTGTGGATGTGATGCAGGCGCTGCGGTCGGATTAGTTGGCAGGCGGAAGCGCCTGCCCCACGATCGTATGCATTTACTGGAACCAAAAAGCACCGACTCCCTCACGGTCGCGGCTCGGTAACACATTAAGCAAGCCATTGTGGCGAATTTTGCGAGTATCGTGGGGCAGGCGCTTTCGCCTGCCAACCCACTTATTGAATGCTGGCCAATGGCCGCAACCGGCGCGCGTTCGCCGGACCGCGCAGATGTTGCAGCGCTTTGCTCTCGATTTGCCGTATCCGCTCCCGCGTCAGGCCAAAATTCTGCGCGATCTCTTCCAGCGTGTGTTCGCGCTCGAAGCCGATGCCGAAACGCATTCGCACCACTTTCTCTTCGCTGGGCGACAGCGTCTTCAGCACATCCGCGGTCTCGGCGCGGACATTTTTCTCAAAGACCGCGTCAGTGAGCGAACTCATGGTGCGATCCTGAAGCAGATCGCCCAAGGCGGACTCGCCGTCCTTGCCGATCGGCAGATCGAGCGAGACGGGATCTCTCGAGATCGTCCTGAGCTCCTCGATTTTGTGCGCCGGAGTGTTCAATCGCTGGCCGATTTCCTCGTTAGTGGGAGTCCGGTTCAGTTCTTTTTCCAGCTCGCGCAGCGTCCACACGAACTTGTTCAGGCTCTCATTCATGTGCACCGGAATCCGGATGGTGCGGGATTTATCCGCGATGGCGCGGGTCACCGCCTGCCGGATCCACCACGTTGCGTAGGTCGAAAATTTGTACCCCAGCCGGTAATTGAACTTCTCCGCGGCCCGCATCAGGCCGATGTTGCCTTCTTGAATCAGGTCCAGCAGATGCAATCCGCGGTTGACGTATTTCTTGGCGATGGAGACCACCAGGCGCAAGTTGGCTTCCACCAGCGCCTTCCTGGCCGCGCGCGCTTCCGCCTCACCGTGACGGGCCGTGGCCAGCCAACGGCGCAACTGGTGCACGTCCGATCCAGCGGCCATCTTACGCTCCCGAAACGCCCGCTTCAGTTCGCGGAGTTCGGCCGGCGATTTGTGGCGGCCCGACAATTTCTTTTCCAGGTCGCCAATTTCTTCCGCCGCGCGCTCCAGTGCGACGCGAAATTCCTCCCACTGACTGGATTGAAAAGGGATTCTCCGCATTTCTTGCGAACACTTCACCATCAACCGGATGGTCTGCCGGCGGAGTCTCGCCCGCGCCTGAGGCTTGCCCTTTGGCGTCACCGTTAGTCTCTTTTCCAGTGCCGACAGCTCGGTCTGCAGTTCGGCCAACTTCTTGAGCCTCCGCGTGGCCTCGCCTCGGGCGCGGCGTTTTGCGGCGTCATCCGCTCCGCCAACGATGGCCACATCTTCCAGTCGAGCCTTCCCCGCCCCGATATCCTCAAAAACGGCAAGCGCCATCTTGCGCGCCAAGGGCGACCTAGAAATCGCCTTGAGCATCCTCAAGTTGCCCCGCTCCATGCGGCGCGCCAAGTCGATTTCGGCCTGCTTGGTCAGCAAACGAACCGATCCCATCTCCCGCAGATACACCCGCACCGGGTCGTCCGTATGGTCGGACCGTTCCTCGGCCGATTCCTGCGCGGCAGCTTCGTCGCTGGCCGACGCTTCCGCCTCCAGGAACTCCCCCGCCTGAACGCCCAGCGTCAGAGCATCCGCTGATTCCACGAGAATGTTTTCGTCAAATTGTTGCATCTAAGTGATTGAAGGAACAGCCGGTTCGCTGAACATGGCGGGTCCCTCCATTGGTTGGATGCAAACCGCGGTCATTTAGTTGCAAGAGCTGAACCCCGCGCTGTTTGCGCCGATTGGCAATCGGCGCGCAGGTTAGGCAACCTGCCCCACAAGGCTATTCGTGCCGTAGGGCGATGATGGGGTCTACCGCCATGGCTCGCCGCGCCGGCACGTAACAGGCTGCCAGCGCCACTGCCGCCAACAGAAGAGCGGTGCCGCCAAAGGTGGCTAGATCGTTGGCGCTGACTCCGTAGATCAGGCGGGAGAGCAAACGCGCCAACGGGATGGCAATCGCGAGTCCAATCCCGAGGCCGGCGGAGGTCAGCAAAAGCCCGTGCCGGGCCAGCATCCCAAGTACATCCTGCCGGGCCGCGCCCAAGGCCATCCGAATGCCGATCTCGTGGATACGCTCAGTCACTGAGTAGGCCATCAGCCCGTAAATCCCAACCGCGGAGAACACCATGGCAATGGCGCCCAGCACGCTCAACATAACGCCGACGTAGGAGAGCCCGATTAGATCATCGGAAATGACGCGATCGAGCGTACGGACCTCAAATAGCGGCCGATCAATGTCCAGCGCCGCCGCCGCCCGCCGCACCGGCGCCGCCAGCGCCAGCGGATCTCCCTTGGTTCGGATGGCGATATAGGTGTAGTAGAGCGGCGCCTGGCGATACGGTTGATAAATAGCTGGCGCCAATTCAGCGGCCCACGGAGTGTAACGTACATCCTTCACTACGCCTACCACAGTCATCCAGGGACCATCGCCGCGGCCCAGCCGGATGTGCCGGCCAATAGGATCCTGGCCGGGCCAATTGCGCCGCACAAAATTTTCCGTCACTACAGCTACTGGAGGCGCCGCGGCGCCATCGGAATCCTTCAGTCCGCGGCCTTTGATTAGCGGAATGCCAACCGTCTCCAGATAGTTGGGGCTAACCACTTGCACCTGCGCCGATCTCTGCTCGCTTCGATTAACGATGGGCTGGCCCTCCACGGCGTACTCGCTGATTGTCTCGTTGGTCCCATCAGGCACGTTCGAGGCTAGCGTGGCCCCCACCACACCCGGTAACGCCTGGATCCGCTGCAGCATCTGGTCGTAGAACGTGGCGCGCTGATGCGCTTGCCCGTAGTGCTTGTCCGTCAACACGATCTGCATGGTGAGAATCGATTGCGGCCGCAGATCGCGGTTCACCTGAATCAACGATTGCGTTCCCTTCACCATCAGTCCGGCCCCGGCCAGCAGAACCATGGTGGCCGCAATTTCCGCCACCACCAGAGCCCCGCGCAGCCGCTGCCGCCCGCGCCCCGCCGAGGTTCCGCGCCCGCTATCCTTCAACGTCTCGTTAGCGTCGCCGCCGGTTCGGAGGGCCGGCACCAGTCCCGATAGGATTCCGGCGAAGATCGCGATCGCCATGGTGAACCCGAGCGCGCGGCCGTCAATCTGGATGCTGTCCCAGCCCGCGATCCAACGCGCCACATCGCTGGGCATATTGGAAGTAATCAGGTCCAGGCTCCAGGCTGAGAACAGCAAACTCACCAGCGCGGCAGCCACCGACAGGATAATGCTCTCAGTGACAATTTGCCGCACAATCCTTGAGCGGGCGGCTCCGAGCGCGGTCCGAATGGCGAATTCCTTCTGTCGGCCCGACATCCGGGCAAACTGCAGGTTCATGACGTTTGCGCAGGCAATCAGTAAAACAAAGAACACCGCATACAATAGCAGCAGCGTGTAGTCATGGTTTAAATCTCCCGTGATAAAACGATGCAAAGACTGCACGTTAGCGCCCCAGTCCTGATTGGTCAGTGGGTACTTCTCGGCCAGATGTCCGGCTATGGTTTGGAGCTCCGCGCGGGATTGCGATTCGGCAACGCCGTTCTTGAGGCGCGCCACCAGCAGCAGAGAGCGGGAATCGCGCGCGACTCTTTGCTGAGGCGATAGCGCCAGTGGAGCCCACATTCCCGAGCCCATCGGGAAACGAAACTCCTTGCCCATTACTCCGATCACCGAGTAGGCGGCGCCGTTGAGCTTGATGTCGCGTCCCACAATGGCCGGATCTCCGGCAAAGCGCCGCTGCCAAAGTCCATAGCTCAGCACCACCACCTGATTTTTGCCGGCCTGATCTTCCCCGGAGGCAAAGCTGCGCCCGAGGGCCGGCTTCATGCGGAGCGTGTCGAAGAAATTCAGCGACACCAAGGTTGCGAAAACCGGCTCCGGATCGCCTCCGCTCGACAGATTGAAATCCACCGGCTGGTACGCTGCGATTTGCTCGAAAGAAGACGCCTGGGTCTGGAAATCCAGATAATCCGGCGGCGAGACCATCGAGGGAAAAGTAGTGGCGGCTGGCGCGCGTCCGTGCAGCATGACCAAGCGGTCCGACTGCGGAAAAGGCACGGGCTTGAATATAAAGGCGTCGGCGACACTAAAAATGGCCGTATTGGCGCCAATTCCCAGCGCCAGCGTCAGAACCACGAACAGCGTAAACCCGGGGCTACGCACCAGGCTTCGCAGGATGGATCGAATATCAGAATACAAGCCGTCCAGCATAGCGCAAGAGACCTGCACGCCATGTGCCGTGGCAACTATCGGCAAATCAATGAGCTTGCGCAAACGAATTGTTCAATCATGGGACTGCGCTGTTCGGGCTTAACATAGACAATATCGCGGCGAATGTTCTCCCGGCGCCAGGGCCACGTATGGGTGGAATAAGTGCTGGTAGCATACCATTATGGCGATATTTAAGGTCGCTGACGTCGGGGACTACGTTCTGCTCCTTGTGTGCTGGGCGGCCGGCATTTACTGCGTTGCGAATGGTGTGTACGCGCTTCTATGTCCCGCCAAGTTCCTTCGGGCCAGCTGGACCACGACGCGCGGCCTTCCCCAACCACGCCGAGCAGGGACGTGCTTCCTTTTGGAATAGCCCTTGCCTTAGTCGCTGGAGTCTTTACGTGGGTGGCGTGTGGTCTGACTTCCAAGATACTAGGAAGATGAAGGGACCGAATCGTCGATTCGGGTTTTACGAATAGTGGATGTGATTCTGGTAATTGCCTGGTGGGTCGGTACCATATCCTGGCTGGGGAACGGAGTTGTCGCCCTTTTGTTGCCGCACCGATGGATGGCATCGCGCTTTTCCCGCGTTCGGATGGCCGGACTCACAAATGCAAATGTCGTCCGAGCCATGGGAGGGTTCGCGACCCTTGTCGGCATCTACTGGGCGATTCAACGAGTACAGTTGGTCGTCGGACTTCTGGGCGGATCATCAACCTTGACCCGTACGCGATAGACCCTAGTCAGTCATTTGTATCCATCACATGAACACCGCGGGCCGAGGATTCCTTTGGCAACTATCGGCAAATCAATCAGACTGAGGGGGCGGGTTGTTCAATCGTGGGATTGCGCTGTTCGGGGTTAACATACAGACAACAGAGTTTTGGAACCTCCATCGCCGGCGATAAACTCGTTGGCCCCGAATCCGGGAGACGGTGGCCTTTGCTCGACCGTAGGTTTCCCGGAGAAATCCATCGAGGATAACTCGGATCTTGCGCAACTTTTGCGTTTGGTCGTACAACATTCTTCTGACACAACGCCCCCCAAGCGCTATTATCCAAATTGTGAGGGCCAAGCGCCTGGTCGATTTCGGACTTTACCTGCTGATTGCTGTCGCGCTGATCTTGGCGGTCTGAGTCGAATTTCTCACCAACTGGTCCGGCGACGAGATGGGCAAGTGGGTGAGCCTCGCCTTAAGCACGCTGATCGTGTTTGGTGTCATTATCCACTACAATCGGCGATCCCTCAGGCGGGTCTCGTTTGGGGCCTTTTTAGGTCTACTGATCTCGCTTCACGTGCTCGTTTTCTCCCGCCTAATGCAACCAGTGGAGCGCTGGCCTTATACCTGGTGGATGGTAATAATGCCTGTGGAAGGCTTCGCCCTTGGTCTCTTGCTGACGCTGCTGGGATTCCGGCCAAAGCACATCTCGACGGAAAAAAGCACAAACCGGCGTTTAGGTTCACGAACGCTCAGGATTGATTACTGAAAACCCCTCACGCCCCGCGACTTCACAAAGTATCATGTCGGCGGCGACAAAATGTTCCGCTAGCTTCTGATTTCGCAATTCCAGTGCAACGGCAAGTTGAAGGGCATCCAGGGCGCGCAGGCGCAGGTTGAACGCGTGGCGCTCCACCAACAACTCGGCCATGGCAAATTCCGGGTCACCGACTGAGAATACTTCCAGCCTTCCAGTCGTGATGTCGGCTCGGAATTGACGCAGAAACATGTCCGCATCTTCCCGATCGAGAGAGTGCGTACGCACCTTGATAGCGAACGCCGACGTCAGCTCCGCAACCGTTAGGCGCGAAATTCGAGTGACGTTGGCGCGACCATTGACGATACGATCGATTTCCTCTGTTCCGGCCTCTTGGTGATAAAACTTAACCAGCGCGCTGGACAAGAAAGTGACCGGCCAAGGTCAGTGCTCTCCACGCTCTGCGATTATTTCAGCCGCCATGGATTCGGAAATCTTGGCGAGTCGCCTTCGAACTTCCTCCAGACCCGGAGCCGGCGCGGCGTCAGACAGCTTGCTCTTTATCCGGCCCATGAACTCAGTATCCAAGCGTGATCCGCCCGAGACAGCTTTGACCACGCTCACGACGACATGCTCATGCTCCTTCAAATCAAGAGGCTGCAACGGCCGCAGCACACCATTCTCGTACACGGCGTCAACTTGGAGCGGCATGCCACTATTGTAAGCTCAACTCAGGGCGAGCGTTCGGCGACATCGGCAAATGGATCTATAGGATCGCATTGTTCGATCATGGGATTGGTCTGTTCGAGGTTAAAATCAGTAGAGCGGTGTTTTGGAACCTATACATTGTCGGCGGAAAACTCATTGTGCCGACTTCGGCCGGGAACGCCCTCTAGATCGTAGAAAGTAGCGACTCTCCGCTCGAAGCCTTGCTAGGCTGAGAGCAAATTTTCTTTCGCGAGAAAAGGAGAGCCGCTATGAAGAAACCATATCAGATTGAATCGCAGCGAGCTGTGAGACAGCTCGAAGAGATGGCCGCGGATGGAAATCCGGCGGTGCAGATGGTGCTGCCTCTGGCCGAGATGGTGAGCTGGCTGCGCCAAGGCGTGGGCGAGTTGATCCGCCAGGCTGGCCTGCAGTTGATGGAACTGCTGATGGAAGAGGAAGTTCGGGAACTGGTGGGGGAGCGCAGCCAGCCGCAGCCGGACCGGACGGCCAGCCGGTGGGGCAAGGAGCGCGGCTACTGCGTAGTGATGGGGCAGAAGGTTCCAGTCCACCGGCCACGCGTGCGTACGACCGACGACCAGGAAGTGCGGTTGGGCAGCTACGAGATGTTTCACCGTGGCGAGCCGTTGACCGAGACGGTCTGGGAAAAACTGATGCTGGGCTTAAGCACGCGGAAATACGGTCAGGCGGTGCGCCAGTTCAGCGAGGCGTATGGCTTGGAGAAGAGCGCCATCAGCGAACACTTCATTGAAGCCAGCCGAACGAAGTTGAAAGAAATGATGGAACGGCGGCTGGACAAGCTGAAGCTGTGCGCGTTGCTGATTGACGCGACGCCGTTCGCCGGCCAGCAGATGGTGGCCGCCTTGGGAATCAGCCAGGACGGGCGCAAAACGATCTTAGGCATCCGGCAAGGCGCCACCGAAAACGCCACCGTGGTGGGCGAGTTGTTGGGTGAGCTGGCGAATCGCGGACTGGATTTCAGCGAGCCACGATTGTATGTGCTGGATGGTGGCAAAGCGCTGCACGCGGCGGTAAAGAAGTACGCCGGTGAGTCAGCACCGATCCAGCGCTGCCAAGTCCATAAGCGGCGCAACGTCTTGGATCATTTAACCGATGAACAGAAGCCGCTGGTGGCCAAAAAACTGAACGTCGCGTACGCCCTGGAGGATCATGCGGCCGCCAAGCTGGCGCTGGACCAACTGCATCGCGAACTGATGGATATCAATCCCAGTGCGGCGCGGAGTTTAGGCGAAGGTTTGGAGGAAACGCTAACCGTGCATCGGCTTCACGTTCCGCCGCAACTGCGCAAGACCCTAGCCAGCACCAACGTCATCGAGTCGGCGTTCTCCATTGTCGAACGAGTTTGCTCGAACGTGAAACGCTGGCATCCAGGCGATCAGCGTGAGCGCTGGGTAGGTTCCGGCCTGCTAGTCGCAGAGAAACAATTTCGCCGGGTCCAGGGACACAAACAGATTCCAAACCTTCTCAGAGAACTGGAATCACTTGTCCCTTCCAAGTCGGAGGTTGTCAAAAGGAGAAAGGCGTCGTAAAGTGGGTTACACGAGAGCCGCTACTTTCAACGGAAAGTCGGGCGATCCCCCCGTGCACGTCCCTACCACTTGGCCCTGGTTGTTAATTCCTGTAGCCTCGCAGCTTGGATATCCCGGCAGAACCCCAAGGTCTGTCATGACACCGTTGCTCCAAAGAAACGCATGGAAGTCGCCTCCATTAGGTGGTGCCAGGCGTCCGACAACCTGCCCTGCGTCATTGACGGCGAACGCCTGTGATGCATTGAATCCTGGTAGCACTCCAAGATCTGTAATGGTTCCATTAGACCAAAGAGTGGCATGAGATCCAGACGGTAGGTAAGAGTATCCGACTATATCGTCGTAATCATTGATGCCCATCCCCTCAGAAGACAGATATCCGGGCAGCATCCCGAGGTCAACTGAACCACTTGCAGTCCATAGAGTCGCACGAGCCGTCCCAATATCATTGCCGCTGTAAGAGTCGCCTATAGCTTGGCCGAGGTTGTTGATGCCATAAGCCTGGCTGCTATCTAAACCCTGTAGCGGCGACAACGCAGTAAATTGACCGGCTTGCCAAAGAAACCCAATCTCGTCACCTCGCGCCAGACTTTCCGTTGCGGCTAGCGCCAACAGTATACATGCGGTGGTATTCAACATTAGTGAAATAAAAACCTGGGAGCAAGCTTACTCCTAACGGTGGTCGAAAACAAGCCCACGGCTTTCGCGCCTCCATCAAATCGAGATCCGGAGTTGGCTCAAGCCGAACGCTGACTCCGGAAATCAGCCTGAAATTGGGTAGTGGATCTATTTGAAATAGACTCCACTACCTGAGCTGTCCGGGCCGTCGTCGCAGAATTTTGCTCGGTCCGTTGCGAAATAGCCTTCAGAATTGGCCCGCGTTCACATTCCTCCGGATTCCCCACTTTCCCTCCAAGGTAGGACTAACGGTCATTCTGGCGGATGACACACCTTGCACGGGAATGCCCGGTAGACCGTAGAAATTAGCGACTCCCGCTCGAAGCCTTGATAGGCTGAGAGCAAATTTTCTTTCACGAGAAAAAGGAGAGTCGCTATGAAGAAACCATATCAGATTGAATCGCAGCGAGCGGTGAAGGAGCTCGAGGCAATGGCCGCGGATGGAAATCCGGCGGTGCAGATGGTGCTGCCGATGGCAGAGATGGTGGGCTGGTTGCGCCAAGGTGTGGGCGAGTTAATTCGGCAAGCCGGGTTGCGGTTGATGGATCTGTTGATGCAGGAAGAAGTCCGGGAGCTGGTCGGCGAGCGCAGCCAACGGCAAGCGGAAAGGAAGGCCAATCGTTGGGGTAGCGAGCGCGGCTATTGCGTGGTAATGGGGCAGAAGGTTCCGGTGGAGCGGCCGCGCGTTCGCAGCACCGATGACCAGGAAGTGCGCCTGGGCAGCTAGGAGTTGTTCCATCGAGGAGAGCCGCTGACGGAAACGGTTTGGGAGAAGTTGATGCTCGGCCTGAGCACGAGGAAATATGGCCAAGCGGTGCGCCAGTTCACCGAGGCCTACGGTCTGGAGAAGAGTGCCGTCAGTGAGCACTTCATTGAAACGAGCCGGGAAAAGTTGAAGGAGATGATGGAGCGTCGGCTGGACAAAACGCGGCTGTGCGCATTGCTGATCGATGCAACGCCGTTCGAAGGCCAGCAGATGGTGGCCGCATTGGGAATCGCCCAGGACGGGCGGAAAATGATCTTAGGCATTCGGCAAGGCGCCACCGAAAATGCCACCGTAGTCGGCGAGTTGCTCGGCGACCTCGTGAGTCGTGGGCTCGATTTTAGCGAGCCGAGACTCTATGTTCTGGATGGCGGCAAGGCACTGACTGCGGCAGTGAAAAAGCACGCCGGCGAGTCGGCGGCGATCCAGCGCTGCCAGGTCCATAAGCGCCGGAATGTACTCGATCATCTGACCGACGAACACAAACCAGCGGTAGCTAAAAGGCTCCATGCGGCCTATGCTCTGGAAGACTACGCCGCTGCCAAGCAAGCGTTGAACGCACTTCATCGCGAACTAATGGACCTCAATCCCAGCGCGGCACGAAGCCTGGGCGAAGGGATGGAGGAGACCTTGACCGTGCACCGGCTTCACGTCCCCATGCAACTGCGGAAAACTCTGGCCAGCACCAACGTGATCGAGTCGGCGTTCTCGATTGTGGAGCAGGTTTGCAAGAACGTTAAACGCTGGCATGGCGGCGACCAGCGAGAGCGCTGGGTAGGATCGGGACTCTTGGTGGCACAAAAACAGTTCCGAAAGGTCACCGGACACAAACAGATTCCGGCGCTCATCAGAGAATTAGAAGCTCTGACACCGCCTAAATCGGAGCTTGTCAAACGGAGAAAGGCGTCGTAGAGTGGGTTGCACGGGAGCCGCTAGTTTCAACGGAGATCCGGGCATTCCCCTCCAATCCCCACCCACCCCAAGCTAAACTCGCTTGAATGACCAAGCAGCTGCATCGCGCCGAAGCGTCACCAATGAGCCCAACATGAAAAATTTCAAAACGAACCCAATCCGCCAAGACCATTGACATCCCCCCGCCTCTACGTCACAATATCATAGGCGAACAAAAGGCGAAATAGCATGAACCCTAACGCCGCTCGCACGCACACGCTTGGATTCCGCCCCGAATTCAAGTACCGGGAAACCCTCGCCACTGGCCTCCCCTCCCTGGACGCCATCATTGAAGGTTTCCCGCGCGGCGCCATCTCTGAAATCATCGGGCTGGAAAGCTCCGGACGCACTACTCTAATTCATTCACTTCTCGCCGCATCCACCTCAAAATTAGAAGTTTGCGCTTACGTTGACACCAGCGATTCTTTCGACCCTGTGTCCGCCGCGGCGGCCGGAGTCGCTCTCTCCCAACTCATCTGGATCCGCTGCGGCTCAAACGCCGGCCACGCCCTCAAAGCCGTCGACTACCTGCTTCACGCCGGCGGATTCGGCGCCGTCATCCTCGATCTTTGCCACATCATCCCACGCATCTCCAACCGCATCCCCATATCGTATTGGTATCGATTCCGCCTCACCCTGGAGAACACCCCCACCATCCTGGCACTGGTGGAAAAGCAACCGCTAGCCAAATCCTGCTCATCACTGATGCTGGAAATGAAGCGCACCAAAACTGCCTGGGCCGGCGCGCCCGGCTTCGAACTCCTGCGCGAAGTGGAACTCGAAGCCATCCCTCGAAAACCGATACGCCAAGTCTCGGCCCACTTCAAAGCCAAATCGCTCGGATAATTATGTTCGCCTGCATCCACTCTCCCCATGCCGATCTGTCAGCAATCGCCGAAGCCTTCTCGCCATCTTTCGAGCAAACCACCCCCGGCACCCTCGTCTTCAAAATCGATAACCTGCGCCGCCTCTACAGCACCCACCAACAGATCGCGCAAGCCATCATAAAAAAGGCCGGCCCAGGCGCGAATGTCGCCATCGCCGAAACAGCGGACGCCGCCATCCTGGCCGCCCACAATTTCGCAGGTATCTCCATCTCACCGAATCTCGCGCAGCTCAATATCGCGAGTCTGCCCATGGAACAGGAAATGTGGGAGGTCCTCGAAAGCTGGGGCATCCACACTCTAGCCGAACTCGCCGCGCTCCCTGAAACCGGCATCGCCGAGCGCTTTGGATCCGCAGGCGTCCACCTGCAACGCCTGGCGAGAGGCGCAACCAACCGTCCACTCAAAATCTTCAAGCCGGAAGTCACATACCAGGACCGAATCTCGCTTGACCACCCCGTATCTCTACTTGAACCTTTACTTTTTCTGATCGCCCGCATCCTCAACGATCAATGCGACAAACTGCTGTCCCACGCCATGTCGGCCAACGAAATCACCATCCGGCTGGAACTCGAAGATAAAACCGAGCACATCCGCACCCTGCGCCTCCCGGTCCCGATGCGCGAAAGCAAATCGCTACTCAAACTCCTACAAATGGACCTGGAAGCCCACCCCCCGCAAGCCGCGACGCTAGCACTTTCGGTAATCATAAAACCAGTCCACCCGCGCACCATCCAAGCCGGAATCTTCCTCCCCATCACCCCCGCCCCCGACAAACTGGAACTAACGCTAGCAAGAATCCGCGCCATAGTAGGCGAATCAAACGTAGGCACTCCCCAACTCCTAAACACCCACCATCCGAACCCTTTTCAACTGGTCACCCACCAACCACCAGCAACCAGCCACCAGCAACCAGCAGCCCCGAGGCAGGCCTTCCGCTACTTCCGCCCACCCCTCCCAGCAAAAATCACACTCGAGCGCAACCGCCCAACCCACGTAGCAGCCGCCGGCATAACCGGAAAAATCCAAACCGCAGCCGGCCCCTGGCGAACCACAGGCGACTGGTGGACAAATCAACCATGGAACCGCGACGAATGGGACATCACCCTATCAAACAGCACCCTCTACCGCATCTATCGCGAACCCACAGACCACTGGTATATCGAAGGCACTTATGATTAGCGTTCATCCGCGTTCATCAGCGGCGAATAATAAATACGTTGAACTCCGCTCGAGATCCGCTTTCAGCTTCCTCGAAGGCTCCTCCACCCCCGAAGAGCTGGTCACCCGCGCCGCCGAGCTCAACTTCCCCGCCCTGGCCATGCTCGACCGCGACAACGTCTCCGGTGCTCCGCGCTTCCACATGGCCGCCAAAAAAGCCGGCATCCGCGCCCACATCGGCGCCGAAGTCACCTGCACCGACGGCCACCGCTATCAACTTCTGGCCGAGAACCAAACAGGTTATCGAAATCTCTGCCGCCTGATCACCCGCATGAAGCTCCGCGCCAAAAAAGGCGAGGGCGCCGCAACCCTGGAAGAGCTTGCAGAATTTTCCCGAGGTCTTATCTGCCTGGCCTCGCGCCCCGACCCACGCATAATCGACACCTATGGCGCAAAAAACGTCTACGTGGAACTCCAGCGCCATTTCAATCGCAATCAGGAAGCCCACAACCAAGCGCTAATTGACTTCGCTCGATCTCGCAATCTCCCGCTGCTCGCCACCAACGGCGTGAGCCACGCCACTCCGCAATCCCGCGAAGCGCTGGACGTCCTTACTTGCGTCCGCAACAAAGTCACCATTCACGAAGCTGGCCGCCTGCTCTCGCTCAACTCCGAGCGCTATTTGAAAGACGCCCGGCAAATGTCCAGCATCTTCCGCGACCTCCCGGAAGCCATCGCCAACACCCGCGAACTTTCCGATCGCCTTCAGTTCACCCTCGCCGACCTCGGCTATCAGTTCCCCAAATACCCCGTCCCACCCGGCGAAACCATGAATTCGTTCCTGCGCCAATGTGTCGCCAAGGGAGAGCGCAATCGCTATTACCCAAACGCCTTCACCGCCGGCCTCTGCCGCCGCGCCCACGCTCAAATCGAAAAAGAACTGGCCCTCATCGAAAAACTCGACCTCGCCGGCTATTTCTTAATCGTTTGGGACATCGTCGAATTCTGCCGATCCCAAAACATTCTGGTGCAGGGCCGTGGATCGGCCGCCAACAGCGCCGTCTGCTATTCGCTCGGGATCACCGCGGTGGACGCGGTCGCCATGGAGCTGCTCTTCGAGCGCTTTCTATCTGAGGAGCGCGGCGAATGGCCGGATATCGATCTCGACCTTCCCAGTGGCGATCAGCGCGAGCGCGTCATCCAGCATGTCTACCAGCGCTACGGCCAGCTCGGCGCCGCCATGACCGCCAATGTCATCACCTACCGCGGCCGCTCCGCCGTGCGCGACATCGGAAAAGTGCTCGGCTTCTCCGAACCCGATCTTGGACGCATCGCCGCGCTGGTTCCTTCCTGGGGCTGGACTGATCCCAAGGATACCGCCGAGCGTCAGTTTCGCGAAGCCGGCTTCTCACCCGAAAATCCGCTCATCTCCAAATTCCTGGATCTGTATCTCACCATTCGCGACCTCCCGCGCCATCTCGGCCAACACTCCGGAGGCATGGTGATCTGCGAAGGCCAGCTCGATTCCATAGTTCCGCTCGAACCCGCCACCATGCCCGGCCGAGTTGTCATTCAGTGGGACAAAGAAGATTGCGCCGACATGGGCATCATCAAAGTGGATCTGCTGGGCCTCGGCATGATGGCCGTCCTTGAAGATTCCATCCGTCTCATTCGCGATTCCTATCACCAGGAAGTGGACCTCGCGCATCTTCCTCAAGATGACCCGAAAGTTTACAGCGCATTGCAGAAAGCCGACACCATCGGCCTGTTCCAGGTGGAAAGCCGCGCCCAGATGTCCTGTCTGCCGCGCCTGCACCCGGAACGTTTCTACGACATCGTGGTGCAAGTGGCCATCATCCGCCCTGGCCCCATTGTCGGTAAGATGCTGAACCCATTTTTGCGCCGCCGCCAGGGCCGCGAAAAACCGGAGTGCCTGCATCCATTGCTGGAACCAATCCTCGCGCGAACGCTCGGCGTCCCATTGTTCCAGGAGCAGCTCTTGCGCATGGCCATGGTTGTCGCCAACTTCACCGGAGGCGAGGCCGAAGAGCTGCGCCGCGCCATGGGATTCAAACGCTCCCAAGCCCGCATGCAGGAAATCGAAACCCGCCTGCGCTCCGGCATGACCGCCAATGGCATCCTTCAAAAAACTCAAGAAGTAATCATCCAATCCATCACTTCATTCGCGTTATACGGATTCCCGGAATCCCACGCGGCCAGTTTCGCCCTGATCGCCTACGCCAGCGCCTATCTCAAGTGCCACTACCTGGCCGCCTTCACCGCCGCTCTTCTCAACAACCAGCCCATGGGATTCTACGCGCCCGCGACACTGGTAAAAGACGCTCAGCGCCACGGCCTGCATTTCAAACCGATCGACGTAACAAAATCGGACTGGCTCTGCACCATCGAAGAACACGAGGCCAAGCTCTGGGTCCGCCTAGGCTTCAACTACGTAAAAGGCCTGCGCGAGCAAGCCGCAAAAGCAATCATCCAAGCGCGCCCATTCACAAACATCCAAGACCTGGCCAACCAAGTTCCCGAACTCCGCAAAGACGAACTAAGAAAGCTAAGCGAAATCGGCGCCCTAAATTTCATAACCGAATCTCCAATCCACCGCCGCGCCGCATTATGGGATTCCGAACTCGCCATAAGGCCCACCGGCCCCCTTTTCACGACAGCCACCTCAACAACCAGCCACCAGCCACTCCTCCAAATGTCCCCGACCGAGCGTCTAAACTCCGATTTCCACCATACTCATCTAACCATCGGTAATCACCCCATGGCCTTCCACCGCGAAAAACTCAACACCCTAGGCGTCACCCCCGCCAATCAACTAAAAAACATCCGCAACGGCTGGCCCGTCCGCACCGCCGGCTGCATCATCTGCCGCCAACGTCCCGGAACCGCCAAAGGGCTGCTATTCCTCAGCATCGAAGATGAAACCGGCGTCTCCAACGCCGTGGTGATGCCCGACGTTTTCGATCGCGAACGTGCCACCATCCTCAACAATTCCTACCTGGTCATCGAAGGCGAAATGCAAAACATCGACAATGTCCTCACCGTGAGAGCCACCCGCTTCGAGCCTCTGCACGTCGCTGAAGAGGCCGTCCCTTCCCACGATTTTCATTAGTGGAACCGTTCTTTCCGAGCTGCGAGCGTAAGCGGCCGGTGCCTTCGGAGTTCCATCAAAGTCCATGAAGACGCGGACGATAATACTAGCGCGGGGCTGGCACCTTCAACGGAGTTCCCATTGGCCTGTGGCCCACCAAAGGTGATGAAGACGCGTTGTGGCAAATTCGGTTTTGGCAGGCGGAAGCGCCTGCCCCACGTTGGCCCCAGTGGGGCAGGCGCTTCCGCCTGCCAACCGGCGTCTTCAACGGAGTCGGGTCAGGAATAGCCAATTCGGCCCATTACTCCCGCCCCCATAGTTTGCCCTCCGCTACTCATGAGCCGTCCACCAAAACGCCTCATTCTGTTGATGGAACATGAAGCTCACTATCCAACTGGCGGCGCTCGCGGCAATCGTTCTTACTCCCGCCAGCGCCGACACCATCACCATCATCTCCGCCTCGAGCGTTGCCAACGCCATTACGGACCGAAACACCTGGCTCACCGAAAACTTCGGCGCCGGAGCCACGCCGCAGGCGCTCACTGGCTTCGAGGATGATGCCACCGGATCCTACACTTCTCTCGCCACCGCCGCCGGCTCTTTCAGCGTGGTGCCCGGCAGCTTGGCCTCAACCGGCGCCGGCACTCACAAAGACGATTTCACGGTTCTCAACAGTTCCGACACGCCCTTCCAAGGCCGCTACAATACTACGCCCGGCGGAGAGAACTGGCTCGATTCGAACGACATCACCAAACTCCAACTCACCACCACGCTCGACACTGTTTATTTCTTCATAACCGACGTTGACGACACCGGCGGTAAGCTCACCATCCAAACCGAGGATGGCGCCACTTCCAGCAACTTCACCGGCGCGGAAAATGGAGACCTGTATTTCGTGGCCATCACCGGGCCGGACGCCATCGGTTATATCCGCTGGCTCAACACCTCGCAAGCCGACGGCTACGGACTGGATGATTTCGGAACAGTGAAGTTTCCATCACCGCTGCCCTTAGCAGCGCCGGTGCCGGAGCCTGCCTCGTGGATAATGCTCGGCGTCGCGATGTTTCTTCTGTGGGCCGCGGTTGGGCGCCGCGAACGAAAGTAGCTTCCATGAACCGCAATCATCTGCACGGCGGGCTGATCGCACTCTTCCCGATCCTGGTGACCATCGCTACAGATTTCCTTGTTTCCTCCACGCGCTCCGCCTCTCCAAGCTGCGCGATCGTAATTTGCCTGCTGATCCTCACTGCTGCAATACGGATGGCTGGTCAGAAGCAGGCCGCACCAGCGTTATCCCCCAGAGAACGGCGGGAAGCAAGACGGCAACCCCGGTGGCGCTAGCCACGGTTGCCGGCGCTACATGCCGGTCCATCAGCAACCCAGCCGAATAGCTCGACAGCGACAGCGTCAAAACATTCAACGCGGATTCAGCGGAAAAAACGCGGCCGCGAAATCGATCTTCGGTTTGAAGCTGCAGCAGCGTGGACGAAAACACCCACGTGCTGGACGCCCCAGCATGCGCCAATATGATTCCCGCGCAGGCCATTGCAATGCCCGGCGCATGTCCTAACATCAGATAACCAGTCGCGCCGGCCAGGTAGCCGAATAGAATCCCGATGCGCATCCGCAGTTCGATTCCGGCCGCCAGGTATCCGCTCACCACCGGTCCCACGATTGCGCCAATTCCGCGGCACGCCATCAGCAGGCTCATTCCCAGCATCCCGGCCTGGCCCTGGTTGAATCCTGAGCGATGTACCGGAAAGATTCGCTCGCCGAAAATAGGGAGCAACACCCAACTCGCGCCCATTAGCCCTATTCCGCACTTCACTACGATGGTGGTTCGGAGCCGCGGGTCGCCCCAGACGTAGCGAAAGCCCTCTTTGATGGGCCGGAAATCCGCGAGATCCCTGGCCTTCGGCGGCGGCCGATTCTCAGTGTGAGGTTCCAGGAACTTCATGCGGCTGAGCAGCAAGGCCGACAGGACAAAAGACAGCGAGTTCAGGATGAAAACGAAATCCCGGCCGAAGTACGCCGCCAGCGCTCCACCCACCGCGAATCCCATGGCGAAGTTGAATGACCAGGTGGTGGATGACAGCGTATTCGCGACCATCAAGTCGGATTTACCGGTGATGTTCGGAATCACGGCGGTGCGTCCCGGTTCGAACAGCGCCCACAGAATAGTCTCCAAAAATAGCAGCGTGTAGAGCAGCCAAACCAGGTGCGGCCCCCGCACCAGCAGCATCGACAGTACGATAACCGCGCGCGACCAATCGGCGAAGATCATCACTTTCTTGCGGCTGATCCGGTCGTTGATCACGCCTGCGGCCGGCGATACGAAAAACTGCGGCAGCACCTGCAGCACGAAGGCGAAGGCGACATACTTGGCGCTGCCGGTGTATTCCAGCAGCAAGCTATAAATGGCGACTGCATACAGCCAGTCGCCTTGCTCACTGATGATCTGCGCGAACCACAGCAGCCGGAAGTTGCGGTTGGTGCGCAGCAGGCGTACGTAAGCGCCCATCTCAGGCTTCGATGTAGAGTCCCATGCGCTCTTTCACCAGCCGCACTGTCGATTTGGCGACAGGAGCAACTTTCTCCGCGCCTTGCTTCAGGATGCTTTCCACATAGCCAGGTTCGGCCATGATTTCGCGGTAGCGCTTCTGCAGAGGCTCCAGGTTGGCGATCACCATCTCGGCAACTTGCTTTTTCAAATCGCCATAGCGCATGCCGTGGAAATGTTCGCGCATCTTTTCCTTGGGCCAGCCGCTGAACGCTTGAAAGATGTTCAACAGATTCTCCACGCCGGCTCCTAACGCCGCGAAATCTACGGCCGGGCTTGAGTCCGTAGTGGCGCGCATGATTTTCTTGCGGGCTTGATCGATGGGATCCAGCAGCGCGATGGCGTGGCCGGCGCCGGTGGCGGACTTGCTCATCTTCTTATCCGGCTCATCCAGGCCCATCACGCGCGATCCAACAATCGGCAGATGCGTGGCCGGCATCACGAAGGTTTCGCCGTACAGCGAATTGAACCGCTGCGCGATGTCGCGCGTCAGCTCCAGATGCTGCGCCTGATCGTCACCCACGGGCACGATGGCGGCTTGATAAAGCAGAATGTCGGCGGCCATCAGCACGGGATACTGAAGCAACCCATCGCCCACCGTTTCCTGCGCCTGCGCTTTGGCCTTATATTGCGTCATACGCTCCAGCCAGCCCACTGGAGTTACGCAAGTCAGCATCCAGGCAAGTTCGGCATGTTGCGCGACCGACGATTGTGCCATGATGGCGGACTGTTTCGGGTCGATGCCCACCGCCAGAAATAGCCCCGCAGTCTCCAGGATCTTCGATCGCAGCTCGGCCGGATCCTGATAGACCGTCACCGCGTGCAAATCCACGATGCCCCAGATGCTTTCGTAATCCGCCTGGATTTCAACCCAGTTCTTCAGGGCCCCTAAATAGTTGCCGATGTGCAGATTGCCGGACGGTTGAACGCCGGAGAAGACGCGCTTTTTCATGTTTGACACCCATGTTACCGTAGGGGTGAAGTCGTAGCTTGCCCACCGAAGAAACTCTCGCGATAGAAAAACTCGTTTACGGCGGCGATGGCCTGTCCCGTCTGGAAAGTAAAGTTGTCTTCACTCCGTATGTTCTGCCCGGAGAAAAGGTCGGCGCGCAGGTGGAACGGATCAAGAACGATCTCTCGCGCGGCCGGTTACTGGAAGTGTTCGAGCCGTCGCCCAACCGAGTGGCTGCGTCATGTCCATATTTCCAGCGGTGTGGAGGCTGCCATTACCAGCACGCAAACTACGCTTTTCAGGTGGAACAGAAGAAAGCCATCCTGCGCGAGGCGCTGCAGCGCGTGGGCAAGATCGAATTCGATAGAGAGATCGAAGCCATCACCGCGGAGCCGTGGGCTTATCGCAATCGCGTGCAGCTCCACATAGAAAACGGCGCCATCGGCTACTTCGAGCATGGCTCGCACAAGCTCTGCGAGGTGGATCATTGTCCCATCGCGTCGCCGATGTTGAATGACGCGATCTCGAAGCTCACCGGGAACCTGGCGCGATGCAGCGCGGCGGTGGAATTGTTTACCAATGAGACGATAATCCAGGTGAATGTTGCAGACCGCGTGCCGCAGTCCAGTTTTCGGATATTCGAATCGCTCGGGAGCAGCGCGCCGCTCGAATACGATGGGTTCCGAGTCAGCCGCAATTCTTTCTTTCAAGTGAACCGATTCCTGATTCATCGGCTGGTGGACTGCGCCATCGGCGATTCGGAAGGCACGTCGGCCGTGGATCTTTACGCCGGCGTGGGGCTGTTCGCGGCGCGCCTGGCGAAGCGATTCCAGAAGGTCGCGGCTGTGGAATCGAGTTTCAGCGCCTTTCAAGATTTGGAACACAATGTCCCAGGCGTTGTTGCGGAGAATAAGACCAGCGAAGAGTATTTGACGGCGCTGGAAGGAACTCCGGATCTGATTTTTGCGGATCCGCCGCGGGCCGGGCTGGGCAGGCACGTGGTGAAGGAATTGGCGCGAATCAAGGCGCCTCGGCTCACCATCGTCTCTTGTGATCCGGCTACTCTGGCGCGTGATTTACAGGCGCTGCTGGCGTCGGGTTATAGCATCGATAGGATTACTTTGGTGGATTTGTTTCCGCAGACTTTTCATATCGAGACCGTTGTGCATTTGGTTCAAAGCACCGGCTCCCTTGGAAGCCGTGAAAAAATCGGGAAGCACGAGGGGTTGGCAGACGGAAGCGTCTGCCCCACAAGTGGCGCAGGCGCTTTCGCCTGCGAACCGATTTTTTCACAGCTCCCTTACGGTCGCGGTTCGGAAAGACTCTGCTACTGAGCCGCGGCCGTAAGGGAGTCGGTGCTCTTACGGAACGCGTCTACCACGGCACGCCCTTTGCGCATCAGCAACTCGGTCAGGTTCAGCAGAATTGCCAGCGCCAGCAGACCCGGCCACAGCCGCAGCGTGGATGCTTCGGACCGGCCGGCGGCATCGAAAACCTGCCGGGGCGCCGGATTGAAGCGGCCTCCGGTGAAATCTGAAATCGACCGCAGCAGAAATTGATTGGAGCCGTAGTCCAGCAGCTCCTGCTCTTGACGGTAGTATCCGACTTCGGGAAAGGCGGCCGATTCTTCCAGCGGGCGAATGCGGAACAAGCCCTGCAATGGTCCAATGTGGATCTTTCCGCGGTACGATTTGCCGGCCAGCTTCGCCAGCGGCAGCGGACGCTGGAATCCGTTCGGGCCAAAAACAAATATGGCCGGCGATGCTTTGGGCTCCTCGACGTCCTTTCCTAGAACGTAGTCGACAATCAAATCGCCCGAGGCGCTATCGAATTCCGCTTGAGCCTCGCCTGCTTCGGCGTGAGGCAGCAGATCGCGAAATACATTGGTCCAGAGCTTGTCGAACCCTTTCCATGTCACCCAATCCGCGGCCCAGCGGCTCTTGGCGTCGGAAGTGAATACGACGGCGCGCCCTAATCCGTATTGCCAGCGGACCAGCAGCGGGTCCTTCTCGTCAATCTTGAGAATGGTGTCCGAACTGGGCTTGGCGATGAACCGGATATAACCTTTGAGAGGCGGCGCGGATTCAATCCCCACTCCGTCCAGAATCTCGACGTTCTTGGCCACGATCGGTTTCAGCGTTTTTTCGACAGCGGTAGAGCCAGTGTGCTCCATCACGTCTTTCAGGAGAATCTGCTCCAGTCCCGCCGGCTCATTCAAGAAGTACGATTTGCCGCCCGCCGTGGTGGCCACTTTTTCAAGATACGCGCGGTTCACATCCTGACCGAGGCCAACAGTTGAAATGGTGACATGTTGAGACAGCGCTTCCTTCGAGAGATCCAGGCTGTCGCCTTCCTCGGAAATTCCGTCGGTGAGCAACACAATGTGCTTGAATGTGGCGTGAGACGGCAGCACCTTGCGATAGGCTTCGGCCAGGGCCGGCGCGATCTGCGTGCCTCCGTCGGGCACGATGCCGGAGATCAGACGCTTGATCAGCGACTTGTCTTCCGCCCTGCGTAGCGGCACCGCCCATTGGAAGGAGTTGTCGAAGATCAGCACGCCCACTTGATCGATGGGGCGCAGATTTTCCACAACGCCGATGGCGGCTAATCTGGCCAGCTCGATCTTCTTGCCCTCCATCGAAGAGGACTTATCGATGATGATGATTACGGATGTTCCCTCCGGCGATCGAGGAGGAGCGAGCTTGGCGGGCAAGGTGCGGTCGAGCGCATCTTCTGCTTTCTTCGAATCGTTGTAGTTGTTGCGCTCGCCGGCGATCACCAGCAATCCCCCGCCCTGCTTGACGAATTTCTCGATTTCGTCTTTTCTCGCGGCGGCCAATGAGTCGAGATCCTGGTTGTTGAAGACCACCAGTTGATAGTCACTCAAGACGCCATGAGCGGGGTCGCCGGTGCGGTCCACGTCGAAGCGGGCCGCAGCCAACGTTTCCATCAGGTGTTTTTCGGAGCCTTCCGGATCTTGAGTAACGAACAGAACTTTGGGGCGCCGCAAGGTGACGGCGCGGTCAAAGCGAATCTCGCCCAGATTATCGGCGCGAATCAAACCCGATAGATTGAGAGCGCCGGCCGCGGTTAAGCTGGCATGCACGCGAATCTGGTTGCTACCTTGTTCCAGCGCGACGCGATTCGATCCCAACAGTTTTCCTTCGGCGCTGATGTCTACTGTTCCAGTGACGGCTTTCGGCGACGATACATTCAGGTCCACGGGAAACTGCTCGCCGGTGAATGCCAGCGTGGGGAGGCTGACCGATTCCAGGCGCAAGTTGGGACGAATGCGGCCTTCCAGCGCGAAAGTATCGATGGGGATGCCGAGGTGCTGTGCCTGCCAGGCCGCGCGCGTGATGCTTCCGGCGTTCTCATTTCCATCGGAGATCAGAACCAGCCTGGGAACCAATCCGGAGGGTAGCGAGGTGATGGCCTCACTGACGGCGGCTTCCAGATCGGTGGCGCGGCCGGCTTCACCGGCGGTATATTTCAGCTGCCAGCCATGGCTTTGTTCCGCGGGTGCGAGAGTGCGAACGGATCGGGCGAAAGGGAGGACGCGAATCCAATGCCGACCGCGGGCTTTTTCCAGCGCTCCGGCCAGTTCGGAAGCGCGCGCGAGATCCTGAGAAGAAACGCTGGCCGAGGTGTCCACCAGAACGGCGACGGCCATCTTGGTTTCGGGCAGCGTGAGCTTCGGCTCGGCGAGCGCCAGAATGATGGCAGCGAATGCGAGAGTTTTAACAGCTAGGGCCAAGGTTCGGCGTGTTCTGCGCCACTCGAAGAGCATCCAGGCGAGGGGCAAGAAGAGAAATGTCAGGACCCAGGTGTGTTCGAAGGTCATGATGCGGCCTCGGTTGGGTTGGCAGACGAAAACGTCTGCCCCACTGGTGGGGTAGGCGCTTTCGCCTGCCAACACCTTCTTTCGCGGGTCATGATGCTTTTCTCCAGGGCACGCTGCGGGCGGGGTTCGATGCCGGCGCGGCGCTTCGCTTGCGTCCGTACAGGATCCAATCCGCCGCAAGGCCCAGGCCGCCGGCGATGGCCAGCCATTGCCAGATGTCGCGGGACGCGGGCTCGGAGGGGCCACGCCCCGGTAGTCCCCGTTTAACGTTGGTGGGCGTCCAGATCACATCGCCGGGCTGCGGCAAGGTCATGGAATAAACCAGCTCTCGATCGCCGGTGAGCACGCGCACGATTCCCGGCGCGCCCGCAAAGAATCGTAATGTTCGGCCTTGCACCGTGAACGGCACCGGCTTTCCATCTTCCGTCACCACTCGAATGCTGGATGGGTCGGCTTCCGATTCCAGTTCAACATCGACGGTGCCCACCGTGCCGGCGGTCAATTCCCAGGACCGAAAAGTGTCGGGAGCCATCCAGCGAAGAATGTTGGCGAAAAGCAGCGGTGTAGTAAGTTCATACTTCATGCCGGAGCGCACCGGATGAAATCCGAAGGCGACGGTCTTGGTCTTGCCGGGACGCGCGACAATCAGCGGACCAGCCTCCGATTCGGCTATGGCGATGTCGTCGGGGTCCATGCGGAAGATCTCGGCGCTCGAAAACTCCAGGTCCTTTGTGCGCAGGCCCGCTCCAAGCGGATGGTCCGTGTTCCAGCGTTTCAGCTTGACGCTCTGCTGGGTGATTCGAACGGCAATCGGCGATTTTGCCGCTGGAGGTTCTATCCAAATGCTGTCCGTTGCAGGAGGCGCCGGCGGCGCGAAATGATCCAGTAAAACAATACCGGTCGAGATTTTGGGGTTGTAGGCGGAAACCGGTTGGAAGGCCGCTTGCACTCCGGGGATCGCTGTGAAGACTGGCCGCAGCAGCTCCGGTTCGGCGGAGTAAACCGTCACCGGCAATATTGTGCGGCCGGGCAGTTCCAGAACAGCGCGATGATCCTCGGAGAACGCATCCTGAGTAAACAGGCGCGCTTCCAGCCATCCCCTGGCGCGGGTCTTGAAATGGAATGCAACGCTCTCCTCGGCGCCCGGCTTCAGGTTGAACCGTTGGGTGCCCACCGGCGCGCCTCCGAACTGCACACCCAAAGGCACGGATCGAGTGGCGCTGCCGTAATTCTTGACGGCAACGAAGACGTCCCAGGTATCCGGATCGCTGAGGGAACGCCTTACACTCACCTTTCGCAACCCGCAATGTTCGGTGGGGCCCGGAATAGAGATGAAGCGGAAATTCGCGGGCAACGCGAGCGGAGGCGCCTCATCGGAGGAAACGCGTCCGGCGCCTACAAACACAATCTCGCCGGCCTGTTGCGCGCGAATCCTTTGAGCTTGCTTCGCGAATTCCAGCGCGGCGCCGATGTTGAGCTCCGAACCTCCGGGCTGGGTCTGATTGATGGCCTCAAGGATTTTGCCGCGGTTGGATTCGAATAAAGTTGCCGGCGTGGCCAGCACATCGGCGCGAACCACCATCACGCGATCGCTCGAGGGCAGCAGCTTGACGTAATTTCGGGCGGCGGCGCGGGCCTGCTCGATCAAGCGGGCTGGTCCCGACCGCGCATTCATCCAAGCCGAGGCATCCAATATCAACACGTGATCGCGCGAGGCCCGCGCCGGCGACCCCCAGCGCAGTTGTGCAATAGCTAACAGGAGCAGCAGCAGGCTAAGCAGCTGCAGTAGCAGCGACCAGGGCTGCTGGAGCTTTCGGCGATGTTTCAAGACCGGCGGTTTTTCGGAGACCGCGAAGAATCTCAAGGTGGCGACGGTGTGTTTCTTGCGGAGCCGGTCCAGTAAATACAGCGCCACCACCACGCCCGACAGCGAGCCTAGAAGAGCCACGAACTCGGGCAGGCTGAGGTTGAGGAAAAACATACGCCGCTACTGCACTCCTCCGGAACGGGCCAGCGGACCAAAGACCGCCTCCTCAATTGCCGTGCCGGTGGAAATACCCACATAACGGCCGCTGTTGCGCAGGCCGATGCGTTGAATGCCCTTGGCGTATTCATCGAAGGCAGCGGTATAGCCGCGGCGAGTGGCGTCGTCAAAGCCAATTTCGAGAGTAGCTCCGGTCTCGGCGTCGGTAAGATCCAGTTGCCCTTCCCAAGGCGGCTCGCGATCTTCCTGAGACCAGACGTGGAGCAACATCAGCTCATGGCCGAAGTCGGCCAGGAATTGCAGCGGCCGCTCACAATCGGTGTCGTCCAGAAAATCGGAAATGATGATCAGCAGGCCGCGCTGCGGGTAACGGGAGATGAATTGGCGCGCGATTTGAAAATAGTTGGTGCGGCCGGAGGGGCGCAAATCCTGAAGAAAGTTCACGGCGGGAATAAATCGATGCCGGCCGCCTCCGGAAATGAAGGAGTCGCCCAAATCAGCTCCAAAAGGTTGAATGCAGATGGTATCCAAGCGGACCAGCCCGACATAGCACAGCGCGGCCGCCAGCTTCCGTGCGTAGTCGAACTTTGAGACGTGTCCGGTAACCATAGAGTTGCTGCAATCGAGCAGCAGCCGGACGGGGATGCGTGGTTCCACCTGGAACATCTTGAGGAACAGCTTCTCCAGGCGCAGGTACGCGCGCCAGTTGACGGCACGCAGGTCGTCGCCGTGATGGAATTGGCGATGATCGAGAAACTCCTGGCCGGGGCCGGCGAAGTGCGAGATATTGTGGCCGCCGACCAAGCCGGGGAACGATTTCTGCCACTGAATCGCCAGCCGTTCGAGCTTCTCGAGGAAGGCGCTGTCGATCAGAGGGGTTGGTTTCACAGGACTGCCGCGGCGGAGACGCTTTCGATGATCTGGGTAAGGATGGTTTCAGGGGTCTCGCCATCGGCGTGCGCGTCAAAATTCAATATGATGCGGTGACGCAGCACGGAGGGCGCAATTTCACGGACGTCATCGGTGCTGAGATTCAGGCGGCTGCGCATCAAGGCCAGCACTCGTCCGCATTCCACCAGCGCCTGCGCGCCGCGGGGCGAACTGCCGTAGCGGATGTACTTATTGGCCAACTGGTGCGCGTATTTGGTTCCGGGCTGAGTGGCCATCACCAGATTGATGGCGAATTCCTGGACGTGCTCCGCCACCAGGACATCTCTACAGGCGGCTTTCAATTGCAGGATGGCGTCGCGATCCACCACTTGATGCAGTTGAGTTTCGTCGCGATGAATGGTGCGGTCTATGATGCGGTTCAGATCGTCACGCGAAGGATAGAGCACCAGAATTTTCATGAGGAAGCGATCGAGCTGGGCTTCGGGAAGCGGGTAGGTGCCTTCCATCTCGATGGGATTCTGCGTGGCCATGACCAGAAAGGGAGCTTCCAATTCGTGCGTGGTATTGCCGCTGGTGACGGTGCGTTCCTGCATGGCTTCGAGCAGCGCCGACTGGGTTTTGGGCGTGGCGCGATTGATCTCGTCGGCGAGCACCAGGTTTGCGAAGATCGGCCCCGGCTGAAATCGCAGGGCTTTCGCGCCGCGATCGTCGGATTCAATGATCATGCTGCCGACGATGTCGGCGGGCATGAGATCGGGCGTGAACTGAATGCGCGAATACTTGAGATGCAGTACGCGGCCGAGCGTTCGAAGCAGCGTGGTTTTGCCCAGGCCCGGGACGCCTTCGAGCAAAACATGGCCGCCGGCCAGAAGGCAGATGAGGACGCCATCGACGACCTGTTGTTGGCCGACGATGACCTTGCCGATTTCGCTGCGCACCAGATCGAGGTAGCCGGTGGCGAGCTGGAGAGTGGAGTCAGGCACCTTTATATTCTAGCGGTAGAACTCTCCGCATGGCTTCGAGTGGGTTTTCCGGGGAAGTTGTTGCGCTTGAGAAAAGCCCAGGTGCGGATAGACGTTGGATTCGGGGCGCCTGCCCTGCGGCCCGGCAGAGCGGGAACCACGGCCCAGAATCCGCCTTCTGTCTTCATGATTGACAGTGGCGTATCGCTCCAAGCCCCGATTTTCGCACGGCTTTGGAGGGCGCGACGCTGTGGCGGAAAGCACGCGAATTAATGGCGCCGCTCGTGATTGGCTTCCCCAGGCCGGCGTAGCTGGAACCAAAAAGGCACCGGCTGCACGCGGGGTTGGCAGACGGAAGCGTCTGCCCCACATTGACGCACAAGGATTTACGATTAAGTGGCGCAGGCGCTTTCGCCTGCGAACCGATTTTTTCACAGCTTCTCACACTCACGGTCGCGGCTCGGAAACGCGTGCCGGGTCTTGCCGGGATTTTACTCGTTACTGATACTTTCGGTTCTTCTACCGATAAGGCTCCTAAGGAGCGCTTCGTTTGGACGTGCCGGAAATGGATGACTTTGACCGGTCCTCGGCCGTTCTCGCTCGCCGTGCGCTTATCACTACCACGATCATGGCCCTTAGCGGGGCTATATTGGGCGTGGCCGCGATCCTGAAAGGGATCACCGCCGGCGCGGAAACTGCCCTCATCCTTTGCTCGCTGGTATTCACCTCCGGAATTCTTCTCGTTCAGGTTTGCCGCCCCAACGTTGCGCTTCAATTATTGACCACTTCATCTACAATCTTTTTCGCAATCTATCTTTGCGCAGGATCGATTATTTCTGTTACCTATGCCAGGAAACCCTCCAACCTGTTCGTCTATCTGGTCTGGTTTTTTCCGCTGCTGGTGTTCAACAAACTTGTGAATGCGCCCGCCGCCGGGCAGTTGCTGGCGAGGTTTTTGCGGATTACTCCCGTGCTGATGCTCGGCTGTTTGTTTCCACGGCTGATCGCGCTTTTTAGAGTGGAGCTGCTGTTCGCGCTGGGCGCTTATGCACTGAGCTACGTGGCGTTTGGTTCGATGTTCGACGTGGTTACCCGCTACAAAGAGGAGTACCTGGTGGGACGTCAACAAGCGGCGTCAATGAAAGAACTGCAGAAGGCCAACACCGAGCTTCTTCATGCCAAGAATAAATCCGAGGCCGCCAGCCGCGCGAAAAGCGAGTTCCTGGCGAACATGAGTCACGAGATCAGGACGCCAATCAACGGCATCATGGGAATGACTGAGCTGGTGCTGGATACTACACTGACGGTGGAACAGCGCGACCATTTGTTGATGGTGAAAAGCTCCGCGGATTCGCTGTTGAACATCATCAACGATGTGCTGGATCTGGCCAAAATCGAGGCCGAAAAAATGGAGTTGAGCCCGGCCAGCTTCCATCTCCGCGAGTGCCTGGAAGAGACCATCAAGACCATGGCCGTGCGCGCCCACGAGAAAGATCTCGATCTGGCGCTGGACATCAAGCCAACGGTTCCCGACATCCTGGTGGGCGACGCTCCGCGCCTTCGCCAGATCGTTATCAATTTGGTGGGCAACGCCATCAAATTCACATCCAGGGGTGAAGTAGTTCTGGAAGTGTTTTTCGAAGAGCGCGTCAACCATCACGTGAAACTTCATTTTGTGGTCAGAGATACCGGCATCGGCATTGCTCCCGAGAAACAGAGCCTCATCTTCCATGCGTTTTCACAGGCTGACGGCTCGACCACCAGGCAGTTCGGCGGCACGGGCTTGGGTTTGACCATCTCGGCGCGCCTGGTGGCGGCTATGCTGGGCGAACTCTGGGTGGAGAGCACGTTGGGAGCGGGAAGTTCCTTCCATTTCACAATCCGCGTGACGTCATTGCCCCCGGATTTCCGGAGTGAGGAATTGTCGCTCGGCGGCATGCGGGTATTAATTGTCGACGGCCAGGCCACCAGCCGGCGTATCCTTACCGAACTGCTAACGCTCCGGCAGGCGCGAGCCACGGAGGCCGCGACGGCGCTGGAGGGCTTGAACCTGATGCGCCGGGCAGCGGACGAAGGGTACCCTTTCAAACTTATTTTGGCTGCCGCGGCAGGCACGCCGGAGATGGATGGGTTCGATCTCGCTTTACGGGCGAGAAGCTCTCCGCCACTGGCCGAGTTTGTGGTCCTTATGCTCACTTCCACACAGGGATCCAATCCGACGTGCCGCGAAGACACGGGCGTTTTCGGCTATCTCACCAAGCCGGTGCGGCGGAGCGACCTGATGACCATGCTCGGTGACCTCGTAGACGGCCATTCGTTGAAGCAAGATCCACACGCGCTGACCGGAAATCCCGCGCTTCCCAGCGCCTTGGAAACTGCCCGGCCATCCCCAAAACGCGTTCTCCTGGCGGAAGATAATCTGGTTAATCAACGCCTGGCCGTTCGCTTCCTCGAAAAGGATGGGCATGACGTGGTGGTGGTCTCAAATGGCGAGGAAGCGCTGGCGGCATGGCAGCGGCAACGGTTTGATCTCATTCTGATGGATTTGCAAATGCCGAAGATGGATGGCTTTGAAGCTACTCTCCGGGTAAGAGCTGCCGAAAGTGGCTCGAACGCTCATATCCCGATCGTCGCGTTAACCGCGCATGCCATGAACGGCGATCGCGAGCGTTGCCTTAGCGCAGGGATGGACGACTACTTGTCCAAACCTGTCCGCCCCGGCGACCTGCGCGATATCGTATCGAAGCACACGAAACAGGCGGACGACGCTCACCGGAATCCCGGATCTGGGGAGTGCCGGGGGAGAAATGCCGTACATGAGCTTCCCAATTCGTAGTCCGAGATCCCTGCCGTGCGTCGCCAGGAGTGGCGACGCGGCACGCAAAGGTGCGTGCGCCACCGGAGAAACGCTAGTGGAGCGCGAGCTTTGAGCGGATCAGCGATTCCACCTGATTCCACACTTTGGGATCGGATTCAATCTCGATGTGCGGCCTCATGAACGTGCGCGCGAACCAGGGATAGCCGTCACAATTGACCGGGTTGGTTTTGTAGTCGAGTTGAAAGTTCCCGAGGATCTGGGTGTGCAGCGGATCGGCGGCGACGATTTGCCGCTGGCCATGAAGAAGCCCGTCCAGCTGATAGAAATTTATGGCTTGCGCCACGTTTGCCGGGATCAACCGGTCGTCGGCGCCGGGCTTCCGGACGCTGTCCACTTGGATGGTAAGTAACACCGGGACACTTTCTTTCTGAAGCGATCGCGCCAGCGTCACAGTTTCCGAAGCGCCCCAGCTATGCCCGTAGAGGACGATGCGCGCGTTGCGTTTTTCTTGCGCGGACAAGTTTCCATCGTGGTCACTGTCCAGAAATCGCATGATCTCTTGATAGGCCCGGCGTCCCGAGTGGTTCTCGAATATCTTCACCTCGAGGCCGGGGGGATGGTCGTTGCGCAGACGAGTGGCGAGCCGCACCTCCTGGTGAACCATGTCGTTATTGTGGACGAATCCGCCCACGAATCCGATCACGATGAGAGGCGAGGTGAGAGGGCCCGCTGAAGCATGAGAAGAAAAGAGCCCAAAGGCGAGCGTGAAGGCCGCAAGCCAACCAGATTGAGGGTAATTCATGAAGTACAACCGGACAATTAGAATTTTACCACCATGTCACCTGTTGAAACTTGCAAGAACAGATTCACGTCGAATGTTTTAGTTGGAGGTCTTGAATCCGGCAATTTCTTCCTGCCGGAACGTGTGAGGGGCAGGCTCAGTTGTTCAATTCAAAGCATTGGCGAACGGCTTGCACACTGATTGGGTAGGACATTGTGGACAGGACATGGCCGTGCGGAACTGGCTCATAGCATTCGGTGCTTTTCTGGTGTTGGGCGCGGGGGCGGCGCAGGCCAGCGTAACGTTGTTGCTGGAGGAACCGTACGGCAATTTCGGAGGGCTCACTCCCACCGGTCACGCGTCGATCTATCTCTCCCGTGTGTGTGCAGCTTCGCCAATCTCGTTGCGAAGATGCCGGCCAGGCGAGCAGGGCGTCGTCATTAGCCGCTATCATCGCGTGGGCGGATACGATTGGATCGCGGTTCCGGCGCTGCCCTATCTTTACGCCGTGGATCGGCCGGGCGAGGTTCCAACCAGCGTGACCCCGGCGGAAGTTGCCGCGCTGCGGGATCGGTACCGGCGAATCAATCTTGAAGCGGTGGCGCCGGATGCAGCCAGCGGACGCACTCCGAACGGCGACTGGACTCAGTTGGTGGGCGCCGCATACGACCGCACCATCTATGCCTTTGGCATCGAGACCACGGAACAGCAGGACGATCAGTTCATTCGAAAATTCAACTCCGGCAAGAATCGGGAACATTTCAATCTTCTGTTTCACAATTGCGCGGACTTCGTCCGGCAAGCGGTGGATTTTTATTACCCGCATGCCATCCATCGCAGCCTCATGCTCGATGCGGGGATCATGACGCCAAAGCAAGCCGCCAAGAGCATGGTGAATTACGGCAAACACCATCCGGATCTGCAATTCTCGAGTTTCGTCATCCCGCAGGTTGCCGGCACCATGCCTCGCAGTACCGCGGTCCGCGGCGTGCTGGAATCTTTGGTTCGGTCGAAAAAGTACGCAGTGCCGCTGGTTTCGGTGGCGGTGCTGCATCCTTATTTTGGCGGAAGCCTGGCCTTCGCCTGGCTGGACGGCTCACACTTCAACCCGCGCAAAATCGCGCAGGCGAGGAATGCACAGCCGGCGGTGATTGCTGCTGAATTGGAATCCAACGGCAGCGTTTCCGGTGCGGGACAGTAGAAAAGCCGGAATCAAAAAGGCTCTGACTCCGTTGAAGACGGTGGTTGGCAGGCGGAAGCGCCTGCCCCACCCGCCTGCCAACCGATTTCCCACACTGCGTCTTCATGGCCTTTGGCGGGCCGCAGGCCCATAGGAACTCCCTTAGTCTTAGGGGCTGTGAAAAAATCGGGAAGCACGCGGGGTTGGCAGACGGAAGCGTCTGCCCCACATTGACGCACAAGGATTTACGATTGAGTGGCGCAGGCGCTTTCGCCTGCGAACCGATTTTTTCACAGCTTCTTACACTTACGGTCGCGGTTCGGTAACACACTCAGCTGGCGCGAAGAGCTGCCATGGGATCGATTCGTGATACACGCAGCGACGGAAGATAACCCGCCAGGGCGGCGACGAGCGCGAGAATTGCCAGCATGCCGGCGAATGTGGGTGGATCATTGGCGGTCACGCCGAACAGGAGGGTGGCGAGCATTCGGGCGACGGCCCAGGAGACGACGCTGCCGGCAAGCATACCAACGCTGGCCAGGCGCAGCGTCTGCAGCACGATGCTGGTCTGCAGTTCCGCGGGAGATGCTCCTAAGGCCAGGCGAATTCCCAGTTCGGTGGATCGCTGGCTGACAGAATACGAAATGATCGCATAAATTCCCAGCGCGGCCAGAATGAGCGCAAACGCGGAGAATCCGCCGAGAAGCACCACCACAAAGCGGCGGGGCGAGACGGCTTTATCCACCAATTCCTCAAGAGTTCTGAATTCATTCGTGGATAGCTCGGGTGCGATGGGGCGCAAAGCGGCGCGCAGGGAAGGCGCCAGCGCGGCGGGTTGAAGCGGAGTGCGAATCACCAGGTAGGTGGCGCCAGTTTCGTCCCGCTGTGAAATCGGGAAGTACAGTTCGCAACCGGCGTTCTGTTCGAGCGAGCGATGACGCACATCGCTTACTACGCCGACCACGCGGCGTCCGGGACCGCCGGTGCCCTGTCCCAGCACAATTTGTCCGAGAGCATCCTGACCAGGCCACAGCGTTCGGGCGGTTGTTTCATTGATGATGGCCACAGGCTCGCTCGATTGCGTGTCCGCGGCCGAGAAAGCGCGTCCCGCTTGCAATGGAACACCCATGGCTTGAAAGTAGCCTTCACTTACGACGCGAATGAAGCCTTCCGGATAGTGGCCGCGTTGGTAGACTTTGCCTTTCGCCGTTATGTCCCAGCTTCGATCTCCGGCGAGAGGAAGTAGATCCGACACGCCAGCGCCCGTAACTCCGGGCAAGGCGCGCACGCGGTCGAGAACCTGCTTGAAGTACCCGTTGCGCTGGGCCTGGGTTGAATATTGTGCACCAGGGTCGATACGCAGCGCCGCAGCGCGCTCCGGTTGAAACCCGAGATTCACGTCCAGGACGTTCAGGAAGCTTCGGCTGAGCAGGCCGGCGCCGACCAGAAGCACGCAGGCGAAAACAATCTCGGAAACAACCAGGGTGCTGCGAATCCAGATATGCCGCCTGGTTCCGGTAGCCGCACGGCCACTTTCTTTTAACGTATCGTGCACGGCATGGAATGGGACCTGAAGCGCCGGCGCCAAGCCGAACAGCAGACCGGTTAGAACCGCGATAGCGAGCGAGAAGGCCAGCGATGAAGCGTCCATTCTGACCGTTGCGAGGAGCGGAATTTTAAAAGTGTCGAGGCCGGCCAAAAGGCGCGTGCCCGCGAACGCGAGCATGATTCCGAGCAACGCGCCGCAGCATGACAAAGCTATGCTCTCCGTCAACAACTGGCGAATCAAGCGGCGGCGGCCGGCTCCGAGCGCCACGCGGACGGCCATTTCCTTCTGGCGCGCGGCGCCGCGGGCCAATTGCAGGTTGGCGACGTTGGCGCACACGATCAACATCACGATGCCGACCGACCATGCCAACACCAGCAAGGCTCGCCGCAGGCGTCCGGTCACGTGTTCTTCGAGGGTGGTCAGGATGGGCCGAAGCGAATTCCGCTCCGGATGCGCTTTTTGAATGCGATCGGCAAGAATTGTGAACTCCGCGCGCGCGCTTTGAATCGTTACGCCGGGCTTGAGACGTCCGATCACAGCCAAGGTATTGCCCCATCGGTTCGTTTCCTGAGTGAGCGGCATGGGGAGATACAAATCAATGTGAGTGCCGGGTGCAAACACGGTGGCGAAGTCGAATGACGGCGGGGCGATACCCACAACAGTCACAGGCTGGTCGTTGACGGTCAGGCTCCGGCCGAGAATATGGACGTCAGAACCATAGCGGCGTTTCCACAATCCGTAACTCAAAACGGCCGCCACCGGGGCGTTCCACTTGCATTCGCCGGCGGTGAAGCCGCGGCCCAACACGGGACGAACATCCAGGAACGGGAAGAAGTTTTGAGAAACCATCAGACTGCTGACGCGTTCCGTTTCGCCGCCATCCGTCATTTTGGCATCGCCGGCCTTCGAAAACGCGAAGTAGGCTGCGAGATCGGCGAAGGAGTGAGTCTGGTTACGCAGATCCAGAAAATGTCCAACCTGAGTGCTCCATTCCGAGACTCCGTCGTCGCCGAGGTTGTAGATCCAAACCAGGCTCCTCGAATCATGCAGCGGCAGCGGCCGAAGCAGCAGAGTGTTTACGACGCTGAATATGGTGGAACTCGCGCCCACGCCTACGCCGATGATCAGGATGGCGAACGCAGTGAAACCTGCATTTTGACGCAGGGTCCGGAAGGTGTAGCGAAGATCCTGGCGCAGGGTATCGAGAAACGGGAGCGCCCGTGTTTCACGATGCGCTTCGTGCAACTGGTAGCGGCCTCCCAACTCGATCCGGGCCAAACGCTCCGCCTCATGGCGCGGCATGCCTCGGTGGATATTATCCTCAGTCAGCAGTTGGATGTGCGCCTCCAGTTCGAACTCCAGGTCGCGATCGAAATCGGCGCGCTGGAACACCGCGCGGATGCGGGCCATCATTCGGTGCAGGGCGCTGAGCATGGAGTTATTTTTCCCCTTCCCATTGCAGAAGACGGGCGATGGTGCCCGCTACCCGCTGCCAATTCGCGGTTTCCGCAATGAGCTGTTTCCGGCCGGCCTTGGTGATGGAGTAGAAGCGGGCTCTGCGATTGTTCTCCGAGATGCCCCACTCCGGCTTGATCCACTTCTTCTGCACCAGGCGAACCAGGCACAGATAGATGGTGCCCTGGTTTACCTGCAGCGCCTCTTTGCTCACCTGCTCGATGCGGCGGGCGATGCCGTAGCCATGCAAGGGCCCCATTGCTTCGAGGGTCCGCAGGACCATCAGATCCAGCGTGCCTTGAAGGATCTCGGACTTATTTTCCACCATGCGCTCGCCATCTCCTGTGGGCTATATAGAGGAGTGTAGCAGGAGTCCTGTGGGATGTAAAGAGGAGAAACGCCCTGCCGCGCAAAGCATGCGGTAGGATAGCAGCAGGCCGTTCTATGCCGTCCATTCCTTCCCCTCCCGCTCCGGCTCACCAGCGGCTTACGGATCTGCGCAACGGCCTGCTCAGCCTGCACAAGATCCTGCTCGAATCCGAACGTGCGATATATGAGCGAGACATCGCCCGCATCAACTCCAGCACCGACTTCTTGAAACTGGTGCTGTACGATCCATGGTTCAACTGGCTGCATGAGCTGTCGGAGCTGGTGGTATTGATCGACGAGACGCTGGATGCCAAAGAGCCGCCCGATGGATTCACGGCCGAGCGGCTGATTGCGCAAGCGCAGGAGCTGCTTACGCCGAACGAGGCTGGGGAGGGTTTCGAGAAGCGCTATTTTGAGGCGCTGCAGCGCGATCCGGACGTGGTGCTGGCGCATGCCAAGACGCGCAAGCTGGTGACAAGTCTGGGATAGCCGTCAGGCCTGCCGCTCGATGGTCATGTACATGGGACCGGCGCCGAGAGCGGCCACCATCCACCAGGTGAAGCGGCCCGCTTTGTTGATGACGTTGTAGGTGACTTGTTCTCCCTCGGCAATGCGGAATTCGACGGTTTTCTTCACCCAGGTATTGTCAAAACGAAGCTGATGTCCGCCGGGCTCAATGGTGCGAGTTTTGGACTGGCCGTATAGCAGGACGGCGAAGGGTTCGCCATCCAGCTTGATGATCACCTGCCGTTGTTGGACATCGGTGGGGGAAGTGCGGGTCACGGTGAGTTGAGACGGCACGTTCCTTAATGTAGCGCGAAAAACACGGCACCGGCCACGTTGAAGACGCCGGGCCAGTTTATCGATTCCTCGCGTTCGGTTGGCAGGCGGATGCGCCTGCCCCACTCAAAACGTCAACCCTTGCGGTCCAACCGATTTTTCACACAGCGTCTTCATTACCTATGGTGTGCCAGCAAGCCATGGGAACTCCCTGACGCGTTTATAAAAACATCAGGCGCAGCTGGCGGTGCGCGCTTTTTCCGCCATGGATGCGATCTGAGCTTTCAGGCCGTCGCGCAACTTTACTTGTGGGCAGTAGCCGAGAACATCGCGGCTCTTGGAAAGATCGGCTCCGGTATTGCGGACGTCGCCCGATTGCGGCGGAACGCGCTCCACATTGACGCTGCAGCCGGAGATTTCCTCCACTAATTGGATGGCCTGGTTCATGGTGACTCTTCCACCACCCGCGACATTGAAGGTATCGGAGTGGGCTGCAACGCTGCCGGCCAGGGTCAAAGCTTCCACGGCGTCTTGAACGAAAGTGAAATCCCGCTGCTGCCAGCCGTCGCCGAAGAGCACGAACTTCGATCCGGTGAGGGCGGCCTGAATCAGTTGATGGAACGCCATATCCGGGCGCTGCCGGGGGCCATACACGGTAAATAGCCGCAGCGTGATTACATTCAGGGAGCTGCCCCGTTTCGCATACACCGAACACAATTGTTCGCCGGCGAGCTTGGTGATCCCGTAAGGCGAGACGGGATGTGCGGGATGATCCTCCCGGACGTGCTCTACCTCAGTTTCACCATAAACCGAGGAGGAAGAGGCGAACACCACTCGCTTGGGACTTTCGGATAATGAAGCCCATTCCAACAGGCGTTGCGTGGTAAGAACGTTGTGGTGCAGATACTGTTGAAATTCTTCGCCCCAACTGGTGCGTACGCCGGGCCGGGCGGCGAGATGGAAGATCAATTGTGCATCGTCCACCAGACGCTGGTTTATCTTCAAAACTTCGCTGTGAACGAAATTAAACTGGCCGGAAACACGCAGCCGGTCCAGGTTCCCGAGCTTCCATTGAGGATTGTAGGAATTGGTGAGAGCGTCCACGCCGGTAACGCGATGGCCGTCGGCAAGAAGGCGCTCCGAGAGATGGGAGCCGATAAAGCCCGCGCAGCCGGTGACCAGGATTTGCACTCACACGAGATTACCATCTAATCTTCCACCGCGTTAATCTTCCACAACATGAGACTCGAATTCTTCGCGGCACTTTCGCCACTGATCCCATTGAAACTCGCCCGCGCTATTCAGACAATCCACCGCGCAATAAGCCATGTGCAGCGCGTGGTGCGCGTTATCGTGCGCGAAGAGTCCCTGGCGGCCGAACGTGACCAGGTTTTGAAAACCCTGCACCCAATCGTCGAGCAGCGCGAAGTCGTTTTCAAAACCGCGTTTGTATATGGGATACGCGTGGGCCAGACGGCGCGTGAGTACCTGAAGGGGCTCCCCCCGGAGTGGAATTCCGGCGGCACTGAGCGATTCACGAACTAACTCGCCCAGCTCGGCATCCGTCTTGGCCCAGGTGCCGGAACGCGGGTCGCAGGGCAGCTCGGCGCAAAGCACGGTTCGATTGCGCGGCTCCGATGTCGCGCTGTAGTTTTTCGGCTCGGACAGTCTGGAGATCGGAATGTTCTCCTCCGGGAAGTAATGCGCGTCAAATTCCGAGAAGCGGTCCTGTTCCAGGACCAGATAGATCAGGATCATGCCGCGGAACAGCATTCGCCCGGCGGCCTCCAAGACCGGCGGCGGCGGATTGAGGCACCGCACCAGGTGGTTGATGGGCAGAGTAGACAATACCAATTGGCAATCGAGCGAGCTGGAGGACCCGGCTGTTTCATACCGGATGCTTCGGACGCGATGTTCGTGGTGTTCAATTCCCTGAACGCACGAGTGGAACAGGAACTCAGCGCCCTCATTTTTGGCGGCGTCGCATAAACTTTCGAACAGTTGCCCGTAGCCCCGTCGCGGATAGTAGAAGAAGCGTTTCCCCGACGTTTTGCGGAGCATTTTTGCGGGAGTGTTGGCGGATACGCGGCGGCGTGCCTGAACGGGAGAAAGCTCGGCGGGGTCTAATCCCCAAAGTTTTCTGGCAAACGGAAAATAAAAGTCACGGCAGACGGTGCGTCCCAGGCCGGCTTCGAGAACGGATGCGAAGCTTTCCTCGGCAGGTTTGCCGGCGAACCGTTTTCGCAGCACATCGGCGGCGGCGCCGAACAGAAATGATTTGGGAAGATGCAGCGCGAGATCCAGAGGGCGGAGTGGGAAACCGATCCAACGTTTTCTAAGCAGGATACGGCCGTGGCGGGGCCGCTGCAGCAGATCATCGCCCAAGAGACTTTTCAAATCGGCTAGGACGCGAGGGTCGCAAGTGGGGTGCAGGCGATGGCTTCCGTAATCCACGCGAATGCCGGCGATGTCGACGCTACCGGCATTGCCGCCGGGTGAATCGCGCTGCTCGAAAATCACCACGCGGCCGAGTTTTCTTCGCGCGGCTTGAAACGCAGCGCCGACGCCCGCTGGTCCGGCGCCCAGGATGGCGAGGGTCATGCCGGCCGGGCTCCCAACTGGTAGAAGAGTTGAGCGTGGAGCGGCACCACCAGATAGCTGAAGGTGTGTTCGAAGAAGTGCGCGCAGATGACAGCGGTCCAGTCACTGGATTGGGCGTGGTGACGGGCGCCGGTGACGAAGACGCCGGCGGCCAGATAGGTGGAGAGGAGCGCGAAGATTAGGAAGGGTTTCCAATTGAATTTAAAGCCGGCCTGGGGGCCGGCTGCGGACCTGGGGGTCCGCCCGTACCAGCCACGCGATTGTCAGGGGGATTGTTACTAGGGTATGGGTGAAGAGTTCGCGGGATTGGTGGCCTAGATAGCGCGGGTCGATGAAGGTAGCTGTGCTGATGCCGAACACGATGGTCAGGGCCGCGAAGACGGCCCAGGCTGTTATTAGAACGCGATTGCGCCGGACGGACACGAAGACCAATGGAAGAAGCATCAATGCGGTTTGGCTGAGGAAATGGTAATGCCAGTGGCTTCCATAGATCATCGGCTGTTCATCGCGCGTGTGGAACTGGAAAAGGTACAACGCGCGCTGATTTGCTCCGGCGATGATTACGGCGTCGAGAATCAGGCAGACGGCGAGGAGGGTTCTGAGCGGATTCGCGGTGGGGGAAGGAAACGCGCAAAGCATCGCTCCGGCCACGGCGGCGCTGAGCAACAGGTCGAGCGGCAGCTCGCCTAAGGCGTGATCGAAATAGAAGATGGTGTCGAGCAGCGTTCGCCGGCCATCTTCGTGCACCACTACGTTCCAGGGCCAAGCGGTACCGTGGTGCACGCAAAGGATCACAAATGCCGCGCTCAGCACGGCCCATGGAAGATAAAAGAGACGCGTCACTTGGTCCGCGCCATAGCGGCGATCTTGGATATGGCGCCTCCCACCAGGCTGCCTGTGATGAGCACGGCGTCCCAGGCGAGTCCCACACTGGCAGCGGCAGCCGGGTCCGCTCCAAAGGGCGCCAGCAGAGCTGGAAGTACCAGTTCACGGCTGCCAATGCCGGCCAGCGTAACCGGAACGAAGCCCGAAAGTTTGGCAAGCGGCCAGGCGAACAGCCAGGCCCGGGCGGGAAGATGCAAGCCGCAGCCCACGCCCAGCCACGCGCTGAGTGCGATCAGTCCCGTTTGCATGGCCAGGCTGACGCCGAGTGCGGCTAAGGTAAGACGCGGCCTTTGCCATGCGGCGGCGAATGCTTCCAAATATTTTTTGGCGCGGCCGCGGATTCTTTTTCGAACAAGGAATATGGCCAGGAAGGTGATGATCGAGATGGCCATTAGTACGATTAAGACGAGTTCAACTAGCTGCTGACCGGCTCCCTCACGGTCGCGGTTCGGTAGCGGGGAAATGAAAACGGATGCTGCTACCAGCAAAGCTAGTGCCGCCAGATCGATCATGCGGCTGGCCAAGGTTCCGGACACTACCTGCTCTGGTGATCGATCCCCTGAGATGCCCAACGCGATGGCCACCACGTCGCCTCCGATCACGGAAGGCAGGAAGAGGTTCGAAAATAATCCGCCGAAGTAACAGCGCAGGGACTCGAGGAAAGTGACAGGAGCGCCGGGGCGGCTCACCATCCATTGCCACTTCAGGCTTCCCAGAAAATGAAGCGATACATAAACAGGAAGGGCGGCGGCGATGGTGGATGGCGGAATACTGGCCAGGGCATCAAGCAGCTTATGCCGGGGGAAAACCAACAGCAGCAGAGCCAACAGAATCACGCTGCCCGCGATTCGGATCATTCTTTTTCTTCCGGCGGGACGGGGAAGCGTGACGGCTGGAGTCATGGCTTAGCGCTCGATTGCAAGGATCGCCAGGCCCGCGAAAATTACGAGGGACCCCACGGGAACCAGCACGCGCAGGGGGCGAAAACGCAGGACGGTCCGAACAATGAGGAATGCGAACTTGAGCGCGTGGAACGGCTTGATTTTGGAGCGGCCGATTCGTTTGAAGTAATCGATGGGAACGTAGGCCACCGAATATCCACAGCAGATGGCCGAAAGCGTAATGGTGGTGGTGAAGGAGAATCCGGAAGGCAGGATGCCGGCAAACTGCTGGACCAGCGATTTACGCATGACGCGCAGGCCGGAATTCAAATCCGGGATTTCCTGACCGGCAAGAACGCCGGCAAACTTCCGCAGCAGCCACTTGGCCGGCCGGCGCGCGAACGCGTCCTGTACGTGGCTGCCGGTTCGTGCGCCCACCACCATGTCATTGGCTTTCGTGCGCTGCAGGATCTTCGGAAGGGCGGCGGCCGGATAGGTGCCATCGGCATCGATGATGGACAGCCAATCGAATTTCGCGCGAGCGATACCGGCTTTCAGCGCGGCGCCATAGCCGTGATTGGCGCCCAGCGAAACTACTTCCACGCCGTGCACGGAGGCCAGCTTCGCCGTAGCGTCGGTGGACCCGTCGTCCACAATAATGATTTCGTAGTTCCATTCCGAGGAGTTGAGCGCCTGCTCCACGGCAACAATGGTGGCGACGATGGCATGTTCCTCATTGTAGGCGGGAATTACGATTGTGACCGCGGGCTCAGCGAGCATTCACTAGCGCGCCTTGCCGACTACTGTAGCGGGATCGGACATGTCGGCCAGCGCTAGTACTTCGTAATGCGCGTAGTTGTAAACGGGCGACATGGCCAGCAGCAGATCCAGCTCTTCATTGGATTTCACGTTGTAGATCCAGGCGCCGCCGTGCCGGCCAATCAAGTGATAACGGCACTCCAGCTTTCCATCGGCTTGCAGCTTTTGGGCATAGGCGGGGGTTTCGGCGACGGCCTTGATGACGTCTGGGCCGGGGCGTCCGGTATCCAGATGCCAGAGCACGAGAAATTTCATGGGCTCCTCCTTTGAATCTGGTGACAGTATACTCAATCCCCGATTTTAGCGGCGGGAAAATCGGGAATTGAGTATCCTGTCACCGGATTTTTTGGTAGACCAGGGCGCCGAGCGCTACGGTTAACGCGGCCACGGCCGAGACGATGGGACGGAGCTGGATGGCGCGGATGGTGATCCAAATACCCATAAGGACGAAGAACGCCGGGATCAAGGGATAGGCGAAGCTGACTACTCCTAGCTTCTGCCAACCCGCGCGGCGTCGAAAGATGAACAAGGATGCCACGGATAGTACGGCGAAGAAATTCAGCAATAATCCGATGTAGAGAAGCAGATTCACGAACGGAGTGACGGTCATCAGCATGGTGCAGACACCTTGCGCGACGATCGCTACCACAGGAGTATGCCAGCGCGGGTCGACTTTGGCCGCGGCCGAGAAGAATGCCCGGTTTTTGGCCATAGCGTAATACACACGCGGTCCGATGGTCACCATGGCGTTGATGGTGGCTAATAAAGACAGCAGCATGGCGGCGCTGAAAAATCCGGCAACGGCGGGGCCGAACAGGTGCGTGGCGGCGAGAGCGCCGATGGAAACCACGCCCTTCATCGATTCCATGGGCACGGCATAAATGAAAAGCACATTCAATCCGATGAACAGAGCCGCGACTAACGTCGTTCCGCAAGCGAGCGAAAGCGGCAGAGTGCGCGCCGGCTGCTTCAGCTCCTCGGCCACATAGGTGGCGGCGTTCCATCCGCTGTAGGCGAAATAAATGAACAGCAGGCTTACGAAAAATTGCGAGTAAATGGGCGTGGTGGACGCGCGCACCGCCGGATGAGCGAAATTTTCCCAGCTTCCATCTCCAAATGCAAAGCCGGCGGCGATGAACACCAGAATTACCAGCACCTTCATGGAAGTCAGGACGTTTTGCACGCGCGCAGCACGCTGCACGCCCAGGCAGTTGAGGATGGTGAACGCCGCAATCAATCCGCACGCCAGAATTTGGGCCGGGCCGAATTTGAATTCCCACGCTCCGGATCCGGCCAAGTGTGACGAATTCTCCAGCTTCAACGCTGGAACAAAATGTCCGAAATAATCGGAGAATGCCAGGGCCGAGGCCGCGATAGGCGCAGAAAATCCAGCGAAGAATGAGACCCAACCGGTCATGAATCCCCAAGTGGGACCGTAGGCCTGGGTGAGGTAAACGTATTCGCCGCCGGAACTGGGAAAATTGACACCCAACTCGGAGTAGCAGAACGCTCCGGCCAAAGCGCACACCGCGCCAACGGCCCAGATGAGCAACACCAATTTTGCGGAACCCAGGTCGCCGGCCAGGTAGCCGGTAGTGGTGAGGATGCCGCTCCCGATCATATTCGAGATGACCAGCGCGGTGGCGCTGACTATGCCGAGCTGACGGAGAAGGGCTGCGCCGCGCGTGGTCAATGGATTTCCGTCAACGACAGGCTGGAGCGAACCAGCGATTGGCCGCCGTCGCACACATAAACTGCGCCGGTAATATATCGAGCGGCGGCGGAACAAAGGAACAGCGCCAGATCCGCTAGCTCGTCTTTGGTTCCGAAGCGGCGAAGCGGAACTCCTTGTTCCACTCGCTCGCGGATTTCGGGGGTGGGCGCGAGGCGCCGCATCCCTTCGGTGTCGTCGGTGGGGCCGGGGGTGATGCAGTTGGCGCGAATTCCTTCGGGGCCCCACTCGATGGCTAGCGTTCTGGTGAGCAGGTCCACGCCGGCTTTCGCGGCGCAAACATGGGCCTGGTGGGCGATAGGAATGGTAGCGTGGCTGGCGGAGATGCTGATTACGCTGGCGCCGGGCTTGCGCAAGTGTGCGTAGGCAGCGCGGCAGGTGTTGAACGTACCCAGCAGATCGATGTCGATGACACTTTTGAATCCGTTGGCTGACATTCCCACAACGGGCGCGGGAAAATTGCCGGCAGCGCCGCAGACCAGAATGTCGATTTCTCCAAATTGGTCGCGCGTTTTCTGGAGGGCTGCCTCAACGGCCGCATAATCGCGAACATCCAGCGCGCAGGTGGCCGCGGTTCCACCCGACGATCGGATTTGAGCGGCGGCGGCGTCCAGTTTTTCTTGCTTGCGTCCGGCCAGCGTGACGCTGGCGCCATGCTCGGCAAACCGTTCGGCCATGCGTTGGCCGATGCCGCTTCCGCCGCCGGTTACGAAGGCGTTCTTTCCGGTGAGCAAGTGATCGCGAAAGACGCCGGCCATCGAACGAAATGTATCATACTCGTCGTGGCGGAGACGTTCGCCCAAATCCTGCGACGATGACCCAGCCTATCGCACCGGGTGGAATCGCCAGATGCTGAAACCATACGTGGTGCCGTCAACGACGATCCTGCCGTCGCGCGTCCACACAGGCGTATGCGTCTCACCATCGAAGTCCATCGGAATACGCACAATCGTGCCCGCGCGCGGATCGATAAGAGCTGTCTGGAATAGCCACTTGTCGGCGGAAGCGCTGCCGACAGCAATCAGTCCGCCTGGGCCAATTGCAGAAACACCCAACAAGGCGTTTGAAAGATGCACGTCGCCGTGGAAGACCACTCGCTGCGCTTCCCCACCGGTCACTGGCAACCGGAACAACTGAGTGCCATCGTTGTCCAGCCTGGCCACCAGGAGATCGCGCCCATTCGGGTCCGCCGACACGCTGTCGCCCGCCATCAACTTTTGGGGATTCCCTCCTGCAGCAGGCAGCGACCAAATGTCGCCGCCTGAACTGTAATAAAACATCTTGCCATCTGGTGAAGAAGCTAGCGACCTTATGCCCTCCGCCTTAACGGGCACCCGGTCTGTAATGCGTCCATCATCGATCGAGATGATCGCGATCTCCGGCGACTTGCTGCTGGTGAGAACGGCTACTCGATGGTCGCCCACCAGCGCCCCCGGCGGGTGGAAATTCTCATTACTTTCCACCAGCTGGGAACGCGATCCATCAGGCTGGACAATTTGCAGGCGACGTCTGAATCCGGCGTCCGAGTAAACCAGCGGCCGGCCATCGGGCAGCACCAGGACCAAACCCACTCTATCGCCTTGCAATTGGGTCAGATGTTCGGTGACGCCACCGCGGGCAGGAAAACGAAGGATCAGTTGGCCCGCCTGGATCTGATCGGCGTAGACGCCGTCCGGACCGACATCCAGGTAATCGGTGCGGTTGGTCAAGGTAAACATCGTCCGCGCTTCACCGGATCGGCTGATGGGCGTCGATATCACGCTGATAAGGCCTTCTTCATACCTGGTGTAGAGCACATTCTTTCCATCCGGAGTCGCGGCCAGGGCGGGGACGAAGCCGGGTCCCTGGCCAGGAGCAACATTGACCGGCTTGCCGGAGGCGATATCCAGCACGTAGATGCCGAGATCTCCCTTCCTCCCTTTGGAATCCAGCGAGTGTCCGTAAAACACGATCCCTTTACCGTCAGGAGTGGCACGCAACACAAAGTCAACGAAATTGCTCGCGACTATGCCTGCCAGTGGTTCGATCTTTCCTGAATCGGGCCAATAGTGAAACAGTTGAAAATCGCGCTGGACATTGATACGGACCACTCCCAGGCTGCCGTCGGCCAGTACACACGGCGCGCCCGCGTTTTCCAGCACCAGGCGCGGTTCACCGCCGAGCACTGGCACGCTAAAAACGCGACGGGCGTCGCCCGAGCTGCGGTCGAAATAAAGCCTGGAGCCGTCACGCGACCAATCGATCACTCCGCTCTCCCCAAGGTCGGTCTGGTGCGTCAGAACCGTCCAGCTTCCGCTCTCAGGCTTCATGATGGCAGCCTGAGTTTGTCCATCCAGCATGGCCAGGAAAGCGACCGTGTGCCCATCGGGGGAAACTCGGGGCCCCATCGCCGACGGCCCTCCCAGCGCCCGCCCCGCCCAAATCGCCGCCGGTGCTTTACGCAGTGCAAACCACCACGCACCGGCCGCAAGCAACAACGCCAGCAGTGCGACGACGGTGAGCCCAAGCAAAGCTCGCTTCGGCCCTCGTTGCGGCAACGCTCGTACCTGCGCGGTACCTGACGTTGTCGTTTCGGAAAGCCGCTCACGGATCTGCCGCAGCTCCCGATACAGGTCGCGTGTGGAATCGTAGCGGTCGGCCGGTTCCTTTGACAGCAGCCGCTCGACAATCCAGCGCAAAGGCGCGGGCGTACTCGCCGGCAGTGGCTCTGCGTCCTCACGGATAATCGCGGTCATGGTTTCCGCCGCGCTCCCGCGCTGAAAGGGGCGCTTGCCGGCGGCGATTTCATACAGCACCAGACCGAAGGAGAACTGGTCGGACTGCGCTGACAGGTCGGCATTGCCGCGAGCCTGCTCCGGACTCATGTAGTTGACCGTGCCGATCGTCGTTCCTGGGTCGGTGAGGGCGATGGTTCGGGTGGCATCAACCGAGGGCGTCACTGCAGTGGTCTTGGCTAGGCCGAAGTCCAGAATCTTGACGCGGCCGTCGCGCGTGACCATGATGTTATCGGGTTTGAGGTCGCGATGGATCAAGCCGGCGGCGTGCGCGGCGGAGAGGCCGTCGGCGATTTGGACGGCCAGGTCGAGGAGCTTGCGCGAGGTATCGACGGGCGCGATCGGCGCGCCCTCAACAAATTCCATTACCAGGTAATTCGGCCCGATGTCGTAGAGTTGGCAGATGTTGGGATGATTGAGGGCAGCGATTGCGCGGGCTTCGCGGTCGAAACGGTCGGAGAAGACGGCGGAGGCGGTCTTGATGGCGACGGTACGGTTTAGCCGTGTGTCCAGACCCTTCCACACTTCCCCCATCCCACCCGCCCCCAGCGGGGCCACGATATTGTAGGTCCCGAGGCAGGTTCCGGGAGTCAGTGGCATGGATAACGAACGATTGTACCGCGAGGAGGTCCGGACACTGCTCCGAGCCAGAATGAGTAACTCGGGTCTTAGCCCGCCTCTTTCGGCGCAGTGGAAAGGGGAGATTCTGGTTGAATTCCCTTTTCCCTGCCTTCGTTGCGCCGCGATTGACCTGTACGGCAAATCGTCCGTAGTGGGTCAATTTCGTTGTTTTGCAAGACCTGTCCGGCAACGACGTGGCGCGCGCACTCATGCGTGCAGCGTTCACACTTGTGTGAACGCCTTGAACTTACCCGCGTCCGGTGTTCGCAAGAGTGCGAACACGGCACGCATGGGTGCGTGCGCCACATCCTCAAACTGACCCAATACCAAATCGTCCGAGAATGCTCCACCTGCGCCCTTAGCTGGAGGCTCAGGATCTCGCGCGTGACGATCGTCAAATCCTATTTCGCCTGCGCTAGCCCCGCAACAACTGCAGCAAATTTTTCGAGTATCTGGTTCATGCCTTCCAGCTGACCGCTATTTTTGGCGTGCTCCATGGTTTCGTTGCCGATGAAGGTGACTTTCGTCTGACCGTTTCCAAGATCCTCAAAGGTAACCATATCGTGCGCATCGGCTATGGCCTCATGTTCTATTCCATATTGCGCAGGCTCAACCTTGTTTCCATTTGCATCAGAAAAGTACATGGAGAAAACGATCTTTTCGTGCAGAATGATCTCGTGGTATTCACCACCATTCCAGAACTCCTGGCCATCCGGCGTTCTCATGCAGTAGAGAAATTTTCCTCCCACGCGAAAATCTATCTTGCAGACTGGCGAAGTAAAACCCTTCGGCCCCCACCACTGCATCATGTATTTCGGGTCTGTCCACGCCTTCCAAACCAATTCGGGCGGGGCGTCGAAAACTCGTGTGACAACCATCCGCTCGGTCTCGTTAACCGCGTTTTTTGTCATCTCTGACCTCCATTTTTTTCATTTGATTCACAACCACATCCAGCTTGTCGAAACTCTCTTCCCAGAAGCGGCGATAGTTAAACGCCCAATCGCTGACCGTCTTTATCGCCTCTGGCCTAAGCGTGCACACACTCTCTCGTCCACGCTTGGTCTTGATCACAATCCGCGCCCGCACCAGGTAGGCGATATGTTTTGAAATCATCTGCTGCGAAAGTGCAAACGGTTCCGTCAGTCCATGCACCGAGGCAGGACCATGGGAGAGCCGTTCGATCATCCCCCGCCGGGTTGGATCAGACAACGCAGCAAATGTTGTACCCAATTGATCCACAACCATATGGTAGTGGATATATCCGGCAATGTCAAGCGTACGCTGCGCACGCATTTGGCGGCCGGGCGAGGCTCGCGCCGGATTTGACCTGGGAAAGAGATGGGTGTTCGGATTCGGACAGCGGCGCGCAAGGAAGTGCTTTCCAATCAATGAAAGCTGGCGGTCTTGGAATTGCTGAGATGATCTCATGACCAATTTGCTTGGGGACATTGGCTACGCGTTGCGCGGGCTCCGGAAAAGCCCGCTTTTCACCATCGTGGCGCTGGCCTCGCTCGCCGTCGGAATTGGCGCCAACACGGCCGTGTTCAGCTTGATGGACCAGGCGCTGCTGCGGTCGCTTCCGGTGAAGCATCCCGAACAATTGGTGTTGTTCAGCGCGCCGGGACCACGGATGGGAAGGGTCAACAGTAATTACAACGATCTGGTGACATTTTCGTATCCGATGTACCGCGACTTCCGCGATGGCAATCCGGTTTTCAGCGGCGTGATGGCCAGGTTTCCGATCAGCTTCAGCTTGAGTTGGCACGATCAAACCGAGCGAGTGGTGGGTGATCTTGTTTCCGGCAATTATTTCGATGTCCTGGGCGTCCAGGCCGCCATCGGGAGAACGTTCAGCAACGAGGACGACCGGAAGCCGGGAGCCGAGCCGGTGGTGATATTGAGCTACGGCTACTGGAAACGGCGGTTCGCAGCGGATCCGGGCGTGTTGAATCAGACCATCGTTTTGAATTCACATCCGATGACCATCGTGGGAGTGGCGCAGTCGGGGTTCAAAAGTGTGGGTGTGGGCGAAGCCGCGGACTTGTTCGTTCCGATGATGATGCAGGGCGTGATGATGCCGCGCGGGAACGATCTGGAGAACAGGCGATCGATGTGGCTGAATGTGTTCGCGCGATTGAAGCCGGGCGTCTCGCGCCAGCAGGCTGAGGCGGCCATGAATGTCTTCTGGAAACCGATCCTCGAAGCGGAGGCGAAGGACTTGACGAAGGCGTCGCAAAACGTGCGCACGCGGTTCGTGAACCGTCATCTTTCTCTACTGGAGGGCGGGCGAGGAGTTTCGGGCGCGCCACCGGAGTTCAGCGCGGCGTTCGCGGTACTGATGGCCATGGTGGGATTGCTGTTGTTGATTGCCTGCGCGAATGTGGCGAACCTGTTGATGGCGCGCGCCAGCGCCCGGCAGCGCGAGGTCAGCATTCGCCTGGCGATGGGCGCCAGCCGGCTGCAATTGATCCGTCAGTTATTGACCGAAAGCCTGGTGCTGGCCGTCGGCGGCGGATTGCTGGGCCTATTAGTAGCGGATTGGACCGGCGGTGGATTGCTCACTTTTCTGCCGGACGATCCTTCGGTGCACGGTTTGACCAGCCATCCCGATATGCGCGTGTTCCTGTTCGCGTTGGCGCTTTCGGTAATAACAGGCCTGCTGTTTGGGCTGGCGCCGGCTATTCAAGGAACCCGGGCGGAATTGGCGTCGACGCTGAAAGACCAGGCCACTGGCGTAGTGGGCGGCTTTGGGCATATGCGCTTCCGTAAGGGACTGGTGATCACGCAGGTGGCGCTCTCATTGGTGCTGCTGATCGGCGCGGGGCTCTTTGCGCGGAGCCTTTACAACATCAAGAATATCGATGTCGGAATGCGTACCGATCACCTGATTCAATTTACGATTCAGCCCTCGTTGAACGGCTATAGCCAGGCGCGCATGCTGACTTTGTTCGAGCGTCTCGACGACGACATTCGGAGGCTTCCCGGCGTCCGCGCTGTTTCCATGGCGGAAGAGCCGGTGCTGGCCGGCGACGTAGAGTCCGGGTCCGTTAAAGTGGAGGGTTATCACGCTAAAGAAGACGAAGACATCGTGGTGTCCGAGAATTACGTTGGTCCAGGATATCTGGCGACCATGGGCATTCCGTTGCTGGCCGGCCGCGATTTTACCAAAGCGGACGGCCCTACAGCGCCGCACGTAGCCGTTATCAATGAAAAGTTGGCTCAGCATTTCTTTGGAAAAGAGAACCCGCTGGGCCGCCACATTTCGTTTGGCCGGGACAACGATCAGATGGAAATCGTGGGGCTGGTGAAGAACGGCAAAACCTCCGATCCCAAGGAAAAAACGCGTGAATTCGTCTACGGCTCTTATTCGCAACGGCCGCTGAATCAGTTGACGTTCTACGTCCGGACCACGCAGGACCCCTTGTCGATTGGACAAGCGCTGCGCGACGAAGTGCGGAGGCAAGACGCGAACATGCCGATCTTCGACGTCAAGACGCTGGAGAGGCAGATCGACGAATCGCTGTTCATGGATCGGTTGGTGGCCATGCTTTCGGCGGCGTTCGGCACGCTGGCCACGCTGCTGGCGGCGATCGGATTATATGGCGTGATGGCCTTCATGGTGGTGCGAAGGACGCGCGAGATCGGCATCCGCATGGCGCTGGGCGCGAATCGGCGCAGCGTGCTGAAGTTGGTGATGCGCGAGGTGCTGATTCTGGCTGGGGTGGGGATTGTGATCGCGGTGGTGACGTCGTACGCGCTAGGCAGCGTTATCGAATCGCAGCTTTTGGGAGTGAGCGGGCGGGATCCTTTGGTGATGGGCTGTGCCACCGGTGTGTTGGCGTTGATTGCGCTTCTTGCGGGTTATGTGCCGGCGTTGCGCGCCACTCGCGTGGATCCGTTATCGGCGCTGCGGTATGAGTGACGGGGCTGGGGGCTTGGGGCTAGGGGCTCTTCGGCTTTCGGTTCCAGGGGCGCAGCACTCGATATTCTGGGACGGCCGTTGCGGACTCGCGCTGCACCCGAACCAAGTGGCGGCGTAGCAGGCAGCGCATGCCGTTCTGCACCGCGCTCTTCGATAAGCCCGTGGAATCGGCCATCATCTGGTGGCTCAGGCGCGCGCTTTTGACGCGGCGGCCAACGGTCTGGCTCCATAGGTGGAGATAAACCAGAAAAGCGGCGGGAGAATGATCGTGCCCTACCAGGTCCCGCATGAGCACGTCCAGAATATAGTCTTCAATGGTCATTAAATACTATAGTATCGGATACTATAGAGATAAGAATTGGATTGCAAGTTTCTTAGTTCTTCGGGTAATCTGATCTGGACTGGAGGACACATGATTAAAGCCGTGAAATTCGTGAGCATCCCGGTGAAGGATCAGGACCAAGCTTTGGACTTCTACACCAAGAAGCTTGGCTTCAAGATTATGACGGACCAGCCTTTCGACGGCAAGCAGCGCTGGATTGAGCTGGGCGTGCCGGGAGGAGAGACCAGAGTGGTTCTGTTCACTCCGGATGGTCAGCAGGATCGCATCGGAACTTTTTCGAACGTAGTGTTTGTGAGTGACGATGTGGAAAAGACCTACAACGAACTCAGTGCACGCGGCGTGGAGTTTCAGCAGCCGCCCGTGAAGGCGTCCTGGGGGACGTCGTCGGTGTTTAAGGACCAGGACGGGAATCTTTTCGCGCTGTCGTCGAAGTAGCGCACGCACTCGTGCGTGCGCCACGTCAACGGAAGGCTTCGAGGAAGATCTTGCGGAAACGTGGCCCGTCGGCGTCCATGGCGACATCCGCATTCGGGCTGCCGGGGGTTTGGACGGTGCGGCCTTGCTGCGGAGGATCCTGCAGAATGCCGATGTGCAGACGGCTGGATTTTATGACCTCAGGGTGAAGCAGCGCGACCGCCGCCAGCGGGTCCCAAGCGTAGAAATAATTTCCCTGGATGGATTCGCGATCTGTCTCCAGAACCTGCCCGGCCACCCGGCCCAGCGGCGAAACGGCATGGGCCTGGAACTCGCGCAGAAAGGCAACATCGATCGGGACCTTATTGGTGGCATCGAGCGGAACCAGCAAAATGGGAATGTGCGAGCGGAAGACGATGCGCGCGGCTAGAGGGTCGACGAAAATGTTCCACTCGGCGGTCTTGTTGCTGGTTTTGAACACGCCGCCATCGCCCAGGTTGCCGGGCACTTGAATGGCGCCGCCCATGATGACGATTTCCTGGATGCTTTGAGCGATCGATGGCTCGCGTTCGAGCGCCTCAGCTAAATTTGTCAGCGGGCCGAGCGCGAGGATGCGCACCCGGTGTTTTTGATCCTGGAGATATTCGATCAAGAAATCCGCGGCGCGTTTCGCTGAGGGCTTCCGGGAGCCGGCGGGGAGGGTGACGCCTGGAAGGTCATCCGCACTCTTGCGCCACTCGCGTGGAAACTCGGCGCTGCCTTTCAAGGGCGTGGGCCTTCCGGCGAAAACCGGAAGATTCGGGCGCCCGGCTATTGCTACCAGTCGCGTCAGATTGCGCGCGCCCGCATCCACATGCGCCAGGCCGTTGGCGATGGTGATGGCGTCAATAGGAACGCTGGGATGCGAGAGCAGGAAGGCGATGGCCAGTATGTCATCCGAGCCGGCGTCGGTATCGATGATGATGCCCAGCGGTTGGGCGCTGGCCAGCGGGGTGAGCAGCGTCAGAGTAAGCAGCGGGCGGAGCAGCATTCAGAAATTGAAGAATAGCAGAGCAAGGCGGTCCCCTTGCTTACACGCGGGGCTACGATGTTTTCGAGGTGAGAGCTTTGGGATAGACCATTACGCCGGATTCGGAAGCGCGGAAAATTTTGTACAGAATCTGGTTGGTGGGTAATTGGCTTTCGAGGTAATCCACGCCGTCGGCGCTGATGATGAAACTGCTGCGGTCGTCCTGCAGCACCAGACGTTTGGAGCGAAGATACCAGAGCGCGAACAGCAGCCGCTCGCGCGGGAAGGCCATGATGTTTTCCATGTCCAGCAGCGAGAGGGCGGCGAAATCCGGGTTGGCGCGGCGCTTGCTGTACAAAAGGCACAACACTCCGATGCGGATCTTGGCCTCGGAGTCGATACCTTCGGTAAATTCTTTTCCGAGAAAAATGGGCAGTGGGCCGGCGGCGTGCGTTTCGAACTGGCGGTCGTACTCTTTTCTCTTGACGGGATCGCGCAGGACTCCGTAGGCCTCGCTCAGCACGCGGAACCGTTCCGGGTCGCCGGTGTTTTGATTATCGGGGTGGTACCGCGCCGCCAGCAGCCGGTAGACGCGCTCTATAGTCTCCAGCTCGGCGCGCGGATTGATTTGAAACAGATCGTAATAATTGACGGAGGGCTGCGGGGTCATTCCAAGTACTCTATCGGCGGATTTAGGAGCGTGCCTTAATTGGTCCCCTTGCTTACGCGCGGGGCGGCGTTGCGGAGCGGCGAAGCTCAATTACTACTATTTCCGGCGGGCAGTTGTAGCGCACGGGCAATAGGGACGCGCCCACTCCGGCGCTGGTATAACCCTGCATCGCGCCGTGGCTCCACGCCCCATAGGAGTACTCCCGCGGGCAGTCTGCATTTTGAAAGGGCGCCGCCCAGGCACCGCGAAACGGTTCCGGCAAACGGATCTGTCCGGCGTGGGTGTGGCCACAGAGATAAAGGTGTATGCCGGCCGCATCGGCCTCCTGGTACATCTCCGGCGTGTGCGCAAGCAACACTTTGAAGGCGCCATCGGCAACCTGAGATAGCGCGCCGGGAAGATCGTCGCAGCCGTAATAATGAGGATCGTCAACGCCGGCCATCCACAACGCCGATTCACCGGAGCGAAGTTCCGCCGCATCGTTGATAAGCATATGGACGCCCATCTTCTGAAGTTCAAAGGCGATCTCCGCAACATCGTGATTGCCCAAAATTCCAAAGACGCCATGGCGGGAACGGATGGCTTCGAGGATCAACTTCATCCGCGGATAAACCTGGTCACAGCTACCGGCGATTTCGAAGCGGTAGTCACCGGTCATTACGCAGACATCGACAGGCAACGTACTGACGAGCTCGGCAGTTCGCTCAGCCAAGCCTGGAACTCCGTCGATGTGCAGATCGGATAAATGCAAAATGCGAAAACCATGGAACGCGGCCGGCAGTGAGCTGAACTCGAAGCACAGCGAGCGGACTATCGGCTGGCGCGCGGAACGTAAACCGGCCTGATACAGCCCCAAGGCTTTCAGCGACCACTTCAGAACCGGCCGGACGACATCATCGTGCGTAAGGAAAAAAGCGCCACGACCCTGTGCTTTCTTACCCTTATCAAGACCGGATTCGATCGCTTCGCGGCGTGCCAGGCGAGTGGATAAGTTATCGACCGAGATCAGCTCAACAAGGCGCCCCACACTTATAAGTATCGTCCGCGGAATGCGTTGACTTCAACGCGTGATTTCAACCCGCGTGATTTCAACCCGCGTGATTTCAACCAATGTGGTGGTTTTCAGCCGTCGGGCCATAGAGGGTTCCTCCTACTCAACAATCACTTGCGAGTGGCATCCGCCGTGCATCCCAAATTGCGATGAAACTCACGAAAATCGCACTTTTCGTCGCTATTTTTTCTTTCCTGGTCCTCTCGCCGGCTTACGCGCAACATGGTGGAGGTGGCGGCCATGCCGGAGGCGGTGGACATGCGGTCGGCGGTGGTGGACACGCTGTCTCGGGTGGTGGATTCCACGGCGGATACGGGGGTGGCTACCACGGTGGTGGTTATTATCGAGGCGGCGGTTATTGGGGGGGACGTTGGGGCTGGGGCTCAGGCTTGTATTTTGGATTAGGCGGCTGGGGTTATCCGTATGGCTACGCGTATGGCTACCCGTATTATGGGGGCTATCCTTACTATCCATACGCTTACAGTCCGTATTCCTACAGCTACGATCCTTATGCGTACGGCGGCTCATATTCAGGCTCGTATCCGCCCCCGCAAAACTACGCTTACCCGGATCCGCCGCCACAGCAGCAATCCCGGACGCAGGCGCCACCGCCTTCCGGCAACAACACCAGTAACAACACCGGCAACAACAATGGATATTACTTGATCGCTTTCAAGGATCACACCATTCAGGCGGCGACTGCATACAAGGTGGATGGCGATCAGTTCCACTGGATCACGCGCGAAGGCCAGGAGTTGCAGGTTCCGCTTTCGAACGTGGACATCCCGTTTAGCCAGCAGATCAATCGCGATCGCAACGTGGCGCTGCCGATTCCGTAGACGCGGGCATTTAGCCTACTGCACGGGAGCACAGCCGCTGCAGGCGTTCGGTGAGGCGGGCTCGATTGACGCGCTTGTCCTTTGACTGCGCGGCATCAACCACGCCGTGCAGCCCGCAGTCCATGCCAGCCCGCAGCAGATCGGTCAGATGATCTACAACAATGTTGTCCACCACTCCTTCCCGGGTGTGAGGGCGGGTTTTTCGGCGACCGCTGTTTTTATCCTTTCGAGCAGCTTCTGGGCGAAGCGGTCGGCCAGGGCCGCGAGCACGTCGTCCTTGGATGAAAAATAAAGGTAGAACGTTCCTTTGGCGACGCCGGCAGCGGAGGTAATGTGCTCGATTGAAAAACCGCCTGGTACTAAGTAAATTATTCCGGCTTGACAGGATGGCTTAATGCTTCCGGCTCGGTTTACACTCGCTGAGAAGGAGCGGGGAATGTTTCATCTGAGAAGGTCATGTCTTTTGCCTGCAGCGTTGCTGTTGGCGGGTTTTGCGGTTCCAGCGGGCGCGCAGATCACCTGCAGCGCCAGCGCAGTTCCCAGGCTGGCGCGCACGGCGGGAAACACGGAACCGGTTGCCGATATCGTGCTGGCCTGCACGGGAGGAACATCCACGCCCGCGGGAATGCTGGTTCCGCAGATCAATCTGACTTTGTTTCTCAACACCAATGTCACCAGCCTGGTGACCGAACACAGCGCCACTGGTCCGGACTTCAGCGAAGCGCTGCTGCTGGTGGATGAGCCGAACCAGGGCTCTCCCAATGGAGCGCCGGCAACTCCGCTCTTGAACTGCGGGAACATCGGCGCGCCGGATAACGGTCCGCTGGGGCCGGGGGTGTGCGAAATCGTGAGCACCGGGAATCCGGCTGAGACGTATGACGGCACCGAGTTCGTGCCGTTGAGCAATTGCGCGGTGGTGGGCGCGACATTTGTGGGCCTAGCCAACTACGGATGCGGGCGGCCGAATGCGTTTCAAGGCCAGCTGGCCACCACTGACAACGTGATCAATTTCCTGGGAGTGCCCTTCGATCCACCTGTCCCGGGCGGAACGCGGACGCTGCGCATAACCAACATTCGATCGAATGCCGCCGCGCTCGGTGGCGGAGGTCCACATGCCATCTCGGCCGTGGTTCAGGAAGCCGGCGACATGTCATTCACGATTTCGCCCTCGGAAGTCATGGTAGCGTCCTCTGAAGACGGTCTGATCGCCACCGCGTTGCCGGGAGTTTTGCGCCTGGAGGAAGGCTTCGCGAGCGCATGGGAGTACCGAAATATCGCTCTCGCTTTAGCAAATGCGACACCGGGAGTGGTTCCCTACCCTTACATCTTGGGCGACACCAATAATCCGGCGGATGTGGCGCAGAATATTCCTGGCCTGCTCTACAACACCGAGGCTGGTTTCGAATGGTCGAATAACGGCGTGAACGCACCGCCGGTTCCGAATCCGCCGTTGGGTTATGGGTTAGGGATCTTGACCACCGGAAACTTCCCGCTTTTCTCCGAGGGCTACGGCGGGGTGAAGACCGGAATCGCGATCGACGGGGTGGCCAGCTCCGGGACACGAATTGCCCTGGTTTTCGGGGCGCTGGCCGAGACGGTGGTTGTTCCAAACGTGGTGTATCTTCATCCCGTGGGTTCCCCTGGCACTACTTCAGGAGTGATGGTGGCCACCATAACCGACGCCAACGGAGCCGGCGTTTACACGCCTGCGCCGGGAAGCACCACCACGGTTCACAACATTGGAGAAGTGGTGTACGAAGTTCTATACTCGAATCCATTCGAACTGGAATATGCCGATGTTGCGGTTTCCGTCAGCGGGCCGCTGCATGAGGCCGCGGTGCTGCCGCTTCTGGCGCCGTTCTATGTGACCCCGAATGCCGTTTTCGAGACTCCGACCACAGCGCATCCGGCGCCCACGGCGATTCCCCGCTTCGCCGTTATTGATCCTCAGGTCATCCTGGTAAAATCGCCGCCGGGCGCCTGACATCCAATCCTGATGTTACTAATCCTGATGTTACTTTCTTGAACGGAAGTGACTGAAGATCATCAGCTTCCAAGTGTTACTGCAACGTAGCTGGCGCTGCTCAGTCTACATAGTAGGAGCTGATAAAATGTCGCGTTCTATTCGATTGATTTTGCTTGTCGCGGTACTGATTGCAGTGCCTGCTGCATCGTTCGGAGCTGTTGCGGTGTCCATCAACATCGCCCCGCCGGTGCTGCCTGTTTATTCGCAGCCACTTTGTCCAGGCGCAGGATATATATGGACGCCGGGCTACTGGGCCTGGGGAGCCGGCGGTTATTATTGGGTGCCTGGCACCTGGGTGATGGCGCCCTTCATTGGCGCGCTCTGGACGCCAGGCTATTGGGGTTGGGGCAGTGGCGCGTATCTCTGGCACGCTGGCTACTGGGGCCCGCAAGTGGGATTTTATGGCGGAATCGACTACGGTTTCGGCTATGTTGGCGTAGGCTACGCGGGCGGGTATTGGAATAATGGCGCGTTCTTCTATAACAGCGCCGTGAACAATATCAATCGAACGGTGGTCCGCAATGTCTACAGCAAGACGGTCATTAATAATGGCGGGAATCGCGTCAGCTACAACGGCGGACGAGGCGGGATAACGGCGCGGCCTACTTCAGCGGAACTCGCGGCAGCCCGCGAGCGGCGTTCAGGGCCCACCAGCGCGCAGACACGGCTTCGGCAGTCTGCAAGTACGAATCGCGCGCAATTCGCTTCGGCGAATCATGGGCGCCCACGCACCTTGGCAACCGCTAGGCCGGAGGCATTCGCGGCGTCGAGAGCGGCAAGCGCCAAGCGCGTAACGCACAGTCCGGTGGCCCGGAACCAGGTCGCGCACAATACCCGTACTAGCACCCGCGCAACCACCCGCGCAACCACCCGCACAGCCTCCCGCTCAACGCATACAACTGCGGGAACACGCCGGGTTGCCAGCAACGCCAATCATCGGACGGCGGCCAGCAGCACCCATGTAAAGCCACAGGCGAGTAATCATCGCGCCGTCAGCCACACTACTTCGCGTCCGGCAAAGGAAACTGCGCGAAGGACAGCTACGGCGCGTCCCGCCGCTGCTCATAATCGTCCTGGGGCGCAGCACTCTACGCCGCGCAGCACGCCCGCGCCCCGTCAATCCAGCGCTTCGCACTACAGCGCACGGAATACGGAGGCTCCGGCGCGGCACGTGGCCAGCCACGCTCCAGTGCAGCATAGCGCGCCGGCGCAGCACAGCGCTCCGGCGCATGAAAATGCACCTAGGCGCGAGGGTGGCCATGGCTAACGAAAAATAATGGCGAAATCCGGAACCTCGGAAAAAGGCGGGACATCAGATGAAGTGGCACTCCAACAAGGACCACTTCCAAAATGTCTCGCCTAAAGTTCTTTTCTAACGCTCTTGTAACGTTCGCTCTGGCTTTTCCGGTTTTCGCCGATTCCCCGGCGCCGGGAATCGGGAATTTTCATCAGGTGGATGCACGCGTCTATCGGGGCGCGCAGCCGACGGAACAGGGCTTTCAATACCTGGCTAAGGTAGGGGTCAAGACGGTAATTGATTTGCGCGAATCCGATGGCCGGGCCCGGAAAGAAGAACAGATGGTTACCGCGGCCGGGATGAAGTACATCAACGTTCCGATGAGCGGTCTCACGCCACCCACGCCGGCGGAGATCAGCAGAATACTGGACATTCTCGAAAACGATACTGCGGGCGCCGTTTTTGTGCATTGCAAGCGCGGAGCGGACCGCACCGGCGCGGTCATCGCTTCCTACCGCATCGATCATGACGGCTGGGACAACTCCCGCGCACTCCGCGAAGCCATGTCCGAAGGGATGAGCTTCTTTCAACTGCCGCGTCAGAACTATATCCGCGCCTTCCAAGCTCGAACCATAACTGCGAACGCCTCAGCACCTGGTCTCCAACAAGCTGTGCCTGCCCCCGCTGTGGCACAGTGAGGGAGTGGTCCGAAGTTTCCTGATCATCTGGTTGGCCGCCGCTTTCCTGGCCCAGGCTTCCGCCGAGCGTGGATCGCTGGATCCGGCGTTTGAGAAAATTCCATTCGAGCAGTGGCTGAGCGAGCGCGGCCAGGGACCTTTCCGCTGGGCGGTAGCGCCCACGCACGCCGAACTCACATTTCATCAGCGGCTGATGGCCCAGCTAGAAGTCAAAGTGGACGGGCGGAGCCTGGAGAGCCGCCGCGGCGACGGCGAGTTGGTGTTCTTTTACCAGATCACGGACCGCGATGGAACACGATATCAGGCCCACGCTTCCGTGCCGCTGAGCAAGCTGGACGAAAACATCAAAGCCGCCAATTTGGAGGTCACCGAGCGCGCATTCCTTCTGCCGGGAGATTACCAACTGGCCATAGTTCTGCTGGATTCGGGCACTGGAGAGCACGGCGCCACGCAGGAGAAATTTCGTGTGCCCACACCACATAATTTCCTGCCGGACGCCTGGCATGACCTCCCGCCGGTTGAATACATCCGCCAGGAGCAACCACCCGACAATTGGTATCTGCCTGGCATTCAGGGGCGGTTGCAGTGGGCCGCGCCGGTGCATTCGCCGGCACGAATCGATGTCATTTTGAATGTGGCGCCTTCGCTACCGGCGCCACGCGCGCGCCAAGCCCCCAGCGGTGAACTGGCCGCGATACTTCCCACGCTCAAGGCCATCACCGAGACCGGAGCGCCCTCGGTATCGGAGCAGGTAGAGTTGCTGGATCTTCCCCGCCGCCACGTCCCTTTTCAGCAAGACCAGGTGCACAACCTGGATTGGCCGCGTCTGAAAGCATCCTTAAATGAGGCGAGCACGGCATCCATTGACGTACATTCGCTGGCTGAGCGGCATCACGATGCGCAATTCTTTGTCTCCCAGGTGCGCACTCTGCTGCGTGCCTCGGACCAACAGCCCTGTGTTCTGGTGGTGCTGACCAATCCCGTAGCATTCGAAAACGGCGAGGATCTGGAGCCGATTTCGACGGAGGCGCTGCCGGCGTGCAGCGTCTTCTATATTCGCTACCATGAACCGGCGCCGGCCGTTCCTCAGTTCGACCCAGAAATGGGCCGGGGCCGTTCGCGGAGGGGCGGGCCGATGCGCAATCGGCCTCCCCAAGAAGTTGTGGATCAGTTGGAGGCCACGCTGAAGCCGCTGCGTCCGAAAGTTTTTGACGTGGCCATGCCGGAAGAAGTGACCAAGGCGCTGGAAGAGATAGAAAGGTTGCTGCGGCAGTAGAAAGTCGTTGTCATGCGGCCGGGCTTCTGATAACATTGCTGATGCCCGAAAGAAGGAGAAGAGCGTGAATCAGACACCTGAGTTCTTCGAAGGCCCCATCGCACGCGATTATCGCGAAATTCTTGAGTCCGCCACGGCGCTGGAGGCTGCGGCTAAATCAAGCACCGGAAAAGACTGTTCACAACCGGCTGTCTGTCCCAAGCCAAGCACTGGGAAAGACTGCTCGAAACCGCTTGTTTGTCCCAAGCCGAACACCGGGAAAGACTGCTCGGAGCCGAATGTCTGTCCCAAGGCAGAGACAGGGAAGGATTGCTCCCGGCCGCACGTGTGCAAAAAAGCAAATGCGGATGCCTTCCTGTCAGTTCCCGGTTGGTCCCTTCCGCCCGCTCCGCCACCGGCATAAACCGGCCGCCGCATGTATCTGACGGAGGCGAACGTTTTCCACTATTTGTTGGAGAAGCGCTTTGCCGATCCGGAGGATGTTGTTTCGGGCAAGTTCACGGTCCGCGGTCTAAGCCGGCGGAATCATAATTTCCGGGTGACTTCGGGAACGCGCGAGTATCTTGTAAAGCAGGTAAGAAAGTGGGACGCGCCAGGCCGCCAAAGCCTGGAGCGCGAGGCTGCGGTGTATTGGCAGGCCCGCACCAATCCGGCTCTCGCGCCATTTGTGGAACTGGCGCCCCGATCGCATGCCTGGGATCCATCGAATGCGGTTCTGATCCTCGAATACCTTCCCGGACACTCTGAGTTGTACGACGTGGCGGAGCGCTTCGCGCCTGAACTGGCGCGTTTGGCCGGACGAGCGATGGGAGCGTTTCATCGGGCCATGCGGTCAGAAGAACATCTGGCTTGGTTCCCGGCCGAAGTTCCCTGGCAGTTGTCCATGCACGAAACCAAAGACGAATATGTGGCGGATGAAAGCGCGGGCCGGCAGGAGCTGGTTCGCGCCGTGCGGAGATACACGGAGTTCGGGCCGGCGCTGGATCGATTGCGCGGGGAGTGGCGGGCGGAAACGGTGATCCAAGGCGATTGGAAACTCGACAATTGCCTGATCTCGGCTGAGCGCGACCAGTTGCGCGTGGTGGATTGGGAATTTGCCGGTTGGGGCGATCCGGCATGGGACCTGGCCACCTTGCTGCAATCCTATTGGAACTTTTGGGTGCTGTGGCCTTCGCGCTACCGGATCGAAGAAATACGGCTCGCTCTATTGGCGGCGCTGGAAGGCTACGCGGAGCCGGCGGTCGCGGAAAGGGCCATTCGTTTCGCCGGAGCGCGCATGCTGCAGACCGCATTCGAGCATCTGGATAAAGCGGAAAAAATGACGGCGCAAGCGGTGCGGTTAGTGCAAGCCAGCCTGAATATCTTGACGCGCCCGGAGTGGGCCGCGGCGCAGCTTATGGGGACGGCGTGAGGCTGGACGACGAGTTGAACGCGATCTTGACGGCAGATCTCGGGCCGCAGGATGACATCGGCAAGCTGGCGGTTGTTATTTATAACCGCTGTTATACGGTTTCGATTTTGGATTCCGAGGAAATGCACCGGCTCCCTGGGGGTCGCGGTTCAGAAGCGCCCTCTTTCCGAACCGCGAGCGTGAGAAGCTGTGAAAAAATCGGTTCGCAGGCGAAAGCGCCTGCGCCGCTTAATCGTAAATCCTTGTGCGTCAATGTGGGGCAGACGCTTCCGTCTGCCAACCCCGCGCCCGTGCCGTTTTTTTCACAGCTTCTAAGCGACCGGTCCGACGATTTAACGCCGATCCTCGAATCCGCCAATTCCTGCCACGCCAGCTGGGACGAAGGCTGGAAGATAGATCAGTCGCTCAGCGAAGGGCGAATCCTGGCGCGCAAGGCCGGCGCGGCACGAGCATTCTTGCCGGGAGAATACCTGACGCATCGCGGCATCGGCTCCGGCCCGAAATCGGGCGCCAGGGTCAGCATTTTCGGTGCGCCGGGATCCTCGGAGTTACAAGCCGGCTATTACTACGCTTTCGGAGCGACAGTGAGCGAGTTCGAGGAGAACGAACGGATGATTCGATTCTTCTGGAATGTCACGCCAGACGGGGCGCCGCGGCTGATGGAGGCCATTACGCGGAGTTTCAACATGTTCCAAATTCCGTTCCGGTTCAAATGTGCGACCCGGGCATCGGAGTATCCGCGGCGGGACGCGGCAGTTCTGTATCTGCACCCGCGTTACTATCCGATTGCCGCGCTGGTGGTGGAGGCGCTTCACGCGAAACTTTTGCCGTGGCTAAATCCTGGCACGCCACTGTTCGCCAAGCGGCTGGCCGACGGTTTGGCGCTCGCGGAAGATCCAGGCGAAAGCTTCGGAGAGCATCGATCGAAGATTCTGGCCGCGGCGATGGCCGCTACGCGCGGAAAATCGTTGGACGAACGCCGGGCGGAAGTGCGCCTGAAATTTGAACAGCAAGGCCTGTCGCTCGACCAACCTTGGCTCAATGCCGGCTCGACGGATTGCTACGAATTCCCGTTTCCGGTGCTATGAATCCGGCCTACATCGAAACCGCGGAGAGAATCGGCGCCAGGCTGTGTCGCGATGCAATATGGCACCGCGGCCGAACCAACTGGACGTCCGATTTCCTGGATGGCGAATCCGTGGCGCACGGGGCCCTGGGGCCGGAACTTTACAGCGGAACAGCCGGAATCGCGCTGTTTCTGTGGCGGCTCGGGGAGATGACCGGCGAACGGATTTTCCGCGTCACGGCGCAAGCTGCGATGCGGCAAGCTGCAGGCGGAATGGCGGGTTCCGGATGCGGTTTCTATTCCGGCGGCCTTGGAATCCTTTATGCCGGCTTCGAAATTTCGCAGGAGTTTAATGAAGAGGCCGTGCTGAGGGAAGCTCAGCCGGACCGGTCGCGTTTGGATGTGATTGATGGAAGCGCGGGAGCGATTGGCGCCTTGCTCCATCTGCACGCTCGGACTCGAAGCCCGCGGCTGCTCGAAACCGCGGTCAAGCATGCGGAACTCCTGCTGGACGAAGCTTCGCGATCGGAACAAGGCTGGAGCTGGAAGACCATTGGAGGTTCGCAAAACCTGACCGGATTCTCGCATGGGGCGTCGGGAATCGCGTGGGCGTTGCTGGAGCTTCACCGCGTCACTGGAGAAGACCGGTTTCGCGAGGCCGCGCTTGAAGCTTTTCGATATGAACGAAGTTGCTTCAACGAAGCCGAACAGAATTGGCCGGACTTTCGCGAGACGGAAGTGAGCTATCCAGTTCACTGGTGCCACGGAGCGACCGGCATCGGACTTTGCCGCCTGCGGGCCTGGCAGATTTTGGGTTGCGCGAATTTGTTGGAGGAAGCGCGCGCGGCGCTCGCAACCGTAGTCCGCCATTCGGGATCCTTGGCCAATTTCTCGCTCTGCCACGGGCAAGCCGGCAACGCGGACGTCCTGATTTGTGGTTCAGAACTGCGCGCGGCGGAAGCCATCGCTCAAGAAGGCCTGGAGCGCTACGAACGTCGCGGCATCCCGTGGCCGTGCGGGCTGCCGGGCGCTCAAGAGACGCCGGGGCTGATGCTGGGCCTGGCAGGGATCGGTTACTTTTATCTGCGTCTGGCTGATCGAGAGCGAGTTCGGAGCGTGCTGTTACCGGGTTGTTGCTAGCATGGTCGGATGCTTCGGTTATTGATTGTTGCCGCCGGCTTCGCTGCTACGCTGCTCGCGCAACCGGCCAAGCCGCTGCACGCGCAGGCTTCGTCAACCATTGACTACACGCCCACCGCCGATGGTTTCGGCACCATCGAGATCAAAAACGTATCGTACGAAGTTATAACCAATGTTCCCGGACGCGCTCCCGATGACCGGCTGCTGCTGCGCAAGATCACACGCTCCAAGGAGGTTCTGGGAGACATCGGCGTGCAGGCAAATGTTTCACTCGAGGCCTGGCGCCTGGGTGACGACCTGCGGCAGAGATCCCTGTACACGCTGAATGTTTCTGCAGTGGACGGCAAAACCAGGGACAACGCGCTTTTTGTGGTGTCGCGAGGATTGGAAGAGGTGGAATGGTGGTCCGTGTACAAGCTGGGCAACGGCCAGCATCTTTTTGATTCATATGTGCCGCTACTGAGCTTCTCGCTTTCGCGGGAAAACGTGAAGACGCGCTATGCCGGCCTGGATGTGCCAGGCGACGACGAGAGTGACGCGCGCCTGAAACAACCGAACGTCATAGGCGTGCTGGCCTACGCATCGGAAGGACACCTGCTGCGCGAAGCGCTGCTGACCTCAGACGATCGCCAGCAGGCCCGGCTTTTGAGATCGTACGCCGACGTTACGCGATCGCTCTCCGTGACCGAAGGGCCGTCGCGAAATATCAGGCTGGCCTTCACGCAAAGTTTCCCATCGCCTCCGAACCCGGTGGAAGTTTTGATCCCGGTGAAAGGGGACGATCTCGATTTGAAGAATGCGCAGCTCCCGCCCCGGATGCATGTGGCGGTTTGGAAGAGATAAGAAGGGTTTCTGGTTCTTGGTTTCTGGTTTCTGGTTCGCGCGGCAGAGCGATCGATATTGTGTCAACATAGGATCGACTCCCCCGCCTGAACCAGAAACCAGGAACCAGAAACGCGAGCGTTAGCGAGCCATGGATTTCGTCGAGCAACTCAAGTCTTCGGTCGACATCGTTAAAACCATTCAGGGCTACGGCGTGAAGCTGAAGCGCACGGGATCCACCGGCAGGTATCTGGGGCTGTGTCCGTTTCACACCGAGAAAACGCCTTCGTTCAATGTGAACGCCACCATGCAGCGCTATAAATGCTTCGGCTGCAATGTGGGCGGAGACGTGATCAATTTTGTGATGGAGCTGGAGCGCATCAGTTTTTTTGAAGCGCTTAAGCTACTGGCTGAGACCAACGGCATTCCCATGCCGAAGCGGGAGTATTCGGATCCGGATTCCAAATTGCGCGGGGCGTTGTTCGAAATGCACGAGATGGCCGCGAGCACTTTTCACGCCAATCTAAAAGGTCCTACTGGTACTGAAGCGCGAAACTACCTGGCTGGCCGCGGCGTCACACCGGAGCAGATCGACGAATTCGGACTGGGTGTTGCAGACCCCTCAGGTCAGCAATTGATGCGCCGCTTGGAGGGACGTTTCGCGGCAGAAACCCTGGAAGTGTCGGGGTTGGTATTGAAGCGGCAGGATGGCAGCGGATTCTTCGACCGGTTCCGCGGTAGATTGATGTTCCCGATTCACAACGAATCCGGCAAAGTGATTGGCTTCGGCGGCCGCGCCATGAAATCCGGCGACGAGCCGAAGTATCTGAATTCGCCGGAGACAGCGCTCTACCGGAAGAGTTACGTTCTGTATAATCTGCACCGGGCCAAAGTTCCCGCGAACAAGGCCGGCTACGTGATTCTGGTGGAAGGATACATGGACGTGATTGGCGTCTATTCGGCCGGTGTCCACAATGTAGTGGCGAGCTGTGGCACGGCGCTCACCAACACGCAGGTGCGAGCGATGAAGCATCACGCCGACCGGATTGTGGTGAATTTCGATTCCGACACCGCGGGGGCCGCGGCGGCCGAAAAATCTATCCAGATGCTGTTGGACGAAGGCCTGCAGGTGCGCATCCTGGAACTGGAAGGCGATCGGGACCCGGATGAATACGTAAAAGAAGTTGGCGCCGAGACCTACCGTAGCCGGCTGGAAAAAGCTCCGGCGTACTTTCATTGGCTGGCCGACCGCGCCCGCAAGAAATTCGATATGCGGACAGTGGAAGGGCGCCTGGAAGGGTTCAAATTTGTGGCGCCTTCCATTCAGCGGATTTCCGATCGCCTGGAGCGCTTCGCGGTGGCCAACGATGTGGCCGACTATCTGGGCGTAGATGAAAAGCTGGTGCGCGACTATTTCGCCAAGGGTTCAGAAGAGCGGCGCCACATCAACCAGCGTCCTCAGGTGCCGCCTTACGAGCGGTTGCTGTTGAATTCGCTGCTAGGGAGCGAGGCGGCGCGGGAGGCCGTGATCCCTCAATTACGAGAGATGATAGTGGTAGAGCGGTTCGTTACCAGGAACGTGTTTAGAGCCTTGTTTGCGATACATATGGATAACACCGCGGATAGTACCGGGTTTCGTTTTTCAGACCTGGAAGGACGGCTTTCCGAAGCCGACCGGGACCTATTGTCCACGGTACTTTTTGCCGATGAAGTGCTTGAGGAGGAGAAGGCCGCCGAGCAGGCGTTGGCCTGTCTGCGCAGCCTCAAGGAGCAAGATCCGAAATCCGAAGTGGCCGCGTTGCGCGCGCGCATCAAGGCGGCCGAACGCGACGGAAATCTCGAGGAAGCCATGCAGCTGGCTGAGCAGTTGGATCGCCGCTCTCGCCGCGAGACGTCACATCAAATATGAGAAAAGTAATCGAGCACCGGCTCCCTGTGTGGAAAAATCGGTTGGCAGGCGAAAGCGCCTGCCCCACATTGGCTCGCACGGGCTTTCGTTTTGAGTGGGGCAGGCGCTTCCGCCTGCCAACCCAACGCTTCAACGGAGCGGAAGCGATGTTGTACACTAAATGGAATCAGGGCTACGAATCGCTGGGGTAATGGGGTACCAGTGGCTACCGAAGAAAAGTACGGGCGGCTGAAGCAACTCATGGAAGTGGGCAAGGAAAAAGGTTTCGTTCTCTACGACGAAGTGAATGAGCTGCTGGCCGAGGATTTTCCCTCCTCCGGCCGCGAGTTCGAGGATCTGCTCTCCGACCTCGACAGCGCCGGCGTAGAGATCTTGGAAGAGCCCAAGCTCGACTTCGAGAAAAAAGAAGAACCGGACGACTTCGCCGATCTGGAGCTGGCCCAGGATGCCGGCGACAAAACCAATGACCCGGTGCGCATGTACCTGCGCGAAATGGGCACCGTTCCGCTGCTCACGCGCGAAGGCGAGATTGAGCTGGCCAAGCGCAACGAGCGCGGCCAATGGGCAGTCCGCAAAGCGCTCTCGCGCTCTCCTTTAGTAATCCGCGAAATCATCCAATTGGGGGATGATCTGCGGCACGGCGCCAATTCCGTGAAGGACATCCTGGTTCTGCCGGAATTCGTGATCACCGACGATGACTTCACGGTGCAGCACGATGAGTTGGTGGCGAAGATCGATGAGATTGAAAAGTACTACAAGAAAACGCAGCAGCACCGGCAGAAGCTGCAAGCCGTCTCGCGGCAGATGAAGCCCAAGCAGCACCGCAGCCTGCGTTACGCGCTGGCGCGGAACATGGTGGAGATTTCGCGCATCATTCGCAATATCGCGTTCAGTATCGGCGTCCGGCGCAGCCTGGCGGGCCGATTGCGCCGCGCGGTGGATGAACTCAAGCCGCTGGAGCGCGAGATCGCCCGCATCCAGCGTAAGCTCGAAGAGCCGGCGCATGGCAGCGGACCCACGCGCGATCTGCGCAAAGAGCTGCGGCAATCCGGCCAGCGCATCCAGCAACTGGAAGAAGAATGCGGGGCCAGTTCTACGGAGCTGCGGCGCACGCTGCAGATTGTGGAGCGCGGCGAGCAGGAAGCCGAGTCCGCCAAGAAGCAATTGATTGAGGCGAACCTGCGTTTGGTGGTATCCATCGCCAAGCGCTACACCAATCGCGGGCTGCAGTTCCTGGATCTGATCCAGGAAGGCAACATTGGATTGATGAAAGCGGTGGACAAGTTCGATTACCGGCGCGGCTACAAGTTTTCCACCTACGCCACTTGGTGGGTAAGGCAGGCCATCACGCGCGCCATCGCGGATCAGGCGCGCACCATTCGCATCCCGGTGCACATGATCGAGACCATCAACAAACTGGTCCGCACGCAGCGCCAGTTACAGCAGGAACTGGGCCGGGAGCCCACTACCGAAGAGCTGTCGGTAAAAATGGAGCTGCCGGTGGGCAAGGTGCGCAAAGTCCTGCGTATTGCCCAGGAACCGATTTCGCTTGAAACTCCCGTCGGTGAAGAAGAAGAATCCCATCTGGGCGATTTCATCGTGGACCGGCGCGTGGTCTCGCCTTCAGAAGCCGTAATCAATCTCAACTTGCGCGAACAAACCGCCGAAGTGCTCAAAACCCTCAGCCCGCGCGAGGAAAAAATCATCAAAATGCGGTTTGGGCTGCAGGATGGAAGCGAGCACACCCTCGAAGAAGTTGGCCAGCACTTCGCCGTAACCCGCGAGCGCATTCGCCAGATTGAAGCCAAAGCCCTGCGCAAACTCCGCCATCCCAGCCGCAGCCATCGCTTGCGGGCCTTTCTCGACACCAGTCTTCACGAATAGATTTCGCGGACGCGTTCCACGATGTTCCCGGGCACCAGGGGTTCCCAGGGTTCGCCTCGGGCAATCCGTTCCCGCACTTCGGTGGACGAAACGTGGTCGTGCGCGGCCGCCATCGCCAGGGTATGGATGCGGTCCCGGAATTCAGATCGGGGCACGAAATCGCCACTTCTGGACGCGACAAGAAGCTCGAACTCGCGTAGCATTTCTTCCACCACGCCCGGCCGTCCATAATCCCAGGTGAGGACGCGTTCGGCAGCGTCACGTCCACATAGGAAGTAGAGGCGGGTACCAGGCCCAAATTCCGTCCGGCACTCCTGCGCAATGTCGATCAACAATCCTTGCTCGGTGACGGCAACCGAGTGAGGGATAGCGGACTCCAGCGATCCCAACATTTCAATTCGCTGCTCGAGCGTGGCTCCGAAGTATTCTTTGTGGGGGAAAGCGCGAGGTACTACGTAAAGTAGCTCGTCCACGTAAGCAGTGGAGGCAGCCGCCAGCGCCAGATGCGCGATAGTAGGCGGATTGAAACCGCCCGCCAGTACTCCGAGCCGAGCAGGTCTAGTACGGGAGCGGCGATAGAACTGCACTTACCTACAGTATAGATACCAGTGCGGGGATGCCCTTTAAGTGCAGTGATTTAGCAACGTAAGGCCCGTACCTAGTGGTAGGTAGGGTGTGTCCCCGACAGATCCAGAAGTGCTTTCCGCCTAAAGTTAGTATATGTTGTGCTGGATCTGTCCCGATTGCGGGCGCGACTGTTCGCCGGCGGTACGGGAATGTCCCTCCTGCGCGCAGGGGCGAGCGGGGGGCGCCCAAGCTGCGGTAACACAAGCTGCGGTAACGCAAGCCGGGGTATCCAATGGCGGGGTATCCCATGCCGGGGTAACCAATGCCGGGGTAACCAGTGCTGTGTTGTCCCTGGTGGAGCAGCTTCGTGCAGTTCCCTCGGTACCGCTGCTCGAATCCGGACCGCAACAATACCTGCTGTTCGGCTTGACCAACGGGCATTCGCCGGTGACCACCGGGACTGCCGCGGTGGTAGAAGTGGCGGTAGAAGAAGATCCGGCTGCTCCGGCAAATGAGACCATCAATTCCGTGGTGCGCCCGCTGGTGGAGTCAGCAAAAGTGGCGCCGGTTGAAGTCGCCCCGGTAGAAGCTGCGCCGCCCATTGCGCTCTTGAACCTGCCGCCGGCGCCCCACACCGAGCCACCGTCCGCTGGGGCGCCCGCGGCATTGCCGTCGCCTCCTACATTCGTTGAGTTGGCCGCACCCCCTATTCCTCCTGAGATGGCCACGCGGCTCAGCGAGCCTCGGAACACCGCCGCTGCGCCACCGCCGGCCGTGGCGCCGGCAGCGGAAGCCCAGCCAAACCCGTTCCTGGCGCGAGTGGCGCAAATCGCCGATCTTCGAATCCCGGCCGGATCCATTTCGAAGACCGCTGCCCGCGTTGAGCCCGGGAGCTTGCCGGACCCCGAAGCGCCGGCTACGGCGCCGCCGAGGACGGAACCGGCGGGGCTTCCGGTACCGGCCCTCAAATTTGTGGAGCTGGCCATTCCACATCCCGCCGTCAGGACCGCACCACGCATTGAAGAAGCGCTGTTCCGCCAGCCACGAAACCTGTCCCTATCGCCGCCCGCGCAAACCGCGCCACGCATCATGGGGGCGAAGCCGTTCCCGGCGCCCGGAGTCCAAATCACGGATCTCGCGCCCGCCGCGGCGGTTCATTTCGTAAAATTTGCACCGCTCATCGGCGCTCAAGCGCTCCATGCCGCGCCACCAGCGCGGACCGCGCTCCCGCTGCAGCAATCAGCACCGTTCACCGCCGCCCCGCCACAACTTCCCAAGCTCGCGGTAGCAAGCGAGCCGTTCTGCGCGGCGGTGGAATTCTCGAACCACGCCGATGTTCTTTCGGAAGCGCTGGCGCTTAAAGCCAAAGCCATCCTGGACGAAATCCAGTTGGGGCTGGATGCGGACGCGTCCAGGATCCAAGGGATTGTCGCCACATTCCAGGAACGTCCGAAACATGCTCTGCTGGCTGCGCCCGGTGCGATCGTGGCGGCGCCCGCTCCGCCGGACTTGCATTGGATGAAAACACCCCGCCCGGCGCTGCCGCCGAGCAAGCTGTCCGAACGGAAGTGCGATTCACCCACCGCGCCGCCGCAAAAAATACCGCTGGCCGGGCCGTGCCTGCCGCCGGAGCTACGCAACTTCATTGAGGCGCAACCGGCGCAGCACACCCGCATGCGAAAAGGGATGGGACTGCCGGCCTGGGTCACCAGCCTGGTAATTGCCACCAGCCTATTTCTGGTAGTTGCGGTTATGCTGCAATATCTCGAAACCAATCGCGAAGCCAGAGCGGCCGCTCCAGCACCCAGCCAGGCAGCCGCCGCGGTTCCCGCTGCTCCCACGTTCGAACAGCACCCGTTCGCGCGGTTCGTGGAAGTAACGGGTCTAAGGGTGGTGGCTGATAGCAATCACAGATCGCAGGTGCAGTATATCGTCGTCAATCACTCCGCCAACCAGCTAACGGGCATGACCATCCGGGTGGCCGTCCGGTCGTCTTCGGACCCGGCAGGCGCTCCGCCGCTGTTCACAGTCTCCGCAGTGGTGCCGTCTTTGGGGCCGCATCAATCCAAGGAAATTCGGACAGACCTCGATTCGGAATTGCGCTCCTCCGCGATTCCGGATTGGGAGTATCTGCGAACTGACGTTCAAATAGGTACGCAGAACTGAACCACCAAGCCCCTTCCGACCCGCGAGCGTGAGCTGGACTTTATCCATTCCGCGGAGGAGATTGGGGAGATAAGCGTATGCTAAAACATATCTGCCAAGAAATGTTTTATGCCTACTCCACCTCCCCAAATCTATTCGATCATCCTAGCATTCGCGCCCCTTTTTTGGAAGCGTAGCTGGGAGCATGCTCAGGTCTTGTTGTGGGGCGCGATTCTAGCGCCTGGAAAACGGACCGTGACCAGCGCCTTGCGCATCATGGGACTGAGCCACGATCGGCATTTTCAGAACTACCATCGCGTGTTGAATCGTGCTCGCTGGAGTTGTCTGAAGGCCAGTCGTGTTTTGCTGCACCTGCTCATCTCTACATTCGCTCCGGCCGGTCCGCTGGTGTTCGGTCTGGACGACACCATTGAACGGCGACGCGGAGAGAAGATTCGAGCCCGAGGCATTTATCGTGACCCGGTGCGGTCCTCGCAAACACATTTCGTCAAGACCGGTGGATTGCGCTGGCTGAGCCTGATGTTGCTCGCGCCAATTCCTTGGGCGCAACGCGTTTGGGCGCTCCCGTTCTTAACCGCTCTCACTCCTTCGGAACGTTTTAGCCAGCAGCACCGGCAGCGGCATAAGCCGCTCACCAGCTGGGCCCGGCAGCTGTTGCTGCAACTCCGGCGTTGGCTACCGGATCGGGACATCGTTCTAGTAGCCGACCAAGCCTTCTCGGCCCTGGATTTGCTGACCCGCATGCAGTCGCTCCGACGTCCCATCACTTGCATCACCCGACTGCGCACCGATGCCCGTTTGTTCGCCCCGCCGCCGGCTCGAAGACCCAGACGAGCTGGGCGTCCCCGCCTAGTTGGAAAACGCTTATCCAAGCTGCAACAACTGCTCCGATCGAAACGTACCTCGTGGACTAAGCGGACCATCCCTCACTGGTATGGCGCTACCGCGCGTCCAGTGGAATACCTTTCAGGCACCGCCCTGTGGTACCACGGGGGCTTCCATCCGCTCTCCATTCGTTGGGTTCTGGTCCGCGATCCGCTGTCCAGTTTTGATCCTCTCGCGCTGCTGTGCACCGATTCACAGCAATCCCCCGATCAGATTCTGGCTTGGTTTGTCCAACGCTGGCAGGTCGAAGTGACCTTCCAGGAGGTCCGCGCCCATGTCGGCTTCGAAACCCAGCGGCAATGGTCCGACCTGGCCATTGCTCGCACCAGCCCCATTCTGCTCGGCCTGTTCTCTCTCATTACCGTCTTGGCAAACGGTCTGGCTTCAGGCGGACAACTTCCCATCTCGTCCTCTTCCTGGTACCGAAAGCCCCGGCCTACTTTCTCAGACGCGATCTCCGTTGTGCGTCAACACTATTGGCAGCTTCCCAATTTCCTCATCTCGTCGGCAGACACCAAAGTTGTGAAAATCCCCGTCCCCCTCTTCCGCCGCTTGTCTGTCGCTCTTTGTTGGGCTGCCTAATGGACAAAGTCCAGCTTAGAAGCTGTGAAAAAATCGTGAAGCACGCGGGGTTGGCAGACGGAAGCGTCTGCCCCACGTTGACGCACCAGGATTTACGATTAAGTGGCGCAGGCGCTTTCGCCTGCGAACCGATTTTTTCACAGCTTCTCAGTCTCAGCGACCGGTTTCTTCCAGTGGTTGTTTGCACGTCCGCGGCGCGGGGGCGGAAATTCCTAGCCGCTGCAAATTCAACCGGGCGTTGATCTGGCAGGGATCCAGCGCCAGCGCGCGTTCGAAATCCTGCACGGCAGCGTCCTTTTGATTGAGCGCGAGCAACGCCGCTCCCCGGTTATTGAATGCGTCCGCGCTGCGGGGATCAAGCGCCAGCGCCCGTCCGAATTCCGCCAGCGCCTGACCGGGATTTCCCAGGTTTAGATAAACCCGTCCTTCTTCAGACGGGATCTGCGGATCATCCGGCGCGAGCTGCCGCGCTTGTTCCAAAATCCCAAGAGCACGCGTGGATTCGACGGCGCGCGCCAGCTGAATTCTGGGCCGTATCTTCGCCGGCGCTTTTTCCACTGCGTCGGCCCACAGAGATTCTTCGGTCCGCCACACAGAGGTGCGAACAAAGCTCAGATACAGCAGCGCCAGGAAAACGGGCGCAAGGTAAATCGGACGCACCCGCTGCAACAGGAGGCCGATGGAGGCCGCGAATCCGATCATCGGAAGGTACATGCGGTAGTCGGCTGCCAGGTCGTTGGCGGGAAAGATGGAAGAGCTGGGAAGTAACAGCACCAGGCCACCAAGAAACCAGGTTCCCGCCCGCGAGCGATCGGCCGTGCGCCACGCCAGCAAAGCCAAGCCGAGCACCGCCAGCCACGCCAATAAACCTAGCCAGAACGGAGGAACCGAAATGCCGGGATCCACCGAGAATCCCCCAGGGAGCAGCAGCATCCGGAAATAGCGCAGAATAACTTCCCCTTCGGTCAGCAAATACGATTTCGATGTAACCGCGGCCTGCGCGCCGGCGCCTGAGCCTGGCGTGGTTTGGACCGCGAATAGCACGCGAAACCCGGCGGCGCATGAGAGCGCGAACATAGCGGCGATGGGGCGTAGCTCTTTCGATTTGCGCGAAAGCGGCAATGAGAGAAGCAGCAGGAAAACGGGAAACGCGACGCATTCCTCCTTGGCCGCGAGCGCGGCGCCAAACCAGGCTACGGCCATCCAGCAGCGGCCACGCGTCCAGCTTCGAAGCGCGGCCAGACAAAGAACTGTTTCCAGCAGCGTGCTCCGCGCGAAAATATAATTCACCGGTTCAGCCTGAAAAGGATGCACGGCGAAGATCGCCGTGGCGATCAGCCTGGCGGAAGACGGCAGCAGCCGGCCCAGCGCGTCCCAGAGCAGCAGGATCGCCAGCAGGTGCAGAGCCAGGTTGACGGCGTGATAGCCAGCCGGGTTTCCATCCCCCAGCCAGTGGTTGATCCAGAACGTCAGATACGTGAGCGGCCGGATTTCGAATGGACGCCACAGCTCTCCGTTCAGCAGCGAGTAATCGTCAAAATGGAAAGAGCCCCACAGGCATCCGCCAAATGCGATGATAGCGGCGAGGCATAGCAGGAGATTTTGGCGAGAAGAGATAATCCCAGTGTTACAAAAACAAAGGCCACGCCGCCCAAGTTAGTTCCCCGCCCCAAGACTTCCGGCGACCGCGCGGCGCGCGTGGCCAAGATCGTCAAGCTGCTGGATGAAATGTATCCCAACCCGAAGGTCCCCTTGCTGCATCGCAACGCCTGGGAGCTTTTGGTGGCGACAATTCTATCGGCGCAATGCACCGATAAGCGGGTCAACGAAGTGACGCCGGGGCTCTTCGCGAAGTATCCAACCATCCAGGACTTTGCCAATGCGAACCAGGCGGAGCTGGGGCAGGACATCCGCTCCACGGGATTTTTCAACAACAAGTCAAAATCCTTGATCGGCGCCGCGCGCAAGATTCTCACGGATTTTGGTGGTGCAGTTCCCAAGACCATGGAAGAGCTGCTGACCGTCCCCGGCGCGGCCCGAAAAACAGCCAATGTGGTGCTAGGCGGCTACTACGGGATACCGGCGGGGATCGTGGTTGATACGCATGTCCAGCGCCTCTCGCGGCGGCTGGATCTGACTAAACAAACCAATCCCGTAAAGATTGAACAGGATTTGATGAAGATCATCCCCAAGGAAAAATGGATCGCCTTTCCACTTCAGCTAATCTTCCACGGCCGCGCGCTCTGTTTCGCAAGAAAGCCGAGATGCGTGGATTGCAAACTGGACCCGATCTGTTACGCCAAAGATAAGTTCCTCGGCTGAATAGTTCTTCGGTTCTGTGTCACGACCGATCGTTGCAACCATCGGGAACCGAAGAACCGAGCAACCGAAGAACTGACGAAGCGAAAAACTATAAGTTTTTCGTGAGGAATCTGCAGATATGATATCCGTCAATGAACTTGAACGGCGTCTCGCCGAGGGTGTAGTGGCCGCAAGGCAAAACCACAACCTGGTGATCCACTCCCAGGGCGCCCACTTTGCTCACGATGTCTTTGGACAGGTGGGGCAGAAATGTGGTGTCGTACGCCGCGTAAATGAATAACGACTTGTGCGGCCGGGCCGCGAATTTTTCGAGATAGCTGATGGGGCTGATGGCCCGCCAAAGTTCCCGCAGCCGATCCAGGTCCAGGTGTTGTTCCAGGGTCTTGCGGACGTGTTGCGTGGAAAGCCCGGTCCAGACCACGTCAGCGACGTAAGTTGAGCAGTGGTTGAAAACGTTTACGGCAATGCGGGGATCGTGAGCGCTGGCGAGACACGCATAGGATGACCCCAGGCTGGTGCCTACGATGCCCAGGCGCTCAAAGCCCTGCTGCTCCAGCCAGTCGAAACAGCAGCGGGTGTCGATCACCGCCTGGCGCGTCGCGTCGATGGTGCGGCACACGTTCGCGGACATGGCGTAATCGGCGCGCTCCAGCTCGGCGGGCATTCGATAGTCGTGATAGGGCAGACTGAGCCGAAGATTTGAAATACCCAGCCGCTGCAATCCGCGGCACAAGCCGTAATGCGCGTCGGCGGGGCAATTCCAGTGCGGCAGAACCACCACGGCCCTTTTGCGATCCTTGGCCGGAAACCAACGGGCATGGACCACATTGTTCTCCGGATATGGTGTCCGAACGGGCGATTCAAAACGCAGCATGTTATCGTCCAGGCGGAAGTCCCGCGGGCGCTGGTACGCAAAGAATTCATCGCTGTCGGAAAGAGCGGCCTGATTCAGCTTGAAGACGTAATCCTCGGGCGACTCGCCGTTCTTGGGATGCCGCTGGGCGCTGGGCCAATGCCGGGTCCAATCCAGTCCCCATTCGAAATGACGAACCACGCGATTGGTGGCGCGGTTGCACAAACGGTCTTCCCAGGAACGTATCCAGCGTTCGTATGCTTTCGTCATCAAGGGTTCTTTTTCAGAATAGCGTACGACGACGCTTGGTCTGGTCTGCGAGGCACTGTAGCCGAGCCGCGACCGCGAGGCCCCCACCAAGGGTCAGGAAGACGCAGTGTGAAAAGTTGGGTTGGCAGGCGAAAGCGCCTGCCCCACGTCAGCTCGCAGTGGGGCAGGCGCTTTCGCCTGCCAACCGATCGGTCTCGGGTCTTCAACGGAGCGCTACCACGACAGCGGCTTTTTCGTAGCGCTTCCTTGCGGTCGCGGCTCGGCTATAGCGTCGGGCACCAGGCCGAATTCACGAAACACTCACCCAATCCTTATGCCTTCTTTATGCCTTGTTGTTTAGTCTGGAATCGTCGTGCTCGACGCCAGGCCCACGTCCGGCTTTTTGGCGGAAACCGCTTCCTCGCCCTTTGCGGTCACCGTCCTCTATACGGAAGTCCGCGCAACTCTTGCCGCGCTGCGGCGGGCCGCCTCACTGGCCCGCGGCTTGGGCGCGACCATACGGATTCTCAACGTTCGAGCTGTTCCCTATGTGGCGCGAAGCATAAGCACACTCGCGGATGGACAACCAATCCCTACGCGCATCGAAATTTGCTTTGGCCGCGATGTCCTGGAGTCGCTCCTGCAGTCCTTGAGCCCTAATTCCCTAGTTCTGGTTGGGACAAGGACCAGATGGTGGCCCACCAAGGAGCAGAGATGGGTCAAACAGTTGGCGCGGCACGGGCATCAACTCATTTTGGTAGTGGAGAGGAAAGAATCATGAAGAGCATCAGCGCAGGGGCTGCCCCCGTTGTGCCAGCCTGCGCCGCACTCTTGTGCGCAGCGTTGTCGCTTACCGCCTTCGGCCAGACGGTCGGCGGCGTGACCCGCGACTCATCCAGTGGAAAGCCCTTGGCGGAAGTGCAGGTAACCGCCCACAATCTCAACAAAGGCACTGATCGCGCCACCGTCAGCGATACAGACGGTAAGTTTACATTCGCCGGTCTGGAGCCCGGCTCCTATGAATTTGAAGCCGTCAAAGAAGGCTTCCAGAAGTTATCCGCGCGTACGGAAATCGACGCCCAAGCCGCCAGAGTGGAGCTGCCATTGCAACTGGCGCCTGGATCGTCCGCGCCCCTCACGGCGAGGGAAAAGGAAATGCTGGAACGCATCGAGCGGTTGGAGCGCCGCCTGGCGGCGATGGAGGCCGCTTCCGTCAACACCGGGGAAACACGTCAAGCTCTGGTGGCCTCGCTGAACCCGGTCCCTTCCATTCCCACGCCGGCATCTCAAAATTTGCCCGCTCCTGACACGGCACAGGCCACCGGGCCGCAACAATCGAGCGGCAAGTCCGGCCCCATCGCCACGCCACCTTCGCCTGTCGCCCCCGCCGAACATAGAATGCCTGACGCCCTGCAGACTCCTGAAGCTGCTTCCGGCGTGGACAATCAGACGCCGTTCGCGTTCGGCGATTTCAGCTGGCTCAACGGAAGCGCACGCACCAAGGATACGGTGCTGGATACGAAATTCTTCACTCCGGAAATTCGATTCGATACAAACTATATAGAAGATTTCAATCAGCCCGTCGACCATACCATCGTCGGATCCACCGAATCATTTCGCTCCGGCGAAGTACAGATTGAACAGGCCAGCGTCGGCGGCGACTTCCACTGGGAGAACGTTCGTGGCCGAATCCTGTTCATGGAGGGACTCTTCGCCACCACTACGCCGCGCAACGACGCCAGCTCGGCGACCGGATCCGGGAACGGAAATACCGGCGGAGTCGGCCAGTGGGACCTTCAGAGTGCTTACAAGTATGTGTCGGAAGCTTACGGCGGATATCACTTCAACGTTCAGCACGGACTCAATATTGACGCGGGAATCTTTGTGTCTTACATCGGTCTCTTCAGTTACTACAATTTCGACAACTGGACCTATCAACCCTCCTATGTCTCGTCCAATACGCCCTGGTTCTTTAACGGCGTTCGCGTGCAGTGGTTCCCAACCAACAAGCTGAAGATCGAACCTTGGTTCATCAACGGATGGCAGTCCTATGCGAAGTACAACGGCCACCCGGGCCTGGGAGGACAGTTGCTATGGATGCCCAAAGAATGGTTCAAGCTGGTCGCCAACCAATATGGGTATGGCGAAGACAATCTGGGCCTTCCCAAGACGCAGCGCATCCACACCGATGACAGCATCGAGCTGAAATATTATAGCGATCCCGAGAGCGCCGGACTTTCGAAGATGGCGTTCTCACTCACTGGAGACGCCGGATGCCAGTATGGCGGCGGAATTACCTGCCATGGGGGCCCGAATAAGTCGTCATTCCTGGGCTGGATGCTGTATGACCGCATGTGGTTTAACAAAGACCTTATCGCGGTCACCCTGGGCGGTGGCCAAATGAGCAACCCGGGCCGCTACCTGACGCTGCTGCCGCCGATCGATGGCGCCTGGGCTGCATCCGGAACGCCATACTTCACGGAGAGTCCCGGCCAATCGGCGCACATGTGGGATAGCACGGTTAATATCCAATACATGCCCAGGCAGTACATTACATGGTGGGGCGAGGTTGGATATCGTCACGCCAATATCCCGTATTTCGCAGGACGCGGCGGCGTCACTCCTCCAGGCGGAGATAACGGCTTGCCGCAATACTACACCTGCATGACGGGTGCGACATCGGGAACGGCGAATCTGGCGGCGGCGCAAGTAGCCTGCGGAGGCGGGCTCGGTAGCGTCTGGTTCCCGGATCTCCGCCGTAGCGAAGCCAAGCTGTCATTTGGAGTTATGGTGAAGTTCTAGCATGCGCGAATTTTTGTACCTGGCCATTACCGTAACGTGCCTCTTCGCCGCGGATCCTGTTTGGAAAATCAAGCCGGCCCTGGAGTGGACTGAAGAGGACGCGCAGCAGGTGCTCGCCAAATCACCTTGGGCAAAGGAAGTCAGAGCTACTGTTACGCGGCGCCTTACTGAGGACCAGCTCCGGGAAGGCGGACAAATGGGACAGCCGCGCACGATCGGTAATGAGGGCGTGGACCCCAAGGGCAGCGGACCAAAGTCGCTACCCCAATCCATTACATTACTGCTGCGTTGGGAAAGCGCTCTTCCCGTCCGGCTGGCGGAAATGAAATCACACGAAGTGGAACCTCCAACCTTGGAAGGCGACGGCTATAGCATCGCGGTCTACGGCATCCCCGGCGGCGACTTCAAAGGCGGTCCGGAAAAATTAGGCGCGCCTCTGAAAGATCTCGCGGTGTTAAAGCGCGAGGGGAAAAAAGATGTGAAGCCGGTCAGGGTTGAAGTGTTCCAACGCGAAGACGGAGCGGTAGTGGTCTATCTGTTTCCTTTGTCGGCGGAAATTTCCAAGAAAGATCAGCGCATTCGATTCGACGCCCAAATCGGCCGGGTTGTCCTGGCGCAGGATTTTGATCTGAGTGAAATGGAGTTTCAGGGCAAGCTGGAGCTTTGACGTTCTAACGCAAACACGAAACCTTCGCCGGCTGCTGGCCCACCAAAGGTCAGGAGACGCCGTGTGAAAAGTTGGGTTGGCAGGCGAAAGCGCCTGCCCCACGTCAGCTCGAAGTGGGGCAGGCGCTTTCGCCTGCCAACCGATCGGTCTCGCGTCTTCAACGGAGCGCTACCACGAACGTGGAAGAAAGCGGCATTCGTGTGCGGCCAGTTTTTCAGTCGTGCCAGTTTTTCTGGTGGTGTCACCTTTTCTGGTCGCGTCAGTTCTGCCGAGCATCCACCACCCGCCCCCTGCTAACCTGAAATTTCATGAGCGAGAGCATTACAGTTACTTTGCCTGACGGCAGCCAGAAGAGCGTTCCGCCCGGCAGCCGTCCGCTGGATATCGCCAAATCCATTGGCCAGCGGCTGGCTGACGACGCGGTAGTCGCCAAGGTGAACGGGCAGATGTGGGATCTCACGCGGCCGCTGGAAGGCGACGCCAAGCTGGAGATTCTCACGTCCAGGAATCCGGAGGCGCTCAACGTCTACCGGCATTCCACGGCGCACCTGCTGGCGGCTGCGGTGCTCGAATTGTTCCCGGAGACCAAGCTCGGCATTGGCCCTCCCACCGACTCCGGCTTCTATTACGATTTCCAGCGCGACACTCCCTTCACGCCGGAAGATCTGGAACGAATCGAAAAGCGCATGTGGGAGCTGCAGGCGAAAGATCTACCCTACGAGCGACAACTTACACAGAAGCAAGTTGGCCTTCAGAAATACGCCGACGACTGGATGAAGAAAGAACTGATCACCGAGAAAGCCGACGACGTTTTCTCTGAATACACGCTGGGCCCGCAGTTCATCGATTTTTGCCGCGGCCCGCACGTGCCATCCACTTCGCGGATCAAGTCTTTCAAACTTCTCTCCATCGCCGGCGCTTATTGGAAGGGTGACGAGCATAATCCCAAGCTGCAGCGCATCTACGGAACCGCATTTTTCAACAAGAAAGATCAGGACGCTTACCTGGCGCGCCTGGAAGAAGCCAAGAAGCGCGATCATCGCAAGCTGGGCCAGGAGCTGGATCTATTCAGCATTCAGGAACTGGCCGGTCCCGGCCTGATTTTCTTCCATCCCAAAGGAGGAATCGTCCGCAAAATCATTGAAGACTGGATGCGCGATCAATATCTGGCGCGCGGCTACTCGCTGGTCTATACGCCGCACGTGATGCGGCGCGAGCTATGGAAGACATCCGGGCACGCCAATTTTTATAGCGAGAACATGTTCAAGCCCATGGAGCTGGATGATGCCGAGTATCAGCTCAAGCCCATGAACTGTCCCGGCCACATCCTGATTTACGCGGACAAATTGCGCAGCTATCGGGATCTGCCGGTGCGCCTGGGTGAGCTGGGCACGGTTTACCGCTATGAACGGTCCGGTGTGATGCACGGGCTGTTGCGCGTCCGCGGATTCACGCAAGATGATGCGCACATTTTCTGTACTCCGGAGCAGATTGAAGACGAAATTGTGAACTGTCTGCAGTTCGCCATCGATGTGCTGGCAACTTTCGGATTCGACGATTACGAAGCCGAGCTTTCCACCTGGGACGGCGGCGCGAGCGGCAAATACGATGGCACACCCGATCAATGGCAGCTCGCTGAGGGCGCCCTGAAGCGCGCGGCCGACCGGCTCAACGTCAAAATCAAACTGATTCCTGATGAGGCGGCCTTCTACGGCCCTAAAATCGACATGAAGCTGGTGGATGCAATCGGCCGATTGTGGCAGCTCTCCACCATCCAGTTCGATTTCACGCTGCCGCGCCGCTTCAATCTGGAATATATCGCCGACGACGGCAAGAAACATCAGCCGCTGATGGTGCATCGCGCGCTATACGGATCCATCGAGCGGTTTTTCGGCATCCTGATTGAACACTACGCCGGCGCGTTTCCGGTGTGGCTGGCGCCGGTGCAAGCTATCGTGCTGCCCATCACGGACCGGCATATGGAATACGCGCAAAAAGTGAAAGATCGTCTGGCAGCCGAAGGCCTGCGCGTCACGCTGGACGAGCGCAGCGAAAAAGTGAATCTGAAGATTCGCGACGCGCAACTGCAGAAAATCCCCTACATGCTGGTGGTGGGCGACCGGGAAGCCGAGAGCGGAACCGTTTCGGTGCGCAACCGCAAACATGCCGATCAAGGGGCGCAAAGCGTGGATGAATTTCTGGCCAACATCCGCAAGCTGATCGACAGCAAAGCCCGAACCGAGTAGGACTAAAATGCGGTGACAGGATACCCATTCACCGCATTTTTGACGATGCAAAATCGGGGAATGAGTATCCTGTCACCGAATTGTTTTTAGGCGTGACCGTATCAGCAAACTCAGAAAGATCATCCCGCCCGCGAAGGCCGTGTAATTGGGCTCTGGAACGGCCGAAGTCGCGTTGAACTGAATCATCCCCGAGTAGGGCGTCCAGCCCGCGTAGAACGGGCCATAGCCGGTATTCCAATAGGCGGTGTCCGGCAGCGGATTGCTGCCGGGCGCACAGGTGCTCGGAGTTGGTTCAGGGCGCCATGGAATAAACGCATCTACAGTTTGCGTCGCGATCAGAGAGCCCCCCGTATCCCCTGCTCCTACGTTATACAAGTTGAGCGTAAGCGGAATGTCGAAACCGGTGGAAGTGGCTTCGTACCCAAGGGCTCGGACTATTGGGCGGCAGTGGTGAAGGAACGGTGGAGTAAATAACGGCGTCGGCCCATGCCGATGCCGTGATCGCAATAGTGGCGACAATCAACTTGCGGTACATTTTCTCACCTCTCGATTATTTTGCTGAATGTCCGCGACGGGCGACGGGACACGATTTCACAGGCGTGGGGTTTTATTATAGCCAAAACTATCGGGAAAATGCACCGACTTCCTTACGGTCGCGGTTCGGCAACGAACACCAGCGTCTCTTTCGCATCCACTTTGCCGAATTGCATCGGGAAACTCCGGCCTACGTAGTACGCATCCCATTGGTCTTTGTAATGCCGTGAGAGAAACTGTCCGGATTCTCCGATGGTGATGTTGTTTAGCGAATGCTCCCAATCCGACAGATCCGCGACGAATCGCATGGACGGCCCCAGGCGCAGCGTGGTCTGCTTGATAGTGGTGGAGGAGCCGCTCATCTCGATGGGCCCGATATTGAAATAAGGGCCCAGGAGCGGCAGTTCGCCGCCCACCGGATGCTTGATCGTCAGCTCGTTGTACTTCCCATAATCCCAGCGGTTCACGTTACTGCCCTGCAGCTTTCGGCCTTCCTCGAAAGCACCTGATACCGCGCGGAGGAGCGCTTCATTTTTATCTTGAAACCAACCGCCGCCGTCGCCCTCCAGGATCTTCTCTAGCACCGCGGGCGCCATTTGCGGGTTGTAGAGGTCCGCTTTGCCGGGTGCGGCGCGATCCGCCACCATTTTGCGCAGCTGCTGATAAACCAGTGTCATCAGCAGCGGGGCCGGCGTCTGTTTTTCCATTTGCCCGTTCCAGGAACGAAGCAGCGCCACGCACTCCTTCAGCTCCGGCTGCGAAGGTTTTCGCTGATCGTAAGCGGCCACGATCTGGCGCGCCAGGAAACTGGAAAAGGCGGAGTACACGTCTTTCTGAACGGCCAGCATCTCTTGCGGCTTCCAGCCATCGTGCGCCGTGAGCAGGCTTCGTATTTCCAGCGAACGATAAGGCGAAGCGAAATCGCCGTGCACGCGATACGGATAATCTTTGGGAAAAGGATTCTGGTTCGCGGTGATGATCCAGCCTTGCGGAGGATTGTAAAAGGACGGTAATTGATCGAAAGGGATAAAGCCCTCCCATTCGTAGTCGCCGGAACTTCCATCCACCGGCACGTCACCGTCGTAATTCTTCCGGATGGGCAGTTGACCGGTGGCGTGGTAGCCGATATTGCCGTCCACGTCGGCATACACAAAGTTCTGGCCGGGTCCGGCGAATCGTGCGATGGCGGCCGTGAACTCCTGCCAATTACGGGCGCGATTCACATCCAGAAACGGGAATTGAAACGAACCGGGCTCAGCGGCGGACCAGCGCAGCGCCAGAAAACGGCCCTGCTCGGAAATACTGACCGGCCCATGGCGCGTCACCCATTGCTCGAACTCCTGCGGCTTGGCACCCTTCACCGCGATGCGTTCAGTCTCCAGGCGCGCTCGCTCGATCTTTCCACGAAATAAATATTGGCCATTGCGGGGATCGAACTTCTCCATGTACAGATCCTGAACATCGAAGCCCAGATTGGTCACTCCCCAGGCGATTCTTTCGTTGTGCCCGATGATAACCGCCGGTACGCCGGGAAGTGAAACTCCGATAACGTCCAGACCGGGCGCGGCCTCAATGTGTACCTGATACCAGGTGGAGGGCAGCGAAAACTCCAGGTGCGGATCATTCGCCAGAATTGGTTTGCCGCTCGAGGTATGTTTGCCTGAAATGGCCCACGAATTCGAACCAGGTTGGAACTCCGTGCCGGCCCAGGTCGGGAACAGAAAGTTGACCTTGGCTTGATCGCCTCCCGCCAACATAGCCTGTTTCTGCAGCTCTTCTTTGTAGGTGGTGGTTAGATTCCGATGCATCTGCAGTCCGCACAGAATGCTGTCCACAACGTGCCAGGGACGAGGGTCGTAGCGGAGCAGCGTGAATTCGAGCGGAAGCCGGCCGCGATGCGTTTCAATGAAATAGTTGACGCCGCGCGCGTATGCGACCAACACCGCGCGGTCTGCGTCCGGCAGAGTGCGATACTGTTCCTCGGCGATGCGCCGCATTCTTAAGCGCCGCGCTTCGCGGTCCAGCTCCAAAGTGCGCGGGCCAATCACCTCGGACAATTCTCCGGCCGCCAAACGGCGCAATGCGTCCATCTGCCATAGCCGGTCTTGCGCGGTCACGTACCCTTGCAGGAAAATGGCGTCTTCCCAATTTGCGCGCGGAAATGTGCGGAACGCCCAGCGCGTCCCGGCGCACGCTGGCCCGGGCGGAAATTGGCGCTGTGATCTGTCCCGAAGTCTGCGCCAGCGGACGATACGCGATCCAGTATAGGGCTATCAAACCCAGCAGCAGCAAAACCGCTATGCTCAAGTTAATGTACTTCAGGACTCTTCCATGGGGCACTTGGAAGATTCTACTCGTACCGTGGTCCCCTTGCTTACGCGCGGGGCTGCTGAGTGATGTCCTACCGTTTCATTATTCTCATTGCGGTTCTGACTTTGAACGGATTCTTCGCGGCCGCGGAGGTAGCGCTGGTCTCGGTGCGGAAGAGCCGGCTGCGCGCCATGGCGGCGGAAGGACAAGTGGGTGCGCAGGCGGCGCTCAACCTGCTTGCGAATCCGGCGCGGCTGCTGTCAGTCACCCAGGTAGGAGTGACGCTGGCCAGCCTGGGGTTGGGCTGGGCCGGTGAAGGCACCGTCTATCATCTGTTTCTGGGGATGCTCGAACCATTTCTGAACTCGCGCTTTAGCCCGCTGCTGCATGCCGTAAGCTTCGGCGCCGCCTTTCTGCTGATCAGTTACGCGCACGTGGTATTCGGAGAAGTGGTGCCGAAGAATCTGGCCATCGAAAAAGCCGACCGGCTGGCCGTTCTGGTGGCCCCGGCGCTTTTGGTTTTCGATCGCGTGGCCACGCCTTTCATCATTGTGGCGGAACGGTCGGCCGCGGCTTTGTCCCATTGGATCGGCTTGCGGGGCAGCCACAGCGGAGGCGGCCACTCCGCCGAAGAGCTGAAGTTCATCGTCAGCTCCAGCCGGCGCGAGGGGCATCTGCATCGTTTTGAGGAAGACGCCATTCAGGCGCTGCTGGAGCTGCAGAATTACTATGTTCGCGAGATCATGGTGCCGCGCAATGATATTGTTTCTGTCTCCGTGGATGCCAGCCTGGACCAGGTTTTGCGGCGCATGCGCGAGAACCAATATTCGCGCCTGCCGGTTTACCAGGGGCATCCCGAGCACATCATCGGCTATGTCCATTACAAAGACATGCTGCGCATCGCCGAAGAACGGCGCGTAGCCGCGGAAAGAAAAAACGTGCTGCGTCCGTTCCATCTCTCGCGAGTGTTGCGCAAACCGCTGGTGGTGCCCGAGACCAAGCCGCTGAACGATCTGATCGACGAGTTTCGAAATACGCATAAACATATGGCCATGGTGGTGGACGAGTTCGGCACCATTGTCGGATTAGTCACGCTGGAAGACGCGCTGGAACAGATTTTGGGTGAGATCGGCGACGAGCACGACGTGAAACGGCCGAAACCCTCGGCCGAAGCCCCGCTCATCGAAGTGGAAGGCGCCACCACCATTCGTGACCTGGACACACAATACGGTTTGGAACTGCCGGGCGACGCGGGATTCGAAACGCTGGCCGGGTTTCTGCTGTTTCAACTCGGCTACATTCCGAAACCGGGCGAGGTGTTAGAATACGGCGGCCGAAAATTCATCATCGTCGAAATGGATCACAATCGCATCGCGCGCGTACGCATTGAGCGCGCGCCCGGCGCGGTGGAAGCGGTTAAGGAACAATCGAACTGAGAAGCAACGGAAGCGTGTTGAAGTTGACTTTGCTGTTCACCACGGCGCGCTGGAAATCGGAATTCTGCATCGACAGGGCGATGCGGCGCGAATAAAAGAACACCGCCTTCAGCTTGAATTCGCCGCCGTAGGTCACGGGAAACCACAGGCCGTCGTCAAACTTCTTGTAGGTAACTTTGAAACCAAGTTGCTGCACGTTGGTCCCGAAAATCACCTTCACCCATGCCGGAATATTGAACGCCAGCCTCGACGTCACCAGCACCGGTTGGAATTCGTTCTGATCCACCAACACTTCGCCGGCCCACTGGCCGTTGTCGTCGTCGTCCAACAGGCTAGGTTTCTTCTTCGGCTGGAAGGTAATGCGGTAAACCGGCGTGCCGCGATAATCTTCGGTTCCTTCCAGAAGGAATTTGTACTTCGGCTGCTCCTTGGATGTCAGCGGAAAACAATCGTGGTCCACGCCGTCGCGCGAGTCCTTGTCGTTGCCGAAGTCCTCCATTAGAGACCTGGCGAAATCCGCATCAATGTCGATGGATTTATGTTCAAATCCGGGCTTATCGAACTCGATCTCCTTACCATGCGCCTCATACTTTCCGCGGAACAAGGTTTGCTCTCTGGTGATGCCCTTGGGCGTTGGAGTGACGGTGAACTCGGCATATTCTTCGCGCGCGAATTTCCCGTTCGATCGATGCAGCCGGACCATCACGTTCTGGTGATACACAAAGGCCGTGCGCATCTCCTGATCACGATCCTGATTCAAGGCCACGCGTAGCATGATCCCTTCGGCAGTAGTGGACGGTACGGCCGCAAGCAAGACCCACAGAGGCAGGATAATCATTTTGCCTTTTTCTCCTTGTCTTTGTCCTTGTCCTTTTTCCACCTTGGACCCAATGTCCTCTGGGATTCCGAAATTGCCGGCCAGCTTGCTCAAGCCGTCCATATCGATGGGGCCGTCGATATAAACTACCGTCAGCTCCTTCGCTTCGGCCACGATCACTGCGAGACCGCTGATGGTGTGCTCATTCTCCTGGCGCAGCAGAACCTCGGCATTATCGTGCCCGCGCACTTCCACAATCTTTTTCCACTTCGGGTCTTTCAGTTGGCTGCGGATCGGCTCCAAGTCGGAGGCCTGGTATTCTCCCACCTTGTCAAACTCGAAGTTCCGAACGTAGACGCCTTTCAAGCTGGCTACCAGTTTCTTGACCTGCGCCTGATCCGGATCGTCGCTCGAAAGAAACTTGCTGGCCAATTGCAGCAAATTTCCATCCAGGCTCACTGTCACTGTCTCGGACGCCTTTTCGGCCAGCTTGTCCAGCGCGTCTAGTTTTACCGACTGTCCACAGACCAGGGCCGGAGCCAGGGCGAACAGGACAATCAGGCGCCGATTGATCACAGGGAGCCCTGTACTCTCTTGTGAATTCGCTGCAGCTTAACAGAGGTAATTTTCATGGCCTGCATCAATTGGGCACTCGCCGCCCGGCCCTCTTGTTCTACCTTGCGGCGATGTTCCACCTCCAGCCCCAAAGCTCCCAAACACAGCGAAGCTGCCAGTCCGGCTGCGGCCCAGCTCCGCCAGCTTACCCACGCCAGCGGCTTCTTCGGCTGATTAGCCCGAGCCATCACCCGCGCCGTGAAATCCGCCGATGGATCTTTTCTCTCCAACGCCCGCCGAAGTTGTTCTTCGAAGTCCATCATGATTCTCCCTCCCGCGACGCGAACGACAGTTTGCGGCGTAACAGCGCCAGCGATCTTTGCAGATGGCTCTTTACCGTCGCCACCGGCATATCCAGTATGTCCGCGATCTCGGCCGGCTCCAGCCCCTCCTGGTAGCGCATGATTACCACCATTCGGGGCGTTTCGGCCAATTTCCCTAGTAATTGTTCTATGAAGCGCTTCAACACCGGATCGGCAGCCGGCATCCAGGTGAACGGCTCCGGCGCTTCCTCCAGGCTGACGTGGTTGCGCAATTTCCGGCGCCGCGCCTGATCGATACAGCGCCGGCTGGCCACCTTGCGCAGCCAGTGGATGCGGTGTTCCCTGGATTCGATCTCATCCCAATGCCGGTACAGCTCCAGAAAAACTTCCTGGGCCAGTTCCTCAGCCACCGCGTGATCCTGCAGGAAATGGTAAGCCACGCTGAAAACCATGGCTTGATGTTCGCGGACAGCGGCCTCAAACGCGCGACTTCGATCCGCTTCCGCAACGGCTTGGGGAATGCCGACCTCCTGGGCCAAACTTCCGATCACTTATCCCTCACCATAGGATACGCACACCGGCGCCCCTAGGGATGCAGGAAAAATAGGGGGGTTGGCAACCGGAAGCGCCTGCCTCATATTGGATCGCCAGGGTTTACGTTTTGAGTGGGGCAGGCGCTTCCGAGGTACTTGCAAAATTCGCCACAATTGCTTTGTGTTGTGAAAAAGTCAAAGGCACCGGTCGCTTACGCTCGCGGCTCAGAAAGAATGAGTTACCGAGCCGCGACCGTGAGAAGCTGTGGAAAAATCGGTTCGCAGGCGAAAGCGCCTGTGCCACTTAATCGTAAATCCTGGTGCGTCAATGTGGGGCAGACGCTTCCGTCTGCCAACCCGGCGCGCCTGCCGATTTTTTCACAGCTTCTGAGACTGAGGGAGCCGGTGCTTTTGGGTTCCAGTTATGCCGAGTCAGCGGTTGGTTATTCGAATTTTGCAAGTACCTAGCTTCCGCCTGCCAACCCAGCGCCCCAGCAGTTCGGAATTGACTACCGCCATCTGCGTTACAATCGAACGATAAAATGTTCGAAGGGCCATCCTGCAATCTTTGGCCGGAAGATGTTCTGGCCCTTGACCGGCGCGCCTCGGCGACACCGGACGCGATTGCTTTGCTGGCTCCCGGCCGCGATGCTCTCACCTATCGTCAGCTCCGAAATCAAGTGCAGGCCGCAGGGGAGGCGCTGGCGAGCTTTGGCATCGCGCCCGGTGAGATCACGGCGCTGTTTTTGCCGGGCGGTCCGGAATTAATAACCGCTTTTTTGGCTGTTTCGAGCGCCGGGGTGTGCGCTCCGCTGGACCCGGCCCTGACCAAGAGTGAGTGCCATTTCTACCTTAGCCGGCTGGGCGCTCGGACGCTGATCGTCCCCGATGGCGCTCCAAGTCCGGCGGCTGAGGCGGCGCGATCCCTGGGTATGCGGATCGTGACCATCCATGTGGCACAGAGCCAGCCCGCGGGTATCTTTGAACTGCGGGATTCAGGCGAACCGGTTACAGCCGTTGGACGCACAACGGACGCAGCCCTGCTGCTGTTCACCTCCGCCAGCACCGATTCGCCCAAGCTTGTTCCTCTGACCTGGTTGAACCTCCACGCGATGGCCGTCCACGATTCACGAGCGCTGCAGTTGACCTCGGCGGACCGTTTATTGAGCCTGATGCCGTTGTTCCACCTGCACGGCCTGGCGACAGTGCTGACCCAGTTGTCTTGCGGCGGGAGCGTCATCTCGACCGCGGGCTTCGATCCATGCGGTTTTCCGGCGTGGCTCACGGCGCTTCGCCCTACCTGGTTTACATCGAGTCCGCCGTTGAATCGGGCCATCCTCGCCGTGGCGCGCCAACAACACGACGTTTTTCTCGATCTCCCTTTGCGTTTTATTCGCTCCGGAACCGCGCCATCGGAACCGCAACTGCTGACTATGCTTGAGGAAGCGACGGGCGTGCCGGTGCTCAACGGTTATGGCCTGACCGAAACCGGCGGCGTCACTCGCAGTACACGCGACCATCGCAAGGCTGGATCGGTGGGCCGGTCGAGCGGCCTGGCGCTCGCGATCATGGATGCATCCGGAAATACTCCGCCTCCCGAATGTGAAGGCGAAATCGTCGTGCATGGCCCATCCGTGACTTCGGGCTACCTGGATAATCCGGCGGCCAATCAGTCCGCTTTCCACGACGGCTGGTTTCGCACCGGCGACATTGGCCGGCTTGACCAGGAAGGGTTTCTGTTTATCACCGGACGGCTGAAGGAAATGATTAACCGGGGCGGTAAGAAAATCTCCCCACAAGAGGTGGAAGCCGCGCTGCTGGGGCACCCGGCAGTTCAAGACGCCGCCGCCTGCGCTATTCCGCACGCGACGCTCGGGGAGGATGTGCTGGCGGCTGTGGTGCTGCGGCCAGGAACGTCGGCTTCCGAATCCGAACTGCGACAGTTCGCCGCTTCCCAACTTGCTCCGTTCAAAGTCCCCCGCCGCATTGTCTTGATTGACTCCATCCCGCGCACTTCCACCGGCAAAGCAAGGCGAACGGCGCTGGCCGAACAGTTGCGCACTCAAGTTTCAACGCGCAGCACGCCCGCAACTCACGTTATTGAACCGGTGGAAATTGCACTTATCGATATCTGGCGCCGGATTCTCGGCGTTGAGCAGATAGACGTCTTCGACGACTTTTTCGCGCTGGGTGGTGATTCCCTTGCTGCCGCGGTCATGTTAGCGGATGCCCAGCGAGTGCTCAACACCGGCGCCGAGCTGTTAGCCCGGGTTGATTTCTTCGATTTGCCGACCATTCAAGAGCTGGCAAGAATTGTCATGGAGTGCGGCGCGAATCCGGCTGATCCGGAGACCTCGGACGCAACCGTTAACCGAATCCTGGCGCTTCATCCCACCGGGTCGCGCCTGCCGTTTTTCTGTTTTCCCGCCAGCGCGCAGGATCCGTACTACCTGCGGCACTTCTCCAAGAGCCTGGATGCCGAACAGCCGTTTTTTGTGGTTTGCCACCGCGATCCCATCCGTGACAGCCGTTTGCTCCCGGTGCAGGATCTGGCCCGCTCTGCGGTAGCAGCCATCCGCCGCGAGTGGCCTGACGGTCCTTATATTGTTGGCGGCCACTGTTACGGCGGCGTGGTGGCGTTTGAAGCCGCCCTGCAGCTTATGTCGCTAGGCATGGAGGTGAAGTGCTTGGTGCTTTTCGACGCCGCCACCCCCGGTTATCCCAAGGTCCATCGGCAATGGCGGCGCTACGTCGCGAAGGCGCGCAGTTTGGCGCTCGAGCTGGGGCCGGGAAAGATCGGGACGACGGCTCTAGCGATGCGCCAGCACGTTTCCGCACTGGGCCGCATATTTGCGCGCCGGCGCAAGGGCAGCGCCAGCCGCGTTTTGACTGCCATCGGGTCTAATGTTTTGGTAACGGGACAGGAAGAAAAAACTTTAAATGGAATGGCCATGTGGGAATACACGCCTCGGGATTTTCCCGCACCGATCGTTCATTTTATTGCGGCCGACCAACCGGTGAGCACGGAAGTTCTAAGCGATCCGCGCCTGGGCTGGAGCGATTTCGCGCGCGGAGGCCTGGTGGTGCGTCGCCTAAGAGGGGATCACAATACCATTCTTTCCATTGAGAACACACCCCAACTGGTGGATCAGCTCAATGAACTGTTGCCGCAGCATTCTTTTTCGAAAATGGCCGCCGGAGCGGGCGCATGACCGTTTCCCTTCCGTGGTACTTTGACAACTACGATACAAGTGAAAAATAAATCCGCACAACTGCTCAGCTATCTGGGAGCCGCCCGCCCGGCTTCGAACGCGCGCCCTTTGATTGGTGTTCTCGAAGGAACCGGTATCGGATCCCAGGTGATCGGTTCGGCATTGCAGGTGCTGGCATCCATCGGCCAAGTCACCGGCATCGATTTCGAAGTACGGCGCGGAACACTGATCGGCGAAGACGCGCTGACGCACTTTGGCCAATGGCTGCCCGAAGAAGTGGTGGACTTTTGCTCCGAAATTTTTCGTCTTGGCGGAGCCATTCTCAGCGGACCGGGTGGTGGACGCTACGTCTATGACCTCCGGCGCCGGTTCGATCTGTTCTCGAAGTTTGTGCCCATCCAACCGGTGCCGGAGCTGGCCGCCGCCGCGAAAATTGTCCCCAGCCATCTGCGTGGGATCGACATTCTGCTGGTCCGCGATAACGCGGGCGGCGTCTATCAGGGCGAAGGAACCGAGCGAATCACCGGACGCGGGCGCGTGACCGAGCATTCGTTCAGTTACAGCGAGTGGGAAGTAGAGCGTATTGTCGAAGTGGCTGCGCGCGCCGCCCGGGACCGGCGTGGCGGTTTACACGTCATCGTCAAGGATGGCGGTATCCCCGGCATGAGCGCGCTATGGCGCGAGGTTGGCGCCGTGGCGGCCCGGAAGCAGGGCGTGGAAGCATCGTTCATGAACATCGACCTGGTGGCATATGAATTGATTCAGAACGCGTCACGCTTCGACGTAATCGTTGCTCCCAATCTCTTCGGCGATATCCTGGCCGACATCGCCGGAGTGTTGGTTTCCTCTCGCGGGGTCACTTTCTCAGGCAATTTCAATGCCGAGGGCCACGGCGTTTTTCAAACCAATCACGGCAGCGCGCACGACCTGGCGGGAACCGATACCGCAAATCCGGCCGGCCAAATTCTGTCGCTGGCCATGCTGTTGCGCGAAAGTTTTGGGCTGTCGCAGGCGGCGGCGATTATTGAGACTGCACTGGCCGAAGTCTGGCGCCAGGGTTTCCGAACCGCCGATTTGGCCGAGCCGGGCTGCCAAGTGCTAGGTACCCGCGCTATAACCGAGCGCTTCGTGCAACAGATTCTGCACCAGCCGGAAGTCAAGCCTTCTCATGAAACCTGCGCTGCTGCTGGTTGATCTTCAGAACGACTATCTGGCTGCGCCCGATCTTCAACCGACTGCCGAAGTTTTGATCGCACAAACAACAGCACTGCTGGCTCAATGCCGCCAGTCAGAGATTCCGGTTATCCACATTTGGACCACCGTACGCCGTGAGGACGACCGGCGCCTGCCGCACTGGCGTAAGGAAAATCGCTGGCAATGCGTAGCCGGAACAAGCGGCCATGCCACGCCTGCATCCTTGGCGCCAAGGAGCGGCGAGACGGTGGTCCACAAATCCGGTTTCAACGCATTTGCCGATGGCCAGCTGGACGCAGCTTTGAAACGCTTGGATCGCGATACCGTGATTCTGGCTGGAATGCATTTGCACACCTGCGTCCGCGTGGCCGCCATGGAATGCATGGAGCGCGGCTACAGCGTTCGCATCGCCGAAGACGCCGTCGCGAGCAACGACCCCATTCACGCTGCTTCCACCCTCCGCTGGCTCGATGCGCGTGGGGCAGGCGCTTTCGCCTGCCAACCGACTTTCTCACACCGATCCCCACGCCATACCGAACAGGTATTGTTCGAAGTCCCTCCAGCAGGTACCCAAGAAGTAGCTTCCGAAGCCGCGCTGGCGCAGGAAGCCTGGAAACAATGGCGCGGGACTTCCCTGCTCTCGCGCTGGGAAATTTTAGATCGAGCCGCAGATCAGTTGGATGCCGCGGCGCCTGAGCTGGCCCGCCAAATGGCCATCGAGATAGGCAAGCCGGTCACGCACGGTCTGGAAGAAGTTCGCCGGGGCGCGGCAAATATTCGTGACGTCGTTCGCCGGGCCCGCGAGTTCCCGGTCGCCACCAAAGAGGGCGGCGGCGTGGTTCGCCACCAGCCTTTGGGTGTCGTGGCGCTGATATCGCCCTGGAACAATCCGGTGGCGATTCCGGTGGGGAAAATTGCGCCGGCACTGGCTTATGGAAACACCGTGATTTGGAAGCCCGCGCCCGCTGCAACCGGCATTGCACAAGCGCTATTGAAACTGTTGCGCCAGGCTGGGGTGCCGGATAACGCGGTTCGCTTGCTTCCGGGCGATCATACTACGGCTCACGCACTTTCGTCCCACCCCAGCATCGCCGCCGTCACGCTTACGGGTTCGCTCGCGGCGCGTTATTCCATGCAGGAAATCTGCGCGCGCCGCATGGTCCCGCTGCAAGCCGAGTTGAACGGCAACAACGCCGCGATCGTGTGGGATGACGGGGATCTGTCACACACCGCGAAACAAGTGGCCTGGGGCGCGTTCGGATTCGCCGGCCAGCGCTGCACAGCCAACCGCCGCGTCATCGTTTCCCGAACGCGGTTCGCGGCGCTTCTCGAAGCCCTCAAGACTGCAGCGGAATCGCTGTTTTGGGGTGATCCGCTGGATCAAGCCACCGACATAGGGCCGGTAATTAGCCTGTACAAGCGCGACGAGACCATCGCCCTTTTGAATCGGGCGCGGTCGGACCCCGATGTCCATTCCGTGGAAATGCTGCAGAAAAGCCGCGCTCAAGAGCCGTTCGTGAACGCCGGCGCCTACGCGCAGCCTGCCATCCTCTGCTGCGATCTCGAGGATCACCCAGTGGTGCAAGAGGAGACCATGAGTCCACTGTTGGTAGTGCAGCGCGCGGAGGATTTCGAGCATGCGCTGGCTTTGTGCAACGCCACGCGATACGGTCTGGCCGCCGCGCTGTTCAGCAACGTGCGCGAAATCCAGGAGAAATTCCTGGCCGGGGCCCAAGCCGGCATCCTCAAAATTAATTCGTCCACCGCCGGAGCGGATATCTCATTGCCGTTCGGTGGCTGGAAAGCCTCTGGGATCGGTCCGCCAGAGCATGGCGAGGCGGACCGGCTGTTTTACACCCGCATGCAAGCGGTTTACGGGACAGGCGGTTAACAAAACCTCCCCGGTTTCGTCCTTCCAGATAGCGGGTATCGTTTGGAGAACGTTATTGCACTCTTTGCGTCAGTAGGTCGCGAGGAACAACCGGAGGGCTCGCTGGTAGAGCAGGCCCGCCAGGGTAGCCGCGCCGCGTTCGGGCAACTCTACCAGCAGTATTCGCGCATGGTGCATGGCCTGTTGCTGGCGCGCGTCCCGCATTCGGAAGTGGAGGATATGGTGCAAGATGTCTTCCTCGCGGCGCTGCGGCGGTTGCAAAGTTTGCGGGATGAGCGGGCCTTCGGCGGCTGGCTGGCCATGATCGCTCGCAATCAGGCCATCGATTACCACCGGCGGACTCCAAAAATCACTGAGCTTAAAGACCACATGCTCACGGAAAAGCCTCCCGAGCCGGAAGCTCTGGCGGTGCTGGATACTATCCGGGGCCTGCCCGATGCGTATCGCGAAACATTGATTCTGCGGCTGGTGGAAGGGCTGAGCGGACCGGAAATCGCCCTGCAGACGGGCCTTTCGCCGGATTCGGTACGTGTGAACCTGCATCGCGGCATGAAGATACTTCGCGAAAAAATGGAAGGGAGGGCCGCCACATGAACGAAGACTATTTGTGGGACAAATCGGGCGAGCCCGATCCTGAAATTAAGCGGCTGGAGAATTTGCTGGCCCCGCTGGGGCACAAGTTGGACAAGGCTCCCGTCTTGTCCTTCCCGAAACGCAGCCGCTTCCCCTTTCTGCTGGCGATCGCAGCGTCCCTGTTGATTTTGTCCGGTGCGTTGTGGATCGCCTGGCAGCGGACTCGGCCGGCTTGGCAGGTGGCCACGGTGAGCGGAACGCCGTCGCGGAAGCGGCTAGCCAAAGGTGAATCGATTAGTACCGACGCACAATCGCAGGCGCGCTTGAATCTGAACGATGTGGGTGAGGTTGAAGTAGAGCCGAATACCAGGCTCTCCGTACTGGCCATCGGGCCCGACGAACAAAGGCTGGCGCTGGAGCGTGGCACCATCCACGCCTTGATCTGGGCGCCTCCAGGGCGGTTCATCGTAAATACACCGTCGGCGCAAACGGTGGACCTCGGCTGTCAGTACACGCTTAAGGTGGATAAAGACGGCGTCGGACTGGTGGAAGTGAGCGTGGGCTGGGTGGCGTTTGAAAATGATGGCCGCGAATCGTTTATCCCCGCCGGCGCAGCCTGTGTCACGCGTCCCGGCAAAGGTCCCGGCATTCCGTATTATCAGGATGCCTCTCGCGAACTGATAGCCGCGGTCCATCAGTTCGATATGGATGCGAACCAGCAGCCTATTGCGGCAATCCTGGCGAACGCCCGCGCGAGAGATGCAATCACTTTATGGCATCTGCTGCGCCGGGTCCAGCCGGACGATCGCGGGCGCGTCTACGATCGCCTGTCGCAATTTATCACTGTGCCGGCCGGCGTAACGCGTCCGGGTGTGCTGGCCGCAAATCCCCAGATGATCGATTCTCTCTGGAACACGCTCTATCTGGGCGACACCAGTTGGTGGCGGATGTGGAAGAGCCGCGGCCCGAAGTAAGGACGTTTTCCAGTCACCGCGTGGAATTCCAGATCGATTCAAACGGGAAAGTTTTGCTAACTCCCCGCAATAAAGACATTCGATCCCTCAAAGGGATTATCCGGCCACGAAGAAAGAAGCCTGTCTCTGTTGAAGAGATGAATCACGCAATTGCGGAAGGCTTCTCGGAATCATGAGGGGTTTGGACACGAACGTCCTGGTCCGGTATCTTGCCGCCGACGATTCTAAGCAACTCGCCGCGGTGGAGAAGTTAATGGAGGAAGGCCAGAGCAACCGCGAGCCCTTCTTTCTCTCCGCAATTGTGCTTTGCGAATTGGTTGGGGTGCTGGCGAGACGTTACGATCAAGGAAAGCCTCAGATCATTCAGGCCATGGAGCAGATCCTGGCCATGGACCAATTCCGTATCGAATACGACGCCCTCGTCCGGCGGAGCCTGGAGTGCTTCCGGAACGGCATGGGGAACTTCCCGGATTACCTGATCGCCGAAATCAGCAAGCAGCATGGGTGCCGGGAATTCGTGACATTTGATCGGGCGTTAAGAAACTCTCCCGGATTCACTGTTCTGGCGTAACGCGGGCGGAATTCCTACTTCGCGGCCAGTAATCCCCGCTCACGGAACCAGTTCGCCAATAGCGTGGGCCACATAGCCAGCGCGGGATCGGCCAAAGCCAGCCCCACGCCGTGCGGTCCGCGCTCGAAAATATGCATTTCGGCCGGGACTCCAGCCTTTCGCAGCGCCAGGTAGAACAGCACGCTGTTTTCCGCCGGCACGCCTTTATCTTCGTTGGTGTGGAACAAAAATGTCGGCGGTGTTTCGGGCGTCACTTCGAGTTCGTTCGAGAGATTCTCAACCAGCTTCGGATCGGGATGGTCGCCGAGCAAATTCTTGAGCGAGCCTTGGTGGGTGTATGGCGTGGTAAACGAAATAACCGGGTAGCCTAGCACCAGAAAATCCGGGCGGCTGCTGGCACGGTCGATGGGGTCGGTTGCCGCGGCATCTCCCGCGTCAAAGTGCGTTCCAGCCGTGGACGCCAGATGGCCGCCGGCGGAGAATCCCATAATGCCGATCCGGTCCGGCGCCACGCCGAACTGCGCCGCCTGCGCGCGAACCATCCGGATGGCCCGTTGCGCGTCACCCAGCTCGATGGGGTGATGGTAGCGCGGTCCCAGCCGATATTTCAAAACAAACGCGGCTATTCCCAGCGCGTTGAGCCAGTTCGCCACTTGCCGGCCTTCGTGATTGTCCGCAAGCATCCCGTAACCGCCGCCCGGACACACTACCACGGCCGTCCGCGAAACCGCCTTGTCCCACGGCAAGTAAATGGTCAACGTGGGCTTGTCGGAGTCGTCGTTACCCAACGCTCCCGGAGCGCCATTAGGCCATAACGGGACCGTGGAAGGTTGCTGGGCGATTATGAAACCCGTGAATGCGAAGAGAACGGGCAATGCGCGAAGAAGCATGTAAGGTCCATCGTAGCCGATGCAGTCCCATGGTTGCCAACCCGCCTAAGCCGCACAACCTGCTGGCACACCAAAAAGTGATGAAGACGCAGTGTGAAAAGTTGGGTTGGCAGGCGAAAACGCCTGCCCCACGTCAGCTCGCAGTGGGGCAGGCGCTTTCGCCTGCCAACCGATCGGTCTCGCGTCTTCAAGGGAGCGATACCACGATGGTGGGGTAAGTCGAGAATTGACTTGCGTTGGCCAATTCCCTAAGCTGTTCCCATGCGCCGCACGTTTTTGCTGGTCGTCCTGGCGATTCCCATCGCAGCCGAACTCACATATCAAAAACCACCCCAGGAAATTCTGGACGTTCTCAACGCACCCGTTCCGCCTACGCTGGGGGTGAATCCGCCACGCACTTCCGCTACATTGTCGCTGACGGAACGCTACCCATCCATCGCCGAAGTTTCGGAGCCGATGCTGCGGCTGGCCGGGTTGCGCATCAATCCGCGCACCAACGGGCTGCATCTGGCGCCGAACAGCATCTCCATCACCCTGGTGAGGCTCTCCGACGCGTTGAAGATTCCGGTGTCGCTGCCGCCCCATGCCCAAGTAAATGGCCTGCGCTGGTCACCCGACGGGAAGCAGTTCGCATTCGCCAACACAACCGCTGCCGGCATTGATCTATGGATTGGCGACGCGGCCACCGGCAGGACCAGAAAGATCGAAGGAATCAAGCTGAACACGGTTCTCGGCGATCCTATCGAGTGGCTTCCCGATAATCGCACGCTGCTCGCAAAGACGGTGCCCTCAGGCCGCGGTCCGGCGCCAGCGGAACCCACCGTGCCCACGGGACCGAGCGTGCAGGAAAGCGACGGACATGCAGGCCCCGTTCCAACATACGAGGACATGCTGCAGAATCCGCATGACGAAGATCTGTTCGAATACTACGCTGCCGCGCAACTGGTGCGCGTTGAGACATCGAACGGCGCCGTGACGCCCATCGGCAATTCCGGATTGCTGGACCAGGTGAGCGTATCGCCCGAAGGTAAAGATATCCTGGTCACTCGCCTGCACCGGCCATTTTCCTATCTGCATCCGGCGCGCGAATTTCCCAAAGAAGTGGAGGTCTGGAATACATCCGGCTCCGTGGTCTACAAAGTGGCCAGCCTGCCGCTGCCTGCGCGAGTGCCGCTGGGAGGCGTTGAAACCGGGCCGCGCCAAATCCACTGGATGGCCAACCAGCCGGCCACCATCTTCTGGGTGGAGGCGCTGGATGGCGGCAACCCCAAAGAAAAAGTTCCGCATCGCGATCGCGTATTGGCCATTCGCGCTCCCTTCAACGGTACTCCCGAAGAGATCTTCAAAACAGAAGAACGCTTCGCCGGCATTCAGTTCGGATCGAACTTCGCATTGGTGGAAGACCTGCATCGCGTTACCAGGCTGCTGCGAACTTTCGAGATCGACCCTTCCAAGCCAAACGCGGAGGGCAAGCTGATCTGGAGCCGCAATCAGCAGGATCGCTATAAGGACCATGGCCGTCCGGTGGAACGCACGCAGGTTGCGCGAACATTCTTCGGAGGCGGCGCCGCCGACTCTACCCTGCTCCAATCCGGCGACTCGATTATCTTGTCCGGCCCAGGCGCGTCCCCGCAAGGCGACCGCCCGTTTCTCGACCGCTTCAATCTGTCCACCGGCCAGACCGAGCGGCTGTTCCACTCTCCAGCGGACAAATACGAAACGGTGGAAGCCGTGCTGGACGACCAAGGCTCGCGCTTCATCACGCGCCGCGAGAGTCCCACGGAGCCGCCCAATTTCTATCTACACAACGGAGCTTCCGAAATCGCGCTCACCGGCTTCAAGGATCCCGCGCCGCAGCTCCGCCGCATCCACAAAGAACTGGTTACCTACAAGCGCGCCGATGGCGTGCCGCTATCATTTGAGCTTTACTTGCCGCCGGATTACAAATCCGGCACGCGCCTTCCGGCTGTAGTGTGGGCATATCCGCGCGAGTATAATGATGCCGGCACAGCTGGACAAGTCAGTGGCTCCTCCAAGCGATTCACCCTGATCGGCGGATATTCAGAATTGTTCTTCCTGTTGGATGGCTATGCGGTTCTCGAAAATGTAGCTATGCCGGTGGTGGGAACCATCGATGTGGTGAACAATACCTATGTCGAACAGATCGTTGCGGATTCCAAGGCGGCCATCGACAAGGCCGCTGAAATGGGTGTTATCGACCCGGCACGCGTGGGCGTGGGCGGCCACAGCTACGGCGCGTTTATGACCGCGAACCTGCTGGCCCATTGCGATCTTTTCCGCGCCGGCATCGCCGAAAGCGGCGCCTATAATCGCACGCTGACGCCGTTCGGATTCCAAAGCGAGCGCCGTTCTTTCTGGGAGGCCCAGGACACGTATCTGCGGATGTCGCCATTTATGTTCGCGGACAAAATCAAGGCCCCCATTCTGCTGGTGCACGGCGAGGCCGATGACAACTCGGGAACCTTCCCCATTCAGACCGAACGCATGTATGAAGCAATTCGCGGCAACGGCGGAACGGTGCGTATGGTCTTTCTCCCCAGCGAAGCACACGGCTATCGCGCCAAGGAGACCATCGAACATCTGCTTTGGGAGAAATTCACGTGGTTCGATAAATACGTGAAGCACGCGGAAACACAGCAGGCTCCGACGAATTAGACGGCATCGGCCTGCGGCTCGCCAAAGGTGATAAAGACGCGCTGTGGCAAATTCGGTTGGCAGGCGGAAGCGCCTGCCCCACGTTGGCCCCAGTGGGGCAGGCGCTTTCGCCTGCCAACCGGCGTCTTCAACGGAGTTGGTGCTTACTGCGTAACGCTCACCGGGGCCGAATTGCTGACCTCGCCGGCAATGCTCAGGACCAAGGGATAAGTTCCCGTCTTGAGCCCGGACGGTACGACAATATCCATCTGCCCCAATCCCACGAATCCGGGCGACAGTCCGGCGAAAATGATTTGGGCGGCTGACCCACCGATAGTGGCGCCGGTCGCCGATGTCACAGCCGCGGCCGGACTCTTCGGGGCCGCGGCTCCATCAGCCACGGCCGGGGTCACCGGCCCGGTTCCGGTAAAGTAAGCGGTGATGGTGCTGCCCACCTTGGCGGGATTGGCGGGAGTATTCGTGGACGAGTCCGCGTTCTGAACTGCCGCTTGGCCGGTAGAGGAAACGAATAATCCCGGCGCGGCCGTCTGCACCGGCACACTCAACGCGGCGCTGGTACGGCCATTTACGGTCACTACCACGTTCGCGTTGGCTCCATTTGTCTCCCAGGGAACCTGGAAGTTGATCTGATAGGGCGTTACGTACAGAATTGGCGCGGCCTTGCCGTTGACCGTGACGGAGACCCCGCCGAGCTTATCGGTGACCGGCAGACTTGCGCCGGCGTTCTGATCCGCAAAACTGGTTCCGAATATGCTGGCCAATTCGCCCGGGCCAATTTCCGCTCTGAATCTGGCCGCGTTCACCACGCCGTTCGCGAAGATGGCCGGCGCTTCGGGCGTCAACATACGGACCACATTATTGAATGTATCGGCGACGTACAGGTTGCCCGAACTGTCCAACGTGACGTCATGGGGAAAATACAGGGCGGCCTTGGTAGCCACGCCTTTATCTCCGAAATAAGCCTGGATGCCATCGCCGGCTACGGTGCTGATGATGCCGTTCGGCGTCACCTTGCGTATTTTGCTATTGAATGTGTCGGCAATGAAAACGTTCCCGGCGGCATCCACTGCCAAGCCCGTGGGATCGCCCAGCTCGGCATCCACGGCGGGGCCGCCATCACCTGAACCGCCCAGGTTGCCGGTGCCCGCAATAACCACGGGCCCTTTTCCTTGCGGGACCATCACGATGCGACGATTGCCCGTGTCCGCGATGTAGAGGGTTCCGGCGGCGTCAATCACCAGGCCGTCCGGTTGACTCAGCTGCAGCGTAGTAGCAGCGCCGCCCACCACAGTGAAGATGTTGGCGCTTGAAACCTTGCGAATCACGTTATTTCCGGCGTCGGCAATGAAAACGTTGTTGAACTTATCCACGGCCACAGCCGTCGGATTGAACAGTTCGGCATCCACCGCAAGGCCGCCGTCGCCGTCGAAACCGGCCGTATTGTTCCCGGCGAATGTGGAGATTGTTCCGCCCGTTGACACCATCCGAATCACGTTGTTGGTGGCATCCGCGATATAGAGGTTGCCGGAGGAATCGAACGCAATTCCTGTGGGGCCGTCCAACTCAGCGTTGGTGGCAGCCGCATTGTCGCCCGTGTAACCGGCGGTGCCGTTGCCGGCGACGGTGGAAATGGTCCCGCCGCTGATCTTCCGGACGCGCTCGTTTACCCCATCGCAGATATAGATGGTGTTGGAGGGACCCATGACTACCCGAACAGGCCCCGAGAGCTCAGCGCTGGTAGCCGATCCGCCATCGCCGGTAGAACCCGCGGTGCCAGTGCCCGCTATGGTGGAAATCGTATATTGTTGAGCCCGGGCCCCCGAACAGCACAAAAGAGCGAAAGATAGCCGGACAAGAAAATACCTTACTGCCATGTGTAGATGTAACCCGCTTCGAAAAGGATAAGTTGCTTGTACTATGATGCCACGGATCAAGTTAGGGAGCAGTGGGCGATTTCGGCCGGCGAAAACAGTACCGGCCTAACACCTCCAGCATGCCGCCGACTTTGAAGTTGACCAGGTGCCGCGCCCAGAACAGCTCTCTCTTGTCACAAACCGTGGATTCGCTGAATCTGGCTATTTCGCCTTCGAGGCCGAGTTCGCGGTGGCCGGCCGCGAGGCGCGCCCGCAGTTCCCTCGCTTGTCGAATGCGCTGGGCTACGGTTTCGCCCCGGCGCGTCGAAATTCGTTTATGTTTGAGTTTGGCCTGGTTCAGCTTCTCCGCGGCATCATAGGTAGCATCCACCAGTTCGGCGCGCGTCATCCATTGTGTTTCATAGCTGAGGATGCGCTCCCAAGAGGGTTCTACTAACAGCCGCCGGTGATCCTCCAGGGAGCGGGCGAACACACGGTAGCCGAATTCCTCCGGCGCCTCGAAGATGCGGCTGCCCGGGTCCAAAAAAGGCCCCATGGGCGAGATAAAGCAGGAGAGCCTTCGGTCGCTGATCTCAAACAGGTGCTCGCAATAGGCGGCGGTGTCCTGTACGGATTGGTAGGTCTGCTCCGGCATGCCAATCATAAAGAACACATCGATGCGCGTGCAGCGCAATCGCAAAGCTTCCCCAATCGCCTCCTCAAACTGCTCGTTATTGTAAGGCGTTTCCCCCTCCTGCGCCCCACGGACCTTCGGATCGTGGCTTTCCGGGCTAAGCTCGATGCTCCAATTGCGCACTGACGCATCGATGCGCCGCAAAAAATCGATGGCCGGCAAATCAAAAAACTCGAATACGATTTGATTCTCGACGGACGCTGCCTTCAGCCGCTGAAGTACCGCTTCGGCATGCCCGGCGCCCGCCTGAAGCAAATCGCCGACCAGAAAAATCGGGCCGCGCAGCAGCCGCGAGAGGGCCACGATATTGGCCACCAGGCTCTCCGGGCTGCGGAAAGCGGGCACAATTCTTTTGGTCAGGTGCCCGCAGGTGGTGATGGAGCTGCCGCAAGTGGCGCAATTGTGCGCGCAACCTTTTACCGTGAATACAGCAGTGATTGGATTCTTAAGCCATCCCACGAATGGCACCACGCTTCCCAAGTCACGGTAGCGCAGCACCATCTCCACCATCAGGTCCGCCCGCAGATCCACATAATCCAGCGATGCCGGCAGAAAAGTCATCGAATTCACCCGGGGCAATCCATTTTGTTTCCAGGTGAGATTTGGAATGTTGTCCAGTGGCTGGTGATTTTTCAACGCCAGCAAAAGCTGATGCAAAGGAATCTCGGTGCTGTCGCCGCGCAGGACAAAATCCACCTGCTTGTAGGTGATGAGCTCCTGGTGAAAGTAGGTGGAGGAAAGCCCGCCCATGATGATGGGAACGCTGGGATGGACTTCCTTGACCAGCCGGGCCACTTCCAGCGCGCCATGGGCGTGGGGCAACCAATGCAGATCGATACCAACGGCGCTGGGATGCACCGATGCCAGAAAATCGCGGACGGCAAAATTGGGATCCTTCATCATCCGCACCGCCAGGTTCACAATGCGAACTTGCAACCCCTGCGCCTGCAAATAGCTCAAAATTGTTAGAAATCCCAGAGGATACATCTCGAATACCGTCGAGGAAGGGATTACATCGCTGACGGGTCCATAGAAAATCGACTTCTCCCGGAAATCGAAAACACTAGGGGCGTGCAACAGCAACAGGTCGAGAGGTTTGTCTCGCGCCATTATGAAACGCTATTCCGGGGCTCTTCGGAGGATCTCCTCAATAATATCCGTCTTGGCATCTGTGTAGTCTTGGACATCCTTCCAGCCCTGCTGAGCCAAGGCCAACTTAGTGCGCGCATACAGCTCGCGATCTGTGGCATGGCTGCGCAGCCGGTCCCGGAACATCAACATGCGATCGAGTTCCGGGCATTCCGAGGAGAGCACGTGCAGGTTAATGTCCGTGCCGGGCCCCTTGAACACCCGATGCTCGAACCAGTCCGGCTCCCGTATGCGAATCCTCCTGGTCAGCGGAATCGGCCGGCCAGGCCGGCACCGACGTCGATCCGGTATGTTCTACGCGCAGGGCCTTGCGTGCCCAGCGTGTCCCGGATTCTCGCGGATCGTAGTCCACGATCAGAATCCGGCCGGCGGCGGGCGCCTGGTTGTCGAAGGATTCCTCCGGCATGGGCTGCTGGGCAGATTAGCACAGAGGTAAACGGCCACCGGCTCCGTTGAAGACACCATGTGACGCACGCACTCGTGCGTGCCGCGTTCACAATCGTGTGAACGCTTGCTTTGGGTCAAAAAGGTGTTCGCAAGAGTGCGAACACGGCACGCAGGAGTGCGTGCGCCGCCTGGCGTCTCCACGACATTTGGTGAAGCGGGCCCAAGCCAACTCCTTAACCCGGCATGGCCGAAACCGAAAAAGCACCGACTCCCTTAGAGCTGTGAAAAAATCGGGAAGCACACGGGGTTGGCAGACGGAAGCAAGCGTCTGCCCCACGTTGACGCACCAGGATTTACGATTAAGTGGCGCAGGCGCTTTCGCCTGCGAACCGATTTTTTCACAGCTTCTTACACTTACGGTCGCGGTTCGGTAACACGCTCTTTCCGAGCCGGGAGCGTAAGCGATCGGTGGTTCGGAAACGACAAGAATCCCAGGATGTTGGTACCGTGGCGAAAGGCTCGGCCAAAGTTGGAGCGCTGGCTAAAGTAGCCCGGAGAGGAATGCGCACAACCGGCCCTCCGCGTCGGCATTGTGCGATACCCGCACCCAAGCCAAGCGGGCCCGGTCGCCTTTGGCGCAGAAGAACCCCACCCCGCCGGATTTGGTTCGGCCGTCTGACCAGGAATCGATGAGCTGTCCTTCAATGAACAGGGTATAAGAATCGCCCCGCACCTGCAGGTGAATGTGATACAGCGTGTCCTTTTGAAACGTTCCTGGACATTTTACCCGCACCCGCGCTGATTCCCTGCCCTCGATCACCGCGTATCTCTCCACCACCAATGGTGGCATGGGACCGTTTCCCGCGACTGTGAGTTTGGCCACCTGATACGTGCGCATCCCTGAAGCCCGGAAGACCAGGCCCAGCCCTTTGCTGACCACCTGAGCCACTGAATCCACGTCGTAATCGGTCAACCGGAGTGAGGGCGTTAGGACCGCCACTTTCCCGGGAATGGCCAGCCCACCGTTGTCGTACGACCAAGTAGACAGGTTTTCGATGCTTTCCCACGCATCCAGACCGCTCTGGAAGTCGTCGAAGATGTCCAATTGCGCCCGCTTGGCAATGTCTCTCTTGAAGGCATCCCAGGCATCCGGCTTGTGACGGGAGGGCTTCAGCACCACCGCACCCGCAATAGCCGTTAAGGCCAACAGAATCCCGAGGGCGAAAAGCTGCCTTCGAAGATTGAAGCGATTCGGCAGAAGGTGTGTCCAGAATCTCATGGCGCCTGAACCAGCCCGATAGGCTAGCTCACTTTGAAGTATGAGCCCGGCAAACCGGAAAGGAAATGGGCCGTTCGGCGTGGTATTCGAGGAATTGAACCCCAGTACTCTTAGGGACCGATTGGCTAGATCACCTAGGCAATAGTCACGGGGACAGCCGTCACGCCCCTGCGGATCGAATCAGGGCCGGCCCCATACCGTCCCAGCCATCGATAGGCGTCGACTGTAATTTGCGGCTCAAAGTCCGGAACTGGTATTGCGTAAACGATAAGGCGAAGCCGGATTCCAGGCAGCGGACCACCTTCCCAACCGCTACCAGTTGCAATGGAATCTGGCCGTCTAACATCGATGGCCACTCGATATTCAACTCGATTCTTGCACCCAACTCAGTGCGCTGATCCGCGGCGATCAGCAGCCCGCCGCTGCTCATGTTCAGGGTACGGCCCATCCCGGATATTCGATTGGATCGTCCAACAGTACGGTACTTTACATTGAGAGACACGGGATAGCGAATCTTCGACCGTCGTTCCAGCGGAGTAGTTCTATTTATTGCTTGCACCAAAGCCTCCTTAGGGCGCGTTTAGGAGATGGCACGTTAATGACCATACTCCTGGCGCATGCTTGCGTAACTCAAGTTATTGAAAATAGGGGTCAAAATCTCGTTGATCGGGCGCTGATCAACTGCGAGTCTCGGTCGGAGAGAATCGATTGATTATAGCACTAACCTTTCGGTTAGAGATTCGGTTTGATAGACTGTCGGTCGAGGTACAGTGTGCCATGCGCAGCCTAGTCTTGTTTGCTCTAGCCTCCCTGACGGTTTTCGCAGCCGATAACCCTTGGGACAAGGTTCGCGATCTCAAAACGGGTACGGAGCTTCGGATTCTGAAAAGGGGATCCAGCAAGCCGGTCCTCGGCACCATGGACGAAGCCAATGACGAGCGTTTGATCGTGGTGATCAAGAACGAGGAGCTGGCGATTCAGAAGGACGATATCGACCGGATCGATTTCCGGCCGGCCGGGAAGTCGAAGGCGACCAAAGAGACGCACACCACGCAAACGGATTCCACCGAAACCACGCCGGTGGGCCCGCAGCCAAAAGGAAGCCAGCCCGGGCCGTCTACCAGCACGACGACCACCTATGGCGGCGGATCGAAACCGGATTTCCAAACCATCTACCGCAGGACGGCCAAGTAGGGCGGACCCCCTGGTCCGCGGCCGGCGCCTACGCCGGCGGGTTGGGTCGATTAGGCGCTCCTGACTTCTTTTTCCACCGCCTCGGCAAAGAAATCGATGTCCCGCACCGTGCTGTAAATGTGCGGGGTGATCCGGAGGCCCGTGTATTCCTCGTGCGGAACATGCGCCGTGAGCACGCTGTACTTGTTCCACAACGCTCCGTACATCTTCCCGGCATCCACTCCGTTGAAGCTCAGGAAACCAATTCCGCAGGATTGCTCCGGATCCTGGCTGTGCAGGATCTTGCATTTGGGATTCTGCGCCAGCCGGTTCGCCCAGCGGTCCCGAAGGTAGCGCAGCCGCGCGGCCTTGCGGTGAATGCCGATATTCTCGTTGAAAAGCAGAGCGTCGCTGATGGCATTGTGATTGGCCGCCGGATGCGTGCCAATCTCTTCGAACTTGCGAATATCGTTCATCTGCGTGTCCGCGGACGCCATCATGGACCAGGTGCCGGCAATACGCGACTTCCGCACGTACAAGAAACCCGTGCCTATAGGAGCGCAAGTCCACTTGTGCAGGCTGGTGCCGTAATAATCGCAATCGAGATCCGAAATTTTGAACGGAAAATGGTTGAAGGCATGCGCGCCGTCCACGATGACCGGAATGTTGCGCGCGTGGGCCATCTCGCAAATTCGCTTCACCGGAAAAATTTGGCCGGTGCGGTTGGTGATGTGGCACACCAGAATCAGCTTGGTCTTGGGAGTCACGGCGTTCGCAAACCGCTGGTATAGATCGTCCATGCTGGGCGGCGGCACGGGAAATGAGATGGTCTTCAGGACGATCCCTTCGCGGCGCTCGCGCTGGCGAAAAGTGGTCAGCATGCGAGGATAATCCTGATTGGTGGTCAGCACCTCGTCGCCAGGTTTCAGATCGATCCCGTACTGTGCGTTTTCCAGCGACTCGCTGGCGTTGCGCGTGATGGCAATTTCCTCAGGATCGCAGCCCGCCGTTTCCGCCAGTCTGCGGCGCACCGTTTCCACCTGCGGCTCCAACTCCCGGATCATGGTGTGAACCGGCCCCAGATCGCTATATTCCAGATAGCGGCGCAGCGCATCCTGCACCACGCGCGGCGCGGGGCTGACGTGTCCGTTGTTGAGATTGATGATATTGCGGTCCACCGAGAAGGCGTTGCGAATTTCCGCCCAATAGTCCTCGTCCGCCGCTGCTTCCTGCGGCGACTTGTCGCTGATAGAGCGGGTGGCTGCCGCGGCACGTTCCACGGCGTTGTCCTGGAATGCCACCAGAGCGGTGCCGGCTGCCAATTGGAAGAAGTTTCTGCGATCCATAAATCACGCCTCCGGCCCGGAGTCTAGCACATCCGGATGCTCACCGGCGCTAATCTTACAAAGGGGCAAAAACCATGAATCGACGTACGGCGATCCGATCGCTGGTAGCTGGAAGCGCGGTGGCAGTGGCTCAGCAGGCCCGTGCCGACACCAAAGCGCTGGAGGTGTTTCTGAATCGATGGGAGAAGGCTAAAACCTTCACCCTGCAGGTAGCGGACGCCATGCCCGCGGATGGCTATGCGTACAATCCCAAGTCGGAGCTGCGCGAGTACGGAAAGCTGATGCAACACATCGGCGCCAACAACGCTTTCTATATCTCCCGATTCAAGGGCGGGCTTCCGGATTCCATGAAGCCGCCGGAGCAATCCGATAAAGAAACCACGATGAAGTTCCTGGCCACGACCTTCGATTACTGCGCGGGTGTCTTGAAAGGGCTTACCGAGAAGGATCTGGACCAGTCTTACCCGGGCCGTCCAAATCAGCCGCCGCAGTCAGGTTGGGATTGGGTGCTGCACGCATTCATTCACACCGCGCACCATCGCGGGTATGCGGAAGTTTATCTGAGGGAGAAAGGGATTACGCCGCCGAGGTATGCGGTGTGAGAAAAATCGTTTCTCGTTTCTCGTTGGGTACGCTCGATGGTTCCTAACGAGAAACGAGAAACGAGAAACGAGAAACGAGAAACGGCGCTTCACTTCTTGGCTTTTCGCCCGATATTCAAACCGAACGATGGCGAATCCCGCGTTCCAGTGATTTTGATGGGCAGTACGGTTCCCGCGCCTTTCTTCTCGAAAAACGGATCAACGGCTTTGAGCAGGAAACTCTTAAAACCGGTTGTCGTTTGCGATAGCTTGGCCTGCAGGCGCGCGGTACCGGTTAAATCCATGCGGCCATCCTGCAAAGTGTAGTCTCCATCCAAAGTGATAGCCACGCCGGGCACCAGAAAAGAAAGATTCGCGAAGTGCATCACACCGTCGCGCAGCGCGAAGCGTCCCTGAAAGCCCGATGCCACTGAGTCGTCCGCGGCGTCATCGGTTTGCCCACGGCCACGATTGCTTAGCTTGTCCACTTTTTGCTGCTCGGCCTGTTTCGAGAATCGTGCGGAAGCGGCATCGAAGGTTCCATTGAGTTCGAGTTCCTGGCTGACGTCCCGGCCGACAAGAGGCAGTCGAAGCTTGGTATGAAAAGCTACTGTTCCACTCAATGCCGGCTTGCCCTTCACGGCAACGCGCAGCATGTCCTCCAGCCGGCTCTCCTGGGAGCGCACGTCGAGAGTGATTATCTTGCCCGGTTTGCCGGGCGTGGTATCCACAACACCCTGCGCGGTCAAAGAGGAGTGTCCGAATCGCGCCACCACCGGTTGCAAATGCGTAGTTCCGTTGGCGCCGTCCACCAAAGCGTGAAAGTCAGTAGTGAGGTGCACTGGATTCCCGGCAACCGACACCGTGAAATCAGGCGTGTCGGTGTGGCCTTCCGCGTCAATGCTCTCTAGAACTCCGCGATAGCTTCCTTCCGAAGACAAGATGCCGGATATGCCATGGAACACCGACAAATCGGCGTGGCTGAATACGTACTTGCCCGAGACCGGCGTCTCGCCCGGCTGATCCCTTTGCCATGGGCCGAAGCTTCCCGTACTCTCGATTTCGCCGGGCGGCTGCGCGTTCCTGAGAGTGGCGACGAATGCCATGGGCCGCTCCGTACCGCCATCATGCAGCGTGAGCTTTCTGATGTCCCAAACCAGAGGAACTTTGCCGGACTTGGCTGGAATAGTCTCCACGCGCGCGCCATCGGCGATGACTTCGCCGATCACGAAGTTCGGCGGCTTCTTGGATCCTGTGGTCCCGGCCTCAGGATTTTTCGGCTGTCCCGTCTGGACGTTAACCTTCAAACCCACTAAGCGAACGTGCTGGATTTTCGTAGGTATGTGAAGTAACTCCAGGAGATTGGTATCAGCGGAAAATTGGTCGATGGTGATAAGAGGCGGTACATCCGAAGTTTGCGTCTTCTGCCGAAGTACCAGCCCCGTCCCGGTGATGTGCACGGATGGAAACAAGGAAACATCCAGACTTTTGAGTTCCAGACGGCTGGCGAAAGTTTCCTGAAGCGTAGCCATGATGCGTTCGCGCGCGTGGCCGGCGATCCCGCGGGCGCCGATCGCCACGCCGGCAATTGCAATGACGAGAAGCACGCCCACTGCGATGGCCCAGCGCGCTCCGGTGGAAAGAACACGTTTGCTGGTCCGATCGGTTGTCAAAGTTTCACGCATGGTCTTGCCGCCGTAAGAGCACGAGTGGTGCCAACGGCGCGTTGGCCGTTGAATTGCAAACTCAACTGCATGATAGAGCGTTATTTGCTGATTTTGCTGGCAGTTGTCCTGTTAGGTAGCATCGGTGCTTTTTTCCTGTTAGTGGCGATCTTACCTGTTATTGCAACTGCGGCAGTGCTTACGGGCTTGGCAGTAATGTTCGCACTGGGATTTTACGCGGGGCGAATTGGTGACGGAGTCAGAGGTTTTATTGCCCATTTAGGATCCGGCCAAGCCTGATCAGTTCGCAGGCGAAAGCGCCTGCGCCACTTGATCGTGAATCCTGGTGCGTCAATGTGGGGCAGACGCTTCCGTCTGCCAACCCCGCGTGCTTCCCGATATCACGGTCGCGGTTCGGTAACGCACGCTCTCGCCCGCAGGTTGACCGTCCATAGTCAGCTTTGACCGCGGGCGGTCATGGCCGAAATCATTTGATGGCCAGGATGGCATCTAACGGCGCGCCGGTGCGGCGGCTCTCCACTTTCGAAAAACCTGCGGCGGCGAGCAGCGCTTCATATTCCGCGGCCGATCGCTCGCGCCCCTCGGTAACAATCAACATGTTCAGCGATTGCATGTGCCCCGATACGTAATCGGGCTCCAGCAATTTCTCGGCGATCAACAACGCGCCTCCCGCCGGCAGGGCCGCGTGGATCTTGGCCAGCAATTTCACGATCTTTTCCCCAGACCAGTCGTGAAGAATTCGGCCCAGGCTGTACAAATCCGCCGCGGGCAGCGGATCGGAGAAGAAATCGCCGGGGATGGTTCCGGGATACATCTCAGCCACTTGGGGCAGATCGAACACGGCGGCTTCGAGATGCGGATACCGCGTGCGCGCGGCGTCAGCCAGGTGGCCGGTTCCTCCACCGAGATCCACCAGCCGCCGAAACTTCGTCAAATCGAATGCAGCCACCACGGCGGGCGAGCTCAACCGGCCAAAGCCATGCATGCCCTGCTGAAATTCGCGCATGGCGTCTTCCGTCCGGAAAAAATGCGAAAAGATGGGCCCTTCCCAACCGAAGGTTTGTTTCCAGCGGTGCGTTCCCTCGCGGACGGCATCCTCCAGATGCCCCCACATCGGGTAGAGCGCGTTGTTCGAATAGCGGATGTAGCCGGTGAGCGTGTCCGGGCTATCGGACCGCAGAAATTTGTCGGCCTCCGGAGTATTCACGTATTCCTCGCCGCGCTTTTCCAGCAGTCCGAGCGAAACGCAGGCTTCCAGCAGCCGCGGCAGCTCCTTCGCATCCGCCGGGCGGACCCCGTCGAAAATCCCCAGCTCGACTGCGGCGAACATGGTTTTAGAACGGCGAAATGCGTCGATCAAATCAAGAACGATATTGCATGTGACGATGTTGGAAGTGGTCATAGCCGATTGGCTCAAGTTTCCTGCCCCGATAGCGCAGCGCGCCGGGATTTCCTTTTGATATGGTACCGATCTGAATTCCTGGAACGCGCTGCTTCGGAGGCGCCGTATACAGCAGCTCGTAATCTTCTCCATCGTGGAGCGCCTGCTCAACCGTTGCGTCATCGAGAAGCGGCACTGAATCGATCTCGGCCGCGACGCCCGACGCCAGGCAAAGCCGATGCAAATCAAGCGCGAGTCCATCGCTGATATCCATGCAGGCAGTTGCTTTTCCAATGAGCTTGCGGCCGATATCCAGACGCGGAACAATTTCCCGCTTGTGCCTCCAGCCTCCCAGCGGCCCGGAAACGTAAATGCTATCGCCCGTTTTCGCGCCGCTGCGCAGCAGAGCCTTCCCTTTCGCCGCCGATCCGCAGAGCATGACGTCGGCGATCAACTGCTTGGCATGCGAGATATCGCCGCCCGCGAGCTGCGTCTTGGTCCGGCGCAGCCATTGATTCACGCCGCGATAGAACCCGTCGATCCAACGCTGATCGGTCCACGGGGCGAGCGCGAGCGAGACCAGGCAGTACTCAGGACGCCCCCCCATAGCGGCGATATCACTCAAGCTGCGCGCGACCGCCCGGCGTCCAATTTGCTCGGCCTTCTGCGCCCTCGTGAAATGCACACCCTCGATGCTGAAATCCGTAGTGAAGAGCAGATCCCGATTCCCAGGTGCTGGGACCACGGCGCAATCGTCCCCGATCAGCGGCGCGTTACGGCGAAGCTTACGAATTATGGAGTCTTCGTTCACGAGACCGTGGCGGCCACCAAGCCCGACGGCAGCTCCTCGCCGAAAACTTTACCGAGGTCTTCTTCCATCTCTCCTTCGAGCATGGGGATCAGCGGCTCGGGGATTTTACGGCGAACCAGGTCGAGCGTAGCCGGCGCCAGGTCGCGCGTGGTGTCGCCGGTGCGGCGTGCGATCGCAACCAGAGCATCCTGAGAGTTGGGAATCTTAGCGAGCGCTTCCACCCACCGCGTGGCGACGGTTGGTTGAAGCACCTGATTGATTGGCCCATAGAATAGCTTGCGCGCTCCCAATCGGCCCAAACACCACAAGCCAGTTTCCACTATCTCGCCTTTTTTCACCAGGGCCAGCAGCGCGTCGCCGAGTTGGCTTTTGGTCTGGAGCGGCAGCAATTCGAGACTCGAGCCGGTGCGCCACATCTCGCGCAGTAAACTATTGTTCAATCGGGGACGCTTTCCCGGGCGCGGTAATAACGCCGGCGAGAGACGCTGGAAGATATCCACCTGCTGGTTTTTATTCAACCCGCCCGCGATGCGGCCCCAGAAGATCCACCAATCGATTTCATTCTGAACCTGACTCGCAAACTGGAGACCGCCGGCGTAAATGCGGCGAGCCTGTTCGATGCGATAATCGTCGGCCGGGAAACCAAAGCCGGGCCGCAGGCACAAGCCGCACAGATTCAGCCAACGCATTTCAAGCGCCGCCGACTTGCGACGCCCCTCCGCCAGTTCCAGCATCCGGTCCGCTAACCGGCGGATGGCGCTCAGCGGCCAGGAAGTCCGGCCCAGCGCGAGTGTTTGCTCCAACTTTCCGGGCAGCTCTTCGGGCGCCAGCGTGCCGGCTTTGAACGTGGCATCCAGCAGCGCTTCCCCCTGAGCCAGCGCATCCTCACTCACCACTGCCGCTGGTTTACCGGACGCGCTCTGGGCAGTTTTCCGCAGTTCGAACTGCAAACGCCAGTGATGGTCGCTGATTTTGGAATCGGCCCACACTTCTAGCGTTCCCACCTCGGTCAGATGCGCGCGCAGCTTCACCGGGACCAGACGCTCGCCGGATTTTCCAAATCGGATCACGGCATTGAGCGGGGCATGCAGATGCAAGTCCCCTGCGGCCTCGCCTGAAACTTCAATCGCGTCGCCAATCGTATCGTCCACGCGCGCCAGCGAACTGTACAAACGGAATGAGACTGGTTTATTGGCCACCAGATGCAGATCCTGGCTGTCCAATTCCAATGTCTGTCCTTCTTCAGCGCCGCGCGGAACCAGACACACGGCATTGCTTTCGCCCACGCCAACATAATAGGCGCGCGGAAGCCCACCGCGAACCAGCAGTCCCGCGCCGGTGGCTTTCACATAGGAGTAATAAGCCGCGCCCACCGCAACTGCAAGGTCCAGATCGCGATTTTCCAGCACCAGCGGACGCCGGCCATACCAGCGCTCCATCACATCCGCCACGCGTTCGCGGCAGATCTCGGGGATGAAAAACCCGCCGTTGAAAAGAATGGCGTCCGGCTTGGCATCGTCATTGGCGCTCAGGAAAGCCGCCAGATGTCGAGTCACGGCGGGATCTGAAACGTAGGGCAGGCCCAGCTCGCGAAACAAGCTGCGCTTTTCTTCCTGCGGCTTTTCGTCGATGGCGCAAAACGGCAAGAAGCCTTCGAGAGTAAGCTCCAGGGCTTCCTCCCGCAGAATTTCGGTCTTCAGCGTTCCACCCACCAGCGACGATCCCGCGCCCAACACGGTAATCTCAACGCTCTTGAGATTTGGGTCGGCCAGCAGTTTCTCTTTGGCCGCCGCGCATTGCCGCCGCAGGCCGCTGCGCTGGCGTATCGATAGCTGCGTGCCCAGCTTGGCTTCCACCAGCCACGCCAGCGTGAGATCCAGATTATCGCCGCCCAGCAGCAAATGCTTGCCTACCGCGGTGCGGGTGAACTCCACGCGATCGCCATCGCGATGCACGCGAATCAGCGTGAAATCGCTGGTGCCGCCGCCCACGTCGCACACCAGCACAAGTTGGCCATCGAACAGGCTCTTCTGGGATTGCGCCAAATGATTCGCGATCCAGGAATAAAACGCCGCGGCGGGTTCTTCCACCAGCGTCAGCTTTTCGATGCCGGCATCGCGCGCGGCCTGCACGGTGAGCTCCCGCGCCTCTTCGTCAAACGAAGCGGGCACGGTCAGCACTACATCTTGATCAGCCAGAGGCGCATCGGGGTGCGCTTGATTCCAGGCATCGCGAATATGCGCCAGGAATGTTTTCGATACCTCCACCGGCGAAAGCACCCGGCCGCCTTCCTGCGCGTCCCAAGGAAGAATTTTGGCGGTGCGATCGACATCCGGATTCGAAAGCCACGATTTCGCGGAATGCACGGATTTCGTCGGCACCAGCGCGCCTTGCTCTCGCGCATACGCGCCTACGTAAGTTTGATCGCCCAGAAACAGAAACGACGGCAGCGTACGCCGCGGCTCTATTTGCGCGGGCGCCACATACTGCGGAATCTCCAGCACCTTGATCTCGGGATAATCCGGCAATCCGGCGGCTTCGGCTACATAGGCTAAAGCTGAATTGGTGGTGCCCAGGTCGATGCCGATGTTCATCCCGCGGCTACTCGACTTCTATTTCCGCCGGAGCGATGATGCTGGCGCTCGCCAGCGAAACGATGGGCGGCAGATCGATTTTTTCGGCGCGCCAGCCTTTGTGCCGCAGCAATCCGCCGGGGGCTTTCCCATTCACCGGGACATTCCCGAGCAGTTTTACCGACGAAGGATCGCTCGAGTCGATCTTGGTAAAGCTGCCCTCCACGCCATCGATTACCGGCGCCAGGCGCAGATATCGGTTAAGGGAATCGCGCGACTGGCCGTGCAGACTGCGCACTGCTGCGCCCACCTGCTCGTCCGAATACGCGGAGATGTCCTCCATCAGAAAATCGATCAGGCGCGAGTCTCTTTGGAGGATCCCGAGTATTTGAACCGCGCCATCCTGGGGACGCGCCTGGGGAGCGGCCTTGGGCGCAACCGGCTGGGTCTTGGTGAGCGTAAATCCCAAGGCCTGTGCCACTTCCACGGGAAGTTTTCCGGTAAAGAGAATTGAAAAAAAACTTCGAAAAGCCAGTGCGATTCTGTTCAAAATGCGCCTCTAATCTCTAGGATACACTGGCGGTGAGAGATGGGCCCAATTTTTCGAGATCGCGCAGATGCGGGTATCCAGCTGGCCGCGCGCCTCTCGCGTTACGTCGCCGATCCCAACGTAGTGGTGCTCGGCTTGCCAAGAGGCGGTGTACCGGTGGCCTACCAGGTGGCGCGGACACTCCAAGCGCCGCTGGATATTTTTGTAGTGCGAAAACTGGGCGTCCCCGGACATCGTGAATTAGCCATGGGCGCCATCGCGACGGGAGGCGTCTGCGTGCTGAATCCGGAAGTTGTCACGGCGCTCCGCGTCAACGAGACGGTGATCGCCGAGGTCGCCGCCCAGGAACAGAAGGAATTGGAACGCCAGCAGCGTGCTTATCGTGGCGAAGTTCCCTTCCCCGATCTCACTGGCCGTACGGTGATCGTGGTGGACGACGGCTTGGCTACGGGTTCCACTATGCGGGCGGCCGTGCGGGCATTGCGCCAGATGCAGCCCGCGCGAATCGTGGTGGGCGCGCCGGTGGCGGCAGCGGAAACATCCCGGAGCCTGGCCGCGGAGGCCGACGAAGTGGTGTGCGTGAATACGCCCGCCGAGTTCCATGCAGTAAGCATGTGGTACCAGGAATTTTCTCAAACCACCGACGAAGAAGTCCGGGGGTTGCTGGAATCGGTGGGGCGAACCCCTGGTCCGCAGCCGACGCCCACGTCGGCCCGGTGATGCGGGAGGAACAGTCCTATGAGCAAAGGAATCGCCGTTGAGCATTTGGCGGTAACCATACCCGTAGAATCGCTTCGCTTGGATGGGAACTTCAGCATCCCTACGGCGGCCACAGGCGTAGTGCTGTTCGCGCACGGCAGCGGCAGTTCCCGGCGCAGTCCACGGAATCGGTATGTGGCCGATCTGCTCAACGAGAGCGGATTGGGAACGCTGCTGATGGACCTGTTGACCGAAGACGAGCAGCAAGTGGATCTCGAGACCGCGCACCTGCGCTTCGATATCCCGCTGCTGGCGAAGAGGCTGGCGGCAATAACTCAATGGCTGTCCGAGCATCCGGAAGCGGCGGGTTTGAAGATCGGCCATTTCGGCGCAAGCACCGGAGCGGGAGCCGCGCTGGTGGCGGCTGCTCGACGTCCGGATCTGATACGCGCCGTGGTTTCGCGCGGAGGACGCCCGGATTTAGCCGGCCCGGCGTTGGCCTTGGTGGAAGCGCCAACTTTGTTGATTGTTGGTGGAGCGGACCCGGTGGTGCTTGATTTGAATCAGCAAGCGCTGGGTTCCATGCAGTGCGAGAAAGCACTGAAGGTAGTTCCGGGCGCTACACATTTATTTGAAGAGCCGGGAGCGCTCAAAAAAGTGGCGGAGCTGGCGCGGGATTGGTTTTTGATACACCTTCCGCGTTAGCCGTGCGGGCCGCGAACGATTGTGGATTCCTTCAATTTGCCCAACTCGCGGCGGGCGATGTTGGCCCAGGTGCTGCTCGGATCCAGCTTCAAATACAATTTCCAGTGCCGTACCGCCTTCAACGGCTGCCCGATGGATTGATAAAGAAGCGCGACGTTGTAATGAGCATCGGCATAGCTGGGATGAATCTGCAGCGCCGCCAGGTAGTGAGCCAGGGCCTCGTTTCGATTGCCTCTTTCATCGAAGAGATTGCCCAGGTTGAAATGCGCCAGCGCGTATTCGTGATCCACTTCCAGAGCCTGGCGATAGAATTTCTCCGCCTCCCGCCAATCCCGCGCGTTGAAATACACAGTTCCCAGGTTCACCAGGGCGCCGGCAGAGGTGCGGTCTATCTCCGCCGCCTTCTTATAAGCTTCGACGATCTGCTTCATCGGAGCGCCGGTTTGCTCCAGTTCCAGGCCCTTTTCGAACCAATGCTCCGCCTCGCGCCGCGTCTTATGTTTCTCGCCGGGGCCCATTTCCTTGCTGGAATGCGGAAAGGACAACAGCTTCTTGATCTCGGCCGCGTCGAAATCCAGCAGCAGTTGTCCGGAGATAGGTTCCATTCGCTGCCCCTCGAACAGAACCTGGATTTTCTTTCCCTGCGAATAAATTTTAAGCTCGGTGAGCGGATTGTGGTCATCGCTCATTCTCTTCCGCAGCGCTTCCAGGGCCCGGCGGATCTGCGCCGCGGGAATCTTGCTCTCGCGAAGCTCCACCAGCGTGCGTAGCGCCAACAAATCGGAGAACGTGAAGGAACCGCTGGAAGAAACGAACTTCTGCTTCTCCCAGCTGTGCAGCAGGCTGGCGGAGATGTCCAGCAACCGGCGCACTTCTTCGCGGGAATAGGCCTGCTTGGTTGCCGTAGCGGGCACGGACAAAGTGTAGCAGAGGGGCTGGGGACTGGGGGCTAGGGTCTGCGCGAGAATTATGTCCTATGGTTGGTTCGTTTACTCCTGAAGAAGCGGAGCGGCAGATAGGGCAACTGGCCGCCTTGTTGATTGACGCCGTGGACAGCGGAGCGTCTGTAGGTTTTATGCCGCCGCTCGATGAGAGCGAGGCGCGAGAATATTGGGAGCGCGTCATTGGCGCCATGCGAGAAGGAACTCGAGCGTTGCTGGTGGCCCTTGACGGAGACTTGATTCAGGGTTCGGTGCAGATTGATCTCGAAACGCGCGCCAATGGGAAACATCGCGCCGAAGCCATTAAACTGTTCGTGCACCGGCGTGCGCGGCGGCGTGGATTGGCGAGAGAATTAATGGCGGAGCTGGAATCCACGGCGCTCAAACTGGGGCGGACGCTGCTGATGATGGACACCAGGCAGGGCGGCGAGGCGGAAGAGCTGTGCGAATCGCTGGGGTACGTCCGCTGCGGAGAAGTTCCTGGCTACGCCCGCAGCGGAGATGGGCGGCTGCATACCACAGTGTTCTTCTATCGGCAGCTGGAAAACTGAGTTAATCGGGCTTCAACCATATTTCGATTCCCTGCTGGCTCACGGCGGCCCCGATGTATAGCGTGACAGGAACCTCCGTGGGAATGTTCTGGCCGGGACTACCGTCCTGGCTAAACAGCTGGGGAAGATTCGGAGTGTACACGCTGATTTCGTAGACCTGCCCCGGTAGACCTGCCACAGGTTTCATCACAGCGGCGATGCCGCTCACGTAGAATCCATCGATAAAAACGGCCACAGTCTGATCCGTAACAACATACGGACCGGAATTCGAGACCGCACCAACGCCCGTCGCGAAAATTGTTATCGGCTTACCTTCCGTAGCGCGGTTCGATTGCGAATTCCGCGTACCGTCGGCATTTAAAATATAGCCCTGGCCGAAGCCGCTGTTGTCGGCGGAATAAATTCCAGGCGAAGCCGCGGCGGTAGGCATAATCATCGGATTCGAACTCGCGCCGCCGTTCGAAACCGTTACCCGCACGCTGCCGGATGTCTGCAAATCATTTGGCAATACGGCGACGATGAGATCCGAATTTGCAAATACCAGTGGTATCGGGTTACCGTCCAGCAGCAACTTGGCGTCCGGCGAAAAGCCTGAGCCGTTGGCCTGGATAGCTTCCCCGGGTGACAAAGGCACGCCCAGCCGGCTGGCATAATTCACGATGGAATCCAACCGCACGGCCGGTGCCGGGGGAAGCGCAATTTTGTTCACGATTACTGTTGAAGGGATTGTGTAGGGAAACCCTGCATCGTCGAAAAGAAAACCGCTGTCGGAAGCTTGCGTGGTTCCCGCCACAAATAAATTCCCATTTCCATCGGGAACCGCGCCCTGAACAATGAACGGCGTGCTTCCCAGGTAGGTGGAAAACAACAGACTGGACAAGTTGGAATCTAATCCAGCGACGAATCCGGAGCGGGACGAAAAAGATCCCTGAAACGGCGCGCGTGCCGGAAAAGCCTTGGAGTCCGTATAGCCGCCGACGATGACATTGCCGGATGCGTCCAGCGCCACACTTCCGCCGCCATCCAATCCCTCGCCTCCCAGCAGAGTCGCGGTCAGGATTTTGGAAAGTGTGCCGTCGAACTTCAGCACGAACGCATTGGAACCCGCGCCATTCGGGCGCGGGAGTGGCTGGAAAGCGCCAGGAGTTCCACGGAAGCTGGCGCTGGTGCTTCCAGTGCCGTATAAGTTGCCGTCCTGACCCAGCGCAATCGAGCTGAATGCCACTTGTTCGCTGGTGTTGGATCCGATCAGCGCGCTTCCCGTAGCGTTCATCAGATAAACCCCAGGGGCGCTGGGAACGGGGCTGTCGATCCCGTTATAGGCGAAGTAGATGTTGCCGTTCGGAGCCAGTGCGATGGCGTTTACTGCTTGAACATTCTGTTGCTGCTGATTATGGGAGATGTAAGTTGAGAAAACTAGCGCGGAACCCTGCGCGTTAAACTTCGCCAGAAACGCCGAGGCATTTTCGAAGCAAGGACCAACATTTCCGGGTGAGCAGGTGGTTGGTGCAAATTGCGTTTGGTAAGCGCCTGGCGAAGTTGGCAGGTCGCCGGAAGTTTGACCGCCAACATGCGGATTACCCATGGCGTCAACGGCGATCGAGTAAGGCACGGACTCAACGTCGGCGAAATAAGTGGACCACGCCAGCGATCCATCAGGATTCAATTTGAAGACAAAACTGGCCCCGCTGGTGGCGTACGCGCCCTTGGTGACGGGGAAATCCGTCGAGTTCGTGGCGCCGGTTACGTAGACGCTGCCGTCGTTTCCGAGCGCCATGGCGGATGCGCCATCGGAGCCCGAGCCGCCGAAGTACGTCGAGTATACGATGTCCCCATTTTGATCGAGCTTCGTTACGAAAACATCGGTGGTGGGGGGTGCGACGGCAAAAAGGTACGATCCCGCTGCTACCAGCTGCGTCGGTGTGTTCAGGGGCGAGATGGACTTGTAAGTGCTGAACCCGTTCGTGCTCGCCACGATTCCAGGCCCCGCTACTTCGGCGAATATTAATCCATTTTGCGGACCGGATGCGATCAGGCTTGTGTTCCCCGCGATTTTCTGAGTCCAGGTCTTTCCGGAATCCGTGCTTTCAAACAGGCCCGTATTGGAGCCTCCGTACAATGTGCCCTGGTGGGATGGATCCACGGCGATCACCGTCGCGAGAGACGCGTCCGGCAAGGCGCCCAGTGCGGTCCAGGTCTGGCCGTCATCCGTGCTCTTGTAAAACGAACCGGACGCGGGCGCGTAAATGGTTCCCGTAGGAAACGGATCGGAAACCAGTTTTCCCCAATTTTGCGCAGGAAGAGTGACAGCGCTCCAGCTCGCACCGCCGTCGGTGCTCCGCATCAAGGCGTTCGTTGAGGTGGATACAAACAACAGGCCTGGAGATTGCGGGTCAACCCAGATCTGGTAAGCGTCTCTCGCCGTAGCGCTTCCCACAAAACCGTAGACGGTCACAATTTCCTGGGAGAACGTTGGAATGCCGTTATTGGCGCCTGCCCATGTCACGCCGCCGTCGGTGCTTTTCAGCACGCCCAGCGGTTGGGTTGCTGCGTAGAGGATATTGCTGTTGGTAGGATCCACGGCCACTGAATCAAGATTGGTGACCGAAGGAAAGCCCGCTAGCGCTTCCCATGTCATTCCTCCATCCGAGCTGCGCAAGAGCGTGGGCGTCGCAGCGGCATAAACAGTTTGAGGATTGCTGGGATCCACAGTAATGCTAGTCGCAGCGGCCAACACCGGCGAATAGATTTTCTGTGACGCTCCGGAGCTGGCATTGATGCGCGTGATGGGTGACGAACCGGCATTCGGCTGAGCGGCGGCCTTGGTGGGAAAATCCAGCGACGTTGTGCTGCCGGCGATGTAGAAGTTCCCGTGCCCGTCGCTCTCGGCGGCGGCAACGCTGCTGGTGCCCGATCCGCTCACCGTCTTGTACCACTGCAGGGCGGGAGCGTTGGACGAATCCGCGCTCAAACAGGCTGAAGAAAAAATCAGGAATAAGGAAAGAACGAGCCGCTTGGTCATAAGGCGACACTCACACCTCTCACGACGCGGGCTCGATTCTTATTGTACAACCGGCGGCCCGAACGTTGAGTAAACAAGTTCCAGAGCCTCTTCCTTCGAGTGAATCCTCGACTCCAACTGCGCGTCTTCCACCGCTTCCAGCATGCGCGCGAAAGCCGGGCCTGGCCGGTATCCCGCGGCTTTCAGATCGTCGCCTGACAGCAGCCGCGGCGGGCGCAACACTTCCGGCGGCGATTCCTCCAGCTTTGCTTTGGCGAACTGGTAGTTCTCCAGGTGCCCGTGGCTGGATGCGCAATCCAGGCGATGCAGCTCCAGGTGTTCCTGGAACCGGTCCATGCGCAACATGCGCTTCAGTTTGCTATCGCGCATTTCGGTGACATGGCTGAAGCGCATGTGATTCGCGATGAGCGCGATCACCTGATCGATGTCCGCATTCGAAAATCGCAGCCGCGTCAGTATGTCGCGCGCGATGCTCTCCCCAAGTTCCACATGGCCGTCAAAGCGAATGCGCTCGGCAATGTGAAAAGTTCCAGGCTTGCCAACATCGTGCAGCAGTACACCAAGGGCCAGCGTCGGGGTGGGCTGCTGGAGACCCTCCAGCATTATTAGCGTGTGAGTCCATACGTCACCCTCCGGGTGAAATTGGGGTGGCTGCTCCACGCCTTTCATGGCGGCCACTTCAGGAAGAATGTCGCCCAGCAATCCGGATACGTTCAACAGTTCAAAACCGCGGCGCGGCGCGCCTTCCGTGAGAATCCGGACCAGCTCATCGCGAATTCGTTCCGGCGAAACGCGCGTGATCCGCTGATGCAGCTTTTGGATGGCGGCTAGTGTGCCTGGCTCGATCTCAAAGCCGAATCGCGCGGCGAACCGGACGGCGCGCAGCATGCGCAAGTGGTCTTCCTCGAAGCGTTGCTCGGGATCGCCGATGGCCCGGATCATGTGATCGCGCAGGTCGGCCAGGCCGCCGACGTAATCCACCACCTCGGAAGCCGGCGAAGAGGGATCCAGCAGCAGCGCGTTGATGGTGAAATCTCGGCGCAAGACATCCTGCCGGGCGTCGGTCTCGAAGGTCACCTCGGTTGGGTGCCGGCCATCCTGATAGGAATGGTCGCTGCGGAATGTCGCTACCTCAACACCTTCCACCAGCACCACGCCGAATTGCGCGCCCACCAATTGCGCCCAGGGAAAGATGCTGAGCAACTGATCCGGCCGTGCGTCGGTGGAGATGTCGTAGTCCTGCGGTTCACGCCCCAAGACCAGGTCACGCACCGAACCGCCCACCAGCCACGCCTCGAAGCCGTGCTGTCGAAGCCGGGCTGCAATCTGGATGGCCGTGCCAGGACCCATGTGATCATCGTAGGATAGAAACGTGGCCCAAGTAGACTGGAGCATGGGACTTCGTCCCGCCGATGGCATCGGAAGTTAGCAAACCCACCACGACTACAGCCAAAGTCGTGGTGGCGACCACCGTAGCGTTGTCCTTCATCAGCTTCTGGCGCGGGGCATCCATCGTTCTTTCCGATCTCGCCTCTTCCGCCTTTTACGCCGGCGGTATTGCGGTGGTCGCAGTTGGTCCAGCGGCGCCGTGGTTCGTGCTGGCGGTTATGCTGTTCAGCTTCGCGGTGCGATCCGTGTACATGGAAAGCTGCAGCATGTTCGTGCGCGGCGGCGTGTACATCGTGGTGAAAGACAGCATGGGGCCTTTCATGGCGCGCCTCTCCGTCTCATCGCTAATATTCGATTACATTCTTACCGGGCCTATCAGCGTGGTCAGCGCCGGGGCTTATCTGGGGCATCTGCTGGATGAAATCGCCAGGCTCCTGGGGCAATCGTTTCCGTTCAACGTGAACTATTTTGCCGCCTTTTTCGCCGTGCTGGTAACGCTGTACTTCTGGTGGCAGAACATCAAGGGCATTCACGAATCCAGCGGCAAGGCTTTGCGCATCATGCAGATCACCACCATCATGGTGGTGGCGCTGGTGATCTGGTGTCCGCTCACAATTTTCCTCCGCGGCCATGTGCATTTCCCTCCCGCGCCGCTGCCGCGCAATCTCGAATTCGGTCCCACGGCGCTCGGTTGGTTCAAAGGCACCATCTGGCCGTCCATTCCGATTGTGGCCTTGATCATCGCTTTTGGTCACTCGCTGCTCTCCATGAGCGGATTCGAAACGCTGGCCCAGGTCTATCGCGAGATTGCCTATCCCAAGTTGAAGAACCTGCGCATTACCGCCAACATCGTCTGTTGGTACGCGGTGATCTGCACCGGCGTGATCACGGTGTTCGCGGGGATGATCATCAGCCCCGAAGATATTCGCAATAAGTACGCCGATAATCTGCTGGGCGGACTGGCCATGCAGCTGGCCGGGCCGGAACTGTTGCGGCTGGTATTTCACGTCTTCGTGGTGATTGTGGGCGTCCTGATTCTTTCGGGCGCCGTGAACACCTCGATTATCGGCGCCAACGGCGTTCTCAATCGCGTGGCCGAAGACGGCGTCCTGCTGGATTGGTTCCGCAAGCCCCACAAACGTTTTGGCACCACCCACCGCATGGTCAATACCATCGCGCTGCTGCAGCTCGCCACCATCGTAGCCAGCCGCGGCGACGTCTACCTGCTGGGTGAAGCGTATGCGTTCGGCGTGGTGTGGAGCTTTTTTCTGAAATCGCTGGGCGTGCTGGTGCTGCGCTATCAGCGTCACGATCAGGAGTATAAATTCCCATTCAACATCCGGCTGGGCCGAGTGGAGATCCCCGTCGGCCTGGGGGTCACCACGTTGATCCTGGGCTTCGTCGCCGTTGCGAATTTGTTTTCCAAGGAGTACGCCACCAAATACGGCGTGGGATTCACGCTGGTTGTTTTCGTTGTTTTCACCATCTCGGAACGCGTCAATTCCAGGAAGCGGGCTCTGCAGCATCTGGAAAAGAAGCCGCTCGAAGAATTCAATCTGGAGCACCAGCCCCAGGCCACTTCCACCTTGCACGCGCGGCCCGGATGCATTTTGGTCGCAGTGCGCGATTACCACAACATGGAGCATCTGCGCATCGTTCTGCAGAAGACCAATCTGCGGCGGCACGATATTGTGGTGATGACCGTGCGCACCATATCCACCGGCGCCGGCGAATACGATCTCTCGGACGACCAGATTTTTAGCGATTACGAGCGGGAGTTATTCAGCCACGTGGTGGAGATCGCCGAGAAAGAGGGTAAGCCGGTGGAGCTGCTGGAGGTCCCGGCGGTGAATCCGTTCGACGCCATGGTGCAATCGGCGGCTAAGCTCAAAGTTTCGCGTCTGGTGACTGGCGTATCGCCACGCATGACGTCCGAGGAATTGGCGCATCGCATTGGCCAGGCCTGGGAAAATTTGCCGGAACCCCGCCACGCGTTTTCACTCGAAGTGATCAGCCCGGGCCGGCCGTCCATGTATGTCAACCTGGGTCCCCATCCACCGCGCCTGTGGCCGGAAGATGTGGACCGCCTGCATGAGTTGTGGCGGCGCATGAGCGAGGCGGAAGGAGTGGGTTCGAAACTCCACCATCGCGATATCGTTGGTGTTGCCCTGCGCCGCTTGGAGCGCGATTTGACTGCCGGCGAGCGCGACCAGGTTTTAAAAGATTTGAACGACGAGCTGCGAAAAGGCTAAAGACGTTGTGGCGCGCGCACTCATGCGTGCCGCGTTCACACTCGTGTGAACGCATGGGGTTGTGTCGGTTGATGGGCCGCCGGCCCATGCCAACTACTTTGAAAAAATCGCTAAGGCACCGGCTCCCTCACGGTCGCGGCTCGGTAACGCCCTCTGTCCGAGCCGCGAGCGACCAGTGCCTCTGATTTTTTCACCGCGCGCGCGAAGCGAGCGGTTTAGGCGAATTTTCGCCTGCCAAGGGGGTCTTCACCGCAAACACCCGCAATCGCCGGTAATCCAGCGTCCAGACGCCCTCGTGATAAAGCTTCGGACGCAAGTACTCCACCAGTTCCTGGATCTTCTGCTTGGCGGCATTAGCGTTCAGATCGCGCAGATAGCTGCCGCAAAACATCCCGATCCAGTCTTCCATCCCGCGTTCCCCTTCCACCGGCGTGGGCCGGTCGAAAAGGCTGGCTTGCTGAACTTCGAGGCCGTGCCTTTCGAGCACAGTTGCGTATTCGCCGATTCCCCGGAACCGCCACGGGCAGAGCTGCTCCGCTGCCGCGCCAAAGACGGCGCGAAGTGCCGCCAATATTTCCGCGATATTGCCCTGCCCCCCGAATTCGGCGACGAAGCGGCCGCCGGGCCGAAGCGCAGCGGCGATGCACTTCACCGAAGCTTCGGCATCTTGAACCCAATGCAGAGCGGCGTTCGAGAACACGGCATCGAATGGTTCCTCGAACCGGAAGTCAGTGGCATCGGCCAGGACGAATTTAAGATGCGGATAGTTTTGCCGCGCCTGGCCTAACATTTCGGGAGAACTGTCCAGCCCCACCACCTGCGCGCCCTTCGCGGCTATCTCGGCAGCCAATTGTCCGGTGCCGCAGCCGAGATCCAGCACGCGCTCGCCTTCACGCGGCTGAAGCAACTCGATAACATTGCCTCCCCACTTCCAAACGTAGGAATGCCGGCCCTCGTATTGCTCCGCGTTCCAGGAGCTCAAGCTTTTTTGCCGCGCGCTTTCGCCTTCTTGGGCTTCTCGACGGGTTCCGGCTCGGGCTCGGGCTCGGCCTCAGGCTCGGCCTCAGGCACGGCCACCGGCCCGGGAACAGCGGCGGCCAGAACTTCCTTAAACAGCTCCGCTTTCTTGAGGTCCTTCTTGGACGGCGGCGCCTCTTCGTTGCGATAGTCGTGATCGTGATAACAAGTGCGGCAGCGAACCTTGGCCGGCTTCGCGGTCACAATCGAAACGATGGAATGGTTGGTAATGCGGCGGCACTTAATGCAGTGATCGTCGATTACATCCCCTAAGCGAAACTCCGACATAGATAATGAGGGATCTCGGACGAGTATAACAGAACTGGAACGCTCTCTCTCCCATCACCATCCAATGCGCTAGACTTGAGTGGGTTTTCTATGCTGAACGGCTTCTTCCAATGGCTGGCCAACAGTGCCATTCCGCGCGCCATGAACAGCGCCGAATGGGTTTTTCCAGCCGTGCAGAGCTTGCATTTCATCGGCTTTGCGATGTCCATCGGAACTATCGCCATCGTAGATTTTCGCCTGCTTGGCTTCGGGAAAGGGCACGCCGGAGCGGCCGAACTCGCCCGCGCACTCGCGCCTTGGACGCTGGCCGGCATCGCCGTCATGCTGATCACCGGCCCGCTCATGTTTTCGACAGATGCAGTGGGATATCCCAACAATCCTGCGTTTCAATTTAAGATGGCGTGCCTGGCGTTGGCGTTGCTGTTCCATTTTACGCTGCACCGCCGGGCAGTCCACCCGAACGCCCCGCCGTTGTTAGCGAAACTCGCTGCTGCTATGTCTTTGGTGCTTTGGTCCGCGGTGGTAGCAGGCGGCCGCATGATTGCATTCATCTGAAACCGGCCATGACCACCCCCTCCCTGCTCGAGTGGATTCAGAATACGAACCTCAGCGTAGCCATTCGCGAGGGCGGATTACCGTATCCCGTCATCGGCGGGCTGCACCTGTGGTCCATTGCCGTTTTTGGCGGCATGCTTCTGGTTACAGATCTGCGATTGCTAGGTTGGGCACTCAAGAACCGCAGCGTTTCCGACGTCTGGTATATGGCGCTGCCGTGGAAACGTATCGGATTCGTCGTAATAGTGGTCACCGGGCTTCTGCTGATGTGGGCGGAACCCATACGTCTATACCAAAGCCCATCTTTCTGGGTCAAAATGGTGCTGCTTGCTCTGGTTGGAGTGCATGCGCTGGTTTTTCGCCGGAGCGTCTACCAGCATCCCGAAAAGTTGGATGCGGGTATCACGCGGCAAGCTAGACTCGCTGCGGTGATCTCGCTCGTCCTTTGGGCTGGAATCGTCTTGGCTGGGCGGATGATCGCCTTCGATGCTTCCTTCGATCAGTAGCACCAACTCCGTTGATGACGCGGGTTGGCAGGCGAAAGCGCCTGCCCCACTGGGGCCAACGTGCGGCAGGCGCTTCCGCCTGCCAACCGAATTTGCCACATGGCGTCTTCGTCACCTTTTGGTGGGCCGCAGGCCCATGCGAATCCCTCACTGGTCGCGGCTCGGTATAACGTAAGCGACCGGTGGGTCAGCCAAGAGTTGGAGCGCTCAAAAAAGCGCTCCTCCGCCCGCACAGCTATTGTTGCACTGCCAGAATCACGGGCGGACTGGTTACCCCGCCGATCGTAATCGTTACGGGAACCGTAGGCGGTGGCGAAGAAAGGTCCGGTATCATCACGTTGATCTGGAAAACTCCGGAAACAGACAATGGCGCCGAACCGGCGTATGTCACCGTGGCGTTGACGCCGTTTATCTGCACGCTCGGCGGCAGCGTGAGGTTCGCCAGCGGACTCAGCGGCCAAACTTCTCCGTCGCCGCCCGCGGGATTCAGCGGCCCGCCTCCCGTTCCGTAGAACGTAATCACCGTCCCCACCTTAGCGGGATTGGAAGTGGAGTTGGGAGTGCCGTCGGCGTTCGTTATGGCGCCTAGCCCGGTTGCAACGTTCGCCAGGAAAATTCCGGGCGCGGTTTGAGTCAACAAAACAGCGCCACTGACGGTTGCACCGTTATATTTCACTTCAACCGATACACCCGGATTGAACGAGGCATTGCCGGCTCCCCAAGGCACCACCGCATTGATCTGCTCAGACTGCACGTACAGCAGCGGGGCGGGTAAATTATTGAAAAATACCTGCACGCCCGCGAGTTGCGTTGGAAATGGGTTGAGCCCGGGGTCGAGGATCACGCCCTGCTGGGGGCCAATGCCTTTGCCGCGTAACGTGACAACTTCACCAGGCGCAATCGCACCCTCGTTAAAGCTCGCGGCGTTCTGAATGGAATACGCGAGACACGGACCATCTGTCTGATTCGGATTGTTGATGAGGATATTAGCTACGAATGCCAGGTTGGGAATTGGGTTCCCGGTCACAGTTGGGAAATCCGGAGAATTCGTGCTGCCGGCAATGTCGACAGATCCCGCGCCTACAGCCACGATGCCGGACGCGCCATCAGCGCCGGACCCTCCCAGATAAGTTGCTCCAAGAAGCGTTCCGTCCGGCCCGAACTCCGTCGCGAAAACGTCGCTCGACCCGCCGTGGCTACAAGCTTGATACGCACCAGCCGTAGTCGGAAATCCGTAAGAAGCCGTGCCCACGACATATGCGTTGCCCGCGCTATCGATGTCGAGCGAATTACCGCCGGTAATATAGGTGGAATAAACCAGCGCTGAGCCTGCGGGATTCAGCTTCGCCAGCGCGGTTTGGCCCGCTCCCGCCGGTGATGCCCACGCGGCGGACGGACCGGTGGACTGAAAAGCGCCCGCGGTTACAGGGAACTCTGGGGATACGGTGGCCGCAAGCACGATGGCGTTCCCTTGGGAGTCCACCCTGATCACCATGCCCTGGTCTCCGGGCGATACTATGCCGTTGTCCGAAACCTCGTCTGGGCCCAAGAAGGTGGAATAGATCAGGCTGGCTCCCGTAGGCGCGATCTTGGTAACGTAAATCCCGCCCAGTGTGGGCAGCGTCGTTAGATATGCGCCAGGCGTGGTAGGAAAATTTGTCGAACTGGTGAAGCCGGTTACGTAAGCATCTGCTGAAGCGTCGACCGCGATTGCAATGGCGCGGTCACCCATTTCTTGTGCGCCGCTGCCGCCAAGGTAAGTAGCGTATACCAGCGCGGAACCGGCCGGGTTTAGTTTCCCGACCACGCCCGTCTGAGCGTTATTAGCGCTCGATCTCGTGGTTTGGAAAGCTCCGGCGGTGACCGGAAAAGAAACACCGGGATTGACCGAGCCTACGAAATAAGAGTTTCCTTGGCCATCCGCGGCAATTCCTGCAATGGGCAACGCGGGAACATAAGTGGAGTATACGAGCTGGCTTCCCGTCGGGTTGAGCTTGGTGAGGAAACCGTCGCCACCCGGATTCGTGGATGCCTTGGGAAAAACGGCGTTGGCCGTGGTCGGGAAATTGTTCGCGGTGGTGCCCGCAAAAGTGAACCCACCCACATAAGCGTTGCCCGAAGAATCCGCCGCAATAACGGCTCCGCCGTCGTAGCCGTCTCCGCCCAAGTAAGTGGCGTAGGCGATTTGTCCGGTGGCGTCGAGCTTAATAACGAAGGCATCGGGACACGAGAAGTCGCTCGACCCACTGGGGCCAATGCTGGTAGCCACGCAAGTCCCTCCGGCATAGGCCGGCTGCACCGCTCCCACTGTGGTGGGAAGAACTGACGACCCGGTCTGGCCAGTGAGATACAGGTTCCCCGACGAATCGCCCGCCATCGCGTTTACGGTGATCAGGTTTTGATCAAGCGCGAATATCACGGGGTCAATCACGAGCGGTAGGGCCCGATCATAGCGGCCGAGTGAAAATCGAATCTCGCCGTTCGCGTCCATGCGATATCCACCAGCGATCGAAATGCGCCGTCCGTTCCGTTCCTGATATACCGTGGGAGCGCGCTGCCGCAGCTCGCCTGACACCGTCTCAATCACAATTTCGCCGTTCGAGTCCAGACGTACGCTCTGGGCGTCGATCCAGCGCAGCCGGATCTTCGCCGGGTCAGCGCCGCGAGCCACTTCGAAATCGAATTCGAGACCCTTTTGATCGCCATAGAACACGCAGTCGATGCCCGTGTACAAACTGGAATAACGAACCCTCCGATATGTTGGAATATCCGTTTGGCTAATTCCGCCGTGGAAATAGTTGTGCCGTTCGGCCAGCGGATCAACCCCGAACGCATTCGGTTGGGCATTCGCGCCGGAAAAGTGAAGCGTAGCTCCTTGCACCGTCACTCCGGAGGCGCTGAGCAGATAGTCGCGGGAGTTGCCGCGAGCCAAAAATCGAACCGTCGGCGCGGCTTGTCCGCGATTCGGCTCAAAAGCTAGAGCGCGGTTCGCCAAACTGGCAGGAATTTCGCGGCCAGCGGCAAACGCGGAAACAGCAATCAGAAAAAGTGTGAAAGTACGCATCATAAATTTATTGCACCGCCAGAATCGCAGGCGGAGTGCTTACCCCGCCGATGGTAATCGTTATCGGAACAGTAGGTGGAGGAGAAAACAAGTCCGGTATCTGCACATTGATCTGGAAAATTCCCGAAACCAGTCCAGGAGCCGAACCGGCGTAAGTCACAGTGGCGTTGACATAGTTGATCTGCGCGGTAACTGGCACCGGGAACTGCGAATGCGGACTCAAAGGCCAAATGGCTCCGTCCGCTCCCGGCGGATTCAATGGTCCACCTCCGGTGCCGTACAATGTCACCACGCTTCCCAACTTGGCGGGATTCGTTGGTGAGTTCCGCGTGCCGTCCTCATTGGTCACCGCGGCTAGCTGTGTGGTAGCGTTGGCCAGGAAGATTCCAGGCACCACCTGGGTGAGATTCACACCATTGCTCGCAGAAGGGCCGTTATATTTCACTTGAATCGACGTGCCCGGATTGAACGAGTTCTCCCCGGCCTCCCATGGGACCACCGCGTTGATCTGCTCGGACTGAACATAGAGCAACGGGGCCGCTTGGTTTCCGATCAATACCTGCACGCCGGCGAGTTCAGTGGGAAAACCGTTCTGCCCAGCCTTAGCGTTCACGCCGGTCGCCGGGCCAATCCCTTTGCCACGCAAGGTGATCACTTCGCCAGGCGCGACCGTGCCCTCGGCGTAACTCGCGGCGTTTTGAAACGTAAAGGCGAGACAGGCACCGTCGGATTGATTCGGATTATTGATGACGATATTGGCGACCAAGGCCTGGGTGGGAGCCGGAAAGAAGTCGATGACGCCCGGAAAATCGTAGGAATTGGTCGTACCTGCAATGTCCACAGACCCGTCACCCCGGGCAACAATCGCGTTCGCTGCATCTGCTCCGGATCCTCCCAGATACGTGGCTCCGACAACCGATCCACCCGGTGCAAACTCCGCTGCGAAAATATCGCTTGACCCTCCGTGATTGCATGCCTGATAAGCGCCCGCTGTGGTAGGAAATCCGTAAGTTGCCGCGCCGGCCACATAAGCATTTCCGGCGCTGTCGATATCCAGCGATCCGCCGCCGGCCATGTAGGTGGAATAAACCAACGCCGAGCCGGCTGCATTCAACTTCGACAACGTGTTCAAACCACCTCCGCCGGGGACCCAAGGGGCAGAGGGGCCGATTGGCTGGAAAGCGCCTGCGGTCACCGGGAAAACATTGGATAAAGTGGCGCCGAGCACGATAGCGTCCCCTTGTGAATCGACTCTGATTGCCAAGCCGCCGTTTCCACTTACTTGTAAACCCTCGCCTGAGCTGGTGCCGCTGGGGCCAATAAAAGTGGAATAAATCAGGCTGGCGCCCGATGGAGCTATTTTCGTGACGTAGATACCGGTCGCCGACGGCAGTTTGGTGAGGTACGCTCCGGCCGTGGTGGGAAAACTCGCCGACGCGGAAAAGCCGGTGACATAAGCGTCTCCCGCGGCATCCACAGCGATAGCATTGGCTGTATCTCCGACATTTTGCGTGCCGCCGCCACTCAGATAAGCACCGTACGCGAGCGAACCATCCGCGCTGAATTTCACCACGACACCGGAGCTCACCGGGTTCGAATTCGACGTTTGAAAAGCTCCCGCGGTAACCGGAAAAGAAGTGGCCGTTCCGGCGAAATAGGCATTTCCCTCACCGTCTACGGCAATTCCGGACACAGGCATCGCGGGGACATAAGTGGAATATACAAGCTGGCTGCCGGACGGGTTGCGCTTGGTGACGAAGCCGTCGTTCCCGGCCGGCTTCGGGAACGCCGCATTTGGCGTTGTCAGGAAATTGTTCGAGGAAGTTATGCCGGCAATGTACGCGTTACCCGCCGAATCCACCGCGATTGCATTTGCGCTGTCAAGGCCGCTGCCCCCAAGGTAGGTGGCGTATGCGATCTGCCCCGTCGAGTTAAGCTTTATGACGAACGCGTCCGTGCACGGGTAGTCGATGGGGCCGCCGGGGCCGATGCTCAAGGCTACGCAAGTTCCTCCGCCATAGGCCGGCTGCACCGTTCCCACTGCGGTGGGAAGAACCGATGCCGACGTCTGGCCGGTGAGATACAAGTTCCCGGCCGGATCGGCGGCCATCGCGGCGACGGAAATCAGGCTTTGATCCAACGAAAAAAGCACCGGATCAATAACCAGCGGCAGCGTTCGATCATAACGGCCGAGCGAAAATCGAATCTCGCCATCCGCGGCCAGCCGATAACTTCCGGCGACTAAAATCCGCCGTCCCCCGCGTTCCTGATAAATAGTAGGCTTGCACTGCCGTAGCTCGCCTGAAACGGTCTCGATCACAATTTCGCCGTTGGCGTCCAGACGCACGCTCTGGGCGTCGCTCCAGCGCAGCCGGATTTTGTTTGCATCAGCGCCAGCGGCAATTTCAAAATCGAATTCGAGACCCTTTTGATCGCCATAAAACACGCTGTCGATGCCTGGGTACACACTGGAATAACGCACCCGCCGATAAGTTGGAATGTCCGTCTGGCTCACCGGGCCGTGGAAATAGTTGTGCCGTTCCGCCAGTGGATCACCCCCCCATGCGCTCAGTTCCCTATTCGCACCGGAAAAGCGCAGCGTGGCGCCTTGCACCGTCACTCCGGACGCGCCGAGCAAATAGTCCCGCGAGTTGCCGCTAGCCAAAAATCGAACCGCCGGCGCGGCCTGTCCGCGATTCGCTTCAAAGGCCAACGGACGGTTGAGAAATCCGGCTGGAACAGGATTTGCCGCCGCGCACGCAAAAATGGCCACGAAAAACACTAAGGGGCGAAACATGAACTCCTCCCTGAGGGCAGAAGGGCGCGGTTAGTCGTAACTTAGCACAATCCAGTTCGCATTGTCTAGGAAATGATTAGCCCTCCTTCTTCCGCCCGGGCTGGATTTATGTATTCTATCTATGTACTCCATGCCCGCCTCTCCGCGAACGCTTCTAGTTGTCGACGACGATCCTTCCATTCACGAACTGATCGGCGCCATGCTCGCCGGCAAAGGCTGGGAGCTGGACCGCGCGGAAAATGGCGACGAAGCTCTCGCGCTTCTCGAAACCCGCTCCTTCGACCTGGTGCTGTCCGACATCCTGATGCCCGGCATGGATGGGCTCACCCTGCTCAGCCATATTCGCAATCGTTATCCCGACGCCCGGATCGTAGTGATGACCGTCAAGAATACGTCCGCGCACATCCTGGAATCGCTGCGTCACCAGGCCACCGCTTACATCGCCAAGCCGTTTGACCGGGATACGTTAATCGTTACGCTGCAGAGTGCACTGTCGACAACCGTAGACCAGGACGATATTCGGGTGGTTTCCGACAAGCCCAATTGGATATCGCTCGAAATCCGCTGCAAGCTCACCACCGTGGAACGCCTCACCCAGTTCATGCGCGAGCTTCCGAGCGACCTGCAGCCGGAAGAACGCGAACAGATCGCCATCGCCTTCCGCGAGTTGCTCATGAACGCCATCGAGCATGGCGGCCGTCTGGACCCGGACAAGATCGTCGATCTGAGTTACATTCGAACGGCCCGCTGCATCGTCTACTATATTCGGGACCCCGGCCAGGGCTTCTCCATGGAAAATCTGGCCCACGCCGCCATCGCCAACGCCGAGAACGATCCAATACATCACGTAGAGTTGCGCGAGCAAGCGGGAACGCGGCCCGGCGGATTCGGGTTGCTGCTTACCCAGAGTTTTGCCGACGAGCTGATCTACAGCGCGAAGGGCAACGAAGTGATCCTCATCAAGTATCTTTAGCGACGCTCCAGAGACAGGAAAATCATATGAACCCAAGCTCTTCAAACGACGGCATCGAAGGAAATTCGTATCTTCCCACGGAAATGCCACCAGAATCGCATGCCGAACCCGCTGCTCACGATACCGCCCCGGGCAGTATCGACAAAATCCGGGACATCATTTTCGGAACCCACATGCGGGACTACGAACAGCGCTTCGCGCGCCTGGAAGAAACGCTTCGGAAAGAATCGCTGGATATTCGCGATGCCACCCGGCGTCATCTGGAAGCGCTGGAGGCGTTCGTCCATAAAGAATTGAACGCGCTGGAAGGCCGGCTTAACATCGAACGCGATGAGCGCGGCGAAAGCCACGCCCGGCTGTCGGCGGATCTGGCCATGCACTCTTCGTCGCTCTTCAAGAAAATCGGCGAAGTGGAAAACCAGGAAGCCCAAGCCAAGCGGGAGATCCGCAACGATCTGCTGCAGCAATCCAAGGAACTGACCGACGCCATCCGAAGCAAAGGTGAGGAGCTGGTGGCATTGCTCGAACGCCGCTCTCAGGAGCTGCAACACGCCAAGACCGATCGCGCCGCCCTGGCCAGCCTGTTCTCCGAGGTATCGCTGCGGCTGACCGATCAGTTCAAGGTTTCGGGCGCCGACTAGTCTCCTTCCTCTGAATCATGCCCACCGACGGTGCAGCCAAGCGCCCAATTGCGGACGATCAGCCGCTGGCGGAGCTGCGCGCCATCCTGCTGGGCGCCGATCGCGAAGCTTGGGAGACCATGCGCCAGCGCCTGGATAATCCAGCGCGGCGCGCCGAAGATATCGCCAGTGTATTGGCGGACGCCGTCCGGCTGCGCTCCGACGCCAAACTCCGCCGCGCACTGCAACCATTGTTGGAGGAAGCGCTGCAGCTTTCCGTACAATCCAATCCACGCATGCTGGCCGACGCGCTCTTTCCGATTTTCGGCAAAGCCATCCGCAGGGCCATCACATCCGAATTGGACGGAATGCTGCAATCGCTCAGCCAGACGCTGGAACAACGCTTCTCGTGGCGCAGCGTGCGCTGGCGGTGGGAGGCCATTCGCACCGGCAAACCCTACGCTGAGATCGTTCTGCTGCGCAGCCTGCTGTACCGCGTGGAACAGGTGTTCCTGATTCATCGCAAAACCGGTTTGCTGCTGCAATATGCCGCCGCGTCGACAGCCGAAGCCAAGGATCCGGACATGGTTTCCGGCATGCTCACCGCCATCCAGGATTTCGTTCACGATTCAGTCAGCGGCACTGAAGGAGAAAACCTGGAGACGGTTCGCATGGGTGACATCGCCGTGGTGCTCACCTACGGCCCCGATGCAATCCTGGCCGGATTTGTACGCGGTGTTCCCCCGCGCAATTTGAGCCGCGTGTTCCAGGACACGCTGGACGTCATCGAAAGGCAAAAGGCGCGCGAGCTGCACGAGTTCACCGGAGATACGTCCCAGTTTGATAGCCTCAGGCCGCGTCTCGAAGCTTGTCTGGTGGGCCAGGGCAAACCCAATCAACGAAAAGCCACCTCGCGGATGGCCGGCGCGCTGCTCTTCGGAGTGCCTGCGCTGCTGATCATAGCGCTAGTCGGCTGGTGGATTTATGCGTCGGCCATGGAACGCCGCTGGTCGAACTTTGCTCATCGCTTGGGCAGTGAACCTGGCATTGTACTGACCAGTTTCGAAAAGCGGGGTGGAACTCACTACATCGCGGGGCTGCGTGATCCCATGGCCGCCAATCCCGCGGCGCTGCTCCAGGCCGACGGCCTCTCTGCCGCGAAGGCCACCTTCCATTTTGAGGAATACCACTCGCTGCAGCCTCAATTCGCCGCCCAGCGCCGGTTGGTGGAGCTGAAGGCGGAGCTGGAGAGACGCGCGTTCCGCTTTCCCACCGGCAGTTCGGCTATTCCACCGGAACAACGTTTCCTGCTGGACGATGTAGCGGCCCAGATCCTTTCGCTGATCAGGGCCGGCGCGGCCTTGGGCGAGAACCTGCGAGTGGAGGTGCGCGGCAATCACGACCCCGCCGGGACAGAGCAACTCAACTCTCTGCTGGCCCGGTCCCGCGCTGACAACGTGGAAGCCGCTCTGATTGCTTTGGGAGTGCCCGCCGCCCGCCTGGCCGCCGTTCCAGAGGATAAGGACCGTGAGACATGCACAGCCGTAAAAGAAGAAGAGCGCCTCTTCTGCCGCAGCGCCTCATTTCGCGTAATTGGCGCGCCCTAAGGGCTGTGGCGCACGCACTCGTGCGTGCCGCGTTCACAATCGTGTGAACGCCTGGCCTAAGGACTGGACCGGTGTTCGCAAGAGTGCGAACACGGCACGCGGAAGCGCGTGCGCCACAAACGCAAGGGAGCTGTCTGCATTATGCTGAAGAAGAAAATTTGTATGGTGGGCCAGTTCGGCGTCGGAAAAACCAGCCTGGTTCGCCAATTCGTGCACAGCATTTTCGATGACCGCTACCTGGCCTCGCTCGGCGTCAAGATTGACCGCAAAGACGTGAGCATGGTTGGCCAAGCCCTTACGCTGATGTTGTGGGATATGGCCGGCGAAGATGACCTGGCGGCGCTTAATTTATCGCATCTGCGCGGAGCGTCCGGCTACGTTCTGGTGGCCGACGGCTGCCGCTCAACCACGCTCGAAAAAGCGGCCGAGCTGCAGCAGCGCATCACCGGGACGCTGGGGCCGCTGCCCTTCGTTCTGGTAATTAATAAGGCCGATTTGCGCGACCAATGGGAAGTGCAAAGCGCCCAGGTGGCCCAATACGGATGGCCAACTTTTGAAACCAGCGCCAAAGACGGCAGCGGCGTGGAAGAGATGTTCCTGTCGCTCGGGACCGCAATGATTAGCGGTCATCCTCAAAGCGAGGCTACCGCCCAATGAGGCCGTCCTCGCAGTTGGATGTTCTTGCCACACTCGGATACGTCGTGTTTGAGCGATCAACCGACGGATTCGAGCTGTTGAGCTCGCCGCCGGAATGGCTCCCGGCCGGCCCAATTTTAGAAACATTTCCGTTCCTCGATGTTTTCCTTCCGGATGCCGAAGAATTTTGGGCCGACCCTCGGGGTTGTTCCACGCTTCCTTCCGACTTTTGGACCCAGCCCGGCGCCGACGGCAAGAATCTGCACTTCTCGGCGACCGCAATCGCCGGAGACCGGAAGCTCCTGCTGATCGAACGCGTAGGGAACCGGTTCGAGCAAACGCAGCAGTTGATGCAGTACGCGCACGAGACCAAACTGGCGCATGATGAAATCGCCCGGCTGAGCCGCGAACTAAAGTGCGCCACTGAAGCCAAGAGCGAATTTCTCGCCCGCATGAGCCATGAGATACGGACGCCCATGAATTCATTGCTGGGTGTGGCCGAACTGCTTTCAGAGACCCCCTTGAACGACGAACAGAGTGAGTATGTGCGCATCTTCCGCCGCGCCGGCGATAATCTGCTGAACGTCATCAACGATATTCTCGATTTCTCGAAGATCGAAGCCGGCCAAGTGGATCTGGAATGCGTCGCGTTCGACCTCGCCGATGTCGTTCAGGATGCGCTCGAGATCATCGGAGTTCGCGCTCGCGCCAAAGGCCTGTGTTTGAATTTGGATATTGGCCCGGATGTTCCGCCGCGTTTCATGGGCGACCCGGGCCGCTTGCGCCAGATTATTCTGAACCTGCTAAGCAACGCCGTTAAATTCACAGACCGCGGCGGAATCACCACGCGCGTGGAACCGGACCGGGAGAATCCCGCCCCAGGTGCTCTTCATTTCAAAGTCCGCGACACCGGCATCGGAATTCCGGCCGATCGCGTCTCCACCATCTTCGAGAGCTTCACCCAAGCGGACGCGTCCACTACACGGAAATACGGAGGCACAGGCCTGGGATTGGCGATCTCGAAAAGATTCGTGGAGCTGATGGGCGGACGAATCTGGGCGGAGAGCACGCCCGGCCAGGGCAGCACCATGCACTTCACGGCGCGCTTCACCGTCGCCGAGGCCGCTTCGAATGTCCCGGGTCCGAAGCCGGCTCTTCCTGCGCTCGGAAATCGCGCGTTGCGGATTCTTCTGGCGGATGACTCAGAAGACAATCGTTTTCTGGTGCGCGGATATCTCAAGGATACCGGCTGCGTGATTGACGAAGTGGCGAATGGCGCGGAAGTGGTGGAGAAGTTCAAGAACGGCGTCTACGATCTGATCCTGATGGACGCGGAGATGCCGGTGCTGGACGGCTATGCAGCCACCCGCGCCGTGCGGGCCATCGAAAAAGAGCGCGCCACGCCCGCGATCCCCATACTCGCTTTGACGGCCCACGCGCTGAAAGAAGCGCGAGATCGCAGCATCGAAGCCGGCTGTACCGACCATTTGACCAAGCCCATCACCAAAACGGCGTTGCTCGAAGCCATCGGACGGCATGCTCCCGCGTTGCCGTCCATCATCGAGGTGGAACCCTGGCTCAAGCCAGTGATCCCCGCGTACCTCGCAAAGCGCCGGGCTGATGTGGGGAAGCTCAAAGCGGCGCTGGAGCAGAGCGATTATGACACCGTCCGCACCTTGGGGCACCAGATGGCCGGATCAGGCGCCGGGTATGGCTTCCCCAAAATCACCGAAATCGGCGGCGCACTGGAAGAATCCGCGCTGGCCGGGGATGCCGCGCGAATCCGCAATGGAATTAGCGATCTGGACGCGTGGCTGAGTAGCCATCAAGAAAATCCGGGGACATGACGGGCAAGCGTCCGAATTTTTCAACCGTAGAACCAGCCGAGTCGTGTCCCCGCGATTTTTTCCCCAGTGGCCCCGGTTCGCTATCATACCGGCATGCCCTTCGAGGACAGCCTGGCTCTGCGCGTGGTTCGAAAACATCGCGACGGCGTCACCGTCGATTTTCCCCTGCGGGCTGAATTTCTGAACGGGAACGGTGTGCTGCATGGCGGAGTCATCGCGGCCATCGCGGACGAAGCCGCCTGGCATGGTTTGGTGCATGCCCACCAGGGCCATCGCGAAATGACCACCACGGAGTTGAAGGTGAATTATCTGCGCCCCATGGCCGGCAAAAAAGTCGTCGCGCGAGTTTATGTCCTGCGCGCCGGCAAGACACTCTCCGTCGCCCGGGTGGATCTTCTGGATGCACAACGGCGGCTCTCCGCCATTGCCATCGTTACCTACATGCTGCTCGCGCCCAAGTGAGCCGCGTTATTCTACCGTCAGCACCACCGGCTGCTCGATGATCGACGCCTTGTTCGCGGTCAGAATCGACACGTGATAACGGCCGGGCTTTACCTGCGGCACCTTGAACTTGATCTCGGTGTCGGACTGGTCCGATATGGCGACTTTGGTGTCCTTTGATCCGTCGGTCAGATAAACATCGCCCGAGACTTTCTTTCCCAGGTTTTCGCCCTTTAAGCTGACGACGTCCCCCGCCTTAGCGGTATCCGGATCCACAGAGGTACATCTTGGAAACGTCTGCAGGGCGTACAGCGCAACGGCCACGCACAACAGGGTGACGACAAGCCAGATTCTCATAAGATTCTCGTGCTGGCGATTATACACCCTACGGACGGCGGCCACAGTGCTGTGACAAGCCACAGCGGTAAACTGAAGGCATGCCCGCCGTTACCGAAGAGAAATCTGGCGCCACTCCTCCGCTCAGCATATTGAGCGAGGAAGAACAAATGTTTCAGGCCACCGTTCGCCGCTTCGCGCGCGAGCGTATCGGCCCCCACGTCCGCGCCATGGATGAAGCCGGCGTTTTCCGGAAAGACCTGCTCCAGGAAATGTTCCAACTGGGTTTGATGGGCATCGAGATTCCGGAAGTGCATGGCGGGCAGGGCGGCAACTTCTTCCAATCCGTTCTGGCCGTGGAAGCGCTGGCCTCGGTAGATCCTTCAGCGGCGGTCATCGTGGATGTGCAGAATACCATCGCCAATAACATCCTGCTGCGCTGGGGGAACGAGGAACAAAAAAAGCGCTACTTCCCGAAGCTGGCCCGCGATACCGTGGCTGCATTCGCGTTGTCGGAAGCCGGCTCCGGATCGGACGCCTTCGCCATGTCCAGCCGGGCCACGCGCCACGGCGACCATTTTCTTATCACCGGGCGCAAGCTTTGGATCACCAATGCGGCCGAAGCCGGCATTTACTTTCTGTTCGCCAATGCGAATCCGGATGCTGGCCATCGCGGCATCACTTGTTTCCTGGTGGAACGCAGCTTCCCCGGATTTCAGGTCGGGAAAAAAGAAGACAAGCTCGGGATTCGAGCGTCTTCGACGTGCGAGCTGATTCTGGACGATTGCCGCGTTCCGGCCGAAAATGTTCTGGGCGACATCGGCCAGGGCTATAAGATCGCCATTCAAACGCTCAATGAAGGACGCATCGCCATCGGCGCGCAGATGACCGGATTGGCCCAGGGCGCGCTCGATCACGCCATTGCCTACGCCAAAGAGCGGCGCCAGTTCGGCAAGGCCATCGCCGATTTTCAAGCGGTGCAGTTCGAGTTGGCCGAAATGGCCACTGATGTGGAAGCCTCGCGCCTGCTGGTTTATAACGGCGCGCGCCTGCGTGATTCCGGGTTGCCTTTTGTCACCGAGGCGGCCATGGCGAAATACTTTGCTTCCCAGGTGGCCGAAAATGTGGCTTCGCGAGCAGTTGAGATTTTCGGCGGCGTGGGATTCACCAAGGATTATCCGGTGGAAAAACTTTACCGTGACGCCAAAATCGGCCGCATCTACGAGGGCACCAGCAATATGCAGAAAATGACCATCGCCAAGCAGATTCTAGGCGCCTGAAGCGCGGGTCATGAAAACGCTCGCGAATCCTGAGGACAAACAAGCCACTTTGGAGCGCCTGGCAAAGGTCCAGCCGGAGCAGCGGGCCCGCTGGGGACGCATGTCCGCTCACCAGATGCTCTGCCATTTGAACGATTCGTTTCTGGCGGTGATGGGCCAGAAATATGTCAGTCCGGCATCGGGACTGCTGCAACGAACCATCGTGAAATGGGTCGCGCTTTACGCCCCCATCCCCTGGCCCCGGGGAGTTCCTACCAGGCCGGAAATGGATCAATTGATCGGCGGCACGGCGCCGGTGGAGTTTGAGCCCGACAAAAGAGCGCTGGTCACAGTCATTGAGCGGTTCTCCGATCCCAGGAGAACCTTCGCCTGGAGCCCGCATCCTATCTTCGGAAACATGGGGGAGCCGGCGTGGCTTCGCTGGGGCTACCGGCACTTGGATCATCACCTGCGGCAATTCGGCGTGTGATTCGCGGCAAGCTGCTAGAATCCTATCAACGCGTCCTGCCAAATCTGAATTCCAAGGAAATTATGATGACTTTTCGTTTTGCAGGCGTGTTGTTTCTGGCGGCGTCGTATCTTGCCGGCGCGCAACTGACCAGTTCCACTTACCTCAGAGGCTCTTTCAATCCCTCGGCAATTGCGACGGACTCAACCGGCAACATCTATGTGGCTGGCAACATCGTCCTCGATCCACTCGCCAACCGGCAAGGGGTTCTGGTGGTCAAGCTGAACCCGCAGGGCACCCAATACCTGTATGAAACATATATCAGCGGATCCACGGGCGAAGACACCGGCGGCATAGCAATCGACACCGTCGGCAACGCTTACATCGCGGGCACGACGCAGTCGTCCGATTTTCCGTTAACGCCCAGGGGGGCACTCACCTCGCCGGCTACGGGAATCGATGATCCGCGCCCATTCCTGGTAAAGCTCAATTCCAGCGGGATCGTTACGCTCTCCACTATCTTCGGAGCACAAGGTAGCGCAAAGGCAGTAGCTATGGCCGCGGACGGCAACATTTTGGTGAGCGGTTACTCGTTCCAGAAAGGGTTCCCGTCCACCCCGGACGCTTACAATGTCTCCGACACCACCAGCAGCCCCTACCTCATCAAGATCGATCCCACCACACCGAAGATTCTGTTTTCGGCCACCGGAATTGGCGGAACTTCCATCGCGCTGGACACCGCAGGCAACATCTTCGTTTCCGGGTTGACCGGGTTTCCGTCAGACTACCCGACCACTCCCGGCGCCTACCAGACACAATTCCACTTTAATAGCGTCTGCGAGCTTCCCTGCCAGGAGGTTTTTCCAGGCTCGAGTCAGTACGTCACGAAAATTGATCCCACGGGATCGAAGTTGATCTATTCCACAGGCCTCAATCCCCCGAATGCAGACTCACTATTTATTCCGTCCGGCGATCCCAACGCGATCGATATGACGAATGCAGGCCTGGTGGTAGATGCCGCCGGCAACGCTTATGTCACCGGGGTGACCGTCTATCCGCATTACCCGTTCACTACGGCCCCCCACCAAATCTCTTGACCGTTCCCTTTCTGAGCAAACTGGATCCCACCGGCTCAAAGCTGCTCTTTTCTGTTCCCGCCGGCGGATCCGGCCTGCAGTTGGATGCCTCGGGGAACCTGTACGCCGCCGGCATTCTCTATGGTCCCGTTCCAGTCCCATCAGCAGCCACCAGCGCCATGGTTGGATTGCCGGCGAACTTTCCAAGCCTGTGCCTGCCCAATAACGTCACCAACCTAAGCGAGGGCTACCTGCAGCAGTTGGATCCGGCTACCGGAACTGTGCGCTCTGTCCAGTTTCTGGATGGCTCCCTTGTCAGTTCCGCCGCAATCGCGCTGGGATCGGAAGGCGCTGTATGGATGAGCGGAGCGACATCTCGTGCCGACATTCCATTCACGCCCAATCCGTTATTTCCGGCCAATCTCGGACCAGCGCCGCAGCCCGGCGGGTACCTTGCTTCGGTTGAGTTCTCCGAGTCAACTACGCCGACAGGCCCGCAGCTAGGCTGCGTCCTGGATAGCGCAGATTCGATGCATGCTGGCCCGATCGCACCGAACCAGCTGCTCACCCTCTTGGGAACGGGCCTTGGTCCGGAAAAAGGAGTGAGCGCGCCCGCCGCAGGGTCCACATCACTCGCGGGTGTGACGGTCACGTTCGACGATATTCCCGCCAAGCTGCTCTATGTCTCGTCATCGCAGATCAATGTAGCTGTTCCTGCTGTATCGCAAGAGACCGATTCCATAGCAGCGAGCACCCTGATGCAGATCAAAGTCAATGGCGCCCCATCCGCAGTTAGACTTTTTCCTCTAACATCCAGCAGCCCGTCCCTCTTCGCGGATTTATTCGCAAGTCCGCCGGCCTCTTGTACCCAGGGTTACCCACCGCCGGCCCTCGCGCGAAATGCCGACGGATCCATCAACTCCTGCTTACAGCCCGCGAAATCCGGATCGACGATTTCTTTGTACCTGAACGGCGTTGGTATAGGAACAGAGGACTATTTCGACTTCTTTTCGATTTTCGATTTCGATGTTGTCATTAACGGCGGTTCTGCTGAAGTGGTCAACGTGGCCCACGAGAACGATTGGGTAACTCGAATGGATGTGCGACTGCCGGCAAGCTTGAAGGCGACGCCAGGGACGCAGGCCTTCAACTTGACCGTGCGGGAGAGCGGTCTGCCCGTAGGTCCGCTCTCACTAACGCCGCGATTGTCGCCTTACCTCCCCGCGGGGACCTCGCAGCCGCTGGTTATTTGGATTGAACCGTAGGCGCTTCTGTGGGGCAGGTTGCTAACCTGCGCGCCGATTGCCAATCGGCGCAAACGGCGCGGTTGACAACCGTGCGCAGGATGACATCCTGCCCCACTGCCATCCGCGCCGTGATTTAAACTAGGAGGAGAGAGAATCGTCAACTGGAGAAGTAATATGCGACTTGCCGCTACGTGTGCTTTACTTGCGGGATCGGCCTTCGCCGCCACCGGACCCGACCCCACCCCCGCTCAGATCGATGACATCATCGCCAAATTCGCCGCCAAAGAGGCGGCGTTTGCTCAGGCGCGTGGAAACTACACTTACCGCCAGACTGCGCGTGTCCTGTCGCTCGATCGGGATGGCAACCCCACCGGTAAGTGGGAAGAGGTAGCTGATATCGTCTTCACGCCGGAAGGGAAACGCACCGAAAAAGTGATTCGCGCTCCCATGAGCACCCTGACCGCATTCGAGCTCGACCCTGGCGACATTCAGGATCTCCGCGAAGTGCAGCCCTTCGTTCTGACCACCAGTGAGCTGCCGAAATATTTCATCCGCTACGTCGGCCGCGAGCAATTGGATGAGATCAGCACCTACGCGTTCGCGGTGAAGCCCAAAAAACTCGAAAAGGGTAAGCGCTATTTCGAGGGCCAGGTTTGGGTGGATGACAAAGACCTGCAGATTGTGAAAAGTTACGGCCGCGGCGTGGGGTTGCTCAAGAGGGGCGAAGACAATCAGTATCCGAAGTTTGAAACTTATCGCGAACAGATTGACGGCAAGTACTGGTTCCCGACGTACACCATCGCGAACGACACTTTGAATTTCCAGTCCGGCCCGCAACGCATGCGGCTCACCGTCAAATACGAGGACTACAAGCAGTTCAAGAGCGATGTGATCATCAAATACGGCGATACCGACGATCCGGGCAAGACCACGCCGCCCAAGAAACAATAGACGGATCGATTGAATCAGTTCCGTCTTCCGATCGACGATCTGCTGCCGGCGATTACCGCTTCCTTGCGGGAATCGCCCAACCTGGTGATCGAAGCGCCGCCGGGCGCCGGTAAAACCACGCGTGTCCCACCCCAATTGCTATCGCTTGTTCCGGGACAAGTGCTGGTGCTGGAACCGCGCCGCATCGCCGCCCGAATGGCCGCCCGCAGAGTGGCCCAGGAGCGCGGTGAGCGGTTGGGGGCGACCGTGGGATATCAGGTTCGCTTCGAAGAAGTCGCAAGCGCGCAAACCAGGCTTCGTTTCCTGACCGAAGGCATCCTCACCCGCAGGTTAATCTCAGATCAGAAACTCGCTGGAGTGGACGCCGTAGTGCTGGATGAGTTTCACGAGCGTCATCTCGAGAGCGATGTGGCGCTGGCCTTGCTGCGCAGGCTCCAGACTACTGTTCGGCCGGATCTGCGGATCGTGGTTATGTCCGCGACGCTGGCCGCCGCGCCCATCGCTCAATATCTGGCACGCTGTCCCATCCTTCGCTCCGAAGGCCGCCTTTTCGATTTATCCATCACCCATCAGCCCTATTCAGCGCTGCCGCTTGAGAAGCAACTAGCCGCCGCGCTGGAGAATTTTTTCGAGCACAAGCACCCCGGCGACATCCTGGTCTTTCTTCCAGGAGCAACCGAAATCCGCCGCGCGGCTCGCGAATGCCAGCCGCTGGCGGCCAAACACAACCTTCTGGTTCTGCCGCTGCACGGCGATCTGACGCCCGCGGAACAGGATCGTGCCGTATCACCCGCCGGCCAGCGAAAAGTAATTCTTTCCACTAATGTCGCCGAAAGTTCCATCACCATCGAAGGGGTCACCGCGGTAATCGATAGCGGCTTGGCCCGCATCGCGCGCGATTCGCCGTGGACCGGGCTTCCCACTCTCGAAATAGGCCGCGTGAGCAAGGCCTCCGCCACGCAGCGGGCCGGCCGTGCCGCGCGCACCGCGCCAGGCCGCGTCATCCGTCTTTATACCCAGGAGGATTTTGAACGCCGCCCCGATCACGACACGCCGGAAATCATGCGGCGTGAACTTTCCGAGATGTGCCTCAACTTGCGAGCCATGGGGATTGCCGATCCCCAATCGCTTCATTGGTTGGACCCTCCGCCCGCAGCCGCCGTCTCGCGTGCCGAGGATTTACTGGAACGTTTAGGCGCGACCAGAGGAAGTGCCCGCGCCCTGACGCGCTTTCCTTTGCATCCGCGATTAACCAAACTGGTTCTCGAGGCCGTGTCACGTGGCGCTGGCCAGGAAGGCTGCGCGGCTGCGGGGCTTCTCAGTTCTGGCGCTCGCGCCGATTCGTGCGACCTGCTGGGTTTGCTGGATGCAGGCGTTTGGGACGCTCGCACCAGGCAGCACATCGCTCAGATCCGCCGCATCGTCAAGCCTCCCGCGCAGGATAAACATTCCGCCGATGCTTTGCCGCTGTCGATACTGGCCGCCTTTCCGGATCGCGTAGCGCGCCGCCGCAAAGACAACCAGGTTCTGTTGGCCGCGGGAGGTTCGGCCGTACTCGCCGGTGAGAGCCGCGCGGATTTCCTGGTGGCCGTGGACATTGAGGATCGCAAGGAGCACGCGCTGCCCCTGGTTCGGATGTACTGCGCAATCGAACCGGAATGGCTAGTAGACCTGTTTCCCGAACGGGTCCGCGAGCGTACCGGCGTGGAATGGAACCGGGCCGCGGAACGTGTGGATGGAACCAGTGACCTGCTCTATGACGGCCTGGTGATTGAAGAAACGCGCAGCGGCACACCCGACCCGGAGCAAGCCGCGGCCTTGCTGGCTGAACGCGCACTGGAAATGGGGATCTCGAGATTTGTCGATGGCGATCAACTGCAGGAATTTCTGGCCAGAGTTTCCTTCGCCTCCGAGCACGCATCAGTTCCGAAGATCGACCTTGAATCGGCGTTCGCTGAACTGTGCCGGGGCCGCAGGAGTTTCGCCGAACTCAGAAGCGCCGCGCCATCCCTGATTGCGATGTTGGAACAGCGCGCCAATCCGAAATTACTGAATGACATCGCGCCCGCCCGGATGCGCCTCCCGAGCGGCCGTCAGGCGCAGATCCATTACGAATCCGCGAAGCCGCCCTGGGTGGCCTCCCGTCTGCAAGACTTTTTCGGCATGCGCGAGACACCAAGAATCGCGAACGGCAAAGTACCGCTGGTAATTCATCTGCTAGCGCCCAATCAGCGCCCAGTCCAGACCACCTCGGATCTGGCGGGATTCTGGGAGCGCCTCTATCCCCAAGTCCGCCGCGAACTGTCCAGGCGCTATCCGAAGCATGCGTGGCCGGCGGACCCGTACGTCACGGCCTCGAATGAACGCAAATAAACGCGAATAAGAAGCCTGAAGTATTTGCGTTCATTCGCGTTCATTCGCGGCCACTAAAATGGTGTCTATGTACCGCACGGTCGCTGCCCTTCTCCTGTTCGGCGTTTCCTTCGGCTATCTCGAGGCGGCCGTCGTCGTCTACCTGCGCGCCATCTACGATCCTATCCGGCAGCGCATCCATCCCGGCCGCAGTCCTCAAGATCTGTTTCCACTCATCTCGCCCGATCAACTGAAAGCGGCTGGCCCGGAAAACGCGCGGCGCCTGGCTATCGAGATTGGCCGTGAAGCGTGCACCATTATTATGCTGGCCGCGTTTGGTTGTGCGGCCGGACGGAATTTCAATCAGCGCATGGCGGCTTTTGCCGTCGCGTTCGGGCTGTGGGACATTTCGTTCTATGTGTTCCTCCGGCTCATGATCGGCTGGCCGCAGTCGCTTTTCACCTGGGACATTCTGTTTCTCATTCCATTGCCGTGGGTGGGGCCGGTGATCACGCCAGTGCTGGTCTCCATTACTCTGATTGCCTGCGGATTGGTATCGCTCTTTCATGGGGGCTTGCCGGCCAAGCCCTGGCAGTGGACGGCTATGATCGCGGGCGGCGTGGTGGTGATCCTGGCGTTCGTTTGGGATTTTCGAAATACCACGTCGGGTGGCCAACCGAATCCATTCAATTGGCCGCTATTCCTGGCGGGTGAACTAATCGCGCTGGCCGGTTTTATCGCGGCAGCAAAGAGCCCAGGATTTCAGGAATCTCGAATACCGCGCGGTTCTTGATAGCGGCCGCGTTGGCGCGAAAGCGGGCGAAGTTCACCGGATCTAACAATTCTCCGAGGCCGCCATCGATCTCGCGAAACGATTTCAATACCACCCCTACCTGCATTTCGCGGATCCAATCCGTGTTGTAGCGTTCCTGCGGCAGCGTCCAGGCATTCCGTTCCACAACAACAGGCAGCTTCATGTGCAGCGCCTCGCTGATGCTTCCCGGACCCGGCTTGCCCACAAAGAAATCGGAGAGGTGCATGAAATTTGGAATCTCGCTGGTGAATCCTTCCACATGTTTTCGAAAGCGCGTGTTCAAGCCGCGCAGGCGCTCGGCCAGTTTCTGATTCTTGCCGCAGATGAAGATAAACTGCGCCGGCGCAGTGACGCGTTTCGCGATATCCAGCATCACACTGGATCCTTCACCGCCAAATAACACCAGGCCCGTCGGCAGCGCCGGATCCAAGCCCAGCCGGCGCCGCTCCTCGGCTCGATCGGCCGTAACCGGCTCATAAAACTTCGGCCGCAGGATCATGCCGGAGGCGCGAAACACGCGCTCCGGCGCATGGCCCAGCTCCAGAGCCTGTTCCACGGCCTTCGTCGTCCCGCAAATCAAATGCTGCTGCTGTTGTTCCATCCAAAAATGCGGCGGATAGTCCGCCAGGTCGGTAAGAATTGTTACCAGCGGCGTTTCCGGCAGGCTCTGGCGCAAGGCGCGATTAAAGTTCGGAACCAGCGAAACAACAATGTCGCGCTCACCCTCGCTCCAGAATTGTTTCAGCAGCCGGACTTGCCCGCCATGATACATCCGGATCAAACCGTGCATCGCCACGGTCAGTTGCGGAGTCCCGAGCGTCCAGCCTTTTTTCAGCAGAGTGTTGTAGACATCCTCCATGCGGATGCCGGTGTATTTGCGGAAAACATCGAGCGGATCCAGGATCTCCTGCAGGTTAACCAGCCGGACTTCCCAGGGCCGCCGTTCCTGCTCAATCACGGACTTCAGCGCATTCGCCGCGGCTTTGTGCCCGCCCCCGGCTTCAAAGTACACAAAGTCAAGTTTGTTCACGTTAATAGGTGTTTTGCAACGAAATGGCGGCCCTGGAGTCCAACGTACAGTGTGTCATAGTACCTAAGTAAGGACAAAAACATTTTTTGGAAATTATGTAGCAATCATTTCTTCAACAGAATGTAACTTGGGCGGCGGTATCATGAAATCAGGAATATGCGTGGCCTAATCACCCGCGGGGACTACAGCATCATGCACCGCGCCAACAACTGGGTGGCGCCGCGCTGGGTGCGTTTCTACGTCCTGGGTGCCACGCGCGGCGGCGATGGCTGGTTGTGGTACGCCATGGGACTGGCCATCCTGTTGTTCGGCGGCGAGCAACGCTTCGCGGCCTTGGGCGCGGCCGGCTTATCTTCCGTACTCAGCATCGTGCTTTTCATCTGGCTGAAGCGCTTCACCGGCCGTCGCCGGCCCTGTCAGATAGAACCCCATTGCTGGGCTACACTGCTGCCGCCGGATCAATTCTCTTTTCCCTCCGGCCATACCATGACGGCTTTCGCGGTGGCCGTTCCGCTCTCGCTGTTCTATCCGGATTTAACCATCGGGCTGTTCTTCTGCGCCCTCAGCATCGCCATGTCCCGCATCCTGCTGGGCATGCATTTCCTGAGCGACGTGGTGGCGGGCGCCTTGATCGGCACCGCCCTCGGGTACCTGGGATACTTCGCGTTCTAGTAAAACTGCTTCAGCCGCAGATGAACGCGAATGCACGCAGATAAGACAAATCCGATTCGCGTTTATTCGCGTTCATTCGCGGCCTCAATGCGCGTTAGCTTGTCGGCTTTCGCCCGGACCGCTTCCGCATCGTGGATCGGCGACGAACAAGTATTGCCGGTGCAAATGAACGCGGCTGCCGTTTTCAGCTCGGGATATTGCACATCCGGATTGGGCAGCCGGCCTTCGCGCGTGTCCCACCACTCCAGGCGCAGATAGCCGGATGAATAAGCCGCGGCGGCGTGAAACAGCGCCTGGGCAGCGGGATCGTCCTTGTCACCCACGATGGTAATGTGCACGGGATCGCTCGAGAACTCGCGATCGGCCAGCAACGTTCCGCCGGTGGGCAGATATTTCGCGATCGCCGGCGCAGCCAGATATCGCATGGCCCGTTCCGACATGGCACGGTAGCCCTGATTGCCGGTGTAACGCGAGAGCAGATTGGCAAAGCGCGCCAACGCGATGTTCTCCTCGCGCTCCGGCCGCGGAGTGTACGAACGATCAGTGGGCGCTTTTGATGTAATGAATCCGGCTTGGCTTCCCGCAAAGTTGGCGTTCATGAACCGGGCGGCGGATTCGGCCCGAGCCAGCCACGCACGGTCTCCCGTGACCTCGTAAATAGTCAGGAACGCGCGCGCCATGGTGAGCGTATCCGCCAGATAAGGACCGGCGATGTCTTTCGAATCGTGGCGGAACCCACCGCCATCCACGGCGCGATTCTGGATGATCCACTCCGCCGCGCGCAACGCCTGATCCAGAGATTGCCGGTCACCGGAAGCCGCGTAGAGCACGGCCAGCGCTTCAATCGCCCAACCGTTCTCGCGCGAATAAACGTGCTGGTCGATGCGGGGAACTCCCAGTTTGCGGCGGCCGGCATCATCCAACTTGAAATAGGCCGCGCTATGCTGGCCTTCTATCAAATCCGCGTCCATGCTGGTGTAGAATGCGCCGCCGGGGCTCAAAAGGAACGTGGTCAAAAAGCGCTGCACATCCCGCGCCGCTTTCAAATATTGCGGATCGTGCCATTCCTCGTAGGCCAGTGAATAAATCCGCAGGTTCCCCGCCTGAAAGTTCATGATTTTTTCGAAATGCGGCTCCCTCCAATCGCCGCCCACCGAGTATTGGTAGACGCCGCCCCACACGCGATCGATCAGATTGAATTGCGCGTTAAGCGACTGCCGCGCCATCTCGCCGGATTTTGTGTCGCCGGCGCGGGCGCGCGCCATGGCGTATTCTGTCGACGTCCAGTCCAGGAATTTCTGATCGAATCCCCAACTGCCGTGCTTCGAATCGTACTGGCCGAAGTAGCGGCGCTCCAGCTCCGCGCGGAGATCGGCTGAGAGCAGCGCGTTATCCGGAAATTTCATCTCCGGTTCCGGACGGACCGAAGGACCGGGCGTCGGATCCGCGATGATCGCCTTCAACATGGCCACCATCTGCCGCGGCTCAATGTATCCTTGCCGCTTGACGATCTCGCCTCCCGAGGCGCCAAACACCACCGTGGCCGGCCAGCCGTAGTCTTCATACCGGTTCGAAAGATCCGGCCGCGAGTCCTGATCCACCCGCACGGGAATGTATTTGGATTGAATCAGCGCGATCACTTCCGGCGTCTTGTAGGTGGTTTCGTCCATGACATGGCACCAGTGGCACCAGACTGCTTCCAGATCCAGCAGGATAAATTTGTTTTCGCGCTTGGCCTGATCGAACGTGGCGTCCGACCAAGGCTGCCATTCAATTGCAGCGGGTTTGTTCGACGCAACGGCCGACCACGCGGCTAGCAGAATGGCCGAGGCTTTCATGATGTTCTATTAGTATGTACGTAAGACAGGCCGGTTTGGATCTTTGCAAAAAATGGGGACACCTGCACCTGTCCACAGTGAACCGTCCGTTTGCCTTGGAGCAACTGGTCTTCGGGACAGGTGCAGGTGTCCCCATTTTTTAGATCCAGAAGGTCAGCTCCCGGAGCGAACGGCCTTTGTTTGAGGCAATGGCGCCACGGTTCTTTCAAACACCAGCGAAAAATCCACGCCGCGGCCCGCTTCCCGGTGGATGGTTCCGCCCAGTTGTCGCGTCAGGACCTCCACAATCCCGAGACCTAGCGTTTGCTTTCGACTCGGAGCGCTTGACATTCCAACGCCGTCATCGGCTACCCGCAGCATCACCCGGTTGTCGCGATTGCTGGCCAACGCCACCAGGATGGTTCCCGTGGCCGCTTCGGGAAAGGCGTACTTGAGGGCGTTGTTCACCAGTTCGTTGAGAATCAGCCCGCAGGGAATGGCTTGATTTAAATCCAGCGTGACCTCGGAGAGAGCCAGCCGCAATTGCACGCGCTCGGAATCCACGCCATGCGCGGAGAATAGTTCCCGCGTCAGGGATTCCACATATTCCCGGAAGTCCACGCGCTCCAGATCGCCGTGCCCGCACAGCCGATCGTGAATCAAAGCCATGGACTGCACGCGTAGCTGGCTATCCTGGAACGCCAGCCGCTGTTCAGGGCTACAAAGTTCAGCCTGCATGTTAAGCAGGCTGGAGATGATTTGCAGGTTGTTCTTAACCCGATGATGCACTTCTCTCAGCAGCGTCTCTTTCGCGGCGAGAGCAGCTTCGAGCGCCAGCTCGGTCCGCATTTGCTCAGTAATATCCACCGATATTCCACCCAGGATGCGGCAGCCGGCCACATCCTCAAACGGGAAACGGTACGAGAGCAGATGGCGAATGGCGCCGCCACGCAAGGAGAGCTGCTCAATAGTACGCGATGGTTGGCCGCTCGCGAGCACGGAGAGATCGTCGGCTCGCAGCCGCGCGGCCTCTTCCGGTGGCCGGAGTTCGCAGTCCAGCTTGCCCTCGCAGTGCGCCACGCTCATACCCCACACCTGTTCGCAGGTGTTGTTCATGTACAGAATCCGGCCATCGCGGTCTTTGATAAAGGCCAGCGCCGGACTGTGGTTCATGAAGGAATAGAAGCGGGCCTCGCTCGCCCGCAGGGCTTGTTCGGCCTGGCGTTTCTCTTCGCGCATCCGTTTCTCGGCCAGCGCCCGCCGTACCGATGGTCCCAGGCGGCGCAGCCGGTCTTTTATCAGATAGTCGGTGGCGCCTTGCCGCATCATCGAAACGGCAGCCTCCTCGCCCATGGCGCCCGAGACTACGATAAAGGGAATGTCCAGGCCCATGCCGTGAAGCAGTTCCAGCGCGCGCGGAGCGTCCAATCGCGGCATCCGGTAATCCGCCAGAATTACATCGGGCGGCGACTTCAGCGCGTTCAAGAATTGCGCCTCTGTTTCCAGCCGGACCCACGCCGGATCGAAGCAGCTCCGGCGCAACTCGTGCGCCATCAGCTCGGCATCCTCCGGCCGATCCTCCAGAATCACGATGCGGACCGGAGCGGAAATCCCGTTGGGTTCGGCTTCGGCCGTCCGGCAATTTATGGATTCGTCGGGCATTTCTCCAGTTCCTCTCCACGCGGGTGTGGTAAGCCCGGGGTCAATACGAAATAAAATGTGGCGCCCTGATTCACAGCCGCGTCCGCCCACACCTGCCCGCCATGACGTTGCACAATCCGCTGGACAATGGCCAGGCCGACGCCCGTTCCCGGATATTCCTGGGCTCCGTGCAGGCGCTGGAATACACCGAAGAGCTTGTCGGCGTAACGCATATCGAAGCCGACGCCGTTGTCGCGAACGTAATAGACCGCGCTGTTACTGCCGGCCGGCGTCATAGCTCCCACCTCGATCCTCGCGATTTCCTGCGTGCGCGTGTATTTGAATCCATTGGAAAGCAGGTTGACCAGGACTTGTTTGAGCAGCCTGGGGTCGCCTTCGCAAGGCGGCAGGTGGCCCACCGTTATTTGGATTCGCCGGCCTTCCTGCTCGGCGTGAAGCTCGTCTAAGGCCTCGCGCACCAGCTCGCCTGGAACGATGGGCTGCATGCTCAGGGGGTGGCGGCTGAGCCTCGAGAACGCCAGCAGGTCATCGATCAACTCTCCCATCTGCACCGCATTTTTACGGGTAACCGTGAGATAGTGGCGTGCTTTCTCGGAAAGCTCCGGCGAATATTCCTCCAGCAGGATTCGGGAAAAACCATCCACCGCCCGTAATGGCGCCCGCAAGTCGTGGGATACCGAATACGCGAAAGCCTCCAGCTCCCGATTGGCGTCCTCCAGTTCTTCCGTTCGCCGGACCACGCGCTGCTCCAGCTCTTCATTCAGCGCGCGGATTTCTTCTTCGGCCAGTTTGCGGTCCTGGATATCGGTGCAGGTGGCCACCCATTCCCGAACGCCACCGCCTGACTCCAGCACCGGGACGCCATGCACCGCCATCCAACGATATTGGCCGTCGTGGCGGCGCATCCGATATTCCGTGTGATAGAAACTGCGGTAACCTACCGCCCTCAACCATACCTCCGTGTTTCGCTCGCGATCCTCCGGATGCAGAGCATCAATCCAGCCCATGCCTTTCACTTCATCCGGACTCTGGCCGGTGAACTCCCGCCACATGGGAATGTCTTCAATCACCTCGCCTTTGGAACTTGTGCTCCAGACGATCTGAGTGGTGGCTGAGGCCAGCGAACGGTAGCGTTGTTCGCTGAGCGCCAGAGCCTTTTCAGCCAGCCTCCGTTCGGTGACGTCACGGCTGATAATGGACGCTCCCACTACATAGCCTCCGTCGTTCTTGAGCGGCGAAATAGTGAGTGACACCGCGATGCGCCGGCCGTCTTTCCGCAGACGCTCCGTCTGATAATGCTCCAGGCGCGCTCCACGCCTGAGGTCGTCCACAATTTCCAACAGCTCATGGGCCAGTTCAAAAGGCATCAGCCGCGTGATGGACTGTCCCACCATCTCTTCAGCCGTATAACCGTAAATTCGCTCCGCGCCCCGATTCCAAGTCAGCACAATGCCATCCAGATTCTTGCTCATGATGGCGTCGTCGGATTCTTCCACAATGGAACTCAACAGGCGCGAAGCTTCTGCGGCATGCTTGCGTTCGGTGATGTCCCGAAGCGTCCAGACCCCATGGGGATGGTTGCCGCCGCTCGCTTCGAGCAGCTTGAAATTGAATTCGGCCCAGAATTCTGAACCGTCCTTGCGGCGCATCAGCTGTTCCACGAAAATGGAACCGGGGGCATCAGCTTCGGGCGCCGTTACCAGCGCCTCCAGCGCTCCCCGCCGGAGATCGTCCAGATCGAAGCCGGTGATCCGTTCGAATGCAGGGTTAACGAAGATGGGATTTTGCCCGTCGTCAACGTTCCGAGGGACCTTGAGAATCAGTATTCCGTCACTTGTTTGGAGCGCCGCGGATTCCAGAAACCGCAGCTGCTCCTCCCGTTGCCTGCGCGCAGTGGTGTCGGTGAAGAACATCGAAAGTCCCTCCGGCGATGGATAGCAGCGCACTTCGAACCAGGCGTTGAGGGGTTCAGGGTAAAACGCCTCCACCTGCAGGGGAACGTTCTCCGCGACGGCCCGGCGAAACACCGCCCCAAATTCCGACGCGGAGGCCTGCGGCCACACCTCCCATAGCGTTTTGCCGATAAGCGCCTGATGCGTTTTTCCCATCATGGCCACGGCGGCCGGGTTCACATAGGTGTAACGCCATTCGCGGTCAAAGGCGATGAATCCGTCCAGGATCCTGTCCAGGATGGATTTGGTCTTGCCATGGGCTTGCTTCAGCCGCCCGCTGGATTGCTTCAGCCGCTCGGCCATCACGCTGGCGAACACGCCTGTGAATCCGACCACCACAACGCGCTCCCAATTCGCGGGTCCCATCGTGGCCACCGAACCGGCCGTCTGAGAGGCGTAGTAAACGGTCTCAATCACGCACAAGGCCGTGCAAAGCAGGCCCGGTCCAAATCCCAGTACGATGGCGCTAATGACAATGAAAGGCGCATACGGCACCAAAGGCGTGAAATGCAGCGGTCGAAGAGGAATACGCGTGGCCGGGCCCGCTAGCGCCAGCGCCACGGCACAGGCGTAGCGCGTCACCGGAGTTGCTCCTTGCAGCCATGCGGCCAGCTTGAACATGCGAGTTCCCTCCCGCCGTCAGGCTCGCTGCTGGTTGTATGCCCGCGCCGGCTCGTTCACCAGCAGCCAATAGAGTCCTAGCTGGCGGATGCACTCGGTGAACTGTGTGAAATCCACCGGCTTAACAATGTAACTGTTCACGCCGAGTTGGTAACACGCCATCAGGTCCTTGTCCTCGCGCGAGGAGGTGAGCACCACCACCGGCGTCATTTTGGTTCGCGTTTCGGCCTTGATTTGGCGCAGTACCTCCAGCCCGTCCAGCTTCGGCAATTTCAAATCCAGCAGAATCAGCTTGGGGACTTCCCGCCCGTCGTTGTCAAATAGAAACTCCAGCGCCTCAGCCCCATCGCGCACCACCATGATCCGGTTGGCGAGGTTGTATTTTTTCAACACATGCAGGGTGAGCTCTTCATCGCTCGAATTATCTTCCACCAGCAGCAGTTCGACAACGTCTTTTGACATATTATTTGTTTATTCCTTGGCAATGTGGGCAGGCGCTTTCGCCTGCCAACCCGGTTTTTGTCCAACACACGGCAAAAAAATCTCAAACAAAGCCCCCGCGCCGGGATTGCTATCCACATTGATCATCCCGTCGGCGGCGCTCACGATGGCATGCACCACCGCCAGTCCCAAACCCTTCCCCGCTCCTCGCCGCTTGCTGGTGAAAAACGGTTCGAACAAATGCTCGGCCGTCTCGGTATCCATTCCGGCGCCATTGTCCTCCACCGCCAGGCGCACGAATGGATGCGACCCGGCCAGGTCCACATTGCCGGTTTGAATGGATATGTTGCCGCCGCGCGGCAGCGCGTCGCGGGCATTGAGCACCAGGTTCAGTAGCACCTGTTCCATTTGGTCCTGGTTCGCTCGAATCTCGCCCAGGCCCGGATCAAGTTTGGTTTCTACGATGATGGCAGGGCCGGCCATGCGCCGCAGGTGCGGCACGAACCCCGTCACCAGCGAGTTCAAGTCCACCACCCGTACCTCGGCCGGCAGCTTGCGGCACAATCCCAGCACTTGGTCGGTAAGCGCCGACGCGCTGCTTGCCGCCCGATGGATGGCTTTCACCCGCCGCCGGGCGTCGTCACCCTCAGCCATCTCCTCCAGCAGCTCCTGGCTGTACCTCACCATCACCGCCAGCAGGCGATTGAAATCACGCGCAATGCCGTTCGCCAGCCGGCCGGCCACTAGCATCTTCTGCTCCAGCCGAATCTGTGTTTCTCGCTGATTTCGCTCGGTCACATCGCGGAAAGTGAGCACCATCCCTGAGGGCTGCCCATCCACACGGCTCATGGCCAGTTCGCCCTCCACCGGGATGGCCCGGCCATTGCGAGGAATCAGCCGCGAGTCACGCGGCAGCTCCGAGGCCAGCCCAGCCGCTATTGCCGCGGTCATTTCCCGCGCCAGATCCCGATCCGCGAAATCCATCAGATGAACTACATCCCAGAGCTGCCGGCCAACCGCTTCGCCATGCGCCCAACCGGTCAGCCGCTCCGAATGCGGATTCAAGAATTGAACGGTGCCTGAAGAATCTGTTACCACCACCGCATCCGGCAAAGAATGCAGCACGGTGGCGAGCCACGCCTCGCGCTTTCGCAATTCTCGTTCTGCCCGATGCCGGTGCAGCACTACTTCGATGGTGCTGGCGAGGTTAACATGGCTGACCGGCTTAACCAGATAGCTATAAGGTTCCGTTGCTTTAGCCCGCTCCAGCGTGGCTTTATCGGCATACGCCGTCAAAAAGATCACCGGAAGATGGAAGCGATCGCGCACTTCCGACGCCACCGCGATGCCGTCGGAGGGCCCTTGCAGATGAATGTCCATCAGCACCAGGTCGGGGAACGTCTCTTCGATACTCCGTAGCGCCTGCTCACCGGAAGGCGCGATCGCCGAGACCGCGTAGCCGGCCTTGCGCAGCCGCCGCTCCAGGTCGCACGCGACAATGCCTTCGTCTTCCACGATGAGAACTTTCGGTGGCGATGCCGGCATACATTTGTCCTGGGGAAGATGTACCAAAGTCACGTCGCCGTAGCGAACCGGGCCATTGCTCCCAACGCCTGATTCGCCCACTCCAGCAGTTCCCTCTTGGTTACATAGTGCCAGCCGCTTTTTTCTTTCTCGCGGTAGCCATCGATAACGCGCACGGAAACCTCCGGGTTCAACTCCAGCAAGCGGGCGGGCAGTTCCCCCCGGAACGGATCGTCCGCGGCGGGATTGGCGATCACCACCTGGATGTCCCGCTCGTACCCCTGCGCCAACAGCAGCGCTTGCTCACAGTCGGCCGCTTCGAGGACGCGATACCCATGTTGATCGAAGTAGGCGTGCAGTAAGCGCCGCACCTCCGAATTCCGCTCGATGACTAACAGTACCGGCTCTTCACCGCCCTGGGGCGAAGCGCCCGCGGCCAGCGCCTCAACGGAGGGTAAGTAAACCGAAAATACAACAGTTTTATCCGCCTCCAGGTGCGCTCGCAGCAGCCCTCCCATTCGTTTGGCGACGCCGTAGGTAAAAGGTAAACCATCCCAATTTCCATCCCAGGATGGATCGAATGCGCGCTCCAGGCGCTCCGCATCCTCGCCGGTTGTCTGGTAGGAGACGCGGATGCGGACCCATTCCTGGAGCCCTTCCAATTCGGCTCCCGAAGCTTCCATAGCGATGGAACCACTCGAGGCCGCCCAATGACGCGCATGCTGCAACAGCACTTCGAGAACGCCGGTCAATTCGCGTGGGTCCGCATGCGCGGGACGGGAATTTGGATCCAGCCGCACGGTCAAGCCCGGCAAAGCCGCGAGCCAGATTTTCTCCAGCTTCGACAGCACTTCGTTCACCTGGACCATTTGCGGCTTAATTTCCCGCTCCTGGCCGAAGGCTCGCAGGCGGCCGGTTACTTCCAGAGCATCCTGGGCCACGGTCTTGATGTTTTGAGCGGAGGGACGAAGTTTGCTGTATGCGGGCAATGAGCTGAGCAGGCGCAGACTCTCGTCGGCCACCGCGCTAAGCTCCAGGCCGAGATAGCCCGCCACCCCATCCGCCAGCCGCGCCAGCGCATCGTGTTTGCTGTCGTGCCGGGCCTGCCGTTCCTCAAACCGCCGCAGAGTCACGTCTTTGAAGGTAACCACCACCCCCTCCGCGCCACCCTCGCGCCAGCGGGGCGCGACCGTCCCTTCTACTTCATAGCGTCTGCCGCATCCGCCTTCGAGATAAACATCATTGGGCAGCGCCACCGGAGCTCCCTGCAGCATCGCCACCGGGACGAGATCTTCCACCGGCTCTCCGTTTCGATACTTGATCCGCAGCGCATCATAAAGAGAGCAGCCCAGGGCGTCTTCCACTTTGCATCCCAATAGCTGCTCCGCCACCGGATTTACATAAGTAATCCGGCCGGCGCCGTCTGCCACCAGCACCGCGTCCGGCATAGCGGCAAAGTTGGCGCTGAACCAATCTCTTTGCTCGCGCAGCAGCCGTTCGTGGCGATGTTTGGAAATGGCGATCTCGATGGAACCCTGCAGACTGGCGGAGTCGATCGGCTTCTTGATATAACCAAACGCGTGAGTCTGGCTGGCCCGCTCTAAAGTTCTCGAATCCTCGTAGGCGGTCAGATAAACCACCGGGATGTCGAAGTCACGCCGCACCTGCTCGGCCACTTGAATGCCGTCGGCGTTTCCCTGCAACTGAATATCCATCAGGATCAGATCCGGAGACTTTTCGCGGATCACTTCCAAGGCCTCATTGGCGGTACCAGCGACAGCCGGCACCCGATAACCCGCCCGCTCCAGCCGACGCTGCAAGTCGATGGCAATCAGACCTTCATCTTCTACGATGACGATGTTATGTTCGCGATATCCCATCACCACTCCCTGTAGGGCAGGTTGCCAAACCTGCGCGCCGATTGCCAATCGGCGCAATCCGGCACGGGTTGGCAACGCGCGCAGAATGACATCCTGCCCCACAGCGCTCCCGAAAAATTGAAATTCTATGTACGTTGAGGTTAGTAGGAGAGCAATTCGAATCCTCTCATGAAAACTACGCCCGGCATGGGAGGAATCGCGCCAATTATTGCAAACAAAGGAGATCTCGGTGCCTGACGAAAGTCACAGCTCAAAACTAGCGCCTCGGTTCGGAACGACCACTTCCAGGCCATACCGTTCCCGAATCGCTGCAGCGAACGCCATTTGCTGGTCCAGTTCCCCATGCACCAGGAACACTTTCTTCAAGCCGCCGGCAATGGGCTTCAACCAGGTGAGCATCTCTTCCCGGTCGGCATGCCCGCTCAAGGCATCCAGCTTCTGAACCTCGGCCCGCAGCCGCATGGGCTCGCCGAAGATGGGTACTTCCGGATGCCGCTCCTCAATTTTTCTTCCCAGCGTATTCTCCGCCTGATAGCCGGTGATCAGCACAGTATTTCGACGGTCGCCGATATTGTTCTTCAGATGATGCAGTATCCGGCCGGCTTCGCACATGCCCGACGCTGAAATCACCATGAAGGGCCCATGCAGGTCGTTGAGCGCTTTGGATTGCTCCACGTCCCGGATGTAGGTCAGCCGGCTAAATCCAAACGGGTCCTGGTGATTGGCCACAAACGCCCCGGCTTCCTGATTGAACAGTTCCGGATGCTTGCGGAACACTTCGGTGACGTTCACTGCCAGCGGGCTATCGACAAATATCGGAAAGCTGGGGATCTGGCCGGCGTTGATCAGTTGATGCAGCAGCAGCACCAACTGCTGCGTTCTGCCCACCGCGAAGGCCGGCACGATTATTTTTCCGCCGCGATGGTAGGTCCGGTTCACGATGTCCGCCAGCGTCTTCCCGACGGATTGGATGGGTTCATGCACGCGGTCACCGTAGGTGCTCTCCATGATCAGGTAATCCGCTCCGGGAAGCGTTTCCGGATCGCGGATGATGGGCAGCCCGGCGCGGCCCAGATCGCCGGTGAAACCTAAACGCGTTTTTCGTCCTTCGGATTCGAGATGCAGCAGCATGCAGGTGGACCCCAGGATATGCCCGGCCTCGAACGATTGGTACTGAATCCCCGGCGCAACTGCCGTGGGTGTGTGCAGCGGTACGGGATGGAACAGCGGGTAGGTGGCCTCGGCGTTTTCCACCGTGTAGAGCGGTTCCACCAGGTGATCGCCGGGCTCAGCGGCGTTGAGCGATTTGCGGCGCAAGTAGCGCTTGTTAAGAAACGCGGCATCCCTTTCCTGGATGGACGCGGAGTCTGCCAGCATCGGCCGGCACAAGTCGGCGGTGCCGGGGCTGGTAAAGATCGGCCCGTGGAATCCATTCTTCACCAGCAGCGGCAGATTGCCGCTATGATCGATATGCGCATGCGATAGCAGCACCGCGGAAATCTCGCGGCAGGGAAACGGAAAATTCCTGTTGCGTTCCTCGGCCTCTTTGCGGCGTCCCTGATACTGGCCGCAATCCAGCAGATAGCACTTGCCATCCACCGTCAGTTGATGCATGGAACCGGTCACAGTTTTGGCCGCGCCCCAGAAAGTGAGTTTCATTCTCTACAAGAATAGCGGGTGGATCAATATCGGGCGCTTGTGGCCGGATAATTCCTGCGTCGTAGTTGGTACCCGTACACCACTACATTCGAATTCTCCACTGGCGAATAATTCTGCTCGATCCAGTTCTCAAGCTCTTCGTATCTCCACTCGGCGGATGCTCCCGACGGCACCACGCGCAGGTACTCTTCGCGCGAAATCTTCATGAACAACACCCACTCCGGCGGCCGAGCCTGCAGTTCCGTCAGCGCCGTCAACGCCTCGCGCTTGGTGGCCATGCCGGGGCTGAAGAACGAGAAGTCGGTGGGATTGTGGGCCTGCGTCAGAAAATAATTCATCGGCATGTAAGGATAAACGAACAACGGCTCGCCGGGCCGCACCATGGCCAGCAAATGCTCCAACCCGGATCGCTGCGCGTTATCCACCCGCAGAGTCCCGACCGGCGAAGCTACGCGCGATGTGGTTCGCAGCGTGTTGAAGGAATTCGATGCGAAAATGGCCGACATCAGCACCGCGAACACAGCCAGTGGAACGCGCGCGCGAACCGGAATCAATCTGCTCAGCGCAGCGCCGGCCAAAAGATACGGCAGTGCCGAGACAAAAGCCAGATGCATCACGTCCGGCCGGGGCGATAATGCCAGAACGATGGCCGCCATCGCCAGCAATAAAAGGACGATCGTAGGCCGCTGCTCACCTGGTACCCTTTTCCTCCAAAGCAGCGTGGCCCATCCGAGCAGCGCGAGCGGAGGCAAGATGGCCGGAAGCGCCACACAGCCCACCAATAGAACGCGAATCCCGAGGTCCGCCGCGCCGCTCAAGCCATGGAACAGCGCGCCGTAGCCGCCGATGATCGCTCCATAAGGCATGGCGTTCACCAGATAATTCTTCCTCAGCCACAGCATCTGTTGGATCAACGGAACCAGGCATCCCTTGGCCCCGAGCCACGCCGCACCGCCCGCAAACACCATCGCCGCACCAGCCAGCAGCGGAATCAGAGACGGCCGCCGGTCGCGTTGGAGCAGCAGCCAAAGCGCCACCATCAACAAGACCAGGCCCACCGTCGGAGTGCACCAGGCGGCAGCCGCAAGCACCGCGCCGCTGGCCATCCATCCCAGTTTGGATGTCGCGCTGCACGCGATGGCGACTCCGATCAGTGCGAAGGTGGAGCTGTCCCATCGATGCTGCGCGGTGAGCAACGTCGGATCCGCGATCTGGAATCCCAGATACGCGAACGTCACAACGAAGGCGGTACCCAGTGACGCCAGCCGCGCCGCCAGCCAGAAAACCAGAGCGCACTGCAGCGAAAAATCAAAAATGACGATCAGACGCCCGATTAGAAGGGAAACTCCGAAAAGGCGGAACGCCGCACCCTGCAGCCAGTAGCTGCCGGGACTCATGTACGCCCAGAAATCCACATACGGCCGCTGTCCTGCTGCCACGCGCTGCGCTGCGTCCAGCAAAATCCCTTCATCGTTGGTCGAGACCACTCGATTTCCATGCACGGCGATCAACAATATCGCCACCGCGAGAAAAATAACTACTGCAATTCGACCGGGAGAGCGCACCTGCCACTCCATCGTCAAGCGCAACACGATGCAGTAGGAGCAGGTCTTTCCCTTAGTAAGCATTCAGGTGAATCCCCGATTGGTCACGAGCGCCACGGCTGTTAAATTCAGGTTGGATGCTGAGAAAGCTGACAGCTCTTGGTGTGTTCGTTCTCGCCCTGGCACCCTCAGCATATCTGGCTTGGACCCTCCGGGCCATGCCGCACCTCGGTTTCTATCACGACGACAGCATTTATTGGGTCTCGGCCAAAAGCTTGGCTGAGGGGCATGAATACCGGATCGCCAGCTTGCCGGGCCAGCCGTATCAAACCAAGTATCCGCCGCTCTATCCCGCGCTGCTGGCCGGAATCTGGAAAATCCATCCGGACTTCCCTTCCAACCTGCCGCTCGCTACGCTGTTCGCCTGGTTGCTGCTTCCCGTCTATCTGGCTACGGTCTGGATGTTCTTTCGACAATGGGGATTTAGCTGGCGCGAGCAGTGCATTCTGGTGCTGATTGCCGGATTGAGCCCCATCGCTGCCATCTTTAGCTTTTCCCTGATGCCGGAGTTACTGTTCACGGCATTGTTCCTCGCGAGCGTGCTGTTAGCCGAACGCTCTCTCTCGCCCGACGCTCCTCGCTGGATGCCGATTCTTGCCGGCCTGTGCGGGGCCTTGGCGTATCTCACCAAGTCCTCCGCTGGGCCCTTGTTGTTGACAGCCCCTGCCTATTTCGTATGGCGAAAACAATTCTCGAAAGCCGCACTGTTCTTCGTCGCGATGCTGCCGGGAGTGGTTGGCTGGCAATGGTGGGTGGCCGGGCACCTCTCGCACTCCTGGGATTTGGTCACGCTCTACTACACCAATTACCTCGGCTTCGAAATCTACAACGTCCCGCTGCGCGACCTGCCGCTGGTGGTCTGGCACAATCTGGATGGTTTCCTGCTGGGCATAGGCCGGCTGCTGACCTTCGACGTTCCGTATGGCGCGAAGCCGTTTGAGCGAGTGGTGGCCGTCGCCGCCATCGCCGGCTCCGTGCGCCTGATCAAGAAGACACAGAAGCTGCAGTATCCATTGGCCGCTCTTGGTCTCTCCTTCATTCTGCTGATCTGGCACTACGTACCGGATCAACGCTTCGTTTTTCCTCTTTACCCGCTCTTGTTAGCAGGCCTTTTGACCGAACTGGCCAACGTTTGCGTAGCGCTGGGCGCCGCCTGGAAAAAACAGATTACTTCCGAACGCGTCGCCGCTTTCGCCGGAGCGGGGATCATTGCCGCCTTCGCGCTCTTTGTCGCCTTCAACACCTGCTTTGGCCTGATCCATTTTCTACCGGATTTGTTCTCGAGCTACCGCACCGCATTCGAATCCCGCCGGCCTGCCTACCAGTGGATCGCTAAGAATGCCGGGGCGGAAGCCAACGTCTTCGCTTACGACGATCCGCTGCTGTATCTCTACACCGGACGCAAGTCCTGCAATCTGCCCGTCCCGCCCACGCTGTACTATCACAACGACGACGCGGGCGTCGAGAAACTTCTGCGCTCCATTCCGGATTTCGCCCGCCAGTATCAGCTCAGCTACCTGCTGCTGACGCCCGCCGATTTCTACCGTGATCGCCACGAGCTGGGCGCCCGCCAGTTGATGGAAGCGGTGGAGCACAGCAACTCCTTTCAACTGTCATTCAAGACACCGGCCACCGCCGTCTATCGGTACACTACCCCTACTACCAGCCTGACCGCCGGCCGCTAAAGTACAATCACTACAAATGCTTTTCCGACCGTTCTGCGTCTTTGTCATTTGCGCGCTGGCACTGTGCGCGGAGAAAAAACCCATCACCATCGATACGTTGATGGAAACCCCCGGTGGCCGGCTTTCTTTCGGCGGTAACCCCGTCTGGGCTCCCGACGGCGCCCACTTCGCGTATCTCAAAGGCAAGCAGATCATGCTGTACGATGTTGCCGCCAAAACCGAAAAGGAACTGCTTTCGCTGGAACCGCTGGAAAAAGCCGCGGTGCCGGTGCCCGAGGCTGCCCAGTTCGACTGGCAAAACCGGCGCGTCAGCGAAAGCAGCTTCGAGTGGTCCGATTCCGGCAAGGAACTGCTGATCAGCGCGCGCGGCGACTTGTTTCTTTTTCACCTGGATGTTTCCAAGAAGTTGGAACAGCTTACCGCCACTGCGGAACCTGAGCGCGATCCGAAGTTCTCGCCCGACGCTACGCAAGTGGCCTTCCGGCGCGGCCACGATCTCTACACCTTGGAAATCGCCACTCACACCGTCACCCGGCTCACCGACGATGGCGCGCCTACGCTGCTGAACGGAGAACTGGACTGGGTGTATCCGGAAGAACTGGACTTGAGCACCGCCTACTGGTGGGCGCCCGATTCCAAGCACATCGCCTACCTGCAATTCGATACCGGCCGTGAAATGGTTTATCCGCAGGTCTCCCTGCTCCCCTTGCGCGCCGTCATGGAACCGGAGCGTTATCCGCAGGCCGGAACACCCAACGCCGACGTGCATGTGGGCGTGGTGCCGGCGAAAGGCGGAAATACGCGCTGGATGGATCTCGGCGAAGCGCGCGGCTTTCTTCTCGCCAGAGTGCATTGGACCCCCGACTCTACAAAGCTCATTGTTCAGCGAATGAATCGCGAACAGAACCAGCTGGATCTCATGCTGGCCGACGCCTCCACTGGCGGCGCGCACTCCATTCTGCATGAGTCCGATCCCCACTGGATCAACATGAACGACCTGTTCCGTTTTCTCCCCGACGGGCAATTCATCTGGGGCAGCGAGCGCGACGGCTTCAAACACCTCTATCTCTATGGACAGGATGGCAAGCAGCACAAGCGCCTCACCGAAGGCCAATGGGAAGTGGAAAGTATCGCCGGCCTCAACGAATCGCGTCAAACACTGTACTTTGTTTCCTCGGAAACCAGCCCGCTCGAGCGGCAGCTTTATTCCATCAAGCTGAACGGCAATGATCGTACGCGCATCAGCCAGGGCGCGGGAACGCATTCCATCTCCATGAGTCCGACAACCGCGTATTACATGGATACATTTTCTAGTTTGAGTGAGCCATCGCGCAAGACTTTGCACGACGCCTCCGGCGCGGAATGGGCCGTATATCGCGAGGCCAATCACAAATTAACGGACGAGTATGAGCTGCTTCCGACCGAAATCGTCAACTTCAAAAGCTCCGACGGAACACTGCTCTACGCCCGGTTAATCAAGCCTGCCAATTTCCATGCGGGCGAAAAATATCCGGCCGTCGTGATGGTTTATGGCGGTCCCGGCGCTCAAACCGTCCACAATGCCTGGTCCGGCGCGAATTGGGACCAGGTTCTCGCCGCTCGCGGATTTGTGATCTGGCAAGTGGACAATCGCGGCTCCTCGGGACGCGGCCATGCCTTTGAAACGCCCATCTATCATCGGATGGGCAAGGTGGAGCTTGCTGACCAACTGGAAGGGATTCAATATCTGATCGCCCAGGGATACGTTGATCCGAAACGCGTGGGCATCTACGGCTGGAGCTACGGCGGCTACATGACGCTCTACTCATTGCTCAATGCTCCGCAGGTGTTCCGCGCCGGAATCGCCGGCGCGCCGGTCACCAATTGGCACAACTACGACACCATCTACACCGAACGCTATCTGGGGCTCCCGGAAGACAACCAGGAAGGCTACAAGGCGAGTTCAGCCGTGGAGTATGCCTCGAAGCTTCAAGCCAAGCTCCTGATGGTGCACAACATTGAAGATGACAATGTATTGTTCCAAAACACCATGCAGATGGCCGATGCGTTCGAGCACGCCGGCAAGCTTTTCGACATGGTGGTTTATCCGCAAAAGAGCCACGGCGTAGGCGGACCGGTCCGCAGGCAGCTGCTCGAAAAGACCACCGAATTCTTCGAAAAGAATCTGAAGCAGTGAGCTAAGATCAGCGCCCGTGGCCGCCGGATGCGCCGCCGCCCGAGTGCCCAGCGCTGCTGATGCTCATGCTGCCGGATGACGTGCTCATCGCCGCGCCACCGCGCGCCATGCCGCCGCCGGTGAAGCCGCCTGTCGAGGACGAGCCACGCGATGCCACCGCGCCGCTCCGAGTCGGGATGAAAGGTGCATGTTTCCCTGTACCCGTCCCCGTTCGCGAAGTACCGGTGCCAGCCGTCCCACCACCACCCCCGCCATAGTAAACGGGAGCCTGGTAAACCGTGTAGGGGCTATAGAAGCCGTAGCCGAATGGGCTGTACATTGCGCCGGTGCACGGGACATACGTATACATGCCGAACATGGGGTTGAACTGCCACGGGCTGAACGCGCCAAAACCTGCAGATCCGCCGAGACAAGATCCAGGAAAGCCGCCACCATAACCCAAGCCGCCATAGCCCAAGCCCGCATAACCCAGTCCGCCGTACCCTAAGCCTCCGTAACCCAGACCTCCGTAACCCGAGCCTCCGCTGACAATGCTATTGGCGGAAGAAACATTGGCCTTGGCCAGATAGCCGGACCGGCGGTCACTCCAACGATACAGCTCGTCGTCAGCTTTGGGATCGAAGTTCTCGGCCATCAGGGCGCCAGTCAGCAAGGTCTGCTTCCCCTTATGCAGCGTAACTTGGCCGGATTCGTTCTTGGCGATCGCTTCGCCGTCGTACACCTTGAACAGACCCTGATCCGCATCCACGCGATAGAGGCCATGCTTCACCAGAAGAATTTCATTTCCCTTGGCCAGAAGCGTGACGGCGTTGTCTTTCGGAAAGTCGTCGCTTTCCACCATGGCGGACCCGCTGAGAACTTCCACGCGAGTGTCCGTCAGCTTGCTCGAGACCATCTTAATTGAGGTGTTTTCACCCATGCGAAGGAAAACGCCTGGAGTGAGCAACACTTCAGCCATGCCTTCCGAGGTACGGAATACTTGGTTTTCCTTGATGTTGGGGAATTCACCGGCTCTCGGTTGCACTTGGTTGTCGTTAAGATAGGCCGTTCCCTCAACGTATTGAACCACTCCGGAATGAGCCGAAATCATGTACTGGGCGTGGGCCGAACCTACGGCGAAAACAGCTATTGCCAGACCAGCCACTGAAGCGCGCATGGGGTAACTCCTGTCTGTATCCTGCTCTCTTTTAATACGCTTGTCAACCAGATTGCGTTACAAAGTCTGACAATCCCATTAGTGCTTTCGAGCCACTCAAGCATGTCCCTTCAGGTTCTTCTCAAAGAGGTTCAAAATGCGCTTATACTCGTCCGCCCAACTCGCCGGCTCAACAAAGCCATGATTCTCAACCGGATAAACAGCAAGATTCCAGTTTTCCTTGCGCAGCTCAATCAACCGCTCCACCAGCCGGACGGTGTCCTGGAAATGAACATTGGTATCCACCATGCCATGGCAGATCAGCAGCGCCCCTTTTAACCCTTGCGCGAAATAGATGGGTGATGACTGTTTGTACGCTTCGGCATCCTTCTGAGGAACATTCAAAATGTTCGCGGTGTACTGATGGTTGTAATGCGCCCAATCCGTCACCGGCCGAAGCGCGGCGCCGGCTGCAAAAACATCCGGCTGGGTGAACATGGCCATTAAAGTAATGAAGCCGCCGTAACTGCCGCCATAAAGCCCGATCCGTTTGGGATCCACGCCTTCCTGCGACACCAGCCAGTGCGCGGCATCCACCTGGTCGTCCAAATCCTTGCCGCCCATATGGCGATAGATCCCGGTTCGCCAGTCGCGGCCATAGCCGGCCGATCCCCGATAATCCACGTCGATGACCACGTATCCCCGCTCCATCAGGATGTGATGAAACATGTACTCGTGCGAATAGGACGACCACCAGCGATGCACGTTCTGCAAATACCCGGCGCCATGCACAAAGACCACCGCCGGACCACCTTTGCGAAAGTTCGCGGGTTTATATATCCGCGCCCGCAGCGTGGCGCCGTCCCGCGCCGGAAATGTCACGATGGGGGCGTCCAGCCATGGATATTCCCAGAATTCCGGCGACGGCGACGATGTCAGCTTCTTGGCCTCCGCGCCAGCGCGCGCTTCCTGCACATACACCTCAGGCGGTTTGTTCGTATAAGAATAAAGATCGGCGAACCAACGATCGTCCGGGGATGGAACACAGGTGTGGCCGCCTGGTGAGGCCGTCAGCTTCGTTCGCGTCCCACCCTCCGCGCTCATTTCGTAAATCTGGTGCTGGCCCGCGTCACCCTCGTTGGTGATGAGGAAGAATCGGCTCTTGTCTTTCGAAAGAACCGCCGCATCAACTTCCCAATTCCCGGAAGTCAGCGCTTGCGGCTCGCCGCCTTCAAACGAAACCGTATAGAGATGGGAGTAACCGGTCCGCTCCGATTGGAAATAAATATCCCGATCGGATTTCATCCAGCCCAGCGTAAAACTGCCCGGCCCATCCACCCAGGCGTCGTCATGATCGTGCTCGATGACCCGCGTTTTCCCGGTGGTCTCATCCAGCGCCAGAATCCAGCGGTCTTTATTGTCGGCTGCCCGGGCCAGCAGCGCTGCCTTGGTTCCGTCCTCGGACCACACCGGCTGCAACAACTGGACGTCCCGATCCTTTTCCGGCGCGGACGCCAGCTTCTGCCCGTGGTCTACCCACTTCACCTCGCCTGTTTCGACGTTCAAAATAGCCAGGCGCACCCGGTTCTGATTGTCACCCACCTTGTTGCGCGAGGGGATGTCTTCGGTATACCCGGATTCGGTCACAAAATTCGGAACAATCGTGTTCTTGGTTCCGGTACCAGGTTCCATCACACTCGCGATCACGTATTTCTCATCGGGCGTGAGCGCCAGCGCGGTGACGGTCTGCTGCCCCTGCAAGTTAAATGGCTTCCGAGGATTCTCGCGCTTTTTCCGGGCTTCGTCCTCCTCTTTCTTGGCGGCCTGCTCGCGAACCACCTCCAGCAGGTCCTTTTCTTCTTTCTTCACGAACTCCTGGCTATCGGTGCCCTTCTTCTCCTCGTCGCTGCTGGCGGCGGCCCCAGCGCCGCGCCCTTGTCCGCGTCCCTGGCCTTGCCGCCCACCCGCCGCCGGCTCACCCGCTGGAGGCCCGGTTCGGATATCGGTCATCTCCACCAGCAATCCGCTGTCCAGAGTCATGACATATAGATTGTTGCCGCGCGTGAAGGCCACTCGCTTCCCGTCCCGCGTGAAATGCGGATTGGTTTCAATATCCTCCGTTTTGGTCAGCTGCAGAGTCTGTCCGCTAGTGGAGTCATAGAGGAACAGATCGCCATCGCGAGAATAAACCGTGCGTTTCTTATCCAAAGTGGTGGCGCCAAATGCCGGCGGCGCCAGCTTGGTCTCGGCTTCGGATAATTTCCTGAGCCCGGAGCCATCGCGCCCCACCACATAGGTGTCCAGGTCTTTAATCTGCGGATCGCTCGCCTGTTTCCACTGGAAATAAATCCGCTCGCCGTCGCCCGACCATCGAATCTGAGTGGGCTCGTAGCCATACAAGCCCGGTCCCCGCATGATGTTATCGATGGTAAGCGCAAACTTTCCCGCAGGCGCGGCATGGAACGCGAAGATAAGCGCGAGAAGAGGCAGGCTGGATTTCCGCATAGAGTATTTATGCTATCGCAGCCGACGACGAAATTCTTGAGGCCGCGAATGAACGCAAATAAAACGCGAATAAAACATTTGCGTTCATTCGCGTTCATTCGCGGCTAGAACTATTTGTTGATATCCACTCTCCGCTCGAGCCGCTCCACCAGATCGGCGACCTGACCCTTGAGCGTCTCCGGGGCCAGCGGCACCGCCAGTTTCATTTCCTTGACGGCGGTATCGTAGTCGCCCGCCGCAACAGCCATGCGGGCCGCTTCGTTGTGCGCAACCCAGCTATTCGGATCTTTCCTGATGTTGTCTACGAAAAGCTCCATCGCTTCGTCCTGGCGCCCTTGTCCCTGCAGGCCGCGCGCGAAGGAATGGATTTGCGGCTGGCTGCCCATGGCCAACGCATTGCCATATGCGGCCTGGGCTTCCTCCTTGCGGCCGAGAGTGTTGAGCGCCCACGCTTTTGTGATTTCGCATTCGAAGCGGTCTTCGTTCGCGATGGCATGGTCCGTGTATTTCACGGCCTCTTCGGCACTGAGCTTATTGTCCAGCAGGTAATTGGCCGCTTCCACCCACGGTTGCCATTCGAACTGAACGCGGCCGCGCAGCTGGCTTTCGAGACTCTGTTTCACGATTTCTGGAGTGTCCACTTCTATCTTGAAAGGCACCGCGACGTCTTCCCAGCGCATCGTAATTACCGCGGAATTTGGCTTCGTGTCGTCAAACTCGTAGCGGAGCGTTTCCTCTTTCGCTATACCCTGCGGTTTCACGGTCACACGCAGCGCATCCTCGGCCTGGTCATAAGTGAAGCTGCCCCAGGAAGTGTGGTTCTTCGAAAAAATGACCACCCATGAAGTTTCGCCCGGAATCATATGCAGCCCATACTGGCCTTTGGCTAGCGGCTGACCCTCGATCTTGACCGGGTCGCTGAATTCGATGATGGTGTTTTCATTGGCCCCAGCGCGCCAAACCTGGCCGTAGGCCTCCACCTTGCCGAATATCTTGCGCCCGCGGAGCATCGGGCGGCTGTAGTCAATCGTAATATCGGTGATGCCGATTCGCTCGCTGACGCGTGCATGCTGGCTCACGCGCGGCAGATTCAGCATGGCCGACTGCGCCGGCAAGTCCACTGCTCCAGCGAACAACACGATAAGCAACCAGGCGATCACAATCATAGGCGGTTCCTGCATCATCCTGGCGTGCCTCGCGCGAAAAAGCAAGAACGCACTTTACGGTAATCTGGTTACGTTATGGAAACCAGTCTGCAGCGGGCCCTTCCCACCGAGTGCCCGATGACGGCCGCTCTAAACGCTGTCGGCGGCAAGTGGAGCCTGATTTGCCTCTTCTGGCTGGACTCCGGAACGCGCCGCTTCAACGAACTGCGCCGGCTGATGCCCGACATCTCCCACAAAGTTTTGGCCGCCACGCTGCGCCATCTGGAACAGGAAGGATTGATCTCACGAACGGTGTACGCCGAGGTTCCTCCACGGGTGGAATACTGCATTTCGAGTCATGGAGAATCCGTGCGCCCGATCATCCAGGTAGTCCGGGCATGGGGCCGCGAGCACATCGAATGGCGGAAACTAGATGGGGAACTGCTGGCCGCGAATGAACGCAAAAAACGCGCATAAAACATTTGCGTTCATTCGCGTTCATGCGCGACCTAAATCATTTCGCTGAATGCATCTGCACCGTCCCCAGTTCCGTCAAGCCCCCGTCCACCACAATCGTCTCGCCCGTGGTAGATCCCGCGTCTGCCGCGAAATACACCGCCAGGGCGGCGATCTCTTCCACTGTGGCCAGGCGCTTCAGCGGCGTCACTGCCTCGCCCTGATCGAACGCCGCCGCAGGCCAGTTGGCGAAACGCGTGCGCACGAAGCCCGGCGCAATGGCATTGACCCGGATCTCGGGCGCCAAGGCGCGCGCCAGTGATTTGGTCATGGTGATCATGGCGCCCTTTGAAGCCGCATACGCGATGGAGCTTCCCATCCCGGTGATGCCCGCGACGGACGCGACATTCACTACCGACGCACCCGCTTGCTTGCGAAGCGCGGGAACCGCGCATCGGATGGCGTAAAACGCGCCCTTGAGATTCGTATCGAAGGTGCGATCCCAGATTTCGTCGGTGAGATTATCCAATTGGTCGTGCGGGATGCGTGTGCTCCAGCCGGCATTGTTGACCAGAATGTCCAGTTGGCCAAATTCCCGGTTCACACTATCCACCATCCCCTGCACTTCAGACTCTTGGGAGACGTCAGCGCCGATGGCGATCGCGATGCCCCCCGCCGCGCGGATGCCTGCCACAACTTCTTCGGCGGCCTCGCGCGACTTGCTGTAATTCACCGCGACTTTGGCGCCCTCCCGCGCGAACAACTCGGCAACGGCCCGGCCAATCCCGGTACCAGCGCCGGTGACCAGCGCCACCCGATTCTGGAGTTTCATCTACAAAATGGTAGCGTACTGTCCCCCCACTCACGCGCGGGGCTCGGAAAGAGTGTGTTACCGAAGCCGCGACCGTGAGGGAGTTTCCATGGGCCTGCGGCCCACCAAAGGTCATGAAGACGATGCGGGAAAATCGGTTGGCAGGCGGAAGCGCCTGCCCCACGTTGGCCCCAGTGAAGCAGGCGCTTCCGCCTGCCAACCGGCGTCTTCAACGGAGTGGTGCTTTTTTGCAGCCGGTTACTTGCCAGCTATTTCCGGACGAAATTCAACGTGGCTTGACCGTTTTGACCCTGCGTGGAGTTCTCCTTGATTTCCAGCGTCATGTGTTTGCCATCGTCGGAAAGCGTATGCTTCCAATGGCCCTGCACTTGATCGTCTTTGACCATGGCGGTCCACTCCGTCTCCATCTGGTTCCCGTTGAGCGTGGTTTTAGAGCCCATCTGAAAGGGTCCGATCTGGTTCTGCTGCGTGCTGCCATCGACGCTTAGATGCATCTTGGTGGTCATCACGCCGAGATACAGCAGCGGGACGATGCCGTTATCCGGCTCCTTGAATGTCGATTCAATGGTCATGCCGGATCCGTCCTGTTTGATCTTCATCTCCATATTTCCCGGCGCATCCGCGGAGGCCTGGTTCTTGTCCAAGACCCATCGTCCGGAAAAGCCTTCGTCTTTTGCACTGACCGTGGAAATCGAAGCGATTACAAACCCTAGAGATAGTAGTAGCCGTGTAGTTTTCAAGACAACTGCTCCTGCCTAATAAGATTCAATAGCGCCGGAAGCGTTTCACTCCTTCAACTATCTTTACGTACCGTGGCGGCCGTGGCTGGAAGCGAATCGCTGCGCGCCCGCCACCGTTTCGCCGGTCTCAATCACTTTCAGACCGCGGCGAAACTCATTTCGGATGGCGTCGGACGTGGGTAACGACCATTGCTCATAGGCTGACAGCCGGTCCGATCGCAGGCATGTCTGCGGCAGCGCCGCCAGTTCCCGCGAGAGCCGGAGCGCGGCGTCGAAGGCGCCGCCGGGATCCACCAAACGGTTGGCCAAGCCCATCCGCAGCGCCTCCTCACCCGCCACGCCCCTCCCGGTCAGGATTAAATCCAAAGCGTGGCTGTGACCGATCAGCCGGGGAAGCCGAATTGTCCCGAGATCAACCAGCGGAACTCCAAAGCGCCGGCAATATACGCCGAACACGGCATCGCGCGCCGCCACGCGAAGGTCGCACCAGCAAGCCAGTTCCAACCCTCCCGCAACGGCGTGCCCTTCCACCGCGGCGATCACCGGTTTTGAAAGCAGCATCCGCGTGGGACCCATGGGCCCGTCGCCCTCTTCCGACAGCTTATTTCCCTGCCCCGCGGCCAGCGCCTTAAGATCCGCTCCCGCGCAGAACGTTCCCCCCGCGCCTGTCAGCACCGCAACGCGCATCGACGAATCGGCATCGAACTTCGCGAACGCCTCCACCAACGCCCGCGCGGTTGCTCCATCGACAGCATTGCGGACCTCCGGCCGATTGATGGTTACAAGCAGAACGTCGCCGCGAACTTCGGTGAGAACGGTGTTCATGGGCCTACTGTACAATAAAGAATTCCGTTCCTCGTTTCTCGTTTCTCGTTTCTCGTTAACGCGCACAGGCCAGCCGAGCGAACGAGAAACGAGAAACGAGAAACGAGCAACGCCGATGTTGTTGTCCACGCCCGCTTACTTCACCTTCCTGATCGCCATCTTCTTCGCATATTGGCTGGTTTCCCGGTTCCGTTTCGCAGGCCTGGCCGTCATCGTTTTCGCGAACTACTTCTTCTACGCCCGCTGGGACCTCGTCTATCTGGCGCTCATCCCGGTGGCATCTACCTGCGACTTTTTCATCGGCCAGGCGCTGGGCCTCGCCACAAGCCGCATACTCCGGCGGGTGCTGGTGACGCTCAGCATCGTGCTGAACGTCGGACTCATCACGTCCGCGAAATACATGCCCTGGCTGCTCGATACCTACGCGCACTGGACCTCAACACAATCCCGCACCTGGCCCTGGGTCCTGCCTCTCGGGCTTTCTTTCTACGCCTTCCAATCGTTGACTTACACCATCGATATTTATCGCCGCGACTCGAAGCCCACTTCGAGCTACCTGGCCTATCTGGCATCCGCCAGTTTCTTCCCCACCACTCTGGCCGGACCAATCACGCGCATTTCCACGCTGCTGCCGCAATGGTCCAAGGGCGAGCCGCTCAGCGCGCAGGATGGCGGCAAGGCTTTTTTCCTGATTGGCCTGGGACTATTGAAGAAGTTTCTGATCGCCGATTATTTAGCCGACGCCCTGATCAATCGCGTCTTCGATCTGCCCAAGCTCTATTCGGGCACGGAAGTTTTGATGGGCGTTTATGGCTACGCGCTGCAGCTCTACTACGATTTTTCCGGATACACCGATATCGCCATCGGCTCCGCGCTGCTCATGGGAATCAAGCTGCCCATCAACTTCAATCGCCCCTACACCGCGCAAAATATCGCCGACTTCTGGCGGCGCTGGCACATTTCTTTTTCCAACTGGCTGCGCGATTATCTCTATTTCTCGCTCCCCGGCCTGCGGTCGCGATGGAAGATCTTTACCTACGCCAATCTTGTGATCACCATGGCCATCGGCGGACTATGGCATGGCGCCAGTTGGACCTTTTTGATCTGGGGATTGTGGCACGGCACGGGGCTGGCCGCGCAGCGCTGGTGGCAGGTATTCAGGGGAAATCCAACGCCATCGGCGCGTCTGGCGGTGCGCATCTTTAAGGGCATTGTGACCTTTCATTTCGTTCTCGCGGGCTGGATCTTTTTCCGATCCTCGAGCCTGGTCACCGCGGGAGATATTTTCGGGCAGATCTTCTCCGGAACCGTTTCGTTCGGGAACATCGCGCCCGGTTTCTGGGTGGTGATGGCCATCGCCGCCTGCGCACATTATCTGCCGAAAGGCTGGTATGACCGGACTTTGCGGTTCTACAGCGAATCGCCTTTTTACGCGCAGGCCGCGGCCATGGCGCTACTCGTCGTCGCCATTCAATACGTCGGGGCCACCGGCGCCGTGCCTTTCATCTATAACCGGTTCTGACATGTTACCTAAGAGCATGCTGCCGAAACAAACCTCGCTCGCCATCGTTAGCTTCGGCGCTCTCATGTTGTTTCTGGAATTGGCGAAATTCGCCCGGCCGTTTTCGCCCGATGCCGCGCTCGATTTCCGGCCGCGCACCACCGCCGTTCCCGAAGAACCTGCCCGGCCGCGCCCGCAATTCACTGTTCCGGCCAAGGCGCCGAGTGTTGCCGGGCCAAATCTGATTGATCCGCACCAAGCGCTGAAACCCTTTTACCAGGCCCTGTGGCGAACCGAAGCGAGAGAGCCAGGAGCGGTGACCCGCATTCTGCATTACGGCGATTCTCCCGTAACGGCCGACTCCATCACCGCCGATGTCCGCTCGCTGCTGCAGGAACACTACGGCGATGCCGGCCACGGATTCGTATTAATCGCCAAACCGTGGGCCTGGTACGGGCATCGCGGCGTGGATTTGCGCGGCAGCGGCTGGCACATTGAAGCCGCCAGCCAATCGCATGCCCACGACGGCTTTCACGGCGTGGGCGGCGTCAGCTTTGAAGGCTCAACCGGCGCCACTTCTCAACTGGTTCTTCACGAGGACCATGCCCGCATGGAAATAAAATACCTGCGCCAGCCCGGTGGCGGAACGTTGGCCGTTCTCGCCGATGGTTCGCCCATCGGTAACGTGGAAACGGAGGGAGCAGAAAAACAGCCGGCATTCAAAATGTTCGATTTGCCGGCCGGCGACCGCGATATCGATCTGATCGTAGAACGCGGACCGGTCCGAATGTTCGGAGTAAGTTTCGAGAAAAACGGGCCTGGCGTGATTTACAATAGTTTAGGGCTGAACGGCGGCCAGGTTCAGACCGTGGTCCGTTTTTTCGAAAAAGCACAGTGGACCGCCGCGCTGCAGCATGAGCAACCTGATCTGGTGGTTGTGAATTACGGCACCAACGAAAGCCTGTATGCTGATTACATCGATCGTTACTATCCCGGCGAGTTGCGGGAAGTGATCCGGCGCATCCAAACCGCCGTGCCGAAAGCGTCCCTGCTGGTGATGAGCCCCATGGATCGCGGAGAAAGAAACGCCCAGGGCGAAATCGTCACTGCTCCCACGTTGCCCCATCTAGTCGACATCCAGCGCCGCATCGCGGCGGAAACCGGCTGCGCGTTCTTCAATACTTTTCAAGCCATGGGCGGCGAAGGAACCATGGCCCGCTGGTATGAAAGCCAACCTCGCCTGGTAAGCGCGGACTTCATCCACCCACTGCCCGCGGGCGCGAAAAAGGTGGGCGTGCTGCTTGACCAGGCGCTCGAAGCAGGCTTTCGCCAATTCAAAGCCCGCCAGCAAGAACGGCTTGCCGAGCACGCGCCGGCCAAAGGAACGGAGCAATAGTGCGCAGGCTCGCCGCCGTTCTCGCGCTATTCGCGGCGGCAACTCTTTCCGCGGCCACGGCGACAACTACGCCAACCAAGAAAAAGCCGGTCCGGAAGGCCGCGCGCAAGACCGCTCATAAAAAGCGCGCTCGGCCGGCTGTTGTCGCTGTTTCACCGCAGGTGCGCCACGTAGCGTTCCAGGCCGTCAGCGCGCGCGCCGCGCATCCCATGAGTGCGCTCGAAGGCGCGGGCGCCCTGGTTCCCTTCTTCGAGCAGATTTCGCGGCCATCCGAAAATGGTTCTCTGCACGTCCTGCATTATGGCGACTCCCACACCGCGTCTGACGATTGGGCCGCTGAAATGCGCCAATCCCTGCAGGCGAAGTTCGGCGCCGGCGGTCCGGGATTTATTTTGGCCGGCCATCCGTTCGCCGGCTATCGCCGTTTTGATTCCCATGGCAGCAACTCGCGCGGCTGGTATACCGATGGCCTGGTGGGCCGCTCAGGCGACGGCATTTACGGCCTATCCGGCGTCAGCCTCACGGCACAATCGGCTGGACAAACGGTGTCTTTGGTAGCCGAGTGCCAGCAGCTGGAGCTGCATTACTTGCAGCAACCCGGCGGTGGACGGATGGAGTTTGCCGTGGACGGCGCCCCGGTGGACACCATCGATACATCAGGCGATCTGGCGCCCGGAATTTTTCGCTATACGCCCCAGCCCGGGTCGCACGAATATCTGGTCACCACTTCGAGCGATGCGCCGGTGCGGCTGTTTGGATGGGTGGCGCAGAATCACTCCGGAATAACCTACGAGACGCTCGGGATCAATGGCGCACAAGTCGGCCAGGTGCTGGATTGGAACCAGCAAATTCTGGCGGGAGAAATGTCCTCGCGAGATCCGGCCTTGATTGTGGTGGCTTACGGCACCAACGAAGCGCTCAAGCCGGCCTGGACGGAGGCGGAATATCGCAGCGAATTCACTGAGGTCATCCATCGCCTGCGCGCCGACGCGCCGGTGGCCAGCATCCTGGTTGTCGGCCCGCCCGATTGCCAGCGCCGCTTTCGGGGCCAACGTCTGCCCTTTCCGCACTTGGATGGCGTGATTGAGATCCAGCGCCAGGTGGCGCTCGAAAACGGCTGCGCGTTCTGGGACTGGCGAACCCGCATGGGTGGGCCCGGGTCCGTTCGCCAATGGGTGCAGGCAGGCTTGAGCCAAGGCGATTACGTGCATTTCACCGGCGCGGGCTACCGCCTGGTCGGCGACATGCTGATCGAAGAATTGATGGATCAATACAACCGGTTTCTCGCCGTTCGCGCCGAGGCTACGAATGGACAATAGCGAAAAAATAACAGCCATCCTCAAGAACGTTTCGAAGAAAACTTCGGTCCCCGCCCCGGACGAGTCTCTGTTCGATTCCGGATTTTTGGATTCCTTCGCGCTGCCCGACATGGTGGGCGAACTGGAGCGCGAGTTTCAAATCAAGATCCCGGATTCCGATCTGAATCCCCGTAAGTTCGAAACCATCTCGCGCATCGAAACATATATTGAGAGCAGCATCGAGAGCAGGAAGTAAACCGTGGCTGTCCTAAAGGCTTTCGGAGCCTATCTACCCGCCAGAATTGTCCCGAACCAGGAACTAGGATCAAAGTTGAACCGGACCCCGGATTGGATTTTGGATGTCTCCGGAATTGAGGAGCGCCGTTACGCGGCGGAGAATGAATCCGTCGTGGACATGGCTGTGGCCGCGGCAACCGAGTGCTTGAAAAGAGCCGGCCTGACCTCCGCCGGCATCGGAATGTTTATCGTAAGCTCCGGCTCCTCCGGGCGCCGGTTTCCCGGACCTGCGTCCCTTGTCGCCAGCCGTCTGGGCGCCGGGGGCGTACCGGCTTTGGATGTTCCCATGGCCAGCGCCGGCGGACTTTTCGGCATGGCGCTGGCTGCGCAATTGGCCGCGGCCTACGGCAACATTCTGGTGGTTGCGTCCGAGAAAATGTCGGCCGTCATCGCTCGGGAACCCATGGAGCAAGGCGTCGCGATCCTTTTCGGCGATGGCGCCGGCGCCTGCATCGTCTCACCCGGAGACGGCCCGGCCAGAATCGTCGATTCCGTCCTGCACTCCGACGGCGCCTTCGCCGAAGACCTGCGGCTGGAGCTCGATGCTCCGCTGGCCATGAATGGCCGCTCGGTAATCATGCAGGCCTCCCGTAAAATCCCCGGCGCCATCGCGGAGTTGCTGGATAGAAATCGCATACCCGCGCCGGCAGTCAAAATATTCCTGATGCACCAGGCCAATCAGAATTTGATTGATCGCGTGGCCAAGGCTCTCGACGTGGAACCTCGAATGTTCTACTCGAACATCCGCGGCTACGGCAACACATCATCGGCTTCCATGTTCATTGCCGCATCCGAATGGTGGCAGGCGCACGGCCCAACCCCTGGCGATCTGATCTGCTTCGCGGCATTCGGTGCAGGATTCCATTGGGGCGCGCTGTTGGTGGAAGCCTGAGTACCAAGCTGCGTGAAGAATCGGTTGGCATGCGAAGCGCCTGCCCCACGCTGGCCCCAGTGGGGCAGGCGCTTCCGCCTGCCAACCGGCGTCTTCAACGGCGCCGGTGCCTCAATTCCCCAACGAGAAAAACCCCGGCGTCTTCAACCCCAAGAGCGGGTACAACTTAAAAACCAACAATCGCGCCTCGAGCGAAATGTTGTTGAGACTCATCGATTCGGCGCTGATCTTGAACTCCTCCAGATACTCGGCGAAAAGATTCAGAAGATCCAGGCAATCGAATTTCTCGCCGGACCTGTTACAGGTGACGTGCTCGCAGTCGCAAGCTTTACTAAACGTCTCGGACAACAACTGCGCCGCAAACGCAGCATTGGCGAGTTCGTTGAGCCTGGCAAAATCGCGGCTGATCATGGCCATAACCGTCAGCCTGTCGTTGGTAATGGGCATCGTCGTCGCCGCCGTCAGCGCTTCCAACGCTACACTCGATCTCTGCTGGTCGGTGACGGTCTCACTGCGATAAATTTCAATCAGCGCCGCTGTTCGCACAGTAGGATTTTTGAGCGCCCGCGCATACGTCAATGCGTCCGAATAGGACATATCGGAGAGGTCCGCTTCCTGAACGTCCTCCTTGTGCGGTTCTTCCTGCTTCGGTGGATCTTCCCCTACCATCGCCTCAGCAAGCTCCTCGCGCTCTGTTTTATACCGCTCCAGCAAATCCGGATCGATGGAACGCAGCAACGACGCAATTTCCCGCAGCATCTTCCGGCGCTCAGGTTTCGCGACATCCAACTTCCCGGAGATGGCGGTGCTCAATGCCTGGTCGATCGCCTGCACCGCCAGCGGCCGATTGACCCCGGCAACCTGCCTGGTGCAATCCAGCAGGTAGTAGACGTCCTTCTCGCCAGCCGATTGCGCCGGAAACGCACCCAGAATCTCAGAGAACATCTCCACGGCCGCCGCAGGTTTTGCGGCCTTCCAGTCTTCCAGTTTCTTCCTTGCGCTGGCCGAACGGAATCCGCCCGCCTGCAGGCCCCTCGAAATCATTTCTCGGGTGTTGCCGTGAGTACGGGCGAGAAACTCCACCAGTTCGTCATATGCATCCGCCACATAATCTTCATCGCCTCCGCGCCGGATGGACGCGATCATTCGTTCCGCTTCCTCCAGATCCAACGGCGCCATGCGTTGCACAATGTCCACGCGCAGCTGGTCCTGCTCGGCTGGAAGAGTCACCCCACTGAGCGCCGCCTGCGCATCGCGCAACAGATCTTTGGCTACCTTCGGATACTTCGCAGTGAGCACGTCGGCGGCCCTCAGCCGCGTGTCGATGCCGTAGACCACCGGTTCCGACGCAGCCAGGCGGCGAATTTGAGCCACTAGCGCCGTGATCTGCTTTTGCTCGGTCGGCTGCGCAAGCAACAGCCCAGCCAGCAGATAAGGCATCATGCAGCCAGTGTAGCGCTATCCCTTCAAAATCTCCCGCGCAGCATTGTACCCGGGAGCGCCCATCACCCCACCGCCTGGATGCGTACCTGATCCACACAGGTACAACCCTTGGACCGGCGTTTTGTAGCGCGCGCAACCGGCCACCGGACGCATCACGAACATTTGATCCAGACTCATCTCGCCGTGAAAAATGTTTCCGCCGGTGAGCCCAAAGCGCCGCTCCAGATCCAGCGGCGTCAGCACCTGCTTGTCGATGATCAGCGAGCGGAATCCCGGTGCATATTCTTCAATCAGGTCGAAGACGCGATACGCGAACGGCTCACGCAGATCGTCCCACGTGGAATCGCGCAGCGTATAAGGTGCGTACTGCAGAAAGATCCCCATGATGTGCTTGCCGGCAGGCGCAAGCGACGGGTCATAGACAGTAGGGATGGTCATCTCGATCATCGGCGAATGCGAAGGCTGGCCGTATTTGGCGTCATCCCAGGCGCGCTCGATGTATTCGATGGAAGGGCAGATGTGCATCGTGGTCCGGTGCTGCGGTCCGTTATCGCCAGGGTACGCCCGGAAGTTCGGCAACCCGCTCAACGCCAGGTTGATCTTGCACGAGGTGCCCTGGCTGCGATATTTCCGGATGGCGTCGAGAAAATCCGCAGGCAGGTGCCGCGGTTCGAGCAAATGCAGGAAGGTCAATTGGGGCGTAAGATTGCTGGCTACAATATTTGCCTCAATCTCTTCCCCGCCCTCCAGCACCACTCCCAGCGCGCGGCCGTTCTCCACGCGAATTCGCTCCACCGGCGCGCTGATCCGGATTTGAACACCCTTGCTGCGCGCGGAATCCGCGATGGCGTTCGACACCCCGCCCATTCCACCGCGTACAAATCCCCACAAGCCGCGATGTCCGTCCACGCCTCCCATCACGTGATGCAACAGGATGTAGGCCGTGCCGGGCGAACGTGGACCGCCATTCGCGCCGATCACGCCGTCGGTGGCCAGCGTGACCTTGATCTCTTCCGATTCAAACCACTCGTCGAGAAGATCCGCCGCGCTTTCGGTGAACACCTTCACCATGCCGACTATTTCTTTCGGACGCAGACCGCGCAGCTTCCCGGCGAGCTTCAGGTAATCGATGAAATCGCCCACGCCGTCGGGCGGAAACTCGGGAGGGGTGGTCAGCAGCAGGCTCTCCACCACTACGGAGATCCGCTCCAGATGATCTTCGAACGCCGGGAACACATCGGCGTCGTGTTTCGAAAATTTCGCGATTTCGGCCACGGTCTTGGCGCGATCCTGCCACATGAACAGATGGCGGTCATCGGGGAAGGCCGAGAAGAACGCCGGATCTTTCGCGTCGACTTGGTATCCGAAGCGAGCCAGTTCCAGCTCCCGGACAATCCGTTCCTGGAACAAGCTGGTGAGGTAAGACGCGGTGGAGACTTTATAGCCCGGCCAGATTTCTTCGGTGACCGCGCAGCCGCCCACCAGCTCGCGTTTTTCGAGCACCAAAACCTTGCGTCCGGCGCGCGCCAGGTACGCCGCGGTGACCAAGCCGTTGTGTCCAGCCCCGATGATAATTACGTCGTATTTAGCCAACCCCCGATTGTAGCTCTCATCTGTAAACCCCGCGACCCGGCGCATCCGCCCGACCCAACACATCCGCGCCTCTGGCTGAGCCGCGACCGCAAGGAAGCGCTACCACGACCGTTCCTTACGCTCCCTCGCGGTCGCGGCTCGGCGAGGGTACGGACCGGGGACATGGGTAACAAAACAGACCGGCGACATGGGTAACACTCGAGCCGAGAGCAGACCTCCGAAACTGGGCAGATGCCCTTTGAAGAGAGGAATGCCGTGGAGCGACGAAATGAGTTCATCGATCGATGGATAAACGAGGAGGAGTCGATAACGGAACTATGCGAATGGTTCGGGGTCTCACGCAAGACCGGCTATAAATGGATTGAGCGCTACGACGGAGGTGGGCGGGCAGGACTGGAAGATCAGAGTCGAGCACCGCACCATCATCCGCAGCAAATCGGATCAGAAAGGGAGGAGGCCATCCTGGCTGCGCGGCGGAGGCATCCGAGCTGGGGTGCGCGCAAACTTCGCAGGCTTTTGGAGGATCAGAATCCAGAGCAAAGCTGGCCGGCGGCTAGCAGCATGGGGGAGTTGCTGAAGCGGGAGGGACTGGTAGTAGCCCGGAGAAAGCGACGGCGAACCCCACCGTACACGCAGCCATTAGCCCACGCGCAGGCACCGAACCAAGTGTGGTGTGCAGACTTCAAGGGATGGTTTCGCTGCCAAGATGGGACGCGCTGTGATCCATTGACCATTACCGACGCCTACAGCCGCTATTTGTTGCGGTGCCGGGCGGTGGCGAAAACCGACGGGGTGCATGTGCGGGCCATATTCGAGGCGGTATTCCGGGAGTGCGGGCTGCCAGAAGCCCTGCGGACAGACAACGGAAGCCCGTTTGCGAGCGCGGCGCCAGGAGGGCTGAGCCGGCTATCGATGTGGTGGTTGAAGCTGGGGATTCGGCATGAACGGATTGACCCGGGCTGTCCGGAACAGAACGGCCGGCATGAACGAATGCATCGGACGCTGAAGGCGGAAACGGCGAATCCACCGGAAGCCAACGTGAGACGCCAGCAGGCGCGATTTCTGGATTTCGAGCGGGAGTACAACGAGCAACGGCCGCACCAAGCCTTGTCGTACCAAAGGCCGGCGGAGTTGTATGTGGGCTCAGTCCGGCGCTACCCAGCCCGGGTGCCGGAGCTGGAATATCCGTCGGGAGTGCATCTGCGGAAGATTTCGCAGCAGGGGAGCTTGAAGTGGAAATGCCAACGAACGTTCCTCAGCGAAGTCTTAGCGCGGGAGATGGTGGGGCTGTTGGAGGTCGACGACGATCTGTTCGAGGTGTATTACGGACCGGTGATGTTGGGCTGGTTTGATGGTCGCCATTCGATATTCCGAGCTGAGGTGCAGAAAAAGGCGCGCGGCCGAAAGCGCAGGGGCCGGGTGGAAGGATAGGGATGAAAAGCGTAAGAGCGCCGTGGAAATGCCGCGCTGTGGAAACGGTGGAAAGCCAAAAGCAGGCTTCCCACCGTTCCCACAGCGCTTGGAAATCGCTCGCGCGATTCCCACATTCCCACCGCGCCGGCGGGGCGTGGAAAAGTGCAAAACCAAATGCAGGTTTTACACTTTCCCACTTGTTGTCTTATATTTTTTCCATCGCATACGGGCTTCGCCCTATGCGATCATTCAATCCTGATAGGTTCTGCTTTTTCGCGTGGAGTGTTACCTATGTCGCCGGTCTAAAGTGTTACCCATGTTCCCGGCCGCACACGATGGGTTAGGAAAACGCAGACGTGTCGCTATCAGCGCGACCCGACGGCGTAGTTCAAATGCACCACGCCGTCCGGAAACTTATGCGTCGAAAGTAACTTCAGCGGAACCGTCCGCCGCGCCGGCGCAATCAGCGGAATGCCTTCCCCAATCAACACCGGAATCACGTGGATGCTGAACTCATCAATCTGCCCCGCGTCCAGAAAGGAAGCCACCACCCCGCCGCCGCCCATGATCCAGATGTCCTTGCCCGGCTGCTCCCGCAGCCGTTTGCCGAACGGCGCGATCGGTTCATTGACAAACTCAACACCTTTCGCCGGCTTCTTCGGCGGCCGATGCGTGAAGACATAATTCTTCACCTTCGGACCGAATCCTTCCACGCCGTGGCCCATGGCGAGCGCCTGATCATATGTTTTGCGGCCCCACAGGATGGTATCGATCGACGCCATGAACGCCCCCATGCCGTAGTTGCCCTTGGGCCGCGGACGGTCCAGCCAATCGAAGCTTCCATCGGCGCGCGCGATGAAGCCATCGGCGCTGGTCGCCATCTCTGCGATGATCTTCCGTTTACGTTTCATCTTGGAGCCAGTATGCAGTCTGGCTCCTGACAGGCTATGTCATATTTAATATTCGCCCGGCGATTCAAATGCCACCACCCCCAGCGGCGGCACCGTGATGGAAAGGCTGTGGTAATGATTGTTCTGCGAAATCGCCTGCGACATCACCAGTCCGCCGTTGCCCAGATTGCTGCCGCCGAACATTTCCGAATCGGTATTCAGAATTTCGCGATACGGCCCAGGGTCCGGAACTCCCACGCGATAGTTGAATCGAGGCACCGGCGTGAAATTGCAAACGAACAATAGAAAAGGCTTCCGCGCCCTGGACCGGCGAATGAACGAGATGGTGGAACCGTCTACGTCCCTAAAATCCACCCACTCGAAGCCTTCCCAGTGAAAATCCACTTCGTAGAATTCCGGATGCGACGTATACAGCCGGTTCAGCTCCCGCACCAGCGCCTGCAGTTTTCGGTGGAGATCGAAATGGAGCAGTTCCCAGGGCAACCCGCGATCGTGGTTCCACTCCTCCCATTGACCGATCTCGCAGCCCATGAACAGCAGCTTTTTGCCCGGATGAGCGTACATATACGCCAGGAACGCGCGCACATTGGCGAACATCTGCCACATATCGCCCGGCATCTTGCTCAGCAGCGAGCGCTTGCCATGCACCACTTCGTCGTGCGAAATGGGCAGCACGAAATTCTCCGTGAAGGCGTACAGCATGCTGAAAGTGATGTCGTTGTGATGATACTTGCGATGGATGGGGTTCTTCTCAAAATAGTCCAGCATGTCGTGCATCCAGCCCATGTTCCACTTCATGGTGAAACCCAGGCCGTTCAGAAAAACCGGCCGCGACACGCCGGCGAATGCAGTGGACTCCTCGGCAATGGTCATCGCCCCGGGCACCTGGTGCGCCAGTTCATTGAAGCGGCGCAGCAGCGAAATGGCTTCCAGGTTCTCGTTGCCGCCATAAATATTGGGAACCCAGTCGCCCGGCTGGCGCGAATAATCCAGATACAGCATGGACGCCACGGCATCCACGCGCAGGCCGTCAATGTGATATTCCCTCAGCCAGAACTGCGAATTCGAGATTAAGAACGTTCGCACTTCATTGCGTCCGTAATTGAAAATCAGCGTCCCCCAGTCGCGATGCTCGCCCTTGCGCGGATCGGCGTGTTCATACAACGCCGTCCCATCAAAGAAAGCCAGGCCATGCGCGTCTTTCGGGAAGTGCGCGGGCACCCAGTCGACGATCACTCCCAACCCTTCCTGATGGCAGCGATCGACGAAATACATGAAGTCGTGCGGGTGGCCGAAGCGCGCCGTGGGCGCATAGTAGCCGGTGATCTGGTAGCCCCAGGAGCCCGAAAAAGGATGCTCCATTGGCGGCATCAACTGCAGATGCGTGTAGCCCAGATCCTTGGCGTAGCCCACCAGCTTCTCCGCCAGTTCGCGATAACTCAAATAGGTATTGTGCGGACCACGCAGCCAGGAGCCCAGGTGGACTTCATAAATCGACACCGGCTCTTTCAAATAATCCTTGTGCGCGCGCGATTCCATCCACGCCCGGTCATCCCACTGATAAGTGGAAAGATCCACCACAACAGAAGCCGATTTAGGCGGAACTTCGGTAGCGAATCCATAGGGGTCCGCCTTCTGCTGGCGATAGCCGCGAACATGCGATCGCACCGCATACTTGTAGTTCGTTCCGGGCGCCGCGCCAGGCATGAAAAACTCCCAAATGCCGCCGGTGCGGAGCCGCATGGGATGGCGCCGCTCATCCCAATCGTTAAAATCCCCCACCACGCTGACCACTTCCGCGTTCGGCGCCCAGACCGCGAAGCGGACGCCGGGCACTCCCTCACACTCCACCAGGTGCGCCCCCATGGTCCGAAAGCTCTCGTAATTGGTTCCCTCGCCGTGCAAGTGCAGGTCGAATTCAGAGAGTAGCGGCGGGAAGCGATACGGATCGTCAGCTTCCACCTTCGCTGTTCCGTTCCAAAGCGTGTACTGCAGCTTATAAGCGCCTGGTTCTTGCTCGAGCGTAGCGGCGAAGAATCCATCGGGCTGCAATTTTCGCATCGGATGCAGCAGCCCGCCGGTAGCCACCCAGGCGTCCATGGCTTGCGGCAGGAAAGCTCGGACTTCCCACCCGTCTTCTGTTTGATGCGGGCCAAGAACGCTAAACGGGTCGCCGTGAGACCCGCTGATGATCGCTTCCAACTCTTGCGGAGTCATGCACAGCTAATATACAAGGTGTCAGGTGTCACTTGCTTGACATACACACGAAAACAACTGAGCCGCGACCGCAAGGAAGCGCCGCGAGATCGCCGAGGATCGTGAAAAAAACCGAACTGCACGTACATCTCGAAGGGTCCATTGAAGCGGAAACGCTAATGGCTATTGATCCATCCGTCTCACGCGCCGAGATCGAGGCGAATCTCTATGGCAGCACCTTTGAGGAATTCCTTCGCGGATACATTTGGGTGACCAAGCGGCTACAGACGCCCGAGCATTACGCTATGGCCACGCGGGATTTGCTCGACCGTCTGGCGTTTCAAGGTGTCACCTACGCGGAGATTACCCTCTCGGCTGGCGTAGTGTTGTGGAAAGATCAGGATCTGGCCGCCGTGTATGACGCGGTGTGGAGGGCGTCGCAGCGCTCCAGCGTGAAAACATTCTGGATTCTCGACGCGGTGCGCCATTTTGGCGCCGAGCCCGGCATGCGCGTGGCCGAGTTTGCCGTCACCAGGTGCGACCAGGGAGTAATCGCTTTCGGCATCGGCGGGGATGAAGCGCGAGGTCCCGCTGAATTGTTCCGCGATGTCTTCGCGTTCGCTCGCGACGGCGGATTGCGGCTGGTGTGCCATGCCGGCGAAACAACCGGACCGCAATCCATTTGGGCGGCGCTCGAAATCGGGGCCGAACGCATCGGCCACGGCATCGCAGCGGCCCGCGACCCCGCCCTGATGGCCAAACTTCGCGAATCGAACATACCGCTGGAGGTGTGCATCTCAAGCAACCTCTGCACCGGCGTAGTGGCATCCATTGAAGAGCATCCAGTGCGGAAGCTGTACGATGCCGGTGTTCCGATTGTGCTCAACACCGACGATCCGTCATTTTTCCGGACGTCACTCACGCGGGAATACGAACTTGCACGAGATGTATTCGGCTTGCCGATAGAGGAGCTGGCGGCCAACAGCTTTCGCTACGCGTTTCATTCATAGCGCAACGCCTCAAGAGGATTGATTCGCCTATTGATTTAGCTTCGCGAGCAGCACGGCTGTCGTATACCGCTCCACGCCGACATCACTGAAGTCGTTGTCGTTCGACCAGACCGGGATACGAAAATGAATCGCGAGCGCCAAGATGTCGATGTCGTCCGGATCCCGGCGGCCAATCCGCCGCCTGGCCTCAGCGCGACTACCCTCGTAAACGGACGAATCGACCACTGTTACGGGCAGGGTAGCAACTGCCATCAAGACAACGTCGAGCGGCAACTTCTTTCGACGAGCCAACTCCGCGGCATATTCCTCCACCTCGGCCAGAGTGACAGCAGCGGTGAGAATTTCGCTTATTCGGGGGATGGCCCAGAACCAGTTTGGCTCGCCCGCCCAGCACGGCGGACAGGAGGACATTAGCGTCTGCTGCCAGTCGCACGCTTGTTTTTCCGCCACGATTCGAAATCCGCGACGAGGTCTTTCTCCACCAGCCCGCGCTTCTTGAGCTGATGCTTCACTTCGCCGGCCAAAACCGTAAACAATTCGCGCTTCAACTCGATTGGCAACGTGGTTTCCGGTCTTGGAAAAAACACACCGGCCAGCCGGCCTCGACGGGTCACCAGGATCGGGTCCTTGGAGCGCAACAGCCCTGTTGCGTTGTCACGGAATTCTCGAACGGTGCTGATTTTCATGTGGGCGCTCTGGTGACCATTATATCGCCGGAGCCTTGTTGTAAGCGCACAAATCCGCCACCGGACAAATCCCGCACAGCGGCGCATTCAACTTGCAGCGCTCCTGGCCGTGCTGGCGCAGCAACTGACTAGCCTCAATCAACGGCCCGCACTCCTTACCCATCTCTCCGGCCACTGCTTCTTGCACCGAACGATACGTGGCCGAATAGTTTTTGCATTCCTGCCCGTACCCGATGCGGCGCAAAACACGCAGGCCGTTCGAGTCGATTCCCAAAACGGCGTAGCTCTTCGTGAAAAGCAGAATCTTCTCCGCGCCCGGCTCGCCAATCGCCGGATAAAGTTGCAAAGCCTTCTTGGCCTTTTTCAATGGCAGTTTAAGCGCCTTGCCAAGGTCGCCCTGAAACTGGTCCAAAGTAATGCGCGCGATGCTGCGGAGGCGTTCCACGCGGACTTCGGGACGCATGCCGCCCATCTTGCCGATTTCGAGCAGCGTAGCTTGCGGTGCGCCGAGAATCGCTTTCGGCGTCAGGCCGACGCGCTGACGTAGAGCTTGGAACGCTGCTTCACGCTTTTCGTCGCTCAGCAAGTACGCCACGTTCTCAAAGAGGATCAACTCGAACGGATCGGACTTGGGAGGTTTCGGGCGCCCGTATGTGGACCGCAACCGAGCGATCACCTGGCCGAAAAGATCCACCGGCATTAAATCCCTGGTCCGCGAGCGGTAAAGAATCGATCCGGAAGCAGCACATAGGTCAGCACCGCCGAGAGCGGATGCATCAGACCGGCTAGCAAAAATACAGGAGCGTACGTGAAATGCGTCACGATGTAGCCCGTGCCCAGGCTGGCCAGCATCCCGCCCACCGCTCCGCCCGAGCCAGAGAATCCGGTGACCGTTCCAACCTCGTGCGGCCGAAAAAGATCGGTAGGAATCGTCTGCAGATTCGCCACCCACAAACCGTGTCCGAACGTTATGAAACATGTTGCGCCAATGGCTAGCGCAGCCGTGGGAACCAGTGGCGCGAGGATTGCCACCGGCATAACCGCCGCGCCCACCGCCATCACGAATTTGCGCGCCCGCGCCAGCGTCCAGCCGGCCTGCATCAAACGGCCCGAGAGCCAGCCGCCCAAAATGTACCCGACGCCTCCAAAAGCGAACGGAACCCAGGAATATTTGCCGACCTGCTCCAGATTGAATCCGCGCTCCTTGCGCAAATATTCCGGGAGCCAGAAGATGACGAAATAGATCACCGGGTCCGTGAAGAAGCGCGTCAAAATGAGCGTCCAGCAGCCGCGCGCGGCTAGCAGGGTCCGCCAAGGAACGCGCGCCGCTGAAGCTGGACGCGCTTCAGCCGGGGCAGGCAGCAGCGGCTTCAGCTTCGCATATTCATCCGCGCGCAACCATCGATTCAGATGCGGCGGCTGGTAGAGAATCAACCACAGCCCTAGCCACGCGATCCCCACCAGCCCGGTGAAAACGAACGCATAACGCCACCCGTAATGCAGCGTGATAATCGCAACAGTATAAGGCGCGAGCGCGGAGCCGAGCGATGACCCGGCGTTGAATATCCCCATTGCCAGCGCGCGCTGCGATGCCGGGAACCATTCCGAGATCGCTTTCGCCGCGGCCGGCCAAGCGCCCGGCTCGCTCAGGCCCAGCAGGAAGCGGCAACCCCCCAGGCTCCATTTGCCGATGGCGAATCCATGCAGCAGCTGCGCGATAGACCAGCCGGAGATGAACACCGCAAATCCGCGCCGGGTGCCTAGCCGGTCGATAATGTAGCCGGAACCCGCATACATGATGGCGTAGGCCAAAAAGAACAGCGTGAGGATCTGCGCGTAGTCCTGTTCACTGAGCGAGAACTCCCGGCGGATGTCTACCGAGACCACCCCGATGGCCTGCCGATCCAAATAATTGATCAAGGTGGAGAGGCACAGCAGGAAAGCGATCCACCACTGCAGCTTCGGAATCTTCATTTGGTTAATGTGGCGCACGCGCTCGTGCGTGCAGCGTTCACACTCGTGTGAACGCAAGCTTGTGTTCGCAGGAGTGCGAGTGCGTGCGCCACGTCATCACGAGACATTCAGGTACGAGTGTACCTGCGAATGCCCACCGCGTGTCCGCTGGCCGGGTCCACCGTGACGATTGTCGAATGCAGCTCCCCGCCGGTCTTGGCGCTATCCAGCCGGATCGGCATCGCCGTCAGAAATCTCCGCAGCGCCAGGTTCTTGTCCGACCCGATGATCGAATCGTAGGGCCCAGTCATCCCGACGTCCGTCTGATACGCCGTCCCGCCCGATAAAATCCGCTCGTCCGCGGTGGGGACGTGAGTATGCGTGCCCAGCACCGCGGAAACCCGTCCGTTCAAGTGCCAGCCCATGGCCATTTTCTCGCTGGTCAGCTCGGCATGAAAATCCACCAGCCGGACTTTCACGTTGGGATCCAGCGACTCGATAATCTGATCCGCCTTGCGGAATGGGTCATCCGTGCCCGGCATGTGAACGCGGCCTTGCAAGTCGATGATGGCCACATCCACGCCATTGCGCGCCCGCCGCACAATCACGCCTTCACCCGGCAGCTCCGGCGCATAATTCGCGGGACGCAGCAGCCGAGGCTGGCGCGGCAGGTAATCGAAAATCTCCTTCTTGTCCCAAACATGGTTTCCAGTGGTTAGCACATCGATCCCCATGGAAAACAGTTCCTCGGCGATCAGCGGAGTGACACCGAATCCTCCAGCGGAATTCTCCGCGTTGGCAACCGCAAACTGGATCTTTTCGTTAGTGATGATCTCCTGCACGTAGCGCGACACCAAGCCACGCCCTGTGGAAGCAAAAATGTCGCCGATAAAAAGAATATTCATGGATAGCTGAGCGGAAGAAATGGAAAAGGAGCGCCGCGCGGCAAGTGATACCAACTCCCGTCGTTGACCCCAGAATTCAAGGGCGGAGCCCCCCGAGCGTCTTCAGGCTTCTCCATGGCGGCTTTTAAGGACCACCGGAGCTTGCACACCAACGCGTAAACCGAGTCGGACCCCTGGACAATTGACTGTCGGATCAATTATAAGAAGCCAGCACCAGACTGACGGAAACGCCCCTTCGACTAAGAATAGCAGAGCGGGGTTAGGGGCTGGGGACTAGGGGCTGGCCGCTGGTCGCTTGCCGGCGTCGTGGGTGTTATTGGCGCCAGCCCGGGACCGAGCGATCCAAACAGCTACAATTGAGCAGGAGGCGTTCGGATTGGAATACAGCTACACAGTTCTCTTCGAGCCCGCTGAAGAAGGCGGCTACGTTGCGTTCTGCCCCGCTCTTCCCGGTTTAATTACCGAAGGCAACACTTATGAAGAGGCCCGCTCGCGCGTCAAGGAAGCGATCGAGGGCTACCTCGAAAGCCTGCAAAAAGACGGCCAGCCAATCCCTGCCGACAAGAAACTCACCCTGGAACCGGTGAAAGAAGAGATTAGAATCGCAATCCCCGAACCCGCGTGAGCGGGCAATTACCCGCCGTGAAGGCCGCCAGAGCCTTGCGGGCACTCGAAAGAGCTGGCTTTTTCATCCATCATACAAAAGGGTCACACTACTATTTGAAGCACCCCGAAAAACCTGGTCTACGGGTGACCGTCCCGTATCACAGCGGTGACCTGAAACGTCGGACGCTGATGTCCATCATCGAGCAGTCCGGGTTCTCTATTGAAGCGTTCCTGGACTTGCTGTGAATGTTGAGGGTTGCTCGCCTTACGTCGCGAGGCTCCAAGGTGACACGCCGATTACGACGACGCCCCCCGACTGCGCGCTCTACACCACTTGCGAACCTCGTTCCAAGTAAGTTCCTCGAATCCGCTGTCCTTCGGCGTAAGCTGAACGCCGCAATCGGAGAACAATCGGCGGATCGCTCCCCGGGCGGTGTGGCGATAGTTAGATGCATCCGGCGCGATGATCAGGACTTTGCGCTCGCAGCTCTGCCGCGTCCATTCTACGAGGCTCGCGTTGACCCCCTTGTCACCAAACGAGTAACCACTAACTACGACCCTGTCGAGGTTCCCCAACGCAGCTCGGAACGCGCAGAACAAGTCGGCATAGATTCCCATGGTGTACTCCAACATCTTGTTGAAAGTCCCAATGAGTATCGCAGGCCGATCGGGAAGTGGTCCCGGCATTTCATCATTTGGCCCCCGGGCGTGTTCGATATCGCCGTTTGTTGGGATGCACACAAGCGAAGGTTCTCGACGCGAAAAGCGCATTGGGTACCAATCGACCGAACCGTGCATCTTTATCAGGCGAACCCTAGCGCGGCTTCTCGCAAAGGCAGCGCCGTCCCACGAACGCAGATCGTCGGAGAGGCTAACAAATCCGTTCGAGAAAGAAATCCCGGCCCTCTCAAGCGTGCGCTCGATAAGAAGGTCGTGGTTCAAGGTGAAAATCTCCACCCTTGAGAAGGATTGGTCTTGAGCCGCCTGAACAACCGACCGGAGGTGGTTCGGCGCAGGCTGCAAGCCGGACAAGGAGTGCGCGACAACTCCCTTGATGTATCGCCTTGTTTCATCGAACAAGTGCTCCGATTGGAACTCGGCATTATTAGCAAGAGGGGGCCGCACGAAGCAGTGCTCCGCATCCTTAAGCAACCCACTGATCGCCGGGTTCTCATAGTCGTCGACGGCATCCGCCAACTGTGTGACTGAATAATACAGGTCTTCGTAGTTCGAGCGATCCCGTGCCTTTTTCTCGCCGAAGAAATGGTTGGCGTGGGACTCGAGAAAAGCAAGGAAGCAGCAGATTCGCTGAATGCCGTCCTGGCCACCCAGCCCAGGATGCTTCGCTTTTGAAAGGAAGTAGCTGCCGTCGGAGTTTCGGCGGATGCCTTCGCCCCGCAGCAATCTTTCTGTTAGCGCGCTCGTTGTTGGAGCGCAGGAAAGAGATACGCCAGCGCCAAAAAGAAACCGACCCTCATACTCAATATTATCCGGCAGAAATTCGTGCCGTAGATCCTATTAGACGTTGAGCGCGTTCAATGCGGATAGAAAGTGAACGCCCCCAACGAGAAACGAGAAACGGATCAACGTCCTTTCAAACAATCCGCGATCTCTTTCTCGCTCACCGCGCCCTCGCGGATCACCTTCCAGTACGGTTCCGTAATGTCTACCGTGGTGGCGCCGGAGCCGGTGCAGGTGCCGCCGTCCAGCACCAGGTCCACGCGGCCGTCCATGGTCCCGAAAACCTGAATGCCGGTTCTACATGTCGGCTGGCCGGAGAGATTGGCGCTGGTGGCAATCAAGGGTTGATCCAGCCAATCAAGGAGCGCCTGAGCCACGCGCGAGCGCGATTGCCGCATGGCCAGCCGTCCCGTGTTTCCAGTCACCTTGAGAGGCACCTTGGCCGATGCCGGAACAATAATCGTCAGCGGACCCGGCCAGAAATGGCGCGCCAGCAGATGAAATCGCGTAGACAATTCCTTCGCCAGATTCTCCGCCATGAACGTCCCGCTGATGAGTAGCGGCAATGATCGATGTATCTCGCGCCCCTTGGCCGAAAACACCCGGCCCACCGCGTTCAGGTTCAGCGGATCGGCCACCAGCATGTACAGTGCTTCAGTGGGTATGGCCACCACGTCGCCACGGCGCAGGTGCGCCGCCGCCCGTTCAATCGCTTCGGGGGACGGTTGGTCCGGATCTATCTCAATGAGGTCGGTTGCCAATTGTTAGTCTCGCGGACCAATTGCCTCCGCAACTTCGATCGCCATGGAATAGCGTCCAAACGGAGCGCTGAGTTGAACCCCTTGCACCAGTTTCCGCACCCGCACCACCATCTCCTGCGCGATGGCGATGCCTTCCTGCCGCGCCTTCTCCGCGCTATCGGCCCCGCGCATCCGCTCCATCAAGGACTCGGGAACCGGAACCCGCAGCTCGTTCACCATGAACTCCGCATTCCGGTAACTGGTGAGCGGCCAGATGCCGCACACCAGCGGCAGCTTGAATGGTTCGATCCGTTTGAGAAACGCCTCCAGCAAATCCAGATCGAACACCGGCTGAGTGACAATATATTCCGCGCCGGCCTGCGCTTTCCACTCCATGCGGCGGATCTCTTCGTCCATATTCAAAGCGCCCGGGTTCGCGCCCACGCCCAGCAAAAGCGCGGTCTGGGAGCCCATGGGATTGCCGCCGATATCCAGCCCGTGATTCAGATTATTGACGATGTTGGTAAGCCCGATCGCATCGACGTCGAAAACCGCGGTTGCTTCCGGATATGTTCCCATGCGCGGCGGATCACCGGTGATGCAGATCAGATTGCGGACGCCGACAGTGTGCGCACCTAGCAGTTCGGATTGGATTCCAAGAATGTTCCGGTCACGGCAGCAGAAATGCAACACTGCCTCAATCTGCGCCTGTTCTTGAATCAGCTGGCAGGTCACCTGGGCGCTCAGCCGCGCGCTGGCGCGGGGGCCGTCCGGCACATTGATGCAGTCGATGCCCTGCGCGGCGCACAGCTTCGAGCCTTCAATCTCCTTGGATGCGTCCACCCCGCGCGGCGGCAGAATCTCCACAAAAGCCACAAACTTTCCAGCGGCCAGCTTGGCGCCCAGCTTGCTTTTTTCGCCTACCGGGATCTTGGCCAGCGCCTTGCCCTTCACCACCGGCTCTTCTACCGTCGCGGTAGGTCCGGTGACGTGCGGCTGCAGGGAGCGCGCTTCGGAACGAATCAGCTTGATGTGTTCCGCCGTGGTGCCGCAGCATCCGCCGATGATCTTGACGCCGGCCCACAGGAAGCGGCGCGCATACTGCGCCATGTATTCGGGGGAGCACAGATAGATCTTGCGGCCTTCCACCACCGCCGGCAATCCGGCATTGGGCATGGCGCTCATGGGCTTCTGCGAATAACGCATCATCCGCTCGATGGTTTCAAGCGTCGCTTTCGGACCCACCGAGCAGTTCAGGCCGATCGCATCAGCCGGCCACTCGTTCAGCTTACGCGTGTAGGTTTCCGGAACCGTGCCGTCGGGCATATTGCCCGAATCGTCGATAGTGACGTGGGCGATGATCACCATTTCGCCGCCGGCAACTTCCCGTGCCGCGAAAATGGCCTCGCGAATCTCGTTCAGATCGGAGAACGTTTCGAGGATCAGCAGATCCACTCCCGCCTCCACCAAGGCCTCGGCTTGCTCCCGAAAAATGGCCCGCGCTTCCGCGAACGAAATGGACCCCAACGGTTCAATCCGCACGCCCAGCGGCCCCATGGCGCCGGCCACAAACGCCGTATCTCCCGCCGCTTCACGCGCCAGCCGTACGCCGGCCTGGTTGATGGCCTTCAGCTTCTCCGCGAACCCGAAAGTCGCCAGCCGCGCCCGGTTCGCGCCGAACGTGTTCGTTTCCAGAATCTCCGCGCCCGCTTTTACGTACTCCTGATGCGTCTCTTTGACCAGCGCCGGCGACGAAAGATTCAATTCATCAAAACAGCGGTTGATAAAGATGCCCTTGGAGTAGAGCACCGTGCCCATGGCGCCGTCCGCCACCAGCACCTGGCCTCCCAGGCGCGCGCGAAACTCCTTCGCTTTGGAATGGCTCATCGGGGGCGAGATGGAGGTCATTTCCCGTTACTTTCGGCGACCCGAACAAAGATAAAAGCTGGACCGCAGCACCCGCTTTCCTGGTGATTCACACGCGAGACACCCAAAGCGGCCGGGGTACGAATAAGGCAGTACAAACCGATTGTACCAAAACAGGGCAGGTTCCGTTCGTGCCCGCAGTCCGTTAAAGCTGGCCAAGGAACATGCCGACTTTCTACAGTATGGAGACGTTGGCGCTGCTTCAAAGCATTCTGCAGCCAGGAGAAAATCTTCTCTGGAGCGGGCGGCCCAAACGAATGGCCCCACCGCGCTAGCCATCCCCTTGATGATGCTCGTCGGATTCGGAGGCATTTTTAGAAAGATTCTGATGATGCAACAGCAGCCACTGCCGCTCTATCTGCAAATCGAACTGATGGCCGTGGCCGTAGTCTTGGTGCTTCCGATCGTTTTCTATTGGTACCGGACCCATCAGACCGCAATGACTACATACGCCGTCACCGATCGGCGTCTACTCATCGCCGTTGGCCCCTAGCGTGAAAAGATACGCACGCTGGATCTTAAAGCGCTTTCCCGCGTGAGAGTCGCGGCCAGCAGGCAAGGCGGCCTGGCGTTATTTTTCACGATTCGCGGCGAAGAATCAGTCTGGACTTTGCTCACCAGCGGCGAGCCAGACAGGTGGCGTGGACAGACTTGGCGCGTGGAGGATCCGCAGTCCCTGCGACAGTTGATCGAATCCAGCAGAACCGTGGCGCAGACGCTTCCGCCTGCGAATTCTTCAGCAGCCTAACCCGGCGTAGGCGCAACCAAAAAGGCTGTGAAAAAATCGGGAAGCCCGCGGGGTTGGCAGACGGAAGGAAGCCTCTGCCCCACATTGACGCACAAGGATTTACGATTAAGTGGCGCAGGCGCTTTCGCCTGTGAACCGATTTTTTCACAGCTTCTATCGGTCGCGGCTCGGAAACACTCTTTCCGAGACTAGTTGCAAAACTAACCTTCGCTCATCGCCGCCACCAGCGCGCCCCGAGCCGTGGAATGCTGCGGGTTCGCCGCCAAACGAACTTCGGAGATCGCCACCGGCAGCTCCGTCTCCCGCAGGATCTTCTCGAAACGGTCACGGAAGCCGGATACCAAAGCACTACCGCCGGCCAGCACCAGCGGGATCGGGCGCGTGAGCTTGGGCATGCTCTGCACCCCCGCGAAAGTATCCCGGATGGCCGCCACCAGCGCGTGCATCATGTCGTCGTAATATGCGCCAATGGATTGATGGATCTTGCTGGCGAAATGGCCGTTGAAGCAGAACGATTCCTCTTTGATGGTCCGGATGCGCGTGGCCGATTCCCCCCGTTCATTTCCCGCGCTCGAGTCAATATAATCTCCGGCCTTCGGGATGCTGAAGCTGAACACCGGCACCGACAGATAGCTCAGGCAGACATTGCATAAACCCCCGCCGCAACTGATGCCGATCCCGGTGTAGTTCGCGCTCTCCAGCTCGCCGTATATCACCGCCAGCCCCTCCGGAATGCTGCGGACTTCGTAGCCCAGATCGCTGAGCATCTTGCTCATCTGAATTTGATGCGTGGCTACCTGTTCGCCCGCGCCGAAGGGAGCTGCCGGAATACTGAAGCACAGCTTCTGCCCCCGCGGGGTCCTTTCGCCCGTCACTAACGTAACAATCTCGCGCACGATGGCCGCGCCATTCAGCTCATCGGGATTCACCACGCCGCGCCGCATCGGCCTCCGCGTCTCACTGTGGAACAGGTTCGCGAACCGCTCCGACTCATCGCCGTATACGGTAATCTCGGCATCCTGCACCACATGCGGCACCCGCTCTTTCTTGAGCACGCCCTCCGTCAATTTAGTGAACGGAATGGTGGTAAATGCGTTCAGCTGGGTTCCGAATAAGATATCCGTATCCTGGCATTGCGCCGAGACGATGCGGCTGGTGCCCAGGTCTAGCCCCACCGCCCTCAACCCCTGCGGATCCGTTTCGATCATTCACTTTCTCCCGTGAATAGTCCCGTTCCATATCTCGAACCGCAGCGAGGACTACCCCCGAGAGTAGTGGCCGTAAGGCCGGAACACTCTCAGAAAAAATATTTCGTGCCAAATCGGCCCATTTCACGCGCTTTGTCATTTGCATTTGTGATAATATCGTCGCACGACCTTTGTAAAAACCTTTGTAAAGGAAGGGTTGACGTGTTCAAACGGATGTTACAAGCTTCTTCAGTTCAAGGCCGGCCTCCGGCTTCTGCTGAGGAACTGAATACGGGCCTGTCAACGCCCACTATCGACGAACGGCCTAAGACCGATCCGGTTCCGAAGGCTGATAATGGGAAGCTGGCAGCTTTCGACGAGATCTACCGAAAATCGAATTTCAAAACCACCACCGGCCCGGCGGAATACAACATTCTCAAAGTAGCGGAAATGGCCAGTAGCGACCAGCTGCACGGCCTGTCGGCGGCGGCCAAACACAGCGCGCTGATGATGGCCCTGGAAGCGGCCGGCGTGGCCATTGAGGACATCCTGCAGGATGCCATGCAGCGGCAGCGGGCCCTCGAAGCCTACGATGAGGAGCAGCAGAAGCGCCTGCAGGAGTTCGAGAGCGGCAAGCTGAAGGACAACGAACGGTTGTCGGCTGAAATGGAATCCATTTCCTCCCAGTACCGCGGCAAAATCGCCGTGGGCGTGGAAGAGATCGAGCGCGAGCGAACTGCTTACCGGGAGTGGCAGGAACGCAAACTTCGCGAGGAACGCCGCATCGCGGAGGCGGCCTCGCTCTGCGTGAACGATCCTGGGGCCATCTCGAGCGAAGCCAGCGTCACCCGGCTGCTCGAGAAAAACGCCACCACGCTGCGGCAATCGGCCTGATCGCGCGGTAAATTTATTCCCATCGGCGCGCGGGCATCCGTCTGCCCGCGTGCTCGTTGGCCAGTGGGGCAGGCGCTTTGCTTTCGCCTGCCAACCGAGCAGCCCGCATTCAATAAATGACCAGCTCCACTGGCGACCCTGCTCCACACCCCAGCGCCTTCGCCGCCGACCCCTGATTGGTGGCCACTTCCAGGTAACCCGAACTTCCCACCAGAACAAAAACCTCGCCCGATGCGCACTCGGTGAAAGTCAGCGCCAAACGCGAGACCGTTTGTAATCCCACGTTCAACCCGAAAACGCGCGTTCTTACATCGGGAAACTCGTCGATGGGCAGATTGGTGATCAGGTTCCCGAACCTGTCCACTTTCAGGATGGTCCCGGTCCAGGCACGCTTTCCGGTTCGCGTGGGCTGCTGAAAACTGAGCCGCAGATGATCCTCAATCAACTTCCCGAATTTTGCCGGCGGAACTCCCAAGGCCAGGTGGGCCGCGACGGGCGCAAAAACGTCACGGCCATGAAATGTTCGGCTGACTGGCTTCAGAAAATAGCGGTCGCTGGTGATATGCCGCACCTTCGCCCGCTCGCGCGCGAAGATCATGGAAAGCACTCCGTTGTCCGGCGCGATGAAATACTGTCCGGCCATCTCCGCGAGTAGCGGACGGCGCGTGGAGCCTACGCCGGGATCGACCACCACCACGTGAATGGTCTTCTTCGGAAAATAAGAATAAGCTTGCGCTATAGTGAACGCGCCGTCAGTGACCTCGAACGGCTGCACCTCATGCGAAATGTCCACAATTTGCGCCGAGGGCGCAATCTTCAGAATGACGCCCTTCATGGTCCCGGCAAAGTGATCGGCTGTTCCAAAGTCCGTAGTAAGCGTGATGAGGTGTCGCGGCATGCGGTTTCGTAGAGCAATTCCGTATAGTGGCTAACCAATATTAATTCTTTGAGCAGCAAAGTGGGGCGGACCCCCTGGTCCGCAGCCGACCCCCGGGTCGGCTCTTGGTTGACTTGAGAACTCCCCCATCGCCACACCACCCTTCCTACATGACCTTCTACCGCCGCCACCTCCCGCACCTGTCTTCCCATGATCAGCCAGTCTTCGTCACCTGGCGCCTGCACGACAGCCTCCCACCAAATCGGGCTTTCCACCATCAGCCCTCACCTCCGGCCAAGCCTTCGCAGCCATGGACAAATTACTCGACGCAGCCGCCACCGGAAAGGTCTACCTTCGGCAGCCAGAAATCGCGAACATGATAGTCGAAGCCATCCACTACAACGCGGACTCCTTAGAACAGTACACGCTGCACGCGTTCGTAGTCATGCCAAACCACGTTCACTTTTTGATCACCCCGAAATCAGCGCTACCGAAGATCATGAAATCGCTCAAAGGCATCACCGCGAGACGTGCCAATGCCATGTTGTCATTAACAGGCGCCCGCTTCTGGCAGGAGGAAAGCTACGATCATCTGGTACGCGACGACAAAGAGTTTGAAAAGATTCGCAGGTACGTCGAAGAGAACCCGGTCCGGGCGGGATTGGTCAGGACCTCCAGCGAATATCGATGGTCCAGCGCGGCGGAGGCGAGCTGGGGGTCGCCCGCGGACCAGGGGGTCCGCCCTACAGCTGTTGCCTAACAGCCAAACATTTGTTGGCCGACTTGTTAAACTTGTGGTTGAAGTGCAACGTTTCTACTTCGATCACAACGCCACCACGCCCGTATCTCCAGCGGTACTCGAAGTGCTGGTTCCAGCGCTACTTGAAGTGTATGGAAACGCGTCCAGTATCCACCAGCACGGCCAAAAGGCCAAGCAAAAGCTCGAAATAGCCCGCCGCCAGGTGGCTGGTTTGCTCGCCTGCGATCCCAAGGATCTGGTCTTTTTGAGCGGCGGAACCGAAGCCGACAATCTGGCGATTCTCGGGACCGTCCGCGCCAGCGCCGCTGAGAAAAAACACGTCGTGACCACCACCATGGAGCATCCCGCGGTGCTGAATCCGTGCCGGCAACTGGAGCGTGAAGGCGTGCAAGTGACCTACGTTCCTGTCGGATCCGGCGGCGTCGTCGATCCCGCGGATGTTCGCCGGGCATTAACCCCCGAAACAATTTTGATTTCCGTGATGCACGCCAATAACGAGCTGGGCGTCATTCAACCCATCAAGGAAATCGCGGCCGTGGCGCGCGAGGCCGGCATTCTGCTCCATTCCGACGGCGTGCAAGCAGCCGGAAAAGTTCCCATCGATGTCCAGGCGCTGGGCGTCGATCTTTACTCCATCAGCGGTCACAAGCTTTACGCTCCCAAGGGAATCGGCGCGCTCTACGTCAAGCACGGAACCCGCCTCGCGCCCATTCAGTTCGGCGGACGTCATGAGCGCGAACGGCGTCCCGGCACTGAAAATGTCCCCGGCGCGATCGCACTGGGTCAAGCGGCGGCACAAGCTGCGGAAGATCTCGCCACCGAGAGCGAGCGTCTCCGCGCGCTACGCGATCGCTTGGAAGCAGGCATTCTGGATCGCATCCCCGACTGCGGAGTCAACGCCGGACGCTCTCCCCGCACTCCCAACACCACCAATGTATTCTTCGACGGCCTGGAGGGAGAAGCACTGGTGATCTCGCTCGACCTCAAGGGATTCGCGGTATCCAGCGGCTCCGCCTGTTCGAGTGGCGCTGTGGAACCATCGCACGTATTGCTGGCCATCGGATTGCCGCGAGACCGCGCCAGCGCCAGCCTGCGATTCTCCCTGGGACACTCCACTACAGAAGAGCAAGTGGATGCTTTAATCGATGCAGTAGCCGAATCCGCAACTCATTTAAGAAAGCTGTCGCCCACCTACAATGCAAACGGGCAAAGTCGGCCAGGCGCTTCCGCCTGCCAACCGGACACCACCGCCGTGGCCATGTCCGGCGGAGTGGACAGCTCCGTGGTCGCGGGCATGCTGCATCGCAGCGGGCAACGCGTGGTCGGGCTCACCATGCAGCTCTGGAACCAGCGCCGACTGCCGGAGCTGACTCCATCGAGCGGCCCCACCGGCCGTTGCTGCTCCCTCGACGACGTGTATGACGCCCGCTTCGTCGCCCAGCAACTCGGCATCCCCTATTACGTAATCAATTTCGAGGATCGCTTCGAGCAGCAGGTAGTGAAGCCGTTCATTGACGAATATCTTGCCGGGCGCACGCCCATCCCTTGCACGCTGTGCAACAACTTCATCAAGTTCGATCAATTTCTGGATATGGCCGCGGGCGTGGGCGCGGACCGCATCGCCACCGGCCATTACGCGCGCCTGGGCCAAGATTCAGAAACCGGCCGCTATCAACTGCGCACCAGCGTGGACCGCGCCAAAGACCAGACCTATTTCCTGTTCGGCCTCAAGCAGGATCAACTGGCCCGCACGCAATTTCCTTTGGGCGAATTCACCAAGCCGCAAGTGCGCGAGCTGGCCCGCGAACTGGGCCTGCCGGTAGCCGAAAAGCCCGATAGCCAGGAAATTTGTTTTGTCCCCAACGGGGACTACGCCGCTTTCATCGACGGATATTTTCGGGAGCAAGGCATCGCGCGCCAACAAACCGAGGGCGAAATCGTAGATACCGGCGGCCGGGTCTTAGGCGAGCACTCGGGCGTCCATCATTTCACAGTGGGACAACGGCGCGGCCTGGGCATCGCCGCGCGCGAGCCTCTGTATGTCATCTCCACCGAGCCGGCCTCGCAGCGCGTGATCGTCGGATCGAACGACGATCTGCTGCGCGCGCGAATGTTCGTAAAGGAAGTCAACTGGATTTCGATCGTTCCCATCGCCGCTCCATTGCGCGCACACGTCAGGATTCGCAACAAACATTTGCCCGCCCCCGCGGTTATTTCTCCCACCTCCGACCCTACCCGCGTGGAGGTGCATTTTGACGAACCGCAGCGCGCCGTAACGCCCGGACAAGGCGCTGTGTTTTACTCAGGCGAAATCGTATTGGGCGGGGGCTGGATAGAATACGCCGGATAGAATAAGCGGGATAGAATAACGTCTATCCAATACTTCATTGCCAAATTTGTGTTGTGGTCGCTGGCCCATTCGCCGCCCGGCTTAGCGCGCCTCTACGCCAGGCTCCTCGATCTGGCCTTGCCGCGTCTCCGCCGCGTAGCCATGCGCAACCTCGAATTGGCGTACCCCGAGAAAACGACTCCCGGAACGCAAGGCCATCGTGGATGATGTCTTCCGCTCCATCGCCCGGCTGCTCTACGCCTTCGCACGATTTCCACGCATCAATCGCCAGAACATTTCCCAATGGATCCGTTACGAAGGGCTGGAGCATTTCCTCGAAGCCAAAAAGGCCGGCCACGGCGTTCTGTTCGCCACCGCTCATCTGGGCAATTGGGAGCTCAGCGCGTTCGCGCACGGCCTGCTGACGGAGCCCATGAACGTGGTGATCCGCCCGCTCGATAATCCAGCGGTCGACCGCCTGGTAGAGCAGCGCCGCCAGCTTTCCGGGAACCAGCTCGATCGAAAAATGGGACGGAGCGCGCGCCATTCTCCGGGCCCTGCAGCAAAACGAAGCCGTCGGCATCCTGATCGATCAAAACACCTCGCTCCAGGAAGGAGTATTCGTAAACTTCTTCGGCACTCCAGCCTGCGCCAACAGCGCCTTCGCCAAGATCGCCCATCGCACCGGCGCGGCCGTGATCCCAGGCTTCGCCCTGTGGCTCGAAAACGAAAAACGCTACGTCCTGCGCTTCTATCCCGCACGTGGAAATCACCGGCGACCCTGCCCACGACACCGAGCGCCTTCACGCAATCCTGGAACAAGTGATCCGCGAATTCCCCGGCCAATGGCTATGGATTCACCGCCGCTGGAAAACCCGCCCACCAGGCGAGCAATCGATATACTAGTAACACATGCAAATAATTTGTCACTTCCGATTGATTTTATTTGCGTTCATCCGCGTTAATTTGCGGCTTAACTGCAGCGGATCTGGCCCGTTTTTCCATCACCGCCGCCTCCGCCGGACGATGCATCTTCCGCAGCAGCTCAGCATACTCCTTCAAGCCCGGCACCGGATCGCTCACCGGAATCGCGACCATCCGTTTATAATCCGCCGCAGCATCCCGGTCGTTTTTCAAACCCTCTTCCACCAACGCCAGATTATGCAGGCTGGCGGCATCCTCGGTGTCGCGGATCTCGAGCGCACGCTTGTAAAGTTGCTCCGCTTCCTGGTAACGCTGCTCCTGCGCAAAAACCACGGCCAGATTATCCAAGCTAGTGGCCACTACCGGATGGTCCGGACCCGAGCAGCGTCATCCAGATCCCGAGCGACCGTTCGTACAAAGGCTGCGCGTCCGAAAAGCGCTTCTGTGCGTAATAGACCGACGCCAGGCTGTCCAGCGAATTGGCCACTTCCGGATGAACCGGCCCGGATGCCATGTCGCGAATGATGAGTGACCGGCGCAGCAATGGCTCCGCCTGCGGGAACTTGGTCTCCTCGCGGTACGCGGACGCAAGATTATCGAGCGCCGGACACAACCTTAGATCGGCGGGCCCGTAATTGGTCTCGATAATCTGCAGCGCGCGCGTGTACAAGGGCTCAGCTTCGAGCATCTTTTTCTCAACCAGGAACAACCGCGCCAGCGAATTGTACTCCGAGGCCACTTCCGGATGGTCCGGCCCCTGGGACGCTTCTCGAATCGCAATCGCGCGAGCCAGCAACGTTTCGGCCTCGGGCAGGTTTTTGAGCAGCTGATCGATACGCGCAAGGTTCTCAAGCGTCGGCACCAGCTCGATGCTTGCCCGTCCGGAAGCGGCCTCCCGCAGTTCCAGCGCGTGCCGGTAAAGCTCGGCGGCTTGGTGTATTTCCCCTACCCCCGATAAACACGAGCCAGCTCGTCCAGGATTTCGAGCGAATCCGGATTTTCGGCCAACCGGCTACCTGAACACCGGCTCCAGGTCGCTGTAATGTATGTCCCAGGTACTCTCCAGGGTCGGCACATCCTTGTTCAGCGGCAGCATCTTGTCCTGCGCCGTCGCGAGCGACCAGCATAAAATCGAGGTAATTACAACAGTTGCTTCAAGCGCCCTCCTGGTTCTTGCATTTGAGTGTAACTTAGGTGTTAGACACCGCATCGTTCCTTTCAGGATCATGGAAGACGCAATTTCCAGGCGAGAATTACTGGTTTCCGCTGTTTCGCTGGTGCTCGCGGACCGGCTGCTGCGAGCCCAGCAGGACCAAAGACAGCACCTTCTCTACCGATGTGAACGTGGTCAACGTGTTTGCCACCGTGCGCGACAAGAAAGGGCAAATTGTCCGCAACCTCACCAAGGACGATTTCACCCTCGCCGAAGACGACCGTCCCCAGACCATCCGCTATTTCTCGCAGGAATCCGGCCTGCCCCTCACGCTCGGATTGCTGGTGGATACCAGCATGAGCCAGCGGCGCGTGCTGGGAAAGGAACGCGATGCCAGCTATCGGTTTCTAGATCAGGTGCTGCGCGAGGACCGGGATAAGGCTTTCCTGATCCACTTCGACCGCGAGGTGGAACTGCTGCAGGATCTTACTTCTTCCCGCAAGAAACTCGAGGCGGCGCTCGATCAATGGTGTCGCCCGGCGAGGATCGCCAATCCAGAGGCGGATACGGCGGTGGTGGCGGCTATGGAGGTGGTGGGTATGGAGGGCGCCGGGGCGGAGGTGGAGGCCATCACGGCGGTGGAACATCTTTGTATGATTCGGTGCTCCTGGCGTCCGACGAGCTAATGAAAAAACAGAGCTGGCCGAAAAGCGGTGATCACTCTGACCGACGGCGTCGACAACGGCAGCAAAGTCACCCTCACCAGCGCCATAGAATCCGCGCAGCGCGCCGACACCCTAGTATATTCCATTCTTTTTTCGGACCCGGACGCCTATGGAGCCATGGGGCGCGGCGGTTTTGGAGGCCATGGAAGATACCCGCGCCGGCAGTCGCGTACCGACGGCAAGCCCATCCTGCAACGCCTTTCGCGAGAAACCGGTGGAGGCTTCTTCGAAGTCTCGAAAAAAGAGCCGATCGACAAAATCTACGATCAGATCCAGGAAGAGCTGCGCAATCAATACAGCATTGGATACACTTCCGACCATCCGGACACCGCCGGAAGCTACCACAAGATCCAGCTCACCACCAAGAAAAGCGACCTGATCGTCCAGACCCGCGACGGCTATTATTCCACTCCAAGACCTGAGTGGGGCAGGCTGTGATCCAGCGGCGGGCTGCCAACCCGCCTATCCGGCCGCGCCAAAGGCGCGGCCGCAGCAGCCTGTTCCGCCACGCTCATCGGAATGCTTCATGAATCCGCTCCAGATGCCTGGCAATCAGCAATAATGTAACGTACAGCGCGCCATCCCCCGGCGTAACCATCAGCTTCGAAAGTTTCTCGTACAGGGTCTGCGAGCTCCGCGCGCACCGCCGCTTCCCGCGGCCGCACCGATAGCGCAAGCTCCCGATCCTCCTTGCGCCAGCTCTCAATCGCCGCCCCCAGCATCTCCCCGATCTTCGCACCGGTCTCCGAGATCTGACCTAAGATCTGCGACATCGGCCGCCGGGTCATATCCAGGCACAGCGCCGCGATCTCGTTCGCATAATCGGCAATCAGCTCCAGATCCACAATGGCATCCAAAATCGACGTCACCAGCCGCGCATCGCGCGCCACCGGCGCCTGCAAAGTAATCAGGCTCAGACATTCCTCGTGAATCATGCGGTTCTGGTGATCGGTTTGCGTCTCCAGCTCCTGCACCCGCTCGGCCGCCTGTCGATCGCACTTCCCGATTGCGCCCAGCGCTTCGGCGTAAAGAGTGCCGGTGGTCTCACCCATCTGGATCAGATGCTGGCGAACCAACTCCAGCTCGTCCCGATAATGCATTCTGGTCATGACTTGATATTGCAACACAGAAGCCAGCTAATCCACGACCGCACCCAACCAGAAACGAGAAACGAGAAACGAGCCGTTGTTACTACAATGAAAGTGTGAACAAGAATAGTTTCGGATCGGCATCCACTCTCACCGTAGGCAGCAATCAATACAGCTTCTACTCGCTGGAGTCGCTCGAAAAAAAGCGCATCGCCAACATCTCCCGCATTCCCAACTCCATCAAGATTCTGATCGAAAACCTGCTGCGCATGGAAGACGGCCGCACCGTGAAGGCCTCCGATATCGAATACGCCGCCCAATGGAAGATCGGCGCTCCTGCCCGCGAAATCAATTTCCGGCCCGCGCGCGTGCTGTTGCAGGATTTCACCGGAGTTCCCTGCGTGGTGGATATCGCCGCCATGCGCGACGCCCTGCGCGACATGGGCGCCAATCCCAAGCTGGCCAATCCATTAATCCCGGCCGACCTGGTCATCGATCATTCCGTGCAAGTGGATCAGTTCGGCACCAAAGATTCCTTCAGCATTAACGCGCTGATGGAGTTCCAGCGCAATGGCGAGCGCTACGCGTTCCTGCGCTGGGGCCAAAAAGCATTTCAGGATTTCCGCGTGGTCCCGCCCGATACCGGAATCTGCCATCAGGTCAATTTGGAATATCTGGCCTCGGCCGTTTTCACGGACCGCCGTCATTCTCCCGTGCTCGCTTATCCCGATACGCTGGTGGGCACCGATTCGCACACCACCATGATCAACGGCCTCGGCGTGGTCGGTTGGGGCGTGGGAGGAATCGAAGCCGAAGCGTGCATGCTGGGCCAGCCCATTTCCATGCTGCTTCCTGAGGTGGTTGGATTCAAATTGAAAGGCCGGTTGCCGGAAGGCTCCACGGCAACGGATCTGGTTCTGACCGTCACCCAGCTGCTGCGCAAGAAAGGCGTGGTGGGAAAATTCGTCGAGTTTTACGGAAACGGCGTAGCTGCACTCAGTCTCGCGGACCGCGCCACCATCGGCAATATGGCGCCCGAGTATGGCGCAACTATCGGTTTCTTCCCCATCGATCACCAGACTCTCGATTATCTGCGCCTCACCAATCGCCCACCCGAGCAGGTCGCCTTGGTGGAAGCCTATTCCAAAGCCCAGGGGCTGTTCCTCTCGGAAGATTCCCCGGAGCCCGATTATTCGGACACCTTGGAACTGGATCTTTCCACGGTGGTTCCGTCCCTCGCCGGGCCAAAACGCCCGCAGGATCGCATCAACCTTCCTGACGTCAAAAAGAATTTTCTCTCATCGCTCACCGGCGCGCCGCGCACCGCCTCCATCGGCGTCAATGGTTCCCAGGCCACCATCCAGGACGGATCCGTGGTGATTGCGGCCATCACCAGTTGCACCAACACCTCCAATCCATCGGTAATGGTAGCCGCCGGATTGCTGGCCAAAAAAGCTGTCGAAAAAGGATTGAAGCCCCAGCCCTGGGTGAAAACCAGCCTCGCGCCCGGCTCCAAAGTTGTCACCGATTATCTGGACGACGCCGGCCTGACGCCGTACCTCGAAAAATTGCGGTTCAACCTGGTCGGCTACGGCTGCACCACCTGCATCGGCAACAGCGGCCCGCTGCCGGATGCGGTAGCCGACGCGGTGCAAAAAGAAAAGTTGGTCGTGGCCGCGGTGCTGAGCGGCAATCGCAACTTCGAGGGCCGCATCAATTCGCTGGTGCGCGCGAATTACCTCGCTTCCCCGCCCCTCGTCGTCGCTTACGCTTTAGCCGGCCGCGTAGACATCGATCTGCAGCACGATCCCCTCGGCGCCGATCAATCCGGAAACAATGTCTATCTCAAAGACATCTGGCCAAGCCCGGAAGAAGTAAACGCGGTGGTGAAGCGTTCCGTCCGCAGCGAGATGTTCCACAAAGAATATTCCGAAATCTTTAACGGCGACCAGCGCTGGAACACGGTCAAAGTTCCCGAAGGCGATCTTTATGACTGGAACGAAAGCTCCACCTACATCCGCAAACCGCCCTATTTCGAAAATATGGCGGACCCGGAAACTTCGGTCCGCGATCTGGACGGTCTCAGCGTGCTGGCGTTATTGGGTGATTCCGTCACCACCGATCACATCTCGCCGGCCGGGTCCATTCCAGCCGATAGCCCCGCCGGAAAATTCCTGATCGAGCGCGGCGTAAAACCCGCGGATTTCAACTCCTACGGCGCCCGCCGCGGCAATCACGAAGTAATGGTGCGCGGCACCCTGGCCAACATTCGTCTTCGAAATTTGATGGCGCCCGGCACCGAAGGCGGCTGGACCACCCATGTTCCCAGCGGCGAGAAGATGTTCATCTACGATGCCTCGGTGCGCTACCAGCAAGAGGGCACGCCGCTACTGATCATTGCCGGCAAAGAGTACGGCTCCGGCTCCTCGCGCGATTGGGCCGCCAAAGGCACTCTGCTGCTGGGCGTGCGCGCGGTAATCGCCGAAAGTTTCGAGCGCATTCATCGCTCGAATTTAGTGGGGATGGGCGTGCTGCCCATGCAGTTCCTGCCAGGCCAAAATCGCGAGAGCTTGGGACTAACCGGTTTCGAGCGCTACGCCATCGAAGGAATCCCGCAGGCCGTAGAATCCGGAAAAAAAGCCCGCGTGCGAGCCGGCGAAAAGAGCTTCGAAGTGACCGTAAGGATCGACACGCCCATGGAAGCCGAGTACTACCGGAACGGTGGGATACTACCGTATGTTCTGCGCCAACTGGCCGCGAATGAACGCAAATAAACGCAAATAAGAATTCGGGACATTTGCGTGCATTCGCGTTCATTCGCGGCCAGAAAACGATTCAATCCAGGACACGCACGAACTCCGCAACGATACGGTATTTTTCCTCGTCAGGTTCCAGATCCCACGATGGATAGCCGGGATTGAGCGACTCCAGCCGGATGCGCGAGTGCCGCCATTCTTCGCCCTTCGACTTCTCGCTCTGGTAGCGCTTCACCGCATAGGCATTGGCTTCGCGATCCTCGGCCAGCACCAGGCGTCCGGCGCGGCTGCCCGTTATGCCGGCGCGGAAAACGCACAGGCTGCCGTCGGGAATGAGCGGCTCCATCGATTTTCCGGCAATCTCGGCCACGAACATGTCCGGTGAAAGATGCGGCATGCTCCCGGGCGCTTCCACCCAGCCTTGCTCTTCGATCTCTTCGTTGTCCAGGAACCTGCCGGCCGCGGCGCGCAAGGAATAGCGCGGCAAATGGGTCCGGAACTCCAGCACCTTACTCTCGACGTGCTTGCGGTACAGACGATCCACGGCGCGGTCAAAATCTTCCACCAAAACGGATTCCCGATCGGTGATTCGAAGCGTCCCTGAGAGCGTGTCTTCGAGATACGCGAGCAGTTTTTCCGATCCCAGCTCGTCCGCTTTGCGTGCCAGATCGTCGGCTAGAGCGGTGAAGAAATCCAGCTCGGCATCGTCCAACAGCAGCTCCCAATCACGACGCAATCGCAGCCGCAGCGAGTCAGTCTGCGGATCCTGCAACAATATGCCCAAGTTCACCAAGCCGTGATTGGGCAATTCCGCCTGCAACACAGAATACTGGCCAACGCGAGTTCCGGCGGCAGTAGCGGCTGGCATGGTTAGTGTACTTATCGACTGATTCTGGCCGCGAATGAACGCGAATGAACGCAAATCAAACGATCGCGTTTATTCGCGTTCATTCGCGGCCAAAAACGCTTTCGTTCACGGGGCAAAGGGATAGTACCCCTTCCTGGCCCGTACTTTCACGTTCGCCAGGTTCACCCTAACCACGATGTTGCGGAAGGGATGCTTCGCATCCACTTCGTCGGGTATGTAGCGGATGATGTACTGCGTGGTGATCTCTCCCGCCACTGCTTCAATGGCGCGATACATGCCGTTGGCCAGCTGCGATGCGTAGGCGCCCGTCCCTACCGTCAAAGCGTAGTTGCCGTCGTCCGATGGCTGCGACAGGTATCCGGAGACGTCCGAGTAAACACCCTCCAGCGGATATTCCACGCGGCCGCCGGTCTCCTCCGCCAGCCGGACCAGGTTCTTGTCGTCCAGGTTGTCGAAACCAAAGGCCACCGTGCTGACGCCGTAAATGGTCACCAGATTTCGTTGCGCGATCTCCAGCGCTTCGTCGATGGTTTTCTTGCTGGAATTATCGTGACCGTCGCCGATAATCACCAGCACGCGCCGCGGCTCAATGGGCTCACCCTTGATCAGCTTGCGGTTGGTACAGGCGGTGTAGATCGCGTCGTAGAGCGCCGAGCCGCCGCTGGGCTTCAACTTGTCCAGCTTTTCGACCATCGGTTCCGGATCGCTGGTGGTGTTTACCAGCAGTTCCGCGTCGTTGGCATAGGCGATCAGATAGCCGCTGTATTTTGGATTGTCGCCGGGAATCAGGTTCTGCACCAGTTCGATGGCCGCGTCCTTGTAGTTCTTCCAATGCAGCCGGCTGGCATTGCTCATGTCGATCAGGAAACCCACCACGACAGGTTGGCTGCGCTCCCGGGTAAAAAACTCTATTTTTTGTTCCTTGCCCTCGTCCATGATCTGAAAATCCTTCTGCTCCAGATCGGACACGAACCGCCCCTTTTCATCGGTAACCGTGATCGGCACGATAACTTCATTGACCGAAACTTTGATATGCGGCGGCTCCGGCTGTGGCGCGGTAGCCGAAGCTTGCGGCGCTGGAGCCTGGGATTGTGCAAAAAGCGAAATAGCGACAAAGCCGCTCAGAAAAACCCTGGTGAGCATGTAGTAGTGCCTTGTTCCGATTATAGAGTAACTTCGTGGCTGGTGACTGGTGGTTGGTTGCCGGTAAAAACCGCGAATCCCGACGCCAGCAACCAGCCACCAGCCACCAGTTACCTCTGCACCCGCCCCGACCCGCCGCTCTTGATCAACCGCTCCACTTCCTCCCGGCTGACGCGGCTGAAATCCCCCGGAATGGAATGCTTGAGACAGGATGCCGCCACGGCAAATTCCAGCGCATCGGCGTGCGTCGAGAGGTTCAACAGGCCAAAGATCAGCCCGGCGGCGAAGCTGTCCCCTCCGCCCACCCGGTCCACGATGTGGGTGATCTCGTAGTGGCGGCTGGCGATAAATTCGCGGCGGTTGTGCAGTACGGCCGACCAGCCGTTGTGCGAGGCGCTTTTCGATTCTCGCAGCGTAATGGCCAGCACTTTGAGATCGGGATAAGCGCTCAATACTTTTTCGGCCAGCGCGCGATAAGCCTGCTGATCCAGCCGGCCGGATGACACATCCACATCCGCATGAATCCCGAGCGCGGCCTGGCAATCCTCTTCATTGGCGATGCCGATGTCCACCAGGCGGAAAAGCTCGCTCATCACCTGTTGGGCCGTCTTGCCGTACTTCCAGAGATTCTTGCGGAAATTCAGATCGCACGAAACCGTAAGACCGGCCTGGCGCGCGGCCCGTATGCTTTCCATGGACAGCTCCGCCGCGCTTTGGCTGAGCGCCGGCGTAATCCCGGTGATGTGAAACCAGCCCGCGCCGGCGAAGGCTTTCCCCCAATCGATCGAGCCGGGCTGGGCCAGCGCGATGGCGCTGTTTTCCCGGTCATAAACCACTTTCGAAGCCCGTTGGTTTGAACCGGTCTCGACGTAATAAACTCCCATCCGTCCGGGTCCGCGCACTACATCGGATGCATCCACGCCGAAACGGCGCAGCTCGCCGACCAGCGCATCCGCAATAGGATTGTTAGGCGGCAGCACGGTGATATACCGCGCCGGATTCCCGAACCCGGCCAACGCCACAGCCACATTGGCCTCGCCCCCGCCAAACGTAGCCACGAACTGCGGTGACTGAAGAAAACGCTCGAACCCAGGCGGGGCGAGCCGGAGCATGGTTTCGCCGAAGGAAACAACAAGTGGGGAAGACATGAACTTCAAGAATACAAAAGATTCGGACTCGTCCTGGAAGGCCCCCAACCAGAAACGAGAAACCAGAAACGGTTCTTAGAATTTCTTGTATTCTTAGCGTTCTTTGTATTAAACTTAGGACGTTCCAAAAAACAACCGCACCGGAAACCGGAAGGTGAGGACTATCGAAGCCGCCGGTTCCGGAGCGGTCTGCCCAAGTCGGGCCTGGATCTAGCGTCGGCACACTGGCCTGGAGACTCTATTTCAGTTCCATTCCTGGAGAGGCCCGCGTCCAACTTTCCTCCACCATGAACGCCAGCGCAACCGATACCGGATCCCATTTGCGAGATCCATCCGAGTTCTGACGAAGTAAGCCGAAAAAAAACCCCTCTGTTGCAACTTGCCGACAGAGACAAAGAGCGGTTTCAAAAAATCAAAGCACCGGTTCCCGCAAGCACGCCGTTCCCCAGTCCACTCCATACCCCTGTTCTGCTCGTTGCAAGCAGAGGGCAGGTTTCAAAGGTCCTTCATCAATTCGTTTGTAAGAATAGCACGCCAAGCTCCATCGGTTTGCTGAGCATTTCCATCAAGTTACCAGTAGTAGTCCTCCTGATGTTGGGGCTAGTGGCGGGCCCGGTGTGTCAGTGTGACACAATTGGTTGCTGTGGTGACTGGTGGCTGGTTGCTGGTAGCTGGCGCGAACGGTCGATACCAGCCACCAGCAACCAGCCACCTGCGGCCAATGCGCACAGTTCTTCTATCTCTCCTGCTAGCCACCGCCGCCGTGGGACAGGACGAATACCGCGTCTACACCGAGCATCCCCGCCTGTTTCTCACCGCGCAGCGGCTGCGGCTGCTCAAGCGTGAGCGCGATCGCGAATCCATGCGCTGGCGCCAGTTCGATCTGCTGGCGCGGGCCGCGGCCGAAATGAGGGAACCGGGCTTTGCCCTGGCGCTTCATTATGCCGTCTCGGGCGATGCCGCCGTCGGCAGCAAGGCGGTGGACTGGGCGCTAGGACCAGGCGCCGATTTGCGCCAACTGGCCTTGGTCTACGATTGGTGCCAGCCACTATTAAGCGCAACCCAATCGAAGGCGCTCGAAACCAAGCTCGCCCGCCTGGCCGCGCAGGAAACAGGATCCGGAATTGAGGCAGTCCGTGATCGGGTGCTGGCGGTGATAGCCGCTTCTGACGATGCTCACCCCGAGGAGGGCCCTCTCAAAGAAATCGTCCAGAGCTGGTGGCGCGTCGAGCTGGCGCCCAAGTTGGCGGATGGCCGCACGGTGGTCCCGCTCCACCAGCTCTTCGCCCTGTTTGAGATCCTGCACGCCGTTCGCGACAACCTGAAAATTGATCTGCGCGAAGACGCGACGGACTATTTTCGCGACCTGCCCGAATACCAGGTTCTGGCCAACTACCCGGCGCCGCTTGAGGCCCCGGAAAACGAATACCGCATTCCGGCCTACCAGGGCACCGGAGCACCGGACCTGGATCGCGCAGCTCTTGCTCGCGCGGCCGGCTTAAGCACCGTAGCTTATGACAACAATGCGCTCGAGAGTCAGTACCTGCAAGGCTGGCTGATTCAGGATCGCTTCATGCTGCAGGGCGTCTTCGGAGCGCCGTATGAATTTCTATGGGCGAATCCCTACCAACCCGGCCTCAGCTATTTCCAGTTGCCGGTGTTCTTCCATGACCAGCGCTCCGGGGCATTGTTTCTGCGGTCGAACTGGGAGGACGATGCCGTCTGGTTCGGCATCTACTCGGGCGAAGCCCAGTTGTTCCGCGAAGGCCGCGTCACCGTGATGGGATTCAAGGGCAAGATCCCGCTGGATCCGAAAGCCGAGGGGATTCCCGTCGGCGATTCCAGCGTGCTGCTGGGACGCAGCCCCATGCAGTTTTCCATGGAAGGCGGCCGGGTGCTGGTGGTGCGTCTGAAGCCGCGCGCGAAATACCTGATCGAGACCGACGATGAAGAAATGTCCGAGCTGGAAAGCGACGGCGCGGGTACACTGGTTCTTGAATATCCCGGCGATTGGGCCGCGGGCGTCCGCATTCAGGAGGCAATTCATGGAAGCAACGGAACGGAAGGTGGCTCTGGACCATCTGGCGGCCAGCCGCGAGCGCTTGCTGCACGCCGTGGACGGGCTGTCCGCGGAACAGCGGACCTTTCAACCCGCTGAAGACCGCTGGTCGGTAGCGGGCTGCGTCGAGCACATTATCCTGACCGAGGATTTTGTGTTCCAGACCATCCAGCGGGTGCTGGAGACGCCGCCGAAAGAAAACCAGGTTCGACACAAGGACCCGATTGTTATCGAACGAGTCCCGGCGCGAACCACTCGCGTGATGGGGCCGGAAATGGTCCACCCCAAGAATCGCTGGCCGGATTTCGAAGCGCTGCTAGGCGAGTTCAATGCCACGCGCCGGCGCAGCATGTCCTTTGCCGAGGAAACGGAAGCCGATCTCCGTGGCCACTTTTTCCCGCATCCATTCCTGGGCGACCTGGATTGCTACCAATGGCTGCTGTTCCTGGGCCTGCATTGCGAGCGCCACGTGCGGCAGCTGGAAGAGGTGAAGGCTGATCCGGGCTTCCCGAAGTGCCTGGTGGCTGGCTGCTAGTGGCTGGTCGCTAGTGGCTGGTCGCTAGTGGCTGGTCGCTAGTGGCTGGTCGCTAGTGGCTGGTCGCTAGTGGCTGGTCTGCTGGCCAGAGGCTCCCGACGCCAGTCACCAGCAACCAGTCACCAGCCACCAGCCACTACTTCAACTCCATCACTTCTTTTTCCTTCGCCTTCACCGCCTGATCCAGTTTCTGGATGCTGGCGTCGGTGAGCTTCTGGATCTCTTCGTGAGCGCGGCGGTCCTCGTCTTCGCTGATGGTCTTGTCCTTCACCAGCCTCTTCACGTGCTCGTTCGCGTCGCGCCGGATGTTGCGCATGGCCACGCGATGATCCTCGGCGATATGGTGCAGCTTCTTCACCAGTTCCTTGCGCCGTTCCTCGGTCAGCGGCGGAATGGGCACGCGGATCAGCTTGCCGTCATTCGATGGATTCAAGCCCAGGTCGCCGGCGCGAATGGCTTTCTCTATCGCGCCGATCTGCGATACGTCCCAGGGCTGCAGCGTGATCAAGGTAGGCTCGGGAACATGCAGCGTGGCCAGTTGATTGAGTGGCGTAGGCGTCCCGTAATAATCCGCGCGGATGCTGTCCAGCAAACTCACCGAGGCGCGGCCGGTGCGAACGGCGGCCATGTCATGCTGCAGGTCCGACAGCACCTTCTCCATGCGCGTCCTCGCAGTTGCCTCGATTTCTTTATAAGGTTCCATTATAAGGTTCCATTTTCGTATCTTTCGCTTAGTGGATCAGAGTTCCAATGGGCTCGCCCACCGACATACGCATTATATTGCCGAACACATTCAAATTGAAAACCACAATCGGCAGCTGGTTGTCGCGGCACATGGCCACGGCGGAGGCGTCCATTACCGCCAGGGCCTTGGCCAAAACTTCCAGGTAGCTCACCTGTTTGTATAGCACGGCGTCAGGATTGCGCAGGGGATCTTTATCGTACACGCCGTCCACGCGCGTGCCCTTGGCGATGACCTCGGCGTGGACCTCCAGCGCCCGCAGCGTGGCCGCCGTGTCCGTTGAAAAATAGGGATTCGAAGTGCCCGCCGCGAAGATGACAATGCGGCCCTTCTCCATGTGCCGTATGGCCCGGCGGCGGATGTAGGGTTCGGCCACCTGGTGCATCTGGATGGCGGTCATGACGCGCGTGGGGACGCCCGCTTTTTCGAGCGCGTCCTGCAGCGCGATGGCGTTGATCACGGTAGCCAGCATGCCCATGTGGTCCGCCGCGACGCGGTCCATATCCATCGCCGCCGCGGCCACTCCCCGGAAGAAGTTGCCGCCGCCAACCACCAGGCCCATCTGCACCCCGGTCCCGGCTACTTCGGCGATTTCGGCCGCCAGGCTTTTCACCCGCTCCGGATCGACGCCGAAAGCGCCGCCGCCGGCGAGCGCCTCGCCGCTGAGCTTGAGAACGATGCGGTTGTATTTAGGCATAGTCGCGTGGGGCAGGCGCTTTCGCCTGCCAACAACAGCGCCTTCATCACCGTTGGTGGACAATCGGTGCTGCGAACATTTATTCCCCCGGAGCCGATTGCTCCGCGGTTTCTTCAATCAGAGCCGCTTCGCCGACTTTAAAACGGACGAAGCGCGAGACCGAGATGTTTTCACCTAGTTTGGCGATGGCCGCCTTGATCAGGTCGCCGACGGTGGTGGAGTTTTCGCGGATGAAGGGCTGTTCGTACAAACAAACCTCTTCGTAGAATTTTTGCAGGCGGCCTTCCACAATCTTGTCCACCATTTTCTCCGGCTTGCCTTCCTGCAGAGCCCGCCCGCGCTGTATGTCTTTCTCTTTTTCCAGCAATTCGGCGGTGACGTCTTCCTTGCGGATGAACTGCGGATCGGCGGCGGCGATCTGCATGGCCAGGTCTTTCACCAGGCCCTGAAAGTCGTCCGTCCGCGCCACGAAATCGGACTCGCAGTTCACTTCCACCAGAACCCCGATTTGCGAGCCCGGGTGGATATAGCTGCTCACGATTCCCTGCCGCGTGGTCCGCGTCGATTTCTTGGACGCCGAGGCGATGCCGTGCTTGCGTAGAATGATCTCGGCTTCCGCCAGGTTGCCCTTGGCCTCCACCAACGCCTTCTTGCATTCCATCATCCCCGCGCCGGTGCGGTCGCGGAGTTCCTTCACGAGTTTTGCGCTGATTTCCATGTTCGTCAGTTGTTCGTTGTTCGGTTATTCGGTTGGCAGCCTAGTCTTCCACCACTGCCTTGCGCGGCAGCGACATGGAAGGCAGGTCTTCGTCGGACAGCCCTTCCGACATGAGCTGATCCAACTGCTGCGGATCGAACTGGGTATATTCGGGAATTTCTTCCACCGGGGTTTCGTCGGTGACGATCTTTTCGGCGGCGAAATCCTGTTCGGTGGCCAGCGCCCGGCCTTCAATCACCGCGTCGGCAACCTTCGTCGTAAACAGCCGGATGGCCCTGAGCGCATCGTCGTTGCCGGGGATGACGTGGTCCACTTCATCGGGGTCGCAGTTGGTGTCCACCACCGCGACAACGGGAATGCCCAGCTTGCGGGCCTCCTTTACGGCGATGGCTTCCTTGTTCGAATCCACCACGAATAATACGTCGGGCAGGCCGTTCATTTCCTTGATGCCCGCCAAATTCTGTTGCAGATGCTTGCGCTCGCGCTCCAGGCGCCCCACTTCTTTCTTGGCCCGGCCCGCGTAAGCGCCGTCGGTGGCCAGAGCGTCCAGTTCCTTGAGACGCTTGATGGATTTCTGAACGGTCAGCATGTTGGTAAGCAATCCGCCCAGCCAGCGCTGGTTGACATAAAACTGGCTGCAGCGCAGCGCTTCCTCGGCCACCGCTTCCTGCGCTTGCCGCTTGGTTCCCACAAACAGGACGGTCTTGCCCTGCGCGGCCGCTTCGGCCACGTAGCGCATGGCGTCCTTGAATAACTTCAGGGTCTTCTGGAGATCGATGATGTAGATTCCGTTACGTTCGCCAAAGATGTATTCCTTCATCTTTGGATTCCAGCGCTTGGTCTGGTGCCCGAAGTGAACGCCCGCTTCGAGCAATTCTTTCATTGAAATTGACGGCAAACTGCCTCCTTGTTTTTCTCATTTACTGGTTTCGCCCGGTCTTCTGCGCGCACACGGCCCAAAGCGGAATTTGTGCGCGCGGCGGGAAACCGGCCGTTAAAGGATGGAATAGCGCAGGCTAGCGTTTCGAGAACTGGAACCGCTTACGCGCGCCCTTCTGTCCGTACTTCTTGCGTTCGTGAGCGCGCGGATCGCGCGTCAGCAATCCTAGCGCCTTCAACTTCGGGCGCAGCTCGGCATTGAATTCGATCAGCGCGCGGGCGATGCCCAGCCGGGCGGCGCCGGCTTGTCCCGCGGTTCCTCCGCCGTCGGCGAGAATGATGATGTCGAACTTGTCAGCCACTTCCGTGGCCAGCAGCGGCTGGCGCACCATGGCGCGCGCCGATTCGTTTACGAAGTAATGATCGAAAGGCCGGCCGTTCACGGTGATCTGCCCTTTGCCCGACCGCAGGAAAATGCGCGCCACCGAAGTCTTCCTCCGGCCTGTTCCTAAATGCTGTACTAACGATGCTGCCACTCAGATACCTTTCTGCTGTTTGCCTAGCTTAATGACAGTTCCGCGGGCTGCTGCGCCTGGTGAGGATGCTTGGGACCCGCATAAACTTTCAATTTTCGATACATCTGTTTGCCGAGTTTGGTTTTAGGAAGCATGCCGGCGATGGCCTGCTCAATCATCTTGGTAGGCCGGGTAGCGCGCATTTTCACCGCGCCCACTTCAGTCAGCCCGCCCGGATATCCGCTGTGGTGGCGGTAAAGCTTCTGCTGATCCTTGCGGCCGGTGAGCCGCACCTTTTCGGCATTGATGACGATCACGTGATCGCCGGTGTCCAGAAACGTGGTGTAAGTCGGCTTGTGTTTCCCCATCAGGATCAACGCGGCCTTACTCGCTATACGGCCCAACACTTGGCCGTCGGCATCGACAACATGCCACTGGCGCACGATTTGGCCCTCAGTGGGAATCGGGGTTTTCATAAAGACAGACCTTCTCCGTTCAAGACTTACAGTCACTTTAGGTTACCGAATTGGCCCGATCAGTGTCAAACGGGCTTGCCGGTTGTTCGGTTGTTCGGTTGCTCGGTTGCTCGAGCCCCAGGCCGGCGTGACGCTGAATTAGGGCTACACTTGAGCAGGAGGAAGTCATGTTTGACAAAACGTTTTTACCTTCACGCGGTTGGCGAGCTGGTTCAGCGGCCGCGCTTGGCATAGCGCTAGCGCTTCTGGGCGGCAGGGCTTTTTCCGCGCAGGACAAGTACACCGTGCGCGTGCCGGATGGGCTGGCATTCTCTGACTTCAGGGGCTACGAGAACTGGCAGGTTGTCGCTGTCAGCCAGACCGAAGATCTGCTGAAGGTGATGGTCGCCAATCCCATCATGATCAATGCGTACCGCGCCGGTATCCCCGGCAACGGCAAGCCTTTCCCCGATGGCTCCAAGATTGCGAAAATCGAGTGGAAACCGAAAAAGAACCCGGAAGCCCCTTTCGCGGTGCGAATACCGGACGTCCTGCAAGACGTTTTCTTCATCGAGAAGAACACCAAGAAATTCCCCAGCACCAAAGGCTGGGCATACGCCGCGTTTGATTATGAGCCCGTGTCGGACGCGTTCAAGCCCGATAAAACGGGGGTGGTCAATTGCGGCTTCGCGTGCCATACCAGAGTGGCGGCGAAGGATTACATTTTCACCGCGTACGGCAAGCGGTGAACGGGGCGAGCGGCGCGCTCGCTTATAGAAACTCCGATGGGCTATCCTCATACGGGATGTTGGTCCAAAACAAACGCGGCAACTATGCATTTCTGAAGGGCATCGCTCCATACTCGGCGGGCGTGGTGGCGGAGGCGGGTTTCGAAGTGGTGCATGTCCGCTTCGAACGCACCATTCCGCTACAGGCAGGCTTCGACGCCGTCGAGGAACATCTCCAAAAAACCGGACGGCCGCTGCAGGCCATGTGCGGCCTGGAGCTGCGATCGCCGAAGCCATTCAGCTTCGCCGGCTTCAATCAGTTCAACGCCGGTTACGTGGATGTTCTCAAGAAATGGGACATTCTATTGGATGGCCTGAATCCTGTCGCCCGCACCAACATTGCGCCTGAAGTGAACCCGCCCGCGGAGCCCTCGCTCTACGGCTTCTCCTATACCGTTCCCTCGAAGGCGAGCCGCAAGACTTTTGTGGTCGCGGGCGCCGGCGAGCTGCCCGAAGGTTCGCTCGATCCGCATGATGTGATACGGCGCGGAGAATCCAGCCCGGCCGCGATTCGCGAGAAGGCGCATTTCGTAATGGGCTTGATGGAAGGGCGATTGAAAGCACTCGGCGTGGGCTGGAACGATGTCACGGTAAGCGAAATTTACACCGTGCATGACATCCATCCGTTTCTTGAAGAAGAACTGCTCAAGCGCATGGGAAAAGGCGGAGCGCATGGGCTCACCTGGCACTACTCCCGGCCGCCCATCGAGAGCATCGAATACGAGATGGATCTGCGCGGCTGCGTTACTGAATTTGTGATTTGATCACAGCTCCCGGTAGAACCCGATCAAATCCATCGGCGGCTCAAAATCCTGATCGCTCATTTGGTGCGGCCCAATCCTTCCAGCGCTGCTAGATTCGTGAGCTGATCGGTGGCACTGAGCAGGCGGCGGCTGGCCTAGGTATGGTAATCGAGGGGATGTGGGGCAGGATGCCATCCTGCGGCGGGTTGCCAACCCGCCCGAGCGCGCGTTAGCAACCGGACCAACGGTAGCGAAAGCACACAAACTCCGTTCCGATACCGCTGGTCAGCAGCCGTTCCTTTTTGTTCTGGAGCAACCGCGCGGTCCAATCCGTAAAGCCCCCGTCCACCACCGGGAAACGCGCTCCATCGGCGGCCTCTGGCGAAATCCGCAGGCAGAAGCCGCGGTAATAGTTGAGGCCTTCCAGACGCGCCAGGTTGAAGGAGAATTCAGCCTCCGGAAACTCCGTCCGCAGGATATCCAGCACTTCGGATTTCAAGCGCACCAGCCGTTCTATTCCCGGGCCGTTCAGTTCGCGCGCCGGATCCGTGACGGCGCCCGGAAGCACCATATTTCGCACCGCTAAAAAGTGTTCCGAGCCTCCGGGATGATGAGCGCGGATGGACTTCCGAACTTCGTCAGAACTTACGCCATGCGCGGTTAGCAGGCGTTGCACTACGTCGGTGTCGGAAATTTCCACTTTGGGGCGCGCCAGATGAAACCCGTGCGCGCCCAACTCGCGAAACAGGGTCAAATAGAACCGGATATGCTCGCCCAGGTGCCGGATTTCAAAAGCCAGCGAGCCAGTATCGCGCCCGGCTGAGACCATCGAAAAAAGCCGGAAATGCGGGACGTAGCCGGGCATGTCAAAGGGCTGCAGACGCACCACGCGGTGACTGCTCGCCAGGCGCACCGGCGTGGGGTCGCCACGGCGCGAGGCGTCCTTACGCCGGCCCGAGCATTCCACGGCTAGCGGCATGGTGGCATCGCCCAGCACCTCCGCGTTCCGAATGGTTGTCAGAACGCTGTTCTGATCGATAGCGCCCAGCACGCGGTTCAGCCCCAGGCCGCAGACTGGCCCCAGTTCGACGGCTTCGAATTGACCAGCGGCATCAAAAGCCACGCGGTCAAAGGTATTGAACAGCCGGGCGTCGATCCGGGAGGGCTGCAGCAGGCTGCGCTCGGCATTGCGGAGGATATCGGGAACGTCCAGCAGGCTGGATCGGGCCTGAAAAACGTGCATAAGCAAGGACCCCAGGTCGCTGGCGGGAAGCCCGGCCAGCACCGACGCCAGGTTGGGGATGGCCGTGCCGGCGGCGATCCGGTCCACAATCTTCGACATAGTGTTTAGGATAGCTTCGGCGGCGTTTCTAAGCGGAACACCGGAGAGTGTATGAGGGAAATTACATAAGTCTTACAAAGTACTGGCGAAATCCCTGATAGGTTGGGATTGTACCTTTACATTCTGGAGCTTTCGTGAGCACCGAGAACATTGTAGATATCTATAGCAACACCAAGATCAACTGGGGCACCACCAGCATCATGGCTTTATTCCATCTGGGTGCAATCGCGGCTCTGTTCATGTTCAACTGGCGTGCGTTGGCCGTCGCCATTTTTCTCTATTGGATGTGCACGGGGCTGGGCATCAGCATGGGTTACCACCGGCTGCACACGCACCGGTCCTACAAGCTGCCCATGATCCTGGAATATTTTTTCGCCATCTGCGGGACGCTGACGCTCGAAGGCGGCCCCATTTTCTGGGTGGCCACGCATCGCATCCACCATCAGCTCTCCGACAAGCCGGGCGATCCGCACTCGCCGCGCGATGGCGCCTGGTGGGCGCACATGCTGTGGCTTTTCACCGGAGATTCCAAACATAACAACACCCGCCTGATGGCCAAGTACGCGCCGGACCTGGCCAAGGACCGCTTCTATGTATGGCTGAACAATTATCACTGGGTACCGCTGGTAGTTCTGGGCGCCATTCTGTACGCGTTCGGCGGCCTTCCCATGTTGCTGTGGGGCACTTGCGTCCGCATCGTTTTCGGCCTGCATGCCACATGGTTAGTGAATTCAGCCACGCACATGTGGGGTGGGCGGCGCTTTGAGACCCGCGACGATTCCCGCAACAACTGGTGGGTGGCGCTGATCACCTTCGGCGAGGGCTGGCACAATAACCACCATGCGCACCCCACTTCGGCGCGCCATGGCCTGGCCTGGTATGAGTTCGATCCTTCCTGGATTCAGATCAAGATCCTGAAGTTCCTGGGCATCGCAAAATCCATTCGTGTCGCCAAAACGACCACCGCCCTAGCCGAAAAAGAAGCCGCATAGCCAAAAGCACCGGCGACCGTCAGAAGCTGTGAAAAAATCGGGACGCACGCGGGGTTGGCAGACGGAAGCGTCTGCCCCACATTGACACACAAGGATTTACGATTAAGTGGCGCAGGCGCTTTCGCCTGCGAACCGATTTTTTCACAGCTTCTCAAGGAGCCGATGCATTCGGCCTAAACTAATAGCATGGTAGTAGCCGGCCGCCGGCGCTCGATCACATTCTTCATCGCCCTCGGTGTCGGCCTCATCTCGGTCATCCTGCTGCTTTACATCGGTTCGGTGTCCTTCAACTGGAAGAATGGCATCCTGCTGTTCCTCGGCATCCTGCTGCTGATGATGATCATTACCGGCGTGGTGTTGAACACCACCTTCCTGGTACGCGAAGTCCGGCGCAACGAACAACACGACGCCTTCATCAACGCCGTCACGCACGAGCTGAAAACTCCCGTAGCGTCCATCCGGCTTTACCTCGAGACCCTGCAAACGCGGCCCGTGGACGAGGCCAAACGCCAGGAGTTTTATCGCACCATGGTGGAGGATAGCGAAAGGCTGCTCGGCACCATCGAACAAGTGCTGCGCACCGGCCGCATCGGGTCCACCAGCCATCACAAGTTGAATCGCGTGCGCATCGATTTGAACGGCGTGGTGGAGGAGTGCCTGGTGCGCGCGCGCACGCTCCATCGCGTCATTCCCGGATCGCTGGAATATCAGCCGGGGCCGGCCGTAACAGTTCTGGGCGATCCGGATGAGGTGCGGGCGGCGGTCTCCAATCTCATCGATAACGCCGTGAAGTATTCCGCAACTCCCATGAAGATCAACGTGGAAACCGCTGCGGTGGATGGAAAGTTTGTGTCGCTGCGGGTGCGGGATCAGGGCGTGGGGATTCCCAAGATTGAGCTGAAACAGATCTTCAAGCGTTTTTATCGCGTGCCCGGCCCTCTGGCCACGCGCGTAAAAGGGACCGGACTCGGATTGTACATTGTTCGTTCCGTAGCCAAACGGCATGGAGGGCGTGCCTGGGCCGAAAGTGAGGGGCCGGGCCGCGGGAGCACCTTCGTGCTGCAGCTCCCTATCGTCAAATGAGCCGTGTCCTGGTAGTGGAAGACGAGCAGCACCTCGCCGACGGGCTGCGTTTCAATCTGGAGGCGGAGGGTTATCAAGTGGCCGTGGTGGAAAGCGGCGAGGCTGCGCTTGAATCCATCCACAACGCCGATTTCGACGTCGTTGTTCTGGATGTCATGCTGCCCGGAAAAGATGGTTTCACGGTGATGTCGGAAATGCGGCAGACCGGACATTTCGTTCCCACGCTGATGTTGACCGCGCGCGGCCACGCCGAGGACATCCTGAAAGGCTTTGCCGCCGGCGCCGACGATTACCTTACCAAGCCTTTCGAGCTGGCCATTCTGATCGCGCGCATCCGCGGCCTGTTGCGGCGCAAGGACTGGCTGCGCGCGGTGGCCAAGGACATTTACGTTTTCGGCAATAAATCGGTGGATTTCAATCGGGGCGAGCTGCGCGTGGGCGAGCAGGTATTTCCGCTCACCGTGATGGAGGCGAATGTCCTCCGCTATCTGACGCAGCACGAGGGCCAGCACGTTGCCCGCAAGGCGCTGCTCTCGGAGGTGTGGGGCTTGCATGAAGATACCGACACCCGCGCCATCGACAATTTCATCGTGCGGCTCAGGCGATATATCGAAGACGATCCCACCCGTCCGCGCCATTTGCTGACAGTGCGGGGCGTAGGCTACCGCTTCGTACAAAATCCTGCGTAACGCACGCACTCCCGCCGAGACTCAAGGCAGCCTGAAATTCACTTCCACAATCGTGACCACTTCCACCGGTTCGCCGTTCAGCAGCGTAGGCTTGTACTCCCACTGATTCGCAGCTTCGCGGGCGGCCTGGACCAGCAAAGGATGGCCGCTGACCAACTGGAGATTTTGAAGGTGGCCGTCGCGGCCGATAATCGCGGTGAAACGGACCGTGCCCTGGATGCGAGCTTGCAAAGCCAGCGGCGGATAAACAGGGTCCACCGAGCGAATCAGGTTCTTCCGGAGCACGTCCCCGTCGACTCGGAGCGGGTTGCCTGGCGGAGGCGGAGGAGGTGCCGGCGCGGAGGTGTCCGTCAGGCCCTGCGCCTGCCTGGTGTTGATCGCTTTCTGCACCCATTGGTCCGCTAGGTCGGTCTCGCTGCGGTATTGCTCCGGCGAGTCGGCCAGATCAGCGCGCTCGCGGATTAATAGATTCATATAGGCCATCGCGTCGGAGTACTGCGGATCGATCTGGAGGGCTTTTTCCAGGTTCGATATGCCGTGTTCAATGGTCGAAGAGTACTGTCCCTTGAGTTCCTGGCGCGCCGGATTAGGCAAGGGGCCAGGCATCTCGGGCGCCATGCCGAGATCTGTGCGTGTGCGAGTCCGCACCGCGTGCCATTTTTCCCAATCGATCACGGCGAGGGAGTAATACGCAACTTTATTTTGCGGATCGGCGTTGGTCAGCTTCTCATACCAGCCGGAGGATTGATCCAACTGGCGAGATTTCTGCTCCGGATCATGCAGCCCCTGCGCTTGCTGGAATGTCAACGACGCCATGGACGACAGAGCGGTAGTGTCATCCGGCTTGACTTCGAGCACCCTAATGAACTGCTCCTGCGCCTGGCGGCCAAATTCCAGATTTTCTGAAGACTCACCGCCAGGGACGTATTGGTTCATCAGGGCGCTCGCCAGGTAAATGCGAGCTGTGGTGTTACTCTGGTCCAGATCCACGGCCCTTTGAAAGGACTGCACGGCATCCTGATAGTGCGCCGCCTTAGATTCCCGAACGCCTTTATTGATCCATCCCTGCGCGTCGACAGGAGCCACCGGCTGGGCCAACAGCCCCGTCAGGGCGAGAACCAGGATCGCCGAAAAGCGCAATGGCATAAGCGCACCCTTTTTGATTAGATCACCGTTACGGGAAAAAGTTCCCCACTCGCCGCGGAAAGAGTGTTACCGAACCGCGACCGTAAGGGAGTTTCCATGGACCTGCGGCCCACCAAAGGTATTGGCAGGCGGAAACGAGGTACTTGCAAAATTCGCCAAAGGCGGTGTTGAGTGCGAGACACTTAGCGAACCGCGACCGTGAGTGTGAGAAGCTGTGAAAAAATCGGGAAGCACGCGGGGTTGGCAGACGGAAGCGTCTGCCCCACAGTGACGCACAAGGATTTACGATTAAGTGGCGCAGGCGCTTTCGCCTGCGAACCGATTTTTTCACAGCTTCTGAGTCTGAGCCTGAGGGGGCCGGTGCCTTTTTGGTTCCGGCTATGCCGAGTCACGGAGCGGTTGGTTATTCGAATTTTGCAAGTACCTCGGAAACGCCTGCCCTACGTTGGCGAGTGAGTGGGGCAGGCGCTTCCGCCTGCCAACCAGTCGGTGCTCTCTGGTTCGGCGACGCTGGGTTAGGCCCAATCGGAACAGCAGGCTTTCGATCCGCTTACGTTGTGTCGGAGGCCCTGGGCGTTTCCGGCGTGAAGAGCGCCTGGGACGCGCCACCCTTAGCCATCCACCTTTAGCCATCCACCTTTAGCCATCCACCTTAGCCAACCACCTTTCGCCAGCCAACAGGCCAAAATGATAAGCTATACTTCATCGGCGATCAGCATCGCCAGCTTCGTTTGAAAGGGAAATGAATTATGCGTAAGGCCATTGTTGCAGTCCTGTCCGTGACTGCATTCGCGACCTCGATGTTCGCGCAAACCAAACCGAATTTTAGCGGCACCTGGAAGCTGAATGTTGCCAAGAGCGACTTCGGACCAGTGCCCGCGCCAGATAGCCGTACCGACGTGATCGATCATAGCGACCCGGCGTTGAAAGTCAACACCAGCGTTACCGGAGGCCCGCAGGGCAGCATGGAGGCCACCTCGAACTACACCACCGATGGCAAGGAAGCCACCAACCACATGGGCCCGCGCGAGGTAAAGGCGACCGTGGTCTGGGACGGTCCTAAGCTGGTGGTCAATGCCAAGACCACCTACCAGGACGCCGAGCTGGGCATCAAGAGCATCTGGGTTCTGTCCGACGACGGAAAGACGTTAACCCAAAACGTCCATTACAGCACCCCGATGGGCGAGGCCGATCAGACCTTGATCTACGACAAACAGGACGCCGGCGCAGCGACCGCCGCAGCCCCCGCCGCTACCGATGCCAAAGCCACGCCGCCTCCGGTTACGGCCACGCCGGCAGCCCCCGGTGTCAAGCCCAATTTCAGCGGGACATGGAAGCTGGATGTCACGAAATCCGACTTTGGCATTCTTCCGCCTGACAACAGCCGCACTTACGTGATCGACCATAACGATCCGGTGTTGAAGATCGCCGTTTCCGCGGACACCGCCCAGGGCAAACAGGATTTCACGCTCAATTTCACCACCGACGGCAAGGAAGTAACCAACAACGCCGGTGGGTTGGAGCTGAAGAGCATCCTGACCTGGGAGAGCAGCACTTTGGTAGACAATACCAAGCTGAAATTTCAGGACCAGGATGTGGCCATCAAGGAAATCTGGCTGTTATCGGATGACGGCAAGACGCTTACCCAGAACGCACACTACACCAGCTCGATGGGCGAGATGGATACGAAGTTCGTTTACGTGAAAGCAACTCCGTAACCGTGGGGCAGGATGCCATCCTGCGGCGGGTTGCCAACCCGCCTTAGTACGGCGTCGGGAACGTTCTCGAAATGTGATCGTGCCAGGTCAGCGTTTCTTCGTCCACCAAGGCCCACAGGAAACCCAGACCAGCGGCGCAAAAGCTGAGCGCGCCTGAGGCCAGCCGATGCATCCGCTGCGTACGTGTGGGACGCTGGCCATCGAAAGTCACCAGCGCTAAACGGGTCCATCTCATGCCGGGCGAATCGCCGTTGGCCAGGCAGAACAGCAGCTTGTAGAAAAAAGTAACCACCGCGGCTACTCCCACCACCAGCGGGAGGGTTTTGGAGCTGATCGACACCGTGCCGCCGGCCAGATAGAAAATCACGCCGAAGGCCGCCAGCGCGATCACAATCATGCTGAGGTCCAGCGCCGCGGCGATGGCGCGATGCGCGGTGACCGCCACTGGAGCGTCGCAATAAATGGTGCCCTCCGCCGGATGTGCGTAGCGGCCCGAACCCGCCGCGGGCGCGAATTCCAGGCTCTGTTGGCCCGGGATCACGCGGCGCTGCCGGGCACGCGGCTTCGGGGAAATGGTCTTGCGGACGGGCGGTTCCAGGACGCTCGGCGCGATGGTCTCAAACGCCACCACCCGCGGCAGCTCGCGCGAGCTGAACAGGGACGGTTGGTAGGTGATGGGCTTCCGCGTTAATGGCGGCAGAGCAGGCTCTACCGCGATGCCACCGCCACTCGACGCCTTCGGCGCCGGCTTCGATTCATTTACGTAATGCAGCGCGGGCGCGGCCGCCGAAGAAGTGTATACCGGGGTCATCCGCAGACGGCGGCCACAGCGCCCACAGCGATGATCGTCCTCAGCGTTCACTGCCTGGCAATATCGGCATTCCATTTGTTCAACACTCCTTCACGCTTCGATTCAGGTTGCGCTGACCATCAATCCGTGTTACGGTTTTCGGTTGAGGCCATCTTCTTTATTTCACCTCAGCGCAATTCCCCCCGGTCCCTTTTCCACAGCGGCGTACGACCAGGGCCTTACTTTAGTTCGTAACATATTTGGGCAAAAATGTCACGTACTTTATTTTGGGGTGTACTACGTCATTCACCTCATGACTGCCCTATGACTGCCCTCTTTCTGATGGCCGCCATGGCTCTGGCCCAGGACCAGACACCGCAGCTACCCCCGGTTTTCACCCCGCCTCCGCCCGCCCAGGCCCAGCCGAATGCCGCAAATCCGAACCAGCGGATTCGCATCCAGCGGCCGGATATGCCTGCCGCCAATGACGTAAACATCACCGCCGACGCTCAGGATAACGAGGGCGCCATGCACCACTTACGCGGCCACGTGGTGATCGATACCATCGACCGGAAACTTGAGGCCGACGAGGTGGATTACGACGAAGACACCAGCGTAGTAGAGGCTCGCGGCCACGTCCGCTTCGAGAATTATCTGGAGGGCGACAAAATCGAATGCGATCACGGAACCTACAACTACAATGAGGAGACTGGGATTTTTTATAACATTCGCGGGACCTCGCCACCCAAGATCGTAGCCCGGCCGGGCCTGCTGACCACCACCAATCCCTTCTACTTCGAAGGTGCCTGGGCCGAACGCAAGCAGGACCGCTACATCCTGCATGACGGATTCATTACCGATTGCCGCATTCCCAAGCCCTGGTGGAGGCTCACCGGACCGAAGTTCGACATCATTCAAGGCCAGCGCGCCATCGCCTACCACGCGACCTTTCATTTGAAGAAGCTCCCGCTCTTTTATTTCCCGGTGTTCTACAAATCGCTCAAAAAGATGGAGCGCAAGAGCGGCTTTCTGACACCCAACGTCGGCCGCAGCACGCTCTATGGCGAGTTTTTCGGCCTGGGATATTATTGGGCCATCAACCGCAGCTACGACTTGCTCTATGACGGCATTTATTACAGCCTGCGCGGCCTGGCCAGCAACGTCGAGCTTCGCGGAAAAGTGAAGCCCGGCACGGATTTCGATTTCCACCTGTATGGCGTGGATGATCGGGAACATGAGGGCGGCTATCAGTTTAGGTTTGATTCCCGTTCCGACCTCGGCGATGGCTGGGAGTATCGCGGGCAAATCAACTATGTCACTTCGTTCCTGTTCCGGCAGTCGTTTTCGCAATCCTTCAACAACGCCATCTTCTCCGAATCGCGGTCGGACCTGTTTGTGACCAAGCACCTCTGGGACACTTTTTCGTTCACCGTAGTCGCCGAGCGCATTGAAGATTTCGAAGATGTTCTGCCGGGCGACAAGATTGTGATCCGCAAGCTTCCGGAGGCGGAGTTTGAGAGCCGCGACCGGCAGATCCTGGGTGGGGCGCTGCCGCTCTATTTTTCGCTGCAGAGCAGCGCCGGATTCCTGGACCGCACCCAGCCCGACTTCGAAACCCGCCAGTTCGTCAGCCGCATCGACGTGAATCCCCAGCTCAGTACCGAGATTCACTGGGCCGGTTTCAGCCTGCTTCCCAGCTTCGCCGTTCGCGAGACCGATTACGGCTCCAGCCTGGTGAACGGCGTGCTCAGCGGGCAGAACGTTCTGCGCAGCGCGCGCGAAGTGAATATCAACCTGATTACGCCATCGCTGGAGCGGATCTTCGAAGCGCCCAAATGGCTGGGGGGCGGAAAGATGAAGCACGTTATCGAAACCAGGGCGCAATACCAGTACGTGGACGGCATCAACAACTTCAACCGGATTATTCATTTCGACGAAAACGACCTGCTCTCCGATACCAATCAGGTGACCATCTCGGTTGCGAACCGCCTGTACGTCAAGGACAAGGACGGCAATGTCAACGAGGTATTTAGCTGGGAGCTTTCCCAGGCGCGTTATTTCGATCCGACGTTTGGCGGCGCCCTGATACCCGGACAGCGCAACGTGCTGTTAAGTTCGCTGGAGCTGGACGGCGACGCGTTTCTGTCCGGCCCGCGCAACTACTCGCCGGTGGTCTCAGCCATGCGCTTTCAGCACATCATCGGCTTTGAGTGGAGAGTCGACTACGATCCGCTGTTGAAGCGTATATCAAACTCCAGCTTCTCCGCGGATTGGCGTCCCTCGAACTTCATTATTTCGGTGGGCGACAACCAGGTGAATACCAATCCCTCGGTTACGCCCCCTTCCGATCAGCTGCGTGGAACGTTCGGCTTTGGGAACAATAACCGCAAAGGCTGGAACGGCGCCTTCAGCGAGTACTACGATTACAAACGCCACGTTCTTTTATACTCACTGTTGCAAGTGACCTACAACACGGATTGCTGCGGCATCAGCCTGGAATACCGGCGTTTCAATATCGGCACGCGCGACGATACGCAATACAAAATTGCCTTCGCGATATCGAATGTGGGATCGTTCGGCAACCTGAAAAAGCAGGAGCGGATTTTCTAGAACCTGCTTCGCAGGCGAAAGCGCTGCGCCACTTGCCCAAGAGACAGGTTGCGGAGGCAGTGGGGCAGGCGCTTCCGCCTGCCAATTTTCTCTTAAGCCGAAGGACTCGGCGCTCGGCCCTGGGGACTGCGCGGTTCCGGCGCGATCGCTTCATCCAGCAAAATCGTGAACTCGCGGGCCTTGTGTTCCACCTTTTGCTTCAGATCGGTAAGCTGCTGCTCCAGCGTATCCAGCTCGTCGGCCATGTGCAGGCACGCCAGCACCGCTGCGCGGGTGGCATCCACGTTCGCGCCGTGGGCGGCGATCTTGGACATCAGATCATCCACCTTTTGCGCGAGCAGCTCGATACGTCCCGGCTCCTCGCTAGCGACCAGCGAGTAAGTCTGGTTGAAGATGGTTACACGGACGCCTTCCGTGTTGGGCATTGCTTTAGCTTGCCATCTCTAGGTGCTGCTTAGCAAATCCAGTTGCCCCAGCAGTTTTTCGATGCGGGTACGGACTTGCTTGCGCTCGGACCGGAGATCGTCCAGCTCCTGGCGCACGGAGTCGCGCTCGGCCAGCGCGGAGCTCAATTGCAATTCAAGATCGCGATTTTGGGACCGCAGGCTTTGGACCAGCTCCACGGCTCCGCGAATTCGTTCTTCCAGGCTTGCCAGCGAATCCAATTCTTGTTGGACTGATGTGCTCATCGGGGAGACCTCTAGGATTGTGCGTGCGCGGCCTTGGCCTTCTCTACCAGCGCGGCAAAGGCGGTTTCGTCGCTGATTGCCAGCTCGGCCAGAATCTTGCGATTCAGATCGATGCCGGCTTTTTTGAGACCACTGATGAATTTGCTGTAGGATATCTCCGCGGCGCGGCAACTGGCCCCGATGCGGATGATCCACAGCGATCGGAAATCACGCTTCTTCCGGCGCCGTCCGACAAAAGCGTACTTCTGCGCCTTCTCCACGGCCTCTTGCGCCGCCCGGTTCAGCTTGCTCTTGGTTAGAAAAAAACCGGACGCGCGGGCCAGCGTCTTTTTCCGATAGGCTCGGCGTTTTGTTCCTCGTTTTACTCTCGGCACGTTTAGCTCCTTATTGATGATTGAACCGGCTGTGACGGCACGTGCGGCGCCGTTTCGCTCGGGCGATCCCGTTTAGTACGGAATCATTCGTTTCAGCTTGGCTTGATCGGAGGGATCGGCCAATACGGCGTGCTTCAATTTGCGCTTGCGGGAGCGTACCTTGGACGTCAAAATATGGCGGGCAAAGGCATGGTGCCGCACCACTTTGCCCGTTCCGGTCTTCTTGAACCGTTTGGACGCACCCTTATGTGTCTTCAGCTTGGGCATGGGAATGTTCCTGGAGTAAATAGTCAGTCTAGCACTTTGTGGGGCAGGATGTCATCCTGCAGCGGGTTGCCAACCCGCGCCTTTTTGGCCGACGCGCGATGGATGCCCAACCGGCGGCCGTCAGCGGTGTAACCGAACCGCGACGGTGAGCGGTTCGCAGGCGAAAGCGCCTGCATTACTAATCCCTAAGATCTTCGCAAGCGGCGACGATAATCTGGGAAGGCTTTAGGCTGCCACATTTTGCAGTTCGTTGAATTGATACAGGCTGGTACGGGCCGCAGTCAGAATGGCGACCAGGATAGTCCTGGCTTCGGGCGCCACCTGGTAGGCACGGGTATTGCCTTTTTTGCGGATGAGGCTGTGAGCGCGTAGCATTCGCAACTGGCGCGAAATGGCTGCCGATCGGCGGCGCTTTTGCTGGGGCGAGTGGGCTGGCTGTTTGTAGAGAATCGCTTGCAGGTCGCGGTTGCGAAATCCCGTGAGCAGAAAATCTCCCCGGTTGATGGCCTCCAGCAGTGAGCGGTCCTCGGCGAAGGGCCGCAGGGCCCTTACCCGGCGTTTGTTCCAGCAGGTGGGTTGCTGCAGATCGGCCATCAGTTCTTCCAATCTCCGGCTATCATCCACGCTGGCCAGGGCGTTCATTAGCCGGTCATTCACGCGTTGGGAGACCTCGGCCCGGCTGTGCAAGTCGGCCACCCCTTTGCGCATCGGCCGCCATTTCAACTCGTCGGATGGACCGCCCTGCTTGGCCCGGTAGCTTTGGAATACAGCCACGTTATTGATGGTAGTCTCGGCCGCCCGCAGCACACTGCCCAACTCGGTATAGGCCTTGTCGTAAAACTTGGTGGAGTTGCCTTGCAGCCAGAACTTGACCCGCTCGCCCTCCCGGTACTGCCTTAGATTGGTCTGGAGTTCTCCGTTGAATCGCTGGGGAATCTGGCCCGCTTTGGTCACTGGTTTGCCAAAGTATCGAAGCACATCGGTGCTGGAAAAACTCAGCATCCCGTGCGGCACTAGCACTTTCATCAGCCGCTTGAGAAACTCCGCCCGCCGAAACACTAGGTCGGTGGCCCATTCGCACTGGTAACAGGTCCAATAGTTCTCGGTGGGGAACCGCTGGAAGATCTCTGGGTGCAGCGGGTTGAGTTGCCGCGCGAAGCCGTTCAGCAATTCCGGCCAGTTGGTCTGTAACTGCTCCTCCAACAGCTCTTGCGCCTTTGCATAATCTTCGATCCAGGCAAAACAGTTGTCGCGTTGCTCATACTGCAATCCATGCTGGTCCATCTGGCGGGCCAACCATTCCCGGCCATTCATCCCTACTTGCATGTTGAAAGGAAACCAACTTTGCAGGCGTGCGTACATCCAGCCCAACTGGGGGTGTTTCTGATACTGGTAGAACATGTGGCAGGGCCGCAGCCGAACCGCGATCTTGGATTTGATGTACTCGAAGGTGGGACTCGGCTCCATCACGCTCAAGGCGCAAACCAGCCCGCTTTCAATTCCATTTTTAGCCGCCAGCTCGCGCGCCATGCGATCTTTGTCCGCGCTGGGATCTCGCAGAAAAACGATCGGCAGCTTTTGTTCTTCAAACGGCTTTAGAAATTGCTCTTTCACGCGCCTGCTGACTTGCTGGACATGCGCTCCATAATCCTTAAAATGGATTTCGTTTTGCCACAGGTATTCCTGCATCCCCTTGGCTACTCGGATCTGCCGGCCGGCGTCCCAATAGCTCTGCTGCAGACGACGGGGAGCGGCCCGAAAAACGAGGCGATCGAATCCCGACAGGCTCCCCAGAATCTCTTCCCGGTACTTTTCGATAAACTGTTGCATGGCGTTCTCCTATGTCGCTTGTGTCGCTGAATTGGACTTCAATGACACCGTACTACAAGGGAGAGCGCCTCAACCTGGACAGTAATCAATTTGCGCCGAAGGCGCACTGTGCCACTTAATCGTAAATCCTGGTGCGTCAATGTGGGGCAGACGCTTCCGTCTGCCAACCCCGCGTGCTTCCCGATTTTTTCACAGCTTCTGAGCTGGACTTTGTCCATTAGGCAGCCCAACAAAGAGCGACAGACAAGCGGCGGAAGAGGGGGACGGGGATTTTCACAACTTTGGTGTCTGCCGACGAGATGAGGAAATTGGGAAGCTGCCAATAGTGTTGACGCACAACGGAGATCGCGTCTGAGAAAGTAGGCCGGGGCTTTCGGTACCAGGAAGAGGACGAGATGGGAAGTTGTCCGCCTGAAGCCAGACCGTTTGCCAAGACGGTAATGAGAGAGAACAGGCCGAGCAGAATGGGGCTGGTGCGAGCAATGGCCAGGTCGGACCATTGCCGCTGGGTTTCGAAGCCGACATGGGCGCGGACCTCCTGGAAGGTCACTTCGACCTGCCAGCGTTGGACAAACCAAGCCAGAATCTGATCGGGGGATTGCTGTGAATCGGTGCACAGCAGCGCGAGAGGATCAAAACTGGACAGCGGATCGCGGACCAGAACCCAACGAATGGAGAGCGGATGGAAGCCCCCGTGGTACCACAGGGCGGTGCCTGAAAGGTATTCCACTGGACGCGCGGTAGCGCCATACCAGTGAGGGATGGTCCGCTTAGTCCACGAGGTACGTTTCGATCGGAGCAGTTGTTGCAGCTTGGATAAGCGTTTTCCAACTAGGCGGGGACGCCCAGCTCGTCTGGGTCTTCGAGCCGGCGGCGGGGCGAACAAACGGGCATCGGTGCGCAGTCGGGTGATGCAAGTGATGGGACGTCGGAGCGACTGCATGCGGGTCAGCAAATCCAGGGCCGAGAAGGCTTGGTCGGCTACTAGAACGATGTCCCGATCCGGTAGCCAACGCCGGAGTTGCAGCAACAGCTGCCGGGCCCAGCTGGTGAGCGGCTTATGCCGCTGCCGGTGCTGCTGGCTAAAACGTTCCGAAGGAGTGAGAGCGGTTAAGAACGGGAGCGCCCAAACGCGTTGCGCCCAAGGAATTGGCGCGAGCAACATCAGGCTCAGCCAGCGCAATCCACCGGTCTTGACGAAATGTGTTTGCGAGGACCGCACCGGGTCACGATAAATGCCTCGGGCTCGAATCTTCTCTCCGCGTCGCCGTTCAATGGTGTCGTCCAGACCGAACACCAGCGGACCGGCCGGAGCGAATGTAGAGATGAGCAGGTGCAGCAAAACACGACTGGCCTTCAGACAACTCCAGCGAGCACGATTCAACACGCGATGGTAGTTCTGAAAATGCCGATCGTGGCTCAGTCCCATGATGCGCAAGGCGCTGGTCACGGTCCGTTTTCCAGGCGCTAGAATCGCGCCCCACAACAAGACCTGAGCATGCTCCCAGCTACGCTTCCAAAAAAGGGGCGCGAATGCTAGGATGATCGAATAGATTTGGGGAGGTGGAGTAGGCATAAAACATTTCTTGGCAGATATGTTTTAGCATACGCTTATCTCCCCAATCTCCTCCGCGGAATGGATAAAGTCCAGCTGAGGCTGAGGGAGCCGGTGCTTGTGAGTTCCTCTACGCCGAGGTTAGCAATGAGCAAAGACGCCAGCCTTCTCTTAGTCCTGACCTTCCCGGTATTCCTCCAGCCAAGCCATCTGGATCGCCTCCAGCTTCCCCTCCGTCGATGCTTTCGGATCGTCCTTGAACTCTTCCAGTTCAGTGATCCATTGGTGCAGGTCGGTATAGCGGATGTGCGTTGGATCCAGATCCGGGAACTTCTCATACAGAGCCAGCGCAATGTCGTCAGTGCGATCCCAAGTGAGTGCAGGCATCAGATTTTGGTTCCTTTCAGAGCGCCTCGAACTGCCGTGTTCATCATATTCTCAGCCAGCTTGAGCGTCACCTGGTTGAGCTGCTCGATTTTCTGCTTGATCAGGCTGTGATCATCGGCATGATACACCAACAGAAGCTCGTTGCTGGCTTTGTCGATGTCCCCGCGCTCCTCATCGCTCAACTCGAAGTAGGCATCGTGCCGTCGCGCTTTTTCGACAGCCGCCAGAATGGTATCGGCCTCCACGCGCGCCTCACGCACTTGCCGTTCGTTGAAATCCAGTTCGGCCTTCTCCACCGATTCTTGAATCATCTTCTCCACCTGCTGGTCGGTCAAACCATAGGACGGCTTCACGTCCACGCTGTGCTCTTTGCCGGTGCGCACGTCGCGCGCGGTGACGTTCAAAATACCATTGGCGTCAATCAGGAAGCGAACCTCGATGCGCGCGAAGCCGGCCGGCATGGGATCGATATCTTTCAAATCGAAACGCGCCAGGCTGCGGTTGTCCTTCACCAATTCACGCTCGCCCTGCACCACGTGGATCAGAACGTTCCGCTGCCCGTCCACTCCCGTGGTAAATGTCTCCGTCGCGCTGGCCGGAATGGTGGAATTGCGATGAATCAGCTTCGATACAACCCCTCCCATGATCTCGATTCCGAGCGAAAGCGGCGTAACATCCAGCAAAAGTTTATCCTGCACCTCACCGGACAAAATCCCCGCTTGCACCGCCGCTCCCAGCGCGACTACTTCATCGGGATTCAGCTCGGTGTGCGGCTTTGAGCGAAACAACGTCTCCACCGCGGAGAGGACGAGGGGAATGCGCGTGGACCCGCCCACCATCACCACTTCGTCGATTTGATCCACCGTAACTCCGGCGTCCTTGATGCAATCGCGGCAAGGCCCCAGCGTTCGATTCACGATGGGTGTAATCAACTGGTCGAACAACTCGCGCCGGATCTCGCGCTGATATTTCTTGCCGCGATATTCCAGCTCGATGGAGGTGAACGGAACAAAAGAGAGCCGTTCCTTGGCCTGAATCACCGCGCGGCGCAGCCGCTGCACTCCTTCTGAGTCCTGTGACAAATCTGCGCCCCACTCGCTGGCCACATCTTCCAGCGCGATTCGCAACAGCAGATTGTCGATGTCGTCGCCGCCCAGGTGCGTGTCGCCATTGGTAGCCAGCACTTCGAAAATGCCGTCGTGCAGCTTCAGAATGGAGATGTCGAACGTGCCGCCGCCCAGGTCGTACACGGCCACGATGCCGTTCTCGCGCTTGTCCAATCCGTAGGCCAGCGATGCCGCCGTAGGTTCGTTGACCAGGCGCAGGACATCCAAACCGGCGATGCGCCCGGCGTCCTTAGTAGCCTGCCGCTGCGCGTCGTTGAAATACGCCGGCACCGTGATCACTGCCTGCGTAACGGTTTCGCCGAAGTACGCCTCCGCGTTTTGCTTTAACTGGCGCAGCACTAAAGCCGAAATCTCAGGCGGCGTGTAAGTGCGATCGCCAAGCTGGAGCTGCAATACTGCCTCGCTCCCGGGAGCGATATGGAATGGAAACAGCTTCAGCTCTTCCTGGATGTCTTCGAGACCCCGTCCCATCAGCCGCTTCACGGAATAAACCGTGCGTTCGGGCTGCGTGAGCAGCAGTTCCCTCGCGGCGTTGCCCACCACCACTTCACCGCTGGGATTCACCGAGACTACACTTGGAACCAGCTTGTCGCCGTCCGCGCCCGGAATGATCTTAGGACCAGTAAGGTCCATGTACGCGGCCAGGCTGTTGGTGGTTCCAAGGTCGATGCCGATTACGCGGTTCGTGCTTCCGAAGTCGATTTCCATAAGAGAGGGCCTAGGGGCTGGGGACTAAAGACTTGTTTACTTCGTCCACCAGGTTCTGAATATACTTGCGGCGATTGAGCGCGCCACGGATTTCGGAGAGCTTGTCGCGGGATGGCGATAGATCGTATTGTTCGAAAAGATTTCCGAGCTGCGCGTCCACGCCGCTCAACATTGAAGTGAAATTCTTCCCGGCGGTTTCAAGCTGCGGACGCGCCGAATCGTCGCCCCCGCGCATCTCCTCCAGCGCCATATTCAGCTCGAAAACTTCTTCCAGCAGCTCCGGCGGAACATCTTTGGAGCGCTGCTCTCCAACGTCAAATCCCTCCCGGCTCAAAACATACATGGCGCGCTTCAGCGGATCCTTGAGCGTGCGATACGCATCGTTCAGCGTGGAAGACATATCCAGAGCCTTTTGCCGCTCCGCCTCCGGGCTGCGCATGAAACGATCGGGGTGAAACTGCCGGCTCAACTCGTAGTAACGCTGTTGCAGCAGGTCCAATGAGAGATGCAAGCTCCTGGGAATACCGAGCAGTTCGAAATAACCGCTCACGCCGAAAACGACGTGCCGCAGCCGCAGCTCTTGGTGGCGTTCGGGTTTTCGAATTCGAAGCCCGAATGAATCAGCGAATCTTTCCAGTCCAGCGTCATGCCGTCCAGATAGATCTTGCTTTTGGGATCCACGAATACTTTTACGTCTTCGAACTGGTACACGTCGTCCGTGGGTCGAGGCTTCACGTCGAACTTGAAAAGATAGCTCAGGCCGGAGCAACCGCCGCCCAGAACGCCCAGACGCAGCCCACCCTGCACGCCGTGTTTGGCGAACTGCTCGCGGATCTTCGCTACTGCTTTTGGAGTTACCGTTATCATGGCCGCGAATGAACGCGAATAAACGCGCCTACTTTACAGATGCCACGGCTTCGGTCTTGGTCACGGCTTTGTTCTTGTAATCCGTGATGGCGGCCTTGATGGCGTCTTCAGCCAACACCGAGCAGTGAATCTTCACCGGAGGAAGGCTCAGCTCGTTGACGATGTCGGTATTCTTGATCTCCAGCGCTTCGTCGACGGTCTTCCCGCGCAGCCATTCCGTAGCGAGCGACGAACTGGCAATGGCGCTACCGCATCCGAACGTCTTGAACTTGGCGTCCTCAATGACGCCGGTTTCCGGATTCACCTTCACCTGCAGCTTCATCACGTCGCCGCATTCCGGCGCGCCCACCATCCCCGTGCCCACGTTCGGATCGTTCCGATCCATCGAGCCGACGTTCCTCGGATTGTTGTAGTGGTCTAGAACCTTGTTGGAATAAGCCATAGTCGTCTCCCTCTTAGTGCGCGGTCCACTGGACCTTGGTCAAATCAATTCCTTCTTTCGCCATCTCATAGAGCGGCGATAATTCGCGGAGCTTCTTCACTACCTCGATCACCTTCGCTGCCACATAATCCACTTCCTCTTCAGTATTGAACCGGCCCAGGCCGAAGCGAATGGAAGAATGCGCCAGATCGTCGCCCGCGCCCAAAGCCTTCAATACGTAGCTAGGCTCAAGTGTTGCCGAGGTGCATGCCGAACCGCTCGAAACGGCGATATCGTTAATGCCCATCAGCAGCGATTCGCCTTCCACGTAGGCGAAGCTGATATTCAAATTGTTCGGCAGCCGATGTTCCATTGTTCCGTTGATATACACTTCATCCAGCTCCGATTCCAGCTTCCCGCGCAGCTTGTCTCTCAGATACGCCATGCGTTTGGATTCCGCAGGCATATCGGCATTGCAGATAGCGCAGGCTTCGCCCAGCCCAACGATTCCTGGAACGTTGAGCGTTCCGGAACGCATTCCGCGCTCGTGTCCGCCGCCATCCATCTGCGCGGTGATCTGCACGCGCGGGCTCTTGCGGCGCACATACAACGCGCCCACGCCCTTGGGGCCATAGATTTTATGCCCGCTCATGGACATCAGGTCGATGTTGTCCTTAATCACATTCACCGGAACCTTGCCCACTGCCTGCGTCGCGTCGCTATGCACCAGCACGCCCTTGGCTTTCGCGATCTTTCCGATCTCGGCCATGGGTTGGATCACGCCGATTTCGTTGTTGGCATACATGATGCTGATCAGGATGGTCTTGTCGGTGATGGCTTCCTTCAGCATTTCCAGGTCGATCAAACCGTTGGCCTGCACCGGCAAATAGGTCACGCGAATTCCGTGCTTCTCCAGCCGTTTGCAAGTATCGAGAATCGCTTTGTGCTCGGTAGCCGCGGTGATGATGTGATTGCCCTTCTCCGCATACATCTCCGCGATGCCCTTGAGCGCCAGGTTGTTCGATTCCGTGGCGCCGCTGGTAAACACAATTTCTTTCGTTGTTGCGCCGACCAGGTCCGCGATCTGCTTGCGCGATTTCTCTACCGCTTCTTCCGCCTGCCAGCCAAAGCTGTGGTTGCGGCTGGCCGCGTTCCCGAACGTTTCCATAAAATACGGCTTCATCGCTTCAAACACGCGCGGGTCCATGGGCGTGGTTGCGTGATAATCCATGTAAATCGGCAGTTTCATTGCGCGTCGTCCTTCTTATTGCTCATACTTCGGTGTCGCCAGTTCCAGGCCGTAAAGCCGTCCCGCCGAATCGGTCACTTCTTCGTCGACGGTCTTGGGTGTCTCTTGAGACATATCCCAGATTGAGATGCTCGCCAGCAGCCGCAGGATTCCTTCGTGCACCTTTTGCAGCGGGTCCCGGACAATGCATCTGTCCGTGTGGCAGCAATACCCGTGCTCAGTAAAACATGTCGTCAGAAACACCGGCCCATCAATCAGCCGGATCACTTCGAGCGCCGTGATCTGCCGGGCATCGCGAGCCAGCTTATAGCCGCCATTGGTGCCATGCTCGGATTGCAGAAAGCCGTTCTTGGACAGCTTTTGAAGAATCTTCGAAAGCAGCGGCTGCGGGATGCCGTAAAGATCGGCAATCTCCTTGGCGCTCGAACTTTCGGGCCCCTGCACCACCAGGTGCTTGAGTGCGATTAGCGCGTAATCCGCTTTCTTGGTCAGCTTCAGCATCGATACCGGACCAGAATGGTCCTAGTTCATTATGAACAATTCCTTAGCCAGAGTCAAGTGGACAAGTGAATATGTTTCAATAGGATAGATCGTAGAGGAGGGGTGTTTGACAAGGTATCTACTGCTGTTCGCGTTGGCGTGCTCTTTGCAGGCCCAGGTTCCGGAAATCCGCTATGACTCGGTCCCAAATTTCCTGAAGCCGCCGCCGGATCTCTATCTCGGTGAAGTCGCAGGTGTAGCCGTCAATTCCAAGAAACACATCTTCGTCTTCTCGCGCGGAAATACCACTGGCCCGGCCTATGGCGCTACCGCCGCGCAGTTGCTCGAATTTTCCCCCGAAGGCAAATTCATTCGTGAAATCGGGAAGAATCTCTACGCCTGGTCCTACGCCCACGCCGTCAGAATTGACCCCCAAGACAACATCTGGGCGGTCGACAAAGGGTCGGACATGATCGTTCGGTTCAACCCCGCAGGTCGCGTCACCATGGTGTTCGGCCGCAAGAAAGAAGCCTCCGATGAGGACTCGAAGCCCTGGACGCACGTGAACCCTCCGCGTCCCGCCGTGGACGGCCAATTCCGCCAGCCCACCGATGTGACATGGGATCCGCAGGGCGACATTTTCATCAGCGATGGCTACATCAACGCGCGCGTGGCAAAGTACGACCACAACGGCGATTGGGTGAAGCAATGGGGTGAGCACGGTTCCCAGCCCGGCGAATTCAACACCCCCCATAACATCGTCGCGGACGCGAAAGGCAACCTCTATGTCGCCGATCGCGGAAACCGGCGCATTCAAGTGTTCAATAGCGATGGGACCTACCTTCGCGAGATCACCATCAACGTCCCCATGCCGCCGGACGCCCATCCGTGGATGGGAAATCAACCCACCACCGAAGCAGCCGCAAAGCAAAATGGTGCCCCATGGGCCATCTGCATTACCCCCGGTCCAACACAATATCTCTATGCCTCCGATGCATTCCCAGGCCGAATTTACAAGCTCTCGCTGGACGGCCAAGTGCTTGGAGTGCTCGGCCGAAGTGGCCGCCAGGCCAAGCAGTTCGGCTGGATCCACGAAATGGCCTGCCCAGGGGAGAACGAAATCTACGTCGCCGAGCTACTGAACTGGCGAATCCAAAAACTAATACTCCATCCGAAATAGTGTGGGGCAGGATGCCATCCTGCGGCGGGTTGCCAACCCGCCCGATTTTTCCGATCCAGACACTAGTACTAAAGCTTCCGCGGTTTTGACCGATTACAGGTATGAGAGGCCCGCGTCCATGTCACTTCGAGCCCTGATCGTTCCCTTCCTGATGGCCACGCTACTGGTGTCCGGTGCCGACGCCAAACCGCGCCATACCAAAATTCCCAAGAACGCCAAGTACAAGAACATCACCGGCGCCAAGCACTTCAAATACAAGTCCCCGAAGAAACAGAAAATAAATAGACACCGCTAGCGGCCGGCCGCCCGCTAGCGGCCGGCCGCCCGCAAGGGAAAGCTGCCCACCCCTTCATACCCGCCGTCCGCCCGCCGTCCCTCCAGAACCAGAACGTAATCGCCCGCGTGAAGGATCCGCGAAGGGAACGCCACACCGATGGCATCCGGACCATCCGCTTTCAATGTCCCGCTGGTCCACACCAGCTGCCCTGCCCCATCCCGCAATACCGCTCGATAGTCGTGGTACTGGGAGGTGTCCACTTCCAGCGCCAGTAGGATCCACCTCGGTGACTCCGGAATGCCGATCGCGTAGGGCGCCTGTGCGCCGCGTGTTGGCGAAAGCGTATAAACTGCCGGTGGCAGAAGCGTCGCGTTGGCCAGCTGGTCGGCCTGGCGCGTCTCGCGATCGAGCGCCCCATTCAGTGATCGATACAATACAACCGCAGGAATCGCCGCTAGCAGCAAAACCGCCATGGCCCCCGCGGCTGCCGGCCGCCAACTGAACCAGCCGCGTGGCCGAAGCTGTGTCGCCGCGCGGGCGCCGGGTTCCGCGGCGCACACCTTCATTCCCTCTCGCAGGCTGCGGGCCAGCTCCAGCTGTTCCAGGCACTCCGGACAGTCCAGGAAATGCTCCTCAAACTCGGAGCGCTCCGCCAGAGGCATGGTCCCGCGGACATAGCGATCGATAACGTCCCGCTGCTCGATGAAGGAGTGCTCCATGCTCATTCTCCTGGAAAGTGCCACTCGACGGCCATCTATGACATACCCCGGCTATTATTCCGCTGCGCGGCCATGAATTCTTCAAACAGGATTTTATAGCGTTGCCGCGCCCGGCACAGGATCTGGCTCAGCAGCGCGGCTTCAATCCCCAGATCGGCGCAGATCTCCTCGCGGTCATCCTCGGCAATGTAGAAGCGATAAAGCACCGATCGATCCCGGTCGGAGGGCAGCGCGTCCAATACCCGGCGGGCCAGGGAACCTTTTTCTTGACGCAGCAAGCGATCCAGTTGGCTCGGTTCCGCGCTCGGAACCACATCTTCGCCGGCCCGCGCATGATAGCTTTCCCGCCGCAACGTTTTGCGGAAATACTCGATAACGATGTTCCGCGCCAGGCTGCAAATGAATCCCGAAAGCCGGTCCGGTTCATGCACCTCGCCGGCCCGCACTTTTTCCAACACCATGCGGAAGCACTCCTGGTATAAATCCTCCGCCGCCGCCTGATCGGAAACGGACTGGCTGATCACAAACTGCACCCCGCGGCTGTATTGGCGGACCAGCGCGTCCTCCATCGATCGGTCCCCGGCGCCGATGCCTTCCACCAGTTCGCGGGGCATGTAGCGGACCTCATCCATTCACCTTGCATTGTATAAGCTGCGGCCTGCATTGTATAAGCTGCGGCGGCTGTTAGACTGGCTCTTTGTGCTGGCTCTTCTCGATGACGGCGTCCGCGGCCGGATTGACGAACTCAACGGTAAGTTCACCTCCAGCCTGCCGTTTCGCCATGTCGTCATAGACCGCTTTCTGGATAACGGCTTCTGCCAGGAACTGCTGGCGGAATTCCCGGCTTTCGACACCGCCCATGCCCTGAATGAGCGCGGCGAGGCTGGACGCAAAGCCGTGGTCGCCAATCTGGCGCGCCTGGGCCCGGCCTATGACCGCTTTGACCAGCTGATCCGCGGCGCGGAGTTTCTTTCGCTCCTCGGCCGCATCACCGGCATCGGAAACCTGCTCTACGATCCCGAGTATGTCGGCGGCGGCACGCATGAAAACCTCGATGGCCAGGAGCTGGACTCCCACGTCGATTTCAATTATCATCCCCGGCGCCACTGGCACCGCCGTCTGAACCTGATTGTCTTCTTGAATCCGCAATGGGAGCCGGATTGGGGCGGGTGCCTCGAACTGCTTCCCGATCCATGGACGCCGGAAGGCGCGCGTCCGGCGGCGGTGGTGGTTCCCATCGCCAACCGCGCCGTCCTGTTCGAAACCAATGAGCATTCCTGGCACGGGTTCCGGCGCATCCAGCTTCCCGCAGGCTTCGAACGTGTCTCGCGCCGTTCCCTCGCCGTGTACTTCTACACCGAGCAGCGGCCGGAATTGGAAACCGAAGCTTCGCACGGGACTTTGTATGTCCACCGCCAGCTCGGCAGCCACATCCAGCCGGGCCACACCCTAAGGCAAGAAGATGTGGATGATATCCGGACGCTGCTCGCGCGCCGCGACGTGCACATGAAGTTCCTCTATGAGCGCGAGCTGGAGTTTTCGAGAGTGATCTCAGGCATCCTCAAGTCGCCTTCGTTTCGCCTGGGCCGCGCGTTAACCTGGCCCGCCCGCGCCATGCGCCGGCTGAGCGGCGCGAAGTCCGCGAAGCCGGAAAATTGACCGGCTGCCGCCCGGTTCCGTAGAATGGTTATGTTCGAGCGGGGTTGGCCTAGCGGTCGGGCGTCAGCCTTCCAAGCTGATTTACACGGGTTCGATTCCCGTACCCCGCTCCAGATAACACCCTCAGGCTCACAATTTCCCATCCGTTTTCGCGTTAAAATCAAACTACAAAGCTGGCGTAGCTCAGTTGGTAGAGCATCTGATTTGTAATCAGAGGGTCGGGGGTTCAACTCCCTCCGCCAGCTCCATTCCACAAAAGACCCTTTCCACAAAAATCCTTAAGAGCGCGCGAAAACCAACAGCGGAGCAAGATCGTGTTCATCCGCTGCCCGCAATGCCGCGATATAGCGCCGTCTCACATCGGTAGCATTTTGCAGATTCGCGCTTCCCCACGAAAACCGCTCCAGGCCCTGCCTCATCACCAGCAGATCGGCCATCAGCCGGGAATGGCGGCCGTTGCCGTTCGCGAAAGGATGAATCTCCACCAGCCGGTGATGAAAGCGCACCGCGATCTCGTCCGCGGGATAGGACCTATATTCCATCCACCACTTGGTCTCGCCAAGCAACTGCCGCAGCGCTGTCGGAATTTCATAAAACGGTATCCCCAGGTTCCGTTCGCTGGTGCGGAACTTCCCGGCCCAGCGCCACACGTCACCGAGCATTCGCTTGTGCAGGTCCCTGACAAATCTCTCGCTCAGCGGATCGCGGCGGCTCTGGAGCGCCCAGTCCTGCGCGCGCGCGATGTTTTCCTGCTCGGCTTCGTTCAGTTCGCGGCGATAGGCAATATGCGCCGGAATCAGCCCGCGCATTTCCTCCGGCGCGAGCGGCGTCGCACCATCAGGCTGCTCGAAAAGATCGTTCACCGGCTAATCCCAGAACAGCCGCGGATTCGTCTCGCGCACTATCTCGTCCAGCCGCTTTTTATTGTCCTTCGCCGGGACCGCCTGGTCTTCCAGCAGCATCGAGTGCTCCACCGCCGCTCGGCGCCGCCGGGAAAAAATCCGCGCCCGGCCGCGGACCATCGCTTCCAGCGGCTGGTTCGGAACCAAAGCATAGACCAGCGTGCAGTCCAGCGCCTCGGCCACGCGCCGCAATGTCGCCAATTCAATGCTCCCCTTCACCTCCGATTGCTCCATGGCTACAACGGTGGGCTGCTTCACCCCCAGCCGTTTCCCGAGTTGCGCCGTGGTCATCCCCAGCGCCTCGCGGATGGCCTTGATCCATCCCCGAACCGGCCGGGCGTAGCGCCGGACCGCTCCAAGCTGTTTGAAGCGCCGATCAAGGTTTGAGCGCGAATGTGCTGTGAGTCTGGCCTTTTCCATAGCCTATAACCTATTAGTTTCACCTATAACTATAGACCATACTCTATCAACCTGTCAACTTTCAATAGACCATAACCTATCGTTCTCGCATGGCGCGCGCCGCCGCGCTATAATGCAGCGGTCGGGGAAAGGGGACTCTCTTGTCCATTCAGTCGTTGCGCAAAGCAGCATTCGCTATCTCTATACTCGCGGTGGGGTTGTTCGCCGCTGAGAATCCGTTCGCGGGAACCTGGAAAGTGAACACCGCAAAATCGAAATTAGCTGGCAGCGGAATCGGTGCCAGCGGCGGGGTTCGCGTCGAATGCGACGGGAAGACCTACAAAGCGTCCGTCGATACCACCAATGAGAAAGGGCAGCCAATCAAGTTCGACTACGAAGGAACGCTCGACGGCAAGCCCGGTAAAGTAACCGGCTCCGCGGCCATCGATGAGCTTTCACTCAAACGAGTCAACAATCATACCATCGATGTCACCGGAAAGAAGGATGGCAAAGTGGTCTATACCGACAAACGCACCGTTTCTTCGGATGGAAAGACCTATACAATTTCGCGAACCGGCACCAGTCCCGCCGGCAAGAAGTATCACGCGACAATCGTCTTCGACAAGCAATAACGGGGCGAGTGGGTCTAAACCGAGCCGCGACCGCGAGAGAGCGATGCACCGGCGGCGGTAGCGCTTTCTAACGGCCGCGGCTCGGAATGCCGCGCTCCCACCAGACCGCCGGGATCCCGTTTCTGTGTTAGTACCTAAATATGTCCCTGCGCATCCATAAGCCGGCCTACCCGCTTTCACAATATGTCGACTTCATCTGGCAGGCGGCCAACTCCGGCTTCCCACCCTCGCGCCAGCGTGTCTATCCGAACGGCGCCATGGCCCTGGTGATTCATCTGAAAAAACCGGCGGTGACCTATTTTATTGACAATGAGCCGCGCACCATCCGCGTGCCTCTCCTCGCCGGCCCTTTCTCCCGGTCATTCGAAATGGATCCATCGCAATCCACCGCGGTCATTGGCATTCTTTTCCATCCCGGCGCGGCCCGTACATTTTTTCCCGTCGCGCCGCACGAACTGCATAACGTCGATATCGCCCTCCGCGAACTCTGTCCCGCCGCGGCGGACCGCCTGCTCAACCAGCTGTGCTCCGCCCCGGGCGACCATGCCCAGCTCATGGTCGTCGAGAAATATTTGACCCAGCAACTTTCGAGCGCCACTCCCATCCATCCCGCCGTCCGCTATGCGGTTCAGCAGTTGTCGCGTGAAGGCGGAGTGCGTGGGATTCGAAAATTACAGCTCGATACTGGTTTGAGCCACACCAGGTTCATTCACCTGTTCCGCGAGCACGTTGGTCTGACACCCAAGCTTTTCTGCCGCGTTCGACGGTTCAATGCCTTGCTCCATCAAATCAACAAAGGCGTGCCGGTAAACTGGGCGCGGCTCGCGGCCGATTGCGGATACTTCGACCAGCCGCATCTTATCCGCGATTTTCGCGCCTTCGCCGGCATCACCCCGCGCGAGTATAGCCGGGCCCTGCCCGCAAGCTTGCAGAGTTGAATTTTTTCCAATACGGGCCCGCTGCTTCCTGCCAGAATGTCCTCATGCCAACTCGCACTCTGCTCGCATTCACCGCGCTACTGCTGTGCGCCCTGTACGCGGCGGAATCCGTCCAATACCCCGACAACTTTCGGCGCTGGGTTCACGTGGGCACCGGAGTCATCCTGTCCGGCTCAACCTTGCCGGAGAGCGAACAAGGAATGCACCACATCTTTGCGAACCAGAAGGCCGTCGAAGCGTACGCAACCGGCGACTTCGCCGATGGCTCCGTCATCGTGTACGAATTGCGCGAAGCCCAGCAGAAGAACGGCATCATCTTCGAAGGCGAACGCCGCAGAGTGGACGTGATGATCAAAAATTCAAGCCTCTACAAAAGCACCGGTGGATGGCGCTTCGAACGGTTCATGGGTAACGGCCAATCCGAGGATGCCGTGCATGACTCCGGCGCCTCCTGCTATCAATGCCACGCCAACGCCAAAGCGCACGGATTCGTTTTTAGCCAGCTCCATTAGCGCGCCGATTTCCGCCGAACCAGAACCACCACGGACCGCTCGTCCACAACATAGCTCGCGCTATGGAGCGCCGCCGCGGCATCGAGAACATCGTCAGGGCTGGCCAGGCTGGTATCCACAACTCTGGCCCACTCCCCCGGGATTCCCTCCTGAATCTTAAACGCCAGCTTCTGCCAGTAGGCGTTGATCATGACGTAGATGTCGTCGTCGTTCTCTGAGGCTCCCGACAGGAAGAACGCCAGGCTGTGCGAGTCGCGAGACATATCCACCGGCGCATCCACGCCATGCCAGCGGACGTCATTGCGCCAAAACCGGCTGCGGCAAAGCGACGGATGTGCTTTCCGAAAAGCAATCATTCGCTGAAAAAAACGAAAGATGTCCGGATTCCGCCGGTAGCGATCCCAATCCAGCCAGCTGATTTCGTTGTCCTGATTGTAGGGATTGTTATTGCCGCGCTGCGTCTGCATGAATTCATCCCCGGCGCGGAACATCGGCGTTCCGTTGGAAAGCATCAGCAGGCAGCAGAAATTCTTGATCTGTTTGCGCCGCAAGGCCAAAATCTCTTCAGGCAGGCCCTCGTCTCCTTCCAGGCCGCAGTTCCAGCTATAATTCTGGTCCATTCCGTCGCGATTTTCGTTTCCGTTGGCCCAGTTTCGTTTCTCGTTGTAGGAGACCAGATCGTAGAGCGTGAAACCGTCATGGCTAGTGACAAAGTTGACGCTCTGGTAGGCGTGGTACGCATGCGCCCGGTCGTCGGGAAAGAAGTCGTCGCTTCCGTACAATCGGCGCATCAGCGTTGGAACCATGCCTTGATCGCCCTTCACGAACCTGCGGACGTCATCTCGATACGCGCCATTCCACTGCATCCAACTGATGCCTCGAAAACTGCGCCCCAGTTGATACACCCCTGCCGCATCCCAGGGCTCGGCGATCAACCGCACATCGCTCAGCTCCGGATCCGCGCAAATTTCTTCGAAGATCGGCGGATCCTGCCAACTGAGCGTGCCGTCCGGATTCCGGCTGAAAACCGACGCCAGGTCGAAGCGAAAACCATCTATTCCCATTTCGCGATGCCAGTACCGCAGGCTGTCCACGATCATTTGGCGGACAAAGGGCCGGGTAGTGTTCAAAGTGTTTCCAGTGCCTGAGTAATTGGCGTAGGGATTCGCGGGATCGCCTGTCAGCATGTAGTATTCATTGTTGGCGAATCCCTTGAAGCTGTAGATCGGTCCCTGACGGTCACGCTCCGCGGTGTGATTGTAGATGACATCCAGAACCACTTCGATGCCGGCCCAGTGCAGCGCCTCCACCATCGAGCGAAACTCCTGGTGCTGCCCGCAGAACGCGCGGCTGCCGGCGTAGGAGCTCTCCGGCGAGAAAAAGTTCAACGGCATATAGCCCCAGTAGCTGCCGTCCTGCGGGTCGCCTTGAAACACCGGCATCAGCTCCACTACGGTCACGCCCAATTCCTTCAGGTACGGAATTTTCTCCACCAGGCCTTCAAAAGTGCCGGCCCGGCTTCGCTCCACGCCGGAATTGGGGTGCATCGTAAATCCGCGGACGTGCAGCTCATAGATGATGGCGTCGGATTCAAAGTGCGGTACACCGGCCAAAGTGCTGTCCTTCGCCAGCGGCTGCGCCGCCGCAATGACGCCCAACGGCGCCTTCCCCGCATTTGGACCCTCGCGCATGGCCAGCGTCCGGTCAAATGTCTCCGGAAAAAATACGCACCGGGCATAGGGATCAAGCAGCAGCTTCTGTGAGTCGAACATTCCCGGCGGATTGGGGCCCGCCACCGAATACGCGTAGTAGCGCGCTGAGCCAACCGTCGACGCCGGTATCCGGCAATGCCATACCGGCCCGGATTTGTTGCGCAGGAAATCGAACAGGAAACTGAAAGAAGGATGCGTCAGATCGTCAGGATTGAATAACAGCAGCGTCACGCTCTCGGCGTTCTCCGAGAATACGGCGAAGTTGAATACCTGTTCCTCTACAATCCAGGTGACGCCCAGCGGGGACGGTGTTCCCTCCGCCGAGATCCAGGACGAACCTCGCGCCGTCATCGGCTAGGCCGGCGCCAGCGTAGCCTCGGCGCTGTATTCCCGTTCTGCCTCGGCATTCTTGCCCGCCAGCCGCAGCGCCGCCGCGGTGACGTGCTCCGGCGTGAATCCCAAATGCTCCATAACATCCGGTCCCGGCGCCGATGCTCCAAAGCGCTCCAGCCCGATCACCACACCATCATCCCCGGCCCAGCGGCGCCAACCCATCGTCGACCCTGCCTCCACCGTGACACGCTTCTTGATGCTCCGCGGAAGCACGCTCTCCTGGTAGGCGTCAGGCTGGCTCTCGAACAGATTCCAACTCGGCATGCTGACCACGCGCGCCTTCACGCCGTAGTTCTTCAATCGCTCCCGCGCCGTCACGCAAAGGCTCACTTCAGAGCCCGTGCCGATCAGGATGACATCCGCCACGCCACCCTCCGCTTCCGCCAGCACATAAGCGCCCCGCGCGGCATTGGCATCCTTGGCATTGCTGCGATCGAGCTGTGGAACGTTCTGCCGCGTCAGCGCCATAAGTGTGGGGCTGTTATGCTGAACCGCGAAACCCCACGCCTCCGCGGTTTCGTTCGAATCGGCGGGGCGAATCACGGTAAGATTTGGGATCGCGCGCAAGCCGGCCAGCTGCTCAATTGGTTGATGCGTGGGACCATCCTCGCCCAGGCCGATGCTGTCGTGCGTAAATATGTAAATCGCCCTGAGCTGGCTTAAAGCCCCCAGCCGGATGGCCGGTTTCATGTAGTCGGAAAACGTCAAGAATGTCGCGCTGAAGGGCAGCAAGCCCCCATGTGCCGCCATTCCATTCACCATCGCGCCCATGGCGTGTTCCCGCACGCCGAAAGCGATATTCCGGCCGCCATAATCCCATTCGCCGCCCACCGCGCCCAAAGTTCCTGGCCCGGATAATTCCGGCGCCTGGAAATCTCCCAACCCCTTCAGCGCGGTCCTGGTGGACGGATTCAGGTCCGCGGATCCGCCGGCCAGGTTGGGAATGTTTTTGGCCAGCACGTTGATCACTTCCCCGCCCGCCGCCCGCGTAGCCGCCGGCTTGTCCGTGGATTTCCATTTGGGAAGATCGGCATTCCAGTTTTCCGGCAGCTTCCCGCTCATAATCAGCTCAAACTCGGCAGCTTCCTTTGGAAACCCCTGACGGTACGCATCGAACCGCTTCTTCCACTCATCTTCCAATTTCGCGCCCTCGGCAACTGCCTGGCGGAAATACTTCACCGCATCCTCGGGCAGATAAAACTTGTCCATGGTCGGCCATCCCAGTGCTTTTTTGGTGGCCTGCAATTCTTCTTCGCCCAGCGGGTCCCCGTGCGCGCTGAAGTTGTCCTGCTTGTGTGGACTGCCGTAGCCGATATGCGTCCGCGCCAGGATCAACGATGGCCGCCGCACCTCGGCTTGCGCTTCCTGAATCGCCCGCGTGGCATCTTCGATGTCGTTTCCATCCGGAACCTCGCGCGTATGCCAGCCGCATGCCTCAAACCGCTGGGCGACATTTTCGGTAAAGGTAATTCCGGTGGCGCCGGCCAACGAGATGTGATTTTGGTCGTAGATATAAATCAGTTTGCCCAGGCGCAGATGTCCGGCCAGCGACGCTGCCTCTTCGCTGATCCCTTCCATCAGGTCGCCATCTCCGCAGAGAACGTAAGTGTAGTGGTCTACAATTTCATGTCCGGGACGGTTATAACGCGCCGCTAACCACGCCTCGGCGATGCCCAATCCCACGCCGTTGGCGAAACCCTGTCCCAGCGGCCCGGTTGTAACTTCTACGCCCGGCGTTAAACCGCGTTCGGGATGCCCTGGCGTCCGGCTGCCCCATTTCCTGAAGCGTTTGATCTCCTCCAAGGGAAGGTCATATCCGGTCAAATACAGCAAGCTGTACAGCAGCATCGATCCATGTCCCGCCGACAACACGAAACGGTCGCGGTCCACCCATTGCGGATTCCCTGGATTGAACTTCAGGAACCTGGTCCACAGCGTGTAGGCCATCGCTGCCGCGCCCATCGGCAAGCCCGGATGGCCGGAGTTCGCTTGCTGCACCGCATCGGCCGATAATATCCGGATGGTATTAATGCACAGGTCTTCGAGCTTCATAATCCTCCCATTCTACAGTCAAATTGCAATCCCGAGACCACTTTGAGAAGCCTTGCGGCAAACACTTACCGGACCATCCAGTGACGAAAAGACGGACCAAGAGTCAACCAATCGACAGGGCCTGAGTGGGGCAGGCGCTTCCGCCTGCCAACCGGTGCCTTATCCGCACGGGGCTTGCGGCGTAACCACGGGATTATGCCAACCGCCGGGGGGCACAACACACCGGTCCACTTCCTCCGGCCCCCACGTTCCCTTGTCATATTCGTAAACCGCGCTGGCGCCTTTCAGAATCGGATCTACGATGCGCCACGCTTCCTCCACATAATCCTCGCGCGCAAACTCGGTCTGATCGCCGGCCATGGCATCGCCCAGCAATCGTTCATACGCATCCATTTCTTCCGGGCTGGGATGATGGCAGGCCACCAACTCCGTCAATTGTCCCTTCGTCTCTTGTCCGGGCGCGAGCACCATCATTCCTAAAGCATCCACCACTTCCGGGCTGATCCGCAGCCGCATGTAATTCGTGGATCCCTCCGAAGAAATGAATCCCACCGGCGGCCGCCGGAACCGCACCAGAACCTCCGTACACGTCACCGGTAGGCATTTCCCCGCCCTGAAGTAGAACGGAACTCCCTGCCAGCGCCAGGAGTTGATCTCCAGCTTCAAAGCCGCAAAAGTCTCCACCTTGGTATCCTGCGCCACACCCTTCTCGGTCCGATAGCCGCGAAACTGTCCCCGGCAGACGTTGCTTTCCTCCACGGCCGGAATTGCCTGCAAAACTTTGACCTTTTCGTTGCGAACCGATTCGCTGTCGTTTCTTACCGGCGGTTCCATGGCCAGGTTCGCCAGGATCTGGAACATGTGATTCTGCAGAACATCCCGGATCGTGCCCGTCTGGTCATAAAATGCGCCGCGGTCCGCCACTCCGAAATCCTCGGCCATGGTGATCTGGACGCTCTCCACCGAAGCGCGATTCCAGAACGGATCTATAAACGAATTCGCGAAGCGGAAGTAAACCAGGTTCTTGACCGGCAGCTTTCCCAGGTAATGGTCGATGCGAAAGATATCCGCTTCTGAAAACGTCGCTAACAGAATCCGATTGAGATTTCGCGCCGACGCCAGGTCCCGCCCGAACGGTTTTTCAACGATCACCCGGCCGCCCGCCGCGCAGCCGGATTTTCCCAGCTGCTCCACCACCAGTCCGAACAGCACCGGAGGAATGGCCAGATAATGCGCCGGCCGCTGGGCGGAACCGAGCTGTTTTCGCAGCGCCTGAAACGTCGCGGGATCCTTATAATCCCCGTCCACATAACCGAGCAGGCCACTCAGCTTTTCAAAAGCCGCTGGATCCAGCCCTCCGTTTTTTTCGACGCTGTCGCGCGCCCGCTCGCGCAGCTTTTCGACGTTCCAGCCGGCATTGGCCACGCCGATCACGGGCACATCCAGGTGGCCATGCTTCACCATCGCCAGCAGCGCCGGGAAAATCATCTTATGGGCCAGGTCGCCGGTGGCGCCAAAAAAAACCAGAGCGTCGGAGTGCGAATCGCTCATGCCTGCCCTCGCCTCAAGCGCTCTTCCCGCCGGCCGGCTTCTCCGCCGCCTTCTCCACTGGTTTCTCCAGGTGTCCACCGAACTGAAAACGCATGGCCGAGAGCAGCTTGTTCTGATAATCCGCGGCGCCGCGGGAACTGAAACGCGCATAAAGCGCGGCCGAGAGCACCGGCACCGGCACGCCTTCGTCAATGGCCGCCTTGATGGTCCACCGTCCTTCGCCAGAATCGGAAACCCGTCCCCCGAAATCGGAAAGATTCTCGTCTTTCACCAGCGACGCGGCAGTTAAATCCAGCAGCCAGGATGCGATCACGCTTCCGCGCCGCCACACTTCCGCAATGTCCCGCAGATTGAAATCGTACTGATACTCCTCGGGGTTTCTCAACGGTGTTGTCTCCGCGTCCACCGTGTGCGTCTGTTTCCCGACGTTGGCGTCGCGAATCACGCTGAGCCCCTCCGCATAGGCCGCCATAATGCCGTACTCGATTCCGTTGTGAACCATCTTCACAAAGTGGCCGCCCCCGTTCGGGCCGCAGTGCAGGTACCCATTTTCGGCCGTGCCGCCGATATTCCCGCGTCCCGGCGTAGGTTCGCTGTTGCCGCGTCCGGGCGCCAGAGTCTTGAAGATCGGGTCCAGATGCTTCACAATCTCCGGCTCGCCGCCGATCATCATGCAGTATCCGCGCTCCAGGCCCCACACTCCTCCGCTCGTGCCTACGTCCACGTAGTGGATCTTCTTGGGGGCCAGCTCCTTCGCGCGCCGGATGTCATCGATGTAATAAGAGTTTCCGCCGTCAATCAGAATGTCGCCGGCCTCCAGCGCCGGAATCAGGTCCGCGATCGTTTCATCCACTGCCGCGGCCGGAACCATCAACCAGACCGCCCGTGGTTTTGCCAGCTGTTTCACAAGATCCGCCAGTGAAGAGGCGCCCTTGGCTTTGTCCTTCGCCAACTCCTCCACTGCTTTCGGCGACCTGTCGAAGGCCACGCACTCGTGACCCCCTCGAACCAGCCGCCGCACCATATTCGCGCCCATTCGTCCCAAACCAACCATTCCCAGCTGCATGTGATTCCTTTCTTTCGCTCTCTTTGACTTTACCAACCCTGGTAAGTGCTCGAAAATTGGGGGACATGACGGGCAAGCGTCCACCACGCTTCAAACTACAACGGGCCGAGTCGTGTCCCCCAATTTTTTCCCTCAGCCTCACCATCACGAAAATTGGGGGACTACAACGGGCCAAGTCGTGTCCCCCAATTTTTTCCCTCAACCTCGCCATCACGAAAATTGGGGGACATGACGGGCAAGCGTCCACCACGCTTCAAACTACAACGGGCCAAGTCGTGTCCCCCAATTTTTTCCCTCAACCTCGCCATCACGAAAATTGGGGGACTACAACGGGCCGAGTCGTGTCCCCCAATTTTTTCCCTCAACCTCGCCATCACGAAAATTGGGGGACTACAACGGGCCAAGTCGTGTCCCCCAATTTTTTCCCCCAACCTCGCCATCACGAAAATTGGGGGACATGACGGGCAAGCGTCCACCACGCTTCAAACTACAACGGGCCAAGTCGTGTCCCCCAATTTTTTCCCCCAACCTCGCCATCACGAAAATTGGGGGACATGACGGGCAAGCGTCCACCACGCTTCAAACTACAACAGGCCAAGTCGTGTCCCCCAATTTTTTCCCTCAACCTCGCCATCACGAAAATTGGGGGACATGACGGGCAAGCGTCCACCACGCTTCAAACTACAACGGGCCAAGTCGTGTCCCCCAATTTTTTCCCCAACCTCGCCATCACGGTTTACCCATCACGTCTTTCACCTTCTGCAGCAACTCGGCCGCCGTGTAAGGCTTCGGGAAGACATCAAATCCTTGCAACGAAGCTCGATTTTGAAGACGGTCGTCATTCAGTAGACCGCCGGTAATAAGCACCCTCATCTTCGGGCATTTGTTCCGCAGATAGATAGCAGCGTCGTGTCCGATCAGGCTTTGGACATAGGTACGCGTGATTAACAAATCAGGCGAACAGTTCTTCAACTGGTCCACTGCATGTCCCAGATCGCCGGTATCCAGCACCGTATATCCGACCGCTTCCAGTGTTTCCTTAAAAACGGCGCGTACCAGCGGATCGGAGATCAGCAGCAGAATCGTTGTCGTCATTGGGGAGCGGTCCGCCACGGTTCTCCTTTTTGCCAATTACATTATGACCCATCGCGCCCGGCCAGTGGGTCAGTTTGAGGCTGTGGCGCACGCACTTTGCGTGCCGTGTTCGCACTCTTGCGAACACATTTTTCTTTGCGTTCACACGAGTGTGAACGCCGCACGCACCAGTGCGCGCGCCACGTCCTTGCTCGGCAGATTTTGCAATCCAAGGAAATTGAACCCACTACCCGCGCCGGCGCGCCTGATAAACCGCGCCATACGTAAAGCATGCCATGCATAATAAGACTTGCCCGCACGCCAACGCTTCGCCTTTCTCACCCTGGCGCTGGTGTGGCTGGCGCTGCGCATCCCGCATTTCGGCGCGCGATTCTCCTTCAACTGGGATTCCTCGCAATACGCGCGCGGCATGGCCGAGTTCAATCTCTTCAAACACCAGCCCCATCCTCCCGGATACATCTTATGGGTGTTCAGCGCGCGTGTGCTGGAACCGCTGGGCGGCGGAACCATGCAAGCCCAAATCATCGTCGCGTTTTTGATGGCGCTGCTGGCTCTCCCGATCTTCTATCTTCTGGCCCTGCGTGTCCTCCATAGCCAGGTTTCCGCCCTCACTTGCACCGCGCTCCTGGCTTACTCGCCGGCGGTGTCTTTGTACAGCTCCATCTCGTCGCCCAGCATCACCGACATGGTTTCCTCATTGGTGGCGGGATATCTTGCGTTCCTCGATCCGCGCCGGCAGCCATGGAGAATCCCCCTCTGCCTCGCCGCGCTCGGAGTGTTGGCCGGGTTTCATCAAAGCAACCTGGTATTGTTAGCTCCGTTGATTGCGGGCGCGGCTATCAGCCATTGGCGTCACGCCTGGCGTCCCGTCTGCGCCGGCGCGATTCTCGGAACGCTTGGTTTCTTAGCCTGGTATGTCCCGCTAGCCGATAGCGTGGGCGGCCCCAGTGTTCTCTCTCGCTTGACCTCCGTCCAGTTCCATGAGGTGGCTTCCCGGTCGTCCATATTCTATGGCGCTCCACTGCGCCGCCACCTGAGCATGACCTTGAACAACATGATCTATTGCGGCATGAACCTCGCTCCGTGGCTTCTCGCTTTTGGTTGGCCGTTCGTTTGGCATCGAAAAACGGTCGAGGGCTGGTGGCGCTATGCGCTTTGGCTGGTCCCCCCGTTGATCGTGCTGCTCGGAATCCACAGCGGCAGGGCCGGCTATTGGCTCATCGCTTTTCCACCTTTATTGCTACTCTGCGCAACCCTGGGCAGAACTCATTTTCCAGCCACCATCGCCGCCGTGGTGGTCTCGCTCGCAATTTCCTATTTCCCCTACGGCCGCCTGCAATTCTCAAAGCTCGCTCCCGTCTCCTATGTTTTCTATCGCAGCACGCCGCGCATCGCTCTCGATCTGGAAGCGAGCCAGCGCAAGCTGAACCAAGTCCTGCGTCAGCTATCGGCCTTGCGAGCTCCACAACCATTCGTCTGCGCCCGCGATGTTCCCGAAGCACCCAACATCCGCACCGTAACCTACGATTTCGCCTATGTAAATTGGGTCCTTCCCGGCGCCGCCCCCACCGGCCAATCCATCTGGCTATTCGACCAACACGGCCCCCCCACCGGCCGCCAGATCGAATCCGACAATCTCTGGTCACTATGGGAGCTGATGAGTCCCCAGCCCCAAGCCCCCAACCCCTAATAGATATCTACTAGCGACCCGCCGCCACGAAAGCGCTAATCTGAATTGAAACGGGTCAATGCAATCCAAGCTGTCCAAGTGGATCGCCATCGCGTTCCTTGTTCTGCTGCTGAACACTGCCTACATCGCGGCCTTCGCGTCGGCCACGGTCTCTTACATGGGCAACGTTCTGCTGCACCTGGCGCTGGGCCTGGCGCTGTCCATCGCCACCGTCTTCCTGATCGCGAAGAACGCCACCCTCAGGCGCAATATCTCACCCGCCCTCACCTTCTTCCTGCTCTCATTCTTGGCCGCCATTTATCTGGTCGCCGCCGGCAACATTCGCGAACATCGCTGGGCTCTTTGGACTCACATTGCCACCGCCCTCCTGGGCGTGGCCGCGCTGATTCCCTATGCCTGGAAACACCCCCGCTTCCGCCCGGCGTTCCAGATCGCGCTCGCCGTGCTGGTGCTTTTTCCGCTTTCCACATACCTCTATCGAAGAATCGCGCCCAATCCGAATGACCGCATTCGCAATCCTCACACCGCTCCCCTCTCCATGGATGGCGAGGGCGGCGGACCAAAGTCCCCTTTCTTCCCATCCTCCGCCAAAACCAACGTCGGCGGCATCATCCCCTCCAACTTTTTCATGGACTCCGCGGTCTGCGGCGAATGCCACAAGGATATTTACCAGCAATGGAAAAGCTCGATGCATCACTTCGCGTCTTTCAATAATCAGTTCTATCGAAAAGCTATCGAATACATGCAGTCGACCATTGGCACCCGCCCCAGCAAATGGTGCGCCGGCTGTCATGACCATGCCGTCTTCTTCAACGGCCGCTTCGATCGGCCCATGAGCGAGCAAATCGATACCGCCGAAGCGCATGCCGGCCTCGCTTGCACCTCCTGCCACGCCATTGTTCACGTCGATAGCTCCATGGGCAACGCCGGATTCACCATTGAATATCCGCCGCTGCATGAAATCGCTACCAGCAAGAATCCGGTTATCCACGCATTCGACCACTTCCTGACCTATCTCGATCCGGAACCGCATCGCCGGACGTTCATGAAACCGTTCATGCGCCAGGACACGCCTGAATTCTGCGCCGCCTGCCACAAAGTGCACCTGGATGTTCCGGTGAACAACTACCGCTGGTTCCGTGGTTTCGACGATTACGACAACTGGCAGGCCAGCGGAGTTTCAGGCCTTGGCGCCCGATCGTTTTATTACCCCGCCAAAAGTTCCACCTGCGCCGATTGCCACATGCCGCTGGTGGCGTCGCACGACCCCGGCAATGTCGACGGCAAAATCCACTCCCATCGCTTCGCCGCCGCGAATACCGCGGTCCCCTACGTAAACCAGGACGCCGATCAACTGAAAGCCGAGGAAGATTTCCTCAAGTCCGGCTTCATCACCGTCGACATCTTCTCCGCATCCCCCGTAGATGCGCATAAAGGAGAAACCGCCATGCTTCGGCGCGCTGGTGACGGTCCGCAAGCCATGTCCGGATTCGCGGTGGGTGAAGAAGCCGAGCAGCAGCACGATGTGGTGATTCGTGAAGTGGGCCAAGTGGCCGCTCCCATCGACAAAGCCGGAGCAGTCTTCGTGCCCGGCTCAACCGCCCGCGTGGATGTGGTGGTGCGCACGCGCAAGATCGGTCATTTCTTTCCGGCCGGAACCGTGGACGCTTTCGATGTCTGGCTGGAACTCGAAGGCCGCGACGCCAACGGCCGCGTGATTTTCTGGAGCGGACAGGTGGAAGATAACGGCCGCGGCGCGGTTGAGCCGGGCGCGCATTTCTACAAGGCCTATCAGCTGGATGCCGCCGGCAATCAAATCAACAAGCGCAATGCCTGGCAAGCGCGCAGCGTTCTTTATGTGCGCTTGATCCCACCCGGCGCGGCCGACGTGGCCCACTACCTGGTACGCATCCCCAAAGACGCCCAAGGACCCATCACCCTGGAAGCGAAGTTGAACTATCGCAAGTTCTCGCGTTACTACACCGAGTTCGCATTCGCCGGCGAACCCGCTCCCGGTCAGGATCCATCGCTGCTCAGTCCCGATCACAACAGCCTGAAATATCTCTTTACCGCAAGCAACATTCCCGCCAACGTGTCCAGCGAAATTAAAGGCGAGATTCCCAACTTGCCCATCGTGACTCTCGCGCATGCCGAGACCCAACTCCAGCTCGGATCCTCGCCCACCGTTTGGAAACCGGTCGTCACCAAAGCAGACCGCGAGCGCTGGAACGACTGGGGAATTGGCCTGTTGCTGCAAGGCGATCTGAAAGGCGCCGAATATGCCTTCCGAAAAGTAACCGAGGCAGAACCCGAGTACCCCGACGGCTGGCTGAACGTAGCCCGCGCGCTGATTCAGGAAGGCGAAACCGACGCCGCAAAACCGTTCGTCCGGAAATCCCTGGAGCTGAATTCGAAACTCGGCCGCACCTGGTACTTCAAAGCGCTAACCGAAAAAGCCGACGGCGATTACGATGCCGCCCTCAAATCCCTGCGTACCGCCTCCGGAATGTATCCGCGCGACCGCGTGGTGCTGAATCAAATGGCCCGCATCCTGTTTTTGAAGCGCCAGTACGCTGAGGCCATCAAAGTGTTGGAACAAGTCTGCGATGTAGATCCGGAGGATCTCCAGATGCATTACACCATGATGCTCTGTTACCGCGGCCTGGGCGACCAGCAGAACGCCGCGCGCGAGCAGAAGCTGTTCCAGCGCTTCAAAGCCGAGGAATCCGCGCAGTCCATAACCGCTTCACGCCGCCTGCAAAGTCCGGAAGACAACAACGAGCGCCAACCGATCCACGACCACGAAAGCGTGGCGTTGACTACACCCACGCACCGCATCCCCACCACCCGCGCGTTACTGAACCGCGACCGTAAGGGAGACGGTGCCTCGCAATGAAATCTCTGATCATCCCAATCTGCCTGGCCATCGCCGCCCTCTTACTAGCCGCCCCACCCGCAACCAACGTCCATTTCACCGACGTAACGACGTCCGCCGGAATCAGGTTCCACCACAACGCCGGAAAAGCCGGCAATAAGTATCTACCCGAAACCATGGGCTCCGGCGTCGCCTTCTTCGATGCCTTGGGCGACGGTTGGCCCGACATTCTGCTCATCAACAGTAAAGACTGGACCCCGCGCGGCCGCAAATCCCTCCCGGCGCTCTACCGCAACAATCACGACGGCACCTTCACCGACATCACCGCCGGTAGCGGCCTCGATGTGGAAATGTACGGCATGGGCGTGGCCATTGCCGATTACGATAACGACGGCCGTCCGGACGTCTACATCACGGCCATCGATGGCGACCATTTATTCCACAACGAAGGCCACGGAAAATTCCGCGACGTCACATCCGGATCAGGCATTCACAACGCCAACTTCGGCACCAGCGCCGCCTGGTTCGATTACGACCGCGATGGCAAGGTGGACCTGTTCGTCGCCAACTACGTCCAGTGGACTGAGAAGGGCGACTTGAAATGCTCCCTCGACGGTTCCGTGCGATCCTACTGCACTCCGGAATCTTACAAAGGCACAAAATCCCGCCTGTTTCACAACCTCGGCGGCGGAAAATTTGAAGACGTCACCGACAAAGCCGGCCTGGGCGATTCCTCCAGCAAGTCCCTCGGAGTGACCGTCCTCGATTACAATGGCGACGGCTGGCCGGACCTCTTCGTATCGAACGATACCCAGCCCAACAAGCTCTACCGCAATAATCACAACGGAACGTTCACCGAGGAAGGCATGGTGGCGGGCGTAGCCTTCGGCGAAGATGGCGTCGCGCGTGGAGCCATGGGCGCCGATTCGGCCGACTACGATCGCTCCGGCCGCCCGCATTTGCTGGTTGGCAACTTCTCGAACCAGATGCTCGGCCTCTATCACAACGAAGGCACCGGCCTGTTCGTGGACGAAGCGCCTAGCTCCAGCGTAGGGCGCGCCAGTCTTCTTACCCTGGCCTTCGGCGTCTTCTTTTTCGATTACGATCTGGACGGCTATCCCGATATTTTCGCCGCCAACGGCCACATCGATGAAGAGATCAATCGCGTTCAGCCCAAGGTGCGCTTCGAGCAACCGCCGCTGCTTTTCCGCAATCTCGGCGGGCGCCGCTTTGAAAACGTGAGCGCCGCCATGGGCCCTCAGTTCAATCGGCCCATCGTCGCCCGCGGCGCTGCCTACGCGGACTACGATCATGACGGCGATTTAGATGTAATCATCAGCACCAACAACGGACCTGCTTACCTGTTCCGAAATGACGGCGGCAATCGCAACCACTGGCTGAATGTGCGTCTCATCGGAACCAAATCCAATCGCAGCGCCATCGGCGCGGTGGTGCGCATCGAAAGCGCCTCCGGTAAACAGTGGAATATGGTTCGCAGCGGATCCAGCTATTGCTCCCAGAGCGACCTGGCGCTGACGTTTGGCCTGGGACAAGACACCAAAGTGAACCAACTACAAGTAGAGTGGCCAAGTGGCGCAAAACAGCAACTTAGCAACATTTCCGTTAACCAATTCTTAACCATAGAAGAATTAAGATAGCTGAAGAATTTCGAACCTTTTGCCGGTTTGCTTCGTCTAAACAGACATGAGTCGAGCTCCCGTACAATCCATTACTAGAGTGGAGGCTTGGCGCGCGTATCAGAGGGCCTTTCATGAGTTTTCCGAGCGTGTGCGGCGCCTCCAGATGCTAACTACTGATCCGCACCCCAACCGCGCTGCCATCGAAACGGCACTGGTTGATGTGGAGAAAGCCCGCGCCATCTACGATGAATGCCGTGATGCCCTGGCTCACGAGCTTTTACCCGAATCGCGGAATTTTCCCGGCAAGGATGCTCCACAAGTGGTCAAGGAACGCGTGAAAAGCATCGCCGAACTCTTGTGGGAAAGTGCCGGACGCCCGGAAGGCACGGCCGACGAAGATTGGCGCCTGGCCGAAGAAATCGTAAAACGCGCCGCCACCGCCGCCTGAAAGTTTGCAAAGTGGGGCAGGCGCTTCCGCCTGCCAAGGCTTCTCCCCTCAGCCCGCCCCACAACATTTCTTATACTTCTTCCCGCTCCCGCACGGACAAGGATCGTTTCGCCCAACTTTTTTTTGAACCACCGGCTCTTCGTCCGACGGTTCACCCTCATCCTCTTCCACCGTGAACACCGGCTTCTTCCCGTGCAGTACCAGCCGCTGATCCAGCGCCATCTCCACCAGCGCTTCCTCGTCCGGCTTGAATCCTCCAGCCGCATCGTCGATCTTATTCAGCAGTCCCCGCATCCGCCCTGGCGAAGTCTCGCCCGGAACCGACAACGCGTAGGCGAACAATGCGTCGCTGCGAAATAAGTCATCGTCGAAGAAAGCCGGAAGGCGCGGCGCCTCCGCCTGCAAGTTCAGAAAACCCACAGCCCAGATGGCCTGGCGTTTAATCTCATGATCCGGATCATCCAGGTGCTTCGGCGGGTACGCTCCAAAGCGCTTGTCGAACGATCTCCCCATGGCCTTGAGCGCCTTAGCGCGCCCGCGCGGATCGGCATACAAATTCTCAATGGCTTGGAACACTGCTGCGTTATCGGTCTGTTGCGCCAGCGCCACCGCCGCGCCGCCTTTTTCTTCAACCGATGTCCCATTATCCGCAAGAACGCGCAGCAGCGCGCGCCGGATCTCCAGCTCATTGCTGATCTCTCCCAGCGTCTCCCAGCATTCCCCGCGAACATGCAAGTCGGGATCGCTCTTGGCCATTTGCAACAGCCGCGCAGCGATCTTCTCCGTGAACTCCCCGCTGCGGTAGAACGAAGCCACATCGGCTCTCAACTCGGCCGGACCGCTCTCCAACATTTCCAGCCGTACTTCATCGTCCAGCAGCTCCAGCGGAGGCCAATCCGTCTTCGGATAAAGGGCCCAGATATCGAACGGCTCCTCCACTTCCGTCAGTGTGCTGGGCGAGGAAAGATCCGCGATATACGCCCTGATTCTGACGGCCTCGATACTCTCCGCGGGAAGTTGCGCCAGCGCTGCCTCCAGCGCCGGAACGCCCGCCGGATCGCCGTACATGTCCACCAGCAGCGCCGCCTCCGGATCGCCGTCGGCCACCCGAGCGGTTAGCGCATTCAGAATGCGAGCGTCACGCACGCGCAATTGCGAAAGCAGAAACGGTACGTCGCCCTCATCTTCGCCTGCGTCATCCAGTTCGTCCAACAACGCCAGCACCGGGTCCACTGCGTCGGAGGCGAACTGCACCAGAGCTTCCACTACATCGTCTTCAATGTTGAGCGGATCCCGCCGCGCCAGCTCAACCAGAAAAGGAACCGCCTGCGGTGTACGAAGTTGACGGAAAATGTCAACCAATTCCTCGTCGAGATTTACCGTATCGTCTTCGTGATCTTCGCCCGCGAAGCGCACCAGGTCCGGAATGCTGCTCTCGGGACGATCCACGATGGCGTGCAGAAAGCGATGGTCAATCCCGATGTATCCGGCCGCCGCCGCTTCAAGCAGCTTATAAGCCGGAACCTCGTCGAAGCGTGCCGGGTCAAGAATCAGATCCTTCATGCAGTGGGGCAGGCGCTTCCGCCTGCCAACTATTCTGCGTCTTTCACTACGTGAACCGTAATCTCCGCCGGAACTTCCCGGTGCAGCCGCAGCGTCACCTTGAACTCGCCCAGGGTCTTGATCGGCTCATCCAGCGCGATCTTCCGGCGATCAATGCTGTAGCCCTGCTTCTCCAGCGCCTCGGCGATATCTTTCGATGTCACCGATCCGAAAAGCTGATCGTTCTCGCCAGCCTTCTGCTTGATGGTGACGCTGACGTTCCCCATCAGCTTGGCCAGCTCGCCGGCATCGGCTACCAGCTTGGCTTCCTTGCGAAGATGCGCCTGCCGCTCCTGCTCCACAATCTTCTTGTTCGATTCCGTGGCGGCGACGGCCAGCCGTTTAGGCAAAAGAAAATTGCGCGCGTAACCCGGCGTCACCTTCACCAACTGGCCGCGCGTGCCCAGCTTTTCGACATCTTCTCGTAAGATAACTTCCATGATGTTATTCCTTTTTTTAGCGCAAAGGGTGCGGCGCGCACCGCCATAGTGAGCCGAAGCTTCGCGCCGCACTCCGTTTTGCGCGCGTTACTAAATGGGCGCGGCGAACGGAATCAGCGCGATGTTGCGCGCCTGCTTGATCGCCTCCGCCAAACGGCGCTGGTGCGGAGTACACACGCCCGAAATCCGGCGCGGCACTATCTTACCGCGCTCGGAGATGAACGACATCAGCATCCTCACATCTTTGTAATTGATATCGTCGATCTTCTCCACGCAGAATCGGCACACTTTCTTGCGCCGGAAATATTGCTTCTTGGTAGCCATCGCCTTGTCGCCGCCGGTGGGGCGCTGCGATGCGCTCATGGGACGTCCGCCTCTTGATTCAGCCATGATGGTCTCCTATTCTTTCTCCACCGGGGCCGGAGCCGGGGCCGGAGCCGGGGCCGGAGCGGGAGCTCCTGGCATCGGCGCTCCAGGACGCGGCGCCGGTTCGGCTGCGCCCGCCATGGCATGTTCCATGGATGGCGCGCTGGGCGCGGCTACCGGCGTGGCCGGTTTGCGGGCCGCGCGCTTGTCACGCGATTTTTTCCGCTTGGCGATCTTCTTCAGCTTTTCATCGATGCGCACCGTCAGGAATTTCATCACCTGATCCTGCACCCGAAGCTGGCGCTCCAGCTCCTTCACCGTTTCCGGCTTGGCCGTGAATTGCAGCAGCACGTAAAAGCCTTCGGTGCGCTTCTGCACCCGATAAGCCAGCTTGCGGACGCCCCACTTGTCCACTTTGTCCACGTTACCGCCTTGCCCGGCAATCAACGTGGTCAGCCTCTCGATCAATTGATCGGTCTCTTCCTCCGGCAAATCGGGCCGGACGATAAACAACTCTTCGTAGATCCTCATTCATCCTCATTTAAGCCTGGGGCGCGACGATTATATTTCGCCATGGACTTTTCGACGCCTTCAGCAATTATGGATTCCACTGCCTGTGATGCATAATCCAGCAGCTCGTCCAATTCCTGTCTCTGCGCCCGGTTTAACTTCCCAAGCACAATGCGGGCGCCATCCTTTTCGCGATGGCCCCCGTGGATCCCCAGGCGAACCCGGGGAAACTCATTTGTTCCGGTGGTACGGATCACCGAATCTACTCCGCGATGCCCGGCGGCCGAACCACTTGGCCGTATCCGCAACGAGAGCCACGGTAAATCCAGCTCATCGTAGATCAGAATCAGATCCCGCGGCCCAATCTCATGTTTTACCAACAGCCCGTTCACCGATTCGCCGCTGACGTTCATGAACGTTTGCGGCTTGGCCAGCAGCACTCGCTTCCCGCCAACCGTTCCCTGCCCCACCAGCGCCCGGGCTTCCTTGCGCCCAACCTTAATTCCATTCCGCACCGCCAACCGGTCCACCACTAAAAATCCCAGATTGTGCGGCGTCGCCTCGTAATCCTCGCCCGGATTCCCGAGCCCCACCACCAGCTTCTCGAACTCCGGCATCTAAAGTCCCTAGCCCACCCCCACTGCCCAACTACGCGAACCAGAAACCAGAAACCAGAAACCAGAAACCATTCTTACTTCTTCTTCCCCTTCTCCTTCTCGGCCGGCTTTTCCGCCTCGGCAGCGCCTTCCTCTTCCTTCTTGCCCTTCTTGATCACTTCGGGCTCGGCCGGAGTTGCCGCCTCCACCGCGCCTTCAGCCGCCGGAGCCGCCACTTCTTCCGCCTTCATGGTTACTACGTGCGCCAGCACCTGTTCCGGCGCGCTCACCAGTTTCATCGAACCACTTAACGGAATATCGCTCGCTCGCAAATTATTGCCGATCATCAACTCCGTCACATCCACCGTGAACGATTCCGGAATTTCGTCCGGAAGGCACTCCACCTCTACCTCGCGCGTGATGGCTTCAAGCAACCCTCCTTGCAGCTTCACACCCTTGGCCTCGCCGGTCATGTGCACGCGCACCTTCACCGCGATGCGCTTGGAAAGATCGATGCGTTTCAAATCCACGTGCAGCAAAGTTTCCTTCACCGGATCGCGCTGCCAGTCCACAATCATCACCGGAACTTCCGCCCCGCCCTGCAATGCCAGGTTAAAGATGGTGTTGTGCCCGGTGTTGCTGTGCAGAATCTTATTCACCTCTTTGGGACTCACGGCCACGGCCACCGCGGGTTCATTGGCTCCGTACAATACGGCGGGAGCAAATCCCTTCACACGCAGACGGCGGGCTTCATTCTTGCCGCGCGTTTCGCGTGGCTCGGCGCTAACAGTAATGTCTTTTCTCATTGTTTCTCATCCAGCAGGCGTGGCCTGCGTCATTTTCTTAAATAAATAGGGTGCTTACGGAACCGTCCTCATGGATTGACTGAATGGCGCGCGCCAGCAGCGGCGCCACGTTCAGCGTCTTGATGCGGGAGCAGCGCTTGGCGTCCTCCCGGAGCGGAATGGAATTAGTAACCACCACTTCCTGTAGCTTCGATTCCTCTATTCTTTCGACAGCCGGTCCCGAAAGCACCGCATGCGTCGCGCAAGCTGTCACACTCAGCGCTCCCGACCTCAATATGGCTTCGGCGCCCTTGACTAGCGTACCGGCGGTATCAATCAAATCGTCCACAATCAAACAGTGCCGGCCTTCCACCTCGCCGATGATGTTCATCACTTCCGCGACGTTTACATCGGTCCGGCGTTTATCGATAATCGCCAGCGGGGCATTCATATGCTTAGCGAAAGCGCGCGCGCGCTCCACGCCACCAGCGTCCGGCGAAACAATTGTCATGTCCCTGCGCCCGATAGACTCGAAATATTCGAGCATCACCGGCGCGGCAAACAGGTGATCCACCGGAACATCGAAGAATCCCTGAATCTGAGCCGCGTGCAGGTCCAAAGTAAGCACACGATCCGCGCCGGCCCTCTGAATCAGGTTTGCGATCAACCGGGCGGAGATAGGCATCCGCGGCTTGTCTTTCCGATCCTGCCGCGCATACCCATAATAGGGTAACACTGCCGTGATGCGCTCTGCAGAGGCGCGCTTCAAAGCGTCGATCATCAACAGCAGCTCAATAATATGCCGGTCCACCGGAGTGCAAGTAGGCTGCACCACAAAAACATCGGCGCCGCGCACATTCTCAAGAATCTGCAGCCGGATTTCGCCGTCGGAAAATGGTTCCACCGAGGCCGCGCCCAGCGTGCAGCCCAGCGATGCGCAGATCTTCGCCGCCAATGCCGGATTGGCGTTGCCGGTAAAAATCTTCAGTTGATCAAATCTCATTTTGCGTACCGGTCTTTGGACTGCCACGGCCATAATTTGCCACCCAGCTGCCGGCGCCACATCGCACGATACTGGCTGCGGCCTACCAACGAAACGGGATGCACTTGACCGGTCTCGAACTCTTTCCGGAACCAACGCGTCGCCCGGTCGCGACGTTGGCGGCTCTCGAAGATCCCAAAAATCGTGGAACCGCTCCCGCTCATCAGCGCTGGCCGAGCGCCCAAATTCAGCAGCTTTCCCTTAATTAATTCTAGATGACTGTGTTGGCGGAAAACAACACTTTCGAAATCGTTTTCGTAAGCTTCAGAGAAGTTCCAAGCCACCACTTGGAATTCATTCTGCTGAACCCGAGCCGTGGCGCAGGCGCTTTCGCCTGCGAACCCCCTATTGAGCGCCCCGTACGCCTCAGCCGTCGAAACCTGAATACCAGGCGTTATCAAAAGCGCCGGAAGGCGCGGCAAATCTGGGATCGGATACAGCTCCGTTCCACGTCCCAAACCAACCGCCGTCCCTCCCAGTAGAAAGAACGGCACGTCGCTGCCAAGCGAAGCGGCCAGCTCCATCAGCTTCTCCATCCCCAGCGGCTTTTTGAGCAGAACCGGCAGCGCCAATAACACCGCAGCCGCGTTGCTGGACCCACCGCCCAACCCTCCGCCCAGCGGGATGCGTTTTTTCAAAACGAACCCAATCCGGGCCGTCTTCCCGGTCGCCGAAAGTACACTATCCGCCGCTTTTTCAATAATATTACCAGGAATGCTAATGTTCGACTTGATCTCAATCCGGGTCGGCCCCGAACGGCATTCCATCTCAATAGTGTCAGCCAACGAAACGGTTTGGAAGATGGTCCGAAGCTCGTGAAACCCGTCCGGACGCTTGTTCAGCACCCGCAAATCCAGATTGATCTTCGCCAGGGAGCGGACCCGGACACGGCCACCCATCATTAATAATGTACAAGCGAGTGGACCGGATAGCCCCCCAGCTTCTCGCGTCCCTTCAGGAAATCCAGCTCCAGGATGAACCCGAGCCCGGCCACCTTCCCCTCCAGCGTTTCCACCAGCTTGGCCACAGCCGCGGCAGTTCCCCCCGTCGCCAGAACATCGTCAATAATCAGAACATTCTGGCCAGGGCTAACCGCGTCCTTATGGATCTCCAGCACATCAGTCCCATATTCCAGCTGGTATTCAATCCGCGCCCGCTCCGCCGGCAGCTTCTTCTGCTTCCGCACCGGAATGAACCCATAACCCAAGGCATAGGCAACCGCCGGCGCGATAATGAACCCCCGCGCTTCAATCCCCAGAACCACATCGATCGCCGTAGTCTTGTACTGCTCAGTCAGCGAATCAATGACCTTCCTAAACCCGCTAGCGTCCTTCAGCAGCGTAGTGATGTCATAAAAATTGATACCAGGCTTAGGAAAATCAGCCACTTCGCGGATGAGCGCCTTGAGTGAATCCATTTGAGGGAACCCGTATTGTAGCACTGGACCGCCGTGGGGCAGGCGCTTCCGCCTGCCAACACCAACGGAGAATTCGCGAGTCACAAACCTCACCCACCTCCATCCCCATACCCGCCAGCACGACGCGAGTTTGCCACCATACCACACCGATCTGAGTGCCCAATTCTAATCACAAGAGCACCGAAATGCGAAACGCTCCTCCTGACGCATCGTGAATTTTCAACCTCCAAAACGCCAAACACCACCCACAAGCCTCTAAGAAAACAACACCTTCGAAATATCCCTACTCCAAACACAAGAACCCCCGGATGCGTCAGCCCACGAAAGCCGCCAACGAGAAACGAGAAACGAAAAGTCCATCGTGCCAAAATAAAGAATCGCTATGCTCTCCCCCCACTTCTTCTGGAAAGATCTCCGCTACGGCTTCCGCGTTCTTTTAAAGAACCCCGGATTCACCGCAGTCGCTGTTCTCACCCTAGCCATCGGAATCGGAGCCAACACCGCAATCTTCAGCGTCGTCAACGCGGTCCTTCTCCGCCCGCTCCCATTCCGCGACCCCGCATCCTTATGTATGCTCACCGAGCGCCTGCCCACCTTCCCCGCTCTCGGCCCGTCCTATGAAAACTTTCAGGACTGGCGCACTCAGAACCATTCCTTCGAAAATCTCGCCGCCGCTCGCAACACACCCTTCACTCTCTCAGGCACCGCCCAGCCGGAGCGCCTGCAAGGTCAAATGGCTTCGTTTTCCCTTTTTCCGTTGCTCGGCGTCTCGGCCATCCGCGGTCACACCTTCCTGCCGGATGAAGACCGAGCGGGCGGGTCTCCAGTTGTTCTCATTACCTATGGATTCTGGCAAACCCACTTCGCAGGCTCAGATGACGCGCTGGGAAAAAGCCTCACGCTCGATAACGAACCGCGCACCATCGTCGGCATCCTGCCTCCCAACTTCCAACTGATTCAACCCGTGGACGTCCTGATTCCCTTCGAACCATGGGCCAAGAAATTGCCGGATGATCGCTCCTGGCATCCTGGAATCATCGCCGTCGGCCGCTTGAAGAACGGCGTCTCCATCGAAAAAGCCCGCGCCGAAATGAACACCATCGCCAAACGGCTGGAGCAAACGTATCCCATCTACGACACCAACGTCGGCATCAACGTGAATGGCGTCCAGGATCAATTGGTGCAAAATGTTCGGCCGGCTTTGCTGGTATTACTGGGCGCAGTCGCGTTAGTTCTTCTCATCGCCTGCTCGAACATCGCGAATCTGCTGCTGGCCCGGGCCACATCGCGCCGCCGGGAAATTGCCGTCCGCACTGCCCTGGGTGCCAGCCGCGCTCGATTGCTCAGGCAACTGTTAACCGAAAGTGTGCTGCTCGCGGCCGCCGGAGGCTTGGCCGGAATTGCTCTCGCCTGGGCCGGCATCCAGCCTCTTGTCCGCCTCGCTGGAACCAGCCTCCCCAATCTCGGACCCATCGGCATCGATTATCGCGTGCTCCTGTTTGTATGCGCAGCCGTGCTCGCCGCCGGAATCCTCTTCGGCCTGGGACCGGCCATGCACTCCAGCCGCCTGGATCTTCGCGCCTCATTAAACGAAGCCTCGCGCGGATCAACCGTCGGCTCCGGCCAGAAGCAGCTCCGCAGCGTTCTCGTGGTCGTGGAAGTGGCGCTCGCCATCGTATTGCTGGTTGGCGCTGGATTGCTGCTCCGTAGCTTCGACCGGTTGCAAAGCGTAGCACCAGGATTTCGTCCGAACAATCTGCTGGTCGCCGACGTTCCGCTCTCTCCGCAGGCGTACAAAACTTCCCCCGTGCGCATGGATTTCTTCGATCGTCTGCTCGATCGCGCCAGAGTGCTGCCCGGCGTGACCGGCGTAGGCGCGGCAGTGTCATTGCCCGTCTCGGGCGGCGGATCCAGGCTCCATTTCAATATTCAAGGCCGCCCTCCAAAATCCCCACAGGATTATCTGATCGTCGGCTATCGCCCGGTAAGCCCGCATTACCTCCAGACTCTGGGAGTCCCGCTCGTCCAAGGGCGTCTCTTGACTGACTCGGATACCGAGCACGCGCCATTCGTCGCCATCGTCAACGAAACCATGGCACGTCAATATTTCCCGAACGAATCGCCTCTAGGCCGCCGCCTGCAGATTGGGGCGCTTCCCGAAGCAGATGTTCCCTGGATGCAAATCGTCGGAGTTGTAGGCGATGTGAAACAAAACCTCGCCGTCGATGCGCCCGCCGAATTTTATCTACCCATTCGCCAGGCGGACTCGCTGCTCAATGTGTTCGCGCTTTCCATCGTCCTGCGCACCGCTCAGGATCCACATACCGAAATCGCCGCCCTGCGCAGCGTGCTGCATGATCTCGATCCCAATCAGCCGCTGGTTAAAATCCGCACCATGGAAGAAAATATCTCAAGCTCCGTCGCCGAGCAGCGCTTCCGCACCATTCTGCTGGGCATTTTCGCAACATCCGCTCTGCTGCTCTCGATAGTGGGCTTGTACGGTTTGATGATGTATTCAGTTACGCAGCGCATCCCCGAGATCGGAATTCGCATAACCTTGGGCGCCCAGACCAATGAAATTATGCGCATGGTGGTGGGCCAAGGCCTGCGCCTGGCGCTGTTCGGCATTGCGCTGGGAGTCGCGGGAGCATTCGCGCTGACCCGTGTCCTGTCGCGCTTTCTTTATGGAGTGGCCGCCACCGACCCCCTGACCTATTTAATAGTGGTGGCCCTCCTGTTGTGCGTGGCCCTGATCGCATCCTACGTCCCAGCAAAACGCGCCACCAAAATCGACCCCATGTCCGCCCTGCGTTCGTAACGCATGCACTGAGAAAGTTGAATTTCGCGGGTATTTACGAATATCCTTAAGGACAACTGTGAAATCCTGGCCGACTCTCGTCTTTTTCGCTGCTTTCGCCTGCGCAGCGCAACAGACAGGTTCGACACCAACAGCCGCCCTGTTCGGCCGGGTGGTCAATGCATTGACCCACGAACCGGTTCGCCGGGCTTCCGTCAAGATATACACCAGCAAGAATCAGTGGGACCAGCTCACCGATGGCGAAGGACGTTTTAAGTTTCCTCCGCTCGCACGCGCCGAATATGGATTCGCGGCCCATCGCGACGGCTTTACTGACCGTACTTACAAAGTGGAGCTTTCCGATTTCGATAATCCCCAGGAGCTTCCGATTGAACTGTTCCCGCAAGCCGTAATCGCCGGCAAAGTTGTGGATGGTTCCGGACAGCCCTTACAAAGAGCCCAAGTTCAAGCCCTGCGCGCGAACGAACCGGCTGGCTTCGAAGAGACCAACGATTTAGGTGAATACCGCCTTTCCGGATTGGACCCCGGCTCCTATCGCATCCGCGTTACGCATAGCGAAGGACGTGAGTCTGAACTCGATCCCACCCCCATCACCACGGCCAGCGCTACCAAACCTACCGAGCTGGCAGTTAAGCCGGGTGCACTGATTTCCGGAATCGATTTCGTCCTGAATCCGGTTCGGCCAGTCTCTGTGCGAGGGACCATCCACACGGAGACCGGCGCGCCCATGGATCAAGCATCTATGTCAATGGCGGGACCGGATGGCGAGAGTAGCGGGCGGGAACATGTCGAGGCGGGCAAATTCGAGATACCGGAGGTTAGCCCTGGCACTTACACTATTTTTGCCAGGACTTTAGATAAAACAGCGCCGCTCTTCGGCTCGGTCACAGTTGAAGTGCGTGGAGAAGATGTTGCCGGAATCGACCTGACCATGCATCCCAGTCCGAAGATGGAAGGTCTAATTCAGGTCGAAGGCGGGAATGTCGCCAGCCTTGCCTCCGTCCAGATCTTCTTCCTTCCCGTGGACCATAAGCATTTCAGTGCGATGCAATTCGTCAAGGTGGACGACGCAGGGAACTTCGCAGCCGCTCTCGAACCCGGTGAGTATACACTGACAATGCAATTGCTGCCTGCCGGCTTTGCCGTTGAGAAAGTCACGCTGGATGAAGCTCCTGTCACAGATTGGAAGATCAAGATGGATTCATCGGCGGGGTCGAAGAAACTTGTAATCGTCTTGACGCCGAAAAAGCAGCCATGAGAATCCAAGCGATTGTTCTTGCTCTAATGGCCGCGTCCGGAATCGCGGCGCAGACCGGAGACGGTTACCGCTTCGAAGTCCACGCCGTCAATAGTCTCACCGGCGCTCCCATCCCGGGCGCAAATGTCACGGTAACAGACACCGGCGGTAAAACAATCTGGGGCCGCACGGACGCCGGTGGACAGTTCGCCGGACACTCCCCGGCAACCGGCAAACAGCTCCTCCTGGTGACCCGCAAAGGCTACCGCATGACGGGCACCGGCCCCATGGGAATGCTGCTGGATATCGAACCGGCCGGCGAAAATAAAACCACTGTCCAGATGCTCCCGCTGGGGGTGATCGTCGGACGCGTGCTGGATCAGTACGGCGACCCAGTGCGGCACGCGCTGGTCCGTGGCCTGATCAGCCAGCGTGAGGGTTACGAAGGCTTCAGCGCAGCAACCACCGACGATCGAGGCGAATACCGCATCGCGGATGTTGACCCCGGAAAATACTATGTCGCCGCCGAATACAGTAGTCATGCTCCCCTTAGCGCGCCAGGAAGGTCGCGGTTCGAGTGGCCGGAGATTGGCGGCCTGGCCCTGCTTCCCGACGTCACGGACATAGCCGGCGCACAACAGATAGACCTGAGTGCGGGCGCGCTCACGCGCGTAGACGATTTGCATCTGAAAATACAATCGGCCACTACTATCAGTGGACGCGTAAAGCCTGCGCTCGAGACGGCTGCCCTGTCCCTGCGGCGGGCCGGCCCCAGGCTGGGTCTAAACGCTTTCGCCGGACTGGGCGGGCAATCGGAAGCAGACGGCAGCTTCACCTTCCACGTTTTGCCCGGCACTTATATCCTCAGCGCGTCCGATCAAAAGACCGGCAAAGTATCCAAAGAGATCACCATAGATGCGCTGAAGAAAGATGTCACGAACATCGAAGTGGCTCTCGACTCGAGCTACGAAATCAGTGGACGAATTACCATTGACGGATCGGAAGCTTTGGATTTCTCGAAGATTATCCTTAATTTTCTTGGCGCCCCGGTGAAGATCGAAAGCGATGGCAGTTTTCACGAAAACGCGTTCGGTCCCAAAGCGGCATATATGCTGCCACGCCTTCCTGAGGATTGGTATCTGGAGGCCGCAACGGTACGCGGGGAACCCATCCACGGCAGGCAGTTCGAACTGAAGCCGGGAACCAACGAAGTATCCTTTACCCTCAGTCCCCGGGGAGCGCGCGTGGAGATCATGCGGCCGTCCACCGCAAACCTGCTTGACTCCGCGATCGCCGTAATATTCCTGCCGGAGAACGGCCCACCGCCCGACCTTGAATCGATGGTCCATGCAGAACCGGACCAGTCCGGCAAACTGATAGCTTACGGCGTACCTCCGGGAAGTTACCTCGTCTTTGCGCTTGACGCTACCAATTACGCCCTCCTGTTCGACCCGAAAGCACTCATGGAGAAGTACGCGAAGGAGGCGCCTCTGGTAACTGTCGCCGAAGGTGAGCACAAGAGCATCGTGGTGCCGCTCACAAAGATCAACCCAAGCAGCGAAAAATAGGAAATGAGTATCCTGTCACCGGATTTGCGATACGCGCTGCGCACCCTGCGCAAGAATCCCGGATTCACGGCGACAGCGCTCGCCGCGCTCGCGCTGGGCATTGGCGCTACCACGGCCATCTTCTCCGTCGTCAATACCGTCCTCCTCAAGCCCCTGACCTTCCCCGATCCCGACCGTATCGTTTCGTTCTTCCAAACCACTCCCAACGGTCCCGGCTATGGAGGCTCCGCCACCCGCTTCAACGTCTGGCGCCAGCAGACCCAGGCCTTCGATGCCATCTCCGCCTACGAATACGCCGGCACGAATTTTAATTTGACCGGAGAATCTTTTCCGGAACAGATCCACGGCATTCGCGTCACCGCCGATTATTTTCGTCTGCTGGGCGCGCCGGTGATTCAAGGCCGCCCCTTCCTCGCCGGCGAGGACCACGTTACGGTTTTGAGTTATGGACTCTGGCAGCGCCATTTCGGCGGCGATCCCCATATCCTCGGCAAAACCATTTCGCTGAGTGGGTTTCCCTATCTTGTGGTGGGAATTGTAGGTCCCGGCTTCAATACCGAACTCGACACTCCGCCCGACGTCTGGCTTCCTTTCCAAATCGATCCGGCCAGCACGGACCAGGCCCAATATTTCAGCGTGATCGCGCGGCTTAGGCCGGGCGTAACGCTCGCCGCGGCCAGGGCGCAGCTCCATCTCGCTGCCGACGAATTCCGGCGCAAATTTCCGAACATGATGGGACCGCGCGACAGCTTCAGCGTCCAGCCTTATCCGGAAGCCATCGTCAGCGAAGTGCGCTCCTCTCTTTTGGTGCTGGCAGGCGCGGTCAGCTTCGTGCTGCTCATCGCCTGCGCCAACGTGGCCAACCTTTTGCTGGCGCGCGCCACGGGACGGAAGCGTGAGATCGCGTTGCGCGCAGCCGTGGGTGCCAGCCGCGGCCGCATTGTCCGCCAATTGCTCACCGAAAGCGTGGTGCTGTCCGTAATCGGCGGCGCCTTAGGACTCGCACTCGGCTTAGTTGGCGTGCGCGCTCTCATTGCCATGAATCCCGGCGACATTCCCCGCATCGGCGAACACGGAGCGGCCATCGCCCTCGATTGGCGCCTGGTTCTGTTCACAATCGTGGTTTCCATTGGCACCGGCGTCTTGTTCGGCCTGATTCCGGCTTTCGATGCCTCGCGTACCGATCTCAGCGTCACCCTCAACCAGGGCGGCGGCCGTTCCGGCAGCGGATTCCGCCAGAATCGGACCCGGTCCGTGCTGGTCATCAGCGAAGTGGCTCTCGCGCTGGTGCTGCTGGCGGGCGCGGCCTTGCTCATTCGAACATTTGCCGCGTTGCGAGCCGTCAATCCCGGCTTCGACGCCCATAACATCCTCACCATGCGGATGTCTCTCGGCGGATCGCGCTTCTCGAAGGCCGCCGCGGTAAATCAGCTCATCCAGAACGCCGTCCAGCGAATAGAATCGTTGCCCTCGGTTTCCTCCGCCGCCGCCAGTTATTCTTTGCCGCTCGAAGGTGCGTTCGGCGTGCCCTTCAACATCGTGGGCCGAGTCCCTGAGAGCGGTCTTTATGACGGACGCGGTTGGATGAGCGTCTCTCCGCATTACTTCGCCGTCTTCAAGATCCCGCTGCTGCGCGGCCGCGCCTTCAACGATCGCGACGATGCATCCGGCGCGCCGGTCGCGATCATTAACGAAGCTCTCGCGCGCCAGTTTTTCCCCAAGGGTGATCCCATCGGCGAGCGCGTTCTCCTCGGAAAACAATACGGCCCGGAGTTCGAAGAGCCGGAACGCCAGATCGTCGGCGTTGCCCGGGACGTGCATGATTCCGGACTCAATCGCCATCCAACTCCCCTGGTCTACGTTCCGATGGCGCAGGTCACCGACGGCATAACATCACTTGCCAATCGCGCCTCGCGCATTGTTTGGATGGTGCGCAGCAACGTCACGCCGCCGCATTCGCTCCGTTCCGCCATCTCGAGAGAGCTGGAGCAAGCGTCCGGCGGACTGCCCGTCGCGCATGTCCGCAGCATGGAGGAAATAGTCTCAGAATCAACCGCGCGCGCCAATTTCAACATGACGCTGCTGACGGTTTTCGGCGCCACCGCGCTGCTGCTGGCGGTAATCGGAATTTATGGATTGATGGCCTATTCAGTCCGGCAACGGACGCGCGAGATCGGCATCCGGCTGGCCTTGGGCGCCGATAGCAATCACGTTCGCAACATGGTGGTGGCGGAAGGTATGCGCTTGGCGCTGGCAGGAGTGGCCGTTGGAACCCTGGCCGCATTCGCTCTCACGCGCCTGCTTCAAAGTTTCCTGTTCGGAGTTGAGCCTCGCGACCCGCTGGTGTTCGTGATCGTGCCGCTTGTTTTAAGCGCAGCGGCTCTAGCCGCCGTCTGGTTCCCCGCCCGCCGCGCCGCCGCAACAGACCCCGCGGAAGCTCTCCGTAACTGAACCGTGTGAAAAAATCGGGAAGCGTCTGCCCCACATTGACGCACATGGATTTACGACTAGGTGGCGCAGGCGCTTTCGCCTGCGAACCGATTTTTTCACAGCTTCTGGGGGAGCCGGTGCCTTCACTCGTAGCGCAACGCCACCATCGGATCCACGCGCAAAGCTCGCAATGCGGGCCCCATTGTTGCGGCAACGGCCACCGCTGCGAGCAACGCAATGACCGAGAGAAACGTCAGCGGGTCCGTCGGGCTGAGGCCCGGAACAAGAAACATGGCCAGCGGCTGGGTGGCGGCGATGGCAATGCCAAGACCGATGCTGATGCCCGCCATTACCAACAGGAAGCTATCGCGGAACACCATCCACAGAATGGTGCGCGGCGACGCGCCCAGCGCCACGCGCAATCCGATCTCGCGAACCCGGCGGCTGATGGTGTAAGCCAAAACGCCGTAAAGTCCGATGGATGCCAGCAGCAATCCAAGCACGCCGATACTGCCCAGGATGGCCGCGCCGGCACGGCTGGGCAACAGCGCCAGCACCAGAGCATCGCGCATAGGCTTAGTTTCAATAGCAGCCGATTGATCCAGAGCGCCAAGCGTGTGGTTGATCGCCTTCACCATGCCGGCCGGAAATTGGGGCACGCGAATCATAAAGTTCAGGTTCTCCGATTCCGGGCCCTGCGCGAACGGTGTGTACATGGCCAGCGCATTCTCTTCGCCCAGCGTGAAGTATTTGCTGTTCTTGGCCACGCCCACGATTCTTACCGCCTCGCCGTGGGGATACTGCATGGTGTGGCCCACCGGACTCGCATTGTTGAACAGAAGCCGCGCCAGGTTCTCGTTCAGGATGGCGACCGCGGGCGAGCCGGCGCGATCCGCTGCCCGGAATCCGCGGCCGTCAAGAATGGGTATGCCCATCGCGCGAAAATAATCCGGCCCCACGTTGTTGCTCTTATATTGCACGGGAACCGGTTTCACTCCATCAATTCGTATCTCGGTCCCGTTGGTCTGCTGGTCGTTCAGCGGCACCACGTGCGCGATACTGGCCGCCTCGACGCCGGGAAGCGCGCGCAAAGCGTCCAGCGCGGTATTCACCAGAGCCTGAGTTTTTTCGTCCGTAAGATATTTCGCCGGGACCAGCCGCATGTGCGCCCACAGCGTGTGATTCACGTCGAATCCCGGATTCATGGCAGTGGAACGCGAAAGATTCTGCACAAAAAGCAGTCCTGCGGCCAGCAAAAGCGTGGAGATGGCCAGCTGCGCGGTCACCAGCGCGTTGCGCATGCTCCAAAGCCCGCGTCCGCCCTGGAACTCCTGCCGCTTCAGAGCGGCATTCACGCCGGACCGCGTCGCTTTCAGCGCCGGCATCAGCCCGCAGAAGAGCGCGCTCAACAGGGCCACGACCGCCGAGTAAGCCAGCAGCCTCCAGTCCGGCGCGATGTGCAGCCGAAAAGGCATCGGCAATGGAAGTTGGATTCGACTGATGAGACTGGTGAGCCAGAAATTCAACAGCAGCCCGCTCCCCGTTCCGAGAACAGCCAGCAGCAGGCTCTCGGCCAGCAACTGCCGGACCAGGCGGCCGCGTCCCGCGCCAATGGCCAGCCGTATGCCGAGTTCCTGGCGGCGGCTGGATGCCCGCGCCAGCAGCAGGCTGGCAACGTTGGCGCAGGCGATCATCAGCACCAGCCCCACCACTACCATCAGTACTCCAAAGAAGACCGTGAACGGAATCATATTGAGCGACCGCAATCGATCGAGGCCGGCTACGGCGTCCACTTGAAGGTCATCCGTCCAATGGAAATCACGATCGGGAAATACACGGTCCAGTTCCTGGCCAATTACCTTGAGCTTGGTAAACGCGGCCTGCCGGTTCATGCCTTCCGGAAGCCGCGCCACAAGGGCCACAAAGGCGTTGGGATCGTGCACCGGCACGTAAAGGGGGGGCGCGAATCCGAAGCCAATCAAGGTACGATGATCGCGCGGCAGAACTCCGATCACGGTATACGGCTGGCCATCCAGGATCATCGTTCGGCCCACCACGGCGGGATCGCCGGCCAGGCTGCTCCGCCAGAAATTGTAATTGACCACAACTACATTGCGGTCTCCCGGTTGAATGGCGCGCCCCATGGCCACGGGCACGCCCACTACTTCGAAATAGTCGTCAGTAACCCAGTACGCTCCCAACTGCGAAGTGTTCTCGCCGTGCCGCCAGTTCACCTGATGCTCTTCGAAACTGCCCGCCAGTCCATCGAAAGCGTGGGTGTCGCGAACGAACTGGTAAATGGACATCCGCGAGTGGCTGTTGCCGGCGAAGCGGATGGACACCAGATTCTCCGGCTGCCGCGCGGACGGAACGCTGAAAAGAAATTCCATGGTCAGGCTGAAAATGGTGGTGTTGGCGCCGATGCCCAGCGCCAGCGAGAAAATAGCGGCCAGCGCGAAGCCGGGCGAGCGGCGGAGAGCGCGGAAGGCATAGCGCAAGTCGGAAAGCAGATCTTCCAGCCAACGAATCTGCCACGCACTCCGCGATTCTTCGAGCATGCGGGCCTGGGGACCGAATTCGCGGCGCGCCTGGGCCATGGCTTGGTGATGGGCCAGGCCAGCCTGCTGCAGCTCTTCCGCGCGGCATTCCATGTGGAATTTCGCTTCTTGATCCAGGATGCCGTCCAGATTCTCTCTGCGCCCCAGATAGAGAATCTTGCGCCAGAGTTCTTTCAGCCTGTTCATGATCCCTCCCTGGTCCAATCTATATATAGCCTGGACTAGGGAGCGAAGTCAAGCGCCATCCTTAGCGCCCGCGCTATTACTGGATTGGTGCCGAATCCAGCCGTCGGACTCTGTGACACGTGCCGGCATGTTCGCCGGATCACTTCAGATCGGGGATCATTATTCTATCTGTGCGGGCTGTCGGCTGAAGATCCGCGCTTTCCCAAATATCCGAGACTGCCGGTTCTCCAATGCGAAGGGTACCAGCAAAAAGTCCCAGAACAGGACCGCTGAGAGTTGGTACTTTTCGCCTGTTTCTACTGACTTCAAAACGCCGGTAGGCGTGATATACTGGGCAACCCGATGCGGGACGGCATCCAATGTCTGTAAGAACGACGGTCCTTGTCTTCTGCTGTTTTATCGCCGCTGCCAGCGCGCAAAACGGACCGTCGGTGGAGATTGTTCCGCGCGTCCGGCCCGAACCGGTGGCGAACTACACGGCTTATCCGCATGCGGATCTGCGCGTGGATGTTCCGCTGATTCTGATTCCCGTGCATGTGACCACCGTTCTCGGCACCTCCGTCACGGACCTGCGGAAAGAGAATTTCCGGATTTTTGAGGATGGCGTGGAGCAGCCCGTTACGAACTTCGCCAAGGAAGACGCCCCCATCTCCATCGGCGTGGTTTTCGATTCGAGCGGCAGCATGCACGACAAGATTCGCAAATCTTCAGAAGCTGCCCAGGCATTTTTCAAGATCGCCAATCCGGAAGACGAGTTCTTTCTGGTGGAATTCAACGACCGGCCCAAATTGTTGGTTCCGTTCACCCGCGATTCCGATGAGATCTCCAATCGGATCGCACGCATCCGGGCGGTGGGCCGCACTTCCCTGCTGGACGCCATTCACCTGTCGCTGGCCCAGATGAAGCACGCTCACAATTTGCGGAAGGCGATCATTATCTTTTCCGATGGCGGCGACAATCGCAGCCGCTTCACGGAGCGGGAAGTCAAACAGGCCATGCTCGAAAGCGACGTACAGGTCTACGCTATGGGAGTCTTCGATCTCGACGGCGGCCGGAAGCTCACTCGCGAAGAACTGGACGGCCCTCGCCTGCTGACTGACTTAGCCGAAGAAACCGGCGGCAAGAATTTCCCGGTGGACCATCTGGACGACCTGCCCAAAGTCTGCGACCGCATCGGTAACGAGCTTCGCAATCAATACCTGTTGGGTTACATGCCGGCCAATGCCGCTCGGGATGGCCGATACCGCCAGGTTAAAGTGGTGCTGGCGAATACCGGAAGCCGGCCGCAATTAAAACCGTTTTATCGTCAAGGATACTACGCTCCATTGCAGTGAACTGGGCTACAGAGAGGCCGGTACTGGTACTAAAGTTACAGCAACGGCTTGATCTTTAAATAGACAATGTGTGACTATCGTTTAATCCAGGATCGGGCGTGGAGTCTTGGTGGAGTAAAATACACCCTACGGAGGAGATCTAAATGAAGCTATTGGGTATGGCGCTAATGTTCATCGCGGTTGCCGGTTTTGCTAGCGCAGGAACGGTACCGGAGATTGATCCAGGATCTGCCGGAAGCGCTGTCGCGCTGCTTGCTGGTGCATTGCTGGTGGTTCGTTCCAAGAGAAAGAAGTAGGCTAGGCAGACTCGAACTGAAAATCAGGGACGCCGGGCAAAAGTCCGGTGTCCCTGATTTTTTGTTTGGCGGACCCGAGAAGTGGGTTGGCAGGCGGAAGCGCCTGCCCCACCGTCGGGTACCGGTACCGGGTTTCCGGCATCCGCTTGATCTTGGATGAACAGTATGTAACCATAACTTAACCCAAGACCAAAGGTGAGTCTTGGTGGAGTAAAATACACCTTACCGAGGAGACTACTTATGAAGCTTTTGGGAATGGCTCTGATGTTCATCGGAGTTGCAAGCTTTGCCAGTGCATATGTGGTGCCCGAGATTGATCCAGGATCGGCCGGAAGCGCCATCGCGCTACTTTCGGGTGCATTGCTGGTGATTCGTGCTGGCCGCAAGAAGTAGGCTGGCGGGTTTGAACTAAATGAGAGACACCGAGCAAACACCCGGTGTCTCTCGGATTCTTACTGGATCCGAGCCGGATTCAAGTAATGCCTACCGTTTTATTCCCATTCATCCCTCCTCGCTCGGTTTACCTCACCGTCTAATTCTTTTTGTTCTGCTCTTCGCCGCCGAGTGGATTCCCATTACCCACTTCGTTCACAAGGGGCGCGGAGGCGGATCATTACTATATATTGCCGTCGCCTTTTCCTCGCTCTTCATGTCGATCGCCTATTTCCGAGCGAAGCAGGCGTTCCAGCGGATTTCGAACGAAGTCATGAAGACTCCGATCCGGTGGGGCATTCTGGCTTTTCACCTGGCAGCGCTGGGAGCATTTGTTGGTCTTTCCGCGATCTCCACCAGCGACAACCCGCTGGGTTACGTGCTAGGCGCGCTGTGGTACGCCACCGGCGTCGGGGCGATTGTGCTGGCAGGATGCGCTTTTGTGCCGCCAAAGCTAGCAATCGAACTCGTCAGAAGCACGGGATACGCGTGGGTTTATGCCCTGGTGGCCGGCCTGGTGGCTTGGCGCGCCATGATCGTTTTGCCCCTTTGGAATGGCGCTGTCTGGAATCCAGCCGTTGATCTGGCATGGAAGCCGTCTTTAGATGCCACGTTCTACCTGGTCAAGGGATTCTTGCACCTGTTCCTTCCGCAAGTGGTGGCGGACCGGCCCACCATGACCATCGGCAGTCCTAAATTCCATGTCGTTATTACGCCCTGGTGCGCGGGTTACGAGGGTACGGCGTTGATGCTGGTATTCAGCGTCGCGTGGCTGGCCTACTTCCGGCGTGAATTCCGCTTTCCCCGCGCTCTGTTGTTGATTCCGGCGGGCTTGGCGCTGGTCTGGTTCTCGAACGTGCTGCGCATCACCTTTCTGATCCTGATTGGCGTTGCCGGCGCGCCCGACGTAGCGATTGGAGGGTTCCACTCCCAAGCAGGCTGGATTGCATTCAACTGCATTGCGTTGAGCTTTGCGGTTCTCACGCGCCACGTGCCCTGGTTTGCATCCGCGACGTTTGCATCCAATAAGATTGCATCGGATAGCTTGGTTTCAAAGAAGTCCACGCACGCGGTGCATGACGCCACGGCCGCGTACCTGACTCCGTTCCTGGCCATCCTGGCAGCGGCGATGATTTCACGAGCCGCTTCAGGAGGCTTCGAGTGGCTGTATCCGCTTCGTTTCGTGGCCGCGGCCGGGGCCTTGTGGTTCTTCCGGTCGGAATACATGAAGCTGGATTGGCGCTTCGGATGGTTTTCGGTGATTGCAGGCTGCGCGGTATTTGGAATCTGGTTGGGATTGGATGTCATGACCGGCACTCACGCGCCGAGTGCCATTGCGGCCGGGCTGGCATCGTTGCCCGCCGCGGCGCGCATCGCCTGGCTGGTGTTCCGGACCACTGCGGCGGTGGTGACCGTGCCCATCGCGGAGGAGCTGGCCTTCCGAGGGTTCCTCATCCGCCGGCTCAGCTCGGCCGATTTCGAGTCGCTCAGCCCGCGCCATTACACCTATATAGCTGTTCTGATTTCGTCGGTGGCTTTCGGCTTGCTGCATGGTGAGCGCTGGATCGCCGGCACCATCGCCGGGCTCATCTATGCAGCGGCATTTCTCAGGCGCGGCAGAATTGGGGATGCGGTAATAGCGCACGCCACTACCAACGCATTACTTGCCGTATTCGTGCTGGTGGCCGGTAAATGGGATTTATGGTAATGCCAGTATATTCCCTAGTTTAACGATGGCGTAGGGTATTTTTGTTGATCGGCTACGTACCGCCCTCTCTCTCCGTAGTCTCCACCGGAATAGGCTAATCAAAACGTATCTTATTATTAATCAGTATGATATGCGTTTAGAAGCGGCATCATACGATCTTAGTACTGTCGTACCTATTCCGGCTTGACGAATCCGATTACAAAAGTAATAGTAATACTGGTACCTGAAGGAGGACCGATTATTGATGCAGAAACTCTTCTTGATTGCAGTTGCTTTTGCCTTGAGTTATTCAGCTTGGGCCGTCACGTGCCCGCCCGCTACTCTCGCGGTTTACGATTCCGTGACCTTTACGCCGTGCACCGTTGGGACCGTCACCGACCTGACCTTTAGCTCTTTCGGCTATTTTGCCTCGGGCACCGATCCCCTGGGAGCGGGGAGTATCACCGTTACTCCGGAGCAGATCGGGGGTGAGGTGGGGTTCATATTTAGCGCGCCCTGGGGCGTGTTGGACGGCAATTCGCAGGACTCCAAGATTACTTATACGGCGGCCTGCGATAGCACTTGCTCCATTGACGATTGGATTTTGCAGATTGCCGGTGGGGGAACCAGCGGAGATGGGTTCATCAACGTTGCGGAGACAGCGCCAGAAGTAACCAAAGGGCTGGATCTATCTTCAACATCAGGCGTGATTACGGGAAACGGCTCCGGGACTTTCGCTCCCATCGGTTCGCCTTATGCTCTCAACGTCACTAAGGATATTGAGCTGATAGGCGGCGATGTACCCGATACCACTACGGCGCTAAGCGGTGTCACCAACTTACTATCCGTCACGGGCCAAACGAACATGACGCCAGAGCCGTCCATGCTGCTCTTGTGCTCCGGGTTGTTAGGCCTGCTACCCATCGTGAGATGGAAGTTAAGGAGGGGCTAAATCCTACCAATAGCTGTTTTGTGACTGGGAGCCGGAAGTGATCCTCAAGATCCGGCAGTCGGCTGGCTCCCTTCTCCTTTAAAACCGGCAGCGCGGACCTTCCCAGCGGAGAGTCTCCATTCAAATGCGCGGCCGGGGATACTTACCGTTTGAACCTGGCGGCTCCACGTGTGCCAGCCGCCTGAATTTTAGCAAATAGACACTTTGGAACAGCAGGAGATGAAGATGAATCGAGTTGTGTGCGTCTGCATATTGGTTGCCTCAATGGCCGCGTTTTCCGGATGCGGCATGACCAAACAAGGCTATCTGGCGAAAGGAAACGCGCTCTTCGCGGCAGGCAAATATGACGACGCGTCCCTGAATTACCGCAAGGCCATTCAGAAGGATTTGAATTTCGGCGAGGCTTACTACCGGCTGGGCCTGACCGCTCTTAAATTGAACCAAACGCCGATGGCCCTGGAGGCATTCCTGCACGCGGTCCAACTCATGCCCGGCAATGTAGATGCGAAGGAGCGGTTCGGGGATGTCTGCCTGAGCTTCTATTTGGCGGATCGAAGCCATCCGCAGGCACTCTACACACAAATCACGAACATTTCCAGCGAACTTCTTTCGAAGAACGGCAATTCTTATGAAGGCCTGATGCTCAAAGGCTATTTGGCCGCGACAGACCGGAAGTTCCCGGAGGCGATCGAATTCTTAAGCAAGGCGCGGCGGGTGGACGCCTCGAATCCTGGAGTGGCCACGGAGCTGGTGCAGGCGCTGATTCAGAACGGGCAGGAGAAAGACGGCGAAAAGCTGGCCATGGATCTGATCGCGCGCCAAAAAACTTCGTACGGGCCGATTTACGACCTGCTGTACAGCTTGTACCTGGGGACCAATCGCGCGCCGGAGGCAGAGAACGTCCTGCAGTTGAAAGTGACGAACAACCCGACGGACGCGGATTCCATTATTGAGCTGGCGCGGCACTACCGGCGCCTGGAAAAACCGGTGGAGATGCAAGCCACGCTGCGGCGCCTGCTGGACGATTCCACAAATTTTCCGAAAGGCCGGCTGGAGGTGGGCGATTTCTACCTGGGCCTTCGGGATTATAGCGCGGCAATCCGTTATTACCAGTCCGGCCTGGATGCAAATCCGGAGGCCAAGATAAAGCTGGCCTATCAGAAACGGAGCGTGTTGGCGCTGCTGGGCCTGGGAAACAAAGAAGAGGCCGGGCGCCTGGCCCGACAAGTGGTGAAAGAAAATCCGGCGGACAGCGAGGCGCTGGATTTGCACGCCGGCATTCTGCTGGACAGCGGCAAACGCGAGAACGCCGATGAAGCCGTGCGCGAACTCCGGATTGTGGCGGCTCAAAAGCCGGGCGATGCCGGGTTGCTGTTGCGGCTGGGGCAAGCGTACCGGCTGAAAGGGGATCTGGACGCGGCGGGCAAAGAATTCGCGGAGTCGCTAAAAAGACGCAGCGACCTGACTGCGGCGCGCTATCAACTGGCGGAGATCAGCCTGATGGAGCAGCGGCCGGCCGAAGCGCTGCAGCAGGCCAATCAAATCCTGACGCATCATCCCAACGACCGCCATGCCAGGCTGCTCAAAACGGCGGCGTGGATTGACACCGGAAAAGGCACCGCGGCCCGCGTAGATCTGGCGCAGTTGATCAAGGAAGTTCCAGGCGACACCGAGCCGCAGTTGCAACTGGGTCTGCTGGCCATCGCCGAGCACAAATATGCAGACGCGATCGATATTCTGGGCAAATATCGCAGCAGCGGCGATCCTCGCGTGGCCAATGGAATGGCCAGCGCCTATTTGCACCTGGCCCAATACGACCACGCACGCCAGTCGCTAGAGGAGGGTCTCAAGAATGCGCCGGATTCGCCGGTGCTGCGCGAGCGGCTGGCCGATACCGAGGCGCTGGCCGGGCATTACGATGTGGCCATTGAGCAGCTTAAGAAACTGCTCTCCGCGGATCCAAAATCGGTGGGCCTGTATCGGCGCATGGCCGAGGTTTACGAACTTAAAGGCGACCGCGCCAACGAAATCGCGAATTATCAGCAGGCCTCGAAGCTGGCGCCGAACGACTTGGCCGCAGGTTTGGCTCTGGCCGACGCCTTAGCCCGGGCCGGCCGGACCAGCGAGGCCCGCACGGAGTTCCAGCGGGTGGTGAAAGCGCATCCCGACGACGCGCCGGCGTTGAACAATACCGCCTTTTTCCTGGCCGATACCGGAGGCGACCTGGATGAGGCGCTGCGGCTGGCCAAACACGCGCTGGAGAAGGTTCCCAATCAACCCGGATTCTCGGACACCGTCGGCTACATTTACCTGAAGAAAGGCCTCAACGATAGCGCGGTTCAAACATTCAGCAATCTGGCAAAGAAGTATCCATATGCCATTTTTCATTACCACCTAGGCTTGGCGCTGTACATGAAGGGTGACAAGGCCGCGGCCCGGAAAGAGCTGCAGACGGCTCTCGCTTCGGGTCATCCTTCCACGGAAGATAAAGCGCGAATCCACGAACTGCTGGGAAAGCTCGGCTAAAGGATTAATCCATGTTTCTCATACTTACACTCGGCGCTCTTTCGATTCTGATGGCACTGGCGCTTACACCCATCGTGCGCGATGGTATCGGAAGATTCTTTCTGGACCTTCCCGACGGCGGCCGCAAGAGTCACGCCACGCCGGTTCCGCGCGTGGGCGGCATCGCTATCGTACTGGCCTACGTGGCAACATTTGCAATTGCGTTCTCCCTGCCGTTCAGCTACACCTACGTTCTGCACAAGGCGCTGCCGCATATCCTGGCGCTGACGCTGGTGGGACTGGTGGTTTTCCTGACCGGCGTGGTGGACGATCTGGTGGGGTTGACGGCCTGGCAAAAGCTGATCGGAATCGGAGGAGCCAGCGTACTGGCTTACTTCGCCGGCATCCATGTGGATTTTCAAATGCTGCACGGCTTCCACGCGTGGCCGGGGTTCGGATTCGCGCTCACCGTTGTCTGGCTGGTGGGCTGCGCGAACGCCTTCAATCTGATTGACGGCATGGATGGCCTGGCGGCAGGCGTGGGCCTGGTAGCAACGGTCACCATGCTGATTGCAGCGCTCACGCAAGGCAATCTTCCGCTGGCGCTGGCCACTATGCCGCTGGCTGGATGCCTGCTGGGATTTCTGCGCTACAACTTCAACCGGGCCTCGGTTTTCCTCGGGGACAGCGGCAGTCTTTTGATCGGCTTTTTGCTGGGGTGCTTCGGCGCTTTGTGGAGTGAAAAATCGGTCACCTTGGTAGCGCTAACCGCTCCCTTGCTGGCGCTGTCCATCCCTCTTTTGGATGTGCTGCTGTCCATCTCCCGGCGGTATTTGCGCAACCGGCCGATTTTCCAAGCCGATCGCGGCCATATTCATCACAAGCTGCTGGATCTGGGCCTGAGTCCCCGCTCCGCGGTGCTGACCATGTATGGCATCTGCACGCTGGTGGCAATGCTATCGCTTGCGGCCAGCGCGCTGCACAATCAGTTTAGCGGGCTGATCGTGATCGTGTTCTGTGGAGCTGCTTGCATTGGCATCCGGCATCTGGAATATGCCGAATTTGTGACCGCCGGACGCATGTTCCTGCGCGGCCGGTTCCGGCTGATCATCGATTCAGAAACGCGGCTGATGGATTTCGAAAAGGCCTTGGAACGGTCGAGCGGCGTGCAAGAATGCTGGTCGAAGATTTTGGCCGGCAGCCGCGAGTTCAGTTTTCAAGGGGTGCGGTTGAGCCTGGATGGACAGACTTTCGAAAACTTCGGCTCCCATGATGCCAAGCGGCTTTGGGAACTGCGGATTCCGCTGCCGGAAAACCAATACGTCGGCTTTTTCCGCGATTTGGAGACGGTGGCCAGTCCGCTGGTTCTGAGCGCGTTCGTCAGCACGGTGGAGCGCGGAGTGACGCGTTGTTTAGCGCGCGATCTGGAAGCCAGAGCCCAGCGTGGAGCGGAGCTGGTGGTGCGCCGGCGCCCGGTGGAGGTGTACCGCACCAGAGCAGCGGCAGCGGGCGCGGGCAAGAGCTGACTCCTAAACCCAAAGAAGCACCGGCTCCCTGAGAAGTGTGAAAAAATCGGTTCGCAGGCGAAAGCGCCTGCGCCACTTAATCGTAAATCCTTGTGCGTCAATGTGGGGCAGACGCTTCCGTCTGCCAACCCAGCGTACTTCCCGAATTTTTCACAGCTTCTGACACTGACGGTCGCGGCTCGGCAACACTCTTACGCTTTTCGAGTCAGGCCCTTTATCCACGTCCAGAGCAGCTGGACCGGGTTGCTGTTGGCGGCGGGCATAACACCCTCGGAAATCAGATGCAAAGCTCCGATAGTTACCGGACGAGCTGAAGCGAATTGCATTTTCATGGCATATCTCCTGGTACCGGCAATGGCATTTGACGTTCCAGACGTCCGATGTTGCGTTTTCAATCATATAGCGTATTCGGCGATTCGCGGGAGAACCAAAAGGATAATTTCATTCACCCGTTGGTGAATGGGCCGCGGGATGGCAGGTTTCCGAAGTAAGCCCGGCTGACCCGATTTCGATTCTGAGAGCAGCGAGAATACTGAGAAACCAAGGCGCCGGCTCCCTCAGTCTCAGAGGCTGTGAAAAAATCGGTTCGCAGGCGAAAGCGCCTGCGCCACTGAATCGTAAATCCTTGTGCGTCAATGCGGGGCGGACGCTTCCGTCTGCCAACCCCGACGGCTGGGACAACTCCCGCGCACTCCGCGAAGCAATGGCCGAAGGAATCATCGGGCGACGGCCAGCAGCACCCATGTAAAGCGGCGTGCTTCCCGATTTTTTCACAGCTTCTCCTGCTGGACTTTATCCATTCCGCGGAGGAGATTGGGGAGATAAGCGTATGCTAAAACATATCTGCCAAGAAATGTTTTATGCCTACTCCACCTCCCCAAATCTATTCGATCATCCTAGCATTCGCGCCCCTTTTTTGGAAGCGTAGCTGGGAGCATGCTCAGGTCTTGTTGTGGGGCGCGATTCTAGCGCCTGGAAAACGGACCGTGACCAGCGCCTTGCGCATCATGGGACTGAGCCACGATCGGCATTTTCAGAACTACCATCGCGTGTTGAATCGTGCTCGCTGGAGTTGTCTGAAGGCCAGTCGTGTTTTGCTGCACCTGCTCATCTCTACATTCGCTCCGGCCGGTCCGCTGGTGTTCGGTCTGGACGACACCATTGAACGGCGACGCGGAGAGAAGATTCGAGCCCGAGGCATTTATCGTGACCCGGTGCGGTCCTCGCAAACACATTTCGTCAAGACCGGTGGATTGCGCTGGCTGAGCCTGATGTTGCTCGCGCCAATTCCTTGGGCGCAACGCGTTTGGGCGCTCCCGTTCTTAACCGCTCTCACTCCTTCGGAACGTTTTAGCCAGCAGCACCGGCAGCGGCATAAGCCGCTCACCAGCTGGGCCCGGCAGCTGTTGCTGCAACTCCGGCGTTGGCTACCGGATCGGGACATCGTTCTAGTAGCCGACCAAGCCTTCTCGGCCCTGGATTTGCTGACCCGCATGCAGTCGCTCCGACGTCCCATCACTTGCATCACCCGACTGCGCACCGATGCCCGTTTGTTCGCCCCGCCGCCGGCTCGAAGACCCAGACGAGCTGGGCGTCCCCGCCTAGTTGGAAAACGCTTATCCAAGCTGCAACAACTGCTCCGATCGAAACGTACCTCGTGGACTAAGCGGACCATCCCTCACTGGTATGGCGCTACCGCGCGTCCAGTGGAATACCTTTCAGGCACCGCCCTGTGGTACCACGGGGGCTTCCATCCGCTCTCCATTCGTTGGGTTCTGGTCCGCGATCCGCTGTCCAGTTTTGATCCTCTCGCGCTGCTGTGCACCGATTCACAGCAATCCCCCGATCAGATTCTGGCTTGGTTTGTCCAACGCTGGCAGGTCGAAGTGACCTTCCAGGAGGTCCGCGCCCATGTCGGCTTCGAAACCCAGCGGCAATGGTCCGACCTGGCCATTGCTCGCACCAGCCCCATTCTGCTCGGCCTGTTCTCTCTCATTACCGTCTTGGCAAACGGTCTGGCTTCAGGCGGACAACTTCCCATCTCGTCCTCTTCCTGGTACCGAAAGCCCCGGCCTACTTTCTCAGACGCGATCTCCGTTGTGCGTCAACACTATTGGCAGCTTCCCAATTTCCTCATCTCGTCGGCAGACACCAAAGTTGTGAAAATCCCCGTCCCCCTCTTCCGCCGCTTGTCTGTCGCTCTTTGTTGGGCTGCCTAATGGACAAAGTCCAGCTCCTGGTCCACATGTTAAAATCAGCTTCGGCCAGGAACTTTCGTGCGGTATCTCCTCGCAGTAATTCTATCCCTCGCCGCCTGGGCGCAGCCGGACATGCGCGTGGACAGCACGCTGGTGCTGGTTCCGGTAACCGTCACCGATGCCAGGCACCGCTACGTGCTGGGCCTGGAACAGAAAAATTTCCACGTCCTCGAAGACGGCGTGGAGCAGCAGATCAAACAGTTTTCCGGTGAGGATGCGCCGCTCTCGGTGGGGTTCATTGTGGATATCAGCGGAAGCATCGGCAGCAAGATTGATTTGTGCCGCCAGGCCGTGGTTCAGTTCCTGAAAACAATGAATATCCAGGACGAGGCGTTTCTGGTTACGTTCAGCGATCACGCTCAGGTGGTGGCGCCAATTACGCGCGACACGGACAAAATGGCGAACAAGCTGATGACCGTTCCAACCGGAGGAATGACGGCGCTGTTCGACGGCGTTTTTGCGGGACTGCATGAAATGGAAAAAGCCATGAATCCGCGCAAGACGCTGGTGGTGATCTCCGACGGAGGAGACAACAACAGCGCCTTCAGCGCCAAGGAAGTGCTGCAGAAAGCGCTGGAATCCGGAGTGCAAATCTATGCCATGGGCGTCTTCGAGCCTTTGGGGCCGCTGGGGCTGAGTCTCGAAGAACAGCGTGGACCGCGCCTGCTGTCGAATATTTCAGAGCAGACCGGCGGCCGCGCCTTCGCTGCTTCGCGCCTGGATCAACTTCCGGAAGTAGCGTCGCGCATCGCGGTGGAATTGCGCAATCAATATATGCTGGCGTTCTCGCCGTTGAACCAGGCGAAGGACGGCACGTATCGAAAACTGGAAGTGAAGCTGACGGATCCCGCGGGTATGACGGGCTTAGCGGCGCGCTGGCGCCTGGGTTACTACGCTCCCGCTCAGTGAGCCGCTATCTGCGGCCAATACCGATGGCGTGCACGGCCGGCCGCGGAGCGTTTGTCCGCAGCGGCGCGGTGCCAGTGCGAGTCGGCACATATGTTCTTAGCGGCAAGCGCCCGATGGTCCCGGTCCGGTACGGGAAAATGCCCGAACCGTAAGCCGGAACGCGCACCAAGAGCGGCATGTATCCAAAACCGAGGCCGGGATAAAGCCAGAGAGGGACCGCTCCGGTGTTGGCGTAGTAACCGCCGCCAGAGACAGGATCCGGCGCGAGACCGCCGTAATAGCCTGGATTGTATCCGCCCCCGCCGCCGGAGGCGTTTTGCGGATCATTGAGGGCGCTCGAAAGATTGTCGCTGTCGGCAGCCGATTGATTGTCGGCCGATATGGATGCGCTTCTATCGTTGTCCCACCGTTCCAGGCCGGTATTGTCGCGAATGGCGGCCACGCGGGCGGTGAGCGGCGAAGAAAAAGGCAGCGCCTGCCCGGCCTTCACCAGCAATGCTTTATCGCGCAGCAGGATATCAACTTCGCCCTGATCCACCTGGAGACCGGCGGGATCGGAATCCATGCGATAGCGCCCGGCGCGGGCGAAGCGCATCTGAAAATCCTTGTAGTTGATGTGCACCGGAGCGCCAGGCGCGGCGTTACGGGAATCCAAAATGGCTGCTCCTGCCACAAATTCCAGACGCGTGTCGGCAAGCGTGTTCGAGACCATGCGGATGGTGGAATTCTCATCCACGCGGAGCATGACTCCAGGCGTTAGCATAATCTCCGCGCGGCCCAGGTTGGTGCGCAATTCGGAACCAGGCTTGATTTCACTAAACCTTCCGAATTTCTGCTCCAGCGTCTGCCCATCCACGGAAACGGAGCCTTCGAAGAAATTGATTACTCCGGAGTGTGCCGCGACGATGGTTTGGGCGGAAGCGGCTGGAGAGAGACAGGCAACAACGGACAGGAAAAGTGAAGCGCGGGAAGTCATAACAACCCCTTGGATCAAGGATCAACCGTTCCCGGGAAATTGTCAAGTATGTATGTGTGTGGGGCGGCCCCCCTGGGACGGGAAGCCGGATTCGCATCCAGTGAAGTAGTGCAGAAGATCAGCTATGATCGAAACAAATGAGACCAGCCTTCTGCTGTTTCCTCGCTCTGGCGCTGTTTCAAATCACCGCGTGCCGGCGGTTGGCCCATGCGGCGCAAACCGGCAATCGCAGCGGGACTCTGAATACCGGCGGCCTCACCCGCGAGTATTTTGTCCACGTTCCACCGTCCTACGACGGCAAGACGCCGCTTCCGCTGGTGCTGGTTCTGCACGGGGCCACCGAGAGTCCGGAGAACCTGGAACGAATGTCGGGGATGAGCGCGGAAGCCGATCGGGAGATGTTTCTGGCGGTTTATCCGCGGGGCACGGGACGGCTGCCCACGTGGAACGCCGGAGCCTGCTGCGGTCCGGCGATGGAGAATCACGTCGACGACGTGGGCTTCATGACCGCCTTGATCGACAAGCTGGAACGGGATTTCGCCGTTGACTCGAAGCGTATCTTCGCCACCGGCATTTCGAACGGGGGCATGCTGTCTTATCGCCTGGCGTGCGAGATGTCGGGGAAAATCGCCGCCATCGCTCCCGTGGAAGGCGCGCAGGATGTGGCGTGCCGGCCGTCGAATGCTGTTTCGGTGATCATATTTCACGGCACGGCGGATCGTCTGGTGCCGTTCGACGGCGGCACGACGCCGTTCCAGATGGGTTCGCACCGCTCGGATGCTTCGGTTTCCGAGACCACAGCTTTTTGGGTGAAGCAGGACGGCTGTTCGTCCACGCCGGAGCGCAAGGAGACGGACGGGGCGCACGTCGAGACTTACTCGGGGTGTCGAGACGGCGCCGGCGTGGCGGTGTACGCGATCCCTGGCGGCCATCATATCTGGCCCGGGACGCGGTTCAGTCGTAACGATGTTCCGGCCACCAGCCTGCTGTGGGATTTCTTCGCGCGGCATCCGAAGCCGTAGGGGCGCACGCTGCTAGGGTGCGACTTTAAAGACCTTGTCGGGCAGAAGATGCTTGATGCCTTCAATGGGGAGAACGAGGGGCGCGGCCGCTACATCGACGGCCAGGGCTACCGGAATCGCCGGCAGGAGCAGGGGCCACGTGAATAGGATGCGTCCGTCTTCGTCGTCCCCACCAACCAGTGGTTTCAGCAGTGGGCCGGATGGCGCGATCAGCGCGTCCCACAATTTTCGATCCCGGTGAATCCGGATTTCCGTCACCTGTTCGCGGGGAATGAACGAACCGGAGGCTTCTACCTTGACGCCGATCGAGCTGAAGGTAAGCGCGTAGCCCTTGTGGACCACGCCATCCTTGGTCACAACACTATACTCGCGGTCTTCCCGCCCGTCGGATCGCATCTTGCCGTGTCCAATCTTCTTGGGGAGATCTTTCCATTGAACTGGCTCGGCGGCTAAAGACAACATTGCCGGAACCAAAAGCCCTGCGACTAATCTGGAAGTGTTCATAGCGGTTCCAGAATAAGGCTGGCCCGGACCTTGGAACGCCGCTGTTGTGACAGTTCCTGAAGCGTCACAAGGAACGGTAGAATGTCTAGATCAAGGGAGGCAATATGAAGACACTGGTTATTGCGGCGCTGCTGGCCACATTGGCCTGGGCTGACACGGACGTGGTTACAGCCGTCCATGGCACGGTCACTAAGGTGGACGGCGCTACTAAGACCATCGTCGTGAAGACGGCCGATGGTACCGAGCATACGATGAAGTTCGTCAGCAAGACTGCCGTGCACGGAACGGACGCCACGGCCAAGGATACATTTCATGGCGTAAAAGAGGGTAGCGAAGTGGTGGCGCATTACACGGCCAAGGGAAGTGAGAAGACGGCCGTCGAAGTGGACAAAGTGGGCAAAGGTGGAATGAAGACCGTGGACGGCACCGTTTCAACGCTGGATCGCGGGAGTAAGAAGCTGGTGGTGAAAACGGCTGACGGTACCGAGCATACTTTCAAACTGGCGGATCGGGCGGCGGTAGACGCGGGCAAGGGCGCAGAAAAATCGGCGAAGGTGACCGTTTACTATACTGAGGACGCCGGCAAGAAGATTGCGCATTTTTTTGAGAATCACTAGGGAGTTGGCAGGCGAAAGCGCCTGCCCCACTTCAAACAATGTTGTCTAAGAGCGTTCAAGTATTCGACACCACGTTGCGGGATGGCGAACAGGCGGCGGGAACGCGGCTGGGTAGCCGCGAAAAGGTGAAGCTCGCCAGGCAGCTGGCGCGGCTGAATGTAGACATCATCGAAGCCGGTTATCCCAACTCCTCGCCGGAGGATTTTGAGGCGGTCCGGCAGATCGCCGAAGAGATTGAAGGTCCCATCATCTGCGCGCTCTCGCGCGTGGTGCCGGAAGATATCCACGCTTGCGGTAAAGCGCTGGCCAAAGCGCGGCGTCCGCGCATCCACACCGGCATTGGAGCTTCGGACATCCATGTGTTAGGCAAGTTTCGCGACGAACGCTATGGCCGCACGCTGGCCGAAAAACGCGTCACCATTTTGCGCCTGGCCGTCGAGGCCGTGCATCTAGCAAAGACATATGTAGATGATGTGCAGTTTTACACCGAGGACGCCGGCCGCTCCGATCTGGATTATCTGTGCGAGATGATCGAAGCAGTGATCGCAGCCGGCGCGACTGTTGTGAACATCCCCGACACAACCGGCTACACGGTTCCGGAGCAATACGGGGCGCTGATTCGTTCGGTGCTCGCCAAGGTTTCGAACATTGACCGGGTGACCGTCAGCGTCCACTGCCACGACGATCTGGGACTGGCTGTTTCGAATAGCCTGGCAGGCGTCCAAAACGGCGCGCGCCAGGTGGAAGGCACCATCAACGGCATCGGCGAAAGGGCGGGCAACGCGTCGCTCGAAGAGATTGTGATGGCGCTGCGCACGCGCCGCGATTATTTCGGATTGGATACCGCGATTGACGCTCATGAATTCCGGCGCACCAGCCGCATGGTGGCCGATATGCTGGGCATCCCGGTTCCACCAAATAAAGCCGTAGTGGGGTCGAACGCTTTCGCGCATAGCTCCGGAATCCACGTGGATGGCGTTTTGAAAGATCGCCAGACGTACGAGATTATGCTTCCGGAGGACGTTGGTTTCGAGAAAAGCCACGTGGTGCTGACCGCCCGCACGGGCCGCGCCGGATTGCGCGACCGGCTGGAGAAGCTGCGCTACAACCTCTCCAAGGAGGAGCTGGATCAGGCTTACCAGCGCTTCTTACTTGTCGCGGACAAGAAGCAGGAAGTGTACGACGAAGATCTGATCGCGATTGTGCACGACGAGCTGCATCCGGCGGAAGAAACATATCGCATCGAATACCTGCACATCGACAGCGGAACATCCACCATCCCGACGGCCACGGTTTGCCTGCGAGTTCCGGGCCGCGACGGCGAGGCGGAGACGCGCAAAGCCGCATCCATTGGCGATGGACCGGTGGACGCGGTCTACAAGGCGATCGGCGCGGCTACGAACAATCCGGCCGAGCTGGTGAGTTACGACATACGCTCCGTCACCAGCGGCACGGAAGCGCTGGGCGAGGCGACGGTGCACCTGCAGCAGGGCGAGACGAAGGTGATCGGCCGGGGCGCTTCCACCGACGTTATCGAAGCCAGCGCACGCGCCTATATCGACGGGTTGAATAAGTTGAGCGCGCTGCGGCGAAGGCAGGAATCGGCGCAGCAGCAGATGTTCGTGGATCACGCGCAGCCGTAGTAGGGCGGACCCCCTGGACCCGCTCTTCGGTTTTATTCCAAGGGCCCCCAGGCCGACGCGGGCGTCGGCTGCGGACCAGGGGGTCCGCCCCACTTCGCGCTTTTACTTCACGGCCATGGTTACGGTGTTCTGCGATGGCACTCCACCCACAGTGATGGTCACGGGGACGGCCGATCCTGGCGTGACGCCGGCCGGTATCACCGCGTTGATCTCGCTCACTCCGGCGACAAGGCCGGGCGCCGCACCCTGATACATTACGGTGGCGCTCTGGCCGCCGATGATGACCGTAACCGGCTGCGAAATCTGTGGAGGATTCTTCGACGGAGCCAGCACGCCATCTTCCTCCGCCGGTTTCAGAACACCAGTGCCGGTGGCGTAGAGCACCACTTCCGATCCGCGAGCGGCGGGGTTGGAGGCGGAATTGTTGGAAAGGTCAAAGTTCAGAATCGCGCCCTGACCGGTGCCCGAAGAATTTGCGGAAAAGATGGCGGGATTCGCCGCGGCTATGGGCAATGTGGTATCGAAACCTACGCCGTTCGGTCCGGTGATGGCCATTTGGACCGACGCCAGCCCCGCTACTTCGAAGGGAACCACGGCGTTGATCTGCCCGGTGGACCCGTAGAGCAGTGGAGCGGGTGTGCCGGCGAAGGTAACCTGGAAGTTGCCGAGAGAGGTCCCCACCTTGTTGGCGGCGATGACGCCGGTGGGAAACTGGGGCAATGCCGGACCGATACCGGTTCCGAAAATAGTGACCAGCTCGCCGGGAGCCACGCCGCCGCTCGCGTAACTGGCGCCATTCACCACCGATGCAATTCCGGGCGAGCCCGGCAACAGTCCATAGACTACGATCTCGCGCGAAGCGGTGGGCGTAAACACCTTGCCGTTGGCGACAGTTGGATTGGCGAATTTTGAGAAGCTGCCCAGCGTATCGCGATTGCCGCTCATATCGGAGTTCCACAGTTCCTTTGAAATATCCATGGCGTCGAAGGCGTGCAAAGTTCCGGGCCCGGGCAGGGGGTTTGCGCTCAGCGAAGTGATCCACAGGATGCCGGTGTCAGCAACGCTGCCATAGGCGGATATGGTCATGCCTGAAAAAGGCAGGGCGCTCTTTGCGCCGATGTTGGTGGACAAGGGCGTGACCTGGAAGACGCCGTTCTGCATCAGATACGAACGGAGCGGCTGACCCTGCGGCCACACATACAGAATCTGTCCGGCGATGTTGTCCCAAAATGCTGTGTTGAATACCAGCCAACTGGTTTCCTCCTGGGCCAGGGTGAGCGTGGGATTGCCGGCCTCAAAGCTTTGGAGCACTTGTTTGTTTCCAGTAACCTGGTGTCCCAGGTTCGCCTGATCCAGCAGAAACAGGACGCCCTCTTTCCCGATGGCGTACACCAGATTGGTTCCTGGAATGAGAACGGGGCCGCTGGCGCCAAAGTCCGTATCGCTATCGTTGAGGATGTCCCACTCCGAGGGAGCGAAGAAGTCCACCGCGTTTAGTCCACTTTGGGTGCTGATGCGTATGACGGATTCACCCCAGGCCTGCACGCCGTCCTGGGTGCCGTTGCCGGTGGAAACATAAATATTGCCGGCGCTATCGGCGGCTATCCCTTTGCCGCCTTGCCAGATGGATGCGCCACCGGCGTTGTCCGGCGTGGTGTTGAAAACGGCAGTCTGTTGAAGAGTGGCCGCGTCATAACCCAGTAACCATCCATGCCATGGCCCTATGTCGCCATGGGACCCGAAGGCGATGTACACCGTCCCATTCAGCAGCAGCAGGCCTGGACGCTGCAAGTGTTCACCGGGGGCAAAGGAAAGCTGATTATCCACGGTCACGTCGAGGCCGGCCCATCCGGAGCCGGCAACGGTGGCCTGTATCTGAACTGGACCGTTGAATTTATCCGCGCCGGTGGCCAGGTCGAGCGCGTGCAAATAGTACGCATATACGTTTCCAGTGGAGCTGCTGGTGAAGGTGTAATGAACCAGGTAAATGGTGTTGCTGCTGGGATCGATCACCGGTGTCCCGAGAATCCCGATTTGGTTCAGGATGTCGGTATAAGAGAAGCCCACCTCGGAAAAATCATTGGGGTCCACGGGTTGCCCGAGGTTGCGATGCCAAAGGGGCGCGGTGCTCGCGGTGGCGTCGGCATCGAACGCGTAGACGCTGTTGTTCATGGTGGCCACGAACAGAACGTTGTGCGTTTCGCCGCCGATGTTGACGCCCCGCAAATAGAGCGGTTGGGCGTACACCTGGCCATCCACAGCCAATGAATAAAGCTGGCCAAACTGGGTGGGGTTAACATTACTTTTGTTCAGCACGAACTCGCCCAGATTGGCGTTGGTGCGATTGTTATCGTAGTTGGCGGTGAGAACGTCGACCTGGGCCCACAGAGCAGGCAGAACCGCGAAGTATAGAAGAGTGCGCATAAGCTGAGTTGGAAACAAATACCTAGCTTACACCACGCTTACACCACGGTTCGCAGGCGAAAGCGCCTGCGCCACCCCTCAAGAGCTATACTGGCTTGGCGATGGAATCTCTGGGCAAGGATTTCAAACACTCGCTGCGCATGTTTCGCCGGAATCCCGGCTTCACGCTCACGGCCGTGGCGGCGCTGGCGCTGGGAATCGGAGCGGCGGTGGCAACGTTCTCCGTAGTAAACACGGTGTTGCTGAAGCCGATCTCCGCGCCTCGGCCCGAACAAATGGTGGTTTTCCTGTCCACCAGCCAGGGCGCAACCGCTAGCGACTATGCCTCCGATATCAAGTTCAATTTGTGGCGCCAGGAAACCGGTGTTTTTGAGGACGTGTCCGGCTACCACAGAGGTTCGTCCATCCTGACGGCCGTCGAACAGCCACAGCGGGTGCGCCTGATGGCGGTCACCATCGACTACTTTCGGCTCTTCGGCCTGGCTCTTACGCGGGGGCGCGGCTTTACGCCGGAAGAAGAACGTCCCCAAGGCGCCAAAGTGGTGGTCCTCGGCAACGAATTTTGGAAAAGGGCTTTCGGCGGCGATGCCGGAATAATCGGCAAGCTTATTTCACTCGACGACGAATCTTATCAGGTGGTGGGCATCCTGGCGGAAGGCCAGCGATTCGAAAGCGAAGAGCCGCCCGATGTCTGGATGCCGTTTCAAATCGATCCGGCCAGCGATAATCAGGTGCATTACTTCCAGTCGGCCGGACGCCTGAAGCCCGGTGTCACGCTGGGCATGGCCAACGCCCGGCTGCAGGGCACCACCCAGGAGTTCCGGCGCAAATATCCCAATGGTCTCTCCACCAGCCGCGGAGACGTGTTCAGCGTTCAGCCGATGCAGGATTTTCTGGTGAAAGATGTTCGTTTAACGCTCGATACTCTGGCCGGCGCGGTCAGCCTGGTGCTGCTGATCGCCTGCTCGAACGTGGCGAATCTGCTATTGATCCGGGCCGTGGGACGAAGCCGGGAGATGGCCATTCGCGTAGCGGTGGGCGCCTCACGATTCAGAATCGTCCGCCAACTGCTTACCGAAAGTTTATTGCTCTCCGCGGCCGGCGCGGTTGGGGGTTTGGCCATCGGAGCCGCGGGCATCCGCCTGCTGCTGGCCATGAACGCGGTCAATATTCCGCGTCTCGGATTGAACGGCGCGAACGTCGGCGTGGATTGGCGCGTGCTGGCATTCACGGTGTTGACGGCATTCGCTACGGGCATTCTGTTCGGATTGATTCCGGCCGTGCAGGCCTCGCGTACCGATTTGAACTCCAGCCTGAAAGAAGCCGGAGGGCGCGGCGGCAGTGGATTCGGCCAAAATAAAGCGCGCTCAATTTTTGCGGTCAGCGAAGTGAGCCTGGCCATTCTGTTATTGATCGGCGCGGCGCTGTTGATCCGTTCCCTGATTGCGCTCGACTCGGTAAATCCGGGCTTCGATCCGCAGGGGGTTGTTACCACGCAGGCCACGCTAGACCCAAAATTCACGAAAGCGGCTGGCGTGGATAAGATCGCCGACGACGTGTTGCGCCGCGTGGACGCTCTGTCTGGAGTGGAAGACGCGGCCTTCACCGGATTGTTGCCGCTGGAAGGCAATTTCAATAGCCTGACCATCACCGTTGTGGGCCGGCCATTGATCGGCCTGGCGCATGGCTACGCCCGATGGATGACGGTTTCGCCCGGCTATTTCGACGTTTTGAAGATCCCCTTGATTCGCGGACGGCTATTCAGGGAGGGCGACCGGCGGGATGCCGCGGCTGTGGCGCTGGTCAATCAAACCCTGGCACGGCAACTCTGGCCCAGCGGCGATCCGCTCAGCGATCAACTGGTGATTGGAAAAGGGCTGGGCCAAAATTTTGAGGAGCCGCCGCGCCGTATTGTCGGAATCGTTCGCGACGTTCATGACGATTCGCTCCGCGACGATCCCGCGCCCGCTGTGTTTGTGCCGCTGGCCCAGCGTCCCAATGGGCGCGCCACCAGCAGCTGGGTGGTGGTGCGCACGCGCGGCGAATCGCGCGGCCTGGATTCCGCCATTCAGAGCGAAGTGCGGAAAGGGACCGGTGGCATGCCGGTTCCACCGGTCCGATCGATGCGCGAAATCCTTCTGAAATCCACCGCCAGGACCAAATTCAACATGCTGCTGATGAGCATTTTCGCCGCCCTGGCGCTGCTGCTGGCGGCGATGGGCATCTATGGACTGATGGCCTATCATGTCCAGCAGCGGACCCATGAAATCGGAATACGGATGGCGCTGGGCGCGCAATCGAGCGAGGTGCGGAACATGGTGGTTCGCGAAGGCATGCGGCTGGCGCTGGTGGGAGTGGCCATTGGGCTGGCGGGAGCCGTTGGGCTGACCCGCTTTATCGCCAGTTTTTTATTCGGAGTGAAGACGCTGGATCCGGTGGCGTTCGTGCTGGTCCCGCTGGTGTTGAGCGGTGTGGCGTTGGCTGCGGTGTGGGTCCCCGCGCTCAGAGCCAGCCGGGTTGATCCGTTCAGCGCGCTGCGGCATGAGTGAATGGGCCGCAGATGAACGCCGATAAACGCGGATAAGAAAATTTCCTATCGGCGTTTATCAGCGTTCATCTGCGGCTAAGAATTTTTAGAACGGCAGGTCGCGGCCACCGTGCTTCGGTAGCGAAAGAGCCGATTTGGCCAGGTATGGATACGGATTGACCGGCGTTCCGCCCATGCGCACTTCGTAATGCAGGTGGGGCGAGGTCACTCGGCCACTGCTGCCGGATAGGCCAAGAATGTCTCCACGGCGAATCTCCTGTCCGGTGACCACTTCAAAGCGCGAGAGATGGCCATAGTAGGTCTGCAGTCCATTGCCGTGATCGACAATCACCAGGCGGCCGTAGCCGCCGCTAAATTCGGCGTGGACTACGATTCCGTCGGCCGCGGCATGTACCGGCGTCCCTTGCGGGGCCTGCAGGTCAACTCCGGTATGAATGGCGCCTTCCCCCGAGAACGGATCGGTCCGTCCTCCGAATGGACTCATCAACCGGCCTTCCACCGGCCACAGGCTGGGGCGGACGTTGGTTTGCCACTGTTTGGGGTAGTTGCGGTATAGCTTCGAGATGGAAGCCGACTGCAGGAAGTTGTACTCGCCCAGCGACTCGCGGAAGGTGGGCGCAAGCGGCGCGCCGCTGGCGATATCGGTGGAAGTCTCGGGCTTGCTTTTCAATCCGTAGGCCACTGAAACTTCGCTGGCGAAAGTCTCCAGCGTCGCCAACTGCTCGTTTTTCTGGTTGGTAACCTTCTGAAGCTCCTGGTACTTAGCGCGCAGAGAATCCACTTCCTGGCGCAGCGAATTATAGTTGGCCACCTTCCAGGTCATTCTCGCGTAACTGGATAAGAACCCAAATACCGAGAAACAGCCTATCAAGGCTAGGATGAAAGCGGCGTATATGACTTTGTGCGGGATATGAACTCGACGCAACCGCCCATGGAGCGAATGCGCCAGCACAAGCACAAAATAAGGCTGATGCGGCACTGAATCTCCCTTAGATTTAATTCGGCGCGGCCCAGAAAAACTACAGACGCGGTGGGCCGTAGGCCGGAGAGTACCAATGACTGAACGAAGGCTAAGGATACTTCATGTGACTGAGCAGTGTCAAGCTCGGTAAATGTAATTCAAATTACATTTACCGATGGGGCTCGGGGCTCGGGACTGGTGCAATGCGCTGCACTACTTCACGAGTCCCTAGCCCCCAGCCCCTAGTCCCAGCGGCTTACGCCGCGCCTTTGCGCCTGACATCAATGTTCAACCGTTTGATCTTCTGGTTGAGCGTTGAGAGGGGAATGCTCAGTTTTTCGGCGGCCTCGGTCTGGCTCCAGTTGACGGTTTCCAGGGTCTCGATGATTTTGCGGCGTTCGAAATCCGCCACGATTTCAAACAACGAGGCGTCGGCCGGCAGGGTGCCGCTTTCATCGCGGCGGATGCGGATGCCGCCGGCCTGCAGAATGGAATCCGGCAGGACGTCAACGGAGACGGTGGCGTCGGAAGCCAGAACAACGGCGCGCTCCACGGCATTTTCCAGCTCGCGGACATTGCCGGGCCAGTTATAGTCCATCATCAGTTGCATGGCGTCCGGCTCGAAATGCAGGCGGCTTTTCTGCTCGGCATCCAGGAACTTCTCGTTTTCGCGGCTGTATTTGGTGAAGAAGAAATCCACCAGGCGCGGGATATCTTCCTTACGCTCACGAAGCGGCGGGAGCACCAGGTTGATGACGTTGAGACGGTAATAGAGATCCTCGCGGAATCTTCCTTCCTCCACCAGTCTTTTCAGATCGGCATTGGTGGCGGCGATGATGCGCACATCCACCTTGATGGTCTCGGTGGATCCAACCGGCATAAACTCGCGTTCCTGGATCACCCGCAGCAGCTTGGCCTGGGTTTCGGGACTGATGGTCCCAATTTCGTCGAAAAAGATGGTGCCCTGGTTGGCGATTTCGAAATAGCCCTTTTGCGCGGCGATGGCGCTGGTGAACGCGCCCTTGATGTGGCCGAAGAGCGCGGATTCCATGAGGTCCGCCGGCACCGATCCGCTATTGACAGGAACAAACAACTGGTTGGACCGCGCGGAGTGGGCGTGGATGGCTTTGGCGATCAATTCCTTGCCGGTTCCGGTTTCGCCCGTGATCAGGATAGTGGCGCGGCTGGGCGCAACTTGCGTGACCAGATCGAGAATGCGCAGCATGCGATCGCTCTTGCCGATGATGTTCGGAAAGGCGTACTGCTGTTTGAGAGCGCGCTTGAGCTGGATATTCTCGCGGGCCAGGCGGCTGGAGGCGATCATGCGATCGATCTCGATGAGCAGCTTTTCGTTATCCCAGGGCTTGGAAAAATAATCGTTGGCGCCGCTCTTGAGCGCGTCCACGGCCACTTCCACCGAACCGTAGGCGGTAATCATGAAAATGGGGGTTTCCGAGTCACGATCCCGAAAATCCTTGAGCACTTCCATGCCGGAGCGGTCCGGCATCATGAGATCCAGCAGAATAAGATCGTAGCTGCCGGCTTCGGCTTTGCGCAGGCCTTCGGTGGCGTTGGCCGCCAAATCCACGTGGTAGCCTTCCAGTTCCAGCAGCGTGGCCAGGCTTTCGCGAATCTCCGCTTCGTCGTCAATCACTAAAATGCGGGCTGGGCGAGGCGCGGACGCGAAGTCATCCGCGGGGAGTTGCTCAGGCATGCACGGGCTTCCTGGCCAGAGGAAGCTCGACGTGGAAGCGGGCGCCCGCTCCGGGACGGCTCTCGACGCCAATTGTGCCGCCGTGCTCGCGCACGATGCCGTAGGTCACCGAGAGGCCCAGGCCAGTTCCTTTCCGGGAACCTTTGGTAGTAAAAAAAGGATCGTAGATGCGCTCCAAATGCTCGGGCGGTATGCCCTGCCCGCTATCAGCTACTTCGATGCGCGCGAACCCTTCTTCGTTCCAGGTGCGGACCGAAAGCGTGCCGCCGGATTCCATGGCATCCCGCGCGTTCAGGAACAGATTCAGAAATACTTGTTGAAGCTTGCCCGAATTCGCCTTCACGCCCGGCAGGCCGGATTCGAGCGTCAACTTCACTTCGATGGCCGCCGTCTGCAGCTGGTGTTCGATCAGCGTCAAAGTCTCGCGAATCACTTTGTTCAAATCCACTTCCACGAATTCGGTGGGCGAGGTCCGCGAAAAACTGAGCAGCGAATTGACGATCTCGCTGGCGCGGAAGGTCTGCTTGGCGATTTTGTCGAGCAGCTTGAACTTCTGCTCGTCGCCGGAAATCTGTTTGGCCAGCATCTGCGCATATGTGGAGATGACGGCCAGCGGCGTGTTCACTTCGTGGGCTACGCCGGCGGCCAGCAAGCCGATGGAGCTTAGCTTATCCGCCTGCACCAAGCGCCGCTCCAGCTCATCGCGGTCGGTAATGTCGTCGAAAATGATCAGCCGTCCAATCTGCTCCAGATCTTTGGACACCAGCGGAGCAACGGCAATGTTCAAAGTGTGGGCGTGGCCATTTCCGTTGGCCGCCGCGCTCGAAGCGCGCAGCACGAATTTGTAGATGTTGCGAACGCCGGCATCGCCGCGAACCTGCTCAAGCCGCTCGCAGAGATCGGCCGGGAACAGGTCGGCTAACCGGCGTCCCACGGCATCCTGGCGCGAAATGCCGGTGAGCCGCTCGATCTGCGTATTCCAGCTGCCTACGCGGTCGTCCAGATCCGCCGCCAGAATGCCGACGTTGATGGATTCGACTATGTTTTCGCTGAATTCCTTCAGCCGCTCGTACTCTTCCACTTTGTGCTGCAGGGAGCGGTACAAGCGGGTGTTTTCCACTGCGATGCTGACGTAGCCGGCCAGGGTGATAAGCAGTTCCACGTCATCGCTCGAAAGAAAATCGCCTTTGTCGGTGCGGCTCAAGGCCAGATAAGCGATGGTTCGCCCGCGCACGGTGCAGGCAAAATAGTAGGTCAAGTCGAGCTCTGAGATAGTGCTCCGGACCGACGCCGGCCACTCATGCGAAACCACGTCCAACAAATGCCGGGTGCGCTCAAAAAACAAATAGGGCTTGCCCGGATGGGAGCTGAGGAAACTCAAATCCAGCTCCGCCAAGGGTTGTTTCTGGCCGCGATCCTTGCGATTGCCCATGGTCATGTGCAGATGAAACTGGTCGTCAGAATCGCCGGCCAGGAAAAACGCGACGTGTTGGATGGAGAGCGTGTGGACCAAGCGGTCCGCCGCGGAGCGCAGCATCTCATCGAGATTAGTTTCCGAACTCAGTTCCTTGGCGAATTCAATCAGGGTGCGCCGGTAATCATAGCGGTCTTTGTAGAAAAAATAGCGGTCCAGCTGTTCCTGCAACCAATCGCGGATGGGTTGGAAAATGAATGTTGCGAATACGATCAGGCCCACCACGGCGGCCGGGCTCAGATCTTCAGGCCGGGCGAAAGAAAAGATCAGGCCGTAAAACACTCCCAAGACCACCAGCGTGGCCAGCGTATAAACATAGCCCTGCTGGAAGATGATGTCCACGTCCATCAGGCGGTAGCGTAGGATGGCGTAGGCCCAGGTGACAGGAATCAGAATCAGCGAGAGAACCGCCATCTTCTCGTAATGGCCAGGCAGCGAACCAAGAACATAGGGAAGCCCGTAGATCAACGTGAACGGAACCACGCCGAACAGCGCTCCGTTGCGCAGGTACTTGAGCTGCCTGCCGACGAGCGGATCGTCGGCGTCGGACGATTTCAACCACAGCGCGGCCACGCCCGCGAGATAGCCGACGGTCAGGTACAGCATGCACAACCGGTCCAGGAACCAGTTGACTTCAATGGAGGAAACCGCAACCTGCAACATCCCCTTGGCTACCAATGCGTAGACGGTCAGCAGAATGAAACCGGGGACATACAACAACGCCAGGGACCCGCGGCGGGACAGCCATTTCGGACGGTCCGGAAAAACCAGGCAGAAGTGCAGAAAGATAGTCGGGGCCAGGATACCCGCGGCTACGTTGCCGAAGTAGATCACCTGGTCGAAGGCATTCAGCTTCCCGGTGTAATGGAAGCAATAAAACACAAACGAAGCCAGGCAGAGTACGTAAAAATGCACCGAGCGTGGCGCGCTGACGCGGCGGTAGTAGACAAATAACCCGACCAGCAGATAGGCCAGACCGACCAAGTAGGTGTAGTAGACCGCCCGATCGACAATGCTTTCGCCTACGATCACCTCCGCCGGAAGCTGGACGCTACCGCGCCGCACCAGGTATTCTACTTTGCGCCAGGCGCCCACCCGTGCCAGAGCTTGTGAGACATCGGTGGCTTTGTGGATGGGCATGCCATCCAACAGGAATAGGGCGTCGCCGGCTCGTATCCCGGCCTTATCCGCCTCACCGGAAGGGACAACATGGAGCGCCACGACGGAGTTTTGCCCGGCCGCATCAGTGCGGTCCACCCACACCACACCGTCGTCAGGCAAGGTATAGAGACTCTGCTGGCGAAAGTTGATGATGGCGCAGCACACCGCAGCCACCGTGAGGACGAACAGCAGCGCGCTGACAAACTGGGTCTTGAGATCCCTCAAAGCGCTCGTTTCCCTTGAAGCCCCTCTGCGGGCAGAGTGATACTACTTACACCTTTCCCGTGCTTCCTGCGTAGCACTTCAGATGCCACCCCGTAGGACTGTAACTCTCTATGAGAATACAGGATTTTCTAACAGAAAACAAATGACTTGATATCAAATATCCGGTTTTCAGGATATGTCACTACCGGAAAGTGTATTTCGTACGGAAAATCGGAAGTGACTGGAATCAAGGCTAAACCACGGCGACGGAGCGGCAGACGGCATGATGGCATTGATTTACGATGCCGGACAAAGAGCGGCACTGCGCTCAGCGAAGTGCACCTTGCTGGATCTGAATCGAAACGTCCGCGAGTGTTGTCTATAGTGGAAATGAGGAGGGTGGTGTCGATTAGAGGTGGCAGAGGATAGCGGCAACGCGGCACGATTGAGTAAAACCTAGCACATCGGTAATATTCAGATCGACGGTCGCAACGAGGCGCAGGCATTCGTGCGTGCCGCGTTCACACGCGTGTGAGCGCCTTGAACTTATCTGGTGTTCGCAGGAGTGCGAACACGGCACGCACGAGTGCGTGCATTGCTAACGATAAGAATCTTCGCGTGTGGCGACGATTTTTCAAGCCGCACTCCTCAACTGGTTGACTTGGTTGAGTGTGGTTCGCGCCGCCGTGAGGATGGCTACCAGCAAGGTACGGGCATGGGGACTGACGTGGTAGCGATGGGTATGCGGGACTTTCCGGATTACGCCATGCGCTCGCAGCATCCGAAGCCGTCGGCTGATGGCGGCGGAACGACGACGTTTCTCGTCGGCCAAATACGCGGGAGTGTCGTACAGAATGGCCTGCAGGTCGCGGTTGCGGAATCCATTCAGCAAGAAGTCGCCGTCGTTGATCGCCTCCAGCAAAGGCCGGTCGTCAGCGAATGGCCGCAAGGCCCGTACGCGCCGCCCTTGCCACTTCACCGGCTTTTGGATGCCGGCGATCAGTTCCTCCAATCTGCGGCTGTCATCGACGCTGGCCAAAGCGTCGATGAGCCGATTGTTGGTCTGCTGCGATACCTCTGCTCGGCGGTGCAAGTCGGCCACCCCTTTCCGCATCTTGCGCCACTCGAGCTCATCGTCGGGGCCGCCCTCCTTGGGCCGATAGGTGCGAAAGACGTCGACATTGTTAATGGTCGTTTCCGCCGCCCTCAACACCCCCGCCTCGGCCAGGATCACCTTGCTGTAGGTCTTGGTGGAGTTGCCGTCCATCCAGAACTTGATACGCTCGCCTTCCTGATATTGCCTGCAACTGGTCTGCAGTTCGCCATGAAAGTTGCGCGGGATCTGGCCGGCTTTCGTGGTTCGCTTCCCAAAGAACCGCAGAACGTCGTTGCTGTGGTAGCTTAGCAGGCCATGGGCGATGAAGGCCGGCATCAATCTCTGCAGCGCTTCCCCACTATTGAATACGATGTCGGTGGCCCATTCGCTTTGATAACAGGTCCAGTAATACGGCGTTGGATACTTTGCGAAAATCTCTTCGTGGAGGGGGTTCAGCCGCTGCGCGAAGTCTGTGAGCAGGGCCACCCAATCGGTTTGCAGTTGCTGGTTCAGCAACTCCTGCGCGCGTTGAAAATCGGCGATCCGCGTAAAGCAGTTTTTCTCCTGTTGGAACGCTAACCCCGCTTGCCGCATCTGCTGGGCTAGCCATTCCCGCCCGTTGATGCCGATCTGGATGTGGAAGGGGAACCAGGTCTGAATCCGCGCGTACATCCACCCCAGCCTCTCGTCCCGTCCATAGTGATAAAGCACATGGCAGGGCCGCTTCCGCCGTACGATTTTCGACTGCACATATTCGAACGTCGGACACGGCTCCAGCACGCTCAGCACACATACCGGCCCGGTACGGATGCCCCGCTCAGCAGCCACCCGCCGCGCATATTCGTCCTTGTCCACGCCTGCCTCTCGCACGTAAATGACCGGCAGTCCAGCTTCGCTAAAGGCCCTGGTAGAGGCCTTCTTCACCCGCTCACTGGTCTTCTTCAAGTAGTCGCCGTAATGTTTGAAAAGAACTCCATTCTGCCACAGGAATTCTTCCATTCCCTTGGCCACCATCACCTGCCGGGCTGGGTCCCAGTAGCTGATATCCAGTCTGCGCGGTGAACCTCGCAGTACCAGTCGATCGAATCCGGACAACACGCCCACGATACGATCGCCATATTTTTCGATAAACTGTTGCATGGCGTTCTCCTGTAGTGTTCTGAGATTGGCTATCGAAAATACTACAACGCAGAACGCCCTTCTACTGCAACCGACACTGTTTGCCCCGCAGGGGCACTGTGCCACAGTGGGCCGCTGGGCCACGCCGGCTCTCCTATAGAGGCACCGACTCCCTCAGGCTCAGCTCAAAGCTGTGAAAAAATCGGCACACGCGCGGGTTTGGCAGACGGAAGCGTCTGCCCCACGTTGACGCACAAGGATTTACGATTAGGTGGCGCAGGCGCTTTCGCCTGCGAACCGATTTTTTCACAGCTTCTCACGGTCGCGGTTCGGTAGCTGCTTCGTCCAACGCGAATGCTATTAGTGCATCCGCCGGACGGCTCCCGAATTGCCCTCCGCCGCCGGCCGCGATCACGACATATTGTTTCCCATTGCGGGCCTGATAGGTCATCGGTGTTGCGTGCCCGCTGCCATCGATCTCCGCAGCCCAAAGCTCACGGCCGGTGCGAGAGTCGAAAGCACGGAAGCGATGGTCGTTGGTGGCCGCAATAAATACCAGCCCGCCCGCGGTGGCAATTCCGCCGCCAATGTTCGATGTACCGGTATGATGTATGCCCTTGGCTTCCAGCGCTTCCGTGATTCCGAGCGGAACTCGCCAGGCAATCTCTCCGATGTTCACGTCGACCGCGGTCAGCAGCCCCCAGGGGGGCTTCACGCACGGCCACTGATTTGAGTCCCAGAAACGCGCGTATTCTCCTGAAGAACTGGTGCGCCCGTAACGGACCGGCGACCCCTTCGGGAGTTCCTGCATCCAGCCTACGGCGCCGGTCTCGTTGGTGTTCACGAAAATGTAGCCGAGGTCCGGATCGAAGGACACACCGGACCATGTCGCGCCTCCTAGTGTTCCCGGCAATACCAGCGATGGTTTCAGCCCATAGGGCGTGTATCTCCCGTGGTTTTCGAGCTGCTCGAAAAGTTCGGCGCAGAAACGATGCGATTCCGGCGTGACATCCGTTATGTCGTCGCGCGTCGCGCTGCTGCGCGATAGCGGCGGTGGTTTCAGCGGGATCGGCTGGGTGGGCCAAGTGGATTCGCCGGGAACATCGCTTTTGGGCGCGGGCTGTTCCTCTACCGGGTAAAGCGGCTGTCCGGTGACACGATCCAGAATGAAGACCAGTCCCATCTTGGTTACCTCCACCACGGCGGGAATGTCGCGGCCGCCGCGCCGAACGGTGATCAATGCCGGAGGCGCGGGCGGATCGTAATCCCACACGTCGTGATGGACGAACTGGTAATACCAAAGCAATTTGCCGCTGCGGGCATCGAGCGAAACCAGACAGTTGCCATAAAGATTTTGCCCCTTGCGATCGCCGCCATAGAAGTCGTAAGCGGGCGAGCCGATGGGCAGAAAAACCATTCCGCGCCCGGCATCCACGGTCATGATGGACCACGCGTTGACGCCGGTGCGATTCTTCCAACTGTCGCCGTCCCAGGTATCATGGCCTGGTTCTCCGGGCTGAGGGATGGTATGAAACTGCCACACCAGCTTGCCCGAGCGCACATCCCACGCGCGGATGTCCCCGCTTGGTCCGCTGCCAGGGCGCTCCGGTACTTCGGCGCCGGTAATCACCAGATCGCCATAAATGGCCGGCGGCGAAGTCATCGCATAAACCGCCGCGGGAAATCCATCCGCCACTCCAGCGCGCAGATTTACTTGCCCCTCTTTTCCGAAGCCGGGAACCGGCCGGCCGGTCTTGGCATTCAGCGCGATCAGACGGCCGTCCAGCGTGCCAAACAGGATTCGCGGCGGCGTGTGTTGATCGCCTGGCCAGTACGCCACGCCACGATGCGCGCGAGAGCTTCGCTGGCCACGCCATTTCGCCTGCGGATCGAAGACCCATATCTTGCGGCCGGTTTCCGGATCGAGCGCGATCACCCGATTCGATGGCGTGGAAAAATACAGAGTGTTCCCAATTACCAGCGGCGTGGTTTCGAAGGCCACGGCGCGCGGGGCATCCGCCGCTTTCGGTTGAAGCATTTCGCCGGTGTGATAGGTCCAGGCGTGGTGAAGGGTGGATACATTCGCGGTGTTAATCTGCTTTAGCGGGGAGTAACGCATGCCGCCTGGGTCGTGGCCGTAAACCGGCCAATCCGTTTGAGCGGATAGTCTGGCCGCGAGCGCTGCTGCGAGCAGGATTCTAGATACGAACATGATTGTGTAACGCTCCCTTGCGGTCGCGGCTCAGTAACAACCAACGAAGCATCGTTTCCGAGCCGCACACGAAGATAAACTATCACGGCTCTTCGATGGTGACATAGCGGTCCACGGGCAGGTTCTCCAGAAGCTGCTTCGTTCCCGACGGCCATTCGATTTCCAGCCGCTTCACCCGTTCGGCGCTGCCCAGCCCGAAATGCACCGTACGGTCGCTCGAGGACGCATATCCAACCGAGGTGGTTACACGATTCCATTGCTCGCCCTGATCCGTCACCAGATGCACCCGCGCTCCAATCGCGTCGCGATTACTGCGAGTCCCGCGAAGGCACAACGCCATCCAGTGTCCGGTTCCAGCGGAGGTGTTCCACAAGATAAGGGGCGCTTCGTTGAGGCGCGTGACTACGATGTCCACTCGGCCGTCGCGGTTAAAATCAGCGAACGCCGCGCCGCGATGGAACGCCTCGCCCGGTAACTCGACGCTCTGAAATGTTCCATCCCCGCGGCCCAGAAAGACGCTATTCGGTTGCCGGGATTGGCGGCTGGAGCTAAGCTCGGCATTGTCCATCACGTGGCCGTTGGCCACAAACACATCCTTGAAACCATCGTTGTTGAAATCGAACAGGCCGGCGCTCCAGCCGGACCACGGCAAGCTGGCCGGGCCAATGCGGCTATCGTAGGTCATGTCGGCGAAACTGCGGCCGTCCAGGTTTCGATAAAGAGGATAGGTTTCGTTCGAGAGAGCGGTGACCACGATATCATCGCGGCCATCGTTATCGTAATCGCGAAAGTCCACGCCCATGGAGGAGATGGCCTTGCCATCGTCATTATAGGCCACGCCGGCGTCGACGGCGCGCTCTTCAAACGCGCCATGCCCGTTGTTGTGAAAAAGAAAATTCGGGACGGCATCGTTGGCCACAAATACATCCAGAAACCCGTCGCCATCGTAGTCGCCAAACGCGAGTCCCAGGCCTTTTCCGGCATGCGCGGCAATCCCAGACTCCCTGGAAACATCCTGGAATGTTCCGTTGCCAAGGTTGCGATAAAGCAGATTCGCCAGCGGCTGGTAATACTTGGGATGACAATACATGCGGTATCCCGGCTTCGCTTCGCCGCAATATATTTCGATGGCTGGATTCCAAGCCACATAGCGCGTCACGAAGAGATCCAGCAGTCCGTCGTTGTTGTAATCGAACCAGCCCGCGGACATGGACCAGCCATGATTCCCGCCGAGGCCGGCGCGATCAGTTACATCTTCGAACGTCCCGTCGCCTTTGTTGCGATAGAGGATGTTGTGGTCCAGGCCGGTGACGAACAGGTCCACGAAACCGTCGTTGTCAAAGTCGCCGGCCGCAACGCCCATGGAGTAGCCGCGGCCTCGAACGCCAGCGGTCTCGGTCACGTCGGTGAAAGTTCCGTCGCCGTTATTGCGAAACAGACGATTCCAAAATGACGGATCGGTTTTCTTGCCGGAAGGCAACTCGGCCCCGTTCACGACATAAATATCCGGCCATCCGTCGTTGTTGTAATCGAAGGCTGCCACTCCACCGGTCATTGTCTCCGGCAGATATTTTTTTCCGGTAGCGCCATTCTTCAAGACCATAGGCAGCGCTTTCGCTTCGAACCGGACTGGGGAAGGCGCGCCAACTCGGACATTCGCGCCCGGTGCGTGCGCCAGGGCCGCTGTCACGCGCTCCAGCTCCGGGTGTGCATTGGCGCGCCGAAGCATCTCGATGCTGTCGGTTCCGCGCCCGCGCTTATACAGAAACATGCCGTAGTCAACCAAGGCGCGTTGTTCTTTCAGCCGGATGGCTTCCTGGTAAGATCGTTCGGCTTCGGCATCCTTGCCCAGGGCTTCGAGCGCGAGGGCCATGCCGTTCTGAGTGCGGCCAGGCCGGCCGGCGTTACGCAAGGCCCTCTGGAACGCGCCGAGCGCTTCTTCAAAACGGTTCAGACTGTAGCAGGTCCGGCCGAGGAAATAGCAGGCGTTCTCTTCGGAGGGACGAAGCTGGCAGGCGCGCCGCAGTGGATCGAGCGCGGATTTGTAATCCTCCTGCGCCGCGTACGACATGCCCAGGTAGGTCAGCGCCCTGGTGTCGGAGGGGTGTTCCTCGACGGCTTTCAGAAACGCTTGTACCGCTCCGGGAAAATCTCTTTTCTGGAACCGCTCTACTCCATCCTCCAGGGCGGTTTTGCTGTTCTGCGCAGCGATCCAACCAGCGGCCAGGAGCAGGAGGGCCGTGATTGCGAAGCGCATGGTGACCAATTCTACAACGCTTCCTGTGGGGCAGGTTGCTAACCTGCGCGCCGATTCCATCGGCGCAAAACTTCCGGCAGTGGGTCAATTTCGTTGCTTTGCAAAACCGACGTGGCGCGCGTACTCCTGCGTGCCGCGTTCACACTTGTGTGAACGCCTTGAACTCCGGTGTTCGCAAGAGTGCGAACACTGGAGCACTGTGCCACATCCTCCAAACTGCGGGGTTGGCAACCCCGCGCAGGATGACATCCTGCCCCACAACCGCTATTCTGGTGGAGACTTCGGCAGTTCCCGCTATGTTATTCTTCCGGTCCGGCGCAATCCTCGGCTGTTTGTTACTTGTATCCTGTCATCAGTCCGGAAGTAAGAAGGCCACTCCACTGCGGCCGCTAAATCTGGTTGTCGTCACGGTGGACACCCTTCGTCCCGATCATTTGCATTGCTACGGCTATTCGAAGATCGAGACTCCGGCCATCGATAGCGTCGCGAAAGACGGAGTCCTTTTTGAAAATGCCATCACCCAGACACCGCTGACGGCGCCATCGCATGCCAGCATCTTCACCGGCCTGAACCCTCCCACGCATCACGTGCGGGACACCGGCGGCTTCATTCTGGGATCGTCATCCACAACGCTGGCGACCATTCTTCAGAAGCAGGGCTGGGATACCGCGGCGTTCATCAGTTCCGCTGTTTTGAAAAAGCTGTTCGGATTGAATCAAGGCTTTCGAGTATACGACGATCAGATGCCCAAGCCCGGCAAGGGCCACGAATTTCTGGAAGATGCCGAGCGGCGCGCCGGCGACACGGTGGATCGGGCCATCCGGTGGCTGGACACGACGCAATCAGGCCATCCGTTCTTCCTATGGGTCCACGTGTATGATCCGCATGCGCCCTACCAACCGCCCGCTCCATTCCGTCAGAAATATGAAGGCCGCCCTTATGATGGCGAGATCGCCTACGCTGACCACGAGCTGGGGCGTTTGTTCGCTGCAGTTCGCGAGAAGTCGCCACCCGCGAAGACGCTGATCGCGGTGCTCTCCGATCACGGAGAGAGCCTGGGCGAGCACGGCGAATACACTCATGGAGTTTTTCTATACGACTCTACTTTGCGGATCGCATTTACGCTGTCGGGCCCCGGTGTTCCGTCCGGCTTGCGAGTAAAACAACAGGCGCGAACCGTGGATTTTCTCCCGACAATTCTGGATTTAATGGGCGGGAAAATACCGGCCGCGGTTGAGGGAGCCAGCCTGACGCCGTTTTTCCAGTCTAAAGACGCTGCCACGGCCGTCTCTTATGCCGAGACGCTGTACCCAAAGATCAACATGGGCTGGGTGGAGCTGCGCGCAATTCGCACCAATCGCTGGAAGTATATCCGCGCGCCTCGGCCGGAACTCTACGATCTTTCAGACGATCCGGGTGAAACCAAAAATGTCATCCAAAGCCACGGCGCGGAGGTTCAGAAATTCGAAGCGCACTTGAAGGCGATAATCGGGACTGACGGGGCTGAGAAAGTCCAGACTGCAACCGTTGACCAACGCACCATGGATCAATTGAAATCGCTCGGCTATCTTGCTGGGCCAGGACGCTCCTACAATCTGACTGGCCAGGGAGTGGATCCGAAGGATCGCGTGGAAGTGCTGAAGCTGCTGGAACTGGCGCAGGCCCCCGAGTCCCATCTCCCGGATGCGCGGCGCATCGACCTGTTGCGGCAGGCGCTAAGCCAGGATCCGGGCGATCCGAATATCTACTATCAACTCGGCGCGAAGTTGGAGAAGGAAGGACGTTACCCGGAAGCCCTGGAACTTTACCGCACCGCGCTTCGAAACGGGATCGAGCACAGCCGGCTGCATTCCAGGATCGCGGACCTGCTGGTTCGCAGCGGTAACAAAGACGAAGCGATTGTTGAGTACGAGAAGGCCGCGCAACTCAATCCCTCCGACCTCGAAAGCCAGGCTAATCTGGCGACGGCGTATCTGGAGAAAGGCCGCCTCAACGACGCCGAGCGCGTCTACAAATGGATTGTGACCATGGACCCTGAGTACGCGGCTGCTTATAACGGATTGGGTGTGGTGTCCATTCAAAGGCAGGATGCGGCGTCGGCGCGAGGATATTTCGAAAAGGCCATCGCGCTGGATGCCGATTTAGTGGACGCGCAATTGAATCTCGGTTTGATTTACAAGATGGCGGGCGATCGCGCCCGCGCGCGCAGTTGCTTTCAGGCATTCCTGCGAATCGCGTCGCCCACGGATTACCGCGATGTTATCCCCAAGGTGCGTGAGGAGTTGATCGCGCTGCAGTAACGCCGGCGCGTGAGCACTGATGCATCGCACTAAAATCGCGAGCCTCCTGGTACTTGCCTGCGCTGCTCTATGCGCCTGCCATCGCTCGAAAGCGCATGGCAAACAGGTAATCGTGCTGGGCGTGGACGGCATGGATCCCGCTTTTCTGGAACGTCATTGGAACGAGCTGCCGAATGTCCGCCGTCTGCGTGATTCAGGAGGATTCCGGCGCCTTGGAACTACCACTCCTCCCCAAAGCCCGGTGGCCTGGTCGACTTTCATCACTGGTCTCGACCCATCCGGGCATGGCCTCTTCGATTTCGTTCACCGCGATCCCGCCACTCTTCAGCTCTACTCCTCAATGAGCCGGACCGTGGAGCCGCGATTCAAAATTCCTCTGGGCCCGTACATCCTTCCGCTCTCGTCGGCGGAAGTTCAGACGTTGCGCAAGGGGCAGCCATTCTGGCAGATCCTTTCGAAGCAAAACATCCCGGTGGATGTAATTCATATGCCCACCAACTTTCCGCCGGTGGAAGTGGGCTTGGCTTTGACCGGGATGGGCACGCCGGATTTGCGCGGAACTCAAGGGACTTTCACGTTCTACACTGACGATCCGGAGGAAATCACGCGCGATGTGCCGGGTGGCCGCATCGTGAAAGTGGGGTCTCAGAGTTCAAGATTCATACTGCCGGTGGAGGGTCCGCCCAACTCGCTGCGCAAGGACCGGCGTTACGTCGCACAGGATCTCATCGTCGATGTGGACCCGGATCAGGGCGTCGCTCGTTTATCTATTGGCGGTTCGCTGGCCATCGTCAAGCAGGGCGAATGGTCCCCGTGGCTGCCCGCCGATTTTCCGTTGCTGGGCTGGCTGGCCCACGCCCGAGGCATGTTCCGCGTCTATGCCAAGCAGCTTCATCCCACGCTGGCGCTTTACTTGACGCCGGTGAATATCGACCCGCGGTCGCCCGACCTGCCGATCTCTGCTCCCTTTTCCTACAGCCGCACGGTCGCGCGCGATATCGGACCGTTCTATACGCAAGGGATCGCCGAAGACACCGCGGCATATCGTCAGGGTGTTCTGACCATGCCAGAGTTCCTGGAGCAAGGCACGCTAGTGCGAAACGACGAGCTGAAACTGCTGCGCTATTCGTTGGATCATTTCCGGGATGGTCTCTTGTTTTTCTACTTCTCTTCCATTGACCAGAACTCGCATATGCTGTGGGGCAAGCACGAGCGCGAGCTCCTGGATGTTTACCGGAATGTGGACGCCGCCATCGGCGAAGCGGCCACGCGGTTTCCCAACGCCGACATCGTTGTAATGTCGGACCACGGCTTCAATTCGTTCGACCGTGCTGTAAATCTAAATACCTGGCTCTGGCAGCATGGCTTTCTGGCGCTGCGCGGAAATGCCTTGCACGGCGATGAAGGCTTTGGAAACGTGGATTGGTCGAAGACCCAAGCTTACGCTCTGGGGTTGAACGGGCTGTACCTGAACATCGCCGGGCGCGAGAAGTACGGCATCGTGAAGCGCGGCGCGGAAGCGGATGCCATCGCGCGCAAACTGCGTGAAGAACTGGTGCGCTTTATGGATCCTGAAAATTCCAAGCAGGTGGTGGAAACCCTGCCCGCGTCCGGCGCCGAATTTGGACCGGACATGATTGTCGGCTACGCCCGCGGCTATCGAGGCTCCTGGCAGACAGCGCTGGGCGCGGTTCCGGAGGCGGTTCTGGAGGACAACACCGATGCCTGGATCGGCGACCATTGCATTAACGCTGCGGACGTTCCCGGCGTGCTGCTGAGCAACCGGACCATCCGGGCGGATCATCCGACGTTGAAGGATCTGACAGTAACGATCCTGGGATTGTTTGGCGCTGGACCCGGCGCGGGGATGGCCGGAAAGACCGTTTTTTAGATGTCGCGCGCCGCACGCAACGGAGTTCGCATGGGCCTGCTTTATAATGAGACCCAAGCGGGTGCATCCGCGCCCCGCAGCTTATGACCCGCAGAGAATTGCTGCTGCTGCCTGGCGTCTGTTCCATGTCCGGGCAGGTGCTCTCCACCACGGACGCGCAGAATTTCACCTTTCCACTTGAAGGCGTCACCGGATCGGTAACTCCCGCGGAGCGATGCTTTGTGCGCGATCATTTCCGCGAACCAGAGCTGTCGTTGAGCTCGTGGCGTCTCAAGATTGAAGGGCGCGTCGAGCATCCACTCGAGTTGACCCTGCCCGATATTCTCGAATCCCCGACGAAGGTACTGGAAGCCGTGCTGGAGTGCGCCGGCAGCCCGCCGGACGGTTCGGCGGCCAGCAATGCGGTTTGGGAAGGCGTGCCGCTGGCCCGGCTTCTGGAACAAGCTGGAGTTGCGCGCGACGCGAGAGCGGTACTGCTGGAGGGAGCGGATTCCGGCAAGCTGATGAAGAATTCGCCGGAGCTTCCCTACTGCCAGGTGGTGGCCCTGGAAAAATGTATGCAACCGGAAAGCCTGTTGGCGTTCCGGCTGAACGGACAGTTCCTGCCGCGGCGCAGCGGCTTTCCGGCACGCGCGCTGTTCCCCGGCTGGTACGGCATGGATTCAGTCAAGTGGCTGCGGCGGATGGTGGTTCTCGGATCCAATGACACCGCTCCGAATTTCGAAGCAAGCGGCATGAGCAGGCTCTACAATCGTCTGCTCAAACGCCCGGACGGCCAGGTGAACGTCACGCGGCTGACCGGCGTCCTGGTCAAATCCGCGATCGCTTGGCCGGCGGATCATTCCAAACTCCTGGCCGGCCGGCACGTGGTCCGCGGTTTCGCGTGGACGGGCGAGGGCGTAGTGCGCCGCGTGGAGGTAAGCGCGGACGCCGGTGGCTCATGGACGCCGGCTGAGTTCGAAGCTCCCGCCAAGCGGTTCACCTGGGTGCGCTGGAAGTATTTGTGGACCGCCGCGCCAGGCGAGCACATGCTCATGAGCCGGGCTACGGACGACGCCGGCAGCCAACCCATCAAGCGCGACCGCGCGCGCAAAGACGGGTACGAGATGAATTACTGCGCGCCGGTACACTGTACGGTGCGCTGAACGTCCCTATTGGCTTTCCAGATATTTCACGGTCTCAAACTGACGTCCGGCCAGGGCAGCCTGTCCCGATTTGCTGTAGGCGAGGCCTAGCTGGTAGTGGGCGCTCGATTCCGTTGGCCGCAATTCGATGGCGCGGAGCAAACTCGCGATGGCGCCGGTGAATTCGTTCATCCGGAGGTAGGTTTTTCCGCGCTGATAGTAGACGTCGTAATCATCGGGAGCAGCCTTTTGGGCTAAATCAAGTTCCGCCAACACGCCCGCGAAATCAACGGGATCTTCCTGCGATAAGGATTGCGCGATCACCAGATGAAGCATGGGGTAATCCGGCTTGCGCCGTGCGAGTTTCCGAAGTGTTTCGGTGGCCAGCTTGGGTTCACCGGTATTGCGGTAGGCCTCGGCCAGGTTTGGATAGGCCTCCAGTTCGTCCGGCGACTTTCGCAGCACCTCGGTAAGGATCTGGATGGCCTCAGCGTAGCGCTCCACCGAAACCAGGCCGTTGCCGAGCGCGAGCTCGATCTTCACCGAACCATGAATCTGTTTCCGGGCCTGTTCCAGGATCGCGACCATGGCCGGGAAGTTATGCTTCTTTCCGTACACGCGCGCCAGGTACAGATATGGATCTTCGCGCTCCGGAGCAAGCTCGGTGGCACGCTGGAGATGCTCAATCGCCTCCGTATATTGGTTCAGATTTTCGTAAGCCAAGCCGGCGACTGTGGCTCCTGAAGCTCTCGCGGCGGCGGGCAGTTCCGATTGCTCTTCGATGGCTTGCGCGTGCCGGCAGGCGTCGCCAAAAGCGCCGGCATTGTTTTCGATAACCGCGAGCGTCAGTGCGGACTCGGGATCCTGGACGCCGGTTTGCTCAAATCGCAGAATTTCGGCCAATGCCAGATCCAGCCGATTCTGATGCAGCAGATCTTTGACAAACTCGGAGTGCAGCTTACCGGCGCCGGGAAAGCGTTCCGCGGCCAGCCTTAGAAACTCCTTCACCTGATCCGGATCCGGCGATTGCAAGCTGATCTTTACCAGCATGGCCAGCGGCAGCGGGTAATCGGGACGGAGGCTATCGGCTTGTTTCAGCCGCTCGATGGCGCCGCTCGGATCTCCCGCCGCCAGGGCGCCGATGGCGGTACCGAACAGCGGGTAATAGCCGCGGACGTCGTCGGGGGCCACGCAGGCCGCCTGGCGAAAGTCTTCGGCGGACTGAGCGTACTCGCCGTGACGAAACTCGACTTGGGCCTTTTTGTCCAGTTCGTGAAACCGGTCGAGATCCACTTGCGGACAGTCGGAGGCAAAGGCATAGGACACAGCCGCGAATGCCAGGCAGGTCAACTTCATGGTCCGTCTCATGGCCATGTTAGCAGGACCGGTCGCTGGCGCTCGCGGTTCGGAAAGAGCCGTAAGGGAGTTTCCATGGGTGATGAAACGCTGTTGTTGGCAGGCGAAAGCGCCTGCCCCACGTTGGCTCGCCGTGGGGCAGACGCTTCCGCCTGCCAACCCCGTCTTCAACGGTGAAACCCGCTACTGCGCCGCGCGATCCGGGCGTAGCGCGATGGCCGCGGTTTCCACAGGCAGGGCGTCGCGCACGTTTACCTGCACCAAGACTTCCCAATTCGTGGGGAAGGCCTTGCCGGGCGCCGCGGCGCGAATGCGATTGTACACGGACTTCATCTTTTCGGGATTGGAGAAAAACTCGCCTACGCCGGCGGAGCCCGCGCTGGAGCAGCCGGCCATCAGCAGCATGTTGAAACCGTATGGTGAAGTGGCCATCCGGATGACGCCGTAATCGGTGACCGAAGACCCCGGCCCTGGGTGCGGCATATACTGCTTCTGCTCACTCGGGAGCGGCTTCACGTTCTCAATCCCACGATCTTCGAAATTAAAATTCGACTTGAAAAGGTTGTGATAGGTCCAGTCGTTGATCTTCGGGCCGCCGAGCAGAATGAGATCCCCTTTCTGGACGTGGTCCCAGTTCAGGAAGCGCCCCTGCGTGAGACGAACCGGGCGTTGCAAAGTCTGCATGAGCCTTCCGACGTTGAATGCAGCCACAGCCTCGCCCATGCCGGTATAGTCTTCGCGTGTGGCGCGCAAGAACTGGAAGGGTTGGTTCTGGTCCATGTTATTGAGCGCGTCATCGAACTTGCCTTTGAGTTCTTTTGGCGCAGGGATGGTGTGGCCGGGCATAGTGGGAATCGGTTGATTGGAAGGGGCGCCGTAGTAGAGCACTACTTTGGGATTAGTAAGCACCAGCAGGGTTTCACGGTTGGGAGTTGCGCCCAAGTTGCCCAGCAGCTCGCCATAGAACGAATAATCCTCCGCGGCAGCGGCTGGGTGAGCGCTCACCTGCGGATCAAATCGCTGGAGCAACCGCCAGTTTTCCACTCCCAGCCACAAGACGGCTGCGATCAGGACCCCCAGGCTCCCCAGCAGCACGCGGATCAACCAGCCGGGCGGCCTGGGTTTGGCGTCAGTTGGGAGAACCGCGGCGTGCGCCCGGGTCGCTGGCTCAACGGCATCAGGCGGCTGTTCGCGCAGCTTGAAAACCGGTACATAGGCGCCTTTGGGAACCTCGATCAGCAGCGGCTCATTGCGTCCTTCTCCGGCGAAATAGGTCTCCAGGCGCTTTCGAAGTTCGCGTGCCTCTACCCGGACGATATTATCCTCGTTGAGATTGTAGTCCGGCGCGCGGCCGAAGACGCGAGTTCCGATGGGTTGTTCACGAACGTTCTCCAGGCGGCCGAGAAGAGCGTTCTCGCAGATATACAGAAAGAAAGCACGGAGCTTCGGGCAGTTACGGAAATTGGAAGCGTTGGCGATTCTTTGCGCCAGTTCCCACCGAGGGTCCGTAAGGAAATCAGCCGTAGGCTGCCGGGTTGTGGCTAGTTCCTTCATTTCAGGCTGTGAGTTAACTGTAAGCTCAACCTCGTTCTGGCGAGTATAACACTCCGGCGCCTGGCCTCGCCGACAATTGTATCGATTGCGTAACAGGCTGATAGGGCGAGTACTCTTACGGTAAGTTCACCGTGAATTCCCCTTGAATCGTTCACCCCAGGTGAGGCAAAATCCAGCAAACTGCCTGGCCAATATATATACAGATGTCGCGACGAATATAGATGGATATGACGGGGGGGAAATGAAGATCTTTCTAAGAGCGGTAGTGTTGACCTTGACGGCTCTGGGTGTCCTGTTCGCGCAAGGAGAACGCGGGGCGATCACGGGATTGATCACGGATCCGACCGGGGCGGCGATTCCCAACGCCGAGGTGGTGGCGAAGGATTCCGCGAACGGCGCTGAGTTTAAGGCCACCACCACCTCGGCCGGCATCTACCGCATTCCCTACATGCCGCCGTCGACGTATCGGGTGACTGTAACTGTCGCGGGATTCAAGACGGCAGTGGTGGAGCCGGTATTGGTTTCAGTAGCGGCGGTGGTTACGGCGAACGTGTCTATGCAAGTTGGTGATGTAACCCAGAGCCTCACGGTGAATGCCAATGAAACGCAGCTGGATACGGCCACTTCGCAAATCGGGTACTCGGTAACGCCCGAGGAATTCCGGACCTGGCCGATCGACAGCAGCGATTGCGGTCAACGCCAGATCCAGGCCTTTATCTATAACAGCCTGCCGGGCGCGGTTGGCTGCTCCTTTCAGGGGTCCATCAACGGCGGCCCTAACTTTACGCACGAAGTGCTAATCGAAGGCATGTCCATTGGTCGCGCGGACATCGCCGGCGACACCGCCGAGTACACTCCCAGCGTCGACGCCGTCAGCGATTTCACGCTGCAAACCGGAGCACTGAGCGCCCAGTATGGCGGAGGATTGACGGCCGTGGCCAACTTCAACATCAAGTCCGGCACCAATCAATTTCACGGCACGGGGTACGAGTACCTGTTCAACAACGCGCTCAATGCCAATTCGTTTGACAACAACGCCACTGGAATTCCGAAATCCGATAGCGTGTTCAAGCAGAACAATTTCGGTGGATCTTTCGGTGGGCCGGTGATCATCCCCAAGCTGTACAACGGAAAGAACAAGACCTTCTTCTTCTTCAGCTACGAAGGGACCCGCACGGAGAGTGAAGGCATCGGATCGCTGAAAACGCTGCCCTCTTCGGACTTCAAGGACGGCAATTTTTCGAGTCTTCTAAATCCGGCGTACACGGGCAATCCGAATTCCGGAACCGTAATCGGGACAAATGCGGCCGGCGACCCGGTGGTCTTCGGCGCCATCTACGACCCGCATAGCACGGTGCAATTGGCCAATGGCAGCTATGTGCGGACTCCGTTTCCGGGCAACATTATTCCCATGTCCGACATCAGCAAAGTTTCGGCGGCGATTCTGAATCAGGCGCCCATTCCGAATCCGCTTTTTGGAACGTTTCTGCGGAACTATCCAGGCATCGACAACCAGCCGCTATTCACTTTGGACACCTACGGCGGAAAACTGGACCAAGTGATTAACGACAAGCACCGGCTGTCGGTGTTCGTCAACTCCAACCAGCGAAACCGAGACAACGGCGCGCGCAACGCCTATGAGCCGATTCCGGGAAGCGCTACAGGGCCTTATGCGTTGCAGGAGATTCACGGCATTATCGCGCGAGCGACGGAAGACTGGACCATCAATGCGCACTGGTTGAACCATTTTGGCTTCGGTTATAACCGGCTGCTGAACTCCAACAACTCGGCTTCGTTCGGCCAGGATTGGCCCAGTAAAATTGGGCTCAACGGCGTGGCGGAAACAACTTTTCCCCAGATTGATTTCATAGGAACCACCGTGCAGGGTGGTTCTCTGACCCAGTTAGGCCGCAGCAACGCCGGCAACGAGCCGAACGGCAGCTACATTTTCCAGAACGACACAACATGGATACACGGCTCGCACAATATCCGCTTCGGAGTGGAGGTGCGCAAGTACTTTTACGATCAGGACCCCATAGGCAATACCACGGGCACTTTCACCTTCGGTCCCGATCAGACCGCGGATCCGAGCAACTTGCAATCGACCGGCTATTCGTTCGCCAGTTTCCTGCTCGGCGCTCCCGCCAAAACCTCGCAAGCCATCTCTCCGGTTCTGCCTCAGTCACGCTGGTTGACACCGGCGTTTTATATCACCGACGACTGGAAGGTGAGCCGCAAGCTGACGCTCAATCTGGGCTTGCGTTGGGACATCGTCGGGCCGTTGTATGAAATCGATCATCGCTCCTCGGGCCTGGATCCAACCTTGCCCAATCCGGGCGCGGGTAACTACCCCGGGGCTTTGATCTTCCTGAGCCAACTGCACCGCGATTCGTTCCAGAACACCAATTGGAAGGAGTTCGGGCCGCGGGTTGGATTCGCATACCAGATTCAACCATGGATGGTAATGCGAGGCGGCTACGGAATCAATTACTCGCCTCCCATTGCCAATAACTTCGGCCTGTCGAATATTGACGGCTACAACGGATCGAATAACTTTCAGACCAGCACTCGCGATCCCGTCTTTTATTGGGACAACGGCTATCCCGCCTACACCCACACGCTGCCGGCCATCGACCCGACCCTGGACAACGGCAACGGGATCGTCTATACCGCCGGAAACTCCAACCGCCAGCCATACGCGCAGAACTACACACTGGGCTTCCAGTTTCTGCTGCCCAAGAGCACCACGGTGTCGGCGAACTATGTGGGAAACAAAGGGACGCGGCTCAGCGCGCCGGACTTCAACAACCTGAACCAGCTCAACCCGAAGTATCTGGCGCTCGGAGATGCGCTTCTGGATGACATCAGCCAGCATCCCAACATTCCGTTGCCATACGCCGGGTTCACCGGCACTGTGGCGCAGGCGCTGCTTCCGTTTCCGCAGTATGCCGGTGGTGCTGTAACATCGGAGTTCCCGAATTGGGGGACTTCACACTATGATGCGGCGCAGTTGTTGGTGACGCACCGGACCGGAAAGGGGCTCAGCTTCCTGGTGAGCTATGCGTTCCAAAAAACGCTCACCAATACGGACAGCGCGCTGTATTACGGCAACAACTCTCAGGACGTTTACAACCGCAAGCTGGAGAAATCGGTGGCCGCTTTCGATCACCCGCAGGTTTTGAAGATAACCTGGATTTACGAGCTTCCTTTTGGCAAGGGCAGGCAATACCTGAACCGCGGCGGCGTGGTGAACCAGGTCTTCGGCGGATGGACGGTCACCGGGATACAGATTTACCAATCCGGCGATCCGCTGTACATCGAGTCCGGATTGAGCGGCGCTGGATACTGGTTCAACGGAGACGTCCGCGGCGATGTATTGACCGGCGTGCCTCTCAAGGTTTCTTCGCCAAACGGTCCGTTCGATTACGCTGGGGGGACCGGGCAGGCATATCTGAATCCCGCGGCGTTTGCCGAGCCGCCCACAACGCCGGACGGGGTGGTGCTGCGGCCGGGCACTTCGCCCCGCTTCTTCGGCAATCTTCGCGGGCCCAGGAACCCCACCGAGAACTTCGGTGTATTCAAGAATTTTTCCATCCGCGAGGGGATGTTCCTGCAACTCCGCAGCGACTTTTTAAACGCGTTCAATCGAGCCGGGCGAGCTGATCCCGACACGAATCTGAGCGATCCAACGTTTGGCAGCATCCTGGATGTGGGGCAAGGCCCGCGGCGTATCCAAGTGGCCGGGCGGTTCACGTTCTGAAATTGCAACCCGGTTGGCAGGCGGAAGCGCCTGCCCCACTCGCCTGCCAAGCTGCGCCAAAGAATTTGCACGGATTTCCGAAGTACGTTAGACTCGGCTCATGTCGAGCAGCCATGCTCGCGTAACTTGGTGGTTGGTTGCGGCAATTTGCGTGCTCTCGGGATTTCTCGCGGTCCCAACACAGGCTTCCACCGAAGGCGCTGCCGAACTGTTTGAGCGCGGCCAGCAAGCTTTAGCGGCCGGGGACCTGTCGCAAGCGGAAGCCGCGTTCCGCGCGGTCTTGGCGATTCACCCCGGCGATGCCGGCGCGCACGGAAACTTAGGTGTCATCGCCATGCGGCGGAAGCAGTGGAGAGCCGCTCTCACCGAATTACGGGCTGCCGAAAAATTGGCGCCGGCCAACGCCGGCATTCGTTTGAACATTGGTTTAGCCTATTTTCGGCAGAACGATTTCCGCGCCGCCATCGCACCTTTCGAAACGGTGTTGCGTGACGACGTCCAATCGGCGCAGGCGCGTTATTTGCTGGGCTTATGCTACTTTTTCGTCGAACGGTACGGAGATAGCGCTGCCACGCTGGTCCCGCTATGGCCCCAGGAGTCCGAGAAGCTCGAATATCTTTATGTGGTCGCAATCGCGGCCGCCCGGTCCGGCCGCGAAGAGCTGCACCGAGAAGCCTTGAAGCGCATGATCGAAGTAGGCCGCGATTCCGCGGAACTGCACCTCTTCATCGCCAAGAGCTATCTGCAGCACATGGAGGACGAACGGGCTGCCGAGGAGCTGGAATTGGCCGCCAGGATCGATCCGAAACTGCCTTTCGTCCATTACTTCCTGGGAGTAGCCTATCGGCGGAAACATAATCTGGAGCGCGCCAAAGCGGAATTCCAGAAGGACATGGAAATCGAGCCGGACGTAGCCTTCGACTACGATCAGCTCGGAGCAGTGTGCGCCGATCTCGAACAATACCCCGATGCGGTGCGCTTCTTTCAGCAAGCGCTGCACCTGGATTCGCACCTGGCCAGCTCCCAATTCGGCTTGGGCAAAATATACAAGAAACAGGGAAAGTTTCCGGAGGCTTTGCACGCGCTGGAGGCGGCGGCCCGCCTGGACCCCGCCAGCTCCAACATTCACTACCTGAAGGGTCAGGTATTGGTCCGAATGGGACACCCGGCTGAAGGACAAGCCGAGCTCAAGACCGCCGAGACTTTGATGCGTGCGGAAAAGGACAAGTTTGGTCGAGAGCTCAATGGCGAAAGCTTTCCCGACCCTCAGCTGGGGGCGGCAGCAAAGTAATACGGTCCAAAATAGTAATACTGGACACCGTGAATGGTATCTTTTGTTTGTCAAGATGGCTTTAAGCAAAGTTTCGAGTTGCAGTTTGGGGCTTCGGCTGGTTAAGATGGGTTCTCATTACTTCGCAGGAGGGGCCACCAGGGTTTCATCATGTTCAAGGCGGTCGAGCGGAATTTGAGCCTTACCGAACGAACCGAGCAACAACTCGGGCAATTGATTGTGGACCAATCGCTGCGATCGGGCGAACGCCTCCCACCGCAAGATGAACTGGCTGAGCGGCTTGGCGTCAGCCGAACGGTAATCCGCGAAGCCGTCCGGTTCCTCACCGCGAAAGGGCTGCTCGAGGCGCGCCGAGGGTCGGGCGTGTACGTGCGGCGCGTGGAGGCCCCAGCTCCGGGAACTGCCTCTGAGGAGGATCAGCAGGACCACCCCGCCGGGGACCAAAAAACCGAACCAAGCGGCGGCCCTCAATTCGCGGGCGAGGGTCGGCTTCTGCCCGAGGAGCGCCGCAGACGAATACTCGATATTCTCGACCAGTCGGAAAGCATCACCATTCCGGATCTCGTGAAACGCTTCGGTGTTTCACGTGTAACTGCCAGAGCAGACTTGGATTATCTCGCCGAGCAAGGAGCGTTGGTTCGTTCCCACGGCGGAGCGCTCAAGCCGGCCGATCCGCGCAGTGATTATCCCCTGCTGCTGAAACAGACCCTGCATCATGCCGAGAAAGTCCGTATCGCGGCGGCAGCCGCCAAACTGATTCACGATGGCGACACCGTAGCGTTCGATTCCGGAACAACCACCTGCGAGATCGCCAGGCAGATCAAAGGATTTAACTTCCGGGCGCTTACCGTAATTACAAATGCCTTGAACATTGCCAATGAACTAAGCGGCCTGCAGTGGATTTCCGTGATTATGACGGGTGGGATGCTGCGCCACAAATCCGGCTCCTTCACCGGTCCCCACGCGCACGAGACTTTGCGGGACCTCAATGCCGATCATCTATTCCTGGGCGCCGATGCCATTGATGTCGACGCCGGCCTGACTACGCCGGATATTCTGGGAGCGCAAGTCGCGCTGCGCATGATCGAGCTGGCGCGCGAAGTCACCGTGGTGGTCGATTCCAGTAAGTTCGGGCGTCATAGCCTCACCCTCAGCGGTAAGATTGAGGATGTCGATCGCGTGGTCACCGACTCCGGCGTTGATTCGGGGTATGTCGACAGCCTGCGGCAGCGTGGCATCGAAGTTGTGATCGTCTAACGCCCCGGCTTCCCAGAACGCACCCTTTCCTTTTCTGTTTTTTAGTTGACATTGTTGTCTTTTCATCCTATGATTACGGCTGGCTGCAGCAATAAAAATAAGGACATGTCAATACAAGAAAACGGCTGTTTGATAAAAGGGGCTAGTTCGCTCGACTGGGGCATGAAAAGCCGGTTAGCCCGAATTTTCCGCCGCGACACCGGGAAAGCGGTCATGCTGGCGATCGATCATGGATATTTTGAGGGGCCCGAGACGGGGCTGGAACAGGTGGACCAGAGTATCGTCCCCTTTCTGGAGCATGCCGACGCCCTGATGGCGACCCGCGGCGTGGTGCGCACCAGTATTCCGCCTTCCTACAGCCGCGGAGTGGTGCTTCGGGCCACCGGCGGAGCGAGCATTCTGAAGGAGCTCTCGAACGAAAGAATCGCCGTGGATGTCGAAGATGCTCTGCGGCTCAATGTGGCGGGCCTGGCCGTCACCGTTTTCATCGGCGGGGAATATGAAACCCAGACCGTGCACAACTTGACCCGGCTGGTGGATGTCGGGAACCGGCATGGAATCCCGGTGCTGGCAGTAACGGTAACCATGGATCCGGCGCTGGAGGACGCTAAGTATTACCGGATGTCGTGCCGCATTTGCGCCGAGCTGGGCGCGCATTTCGTGAAGACCTATTTTGTGGAAAAAGATTTCGATTCGGTGATGTCCTCCTGCCCCGTTCCGGTGGTGGTGGCGGGCGGAAACAAACTACCGGAATTCGACGCCTTAGCCATGACCTACCGCTCGATGCAGGCAGGCGCCGCGGGCATGGATATGGGACGGAACATTTTTCAGGCGGAGTCGCCGGCGGCGATGATTCAGGCCGTGCGGGCGGTGGTTCATGATGGAGAGACGGCCAAGAAAGCGTTCGATCTTTACCAAACTTTGAAGAACGGCGCGAAGAAACCCAAGCTTGCGGTATCCAAGGCATAACTTTAGGCCTGGTTATTGCAGGCGATAAGGATGAGAGGTGAGCATTCAATACCAGAAGGAACCCGGCCTGGCAGGTATCGTTGACGCGCATCGCTCCGCCATCGGCCGGACATTCGAAGAATTAACCACTCCGGCGCTGCTGCTGCACCTGGACGTTCTGCGGCGGAACATCGCCGCCATGGCGGAGTGGACCGAGACTCACGCCAAAATCCGGCCGCACACCAAAGTGCACAAGTGCGTCGAGATCGCACGCTTGCAGGTGCACGCCGGCGCCATTGGGCTGACCACCGCTACGGTGTGGGAGGCGGCGACCATGGCGCGCGCGGGATTGGACAACCTGCTGATCGCGAATGAAGTGGTGGGCGATGAGAAGCTGGCGCTCGCGGCGGCTATCGCGCGGAACACCAATATCATCATCGGAGTGGATGGCGTGGATGGCGCGCAGGCCCTCTCCGCCGCGGCCGAGCGTGCTAATTCGCGAATTGGAGTGCTGGTGGAGATTGATATCGGGCTGGGGCGAGGCGGTGTGCGAAATCCGGAAACGGCTATCCGCGTCGCGCAAGCGGTGTCGTCGCTTCCCGGTTTGATCCTGCGCGGCGCCATGGGTTACGAGGGCTGGGTGGTGATGGAACCGGATCGCACGTTGCGAGCCGCTAAGGCGGCGCAGGCGATCGGAAGACTGGTGGCCACGGTAGAGCGCCTGGAGCAGGCCGGCTTTCCGATGGAGATTGTCTCGGCCGGCGGCACCAACACACACGACATGACCGGCGCGCACCCGCGCGTCACGGAATTGCAGGCCGGCTCGTACGCGTTGATGGATGCCGCGTATGCTCCGCTGAGTCCGGCATTCCAGCCTGCGCTGAGTCTGCTCGCGACGGTGATGAGCCGGAACGAGGCCACTGCGGTGCTGGACGGCGGGACAAAAGTGGTGGCCATCGATTTGGCTCCGCCGCTGCCCAAGGATGCCACCATTAAAGTTCGAGAAGTCCACGAGGAACATACGCTGCTGGATGTGGCCGCCGATCACCCGCTGCGTTATGGAGATCGAGTGGAGCTGACGGTGGGCTACTGCGGAGGCACCGTCAATCTTCACGATGTCTACCACGTAGTGGAGCGCGGCCGCGTGGTGGATATCTGGCCAATCCTGGCGCGAGGCGACGGACGCGGCCTGTCATGAAGGCTTCGAGATAGGAAGAACCATCGAGTGACGCGTCGAGCATTGAGCCGCTATGAACTCTGGTATGGGCGGGATGAGCCTCCGCTGACACGCACCGCACTTCGCGCGGGATCGCTCACTGCTTATCTCGAAGGAACCGACCTGCGCGATCTCCGGCTGGGCGGCGTGGAGCTGGTGCGCCGGCTCTGCTTCACTTTACGCGACGAGAACTGGGACACCATTCCGCCGGAGCTCAGCAACCTGGAGATCAACGCCGGCGAAAACAGCTTTCTAGTGGAGTTCGACGCCCGCCATCGCACTCCGGATCTCGATTTTCGCTGGCATTCGACCATTCGCGGCGACCGCGGTGGAAGCATCAGCTACCGCATGGACGGCCAGGCCCTGCGCGATTTCCGCTACTGTCGCATTGGCTTTTGTGTGTTGCATCCAACCGAATACGCCGGGCGTGCTTATCGCGGCGTTACTCCCGGTGGATCAATAGCCGGCCAACTGCCCGTCACGGTTGGCCCACAACCCTACGAGGGCGGCTTTTATTTTGCGCTCTTCGATGCTGTTTCCGCTTTGCAGGTTTCGCTTGCCGGCCAGGTGGAAGCCCGGTTCGAATTCGAGGGAGACCTGTTCGAGATGGAGGATCAACGCAACTGGGGCGACGGTTCGTTCAAGACTTACTGCACGCCCATGGCGTTGGGATATCCGTTCACGGCCAAGACCGGCCAGGCTTTCACCCAGCGCGTTACCGTCAGCGCGGGCGGCGAAGTTGCGAGGCCGGCTTCCTCCCGCGAGGGCGTGAGCCTCTCTCTCGGAGAGCCGTTGGGCAAGAAGCTGCCGAAGCTCGGGCTCGGAGTCTCGAGCCACGATTTGGAATTTTTCGAAGCCGATGCAGATTTGCTGGGCCGGCTTCAACTGGATCATCTTCGAGTGGACTTGAACCTGAACGATCCGGATTGGGCAGTCCGATTGGAGCGGGCGCAGCGGGAATCAGGCGCGCTCGGGGCCAGCCTCGAAATCGCGCTGTTTCTCACCAGCGATCCGAACCCAGGTCTCGAAGCCCTGGAAGCGCGATTCCCTCTCGCTTCGCCGATCTCGCGCGTACTGGTTTTTCACGAAAACGAACCCACTACCAACCCCCGCTTGCTCGACCTGGTCCGCGCCCGGATTGCCCCGCACCTCCCTGGCGTGCCCATGGGTGGAGGAACCAATCTCAACTTTGCCGATCTGAACCGGAAGCGGCCGGATGCTTCCAGCTTGGACGTTGTGGCCTACGCCATCAATCCGCAAGTACACGCTAAAGACGAGACTTCCCTGATGGAAAACCTGGAAGCGCAGCGGGACACCGTAACCACCGCCCGCTCGTTTTGCGGCCAGCTTCCGGTTGTGGTCAGCCCAGTCACGCTGCGGCCACGCTTCAATCCGGATGCCGTGGGACCGGAGCCTCTTCCAAAGCCCGGAGAGCTGCCTGCCGCGGTAGATCCACGCCAGATGTCGCTGTTTGCGGCCGTCTGGACGCTCGGGAGTATCAAACAACTCGCCGAAGGCGGCGCGGACTCCGTCACCTATTTCGAAACCACCGGCTGGCGCGGGCTCAAAGAGACGGATGCGGGCTGCCTTGTTCCGGAGCAATTTCTTTCTTCCCCGGGGATGGTTTTTCCGGTCTATCACGTGTTCGCCGATCTCGCCGATCTCAAAGCAGCCGATCTGGTTGCCTGCCAATCCACTCAGCCGCTGCGGGTCCAGTGCCTTGCTCTGCGCACGCACTCCGGCCTTCACCTGCTGGTGGCGAATCTCACGGGCGAAGAGCAAGAATGCACCATGGAACCGCTCCGGGGCGATGGCGCGAGAGTGCGTTCGCTCCACACCGATAGCGCTCCGCTGGCGATGTCCCAGCCTCTCGTCTTTCGCTCCGAGAGTACCTGGATGCGGCTCGACGGCTCCCGGCTAAACCTCGCCCTGGCGCCTTACAGTTTCACCAGAATCGACGCGGAGGAAGCGTAATGCCGCGGCTGCTCGGAATCGATTTAGGTACCACTTCCTTTAAAGCCGTGATTTACAACGAACACGGTACGGCGCTGGCGAGTTCCCGCGTCACCCCTCCCGATGAACCGATCCGCGTTGACGGTTATCGCGTCACCGTGTGGCGTCCGGAAAAACTTTGGGACGCCGTCTGTCAGCTCATCCGTGGCGCCGTCGATTCGCTGCCCGATCGCGCGCTGGATGCTTTGGCCATTGCCGAATTGGGACTGGTGGGATATCCCATCGACAGCTCCGGCAATGCTCACTACGCCGGCGTTACCTGGATTGATCCCGCAGCCGCGCCTTCCAAAGCTTTCAGCGGCTGCGGCCTGGATAATTCCACGCTCTTCAGTGCCACGGGAAATCATCTCAGCCCCATCTATCCGCCGGCCTGGATCACCTGGATGAAGGAGCATGAACCGTCCTACGGCCGCGCCTTGACCCATTGGCTGAACGTCGGCGATTACGTCGCGTACCGTCTTTGCGGCGAAATGGCGCTGGATTATTCCATGGCCTCGCAGACCACCCTGTTCGACCAGCGGACTCTAACGCTGCGCCCGGATCTATTGTCTTCCATGGGCCTGAACGAAAATTTATTTCCGGCGCCCAGCCCATCGGGCAAGGTACTCGGCCCGGTTCATCGGGAAGCTGCCGCCCGAACCGGCCTCAGCGCCGGTCTGCCGGTGGTGTTAGGGGGCGCCGATTTTATCAGCGGCGCGTATGCCGCCGGGTTCCTGGATTCCGGCGATGCCGCGATTCTAACCGGCACTTGGGAAAACGTGGTGGTCTGCTCGGACCGGCCGGAATTAGGGCCGGCGATCGAGCAATGCGGCGCCATTTGCGACGCGCATGTGGCGCCGGGACGCTGGTCCATCCGAATCGAGAATCTCTCCGGCGATGTCACCAACTGGTATCGCCGGCTGGTCAGCGATCCGCGCGCGGGGGGCTCGGCCGCGGGAGATATTGGCTGGGAACCTTTAATTGAGCAGGCCGAGGCGGCGGAGGCCGGCAGCGGTGGAGTGATTTTTCTTCCCCATGTATTCGGCAGCTACGGGCCGCGCCACGATCAACTCGCGCGCGGCGCGTTTATCGGGCTCTCCGGCCCATGCGGACGCTCGGAATTGACGCGCGCGGTATTTGAAGGGCTCAGTTTTCAAACCCGGCATGCGCTCGAAGCGTTGCTCGCCGGGGCCGGAACCACGCCGCGCCGCGTGGTCGCCATGGGGGGCGGCGCGAAGAACCGATTCTGGGTGCAGAACAAGGCGGACATCCTGGGACGCGAGCTGGAGGTGGTGACCACGCCCGACGTCACCCCGCGCGGCGCCGCCATGATCGCCGGAATCGGCATCGGTGTCTTCCGCGATTTCCGCGATGCCGCCGATCGATTCGCCCAGCCTGCCGCCAAGGTTTCGCCCAACCTGGAACTAACCGATTTTTATCAGGAGATGTATCAGAACGCTTACCTGCCGCTACTCGACGAGTTGGCCCCGTTTCATTCCCGGCTGGCGTTGTCCAAACCGCGGCGTACGGTCCAGACGTCTGAAGGAAACTGATCATGACCTTAGCTAATGTTCCAATTCCCATTTCACAAGTAGCGCTGGTGGTGAACGACCTCGAAAAATCGATGCGGGACTATTCCGAAACCATGGGTTGGGGACCCTGGACCATCTACGAATACAAACCGCCGCGCGTCCACGACACCATCGTCCGCGGCCAGCCCGCGGAGGTCATCTGGATCGGCGCCGAAACGCATGTCGGAAACACGTACATGGAGTTGCTGCAGCCGCTCGAAGGCCCCAGCATCTTCCGGGAGTTCCTGGAGCAACATGGCCCAGGCATGCACCACATCGGCTACTGGGCTAAGACCATGGATGAGGCGGAAGACATCAAGCGACGCTTCGCCGCCCGTGGCGTTCCCGTCCTGATGAGTTCGTGGATTGACCGCGTGCACTTCTTCTATCTGGACAGTTCGCCCATGATCATCGAAGTGTGGACCGGTGATCTGGATTCGCTGCAGCCCACCCGGATGTTTCCATGATCGCCCGGAGGGAGGCCTAAGTTGTCGCAATGGCTGCGTTTTAGTCTGATATCGCTGGTGGCGTACGGAGTTTGGGGCGCGGTCTCCTCGCTGGCCAGCCAGAACGTTTCAGCGCTGACTCTCCAGATTGTCAGCACCATCGGTCTTTTTCCGGTGGCGTTGGTATTGGCCTTTTCAAAGAACGTGCTGGTGGGCGCCAATCTCAGGCGGGGCATGCTGATCGCAACGGCAACGGGAGTCATAGGCGGCACCGGCAATCTAACCCTGTATCAGGCGTTGCGCCTGGGTGGTGAGGCCTCGGTAGTTTTCCCGCTGACGGGAATGTATCCCCTGGTGACCATTGTTCTCGCGCGGCTGTTGTTTAAGGAAACCATGAATCGCATCCAAGCCGTGGGAATCGGGCTGGCGCTGGCCGCCATCTACCTTTTCAGCGCCCAGCAAAGCTCGCACGGGTTTTCCGGCTGGCGGGACGTGTTTTCGCCCTGGATGGCCTTTGCGCTGCTTACGTTGCTTCTCTTCGGCTTGTCCTGCATTACGCAAAAATTCGCAACCCGGTACATCTCGGACGAGCTTTCTACTATTTGCTTCACGGCCGGGTTCGTGCTGCTGGCGATTATCATCTGGGCCCTAGGATCACCCCCCTGGAATCTGGCCGCCAAGGATTGGATTTCGGCGATCGTAGTAGGGTTACTGATGGCCATCGGGACTTTAGCTTTGTTTGCCGCTTTACGGCGCGGAAAAGCGTCCATTGTAACGCCTCTTACCGCTTTGTATCCATTAGTTACGGTGATTCTGGCGGTGCTGTTCCTGCACGAGCATTTTGACTCCGTGAAAGTCGCCGCCATTGGCCTGGCGCTGCTGGCTGCGTTCGCACTGAGCAGGGAGGAAGAAGCCCAGCCCTCGGCCACTCCAGCTTCGGCCATCCAATCGTCAAAATGAACCTTGGTCAAGAAAAACATCTTGACAAGAAAAAGATAATCGCATAGTATCCAGTATTACTTATTTACGGATACGTCCCCTTCTGCACCTCTGAGTCATTGCTGTCAACAACGAAAGGAGTACCGCCGGTGAGAGCACGAATTCTGGTAGCGCTGATCTGCTTGGTGTCTCTGGGAGCCAAAGCGCAAGATCTTGCCAACATCGTAGGAACCGTCAGCGATTCTTCGGGCGCCATGATTCCCGACGTTCAGGTAACGGTTTCGAATCCCGAGCGGGGCTTCATCCGAAAAGTGGCTTCCAACTCCACCGGCGAATATAATGCCGCTCGCGTACCCATTGGAAACTACATTATCACCGTGGAACACACCGGCTTTGAAAAGCTGGTGCGCTCCGGGCTCACGCTGCAAGTGGGCCAGACCCTGCGCGTCGACCTGCAATTGCAGGTGGGGTCTTCCACCCAGGAAGTAGAAGTCAGCGGAAATGCGCTGCATGTGGAAACTGAAAACGGCGCCATATCGGACGTGGTCACCGGCGCGCAGGTCAGCGAACTCAACCTCAACGCCAGAAGCTACGCCAATCTTGCGACATTGGTTCCCGGCGCGGCTACCCTGGGAACTGGTTTCGATACCACCGCCGTCGGCCCCAATGCTGCCGTGGCGATATCTTTTAACGGCCTGCCGGTCAATATCCAGAACTGGGAGGTGGACAGCACCAACAACATCGATCAAGGCTCGGGCAGCGGCTCCATGATGACCTTTCCCAGCGTCGATTCCATCGCCGAATTCCGGGTTTCCACCTCCAACTACAGCGCGGAGTATGGCAAGTCCGGCGGAGCTCAAATCGAAGTGGTCACCAAGTCCGGCACCAAGGATTTCCATGGCGACCTTTTCGAATTCATCCGCAACGATGATTTCGACGCCAATGACTGGTTCATCAATCGCACCATCGAGCCGGCCGGCCAGACGGCGCCGCAAACGCCCCTGAAGCGCAACAATTTTGGCTTCACTTTAGGCGGCCCAGTGTACATCCCCAAGCTTTACAATACGGACAAGAACAAGACATTCTTTTTCGTTTCCGAAGAGTGGCGTAAAAATCGGGAGGGCACGGTGTTCAATTCGAACGTTCCCACCCTAGCGATGCGCCAGGGCGATTTCAGCCAATGCGATCCGGCATCGAAAAACTACAATGCCGTGGTGGCGTCGGGATGCGCGGTGCCCATCAATCCGGCAACCAATGCACCGTTCCTGAACGATATCGTTCCCATCACTCCCACCGGTCAGGCACTCTTGAACGCACTGGTGCCATTGCCGAACAACGGCCTCAACTTTTACACCGCGGCTCCCAGCGTCCCCTACAACGCCCGCGAAGACATGTTCAAGATCGATGAAAACGTCACCGACAACATTCGCGCTTTCTTCCGCTACACGCAGGACGCGAACGATCAGGATTATCTGCCCACCCTCTATTCGGGAGGAACATTCGGAACCGTTCAGTCCACTCTTTTGATGCCCGCCAAGTCGGCGGTTTTCCACTTGATTGAAACATTCAGGCCGAACCTGCTCAATGAAGTGGTAATGAGTTATTCGAACGACGCCTGGAACGTAAAAAATTCGACGGGGTTCGACTCACCGGCGAATTCTATCGACAAGCCGACAGGTTTCCTGCTGAACTCGCTTTTCCCGGGCAATCAGAGCCAGCCTTATCTCCCGGGTATTTCCGTCGGCGGGGGCGTCCCCTTCAACGTGAATGTGTCGACCGGGTTTGGGTTCTTCTACACCGATCCTCAACCCGCCATCAAGGACAACCTCATCTGGACGCACGGCGCGCACTCGGTGAAGACCGGTTTCTTTCTGCTCTTTAACCACATCGACACCACCACCAATATCGACGAATATACCCAGGGCTTCCTGAGCTTCAGCAACTCTTCCAGCGTTACTACGGGAAATGCCCTGGCGGACATGTACCTGGGGCGCATTGCTTCCTATCAGGAATATGGCAAGGTAGTGGGCGGGCAGCCCGTAGGCGGAAATGCGCTCGGGCACTGGCGCCAGTGGGATTTTGAGCCTTATATCCAGGACGATTGGCACGTCACGCCCCGTCTCACGCTGAACTTCGGCCTTCGCTACTATTGGCTCACTGCGATTCACGACACGGTGACGCCCACCAATGATTCGCTTTTCATTCCGTCGCAATATAATGCTTCCAAGCAGGCGCAGCTGGATGTCAATGGTAATCTCATTCCGGGTACCGGAGCCACTTATTTGAACTACGGCAACGGACTGGTCCAGTGCGGCTCCGGCGGCGTTCCGCTAGGATGTTACAACTCGTTCCACGGAACATTTTCGCCGCGCTTTGGATTCGCCTGGGATCCTTTCGGCGATGGAAAAACGGCCATCCGCGGCGGCTACGCTCTAACCTGGGATAGTGGAAATCCGCTGCACAACGCCGCTGGGTTCAACGGTAATCCACCCACGGCAACGAATCTGTTCAGCTACAACATCCCGGGCTACGGAGGCGTGGCGCCCGGTCCACTCGGGCCAGCGTATTTCTCCAACGTGAACCTCAGCAAATGGCAGGAGATCGAGCAGTGGAACCTGGGAGTGCAGCATCAGTTCCCAGGCAATAATGTTTTGAGCGTCAGTTATGTGGGAACCGTAGGGCATCATCTGCAGCAGGCCGTCAACATCGATCAGGTTCCGGTAGGCGTAGGCACGGAAAATGTTCCCGCGCTGGCCGGCACGCCCGGCTGCGATGCGCGGGGCAACTGCAACGTGCAATCTATCCTGATGAACACGCTGCAGCCTTCCATCTTCTTCGTGCCTTATCGTGGCTACAGCCAGATTGAGCAGCGCCAGATGACCGGCAATTCCAACTACAACTCACTGCAGGTGAATCTCCGGCACAGTTTCAGCAGCGGCCTTACCTTCCAGGCCGCCTACACCTGGTCGCACGAGCTGGATAACATGTTCCAAAGCGGAGGTTCCAATTCCAACGGAACCAACGGCGTGAACGACGAAAACCTCAGCCGCTGGTACGGCACCGGTGGATTGAACCAGACGCAAATGTTGATTTTGAATTACGTATACAGCCTGCCCTTCTTTAAGGGTTCCAAGAATGCACTCACGCGCAACGTTTTGGGTGGATGGGAGATCAGCGGGATCAGCAGTTTCCTGACCGGGCCTCCGCTCAGCGTCCAGTGCGGCATCGCCGGAATGGCCAGCGGTATTGGCGGTAACGTGCAATGCAATTCGCTCGGCCCCCTGTCGGTTCAGAAGGGCACCATCGACGATCCTCAGTTCGGGCCAACGCCGGGTTGGTTTAATCCTGACTTGCTGGGACAGATCACCGTGCCTCAGCTTGCGGCGAACAACCAACCGGGAATGTTCGGCTACATGGGCAAGAACACCTTGACCGGCCCGGGCCGCAACAACTGGGACCTGGCCATTTTGCGGAATTTCCAATTACCCTGGGTGCACAGCGAGCACAGCTCATTGCAGTTCCGCGCCGAAAGCTATAACACGTTCAATCATCCGCAATGGACCTCTGTAAACTTCTCGTGCAGCAGTTTGACGGCGCCCGGCGCGCCTTGCAATGGCTCTCAGAATATCGGAAACGGCGAAGTCACCTCGGCCGCCGCGCCGCGAATTCTGCAACTCGGGCTGAAGTTCATTTTCTAAATGCCTGTGGAAAAATCAATGTCACGGAACTCCGGCCGCAAGGGAGCTGGTACGCTGCTGGTCCTTTTGTTACTCGCCTGCGGAGCCGCCGAGGGCCAGAATACCGGCATCCACATCAGCGGCAACGGCCGATATTTTGTCGACACTGCCGGCCAACCGTTTTTTTGGCAGGGAGACACGGAGTGGGAGCTTTTTCACGCCTTTTCGGTGGCCGATGCCAAGGCGTTGCTGTTGGAACGGCACAATCAAGGATTCAACGTAATTCAAGTGATGGTAGCCGGCGTGTATCCGGAATGGGGCGCCTCCAAAGGAATGAAACCCTTTGGCACGCCGGAAGCTTGGTTAAACCACAATCCACTTACTCCCAATGAAGAGTACTTCAAACACGCCGATGCCATTATTGCGGCCGCGAATGAATATGGAATTGTACTGGTGCTGGGCGTCTACCATGCCAAGGATAACGATGTAGGAAGAATTGATGCCCGCAACGTTCGGCAATTTTCCCGATGGATTGCGCAGCGCTATAAGAACTCGAAAAATATCGTGTGGAGCATGTATCCGCATGCCGCCACGGCATCTGAGCCGGTGGTGCGCGCCGCGGCGCAAGGTCTGATGGAAGGCGATGGCGGCGCGCATCTCATCACTACGCATCCGGACCCTTCCCCCACATCGTCCAGTTTCATGCACACGGAATTCTGGCTCTCGTTCAATACCTTGCAAACCTGGAGCACCGACCTGATGAATTACGACATGGTGCGCGCCGACTATGCACGGCTGCCCGTGAAGCCGGTGGTGGACGGTGAGGCGCGCTACGAGGAAGAAGACGGCACCACGCCGTTCCAGGTGCGCCGCGCCGGATATTGGGCCTGTCTCGCCGGTGGATTTTATTCTTACGGCCACCGCGACAATTGGATGTCGCCGCAGACCTGGCGAACCTGGGAAGACACTCCCGGCACCAGGCAGATGAAGGTGCTGGGCGATCTGTTTCGATCTATCGAATGGTGGCAGCTGGTTCCGGATCAATCCATTTTCACCGACTGGATCAAGGGAGATGTTGCCGCGCGTTCCAGCCGGGGAGATTGGATACTGGCCTATTTGACGGACAAGTCTTCGGTAAACGTCAAGCTGTCGGTTATCACCGCCGCGGACACGGCTTCGGCCTGGTGGGTGGACCCGCAGACCGGCGCCAGAACGGCCATCGGAGTTTTTCCCACTTCGCGCACCAAGGAATTTACTCCGCCCAGCGGTTGGCAGGATGCCGTATTGTTGATCAAAAAGGAATCTAAATGAGAAATCTTGCGTGGCTTCTGCTGAGCGCTCTCGGGTGCTGTTTTGCGGCCTGGGGCGCCGGCCCTTACCCGCTCCGCGTAGGACCCGATCACCGGCATCTGGTGGATCAAAGCGGCGCACCGTTTCTGGTGCATGGTGACTCGCCCTGGTCCATCATTGTGGGGCTTACCAAAGCGGAAGAAGAACAGTATCTCGAGGATCGCCGCAGAAAAGGCTTCAACAGCATCATCGTCAACCTCATCGAGCACAAGTTTCACGGTCCGGTGGATCGTTACGGCGAGGGACCGTTCACGGTCCCTGGAGACTTCTCCACACCGAACGAAAAATATTTCGCGCACGCCGACTGGGTGATCCGCAAAGCCGCCGAGAAAGGCATGCAGGTTTTTCTCGCTCCCATTTATCTCGGCTATATCGGAACCGATGAAGGCTGGGTGGAGGAAGCGCTGGCCAATGGACCGGAAAAATGCCTGGCGTGGGGCCGCTACCTGGGCAAGCGCTACCGCGACTTCGATAATATCGTCTGGCTGATTGGCGGCGACCGCAATCCTGAAAAAGCGCTTCAGGATGTGAACGCCGTCGCGCTCGGAATCAAGGAATCGGACGGCCGCCACATATTCACCGCGCATTGTCATCCCGAAAACTCCGCCGTGGATCAGTACAGCGGCGGCGGCTGGCTGGACTTCAACACCACGTACACCTACGAAATCGTCCATCGCCGACTGCTGCACGATTACGGCCGCACTCCGGTGATGCCTTTCGTGCTGATCGAAACGTCGTATGAGGGCGAGCACAACGCTTCGCCAGTGCAGATCCGCCGTCAGGCATATTGGGCCTTGTTGTGCGGCGCAACGGGGCAATTTCTGGGCAACCGGCCCATGTGGCTGTTCGATCCGGGCTGGCAGGCGGCGCTCGATTCCCAAGGCTCCCAGGATATGACCCGGGTGAAGGCGCTGTTCACTTCGCGGCCCTGGTATCAATTGGTTCCCGATGGAATTCCGGAAGAAAAGCACGATCTGGTCGTGGACGGCCTGGGTGAGTTTCGCGGTCTCGACTACGTGACTGCGGCGCGAACCGCGGATGGCGGAACATTGATGGCCTACCTGCCGACCGCGCGCACCATCACCGTAGACATGACCAAAATTTCGGGAGCCACGGCCGCCGCATGGTGGTTCAACCCGCGCGACGGAAAATCGGATTCCGCCGGGTCGTTCCCCACCACCGGCAAAAAGCAGTTCACTCCGCCGGGCGAGGGGGATTGGGTGCTGGTGTTGGATGATGCATCGAGGAAACTCCCGGCCCCCGGCCAGCACTAAAGCCGGCGTGGCGCACGCACTCATGCGAACACATTTAAACGCGTTCACACGATTGTGAACGCGGCACGCACGAGTGCGTGCGCTACGGGAGCGCGAAAGTCAGAACTGCGGATCCGGAAGGCATGGTGATATATTGCCGTCCATCCACCATATAGGTTATCGGCGAAGTTAGAATCGGATTGCCGGTGTTCAGACGCCAGAGGTTCTTGCCGGTTTTGGCGTCGAAGGCCATGATGTATCCATCCTGATCGCCTGAGAAGATCAATCCGCCGGAAGTAGAGAGCGTCCCCGCCCAGGGTGCGTGGAAGTACCGAAAGTCCCATTTTGTTTCGCCCGTCGTGGGATCCAATGCTTTGAGCAAGCCCCACTCCGGCTCATCCGTTACGCCGCGCGATACGCTGCCCCAGTAGGGCCGGCCCTGAATGTACACGGCGGGATTGGTGTAGTAGACATCGCATTGCTCACGCACGGCAAAGTAGAAGAGTTTGGTCTGCGGGTTATAGGAAGGCGCCATCCAATTCGCCGCGCCCGCCAAGCCCGGACACAGCCGCGTACCTTCGGCGGACGGTTCCTGGCCCTTCATCAGGATGGGCCGGCCTTTCGAGTCCAGCTCCGTCGCCCAGTTCTCGCGCGCGAACGGTTTTCCCATCAGGAACTCGCCGGTCTCCCGGTCCAGCACATAAAAGAACGCATTCCGATTGGCCTGCACCACCAGCTTGCGCATGCGGCCTTTCCAGTTCAAATCCAGCAGCATGGGCGTTTCGGCGGCGTCCCAATCGTGCGTGTCATGCGGAGTGAATTGAAAATGCCACTTCAGTTTTCCGGTATCCGGATCCAGAGCCACTAGTGAACAGGTATAGAGGTTATCGCCGATGCGGGTGGTTCCGGACAAATCCGGGCCCGGGTTTCCGACACCCCAATACAACGTGTTCAACTTCGGATCGAAAGTGCCAGTCATCCAAGTGGACCCGCCGCCGCGCGTCCAGGAATCGCCCAGCCAGGTGTCGCCGCCGGGCTCGCCTTTGGCGGGAACAGTCCAAAAGCGCCACGCCCGTTTTCCCGTAGCGGCGTCATACGCATCGATGAATCCGCGAATGCCGAATTCCCCGCCCGAGATCCCCACAATCACTTTGTCCTTGATCACGATCGGCGCCATCGTCGCCGTGTGCTGCCCGGTGTTGAAGGGCGCCATCTCGGTCTGCCAGATCAGCCGGCCGGTGCGCGCATCAAGCGACACCACGTTCCCATCGAAGGTCACCATGAACAATTGATTTCCCAGGATCGCGAAGCCCCGATTGACGCCGTTGGCTTTGCGGCCGGGCGGGAAAGCATGCTTGTAGAGCCACAACTGGCGGCCGCTGCGAGCGTCCAGCGCGTAGGCGTAGCCGTTCGCCGCGGTGACGTACATCACGCCGTCCACCACCAGCGGCATGGCTTCGAATGAGCCCGCCTGGCCGGTTTGGTAGATCCAATCTACCTTCAGATTTTTTACATTCGAAGTGTTGATCTGCTTGAGATCGCGGTGGCGAACGGCGCTGTAGTCGCCCCAGTATGTCAGCCAGTTCTGCGGCTCGTCGAGCGCGTGAAGCAGCCGGTCGTAGGTAACACTTTGCGCGGAAAGTTGCGCCGGAAGCAACGCCAGAAGCAACGCCGCCAGAGCCCACCCAACACAAGCAGCGATTCTCATCGGATGCCCTTTTCCTTTTTCACTTCCGCACCGGAGTTCAGCGCGCCCCGCAGCGTATCGAGATAAGCCAGCAGATTCTGCAGGTCCGCGGCGGATAGCGATTTGTAGGCCGGCATTAAAGATTTTGTTTCGGCAATCACTTGCTGGACCTGGTCCTTCTGGAACATTCGAAAGTTCTCGGAAGCATCGCGCAACTGCACGCTGAAGGTGTCTTCATTCACACGCAATCCGGTCACCCGCTTACCGTCCTTGGTTACCACGGTCACGCCGCTGTAGTCATCGGAAATATCCGCCGACGGATCGAGGATCGATTCGCGAATGTATTCCGCCGAGCGTCCCGCGCCGATTCGAGTGAGTTCCGGACCGAACACGCTGCCCTGCCCGTCTATGCTATGGCACCCGGAGCATCCGTTATTCTTATAAACCTCGCGGCCGCGGACCGGATCTCCGGCCACTGCGGCAGCGTGTTTCTGGGAAGCTACCGACCAACTGCGAATGTAAGCCACCAAATGCGTCAATTCGTCTTTTTCGAGATCGAAGGATGCCATGTTCGTGCCGGGTATGCCATTCAGGATGACGGCCTTGATATCGTCTTCGCTCGACCCGTGCAAAAAATGGCCCAGGTTGAGCGCGGGTCCACGACCGCCGCCGCCGGTCAACCCATGGCAGAATGCGCAATTGGTGCGGAATGTAGCTTTGCCATCCTCCAGATCCAGCTGCGTCTGGCTCCAAGCTGTGGAAGCACAGAGGACCAGGGCGGCAATCTCCACAATTCTCATAGCGGACAACATGGTGGACAACATGGTGGACCAACCAGCGTAACACGAACCGCAATTGTAAAGCGAAACGCAAAAGTTGTCAATCAAGCCAAGGAAAGGAAAGCTCTAGCAAACCAAAGCCTTGCTCACATCACGCTGATCTCCCTGATAAAGCGTCCAAATGTCTTGACAAGTAAAAGATATCATAGTACGATATGCGGTATTACTAATGCCTACAAAACCGAGCGCGCCGATCGCCAAAGCGAACATGGGAAATGTCGAATTGACTTCCTGGCCGCTGCCAGCCGAATGGGTGGAGCAGGGCTCCCCACAGGCCAGCGGCACGGTGGTTTCGAAATCCGCGGATTCCCGGATCGTACGTGGAATCTGGTCCTGCACCCCCGGCCGTTTCCGCTGGATGTATACCTATGACGAAACTGTGGTGGTCTTCCAAGGAAGCGCGACCGTGGTCATGGAAAGCGGCGAAGAAGTTTCACTAAAACCGGGCGACGTGGCCTTTTTCCCGCGCGGACAGGGCAGCACCTGGACCGTTCACGAAAATTTTCGCAAGGCCTTTCACGCGGATTCTCCCGATCCGCTGCCGTTCTAATCCGCCAGGAATTTCCGCAGCACGTTTTCCGTGATTCGCGAAACGTTGTTGTGGTACGCGTTGTGCGAGAGCGATCCGGCCCAGGCTATCGATCCGGTGGAAAACACCGCGCCGCCTCCCGGATGTTCGTAAAACGCCAGGTCCGCGCGCACTTTCTTGGATCTCGCCCCGCACTCATGAATTCCGGGGATGGAGGTCTCTTCCACCACGTGCCAGTACGATTCGTGATGCGGCTCGGACGAGGCGAGCAGTAGCGTATGCGCTGGAGTTCCCAGCGCGTAATCCAACCGGTCTACTTCGAACCCGGCAGCCGCGCCGGTACTGAGCCCGAAGTTGCCGATCAGCTCATCCTTTTCGATTCCCTCAAAAATAAACCCCGCTCTCGGGTTGAAGCTGTCCGGTTGGCGGCGATACGCGGATCCGGGCGCGCCGCCTTGCGAACTGAAGCCCACTCCCACAAGTTTTTGCGGAGCCCGGCCCCGCACGCGCCAGATGCCGCCGAGCTCGCCCGTGGTGCTGTGAAATAATTCGCCCTCCGCCGCGCGCGATAGGCCGGTCCCCGTGGAGCGCCTCACCTCGATCACCGGGCTCTCCGGATGCATCGAAGTTACCCAGTACAGCCCATTGCCTCCGAGATACATCAGCTTTCCGCCGGCGTTCAAAAAGCCTTCCAGAGCGTCGAGCATTTGGAGTGTCCAGTATTCCGGGTGAGCGCCGGTGATGAGCACCTTATAAGGTTCCGCGGCGCCGCTGCCCTCAAAGTGAAGATCCTCGTCGCTGATGACATCAAAGTGGACGTTCTTCGCTTCCAGCCAATCGGTAACGTATAAATCCGCAGCCATCAGGTGCGGGCTGTCCAAGGCCGCATATTTGTACTTCGGACCTCCCGACAAATTGGGCCGCAATCGTGACGCGTAGAAAGGCGTGCTGCCATCGCTGTGATGGTCATAAAGGCTGATTCCGATCTCAGGATGTTTGAAGATAAATTCATCCTCGGGCAGCCAGGGCGAGGACTCGGTAGATTCCAGGTTGAACTCGTTGGCGATTTCGTTGAAGTTCGCGTACGCCTGCCAGGTCAAGGTGGGCGCGAGGAAAGCGACTTTCGCTCGCTTCGCGGATTTCGCGGGCTTCACCACCAGAGGGACGTAAAATTCGTTCTCCCCAGAGCGGAGACGAATTCCATACATGCCGCTTTTGAGATGGACCGGAATTTCGAGAGTGAAGCTTTCTTTCCAACCGGCATCCTCAAGGTCGTCATCATGAAAATGAATGGCGCCGTACGTACTGGGGTCGCTGGTAAAGCGGGTGATTGTTTCGCCGGACCAGTTATGCCCGGTTACTGCTCGGGCGGGCATATTCACCAGCGATCCGTGATGCTGGTGCGGGGAACGGTCTACGATGCGTTTTCCCGCGATGCCCTCGGAGAAATCCCACCAACCCAACACGGATCCACCGTACGATGCCGCCTCGCTCTTCGCGTTCAGGCTGTCGATTTCCGTGGCGCTGAGCGCGCGGTTGAATAGCTTGGGACGATCCAGTTTTCCGTTGAAGTGTCCGCTCACGCCATCTGATCCGTCGGCGAATGCGGCGAAGCAGACGGCGGCGTCGGACTCGCGGATTCCGGCGGGTTGTAACCGGCGTTCCACGGCCGGCTGGTGAGAATCGGGTGGCCAGGCGCCCAACTGCCACTGGTAAAGAGTAGCCAAGCCGGATTGCGCGTCGTACGTAGCTGCGACAAAGTGCCAGCTCCCCGCGCGAAGCTTCCGCTCTACGCTGATCCATTCCGTGGGCTTGGTTCCAGTGGCGATTCCGAAGGCCAGGCAGCCCCGCTCATCGACAAATAGACCATAGCCCGCATCTTGCGCGCGGTTCCACTTGGTAAGAATTCCTTGCCGGCCTTTCGCCGGCGTAGTCGGGAGAATCCACGCCTGCAAGGTGATCCCGCTAGGGGTTCGAAGAGCGGGCTGATCCGGGACCGTTGCGTAGGATCCGATGCGGATCGGCTGTACGTGTCCGGGGTACGTTTGATTCATCGGGCTGGTGACGGGTTCCTCTCGAAATCCCGGACCTTTTGAGCTCGGATCGCCATGAATCAATCGAACCAGATGAGCGTCGAACGTATTTGAAGAGCAGCTCACCATACAACGAACGGCATCGCCGGGAGCCGCGCTGATGCGGTCGGCATAGGCTATCAAAATCGAGTCTTGGTGTTTATCGGATGTAGTCATAGCACGGGAGTTTTGCAGGTTTCGGAAATTTCACTGGCGCCATCCAGTTTAGCGATCGCGGGGATCTCGCTCTCGGAACTCAGGGCCGCGCCGGCGGTGAGCGCGAGGATTACCGATACGATACGGAGCGTGTCCAGCTTTTCACCGAGCAGCGGCACAGCCAGAAGAACCACCAGGGCCGGATACAGCCCGATGATGGCGGTGACCACCGATGCCTGGCCCCACCGGTAGGCCGCGAAGGTGATCAGACCGCCGATCCCGATCAACGCGCCGAACAGGATCGCCAGGAGCCAGGTGCGTGCCGGCAGAGCGAAAGAGAGCCCGGGCACGAAAACAAGAATCGCGATCGCCATGGGAATCGACACCAGCGCGAACACGATGGTGCAAAGTTCGCTGGAACAATAGAGCGTCGCGATCTTTTGCAGAAAAGCGGAGCCGCCCCAAAGAGCCAGGGCCAGAAAGGTCCAGAACATCCAGGGCGTTGCGAGCGCTTCCCAGCGGAAGGCGCGCAGCCCAGCGGAAACCGGCGCGCCCGATGACTCAATTCCGACAATATAAATAGCGGCCAGCGCCATCGCCAGGCCGAAGGTTTGCATCCGGTTCAACCGTTCCCGCAGAAAGATCACGGCCAACAGCGCGGTAACCAACGGGAACATTCCGGACACCGGCAGCACGATTGACAGCGGACCGTTGAGACTGAGCGCGCGCAGCATGCAAAGGTTGCCGGCACTGCCGGTGAGACCCGTCAGCGCGGCGAACAGGATGCCACGCGTAAAATTGCTTCCCTTTTTCCATTCCGGGGAAAGGAAAAGCAAGAGTGCCGCGGGAACCACTCCCGCTGTTGAAATCACCTGCGTCACCAGCGGAGGGACGACTCGCGAGACCAGAGCGGATACGATTCCCCAGAGACTCCATATCGCCGTCGCGATCAACGTATAAGTCAGCCAGCGTGGCATTTATCGAAAGAACCCATGGAGCCGCGAGCGCGCGCGCCAGCTGCAGCCAGTGCTGAGGATTGGGCGTGCCCGCCGGCAGCCTCTCGAAATCATACCCATGGTAGATGGAAAAGAAAGTCATGTCAATCAAAAATCGGAAATGGAAACAAATGGCAAATGCTTTCGATGGAAGTGTGCGCTGGCACCTCCCCTGGAGCCGCGGACGCGAGCAATGACTCGGATATGCGAAACGGGAAAATGGCAAGTGCGGGAGTGGTGGGCGCGACAGGACTCGAACCTGTGACCTCCTGCGTGTGATCTGTTCTTTGGTTTTTCAACAATATGGGGAATCTGCTCTTCGCTCAAAGGCAAGTCCCATCGTTCGAAAGGATCGGATTTTGATACGGTTTTGGTGCGGTGGCACGACGGGTGGTAAGCTCGCGCCAGTTGAGGGCGAGGTCGACAACAAGCAGGGAAGCGAGTGTGAAGGCGATGACGCCGACGGCAGAGAGGGTGTCGCCAAGATGGCTCCAGTAGCGGGGCCAGAGATTCAGCACACGGCTGGAGACGAAGGTAAAGGTGACCGCATAGGAGCGAACCATCCATTGGCGATGCTGGGCGATTTGGCGGTTACGCGCGGTTATTAAGGCGGCGGTGGTGCAGACCATCCAGGCGGCGGCCTGCATGGACGTTCCCGGAAGGCCGGGGCGGCCGGCGGCGAGGGCGATCCCGGTAAGAGCTCCGATGAACACGGAGATCACGTAGAAGCGGCCGAGGATGCGATGGAGTTTCAAGTGACGCTGGCGAAGGCGCGACGAGAACTGCAGAGGACCTGCCAGGAGAGCGATGACGCCGCAGAGTGTATGGGGAATGAGCAGCTGGCGGTCGGCGATGACCTGCAGACGGTACGCGTGGTACATCGGATAGTCGGTGACGAGAAGAACTTCCGACGTGATGAAGACAAAGAGCACAGTGAGACCGATGGAGATCCAGAGAAGGGTTTTGAATCTGGAACGGTCGGAACTGGGCGTTAGCAGGGCGGAAGTTGCCATTGTTCACCGGTTTGATCGATAGAAGTAATGAGGGTGCTACGCTGGCGAGGCCACCCGGCCGGCACGCCTCCCCGTCGAAGACGAACGGTGTCGCTCTCGGAGTTCGTGGACGTTGGCTCCGTCGCCGTCAGCTCCATTAATGTGCGCCTTTTTCGATGCGGGAAATTTCGCGCGTGTAAAGTTCGTTGTCCGGAAAGCGCCTGTGCAATTCCCGCAGGATCTCGCGGGCACGGACGGGATTATTATCGCGCAACGCCGCCACCGCCAGCAGCAGCTTCGCAAACGGCTCCAGGTAATGCCCGTGAAGCGCTGTCTCGCGAATCTCTTGTACGCCCCGCTCCCGATCGACGTTCGAGCCCGTCACTCGCAGAAGAACACGCAGAGGCGCCGGTTTCAGGCTCAATAGATAGTTCTCCAGACCCGGGCCAAGGTACGCGTCGGCAGCGTCCGGCTTCGCCAGGATCAGCCTCTCGGCATAGACGCGGCTCTCCTTCGTGTAGCTCAATGCGGCGAAGGATCGCTTTTCGATCAGACCCGCATTATCGGCGCGCAAGCCGAGGGTCATAGACTTGACGAATAACGCATTGAAATCGACGCCGGATTTTTGCAGTGCTGCGTCCGCGAGCCGGTCCGCGTGGGCGATCTCCTGAACGAACAGTGCCGTCCTGGCCGGATCGGGCCGCAACTTTGCGCGGTCTTTGAAGCGGGAATCGTCGACGAATAATTCAGATTCGAGAGCGCCCAATCGGGCCAGCTCGGAAAATAAATAGGCTGCGGCATTGGATGCCGGGCCAAGCGAATCGTCAGGATGGGCCTGTTTCCAGGCGGCAAAGGCCGAGTGCGCCTCGTCGAACTTCAAGTCGTACATCTTGAGCCAACCGCCGTAGAGCTCACTCTCCTGAGGTACGTTCGGCGCCGGCGTTGCGCCCGCAATAGTAAGAACGAAGGCGCAGGGAACGAGGAGAAGAACGAATCCGGCAGATTTGCGCATGGAAAAGGGGCTGCCACTGTTCGACGTTCTGTTGCTTGGACAGGTTCCCCCAGCGCAGGAATAAGCTCTGTATGTTGAAGATGAACATCTCGTCATTCTGGCGTTTTCCAGTATTCATTTTCTAGAGATATAAACAAATACTTGATAGTACCCTTGACACGAATTTTGCTGCTCACGGCCCTCGCCTCCGCACCTTTCGGACTCTTGTACGCGCAGGGCAGTTATGAGATTCAGGTGTACGGTTCCGAGCTGGTTTCGCCCGGGGCCACAATGTTCGAACTTCACAGCAACTTTACCTTCGAGGGCAGCAAGACCGTCGTCGACGGCCAATACCCCACCGAACATCAGTTACACGAAACGCTCGAAATCACGCACGGCTTCAGCGACTGGTTCGAACTTGGCTTTTACGTGTTCACCAGCGCGGATGCGCGTGTCGGCTGGCAATGGGTCGGCGATCATATCCGCCCGCGCGTCGCTGTTCCGGAATCGTGGAAGTGGCCGGTGGGGGTCAGTTTGTCGACAGAGATCGGTTACCAGCGTTCCGTGTATTTACCGGACACATGGACCATCGAGATCCGGCCGATTGTGGACAAGACCATCGGCAAGCTCTATCTATGTTTCAATCCAACGATCGACCGCTCGTTTCATGGACCGTCGGTTCCACAAGGCGTGACATTCTCGCCCAACGTGAAGGTGGGCTACGATGTGACGAAGGTTGTCAATGCCGGCTTCGAATACTACGGAGCGCTTGGTCCGATTATCGGTTTCGACCCGCTGCAGCGACAGCAGCAACAGATCTTCGCCGTCACCGATCTGAACTTCAGCCCCAAATGGGAATTCAACTTTGGCGTGGGCGTGGGATTAACCGGCGGCACAGATCACTTGCTGGTCAAGATGATAATTGGACGACGGATCACCACGAAGTAGTGCCTTCATCGCGTAAACAGACGCGTTCTGATTCAAGCATGGGCCATGGCCGGGGAAATTGGACTGCGCGAATTCACAGCTAGCGGCAGGGTGATGGCCAGCCGGGCGCCGCCTTCGCTACTATTCGAAGCCTCAATAGTCCCACCATGAACGCGCACCACAGCTTCGACGAACGCCAGACCCAGCCCGTGGCCGGTGGAGTTTCGCCCCTTCACGCGCCGCTCAAAGACCTGCGAGAGGACCTCGGATTCGAACCCCGGCCCGTCGTCTTCCACGACCAGTAACGCGGAATGTTCCGAGCTGGTCAGGGAAATTGTGACGGTGCAGGAGGCCGGCAGGTGCTTTAATTCGTTGTCGAAGAGGTTGGCGATCATGCGATGGAGGAGAGCGGCATCCGCGGAGACCTGCAGCCATCCCGCGCTGCATAGGTTCACACGCAGCCCTTTCTCCGACATGGACGGTTCGTACAGCTCGACCATTACTCTCAGCAGATCGTCCAGGTCAACCGCGACGCGATTCAGCCTGAGCGCATTTACCTTAGCTTCGGCAACGTCCAGCGACTTGTCGAGAAACTCTGTGAGACGATCCATGTCCTCAATCGCCGATACAATCGATTCCGACTCCTCATCGCGCGCGCCGGCGGTCAGGGACATCTCCAGCTTGGCGCGAACGGCGGTCAGCGGGCTCCGAAGATCGTGCGCAAGCGATCCGGTGATGGTGTGCAACTGATGAACTGATCTTTCGATGCGATCCAGCATACGGTTCAGTGTAGTTGCCAACTGCGAGACTTCGTCATTTCTCCCGGTCGTAGGAACCCTGCTGCTCAAGTCAGCCTCGCCTATCCTCGAAGCAGCTTCCGTGATCAGGCGAATGTGACGCAGCACGCGCCGGGTAGTGTAAAAGACTATCCCGGAACCGATCAGGACAATCAGCAGCCATAGCAGCGTAAAGCGAAGGCGCAATTTGGCTAATACTCGCAGTTGATCTCGTTCGGACAGTCCCAGGTAAATCTGGCTTCCATTGCTCATCCGGGTGCAGACCACGCGAAAGGGCGTGTCAAAACCGGTTATGTGCACGCTCGTTGGAGTGTCCGGGACAATCTTACGGTTCCGGACCGCAGCGACATGGACGTTTACGTCCCCAGCCCCTACCCACAAAGCCACCGACCCATCGGCGGCGGTTTGAAGGAAGAACACCGAATCGTTCGGCCCTGCGTCGGCCGCCTGCTTGTGCGGCACCTCCCTGCTGGCGAGTTCGGCTACCTCCCCCACAACTCGCCTGTAGAGCGCCCCTTTTGGAGTTCGCGCCGCCACATCGCTCAGAACCCCGGCCTCTCCGGCCAGCCAGGCATCTGTCCTCCGCTGAATATCGTTGGCGACAAATTGATGAAGGAAGATGAAGACGACCATGGTGCCGCAGGCGAACGCCAACGTGGCCCACAGAGAGATACGCCATGCGGCGCTCCGCATGATTGGTTTAGCGGTCCTTGAGAACATAACCCACACCTCGCAGCGTTCGAATGAGGGGTCGACGCCCATCCGTGTCTACCTTCCCCCGGAGACGGTAGATGTGAACATCGACGACATTGGTATCCGGCTGTATCCGCATGCCCCAGACTTCATCAAGGATCATGGACCGGGTGACAACGCGGCCTGCATTTCGGCACAAATATTCCAGAAGTACAAATTCCTGCGGCGTCAAATTCAGGACCTCGCCGCCGCGGGAAGCCTCACGTCGAAGCAGATCCAGTTCGAGATCGAGCACTCGCAGGCGAGCGGGCTCGGCGACCGAAGAGCTGTTTCGCTTTAGCAGATTGCGCAACCTTGCAAGCAATTCGGCAAGCGCGAATGGCTTGGTTAGGTAATCGTCTCCACCCTGTTCGAGCCCTCGCACACGGTCATCCACCGACCGCCTGGCCGAAAGGATGAGCACCGGTGCGCGTAACCCAAGCTGTCGTAGCCGCAGGATGAGGCTGAGGCCGTCTTCGTCAGGCAGGCCGAGATCGACGACCAGTACGTCATGCGTGCTCTCGACGGTCATGCGCTCGGCGGTCCTGGCGTCCCCCGCTGCTTCTACCTGGTATCCGGCTTCAGTCAACGAACGCTGCAGGAAGCTTTGAATCTCGACTTCATCTTCCACCAGCAGAAGCCGCATGACTTGATGTTAATGCATTTCGTGCAGGTTTTCTGTCCGCAAGGCATGGCTTGGAACTGTTCGTCTTGGGGTTCGCCGCCACCCCATTCGGTGAGGCGGCGTTCCCGGTTAGTGACTGTCGCCGTCGTGATCTACGTCGCCAGAAGCCTGGGCCTGCGCCTTCGGACTCAGTTGAACCGAGTCCTTCGGTTCGGAAGATGTAGCCGGTTGTGGCTTCGCTTGCGCCGTATTCTGCGGGGCAACTGCCTGTGATGCTGCCGATGCGGAAGAAACTGGAATGATCATATGCGGTCTTGTCTCCTGCTTTCTGTATCGGCCGTTAGCGAGAAAGTTCAAATGGATGAACACATCGTCATCCAGCGGTTTTTCAGGGGTCATTTTCGCTGGATATAAACGTAACAATGAGCCTCAGCGGGTTCGAGTGTGCCCACATGAACGAATCGTCATTAACGAAAGACCATCGCTTGCCGTCTCCTTATACATCTGACCTTGCATCCCGACCAACGTGATACCGAAGACCGCCATTTCTGACCAGATCGGCCCGTCGCGGAACGGGCACCTCCGTCTCCTGGCCGCGCCCGCGATCACTTCACCGCTTGAGCCGGAGCCTTCGCCCACATCTCCAGCCTTGCGGAGTACAAACCGCTGGATCCGCGCAAGAAATTCAGGATCGCCACTCGGGATTCATTTGACCGCGCGGCTGCGGCGCTTGGGGTGCTGTTCGCGGCCGAGGCCCAGTTGACCAATTGCAATCCATTTTTCGGTCAGCGAGTTGGAGGCTGTGCCTTCTTCAAGGAACTTCCGGCAAGATCTCGAACGAAATTTTCAAGCAAACACAAATAGAAACGGGCAATGGGTAATTTCAAATTCAATATCGGCATCATCGGCGGTGGAATCGGCGGCGTGGCCGCGGCCGTCGCGCTTCACCGCGCAGGCATTGATGCAACGGTCTACGAAAGAGCGAACGAACTTCGCGAGGTGGGCGCGGGCATGATGCTTTGGCCCAACGCCACGCGTGTGCTGAAGGAGCTGGGGTTGCTAGAACGAGTGGTGGCGTTGAGCGGACCGAACCACCGTTTCCTCGTTCGGACCAGCACAGGCTCGATCCTGATGAACATCGGACTGGGCCATTTCGACGTACCCGCCTTGTGCACGCGCCGGTCAGACCTGTTGAACGCACTGATCTCCGCGCTGCCGGCGGACCGTGTTCGTCTCGGCCACGATTTCGAACATTTGGAGCGGCAACAATCAAGCGTAGGAATTCACTTCTCTAACGGTGTTTCCGTAGAGCATGACTTCTTGATCGGCGCCGATGGTATTCGCTCCCGCGTCCGTTCTCAATCTCTGGGTGTTCACGAACCCATCTATCGCGGTTACATTGTTTGGCGGGGGTTGGCGCGTCTTAGAGGCTCTGTCCCGGACGGTTCGAATAGCGAAACCTGGGGCCGGGGAAGACGCTTTGGCATTCTCAACACCGGTGCCGACTGGTTCACCTGGTATGCTGCGGCGAACACCGATCCTGATCACGTCGATTCACCCGAAGGCCGTCAGCGCGAGCTTCTGCGGATGTTCGCGGGTTGGCACCAGCCGGTCGAAAGCCTGATTGCCGGGACCGAAGAAGGGGCCATCCTGAAAAATGGCGCGTACGATCTTCCGCCCCTGAAACGTTGGGGACATGGGAGAGTGATGTTACTCGGGGACGCTGCTCATCCCTGCACGCCAAATCTCGGGCTGGGCGGCTGCCTGGCTCTTGAAGACGCGCTGGTTCTCGCAAAATCGTTTTGCAAAGAGGCGACTCCGGACTTAGCTCTGCGCCGCTATGAGTCGCTGCGCCGCCGCCGAACCCGGCATGTGCAGCAGCGCTCCCTTCTAATGGGGCATATCGGGCAGTGGGAGAACCTGCTGATCGCGGCCGGGCGCCAGGTGATGACAGGTATGCTTCCGGCCAAACTTTTTGAACGGAATTTGAGGAAGATTTATTCTTATGCGGCTTAGCACTCTGGCCCTCTGCACGGCGATTGTCGCGGCAGGGCCGCTGGTGGCGCAAGAAAGAGCCATCGACACCCAGCGCAGCACCATTACGATTCACGTTGGTAAATCCGGGTTGTTGTCAGCTGCCGCCCATGACCATACCATCACCGCGCCAATATCCTCCGGCACCATGCTGGAGTCTGGCACCCCGCGCATCGAATTCCGAGTTGAAACCGCGAAGATGACGGTGCGGGCTGACCCCAAAATCGATGCGAAAGATCAGGCAACGATCCAGACACATATGGAGGAGATGACACTGGAGACGAAGAAGTTTCCCGAGATAACTTTCCGCTCTTCACGCGTCCAAAAACTGACCGCCGGCCAATGGAGGGTCGATGGTGACCTGTCTTTGCACGGTGTCACCAAAGCGGTCAGCCTGACCGTGAAACAGACCGGCGAGCCGTACACGACACACACCGTTCTCAAACAGACTGATTTCGGAATCAAGCCCATCAGTATTGGTGGCGGAATGATTAAGGTCAAGAACGAAGTGGAAATCGACTTTCAAATATTCGCGCGCCAATGAAGACGGTTTTGCTTTTCATTGGGCTCTCCGCGTCATCCGTGCTGACTGCACAGGCGCCCTCCCCGGATTCCAACGGCAACCAACCCACGCCCGCGCCACAACCTGTTCCGCCCTACCAGCGGCCCGTATCACTCGGACGGATCATTCCAAACGTCGTAGACGACCAATCCAAAATCTGGCTCTTTCCGGCGAAACTCGGAACGACCGCGGCCCTCATCGCGCTCGATTCGCATGACGCCCCCTATTTCAGGAGCGCGTCAACCTTCGCCGGCTTCTACAGCGTCTTGACCGGCAATGCCACCGCGATCGGCACGGCCATCGTCCCGGTGTCGCTTTACACAATGGCGGGAGAGGCCGTGGCAGACTCCGAGATTCTGACTTTAGTGCTGAAGGATGCCTTCAAGCGCGTTCGACCAGTCTCAAGCTCGCCTACATCGAATTTTTCGGATACTTGGTTTGAGAGTGGCGGGTCTCTGCTCAGCAGCAACGGGGGTATGCCTTCCGGCCACGCCATTGCGGCTTTCTTGGTAGCGACGATCGTGGCGCGGCGCTATGCCACCGCATTGGTTGGTTTCTCACGGCTCACACTGTCGGCGCACTTTGTCTCCGATGTGTTTGTCGGCGGAGCACTGGGCTATTCGGTCAGTCGATTTGCCGTTTTACAGCAGTAACGCCAGAGAGAGCCAAGAACATGGATACGAGGCCGGCAGTCAAGCGCAGGGTGGTCGTCACCGGGATGGGCGTCGTGAGCCCGAACGGGATTGGACGAGAAGCCTTCTGGAACGCCACCAGGCGGGGACAGAGCGGGGTGCGCCGCATCTCGAGGTTCGACCCTTCGAGTCACAAAGTTCAGATCGCCGGCGAAGTGACGGATTTCGATGAATCCGTTTTTGTGGCGCCAAAGGAACGGCAGCATGTGTCGCGCGCCGTCCCCCTCGCCGTCGCGGCATCTCGCGAGGCGGTAACGGACGCTGGGATCGAGCCGGAGCGAATGTCCCGGGAGCAGCTCAGGACAATCGGAGTGCTCATCGGGTCGGGCGGTGGCTCGCAGGAATTTACTGAGGAACAGTATCGGCTTTATTACAGCGGGCTCGAGAAGCAGTGCAGCGTGTACGCTGTCCCGACTGGAACGATCGGCACGCTGGCTAGTGAGGTTTCCATGCGATTCGGGTTTCGCGGGCCCAGCCACATCATTTCGACGGGATGCACTTCCTCGACCGACGCGCTGGGCAACGCTTTTCATAACATCCAGTGGGGCATTTCGCCGTGGATGCTGGCCGGCGGAGTAGACGCGCCCATCGCGCCCTTGATTGTTCGCGGCTTCACGCTGATGCGGATCCTGACGAGTCATTGGAATCAGGAGCCGACGCGAGGATCGCGGCCCTTCTCGAGAGACCGCAGCGGATTCGTGCTGGGCGAGGGCGCGTGGTTCTTTGTCCTGGAAGAGATGGAACACGCACGGGCACGCGGTGCGAAGATTTATGGCGAAATCGTGGGATACGCTTCAACTTGCGAGGCATATCATCGGGTGCGCCTGGAGGAGTGCGGCGAAGAGCCCGCGCATACGATGACTCTGGCGATGGACGAAGCAGGAATCGGACCGGAGCAGATTGGGTACATCAACTACCACGGGACGGCCACGGAGTTGAACGACCGGATCGAGACACGGGCCACACGTCTCGCATTCAACAGGCATGCATTCCGGATACCAGGGTCGGCGCTGAAAAGTCTGATTGGGCATCCGCAAGGCGCCTCTGGAGCGGCAGGAGTGGCGGCAACGTTGCTTGCGCTGAGAGACGGCGTCGCGCCTCCGACCATTAACCTCGACGATCCGGACCCTGAGTGCGACCTTGACTACATCCCGGACGAAGCGAGGCGAATCGACTGTGAGTATGCGTTGGCGAATTGCATTGCATTCGGAAGCAAGAATTCGGCGCTGGTTTTGCGAAAGATTTAGGGTTGGCGTTCCGACCTAGTTGCCAGCCAGAAACCAGCATCGGCATTACAGCTCAACGGAATGAACTACTTCGATACACGGTTCACAGCTCACCGGGGAAAGCGCTATCACCCAGTCGTCCAGCCAGTAGCAACGGGGCCGTGCTTAGTGCTTTCGCGAAATTCTTCGCAATAGATCCATTCCAGAGCCAGATGGAAGTCGCCCGCCCGGGACCTTGGCTCTTTCCGAGTTCGAAGAGCCCAACCGGGTATCAGACAAACTTCAAGAAGACGCGGGAGCGAACTTTGCGGAAGGCTGGTAGACCCTACCTCCGGTTGTACGATCTTCGATCTACACACGCGACTCGTCTTAGTGCGGGCGGCGTTGTGGAACGGACGCGAAGGTGTTCAAGAAGTGCTCGCACGGTTTTGATACGTTTTGGAGAAAGAGAAGAGAAAATGCTTAGGGGTCGAAATTAGCTGCTGATTCGCAAGTGCGGGAATGGTGGGCGCGACAGGACGCCATCGCTGAGTCACCCTGAGCAATTCTAAAATTCGCTTGGTAACCGTGGGTAAAGCGCTTCCTTCCGTACATCATTCCGTACATCCCCGGGCGACCGGGCAAGGGGAAGGAGCCGAATTGAGAACTTGCCAACGCGATCAGGGGATAAGTTCCATGTTGAATGTTTCGGGAACCATTGACAGAAGTGACAGAAGCACGCTCTGAGCTGCTCCGGCGGCAATTTTTCTTTTGAAGGGCTTGCGGCCGGAGAAGTACAAAGACCGACAAGCGCCTGAGGTCGTGTGGGACGGCGATCCTACCAAGCTCACCGACGCCCGGTTGGAAAAGATGGAGGATACCTGGCAGCCGGGCTGCGCTGGCGGCTCGGAAGGCGCTGGCCGCCCCGGAGACGATCGACGTTACGGCTGTTGAATGAAGACTAAGCAGTGCCCGTTTGCCATTTCTGAGGGAGAAGAAAGCGAGGCGCTCGGGAGTGGGACTCACAATGTCTTGACTGATGATGGCGGAGTGCCACATGATCAAAGTGAAGAGCCCACCACGATGCCAGTTTTGCGCAACCCGCGGCATGAGAGATTTCTCAACTCGTAGCTTCCGGCATAAAGCCAACCGAAGTATACGTATCCCTCAGTTACAGCAGGGCCGGAGCGCCGCAGTCGACTCCGAACGCGCACAGAATTCTGCGCCAAACGAAGTTCCTCGCGGCCTTTGCGGCGTGCGGCAGAATCTTATCTGCGTCGCGTGCCGCGCAGGTTCATCGCTTGCGCCGGGAGCTTTGGCCAACGCACAGTGCCTCCGACCGCCCACTTCGTTGTGGACTGCCCAAAACGGCAGCGGAATCCGCTGAGTTGCGCGATCCCTATACATCATTCGCCGCTCGACCTAACGGCTGCCCCGCGTGCGGCAGCGAGCCCCCCAGGCCACCAGTTCCAATCGCCTGCAAGACGAAGAAGCGCAGGGCCGATCACAATGCGAACCAGTGTCGCATCAATAAACACGGCTACCGCCAGCGTAAATCCGATCATCTTAACCACCAGGAACGATCCGAGGGTGAATGCCGCGAACACCACAATCATGATCGCGGCGGCACTGGTAATGAGGCCCGCGGTTCTGGCTAGCCCCTCCGGGATTGCATCCATTTCGCTCAGCCCGCTCCTCCGCGCTTCGAGGACTCGAGCGACCAAAAAAACCTCGTAATCCATGCTCAGTCCGAATACGATGGCAAAGGCGACAATAGGCACGATGGGGAACACGCTGCCCGTTGCCGCAGGAACTCCCAGAAAGCTACTTCCGTGTCCATCCTGAAAGACTAGAACTAATGCTCCGAAGGAGGCCGCAACCGAGAGCAAGTTCAAAGCGATGGCCTTCACGGCGGCGAAAAGCGATCGGAATCCGGCAAGAAGCGCCAAAAGCGTCCCGCCCACCACCAGCGCCATTACGGAAGCAAACCGGTCCCTGACGATAGTCTCATAATCGGCATTTAGTGCCGGGATGCCTCCTATGCTTAGCTTGGCGCCGGGTATTCCCGTGAGAGCTGGCGCGCCGGTCTTCCGCAGTTCCCGCACCCAGTCAACCTGATCGCTCAGGGAAACGGAAGCCTTGGGTAACACCTCAAGCAGCGCCTCCCGTCCGTCGCGGCTGAGGAACGTTCGACGCGTCTCACGCGAGAGATTGCCCAGGGAAGAACGGTTGCTCTCCGCGAGCGTCGTGATCGAGATCACGCGGTCGGCACGAGGGTCGCTCGCAATCCGCTTCGTGAGGCGATCGAGTGTATTCCACCCTGAGTCCGTTTCCGCGATGGATTCCGTTGGAAGTTCGAGAATCACGCGCAAGGATTCAACAATGCCGCCGCGGTTCATTTTTTCCAGGGTGTGAAGCGCATGAACCGATTCCGCCGCCGGGGGAAGCCAATCCCCTCTGGGGACACTGGTACGGAGCCGCGCGCCCTGCCAGGCGAGCAGAAGCAAGGGGGCGCCGGCCAGAATGATGGCAAGCCAAGGATGGGCGACAATCGCCTTCCCCCACTTCCTCCAGCGGTTTCCTGTGCGCGCGGCCCGATCCGCATCCAACTTCGCGGTAAAGGGCAACCGCCAGACATCAATCCGCGGACCGAGAACTGCCAGCACTGCCGGAACCAGGCTGTTCGCCAGCAACAAACTCATTCCCGCCACCAGGAATCCCGCCACGCCGATGGAACGGACTTCGCTGATGGGAACCGTCAAGAGCGCTAGAAATCCGATGCCTACCGTCGAGGCTGAAATCAGGAGTGTCGGGCCCGCCTGACGTGCCGCCATGACTGAGGCTTTGAGTCCGTTGTGCCCGGCGGAAATCGCTTCGCGGAAACGGCTGACCATGAGAAGCGCGTAGTCGATCCCCAGGCCTAGCCCAAGCATTGTGGCCAAATTCTGAACCAGAATGGACAAGTGCCAACGCAGGGCCAGGAATCCTGCAATCGCCAGAGTGGTCGCGATGGCAAGCTGGCCAACGGCTAATGGAATCAGGGCCGCCACCACGCTTCCGAAAGCCAGCAGCAGAAGCGCGAGCGTCGCAGGAATCACGATACTCTCGCCGTGCCGCACGTCGTCGGCGCTGGCTTTCCGAATGTCGAAATTAAGCGGTGTCTCGCCCGTCAGTTCGAGCTTCACCGCCGGATAATGGCGCCGCAATTGATTTTGGAGAGAGCTCTCCAGCTGGTGAAGCTTGGGGACCAGCGACTCGACGGGACCATCGGTGGACGAGAGTCCCACCAGAACAAACGTTCCTCCTCCCCGGCCCAGGAAAACCGGATCGCGCAAATCGAGACGGGAAACCACCCCGGATACGCCGGGCTGCGCCTTAAGTGCTTCCACAATTGGCGCCAACGCTTGCTCGCCCTCCGGGGAATCCGCAGGTGGCAGCCCTTGAATCACTAGAACCACGCGGTCAACAAAAGGCGAACGAAAACGACTAGCCAACTCTTCGGTGACAGTATGCGCTTCGCTACCTTCGACGCGGGTTGCAGTCTCCAGATGCTCTGTGGCGTGAAAAGAAAATGGAAGAAGGGCGAGGACGAAAGCGAGGACTACTCCGGCCAGCCAGAAATGGCGAATATGCACGAGATTCATGATCTCATGCCACGAATTGATCCTACCATGGGGAATCCGGGCGAAGGTGAACGCGATTCCGGGATGATTCCGAACGGCATTCCGGGATGAACCCGAACATTGATCCGGGATGAAGGAGAACGCGATTCCGGGATGAAGCCGAACAGTTTCAGGCCGATCCCGGAATCGCGTTCGGCTTGAGCCCGGAATAATTTCCACAAGCTAGTGGCGCTGGACAACACAATGGCAGGCAGCCTCCCCAAGAAAGGGAGGATCGCTTGCCGGCCAGGAGATTGTCCATGTAATGTGCCCGCCCCCGTTATGTGGCCGGCTACTCAGGATACGGCTGATTCAAGGTGACCGCGCGTCTTTCGGCCACATAACGTTACAGTGACTGAAGCCAATGCAGCAGAGAGTCATCGGTCTGCCAAAGCGGTTTCCGCGGAATCCTCTCGTCTGCGGCGCACGGCACTGTGCACTTTTCCAAAGCGGCCTGCTTGGTACGGAGAGTAATCTCAGCGTACCGATTAGTGGTCTCCAAACTTGCGTGGCCTAGCCATGCGCGTATGACGTTCACCTCGACACCCGCTTCGAGAAGATGCACGGCGGTGGTGTGTCGCCACACATGAGGTGAGACCCTCCTGGGCTGGCCATCCGATCCTTTCTTAACGACGTGCGTAGTGTACCGGCGGATGATCTTGTAGATTCCGAACCGGGTCAAAGCTGCATCCCTTACGCCGATGAAGACCGGCCGATCTGGTGGGCTTCCTTGCCCTTGCTCGGATAACAATCTCTTGAGCAGGGCGGACGTTTCCGCCCAGAGCGGGCAGACCCGCCACCTGTCCCCTTTTCCATGTAGATGCACGCGCGGAGTCGGATCGAAGTGAACATCGCTTGCACGGAGGTCCGCAGCTTCCTGTACACGGGCTCCCGTGTTGTAAAGGAACACCAGCAGAGCCCGGTCACGCAAAGCACATCGTCCATCCGCAGGCAGCGCGGCCAGCGTGCCTTCGATCTCATCACGTTCAAGGAAGATGGTTTCCGGTGGCTGAGCTCTTTTTCTTGGGATAGCGGCAACTTTCTGCGCTTGCTCAAGCCTCTCCGGGAATCGCCGGCCGATGTATTCGAAGAACGTGCGGAGCGACGCCAATCGCTGGTTGCGGGACTGGGCCGCATTGCTCCGGCTCTCTTCGAGGGAGTTCAAGAACCGGCACACGACATCGGCATGAAGATCGTCGAGGCCCAGCTGGGTGACCTTCTTCTTCCCAGTTGCCGCAGCAAACTGCAACAGCAATCGCATCGCATCCGCGTAGCTCTTGACCGAGTTCGGCCGCAATCCCCTCTGCAGCTTCAGGTAGTCGTTAAAGAACGATGCCAGGATCGCACCGAGCAGAGGTGCGCTCATCGTACAGACTCCTTCCGGCTATTCGCCGCAAAATGCGCGAAGCGGTCACTGGCGCATTCCAGCAGCTCTGTCGTGATGGTCAAGTAAACGGCAGTCGAGGAAGGACTGACGTGGCCCAAGAATGTGGAAAGATCCAACAAACGCGCCATCGGATCGACGCCTGACCGGTACCAACGCAACAGAGTTCCAACCGCGAACGAATGACGGAGACAATGCAAGTGTGGCGGCGCCACGCCGGAGGGGATTGTCAATTGCAGCGCGGGCAGTAGTTTGTGGAATGCCCAGCTAATCGTGTTGGTGCCAACTGGTGTGCGCCTTCGCTTGTTAAAGGAGAACATCGGGGAATCGGGCGGGATTGGCCCGAACCGTGACTCTTCACGATCCAGGAAACCCGTGATCGCGCGAGCCATCTTTGGTCCGAATGGCACTAGGCGGTCCTTTCCAAACTTCGTCTGGCGAATGATCAGAAGCTGGTTATCAAGATCGATGTCCTTGCGACACAACCTCGACACCTCCCCGACGCGGAGCCCCAAACCGTACAACAGCGCGAAGATCATCTTGTAAGTCTCTCCGCGCGTCTGCGCTCGCGGATTGCTGGGCAGTTGCTCAGCAACTTCGAGGAGACGGCGCGCCTGGTCGGGGTTGAAGAGGAATGGCCGCCGAGGTGGGGTGACGCGCCGGGTTTCACATCGTAACGGCGACTCAGGCAGTATTTCGTGAACCACCATCCAATCGAACAGTCCACGAATCGCACCGATGAGCCCGTTGTAACTGCGCGGAGATCGACGCGAGCGGGAGGCTACGAACGCGTCGATGTGTGCCGCGGTGATCTGACTAAGTTCCACGACGCCTTGAGAAAGCAAGTAGGCATCGAGCAGACGAAGCATTAGCTCCACCGTTGCTAACTGTTTGCCTAACGAACGTTTGTGTGCGAGGTACAGATGGATGTTATCCGCCATCGGGCCTTCTGTTGCGCTCTTCACAGGACCTCCTCGCCGTCGCCAAGTGCGACCTCACGAAGTGCCTCTACGTTCACCTTGGCGTAAATCTTGGTGGCATCCGGCGTTCGGTGCCCGACGAAATCCCCGATTGTCTTGAGTGAAAAGCCGGAATCGACAAGGCGTTGAACACAAGTATGTCTCAGCGTGTGCGAGCCTGGCCTGGGTACGTTGATCCCGGCTCTTTGGAGGTACCATTTTGCACGCAGCGAAACGGCCACTCGCGAGAGTGGCGTATAGGGCGCATAAGCTCGAAAGAAAACCGCCCGCTCGGTTGTTACGGGTCGCCCTTGTTTCAGGTAGACGACTGGGCAATGGCCCAGTTGACGGAACCCGAGCGCCGCGACTTCTGGGAGATCTGCGAGGACCGATACCAGGTACGCTCTACGATACTGACATCACAACTGCCGGTCTCGCGCTGGCACGAACAGATCGGCGATCCGACTCTAGCGGATGGCATCCTCGATCGGCTCGTTCACAACGCTCATCGCATTGAGATGCGCGGCGACTCGATGCGCAAGAATCGGGGGAAACCGAAGGAATAGCTATCGCGTTTAGTTCCGGCTTGATGGGGTAGCCCTCAATTGATTTCGACAGTCGAGGGTTGGCAACCAGCGATACGACTGCGGTAAGGTGGACACTATCAATGTTCTGGTGTCGTTCAAAAGCACTGTTCTTGGCGGCTCTCGCGGTAGTGTGCGCGAGTGCCGAGACTGTCCGGAACCCTGCTAAGAGGGCTGGAGCGGGGCCCCTATTTCAGATCATTCGAGATGGCAAATGGGGCTTCATGGATCGCATAGGCCGAGTTGTTGTCGCTCCAGCTTTCGTTGACGAGCGCGACTTCTTTCATAGTCTGGCAGCCGTGCAGTTGCCGGAAGGAAAATGGGGATTCATTGACGAAACAGGGAAACTTGCCATCCCCGCACGCTTCGACGAAGTTCGGGACTTCGTTGAGGACCTGGCCCCGGCAAGGCTCGGCCGGAAGTGGGGGTACATCGACACATCCGGGCGAATAGTGGTCGAGCCCCGCTTTCAATCGGCCGGCGAGTTTCACGAAGGACTGGCGAGAATCTATCTTTGGAGCAGGGTGGCCTGTACGTCCGGTAAATTCACCAGTGATGACGCTCCCATTTGGGCGTTTCATCTGATTGAAGACGACAAATCCGATCTTCCAGACTGTTTTCCGCAGGATGGCAAATTTGGGTATATCGACAAAGCCGGCAAAGTTGTTATCACGCCGCAATTCTTTGTTGCCCAGGACTTCGCCGAGGGCTTGGCAGCAGTTCGCGTGGAGCAAACCGCTGACAGCAAGTATGGATACATTGATCGAACAGGGCACATGGCAATCGCCCCGCGCTTTCATCAAGCAGGCCCATTCTCAGAAGGGCTGGCTGCCGTCGAGACCAGCGCACGAGTTGTCGGCAATCAAGTTGTGGACATCGCGTGGGGTTTTATAGACAAGGCGGGAGTACTTAAGATTCCCGACAGGTATAATTTCACCGGCAGCTTTTCAGCAGGGTTGGCGCGCGTGGCGATCAAACTGGGCGAGAGCATGGGCTACATTAATCACGACGGAAAAATGACCATAGCCCCAACGTTTACGCAGGCCTTCGATTTCTCAGATGGCCTTGCCGCAGCCTGCTCCGACGACGAATGTGTTTACATTGATCGCTCGGGATCCGCGGTCTTAACAGACGTCGACGCCTATTGGCCATTCTCCGACGGGCTCGCGGTCGTCGGCGATCGACACTCGCAAATTTACATTGACAAGAAGGGGCGAGCGATCGCTCCTTACGCCAGTAAAAAATAAGCAGCACTTACTCGGAGCGCTCCCCGCGCTCCGGGACACTACGTGCTGAGGCGGGGACAAGGGCTGCCGCCCCTTTCCCCGCACCCCTTTCTCCGCTAGCGCCATTCTTCCTTCGCTGCGCTCCGGATAGGTTTCTCTTGACGAAGCCGAACACTTCTTGCACAATCGAAGTGCCAGCGTCGCTACGCTCCGAGGGTGTTCGGGTTCATCCCGGAATGCCGTTCGGCTTCCCTCCGGAATGGGTGTTCAGCTTCGCCGGAATCCCCACTACCAATGAGATCCATGTGAATTTGCGAAGATTAGTCAATGCACAAACTCGCGTTGCTCGGTGTGGCTGCCGCCATTCAGCTCGGCGCCGCGGACCCGCGCGTCGGCTCCTGGACGCTCGTCTCCGCGCAGTCCACCCTGGATCCCCCCAACAAAATCTCGATTAAATCTCTACACCATGAAGTACATGTAGTAATCTCGGGCGAGACCCACGTGGATTTCACGGCAAAGTTGGACGGACATCAGGCGCCCGTACAAGGCAACCCAGGGTTTAATCAAATCGAGGTGCGCAAGATCGATAAGCATCAAGTGGAGATCAAAGAGAAGAAGGACGGAGAACTGGTGGCGACGATTCGTGACAAACTTTCGAGTGATGCTAACGAACTAACCAGCACGAATTCACAGACAGGCCGTGCCAACCGGATTACCGTGTGGACCCGCAGCGGAGGCACGAAAGCCGCCAACGATCTATTCGCCGGTGAATGGACGGAGGATCTCAGTAAGACTCGTCTACGGCAAGGGTTGGTGCTTAAGATCGAGGCGGATGGAAACGATGGCGTCCGCTTCTCGGCTGATTATAGCTACACGGCCCATCTTGACGGCAAGGAATACAATCTGAAAAACTCCAACAACGATACCGTGTCGCTCCAACTTGTCGACGCTCACACTGTGGATGCAATTTACCGGCGAGACGATAAAGTTGCTCAAAAAGATCGCTGGGTGGTTTCAGCCGATGGACAACAGATGACATTAAACACGACGGGCACGTTGGAAACCGGCCAGCAACAAAGGGAGAAACTGGTATTTCGGAAGCAGTAACGGTGCCTACCGTCCGACGGCCACGGCTTTGAACTCAGGCGGCGCCACCGAGATGATTCCTTTTCGCTGCATGAATCTCAGGATGCCATTGACGGTATCTTCGAGAGACGGATCCGGCTGGCCCCAAGCGGAAGCGTTCCGAGCCGCCTGATAGCAGGAGCTGTCATAGCGTTTAAACTCCATGGCCGAGATGTTGTCTACCGAGCCCACCAGAAAATCCAGCAACGGAAAGAGCAGATCCTCCCTCCTGCATCTTCTGATGAGCTCGGGAACGAAGTCGGGAAGACTAAACACCTCGAACTGCCGCCCAATCGCCTTCGTAATGAGTCCGGTAATATCCAGCATGTTCGCGTAATCGTCCCGCGTCACGTGGTAAGTCTTATTAACCGTTCCGGCAGCGGTGGAAATCGCAACGATATTGTTAGCCACGATATCCGCAGGAACGAAACTGACCTGGTTCATGGCATCCACTCCAATGCCGTGATTCACCATGAATACGACTAAACGAACGGCGATATCGAAGTTGTTGCCGCCGCCGGCAACCGAAGGACTCACCAGAGCGGGCCGGAAAATCCGTGTAGCAAGGCCGTGGCGGCGCGCGTCTAGAACCACCTGCTCTGCTACCCATTTGGACTGGCTGTATCCAAAATCCAGCAACTCCATGTTCTCGTTCAGGTCGGTCTCGTACAGGGCTTTCTTAACCGCCCAGCCAAACACGAAGGTAGTCGAAACGTAATTGAAGCTCTTGGGCCTTCCTTCAAACGCCAGTCTTAAGACCTCGTTCGTTCCCAGCACGTTAGCGTTACGCATGCGGTCGTAGTTGAACAGGTAGTTTACGGTCGCGCCGTTGTGGAACACCGTGTCCATTTCATTGGCAAGAAGATCCCAGCCTTCCTGCGTCAAGCCCAGCTTTGGCTGACCGAGATCTCCGCAAACGGGAATTACGCGAGCCTCGAACATCTGCATGAGAGGGGCCGCGCAAGGCCCCATTGATTCCATCGCCGCTCTCAGTCTTTGCTTGCCCTGACGGTCGTCGGAAGCCCTGACGAGAACATAGATCTTGGCGCGGGTCTGTTCCAGCAGGCTCTTCACCAGGAACGGCCCGATGAAGCCAGTGCCGCCCGTGAGCAGCACCTGATTCAGGATCGGTGTCTCGGGCAATGAGGCAGGCGCCGAAGGCTCGAAGATGAGCTTCCTGTCGTTGCTCATCATCTGCTTTTCCGCCGCGCGCTGCTCTTCGCGGAAAGCCGTGAGAGACTGTCGCAGCAGAACCAGTGCTTCCTCAGGCACACGCTCCAACTGCTCGGCTAGTCGAAACAGATCGGCCACGCTGACCCGCTGAATGAGGCCAATATCTACCTGCCTCGCCAGCATTTCAGCGCCTTTATCCTTCAGCAGTTCCTTGATCTCGTGCATGAACGCGACCAGGTCCAGGGAATCCAGCCCGGCTTCGATGAGGTTGTACGATTCCGTGCCGGTCAGGTTGTAGCGGGCTTTCAGCACGTCCAAAGACGACTGGCCCCCACCACCGTTGGTCGAGCATCCATTGGCTTTTTCCCGCGAAAACTCCGAGAGAACGGTGAACTTTCCATCCAGCAACATCTGCTTGGTTTTATGGCGCATGATCTTGCCCGAGCTGGTTCTCGGTATCGCGCGTGGTGCGATGAAGGAAATCTGGGCCACTTCCACATTGAGGTAATTCCGGACGGCTGCGGCGGTTTTCAGCGCTTCCGGAAGGGCTTTAGGATTTTTCACTTCGGCCACGACTGCCAGCGCCGGCTCGCTATCTTCATGGATCTGGAAAGCAGCAACGCAATTGGCCCGGATCAGGCCGGACGTCTTCTCCACCACTTCCTCGATATCTTGCGGGTAATAATTCTGCCCGCGGACGATAATCATGTCCTTGATGCGCCCGCAAACGAAGAGCTCGCCGTCGTGGATGAAACCCATGTCGCCCGTCCGCAGATATCCATCGTCGTAGGGGCTGTCGTCCACCAACCGGGCATGAAACATCTTTTGCCCCAGTTCCGGATTATTCCAATAACCGAGACACTTACTACCTCCGGCGACCCAAATCTCGCCGATCTGACCTGGTTCCAGAGCGATGTGTTTGTCCGGGTCCACGATCTTTACGGTGAGGCCCGGCAGTGGAGTACCACAACTGACAATCTGCGTGGCCGCGCCGACCTCGGAAACCTCAGTGGTCATGCGGGCCTTCCCCAGCGTGATGGCGTTCTTGTTGACGGAAATGATATTGCGGCCGCCGTACGAAACCGCTAGCGTATTCTCGGCCAGCCCATAGGCGACAAAAAAGCTCTCCGACTTAAGTCCATAGGGTTGGAACGCCTGCAGAAACCGTGTGTAAGTACCGGGCTTAACGGGTTCCGCGGCAGCCAGCAGCAACCTGAGCGAGCTGAGATCGCAATTTTCCAGACTGTCCTTCGAAAGCCGCCCGGCGCGCAGGCAATAGTCGTATGCGAAGTTGGGCGCAGCAGAGGCACTGGCCCCGTAAGTTTTAATGGTGTCGAACCACAGCGCCGGACGCTGAATAAAATCGGTGGGAGCGAAGCCGTAAGTGGTGCCGCCTTTTAGCGCCGGATAAAGGTAGCACCCGATCAGCCCCATATCGTGATACTGCGGAAGCCAGGACACAACCACCGGCGCGTGATGGTCGATCACCAGCGGACAGTTGTGCAGTATGTTTTCGTGCGTGACCATCACGCCTTTGGGATCTCTCGTCGACCCCGACGTGTATTGGAGAAACAGAAGCTTGGAGTCGCCATTGTTGGAGGCGCCGTTGAAAGTTTCGTCCGAAATCTTATGGACAAAGTCTTCCGTTACGATCCACGGAAGACCGGAAATGTAGTCGATGTCGACTCCCGATGCCGAGACTCCGCTTCTGGCGAGATTGATCTTCAGGGATCCGTGGTAGCCTCTGCTCGTTAAAATGCCGGCCGCCTGGCAATCTTTTGCGATGTGGACCATTTTGTACATGGCGCCCTGGAAGCCGTGAGAACTGGGGGGATAAACCGGAACGGGGATCAATCCCGCGCGCACGCAACCATAAAACGCGCAAATCATCTCGAGGCCCGGCGGGTAGGCGAGGAGAAGCCGGTCATGCGCCGCGAAACGGTGTTCCTTCCGCAGATGTCCGGCGATCACTTTCGTCCGGTGTAGAAACGACTCGTACGAGTAGCTTTCGATCGGATTGCCGCTGAGATCAATGTATGTATAGAGAAGCTTGTTCGGGTGTTCGTCCGCTAGCCTATCCAGCTTGTCTAAAATCGACGCTCTCATAGATCAGTTCTGTACTCGTGGCGGTGCCGACGCCATTCGCGAGTCTCCGAAGTTGAAAAAAATCTTGCTGCTCTCCGTGTACCTGGGCGGTGGAACTAAAGTGCCGGTCGACTTTGAGAAAAAGGGCTTGGCCATTCTGCGCTCAGCCTCGCTCGGTTCGGTCAGAACATCAGCACCAGGGTCGCTGGAGTTGACGCCTGCAATCTGCGACAATACATCGGCCGATTTTGCTGCAGCCTTCGTAGCCACGCGTGAAACCTTCAGCGCGTTTCTCCTCGTATTGTCCATACCGGACGCCGAAGCTCTGTCACCGAATCAACGGTGGTCCTGCCTTGATGCGCAATCGCCGGAAGCGAAATGCCCGAGCCGGGCGTTTGATCGCCCGATTCCAGGCGTCTTGTGTCCATACCACTCATCGCTAAATGTTAACAGAGGATTGCAAAGAAATGAAACTGCTGCAGCGGCAACATGCGCGCCCGCGGGTCCAAGTTCCTTGATCCTGATCAGATTTCAAGCTAACATGGACTTCTGAAACTACCAGTAGCGCTGTCCGGGCAACACTATCCGCTGCTGGCCATCAATGCGGAGGCGCCAGTGACGTTCGAGACAGAAGTGGGTATCAGCCTGAAACCGGACATCGAAGATCTTGTTCCATCTGAGGCGTCGCTGCGGCACTCTGTTGGCGATCCAGCAAATTTGTCTTCATTTTCAAAGACCTTACGCCGCCGCCTCGACAGTTTCTTTTGCGAACGGAATATTTCCCCCAAAGCCGACCGCACGCTTTGGGTAAAGCTGGCCTTTGGTCTGGCAGTGCTGGCAGGCTGCTGGATTGTCCTCTACGCGCTCAATCCGGTTTCATGGAAATTTGTCGCCGTTTACCTTTTGGGCGGCCTGGCACAGACATTCCTGATGCTGAACATCGCGCACGACAGTAACCACAACGCCATTTCGTCGGTATCGTCTGTAAACAAAGTCCTGAATTATGTTTTCGACGTTTGTGGAATCAACTCGTACATGTGGCGTATCCTGCATCATCGAGGCCACCACTCCTGCATCAATCTCCACGATGAAGACGACGCCCTTACTGGACGCGGCATCTTTCGGTTTACGCCCCATGAACCCCGGGCGCCCTTGCACCGGTTTCAGCACATCTATGCACTGTTCTTCTACGCTCTATTTTCTCTCGATTATATTTTCCTGAGGGACTTTGAGTGCTTTTTCTTTCCGTCCCACGGATATCTAAAACGCACCAAACATCCGGTGCGAGAATACGCCATCCTCTTTGCAGGTAAAGCATTCTACTTCAGCTACATGCTTCTTTTACCTGTCGTGTTACTGGGGAAATCACCTCTGCTGGTGGCTTCGGCTTTCGTGCTGACACATATAATCATCGGATTGACGGTATCGCTCGTGTTCCAGACCACGCATACCGTCGACAGCACTTATTTTCCCTCAAGCCGCAGCGAGTTCGACAGCGGCGTCTATCACATCTTCGCGACCACAGCCGATTATGCGACCAGCAACCCCGTTGTAGGTTGGCTTGTGGGCGGGCTCAATCATCATATAGTGCATCACCTGTGCCCTTTTGCCTGCCACACTCACTATGCTTCGCTCACCCGGATTGTGAAGGAGACCGCCGCGGAGTATGCCATTCCCTATCGGCAAAATCCTACAGTGACTGGTGCGATCAAGCATCATCTAATACTGTTGAAGCAACTGGGACGCGGAGATTCATTTTCTCGCACGTAGTCCTCATAGAAATGGCTGGAATTTCCCATCGATTTGCGAAAGCGGCCGAATCACTCCCCGGGGGGCAGCCAGGGGTGGTTGGGCCGCAAACCGTGCCGGTTGTTTCCCGATTCCGTTCATTCAAGGATTCGCGCGCGATGGCCCTCAATCCCGTACGGGTCTTGTCGAAGTACACCGAACTCCTCGGCGATACATTCCGGTTCTATTTTGGGGGCGTCAAAGAGGCCATCGTAACTACCAATCCCGCCGTCATTCAGCACGTGCTGAAGACTAATGCCGAAAATTACCACAAATCCGAAATTCAGGTGAAGCGTATGGGCCACTTCCTGGGCAAGGGTCTTCTCACCAGCCATGGGGAAGTCTGGCGCACGCAACGGCGCCTCATCCAGAAAGGTTTCGATCGAAAACAACTGGACGTCTTGTCCTCGGTCATGCACGACTCTCTCGCGGAGTCGCTGAGGGATTTCGACATACAAGCCCGTATGGGCCCCGTAGATATCTATCCCCACTTGATGAAAATGACTTTCGGAATGGTCGGCAGGTCGCTATTCGGCGCCCGGCTGAAAGACGAAGACATCAACCTCATCAGCCGGACCATCTCAACCATCCAGGAATTCATGGTTCGTCAAACCATTCAGCCCTACCTGAATCCCTGGTTTGCCGTCTCCGGCGAACTGCGCAAACACGATGAAATGCGAGCCCGTGCCGACAGCATTCTGCTTGACTACATCCGGAAGCGACGCCAGGAGGCGCCCGGCCACGATTTGCTGCAGATCTTAATGGATGCTCGCTACAGCGACGGCGCAGGCATGAGCGATGAACTGGTACTGAGTGAGAGCATGCAGCTCCTGGTCGCCGGCCATGAAACGTCGTCGAACGCTTTATCGTGGCTTCTCTACTTGCTCAGCTCGCGTCCGGATTGCCTCGAAAGGTTACGGCGGGAGTTCGATTCTGTGCTGGGTGACGGACCTCTGGGTTACTCCGAGGTTCCGAAGTTCGAGTTTGCCACCCAGGTCATACAGGAGGCGCTGCGCCTTTACCCGCCGTTTTGGATGGTCGACCGGATGGCTCTTGCAGACGACCGTGTAGGGGATCTCGCCATACCCCGAGGGTCGACGGTGGTTGTGTTCATTTATGGCGCGCATCATTCGCCCCGGTACTGGGAGAACCCGGAGATTTTCGACTCCCAGCGCTTCACCAAAGCGAATGAGAAGCTTCACACGCCCTTCACCTATCTGCCCTTCGGAGCTGGGCCGCGGGGCTGTATCGGCGGTAACTACGCCATGCTACAGATCCTCATGATTCTGAGCGTTCTGCTCAGAAAATACGATCTCCGGCTGGCTCCGGACCAGACCATCGAAGCGCACCCGATGGTCATCCTGCGACCAAAGCACGGAATCCGCATGACCTTCAGCGAGGCGATCGCTCCCTCCAAGAAATCCCCATTGATCTGCAATCATTGAAGTTGATCGACTTCCCTTTGCTCCTCTGGGCCAGGGTCAGCCAATCCAAGGACCGCACATCTGCAAAGATAACGCCAAGCCGAAACCTGACGGTCCTGAATTGTTAGTACCGATTACTGTCGAGAAATCCCCTTCGCACTCTCAAACTCCTCCCAAGTCCAAGTCCGCTTGGGGGAAATGTGCTGATCACTTATCCCAACGCCGTTTCCGGGCCACAGGCGGCAAAGGTCATGCACGCGACTGATCTATAAGCATCACATGAACCGCACTATTCCATCCACGGAACGCGGCACATAGTGGAGAGGTGAGCACAAAACAAGAGCAACGGCGCGAGCTATGGCGCAAGCGGATCGCGGAGCAGGAAAGCAGCGGTCAGACGATCCGCGCATACGGTCGTGAGCGAGAGTTGAAGGAGCCCGCCCAGGCGGGCACAACACCGGAACCTGACCTTGCGGTCAAGGTAACTGTTGGCGGTATTCCCCTGGGCGTGCTGCAAATCAATTTTGTGGTACCTGGTAATTTGGCCGACGGCCCGCAGCCCGTTGTCGTCACAATAGGTGGAGTTTCCAGCCCCCCTGCGCTCCTTACCGTGAAGCATTGACCCCCAAGATTTCAGAATATGGCTCGCGGCGCGTTCGTCGCGGGGTTAGGTTGCGCTTCCATGAAAAGGCGTGGTCGACGTCAAGTAGCGAGTCCTTCCAAAAAGTCTCAGGCTGGATCACTCGCCGGCAGCTCGGATTAATGGCACTTCGCCGCGGTCTCGCCCTGAATTGTGACACGGACGCTGATTCGCCTAATCAGTGGCCGATCTGCCACGAAGCCGGCGGCGAACTGTTCGGACGACGGAGCGATATTTGGGCTGCAAGCAGCGATTTCGGAACGCTGTCAACGATCGGCTCGGTATTGAGCCGTAGGCCGTCTTTGTAGTACTCGCCCATCGTGCCAACACCTATGTGCATTGGCCGGCGGTTCTCTCGATTGAGAGCCCGCTTTCACGAAGCCGCACGACTTCATCGGTGGTGTAGTTTCATTTGCCGCCGCAAGCCTGCCGCTTGACTAGTCGTTTGAATCCCGTTTTCCCGGATCGATGAGCCGGAGCGGTTCGGTTGGGTCGAAGTAGAAGTCATTGTCAATTGACACCGGGGCCGGCTTGCGCGCCTTCATTACTGCGATTCTTTGCTGAATTTCGTTCTCACTCGGTCCGGGCCCAGAATACAATCCCGCCCTTTTGGCTACGATCGGTGGTGATATCGCTACGTGGCGCGAAATTTGGCGGGCCCCATTCCTCCGTCTTCTTGCTCGCGCTCGCACCAACCGGCTGACAGCACTTTTCGAGGTTTTGAACTGACACTCTCCGCCAATAGAGCGGCGATATCCCTACACGTGAACCCTGGTGCCGCAACTGGTCCACGAATTCGCCAAAGGGCTCCAAACGCGAGCGGCCGTGTTTCGCGTCTACTCCTCAGAACATCGTGAAACTTGTCATCCATGGGTCCTCCGGAGCGCAAAATGAGGTCGCACAAAAGCGGACAAAAGCGAGACAAAAGCGAGACAAAAGCGGGACAAGTGCGGGACAGAATCGGGACATACAGCGCGCTTACCGGACCTCCCGAACTTAAGCCGCAAAGCTTAGGGATGGTGTCTATTCTCTTAGTCCGCCTATGAGTCCGAGGCAATCCGGCTATTTTTCCAACAGCCATTGAACAAACATTGAACGGGACCATATACCCAAGTCATCTGCCAAAGAAACCACCGGGCTCGGGGCCGAACGAGCCATCGGGAAAGTGGCGACGAGGCAAAGGTGATACCGGCATTCCCAAATCTTCATGCCACTTTGCCCAAGCGTCTTGCGTAAACACTCCCGCTGGAGCGTTCTCAAGAACTTTTCGGAATTCTTCCGCTGGCACGGAGCGCTTGGTTACAGCTACATCCGCCGATGAACCGTAGACCATCAACTGCGACAGAAATGTTTTGAGATCAGCCAGCGTTTGCTCGGGAGTGTCGTACCAAACTACCTTTCGCGCAACCCGCAGCAATTCAACCGGATAAGGAGCCGTGAGGTTCATAGTTCCATCCCTCCCGGACTCAGACCGTGCCGCGGGCGCAGTTCGGGCAGCTTATCTAAGTCAATTTGTTGTGCCCATCGGGTCAGATCCTGCTGCATGGCCAGCGGAACGCGATCCAGTGTTCCATCGCCGTAAAACTGTAAGGCCCGGATGCTTGTCGCCGGATCGAAGCTTTTGTCGATCGCCTTGGCTGCGGCCAACGCTGTTGACAAATCGATCCCGTGCGCCGCTAGAGCATGGATGTCCACGTAGTCCTTCCAATTTCCCCGAACTTGAATCACCCTCATCTTCATGCCGGCTAAATCCACCAATGACGCCACGCGCACGCGCGATCTAGACGCCCTCAGCGGGTCCTGTATCCGTTGCAACGTATCGAGCCCGCCAAAGAAAAGCAACCTTGACAGGCCCCTTGCGGTCGACGAATGCTTCCAAGTTGTCCCGCTTATAATGCACCCACGTCTCTGGGTTTGCGGGGTCTAGGTCCCGCAAGAAGGGCAGCCTCGACTGTAATCGATGGGGTTCAAAACCAGACGATGAAAAGAAATCAACGTCTTCGGAAACCCGATGACCGAGTTGTAGCGCCAAGCCGGTTCCGCCATAACGTACGAAGTCCGACGGCACAACATCCAGTTCAGGCCACAACCGCAATTGGGACTCTCGCAGGATGTCCAGCCGAGGCTCAAAGTTTTTGGACATATTTCAGGATGTCCGACGCGGGTCACCGGAACCGGCCCAGAGGTGTCCTAACGCTGCAGGTCTTCGACTCTGCAATTGCCAAGAAAGCGGCAGGGTCGCTTTGTCTGCTGGTTCATCCTGTGTCTGGCCCTGCCCGGGGGTGACCAATCTCAGTTGCGAAAAGTGGGCTTCAATCGGCAATCTTCATTGTAAGGAAAAGCCCGCGGTGAAGAATCTTCGGCGCGAACAATACGCGAACATCGAGGAGCCGAAACAGGCACAAACCATCCGAAGCCATCCTAAATCGCTGATCTCATAAACTCATTCCTGTCAGTAACATTCGCTGATTCCAGACCACTTGGCCTAATCGGTAGGAGGCCCTGAAAAGGCTGGCGCCGGCGGTTCGATTCCGTCCCTGGCCACCACCTCTAACCCTTCCTGTTTCAAACATTTAAGCACATTCGCGTAGATCGCCACGAGGTGTGGAACTGCCTCTGTGGAGTCCATTTGGAGTCCAAACTCGTCGCGGCTGCGTTCATGGTAGTCGTGGGAACCAAATTCGTTGCTGTCTCGCCAGCAACCACCACACCCGTTCCCGATCGGATTCTTCCGTCGGCGTCAACCGGACGTTGCGGCTCGGGGTGCAAGAGGTCCCGGGTTAAAATCCCGGCGGCCCGACCAAACGTTTCAAACATTTACAGCTTTCAACGTTCTTGCCATTACGAGTTTGGAGTCCAACTGGAGTCCAAATTGGACACCACCGCGTCGCACTTCCTCCAAGCGGACCTCTGGCTCGCACCGGTCGTCCAATGCGATTCTGATAACTTCCGGATGCGCCGTAACCTGGACCAACACGCAACCTGCCGAAGTAAACACCAGCCGATCGCTCGTGGATGCTAATGCTAAGCTCTAGGCTTACGCCGAACGAGCGTTCCGTTTGTGGATCGGGAGGCCAGGGTGAAGGAGCAATGATGGAGGGGATTAGGTGTCTGACCGTGCTGGTTGCCCTTGCGGCGCACACGGGCGCAGGATTGGCTTATGCCCAGTCTGGCGACCAAGGACTGGAGCGGTTTCGCAAGATATACAGGGAACTAGTTGAGACCAATACGACTCTTTCAACCGGCGACTGCACGCTGGCTGCGAGACGCATGGCCGATCGGCTGAAGGCTGCTGGCTATCCAGACCAGGATCTGCGCGTGTTCGTCCCCAACGGCCATCCAAAGGAAGGCGGGCTTCTAGCTGTACTCCACGGCTCGGACTCCGCGGCTAAGGCGATCCTGCTGCTCGGTCATCTGGATGTAGTCGAGGCTAAGCGCGAGGACTGGGCTCGTGATCCCTTCGTCATGATCGAGGAGAACGGATATTTCTACGGCCGCGGAACGAACGACATGAAGGCCCAGGATGCGGTCTGGGTCGACAATCTGGTCCGTTTCCGGGAAGAAGGTTATAAGCCGAAGCGTTCGATCAAAATGGCGTTGACCTGCGGGGAAGAGACCAACAGCGCATTGAACGGTGCTGGTTGGCTGGCCACAAACGAGCGCCAGGCGATCGATGCCGAGTTTGCCCTAACCGAGGGCGCGGCCAGTGAACTTGACGCACAGGGCCGTCGGGTCGCACTCGAAATTGTGGCTGCCGAAAAGACATCCCAGAACTTTGTGCTGGAGGCAACTAATCCCGGCGGCCACAGCTCACGGCCCGTGGCGGACAACGCGATCTATCACCTGGTTCGCGCCGTCGACCGGATCAGCCGCTACGAATTCCCCGTTCAACTGGACGACGCGAACCGCGCCTATTTCACCAGCATGTCGAAAATCATTGGGGGCGAGGCTGGCGTGGCTATGGCTGCCATTCTCGGAAATCCGGATGAAGCCGCCTCGGTGGCGGTGCTGGACCGGGACAGGAATTGGCACGCCATGCTCCGCACCACGTGCGTTGCGACCATGCTGTCCGCCGGCCACGCGACCAATGCCTTGCCGCAACGGGCCACCGCGAACATCAACTGCCGCATCTTTCCGGGCGTATCAAGTGAGGTTGTCCTGAGCCAACTGGTCAAGCTCGCCGCCGATCCCGCTGTGAGGGTCAGCATTCCCGAAGTCCGAGGACCTGTTGCGGCCCCAACTCCGCTGACGCCGCGGATCCTGAAGCCGATCGAGAAATTGGCGGATGAGATGTGGCCCGGCGTCCCGGTGGTCCCCGTCCTTGAGCCCGGCGCGTCGGACGCCCAGTTTATGAACCCTGCAGGTATTCCAACCTATGGGATCGACGGCTTTTTCCAAGACCCTGATGGAGGCAACATCCACGGTCTGAACGAGCGCATTCGGGTGAAGTCCGTCTACGAGGGGCGGACGTTTCTCTATCGGTTGGTCAAGCTTTACGCCGATCAATAATGAACGCCGTTTAGAGATTGAAGCGACGGCGTCCCTCAGCAACGGCGCATTCCCGGCAAGCAGGTTCACCGGAGTTCGCCGATCGCTCCTGGATGGTCGTCCAACCAAGTTGAGTTTTTTGGAGTCCTCGGCGGTGCCCCGAACCCCGAATTTCAAAAGTAATGGAAAGATGCGCCGTAACCAGGGTCAATTTCAGACGACGGTATGTAGAGTATACTTACGCAGGTACAGGCGGCGCCGCCGTCTCCCGAAACCAGACAGTGAAAGGAACCACCTATGCCGAAGTTTTTAGTGGAAGCGACCTACACAGCTGAGGGGCACAAAGGGCTGGCCAAAGACAAGCCCTCCGGCCGGAAGACAGCCATAACGCAGGCGGTAAAGAAGCTCGGGGGAAAGCTCGATGCCATCTACTTCTGCCTTGGCGAGAACGATGTCATTCTAATTGCGGATCTGCCGGATCATGTCAGCGCGGCTGCACTCGGTTCGGCCGCATGTGCCAGCGGAATGGCGCGCACCAAGACCACGGTTCTGCTGACAGTAGACGAGGCGGATGCGGCGCTCTCCAAACCGCTGGCCTATCGGGCTCCGGGAGCCTAGCTCAACATGATCTATGTGGCCTGAAGAGTAGCGGAAACTTCTTTCAATCGGATGGCGAGCAGGTGGTCGGGCCGCTCTTCAACCACTCGGTTCCGTCCGGATAGCGCGTTGTCCGACAGCAACTCCCTAAGAACAGTCTGGCTTGCAACTAATCTTGCGAACCCCTCGAACCAAACATCCTCGCCGGACGCTTCCGAAAAAGATCTTTCGTAGTCAGGAGCTATCGGAAATTGGCGCGTCTATTTAGGGATGCGCATTGGGCGACGGCATCTTAAATTCGCCAGGTGGAGTAGCCTTCATCAAATTAGTGATGAAGTAGTCCCAACGCCTTCGCATCATATAATTCGCCATATCTCCGTAGCCATGGCCCGCCCGCGGGAAGATCACGAGATCGAAATCCTTGTTGGCCTTCTCCAAGGCATCGACAAGCAGGAGGGTTATCGACACCGGGACGTTCGCGTCCAGCATGCCGTGCGAAAGCATCAGCTTGCCCTTCAAGTTCTTCGCAAGGTTGGCATTGGCTTGTGAGTCGTAGTTACTGGTCCCGTCCGGATGGGTTTCGAGCAGCCCAACCCATTTTTCGTCCCAGTCGTCTTCGTAGTTGCGATTTTCATGATTGCCGCTTTCGGCAATCCCTACCCTGACGAATTCTGGGTAGCGCAACATCATGGCGACAGTTGCGTTCGCGCCCCCGGAATGACCCCACATGCCGATGCTATCGAGATCGAGCCAATGATAGCGCCCCCCTAATTCCCTCAAGGCGCTGATTTGATCCGGCAGGGCATTGTTGCCGATGTCTTTCAGGTAGGTGTCGTGAAACGACTTTGAGCGCTTTGGATTTCCCATCCCCTCGATGGCGACGACAGCGAATCCGAGTTGTGCCAGAGCATTACAATCGGTGCGCGAAGCCGCAAAGGCGTGCGAACCGAAGGAGCCCCCCTGGGGGCCGGGGTAGATATAGTCAATGATCGGATAGCGCTTCGATTCATCCAGATTCACAGGCCGGAAAAGCAATCCGTAGACTTCGGTTTTCCCATCGCCGCCCTTAGCATGGAATGTCTCGGGTGCTACCCAGCCCGCGGCCTGCAAGCGTGAAATATCCGCCCGCGCGAGTTCCTCGACGACGACGCCGGACGCATCGCGAATCAACGCCACAGGGGGCTTCTGCGGCGTCGAGTAACTGTCGAAGATGTACCTGCCGTCTGACGACACCACGGCCGAGTGATCGGCATCTTCGGGGGACAGCAGTTTCACCTCGCTGCCGTCAAGGTTTGCGGCATAGATGCGGCGATAGTAGGGATCTTCGCCGGCCTCGCGGCCAGTTCCAGTCAGAAGCATCCGGCCATTCTGCTCGTCGAGATACAGCACGTCGTCGACGTTCCAGTCTCCGTGGGTGACGGCATGCTTTAATGCACCGCTGGCAGCGTCATAAAGATAGAGATTGCCCCAGTTCTTGCGCTGTGAGAACCAGAGAATCTCGTCGCGTTTCGAGAGATACCGCCAGTTCGGACGCCTATAGCCGCTTTCGAAGAACGTCGCTACAGTTTCTGAAAAAACATCCCGAACGGCGCCGGTTTCGACAGCAGCGATGCGCACCAGCGCGCTTTTGTGGTCACGCGAGGTGGACACAAACGCCAGGGTTTTCGAGTCCGCGGCCCACTGTGCGTCTCCCCATCCAACGCCGCCGCCACAGATTAGGTGATCGCAGACCGTGCCACGGTGTTCATCTGGCGGCATCTTCAGGCGGGTCAGTTTCGCCGCATCTACGTCGATAATGACACGCTCAATTTTGGTCACATCTTTGTCGCCCACCAGCGGGTACTTCCAGGCTCTCAGAGTCGGGTGACCGATGTTCGTTGTCAGCGTGTACATCTCTCCGACATTCCGTTGATCCTGCTGAAACGTCGCGACCATCTTTGAGTCTGGCGACCAGGCCGCGATGGCAGCATCGCTGTGTATCCATCCCGCGTTGTCGGTCGCGTAACCGTAATCCCTCACGCCGTCCGTGGTGAGCGGCTTTTCCGCCCCCGTGGCATTGTCGTGAACCCAGAGATTCCAATCGTGGATGAAAACCGTACGCTTGGCGTCGGGTGAGGCGATGGCGTTTTTCGGATCGTAGCCGCTGGTTTTAGCTTGAGAATCGCGCACATACGAGCACTTCAATTCGCTGATGCCGCAGCGAAAGTCTTTACCAGCGACCGTGACTAGGGCAGTCAGATCCCCGTCTGACAGTTGCAGCTTTTGCACCGCCAACCGCTTCGCGTCGTTCTCCGGCCATCCGGCTGCGTGCAGGGCGGCTGACATCATCTCAGAATCGAAAAGCAAACGCTTCGTGCCTTTGGCGGCGTCTGCCACTATCACTGAGGGGATTTGATTGGAATGGTCGACGTACCACAGGCGGCTCGCATCGAGATAGGTTGCCGTGTACACAGCATGATCGATCAGGGTGCTTGTATTCGCATTGAGCATACTCACAGCGCGGCTGTAATCGTCAGGCGTGTATACCCGCCCGGTCTGAGCAGGCGACAGGAACGCTACCAGCAGAAATAGAAGGCCGGCTCGAATCCAGAATGTCATGGGCACGATTGATTGTGTCACAACGTCCGAGAGCGGATGGTTCCGGATTCTTCCTGTTGTGGTCAGGCTACCCACGCTGACCGGGACAGCAACCCACGCGCGGATTTCTCAGCCCGTGGCCGCAAATGCCAAAATCATCCACCGCGAATGGCGGAAGTGTAGGGTACAGCGTTCCGGCAGCATGGCCTGCTCTTTGAGCGAGTCGGCCACTCGGAAGTTAGCGTTTTTGGGCGGACTAATCCACATTGACGAGTTGTCGTTTTCCGACAAACCGTGTCGAACGTTATTGGAACCATGCGACGGTACACGCACTGGACGACCGACTCGGGAATTCGCAAAGTCATATAGCTTCGCCGGCCGCGCCGCCGCTCGTATTCTTCGGACCACATGACCAAAGGAAACCGTCCCGCGAGGTGAATCGAGAGCGGGCAGACTCGTAAAGATATCACGATGGCACTGCGCAGCGCGACCCCCAAAAGCTCGCGTCGAAATGCGCTATCCTCGGGTTATTAGGCGGGAACGGTCGGTTGGCCAATGCCACTGAGTCGTCCTGCCGGCGACTGCGCCATGCTTCTTGATCTGGGCAGAGCGATTTCCTTTTTCCTTACGATCATTTCCCTGTTAGCGCTGTTCAATACCGCTTTCTTCGTCACCGGTACGAGCTGGGAACAACGTCTTCTTGCCAGCATCACACGGGTGGTCCTGGCCGCGTGCATTTCGCTCGCTAGTGGTCTGGCCTTCCGGTACTCTACCTATCCTAAAGTCCCTCTGTCGAAAACCCTTCCTGTGCGTCTCTTTCTCTGGACTCTCTTCGGCGTAATGCTCCTGTTTCCGGTGGCGTGGTATCTGGATGTCTATTACGTGCCGCTGCTATGGCGCAATCAGCCCTGACCTCTTAGATTCTCAAACACATTTCGCTATCCTTGTTCCCGAATTGTGCGAATGGGGGAGCAGGTAAGCGCAAGCATCCCGCCGGCCTAGCCCGTCTTTACCGATTCCGCCTTCTCAGTCTCACCCTGCTCGGCCTTCGGCAGCTTGAAGTGCCCCACGACGCCGATTCCGACCAGCATCGCAGCGCTTCCATAGTAGAGGTTCGGAATCCCAACCTTTTCCGCCGCCGGACCAGCCACGAACATCGAGATCACCTGCGACCCCGCCACCAGCGACATCAGGCAGCTCATCACTCGTCCTAATAGTTCGTGAGGTGTCTCGTGCTGGATCAGCGTTGTCGCTGTGACGAAAATCGCGGACGCGCACAGGCCCAACAAGAACATTCCCGCCGCGGTGGCCCCCATGTTGCCGAAAGCCGCCGTGATCAATACCGCTATACCCATTCCGCCCAGGCCGTACACCACCAGGTTCTGCTGCGGGATGCGCCGGGCAAACCGCGTGAGCAACTGCGTCCCGATGATCATGCCGACGCCGATCAAGGTATTCAGCACACCGAACGCCGCGGACGTCGAGTGCAGTACGTCGCGCACGTAGATGGAGAGCAGCGCGCCGAAGCAGCGCATCGCGAACATCCCCGCCGTCATCGCAAGAATCACAAACGAAATCGTCGAGTGCTTGAAGATGAAGCCGAATCCCTGGCGCATCGAATCGAGCACCGCGCTAGATTGGGTGCCCGGCGCCTGTCGGTCGATGGTCAGCGTCATCACCAGCGCCGCCGAAAAGAAGAAACTGAAGCTATCGTAGAGGAAACAGGAATTCGCGCCGGCAAACTCCACCAACTCGCCGGCGACGCTGGGGGCCACGATCATCGATCCCTGCTGAGCCTGCGACATCAATCCGTTCACTGCCATCAGCCCCGCCATCGGGACCAGCGTGCGCACCGCCACCGATTGTGCTGGAACGAAGAAGGCCGAGACCACGCTCATCGAGAACAGAATGACGTATATCAAGTGCAGGTCGTGCACGAACACCAGTGCCAGCACCAGCACGCCGCGGATCAGGTCGCTGGCGATCATGGTCCGCTTCAAGTGCCACCGGTCCACGAAGACGCCGGCCAGCGGGCTGACGATCGCCAGCGGCGCCATAAACGAAACCAGCACCATCGCCACATGCGTCGCCGTGCCGTGCAGTTTAAACGTCACCAGAGCGATGATCGCGAACACCGCCAGGAAGTCCCCGAACACGCTGACAATCTGGGCGATCCACAGGCGCCGCACCGGCCCAAGCCGCAATACGTCGGTAAAAGATAGAGGTGTCCCTGGTGTGGCCAAACGTGTGAGAATCCCCTCAATCAGGCTAACCGAATTCGGGCTGGAAAATCGAGCGTTCTGGCTTGCTAAGGATGGACTATATCTATCTTGTTATCAGCGCGTTAGACTTACAGCCTGGCGTACTGCTATTCTTGAATTGGGTACAGCATCGTGCCCACTGTGACTCGATAGTCACACTTGCTTGCCGTGGGGCCGCATAACGGCCCAAATCGCACTAAGGGCAGCAGCGCTTACAAATCCAATTTGACGGTTTGCCCGTGATCTTGACTTGCGCCTTGGGCACCGTCTTTGCTGGATTTGTGAGTTCCTAACCCATTGCGATTTATTCGGAACTGGATCCGACGAACGCTCCATTCGCTTGCGCAGTTGCGGTTTTCGTCGCCACGCGAAGCTAACGGACACTCGCCGTAATGTCGATGGATCGCACGTGGGCTTTCTGCCAGAAGATCGCATCAAGACCCAGCCCGCGGAGCACCTGAAGTCAGTTCTGATTTCAATTGTCGCGAGCAGCTTACTCGCAGGTATCGCAATCGCCCAAACACAGCCGAAATGGGATCGCGTTACCGTACACGTGAGCACTAACGTGAATGTGTCACCGACGCTCCTCATGGACAGCCAGGCGGCTACTACGGCAATCTTCGCCAGGATACATATTCATCTAAATTGGGCCGACCGAAGGCCGCATTTTTCGAAGAATATTCCCGCCCCTAGCGTTCCATCAGGCGCGAGCGACATCGCTGTGGAGATCGTGCCCCACGCGCCGCATAGCGTCAATAATGTCGCCCTGGCCATGGCGATGCCCTATACCGATTCAGGCGTGCGCATCTTGATCTTTTACGACCGCGTGGACCCCCTGCTTGCAGGGCACCATGCTCCTGGCGCGACCATCCTTGCCTACGTGCTCGCCCATGAGATCGGGCATGTCTTGGAGGGCGTCGCCCGCCATTCCGATACAGGAATCATGCGGGCACGATGGACAGATAACGATCTTAGGCAGATGGGTCTCGGAGTGCTATCGTTCACCACGGAAGACGTCCGATTGATCCGGCGTCACCTCCAACAGGTGGAACCCTCCACTTCTCCCGGGATGACTGCAGGGCTATGAGGTCCGCGCTCGCACGCTGCAAGCGGTTCGATTTTGCACGCGGCGGGCCAGAGCCGGTCTAAGGCTGTTCAAGCCAAACGCCCTAGATCATACAACCCGACAAAGTCTCCTCAAGAACCCAACAAATCTCGGGTTTGAGCCTTGGGCTTCTCGAAAAGCGCAGCGACCGGGCTCGTCCCGATCCACCCGGCCTTTCCCGTTACGAAAATCATGGCTAGTCCCAGAAGCCCACAGACGACCCATGTTGCTAATGGACTCGGATCGAAAATGTGTCGACCGCTGATAGCCGGCACCGTGTAAGCGCGCCCCGTCGACCGCCAAGCGCCCAATAGGCGTGCAGAACGGAAAGCCCTCCGAGGATGCAGGTAAGGGGAATCGCGAACAGAAGCTGGCTACGCATTGGCCATGATCCTCACAATACTCAAAATTGCAAGCTGAGCATTGCGATGCAACATGACTGTTGACGAATGAAATCACTTGCCTCGTTCCCTACGTGCGCAACCCGCGCAAGAACGACGCCGCTATCGATCGCATGGCTGCGTCGATCCAGGAATTCGGTTTTAAGATTTCCGTGCTTGCACGCAGCAGCGGTGAGGTTGTAGACGGGCACCTGCGGTTGAAAGCGGCCAGGAAGCTCGGCATCATGGAATTCCCCGTGATTCTTTGCGATGAGTGGACCGATGCGCAGGTGAAGGCGTTCAGGCTAATGGTCAATCGCTCCGTCGGATGGGCAGAGTGGGACGCGGAGTTACTCGGTTTGGAACTCTTGGAGTTGAAGAGTCTCGACTTCGATCTTGACCTCACGGGATTCGATTCAGCCGAGTTAGAGCGCTACCTCGCCGACGTCGATGTCCCTCCGGGGCTCACCGACGAAGACGACGCACCGGAGCCGCCCGAGACACCTTCCGCCAGGCTCGGTGATCTGTGGTTACTCGGACAGCATCGCGTGTTACGTGGAGGCGCGACCAAGGCTGCTGACGTCGAGCGGCTCATGGCAACCGACAAGGCTGATCTCGTTTTCACAGACCCGCCCTACAACGTCGACTACTCCGGGGACACCAAAGACTCCCGTTTGTACCCCTTGAAGGCGATTCTCGAAGAGAGAGGTTAGGCGGCCCGACGGGAATGTGTCTTTTATTTCGGCGCAAGGGTTTGCCAACCAGAAATCGTTCGTCGAGAGCGCGGTCAGCCGGCTGCTCTGTTCGGAAGACAGCCCCGAGCTTAACGGTGCATCAGGCCTCCGGTGAGATCAAGTTATCAAGTTGACGGTCTCCGTGTGAAGCAAGCGATGAACTAACTACTCTAGGTTCCGGCAATGGCTCATAACACCTCGAGTCCGCTCACGGTCCGGGACGCTTACTCGCACCTGAAAGCAGAAACACCGCCGCTGGAGCGTGGTCCAATCGGCGTCTGAACGAAATTCCAGGGCGAAGACCATCGTCGGAGAAACTGAGGGTCGGCTTGCGAACTAGGATTGTTCCGCTTGTGGTGAACCTCTGTGGTGAACCTCTGTGGTGAACTTCTAATGTCCAACGGCCAGGGACAAAGTCTGGCTTCCGGTCACACTCCCGACCTTGAAAGTCAATGGAACGTTCCCTGGGGCGACCTCCGGTACCGTCACATTGAACTGGTAGAGGCCCGTATAATTGGGAGCCAAGCCCGAGTAGTCCACGTTGGCGGGCATTCCACCAATGGATAGTTGGAAGCTGGATGCAAGGGTGTTGATCTGCTTCACCAACTGGCCGGCCGGTATGTTAGGCACGACCGGCCCGAAACCCACGCCGTAGAGAGTGATGATGTCGCCCGGCTGGGCGGGCCGCGAGTTCAGCCCGGCAATTGCGCCAGACTGGAGCGCGTAGGCTCCGTCCGTAAGGAAGGCGACCACGAATTGTGTTCCTTTGAGGTTGAACGAAGGTGGCGCGAGAAGTCCCGGTTCGAGGGCGTTCACGATCACGTTCAAGGTAGGGCTGACGCCGGCATCCGTTTTCACCATCAAAGGCTGAAGTCCAGTGGGAACGTCCGACGGCACCACCACATTCACCTGGTCGGGGCTTATATAATCGACGAAAGCGTTCTTGCCGTCGATCGTCACCGAAGTCCCTTCGAGAGAGGTAGGAGCGTTTACGCCATTGAAATCGGCGCTATCCCAACCGCGTGTGTCCTTGGCGAGATTGCTGCCATAAATCTCAATTTGGGAGCCGGGTGCTATGGTGGCAAATTTTCCGTACGCGCTGGCGCTCACCACGCCATCCGGGCTGATGGCCGGTGAGCTGTTGGGGGTAGGGGTTAACTTAAAGACGACGCCAGCACTGTTAACTCCACCATAGAGGGTCGTCCCATAGAAGAGCCCGTCGCTGGCCTGCACTAGAGTGGTCGGATAAGCCCCATCGGTGCAATTGGCGCTGCCTTGGCTGCAAAAATCATAGAGCGTCATTAACCTCCCGGAGGGTGTAATCTTGAACGCGGTGCCAGCACCACCGGGCCCGATGCTCTCAGTTGGGTATCCGCCCTCAGTAAGGCCGTAGAAATTGCCGTCGCTTCCTTGGATCACCACGTCGGGGGCGTAACCGTCCGCGCATTCCGCTAAATTACAGAAGCCGTAGAATACCGAGAATGCGCCGGAGGGAGTAATTTTGAACATTGTCCCGGCTGTCACCGCGCTGTTCTCCTCGACATTTCCCGCGACTGCTACGCCATAGAAATCGCCATCACTGCCCTCGATGAGCGCTCTAGTATCGAAGCCGGTCGAACAGTCCGGGCTGCAGAAGGAAAACAGAGTGGTGAGGGAGCCAGACGAAGTAACCTTGAATATTGTGCCGAAGTGGCCGCCGCCATTGAGGGTTGTACCATAGAAGGCGCCGTCAGTGCCGAGGACCAGACCAATCACCGGATTGGCTCCATCAGCGCAGCTTGTGCTCCCGGTGCTCCTGCTACAGAAGCTGTACAACGTTGTAAGTCGGCCTGAGGGCGTGACCTTAAACAGGGTTCCCCCGCCGAAGGCGCCGCCATAAGTCGTCATCCCGTAGAAATTCCCATCGCTGCCCACGGTTAGATTTACCACCGGAGCAGATCCATCCGGGCAGATCCCGCCGCCCACGCAGAAGTTATAGGTCGTGGTGAGACTGCCGGACGGCGTGATTTTGAAGATCGTACCACAGCCACCGAGACCACAGGTAGCAACGCTGCCGCTGCCTCCGGCCGAGGTTGTGCCGTAAAAGTTACCGTCGCTGCCTTCGATCAGATTGCCCAGCGGAGCAAATCCATCTGTGCAATTCGCGCCGCCTCGCGTACAGAAACTATATAAAGTGCTAAGCGTACCGGAAGGCGTAATTCTGAACACCGTTCCGCACGCTTCCTGTACACCGGGAGAATTACAGTTGTTCGGATTGCCGGTTCCACCACCGGCGGTGGTTCCATAGAAGTTGCCGTCGCTACCTTGGATGATTCCGAACGGTAAGATACCATCGCTACAATTAGCGCCTTCGTCACAGAAAGCATAAATCACGGATTCGGTGTAGCTCTGCGTTTGCGCCAAGCCGGTCCCAACGGCGAAACAAGCGAATAGCAAAACAGCGGGGAAATATAGCAGCTTGGCGAACTTCGGATGAACGCTTCTATCGGACGGCGCGCTAGCGTCGACAACCAACAACGCGACTTGTTGCCCGAACTGTCCGGGCAGCGCGACCGGGGTTATAGAGTTGCTAATATTAAGCTCCAGCAGCCATGTTACTACCGTGTCGCAAGAAAACGGCGTTGGTGTAAATGCCGCGCGCCACGAACAAAGGGAGTGAGTGTCCTCGAATGAGACTTCCTGGGAGCGTGGACGGACGGCGTCGCGGACGGCCGTGCGCAGCGTCCGTCTTCCAGCGTTTTGTCGAACCTTGGCCAGGGATGCCACGCTCTCATCGAGTTAGAACGCTATCACTCTTACGTTTGAGAGGTTGCCGTGTTTTCAACGTTTATTATGGCGTCGGGCTCTGGGCGCGAACTTTTTGAACCCTGGCCGCGGCGTCAGACAGCCAGTTCCTCTAGAACCGTTCATCCGAAGTTGGCGAAGCTGTTGGTTTACCTCGCCGCCGTTTTGCCATTCGCCTGCTTCGCCGTTGGGACCGGCTCGGCGCAAACACAGACCTACACCGAATCGGTGATCTATAATTTCTGCGGCCAAGGCGCCAATTGTAGCGATGGCGCCCTTCCGAACGAGATCATCCAAGGTAGCGACGGCAGCTTCTACGGAACCACGATGGCAGGAGGAAGCGGCCTGGTGAGCGCTAACGTCTGTAATGTCGCCCTTTTTGTGGGCACGTGCGGTACTGTGTTCAAAATTGCCACCTCGGGCGCGCTTACCACTCTATATAACTTCTGTACGCAAGGCGGCGCGAATTGCACGGATGGATTTAATCCGCGAAGCAATCTGGTAGAAGGTAGCGATGGCGACTTCTATGGCACCACCTCCGCGGGAGGCAGCGGTAACGCAGCCAACTGTGTCGTCCCGGGCCCCCCCAGCTACTTTGGCGGCTGCGGCACGATCTTCAAGATAACGCCGACCGGCGGTCTCACTACCCTCCATAGTTTCTGCACGCAGGGCGGCGCGAGTTGCTCCGACGGTTTCAATCCTGTAGCCAATCTGGTGGAAGGCCCCGATGGGAATTTCTACGGCACGACGGCTTATGGCGGTGCCAACGGCGAGGGGACCGTATTTAAGATCACGCCTTCTGGCGGACTTGAGACTTTATATAGCTTCTGCAGCCAAAGTACCGGAAATTCGGCTGTAGCGACAAACTGCGTGGATGGAGCCGTTCCCGTGACCGGTCTCGTGCCGGACGGCAATGGCAACTTCTATGGCGGCACTAACGGTGGCGGCGCATTGAGCCTGGGTGGGCGGTTTGGCACAATTTTCGAAATTTCTCCGTCCGGTACCCTCGATACTCTGTATTCCTTCTGCACCCCGGACTGTTCAACTGGCTTTGATCCCATGGACCTAATCGAAGGCAAGGATGGCGCCGTTTATGGGGTCACGGTCAATGGGAACTTCGAGTTGAACAACGCGGTGCAGGCCGGAACAATGTTCGCGCTTACTCCCGCTGGCGCCTTCTCATTGTTATACAGCTTCTGCACTGTGGGTAATTGCCTGGATGGAGAGGAGCCTGTGGTGGTGATCGAAGGCGCCGACGGCAATTTCTACGGCATTACGTTTCTCGGCGGGTCGGAAGTTGGGAGCATTTCTCAAGGCGCTGGAACCGCGTTCAAACTCAACCCGTCGGGGGCGTTGACGACTATCTATGATTTCTGTAGTCAGGGTGGCGTCAATTGTACCGATGGGGCTTTGCCGGTCGGCCTGGTGCAGGCGAGCGACGGCAACTTCTATGGCACCACTCAGGGCGGAGGCGCAAACAATGGAGGAACCGTGTTCAAACTGGCTCCTCCCGGTTCTCTAACCTCACCGGCCATCAGCCCCGATGGCGTGGTGAGCGCCAGCGCGTACGGAAAATTTGCCACCATAGCACCCGGCTCCCAAATTGAGATTTATGGCAGCAATCTCGCCAAGGACACACGCGGTTGGGATAGCGCCGATTTCAATGGCGTAAACGCTCCTACCTCTCTCGAAGGGACTTCGGTGACGATCGACGGCAAGAACGCTTTCGTCGATTATATAAGCCCCGACCAGGTGAATGTGGTGGTGCCGTCGGACGTTCCCACTGGACTTCAGCCTTTGATGGTGAAAACGGATGCCGGCGTCAGCCCTACCTTGAACGTGATCGTGAACGCCCTCGAACCGGGACTTCTCGCGCCACCTTCGTTCAACCTCAAAGGAACACAATTCGTGGTCGCCTTCCTTACGGACGGAGCCTACGCGCTCCAGTCTGGCGCAATTGCCGGGCTGAACTCGCGGCCCGCCCAGCCGGGCGACATCATCACTCTCTACGGCGTGGGTTTCGGGCCGGTCGTGCCTAACATACCGGCCGGCCAGTTGGTGAAGCAGATCAACACCCTTGCATCCAGCTTCCAACTATCCATTGGTGGAATGCCCGCCAACGTGGACTACTCGGGCTTGGCTCCCAATTATACGGGCCTCTACCAGTTCAATGTGACGGTACCGGAGGTCGCCCCAGGGAACGTTCCATTGACTTTCAAGGTCGGGAGTGTGACCGGAAGCCAGACTTTGTCCCTGGCCGTTGGACATTAGAAGTTCGCCAGCGAGAACCTGCAAGTCCTGGGCGCAGAATGCGGAGCTTCCGTTGCCGGCAATGGCACAGGCCTATGCTCGTCGACGTTCAATCATCAATGCGTGGGGAAAGCCGTAGAGCTGGTATTCAGTTTTGAGGTGGGAGACGATATGTCTATCGAAGGATCGAAACAGACGATATCGTTCTCATATCCCAATCGGTTCACCATCACCACTACTGCGACAATGGTGAACCCATAGGCAATGGGCCGGGCCCCGTCTCGCCCAACAACCAGAAAGTCCGCTTGAGGGACGTTTGGAAGCCGGATCAGTCCTGGACCGAATAAATCCTGTGAGACGCGCTCTCCGTAATGTGGACGAAGTATCAACTTGACGGTTTGTCGCTCGGAGACTGCCACTCTGCCACGGTCCCAAGAATTCTCATTAAGGGAGAGCAGAAACTGAAGCTCTAGCCGCCGTGCTCTATCGCCAATTTGAGCGACGCGAGGAACAGCTTCTGAAAGCCAAAACAAGCTACCGTAATGGCTAATATCAGTTCGAGACTACTGTGCAATTGCCGCGAGTTTTTCGAGCATCTGATGTGGCCAATCCGGGGTCCTCGAGTCGAATCCGTTGCGTATATTTCCGAGCGGCTGTTGCGACCGGAAAGATTCCCGAGACTTGGTCTCGATACAACAGCCTGAGTTCTGGGCGAGCGTAGCGATGCGATATGATTTCGGCGCGAAGGCGTGCAATCCTAAGAGGATCGAGGAGGCCAATATGACGAGGCGCCTGCCCCCGCTCCCATTGGGAGCCGGCCCGCCCTATAGCCGTGCGCTCATGGACTTTTTTCGACGGTTGATATTGCTACTCGCGCCGTGTTCCATCGCAGCGCTGTCCGCCAGCGACACCGTGTTGGTGCATGGCCATGTCTATACGGCGAATCAGAAGAAACCGTGGGCCGCGGCTGTTGCAATCACGAAGGACACTATTGATGCGGTGGGCACTAATGAGGAAATCGCTCATTACCGAACGGCGCACACCAAGGTCATTGACCTTCAGGGGCGCACTGTGATTCCCGGGATCACCGATGGCCATGTGCACTTGTGGTTCGGTGCTCTGGCCTTGCACGGATTCAACCTGTCCACGGATGAGTTCAACATCACCGCGAAAGACACCGATCTCATGGTCAGTCAGATCAAGAGCTACGCCGCAGCGCACCCCCAGGATCCCATTGTCTTCGGCAGGCTCCAATTCATTACCGATTACACAGAAGACGCAAGCGCATTCACCAGGCCAACTGTATCGCACGAGATTCTGGATCGGGCGGTTCCAGATCGTCCCCTGGTGATCCATGAGACCAGCGAGCATGCTTTGTGGGTCAATCAGAAGGCTCTGGATCTCGCGCATATCTCGGATCGGCCTTGGCCGGATCCCGTTTTGGAGGCGAACATTCTTCGCGACCCTCACGGCCATCCTACCGGAGTGTTGATGGAAAGCGCGGCGGAGATTGTCGAACGATCGCTACCCGATCCTCCCGAACAGCTCAAATTCGAATGGTATTCCGCAGCCCAGCGGTATCTAAACAGTTTCGGCATCACCAGTGCGACCATGGCCACAGGCAGCCTGGCGGATATCGAGCTTTACGGCCGCATGCGCGATCGCGGGCTGCTGAGCTTGCGCACCCGTACTTCTTTCGGCACCGTGGCCGTCAACCACCATCTGACTCCGCAATTCTTGGCCGACCTGGAAAAGGCCCGCACGAATTACCATGATTCCTGGGTGTCGGCCAACCTGGTCAAATTCTTCTCGGATGGTCTGGCAGACCCGCCGCTGTACAAGCCAGAGGAGTTCAAGAAGATCGTGGTGGAATTGGACAAACGAGGATACCAGATCATGTCGCATTCTATTGGCTTCGATTCCGCGCGCATGGTGTTGGATGCCTACCAGGCGGCGGAGCAGATCAATGGGCCTCGAGATCGGCGCTTCCGCATGGAGCACGCGGACTTCTTGAATCCGGAAGATGTCTCGCGCTTCTCGAAACTTTCGGTTATCGCGAGCGTGCAGCCGAGTTTTTGCTGCACGCCGGCCGAATCAAAAGGCAAGAAGATCGACGTCTGGAACAGCCTGCTGAAGACCGGAGCGATGGTGGCCTTCAGCAGCGACTGGCCGGGTACCTGGCCGCCCAGTCCTTTCGCGGGAATGCAGGAAGCGATTACACGCGAGATCACGCGCGAGGTCACGCCCCAGGGACCTGTTGGAGAAGTCAAGTATGGCAAGCAGGACGAGAGAATCACCATTGAGCAAGCGGTGCTGGCTTATACACGGGACGCTGCCTATGCCAATTTCGCGGAGAACCGCACCGGAACTCTGGAGCCTGGAAAGCTCGCTGACCTGGCAGTTCTCTCTCGCGATATTTTCACCGCGCGGCCCGAAGACGTCGGCAAGACGAAAGTCATCATGACCATGGTGGGGGGCAAGATAGTTTTCGAACAGTGACACTGGCCCCGGCCCCACCAGGAGCCGTGGCTCGAGATCGATGGCCCGGGCGGCCACCCCAAGAGAGCGTATGTAGCCGGTGCGGCTCTGGCAGCGTGGTCAATCGCCAATTTAAGCGATGCGAGGAACAGGTCCAAGCAGTCAAACAAGCCGATAACGTTTAGGATTCTATCCGCAGTGCTCCGGCGATAAATCTTCAAGGAATGAACGAGAGCCCTGCCGGAGCATTGCGGATAGAATGCGTTGAACTGAGCCGGAACGCGATCTATGGGGATTGAATCGTTTTCGACCCTTGGATTGTGGGGTAGTTATGCCGTATTCGATACCGCATCCGTCGCCCGTCACCGACACTGGCGAATCGAGGTCGCACACCTTCAGATTGGCCACTTCCGATACGCGCAGTCCTGCGCCGTACATCGTGGCGAGGATCGCCCGGTGTTTGAGATTCTTCGGCGCTTCGAGTAACCCCTTGACCTCGGCCTTACTCAGAATGACCGGTAGCTTCTTCTCGTAGCGGGGTAAGGGAATCCGGTCGATCTCGATTCTCCGGTGCAGCGTGTTCTGGTAGAAGAAGCGGAGTGCGCAGACGGCCTGAATGTAAGTGGAGAGCTTAACCCGCTTTTCGTTGAGCAGGAACAACTGCCACGAGCGGATCTCATCCGGACCGAGCTGATCGGGCGGCTTGTTGAAGTGTTTGGCGAACTCGGCGACCGAGCGGATGTAGCAAGCCACGGTCGTCGGGGCATAGTTGCGAATGCGGAGATCTTCCAGGATTCGTTGGCGAAGTGCAGTCATCGGTGGAACCTCCGCCACCGATCAAAGCACTTACGGGTATAGGCTTCATCCGTGGTGCGCCGATACCGCGGCGCTCACCCCTGGCTTGGTTCACCGCAGCGACGCAACGGATTTAACATAATGCACGGTTCCGCATTCGTGTAACATGCGGAATACATTACACTATACGGCCAAGTGACAAATACGACTCAACGAAGCGAGCATATGGATCATGGTCTTTGGCGAACGCCTAGCGGGAACAGAAGCGATTCCGCCGATGTCTAATTTTGAGGTTACCTGTGCGCAGATTTCTTCGAATTATCGGCTGGCTCGTGGCTATCCAGGCCATTTTCGAAGGCCTCTTCGTTGTCACCCTTCTGAGCGGCTCCTGGGTCTGGCCTGGCTATCCGACGTTCGTACGGATCGCAGTGATCCTTCTTGGTGGCTTCCTGCCCATCGTATTGTCCTTGATTGGGCTTCATGATCCTCGAACCGCTGCCCGGTTCGGCCTTCCGTTCGCGGTTCTAACGTTCATACCTCTGTTTTCGGCCATCGGCGGCTCTTACGGCGTCATCGTGGGGGAATTCGGGCACTGGGGTGTCCCGCTTGCACTCGCCCTGCTCATCCTCGCCATTCCCGTTATCTTCTGGAGAATTGCGGCGCGCTTTGGCTGGCCAGTTCCGCTTCAACGCTCACTTTGGTCGATCATTGCGGGCAATCCGTTCTCATCGAGCGCCGCGCTGGTTGTGATTCTCCTCATGGTCGCGGTTGGCTCACTCTCTTTGGTGACATGGCTTCCTCCTGTCGGCGATTGCTCTGGGCGATCCTTACTCTATGAGCCCGGTGTCCCTCGTGGCGTCGATTTCACCGCCAAGATCATCCTTGTCGGGCCGAGGCTTCCGTACTGGATTTTGCGGGGGCGATCACTCTGGTCGCTAGCTCGCGTTCGACAACGATTCGGCCAGCGATCTTCCGAGGTTCCACAATTCGTAATCCTTCGCGGTTTTTTCGAAGCAGCGGATCAGTCGCGCGAATATTTTGTAGAATCGACGGGTGGTTCGAATACTGTTCTTGGACATCTCGTCCCTGTTCTCGAACCTCTCGACTGCGGGCACACTGCGCCGCTTGAAGACGCCAGAGCCTGGATCCGGGTTCTGCGGGAGGGAGCGCCGAAGAGTGGCGCTCGGTTAATTGGCCGTGTTTACGTGGGCGTTCGATACGATCGTCGCGGGCGAAAGCCGGCAGCGGGAATCAACGTTAATCTGGAAGGCGAAAAAGGAACTATCACAACGGTTGCGGATGACGACGGGATCTACGATTTCACGAGCGTGCCATCTGGAACTTACACTCTCCACGCAACAGTGATCGAACAAGACGGGCGCAGCCTTTCTGAGACACAGCCGTTGAAGCTCAAGGAAGGGGAAGTGCGGGATTGGGACGTCTACACCCGATAGCCCCGGTCCGCCTTCGCAAAGCTCCCACGCCGTGACTGCCAAGTCTACTTGGATGGCGAGCCGACGTCGCGCTGATTGAGAGCTGTCGGTTCCGCTAGAACGAAAGCCTTTGAAACTGCCGCTTGCGGCTTAGTTCAATGCGCCTTATCAGGCCCGAGGCAACGGGATAGAGTGGCCGTAGTTGGATGCGTCGGATCGAGTCTCGCTACAGACCAGACGCGGAATCCCACGATGCAGTAATCAGCGCACGCGGTGAAGTAGAATTGTTCAAACGCGCATGACCCTTATCGCTGGGACTCGTCTGGGACCCTACGAAATCCTTGCGCCGATCGGCGCGGGCGGGATGGGAGAGGTCTATCGCGCTCGTGACACGCGTCTCGATCGCACCGTAGCCATAAAAATCCTTCCTGAGCGGCTCAAGAACGATCCCGAACTTCAGGTCAGGTTCCAGCGTGAGGCCCGGGCAATTTCTTCGCTGCAACATCCTCATATCTGCTCCCTCTTCGACGTGGGCCAACAGGACGACGTCTCCTTCCTGGTCATGGAATACATCGAGGGCGAGACTCTGGCCAGTCGGCTATCGAAAGGTCCGCTACCCATCGATCAAGTCCTGCGGATCGGCCTCGATCTCGCCGGCACGTTGGCCAAAGCGCATGGCCAGGGCCTGATCCATCGCGACATAAAGCCTGGCAACATCATGTTGACCAAATCAGGGATCAAGCTTATGGACTTCGGCTTGGCGAGACAGCAAGCAGCCATCGCCGGCGCTTTATCGCCATCCACTCCGCTGCCTCCATCCACTCCCACGGCGGAACTTACGGAACTGACGGGGCCGCCCTCCCTGCTGACGCGCAAAGGAACGATCGTTGGGACATTCCACTATCTTGCGCCCGAGATGCTGCAAGGAGCGCCGGCCGACGCTCGCAGTGACATTTTTGCGGCGGGATGTGTTCTGTACGAGATGGCCACCGGCAAGCGCGCGTTCGACGGAAAGACCCAGCACAGCGTCGTGCACGCAATTCTTGAAAACGATCCCGAACCGGTCGCCACGCTGCAACCGCGGGCCTCGCAAGAACTGATTGCCGCCATCGGCACGTGTCTGAAGAAGAATCCGGATGAGCGTTGGCAGGCCGCTGGGGAATTGCGAAGCGTTTTGCAACTGATCAGCAACACTTCCGAGCCGAGGCATTCGAGCGCACGTTCCCCTAACATCGGCCTGTGGAATTGGAAGACCCTTGGCGGGCTGGCAGGTTTGCTTTTGATCGCCGCGGTTGTGATTGCAGAGGTCCGGTGGAAGCGCACGCCCGCGCCGGTTACGTTGTCGGCGGAACTTGAACTGCCGGCAGGCACGATTCTCGATACTATGAACGACCCGATCGCGATTTCGCCCGATGGGCGCCGGCTGGCGCTGGGCTTACTCGGCGTAGATAGCAAAGCGGAACTTTGGGTGAGAGAACTCGACAACGGCCGAACGGAGCGGGTTCCCTCCACCGAGGGAGCGGAGTATCCATTCTGGTCGGCCGACGGCCGCTCTGTGGGTTTTTTTGCGGATGGCAAACTGAAGCGAGTTGACCTGGCTACGGGAATCGGGCAGGACATCTGCGATGCGCCCTATGGCCGCGGAGGATCGTGGAATGCGTTGGGTACCATTGTTTTCGCGCCGGAAGCTTATGGCGGCCTGCGGTCGGTTTCAGCATCCGGGGGAACTGCCACCGACCTCGGAATCCCGCTGCAACACCAGGATTCTTTGCGCTTGCCGCGATTCCTGCCTGACAACGATCACTTTCTGTACCTGCGCTTTCCGCAAAATGGCCCCAGCCAGGTCAAGATTTTCTCCCTGGCAACCCGTCGCGTGACGGATGTGATTCAAGCGGATGCGGCCGCGCAATATTCCGGGCTGAGCCAACTCGTCTTTGTCAGGCGCGGAAATCTGTTCGCGCAAGAGTTCGATCCGAGAGCGGTCCGTTTGTCCGGGTCTCCAATGCAGCTCGCGGCCGGCATTCAAGTTGACCCGGCCCGAAGCACGGCGACATTTTCGGTATCAGGGGCACGCATTGTGTACGCGCCTGGAGCCGGTGTTTCGTTGAAACAGGTGCAATGGGTTGACTCTGCCGGGAAGGCCGCTGGAAATATCGGTGAACCAGCCGGATACTACTATGCTATGAGCCTGTCTCCGGATCAGAGACTTCTTGCGGTCGCCATCTCACGCGGCGCATTGAGCATCATCGACGTGGCAACCGGTACGCCGCGGCCCTTTTCTTCCGCTGGTGGTTTTCCCGTTGAACAGCAATTGATTTGGTCGCCCGACAGCAAGTGGTTGGCCTTCGCTGCGATGGAGACCCCGAACTCGCCGACATCCATTGAATTGAAACCTACCGATGGGCGCGCGGAGTCGAAGGTCTTTCACGTTTGCAAGACAGAAGCCTGTTCTCCCGGTGATTGGTCAAGAGATGGCAAGATGCTTGCAATCGCTGAACACTCAATGCGAGGGAGCGGCGCGGGTGGCGACAGCGTAGCGTCGATCTTTGCGGTCGATACCGGGCAGCAGCTGTACAGCATCCCGCATGCTTCCTGTTTGAAGTTCTCGCCGGACGGCAAATGGCTGGCTTTCATTTCCGATGAAAATGATCTGGACCACGTATTTGTGAGCGCCTTACCCCCGGGTCCAGCGAGATGGCAGGTAACTTCGGAGCCTGCGACCCAATTGATCTGGAAAACCGGCCCGAGTCTTTTCTACAGCAGGCCTGACGGCACGATTTCAACCGTTGCGATCACCACCGACGGAGGTGCGGTTCACATTGGCAGGAATCAAAGCATGTTTGGTGGACACGCGTTTCCGGCAGATATTTCCTGGGATATCAGCACCGACGGGAAACGAGCGCTTACAGCTATTCCGACTGACACCACGTCTCCGCACTATTTGAAGCTGCTTCAGGATTGGGCCACTGCGTTGAAGCAGTGAGTTGAGTTTCAAGGGTGTTTGGATCCGCTCGGATGGATCGCTATAAGCCGCTATCGCCATGGAGGTTGGTGGACGCGCAGAAGTTTGCGCAAACCACTTCAACGAGCTGAGCAAACAAACTCTTAAACGTTCGCGGATGGCGCCGGATTTGCCGCCGTGTTCGTAACCTATGGGAAAGTGGCTTACACGTCAGAAGCGTGGGCCCACCTGATCGCCAGTCCCCATGATCGCATCGATGCCGTCCGGTCCGGTGATCGAAAAGCTCGGCGGCAAGATTTTGCATGGCTGGTACGCTTTCGGCGATTACGATATCGTAACCGTCATCGAGATGCCCGGCAACATCGAGGCTGCAGCATTCTCGTTGGCAGCGGCGGCCGGTGGCGCCGTCAAATCCAGCAAGACCACACCGTTGCTCACTACAGCCGAGGGTGCCCAGGCTATGAAGAAGGCCACCATGTCGGGCTACAAAGCCCCTAGCCACGCCGCGCACGCATAGCCAGAAGTTTGGGGCCGATCCAAGGGTCGGCCCCGGTCTACGCGTAAAGGCAATTCGTGCATCCGAATAGCACAGGATGGTGGCTAAGAGATGTCCGGGTAAATAGACGTTGAAGCCTATACTGGCGAGCCTGTGTGGCTGATGATTGGGCCTATGATGGGTCCAGCTCCGATTGCTCCTGGGACCGCGGTGGCGACAAACTGTGTCGATAGCTGGCTCTGGCTGGCGTGTCAGGCGCTCGGAAGGAACGTCTTACCGACAATGCTGCTTATCAGGCTGTTTCCCCGCACCGTTTCGCGCAAACCTCCGGATTGCCGGCAATCCTAGCAGAACCGCAGAGCAGCACTTTGCCGCGGAGGCTGTGTTCCGGTTCTTTCGAGCAGGCGGCCCGTGCTCTACTGCACCAGTTGATCATCCGGGCTCAGAACTTTGGGGCAAACCAGCCAGACCATTACCTAATTCCCTCACGAGTCCAGGCCGTGATAGAGGGTGGGACCGGGACCACCGTTCGTGTTCGCCGTTTACGATCCCACCAAACCCACAAATGGATGGCGCACGGCATGGCGCAAGCTCACTGAGAAAGCCGGCCTGAAGGGACTCACGGGCCACGATCTACGACACAGTTGGGTCACCAGCCATGCCGAGATCGGAACGCCCCAATCCGTGCTGGAAGCATAAGCCGGGCACCTGTCGAAACGAATGTCCGACCACTTTAATCACATCAGCGAAAAGGCCGCACGCAAGGCGTCAGAAGCACTGCTCCGCGTTCAGGCAGAGCAGAGGGCGGAAGCCAGGGCGAAGATGCGGGAGCAAGCCAGAGTGGACACCGGCTTAGTCGATGCCGACGCCATCCCGACTAATATCGCCAGTATCCAAGTAGCGGTGGTTCACTAGATGCCGCGAATAGCCGTAAAACGACCGAAAGCGACATCCCTTCCGTACATCTTTCCGTACATCCTTCCACTAAGCCATGCAACGTGGCCGCAAGTGGCTCATTTGAATGGTGGGCGCGACAGGACTCGAACCTGTGACCTCCTGCGTGTGAAGCAGGCGCTCTAACCAACTGAGCTACGCGCCCAAAATGATGCTCCTCTGATTCTAAACCACTTCCTACCTCGCCGCACACCGCGACGAGTGTAAAACTGCTCAAAATCCACCCGACCGTGGCAAAACCGTGACAAAACCCATCAGTTGGGTCTGTCCGTGTCTAAACTCCGGCCGCTTTCGTTGGCCTGCCGATTCAGCTTCAACAACGCCTCCCGTTTCATTTGTAGTTTCATCTGCGAGTACTTCTTGAACACCTTGGCATCTGTTTGCCGAAGCAGTTGGATCACCCACTCGTCCGCCACACCACCCGCGCTCAGCCTTGTCGCATACGTTGAACGTAGGTCGTAAAGGCGGAAATAGGGCACTTTCGCCCTCCGCAAAATGGTCTGCCATACCATCCTCAGACATTTCAGGTGTCCGCTGGGATTTCGACCAGGGAACAACCATGGACTATCGCCGGCGAGTCCCATCTGATCCTGAAACGCCCTGACGGCGATGTCGGTCAGCGGAACTTCGGCAATCCCCGTAGGCGTTTTCGAATCCGGAATCCAGACGAACGCGTTCACCAAGTCCACCTGATCTTTCTTCATCGGCACCAACTCCTTATAAACACGGAGTCCCGTTTCAGTGATTATCCGGATGATGTTCCGCAGGTAGCCGGGTGCCGCGAACTCGATCCGCTGCTGCTCCGACCAACTCATGTAATGCGGCCGGAACATGCTTCTCACCGCAACCGGAAATTCCACTCCGGCAGACGGGTTGAAGGGCAACAGTCTCTTCCGAACGGCGACATTCAGCATCCTGCGTAACACCCGGAGTTCCTGATGAACCGTCGCCGGTTTCAACTTGTCGCCTTCGACGAACCCGGCTGATGTCTTGACGCGGACTCGTTCCTGAAGCCGGCGGCGCAAGTACAACTCTATGTCGTCCGCCGAAATATCCCCAAGCTTCCGAGAACCGAATGCCCTCTTCAAATGTAAAGCCACTCGCAAATTGGCCTGATGCGTTTTTTCAGCGCGAATAGGCGGCTGGGAATAGTTCTCCAGGAAAAAGTCCACCCATGTGATGAATTGAAGTTGCTCTCCCTTCCGGACGATCTCAAGAAGCTTGTCGTCTCTGGCGTCAAGTCGCTCTCGGAGCTTCCGCTGCGCTTGCTGCCAGTCTTCGGTAAAGGCCGATTCCCGAATGCGCTTACCATTGCGATCACGGTAGGTGATCCAAAGAATCTTTCCGTCGTTGCGTTTGTATACAGAACCATCGTGCTTACTGGGTCTTGCCATTCCCTATCTCCTGTTTGAATTGTGCGCGGAAGGGCTCTAACTCCGATTTCAGAAACCGGATGTTGCGGCCCATCACGCGGAGATGGGGAATCTGCTTTCGCTCAACCCAAAGATACACTGTTTGCGGGCTCACGCCAAGAAAAATCGCAGCTTCGCGTACACGGATCGGCAATTCGTAGATGATGGAACGCGTTGGGGCTGTGTTGGTATTCGAGAACGACTTCAATAATCTCAGGCCTTACCCAAGTTTGAAGTTAGACAAATCCTTAGAAATCAGCAACCCTCCGTGTTTTTATTGATGCACAATCGCTCAGGTCGGATGTCGATCGAACACTTATGGGCGGCGTGACCGCTCAGAGCCAGGACGTTGAAATCACGACAGCCGATTTTGCGAACTTCTGGGCGCGATGTTCGTAGTCAGACACGCAGGGGAGCGCACAAGCTCACATCCGGGCAGAGTATGAAATCAACCATTTGGAACTCCCTCCCGCGACTTGTGGGTATGGGTCGATAGCGTTGACTCACGATTGATGATGTTATACAGTTAGTATAACAGTGCGCTTTGAATGGGATTTAAAAAAGAATCGCACTAACCAGATGAAGCATGGCGGTTTGGACTTCGAAACCGCAGCTCGCGTGTTTAACGATCCGAACGTGATACTTATTCAGGACCGTATCGTGGATGGCGAACAGCGATGGCACGCGATTGGCGCGGTATCTGCGGCACTTCTGTTGGTTGTGCACATGCACAGTGAGGACGATATCAATGGCGAAGAAATCATCCGGATCATCTCGGCGCGGGAAGCGAATCAGCAGGAGCGCCGAATCTATATTAAGCAAGCCGCCGAATAAAAGGCAGAAGGCGGTCCTAGCTCGCATCGCGAAGCGTCAAGCAGCCGGAGACGATTCCGGTATCGACTACTCGAATATCCCTCCAGTGAGCGACGCGCAACTGGCGCAAGTCCGCCGAGCGCGTAAAGTGCTAGTGGCTGCCCGCTTGGATCGGGACGTTTACGACTGGCTCAAGCGGTATGGAGAGGGCCATTCGACACGCATTAACTATATCCTTCGCACAGTTATGTCCAGAGCACGATAGTCAGGCTACGCGCTACTAGAGCCAGCAACTCGCTCTGCGATATCTGTTTACACCGATCCGCGGGCGTTTCTCCTACTCGTGAAGAAATCTCGGAGCTGTTTCGAGAAGACACACCGGTCTCCGGAGTATCTTTGTTTTTCCAGGTCTTGCCGCGCCTCGCACCCCTCATTTCGAACCCTCGTCCTTTAAACGGCAGGGGTTCCCCGGTCACCTTGGCCAGTGCGTACCCGAAGCAGTCCCCGAAGCTCAATCCCGCAGCGTGCCAGCTCTTACCGAAATCCGTATGGGCTTGCCGCACGGCATGCGCCTGCTCTTCGGTGACCGGCTCGATGACGATTCCAGCGCGACTGAAAAAAGCATCAAACTGGCGTTCCTTGGTCTGAGCCTCGACCACTACCGCCGCTTCCAGAAGCTAGCAGCCGACATTCGAGGAGGTCCGCCTCGCTAATGGCACGGGGCGTAGGTTTCGGCGTCGCTTTCGTTGAACAAGATCGCATGCACGGCTGACGTGTCCACAATCGTCGCGGTAACCCGCGCTCGTCATATAGCTAGGGTCGCCTGATCCACGACCGGGCCTTTGAGAGCGCTCGCGCACCGGTGACCAATTGCGAGCAGTTCTTCGACGTCGCCTCCGGTTTATGTTGCCGCCGCACCCGCTCACGGCGTTCTCGTAGTGCTTCCGTTACGGCACGCGATTGTTTCACCCGTTTCTTGTCGCAACGCTTTGGCTAGTTTATGAGCCACCGGTTCTTTGACGTTCAGGGGCACTCAAATCGTCCTAGGTATTACTTCTCTAATGGGCGCCGCAACAGGCGCTCTTGGATCCAGGTCTTGTCTGGATACAATCGACGTCTTTCACCATCCTCGGTAACCGGGAGTACCCACTCTATGGTGGAATCATGAACCGCAAAGTGACCGTTATTTGGGCGGGCCGCGTCGTGATGCCCAAAAGCCTCAGGGACATGCTGCAGCTCTCCCCGGGGGCGACACTCTAGATGTTACTGACCAAGGCGACGAGGTCAAGTTTGCGCACGTCAAAGAAGCAGGCGCTCTAACCAACTGAGCTACGCGCCCAAAATAATGCTCCTCTGATTCTAAACCACTTCCTACCTCGCCGCACACCGCGACGAGTGTAAAACTGCTCAAAATCGACCCGACCGTGGCAAAACCGTGACAAAACCCATCAGTTGGGTCTGTCCGTGTCTAAACTCTGGCCGCTTTCGTTGGCCTGCCGATTCAGCTTCAACAACGCCTCCCGTTTCATTTGTAGTTTCATCTGCGAGTACTTCTTGAACACCTTGGCATCCGTTTGCCGAAGCAGTTGGATCACCCACTCGTCCGCCACACCACCCGCGCTCAGCCTTGTCGCATACGTTGAACGTAGGTCGTAAAGGCGGAAATAGGGCACTTTCGCCCTCCGCAAAATGGTCTGCCACACCATCCTCAGACATTTCAGGTGTCCGCTGGGATTTCGACCAGGGAACAACCATGGACTATCGCCGGCGAGTCCCATCTGATCCTGAAACGCCCTGACGGCGATGTCGGTCAGCGGAACTTCGGCAATCCCCGTAGGCGTTTTCGAATCCGGAATCCAGACGAACGCGTTCACCAAGTCCACCTGATCTTTCTTCATCGGCACCAACTCCTTATAAACACGGAGTCCCGTTTCAGTGATGATCCGAATGATGTTCCGCAGGTAGCCGGGTGCCGCGAACTCGATCCGCTGCTGCTCCGACCAACTCATGTAATGCGGCCGGAACATGCTTCTCACCGCAACCGGAAATTCCACTCCGGCAGACGGGTTGAAGGGCAACAGTCTCTTCCGAACGGCGACATTCAGCATCCTGCGTAACACCCGGAGTTCCTGATGAACCGTCGCCGGTTTCAGTTTGTCGCCTTCGACGAACCCGGCTGATGTCTTGACGCGGACTCGTTCCTGGAGCCGGCGGCGCAGGTACAACTCTATGTCGTCCGCCGAAACATCTCCAAGCTTCCGAGAACCGAATGCCTTCTTCAAATGTAAAGCCACTCGCAAATTGGCTTGATGCGTTTTTTCAGCGCGAATAGGCGGCTGGGAATAGTTCTCCAGGAAAAAGTTCACCCATGTGATGAATTGAAGTTGCTCTCCCTTCCGGACGATCTCAAGCAGCTTGTCGTCTCTGGCGTCAAGTCGCTCGCGGAGCTTCCGCTGCGCTTGCTGCCAGTCTGCGGTAAAGGCCGATTCCCGAATACGCTTACCATCGCGATCACGGTAGGTGATCCAAAGAATCTTTCCGTCGTTGCGTTTGTATACAGAACCATCGTGCTTACTGGGTCTTGCCATTCCCTATCTCCTGTTTGAATTGTGCGCGGAAGGGCTCTAACTCCGATTTCAGAAACCGGATGTTGCGGCCCATCACGCGGAGATGGGGAATCTGCTTTCGCTCAACCCAAAGATACACTGTTTGCGGGCTCACGCCAAGAAAAATCGCAGCTTCGCGTACACGGATCGGCAATTCGTAGATGATGGAACGCGTTGGGGCTGTGTTGGGACCGTTCATGGGAAACCTCGGAATAATTCAACCTGCAAAGTTTTGTTGCTGCCGTCACCGTTTACAATTACCGCCTTAACTCTAGTGGAAGCAGGGTCCAAACCAAACGCCTGCAGCGAACAACCCTGCGCCGGCAAGTAACCCAGCGGCGGCCCAACGGATGATCACAGGGCGGCGATGAGCTTCGTTCACCCTATGAACGTATTCGGCCGCCCTCATGCCGGCAAATTGAATATCGCTCTGTAAACCCTCCCGCATTTTCGTCGCTGCCTCCTTCACCATCTCCGCGAGAATGCCCCCGCCGTGCGTTTCTGCTTTCTTCATCGATGCGTTCAATTCTGCCATTAACTTTTGATGGAATTCGTAGAACCTGCTCGCGGATTCTTCCAAAACCATGCGGTTCATCGTCACTAGCGCAAATAGCGGATCGCCAGGTTCAACACGGATTCCGTTCTCGGCGGCTACTTCGCTGATCATTCGTTTGACGTCTGGCATTGTCTGTTTCTCCTTAGAGTAGTGACATCTCATCTAGTTGCTCGAACAGGTCCCGCTGCACCATCTTGAGTCGCTGTTTACTCATGACCGGCGCTTTGCCGTTGCGGATCGCATCGTCAAAAGTCCTCTTGCGCGTGATGACCTCCTCGACATCTCGCCCGAAGGTGTCCTGGTTCCTCTTCTCAATGTGAACCAGGCCGAAGACCTTGGACTGACTCTCTTTGTAGGCCTGCATGTCGGTAAACATCTTGCCATCGCGCTCGATGACGCCAAAATATTCGTTCAACCAGACCACGATGTTTCGCTCGGCGCTGCTATCTGCAAGACTTTTGAAGCCCTTGAGCGTATCGCCGAGCGCCTGGCCGCCCGTCACGATGGTGTGAACATACAACTTGCGCCCGGCGGCGGAGAGTACTTCAAGTGCGTTATTTTCGACAATGTAGCTCCAGAGTGGAACGAAGGTCGAGGCACCGTTATCGACGATGAATATTCCTTCTTCGGTGAGAAGGCGCTCCATCAAAACGTCAAAGCCGGCCGAGTCAATCCTGCCGTCGCGCATGAGCGCCAGATGTTCGGCACCCAGTTCGGTGTATTGCGAGAACGTCTGGTTCACCGGGTCGCTATCAATGCAATGGATCTCCTGGCCGTGATGGCGGAAGTATTGCGCAAGAATGCTAGCGACTAAGCTCTTTCCGACGCCACCCTTGCCTTGCAATGTGAGGTGGATCGTGGCTGGGTTAGTGGTAGTGGTCATAGTTCCTTTCATGAATTCGACTGTGTTCAACCTCTAAGGCAATGGGGAGCGCTGTTCGGGACCCAGAATTTACTTCAACGCGTCCGTCATGAATTGCCCCACACTTTGTAAGGGAATGGCGGAGACACTTCGGGACGACAAAATTCAAAAATTGTTTGAATGTCCTAGCTCAGATGAGTCTGCTTTCGTCGGGCAGCCCGGGAGGGTACTTGAACTCGCGCTTTCTCGTATCCCTTCCCTGTGTTTTCATTGGTGGGGTCGAGACGGGCGGCATTGCTTTTCTCCCGGACCGGCGCGGAGGAGGAGGCGCTGGGACGGGATTCGCCGGTTCTTTGCGTCGGATACGCGTGAGGTAGGACCCAAGGCTTTGGACGGTGACCACGATTCCGGCATCCTCTTCGAGCCACTGTCGAATAGTTGCTAGGCTTTGGCCGTCGGCTATGGCAGCACGGATCACCGGCCAGAGGGCGCGCAATTGGCCAGCTTTGGTAGCTGGCTTTTTCCCGCGGCGTTGCGCGAGGCGGTTTCTAGCCTCAACGATCCATTGCTGCTCAGCTTTTATGTATTCCTCGCCATTCGCCATCGCTCCAATAGTTTGCGCTGCCTTTCGACATATTTCAACGGATTTCGACGACCGCACCGGCCCTTCGACATTCTTCGACGCCTTTCAACATCACCTAAGCCAACAAACATGGGTAGTGGAACATAAAGTCTGACGAGGTGGTTGTTTTTTGTTTGTAGCTTCGCGAGTCATTGACACTTAGGCCGTCCGCCATTTCCACGCATGTGTCCGCCACTCGTCGGACATGAGCTTCCGCAAAAAAACTGTCCCGAAGTGCCCTCGCCATTCCCTTTAAAGGTAGAGGGACTAAATGCCGAGACGAACGATTCGACTTACCGACGCAATCGATGAGCGGATTGACTCCACCGCAAAGCTGCGAGGCTATTCCAGCCCAAGCGCTTTTCTCCGAGCGGCGATCAAGAGAGAACTGGCCGAGCGCACGGAGGGAATCGGTTCCAGCACGGAGCAGATTGTCGGATGCTTCAGGGAGGTCCAGCAGGATGTACGACGGCTTGAACGAGCACAACAAGCGCTGTTCGCTTTAGTCGATAGCCTGGCGAAGGCCTTCCTTACGTGTGTACCCGAGCCACGAGGCGCGGCAATGGAGCCAGCCCTTGCGGAAGCCCGTAACCGCCACGCCCGGCTGCTCAATACTGCGGGTCAAACGATGCTCAGCGACTCGCTCATGGCGCTGGAGGAGCTAATCAGCCGTGGAGAAAAATAAGGACAAAGAGCGGGAGTTCCGGCTTCGGCCTCGGAAGCCGGCAGCACGAGGCGAACGCCGAGTTTACGCGTCTGCGTACAAGATCATCATGCATCATGCCCGGATGAGCGGTGTGCGGAAGCGTCGCGTGGTTGGGTTCGGCACGGCCACGCACAGTCGTCCCTACTCCCAACGCTGTGCGGTACGGGTCCTCTACTCAAAGAACGCCAGTAAAGGGCAGTGGCGCGCCCATGGGCGCTACGTTGCCCGCGAAAGCGCTACTCACGAGGGTGATCCGAGGGCCGTCGGGTTTAGTACCCGCCAAGATGCCATCGACATCGCTGCGCGGTTGGAGGATTGGCAGAAGGCGAGTGACGAGCGGCTGTGGAAGTTGATCGTCTCCCCGGAGTTTGGCGACCGAGTGGACCTGAAACGACTGACTCGCGATCTGATGGCGGAGATGGAAACAGATCTTGACACGCCACTCCAATGGATCGCAGTGGCGCACTACAACACTGAGCACCCACACGTTCATATTGCGCTGCGAGGTATCGGAACAGAAGGACGGCCAGTTCGACTCAGCCGGGATTACATCAGGGGCGGCATCCGCGAAGTCGCAGAGAACCTGTGCACACTCCAGCTTGGGTATCGCACCGAGTTCGATGCGGCCGACGCGCAGCGAAGAGAAGTCCGGCAGCACCGCTATACATCACTTGATCTCATTATCCAGCGCGATGCGGACAAAGGCCGCGAGCCAGACTCCCTGTTTTTCACGGTCACGAAGGATCCAAGCCAAGCCGGACTGGGGCCGAGGATATTGCTTACTCAACGGCGTGCGGCAGAGCGGCTGATGGTTCTCGAATCCATGGGCCTGGCCGAGTCCATCGGTCAGAGGAAGTGGCGCGTACGCCGAGACTTCGAAAATATTCTGCGAGCCATGCAGCGCAGTACTGACCACCAAAAGACTTTGGTAGCGCACGGAGCGTTGATTTCCGATGACCGGCTGCCGGTAGTGGTCCTCAACCTTCGCGAACTGACCACAGTGGAAGGCAGGATCTTGGTACACCATGAGGAAGAGTCCTCGGGACGCAGGTACCTCATGCTGGAGGGAACGGACGCGCGAGTCCACCATATCTACTACACGCCAGAAATGGAAGCGGCGCGGAATCGCGGCGGGTTGCAAACTAACGCGTTTGTTCGGCTTCGCAAGGTATTCTCGGATGGCCGCCCGGCCCTGCAGATCGATGAATTGGGCGACGCGGAGTCGATCTTGCGCAACAAGCTGCACCTTCGCGAGACCGCGCAAAAACTGGTCCGGCGTGGCATTATCCCTAAAGATGCCGGCTGGGGTGGATGGCTTGGTCGCTACAAAAAGGCGCTGGCGGAGACGGTTGCAACGCTCGAACGCCAACGTGCAACGAAGAAAGTTGAGCGCTCCAAGAACCGGGATCGTGGCCGCTAGCTATCTGTGAAGTTCCGACCGGGCGGCTCAGTGCGCACCCTTTCCCGTGAGCACCCGAGGTATCGTACCTAGAATGATTTTCCAGTCCAGCGCCAACGACCAGTTATCGATATATTGCATATCCATCTTCATCCAGGTTTCAAAGTCTACCGCGTCGCGACCCGCGAGCGTCCACAGACACGTGAGCCCAGGGCGCATCCGGAGCCGCCGGCGTTGCCATCTTTGATAAAGTTCCACTTCTTCAGGCACCGCCGGCCGCGGACCAACAAGCGACATTTCTCCCTTGAGTACGTTCCACAGTTGCGGCCACTCATCAATTGAGAACTTTCTGAGGAACCGGCCAACGGACGTAACCCGCGGGTCATTGGAGATCTTGAACGCCGTGGATTTGTTGTTCAGATGCATTAGCGAAGCCTTGAGTTCGGAAGCATTATCGCTCATTGACCGAAACTTGTAGAACGTGAAACGCCGGCCATTCAGGCCGCAGCGGACTTGTCGAAAAATCGCTGGACCGGGTGACGTCAGCCGGATCAGCACCGTGATCAGAAGCATGAAGGGCAACAGCAAGACCAGCGCGGCCGCAGACAAAACCACATCGGTCAGCCGCTTGGCCAGCAGCCGGATTTCATCGTGAGGCGCCGCGGAGAACGTCAGCAGCGGAACAGCCCCGAGCGAGTCCAGATAGACCTCGCTATTCACATGCGGGAAGAAATCCACCGCTACCCGTGTTCGTACGCCCTCTTCATCGCACAGGAGGAAGACATCTTCCAGTTCACCCAATCGCTGGCTGTCCACGGCAAAAATGATCTCGTCGATTACGTGCTCGCGTAGGACCTCGGCAAGTCCGGAAAGCGGATACTTCTTGTAAGTTCGCGCCAGATTCACTTGGCCGGACTCTTCGTCCAGGAAACCCACCAAGCGAATGCTATAATCCGACGATCGCTCGAGTGCTTCCCCCAAGTGGCGCGCACGCTCGTTCGATCCCACCACCATAACGAAGTGTGCTGTGCCAAATTGCTTCCGCACGGCACCGATCACCCGCGCGGCGTTGATGCGGAAAAGGCACAACAGAATCCAGGCGTAGATGCCAAACAGCGCGACAAAGAAGCGGCTGAGATCGAGGCGCAACATATACTCGGCCACTACTAAACAAATCGCACCCAAGAAACACTGCCTGAACGTATCGCGCAAAACTACGCGAGGGTGTGCAGAGTCGAGCTTTTCATAGATGTTGAACCAATAGCCAATGGCAAGCCACGCGAGGAGGGAAACGAAGAGGAGCAGTATGGCAACCCGGAAATCAATGTAAAAGACCCAGTGAAATGGCTGTTCGGAATTCAGCCGGAATCGGGTCTGATAGGCGGCCACGAACGCCAGTGAGATTAGGACCGAATCAGTTAGGCCGAAGATGACCTTTACTTTTCTGTAGTGGCGGCTAAACATCACCGGATAAGGAGTTTAGCATAAGCCGCCTCCCGACGTCAGAACGACGGCGGCGTAAATCTCGCCTCTAAAGCGGAGGAAATCTCTTGGACTCTCATAAATGAATGGATCGCTTGCCACGACGCGCTCAAAATGAGCCGACGAACGGCGATCTTAAGACACTTGATCCCCACGGAGATACGCATCCTCAAAGATTACCGTGTAGTTCCTGATTCGGCAACCAATCCTGAAGCCGGATCCTAACTGATTCGGATCCACGCGCTCTACATTTACCAGACATTTTAGACGCATCTTAACTGCGTTCCCGCTGCGTTTCTTTAACGGCAGGAGAACGTTGATCTCCATTCGCTCGCCTCGTTCGATGAGCTCGGAAGCGACAAAGTAGACCTCGTCGGCGCTAATGCTCTCGGTGACGCAGTCGATTTGTTCCGAACGGCCTTCCCTTGCAAATTGAAGAGGCAAATGCAATGGTAAGCTTCGGTATTCGCGACGGTCGGCGACAGGTGGTGAACTCATGTGGATTCCCGGATTCCTTGCTTCTTTCAGGCAATTCCTGCGCCAGTCCACGTGCCATCGCGAGTGTAAATCGATCAGTATCTCGAAGTCGCAGAAAGTAAATGGAATTTGTCCACTGCCGAATTTTCTTGGCGCCCGAGATCAGGAACAGCCTGCCCTGCCCTCACTATCTGTTCGGATAGGATTCACTATCCATTCAGAGGGTCCCAGCGCGCGCGAGCGTTGTTCTACGCTCAGGGAATTGCGACCACCCGGACGGACTCAGTTGTTGTGTTGCCATCTGTTCCACTGACCTCAAAGCGTACGTAGACGTCATTCGTCTGGGGCGTGTACGCGACGTATCCATCCCTCAGTTCCTGGTTATCGACCGGAACCTTTTCTTTCACGTCGCCTTCGGTGATTGTTAACACTGCTTTTTTCGCGGCTAGAATCGCCGCGGAGTGTTGGTTCCAACGAATATCCACTTGCTGCGGTTGCACAGTTACTTTCAACCCCAAAGGGGACGCGTCGCCGGTAGTCATTTCCGCCCCTTGGGTGGCTTCCGCCGGCCGCGACGACCATAGCATTTGGATACCAGCTGTTATCAGGCCAAAGAGCGCGACGGTTGGAAAGAGTCGCAGCCAAAGGGACGGCTCGATGGCAGCTCGATCCGCTATCCCCTGAGGTAAACTGACGCGTTCAGGGAAATCTGGATCAGGGCACTTCCAGGTGCTCAGGCTCGTGGCCGGTAGTTGCGTAGCATCGAACGGAAACGGAGCATCGTGGCCATGGTATTGAGTCTTGGCACCCTCCCAATAGAAGATAGTGGCTTCGCTTTCTCCTGATTGCAGAAGTCGAATCAACAACAGCACATTGTCTGGCTCTCCGAGCAAGCGGCTAGCGTTCGTCAAGTCCGAGTCGTTTGGGGCTAATTGACCATCGCGCTGTGATCGAAAAAATCCGACGATATGGCGGCCCTCTTCGACCCCTCTCACAACTCTCCAAACCATCCCCGCCACGGCATCGTCGTCGCCGGTCGAGGAGTCACGGTTGGTTGCTTGTCCACTTGCAGAAACAAAATCTTCCACGACCGTGGTTGGATACTCTGCTCCGAAGGAGCGGCCTAACAGGACTCCACTGATGTCCAGTGGCGGATTTGAAATAGCGGCATGTAACAGCTCGCTAGTCATTTTCTGAACCACCTCCAGACTCAGGTGGATTGAGAATGATTCGCCCGGGGCATTCCAGATGTAGAAGGGCCGGGCGTCGGCTGCGGGTTTTGCACCAGTGGCCATCGAGCTCATCTCTATCTTCAGCGGAAAGATAGCTGATTCGAATGTCCGTTGGTACCGGTAAGTTCTATTGGAAGATCTGGAAGAGTGGCCTGGTACTATCGATATTGCGTCCAGATCAGCTCACTGGACCGGCAGCAACACCGAGTTGCTCGAGAGTCCGCTCGCGGTGATCACTACCGGCTGATTGCCGCTAGAGAGTCCGGAAGGCACCGCGGCGTTTACCTGATAGAGCCCCACGAATCCTGGTGCTAATCCGCTGAAGCTGACCGATGCGCTAAGGCCGCCGATCGTAACAGTCGCCATAGCCACTGTGGCTTGTCCACTAGCCGCGGCGCCGGCGGCCGGTGGCGAGGAAACCTGTCCGAGACCGGTGCAATAAATAAGCACGGTCTCGCCCTTCGTCGCCGGATGAGCGGTGTCAGCCAACTGAAAATTGGAGTGTAGAATCGCGCCGAACGTAGTGCCAGCGACGTTGTAATTGAAAATGCCAGGCTGTGCGGCGAGCACAGGCACAGAGATGCTAGCGCTAGTGGTTCCGTTGTTCGTCACCGCGATGTCCGCGTTCGGTCCACTGGCGACTTCCCACGGAACTTGGAAGTTGAACTGCTGCTGGCCGTTAACGTTATCGACCGCGAACAATGGAACAGACGAGCCGTTGATTATCACCGCGTCGTTCAGGAACGTCTTCGGGAGTGGTAGCGAGGAGGTAATATTGGCGCCGGTAATAGCGGTAAGGTTGGTGCCGAACAAAGTGGCGATCTCGCCCGGAACAACGCCTCCTCCGAGAAAACTGGCGCCGTTCACCACTGCGGTAACCGCCGGGATTAAGAGAGAGCCACTACCCACTGCCAATGACACGCTGGCCGGGCTGGTCTGCCCGGTCGAGCTAAGGACAATTGCGGCTGCTCCACCGGCGACGTTACTCGGGACGGTCGCTGTGATTTGGTACAGGCCGCCTAAGCCGGTAGATACGCCGAGAATGGCCGGAGGGCCCTCGGCCGGATAGTTGCTACTGATGGCTAGGCCGGCATAGTTCACCTGCGCAGTTAGCCCACCGATCGTCACTGTGACAGGATTCGTCACTGCACCTTGCGCATCGACGGCCCCAAGGCCTGCGCAGTAAATGATTACCTTGTCGCCTGCTTGCACCGGATGAGACGCGTCCGCCAGTATGCCGGCTTTATAAGCGAGGGCTTGTCCTGCGCCCGATCCGTCTTGGGTAAACACCGCAGGCTGCGTCGCGGCAACAATAGACGGACTGGGAATGCCAGTACTAGTATCGTGCACAAGGATGATTTGCTGGGACGAGTTTGCTGGGAGGTCGGGAGGGACCACTCCAAGGACTTGGGATTGATCGGCATACAAGAGCGAGGCCAGCCTGCCACCAATGACCACTGAAGCACCGGCGAGTTGTAGCGGCAGGGCCGAGGAACTTGAACTAACCCGGCCATCCGCCAAACCTGTCCCCTTGATCCATACCAACTCCCCGGGTGCCAGCGGTCCGGCCGTTAAGTCCACTGAATTGGCGACACCTCCGGACGCACTCGGCAATACTTTATTTCCTTCGAGACCAACAATTGTTTGCCCTGCTCCAGTCAGAGAAGATTCCGACTGCGCGAAGAGTGAAACCGTCACGCTTGGTCCGCTGGCGTTGCCCGGCTGCCACGTACCGGACCACTGACCGTTCTAAAGGCTAATGAGCGGAAGAGGTGCTTCTCCATTGCTGAAGGAAACCACCACTGATCCCTGAGTCATGGGAGACCCGCAATCGTCGACTACTTGCGCGATCACGGCCACGGGCCAACCGGCGGGAACAGTCAGGCCCGCTCCTATTTGGGCGAACACCGGCGACAGTTTGCTGGGCTGACAGCCACTGGTTGATTTGACGCCGTCCGCTTCCTGTCCGCGGAAGTTCGCGCCAATCGTCCCCGCGGGAGCAACTACGGATAAGATGCTGACCGTACGAATAGAGCCGTCATCCAGAGCCAGCGTCAGTGCCCCTCGCCGAATACCAGGCTGAAGACTCGTGATGTGGGGCTGAACCACGATGTTCACGGGACTATCGGGAGTTACTGTCGCGCTTTGAGGTGAGTACGCCAGCCAATTGCCACCAGTAACATAAGTTGCGCTCGATCCTGCGGATTCCGAGGCATGAAAATTATCGTTCCGAGCTGAAGAAAATCATCGTTCCGAGGTGATCGCGATTGCCCGTTCCAAGCTCATGACGATCAAAAATCGCGGTGAGTTCGGAATGGCGATTTCGATGAGCTCGGAATGAAGCAGTAAGGTCGCTTACGGCGGCGCTGGACAACAAACAAGGTAGTCTGATCCTGTTTCAAACAAGGAGGATCAGATTTGCCGGAAGAGGCTCTGTCCATGTAATGTGCCCGCCCCCGTTATGTGCCCGGCTACTCAGGATACGGCTGATTCAAGGTGACCGCGCGTCTTTCGGCCACATAACGTTACAGTGACTGAAGCCAATGCAGCAGAGAGTCATCGGTCTGCCAAAGCGGTTTCCGCGGAATCCTCTCGTCTGCGGCGCACGGCACTGTGCACTTTTCCAAAGCGGCCTGCTTGGTACGGAGAGTAATCTCAGCGTACCGATTAGTGGTCTCCAAACTTGCGTGGCCTAGCCATGCGCGTATGACGTTCACCTCGACACCCGCTTCGAGAAGATGCACGGCGGTGGTGTGTCGCCACACATGAGGTGAGACCCTCCTGGGCTGGCCATCCGATCCTTTCTTAACGACGTGCGTAGTGTACCGGCGGATGATCTTGTAGATTCCGAACCGGGTCAAAGCTGCATCCCTTACGCCGATGAAGACCGGCCGATCTGGTGGGCTTCCTTGCCCTTGCTCGGATAACAATCTCTTGAGCAGGGCGGACGTTTCCGCCCAGAGCGGGCAGACCCGCCACCTGTCCCCTTTTCCATGTAGATGCACGCGCGGAGTCGGATCGAAGTGAACATCGCTTGCACGGAGGTCCGCAGCTTCCTGTACACGGGCTCCCGTGTTGTAAAGGAACACCAGCAGAGCCCGGTCACGCAAAGCACATCGTCCATCCGCAGGCAGCGCGGCCAGCGTGCCTTCGATCTCATCACGTTCAAGGAAGATGGTTTCCGGTGGCTGAGCTCTTTTTCTTGGGATAGCGGCAACTTTCTGCGCTTGCTCAAGCCTCTCCGGGAATCGCCGGCCGATGTATTCGAAGAACGTGCGGAGCGACGCCAATCGCTGGTTGCGGGACTGGGCCGCATTGCTCCGGCTCTCTTCGAGGGAGTTCAAGAACCGGCACACGACATCGGCATGAAGATCGTCGAGGCCCAGCTGGGTGACCTTCTTCTTCCCAGTTGCCGCAGCAAACTGCAACAGCAATCGCATCGCATCCGCGTAGCTCTTGACCGAGTTCGGCCGCAATCCCCTCTGCAGCTTCAGGTAGTCGTTAAAGAACGATGCCAGGATCGCACCGAGCAGAGGTGCGCTCATCGTACAGACTCCTTCCGGCTATTCGCCGCAAAATGCGCGAAGCGGTCACTGGCGCATTCCAGCAGCTCTGTCGTGATGGTCAAGTAAACGGCAGTCGAGGAAGGACTGACGTGGCCCAAGAATGTGGAAAGATCCAACAAACGCGCCATCGGATCGACGCCTGACCGGTACCAACGCAACAGAGTTCCAACCGCGAACGAATGACGGAGACAATGCAAGTGTGGCGGCGCCACGCCGGAGGGGATTGTCAATTGCAGCGCGGGCAGTAGTTTGTGGAATGCCCAGCTAATCGTGTTGGTGCCAACTGGTGTGCGCCTTCGCTTGTTAAAGGAGAACATCGGGGAATCGGGCGGGATTGGCCCGAACCGTGACTCTTCACGATCCAGGAAACCCGTGATCGCGCGAGCCATCTTTGGTCCGAATGGCACTAGGCGGTCCTTTCCAAACTTCGTCTGGCGAATGATCAGAAGCTGGTTATCAAGATCGATGTCCTTGCGACACAACCTCGACACCTCCCCGACGCGGAGCCCCAAACCGTACAACAGCGCGAAGATCATCTTGTAAGTCTCTCCGCGCGTCTGCGCTCGCGGATTGCTGGGCAGTTGCTCAGCAACTTCGAGGAGACGGCGCGCCTGGTCGGGGTTGAAGAGGAATGGCCGCCGAGGTGGGGTGACGCGCCGGGTTTCACATCGTAACGGCGACTCAGGCAGTATTTCGTGAACCACCATCCAATCGAACAGTCCACGAATCGCACCGATGAGCCCGTTGTAACTGCGCGGAGATCGACGCGAGCGGGAGGCTACGAACGCGTCGATGTGTGCCGCGGTGATCTGACCAAGTTCCACGACGCCTTGAGAAAGCAAGTAGGCATCGAGCAGACGAAGCATTAGCTCCACCGTTGCTAACTGTTTGCCTAACGAACGTTTGTGTGCGAGGTACAGATGGATGTTATCCGCCATCGGGCCTTCTGTTGCGCTCTTCACAGGACCTCCTCGCCGTCGCCAAGTGCGACCTCACGAAGTGCCTCTACGTTCACCTTGGCGTAAATCTTGGTGGCATCCGGCGTTCGGTGCCCGACGAAATCCCCGATTGTCTTGAGTGAAAAGCCGGAATCGACAAGGCGTTGAACACAAGTATGTCTCAGCGTATGCGAGCCTGGCCTGGGTACGTTGATCCCGGCTCTTTGGAAGTACCATTTTGCACGCAGCGAAACGGCCACTCGCGAGAGTGGCGTATAGGGCGCATAAGCTCGAAAGAAAACCGCCCGCTCGGTTGTTACGGGTCGCCCTTGTTTCAGGTAGTCGAGCAGGGCCTCGCCCACTGGCGGCGCCAAAGGATACACGGTCGAATGTCCTGCTTTGCGTCCGCGAATGTAGAGGTGGTCACGTTTCCAGTCGATGTCGTCCAGGGTCAACGCACCGACCTCGCGAGCACGCAACCCATACGTTACCAGCAGTAGGAGAATCGCATAGTCGCGCTTGCCAACCGCACTCCGCCGGTCCACCTTCTGTAGCATCTGTTCCACTTCGCTCCAGGTGATCGAGCGAGGCAAGTTCGAGAAACTATATCGCCGGGGTGATTCGATGGCCTTGCCCAGGTCGCGCGTCATGAGGCCCACGCGATAGAGGTAGCGAAAGAATACTTTGAGTATGCTGCACAAACTCTGCACCGATCGCTTGTCGATGGTCGCGCCGCTGTCGGTGATAAAAGCACTGACAGTCGTTAGCTGAAGATCGGGTAGTAGTGGCCGCTCGATTCTGTGCAGATAATCCTGAAGCCGCTGAAGGTAATGCCGGTATTGAATGATGGTGGCCTCCCGAAGACCGCGTTCCTGCCGCAGAAACTCGAAGAAGCCAGGAACCGCGACAGCAAATGGATCTGGCAATCCGGACTTGCTCCGCTGCGGAAGATTAAGCCGGAGCAGTTGCTGGATCGGATTGCGGATACCCCGAGCAGTGGCTTGACGTTGAAGTTCAGAGTACTCTCGCCCTTGGCGCTTCAACCAGTTTCGACGAACGACTCAACATGGGCGGGGAGTTCCCCCCAGCTACCTGCTCCGCCCCTTTGAGCAAACTCTCCGAATCGGAGCAGGATCGGCACACGGACAAAAATATTTCGTGAGGCGTAGCTTTGCTCGCAGAGCCACGCTACGTAACGTTCGATGGGGTCGCCAATCCAGGATGCGCGGATTCGATCGACCGTGGTCGGGCGGATGAAATATCTGTTGAGCACAACAGTCTCCTCTCTGGGGGGAGGTTCAGAAGTTGATCGTACGCTCAACGGAACTGTTATGTGCCCAGGCCAGTGACGGAAATGCTCGGAAGCTGTGCTCCCCGCGGGTCCGGCCACATAACGGGGGCGGGCACATTACA
>CAWFEK010000010.1:0-176162 GCA_963814795.1 Bryobacterales bacterium | reverse complement strand
CGAAATGGACGTCGCAAAATTTTTGCCGAGAAATGGACCCAGCGGCTGGTATTCCCAACTTTGGATATCACGGGCCGACCAATCGTTCAACAGGCAAACTCCAACCAGATGATCTTCCGCTTCGGCAATTGGAATCGGCTCACCGATGGGATTGCCGGGGCCGAGAAATGCGCCAGCTCAATTTCGTAATCGAGCAGGCGTGATGGCGCGTAGACAGGAGGTCCGGCGGGAGTGGACACAACTTGTCCCCACGGGCGGCGCACCGGGGCGCCGCTTGCCACCACCGATGATGCGCGGCCGTGGTAGGCGATGGGCATCCATTTGTAGTTCGGCAATAGCGGATTGTCGGGCCGGAACATGCGTCCGACATTGGTGGCGTGATCAATGGACGCGTAAAAATCGGTGTAATCGGGAATATCGCCGGGCAGAAGAAGCTCTACTTCAGAGATGGGACGCAGGCAACGTTCCGCGCCGGTGGAATAATTCGCGAGGTAATCGCTGACCAACCGCCGAGTTTCAACGCGATCGGCGCGAGACATCGCCATCACGCGACGCATGGACGGAAGATCGAGGGCCGCGGTGGCATCCAGCAGCATGTCGCCGATGGCGATTCCCAGGCGCGTTCGCTCATCGCCGGGCCGGCGGAAAGTGGCGTAGGGAAGATTCTGAATCGGAAATTCGGTAGCTGGCAGGTTGGCCGATTCCACCCAGCTTTTTAGCGCAGGGTCGTGGGTGGTATCGATCATTTGAGCCAGCCCAATTTTCGTAAATCTTCGAGCGGTTCTTCGAATGAGCAGGAGCCGAAACTGTGCGCGAAATCGCGGCGCGCAGTGTGGATTTGACCGGCAGAGAGCTCCAGGCCGCGCCAGCGCAGATGCGTCGCGCCAAATTCGAACGCCGGAGCGTGGGATTCTTCGAGCACCAGGATGAGGGATTCGAGGTCCATGCCGTGCCACGCAAACGCCGCGGCTGCGAAAACGTTGATGAAACCGTGCATGCCGGCTCGAATGGGATGATGCAGCCCGGCTGTGGCCTTGAAAGGCAGCCGGCGAGCAGCGGCCCGGTGCAAAAACTCCGCCAGATCGGGAGCGGAAGGGATGGCGTCCGGAGTAATGCCGCCGGTGCGGATTTTCGCGAATGCGTCCGTGATGCGATCGAGCGGCGCTTCACAATAGGTGGGGAGGGAAAGGCGATGTTCGTTTTTCGTCTCGAGCGTTTCGATCTGCGGGGGCAGTGGACCCGGGTTCATCCGTCAGCAGCGTCACGCGCCAGTTCGCGCCGGGTTGCACTTCGTGTAGTTTCGCAAACGGGAGGACCAGGCGGTTGAGAATCCAGGCGTCCGGTGATGTCAGATAGCGATCGTAGTTCTGAATTACTTCCGCGAGAGGCAGGCTGGCGGGAGGATAGAGGCCGGCGTAGTCGATCAGATTTTCGAGCAGCGCGTGGAGGGGTGTCATGGAATCAAAACCATAGTGGGGCGGACCCCTGGTCCGCACGGGTCCCCCAGGACCCGCTTGGTTCCCCCGGCAGGCCGACGTGGGCGTCGGCTGCGGACCTGGGGGTCCGCCCCACCATTGCAGCCAAGAGTGGACTGATCATTTTACAAGCGCTCGGTAGCGGGGATCTTTGCGCAGGTTTATCAGCGCTGGTTCGTGGCGTACTTCCTCCAGCGGTTGTCCGGCTTGCAGGGCAGCCTTCAAGGCTTCCAGCGCCAGGTCGCGTTGACCGGCCAGCTCATATACCACTGCGGCATTCCAGAGCACTCCTCGATTGGCCGGGGCAAGCAGGCGAGCTTTTTTGATTTGCGACTCGGCGTCCTTTTTTTTGCCCAGCCGGGCTTGATAAAGAGCCACGCGGCTCAAAACATCGGCGTCCTTCGGATTGACCACCGAAGCCGCTTGCGCGAAATCGACGGCGCGCTGGTAAGCTGCCGCCGCGTCACTCTTTTTTCCAGCGACACAGGCGTACGCATCGCCCAGGTTGCCCCAAAGCTGATCCCGCTTGGGAAGAAGTTGCACGGCTTGCTGCATTTCGACTACTGCATCGGCGCAGCGGCCCATGAAGAAATAAACTGTGCCCAAACTGGTGTACGCAGAGGCCGTGGGGCGCAGATCCAGCGATTTCCTGAAATGCTTCGCTGCATTTTCGTACTGCCCTTGCATCCAGTACACCGCGCCCAGGCCCGTATATCCTGAGCTATTGTCAGGCGCAAGTTCTGTTACGCGCTGCAAGAGTGAGACCGCTTCCGTATACCGGCCCTGGCGGTAGTAAAAAATGCCGAGGTCATAGAGGCTGGTCCAGTCGCCAGGCCGCAAGGCGAGCCCCTTTTTGAGCGTGGATTCGGCATCCTTCAAATTTCCCCATGGCCTCATACACGGCGGCCAGCTCGCGGCCAGCGCTGGGATTAATGGGCTCCAGATCGAGCGCCCTCTGGAGCGACTGCACGGCTTCTTCGTGGTGGCCGGTGCCCGCCTGGATAATTCCGCGCGTTACATATACGGGAGCCAGTTTGTCGTTGAGTTCGAGCGCCGTGCTGCTGTTTTTTTGCGCCAGCCCCACCCACGCAGTGTCGCCGGTGAATCGATAGTTCCACCAATAGGCCTCGCTCAATCCCGCGAATGCGAGCGCGTACTTCGGATCCTGCCGGATGGCTTGTTTGAACAGATCGATGGCCTGATCCACGTCAACGCGATTGCGGCGCTGCAGGTGTCCGCGGGCCTGCAAGTAAAAATCGTAGGCGCTGGATGTACTGGTGGCGCCGGCCGCCAAGGCCTGGCGATCCTTCGCGCCCAATTCCAATTGCAGCATTCCCGGCCACCTCCCGCACCACGGCTTCCTGCATGTCGGCAACCTCACCGACGGGCCACATGATTTCGCGGCCGCGCAACTGCCTCAGGGTTTTGGCATCCACCAGATTCGCCGTAAGGTGGACGTGATCTTGATCGCGCTGCACGCTGCCGGTGATCACCAGATTGACACCCAACTGCCGCTGGGCGTCCTTGGCGCTCGCTAGCCCTTCGCGGCGGACTTCGCTCGAGGGCACCACCCAGAGCGTATTGTGGAACTGCGACAGCTCGGTAAGCTCCGTGCTGAGCGCCTCCATCAACCCATCGCGGAAGGATTCCGTTTCGCGGCCATCTCCCACCTTGCGAAACGGCAGCACGGCGATTTTCTTTTCGGCCGGTACGCTCGCCATCCAGCGCGGGGCAACTTTCCACATCAAAACGGCCACCAGAAGCAGCAGCGAAACGACCAACGCCGCAATTTCGAGAGGCCTTCGCCAACTTCGCCGCGGCGCGGGGACCACAAAAGCCGCTGTCAGCGGCGCCGCGCCCTCCATTTCACGGCTGACCTGCCGCAGATCCGCCAGCAGTTTATCCATGCCCTGATAACGCAGTTTGGGATCTTTTTCCAGGGCGATGGAGAGCACTCGATCGAGCGCGGGAGGCAAATCGCAACGAACCTTGGAAGCAGAGGGGGTGGGTCCGTGAACGATTTCGTACATAAACCCCACTTCGGAATTCGATTGGAACGGCAAAACGCCCGTGAGCATTTGATAGAGCACGATGCCAAAGGAGAAAATGTCGGACCGTTGGTCCATGTCTTTCGCTTCTGCCTGTTCCGGCGACATATAGGCGGCCGTTCCGAGGATGGTGCCTGGACGGGTGAGGATGCGGGGCCAATGCTTCCCGTGGCAGCCGAGTCGCTGAACGGAGCTGCTCCACTTGGGCCAGTCCGAAATCCAATAGCTTCACCAGGCCCGACTTCGTGACCATGATGTTGGCGGGCTTCACGTCGCGATGCACGATGCCGGCTCCGTGCGCGGCCGACAAATCCGGCTGCAATCTGATTGGCGTAGTTGAGCGCATCCGCCAGGCTCATGCCGCCGGGAGGAATCAGTTCGCGAAGCGTTCTGCCGCGCACGTACTCCATGGCGATATAATCCATTCCGTCGACGTTTTCGATTTCGTGGATGGTTACGATGTTCGGATGGTTCAGGCCGGAAGCAGCTTTGGCTTCACGCTCGAAGCGTCCACGCCGATGGGCGTCGGTCATCTGCTCAGGCGGCAGGATTTTGAGAGCCACTAAACGTTCCAGGCGCAGGTCGCGGGCACAATACACCACGCCCATGCCGCCTTCGCCGAGCTTTTCCAAAATCTCGAAATGCGAAATGGTGCGGCCAACCATGTCATTGATGCGAACGGGCTCCCTCACGTCGCGGTTCATTACGCGAGCGTGAACGACCGGTTGAGTGCCAATTTTACGGGTCCACCACGACGTGCGGATCCTGCAGGGATGCAGTGGCGCCGGTAGCGCTATTGTAGGAGTACGCACGGCATCCCGCGTCGCCTTTGGCGTGGCAATCCACCTTGATGGTACAGGTCTTGGTGCGATCCGATCCGAACTCTTTGCCTTCCGCGCACGGGCTGTCATCGAACTTCGCATACCAGGGCTTCGCGGCGCCGGTGTGCCGCACCCAGGTTACTTTGTGACCCACTTTCACATGCACCTCCTGGTGCTGCTTCAGCACTGTTCCAGTGTCGTCAATATGCAGCTTGTGCAGTTGCTGGGAAAAAACGGGGGTGCACCAGAGCAGCAGCGCCGGGAGAGCAAAGCGATACAAGAGGGGTTTCATTCCTGTTTGAGCTCCCACACAGTATATCGCACCGGATTCGAGACGCGGCTTTCCCAGAAGTGGACACCGGGCCGTCCCCATCTTCATGTGGCTGCTATAAGTTATGTTGGGACCGCCATTTGCAAAGGTGTTTGGCAAGTGTTATGCATGTCCACTATTTGGCAGGATCTCCGCTATGCCGCCCGCGTGCTGCGCAAGTCGCCCGGGTTCACGGCGGTGGTGGTGATTTCGCTCGCGCTAGGAATTGGCGCGAACACCGCCATTTTCTCCATTGTGAACGCCTTTGTGCTGCGTCCCATGCCAGTGGACCACCCGGACCGTCTAGTGGCCGTCTACTTTACCGCCCCGCGTCTTGGAAACGAGCTGGAGGGTTTCTCGTATCCCGACCTGCTGGATTACCGGAAGCAAAATACCGGCCTCTCGGACATTATGGGCTCCACAGGAATCCCGCTCAGCATGACGGCCGGCGGGGAGTCCGAATTGATCTGGGGCGAGATCGTAACCGGAAATTATTTCTCGGGCCTAGGTGTGCATCCTGTGGTGGGCCGCGGATTTTTGCCGGACGAGGATCGCGCACCGGGAGAGAATCCGGTCTGCGTCCTCAATTATAATTTTTGGAAAAGGCGCTTTCAGGGCGATCCGAACGATAGTAGGCAAAACGATCAAGATTAACGATCATCCGCTCACTGTAGTGGGAGTGGCTCCGCACGGATTTATCGGCACCCAGCTAGCTAATTTCGTTCCGGATGTTTGGGTGCCGGCTATGATGCAGCAGACCATCGCGCCGGCCTAGGGGAATTACCTGGAGGGCGAGACAATCGTTGGATCAGCGCTCGCGCGCGGCTTAAGCCTGGCGTCACTTGGAAGCAGGCGGAGGCAGCTTTGAATGTGGTGGCGCAGACAGCTGGCCCGCCAATATCCAAAGGAAGACAAGGATTTGAAAGCGCACTTGATCCCCGGCGGGACCCGAACCCAGCCGTTTCTGGTGGCGAATGGAATGATTTCAGCGACCACCGGGCATCATGGCGGTAGTGGTGCTGCTGGTATTGTTGGTCGCCTGCGCGAATGTCGCGAACCTGATGCTGGCACGCGCCGCCAGCCGGAAACGCGAGATGGCTATTCGAGTGGCCGTAGGCGCCAGCCGCATGCGGCTGATCCGGCAGTTGCTAACCGAGAGCGTTCTGCTGTCGCTTGCCGCCGGAGCGCTAGGGCTACTTTTCGCGCTCTGGTTTAACGATCAATCCAGACGCTTTTATCCCACGCTGGATTTCCAAACCTCCGATCTTAGATTACGACACGAAGTTCGATCTTCGGCTGCTGCCGTTCACTTTTCTGATCTCGCTCGCCGACGGCCGCCTTTTTCGGACTCTTCCCCGCCCTGCGCGCCAGCAAAGTAGACCAGATTTCGGCCATGAAGGGCGAATCCACGGAAGTGCGCGTGGGACGTTTTCGTATTGGCCGCGGAAATCTATTGGTGATGTTCCAAGTGGCGCTGTCCTGTGTGCTGCTGATTTCGGGCGGGCTGTTTCTGCGGAGCATGCAGTTCGCCAACAACACCGATCCGGGATTTTATCGCGACCGGCATCACATTGTTTTCCGTCAATCTGGACTTGCGGCATTATGATGAAGCGCATGGTCAGGCGTTCCAACGCAATCTGATGGATCGTTTGCGTGCCATTCCAGGCGTGGATGACGTCAGCATGGCCTTCCCCTTGCCGTTGGACGCTTATAATTATTCGTCCGCGGTGCTGCCCCAGGGCTACGTTCCGCGCTCGGATCGCGAAGAGAACCTGGCCAGGTTGAGCGTAGTGGGGCCGGACTATTTTGAAACCATGGGCACGCGGATTGTGGCCGGCCGCGGCATCGACGAACGCGATACGGAATCTTCGCCGCGAGTGGCGGTGATTAACGAGACCATGGCGCGGCGCTACTGGCAAACTCCTGACCGGGCCGTTGGACGTAAGTTCGCGCCGGGGCCTGGCAAGCCGCTGGTGGAGGTGGCCGGGGTGGCCAAAAATGGCACGTACTCGACTTTCGGCGAGCCGGCCAGCTCTTACTATTTCACGCCGCTGAGCCAGAATTACCAGGGGCGCGTGACCGTGCTGGTTCGTTCCAAGCAGAGCATGGAAACCCTGATGCCCGCGCTGCGCGCACAACTGAGCGCGCTGGATCCAACGGTGCCGGCGTTCGGCGTCCGGAACATGCCGCAATTCCTGAACCGGGTGACTTCGATCTACGACATGGGCGCATCGCTGATTGGAACTTTCGCCATCATGGCGCTCACGCTGGCCGCGGTAGGGATCTACGGCGTGCTGCATTTCACGGTGGCGCGGAGGACGCGCGAGATCGGAATCCGCATGGCGCTGGGCGCGCCGCGTCCGCAAGTGATGCGGCTGGTGTTGCAGCGATCGCTACTGTGGGTTGCGGTGGGAATGGCAACTGGGGTGGGCATCGCTCTGGCAGCGGGACGAATCACCGGCCGGCTGCTGGCGGGAGTGAGCGGAACCGATCCCGTGACATTTGCCGCAGTGGTGCTGCTGTTCGGCGCGATCGCATTTTTGGCCAGCGTGGTTCCGGCGCGCCGGGCGTCGCGAGTGGATCCGATCCAGGCTTTGCGCTACGAGTGAAAGTTGGTAACGCGGTTGGCAGGCGGAAGCTAGGAACTTGCAGAAATCCGATTCTGGAGCCCCGGCCGGGATGATAAAACAAAAGAGGATGAAAATGTAGCGAACCGGGCGGCGAGGCAATAGAATATTTGTAATGAGCAAAACTTCGATTGCACTCACCGCCCAGCATGACTAGCATAACTGCTTTCCTGGGCACTTATTCGCAACTTCTTCAAGGTCGACTCTTTCCTGTCCTAGCCGACGAACTCGGCCCTATGAGCGATCTTCACCAAGCATTTGTGCGGGCGTTGTCTTTGCTGCAACTGGACGGATTCGTGACCCCCAACCGAGGTCGCGGTCGACCGGCGCATAGTCGCGCAAGTGTGGCGCGTGCCTTTCTCGCTAAGGCGGTCTTCAACCTCCCGCACACCCGGGCCACAGGTATCGTTGCCTTCGAAGATTCGGTCTTCGGCGCTTTCAAGTTCCGTTTTCGGTCGAGCGATTCGTCAACGCGGACGGACCCGTCGACGAGGTCGACGTCGTTTCGCTTCAGAGCGAAGATTTCGCTAGGACGCAGCGCGCACACGAGGGCGACGCGAACTATCAGACGGTCCTCGCCAGTGTCAAGCTGAGCTAAGATCCTCTCTCCGTCCTCGGACGCCAGGACCTTCTTCAGAGGTTTCCTCGCCGCGAGCGGTGTCCTGAGCTTGACGACCTGACGGCGTGCTGGGCTCTTCGTTATCAGATCCTTTTCGACGGCGTAGTCGAAAACACTGCGGAGGTACGTGATCGTCTTCCGTGCGTAGCTGTCGCTCACGCCCGCCCGATTACCACCCTTCGGAGTTTTCCACTGACGTTTCGGCAGACCGTCCACCAGCGCTTTTAGATCCTCCGCTTCGATCCTCCCCACTTCGAAGCTACCGATCGCAGGTTTGATCAAACTCTCGAAGACCGCGCGGACCGTTTTCTGGTTAGCCTCCGACCAGTCCGCTTTCTTCATCTCGAACCAGCGATCGCATAGTTCGCCGACTGTAGTACCTGGACCGATGACGACCCGCTCGCCGCGGGACTGCCGGATGTGCTCGCGCAGCTTGTCCTCCGCTGCCCCTTTCGTAAGTTCCTCGCAGGTGCCAAGCAGAACCTTGCGCCTCAGCCGCTTCTCCCTTCCGTCTTCCGTCTTCGCGTAGACGTGGTAGAAGCCGCGCCACTTCTTCACTTCCTTGCCAGTTTTGACGACCCAGCCACTCTCGTGCCTGCTTCGGCCGAGGTGTAAGCCGACTTTTCGGACGTCGAGCATAACGTAGTTACTCTACTTCAAAGTACCACGTTTTGATGCCCTTTTGATGCCCTGCTGGGCGGCGGGGGCTTCTCGGAACCCCTGTTTTTATTGGTACGCCCGGTAAGATTCGAACTTACGACCTTTTGCTCCGGAGGCAAACGCTCTATCCAGACTGAGCTACGGGCGCCCTGAGGTCATTATATCCCGGCAGCGCTCTATTGCTGGGTTTTCTTGGCGCTGGTGTGGGTCGCGCTGTGCTTTCTGGTGGTCTCGACCGGTTCCTTGAGCAGTGTTTCGATCATGCTGCGCCAGTAGGCCTCAGTGCGCATCTGCTCGTCACCGGTTAGCGCTGAAGTCTGGGAACGGATGATTCCCTTGCGATCGATCCAGACGATTTGCGGGACCACATAGCGCTCCATGGGAGAGATGCCCAGGAATGCCAGCACCGGTTCGAGGGGGCTGAAACCCACCTTGTAGTTGATGCCGTAGTTCTTCATGAAGTCATCCACAAACAGGTTGGCCATTTCGTTGATGGCCACGCCAACGGGCTGAAATCCGCGCGGGCCGTATTCGGTGTATAGCTTCGAGAAGGCTTGCGAGGCGTGCTGGCAATGGATACAAGTGGTGAATATGAATGTCAGGGCTACAACTTTCCCCTTGAAACTGCTCAAAGGAACCTGGTTCCCATCGGCATACTTGATGGTGAAGTCAGGAGCCGGACGGGGCGCGGGGGGAATTTCCGCATGCAGGGCAAAGGTACAAGCCAGGGCCGCGGCTGCCACTCGGATCGAAAACATTCAAATAACTCCTTTTTTTTAGTGTAGCGAAGATTTCCAACCTTCGATATGGTTGACGGTGGCGCCATCCAGCCAGGTCCGGAAATAGCCGGGGTCGCCGTGGCCGGCAAGCTGGGACGGGGTCTCGGACTCGAATTCGACGGTCTTCCACTTGCCCCGCAGGACCTTGCCATAGAGCTCGAAATATTTCTTCGCGGATTCAGGCGAGTCCCAGGTGGATGCGTAGACCAGTACCGGAAATTTGGCGTGCTTGTGCTCCAGCAGGGCGTAGGAGCTGCCGGCCAGGTGCGTGGCCGTGTCTTTTCCCACTTCCTCGCTCAAATATTGCGACAGCAAAACGCGATAATCGAATTCTCCCAGGTTGCCTTCGGCCAGGGTGCGGAAAGCGTGCGGATCGGGCACGCGCGGTAGGGACGGATTGTTGGGCGCGTGGTGGGCGAGGTAAAGATCGGGATGGAGAATCTGCTGGGTGCTGGCGGGCGGATTGGTAAATACTTCGGAGAACGAAGCACGGCCCAGCTTGCGAAACACGGCATTTTGAAACACCATGCCGCTGGAATAGGGGAAAACCAGGGACTCCCGAATATAGAGCGGGGCTTTGGAAAAAACCGGATATTCGCGGGCGGAGTTTTGGATGGATTCGGCTCATGAGGTCGAGCATGCGGTCGGGAACTTCGGCCGGGCCGCCGTCCTGTTTGGCCAGATAGGCGGCCATCAGCCAGGTGGCTTGTCCTTCCATGACGGCCAGGCGGGCGGTTGAGCCGTCGTCGCTCAATTCGCCCTCGCGGATGTATTTGCCCAGGTGGAAATGCTGGTCGGCAAGCGCGTGCGCCAGTTCGTGGACCAGAGCGGTGCGATCCTCGATTCCGCCGCCCGATCCTTCCAGGATGAACAGCTTCTTCTTGTTGTAGTCGTAGAACGCTGCCGCCTGCTCGGTGAGCAGGTCCACGGTGTTCTGGCGCAGGTCGAAATCGGAGGGGATCAAGCCCAGCATCTGGAGGGTCAGCTCTTCGGCGCGCATGTCGGCCGGTTTGACGGCTTTTTTGATGCGCTGGTCCAGGAAGATGCGGAGCTGCTCTTTGGTGAGGACGCCATAGGGCACGGGATGCTTGAAGCGCAGGCCGGTGATACTCGAGAGGCCGTCTTCGATGGTTCCGATTTCGGAAAAGATTGGCGGCGGATCGGCGGCGTGGAGCAGCGCGACAACCAGCAGCAGGAGCAGCGGGATAGTTAGGGCGGGATGGCGTTTCATGCGAGAATAGAATCTTCATGGTAAAAGAAAAAGCAGAGGAAAAGACAAACGAGAACCTATATTCGGCCGAGTATCACGGCAGCGGGACTTTCGTGATCAGCAAGCCCAAGCGGAAGCCGGGCAAGTTGAGGCAGTCGAGGTTGAAAAAGCCGCAAAGAATGGCGAGGAAATAGCTTCCTCGGGACGAGGAAGCTATTTCCTCGCCAGTTGCTCGGTTCATCGGTTCTTCAGTTCATCGGTTTGCGTAACCGGGAACGGAGGGTATACCGAACAGAGGAACCGAAGAACTGAATAACCGAAGAACCTAGAACGCGGGAACCGCGTTCTAGAAAATAAAGCTTAGGCCGCCGCGGACGGCGCGGGGGTTCTGGATCAGCAGAACGTTCTGGCCGGCGTCCGAGATCCTGATATAGCCTTGAGCCATCATGTTGCGGAGTTCCGCGCTGGCTTCCAGGCGTCCCGGCATTCCGAGGATGGATGGAATCGGCTGGCGCACGCGGATGTTCAGGCCGGGCTCGGGGTAGTTTCGCTGGGTGAGATAAAAGTGGCTGGGCATGATGGCGCGGTAGTCCATCCACTGGTAGCTGGCGTTGATTATGGTGCCGGTGACTGGCAGGGTAACGGAAGCCCGGGCGGAGGCCCAGAAACGCTGCGTGGGATGGAGATTCGAGCGCAGCTCCTCGGCCGTTGCGGCGGTCAAATCATCAGAAGCGGCGGTGAGTGCGCCGGCTCTTCCAAAAGACGTACCCAGCTGAATCTTGTCGCCAAGGGCTTGGGTGGCGGAGGCGGCATATCCGAATCGCTGGAAGCTGCCGGCATCCAGCACGCTGCTCGCGGAGGAGATGTCCGGCAACAAATCGCTGGGAGAGAAAAGCGCACCGGGCGCGGAAACGGTCATGGCGAGATTGGTGACGGACTCGCGATAGCCGGTGACATCCAAGGTGGTGTCGTTGATCTTCTTTTCGTAGCCGATCTCGAAATCCTGCGAATGCTGCACAGCGGCATGGCCTTCGAGCAGCGAGAGCTGCGGCAGGATGGAAAGGGCCGCCAATTCGCCGGCAAGCGCGGCGTCGTTGAGTGCCAGGTCGCCGCGATTATCCGCGCCGTCGCCAGCCAGCAACTCAGTGGGAGGCGCGCCGGAGCTGTAGGCCAATTGGATGGTTCCGTTATCGCCAAGGTTATAGCTGAGCCGCCCAAACTCGCTTAGATAATTGAGATGGTCGAGGAAGGTAATGGAATTGAGCGAGGTGCCATAGTCGAGGCGCAGGTTGTCGGAAAGTGCCAGGCTATCGTGCATGGCTACCGATATGGACCGGATGGCGGGCGCACCCTCGGTTTGTCCGGGGATCATGGACATGCCGGAGCGCCCGGGCAGATAAACCTGCTGCATGGTGATGGCGACTTCCGGTCCAAATCCTTCGCGGCTGAAGCTGGTCCGGAAACCCGTAGCCGGAAGGCCCGCGCCGCCGCTATAGCCGACGTTACCGCTCAACTGCAGGCGATTCCGGCCAAACAGCGAAGTGGCCAGCGCGAAAGCAGTTCCAAGATCGGCTTCCGATGAGGTGCCCACCAGCGATCCGGGATCGCCGGCCGATACTCTTAATACGCCGTAGGTGTCCGAAAAAACGCCGTCGCTTTTGTCCAAGACGGGATCGGACGGATTATCCGGGAGGAAACGGAGAACAGGGCGGGTGGTGGCGGAAGCCTTCAGGGTCCACTTCCAGTCATCACTCATGAGAGCGCCTTGGCCGGGTGCGGCGTAAACCAACTCGATGGAACTTAGAACGCTGGTCAGATCGACATAGAGCAAGCTTTGCATGCCGGGCTGGACCGCAATTTTCTGTTTCATCGCGGGAACGAAACTGGCCAAGTTGATGCGAACGGAGTATAGATCCGGCGGGAGGGCTTCGAATCCGAAAAGGCCACGCTCATTGGTTATGGTTCGCTGAATCAGGCGCTCGTAGCGATTGAAAAGCGAGACTGAGGCGCCCATCTGGGGTACACCGGCAGAGTCGCGCACCAAGCCGGCAAGGCTGCCCGACAGGATTGCGGGTGCAGCCGCATTCGCGAGAGGCGCTGACGAAGCTAGAGCCGCCATTAAGCTGACAGCGAATTTTAGCCGGACTGTCATCATCCCCGTGGTTGCACCAGGGCTCAACTTAATTTGCCTTCTCCAATGTCCCCTTGCTTACGCGCGGGGCTACCATCTACCCCCCCTTGCGGGGTACTATCTACCTTACACTACTTTACCGTAAAGTTGGCGGTGGGAGTTAAGGTCTGGTTGCGGTTCTTGTCCACCACCTTCATTTTCAAAGTGTATTGTCCAGGATCGAGCGAGGCCAAGGGAAGAAGCTTTTCCACAGTCACTTGGGCGGAGGAAGCTCCCGGTATTTGATTGACCTCTTCGGTATAGTCCAGCACCGGCTTATCGGTGGTACCGGTTTTGGTGATCTCGTACTGGATGGACCCATTCGGTTTATTGGTCTTTTCGTCCGGGCCAAAATTATAGAGCTGCATGTAGATTCCCAGTTTTTCGGTGCGATCGAAGGTATCGTTCAAGCGCGGCCGGATCTTGGTATCGCCGATAACGAACTGACCGGTGCCGATGCTTCGGGTGGGAACCTTTTCGATGAGATCGGCGAAGATTAAGCTGCTAGATGCCAGCTTTTCATCCTCAAAGTGCGGAACATTCAGGGCCATGGGATAGGTGGTCATGTTACCGCCCACAACGTCTTTCACCACCACATTCAAGCGGTACAAGCCGGGGGGGAGCGGGATGGCCTTTTGATAGATGTTAGATCCTTCGATGGCCTTGCCGAGCAGATCGGTGGGTACCGGCACGGTGACGACGTCTTCGAAGTAATTCACCACACGGCCGGCGATGGAAGTGATGCGGCCGTAGATATTCACAGTAGCGGTGGAAACATTATCCTTTTGCTGGAATTGTAGATCCTTGCGCTGCAGCTGCACGGTGATGGCGGCGAGCACGGTGGAATCGGTGATCCGCATAAAGTCGGCCTGAACCTTAACGGGCAGGGTGTTGTAGCGGATGTTGGAGCTGACCACAGCGTCGAGATCTTTGAATTTGACTTTGGGCGGGGCTTGAAGCTTGGCGAACTGCTCCAGCCGCGTGAACTCGTTCATGCTTTCCGGCAACGGTTGAGTGCCGGTGCCAAGGTGCGTTCCGTCAGTGCGGTTGAAACGATCCGTCTTGCTGGAGAGGCCCATCTGCTCAGACATGGTGAGTCCGGCGTTGGGGACGTATAACAGAGCGTCCTTTTCCGAAGGGTCCATGGTCATATGAAACTCGCCGGACATGGTGGGATCGACGAATTCGATGATGACGTTAGTGCCGATTCCCTCCAGGTAGCGATAGCGCCACTGCTGGAACGGATAGGTGGAAGTTTCTCCGCCGCCTTCTTCCATGGGGCGCTCATAGGAACCGCCGGAGGAGTGGTCCTCGATTTCGTCGGGCGGACCATACTTGATGTAGATCATGCCGCGATCCGTTTTCCAGCCCGGAATACCGGAAGCATAATGCTCGTTAGCGTAGGCGATGCGGCGGTAGTGTTCTTCCTTGAACTCGTTTTCTTCCGTGTCGGGCGTGGGATCGCGGCGCAGCCAGAACTGCTCGATGAACTGTTGCCGCTCGTCATCGGTGGCCAGGCGCTTCCAGGCCTGTTTTTCCTCGTTGGAGATGATGTAGGCGACGTCTTCGTTCAGCCACTTCTTGTAGGGGGTCTCAAGTTCCTTCTGCAGCTTCTTCTCTTGTTTCTTGCGCTGCTTCTCCGTCATGGGCTTGGCGACGGTTTCTTTTTGCGAAGAATCCGAGGGGGAAGATTGAGTGGACTGGCCGATCGCGATTCCCACCAGCGCGGTCAAAGAAATAAGGGCAGCCGAACCGCAAAGGACAAAGAGCTTTGTTTTCATACAAATCACCACCGAGGCCTAATTCGAGTCTGTCCTCTATTTTAGGCTTATTGCGACCCTTGGTCAAGGACGTGTGCGGCGGGTGTGGCGTTTCAGGGAGTGTCGGACTGATTAGGCCGCTGATGAACGCGGATGGACGCGGATGAAAAGGCTATTTGGGAGCGTACGCCTTCGTGAATTTGTTGCGGGAGTTGTAGATGGTGAAGGAGCCGTCGGCTTTCGCGGTGAGCTGGATGTACTTGCCCTGGCATTGTTCATCGACGTTGGCGATGAAGCTGTCAGGGGCGTTGTGTTCCTTGCCGCCTTCCATGGAGTAGTGGAGCTGCCAGAGATCCTCCAGACCGGGCGAATCCTTGACGATTTGCCAGGCGGCGGGGCTGCCTCCCTTGCGGGCGCCGTTGTTCATGATGGCCACGCGGGGGTGAATGGCGTGGACCAGCGCCGGGGAACCGGATTGATCCAGGCCGTGGTGGGAAGTGAGATAGACGGTGACGGTTCCGATGGGATTATTGGGACACATCAGCTCGAGTTCTTTGTTCCAGGTAAGGTCGCCCATGTCGAGGAAGCGGAAATGTTCGTAGGTCAGGAGGATCCCGAGCGAACGGGCGTTTTCTGAAGGATCGGCCTCGCGTTTGGGCGACGCGGCGCAGAAAGTGTTGGGCTGGCCTGCGCCAGGGAGCGGGGATTGAAGATGTTCGCCGGCAGCGGTGAGCACTTCGACAGTGGCGCCCTTCAGCGGGATGGTGTCGCCCGGTTTCGCCACCATGTGCTGGATGGGGACGCGTTGCAGAATCTTAACGTAGTCGGTGTAATCTTCCTTGACCACGCGGGTGTCTTCCATATTAGGGCCGTGATCGATGAAGGTACCTACCTTCATGCGGTCCGCCAGAGCGGGAACGCCGCCGACATGATCGCGATGGTAATGAGTGATGAGAACATAGTCGAGCTGTTTGATTTTGGCGGCTTTGGCGGCCTGGACAATGCGCTCGGCATCGCGCCCGTCGTAACCGCGCCAGCCGGTGTCGATCAACAGAGAATGGCCGGTGGGCGTAACGATGAGCGTGGCCTGGCCGCCTTCCACATCGATAAAATAAATTTCCAGGTTCTTGGAGGAAACGAAGGGAAGGGCAAAGGCAGCGGCAATGCCGAAGACAGCGAGCAGGGAAAAAATTAAGATAAAGCGGCGCACAGTTGGCATCCTATCACAAGCGGGTAATATTGGCGGAACAGCCGCCCGGAGCGTAACGTAGTTAATATAGCTGAGCGAAGATGCCTTATTGTTGCCAATGCGGACAGGCGGTGGGGAACCAGGACGTGTTCTGCGCCAGTTGCGGGAACCGCCAGCCCGAGCCGCAGCCGGCGACGGACTATCTGCACAGCATTACTCCGCGGACGGCATCGCTGCTGTGCTACATCCCGATTGTGGGCTGGGTTGTGGCGATTGTGGTGCTGGCGTCGGTGCGTTTTCGCGAAGACGCCAAGGTGCGGTTCCACGCGTTCCAAGGCCTGTATCTTTTTGTGGCGTGGCTGATTGTGGATTGGGTATTGAGTCCGCTGCTCAGCTTTCCGCACGAGTGGGGACCGCAGCGGATCGTTCCGGCCCTGCTGAAGGTAGCGGTGTTCGGTGCGTGGGTGTTCATGATCATCAAGACCGCGCAGGATGAGATGTACAAGCTGCCGATTCTGGGGGAGTTGGCGGAGAAGTCGGTATCGGAACAGCGATAGGAACCGTTCTTCGGTTATTCAGTTCCTCGGTTCGCGTCCTGAGTGGGTCACGCAAAATTGCCGTTTCAAACTTTGCATCACGCGTAGATCAGGCGGCGGCCCTTGGGCTCTGGAATTGGATCGCCAATCTCCTTCGCTGTATCCAGCCAGAGACGAATAGCGTCCTGTGCGCTGGCGAGAGCCGCCTCCTGGCTGGGACCGTGGGCTGCGCACCCGGGGAGTTGGGGGACCTCGGCCACGAAAGCTTGATCCTCTTCGCTCCAATAAATGATGACCTCGTACTTGTTCATAGCGCTTCTCCAAGCTTGTATTTCAAAATGACTGCTCGGACTTGTTTCACCTGGTACGGCTTCGCGTTATTCCCGTCCCTTTGCAAATTGATTCGCTCCTCGACGCCAGGTTTCCAAAACAAATGATGACTGCCCTTCACGCGTTTGTTGAACCCCAGGCTTTCCAACAGTGAGCACAGGTCATCGAACCGGATCGCCGCATCGGAAGTCCCGCTCAGGACTCGACCGCGCGTCTTCTCGGCGCTCACAGCATCATTGTAGCCCGACCAATTCCACCCGCGAGGAATTGGCTGCCGTGCGAACCGAATAACCGAATAACCGAAGAACTACTTTGTGGCCGCCGGAGGTGTTCGCAAAGTATCGGGCATGTCGGCCAGGATGAAGGCCATTACGGCCATGGCGGCGATGTTGGCGCGCAGGTCTTCGGGCTTGACTTTGTCGGCGGTGTCGGCGGGGCTGTGGTGCCAATCGAAATAATGGGTGCCGACGGTGCGGACGGCCAGGCCTGGGACGCCGTCCTTCATTAGTGGCGCGATGTCGGCGCCGCCGCCACCGGATTGGATGGAGCCGGCGTCGATTCTCTCGAGCAGTTTTCCGATATCGCGCACTTTGCCGAGTATGGCTTGCGCGTCGCCGCGGCCGGTGATGCCGAATCCGGTGGGCTTTTCCGCGCCGCCGTCCATCTCGATTGCGGCGACATGATTTGAAACCTTGTCGCCAATCCATTCACGGTAGGCCAGGCCGCCGGCGCCGCCGTTTTCCTCGTTGGTCCAAAAAACGACGCGCAGGGTGCGGCGCGGGTGCAGGCCGAGCTTCACGATAAGATGCGCGGCGGCAAGCGTGGTCATGATGCCGGAACCATCGTCCTGAGCGCCGGCGCCGACGTCCCAGGAATCGATGTGGCCGCCCATTACTACGATTTCCTCAGGTTTTTCGGAGCCGGGAATTTCGCCGATGACGTTGGCGGAGTCGGCATCGGGCAGCGTATGAGCTTCCATCTCGAGATGAACTTTGACCGTGTTTCCGGCGTCCACCAGTCGCTGGATGAGAGTGGCGTCCTCAATGGTGACGGCCGCGGCGGGAATTCTGGGAGAGCCGGGATTGTATTCCATAGCGCCGGTGTGAGGCGATTGCAGACTGACTGGCGTCACGGATCGCACCAGCACGGCGAGGGCTCCGAGGTGCGCGGCGCGTGAGGCGCCGGAGACGCGATAGGAGACAGTGCGGCCATAGCCTTCGTAGGGAACATTGAAAAGGACGATCTTGCCTTGCACGGCCTCGCGGCCTTTTTTCTCGAGTTCCTCGAAACTGGAAACGGGAAGCACTTCGGCGGTGATGCCCTTCTTGGGCGTGGCTACGCTGCCTCCGAGGCCCAGCATGGTGAGCGGGTGCGAGACTGGCTCAAGCAGAGTAGCGCTTTCCGCGCCGCGGACCCAATGCGGAACTTTTACGAGAGGCGTCGAGACGTTGACCAGGCCGTCGGCCTTCATCTGCGCGGCGGCCCAGGCGATGGCTTTTTCCAGGCCCTGCGATCCGCTGAGCCGGTTGCCGATGCGATCGCAGAGGTAGGAGAGCTGGTCCAAGCCGTCGTGATCGATGAGCGCGGCGTCGATTAGCTTGTTGGCGGTGTCGCGATAATGGTCGGCGAGGTTGGGGTCCTGGGCGAAGAGGGGGAAAGCTAGGGCGATGGTTGCGAGCGAGGAGAGGAAAAGTCGAGTCATTAATGGTACAGGATAGCAGTCCCGTGAGTTTCATAATATAGTTGACTTATAAAAAAGCTAAAGATTGAGACGCTCGACTTTGTTTTGCCCGCGACGCTGATGGCGCTAGCGATGGCGCTGGTCTGGTGGAACCAAGTACTGTTCGCGCCCTCTCTGCATATGTGTGACATGCCTGGGCCCAGTCCGGCCTCCCGCTTGCTGCTTGCGCTCAACGCGCCTCTGGCCCACGAGGTGTGGAACCACATAAGTTGCCCATCTGGGACAACGGGGTGATCGCTGACGACGTGGTGCTGATTTTTGCGGTGGGCCTGCTCTGGTATTGGGTAGCGCTGAACATTCGTTCCTGGCGACGGCGTCGAGCCGTGCTCATGTTTTCGTGGCGGCCGGCGCGATTCTCTTTGGATGGCTCTTTGGTTTTGTATGGTGCGTTGTTCGGGTTGGTCGGCCTGTCTCGCGGGTACGACGCTATCCGTTACGCGCCTTACCTAGCCCGCGCGGGTAGCTGTTTCGGTCCCGGTCCCTGGGTCAATCTGCTTCCAGCGATTGCTACTGCCGGCCTCTATCTAGCGTGATCTGCTTCTCTAATTTTCTTCTTCGGGCGCGACTTCATACATGCGCGAAAAAACGCGAACGATTGAGACTCTCGACTATGCTTTGCCCGCGGCACAGGTGGCGCTAGCGGTCGCGCTGCTTTGGTGGGACCGTGCGCTGTTCTTTGCCTCCATGAGGCGGTGCGATGCGCCTGGGCCCAGTCCGGGATTTACGGTTCTGCTCGCCATTAGCGCTCCGGTGCGTTTGCTCCAGGAGGTGTGGCGCAACTATATCTACACGATCTACGCTTGGAATAACGCGGTGCCATGGGATAGTGCGGCGCTGATTGTGGCAGTGGGCCTGTTGTGGCATTGGGTTGCGCTGAACATTCGTTCCTGGCGACGACGGCGAGCAGTGTTGGTGTTCTCCTGGCGGCCAGCGATTTCTCTTAGATATTTTCCTGGTTATCTACGGCGTCGTATTTGCATTGATAGGCATGATGCTGGGATACGAAGCGGCCCAGAAAGCGCCTTCGACCTTGCATGGGATCGGCTGTTGGGGTCCCAATTTTTGGATCAGCCTGGTACCATCGTTTGCCATGGCCATCCTCTACCTGGCGTGGTCCGTTGTTCTGATCTACTTTTTCGGGCGCGACTTCATTCACGCTTCGCGTAGAATTGTCCCATGAGATTGCTCTTGGTTTCGATGGCGCTGGCGGGAGGGTTGGTGGCGCAGAGTTTTGACATTGTGCTCGAGGGCGGGCGTGTGATGGATCCAGAGACCGGGTTGGACGCGGTGCGCAACGTGGGGATTCGCGACGGAAAGATCGCGGCGGTTTCCGAAGCGGCGCTCGAGGGGCGGACTGTGGTGGATGCCAAGGGGCTGGTGGTGACGGCCGGCTTTATCGATCTTCATTCGCACGGACAGACTCCGGAGAATTATGGCTACAAGGCGCGCGATGGAGTGACAACCGCGCTTGAAATGGAAGTGGGCGTGAATCCGGTCACTAGCTGGTATGCGGCGCGGGAGGGGAAGGCGCGGATTAACTTCGGCGCGACCTCGGGGCACATTCCAGCGGCGATGGCGGCGATGCATGACTCTGGGTCTTTTCTACCGCACGACGCCGCGGCCAATCGGACGCCGACGGCGGAGGAGAACCAGCGGATTATCGAGCTGGTGCGGCGGGGATTGGATGAAGGGGCATTGGGAATCGGGATGGGGATTGCTTACGTTCCGAAGTTCAGCCGGGAACAGATTCTGGAAGTATTCCAGCTTGCGGCGGAGAGGCGGATTCCGATCTATGTCCACATTCGCGCCAGCGGGCCCATTGATCCTGGAGTGATCGATTCCTTGCAGGAAGTGCTGGCGGATGCGGCGGCGACGGGCGCATCGCTGCACGTGGTCCATATCACCAGCATGGCGTGCGCGAGACGCCGGTCTGTCTGCGCATGATCGCTGGAGCACGGGCGCGTGGATTGGATGTAACCACCGAAGCGTATCCATACACAGCGGGCATGACGGACATCGCGTCCGCGATTTTCGATCGCCGGCTGGCAGGGGCGCACGGGCGGCATCAGATATGGGGATTTGCAATGGGCGCTGACGGGCGAACGGCTGACGGCCGAGACATTCGCGAAATATCGCAAGACGGGCGGAATGGTGATCTTGCACAGCATCCCGGAAGATATGGTGCGCGTGGCCATGGCCGATCCGACGGTGATGATCGCCAGCGACGGCATTCTGGATAACGGCAAGGGGCATCCGCGCGCGGCGGGATTACGCGCGAGTGCTGGGGCGCTATGTTCGGGAGCAGCACGCGTTATCACTCATGGACGCGCTGCGCAAGATGAGCCTGTTGCCGGCTGAACGGTTGGGAATCCAAACCAAGGGGCGGCTGCAGGTGGGGGCGGATGCGGATGTCACTGTTTTTGATCCGGAACGGGTGATCGATCGCGCGACGTTCGAGAACCCGGCGCAGTATTCCGAAGGCATTCCGTTCGTGCTGGTGAATGGCGATTTGGTGGTGAGAGATGGACAGTTGGTGGAAGGGGTGGCGCCGGAGGCGCGGTCGGTGCGGAAGTAGCGGCCAAGGAGGCTGGTCCGTTCGGTAACACTCTTCGCTGAGGCTTCATTCCGAACCGCGACCGTGGGAGCGGTGCCTGATTTTTCACGGCTTCTTACGGCCGCGGTTCGGTTTGCCACTCTTGAAATTTGAATCCGTGGCGGCGCATGATTTCGCGGGCCTGTTCCATGGCTTCCGGCAGGACGTAGAAAAATGCGCCTATGCGTTCGCTCATGAAGAGGACGCCGCCGCTATATTTATCGGGCTCAACGGCGTACTCGATGCCGGATTCGGTGAGGGCGGATTCCAGCCGCAGGGCTTCTTTCAGTTTCTTGGCGATGTAGATGAGGTCCATCTCCTGGTCCTCAAAAAAGCTGGCATCGCGGCGCAATCAGCTTTCATTTTATCGCGATCTGTTATCTTCATACGAGCATGAGACGCTTGTCATTTGTGTTTGCTTGTAATGATCGCTGGCGGCAGTGGCTGAAGCCCAGCGCTGGTCCGAGAAAAAAGGGCGCAGGATTGGTACGCGAATCAACCCTGGCTGGTGGGAAGCGATTATATTCCGGCCACTGCAATCAATGAGCTGGAGATGTGGCAAGCGGAAAGTTTCGATCCCCAAACGCATCGACCTGGAACTGGGCTGGGCGGAAGGCCTGGGGATGAATAGCATGCGGGTGTTTCTGCACGATTTGTTGTGGCAGCAGGACGCGCCTGGATTCCGGAAACGAATCGACGAATTCCTTCGGATTGCGGACCAGCACAAGATCAAGCCGATTTTTGTATTGTTCGACTCGTGCTGGGATCCGGCTCCGAAATTGGGAAAACAGCACGCGCCGACTCCGGGCGTTCACAACTCGGGTTGGGTGCAGAGCCCGGGCGCGGCCGCGTTGAAAGATCCCGCGCAATATCCCCGGTTGGAGGCCTACGTGAAGGGAGTGGTGGGCGCTTTTGCCAAGGATGAACGCATTCTGGCTTGGGACATCTGGAACGAGCCGGACAACGTGAACGACGGGAGTTATGGAAAGCTGGAGCCGGCGAATAAAGTGGAGCTGGTGGCGGCGCTGCTGCCGAAGGCCTATGGCTGGGCTCGCGCGGCGAATCCGAAACAGCCGCTGACCAGCGGAGTTTGGACCGGCGGTTTCTCCGGATCCGAAAAAGCTCAACGCGACGAGAAGACGCAGTTGGATATGTCGGACGTGATTTCATTCCACAACTACAGTGCTCCGGACGACTTCGAGAAGGAAGTGCGCCAGCTGCAAGATTATCATCGGCCGCTGCTATGCACCGAGTACATGGCGCGCGGATTCAAGAGCACCTTCGAAGGGATTCTTCCGATCGCGAAGAAATACAAAGTAGCGGCTATTAATTGGGGATTAGTAGCCGGCAAGACGCAAACCTGGCTGCCGTGGGATTCCTGGAAGAATCCATATGTCGGGCGCGAGCCAGCGGTGTGGCATCACGAAATTTTTCATACCGACGGGAGCCCGTATCGGGAGGCGGAGGTGGATTTTATTCGGAAGATGACGGGAGTGAAGTGAGATTTGGCGTCGGCACGAGTGCCGACGCGGCACGCATGAGTGCGTGCGCTACGAAATCGGTAGGAGGACTGGGGGGCTCGGGGCGCCGTTGACTTTGACGATTACTGGTTGATTGCCGGCTGGGACGCCCGCCGGAATAACTGCGTTGATTTGATTTAAGCCGGCGAAGCCTGGCGCCAGGCCGCTGAAGGTAACTTTGGCGGCGAGGTTGCCGATCGTAACAGACGGCGTCGCTACGGTGGCCTGACCGTTCGCGGCCGTCCCCGCGACCGGCTCCGGCTTAACGGCGCCCAGGCCGTTGGAATAGATCAGCACTGTTTCGCCGATCACCGCCGGGTGATTCGCGTCTACCGGCTGGAAGTTCGAGTGAAGAATGGCGCCGAACGTTTTTCCGCCCGACGAATAGCTGAAGACGGCCGGCTGAGCGACCACCACCGGGACTACGATGCCGGCGCTGAGTACGCCATCATTTTCCACTTGGATGGTGGCTTGATTGGCGACGTTCCAAGGCACCTGGAAGTTAATTTGCTGCTGGCCGTTTACGTTATCGATCGCAAACAGCGGCGCAGCCGTTCCATTCACCTTCACCGAAACTCCCAGGAAATCGGTGGGCAGAGGCAGGGAGGGCGAAAGGTTGATGGCGGAAGCGGAGGTGAGATTGGTTCCAAAGATGGTGGCGATTTCGCCGGCCGTAATGGAGCCCGCGGCAAAGCTGGCTCCGTTGGTGACCGCGCCTACGGCCGGGATGGGCGAAACGATTTTCGCGAAGAAGCCTTCGTAATATCCTCCGGCATTGGAGCTCTGCCAGGCATTGACCAGAGGAACGCCGCCCGTGGTATAGCCTGCGAAGTAGATGCTTCCCGCGGCATCCACAGCTAACCCCGTGGGAAAGATGTTCGTGCCGGTGCCGTAGAATGTTCCGAAGATCACTTGTGACGCATCGCTGGATAATTCGGTGACGTAGGCAACGCCGCTGGTGTAATTCTGCAATCCGTTCGCGAGCGGAAGATCGCCGGCGCCGTCCGCCAGGTTCGAGATGTAGACATTATCCTTGGCGTCGACGGCGATGGCCGAGACACCGTATTGGCCGCTGGCGGAGGGAGATCCATAAAACGTGGACCACACCAGGGCGCCCGTGGGGCTGAGCTTGGTGACAAAGCCGGTGCCGCATTGATCGTTATTGCTGGAGTCGCAGGTGGGTTGCAAGACTCCCGGAGTGGTGGGGAAATCTTTGTACTGGTCCGATCCGCCGGCGTAGGCATTGCCCGCGGAGTCGGCCGCGAGCGCGGTGACGCTGGAAGTATTCCCGGCGATGGTCCCATTCAGGTAGGTGGAAAAAACCAGCGACGCGGCGCCGGACTTGGACGGATCGAATTCGGCGACATAGGCATTGCCATTGTTGCCGAAACAAATGGTGTCCGGGCCCGCGCTGGTTGCTCCGCCTGGGCAGGTTTTGGAGATGGCGCCTTGCGTGGTGGGGAGATGAGGGTCCTGAGTATAGCCGCCGATAAATATTTTCCCTCCGCTTACGGCCAACGCGTTGTTGTAGGTGTTGTCGTGAGGGCCGCCGAACATGGTGGAGTAGAGCAGGGTGGTTCCGTCCGGAGAGAATTCGCTGACGAACGCCGAATAGTTCTGGTTGGGCGCCGGCGCCGCGGTTTGAAACGCGGATGCAGTGGTGGGGAAGACGTACTGTCCGGATGCCGCGGGGGTTGAGACCGGGCCATTGGTATCGGCTGTTCCGGCAACGATGACATTGCCGGATGCATCGAGAGCAATCTGCGCCAAGAGTTCGCCTTGCGTGCCGCCCAAGAACGTACCGTATAAAATGCTGGTCCCGGTGGGGTTGAGTTTCACCAGGAACAGAGAATAGGTATCGCTATAGCCGTATCCGGAAGCGTTGGGTCCGCCGCAGCCGTTGACTTCACCAACGTTCTGGCCGGTACCGAAATTGAAACTCTGGGATGCCGGCTCGCAGAACAGACTGTAGGCATTCGCGGTAACGGGAAAATTGTTCGAATTCGTTTGGCCGACAACCCAGGCATTGTCGTTCGAATCTACGGCGATGCCGGTGCCGATATCGTTACCGCTGCCTCCCGCGCCTACCGCGCTTCCACCCACTGCTGGACCGCCGCCTCCGCCGCCAAGGTAGGTGGAATAGATCAGGGACTTGCCGTCCGCGCTGATCTTGGAGACAAAGGCAGCCGACGCACTCGATGGACCGCACTTGGTGTTAAAGGTTCCGTTGCTGGCCGGGCAGGTGGGCTGGATGACGCCGGCAGTAATGGGGTAATCGAGCGCGTTGGTAACTCCCGTGACGTAGATTTCGCCCGCGGCGTTAATCGCCATGGCATTGATGGCCGATTGCTGTGAAGAGCCGCCGAGGAAGCTGGAGTAGGCGAGCACCGGGTCAATCACCAATTCGCGGCTGCGATCGTAGGGACTGACTTCGAAGCTGACTTCACGATTGTTGGCGACGGCGAATCTCCCGTTCACGGGTTGGCGAACTCCATTGACCTGCTGGTAGAGCGCGGGTTTGTGGAACCTTATGCCGGTCTGCGCGGCTTTCGCGCCGAGGGAGAGAAGAAGATCGCCCGAGGCATCGACAACTGGCGTGCCGCCCGCGAATTTCAGGCGAATCTGTGACGGGTGGGCGCGGGGCGCAAGAACGAAATCGAATTCCAGCTGGCCCGCGGTGCCGTAGTAGACCAGATCGATTCCTGGATAGACATTCCGTGACCGCGTCTTCGCGTAGGTAGGCACGTTGGTGGGCCACTTGGTGCGGGTGCTGCCCAGCAGGTAGTTGGTGATGCCGGGAAGTTTGTCCTGAGGTTGGATGGTGGGGTCCGGGTGGGCGCCGAGCAGGTCCATACGTACTACGGCGCCGGCTTTGGAAGCATCGCCCTGCAGAGCAATGGTGGCGGAGGCCGGGCTCAGGAAGATGGTGTAACCAGGGCCTCGGGAGATAAATTGCACGCCTGCGGCGGTTTGTCCCTGGTTGGGTTCAAAGCTGAGAGGGAGCTTGCCGTAGGGTGAGACGGCCTGATGCGACGCGGGCTGGGCGCGGGCGGTAATGCCAACGATAACCAGCGTAATGACGAAGATCTTGTTGGTCATGGATTTTTGGTGTGATAAAGAGTGCCAGTTCTATAACTATTGATAACCTGCGCGGCTATTGTCAAAGGCTGTGGAAAAATCAAAGGCGCCGGTCGCTTAAAAGCTGTGAAAAAATCGGTTCGCAGGCGAAAGCGCCTGCAAGGTGGGGCAGACGCTTCCGTCTGCCAACCCCGCGTGCTTCTTACGCTCGAGGTTCGGAAAGAAGTGTTGGGGCGGGTTGGCAACCCGCCGCAGGATAGCATCCTGCCCCACAGGAGTTGGGTACACTTGAGCCGGTATGGCGGAAGAGCAAACGGTGCTGGACCGGTTGGATTCGATGACCGGGGAGATGGTGGAGTTTCTGCGGGAACTGATTCGGATTCCCACCGTGAATCCGCCCGGCGAGAATTACCGGGAGTGCGCCGAATTGATCGGCGAGAAGCTGCGGCAGTTCGGCTACGACGTTCGCTACGTGGAAGCGGAAGGGCGTCCGGAACATACGGAGCGGCATCCGCGCGTGAACGTGGTGGGGCGCTTCGAGAATACTCCGGCGCGCCCTCTGCTGCATTTCAATGGACATTTCGATGTGGTGCCGGTGGGGGATGGCTGGACCGTGGATCCGTTCGCCGGGGTGGTTCAGGACGGCCGGGTGTATGGGCGGGGCGCGACGGATCAGAAGGCCGGCATCGCGGCATCGATTTATGCAGTGGAAGCCATACGGCGCAGCGGCGTGGAATTGCGCGGCGTGGTGGAACAGAGCGGAACGGTGGACGAAGAGAGCGGCGGGTTTGCGGGCATGGCGTATCTGGCCGAGCATGGCGTGGTGCACCGCGACCGGACTGATTACGTGATTATCACGGAACCTCTGAATGTGGATCGCGTGTGCCTGGGGCATCGCGGCGCGTACTGGTTTGAGGTTCGGACGCTGGGACGAATCGCGCATGGCAGCATGCCATTTCTGGGAGTGAGCGCGATCAGTAAAATGGCGGATTTCATCGCGGCGATCGAACGCGATTTGCAACCGGCCATCCGTGATAGGGTGACTTCGATGCCGGTGGAACCAGGGGGCGCGCGGCATCCCAGCATCAATATCAATTCCATTTCCGGTGGCCAACCCGCGGGCGGATTGCAGACGCCGTGCGTGGCGCATCGGTGTCAAGCGGTTTTCGATCGCCGGTTTCTGATGGAGGAACCGATCGGGGAAGTGAAGCGGGAAATCCGCGATGTTCTGGATGGGCTACAAAGCCGCGACGCGGATTTTCAATACGAGTTGAAAGATCTGATGACGGTGTCGCCGGTGATGACGGATCCCGAATCGAAGCTGGTGACCACCATGGCCGGCGCGGTGCAAGATGTGCTGGGCGCGAAGCCGCCGCTGATCGCGAGTCCTGGAACATACGATCAGAAGCACGTGATGCGTTTGGGACTGGTGGATCAATGCATCGCATATGGTCCCGGCATTCTGCATCTCTCGCATCAGCCGGATGAATACTGCCGGGTGGATCATCTGGTGAGCGCGGCAAAAGCGATGGCGCTGGGGGCCATGCGGATGTTGGGCGTTTCGTGAATCAAAGAGGCGGCTCAAAACGGCCGTCGATAGCGGTCCAACCGCCGTCCACAAACAAAACGGAGCCGGTGACATAACTGGCGGCGTCGGACGCCAGGAAGACCACCGGGCCGGCCATCTCATCGGCGCTGGCCCATCGGCCGAGCGCGTTTTTTCGAGCGTAAGCATCGTACCATTCGGGACGGCTCTTGATCGGCTCAGTGAGCGGAGTCTCCACCACACCGGGTGCGATGCAATTCACGCGGACTCCCGCAGAACCTAGCTCGGCGGCGAAGGTGCGGGCCAACTGCACGAGGCCGGCTTTAGTTGCGGCGTAGACGCCCTGGCCTGGCTCTACGGTGACGGAGCGAATGGAGGAAAACAGAATAATGCTGCCGCCGCGAGCTTCGCGCATCATCCGGCCCACCGCTTGCGCGATCAGCAGGGTGCCCTTGAGGTTGAGCCCGATCACGCGGTCGAACTCGGCAGCGGTGTAATCGAGCAGCGGCTTGCGTACGTTGACGGCCGGCGTGCTGACCAGGATGTGAATCTGGCGGTGTTGTTCTTGAATGTGCTGGAGGGTGGACGCGATGCTGCGCTCGTTGGTGATATCGAGTTCGAGCGCGTCGGCTTGGCCGCCTTGGTCGCGAATTTCGCTGGCGACGATCTCCGAGCCAGTTTTATTGATGTCGGCGCATACTACGGCCGCGCCGGCGGCGGCGAGTCCAAGAGCGGCTGAGCGTCCGATGCCGGATGCCGCGCCTGCCACCAGGGCCGCCCGGCCGTGCAGGCGGAAGAGATCGTTTTGCATTTAACGATTGTATTCGCGAACAGGTTGGCAGGCGGAAGCGCCTGCCCCACTTACTTTGAGGCGGTGGCTACTTCTGCTGCTTCGCTGGATTCTTCGACCTTAATGTAAAACGGTTGTTCCAGGATGTGGGGCTGCTTGCCGGTGGTTTTTATCACCAGTTGAAATTTGCCCGGCTTCACCGATGGGGGAATGCGAAACTCGATGAAGTCTTCGGACTGCTTCAGCACCTTTACCATCATGTCCAGCGTCTGGTCCGACAGGTAAACGGAATCTACTTTGGTCTTGTCCAGGTCGGCTCCACGGATGCGGAGAACCGAGCCCACTTTGCCGCTATCGGGCCGGACGGCATCCAGTTGTTGAGCCTGCGTGGAGCCGGCGAAGATCAGGAAAGTCAATATCCATCGGTTCATGCCCGGACATATTGCAATGAGAGTGCCAAAGCCCGATCACTGATAACATTTCACTTCCCGGAGCGGCTGAGACAAACTGGCCCGCTGGGATGTCAGGTTGTCCTTAGAATAGACATATGTCAAAGGCCTGCTTCATTCTGCTGCTCTCGCTGGGGACGGCGCTTCAAGCGGCACAGCAGGAGGTGAGGATTGACGCGAATGGTCCCGCATATCCATTTCCACATTTCTGGGAACAAATGTTTGGGTCCGGACGGGCCATCCTGACGCTGAGAGACAGCTATATCAGGGATCTGGACGCGGTGAAGGCCATTACGGATTTCCGTTATGTTCGCTTCCACGCCATCCTGCACGATGAGGTGGGCGTTTACAACGAAGACGAACATGGCAATCCGGTATACAACTTCGCATACGTGGACCAGATTTATGACGGGCTGTTGAAGCACGGCGTACGGCCGGTGGTGGAGATCAGCTTCATGCCGAAAAAGCTGGCGTTCAATCCAGACGCGCTGCATCCGTTCTGGTACAAGCCCAATGTCTCGCCGCCGAAGAGTTGGGAGAAATGGGACGGAATGATCACGGAGCTGGCGCGGCACCTGCTGCAGCGATACGGTACCGAAGAGCTAGCCCAATGGTACTTCGAAGTATGGAACGAGCCGAACATCGATTTTTGGGGCGGAATTCCCAGGCAGAAGAGCTACTTCGAGTTGTACGATCACACCGCGCGCGCTCTGAAAAGCGTTAGCCCGCGGATACGCGTGGGCGGCCCGGCGACGGCGGCGGCACAGTGGGTGCCGGAGTTTCTGAAGCATGCCGCGGAGAATCACGTGCCGGTGGATTTTGTTTCGAGCCACGCTTATGCCGACGACACGGTGGAGGATCTTTTTGGCGTGAGCCGGGACATTCCCATGGACGACCGGGTTTGCCTGGCGGTGACGAAAGTGAAGAATCAGATCCAATTCTCGCCAATGCGGACGCTGCCGCTGCTGTGGACGGAGTGGAATGTCCCGGGGATGAACCAGGCGCGCGACACCACTTTTGTTGGTCCGGCGCTGGCCAAGACCATTAGTGACTGCGACGGCAAGGCGGACGCGATGTCGTTTTGGACACTCTCCGATGTGTTCGAAGAGGGCGGGCCGATCTCGCAGCCGTTTGTTGGGATGTTCGGTTTGCGGGCGAAGGGCGGCATCAATAAGCCGAGCTATTACGCATTCAGCTTGCTGCACAAGCTGGGAGAGCAGCGCATCCGGAACGAGGATTCCAATGCAATCATCACGAAGCGGAAGGACGGAGCGTTGGTGATTGCGCTTTGGAACCTGGTTGATCCCGGGAAAACCGGCGGAGCGAAGACGGTCCGGTTGTATTTCGAGAACGTTCCCAAAGACGCGACAGCGGCCATCAGCCGCGTGGATGACGAACATGGAAATACGCTGGCTGCGTATCGGGCGATGGGGAGTCCGAGTGATCCCTCGGAAGTTGAGGTGGAAAAGATGAACGCAGCAACAAAGCTTCCGGCGCCGACCGTGGTTCATCTGGAGGGAAATCATTTGGACCTGGAGTTGGAAGCGAGTGCGCTGGCGCTGGTTGAGGTTGGAGGGTTACCGCCGGCCCCATCTCCTCGGGATTTTTCGTTTATGAGCCAGCCGCGCAGCTTCCATGCATTTCAGCACATGGATGAGCTCGGGTTTCGGCTGGATCCGGTGGCGAGGAGCGGCTGGATATACGGGCTGAAAGAACCGGTGGGACCGTTCGCGGCCGAGTATACGTGGCAGGCGAAGCGCTGCACGCTGGAAGATTATTTCCAGCGGAGTTTTGTGCTGGGTTTTCTGATTCTCCATGACAACCAGATTGTGCTGGAAAGATATTTCCAGGAAGCGCATCGGGGCTCGCGGTTTCTTTCGAATTCCATGCAGAAATCCATGGTGTCGGTTCTGATCGGAGCGGCGATTGAGGACGGGAAGATTCAGAGCGTGAACGATCCGGTGGTGCGGTATCTGCCCTATCTGGCGACCAGTGGATTCAAACACGTCACCATCAAGAACCTGCTCGAAATGGCCAGCGGGGTGAAGTTCGATGAAGCTTACCTGAATCCGAAATCGGAGATCGGGCGTTTTGGAAATGCGTTGCTCGCGGGTGATGAGTCGTTCCATGCGTTCGCGGCCTCGATCAAACCCAAAATCAAGCCAGGAACCCGATTTGAATATCAGAGCGTCAACACGGAGGTTTTGGGATTGCTGCTGGAGCAGGCCACGGGAAAGCCGCTCCATGAATACATGGAGGAGAAGTTGTGGTCGAAGATTGGGGCAGAGAGCGATGCGTTTTTGTATCGCGGAGAGAATCAGGCCGATGAATGCGCGTTCGGGTGCTTCAACGCCACGGTTCGCGATTATGGGCGCTTTGGCTTGATGGCCATGAACAGCGGCAAGTTGACTGGCGATCGCGTGGTTTCGGAGGCGTGGATGCGGGAATCCACGAAGCCGGGTGCGGCGTTTCTTGAGCCGAGCGCGGCGAACGGGAATTTGGGCTACGGCTATCAGTGGTGGATTCCGGGCGGGGCAGACGGCGCCTTCATGGCCATGGGGATTTACGGGCAGATGATTTATGTGAATCCGGCTAGACATGTCGTGATTGTGCAGACCAGCGCGTGGAAGCTGCCGGATGAAGATTCGAGTTGGGCGGAGAGTGTGGCGATGATGGATGCAGTGGCGCGGAAGTTCAGGTAGCGGCTGCGGGGTTGGCAGGCGGAAGCTAGGAACTTGCAAAATTCGCCACAATTGCTTTGTGTTGTGAAAAAGTCAAAGGCACCGGTCGCTTACGCTCGCGGCTCAGAAAGAATGAGTTACCGAGCCGCGACCGTGAGCGTGAGAAGCTGTGAAAAAATCGGTTCGCAGGCGAAAGCGCCTGCGCCACTTAATCGTAAATCCTTGTGCGTCAATGTGGGGCAGACGCTTCCGTCTGCCAACCCGGCGCGCCTGCCGATTTTTTCACAGCTTCTGAGACTGAGGGAGCCGGTGCTTTTGGGTTCCAGTTATGCCGAGTCAGCGGTTGGTTATTCGAATTTTGCAAGTACCTAGGAAGCGCCTGCCCCACGTTGTCGTGAACGGTGCTTTTTTCAGCTGGCCGCGGTTCTGGCGAAGCGGGCTTTTAGTTGTTCTACCGGGCCTAGCGTGGGGCGACGTTTTTTTAGGACCGCGAAGGCTTGGTCCGTGGCATCCAGAGTTTGTTTGACGTCCTCCGCGGTGAGCGCCGAGCAGATGAAATTGTTGTGCCAGGGATGGATGTAGACGCCGCGTGTGAGCGCTTCGGCTGTCCAGCAGTAGCCGAGACGGAGATCCGGGTCATCGTCGAACAGGATCATGGGCATCTGCACCGGGCCAGTTTGCCGCAGGCTGAATCCGTGACTGGCGGCTTGCGCGGCTAAGCCTTCGCGCAACATGGAACCGGTTTTTTCGGTGCGTTGGAGATAATCCGAGTTGCGGATTTCGTTGAGTGTGGCGATGGCGGCGGCCATGGGGATGGCCTGGAACCAATAGGAACCAGTGACGAAAATTCCCTGCGCTCCGGCGCGCGCTTTTTCAGAGCCGGCCAGCGCCGAGAGCGCATAGCCGTTGGCGATGGCTTTGCCCCAGGCGCTCAAATCCGGCTGAACGCCCACTTTCGACCAACTGCAATCGCGGGCGACGCGAAAGCCGCCGCGAACGTCATCGACGATCAGCAGAGCGCCGGATTTGTCGCATAGCCGGCGCGCGGTCTGGGCGAATTCACGCGTGGGTAGATCCTGGTTTTCGAAAACATCGTGCCGGAACGCGGATCCGAACACGCCCGCTACATCGTCCCCCGCGGCGTGGAATGCTTCTTCCAGACTGGCTGGATTGTTGTACTGGTATTGCAGGATGTGCGCGCGCTCTTCCGGCACAGTGCCGTTCAGAAACGGATTGCACCAGGGCGCCGAACCGTGATAGGCCTTGGTGGCGACCAAAATCTTTCGTTTCTTGGTGTGCGAACGTGCGGTCATCATGGCCATCGTGGTGGCGTCGGTTCCGTTCTTGCAGAAGATCACCCAATCGGCGTGGGAGACCATCGATACGAATTTTTCCGCGAGATCCACCATGATTTCCGAAGGCCCGTTCATGGTGTCGCCCAGGAGCTGCTGCGCTGAAACCGCGGCTTCCACTGCCGGATGCCGGTAGCCGAGCAGGTTGGGACCAAAAGCGCACATGTAATCGAGGTACTGGTTGCCATCGGCATCCCAGAGGCGGGCGCCCTCGGCGCGGGTGAAGAATTGTGGAAAGACATCGGGCAGGATGGCCGTGGATTGATGGCCGTACATGCCGCCCGGGATTACGCGGCGGGCACGTTCGGTGAGCTGTTTATTTTTCTGGTTGGTCCAGGGCATAGATTTCTTTGGCCGCGGATGAACGCGGATAAACGCGGATAGAATGTAAGTCTCACTTTATCGCGAATGTCGATTACTACGCTGGAACAGGAAGGCCTGACGCCCACCAGTACCCGAACGGTGATTGCGGGGCTTTTTCTGGGCACCGTTTCGTTTATGGTGACCGGGATTCAGCCGGTGCTTTTGGGAGGGCTGGCGGAAGAGGGCCGGTTGTCCGACGCTACGCTGGGGCGCGTGGCTTGGGTGGAAGTGACGGCGTTGGCGCTGGCCGCCGCGGTTGGACCTCGGTTTCTGCGATTCGGATCCGCGCGCCGTACTATCGCGGCGGCGTGTCTGGCGCTGGCGCTCGCGAATGCCGTAGTTTACATCAGCCATGACACTTCGGCGCTGATTTTATCCAGGATTGTCGCGGGTTTGATGGAAGGGCTTTTGCTGGCCACCACCAATATCGCCATCACTCGCGGGCGCCATCCGGAGCGGCTGAGCGCGACGTTTCTGATGGTCTCGGCGATTCCGCAGGTGGCCGCGTCTTATCTTCTGCCGGCCATGGTGATGCCGCGCTTCGGAGCGGATTCAGGGTTCGGGATTTTGTGCGCGCTGGCAGTGGTGGGTATCGCCGTGGCCTTCCTGCTTGGCAACGAGATTCAGGACGCGCCTCCACAAAAATCGGCCGCGCAGGTCTGGACGCCCGCGGTGATCATCGGATTGTGCGCGGTGATTCTTCAAAACGCCGCGAACGGAGCCGGCTGGGAATATCAGGCGCGCATTGGCGAGAATCTGCATTTCTCAGGAAGTGTAGTGGGGACGGCTATTGCAGCGGACCTGATCTTTCAGATCATTGGTACTTTTGCCGTGGCGTGGATTGCGTGGCGTCTGCCGTTTCGCGCGGTGCTGCTTGCGAGCTGCTTCGTCCAGGCGGGAATTTTGATCACGATGGGGCTGGTTCACGCGCCTTACGCCTACATCGCAATCTGCGCGCTGTTTGGAATGATGTGGCTGGGAGTGAATCCATTTCAGGTGAGTTTGCTGATCGATCTGGATAAGACGCGGCAAGTGGCGCTGCTGTTGGCTTCGCTGCAGCTGATGGGTTTTAGCACCGGGCCGCTGATTTGCTCGTTCTTTGTGAGTCCCGGAAATGTGGCGGGAGCGTTCTGGTGCGCGACAGGGATGGTGATGGTGGCTTTTGTGCTGTATGTCGTCGCGATTGTGGTCTCCAGGCAGCGCGTGACTACCTAACCCAGAAAGGCACCGACTCCCTTAAGAAGCTGTGAAAAAATCGGTTCGCAGGCGAGGCGCACTGTGCCACTTAATCGTAAATCCTTGTGCGTCAATGTGGGGCAGACGCTTCCGTCTGCCAACCCCGCGCGCGTGCCGATTTTTTCACAGCTTCTTACCTTACGGTCGGCCGCTTCATCCCAACAACATTCCACGGACGGCCGCGAGAATCCGTTCCACTGCTGGACGCCGGTAGGCCCAGCGGTCATCCGGCTCCGGCGGATTCACAACCATTGTTGCATTGGCTTCGAACAGCAGCACGTCGCCGGATGGGCTCAAGCCGAAATCGATTCCGGCATAGTCCAGTTGAAGCGCGCTTTGAATTTGTTCCAGCGCGGTGATGGCGCGCGGGCCCAAAACGGCGGGCATGTTTTCCAGAAACTCGGCGTCCTCGGCGCGATGCTCGGCGCGCTCGGCCATTTCGGCGGTGAAATAGTGAATTTTCCAGTGGCTCGAAATCGCAACGTGCAATGGATAAAGACGTCCGGCGATCATCATGACCCGATATTTCCTGACTTTGCCGTCGGGGCCGCGGGAATCCAGATATTCGATGGCGGTGAGTTCCGGGCCGGGCAGCGAAGCCACGGCCGCGGAAAGCGTGCCGGCTTCTTCCACTCGAACAAAATGGCGCCCGGTGTGAAAGCCTGGCGTGCGCAGCAACATGGGAAATTCCAAACCGTGCCGTGCCAGAGCAGTGGCGGCATCGGGCGAATTCAGGACATCGCGCGGCAAGGTCACAGTGGCCGGCGCAATCACTCCAGGTAGGCGCGCCAGGCGCCGCGCGTTATCGGACCGGCCGGTGGCCAGCACCCGAGCGGGCGGGTTCAATACGGGCGCGCCGCTCAGGGCTGCCAGGGACTGGGCGGCCTGCAGGGCGGCTCCATTCAGATCCGCATCGCCGATGGAATTAAATATCAACTGATGGGGCGGCAGCGGCTGCGAGAAATCGTAGAACTCGGGCGCCACGACGGTGGTTTGGAACACGCGATCATCCAGAAAACTTCGCGTGGGGATGTTGCCGCCGAGCGTAGAAATCAGGAGCAGCAGCGCCACCGGGGGTCCCTCGCCGCGATAAGGCAAAGGCTGCACCGCGCGTTGCGCGAAACCCTGGCGGCGATGCCACGCCGCGCGTTCGGAGTGGCCCAGCTCCGCCAGCGCGTAGGACATACCCTGATGTGCTTCGGGGTGATCGGGCGAGTATTGCAAAGCCGTTTCATAGTGCTGGCGCGCCGCTTCGAACTCGCCGTTCTGGTATAGGACATTGGCCAGGTTGACGTGGCTGGCCGGGTCCTGGGGATGCCGCGCCACGGCCTCGCCATAGGCGGTTCGCGCGGCAGTGCGATAGCCGGTGGAGTAGAGCAGCGTACCAAGATCGTTGAGCGCGGCGCGATCGGAGGGCGCGAGCGCCAAAATTTCGAGGTAGGCATTGCGAGCTTCGAGGGTGCGGTCCAGTTCCGTGAGGAGCCGGGCGCGCTCCAACCTTAGGTCAATGGCTTCAGGCGCAGCGGCGATGCGGGATTCCACATCGTGCAGGGCGGATTCGCGAGCCAGGCGCGGCGGCCAATCCGGATTGGCGGCGCTCAAAGGAACGGCGCTTTGTGCCGCGCGATGTTCGAGAGCGCGGCCCAACGCCACAGTTTTTTCAACCAGGGCGTCCACGTCCGACGGCCTGGTCCGGTGATTCACAATAGCGGCGCGAATGGCCAGCTTTCCCGAAATCACCGTTGTGGATGGCGCAGCTACGCCCGATTCCTGCAGCTCCACGGCGATTCGCGCGTTCACGCGGTGCGACTCTTCGGCGCGGTAACGAAAACAGACCATGTTCAATTCCACCGGCGCGGCCAGTTCCAGCTCCGGCGTTTGCGCGATTCGATTTTCGAGATGGCGCGCCAGCTCACAAGTGCGCGCGATGGCTGCGCCCAACGCATCGGCGCCATACACCTGGAAGGTGAACCATGTTTTGAGGGCGCGAAAGCCTCGCGAAAGATCCGGCCCGAAATCGCAGGGCCAGGGCGATCCGGCGGCGAGTCCCTGCGCCTCGCGTCTCAAATAGGGCTCGGAAGTAGCGAACGTTTGCCGGTGCAGCACGCCATCGCGCACCAGCACAAAGCCGGCGTCGTAAGGCACCTGCCCCCACTTGTGAAAATCGAAAGCCAGCGAATCGGCGCGCTCAATGCCTTTCAATCGCGGCGCCAGTTCGGGCGCCAACATGGCCAGAGCGCCACAGGCGCCGTCGACGTGGAACCATAAACCCTCGGCGCGGGCCAGCGTGGCCAGCGCATCCAGATCGTCGATGGCGCCGGTGTCGACGGTTCCCGCGGTCCCCACCAGCAAAAAAGGCTGGAAACCTGCACGGCGATCCGCCTGGATAGCGGCGCGCAAGGCGGCGAGGTCAATGCGGAAATGGCCGTCTACGGCGACTCGTCGCAGCGCGTCGCTGCCGATTCCCGCGATATCCAGCGCTCTGGGGATAGAGCCGTGGACGGAAGCGGACGCGTAGGCCGTAAGCGTCTTCGCGGAGGATTCCAGGCCGGTACAGCGTGTTTCAAAACCGAGCTCGGTGTCGCGGGCCACCAGGACGCCAATGAGATTGGCCATGGACGCGCCGGTTACGAAAAGTCCGCTGGCGCTTTCCGGAAATCCGAAGAGTTTGCGCATCCAACCGGCGACATTGCGTTCCACTTCAATGGGAATGTGATCGCGGCCGCCCAGATTGGCGTTCAATCCGGCGGCAAGCATTTCGGCCACCAGGCCCACCGGCGTTCCGGCTCCGTGCACCCAACCCATGAAACCGGGATGCACGTTACCGGCGGCAAACGGCAAAATGTAGCGCGTGAACTCTTCATGAACGGCGGCCAGATCCGACGGCCCGCGAGGAAGCGGGGCACGGAAACGCTCGCGCACTTCCTCAGGAATCGGTTGCCAGACGGGACGATCGCGAATATTTTGGATATAGCTCAAAATATCGTCGAGCATCCGGTGCGCCTCAAGCCGGAACGCGTCCCAATCGGCGGGATCAAGCGTAGAGGGATGGAGATGGTCCATTTACTGATGTGACGCAGGCTAATCGATCTTGGTCTTCGATTGTTTCCGCAGCCACTCGACGAACTTATCGGGAACGGCCATGGTGGACAATCGCCCTTGGCGCACCAGCGCAAAATCATCGAACAAATGCGATTGTTTGATGGCGGCGAGCGAAACCGGCGTGTCCAGCATGCGCAGAAACTCCAGGTCCACGACGGCGGACTTGGGGTTCTTCGGATCGCTCTTCGGCTCGGAAGTCACTTTCGCCAGTCCGACGACGGCCGCCTGGCCTCCGCTGTGATAAATGAGGACGCGGTCGCCGGGCCGCATCTCCCGTATGGCGCGTACTGCCTGCGGGTTGGTGACCCCGTCCCAGGCAGTTTTCTTTTCCTTGGCTAGCTGGTCTACGGTGTAGGTTTCGGGGTCGGTTTTCGCGAGGAAGTAGCGCATTGAAGATAAGGATAACGGGTTTGGGGCTGACGTGGGCGAAGCGGAAGCAGCGCGGTTGGCAACCGCGCGCAGGATGACATCCTGCCCCACTCGCGTTGTACAATGATTGATTCCGCTAGGCTCGGCGCTGGTGGAATACCCGGATCATCGCTCGATCCTTCCCGCGGAGACCGTCAAGAGCATGTATAAGGTGAAGTTTGACTTTTTTGCGCTAGCCCTGGCGGCGGTCCTCACCATCGTCTGCGCGGCTGCGAACGGCCAAACCAAACCGGAACCGACGAAGCCGCAAAGCGCCGCGCCGCCCAATCCCGCGGGGACCACGCCGGGCAGCGAAACCGTGGGCGCCGCGGTGGATCCGAACAAATATTTGATCGGTCCGGAAGATGTTCTTTTCATCAAGGTTTGGCGCGAGAACGATTTCACTCTGCCGGTGGCGGTTCGTCCGGATGGGAAGATCACCATGCCGCTGGTGGGTGAAGTGCAGGCCGCCGGCGAGACGCCCATGCAGTTAACCAAGGCGTTGACCGTACAGCTCACCAAATACATCAACAATCCGGACGTGACGGTTTTTGTGACCGAGGTTCGCAGCAAGAAATACTACATTATCGGGCAAGTGAACCGCGAGGGCGCGTTTCCGCTGGTAACCCCCACCACCATCCTGGATGCGCTGGTGAACGCGGGAGGGTTCCACGAATTCGCCAATACCAAGAAGATCAAAATTCTGCGCGGCAGCAAGGTCTTCAACTTCAATTACAACGAGGTCACCAAGGCCAAGCACCTGGAACAGAATATTTATCTGGAGAACGGCGACCACATTATCGTAAATTAGTTTCCCAAGGAACCATGCAAGCCCAGGAATCCACCATCAACCGCCGTCCGCTGGACGTTGAGGATTATATCGATATTTTGCGCCGGCACAAGGGCTGGATCTTCGGCCCGCTGTTCGCGGCGCTGGTGATTTCGGTGGTGGTGGCTTTTCTGTGGCCGGACACTTACGTTTCCATCGCCACCATTCGCGTAGTGCCGCCGCAGGTGCCGGAAAATTTCGTACCCGCCAACGTAAACACGGACGTGCAGGGCCGGGTGAATTCGCTGATCCAGCTGATTCTCAACCGCGCCACTCTTACCAACATCATCAACACCCACAACCTCTACAAAAGAGAGCGGGAGCGGCTGCCGCTGGACGATGTCATCGAAAATATGCGGCTCTACGATATCAAATGCTGTCCGCTGCTGCAGACGGCCAACACGCAACGGAGCGAGCACAATCAGTATCCGGCGTTTCAGATTGGATTCGCATACAACAACCGCTTCATCGCGCAAAAAGTGACCACCGATCTGGTGGCGCGGTTTCTTGAAGAAAACGTGCGGGAAGTCTCGCAACAAACCGTTTCCACCACGCAATTCCTGCGCGACCAGTGGGACGGGGCCAAGAAAAAGCTGGACGATATCGAGCAGAAGTTAAGCGTGTTCCGCTCCCAGAATATGGGGCGCCTGCCGGAGGAGCAGCAATCCAATTACCAGGGCCTGAACGCCATGCAGGCGCAGATGTTGACGCTGAACACGTCCATGAACCGGGTGAATCAGGAGAAGCTGCTCTATGAGAACCAATTGCGCATCTTCCGCGAGCAGCTCTCGGCGTTGAAAGATCCGAATTCGCAGGATCAAGCCCTGCAGCAGAAGAATGAGAAGCTGGCCGAAAAAGACCGCGAGATTGAGCAGTACGAGAATTCGCTCGCGGCGGCGCGGGAGCGCTACAAAGAAAGTCATCCGGACGTGCAGCGCCTGGCCGCCATGCTGGCCGCGGCCAAGAAGCAGCGCGAGGCCATTGTGAAACAGGAGGAGGCCAAGAAGCCGGAGACGCCTGCGGCCCGCCCGTCGAACCCGCAGATAGCCAAAGAACAGCGGGACCTGAACGTGGCCATGCAGCGCATCCAGGGATTGGTTCAGGCTAAGGATCTGGAGATGGATGATTACAAAAAGCAGTCCGTGGAACTGGAGAAAACCATCAAGATGTACCAGGCTCGGATTGAAAGCGTGCCGGTGGGCATCAAGGAGTATGATCAACTGACCCGCGAGCGCGACCTGGCCCGGAAGGATTACGAAGATCTGGACCGGCGGGTCACGGCGTCAGCCATGTCCACCGCGCTCGAGAACCGCCAGCAGGGAGAGCGGCTGGAACAACTGGATCCGCCTTCCATTCCGCAGACGCCGACGCAGCCCAAGCGGCCGCTGATCATAGCGATCGGTACCGGTATCGGCCTGATTGCGGGGATTTGCCTGGCCGGCGCTTGGGAGGTGAAGGACACGGCGCTCAAAAATCTGAAGGATGTGCGGGCGTACACGCAGCTGCCGGTTCTGGGCAGCATTCCGCTTCTCGAGAACGATCTGATTGTCCGGCGCAGAAAGCGCCTGGCGTGGCTGGCCTGGTCCACCGCCGGTCTGGTGGGAGTGGTGATCATGTCCGGTTCGGTGGTTTATTATTACGCGACGAAGTTATGAAGAGGACCAGCTTGCAACGTGGGGCGGACCCCCTGGTCCGCTGCCGACGCCCACTTCGGTCTGTTCTTAAGAAGAACGGGTGCTGGGGGACCCGCGCGGACCTGGGAGTCCGCCCCACGGAAGGAAGAAAAGTGAAATGAGCCGAGTTCATGATGCGCTGCGGCGCGCCGAGCAATCCGCTGGCGAGCCTCGCGCGGACGCCCGCGTTGCCGCGCCCGCCGGACCCTCCCCGTCGATGGAAGGCCTGCTGGAGCTGGTAAAGACCGTTCCCTACAATCCGTCGCCCGACGCGCTGGTGATTGATGCATTGCATCCGCATGAAGCTCCCACCGAGGAGTTCCGGACGCTGCGCACCCGGCTCAATCACATGCAGAGCCTGCAGCCCATCCATACCGCCGTGGTTACCAGCCCGTCGCCGGGTGAAGGAAAATCATTCGCCGCCACTAATCTGGCGCTGGCGGAAGCGCAGCTCTCGGGCAATCTGACACTGCTCTGTGATTTCGATTTCCGGCGTCCCATCGTGCACAGCCTGCTGCAGACGGACCGCGGCCCGGGCATCACCGACTATCTGCAGGGAAAAGTTCCGCTGCACGAGGCCATGCGCAGAGTTGGCGATACCAATCTGTACATCATGCCGGCGGGAGAAGCGGTGATCAATCCGCTGGAATTGCTGAATCTGAAAGAAGTGAAACAGATGCTCGACCGGTTGCCGAGCCTGTTCAATTGGGTGATTCTGGACAGCCCGCCGCTATTGTTCGCCGCCGACGCGAACCTGCTTTCCACGTTGTGCCACGGCACGATCTTAGTGGTTCGCATTGGCGCCACTACTATTGATTCCATCACGCGCGCCATGCAGTCGTTATGCCAGAACAATGTCCTGGGAATTATCGTGAACGGCGCGCGGCGAGGAGAACTTTACAGCCGCTACACTTATTACCATTCTTATACTTCCCAGCCTGAAGCTGAGGGAGAAGCAGAGCCGCGACCGTGATGAGAAGCTGGGAAAAAATCGGTTCGCAGGCGAAAGCGCCTGTGCCACCTAATCGTAAATCCTTGTGCGTCAACGTGGGGCAGACGCTTCCGTCTGCCAACCCCGCGTGCTTCCCGATTTTTTCACAGACCCTCGCGCTCGCGGGCCCGTAAAACCGTGCCTAAATGGCCCGGTGTGTAGCCTTGCGGATACAGACTTCCGCAGCCGCTCGCATTCAGCTAAAATGAAACCTTCGACTCACGCATTCCGGGCTTACCCTGAAACCGAGCTTCGGCAATGGACGTCTGGAGAAGTTTAGTCGCAGAGTGGAAAGGAACCCTTCTTAGATGATGTGTCACAGGCCTGGCCGCCTGCGAGTGGTCCTGTTGTGCTTGAGCGTCTTTTCCACCACGGCAATTTTATTGGAAGCGCAGCAGCCCGCCCCGCAGCAACAGCCGCCGCCGCAACAAACCCCTCCACCGCAGCCGAACCGGCCTCCTAATCCTTTCGAAACTGTTCCCACCACTCCGGCGCAACCGTCTGCGGCGCCCAAGCAACAGATTCAGAATGTGCCCGAAGCGAAACCGGAAGCCACCAAGCCCGGCCAGCCTCCGGAGGATATTATTGAAGCCATCGAATTTCGCGGCGCGCGGCGCGTTCGCCAGGATACTCTGCAAGCGCTGATTATCAGCAAAAAGGGCGACAAGTTCGATGAAGAGACCTTGCATCGCGACTTCATTGCTCTGTGGAACAGCGGACGATTCGACGACATCCGCGTGGAGCGCGAGCCCGGCAAGGTAGGTTGGATTATCCGTTTTGTCGTAGTGGAGCGCCCGGTGGTGCGATCTATCAAGTACGAAGGCAACAAGTCCATCACCGCTTCCGAGATCCTGGACCGGTATAAAGAACGCAAGGTCGGCCTGGTGGTGGAATCGCAATACGATCCCAACAAGGTGCAGCGCGCCAAGAACGTGCTGATTGAAATGGAGGCCGAGCGCGGCCATCAATACGCCAAGGTGGACGCGGAACTGCGCCGCGTGCCTCCGTCTTCACTGGAGCTGACCTTCAAAGTGGACGAGGGGCCCAAGGTGAAGGTGGGAGTGATCGACATTGAGGGCAACAGCGCCTTTAGCAGCAAAGATGTGATCCGGGCGATGAAGAACCTGCATCCGCTGGGGATTCCGTATTCCATCCTGTTTGAAAATCTGTTCGACCGGACGTACGACTCCACCAAGCTCGAAGAAGACAAGCAACGCGTCCAGGTTTTCTATCAGGAGCACGGATATTTCATGGCGCACGTGACCGACGTCACCGTCACCATGCGCCAGGTGGGCGGTGCCGGAATGCACATCTGGCTGATCCATCCCAACCACATCGGCACCCGCGCCGATCTCAAGGTGGAGATTGAAGAAGGCCGCAAATATCACCTGAACAACATCACCTTTACCGGCGTGAAATTCTTTAAAACACCCGAAGCGCTGATGCGGCCGTTGTTCGGGATGTCGAAGGGCGAGGTTTTTTCGACGGCCAAGCTCAAAAAAGGCATCGAGACAATGCGCAAGCTTTACGGCCAGTTCGGCTTTATCGACTTCGTGGTGGAACCCGAGCCGCAGCCGCTTCCCAACAGCGACCTGGTGGATCTGTCGCTTTCCGTGGATGAAGGCAAGCAGTTTTTTGTCCGCCGCATCGATTTTTCAGGAAACGTCACCACCCGCGACAAGGTGATCCGGCGCGAAATGCTCATCGATGAAGGCCAGATATTCAACAATCATCTCTGGGAACTTAGCATCCTGCGGCTCAACCAGCTGGGTTACTTCGAGCCGCTGAAGGCCGAGGACGCGGCCGATATCAAACGGGACACCAAAACGGATACCGTGGATCTTACGCTGAAAGTGAGAGAGCGCGGCAAGAATTCCATTCAGCTGAACGGCGGCGTGTCGGAAATCTCGGGCAGTTTTATCGGCCTGTCGTATTCCACCAATAATTTTCTCGGGTTGGGCGAGACGCTAGGCCTCAGCTCACAGTTAGGGACGCGATTGCGCGAGGTGAAATTCAGTTTCACCGAACCTTATTTATTCGATAAACCCATTCAATCGGGCTTCACGCTCTATGTGAACAGGTTCAATTACAACCAGGGCACGGAAGCTTCCATTCTGGCCGGACAAAACCTGCTGCCGCTGTTCAACCAGCTGGGAGCGCAGAACCTGCTGAACTATATTCAGGACGGTTATGGCGCCACGGTGTTCGTTTCTTACGCTCTCAGGCGCTCATTCGCGCGGGTAGGCCTGGCGTATGGCTACGACATCTCCAGTCTCAAGACGCTGACCACGGCGGCGTCGGACTACTTCCAGTACCTGGATTTTCAGGGTGTCGGCGGTCCTAATACGCTGAGTGGAATCCGCACCAGTAAGATTACGCCGTCGTACACCTATAACACGGTCAATCATCCCATCACGCCCACGGGCGGCAAGTCGCTATACTTCTCGTTCTCCTATGCAGGCATCGGCGGAAACGTCAACACTCTCTCGCCCACCGTAGACGCAAAATATTTCCGGCACGGCTTTAAGAGGGGGCATGTGATCGGCATGCACTTCGCCGGGCGCTTCATTACCGGATACGGGGGCAAAGTGGCGCCTCCCTTCGCCCGTTACTATATGGGCGGCGAGAACGATATCCGCGGGTTCGATATCTGGGGCATCAGCCCGATTGCGTTTCTTCCGAGCGACGCCACCATCAACGTCTATAACAACGACGGAACGCAGCGCATGCAGAAAGTTTACATCAACAATCAACCGACGTATCAGCCGGTGACCATGACGATACCGACTTACCAGTTCGCGTATCCGGGCGGCGACACCAGCCTGGTATCCAACTTCGAATACCGCATTCCTATTTTCGGACCCGTGGTGCTGGCCTACTTCGCCGACGCCGGTGTAGACAAGCTCTCGCTGCCCAGCCAGCTGGCCTTGAATCCCGGCCGCGTGGAGGAGTTAAATGCGGAATTTCCGCAGGCGAATTTCAGCGGACGCGCTTACATCGCGCCGGGCACTCAAAAAGTGCGCGCCTCTACCGGACTGGAGCTGCAGGTTATGATGCCGGTGGTGAACGCGCCGTTCCGGCTCTACTTTGCGTACAATCCCAGTGTCTTCCGCGGCTATATACAACCGCCCATCGCGGCCTACCGGGACGATTTCCCGAACTCGGCTACTTACCTGAACGCGCTCGAAACAATCGGACAGCCGATTCCTCTTTTCGAAAGGTACACGACGGTCCGTTTCTCGATCGGCCGGACATTTTGAACAACCGGTTGAGCAACCGCTTGAGCAACCAGCTCCGCCGCCGGGAACCCGGATTTTGGATAGAATATAATGAATTCAAAGGTTAGGAGTTTCACTGTGAAAAGTACTGTATTTACATGCCTGGGCTTGGCTCTAGCCGCGTCTGTGAGTGCCCAGACGGCTGGCCAGCCCGCCGTTCAGCCTACGGGGTCAACAGGCAGAGTCGCCGTGATCTATTTTCAAGGTGCCATTGTGGGCACGAAGGACGGCCAAAAAGCCGCAGCCGAACTGGATTCCAAAGCCGCCCCCAAGCGCAAAGAGCTGGAACTCAAGCAGAACGAGGTCAATACCCTGCAGGATCAGTTCAACAAGGGGCAAAACACCTTGAGCGAGGCCGCCAAGAACGAGCTTTATAAGAACATCGAGCTCAAGAAAAAGGCCTACCAGCGCGAGCTTGAGGACACCAAGGAAGACTTCGAGCAGGAGCAGCAGAGGCTGCTGCAGCAACTGGCGCAAAAGATGACCGCGGTTATAGAAAGATACTCGCGCGATCACGGCTACTCGCTGGTGGTGGACGTCAGCAATCCGCAAAGCCCGGTGCTCTACGCCTCACCCACGGTGGACATCACCAAGGACATTATTGAGCTTTACGATCAGAGCACGGCGGCGATGAGCAATCCCGCGCCGGCTCCGAAAACTGGGACTCCGGCCAAGCCGCCCGCCATCAAGCCACCCGGATCTAAATAGTGTGGAGCAGCGCGTGGGGCGGCGCGGCGCGCTGCCAGTGGAGGTGGCCAGCGCCCGCAAACTTCGCGACCGGAACAAGGCTCTCTACCGGCTGGCGCATTGGCCCATCTGGATCTTTGTTTTCTTTATCGCGCCCGGCCCCTCAACCTTCGATCTTTTCGAGCACGGATTTGATTTTCCGAAGTTAGCCTGGCTTCTTGCGGTAATGATCGGCACCGGCATAGCGGCGTTGCGCGGCCGTCTGCCGGGAGTGGAACCGCGGCCATATATCATCCGCTTCGTTGAAGACAAGCCCAACCCGCTCTACCGCCGCGTCTGCTACACCTTTGCCTGGAGCGTGGTAATCACCTTCGCGATTCTCAATTTTGTTGGCCTGGCGGTCGCGGTGGCGACAGGCGCCTGGCGGCTGAGGCAGATTTATTTTTACGGTTATCTTCCCATCGCCATCACCATCTGGATTTTAGGCGCGCTGGGACGCTTGCCGCGCGTGAAGGCGTCAACCCAGGGTGAGGGCACGGAGCGCCGCTATTTCTACGGAGCGGTGTGGGCCTGCTGCATCGCGCAACCCATCCTGGGCATTCTCTGGAAACTGCTGCCGCATACGCGGGCGGCCGATTCCGCAAAGCTAGCCGTCTTCACTATGGTGATCGCGTTCGTCGGATTCCTGGCCTACCGCGGGGTGCTCCCGCGCACGCGGCCGATTGTTCCGGGGGAGTTGGCGATTTCGGATTGAAAATCGTTTCTCGTTTCTCGTTAGGAACTATCGATCGCACCCAACGAGAAACGAGAAACGAGAAACGGATTTCATTCCCACCGTAACGCTGTCACCGGATCTACGCGCATGGCGCGGCGGGCTGGAAAGTATGCCGCGATCATGGCAATCAGAGAGAGAAAGAGGGCGGCGCCTGCGAACGTCCAGGGATCGGTACTTGACAGGCCGAACAATTGGCTTTTCACGTAGCGCGTGAGGCCTAGCGATAGCGGGATCGCCACTATAATTCCCGTGCCGGCCACCAAACACACTTCGGCCATTACCAGGCGCAGAATGGTGGCTTGCGACGCGCCTACCGCCAGGCGGATGCCGATTTCCCGCGTCCGTCTGGCCACCATGAATGCCAGGACACCATAGAGGCCGATGGCTGCGAGCGCCGTGGCAAGCAGGCCGAAACCCACGGAGAGCGCGGCGACAACACGGTCCAGCCAGATATTGTCGTCGATCAGTTGATCCATGCTGGCGAGATTGGTGACCGGCAGATTCGGATCGAGACGCTGCACTTCGCGCCGCGCCGCGCCGGCCGCAAGCGCCGGATCCTGCGAGGTGCGGATATAGATAGTCCCTCCGCCTGGATCGCCACTTTGCAGATACGGTAAATAAATGAAGCGCGGCGGAACCTGGCGCACCTTGGCGTATTTTCCGTCCTTGGCCACGCCCACAATCTGGATGTCGAGTTTTACGTTGCCGGCTCCGAACCCGAACCAGTGTCCCACGGCGCTCTCATTTCCGAAGAAATAGCGCTGGAATTTCTCGTTCACAACGGCAACCTTGGGAGCGCCGCGACCATCGGACGGAGTGAACTCGCGGCCGGCCAGCAGCGGAACCCCGAGCGCCGAAAAATATCCGGGGCTGACGTTGTCCATATTCGGATTCATGTCCTCGCCTTCCTTGTCGTGATATCCCGCCACCGTGATGTTGCTCCCGGCGCTATTGTTAGCCAGAAGCCCCAGGCGTGAGTAAGCCACGGATCGGACACCGGGCTCTGAACGGAGAGCGCTCATCAATTGGTCGTACAGCGAGAAGATTTGCGTATTGGTATAGCCATTGAGTTTTGGATTAACGTCGAAGGCCAGCAGATGGTCCGTGCGAAACCCCAGGTCCTGGCTCTTGAGGTTATACAAGCTTCTTGCAAAAAGTCCCGCGCCCACCATCAATAGCAAACTGAGCCCCGTCTGCGCGGCCACCAGCGCCTTGCGGAAGCGGGCTTGGCCGCCGCCTCCGGCCACGCTTCCCGCCTGATCTTTGAGCGCCGACGCGATGCCGGAGTGGGTGGTCTGAAACGCGGGCGCCAAGCCGAAAATGATGCCGGTCACAGCCGAAATCGCGAGGGTAAACCCGAGCGTTCGAAGATCCGGGCTGCTGGAAAATGCCAGCGGCAATCCAGTCTCCGCCGGCAGCGCCCGCAGCAGCACAGCCGTCGCCCAGGTAGCCAGCATGACGCCCATCGCTCCGCCCGCCGCCGCCAACATCACGCTTTCCAGCACCAGTTGCCGCATCACCTGCAGCCGGCTGGCGCCAAGAGCGAATCGGATGGCCATCTCGCGCTGCCGGGACGCCCCGCGCGCCAGCAGCAGGTTGGCGACATTGGCGCAGGCAATCAACAACACCAGCCCAACCATGGCCATTAACGCCACCAGCGGCTTTGAGAACTCATTGCGCATCGGCGAGAGACCCTTGGCGCCATCCAAAAGCGATAGATGCGTCTTGAGAAAATCGGTGCGGAGCCTTTGCGGCGGGTTGTTCATTTGCCGCAGTTCCATTTCGCGGAGCGAATACCACAGCGGATTCATCGCCGCTTCGGCCTGCTTAGCCGAGACGCCCGGCTTCAACCGCGCCACAATGTTCAACCACCTCGAACGCCGCTGATCCAAATCGTTCCAGCCCGGCGTAATCTGCGCCTTCATCATCATCGGCACAAAAATATCCGGCGCATCTCCCACCACTACGCTGCGGAAATTCGGCGTAGCAACGCCGACCACCATGAAGGGATGGTCATTCAACCGGATGGTCCTATTCAACACGCCAGGATCGGCGCCGAAGCGCCGCTGCCAATAGCCATAACTGAGCACCGCTACCGGGTTCGCTTCGGGCGCCACATCGTCGGACTGCTGGAAAACCCTGCCGAGCGCCGGCCGCACGCCCAGCACGTCGAAATAATTACCGGAAACCAGCTCTCCGATGGCGCGCTCCGTCTGCCCTTGCCAATTCGCGGCGATCTCATAATGCAAGGTCGCAATCATTCCGCTGAAAACGGTATTCCGATCGCGCAGATCGCGGTACATGGGATACGAGAAATACAGCCCGCCGTCATCACGCGAACGCAGCGAACCCTCGTCCCCCCCGGTAAAGTGGAGCACCCTCAACTGCTCGGGCGCCTGGACCGGCAGCGACCTCAGAAGCACCTGATCGAGCAATGTGAAGATCGCCGTATTGGCCCCGATCCCAAAGGCCAGCGAAAGAACCGCCACCAGCGTAAAGCTGGGGCTCTTCAGAAGTGTACGGAGGGTATATCGGAGCATGGCTAGAAATTAGACGACGCCGCCGGAGGGATCGTTGGCAAGAAAAGTGGCTGGTTGCTGGCGGCTGGTCACCGGCTGGCGGAACAGGCGGGAAGGCCATGCGCTACTGGCATGTTATCGCGAAAATCGCTGGGCGGAGGTGCCTGCGCGATCGTGAAGGTTGTGTCCTTGGGGATCTGCGCCTCGACCAGTGGAACCGAGCATCCGGAGGCCGCTTCTGACCCAAAGACCAAAAGATTTTCATAAGCCGCAGCGGTAGGCTTGCCCTGTCCCAGACTGGCCCCAAGAATCGCTTGCACCACTTGTTTGCTGATGCGGGTGGGATCGACGGCGTTCTCGGACGACTGACCGAACGCGCTCACTACAAAAAACGCGAGAAGAAAGCACCAGCGAATCATCGGCACCTCCAATGGACCAATTGTACCTCGCCAGCCACCAGCAACTAGCCACCAGCCACGATATGATAGCCCCTTATGCGCACCGCACTGATCGCCCTGCTGGCTTCCGCCGTTGCTCACGCCCAACCGAACGACGCAGCTTACACCGCCAAGATCCGTCAATACACCACCGAGACATTTTTCACCACCGAACTGGTGGATCATCTTCCGGCATCCCAGACCGTCCCCACGCCAGAAAAAGTTCTCGGCTACGTGATCGGAACGCCGCAAAAACTCACCTACACCAAAGACATTTACCGCTATATGCGGGCGCTCGAAAAGGCCACGCCGCGCGTGCGGGTTTACACCATCGGACATTCCGAGGAGGGCCGCGAGACATTGATGGTGGCAGTTTCGGATGAAGCCAACATCCAGAAGCTGGACCGCTATCGCGAGATCAACGCCCGGCTGGCCGATCCGCGAAAGACGTCGGAAGCCGAAGCCAAGCAGTTGATCCAGGAAGATGTTCCCATGTACTGGGCCTCCGGCAGCATCCACTCGCCCGAAACGGGATCGCCCGAAATGCTGATGGAGCTGGCCTACCGGCTGGCTGTGGAAGACACGCCGCTAATCCGCAACATCCGGAAAAATATGGTGGTGTTGATCACGCCGTGCCTGGAAGTGGACGGCCACGATCGCGAAGTAGACGTTTACAATTATCACGTCGAGAATCCCGGCAAAGCCGCGCCGTCGCTGGTTTATTGGGGTAAATACGTCGCGCACGATAACAATCGCGACGGCCTGGGCATGGCGCTTCAATTGAGCAAGATCATGATGAAGACGTTTCTCGATTGGCATCCGCAAGTGCTGCACGATTTGCATGAATCCGTGCCGTTTCTTTACGTGTCCACGGGCATGGGGCCCTACAACGCGTGGCTAGATCCGTTGGTTGTGGATGAGTGGCAGAAAATGGCCTACGTCGAAATCGAAGAGATGACCAAGCGCGGGATTCCCGGCGTGTGGACGCATGGATTCTACGACGGCTGGGCGCCCAACTACATGTTCTATGTCGCCAACGGCCACAATTCCATCGGGCGATTCTATGAGACGTTCGGCGGCCGCGGCGCCGACACCGGCCCCCGCACAGTTTCCCCGGCCGATACCGCGCGCACCTGGTTCCGTCCCAATCCGCCGCTGGCGAAAGTGAATTGGTCTATTCGCAACAACATCAATTTGCAGCAGAGCGCCATCCTGTTCTCCATGAACAACACGGCGAACAACGGCAAGACGTTCCTCGAAAATTTCTACTTGAAAAGCAAGCGTTCGATAGCGAAGGCCACCCAGGAAGGCCCGGCCGCGTGGGTGATTCCAGCCGATGATCCGCGCCCGGTGGAATGCGCCGATTTAGTGAATCTGCTGGAGCTGCAGGGTATCGAAATTCATCGCTCCACCCAGGAGAGCGAAGTCACCGTGAAGCAGGGCAAGGAAGAGAAGAAGATAAAAATTCCCGCGGCCAGCTATGTCATCCGCATGGATCAACCGTACAGCCGCATGGCCGACATGCTGCTGGACACGCAGTATTACAACATCAGCGATCCGCGCCCTTACGATGACACCGGGTGGACACTGGGCGCGCTGCGCAACGTGAAAACCATCCGCGTGACCGATGCTTCTATTCTTAAAGCTTCCATGACGCAGTTGAACGGCCCGGCGCGCGTGGAAGGAAAAATCGCCGGCACGACATCCTCGGGCGCATACATTATTAATCACAATACCGACAACACGCTGGCCACTTTCCGCTTCCGCTTGCGCGACGTGAAGATGAGCGCCGCCGAAGAATCTTTCAAAGCGGGCGGCCAGGATTTTCGCGCGGGATCGTTCATCATTCGCGCGCAGGATTCCCCGCGCGGGACCATTGAGCAAGCCGCCGTCGAACTCGGCCTGCAGGTCCGCGCCGTCGATGAAATCCCCCATGTCGCCATGCATCCGCTGGCCGCGCCGCGTATCGCGCTGGTGCATACCTGGCTGAACACGCAAAACGAAGGCTGGTATCGCGTGGCCTTCGACACGCTGAAAATCCCTTACGAGTACATCTCCGATCAAAAGCTACGCGAGACGCCCGACCTTCGCGCCAAATATGACGTGATTATTTTTGGATCCACTCCTGGCAGCGCCCAGCGCATTGTGAACGGGATGCCCATGCGCGGCGATCCTATTCCGTGGAAAGCTTCCGCGATCACGCCGAACCTGGGATCATCGCCCGACACCACTGACGACATGCGCGGCGGCATGGGCCTGGAGGGCCTGGTGAAGATCGCCCGATTCATCGATGACGGCGGGCTCTTCGTCACCGTCACCGGCAACGTTTCCATCCCCATTGACTACGGATTAATCGAGGGCGTTTCCATCACCACCACGCGCGAGCTGCAGGCCCACGGCAGCGTTTTGAACGCGGTGATCTCGGATAAGAAAAGCCCTATCACCTACGGCTATGGCGACAATCTTTCGGTCTACTTCAGCCAGGCGCCGGTGTTGCAGGTCAGCACCAACGGCGGTTTCGGCGGATTTGGAGGCGGCGCCGCCCCTGCTGGACGGCCCACCGGCCGAGGCACGCCCACCGATCCTGATATTCCGCAAGCTCGTCCCTATGTAGCACCGCCGGAGCGTCCTCAAGTGAAGCCGGGCGAAGAGGCGCCGCTCGATGAAGACGCGCGCGAATTCCTGCGGCCGTTCCTGCCCACCCCCGAAATGCGCCCGCGCATTGTGCTGCGATTCTCGGACGAAAAAGACCTGCTGGTTTCCGGAATGCTGGCCGGCGGCCGGGAGTTGGCGAACCGTCCGGTAGTAGTGGACGTCCCCCGCGGCCACGGTCACGTGCTGCTGTTCGCCAACAATCCCATTTGGCGGAATGCCACGCAGGGCAGCTACTTCTTACTTTTCAACGCAATGCTGAACTACGACCATCTAGGCGTGGGGCAGGATGCCATCCTGCAGCGGGTTGCCAACCCGCCCGTCCCAACTAAACAATAAACGCTCTCGGCGCCAAATGCGTCAAACTGGATTAGTGAGGCTATTTCTGTCCCTAGTGGTGGCCACGCTCACCGCCCAAGCCGGTGAGTACGTCGTGCTATCCAACGGCTTCCGCATCCACGCGGATAGCCACGTGATTGACGGCGCGGTAATGCGCCTGCAAATCAGTCAGGGAGCCATTGAGATCCCCGCAAATTCCGTGGCGGCTATCGAAGCGGAGGATTACACTCCGCCCCCTGCACCGGTCGCGGCCGCCGCCCCTGAGCCGCAGCGCGAACTTACGCCTCAAGAATTAATCACCCGCGCGGCCATTAATAATGGCCTGCCTCCGGCCATTGTGCGGAGCGTGGCCAAGGCCGAGTCCGGCTACCATGTGGACGCAGTCTCACCCAAAGGCGCTATCGGATTGATGCAGCTGATGCCGGGCACGGCCGCCGCGTTGAACGCCGACCCGCACGATCCCGCTCAGAACGTAGAGGCCGGCGCACGATATTTGCGCGATCTACTGCTGAAGTACGAAAACGATCCGCACCAGGTTTCGAAGGCGCTGGCCGCGTATAACGCGGGGCCGGGCGCGGTGGATAAATACAAGGGCGTTCCGCCGTATCGCGAGACTATCGATTACGTGAACCGCGTGTTGAAAGACTACGCGGTGTCTAAGCCGTAGTGGGGCGGACCCCCTGGTCCGCAGCCGACGCCCACGTCGGCCGCCGCCTGAAATAAACTCCGAAGAGGCGGGTCCGGGGGGACCCGCGCGGACCCGGGGGTCCGCCCCACTTCGCTGCTACTCCGATCGCAGGGACGTTGTTGGGTCGACGCTCATCGCGCGGCGCGCTGGGATGTAGCTTGCCAGGAGGGCCACTGCGGCTAGAAACGCCGCTGCGCCCGCAAAAATGGCTGGATCCGTAGCGCTCACTCCAAACAAGAGGCTGCTCATTACGCGCGTCAGCGCTAGCGCGCCAGCTAAGCCCACCACTACACCGGCGGACGCTAAAACCGTCCCCTGGCCGACCACTAAACGCAACACGTCGGCCCGTTTCGCACCCAGCGCGATGCGAATGCCGATTTCTCTGGTACGCTGCGCGACGGTGTAGGAAATAACTCCGTAAATTCCCACCGCCGCCAGCCCCATGGCGACCGCGGCAAAGATTCCGAGCAGGACCAGGGTGAACTTCGATGACGATTGCGATTCTCCAACTACCTGCTCCATGGTTCGGATTTTGTACATCGGCTGATCTTTATCCACGGCCCACACCTGTTTCTCCACCGCGCGGATCATCTTCGAAGGATCGCCTTCGGCGCGAACCACCAGGCTCATTTTCATCTCGGGACTTTGCAGATAGCTGGTATACATGGCGGGCGCCGTCTCGCGATTCAGACCCGAGTCTTTCACGTCACCCACAATGCCCACGATCTCCGGTATGAAGCGCGCGCCCAATCGCAGGCGTTGGCCGATGGGGTTCAATCCATCCGCAAAATAACGGCGGGCCAGCGTCTCGTTGATGATTACTACCAGCGGGCGGTCCGCTTTGTCCTGATCCGTGAAAACCCGGCCTTTGCGCAGCGGGATTCCCATGGCCCGGAAATAATCCGGGCTGGCGTCGCGGTAGTCGGCCAAATAGCCTTGGCCCGAAGGCAACGGAGCGCGGCCTTCAACGATGAACTCGGCGCGCGGCTCATCGCTGGTGTCGAGCGGAAGCTGATTGGTGACACCGGCGGACCGCACCATCGGGAGTGATCGCACATTCTCCAGAACACGGCGGAAAAACTCGGCTAGCTCCGGCCGCGTGCGGTATTTGGAATCCGTGGGCAGCTCCATTTCCATGGCCAGCACATGATCGGCGGCAAATCCGGGATTCACCTGTTGCAACCGCCAGAAGCTTTTCATCACCAGGCCAGCGCCAACCAGCAGCACCAGGGCCAAGGCTACTTCGGAGACCGCAAACGCGTTGCGCAATCTGCTTCCACCCGCCGATGATCCGCGTCCACCCTCCTTCAAGGCCTCACTCACCTTGGCTCTGGAAGCGGCGAACGCCGGAGCGAGTCCGAAGATCACACCAGTGGCCAGCGAGATGGCCACGGTGAAAAGCAGCGCCCATGCATCGGCGTGAATCGCGGGACGCACCACAACGCCCGCGCCTCCTGAGAGCGGCATGGTCCGCGGTACGATTTTGTCCAGCAGATCCACGCCCCACAGCGCCAGCAGCAATCCGACGATTCCGCCGATGGCGCCCAGCACGGCGCTCTCAGTCAAAAATTGCCGCGCCAAACGCCAGCGTCCCGCGCCCAGGGCCATGCGGACGGCTGTCTCCCGGGTGCGGCCGGCCGCGCGGGCCAGCATCAGATTCGCCAGGTTCGCGCAGGCGATCAACAGCACCAGCGCCACGGCGGCCAGCAGCAGCAACAGCCCGCCGCGCACATTCTCGCCCACGATCTCGGACACCGGCGATATGGTGGTGGCCCAGCCTTTCAGATCTTCGAACTGTTCGCCGATGCGATGCTCGATGGCGTTCAGGTCGGCATTGGCTTGCTGCATAGTGACGCCGCGCCGCAGATGGCCGATCACGCCGAAATTGTGATCGGAGCGTCTGCGTTCCGCCAGATCCGAGTCCGCCCACGGCACTACCAGATCACCTGGATCCGGAAACCAGAAGCTGGAAGGCAGCACTCCGATCACGGTGTAGGGCAGGTCATCCAATATCATTTTTTTGCCCACCACGGCCGGATCTTTCCCGTAATACCGCTGCCACGCGCCGTAGCTGATCAGCACAACTCGCTGATGCCAGCCTTCGCCGGGGGCGAAATTGCGTCCCAGGATGGGCGCAAAACCAAGCACCGGCAGGAAGCTGCGCGTGACCCGCAGCGCCGGTATCTGCTGCGGCTCTCCGAACCCGGTGACCGTGCCGGTTCCCTGCTCGAGCAGCGCCATATCTTCGAACGATCTGTTCTGCTCGCGGAAGTCCAGATAATTTGGGCCTGATGGGCCCTGGCGATTGAACCCTTGCGATGGATCGGTTTCCCAAAAAACCGCCAAACGGCTGCTATCGCGGAACGGCAGCGGCCGCAACAGCACGGAGTTCACCAGGCTGAAGATAGCCGTATTGGCGCCGATTCCTACGGCCAACGCGACAATGGCAACCATTGTAAAGCCGGGGCTTTTCCACAACAGCCGGATAGCGAAGCGCAGATCATTCAGCATCGAACGGCAGTATGGCACGGCAAGGGCCACTTTATCCGCTTTTAGGTGAATGAGATAAACCGTTCCTCCTGTCCGTTTCTGGGATTGACTGTCGCGTCCTGCTCGCTGTACGATGTTGTTGTCTGCCTATGACTGCCCGCTAAAGACTCTGGGAAGCAGTTTTTCCCGAGAGCCTCTCTTCTAATTCGTAGTTCTCCAAAAAATCTAAAAGGATGCCCCATGTCTCGAGAAGAGAGAAAACTGCGTAAACACTTAGATGCCCATGCTAGGCGCGAATTGCGAAAGGCCTTATCCAAGACGCGCTCGAAAGAGCGCACGCCTCCGCGCGACCGCGTAAATATCAACCAGCCAGAAGAAGACAATCTCCCAGCACCGAAGCGCAACCGAACCGCGACCGTAAGGGAGTCGGTAATTTCCACCGGATTCGTAGCCGAAACGGGCCCGGGTTTTTGCGACGTCTTATCCGCCGGCGAACGCATCCGCTGCCGCGACTCAGGCGAGGTAGCAATTGGTGACCAGGTGCTGTTCTCACCAGCCCGCCGCAAAATCCAGGAAGTTCTGCCGCGCCGCACCACGCTCTCACGGGCCGATCCGCACAATCCGCACCTGGAGCGAGTGATCGCGGCCAACGTGGACATAGTGGTAAACGTGGTCTCGCTCAAGACTCCGCCGCTTCGCCCGGGGTTGATTGATCGCTACTTAATCGCCATCGGAAAATCGGGCGCCGAACCGTTGATTTGCGTCAACAAAGTGGACCTGCTGACTAGCCCCGAAGAGCTTCACCCGCTCGGTCCCTACCGGGATGCGGGCATTCCGGTAACGCTCTGCTCGGCCGCCACAGGAGCCGGGCTCGAGGCGTTATCTGGATTGCTAGCCGGAAAACTGTGCGTCTTCGCCGGCCATAGCGGCGTAGGAAAATCGTCGCTGCTGAACGCGCTGGATCCACGGCTGGATATCGCCACCGGATCCATCAGCGAAGCCAACGAAAAAGGCCGCCACACCACCACGTCGTCGGCGCTTTACCAGCTCCCCAATGGAGCCACGATAATCGACACGCCGGGCATTCGCGAATTCGGGTTGTGGGATGTTAGCCCGGCGGATCTGCGCCGCTATTATCACGAATTCGGCGCTTGTCGATGCGCCTTTTCCGATTGCACGCACACGCATGAGCCGGAGTGCGGGGTGAAGGAGGCGGTGGCCGCGGGCGAAATATCCAAGGCGCGCTACGACGGTTACGCGCGAATTCTAGCGTTGCTCGAAGAGCCGAAAAGGTGACGGCAAGCGTGGGGCAGGCGCTTTCGCCTGCCAACAACACAGGCCCATGGTCACTCCCTAGCGGGACCACTAGCACTATTTGCCCGGCAACTCGTAAAGAAAGTTCCCCTGACTGACCTAGGTGAGGTATACTCGAAGTGCTTTTTGACAAACATCGGCGGATCTCACTTGAAGCAATCTTTGGGAATAATTGCGTTACTATCCGGGGCCGCTTTCGCGCAACCCGTTTTCGCGGCCAGCATCTACACTGTCAATTTCACCACTACTTCCGGGAGCCCTGCTCCGTCCGGCTCATTTACATACGACGCTTCGGCGCCGTCGGGATCCCAATTCAGCGATTTCGTGGTTGATTGGTATGGGTACTCCATCGACCTGACCTCCAGCGCCAACGCTCCCAATGTGTCCGGCTCCGGTTGTGGTACCAGTAGTTCGGCCGCCACGTTTGCGTTCTTAGGCGGTTCCATACCGTGTTCTCCCAATTCTTCTGGACCGGCCTGGTTTGGCGAAGCCGTCAATCCCGCTCCCGGAGGATTCGCGATTTTCGAGTTCACCGACGAGGGCCCGCAACCACCACCCTTCCCCCCGTCACCCTCACCTGAATTCTCAATTGGCGCCGAGGCTGGGCCGGGAACCGGCGGAGGAGTCACCGCGGAAGCGGAGGGGACGTGGACTATCACTGACACCAGCACACCGGAACCCTCCTCTCTGATCCTGGTGTCAACGGGGCTGCTCGCAGTGGCCTTCCTGATTCGGAAGCGAAGTACCCGGGCCCTCCAAGTCCGGCCCATTAAATGAACGCGCAGACGCAATTACAGGGCTCCCGTGTGACGCGCAAGTAGCGGCCGCGCTTGTCACGAAAGCAAGCTCGAACCGGATGCAACCGTGTGGACCGGCGGAACGTCCTCTGAATCAACGTGCTAGATCAATTTGCAAAACGAACCCAAACCAGCCCCAGCCCCAAGTCCCCAGCCCCCTCCCCAAAACGCACGCTATACTAGTTCTAGAAGGTCTCCAGGCTCACTCTATATGACCAGCCGTATCAAATTATTCGTCGCCTCCACTTCCACCTGTCTCGTTTTCGTGCTCCTCTTTGGAGCCATGCGCGGTAAAAGCGCCTCGCCCGAGGATACCTATCGCCATCTGGCCGTTTATACCGAAGTGCTCTCGCGCATCAAGAGCGACTATGTGGAAGAACCGGACATGAAGAGCGTCACCCTGGGCGCTGTCAACGGATTGCTGGAATCCATCGACCCCTACGCCAGCTACCTGAATGCCGATCAGTACAAGCAATGGATGAAGAGCAAGGATCAGCATAAGGCCGGCGTCGGCCTGGTGCTGTCGAAGAAATACGGATACGTGGGCGTGGTGGATGCCATCCCCGGATCGCCGGCCGCCAAAGCCGGCCTGACCACCACGGACGTTCTCGAAACCATCAACGGAGTGGCCACGCGCGATATGCCGCTGGCGTTTGCCGAAATTCTGTTGGAAGGCGATCCAGGAACCACTGTCGAAGTCGGCGTACTGCGCTTCCGCAAGCCGGAGCCGCAGAAGATCACGCTGACGCGCGCCGTCATTGAATACCCGGCGGTTACCGCCAAGATGATGCCGGACCAAGTGGGACTCATCGATGTGCCCAGCCTCGAAGGCAACAATTTGAAAGAGGTCTCCGCCAAGATCGAAGAATTGCAGAAACAGGGCGCCAAGAAACTGGTCCTTGACCTGCGCCATTGCGCCACCGGCAGCCCGGAAGACGGCACCAAGCTTGCAAATATGTTTCTGGATAAAGGGTTGATCACTTACATCGAAGGCCAGAAAGTGCAGCGCCAGGATATCAACGCCGAAGCCTCCGCCGATATTACTCATCTGCCCATGGTAGTGATGGTCAATCGCGGAACAGCGGACGGAGCAGAAGTAGCCGCCGCGGCTTTGCTGGATGACAAGCGCGCGGAAGTGGTGGGAGAGCGCACCTACGGCGACGCAGCCGTCCGCAAAGCAGTTACCATGGACGATGGTTCCGCGGTGATTCTCTCAGTGGCGAAATATTATTCGCCCAGCGGCAAAGCCATCCAGGATACGGGCGTCACTCCTTCGGTGCCGATGGTGGAGGCCGACGCGATATCCGTGGATGATGACGGCAATCCCATTACCGCTGAGCCGGAACAGAAACCAGGCGACGATGTCGTCCTGAAGAAAGCTATTGAAGTGGTCACCAAGGGCAAGAGCGACATCGCCTCGGCGAGCCCCGGGCGTTAGGACCGAATGCCGCGCTACGAGTACAAGTGTGAAAACTGCGGTGAAGTATTCGAAGTGCAGCAGAAGTTCGCCGATGAGCCGCTAAAAGTCCACGAAAAGTGCGGGGGCAAGGTAGAACGCATAATATCCGCGCCCGCGCTGATGTTCAAAGGCTCCGGCTTCTACGTAAACGATTACGCCAAAGGCAGCGGCAACGGCGGCTCCAAGAAAAGCGAAAGCGATTCCACGCCTTCTGGCAATTCTGCCGCAAAGTCCGATAGCAAAACAGCCGACGCCAAGCCGGCCAGCACTTCCAGCGACAAGCCGAAAACAGATTAGGCCGCGAATGAACGCGAATACACGCGAATAAGACTTGCGTTCATTCGTGTTCATTCGCGGCCAATCATTCGGCGGTAACATGAGACATGACCACGAGACGTCATTTCCTTGCCGCTACCGCCGCTGCGCCCTTGCTCGCACAGATCAAGCCCCGCTCGGCTAACGACAATATCCAGATCGCGATTATCGGCGCTGGGGGCATGGGCTCGGAGGATGTGCGTTCGTCCATCAAGGCGGGTTCGAAGCTGGTAGCCGCCAGCGACATTTATCAGGGCCGGCTCATCCGCATGCAGGAAACGCACGGCAAGGATATCTTTATCACCCGCGATTACCGCGAAGTTCTGGCGCGGCCGGACGTGGACGCCGTGATTGTGGCTACGCCCGACCATTGGCACCAGAAAATCGCCATCGACGCCATGAACGCGGGCAAAGACGTGTACTCGGAAAAGCCCATGGTGCAGCACGTGGACGACGGCAAGCCGATGATCGAAGCCGAGAAGAAAACCGGACGCATTATTCAAATCGGCAGCCAGCGCGTGAGTTCCATCGTCTATAAAAAAGCCCAGGAGCTGATGCAGGCCGGCGCCATCGGCACGCCCAACATGGTGGAAGCCTGGTGGGATCGTAACGACGCCATTGGCGCCTGGCAATATTCCATTCCGCCCGACGCCACGCCCGAAAATATCGATTGGGACCGCTTCCTGGGCCGCGCTCCTAAGGTCCCGTTCGAGCCGCAAAGATTGTTCCGCTGGCGCTGCTATCGCGATTACGGCACGGGCGTCGCCGGCGACCTGTTCGTGCATCTGTTTTCCGGCATGCATTTCGTGATGGGCTCCATCGGGCCCACGCGAGTCTACGCAACAGGTGGGTTAAGATTCTGGAAAGATGGCCGCGACGTGCCCGACGTCATGCTGGGCATGTACGATTACCCGGAGACCCCACGCCATCCCGCCTTCAACCTGGCTCTCCGCGTGAATTTCGTGGATGGCGGAAGCGAGAGTTCCGGTTTCCGTTTCATCGGCACCGAAGGCATTCTGACCATCGGCGACGGCGTCACGGTTTCGAAAACGCCCCGGGAAACCGAGCCCGGATACACTATCGACACTTTCGCCAAGGCAACCCAGGACCAATTCCTGAAGAAATATTTCGAGCAATATCCGCGCCCCGTTCCCACCGCTGACGCCATCCGTCCGCAGGTGGAAGACAAATTTCAGGCGCCGCGAGGCTACAGCGACCATCTGGATCATCACAAGAATTTCCTGGCCTCCGTACGCAGCCGCAAGCCGGTGGTGGAAAACACCACCTTCGGATTTCGCGCCGCCGGTCCCGCCCTGCTCTCAAACATCAGCTACTTCGAAAAACGCATCTGCGAATGGGACCCTGAAACAATGACTCTCAAGTCCTGACGGAGACATCGACCGCCCCCAACCAGAAACGAGAAACGAGAAACGGGTTTTTATGGATTCCATTCAGATTGCATTAATCGGCGCCGGCGGAATGGGCATGGGCGACACGCGCTATGCCGTATCGCTTCCCGGCGTGAAGCTGGTCGCAGTGTGCGACGTCTACGACGGCCGTCTGGCCCGAGCCAAAGAATTGTGGGGCCGCGACCTGTTCACCACGCGGGATTATCGCGAGGTGCTGGCGCGCAAGGATGTGGACGCCGTCATCATCGCAACGCCGGATCACTGGCACCAGCGCATTACGGTTGAGGCGTTGAACGCGGGCAAGGATGTGTACTGCGAGAAGCCCATGGTCCATTCCATCGACGAAGGCGCGGCGATGATCGAAGCGCAAAAGCGTTCCGGCCGCACTTTGCAGATAGGAAGCCAGTACGTCAGCTCACTGATGTATCAAAAAGCGAAGGAACTGCTGGCTGCGGGCGCCATTGGCCAGTTGAATATGGTGGAAGCGTGGCTCGACCGCAACACCGCTATCGGCGCCTGGCAATATTCCATTCCGCCCGATGCATCGCCCGCCACCATCGATTGGGATCGCTTTCTGGGCAGCGCGCCCAAGCGTCCCTTTGAACCCATCCGCATGTTCCGCTGGCGCAATTATCGGGATTATGGAACTGGCGTGGCCGGCGATCTTTTCGTCCACCTGCTGACCGGCCTTCATTTCGCCACCGGTTCCACGGGTCCCACACGCGTGTTCGCGACCGGTGGCCTGCGCTTCTGGAAAGACGGACGCGATGTGCCGGACGTGATGCTGGCGCTGCTGGATTATCCCGGCTTCACGGTCACGCTGAAGGTGAATTTCGAAAGCGGCACTCCGGACGAATCGTTCGGCGTGAAATTTATCGGCAGCGAAGGCACCATGACCACGGGTTTCGACGAGCTGAAGCTATCGCGCACGCCGCGCGCAGCCGAGCCTGGCTACACCATCGATACGTTTCCGGAAGCGGTGCAGGCGGAGTTCTTGAAGGGCTACCGCAAGCAATATCCGGTCACCCACGCGAGCGCCGACAGCCTGCGTCCCAATAAGGACGACGTTTACACGCCGCCCGAGGATTTCGACGCGCACCTGGAACACCATCGCGTCTTTTACGAAGCGGTTCGCGCCCGCAAACCCTCGGTCGAGGATGCCGTGTTCGGCCTGCGCGCCGCCGGCCCCGCGCTACTGACGAACGTCAGTTACTTCGAAAAGCGGGTCTGCAATTGGGACCCGGAAAAGCTGGTTTCCTAACCCTGGTTTCCTAGCCGAGGTGGGGCGGACCCCCTGGTCCGCGGCCGACGCCCGCGTCGGCCTGCTGCTGAATTAGTAGGGGCTCGAAGAGCGGGTCCAGGGGGACCCGCGCGGACCAGGGGGTCCGCCCCACTAGCCGCCTTGACCATTTGCGTTCGAACAGAATCTCGCAGAAATAATTGACCAGCGTCACCACTGGCACCATCGGCAGCAACAGTGGGGCGAGGAAGGCCATCCAGGGATGCTCGCCCACGGATGCGAGCCCAATCTCGGCGATGGCCACGGTCAGCTTGAAATATGTTCCGGAGACGCCGTGCGTTGTCGCCTGGCCGCGCCGTAAGCCGCGTAGGTAGGTTCGGACTTCGGTGGCGGAAGGAACATCCGTGTAGGTCTGGCCAAGCGCGGCCAGCGTATGGGCATCGCTGCCCCCCACCACGGCTTTTCGCCAATCGCGCGCCAGCAGGGCAGCGGTCGAATTGTTGATTCCGGGTATTTGTCCATTCAGCGTCTCCATGGCTGGAAAGAGTTCTTGAAAGAGGAGAAAATCGAGATCCGTTCGCCGGCCGGTGAGGCTGGAAAAAACGTGGTTGATGCTGAAGAAAAGTTTGCGCTCGTCAAGATAGGCGGCCAGCGCCGGGACATCGTTGCGGCGGCGCTGCAGCTCCACATGGTCGCGCTCTTCCATGCCGTAAACGCCAGTGTGGATCTCGGTGCCGCTGGGAGTGATGCAGGTGACTTCTTCGCTCAGGAAAAAGTCGGGATAGCGTCGAAGATGTTCGGCCGCATCGATGGAATCATGGTCGGTAACGGTAACCAGGTCCATGCCGCGCCGTTTCAGGGTCTGGTAAACGGCCTCGGGATCGCTATAACTTTCGCGGCTTACTCGGTTTAGCAGGGGGATGGTGCACATGCCGGAATGCCGCGTATGAACATGCAAATCGCACCGCATGCCCCTTTGTAGCCCGATTCGAGTTACAATCCGGTGACTTGCGGAAAAAACATTGGTGACAAAACATGTTTTTTTGTTGTTTCGCCGCAGGATGGCGTCAAAGGCTCATGATTTCCTTGAATTTCTGGGCCTGCCTGCGGGACATCTCCACTTCGATGTTGCCCTTCAGCCGCACCAGAAATCCGCCGTTCGCCCAGGCGTCCATGGACTCAATGAACTTGAGATTCAAAATGTGTTTTCTGCTGGCGCGAAAGAAGATTGCGGGATCCAGACGGTCTTCCAGATAATTCAACGATCGCAGCACCAAGGGCCGGTGGCCGCCGAAGTAGAGCCGGGTGTAGTTGCCCTCAGATTCCAGCAGCACGATTTCCCGCCGCGCCACAAACCAGCACCGTTCGCCGTCTTTGACGAAAATCTGCTGGCCGGCGCCAAGCGGCGATCTCGCCTTGACGCCGGCGATCTTAGCCAGGGCAGCAGCCAGCCGCTCCGGCGCCACCGGCTTCAAGAGATAATCCAGCGCGTTCACTTCAAACGCCTTGAGAGCGTAGTCGTCGTAGGCGGTAGTGAAGATGACCAGCGGTACGCGATCCAGTTGAGCGAGAAGCTCAAACCCGTTGGCGCCGGGCATCTGGATATCCAGAAACAAAAGCTCCGGCTCCGTCCGATCGATTTGGCTCAGCGCGTCTTCGGCGTCGCGGGCCTCGCCCACAATTTCGACATCGGGATGTTTTTCGAGTAACCGCCGAAGTTCCGCGCGCGCCAGCCGTTCGTCGTCAATAATTAACGCCTTCATGCCGGATTTTTTGCGATGGGGATAGACACTTCGGCGATCACGAATTCGGCGTCCTGGTTCCGCAGTTCGATTGACGCCTCGTCGCCATACAGCAGGTGCAATCGTTGCCGGATGTTTTTGAGGCCAACCCTGGTAGACCCACTGCTCTCGGCCAGTTGCCCGCTGTTGCGCACGCGAATCTTGAGCGCGCCGTTCTGCATTTCCGATGCCACCCGGATTTCGCCGCCTTGGGCCAGCCGCGCTACGCCGTGCTTCACGCCATTCTCCACCAGAGTCTGCAGCAGCATGGGGGGAATGCGGGTTTGAAGCGATTCGGGATCCATATCGATTTTGACGCTCAGCCGCTCCTCCAGCCGGATGCCCTCCAATTTCAAATATGCGGAGACGGCTTCCAGTTCCGTTTCGAGCGGCACCACCTCCGTTTTGCCGGACTGCAACGAGTAGCGCAGCATGCCGGCCAATTCCGTCACCATGCTCTGCGCGCGCGGAGGGTCTTCAATAATCAAGGCGCGCAGGCTGTTCAGGCAATTGAATATAAAGTGCGGATTCACCTGCGACAGCAGCACGCCGAGTTGCGCGTCTTTGGCCACCACGGCCAGCCGCAATTTCTCCAGTTCAGCAGTTTGATAGCTCTCGAAGTAATGCACGCCGAAGTAAATCACGGCCCACAGGAAAACTGTCACGCTCCAGATGAAGATGGCCGGGAATACCCAACTAAATCCGCTGGCGCGAAGCGCGGCCCAGCCGAATACCACCGGCCACGCTGCCGTCACGAAGGCGGTAATGATGCAGCCCGCCGCGAGACTCGCCAGGAAGACGCGAGGCAACACTTGCAGCGGCGAAAGCTTCAGCCAGCCCCGGCGCCTGATGAAAGCACGAAAAAGGTGCGAAAAAAGGATGCCGCCGCACGCGCCCCAAACCGAAATGACGATCGCTCGCGAGAGGGGAGCGCTGGACAGAACAGCGAAGGTGAAGTTCACTACTCCGTGGGCCGACCAGCCGAGAATCTGGCACAGCCAGTAAACCTGCGAGCGTTTCATTCTATTTATCGTGCGCGAGGAAGGCGTCGGTGGCCGCGAAAAAGCCCTCCGGATCGTCCAGCATAACAAAGTGCCGCGCTTTGTCATTCAGCACCAGCTGATAATTTTTCAGTTTCGCGTATTGATCGTTAAAGTTCTTCTCCACCTGCTCCCGCGTCACGCCGTATTGCTTGTAGCCCATCCAGGTTCCAACCACGATGGTTCGCGAAGTGATCTTATCCAAATCAGGACGCAGATCGGTGGTCATCATGTCGTACATGGCGTTGCCTTCCGCGATGCGGTCCGACTTCTTGCTCCAGCCCAGAATCATTTCGTAATCTTCGGGGCCGGTGACCATGGATTTGATGGACGCCTGGCTCTGCTTCTCGGTCTCCTCAGTTGACGGGCCGCTGAACATTTTGCGCATATTCTCGGCCATCGGTTTCACGCTTTCCGCCGTCGCGCCGGGCTGCATCACAGCGGCCAGGAACGGCAGCGAGTCCACAATTACGAGCGGGCCAACCAGGTCCGGCTCCTTCTCGGCCAGCCACAGCGCCATAAAACCGCCCAGGCTGTGGCCCACGATCACCGGCTTGTCCAGTTTGTTTTTGCGGATATATGCCGCCAGGTCCTTGCGGACGGTTTCGAGAAAGGGCGCCTCAATGCGCGGCTGGCCGGCGAACCCGGCGAGGGTCAGCACATGGCACTGGTATCGGTCTTTATAGCGCGCCACGGTGGAATCCCAGGTTTGTCCGGAAGAGGCGAATCCCGGAATGAGAATCATCGGTGCGCCTTTGCCGACGATGTCGACGTGGAAGGAAGGCGCCGGAGTTTGAGCGAAGGCTGCGGCGGCGAGAAGGAAGAGGGTAAGTTTCAGCATGGGACCACAGTAAGGCTGTAAGCCGCGCTGCTGGCGGGAAAATGGTTGGGCGGTGGAAAAACTGGATGGGCGGTTGGCAGGCGGAAGCGAAGTACCTGCAAGATTTGCCAAAATCGCTTGCTTGCGCGCGCGGCTCAGAGGGTGGCGTTGAGCCGCGGCCGTGAGAAGCTGTGAAGAAATCGGTTCGCAGGCGAAAGCGCCTGTGCCACTTAATCGTAAATCCTTGTGCGTCAATGTGGGGCAGACGCTTCCGTCTGCCAACCCCGCGTGCTTCCCGATTTTTTCACAGCTTCTCAGCTGGACTTTATCCATTCCGCGGAGGAGATTGGGGAGATAAGCGTATGCTAAAACATATCTGCCAAGAAATGTTTTATGCCTACTCCACCTCCCCAAATCTATTCGATCATCCTAGCATTCGCGCCCCTTTTTTGGAAGCGTAGCTGGGAGCATGCTCAGGTCTTGTTGTGGGGCGCGATTCTAGCGCCTGGAAAACGGACCGTGACCAGCGCCTTGCGCATCATGGGACTGAGCCACGATCGGCATTTTCAGAACTACCATCGCGTGTTGAATCGTGCTCGCTGGAGTTGTCTGAAGGCCAGTCGTGTTTTGCTGCACCTGCTCATCTCTACATTCGCTCCGGCCGGTCCGCTGGTGTTCGGTCTGGACGACACCATTGAACGGCGACGCGGAGAGAAGATTCGAGCCCGAGGCATTTATCGTGACCCGGTGCGGTCCTCGCAAACACATTTCGTCAAGACCGGTGGATTGCGCTGGCTGAGCCTGATGTTGCTCGCGCCAATTCCTTGGGCGCAACGCGTTTGGGCGCTCCCGTTCTTAACCGCTCTCACTCCTTCGGAACGTTTTAGCCAGCAGCACCGGCAGCGGCATAAGCCGCTCACCAGCTGGGCCCGGCAGCTGTTGCTGCAACTCCGGCGTTGGCTACCGGATCGGGACATCGTTCTAGTAGCCGACCAAGCCTTCTCGGCCCTGGATTTGCTGACCCGCATGCAGTCGCTCCGACGTCCCATCACTTGCATCACCCGACTGCGCACCGATGCCCGTTTGTTCGCCCCGCCGCCGGCTCGAAGACCCAGACGAGCTGGGCGTCCCCGCCTAGTTGGAAAACGCTTATCCAAGCTGCAACAACTGCTCCGATCGAAACGTACCTCGTGGACTAAGCGGACCATCCCTCACTGGTATGGCGCTACCGCGCGTCCAGTGGAATACCTTTCAGGCACCGCCCTGTGGTACCACGGGGGCTTCCATCCGCTCTCCATTCGTTGGGTTCTGGTCCGCGATCCGCTGTCCAGTTTTGATCCTCTCGCGCTGCTGTGCACCGATTCACAGCAATCCCCCGATCAGATTCTGGCTTGGTTTGTCCAACGCTGGCAGGTCGAAGTGACCTTCCAGGAGGTCCGCGCCCATGTCGGCTTCGAAACCCAGCGGCAATGGTCCGACCTGGCCATTGCTCGCACCAGCCCCATTCTGCTCGGCCTGTTCTCTCTCATTACCGTCTTGGCAAACGGTCTGGCTTCAGGCGGACAACTTCCCATCTCGTCCTCTTCCTGGTACCGAAAGCCCCGGCCTACTTTCTCAGACGCGATCTCCGTTGTGCGTCAACACTATTGGCAGCTTCCCAATTTCCTCATCTCGTCGGCAGACACCAAAGTTGTGAAAATCCCCGTCCCCCTCTTCCGCCGCTTGTCTGTCGCTCTTTGTTGGGCTGCCTAATGGACAAAGTCCAGCTCAGACTCAGGGAGCCGGTGCTTTTTTGGTTATTCGAATTCTGCGAGCATCTCGGAAGCGCCTGCCCCACTCATTCATAGCGCAGGGCTATCGTCGGATCAATCGCGGCGGCGCGGCGGGCCGGGATGTAGCAGGCGGCGAACGCTACGGTGGCTAAGATTGCCCCCACCGCGATCAGCGTTGCCGGGTCGCGCGGTGAAATGCCGAATAGCAATGTATTCAGCAGGCGCGTGAGCGCTAGCGAACCTAGCGCGCCCAATGCCAGCCCCGAGAGTGCGAGTGCCATTCCATGGCGGATCACCAGCGCCAGCAGACCACTCTGGCTGGCGCCCAGTGCCGCGCGGATGCCCAGCTCGTGCGTCCGTTGCGTCACCGAATAGCTGATTACGCCGTAAATCCCCACCGCCGAGAGCAGCAGAGCCAGCGTGGCGAAAGTGGTGAGCAGCATGGTCTGCAAACGGTCGCTCGCCACGGTTTCAGATTTGATTTGATCGAGCGTAAGGATGTCGGTCAAGGGTTGGTTTTTGTCCACTTCGTGCACGGCGGCATTGATGGCGGACGTCGGCAAGTCAGAGGCTTGCGCTACCACCATATTCACATCGTTGGTGGGGCTTTGATCGTAGGTGACATAAACGCCCGGGCTCTTTTTATCTCCCAGATCACCCACCTGCTCATCGCCGACGATGCCCACCACTTCCCAGGCGATTTCCGGGCCGAGGCCCGGTTGGCCGTAGAGGAGCTGCTGAATAAGAACTCGTTTGCCTAGGGGGTCCTCGCCCTTGAAATACCGTTCGGCCATGCTCTCATCGATGACCAGAACCGGTGGAGCGCCGGTGCGATCCTGATCCGTAAAGAGACGGCCGCGCAACAGGTGAATCTGCAGTGTCCGGAAATACGAGGCGCTGACGCGCTTGTAGAAGCACGAAGTCCGGTGCGCCATATCCACCGCTTCACGCCCGGCGATCAGGAACGGCATTCCGTCGCCCCAGCCTTCCATGGGAAGCGCATTGGTGAAGGCGACGGAACGCACGCCCGGCACCGCGCTCACGCGCTCGCCGATTTGCCGCATATATTGCAGCAATTGAGCGGGCTGAGGGAATCTGGTTTGCGGGACCGGTAATCCGGCGGTGACGACGTTGGTGCTGGAGAATCCGGTGTCCACCTGCTGCAGCCGGAAGAAGCTGCCGATCAACAGGCCCGCGCCGCTGAGCAGGATAAAGGCCAGCGCCACTTCGCTCACGATCAGCGCACTGCGCAGCCGCGCGCGTCCGCTGCCGCTCGAGGAGGAGCGTCCCCCTTCTTTGATCGATGCGGCCAGATCCACGCGCGTGGCCTGAAACGCGGGCGCCAGGCCGAACAGAACCGCGGTGAAAATGGAAATCGCCAACGTGAATAGAAGAATGTTGAAATCGATGCCGATGTCCGCTTCCTTCGGTAGATAATCCTGCGGCAACAAAAATTTGAGGCCGCGCATCATGCCGTAGCCGAGCGCCAATCCGAGCGCGCCGCCGGCCAAGGCCACCAAAAGATTCTCTTCGAGCAACTGCCGGATCAAACGCCAGCGTCCGGCCCCCAGCGCTGCGCGTACCGCGAGCTCACGCCCCCGAGCCGTTCCGCGCGCCAGCGTGAGATTGGCCAGATTGGCGCAACCAATCAAGAGAATGGCTCCTACGGCGGCCAGCAGGACATAGAGCGAGCGGCGCAGCTGCTGGCCCACCAGTTGATCCTCAAATCGCTCCACGGTCACGCCCCAGCCTTTGTTCGACTCAGGATATGCGTCGGCGATTCGCGCGCCGATGGTATCCATTTCAGCTTGCGCCTTCTCCAGCGTTACGCCCGGTTTGAGGCGGGCGTAGGAGATGAACCAATGATAGTCGCGGGTCATATCGTGCGGCTCAAAAGTAAAGGGCAGCCAGACCTCGGCCCGGGAGCGATCGAAAGGCCCGTGCGCGGGAAGCACCCCGATCACGGTGCAGGGTTGGCCATTCAAGATAAGCTTGACCCCAAGAATTTTCGGATCGGCTCCGAAACGCGATTCCCAGAGCCGGTGACTCAGGATCACCACCTGGTTTTTCCCAGCCTGATCTTCATCCACCACGAAAGTGCGGCCTAATGCGGCATGCACGCCGAAGATGTCGAAATAAGGCGCCGAGACCCTGGAAGCCTTCAATTGCGCGGGTTCTCCCGCGCCGGTTAGCGTCACCGAATCCCCCCGGGAAGCGGCCATGGCCTGGAAGACATGGTTTTGGTTTTTCCAATCGAGGAAGTTCAGAGTGGAGATCCCGTTCCGATAGCCTCCCGGCGGTTTCTCCCAGACCAGCACGATACTGTGCGGATCCTGGTATGGGAGCGGCTTCAACAACACTCCGTTCACGAAACTGAAGATGGCGGTGTTGGCTCCGATACCGAGAGCTAGTGTAAGCAGCGCAACAGTGGTGAATCCTGGAGTGCGGAGGAGGGTCCGGAAGGCGTAACGCATATGTATCCCTTAGACTTTGCTGGGCAAATGCGGTTAGCCTTGCCTGTTGTTTCTTGCTCCAGAAAATGTGGAAGGTTACGTGGGAGACACTATTCCCGAGGGAAGATACGGTCGATACTTTAGTACGGAGGGTCTATGAAGTGCCTCTATTGTAACGGCCGTTTGCGGTTGTTCGCTAACGGTAAAAGTGCATTTTGCTCTGAGCAGCACGAAGAGCTGTATCACAACGCCGCGCAGCGCCGGCTGGAAACTCCCTACGAAACGTCAGCCGGAGAGCTGGAATCCCGCTATCTCCAGGCGGAGGGTGAGGCAGGGCGGGTTCAAGATCTGGCGCAGTTGCTCAAGGCGACTCAGGTGGATGGCGGAGCCAGCGTCCACATGCCGGCTGAAGTCGCCATCGCCAGCGACGTCCTGGAGGCTTTAGCTTTGGCGCCTCGGTTCGTGGCGGCGGCAAACGCTAGCGGGTCTTCGGAGAGCGTGTCCCTCACGCACTCCTTGCCGGATGTTCCGCCAGAAGTTTCGTCCGGAGAGACTCGCGCGGATTCGTCCGCGCCGATTGGCTTTCCAACTTCTGTTGGACCCGCTGGAAGCTCGGAGGAGATGGATCGAAGAAACGAGCCTCGAGTGAACGCGGTCCAGATAGTCAAGGTGGCGGCATTGCGCGATCTTGAACGGGAGCTAAGCTGCGCTTTGGTAAACACCTCCGATTCGGGAATCCAGTTTACCGCCGAACAGGATTTTGCAATTGGCGAGATTCTGGTGGCCGAGCTTCCCGGGCAACTGGTTTTAACCGAGGTAAGGCACTCGCAGGCCAAAGATGCGCGGTACGTCATTGGCGCGGAGCGGGTGCAAACCATGTCTAAAGAGGGCACGCCGTCAACCAGCTCCGGGACGGAGCGGGCTGAGTTGCTGATCAAAGCTCTTTGCGCCCGCGTGGGGACCGGATTCGCGGATGAACCGGGTCAAGAGGCGACCGAGGCCGGCAGCGGCCAACGGGAGCGGGGATTGGAAAGAGTGGCGAAGATCCTGGAGATTTGGCAGCGCGTAAAACTGGCGGGTCAGCCGGCCATTCCGGCGGAGCCAGCGCCTTCCATTGGCACGGGAAGAACCTTCGCCGCGGTCGGCTTGAGTTTGATGATCGTAGCGCTTCTGATGGTGTGCGTGGTGCAATATCGCAAGCATCAGGCGATGCCTGCGGCACCCGCGGCGGCGTCAACGGAAATCAAGCCCCAGCCGCCTGAAATCAAACCTCAGGCTGTGGCCGCGGCTACGCCGGCCCAGACCACGCCCACGCCCGCGGCCCCCGTGGAGCAGCCCGCGGCAGCCCCCCTCCCAGCCGAGCCCCAAGCCGCGCCGACGGCTCAGATGACGCCTGGCGCAACGGGCCTGCATCACGCGCGGATCACGGCGCTTCAGTCCACTTGGGTGGGCATCAGCACGGACGGACACAAAATATTTGGCGCGACCATTCCGAAAGGGTCCACGCGGGATCTGGAGTATTCCAACATCGCATTCCTGCACGCCGGAAACGCCGCTGGGATAGAAGTCACCGTGGATGGGCAAACTGTTCCCATGGGCGCGAAGCCCGGTTTGCGTCTGGTGGAATTAAACGCCACAGGCTTTCGTTTTCTGCGCTGGAGCAACGACGATCCGCAGGAAATCACGCCATCTTCAAAACACGATTAACCGCCGAGGTCACCGCTTGCCAGCGTGATTCTTCGGCCGCCAGTTGCTTTTTGCCAGCGGCCGTCAGCGCGTAGATGCGCGCGCGGCGCCCGCTTTCTTTGGTGATCCATTCGGCGTGGATCCAACCGGCTTCTTCCATGCGGTGCAGCGCGGGATAGAGCGAGCCTTCTTCGGCGCGAAGAACGTCGCCCGAGATATCCTGGATGGCCGACATGAGCGCGTAGCCGTGCAGTCCCGGCCTGCGGGAGAGGATCTTCAGGACAAGAAGGTCGAGCGAGCCTTGCAGGGAGTCGGGTTTGGGCATACTCTGACTTCTTAGTATACAGACGTCTGAGCAGCACTTGGCAGGCGGAAGCGCCTGCCCCACTGCGATACAATGCCCGCGTGAGGATTTCCGCATTTGCCGGGATTTTAGTGATACTTTCCGGGTTGGTTTATGGACAAACCACCGCTAAAATTGAGTTCGATGCCGCATCCTTAAAACCGTCAGGGCCACAAAGCGATCGAATGGAGCGAAAAGACCCTGAAATGTATTCCTATTCCGGCGCCACACTCTGGGATCTTCTGTTCGAAGGCTGGCACCTGGTTGATTACGAGCAGCAGATCTCGGGTCCGGGCTGGCTGCGGAACGACTCCTTCGACGTTATGGCGCGTTTTCCGCGTGGGACCGCCGAGGAGGATTTTCGAGCCATGCTCCGAAACCTGCTGATCGAAAGATTCGGGCTCATTGTGCATACGGAGACGCGCGATCTGCAGGTCTACGCGCTGGTAGTGGGCAGACGTGGACCCAGACTAACGGAATCCACGGCTGGATCCACAGCGCCGATTCCGAAGGGTAACGATTGCTTTCCGCCGCTGCCTCCAGGGCAGCCGTATATTGCCGCACGACATTCAAGTGGCGGCCGGACATGCCTGGCGGCGCAGCAGGAACCGATTGCGGTGCTGGTTCACATGTTGCGGTCGCATATGGACCGCCCGATGGTGGACCGCACCGGGTTAACTGGCAAGTACGACATCGCTCTGGAATTCGGCCGAACTCTTTCTGAGCAGTCGTCGGATACGGAGCAACCGGACATTTTCACTGCTATTCAGCAGCTTGGACTGCGGCTCGAGAAGTCGAAGGCGCCTTATGAAATTTTGGTAGTGGACCATGTGGAGAGGCGTCCGCTTCCTAATTGAGCGTTATTCGTGGCGAAGGGCCGTCATGGGATCCACGCGAGCCGCGCGTTGAACTGGTAAATACGAGGCCAGCAGTGCCACTGCCAGCATCGCGCCTCCGCCGATGGCTACGGGCGACGCGCTCTCCATTCTCAAATCGTGAAGAACGGCCGTGGCCAGTGGTCTCGCCAAAAATATCATCCATGTTCCGGCTATGAGTCCGGCGCACACCATTCCCAGCGTGTCCCGGAGCACCAACCGGCTCACGTTCGCAGCGGTTGCGCCCAGGGCCATGCGAATGCCGATCTCGCTGGTGCGCCGCGCAACAGTGTAGGCCAGCAGCCCGTAAATACCGATGCCGGCGAGCGTGGCGCCCAGGCATCCGAAGAACTCGGACAAGGTGGCGATGAGACGCTCGGGAACTATGTTTGAATCCACCTGAGCAGCCAGCGTGGTCACGCGGATCACCGGAACGGTTTTCAGAACATCGGCTACCATCCGCCGCGCCGTCCCGGCAACGGCTTTGGGATCCACCGTGGTTCGCAGTGAGAAATCGTCCATGAGATTGCTCTCCTGGAACATGTTGAAGTACATGGTGGGATACGGAGGGTCGCGAAGCTCAACGGCTTTGGCGTCGCCCACCACGCCGACGATCTCGTAAGGAGACGCGGGTTTCGGATCGCCTTCCACCGTGAAATGTTTTCCAATGGGATTTGCCCCGGGAAAATAATGGCGCGCCATGGCCTGGTTCACAATGGCGATGCGCGGCCGGCCCGCGTCATGGAACGTGAAATCACGCCCCGCGACCATTGGAATGCCCAGCGTCTCGAAATATCGCGGGGCCACAAAAGTGACCACCGTACGCCGCCGTTCTTCACGCGTCTCCAGGTGCCCTTCCGCGATTACAAAACGGGCTCCGGACCCGCAGCCTTGGAGCGGAGTGCAGCCGCTAATGGATGCCGAGCGCACCTGCGGAATGGTTTCCATCCGCGCCAGCAGCTGGCGATAGAGCACGGCCAGTTGTTCGTCCTTGTAGCTGCTGTGAGAAGGATCAAGAGTTATCAGCAGCACATGATCGCCGCGAAAGCCGAGATCGAAATTCCGCAGGCGCGTAAGATGGCTCAAGAAGACGGCGGCGGCGGTAACCAGGAAGATGGAAAGAGCCACCTGGGCGGTCACCAGGCTTTTCGCGAACCAACGCCAGAACCAAGTTGTTTCGCCACCCGTTCCGGTCTGGCGCAGCGTGGACGCCGGCGCCACTCGGAACGCGTACCAGGCGGGCGCCAGGCCAAACAGCAGGCCGGTAAGCGCCGCTATTCCGATGGTGAACAACAACAGATTCAAGTCCGGTTGCACCTGGATATCGATATGCTCAAAGTCGCGGCCGCTGGCCAAGATCCGCTCCAGTACGCCGATTCCCGCATAAGCGAGCGCCACGCCGGCCAGCGCTCCGGCTCCGGAAAGAAGCAGCGACTCGGTCAGCATCTGCCGCAGCAGTCTGCCGCGGCCGGCGCCCAGCCCGACGCGCACGGCCAGTTCCCGCTGCCGGCCGGCGGATCGCGCCAGCAACATGCTGGCCATGTTGATACACGCCAGCAGCAACAGCAGGCCCACGACGGTCATTAGCAGGACGAGGGGTTTGCCGTACTGATCGCGCACGTGCGCTAACCCTGCGCCTGCCGGTTCCACTTCCACCTGGATTTGGCGCGCCCTTGATGGGGCATTCTGCTGCTGCCAGTTTCGATACAACACGCTCATTTCCGCCTGTGCCCGCTGCAGCGTGATACCAGACCTCAGGCGGGCCAGCATGGTGAGATCGTGATTCTGGCGCGGCATCCAGATGTCTGTGCGAGATCCCACCCGCGGCCCGGTGTAGGTGCGCGGCGCCACGCCGATGATGGTCTTGGGTGCATCCTCATACCAGATGCGCTTGCCGAGTGCTGCGGGATCGCTATTCAATCTGGTGGTCCAATAATGCCAGCTCACCATCACGACGGTTCCCTCGCCGCTCGCGGGAACGTCTTCGGGACCAATCAAACGGCCCATCGCCGGCTTCAGCCCCAGCACAGTGAAATAGTTGCCCAGCACGGTTTCGAGGATGAGATTTTCCCGATCGGCTCCGTCCATATGAATGCCGGCGAGATTGTCGAACGACGTTCCGGTAATAGCTGAAAAGACGTGGTTGTGATCGCGGAAGTACTCATATTTCTCCCAGCCCCAGTAACCGCCGCTGCGAGGTTCCGCGGGCGTGGTTCGCAAAAACTCCACCAACTGCTCGGGATGCGCGACCGGGAGTTGCCGCAGCATGATGGTGTAGAACAGGCTGAAGATGGCGGTGTTGGCGCCGATGCCGAGGCCGAGCGAGAGGACCGCCACGGCGGTGAAGCCGGGGCTGCGACGGGCGAGCCTAAGAGCGTAGCGGATGTCGTTCAGCATATCCGTTAGAATGATAAAACATTGTCAGATGGTCACCCGGGTTCTCGAGAAACTCTCGGCTCACGGTTTCCGCGCCGGCGCGCTGGCCGGAAGCGTTGCGGCGGAAATTCATTTGCTCTCGCGCGGCCTCGAGACGGAAACGCGTCCGCTGAACGACCTGGATTTCGTGGTGGAGAGCTTTGCCGCAATTCCGGGATCGCTGGCCGGCGAATTTCTGGTCCATCACGTTCACCCGCACGCGCCGGAGGGAAAGACGCTGCTGCAGTTGGTTGATCCGGAGCAGGGGCTGCGCATAGATTTTTTCCGGCAGTTTGGTGCGACCTTGGCGAGGGCTGGGCGGGTTCACGAACTTACGGTGATTTCTCTGGAAGACGTCATCGCGAGAACAACATCACTGGTGCTGGGCCATCTTCGCAAGGGCCAGTCGATTGACGTGAAGCACGCGCGCGCATTTCGACGATTATCCGGCCTGGCCGATCCGGCGAAAATCGATGCCGCGTGGCGCGATCATCGGCAATCGGAGCGCGAATCGTTTCGCGATGCTGCGCATGATGCGCATGAGCTGCTGGCGCGGTGTCCAGAGCTGATGGTTCGTGAACAATACTCGACGGAAATACGCGCTTGCCCAAAATGCCGGGATACTGGGCCGTTTCAGCGCGCCCGGCCGGAGACGATCGTGAAGTCGCTCGGTTACTGGTGAGCGGACGTTACAATTCCGCCAGGGCCTGGTGCACCAGATGAATGCAGATGGCGCCCTCACCCACCGCCGACGCCACGCGCTTGACGTTGCCGGCGCGCACGTCGCCCACCGCGAAGATGGCGGGCAGGCTGGTTTCGAGCATCTGCGGAGGCCGCGCCAAGGGCCAGTTGGCGGAGTGGTCCAGATCGCGCCCGGTGAGGATGAAGCCTTTGGGGTCCAGCTCGACGCAGCCGCGCAGCCACTCAGTTCCCGGCGACGCGCCGGTCATGATGAAGACATGCTGGATGGCGTGGGAGGAAACCTCGCCGGTTTTCTTATCCTGCCAATCCACGCGCTCCAGGTGACCGTCGCCCGAGAGCGCGACGATCTCGGTATTGAAATGCAAATCAATTTTTGGATTCTCCGTCAACCGCTGGATCAGGTATCGCGACATGGTGCTGGACAAATCTCCGGACCGCACCAGCATGTGTACCTTGCTGGCGGTTTGCGAAAGAAACACGGCGGCCTGGCCGGCTGAATTTCCACCACCCACCACCACTGCTTCTTCGCCCCCGCACAACTGCGATTCAATGTATGTTGCGCCGTAGTAGATGCCTTCGCCTTCGAATTTCTGCAGATTCGCCAGCCGCGGCTTTTTGTATTGCGCTCCGGTGGCGATGACGATGGCGCGCGCCGGTGGGGCGTCGCCGGAATCGAGCACCACCTGATACGGGCGCCGGCTGCAATCGAGCTGGACCACGCTGCGGGCGATCATCAAATCGGCGCCGAACTTCTGCGCCTGCGTGGTGGCGCGGGCGGCCAGCTCCAGGCCGGAAACTCCGGTGGGAAAGCCCAGGTAGTTTTCGATTTTCGAGCTTGAGCCGGCCTGTCCGCCGGGCGCGCGGTTTTCAATCACCAGAACGTCGAGACCTTCCGACGCCGCGTAAACCGCCGCCGCGAGGCCCGCCGGGCCGGCGCCTACAATGATGAGGTCGCGCACGTGCAGGTCATTCGCGGTGGGGTTAAAGCCCAGGCAGTTCGCCAGTTCTCGAATGGTGGGGTTGCGAAGCACGTTGTTGCTGACGCCGCAGATCACCACCGGAATTTCGGACGCCTTTACCTCGAAGCGATCCAGCAGTTCCTGGGAGCTGCGGTCGGCGTCCAGGTCGATGTAGGTATAAGGCTGCCCGTTGCGGGTGAGAAACTCGCGCAACTCCAGGGTCTGCGCGGAGTGGCGCGAACCCAGCAGAATGACGCTTCCATACCCGTGGCGGATGAGTTCCAGCCGGCGCAGGATGAAGGCGCGCAACAGAATCTCGCTCAGCTCCGCGTCTTTGGCGATCAGCGACCGGAAGGCCTCGCCGTCCACTTCGATAACCTGGCCGGGTTCGGTGACTCGCCCGCGCACCAGGGAGCGCTGCCCGGAAATCATGGTCATTTCACCGGTGAATTCGCCGGGGCCGTGCGTGGCGATCTGGCGTTCGCCGCCCAAGTGCGGCTGCACGATCTCCATCCTTCCGGAGAGCAGCACGAAAAACGGAATGGACGGGGCGTTGGGCTCAAAGAGAATCTCACCGCGCTGGACGTTGCGCAGCCGTCCAGAATGGAGAATACGATCGATCTGCGCTTTAGGCAGGACTGGAAAGGCCTGGGTGAGCGGATCAGGAGCGCTGGGGATGATTGGGGAAGCCATACCCCTATTTTCCCACTGAGGAGTGGGCTTGCCGTCCCCTTGCTGACGCGCGGGGCTACCAGGAAGCAGCTAGCGCTTCTTTAGCCGGTAATCCTCGACGTCCGGCATTTTGATCAGCTTGCACATTTCGAACAAGCGCGACCGGGCGCGCATTCCTATCCGCTCTTCCAGAAAGAATTTGCTGTAAAGATCGGATTCCAGGCCTGACCCGCGCTGGTTGCCTGCTTCCGGATCGCGTAGATTCGTGGTTACGATAGTGGCCTTGCGATTATTGCAGCGATGCGTCACGATGGACGTCACCGTATCTTCTACCCAATCGGTCACGCGATGCGCTCCCACGTCATCCAATAACAGGATCTCGGTATCGAGCGCGGCCTTGTAAGCTTCGCGGTCCATGGTGCCGGACGCTTGATCGTAGCCCGAACGGATGCGATTCAGCAGCGCTTGAAAATCGAAGAACACGCCTTCGAATCCGCGCTCGATCAACCCGGCCAGCGCCGCAACGGCCAGATGGGTTTTCCCGCAACCCGGCGCTCCGATGAATAGCAATCCAGGTTTGGGGACGCTGGGATAATCGCGAACGTAGCCACGCACCGCCAGCGCCACACTTGCGAGAGCCGTTCGTGACACTGGATTGTCTGAGGGAAGAACGAAGTTGTCTACTGACGCCTTCTCATAGAGCGGCGGAATATTGGCCCGGTCCCGGAGCCGGCCCGCTCGCCCCGCACTGACGCAGTCACACTTCTGGGCCCCGGAGATCCCTTCGCGTTCTACGATTCTCCACCCCGAGCCGCCGCAAATCGCGCAGGTTTCCTCGGCCAGGTTTGATTTGTGTGTATCCGTGTTCATCCGCGACCCACGGAACGATTATCGCAGCAAGAACTTCAGTATGGAAATTCCATAGCGTTCGCAGGAGTGCGAACGCGGCAAACACGAGTGTTCGCGCCACGCGGCTTCTTGAATTCGGGTTTACTGCACCACCGTCGGTCCCGGCGTCGCCTGGGTCCGAAACTCATACTGGTGAATCTCAATGGCCGCGCAGCCTTCTTCCGAGCGTACCACCCGGCCGCGCGCCACCAGCTTCAAGGAAATCTTGCTGTCCAGTTGAGCCGGCCAACTGATGGAGAGCTCCAGCCGTTTTCCCGGAAGCAGGTGCTGGTCCGTGCTGAACAAGACGCCGTTGCTGCTCATGTTGATGGTTTTGCCGAAGCCAAACTCATCCACGTTCTTCCGGTTGATTATCTTATAGCGGACTTCCCGCTCGATGGGGAAGCGATCCGCGGCCCGGCGGTCGTTTCGGTCACGTTCCAGTTTCACAGCAGCCCCCGATTGAATTCCTGTCCAGTTCATGGTTATGTTTAGCCCACACACAGATTGCGCTACCGGGGAGAACGCAACAATAGGTGAGTCTGACTAATTTGGGATGGTACTCAGTGCAAAAAGACTGGTACCTCGGTTCCAGTCCCTGGCTGTTACTCTTTTGGCGTCTGTTGTTTACGGGCTCGGATGGCTTCCAGCCGTTCCGCGATCCGTTGTTCCGCGCCACGATTTGTAGGCTCGTAAAAGCGCGTTCCGGCCAGAGATTCGGGCAGGCACTCCATATCTGGCAGGGCATCCTCGAATTTATGAGCGTGCTGGTATCCGGCCCCGTACCCCCATTGCTTCATCGCGCCGGTGGGAGCATTCCGCAGGTGAAACGGCACCGGTTCATCCCGATGGCTCTGCACGGCCTCAATTACGCGGTTGAGAGCCTGATACGATGCGTCGGATTTGGGAGCCGCGGCCAGGTAGATGGTTACCTGAGCCAGCGCCAGATCGCCTTCCGGGATGCCCAGAAAGTGGACCGCCTGCTGGGCCGCGATGGATTGCTCCAGCGCCCGCGGATCGGCCAGGCCGATATCTTCAATGGCCATCCGAACCAGCCGCCGCGAGATATACATCCGGTCCTCGCCCGATTCCAGCATCCGCCCCAGCCAATATAGGGCGGCATCCACATCGCTCGACCGCACGGATTTGTGCAGCGCCGAAATCAGGTTGAAATGCTCCTCGCCGGTTTTATCGTAGAGCAGCATCTTGCGCTGCATGGCGTCTTCCACCGCCTGAGCGCCCAAAGTTCCGTCGGTGGACGCGGCGGCAGCGAGATCCAGTACGTTGTAAGCGGTGCGGGCATCCCCGTTCGAATACGCCGCGATCTGCCGCAGCAAGTCTTCGGGAGCGGTGACTTTTACAACCGGAAGGGCACGCTCCAGCAGCCGCACGATCTCGTCTTCCAAGAGCGGCTTCAGCATGTAGACCTTGGTACGGGAGAGCAGCGCCGAGATCACTTCAAACGATGGATTCTCGGTGGTGGCGCCGATCAGAATGATGTCGCCGCGCTCCACGTAAGGAAGAAATGCGTCCTGCTGGGCTTTGTTGAAGCGATGTATTTCATCGATGAAAATCAAGGTGCGCCGGCCCACGCGCCGGTTGCGTTCGGCATCGGCCATCACCACTTTGATTTCCTTGATGCCGCTCATCACGGCGCTGAAGGGGATAAAATCTGCGTGCGTCATCCGCGCGATGATTCTGGCTAGCGTTGTCTTGCCCACTCCCGGCGGTCCCCACAAAATGATGGAGCCCAGCTGATCGCGATCGATCTGGGAACGCAGCGGTTTTCCGGGCGCCAGAATATGCGATTGCCCCATGAACTCATCCAGCGTGGCTGGACGCATGCGCTCGGCGAGCGGCCGCTCGGGATCGTCCTTGCTGCTGGCCAAAGGGTCGGGCTCAAATAGGCTCAAGGGACCACCTTTATGCGATCAGCATCCGTTGGTTCCGCGCGGCGTAGAGCGCGATTCCGCCGGCGAGCGCCGCATTCAGCGATTCCACCCCCACTGTCGGGATCCGAACGTCTATCGCCTTGGCCCGCAGCCTGTCGCTCACCCCGCGTCCCTCACTGCCCACGATGATCGCGCATTTCCTGCTGAAATTGCACTCGCCCAGGTCCAGTGCGCCTTTAGGCAACAGCGCGAACATTTCCAGCTTCCGTTGTTCCACCGCCGCCAGCAGCAGCCGCTCATCCAACGCCGCCGCCAGCGGAACGCGGAAGATGGACCCAGCCGAAGCCCGCATGCACTTCGGATTATAAGGACTCACGGTGCCCTTCAAAAACACCACGCCGGTGGCCCCAAAAGCCTCCGCCGCGCGCACCATGGTTCCGGCGTTGCCCGGATCCTGAATGCCGTCCAAAATTACAGCCAGCGACTGGCCGCGAAATAGTTGCTCCAGCGTCCAGGCCGGCGGGCCGCACCAGCGCCATAACCCCTTGACTGGCTTCGGTAGTGGAAATACTGCGGAACAGCTCATCGGCCAGCACCGCTACGCGTATTTTCTTCAAGCCTCCTACATGCCTCTCCACCGCCGATTTGACGGATTCGGAGGCGAACACCGCACCGATCTCGCAATCGCTTCTGAGCGCTTCTTCGAGCAGGTGAAAACTTTCCGCCACGGCAAAGCCATCCACGGTGGTGGTTCCCCGCAGGATGGCCTTGCGCACTTCCTTCAGCATCGGGTTGCGCGTGCTTGTCAGGGTTGTCATAGACTGTGATTAAACCGTTTTGCCGCCAGCCAAATCTATCATGAAATGGATTGCCGCCATTGCGCTACTGGGCGCGCTGGCGTTCGCGGCGCTCAAGATCCATAAAATAGCCGGCGAGATCCAGCAGCAATCCATGCTGGATGAAGCGCGACCCGCGGACGCCATTATCGTTTTGGGTGCGGCTGAATATCGCGGCAGGCCGTCGCCGGTGCTGGAAGCTCGCTTGAACCACGCGCTGTACCTGTATCTGGAGGGGATGGCTCCGCGCATTATTACTACGGGAGGGGCCGGCGGAGATCCGGTATTCACCGAGGGGTCCGTGGGCCGTGCCTATCTGACGGAGCGCGGCGTGCCTCCGGAAGCGATTGTGGTGGAGCGCGAAGCCGAAAGCACCGCGCAAAGCGTGGCCGCGGTGGCGGAAATCATGCGCCGCATGAACCTGCAATCGGCCATTGTGGTTAGCGACGGCTATCACATTTTCCGGGTCAAGAGAATGCTGGAATCGAGCGGGCTGCAAGTTTACGGCTCTCCACGGCCTTCGGCTCCGTCGGGCGAGTGGCGCGAGCGTTGGCTCTACTATCGTCAAGCCGTAGGATACCTGCTTTGGAAATTGGGTATCGCGGTGTGATCTTCTGTCACTTTCTAGCCGAGCCGCGACCGCGAGGAAGCGATACGACGAGCGCCGCTTAGCTCCAGATTCGTGGTAGCGCTTCCTGGCGGTCGCGGCTCGGCTGCAATGCCATCATGTTGGCCGTCAACGGATCGGCCCCGGGCCGTCAACACGTACCTCTACGCGCTGCTGACCGCCGGCGTATTCGGATGGCATCCACGGTGGCTTTGATGGTCAGGCGCCAGGCCCGCCGGTACCAGATGGACATCTGCTAAAGGGCGACGGTATATCCAAGGAACGGTGGTGCCGATAAATCGGAACACCTGAAGGTAGGAGGCGCCGACCGAAATATTCAGTGGATGAATTGCGTCCTGCTGAACTCACGACGAAGACACTCACTGCCGAGAGCAAGATAGGAAGCCACAGCGCGATTAGTTCGGTCATGGAACCTCCCGTACATCTTGCCATGTTGATTGCCCAAAACAGGCGGATTAAAAATCCGCCGCAGGATGACATCCTGCCCCACTTGGGTTTACGCGGTTACGGAGGCGTTGGGAATTGGTTCGCTGGAGTTTTCGTTGAAGCTGTAGCCGAAGCCGCGGACGGCGCGGATCAGGCCGGGATTGGTGGGGTCGGGCTCAATTTTTTGGCGGAGGCGCAGAATGTACACGTCCACGGTGCGGTCCGTGACGGCGCGATCATGGCCCCACACCGCGTCCAGCAACTGCTCGCGGCTATAGACCACGCCGGGGCGGCTCATCAGAAAATCCAGCAGGCGGAATTCGGTGGCGGTCAGGGCGATCTCGCTGCCGTGGCGCAACACGCGGCAACTGGCGCGGTCGAGTTCCAGTGCCCCGGCGCGAACGGTGCGGATCGGCACAGTCTGGCTGCGGAACTGGTTCTTGATGCGCGCGATCAGCTCGCGGATGAAGAACGGCTTCACGATATAGTCGTTGGCGCCGAGCTCCAGGCCCAGGATGCGGTCGGTTTCAGAGACCTTGGCGGTCAGAAACAGGATGGGAACGTGGGCCAGCTCGGAATGGTTGCGGAGGCCCTTGCAGATATCGAGGCCGTCGGAATCCGGCAGCATGATATCCAGGATGACCAGGTCCGGTCGCTCGCGGCGGCACAGCTCAATGGCGCCCTTGCCGGTCTGCGAACCCGCGAACGCGAATCCTTCTTTTTCCAGGTTGTATTTCAATAGACCAAAGAGGTCGGAATCATCTTCGATCAGGACGATCTTCTTCATTTGTCCCTCAATTGAAGGTAACCCGATTTCGGTTACAAGTGCATTACAGGAATATTACGGATGGCTGACGGAACGGGCTGTCGCGCAGGGAAGTTGGTACAAATTCTTTTCAATGATGTATTTAGCCACTGCAGGAGGTAATTCAGCGGGGATATTTCCGGTGGCCAGCCGGCGCCGGATTTCGGACGATGAATCGGGAAGCGCAAGGGTATCCAGGCGGTGGACGCGCGCGCCCGGAGGCGAGGCGTACTGGTGGCCGGGCCTGGTAACCACAATGAAATCAGTGAGGCGGACCAGGTCCTGCCAACGCTGCCAGGAGGTAATTTCGGCGAACGCATCGGCTCCAATGATGAAATAGGGGGTTTCTCCAGAGGCGCGCACTCGTTCCATGGTATCGATGGAATAGCTTTTGCCGGAGCCGGATTCCAGGCGCGACAGTACCAGGCGCGGGTCGCCCTGGCAGGCCAACTCCACCATTTTGCAGCGGTCTTCATAGCCGGCGCCGGTCTGGTCCGATTTATGCGGCGGGTGGGCGGCGGGGACGAACCAGACTTGATCGAGGTGAAATTGGTCGGCCGCTTCGCGCGCCACCGTGAGGTGGGCGCTGTGAATAGGGTCGAAGGTGCCTCCGAACAGGGCCAGTTGCATCAGGTTGGCGGGCGTTCACACGAGTGTGAACGCGGCACGCAGGAGTGCGTGCGCCACGTCAATTCGTCTGTCAGGCTTTGACCGCCTTAGTGGACGCTTTCCAATTCTTTTCATCCCAGAACAGGAGGCGGCTTTCGCGATAGCTTTGTACGGCCAGATTGATCACGGCTTGAGCGCGCGCGCCGGTTTCCACATCCAGGTGCGGCTTCTCGCGGCTGCGGACGCAACTGAGGAAGTTTTCCACGTGGGCGGTCATCATGTCCGTCTCAGCAACCGGAATCTTGATCGGATCTTTGCCGAACTTGGCCTGGTATTCAGGCTTCATGGTGGTCCGCTCTTTTTCTTCGCGATCGTACCGCAGCTCCGGAATCACGGTGATATTGTCAGCGCGGCTCTCGAATTGTCCGTTCTCCACCATGATGATGGTGCCTTCGTGGCCACGGATCAATCCGGGAATGTGATGCGAATTGGCCATCGATGAGCTGAGCACCAGCGAGTGGCCAGCCGGATAGTCGGCCACCAGCATGAAGGTGTCCGGCACTTCGCGCTCATCCTTGAAGACGTAGATGCCGCCGGTACCGGAAACGCGCGATGGGAATTGGGGCTGGCCCCAGCAGATCTGCAAGGGCGCGACCACGTGATAGAAAAGATCGGTGGCGATGCCGCCCGAATAATCCCAATACTTGCGGAAGCGGAAGAAACGATCGGCGTCGTAGGACCGCTTGGGGGCGGGTCCCAGCCATGTTTTCCAATCGATATAATTTTCGCCTTTGCCGTCCGGGCCGGCTTCCTTATCGATGGGCCAGTTCCATTCGCCCTCGTTGGAGTTGCGGTGATACGATCCCTGGCTCATGATCATCTGGCCGATCATGCCGTCGGCGATGGCCTTGCGGGCTTTCCACCATTGGTCGCCGGAAGTGGTTTGGGAGCCAACCTGGAGGACGCGCTTGGTCTCCTTGACGGTCGAGACCAGCTGCTTGATCTCCTCATTGGTGTGGCACATGGGCTTCTCGAGATAGACATCTTTGCCATGATCCATGGCGTCGAGAGCGATTTTGGCGTGCCAGTGGTCGGGAGTTGCGACGATGACGGCGTCCACATCCGAGCGGTTCAGGACCTCGCGGTAATCCAGGTAGCCGTCGCATTTGAACCGGTCCGCTTGGGCCTTCTTGCGCTTTTCGTAAACGTCGCAGACGGCCACGATGGCGCAAGCGTTGTTGTTCTTTTCGCCATAGTGATGGAAGACGCCGCCTACATAGGAGCCGCGGCCACCAACGCCGATTACGCCGACGTTGATGCGGTCGTTCGCGCCGATGACGCGCCCGCTCATTTTGGCGCCGCGAGCCGCGGCCAGCGCGGAATTGGCGATGCCGAGTGAAAGGCCGACTCCGCCGGCGGTTTTCAGAAAATCTCTACGATCCGGTTCAGACATGGAAACCCTCCCCAATTGGGATTTGTATTGGATTTCAGTGTAACTCTAACTAGGGGCTGGGGGCTAGGGGCTGGGGAATGGTGGGCGTAACGGAAAGGTGGGGAGGGTCGTCTTCGTAGTGGTATGGGATTGCGGTTGATTGCTGTGTTTCTGGTGGCTGGGTTGCTGGTTGCGCAGAAGATACCGCCGGCTACGTTCAATGGGACGGTGCATGCGGTATCGAGCAAACAGATTACGATTGAAAACGAAGACGGCAATCTGCTGGACTTCGATATCAATCGCAAGACGCGGCTGATGCGCGGCGATCAGCAGATTTCGGCAGCCGATCTGGTCAACGGAGAACCGGTGACCATTGAAGCGCGGCAGGCGATGGGGCGTTTTTTGGTGGCCGTGAGTGTTACGGCGCATCCGAAATCGAAGGATTAGCCCGCGCCGGGCCGGTTTATTAATTCCTGGCGTTCGGTTGGCAAGCGGAAGCGCCTGCCCCACTCAAACGTGAATCCTTGGGAGCCAAGTGATTTTTCACAGGTGCTTAGTCGTATTTTTCGAATTCCAGCTGATCGCCCGGCGCGGTTTGGGTTTCCGCGGCGCGGCCGCTGGGGAGTTCCAGAACAGAATGAGCGAAAAGGCTGATGGCCATGCGCCAGCGCGGCATGGCGGGCTTGATTTTGAGCACTTTTTTCTTCTTATCCAGAAACAGCACATCGATTGGAAATTTCATTCCGACGGTGTGGACGGCTTCGCAGGGCGCAATCCATAAACCTTCGCCGGGTTCGAGGCCGGCATGCTTCAGCAGGCCGGTGCGGCGCTTGGCGCTGGTATCGGCGATATCGGCGCGGTCCGCCACAAGAGTGCCTCTGGATTGATTGCGGATGCGCAGCTTGGCCAAATTATTCCTTATCATAACGAATGATGAAACGCTGCCCGTGGGCTCGCAATGAACTTTTGATCGCTTATCATGACCGGGAGTGGGGCGTTCCGGTTCACGATGATCGCACGTTGTTTGAGTTTCTGATCCTCGAAGGCGCGCAGGCTGGGCTCAGTTGGGAGACGATTCTCAGGAAGCGCGAGAACTATCGGAAAGCTTTCGACGGATTCGATCCGGCCAAGGTGGCGCGCTATGGAGCGAGAGAAACCAAGCGGCTGCTCGCGGATGCCGGTATCGTTCGCAACCGGCTGAAGATCGCGGCTGCGATTCAGAATGCCAAGGCGTTCCTGGCTGTTCAAAAAGAGTTTGGCAGTTTCGACGCTTACATCTGGCAATTTGTGGGAGGCAAGCCTATTAAGAACACATGGCGGGATTGGAAACAATTGCCTAGCCGGACGCCGGAATCCGATGCCGTGAGCAAGGATCTCCAGCGGCGCGGATTCAAATTCGTAGGATCCACCATCTGCTACGCCTTCATGCAGGCCGTGGGTTTGGTTAACGACCATGCGTTAGGATGCTTTCGGCGATCGGTTCGCTAGCTTTTGAATCGGCCAGCAGGAATGCCGGGAACGACGGAGGGTCCTTCTGGAAATAAACGTTGTATCGGCGCACGAAGGCGGGCGGCGGCGCCTGATCCGATCCGTTCAACAAACTGGGCAGGATGCCGTTCGCAAAGTACATGTCCAACTCGCGCTTTTCCTTGGTTTGTACTTTGCCGCGGTATTCGCACTGGATGAAATCCTTGACGCGGGAGTAGGTCCGCTCCGATAGGTTGATGCGGTTGGCTTCGCCCGAGGATTCCATGCGGGAACTGTAGTTCACCGTATCGCCCCAGATGTCGAAGGCGAACTTGTTGATGCCCACCACGCCCGCGATCACGGGTCCCGTGTGAATGCCGATGCGCACCTTCCATTGGGCCAGCCTTTCCGGACGCTGGCGCTGGCGCACTGCTTCCAGCATTTCGAACGCAGCCATGACCATGTCCACGGGATGCGCCGGATTGCGCATGGGAAGGCCGCTGATGCACATATAGCTGTCGCCGATGGTCTTCATTTTTTCCAGGCGATAGCGGGCCACAATCTGGTCGAAGGCCGTGAAATAATCGTGCAGCAGCTCCACCAGTTCTTCGGCCGCCAGCTTCTCGGTGGAAAGCGTGAAGCCGACGAAATCCGTAAAGAGGATGGTGACATCTTCGAAATATTTAGGTGAAACCAGGCCTTTGGCGCGCAGTTCATCGGCCACTTCGCCGGGAAGGATGTTCAGCAGCAGCGATTCGGACACGCGTTTTTCGATCAGCAATTTTTCGCCGGCGCGCACGCGCAGCAGCACGGTGGATAACAGGGCGGCGATGGACTTGAGAACGGTTTCCGACAGCGCCGCGCCGGCCAATCCCAAGCTGCCGATTTGTTCTTCGCCTACCTGGATGGGAATTATCGAAACTCCAGCGCCGTTTGTTCCGGACCGCAGAGCTTCGTCGGTGATGGCATCGCTCGCCCCGGCGCGGTGGATCTCATTTCCCATTTGCAGATAACAGGCGGCGCCTGGAACGCCAAAAATCGGAATGGCCTGATTGATGGCGATCCAAACCGTGGTTTGCAGGCTATCGGCCGCCAGCATGGCTTGGCCAAACTCATACAACCGCTCCGTCTCGCGCTTTCTTTCCAGCGCTTCCGCCGCACGTTTTCGGGAGGTGAGCGCGGTTTGGCTGACCACGATGGCGGTGATCAGAAATCCCGCGACGGCCACGTAGGATTGCGGATCGTTGGCCTTCATAGTGAAGGCGGGTTCCTGAAAGAAGTAGAGGAAGCCGAGAGCGGCTACGAGCGAGGCGAGGATGGTCTCCAGCCGGTCCCAACGCACCGCGAAGAAGAGGATGGCCAAGAGCAGCGAATAGTCGACGGTGGTATTTTGCAAGCCGCCATGGAAGCGGAACTCAGCGAACAGGATTACGCACACAATCGCAATGGACGCGATTACACGCAGTGCTCTCCCCAGCCAGATTTTCGGCAGAAGCATCCTATAGGAATGATCGGAGGGGACGGGCCGTTCCGTTAGTGCAACGATTACCGGTCGCTCAGCCTCAGACGCTGTGAAAAAATCGGGAAGCGTGCGGGGTTGGCAGACGGAAGCGTCTGCCCCACACGTGGCGCGGGCGCTTTCGCCTGCGAACCGATTTTTTCACAGCTTCTTAAGGGAGCCGGCGCCTTTTGGGTTCCGGCTAAATCCGCTGCTGGGGCATGGCCGGCAGCGGCGGCCGATTGAACATGGCCTCGGTTTGGGGATTGAGAAGCACCCAAAAACCGTAAATCCCGAGAGCGGTGCCGAAGGGAATATGGATCAGGTCCAGGGCGGAAATCACGATCACGGTGATCCGTGCCCAGGATTTGAACTGCAGCAGCCCGACGCCGCCCACCAGTCCGGGAAGGCCAACCACCAGGCAGAGGATACACAAGAAGCCGCCGATGGCCGTCAATATCGGTATAGCCACGCCGGCATCCGGGGACTGATCGGAGGAAGCCACGATTCCCGCGATGCCGCCCATCAGGACCAGGAAGAACAGACCGCCCATCACGCAGAGCGAGCCGAAAACGATGTGGAGAATCCCAAGTATCTTTACGTGCTGCCCCATTTTACCCTCCCCCAATCCCTCCGACATTACTATACGGAAATGTCGGAAGCAAGTTCCGTTTTTCGCTGCGGGAAAAAATCACGGGGACCCGACTCATCCCGGTCAAGCTTGAAACGGTTGCGGACGCTTGCCCGTTATGTCCCTGGATTTTTTTGGCCCCTGGGTTACTTGTCGAAGATGATTTTTGAATCGGCTTCGAACTTTTTGTATTGGCTGTAGCGGATCATCATGCGGATGCGCTGCGGGCCGGTGCGGAAGTACAGCGTGTCGTCGCCGAAGGTAGTCACCGGAAACCAGAAGTTACCGTCCACCTTTTGCCGCAACGTAGTGAAGTGAATAAACAGATTCTCGGTCTTGGTGGTGCGGATCTGCGGGACGGCTTGGCCCTCGCTGCGGATGATGGAGTAATCTTTCTTATCCACCCACAACAATCCCTCGAACAGCCGCTGCCCCTGCAAGATCTGGCGCGGCTGGATTTGCATCACGTAACAATCCACGCCGTCCATGGTCTCGTCGCCTTTGAAATGCGACTCATACATAAAAGCCTGGTCCGAGGTCAGCAAGAACGGCTGAACTTCACGCAGGTCCCGAAAATCTTCGTCCGTCAAGGCGATGCGGTGAAGGTTGTTGAAAGGCCGGTTGATCATCTGTTCGGTGCGCTGCTGGGTGGGCGAGAAAATGATATCGCGGGTTTCCCAATAGCCGCCCACGATGGCGCCCTTCGTGTCAAATTCGTCGATGGTCAAACTCTGGCGATAGGTGTAATTGGCCTGGGCTTCGGCGGTTTGGGTTTCGCGCGCGGCCACGCGCTTGATCAGGTTTGCGGGGGGATCATCGGCCGCCCAGGCGGCGAATGAAAGCGCCGATGCTAAGATGAAGCGAATGCGCCAGTTCCTGACGACGCTTGTCGTGGTTTGGACGGCCGCCTCAATCGCCACTTTCGTCTACTCCCAACAACAGAATATACCCTCCTCCATCGCCGTCGCTGTGCTGCCCGCGTTTTTGATGGAAGCGGTCTTCTACATAATGCCGGGGTTCGGGGAGGTGCGCAAGGCGTTTGACCGGCTGGGAGGGAAGCCGCTTCGGGCCGTGCTTCTGGCTGCGAGCGCAGTGGTTCCTTATCTGTTGGAGGCGCCAAGAACCGGCACCTTCCGGCTTTCTTCCTTCGTGGCGTTGTTGGCTGTGGTTCTGGCAGCTGGATTCTGGTATACCTGGCTGCGGCCGAGCTTGTGGAGCGATTTATTGTTCCTGGCCTTGATTGCGGCGGTGTATCTGCCCACGTTCAAGTTCTTTGAACAGATCTATGGACAACCGGCGGCGCATGTTCCGCTGGCGATTTTGGGAAGGTTGATGTGGATCCGGCTGGGCATCATGGCGGTGTTTTCCCTGCGCGGGATCCCGGATCCGCGCTTCGGTTTCATCCCGTCGCGATTGGAATGGCGGATTGGCTTGCTGTACTATCTTTTCTTCCTCGCGGTGGGCGGCGCGGTCGCTTATTTCTTGAGATTCGCCCGCTTTCATGCTCCGGCAATGCAGTGGTGGAAGCTCGCGCTGCTGGCGCCGGCGATGTTCCTGGCTTTTCTGTGGGTGGTGGCGCTATTCGAGGAGTTTTTCTTCCGGGCGTTCCTGCAGCGCGTGCTGGCCGGTGCGCTGAAGAGTGAGATGGCGGGCCTGGCCACGGCCTCGGTGATATTTGGGCTGGCGCATTTGCCGTTTCGTCATTTTCCGAATTGGCGATTCGCCATTCTGGGAGGGGTAAGCGGGATTTTTTATGGACTGGCTTTCTTGAAGGCGCGCAGCGTGAGGGCGGGGATGGTGACGCATGCGCTGGTGGTTACTACGTGGCGATTGTTTTTTTCGTAGCGCACGCACTCCTGCGAACACACCGGGCGTTCACACGATGGTGAACGCGGCACGCAGGAATGCGTGCGCTACTTGGTGATTCCGACTTGGCTCATTAGCCAGGCATATTCGAAAGCTTGTTCCTTTAGCCGATCGTAGCGGCCGGATGCGCCGCCGTGGCCTGCGCCCATGTTCACTTTGAGCAGCAGAGGATTGCTGTCGGTCTTCAGCGTCCGCAAGCGAGCGACATATTTGGCCGGCTCCCAATAGCCCACCTGGCTGTCGTTGAGACTGGTGGTTACCAGCATTGCCGGATAGGCGTGCTTTTCCAGGTTGTCGTAAGGGCTGTAGGACTTCATGTAGTCATACGCGGCCTGCTCATTGGGATTGCCCCACTCCAGATATTCGCCGACGGTGAGCGGCAAGCTGGCGTCGAGCATGGTATTCATGACGTCCACGAAGGGGACCGCGGCATGCGCGGCGCGGAACAGATCCGGACGCAGATTCACCACCGCGCCTATCAGCAAACCTCCGGCGCTGCCGCCCTGGATGACCAGGCGATCCTTGGAAGTGAACTTTTCGTTGATCAGATATTCGGCGCTGTCCACGAAATCGTAGAACGTGTTTTTCTTTTTCATGAGCATGCCATCGTCATGCCAGGTCTCGCCCATTTCGTCGCCGCCGCGGATGTGCGCGATGACGTAGACCATGCCACGATCGAGCAGGCTAAGCCGCTGGCTGGAGAATGTCGCGGGCGTGCCGATGCCATAGGATCCGTAAGCGTACAGGAAGAGCGGCGCGGCGCCATTGCGATGGAAACCTTTCTTGTACACGATAGACAACGGCACTTTGGTTCCGTCGCGGACGGTGGCCCAGGCGCGCTCGGAAACATACTGGTTCGGATCGTAGCCGCCCAGCACCTCTTGCTGCTTGAGCAATGTTGCCTTATGCGTCTCCATGTCGTAATCGAAAACGCTGGCGGGAGTAATCAGGCTGGTGTAGCTGTAGCGGAAGAGGTGCGTGTCGTACTCGGGATTGCCGGCTGGAAACGCCGAATAAACCGGCTCCGGAAAGCTCATGCTGTGCCATTTCCCGGTGCGGAAATCAAGCATCCGGATTCCATTCAGCGCTTTCGATTTTTCCAGCACCACGGCGAAGTTCTGGAACAGATTGACGCCCTGCACCAGCACGTCAGTCTGATGCGGCACGAAAACTTTCCAGTTCCTGGGACTGGGGTCGGAGACGGGCGCGGTCAGAATTTGATAATTCTTGGCGTCCTTGTTGGAGCGGATGTAAAAGAGTCCCTCGCGATGGTCGACGTCATACTTGTGCTTTTTTTCGCGCGGCAGGAACACCTGGAAATCGGCGCCGGGGTGATCCGATGCCAGATAGCGGACCTCGGTTGTGTCGGTGCTTTGGATGTCAAGAAAGATGAATTTCCGGTCGCGAGTTCGGCTGGTATAGATGGTGTACAGCTCGTCTTTTTCCTGGTAGACCGGATCGATCCCGGATGCGCCCAAGGTGTGCCGCCAGAGATGATCGGAGCGTTTGGTGACGGCGTCTTCGGTGGTCAGGAACAGGGTCTTGTTGTCGGAGGCCCATTCGAGCGAGGTCACGCGCTCGGCGGTGTCGGGAAGGGTCTGGCCGGTGCGCAGATCCTTCACGTGCAGAGTGTACTGGCGGTAGCCGGTGACGTCGGTGGTGTAGGCCAGCAGGTGCGTGTCATCGCTGACCGCGAAAGCGCCCAGGCCAAAGTAAGTGTGTCCGGTGGCCAGTTGGTTGCCGTCCAGCAGGACTTCTTCAGGTGCTTCCATGCTGCCTTTGCGCCGGCATTGAATGGGATATTGCTTGCCCTCTTCGGTTCGCGAATAGTAAAAGTACCCGTCGTGCCGGCTGGGCACGGAGAGATCGGTCTGCTTGATGCGGCCCAGCATTTCCGTGTACAGCGCTTCTTCAAAGGGCTTCAGACTCCTGGTCAACGCATCGGTGTAGGCGTTCTCGGATTTCAGATATTCGATGACCGCGGGATTGGATTTGTCGCGCAGCCAGAAGTAGTTATCCATCACAGTGGCTCCATGCCTCTCTTCGCGGTGCTCAATGCGTTGGGCGACGGGTGGGGTGTCGGGAGGGGCGGCCTGGATGAGACCAAGGGCCAGAGTTGCAGCGATTGCAGGACGTTTGCATGTCATAGGACCTTCTTTTTTTTAGCCGCGGGTGAACGCTGATGAACACGGATAAGACAAAAAAGCGTTATCCGCGTTCATCTGCGGCTAATCTTAGCAGCTTTGAAGCTGTAAGGCGCGATGTGGCGCATTGGTTTGGCCGCGAATGAACGCGAATGGACGCGAATCAGAATTTGCGTTTATTCGCGTTCATTCGCGGCCAATTCTAGCACTGACGCTGCCTGGGCGGGCAGGCGGAATTGCGCCGTGAAGTGGACCGTGCTGCCTTGTCCCGGCTGGCTCTCCACCCAGATTGCGCCACCCATCAGCTCCACCAGGCGCGCGGAGATGGTGAGCCCGAGTCCGCTGCCGCCATGGCGCCGGGTCATGGACCCATCCGCCTGCGAAAATGCCTGGAAGATGATTCCCTGTTGGTCCTTGGCGATGCCGATGCCGGTGTCTTTCACCGCGAACTGCAGGGAAACGGCGCGATCGTTGGCGGATTCCACACCCACGCGGACCTCAACGGCGCCCCGGTCCGTGAATTTGATGGCGTTTCCCAGAAGATTGATCAGGACTTGCCGCAGCCGCGCTGGATCGCCCATTACGCGGTCCGGCACCCGGGCTGCAATGGAATGGGTCAGCGCCAGCCGCTTTTGCGCAGCCTGGGGCGCAAAGCTTTTTATAGTTTCGCGGACCAGCTTATGCAAATCGAAAGGAACCTGCTGCAGATCCAGCTTTTCCGCTTCCATCTTGGAAAGGTCCAGAACATTATCCAGCAGGCGGAGCAAGGCGTCGGCGGAGCTGCGCGTGGTTTCCAGCAGCTCGCGCTGATCGGAGGAAAGTTGGGTATCGAGGGCCAGATCCGTGGTGCCGATGATGCCGTTCATGGGCGTCCGCAGCTCATGGCTCATGTTCGCGAGAAAGCTGCTCTTGGCCCGATTGGCGGCCTCGGCCATCTGCATGGCCAGCACCAGTTGCCGGCGGTCATTGAGCGCTTTCCAATATTCGCGGTTGAGGTGCCGGGCTTGAATCAGGGATAAGCCGACGTACACGGTCATGACGAAGGCCAGCAAGTAGCCCTGGCTTCCGCCCACATAGAGGTCGGCCGCGATGCACGGCGCCATCATAGGCAGAATGTGCAGGTTCAGATACAGCATGCGCGGCGTGAAGGGAACCAAACCCCCGGCGCCAATCCCCACCACGCAGAATGTCAACAGTACGGAGTTCCAGTTGGAGAAGCCATAGACCACATAGCTGAACGCGGTCATGGAGCCCCAGGCGGCCGAAAAGATCAGAAGACACGCGCTGAAGACGGCTCTCCAGAGCCTGGGATGCCGCGGATAAACGTCACTCTTGCGGAGCACCAGGAACAGGCGTGTCAGGCACGCGGCCATGGTAAGAACGGCGAAGATTGAAGCGCCGAACGCGTGCTGGACGAAGAATGTTCCGGCCAGCAGCACAAACTGTACGGTACCCAGGCTGGCCCAAATACCAGGGACAGTCCGCCGGGCGATGTCCGCATCCCGCTGGATATCGAGATCCGCAACTGCGCCGAGCTGCTGGCTTTTGGATGGCACCTCCCGATCTATCGGCAAGTAGCGGGGAAAGCTTGAGTTAGCCGACATTGGGTTGGCAGGCGGAAGCGCCTGCCCCACCTTCATCGCGCGGTTAGCTGGATGCTCTCCAGGGCGTCGTCCGATATCGTCAGTTTCACGCCTTGCGCCTTGCACGCCGCCAGATCGTCCGGGTTATAAACTTCGCAGGGCGGCTGATCGAACCACGCTACGGCGATATAGTTGCCGGGAGCAACTCCGTGGATGAGAAAATTCCCGTATTCATCGGCATAGGCGAGTCTGTAGGCTTGGGTCCGGCCGTAGGGCGGATCGGGAATCAGCAGCACGCTCGAGCCGGTGGCCACGGTATTGGAATCGGCCGCAGTCACGGCCCTGCCCAGCACTTTGCCGCCGCGCGTGCTCAACACCACTTCCATCTCTTGCGGCTCTGCTCCTGGCTCTGCTTCGAGGCCTGTGGCCAGGTGATCATTCTTGCCCACTCGGACCGCCTCCAGATAAGTGTCTTCGGGCGCGTTGAGAAGCTCCAGATCGTAGGTCTCCTGCGGGAGAAAAGGAATGGTGAAGGTGAGATCTTTTTCCAGGTAGGCACGAACAGGTGAAGCTGTGGCGCGGCGAGGCCGGAGTTCTACACCGAAGCCGGGGAGCTTAATGGACTCATCCCCATCGATGACGATCTTCCCTTTCCAATTCTGTTGCGGCCCGATGACGATGGATAACGCTTCCTGATCGGCATCGCCAACCGAGATGGCGGTACGCGCGCTCAGCGTTTTTCCGTCGTCGGTTCCAGTGGTCAGGATGACGTAGGGGCCGGGTGTTACGCCTTTAATCTCGAAGTTATGATTCTTGTCGAAAGTAACGTCCACCGGGGCCGAGACGGAAGCTGTGTTTTCCGCGTCGTTCCAGCGCAAAGTGATACTGGGACCCTCCACCACGGTCCCGCTCAGCGCGCTGATCACGCGGCCTTGGATGCGGACGGTGTGGACCAGCGTGAGAAAAATATCGATGCTCAGGACTTCCTGCCCGGCCAACAGGTGCACTGCGACAGCGTCCGAAAGCTTCTGCACCTCGGGATAAAATGTCACGGCGTAGGACATTTCTTCGCGCGGCTTTCCGGAAGCGTCGGTGCGGCGTTGTTCCTCAGCGTTGGGGGGGAGCCGCGGGGATTGATATAAAGCTGCGACGTAATACGATCCCGGCTCCAGGCCATACACGCGATACTCGCCGCGATCATTGGTCATTGAAGAAGCCGCCACCTCCCAGCCATGGCGGCCGCGGCGATGGTATTCGCGATAGAGCTGAATGGCTACATTCACGGCTGGCTCAGCGTCGTCGAATTTCACTTTGCCGCTGATTACTCCAGAGGGAACCATTCGGAAATCGAAGGAGCCCACGTCCTGTCCGGGCTGGATCAGAAAAATAGGCGGCATTTTATACGCGCCGATGCGCCCAGCAGTTTGCTTCAGATAACCGTCGCGCTGCACGCTGACTGAATAGGTTCCCGGGACGACCTTGGGGAACGAGAACTTTCCCAGATCGTCGGTGGTTTGGGCCAGCGAACTGCCTCCGGAGTCAGCCGGACTGAGCACCACTTGCGCGCGGCGCAGCGGCTGTCCGTCGAAATCGCTGCGGACCGTTCCGGCAATGCTGCCGGGTTGTTTCGCCGCATCGGGCGGAGCATCCGGAGTAGTTTGGGCCTGGAGCCACTGATGGGTACAAAGAACGACGAGGCACAGCTTTAGCCGGGATGGCATCAGTCCACTGGAGGGTATGACGTAGTTTCGGAGCCAGGCGTTGGATGCAAACGAGGTGCGAATTGACGAGAGGTTCCCAGGAGCCTCAGTGGGCTGCTACCGATATCGTCACATAGCCTGCATTGAAATCGGTGCCATTCACCCACACCTCCAACGGCAGCGTTCCCGCCGGATAACCGGACACAACCGGAATCACGCCAGGCAAAGTGATATTGATTTGCGTGACTCCCGACAGCAGACCTGGCGCAGCGCCGGCGTACTCGACGCTCAGCGTCGGCCCGTCGGTTATTTGGACTTGAGGAATGGACACCAGTGGACGCAAACCCAATGGCGTCACCTCGCCGGCGACACTCGGTGGAACAGTCTGGCCGCCGCCTGTCCCGAACAACATTACCGTAGATCCCGGCTGTGCCGGATTCTGCGGTGAGTTCGGCGTGCCGTCCTGGTTCAGTGCGGCCGCGGCATTCCCCACGCGAAACAGCGAAATCCCAGCCTTGTCGACGTTCCAACTGGACAGTTGATTGGATGGTATTCGATTGCTCAGTACCTGTATCGTGGGCTCGGTCCCTACGGCCAAAGAATAAGGGAGAATCACGTTCAACTGCCCGTACGATGAGTACAACATTGGTGTCGGTTCCCCGTTCACCAGCACCTGGGTGCCCCCCAGAGAGGTCAGCAGCTGTCCGTTCACCAATTGGAATCCGACTCCCGAGCTCGGTCCCAGCGCACTACCAAACAAGGTGACGATCGCGCCGGGCGAGATGCTTCCCTGGTTCGTGAAGCTGGCCGCATCCACCACGCATCCGGCGTAGGGTCCCATCGATTGGCCTTGCACAACCTCGAACCGGCCGTTTGGACCCACCAGAATGGGGGTGCCCTGCGCACTCAGTCCATCGAAACTAGCGTAGGTGGGAAGATAGGTCGCGAACAGTTGCTCGCCGCTGGGGCTCAGGACAACGTAGGCGCCGCCGCCACACGAACTGGTGAGGATTGCGTCGGGCGATGCTGTGAAGTTTCCAACCGCCGTAATAACCAGATCGCCGGAGGAGTCTACCACCATGTCGTCGATTTCAATCGGCTGGTTCGCCAGCAACCGCGCACCGTTGGCATCCAGGTGGATTAGTTGGTTCTGGATATTCAAGCAACATTGCACAAACGAATACACCACGGCCCACACGCTGCCGTCAGGAGCCAATGCAATTTCGAGAATCCAGTCGGTGTTCGGGCCTCCGAAGTAAGTGGCGAACAGGAGACGGCTGCCCGTGGGGTCCAGCCGCACGAGGATGCCGTCGTAGGCACCCGCGTTCGTCGGTTGGTAAGCTCCGGGAGTAGTCGGAAAGCCGGTGGTGGCAGTCCCGGCATAGTAGACGCTGCCGTCGGAATTTAACTCTGCGGTAGCTTGTGTCATACCGGGAAGATAAGTTCCATAAATCAGTGTGTCCAACTCCGGACTGAGGCGCGCAGCATAACCGTTTTGGCACGGATCGCTCTCGCACGCCGCCAGCAGCGATCCCTTGGTGACTGGCATTTGGGTGCTAAAGGTTCCTAAGAACTCCGGCAGGAAGTACAACGATCCATCGGTGCCCAGGCGGTTCCCATAGTGTCGACGTTCGGGCCACCAAGGAAGGTGGAAGCCAGCAAAAGCCCCGTTGCCGAGTCCAGGCGCGCAGCAAAAAAGTCGCCCCCGAAGGGGCCATCATCGGGGTCGGGTACTGCCGGAGGTCCTCCGTAAGCCGGCTGAAAAACGCCCGCAGTTACCGGAAAATCGGCGGAGTCCGTAGTGCCTGCTACCACCAGTGTGCCGTCCGGTGCGAGTCCTACAAATCCAGAGGACTCCTGAGCTTCGCCGGCCAAATACGTGACGAAGATCAGCACTCCGGCCGCGGAGTACTTGTAGACAGCCACGTCCGAGCAGGGGAGTGGCCCACCGAAGACGTCGGTGCCGCATCCTTCCCCGGCGGTGGCTGGAAATGGCCCAGCTTTTCCGGCGGCGTCGGGGATTGTCTTGGAAATGAAGGTATTGCCGGCGGAATCCACCGTGAGCTGCGTTTCCGTCGGAGGAAAGTTCGGGACGGGACCGGTTGCAATTCCCAGGTTCAGAGCGATCTGCAAGGGAAGAGTCTGATCCAATCCCTGGAGAACCAGGCCGAACAGGTTTGTCGACTGCACCGCGAAACTCACGCTTCGGTTCACCTGCCCTGACGCGGTTGTTTGAAACGCGGACGGAGGCGCATAGAGCAGCGTCGGAGCGTACTCGCCTGATCCAAGTTCCACAGTCAACGATCCATCGGACATCTTTACAAGTTGCACGGCTTGCGCGACTTGGAACGTAATCGCCTTCGGGTCCACTCCGGCCTGACACAACAGGTTCAGCACCAGCCCGCCCTCGGCGCCGATGGTGTATTGAGCCTTGATCCCTGGATAGACCGCGGCCAGAATTGCCGTAGAGTATCGCGGAACGGCGGTGACCCATTTCTGCGAGTCCGCGCCGGTGTAGGTGTTGGCCACACCGGGCAACGGGTCGGAAAAACTCACTGTTGGGTTGGGATTACTCGCTACCAGGCTGAGCGACGCGCCCAGGGGCGAGTACAAAACCGACTGGGCCGTGACCGCCATGCTGGTGTTTCCGGGGCTAAGGAATAGGGTCCCCGCGTTCGCCTGCCCGTGGTTCGGCTCCAGCCCAGCCGCTGGCAGGGTGGGTGGCTGCAGGGTCGGGACCGGTACCAGCGCCGCCGCGTGCGCAATCACGCATGACAGCCCGAAGGCCAACATGGCCGACAGAAAAGGTGACATGCTCTTGGACTGTGCAATTGGGCATCCAACGGCGTTGCATGGCGAGAAATGTTATGCTCGACTAAATCACCGGAGCCGTTTAATGTCGAGGCGTTACTGTCTTTTGTGCGCAATTCTAGTCTTTTCTCTCCAGGGTTGCCTCGCCGCGGCTGACCAATGGATAAAACTCGCCACTCCTCATTTCGAACTCTACACCACCGCCGGCGAAAGAAAGGGCCGCGAGGCCATTCTCTATTTCGAACAAGTCCGCAGTTTTTTCCTGGAGGCTTCCGAATCTAAACACGTTTCGGAATTTCCGGTACGTATCGTTGCGTTTCGCGGAGAAACACAATACCAGCCGTACCGCATCAATGAATTCGCGATCGCCTACTATACGCACGGGAAGAATCGCGACTATATCGTGATGCAGGACATCGCCAGCGAACATTATCCGGTGGCCATTCACGAATACACGCACCTGGTGATCGAGCACGCCGGCTTGAATCCCCCTCCCTGGCTGAACGAAGGCCTGGCCGAACTCTATTCCACGCTTACGCCGGTGGGTAAAAAGGCAGTGGTCGGCGATATAATTCCTGGCCGCTCGCAAATGCTGCTGACCAACAAATGGATTCCGCTGGATGTTCTGACTTCCGCCGATCGCAGGTCCCCGCTCTACAACGAACGCAACCACGCAGGCATGTTTTACGCCGAAAGCTGGGCTTTAACCCACATGCTGTATTTTTCGCCCGCTTACCGCCCCAAGTTCGCCACTTTTCTGGCGGCGGCAAGCTCCGGAAAGACAGCAGACGAAGCTTGTTGGACCGTGTTCGGCAGGCGGCTGGCGGATGTGGAGATGGAACTGCGCCAATACCTGAGACGCGACCGGTTTTATCGCGCCGTCTACGATATCAAGCTGGAAAAATCGGCCGAGGATCCTGATGTTTCCGATGCATCCGCTTTCGAATCCGGCATGGTGCTGGCGGACCTGCTGGCCATAACGCACCGGCCGAAGGAGGCTCTCAGCGCTTACCAACAATTGGCCGCGAGCAATCCGGATAAGCCGGATGTCGAGGAGTCGCTCGGGTATCTGGCATGGCAATCCGGGGACAGCCAGGCCGCGCGCGTCCATTTTCAAAAGGCCCTGGCCGCTGGAACCAAGAATGCCCAGATGTGCTACGACTACGCGATGCTCTCGCGCTATGGCAGCGATGCGGCAAAAAACGCGAGCCCGGCCTTTCAAAGAGCGTTGGAGCTGAAGCCGGACTATCCGGAGGCGCGGCTCCAGTTTGGACTGATGCTGGTGAACACGCGCGATTATCCGCAAGCGATCGCGCAACTCGGTCAAATAAAGAAGGTGGATGCCGAGCAGGCCCAGTGGCTTTTCGCCGCGCTGGCCTTCGCGTATTTCGAGACCGGTGATAAAGGGAATGCCCGGGCCAACGCCGAACTCGCCAAGAAGTGGGCCAAGACCCCGGAGCAGATGGAGCGTGCGCGCGCCATCCTGGAAGCGCTGGATCCGAAAAAGATGGTGGCGCAGACGGCTGCTCCGGGCCAAGAGGCGGTTCCTCGAATTCGGCGCGCCCCCGCGCGAAACGAATTCCAGGTGGTTGAGCCGGATCCGCCGGCGGCCAATCCGTTTGTGGAGAAGGAAGACAAAATGAGCCGGGTGGAAGGCACTGCCCAGCGCCTGGATTGCAGCGGAAAAACGGCGCGCTTTCATGTGCTGGTGGGTAAGACCGCCATGATTTTCGAAATCCCGGATCCGGACCGCGTGCTGATCAAGCACTCCGATGAAATGAAGCATGAATTCGCGTGCGGGGCGCAAGGTTCCTATAAAGTTGCTGTGGATTACGCGGTGCTGCCGGATGCGAAGCGTGGAGTCGCCGGGGTGGTGCGGGGACTGGAGTTTTGAATTTTGTCCCCTTGCTTACGCGCGGGGCTACTTTGATACATTGCTTTCATGCGTGCCGACCGATTGGTTTCCATCCTGCTGCTGCTCCAGGTGAATCGCCGGACCACGGCGCGTGAGCTGGCCAAGCGGCTGGAAGTTTCTGAGCGAACCATTCATCGCGACATGGACGCTCTCTGCTCCGCCGGAGTTCCGGTGCTGGCTGAACGCGGGAACGGCGGCGGCTGGGGCTTGATGGAAGCCTACAAAACCAATCTGACCGGGCTCAACCATTCCGAGATTCTGACATTGTTTCTCACCAAGCCCACGCAGCTGCTGACTGATCTGGGGCTGCACCAGGCTTCCGAGGGCGCGCTGATCAAGCTGCTTGCCGCGCTGCCCTCCATGTCGCGGCGGGATGCCGAATATGCGCGGCAGCGCATCCACATCGACACCGCCGGATGGCGCAATTCTCCGGAAAATGTCGCCACGCTGCCGGTGCTGCAGGAAGCCATCTGGCAGGAGCGGCAACTGCAGTTCCTCTATGAGCGCGCCGGATGCGAGCCGTCGGAGCGGTTGGCGGATCCGTTAGGATTAGTGGCAAAGGGCAGCGTGTGGTATCTGGTAGCGGCGGTGGAGGGCGCTGCGCGCACTTATCGAGTTTCGAGGATCAGTGAAGCGCGCGTGACGGAGCAGCCTTGCGCGCGGCCAGCCGATTTCGATTTGGCCAGCTACTGGCAGCAATCGGCCGCGGAATTTCAGGCCGGGCTGCCGCGCTTCTACGCGAAGATCCGAATTGGTCCGGATGCCGCGCGCTGGATCGGCTATCGCGCCAGAGCTTCGCGCGTGGAGCGGAGTGAAGCGCCGGACGCGCAGGGCTGGTCCACGCTGACCATTCGTTTCGACGTGGAGGAGGAAGCCTGCCAGTTCGCGCTCAGCTTTGGGGGCCAGGCCGAAGTTCTGGAGCCGGAATCGCTGCGGCAGAAGGTGATCGATGCGACGAAGGCCATGGTCGCGCTTTATGGCAGGACTGCAGCGTTGGCAGGCGGAAGCGCCTGCCCCACTTAGCCTGCCAACCAGTTTCTTTACGGAATTTCTCAGCGGGCCGTGACTACTCTCGGGATGCGTTCGGCCACCGCCGGCATCGCCGGAAAATTGGTGTATGGCTCGGACTGATACCAATAACACGCGGAGAAGAAGTTATCGCCGCGGTCGTTGGCATGGCCGTGCTCGATGGTGTGCCGGAGATAACGGTCGAAAGTCACCGGATTGTCGCCGTGCCAACGGTAGCAGCAATAACGCCCGCCGGTGTGCTCAGCAGCTTCGATCAGCGGCGCGCCGTATTGGCGGTGACCGAACGGGATGGCCCCGTGCTCGCCGCCGAAATCCCAACTGCCCAGGAAATAGTCTTCCGATCCTGTGCCGTTGATCAAGGGCTTCGATTCGTCGTCGACAAAAATCATTTCGTCGCCCTCGCCCCACCAGCCTTCCGCATTTTGCAGCACGCCGAGTGTAACGCCCATCAAGTGTCCGCGCCCGCGCGTCTCGGCGAAAACATAATTGCGCTCGCCATTGGGATTCAGCTTGGCGGCCTCGCCGGTAACTGGAACGCACGGCGCTGCTTGTCTATACTGCGCGTGGAAATAGAGGGCGTCCGAAGGAAGGTTGGGGACATTCTGATAATCGATGTTCGAATAAAATGCGCCGATCGATTCCTTGCTCTCGTTCGTGACGGTGAAGCGCGCGGATTTCTTATACGGCATGGCGAAGTAGCAATTCAGCGATTTGCCGGGCGAGCACGCCAGGTAGGCGGATTCGTAGATGACATACTCTCCCAGGTTCAAACCGAAGAAATCGCCAACGGGGACTTCCACGCTGGGCTTGGAGTTGCCGTCCCAATATCCACGCAGAATAATTTCTTTCAGGTGATGATCGCTGCGCGCCGCAATGGTGAACCAGATGTGCGTGATGACGCCGGGTCCGGTGGCGTTGAACACTTCGCGCACTCCGCCCGCGGCGATAGGCCAATAATCGCGATTGCCGCCGGTGGTGTCGAAGCTGGATTGCTTTAGCGATTTATATTGTTGCGTGCGCGCATAGCCGGGAAGGTAGCTACGCTCGCCCGACGCGCTGGTTTGCGCCTGGCCGGGCGCCGCCGCGGCTGCCGCCAATCCGGAAGCGGCCGTTAAGCCGCGAAGAAATCCACGCCGATCGTTCGATCCATTTGTCATGAGGAACAGCCTATCATCTTTCTTGCTCATCCTACTGGAGGAACTCGCGGAAAATAGAACCGAGCTGGGCGATGTTGCGGCGGAGATCGTAATTGTCGAGAATTTGCTGCCGTGCGGATTTTCCGAGCTGCATTCTCAATTTGGGATCGTCCATCAGGCGCGCCATGGCCTGGGCCAGCTCTTCCTCGCTCGATGGGGTGACCAGCAGACCATCCGTCGAATCACGGATCAATTCGGGAATGCCGGTGATGCGCGACGCTACGCAGGGGATTTCCATGGCCATGGCTTCCATCAGCACCACCGGAATGCCTTCGGCGAAGCTGGGCAGCACGAAAACGTCGGCCTGGCGGTAGAGAGCGCGAACGGCCTCGGGGTTCTGCCAGCCTTCGAAGATGATCTGCGGATTGAGACCGCGCTCGGTCACGCGGCGCTCTAAAGCCGCGCGCTCCGGGCCGTCGCCCGCGATGCGCAAGCGGACGGAGCGGCCCTGGCGCGCCAGACGGTCCAACGCATCCACCAAAATGGTCAGACCTTTCACTGGTACCAGCCTTCCCACGAAGAGGATCTCGAACGGCGCCGGGTTCTCGCGGAACGGGCGCGGCGTATAGAGCGCCGGATCTACGCCCAGGCGCGCGACGCGGAATTTGGCCCATTGTGATTGATCGGAGAAGCGCATCAATTGGCTGCGGCCGTATTCGCTGATGGTGCACAGCAAATCGAAGGCGCTGATTTTTTCGGCCAGATAGAAGCCGCGCGGATCCATAAACTCGTCCGAGCCGTGGATGGTGGCCGAGGTGCGCAGGGGCGCAAGACGCGCGGCCAGCAATCCCACGGTGGAAGTGAAATGCATGTGGACGTGCGACAGGCGCTGGCGGCGCATCCAATCCACCACTACGGCTGCTTCCGCCAGATACGCGAGATTGAACAATACCGCTCGCACGTTCAGCCCGGCCAGGCGCAGGCTGTAGGCGACGGCGCTCAAATAGGAGACAGGCCGCTTCAGAAACATCCCAAGATTCGCGGCCATTATTCCAACGGGGCCTTGTGGCTTGACGTAAAAAGCCGCACGCTGTTCCTGCTGCTCGTCTGGGGCCAGCCGATCGAAAGGCCGATCCGGTGAGCGGATTGAGGCCACGTGAATGTCGAAGCCCAGGCGCCGCAGTTCAAGAATTTCCCGCAGGATGAAGGTGTGGCTGGCGGCGGGATACTGGCTCACCAGGTACGCCAGGCGGGGGCTGCTCATTTTTCGAGGCGCAGAGCATCGATCTCTTTCAGGATGCCTTCCACGGTGGCGCGCACCATGATCTCGCCTTTCTTGCGCGTGGCCAGCGTTGCGTCGCCATAAACTCCGGATGCCGAGTAGGCGCCTTCGCCGTTTGGATTGCGCGTCAGGCCGCCTTTCGGCGATGGATGATAATCTTTCACGGCCTTGGACATATCAACCGTCTCCGGCGCGATGTACAACATCATGGACGTTTCGATTTCGTCGGCATGCGTCCCGCCTTCTTCCTGCTTCACCTGTTTTTCGGCGGATTCGGCCACGTGCAGAATGTCGGTGTAGCGGAACAGGATGTGGTCTTCGGCCAGCACGTCTTTGGACAGGCGCAGCGCGCGAATGGTGGAGACTCCGGTGTTCAGCGCGTAAAAGCGCCGCGGACCGTAGCGCGCCAGGCTGCGGCAGATATCCACCAGCACGTCCCGCGCAGTCTCGAGGCGCAGCGTAGTGGAACCTGGATACTCGCCGAAAGCCGGATAGTAATGATAATTGACGGTTGGCGCCACTACCACATTGGCGCTCTTCAGCACTTCACGCTTCAGGTATTCCACCATGACAAAATCGTTTTTCAGCTTGAGGTGCGGCCCGTGCTCCTTGGATTCCGCGCCGATGGGAATAACGACGATCGTTTCCGGAGTGAGAACCTTCTCCGCTTCCTGCCAGGTGAGGTCTTCGAGCAGGATGCCTTTGTTTTGAGCCCCGGCACACATTGCAAAAGCCAGCAGCGTGGTAAACCTTCGCATTCCATAAACATAGCAGGAGTCTAACTAGCCGGGTCACATGGCGCGGGCACGGTACTGGTACTTTTTCCGGTACGTGCGGTAAAAAAAGTGATCGAAATCCGCGGCGACCGCTGTCTATCATTTACACTTAGGAGAACGCGATGGATCGATACAAAAACACTACCTGGATTGCCGTACTTTTGATGGCCGGCGCCGTTGGCGCGCACGCTGACACGGTTGTAGCGCCAAACGCCAACGCGAGTGCTAATGGCGGCACAGAACAGTTCGGCGTGTTCGGCAACGGATCCGCAACGGGCATCACCTTTCAATGGGACACCGCTGCCTCGCAATTAACTTCGCTAGTAGGCGAGGACATCACCGGCATTGGACTTCGCCTTCCCGGTGGGGTTCCCAGCATTACCTCACCCACAACAATCGGCGCATTCAGCCTGGAACTCAGTGGCTCTTTAAATCCTATCGGCTCGTTAAACGAGACGCCCGCGAATAACATCGCCTCGGACGGCGTAACCGTTTACGACAATCCATCGCTGGTGATTCCTGCGAATTCTTTTATCGGGGGAGCCGGGCCGAACCCGTTCTACGTGATCAGCTTTACGACACCGTTTCTTTATACGGGTGGGGATCTGCTGGTTACCGATACGAATCCGGGGACCGACACATCCTTCTTCGTTGACGCGGTGACCCTCCCTAATTCTGCCACCGACACGTCCGCGTGCTTTGGCGGTTCTCCTTGTCTGGCAGAGATCTTCAATTCCCCGGTGACGGAATTCCTGGCGACGCCTGCGACATCCACAGTTCCAGAACCCTCCAGCCTGCTGCTATGCGTGTTCCTGTTCGGAACTCTGCTGGCCGGAGCCGCCGCGGCCCGGAAGCGCAAGTCCGTTTCTTAAGCTCAGTTCCCGCGTTACTTAAACAGAGAGCCGTCCCTTCGGGGGCGGCTTCGCTTCTTGCGCCCCGTTTATACCCTCCATCAAAAATTTGGATGCTCCGCTGGGGTGGATTTGCGCTATTGTAGGGGGTTCCCCCAGTTATCGTTTTCCAAATCCCAGGAGGTTAGATGAGTCCCAAAGAAGTGTTGGAGTTCGCCAAGAAGAATCAGGTGAAGCAGCTCGATCTGCGATTTTCAGATATTCCGGGCCTGCAGCATCACGTGTCTTATCCCATCACGGAACTGAGCGAGGAATCGTTCCAGGATGGCTACGGAATGGACGGCTCCAGCATACGGGGTTGGGCGGCCATTAATGAGAGCGACATGCTGTTGATGCCGGATGCATCCACGGCTTTCATCGATCCTTTCTACGAAATCCCCACGCTGGTGATGGTGTGCGACGTGGTGGATCCCATCACGCGCCAGAATTACAATCGCGACCCGCGCTGGATCGCACGCAAAGCGGAGTTGTACCTGAAGAACAGCGGCGTGGGCGACACGGCCTACTTCGGCGCGGAAGCGGAGTTCTTCATTTTCGATAACGTGCGCTTCGATCAGAATCAGCACTCCGGGTTCTATTTCATCGACGCCGAAGAGGGCCGCTGGAACTCCGGCCGCGAGGGCGACAACCTGGGTTACCGCCCGCGCTACAAGGAAGGTTACTTCCCGGTGCCGCCCACGGATCACTATCAGAACCTGCGCGGCGCGATGGTCCAGACCATGATCCGGTGCGGGTTGCACATCGAGTGCCATCACCACGAAGTGGCCACCGGCGGGCAATGCGAAATCGATCAACGATTCGACACCTTGGTAAAATCCGCGGACAACATGATGACGTACAAATACATAGTCCGCAACGTGGCGCAGTTGGCTGGTAAAACGGTCACCTTCATGCCCAAGCCTCTGTTCGCCGACAACGGCAGCGGAATGCACACGCACCAGAGCCTTTGGAAGGGTGGCAAACCATTATTCGCGGGCGACGGATACGCGGGATTGAGTGGCATGGCGCTGAATTATATCGGCGGCCTGCTGAAACATGCGCGGGCGCTCTCGGCCATCATCGCGCCCACCACCAATAGTTACAAGCGGCTGGTGCCGGGCTACGAAGCTCCGGTGAATCTGGCTTACTCTCGGCGCAACCGTTCCGCGGCTTGCCGCATTCCCATGTATTCAGCCAGCCCCAAGGCCAAGCGCGTGGAATTCCGCCCGCCCGATCCGGCTGCCAACCCGTATCTCGCGTTCGCCGCGATGATGATGGCGGGCTTGGACGGCGTGCTGAACAAACTTGAACCGGGTGAACCGCTGGATAAAGACATTTACGATCTGTCGCCGGAAGAGATGAAGAGCGTTCCATCCATGCCGGCATCGCTCGAAGAGGCCCTCACTTGTCTTGAGGAAGATCACGACTTCATGCTCAAGGGCGACGTGTTCAGTGAAGACCTGATCGAGACCTTCATCGACTACAAGCGCAAGAATGAGGCGGATGCTATCCGGCTGCGGCCGCATCCCTACGAATTCGCGTTGTATTACGACATTTAACGACGTGGGGCGGACCCCCTGGTCCGCAGCCGACGCCCACGTCGGCTTAAAATGTCATCAAAATCGAAGAGCGGGTCCAGGGGGACCCGCGCGGACCAGGGGGTCCGCCCCACCGTGCGCTACAGCGCTGCTAGGAGTTTCCTCTCCAGCACGCCCTCCAGGTCTGGACTGAGCTTTTTTCCGTCCGAGCCCACGTAAAAAACATCGATGGCTTTGTGGCCCTCCGTGTCGATCAGTACTACGTCGATATTGCATGCCGCCGAGGAGAATGTCGCGGCCAGATCGTAGAGCAGTCCGGGGCGGTCTTCGGCGATAATTTCCACCAACGTAGCCGACTCGCACGCTTCGGAATCGAAGTGGACACTGGGCTCTAAGCGCCGCTTTGGTTTGGGGGGCGCAGGACGCGCCTTGAGCAGCTGCTCCACGTTCAGCTTTCCCAGCGCGGCGCGCTCCAGGCTCTGCTCCAGGCGTTCGATCTCCTGCGAATTCAGGTCTAAGGTGCGCTTCGGATCCGCGAATACGAATGTGTCCAGAATCAGGCCTTCGGTGTTGGCGAAGGCCTCCGCTTTGAGGATGTCCATTCCGAAACTGGAAAGCGCCCCCGCGAGCGAACTGAATAGAGCCGGCCGGTCGCGCGCGACGATGGTGGCCAGGTAGACGCCGGCCAGCCGCTGGATGCACACCGCCGCGCCGGTGGGACGGCTCTGCTCCTTGAGCTGAATGTGCGCCTGGATCTCAGCGGGCGTGTGGGTGCGCAGATAGCGCGTTGGAAAGCCTTTGATGAAAGCCGCCATTTCCGGGAGATCCTTGGGGACTTCCTGAATGCGGCCCGTTTCCAGCTCACGCACCAGCTCCTGATGAGTGACGCGATAGGTTTGCCAGAGTTGATCCAGCCGCCACGGAGTCATGGCCGCGGGATTGACGGCGGAGATGTCGGCGTAAGTGAGAACGGCCAGCAGCTTGAGCTGTTCGAGGGTGCCGATGCGTTCCGCCAGCAGACGGGCGGTGGCGGGATCGTGCAGGTCGCGGGAATTCATCACCGCCGACAGATCCAGGTGGTGTTCGATCAGAAATTCAACTTTGAGCCGGTCTTCGGCCGGCATTTGAATTCGCCGCATGGCCTGCCGCGCCAGCTCTACGGAGCGCCGGGAGTGATCGCCGCTCGGGTCTCCCTTGCCGGCGTCGTGGAACAGCAGGGCGAAGCGCAGCAGGGCCTGATCCTCAATTTCAGAAAGGATTTCCGCGAATCGCAGGTGGGCGGGATCTTTGGTGTGAGCGAGTTCGGCCAGCCTTTCGATGCTTACCAGGGTGTGCTCGTCGACAGTGTATCGATGATAATAATCCGGAACCACTAAGCAGGTGATGTTTTCCCACTCCGGGAACAGCGCCTGCACCAGGCTGGTGTAATGCATGGCGCGCAGAGCCATGGCGGCGTGGGGCAGTTCCAGAATGCCGCGTAATGTCGTCCATAAATGCTGCTGCGTCTCGGAGTAACGCGCGAAGGCGTGCCGATTCTCCTCCAGGCGCCGCTCCGTCTCGGCCGCCAGCGGAACGCCGTGACGCGCTACAAATTCGAACAGCCGCAGGGCCAGGCCGGGATCTTTTTCAAGTTGCGCGGGCGTGCGCAGGAACACACGCTCGTGCGAGACCGTGAAATCGGAGTTGGATAGGCGCGAGCGCCAGTCACGGAATTGATGGAGCAGGGAGCTTTCGCTCCTTTCGGTGGAATCGAGCGCCCGGCGCGCCTCGCTATCGATGATGCGTGCATTGCGAAAGTATTCGCGCATGAATTCCGCCGGCGAATGGATGGGCGTGACGGCCTTGAGAGTCATCTCTTCCTGCGCCTCAAAGCTCAGCAGGTTTTGATCGCGGCCGGCGCCATAGTGCAGGAAGCAGCGCAGCGAATTGAGGAAGCGGGCGGGAGCGGCCAGAGGCGCGGATGCCGAAAGGTTGAAGTTGCGAAGCTTCGAGAGCCAGCGAACCAGGTGCAGATCGCGCAAGCCGCCGGGCGTCTCTTTGATGTCCGGCTCCAGGTGATAGAAAGTGTCCTGATATTTCCGGTGACGGGCGCGCGCCAGGCGGGCCAGGTGCTGCGCCAGGTTCCGCGACTGGCGTTGGTGAAACGCCGCCAGCTTCGACTCCAGCTTGCCGTAGAGCTGGTTTGATCCGCCCAGTAGCCGGCGATCCAGCAGGCTGATGTTCAGCTCGATATTTTGTTCACGCAGCTCCGTGCATTCGGCGATGGTGCGGACGGAGTGGCTCAGCCGTATCCCAGAATCCCACAGCAGGCGGACGAATTCAGAGAGCGCGTCCTTCAACTCGGCCGCCGGGGATTCGCGGTCCATCAGGATCAGGATGTCCACATCGGAGTAGGGGAACAGCTCGCGCCTTCCGTAGCCGCCCACCGCCAACATCGAAATGGAATCCGCAAAGCCGGGCTGGAGCGAAGCCTGGTAGGCCTGAAGGGCCACGTCATCGATGAGACCGGTCAGGCCGGCCAGAACAGGCGCAGGGTCGCCTGTTTCGAAGAACTTTCGCTGAATTTCTTCCCAGGCGGGGGTTGAGTGCAGCTTCTCCACGTTCGATTGTATCGCTTGTTTTGAGGCCGCGAATGAACGCGAATGCACGCAAATAAAACCATCTGCGCAGCCTCGTTCATTCGCGTTCATTCGCGGCTCTATTCGCCCCGATGTTCCGCCAGAAACTCCGCATCGATGGGCTTCCGCCCGCGGAATCCTTCCTGGACGCCGTGCCAAAATCCAATGCCGGATTCGCCCAGCTTCCAGCACAGGTAAACCTCTTCACCGCGGAACAGCGTAGGGAAGTCGATCAAGCCGATGTCCAGATCCTTCACCACGCAACCGTATTCCTGGATCTTCTCGACAGCTTCCTTGAGCAGCCGCGCGGCAGATTCCCGGCGGCGCTTGAGATCCATGACTTGCGCATGGTCCACACGCACTCCACCCAGCATGGTGACGCGGGCCGCAAAAACCTGCCATTCCTCTTCGGCCTGTTGAAAGTCGGACTTGTGGCAAATCGCTTCCCGGATGGTGAACTCCACTTCGGGAAGCAGCCTTTCAGCTTGCTGGAGCGTGAAGTACCGCGGCATCCGAGTTCAGACGCCCGAAATCTGAACTGCCAGGGACCGGCTGCGCGGGCCGTCGAATTCAGCGAAGATGATGCTCTGCCAGGTGCCCAGAAGCACCGAGGCGTTTCTTACCTGCAGGCAGAGCGTTTGGCCCATCAGCATGCCGCGCAGATGCGAATCCGCGTTTTTGCGCTCGCAATCGGAGTACTCAGGATCATTGTGGCGATAATATTGATTTCGATCCGCCACTTCTTCGAGGAACCGCTTCACATCGTGAATAAGGGCATCCTGCCACTCATTGAGAAACACTCCAGACGTCGTGTGCAACGACTGCAGATGCACCAGGCCGTCGCGAATGCCGCTCTTGCGCACGATTTCGTTGATCCGCTCGGTGATGTTGAGGAGCTGCATGCGCTCACTGGTGATCCAGTCCACAATCCGGTTGAATACCTTATAGCCACCGGTATAAGTCCCGGCGGAACTGGCCTCCGGCGCGGCGGCTTCCGCTTCCACTACCTGAATTTTAGAGGGATGCATTGATTAGAATACCTACTTGAGATACGCGTACCAACCGCAAAAAGCTTCAAAATATTTACGAACAGGTTACTCTAACTATAACGCATGGCATCCCGAATCCGATCCCGGGCTTTCCTCTTTCTTTTGTTAGCCGCGGCGCTGCTGCTCACCGCTTATGCGGCGTGGCCCCAATTTCGCTACGCCACCTGGGCGCTTACCGGACGCAGCCCGGTTTGTCCGTTCACGCACGCCATCCACTGGCAGGATCATGAGGACGCGCTGCGAACGGCGAAGGATCGAATCCTGCGCGCCAGCAGGTTTGTATCGAAGGACGGCGGGCTGGAGCTCTGGGATACTCCGAAAGGCCTTTTTTGGATTCCCAAAGGGAACCGCTACGTACTGCCTTTCAACCTGGCTGAGATGGAAGCGCATATCTATGGAACGAAGCCGCACTTCGTGCGTCCCGGCGACATCGTGCTGGATTGCGGCGCAAGCGACGGAGACTTTACGCGGGAGGCTTTGCGGGCGGGCGCGAAGCTGGTGGTATCCATCGAAATTTCGCCGCCGGCGGTGGAGTGCCTGCGGCGGAATCTGGCGCAGCCCATTGCCGCTCATCGCGTGATCGTGTATCCCAAAGGCGTGTGGGATTCAGAAGGAAAACTGCGCCTGAACGTCAGCGATTCCAATTTCGCCGCGAACAGCGTGGTGCTGCGCCCGGAGGGCTCGCATAGCGATGTGGAGGCGCAGCTCACCACCATCGACAAGATTGTCAGCGAGCTGGGGCTGCCGCGAGTGGATTTCATCAAGATGGATATTGAGGGCGCGGAGGTAAAGGCGCTGGCCGGCGCGCGCGCTACCATTACCAAATTCAAGCCGCGGCTTTCCATCGCCACCGAACACAAATCCGACGATGAGGTCACCATCCCGGATGCGGTTCGCAGTTTGAGGAATGACTACAAGATGACCTGCGGTCCGTGTTCCAGCGCGGACGGACGGATTCGGCCGGACGTGTTGTATTTTGATTGAGCCTGCCGTTCGCTCACGCTCGCGGCTCGGACCGCGACCCTCAGGGAGTCGGTGCCTTTTGGTTCCGGCTGCGCACGGTTGGGGAGGTGGGAAAAATGAGTTGGCAGGCGGAAGCGCCTGCCCCACTGGGGCCAACGTGGGGCAGGCGCTTCCGCCTGCCGACCGCGTCACGGGCCTGCGGGCCGGGTCAGAGAGCGTAAGACCGATCATTCAATTACAATCGGCCGGTTGAAAACCACATCCAGCGTGGAACCCCGTGGCCAATCCAACCGCTCCGCCGGCCGCGCCGCCTATGCCCGCGCCGGACCAGCCTCCGGCGGCGATGCCTCCAATTGACGCCCCCGTGCCCGCCAGAATCGCGATACGCGCCGCATCTTTACCGTAAGTGGGCGCCTGCTCCACCGCGTCCTCTTTCCCTCTGACCTGTTGCCCGCTGTTGCCGGAATCCACGGAACTGAGATGTGGAGCAAACTTCACCACCTTGCCCTGGGCCAGGGTCAGCGTCTCCAGACGAATGGCCAATTCAGCTCGTCCACTGACGCGGCCGCTGCGCTTAGCTTCGGCCACCACGCCTTGAACGTAACAGCCCACCGGAACCACAATCTGCCCGTCCACGGCGATGGGGCTGGCAGATCGTAAATAAACATAATCGCCTTCCCGCGCGGTGCGGGTGCTGACCGAGTTCTCCATGCGAAGTAATAGGTGGGCGCCTTGTGGGATCTCCGCGGCTCCGGCAGCGGATGCCAGGGCTAGCGCGAAGCAAGAAACGGACGTGATCCTAAGATTCATGGCCTGCTCCTGTCTGCATAGTAACCCCGATCGGTCCCGGAAAGTAGCCGGGGTCTGAGGAGCGGTTGTTACGATCTGTAAACTGCGTAAAGAACGTTAAACTTCTGCGACCATCGGCCGAGCGGCGGGTTTGTTTATTTGTCGGAATTTAGTACGTAAGGAGTGACAAAATCAATATGAAGACGCTATTCAGAACAACATTTAGAATAACGGCCGTTGCGGCGGTGCTGGCCGCAACCGTCCTGGCGCAACGCCCGTTCGGGGTTATGACCGGGTCTACGCCGCCCGATCCCGCAACGATGGTGGCCAACAAGGTAGACCGGTTGACGAAACTTCTTGGCCTCAGTAGCACCCAGGCGGGTGAAGCCACCACGATCTTTACTAATTCACTCAATCTGGTGACCCCTCTGGAGACTACTTTGCACACGGACCGGCAATCCATGCAGACCGCGGTGAAGACCAACGATGTTGCAACTGTCGAATCGCTCTCTACCAACATCGGATCGCTGGAGGGCCAAATGCTGGCAATCCAAAACAAGGCCGATGCGGCTTTCTATGCGATGCTTAACCCAACTCAGCAGAACACCTTAAATCAAAGCCACGGTTTTGGGAGGGGTTTTGGACGTCAGTGAGTCCAAAACTGCCAAAGGCACCGCTCGCGGCTCAGAAAGAGTGTGTTACCGAACCGCGACCGTGAGAAGCTGTGAAAAAATCGGTTCGCAGGCGAAAGCGCCTGCGCCACTGAATCGTAAATCCTTGTGCGTCAATGTGGGGCAGACGCTTCCGTCTGCCAACCCCGCGTGCTTCCCGATTTTTTGGGCGCTAAAGCCGCAATTCGACATAACCGATAAGGCATGTAACCGTGAGTGTAGCGAGAGATGCAACGGGCCGGCGGCGGGTAGCGTCATAATGAGCATAGAGCAAGGAAAGCCCTGCACCCGCGGCCCGCATCGGGGGTACGGCTTAACCAGAGACCTTTCTCGATCCCCGATTTAGCCCGTGGAGAGGACAAATATGAATTGGAAATCCCTCTGCTTCCGTTTTGGAACTCGCTCGGTGGTGCTGGTGTGTGCTCTATTTTTTTCCACCAGCCTGATAAACGCACAGCAGAGCCGTATCACGAAAGCAATCGATAATCAACAGCGCGTTGTTCTCTCGGGCCACATACATCCCAGGGCGCGCCCCGAGGATGATCAAGGGCGAGTTTCGCCGTCGCTCAAAATGTCGTACGTCACATTGGAGCTGGCGCAATCGGCAAGCCAGCATGCCGATCTTGAGCAGTTACTCAAAGACCAGCAAACGCCGGGTTCGGGGAACTACCATCGCTGGCTGACGCCGGAGCAATACGCGGATCGCTTTGGAGTAAGCACGGACGATATAAACAAGATCGAGGCGTGGCTCCAAGGACAGGGGCTCACGATTGCGGCGGTGGCGCGGGGACGAAATTGGATCGCCGTCAACGGAGAAGCGGCCACCGTTGAAAGCGCTTTTCAAACCGAAATTCACGAATACGTTTCGAATGGTGAAACGCACTTCGCCAACGCTACCAATCCCTCCGTGCCCGCGGCTCTGGCGGGAATTGTGGGGGCCATTCGCGGGCTGAGCGACTTCCGCATGAAGGCCAAAGCCCGGCTGCGCAAGCCCCAGGCGCAGGATACACTAAAACCGAATTACACTTCGAGCGATGGCGAGACTTTCATAACGCCGGGCGACCTGGCAGTGATTTACGACATCAATCCGCTCTACGCCGCCGGCTTCGATGGACAAGGGCAATCGATCGTGATCGCCGGGCAGACGGAAGTCAATCTTTCCGACATTCAACAGTTCCGGTCGAGCTATGGCTTGCCTGCGAATAATCCTCACACCCTGCTGGTTCCCGGCGCTCAGGATCCAGGCATCAGCCAAACCGATTTGCCCGAAGCGGACCTGGATTTAGAATGGTCCGGCGCGGTGGCGAGAAACGCCACTATCATTTTTGTGTACGCGTCGGACGTGATGGATGCGGTGCAATACGCTATCGACGAAGATCTGGCGCCGGAGCTCAGCCAAAGTTACGGCGCATGCGAGCAGGAAACGCCGAGTTCGGATCTCGCCGCGTTCCAGCAGATGGGACAGCAGGCCAACTCTCAGGGCATGACCTGGTTCGCAGCCTCCGGCGACACTGGCGGCGCCGATTGCGACGACAGCCAGAATCCAGGCTTAGCTGTGGATGCGCCTGGATCGACACCGGAAGTGACGGACCTGGGAGGGACGGAGTTCGCCGAGGGCGGAGCGCAATTCTGGAGCTCTAACAACAGCTCCACCGGAGTGTCCGTGCTGTCTTATATCCCGGAAACGTCCTGGAACGATAGTGCCGAAGACGGCAGCCCATCGGCCAGCGGAGGAGGCGCCAGCATTTACTTCTCGAAACCCAGCTGGCAGACCGGAGCCGGTGTGCCGAACGATAACGCCAGGGATGTCCCCGACGTGTCGCTGTCGGCTTCAGCCGATCACGACGGATATTTTGTCTACACCGGAGGCAGCCTGCAGGTTTATGGCGGCACTTCAGTGCCCGCTCCCACGTTCGCCGGAATCATCGCGTTGTTGAATCAGTATCTGGTGTCCTCCCACGATCAGTCCACACCCGGATTAGGGAATATCAACCCCAAGCTTTATGCTCTGGCGAAAAGCGCGCCTACCGCATTTCACGACGTCAGCAGTGGCAACAATATCGTTACCGTGACTTGCGGCAGGCACTTCGGATGCTCCGACACGCCGGTAGGCTACAGCGCGGGAGTTGGCTATGACCAGGTCACGGGACTCGGTTCCGTGGATGCCAGCCGCCTGATCACGGCCTGGGGCGGCGGAAGCACCCTTTCCCTTCCCTCCGCCACCAGCATCACTCTGATGAGCAATTTGCGCACTGTCTCGGTTACCGATTCGGTGTTTCTGATCGCAACGGTCACCGGGATCGGCGGAGAAACGCCCACGGGCACGGTAAAGTTCTCGGTGGGCGGCACGACGCTGGGCTCGGCGGCGCTGGTGGGAACGGGCGGAATCGCTACAGCGACATTAACCGTGAGCGGCAATGAATTGCCGGCGGGCTCAGGTACCATCACCGCGGTCTATAGTCAAGGCTCCTCCACCAGCGTGACGGCCTCTGTCACAGTGAGCGTGAGCGGGGCGTCGGCATCGAACGGAACACCGCTGGTACTGGGAGCCGCGAATGGCGCTTCGTTCCAGCACACCTACGCGCCGGGGATGATCCTCTCGGTTTTCGGATCCCAATTGGCTCCGTCCCAAGCGAATGCGTCCAGCATACCTTTGCCTGTTTCGACGGTTGGAGTGGCGGCGACGGTAAACAACGTGGCCGCGCCGTTATATTACGTCTCGCCGGACCAGTTGAATATTCAAATTCCATACGAAACGGCCATCAACCAGGTGGCGACTCTGCGGGTCAATAACAACGGACTGATCGGATCGTTCCAATTCAATGTTGCTCCGGCCGCGCCGGGCATTTTTACGAATGCCAGTGGCGCGCTGATGCCCAACGGAATCGCCAACCGCGGCGCCATCGTTTCTCTCTATATGACTGGCGCTGGAGCGGTGAATCCGCAGGTGGCTACTGGTACAGCGCCTGAACAGGGAACGCCGGTCACCAGTTTGCCGGCGCCGTCTCAGAGTGTGGTTGTCACGGTAGACGGCGTTCCGGCGGCCATCCAATTTGTGGGCGTCCCACCGGACCTGGTGGGGGTGATGCAGATCAATTTTTATGTTCCCACCGGCATCCCGGACGGAACGCTACCGGTGGTGGTCACGGTGGGCGGTGAAGCCAGCGCGTCCGCGTATCTGGTGGTCAACAACTAAGGAAGTCGCTTGCGGTTGGCAGGCGGAAGCGCCTTCCCCACTGCCAATTCCCACAATTCCGAGCTAAGCTTTTCCGAACGGATCTTCGAGCGACGGGCTTTGCGGCGTAAACAACTCCGAGCCCGCGTCCAGGATGTGCATGTCGTCTTCCAGCCGCACTCCGAACTCGCCGGGAATGTAAATGCCCGGCTCATCGCTGAAGGTCATCTGCGGCTCCAGCGCGATGCTTTTGCCCCCGGCCTGCAGCGTGTTGGTGGCGATGAGATAAGGCCACTCGTGCCCATCCATCCCGATTCCGTGACCCACGCGATGCGTGAAGTATTTGAATCCCGGGCCGTAGCCCGCGTCCACAATCACCTTGCGCGCGGCCGCATCCACGGCGTCGCAAACCACTCCCGGCCGCGCGGCAGCCAGCGCCGCAGCTTGCGCGCGATGCACGATATCGAAAACCTGCTTCATCTTATCGGTGGGCGTGCCCAGCACGAAAGTGCGGCTGATGTCGGATTCGTAGTGTTCCACCGAGCAGCCGCCGTCCATCAGCAGAATGGTTCCTTCGAGGATTTTCTGCGGTTTCACCGATCCATGCGGCAGCGCCGAATTCTCGCCCACCTGCACGCTGGCTCCGCCGTCGAACCCCAGCTTCTTATGCGCGTTCGTAACCAGCGCCGCAAATTCGTGCTGCGTCATGCCCTCGCGCATCGATTTCCAGGCCGCTTCATACGCCTGCAATGTCACGCTATTGGCCAGCCGCATCAGCGCGATTTCGGCGGGGCTCTTCAGCATGCGGCAACCGGAGATTACCTCCGTGGCGCTGGATACGGTAGCGGAGGGAACGGCGCGAGCGATTCCTTCCACGAAGACGTATTGGACGCGCTCCTCAATGCCGATGCGTCCGGTGGCGAGACCGCGCTCTTTCAGCGCGAACGCGACAACCTTATAGGGGTCTTCGTTTTCCTCCCAGGTAAAAACATGTGGAGATTTGCCGAACGGACCGGCGGCGATTTGCTCCAGCGCCCGGCCCTTTTCAAAAGCCGGCGAGACGAAAAACGGTTCGCCCTTCACCGGCAGCACCATCACGAACAACCGCTCGCTGTTCCACCAGTTCACATTGCTGAAATAAACCAGCGACGTTCCGCCGGCCAGCGCGATGGCATTGAGCTTTTTTTCCTGCATCAAGCGCTGCGCCTTTTCCACCCGCGCCTGGCGTTCTTCATTGGTGATGGGCTTGGCTTCCGAGCGCCGGCTTTTGAGCGCGGCTATGGGCGCGGTGCTGGGCGCGCTGGTTGCCCCAGGCGTCGCTTGCGCGGAGGCCATTTTGGTGGCGGCGAGAGCAGCGGAGGCGTTCAGTAGAGTGCGGCGAGTAAGCATGGTTGGAGTCTATCGTAACATTCGTCACGGCTTGCAGTTCCTGGAAGTCCTGGTGGTCCGCTAAAGGTTGTTAGATGGGGATTCAACACTAAAAAAGGCGAAATCATCCGCGACTTGACCAGAGACGACTTCTCGCTCTCGAAGACGGCCGTCCGCAGTCCATCAAATATTTCGCGCGTCAATCCGACCTTCCCTTGACCCTGGGATCCATACGCCTTCTAGTAAGGAACTCGAGATGGGCTCCCGCACCAACAAGGGCGCGGTCCGAACGGATCGAAGGGTCTCGCTCGAATGGCCAAAGAAACCGGCGGCGGCCTCTTCAAGGTTTCAAAGAAAATCACATCGATCAAATCTACGGCACCATTCAAGACCACCAAGTTCCTGCCGTTATGCATTCATGCGAAAATGCGTTTATGCGAACGTCCATTGACTTGCCGGATGATCTCTTCCGTCAACTCAAGATCCTTGCGGCCAGCCGGCGCATGACGCTGAAAACCCTGGTGCGACGGGCAGTGGAGAACGAGGTTGTCCGCGCGCGCACCCGAACTCCCCGGCGGCGGCTCAGCTTTTCCTGCTGTTGACGAATCGCCACGCCATGGGCGTCGACGTTCTGAACCAAATTGACGCTTGGAAGGTGTACCGGCGGCCGGCCTCGGACGACAGAATCCGGTTCATGTCCGAACCACTTGGAATCGAGACGGCCTGGCATGGACTCACAGCATCGGGCCAACAGGGGGCCAATCTGTGGACCGGCGCGTACCTGCAGGCCCTCGCCCGGCTCAGCGGTGCGCAGGTGGTCTCCTTTGACCGTGGCTTCTCGCAGTGGAGTGAATTGAAGGCTCTCATCTTAGGGCTTTAGAACACTCGGCTAAAATATTCTCAGGAGATTTCCATGGCCCGCATTCTCGGAGTGGAAGCAAACCAGGCGGGACTCTTCACCCGTTTTCTGTACTGGATGACTCGCCGCAAAGTGGGCCGCGTCATCGTGCCCTTCAAGATCACCGCGCATCAGCCCCGGCTGCTGGTGGCCATGGGCGCCATGGAGATGGGCCAGCAGGCCGTGCGCAGCGTCGATGCGAAACTCAAGGTACTGGCGGAGATCAAGGCCGCCACACTGGTGGGATGCCCGTTCTGAATTGACATCGGATCTGCCGTGGGCAGGACAACCGGCGTCACCGAAAGCCAATTGATGGCGCTTCCTGATTTTGAGAACTCCAACGTCTTCAGCGATCTTGAGAAGCTGGTGCTGCGCTATGCGGCCGCGATGACCGCGACGCCGGTGGAGGTTCCGGAAGAACTCTTCGAAGCCCTGCGCCGGCATTTTGATGAGCGCCAGCTGGTGGAACTGACCTCGGCCATCGCCTGGGAAAACTATCGGTCCCGATTCAATCACGCGTTCTGCATTGAAGCCGAGGGCTTCTATCGGGGAGCGCTGTGCCTGTTACCCCAGCCAAAAACCGGAACGCCGTAATTCTCAGCATAGAGCCAAGTGACTACCTGGGCATCCAGGTGGATCACTTCATTTCACTCCACTCATGGAGCCAGTCCATGTGAACGAAGTCTTCGGAATCGCCAACTATAAAGTTCGGCCGCTTTTTCAATCTGCTGAGCTTGTCCGGCTTCAGCTCGGGGACGATCTTCAGGATCTTCCCCTTCCGGATCACTTCGACGGGGACGCGGGGTTACTCAGCCAGCTTCACCAGCGGCTGCGCCGCCAGCACCGCTTCCGCATCTTCCGCGGTGAACTGCTCGGTCTTGGCTGAATGATTCATGGAGCAAAACTTGGGGCCGCACATGGAACAAAAGGCTGCGTCCTTGAAGCCTTCCTCCGGCAGCGTTTCGTCGTGCATGGCTTCGGCTGTTTCGGGATCGAGTGAAAGCTCAAACTGACGGCGCCAGTCGAAGCGGTAGCGGGCGCGGGAAAGCTCGTCGTCGCGATCGCGCGCTCCCGGACGATGGCGCGCTACATCGGCGGCGTGCGCGGCGATCTTGTACGCGATAATCCCCTGCTTCACGTCTTCGCGATTGGGCAGGCCCAGATGCTCCTTGGGCGTGACGTAGCAGAGCATGGACGCGCCGTACCAGCCGATCATCGCTGCTCCAATAGCGGATGTAATGTGATCGTAGCCCGGCGCGAAATCCGTCACCAGCGGGCCCAAAGTATAAAACGGAGCTTCGTTACACAGCTCCACTTCTTTTTCCACCTGCAGCTGAATCTGATCCATGGGAATGTGGCCGGGACCTTCGATCATCACCTGGACGTCGTAATCCCACGCTTTCCTGGTCAACTCTCCCAGCGTTTTCAATTCGGCGAACTGGGCCTGATCGCTGGCATCGGCCAGGCATCCGGGCCGCAGCCCATCGCCGAGGGAGAAGCTGACGTCGTGCTTCTGGAAGATTTTCGAAATCCGGTCGAAGTTTTCGTACAGCAGATTCTGCTTATGATTCTTTACCATCCACTCGGCCAGAATGGCCCCGCCGCGGCTCACGATTCCAGTAATGCGCTTCGTGGTCAGCGGCACATACTGAACCAGAACGCCGGCATGGATGGTCATGTAATCCACGCCTTGCTCGGCCTGCTCCTCAATCACTTCCAGCATGACGTTGATGTTCAGATCTTCCACGCGGCGGACGCGCGTGAGCGCTTCGTAGATGGGCACCGTGCCGATCGGGATGGGCGATTCGGCGATAATCGCTTTGCGGATGCGCGGGATGTCGCCGCCGGTGGAGAGATCCATCAGCGTATCGGCGCCATATTTCACCGCGTAGTGGAGCTTCGCGACTTCTTCATCGATATTTGATGTCGTGGCCGAATTTCCGATGTTGGCGTTGATCTTGCACTTGGACGCCACGCCGATGCACATGGGCTCCAGATTGGGATGATTGATATTAGCTGGAATGATCATGCGGCCGCGCGCCACCTCATCCCGGATCAGCTCCGGGGCCAACTGTTCGCGATGCGCGATAAACCGCATCTCCCCGGTCACAATGCCCTGGCGGGCGTAATGCATTTGTGTCCGGACGGGGTCGTTCAAGCGTGGGGAAATCCATTCGTTCCGCATAAGGGCCATTTTAGCGCGTGTGGCGCGGCGCCATGCAGTCCCGCACGTGAGTAAGGGGACGATGGTAGGCTCGTCTTATGAGCCCTTCCGCCGAAAAGACCTCCGTCCGCCCCGTGGAAATTCTGAATCGCCGGCCACGATTTGTAAGCCATCGAACTTCCGGATTCACCGAATCGGTCATCCGCGAAATGACGCGCTTGGCGATGGAGAAAGGGGCCATTAATCTAGCCCAGGGCTTCCCCGATTTCAGCGCTCCGGAAGACATCAAGCGCGCGGCCCAGCAAGCCATCGCCGACGATTTCAACCAATACGCCATAACATGGGGAGCCAAACCGTTCCGCGACGCCATCGCCGCCAAATACCGGAAGTGGTACGGCCTTGATTACGATCCGGAGAGAGAAATTACGGTTTGCTGCGGATCGACGGAGGGAATGATCGCGTCCATGCTGGCGATCACTAATCCTGCGGACGAGGTCATCATATTCGAGCCATACTATGAAAATTACGGTCCGGATACATTTTTATGCGGCGCCCAACGGAAATTGGTTTCGCTACGCCCTCCAGACTGGACCTTTGACCCGGATGAACTGCGCCGGGCGTTCTCTCCGAAGACCAAAGCCATCATTCTGAACTCTCCCAACAATCCCACCGGGCGCGTGTTCGGACGGGCCGAACTTATGGTGATCGCGGAACTGTGCCAGGAATTTGACGCGCTTGCAATTACTGACGAAATTTATGAACACATTTTGTACGATTCCGCATCTCACATCCCGATAGCGACATTGCCGGGAATGCGGGAGCGAAGCGTTTTAGTGAACAGCATGAGCAAGACCTATTCGGTCACCGGATGGCGTGTAGGCTGGGTGTTGGCGGCGCCGGATCTGACGGAGTCGATCCGCAAGGTCCACGATTTTTTGACGGTGGGCGCGGCCGCTCCGCTGCAACAGGCGGGAGTTCTGGCACTCAACATGCCGGATTCTTATTACCAGAAACTGGCGCACGACTATCAGGCCAGGCGGGACATGCTCCTTGGTGTTTTGGAGGGAGCCGGGTTCCGCTGTTTTCGTCCGGACGGAGCGTATTACATCATGACCGATATCCGCGATTTCGGTTTCTCTGATGATTACGCCTTCGTGCGGCACATGATCGATCAGGCTGGAGTAGCGGCTGTGCCTGGATCCAGCTTTTTTGCGGACAGTAGTGCTGGCAACACATTAATTCGCTTTTGTTTTTGCAAAAAATATGAGACGCTGGAAGAGGCTAGAGTTCGACTGAGAAAAATCTAGCCCAGCGTTACCCTGTTGGTAAGATCTGCCAGGTAGCAAGACAGCAGTTCCGGCACGTGTCCCGGCTGGAGGTTAACTATGCTGCCAAACTTTCTGTTGCCTGAAAGTATCGCCCGATCCGACGGCAAGGGACCAGAGATGTCTCTCGGTTCCAAACAAGGAAAACTCTTAGTCCTTACCCTTGGCATTACCAGAATCCTGGAACAAGAGAGTCTGGAAGTGTCCGTGTGGGGCTCCGCTGACGGTGAGAATTGGGGTTCAAGGCCTTTGGCCACTTTCCCGCCGAAGTTTTACTGCGGCATTTATTCCATTCTGCTAAACCTGGTGTCCTCACAGGACGTGCAATTCGTGCGCGTGCAGTGGAAGATGAGCCGGTGGAGCAGGCAGGAGTTCACGCCGATGTTCGGATTCTATTTGTACGCCGAAGAATCCGGAGCACGCGTAGGCACCGCCGCAGTCGCGTAGTTGTTGGCCCTGACACGTGGCGCAGGCGCTTTCGCCTGCGAACAAGTCTACAACCGGTTAATCAGACTGGCCACATACCCAGCCCCAAACCCGTTGTCTATATTTACTACCGTCACATTACTCGCGCAGCTATTCAACATACCCAGCAGCGCAGCCACTCCCTGAAAACTCGCGCCGTAGCCCACGCTGGTGGGAACCGCGATCACCGGAACCGATACCAGCCCTCCCACCACGCTCGGCAGCGCCCCTTCCATGCCTGCTGCAACCACCACCACACGCGCTTCGCCCAGCCGCTCACTGTTGGCCAATAAACGATGAATGCCGGCCACGCCGACATCGTAAATGGAATCCACTTCGTTGCCCATCACTTCGGCTGTAACCTGCGCCTCTTCGGCCACGGGAATGTCGCTCGTGCCGGCGCAAATGACCGCCAGCTTACCCTTGCCCCGCATAGTACGGTCGCGCCAGATCCGAATTGCGTTGGATAGTGGAAAGTATTCCGCCTCCGGGTATCGCGTTTTCAATCCGGCCGCGATGGATTCGTTGGCGCGGGTGATCAGCAAATTGGCTGACTTATCCAGCAGGCGCTCGGCGATACCGGCCACCTGTTGCGGCGTCTTGCCCTTGCCGAAGATCACTTCCGTCAAGCCATGCCGCAGCGCCCGATGATGATCCAGCTTGGCGTAGCCCAGATCCTCGAATGGCAGATGCCGCATCCGATCCACGGCAGCGTCCACATCCACAGCGCCGGAGCGGACAGCTTCCAGCAGCCCGCGCAATTGGTCTTGGTCCATTCAAACTGAGGGTAACAGGAAAAAACGGTTTCTGGTTCCTGGTTTCTAGTTTCTAGTTCGTTGACCCGCGCGAACCAGAAACCAGGAACCAGAAACCTGTTTTCACCACTCGATCATCTGGCCCGCTTTCAGCCCAAACTTCCGTATCGCCCCCCCGTTCAGTTCGAGGACGAACCGGGCCGTTTCGTGGCCGCCGAAGTGGGCGCATTTGCTGGCCACCGTTTTGCACGGCGGCGCGCTGTCCACCAACTCGACAATCTTGTGGTCTTCATCCATCCAGATCATGTCCAGAGGAATATAGGTCTGGTACATCCAATAGCTGTAGTGGCCGGGAACCGGATGCACGAAAAGCATTCCGTGGTCGGGAGCAAGCGAGGTCCGGAACATCAAGCCCCGCATCGTGTCACGGGTGTCCACCGCGGTTTCGGCTTTGATGATGTGGCCGCCGGGCAGCGTTACTTCGCGCGTTAGCAGGGCCTCAATCGGTGAGACAGATGGTCCACAGCCGGCCAAAGAAAGAGCCAGGCAGAATAGTACAAACCAGCGCATGAATTAGAATGGTAACTAAAATGCCTTTCTGGAAGCGGCTGCGGCTTACGCTCGAGATGATCAAATTTGAGCACTCCGTGTTTGCTCTGCCATTTGCCCTCACCGGCGCGTTGTTGGCTTTTCGTGAAATCCATTTGCCGGTGCGGGTCTTCGCCGAAAAGCTGCTCTGGATCGTGATCGCGATGGTAGGGGCGCGCTCGGCAGCCATGGCCTTCAATCGCATCCTGGACGCCCGGATCGACGCCCGTAATCCCCGCACGCGTATGCGCCACATCCCGGCGGGAATCCTGAGCACGGGCTTTGCGTGGGGTTTCGTCGTCGTGTCGGCGCTGGTGTTTCTGGCCGCGGCACGCGCCCTGAATCCGCTCTGCCTGAAACTTGCTCCCCTCGCGCTGGCTTTGGTGTTCTTTTACTCGTTCACCAAGCGCTTCACCTCGTTTTCGCATTTGATCCTGGGATTATCACTGGGTGTTGCGCCGGCCGCGGCCTGGATCGGAGTCACCGGATCGCTGGACCCGCGGATCTTATGGCTCACCGCGGCGGTGACCTTCTGGACCGCCGGTTTCGATGTCATCTATTCTTGCCAGGATTACGAATTCGACCGGTCCTCCGGACTCTTCAGCCTCCCGCGCCAGTTTGGCATCGCCGGAGCGTTATGGATCGCGCGCCTCTTCCATCTAGTGATGATCGCGTGCCTGATCGCGCTGGCCGTCAGCTTTCAGCTTGGTTGGCTGGCCTTGGCCGGAATCGGCGCGGTGGTGTTGCTGCTCATCTATGAGCACAGCCTGGTCAAGGCCAATGACTTGTCGCGAGTAAATGCGGCGTTCTTTACCGTCAATGGATACGTCAGCGTGCTATTCTTTCTGTTTTGGGCCGCCGATATTTACTTCCTCGGCTTGAGAGCCTAGCGCCACATGCAGATTCACATTGAAGATCGCCGTTTGCAGCCGATCCTGGAAAAGGTACAGGCTGGCGTGCGTCTGGGCTTCGAAGATGGCGTGGCGCTATACCGCACCTCCGATATTCTGGCCGTGGGCTACATGGCAAACCTGGTGCGCGAACGGATGCACGGCAACGTGACCTGGTTCAACGTGAACCGGCACATCAATCCCACCGATGTCTGCGTGGCCAGCTGCAAATTGTGCGCGTTCGGCAAGCGCGCCAAAGATCCCAAAGCCTACACCTGGTCGCTCGAAGAAGTTTGGCATCGCGCCGGCGAAGGATGGTCGGAAGCGGTCACCGAGTTTCATATTGTCGGCGGCCTCCACCCGGAGTTAACGCTGGACTGGTATTGCGAGATGCTGCGCGGGCTGAAGCAGCGCTTTCCGGAAGTTCACTTGAAGGCGTTCACCATGGTGGAAGTCGCATATCTGGCGCAACGCGCCAAGCTCTCCATCCGGGAAACGCTGACGCGCCTGATGGATGCCGGCGTCGATTCCCTGCCCGGCGGAGGCGCCGAAATCTTTCACGATCGCGTACGGCGAATTATCTGCGATCACAAAATCGACGGGGCGCAGTGGCTGGAAGTGGCTCGCACGGCGCACCAGTTGGGTTTGAAATCCAACTGTACTATGCTGTATGGCCACATTGAAAACGAAGTAGATCGCGTGGACCATCTGCTGAAGCTGCGCGCTCTGCAGGACGATACCGGCGGTTTTCAGACCTTCATCCCGCTGGCGTTCCACCCCGCCAACACCGCGCTCGAACACGTCCAAACCACTACTGGCTTTCTGGATCTCAAAATGATCGCCGTAGCGCGCCTGATGCTGGATAACATCGGGCACATCAAGGCCTACTGGATCATGATGACGCCGCGCATCGCGCAAATCGCCCAACGCTTCGGCGCGGACGACCTGGACGGGACCGTGGTGGAAGAAAAAATCTATCACGACGCGGGCGCCACTACCAGCCAAGGCCTGCGCCGCGCCGAACTGCTACGCCTGATCCGGGAAGCCGGGCGCGAGCCGATGGAGCGGGACACGCTGTATCGGCCAGTGACGCGCACGGAAAGCGCATTTACTGTACTGGTTTAAACACTCGGTTGGCAGGCGGAAGCGCCTGCCCCACCAAAATATCAAGTCAACGTGGGGCAGACGCTTTCGTCTGCCAACCCGGCGATCGCTACTTCACTCGCGTAACATCCATCTTCGCCGTCATTTTTTGATCGCCCATCTGCCCCTTGACGTCGCCCTTGATGTGCTCCTCGGCCAGCGCCAGATCGAACGTCAGCACGTTGCCGTCCTCCAGCTCTACCTCCAGCGCGATCTTATCGCCGTCAATCTTGCCGGTCTTGATATCGAACTGGTGCTCTTCGTTCGGACCGGCGGTGCCGGTGATCTTGTTACCCTCCTGCTTGAGATTCAGGAAAGCCGTGTCGGCTTTGGTTTGACCATCGGGTCCGGTGACGTCGAAGCTGCCGGACCATTTGCCGCTGACGTCGGCCAGCAGGCTGACCACCGAAAGCAGAAGACAACACACAGTTCGTTTCATGCCTATGGATACGCGGCCTGCCGCGGCGGCGTTCCATGATTCGCAAATGGTGGAACTTTACCGCTCGTGGCTCGGAAAGAGTGTGTTACCGAACCGCGACCGTCAGGGAGTTCCCGTGGGCCTGCGGCCCACCAAAGGTGATGAAGACGCGTTGTGGCAAATTCAGTTGGCAGGCGGAAGCGCCTGCCCCACGTTGACCCCAGTGGGGCAGGCGCTTCCGCCTGCCAACCGGCGTCTTCAACGGAGCCGGTGCTTTAAAGCAGGAGTTTCAGTATAATCGAGCTTTATGAAAATGATTCACGTAAGCATCTTTCTCTGTTCCGGTCTGCTGCTGGCCCAGGCGCCCAAACCCGGTGGTAAAGAACCCCCGCGCGGCCCTGGAGTCAAGGCGTCGCTGATGAACCCGGCATCCCTCCGGGCCAAGGCGCCGGACGTTTTCAAGGCGCAGTTCACTACCACCGAGGGAGATTTTGTGGTGGAAGTGCATCGCGACTGGGCACCCAATGGCGCCGATCGTTTTTACAATCTGGTGAAGAACGGCTTCTACGACGGCGTCGTTTTTTACCGGGTGGTTCCCAACTTCATGGCGCAATTCGGGATTAACGGTAACACCAAAATCGACGCGGCCTGGATGCACGCCAACATACGCGACGACGCCGTGAAGCAAGGCAACAAGCGCGGGCGGATCACTTATGCAATGGCCGGGCCGAACACGCGAACCACGGAGCTTTTCATCAACTTCAGAGACAACAGCAACCTGGATAGCCAGGGGTTTCCTGCGTTCGGCGAAGTGGTTGAAGGCATGGACGTCGTGGATAAGATCTATAGCGGCTATGGCGACATGCAGGAAATGGGCGGCCACGGTCCATCGCCGGGCAAGATACATGCCGAAGGCAACGCCTATCTCACCAAGAACTTTCCTAAATTGGACAGCATCAAAACGGCCAAGATACTTCCCTAGAGATCAGGCCGCGAATGCACGCGAATAAACGCAAATCGGATTCGCGTCTATGTGCGTTCATTCGCGGCTATTTCTTGTCCAGCCCCACTTCGAAGAAGAAGACATCTTTCCCGGTCGCGGCCACTTTGATTCCGGTGAGATAGAATTTCGCCCCCGGATGATGTTCGGTCTGGAAATAGAAAAACCCGTTGGCGGACTCATGCGGCGGGATCATTTTCGCCGCAAAGGCATGCCCCTCGATTTCCCACGCGTTCAGCGGGTTGTTGTGCTTCCGCTTCGGCAGCGGCAGCGGGCTGCCGTTTCCCATGGAAGGCGTTTTCTTGGGACCGCCCAGCGTTTGCACCTCCTCCGCCGGCGTCGCTTCCACGTGCTGATTGTCGGCGCTGGTATACTCCACCTGCAGATGGTCCAACTTCAGAGCCTGGTCCGTGTCATTCTGTATGATGACCAAGACGGGCAGAACGCCGTATCGATTGGGGTCCAACTTCCCGAATGCCGTGTGAGCCAGCTCCTCAGTGTTATAAACAGCCGCCGCTAAAGTCACTTTGTCGTTGGTTTGCCGGTTGGGATAAGACGAAGCCGGGCCTGGCGAAAACATGGTGTCATTCTTCTTGTCCGCCACCGCCACAGCCGCGGCCATGAACAGAATCAGGCAAATCGAAAGCGCTCTCATTTATTTCCTCTATTGGGCGTGCCGTGTGACGGCATTCCCGCTGCTTGTATTCTATTTCGTTTATCGCTCGGCGCGCGACCCGCGCTACCTGCGGCATTTTCCGCAGCGGCTTGGCGGACAGCCCATATCCTCTCCCGCCCCGGCTCCTGGAGGCATCTGGCTGCACGCGGTTTCGGTGGGGGAAGTGATCTCGAGCGCGGCCCTGCTCCGCGAATTGCGCGATCGCTGGCCCACCCTTCCGTTGTACGTATCCATGGCCACTCTGGCAGGCCGCGAAGTGGCTGAGGAGAAGCTGCGCGGCCTGGCCGATAGAGTCTTTTACGCGCCCATCGATTACGCGTTTGCCGTCCGCAGGGTGTTGCGCAGAATCCGGCCCAGCGTGGTGGTGATAGTTGAAACCGAAATCTGGCCGGTGCTGTATCGCGAGGCCAAGCGCGCCGGGGCGTCTCTGGTGATTGTAAACGGCCGTATTTCCAGCCGCGCCTTTCCACGATACCGCCGCTTCCGTCTCTTGTTCCGGCAGGTGCTGGCCTGGCCGGACGCCATCTTTGCGCAGAGCGAGCCGGATCGGGAGCGCTACATCCGCATCGGCGCGCCGCCGGAACGAGTTTCCGTCCTCGGAAATTTGAAATACGATGCCGCGCCGCCGAAGAACGATCCGCCCCAACCCGTCCGCGATCTGCTTCAACAATTGCAGCCCTCCACCGTCTGGATCGCCGCCAGCACCACGCCGGGCGCGGACAGCGCGGACGTGGATGAGGACGAAGCGGTGCTCCAGGCCTTTGAGCAACTGGCGCAGTCGCACCCGCGCCTGCTGCTTGTTTTAGCGCCGCGTAAACCCGAACGGTTCGAAGTGGTGGAGCAGATGTTAAAGGACGCGGAGATACCCTATCATAGGCGGTCGCTGAAGAACATCGATCCAGCGCTGGCGCTGCCCTGCGTCTTCCTGCTGGATTCCATTGGCGAGCTGGCTGGGCTGTTCCCACTGGCCGACGTAGTGTTCATGGGTGGATCGCTGGCACGTCGCGGCGGGCATAACCTGCTGGAGCCGGCGGTCTGCGGACGCGCCATCGTCACCGGGCCGCATCTTGAAAACTTCGCCGCCATTGCCCAAGAGTTTCGCGAACACTTCGCCATGCTCGAGATTGGGGACGCTAGTGAGCTGGCGCCCGCCATCGAAAAACTGATTCAGGACCCTCGGCTGCGTGAGGATTTGAGCGCCGGCGCCTCCGCCATGATCGCCAAACACCGCGGAGCAACCAAGAAAGCCGTGACCGAAATCCTGAAGTGGCAGGATCTTGCTGTCCCCCGCGCCATCCCCGGCGCTTGGTCCAGGCCGTTACTGTGGCCGCTGGCCAAATTCTGGACTGCGGCCGCGGAGGGAAACCGGCTCAAGGAGAGCGCCCTGGCGCGACATCTGAAGACACCGGTAATCAGCGTGGGCGGCATCGGCATGGGTGGCGCCGGCAAGACCCCCATGGTCGAATACCTGGCCGAGCGGACGCGCGCGGCCGGTCTTGAGCCGGCCATCCTGACGCGCGGCTACAGGCGCAGATCCATCGCGCAGCGGGTGGTGATCAAAGCTGGTGAAACTGCGCCGGTCAGCTTGACCGGCGACGAAGCGCAGATTTTCGTACGCGGCGGTCAAGCCCATCTGGGAATCGGCGCGGACCGCTGGTGGACCGGTAGCTTGCTCGAAAGCATGTACCATCCGGACATTTTTCTCTTGGATGACGGCTTCCAGCACCACCGCCTGGCCCGCGACCTGGATATCGTGCTGATCGATGCCTTGAATCCATTCGCCGGCGGCGCTGTTTTTCCTCTGGGCGGACTGCGGGAACCGCTGAGCGCTCTTCGCCGCGCGGATGCCTTTGTCATCACCCGCTCCGTCCCGGCACGCGAGTATCGCGGCCTCCGCAACCAACTGCACGCACTGAATACGCGCGCTCCGATATTCCGGGCCATGGTTGAGCCGCTCTACTGGGTCAACGAAAGAACCGGGCAACCCGGACATCCGCCCGAGGGGCCCCTGGCTGCGTTCTGCGGCTTGGCGAATCCGGCCAGCTTTTGGGGAACTCTTCGCGCCCTGCGCATCCAGCCGGCTTTCACCTGGGCGTTTGGCGATCACCACAGTTACCAATGGATGGAGCTGCAGCGGCTGGCGGAGCAGGCGCGCGTGCACTCCTCCAATGTGCTCTTGACCACCGAAAAAGATGCCGCGAACCTGCCCGAGCGCGCCGGTGAAATCCTGATGGACGCTTCGGTGGAACTTTACTGGCTCAAGATCGGCATCCAAGTAGACGACGAAGCCGGATTGATTTCGCTGATAAAATCAAAGTTAACCGAATAGCCGAACAACCGAATAACCCGAGGAGGCAAAGCCGAGGAGGCTAAAGCAGTTGTCCACTTTCCACGAAACCCAGCTCGTTAACACCATCGGCCACTCCGGCGGCGCGATCATTTTCGGCATTTTTCTGTATTTGCTGCTGCGCGACCGTTCCGGTACGCGCTTGCGCGGAAGCTGGTTGTCCTTCGCCGCCGCCGGGCTGGCGTTCTTGTGGAACATCGGCGCACTGGCCGCACTGATTGCCTCCACTCGAAACGCAAATCTCGCGGAAGTGATCGTCTTCTTCTGCTTCGCGGTCTTGAGCCTGCTGCCGGCGGTGCTGTTGCATCTTTCGCTCGACGGCAGCTTTGCGCCGGTGATCGCGGCCGGATATGGGCTTAGCGCCATCACCATCGGGATGCATTTTGAAGAGCTGCTGCATCCCGGATTCAATTATCAGCGGCGCGCCCTGTTGCTGATAACAGTTGGTTTTGCCATCCTGACCGGTATTTCCGTGGCCGCGGTGGCGCTGCAGGGCGACAGCGCCCGCCGCGCCAAGGCCTCCCGGATTTTGGGCGCCATGTGCGCGGCTCTGGTGGCCATGTCCTTCGTCCATCTCGGATCCAATCAACCGCTGCATGCCTGGTCCAGCGAGCTGCTGCTGCATCACGCCGGCATTCCGCTGGCCTTGTTTGTTCTGCTGCAGGATTACCGCTTCGTATTGCTGGACGCTTTCGTCCGCTTCCTGGCCAATGTCCTGCTGGCGGCCCTGCTGACATTCGCCGTGATCCGCGGCACCATTCAATGGGTGACCATCGACCAACGGGTTTCCGGCAATCCCCTGTACGCCGCGCTTTTCCTGATCGGCATTTGCCTGCTGCTCATCGCCTTCGCTCTTTTGCGCAGCCAGGTGCAGCAATGGCTCACCCGCGTGGTCTTCCGGCGTCCGGATCTCAACAAGGCCTTGCACGAGATGCAATCGCGTTCCGTGTTGTTCACCGATGAATCCGGCTTTCTGGATTGGGCGTCGGAAGAACTGGCGCGGTTCATGCGGACCGAGCGCGTGGAAGTGATTCCGGAAGCCCGCTGCCGCCACATGCTGCGCGGGCCGGATCTGCTGTTCCCGGTCCCCGCGTCCGACTTGCCTGCGCTGCGGCAATCGCCGGAGTTCGCGTGGGTGGAAGCGGTGGTGCCCTTGAGACTCGCGCACCGCGACGTCCGCTATTTGCTGCTGGGCCGCCGCCACGGCGGACGCCGTTATCTCAGCGAGGATCTGCAATCGCTCTCCCGCCTCACCACGGTGATTCTGGAACAACTGGAACGCTTTCGCAGCCTCGAAATGCAGCGGCTGGTCTCCCAGGCCGAATTGCGCGCCCTGCAATCCCAAATCAATCCTCATTTCCTGTTCAACGCGCTCAACACGCTGTACGGCATCATTCCTCGCGAAGCTTCCGGCGCCAGAAAGACAGTGCTCAACCTGGCCGAAATCTTCCGGTACTTCCTGCAGTCGGAAAGGAGTTTCATTCCGCTCTCGGAAGAACTGGAAATCGTGAGAGCGTATCTGGAGATTGAGCGGCTGCGTCTGGGGCCGCGCCTGGAAGTTCAAATTCACGTCGACGACGCCGCGCTGCCCGTCCTGATTCCCATTCTGTCCATCCAGCCGCTGGTGGAAAACGCCATTAAACACGGCCTTTCCTCGAAGCCCGGTCCCGGACTTCTCGGCTTGCGCGTAGCTATGCTCGATGACGAGTTGCAAATCGCCGTCGAAGACAATGGCCTGGGCCTGGATTCCTCCACCGATAATTCCGGATCCGGCGTAGGATTAGCCAACGTCAAGCGCCGGCTGCAGCTTTGCTTCGGCCCCGACGCCGATATCCTGATTGACTCCAGTTCCGAAGGAACGAAGGTGCAATTCGCAATCCCGCTGGCCAAACCCGTCCATGAGTTGGCAGGCTGAATGCCTGCCCCACTTGGCATGCAACCTGTTGATCAATTGAAGTGGCGCAGGCGCTTTCGCCTGCGAACTGTTTGACCCCATGAAAACTCTCATCGTGGACGACGAACCCATCGCCCGCCGCGTCCTCCGCGAAGAACTGGAACAGTTTCCCCAAATCCAAATAGTCGGCGAAGCCGAGGACGGCCGCCAGGCCCTCCAACAAATCGAATCCCTGCAGCCCGACCTGGTCTTCCTGGATCTCCAGATGCCGCTCATGGGCGGCTTCGAAGTGGTCCGAAATCTCAAAGGCGGCCGTTTACCGGTCATCGTTATCGTCACCGCTTTCGATCAGCATGCCGTGGAAGCATTCGAAGCCGGCGCCGTGGATTATCTCCTGAAACCCGTCAACGAAACTCGCTTGCGAAAAGCCGTGGAGCGCGCCGGCGCCCTGCAAGGCAAGCCCCTGCAAGTAGCCGAGCATCTGGCCAATATCGCTTCCACCGAATCCCAGAGCCGAAAAATCGTGGGACGCAGCGGCGAAGAGTATTTCCTGCTGGATGCCGAAGACGTGCTGGCATTCCAGGCCGAGGGCGAGCTGGTCTGGATCATTACCGCGCGGCGCCGCTTGCTGGCCTCGCATTCCCTGCGCACGCTCGAGGCTCGCCTGGGACCGTCGTTTCACCGGGTGCATCGCAACGCCATCGTAAATGTAAATCACGTTCGAAAGATGAGCGCCTTGAGCAGTCAGCGTTGGTTACTTACCCTCAGTAACCTCCAGCAACTCACTGTAAGTAAAAGGCAAGCTGCCGGGGTCCGCAAGATGCTTCAGTGGTGACCCGCCTGCAGTAAATTTCTGGCCGCTCATGGCCCAAATCAGGCCGCTAACAAGTTTTTGTGGCAACCACGGCGCGCCTAAGCTTCATGATCGTAGTAATGAGGAAACTCGCGTCCGTTCTATTTGTGCTTGCCTTGCACGGATTTGGACAATCCATCAATAGCGGCACTGTCAGCGGAACGGTTTCCGACCCATCGGGCGCCGTGATCGCCGGCGCAGCCGTCCGCATCAGCAACGCCGTAACTGGATTCACTCAATCCGCCATCACCGATACCGGCGGCGCCTATCGCTTCAACAGCGTCCCGCTGAATGTCTATCGGATGACTGCGACCGCGCCCGGCTTTAACACAGTCACCCAGAACGTGGACGTTCACAGTTCCCTGCCCACTACAGTAAATGTCGCCCTTACCGTGGCCACCGAGACAACATCGGTTACCGTACAAGCCGAGGGCGCGCAAGTGGAGACGGACCCCTCCACGCACCAGGATGTGGATCGAAATACATTCCTGAAGCTCCCTAGTTTCGATCCCGGCGGCGCTCTCAACCAGGCCATCACCTACAGCACCGGAGCGGTGGCGGCCGACGCCAATGGATTTTTCCATCCCGTGGGCGACCACGCCCAGACCAGTTACATCGTCGATGGACAACCCATCACGGATCAGCAAAGCAAGACATTTTCCACCCAGATTCCGCTGAATGCCCTGCAAAGCATGGAGCTGATCACCGGCTCGCAGGATGCCCAGTACGGCGATAAAACCAGCCTGGTGGTGGATGCCACCACGCGATCAGGCCTGGGAGCCACCAAACCTTTTGGAAGCGTCGATACCGGCTGGGGTTCCTTCGGAACATATTCGGAAAGCGCGTCGCTCGGTTTCGGCACTCCAACCTTCGGAAACTTCATCGCCTTGAACGGAGTTCGTTCGGGCCATTTCCTGGACTCGCCGCAGTTTCTTCCTATTCACGACATCGGCAACAACGGCAGCATCTTCGACCGGTTAGACTGGCAGCCTGGTCCGCAAGACGTCATCCATCTGGATCTGTTCGCGGCGCGAAACTGGTTTCAGGTTCCCAACGATTACGATCAGCTTTCCCAGGATCAAAAACAGCGTGTGCAGACCTGGAGTATCGCCCCGGGATATCAGCACACTTTCAACGCTCATACGCTGCTCACCGTGAATCCCTATGTGCGGCGCGACCAACTGGATTACTACGCCAGCCGCGATCCGCTCGACGATACTCCCGTTACCGCATCGCAAAATCGTTTCCTGACAAATTACGGCATCAAAGCCGATATCGCCTGGGCGTACAAGAATCAGGACATCAAAGTTGGCTTCCAGGTTCAACAGACCCGATTGGAAGAGCGGTTTCAGTTCGGCATTACCGATCCTGACTATAATCCGGTCTGCCTAACCGGGAACGGCACTCCGCTCCTGCTGCCGGGCGTGACCAATCCCGACGCGTGTTCCGGAATCAATCCCACTTACACGGGCAATCCCAATTTGCAGCCCGGCATTGTGCCTTACGATCTCACCCGCGGTGGAACGCTCTTCAATTTCTACGGAAGACACAACATCGACGAATACGCCGTTTACATTACCGACACCATCAAGCTTGGAAAATTCACCATCACCGCCGGCCTTCGCGACGATCAGTACAACGGGCTTTCCGAGGCCAACGCCGTTCAACCGCGAATAGGCGTTTCATATCTGGTTTCAAAAACGAATACCGTCTTGCGCGCTTCCTACGCCCGGAGCTTCGAAACACCTTACAACGAGAACCTGATCCTTTCAAGCGGCACTGGCGGCGGCGGACTGGCCCAGAATGTTTTCGGATCCGTATCCCAGCCCCTGAAGCCCGGCATTCGGAACGAATTCAACACCGGCTTCCAGCAGGGCATCGGAAAGTGGCTCATCATCGATGCGGATTACTTCTGGAAATACACCGACAACGCCTACGACTTCAGCGTGTTCTTCAACACGCCAATCACTTTTCCCATCGCCTGGCACAACTCCAAGCTGGACGGGGTGACCGGCCGGGCCAGCACCATCAATATGCGCGGATTTCAAGCTTATATGACTTTCGGCCACACGCGCGCACGCTTCTTCCCGCCGGAGGTGGGCGGCTTGATCCCACTGGGCGGCTTGCCCACCAACGTCTTCCGCATCGATCACGATCAGGCCTATCAGCAGACCGTGGTCACGCGCTACCAGCGGCCCCATAATCGCGAATGGATCGATTTTACCTGGCGCTACGACAGCGGCCTGGTAGTGAGCGGCGTGCCGGATGTAGAGGCCGCAACCATGTTGACGGCCGCCGAGCAGGCTACCATTGGGTTTTCCTGCAACGGCGTGTATGCCACCTACACCACTCCCATCACCAGCTGCAGCGGCGTCGGCAAATCCACTTTGCTGACTCTCCCGCAAACCGGGATGGAGAATGACGATCACAATCCGGACCGGGTGAAGCCGCGCAATCTATTCAACGCCGGAATCGGGACGGATAACCTGTTCCACAAAGAGTCCGGCCCGCGCTGGACGCTGCGCTTCACCGTGGAAAACCTGACCAACAAAGTGGCGCTCTACAATTTCCTCTCCACCTTCAGCGGCACCCACTTCGTCGCGCCGCGGACCTATCAAGCCAGCCTGGGTTACGCGTTCTAGCGCCAATGAAGACGCCGGTTGGCAGGCGGAAGCGCCTGCCCCACTGGGACCAACGTGGGGCAGGCGCTTCCGCTTCCGCCTGCCAACCGAATTTGCCGCAACGCGTCTTCATCACCTTTTGGCCGCAGGCCCATGCCAACTCCCGTGCCTTGATACAGAGTAATAACCTACGCTTACCGCAATTAATTAATTGTAGTTTACTATTGGCACCGAATCAGTGTAAACTAACCACGTGTCTTGGAAATGGCCCACTATCGCCATTGCGCTCGCTCTAGCGGCCATGCCGTTCGCCCTCGGCCAGGGCGAAACCACCAGCGCCATCGCCGGCCAGGTGACCGACGCCACCGGAGCCGGAATCGCGGGCGCGGCCATCACCTTAGTCAGAACCGAGGACGGATCCCGCCGGTCCGCACTGACCGATCAGACCGGGCGCTTCAGCTTCCCGCAACTGAAACCTGGTTCCTACTCGGTCCGCGCCATCGCCTCGAGCTTCGAAGAACAAACCCGATCCCAGGTCTCCGCCGGATTAGGCCAAACACAAACGGTTAATTTTGTCCTGAGCATTAAAGCCGCCAAGGAGAACGTGATCGTCACTACCGACGCTCCATTGATCAACACTGAAAACCCCAACACCGCCACGACGCTCAACGCCAAGGCCATCGAGAACCTGCCGAATCCGGGTTCCGATCTCACCTACCCGGCGCAGTTCGCTCCGGGCGCATTGATCAACACCGCCGGAAGTTCGAACGATTTCGTGGGAGGCTCAAACGGCTATGGCAACGTCCAGTTCAACGGTTTGCCGGCCTTGTCCAACGCCTATATCGTGGACGGCCTGGAGACTAACGACCCGCTGACGAATCTCAACAGCGGTCTTTCCACCAACCTGGTGCTGGGGCTCAACTCCATAGCCGAAGTAACAGTGAACACAACTTCTTATGCAGTGGATCAAGGCCGCTACGGCGCGGCGCAGATCAACTACATCACCAAAAGCGGCGGCAACAATTTCCACGGCAATCTGTACCAGCTTTGGAACGGATCGCATTTGAACGCGGCCGATTATTTCACCAACTCCACGCCCGGCAATCAAAAGCCGCGCTCGAACGTCAATCATTTCGGAGGGAGCCTCGGCGGCCCCATCGTGCATGACAAGCTCTTCTTCTTTTTCGATGGAGAATGGCTGCGCATCGCGCTGCCCATCGTGACGCCCATCACCGTCCCCTCGCCGCAATTCCAAAATTACGTGCTCTCGCAATTGCCTCTAGGCGGAACCGATCCCGTCACCGCCGCCCGTTACCCGGCCGCGCCGCAATTGGTTCCGTTTTACCAACGTATGTTCGCGCTCTACGGAAATACACGGGGAACGCCCTTGCCGGTGCTGGGTTGTCCGCTGGGCATTGATGGAAACGGCTGCGCCAATCGTCAATATGTCTCGCAATCGAGCGCCGATCATGAACAGGTATTTACGGCTCGCATCGATCAAAATCTCAGCGCGAACAATTTCGTCTGGTACCGGTTCCAGGCGGACACCGGCGTCCAGGCTGCCTACACCGATCCCATCAATCCGTTGTTCGACGCCACTTCACCGCAGCCGCTCTATTCGTTCGCCGCCGGCTACACGCATCTGTTCAGCCCCAAGCTGGTGAATTACTTCAACCCGGCTTTCTCCTGGTATTCAAGTCTGTTCGGACCGGCGGATCAGGCTAAAACATTGGCCGCCTTTCCGATTGTGCTGCAGGGAGTGGGGCCGGACGCACCTTTCTCCCCAATAGGCGGCCAGGACAACAACTGGGTGCAGGGCCGCCGCGCCGCGCGTTTCCAGATCAGCGATACATTGAGTTTGATAACCGGCCGGCACGAATTCAAGTTCGGACTGAGCGGCCGAATCCTGCGCCTGAACGATTTCGATTTCAGCACCGATGCCACGCCGCTGGTCACTTACACTACGCTCGCGCAGTTCATCTATGGTGTCGCTTCCACCGCGACGGCGTCCTACCCTATCGCCGCGTCGCAGCCGTTCAACTATTTGAACCTCGACCTGTTTGCGCTGGACACCATACGGCTGAGCTCCACTCTGACCTGGACCATCGGCATTCGCGCGGCCCACAACTCCAATCCGGAAAGCCCGCACAATTTGATCGCGCGGCTGGACGGCTCTTTTGAGAGCGCTTCCCACAATCCCAACCAACCGCTGGATTCGATCATTCAAACCGGCCTGGGCCATCTGTTTCCTTCAACACCCGCAATGGAATGGCAGCCCCGCACGGCGCTGGCGTGGCAATTCAAACCCAAGAGCGTGATCCGCGCGGGTTTCGGAGTATTCAGCGATATCCTGCCCGGCAGCGTAGCGGACCTGGTGGCGTCGAACCCACCGAACGTGAATACATTTCAGGGCGGCCTGCAAGGACAAGCCGGAGGCCTGGCCATCGCCCCCGGCGTGCCTGACAGCGCCATCAATGCAACTGCGGCGGCGAACCAGGCGTTCCTGGCAGGTTTCGCGAATGGCCAGCTTTCCTGCGCATCGCCGGCCGCGAATTCTTTGAGCTGTCTCCCACGCGTGGGTCTGGCAGCGGTACCCGACGGCGCTCTGCGGATGCCCTATTTCCTGCAATGGAGCCTGGCGCTGGAGCAGCAGTTTGGAAATACCGGCAGCCTGCGCGTGCAGTACGTCGGAACGCGTGCCGTGCAGCTGCCCTATGAAGTGCAGATCAACGGATACCAGACGGTCTGCGCTGGATGCTTCGCGCCTTACCCCTACGCCCAGCCCGAAGATCCACGCTTCGGAGCAGTCACGCAGTTAGCCACCGGAGCGAACAGCCACTACAACGGGCTGCAGCTCACCGGCGTGAAACGCGTGGCGCGCGGCCTGCAATTGAACGCGAATTACACCTGGAGCCATTGCCTGGACACCATCTCCAACGGAGGTTTTCTTTCGTTCTCCTCAGCCGGCATTCTGTCTCCCTTGCCGGGCGAATTGAGCCGCCAGTATGGAGATTGCGACTACGATATCCGGCACAACTTCAACGCATCCTATGTCTACGAGCTTCCCTTGCACGCGAGCACGCGCTGGCTCAATCACGCAGTGGGCGGATGGCAGGTTTCCGGAACCGCCTTCTTTCACACCGGCGTCCCCTTTACCGCCCTCGGCGCACCTTACACCGCCAACGGCAATGGAATTCTCGAAGGCGGCGGTCCGCAATTTGCGAGCGTGGTGAAGGGCGTCCCTCTCTACACTACGCAGTCCGTCGCAGGCGTCACTCAACCGGGCACTGTGCAATGGCTGAATCCGAACGCCTTTGTATCAACGGTGGACGCCAGCACCGGAGCCTGCGCCGGCGGCGACTCACCTGCCAACTGCCAGTTCGGCGACCTGGGACGAAACACTCTGCGGGGTCCGTGGTTCACCTGGAGCGATCTTTACCTCACTAAGAAAGTGGCGCTAACCGAGCACGTTTCCTTACGCATCGAGGGACAATTCTTCAACGTATTCAATCACCCCAATTTCGCCCTGCCCGCGGTGGTCGCCGGAATCCCCGGCCGTCCCAATACACAAATTGGATTCGGAGCCATCAGCCACACCACATCGCCGCCCACGGGACTGCTGGGCGTAGGCCTGGGCGGCGACAATTCGCCAAGAATGATCGCGCTCCGCGTGCGCCTGGAGTTCTAACCGTGGGGCAGGATGCCATCCTGCGGCGGATTGCCAACCCGCCCGAGCGCTGAAAAACCACATCACCGGCGCGTCTAGCAGATCCGCTATGGTAGACTATCTTCCATAGACTATCTTCCAGAACACATGACCAAACGCGAACCGTATCGAAACCGCATCGAACTCGTTCAGGGAACTCTCGACATGCTGATTCTTCGGACCCTGCAGTGGGGCCCTCAGCACGGCCACGGCATCGGCCAGGCCCTGCTCCAAAGATCCGAGAATGCTTTACAGATCGAACACGGCTCGCTCTACCCGGCGCTGCACCGGCTCGAAAAAGAGGGCTGGCTCGCTTCCGAATGGAAGCAGTCCGAAGCAAACCGGCGCGCTAAGTATTACCGGCTCACTGCCGCGGGAAAACGGCAGCTTTCAAAGGAGCAGTCGAACTGGGCAGAAGCGGTCCGGACCATTGCGCGCGTCATGCGTCCTGCTTAAGGAGAGTTGAAACATGCGCTGGCTGCGTCGAAAATCAAAAGAGGAGGAGCTGGACGAAGAGATTCAGGCTCATCTTGCCATCGAAGCCAAACAGCGGGTGGACGCCGGAGAGACTCCCGAACAAGCGGAGCGCTCCGCCCGTCGTGAATTCGGAAACGTCGGCATCGTCAAGGAGGTCACTCGCGGTATGTGGGGGTACGGCCAACTCGAAGCCTTGGCTCGGGATCTGCAATATGCGGCGAAGGCCATGCGCAGGACGCCCGGGTTCGCCGTGGTCGCCATCCTGATACTCGCCCTCGGCATCGGCGCCAACACCGTGATTTTCAGCATGGTGGACGCGGCGCTGCTGCGGCCGCTTCCATTTCCCGATTCCGATTCCTTGGTACGAGTGTGGTCCACCAGAAACGGAATGCCCGTAGGCGTCCCTTCCGCGCTGGATATGCGGGATTTTGCAGCCGCCAGCCGCTGTTTCGACGGGATGATCGTCTATGACCATTGGCGGAAGAATGTCAGCGGAATTTTGGGATCCACCGCGGCTGAAGAAATGGTCGTCGGCCTGGTGCCCGGAAAGTACTTTGACCTGCTCGGAATTCGCCCCGTTCTTGGCCGGGTCTTTTCCGAAGCGGAAAGCGTTTACGGCAGGCACTATGTCGCCATTATCAGCCGGCGTTTTTGGCAAAACCGTTTTGGCGCCGATCCGGGGATCCTCGCGAGGACATTGCGGATCAACGGTGAGACATATTCCATCGTAGGCGTGGTTCCCGATATAGTTCCCGCGTGGATGGATGAAACAACTGCTCCCGTGAGCGTTTGGACGCCGTTTGCATTCGAGAACATGTGGTCGGAAGCCGCGCGGGGCGGCCGGGACAACTCCTCGCTGGCGCGTCTGAAGCCCGGCGTCTCGTACCAGCAAGCCCGCACGGAACTGGCCACACTCGCCGCCCGATTGGCCGAGGAGCATCCGATCGATCAGGGCATCGGCGCCGCGGTGGAATCTCTCGCCGATACCAGAGCCGGTCCCGTCGCGCCGATTCTGTGGATGCTGAGCGGCGCGGTGGCCATGGTTTTGGCCATCGCCTGCGCGAACCTGGCCAGTCTGCTGCTGGCCCGCAACTCCAGGCGATCCCACGAAATGGCCATCCGCGCGTCGCTGGGCGCGGGAAGATCCACACTGCTGCGGATGCTGTTCATGGAAGCGCTGGTCCTTTCTCTGGCCGGCAGTCTTGCGGGACTGGGGCTTGCTTCGGCGGCACGCTTCGCGTTAACCAGGTTCAACGGATCCGGAATCCTGCCCTATACCGGCGCCACCAACGCCCTCGGCCAGTTCTGGTCCGCGGCTCCCGAACCCCGGATATTGCTTTTTGCGCTGGGGATTTCCCTCATCACGGCGGTTTTATTCGGCCTCGCTCCTGCCTTTACCGGCGCACGTGTGTCCCTCGCGGACACCCTCAGAGAAGGAGGGCGAAGCGGAGCCGTTGGCGTGGCCAGGCAGCGTTTTCGACGCATGCTGGTAATCGCGGAAATAGCACTCTCCTTAGTTTTGGTATTCGGAGCGGGTCTGTTGGCCCAAACAATGGCCCGCCTCGCGCGGCAGGATCCCGGATTTCGTCCCGATCATTTGCTGATCGCGCATGTTTATATTCCCCCCGCGCGCTACCCCAATTCGAACGCGGTCACCAGGTTTTGTGATTCGTTCGGCCAGCGCGTGCGCGCCCTCCCCGGTGTGCTGGATGCCAGCGTCACCACCGGATATCCGCCAGTCATCGGTTGGCGGCAGATGTTCACAATTCCCGGCCGGCCTTTCTCTCGAACGTCGGACGTGCCCCTGGTTCGCTTTGCGGCCGTTGACGCACACTATCTCGCGACAATGGGTTTCCCGCTGCTGAACGGCCGCGATTTCGCGGAGTCGGACACCTCCACAAGTCTACCGGTCGCCATCGTGAACCAGGCGTTTGTCGAGCGCTATTTCGCGGATCAAGATCCCATCGGCCGCCGCATTCACCCGGGGCCGCCGCCGGGCGTCGCGGCTATTCCGTTACAGGATTTCGGCTCCAGTTCTCGCGATATCACCATCATCGGCGTGGTGCGGAATTTCATGAATAGCGGCATGGCGCTGCCGGCGGAACCGCAGGTCTTCAACCTGTTCCGGCAACTGCCCGGATTGAATTACGGCTTCAAGGACATCGTTGTGCGAACCACCGTAGAACCTAGCAGCATCGTGCCCGCTGTCGCGCGAGAGCTGAAATTGCTGGATGCGGAAATTCCACTCGGCGAAGTCCGGGACATGCGGACACACCTGAGCAATCAGACTTCGGACACCCGGTTCACGGCCGTTCTGTTGGGACTTTTTGCGGGACTGGGGACGGTTCTCGCGCTGATTGGCGCCTACGGCGTTATCTCGTACATGGTGGCGCAGCGGACTCCCGAAATTGGCGTGAGGATCGCTCTCGGCGCGGGCTCTGGAGACATCGTCTGGCTGGTATTGCGAAATGGACTTTTCATGGGTCTGGCCGGAGTGGCGCTCGGCCTTGCCGGAGCAATGCTGGGGCGGACATTTCTTGCCCGCTTTCTCTTCGGCGTGTCCACGTCGGATCCGCTCACCCTGTGGGGTGGGGCCACTCTGCTGCTTCTTATCGTCCTCGTAGCAAGTGCCATCCCAGCGAGACGCGCTATGAGAATCGACCCCGTCCAGGCCCTCCGCGGCGAATAGCCATCCTGCAGCGGTTGCCAACCCTCCCTCACGGGGCTCAGAGTGGACGTGCGGTGTACCAAACCGCGACCGTAACGGAGTTCCCATGGGCCTGCGGCCCACCAAAGGTCATGAAGACGCGTTGTGGCAAATTCGGTTGGCAGGCGGAAGCGCCTGCCCCACTGGGGCCAACGTGGGGCAGGCGCTTCCGCCTGCCAACCGACGTCTTCAACGGAGTCGGCGCCTTACTTTAAAAATTCACTCCTCCCGCAGCAGCCTCGCCGGATCAATCCCCATCGCCCGCTGCGCCGGAATCCAAGTAGCCACTAGCCCCAGCAGCGCCATCGCCAAAACAACACCAGCCAGCACCAGCGGATCGCGCGGACTCGCCTGATATACGATATGAGCCAGAACGCGCGTTGCCAAAAGCCCGAGAAACAATCCCGCCACTGAACCAATCGCCAGCAATCGAAATGCCCGTCCCAGCGCCGCATTCAGCACTTCCCTGCGTTCGGCGCCGAGCGCCATGCGAATGCCCAATTCCTTCCGCCGCCTGCTCACCGAATACGCCGCCATTCCAAAGATGCCGGTGATGGACAGCATCGCGCCCAGCACACCCAGCACGCCCAGTGACACCGTTGCCACACGCGCAGGAAACCGAGCCAGATCCAGTTGCCTGCTCCACGTTTCGATGTATGGAGGCACGCCTGAATCCAGCTTCCGCAGCATGCTCCTTATGGCCGCCGCGAGTTGCTCTGGGTCGCGCTTCGAACGCACCACCAACGACGAGCCACTGGAAGGCGCTTGCAGCATGGGGAAGAACATCGCCGGCTGCGCATCTTCGGTAATGTATCTATATTTTCCGTTCTCCACGATGCCCACCACCTGAATGCGCGTCCCATCCTGGATCTTGTACGATTTCCCGATCGCATTCGATGCTGAGCCAAAGATTTTGCGCGCAAATTCCTGGTTTACCACTGCCACGCGCGGCGCATTCTTATCGTCGTGCCAGGTGAAAGTTCTTCCCGAGACCAGCCCAGTGCCTGCCGCATGGAAGTATTCGGGAGAAATACTAAACAGGAACGCCGTCGCCACGGCATTGGATGGTTTCAGATCTGTCATGTCGCCTGAAAAAACCGGCGCATCGTCCCCGGCTCCGCCGAATTGCACCCAATCGATCAATCCCACGGACTCTACGCCCGGGATTTTCTGCGTGGCGTCGATCATCCGCCTTTGCATTGCGGGAACCTGGTCACCGTGGTAGCCAGCCATGCCCAACGCAGTGCTCACCAGCATCGCGTTTCGAGACTCAAAACCGAAATTACCGTGCATCGAGCGTACCAGTCCGCGCAGAGCCACCATCGAAGATGTCACCAGCACCGCACAGATCGCAATCTGCATCACCAGCAATATGTCGCGGAAGGTAATGCGCCGTCCTGCCGCGCCGGTCGATCCCGCTTTAACGATCTGGTACGAATCCACCCGAAGCACCTGGCGCACCGGAACCAGGCCGAAAAGAAGTCCGCTCGCGAGCGCCAAAACCAAAGCGATTCCATAAACATTGGCGTCCGGGTTCATCGCCACGTGGATGGGATATCTAGGCGTCGGCTGCCACACGCTCAACGCGCGCAACAGCACCACGCTGCCCCATAATCCGGCCGCGCCGCCGGCGAGGGAAATGAGCAGCGCTTCGGTGAGAAGTCCCCGCAGAATGCGGCTGCTGCGCGCTCCCAGTGCCAGCCGCAAGGCAACTTCGCGCGTCCGGTCCGCGGCCCGGGCTGCAAATAAACCGCCCAGGTTGGCGCAGGCCGCAAGGAGTATCAATCCCGACAAAAGCATCAGCCCGGTAACGAAAGCGCGAATCCTGCTGCCCAGAAAGTCGCCGTAGAGACTGGGACGCGATAGTGAATAATTGACGTGCCCATCCACCTTGGGATAAGTCCGTTCCAGATACCGGCCAACCGAGTTCAGATCGGCAATCGCCTGCGCCGGAGTGACTCCGGCTTTTAGATGTCCCAAAGCCAGATAGATCCACTGATTTCCGCGATCGTCCAGAGGATTGCCGCCCTGTAGCTGCCCGGCGTTGACCATCGGCAAAAAGGAATCGGGAAAAGCAAATAGCAAAGTTCCATGGAACTCAGGGCCCGCCACGCCGACGATAGTGAAAGGATGTTTATTGACCTGAACAACGCGGCCCACCACGCCGCGGTCATCTTGAAAATGGGTGTGCCAATACGCGTACGCGAGCACGATATAAGGAGCGCTGTTCGGCCCACGCTCATCGGAGTCGTGAAAGAAACGGCCCAGATGCGGCTGGATGCGCAATACATCGAAGTAGTTGCCGCTGGTTTCAAAGAGGAAAACGGGGGCGGAAGTTTCGCCTGTATCAAGCCCCGCTTCCGCGATTCGATACGCTGCCAGGCCATCGAAACTGTGGTTGCGATCGCGCAGATCGATATAGTCGGGATAGGATTCGGTCGGCGTGTCCGCCCCGATGCGGTCGATTCCGTAGAGGCTCTGCACTTGAGGCAAATTCATCGGGCGCACGACGAGTGCATTCAATAGACCGAACACCACCGAGTTCGCGCCAATCGCCAAGGCCAGCGTCAGAACGGCGACCATTGTGAATCCGGGAGACTTACGCAAAACACGGAAGCTGTAGCGAACATCCAGCATCAGGGTCTCGATAAAATTGCCGCCGAAAGTTTCGCGAACTTCCTCTTTAAACCGGCCCTCGCCGCCGAACTCGATGCGCGCGCGCAGCTCCGCTTCCGCACGATTTAGCCCGGCACGTTCCAGATCGTCAGCGCGATGCTGGATGTGCGAGCCTAGTTCCTCATCCAACTCAGCCTCAGTCTCGGAACGCTTCAAGAACCTGCCGGCGAGGGAACGAAAATAGGCCAGCATTTTGATCTTTACTCCTCGCGCAGCAATCTCGAAGGATCCAGCGCGAGCGCACGCTGCGCTGGAATCCAGGTAGCCAATAACCCCACCAGCGCCATGGCCAGGACAACCCCGGATAATACCAGCGGATCGCGCGGAGTGGCTTGATACACGATGTAAGCCAGAACGCGGGTTGCCAATATCCCGAGCAGCAATCCGGTTGTCGAACCAATGGCCAGCAGCCGGACGGCCCGTCCCAACGCCGCCTGCAGCACTTCCTTGCGCTGCGCGCCAAGCGCCATGCGAATTCCCAACTCCCGCAGCCGCTTGCTCACTGAATACGCGGCCATCCCGAAAATGCCGGTGATGGATAGCATGGCGCCCATTACGCCCAACACTCCCAGCGACACCGTTGCCACGCGCGAGCCGAACATAGCTCCATTCATTCCTTGGCTCCACGTTTGGATGTAAACAGGCAGTGCCGAGTCCAGGCTTCTAATCGTGCTTCGAACCGCTGCCGCCACTTGCTGCGGATCGCGTTCGGAGCGCACCACCAGCCAGGTGGAACTGGTTGGCGATTGCAGGATGGGCAGAAACATCGCCGGTTGCGCGTCTTCACTGATCTTGGTTGTATACTTTCCGTCTTCTACCAGGCCCACCACTTGGATGCGCGTCCCATCGGCCACCTTGAAATATCTGCCGATAGCGCTTGTCGAAGAACCAAACATCCGGACCGCGAACTGCCGATTCACTATGGCCACGCGTGGCGCATCTTTGTCGTCATGCCGTGAGATCGCTCGGCCCGCCTGCAGGGCGGTGCCCGCCGCATTCAAGTATTCGGGAGATACTCGGTAGGTTATGGGTGTAGCCGCGGCATTCCCGGGCCGCAGATCCGTTGTTTCGTCGGTGAAAACATTCGAAGCATTCCAACCTTCCACCAACGGCGGGTTATCCACCAATCCCACGGACTTCACGCCAGGGATGGTTCCCACGGCGTCGATCATACGTCTTTCGAGGGCAGGCACTCCGTCGACGCTATAGCCCGCCATGCTCAGGTTGGCGTCCACCAGCAGGGCATTGCGAGGCTCAAATCCGAAATTGCTATTGAGCGATCGTGCCAGGCCGCGCACGGCCACCATGGAAGAAGTCACCAACACCGCGCAGATGGCAATCTGCGTGGCCAGTAGCAGATCGCGAAAAGTAATTCGCCGGCCGGCCTTGGCGCTGGAACCCGCTTTGACGATCTGGTACGGATCGGTCCTGAGCACCTGACGCACCGGAACCAGGCCGAAGAGGATTCCGCTAATCATCGCCAAAGCCAGAGCTACTGCATAAACTTTCGCGTCGGGGCTAACAGGCACGTGCATCGGAAATCGGGTCATGGGCTGCCACAGGCTCAGTCCGTGCAAAAGCTCTATGCTGCTCCACAGTCCGGCCGCGCCTCCCACGAGCGAAACAATCGCGGCTTCGGTAAAGAGCGTCCGCAGAATACGGCTACGTGTGGCACCGAGCGCCAGCCGCAGCGCAACTTCCCGTGAACGATCCGACGCGCGCGCGGCAAACAGGCTGCCCAGATTGGCGCAGGCGGCCACAAGAATCAACCCCGCCAGCAGCATTAATGCCGTAACAAACGCTCGCACCGGGCGCTCCATGAAATCGCCGGAAAGACTTGGCCGGCCCAGTGAAAAAGTCATTTGGCTGTCGTCTTTGGGATAGCTCTTCTCGAGGTACCCGCCAATCGAATCCAGATCGCTAGCCCCCTGCGCCGGAGTGATGCCCGGCTTCAGATGTCCCATCACCTGAAAGATAGACCGCTTGCCGCGCGCGTTCAGATGGCTTTCACCCTCCACTTGTTCCTGGTTCACCATGGGCACGAAGAAATCGGGAGAGAAAAACAATAACGTCCCGTGGAACTCAGGGTCCGCTACGCCCACGATGGTGAAAGGATGCTTGTTGAGCTGAACCCGGCGCCCCACCACGCCACGGTCATCCTGAAAATGCGTGTGCCAGTATGCGTAGGTGAGCACGACGTAGGGAGCGCTGTTCGGGCCATGCTCATCGGAAGCGTGGATGAGCCGGCCTAAATATGGCTGCAGGCCCAGTGCGTCGAAGTAATTGCCGCTTACTTCGTAGAGCCACGCGCGGGATGCACTTTCCCCCGTGTTCAACCCTACCGTCGACATGGTATAAGCGGCCAGGGTTTCAAAGCTGCGGTTCCGGTCGCGCAGATCGAGATAATCGGGGTACGACTGATAGGCTCCGAATGCCACCTTGCGCTCGATGGCGTAAAGGCTCCGCGCTTGCGGCACATTCAACGGGCGCAGGATCAAGCCGTTCAAAATGCCAAACACCACGGCGTTCGCGCCGATCCCTAACGCCAGCGTGGTGACAGCAACGAGGGTGAACCCGGGAGACTTGCGCAGCACGCGAAGGCTGTAGCGCACATCGCCCAGAAGGGTCTCGATAAAATTGCCGCCGAATGTCTCGCGGACTTCTTCCCTGAACCGCCCCTGGCCGCCGAACTCAATGCGCGCGCGCCGTTCTGCCTCCGCGCGAGCTAGCCCCGAACGCTCCAGATCGTCAGCGCGGAGCTGGATGTGCGAGGCAAGTTCTTCAGTGATATCGTCCTCCACCTGAGGCCGTCCCAGGAATCGCGCGGCCAGCGAACGAAAGTAGGCCAGAAGTTTCATGTTTCCTCCGGTTGCGCGGCGAGCGCGGAACCCATCGCCGCGGCTAAGCGGTTCCAGCCCTCAGTTTCCTCTCGCAGACGCTTCCGCCCCAGCGCCGTTAGCTCGTAGAACTTGGCGCGCCGATTGTTCTCCGAGGTGCCCCAACTGGCCTTGAGCAGGCCTTGATGCACCAGGCGGAACAATGCCGGATAAAGCGCCCCCTGCTCAATCAGCAGCGCGCGGTCGGAGATCTGCCCGATGCGCAGGAGGATTCCGTAGCCGTGTAGAGGGCCGAGCGAGACGGCTTTCAGAATCAGAAGATCGAGAGTTCCTGGAAGAAGCTGGGCCTGACCGGGCATTCACACACTCCTAAGCTAGTAAGGAGTATAACGCCGCTTTCCTAAGCTGTCAAGGAGAAGAGTCACCGACTCCCTCACGGTCGCGGTTCGGTCACGCGTCTTTCCGAGCCGCGACCGTAAGGGAGTCGGTGCTTTTCCCGCTCATGGCTGTTACACGACCACCCACCACGACCCCCATCCCGCTGGCCACTTTCCTTTCTCGTTTTCCCGAGTTTAGTAGTAAACAAGCTAAGATGGATCGCCTCATCAGGACGCTCATTGCCGACGATGAGCAAATCGCGCGCCGAGTCTTGCGGGAGGAATTGGAGCTGCTTCCCGAGATATCCATTGTCGGCGAGGCCGAGGATGGCCGGCAGGTTTTCGAGCAGATTGTCGAGCTCGGTCCCGATCTGGTGCTTCTCGATCTGCAGATGCCGGGCATGGAGGGCCTCGATGTTGTCCGAAATTTAAGCGGACCGCGCTTGCCGGTAATCGTGATCGTCACCGCGTTCCATCAGCACGCCATTGAAGCGTTCGAAGCCGGTGCCGTCGATTATTTGCTGAAGCCGGTCAGCGAAGCCAGGCTCCGCAAAGCGCTGGAGCGGGTTAAGAAGCTGCTGGGCAAGCCGCTAGAGATCGCCGAGGACCTGGCCAAGATCGCTTCGGCGTCCGATGCGCTCAACCCCGCCCGCCGCAAGTTAGTGGGCCGCGCTGGCCGCGAGTATTACCTGCTGGATGCCGATGAGGTGCTGGCGCTTCAGGCCGAAGGCGAGTTGGTCTGGATTGTTACTCCCAAACGCCGCTTCATGGCCAGCCAGACGCTTCGCGCGCTGGAAACCAGCTTGCGGTCTCTCTCGTTTCAGCGCGTGCATCGAAACGCCATTGTAAACATCAATCACGTCCGCAAGGTCACCGCCATCACCAGCCATCGCTGGATGCTCACGCTGACGAACGACTCGGAGTTTGTGGTCAGCAAGCGTCAGGCGCATAACATTCGGCGCCTCCTGGAACGGTAACCTTCCCACGGTTCTTCGGTTCTTCGGTTCTTCGGTTCTTCGGTTCTTCGGTTCCTCGGCTCAGCAACCCTGGATAACTGCGGAAGCCAGGAACCGAAGAACCGCGGAACCGAAGAACTCTTAGGCGTTCCCGCTCATGGCCAGGAGCGTCTCGTTCACCGAAAATCCACACCCGCCGATCAAAGTTTTCTAGGCTGAAACCGGGCGAATACGCACAATCGAAGGATGAGGAAACTCGCTTCTTGCCTGACCCTGTCAATTAGTCTTGCCGCGTTCGGTTACGCTCAATCAAGCAGCGGGAACGCCGGCACAGTTCGAGGTACGGTGCTCGATCCTTCCGGCGCGGCCATCGCAGGCGCGAGCATTGAGATTGAGAACCCTGTGTCGCATTATAGCCAAGCGACAAAAACCGACAGCCAGGGAAGCTTCGCGCTGGATAACGTTCCGTATAACAACTACCACGTGACTGCCAATGCCTCCGGCTTCGAACGGGGAACCGAGGATGTGGATGTGCGTTCCCCAGTCCCGCTGGACATGAAGATCAGCATGAAGATCGGCACGGCGTCGTCCAGCGTGACCGTGGTAGAGGCTGGCGATTTGCTCGAAACAGACTCAGTCGCTCACACCGATATCGATCGCGGGCTGTTCGACAAGCTGCCACTCGAGAGCCAGTCTTCCTCCCTGAGTTCGCTGGTGACGCTGGCATCGCCTGGGATTGCGGCCGATTCGAACGGGCTCTTTCACGGACTCGGCGATCATGCGTCCAACTCATTCTCTATCGACGGCGAGCCCATCACCGACCAGCAAAGCAAGGTCTTCTCAAATCAGCTCCCGGTGGACGCCGTTCAGTCCCTGGAGGTGATCGATGGCGCGCCACCGGCAGAATTCGGCGGTAAGACCAGCGTAGTGATTGTGGCCACCACGCGCTCCGGCCTCGGAGTTACTGAGCCGCACGGCGACGTGACAGCCTCATACGGCACATTTGGAACAGCCAACGGCGGCTTCGATCTGGCCTATGGCGGAAAGTCCTGGGGCAATTTTATTTCCGCCAACGGGATGGATACCGGCCGGTTCCTGGATGGCCCGGAATATCAGGTTTTCCACGATCATGGCAACCAGATGAACCTGTTCGACCGCTTTGACATCAAGCTTTCTTCGAAAGACACCGTCAACCTGAATTTCGGCTACACGCGATCCTGGTTCCAGACGCCGAACTCGTACGATGCACAGAACGCGACGGCGTGGTCCGGTCCGGTCTGCATGAACTATCTGGATTATTCCGCCACTTGCAACGGTCTTGGCCCCAACGGCCAACTGGTAGGGCCCCAGGATCAGCGCTCGAAAATCCGAACGTATAACATCGCGCCGACCTGGACGCGCCTGGTGAGCCCGTATGTTGTGTTCACCCTGGGCGGTTGGGCGCGTCAGGATCAATACAACTATTACCCCAGCGCGGATCCATTTGCCGATCTCACGCCCGATCTTCAGCTACAGACGGTCGGCCAGAATCGCAGGCTAACCGATCTGGGGGCGCAAGCGACGGTATCGTATGTGAAAGGGATTCACAACATAAAATTTGGGGTCAAGTATTCAGACACAATTCTCACGGAAATCGACAATATCGGGATCGTCGATCCGACAGCGAACGCAGTTTGCCTGAATGCCGACGGCAGCCCGGACCTGGACCCGGCACTCACCAATCCGAATGGGTGCACCGGCGCGCTGCAGCCGAACCCCGCATTCATTCCTCTGCTGGGCTGTTACGACCTGAGTAGAACCGGCACGCTGCCCGCATCCGACGGCTGCCCGAATTCAACATCCGGCCTGTACACCTTCAACGGCCACGCCGACATCCGGGAAACGGCTTTGTACCTGCAGGACACCATCTCCATAACCAACTGGACCTTCAACCTGGGAATTCGCGGCGATATCTACCACGGCATCACTACTGCCCAGCAAGCGGAGCCTCGCGTGGGCGTCGCTTACAATATCAAGCCCACCAACACCGTGCTGCGCGTCTCCTATGCCCGCACCATGGAGACGCCGTTCAACGAGAACCTGGTGCTGGCAAGCCTGGGCTGCCTCAATCCTGTGATCAATGCGCTGCAGGAGCCTGTGGCCGGCGGTCAATGTGTATCCACAACGCCGCTGAGCCCCGGTCACCGCAACGAGCTCCACGCGGGTTTCCAGCAAGCTTTTGGACGGTTCCTGGTGATCGACGCCGAATACATCTGGAAGTATACGCACAAGGCATTCGACTTTAGCGTTTTGGGCGATACGCCGATCACGTATCCCATCGAATGGCAGAGTTCCAAGATTCCCGGCTATGCCATCCGCGCCAGCCTGCCGAATTTCCACGGTCTTTCTGCCTTTGTGGTTATGTCCAGCGTGGCCGCGCGCTTTTTCGGGCCTCAGGTGAGCGGAATCGGCTCCGCGCCGGGAGCAATCTCGGTCTTCCGCATCGACCACGACGAGCTTTTTAACCAAACCACTCACCTTCAATACCAGCCGAAAAAGAACGCACCTTGGATCAGCTTCAATTGGCGCTACGACAGCGGTCTGGTAGCCGGCCCGGCGCCGTGCGCGGGAGGAAACTGCGCGAACGGCCCGAACGGAACGGACTCGATCGTAGACGTCTCCGGAATAACGCCGGATCAACAATTCCAAGCCGGCCTCTTCTGCGGCAGCGTGTATGCGACCCCCACCACTCCAATCAGCCCGAACCAACTGTGCCCGGCATCGCAATACGGTTCCAAATACCTGTCCCTACCGGCCCCTGGCACCGAGAATGACGACCACAATCCGCCGCGCATCGCCTCCCGCAATCTGTTCGACATAGGCGTGGGGCACGACAACATTTTTCGCTTCGGCGGCGATAAATACAAAGTGAGCGCTCGCTTAACAGTAGTCAATCTGACCAACAAAGAGGCGCTCTATAATTTCATCTCTACCTTTAGCGGAACACACTATGTTTCACCACGCGCGATAACGGCGACTATCGGTCTCCACTTCTAGTGAACGCCACAAAACTCATGTTGGTCGCATGCTTACTCTGCTCTCGCGCCTGGGCGCAGTCGGTGGATAAGGAGCCTGTTGCTGTCGTCGAGCTTGGCGGAGCGAGTAGCTGGGATCTGCCAGGCGGCGGATCGAGCTTCGGTGGAGACGTCGCGGTGGAAGTGACGCCGATAGAGAACTGGCTGGAACTCGAAGCGGGCGTCACGCCGCTCTTTACGCGTCACTCCACAGAATGGGATACCGATCTTCTATTCAAGAAGCCCTGGACGCTTTCAAAAAAAGCTGAGTTCATGGTCGGCGTTGGCCCGGAGTGGATTCATACCAGGCAGTACGGCATAACCAGGAACGGGTTCGCCGCGGAGGCCGTTCTGGATTTTATGTTCTGGCCATCCGCGAAGCATAGATTCGGCTGGTATCTCGAACCCGGCTACGATTACAGCTTTGGAAGAATGCATGAGCGCTCGCTCGGCATTACCGGCGGTCTATTGATCGCGATCCGGTGACGATTTTAACGGGCCTTGGCGAACTGGCGAAATCCAACGAAACCGAGCAGTGCTATGCTCAGCAGCAATGAGAAATTAGGCTCTGGAACCGGGGAAGGCGCAGCCGGTTCGTAGGCCGCCACCGTGGTGACGCCGCCATCAATGATATTCAGGTCTCCGGCCTGGAAGTTGTTCGTGTCGGTTTCAATGACAATCACGTTTGAAGTCTCCCCGGGGGCAACGGGGTTGATAAGCGGGGCACTCAACTGAAACATGCGGCGCGATTTGCTTGGCGTCTTTTCCCCACAGCGTGATACCGGACCGGGTAACGTTGATCCAGATGAACGGGTTTCCGTCCGAGGCATGGCGGATCAGTTTTTCTGTGTAGTGGTAAAAGCCGCAGCATCGCGAAGCCTTGTCCAGAAACTCTTGGTCGATGACCAAGCGCATATCGATGCGGCGGACCCAGCGGTTGGTGTTGCTCTTGAACCATGCATCCAGATTGGAAAACTCCCGATCATCGAGGTCCCGCTCCGTGACGGCAACTAAATCGACGTCGCTGCAGGTTTCATCGAACGCGTCGTAGGTCAACGAACCCCACAAGTAGATGCCCACCAGATTCCCGCGGAGAATCGCGGGCAGATCCGTGGCCATCTGCTGCAGAAGATCGGAAAGCTCGGCAGGTACATTCATTTGACACAATGGTGCCTTAAAATATTATTGTGCCTCTCAGAGAAATCGCTCCAAATGTATTCTGCCTGCGTGTAAGCATTGCCAACGTCTATTTTATCGGCCCGCCAGAGGGACCGTGGGCGTTAATCGACACCGGGACTCCGGGCCATGCGCGCGCGATCCGGGAAGCTGCGGCGCTGCTCCATGGCGCCATGCCTCCGGAGGCCATTCTGCTCACGCATGGCCACATGGATCACGCGGGCAGCGCTCTGGATTTGGCGAACTTCTGGGATGTGCCGGTAATCGCCCATCCTCTGGAGCTGCCCTATCTCACCGGCCGATCCAAATATCCGCCGCAGGATCCGACCGTGGGCGGTTTTCTCGCGTTGATGGGTCGCTTCGTAGCCGTCGCGTGGCAGGATCTGGGCGGGCGCGTCCGAACGCTCGAATCCGGCCGCGAGGTTCCCGGCCTCGAAGGCTGGGAGTGGCATCACACGCCCGGCCACTCGCCCGGCCAGGTCGCGTTTTTCCGCCGCGACGATGGTACTCTGATCGCCGGCGACGCACTGAGTACCGTGAATCTGAATTCGCTGTTCGCTTGCCTCTTCGAGGTGCAGCGAGTGTGTGGACCGCCCGCGCCTTCCACTCCGGATTGGCAGCGCGCCCGCGAATCGGTGGAGTTGCTGGCCGAGCTACGCCCTCTTACCATCGCCTGCGGCCACGGAATCCCGATGAGCGGCGGAGAAGCCGTGATGCAACTGGCTGAGCTGGCCACCAATTTTCAGGTCCCCGCCCACGGCCGCTACGTGCGGGAGCCGGCGCGGATGGACGAATCGGGCGTAGTCTCGCTGCCCGCGCCGCCCCCCGACGCGCTGCCGGGCGTTGCGGTAGCTGTGGGAGTGGCGGCAGCGGCGGGAACCATGTTTGCGGTGGCCGCCCGCCGGCGCAGGCGCGCGTCCAACTCTGGCGCGTCTAACTCTGACGTTAATCGGGCTGATACTCCAGCACCAGCGTCGTGATATCGTCGGCCAGTTCCTCGCCCTCGCTGAAATCCTCCGCCGCTTCAACCAGCTTCGAGTGAAACTCCACGCAGCCCAGCGCGGCGTTGGCCCGCAGCGTTTCGCGGAAGCCCTTGCGATCGAAGAATTCGCCATCCTCGCTTTCCGCTTCCGACAATCCGTCGCTGTAGAGCACAACTTTGTCGCCTGGCTGCAGTTGCATGCTCTTGACCTCGTAGGATGCCACCTCCAGCATTCCCAGCGGCAGACCGGTGCTGTCAAGCGAGATCAGCTCGGAATTAGCGCGAACCAGTATCGGCTTGGGATGGCCGGCATTCGACCAGCGCAGCTGACCCGAACGATCAACAGTGCAGTAAAATACCGTGGCGTATTTTTCGCCTTTGGCGCGCTCGGTGAGGAAGCGATTGATGCTCGACATCACGTCTTCAATCTGCGCCGGGCCCTCCGACGCCAACAGAAACGCACCTTGCAACAGAGCCGCCAGCAGAGCCGCGCTCACGCCTTTGCCGGACACATCGGCAATCACGCACGCGAATGCATCGGGGCCGGCCGGATGCACGTCGAAATAGTCGCCACCCACCTGGCGCGATGTGATGCTGGATCCGGCGGCGCGAAACCAGCCTTCGGACGGCAGATCGTTGGGCAGCAATCCCTGCTGGATGGTGCGCGCCAGGTCCAGCTCTTCTTCAAGATGCCGCTTACCGCGTTCTTCCTCCAGGAGCCGCGCATTTTCAAGAATGGTAGAGGCTTCGAGCGCGAGCGTCTGCAGGATTTCGCGATTACCAACCGATAAATCGGCGGCGGAGCCGCGCGAGTCCATGTAGAGAACACCTACGGTATCGTTGAGCGACTGTGCGATGGTGTCCTGCATGGAGCCGGTGCGGACGTGGATCAATGGCACGCAGACCACGGAGCGCAGTTCGAGATCGGCCACCGACATTTCCGGACGAATGCCGCCTTCACCCAGCGGGTCGAAGGTCATGGAAAGCATATCGCGGCGCGTTCGTAGAGCGCGGTGGATCAAGGTCCGGGGCACACCTAGATCGTCAGGCCCCAGCGCAGCGCCGCGGCGGTCTCTGGCCACGCTGACATCCAGTTCTTCGTTGTTCTTGAGCAGCAGAAAGCCGCGCTCGGCTCCGGTAACCGAAAGCGCGGCGTCCACTACCGCAGCGAGGACATCGTGGGTGGAGAGCGAACTTTGGAGCGCGCGGGCCACTTCCACCAGCGACCGCAGCTTGGAAAGATTGGTGGCGCCGGCGGCGGCCTGCGTGGACATCTGTTCCATGAAACGCCGGATTTCGTCGTCTTCGAGCGTGAAGACAAGCCGGTAGGAATCCTGGAAGCCGAAATCGATGCGGTCCGCGTCCGTAAGTTTGTGGCGCTTGACCCGTTGTCCATTCACAAACACGCCGTGGCGGCTGTCCAGATCCTCGACAAAGTAATCGCCGTTTTCGCTGACAATCCGTGCGTGCGCCCGCGAGGCGCGGTTATCGCGGAGCACCAGATTGTTGTCGCCCTGGCGCCCGATGGTGAACGGCAGCGGCTCCAGCGGAATCCGGCTGCGATTTCCCGACGGATTGATTACCGCCAAAGCCGGCAATCGTTCCGTTGCGCGAGGCTGTTCACTGGGTGAGGTCACGCATGGCTCCGTCGCGATTCGCCGCTCACGGCGGCGATTTCCTTGGCTCGCAGCACCTGGCAGTGGGAGCAGTAGCCGCCCACCTCGGTGCGGGCCAGAACGATCTTGAAACCAAAATGACTCTCGATCTGTTCGCGCATTTGCTGCAACAAATCGCCGAAAAATTCCTCAATTTTGCCGCAGCGCAGACAAATCACGTGCGCATGTTCCTGCTTGAGGCGGGTTTCATAATAGTGCTGGTCGCCCGAGTGGTGCATCAGGTCCAGCTCATCCACCAGTCCTCCGGCCTTGAGCAGTTTCAAAGTCCGGTAAACGGTCACGCGGTTGATTTTTGGATCGCACTGGCGCGCCAATTGGAAGAGGCGCTCCGCGTCGAGATGCTGTCCGGACTGATCGATCAGGTCCAGAAGAATCTTGCGCTGCCGCGTCAGCCGGACTCCCTGCTGTTGGAGTGAATCCTTGATACCCGAGACCGCCATGAGACTACCACTGAGGGTAGCAAATAAGCGCCCTGAGCGATCATCCGTCCCCTGGCTCACGCGCGGGGCTACAACGGTTGCGGATGTGCGTCGCCAGGCAGGAAGTGTAGCCCCGCGCGTGAGCAAGAGGAAAAGCGCTTCAGACGTAACCGAAAGTTTTTGGAAAGGGTTTGCTACGCATGGTCCGGAACTGGTAACGAGCGAACTCGACGGCGAAAGCCGAACCCTCCGAACGCACCACCCGGCCGGAGGTTACCAACCGCAGCGGTATGGTGGATTCCAACAGTGACGGCCAGTCTACCTGGACTTCCATGCGGGCGCCTGGTTTGATTTCACGTTGGCAGGTCAGCAGCAGGCCGCTGCTGCTGATGTTGACGGTGAATCCCGCGCCGGCGAACTCACTTCTACCACCCAGCGTCCGGTAATGGGCGGGAAGCCGGACGGGATAACGAGCCCTTACTCTCCGCTCAATCCGCGGAGCCGAAACAGAATTCAGAGATACGGGTATAACAAAATCTGATAGTACAGCACTTTCTACTGCGGAACCAGCCACTGAAGTCTTCCTCCGATGTTATCTACGCGATGTTATCTACGCGATGTCATCTATCCAATGCTAACTAGACGAGGGAGCGTGGTTTAACGTTTCGGGGTCCAGTAGATTTTCGAGTTAGGAATTGTAAGGCTTATTCGCCGAGCACCGGCTCATAGGCTTCGTCGGGGCGGGGCCTGAGATTTGGATTGCGCATCAGGATTCGGGCACAGGTGTTCCAGCGCAGCAGGGCGTCGTCGTTTCCGGCGGGGCGCAGCGCTCCGGCCGATTCGTAGAGGTGCATGGCTTCGCGAAATGCATCATAGGCCGCGAAGACGCCGTTGGGCGAGCCTTTGCGGAGCTGCGCGTGGGCCAGCCGTTCCCAGATTATGCCGCTGTAATAGTGTTGTTCGTATTCGCCTTTCAGCCGGGGCAGCAGCTCCCGGGCTTTGCCGGCCGCGGCGCCGTGGCCGAACTGATCGGTGAGCGCCAGCAGCAACATCACCAGGGCCTGCTGGTTCTCCGGATCGATGTGCAGAACATCCAAGCAGATGCTTTCGGCCAGCGACGGCTCATTCAGAAGCCGGTATCGCTCCGCTTTTTCGAGCGCCTCGCCAATCCCGGCGGGCGAAATGGGCTTGAGTTCGAATTGCATCGCGGACTACTTCGGGCGGAACACGCGGAACAATCTACCGAGCGGATCGAAAAACCGGTCCACCACCCGCTCCTTTAATGGAATGATCGCATTGTCGGTGATGGTAATGCTTTCCGGGCAGACTTTGGTGCAGCACTTGGTGATGTTGCAGAGGCCGATGCCTTCCGTTTTTCTCAAATCTTCCAAACGGTCTTCGGTATCGAGCGGGTGCATTTCGAGCGCTGCGGCATAAACCAGGAAACGCGGGCCGATGAACTGATCGTACATGTGATGATCGCGCAGCACGTGGCAGACATCCTGGCAGAGGAAGCATTCGATGCACTTGCGAAACTCCTGCACGCGATCGACATCGGACTGCGCCATGCGCCAGGTGCCGTCGGGAGCATCCGGCTTGCGCGGCTTGAACTTTTTGATCTTCTTTTTGACTTCGAAGTTCCATGAAACATCGGTCACCAGATCCTTCACCAAGGGAAATGTCTTCATGGGCTGGACCGTGATGGGCTGGTCGAGCGGGAGGGTATTCAGGCGCGTCATGCACATGAGCTTTGGCATGCCGTTGATTTCGGCCGAGCACGATCCGCACTTGCCCGCTTTGCAGTTCCAGCGAACGGCCAGATCGTTGGCCTGTTGGGCCTGGATATTGTGGATGGCGTCTAGCACCACCATGCCGTCGGTGATTTCGGTTTGGTAGTCGACGAAATGGCCGCCGGTTTTGTCGCCTCTCCAAATCTTGAAGGTCACTTCATTTCCTCAATTATTTTTTTCAGCTCGTCGCTCATGGGGGGCAACGGTTCACGGGTCACGGTCATTTCGCCGTCTTTCGATTGGCGGACGATCAGGTTGAACCTGCCGTAAGTTTCGTCTTTGGCCGGAAAGTCGTCCCGGAAGTGGGCGCCGCGGCTTTCTTTGCGCAACAGCGCCGCGCGGGTGACGGCTTCCGCCACCGTCAGGAGATTATTCAAATCGAGAGCCGTGTGCCAACCTGGATTGTATTCACGATTGCCGGTTACTGAAACATGTTCGGCGCGTTCGCGCAACTTCAGGATGCCGTCCAGAGCTTGCTCCATTTCTTCTTCGCGGCGCACGATGCCGACTTTCGACTGCATCATATCCTGCAGGTCGTGCTGGATCTGATAGGGGTTTTCGCCGGTGCGCTCGAAGGGCTCCAGCGCCTGGCGGGCGGCGGAATCCACTTCGGACATGTCGATGTCAGCGGGGGTGTGTTTCTTCGAGAATTTCGCGGCGAATTCTCCGGCGCGCTGGCCGAAGACCAGAAGATCGGAGAGCGAATTGCCGCCCAAGCGATTGGCTCCGTGTAGCCCCGCGCCGCATTCCCCCGCGGCGAACAGGCCGGGAACTTCGGACATTTGCGTGTCGCCATCCACGCGCACCCCGCCCATCATGTAGTGCGTGGTGGGGCCAATTTCCATGGGCTCTTTGGTGATGTCGATATCGCCGAGCTGTTTGAACTGGTGGTACATGCTGGGCAATTTCTTCTTGATGTGCTCGGCCGCGTTGGGCAGCTTTTCCTTGATCCAGGCGATGTCCAGATAGACGCCGCCGTGCGGGCTGCCGCGTCCCTCGCGAACTTCGCGCATGATGCAGCGGGCCACGTGATCGCGGGTGAGAAGCTCCGGTGGACGGCGCGAACTTTTGTCGCCCTGGGTATAGCGCCAGCCTTCTTCGGGATTGTCGGCGGTCTGGTTCTTGTAGTTGGCGGGGATGTCGTCGAACATGAAGCGCTTGCCCTGGTTGTTGACCAGAATGCCGCCTTCGCCGCGCACGCCTTCAGTGACCAGTAAACCGCGGACGCTGGGTGGCCAGATCATCCCGGTGGGATGAAATTGCACGAACTCCATGTCCATCAGCGTGGCCCCGGCGTGATAAGCCAGCGCGTGGCCGTCGCCGGTGTATTCCCAACTATTGCTGGTTATTTTGAAAGCCCGGCCAATGCCGCCGGTGGCCAACACGATGGCTTTGGCGCGGAACAGCTTGTAGCGGCCTCGCTCGCGCTCGTAACAAAATGCTCCGGCCATGCGGCCGCCGCTCTTGAGCAATGTAATTACGGTGCATTCCATGTGCACGTCGATGCCCTGATGGATGCCGTGATCCTGCAAAGTGCGGATCATCTCCAGGCCCGTGCGATCGCCCACATGCGCCAGGCGCGGATATTTGTGCCCGCCGAAATTGCGCTGCAGGATGCGGCCGTCGGGTGTGCGATCGAACACCGCGCCCCAGGCTTCCAGCTCACGCACGCGTTCGGGCGCTTCCTTGGCATGCAGTTCCGCCATGCGGGGATTGTTCAGATATTGGCCGCCGCGCATGGTGTCTGAAAAATGGACGCGCCAATTGTCGCGATCGTCCACGTTGCCCATGGCGGCCGCGATTCCGCCTTCAGCCATCACGGTGTGGGCCTTGCCCAGCAGAGATTTGGTGATGACGCCCACCTTGGCGCCCGCGGCGGATGCTTCAATGGCGGCGCGCAAGCCCGCTCCACCCGCGCCGATAATCAAGACATCATGTTCGAAAGTCTGGTACTCGGGCATCTCTAGAGAATTCTCCAATCCGTCCAGATGCCCATGGAGCACATCCTTATGTACAGATCGGAAAAGCCGACGGAGAAGAGACTGCACCAGGCCCAGATCATGTGGCTGCGGTTGAGGCAGCTCACGCAATCGTAGGCGGTTTTGCGAACGGGCCGCTGCGCCAGGCGATCAAACATTCCGCCTACTAAATGTCTTAGCGAGTGGCAGCCGAGAGTGTAGCCGCTGAGCAGGGTGACGTTCGCGAGAAGAACCAGCGTTCCCACGCCGATGCCGAAGCCGTTTTCAAACCAGAGAGCTTTCCAGACGTCGTGCGCCAGCAGCACCAGGAAAACCAGGGCGAGATACAAAAAATAACGATGGATGTTTTGAATGATCAGCGGGAAAGAACGCTCGCCAAGATATTTCTTGCGCGGTTCGCCGACGGTGCAGGCAGGCGGATCCGCCCAGAAGGCTTTGTAATATGCGCCGCGATAGTAGTAGCAGGTGAAGCGGAATCCGCCGGGCGCCCAGAGGATAAGCATGGCGCCGGTGACTCCGAAGGGCAGCCAATCGGGGAATTGGCCGAACCAGGAATTGTCGCCGGTGAGGCTGAAAAGTTCCGGCGAATAAAAGGGCGAGAGATACGGCCCAAAGCGGTAATGGTCGCCCTGCAAGGCGGCCCAGGTGGAGTAGACAATGAACGTTCCGAGACCGAGAAAGGTCAGGAGCGGCTGCACCCACCAGAAATCCCGCCGCGCGGTTCGGCCGAAGCGTCCACGCTCTAAGGGAACATCGATGGAAGACATGGTGGAATGGTCAGGCTATCGAATTGGAGCCTATTACGTCAACTGTGTCGGCGTCTTCCCCGACTTCCCGAATCCCTGAATTCTGAATTCTTATTCGCCTACCTCGCCGCCTTCTGCTTCCGGCCTTCCGCCTTCTGCTTGGGCGCTTCGGCTTCCGACGCCACCGGCTTCTTGGCGATGGCCAGGCTCTTCTTCAGCGCCTCCATGATATCGATGACCTTGGAGGGTTCGGCCTGCGGCGGCGTCACCACTTCCTGGCCCTTGATCTTGGCTTCAATCAGCGCCTGCAGATTCTCGCGGTAGGTATCTTTGTATTTTTCCGGTTCGAATGGCGCGGCCAGCGATTGCACCAGCATTTCCGCCAGCTTCACTTCCTGCTCCTTCACCAGGCTGGTGTCGGTCCGGAATTCTTCCACCTTGCGAACCTCATTCGCGAAGTACATGGTGTGCATCATCAGGCCGGTGGCGCCCGGCCGGAAGATCACAATGTGCTCGCGATTGTGCATGGCAATCTTGGCCACGCCCACGTAGCCGGTTTTTTTCAGGGTGTCGTAGAGCAGCGCGTAAGGCTTTTCGCCCGCGTCGTCGGGCGCCATGTAAAAGGAGCTCTCGAAATAGATCGGATCCACTTCGTTGGTTTTGACGAATTCCAGGATCTCCATCACTTTCGCCGATGACGGCGCCATCCTCTTGATCTCCTCATCGTCAATCACCACGTAGCGGTCTTTCTCGTACTCGTAGCCCTTCACAATTTCGCTGCGCGGAATCGGTTTGTCCTCCGCCTGACAGTAAAGCACCTGCTTGATGCGGGAGTTGTCGGGTTTGTGAAGCTGGTTGAAGCTGATGCTGTCGCCGCGCGCCGCGGTGAACAGCTTCACGGGGAATGAGACGAGCCCAAAAGTGAGGTGCCCTTTCCAGACAGTGGAGGCCATGGCGAATTCTCCGATTCTATATAGACATAACATGAAGATCAAACATTATCAATGAGGAACGTTTCTGGGGCCCTACCGTCCAATTTTTCAATAACTTAGCAAGGCCCCGTGGGGCAGGATGTCATCCTGCGGCGGGTTGCCAACCCGCCCCGTTTGCGCCGATCGACAATCGGCGCGAAGGTAGGCACCCTCCCCACTGCCTCTTTCGGGCTAGGTAACGTCCGTGTTGATTCAAGAGTCAATTAAGACTAGCGCCATGCCGGAGTGTTTTTCTCAAAGGAACATGCGGGAACCCGTTTGTTCCGATGAGAGACTTCGGGCTTCATCTAACTGGGAACACACAGGTTGAGTCCACGATCCGAATGACTACGCCAGAAACACGCACCTCCCTGGTGCCGGAGCCGACACCACAACGTTCGCCGCACCAGCTTGAGCCACAGAAGAAAGGCGGGGTCTGGGTCTGGCTGATCGTCATTTTTGTGATAGCCCTTTCGGGCTATTATCTGGTTCAACATAACAATCAGAAGGCAGCCGGCTCAAAATCGGCCACCCGTCCATCCGCGCGGGTCGTTCCCGTAGTGACGGCTACCGCCGCCCGTGGCAGCATGGGCGTGTATCTCAATGGACTGGGTGCGGCCACCGCCTTCAATACGGTTACCGCTAGAACGCGGGTAGACGGCGAGTTGATCAAAGTGGCCTTCGAGGAAGGCCAGTTGGTGCGTGCCGGAGACCTGCTGGCAAAAATCGATCCACGGCCCTATCAGGTGCAACTGGAGCAAGCCGAAGGGCAAATGGCGCGCGACGAAGCTACTCTGAACAACGCCCAGGTAGATCTGAAACGATACCAGGTTCTGATGGCTGAGGACGCCATTCCGAAACAGCAGCTCGATACCCAGGTGGCCACGGTGAGCCAATCCGAAGGCGCCATTAAGAGCGACCAGGCCGCCATCGACAGCGCCAAGCTGCAGCTGGTTTATTGCGACATCCACAGCCCCATCAGCGGACGGATCGGTTTGCGATTGGTAGATCAGGGCAACATGGTGCATGCGGCCGACGTAAATGGCCTGGCGGTGGTCACGCAGCTGCAACCCATTGCCGTAATCTTCAACATCGCCGAAGATAATTTGCCGGCGGTGACCAAGAAGATGCGCGCCGGGGCGCAATTGTCTGTCGAAGCATGGGATCACGATATGAAGAAAAAACTCGCCACCGGAATCCTGCTGACCATTGACAACCAGGTGGATCAGACCACCGGAACCGTCCGCTTCAAGGCCAGCTTCCCGAATGAGGACGGCTCGCTGTTTCCCAACCAGTTCGTGAACGCGCGGCTTTTGCTCGATACCAAACATAACGTCGTGATTATTCCCGCTGCCGCCATCCAGCGCAGCCCGGATTCCATGTACGTCTACGTGGTGAAGCCCGACAACACCGTGGAAGTGCGGAACATCGTATCGAGCTTGACTGAGGGCGATCAATCCGCCATCGACAGTGGCCTCGCGCCGGGGGACTTGGTGGTCATCGACGGCGTCGACAAACTGCAGCCTGGTGCAAAAGTCACGGTTGGGGGAAACCCCGCGCCGAAAGGCGGCCATCCGGCCGCAAAAACGCCTGGAGCAGAACACGGCGGAGCAGACCACAGCGGAGCAAGCAAAAAAGGCACATGAGCCCGTCCCGCCCGTTCATCGAGCGTCCCGTCGCGACGGCTCTGCTGATGGTGGGGCTTCTGTTAGTGGGTGGCGTGGCGTATCGCCAGTTGCCCGTCTCCGCGCTTCCTGAAGTAGATTACCCAACCATCCAGGTGCTGACCTATTATCCGGGAGCGAGCCCGGAAGTCATGGCGTCCTCTGTCACCGCGCCGCTCGAGCGCCAGTTCGGAGAGGTGCCCGGCTTGAATCAGATGACTTCCATCAGTTCGGACGGAAGCTCCATCATCACGCTGCAATTCGTGCTGAGCTTGAATATCGACGTAGCGGAGCAGGAAGTGCAAGCCGCCATCAACGCCGCTTCTAATTTTCTGCCGGTCAACCTGCCGAATCCTCCTATCTACAGCAAGATTAATCCGGCCGACGCGCCTATTCTCACCTTGGCGTTGACTTCCAACACCCTTCCGCTATCCAAGGTGGAGGATCTGGCGGACACGCGGCTGGCGCAAAAAATCTCGCAGTTGTCGGGAGTCGGCCTGGTGAGTATTTCGGGCGGCCAGAAACCGGCCGTTCGCATTCAAGCCAACCCCACTGCGCTTTCGTCCTACAAGCTGAACCTGGAGGATCTTCGGGCGGCGGTTGCGGCCGCCAGCGTGAATCAGGCCAAGGGCAACTTCGATGGAAAGCTTCAGGATTACACTATCGGCGCGAACGATCAGCTGCTCACCAGCGCCGATTACCGCCCCTTGGTAGTGGCATATCGCAACGGCGCGCCGGTGGTTCTTTCAGACGTCGCCACGGTAATCGACGGCGCCGAAAATATCAGGCAAGCCGCCTGGATGAATGAGGCGCCCGCCGTGATTCTCAACATCCAGCGCCAGCCCGGCGCCAATATTATCGCAGTGGTGGATCGCATCACCAAGTTGCTGCCGCAACTGCGCGCGTCCCTGCCCGCCTCCGTGGGCGTCGTCGTTTTAACCAACCGCACCAACACCATTCGCGCTTCCGTCAGCGATGTTGAGTTCGAGCTCATGCTCACCATCGCCTTGGTGGTGATGGTCATCTTCCTGTTTCTCCGCACGCTGGCCGCTACCGTAATCCCCAGCGTGGCCGTTCCCTTGTCGCTGGTGGGAACCTTCGGCGTGATGTACCTGCTCAACTTCAGCCTCAACAACCTCACCCTGATGGCGTTGACCATCTCTACCGGCTTCGTGGTGGACGACGCCATTGTGATGATCGAAAATATCGCCCGTTATATTGAGGCCGGAGAACCGGCGCTGCAGGCCGCTTTGAAGGGCGCCGAACAGATTGGATTCACCATTCTATCGCTGACCGTTTCGTTGATCGCGGTGCTCATCCCGCTGCTGTTCATGGGCGACGTGGTGGGGCGCCTGTTTCGTGAGTTCGCGATCACCCTGAGCGCGACCATTTTGATCTCCGCGGTGGTTTCCCTCACCTTGACTCCCATGATGTGCGCCCGGCTGCTGCATCACAAACCCGAGTCACAGCAAAGCTGGTTCTATCGCAAGTCGGAGCGTGTTTTCGAATCCATCATCGCTTTCTATGGGCGCACGCTCGGCTGGGTTCTTCAACATCAGGGCGAAACTCTTTTGGTGGCATTCGCCACGCTGGTGTTGACCGGCTATTTGTACTACATCATCCCCAAAGGCTTCTTCCCGGTGCAGGACACCGGGGTGATTCTGGGCATCACCGAAGCTCCGCAATCGGTATCTTTCGGCTCTATGGCCGAGCGGCAACAAGCCTTGACCAAGGTGATCCTCAAGGATCCGGCTGTGGAAAGCCTGTCTTCGTTTATCGGAATCGACGGCACCAACACCACCGTCAACAGCGGACGGATACTGGTGAACCTGAAGCCCATTGAAGAAAGAGGCATCAGCGCCACCGAAATTATCCGCAATCTGCAGCCGCAACTCGCCGCTGTCGAAGGCATCACGCTGTACATGCAGCCGGTGCAGGACCTGACAGTGGAGGACCGCGTCAGCCGTACGCAGTTTCAATACAGCCTGGAGGATCCCGACGTCAGGGAGTTGAACGAATGGGTCCCGCGCTTTTTGGCGAAGCTGCAAGCCGAGCCCGAGCTGCGCGACGTCGCTAGCGATCAGCAGAATGGAGGATTGCAGGCGCGCCTGGTGATAGACCGCGCAACTTCATCCCGAATGGGCATCACTCCGCAGATGATCGACGACACGCTGTATGACGCGTTCGGCCAGCGCCAGATCGCCATCATGTTCACGGAGTTGAACCAATATCGCGTGGTGATGGAGGTGAAACCGAACTTCCAGGTGGGCCCGGACGCTCTAAAGGATATTTACATACGCTCCGCCTTGAACGGCGAAGTTCCGCTCAGCGCCTTCACCCATTTCGAGCAGGGCTCCTCGGCGCTGGCGGTGAATCATCAGGGCCAGTTCCCCGCAGTCACCATTTCGTTCAATCTGGCGCCCAAAAAATCGCTGGGAGACGCGGTATCCGCGGTGGATCGGGTGCAAAAGCAATTAAACATGCCGGCCAGTATCGAGCAAGGCTTCCAGGGGACCGCGCTGGCCTTCCAGGCTTCTCTGACTAATACGCCGATTCTGATTCTGGCCGCGGTGGTGACGGTGTATATCGTGCTGGGCGTGCTTTATGAAAGCTACATCCATCCGCTGACTATCCTTTCCACGCTGCCCTCAGCAGCGGTCGGCGCTCTGCTCGCCCTGATGCTCACCGGCCAGGATTTCAGCGTGATCGCCCTCATCGGCATTATTCTTTTGATCGGCATTGTGGAAAAGAACGCGATCATGATGATCGATTTCGCTCTCGAAGCCGAGCGGAAGGAAGGCAAAGAGCCTCTGGACGCCATCTACCAGGCCAGCCTGCTGCGTTTCCGGCCCATTATCATGACCACGCTGGCCGCGCTGTTGGGAGGTGTTCCGCTGGCGCTCGGCACGGGCACCGGAGCGGAGTTACGCCGGCCGCTCGGTATTGCCATTGTGGGCGGCCTGATTTTCAGCCAGTTGCTGACGCTATACACCACGCCCGTGATCTACCTGGCTTTCGACCGCATAGCGCGCCGTTTCCGCCCCCGCGAGGTGGAGGCATGAAAGGTTCACGTTTTGAGTGGGGCAGGCGCTTCCGCCTGCCAACCGATTTTGCCCGCGGCTTTCCGAACCGCGACCGTAAGGGAGCCGGTGCCTTTTGGCGCCAGGAAGCGGAGCTTCCATGAGCATCTCCACGCCCTTCATCAAACGCCCGGTCGCCACCACGCTGCTCACCACCGCGCTCGCGCTGGCCGGCGGCATCGCCTACACCTTTCTGCCTGTCTCGCCGCTTCCCCAGGTGGAATTTCCAACCATCTCCGTATCGGCGGCGCTGCCGGGAGCCAACTCGGAAACCATGGCTTCCTCCATCGCCACGCCGCTCGAGCGCCAGTTCGGAAGAATCGCGGGCATCACCGAGATGACTTCCATCAGCTATCTCGGCACCACCAGCATCACCATGCAGTTCGATCTCACGCGCAACATCGATGCGGCGGCGCGCGACGTGCAAGCGGCCATCAACGCGGCGCGCGGGCAATTGCCCACCAATCTTCCCACCGCGCCCACGTACCGGAAAGTGAATCCGTCCGATGCGCCGATCCTGTTCCTGGGGCTCACTTCCCCGACCGTGGACACCGCGCGCATGTACGACGCTGCTTCGTCCATCCTTCAACAGAAGCTCTCGCAGGTAAGCGGTGTCGGCCAGGTGTTCGTCGGCGGCGGCGCCTTGCCGGCGGTTCGGGTGGACGTGAACCCCACCGTGCTCAACAACTACGGGCTCAACCTGGAAGACGTCCGCGCCATGTTGGGATCCGCCAACGCCAATCGGCCGAAAGGTGAGCTGGCCATCGGCCGCCGCCTTTGGGAGCTGAACACCACCGATCAACTGCTGAAAGCCAAAGACTATAAACCGCTTGTGGTGGCTTACAAAAACGGCGGCGCCGTGGTTCTTGCCGATATCGCCAACGTCACCGATTCGGTGGAGGATATTCGCGTAGCCGGCATCGCCAACGGGAAGCCCGCCATCCTGGTGATCATCTTCCGCCAGCCCGGCGCCAACATCATTGCCACCGTCGATCGCGTGCGCGCTCTGCTGCCTCAGTTAAAAGCCGCCATCCCGGCCGCCATCGATCTTTCCGTTGTTCTGGATCGCAGCGTCACCATTCGCGCCTCCGTCGAAGACGTGCAATACACCATGATGATCTCGGTGGGCCTGGTCATCCTGGTGGTTTTTATCTTTCTGCGCAATGTGCGGACCACCATTATCCCCAGCGTGGCCGTGCCCGTTTCGCTCGTCGGCACCTTCGCCGTCATGTATCTGATGGGCTACAGCGTGGACAACTTGTCGTTGATGGCGCTGACCATCGCTACCGGCTTCGTGGTGGATGATGCCATTGTGGTTATCGAAAACATAACCCGCTATCTGGAGAAAGGCCTGTCGCCCATGCAGGCCGCCTTGCGCGGAGCCAAGGAAATCGGATTCACCGTGCTTTCCATCAGTATTTCGCTGGTGGCTGTCTTCATCCCCATTCTCATGATGGGCGGAATCGTAGGACGATTGTTCCGCGAGTTCGCCGTGACGCTTTCGGTGGCCATCCTCATCTCGCTGGTAGTTTCGCTCACCGCCACTCCCATGATGTGCGCTAAATTGCTGCGAAGCCATGAGCGCGAACGGCACGGCCGCATCTACCGGCTGAACGAATGGACCTTCAACAAAATTCATCGCGGCTACGAGCTCTCGTTGCGCTGGGTGTTGCGGCACCAGCCGCTGATGCTGCTGGTGACGCTTTCCACCATCGGGCTCACCGTTTATCTGTACGTAGTGATCCCCAAGGGCTTTTTCCCGCAGCAGGACACCGGCCGCCTGTCCGGACAGATTCTGGCGGATCAAGCCACTTCGTTCCAGGCCATGCGCACGCGTTTACTGCAGTTCGTGAATGTGGTGATGCGCAATCCCGCCGTGGAGGCGCTGAATGCCTACACCGGGGGAACCGGCGGCGGCGGCCGGGGAATGAATACCGGAACCATGTATGTGACGCTGAAGCCGCTCAAGGAACGCAATTACGCAAGCGCCGATCAAGTGATCGCGCAGTTGCGGAAGGAGACCGCCCGCATTCCCGGCGCCACGCTTTTCCTGCAGCCGGTGCAGGATCTGCGCATCGGCGGACGCAGCAGCGCCGCGCAATTTCAATTCACCCTGCAGAGCGACAGCGTGCAGGATCTCAATCATTGGGCCCCCATTGTTCAGAATAAGTTGAAGTCGCTGCCCGAAATAGTCGACCTGAATTCCGATCAGCAAAATAAGGGCCTGGAAACCTCGCTGGTGATCGATCGCCCCACGGCCGCGCGGCTGGGCATTTCCGCCCAGCTCATCGACGACACGCTGTACGATGCTTTCGGCCAGCGCCAGGTCTCCACCATGTATCAGCCGCTCAATCAGTATCACGTGGTCATGGAGGCCGAGCAGCGGTTCTGGGAAAATCCCGACGGATTGAAGCAGATCTACGTTCGCGGAAATAATGGCGCGCAGGTGCCGCTGAGCGCCTTCACGCATTTCGCGTCGGATACCGCTCCGCTCTCCATAAATCATCAGGGACAGTTTCCCTCCGTCACGTTCTCGTTTAATCTGCCCATCGGCGTGGCTTTGGGAGACGCCGTAACCGCCATCGCCGAAACCGAGCGCGAGGTCAACCTGCCGGCCAATATTCATGGCAGTTTCATGGGCACCGCTCAAGCCTTTCAACAATCGCTCTCGAATGAACCCATCCTGATCGCCGCCGCGCTGGTTGCAGTCTATATCGTCCTGGGTATTTTATACGAAAGCCTGATTCACCCCATCACTATTCTTTCCACGCTGCCTTCGGCGGGAGTGGGCGCCCTGTTAGCCCTCTTAGTGCTGCACACGGAGCTGACCGTGATCGCGCTTATCGGCATCATCCTGCTCATTGGCATCGTCAAGAAAAATGCCATTATGATGATCGATTTCGCATTGGACGCCGAGCGCAAGGAAAACAAGAGCCCCGAGGAATCTATCTTTCAAGCCTGCGTGCTTCGCTTCCGCCCCATCACCATGACCACCATGGCGGCGTTATTGGGCGGCCTTCCCTTGGCCATCGGCGGAGGCGTCGGCTCGGAATTGCGCCGTCCGCTCGGTATTTCAATCGTCGGCGGCCTTATTTTCAGCCAGATGCTTACCCTCTATACAACACCCGTCATTTATTTGTACCTGGACCGGATGCGGCTGCGCAGCGAAAAGTTCCGCGCCAAATTATTCCGGAAGCCGGCGCCGGCGGAGTTGCAAGCATGAGCCATCCCCTGCACCGGTTCGGAATTCTACTCGGCCTGATCCTGTTCAATTCGGCTTGCATGATTGGCCCGAAATACAGCAAGCCCACCACGCCCGCGCCGCCGGCGTTCAAGGAACAGCCGCCGCCCGAATTCAAAGAAGCCAATATCTGGAAACCGGGCGAGCCGCGCGACGACAAACTGAAAGGGAATTGGTGGGAAGTCTATAAAGATCCGCAGTTGAACTCGCTGGAGGAGCAGGTGCGGGTTTCGAATCTGAACATCGTCCAAGCCGAGGCGCAATTCCGGGAAGCCCGCGCAGCCGTCCGAATCGCCCGCGCGGACCTCTATCCCACCCTTACCGGCGGAGTTTCCGCCACGCGAGCGCATGTCACATCCCACCGTGCCGGTTCAGCGGCCCCCACCACCAACTCCGCGGGCGGAAGCGCGATATCCCTGGCGCCCGGCACTGCGAACGACTTTCAGATACCGTTCGACGCGACATATGAAGTAGACGCTTGGGGACGCATCCGCAACAATATCGCGGCCAACGTTCGCACCGCGCAGGCCAGCGCCGCCGACCTTGAAACCATGCGGCTGACCATACATGCGGAATTGGCCACCGATTATTTTCAGCTCCGCGGCCTGGATGCCGAAAAGCAACTGCTCGACTCCACCGTGGTCGCTTACCAGAAAGCTCTCGACCTTACCAACTTCCGCCACAATCAAGGCATCGCGTCGGGCGTGGACGTGGAGCAGGCGCGAACGCAGCTCGAGACCACCCGCGCGCAATCGGTGGATGTAGGCGTCCAGCGCACGCAACTGGAGCATGCCATCGCGGTGCTGACCGGCAAACCTCCCGCCGAGCTTACTCTCGAACTGGCCCCTCTCAAATCGGAACCTCCCGCCGTGCCCATCGCTCTCCCTTCTGAACTTCTCGAACGGCGCCCCGATATCGCCAGCGCCGAACGGAAAGTTGCTTCCGCGAATGCATCCATCGGCATCGCCATGGCGGCGTTTTATCCCGCCATTTCTTTGAGCGCTCAGGGCGGCTTAGAAAGCTCAGCCATCACCACGTTGATCCAGTGGCCCAGCCGTTTTTGGTCCATCGGAGCCTCCCTTCTCCAGACCGTATACGACGCCGGACGGCGCCGCTCCATGACCGATCAAGCCGTAGCCACCTACGACGCCAACGTCGCGGCCTACCGTTTGAGTGTGCTGACCGCGTTTCAGGATGTGGAGGATAATCTCGCGGCGCTGCGAGTTCTCGAAGAAGAGGCCAAGATCCAGGCCGTGGCGGTGAAAAGCGCGGAACGCTCCCTTGAACTGGCCAATAACCGGTATCGCGGCGGCATCACCACTTACCTTGAAGTCATCACGGCCCAAAGCGTCGCGCTTACCAATGAAACCACCGCCGTGAATTTGTTGTCCAGAAGAATGACGTCGAGCGTGGCTCTGATCAAAGCGCTGGGCGGTGGATGGGACGCTACGGGCCTCCCTTCCGCTACCGATTTGCTGGCCAAGCAACCACCCGCGCCCATCCCGGGCGAGACTCCGAAGTCTTCCGAAAAGCCCAAACAATAGCGCTCCGGCAACTGACATAATGAGAGACCTATGTCATCCGTAGCCCGTCAATTCAAACTAGCCGCGCGTCCCGTGGGGATGCCCAAGGAATCCGATTTTTCGCTCGTCGAAATACCCATGCCCGCGCCCGGCGATGGCCAGGTGTTGGTCAAGACCAGCTATCTTTCCGTCGATCCCTATATGCGCGGACGCATCACCGGGGTCCGAACCTATGCCGACCCGGTACTCGTCGGCGACGTAATGGTGGGCGGCGCGGTGGGGCAAGTCGTCGAATCGCACCATTCCGGATTCGCGGCCGGCGATTTCGTTGTGGGGTTTTGGGGCTGGCAGGAATATGCGGTAGTGGACGGCAAGACTCTGCTCAAGCTGAACCCGAATCTGGCCCCGGTCTCAACAGCCTTGGGCGTCTTGGGCATGCCGGGCATGACGGCCTACTTCGGGTTCCTGGAAATTTGCAAGCCGCAGCCGGGCGAAGTTGTGGTGGTGTCAGGCGCAGCCGGAGCAGTGGGGTCGCTGGTGGGGCAGATCGCGAAAATCAAAGGTTGCCGCGTGATTGGTGTCGCCGGCGCGGATGACAAGGTCCAGTGGCTGGTGCATGATCTGGGTTTCGACGCCGCCTTCAATTACAAAACTAACTCCGACTACATGGCGAAGCTCAAGGAGATTTGTCCGGCAGGCATCGATTGTTATTTCGACAATGTGGGCGGCGCCATCACCGATGCAGTCTTTCCGTTGCTGAATGTGTTTGGACGCGTCTCAGTGTGCGGCCAGATTTCCATGTACAACCTGGAAAAACCGGAGCCCGGCCCGCGCCTGCTGCCCTTTACCCTGGTGAAGCAACTGAAGGTAGAGGGCTTCATCGTGACGCGCTGGCAGAGCCGTTGGGGCGAAGGAATCACCCAGATGGCCGAATGGCTGAAGGAAGGCAAGCTCCAGCATCGCGAGCAGGTGGTAGAAGGATTCGGAAATACGGTAAAGGCGTTCATCGGAATGCTGCAGGGGGAAAATACGGGGAAGATGCTGGTGAAGGTTTGAGCGTGACCGAACTTGGCCGGAGTCTTTTATAGGCGCGGGTTACCATCGTCATCAAAAGGCCACCAAGAGTCATCGGACAGGTGTAGCTCCTGGCCCTTCGGAGTGACGTAGAAATATGTTTTGAAGTCTTCCTCGACAACATCAAGTGACGGCATTCCAGGAAGTTCTTCGGGCCGAATGCCTGACAACAGGTATGCCCTGGCCAGTCCACCTTCTATCAATTCTCTCAAGGCATTCACAATGTGAGATCGCTCCACGACGAATCCGAGCTTGGCGCAGTCTCTTGCGACGGTTGGCAGAATGATCTGATCGACGTTCTCGTAGTCGTCGCAGATTTCGTCCAAGACCATCCACTGGATCAGCTCATTCCTGTCCATGAGTACACGGCAGCAAGTCTGCCACGGCGAAATGCATCTCCACCATCGTCTAGTTCGCCAGCTCGAACAAGCCCGCCGCGCCTTGCCCACCGCCGATGCACATGGTTACCACGCCCAGCTTGGCATCCCTGCGCGCCATTTCGTTACCGATGGTTCCTACCATCCGTGAGCCGGTCATGCCGAACGGATGGCCGATCGAAATCGACCCGCCGTTGACGTTCAGTTTTTCAGGATCGATCCCCAGCCGGTCGCGGCAGTAGACCACTTGCACGGCGAAGGCTTCGTTCAGTTCCCACAGATCGATGTCCGAGACACTTAGACCTTTGCGGCCCAGCAATTTGGGGACGGCGAAAACCGGGCCGATGCCCATTTCATCCGGCTCGCAGCCGGCTACCGCGAAGCCGCGGAAGATCAACTTGTAAGGAACGCCCAATGCGTCCGCCCGCTCGCGCGACATCAGTAGCGTAGCCGATGCACCGTCGGAAAGCTGCGAAGCGTTTCCCGCCGTCACCGTGCCTTCGCCGCTATCCGGATCGAAGTGGGGTTTCAACGCCAGCAGCCCTTCGAGCGTGGTGTCCGGGCGGTTGCATTCGTCCTTGTTCGCGCAAACTTCTTCGGTCCCGCTAACCTGGCCGGTCTTCTTGTCCAACAATGCGCGGGTCACCTTCATGGGAGCGATCTCGCCCTCAAAAAATCCCTCCTGTTGCGCGCGCGCGGTGCGCTGCTGGCTCAAAAGCGAATACTCATCCTGCGCCCGCCGGCCGATTTTATAGCGCTTGGCGACAACTTCAGCCGTGACGCCCATAACCATATAGATACCCGGCGAATGCTCCTGCACCCAGGGATGCGGATTGCCGCTGCGCTCCGTCATGCTGATGCTTTCCACGCCGCCGCCGATGGCCGCATCCGCGTCCTCCTGCACAATCTGATGCGCCGCCATGGCGATGGCTTGCAGACCTGACGAACAGAATCGATTGACCGTAGTGGCCGCAACCGAAACCGGAAGCCCAGCCAGAATGGAGGAAACGCGCGCCACGTTCGATCCCTGCATGCCATGCGGTTGGGCGCAGCCCAGAATCACATCGCCGATTTCAGCGGGATCGAGCGCCGGCGTCTTGCGCAGAACATCCTTGATGCAATGCGCCGCCAAATCTTCCGGACGCGTCATATTGAACGAACCGCGATAAGATTTCGCCAGCGCGGTGCGGGAACTGGCCACTACGACAGCTTCTCGCATGATGTCCTCCAATGCGGGCGCTACGCGGCGCCAGCCGCGACCTTTTTGTCGAAGTCGGCGAACTTTTTGCCTTCTTCGGCTAATTGTTTTAGCAACGGCGCCGGGGTCCACAGCGCACCGTGTTCTTTTTCGAAATCGAGAATACGGTCGCACACCTTCTTGAGCCCCACCGTGTCCGCGTACCACATGGGGCCGCCGCGATACGCGGGGAATCCGTAACCGTTGATGTAAATGATATCGATGTCTACCGCGCGCAGCGCGTAGCCCTCTTCCAGAATGCGCGCGCCCTCATTCACCAGCGCGTAGATGGTCCGCTCCACGATCTCCGCCGCGCTGATCTGGCGCGGCGCCCGTCGCCGTCTCTGCGCGCACTTGCTCGATCACTTTATCCACTTCCGGATCGTGCGTCGGCCGCCGGTTTTCGTCGTACTTGTACCACCCCGCGCCGGTCTTCTGGCCGTAGCGTCCCATCTCGCACAGGCGATCTTCGAGAATCGGCTGCCGGACGCTGGTATCGCGGATTTCTCCGTACTCTTTTCGGATGCGCCAGCCCACGTCGAGCCCCGCCAGGTCGCCGGTAGCCACTGGCCCCATGGCCATACCGAAATCGTACAGCGCCTGATCCACCGCTTCCACCGTCGCGCCCTCTTCCACCAGGAACTGCGCCTCTCTACGATAAGGCCCGAACATTCGATTGCCAACGAATCCCCGGCAGTTGCCCACCAGCACGCCAACTTTACCCAATTTCTTGGATAGCGCCATCAGCGTGGCGATCACTTCTTTGGAACTGGCCTTGCCTCGCACGATTTCGAGCAGCCGCATCACATTCGCCGGACTGAAGAAGTGCGTGCCGATCACCCATTCCGGCCGCGACGTGGCGGAAGCAATCTCATCGATATTGAGCGTGGAGGTATTGGTAGCGAGAATCGCGCCCGGCCTAATGACTTTGTCCAATTCGCCGAAGATCTGTTTCTTGAGCGCCATTCCTTCAAAAACCGCTTCCACCACCATGTCCACTTCGCCGAAGCCGTCGTAACTGAGGGTGGGGCTGATGCGGGACATCCGCTTGTCCATCTCCTCTTGCGAGAAGCGGCCTTTCTTCACCGAATTCGCATAGTTCTTGCGAATCGTCGCCAGGCCACCATCCAGCGCCGCCTGATCAGTCTCCTTAAGCAGCACCGGAATTCCGGCATTCGCGAAAACCATGGCGATGCCGCCGCCCATGGTGCCGGCGCCCACCACGGCCACGCGATTCACCGGGATCAGCGCCGTGTCTTTCGCAATGCCTGGAATTTTCGCAACTTCGCGATCGCCGAAGAAAACGTGGATCAGAGCCTTGGATTGATCGGAAAACAGGCATTCCTGGAACAGCTCGGCTTCGCGCTTGACGCCTTCGTCGAAGGGCAGTTTGGTGGCCGCCTCCACGGCGTCGATGGCGGCCTGTGGCGCCATCAGATTGCGCGCTTTCTTCGCGGCGGAACCGCGCGCGAAGGCAAAAATCGGGGCGTTGGTCAGTTCGTCTGCCCAGCTTGCCGCTTAAATCTCGAGTCCGCCGCGGAGGCGTCCCAATTTTGCCCCGCGCGAAAGCCAGCGCGCCCTGCAGCAGATCGCCTTCCATAATCTGATCGACGATGCCGCATTCGAGCGCGGCCTTGGCGCCGATCGGATCCCCGGCGGCGCACATCTCCACAGCTTTCGCCACGCCTGCCAGCCGCGGGAGCCGTTGCGTGCCCGCGGCGCCAGGAATGATTCCCAGTTTTACTTCCGGCTGGCCTACCTGCGCCGATGGCACCGCCACGCGATAATGGCAGGCCATGGCTGTTTCGAGGCCCCCTCCTAGCGCCGTGCCGTGAATCGCGGCCACGATCGGCTTCGAATAGCGCTCCACCCGATCCAGCACGCCCAGGAAACCGGGCCCCTTGCGGCGGTCGCCGCTTGATGTGATCTTGCCGAATTCTTTGATATCGGCGCCGGCGATGAAGGTGCGGCCTCCGCCGATCAGCACAATCGCTTTTACGGCGTCATCTTTTTCGAATTGGTCCAGGCCCGCGACGATGCCTTCCGGAACACCGGGGCTTAGCGCGTTCACCGGCGGATTGTTTACCGTGAGAATGCCAACTTCGCCGTCTGTACTCGTTTGAACCAGGTCGCTCATCCATACGATTCTATCGCATGAACCGCGCCACCCCGGCTAAGGCGGG
>CAWFEK010000009.1:0-1264585 GCA_963814795.1 Bryobacterales bacterium | reverse complement strand
CTACAGCTGACGCCGCTTGCGAAGGAGCGCGGGTTGCAACATTTGGTCGACCATATGAGGATGATGAGGCACTGACCGCAATTGTTCACTGGATCAAGGGCTCTGGCATTTAGCTATCAAGAAAACAAGACACATGCTGCTCCGACCAATGAGGCTGTTTAACGGCGATCAAAGAACCTTCTATGCGACAGTTCGTCCAGCGAGCGACGGGACGGAGCATCGACCGCAAACAGCAGCCAGCATATCGAGCGGCACGGAACAGAGATCAAGGATAGCGTACTGCGATTGACGCAACCAAGAACCAGGTTGGCCACCGATAATGCTCGATAAGGTTCATTTTCCAAACCTTCCGCAACGCGCCTTTCGAGGCCGCGCGCGTGGTCACTGAAGGGCTGTTACCGACAGCTATCGGCCCCACCCCGCCGAGACTCCCTCCGAGTGGCGCGTGACTCCAGCGCAAGTGGCTTCTTGATCGGATAAACTTGGCTCTGACACCCAGATGCCTCTGCAGCCAGGCGATAAGCTCGGACCTTACGAAATCCTTGCACCCATTCAGCACCGGCGGCATGGATGAGGTGTACAAGGCACGTGATACGCGGCTTGATCGGATCGTCGCGATCAAACAACTCAAGGGCCTGCACTCGGCGCGTTTCCACCAGGAGGGGCGCGCCCTCGCTGCGCTGAATCATCCGAACATTTGCATGCTCCATGATGTCGGCCCGGATTACCTCGTGATGGAATATATCGAAGGAACGCCGCTCCGAGGGCCGCTGCCGCTACCAGAGGCGCTGCGGTTTGCAGCGCAGATCGCAGCAGCGTTAGGGGTCGCGCACGGCAAGGGAATTCTGCATCGCGATCTGAAGCCCGCAAACATCCTGGTCACGGTGAGTGGCGTAAAGCTGCTCGATTTCGGACTAGCCAAGATGATGACAGACTGCGATGCGGACGTCACCAAGACAGCTGAAGGCGCAATCCTGGGAACGGCGGCGTACATGTCGCCTGAACAAGCGCAAGGTAAGTCGCTCGATGAGCGATCGGATGTGTTCAGCTTTGGCGCGGTGATCTATGAGATGCTGTCGGGCGTCCGGGCATTTCGTGGGGGCGGCTCCATGCTGGATACGTTGAACTCGGTGGTGCGGGATGATCCCGCTCCACGCTGCGATCTCCAGCGTCGGACATCGTCAAGCGCTGCCTGGCGAAGCAACCGGCGCAGCGCCTCCAGAGCATCGCGGAGGTGAGAGCGGCGCTGGAGTCGATTTCCATGAAGCCGATGGACCCGCAGCCCTCCATCGCGGTGCTGCCGTTCGCCAACATGGGCGCGGACAAAGAAAACGAATATTTCAATGACGGGTTGGCCGAGGAAATCATCGATTGCCTGGCGCAGATTCCAGGGTTGAAGGTAACCGCGCGCACTTCCGCGTTCGCGTTCAAGGGCAAGACCGAGGACATTCGCAAGATCGCCAGCGCGCTGAGCGTCGCCACTATTCTCGAAGGCAGCGTGCGGCGATCCGGTCACGCCTCCGCGTCACCGCCCAACTCATCAACGCCCAAGACGGCTATCATCTCTGGTCGCAGCGCTATGACCGGGACATGGCGGACCTGTTCGACTTGCAGGACGAAATCGCGCAGTCAATCGCGTCCGCGCTGCATGTGAAGCTCGCTGGAACGCCCGCGCCATACAAGCCGAGCCTGCCCGCGTATGAAGCACTGTTGAAGGCGAGATACTGCTTTGGGACCTTTCGTCCGGATCTGCTTGCGCACGCGAAGGAATGTTACGAGCAAGCCATCGTGCTAGACCCGAAATTCGCGCAGGCCCATTGCGAGTATGGCAATTATTTCTGGGGTTTGGCGCTTGCGGGAGCGCTGCCGGCCAACCAGGCCTTGCCGATGATACGCTCCCTTGCGGAGAAAGCGCTGGAACTGGATCCTTCCCTCCCCGATGGACACGCGATGTCGGGCATCGTCGCAGTCTATCTCGAATACGACTGGAAAGAAGCGGAGAGGCGCTTCCGCTTGGCGATGGATCGTGATCCCGTTTCGGTCAATGTGCGCCTCTATTACACCTGGTACCTTCAGCTCATCAGCCGACCGGCCGAAGCCGTGCAGCGGATAATTCTCGGACTGCAATCAGATCCGCTAAATCTTACTCTGCGCCAAAACCGTGCGGTCTTCCTCGCCGGAGCCGGGCGCGACGAGGAAGCTGCCGAGGGCTTTCGTGAGGTTCTGGAATTGAACCCGTCGATGGTGCTTGCGCAATTGGCCTTGGCCGCCCTGCACGCATCGCGCGGGGAATTGGACCAGGCGCTGGCACTTTGCGAAAAGGCGTATGCTGTTGCGCCGCTTCCCAGTGGGATCGGATTGCTCGCCGGGCTGCTGAAGCGAACCGGAGATATGCAACGGGCGGAAGAACTGCTCCAGAAGCTCCAGCCCGCCGATGCGTTCGGCATTCCCCGAGGCCTGGCCATTTACCACTGGGTGCTCCAGGAATTCGAAGCAGAGGCCGATTGGCTCGAAAAGGCCATCGACCAGCACGATCCTTACGGCGCCCTTTTTCTGCGGCTCTGGTACGGAAGGGAGCTGCGCTCCACACCGCGCTGGGCAGGGTTGATGCGGAAGCTAAATCTACCGGAATCGTGATTGAGCCCCACCCCGGCACCGGGATTCCGATCGGCCGCCTTGGGGCGGTGCTGCTCGGACTCTCTAGGTTCCGGGCGGATCATCAACACTCTCGGAGAATGGCCGCCTTTTTTGGGCAGCCGATAATGGTACTCAACAGGGACCAAATAGGATTTTGGAGCGATTCTCCTGATCTCCAGTGGGGTCCAAGCGGACAAATTCCATGTTGCCGACAATCTGGAAACAGTCCCAATCGTTCGCCGCGAGCGCGGCACTTGATGGGCTGGGACCAGCTTCAGATTCGTCTATAGGATTGCTCAAGGAACGGCTGGGGCGAGATTTGGTAACTGTTTCGCGGGATTAATTGCGGTGGTTCGGACCCTCTCTGCCAGGCGCGTCTGTCAACGCCAGCACGGCGTACGCGGTTGCGGCGTCGCTCATAAAGAGTCCTGTGTCGGACAATACCGGCCGGTTGTTGTTGAGCGAATCCGCTGGCCACCGGCCATCCGACTCAATTTGGTTCCTGCTCAACCACGCGAGCGCCCTCTTCAGCGGCGCTTGACCCTCTGGTGCGTCGATCTGCTCCAACGCAAACGCAATCAATCCCGTTGCGTAACCATCGCTCGAAGTATTGAGAGTCGTATTGTCATGGCGTTTCCAGGCGCCGATTACCTGCGACATACTGAACCCACCGTCGTCGCGTTGTTTGGCCAGAATCTCCTCGATAACCTTGTTCTGCTGGTCACGCGTGAGAAGGCCATCAAGTTTGGTAGATGCCCACAGCAGCACGACGCGATCTAACGGCGTCTGTGCATTCATGTTCTTGACGAGCCAAGCCTTCAGAAGTTTTATGCCGTTCTGAATCTCCGGCTCCGACTGATAGTTCCCGGGTGCGGAACCGATGGCGATCGCGGCCAGCGAGTTACCGTAAAACTGCGAATCGCCCTCAAAAGGGGCGTTATGAACTGAAGCCAGGCCCATGCTCCGTTCATGTCGGCAGCTTTGATCTGAAGAGCCCACATATTGTCTAAAGCAAGCCGGGCATCTGCGCTGAGGCGACCTGTGGGGACATCGCGCCACACGAGGATCAGGGAATTGAGGTTCGATTCCGTTCCTCGTGATTCCGACGACTTGGGAAGTCCGCGGGCCTGATCGGTATAAAAGGGGTCGACGTCGTGCCACATGCGGACGCGCTTCGTGACGCTATCCAGCACTTTCTGCTCATTGGAAGAGACGGCCGATTCGCCCAAGGGGCCGCGCAATGACGCTCTGCCCAGCGAATACGGCGTCGACGTATGGCAGGAGACGCAAAACGTGCCCTGGTCCCTGGCCGATGCGGGCCATGAAATCACCATGTCGACCTCGCGTCCAGGTAGGCCGCAGCTTTAGCGGGACTCCAGCCGGGGTACGATGACGTCTCCTGGGCGAATGCCCGCACGCCGGAGAATCCAATTAGCAAAAAGATTCGGGTGATGGCTGAGAATGTGAATGTTCCCATGGATTGCCTCTTATCGCGCCTGTCGAGGATTGAGTCGTTTGGTTTGGCGCTTCCGTGCATGACACCGAACATGGTTGCCACACAATGCCCTCTATAACACTACTTGCTGGAAAATCTCTTTTGACTATTCTTAGCTTAGCTTATTCAAGGAGGCCCACGAGACGTTAATGGCTAATATCAGGTCGAGTCGCTGGGAATACGTAACATAGTCCAGCGGCGGAAGTGGAAACGCCGGACCGGGGTGTCCCAGAAGTATCGTCAGATGACGGTGTTGGCGGCATCGGCATCGCGAAGAGGCGTCCTGCCTGCGCCCGATGCTGCGCCATGGCAGACCACTTAAATCGACGGCATTCGAAGCGTGAAGCTAGTTTCTTCGCGAGTGGACTCAACGCCGAGCGTGCCCCCGTGAGCTCTTGCAATCTCGTTGGCGATATAAAGACCGAGGCCCAGACCCTCCCGGTTGTGTTGCACGGCGCTGCGATAGAAGGGATGGAAGAGATGATCCAAAGCGGCAGTCGGTATCGGCTCCCCGGCATTAGCGACGGATAGCTCGAAGTTTCCCCCTTCACTAATGGCCCTGACGCGGACGGGCTGATCTGCACAACCGTAGGAAAGTGCGTTACTTAGAAGATTGGAGAAAAGCTGTGCTATGCGCGACCGGTCGCAATTTACCGGCTCGATGAGCTTAAATTCGGCGTCAATAACGAGGTCGGGCTTGCCTGCCTTCAGCTCGGCGATTACTCCTCGCAGCACTGGCCCCAGGGGCTCGTTGGCATTGCGTCTCATGGTCATGCCACCACCCAGGCGTCCCCGCGCCAGATCCAGCATGTTATCGACAAGCCCCAGCATCCGCGTAGAACTATCCCGCATCAGGTGCCCCATCGTCGTCGCATCCTCATTCAGGGGCGTTTTCAACATCAGGTCCATCAAAGAGCAGATGGAACTCAATGGCGCGCGGAGATCGTGCGCCAGCACCGCAATGAACTGCTCGCGCAGTTCCGCGTCCGAGCGCTCCTGCAGGAGAGCGGATTCAGTCACAGCCAATTTCTGTTGGCCGTCGAGGCTTTTGGCTATAAGTTCAGCGAAAAGCCTAAACATGCCGATAGTTTCCGGTGTCTTCAGTCGAGCTGGGCGCGGATCGATAGCACACAGGGTGCCGAAAAAAGAGCCATCCGCCAAGATGATCGGCATCGATATATAGCTTTGAAACCCGTACATGGCCGGCGTCCGATGTCCGCACCACTCTTGGTCTTCCGAGACGTTATTGATAATGACCGGTTCCCGGCCCTGACGGATTTCATGACAGATCGTTGTTTCGACCTGCAATTCGCCGCCCGGCTTGAGGCCGAAATTGATCTCGTCGAGGACGGCGCAGGCGATCCAACGTTCTTCCGTCACACGGGCAACCGCAGCGAATCGCATCCGGGTTGTTCGGCATACCACCTCAAGAATCGTGGGTACCGCCGCTATGCGGTTCACTCTTTCGACGTCGGCTCTAGAATCTTGCGACATTGCCTGCTTCGTGGTCACAAACAACAGAATACAGTGATCGAATTGCAACGGTTGGGTCGTGGGCTGAAATGTGTGGTCCGGCCTCCGCCACACAGGACCAAGAATCAGGCTTGCGCCAGGACAGATAGCAGAGTCGGCGAGGGCCGGTAGCCAAATTATCAGTTTCCAGGACAATCTCAGGCAATCAGGGATTGCCTGAATCTAACCAACTGCCTTTCTTTGTTGAGCGTTAGAGGATTTCACCCACCGTTTTCAAAGTCTCGAAGGATCTGCCGATCACGCTGTTTTCCACGATGCCATATCTTGGGAGTGATCCTTCGCAGCGACTGAATCCAGCCCAGACGGGACATCACTTCAACCTGCTATCACTTTGCTGATGGCAATCGAGAGGATCGCAGGATTGATGGGCTTACTCACATACCCGTCCATTCCGGCAGCAAGACATTTTTCGAGATCGTCCCGCATCGCGTGAGCTGTTACAGCTATGATCGACAAGTGAGTACCCGTGACTCGCTCGCGCTCACGAATTGCGGCCGTAACCTCGAAACCGTCCATTTCCGGCATTTGCACGTCCATCAGTGCGAGGTCGAATGATTCTCTGTCTAGCGCGGTTAGCACTTCAAGTCCGTCGCAGGCTAACACGACACTATGCCCCTGCTTCATGAGTAGACGTGTTACCAGCGTTTGATTCACAGGGTTGTCCTCGGCGAGCAGAATGCGCAGCCCGGTGATCGAAGGGGGAATGCCCGGTAGACCGTAGAAATTAGCGACTCCCGCTCGAAGCCTTGATAGGCTGAGAGCAAATTTTCTTTCACGAGAAAAAGGAGAGTCGCTATGAAGAAACCATATCAGATTGAATCGCAGCGAGCGGTGAAGGAGCTCGAGGCAATGGCCGCGGATGGAAATCCGGCGGTGCAGATGGTGCTGCCGATGGCAGAGATGGTGGGCTGGTTGCGCCAAGGTGTGGGCGAGTTAATTCGGCAAGCCGGGTTGCGGTTGATGGATCTGTTGATGCAGGAAGAAGTCCGGGAGCTGGTCGGCGAGCGCAGCCAACGGCAAGCGGAAAGGAAGGCCAATCGTTGGGGTAGCGAGCGCGGCTATTGCGTGGTAATGGGGCAGAAGGTTCCGGTGGAGCGGCCGCGCGTTCGCAGCACCGATGACCAGGAAGTGCGCCTGGGCAGCTAGGAGTTGTTCCATCGAGGAGAGCCGCTGACGGAAACGGTTTGGGAGAAGTTGATGCTCGGCCTGAGCACGAGGAAATATGGCCAAGCGGTGCGCCAGTTCACCGAGGCCTACGGTCTGGAGAAGAGTGCCGTCAGTGAGCACTTCATTGAAACGAGCCGGGAAAAGTTGAAGGAGATGATGGAGCGTCGGCTGGACAAAACGCGGCTGTGCGCATTGCTGATCGATGCAACGCCGTTCGAAGGCCAGCAGATGGTGGCCGCATTGGGAATCGCCCAGGACGGGCGGAAAATGATCTTAGGCATTCGGCAAGGCGCCACCGAAAATGCCACCGTAGTCGGCGAGTTGCTCGGCGACCTCGTGAGTCGTGGGCTCGATTTTAGCGAGCCGAGACTCTATGTTCTGGATGGCGGCAAGGCACTGACTGCGGCAGTGAAAAAGCACGCCGGCGAGTCGGCGGCGATCCAGCGCTGCCAGGTCCATAAGCGCCGGAATGTACTCGATCATCTGACCGACGAACACAAACCAGCGGTAGCTAAAAGGCTCCATGCGGCCTATGCTCTGGAAGACTACGCCGCTGCCAAGCAAGCGTTGAACGCACTTCATCGCGAACTAATGGACCTCAATCCCAGCGCGGCACGAAGCCTGGGCGAAGGGATGGAGGAGACCTTGACCGTGCACCGGCTTCACGTCCCCATGCAACTGCGGAAAACTCTGGCCAGCACCAACGTGATCGAGTCGGCGTTCTCGATTGTGGAGCAGGTTTGCAAGAACGTTAAACGCTGGCATGGCGGCGACCAGCGAGAGCGCTGGGTAGGATCGGGACTCTTGGTGGCACAAAAACAGTTCCGAAAGGTCACCGGACACAAACAGATTCCGGCGCTCATCAGAGAATTAGAAGCTCTGACACCGCCTAAATCGGAGCTTGTCAAACGGAGAAAGGCGTCGTAGAGTGGGTTGCACGGGAGCCGCTAGCTTCAACGGAGATCCGGGCATTCCCCTTGGTTGAACGGACGCCTGTCACTGCGCGGATCTAAATGGTGATATTGTTCCTCTTTGCCCACAAAAAAATACTCGTTAACGTGCGAGTGCTCGCTGTTATCTATCCACTCGTCGGTCGCAGCCCAGATCATTCCTCCCTGCCCCCATCCCGTTGACTTCAAAGCGATCGTAGAGCCAGCATCGGTATAGTAAAAATACTCATCTTTAGCCGAGCCAAGTTCCAGTGCAGAGGATGTCTCCAGAAGGCCGCTTGCGGGAAGCTTGCATACGATCGTGCCGTTGACAAGCGGCAACCCACGTGCCCCTATTTCTCCGTGTTTGATTTCTACCCAACCAATATACCCATCGGGCACGAGATACCGTATTGGGTGACGAGCGGTCACTGCCCCAGAAATCCCCGCGGTGACGGAAAAGCTAATCCACCAGAGACCAGTCAGCAGGCACGTGCTTATTCCGATGAACCTCGTCTTTCCGGCTCCGGCCACGCTGAACAAACATCCGAGAATCGTACCCGCGAGGACGCACAGGCTCAGCACAGTAACCGTCCTAATACCAAATCGCTGGGAAACTTCGGAGGAGAGCCAAGTTAGATGCAGGAGCAGCAACGATCCAACTGCGCACCCAGATAACGCAACTCCGGCTATGGTCAGGCGTTGCCTGGTACCGGGTCTCTTCCCGAGCCGCAGTTCATGCAGGAGGCGCCACAACGTCACCAACAGAAACGTGAACCATGTGCCCAGCACAGCCAAAACGAGATACAGAAACCGGCCGCTTGGCATCACTAATAGTGTCCCTCAAAAATAAGAGCATACTCAAAATCGGCGCGCCGAACACGTTACGGTTCGCTCGTAGGACGGTTGCCTCGCGTCATACGAAGCGGCCCTGAAGAAAAGGAGTTCGCAGCGTCGTCAGATCGCAAGGGTCGCAGAGGGCGATTCGACCGAAGCGCGAAACGCGCTCCGGGGTTGCTGTGTGCTGATGCGGGGACAAGGGCTGCCGCCCCTTTCCCCGCGCCCCTTTCTCCGCTAGAGGCATCCTTCCTTCGCTGCGCTCCGGACAGGTTTCTCTTGACGAAGCCGAACACTTCTTGCACAATCAAGATGCCAGCGTCGCTACGCTCCGAGGGTGTTCGGGTTCATCCCGGAATGCCGTTCGGCTTCCTTCCGGAATTAGCGTTCGGCTTCGCCGGAATCCTCAGCTGGTAGGGCATCTATGACTTTGACCCTCTTGTTCAGGGTTTTTTTTGGACACCACCCTAGCTTCGAGCCTACGCCGTCGAATTGGGCGGCGCGCGATTACGGTGAACCTTCTCCTGCTTCGGAGGTTGCTGCGCGCTGCTGGGGATCACCGGCTTCGGCAGGTTGACTGCACCGTATCTGGCGAGAACGAGGGGACCACTGGTATCGGGCAGGACCGGAGATTCACTACCTGCGTCGCGGAATCGAAAGGCCGACGTCAGATCACCAAACGTTCGTCTGCACCACTCGCCGATATTTGGCTCGCGAACGCCAGTAAAGCTTTCGAGAAACTGAAGAACGGATGTGTGATCGAAACTTTCGCTGGACACCCAGCCGCCCGCGGTGAATGGAGAAACAAATGCAGGGCGCGCCCGAATCCGCAGCCGAATCGCAAGCGCTGACGGCTAATCCTCTCTGGCGGGGATCGAGAAGCCCGGCCGAGCATGTCCTTCGGCGCGATGTGGCCGATGGCACTGTTCCAGCGGAACGTATGGGTTAAGGATAAAGCTCAAGGAGTTCCATTTCGTTCGACACTTCCTTAGAGCCCCCGATCTTTGTGCGGAAACTCTCCAGGTACAAATAGATCACCGGGGTAATGTAAAGGGTGAGGACCTGCGAAACCAACAAGCCGCCGACTACTGCCAACCCTAGCGGACGCCGCGCCTCTGCTCCCGCGCCGGCGCCAATGGCAATGGGTAGGGTGCCGAGCAGAGCGGCCATGGTCGTCATCATGATCGGCCGGAATCGCTTCAAGCAACCTTCGTAGATAGCCTGCTCTGGGGTGAGACTACTTTTGCGCTGAGCCTCGATTGCGAAGTCAATCATCATGATCGCGTTCTTCTTGACGATGCCGATCAGAAGAATGATGCCAACAAAAGAGTACAAATTCAGATCATGGCCGAAGATTAGCAGCGTTAACAGAGCACCCATTCCGGCGGCGGGAAGACCTGACAGGATGGTGATGGGGTGAATGAAGCTCTCGTATAAAATTCCCAGCACCAAGTAGATCACCACCACCGCAATCAGCAACAGGATAGTTAACCCGCGCAACGAATTCTGGAAAGCCTGTGCTGTCCCCTGGTAGCTGAAGGTCATCGTATCTGGCAGGCCAATCTCGCGCGCGGCATCGTCGATTTGTCTGGTAGCCTGGCTCAATGCGACACCCGGTTTGAGATTGAACTGGAAGTTCACGGCGGGCAACTGCCCTATGTGATTTACGCTCAGCGGCGCAACACTTTGTTGCACCTCGGTAACGGCAGCCAACGGAATGAGTTTGTTGGCGGCGTTGCGCAGGTACAGTTTCGACAGCGCGGCCGGATCGCGTTGATCTTCGGGCAGCACTTCCAGGATAACGTCATACTCGTTGGTTGCGGCCGTGATGGTAGCAATACGCCGGTCGCCGTAAGCGCTGTAAAGCGTGTTCGCGATCTCATCAGGAGAAACGCCCAGCGCGAGTGCCCGATCGCGATTGATTACTACGTCCAGGCGAGGGCTCGCCAGCCGCAGGTCGCTAAAGACATCAGTAAGGTCGGGCAATGTTCGGAGCTTGGCCTCCAGCACCGGCGCCCACTTGATCAAATTCGCCGTTTCCGCATCTTCCAGCGCTAGCGAGTATTGGCTTCGCCCTTCGTTTTGGCCTAGCGTGATTAGCGGTGGCACCCGCAGAAAAACGGTAAGCCCGGGGATATCGGCGAATTTCCGTTGGAGCTGCTCAATGATGACATTCGCGGTTGGCCGCTCGCCTTCTTTCAAATGCATGAACATGAAACCGCTATTCTGATCGCCAAATCCTCCCGTCCCGGCGCCGTAGGCTTCAATCGATGGGTTCGCCGATACCACCCCAAGCACCTGCTTCTGCAAGCGCACCATCTCCTCATACGAGGTGTCCTGAGCCGCCTCCGTGCCCCCGAAAACCATGCCGGTATCAACCGTTGGCATAAAGCCTTTGGGCATAACGATAAACAGCAATAAGGTCGCAACCGTTAATACCAGGCTGCCGGCCAGCGTAATGAAGCGATGCCTCAAAACCACATCCAATGTCCGCCGATAGGAGTTGTTCAGCCAATCGAAAAATCTTTCCGACCAAGCATAGAAGCTCCAGCCAGCCCGACGCGTTAGATCGTGTCTGGTGGGCCGCAGCCATATGCTGCACAGCATCGGTGTGAGCGTCAACGAAATGACGCCGGAGATAAGGATCGAAACCGCAATTGTGATCGAGAACTCCCGCAGCAGGCGCCCGATGATTCCTTCCAGAAAGAGAACGGGGATAAATACAGCCACGAGCGACGTGGTCATCGAAACAATCGTGAATCCTACCTCGCGCGCGCCTTCGTAAGCCGCTTGCAGGCGCGGCTTTCCCATTTCCATATGGCGCACGATGTTCTCCAGCATCACAATGGCATCGTCCACCACAAAACCAACCGAGAGCGTCATAGCCATCATCGAAAGCGTGTCGATGGTGAAACCGAGGAGCTTCATAGCGCCGAATGTCCCCAGCAACGAGAGAGGTACAGCTAAACTCGGAATCAGCGTGGCCGAGACGTTGCGCAGGAAGAAGAAGATTACCAGCACCACCAAACAAATCGTAATCAACAGCGTGAATTTCACATCCGACACGGAGTTGCGAATATTCTGCGACGCATCAAACTCAATTCCAAGATCGATGCCGGCGGGAATGGATTGCCTTAGCGAGGGCAGCACGGCCTTGATGCCTTCCACTACAGCGATGGTGTTGGTCCCGGGCTGCTTTTGCACGGCCAAGATCATAGATTGATCGCCATTTATCCAGAAGGTTGACCGGCTGGTGGTCACGCTGTCGATCACCCGGCCCAGCTCATTCAGCCGCACCGGATTACCGTTGCGGTAGGCGACGATTAGGGGCCCGAACTGCGCAGCCGTGCTCAACTGGCTGTTGGACTGCACGGTATAAGCTTTGGTGTGCCCGTATAGCGCTCCAGCCGGAAGATTCACGCTGCCCGCGGTAACAGAGGCCCGCAATGTCTCCAAATCAACCTGGCGCGAAGCCAGCTTGTCCGGATCAGCCTGAATTCGTACCGCGTATTTCTTGGCTCCGTAAACCTGGATGCGCGCTACGCCCCCCACCATGGACAGCCGTCGTGCAATCAAGTTTTCCGCATATTCATCCAACTGTGACGAGGTCATGGTGGTCGACTTACAACTCATGTACAGGATGGGCTGGGCGGCCGGATTCACTTTGGAATAAGAGGGCGGGGCGGGCATGTTGGTCGGTAGGGTTCCGCCGGCTCGGGAGATTGCGGCTTGAACGTCCTGTGCCGCCGCGTCGATGTTGCGGCTCAGGTCAAACTGCAGCGTTATATTCGTAGAGCCAAGCGAACTCGTCGACGACATACTATCTATGCCCGCGATAGTCGAAAATTCTTTCTCGAGCGGGGTTGCGACCGATGACGCCATGGTGTCCGGATTGGCGCCTGGCAGCGCCGCTTGGACTTGGATGGTCGGATACTCTACAGTTGGCAGGTCACTCACCGGGAGACCAAAGTATGAGAGAACGCCGAACACAAGAATGGCTGCCATCAACAACGTGGTCGTGACCTTGCGGCGGATGAAGAAATCCGTAATGCGCATATCTCGATGCCCTAGCTTCCTGGCGCAAGATCGGCGCCGGCAGCTGCTGCTTCAGATGGCGAATTCGGCTTAAGCACCCGAACCTTCGTGCCCGGCATCAACAGCATTTGTCCTTCGGAGATTACGCGCTCGCCCGGTTTCAGCCCGGCACCGATCACAGCCTGATCCGGTTCCCCACCGCTGGTATAGTTCCGCAATACCTGCACAGGCCGCATCGCTACTCTCTCATCGCTGTTTAACACCCATACATACTTACCCTGGGGCCCGCTCTGCACCGTGCGCGCCGGCACAACTACACGATCCATTTCTACTTCCAGCCTGGCCCGCACAGTCACAAACTGGCCCGGCCATAGTTTGCGGGCCTGGTTGTCGAAGGAAGCTTTTAGCTTGATGGTCCCAGTGGTGGTGTCGACGGTGTTGTCGATGAAGTCCAGTCTCCCTTGCACCGTGCTGTTGTCTGCGGCTACCGCCTCAACAACCAACGAGCGTGCTCCGTTGTATCGTCGCACCTCCGGCAGCAATTGTTCAGGCACCGAGAACGACACATAGATTGGCGTGGTCTGAAGGATAGTCACCAGCGTGGTGTCATTATCCTTGACCAGGTTTCCTTGCTTAATCGCGATGGCCCCCGTTCGGCCGGAAATTGGCGCAATAATCTGCGCGTATCCCAGCTGCAGGTTTGTTTGGGCCAGCTTCGCTTCATCAGCCCGCTGCGCCGCTCTCCCGCTCTCCACCGCCGCTTGGTCTGCCTCCAAACTCGCATGTGAGGAATCCGCCGTCGAAACCAGTGTCTCCGTCTGTTCTTTTGAAAAAATCCCCTCTTTCGAGAGTTGCTTCCCGCGGTCGGCCTTCGCTTGGTCCGATTTGAGTTGCGCCTCGTCCTTCGCGACGTTAGCCAGCGCCTGCTTTTCTTGCGCCACATCGCGAGCAATGTTGGCTTCCAATTCGGCAATTTGCCTCCGCAACGGTTCACTGTCAATTTGAAACAGCAGTTGTCCTGCCTTTACGTCCTGTCCCGATTCAAAACATACCCGTGCTACTTCTCCCGCGATACGGGATTTGACGTCCACGGAGGCGATGGCTTCCACGTTACCGATGCTGTCGATGTCGAGAGGGATGTCCTTGGTGACCGCAGGGACAACCCGGACGGCCACCGTGGGCACCATACCCGCTTGCGCGTGAACGGCAGCTGGCCGCTGACAGCTGCACAACAGCAACATTACTGGAGCTGCGAGAGCCAACAATCTATAAAAACGAGAAAGCGACACTAAAATTCTCCTAAGTTTTCGAGAGGTGGGCGCCATTGCCCCTCTCTACGCCCATGCCATAAATTTACGGGTTAACCAACCTGCACCAACAACATTAGACGGCCTTCCAACACGTCTGTATCGTAACCTACTCTGTGGCCCAGGCGATAAGTCCTCGCCGGACGGCAAGTAGCTGTCATCTTTCATGTTTGAGTCGGCGACGGTTCTGTCTTAGCCGGGCCGAGGGTAGCTGGCATCGGGAATTCCATCGAACTGAAAATGCTTGGCATCACCCTTAGGTTCATAAGGAAACGGACTTTCATGGCCTCTAAGCAAGTGTTCGCGATCATCTCTCGAATCGCAAAGAAGAGGGCTCGCATACTCGAGGTCGCCGGTGGCGCATAGTCAAAAACTAGAAGGCCGAACGGCCCGGTGTCAGGCGCCGTGTACAAACGGTGTCCGTAAGCTCTATTTCACTGCGATCCTGTAGTGGTGAAAGCTCATAGAATCAGCATCTTGCTGTGTCTAAAAGCCGCCGTTTAATCGCGGTTCGCGCCCATGCCGGGCCGGGGAGCCAAATCGACAGAGCGGGGTCTAGCCGAAGTAAACTTCAGAGATGGAAATCGTGAAAATGTTGGCTGACCTACGCGAAGAACGCGAACGCGTTGAAGAGGCGATTATTACCGTTGTGAGATTAGCGCGCGGGAGAGGAAAACGACGGGGTCGCCCCACCAGCCTGAATGACGAACGTCAGGAGACAGGGACGCCCGCCCCGGCAGCAAAAACCAGCCGAAGGTCGCATGGTGGAATTGAGGTCATAGCGCGCCTGTTCAATGGCAAGGAGTGCGCCGTTCAATCTAAATGAGGTTGGCCGGCAAGCGCCTTCACCGATAATATCCAGATGATCGTAGGTTCAGATATCTGAAAACCGGATTGCTCGCGAATCCAATCGGGTCGAGCAGCCACCAAACCAGGCAGATCGTGCACAATGAAACAATCACCCAACCGAAGGTCTTGGTCAACATTGGCTTTTGGTCCGCTCTATGAATCGTCCGAGACAGCGAACAAGATTAGCAACGCTATTTGAATACAGTAGCAACGAACATTTGAGATGTCTCGCTCGGCGGCCCAAGCGCTACATCGAAACAGAGAAACGCCTACCCACGAATTGCCCCGTTTCAACGTCGCAGAATTTACCGAGGTGGTTCTTAAACCAATGGTTTACAGACTCTCTGATCGCGGACACCCATTTCTATTTCTTGTAATGTCGCTCTCGGGGAGCCAAGCCGTCCTTCGCCTGGAACAAAGGACTTCCGCGCAGCCAAACTGCTATGCTCTGTGTTTTCAGGTTCGAGTCCACATTGGGCCCACGGCAGCAGACTTCGCTTGGATTCGAAGCTTCAGCCGGAATTGGAGTGCGGAAACTCGACTGCGACGATTTCAAGGACCTGCCGTTGCAGTTCGGGAATATCGCTGATTGCCGCATCCCAAAGGATCTGCCAGTCGAGATCAAAATAGGCATGCACAATCCGGTGCCGAACCGCCATGATTTGTCTCCACGGTACCTCGGGGTGGCGTTCTTTCAACTCAACAGACAGGCGGCTGACAGCCTCGCCAATCACGGTCAAATGATGCAGGACGGCAGCCGGCAACACCTCGTCTCTTAGGAACGAATCTTCGGAGGTTGCCGCGACGATCGCTTGAATCTTGCGGCAGGCCGACAGAATGTCCTTTAGGAACGACGGCTCATGCCGCATAGATGACGCGGGCATCTTTGAGAACTTCTGAGCGTACCCAGGGCTTAAGTCCGCGTTTAGTAACCAGGTCAACCCTGCGCTCCGCGAGCGTCTCCAATTCCTCAACGAGAGATTCGAAGCGGATCAGCCCAATGCGGACCCCCGGCTCGAACTCCACCATGATGTCGACGTCGCTCGCCGGACTCATCTCGCCACGGGCTGCCGACCCGAACAAGGAAAGCTCCTTGACACCATAGCGACGGCAAAGTTCGGCGAGCGTTGGGCCGCCGACCTGTATGCCACCGAGCTGAAGTACCTGATTCATTGATCCGACCTCCATTATGCCCTAGCGCGAAGCCGCACGAGTACCCAAAGCGTCGCGCACCCGTTCAGCCACATTTGGAAACGTGTCCAGAGTAGCAGCCCAGTATCGACACGCGTTTTGCGCTCGCCGCCGATCTTTCTGAAAGAATTACGCTTTCACGGGGTTCAATCACAGCGTCAGTTGGCCCGCAAAAGTTCGAAATGCGTCCAGTGTGGGGAGCCAAACTAGCGTTCGTTGACAACACGGAGCTTAAATCGAGGCCAAACCGCGAAGTGCTTTGTTTTCGGGTTCGAGTCCACGCTGGGCCTAAAGCAACGCGCAAGAATTATGGGGCCAATACGTACTCACTGGGCCTCGTGGATATAATGCGTTTCGTCCGAAGTGTTCTGGCACGATGGCCCCACGCGAAACTCAACCAACGAATGGATCGACGATACGCACGCCGGCCTTCACGAAATCAGCACTATTTCGGGTGACGACCGCCAGACCGTGGAAGACCGCAGTTGCCGCTATTAGGCTATCCTTGGATCGGCATGGCTTTCCCGGTGGTGCGAAGACGCGCCAGCAGTTCCGCCCATATCAGCCCCGTGTCCGCATCCCAGGGAAGATAGTGGAGACGCCCGACTCCCCCGTCGAACCAGCGTTCCAGGGCAGCCCGCTTCCTTCCCCTGGGAAGGATGAGTATCCCGAATCGGAGTTCGCCGAGAATGACGGGATCGACGGCAATATCCTGCTCATGTGCGCGAAGCCACGTTACCACCCGCGGATCGGGCGCCGGTTTCGTCGGCTCGCTCAGAACGTTAGCGTCGACCAAGTATTTCACAGCGCATCCGTGGACTCAGCGTCGATCGGAACGAAGAAATCCTTCCGCGGACATTCCAGTAGCCAGTCAACGGCGCCCTCGTTCGGCGGAGCCATGCGCCGGACGAGGCGATAGTCCCCGCGATCGACCCGCTCGACGTCGAACTCCTGCCCCGGTTCAACACGATCCATTTCCCGGAACTCTGCCGGCAGAACGATTTGGCCCTTAGAGGAGACAGTAGTTTTCATGTACGTAAGATAGCGTCTTACCTGCGCCAGTATCAAGCACTTCGCCAGGGTTTGTGCATTCCGTTCGCAATTTCCCGGGAGCGGCTTTAGCCAGCCACCTGGAGCACGATCTTCCCTGGAGCGTGGCCTGCCGCACCTTGCTCGAACGCCTGGCGTGCGCGGACCAGCGGAAACACGGCGGATATCACCGGTTTCAGCTTTCCGGCGTCCACAAGTCCGGTGATTTGGTCAAGCTGCGTTCGATTTCCGCTCACAACGAAAAACACGCCGCGCACGCCATGCTGCTCGGCGACATCAGGCGGAATTGGAGAGACCAGCGTCACCAGCACGCCGCCCTTTCGCAGCACGCGCCAGGAACGCTCCCTCGTCTCGCCGCCGATCGTGTCTAGCACCACATCGATGTCCCGCAGATTTTCCTCGAAGGGCGCGGCGTGGTAGTCGATCACCTCGTCAGCTCCTAGACTGCGCACCAGCGCCGTGTCGCGCGCCGATGCCGTGGCTAATACGCGGGCCCCTCGCCAGCGTGCCAGTTGCACGGCCAAAGTTCCTACGCCGCCGGCGCCGCCGTGGATCAGCACTGCTTGCCCCGCTGCGAGATGGGCGTGTTCGAAGAGCGCCTGCCAGGCGGTCAACGCTGAAAGCGGCAGTGCCGCTGTCTGCACATGCGGGATGCTGCGCGGCTTTAGCGCGAGGTTCGCCGCACGCACTGCCGCGAACTCGGCCGCCGCCCCGTCCCGTGGAAAATCAGCCAGGCCATATATCTCGTCGCCCACCCGAAAATCCGTGACATCGGGGGCCGTCTGCTCTACCACGCCTGCTGGCTCGTGTCCCGGAATGCCTGGAATCCGCGGCGTGCCATCGGCGTTCTGATAAGTTTCATCCCAAGTCAGTTCCGCGGGCGTGATGCCCATCGCGTGTACCCGTACATCCCCAGGCCGAACCACCGGCATCGGTGCATCCTCGAAGAACAACTGCTCCGGCCCGCCCCGGCCGTGAGTCCTGACTGCTTTCACTCGGAATCCCTCCTTCGTTAGAATTCTTCCGCGTGGGAGCGTCCCGATTGCATCTTAAGAAGCTGTGAAAAAATTGGTTCGCAGGCGAAAGCGCCTGCGCCACTGCCAACCCCGCGCGCCGGAACTATCTATGGTCCGAATATCTTCGCCGCGAGAGCGCGGTAGCGCGGATCGTCGCGAACAATGTCCAGGGCAGGATCCCAGCGCATGGAAGGCAGGTCCGGCACATGTTGGTCCCAGGCGCCCTGCAGGTATTTGAGCGTGTTGTCTTTGTCGCCCAGGCGGGCATAGAGGATAGCGAGTCCGTAGTCGTTCAGCGGGTCGGTACCATGGGGGTGCAACACCGCGCGGAGTAATTGCGCGGCATCGGTGGAATGTCCCGTGGCGTTCAGACTGGGCACCAGTTCCTCATCGAACAGGACGTTATCGGGAAATAAAGCGGCGGCCGACTGAGCGGCCTGCAGCGCGGGCATGGGTTGGTGCTGGGCGAGAAAATCGCGAGCCAGAAGCTGAAACGCGGTCACATTGCGAGGCTCGGCTTTCTGGACGTCGCGAATCAAATCTTCCGAATCGTTGAAGCGGCGCCAGTAATAATAAAGCTCGGCCCGGATCAACGGGAGAGACATGTTATAGGGATTGAGGCGTTCGGACTCACGCATTAAGCGTTCGGCGGATACAAAATCGCCGAGCATGAAGCGATTTACTCCGGCGCGCACGAAAGCGCGGTCGTAGCTGGGGTTCAGTTCGATGGCCCGCTGATATTCCGCGGCGGCGTCGTTCCATTGCCAGCGCGCGGATTCTATCAGGCCCAGTGCGGCGTGGGCTTCGGCCAGCGAAGGATCGAGTTCGAGGGCTTTGCGCGCGGCCTGCTCTCCGCGGCCCACCGCCGTGCTGTAATCAATTTGCCCATGGGCCATCATCAAGCCGTAAGCATCGGCGATACCGACGTAGGCCAGTGCATAGCCGGGATCGATGGTGAGGGCCTGCTCGAAAAGACCGATCGCCTGCCGTGTCTTTTCAGCTTCGCGGGTGGCCCACAGTGCCCTCGCGGCAAAGTAGAGGTCGTGCGCCTGAGGATTTTCCGGCCTTGCGGAAAGAACGTGAGGCAGCTTCACTCCCAGGGCCTTGGCAACATTCTGTTCAATTTGCCACTCCATGGAACCGGCAGGCAGATCGGAGGCAAAATGGTCGGTCCAAAGAATGGAATTATCGGAAGCTCGGATGAGCGAAACTCGAATCTGCGCGCGATTCCCGGACGGGGCTACCTCACCCTCCAGCAAAGCGTCCACGGCAAGTTTACGGCTGAGCGCGGAATAGTCCGAGCGTTCGCGGACGAGTTGGGCGGCCGGTGGCGCGGCGTGGAGGCGAAGAGCAGACACCCGGGCCAAATCCCGCTGCAGATCCTCGGTGATGCCAAAGGCGAGAGTGTCGAAGCGGCGATCCGGATCGAGGTCCACAAAAGAGAGGACGGCCAGGGCTGGAGGGTGGGGATGACGGGATGCCGAAACAATCTTGGTGGTGAGGGCGGCGGCGCTGACTACCACAGCCAGTACCAGTAACCCGGTAACCAGGTGCGGGCTGAAGCAACGGTTCGGCGAGGGCGGCTTGGCGGGAGCGATCTGTTTCTCAGGGACGCTCCGGAATTCGGGGATATAGGCGCCTTTCGGGATCTCGATCAGCACCGCATCCCGCTGGCCTTCACCGGCGTAATACCGGGCCAATTTCGCCCGGACGCCGCGGGCCTGCGTGCGGACCACGGAATCCGCTTTCGAATCGTAGCCAGGCGGGCATCCAAACACCTCTACGCCGAGAGTGGCTTCTTTGATCTGAGCGCCACGGCCGGCGAGCGTTTCTTCCACTACGTGGGTGAGAAAGGCCGAACTTCGGGGATATTCCACAAAGTCAGGCGCTCGCAAAATCCGCGCGAGTTGCTCTCGGATTTGCTTCGCGGACGGCTGATAAGCCGGTGAAACGGAGTTGCCGGAAGCGCTGCTCTCCATGCCGATGCTCTGTGGGGAGTGTATCACACCCCACAATGAGGCCGCCAATTGAGGGGTGCGGGGGTGCGCGCACCCCAAAAACGTTGCGCGTCCTCAAGGCAGCGGCTAGGCTCCATGAGGAGGAATAAAACTGAAATGATGCCTCGGTTTTTTAGATTTTTTACGCTGGCCGCGATAGTCAGTCTTGCGGCCGGTTTCCGCGCGAATGCCGATACTGTTTTCAACGTGGACCTGTCCAGCTACTACACACCCTGGAGTACGTGGACCCCCACTGTGGCGGCGGGTGCCGAATCGGTCACTGGAAACACCGGCTCCGGCCTGTCATTCAACGACCCGACCGGGGAAAACGTGACGGTGGGTTTCGTTACCCCATTCAGCAACTATTGGAACGGATCGGTGACCATCGCAACTGGCGATGCCACCCCTTTAAGCAGCGACGCGGAGGTGAATACCCTGATCAACCTGTTCAATGGCAATACGGGCAACCAGGTAACGGTCGTCTTCACCAACAGCGACAGCGCCACGGATACGCTTACCCTATCTATAGGCCAGACGGTCCGCGACTATCACGACAACAACAACGGACTGGACGGATTGACCGGCACTGGGACAGGCGTAACGGCGGTGAATTGGTGGAACGACGGAGTCACGTCGGCCGACAGCGACCCCAATTTCCGGCTGGATGCGCAGAGCTTTCTGCTGCCATCGTCCTGGGCCGGCACCACTTTAACGAGCATGGAATTGATCTACCCGACGGCAAACGGGAATCAGGCGACGCTATCCGCCTTCCAGATCGACGACTTGAGCGGCACCACTTCGCCAACGCCGGAACCGTCCAGTTTGATCCTGGCGGGTGCTGGGTTCCTGAGCGTGGTTTTTCTGAGACGACGTAAGCTCCGGCAGTGACACTGCGGGCGTTGATGACGAGGCCGCCCGGTAAAGCTTCCAACCGGCGAACCGCGGCGGCTTCCATCAGATTTCAGAATTAGCAAGGCCGCCACTTTGCCAAGTGATCCGCCGCAGGATAACCAGGCCAGTTAACCAGAGTATGAGCCCAATCGCTGCGCATCCGGCAATACTGCGGACGTCGCTACGGGGGATGACCAGAGACCCAATCGCTGCGATCACCATGATCGTACCCGTCCAGTAGTAGAGATACGCTTCGAAGATTTTGGCCAACGGAAGAAAGTGCAACCCGATGATCACGCCAAAAACTTGCGGTATCAGGTCAGAACGCCCGGCGCGCGCGAGAACGAACACCGCGATAACGCCCAGTCCCCATTCGATACCGGAATCGATCCAGAAAAATTTACGAAAGCGCATCCAATGCGCTGCCTCGGCTGGAGAAGGGGCGAGGTGGCGAAATGCTCGAACGCGAAGGATCGCCCAAAGGGTTAGCACGACTGCCGGCACTGTGACAATGGAGAACCATACCGGGCTTTGACTGCCGGAGAATACCACGGCCCAATACATCCAAGCAGAACCGAAAGTAGCACAGATGAGCGCTGCCCGGGCGCCGCCCTTTAGCTGACCTGAACCGATACTGTGGAATCCAGCAATATCGTTCGCGGCTGAGTCCAACTGCTCCTCCTAGTTGTAATCCGACAAGTCTAGCGCGGTGCGAGCGGCCGCGGTTTTATGCCGCGAACTCAGGCCAGAGCTGTTCCGTACAGCACCAGTAACCTGCCCCATGCTTTTTCAGCCTGTGGTTCATTGTAAACGCGCGAATCCGGAGGACACCAGCCGTGCGCCGCGCCGGCGTACACTTCGATTTCCGCCGGCAGGTTCGCCTTTTCGAAAGTCTCTTTCAAAACGTTCTTGTCATCAGGGGCGCGCTCATCGTCATTGGCGGCGATCGCAATCAGGAATTGCGCCCGGCTTTTCGCGGCCTGCAGATGTGGACTGTCCGGTGCTTTGGTCACCAGTCCACCGCCGTGGAAAGAGGCGACGGCTCCCACGCGATCCGGCACCGCGGCAGCGGTACGAAACGCCATTGGTCCGCCCATGCAGTAGCCCTGCGTGCCGATCTTCCGGTTCTTGGCGACGGAGGGCTGCTGGTCCAACCAGCCGACGAACGCCTTGGCATCGGTCATATGCGTGGTCTCGTTCAGACTCTGCGCGAGCGGCCTCACCTCCTGGATTGGAGTGGCCGCGCCTGCGTCCGCGGTGGGAGCCTTCTTGGTTCGGTAAAACGGATTCACCACCAGGACCGCGTAGCCAGATTCGGCCAGGCGTTTCCCCATCTGCCGGAACGCCGGACGCAGCCCGAAAATGTCCGGCCACATCAGAACACCAGCGGCGGTGCCGCTCACTGGATGCACGAAGTAGCAGTCCGCGGCGCCGTCGGGCGTCACCACGTTCACCTCGGATTCAGTCACCACCGCGGCATTCGCGACTTGCGGCAGCATCATGGCCACGCCGGCTCCCAGCATCATGCCGAATTGCTTGCGCGTCACCAGCCCGCGAGCCTCGAATTGTTCCCGGTCCTGCTCAAAATGGTCCTGATCACACATATCCCGCTCCTTCATCCACGCCTGGCCGTACGCAAACTTGCAGGCGTACTGGATAGTTTATATCGCCAGGCACGGCTGTGGGGGATCGGTTTTCGGATAAGAGATCTCATGAAAAGCGCCGATTCTGATATAGTTCGCCTAGATGAAACTGCCTCACTGCATGTTCGCAACGCTGATGATCCTCCATTCCTTGTCGGTTCCAACATCATTTGCTCAAACATCCGCCAGGGGGATTGACGGCGTGTGGCAAGGCGCGCTTCTGTTTGGGGAAGGAAAAGTGCGCGTCATTTTATACGTCACCCCTCCACGCGATGGCGCTTATGGCGGTGCATTGATCAATCTGGAATCGGGCACCGCGACCAACGTCGACCGGATCACATTTGCCAATGGCCAGGTTGGCATCGAAGTAAGGAACCTCAAGTTTGAGGGAACGCTTTCCCCATCCGGCAATGAGATCACGGCAAAATTCTCGCAGGGCGAAACCACCGGAGACTTAACACTCACGCGGGAGAGCGAGAGTTCCTCAAAGGCCGCCGATGACTACGAAAAGCACGAATACATGATCCCGATGCGGGACGGCATTCATCTTCACACCATCGTTTTCTCTCCCAAAATACACGATGAAGCAATCCCGTTCCTGATCGAGCGCTCCCCCTACGGCTGGGGCTCCGCGGCCTTGTCGATCAATGCGGGGATGAGCGAACTCGCGCGCGACGGCTACTTCCTGGTCTTCCAGGACATTCGAGGGCGCTATCAGTCCGAAGGTAAGTTTGTGCTGCAACGGCCGGTGAAGCGTTCGAAAGACGATCGGTCTATTGATGAGGGCACGGACACGTACGATACCATCGACTGGCTGCTGAAGAACATCCCCGGGAACAATGGCCGCGCGGGAATTACGGGCATCTCTTATGGAGGTTGGCTCACCGAGATGGCGCTCATCGATCCTCACCCGGCGCTCAAAGCCGCTTCCGAGCAAGCCTCACCCGCCGATATGTTTCTGGGCGATGACTTTCATCATAACGGCGCATTCCGGCTGAGCTACGGCTTCGAATATGCGGCCATGATGGAGACCGGCAAGACCAACAAGACATTCCAGTTCAAGCAGTACGATACTTACGATTGGTATCTGAAGCTGGGCCCACTGCGTGAAGCCAATGCGCGTTATTTCGACGGACAACGGCCCACCTGGAACAATTTCATCGCCCATCCGAACTATGACGATTTCTGGAAGCAACAGGCGGTGCAAAGAATCGTTCGCTCCGCCAAGGTGCCCAACCTCAACGTGGGGGGATGGTTCGACCAGGAGGACTTCGCGGGGCCATGGCGCATTTTCGCCGCGAGCGAAACACCGGAGTCGCGCCAGTATAACTATCTGGTCGTGGGTCCCTGGAACCATGGCGGCTGGTTTTCAGGCGTGGGCCGCACTCTGAAGAGTATCGATTTTGGAAGCAACACGGGGGAATATTTCCGCAAAGAGATCCAGGCCCGCTGGTTCGCATACTGGTTGAAGGGCAAAGGTCCGCTGAACCTGCCCCGCATCCAGCTTTTCGAGACTGGCTTGAACCAATGGAAGGCTTACGATCAATGGCCTCCCCGTGGACTACAAGAGCGCCGGTTATATCTACACGGATCGGGTGAAGCATCCTTCGATGCGCCGGCGGACGCTAGTGACGCTTTCGATAGTTTTGTCTCCGATCCACACCGGCCGGTTCCGTATCGCCAGCGGCCAATTCCGGAAACCTACGGCGGTTCGCCGGGCTGGGCCACCTGGCATGTGGACGATCAGCGGTTTGCCGAGAGCCGTCCCGATGTGGCCGTCTGGCAGACCAAGCCGCTGGATGAAAATGTCACGGTCGCCGGTGACGTGATCGCCGACTTGTTCGCTTCCACGTCGGGAACCGACTCGGATTGGATTGTGAAGTTGATCGACGTTTATCCTGCCAGCGTACCGGAAGACCCGCCCATGGGCGGTTACGAGCTGATGATCGCCGCGGACGTTTTGCGCGGCCGGTTCCGCAACGGTTTCGAAAAGCCTGAACCGGTGGCGCCGAATGAGCCGGTTGAATATCGCATCGATCTGCTATCGCACGACCACGTGTTTCGAAAAGGGCACCGCATCATGATTCAGGTTCAGAGCACCTGGTTTCCGGTGATCGACCGGAATCCTCAAAAATTTGTGCCGAACATCTTCGAGGCGAAGGAGTCCGACTTTCAAACCGCGACACAGCGCGTCTTCAGGTCCAGCGCACATCCTTCGGCGGTAATCCTCCCGGTTATCCACTGAGAGCGGCCGCGGCTTAAGTAGCGCACGCATTCATGCGTGCCGTGTTCGCACTCCTGCGAACACCAGTGATGCGGTAAGTTCCAGGCGTTCACACGAGTGTGAACGCTGCACGCACGAGTGCGTGCGCCACGTCGTTGTTTGGCAGACTTTGCAATATAAGAAAATTGACCCACTACCGCGGCGGCGGATTCGGAATCCGTCGCTCACAGACAGTGGAGAACTCGGAGGCCAATTATGCGCTCAGTGGCCCGGTGAGATTGGTTTTCCGGCGAAAGCAAGTATCTGAATCAGTTCTTCGATACATCCCACCAACGCCAGCGATTTCCGTACAAAATGGCCCGCGCGGTCGCTGCAGTTTTAGAACCTTACCCTCAACTCCACCCAGGCCCTTCGCGGAGCTCCCGGTGAAAAGAATATGGCGCTCGGCACCGGGGCACTCCCGGCATAGGGACCGGTGGTGTACCCGGGAAAAGGAAAGGACTGAAAGGCGCCCTGGCTGGTAAGCGCCGTATTCGCAAGCTGCGCCGCCGTGTAGTATTCGTGATTGAACAGATTGTCGATCTGGAGGACTAGCTGCAGCCGTTTGGTGAGGTCATAGTGCGCCCGGAAATTGGTGATCGCGTAGCCGGGTGAAACGCCGGGCCCCAGATAATAGACGCCATCAGCCTGGTACGCGTTGTTCTCGTTGCCTCGCGCATAAGAACTGGACACCACCACTTCGTTGAGATCGAATCCCAGTTTGGAAGTAGCCTGATAGTCCGCATAGGCTTTCCCGGTTTGCTTTGGAATCAGCGGAATTCGATTGCCGGGATGTATGTAGATGTTCCCGCTCAGGCCGGGGTATCCGGCCAGCGCGCTGTCGCTCGAGTTGTTCGCCGAGCCGTCCACCGTTTCGGTGCTCTGGTAGGTGGCCGATAGAAAAGTCCAGTCGAGGCCCCAGGTAACGGGCCCGATGCGTCCAGCGACATCGGCATCCACTCCTTCCCTTTGTGTTTTGGCGAAGTTTTGGAAATACCCGGTTCCCAGGATCACCGATGAGACGAATAGAATATCGTTGCGATTCTCCGCCCGAAACGCACCGGCGTTCCAAGTCAGATTGTGTATAAAAGGAATCTTCGGGTGCCCGCGCAGTCCGGCCTCCCAGGTATGCGTGACCACCTGCTGCAGCGGCGGATCGGAGGCCAGCGCGTTGGGCAATGCACAGGGGTTGGCGGGATCCGCGCAACCGAGTTCAATGGAAGTGGGCGCGCGGCTGCCTTGGGAGTATCTGGCGTAGGCATTCACCGTGGAGATAGGGCTCCAGGTAATCCCGATGGCGGGATTGAATCGCTCATACACATAGTCGCCATCGAGCGAGCCGGGGCCTGGAATTGGAATTAGCCGGTCGAGATTGTGGATACTGAAGCGGTTGTAACGGCCGGAGACGGTCACATTCACGGTCTTCGCCAGAGTAAGTGTATCGGTGAAATAGAGGCTCCAGTTTGGCGTCAGGCCATGCAGGTCAACAGAGGCTCCGGACTGCCACGCCGGAACGCTGGTGAGCGTGTAGTTGGGGTTGACATAGGCGAAGCCCGTGTTTTGCGTGTAATCCACGATGCCCTGATCCAGCGCCACTCCGATGGCGAACAGGTTCTGTCCAATTTTGGGCTTGGTGTTCCAGGTTATTTGGCCGGAGCCTCCGTACTCTTTTTGCACTTCTTTCGAATAGATGTTGACACCATCACATGTCGCGTCCGGGTTGCCCGACGATAGCAGCGCTTCCGCAATGCAACTCCACTTCGGAAACGGCGTATTGGTGATGTTCGCGCCACTCGCGGGAAATCCCGAATAACCGGCGGCGCTGAGCGCGGCCTGTTCCTGGGGAGTCGGCTGGTAGATGGGCGCGCCGATGACATCGGTGTTGAAATTAGCGTCAATGGCTTCCGTGCGGATATCGCGGAACCAGACATTGCCGGAAAATGTCAGCGCGTCAGTGAAGGTGTGGCGGGCGATGAAATTGAAAGAGGGCGAGCGATTCGCCGTGCTGTCGGGGATGGAATAAACGCTGGAATAGTTATTTTCGAGCAGGCGATAATCCTGCAGCCCATTGCCGAGCAGAGTGTTGTAGGCATAAGACATGGTGAGCGCCAGATCGGTTTTATCCGTGCGCCATCCCAGCCGCGCAAATCCCTGACGGACATCGGAGGGCGAGTCCACCCGCCAGCCCGATTCATGGAACGCGTTCGCCGCCAGATACCAATTGAAGCCGGTGGCCTTGCCGCCGCCCCACTCCGCCTGCACCGCTTTTCGTCCGCTGCTGCCGTAGGTTAATGCTCCATCCAGTCCCGGATTGGTAATGCCATTTTTAGTCTGGACGGAGAGCGCGCCCCCCAGCGTATTCAATCCGAACAGAGGATCAGATCCCGGCACCAGGGTGACCTCGGAAATGGCGATTTTGGGGATCAGATCCCAGCTCACCACGTCGCCGAACGGTTGATTCTGCCGCATGCCATCCAAATAGACTGAGATGCCCTCCGGCGTTCCCAGCAGCGGAGAGGCAGTGTACCCACGAAAGTTGATGTCAGGCTGGAACGGGTTGCCCTGCATTTCATTGAAATACACGCCGTTCAGGCGGCGGTTCATGAAGTCCCCGAGATCGAGTGCGCCACTGTCTTTCATGTCGGCTGCCGTGGCCGTCTGAACGGGAGCCGCGATCTGATCGGTACTGAGATCCGTTCCAACCAGCGGCGTGGCCGAGACCACGTCCACTTTGGAAGCTTGCGCACCCAGCGCCATGGTAAGCGTACGCGAGACGGGCTTCGCGGACTGAACGTCGATCACCACGGATTGACTTGCGAACCCGGTCTTAGAAACTTCCAGACGGTAACGGCCGTGGGGTAAATTCGAAATGGTGTATGTTCCCAGCGCATCTGTCTCAAAAGTGCGCTGCACTCCCGGGGCGAGGCTCTCTAACTTTCCGGACGCCTGCATTGACGCGCCGGAGGGGTCCTTCACCTGCACGCGAATCTGGCCATCCGGATTCTGGGCGTCGAGCGACAGGGCGGCAACGAGGAGAACGGCCCATCGGAATTCCAACTTCCCCATATAGAGACATTCCAATCGCTGGCGCCCTGTTCACGGTTTTTCTGTAGCGCACGCACTTTTGCGTGCCGCGTTCACACTCGTGTGAACGCTTGGGGTTGCGTCCGGAGGGTGTTCGCAGTGCGAGCACAGCACGCAAGAGTTCGTGCGTCACATGCTGGCGTGGCCGGAACGAAGAAAAGACACCCGCTTCCGAGCCGCGAAGGGATTAGAACATCAGCTTTAGTCCGAATTGGATCTGGCGGGAGGTAGTGGCAGTCGCGGTGATGAGTCCTGCCGACGGGCTTACGGCGCCGTTCGAGAAGACCGTGGCATTCGGCGTCCCAAAGTTAGCACGGTTCAATACATTGAACACCTCGGTCCGGAATTGTAGATGCGCGCGCTCGGAAATGGCGGTGTCTTTGAACAATGAGGCGTCCACGTTGGCCAAGCCAGGCCCGCTGAACACACCGCGTCCCAAATTTCCATAGGTGCCCGCGATCGGCAGGACAAACGCGTCCGGATTGAACCATTGATTGGGGCTCCCTAAGACCACGGGACCAGAGAAGCCCGGAGCAAGCGATGGACGATCCGGATTTCTGGTGTCGCCGTCTCCGGATCGATTCGATCCGATCTGCGGCGTGAAAGGAAAACCGCTCAGCAGCGACGCAATGGTGTTGAACCGCCAGCCGCTCACCAGCCGGTTTCCAAATTTGCTGAAGTTGTTGGCCCATGGCTTGCCTCTGCCGAACGGCAATTCATAAGTACCCGATATGCTGGCCTGATTTGGAATGTTGTACGCGGATGGGCCCCAATCGCGATGCAGATCGTTACGATCCAGAATCATTTGCGCCTGATTGTTAGCCTGCGCGCCGGTGAGTCCGGAGTTCATATCCAGATCCTTCGACCAGGTGTAGTTCGCCCGGAACTGCAGGCCTTGGCTGAAACGGTGGCTCACGTCCACCTGCAGCGCGTTGTAGCTGCTATTGCCTTCCGTGTACCAGAAGAAGCCGGCGCCGAGATCTGGATTGGGACGCACCGCTCCGGGCCCAGGAATGTATTGCGCACCTTCTGGAACAGTGTGTGGAATGCCGGTCAGGCTGGCTGCGGTGTTCACCCCGCCGGCCGAGCAACCGCTAGGATCCGAGCAAATCCGCGCCGGAATGCTATTCGGATCGACGCTTAGGAAGCCGTGATTTCCAAACGAGCCGACATAGGCTACGCGAAGCGCCGTTTCGCGGCTCAAGCGCTGCTCCACGGTCACATTCCATTCCTGAACGGTGGGAGTTTTGGCGTTCGGCTGCACTCCCTGCGGAGCAAAGATAACCCCCGGCGCGATGGGCTGGCCGGGAGTAATGGGAACCAGCGACGGCAGCGATCCTTTGAGAGAAACGGAGCCGTTGTAGGGAGGGATGGAGTTCAGCAGAAAACTCAAATCGTCGATCAGGGAATAGTAAGTGCCGTAGCCGGCGCGGATCGCCGTGGTCCCGTGTCCAAAAACATCCCATGCCAGTGCTGCGCGCGGGCCAAGCAAATGCGAGGCATTGTTTGAGGTGAAGGCCGAGCCGCCCACTTCGGGAGCGGTAATCAAGATGCCGTTCGGCCCGGTTATGTAGTTGGCCGCGCGTCCCGATTCCTCATTCCAGCCGGTGGTAAATTCGTAGCGGAGACCAATTTCAAAGGTCAGATTCGGAAGCAATTTGATGGAGTCTTCCAAATAACCCGCGCCGAAGAGACTTCTCCAGCCTAATTCATTCGGGTTGGGTACAACTTGAAACGATGTGACGGCGCCCTGCAGGAAAGTTTGCAAACTTGCGAAGCTGGCCTGCCCAAGCTGGCGCGATGCGGAATCTTCATTGTCTTGAACCCGCTGGAGCCAGACGCCCGCGCTGATGCTGTGGCGCCCCTTGATCATCTGGATGCCGTCGGTGTAGGTGAACAGATTTCTGCGATTCCAAACGTTCGCGGCGTTATTGGGACCGGCGGAGGTAATGGAGCCTCCGCCCGATGTGGTCACGCCACCCCCAATGACGATGCCACCCGGCCCGAGTCCGGTCACGAACGCAGTGCCGGCTGGAAAAGTCGCCAGGTCGACGGGATCGTAGTTGAATGCAGCGCGTGAAAATCCCGCGCGGAAGGTGTTCAGGATTTGAGGAGAGACGACGTGTGTCTCTTCCAGGCTGGCCACCTGGCTGCGCAATGTTTCATAAGATGCAAACAACGGGTCGGCCTGAGGAATCAAACTGTCGCCGTCGTCCACGGTATAGGCGGCCGCAAATGTGTCTCGTTCGCTGAAGACGTAATCTGTTCGCACCGTTCCGAAATCCTCGCGAACCGTTTGCCGGGGATTGTTGTAAGAAAGAGCGGTGCCGCCGGCTATCCTATTTACCAATAATTCCGGCCCATTGGGCTGGGGCCACAGAGACATGTACGGCAACATGGCCGGATTCAGTTTGGAGTAAGGTGTTTCGACGCCTTGGGCATTTGGAAGCAGGCCCTGCCGCGCATCGGCATCCGGAACAACGCTGACGCTGCTCTCCGCCAGCACCTGCCTGAAACCTTCATAGTTACCGAACACAAACCATTTATTCTTCTTGAGGGGACCTCCCAGCGCGCCGCCGAATTGATTTCGACGAAAGGGAGGAACGAATGCCTGATCGAAGAAGTTCCGAGCGTCAAGATCGCTGTTGCGGAGAAACTCGAACATTGCGCCGTGCCACTGGTTCGTTCCCGATTGCGTGACCACGCTAACTTGCGCGCCGGCGCGTTTCCCATACTCCGCTCCGTAGGAATCCGTGAGCACGTTGAACTCGCGGATGGCGTCGATGCCCAGCAGTTCGCCGCTCACTCCACCAGGTGTGATGGCCAGCTGGCTGCTGCCGGTGTATTCTATGCCGTTCAACAGAATCAAATTCTCGTAGGTGCGGCGGCCTTCCACGGAAAATGTGTTTCCGTTGCTGGTGCTGGTTCCAGCGCTCTTCAGCGCACTGTAGTTGACTGTTCCAGGGTTCAGCGTGATGAGATCGTCGAAGCTGCGGCCATTGAGTGGCAGGTCCTTGATCTGCCGCTCACCCACCACGCCTGATACCGCGGAGGTGGTGGTATTTACCAGCGGCGTCTGCTCCACGAAGGTGACTTGCTGCACCAGCTCGCCCAACTCCAGGTGAAAATTAACCACAGCTTGCTGTCCAACAACTAAAACCACCCCGGTCCTGAGCGCGGTCTTAAAACCGCTTTTCTCCACCTTCACTTCCTGCGGGCCAAGCGGCAGCGAGACCAGCGTGTAGTTGCCGGATTGGTCCGTGGCGGCGGTTCTCGAAGCTCCCGTCTCCAGGCTCTTTACGGTAACGGTTGCGCCTTGCACCACGGCGCCGGTAGCGTCTTCCACGGTTCCCGAGATGGAGGCCGCCACCTGGGCTCCGAGCCGGATCGCGCCGGCCCATAGCGTCAAAGCGGCCAGCGCTAGAATCGTACCCGGTCTTGGGTTAGCGGAAGTGAATGGCAGAAGTTCCCGGATCATTCCTGGAGCAGGTGTCATCAGGTAATCTACTTCGTAAGCCCTTCGAAGCCTCTTCCCTTTTTACCAGTATCGTGGCGCCGGAGGTAAGGCTGGCATTGGAAGGCTGTCATTGGAAATATTCGCGGAGATGGCATCTTGTTCAGTCTTTTTTTTTGCCGGGTCCCGCACGGAGTCTAGGCAGTCGAACCCGACGGTAGGCGATTACGGTGCCCCTTCTCCTGCCTGGGAGGTTGCTGCCCGCTGCCGGGGATAACAGGCTTCGGCAGGCTGGCCGCACTGCTTCTGGCAAGAAGGAGCGGACCACTGGTGTCCGGCAGCACCGGAGGTTTGCTGGCTGCGCCGCGGAAACGAAAGGCCGAGGTCAGATCCCCGAACGTTCGCCTGCGCCACTCGCTGATATTGGGCTCGCGAACCCCGGTAAATGTTTCGAGAAACTGAAGAACGGAGGTGTGATCGAATCGCTCGCTCGATACCCAGCCGCCCGCGGTGAATGGCGAAACAATAATGCAGGGCACCCGGAATCCGCCACCGATGGGCAAGCCTCCTACGAATTCGTGCGGCGTGTCCAGCCGGGGGACCGGCGGCGCCACGTGATCGAACAGCCCGTCGTTCTCGTCGTAATTCAGGATGAATGCCGTCTTTGCCCACACGTCCGGATTGGCGGCTATCGCATCGATCTTGCTGGCCACGAACGCGGCTCCATCGGCGGGCATAAAATCCGGATGTTCGGATTGAAAGCTGGTTGGAATGATCCAGGAGACGGCCGGCAGTTTGTCGTGCATCGCGTCGTATTCAAATTGACCCTCCGGATCCACTTGCATCCCTCGCGAATGAAGAGCGGAGCCTGCTGGCGCCTGTTGGAAAACGCGGAAGGTCCTCAGCATGTTGCAGCCGTAACTGTCCTGTTGTTGATACACCTTCCAACTCACTCCAGCTTGCTGCAATCGCTCCGGATAAGTGGTCCAGGTATACCCCGCCGCGGGCGCCCTATTGCTGATGATCGGTCCACCATTCTCGCCGTCCGGATCGATGGTCCCGGTCATCAGGCACATGCGGTTCGGCCAGGTGGGGCCGAAGACGGAGCAATGATAGGCATCGCAGAGAGTAAACGCCTCCGCCAATGCAAACTGGAACGGAATATCGGCTCTCTTGTAGTAGCCCATGACGTACGGTCCCTTTACGCCATCGGCCTTGCGATGCGCCGCCAGCCACCGATCCATACGGCCGCCATTCCAGGCTTCGTGCTGCACGGCCCAGGCGTGGCTGGTGGAAGGAATCCTTTGCGCGCTGCTCGCGTGGGTGTCCAGATGAAATGGCAGCAGATATCCATCGGGATTGCCGGAGTCGGGTTGGTAGAATACGGAGCGCCCGTCGGAAAGTTTGAGAGCATCCGCATCGTCGAATCCACGCACCCCGGCCAATGTTCCGAAGTAATGATCGAATGAACGGTTTTCCTGCATGAGCACGACGACATGTTTGATGTCGCCAAGCGAACCGCGCTTCTCCTGTGCCTGCGCCAGGACCCGGCGAATATTGGGAGGCATCAGCGCCGCCGCCGCTGCCGACGCAAACCCAGCCGCGCTCTTCAATAGCCGCCGGCGGGTGAGGGCCGTTGGGGCCATCCGAGATTCCGCGCTGAACGGTTTTTCCACTAGCCGCACGACTTGACTGTAACGTTTTTTTGATTGGGAAGTATAGACTGCATGGGTACTCTCGGCCAGGATCTCCGCTACGCCGCTCGCACGTTCAGGAAATCACCCGTGTTCGTAGCCGTCGCGGTGCTTTCGCTCGCTCTGGGAATTGGCGCCAATACTGCCATCTTCACTTTAGTCGACCAACTGCTGCTGCGGCTGCTGCCAGTCAAGGATCCGCAACAGCTTGTGTTGCTGTGGGGACGCGGCCGGCATTACGGCAGCAACAATGGCCGTTACAAGATCTCCTATCCGATGTATGAGGATTTTCGCGACCACAACGAAGTCTTTAGCGGAATGTTCTGCCGCTGGGAAACTTCCTTCAGCGTCAGTTCGGAAGGGAAAACTGAGCGCGTCGACGGCGAACTGGTCTCCGGAACGTATTTTCCAGTACTCGGCGTGGGTGCCGCGCTGGGGCGCGTGTTCACGCCTGAGGACGACAAGATTCCCGGCGGCCATCCCATTGCAGTAATCAGCCACCGGTATTGGTTAAGCCGCTTTGGCGGCAGTAAGGACATCATCGGCAAAAAGCTGCTGGTGGATGGATATCCGCTAACCATCATCGGCGTCAGCCAAGCCGGCTTTGACGGAACCGATCCGGGATCGTCGCCGCAGATTCGCATCCCGATCATGATGGAAGCTCAGATAAGCCCGCAGTTCGCTGAGTTTTATAACATGAAGAATCGCCGAGGCCGATGGGTGAACGTCTTCGGGCGAATGAAGCCGGGTGTAACCATCACCCAGGCGAAGTCTGCTCTACAGCCGTTTTTCCACCAGCTGCTCGAGATGGAAGTGCGCGAAAAGGATTTCGCTCGTGCGGCTCCGGAGACAAGGCAAAGTTTCCTCAAAATGTGGATGGACCTACGTCCCGCATCCAAGGGCGACTCCTACCTGCGCACTCAATTCGCCAACCCCCTTCTGGTGCTCACGGCAGTGGTGGGGCTGGTCCTGCTGATTGCCTGCGCCAACGTGGCCAATCTGATGATTGCCCGCGCCACTGCGCGGCAGAAGGAAATCGCGGTCCGCCTTGCGCTGGGAGCCAGCCGAGGCAGGATCATCTCGCAGTTGCTGGTGGAGAGCCTCACGCTGGCTTTCGCCGGTGGTACGGCCGGACTGCTTTTGGCGATTTGGATGGATCGCGCCTTATTGAATTTCTTACCGGCGGGGGATGCGCCGCTCACCATCTCCACCACACCGGATTGGCGGATTTTGGCGTTCAACCTGGGCGTGTCGTTGCTCACGGGAGTGATTTTTGGCCTTGCTCCCGCGCTGCAATCCACTCGCCCGCACCTGGCCGGCACACTCAAGGATCAAGTGGGTTCCATCGCCGGTGGAACCTCGGTGGGATTGCGAAAAACACTGGTGGCCGCGCAGGTCACGCTGTCGCTCCTGCTGCTGATCGGCGCTGGTTTGTTCATCCGCAGCCTGAGCAACCTCAAAGACCTGGATCCCGGCTTCCGTACCGCCAATCTCATCGGGTTCGCCGTAGACCCACCCATGAACGGCTACAAACAGGAGCGAAGTCTGGATTTTTATCGCCAATTGCGTGAGCATCTGGACGCGATTCCCGGTGTCGAATCGTCCAGCCTTGCGGTCATGCCGGTGCTCAGCGGAAATGAGTGGGACAGCAGCATAGCAGTGGAGGGCTTCCAGCATAAACCATCGGATACGCCCGATCCGCACATGCAATTCATATCGCCCGACTATTTCGCGACCATGAATATTCCCATCCTGCTGGGCCGGGATTTCCGGATGACCGACGGCCGTGGCGCGCCCATGGTTTGCATTGTAAATGAGAAGTTCGCGAGGAAATTTTTCAAAGATGGACTGGCGGTGGGAAAACACATTGGAATGGGCGGCGATCCCGGCACCAAGCTGGATATCGAGATCATTGGCGTGGTACGGGATACGAAATACGAAAGCATGCGAGATGAAGTCCCATTGGAAGTTTATCGCCCCTATCACCAAATGGAGTTTGTGCTCGGCATGTATGCCTACGTCCGCACGGCGCGACAGCCGGAGCAGGCCTTTTCGAGCATTCGCCGGGTAGTGAATGATTTGGATCCGAATCTCCCTCTGTACCAAATGAAGACCATCGAAGCGCAGATGGAAGACTCGTTAATCACGGAGCGCCTGGTGGCGACACTCTCCACCGGCTTCGGCATTCTGGCGACCTTGCTTGCAGCCATCGGACTCTACGGTGTGATGGCCTACCTTGTTGCGCAGCGAACCCGCGAAATCGGCGTCAGAATGGCCCTCGGCGCCGCCAGCGGCGACGTGGTCTGGCTGGTGATGAAAGATGTGTTGATCCTGGCTGGAATCGGAATCGCCGTGGGCCTGCCCGCCGCTTTGGCCCTGACGCGAGTGGTGAAGTCGCAACTTTATGGAATCCAGCCGAATGACACGCTGACCATCGTAGCTTCCACTCTGGGAATCGCTTGCGTGGCTCTACTGGCCGGATACGTCCCGGCACGAAAAGCGAGCCGAGTCGATCCCATGCGTGCGCTCCGGTGGGAGTAAGTTATTCGGGCGATCGGCGCCACTTGACAATATCCGACCGATTTGGTCTTATATCAATAGAAGAGCTTTTACCGATGGAAGGGTTGATCTCTCCAGTTGATTCATTCCTAAGCACTTAAGTAGAAGGAACAAGGTGTCGATGGCGTCGCTTGTGATGGTTCGGACAGTCTGCTGCGAGTCCTATAAGGAATTCGGCCGGCGCTGCGCAATCTGCCCGCATCGGCCCGAAAACCAGCAGGCGTTGCGAGAATTCATGAACGCCTCCCGGGCGTGCCAATTTGCCAAGAATCCCTCCGAAATCCTGGTCGACGGCCAGCCCTGCCCAACTGCTGATTCAGCTATTCTCTAAACTGCACACGCTTCATTCACTCACGGTAGCAGCCGGTACGGAGACAGACTTCCCCTCGGGAGAACGCGTATATCTTTTGAACCAGCTCATCATGTAGAGTTGCGTTCGAATAAAATTTGAGGGCTTCGACCCGGTCCCGTGGTACTCTCCTTCGAATTGCAGCAATCTCACCGGCACGCCGCGAACCTTCAGGGCGGCGTAGTATTCCTCGGTTTGCGGCATGGGCGTGCGGCGGTCAAGCACGCCAGTCATCAGCAGCGTGGGCGTGGTCACTTTGCCGACGGCCATCACGGACGAATGCGCTAGCCAGTCGCTAGGATCCTCCCAGAATGGCTTTTGGAAAAAACTGTAGGTGAAAAGAGGGATGTCGGTATTTCCGGTCATGCTCATCCAATCGATGACCGGGCAGCGCACGGCCGCGGCCGCGAATCGATCGGTATGCCCAATCACCCAACTCGAGAGCACGCCGCCGCCGCTGCAACCGGAAACGGCCATGCGCGTAGTGTCGATGAAGCCTTTCGCGATGGTCGCGTCCACGCCGGCCATCAGGTCGTCATAGTCGGGCCCGGGGTAATTATGGTCGATGCCGCCGGAAAACGCGGTGCCGTATCCAGTGCTGCCGCGGGGGTTGAGGTAGAGAACCACGAAATCGTTGGCGGCAAAATTCTGGAACATGTAGTTAAACGCCACACTGTACATCGCAAATGGGCCACCGTGGATTTCCAGGATGAGCGGGTACTTTTTCGCCGGGTCGAAATCCGGCGGCTTCACCAGCCAGCCCTGCACCTTCGCGCTGCCGGTGGAAGTGAAGTCTATTTCCTCTGTTTTCGCCAGGTGCATGCCGGACAACAGGCCGGCGTTGACGTTGGTGAGCCTGGTTATTTGTTCAGGCCGGCGCAGGTTGTAGCGCACCACATCGGGCGGATTATCGGGATCAGTGGATGTACCCACGGCCATCAGGTCGCTCGATGCGGAATCCATAGTGAGCACATGCTTGCCGGTGGTAACTGGCTTGACGCCGCCGCCCGCGATGTCTGCCAACTGGGCGTTGCGGGACCCGTGATCGTCGGCGTCGAAATAAACGCCCGCCGAATCCGGCGCCCAGTGTAGATTGATGGGATCGCGGTCATAATCGCCGCTGATCTTGCGCATTTCGCCGCCGGCGAAGGGGATTACATAAAGATCCGAGACGGAGTGCGTACGCTCCGATCGTGGGTGGCCGGTAAAGGCCACGGTTTTGCCGTCGGGCGAAATGGCGGGACGGCTCCAGGAGCCAGGTGTCGCCACCAGTTCCCGAATGGCGCCCGACGCAATATCGGCTACCAAGAGTTCGGAGGTTTGATAATGCAAATCGGATTCCGCGGTGCGGTCGGCTTCGAACACGATTTCCTTGCTATCGGGAGTCCAGTCCATGGGTACGGCGGCGCGCAATTCTCCGGCGCCCGCGCTCCACTTGCCGCCGGTAATCTGGCGGGGTGCGCCGCCATCGGACGCTACCACGAACAAATGGGTGTGACCGTCCTGAAGGAACCCAACCTGATCCTGGCGATAGTGCAGCGATTCAATCACCCGCGGCGCGGCGGTCCAGTGAGCGCCCTCGGGCGCCGCCGGCATGCTGATTTTCCAGGTGTCCTTTTCCGGGACAAACATGCAGAACGCGATGGATTTTCCATCGGGCGACCAGCGCGCGTCGGCCACCTTCTCGGTAGCGCGCGTCACCTGCGTGGCGGGCCCGTCCGTATCGATCCAGCGTACGAAGATCTGCGGGCCACGCGGCTCTCCATCGGCGATGTAGAGAATGCGCTTTCCATCGGCCGACCAGCGTGGGTTGGAGCCCTTGGTAAGGAAGCGATGCTGGCCGCCGTCGGCGTTCATGATCCACAGCGAGGATTCCCAGCGGTCCTCAATCTTGTTGGCCTGCTGCCGGGTGTAAACAATGCGCGCGCCATCGGGAGAAATCTGCGGATTGCTCACACGCTCCAGGTCGAAGTAATGATCGGTTGTGAGACGTGTAGCGGAATGAGTTTCCTGGGCGACTGCGGTAAAAGCCGCCAACGACAGCAAAGCCGCCGGCACGGCAACAAGCGTTTTCATGGAACACCTCGAATGGTAGAGTTTCAGGGGCAGTATACAACGAATGGGCAGTGGGGCAGACCCCCAGGTCTGCGCGGGTCCCCCTGGACCCGCTCCGCTTGAACGAACTGAGCCCGATACAACCCTGGCGAGCCGACGGGGGCGTCGGCTGCGGTCCAGGGGGACCGCCCCACAAAATTGGCGAACTGGGCAAATTCTGGAAAACTAAGTCACATGTGGATGCCATCCTGTATCTACTGATGAATCGCGGCGGCGCGCTGGCGTGAGGAAGCCACCAGTGCCTGGAAGCGCGGATCTCCGCGCAGAGAATCAAAATCGGCATCCTTTTCCAAGCTCTCGCGCTTTTCGGCCTTGAGCGAATGCTCCACGGCTACTTTTAGGATGGAAAGTGCCTCCTCGCGCTTCCCTTCCAAGGCCAAGACGCAAGCCAGGTCATAGGACGTGGAGGCAAAATCCGGATGGTCCAAGCCGAGGGCGCGGCGCCGCCTTTCCTGCGCCTCCCGGTAGACTTTTTCCGATTCGGCATAGCGCTTCTCGTACTTCAGGGTCAGGCCCAGAACGTCGAGCGAAGCCAAGGTATCGGAATGTTCCGGGCCCAGGGTTCGCCATTCGATTTCGAGCGTCTGGCGCAGCAATTGTTCCGCCTCTGTAAACCGGCCCGCTACTGAATACATATTCGCGAGATTCCCCATGGTGACCAGCGTGGAACGATGTTCCGGACCGAGGGTTCTGCGCTTAATTTCCAGTGTCTCGCGATATAGCTTTTCGGCCTCGTCGTAGCGCTTTTCGTTGGTTAGAACCAGCGCCAGGTTTCCCATGGTCTTTACCGTTTCCGGATGCTGCGGCCCCAGCACCCGGCGTTTGGCGTCAATGGTGTCGCGATACATCTTTTCGGCGTCCGGGTAGCGGCCCTCGAGCAGCAGGCTGTTGCCCACATAATTCAGGTCCGCCAATACGGTGGGATGATCGGGACCCAGGGTGCGCGTGTCGATTTCGAGCGCTTCTCGAAATCCCTTCTCGGCATCGGCATACTTTCCTTCATAAGACAGATTGATGGCCAGGTTTCTGGCGGCTTTAGTGACGACTTCGTCTTGCGGGCCGAAGACCTGTCTGGCCGCTTCGAGCACCTGGCGATTGAGTTTCTCGGCGTCCGGGAAACGTCCCTCGCTGTTCAGGATCTGCGCTAATTCGGACATAGCGATCAGCGTGTCGCGATGCTGGGGCCCCAGCCGGCTGCGGCGGCCATCCAGCGTTTCGCGCATCAATTTTTCCGCCTCCGGGTAGCGGCTTTCCTCCTCCAGCACTTCCGCGAGATTGCCCATGGATTTCAATGTCTCCGGGTTGCGGACTCCCAGCGTGCGCCGGCGGATTTCCAAGGCCCGGCGCAGCAGCGGCTCGGACTTTGAATACAGGCCCAGGCTGTCATACACATTGCCCATGACATGCATCATCTGGGCCTGCAGCTCCGGATCCTGCCGGAGGCCGGTGTCGATATTCTCCGAAGCTTTATCGAGGATTTCGCGAGCCCGAATGTCATTGCCTCGCGACTCGCTGGGGTTGGAAACCTTAAACATCCCGGTCATGAACTGAGTCACGCGGTCCGCGCGGTCGCGCTCGCGACGGATGCGCCGCAGCTCAAAGGCCTGCATCCCCGCTGCCGAGATCAACAACACCGCCGCAGCCGCGGCCACCGCAACTCCCACACGATGCCGGCGCACGTACTTGCGGGCCCGGTATGCGGAACTGGCCGGACGCGCCAGAACCGGCTCATCGCGCAGATATCTTCCAATATCGGCCGCCAGATCTGAAGGGGTGGCGTATCTGCGAGAGCGATCCCTTTCCAGCGCCTTCAGCGTAATGGCGTCCAGATCGCCGCGCAACAGCCGCGCCAGCGTGTTACCATCGACGCCGCGGTTCTGCGCCGTGGTCCCGGACTCCGCGCCTAGCGTGCGTAGCCTGGTGCTGGGCCGCTCCGCATCTTCATCGCGCAACCGGCGCCGGAACTCATCGAGATGCGTCTTGCTGAAATCCAGCGGCAGCGCACCCACCAGCAATTCATAGAGCACCACTCCCAGCGAATACACGTCCGTGCGCGTGTCCACGTCCGCTCCGGCCGAGTCGGCTTGTTCCGGACTCATGTAACCAGGCGTCCCAACAATCACCCCCACCTGCGTAAACATGGCGTCGGCGGTGAGCCGCTGCGCAGTGGCTTTGGCCACGCCAAAATCGATAATCCGCGGGGCCGGCTTACCATCCACCTCGCCTACCAGAATGTTGGATGGCTTCAGATCGCGATGCAGAATTGCTTTTTGGTGCGCATGCTGCACGCCGTCACAGACCAGAATGAACAGCTCCAACCGCTGGCGCGTGCTCAGCTTGTGTTGATCGCAGTAAGCAGTGATGGGCATGCCCGGCACATACTCCATGACGAAGTACGGCCGGCGTTGAGGCGTGGACCCGGCGTCAAAGACCTTGGCTATAGCCGGGTGATCCATGAGCGCGAGTGCCTGCCGCTCCGATTCGAATCGCGACACCACTTCGCGCGTATCCATGCCGGCCTTAATCAACTTCACTGCGACGCGCCGGCGGACCGGCTGCTTCTGCTCGGCCAGCCATACTTCGCCCATTCCACCCTGGCCAATACATTGAAGCAAGTTATAGGGACCGATCAGCGTGCCGGGCACGGCATCGTTCGGTCCGATAGTCCAGGTCGCGAACTGCGGTTTGTCTTCGGGGGGATCGCCTGCTCCGGGGACCTCGCCAGCCATCTTGGATCACGCTCCTGCTGCTTCCGTTTTAGTCTAGCTCAGGAGCGCGGAATTGGGCTGTTGGGGCGGTGCGGTAGGGAAGCCTATTCGATGATGCTGTGGATACGCAGGCTCACCAACTGATCCACCGTGAGATTCTTAACCCCGTGGGCTTTTACCTTCTCGATATAATCCGGCGTTACCCCGTGGATGCGCATGGAAACCAGCTGGTCCAGTGTCGGGTTGAAGCCGAGGTTCTTCACCTGCTTGACATATTCGGAGGTCGCGCCGTGAATCCGCAGCGAAACCAGATCATCGGCGCTGGGACTGTAGCCCAAGCCTTTCAGATCGCGGACGAATTCGGGGCTGACATCGTGGATGCGCATGGAAACAAACTGATCCAACGTCGGGTTGAAGCCGAGGTTCCTCATCTGCTTGACATAGTCCGAAGTAGCGCCGTGAATCCGCAGCGAAACCAGGTCGTCTGTGCTCGGGTTATAGCCCATGCCCTTCAGGTCGCGAACGAATTCGACGCTCACGTCATGGATGCGCATCGAAACCAGGTGATCGGGGGTCAACTCGCGGAGGCCGAGGTTCTTGAGGTCCCGTATATAGTCAATGGTCACGTTGTGGATACTCATCGAGATCAACTCGTCCGATGAGCCTGGCGCCATACCGAGCGCCCGGAGATCGCGCACGTAGGCGGTCTTCACATCGTGCACCGCCATGGAGAACACAGTTTCCACCGAGAGGGCGTTGTAACCAAGTGAGCGCATCTGGATTACGAAATTCGCGCTCGGTGAGAAAGTGAAGGCGCCGGCGCCGTTCCCTGCGCGGAAATAACCGTCGCAGCCGAGCGTGCCCGCTTCGCGAGTGATCTCAAAGTGCACGGTGACTCCCGCGGGCGCATCCATCTGCTGCTTTGAGAGGCCGCGCAGCTGTTCGAGGGGAAGCGAGGAACTGCTGGTCATCTGGGAATTGGCGGAAGACCGGTGCAGCGTGAGTTGGACCTTTCCGGCCACGGCCGCTTGGTCCGTGTGTTGGTCTATCATCCACTGGCCGGTAATGGTTTCCTCCGCCGAAACAGCGTAGGCCAGCGTGAGCGTACTAAGAGCGAGCAGAGTGATGCGAGTCATAAGTTTCGTCCTTTGAATTAGTCGAGAATTCCGTACTGCTTCAGCTTGATCAGCTTGTCCACGCTGAGATCCTTGAAGCCGTGCTTCTGGGCTTTACGCACAAAATCCACGTCCACGCCGTTGATGCACATCGCGATCACTTCGTCAGCCGTGAGATTCGGATAGCCTAGCGCGCCAATTTGCTTCACGGCGTCTGGATTCGCGCCATGGATCTGAAGCGACACCAGCTTGTCGAAATCCAATTCGCGAACGCCGGCCTGCTTGAATTGCTCCGCGATTTCGGGAGTTGCATCGTGGATTTTGAAAGAGATGAGCTGATCGAAAGTTGGCGTACCAAAGCCCGCGGATTTCATTTGCCGCGCGAACTCAGGCGTTAAGCCGTGGATGTACATGCTTACGATCTCGCTGGCATTCAGCTTGTACCCCAGCTTTTGCATCTCTACAATGTCGGCGGCCTGGGCCCCGTGAATCGCAAAACTGACGATCTCATCCACCTTCAACTTCAGCCCCGCGGCCAACAGTTCGCGGACATACTCGGTAGTGACACCATGAATCTTGAGCGAAATGAGCTGGTCAACCGACAGATCTTTGTATCCAAGGGATGCGATTCCTCCCACAAAGCTCTGGTCCGAGGACGGCTCGCTGGTTTGCTGAACTTGCCCCGCGGGCTGGGCCATCGCGGCCAGCTCTACTCGCGGCGGCTGGACGCTCGGTTGATACAAGGCATTCACCAGATGTACGTCCGGGTGCAGCCGCAGCGGTCCCGGCGCTGTCCCTCCAGACGTGGCCCAAACGGAAGCAACGCACAGTGCAATACCAACGCCAGTGACCCAATCGGCATGGATCGCGGGACGAGAAGGTACGGGATCGAGCAGCCGGCGAACGCGCTGCAGCAACGATCCGGAGTTGGCGGCCATGGCCAGGCGAGGTGTCGCAATACGAGTGGCAATACGGATCTTTTCCAGTTCGGTGAGTGCGCGCGCGTAACCCAAGGCATCGCCACAAACCGCGACTGCCAGGTCGTCACAGCAGTTTTCCCGTTCCGCCCGCATTTGGCGTCCAACCCACCACACGGCCGGATGATAGAACAACAGAGTTTCGACTGCGGTTTGCAGCAGGTTGACCAGATAATCGTGACGGCGAATATGGGCGAGTTCATGGGCCAGCAGCGCTTCAATCTGGCTGGGCGCGAGGCCCGAGATAGCGCTTGCCGGCAACAATACAACGGGGCGGATCCAGCCGATCACCGCCGGCGTATGAGCGATGGCGGATTCCCAGAGGCGTACTTTCCGTGAGACGGCCAGGCGCTTGGCGAGGCGAGCCAGGCTTTCCTGCCAGAGCGCCTCCGCGGGCCGGACATTGCTGCGTTTCCAATGTTGCGTTACCAGGAATCCGCCGAGCGACCGGATGGAGAGCGCCAGCACTCCGGCGATCCATATGTAGACTAAGACCGGGAAATAGTCCGGCATGCGAGTACGCCAGGTTGATGACGTCTCGACCGGTCTCTGAGCAGCAGTGCTGGTGGGTGCCGCCATGGAACTCCCGGAAGGTTGCGGATGTGAGAGCGTTGGCTCGTTACCGGAGTCCAGGTACAAAAATGTAGCGCCGGCCGACGCCAGCATCAGCAGCATCGCCGCCATGGCCGCGGCGTATCGCGCCTGCGCGCTGCGTTTCCGAAGACTGTAGCGCACAGCCCCGAGCAGCCCCGCGATAGCTGCTCCCTGCCACACAAAATGCACCAGAGTCCATCCAACAGTATTTGTGAGATTCATTTCGCGCCTCGCTCGTAATCGTCCAGAAGTTTCCGTATCTCTTCCAGCTCTTGCGGTGTTGCCGTTTTCGCCGAAAGGGCCTGCATAACCAGTTCACTAGCGGAACCGTCGAATGCCCGGCCCACCAGGTCACCCACCAGTTGCCGTTGGGTCTGTTCTTTTGGCACGCTGGCCTCATAAAGATGCGCCCGTTGATTCTCGATCTCTTTGCGGCAAACCAATGCTTTTTCCGCCATGATCTGTACGAGTTTCAAGACGGTGGTGTAACCGGTCGGTTTGGTTTGGTTCAGGATGTCGTGGATCTCGCGCACGGTGGAAGGACCGTTGCCCCACAAAACGCTGAGGATTTCGAGTTCCGCGTCGGTGGGACGGTTGGAAGATCTCCGCATGAGAAAATCTTACTACGAAGTTATTCGTAGTGTCAACGAAATTATTCGTAGTGGCCGGAACCAAGAAGCACCGGCTCCGTTTGAAGACGCCGGTTGGCAGGCGGAAGCGCCTGCCCCACTGGGGCCAACGTGGGGCAGGCGCTTCCGCTTCCGCCTGCCAACCGATTTTCCCGCATCGTCTTCATCACCTTTGGTGGGCCGCAGGCCCATGCCACACGCTCTTTCCGAGCCGCGAGCGTGAGCGACCGGTGGTTGGGATGCAACGCCGCGCGTTCCGAAAGCATCTGATGTTAGGGTCAAGGAGGCGTATTGAAACAATTCGATGAATACAAACGGCTGCTCCAAGCTGAAGAACGGCGGCTTTTAGAGAGTTTGAAAGGGGCTCAGCCGGACGTCCAGGAGCTGAGCGATCCGTCCTCCAGCATCGAGCGCGGCGATGCGACCGTCGTGGACGAGGAGAAATCCACGCTTTTTCAGGAAGCGGATGGTGATTTGACCACCCTGAATCAGGTCAGAGACGCGCTGAAGCGCATTGACAATGGCACGTTCGGGAAGTGCGTGGTGGATGGCGGCGCAATTGAAGAAAAGAGGCTGCGCGCATTGCCCTGGACACCCTACTGCCTGAAGCACGAGCAGTTACTCGAAAAGAAGGCGCCACCGCGAATTTCTACTTTGTGACCCGCTTACGGCCGGAAGGCATGATCCTCGATCCGGCCGTTTAATACATCAAGTTTCGCGTGGAGCTCGCGCAAATCCAGCGCTACCTTCTTGTCGTGCCGGCGTATGTAGCTAATGGTGAAGATCCCCACTATAAGTAGACCAAGTCCCATCACCAAACTGTACCCGGTTCTCACCACGACAAAACCGATCAGCAAAAGTGAAATTCCAATGATGTATCCGCGCTTATTCCGCTCCACCCGCTCCTTCAGCATAGCGTCATATCGCTTTGATAGGTCCCCGGCTTCTTCCTTCAGACGCACCAAGGCCAGTTCGGCCGATGGTTTGTCGCGGCCCGCCGCCGCGTTTAGAATAACCGTCCCACCCCGGCGCTCAACAGCAATCTCGGTGCCGCAATGGCCACATGCGAACCGCTCCATGTCGTCATAGACTTCCAATTCGGCGCCGCAATTTTCGCATTTGAGTTTGATGAAGTGATCGGTCATGTCGGCTGAATACTAGATCGACATGGCGAATTGAGGACTTTACCCGCCGAGCGGAAGATGTTTGGCCTTTCAAATTTTCGACGGGTTGAGACCTGCGGGACGGAGCCATGCCTAACTGTTCAAGGCTCAACCCTCCATGAGTTCTGTACAATGAGATTGGTGGCCAAAAGATCCTCTCCATCTCTAAATCCGCCGGGAGCGGCAGCAGCACCACGTGGCTCCGAGGGTGTCATTTCGCGTAAGGGCGCTGAGACGGTTCAGGTTTCCAATCTTCGGGCCAAGAGAGGGTCTCCATGGAAGCGCGGCATCGTCATTCAGCGCCCCGGCAGGGGAAGATTTGCTCGAGTTAGCCCTTTGGAGTCGGAACGAAGGATTGACAAGATTATACATCGGGCAGCTGAAGTGCTCGGGAATCCTAACGAGGCGATGCGATGGCTTGGGAATCCAGTTCGCGCCCTTAACTTCGCCACCCCCATATCGGTCCTGGGCACCAAACAGGGCACGAAGCGAGTGAATGATATTCTAGGCCAAATGGAGAGCGGTGTTTGGTAACTGATTGACCATCTACCGTATCGGCAGTTCTCGATACCCGAAGAACGATGGGGAAGGGGCCAGACGTTATGGTGGTCGCTGGAACCATAAAGGAACGCCCCTCCTATACTGCGCTGGCACTACGTCGCTGTGCGCATTAGAAATCCTTGCGAATAGCTCTGGTCTTCCTGCGGGCATGGTGGTCATCGCAGTGGACGTCCCGAGCGTTCTGGCTATGGAAACGATCAATGAAGCAGATTTGCCATCTGGTTGGAAGAGCCCCAGCCCTCCTAAGTTCACAAAAGATTTGGGGACAAAATGGGCTCGAAACAAATCGGCTGCCATTCTGGCCGTTCCATCCGCTGTTGTTCCCCGTGAGCGTAATTTTCTATTGAACCCAAAACACCCCGATTTTTCCAAGATTCGGTTTAGTGCTCCGGAGCCGTTTGTTTTTGATCCGAGACTTAAGTAGAGCACTCGTCCGGCGCATCTGAAAGGATAGCTGTCGTCCGCACGGTAATCTTAGTTAAGGAGGCCATGCCGTTCCCTAAAAAGCCCGAGGTGATGAGTCCGGCCGGACACTGGCCGCAGCTCCACGCCGCCATCGAAGCGGGCGCGGATGCCTGCTATTTCGGGCTCAAGCACTTCAGCGCCCGGGCGAAGGTTGGCTTTGAACTTAGCGAGCTTCCCGAAGCAATGCGAACGCTGCACCGGCGGGGCGTGCGCGGATATCTGACGTTCAACACACTGGTCTTTGAACACGAACTCGCCGAAGCCGCGCGGGCCATCGGATCCATTGCGGAAGCCGGTGTCGACGCCATCATCGTGCAGGATATCGGCGTGCTCAAACTGGCGCGCCAGATTGCTCCCGACCTTGAACTTCACGCTTCCACGCAGACCAGCATCTCGAGCGCGGAGGGCGTGGAGTTCGCGCTGGCGCAGGGGGCGCACCGCGTGACCTTGGCGCGGGAATTGTCGTTAGAAGAAGTGGCGGCAATTTACGAAAAGACCAAAGCCGATCTGGAAATCTTCGTACACGGCGCGCTCTGCGTAGCCTACTCCGGCCAATGTTTTTCGTCGGAAGCATGGGGCGGACGCAGCGCCAACCGAGGCCAATGCGCGCAGGCTTGCCGCTTGCCATACGAAATGTTGGTGGATGGGCAGCGCAAGCCGCTGGCCGACGCGCGTTACCTCCTCTCGCCCGGAGATCTGTCGGCGTTGCGGCATGTCCCCGAAATTATTCGAGCCGGTGTGAACTGCATGAAAATTGAAGGCCGCTATAAGGATTCCGATTACGTCGCATTGACCACGCGCGCTTACCGCCAGGCTGTGGACGACGCGTGGGCCGGCAGGGCGTTATCCATCACGCCGCGCCAGGAGTTGGAAATCGAGCAGGTCTACTCCCGCGGCCTCGGCGCATATTTCATTTCCGGCGTGAACCATCAGAACGTGGTGAAGGGCCGCAGTCCGCGCCATCGCGGTGTTCATATATCCACGGTCACCGCTGTTCATGAGAGAAGCGTGTATGTTCAGCCCGCCGCGGCGCACGAAATTGCGCCACTCAAAGCGGGTGATGGGGTGGTGTTCGACGCGGCCGATTGGCGCAGCCCGCAGGAAGACGAAGAAGGCGGCCGAGTGTATAACCTAGCGCCGCAGCTTGACGGCACCCTGGAGCTAACTTTCGCGAATAACGCCGTGGATTTTCGCCGCATCCGCGCCGGCGATCTGGTATGGCGCACGCACCACCCGGAAATAGATCGGGCAGCGCGTCCGTTCCTTGATCCAGTGGCGCCGGTCGCAAAGCAGCGGCTCAAAGTGCATGCGACCGCCGAGGTGAACCAGCCGCTGCGTACTCACTGGACGCTGCCCAGCGGACTATCCGTCAGCGTGGATTCGCCTGGCCCGTTGAGCGCCGCGCAGAATCGCGGGCTCACCGAGGAGATGCTGAGAGAACAGCTCGAGAGGCTGGGCAACACGCCGTATGAACTCGCTGAACTGAGCGCTGAGATCGCCGGCCCCGTTTTTGCTCCGGCGTCAATGTTGAATCGAATGCGGCGTGAAGCCGTGGAGAAACTCCAGGAACTTCAGTCCCTTCCCCCCGCCCGCTCCATTCATCCCGCACCCGATTTTCGGCGCGAAAAGCGGCCGCCAGGGATGGGCGCCCCCCAACTGCACCTATTGGTCCGCGATCCCGAGCAGCTCGACGCCGCCATTGCGGCCAAGCCTGACAGCATCACTTTGGATTATCTGGATCTCTACGGGTTGCGCCCATCGGTGGAACGCGTGAAGGCAGCCGGTATCGAGGCGCGAGTAGCCAGCCCGCGCATATTGAAGCCCGGCGAAAGCCGCATCGTAGCATTCTTGGGAAGCCTTCAGTGCCCGATTCTCGTCCGCAGCACTGGTATTCTCCACACTCTGAAGCAGACCGCCGGCCAACCACTGATCGGCGATTTCAGCCTGAATACGGCCAACACGCTGACTGCCGAAACCTATCTTGCATTGGGTCTTGAGCGACTCACCCCGACGCACGATCTAAACGCCGCTCAGATCTCCGCACTGGCCGCTACCGTTGGCCCGGAGCGGCTGGAGGCCATTGCCTATCAACATCTGCCGGTCTTCCACACCGAGCACTGCGTCTTCTGCCGGTTTCTTTCCACCGGCACTTCTTATCGCGATTGCGGCCGGCCATGTGAAAAACATCGAGTGGCCCTGCGCGATCCCCAGGGCCGTGCACATCCGGTGATCGCCGATGTTGGCTGCCGGAATACGGTGTTCGGCGCCGAGGCGCAGGAAGCAAGCACGCACATGGATTCCTGGCGCGCAGCGGGGATTCGCCATTTTCGTTTGGAATTTGTGAGCGAGTCAGCGCAGCAGGTTGGCCACGTCACGGCCGCATTCCAGGCATTTCTGGCCGGCCGGATCAACTCGAACCAGTTGAGCAGCGAGCTAAAGCGATATGCTCCGGCGGGAGTCACCGAAGGAAGCCTCTTCGTACCCAAGGATTTCGCGCGGGAATTCGAGCGGTTTCCCATTTTGCAATAGTGGCGGACTATCACAAGGCCGGGCTGCTCTACTTGAAAGATGGGCGCATCCTGCTCTGCCGCAAAAAGGACACCACCTCGCTGCTGATTCTTCCGGGCGGCAAATTGGAACCAGGAGAGACTCCGGAAGAATGCCTGCGGCGCGAGTGCCGCGAAGAGTTGGGCGAGGTGGAAATCTTGGGGCTTCGTCATATCGGCGAATATGAAAGCCCGGCGGCAGGACAAGATGGCAAGACCGTAAAGATCGAGCTGTATGCGGGAGAGCTCGAAGGCACGCCCGCCGCACACTCTGAAATTCAAGAGCTGATCTGGTTCGGCCCCGGGGATGATGTGGGGTTGCTGGCGCCGAGCCTTCGCAACGTGATCTTTCCGGATCTGCGCCGCCGCGGTCTCATGGAACGCGCGTCATACTAATAAATTGTCCGAATCAATCACCGCGTGGGCGCAATGGATCTCGCCAGAGACGCTGCTATTCCAAGTTCACAATACCGCGCCTTTTCTTGAGGCGCGGAGGCCTGCGCCGGAGCGTGGCCGGCTGATCGAAATGGGTGGAACGGCGGATGGTTTCCTGCGTGTTCTCTCGAGTTGGGAAAATATTCGCCGTGCCGATCTTAACCACGCTGAGCAGTTGCAGGATTACTTCGCGTTGTGCCTGGCCTGCCATCATGCCACCGTCGCCACGTACGTGCCCACCGATGTAGACACGAAAATCCGTGGCATGACCTGGCGCGAAACCAATGACGCTGAAGCACTGAAGCCCATGCTGCGCTTTGCACTCGCCGCCCGCGCGTGGACCGAAGAAGGTATCTCGACACGGTCCGTTCGCGACGTCAGCGGCCACAATGGCGAACACTGGAGCGCCATCGCCGGTGGATTGGGCCGCATGCTGGAACTGGGAGATATGGCATCGGCGGAAGAAGCGCAGGCTGCCATTGAAACCGAAATCGACAGGGAACAAATGGCCTTCGATCAGGTCGCGAGAGAACGCGATGGCGAGCTCGACTTGCTGCGCCTGGCGATGACGCTGGCCCACAACCGCGGTGACCTCACTCAGGGCATGAGCTTCTGGAAGAAGACGCCAGTAACGCTTCCAATCATGGATCATCTTTCCACACGGGGCCGATTTGATCAGGCCGTTCGCATGTACCAGGACACCGGGCTCTCGGCCGAGGGCCACCGGCACTATCCGCTCCGCCCGGTGAAAGCGCTGCGGCGGTCGCCTGCCACGCTGCTGCCGCTCTGCCCTTTCCTGGACGATTGGGGCGCGGTGGCGGCCAAACTGGAGGAGAGCGACGAAGTGCTGGCCGCGCTGGTGACGGGCTGCCAGAAGTTAAAAGGGCAACAGGGTTATTACCGCGCCATCGCCGGCATGTACCAGGCATCCTCGGGCGCTTTCGATCGCGCCGCTGCGCGCATGCCGAACGCTACGCAACGGCTGCTGCGCAGCGCGGAAATGCGCAAATTGATCAATGTCCCGCGCGTTTCTTTCGAATCGATGATGCGCAAGCGCGCTCGTGCCTCGCTGTGAAGAAATCGGCTCCGCACACCGGGTTGGCAGACGGAAGCGTCCGCCCCACATTGACGCACCAGGATTTGACTTTCGCCTGCGAACCGCTTCTTGCGGTGGCGATTCCGTTGAAGACGCCCGTGGCGCACGCACTGTTGCGTGCCGCGTTCACACTCGTGTGAACCTTTGGGGTTCCGTCGGTAGGGTGTCCGCAGGAGTGCGAACACGGCACGCAAGAGTGCGTGCATTGCTAACGATAAGAATCTTCGCGTGTGGCGACGATTTTTCAAGCCGCACTCCTCAACTGGTTGACTTGGTTGAGTGTGGTTCGCGCCGCCGTGAGGATGGCTACCAGCAAGGTACGGGCATGGGGACTGACGTGGTAGCGATGGGTATGCGGGACTTTCCGGATTAAGCCATGCGCTCGCAGCATCCGAAGCCGTCGGCTGATGGCGGCGGAACGACGACGTTTCTCGTCGGCCAAATACGCGGGAGTGTCGTACAGAATGGCCTGCAGGTCGCGGTTGCGGAATCCATTCAGCAAGAAGTCGCCGTCGTTGATCGCCTCCAGCAAAGGCCGGTCGTCAGCGAATGGCCGCAAGGCCCGTACGCGCCGCCCTTGCCACTTCACCGGCTTTTGGATGCCGGCGATCAGTTCCTCCAATCTGCGGCTGTCATCGACGCTGGCCAAAGCGTCGATGAGCCGATTGTTGGTCTGCTGCGATACCTCTGCTCGGCGGTGCAAGTCGGCCACCCCTTTCCGCATCTTGCGCCACTCGAGCTCATCGTCGGGGCCGCCCTCCTTGGGCCGATAGGTGCGAAAGACGTCGACATTGTTAATGGTCGTTTCCGCCGCCCTCAACACCCCCGCCTCGGCCAGGATCACCTTGCTGTAGGTCTTGGTGGAGTTGCCGTCCATCCAGAACTTGATACGCTCGCCTTCCTGATATTGCCTGCAACTGGTCTGCAGTTCGCCATGAAAGTTGCGCGGGATCTGGCCGGCTTTCGTGGTTCGCTTCCCAAAGAACCGCAGAACGTCGTTGCTGTGGTAGCTTAGCAGGCCATGGGCGATGAAGGCCGGCATCAATCTCTGCAGCGCTTCCCCACTATTGAATACGATGTCGGTGGCCCATTCGCTTTGATAACAGGTCCAGTAATACGGCGTTGGATACTTTGCGAAAATCTCTTCGTGGAGGGGGTTCAGCCGCTGCGCGAAGTCTGTGAGCAGGGCCACCCAATCGGTTTGCAGTTGCTGGTTCAGCAACTCCTGCGCGCGTTGAAAATCGGCGATCCGCGTAAAGCAGTTTTTCTCCTGTTGGAACGCTAACCCCGCTTGCCGCATCTGCTGGGCTAGCCATTCCCGCCCGTTGATGCCGATCTGGATGTGGAAGGGGAACCAGGTCTGAATCCGCGCGTACATCCACCCCAGCCTCTCGTCCCGTCCATAGTGATAAAGCACATGGCAGGGCCGCTTCCGCCGTACGATTTTCGACTGCACATATTCGAACGTCGGACACGGCTCCAGCACGCTCAGCACACATACCGGCCCGGTACGGATGCCCCGCTCAGCAGCCACCCGCCGCGCATATTCGTCCTTGTCCACGCCTGCCTCTCGCACGTAAATGACCGGCAGTCCAGCTTCGCTAAAGGCCCTGGTAGAGGCCTTCTTCACCCGCTCACTGGTCTTCTTCAAGTAGTCGCCGTAATGTTTGAAAAGAACTCCATTCTGCCACAGGAATTCTTCCATTCCCTTGGCCACCATCACCTGCCGGGCTGGGTCCCAGTAGCTGATATCCAGTCTGCGCGGTGAACCTCGCAGTACCAGTCGATCGAATCCGGACAACACGCCCACGATACGATCGCCATATTTTTCGATAAACTGTTGCATGGCGTTCTCCTGTAGTGTTCTGAGATTGGCTATCGAAAATACTACAACGCAGAACGCCCTTCTACTGCAACCGACACTGTTTGCCCCGCAGGGGCACTGTGCCACAACGCCTCTTCATCACCTTTCGTGAGCCCTAGGCACATGCCGACTGGCTCGGTAACACTTAAGCCGACTTAGCGACCATTCCGTGCGGATCGATGACGAACTTCTTGGCGGCGCCTTTATCGAAATCCTTGTAGCCCTGCGGCGCTTGATCCAGCGTGATCACGGTCACGTTCACCGCTTTTGCGATTTGTATCTTGTCGTGCAAAATCGCCATCATCAGTTGCCGGTTATAGCGCAGCACCGGACATTGGCCGGTATGGAAAGAATGCGATTTCGCCCAGCCCAGGCCAATCCGGATGCCTAGGTTTCCGATCTTCGCATTGGCGTCGATTCCGCCTGGATCGCCAGTCACGTATAGCCCGGGAATGCCGATGGAACCACCTGCGCGCGTGATCTCCATCACCGAGTTCAACACCGTCGCCGGCCGCTCCACAGACGCGTCATGCCCGTGTCCACGCGCTTCGAACCCCACGCAATCCACGGCCGCATCCACAATCGGCTCGCCGACAATCTGGGCAATCTGATCCGCGAGCGTGGCATCTTTGCGAAGATCGATGGTCTCGCAGCCGAAGCTCTTCGCTTGCGCCAGGCGCTCCGGAATCATATCGCCCACAATCACCACTGCCGCTCCCAGCAGGTGACAGGAAGCCGCGCACGCCAACCCAACTGGACCTCCGCCGGCCACGTAGACCACCGATCCGGTGGTTACGCCGGCTGTCACCGCGCCGTGGTAGCCGGTGGGGAAAATATCGGATAACAAGGTCAGGTCGCGGATTTTCGCCAGAGCCTGATCTTTCTTGGGAAATTTGATCAAGTTGAAATCGGCGTACGGCACCATCACATATTCCGCCTGCCCGCCCATCCAACCGCCCATGTCCACATAACCATACGCCGCGCCGGGCCGCGCCGGATTCACCGTCAGGCAGATTCCCGTCTTGCCTTCGCGGCAGTTGCGGCAGCGTCCGCAGGCGATATTAAAGGGCACCGTCACCAGATCGCCGACGTTCAGCATTTCGACATCGGTGCCCTTCTCGACGATCTCACCGGTGATCTCATGGCCCAAGATGAGACCCTTCGGCGCGGTGGTCCGGCCGCGCACCATGTGCTGGTCCGAGCCGCAGATATTGGTGCTAACGATCTTAAGAATTACGCCGTGGGGCGCATCCTTGCCGCCGAACGGTTTGTCTTCCGCCGCCGGCATCTTTAACTTCGGATATTCAATGGACCGGAGCTCAACTTTGCCCGGTTCGATGTACGCCACTCCGCGATTGCTAGCCATGTCGATATTCCTTTCCGATTCTCTAATAGGCGGCTGCGCCCGCTTCGGCTACCGCGTGGTCCTGATCGCCCGATCCGCCGCTCACGCCAATTGCTCCCACCACTTTCCCATTCTTCTTGAGCGGAATTCCGCCCGCGAAAATCATGATCTTGCCGTCGTTAGAAGCGTGGATGCCGAAAAACTGGCCACCCGACTGCGAATGCGCCGCCAGGTCCTTGGTCGCAATATCGAACGCCCGCGATGTGTAGGCCTTCTTCTGCGAAATATCAATGCTTCCCAGCCAAGCTCCATCCATACGCACGTGCGATACGATATTGCCGCCTTCATCCGCAACCGCGATATTCATGGGTTGCCCGATCTCCGCGGCTTTCTTCTCAGCCGCCGCAATCACTCTCCGTGCATCCGCTAAAGTAACCATCGTTATAATCCTTCCTCCATTTAAGAGTACATCTTGCCGTCGCGGCACAGTTCGAGTTGGCGTGAAAGTGGGGCAGGCGCTTCCGCCTGCCAACCGATTAAGCCTAGAAGCTGATGCGCGCTCCTAACTGCACTGCTCGCGCGCCGCCTTGGCCCAGGCTCTGGCCATATCTCGCGACCGCTTGGCCGAAGGCTTGGGATGTGGAATATGCGCTGTCGAGAGTGTAGGAACCAAAAATGAGATTGGAGATGTTAAACGCGTTAAACATCTCCGCCCTCACCGACAACTGGTATCGTTCCTTGAACGTGAACTTCTTGGTCAAGCCAAAATCCTGCGAGAAAATTGGCGTCCCCAGCGAGTAGTTGGACGGCAGCGCCAACTTCGCGGCGGCCGGAGCGCTGGCGTTAAAGGCCGCGACAGCCGTGGCCAGCTGGGATTTGCTGGTTCCTGCTTCCAGGCTGTCCCAGGGAATCCCAGGCAGCGGTTCGGTGGTGGTGGAAGGAACGGTGCCTGGAAGCACCAGGCCATTCACCTGCGCGCCCACCGGGGTGCTGCTGATGAAGGAAGAGTTGACGCTCAACTGCAGGCCCCAGCCAAGGTCCATTGTTCCAGCGAAATTGAAATTGTGATGGGGAAGATCCTGACCATAAGAAGATTGCCAGTTCGACAAGTCCCAAACCTGGGTAGTGCCGCCAGGGACGGGATAATTGTCGCTCCAATCCCTTTGCAGGGCATAAGATGCCTGGAAGCCGAAGCGGTTGGCAAAACGCTTTTGCACTTTCGCTAACATGGCCTGGTATACCTGATGGCCTTGATCTTCCCAAAACGTGATGGCGCCGGTGGAGCATTCGGCTGAGGCGACAAAGTTCTGGGCCGGGGTACAAACCGGGATCACCGGATTCGGCTGCCCGGCGGCATTATTGCGCTCAAACAGGTTGAGATCAATCTCGCCTAAGCTCACGTTGATGCCAACGCGCCGGACGTAGTCCACCTGCGCCACCATCCCCCAGGGAAGTTCGTGCTGCACGCCGATGCTGGTCTGGTAGCTCCTCGGCAGCGGGAAATCATGAGGATACAATTCCACGCCTTGCTTCACCAGTTGGATTCCGGTCACGGCAATGGGGCCGCTCCTCTGCGCGGGCACCGGCGAAACGATGGAGGAAATGGCCGGCAGTTCCTGGTTCACCAGGTTCACGAATTCGCCGACGGTCATATTAGTCAAGGCTCCAACCGGGAGATTGGCCCCCACCGGAATCGGCACGCCGCCCGCGCTGAAATTGTAAATCCCGGGATAGATGTTCGTAAATGAACCCGCGCTGAGCGTGTTGGCCGCAGTTCCGGGAGGTCCGATGGACGCCGCCTCGCGCAGTTTGTAGTAACCCGGCGTCCCATCCCAATAAATTCCCGCGCCTCCGCGGATCACCCATTTCTGGTTCTTTCCCGGGCTCCAGGCGAATCCGATGGCCGGCTGGAATTCATGCGTGTTGTTTTTGGTTGGGTCCAGATTGCTGCCACCGCCGAGAAGCGGCGCCAGATACTGCGGCTTGGAGAGGAAGCTATTGTAGAATCCGATCTGCGCATTCCAGGCCACGCCGTAGTTCACGGTGAAGTTAGGCTTGATCTTCCAGGTGTCCTGGAAGAACGCGCGATACTGGTTGAACTTGGTGCCTTGGCTGTAATCGTAAGTGGCCGGCAAGGGAACCGCACCCACGTGGATGCCGCTGAAGATGCTGCTGGCCAGCGGCAGCACTGGCAGATTCAGAACGGATGCGTCGCTGGTGAGCGTGGTGGGAAGGTTCGGGAACAAAAGATTGAAAAGAGGCCCCAAAGCGGTCCCCAACAGTGCCCGGGTTGCTTCCGGAGTGAACGCGCCGACGCACATCGGCGTGCAGAATCCCCACAGGCCGTTGGAGTAGGTGGGGTTGAGATCGCCACCGAACTTCAACCGATGCGAACCCTTTTGCCAGCTTAGAGTATCCACCAGTTCATACCGGCGCGTATTGCGCGCTTGCGGCGCATTGAAATTCGGGCCGATCGCCGGGAAGTTTGAGCCATAGAAATAAAACACGTTGGGCAGGCTGCCCGCCACGCAGGGAAGCGAGCAATCCGAAGAGGTGGCTTGCAGGTTGTGGTTGTCCCAGTAGTTGTATTGCAGCCGCAAATCATTCACCAACGCAGGCGTGAACACTGTAGTCAGCCCGATAATGCTCTGGTCCGCCCAGTTGGTGTTGTGAGGCCAGTTAGAAGGATCGCCAAATTCCAATGACTGCGAGAAGCCGTTGTTCCCATCATGAGAGTAGCGGACAAACATGGTGTTCTTGGAATTGATGTGGTAATCAATCTTGCCGCTGAGTGTCTTGGATTCATACGGACTGGGATACTCGTGATTGAGAGGCGCAAAAGACGGCGTAGTGCTATAAATCTGGATGGCCTGCACCTGGTTGGTGAACTCGTAATTGAAAAAGAAGAACAGCTTGTCTTTTTTGATGGGGCCGCCCAGCCAAACACCTGGATTCCGGCGCACAAAGAACGGGCTGGGATCGGTGGGGTCGCGCACCAAATTGGGATAGGCGGCCATGTTGTGGTCGCGATAAAAGAAGTAGGCGCTGCCGTGCAAATCGTTGCTGCCCGAACGCGTGATGATGTTGATGGCGCCGCCGGCGGCGATGGGCGTCGAAATATCGAAATTCGCCGAGGATAGCTGGAATTCCTGCACCGTCTCCTGCGAGAAGTTCATGGATGAAATGCCGCCGCTGGTGTCGATGTTGTCGGAGATATTTCCTCCGTCTACTGTATATACGGTGTGATTACCCGACCCTAGAACGCTCACCGTAAACAGCGTGTTGAACTGCGCGGTGCTTCCAGGCGTGATGGTGACGCCAGGTTCTAGCGACGCCAATTGCATGAAGCTTCTTCCGTTCAGAGGCAGATCCTGGATGGTGCTTCGCTCGATGACACCTTGTATGGCATGATTTTCATAGTTGACCTGCGCGGTGGCTGCTTCCACCACCACCACGTCCTTGGTGCCGCCCAACTGCATTTGCAGGTTCACGGTGGTGGTGCTTCCCACCACGACCGTCGCCTCGCGCAGCATGGTCTTGAACCCGGTGACCTCCGCCTTCAGTTCATAAACGCCTGGCGGCAGCGCCGGAGCGCTGAACAGCCCATCGGCGTTGGCCGTAACCGTTCGGGGAAAACCGGTGTCCTTGTTCGTGATGACGATTGCAGCGTTGGGAATTACCGCGCCGGACTCGTCAGTGATGGTTCCGGTGATAATCCCGGTAGGTGCTTGCGCGAATATTGCCGGGCCTGCGAGAAGAACCAGCAACGTCAACAATCCACAGATAACTCTCAACATGGAGACTCCTCTTATCATCAGATTGACCGTTAACTCGAGCAGATTGGAGAAAGCCTATAAGAAAGGCATCCTGGTGTCAAGGGGGGCCCCTTTTTGTCGGCGCAAAATGATAATGTCCTAATTGCGCAAAGTAGAAATGTCCTATTGACGAGGTCAGGCTGGGGAGGTGGAATCAGGAACACTTCTCATGACCCAGCGAGATCGAGATCGGCTAATCGCTCTGAAGAAAGCCAAGAAGGGGCTGATCACCCAGCGTCAAGCTGCCCAAGAGATCGGACAAACCGAGCGGCATATCCGGCGGCTGCTGGTGAAGCTGAAGCGGGAGGGCGACCAGGCGGTGGTCCATGGCCGGCGGGGAAAGAGATCCAACCGCAAACTGGACGAGAAGAGCCAGGCCAAGGCGATGGCGATCCTGGGGCAAGAGAAGTATCGCGGGTTCGGTCCCACGCTGGCCAGCGAGTATCTGAGCAAGTGCCACCAGATCACCGTCAGTCGCGAAACGGTCCGGGCCTGGATGATCGAAGCACGGCTGTGGCGGTCCAGGAAGCAGAAAGTGATGAAGGTCCACCGGTGGCGCCAGAGGCGGTCGCGATGTGGGGAGTTGGTGCAATGGGATACCAGCGAGCACCAATGGTTGGAAGAGCGCGGACCGAAGCTGTACCTGATCAGCATGATCGACGACGCCACCAGCCGGCTGCATGCGCGCTTTGTGCTCCACGATTCGACCGCGGAAAACATGCGTCTACTGTGGAGTTATCTGGAGCAGCATGGACGTCCAGTCAGCTTCTACACCGACAAGGCCAGTCTGTTTCAAACCGCGCCGAAGATCGCGCGCGATGTCAAAGAGTTGCCTCGGGACGAACGTGCACCGCTGCCACCCACGCAGATTGGACGGGCGCTGGCGGAGCTGGGAATTGTCTGGATCGCAGCGCATTCCCCGCAGGCCAAGGGACGAGTGGAACGGAGTTTTCAGACGGCACAGGACCGCCTGGTGAAAGGCTTGCGGGTGGCCGAAGCCAAGACTTTGGCGGAAGCGAATGCCTATCTGGAAACGGAGTTCATCCCTTGGTGGAACCAGACTCTGGCTGTGGTGCCCGCCAGCGCCGCCGATGCACATCGTCCGCTCGCCCAGGACCATTCGCTTGCGGCTTCGTTGAGCTATGTGGAAAGCAGAGAAGTCGGCACGGGCTATACGATCCAGTTCGACCACAAGATTTACCGGATCGCCCGCGCCGATATTCGTGCCGGTCTGCGCGGAGCCCAAGTGCGGATCGAGATCCGGCTGGACGGATCGATGGCCGTTCGCTTCCGCAACCGCTACCTGGCAGTGAGCGAATGTGCGGTGCGCCCCAAAGTAGCCGCGCCCGCCGGGAAGCCCAACAAGCGGGTCTCCGGCCCGCGACCGAAGAGTCAGTGGATGAAGAACTTTCACTTCACCCATCCCGACAAGTCTGCTCTTTCCGCTGCTCCGGCGAAACCCATTGGGTAGGCCGGGCCGAGGCGGCCCGGCCATCGTCGCGTTTTCTGTATTCAAAGCCTCCGCTCCAGAGTTTCACCAAAGTAATCTGTGCCAGAAAAGCAAAACCCTCGGAGGGTACCCCGCAGGGCCCGGTTGACCGAGGGCTTGCCGCCGTTTACTTCGGAGCCAACTCCGTCGCATCGGCTTTGAATCTTCTCCGGAAGCGCGACCTCCCGAAGAATCATCCACACTTTAAACCCTATCTCTCCACTCCGACCTCAAAACAGGACACTTCTACTTTGCGGAGAATAGGACATTTCTACTTTGCGTTGACAGGGGGGCCCCTTTTTTGGCTGGGTCGCCAGCCTGACGAGATTTGGACACGGCGAATTTGTTACGCGATGTTACGCTGTTCCCCTCGCTGACGGGCGGGGCGACACTCACGGGTGGACACTTAGATGGTTTCTAGGGTTTTCTATTGACGGGGCTCACGAAAGGTGATAAAACAAGGTCATTCTGTCTTTTTATGGAGGGGAAATGTCTCCCGCCTTGGCACGTGACGCCGCTCGGCTGTTAGAAACGCAACGGGCCGATCAGCGTTTACACCAACGATATCCTATTATTCTGAACGTTGAATACAAGTTGCTGAAAAAGGGTCGAGTTGAGCTGGTTGGATCCGGGCGAACCATGAACATCAGCAGCGGCGGCATCTTTTTTGAAGCTGACGACCCTCTACCACTGCATCGGCGAGTGGAGTTGGCCATGGACTGGCCCTTCTTGTTGGAAGGAGTCTGTCCGCTGAAACTGGTGATGCGCGGGCGCGTTGTTCGTACCGACGGCCAAGGAATTGCTGTTCGGATCGCGCGCCACGAGTTCAGAACCGCGGGTGTTCGCTCTCTCAAAGCGCGCCAGCCCTAAACCGAAAAGCACCGAAAAGACACCGGCTCCGTTGAAGACGCCGGTTGGCAGGCGGAAACGCCTGCCCCACGTTGGCCCCAGTGGGGCAGGCGCTTCCGAGGTACTTGCAAAATTCGCCACAATTGCTTTGTGTTGGGAAAAAGTCAAAGGCACCGGTCGCTTACGCTCGCGGCTCAGAAAGAATGAGTTAACGAGCCGCGACCGTGAGAAGCTGTGGAAAAATCGGTTCGCAGGCGAAAGCGCCTGCGCCACTTAATCGTAAATCCTTGTGCGTCAATGTGGGGCAGACGCTTCCGTCTGCTAACCCGGCGCGCCTGCCGATTTTTTCACAGCTTCTGAGCTGGACTTTATCCATTCCGCGGAGGAGATTGGGGAGATAAGCGTATGCTAAAACATATCTGCCAAGAAATGTTTTATGCCTACTCCACCTCCCCAAATCTATTCGATCATCCTAGCATTCGCGCCCCTTTTTTGGAAGCGTAGCTGGGAGCATGCTCAGGTCTTGTTGTGGGGCGCGATTCTAGCGCCTGGAAAACGGACCGTGACCAGCGCCTTGCGCATCATGGGACTGAGCCACGATCGGCATTTTCAGAACTACCATCGCGTGTTGAATCGTGCTCGCTGGAGTTGTCTGAAGGCCAGTCGTGTTTTGCTGCACCTGCTCATCTCTACATTCGCTCCGGCCGGTCCGCTGGTGTTCGGTCTGGACGACACCATTGAACGGCGACGCGGAGAGAAGATTCGAGCCCGAGGCATTTATCGTGACCCGGTGCGGTCCTCGCAAACACATTTCGTCAAGACCGGTGGATTGCGCTGGCTGAGCCTGATGTTGCTCGCGCCAATTCCTTGGGCGCAACGCGTTTGGGCGCTCCCGTTCTTAACCGCTCTCACTCCTTCGGAACGTTTTAGCCAGCAGCACCGGCAGCGGCATAAGCCGCTCACCAGCTGGGCCCGGCAGCTGTTGCTGCAACTCCGGCGTTGGCTACCGGATCGGGACATCGTTCTAGTAGCCGACCAAGCCTTCTCGGCCCTGGATTTGCTGACCCGCATGCAGTCGCTCCGACGTCCCATCACTTGCATCACCCGACTGCGCACCGATGCCCGTTTGTTCGCCCCGCCGCCGGCTCGAAGACCCAGACGAGCTGGGCGTCCCCGCCTAGTTGGAAAACGCTTATCCAAGCTGCAACAACTGCTCCGATCGAAACGTACCTCGTGGACTAAGCGGACCATCCCTCACTGGTATGGCGCTACCGCGCGTCCAGTGGAATACCTTTCAGGCACCGCCCTGTGGTACCACGGGGGCTTCCATCCGCTCTCCATTCGTTGGGTTCTGGTCCGCGATCCGCTGTCCAGTTTTGATCCTCTCGCGCTGCTGTGCACCGATTCACAGCAATCCCCCGATCAGATTCTGGCTTGGTTTGTCCAACGCTGGCAGGTCGAAGTGACCTTCCAGGAGGTCCGCGCCCATGTCGGCTTCGAAACCCAGCGGCAATGGTCCGACCTGGCCATTGCTCGCACCAGCCCCATTCTGCTCGGCCTGTTCTCTCTCATTACCGTCTTGGCAAACGGTCTGGCTTCAGGCGGACAACTTCCCATCTCGTCCTCTTCCTGGTACCGAAAGCCCCGGCCTACTTTCTCAGACGCGATCTCCGTTGTGCGTCAACACTATTGGCAGCTTCCCAATTTCCTCATCTCGTCGGCAGACACCAAAGTTGTGAAAATCCCCGTCCCCCTCTTCCGCCGCTTGTCTGTCGCTCTTTGTTGGGCTGCCTAATGGACAAAGTCCAGCTGAGACTGAGGGAGCCGGTGCTTTTGGGTTCCAGTTATGCCGAGTCAGCGGTTGGTTATTCGAATTTTGCAAGTACCTAGCTTCCGCCTGCCAACCGAATTTGCCACGAAGCGTCTTCGTCACCTTTTGGTGGGCCGCATGCCCATGGGAACTCCGTTACGGTCGCGGCTCGGTAAAACTCCTTCGCAAAATTGGAGCGCTTAGTTCCATACGCCCTCGCAACCGTCTTCCAGTTCCTTCCAATACCGTTCCACCGCCGCACGGACCAATTGCGCCCGGGAGCGGACGCCTGCTTTTCGAAAAAGCTGCTGCACGAATGCTTTGACCAGTGATTCCGATACACCCAGTTTGTGCGCGATCTCTTTGTTGGTACGGCCGCTGAAAACCCCGCAAAGCACCTGCCGTTCGCGCGGCGTGAAGGGGCGCGGCCCTTCCGGCTCGCCGTTGGTAAATTCCTTGAGGACGATCCGGGTGTCTTCCCGCTCAAATTCGGCCGAACGTTTCATGACTTCGCGGATCTTCTCGATGAGCAGCTGGGGACGCTCATGTTTCAAGAAAATTCCCGCGCACCCGCGCTGCAGCAGCCGCCCGGCCTCAATCTTGCTGACACCGGCCGTTACCACCAGCACTTTGCCCGAGAATCCTTCCGCGCGCGCCAGGTTCAGAAACGCTCCGCCCTGCTCGAAGCCAAGATTGATATCCAGCAGCACGATATCCACCGGCCTGGTCTTGACGATCTCCAATCCTTCGCCCACGGTGGCCCCTTCGCCGATCACCTCGATATCGGTCTGCGCGGCCAGCAGACGGGCGATGGCCTCGCGAAACAACGCGTGATCGTCGATCAACAGGATGCGTGTAGGGTCAGGCACTGGCGCTTTCCTGGGCCATGACGGTGGGAAGCTCCACTACAAAGCAGCACTCGCCGGGCTGTTGCGTATGATGCAGCTCGCCGCCGAAAGTTCGTATGATCGCCCTGGATATAAACAAACCGAAACCAGTGGACGTGGCCCCGGCATGCAATGGCTGGAACATCCGCTCGGCGGCTGCAATGCCAGGGCCGTTGTCGCTGAAACGGATGAGCACTGACTCTGTCGAATAATCCGCGCTGATTCGCAGCTGCCCCTGCGGCCACCCTTTCAGCGCCCGGCAACTGTTTTGAGCCAGATTGATGAACACCTGCAGCAGACCCGAATGGTCGGCCCGCACGTGCGGCAGGGCGGCAGCGATTCCAAAATCCAGGCTCGCGCCGGCTTCGTCGAAAGTCGGCGAGATGATGGTGCGCAGCTCCTCCAGAAGCTCGGCCACATCCACGCCTTCCAGCACTTCTTCGCTATCGTCTTCCAGCTCCTGGGATGAAAGTTTCAAGACGCTTTCAATAACGCTGCCCAACGCGTTGTAGTCCGCGTTGCCCTTCAGCCCGGGACAGTTGGTCAGATTCTGATAAAGCACGGACGCGGCAGCCGTCAGATTGCGAATTTCATGCGAAACGGCTCCGGCAATGATTCGCGAGCTGCTGAGCAGCTGCCGCAAACCGCTTTCTTCGCGGTCGCGAAGCTGCTCGGTAACGTCGGATATGATCGCCGCCAGGCGCGGACCGGAACGGCCCTCATATAAAGACACCCAGATGTGCGCATAAAATGTCTCGCCGCTGCGCAGATGGCCGCTGGCCTCCACCACGGTGCGCATCACGCGGATGGTGGGCTTCGATCGCAACAGCTTACCGAGCAGTGGAATGTAGTCCTCGACCGGTTCGCCTTCCGGAGACCCGCTCGCAAATCCCAACAGCCGCCGCGCCGCTTCATTCGCCCGGGCGATCTTTCCTTCGGAATCCACGGTGAGAACCGCGGCTGGGCTGCTCTCCACCAGGGCGCGCGCTTCGCCTTCCGCATCGGAACGAGCCAACGCCTCTGCTTGCATTCGGCGCATGATCCTGCCGTTTCGAACCAGTTCCCCGGCAAACAGCGCCGCCCCGGTGAAGGCAACCAGGCTCAAGCTCACGCGCACCGGCGCGCTTTGGTCCCACGGAAAAGGCCCGAATATCTCGCGCACCAGCACCAGCGCGATGGAAAGCAGGAAGATCATCCAGCGCGGTACGAAAGCAGCGGCCACCAGCAGTGGAAGAAAGAAAAGAGATGCCAGCGGAACCTTCGGCCCGAGCGAGCGTTCGCAAATCGTCAGGACGGCAACTGTTATGGCGCAGATCGATAGAACCACCAGGCGGGTGCGGGGGGAAACCGGGTCGGTAAGGTCGACTGACATCGCTGCCATTCGATGATAACTCGAACTTATGTGCCTGGAGGGCTAAGTTTGCCCGTGATATTTACCGAGCCGCGACCGTAAGGGAGTCGGTGCCTGTTGGGTTTCGTTGAACCGGATTACGAACACTGCGGGTACGCAACGCGGGTGGAGTGCACGTCCTTCACCAGCCGGCGCACGCATCCCAGCCATTCGTTCTGCGAAACTGCGCCCCAGCCGGAAGGACGTTCCAAGGTGGCGTCGGCACGGACAGCGCCGCGGACACTCGCGTTGTGATTGCGGATTGCAACGATTTTGGGCGTCCGGGTGGAACTCATACCTCGGATTAACTCGGGAACACCAGCGAGCTCCGGATTGACCACCATTACATCGACGTTCAAATTCCGGGCATAAGAGTCGCTCTGCTCGGAACTTAAAGCTGGCACGACCTGACAGCCGGCCTGACTGAACATCTGGCCCAACCACCAGACGAAACCCAGGTCCTCATCAACGATAAGGACAACCGGGGCACGCGACGGTTCTGTCGCGCGCCTTACTCCCCAGGACGCCGTCGGAGGGAAAACATCTCGATGGGAGAGCGCCCGTTGTTTGGAATTCATGGTTTTGTGCCGAGGTAGCAATTCGCCGCCATCCCCAAATTAATCATTCGCATGAGAATTGGGAGCGAAGCCCAGTAAAACATGTCGGTTAGGATGATGCAACCTATCTTTCGTACAGGGCGACCTTCCGGCGAGGCTAAAACAGCTAGGTTTTTGAAATGACTTGGCCTCCGGAGGATCTTACGAGAGTCGTCAAATGCCGAACGTACCCAGCTTTTACTCACTCCATGAGGCTAATAAGCCGATTCCCCGGCGCATCTATCACAACAACAGCGCTTGCCCCGTGGGCCGCGATATTGCAGATGAAGAGCGCCGCAAGGGCACGGCCAGCTACCGGCTCTGCGACGACTGCGAGCAGCTGAACCGCAGGGGACGCTAGCGCCAGTGGCCCAGGATGCTTCGTGGCGCACCCCGTGCCAGGGCCTGTGTCCCACCAAAGGTCATGAAGACGTTGGCAGGCGGAAGCGAAGCGAAGCGCCTGCCCCACGTTGGCCCCAGTGGGGCAGGCGCTTCCGCCTGCCAACCGATTTTCCAACAACGGCGTCTTCATGACCTTTGGTGGGACGCTCATCGGAACGCTGACCCGGCGTAGCCGGAACCAAAAAGGCACCGGCTCCCTTACGGTCGCGGTTCGGTAACACTCTTTCCAAACCGAACGGGCGCCCGTTTGCGCCCTGCGCACGCCCGGCTGTACGATGGTTTTCACCCGGAGTACAGCATGGGCGAGCACTGGCAGCGGTTGCAGGAAATCTTCGACGAGATTTGCGTCCTCGACGAGGAAGGCCGCCGCGCGGGGTTAGATCGACATTGCAATGGCGACGAAGAGCTGCGCAGTGAAGTGCTGCACTTGCTGCGCTCGTATGACCAGGAACGCGCGGCCAATGCCGAGGTGAACTCCGCCCAGCAGGGACGGCGCTTCGGAGTTTGGGAAACAATCCGCCTGCTGGCGCGGGGCGGCATGGGCGAAGTCTGGCTGGCCCAGCGTGCCGACGGGCAACATGAGCAGCGCTCCGCCCTCAAAATCCTTTCCCCCTACCTGGCTGCGCCCGATTCCATTGACCGGTTTCGCCGCGAGCGCCAATTCCTGGCGCGCCTGGAACATCCCAACATCGCGCGGCTCCTCGATGGCGGCATGAGCCCTCGCGGCGAACCCTATCTGGTGATGGAGTTCGTGGACGGCCTCCGCCTGGATCGCTATTCCGACCAGCATCATCTGACCATTCGCGCGCGCCTGGAACTGATGATCAAGGTGTGCGCGGCCGTGAACGCCGCGCATCAATTTCTGGTGGTGCATCGGGATTTGAAACCCGGCAACATCCTGGTGACCGAGGATGGCGAACCGAAGCTTCTGGATTTCGGCATCGCCAAAATGATCGACGCGGAATCCGGCCGCGAGCAGACTGCCACGGTCAATCTGTTTCTGACGCCTATGTACGCCAGCCCCGAGATCCTGCGCGGTGAGCCGGCCACGGTGGCTTCCGATGTCTATTCGCTCGGCGTAGTGCTGTATGAATTGCTGACGGGACGCCGTCCCTTCAGTACTTCGAACGCATTTCCGGCCGCGGAACTGGAACGGGCTCTCCACGAAACCGCTCCGGCTCGCCCCTCCAACGTCACTGAAGACGCGGCGCTTGAGCGCTCCACCACGCCCCTGCGGCTGCGCCAGATGCTGGAAGGCGACCTGACCACCATCCTGAATAAGGCCCTGCAGCATGATCCCAGCCAGCGCTATCAATCCGCCGAACGCCTGGCGGAGGATCTGAACCTGTACTTGTCGAACCGGCCCATAATGGCGCGCCGGCAAACCCTGCACTATCGCGCCGCGAAGTTTGTTTCGCGCCATCGCCTCACGGTGGGCCTGGCGGCGTTGACTCTGCTCGGAATCGCCCTCGGAGTTGCTTCCACCATCACCGAAAAACGCGTGGCTGAGCGCCGCTTCGACGAAGTGCGGCGCCTGGCGCACTACGTGCTCTTCGATCTTTACGACGATGTCAGCAACCTGAGCGGCTCAACCCGCGTCCGCGCCGAAATGGCCAATCGCGCCACCGACTATCTGAATACGCTTTCCCGGGAGGCGAAAAACGATCGCGGCCTCCGCCTGGAATTGGCCGACGGATATCTGCGCCTGGGCGACATCCAGGGCAACATGTTTCGCACCAACCTGGGCGACACTCGCGCCGCCCTGGGCACCTATGGGAAAGCTCTCCGTCTGCTGGACCCGCTCGAGAACGATCCCGGCGCGGTGCGCCTGCGGACGCTGATTGAGTTGCATCGCGCGCAGGCCACGGACTCGAGTTCCGCCACCAAGGAAGCTTTTGACCAACTGCACGCGGCCGTGGAGCGATTCGAAAAACTCGCCGGCGATCCGCCCAGCGTCGAAGACGATTATCAATTGGGCCAGGCCTACAGCTTGTTGGGTGCGTTGCTGCAACAGCACGGCGGATGGATTACTATGTCCGTTTCGAGCGACGCCGAACTCGATCGAGCCGAGACCCATCTGCGCCGCGCCATCGACGCCAAACCATCGGAGCCAAATTACGCCTACTCGCTGGCGGAACTGCTGGACCGCCGGGCGCAGTCATACGCTGTTCTTCAGCCGCAGCGCGCCATTGCCTACGATCAGCAGGCCATAAATGTTTTGAGTCGCGTGCGCGAGCCGAATCGAAGTTATCCGTCATTCCGCATGCTGCTGGCGAGAGCTCATAGCATTATGATCTTCGCCTACGGACAGATCAACCAGTTCGATGCGGCCGAGCAGCATACTGTTCTGGCCGAGCAGATCTATTTGCCTTTGGTCGCCGCCAACCCGGAGGATCACGACGTGCGTTACCGGCTGGCTGTCGTCCGGCGCGAGGCAGGTACGGTGGAAGCGTACGCCAAACGCTGGACCCAATCGGCGGATCAATTCGCCAAGGCCATCGCCGATTATGACTTCCTGCTGCAAACCGGTCCGAATCCGCAATATCGGGGCTATCAGGCCGAGCTGCGCATGCGCATGGCTGACGATCTGTGGGAGGCAAACCGCCGCCCGGAAGCGGAAGCCGCGGCCAAGCAGGGGCTGGCGGAATTTCGCGAGCTTACCAGTTCGCCTGATGCCAAGTTCGGGGTGCTCCGCCAGGCTGCCCGCTACCTGATGTTCACCGAAGTGGAGGATCTCCGGAATCCGAAAGAGGCTTTGATCCTGGCGGAGCGCGGTAAAGCCAGCGCCAGCGATCCGTTTCAGTTGTACGAGCTTCTGGCAGCCGCGTATGCCGAGAATCACCGCTATCCGGACGCGGTGGACGCCATGCGCAAGGCCATCAACGCGCTTCCTCCCGCGAAACCGGGCGAAACTCCCAGCCGCGCCCGGCAATCCAGCGAAGCCACGCTCGCCGAATACCAGCGCGCCGCAAAATCAGCCGGGCGGTAACCGGCTATCCTACCAGCATGAAGAACACCAAGCTGATCGTCGCGCTTGTTTTGTGTTTCGGCCTACCGGCCTTTGCCGTTCCGGTGGTTAATTCCGTAGTGAACGGGGCATCCTTTACGCCCAATATGTCGCCCGGCTGCCTGGTCTCCATCTTCGGTACCGGGCTCGCTCCGGGCCTGCGGAGTGCCTCCAGCGTCCCGCTTCCCATTAGCCTGGGAAACACCTCTGTCAAAATCGGTGGATTCGCCGCGCCTTTGTACTTCGTCTCAGCGGATCAAATCAATGCGCAGGTGCCGTTCGAGGTTGCCAATGCCATTAACGTAAACTTCCAATACGAAACCGTACCCGTGGTGGTCACCACCGGCCAGGAGAGCAGCGCCACCTTCACCATCGCCCTCAGCGGAGCTTCGCCGGGACTCTTCACCACCGCCTCAAACGGCAAGGGCCAGGCGCTCTATGTCAACCAGAATTTCATGCCTTTCAGCGGGCCGTTAACTCCAGGAAGCACGATTATTCTGTACGCCACGGGCCTGGGACAGACCAATCCGCCGGCCACCTCGGGAGCCGGCGGTTTGGCGAACCAGCCGCTTGTTTTTCCGCCCAACGTCTACATCGGTGAGACTCAGGCACAGGTTTCGTACGCCGGCTTGGCGCCCGATTTCGTTGGGGTCTATCAGGTGAATGTCGTGGTGCCGGCTCAATTGTCCACCAATCGCATCGTGGTTGCGATCGGCGGCCAGCGAAGTAACGTCACCCGCACAGTGATCGCGCCCGGTACAAACGCGACGAACGCCAGTGGCAGCATTGAAGCGCTTTACCCTACGCCTCCCGGCCAGCAACCCGCCAATCCTCCGCTGGCATATTCCCCATTGTTGGTTGCGGCGCAGTTCACGGCCAAGTTTACGCTAGCGGCCGCCGCGCAGCCTTTCACGGTGGCCGCGGTGTCAGAAGCAGGCAGTTCCATCATCACCGTGAATCCCGCGGAAGGCATTCTGAGCGGAACAGCCACTACGCCCACCGCCCAGACCAGAGCATACGATTTCAGCAATACCGAAATTTTTCCAATCGATTTCCTGGTGGGCCTTCCCTTCCCTGGAAGCATCATTCCGGAATCCCGACTTGACCCGGTGGCCCTTACGGCACTCGCCGCCATGCCCACTGAAAATCTGCCATTAGAAGGAATGTCGACCGCGCTTTTTCAAACCGTTGCGTCGGTGGGCCCAGGCGGGCTAGTCGAAATTGACGGGCAGAACAATTCGGGCTTTGCCAGCTTCGCCGGTTGGCTGGCGATTCCCTATGCACCTTATCTGAAAGACCGCGACACCACACTGGAGCTGTTTATCGATGGAACGTTAGTGGCAACTTTGGAAGTGCCTTACAACACCGTGTGATGGAAAGGGGGCTCGTATCTCTTCGCCCGGTTCTGCCACAACTGCCCTGAACCTTTTTGCTGTTTCTGGCAGGATATTTTTGGCAACCTGCATCTCACCCAATGCGACGGGACTTTGGGGAGAGCATTTTTGAGCGCTCCGACTTTTGTCCCAACCACCGGTCGCTTACGCTCACGGCTCGAAAGAGTGTTACCGAACCGGACGCGTTGTGGCAAATTTGGTTGGCAGGCGGAAGCGCCTGCCCCACTTCCGCCTGCCAACCGGCGTCTTCAACGGAGTCGGTGCTTTTTGGTCCACGTTTCAGCGTGACATTACCGATCGTGGTATCGCTGCCTCACCACACAATCGAGAAGGTGCAAGTGTCGCCGTTCTCGCGGCGGCAGGGCTTGGAATCATCGTGCACTATTTTGGGCGTCGTACCGCTGGGCCCGAAGCGCTTGACTATCGCCTGGAGAACCCCGGACTCGAAATCGCAGGGATAAGGGGTGCGGCACTCCATGACTCCTTTTTTCTCGCCAGTTTTCGTAAAACTGTAGTGGCCAATCTCCCCACCACGATGATTCATGTGATACGCCGCGTCCATCGAATTCAGCGCTTTCTCTACACTATCGATTCCGTCGGGGAACTTCGCGGTATTCGTAACGCTCTGCCCGATTTGACTCAGCGTCCGGCGGCCGATTGCCCTCGAAATCTCCTGAAAAGCCTCCATCCACGCCTGCTGGGGATACCACGCCATCGGCTCCAGCGCTTTTATCCCATGGCGTCCCAGAATGTCTGTGCCCGTTTGCGCGAACGCCCCCATCCCCTTCACCACCGACAAAACTGTCTGACCGTTCACTTGGACGCCGTCTGAAAATACTTGAGACTGTGCCATCTAGTTTCAGGAATCCTTTCACATTCCATATCGGACCCGGGTCCTAATCCTGGGAGCAAAATTCGCTTAGTCCACTCGGTATAGCATGAGAACGTGCATCTTCCCGTGAACCCGCCCGTCGCGCCCATGCTCTCCAAAAGAATCGACGAATTGCCGGATGGCGGATCTTGGATCTACGAACCGAAATGGGATGGATTTCGCGCCTTGGTCTTCCGCGATGGCGGTGAGATCCTCATCCAAAGCCGCGACGAAAAATCACTGAACCGCTATTTTCCCGAATTGCTTCCTCCGCTGCTGGCGCAGTTGCCTGCCCGCTGCGTCTTCGATGGCGAAATCGTATTGGCAAAGGATGGTGGACTGGACTTCGAAGCCCTGCAGCTCCGCATCCACCCTGCTGCATCGCGCGTAAAGTTGCTGTCCAAGGAAATCCCGGCATCCATGGTGTTCTTTGATCTGCTTTCCGAAGGCGGCCGGGATTTGCGAAGCGAACCGTTCCAAAGCCGCCGCCGGGATTTGGAATCGCTGCTCTCATCCGCCGCCGCACCTCTCCATCTGACTCCGGCGACGCGCGATGTCAGCGTCGCGGCCGATTGGTTTCGACGCTTCGAAGGCGCCGGCTTGGATGGCGTCATGGCTAAGCCCGCTTCAGGCGCTTACGAGCCTGGCAAGCGCGTGATGCTGAAGGTGAAGCACGAACGCGATTGCGATTGCGTCGTGGCTGGTTTCCGATGGCATCGGAAAGACGAACACCAGACGGTGGGTTCACTGTTGCTCGGGCTCTTCGACGACGCAGGCGCTCTGCAGCACGTCGGCGTCTGCTCCAGCTTCACCCAGGAAAAGCGCCGGGAACTAGTGGAATATCTTGCGCCTTATCGTCAGGACGCCCTGGCCAATCACCCTTGGGGGACCTGGGCGGCGGCCGGTGAAGCTCATCGCATGCCGGGAGGCCAAAGCCGCTGGAGCCAGGGCAAGGACCTTTCCTGGGAGCCGTTGCGTCCCGAGCTGGTTGTGGAAGTGGCGTACGAGCACATGCAGGGAATGCGTTTTCGTCACATGGCCCAATTTCGAAGATGGCGCCCGGACAAAAATCCGCGCGATTGCACCTATGCCCAACTCGAAGTGGTTCCCCCGCAAGAGTTAATGGAAATTTTTGGCGCCGCATAACGCACGCACTCGTTTCACCGGCGCCGCCCCCTCCACTCCCGCGTCGGATCATCATCCGGATCAGGCTTTTCCTGCGCCGGCCGCAACTCTTCCGGTACATGCCGAAGATTCACCCGAACCCTCGTCCACGTCGACGACCGCCCTCGCATGGAATCCACCAACACGTCATCCACCGCCAGCAGCGCGGCAACCTGCGGATATTTGTTCTTCCATTTCTCGAGACCTGCCAGCGCGGCGTCCTTGTCTGGAGAGTTCGCAACAACAAGGAGCGGCATTTTGACCCGTGGGCTCTTCTTCGCGACGGCGGACTTCGCTCGCGAAGGTGCAACGCGTGGCGCTTCGCCTTCCATTTTGCGAAAGTGCGGCGGCCAGGGAGCATCGCCGAGACCAGCCGCCTCGTCCCGGGACGCCAGCTCCAGTAGTTTTTCGAGCGAACCAGCAGCCTCGTCAATGCCCCGGTGTGGATCGCCGATCTCCGCGAAGCGTTGCGGAATGGTGAGCACCGTAAAATCGGCCGGATCGCAATCCGGGACCTCGTGCCAGTGAAGCGGCGCGGACACACGCGCGTCCGGTAACGGACGCACCGAGTATGCCGAGCACGTGGTCCGGTCCTTCGCATTCTGGTTGTAGTCCAGAAACACGCCGTGCCGCTCCTCTTTCCACCATTTGGAGCTGGCTAGCGCGGGCGCGTGCCGCTCCACTGCTCGCGATAGCGCCAGCGCCGCGCGGCGCACTTCGCCGAAAGTCCAACGCGGTTCGATTCGCACAATCACGTGCATCCCCCGCGATCCGCTGGTTTTGGGCCAGCCGCGCAGCCCCACTTCTTCAAGCAGCGCCTTCACCTCCAGCGCGACTTTGCGCACGTCATCCCAGCCCACCCCGGGTCCCGGATCCAGATCCACTCTCAACTCGTCGGGATGGTCCAGGTCGCCCGAGCGCACCGGGTGCGGGTGCAGCTCAAGGCAGCCCAAGTTAACAATCCAGGCCAGGCCGGCGGCATCGTCAATCACGATTTCTTCCGCGGTGCGGCCTGATGGAAATGCCAGCGTTATCGTCCGCATCCACGCCGGCCTCTCCCCAGGAGCGCGCTTCTGATAAAACGCTTCGCCTTCCGCCCCGTTTACGAACCGCTTCAAAACGATGGGACGATCTTGAATTCCGCCCAGCGCGCCCGGCGCAATCGCCAGATAGTAGCGCACGATATCCAGTTTTGAAAGCTTGACCTGCTTCGAAAAATACGGCTTGTCCGGATGCGTGACGCGGACGTCGCGTCCTTCCACGGTGAGCAGCTCGAATTCTTCTTTGGCCACGCTATTTTGACGGCGCGGCGGGCAGCATGTTTCGGATGGCCGTAATTCGCCAACCGCCGGCGCCGCGTGTCAGCAGCAGTGTGGTCCACATCGCTCGAGTGCCGCCACCGGCAAGTCCCGCGATCTCGTAGCGTCCATCCGCGATCGCCACTCCCGGGGCCACGAATCGGACGGACGTCACGGTAATGGTCCGTTTGCCGCCTGTGCTCCGGGAGCTGGCCAGCGTTCCTCGCACCACTTCACTGCGCCCTTTGCGCCACTCTCCCGTGGACACCAGCTGGTCTGCATCGCTCGTGAACAACGCTTCAATGGCACGTGCATCCATGTGCTCGCGCGCATCCACGTACTTCTGAACAACCTCGCGAACAGCTGCTTCCTCGCTCTGCGCCATCACCACCGCGGCGGGAATTAACCAACCCAATAACAGCACCGATAACCGCAAAAGCACCTCCCGTCCCTTGGCTCGCTCGACCATCCCGAATCGTACCATCACACAAATTCCAGTGTAGTGCGAGAATCGGGAAATGCGTATCCTGTCACCGTATTTCTGCGCGCTCGTTTTCGCTGGCGCGTCGTTTGGGGCGGTTACCAGCGTGGAGTTGGTTGAGCGCACCGATTATCCGGGTTTGCCTTACGAGCATATCGTTGCAAAAGTGCACTTCGCCGTGGATCCCAAGCTTCCGGCGAATCGCATTATCGCCGACATCGATCTGGCTCCGCGCAACGCACAAGGCCTGGTGGAATTCAGCGCGGACCTGGATGTTTTGAAGCCGCGCGATTCGGCCAAAGGCAACGGTACGGCATTGTTTGAAATATCGAACCGCGGCGGCAAGGCTCTGTTGGGCACATTCCAGGCCGGAGATAACTTCCTGCTGGAACATGGATTCACGCTGGTCTGGGTCGGGTGGGAGTTCGACGTTCCGCCGGGTAAGGAACTGTTGCGGCTTTACGCTCCCGTTGCCACCAACAACGGCCAACCCATTTTTAGAATGGTGCGCTCGGAATGGGAAGGTGACAAGCGCGTCACTACGATCTCGCTGGGGGATCGCGCCCAGATTGGCTACCCTGTCGCCGATCCGAACTACGCGGAGAACAAGCTGCTGGTGCGCGACACGATAAATGGCGAGCGCCGCACCATCGCGCGAAGCAAGTGGAAGTTTTCCGACGCCACGCACGTCACCATGGAAGACGGATTTGAGCCGGGCAAGATTTACGACGTGATCTACCAGGCGAAAGATCCGGTGCTGGCTGGCCTGGGGCCCGCGGCGGTGCGCGACATGGTTTCCTACATGAAGGCGGACCAGCACAATTACATTAAGCGCGCCATCGGCTTTGGAATCTCGCAGAGCGGCCGCTTCCTCAGAAGTTTCCTGTACGACGGTTTCAACCAGGATGAGAACAACGCGCGCGTCTTCGACGGCGTATGGGCTGTCGTTGCGGGTGCGGGGCGCGGCAGCTTCAACGCCCGATTCGCGCAGCCATCGCGCGACGGGCATCCTTTCTACAACATCTTTTACCCGGTAGACATTCCGCCTTTCACCGATAACGATGGACTGCTGGCAAAGGCTGTAGCCGCGAATGTGGCGCCCAAGATTTTCTACACGAATGGTTCGTACGAATACTGGGGGCGCGCTGCGTCGCTGATTCATACCTCGCCCGACGGTAAGCATGATGCGCCGCTGGCGAAAGACACGCGCGTATACTTCTTCGCCGGATCGCAACATGGGCCCGGCGCCATTCCGCCGCGTCGGGCCGATGCGCAAAATCCCACCGGCGTGATCGATTACCGCCCCGGACTGCGGGCCCTGCTTCTGGCCATGCAGGCCTGGCTCAAGGATGGGAAAGAGCCACCCGCTTCCGAATATCCGCGCATCGCGAAAGACCAGTTGGTGGCGTTGGGCGCTTACGCTTTTCCCAAGATCCCTGGCGTAGAGATCCCTACCATTAAGCGGGAAGCGTACCGCTTGGACTTTTCGGTGGAACCGCCGAAAGCGGGTCCGCCCTACCCGACGTTGATTCCGCAAGTGGATCAGGACGGCAACGAAACTTCAGGAATCAGGATGCCGGAGGTGCAAGTGCCGCTGGCTTCTTACACCGGTTGGAACCTGCGCAGCAGGAATATCGGCGCGCCGGAAGAACTGTATAGCATGGCTGGATCGTGGATTCCCTTTCCGCTGAGCAAGGCGGAGCGGGAGCAACGAAAAGATCCGCGTATCTCCATTGAAGAGCGCTATCCGAACCAGGGCGATTATCTGGATCGCATCACCGCCGCGGCCCGGAAACTGGTGGAACAAGGCTTTCTTCTCGATCAGGATGTTCCGAAACTTCGCGAACGCGCCACGCAGGAATGGGACTATGTTCTAAGATCGAACTGATGGGTCCAAACGTAGCGCAAGCGGAACAGCCGAAGCTCCCGATACCGGGCGTCAAGAATCTGATCGCAGTCGGTTCGGGGAAAGGCGGGGTCGGGAAAACCACGGTCTCGGTGAACCTGGCTATCGCGCTGGCCAAGCTGGGGCACAAAGTTGGCCTCCTGGACGCGGACGTTTATGGTCCCAATGTTCCGCTCATGATGGGCGTGCGCACCGCGCCAAGCGCCATCGGCGAGCGCATTCAACCCATCGAGAAAAACGGCGTGCGCATCATGTCCATGGGATTTCTGAATCCCGGCGACAAACCGCTGGTGTGGCGCGGCCCCATGCTGCATAGCGTGATCCAGCAGTTCCTGCGCGGTGTGGATTGGGGCGAGCTGGACTACCTTATCATCGACCTGCCGCCCGGAACCGGCGACGTGCAGCTTACGCTGATTCAGACGGCTCCGTTAACCGGCGCGGTGGTGGTGACCACTCCCTCCGATGTTTCGCTCGAAGACGCGCGCAAGGCCATCCACATGTTCCTGCAGGTGCGCGTGCCGATCCTCGGCCTGGTGGAAAACATGAGCTATCTGGAGTGTCCGCACTGCCGGGAACGCATCGACGTATTCAGCCATGGCGGAGGAAGGAAAACGGCGGAGACGATGAACGTTCACTTCCTGGGTGAGCTGGCGCTTGATCCGGCGGTGCGGGTGGGTGGAGATTCAGGTAGTCCGGTAACTCTGGGAGACGCCGGGGCGCCCTTCGTCGCAATCGCCCACGAAGTGGAGCGGCGGGCCGCTCAGGAAAGCAGCAAGAAGGGCCCGTCGATCCAGATTGAAGATTAGAAAGTTACTGGGACACTGCCATACTCAGCTTCGGGCTCGAAATTCCGCCCAGCGACAGGAAAACTGGAACCGTGTCTCCCGGCGCTACGTTCGGAACGACCACGTTCAACTGATAGACGCCCACGAATTGCGGACTGAGACCGGAGAACTGAATTACCGAACTGATGCCTCCAATGCCCACAAACGGCTTGTGCAGCGTGTCGGTGGTTTCACTTGGAGTGCCGCCCTCGGCCGGTGTGGTGGTCACTGGCCCCAAGCCGGTAGCGTAGATAATTACAACGTCACCAATCGCGGCCGGGTGTGTGGTGCGGCCGGGGATGCTGCCGGTGGGCTGCGCTAGCGATCCATCCACGTTCTGAATAGCGCCCATGGTTCCGATGGCGAAAATAGCCGGTGAGAATTCTCCTATCGTGACGGGCGCCGCCGCCGAGGCTTTGTTGCCGTTTGTGACCGTGACCGTGGCGCTACCCGGCACCAGGTTCCAAGGCACTACCGCGTTAATCTGGTTCGACTGCAAATACAGCAGCGGCGCATCGACGGTAGTGCTGCCGCTGACAAACTTTACGGTCACGCCGCCGAGCGTGGTAGAGAGAGGAACGGTGGAGGCGCCGGCCGGGGCCGCGGCCAGACTGGTTCCGAAAATCGAAAATAGCGAGCCCGGCGCGATCGCCTGCCCTGGAACGAAGCTGGCCCCATTCACGATACCGCCAACGGTGGGCTGAGCCACCGCTATGCCGGTAAGGGCCAAAAATATCAGCACGGCAGTTAGTCGCGCATCTAGTCTCATGTAGGTCACCTATGTCCAGTATGTGCGAGCCTCGCGATCCGGGCAATGAGCAGATCGTAAAATATTTGTGAAAGCTCACGGCGCGCGTTGGATTGTCTGCAGGCGTTTCCACGTTTCCGTGACTTCCGGATCGTGCCCAGCGTCCAATTCGGCAGCTTCGGCCGCTTCCGTGAGCGCCTGATTGTGCCGCTTTTCCAGCTCCAACAGTTGCGCCAGGGTCCAGTGGGGCTTGAACCAGTTGGGCGCCCAGGCGATGGCGTTGCGCAAGCTGCGCTCCACGCTGACCGCGTCGTTACTCGCTGCGAATATGGTTGCCAAATTGTACCAGGCGTTGGCGCGATCTTCCGCCGTTCGAGCAGCGGAGATGCCGGCCTTTACCGCCTCTTGGCGAGCCAACAGGGTAGAAGCGAATAGTGGGGCGTGAACAGAAAGTTGTTGCATGGCGCGAGAGTAGCGCAGGTCGGATCCCGCTCCGCCGGTTTGCCACTGCAGGACTCGTCGGTAAGCTTGGGCCGCTTGTGCTACATCTCCGGCTGCGATCCGGCGATCTGCACTCGCCAGCGCGGCGTCGGCCACAAGTAGCCGCACTGCGAAAACAGTGAACAAAATAGCGGCGGCGAAGGCCACCGGGATGTACCATCGGGGGTTGGCGCGTTCCGGCGCGGCTGGTGAAATAGCGGTGGCGATCAGAATCGCGACCAACAGATAAAAATACAGCGCGGTTGGAACAATGAACACGTTGAACTGCTGGCATACCAGACTACCGGCCAGCGCAGCCGCCAACGGCGCTGCCACAGCATCGCGGCGGCGCAGCAGTTGGAGCGCCGCCCAGCCCGCCAATCCGCACAGCGCCAATAGCGGCAACAAACCGATAATGCCTCGGCTGGTTAGAGCATCCAGAAACATATTGTGCGGCGATTCCTGATAAAAATCCGGATAAGCGCGGGCCAAGCCGCGAGATTCAAAGCGCGGAAATTCAGTGATGAACGTCTCCGGGCCGAAACCCTGGACCGGGCGATTCGCCGCCATCTGCAGCGAATCCCGCCATAGCAACAGCCGCGCGCCGCCACGGAGATCTTCGATAGACCAATGCAGTCGCGCTCTCAGCTTCGCCCCGGGAGTGGAGACAAAGAATAAAGAAAAACCAACCAGGCAAGCCAGCGAAACGGCCACAGTGCGGACGCCAATGCGCGGACGGCCGGCGATGACGAAAACAATTCCGCCAATCAGCAAGCCGAGCATCGCTGAGCGAGTACCACTCAGCACGATGGCGAAAACCGCCACGCCGGTTACCGTGAGAGCGGAAACTTTCAGCCATCGTTTTTCTTCCATGCGGTCCAGAGCCACGCTGAAGAACACAACAATCCCGAGCCACGCCGCGAAATAATCGGCATGACCGAGCGTCCCAGGCGGCCGAACGATGGTGAAGGGACCTTCTCCTGCCTGGTACGCTTTCGCCGGCATGAGCGGGTCCCACCCGAAATACTGCGCAATTCCGTAAAGCCCGGCCAGCGCGCCGGCGGCGGTGCTGGCCCTTAAAAGAGCCCGAATATTTTCACGATCAATCCTCGGCGAGCCACGCCCCGGCAAGCAGCACGAACAGTAGCAGCCCGGTTTCCGGGATCAGCCCGAAGCGCCGCCAGTTGCCGCCGTTGAGGGAGAGCGCCGGATGTGTTGAAAACACCGTTGCTATCGCGCTGGCCAGCCATTGCGCGGCCAGCATGGCTACCCACCAACGGCCAATCGCGCGCACGAAAAATGGCACTAACGTTGCGAACGTTCTCCGCCCGATATGACAAAATTAGCGCCGTGCCGATTAGAAGAAACGCAATTTTGGGCGTAACATCGAAATAAGCGAGCAGCGCCGGGTGTCATCACGAGCGGGACCAGTGCCGCAATCAACGGCACAAGAAGGCGCATATGAATCAGCCTAACGAGCCCGTGGCGGCATTCAGCTGCCAAGGGTTTCTCAAGGAATCGCATGTACCAGTCATTTGACGCTTTTGAGTACGTCGATTATCTGCGGCAAGCGCTGGCGCGTGGCTGGCAGCGGCATGCGGAGTGGCGCTGGCTATTGTCACTCACGCTAAGTCTGCTGATGCCAAAACGCTACACGGCAACGGCCAGCATCGTGATTGAACCTCCGGGCAACACGGATGCGCGAACCGCCATCGTCATTAGTCCAATGTATTTGGAGTCCTTGAAAACTTATGAGAGTTTTGCCGATAGCGACAGCCTGTTTGCGCGCGCCGCGGAGAAGTTTCATCTCCAGGAAACCGGCGGCGCGGCGCGGCCCATCGAGTCGCTGAAACGCGGACGTATTGAAGGTCACCAAGCTACGCGACACGAAGATCATGGAAATCAGCGTGACGCTGCGCCGACCCAAAGTTGGCGCAAAATGTAGCGCAATATCTGGCCGATGAGACTGTGGCGTTAAGCCACGAAGAGAGCCTGGATGCCGACCGCGAATTTATCGATGACGCTGAGAAACAGGCAGCGGCATCCGCGCGCCGGCTGGCCGAAGCGCAACAGGCTTGGACTACTTTGTCGGTGCGGGAACCCGTGGAAGCGCTGCAAGGTGAACTGGATTCCAGCGTGGAGCAGCAGGGCAAGCTGCGGCAGCAACTGGTGGACGCGCAAGCGAACATCGCCGAATATCAGGAACAGGGGAAATCGGATTCACGAATTTGCCCGCGAACAATTGCAAGCGGAGCGGGCGCGGGTAGGGGTGCTGGAGAAAAGATTGCAGGAGCTCGATCGAGCCATCCGGAACCTAAGCTCCACCATGGCCAGCCGAGGCGCGAAACGGGAGGCTTCGCAGAACGAACTGAAATCGGCGCAAACCGCCTCCGAAGCGGCCGAAACGCATCTTCGGGAACTTCGCGCGGCGGCGGGAAGCCGCGGGGAGCGGCTGCGCGTGATGGATCCAGGAATAGTTCCGCAACGGCCCAGCTCCCCCAACATTCCACTCAACGTAGCGGCGGCAGTGCTGCTGGCGCTGGCCGCATCCATCATTTATCTGAGCTTCGCGTTTGTGCTGCGGCGCCGGGCCGTTGGCTTTGAACCCACTGTGGCGCGCGGGATGCGCGCATGAACCCAACCGCCGCATCGAATTCAGCGCCAGCAGTTGTTGGCTGGGCGGTTCTGGGTCTGTATGCGGCCGCGGTGGCGCTCTCCTCGGGATGGGCGACCAAAGCAGCCCTTTGCGCGCCGCTTATCGCCATCCCAATTGCCTGGATCGTTGCTTCGCGCTGCCCAACGGATGGCTGGCGCTGTTTCTATTTGGCGCGCTGCTGCTGCCGCCATTGCCCATCGCGCTCGGCAGATTCCGGACCCCACATAGCCGTGCTGTTCGCCGCGGCTGGATTGTTAGTGGGTCTGCTGCAGAATTCACGAATGGCGTTTTCGGGCCGACTTCGCTGGCCACGACCCTCCTGACGCTTTTGGCGATTTTTCTCGCCAGCGTAAGCATGGCCGCCATATATTCGGGCCCAGTGGTTGCCGCGGCCAGCCTGGCCCGGGTGCTGCTGTTCGGCATCTCGGTTTACACATTCCTGTATGTGCGCGACGGACCGGGGGCCTTAAATCAGCGGCAATCTCTGCGCGCGATTCGCTGGCTGTTCTGGGCAGCGTCCCTCTCGGCTTTGTTCGCTTGTGTGGATTTCTACTTTCAGTTCCCAGCTCCAGCTGGATATGCACAACAATTCATATGGATTGAGAGCGGCGTCTTTCGGCGGGCCCAGGGAGTGTTCTACGAAGCCAGTACGCTGGGGAATCTCTGCGCGTTTTTCCTGGAGATGATTGCGGTAGCGCTCTTCCGCCCACGCGACGCGCAACCAATTTCGCGCCCGGCCATGTTCGCCGGTGGAATTTCGCTCGCCGGCGCATTGGTGCTTTCCTATTCCCGTGCGTCGCTTGCTGAATCTGGCGGTTGCTCTGCTGGTGCTGCTCTGGCTGCACCGCGATCGCATCCGCTGGCGGCGCTTGTTGGCCGGCATCGGCCATCTCCTTCGCCGGCGCCGCTGCCATGCTCTCATTCGCGTTCCCTGTCTTCACCGGACTTTACTGGCAGCGGGTATTGGTTGCGTTCGAATATTTCTGGGAGGCTCCGAACCAGGTGATGTCCGGGCGCCTGGAAAGCTGGCGCATGCTGGGGAATTTCATCGCGGCTGAACCCTGGCACCTGCTGCTGGGCATCGGATACAAGACGCTTCCCTACTCCACCTTCATCGGCAACAAAGCGATTGGCGATAACACCTACCTCAGCCTGCTGGTGGAAACCGGCATCGCGGGATTTGCAGCGGTTGTGGCGCTGAATATTGCCATCTTAGTGACTGCCCATCGCGCATCGCGTTCCTCCGATCCAGTGCGATCGTTCTGCGGAACCTGGATGTTCTGCTTCTGGGCCGGCCAGGCGGTGCAGATGTTTTCGGCCGATCTGCTGACTTACTGGCGCGTGTTGCCGGTGTATCTGTTCGTCCTGGCGTTGGCGGTGGGCTCGGGGACGTGGGAGCGACGGCATGCACGTTCTGTTTCTCGATCAATTTAGCGAACTGGGAGGAGCGCAGCGCTGTCTCCTCGATCTGTTGCCCGAGCTGGAGGCGCGGGACTGGCGCGCTTCGGCTGCCCTGCCCGGCGATGGGCCGCTGCTGGATCTGTTACGCGCGCGCGGCGTCCACGTTCACCAGATTCCCTGCGGGCCCTATCAATCAGGCAGGAAGAGCGCTGCCGACATGCTCCGATTCGCGCGAGACGTGCGAGGGCAAGCAGGCGTGCTGCGCCCGCTGAAATTCGATTTACTTTACGTGAACGGTCCGCGGCTGCTGGCCGGCGCGGCGCTGGCCTTTGGTGACCGCGCGCCGGTTTTGTTCCACGCGCACAGCAGCGTACCAAGTGGGCTGGAGAGTTGGCTGACGGCCTGCAGCCTCCACCGGATGAATGCCGCGGTAGTCGCTTGCGCCCGGGCCGTAGCTCCCCGCGTTAAAGCCAGCAAGTTGACCGTGATTGCGAATGGCACGCCCGGCATGAGTGTCCGCGAGAACCGCGATGCTGGATGGCGCATCGGGATGATCGGCCGCATCAGCCCTGAGAAGGGACAGTTGGAGTTCCTGCGCGCCGCGGCCATCCTGGCACGCGAATTCAAAGACGTGCGATTCGTCATCTGCGGGACACCGGCTTCCCCCCAAAGCGATTATTTCGGAATGGTGCGGAACCATGCCGGCTCTTTGCCGGTGGATTTACTGGGATGGCGGGACAATGTTGTGCCGGTGCTGGCTGAATTGGACCTGCTGGCGATCCCATCCAAGGCGGAGGGCATGCCGCGCGTTATGCTGGAAGCTTTTTCGGCGGGCGTGCCCGTCGTCGCTTTTGCGGTCGGCGGAATACCGGAAGTGATCACGGACGGCGAGACCGGGTTCCTGGTGCGCGAAAGAACAGCCGAGGCGTTGGCGGCGCGCATCCGCGAAATCATTGGGCACGGCCACCAGCCGTTGCGGAGAGTGGCCAGCCTGGCGCGACACGAATGGGAGGCCAAGTACACCGTGGACGCCTACCGGAAAAACATCACGGCGGTGATGGAGCGTTTGGTTTCGGATCGGCCAGCAGCACGCGAAATAGAATCGCCGCCAGCACGCAGATAATTGCCGCCAGAACCATTACCGGCGGATAACCGGCGTGCGCCAGCAGCCAACCCGCTCCAGCCGCGGCAATGGCTTGACCGGCGTACGATACCAGGAAGTTCAGCGCGGAAGCGCTGTTGCGCTCCGGCGCTCGCACGGATTCCATCAGCAGCGTGAATTGCCCAGGCTCGCTCATGTACTGAGACATCATGTACGCCGAGTATCCAACCGCCGCAAAGATTCGCCCACCGGCTACCGCCAGGCTTCCGAGTGCCAATGCCGTGGCCAACTGCATGCCCGAGATGCCGCGCGTGAGTCCGAACTTACGGAATACCAAAGGCGACAGCAGAATCGCGCCAACCTGCGCCACTTGTGCCGCCGCAAAAACGTAGCCGATTTGCTGCACCGGCAAGTGCACCCGCTGCGCGAAAAATACGTTGAAGAACGGATTCAATGTTCCGGTTCCAATGTTCCAGGCTGCCATGCAGATCAAAAACCGCAGCAGCATTGGGCTGGGCCGATGCAGCTTTCTCTCGCTGGGCTGCGCATCGCCGAATTTTACGCCGGAGAGCGGCCCGAGGGCGAGTAGAACGAACGCGCAGCCTGCGAATAGAGACAGGCGGTAGGATTCAATACCTGCCGAGGCCAAGTGCAAACGCGCAATCCAACCGGGCAGCCTTCCCGCCACAAGCCCTCCGACGATTCCAATGGATATTCCAGCGGAACATATCAAGCTGAACCCGAACGGCCGATTCTTTTCCGTGGTCAGTTGCGTGATGGCCGGCGAATAAGCCACCGGCCAAGCTGCCGAGGCCAAGCCCGCGACAGCCGCCAAGCCCAGGAGTGCCGGCGGGTACGTAACGTAAGCCCGCAAAGCCGCGAGCGCGGCAGTGACGGTGAACGAAACCAACAACGTTCGCCGAATTCCAAAGCGCTGCATGGCCATCACCGCCGCAAGCGATCCGGCGATGTTCCCGGCGGTCATAACGCCCGCCATCAAACCGAGGAAGTCCTCGTGAAACCCCAGTTGGAGCAGGTAAAGATTGTAGAGGAAGAAGAAAACGAACATGCCGAAGTCGAAAAACGCTTCGGCGAAGAAGAATCGCCAGAACTGACGGCCGAGGCCAGCCCCCGGCCAGAACCAGCGAATAGCGCTGAAACCCACCGCCGGCAGGGCACGAACGTGATGCCAGGCTCGCGACGCTAAGTAGGCCGCGATTCGAAAATGGCTGCCAAGTTGATTGCGCCAGGTAAGTTCTTGCCCCGGCACGTGGACGGCGTCCAGCATGTTGGGCAACTGCTCCGGAAGTAGCCTGCGGCGCAAAATGTTCCAGCGCGCGGAGCGTGAATTGAGCAGCGCCCAGTGTAGCCACAGCTCGTCCTTGTTGGGTCGAAATCGCGTCGTAAATGGCGACGCGGAGTACAGGTCCATCCAGCGCGAAACATCGGAAGGCAGCCGGCGGATCTCCTCTTGAACCACGCCGGATACGCGGCAATCGAACCAGTGCTGGGCCAGCGAGAAGCAGATCGCTTCCAGCCGGCGCAGCGATGGATCATGCAATTCCGCCCAGGTGCACCAGAATGATGCATCTTCGGCGGAGTGATGGAGATGCCAGGCCAGCTCATACACATGGAAAGGACGAACGCCATCGCGCAGCAAATGCCGGAGCGCATGAAGAGCGGCGTAGCCCAGCTCGTCGGCGGGATGGAACGCGATGAAACGCAGATCCTCAAGTTCACGCGGCTGGCGGCGATTCCAAAATTCGTCTAACCCTCCCGGCTCGAATCGTTCGGTGGATTCATCCCAGAGCCGGAAGTGCAGCTCCAGGGATACGGGGCTTTCGGCGTCAAAGAAATCCCCGCGCCATTGCCAACCGGTTTTGCGAATCATCATGGGCAGGTGATCGATGGGACGCGAATGCTCCGTGATGGGCTGGTAGCCCAACCCCAAGGCAAGGTCGAACGCACGCGAGACCTCTTCCGGACGAAGGAGCAGATCCAGATCGCCCTGGGGACGGTGGCCAGGGTCATCCACAAAACGCGGGTAGTGAGTGAAACCTTTTAACACCAGAAATTCGAGGCCAGCCGGCGCAAATACGGACGCAACTTCCCGATACGTGCATTTAGTTCGCTGCCAGCGCGCCTGGTTGGCCGCCAGGTTGTCATCGATGCGGGTGCGCACCCATTCCGGCAAATGCTCGCCGCACCTCAAGCCCAGACAAAGAGTCAACTGAGTGCGATCGCAGAAGTGGAGAGCTTTCTTCCATTCTTTTTCGGTGAGCTTTTCGAGCGGACCGAATTCCGGCGATGAAAAGCGCAGCGCAGCCATCACCGCGCTGGCGTAAGCGGGAACAACTGAGGCGAACCAGTTCAGACTTGAGCTTCCATGGGAAGCGCCAGCACCAGCAGCAGCGCGAGAAATACCAGCGCGGCAAGCAACAAGATAAACCGGCATAGCCGGTCGGGTTTTGTCATGGCTATTTAATCTCCGGAATCCACCAGCTGCTCCAACCGCGCAACCGCGTCGTCAAGATCGCTGTAACGCATTTCCCATATGCCCGCGCTCAGCAATCGCTGATAGCATCGCAATTGCGATTGGCGCGTCTCGGGAGTTCCAAATGTCACGTAACGCCCGCACCACTCGAGCGCGTCGTCTTTCGGATAACGCCGGATGCGCGCCGGTCCCTGCTCATTCCGATTGAGGAAAACAATGTGATCGATAGAGCAGCCGGGCGTGTATTGAATGGGCAGTTCGCTGGTAAATATTTCGAGGCCCACCTTGCCGTTTCCCCGCTTCAACGGCACCCGATGCTGCAGCTCTGGGAAAAACCGGCCGGCATCTTCGCGAAGACGGAGCGTATAGGGGTCACCCACCGCGTAACAGTCAGAACGGCCGCGCACCAGCAGCGCGGCATCGTCCGATACGAATGTCCACCCGGCGCGCGCGCAGGCATAGGACAGCGTGCTCTTTCCAGCCAAGCTGTCTCCCATAAGCGCAACACCGCTTCCATCGCGAACCACCAATCCACAGTGCAGCGAGGCGCCGGATTGCTGCTCAATCAGCGTCAGCCCGCCCGCGGTGAGAAACCGGTAGCGGATCACGGCGTGATCGGCCGCGATCGCTGCAGTAGTCCAGCCGAAACCAAAATTCTGTTGGAAATCGCAGACCATAAAATTCTCGGCGTTGGCCACGGAGAACATAAGGTGCTCGCGCGAACGAACAATCGACTGCGTCGGTAACGGCTCGCTCCCTTCTGGAGCCACAGCCAGATGAAATCGAGCAGGAGCGGCATCGAATTGCGTCGCGAATGGTCCCCATCCCTCCACCGCGGCCTGCATCACGTCATCCGAATTCGTGGCCAGGTCGAGCGGGAATCCAAAAGGGTGAAATCGCGCGCGCAAGGGAAGATCGAACGAGGAAAGCACGGGATCGGGCAGCACCATTTCCAAAATGCTTTTCTCGGCCATTCGTTGTCAGATTACTTGATCGCGCGGCTGAATGCCAGCGCTTCCGGTGCGCGCCAGCGAGATTTTACAAGAAAGGTACAACCCGGAAACAAGGCGGATCGCCAACCCGGCCAATGCGATTCCCACTACGCCCCACCAGCGCATGAACGCGTAGTCCAGCACCAGCGTGAGCGCCAGGCTCAGCGCCGCCACGCGATACAGCAGGCGGTTCGCTTTGAACGCCGAAGTCAAACGGATTTCGAGAGCTAACAAGACGGCGATGGGCAACTGCAACAACGACGCCCTCTGCACCATCGATACCAGATGCGTGGCTTGCTGGCTGAATGCGCCTTGTTGAAACGCAACTCGAATAATGGGCTCTGAGAAATACATCAGCGCCGCGGTGACGGGCAAGATCACCGCCAGGATGGCCAGGCCGTAGGTTCGCAAGGTCCGCCGCAGCACGCCCGGATCGCTAAGCATGGCGCCCACGGAGATGTGCGGTAACACCGCTGTTCCAACCGCGGTAGGGCCGATCACGATCAGCACACCCAACAAGCGTGTGCCGTAGTTCAATGCCGCCACGCTGCCGGATCCCAACCTGGCCGCCATGCCTTGATCCACCAGCGAGGTTCCGGTCATGACCAGCGTCACCGCCACCACCGGAGCGTATTGATCCGCCACCTGCCGCAGCGACGCCGTGACACCCTCCCAACGCAACGCCATCGGATATCCGGCCAGCTTAACGCCGATCCCGGCGGCGATGGCCTCAAGCGTTCCACCGGCCAGGGTGGCGATCGCCAGCGCCATCACGCCGTAGTGCTTCCCTTCGGCTACCAGGGCCACGATGCAAGCGATGGGCGTGATGAGCGGTACGGCGGCCGAGTACGCGAATCGATGCTCGGAATTCAGCACGGCGCGCCAGGTGGCCGCCAGGCTGCTAGAAGGCACCACCGCGATCATCACCAATAGAAGGCGCTCGGTTAACGCCAGCTTTTCGGGTGAGAAGCTGGGAGCAAGCAATGGAAGCACCAGGCCGGAAACGGCCGCAGCCAGCAGAGCGGCAATAACAAATGCCGCGCCCGCGGCCGCCAGCACGTTCGAATAAAGCTCTTCCGCCGCGGCTTTTCCCTGCTTCTGGCGCAGATCGATCAAAGCCGGAATCAGCGCCGAATCCAGCGGGCCGGCCAGCATATCCATGAAAAACGCGGGCAGAAGAAACGCGATCAGAAACGCGTCCATGGCATCGCCGGCGCCGAACAGGCGCGCTGCCAGGATCACCTTGACGGCGCCGGCCACTTTAACGGCAGCGGTCCACCCGCCCACGGTCGCCGTGTCGGCCAGCATGCGCCGACTGGTGGAGCGCAGCGCGATCGCTTCGCGCCTGTACTCAGACGGCCGATTCATGCGTCAGCCAAGCATGGCATACTTCCTACGATAGTCAATGAGAGCAAAGTTTCCATGCGCGCGGCCATTGTCCATTACTGGCTGCTGAACTGGCGCGGCGGCGAAAAGGTGGTTGAGGCAATGTGCCGCCTGCTGCCGGACGCCGATATTTTCACGCTATTTTACGATCCCGATGCGGTGTCGCCCGAAATTCGTTCGCATCGCGTGAAAGCTTCTTTTCTGCAGCCAATCCGGAAATACTACCGCTCACTTCTCCCCTTCATGCCGATGGCGCTGGAAAGTTTCGACCTCCGGGATTACGATCTTGTTGTTTCGAGCGAATCCGGTCCGGCGAAGGGTGTGATTGTTCCCTCCACCACCCGGCATGTCTGTTATTGCCACACTCCCATGCGATACCTGTGGGACTTGTATCCCGCGTATCGTAACGACTGGACGCACTCGCGTCGGAAGCGCGCGCTGATGACTCCGTTTGCGAACTATCTGCGGCTGTGGGACTATGCGTCAGCGGCGCGAGTGGATGATTTTGTCGCCAATAGCGAAAACGTGCAGCGCCGGATTTGGAAGACCTACCGCCGCGAGTCGCAGGTGGTTTCGCCGCCCGTAGCTGTTGAGACGTTCTACTGGAAGCCCGCTGAAGATTATTACCTGATCGTCTCGGAGCTGGTGGCATACAAACGCCTGGATTCGGCCATACGAGTTTGCGCGGCTACCGGACGCAAGCTCCGCATCGTGGGAGACGGGCCGGAGTACCAAGCACTGCGCCGAATCGCGAATGCGAACATCGAGTTTTGCGGAAAGGCCGCCGATGGCGAGCTACGCAATTTGTATTCGCGCTGCCGGGCCTTCCTGATGCCGGGTGAAGAGGATTTCGGAATAACGGCAGTAGAAGCTTTAGCGAGTGGAAAACCGGTGATCGCATTGGGCCGAGGTGGCGCGTTGGAGACGGTACCGATGAGTGAACCGCTGGGCGGTATTTTTTTTCCGGAAGCCACGGACGCATCGCTGCTTGAGGCCGTGGAGCGTTGGGAGCAACGTGAGAATCAGGTTCAGCCGCGAGAGCTCCGGGCATGGGCCGCTCAATTTTCTGAAGCGGAATTTGCGCGCAAGATGCGCGCCATATTGTTCCCACCACCCCCGCGTCCCGTTACCGAACCACGACCGTAAGGGAGTCGGTGCATTTCTTGTAAAACTGTTGTAAAAACCATCGTCCGCCCGTCTGCATCGCCTAATGCGGGGTTACAATTTCGGTGGACATGCAAACTGTTCTGGTGATCGACGATGACCGCAGCCTGCGCGACACCATCGGCGTGATGCTGGAGCAAGAAGGATTTCACGCGGTACTGGCGGGCGACGGCTCGAGCGGCCTCAATCAGGCGGTGGAGTTGAAGCCCGGCCTCATTCTCGTCGATCTGCGGATGCCCGGCCTCAGCGGCCAGGAAGTGTGCAAACGGCTGCGGGCTGCCGGAAGCACCACGCCGCTGATTGTCCTGAGCGCTTTGTGCGGCGAGATGGATAAAGTACAGTTGCTCGAAATCGGCGCCGACGATTATGTGGTGAAGCCGTTCGGCGCGCGCGAGTTGTTGGCCCGCATCCGCGCCGTGTTGCGCCGCGCTGCGCCCGAAGACACCAAGGTGATGGGGTTTGCCGACGTGGAAGTGGATTTGACCAGGCGCGTGGTTTCCAAACGCGGCGAACCATTGAAAATGACGCGGGCGGAGTACAATCTGCTGACATTCTTCCTGCAAAATCCCGACCGCGCGCTGACGCGTGAAATGATTCTGAACTCGGTGTGGGGATATGATTCCTTACCCAACACGCGAACCGTGGATGCTCACGTGGTCCGGCTGCGGCACAAGTTGGAGCCGGATTCCGGCGTCCCTCGCCACTTTCTTACTGTTCATGGAGTCGGCTACCGCTTTCTGCCGTAAACTTCCATGGCTCGCATCGTGCTGATCGTTGAAGATACCGAGCTTTGCCGGGAGACGCTGGAGATGGCTCTCACGAAGGTTCCCGATCTCGCCGTGCGATCGGTAACCAGCGCCGAAGAAGCATTGGAATGGTTGGACGCGAACGATGTGAGCGCGCTGGTTACTGACCTGCACCTGCCGCTGATGAATGGTTTCGAATTGATCGAAGCCGTGCGCGGCGGTCCGTGGCGTTCTTCCCTGCCCATTCTGGTGATCAGCGGAGACAGCGATCCGCGCGTACCTACACGCGTTGCCCAGCTGGGCGCAAACGCGTTCTTTACCAAACCATATTCGCCATCCGAGGTGCGGCACACGCTGGAGCGCTTGCTTTCCGAACCGCCGCCGTAAGAAGCTGTGAAAAAATCGGGAAGCACGCCGGGTTGGCAGACGGAAGCGTCTGCCCCACATTGACGCACAAGGATTTACGATTCAGTGGCGCAGGCGCTTTCGCCTGCGAACCGACTCTTTCACAGCTTCTAAAGGGAGCCGGTGCCTTTCCACGCGATAATCAGGACAGTGCGAACTAATCTGCTCCTGTTGTTCTCCGCCGCTGTCTTCGCTCAAGATCCCGCAGTATTGTTGAAAGATCCATCGGTAAAGGCCGCGCTCGACGCCGCGCGAAAAAATGAGCCGCAGACCATCGAACACCAAATCCGGATTTGCGAAATTCCAGCGCCTTCCTTCCACGAAAGCCAACGCGGGCTGGAGCTGAAACAGCTTTTCCTGAATCTTGGCCTCAAAGATGTTCGCATAGACAAGGCCGGTAACGTAATCGGTAAGCGGCCCGGCTTATCCGCGCGGCCTAACCTGGTTTTCAGCGCCCATCTCGATACTGTTTTTCCCGAAGAAACAGCCGTGAAGGTATCACGCCAGGGCCCGGTTTTGAAAGGTCCGGGCATCGGTGACGATTGCCGCGGGCTAGCTGTGATGCGGGCAACAATACAGGCTCTGGATGAGGCCAAGGTCCAAACGCCGGGCACCATCACCTTCGTCGCGGATGTTGGTGAAGAAGGCCTGGGAGATCTTCGCGGCATGAAGACTCTTTTCTCCGAAAGCATGGCGGGCCAGATCGACAAGTTTATTTCCGTGGATGGAAACGGCCTGGGCATCGTCAATATCGGTGTCGGCAGCATGCGCTATCGCGTGACTTTCAAAGGCCCCGGTGGACACAGTTACGGCGCCTTCGGGATAGCCAACGCCATTCAAGCCATGGGCCGCGCCATTGCCAAAATCTCCGATTTCAAAGTACCCGCCAATCCAAAAACCACGTTCAATGTAGGACGCGTGGGAGGCGGCACGTCGGTCAACTCCATTCCTTCCGAGGCGTGGATGGAAGTGGATATGCGTTCCACCGACCCTTCGTCCTTGAAGACACTCAACCAGGAATTCCTGGGCGCCGTCCAGGCCGCGGTGGAAGAAGAAAACCAGCGCTGGAACAACCGCGGCAAGGTCAGCGCCGCGCCCGAACTGGTAGGGCTTCGCCCCGCCGGGCAAACTCCGGAAGCGTCGCCCATTGTCGTCACGGCTCTGGCTGTTTCTCGCGCTCTGGGAATCGTGGAAGGGCTGAGCGAAGCGTCCACCGACGCCAACGTCCCCATGAACATGAATATCCCGGCCATCACCATCGGCGGCGGCGGCTCAGGATCGGGAGTTCACACCCTGAACGAAATTTTCGACACTACCGATTCCTGGCAGGGGACCCAACGCGCGGTGCTGTTGGCAATTGCACTGGCCCGGTAACACTCGCTGCCCCAATCTTCGCCATCCATCCTGTTTTGTAGCCCAGCACGTAAGTAAGGGGAAATGTTCTTGCCTCCCACTGGCATGCCGATGCCTTGCCGACTATAATCAAAGAAATGCCTGAAGTCCGCCACTCAGTCTGCGCGCTGGATTGCCCGGACTGCTGCTCGCTGCTGATCAATGTTGACGGCGGCAAAGGCAGCCGGCTGCGGGGTGATCCATCCCATCCCATCACCCGCGGGTTCCTATGCGGAAAAGTTGCGCGGTATCTGGAACGCGAGTATTCCGCTGACCGGCTGCTTTATCCCCAGAAACGCACCGGACCGAAAGGCGCAGGCAAATTTGAGCGGATCTCCTGGGATGAGGCGCTGGATACTGTCGCCGCCCGGTTGAAAGAGATTGCGGCCGAATACGGGTCCGAAGCCATTTTGCCCTATAGCTACGCCGGCACCATGGGCCTGCTCAACGGCGGCGGAATGGATCGGCGCTTCTTTCATCGGTTGGGCGCGTCACGCCTGGATCGGACCATTTGTTCATCCGCGGGTGGAGCGGGATTGATGGCGACGCTCGGCTTCAGGTATGGCACTGAGCCTGAACAATTCCGCCAGTCCAAGTTGATCATCGCCTGGGGCGCGAACATTCTGGGAACGAATGTGCATCTGTGGCCCTTTATCGTGGAAGCGCGGCGAAACGGCGCCCGTTTTTACACCATCGATCCTGTTCGAAATCGCACCGGCCGGCTTTCCGACAAACACTTCAGCATTTTTCCGGGCAGCGACCTGGCGCTCGCTCTGGGCTTGATGCACGTGATCATCGGAGAAAATCTGCACGACGCCGATTATGTCGCCAACTATACCGAGGGATTCGACGCGCTGAAAGAACTGGCGGCGAAGTATCCGCCGGAACGAGTGGAAGCGCTCACTGGAATTGATCGCGCCGACGTGGTTTCGCTCGCCAGAGAATATGCCACCACCCGGCCGGCCACCATCCGGCTGAATTATGGAACACAGCGGAGCGAGCGTGGAGGCACGGCCGTCCGCGCCATTGCCGCGCTTCCCGCCCTGATTGGTTCGTGGCGAGAAACGGGCGGCGGCTTGCAGCTCTCCACCAGCCAGGCCTTCCGTTTGAACAAAGACGCTCTGGAGATGGCCGAGCTTCAACAGCGTTCTCCGCTGGGCCGCGAGGCGCGCATCGTCAACATGTCGGAACTGGGCAAGGCGCTCACCGCGCTGGATCATCCTCCGGTGCAAGCGATGGTCGTCTACAACTCCAATCCAGCTGCCATCGCTCCCAACCAGAACCTGGTGTTAAAGGGGATGTGCCGCGACGATCTGTTCACCGTGGTGCTGGAGCAGTTCCAGACCGACACCGCCGATCATGCCGACATTCTTCTGCCGGTGACCACCTTCCTGGAACACACCGATCTGTATTTGGCCTACGGCCATTACTATCTGCAACTGGCGCGGCCGGCCCTTCCGGCGCCAGGCGAAACCAAGTCGAACGTCGAAATCTTCCGTTTGCTGGCGGAGCGAATAGGTTTTGAGGACACCTGTTTTCAAGATTCCGAAGACGACATGATCCGGACTCTGCTCAATTCCGATCATCCTTTCGTAAAAGGAATCACCCTCGAGCAACTGGATCGCGAGCATTCGGTCCGGCTGAAGATCTCGCCCCAAGGACAACCATTCTTGCCCTTCGCTCAGGGCGGGTTCGGCACACCCTCCGGCAAATGCGAATTCCATGCCGAGGCGTTGGATTATCGACCGCCCACGGAGTCGCGACTGGGCGCGGCGGAAATACGATCGAAATTTCCGCTCGAAATGATTTCCGCCAAAAGCCACGACAGCATGAACTCCACTTTCGGTAATCAAACCTGGACGCATCGCCAGACCTCCACGCTTTTCCTGAATCGCGCCGATGCGGAGCCACGCGGGATCGCGAGTGGCGACCGCGTCCGGATGTTCAACTCCCGCGGCAGTTGTACGCTTATGGCGGAAGTGGATGGCGAGGTTCGTTCCGGCGTAGTTTGCGCGCCCTCCGTCCGCTGGAACAAGCTGTCGCCGGACGGTCTCAACGTGAATGCTCTCACCTCCGACCGGCTCACCGATCTCGGCGGCGGCCCGACGTTCTATAGTTGTCTGGTGGAAGTCGAGAAGTGCGGGGATTGATCATGGGGCAGGCGCTTTGGCCTGCCAGCCGTTTGTACCGCAACTTCTTCGCCGCCGTCGCTAGCCTGCCCCAAGCCTAAATGTCCCCCCGGTCCCGGCAAATCCTCTACTACGGTCTGCCCATGCTCTTCTGCCTGGCGGTGCATTGGCTGGCGCTGAAGATCTGGTTTTTCGGCGACGACTTTGCATGGCTAGGGCTCCGGCTGGAACTGCACAGTCCCCGCGATCTCATTCACATTCTGTTCAGCCCGCAGGCGGAGGGCACCGTTCGCACGCTCAGCGAACGGTTGTTCTTTCTGCTCTTCAGTTCGGTTTTCGGACTGGAATCGCCGCCGTTTCGAATCTGGGTGTTCCTAACCCAGTTCGCGAACATCGCGCTCTTGATGCAGATCGCGCGCCGGCTCACCGGATCGGCAACCGCCGGATTCCTGGCCGCCCTGCTATGGACAGCCAACGCCGGAATCGCGCTGGCCATCATGTGGAGTTCCGCGTACAACGAAATCGCCGAAGCTTTTTTTATTCTCCTGGCCTTTCGCTTGTTCCTGGCTTACATCGACACTGGCCGTCGGAAATATTGGATCTGGCAATGGGTGGTTTTCCTGCTTGGATTCGGCGCGCTGGAACTCAATGTCGTGTACCCGGCCATCGCGGCCGGCTACGCACTGTGCTGCGCTCGCCAGCATTTTCGAAAAACTCTCTATCTGTTCATACCATCCATCCTGTTCACGATGGTTCACCTGTTCTTGATCCCGGCATCCACTGACGGACACTACAAGATGTACTTCGGCGGCAGCCTGTTCACCATGCTCTGGAAATATTGGGCGTTCGCGATCGGCGCTGTGCGCGATTCCCAACCGGACTGGCGCCCGCTTTGGCTTGGCATCGGATTCACCGTGCTGGCAACATCCGGGTTGGCGGTCTTCGTGTACCGGAAATTGCGCCATGGCGAGTGGCTGGCTTTGTTTCTGGCGGCCTGGTTCGTAATCGTTTTGTTTCCGTTGCTACCGTTCAAAAATCACTTCACCGAATATTACGTCATGGTTCCGGCTATCGGGCTGGCCATCCTGGCGGCCTGGGCCATTTCTTCCACCAGGCACACGCTCCTGTTGGGAGCCGCTGCGGTATTGGCCGTTGGATATCTGACTCTCGCCATCACCGATGATCGCATGGCGGAGAAATATCATTACAACAACTCCCGCCGCTTGAAATATCTGATCAAAGGATTGGAAGCGCAGCAAAAGACGCACCCCCGGGAAATCGTCGTCCTGGGCGGCATCGACAACGATCTGTTCTGGAGCGGATTCTGCGATAACCCGTTCCGGCTTCTCGGCCTCTATCACACCTACCTGGTTCCCGCGTCGGCCAAGGTGATTGATCCGCATCCGGAATGGGCCTGCGACACCTCCCGTTTCTTTGTGAATCTAGATGACGCCGTGCCCATGTTGCGCAACGGCCGCGGCGCTGTTTATTACCTGGAGGGACGGCGCCTGCGCGACGTAACTCAGCAGTATCTGAAAAATGTAGCAGCGGAATACAACGATCGGCATCCCGACTTCATCGATGTATCCGATCCCATGTTTCAGAATCGTCTGGGACCAACCTGGTACCCCGCCGAACGCGGATATCGCTGGATGCCCAAGACGGCAACCTTGAAAATCCACGGCCCCACCAAAAACGGACAGATCCTGGAAGCCAGCGGATATTGCCCAGCCGCGGTGCTGGCGCAAGGTCCGCTGCAGGTCTCGTTTCGAGCCGACGGAACGGCGCTGGGATCTTCCACGCTGACGCAACCGGATCAGCTTTTCACCTTGAAATTTCCCTGGCCCGCCCAGTTCGTGGGACGGCCCATGGTAGAACTTGAAATCGAAGTGAGCCGTACACTGCAGCCTCCTGGAGAAACCCGGCCGCTCGGACTGGTGTTCACAACGTTTACGATTAAATAAGCCATGAACTACTTTCAGCAGCATCATCAGGATTATCTGGAAGGACTCAAGACGTTCCTTCGCATTCCCAGCATCAGCACGCTCTCCGAACATAAGCCGGATATCCGCAAGGCCGCCGAGTTCGTCCGCGATGAGCTGACCAAAGCGGGACTCAATCACGCGCAGCTAATCGAAGGAGAGGGAAATCCCCTGGTCTATGCCGAGTGGCTGGGTGCTCCCGGGAAACCGACGCTGTTGTTCTATGGCCATTACGACGTGCAGCCGGCGGACCCCCTGGACGAATGGAAATCGCCTCCCTTTGAGCCGGCCATTCGCAACGACAATATCTACGCTCGCGGATCCGCCGACGATAAAGGCCAGACCTACATCCTCATCAAAGCCGTGGAAGGGTTGTTGAAGCAGCACGGCAAACTTCCCATCAATGTGAAATTTCTGGTCGAAGGCGAAGAGGAAGTGGGCGGCGAGCACATTGAGAGCTACGTGCGCTCCAAGCCGGCGCGTATCAAAGCCGACGCCGCGGTAATTTGCGACACCGAAATGTTCGCCCCGGAGCTCCCGACAATCTGCGTCGGACTGCGCGGCATGGTGTACGGCGAGCTGTGGGTGCAGGGCGCGGATCACGATCTGCACTCCGGCATCTATGGCGGCGCCGCGCCAAATCCCATCCAGGCCATCGCCGAGGTCCTGTGCGCATTGAAGGATGCGCAGGGCCATATTCAGATTCCAGGATTTTACGATCGCGTGCAGGCGCCGAGCGAAAAAGAGCGTGCCGCGTGGGCGCGGCTTCCATTCGACGAAAAAGAATATACAGAGAAGGAAATGGGCGCCAAGGAACTGGTGGGCGAGCCCGGCATCCCGGTGCTGGAACGCACCTGGGCGCGGCCTACGCTCGAAGTACACGGCATTCGTGGCGGCTTCACCGGCGAGGGCGCGAAGACCGTCATTCCTGCTCGCGCCGTTGCCAAAATCAGCATGCGCCTGGTGGCCAATCAGCGTCCCGAGGAAGCCAGGGAGCAACTCAAGAAGGCCATCGCCGCGGCTTGTCCGAAGGGCGTTACCGCCGAATACAAGCCCATCCACTTCGCTCCGCCGTCGCTGGTGAACCCGGACAATCCCTTCATCCAGGCCGCCGCGGAAGCGATGAAACAAATCTTTGGCAAAGAAACCGTCTACATCCGCTCCGGCGGCTCCATTCCGATTGTCGCTGCCTTCAATGAATTTCTGGGCATTCCCAGCGTGATGATGGGCTTCGGCCTTCCCGATGACAATCTACACGCGCCCAACGAGAAAATGTCGTTGCCGAATTTCTTCCGCGGCATTGAAGCAGTAGCGCGCTACCTGGAAATCCTAGGAGCTTAGTCGTTGGGCTGGCAGTGGGGCAGGCGCTTTCGCCTGCCAACATTCTTCACTGATCGACATCACCACCAGCGAACCATCCACACTTTCTTCAACAAATCCAAGGGAACGATACACGTGCCGCGCGCGAGCGTTGTATTCAAACACGTCCAGCCACAGACGCTGCGCCCCAAGTTCGCCGAATACTTTGCTCATGATCGCCCGCAAAACCATGCGTCCCAGGCCTTGGCCGGGCTCCGAGATTACAATCCGCTTCAACTCCACGCTGCGGTCCACGGATTGGATGCCGCGCAAAATAACATGCCCGGCCGGTGAGCCCTGCTGCTCCGCAAGCCAATACTGACAATCCGGATCGCTCATCCGCCGCTCATGCGTCGCCAAATCATCGGCGCCCACTAAACTGAGTTCGTGGAAGCGCTGCTCCAACGCCACAATAAATGGTAAATCCTCAACGGCCGCGCGGCGTAACGTCATCCTGCAGCTACTCGGCTCGCCGGAAAGCGCGGCCATTGACGAAAACAAATTCAATCCGGCCGTTTGCATCCGGCGCCAGCACCAGTTTCGACGGTTGGCCATCTCCCAGCAGGAACTTTTCGCCCGCGCGCGTGAATCGTGCCGTGTTTCCATCGATGCTGGCCTTCACCGCGCCGCCGTCTGCTTCCAACACAACCCGGCTGCTTCCGTTGGCATAAACGCCTGCGCACCAGCGCAATTCGCCCGCATCCAGCGGATGTGTAGCAGCTTCCGTTCGCGATTTTGGATCGAGCGGCAGCATCGCCTCCGCGATCGCATCGGCCAGCTTGGGCATTCCGGACCCGCTTCGATTTGCGACGATGATCACCGCGAACTTCTGCTCCGGCGCCATTCGGATAGTTGAGCCATAGCCCGCCCTCGAACCTCCGTGCTGCACCCAATGAACCCCGCGGCTGGTGGAAAGGTCCAGGCCATATCCGTAGTGATCGTCACCGCCGGGGATCTCGGCATGCGGGCTGGACATGATGGCTATCAACTTGGGCGGAAGAACCTGGCGCCCGTCCACGCGTCCATCGTTCATGAAAGCAATCACGAATCGAGATAGTTCCAGGGCGCTCGAAAATATCGAGCCCGCCGGCCAACCTGAGGCGTTGTCCGCCGCGGGCCGGATCACCGCCGGCTTTCCATCGCGAATCTCGTGCCCCTGCGCCAGCGGCCACGTCATCGCCACGGTGGGGCGTAGCGTACTGCGCGTCATTCCCAGAGGTCCAAAAAGGCGGTCCGCGATCACGTCCGCGTAAGGCTTCCCGCTGACTGTCTCGGCCAGATATCCCGCCAGCCAAAATCCGGGATTCGAGTACGAATAAATCCGGCCCGGTGGAGCGAACAGGAAATCCGCCTTCCAGCCATGAATACCCGTTCCCAGCGCAGTCTCGTCGTGCGAGCCGAACATCGGCGCTTCATCGCGAAGACCGGAGGTGTGGCTCAGCAACTGATTGGCGGTGAGCTGGCCGATAGCTGGGTCTAGGCCGGAAATGTATCGGCTCACCGGGGCGTTCAAATCAACTTTTCCTTCCAGCGCCAGGCCCACCACGGCGGAGGCGGTGAACATCTTGGTGGTAGATCCCAGGCGGAACAGCATATCGGGCGTAAGCGGTGCGCCGGTTTCCACGCTGGCCACGCCGTATCCATGGGAGAAGATCACTTGATCGCCCGACACCACGGCCACCGCAGCGCCAGGAGTCTGCGTGGCCTGCAGCTCTTCCATCGCCACGCGCTCAATCAAGGCCGGATCAGGTTGACGAACTTCCGCCGCAAGGTGCGAGAGAGCAAGAACCACTGCCAGTAAAAGCCTGTTGGCAGAAAGTGGGGCAGGCGCTTTCGCCTGCCAACCACGCTTTACACCGTGCATAACTTCACAGCTTCCTCCAGCGACTGCATCGGATCGCGCGTAGGTATGAATTCATGCGCCATGTAACCCTGATAATTCAAATCCGCGATCGCCTTCGCGACCGTACGCCAATTCAACTCCTGCGTATCGTCCAGCTCATGCCGGCCGGGAACGCCGCCGGTGTGAAAGTGTCCGATGTACTGAATGTTTTCGCGAATGGTACGGATGATGTCGCCTTCCATGATCTGCATGTGATAAATGTCGTACAGCAGCTTCATCCGCGGCGAGTTGATGCGCTTCATCACATCCACGCCCCAGGCGGTGTGATCGCACTGGTAGTCGTGATGATCTATTTTGCTGTTCAGCAGCTCCAGGCATAGCGTTACGCCCTTGTCCTCCGCCATGGGCGTCACCTGCTTAAGCCCGATCGCGCAGTTTTCCTTGGCTTCTTCGTCCGGCATTCCGCGCCGGTTGCCGGACATCACAATTACATTGGGTGCTTTCGCCGCCGCGGCCAGTTCGATGTTCTCCCTGGTCTCGCGGATCAGCTTCTCGTGATTCTCCTTGCGGTTGAAACCCACCGGGATGGACACCGTGCCCGGCGTCATGGACGGCACCAGCCCGTACTTCTGCGCGGTCGGCCAATCCTGGTGATTCAGCAGATCGATGCCCTTCAAGCCCATGCGTGAGGCGTTCTTGCACAGGTCGTCTAAACTCATCTTGTCGTAGCACCAGCGGCACACGGATTGCTTGATCCTGCCTTCGGTTTGAGCACTGGCCTGGTTCATAAGCCCGGTGAGCGGCGCCGCTCCGGCGACTTTCAGCATGGATCGTCTGTTCATGCTGCGATGATATCTGAGTCGGCGGCCGATCTACAAGGGAAGGGTCCCAATGGTGGGCGGCAATTTTCGAAAAACTGAGCCGCGACCGCCAGGAAGCGCTACCGCGACCGGCCCAACGTTCCCTTGCGGTCGCGGCTCAATTACGCTTTTTCCGAACCGCGAGCCTAAGCGACCGGTGGTTGTTGGATTCTGGGCCTCACGATCCATCCCAAGGGAACTTTGGCACACGGCCATTCGTCTTCCCTTCGTTGGATCCCCGAAAGGACTTATCAAAATGAAAAAGCTTGCCCTGTTGTTGCTTGCCGCGGCCGCCACTCTGCCCGCCGCCGATATCTCCGGAAAATGGAACTTCAATCTGGTCAGCTTTGGCGAGGAGATCGGCGACGCCAACATCGAATTCAAGCTGGACGGAAACAAGCTCTCCGGCAGCCTGAATGAACTGAAGATCGAAGGGACGCTCCAGGGTGACACCGTGAAATTCACCCTAACCCGGCCGAACGGCGAAAAGTTCGCCGACCTGGAGGGCCATTTGTCCGGAGACGAACTGGCCGGCAAGGCCAAGCGCGGGGACGACGATTTCGAATGGAACGCCCGGCGCAGCGTCGTCACACACGCGGCCCCCCAAACGCGCGAATTCACTCCCACCGAGTTTCACCGCTTCTTTTCCGGGACCATACCGCCCGCGCTCCATATCAATCCTGGCGATACCGTGCGCACCTTCACGGTTGACGCCGGCGGCCGCGATGCCAACGGCAAGCGCCGCTCTAACGGAGGCAATCCCGAGACTGGACCGTTCTACGTGGAAGGAGCCATGCCCGGCGACACTCTGGTGGTGAAATTCAATCGCATCCGTTTGAATCGCGATTCGGCCGAAAGTGGCGAGCGCATTGTCGGCAGCGCCTTAAACTCCGGCTATATCGAAGACGCCAAGTACGACCCCAAGTTCAGCAGCGAATGGAAGCTGGATCGCGCAAACGGGTTCGCCATGCTCGCCAAGCCGTCCGAACACCTCAAGAATTTTCGCGTCAAACTGCAGCCCATGCTCGGATGCGTCGCGGTGGCGCCGCCCGATAAACAGACATTTCAGGCCGGCTGGCTGGGCGGATGGGGCGGCAATATGGACTACAACGGAATCCGCGAAGGCGTCACCGTTTATCTTCCGGTGAACCAGCCCGGCGCTTCGCTATTTGTCGGCGACGGCCATGCCACGCAGGGCGACGGCGAACTGACCGGCGATGCGCTGGAAACATCCATGGACGTGGAGTTCACGGTCAACGTGATTTCAGGGCAAGGCATGGGCGGTGGCCCTCGCGCGGAGAACGACGATTACATCATGGCCATGGGCATCGCCGGATCGCTCCCGGACGCTCTGCGCCAGGCCACCACCAGCCTGGCACGATGGCTGGAACATGATTATCACCTCACGCCCAACGAAACCGCGATGGTGCTGGGATCATCCATGCGCTACGAAGTAGCCGAAGTTGTAGATCCCCAAGTGAACGTAGTGGCAAAAGTAAGCAAAACCGTCCTGGCAACGCTAAAGTAGTGGGGCAGGCGCTTCCGCTTCCGCCTGCCAACCAATATTTTCAGGCTACCCGCGCGGGTCTTCGCTCTTGCGGCTAAGATCTTCAGCCAGGATAATCGCTTCCGCCAGCTCCTTCATGGGACGCCGCAGACGCCGGCTCTCATTGCGCAAACGCAGATACGCTTCTTCTTCGCTGAGACCGTACCTGTGCTGCAGAATGCCTTTGGCGCGTTCCACCAGCTTGCGCGTCTCCAGCTGGCGCTTCATCTCCTGCGTCTCTTCCAGCAGCCGCGCATTGGCTTCCGTCAACAGCGATTTGGAAATCACCCCGCCCATCTGCTCGCCCACGAAAGTCAGCAGCGCGATTTCCTCCGACGAATGCCGGTGCGCTTTCCGGTGATGCACGTTGATGACTCCGATCACGTCGCCTCCGCTCACCAGCGGAACCGAAAGAAACGCCTCGTAAGTGTCTTCAATCAAGGCCGGGAACTGTTTGAATCGGGCATCGGCCGCGGCCTTCGATGACAACGCCACCACGGACTTGTGCTCCGCCACCCATCCGGTAACACCCTCGCCCATCTTCATGCGTAGATTTCCGAGCGCTGCGGCATGCGGCACCTGAGACGCCCGCAACACCACTTCGTCGCTATCGGCGTCCAGCAGGTAAACCAGGCAGGCATCGCACTCCGTGACCTGCGCCGTAAGTCCGACAATCTCACCCAGCATCTCATCGAGAGACAACTCGGAGCTGACAATGCTGCTGATCCTATGCAGGAGCGCAACATGGGAACTGGGCGGCTCCATAACACGTACCGTGGCCATACTTCAGGGTAGCCGGAGCCCGCCGGGGGGTCCAATCAATAATTCCTATCGGGATCAATCATATTCATGCGTTACTTCCATGAATAATCGAATGCGATTGATAAACAAGAACTTCAGTGCGCGTGGAGCCGGTCGTCGGCGTTATGCACGATAAACAGTAAACAGCCCCCGTGAGTGGTGGCGGTAGTGTGGTCCTTACCCGCCCTGCCGGCCGAATAATCCCCCGCGGTCATAGTGTGATCTTCGAAGATCAAGTCGCCTTCCACCACATAACAGTGCTCCACGGCCGCATGATGATGGGAAGGAAAACTGGCGCCGGGCTTCATACGAATCAGCGACGCCAGCTCTCCGCGAATGGGATCTTCATAGAGCCTCGCCATGGAGACGCCCTCGAATGAAGTCGGCTGCCAGTCGAGCTGAGCGCCACGCACCAGAGCCACCACGCCGCGCGGCAACATCGTCTCAGTAAGCACTCGTTGCCGAAGATTTGCAGGAGGAGCAGCAGCGGGAATCGTGTCGGCCAATTGGACTGCAAGGCCGCCCGATTCGCGCACTTCCGCTGCGCACACCGGGCACGAACTCAGATGCTGCTCGAACGTACGGGACTCGGCTTCCTCCAGAAGACCCAGAGCATAGAGCGATGCGCGATCTTCGTTATCGCAGGAATATTGCATTCAGCCCTTTTCCCGACATCATACAGCGTTTGTTAGCAGCTCGCGAAGCTTGACGACCGCCAGCCGAATCCGCGTCTTCACCGTTCCCAACGGTTCACCCAATCGTTCGGCGATTTCAGAATGCGTCAATCCCGCAAAGAAAGCCAGCTCCAAAGCTTCACGCTGCTCGGAGGGCACCGCTTCGAGCGCGCGCATCACCGAGCGGGTGCTTTGATTACTAATGGCCACGCTTTCGGGGCTGGCTTCAAAGGATCTCATATTGTGCAGCTCTTCCACCCGTGCTGGAGTTTCCGTTCGCGCGCTGCGGGAGCGCTGCCGGTCCATGGCCCGGCTACGCGCCAGGATAACCATCCATGCAGCGGCCGATCCACGCTGCTCATCAAAGCGGGCCGCGCTATCCCAAATTTGCTTGTAAACATCCAGAACCACTTCCGAGGCATCTGCTTCATCCTGCAGAATTCGCATGGCGATGGTGTAAATCAGCTGGCTGGATTCGTCATAAAGCGCCTCCAGAGCGGATTCATCCCGGCCTGCGCATCGCCGAACGTAACCCGCCCACGCCGCTTCACGGGAAGGGGCACTCGCTGCTTCACCCATGCAAGGTTTTCGAACAATCGTATCACGCGCAGCGGGTCTTCCACGCTCAACACTACGCACCCCGCGAATCAATTGGATCTATATTTTTTGAGGAAATTAGCGCGCCGCGAGGTTTTCTTCCCGGAATCCAATCCGAATCAGTTCCGCAACCGTACCTGCTATGTCAACGCTTGACAACTTAAGCGACTTCAGGAGAAGACAATATGAACCAGAACATTCGCCGATTCCGTCGGCTTAGCGCTACGCTGCTGCTGCTCGGCGCCGGCGCCTTCGCCGCCAGCCATCGGAATGGTCCCATGCTGCTTGAGGACCAATCCGCCAATCTCAATGACTTTTATATTTTCCGAAGTTACGAGAACCGCCGCAGCGATTCCTTGGTTATGAGCATGAGCACCCAAGGCTTCCAGAATCCGGACAACGGCCCCAGCTATTACAAGTTCTCAGACACCGTCACCTACCGGTTCAACATCAACAATCAACGCGGCCTGGACGGAAATCCGGACATCACTGTGGATTTCACCTTCAATACGTTGTTGCGGCCGAATCCAACTTTTGTCTCTTATTTCGGGACCATCAAAAGCATTGATGACCCGGGAATCTTCCTCTACCAAACCTACACCGTGACCATCCACAATCTGACCACCGGCCAGCTTACCGTTCTCAACAAAGATGAAAATGGGCACGCTCTTTCCGTAGCCCCGCCAAATTTGGGCCCCAAGAGCACTCCCAACTACGAAGCCACGCTCGGCCAGCCTTCCGTCTTCACGCTGGTGAATGGATGGCGCGTATTCGCCGGACCGCGCGATGACGCGTTCTTCTTCGATAGCGGCGCAACGTTCGACACGCTGAATTTCCGTGCGCCGGCTCCCGTGCTCAGCGGGGCAGCTGAAACCGGCGCAGGCGCAAGTTATCCCAAGGCAGTGGATGGTTTCGCGGGCTACAACATCAGCTTGATCGCCCTCGAACTGCCGATCACCGCGGTGACCGTGGATGGCAAGGTGCCCACCACCGCCGGCGCGGCCGATGCCAAGATCGCCGGCTGGGCGTCCACCCTCCGCCAGCAGGTCACCGTGCGTCCATCCCCGGCCGATCCGTTGTACTTCGGCGACTACGTTCAGGTGGATCGCGTTGGCAATCCTCTCACGGTGGAGGCTCTCATTCCGCTTCCCATGAAGGACTACTGGAATCGCAGCGCTCCAGGCAACGACGGGCAATTCGCCCAATACATCGGGAATCCGTTCTTCGCGACTGGAATCCTAAATGGCGTTTTCGGTCTCCCGGTTCCTCCCGCTCCGCGTAACGACCTGCTGGGTATTTTTGTTCCGGACATCACCCGCATCGACCTTACCATCGCTCCCACGGTGCTGGCCGAGCAGAATCGCCTGGGCCCACTGGGTGGCGACAACGCCGGTTGGCCCTTTGGCGGACGCCGTCCTAACGACGACGTAGTAGACATCGGACTCCGCGCGCTCGCCGGAATTCTGGTTCCAGGATTCACCAACGCTCCACCGCTCGGAGACGGCGTGAATGAAAACGATGTTCCCACGCTCGATCACTTCCCCTTCCACGCTCCGCCTCATGCCGGCTACCTGCACAGCCAGGAAAACGGCACCAACGGCCAAGGCATGGTCACCGGCCAGTAAAACATGTGTGGGGCAGGTTGCCAACCTGCGCGCCGATTGCCAATCGGCGCTCTCCAGGCGGGTTAACAACCTGCCGCAGGATGCAATCCTGCCCCACAAACCCAAAGGAAAATCCATGAAACCGCCCGCCCTTATCTTCCTACTCGCCTGCTCTTCCGCATGGGCCCAATCCACAGCCGACCGCGTAGTAGGCGCGCTCTCGGACCGCGCTCTGGCCGAACACGTCGCCACACTGAAAACTGACGACCGCATTGCCATGTACAGCGCCATCGTCAATTCGAAGCCCAGTGATCCCGCGCATTATCATGTGCTGCTGGCCTCCGCCTACGTCCAGAAGTCGCGCGAGACCACCGATTTTTCATATCTGGACAAAGCGGTTTTGATTCTCAATGGCGTCCTCTCCTCCGACAGCGCCAACTATGAAGCGCTCCGCCTGCTTACCGAGACGCAGTTGGAACGGCACTTGTTTTCGACAGCCGTGGATTCTTCCCGGCGATTGATCCAGATCAGCCCTGCCGATCCCTGGAACTGGGGCACGCTGGGAGACGCCTACGTCGAAATCGGTGAGTATGACAAAGGCGCGGAAGCGTATCAGAAAATGGTTTCGCTCCGCCCCGATCTCGCCAGCTACAATCGCGCGGCCCACTTTCGTTTTCTCTACGGCGACGTTCCCGCCGCCATCGCCATTATGAAAAAAGCCATCGATTCCGAAAGTTCTGCTCCGGAAAACATCGCCTGGTGCATGGTGGATCTCGGCAATATCTATTTCAAGACCGGCCAGCTTGCACTGGCGCAACAATCTTTCACGGATGCGCTGCGGACTTTCAAAAACTACCATCCGGCGTATGCCGGGCTCGGCCGCGTGCTGGCGGAAACCGGCGACATTCCCGGCGCCATCCGGAACTACCGCCGCGCGCAGGAAATCACCCCGCTTCCTGATTATGCCGCAGCCCTGTTCGACCTTTATAAGAAGACCGCCCAGGACGGCCTGGCCGCCCAGCAGATGGATCTGCTCAACGTAATCGACAAAGTATCAGTCGCCTCAGGAGAAAAAGCGAATCGCAATCTGGCGCTGGCATTCGCGGATCACGATGTGAAGCTCGACCGCGCTCTTCAGCTCGCCCAGGGCGAACTGGAATTCCGCCGCGACGTCTACACCTACGACGCGCTCGCCTGGGCGCTTTATAAAAACCACCGCATCGACGAAGCCCGCCAGTACATGGAGAAAGCGCTCGCACTCCAAACCCCTGAGCCCAACTTCCGCCTCCACGCGGAAATCATCTTGCATGCCGCGCCCGAAGAAAGGTCCTCCCAATGAAATCCGCGATTTTCTTTCTCGTTCCTGTCCTCGCAGTCTGCGCCGAATCGCCAGTTCAGCGCCTTTTTGATAGCAGGTTGACTGTGTCGCAGCGAGCCACGGCCTGCTTCGAACTCCGGGGCAACCAGGAAGCGGACGTCGTGAACGCGATGGCCAAAGCGCTGGAAGATCCCTCCCTGCTCGCCTGCGCGGCGGAAAATCTGCGTATCGCCGGAGCAGTCGACACGCTGAAGCTGGCCTTATCGAATCCGGACGCGCAGGTGCGCGCAGCCGCGGTCCGGCAACTCGGCACGTTTCAAAAACCCGAACTGCTCAATGTCATTTCCGGAGCGGCTCAAGATCAAAACCTTCTGGTCGCGACCAACGCGCTCGCCGGCCTGAACGAATACCACGACCCCGTGGTTGTCCCATATTTGATTCCGTATCTGTCCGTCCTGGCAAAACGAGGAGGAATGATCGGCGACATGGCTCTCGATCGTCTCTCGCAGCTCCAACCCCCGGCGGCTCTGGGTATCGCCCGTGGTTTGCTCGCGAGTCCTCAGGTTCCGGACCGGCTCTATGCCATGCGAGTGATTGGCGCATTCGGAGATTCATCTGATTTAAAGGAGCTAAACAAAATCGCCCGGTCTACGCCCGAAAATCTTTCCCAGCGCAACCGCGGTTTCGGATTCATGCCGGCCATCAATCTCGCGCGCGCAGCGCAATCGGCCATGGCGTCCATCCAATCACGGCAATAAAGAGCATATCCTATGACATTCCTTCGCATCACCATAGCCCTTACCGCAGTCACGCTAGCTGCTGCCGCGCACCCTATGGGCAACTTCAGCGTGAACCATTACTCGCGCCTCCACATGAGTGCCACTGGCCTGGAACTGACATATGTTCTCGACCTTGCGGAGATCCCCACTTTTCAATTGCTGCGATCCGGGCAGCCGCTGGACCGGCAGATTCAGCCCCAGGCCCAACAATGGATCTCGAACCTCGCGCTTCTTCAAAATGGCAAGAGAATCCCCTGGCACATCAAATCCGTTACATCCAAAACCACGGATGGCGCCGGCGGCATGGCGACGCTCCGCATCGTGACGATTGCCTCGGCCGTGCTCGAAGCCGGCGAAGTGCGTTATGAGGATCTCAATTTTCCCGGACGAGCCGGATGGAAGGAAATCGTGATCGATCATGGCGACGCCACGCGCGGAACCAGGGATCTCAGCGCCGCTCTCACGATTTACCCCACCGACCCCTCCATTGCTCCTCCGCAAGACCTGGCTGCCACCCTAACATGGCAGCCGGCCGCGGCGCCCGTTTCGTCCCATCCGGAACAAATTGTTTCGCGCAGCCCGACTCCTCCCGCGCCCTCTTTTGTCCAGCAGCAGCCCACCGCGCCGGGCACCGTGGTACGTGGCGATTTTCTTTCAAAGATGCTGCAACAGCGGGATCTTGGCTGGAGCCTCATCGCTCTATGCATCCTGGCGGCGTTTGGTCTTGGCGCTACCCACGCAATGTCGCCCGGCCACGGCAAGACCATCGTGGCCGCGTACCTGGTTGGATCTCGCGGCACCCTGAAGCACGCCGGCCTTTTGGGTTTCGTTGTCACATTTACTCATACCTTCACCGTCTTTTTGCTCGGCCTCGGCGTACTCTTCTTCCAGCAGTACGTGGTTCCAGAAAAGATTGTGCCCGCCCTGGGCGCGATATCGGGATTGTCAATAGTGCTGGTGGGCGCCTGGCTGTTATACCAACGGGCCAAAGCGCTCCTGCCCAGTCATCATCACCATCACCATCACCCGCATACGCATTCTCATCATGAGCATGAGCACGGCCACTCCCATAGCCACGGCCACTCTCATACGCACAGCCACGCCATCCCCGGTCAAATCACGCCCACTGGCCTCATCGCGCTAGGCGTCAGCGGCGGACTTGTTCCCTGCCCCTCGGCGTTGATCCTGATGCTGAGCGCCATCGCTCTCGGCCGTCCAGCGCTCGGCTTGGTGCTCCTCGTCTCATTCAGCGCGGGACTCGCATTGGTTCTAATGACCATTGGCGCCCTGGCGCTTTACGCCAGGCACCTGCTGCCCGACAGCAAGAAGACCGCGCAGAATCCTGTTTTCCGCTTGATCCCCGTTTTCTCGGCAGTGGTTGTGATTTGCCTGGGGCTGGCAATAACAGCCGTTTCCGCGGGTTGGGTGCGGCCTATGCTTTTTCTTTCGTGACCGTGTGCGCCTTAGCACGAATTATTAAAACGTGCTATGCTTTCCCTGGGTTGTTCTAACGGCTATGCACATCCCTGACGGCTACCTGAGTCCTTCCACTTGTGCGTGCCTGTTTGGCGCCGCGTCGCCCTTCTGGTTTATCGCTCTGAAGCGTGTGAAGCAAATGCTGAACACACGGATGATTCCGCTTCTTTCTGTCTTCGCTGCGTTTTCCTTCGTCGTCATGATGTTCAACCTTCCGCTGCCGGGCGGGACTACCGGGCATGCCGTAGGTATGGGGGTGGCCAGCATTGTACTGGGCCCGTGGGCATCCATCGTGGCCATTTCCGTCGCGTTGGCCATCCAGGCAATCTTCTTCGGCGACGGCGGCATCACCGCCATCGGCGCGAATTGCTTCAATATGGCCATCGTTGGTTCGCTGGTGGCATACGCGGCATATCGCCTTCTGGGCCGGGGAGCAGCGATCGGTTCCGGCCGTAGGGTTGTTGCCGCGGGAATCGCGGGCTATGCGGGAATCAACTTCGCCGCCCTTTGCGCGGCCATCGAGTTCGGAATTCAACCCGCCTTGTTCCACGACGCTTCCGGCGCGCCGCTTTATGCACCCTACGGTCTCAGCGTGTCCATCCCCGCCATGCTGATCGGCCACCTCACCTTTGCCGGACTCGCTGAACTCGGGATTTCATCCGGCATCGTGGCTTGGCTGCAAAGGGTTGACCCGAAACTGCTGCGCCTCACTGCGTCCGACGCGCCCGATCTCGATAATCCAATTCCGCCGCAGGAAGATCGCGTACTTTGGCCGACCGCGTGGAAGCTCTGGCTCGCTCTCGGAGTTCTCCTGATTTTCACTCCGCTCGGAATTTTGGCAGTGGGCAGCGCCTGGGGAGAGTGGAGCGCTAAAGATTTCGCAAATCCGCAATCGCGGCATCAGATCGCCGCCGCTTCCGGCGATCAGTCTCCGCCCGCACAAACGCCTCGCGGTTTGGAGCAGCTCTCTTCGCTGTGGACCGCTCCGCTCTCAGGCTACGCGCCTAGGTTCATTCGCAGCGCATCCTTCGGATATCTTGTCTCCGCGATGCTGGGAGTCGGATTCATCGTTCTTCTCAGCCTGCTGCTATGGTGGCTAACGCGCAGTTACCGAACCGCGACCGTAAGAAGCTGGGAAAAAATCGGTTCGCAGGCGAAAGCGCCTGCGCCACATAATCGTAAATCCTGGTGCGTCAATGTGGGGCAGACGCTTCCGTCTGCCAACCCCGCGTGCTTCCCGATTTTTTCACAGCTTCTAAGAAGGGAGCCGGTGTTTTTACCCGGCCACCGCCGCCACACCAGCTTCGTGGAGAAAACCATTCGCAGTTTACTAAACGTACTTCAACACGCGCTGTTCGCCGAAGAAATGGCTAACTCACCAGGCTTGCTGCAGCGCCTGGACGCCCGAGTGAAGTTGGTGGGAATTGGGTTGCTGATAATCGCCGCCGTGGCATTGCGCCAAATCCCGATGCTGGCCGCATTGCTGGCCGTGGCTATCCTCCTGGCGCTCGCCTCGCGGATTCCCATTCGTGTTCTCGCCACGAAAGTCTGGATTGCGGCTCTCGCATTCACCGGCGTTATCGCTCTGCCGGCGATTTTTCTGACGCCGGGAGCAGCAGTCTTTCGCCTACCGATATTAGACTGGGCCGTATCGTCGCAAGGACTTCGTAGTGCCGCTTTCCTGATCTTGCGGGCGGAAACGGCCGCGACCCTTGCGGTACTGCTGATCCTTTGCACAGTATGGACGCAGCTGCTGCGGGCGCTCCGATTCTTTCGCCTACCCGCCGTCCTGGTGGTAATCGTTGGAATGACCTACCGCTATATCTTCCTGCTGGTCCAAACCGCTCAGGATATGTTCGAAGCCCGCGAAGCCCGATTGATCGGCATTCTGGAACCAGCGGACCGGCGCCGCCTGGCTGCCTCCAGCGCCGGCCTGTTACTCGCAAAGAGCATTCAATTGAGCGGTGACATTCATCTGGCCATGCAGGCGCGCGGCTTCCGCGGCGACGTTTATCTGCTCGATAATCCCACCCTGCGCTGGAAGGACTGGCTGGGGCTGGCCACGTTTGCCGGCATCGCATCCCTGGCAATCTGGGTGGGCCGATGAGCAACCTGGCGGACACGGCATTCCAGGTTCGAGATGTCACCTATCGCTACCAACGCATGCCCGCTTTGAGCGGACTTACCATGCAGGTGGCGCGGGGCGAACGCGTTGCATTGCTCGGCGCCAACGGATCCGGGAAGTCCACGCTGCTTCGTTTGCTCGCCGGCCTGGGTTTCCCAGAGCAAGGGGAAGTCTCATTTTTCGGAGAAAGACTCACTGAGCAGCGCTTTCAGGATGAAGCGTTCTTCTACGGTTTCCGGCGTCGCGTTGGTTTAGTCTTTCAGAATCCCGATATCCAGCTCTTCAACCCCAGCGTCTTCGATGAAGTGGCTTTTGGTCCGCTGCAGCTTCACTGGCCGAAAGCGCAAATTCGCGCCCGCGTGGAAGAAGTGCTCGGAACAATGGGAATCGCCCACCTCAAAGATCGCGCGCCACACCGGCTCTCCGGCGGCGAGAAGAAGCGTGTTGCTCTGGCTTCCGTTCTAATTACGGACCCGGAAGTGATCCTTCTTGATGAGCCCAGCGCCGCGCTCGACCCGCTGAGCCAGGCCCAAATTGTCGATCTGTTGACCTCCTGGAAAAGCGGCTCGAAAACGGTCATCACGGCAACGCACGATCTGGACACTCTGGAGGATATTGCCGACCGCTGTTACGTGTTCGAAGGCGGCCGCATCGCGGGCGAAGGTACTCCGCTCGCGGTTCTCCATGATGTTGCTCTGCTGGAGCGGACCAGTTTGGTGCGGGTACACCAGCACGTTCACGATTCAGACGAAGTGCATCCTCACCCGCACCTCCATCGGAACGAGAGGCGCTAATGCGCCTTCGACCCACTACGCTTTTTCTAGTTGCCGTATCACTCGCCTGGGCATTGGCAGGAGGCAGCCTGTCCGGCGTGCTCAAAGACCCCAGTGGCGCCGTGATCCCTGGAGTGAAGCTGACGCTGGTGAACGTCGCCCTGAAAACCGAGTTCGAGGCAGCCACCGACTCGCGCGGTTTCTATTCGTTTCCGGCCCTCCCTGTCGGCCGCTACGATCTAACCATCGCGGCAGCCGGATTCCAGTCCCAGAAGAAGACCAATATCGCCATCGATGCTGACGCCGCGGTAACGCTGAATGACACGCTCGAAGTAGGCCAGCAATCGGAAGCCATCACGGTCAGTGCTTCCGAGGCCAATGTTCAAACCCAGGTAGAAACCGTCGCCACTCATCTGGGCGAAGTGGTGGAAGACACCCAGATCCAGGCGCTTCCTCTGAACGGCCGCAGCTACACGGACCTGCTCGCCATTCAACCGGGCGTCAGTCCGGTGACCACTCTGACTCCGACTTCGGTGATCATGGCCGGAGTCACCGGCACTATCAACCCATCGGGTGACGCAAATCCCGGAGATGTTTCCATCGACGGCCAACGCGAATCCGCCAACGGATTCATGGTGAATGCTATCGACGTGCAGGAGCACATGAACGGCGGAACCTCGGTAATTCCGAACCTGGATTCCATCCAGGAGTTTCGCGTTCTCACCAACAACTTCGACACCGAGTACGGTAACTACAATGGCGGAATGGTAAACGTCGTCACCAAATCCGGCAGTAATTCGTATCATGGCGACGCTTTTGAGTTTCTGAGAAACACGGTCCTGGATGCCAGAAACTATTTCGATCCAACGCGCGGCGACTACCGGCAGAATCAATACGGTGGAACTGTCGGAGGACCGCTCAAGAAGGACAAACTGTTTTTCTTTCTGGACTATCAGGGAACCGGCACGGTGGAGGGCATTTCATCGCCCGTGACAACGGTACTTTCGAATCAGGAACGCTCCGGCAATTTCAGCGATGCCGAGAACACCTTGACGGGAACAGTGAGCGGTCAGTACCTGGCCAATCTCCTCATGGGCAAACTTGGTTATGCCGTTTCCCAAGGCGAACCTTACTTCACGCCTGGCTGTGGTTCCAACTCGCAGTGCGTTTTCCCGGGCGCGATCATTCCGCAATCAGTCTGGTCCGCGCCCGCTCAGCATCTGCTGCAATATATTCCGGCGCCGGACATCGGCACGAATTTGTTTTCCACCTCCGCCGATCCGGAGACCGTGCGGGACGACAAAGCCGGCGCCCGCCTGGACGCGAACACGCGCGTAGGCCAGATCTACGGCTACTATTTCATCGACAATTACCGCTTGGACAATCCATATCCCGGCGGCCAAGGCGGCGCAAGCATCCCCGGATTTGACGCTCTGACAATCGGCCGCGCGCAGGAAATCACCATCGGCGATACGAAGATCCTGGGACCCACCACGGTAAACGAATTCCACGTGGGGTTCTTACGAAATGTGAACGACATCGGCCAGCCGCACGGAGGCTTGGGAGTTTCACTCGAGTCGCAGGGTTTTGTCACCGGCGCCGGCACGCAAGGTATTGTTGTCCAAGCACCCCAATTCCAAGGCGTGGAGAACATTGTGTTCCCGTCCTTGGTGATGGGTGTCCCGATTACCAATACCTTTCAATGGAACAACACGCTCTATCTCAGCGATTCACTGTCGAAAGTCATCGGCACCCACACCCTGAAGTTCGGCGGCCAGTTTCACAATGATCAGATCAACGAAAACCCGAACGCTACATTTAACGGGACCTTCAACATTGACGGAACTGAAACGGGCAATCCGTTCGCCGACTTTCTGTTGGGCGTGCCAAGCAACTTCACGCAAACAACTGGCCAGCGCTTTTACCTCCGGAACCATTACGTTTCGGCATTTATAGAGGACAGCTGGCGTGTGCGCCCCAATCTAACACTAAACTACGGCGTACGTTGGGATCTGATCGAGCCTTGGTCGGAAAAATATAACAACATCCAGACCATTGTTCCCGGCGAGCAATCGGTGCTCTATCCCAACGCGCTGCCTGGATTGGTGGTGCCTGGCGATCCCGGCATTCCTTCCACGCTGTCGCCGGCCAAGTATCGCAACTTCGCCCCACGAATCGGCGCGGCTTACTCGCCGAACTTCAAAAATGAATTCCTCAAGAAGATATTCGGCGAGGCTGGAAAGAGCAGCATCCGCGCCAGCTACGGCATCTTCTACACCGCGTTTCCCGGGCTTAGCGCCGGTATCATGTACGGCGTTCCTCCCTACGGATATAACTACTTGAGCCCCGCTCCGCCGCTGTTCGCGACGCCGTTCACCAACGCCGGTAACGGCGCGCAGAATGCCGATCCATTTCCGTTTACCTTCCCGCCGAATAATGTGTCCGCCCAGCACCCTTACAGCGGATTCAACTTCAGCTCCGTGATCCCAATTAGCGGGGACCCGTTCTTTTACTACCGCAACAGCGTCCCCTACACGGAAAACTACATGTTTTCCATCCAACGCCAGATCACCAGCAAGTCCCTGCTCACGGTGAGCTACGCGGGAAATCAGGGTCATCATTTATTAGTATTGTTGCCGGTCAATGCCGGCAATCCAGTGTTGTGCCAGAGTCTAAGCCAGCCCGCCGAGGTCGCTCCCGGCAGCAGTACTTGTGGACCGTTCGGCGAGGATGCCGGTTACACCTCCGTCTCTGGCACGCGTTATCAGGGAACCCGAGTCGGCTTGGGACCGGACTATGGGTCCGTAACCGCACAAAAAACGATCGGCAACTCGAACTACAACGCCCTGGAAGCGACGTTCCGCATGAATCTCGGCAAACGAGCCACGCTGCTGGCCGGCTACACGTTTTCGAAATCGATCGACGATGCCTCAAATCTCGGCGAACAAATCAATCCATTGAATGAGCGCTTGACGCGCGTAATCTCGTCCTGGGACATGACGCACAACTTCGTCGCGACATACACGTACGCGTTTCTCAAAGGATGGAGCGTCTCAGGCACCACCCGGCTCGCCACCGGCTTTCCCGTAACATTGTTCGACGATTCCGACCGGTCCCTGCTTGGAACGCTCGGCAACGGCGTTAATAACCAATTGCTCGATACGCCGCAAATGACCTCCGGACCGCTCGAAATCAACACGAATCCGCGCAATGGCAAGCCCGCATTCAACTTGAACCTCTTCGCTCCGGAGACCCTGGGACAGCTAGGCAACGCCCCGAGACGCTTCTTCCATGGCCCCGGCATCGAGAATTTCGACGTACAACTCAGCAAGACCATCCGGATCTCGGAATTCAAGTCGCTGGATATCCGGGTGGAAGCTTTCAATGTCTTCAATCACGCTCAATTCTACGGCCCGGCTTCGGTGGATGGTGAAGTGAACGATCCGAACTTCGGTAGCGTGGTCAGCGCGGCAGCTCCGCGCCTGATCCAAATCGCCGCAAAATTCCATTTCTAGCGCTCGCGGGTCGAAAAGAGTGTTACTGAACTGCGACCGTGAGGGAGTTCCCATGGGCCTGCGGCCCACTAAAGGTGATGAAGACGATGCGGGAAAATCGGTTGGCAGGCGGAAGCGCCTGCCCCACGTTGGATCGCTAGGGTTTACGTTTTGAGTGGGGCAGGCGCTTCCGCCTGCCAACCGGCGTCTTCAACGGAGTCCGTGCCTAGGGTTCCGGCCTACGCCCCGTTAGGGAGTCGGTGACGTGGGACTATTCAATCCTCACCAACTCCCTCTGAATCTCGCCGGTAACAATTGCTTCGTGCTCTCCCACATACATATTGACCTCAGATCGAATCCCGAACTCTGGAAGATAAACGCCGGGCTCAATTGAAAAGCAGGTTCCAGCGATGATCCTGCGGTCGTCGTGAGTCTCCAGATTGTCCATGTTGGCGCTGGTGCCGTGAACTTCCTCGCCGATAGAATGCCCGGTGCGATGAACGAAGTATTGGCCGAAACCTTTCTCTTCGATGTAGCCTCGCGCGGCGTCATCCACTTCGAATCCGTGCATCAACTGATTGTGGCTGATGGCGTGTTTTACGCGCTCGATGGCGCGGTCGCGTCCACCCCGCACAACTTCAAATACATTTTGGAGCGCAGCCGGCGGATCGCTTCCGCAGTAGCCGGTCCAGGTGATGTCGTAGAAAACGGCGCCGGGCTTATCGAGCTTGGCCCACAGGTCTATCAACACGGCGTCGTTCCTGCGAATAGGAGAACTTCCCTCGGGCTTAGGTTCGTAATGTGGATCGGACATATGAGCGTTGACGCCGACGATGGGGCCATGGTCCGTCACCAGGCCAGCCTTTTCAAATCCCTCGCGCACGAAACGATTCACCTGCCATTCGGTAATGGTTTCACCGGCATTCAGTGCGGCGCCAATTTTCTGGAACGCCCCGGCACGCACCTGGTCCACGCGGCGGCTGGCTTCAAGATGCATCTCCAGTTGGTCAGCGGTCCAGCGGGATTCAAATAGTTGAATCAAATTTGCCGAGCTCCACACCTCTACACCAGTACCGCGGACCAATTCCAATGTCCCGCCATCCACCAGCGAGACATACGGGATCGCGCAGTTGGGCGAGTATTGCATGGCCACCCGGCGGCATCCCTTGAGCAACGTTTTCAAGCCATCCGTCTGCGCAGCCCAGCTGGAATAGACTTGCATCTCTCCCGGCAATCCATCCAGCACGCCGGATTCAATGGCATGCACCAGCCCTTTCGGCTCGCCCTGCGCGGGAATCAAGTAATACCAGCGGCGAGTGACGACTCGGCCGGAGCCGAGGTTCAAAATACGATAGGCCAGCGGATCTCTCTGGTGATGGTCGAAGAACAACCAACCGTCCAATTTCTCTTCTCGAAGCGCTTTCTGTATTTCGTCAATGTGCATGTTCAGTTCTCAAAGAACGGCTTCCACTTTCCAGGAAGGGGTGGCGCCGTCATCAGGCTGACCACAATCAGGCTGATCACTGACGCGCCCAAAGCCGGGTAGACAGCGTCAAGATCAAATCCCGCCAGATTCCAGCCGACGGTTACCGCTGTTCCCAGAGCGATGGAAGTAATGGCGGCGATGGTAGTAGCGCGTTTCCAGAAAAAGACGGCCATCACCACCGGCGTTACGGCTGCCCCGTAAACGGTGTAAGCGTACAGCGCGGCTTTCAGTATCGATTCGAACCGCGTAGCCTGCAATAGCGCGAATAAACCGAGCAACACCACAATTACTCTCGACATAACCAGTTTGCGGCGCTCGGAGGCGCGCGGATTGATAAACCTGCCGTAAACATCGTGAATCAGGTTCGTAGCCGGGGAAAACAAATAATTGTTGGCGGTGGAAATCACCTTCGCGAAGATCCCGCCCAGCAGAATCGCGCCCACTAGCGACGGCAAGCCTTTGAACGCGGTGATGGGAATAATCTCCCGTGGCTTGTCCGTGTGAAACAGCGAGCTGCCGATCACCGCCAGCATCACCAGCAGCGTTTCCAATAGCAGCGTTCCGGCAATCCACCCGTAAACCGCGAACTTCGCGTCTTGTTCCGAGCGGGCGGAAAAGAACTTCTGGTACATTCCCTGATTCCCCACCAGTAGCAACATGGTGGGAATCATCAGACCAAACGCCTGCAACACCGTAAGATTGCCGAACACCTGAAAATGGGTGGCCGGAAGCACCTCGGCGACATGCTGCCATCCCCCGGCTTTCTTCAGCACCAGTGGAATGGCTATGATCACAATCACCGTCACTAGAGAGCCGATAACCAGATCAAGATAAGCAATAGAGGCCATTCCGGCAGCCGCGGTGAAGACGATCACGAAGGCCGCAATGATGCACATTCCCTGATCCCGCGAAATGGAGTCAGGAAAGATGAGATGCAGAATGTCCCCTCCGCCCTTGAACTGATAACTGGCGATCACGGTGTAAGAAATAACGATGGCAATGGTTCCCATCACACGCGCGGTCGCGTTATAGCGAGCCTCCAGCAGATCAGGAACCGTAAATTGTGCAAATCGCCGCGCGCGGCCAGCGATTAACGCGATGACGATCAGCCCCACCCATCCTCCGGCCCCTTGCCATAGCGCAGCGAATCCGTTCCTGTACGCATTTTCCGCTCCGGCAAAAAGGCTACCCGCGCCGATCCAGGACGATAACAGCGTAAACACCAGCACTGGCCACGGAAGTTTGCGCCCAGCTACCAAAAAGTCCGCCTGATTCTTCACGGACCGCGTTTTGATAATGGTGACGCCACAGAGCGTGCCCACCACAATCGCCAACACCACAACGTAGATCATGCCGGGCGCACGCCGCTTCGCTCGGAATCAGGCAGCGCGGCAAGCTTTCGATGACGTACCCGCGCATTCAAGTTCAACACTCCGGCCACGTCCTTGGTATCCACCACGCGGAAATCCAGTACATCATCCAGCCAGTCCTGGCTAAGCCCATTCCAGTATTGAGTTGCAACGGTCAGTGTATACTCTTGGCGGGCGAGCAGGCAATCGATCTCAAAATCCACTTCCAACTCTTCCCCCGCGTCAAATTCTCCCAGCTCAATGCGCTCCAGCCGCGTGTTCGTTCCAAACACGTCCATCCCGATGCGATTGCGGATGAGAATCCCGACCACCGGATTCGACACGGCTTGCCGAAAACTCGCGCGCACTCGAATCACAACGGTCTCGCCGGGTTTAAATGCCCGGCAGTTCTGCCCCAGCTTGTTCAACATGTGAGCATCCACAATGCGGCTTGCGCCGTCCCCATGACGGAAACTGCTCTTGGCCGCGATTTCTTGCGTGGACCTGTCGTCAGTGTTGCCGCCCCGCTCTCGATCCAGCACAAAGCCCACATACTGGTTCACGGCGTCCTTCGGCGAGCCCTGCATGACCACGCGCCCCTGCAGCATGAATGCAGCGCGGTCGGAGAGCCGCTTCACCAGGCCCAGGTCGTGCGAAACCAGCAGCACGGTTACTTTTCTCTGCCGGAGTTCTTCAAATTTCTGAATGCATCGGCTGGCGAAAATCGCATCGCCCACCGCCAGCGCTTCATCCACGACTAGAATTTCCGGATCAACGTGAATCGCCGTGGAAAAAGCCAGCCGAACGTACATTCCCGTGGAGTACTCCTTCACAGGCCGGTCGATGAATTTGCCAATCTCGGCAAATGCCTCAATGCGCGGGAAGGCCTGATCCATTTCTTTCCGGGACAGCCCCATGATCTCGCCGTTCAGATACACGTTGTCGCGTCCGCTAAACTCGGGGTTAAATCCAGCGCCCAATTCCAGCAGCGCCGCCACGCGGCCTGAACGGAGTACACGGCCGCTGGTAGGCTGCAAAATCCCACTGATGATCTGGAGCAGCGTGCTCTTGCCGCTGCCATTGGGACCCACGATCGCGAACACCTCGCCCTTTTCCACCCGCAAATTAATGTTGCGGAGAGCCCAAAACTCCGTGCTCTGCCTGTTTCCTACAGCAAAGCTGTCCCGCACGCGGTCAAACGGGTGTTGATAAAGATGGTATCGCTTAGAGACGTTTTGAACGGCTATCACTATATGTTCTATCCGAGTTGAAAGCTACGCCTCTGACCTGTCGAAAGCGGCAATGAATATCCGATCAGGCAGAACTGGTCTAACGCGAATAATACCACCGACTCAAACCCCGCGGCCTGCGCCATCCTCGCTTCCTTCAACCAGGACGTCGAAGGATCGCTGATTCCCACCAGGTGGCTTCGCTGCGACGGGGGAAATCCAAGCGGGATTCCCGCCGCGATTGACGTTGCGCTCAAGTCCAGGTTTCGCGCAGCGGTGTAACTGAAGCTCTCCGTTTTCAAACAATTCAGGATGGCCGGAGTCCATTCACTTACTGGATAATTAATCACCTGGTTCAAGGGCGTATCGTTTACATCAACAGGATAAAGAACCTCGAATCTACAAGTGGGAACACTGGCGCGTACAAACGCCATGATCTGGCTTGTAAAACTCCCGATGAGTCCGGGCAAGAATGCCGCTTCCTGAGGCACCGTCGTCGGAACGACAGTATTGCTGGTGATCACCGTCATCGCCCGCGCGTACTCCGTCTGGAACGTACTAGTTGTATAAGCGTCGTAGAACGGCATTCCCGAGCCGTCGTCGGGAAAATACCACCACTGCACCTCGCCGAACTGCAGATAGGGGTTCATGCCCGCCGTTACCAGGATGTTGGCCATGTCCAAATGCGCCTGCTGCCAGAAACTTGCGCTGGTGGGCGAAAAGTTTGTCTGCAACGATGGCGTGTTCAGCCACACGGCATTGCCGCTGGGATATCGTTGCGCGATGCCCGCGGCCACCGATGTGTCGCCGTTCCCCAACTCCATGCTGAACGACGCTACTCCATCCAGCCCGTATCCGTTAACTGCTTGAAAGAAGCTCAGGCTCCAGTCGCGCGCCGCCCGATTCAAGCGCGGTACCACCTCTAAGTCCGTCAACCAAGTTCCGTCGAAGCCGCCAGTAAGTGTGGATCCGGAAAGTTCAATCGTTAAGTTCGTGGTATTAGCGCTCGCCGCAATAGAGATGAAATTGCCATCCGTGCCCATCGAACGGGAGTAAATGGTGAGCTGATTTCCGCTGGCACTTGCGCGAATCGCCGTGTAACCACGATTCAACTCCAGCTCAAACGCCAAGGCTAGAGTTTCCACCGTATCTCCGATCAGATTCAGATGCTGGATGGTGTTATCCGTGGATGCCGGCTGGTCAGTCCGGCCGATGATAAGCTCCGTGATCAGATTTGGGTCGGGCGATCCGCTAAATGTAACCGTCCCGGATGCATACACGTTTGCCGGATTGACCAATTCATAAAACCACAGTGCCCCTACATAATGATTCACGCGCGCCTGCATGCCGAGTGAATTAATCATCCAGGCGGTGCGCTCCGGAGCGAGCGCCAGCGAATGTTCGGTATCCCAATCGGTCGCAAAACAAAGCTTCGTTTCCACACTCTCCGAAGGCAGCGTTGTGTTGGGGATCGCGATTTCCAGGAAGTCGAAATAGAAGTACGTGCCCGTAGTCCCAACATGGGTTGCGACTACAGTGTGACTTCCAGCTCCATATTGACCCAGCGGCGTTCGGATGAGCACGTCCTCCGTGGGCACGTTCAAGTTCACGCTAATCGGCGTTTGCCCGTCCACGGAGATTGAAATCTCGGCGCCGGTGCCGATAAGTCGCGTACCAAAATACAAGCTATGTGTTTGCGCCGAGGTATAGGAACAACTAAGACTGTCGGAATTAGTGCTGGTGTACTGAATCGTACCTCCTGAGTAATTGCCGCTCGATTCAGTCCACGTCCCGGTATACTGCACTGCAATCGAGTTATCCTCGATCCTTCGGCTGCCTGGGCCGGCCACCGAATACGTTCGCGTTCCAGCGATACTCCAGTTGGAAACAACCACTTGAAACTCGCTTCGAGCGAATGCTCCGGCTTGGAGGGCTGCTGAGTAAGTCCAACGCAGCTTACGGACGGAGTTCGCCGGGATTAGGCCCAGCGTGGGATCCTGCAGCGTCGCAAACGGTAAAACAATCTGCCATTCCGCCGGCGATGTCCCGCCGGCCATCTGTTTCCACGGCGCGTCCCATAGTTCGGTCATGCCGCCCGAGACATAACTGTACACGCCAATCAGGTTACCGTTCGCACCAGTGGTGCTATTGGCCAATGTTTGACCCGCTCCAACATAAGTAAGTTCAATTGTTGTTGTCCCGATCTGCGTGGCCGTCATCGTCGGCGAAAACGCATTTACCCCGGCCACGATGTTCGCTACAGCGTTCTCCAGCGTGTCGCCAACCAGCATCTGGTATGGATAATGTTCCGATAGAAATACCAATCCAACGTAGTCCAGCGCCGTCACTGTCCCGCTCAGCGTGAACTGAACCGTCGCCGGCGCGTAGCTTCCCGCGATCGCCGTGGCATAGTTGATGATCGGAACTTTGTACAGTTGCTCACCTGTTCCCGGATCGCCCCAGACTCGGAGGTTAGGCCAGTCCACGGTTGGGTACAACGTCGAGTCCATCGGAATACAGTTCTGACGGGTCTCGTTGTAAGTTAATGTCAATCCACTGAGATCGCCGTCGGGTAAGTAACGGAACGCTGGATGCTCAAAGACGTTATCGCGGTTCCACTCAATAACTGACCAGTCAAACTGCTGGCGCCACGTGCCGGACACAGTGTAGCCGCTGGCGCTGGTTCCGCTCAACGCTGCTATGGCGGAAGGCTCTAGGAAGTAACACTGCAGATCGCGGTCCGGCGTCAACTTTTCGAGAGTTTCAGACATGAGTAACCTAACCCGGCATGGCCGGAACCTCTACTACCGAACCGCGAGCGTAAGCGACCGGTGGTTGGGCCAAAAGCTCGAGTGATCAACAACACACCCCAAAGGCCGCCGCAATATCTTGTCAGAAGCAACGAGCATAGGCACTAAAGACGAATGGTTACCGTGAGATCGCTGCCCGGAACCGTCCCGGCCGTCTCGGTCACCGCTGTTATATCCAACCCGATCTGCGCGCTCTCCGCCAATGGCCCCAGCGCGAATCCATCCACGTCGTTGGAGATGGCCGTATTCACGGGAATCGTCAACTCGCAATACGCGGTACCGTTCTGCGTGACCTGCATTGTAATTGCCGTGCCGGTTGGAGCCTGCTTAACCACCGCGTATACGTCTCTTACGGAATGAGCGGTGTCCATCAACAGCAGCGGCGCGGCATTGGTCTGAATCGCCAATGGACCCTCAATCTGAATGGTGAGTTGTCCCCCCGAGAGTGTCCGGATCCCTCCGTCGGTTGTCGCGGTGAAATACTTTCTGGCCACGCTGCTGTTTCCACGATCGTTAGTGACGAACAATTCAGCTGTCGCCACGCGCACGTCTGGAATCGCCACCGGATAAGCGTAGCTGCCGCTCGCCAGGCTCCCGAAAAAGTCATTCGGGAACGGCATAATATATGTGTTCTTCAGCAGCATATAGACCAGCGTCGGCACGGTATACTCAGCCGCGCTGCTTCCATACGCGCCACGGGACACCGAGCACGACGTTCCGCTTGTCACCGCCTGCTGCACCACTAATATTTCAGATTCAATTTGGATTAAGTCGCCCACTTGAGCTGTAATCGCTGCCGACAAACTTATCGTTGTGTCTCCCACCGCGACGGCGGTGCTGATTGCGAGCGTCGGAAGTCCGTTTAGTTCATTCCAATACCCCAGCGTCAACGTCCCCGCATTGATGGTGGTCGTGTTATCGAAAGACGCAAAGCCAATGGCTTGCACCTCCACTGTGCCTTGTCCGGTGGCGGAAAGTGCGAATGTGGGCTGCCCTGGTACGCCTGTGTCCTGCCCTGATCCGGCCGAACCGGAAATCGTCCATGGCGTCACCGGGGACAGTTCAAAATCGCTTTCGTTGTCTAGCGCATTGGCTGCGCGGCCTGAAACGTCAATCGTCGTACCGTCACGATTGGGAACAACAAACACCACCGGCGACGCGTTGCTCGACGCTCCGAACTGCCATGTGGACTCGGCAATCTCAAAATAACTTGACGAGTCCGGAACTGTATCCCAATTCGTCGCGGCTGAGATTGTCGTCGGCGTGTAAGAAGCTACCGTTCGCTCCTGGCCTGCTCCAGTTCCCGCCGTGATCCGCACCGTCGCTCCGTTGTAATCGCCGGCCAGCATGTTCAGCGTGCTGTTTCCCACCGTATTCGCCGACTCTATGTTCACCTGCACCGGCGGTTGAAGCTGAAAACGCCAGTAGAAGTTCGCGTGATCGAAATTATAGTCAGGCGGCCCCACCAATGTCGCCGCCGCGCCGGAATCTACAAATTGCACCGCCACAGCCTGATTGGTTGCGATCCGCAACAACTGGCTCGGCGTTGTTCCGCGATAAACATTAAATCCCGTCGCCGTAGAAGACAGGCTTAAACTGATCAACGTTACTTGGTTTGTATTCGTGGCCGCTGGAATAATGGCCGCAACGGTGAAGGACAATCCACTCTCTGCTCCACTGGCATCCAACGCGCTGAAGGCGTAATAAAGCGTCTGGTCGCCGGCGATGGTCCCTCCCGTTGTATTAATCTGCGGATTGAGTCCGACTAACGGAATGCCAACCCCCGTGACAGTGGGCTTCGCGGGGACCGAAAACGCGACAGTCAGTTGCACCGCGACACTTCCGTCGCTCGACGCAATGTCTGACTGCGTGATCCCGAACTGTGGATTGCCATGGCTATCAAGAACGCTGCCGATCAGCGGCCGCGGCACGCCGATCGAGAAATTAGGCTGCCGACCCAAGCCTGCAACACCAGCATCGGCTGCGGCGTACCAGGCATCGTCATGAATCTGGGCTGAGATGGTCGCGGTTCGATAGTTCAGACTTGGCGAGATTTCCGTAATCCGAAACGGCTGCCTGCTGAAGCCCTCTTTCGAGTAAGTAAGTGTGATGATGTCGCCGGGTCTTAGTCCCACCGCCTTTACACTGGTGTCGAATTGGACGTATGTGTTCCCGTCCACTGACTTATAGAGCTGCAGCGCCGCTGCCCGCACGGCCTGGTCGAGATTTGGTAGCCCAAGCGCCGCCAGCGATACCACTACATCTTGCCCGAACAGCTGCGCATCGTTTACATCCACCAGAGAAACGCTGTCCTGCTGGTATTGATTGAACTCGTCTTGAAATTCTACGGTGTACCGGTTGGGCGAATCGGCCGCGTCGACTGACGATACCGTCAGGCTAACCTGGCCGTTCGCGTTTCGCAAAATGCCGGAGAATTCATTGTCTCCGAACTCGTACGCCGGCCAGCCACCGTTTAATGTCTCGGTACTGTTGCTCCCCGGCGCCTGTGTCGGCTGCTGTGCCGCCAATGTGTCTTCGACGTTCAGTTGCAGCAGCCCGGCGGAACTGAAAATCAGATAAAGTCCGCAGGCGTTTCTGATGCCGCGCACCACGTCTCCCGCACTTCGGCGATTGGTCAATATCAAATTGCATTGATAGCGCGGGATCAGCGTCGCGTTACCATTCAGATCCACCGTGGAAACCAACGCTTCACACACTGCTGCCGCGGCAGCGAAGCTGGGTAAGTCCAATTCACTCAAACTCCAGCCGCTCCTGCTAAGAACATCCACTAATACCCAAGCGGGGTTATTCGTAAAGGTATTACTTAGGAAATTACCGCTGCTATCGAACTCCGCCAGTTGCAGCCCCTGCACTAACACCTGGATGCTGGGAAGTGCGTTTCCGTTCGAAATGTTGTTCGGCACCACCACGGACATGAAGGCCATGCTTCCATAGGGATCTCCCAGCGGAGTTCCCGATGAGTCGATGAAGTCCGGATTGAAGTTGCCGTTGCGCGTTCCCAGGCTGATGACGTTGTACCAACCCGTCGCCGTCATGTTCTGCCCGGCGATCCCGGCTGGGATTTCAACGTTGTTCACAATCACCGTGATCACGCCCGTAATCAGGCCTTCTCCGAGCAGCACCTCGAAATGCGTCAGATTTCCGTCGTTCCGCGCCAACACAACCGGCGGTTGATACCATCCCGTCCCATAGATCAATGGAACGTAATCGTTGTATAGGGCCTGATTCGCCAGGGGGTTGGAAACATGCGTGCCCCTCTCACCGTAGGTGCGGACAATAATCGAAGCCGGAACGAATTCTATTCCGCCAAACCGTCGTGTGACGTTGTTTGCATTGTCCGTACTGAACATTCCTCGCTGTTGACACTGGGTCCGGGTGAAGTCGCACGTCGTGTACGCCGCGCCGGCATTCAGATTCCCCACGCCCCCGCTTTGGTCCGCTGAATAACCGCAGCGATAGAAGGGTGAGAATTCGCCTAGCGTTCCACCATTCACTGCGTCCAGCCGTTGCGCGGCCGTCGCCGGAAACGTCCACGGGCACCGCTTCTGAATGCTCATGTCCGGCAGATACACGCGCGTCAGGTTCAGGCGATTGGTGAAGCTCAACCGCAGGCTCGATTCAGTGGACTGGTCCGGCGAGTTCGCGATGCCCCGAAACGCAATCATGCTATCAGACGCCACTACGTTGTCGATCAGGTCAAAGAACAGAAACGTTACCGTCAGCTGGGACCCTTTCCAGCCGATGTTTCGCTCAATCGGCGAGAGAAACGAATCCGCGTTGGCCAGCGTGATGGAAAGTTTTGCAACCGCGTCCGTGGTGGCGTCTGGTGACGACTTGATTTCGAATATGTTGTGCTTGAGAACCCGTGCTAAATAGGAATTGCCGTTGACCGTGACATTATGGGTGCTCCATCGCTCTACGTCGCCGGAAGGAAGCGTACAGTCGAACAGAAATAGTGGTGTCCCCGGCGCTTCCAGTTCTTTCAGGCTGACAATGGTACCCATCCCCGCTTAACCCTCCGCCAGATTGCTCACCAGATTAACGGTGCAGGAATTCTGATTAGGCGCGCCTGTAACTTGTGTAAGTGAATCTGAGTCGAATCGAGTATTTGGGTATACACCAGCCTGATTGGTAGTCTTCTTGTAGTAACCAGCCGCCGGCTGGGGCTCAGCTTGGGCGCCAAAGGCAACGATACTTGTTCCGGCCGGTAACTGCAAACCAAAACTGATGCCATTCTCTTGCAGAGAAAGACTGCCCGCCATAACGGCCCGAGTCCAGGAAGAACCAGTCTGAATTTGCGTGAGTGATTCCTGCCCTGTCGCGGAAAACAAGATCTGAACAGTCGAGGGCGCGTTCGACCGCAGATAAATGCTGCAACAATATTGAAACCAGCTTGGTCCCGCGATGTTTTGCAGGATGCGCTGCGTGGTCTGTGCCGTGTTGGTCAGCTGCACCGCGCCCGTTCCGCCCAGCGGATCCGCGATACCGGTGGAAACCTGCATCAGCGGATCAGCCGCCCACGCCGCGTTGGTCCACTCTTCGCTCCAGCTCAGCAGATTGTCCATGGGATCGAGAAACGTGAAGGTGGTGAACTTTCCTTCCGTCGCTTCAAACAATTGCTCCAGGGACAGGAACTCCGCGTCCGTCAGGTTGGAATACTGAAGTTGCCAGGCGATTGCAGCGGAGCCTGGATCGCTCATTCGAATGTTGTCGCCCGACGGCAGCGTGTTGATAATGGTTCGCTGCGTGGTTCGCCGGCTAATCGGAAATTGCGAGACCACGCCGGTCGAGAGCTGTGGATAGTAGAGCATTTCAGGTGCGGTTCTCCGAAATGATTAGTGTCGTTTTTCCCTGCTCCACGTCGCTCAGCTCTTCAGCCATCACATCCCCGCTCAGGCTGCAATTCGGATACACCGTGCCGTCCCATGGATCGGTGAAACTGAAACTTTCCGCGGCCCCACTCTGGGTGAGGAAGAACTCGTGGAGCGTATGCAATTCAGTCTCGTCTAGTAAGTCAAGTTGGATAACCCACTGCTTAAGCGGCGTTTGATATCCCCGGAACCGCTGCTCGGACCCGTCCACGAACCGCACTACGTCTGTGGAGAATGCCGTCGCTCTTTGTGCCGGATATTGCAGCGTGGCGCCGGTCTTCAAAGTGGGAAACATGTTATAGGTCCGTAATGACGTCGCTCAGCGAGTGTGAGTTGAGTAGCGCGGCTTTGACGGCGTTGGCAATGTCGTCGCTGTGGTCCAGGAACGACTGGCTGTCCATTGCATTCACTTGAACAGTCACTTGGGGCGCCGAACTTGCCTGCTGGATTCGCGGTTGTCCGTTCTGTCCTGAGTCCACCGGCGCAACTTGTCCCGTTCCGGTAACTCCCGCTTGATAATTTACTGCCGGGGGTAGCATGAAAGGCGTTGGCGCGCTCAGGTTCTGCGTACTGCTACCGCCAAACAAGCCAATCAGGCCGCTGATAATCGGTGACAAACCAGATCCCAAAATGCTGGACGCGATCCCTCCTAAGGTTCCTCCCGCGGTACCTCCGCTCCCTTTCGTCGTCGTGTTCTGCCCCAACGCCGTCGTATTGTCTTGCGTCGCGCTGATCTGCGATTGTTGGACGGATGTCAAATTCCCAATCTGCTCCGCCAAACTCGAGAGTGAATCGTTGACGTCCTGAATCGATCCCTGCGAGGTCCCGGACAGCCCGGCTGCGGCAGACCCAGTCGAACCACCCCCGCCCGCTGCGCTACCGCTTCCAACCACGGGAGTCATTGCCAGCTCCTGCAGCACCTCGCTGCGGGAGCGGCTTGAGACGACGCTCGACGGTAAGAGGCTCTCCAAATTACCTCGGCGCATCCTGTTTCTCCAATCTCAGTTCGTTCTCCAAAATGAAGATGGCTTCCACTACGCGGGCCGGCAGCAAGTACATGTCACTTGCTCCGATCAGTTTCCATGCATGGAACTCCTCCAGCAGGGAAACGCTTTCAGGCGTGATATAGGATCTCGGACAACTGCCGACGGCGCTCTTCCCTCGTGCCCAGATCACGTCCGGCCCCGCGGGCGCTGTCTCTGCCAGCCATCCACATCGCCGTCTCTTCTCCAAACCGCTCTTCCGGCAGGTGTCGCATTTCCACGCGGCTTGATTCGCAAACTGGAAGTGGAACGCGACAATTAGTTTTTTCTTTCGCTTTCGCTCAGCCCGCACTGCTCCTTGATGGCGATTACGATTTCCCTGGTCAACTCGTCCGGACCTCTCTCCAGCAGCCTCTCCGCCGTGGCCATTTCGCCATCTATCGTCAAGCCCTCTACTCTTACCAGTCCCCACGTCAAATACATGGCATCCACCTCTTGCGCCAGGATGCCCCCTTCAATCTTTTCCTGCAGCTGGCTGCCGCCCTCCAGGAATTCTGCTTTCCGGCTGATTTCGCGCGCCCGCCTGCTTAATTCCATTCGGCGGCCGAAAGAGATCCGATTGATGACGAACGTTACAGCCGGCATCGCCTTCGACCGAATCATGAGCACGCTCTCATAGGCGTCCAGCGCGCGAACGCCGTTCGCCTGTCGGCCCCTCCGCCCGGTGCTATCCGAACGCGACAAAAAGCTCATTATCCACGCTCCCCTGCGCCCGGCAGTTCTGAAATTGCCACTGCTGCCGCGTCTCTGTGTCGCTGAACTGCGGCACCTCCGGGACTACGCTCTGCATGTAAATGCCGAACAATTGGCCCTGCTGCTGCCCGAGTTGAATCATCACGCTGATCGGCGATTTCTGGCGGCCTGCCTGATAAAGGGCCTGCGTCGCCGAATTGTCTTGCTGGTAGAGGCTGAAGTCAATCGTTACGGTACGCAGTCCTGGTGAAATGGCGGCTGGCAAAGTAATTCCAAACTCCCGCTCGCGCAGATCGATATTATTGTCGAAAGTAATTTGCGCCGACGTCAGAGTAAAGAACTGATTGGGTATGCTTCCTAGCCACACTTGTCCTAAGTGGCCCGGGACGATCGAATAATTGAGCGGCGCCACTGTTGGCTCTGCGGGAAATGCGGTAAGTCCGCCTTGACCACTTGCAAAACTCGAGCTGTCCAGCACGTCCTGAGCTTCACCGGAAAAGTCGAACTCGTGAAAATCGCCGTTCACTTTCAGCGTCAGCTTATTCAGCGCTGCGCCGGACAGAATGCGCTGTACGGCCGTCCCCGGGCTCCAGTAGTCGTAAATCGTGACGCTGTTCAGCACTTCCGCCGGCTGGTAGGCCGCGGTCGGGCCAGTAACTGAACTGGTGGTCGGTGGTACAGTGAACGGCGCTTGCAGCTGCACCGTGAGGTTGTCCACCACTGCGGACACGAACCGTATCTCGCCGCCGCTCGTTACCGCCTGTCCGGGAGATAACCCGTGCGCGGTTGCGAACGCCACTTGCGTGTTACTCGGCATTCCTGCCACCGTTCCCCCGCCCGAAAGCGCCCCCGCGCTGCCAAGGCACGCCTGAAACAACGGCCCGTGGCCCGGAAGCAGCGATTGGTCGGCCCAGTTGGACATGTAGCTTTTCAGCTCGAAGCTGGTGTCGCTACGCAAACCGCTCGGATTTCCCACAAAAGTTCGAGACCCGGTCTTGTCCTTGCGCTGGGCCTTCTCCACCTGCTGCTTGATGCTGAGCGCCACCGCCGGGATTCGATTCGCCGCCGCAACTGTAGCCGCACTCCCGTAGGTCGACTCCAAAGCGACGTAATAACGATTATCGTTCGATAGAATGTACGACATATGTGATGTGTCTTTCGTCAACCCTCTTTACCGAACCGCGACCGTAAGGGAGTCGGTGCCTTTTGCTTCCCTCGGCGCCGCGATAGACAGTCCGCGGAATTTTGGGCGCCACGTCTAACAGTCAGCACTGACATCCAGAACAAAAGACACCTTTGCGATCTGTATAAAGTTGAGCCCACCCTGCTTCACGCCGCCAAACGCAACCTCATATTTGCCCCCATAGAACACGCCGTTTCCCCAGTCACCCCGGTTGCTGTCCAACACCTGTGTAATTGCGTCGGTGTAGAGCTGTACTTGAGTCCCTATGTTGTCCAAGCGATCTTGCGAAATTCGTGCCTCAACCACCATGTCCGCGTCCCCCGAAAACGTCCGGAACTTCTCGCGCAATAAGTTCGCGATCTTGTTGCAATAAACACAGACAATCGGATACTTAATAACTGTGCTGTGCTCCGCCAGGTCCGGCGGAACGTTCAACGCCATAATCTGCTGTGGTGCGATCGGCGGTAAGGCTATGCTCTGCTCGGCCGCCAGCGCAGCCACCGTGTCCGGAACACCTCCGGTCGTCGCGGCTAGAATTGCCAATAATTTGTTAGTGCTTAATGTACCGATCTGCAGCAAGGCCTAGCCCCTTTCAATCACCCGATGATCAGCCAGAAACCACGTCGGCTGCTGGCCCCGGCCCGGCTTCGCCCCCGTTTGGAGCGCCGCCGTTAAGGTCCACGTGGCGCCAATCGCGATCGGGCTGCTGTTTTGCAGGCTCGTTGCCTCCGGCGCTTCCCCGACATATGCATTCCAACCCGCAGCGTTGAATGGTGGATCTACTGCGCTCACCACCAGCTGTTGCCCCGTAGAAGTCGTGAGCTGGGCAACCTCACTGGCGCTTCCGGATTGCCCCGTCTGATTCACCCATGCCACCGCCACATAGTAAGTGGCGGCGGGCCCAGTTCCCGGGGTAGTATTCAATACTGGAATCATTGCTCTGGAGATAGGACCGGCAACTAACCCAACTCCGATCTGCAGGTAACTATCTTCCGTCGCCTTGGCGAGTTTCTCGTATTCGGTCCATTTCCCTTTATACCGGTCGTTCAGCTGATTGTTGTACGCATCTCGATACACCAGCGCCAGAGTCCTATAGGCGTGCCAGCGCCGTAGAGGATCCGTAACAACTACGTCTCCCACTCCGATTGGGGGGCCCACGTTGACCGCCCAAATCGGATCGCGTTGGCGGAAACGCCGCGTTAGGAACAGTATCAGCTCACTCGCAATCTCCCCTTGCGCCAGGGCGCTCTTTCCGGCCAGATCTATCTGCTCCGTGTTCGCAACTGTGAGAATGGCGTTCTCGTAATTTTGAAGGTCTATCGCTTCGTTGATTGGTCCGTCCGTGAACAAGGCCATGGCACACCAGATTCGTTACCGCTTCTCCGGCCGGGAAGCGCTCTTCATCGCTCGAAAGTCACCCTCCGACACCACGTTCACCTGGATCTTTTGCGCCACTGCCCGCTGGTCTGCTTCTTGGCGGGCCTGTTCCATCGCCGCCCGGTACTCGGCAACTTCCTCCGCGCTCGCCAGTCGCGCGCGACCTTCCAAAATCAATCTCGCGGCATTGCTCCGTGACACTTCGGATTTTTGTCCAGCCTTGCCGCCGTCGGACGTTTCATGGCTGACCACCAACACGTGTGCATCGGTAATTTCTTGTTCGATCTTTCGCAATTTCTGGTAGAACAGTCGTAGATCCATTTTTCTCCCTTAGGGTGGCGCAGGCGTTTTCGCCTGCGTCCCGGTTGACTTAACGCCTAGCTGTCCACTTGCACGCCGAACGTATTGCGTAGAACCGCGCATCCGTACAATACGTCCACGGTGAATTGCTGCGCCAAGGTGTTCGGCTGATAGCTCATCACCACACGCAATCCGAAATTGCCCATTTCTGCGTATTCGGCGATGGCGCCCGTTCCAGGAAGCGGCTGCGGCAGTCTGCGGATCACCAGGCCGATCCCATCCCTCGCGAAGGCAACGTTGTGCGTAGTTACCGGCGCGCTGCCGGTCTTCGACACCAGCTGGGACCGGAAAATAAAGAAGTCCTTTAACTTACCTACCGCCCCATCCACCAGCGCCCGGAGTCCCGCTTCACCAGCTGAGTAGTATTCGCTGAATCGCGGAATCTGCCGCAGTGCCGAGTAAGTGACCGGATCAACCACCAGATACTTCCCGGCGCTGGCCGGCACCATGGCCTGGAACAGCGACGTCTCCGCCTGATCCACCACCGCCTCCGTTATGGCAACTCCCGGAAGTCCTACAGCTGCGTTCGCCGTGAATTGCGAGTACAGGTTGAGAAGATCGGATTCGATTCGCTCCGCTAAAGCCACCACCGCGGGTTGCATATATAGCTTCAAAAGGTCCGGCACCGCCAGCACCTTGGTCACGTCCGGAATTTGAAAGGTCGCCTCGGCGTGGGTATTCAGCACGATCTGTGCGTTTCCTAGGTTCGGGTTCTGAGTCTGAACCGTCCCTCCCTCCGCGATGTTGTTAGCCACCAGAACCGCGGGAATTGGAACGTTCACCGTATCCCCGGAGTGCGCCAACGTCGGTTCGTAGTCCCGGTTGACTAAGTTACCCATCACCAGATTGGTGACAAGCGCTGGTAATGCGTCCACTGCAACCAATTTCACAATCGCAGTTGCGACATTTGCTGATGTAATTATTCCCATGGTTTTTTCCTTTTCTTGTCCCTGTCATTCTGTCGCCAGAAGGTGCTCGTCTTTCGGCGGACCGCTCACCCCAGCGCTTATCAAAGACCCCGGAGTGCCTGGCTTGCCACCCTCGCGATCTCCTGTCGAGCCTTCTCCAGATCTTCCTGGCTCATGCCCACACGAATCTTGTCCAGATCGATCCCTCCTCCACTCGCCGACATCTTCGGCGCTGATCCCATTCCCGATCCGCCTGTGATGCGCGCCGGCAGCAGCTCCGGATTCTCCTGGACAAACTGCGCCAGATACTCGCGCACTGGAACTTCTCCCTGCCCCCCCTTGGCCGTCAGTCGCCCGTCTTCTCCACGTTGAATGTCGTCTTTAACCGCGCGGTACGCCAAGTCCACTTTCGCCACGCCCAGCCGCTGTAACTCTGTGCGGATCGACATACTTCGGTCAGCCTCTTCCGCCATTTGGCGGCTCCGCTGGTTCTCCTGAACTAAGTCGTTCATTCGTCGCTCTAAGTCCTCGCGGCGTTTGCGCTCGTCCAGCAATTCAGCCTTGTATGCCGGCTCCGCTCTAATTTGTTGGGCGCGCACAAACTCCTCGATCACGCCTTGAATAATAGGGCGTAAGTCCGTCCCGTCCTTCTTCGCCTCGTCCATAAACCTCCTCTAAGTGGGGCAGGCGCTTCCGCCTGCCAAGCTTTGCAGCGTTTCTAAGTCTGTTGGTCAATTTCCCGTCCAATCCTGTCTTTCACTTCCTGCCTCACATCGCACAGGAATTGGAAAGCCAGTTTCTTGAACACTTGTCTCTGCAATGTTGGCGACTTGATTCCTAAGCCCAGCAGGGTCTGCGCATCGGCCAGTTCCGTGCCGAAATCACCGATGTCAAATTCATCCATGCCGGACACATCCACGCTCAAGTCGTCTTCTCGTGCCGCTTCAATCGCTCGCAGCACGCGTTTCATGGCCTCTTTCACAGCATCGCCATAAGCACGCAGCACCTCTTGTGTAATAGCGAAATCCCTTTGCTTGCTAAGACCCGACAGTGCGTTACTTCCCGATAACGCCGCGCCCGCGTGCGCTACGTGACAAACCCGGTAGATCTCCTCTTGCAAGCGCGCCAGGTTGTCGGCCGCGATCTGATAAACGTGCCCCTCCGGCTCAGTCCATCCGAACCGGTCCTGTGGACCCAGTTGGATGTAGTAGGACTCACCCATCACCTGGTTCCAATCGCGCTCCGAATACACCACCGGCATGGCGAACAATCCCATGGTGAGTGCCCATCCCAGGGCGTTTGACTTATTGAAATGCTCCAGCTGCAGTGATGCCGCTTTGTTCAACAGCCAAAGACCCTCCGACACCCGAAGCTCCACTATCGGAACTCGCTCCTGCTTCGCCAACCCGTGCCGCCCCTCGGACACAACTTCGATATGGCCTCGCGCCGCCCCCTGCTCCGCCTGCTCGTAGATGCGGTAATTCTCTTTGTCGTAATACACCCAGCGCGTCAGCTTGGTCCACGTTGGATCCTCGATCTTTGCCTTTTTAAGACTTTGCGTCCTCAGTACTACCCACTGGTAATGCCCGTGCTCGTCGTAACTCCAGTTGATCAATTCATCCGCCGCGTAACTCACCAGGTACGCTCGCGACGCGCCGCGCTCATCTTCTTCGGCTCGCGTTCCCGCCGGATGACCGAGCCGCGGAAAATCAATCAGAATAAAACTCTTGCCGCTTACCAGCGCGTCAATGAACTGTCTCCGGAAAAACTCCGCGATGCTACTCCCTTTCAGATCGCAATCCTCGGTAAACTCTGAGAAGAAGTTCTTCGCACGCTCGTTTTTCCCCTCGAATGCCAATACCGGCTCGCGTCGAAAAAGGGTTGCCGTGTACCAGTCCACAATCGAACCGATGTAATTCTCGTAGAAGCTGCGGCTAAGCCTCTCCGCATAAACATCGCCTGGCTCCTTCTGCCGCCGCACCAGGTACCGGTCGGCGTTCACCTTGAACTGCTCCCCGCCCGCATACAGATCCCGGTACTGCCGCCACATGGCGCGCTTATTCGCGTAGTCCGGATGTTCGTGATTGATGTCGAAACTGTTGCTGCCCTTGTTCATCTCGTCTCTAAATCAGCCGGTTCGTCTGCTCCCCGAATGCTGCCTGCGGCCGGCATTCCTGCCAGATCAAATATCCCAACGCATCCGATAAGTGTGTCCTCTGCGGATCCTTGTCCTTGTCTATAACCCCGCTGTCCGGCTTGAACGTCACCTCTTCGAAATCCATGATCAGACCCTTACACCTCGAGTTAGTGAACAAATGAACTTCCTCGCTCGCCGAGAATAGCTTGGCGTTCACCAGCGCTATCCGCTCCCGGACGCTTGGGTTACTGGCAGGAACCAGGAACTTCACGTTCCGATAGGCCGTCTGCCGGAAATATTCCTTGATGATTTGGTAATCCGTGGTCCCTGCCGTCTGTAATCGCTGTCCCGACGCGTCTCCGTAAATTACAATTCCCGCTACATGATTCGGATACCGGTCATGAAACTCCTGACAGGCTTCCATCGTGCTGGCCCTGCTCAACACAATCTCGTCCAAAACCCGCACCTCGTCTCCGTTCCTTTGCGCCACGATCGAACTCATCGGATCCACGTTGAAATCCAGCGCCCACAATAACGGCCACCGTGGATCAACTTCCATCGCCTTCACATTTCGCGCCCGGCTGAATCCCCTGTAAACCACCCCCGCCTGGACGTTCAAATACGCGCCCAGCACCTCTTGCTCGAAGAATTTTGGATCGTAACTGCTTTTCAGCCGGTCGTAAAAGTCGGGTACCTTCTCCAGGACGTGCCGGTTCTCGAACGCTTGCGCCAGAACTACTTCGTACCCATCCACGCGGTCCCGGATAAAACGGCGATGCACCCAATCGAAACCCTTTGGAGTCCATACCCCGAAGCCGCATAACCGTGACCCCTTAGGGTCCCGCAGACGCCCTTCCAGGCGCAGCCATGCTTCTTCTGCCGTGTAAGTCAACTCATCCAACCCGAACCATGCCAGGTTAGTGCCGCGCAGCCTTTCAAAATCGTCTACTGCCCGAAAGTAAATCCGCGAACCCGTGTCCCTCATTGTCAACACCGATTCGGACTTGTTAAACGCGTGAGGCAGCCCGTTGGCGCTCACAATTTCCAGAAAGCTGGTCAATGTCGCATCCCGCAACATCGGGTAAGTCGGCGCCCCGATCAATCCCTGTCGACCGGGATTTAGATAGCTCAACCGGATCGCTTCCTGGCACAGCGCTTGGCTCTTTCCGGAGCCGATTGGGCCCGAAAAGCCCTTGAATCTCGCCGTCGAACAGTGAAACTTACGCTGCGAAGGCAGCGGGCTATACTCTATTTCCCGGCGTTTTGTCTCTCCAACCGGTCTCTCCACGTAACAATGACCTCCGCCGGTTGCTCCTCCTGCTCTAACTCACGTTGCAATTGGATCAGCCGGATGAAGTCCGCCAGCGTGACTTTCGTCTTTTCCGAGCCGAGCTGTTTCTCAATGCTTGTAAGCAGAGTATCGATCAGTTCCTTGCGGCTCTTAGTTCCCCGCGAGTTCTTGTCTTTTTGTGGAGTTTCGCGAGCCGGCAAAGTGCGTACCTTAGTCTCTCGTGTCATCGCAAACTCCAAAAAAAACGGGGCGCCCCTTTCGGAAGCGCCCCACAACAACTCTCTCCTGCACCAAACTTATCAGCCGCACTCTAAGTCGGATCGTTCAGCTTCGCCAAACAATTGAAAACGCTGTGTAGATTTCAGCGAATTCTCAGTCACCGCCCCTTTTCACGCATCATTGCCCCGGCGCCGCACCTTCTTTCGCCGCGTTGGCGGCCTGTTTTTTATCGATCCACACCGCCAGCTCCCTCAAAACCACATTCGCCGCCACCACCGTAACCGCCGCCAACGCCGGCATGGCCCGTTCACCAACTCCCACCAACGTCCCAATCGCCGCCGTACACCACATGGTCGCCGCAGTATTCAATCCTCGCACGTGCAAACCGTCCCGCATGATCATCCCCGCGCCCAGAAAACCGATGCCCGAAAGTATCTGCCCCACAATGCGATCTGGAGCGTCAAAAGTCTTCGCCATCAAGACGAATAGGGCCGAACCCGTAGCCACCAGCGCGTTCGTCTTCAATCCTGCTTCGTGATTCCGGAGCTGACGTTCCAATCCGATCAGCGCTCCTAACCCCAGCGCCAGAAATAATCGCGCCAAGAATTGCATAGGCGCCAACGATTCGTGCTGCATGTAGGTAGTCCTTTCGCTAGTCGCTCGCCAGGCCCCTCAAATTCCATCCGCAAATCTTGCTGGCCTGGAACTTATCGCCGCCCGGCCCCGCCCAATGCGTTTCCAAACTCAGGTAGCCCTTGTATCCATCCTTCAACAAGGCCGCGATTTGTCCCTTCCAATCGATCGCGCGCGTCCCCAGAGGTCCCCATACCGGCGTCAGCCCTTCCATATGGCAGTCCTTCGCATGTACGTGCACAATCCGGTCCGGCGGCAACGCTCGATAGCCCGCCGGAAATGGATTCTCTCCGGATACATACGCATTCGCCGGATCCCAAACCACCCCTAAGTTGGATTGTTTCAAACAATCCAGCACCCGCCGCGTCTCTTCGCCGGTTGCAATATTGCAAGCGTGCTCATTCTCCAGCCCAATAATTAAGCCGTGCCCCGCGGCCTTCTCCGTAAGCCCGCCGAGTTCCCGCAGCACGTCATCCAGACACGCTTCCGGTCTCACCGTTCGCCAGAAAGAAAACACCCGGATGATCCGTGCTCCAAATTTCTTAGCGATGAAGAACGCCTGCTCCGCCAGCCGCGGCTGGTCTTCAAAAGTGTGCTTCGCCGCGAAAACATCGTGCTGAAACCGGCTGTCCACCGGCGGAGAATCTGGCAGCAGACATTTGAAGAGCGGCGATGCGATTGAGATCACCTGGAATCCGCGTGCCGCGATCACCTCGGCTACGCGATCCAACTCCCCGTCGGAAAGATCCATGATGTTCTTGCCGGATACCATGCGCAGTTCAGCTCCGGTCATGCCGATCTCCTGCATCGCCTGCAGCGCGATCTCCAGATCCGGCGAGAACTCGTCAGTAATTGCCCCTATGGGAATCTTCGGCGTCATCTAATCCACAAGAGGTTGGATCAGTCGCAGCGCCGGCCGAGTATTGTATTCCCTTCTGTACCGTTCGTGCACTGCGTCCTGCGGGAAATGTTCGTTCCGGCCGTAGGGGTACGCGCTCATCGCATGGAACGGCAGCGGTTCCACCGTCTGCGAATAAGCCGTATTGGCGTCGCGATCCTTCGCCCAGCCATCCACCTTCAAAATGAATTCTCGCTTCCAGCCGGCTTTCAAAGCCTCTAATCCATCCGCGCGATACTCGAGACGCACTTCGTCGCCCGATCCCAGAATCGCCAACTTGTCGTCTACGCTTTCCAATAGCTCCCTCACATCGCCGTATCGGGTATAAAGACCCGGCGTTGGATTCCACGCCGACGCCGCTCTCACATCCGCATAAACAAATTCCTCCGGCTGTTTTCGGTCCGGATCGATTTTCGTAGCTGAGAATCCGCGGAATCGAAGTTCTCCGGACGACGCCGGTACCCGGCTTATAATTGCCTGCGGCGTACTTACGTCATTTCCAAGAAAGATCTCATCCCAATACACACATAAATTCGTGACAATCCGAATCTCGCGCGAACTCGTGAGGAACTTACCTGAAAGATCCACCGCGATGGTCTTCGGCTTTCCATCCGGCATCCCCATGTCTTGAATTACGGTCGTCCAATTGCCTGCCGCGTCCTTCACTTGAAGATACGGAGGAATCAATCCTTCCTTGCTCTCCTGCGCGGCCGCCAGAAAAGTACTCCCGTCCGCCCAATCCACCCACCCGTTTAACACCAGCACAGCCCGATTATCCGGAGCCGCGTTTTTCCCGAAATCCAGCTCCAGCGCGTGCAACTCCGCTTTGCCGTTCTTCTCTCGCCGGAACGTATCCACATACTTCCGATCTCGTGCTGTGATCGCCTGCAATACATCCCGCCCTTCGCCGTCCCGTGCACGCGTAGGATAAATCCTCTGACTCACACCGAACAATCGAAACTCCGGATACGGCGGGCCCTTCCACTTTTCATTCGTGAAGATCTCCGTCCCCGCCGGATGATCCACCGCCAGTAACTCAAGCTGATCCAGATACGATACCTCGCTCAATTCCTCGCTAACGCGAACCTCGTACTTACCGTTAACCGCTCGCAATGCGTCGCCCGGAATCTGTACATACTCATCGTGGTCCACCGGGAAATACTGGCCATCGCCGGAAGTGGCTCCCAACGGCGCCACCCCCAGCACATCGCTGATAAACCGGAATTGTTTCCCATCGAAAGTCCAGATCATCGGACATGATCCGGAAAGTCGTTGCTGCTCTTTGTAATCGTAGGAATGATTCGCCAATTGCTTGGTCTCATTCTGAATCAGGCCGTTCGGCCAGGTGATCCTCACTACATCCGCCGCCAGTCGGCCGCCCAGATCAAACGCCAGCGGCACCCCTCGATAGATCTTCTTCTGATACGACGCTCCTGCTTTTATCTCAACTTCCGCATCGTAACCCAGCTTCAAATTCTTCACGCCGGTAAGCGCAACTCGAATCCACTTACCGCTGCGGCCTGGCTCGTCGTCCTCCACACCTCCATCCCCGGTAGGCGCCGACGCTTGTTCAAACTTACCCTGGCGATTTAACAACGTCCCCGCCGAACTTACAATGTCCAGCCAACTATCGTCATTCACGTCCGCCGCGTCCAGCCACTTTGCTCCCGCCGCTAGATCGGGAAGGGGAACCGCCTCATATTTTCCGGTCAGTTTGTCGGAATACAAAACTCCCGCGTGATCTTTGTAACTCACCACCAGATCGAAAGCCTTGCTGTCCGCCATCCAGCGGTAAGACACAGCATCAATCGCATGCCCCGCCACAAAAGGAAAATCAGCGGTGTGGTCTACGAAGCCCGCGGCGCCCTGGTTCCGAAGCAACACGGATTTCTCGCCCAGTAACAGTAAGTCCAGGTCGTAATCGTGATCGTAGTCCAGCCAGACTGCCTTCTCGAAACGCCCGGGGGGAAGATTCGCCGCCACTTTTTCGAACTTACCTTTTACATTCCGGTAGAGCAGCGGCCCACCCTCTGTAACAATGCATAAGTCTGCCATACCATCGTTATCGAAATCTCCACCCGCCGCTGACACCACGCCTCGTATATCTTCCAGGCCCGTATTCTTCATGGCCGCGCGCCCGCGCAGCACTGTCAACCCGTCCTTGTTCCACTCCAGCAACTCCGCCTTGCCGTCGCCATCAACATCGATCGCCAACTGCCCCTCGCTCGATGGCGGCAACAAATGACGCGGAACCTGCGCCGGCCGGCGCGAATCCTTTATGTCGATCGGATCGTAAATCTCCGCATAGGCGCACCACTCCGGATCCTGCGGAATCGCCGCGCCTTCATGCTCCTTCTTGAGCTTCTGAAAAACCGCCAGCTCGCTCGCTGCTTGATCCCGGCGCCCCGCTTGCCGGTAGATGTTGTAAAGCTGAAAATGCGGCGCCTCCATTTCTGGATCCAGCTTTTCCGCGGTTTCCAGTTGTGTGCCAGCCTCATCCAGTTTTCCCACCTGCTTGTAAAGCACACCCAGGTTATAGTGCGAGACCGGCTCGCCCGGCACCAGCCGGATCATCCCTTCCAACTGCGTGATCGCGTGCTCGAAATCGCCGTCCTTGCGGAAAACAATCCCCAGGCTGAACCACGTGTTCGGCAGAGAGGGGTCCTCCTTCTGGACCCTCTCCAATTCCGCTACACCTTCCTTAGTCCGCCCCGCCCGAAGCAAAGCCAATCCGTAATTCAGCTGCTCCCGCACCGAGGTCGGAGCCAGCAGAAGCGCCTTCTGAAATTCCCCGACAGCCTGCACCTGCGTGGTTGGGTTTTCATAATACGCCTTGCCCAAATTGCGATGCTGCCACAACCGCTCTTCCACGGAAACACGCGTCTCCGCCGCAACCAGGCACAAACAAAACAAAACCAAAAATCGCCTCATACCCGCGTCCCACTCACGCCGTCTGAATCTCCGCCGCAGCCATCAACCCTCGCTCCTCTATCTCCACCTCCCGCATTTTGAACTTCTGAATCTTCCCCGTCACCGTCATCGGAAACACATCCACAAAACGAATGAACTGCGGGATCTTGAAATGCGCAATCTTCCCCCGGCAATGCTCCCGAATTTCATCCTCGGTGCACGGCTCTTTCGCCCGGATCCACGCCGCCACCGTTTCGCCCAGCTTTGCGTCCGGAAGACCAATCACCTGCACATCCGCAACCTTTGGATGCGTATACAAAAATTCCTCCACCTCGCGCGGATAAATGTTCTCCCCACCCCGGATGATCATGTCCTTGGCGCGTCCCGTTACCCGAAAATACCCGTCCGGCCGCATCGTCGCCAGGTCGCCCGTATGCAGCCATCCGTCATCGTCAACCGCTCGCTTGGTCGCTTCCGGCTCCTGATCGTAGCCCTTCATCACCAGATAACCGCGCGTGCACAACTCGCCCCGCTCCCCAACCGGGACAGTATCTCCCGCCGCCGATACAATCTTCACCTCCGTGTTGGGGCACGCCCCTCCCACCGTCGAAACGCGGCGCTCCAGGTCATCCTCCACCGACGACATTGTGATCACCGGCGAACTTTCCGTCTGCCCGTACATGATGGTCATCTCCGGACAATGCATCTCGTTCACCACGCGCTTCATCACTTCGACCGGACAAGGAGCGCCCGCCATCACGCCTGTCCTGAGCGACCTGAAATCGAACCGGCCGAACTCCGGATGGTCCAATTCCGCAATGAACATCGTTGGCACTCCATAGATCACCGTCGCCCGTTCTTCGTGGATTGCCTGCATCGTGGCCAGCGGATCGAACGTCGCCGACGGCAGAATCATCGTCGCGCCCGTCACCACCGCCACTAACGTTCCCCCCACGCTCCCAAAACAGTGATAAAGCGGCACCGGCACAGCGATGCGATCCCGCTCGGTGATCTTCATCCCAAATCCAATCACATAGGCATTATTCAGCAGATTCGAGTGTGTCAGCAGCACACCCTTCGGCGATCCCGTCGTTCCCGAAGTGTATTGGATGTTCGTCGCATCTCCCGCAGACACCTCGAATTCACCGATGTCGACGCCACTCCGCCGCATCCCCTCCCACGATTTCGTCCCAAAATAAACCACGTGCTCCAGCGCGTGATTCCCGGCGCCCATCGCTTCCAGAAGGATCGCCTTGTAGTCGGACCGGCCGTCCCGCTCCCAAAGGAACAGCGCCTTCATCCCCGACTTCCGCAACACGAACGCAAGTTCATAAGCGCGATACGCCGGATTGACATTCACCAGCACCGCGCCAATCCGGGTGCAAGCCAGATGCAGTAACACCCACTCCACGCAGTTGGTGGACCATACGCCGATCCGGTCCTGCGCACCCAGTCCCAGCCCCGCCAACCCTCGCGCCGTCCGCTCCACTTCCACGCCGAGCGCGGCGAACGTAAGATGCACATTTTGGTGCCGCGAAATCAGCGCCGGATGATTCGGCAGCCGTTCAGCGGTTTCGCGAAATACCTCCGCAATCGTCGCCTGAATCAGTGGAGCTTCCGGACCCTTCGAGTAGCTCAACATATGCCGTAGGACAAGTCTCTGACTTGTCCAGCCGTTTCAGTGTATAACATACCGTATGACCTTCCGCAGCGCCGTCGCCCTCCTGCTCGCATGTTCCGCCGCCATCGCCGCTCCCGCTAAACGCTTCACTCTGGAACAGATCATGAGCGCCCCGTTTCCTACCGATCTAACCGCTTCTCCGCAAGGTGGAACCGTGGCCTGGGTCCTCGATCAAAACGGAGCGCGCAACATTTGGGTCGCCGAGGCGCCGGATTATAAAGGTCACCGCATTACCGATTACCACGATGACGACGGCCAGGAGATCGCCCAAATCGCTTGGGCCCCGGACGGCCGCTCTATCATCTACGTCCGCGGCGGCGATTTCGAAACCTTTCGCGACAACCCAAATCCCGCCAGCCTCCCGCAAGGCGTCGAGCAGGATATTTGGATCATTCCAGTCTCTGGCGGCGCGCCGCGCAAAATTGCCGAAGGCAGCCAACCTGCCGTATCGCCGAAAAGTGACCTCATCACCTATCTGAAAAAGGACGAAATCTGGTCCGCCGGTCTTGACGAAAACGCGAAGCCCACGCAACTCATCCACGCCAAAGGACAGGCCGGCGAACTCCGCTGGTCCCCCGATGGCTCCCGCCTCGCCTTTGTCACCACCCGCACCGATCACTCGTTCATCGGCGTTTATACCCTCGGGTCCAAAACCCTCCTCTACCTCGACCCCAGCGTCGACCATGATTCCAACCCCGTCTGGTCTCCAGATGGAAAACAGATCGCCTTTATCCGTATAGCAGCCACCACCAGCCGCATTTTCTTCGGACCCCACCGCGCCGCCGAGCAACCCTGGTCCATTCGTCTCGCCGCCGTCGATTCCGGAAACGGCCGCGAGCTTTGGCATGCCGCCGAGGGCCCCGGCAGCGCCTTCCACGCCATGGTCGCCGACAATCAGTTGTTCTGGGGCGCGGGCGACCGCATTGTTTTCCCTTGGGAACGCACCGGCTGGATGCACCTCTATTCCATCTCTACCCACGGCGATGCGCCTGCGCCGCTCAACACAAACGGTGAATTCGAGATCGAACACGTCTCCATCTCCAGCGACCGCAAGACCGTCCTGTTCTCCTCCAACCAGAACGATATCGACCATCGTCATCTCTGGCGCGTCACCGTTCTCGGCGAGAATCTAACACCCATCACGCAAGGCGACGGCATCGAGTGGTCCCCCACCGAAACCGGCGACGGCAAAGCAGTCGTCATGCTCCACTCCGACGCCCGTAACCCGGCCCGCGCAGCCATCAAGATCGCCAATAGCGAGGTTCGCGATCTCGCCCCGGATTCCATCCCCGCCGAATTCCCCGCCGCTTCTCTCGTCGTCCCTCAGCAGGTCATCCTCTCCGCCGCCGATGGCATGCAAATCCACGCCCAGCTTTTTCTGCCGCCCAATGCAGCCTCCGGAGAAAAACATCCAGCCATGATCTTCTTCCACGGTGGCTCCCGCCGGCAGATGCTGCTCGGATGGCACTACATGGATTACTATCACAATGCCTATGGGATGAATCAATATCTCGCCAGCCTCGGCTACGTGGTTCTTGCCGTGAACTATCGCAGCGGCATCGGCTATGGCCTCAACTTCCGCGAAGCCATCAATTACGGAGCATCCGGCGCCAGCGAGTTTAACGATGTCCTCGGCGCGGGCCTGTATCTTCGCACTCGACAGGATGTCGACTCCAAACGCATTGGCCTGTGGGGTGGTTCCTACGGCGGCTATCTCACCGCTCTCGGCCTGGCCCGCGCCTCAGACCTCTTCGCCGCCGGCGTAGATTTCCACGGCGTCCACGATTGGTCCGCCTTCCGCGGCCCGGATCGCACCGCCGACGAAAAAGCCGTGCGCACCGCCTTCGAATCCTCGCCCATGGCATCCGTCAGTACCTGGCGCTCGCCAGTCCTGCTGATCCACGGCGATGACGACCGCAACGTCCCCTTCAACCAAACCGTAATGCTGGTGGAAGCCCTGCGCAAGCAAAACGTCCAATTCGACGAGCTAATCTTCCCCGACGAAATCCACGGCTTCCTAACCGAAAAGCGTTGGCTCCAAGCCTACCAAGCCGCCGCCGACTTCCTATCCAAACACCTTTAATTCATATTCGCGTTCATCCGCGTTCATCTGCGGCCCAAAAACCTACCCCTCATAGCGGCACCGCGCCACAGCCTTCTTCCACCCCCCATACAACTCCCCCCGCCGATCCTCGCGCATCGCCGGCTCATAAACCCTCTCCGCCCTCCAGAAGGCCTCCACTTCCCCGATCCCTTTGAAAAAGCCCACCGCCAATCCAGCCAAATAAGCCGCCCCCAACGCCGTAGTCTCGCTATCCGCCGGCCTTACAATCCTCTTGCCCAAAATATCCGCCTGAAACTGCATCAGAAAATCACTGGCCGCCGCTCCCCCATCCACGCGAAGCTCCTTCAGCGTCTCGCCGCTGTCCGCCTCCATCGCTTCCACCAGTTCCCGCGTCTGATACGCGATCCCTTCCAGCGCCGCGCGTGCAATCTCCGCTCGCCCCGTCGCCGCCGTCAACCCCGTCAGCATCCCCCGCGCATTTGAATCCCAATGCGGCGCGCCCAGACCAACAAACGCCGGCACAAAATAAACTCCGCCCGTCCCGGCCACCGTTCCCGCCAATTCCCCGCTCTCCGCCGCACTTGCGATTATCCCCAGCTTGTCGCGTAGCCACTGGATCGCCGCGCCAGCAATGAAAATGCTCCCTTCCACCGCGAACTCCGCCCCGCCCGTCGATGCCGCGCGCGTCGCCAGCAACTTGTTTTTCGACACCGGCCGCCGCCCTCCCGTATGCATCAGCGCGAAACATCCAGTGCCATACGTGTTTTTGGAAAGCCCCGGCCGGAAGCAAGCCTGCCCGAACAAAGCCGCCTGCTGATCCCCCGCGATCCCGGCGATCGGAATCTCCACTCCCAAGTGTTCCGCTGCCGTCACTCCCACCACAAAACTCGACGGAACAATTTTCGGAAGCATCGCCCGCGGCACGCCAAATGTATCCAATAACCCCGCGTCCCATTCCCCCGACGCCAGTTCCATCAACATGGTCCGCGATGCGTTGGAGTAATCGGTTACATGCACCGCGCCATTCGTCAATCTCCAGATCAGCCACGTATCCACGTTGCCGAACAGCAGCTCGCCATCCCGCGCCTTGCGCCGCACATCAGGAACATTCTCCAGAATCCAGCGGATCTTGCTCGCCGAAAAGTACGCATCAATCACCAGCCCCGTCTTTTCCGTAATCGTCCGCGCCACGGGCGTAGAGGCCAGCTCGTTGCAATATCCCGCCGTGCGCCGGCACTGCCATACAATCGCCGGCGCCACCGGCTGGCCGGTCTTCCGATCCCAAACAATCGTGGTTTCGCGCTGGTTCGTCACTCCAATTGCAGCAATGCCTCGCGCGCCCTCCCTCTCGCGCGCCACAACTCGCAGCACCGCCTCCAGCTGCGACCGCCAGATCTCCTCCGCGTCTTGCTCCACCCACCCCGGCTGCGGATAGCGGCACTCAATCGGAACCGATTCCATGAGCATCCGCCGCCCCTGTTCGTCATAGAGCGCCGCCCGCGCGCTCGTGGTTCCTTCATCCAGCGACAAGAGAAATGGCACTCTGGCATTATAGTAAGTGACATGTTCTTTCGCAGAGAAACGCCGCGCGAGCCCTCTTTCACCGAGCGCCTCGAGAGCCTCAAGAAATTCGGATTCGCCGTGAACCCCTTGGCCTCCGGGCGCGCCCAAGTCAGCCGCGATGGTATCGGAGCCATCATCGAAGACCGCACCGGCCAGCGTCCCCATGTCAACAAAGCCGGCCTGATCGTCTGCGACGAAATCGCCGCGCTGGTCAATCACGGCTACCAGATGTTTTGGCAAACACCGAGCGGAAATCGCGTTCCCGCCCTAGCCACGCAGCTCAAATCACTGCACAATTTTGAGGAAGATTTGAAAGAAGCCCTCGGCCTGCCCAGCCTCTACAACCAAAGCCTGGGGACCACTTCCGACCTGCACCTCTACGACCGCGTAGAGCACCGCGACGAAGCCCCATCCCCCAAACCCTGGGACCACAAACCCGCCGCCACCTAGCAGCACTCGGTGCGCGTCACAGCCCAACCGCCCGAAATATCCCCCTACCGGGGGGAGCCGAGGGCCGCTCAACCGGATTGCGAAACAGGCAAAGGACGTTCTTCCGTTCGATGCCCTCCATTTGCTTCATCAAGAATTCGAAGTCGAGAAAATACCCAAGCATGAAGCCTTCGTTAACGACGTGTGGCCAATAGTCGTCCTTAACGTCCGGCAACAAAGTGGGACAAAGCACCCCGTCCAACGACACCACCGCCTGAAGCTGCGTGAGCCCCGACCACTTGATGAATTCGTTCCACCGCTCACCCTCATCCGGCGCGAAAGGTCGCGTAGCAATGAACCAAGGCGTCATCCCACGCACCATCCGTCACCAGCAACCAGTCACCAGCAACCAGCCCCTAGCCCCCAGCCCCCAGTCCCCTCCTCGCAGCAGCTTCCTCGCCAAACACATCCGGCACATCACCGGCGTACTTCAGAAAAAGCTCATAGCTCTGCTTCGCCTTCCCCCGCTTGCCCTCATTCTGTAAAACAACCCCACGCAAATAAAGAAAGCGTGGAAATATCAGCGAAGCCAGCACCGGATCGCCGGCCGACAACGGCAGTGGATAAATCTGCACCAACTGGCGTGCTTCCGCGATACGGCTAGTTTCCACATAGGCCCATGCCAGCAAAGTCCGGATCTGCCCGTCCGCCGCCGGATTCGTCTCGCGATACAAGGCCTCCAGCGGCCCCACCGCCTCCGCATACTTACGAGCAAAAAGCAGCGCGTACGCGTTCCCGGTTCCAGCCGGCCCAGCCATCGCCTTCGCAATCGCGCTCAAATTACGCGTCCGCGCACTCCGCGCCAGCCCCTCCGCCCTTTGCGCCAAATCCGCGCCCTCTTTCTCTGCTCCCGTCTCCAGCTTCCAGATCGAAAGCTGGCCATATGCGAGCGATTGCTCGTCATCGGTCAGTGTGGGGATCATCTTTTCCAGCGCGGCCATTCCCAATTTGCGGCGCCCCGTCATAAATTCCCATTGCGCCCGCTCAAATCCAGCCGCCTGGCGCCGCCGGGTCTCCGCCAGCGCCAGATACTTCTGGAAGTTTCCATCTGCTCCCACTAAATCTCCCATCATCAAACGCGATTCCGCCGCCTTCACCAACTCGTCCCCACGCCGCGCACCAGGCTTGTCCTGCGCTTCCAGAAAATACTTCTCCGCCTCCGAAAAATCGCCCAGAAAGAAATTTACCTCGCCCAAAGAATCCAGCGCGTTTGAATTCGCGGGGCCCAGCATCTGTTCGTAGTGCTCCAACGCCCGATTCGCGCTCGCCAGATCCTGCTCGAACGCATAGGCGTACCCCAACTGGTTCCAAAGTTCGGCGTCCGCGCCCTCTCGCCGCGTCGCCGCTTCATAACCCCGCGTGGCCTCCGGAAATCGCCGCTGCGCCAGCCTCAATTGAGCCAACTCCCTAAACGGATTCGCATCGGCCGGCGTTAAACGCGTCAGGCTCTCCAGCGCTTTAGCTCGCCCCTCCACGTCACCCGCCAATGACGCCGCCACATAATCCATCTCCGCCGCATCAATCGCATCCGGATTCGCCGCGCGCCCCGCCTGCAATATCTTCAGGCTCTGATCGCGTTGCCCCTCGGCCCCCAGCAACCGCGCCCAAGTCAGATAAGCCGCCGCGAAATGCGGATCGGCCTCCGTCGCCGTCTTCAGCTCACCCGCCATCGCCTCGGGATTCGCCGCCCCCAGCGCTTCTCCGTACGCGCGAAATGCTTCCTCCTTATTGGTCCCGAATGGACGCGCCGCTGTACTGAGCCGCTTGGCCAGCTGGTTCACCAGAGGCAACACCCCCTCCGCCGCCGGCCCGCGAAGCTCAAAGCTCGCCACCGTCTTGGTCTTCGCCAGATTCTCCAGCGTCGCCGTCATGCTGAGCTGCCCGCCGTTCTCGGAAAAATACCCTTCCAGCATTTCGGATGCCTCAGCGGTGTAAGCGCCCGAGGTGGAATCCACCGTTTGAGCGTGCAGCTCCGGCGATGGCGCAAGATCGTACGCCACTCCGGCCGCTATCGCGCGGCTGGCCCAGTTCAACTTGGTAGTGGAGCTCAGGTTCTCGAAACCTGCAATGGCTACCCGCTCCACCGCAGGCTGTCGCCCGCGGCTGCAGGATAACGTGCCAAAAACCAGAACAATCGTGAAAATGCTAAGTGTGCGCAGTCCTCTACAGAACACGCGGTTCCATGGCCAGCAGCTGCTTGAACTCGGGAAGGTCCTTCAAATGCGCGAAGGCCGGATCATCCGCCAGCTTCTTCTTCTCCTTGAAGCCTTCTTCCAGCGCCTTGCGAATGTAGGTCAGCGCGTGATCGTCCATCCCCGCCATGGCATAAGTCCGCGCCAGAAACATGTGATATTTGGCACGTTCCTCCACCGTCTGTTGCTGGATCAGAACTCCCTGCGTGCCGCGATTCTCGAAAACCAGCGGATCGATGGCCAGCGCCTTCTGCCACGATTCGGCTGCGTGCTGGTAATCTTTGCGCTCAAAATAACCCGAGCCCAGATTGCTCCAGATAGAAGCCGACTGCGCATTAATCCGCAGCGCCTTCTTGTATTCATTCACCGCCCGCCGGTAACTATGGTGCGCGAAGTAGATGGTGCCCAAATTGTTGATGGCCTCGGCATAGTGCGGATTCGCCTTCACCGAAAGCCGGTAATACTTCTCCGCCACATCCAACCTCAGCATTTGGTGATAAGCGATTCCCGTCTTGTTTAGCAGCACTGCCGAATCGTGGGAACCTTCCTTATAAGCCTCTATGGCCTGCTCATACCTCTTCTCGGCCATGAAAATATCACCCCGCATCTCTGGCGTCACCAGATCCGGAGCCTTCGGCATCGTCGACGGCTGCCCTGTCCGCGATTCGGCCACTAGTCCGTCATGCGAAGCTTTGGCCTGCTGAGGTGTCGCAGGTGCGGCAGATGTAGCAGGTGTGGATTGTCCGTAGGCGGTGGGTATCACCCACGCCATGCAAAAACTGACTGCGAGAAAACTAAGCCTGGAAACCATAACCGGCCTCCCCGTAAACCATCGGCTTCTCTGCGCCAAGCATTAGACCCCAACGCCACCAAAAGGGTGCCGCCCCAGCCTAACCTCCACGCATCTATTTAAATATACTCCTAAGTCTGTCCAGTAGGCTTTTCTTCTTGGGCGGCTTAGGAGGGCTCGCCGGGGCCTGCTCCTGACCCTGCGGCGCCGCGTCTTGCGCCACCCGTTCCCGCGGCTGATTCCCCGCCCCTGCCGATCGGTCGCGCCCCGCTTGCCCCGCGGGCGCCGTCTCCCAGCTGGCCACCTGCGTTCCGCCTCCACCATGCAGTTGACACATCTCCACCGGCTGCGTGCCCTCGATAAAATATTCCGTTCGCACCTTGGGACACGCCGCCGTCGCCAGTTGCCCCGACGCTGGATCGATCTGCGCGCTTACCACCCCCGCCGGCGCCTCAAATTCGCTGACATTTCGATATTCCCGATGCTCGTGCGCCCGTTTCATGAATTCCGCCCACACCGGCAGCGCCGAATGCGCTCCCTCCAGATTCAACGGCCGATTGTCGTCGAACCCCACCCAAACCACGCAAATCAATTTCGACGTAAACCCGGCGAACCAGCCATCGTGATCCGACGTGCCCGTCTTTCCAGCCACCGGAAAATTGATGCCGCGCCCGTACATCCCCGCTCCCGTACCGCTCCGCACCACTTCTTCCAACATCTGATCCATCAAAAACGCCACCCTCGGATCCAGCACCGCGCGATGCTCCGGCTGCGCGTCGAAAACGTTCGACCCCCGGTCGTTCAACAGCGTGCTCAGAAAATACGGCTTCGAGTAGATTCCATGGTTCACATAAATCGTATAAGCGCCGGCAATCTCGAGCGGCGTTACTTCATAGGACCCCAACGCTACCGCCGGCGTGGGCTGAATGTCCATGTTCAATCCCGCCTTGCGCGCCAGATCCACCACCGCGTCGTAACCCGTTTCTTCCGCCACCTTCACCGTCGCTACGTTCAAAGAATGCGCCATGGCATCGCGCAACGTGACGTTTCCATAAAATTTATGCTCGAAGTTGCTCGGCTCGTACGGCTTGCCGTCGAACCAGAATGTAGTAGGCTCATCCGTCACCATCGTCGCCGGAGTAAGCACCAGATTTCCGCCCATTAATCCCGTATTCAGCGCCGCCGCGTAAACAAACGGCTTGAATGACGATCCCGGCTGGCGCTTCGCCAGAATGCGGTTGAGCTGGCTGGCCCCGTAGTTCCGGCCTCCTATCAGCGCCCGCACTTCGCCCGTCATAGGATCCAATGCGATCAACGCGCACTGCGGATCCGGATATTTTGGATCCCTCTTCTTGCGATGCTTAATCCGCTGGTCAACTTCCTCCATCCCAATCCGTACTGCTTCCGCGGCGTCGCGCTGCAAGTTAAGATCCAGCGTGGTGTATACGCGGTATGAGCTGGTTTGAAAATTCGTGTCCGGGAACTTTTCCTGTAGCGCGTCGTTCACCAGGTCCACATAATAGGGGGCGTCCGTCGCCTCCAGCGTGGTTTGCCGCACCAGTTCCATCGGAGTAGCCACGGCGCGCTGGTAATCCGCGTCGCTGATGTACTGGTTGTCCAGCATCATCTTCAACACTACATTCCGTCGCTGCTTGGCCCGCTCCGGCCAGCGGTATGGATTGGTGTAGCTCGGCTGCTGGATCAACCCCGCCAGCGTGGCCGCCTCCGGCAGCGTCAACCGGGTAACATCTTTACCGAAAAAAACTTCCGCCGCTTCCCCGAATCCCCGGATTCCAAAGCTGCCCCGTTGCCCCAACGGCACCTGGTTCGCGTAGTACTCGAAAATCTGCTCCTTCTTCAGTTTCTGCTCCAGGTGCATGGTGATCAGCACTTCCGGAATCTTGCGCCGCCAGGTCTTGTCGTTATCCAGCCACAAAATGCGCGATAACTGCTGGCTCAGCGTCGAAGCCCCCTGCGCGTAGCGGTGCTCCCGAACGTCCACATACGCCGCCTTGATAATGCGCACCGGATCGAACCCGGAGTGCTGAAAGAAGCGCTTGTCCTCCGCCGACACCACCGCGTGCACCAGCACCGGCGGAATGTCTTCGTACTTCACCAGCCGCCGCTTCTCGCGATTCTTATCGAACAGGTTCGAGATCAGCTCCGGCTCCAGCGTGTATTCCGTTCGATCGGTATTGTCCGCCAGCGAGATGATCTGCGAAACTTTGTTGCCTCGAAACTTGATCACTCCGTCATCACGCCGGAAGTAGGAATCCGGACCAGGATAAATATCAATCTCGTCCGGCTTCAGTGTGAAGTAGCCCATGCGGTTGTTCTTGGATTCGTTGTAGCCGCTGTGCCGCAGCTCAATGGCGATCTCCTGCGGACTCTCCAGATCCCCCACATCCACCGTGCGAGGCGCCGCAAACAGCATGGACGTATTGGCGAACGGCCCCGCCGCCAGCTTGGTCTCGATCAGCCGCGAGTACTTGACGTAGTAGTACGTAAACACGCCGAGACCAACGGTGATGCTGAGCGTGATGGTAAGAAGGAGGATCTTGCCCACCGGGCGCATCAGGAAATGCACCTTTCGGGCTTTCTTCGGAGCCTTAACTTTCACTGCCACTTTACTTCCATCTTCGCACGTCCTGAAAAAATCCGGAGACCCAAAAAATCCGGGGACATGACGGGCAAGCGTCCGAACCCGAAAAAATCCGGGGACATGACGGGCAAGCGTCCGAACTGCTTCAAACTTAACCCCGCCGAGTCGTGTCCCCGTGATTTTCCCCCGTGATTTTCCCCCGTGATTTTCCCCGCGATCCCCACCCACCCCACCCCCCTCCTCTCTGCGCTAAAATCAATCAGAAGCTGCCAGGGTCCGGAGACAACAAAAAATGCCTATTTTTGAGTACGTTTGTGAAGATTGTGGAACAAAATTCGAAAAGCTGGTTCGCCATAATGGTGATGCGATTGCCTGTCCGGGTTGCGGGCAGTCCCACCTCGCCACGGCGCTTTCCACTTTCGCCGCCCATTCCAATGGAAAATCGAAAAGCGCGAGCCTCCCGTCCTGTCCGGGCGGAATGTGCCGCACCCCGGACATCTGCGGGCGTCAATGAAGTTATGAATGTGCAAAGTGGGGCAGGCGCTTTCGCCTGCCAACCGGAAATTGCTCCGGTTGACTTCCGCTCGCGGCTCGGCTATAGTTCTGAAGTACTGATGTATCAATGATTTGTATCCCTTCCATGCCGTCGCAGTTAGCATGAACTCGGGAGTTATGGCAATGGCCAGCAGAGCTGATGAGCGTAACTTGGAACTACCCGTGTCCGCCGAGGAGGCGGATTACGAGCAGCTCATCGAAGACTACGGCCATTTCGCTCCCCCTCATGAAGGCGAATTGCTGCAGGGCCGCGTTGTAAAACTCCACGAGACCGACGTCATCGTCGACTTCGGATACAAATCCGAAGGCCTCGTGCCCATCGAGCAGTTCCGCCAGCCCGACGGCACCGTCCCATTGCAAGCCGGCGATCTGATCGATGTCATGGTAGACCGCCAAGGAGTGCAACCAGAGGGTTACATTCTCCTCTCGCACGAAAAAGCCAGCCGCATCCGCTGCTGGGATAATCTCGAAAAGGCCCATCGCGACGGCTTGGTGGTTTCCGGCCACGTCACCGGCCGCATCAAAGGCGGACTCTCCGTCGACGTTGGCGTCCCCGCCTTCATGCCCGGATCCCAAATCGATGTCCGCCCCATTCACAATCTGGATTCTTTTCTCGGCCAGGATATTCCGGTCAAAATCGTCAAGCTCAACCGCCGCCGCGGCAACGTTGTCGTCTCCCGCAAAATGGCCGTCGAGGAAGAACAGCTCTCCCGCAAAAGCGCCGCGCTGCAGGTTTTGGAAGAAGGCGGCGTCGTCACCGGAACCGTCAAGAACCTCACCGAATATGGCGCCTTCATCGATCTCGGCGGAATCGACGGCCTGTTGCATGTCAGCGACATGTCCTACGGGCGCGTCAACCATCCCTCTGAAATGGTCAACGCCGGCGACCAGATCACCGTCAAAATTCTCAAGTTCGACAAAGAAAAAGAACGCATCTCGCTCGGATTGAAGCAACTGGTTCCGGACCCCTGGGAGAGCATCGATCAACGCTACCCACGCGCTTCGCGCTGCATCGGCCGTGTGGTCAGCGTTACCGATTACGGCGCCTTCGTCGAGCTCGAACCCGGCGTCGAAGGCCTCATCCATATCTCTGAGATGACCTGGAGCCGCCGCATGAAGCACCCGAGCAAGGTGGTCAAAGTCGGCGACCAGGTGGAGACCGTCGTGCTCGACGTCAAACCCCGCGAGCGCCGCGTTTCGCTCGGCATCAAACAGCTCGAAGCCGACCCCTGGACTACCGTGGCGGATCGCTACGCCATTGGTTCCGTCGTCGAAGGCCGCGTGCGCAAGCTCACCGACTTCGGAGCGTTCGTCGAAATCGAAGAAGGCATCGACGGCCTGGTCCATATTTCCGATCTTTCCTGGACCAAACGCGTCAAACATCCTTCCGAAGTGGTCAAAAAGGGTCAGTTGGTGCAGGCCGTGATCCTGAACATCGATGCCCCCAATCGCCGCCTTTCGCTCGGCGTGAAACAGCTTCATCCCGATGCCTGGGAGTCGTTCTTCCGCGCCCATCAGGTCGGTGACGTCGTTCGCGGTCGGGTCTGCCGCGCCTGCAATTTCGGAGTTTTCGTTGAGCTGGCCCCCGGCGTCGAAGGCCTGTGCCATCGCTCCGAAATCCCGGCATCCTCCGACCGCCGCCATGACGAATCGCCCTTACCCATCGGCGAGGAAATGGATTTCAAAGTTGTAAAGCTCAATGAGGGCGAAAAGAAGATCGGCCTCAGCGTTCGCGCGCTGTCCGAAGATGAAGAAAAAACCAGGCTGGAGGATTATCAGCGCCACGCCGCCGCAGCCACCATGACTATCGAAGAAGTAATGAATATCAGAGTAAAGGGAGAAGGCCGTTAAAACGGACCTCACAAGGGAGATAAAGCAAAAATGACGAAGGCCGAGTTGATCGAGGAAGTCTCCCGGGTCGTGGAAATGACCCGCAAAGATTCCGAAGTGATCGTAGAAGCAATCTTCGACAGCATCGTTCGTTCTCTCCGCGGGGGAGACAAAATCGAGATTCGTGGATTTGGCAGCTTCCGCACCAGGCAGCGGCAGCCGCGCGTAGGACGCAATCCCAAAACCGGCACCCGCGTGGAAGTGCCCTCCAAACGCATACCTTATTTCAAGCCCAGCAAGGAGTTGAAAGATCTGGTGAATAATTCCGCCGGAGAGCCAGGCGCGGCGCCGCCTGCCCCTGCCACCGAGCCGCCCCCAACGCTCTAGCGCCAGAGGTATGGACTACCTCTGGAGTCCCTGGCGCTATCAGTACGTTCAAAAGCAAACTCCCGATACCGGATGCGTCTTTTGCCATCCGGGGGATTTGGTGGTCTATCGCGGCCGGCTCAATTTCGTGGTGCTCAATCTCTATCCCTACACCACCGGTCACCTAATGGTGGTCCCCTATGAACACATCGGCATGCTGGAGGCCGCGCCCGCGGAAACGCTCCAGGAAATGATTTTGCTGGCCCAACAAGCCCAGCGCCACTTGAGTGCCATCTACAAACCCACTGGCTTCAACTTAGGCATGAACCTCGGCGAAAGCGCCGGTGCCGGAATCGCCGGCCACATCCACCTCCACGTCTTGCCACGCTGGTCCGGCGACACCAGTTTCATCACCACCGTTTCAGAAACCCGCGTCCTCCCCGAAGAACTCTCCGTCACGCACGAAAAACTTGTGAAAGAATTCGGGGAAAACTCAGGGACATGACGGCCGACCGAAAAAATTCGGGGACATGACGGGCAAGCGTCCGAAAAGTTTGAAGAAATTCGGGGACATGACGGGCAAGCGTCCGAAAAGTTTCAACCTTAAACGGGTCGAGTCGTGTCCCCGAATTTCCCCCACTAATACATTCCGACTATTGTTGCTGCCGACCCCCTCCGCTACACTTCCTAGAAAACCAGAAACCATGAAATCCTGCGCCATCCTCGCCCTTCTCAGCCTGTCCACCCTCGCCACCGCCGACGAAAAAACCGTCACCGGCTGGGTCCTCGATTCCGCTTGCGCCATCACCAAAGGACTCACCAAGCCCATCAGCCGCGACTGCGCCCTGGCCTGCGCCCGTAAAGGTTCCCAACTCGTCATCCTTCAAGATGACGGCTCCATTTATTGGCCCATCTCGGATCAGGTTCCCGCCGAAGGCCAGAACCAGCGCCTCCTCCCCTACGCCGGCAAGCGCGTCACCATAACCGGAAAGCTCTACACCCGCGGCGGCTCGAACGCCTTGGTAATCGAAAAAATCGCTGGCGCGTCTGGCAAATAGCGTGCAAAAACGGAACTACCTGCTCTCCATCGCGGCCATCCTGGCCGTCTCGTTCTTTTTCCTCGCCTATCCCCTCTACGTCATCCGCCCGTTCCGTCATCAAGGCCCCCGCGAACTCGCGCTAGCGCTCCAGATTCTCCGCCTCCGCCCCGGTGTCGAAATGGTCTGCGCCGTCAGCGCTCTTCTGGCCGGATTCCTCTACTGGCGCGCCGAACCAAAAACGCTCCGCAAATTCGCTGTCGCCTGCACCGTCGCGCTGGTGATTCTCTTCACCGGCCTCTCGCGCGTCAATGTCTACGAAATCATGTTCCATCCCATGGGCCGCCCCAGCTTCGTCTCCGCCGCCGCTACAAAACTGGACGGCGGAGAGATGGTCATGGCCGTTCACCTCCGCGGAGAAGCCCGCGCCTACCCCATCCGCATCGTCTCTTACCACCACATCGTGAATGACACTGTCGGCGGCGTTCCCATTGTTGCGACGTATTGAACGCTCTGTCACACCGGTCTGGTGTTAAGTCGCGAGATAGACGGATTGAAGCTCACCTTCCATCTCTCAGGAATCAACAACCAGAACTTCCTCATGCGCGACGAAGAAACCGGGACCTACTGGCAACAGATCACCGGCGCAGCCGTCTCCGGCCCCTTAGCCGGACGCGTCCTGAAGTTAATCCCCTCCGACGAACTGACTTTCGCCTTATGGAAAACCGAGCAGCCCAACGGCCGCGTGCTAGCTGAGGTTTCCTCCTACGCGTCCCAATATTCGCCGAAAGACTGGGACGTGAAAATGAAAAAAGCCCCAACGGTTTTGAGCTTCGCCCAACCCGGCCTGGCCCCGCGCGATCTGATGCTGGGTATCCAAGCCTTCGGAGCATCCCGCGCCTTCCCCTACGAAACCGTCCTGCGCGAAAAGCTAGTGAAAAATCACATCGGCGCCGAGCCAATCATCCTGGTAGTCGGCCCCGACAATCAATCCATCCGTGTCTTCCGCACCCACCAGGACTTCTACCGCACCCAGGAACCCGGGCAATTTTTCCTAATGGACGCAGCCACGGGAAGCAAATGGAACTTCCAAGGCTGCGCGACAGAAGGCGCCGCCTCAGGCAAGTGCCTGGAGCCGCTCAACGCAATCAAAGACTACTGGTTCGACTGGCGCAACTACAACCCCACCACCACTGTCTACGCCCGCTAAAATCCCCAAATTGACTCCAATAGTTCTAACTATTCCCAACTGAAACTAACTGTACGAATTGCTCGCAACTGTCTTAATTGTTCCCGACTGTATGTGCCCCGCCGTGGCGCACGCACTCATGCCGACGCTTGCAGCATCCAAATTTCACCACGTCCACGAGCGCCGTACGCCGCGACCAACCGAACAACCTACGCCGCATCCCGCACTTCCACAGTCATCTGCTTACCCAAACCCCCCAGCGCCGCCTGGATCTTCTCCGCCTTAGAAGCGTGCTGCGGATCCATCATTCTGCGCACCACTCGCTCGTGGACCCCAAGCCGCCGAGCCAACTCCGAGTTGTTCACCCGTTGATCGCGCATCGCCACATAGAGCGCTAATTTCGGCGCAAGCCAAAGCGGCACAGGCACCATGCGATGACCGCGCTTTGCGCGAGACGGTGCCGGAATCTCCTCACGGCGCGACAAACGGATGGAAAGGTCGGACCCCAGAGCATCCATAGCCTCTTCAAACGCCTCGCGCCTATCCTTACCATTCGTCTCAACACGTGGAAGGTCGACAAACTCAACCAATACCCGCCCGCCTCCGCCGGCCGTAAATCTGGCCGGATACGCAAATGTGAACATAGCATCACCTCTCATAGCTCATGTGGATCGATTTGAAGATCCCGACACATCGATCCTTGAGGGTGGCAAACGCCTCGCCGAAGTACAACCGGCCGTGACTCCCCTTTCCTTTGTCAGCCACGAATTGGCAGGCGACGTTCTTCTTCCGAGCCAGCTTCCTCACTCGGCGCTCGAACTCCGCACCCCTCACTATTTACATCTTCGGACATTTGTGTCCGAACGTCGAACGAAGAAGACGGGACGGGTGACCATCAAAACGTGGTTTGGCCGACCGATGCCCGAGCGGGTCAGCTGCTGTGGAACCGTACCCCTTTCTGACAGCCTGTGCGGTGAACGAAGATGCTCGGAGGAGCCGCTCGGCTAGTACCAGGGGAGCCCGGCTAACAGACGCGAATACTCAAGGGCAACTTCATTGAACTGCTCAGCTGAGCCACCAAACAGTCCCGCCACCCCCACCGAAACTCATCTCGTCCAGGAACTCGCCGACACCTCCTGGCGACTCCGCCGTATCCCACTTCTGGAAGCCGACCTCCTCGCCCGCGCTCAGTCCCCAGCCCCCAGCCCCGAGCCCCCGCCTTTCGACATCGTCGACGCCCATCGCCTGCTTGCCGCTCTCGGACTCCACGGCGCGCGCCTCTCCCGCCAATTCCAAAAAGCGCTCCAGCAGCTCCGTGAAATCCAGCTCGACCGTCGCGATCGCCAACGCCAGGATCTGAAAGACGCCGCCGCCATCTTCGAATTCCGCAAAAGCAAAGAACTTCCCTGGGAACCAGCCGACGATGGCTTCGTTTTTTCAAGGGACCAAGTGGAGCGCGCCGCCCAACGCATGTGACGCCAAAACGAGTCCTCCGCCACCAAAAATATTCGCTTCGGCCGTGCCAATCCCGGCAATGCATATTGATCGACGCTTACTTCCTCACATACCCATGCGCCGCACTCCGCTTCCCACCCGCTCGATGCGCCTCATCCGACAACGCATGCACCCCGGAGGCATCAATCCACCGGTTGTAAAAATTGAACAGCGCGCAAACCGTGATCGCGAAATAAATGGCTTCGTCCGTCCAGCCCACCTTGTACAACGGCTGCATATCCTCAGGCGTTATCTTCGGAGAATCATGGTTGACTTTGTCAACAAAGCGGAACAGCGCCTTCTCTTTCTCTGGAAGCGCCGAACTTTCCAGATCCTTCAGCACGCCCCACACCAGTTCCTCGCTGCCCAACAGTTCCGCCGCAACTGCGGCGTGCGACTTCAGTCAAAAGGGACAATCATTCCGGTAAGAAGTATAAGCCGCGATCAGCTCCCGGATGCCCGGCGCAATAGGCCCTTCTTCGCGCATGATTTCCTGCGTGAACCGCGCCAGATGCTCCGTCGCCCGCGGCCAAAATGCAAACATGTGCCAGATCTGCGGATACTCGTCCCCCGCGGCCTGCATCATCCGCACCATGTCGCGATAAGGCCCGGGTTGCGGATTCTGTTCCACCCCCGGAAGAAACATTGGTTTCATTGGCATGACAATTTTAGCCGTCGCATTGTGGCTAATGCAATAAACCGAAAATACTAATCACCAACCAGCCACCAGCAACCATCCACCAGCAACCAGCCACCAGACCCATTCTTCCGCTACCCTATACTTATGACAGCGGCAGCACAGACCATCGCGCACCCCGAGCTCAAGATTCAAATGCCCGATGGAACCACCCGCACCGTCGCCCTTGAGCGCGATCGGTATGGCCTCGGCCGCACCCTCGCCAATGAGCTCTGTTATCCCGAAGTCAGCGGTCTGTCCCGTGAGCATCTGGTCTTCGAACGCACCGGCTCAAACTGGACCCTTCGCGATCTCGGCAGCACCAACGGCACCCTGATAAACGGAAAGCCCCTCAAAGATCCCCACATCCTCCAGACCAACGACCGCGTCAATGCCGGCCAACTCACGCTGGTCTTCACCGAGGCTGATCGCCCCGCCGCCGCACCGGCCCAGCAAACCGTCATCTTTATCGAAAAACCGCACACCCCGCCCGGTGGCACCACTCTGACCGCCACTCTCGATGGATTGCTCAGCGACGAAAAGGAAATTCAGGGCATCGGGCACATGCAGGCCTTCATTCGCGCCGGCCGCGAGCTGGTGGGCCACATGCCGCTCGAAAAATTGTTCGAGCTCATCCTCGATCTGTCGGTGGAAGCGGTCAAAGCCTCTCGCGGCGTATTGATGACCCTTGAGGACGGCGAACTTCGCGTCCGTGCTTCGAAGGGTGCCGGATTCCGCATCAGCTCCCGCGTGCGTGACTTGGTTTTAAGCGAGCGGCGATCGCTCCTGGTTCGCGATGCCCTGCGGCATGAGGCCCTGGCCGCCAGCGAAAGTATCGTCGCGCAACAAATCCGCAGCGTGTTGGCGGTGCCCCTGCAAGCCGAAAATCGCGTCAGCGGCCTCATCTATCTCGATTCGCCCGGTTTTATTCAGGAATTCACCACTGAGGATCTCAACCTGCTCACCGTCATGGGAAACATGGCCGCCATCCGCATTGAGCACGCCCGCCTCATCGAGGTGGAACAGGCCGAGAAGCTGCGCGCGCAGGAATTGGCCCATGCCGCGCAAATTCAGCAGTCTATTCTCCCGCACCAGTTCCCCGCCTTCCCCGATCGCAAGGATTTTGAGCTGCACGCCGCCATGGTCCCCGCTAAAGAAGTAGGCGGTGATTTTTTCGATTTCTTCCTGCTTGATCCGGAGCACCTCGGCTTCGTCATCGGCGATGTTAGCGGCAAAGGTGTCCCGGCCGCCTTGTTCATGGCCGTCAGCCGCACCCTGCTGCGTGCCTTCGCGCAACACCGGGCCGCCCCCGGCGAATGTTTGGCCTACATGAATAGCAATCTGGCGGTGCAAAGTGATTCCGCCATGTTCACCACTGTCTTCTACGGAATTCTCGACACCCGCAGCGGCGAACTGCAGTTCGCCAATGGGGGCCACAATCGCCCTTATGTCGTCTCGGTGGAGGCCCAGCCCCGGCCGCTTTCCACCGAAAGCGGGCCCATTGTCGGAATCATGGACGGATTCGCTTACGATACCTACACCGCCCGCCTCGCTCCTGGCGAAGCTCTGATCCTGTACACCGACGGCGTCACCGAAGCTCAGGATAAAAACGATGCGTTCTTCGGCGAGAAACAGCTGGAGCAACATCTTTCGGCCCACTGCGGCGAATCGGCCCAACAACTGGTGGCCTGCGTGCATGCAGCCGTCCAGGAATTCGCTAACGGCGCACCGCAATCCGACGACATCACCGTATTAGCTCTACGCTACGTGGGGCAGGCGCTTCCGCCTGCCAACTGATTTTTCCTGGGTCCCAACGCTTCAATGCGCCGCCGCGCTAGCCGCTAACTTCTCTTCCGCCTCAGGCACGGTCTTGAACGTCACCAGGATCGCCGCCACTCCGGCTACATCAAATAAGGTGCGTAAGCGGCTGGACGCTCCCGCCAACCCGTACTTCCGCTGCTGCCTCTGACAAGAAACGTGCAATCCCATCACCGCCCCCAACGCCGCGGAATCCATAAAGGGCACGTCTGTCAGGTCGATAATCGTCACCGGATCGTTTCCAGCCCGCACAATCGACTGAAACTCGAATACGCCTTGAAGAACAAATGGCCCATTCAGGCGAATGATGCGGACCCCTTCCCGCTTCCCAGGAATCGATTCGATCTTCAGTTCATCCATCCCCGCAAGTGTACAACAGTACGCGCCCCCTTCAGGTGACAGCCGTGTTACAGCCGAAAAGGCGATATATTGAAGGTGCTTGCGGACCTCATTTTTGGTCATAACCGCGTTCGCTTTCTTGGCCACCGCCCAGACGCCGCCGGCACGCGTGCTGGCGGTGGATATTGACGGCATGGTGCATCCCATCACCGTCGAAATCGTCAGCCACGCCATCGAACAAGCCCAGGCCCAGCACGCCGAAATTCTGCTGATTCGGCTCAACACTCCAGGAGGTTTGCTGGACGCCACTCGCCACATCATTGAGGAACTGGCCGCATCGCCCGTCCCCGTGGTCACTTATGTCACGCCCAGCGGCGCCCGCGCTGCATCGGCTGGTTTCTTTTTGCTCGAAGCCGGCGATATCGCCGCCATGGCGCCCGGCACCAATACCGGCGCTGCCTCGCCCGTCCTGCTCGGCCAGCAGATGGAAGAGACCATGCGAAAAAAAGTCGAGAATGACGCCGCCGCATTGCTGCGCAGCATGACCACCCGCCGTGGCCGCAATAGCGAGCTGGCTGAGCAGACCATTCGCGACGCCAAAGCCTTCACCGAAAAAGAAGCCTTGGATAACCATCTGATCGAATTGATCGCCCCCGACGAGCAGCAGCTCTTCAAACAGCTGGACGGCCGCGAAATCACCCGCTGGGATGGACACAAGCAGGTGCTGCACCTCGCCGGCGCCACAGTAACGGCTGCCAACCTTACGCTGCGTGAACGATTGATAGCCGCCATTGCCGACCCCAATATCGGATTTATCCTGCTGGTGCTTGGCGCCCTCGGTATCTACGTCGAGTTCTCCAATCCCGGGCTGATTTTCCCCGGCGTGGCCGGCGCCATTCTGGCTCTGCTGGCTCTTTCGGCGCTTTCCATTCTGCCCATCAACTGGGTGGGCGTCGCGCTGCTGCTGCTTTCCGTCGCGTTGTTTGTCCTCGAAGCGAAATACACTTCTCACGGCGTGCTCGGCATCGGCGGAACATTGTCCATGATTCTCGGCGCCGTACTTCTGATCAATGGACCGCCCGAAGTTCGCATCCACTATTCCACCGCTATCAGCGTGGCCGTTCCGTTCGCCCTCATTACCATGTTCCTGGTGTCCATCGTGATTAAAGCGCGCCAGGGCAAGGTTCTCACCGGCGCCACCGGAATGATTGGTGAAGTGGGCGTCGCCAGCACGCCCCTCGCGCCCGAAGGCCAGGTACTGGTGCGCGGCGAATACTGGGACGCCGTGGCCGACGCCGCTATCAGCCCCGGAACCCGTGTCCGCGTCAAGGCCGTAGAATCTCTAAAATTGCGCGTTGAGCCCATTTAACCGCGCCGCTCAGAAGCTGGGAAAAAATCGGTTCGCAGGCGAAAGCGCTTGCCACTTAATCGTAAATCCTTGTGCGTCAATGTGGGGCAGACGCTTCCGTCTGCCAACCCCGCGTGCTTCCCGATTTCTTCACAGCTTCTCACACTCACACTCACGCCCGCGGTCCGCTGCTGGCCGCAACCGACTTATCCAATAACCCCACCCCACCACCAGTGAAAAGAAAATCAAGCCTCCCACTCCCGCCCGCACCGGGTCGGGATCCATGCCCCGGCGGATGTTGCCATACCACGTGAGCGTAAGCAGAGCGACTCCAATCCAGAAAGCAAAAACACCCCAGAGCCTCGTGGGAGCCGTCGCGCGCGCGTAGCCGATAATGGCCAGCATCCAGAATCCACCTTCCACAATAAGCGTAGCCGGGATGGAATTCCAAAGCCCCAATCCCCAAACCGTGCTTACGCCAGGCGCTAGCTGCATATCCGGCCGGTGACTGACTACATCCAGCACCCAATGACTCAGAACCGCGCCGAACAGCAGCCACGCTCCGCGCCGATAGCGGCGCAGCAGATAATAGCCGGCGGCAAAGAGAGCAGCCCAAATCGCATTCATGAGCAGGCTGTGGCTATAAGGAATGTAGCCGAGAGCGCCGTGAAAATATTCCACCTTAGCGATGAGCAGAAGAAAACAGATCAGATCTGCCAGCAAAACCGCCAACAGCCATGTACCCAGAGAAATCCTCGGTTCCACGCGCTTCCCGATCAACCCGACGCTCAGGTGTCCCACGAACATGGGTCATCCAACAACGGGCCCGCGAAATGCACCTCTCGCGTAACACCGGCAGGCCGCATCATCATCAGATCCGGCAGCGCCCGCCCTCGAACGGCTTTATCCGTGGTCGCCTTGGCGACCCACTCCCGAACGGCGCCCGCCAGCAGGCCCATCAGCTCCGCCGCCCGGCGTTCATCCGCCGCCATCTCGAAGGCATACCGCATCTCGCGCCCGAACATCGCCCGATAATCCCGCGGATACAGCCGCAGTAGTATCATGCAAGCGCGATTCATGAGGACGCCTCTTTCGTCTTGAGCCGCGCACCAGCGCGAGTCAATTGGCGCATACGGTGCAACTCCAATTGCAATTGTTTCCGGCCCTCCGCAGTCAACCGGTAAGCCTGCTTCTCCCGCGATGTATCGGCCTGCTCGAAGCGCTGTATCCACTGGTCCTCGAGCAATCTGCGAAGCGCGCCATACAGCGTACCGGTGGAAAGCCGCACCCGCCCCTCGCTCAGGTTCTCAATATCTTTCATCAGCGCATACCCGTGCCGGGGCCGCTCGGCCAAGCTGAGCAGGATCAGCAGCACCGCTTCGCTGAGTGGTTTGGCGTCAGGACGCTCGCCGACATGTCGCATGGCGACATATTAGCCGATTCGACCCTGAGCTGTCAACAACGAGAAACGAGAAACGAGAAACGAGAAACGAGAAACGAGAAACGCTTTTGTTTTTTTGAAAATACAGGTAGTGGCCCCGGGCGAGGGCGCCACTACCTGTTACACAAGGAGACTGTCGCACCCACTTCGAGTGCGACTTCGTCAACGGGCTGTGCAGACGGTTGAGAACTAAACCAATGCGCCAGGCTGGCATCGGATGCCTGCCGGCGGCTCATAATCTTGCGGCGCCAGGCCAGCGAGCGCCGGAAACAGCATGCCACGCGCCAAAACGCGGGCAGCGATTTTGGCTCGCGCAACAGGCATCCGCCGATCACTAGAAGATCGCGTCCGCTGGTGGGCATCCAGAATTTCCGGTACAAGCCCGGCGTCATGTTCTTGATGCGCATCAGAAAGCGATTCTTCACCGAATGCATGTTGAGGACGGCGGGAACCTCGTGGCGATTGGCCGGGTTCACGGTGCGCACGTGATGGCCCACTGCCGCCGGCACGTACAGACAACGCCATCCCAACAACTGCGCCCGCCAGGCCACATCCGCGTCCTCGCGATAGGCGAAAAAATCAGGATCGAAAAAATTGGGCCCGTCGGAAATATCCGCGACCATCTCCCGGCGATAGAGAGCCGCGGCCGCGCTGGCGCCAAATACGTATTCCAACCGGCGGAACCGTCCGTCGTCGGGCTCGTGCCAGCCACGGTCGAAATGCCGCATCGCGGGAGTAAAATACAGCCCCGCGGAATCGATCAGCGGCTTCTCCAGCGGTTGCAGATCCCTTCCGGTGGCAAGCAGCCTGCCGCATATCGTTCCCACCCGCCCGTCTATCTGAGCGGCGGCCATCAGATGCTCGATAAACCCCGGTTCCAGCACCACATCCGGATTCAACACCAACACCCATTCGCTCGAACTCCGCGCCATGGCCTGATTCTGCGCCGCAGCGAACCCTACGTTATCGTTGTTGTAGGACACGCGAATGCGATTCTCGTAACGCGCCAGTATCCCGCGCGTGCCGTCCATGGAAGCATTGTCCACAACCACTACATCCAGGGGAGAATATTGCTGCCGCAGAATGGATTCCAGGCAAGGCTCTATGTACTGCCGGGCGTTATAGGTGACAATTGTGACGCACACCGACCTACTCATAAGTGAACCAGCTCATAAGTGAACCAGACCGTCCAACTGCTTCTAAGACCCCTCCGGGCGTGTTTCAACTACACTTTATGTAATAAAGAGCAGTTTTTTCTTAGAACCTGTAGTTCAATCGCCGTGTCCGGGAGTCTTTGAACTGAAAGTTGTAGCTTCACCGGTTGCCTTCCCTCCTTTTGCCGGGCTGGGATCTCCGACTCAGACCTGGCACTGACGTAGGGAAGGCAGCCGGTTCAGTGAACCAGGATTTTAAAGCGGAATGTCGTCGTATTCACTTGGAAAAGAGCTTACCGGTATCTTGGGCAGCGATCGCGCCGCCAAGACTTTGCAGGACCAAGTGGCGCAATTGTTCCAGGAAGCGCGCGACGACGTTTATCGCTACCTGCTCAGCCTCGGCCTTCACCCGCCTCAAGCGCAGGAGGCGGCGCAGGAAGTGTTCCTGCGGTTGTACGTGACGCTCAAGAAAGGCGAGGACATCCAGAACCCCAGAGGCTGGATTTTCCGGGTGGCGCACAACCTCGGCCTGAAGATCCGCGCCAAACAGAGCGCTGCAGCCCCCTTCGATCCGGAGATCGAAATGCGGCTCCGTAGTCCGGACCTGAACCCGGAACAAAGTTTGCTCGAACGTGAACAGTCCAACCGTTTCCACCAAGCCGTGCAAGGCCTTTCCGAACAGCAGCGGCGCTGCCTTTTGCTCCGACTGGAGGGCCTGCGATATCCCGAAATTGCATCCGCGCTCGGAATCAGCGCTTCCGCGGTGGGCGAATTCCTGAGACGCGCCATCGCCCGGTTAAAAAAGGGTGAACTATGAGGAGGCCTTTGATGCCCCACCCCAGTGAAGAACAGTTGCTCCGATTTTCCGATGGAGAATTGCCTGGCCGCGCCACTAGCCAGGTGCACACACATCTCCAAGCCTGCTGGCAATGCCGCACGAACCTGGAAGAGGTGGAAAAAACCGTCGGCGCCTGCGTGCGCTACCGCACCACCGTTTTGCAGCGCCACCTGCCCGCTCCGCCCGCGCCCTGGACCGACATCTACCGCTCCTTCGCCGAGATCGACGCCGCCATCCCTCAACCCAGCCTCGCGGATCGTCTGCTGCGCGCGCTGGCTTGGCCCGTGCACAATCCAAGAAAATGGGTTCCCGCGGCGGTGGCCCTCATGCTAGCCGTGGGCTTGTTCTATCGCTATCGCGTCACTCCGTCAGTACAAGCCTCTGAGTTGCTTCAAAAAGCGATCCGCGCCTCGGATTCGCGCCCGGCCAAGCCGCACCTGCTCCGGATTCGAACTAAAGCCGCTAGCGTCACGCGCCGCGCTGGCCCGGATCACGCCCTCGCGTCCAATAAGGACGACCAGCAGACGCTGAATTCCGTTGAAACCCTGTTCCATAACGCCAACTACAATTGGGATGATCCGCTGAGCGCCCGATCCTATTCCGCCTGGCGCGATCAGCTCTCAGGGAAGCGGGACCAGGTGCTGGAGCAGCAGGATTCTTACCGCATCCGCACCGATACCGATTCAGGAAACCTGCTCGAAGCCAGTTTGCAGCTTGGATCTAAGGACCTTCAGCCCACCGCAGGACGCTTCGAATTCCGCAATCAGGGCTGGGTGGAAATTACAGCTATTCCCGACACAGCGGAACCAGTCGCAACCGCGGCCGCTCCTGTACCTGAGCCTCGCACCGCATCGCCTGTCGCACCGGCCACCAACATTACGCCCTCTCTTCCCGCGCCCACTATCGGCGATGAACTCGGTGTTCTCGCCGCCCTGCACGGAATTGGCGCCGATCTAGGCGACCCTCTGGAAATAAAGCTCGACTCCAGCCAGATCGTGGTTTCGGGCGTCGGAATTGCGCCCGAACGCCAGCAGCAGATCCAACAAGCCCTCAATCCGCTCGCGAACGTCGTGGTTCGCTTCACCGAATCCGATGCCTCACCGCAACCATCCGTGCCGGAAACTCCCGCACCGGGCGCTACCCCGCAAGTGCAGTCGCGCATCGCCGAACAGATGGGTGGCCGCGCCCGCTTCGATCAAATTGCCGCGCAAGCGCTTGACCTCAGCGATCCGCTGATGGCCCGAGCCTATGCCCTGCGGCGTCTCGCCGAGCAATTCCCAGTGGAAGCCAATCTGAACCCCGAAGATCTCGCCACCCTCCGCAGCCTGCAGCGCGACCATGCGTCCGCCCTCCGCAAGCAAACCCTCCAACTGGAACAAATCCTAAAGCCAGCTCTCAAATCCGTCCCCGTGGGACAAGCCTCCGGCTTGTCAAGTCCCACCGCCGAGGATCTGTTCCAATCCGCCCGCCGCGTCGAGAAACTGCTGGCCGTAGTGTTCGGCGCAGCCCCAGCCGACGATACCGCCAGTTCTCAGCTCCCCGCGCAGTTACAGTCTGCCGTTGCCGATTTACGCGCTAAGGTAGAAGCGTACGAACATCTCTTGGCAAAAACGGAGAGGTAAGTGAATTCTGGCCGTGCCCTGGCCTTGTTTCTGTTCTACCTGGTTGTCGTAGCGCATGTTGTTCTGCCGCGTTTAGACGCCCAGCCTTACAGCCATCTTTCTGGAGTGATCCTGGACGCGTCGCTGGCCTCCGTCCCCGACGCGATGGTCACTGTGGTTAACGAAGACTCGGGCCTCCGCCGCGTGACAACGTCGCAACCTGACGGCGGCTACGTGGTCTCCTCACTTCAGCCCGGCGTCTACAAAATAACCGTTCGCAAGCCTGGTTTTCGCACCATGATCCGCTTCGGCGTGAAAGTGACGGAGGCGGACCCCGCGCGCGTCGACTTCAAGCTGGTAATCGGCAGCGTGCAGGAAACCATCACCGTGGAAGGCTCCGCGCCATTGTTCAATACCGAGGACCCTGCAGTCGAAACCGTCATGGGCCGCGACGAAGTGGACCATCTGCCACTCGATGGATCCGGCCTTCTAGGATTGATTGGCCTGGTTCCAGGCGCGGTAGTGACTCCCGCCACTCGCGGCGAAGCCGGCCAATTCACCGTGGATGGCCAGCGCCCCAACACGCACTATTTCACTGTAGACGGTGCCAGCGCGAATAACGGCGTGAGCGCCGGAGGGTCGCCGGCCGAAGCTACCGGCGGGGCGCTTCCCGGCATGACCGCGTTCGGCAGCCTGGATAGCCTGGTGACTCCCGATGCGCTTCAGGAAATCCGCGTCCAAACCTCTACCTCCACTCCGCAGTTCGGAAGAATGCCCGGCGCGCAGGTCTCCATCACCAGCCGCTCCGGCTCAAACGAATTCCACGGATCGCTGCTTTACGGCTTCCGCAACGAAGCGCTGGACGCCAACGACTGGTTTGCCAACCGCGCGGGCAACCCTCGCGCGCCCCTGAGCCTCAACGATTATTCCGGCGGCCTGGGCGGTCCGCTCTGGCGCAACCACACTTTCTTTTTCATCTCCTACGAAGGCCTCCGCCTGCAGCAGCCTTTCGTATGGGTTCAACCAGTCCCCACGCTGGATGCCCGGACCAATTCTTTCGCCTGGGCCAATCCGCTGCTGAGTCTTTTTCCCGCTCCCAACGGACCGGATCTCGGCGGCGGTTTAGCGTTGTGGACCGGCAACACCAGCAGACCCTCGCGCCTGGACGCAGGAGCCGTCCGTCTGGATCACATGTTTACATCCTGGCTCACCGCATTCGTCCGCTACAATGAATCGCCGTCGTCCTCGGAATTCGGCACATCGCCCGTGGACACGCTGAACCTTGGTTCGAGAGCCGTCACAGTAGGTTTCGATATTCGCGCGAAGCCGAATTTGTTTGTGGATCTGCGCTTGAACTACTCGCTCGCCGCCGCAACATCCGTCTGGAATCAATCCGGATCTACAGCGGCCTCCTGCGATCTGGAACCCACCACGTTCTTCTTTCTGCACGAAGAAGGCGTTTGCAATTACCTGATTCGTCTATCCATCGCCGGCGTGGGACAGGTAGTCACCGGCTCTGAGGGAGAACGGACGCAAACCCAGTTCCAAGTCACTCCGGCCGCAAATTGGAATATCGGAACCCACGCCATCCGGTTCGGCGCCGATTACCGCCGTCTGGCACCTGCCCGTACCGACGCCACAGGAAATATCTACGTCTTTGTCGACTCGGTACAAGATCTCACCGGAAGTAATGATTTCTGGAGCAGTTGCCATACGCAACAGCTGCCTTGCGAGACTGCCCCGCAGTTTGCTTCGGCCGTATTGCGCGAGGCTTCTGTGTTCGTCGAAGACACCTGGCGCATCTCCAGGCGCCTGACAGCGACCTATGGGCTCCGTTGGGAGATCAGCCCCCCACCCACGGCCGGCCATGGCAGCACCGCTGATTTTTTCGACGTAGCCACTCAGGAAGCCGCGGGAGCCGGACAATCCCTCTGGCAAAAGACCAACGCCGATTTTGCGCCCCGCATTGGTATCGCGTTCCAGCCCACGGAGGGGGGACGGACAGTAATCAGGGCCGGCATCGGACTGTACTACGATTCCAGCCTCAGCCTGGCCGGCGATCTGGTCAGCGGTGGCCCACTAAGCGTAGCGGCATTTTCAAATTCATTGAATAGCCTTTTCAACACTACGTCGCTGAACTTCGGCTTCACGCCGCAGCTTCGCCTCCCCGCGGTAAAACAGTGGAACATCTCGGTGGAGCGGGCATTCAGCAGTCACGACGTCGTTTCCGCCGGTTACGTCGGCTCCTCAGGCAGCGACCTGATCCGCCGCGAAGTCAGCGGCCTGGGAACAACTCAACTCCTGGCGATCGCAACCAACGACGGCTTATCCATTTACCATGCACTTCAAGCGCAGTACCGCCGCCGCGTCTCGCATGGTCTCGAAGCGCTGGTTTCCTACGCCTGGTCCCATTCCATCGACAACAGCTCTACCGACTCCGGACTCTACGCATTCGAGTCGTACTCGTCAATTGCTCAGGACCGCGCGTCCTCCGATTTCGACGTCCGTCAGTCGCTCTCAGCCGGATTTACCTACGCGCTTCCCCACTCCATCCACAGCGTCTTCTTGCGCGATTGGGAGCTGGATGGAACTCTGGTAGCCCGCTCCGGTTTTCCCATTAACGTTCTCGATTCGGACGAATTCCAAGGCATCACCTACCAAGACATCTACCGCCCGAATCTGATCGGCGGCGTGCCCGTATGGATCAGCGATCCATCGGCCCCAGGTGGACGCAGCATCAACCCCGCTGCCTTCCAGGTGATTCCGCTCGACGCTCAGGGAAATGGAACCCAAGGCAACCTGGGCCGCAACGCCCTCACCGGTTTTGGAATGTCCCAACTCAATCTCGCCGTACAGCGCGATTTCCTGGTGAAAGAGCAGCGCTCCCTCCAACTCCGCATGGAAGCATACAACGCCATCAATCACCCGAATTTTGCCGACCCCATCCCTTACCTCGCCAGCCCGCTCTTCGGCCAATCCACTTCGATGCTCAACCTCATGCTCGGCACCGGCAGCCCAGCAAGCGGGCTAGCCCCAATTTTCCAATCCGGCGGCGCCCGATCGCTGCGAGTGGTCTTGCGCTTCCGCTTTTGATGCCCACAGTGGGGCGGACCCCCTGGTCCGCAGCCGACGCCTACGTCGGCGTGGCCGAAGAGCGGGTCCAGGGGGCCCCGCGCGGACCAGGGGTCCGTTCCACATTGCTTTCAATACAATCAGCATCATGATGTTACAATCATCATGATGCGTACCACCGTCAATCTACCCGATGACATCCTGCGCGCGGCTCGCTCACTGGCCAATCTCAAGGGCATCTCGCTCGGGGACGCACTCGCCGAATTAGCTCGCGCGGGACTCCGGCCGGTGGTTCGCATAAACACGAAAACCGCATTTCCGAGCTTCGAAGTCAGCGAGCACGCCAAGCCAATCACGCTGGAGCAGACCCTCCAGGCAGAAGACGAACTTTGAAGCCCTACCTATTGGACGTTAACCTGCTTATTGCCTTAGCTTGGCCGTCCCACATCCACTATCAACTCGCACAGAAGTGGTTTGCCAAAAAGCGCGGCGCCGGTTTTCGCACCTGCCCGCTTACGCAGATCGGTTTCGTCCGCATTTCCAGCAATCCCAAGTTCACTCCGGATGCCGTCTCGCCGCACGAAGCTCTAACACTGTTGGAGCGCATTACCAACTTGCCGGAGCACAAATTCTGGCCCGCGGACCTGGTGCTTGCAGATGCAATCTCCAAGATGGAACCGATCCTTGGCCATCGCCAGGTGACCGAGGCCTACCTGCTGGCATTAGCGCGCAGCCGCAGAGGCACGCTCGCAACTTTGGACCGTGGCGCTCTCGCCCTGGCCGGGGCAAAGGAACAAGGCGTGGAATTGCTCCGATATCTCTGACCAGCAACCAGCCACTGGCGACCAGCCACGGACCACTACTGAACCAAGATCGCCACCGGATTCGTCGTCACCCCATCCACGGTCAACACTACGTTCACCATCCCCGCTCCCTTCAAACTCTGCGGCACTAGAACGTTGATCTGGTCCTCATCCACGAATGTTCCCTGCGCGGCGGCGAACGCTACTGGCGCCGCCGTGGTCCCGATCATCGCCGTTACCGGTTGCACGTGATTCCTGATTCCCGTGCCATAGAGAATCAAAAATACTTGTTCCGATCCCGTGCCCACATTGATGGGAACCGGCTGCAACGTACCCGAAGCGTTCGGCTGCACCAGGTTCCCGGGCGTCTGAACGCCGTTGTTCACCGTGAGCGTGCTCCCAACCGCCAACCCGTTGGAATTGAAAACACCGGGCGCCACCGCGGCGATGGCCTGCTGCGCGGTGATGGTGTCCTGAGTGCCGGTAATGGTGATGGTCGCGGTGCCGGTCACCGTTCCGGTTGGGATCCCGTAGTTGATTTGCGTGGAGGACACAAAAAACACCGGCGCCGGACGCGTGGCTCCGGCCGCATCCGTGACATTCACTCCGATTCCGGAAGGCTTCTCCGGGCTATTCCAAAATGCCGTAGCAATGGAATTAGCAGCCAGCGGACCTTTTGCAAAACTGGCCCCGTTCACATTGCTGAACGTGAGCGTCTGCGGCAAGCTATTCAGTTGGATATATAAATCGCCGGCAGGCATGATCGCCAACTCGCCGGCCAGATTTTGAAACCCTCCGCTCTCTACCAGCAGACCCACCACAATCCCGGAGAGCAGCCCCGTATACGTGAAATCCGTCAAGCCGTCGCCGTTCAGGTCGGCGCACGCCAGAGCCAAAGGGAAAATTTCCGTCGGGCCTTGGAAAACCTGAATATCCTGAAATGTTCCGTCCCCGTTTCCGGCGCGCGTTCCCACCCCCATGGTCGCCTCTTTCGTGTGAGGGGTGACCTCGGCAAAAACCTCCAGCATGTCCAGATGGCCGCTTCCGCTGAAATTCCCCAGGCAAAAGCCGATGCCCAAATCGCTGGCTGGATCCTCGGACGTGAACTTCTGCGTGAAGTTACCCTTCCCGTCGCCCACCATCACCGTCACGGTAGATTGCGGAGTTCCTTGGAACCCGTTCACCAGACTGCTGCCTGCGGCTACCAGATCCAGGATGCCATCGCCGTTCACATCCATGGCAGCAAGCGAGAACGACGCACCCTTCCAAAGATAAGCGGGTCCGTTTTGGAAAGTTCCATCCCCTTTGCCCAGAGCTATGATCAATGACTGGCTGACCAGCTCATTCTTGCCGGTGCCGCTTGTACTCAGGGTCAAATAGGCCAAGTCCGGTTTTCCGTCGCTATTAAAATCGCCTGAAGCCAGCGCCACCACTCCCGTTCCCCGCTGAATTGGCGATGCCTGGCTGAAAGATCCGTCCCCGTTTCCTGGAAGAAAATAGACATTGGTGTTCGCGGATGGAAAATCCTGCAGGTCGTTCGAGAGCAATAAAACGAGATCCGGCTTGCCGTCTTGATTGAAATCCGCCACCGCGCCTGACACGCCCCCCGACGCGGCTGCCAGGAACAAGATCCCCGCAAATGCCGCCTCAGGAAGCTGGGTCGGGACCGCGGTTCCGAATGTTCCATCCCCATGGCCGAGATACACCAGCAGTTGCGAAGTGAATTGGCAGATGGCCAGCAAATCCAGTTTGTGGTCGCTGTTGAAGTCGGCCGCGGCGAGCGACCCCACCGCGCAGCCTGCGGGTACCGGATAAGTCCCGGACGCTTGAAAAGTCCCGTCGCCGTTACCGAGAGAAATTGAAATGACGCTGGAGCCGGCATCGGAGATGGCCAGATCCGCTACACCGTCGCCATTGAAATCTTCGCTGATCATGGCCACCGGACCGTTCAGCGTCGGCAACAAAACAGGCGGTTGAAACGAAATCTGCTGGCTAAATCCCAGTGCGCAAAAAAATAAGCCGATTCCAAATCTCTTCATAAAACTGTGGCGCACGCACTCTTGCGTGCCGCGTCGAGACTCATCTCGACGCTTGTTGCCGTTCAGCCTATGATACTATTCGAAACTGTCATGAAAATCCTCTGTTCCCTAGCCCTATCTTCCTTGCTCCTAGCCCAATCGGACCTCAATTCCCTCAAGGAACTGAAGTACCGCAGCATCGGCCCATTCCGCGGCGGCCGCGTGGACACGGTCTCTGGCGTCACCTCCCAACCGAATGTGTATTACTTCGGAGCCACTGGTGGCGGAGTGTGGAAAACCACCGACGGCGGCTCGAGCTGGCTGCCCATCTCCGACGGCCAATTCAAAACCGGATCGGTGGGCGCCATCGGAGTTTCTGAATCTGATCCCAACGTCATCTACGTCGGCATGGGTGAGCCGGATATCCGTGGCAACGCCTCCCATGGCGATGGCGTGTATAAATCCACCGACGCAGGCAAAACCTGGAAGAACGTCGGCCTGGAAGACACGCTGCACATCGGCGCGGTTCGCGTTCATCCCAAGAATCCCGACATCGTTTACGTCGCCGCTCTGGGCCATCTCTGGGGACCGAACGAACAGCGCGGAGTCTTCCGCACCACCGACGGCGGCAAAACATGGAAACAAATCTATACCCGCGGCGTAAAAGCCGGCGCAGTGGATCTGATTCTCGACCCCGGCAATCCCAATGTGATCTACGCGGCCTTCTGGGATATGCACCGCGTCCCGTGGGACCTCGAAAGTGGCGGGCCCGATAGCGGTCTCTTCAAATCCACCGACGGCGGCGACACCTGGACCGATCTCAGCCGCAATCCCGGCATGCCCAAAGGTGTCCTGGGCCGCATCGGCGTCACCGTTTCACCCGTGAACTCCGATCGCGTGTGGGCCATGGTGGAAGCTGAAGACGGCGGCATTTTCCGCTCCGACGACGCGGGCAAAACCTGGGCCAAGGTCAACCAGGATCGCAAGCTGCGCCAGCGCGCCTGGTATTACTCGCGCATCTTCGCCGATCCGCTAAAACCCGACACCGTATTCGCCGTCAACACTGGCTTCTACCGCTCTGACGACGGCGGCAAAACTTTCAATGCCATTCGCGCGCCGCACGGCGACGTCCATTATCTGTGGGTGGCGCCTAACGATTCCAACCGCATGATCGAGTCGAATGACGGCGGGGCCAACGTATCTACGAACGGCGGCCGCACCTGGACTTCTCAGGATCAACAGCCCACCGCCCAGTTCTACCGCGTGGCGCTGGATAACGATTTTCCCTATCACGCTTATGGCGCCCAGCAGGATAACAGCACCGTTCGCATCTCCACGCGTAGCGACGAAGGCAGCATCGGCGTGCGCGATTGGTACGATGTCGGCGGCGGCGAAAGCGGCTGGTTGGCGCCCGATCCCAAGGATTCCGAAATCGTCTACGCCGGTTCTTACGATGGCTTGCTCACCCGCTACGACCATCGCACCGGCCAGCTTCGCGATGTCACCGTCTGGCCCGACAATCCCATGGGATCAGGCGCCGAGGCCATGAAGTATCGCTTCCAGTGGACCTATCCGATTGTTTTTTCTCCCAACGATCCGAACACGCTCTATTGCGCCGGCGACCACGTGTTCAAAACCACGAACGGCGGAACAAGCTGGGAAGTGATCAGCCCCGATCTCACCCGCAACGATAAATCCAAGCAAGGCCCTTCCGGCGGACCACTCACCAAAGACAATACCAGCATCGAATATTACGACGTAATTTTCACCATGGCGGAATCACCCGTGAAAAAAGGCGTGATCTGGACCGGCTCCGATGACGGCATGGTCTACGTTACTCAGGATGGCGGCAAGCATTGGCAAAACGTCACGCCCAAAGGCTTGCCGGAATGGATGCAAATTAACACCATCGAAGCCTCGCCCTTCGACGCGGCGACCGCTTACTTCGCCGGAACCAAATACCAGTTAGACGATTTTCAACCGTACCTCTACAAAACCACCGACTACGGCAAGACTTGGGCGGCCATCAACAGCGGCATTCCCAGCCGCGCTTTCACCCGCGTGATTCGCGAAGATCCCAATCATCGCAATCTGCTGGTGGCCGGAACAGAAACCGGCATGTATGTTTCATTCAACGGCGGCGAGAAATGGCAATCGTTCCAGCTCAACCTTCCCATCGTTCCTATCACCGATCTGGCCTTTCAGAAGCGCGAGAAGGAACTGGTAGTGGCCACGCAGGGCCGCGCCTTCTGGATCTTCGACGATCTTCCGCTGCTCTACCAGCTTGCTCCGGGCTTGCCTGCGGACACGGCGCTCTTCCAACCCAAGGACGCGTATCGAACGTTGCGCGGCGGATTTCGCCTGCCTCCGGGTGGCTCGCAAGGCCAAAATCCTACGCCGGGCGCTGTGGTCTATTATTCGTTCAAAGAAAAACCGAAGGACGAAGTCACACTCGAGTTTCTGGACAGCTCCGGCCGCGTGATTCATAAGTTCTCGAGCAAACCACCAGCCAAGAAGCCGGCCGCGGATGGCGAAGAAGATGAGGAGTTCCCGCCGCGCCGTCCGGATGCCGATCGCGTCCCCACCGAAGCCGGTCTCAATCGCTTCGTGTGGGATCTGCGCTATCCCGACGCGACAACTTTTCCGGGTCTCATCATGTGGGGCGGCAGCGTTCGCGGTCCGGTGATCGTTCCCGGAACTTATAAAGTGCGCTTGACGGCAAATGGAAAATCGGAAACACAAACCTTCGAGGTGAAAAAAGATCCGCGCCTCTCGGCCACTCCCGAAGAATACGCACGGCAACTGGAAGTGGCGCTGCAGATTCACAACAAGCTCACTCAGTCCAACGACGCCGTGGTGAAGATACGCGAGATCCGCAAACAGCTCGACGAGTACGCCGAACGCGTGAAGGATCAAAAGGTAGTGGACGCCGCCAAAGCGCTCGCAAAGAATCTGACCGCCGTGGAGGAAGCTCTTTACCAGACCAAGAATCGCGCCAATGAAGACCCGCTCAACTTCCCGATAAAACTCAACAACAAGCTGGCGGCTCTCGAAGCCGTAGTAGAAAGTTCCGACAACGGGCCAACGCTGCAATCCTCCCAAGTCTTCGAAGACCTGGCGAGTCAAGTAAACGCACAACTTGAAACCCTCAAAAAATTGACAGGAACCAACTTAGCCGCCTTCAACAAGCTGGCCCGGGATGAAAACGTCCCCGCCGTAATTGTCTCGGACAGTCCTCGGCCAAGCGGCAGCCGCTAACGAGAAACGAGAAACGGGGTTTGCACGCGCGCAGGCCCTTTTCCGTCATAATTAATGTCATGCGGCAGTCCTGTCTCCGTCGGCGCGGCTCGCGCGGCTTTTCGCTCATCGAACTTCTTATCGTTATCGCCATCATCCTGATCATTCTGGCCATCGCTGTTCCCAAGCTGGGCAGCGCCAAGATGAATGCGAATGAGATGGCCGTGTTGCGTGAGATCCAAACCATCACCAGCATGCAGACCCAGTACAATTCCCAGTTCGGCCGCTACGCTACCACCCTGGCCGAGCTTGGTCCGCCCACCAGCGGAGGTCCCGGCCCGCAAGCCGCGGACCTGATTCCCGGCAGCCTCGCGTCCGGTGACAAGGACGGCTACACATTCACCATGGCGGCAACACCACAGGGGTACACCCTGAATGTGAATCCGAAAGCCTACAACAGCACCGGCCGCCGCACCTTCTATACCGATCAGAGTATGACCATTCGCCAGAACTGGTCGGCTGAACCCTCGAACGCCAGCAGCCCCGAATTCAAGTAAGACATCAAATCATTTCGCACCAATTATGTGCGTTTGTGGGATTCGTTGTCCGTTCGTGGGACCAATCCATTTTCATGCAACTTTTTTCAGCGCTCGCGAATCAATTCACTAAACAATCTCGCAGCTTCACGCGTATAGGGTGATATGGTGGACGCACTAACTTTTCCCGTTGGTTCGCGTCCAACTTTGAAAGTGACCTCATGAACGCCGTCAACGTAGCGTTAGAGAATCCGCTTTATACCGGACCCGTAACAGGCCTTTCCGGCACAGTGCTAAAACAGCGTGAGATCCCTTGCTTCTCTCTCACCGAATGCATCTATCCGCTGGGACTCGCGTTGTCGCCGCATCGCCACTCGCAGGCGTACCTGAGCTTCGTGCTTTCCGGCAGCTACCGCGAAAAATACGCCGATCGTGAATGTACATGTTCGGAGGGCGCCTTGCGTTTCCTGCCGCCGGACCAGTTGCACGGAAACTATTTTGACAGCGCCGTGCGTTGTCTGCTGGTGAGGATTGACCCGCTGGCGCTGCATCGTCTGGGCGACCACTCTCCGGTACTGTCCATTCCCGGCGAAGTTTCAGGCCTGGCTTCTTCGTGGCTGGCCAATCGCCTGTATCGCGAATTTCTTGCTTCCGATGATATCGCGCCTCTGGCCATGGAAGGCGTCTTGTTGGAGATACTGGCTGAAAGCGCTCGCGCCATTGGCGAAGGCGGCGCCCATGCCCCCATCTGGCTCCGCCGCGTTAGGGAAGCACTCGAAGAATCGTACCTGCTGGCCCCCAGCCTGGCGGAACTGGCCGCCATTGGCGGAGTTCATCCGGTCCATCTGTCGCGCGAATTCCGCAAGCACTACGAAACCACCATCGGCGAATTCATCCGCAAGCGCCGCATTGAGCACGCCTGTCACCTGCTGGCCAACTCCGACAAATCGCTTTCCGAAATCGCCTTGACCTGCGGCTTCTCCGACCAAAGCCACTTCTGCGCCATGTTCAAGAGCCACACCAGCCTAACCCCGGCCAAATTCCGCGACATGTCCGCAAGGCCGTGACCATCTAGTGAGCACCCATGTTCCTGCTGGCCTACATCGAAAACACCAGTCTTAGATAAGTGGGGCGGACCCCCTGGTCCGCGGCCGACGCCCACGTCGGCCTGTTGGTGAGTTCGATACGCCTGAGGAGCGGGTCCGTGGGGACCCGCGCGGACCAAGGGGTCCGCCCCACTTCACCGTGATCACGTTGCCGCAGCCAATAACGCCGGCTGAGGGCAGGCCTTCCAAATATCCAACTGCTCAATCACCGCCTCCACCAGCCGAGGAAGCGCCGCTCGCACCGGCGCAGTCAGTTCCGCGCTCCATTCGGTCGACAAAGGCTGAATGCCCATCACCACAACTTCTTCGGGCGATGCCTCCAGCAATTTCAGCGCGATCATCAAATCCGCAAAACCAAGTTGATGGACGCTCGGCCTGCCCGGCAATCCGTCAAGCGCTTCCCCTTCGAAGCGCATCAAGGTGCCCGGCCGCTCGCCGGCGTCGACCGCATCCACAACCAGCAGCTTCTGGAATCCTGAGACGTGCGCAGCCAGGCTCAGCCCCTGTGTTCCGCCATCCAGCAGCATGACACCCGCATTAACTCTCGGATCGCGCTGCAATTGATGGATGGCATGTATCCCCACGCCATCATCCGCATGCACCAGGTTCCCCAATCCCAGCACCGCAATCATGCTTGCTCCGCTACCGCCTGCTTCTCTTCCTCGTCCATTTCCTCCGCCGGAATCAGCTTATAGCCGGTGAAGATGCTGTCGATCAAACCACGTTTTTCGCAGCGCGAAATCAGCATGGCCAGATGCACATGGAAGATTCCGAAAGCGAGGAAAACGAATAGCAGGAAAAAGTGGATCAGGCGCAGGTTCGGGAAGCTGACCACGCGCGGGATCCAGTTCACCAGGGGACCGAGCAGGGGGCTGTGGCGCAGCCAGTTGAACATTACCAACCCCGTCGCGATCTCAAGCGCGATCAAACCGTACAGAACCAGGTAGGAGAATGCGGCCATGGGGTTGTGGCCCACTTTCGAGACTGGCGTGGGCCGCAGGAAAGCGTAAAACTTCATCACCTGCAGCATTTCCTGAAACTGCTGCTTCCTAATCGGTACATACTGCCGCCAGTTCGACCAGCGGTTCCCCATGAAAAACATATACAGCCGCAGCAGGAAGAGCGCGATCAACACCATCCCGAAGACTTCGTGCACGAAGCGGAACCAGCCCATCAGAAACGGATATTTCACCTGGCCGATGATGAACGGACTGTGGATGTAGTAGCCGGTGAACGATAGCACCACAATCGAAATCACCATGCCCCAATGGAACAGCCGCATGGGATATTGCCACACGTAGACGGCGATGGTCGGCCCCATCCCGAGCAGCGGATGCCGCGCGTCGGCGATGCCCGGCGCTTCGACAGCAGGGTGTGAGTTCGATGTCAGTTGCATACTTTAAACTTGCGTCCCCTCGCGTCCAGCACGTGCACCGCGCAGGCAATGCACGGATCAAATGAATGGATGGTCCGCAGAATTTCTAGCGGACGGTCCGGGTCTGCAACCGGCGTACCCACCAGAGACGCCTCGTACGCTCCACGCTGGCCGGCCGAATCCCGCGGTCCCGCATTCCATGTCGTGGGTACCACCGCCTGGTAGTTTTTGATGGAACGGCCTTGAATATCCACCCAGTGGCCGAGCGAACCGCGCGGCGCTTCATGCCATCCGAATCCGGCGGCGCTCTTGGGCCACGTGGCGGGATCCCAACGCACCGGATTGAAAATCGACACTTGGCCGTGCTCCATGTTCATGGACAGTTCTTCCACCCAGGTCTCCAGATGCCGGGTCATGATTTCGGACTCGATCGCCCGCGCCGCGATCCGCCCCAGGGTAGAAAACAGAACCGACGGCGGAGCGTTCAGTTTCTTCAACACCCCGTCGATGGCCGCCTTGATTTCCGGCTGGCCGGAAGCATATCCCACCACCAGGCGCGCCAGCGGCCCCACCTCCATGGGAAGGCCGTCATAACGGGGCGTCTTCAGCCACGAATACTTTTTCTCGACATCCAAGAATTCGTAAGGCGGCTTTGGGCCTGAATACTTCGGATTGGTCTCGCCCTGAGACGGATGTTTCGCGTCACCCGCGGAGTATTCGTACCAGGAATGGTGCACCGATTCAGTGATCTTGGCTGGATCCACTGCATGGACTTTCGACAGATCGCGTCCCAGCACGATGCCCCGCGGAAACAAAAACGTGCTCGGATCCTTCTGGTTCCCGGAGGAGTAATCGCCGTAACAAAGAAAATTCCCCACGCCTTCTCCGCGCGAAAACCAATCCTTGTACAAAGGAGCGATGCCCAGCACATCGGGAACATAAACCTGCTCGACAAATTTACGCGCCCCTTTCACCAGCTCGCGCAAAAATGTGATGCGTTCCGGATTGATCACCGCAAACGGCTCATTGGCGTCCAGCGCGGTGGTCATGCCGCCAACAAGGAACGTCTGCGGATGCGGATTTTTCCCGCCCAGCACGGCATGCAGCCGGATGAAATCTTTCTGCCATGCCAGCGCTTCCAGATAATGCGCCACCGCCAGCAGATTCACCTCGGGCGGAAGTTGATACGCGGGATGTCCCCAATAGCCGCTGGCGAAAATACTCAACTGGCCGCTGTCCACCACTCCCTTCACTCGCTGCTGGACGCCCTTGAAGTAGCTGGTGCTGGATTTTTCGTAATCGGAAATGGACTGCGCGATCGACGAAGTTTTGGCCGGATCGGCCTTCAGCGCCGCTGCCACATCCACCCAATCCAACGCATGCAGATGATAAAAATGCACCACATGGTCCTGCACCAACTGCGCGCCGGCAATCAGGTTGCGGACGATGCGTGCGTTGTCGGGAACATCCACGTCCAATGCATTTTCCACCGCTCGCACGCTGGCCAGCGCGTGTACGATGGTGCAAACTCCGCAGATACGCTGCGCCCAGATCCACGCCTCGCGCGGGTCGCGTCCCGCGAGGATCAGCTCGATCCCGCGAAACATCGTTCCGGCGCTCCAGGCGTCCGAGATTTTTCCTCCATCCACCTGCGCTTCAATCCGCAGGTGGCCTTCGATGCGAGTGACCGGATCTACTACCAGGCGTGACATGCTTATGCCTCCCTTCCTGTTTCTGGCCGCGGAGGCGCTTTCGGCGCGGGCTTGATCATACCAATCAGTCCGTGCGCGGTTACGCCGATAGCCGTAGCGCCAACCAAACCCAACCCGATGGAGCCCGCGCTGGCCTCTACTCCAAACCCGGGCACATTAGGCAGGCGGTCATAGAACGGCGACATGTGGTCCCAGAAACGCGGCGAGGCACAGCCGATGCACCCGTGCCCGGCGCGGACCGGCCAACTGGTGTGATCGTTCCACTGCACCACCGGACAATTGAACGTCGCCTCCGGCCCCTTGCATCCCATTTTGTAAAGGCACCAACCCTTGCGATGTCCCTCGTCCCCCCACTCCGTCACGAAACGGCCGGCGTCATAATGCGCGCGCCGCTCGCACTGATCGTGGATCACGCGCCCGTACGCAAACAGCGGCCGATTGTATTGATCCAGCGCTGGCAAGTCATGGAAGGTCAGGTAATGCACCACCACTGCGGCAGTGTTCGCCGGATTGTGTGGACATCCCGCCATGTTGATCACTTTGATGCCCGGTACGGCCTCATGCACTCCCAGTGCTCCGGTTGGGTTCGGAGCGGACCGCACCAACCCGCCATCAAAGGCACATGCGCCCACGGCCATGGTGGCGGCCGCGTTGCGACAGACGCGATCGGCAATTTCCATCGCCGAATGCCCGCCAATGGTGCAGTAAGCGCCGCCCTCCGCGGTCGGAATCGCGCCCTCCACCACCACCAGATACTTGCCTTTTTCCTCTTTGACGATGCGGTCCAACTGGGCATTGGCGTGGCCGCCAGCGCCCGCCATAATTACTTCGTGGTATTCCCACGAGAGCAAATCCAGAACAATATCGGCCACCTCGGGATGGCTGGATCGCAGCATCGACTCCGAACATCCCGTGCAGTCCTGAAACTGCAGCCACACCAACACCGGCTTCTTCACTTTGCCGACCGCTGCCATGGTTTGGGCGAGATACCGTTCCGGCATCGCCATCGTCGCCAACAAGGCGCTGCAGTATTTGGCCAACTGCCGCCGTGTGATGCCGCGCCTTTGAAGCGCGGCGGAGACATCAAGTCCTTCAGAGAGCATGAGCTACCTCCTATGCCGCAACCCGGCCTTTTTTGCCGGCCCGTTCCTCCAGCCAATTCATCCAATGGCCAAGTCCCGCGCCGGTGATGCAGGACGTCGCAATGATCTCGATACGCGGATTGATACGGCGGGCGTTTTCCCGCGCCAGGTCCATGCGGAAAGGAACATGCCGCAGCAGATCGATTTTGTTGAGGATCATCAGCTCGGCCCTTCGGAAAATTCCCGGATACTTCAGTGGCTTGTCTTCACCCTCGGTGACGCTCAGCACCACCACCTTGCCGTCCTCGCCCAGGTCGTAGCTGGTGGGACAAACCAGGTTGCCGACGTTCTCGATCAGCAGCAGCTCAAAGTTTTCCCAATCGTAGAGATGGTCGCCTACCATGCGCGCATCCAGGTGACAGGCGCCGCCGGTGGTGATCTGCCGGACCGGGTAGCCGTATTTCAGCAGGCGCTGCGCGTCGTTATCGGTCTGTATGTCGCCGGTAAGCACCGCCGCCCGCGTAGCATGCGGAAGCAGTTTCAGCGTTTCTTCAAGCAGCGCCGTCTTGCCCGAACCCGGCGAGCTGATAAAGTTCAAAGCCAATGCACCGCTCGCGTCCAGTGCCTGGCGCAGCTCCGCCGCAACCCGGTCATTCGCGCTCAACACGCTTCGCTCCAGGGCCACTCGATTCATATAAGCTCCATATAGGCGATCTCCAGTTCATCGCCGCGTTTCCCGTTTTCCAGCTCCAGCTCGAGCGGAGCTGGTTCCGAACTCATCACGATGGCTTCAAAGCAAAATCGCAAGGACTCGGCATCCACGCCTGCGAATTCACCGATCCGCACTCCCACTTTCGAAACCCTTTGGCCCGGGTAAAATTGGCCCTCCCGGTGAACCGCTTCCAGGATGGAACAGGCGATGCCCATCTCATGCATACGAACGGCTTCCTCCTCTTCCACCCGCCGAACAGCAAATCCCACATGCGCTAGTATGAAATCTCCGACGCGAACCTCCGGCGTGTACGCCAGGTTCACGCGCTTTTCGATACCGCAAAAGTCCACCCGCGCCATGCGGAAAGCGGGATCGTCGCCAGCGATACTGAGAACCTTTCCAGGGATCGCCAAACACATAGCCAAACCTAATCCACTGGGAGGTATGTGGATCAACGCCGCAAAAATTCTCACTGTAGGACGAGGCGGAGTCTTGTCCCACACTCGAACGGAGGCCCTATCATGTTCAATCTGTTCACATTTCGGCTATGCCATTCACATCCTTCGCCGCAGCCCAGGCTTCGCCTATCGGCGCGAACACCGAGCGATGCCCGTAGCTTTGAGGGCATGGCGGCCATGTGGGGCAGGATGCCATCCTGCGGCGGGTTGCCAACCCGCCCTCGGGTTCGTCATAAGATTCTTGCTGTTTCCGACAAGAACGCTTTTTTCAGCGCTCCAACTTTTGGCCGTGTTACCGAGCCGCGACCGTAAGGCAGTTTCCATGGGCCTACGGCTCACCAAAGGGAATGAAGACGCGCTGTGGCAAATTCGGTTGGCAGGCGGAAACGCCTGCCGCACGTTGGCCCCAGTGGGGCAGGCGCTTTCGCCTGCCAACCGGCGTCTTCAACGGAGTCGGTGCCCTTTTTGGCTCCGACAGCCGAGTCAGGATTCTATAATGGATCATGAAAACCGTTCAGATCCCCGCGGCAGGCGCAAAATTACAAATTGTTGACCGAGAAATTCCCACCCCAAAGCCGGATTGGGTCCGCATCCGCGTCCGCGCCTGCGGCGTCTGTCACAGCGATTCGCTGGCCATAGCAGGCCAATGGCCCGGCTTGAAATATCCGCTCGTAACCGGGCACGAAATCGCCGGCGTGATTGATGAAATCGGTTCCGATGTTACCACTTGGAAAAAAGGCCAACGCGTAGGCGTGGGCTGGTATGGGGGACATTGCGGCGTCTGCATCGCCTGCCGCCGCGGCGATCTGATGAATTGCCACAACGGCAAAATTACCGGATTCACCCATGACGGCGGATATTCCGAATACATGGTCACACCCGCGCAGGCGCTGGCCGCCATTCCCGACGGTCTATCGGACGAAGACGCCGCGCCTCTGATGTGCGCGGGAGTTACCACTTTTAATGCCCTGCGCCATTCCGGCGCCACGCCCGGCGACCTGGTGGCCATCGAGGCCATCGGCGGCCTGGGACACCTGGCCGTTCAGTTCGCCAGCAAATTCGGATATCGAACCGTCGCGATAGCGCGTGGCCACGATGCCAAGGAGCTTGCTCTGAAGCTGGGAGCGCAAGCCTACATCGACACCGACGCCACCAATCCGGCCGAGGAACTGCAGAAGATGGGCGGAGCGAAAGCCATCCTCAGTACCGTGCCCAGCGGCAAGGCCATGACCGCTGTGATCGACGGACTCGGTGACAACGGCAAGCTGATGGTGGTGGGCGCCTCACCGGAACCCATCGAGGTTTCGCCCATTCAACTGATCCACAGTATGCGTTCCATCCAAGGTTGGGCCTCCGGCGTCGCCGCCGATTCCGAAGACACCCTGGGATTCTCCGCGCTCACCGGCGTGCGCCCCATGATTGAGAAGTATCCGCTGGACCAAGCGCAGCAAGCTGTCGACCGCATGATGTCCGGACACGCCCGCTTCCGCGTAGTTCTGACAATGCACGCCTGACTTAGCAGCAACGTGGGGCAGGCGCTTCCGCCTGCCAACCAAAACCCTACACCCACCACGGCGCGGTCGGCTGATCCCGAATCACAATCGCGTTCAAAAATTCCGCGGCTTTGGTCAGCCCTTCATCCGGCGACATCAGCGTGTCCTCATGCTCAATGGAGAGCACATAATCATACCCATACATCCGCAGCGTGGAAATAAATTCCTTCCACCACCCGTAGGAGTGGCCGTATCCGACGCTGCGGAAGATCCAGCTGCGATTCCGCTCATCGGTGTATTTCTTGGTGTCCAGCACGCCGGTCTTCGGAAGATTCGAATCGTAAATCTGCGTGTCTTTGGCGTGCACATGGAAAATGGAATCGCCCAGCACGCGGATGGCTTTAATGGGATCGATTCCCTGCCAGAACATATGGCTGGGATCGTAATTGCAGCCAATGCTCTTGCCAGCGATGCCGCGCAGCCGCAACAACGTCTCGGGGCTATAGCAAACGAAGCCCGGATGCATCTCGATGGCAATCTTCACGCCATGGTTCTTGGCGAATTCGGCCTGCCTGGTCCAATACGGAATCACTTTCTTTTCCCACTGCCAATCCAGCACGTCCAGGTATTCGGGCGGCCACGGGCAGGTAACCCAGTTCGGATACTTCGCGCGATCGCTGTCGCCCGGGCATCCCGAGAAATCGATCACCACCGGCACGCCCAGCTTTTCAGCCAGGCGAATGGTCTTCTTGCTGGTATCGGCATAGGCCTTGGCCACCGCCTTATCGGGATGCAAAGGATTCCCGTGCGCACTGAGCGCGCTGATGGTGAAACCGTTGTCGTCCAGTTTCTGCTTGAACTCCTTTAACGCCGCGCGATCTTCCAGCATAGACAACTTACAGTGCGGATCGGTAGGATAATTTCCCGTTCCCAGTTCCACCGTGTGGATGTTCAGGGCCTTCAGTTTCTCAATAACCTTGTCCAGAGGAAACTGGGCAAGCAGTGCCGTAAATACGCCGACTCTCATGGTCTAAGTGCGCTCCTTGAAGTAACGTTCGAAACCGTAAGAATATCACGAACCACAGATGCCGACTCCGTTGATGACGCCGGTTGGCAGGCGGAAGCGCCTGCCCCACTGAAGCCGATGTGGGGCAGGCGCTTCCGCCTGCCAACCGAATTTCCCACAACGCGTCTTCATCACCTTTGCTGTTACCGAACCGCGACCGTAAGGGAGCCGGTGCCTTCAGCCACTCTTATGCTCAATGCCCAACTGCTGACACTTCTTATAAAGATGACTCCGCTCCAACCCCAGAGCCCGCGCCGTGTCGGTCATCTTGTACGCATGATTTTTCAGCTCCGCCAGGATCACCTCGCGCTCGTGCGCGTCCATGCGGTCCGACAGCGTGCCGCTCGAAACACTTGGCGCCTGCTCAGCCATCGGCAGGGCCTGCCGCACCGTCGCGAGATCCACGCGATCATCCGACAGCAGCAGCAACCGCTCCACTACGTTCCGCAGCTCCCGCACATTTCCTGGCCAGGAATAACGCTTCAATTCGGAATAAGCATCCGCGGTGATCTCGCGCGCCTTCCAATCGTTTTGCTCCGCGACTGAGCGGGCGAAATAATCCACCAACAGCGGAATGTCGTCGCTGCGATCGCGCAATGGCGGCAGCGTGATGGGAAAAACGAAAATACGATGATACAGATCCTGCCGGAATTCGCCCTTCTTCACCAGTTCATCCAGATTGCGATGCGTGGCTACAATCACCCGCACATCCACCTGAATGGAATGATCACTTCCGATCCGTTCCACTTCCTTCTGCTCCAGAACGCGCAGGAGCTTGGCCTGCATCAGCGCCGGCATGTCGCCGATTTCGTCCAGAAAAAGCGTGCCTCCGTGAGCCTGCTCGAATTTTCCCAGATGCCTCGATGTCGCACCGGTAAACGCGCCTTTTTCATGGCCGAATAGTTCCGATTCGATCAGCTCCGCGGGAACAGCGGCACAGTTGAGCGTGATGAACGGTCCCGCATGGCGCGGGCTCTTCTCATGCAGCGTCCGCGCTACCAATTCCTTGCCCGTGCCCGTTTCGCCCAAAATGCAAACCCGCGTTTCGCTGGCCGCCACGCGCTCCACTTTGGCCATCACCGCCTGCATGACGGTCGATTTCCAAACCATCTCCTGCTTGCCGGCGCGCTGCTTCAGCCGCCGGTTTTCATCCTCCAGCCGCGACAGCTTCACGGTATTCTCAACGGTCATCAACAGCTTGTCCGTGGAGAGCGGCTTCTCCAGAAAATCCATCGCACCCAACCGCGTGGCGCGCACCGCCATCTCGATATTGGCCTGCCCGGAAACCATCACCACCGGCGTCTGGATGCCCGCCGCCTTCAACTCACCCAGCAGCGTCAGACCATCCTTCGCGGGCATCACCACATCCGAAAGAATCATGTCGAAGCGCTGCGTCTTGGCCAGATCCAGCGCGCGATCCGCGTTGTCGCACACCACCGCTTCGTGCCCCGCCAGGCGAAATGCCCGCGCCAGCGATGCCAGCGTATTCGCGTCGTCATCCACCAGCAGAAGTTTGCTCATGCCTTCAACTCGATTCGAAATGTCGTGCCTTTTCCCGGATCAGAGTGCACCGTGATGGTGCCTCTATGATCGCTCACCACCGATTGCACAATGGCCAGGCCGAGACCGGTCCCGTGCTGCTTAGTGGTGTAGTAAGGCGTGAACAGCCGTTCGCATTCCTCCGGAGTTAGCCCGGCGCCGTTATCGGAAACTTCGAGCGCCACCTTGCCATCCAGATTTTCAGTGCAAACGGTGAGCCTCGCTCCCTCCGCCGGCATGGCGTCCAGCGCGTTCAGAATCAAGTTCCGCAGCGCGCGCCGCATTTGCTCCGGATCCGCTTCAATACCGGCGAGGTTTTCATCCAGCTCTAGCGTTACCTCCACCGGCGGACGCCCCGGCGCATGAATCTGGGCATCGAACAAACGGATCACTTCGCGCACCACGTCGTTCAAATTGATCGGCTCCAGCTCCGGGGCGGGCATTTTTGCGAAATCGCTGAAGCGGCCCACTATTGTCTTCAGATTATCCAGCTCAGCCAGCAGGGTGGTCGTGCTTTCGCGGAACACTTCTTCAAACTGCGGAGTCGCGCGCGCCCGCTGCAGGTTCTCGATGGTGATTTGCAAGGGAAACAGCGGATTCTTCAGCTCGTGCGCCAATCGCCGGGCCAATTCACGCCAGGCCGCCACGCGCTCCGCCTGGATCATACGGTCGCGATGCTCGATCAGCTGCTCGGTCATGCGATTGAAATCGCGGGCCAGCTGTCCCACCTCATCGCTCGATTCGGCAGTCGCGCGCGTTTCCCATTTTCCTTGCGCCACCTCCCGCACGCTCGAAGTCAGCTGGCGCAGCGGCCGGGTCACGCGCGAAGCCGTCCAGAAGCTGAGCAGCAGCCCCAGCAGGACTGCGCCCGTTCCCACCAGTAGCGCGGTTCCCTGAATATATTTCTTGAGGCTGGCCAACTCGGCTCGGGAGTTTTCCACCAGCAGAATTGCCAGCAATTGATTGTCGCGCCCAAACAACGGAATGGCCGTGGTGGCTGCTTCCGCGGTGGTTCGTGTCATCTCTCGCGGATTCCGCTGCACTTCCCGCACCAGCCGCGGCGCCGCGGCATCGAAGGCATTATAAAGCTGAACCTGCAAACCTGGCACCTCGGGCAGCGTATCCAGGAATTGCTTGTCCAACCTCTGCCCGCCCACGATATACAACAACCCGTTCCCCGCCCGCACCGTGCGCACCGCGATCAGGCCTAGCGCCGCGCCATCCGCCAGCTCTTCGCGCTTCAGGAAAACATTCTTCACATCGCCTGCCTCGAACAGCCAGCTTTCCTTGTATCCGAAACGCGCCGGCCATTCGGCCGAACTGATGATGCTGCCATCCGGACCCACCAATTGCAGAAAGTCGAGCGACTGCTCCCGCCCGAGGCTTAGCGCCTGATCGTAATATTTTCCCGGATCGAATTGCGGCCCTCCCAGGTCCACGGCCAGGCGCGCGATCTGATCCGAATTGGCAATGGCATCTAAACGCCGCACCACCTCCACCCCACGCCGCTCGAATTCGCGGTGGAATTGCGCAACCAATGTCGCGGTTCGCTGGGCGTCCTGACGCTCGAACGATTTTGTAACCAGCGCGGAAACAACGCCGGCCACCATCCACACCGCGAATACCACCGCGGCGGTGATGCTCAAGAATACTTTGGTGCGGAAACTCACGGGTCCACCCAAATATTTTCGAGATGCAGCCGGAACCCCCCGCTAAAGTTATGCACTCTCGGCGCCACGCCGTAAACTTCCGGCAGGTAGACCAGCGGAATCACGCGATGCGCGTCCAGCAAGGTGCGCTCGGCTTCGTATAGCGTCTCCGGTTTGGCTGAATTCAGCGAATTTGCACGTTCCGGCATGCCTAGCAATCCGGCCAGCCTGCCGAGTTCCCGAGCAGCGTCCGTGGATTCAAGCGTCCAACGGACCATCCGCACCGCTCCTCCCGGATTCGGCGTCGGCTGCAAAAAGATTCCCACATCCCGGGCATTCACGGCAACGCGCTCGGCCACCGCCCGCGCAAATCCGTCATTGGCGGGATAGCTGAGCGTCAACGGAGCCGCCCTCTGCTGAGAAATCGTCTGCTTCCTCGGAGTATCGAACAGAAACGCGTATCCGCTGAGCCATTGGGGCAGCAATCCGAACGCGGCTTCTCCCCGTCGCTGCGTTAGAACATTCACAATCGGCGCCCGATCGATAGCCAGCGAGAGCGTCTCGAAAACTTCCGGATGCACGCTCTCCCCCACCAGCGCGATCAGCTCGACGGTAGGCGAAGCCCAAATGCGTATCCGTTCCGGCAATACGCGCCGCGTTTGCGAAAAAGGAATGTCAAATACGTCTCCCGTCTCCCTGCTAGTTCCCAGATTGATGGTCACCGAATCCAGAAACGGCCGCCCGCCCCAATAATCTTCGAAAGCCGCCAGCGCCAGCTTATGGCCGGGCTCCCAGAGAGCCACGCGGAACGGTCCGGTGCCTATCAGCGCGCCCTTTTCGCCGCCGCGAAAGATGGCCATCCGGGGGCTGGCCAGTTCGGTCAATAAATCCGGCACGGCATGTTCGAATTGCAGCACCAGCGCCTGGCCGCCCGCCGTTATATTCGCTTCGCCGTATTTTTTTCTGAGAGCTGCCACCAAAGACGGCGCGGCAGTGCTGCCATTCAGCGGCTCTCCGTCATGAAACACCACTTTCGGCCGCAGCGAGAACCTCCAACGTCTGCGATCCGCATCCCGCTGCCACGCCACCGCCAACCGCGGCTCAATCTCGCCCTTTTCATTCAGCCGGACCAGAGTCTCCGTGATCAGCGGCGTCACTGATTCGGTGGAATCCGACGAAAGATCAACCGTTAAAACTCCGCCGTAGCGCGGAAGCGTGGCCCCGGCGAGTGAAAAGAGCAGGAGACTACTCAGCGCAAGCCACGCCCAGGCGTGAAGCCTCATAGTTTCCTGTCTTCGAATTTCGAATCACCAGCGTGGACAGCCCGCGAGTTTCCGCCGGCCACAGCGCTGTCACCGGCCCCGGCAAAGCAACGGCCTCGCTGGCCGCGACCACCTGCCCGTCCGCAATTTCGTAAGCCTGTATCTGGTCGCGATCCTGCGCGTCGCCCGCCCCTGAAACCAGCACCATCCAACCTGGACCGCACGGATTCTCAATGCTCGAAATCTCGCTGCCCCAGCCTTCGGAACCAGCCAGGTGTTGCCCGGCGCGATCCACAATCCGGTCTTCTGTATTGGCGAACCAACCCGCTCCAGCCGAGTAGAACGGCTCCCCGCCACCGTCCGGCTCCAGCAGATTCCGATCCGTCACCCAGCGCACCGCAAGCGCAGGATCGCGCGGATTCAACACCCACGCCTCATTCCCGGGTTCGCAAGTAATTTTCAGATCCGGTTCCAGCGAGCCGCTGCACGACGTCCCCGGCACAAAGACACGAAAGCCAGCCGGCCCGTTTTCCATTCGACCGTGCGGATCCCGCGCGAGCGGCCGTGCCCAGGAAGCGCCTGCGATAGCGGATTGCGTCCATTTTCCGGCGGTCAGCCTGTAACTCAAAACCTTGTTCAAGCTCAACGCCAGCAACTCGGAACCGGAATCCACCAGCAGTAAATCCAGCACTGCCTCAGGCTGCTCCAGCATCGGCTGCACCGTGATTTTGACTCGCGGCTTCGCCTCAGTGGGACGCGGACGGTTCCACTCGAGCATCGCCACTTGCTGGTTATCGCCAGATGCTACGAAGAGCAACCCTCGTACATTCTCCGAGAGGGTAACGCGCAACCGTATTTCAGGCTGCCCCGCCGCCGCCGGCTCCAGGCCCAGCTTCCGCAATTCCTCCTGAAGCGCGGCTCGGAAGCTGGATGACTCGGCCGGCGCGAGGGCCGTCAGATTTTGGAATTCGAGCGAAACGGTTGCGCGGCGCTGCAGCAGGGAGGAGATATGGGCCGCCAGTTGCGCCCCCGCTTCCGTCATCGATTGCGCCGGGGCGCGTGACGCCGCCAGCATTCCAAACAATAGCGCTAACCCGACGCGGAGCATCGGTCACATTATACTGTTCGCGTGTCACCAGCCGAACCACCATCCGCAGGCAGCCGAACGCCAGCAGCAGCGCGCACGCGAAGCTGAATGCCAAGGCCAGCGCAACTTGCGGGAACTCGCCCAAAAAGGTCGGCGATGTCATTGCCCACCTCCGGCTGAGGTGATGGCGTCCGCTTCAGTAACCAACTCCACCGGATCACCCACCTCCACGCGCGCAAACAAATCCTCCACGTCCTCATTGCGCATGCGGATGCATCCGTGCGATGCCGCTTTGCCGATAGACTTCGGCCGGTTGGTTCCATGAATGCCGTAGCCTTTGTAGCCCAGCCCCATCCATCGCGTACCCAGCGGATTGGCAGGTCCCGCCGGAATCACTTTTCCAGGCTGATACCAGGTAGGCCGGACTACGCGGCTCACGATGTGGAAACTTCCGCTCGGGCTCGGAGTGCTGTGCTTGCCGACGGCAATCGGATAAATCTTCACCACGCGCCCGTCTTCATACAGCGCGATCTTCCGATCCGGCAGACTCACCACAATCCGCCGCGCCCCGCCTTCCGCGAAAACCTCCGCGCTCGCCGCCGCCAGAACCGCCAGAATCCTAATCGCCTGCATCGCCTTTCCCTCCGTCGCCCGTGGGAAATGCAGGTCGGATGCCACGGCTAACCAATTGATTCCGCGTCACGCCCGGTGTCCATCCCGTGTCGAACCCAACACTCGGTGTCAGCCCAGACACATCCAGTTTCTTAGGCCGCGGATGAACGCGAATGCATGCGGATAAGAGAAACGATTTATCTGCGTGCATCTGCGTTCATCTGCGGCCAAAACAATCCCCCCCACAATTGTTGTTAAAATTGTCCTGTGGAAAATTGCGGAAAAGAACTCGCGCCACTTTTGTTTGCTGGCACTTGGCGCGGCCCGCGCGCCAGGCGTTTTCCACCGTTATTTGCAGAAGCTAACTGGATCACAATGCGGCTGATAGATTTTCATTGCTACCGTCGCGCGGCCCGCGTAACTTAGAACAACCGGGGTATGGCTGCGCACGCTGACATCGCGCTTGAAAAAGGACTTCCCGCCAATCAGGACGCCGAACGCTTCGTCCTCGGCGCCATCCTGATGGATGACGTGCTCTACATCCAGGTGGCCGGCACGCTCGAAGCCGACGACTTCAGCCTGGAAAAACACCGCCGTATCTTCCTGCGCATGGGCGAGCTGTACGAACGCGCCGAGCGCATTGATCGCGTCACTGTGGCCAATGAGCTGATGAAGCAAGGCCAGCTCGAATCGGTGGATGGCGTCAGCTACCTCGTCTCGCTCGACGAAGGCCTGCCGACGCTCTCGAATCTCGATAGCTACGTCCGCATCGTCAAAGACAAAGCCACTCTCCGCCGCATCATTTTTACCTCGCAGAAGCTGATTGACCGCTGCATCATCGGCGAAGAAGAGCCCGACGAAATCCTGGCCAGCGCCGAGGAGAGCCTGCTGAAGCTGGGCGACACCCGCACCGAGGACGCCCTGGCCAGCCCCCAGCGCATTCTCGATAAATTCGAGGGCGGCATCAACGCCTTTCTCGATCCTAGCAAGCGCATCAAAGGCCTCAGCACCGGATTCCTCAAGCTGGACGACATGACCGGCGGCCTGCATGAAGGCGAGCTGGTGATTCTGGCCGCGCGGCCCTCCATGGGAAAAACGGCGCTGGCGCTGAACATCGCCCAACATGTCGCCATGCATCCCACCGAGAAGCAGACCGTCGCTGTATTCTCGCTCGAAATGTCGGCGGAATCGCTGCTCACCCGCATGGTCTGCGCCGCTGCTCGCGTGGATCAGCAGAAATTTCGCGCCAGTTACCTCAATCAGGATGAGCGGCGGCGTCTCGCCAAGGGCACAGCCGATTTGGTGCAGTCGCCCCTGTTCATCGACGACACCGCCGGCACGCACCTTATGGATATTCACGCCAAGCTCCGCCGCCTCAAGAGCGAACACGGCCTGGCGCTGGTGGTGATCGACTATCTGCAGTTGATGAGCGGCCGCGGACGCTATGAGAATCGCAACCAGGAAATCAGCACCATCTCGCGCGGCCTGAAGCTGCTGGCCAAAGAGCTGAAGGTTCCCATGCTGGTGCTTTCGCAATTGAATCGCGCTCCCGAAACGCGGCCCGGCGACCATCGCCCCCAGTTGAGCGACCTCCGCGAGTCCGGATCCATTGAGCAGGACGCCGATCTGGTGGCCTTCATCTTCCGCGAAGAAGTCTACAAGCCGGAGCGCGAGGATCTGCGCGGCCTGGCCGAATTGCTGGTCGCAAAACAGCGCAATGGACCCACCGGCAAAGTCAACCTGGTGTTTCTCCGCGAGTTCACCAAGTTCGAAAACCGCACCAACGATCTCGGCGAAGACGTAATGGGCGGTGAATAACCGCTTGCGAATCGCCGTCATCGAAAACTTCGGGGACATGACGGGCTAGCGCCCACACCGCTTCAAACTTATACGTCGGCAGTCGTGTCCCCGGAATTTTCCTGGACCATAACGAAAAAGTGCGACTCGCAGAGTTCACCAAGTTCGAAAACCGCACCAACGATCTCGGCGAAGACGTAATGGGCGGCGAGTAACCGCTTGCGAATCGCCGTCATCGAAAACTTCGGGGACATGACGGGCTAGCGCCCACACCGCTTCAAACTTATACGTCGGCAGTCGTGTCCCCGGAATTTTCCTGGACCATAACGAAAAAGTGCGACTCGCAGAGTTCACCAAGTTCGAAAACCGCACCAACGATCTCGGCGAAGACGTAATGGGCGGTGAATAACCGCTTGCGAATCGCCGTCATCAAAAACATTCGGGGACATGACGGGCTAGCGCCCACACCGCTTCAAACTTATACGTCGGCAGTCGTGTCCCCGCAAGTTTTCCTGGACCATAATGAAGAATGCGAATCGCGGTTATCGCCGATATCCACGGCAACATCAGAGCGCTCGAAGCCGTGCAATCCGACTTGCGCCGCCACGCACCGGACATCGTGGTCAACCTGGGCGACCATTTATCAGGACCACTCCAAGCCGCCGCCACAGCCGATCTGCTGATGGAGACAGACTACATACACATCCGCGGCAATCATGACCGCCAGTTGCTGGATCGTCCTCCCGATCAAATGGGCCCTTCCGATCGCGCCGCATTTGGACAGTTGACCAGCCGCCATAAAGAGTGGCTGGCGAATCTCCCCCCAACCAAACTGCTGGACGAAAAGATTCTGCTGTGCCATGGGACGCCAGAAAGCGATCTTGAATATCTGCTGGAGGAAATCCACGGCACTGAGCTGCGCCTGGCGTCGGCCGAGCACATCCACTCACCGGTCCCGCTGCTGCTCTGCGGCCATTCTCATATTCCCCGTGTGATCCGCACCACCGCCGGCGCCACCATCGTAAATCCCGGAAGTGTCGGCTTACCAGCCTTCGACGACACCCACCCCACGCTCCACTATGCGGAAACCGGCAGCCCCCATGCCCGCTACGCAATCATCGACCAGGAGCCCAAGGCTCTGAAAGTAAACCTAATCGCCATAGAATACGATTGGGATCAAGCTTCGCGCGATGCCGCCGCAGCCGACCGCCCCGACTGGTCCCACGCCCTAACGTGGGGCAGGCGCTTCCGCCTGCCAACAAGCTCTTGACACCCTAATCAACACCTGCTAATATTTTAGCATGTTGCTAAACACTAAGCAGGAGCTGCCGCGGTGACCGGCCTCACTTCCCTTAGCCGCCGCGAACGCCAGATCCTGGAGATCCTGATCGAGCGCGGCAAAGCCTCGGCTACGGAAGTGCGCGCCTCCATGCCCGATGCGCCCAGCTATTCCGCGGTTCGCACCCTGCTGCGCGTGCTGGAAGACAAGGGCCACGTCCGTCACCGCGCCGAGGGATTGCGCTATGTGTACGTGCCCACCATCGCGCGGGAGCGCGCCAAGCGCACCGCCGTCAAGCACCTGCTGAAGACGTATTTCAACGGCTCGCCGGAGCAGATTGTCGCCGCGCTTCTGGATGTCTCTTCCACCGGGCTGACACACGAAGAGCTGGACCGCATGGCTGCAATGATCGAAAAGGCAAAGCGGGAGGGTAAATAAATGCTGAACGAATCGACAATGTTTTCGCTATGGACCGAACTAGCGGTAAAAAGCACGCTGGTGTTGGCCGTCGCCTGGCTGATTACTATTTTGCTGCGCCGCCAATCCGCCGCGTTGCGCCATCTGGTTTGGACCGCCGCGTCCGTATCCGTGCTGGCGCTCCCGTTCTTCTCGCTCTGGATGCCGGCTTTGCGCATTCCTTCTGTCCGAAGCTTCGCGCCCGCCGCCGCGTTTTTCGAGACCACCGCCGCGCGCCCAACGGACCCCGCCGCAACAAGTCTCACCCTGCGATCGAGGCCGATCCCGGCGAAGCCGATACAGCACCCGTTTCGTTGGCGCCTCTTGCTGCTCTCGCTGTGGGCGGCTGGCGTAGCCGCGGCGCTTGCCCAAATGCTAATCGCTTTCCGCACCATGTCCCGCCTCGGCCGCAGCTCCACCCGGTCCGCCAGGCGCTTGTCGCCCGAACTGGGAATCTCACACACCGTCGACATTTTGGAAACTCCGGAAGGCTCCATGCCCATGACCTGGGGCATCCTGCGGCCTACCATTTTCATGCCTCGCGATGCCGCCCATTGGACCGAAGAACGCCGCACCATGGTGCTACAGCATGAGCTGGCCCACGTCCGCCGCGCCGATGTGGCCACGCACCTGGCCGCCCGCCTGGCGCTCGCTCTGAACTGGTGGAATCCACTAGCCTGGGTCGCCTGGCGTGAATTTCTGAAGGAACGCGAGCGCGCCACAGACGATCTGGTTCTCCACTCCGGCGCCCGCGCCTCCGACTACGCCGGTCATCTGCTGGAAGTTGCGCGCGGCATGCAATCTGAGCCAGCCCTCGCCTGGGCCGCGGTCGGCATGGCGCGCCGCTCGCAACTGGAATCCCGGTTGGCGGCCATTCTCGATCCTCGCGTGAACCGTAAATCGCCCGGCCGCGCAGCAGCGCTCGCCATCGCGCTCTTGGCCGTGGCCATGGCCGCGCCGTTTGCCGCCCTACGCGCCCAGGATCAAAAATCCCAACCCGCCTTAGCCGATATCGATGCCACCATCCGCGCGGCCCAGGCTCAAAAGAATTACCAGATGCTGATCAAACCCGCCGAATCCTTTGAATTGCTCCGGCAATACGACAGTGCCGAGAAACTTCTGGATGCCGCACTGGCCATCGCCGGACCGGACGCCCAGGGCGAAGTTCTCGTGAAGCTGGCTGCCCTCGAAGAGAAGCAAGGCCATCCCAAACAAGCAGAGCCGTTGTACGCCCGCGCCGCGCAACTGATCGGCGATCGGCCCGAAGCCGCCCCTGCCTTGATTCAACTCGGTGTAATGAGCCTGGGCAACAAGAATAATCAACAAGCCATCGACTATTTCCAAAAAGCGCAGAATCTCGATCCAACCCAAGACGGCCGCGCGCAGATGTGGATGGCATTGGTCCGTGAGCGCGAACAAAACCCCACCGAAGCCGAGGTTCTCTATCGAAGCGCACTCGCCGTTGAAAACGGGAGCTCAGCTGACGCGGCTACTACCATGCAGCTCTTCGCCCGCCTGCTGAAAGATCAGGGACGCGCGGACGAATCGAAGTCTATGGTCGATCGCGCTTCCGAAATTCGAAAGGCATTGGGAGAGCTACAGCCCAAGTCGAACGCATTACACATCGGCGCAGGCGTTACCCCGCCCAGCGTTCTTTTCAAAACGGAGCCGGTATACAGCGAAGAAGCGCGCGTCGCCAAGTATCAAGGGACAGTTGTGCTTGCGGTTGAAATCGGCCTGAACGGTTCCGCCCAGAATATTCGGGTCATGAAAGGTCTCGGCCTCGGCTTGGACGAAAACGCCATCGCCGCCGTCGAGCAGTGGCGCTTCCAGCCCGCAACCAAAGACGGCGCACCCGTAACCGTGCAAGCCAGCATCGAAGTGAATTTCCGCCTCCTCTAAGCGGCGCACGCGTGCGACAATATGAGGTATGACCACTCAGGAAGTTGCCAACGCACTCGTAAAATACTGCTCGGAAGGAAAATTCGAAGAGGCCATGAAGGCCCTCTACTCACCCGATATCGTCAGTATGGAAGCCGGCGCACCTCCCGGACAATCGCGCGAATCCAAAGGATTGGCCGCCGTGAAAGCCAAGGGCGAATGGTGGGTTGCGAACCACGAAGTGCACTCCAGCGTAGTGGAGGGCCCACTGGTCGCCGGCTCACATTTCGCGGTGGTTTTCAAAATGGACATAACATTCAAACCGCAAAGCCGTCGATTCAAGATGGAAGAGATTGCCGTCTACAAAGTGGCCGACGGCAAAATCGTTTACGAAGAGTTCTTCTACAACATGTAGCCAGTGGAGCACCGGCTGCCCACCGAAGGCCATGAAAACGCGGTTGTTGGCAGGCGAAAGCGCCTGCCCCACGTTGGCCCCAGTGGGGCAGGCGCTTTCGCCTGCCAACCCGCGTCTTCAACGGAGTCGGTGATTTTCACTCACACCGCATACTTGCTTCCCGCCGCACGCATCCCAGTTGCAGCTTCAACATCAATATCCGCGATCAGCAACCCCTCCTCGCCGTAAGGCTGGTAGCAAAGCACCGTCCCATCCGGACGAATCACAGCCGACGTAGTCGGCGAGCCTGGACTCGCATAGTTGACGCTCGCGAAATAGCAAGTATTTTCAGCGGCGCGGCACAGCATCGCCTTCTCGAAAAACGAATTCACGGGATCGGCGAACGTCGACGGCCGATAGGAACCGGGCTCCGCTTCATGAAAGTGCGGATGAAAAACAATTTGTGCGCCGCGCCGCGCGGCCCATCGCACCGTCTCGGGATACCGCCAGCCTTCGAGACAAATCGCCACCCCGAAAGTCACCGTACCGGCTTGGAACACCCGGCGCCCGGAGCCCGCCGCATAAGTGTCCTCTTCAGAAGGATCGATCTGCACCTTATCCTGAAAGCCCGCCACCGCTCCATCCTGATTTACCACCAGCGCAGTAATCGTGAGTTTCCCATCCACCAGGCGCTCGGTTCCCAGAACCACCGTGATATTTCCCTTACCGGCCGCCTCGGCGACAGCCGCGAAAGCACGTTCCTGGAACTCCGCATTCGCGGGCGCCACGCATTTTCCAGCCGCGCGATAGCCAGGAACATAGCATTCCGGAAAACAGACGATCCGCGCTCCCTCCGACGACGCCTCACCGATGGCCCGCACCGCCAGCGCCACCGATTCCTCGCGCGTGGCCGCGAACCTGAGATTCGCCAGCGCGATTCTGAACAGGTCCACCATTCTAGTGCTTGGCAAACATCTCCCGCACGTCCTTGCGCAACGCCGCCTGGCTGCCGGGACGGCTGTAGAACATGTGCCCGCCTGGATATTCCTGAACAGCCACGCGCGTCCGGTCGCCCATCAGCGGCATCTGGTCCACCGTCAGCACCGAGCCCATGAAGGGGCACGAAAGATCGTTCCAGCCGTGCGCAATGATCACCCGCAGCTTCGGATCGGCCGCCACTGCCTGCCGCAGATCGGGCACCGCGCCAACGCGCAGCGCCTCGGCTGTCGCGATCCCATTGGGAAGTTACCTGATAGCTGAGTGCGTTGTAGCGCGCGTCCGTCTTCCAGCCCACCACGCGCGTCACAAAATCCACCATCGCCGTGGTGGTCGGCGCGATGATGCTCTCGAGCATCGGATCGTTGGTGCGCTGTTCGGGGGCGAAGGGATAGGGGTCATACGAAGTGACGTTCGAATCGTATACGCTGCCGATCTTGCCGCTCTCGCGGAACACCTCGCGCAGATAGGCGCCGATCTCCAATCGGCCGCCGGACCGCCGTACAAATTCCTCCTCCAGGCCGGTCATCGCCGTCACGTGTTTCACGATTCGCGGCGTCGCCTCCGGATCCGAGCGGCCCTTCAACAGGTCCGTCGCATACTCGCCGCGGGTGTAAGCGATTACCGTCCGCCATCGCTTCCGGCGTCAGTTTATGCTCGCGCTCCAGATGCGCGGCCGTAATGGATGGCAGCGTCATCATCCACGGAACGGGTGAGATATCGCGCGTTTTCGTTCGATCGCCGGATTCAGGTACGGCGAGACCAGCACCACGCCGTTCATGGCCACCCCGAGCTGCGTTTGCAGATAATGCGTGATTCGCGGGCCGCGATAGCCGCCGTAGCTCTCGCCGGTCAGATATTTTCGCGAGCTCATGCGCCCGTTCTTCACCAGCCAGTCGTAGACCACGCGCGAAAGGTAATGAATGTCGGGCTCGGTGCTGTAAAACTGTTTCTTAGTCTCATCCGCCGCAACCAGCGACCGGCTGTAACCGGTGCCGACAGGATCGATGAACACCAGATCGGTAAAATCCAGCCACGTTCCCGGATTGTCCTTTAACTTCACTGGATCGGACGGGCTGTCTCCCTCTGAGCCGAACTCCAGGTGCTTGGGCCCGATGGCGCCGAAATTCAGATAGACGGAAGCCGCTCCCGGACCGCCATTGAAGGCGAATGTCACCGGCCGGTCCGGTCCATCAATCAGGTAAGCGGTATACACCACCTCTCCAATTTTCTTGCCGTCATTAAACACCGGCAGCGTGCCCACCGTAACTGTGTAGCGTAGCGTCTTGCCATCAAGTTGAATGCTCTCGGAAACGTGCGCGTCCGCAGGCAGCGGCGCTTCCTTGTCGGCTTTATCTTTGTCCTTGTCCTTTTGATCGCCAGCCGCGGGCGGCGGAGGAGCCGCCGGCTTGTTTTCCTGCGCGCGGGCGATGGAAGCGCCCCAGGCCACCATCAGGACGGCCAGCATGTGTTTTGAAAATGTACCCATCTCGCTACGATACCGTAAATTAGTTGCGGGGCAAGTGTTACCGAACCGCGACCGTGAGGGAGCCGGTGCCTTTTTGCATCCAGCCAATGCCGGTTAGGAAGCAACCTACTCTTTCTCAGCCGAGAGCGTAAGGGTCTGTGAAAAAAACTGGCAGGCGGAAGCGAAGCGCCTGCCCTACCTCGGATTTGAGTGGGGCAGGCGCTTCCGCCTGCCAACCGGCGTCTTCAACGTTCCCCGGCTATGCCGGGTTCGAAGCGCCTCCTAGTGAATAGGTATCACCGTAAACGTGAGTAAAAAGATAACCGCCGCGAGTATCCCAAGCCCGACGCGCTTCCGGTCCAACGGCGTGACATCAAAAATGACCGGATGCCGCAGTGCGAAGAAGAACAATAGCGCCGCCCAAACCAGCCAGGCGCGCCAATAGAAGATGCCGAGGGGTACCAGCGCCAAAACAAACAAGCGCGACAACAGCTTATGTTTGGTTGAGGTGAACGAATAAACAATGTGTCCGCCATCCAGCTGCCCGATGGGAAGCAAATTGAGAGCCGTGGCCAGCGTTCCTACCCACGCCGCGCGCGCTACCGGATGCAGCGAGATGTCCGCCGTGGAGTGACCAGGAAAAATCACCCATTCCATCAATCGCTCGATCAGCGGCACGCCGAAAATTAAATCGCCCCGCTCGGCGATCCCAGGAATCACCCGGGAGTACGCCAACCCAATGGCCATCGCCGGAAGCAGGAGAACGAAACCCGCCAATGGTCCCGCTACGCCAACATCAAATAGCGCGCGCCGCGTGTAGATGGGCGATCGAATCCGGATAAATGCGCCGAAAGTTCCAATCTGCGTGGGCGCCGGCAGGAAATACGGCAGGCTGGCATCGATCCCGTAATATTGGCATGCAAAATAATGGCCCAGCTCATGCGCCAGCAGGATGGTCATTAGCGTCAGCGAATACGGCAGACCATCCAGCAGCAGCCACGGGTGCGCCATCAGCAGCGGAAATACATTCACGTATTGATCCAGCTCGAGCGGCCGATTGTATTGAAAACTCTGCGCCAGCACCACGCCCACAATAGTCGTGGTGAAAAGCGATAGGCCCAGCAGAAACACGTGCAAGGCCAGCCGCGAAACCGAAATCGAGGTTTCCTGGAAAGTAAACGCAGCCCTCAAACCGTCGGTCGATGAGCGTGGAACCACGTCCCCTTACGCTACTGCAGTGACTGCAGCTCCTTGCCCGGCTTGAATCGCACCGCTTTGCCGGGAGGGATGGCCACCTCGGCGCCAGTACGGGGATTGCGGCCGATGCCCGTCTTCCGCGGACGAACGTTGAAGATCCCGAAACCGCGCAGTTCAATGCGCTCCCCGTGCGACAAGGCGCGCTTCATGCTTTCGAAAACTGTCTCCACAGCCATCTCGGCTTTGGTCTTGGTGATTCCGGTTTTGTTTACGACTTCGTTAATAATGTCGAGCTTGATCAAGGTTGCCCTCCTGGCCGGACTTGGTGTTGCTTCGAATCGGAAACGCTCCCAACGACGCCCCCGATACTGCGGGACAGGAGCAAACTTCATGATAGGATTAGGGTTAGACCCTTGTCAAGAGCAGCTATTCACGCCCTTCCCCGACGCATCGGTACTCTGGATACGAAAACTTTCCGCGATGCCTGCAGTTTATTCGCTTCCGGCGTCACCGTGGCCACCGTTCGCGCTCCCGATGGTTCGCTGCATGGACTGACCGTGAGTTCCTTTACTCCCGTTTCCATCGAGCCGCCGCTCATTCTCATCTGCATCGATCATAGTTGCCTGTTCCTCAAATACTTCCGTGCCTGCACCCATTTTGCGGTGAATGTCCTGGCCGAAACGCAGCGCGATCTTTCGGTCACGTTCGCCTGTAAGGACGAGGGCCGCTTTGAAGGCGTGCCATGGAATGCAAGCCCAAACGGTGTGCCCTTGCTCGATGGCTCCGTGGCGACGTTCGAATGCCAGCTCGGCGCCGTAATCGACGCCGGCGACCACGCCATTTTCCTGGGCGAGGTAGTAAACGCGGAATGCCGCGAAGGCAACCCGCTCCTCTATTTCAATCGCGAATACCGCGCGCTACGTCTTTGATCTCGCGAATCGGAAAGAGCGTTACCGAACCGCGACCGTAAGAAAGCGCGGGGTTGGCAGACGGAAGCGTCTGCCCCACATTTACGATTAAGTGGCGCAGGCGCTTTCGCCTGCGAACCGATTTTTTCACAACTTCTAAGACTAAGGGAGCCGGCGCCTTTCTGGTTCCGGCTACGACCCTAGCGCCATCCACGCCGCCAACGCCGCGTATTTCTGATCCTCGGTCCACGGCGGCCCAACCGATTTGCCCATTTCCTGAATGCGACGCGCCAACTCACTCACCGGCCTCCGAAAGTGCGCCGCACCCCGCGCATAAAGTTCCTTTTCCTTGACTCCGAACACCGGAATGCCGCAATGCTCACACGCCTCCACCAGCGCGTTGCGAAAAAATTCTCCCTCCGCGGTGTGGATTAGCGCGTGCGATTTTAGAATGGATTCCAGTCCAGGCAATGTTCGGCCAGACCCCAGAATGATTCCGCAGCCCACCGCTTCCAAGCGTCTGTCGCGCAGGCCACCCAGGGCTGCCTGCAACGCTTCCCGCGCCAGCCGCTCCGTGCTACGGCGGCAGCGCTGGATATAAGCCTTGGCATCCGGAAACTCCAATGGTTCGGCGGCATGAAACGGCTGCTTCGACCCTCGGATTCCCGGGTCTGCGATTTCAATCCGCCGCCGCGCCACCACTTCGGGCGTTGCCGCCGGTCCCGCCAGTGCAACCAAAGCCGCCCACCCCGAATGCGCGCGCAATCCAATGGCAGCTTTCTTGATCATTCCGGCAATTATACCGGCCGCGCGAGACATCTACTGTCATGTTTGTGAGTGGCAACGGCACCAACTCCGTTGAAGACGCGGGTTGGCAGACGAAAGCGCCTGCCCCACTGGGGCCAACGTGGGGCAGGCGCTTCCGCCTGCCAACCGAATTTGCCACAACGCGTCTTTATGGCCTTTGGTGGGCCGCAGGCCCATGGAAACTCCCTAACTGAGTCGGTGCTGTTGCCCGGATTAGCACTAACGCCGCGCCGTCACCGGATCCGGCACGGCAATCACATCCAACCCGAAGGAAGCATCGAGCGATGGTAATCCCTCAAACTGCAACATGGTGCCGGCCGGCGGATGCGCGCCCGTATAATAACTCGCCCGAACCGCCCGCACTTTCCCCGTCAGTTGGCCGGATGTCAGATACAGGTGCGACATCACCACGCGGGCGAAGCGCGCGTTCGATCCGCTGAGCGCTTTTCCCAGCCGTTCGAAGGCCAGCTTCACGTCGCTCTCCTGGCTGCCGAATGCCAGCTGCGTTCCGGTGATCACCAGTTTGGGGCTGGTGACCAGCGCCACCTGCGAATAGTGCGGCGATTTGTCCAGCGTGGGAGGATTCAGGAAACTGATCGGCTCCGGCGCCGCGGCCCGGGCGCGCGCCACGGCTTCGCACTCCGCCGCCGGCATCACCGGCTCACGCTGCATCTGCACGTAGTTCAACGCCGCGCCGGGAAAATTCTCCTTCATCAACGCCTGCGTGTTCTTTTGCTCGTCGAGCGAGCTGACGAAACAAGTCACCCGCAGCGCATCCTCGGCTTCCATCCCTCCGCCCTGGAGCGCGCTCTTCAACTGCTCGATCGATTTTTCCACGCTCGGCGCAGCCTGCCCGGAAACGAACGCGATCCCGTTCGGATTCACCGTCCGCTTCTCCACCTCGATGGTCTCAATCACCACCTGCGCTCCCTCCAAAGGCAGCGCTCCCACCTGCACCACGCTCAGCGCCGGCAAAGCCACGCGCTTTTCCGTGAAAACCTCGCCCACCAGTTCGCCCACGCGCCGCATGTTTCCAGAGCCCGCCACGAACGCCCGCAGCTTGACGATGGTGCCGTGGTTCCCCCGCAGCAAGCCTTTTAAAGCCTCGCGCGTTTGCGGCGTGAACAATCCTTTGGATGACAGCGGCGATACCTGAAAAGCCAGCCGGTCGGTGTCCGCCACTACAGCGTTGGGGAGTTCCTTGGGAGGCGGCAGCGTCTGCGTGTCGTCCTTCTGTTTCTTCTTGGTGTCGGGAGCCACCACCGGCACGTAGCCTTCATCATCCCCAGGCTTTTTTTTCTGTGCGGGAAGATCGCTGCTGAAGATTGCCACCAGCACGATGATCGCGAGAGAAGTCCGGAAAGAGTGCATGGCGACCCAGACAAATTGATTCTAGCACCAGAGACCATCAACCAGAAACCAGAAACCAGAAACCAATTTTGCTACATTGGCTCCAATGCCCCCCGCCCAGACTGCCGCGCCTTCCCGCGCTGCCAACTTCACGCGCTACGCATGGGCAGTGCTGGCTGCGAATTTGCTGGTCATCCTGTGGGGTGCGTACGTACGCGCCTCGGGCTCCGGCGCCGGATGCGGAAGCCACTGGCCGCTATGCAACGGCGAAGTGGTTCCACACAGCCCGCGCATTCAGACCGTGATTGAATTCACCCACCGCGCCATGAGCGGAGTAGCGCTTCTCGCCGTCGTCGCACTCGGCGGTTGGAGCGTCCTGCTGTTTCCGCCGAACCATCGCGTGCGCAAAGCAACCATCTACGCCATGATTTTTTTCGCCGCCGAAGCGCTGCTGGGCGCCGGATTAGTGCTGCTGAACTACGTAGCGCAAAATGCTTCCACCGGCCGCGCTTTCTATCTGTCGATGCACCTGGTGAACACCGAATTCCTGCTGGCCGCGCTGGCTCTCTCCGCCTGGTATTCGCGCGATTCTGCCCCACCCCCGTCACGCTCTTCTCCGATGATCCTCGCGGCTCTGCCGTTGGCCATTCTGGTCAGTGTCACCGGCGTTATCGCTGCCTTGGGCGATACTCTATTCCCGTCCGCGTCTCTTGCTGAAGGCATGCGGCAGGATCTCTCGTCGGGCGCCAGCATCTTGATCCGATTACGCACCGCGCATCCCATTTTGGCGATTCTGGCCGCGGCCTATTTCCTCGCCGCGGCAGTTTCCGTAATGCGAGCGAAACCGCAGCCAATCACCAGCCGGATCGCGCTCGGCGTGCTGGTCCTATCGGTTGCGCAACTCTGCGCCGGCGCCATTAACCTCGCGCTGCTGGCCCCCATCGGAATGCAAATCGTGCACCTGCTGCTGGCCGACCTGCTGTGGATCGCCCTGGTTCTCCTCACCGTCCAGGCTGGGGCTCAAGATGTTCGAAAGGTATGAAGCCTCATTTATTACTCCTCGCGGCCACCGCCATTGTTGGGCAGGCCCAAGTTTCAGGCCCGGATATCAGAGTTTATAAAACTGTTGGGGTCGCCAATCTGACCGCTCACTTTTTCCGGCCGGCAGGGAGCGATCCGACAACCGCTCGTCCGGCAATCGTGCTTTTCCACGGCGGCGGCTGGACGGCGGGATCTCCGGAATGGGTCTATGACGCAGCGAAAAGATGCGCCGGGTATGGCGCCGTTGCCGTGGCTGCGGAGTACCGTCTGTCGGACCAAAAATCGACCACCCCCCTCGACGCGATGGCCGACGCGCGCGACATCATTCGCTGGATGCGGCGTAACGCTGTCGAGCTCAAGATCCAGCCCGATCGAATCGCCATTTATGCCGTGTCCGCCGGCGGGCAACTGGCAGCATCGCTGGCCACTTTTGACGATCACTCCAGCGGCCAGCCCAGCGCGGTCCCCAATGCCATGGTCTTGATCTCCCCCGCATTATCCCTGGCGCACGATGGCTGGTTCCAAAAGATTCTCGAGGGCCGTGCTACAGCCGCGGATGTCTCCCCAGACGAGCATGTAGACAAGGTTCTACCACCCACGGCCATTTTCATTGGTGGCGCGGACACGCTCACGCCGGCCGCGGGCGCCAGACGCTTCTGCGACCGCGTAAACGAACGAGGTGGACACTGCGAGTTCCACGTTTACCCCGGAGTCGGCCACCTATTCACCAGGAAGCTCGACAACCAGGAAGACGATTTTGATCCCGATCCCAAAGTAGTGCTGGACGCGCGGCAAAAAGGCGATCAGTTTCTGGCGGAGAGAGGCTTCCTCAATATCGTTAAATAGTTCTACGGCATCTGCGGACGCCCGGCCAGCAGAGTCTTCGAAATCCAGTCCGAATGCGGCAGACCACACCCCGCCAGCGCCTGGATCTCTTTCTCCAGGTCATACTCCACCCGCCGGATCGTTGGCGTGGAATCATCCAACAAAAGATACGAAGCCCGCCGATCGCCATCGTAAGACAAGCTCACACTGCCCGTATTGACGACGGTCATCTTCGAAACGCTGCGCACGTACGGCCGATGAATGTGCCCGTAGACGGCCACCGCGTGGCCCAGCGGCGAATAAATCGACTCCAGCTCCGCATCGCTCGCCTCCGGCGCCGGAGCTTTCCATGCACTCTCAGGACTGGCGTGCACCAGCGCCATGGTGTCCCGCGTCTGCATCCGCGGCAATGCATCCAGCCACGCGATTCTCTCGTCTCCCAGCGCCGCACGCGTAGCCGCGGCCATCTCGCGAATCACCGCCCAAAGCGGGGCCGGCGCGGATGACTTACCCGCGAAATCCTCCAGCGTCTGGGGCCGCGCCAGCATCTCATCCGTATTGCCGATCACGCCTGCCCAGCCCAGGTCGCGAACGCGATCCACAATCGCCACCGGACTCGATCCCGCGTCGGCCAGGTCCCCTCCGTGGAAAATCAAATCCGGAGAAGTCAGCCGCAGGTCCGCCAGCACGGCTTCAAACGCAGTGAGGTTTCCGTGGATGTCCGATATGATCGCGATTCGCATACCTGCTATATTATTGCCGATGATCAAATTGGCACTTTTGTCCTTCGCATGCGGCGCTCTGCTTCTTGCCCAGCCCAACAACCAGGATCAGCGCAAGCAGGAATTGGAATACACGCGCGCGCACTATACTAAATACGATTACCGCATCCCCATGCGCGACGGCGTCAAGCTGTTCACCAGCGTCTACGTACCCAAGGACACGTCGCAAGCTTATCCAATGCTGATGCAGCGCACGCCGTATTCGGTGGCGCCCTATGGAATCGATAACTACCGGCCTGTGCTCGGTCCCTCCGAATTGTTCACCAAAGAAGGATTCATCTTCGTTTATCAGGACGTCCGCGGACGCTACCTGTCCGAGGGAACCTTCGTCGATATGACTCCGCACAAAACCCATCTTTCAGGTCCCAAGGATTTCGACGACAGCACCGATACATATGACACTATCGACTGGCTGGTGAAGAACGTTCCCAACAACAACGGCAAAGTCGGAATTTGGGGCATTTCGTATCCCGGGTTTTATGCCGCCTACAGCCTCATCGACTCGCACCCGGCGCTGAAAGCCGTTTCCCCGCAAGCCCCCATGGGCGACGTCGGAAACGGCGACGACGCGTTTCACAACGGTGCATTCTATCTGGCGGCAAACTTCGGTTTCTATACCGGGTTCAAGCCCCGCGGAGAAGATCCGGAACGGCCGCAGCGCGGTGTCCCGTTCGATTTCGGTACGCCCGACGCTTACGATTTCTACCTCAAAATGGGCCCGCTTTCAAACAGCAACGAAAAATATCTGAAGAACACCAATCCCTACTGGACCGACAATCTCAAGCATGCCCGTTACGACGAATTCTGGCAGAGCCGCTCGCTGGTTCCCTACATGAAAAACGTAACGCCCGCCGTGATGTTCGTCGGCGGATGGTTCGATGCCGAGGATCTCTCGGGTCCCTTGAAGCTTTTTCACCGGCTCGAGAAAAATGGACCCAGCGCGCCCGACACCCTGGTGATGGGTCCGTGGTCCCATGGCGGCTGGTCGCGCGGGCCTGACGACACGCTGGGCAATCTCAATTTCGCGTCGAAAACCGGCGACTTTTATCGCGAGCACATCGAGTTCCCATTTTTCATGGAGCACCTCAAGGGCAAAGGCGATGGGCTGAAAGCCAAAGGGGACGCCGCTCCTCCCAAGGCGTACCTGTTTGAAACGGGAACCAATCAGTGGATCCGGTTCGATTCCTGGCCGGCCAAAAACGCCGTCACCCGTGAGCTGCATTTTGACGCGGCGGGAAAGCTGTCGTTGAAAGCGGCAACCGATGTCGGATTCGACGAATACGTGAGCGATCCGGATAAACCTGTTCCTGTCACCGGCGAGATCGGCTCGGGCATGCCCGGCGATTATATGACCTACGATCAGCGTTTCGCGTCCAAACGTCCTGACGTCCTGGTGTATCAAACAGAACCGCTCGATCACGACGTGACCATTGCGGGACCAATCACCCCCGTCCTTTCGGTATCCACCACCGGCACGGATTCCGATTTCGTAGTGAAGCTGATCGACGTCTATCCCTCCGATTATCCGGATCCCGATCCGAACCCGGCCAGGATCCACATGGGCGGCTACCAGCAGTTGGTTCGCGGCGAGCCTTTTCGAGGAAAATTTCGCAATAGCTTCGAAAAACCGGAAGCCTTCGTCCCCGGCAAACGCGCCCGCATCGAATTCGGAATGCCGGATATCTGCCACACATTTCGAACCGGCCATCGCATCATGGTGCAGGTGCAAAGCTCCTGGTTCCCGCTGACGGACCGCAATCCGCAGCAGTTCCTGGATATCCCGGCAGCGAAGGCCTCGGATTTCCAAAAAGCGACAGAGCGCGTCTACCGCGGCGGCACCGACGGATCAGAAATTAAAGTCTTCGTGCTCGAATAGAAGCATGTGGGGCAGGTTGCCAATCGGCGCAAACAGCGCGGGTTAACAACCCGCGCGCAGGATGACATCCTGCCCCACAACCGGCATTCTTCCGCTACGCCCCCGATCATCCGCTGAGCTTCGTTTCCCTGGGTTGCGCGAACAGCACGCCCTCTGTGAGAAGTCCAACTCCAGCACAAGTTTAATCATGTTGTGCCTTCCTTTTCCCTCCCGGCGTACTCAACAAGCGATTGAAGTAAGCCCGCAGTTCGCCTACAGCCTGATCGAACGGCTTCACCTCCCGATGCGATCGCGAAAGCATCACGCCGCCCTCCATCACCGCCAGCACAAATTGCGACAGCCGCTCCCGATCGATATCCGGCGGCAATCGATCCGCCGCCCGCTCCAGGCACTCCCGCACCGCGGCCGTCCACGCGTCGAAATTCTGGGCCAGCCTCCGATGCACTTCCTCCTGCTCAGGACCAATCTCCAGCGCCAGCCTCCCGATAGGACAACCGTAAGTGCAATCCGTCTGCAAAATCGACAGGCGATAACGAGCCAGCAGCGCGAAGATGCGCTCAATCGGATCGTCCACGCCCTCCCACGCAGGCCCCAGCAAAGCCGGATGCAGCGCCACCAGGTAACGATCCAATACCGCTAAAAGCAAATCCTCTTTGCTCGAAAAAAAATGATAGAAGCTTCCGCTGTTCGCCTTGGCCGCGCTTAAAAGCTCGCTCATGCTGGTGTTGGCGTAGCCTTTTTCCCAGAAGAGCGCGATGGCGGCGCCGATCAGACGCTCTCTGGTGGAGAGCACCGCCGTCGGGCTGGTCATAAGCTACTTCGACTGCCGCATCTTCGCCCAGTCAATCGGCCCGTGCTGGAACCGGTACAGAAGCTGCCCCAGCAGTTGCGCGTTTCCATCGGCCAGATATTCGTACGCATCGTCCCATTCCTTGCCCTGCTTCCAGCCCGTCTGAAGCAATGTAACTTTCGTTCCCGATTCCGCAGGCTCAAAGCGAAATACCGCCGTGGTCCGCTCCCGCCGTACTTCCGGAAACTGCTCCGGCGCCATCGCCCGCAAGGTGATGGATTGCATCGGCTCAAAACTGACGATCGTGCCGCCTCCAGTCTTCCCACCAGGATAATGGACAATCCAATCGCCACCCTCCCGCAGTTCCACGGTCATGTGCGGCCACAGCCACTCCTCGGCGCCTTCCTTGGTTGCGAACGCCCTCCACACATCATCCGGTTTCACCGGAACGGTCACCTCGAAGAACAGCGCCTTTTCCGGATTATCCGTTTTCGTCACCTTCACCGGACTTTCAGCCGCTGCAGCGATGCTGGCCGCCAATACCACTCCGCTAATCAGTCTGAACATCTGAATCTCCTCTGGTAACTTACTTGATCGTTCAACTCAGAATACGCGAGCCTCAATTCCAAGTCAACTTTTTTTAAAGAAATTTGGTTACAACAACATGACTTTTGTGGCATCTAACGAATGCAGTGGTATACTTTTCCAGACCCCAAACCTAGCTGTTCGGGAGGTACCCGTGAGTCCTACACGCAGAAGTTTCTTGAAGATTGGCGCCGGCGCTGCCGTCGCGTCCACTCTCGGATTCGACCTGAAAGCCGCCTACGCCGAATCGAAAGAACTCAAAATCGCCCGGACCACTGAAACCCGCTCCACCTGCCCGTATTGCGCAGTGAGCTGCGGCGTCATCATCCACACCATTGGCGACAAAGCCAAGAACGTCACGCCGCAGGTGGTCCACGTGGAGGGTGACCCGGATCATCCCATCAACCGCGGGACGCTCTGCCCTAAGGGATCGTCGCTAATGCAGGACATCCTCAATAGCCGGCGCCTGCTCAAGCCCCAGGTTCGCCGCCCCGGCTCCGATCATTGGGAAGACATCGCGTGGGAGCAGGCTTACAACGAAATCGCCCGTCACATCAAGAAGACCCGCGACGAAACTTTTATTACCGCGGATTCTCAAGGCCGCACCGTCAACCGGCTGGAAAGCGTCGCCTGGAACGGCGGCTGCACGGACACGAACGAGTTCAATTGGCTCGCCGTCAAAACCATGCGCAGCCTTGGGGTCTGCTTCATCGAAAATCAGGCCAGGGTTTGACACGGCCCCACGGTCTCCAGTTTGGGGCCCACATTCGGACGAGGCGCCATGACCAATGGCTGGGTCGACATCAAGAATACCGACATGATGTTGATCATGGGCGGCAATCCGGCCGAGAACCATCCCTGCGGTTTCAAGTGGGCGGTGGAAGCCAAGCGCCAGCGCAACGCCAAAATGATTGTCATCGATCCGCGCTATACGCGGACCGCCGCAGTCTCCGATCTGTTCCTGCAAATTCGCGCCGGATCGGACATCGCGTTCCTCGGCGGAGTGATTCATTATGCGTTGGAGAATCAGCGTGTTGCCAAAGAATATCTCGTCAACTACACGAATGCGGCATTTGTAATTAAAGACGGCTTCAAACTCCCTGAGGACGGCCTCTATTCCGGCTTCAATCATGACCAGCAGACTTACGACAAGTCCACCTGGAACTACGAAGAAGCCGGTGCCCAGCAGACAGCGAAATCCGACGCCGCGCCCGCGCTTCCTCCAAATGTCGTTTACGATACTACGCTCGCGCATCCCCGTTGCGTCTACCAACTCCTGAAGAAGCAATATTCGCGCTACACCCCGGAGATGGTGGAGCGCGTCACCGGCATTCCGAGGGATCAGTTCCTCAAGGCAGCCGACCTCTTCACGTCCGTCCGAACCAACGGCGACACGAAAAAAGTAGCCACCATCATCTATGCGGTGGGCTGGACGCAGCACTCCTTCGGTTCCCAGAACATCCGCGCGGCCGCCATGCTGCAACTGCTGATGGGCAACGTCGGACGCGCCGGCGGTGGCGTGAATGCGCTGCGCGGGCACTCCAATATTCAAGGCGCCACGGACATGGCCGGAATCTTCGACAACCTGCCTGGCTATCTCAAGGTCCCCAACCCGGCCGACAAGGATTTCACCGGCTGGATGGGCCGCATCACGCCCAAATCGTCGAAGCCCAAGGACTGGGAATCGTTCAACTACTGGGGCAACACCCCTAAATTCGCGGCCTCCTTCATGAAGGCCATGTACGGCGATTCAGCAACGAAAGCGAACGGCTGGGCCTATGACTATCTGCCGAAAGTGGATCGCGAATATTCCTGGGCGCACATCTGGGATGACATGTATCGGGGCAAAGTAAAAGGTTTGCTCGCCTTCGGCATGAACGGCGTTGCCATTGGCCCGAACTCCCAGAAAAACATTGATGCGCTCAAGAAAGCGGACTGGCTGGTGGTCTGCGAAATCTATCCCGACGAAACCAGCGAGTTCTGGAAATCGCCTGGCATCACAAACGACCAGATGAAAAGCATCCCCACCGAAGTGTATCGCCTGCCCGGCGCGGGATTCGCGGAAAAAGACGGAACCTTCGTAAACTCCGCCCGCTGGTTGCAATGGAAGTGGGCCGCCGTGCCTCCTCCCGGAGACTGTCAGCTCGATCAGGCCATCCTGGCCAAAATTTTCCTGAAGGTTCGAGAGCTATATAAGAAGGAAGGCGGCAAATTCCCGGATCCGATCCTGAATCTGACCTGGAACCACCTGGATCCCAACAACCCGTCTTTAGCGGAGCTAGCAAGAGAGCTGAACGGCCGCGCCATCTCCGACGTCACCGACGAACCCACCAAGACCACCATAAAAGCCGGCCAGCAATTGCCCGGATTTTCTTTCCTGCGGGACGACGGTTCCACGTCCAGCGGAAATTGGCTGTTCTGCGGCTCCTGGACCGAAGCCGGCGCTCTGATGCAGCGCCGCGAAACCGGCGATCCTTCCGGCCTCGGCATCTATCCGAACTGGGGCTGGTCCTGGCCCATGAATCGCCGCGTTCTCTACAATCGCGCCTCCTGCGATCTCAACGGCAAGCCCTGGGATCCGGACCGCCGTCAAGTGTGGTGGAACGAAGCCCAGAAAAAATGGCAGGGCGCCGATGTCCCGGATTTTAAGCCCGATTCAGCGCCCAAGGATCACATGGGCCCGTTCATCATGAATCCCGAAGGCGTCGGCCGTTTGTTTGTTCCGCTCGCCGGAATGGCCGACGGACCCTTCCCCGAACATTACGAACCCTTCGAGAGTCCCGTAGCCAATATCCTGCACCCGCAGCAGGCCAACAATCCTGTCGTCAAAAAATATTCCACCGACATGGATAAATACGGCACGCCCGAGCAGGGATTCACGGTGGTCTGCACCACATACCGGCTTACCGAGCACTATCATTACTGGACCAAGAACAATCCCATGAACGTCCAGCTTGTTCCGCTGATGTTCGTCGAGATCCCCGTGGAGCTGGCGGCCGATTTGGGAATCAAGGGCGGAGCGAACGTGAAGGTGACCAGCGCGCGTGGAACTTACATCGCCAAAGCCATGGTGACGCATCGCATCAAGCCCATGACCATCGACGGAAAAAAGGTTTATCAGATTGGCATCCCCATTCATCAGGGCTACCGCGGCATCCAGGAAGACGCCGGCCGCGAATCCAAAACTCTGGCGAACCTGCTATCGCCCACTGTCACCGATCCAAACGCTTACACCCCCGAGTTCAAGGGCTTCCTGGTGAAACTGGAGAAAGCATGAACCTAAAAAATGGGGGACATGCCGGGCTAGCTCTCCATCCTCTCAAGCTTGAAACACTGCAGACGTGTCCCCCATTTTTTCCCCGTGGTGACCAGCGATGAGCAACAGCGTACTCGAAATCAAAGCCATCTCCGGTCACGCCGGCCCCACTCCCGGCCGCGGCGCCTCGCGCGATTACGACGTTTGCAAACTCATCGACGTGACGACATGCATCGGGTGCAAAGCCTGCGAAGTAGCGTGTCTGGAATGGAACGGCTACCCGTTCCGCGAAACCCTTTTCGACAACACCTACCAGACCATGCCGGATCTGGCGTGGAATTACTACAACCTGATCCGCTTCAACGAACACGTCGCCGAAGACGGCACTTTCAGTTGGCTGATGCGCAAGGATGGCTGCATGCATTGCGCCGATCCCGGATGCCTGCTGGCGTGCCCCGCCGACGGCGCCATCGTGCAATACCAGAACGGCATCGTCGATTTCAATCAGGACAATTGCATCGGCTGCCAATATTGCGTGACCGGCTGCCCCTTCAACATTCCCAAGTTCAATCACGAGACCAAGAAGGTCTTCAAATGCACGCTCTGCTCAGACCGCGTGGGCGCAGGACTTGAGCCGGCTTGTATCAAAGCCTGTCCCACCGGCTGTCTCCACTTTGGAACCAAAGACGACATGAAGGATCTGGCCGAGAAGCGAGTCACGCAACTGCACGAACACACCTCGCACAAAAGCGCCGGCGTATACGATCCAGCCGGCGTCGGCGGAACGCATGTCATCTACGTGCTTCACGATATCGACCATCCGGAATATTACGGCGGCCTGCCCAAAGATCCGCAAATTCCGCTAATGGTCAGGCTTTGGAAAGGACCGCTGAAGTGGCTGGGCAATTTCGCCATCGCCGCCGGAATACTGACCGCCGCCGCTCACTTCGTCCGCTACGGCCCCAAGAAGGTTGAGGAAGGCAAGAAAAAGGAGGTCGAGTGAGCGCCGCGGCCACGCAGTACGTTTCTCCGGACAGCATCCAGCGCTATACGTTTCACGAACGCGTGATGCACTGGCTCAATGCGCTCGCCTATACCTATTGCCTGGCTACCGGGTTGGCGTTCTATACGCCGCATCTTTTCTGGCTGGCGGTAATGTTAGGCGGCGGGCCTACCTCTCGCTTCTGGCACCCGATTTTGGGCATTGGATTCTTCCTCTGCATGATCTGGATGCATCTGGTCTGGCGACGCGATATGGAAATCACGGAAACGGACAAACGCTTCTTGAGTGACGTAGAAGACTACGCCACCAACCGTGACGATCGCGTGCCTCCGCAGGAAAAATACAACGGCGGTCAGAAACTCTACTATTGGCTGATGTATTACGGCACGTTCTTGCTTATATTTTCGGGTGTTTTTCTGTGGTTCCCGGAATATATTCCGTTCTCCCTGGCCTGGGTGCGCCATCTGATGATCGTCCTGCATGAAGCCGCGGCGCTGATCACCATCGGCGGCTTCATCGTCCACGTCTACATGAGCGTGTGGCTGGTCCCTGGCAGCACCGACGCGATGATTCATGGATTCGTGAGCCGCGCCTGGGCCCGGACGCATCATCGTCTGTGGTACATTCGCATGACCGGGGGCGATCCCGTCGAGAAAGAATGAAGGCCAGTCTCGATTCGAGAATCCACCGCGCCACCGAACTCGCTCAGACCTACCCCAGCGCCGCCAGCATCCTGAGTTTCTACCGGGAACTGGCGCACTTCCAGAAATCAGTTTTCGAAGATGTGCAATCCAACGCCATCACCGACGCGCGCGCGCTGATCCGCCATTTTCCGCCGTTGCTGGATTTGATGCAACGCATCGGCGCGCAACCCATCGCCGAATTCGGCCGCGAGCATCTTCAGAACTCTGCCGCGCAAGAAGAGCTTCTGCTTGGATTCTGGGAGAGCGGCCCTGTGGACCGCTTGACCGGCGCCGAAGCCGGCCGCTTCTTCGCCCGGGTGCTGCTGCAGCCCTACGCCGAATACCTGGCTTCACGCGGTGACATTGCACTCGATAAGGCGGAGCCCGCTTGCCCCTTTTGTAACGCGCGTCCCGTAGCCGCCGTCCTGCGCGGCGAAGGGGACGGCGCCAAGCGCTGGCTGCTTTGTTCCCTCTGCGCCACGGAATGGCAGTACCGCCGCGTGATTTGTCCCGCCTGCGCCGAAGAAAATAAGGAGAAGCTTCCCATCTATGTTGCCGCGGAGTTCGACTACGTTCGCGTAGACGCCTGCGATAGCTGCCGTACCTACATCAAATCGGTCGACCTGACGAAAAACGGCCACGCAATCCCAATTGTGGATGAAATCGCCACGGTTGCGCTAAATATCTGGGCAGAAGAACACGGCTACTGGAAGCTAGAACCAAATCTCCTAGGCATGTAATCGTACATTTCCTGTATGAAGCAGCGACGTGGCGCGCGCACTCGTGCGTGCCGCGTTCACACTCGTGTGAACGCCTGGAACTTACCGCGAACGCGGCACGCACGGATGCGTGCTCCTCAGCTACCCATTTCCCTTCCATTAGATTCGCCGTGTAAAATCAAAACGGAATGCCCGCGACCATTGATGCTTGGCCGGCCTTACCCCTCGAAGCCTGGCAGGACACCTACGACACCCTGCACATGTGGACTCAAATCGTAGGCAAGGTCCGCAAAACCCTCACCCCGCTGGTCAACCACTGGTGGAATGTCACGCTGTATTTGACCGCACGCGGGCTAACCACTTCACCCATCCCTTACGGCTCGCGAACTTTTGAAATCAACTTCGATTTCATCGATCACAAACTTGACATCCTCACCTCAGACGGACTAACCAAACAAATCGCACTCGCGCCAAAATCCGTCGCGCAGTTCTATCAGGAACTCATGGAATCGCTCCGCGCGCTCTTGATCGACGTCCATATTCATGCCTCGCCGGATGAAGTGGCCGCGGCCATTCCGTTTGCCGAAGACGTCACCCACAAATCATACGATCCGGAGTTCGCGCACAAATTCTGGCGCATCTTGGTTAGCGTCGATTCCGTGTTCAATGAGTTTCGCAGCGGCTTCATCGGCAAATGCAGCCCCGTACAATTCTTCTGGGGCAGCTTCGACCTCGCCGTGACCCGTTTTTCCGGCCGGCGTGCTCCTGAGCGTCCCGGCGCCGACGCGATAACTCGCGAAGCGTATTCCCACGAAGAGATCAGCGCCGGCTTCTGGCCCGGTGGAGGCGAGATCAAAGGCCCCGCATTTTATGCCTACGCCGCCCCGGAGCCGCCCGGCTTCAAAGCGTCGCGAGTCCAACCGGCAGCAGCGTTTTATCACAGTGGGATGTCCGAGTTCTTCCTGATGTACGACGATGTCCGCTGCGCCGAATCTCCCAAAACAATGTTGCTCCATTTTCTGGAAAGCACCTACGGTGCGGCAGCGGACCTGGCAAAATGGGACCGCGCGTCTCTGGAGCGCGCTACCGAACCGCGACCATAAGGGAGTGGGTGCCTGAGAAATAAAATGCCACAACAATGCAAGCATCTGGATGAAATAAAGATCACCACCACCAGCACCCACGTCTGCCCCGAATGCGTTGCCATGGGCGACCGCTGGGTCCATCTGCGTCTCTGTTTGATATGCGGCCACGTCGGCTGCTGCGATTCTTCCAAGAACAAACACGCCACCAAGCATTTTCACGCCGTGAAACATCCCCTGATCCGCTCCATCGAACCTGGCGAACGTTGGATGTGGTGTTATGTTGACGATCTTTCGCCGGGCGAAGTGGAAGCCTGATGAGCGAGGTATTAGTTCACGGCAGCGCGGCCGGATTTACTCAGGAAATTAGTATCGGCGAACACCACTTAACAGCCGATGAGCCGGCCGGCCCCACACCCTACGATCTGCTGCTTGCGGCGCTCGGCTCCTGCACTTCCATGACCATCGGAATGTACGCCCGGCGCAAAGCATGGCCGCTCGAAAGCGTCACGGTTCGCTTACGCCACTCTCGCATCCACGCCGAAGATTGCGCCGAATGCGAAACCAAAGCAGCGCTGCTCGATCGCATTGAGTGCGACATTCAATTAATGGGAACGCTCACCGATGAGCAGCGCGCCAAGCTGCTGGAGATCGCCAGCAAGTGCCCCGTCCACCGAACGCTGGTCTCAGAAATCAACATCCAGACCCGTGTTACCGAACCGCGACCGTGAGAAGCTGTGAAAAAATCGGTTCGCAGGCGAAAGCGCCTGCGCCACTTAATCGTAAATCCTTGTGCGTCAGCGTGGGGCAGACGCTTCCGTCTGCCAACCCCGCGTGCTTCCCGATTTTTTCACGGCTTCTTAAACTTAAGGGAACCTGTGCCTTCTTAGATTTATTACTTCACCGCAACCGGCCCAGCCACTCTCACCAGCCTTCCCGCACCATGCCCCGCCATCCCCCGGAACTTCGACGGGCTCATTCCCACATAACGCTTGAACAGGAACGAGAGATGGCTTTGATCGGAGAATCCGCAGATCAGCGCAATCTCCGCCAATGGCGTTTCCGAGTGGGCCAGAAGATGCGACGCGTATTGAATCCTCCGCTTTCGAATCAGCTCGCCCACCGTGCAGCGATTGTACCGGTGGAACTGGCGCGAAAGATGCACATAGTGCACCCCCACCTCGGACGCAATGCCGGTCAGGCTCAGCCGTTCCAGAAACCGCGTTTCTACGATCTCCGTGGCGCGCTTCAGCCAGCGCGGGCTCACTACCGGATCCGGTTTGGTCTCCGCTCGGGCGATTTCAGCCAGAATCTCCAGCACCAGCCCTTCCACGGCAATGCCGGAAGCCGTGTCTTCCCGGCAAAATTCCGCGTATAACCGGTTGGCCAGCCAGGTGGCGCCCAGCCCGCTGATTTCGGCCGGCCGGCGCGGCAACACCGCTCGAGCGTTCAGCCCGTCCAATACCACGGGATCTATCCACACATGCAAGCACCGCGACCGCGATTCGAATTCGTTCTCGTGAACCTCTCCCGCCGGAAGAAATCGGAGCGCTCCAGGCCCCAGCGTGGCACTTCTCGCCCCACAGTGCTCGCGCAATGTTCCCTCAATCACAAAGGTCAGGAAAGCCTGGCGATGAGCACGTTTGGGAAGCGCCGTTCGGTGGGGATAAAAATGTTCGGTCAGGATGTAAGGTCCAAGGTTTCGTTTTTTCAGAACCTCTCCGCCTGTGTCTAGAGGCGTAGTCTTAGCGTTCGGGGCAATGCAGGGAATCACGCGAGAACTCCTGTCGATCACCATCTTCGGTGGAATCCTCACCGATAGTCGTTGCAGAGTTGTAAATGTTTGGTAAAAAACGGATTTCCACGCCCGAAAACAGGCCGAAACGGGACCACCCGACACCCGGCCCGCGTTAGCATTTGAGAGTAGATCGAAATCATTCATGCCCAACATTCTTGTGATCGACGATGACGAAAGCCTGCGCGACACCATAGGCATCATGCTGGAGCAGGAAGGCTTCAGTCCCATCCTGGTTTCGGACGGCAAGGCCGGCTATGAGCGGGCGCTGGCAGTAAAGCCTGACCTGATGATTGTGGACTTGCGTCTTCCTGGCATGAGTGGCATCGAGATCTGCAAGCAGCTTCGCGCGGCCAGCTTCAAGACGCCCATCATCGTGCTGAGCGCGGTGGGCGAGGAGGTGGACAAGGTTCTGCTGCTCGAGATCGGCGCGGACGATTACGTTGTGAAACCGTTCGGGGCGCGCGAGCTGCTGGCCCGAATCCGCGCCGTGTTGCGGCGGACCTCTCCGGAGGCGCGCAAAATCGCGCAATTTGGCGCCATCGCCGTCGATTTCGAGCGCCGCATCGTCACCCGCCGCGGCGAGCCTCTCAAAATGACTCCGGCCGAATACAACCTGTTGAGTTACTTTCTGCAGAATCCGGACCGGCCCCTTACGCGGGACATGATTCTCAACTCGGTCTGGGGTTACGAATCGTTTCCCAATACGCGCACCGTGGACGCGCACGTGGTCCGCCTGCGCCAGAAACTGGAATCGGACGCCAACACGCCGCGCCACTTCCTCACCGTGCACGGCGTGGGATACCGTTTTGTGCCATGACTCCGCGAACTGTTCTGATCGTGGAAGACGCGGAAACCTGCGCCTCAATTCTCGAAATCATCCTCAGCTCCATCCACGATTTGAACGTTGTGACGGTATCGAGCGGTGACCAGGCCTGGGAACTACTCGAAAGCGAACGCCAATCCGTTCGCGCCATCGTGACCGACCTGCATATGCCCGGCATGGATGGATTTGAGCTGATGGAACGGGTACGGTCCCACCAGGTACACCGCGGCGTGCCTATTATCGTGATTACGGGCTGCACCGATGTGGACGCGCCGGAACAGGCGCGCGCTCGTGGCGCCAGCGCAGTCTTTATGAAACCCTACTCACCCGCCCGGGTGCGGGAGAAACTGGAGCAGCTTTTGAGCGATGATACCCCACGCGGCTAGGCTTTCTTTAATCACGCTTTTCCTACTCGGCGGCGCCGCAACGGCCGTCGGGCAAAACACACCTGAAATGCGCGAGGTCCTCAGCAGGCTGGAGCGATTGGAGAAAGACAACGAAGCCCTCACTGATGAACTCCGCGCCTTGCGCAATGAGCTGGCCGCGTTGCACCCGCCCGTTTCGCCGGCGGCTACCGACGCCCAACCCCCCGTCACCGCGTCCCAACCTACCGCGGCGGAAACCCAGGCCGTGGACCACGCCCGCATCGACGAACTCAACCAAACCAAAGTGGAATCGTCGCAGAAATTCCCAATCAAGATCACCGGCATGGCGTTATTCAACGCCTACCTGAATGGAGCCAACAACGGCGGCGCCATCAATCCGCCGGCCGCCTCTCTTGGAAGCGCGGATTCCACCGGCGGCGCCACGCTCTCTCAAACCACGCTGGGGCTGCTGTACAATGGCCCGCAGATTTTCGACGACGGCAAAGTCAGCGGCTCTCTTTACATGGATTTCTTCGGCGGGTCCACCGCGTCGATCGGTCATTTGCTGCGCATCAGGACCGCGTCCATCAACCTGGATTGGGCTAACACCAGTATCATGTTTGGCCAGGACAAACCGATCATTTCTCCGCGCGATCCGGATTCGCTGGCGCAAGTTGGCTATTCTCCGCTCACCGGCGCCGGCAATCCGTGGCTGTGGCAGCCGCAGATTCGGATGGAGCAAAGATTTTCGCTTTCCGAGGACAGCGGATTGCGCGTCCAGGCGGGTGTTTTCCAAACCAGCGTTCCCCAGGCAACGCCCACGGCGGAGCCTTATCAACAGGAGGAAGAGTCGCGGCCGGGCGTCGAAGGGCGCCTGGAATTGTGGCGCCGCTGGAGCGAAACGGGCCGGCTGGAGATCGCCGGCGGAGTCCACTACAATCGCAACCACCTGGGCGATATCTCGCTCCCTTCCAACGTCTACTCTGTGGATTGGTTCTTCCGTCCAATTCGGAGAATTGAATTTTCCGGCATGTTTTTCCATGGCCGGAATGTTCCGGTTCTGGGCGCGCTTCCACCCGGTTATACTATGCTGCCGAACGGCCAAATCGTTCCCGTGCGCAGCAACGGCGGATGGGCCCAGATCAGAATCCCCATTACCGCGCGCCTGGCGTTCAATATCTATGGCGGCCAGCAGGTGAACCGCGACAATGACCTGCTGTTCGGAAATACGGGTTCGAACGCCGGGTATTTCAGCAACTTCATGTACCGCCTGGCTCCCAACGTGATTCTCAGCCTGGAAGGCGGCCAGGTCCGTACGGCGTATTATCAGATTGGAAACCGGCTGAACGATCATTATGATTTGGCGATCGCTTATCTTTTCTAGCTTGTTGCTTCTTGATGCCAGGAGTGCCCGCTCCGCCACCGTCAACGGCAAGGTGGATCTGGCCTTCTCCCAGGATCCCAACGTCCGCAAGCATCTGGATTACTCCGGCGTGGTGGTGTGGCTGGAGCCGATTTCAGGTGCCACGCCGATTCCGGCCGCGGCTCATCATGCCCAGATGCTCCAAAAAAACAAAACGTTTACTCCGCACGTGCTGGCCATCACGGTGGGAACCACGGTTGATTTTCCAAACCGCGATTTTATTTTTCACAACGCGTTCTCCAACTATAACGGCGAGATCTTCGACATCGGGCTTTACCCGCCGCGCACCACCAAGTCCACTGTGTTTACGCGCGCCGGCGTAGTGCGAGTTTTCTGCAATATTCATCCCACTATGAGCGCGGTGATCGTAGTCCTGAAATCGCCGTATTTCTCGGTGTCGGAACGCGACGGCGCGGTCCGCATTGCGGACGTCCCGCCGGGCTCCTACCGGCTGCACGTTTTTCACGAGCGGGCCACCGAACAAACCCTGGCGGCTCTGTCACGCGTTGTTGAAGTACCGGACAATGGCCTGCAGCTTCCCTCCATCTCGGTGTCCGAGAGCGGCTATCTGCAACTCCCGCACAAGAACAAATTCGGCAGGGACTATGCTCCCGTCACTGAATCCGGAGGATACGTGGGGACCAAACCGTGAAGTTTTCGCGGCTTTCGCTGTTGTGGAAGATCCTGATTCCCACATCGTTGGTTATGACGGTGGTGTTCGCCCTCACCGGCTGGCTGGTGGAGCGCAGCGTGGTCAGCACCACGTACGCCAGCGTGGAGCAGGAGGCCAAAGCCAGTTTTCAAGCGTACGAATCACTATGGAGAGCGCGCGCGGACCGGTTGGCATCGGTGAGCCAGATCCTGAGCACCATGTCCGACGTGCGGCGCGCTTTCGGAACGCGGGATCAAGCGACAATTCGCGACACCGCCGGAGAATTGTGGTCCAAAGTGGACACCGAAGATGCGTTCTTCCTGGTTTCCGACGCCCAGGGTATGGTGATCGCAAGCCTGGGAGCGCCGGCATCGTTCGTGCCCAATGACGATCTGCCCATGGTTCGCGTAGCACGCGGGAATTTCCCGAAACAAGCTTTCGGTTTCGTACAAAAATCCGATCAGTTGTTTCAAGTTGTGATCACCCCGGTTTACGTTCAATCGGTGGGCGGCTCCGCGCTGCTGGATGTTCTGGTGGCCGGCTACAAAGTGGATAACAAAGTGGCGGAGGGCCTGAAGCGTTCCACCGGCGGCAGCGAATATATTTTCACCTCGCGAGATTACGTCATTACTTCCACGCTGGGGCGCGAAGCCACGGCGCAGATCATGCCGGAGCTGCTTCGTAACCCCGGCGCGCCCCAGGTATCGGATTATCTGGCGCTGCCGACGCCGCTTCGAGACGTCGCCGGAGCGCCAGTGGGACAGCTCTTCATCCTGCGCTCGCTGGCCGGCGCGCGCGACCGCTTGAGCGCCTTGCGCCGTCAAATTCTTGCGCTCTGGCTGCTGGCCCTGATGGCCGCCCTGGCCGTGACGTATCTGGTGGCGCGCAAGATCATGCAGCCAGTTGCCGAGTTGGACCGCGCCGCTGCCGAAATCGCCAAGCAGAATTACGATTACCGCATCAACGTATATAGCCAGGACGAATTGGGGCGCTTGGCCGAGACTTTCAAAAGCATGTGTGAATCCATTCGCGCGGCGCGCGAAGAGCTGATCCGCCGCGAACGGATCGAAACCATCGGCCAGCTTTCCACCTCTATCGTTCACGATCTTCGCAATCCCCTGGCGGCCATTTACGCCGGCGCCGAGATGCTGGTGGATAGCAACCTGCCGGAGGAACAGACGCGAAGGCTGGCCAAAAACATTTATCGGGCTTCGCGCGGGATTCAGGACATGCTGCAGGAGCTGTTGGACGTGGTCCGAGGAAAATCGAGCGCCAGCGAGATGTGCAGCTTGCGCGAAGTGATAGCCGCCGCCTGGGATTCGGTGGCGCCGGTGGCGGAGAATCGCAAAATCGAACTGATCGCCGAAGTGCCCGACGGCTTGGAGTGTCCCATGGAACGGGCCAGGATGGAGCGCGTGTTTTCGAACCTCTTCGAGAATGCCATTGAAGCCATGCGATCCGGCGGGCGCATCTCGATTGGGTCCGAAGCGAACGGCGAAAATGTTCTGGTGCGAGTGGAAGACAGCGGGCCGGGTATCAATCCGGCGCTGCGCGGCCGGCTGTTCCAGCCTTTTGTGACTGCGGGCAAGAAGAATGGCCTGGGCCTGGGCCTGGCGCTGTCGCGGCAAACGCTGTTGGATCACGGCGGCGATTTGTGGCTGGACGCCAACGGGCCTGGTGCGCGATTCCTTTTGCGGCTGCCCTACGGGAACGGGGCTAGGCATCAGTAACCAACCGCTGGCATTGTTTTGCGATTTGCCATTCTTCGTTGGCGCGGATTACCAGAACTCGCACTTTGGAATCGGGTGACGCGATGTCCTGATCCGAATCGGGCTGCGCGTCTTTGATTTTCAAGCCGAGGAATGCCAGGCGCTGGCACGCAGCTTGGCGAAGATGCATGGAATTTTCGCCTACGCCGCCGGTGAAGATCAGGGCGTCCACGCCGCCGAGCACCGTTAACATGCCCCCGATCTCGCGCAGCAGACGGTGCGTGTAGACATCGAACGCCAGTTGGGCTCGGGAATTACCGGCCAGCATGGCTTCTTCAATCTTTCGCATGTCGCCGGAGAGGCCGGATACGCCCAACAAACCGGATTCCTTGTTCAGGATTCGATCCAGCTGCTCGGCAGTGTAGCCGCGATGCCGGATCAGATACACCAGGATTCCCGGATCGATGGAGCCGGAGCGCGTACCCATCATGAGGCCTTCGAGCGGCGTGAAGCCCATGGTTGTATCCACGCTTTTTCCGGCGCGCACCGCGGCGAGCGAAGCTCCATTGCCGAGATGGCAAATTATCAACCGGAGCGAATCCGGATTGCGGCCCAGCATTTCCGCGGCGCGTCCCGCGCAATATTGATGATTGATCCCGTGAAATCCATAGCGCCGCACGCCGTCCGCAAGCCACGCATACGGACCGGGATACACGTAAGCGGCGGGCTCCAAGGTGGAATGAAAGCCGGTGTCGAATACCGCGATCTGCGGGATATCGGCGCCGATAACGCGGTCCACTGTTTCGACGGCTTTGAGCTCCAGGCGGTTGTGCGCGGGCGCGAACTCCTCCTGTTTCTTTATGGCCGCGCGAACTTCCGGAGTCAGCGCCGTTGGTTCGCGATAAACGGGGCCGCCATCGACGATGCGATGACCAACGATGTCGATTTTAGGATACTCCGCGAGCAGCGATCGAAGAGCGGGCTCGAGCTCAGCCTCGACGGCACTTAAATGCGCGGTCCAGAGCGGCCGATCGCAGGGAAAATCGCCGAACCAGCATTTGAAACTGCTGGAGCCGCCGTTCAGAACCAGAATTTTCACTTGGCCGGCCAGTGCCAATCGCGAATTTCCGGCATGTCGTCGCCATAGCGGGTGATGTAGAGTTTATGCTCGATCAGCCGGTTGCGCAGGAACTGTTTTTCGCGTCCGGCCACGCCGCGCAGGCGCGGAACGCGGTCAATGACGTCGCCGGCCAGGTGGAACCGGTCCAGATCGTTGAGCACAGTCATATCGAAAGGCGTGGTGGTGGTGCCTTCTTCCTTATAACCGCGGACGTGCAGATTGTCGTGATTGGCGCGGCGGTAGGTCAGGCGGTGAATCAGCCAGGGATAACCGTGGAAGGCGAATACGATGGGTTTGTCGGCGGTGAAGATGGCGTCGAAATCCCGGTCGGAGAGCCCGTGCGGATGTTCGGAGGCGGGCTGCATGGTCATGAGATCGACAACGTTGACCACCCGAATTTTCAGATCCGGCAGACGCCCGCGCAGCAGATCCACGGCCGCCAGAGTTTCAAGCGTGGGAATATCGCCGCAGCAAGCCATGACCACATCCGGTTCCACGCCATCGTCGGAGCTGGCCCAATCCCAAATTCCAATGCCGGCGGTGCAATGGCGAATGGCGGCATCCATATCCAGATATTGCAGCGCGGGCTGCTTTCCGGCGACGATCACATTGACGTAATTGCGGCTCCGCAAACAATGATCGGCGACGGACAAAAGACAGTTGGCATCGGGAGGAAGATAGACGCGAACGATATCGGCCTTCTTGTTCATCACTACGTCGAGGAAGCCGGGATCCTGATGGCTGAAACCGTTGTGATCCTGCCGCCAGACGTGGGAGGTCAGCAGATAGTTCAAGGAAGCGATGGGCCGGCGCCAAGGAACTTCGCTCGCTTCTTTCAACCATTTGGCGTGCTGATTGAACATGGAGTCGACGATGTGAATGAAGGCTTCGTAGCACGAGAAGAAGCCGTGGCGGCCGGTGAGCAGATAGCCTTCGAGCCAGCCCTGGCACATGTGCTCACTGAGAACTTCGAAGACGCGGCCGTCGGGCGCGATGTGATCGTCGGTGGGGAAAATGATCGCAGTGGAGTCGCGATTGGTGACTTCGAACAGAGCGTCCAAACGGTTGGAACTGGTTTCATCGGGGCCGAACACCAGGAAGTTGCTGGATGCGGTATTCAGCTTCATGACATCGCGCAGCATTTTTCCTAAAACGCGCGTGGATTCGGCAATGTGCGTGCCCGGTGTAGGAACGTCGACGGCGTAAGAGCGGAAATCAGGTATGTGCAGGTCTTTCAATAGCAGGCCGCCGTTGGCCTGTGGATTGGCGCCCATGCGCCGCTGACCTTTTGGCGCCAGCTCAGCCAATTCGGGCGTGAGTTTGCCGTTTTCGTCGAAAAGCTCTTCCGGCCGGTAGCTCCTCATCCAATCCTCCAGCAGCTTGACGTGCCCGGGTTTGGACATGTCGGCGATAGGGACCTGGTGGGCGCGGAAAGTTCCCTCGATCTGCACGCCGTCCACGATTTTGGGACCGGTCCAACCTTTGGGAGATTCCAGAACGATCATGGGCCACTCGGGGCGCGTGGTGAATCCGTTCTCTCTCGCGTCTTTTTGAATGGCTTGGATCTGCTGGACGACGGTTTCGAGAGTGGCGGCCATCAATTGATGCATCGGCTCCGGTTCATGCCCGATCACAAAGTAGGGTTTGTAGCCATAGCCTTTCAACAGCGTCGCCAGCTCATCTTTGGCCAGGCGCGCGAGCACGGTGGGGCCGGCGATCTTATAACCGTTGAGATGCAGGATGGGGATTACGGCGCCATCGCGCACCGGATTCAGGAATTTATTGGAATGCCAACTTGTCGCTAACGGGCCTGTCTCGGCTTCGCCATCGCCGATGACGCAGCAGGCGATCAATCCGGGATTGTCCAGCACCGCGCCATAGGCATGCAGCAGTGAGTAACCCAGCTCGCCGCCTTCATTAATAGAGCCGGGGGTTGAGGACGCAGCGTGGCTGGGAATGCCGCCGGGAAACGAGAATTGCGTGAAGAGGCGCAGCAGGCCTTCGGTATCCTGGCCGATGTTGGGGAAGAATTCGCTGTAAGTGCCTTCGAGGTAGGTATTGGCCACCATGCCGGGACCACCGTGGCCCGGGCCGCAAATGTAGATCATGTCGAGATCGTATTTGCGGATCAGCCGGTTGCAGTGAGCGTAGATGAAGTTCAGGCCGGGAGTGGTGCCCCAATGGCCGAGCAGGCGCGGCTTGATATGTTCCAAGCGCAGCGGCTCGGTCAACAAGGGATTGGCATAGAGATAGATTTGTCCGACGGAGAGATAATTCGCTGCGCGCCAATAGGCATTGATCTTGCGCAGTTCGTCGGTGGAGAGTGGATTCGATGAGGGAGTATCAGGTTCGGTGGAGATAGTTGCTTGCATGAGCTGCTCCAGAGGCATGGATGCTATCTATATGATGGCTGTTTCCGAGGGATGGCGCTGGAGTGTTGGGTGACGGAATGATGACGGCGGATTTTTCAAGAACGAAGCCGGGTTTCGTTTCTGGTTTCTGGTTTCTGGTTTCTGGTTTCTGGTTGGGGGCTTTTGTGGGGCTGACGCATCGGTGGGGGGCTTGTGTTTGGAGGTGCGTTTTTCCTAAGCAGTTTGGTTTCTGACTGTTGCAGGAGCGATTTGAGCGGCATGACGCTCGAAAATTCACCATGCGTCAGGAAGAGCAGCTGCTACGCGCCGAGAGTAGTCTCGACGCTGCAAACAGAAGTGTTGGCGCCACAGGTTCAGAATAGGATACGTGGATGCGGGTAGGGCGGAGAATTTGGCTAATGGCGTGTGGGGAAAGGGAATAGGGACGGGGAAGGCTGGTCACCGGCTGCTGGGGCCGGTGACCTTTTATAGTAAAACAGAAGAATGCGCTTGCTGCTTTTCAGTTTATTGAGCGCCATTTGCTACGCGCAGCAACCGATTCTCTATAGTCGATTCACTTTCAACGCTGCTTCCTATGCGCCCTTCGGCCTGCCTAATGGAGCTATTGCGCGTGGGAGTGTATTCAGCGCCTTCGGGGAGAATCTGGGTCCGGCGCAAAGCCCGGGGTTGTCGTTTCCGCTCTCGTCGACGCTTGGCGGAGTTTCGATCAGTGTGACGCAGAGCGGTGTTGTGACGCAAGCGTTCCCGATTTACGTTTCGGCGGGACAGATTAATGCTGTGATGCCTTCCACCGTGACAGCAGGCCTGGCTACCTTACGGCTGACGTACCAATCCCAGAAGAGCAATGCGGTGACCATCCAGATTGGCGATTCGTCTCCGGGCATTTTCGCGGTTTCGAGCGGCGGCTATGGTCCCGGGGTAGTGTATAACTACGTCAGCCAGAGCAATCAACCGATCAATTCGCTCGAGGCGCCGGCCGTGCCGGGACAAGTGGTCACGATCTGGGGCACTGGCCTAGGGCCGGTGAAATTTGCCGATAATGTGGCCCCTACGCCCGGCAACGTGGCCACGACAGTGACGGTGACTATTGGGGGCCAGTCTGCGAATGTTACCTATTCCGGCCGCGCGCCGTGTTGTGCCGGGATCGATCAGATTGTCGCGGCGGTTCCCAAGAATGCTCCGCTCGGTTGCTGGGTTCCGGTGTCGGTTAAAGCGGCCGGCGTGGTTTCCAACACCGCGACCATGGCCATTGCCGCGCAGGGTGCAACTTCGTGCGATGACCCCGGCAATCCTGTTTCGAAGGTGGTCCGAACGGGCGGGACGCAGGCTTTTATTCACCTGGAGCGGGTGGATCAGATCGATAACATCAGCGTGTCCCCGGCCGCAACCCAAGTTTTGGATCACTTCTATTCGCGTTATTTCACGCGTCCGAATTCTCCTTTCAATTTCGATCCCTACATGTCTTTTCCACCGGCGGGGACTTGTCTGGTCCATCAAACAACGGGTAATTCGGCTATTGGCAACAGCCTGCGGGGAGCGCTGCCGGCCAGCGCGAGCCTGAATCCGCAGCCGAATCAAACCTACAGTAATGGCACGCAACCCCTCAAATTTTCTCCGGCGGGCTCCGATTACACCACGGCATTGGGCGGAACCATCAATTCCGCTCCCAGCGGTGTCAACCTGCTGACTAGTGGAACCTATACGATCGATCCGGGAGGGCCGAATCAGGAGGTTATTCCGATTGCGGCTGAAACGCCTCTATCGTGGACGCGGCCGGCCGGCATCATTGTGATTCCGCGCAATCAGCCGCTGAATTTGGCGTTCACGCCAGGAGACGCGGCCTCGCCAACAGCGATTGTGATTCATTCCTACGCGGCTGGCACAAACTCGACGGTGGAAGTGGAGTGCGTTGCGCCGGCCGGAGCGAGCAGCTTTACGATTGCGCCGGATACGCTGGCGAATTTGCCGCCCAGCTACCTGGTTGCCGACGGCTCCTATACGAATCTGATCATCGGGTCACTGGGGCTAAATCGCGCGGTTGTCTTCAACAATGGATTGGCGGCCAACGGAGTGCTGTTAATCTCCAGTTGGGTGGCACAGACGGCGGTGATCCAATGAAAGCAGCTTCTATCGCTATCGCGCTCCTTTGTACAAGTGTGCCACTGTTTGGCCAGGCACTGGGCGTTGTTTATGACTCCTATCTGAATGGCCGGGGCGACGAAATCATCTCGTCCGTGGACGCACAATACCGTATCGTTTACAAATTCTCGGTAAGTCCTGGAGGCGTCAAAACGCTGGATTACTCCGTATGCGACCCACAGGAAAACGATGTGGTGTACAACGCCCAGGCCGCCTTGACACTCGAGCTCGGAGCGTTACCCCCTGAGTGCACTCCGATCAGCGAGGCAGAGACTTTAACACTCTCCTTGGTGCAGCAGGCGATCGCCGCTTTAAAGACGTGGGCAGTCGCGGAGATGGCACCCTACAAGGTGAATTATGGCGGTCTCGCTGAACGTGACCACTTCTTGCTGGACACCGTCACGCCCACGGCTCCGCCGGATCCTTTCATGGTCTTCGTGGATGGCCTGAGCGGGGAGGTGATGAAGTTCGACCTGACCACTGGCGCTGTGGTGAATCAGGTGCTGCCGCCGGTGACGGCGATTGGGCCGGTAGGGCTGCGGCCTTCGTCCGCCGGCTCCACGAACGAGGTTTGGGTGGCAAATCAAACGCCGCAGATTACAGTGGTGGATGTTGGAGCGCAAACGGTGCTTGCCAATATTGCCACACCGTCAATTCCCAGCGCCTTTGTGCCCGTGGCCATCTTGTTCACTAACAGTGGCAATACCGCATTCGAGGTGGTCAGTTACTATTCGCGCGACTCTTCCGGAAATTTTGGAGCGCTGGTGGTTCTTGACGCGGTTAATCGCGTAGTGAAGTCGACGTTTCCACTGAAGTACCAGCCGACTACCGCGCTGATGGCTCCGGACGCGCTGACCATTTATGTGTTGAGCGGCACCACTGGTGAGCTTACCTATTACGACGTGCTGAGCAGTACCGCGGACTTAAGCGTAAACACGTACACGCCGGGAGTTGAAAACGGCTATACGGGCGGAAATGCATTCGTTCATCCGGATGGAACGCGCTTATTCTGGTGCCTGGGGCCATCGCTCGAAGTGTTCGATCTGACGAAGCGGCTGGTCACCAGCACGTTTCCGTCCGGGTTGCCGAACGGCCCCGGCGTGTCGCTGCAGGTCTCGCAGGATGGTTCCACGGCGTTGATGGCGAACGGACAAGGTACGATTATCGCTCTCGATACTCAATTCGGGCTGGTCATCGGGACGTCGCAGAATTCGACCGCGACTCAGGGATTTCCCGGGAACTGAAGTCGAGCGCAGGTTGACAGGCGGAAGAAGCCCTTGCGAACCAATGTGGCGGACGCTTCCGCCTGCCAACCGAATTTCCCACACCGCGTCTTCATGACCTCTGGTAGACGCTCCCAGGCCCGGCGCATCCGGAACCGAAAAGGCACCGGTGGGGAAGCACGCGGGGTTGGCAGACGGAAGCGTCTGCCCCACAAGTGGCGGAGGCGCTTTCGCCTGCGAACCGATTTTTTCACGCTTGATACAATGTCGATCATGAGAAAGACTCTCGGACTGATCGCCATGGTCGCGTTGGGGCAAACCTCGCGCCCGGTTGAGGAGTTCAAGACTCAGGCGGGGATTGTCAAAATTACGATTATCCGGCATGCCAGCATGATGATTGAGGCCGGCGGGAAGGTGATTCATGTGGATCCCTGGAGCCAGGGGAATTTTGATGGCTTGCCGAAGGCCGATCTGATTTTGATCACCGACATTCATCCGGATCATTTGGACCAGGCCGCCATTGCCAAGGTTCGCAAGGACGGGACGATGTTCATTGCGCCCGCGGCCGTGGCGAAAACGGTTACCACAGCCAAGGTGCTGGCGAACGGGCAGTCGACCACGTGGGATCACTGGACCATCGAAGCGGTGCCGATGTACAACATGAAGCGCGGACCATCGCCGGGGACATTTTTTCACGACAAAGGGCGCGGGAACGGCTACATTCTCACTTATGGCGGGACACGCTTCTATATCGCCGGCGATACCGAAGGCATTCCGGAGATGCGTGCGTTGAAGAATATCGATGTCGCGTTCATTCCCATGAACCTGCCTTATACGATGACGCCGGAAGAGGCGGCTGATGCCGTGCGGGCTTTCCATCCTAAAGTTGTATATCCGTATCATTATCGCGGCAGCGATACGGAAGCGTTCAAGAAGGCGCTGGATGGTACGGGGATCGATGTGCGGTTGCGGAACTGGTATTACTAGACAAGCACCGGCTCCGTTGGAGACGCCGGTTGGCAGGCGGAAGCGCCTGCCCCACTGGGGCCAACGTGGGGCAGGCGCTTCCGAGGTACTTGCAAAATTCGCCACAATTGCTTTGTGTTGTGAAAAAGTCAAAGGCACCGGTCGCTTACGCTCGCGGCTCAGAAAGAATGAGTTACCGAGCCGCGACCGTGAGAAGCTGTGAAAAAATCGGTTCGCAGGCGAAAGCGCCTGCGCCACTTAATCGTAAATCCTGGTGCGTCAATGTGGGGCAGACGCTTCCGTCTGCCAACCCGGCGCGCCTGCCGATTTTTTCACAGCTTCTGAGACTGAGGGAGCCGGTGCTTTTTGGTTCCAGTTATTTTGCAAGTACCTCGCTTCCGCCTGCCAACCGAATTTGCCACAACGCGTCTTCGTCTCACGGTTGCGGTTCGGAAGGGCCCTTGAGTATCCGGCCGGGACGGCGTTCGGTCAGGTTTCCCGCTGAGATTACCGGTTCGCCGTTTATGATTAATTCGGTCACGCCTTCGGCGTATTGGTGGAGATTGGTATAGTCGGCCTTCATGCCGGGCTTGAGGAGGCCGCGATCCAGAAGACGCAATCGGTCCGCGGGAAAGCCCGACATTTTTCTAACGGCATCCTCGAGAGTCAGCGTCTTTTTTTCGCGAACGTAGCGCGCCAGCACTCGCGCGAACGTTCCATAGCTGCGATGAGCGTGGTGACACCCTGGCGGATGTAGTTTTTGGCCGGCGCTTGGTCCAGAATTCCGATGGCCGCGATTGTATCGCCCCTGGTACCGATGTCGCCCTGGTACCAGGGGTTGCCGGATCCATCGACAATGTGGGCGTGGCGAATGACGATATCGAAAGATTGGGCTTGGAAAAGAAAACTTAATGCGGCGAGCGGCAGCATGTGGTCATTGTATAGGACCAACGCGCCAAACCGGAGACACTAATGTGCCGTTGTGTCACTGTTCGGTGTCAGGATGATACTCTGAATCGGCCCTTGGCGATGAAGAGAGCATCGACAAAAAGAGGCCAAAGATCAGCAAAACCGCTACAATTGCACCCGCCAGCATACGAGACTCCCACTTTCTTACAAATTTAGATGCACTTGAAGGGCCAGAAGTGGGTAGCCCGCGCGAAGCACGTGAAAAATCGGGAAGCACGCGGGGTTGGCAGACGGAAGCGTCTGCCCCACATTGCCGCACAAGGATTTACGATTCAGTGGCGCAGGCGCTTTCGCCTGCGAACAGGCACGCTCTGAGCCACGTGAATAGCGCGAGTTAGCAATGTTGGGGTATAATAAAAATCGCGTTTGGTAGTCCTGCCGCGTCTGGGGAGTTTCCAGCTGCCTCCGTCGAGCTCGCCTTCAAACGTTAGGAGAAACCATGAAGAAGCTTTTTGTAGGAAATCTGGATTTTGGCGCCACCGAAGAATCCATCCGTTCTGCTTTTGAAGCATACGGCGCCGTGGAGCGGGTCAGCTTGATGACGGACCGGGATACCGGGCGGTCACGGGGCTTCGCATTTGTCGAGATGACCGATGCAGGTGAGGCCGATCGGGCCATCCAAGGATTGAACGGCACCAACCTGGGTGGCCGTGCGATCAACGTCAACGAAGCCCGGCCCAAGACAGAAGGTGGCGGAGGGCGGCGCGACCGTCGCTGGTAGTTTAGAACCGTTCATCACCTCACGGTCCGAATCAGGACTGAAAATTCTGTTGGAGGAGTTATGGCCGGCCGATCACGTGATACATACAAGAAACGTCAGAAGGAAGTTGCTCGCGCCGAGAAGCAGCGGGAAAAGGCTGCGCGGCGACTCGACCGCAAGCTGCACAAGAATGACCCGGAGACGGGCGAAGTTGTGGACGCTGCCGAAGACATCGAAGATTTAGACCATTTAGACCGATTAGACCTGGACGACCTGGACAAGGAAATCGCCGGGATCCGGCCGTTGCGCGAAGCCGGGCCGTCGTAGTAGGAACCGACCAGGGGCCAACTGCGTTGAAGAGGCCGGTTGGCAGGCGGAAGCGCCTGCCCCACTTCGTTGAAGATGCCGGACCTTCATCACATTTAGCGAACCGCAGGCTTCAGTACAGAACGCGCGTGCGGATGGTGCCTTGCACTTTGTCCAGCTTGCGCTTTACCTGCAGCGTTTCCGCGGGCTCCCGCGTTTCCACGTCGATTACCACGTAACCGATCTTGGCGTTGGTCTGCAAATACTGGCCGGCGATATTGATTCGCTGTTCAGAAAAAACGGCGTTGATGGCCGAGAGGACGCCCGGCTGGTTGCGATGAGTGTGCAGCAGACGGTGTTTTCCGGAATGCTCCGGGAGGGAAACTTCCGGAAAGTTCACGGCGCTCAAAGTGGACCCGTTGTTGCTGTACTTGATCAGTTTCTCGGCCACCTCGACGCCGATGTTCTGTTGCGCCTCCGCGGTGCTGCCGCCCACATGAGGCGTCAACAGCACGTTGTCCATGCCGCGTAATGGGGAAACGAATTCCTCATCGGTGGTTTTGGGCTCATGCGGGAAGACGTCCAGCGCGGCGCCCGCCAGATGCTGGCTTCGCAAGGCCTGCGCCAGCGCCTCGATATCCACTACCGTACCGCGCGAAGCATTGATCAGCTGCGCGCCCTGCTTCATCCGCGCGATCTCTTCAGCTCCGATCAGGCCTCGTGTTTGCGGAGTCTCCGGGACGTGGAGGGTGATAACGTCCGAGGCCTCGAGCAGCGCCGCGAGGGTTGGCATGGCCCGGGCATTGCCGAGCGCCAGTTTGGTTTCGACGTCGTAGTACAGCACCTGCATTCCCAACGCTTCGGCCAGCAGGCCAATCTGCGTGCCGATGTGGCCATAGCCCACGATGCCCAGGCATTTACCGCGGACTTCAAAGGATCCGGCGGCGGTCTTGATCCAGCCGCCGCGGTGTGCCATGGCATTGCGGTGCGGGATGCCGCGCAGCAGCATAATAACTTCCGCCAGCACCAGTTCCGCCACGCTGCGCGTGTTTGAGAACGGCGCGTTAAAGACGGGGATGCCGCGGTCCTGGGCGGTATCGAGATTCACCTGATTGGTGCCGATGCAAAAACAGCCGATGGCCAGCAGCCGCTCGGCATGCTCCAGAACGCGAGCGGAGAGGCGCGTGTTGGAACGTATGCCGACCAAGTAGGCATCCTTTACAGATGCCAGGAGCTTGGGCTCGGAAAGCGACTTGGGATGGTATTCGATATTGCTGTAGCCATCCCGGCGAAAAGCTTCCACCGCGCTCGAATGCACGCCTTCGAGGAGCAGGATTTTGATTTTTCCTTTATGAAGTGAAGTCTTGTTCAACTTCAATTTTCGCATGTCCACAAAAGGTTGGCAGGCGGAAGCGCCTGCCCCACTTTGCGCAACGTGGGGCAGGCGCTTCGCTTTCGTCTGCCAACTACGCGGTGGGTTTTGGCGGCGTGCTGGTGCCGGCCAACAGATCAGCAAGCACGCGGCTGTCCGGACCTGCGGCCAGGAGGGTCAACCGCGCATCGCTGGACACCATCTTCTGGGTTTCGAGGATATCAAATAGCGCCGACGCCACCGTGGGCTGCTGGGCGATCTCCCGCAAGGCCTGGCCCAGCGTGCTGGGCCGGATAGCGGCCGCCTTGGCGAACTCCACCGACGCCTGGTTTTCCGCGGTGCTGGCAATCACGCTTACCTGGTTCGCGCCCGCCTGACGGATTGCTGCGGTCACCTGCCGCAAGCGGTTGACCACTTTTTCCTCGATCTGGCGAATCATCTCCGCATCGCGAAAATGCACCTTCCGGATGTATACGGACCCCAGTTGATAGCCCCAGACCTGCGATTGCGGCGACACTTCGGCGCGGACGGTCTGGCTCATCTGGTGACGGGTCTGCAACATATCCGATAGCGGCATGTTGCTCAAGCAGCGCACGGTGGCATTGCTGACATTGGCGCGCAGAGAGCCGCGCGGATCGGTGTTCTTGAACAAATATGCCACCGGATCGCTGATCCACATCTCATACCAGATGCCGATGCCCATGGGCGCGCCTTCTTCGGAATTCACCGGCTCGCTGCGCCGGTATTCCTGATCCAGCCGGAGATCCAGGACATAACACTTGCCCAGGAAGTTGACGGTGAATGCAGCCGGTCCGATTTCGAACAGCAGGAAATGCAGGCCGGGCTCGGTCAATACGCCGGCGACCTTGCCGAACTGCACGTATACGCGCGCGGTCCGTTCCTGGACGATGGCGTAGAGTCCGAAAAGCCGAGCCAGCGCCAGCAGGAACGGCACTACGATCCACAACGCCAAAAATGTTATCAGGGCGGCGAGAACGATAGTCATCGGCGCGCCTCCAGGTAAACCGCCGAGGCTTTTTCGTAGAGCCGCAGGTGCACGTTCCGCAAATAAGCCTCCAGCACTCCAGCGCCGGCGCTCTCGAGTTGGGCCAGCTCCTCAGCCAGTAATTTGATGGGCTGCACTTCGGCCTGGGCTTTGAGCGTTTCGATTTCGACGGCCCGTTTCGATTGCACGATCTTCTGATCGGCTGAGGCTTGCGCCAGGCTGATATCGCTGGACACCTGATTGTGCGCGGTATTGATGGCGGCCAGCGCGGACTCCACTTCCGGCGGCGGATCGATTCCGGTAATCAGCGAAGCATCCAATACGATGCCGTAGCGCGCGGCGGTGGACTTGCACTCCTGATCCATGTATTCGTTCAGATCGCGCAAGTTCTTGCGCAGATCGTTGATGGACACGCCGATCATCTCTCCGCCGGCATCGGCGCCCGGGACGACGCCTGAGTTTTGCTTGGCTTCGAAATTGGCGATCCTCTGCCGCAGCACGGACACAAAATATCCCATCACGTGAACGAACGGCTGCTTGATGCCGAACAGAAACGCGTACAGGTTGTTCTCGCTCACGTGGTAACGGATTTGGCCGGTCAGCCCGGTATTGAGCTGATCTTTGGTAACGGCCTCCAGCCGCGTTCCGTTCTCGTTGGCGCTGGGATTTTCGAGATCGAGCGCCATGTTGATGGTGGTGGTGGCGAGCGAAACTTTGCGTACTTTTTCCCACGGCATTTTCAGATACGGGCCGCCGGGCAGGATCACGCGGACCTGCGGATAGACGTAACGGGTGCGCTCGTCTTCGGCAAGAAAACCGGCGATGGGATCGTCCAGAGTGGTTTTCGCGCCGGGCAGGCGTTCGGCGCGTCCGAAGCTGGTCTTCACCGCGCGCTCGTTTTGATCGACGGTGAAAATGCCGCCCACCACTACGCGAGCGATAAACCAAAGGAAGAATCCGATGAGGAATCCAAGCGCGATGTCCATGCGGTTAGATAAGTATACCCGGTAAACCTGCTAGGCTGGGAGGGCATGTCAGCAAACAATGGAGACAAGTCGCGCTACGGCCGGCAACGGAAGACCAAGATCAATCGCAGAATCAAGCTGCGGGCGTTGAGAAAGGCCGCGCCGGCGGCGAAAGAGAAATAGCGGGCGCTTGCTATAATAATGATCGGGCGCCCGTAGCTCAGTTGGATAGAGCGTCTGGCTACGAACCAGAAGGTCGCATGTTCGAATCATGCCGGGCGCACCATTTTTGCTAGCTCTTTCAGAGACATGCGTGTCTTTGAGTCCAGCCCCAGGTAACCGCGTCCAATCCCAAAGACGCGAGAGATGGTTTTCGTAGTAGCCAGCCTCGACTGCTTCCGGGCGGCATCGGGCCGGTCGAAGCCGAACAGATCGGTCAGGTGCTGTTCGCGGCTGGCGGCAACAAGAGTCGAGCGGCAAAGCTTCTGGGCATCGGGCGCAAGACGCTGTAATAGGAAGCTCGATGCACTGGGCCTTTGGGATCGAGAGCAAAAACAGACTCTCGACTAGCTTTTCGTTTCGTGGCTCAACCAGGCCCATCGGAGTTGCCCTTCGAGCTGCGCGCGTGTCAACATGGGTTTGATGCCGAAGGAATATGTAAACCTCAGCGAAGGTGCATACCGTATCGCGGACACTCGCGTGTCCCTCGATTCACTGGTGTATCTCTTCCGCGAGGGCATGTCGGCGGAAAGCATGGTCGAGAGCTATCCGGCATTGACCCTCGAGCAGGTGCACGGAGCTCTGGCATTTTACCTTGCGAACCAAAAAGAAATCGACGCGTACCTCGCTGATGGGCAGCGCGCTGCGGAGTCACAGCATCGGCAATCGAGGCAAACCAACGCCGAATTGATTACCAAGCTGCAGCGGGCGCGGCATGCGAGTCAGATTCCAGGCTGACGCCGATTTGGACGGGCGCATAATACGCGGGTTGCGACGGATAGCTCCCGAGATCGACATTCGCACTTCCGGCGATGCCAGCATTTCGTTCGCTTCACGTCTGACGCTCAAAGTGCCGGCGTTATTCTGCTACGCGAAGCGATTCCCATCTCGACCGCGATTGAAGAGCTCGCTCTAATCTGGAACGCAAGCGAAGCTGAGGAATGGGTCAACCGAATCGTGTGGATCCCGCTTTAAGAACAGCCCACCCAATTACCGACCCACAGACGTGTTTTTGGTACCTGAATTCATCTTTGATGCAAAAATATTCGGCCTGTAATCAATGCGTTAGGATAAGCCGTTTGGCTACGAACCAGAAGGTCGCATGTTGGGCGGTACAATGGAGCAGTTCGGAGGATTGGTACGCTGCGGGCGCGACCTCGTGTGTGTTAAAGCGGACTCCACCGCTTGACAAAGACTGGAGTAGCGCTTCTAACTGGATGGACGCCATCGGGCGTTTGATCACGCCGCCTCTCGCCAAGAAACGCGGCCGGTTTTTCGCGCTGGCAGCCGTCCCGAACCCCTGTTCTCGATGTCTAATGCGCGCAACCCGTTGGGCAACTCCGAAAGAGGGCGCCGCTTCGCCATGCTTTTCGGCACGGCTCTCGCGGTGTGGATGGTACTCTTCCTGGCGCTGCCAACGGACGTGCCATTCGCGAGCGATGTCAATTCATACTTAGGCGGCGCCGCGGCTTTAAGCGCCGGACACGGCTATCGCTTCGAGCAAGACCTCAACCTTCCTCCGATCCGATCGTATCCGCCAGGATACTCAATCTGGCTGAGCCTCTTTTGGAAGAATGGACAGCCCATCTCGAGAAATTCTTACCGCTTGGAAATTGCCAACTGGATTGCGGCCGGCGCGGCACTCGCGGGTCTCGCCGCTTGTCTCTTTATGAGCGAATTGCCGGGTTGGCTGGGGTGGGCCCTACTGATGTCGTTTGGTACATCCGTCCTCTTCACGCAATTGACGGTGTGGCTCTTCTCCGACGTGCTTTTTACCGCCGGAACCTGCGGTGTGGCCTTTTTGGTGGCCACCTACGGCTCCAAGCGATCGGATGGCCGGCTGGCGGTGTGGTGGTTTTGCGCCAGCCTGCTCATTGGGGCGCTCTGTCTGCTCAGACTTGCGGGCCTGGCGTTGGCGGCGGGATTAGGAGTCTTTGGACTTTGGAACGGTGACCTTCGCCGTCCGTTGCGCCTGGCTTGCTTTGTCGTTCCCGTTTCCGTGGCCGTGTGGTTCTTGCTGGCTACAACTTTGCCGGCCCAGGCGACTCACTTGAACCTCTCCCGGTTCGGCGGGTTGCTCTTCTATGCTCTCAACTCGATCGCGATAGCTATGCTCTACGGCTCTGAGCGTTGGATGGTCGCAGTCTTCCTAAGTGCCCCGGACCGCTTGCATTACTCCTACGCGTTCCAGCACCTCTCAGCTGTGGCCGAGCCCCTGGCATTTGTTCTTGGGCTAGCCGTGTTTGCTGTCCCGATTTTCTTGGGTATCCGGAGAGGGCCGCATCAACAAAGGGACCGGATGGCCCTGTTCATAATTGGCGCCTACATCCTCGAATTGGCGTTTTGGGCCCGCTACGACGGGGCGCGTTTAGGAATGCCTATCATTCCTTTTGTCCTGACGTTCCTTGCGAGAGGCCTTTCATCGAAAGCCTCCCGAATCGCCTTTTTTACGGTTTTGGCTGTGAACATACCAGCCAACGCGTGGCTGTCCTACAAACTCATCCGCAGCCAGGAGAAAGAATCCGTCCAGAGTCTGGCGGAACTACGGCAGGCGGCATCCTGGATAAACGCCTCGGGCGGGCCAACGTCTCGCGTGGCCGCCGAACGCGATGTGCCCCTCGCCCATTTATACGAATATTTGGGCCGCAGACTGCTCGGCAATGTTGACCCGGCCGACCAGGGCAATATACGGGCCGAATATATCGTCACGCGCGCTCCCCTGGAGTCACCCATCCATAGTTATCAAATCAAGCGCCGTTTTGGACACTGGATGGTACTGGCCCCAAACTAAGACCGGGTTGATAGCCATCGAGTAAGGAAATCGCCAAAATTGGGATACTTGGTTATAAGCTCTCGTGGGGATCCGGCTGGGCGCCGTGGTCAGGGACGCGGCTGCTTGCATAATTGAATGGTCAGCTTTAACGTGTATGGTTATCGGTTCTCGGTCACCGGTGATGAGAAGGCGGTTGAAGGCCTGGCGCAGGATTTTGCCTTCTTCACGGCCGATAGCGCCGATGGCCCCACCATCGAGCTCTTCCAGGCGGATCCGCCGCTAACGAATCTGCCGGCGGGAGACGCGGTGGTCTACACGCCGCGAAATGTAGCTTACCGGGAGGGTCAGACCAGATATATCGATTATCATGGCCGGGGGCTAGGGATCCTGGACGAAATATCCGGTAATTTTAAGCTCTACAGCCGGGATGAGGACCTGCTGTACGAAGCTGCTTATTTGTTCCTGCTCTCGCGGATCGGGGAGGACATGGATCGCCGGGGAATGCATCGAGTTCACGCGCTGGGAGTGGAGGTGAACGGTCGAGCCATCCTGGTACTGCTGCCGATGGGTGGAGGAAAGAGCACGTTGGGGCTCCAGCTATTGCGCTTTCCCGAAGTGCGGCTACTTTCCGATGATTCGCCCTGGATTGACCGCGACGGCCGCGTGCTCGCTTTTCCCTTGAGGCTCGGCCTTCTTCCCGGTTCCGAGGATACGATTCCGGCGGAGTATCGACGCAAAATTCAAAGGATGGAGTTTGGTCCCAAGCACCTGATCAATTACAGCTATTTCGCAGATCGCGTCGCGGCGTCCGCCGAGCCGGGGATTGTCTTCATCGGATCCCGGACGATGCAGCCGGAAAGCCGCATTGAGCAGGCCGGTACGCTGGCGGGACTGCGCCCCATGCTGGCCAACTGTATCTTGGGTGTTGGACTCTTCCAGGGTTTGGAGTTCCTGCTGGGATCCGGCATTCTCGGATTATCAAAAAAGCTCGGAGTAGGAATCTCACGTTGCGGGAGCTCGTGGCGGCTCCTCAGGAGTTCGCAGATCTGCCGGATTCACCTGGGCAGGAACTCCGAGCAAAACGCGAGAGCGATACTGGATTACATTTTGCACAATCCGTCCGGCGCGAGAGTGCTATGACCAAGATTTCGGTCGTCATTTGTGCATACAACCTTGCGGCGTACTCCGTCTTTGTGGGGCAGGATGTCATCCTGCGCGCGGGTTGCTAACCCGCGCCGTTTGCGCCGATTGGCAATCGGCGCGCAGGTTAACAACCTGCCCCACTACCGTCTTGAACAGCGCCAGCTACAATCAATGATTAGCAAAATTGCGACAACGCGCGCCCGGGAGCGGCTATGAGCCGCATTGTCCTGGCAACCGCTGGTTCCCTGGGGGACCTTCATCCGTATCTGGCGGTGGGAATTGAGTTAAAGGCACGAGGTCACCAGGTTGTGATCGCGACGATGGAATCGTACCGCCGCAAGATTCAGGATGAAAATCTTGGTTTTGCCGCAATCCGACCCGACATAGCTCCGCAAGAATACTCGCCCGAGGTGTATCGCAAGGCGAATGATCTTCGCACCGGCTCTCAATATATGGTCCGGGAGATGGTTCTGCCCTATGTGGAGGAGATGTACGCCGATCTCCTCGAAGCCTGCCGCGGCGCCGACTTGCTGCTGATTCATCCGGTACTCTTTGCCGCGCCGCTGGTGGCAGAAAAGCTGAATTTGCGCTGGATCTCTGTCACCCTGGCCCCCGGATCGTTTTTTTCCGCCTACGATCCTCCGGTGATGCCGCCGTTCCCGCAGTTGCACTCACTCCGCCACTTGGGGCCGTTGCCGAGCAGGTGGGTATTCGATCTGTTTCGGCGGCTGACGCGCTCCTGGATGAAACCGATTGACGACTTGAGAAGAAGCGAAGGGCTGGCGCCCGCGGTGCTGCATCCCCTGCATAACGGCATGTACTCACCCTATGGAACGCTGGCATGGTTTTCACCCATCTTCGGAGCGCCCCAACCAGACTGGCCAGTGAATACGCAGGCAACCGGCTTCCCGTTCTACGACCGGCTGGAGGCGGGACGCACCATGGCTCCGGCGCTAGCGGAGTTCTCGGAGAAAGGAACGCCGCCGATCATTTTCACTTTGGGTTCTTCCGCCGTGATGGACCCCGGCGATTTTTACAACATCAGTGTCGAAGCTGCGATGAAGTTGGGCTGGCGCGCTGTCTTACTAACTGGAGCGTTCGGGAACAGCCGCCCCCGCGGCACCCTGCCTCCGAACATTTTCTGTGGGGATTATGCGCCCTACTCCGAGCTCTTTCCGCGAGCCAGTGTGATCGTGCATCAAGGAGGCGTGGGCACGATGGCGCAAGCCATTCACGCGGGTGTCCCAATGCTGGTGATTCCGTTCATGCACGATCAACCCGACAACGCCTTCCGGGCGAAACGGCTTGGTATCGCGCGGGTGATCCACCGCGATCGCTATACGGTGGACGCGGCAGTGAGCAATCTTCGAGCCTTATTGGAAAACCCTGAATACGGAAGGCGCGCTCAGGAGATTGGCGCGCGGGTTCGCGAAGAGGACGGGTTGAAGCTGGCTTGCGACGCGGTGGAGAAGCATGCTTCCGGCCAGGATCTTTGATGTCGAGTTGGCAGGCGAAAGCGCCTGCCCCACGTTCGCTTGCTAACCCTATTTTGATTCGGTGGGCTGCAGGCCCAGCATCGCGCGCCCAACGATCGCCCCGAGATCCTGGGGACCCAAACCGGTGTCCCGTCCGTTCAACTCGGCTTCATACACCTCGCGAAGCTGATCCAGCGCCGGATTATCCGGAATCCCGTGACTGGCCAGGGCCCGCTGCACGGCTCGCGGAGTAAGCGGGATTACCGGGTGTGTGGTTTGGCTCCGCTGCACGACCTCGATCTGAATCTGCCGCCAGATATTTCTGACCAGCTCGATTGTGGTGATGGAGGCATCTCCGCTCATGGCCGCCGCCGCCGCGCGTCTCACCGCAACTTCTTCATCAATCAGGGCCGCCGCGAAACGCGTCCAGACCACCGGGCCGTCGATAGATTTTGGGGATCCGTCGATCGCGGATTCCCTGTTGCCTAACTGTAGGAACACGTCGGGATTCGCTTCCCGGCAAAGGGCCAGATGCCACAGTTCCAGCGGACTGACGCTTTCCACCTGAACCGCGCCATGCTGCAGCAAAAGAAGCAGCGCCACTCGCTGCCGCAACTCTTTTCCGGCTTTTTCGTGAAAACGGCACAGCATGCGAATCTGCTCAACGGATGGCGGCCGGGCCGGATCTATTTCGATGAGCAGCATCAGATCGTCAAGCGTGAAAAACGAAATGCTGGGGACGAGAAATGCCCCCATGTACCCGATCCATTGGCGCTTCACATGCGCGAGCACTTCGCCTACGTGCGCTTCGGCCGCCGCTGTCAACAGAATTTCCTCGCGCGGCGCGTCCACCTGCAGAGCCGCGCCGCCGACGTTTTGAAAAGAGGGAGCGGCGCCGATACCGGCATGCATGGCATCCAGGCGCCGCAACAGGAACTGGAAAGTCTCTTCGCGAATGTCGCCCGCGAAGCGCCGATGGCGGGATTCCGCGCTACGCTCCAGCCGTTCGAGATACGCGCGGTCCCAGCCCGTCGATTGTAGTCTGGCATCGGCAATGGCTTTTTTCCTGGAATCCCGCAACGGCTTTCCGCGCAGGCCGGCCGATTTGTTGACGATCTCGCCGACGGCCTTGAACGCCACACTGTGCCGGAAGATGGAATCACGCGCCGTGGGACCGGTCCCGAAGGCGCTGTGCTTGAATGTATCCCACCAATTGCGGATGTCCATGTAATAACCGCCCGCCAGACGTTCCGCCGGCGGAGGAGCCAGACCGGCGATCACATCCTCGCCGAACAGCAGCTTCCATTGCGTGCGGCCTTGGTCGAAACGGCATTGATAATAGAGATCGGTGGCATACAACGAATGCAGCCCGGTAATGGTGTGCGCGTGCTGCCAAAGGGAGGCATCGTATAGGGGCGAAAGTGCGCTGAGCCGCCGCAGACATGCCATGACGTTGGCTTGTTCAGGATCGGACCACTCGCCCAAAACCACCAGATCGACGTCGCTGACGCCGGAGACGATTTCCCCGGTAGCGACGCCGCGGGCGACATAGATTGAGCGGGTGTTCGGCAGCGTTTTCAAACATCGCAAAGCGTACGCTACGTGCATCCGATAGATTGCCTTGTAGATTGCGTCGAGGGGCGGGATGGCAGCGCTCGCGACTACGCAGCGACGAATAAAGAGCTTGATGTTAGAGGTAATCCGGCCCCACCCGGGGAGCCGGAATAGCCGAGCTCCCATGTGGTCACGCAGCACCATATCCCGGATCTCAGCCATAAGAGAACAGTATAAGGGCTTGCTCCGCAAACACGCCTGTTGGTTGGACCACTGTTAAGTTCCAGGCGTTCACATGAGTGTGAACGCGGCACGCACGAGTGCGCGCGCCACATCCCACCAGCTACTCTTCTCGAATTCTGTTTGACACTCGCCTTTTAACAGATTAAAGTTGGGGCGTGGAACAATCACCTCTAGGAAGCCACTCCTTCGGCAATCAGGTCTTCGGACGAGCTATTGTCGCGACAGAGAACGCCCGGTTCATGAGCCGCGTGTACGGCTGGATGACGGGTGGAATTTGCCTCACCGGTTTCGTTGCCTGGAACGTATCAGGCAATCCGCAGCTGGTGCAAACGATTTTCGGCAATCCGGCGTTATTGTGGGGTTTGATCATCGCCCAACTCGGGGCGGTGATGGCGCTTTCTTGGCTCATCAACCGGATCAGCGCCATGACCGCGACGTTCCTCTATCTTCTCTACGCGGCGTTAACCGGACTCACGCTGTCCAGCATTTTTCTGGTCTACACGGGCTCCAGCATCGCGGCAGTTTTCCTGGTCACGGCTTTTGGCTTTGCGGGCCTGAGCGGCTTCGGCTTCCTGACCAAACGGGACCTCGGGCCAGTGGGCTCATTCTGCATGATGGGCTTATTCGGATTGATCGGTTTTGGTTTGTTGTCCATGTTCTTTCCAAGGCTGATGAGTGCGGGCGCCAGCTTTGTGTTCTCCATCGTCGGCATCATCGTGTTCGCGGGGCTGACCGCCTATGACACTCAGAACATCAAGGCCATGAACGCTCCCGGAAACGAGGGGACCGATGCTGGACGGAAGACAGCGATCTTCGGCGCCCTGAGGTTGTATCTTGACTTCATCAACCTGTTCCTCAGCCTGCTGCGGTTGATGGGACGGCGGCGGTAGCGCAGGTTTGTGGTACTCGCGAAAGGAAAGACCGGTGCCCGGCAGTCCAACGCTGGTATAGCGCTGGCCACGGGCAGTGAGTCCGATATGTGCGCCGCGGCCACCCACAGACACGCCTGCGCCGGAAAGCGAAAGATTGAGATGCACCCCCGGCAGTAATTTCACGCGGCGCTGAAACCGGAGGCCCATTGTTCAATCTGACGAGTGGGTTGCTTCCCCAGGCGGCGAATCTTTCTCCACCGGACTCTCTTTCGGATTCGCCTGCGATGGAGAAGCGGCCGGTGACCGGCTATGGGGTGACTCGCTACGCGCGTCGTCGAATGTTTTCTTGGCGTCCAGCCAGAATTTCTTGGTGAGAAGTTCCTTCATAGGCTTTTGAGTTCGCGGTCAGAATTCATACTACCTCCATCGTAGGGATCGCGCGTCGCGGCGGCGACATCCGGGACGGCCCCACGACAGTTCGACAGACGGGAGCGTCCGGTGGCGCCTAAGAATCTAGATAACCCGTGTAAGCTCAACGGACGTGGCGTAGCCTTCGATTGGAAGAGAGCGTGCCTAGCGAACAAGAGGATGCATCCCTTCAGTTATTCGTGTCACATTGGAGGGTCAAGATGAACGATCAACCAACGAAGGGCCTGGGTTCTGCGGTGCGAGATCGAGAGATTCGCGCGGCACTGGATCAGCATTGGGCGGCGTCCGATGCCAACGATTTTGAAACGGAGCACTTCATCTATCACGAGGATGCGGTGCTCGAATACCCGCAGTCCGGCGAGCGGACGCGCGGCCGAAGCAATATCCAGAACCAGCGCGCCAATCAGCCGAGCAAAAAGCGGTTTACGGTGCGCCGAATCATTGGCGGCGGTGATCTTTGGGTCACCGAATTGATCGTTACTTATGACGGCAAGCCGTCCTACACGGTGAGCATCATGGAGTTTAGGGACGTGAAGGTTGCGCGGGAAACACAGTATTTTGCCGATCCATTCGCGGCTCCCGCATCGCGCGCTCAATGGGTGGAACGGATGGACACATAATCTCCGAGGCGGTTCGACAGGAAGGGACAAGAGATGGATTGGAAAGCTTTGGCCCAGTTTGCGCTGCAGGGCAGCGGCAATGTGGAACAGTACGCCATCCTGCTGGTACGTGTTTCGATCGGGCTGTTCTTCGCCATCTCCGGGGCGAACAAATTGTTCACCGCCGGCGGCATGAAACAGATTTACGAAACGCTGGTTAAGTCGAAAGTTCCGTTTCCCCACCAGACGGCTTATTTCGTGTCGAGTGTCGAGTTCGTTGGCGGATTGTTGGTCGCCTTGGGGTTTCTTTCGAGCCCGGCCTCAGTGGCTTTATTGATCGATATGATTGTCGCCACCCTGACCAACGCGCTCTCCACGATGCCGAAAGGACTTTCGCTGCTTAACTGGTTCGACGATTTCCTGTACCTTCCGGAAGTTTTGTACGTGCTGTTCTTCATCTGGCTGATCTGCTCCGGTCCGGGAAAGTTCAGTGTCGATTCCTGGCTGGCCGGCAAGCTACTGAGTTGAGATTCTATACAGGAGGATGATATGTCAGACAAGAAAGAAGCGGTCCGCTCTCACCAGCCGGGCCAGGATGTTTTCAGATCAGTGCTCGCGGAAGACATCGATTGGAAGCCGTTCGCGGCGTTTCCTCCCTCGGTTCGGCTGGCGGTGGTTGTTGGTCATCCGTCGGATGCCGGCCCGTACACCATCAGGGTCAAAGTGCCTCACGGTGTGAAGCTGATGCCGCACCGGCACCCGGAGGATCGCGTTTACACCGTTATATCCGGCATTTTCTACATCGGCTTGGGCGATCAGTTCGACGCCGATAAGCTGCAGGCTTATCCGCCTGGTAGCGTCGTGGTTCTACCCGGCGATACATCCCATTTCCACTGGGCGAAATCCAGTGAATACGTCACGCAAGTAACGGCGATCGGGCCGCTTGGCCTGGAATATCTGAGCGCAAAAGACGATCCGCGAAACAATCACTCTTAACTTTGCAGAAAGGCACCAGCTCCGTTGAAGACGCGGGTTGGCAGGCAAAAGCGCCTGCCCCACGTTGGCTCGCCGTGGGGCAGGGGCTTTCGCCTGCCAAGAACAGCGTCTGGCCGCAGGCCCATGCCGACTCCCTTACGGTCGCGGTTCGGTAATGGCTTACTTGCAGCCGGGCACCACAAACGATCCGATGCGCGTAGTAGAGGATGAGGCGCCAGTCTTCAGATAATTGCCGACGAACCAGAACGTACAGTCGTCGGAGGGGTCGACAGTGATGTTGGTGTAGTCCTCCCAGCGCAAGCTGCCGGTTTGCGAAGCTTGGCCTTCCGCCAACACGGATTCGTGATAGGAAAGTCGGCCCTTGGGATCCTTCGACCGGCGCGCGGCGAAGCGCTGGCCTGGATAGTTGGGATCGCCGCCGAAGGAATAGCCGAGGCCGATGTCGCCCTTGCGGTCCATGGCCACGCTTCCCAGCCAGCGGTAAAATCCATCCGGGGCATAGGTCGCCTGCTGGAACAAAACGGGATCGCGCTGTTTGTTCAGGCGAAATTCATACCAGCGCACGCCGCCGCCGTGCGCTGCCGTTGCCACGGAATGTTCCGCCAGGATGGATTCATGATTTCCGAAGTTGCGGTAGGTGAGGCGCTGGATCAACTTGTCGCCCTGCGAATCCAGCCGGCGCTCGGTGCCCGGCTGCGAGACGCAGCTGCTTAATTGGCCGTCACAAAGATAATGATAGGGCGCCACGGCGATCTTCTGCGGCGCCGAGACGGTGGTCTTCGAAGCATCGTCCCAATCTACGTGCACTTTGTAGAAATAAATGCCGTCGTCCTCGAAGATCTTCTTGAGCTGAGTACCGCCGGTGGACATCATGATGTTGGGCGCGCCCTGAGGCGGAGGCCGCCGGCCGTCCAGATCCGCGTTCAACATGAAAACACCGCCGTCAATCACCACGCATTGCTCAGTGGCCGGCAGTCCTTGGAGCATTTTGTTGCGGTCCACGATGCAATCGTGCTTCTGGGTGATTACCTCAGGCAGCGGGTCGTCACTGGTGCTGGTGGGGTTGTAATATCCATCCGGCCAGACTGCGGGACGCGGATAATCGGGGAAAAGCTTGCGCTGAAACTCGTATCGATAGTAGGGCCCCAGCGGGTCGGACGTGGCGCTCACGGCGTAGCACATCGCATAGGGGCTGGGAGGCGCGAAGACTGGAACCACGATCAGCCAACGGTCCGCCAGTTGGTCATAGCGCACCACCGAGTCGCTATTGTTGCTCACGCCGCAGCGGACGCCGAAGCCGGCAAAAACGGTTTTGTTGGGAACGGGGCCATACAGCAGCTTGCCGGTGGCGCCGTACTTTTTGCCTTGCTTGCTGAAGACGGCCATGTTTCCGTCCAGGATTTCGAAAATATGGTCCGGCCCCACTGCCAGGCTGATGTCTATGCCGCCATGGCTGGCATTTACTTCGGTTGCGCTTTCGGCGCCGGGAAATTCGTGGCCGGTAAAGCCCTGGCCCAGACCGTCGAAACTTGCCGACGGATCGATGGCGGCACGCTTGCCCTGCATGGTCTGTTCGACGGCCGCGCCGGCGGGCTTTATCTCAGGTGCTGGAGGCGGAGGGGCCGGAGGTGGGGGTGTCCGCGCCGTGCGCCGCCTGGTTGCCGGAGGGGCCGGCGGTGTGGCGCCCAAACCAGTGCCCGGACCTTTTATTTCGCCTTGCCGCTGCGGCGGGCTCTTCACCGCCGGATGAATGACCACCGGTTTATCGGGTATAAACTGCTCGAGCGGCGGAGACATGTCGAAGGCGATGGCGGCGTGCACCATGATCGCCGGCATTTTTTCCGACGACGTGACTACGGAGGGCAGGCATAGCGCAGCCAGCACGAGTGTCAAATATTTCATAAGTTGGGCTTCTCTGATTGTGACAGCACGCCACGCCTAACTCACCTCGAGCGGTTCAAATCCCTGCCCGCGATCACACTCACAGCGCGCCTTCGCGGGATCCGAACCAGGGACGTAACAGCGCAGCACAATCTGGCGCCGGGCCGATTGCTCTACCGCGCTCCATCCCAATCCTTCGATGATGCCGGCCGCTTGAGGGGTCAAGGTTTGGTCAGCCCAATCAGAACTGGTGAATCGGCACGCAGCGCCTTCTTCGACGGTACATAACAAGCTGAAGGATGCGCCGCCGGGGCTGCGACGGAGATGCGGCGAGCCGCTTCCGAGAATTTGCGCGATGGTAGCGCGGTTGAGCTGCAAGGTAGCAGGTGGAACGGCATCCGAACAGGTGGCCCAGCCGGCATTCGGCTCTGCACCCGCCTCGCGCAGTCCGAACACGGCGCCGCGCAGGCACACGCCGCAAGAGCCAAGGCGCAGCGCGTTCGCCCACAGCCAGCCGCGGTAAGCGGGCGTCTGTTCCTGAGAGCCCTCCGCCATTCTGCGCGCGCGGTCCACTATCGATTGCGCTATTTGCTCAGCGGAGCGCGTAGCCGCTACCGCAGGAACCCGCGCCTGTTTGGCGGCGGCATACCAGGCCACCGTGGCGGCGGCGAAGAAGCGATAGTAATCGCCAGGGTCGGCGCCGGCGAACTCAGAGGATGAAAACAGTACATAAAAGATGGATGGCCCGGCGAAGGGTCCGGTCCGCAGCGTTCCATCGCGATGGAGAAGTGTCGCGACATATGTGGATTTTCCGTCGGTATATTCGCCACGGGTGCGATTCGCCGCTTGCCAACGGATGGCCTCACCGCCGCGCGAGAACGCCTTGATGACGTTGTGGCAAAGCAGCAGAGCCGTCCCTGGATGGGTGATGCCGGCGCGCGCCATCTCATACAGCGCCAGCGCGCTGAGTGGAGCGCCTCCTGAGCGCCAATGCTCAACCACGAGATCGCGCAGCTCCGTCGCACGCGCCAGCAGGGCCGGCTCCTTCAAGTACTCCGCTACGGCCTCCGGCGGTGTGTCCGGTGCTCCTTCGTGAGCCGAGAGAAAGAGCGAGAGCAGGAGTGGGTCGACATTTCCGACGCGGCCCTGGCCATTTGCCTGAGGCTCAGTTTCGGCGGACGTTGTGAAATCGTCCATGAGCCGGGGAACGGGCTTGGGCTTGAGGGGCGGCGCGGCCGGTGGTTCCCAGGTGCGCATGCGCGTGTCCGTGATCACGCGGCGAGTATCCGCGCCAAGGCGAAATAATAAATCCGGGGCCAGCACGCGATCCACGCCGGGGGCCGGAGAGTAGGTGGCTGGCGCGAAGTACATGGCGCGCGCGCGCATCCATTCGGCATAAGCGGGAGGGTCTGGCGGAGGGGAAGGAATGGTTGCGGGAGGCAGAGCCGCAGCCTGGCGCGGCTGCTGATCCACTGCCTGGGCTTGAGCGTACGGCTGGAATTCCGCGCCGGGCATCACTGGAGATGGCCCTTCGGCCAGGGCGGCAACGGCTTCGGCACCCGGCAAGGCAAGCGGCACCATTGCGGAAGGCAGCGAAGCGTCAGCATCACTCTGAACTTCGATGACCGGCCCGTTTTCGGGCGCAGCCTCGATGGATGTTTCAGCCCTGGCGTACGATTCGAACTCCGCGCTGGTTGCGACGGGCGCTTTTTCTTCGGCCGGGACGAGTTCGGTTTCAGGCTCCGGCAGAAGCTTGCGCTTTCGAAAAACTATTCGAAAGAAAGATAACAGGCGCGTCCACCATAGGCGGAATGTCATGAATCACCGGATAGGAATTCGCATGCCGGAGATGAAAATATTTTTGCCGATGTAGCCGGACGGCACGGCGTGGCCCTCGAAAACAGCTTTGGCCATTTCATCTTTGACGGTTTGCTCGTTGACCACACCCATGGGATGAGCCGCATAACTGTCCTGACCCAGCTTGGTCGTATTTTCGTACATGTAGGGGCAGAAACTCAGGCTGGGATCTTTGGTGCATTTGATTTTGGCATCCTGATTGGCCCAGGTGATCTGAGTGCCCACCGGTGCGCTGTCCAATAGCTGCCTCCAGCTTTGTCCCACCGGGATTCTGACCTCACGGAAGTTCATCGTTCCTGGAACCACTTCCGTTCCGCCGGATTTGAAGGGCTTCTCGCCCGGGCGTGTCGCTTCTATCGGTTGCTGCCATTGCATCGGCGATTGTCCAAAAAAGCCCAGCTCCAGGTGTCCGAACTTGGTGTTGAACTCAATTCGGCTGAGAGTGCGCCAGTACGCATAAATGCGCAGGACGGTAACAAAATCGAAGCAGTCGAAACTCCACATCGTAGTGCCGCCGCCGGCCTTCGGCACGGGCACTCCAATATTCTTCACCAGGCTGTTGATGGCCATCCAAGGCTCCACTTTGGAAACCAGGACGCCGCGCTTCACCCCTTCCTCCCAATCGCGCGCGTCGTATCCATCGCTCGCGTCCACACCGTGAGCGGTTCCGGCGCTCAAGCCGAACTGGGCTTTCCCAAGCAAGCCGGCGCCCTCTCTCAACGCGTCGTCAAACGAGAGCTTCGCCACACCCGGAACATCCGGGAACAAAGCGGAGCGCTCGCGCTTGACATCCCCGATGTTCTTGGACGCGTAGCGGTTCGGGTTGGCAACGAGCCAGGCTCTGGCGCGGGGAACGTCAATGGCGGCGTGGGCCGGGCTGGTCTCGCCCATGGCCAGGACGGCGGTAAGGCCGCGTTCCTGGACGAATTGGCGCGCGCCGGTATCCGCGTAGATGGCGCCCACCAGCGCCGGCAGTTCCTCGCCGAATAAATCCTGGAGGGTCTGCACGCGCGACATGGCGGTGATCAAACCGCCGTGCGGGAACAGCTCGTTCAATTGATCCTGCCAATCTTTGGCCTGGCCGGCGGCGGCCTGACGCTGGATGTATCTTTGAACAGACGGAGCAGGCTGGCGTCGCTTGCGCTGCTCTTCATCGGTCAGATCGCTGGGCTGGCCGTTCATGAATCCGTCCGCGGCACGCTCCGCTTCGGTTTCCAACGGATCGTCGGGTGGGCCGATCTTCACGTTGTGCGCCGATTTTGCGGCCACCGCGGGTTCGCGGCCGGAACCCTGCTGCACCACGTGAGCTACTTCATGAGCAAGCAGGCGCTGGCCGTCCCGGCTGGACGGAGCATACTTTCCCGGCGCGAAATAGACATCGCGGCCGGAAGTGTAGGCCAGCGCGTCGATGCTCGCGGCGGATTGTCCGGCCTCCGGCCCGCTGTGAATGCGGACGCCGCTAAGGTCAGCCTGGAAATGCGCTTCCAGGCCTGCGCGCAGCGGCTGCTCCAGGAGTTGGCGGGGGCCCGAGGGATCCAGATCCACCGTGTCTTCTGATTGGGGCGCGTTTCGATGCTGTGCCCGCATGACGATCTGTTGCGAAGCGCGATTGCCGTAGTCGCGTTGGACCCGCTGCAGGATAGGCGCCCGAAGTCCCGGCGACGACAGATGCCGCTCCACCGATTCAGGCGCGCCCGCCATCGCACGCGCGGCGAGCGAATCCGACGGGTGGACACTTGCAGACTCGGGCGGCTTCGAGGCAGCGTCGTGCGAATCAGATTGGGTGATCTTGCCGGTGTCCGGTATTCTGGCGGAAGCTCGCATAGTTATTCAACCGTCGCGGGTTCGGATACCTTGGCGATTTCGGCCGCCATGCTGTCCAGCTCGGCTTGAGAAACCCCTACATCCTGCATGCGTTCGAAGCTGGTAATGCCGCTCTGTTTCATGGTCTCCTCGAGCGTGCCTTCTACTACGTCTGACGGCAGCACACCCACGGCATGCGGCGTACGGCCGGTGACAATTTGACCCTGCTTTCCGAGTTTACTGCTCACGGTGGTCACTTCCACTTCCCTGCCGTTGATTTCCAGAGTGCGGCCCCAACGCTGGGTGGTCTTGCTAATTTGTCCCGCTTCTGACTGAGGCAGCTTTAACCAAGCCTTCTGGACGTCTTCCGGGAACTGGTTCAGCACGTCATCGAGCGTGAGGCGGGCGGCCTTGCTGTTCGTTTTCTTTACAGCCGACGCGGCTTCCGAAAGTGCTTCGGCGGCATCCTGATCGATGTCGCGAAAGGCCTTCAATCCGGCTTTCTGCGCGTTTTCGAGAACCTCGGCTCGCTCCGCCTTGGGTATTCCAGTCCAGGCGCGGCGCAGCCCCCGGCCGGAAGCTCTGCCGGCTTTGGCCTCGAAGAAGGTCACAATATGGAAGCGATCGTCTTTCCAATATCCGATAACGCCATCGCTGATCATTTTACCGTCGCTATCGCGAATGGCGTTGCCTGGAATAAATTCCAACTCGGCGCCTTCCTGCTCCAGGCGCTTGGCGATCTTGGCCGGAACGTGCGCGGCGATTTCCCCCGGCTTGGCCATACGGGTATTAAGAAGTTCCTCCAGCAATTGCCCTTTGATTTGGCCGGGATTCGGCGCTTTGGCCAGGACACGTCCCAAGGCGGCTTCGTCGAGAACTTCAAGCTCCGGCAAAAGAGCCTTAATCTGCTTGATCTTCTCAATAGAACGGAAGGCAGCCATTTTGTCGAAGAAAGCTTTTGCCTCCGCTTCAGCCTTGGTCAAATTCTGCATGTTCCGGGGAGGCTTCGCTGCCGCGGCTACCCGGTCTTCGATACCGGCCAGCTCGGCATCCAGTTTTGAGTCTGCTGCCAATTCCTGCGCAAACTCTTCACGGGCCCACTGGCATGGCGAGGAGCAGTGCCACAGTCGGCCGTTATTATCCACCTTGACTCCAGCCGGCATTCCCTCCTCAGGTATCACGCCGGACTTTTCCAACTCGCGCTCTCCCGCTTTCAGAAGCTCTTTCTCGTCGTCGGTAGCTTCCAACGCCTTCAATACTTTGCTTTCGACGCCACCCTCGGATTCAAGCTGGGCCATAACTCGTGCCGCCAGTCGATCGCCGCCATTCGCTTTCGCGATTTTCTCGAGATCGTCCGTGGCCTCGGCTATCTTTCCGGCGTTCCCCACCTCCTTGGCCACCCGGACAGCTTTCACGGCGGAGGAGACCGCTTCGTAGGCGGTGGCGAAATCGAACGCCACACCCACCACCTCCACGGCCAGCCAGAAGAAAGAAGGATCGTCCCTGGAAAGAGCCTCGGCTTTGTCGAAAGCCGTGCCGGTGAGAGCTTTTTGCAGCCGGTATTCCTTGATATGTTGAACCGCGACAGCCGCGTTCACTCCGGCCGCAACCACCAGACTGGCGCCTCCGGTGGGCGCGGCCAGCACCAGCGCCCCGATGTTGAGCAAGACCAGCGCGATGGCCTCCAGCGCCTCAATCAGGCCGGGGCGCGCGGCGGCCACTTCCGCTTCAATCCACCTCTTCCATAAGGGATTGGCGTCCGCCCCCAGCGAGTGCATGGTATGGTTCACCAAATCCGGCAGCTTCCAGATAGAAACTTCCTCATTCGCCAGACCTTCGCGCACCTTCGTGATATTTGACAGGCGTTCGGCGATACCCAGGCCCAGGGGCAATTTCAACTGCGGTCCCAGTTTCTGATTCGCCAGCGTCTCGAGACCGGAGGAATCATCTTCCGGATCGGAATAGGCTTTCAGGATCGGATATTTCTGGCCCAGATGGCCGCGCCATAGACTGTACGCATCCAGCTTTTTCGCGTAAGCCTCCTGATCGAGGCGGAAGTTTTCCAATTGGTCCCCACTCAACGTTCCTCCGTCGGGTACGGAATAGGAACCCTCACCTTCCCCGAATCTCGGACGGTCCATGCGCTCGCGCGCCTCATCGAGTTCCTTGCGCCGCCCTAACAGCACCTGCGCGGCAGCCTGCAATCCGGCGATTGCCGGGGACTGCTCGCCGCCGGTGGAATCGGGCTTAAATAAGTAATCCAGCGGCTTGCATCCGATGCCGTAGTGGATGGCTTCGGCCCTTTCTTGTATCTCGCTGGCGTACAGAGTTTCTTTGGCTTTCGCGACAGCCACATCTTCGAAAGAGTTGATGACGCCGGAGTGCTCCTGAAAAAGGCTCAAGATAACTGCACGCACAACCGCCACAACTTTCATCAAGTCGTAACCGTCGATGTCCTCTTCCGGATCCGGATTGTTGGCGTAACTTTCGAGCTCACTCAGAAAATCGTAAGCCGCATCTTCGCCGCCTTTGGCCATCAGTTGCTGGATCTGGCCGTACATGAAACTTTCGTCGTCGGCGAGTTGTATGCCGTCCAGGGTCTTGAGGATTCTGGCCGGGGGCGCGGCAGGCTTATCGGGGCCGGGATGGTCAAAAATAGGATCGATGCGTATAGCAGGGGGCGCCGGCGCGGCAGGCGCGCAAAAATCTTCCTGCCTCTGGATAAACGTCTGGACGCTGCCGGAGGGTGCGCGCCCCTTCGGCCGGTCTTGGTCCTGATCGGCCGGCGGCCGTGCGCTCATGAATTCCTGAGCAGCTTGATCTGCTTCGGTCTCCAACGGATCGTCAGGCGCACCGATCTTTACTCCATGCGCGGATTTCGTGGCGATGGCGGGCTGTTTTCCGGAACTCTGCTGCACCACGTGCGCAACCTCATGGGCCAGCAGGCGCTTGCCGCTGCTGCTCGAAGGCGCATACATTCCCTGCGCGAAATAAATGTTCTGTCCCGCGGTATAAGCTAGCGCATCCAAGCTTGCGGAGGAATCCGCCGCCGCGGCGCCGGTGTGGATACGAACATCGGAAAGGTCGGCCTGGAAGTGCGCTTCGAGCGGATGGCGCGTGACCATATCCAGCGGTTCACCTTCACCGGCGGGAAGACCGTTGAATTCGGAAGTTTCGCCGGCCGTGGAACTTCTTTGCAACACGCGGACCTGCTCTTCCTCATTCGCCCGATGTGCGGCTTGACACCTGGCGCAAGTTCCGCCACAGGCGCACTGCCGCTGGATTGTGGGAACGCTGGTGGGTGTGGGAGCGTCATCGATGCGAATACGAATGAGCCGCTTATATTCACCTTTCCCTAGGCCTTGCACATCCTGGGCCGCGCCGCGAATCATGTCTTGCTGGATGGGATCCAGGCCGGGCGGAAATCGGCCGGTCCTCTGGAAAACCCGGATCTGCGCTTCGGTAACACGATAGACCTTGGCGCCGGGTATCTGTTCGGCGATAATGGCGGGCTGATCGAGCGCTCCGGGATTCTCCGGCGTGGGGACAGAAAGTTCGGAAGCGCGAGTGGCCCGGATCTCGAGAAACGAACCCGGCGCCTTGAGATTGACGGCGATTTGACGGCCCATCGCGGCGGTGGTCTCCGCGTCCGCATTACCCAGGCCGAAGGCGCGCCGCAAATACATCTGGTCTACACCTTGAATCTCCGGAAGTACCGACGGGCGGAATCCTGTAATGTCTCCCAGGCCGAACGGCACTTCGCGGGGCATGAGGGGATTGAGCCTTCCGCCGAGCGCGGGGAAAAATGGCGACCCAAGCAACGGATTGTTCGGATCCGGCAGCATGGTGACGGAGCCCTGCTGGGGGAAAAGATAAGTTGCGGGATCCATCTCCCAGGGCAACAAGCGCGGCATTGCCGATAGCGGCGTTTGCCAAGCCGGCGTGCCGGGCCACACCGGCGAATTGCGCGCAATCATCTGCGCCATTTGCATATCCAACAGTGCCTTCGCCGGATCGACATTGGAGGGATAAATCCCCTGATAGGCCAGCAGGTAGTTGCCGGGTTCAACGCCGACGCCTCTGGCGCCCGGGATCTGCGCTACCTGCTGCCGCAGAAACGCCGGCGTTCCGGCTTGCAGATCTACAATCACGGGTCCCGAGGGGGGCTGGATCGGATTTCCGAACATGTCGAGCAGGGGCTGGACGGGCGCGGGCACTTGTCCCGAAACTGGTGTACCCGAAGGTGTGACCAGCCGGGATTCGTTCAGCAGCGTGGTGGCTGAAGGCAGGCTGATTTGCGGTTGCCCCTTGCCGTCCAGGCTGACGGTGAGCGGACGGCCGGATGCATCGGTGAAAAATAGCTTCCCGGCCTCAGCGGATTGAAGAACGGGCAGAGGAACCGAGCCTGGAGGAGGAACTCCCTGCGATGGCAGAATGATTCTCGGTGGCGTTCCGCCCTGGGGCGAAACATCCGGAACCCCCGGAAGAGTGAGCGAAACAGCGCCGGGCTTCGGAGGAAGAATCTGGCCGCCTGAAACTTGGATTCTCTGCCCCGTGGCGTCATAGAGGGTGATTGGATTCCCGGCTGATGGCGGAACGTCCAGCGCAGGCGGAGGCGCTCCATAATAATGCAATGCGCCAAAAGGAAGTCCCATCAGCGCGCCGAATCCGCCGGCCTTCAGATAATCCTGGACGGCATGAATGCGCATGTACTGCTGGACGGCCTTGTCATCGCTGAGGCTCTGCGCGGTAAAGGTGTAGATGTCCTGCCCAGCCACCCCGCCGACGCCTCCGAATAGACCCGCGCCGGCGGACGCGGTAAGCGCCGCGCCCAGCGTACTCGCTCCAAATACAGCTTTGCCCGCTATACCTCCCAACCACCCGCCTAAAAAGCTGGCCGCGACCGACAATCCAATAGCGACGCCGGCTTTATACAAAGCATGTTCGGTGAGATTCTCCTTGGAAGCGAGCGAGATCTTGCCGGTACGGTAGGCTTTGCACGCCTCATCCATGTCCGTGCCCGCGCCCCAGGTGAACAGATTGAAGAAGAAATTATCGACTTCATTGGGCAACCTGAAATCCATGCCCATCGAATCGGGGCTGAGAGAAGGCGAACTTGGGGGACTAAGCATGCCGCATTGGAACAAGTTCCCATCCGCACACTGCTGAATGGTGTCATCCCTCAGCTTTTTGACCGTCTCGTCGGCAGTCAAGCAGGGGTTTTTGCCCTGGAACTCTTTGAGGGCAGCCAGCGCAATGGCCAAATCGCCGCGGACGGCGTCCAGCTGCTGGGCATATCCCCGCAGTTCATCGCCAAATCCGTCTGCTGAAATTTCCGTCATGCGCTTTTGCATCTGCGCGACGTTTTTCACCATTTGGTCAACTTCTTCGAGGGCGTAGTTCTTGGGGCTGGCCTTGATGGTTTTAGCCAGCTCGCCGAACTGGGAGGCGACGGAGGGGCCGGCAACCAAAAGGCTGGCAAGTTCGCCTTCTGCGTCCGCCTCCCGCAGAACGTCGTTCGCAATGCTTTCCAGTTTGCTCGCCGCCGCCTTATCCAGCTCGCCGAGATGCAGAAATCCATCGGCAGAGGCCACCGCTACGCCATTCACGGTGAAATTCAACACGGATTCTGAATCCATTTGGCCCGCAGGATCAGGCACCGTGATTTCCGCGGTGGACTTGTCGGGATAATTCCGGGTCATGAAGCGCTGCAAGGTCTCATCGCGCAGCAGCGGGCCGGCTGGAATGTTGTGGCGTAAATCGGTGACGATTTCTTTTCCGAAATCGGTACTGGCCGTGAAAATGGTGTCGGTGGCCGCGAGTTTGGAAATAGCAATCTTCGCGGTTGTAACGGGCCCGGTAGCAAGCTTTTGACGTTCTCTCTGGAGCTGTCCGATTCGCGCCGCGTTGTCTCCCGGCGTGGCCTCCAGCTTGCGAATCTCTTTCGAGATTTCGCGCGCCCGGAGCGCGTTCGAGAGCGATGTGTAGGTGGCATCGTCAAGCGCCAATACCAGGCCGGCATAGCGGGCGATGGGATTTGAAGCGCCCACCGGTACCGTTCCGGCCGGTGCTTTGGCCGCAGGCGCCGCGGCTTGCCGCTGCAGCCAACCGAACGCCCGAGCGTTGAGCGCGGGGAACGCCGGGTGCCGCTGGATGGCCGGCTGCGGCCGTTTCAAGAATTCCTCAGCGGCCTCGTCCGCTTCCGTCTCCAGCACGTCATCGGAAGCGCCGATCTTCACTCCGCTGGCGGATTTTGCCGCCACCGCCGGCTGCTTACCAGCGCCTTGCTGCACCACGTGCGCCACTTCATGTGCCAGCAGCCGCTGGCCGTCCGTGCTGGCCGGCGCGTATCTTCCGGAGGCGAAATAGATGTCCCGCCCGGCCGTATATGCCAGCGCGTCCAAGCGGCTGGCGGAATCGGCGGCAGCGGCACTGGTGTGAACGCGCACCTCAGATAGATCCGTCTGGAAGTGCGCCTCGAGAGGCCGCCTGGCGTGTGGGCCGAGCGGCTCTCCAGACGTTGCCGGAATCCCATCGAATCCGGCCGCATCGCTGCCGCCGGATTTGCGTTGGAGCACACGCTGCTGCTCTTCATCCTGGCACTTCAAACATGTACCGCCGCAATCGCACTTGCGCTGCAGGATGCGCGACCGCGTGACAATCTGCTGCGCGGCGCGATTCCCGTAGAGGCGTTGGGCGCGCTGCAGCACGGGCGCCTGCAGGCTGCGCTTCGATAGCGATCGCGCGGCCGCGTCGGGAGGTTCAGCGGGCGCGCCTTGAAAAAACCGGTCTACAAAAGGATCGTATGCCGGCCCAGGTGAGGATGGCGCCGCGGCAGTCTCCGGACCCCGCGACTCCGTGTCTTTCTGGAGCGATACTGCTTCAGCGGCGGCGCCCATGGCGTGTCAGGTTCCCGTGTCTTCGACAGCCGGCTGGGCAGCCTGGAAGTACTTTCCAAAATCGCTCTTCATCACCAGCTTGCCCTGCTTCTGTAATTCGCTGCGCACGCCAAGAATCATCTCCGCCATCCCAATTTTCTTACCCTGGCTGGCTGCCTGGAACGCCGCGGTCATCACGGCATTCTTGATATTGCCGCCGCTCAGCTTGAACTGCTTCGCCAGGAACCCGTAGTCGATATCCTTGGCCACCGGCGCGTCCGCGGGCATGTGCCGGCGCCAGATGCGCTCGCGGAGCTTTTCGTTTGGAAAAGGAAAATCAATTACCTCCTGCATGCGCCGCAGAAAGGCATCGTCCAAATTGCGCTGCATATTCGTAGCCAGCACCACCAACCCCTCGTACTGCTCAATGCGCTGCAGCAGGTAATTCACTTCCAGATTCGCGTAGCGATCGTGCGCGTCCTTCACATCGGTTCGTTTTCCGAACAGCGAGTCGGCTTCGTCGAAGAACAGCAGATTCTGGCTCATTTCGGCTTCCTCAAAGATCGCGCTCAAGTGCTTTTCGGTCTCTCCGATATATTTGCTGACCACGGTAGAGAGATCGATCTGAAACAGAACCAACGACAGCTCATGCGCCAGCACCTCCGCGGCCATGGTTTTTCCTACGCCTGATGCGCCGGTAAACAAAACATTGAGCCCTTTGCCGCGCGAAAGCTTGGCGCCGAACCCCCAGTCTCCATGCACGGTGCGCCGGTGTCTTACGCGGGTGGCCAGATGCTGAAGCTGCTGCCGCTTCTCATCCGGCAGCACAATATCGGACCAGTCATACCGCGGTTGGATCATGGTTGCGAAGCGGCTGAGATTGGGTGCGCTCAAGGATCGGCCGGCCTGCAGCAAGTCATCCATGGTGGGCGCCGGGTTGGAGGGATTGCGCAACGCCGCCAGCGAATAAGCCAGCGTGCTGGCCTGCCGGATGCGCGGGCCGCCGAAGCGGAATGTGTCAGCCAGCCGGTCCGGGTCCGCATCGGTCCCCACTCCCGCCAGCGCCGTTTGCCAGCTGTGCTGGCGCAAGTTGAAATCGGGCGGCGCGAGCTCTATTCTCCAGATCCGCGCATCGAACGGCAGATCCGGAAACGCCGTGGCCGGGCCAAGGGCGAGAACCAACCCGGGCATATTTTCAAGCGCCGGCCAGAAGCTCGCCGGCTGCCGCGACTGCTGGGGATGTTCTTCCGGCGCGGGCGGCGCGGCATCGGAAGCGAAAATAGCCAGTGCGACGTCCAGCAGCGCGGCATCGCGGACCATTCCATTCACCCGCGTGCCGCCGCTTTCAAGATCGGCCGCCTGCACGGTGATCAGCGGCTTGTGCAGCGCCTGGGCCAGCGCCTCAGCCGCTGCCTCCTGCTGCTGCCGCGTCTCCGCCACCACGCGCACGACCGCGTTCGAGAGCCCCGCCCGCTCCAGGGATTCCACCAGGTTGTTCAGTTTCGTCCGTGTGGCGTCATCCAGTTCGAGCGCGTCAATGGTGGTGCGCGGGGTGACAAACGAACCGAGAGGCAGCGCGGCGGGCGCATGCTCCAACAAAAAGCGCAGCAGCGAATCCTCGATCTTCAGAAACTTCCGCAGCAGCGTAGGCTGGCGATCATGCTGTTCCTCCTGCAGCTCCAGCATCTGGAAGTGCATCAGCGGCGCGCCGGGCGCAAAGAACCGGCGCACGAACAGCTTCTCGCGATCGCTGCGGCATATCAGATTCATGGCCAGGTTCACGCTGGGCCTGTGCCGCGTGACGTCGTCCTGCAGATAGGCGTACAGCGTTTCGTAGCGCGGCTCCAGCTCCGGCGCCAGCGCCACCAGCAGCAGATCCACTTCGGCGGCGGACAGCCCGAAGCGCTCCGCCACGTAAGACAAAGCCAGCCGGTGGCCCGTTTTTGAGGTTGCTTCGCGCCGCTCGTCGATATCCTTGCGCGCTTGCTCCAGTTTCTCGTCGAAGGGTTCCAGCTTGACTTTGACGGAATCCTGCTGGCGCCAGTGGTGCTGCAGAAACTCGCCGGATTCGAGCAACCCTTCGATCTCGGGTTCTGAGATCACCAGGCCCCGGTATTCCTCGGCGGTTTTCGGATGCTGCTGGCGCGCGATGGTGAGAGCGCGGCGAATCATCAGATCCACGCGCTTCAGCTCATCGGTGAGATGCTCGATGCTGTCGCGGTAGGGTTCCATCAAAGATTTCCGATCTCGAATTCCAGACGGCGGCCACCCATCCAGGAAAGCCCATCCAGCGGCGAATCCAGCCCGGCGATGTGCAGCACCACGTGGAATGGGCTTGGCTCCAGCGCGACCACCAGCCGGTCCGATTCAATGCGGATGCGCCCGGGCCGCGCCAGGAATGTCCGTACAACAGCCGGGCGTTGCGCTTGACGAAAGCCCCGCAGCCGCGCTGCAAAGTTCTGCAAAAGCACTTGAGCCAGCCGGTCGAATGTGCCGGCCCAATCGGCTGCAGCGTCCTCGCCGGCTGCCGCGGCGCGCAACACTTCCAGCCTGGCGCTCTTCGGATATTCGAGAAACACTCGATGCAGATGCGCCAGATCCGGCTGATCGCCGTAACCTGAAAATAGCGCGATGCCGGGCTCCAGTTCGCGCGGTTTCACCTCGAATTTGTTGGCGATGGACAACGCCAGGCCGGCCAGCAGGCATTGGATTCCGCCGGATTGAAAATAACTCAAATGTTTCCAGGCGGCCGGCCAGCCGAGCTGTTCCAGCGTGCCCGCCAGAAAGAACAGGCCACACCATTCGCTTGAAACCCAGCGCGCCGCCAGGCCCGCGGCGGATGACGCTGGTATGTTGAGTTTCCCGCGAAGTTCGTTTAGCGCTTCACTCAACTGAGCCAGTGGGGCAGGCGGCGGCCAAGCGCGCGCTTGTTGCGCGATGGTTTGGAAGACGGCGGTAACGGCGGCCGGGAGGCGTCTCGACGCAACCTGGTCTCGCGAAGCCGGCGAGAGAAAAGACAGATCCTCACTCAACAGAATGGCCAGCGCCAGCAGACTATGGAAGAGCGCCCGGGGCGATGGTGCGGGTTCCCCCCGTTCACGAGCTTCAACAAACAGCCGTAGAGCATAGCTTCTGGTGCGCAGTGACACGAACTTCTCGGGCGCATGCCGGAGCGCCAGATTGGCCGCGGCGATCAGATCCTCAATCGAGAGCGCCGACGGGTCCGCATCCACCGGGCGCGCCAGCACGGCGAAGAGCCGCTCCATGGCCAGTTCATCGAACCGCGCCAGCACGCGGCCCAGTACGCCGGCGCGCGCGAGTTCCAGCAGAATTCCGAGCGTCTGTTGCGGCCACGCGCAGAGTAGCGCCAGAGCCGCTGGCGTAGCGCCCAGACGGAACATTTCTTCGAACTCCGCATATTGCCATTGCGAACGGGCCGTGCCTTCCAGCAGATCTCGAATCGCGGAGGCAACAAAATTTGCAACCGAGCCGGCCCGAAACACTTCGAACGGTCCCCGGCCCGCCGGATACGCCAACGCGGTGAATAGCGCTTTGCTGAAGGCCTGGGTCCAGGCGCGGGATAGCGTGTCTTCACTCAGTTCGCCCGCGGGAATTATCACGCGCAGCGGCAATAGCCGGATGCGTACAATGGCCGGTTGGCGTGAAAGGCTGGGGCCGAGATGTCCCGCAAGGTCGGCGGCAAAACGCCCGCGCGCCAGATGGTCCACAAGGTCCACGTGCTTCTGATGCCGGCGTGGCACGTGGCAGTTGGTGACGAATTGGCCGATGCGCAGCGGCATGATCTATGGGAAGCAAATGACGACGCACGAAATCGTGAAATTGTCGATGGCGCACTGCGTAGGCGGCGGGCCGCCCGATGCGGGCCCAGCCAGCCAACTGACGTTGACCGTGCCATTCTGACCTGTAAACACCGCAGTCGGAGGTGTAAGGATGCTCAGTTGAATCGCTCCGGTACCAAACAAGGTCCCGAAGGTGGTTGCGTCGGTGGTCTCGACCTGCGAAAAACTGGCGATGACGACGGATGAACTGACGCTCTTGAGCCTGGTGGTGCTGACTGATATGGGCGTGGTGTCGGTGGCATAGGCGCCGCTGTACTTGGCGGTCGCATCGGTCTTTACTTGTACAATTCCACTGCTGCCCAACACTATCTCCGGCAGAAATTGCTGAACAAGCTGTTGCACGTAGTTTTCGAGCCCGAGCCACTGAGGTTTTACGGGGTCCGGCAGAAAGGAGTAGATATTTCCCTGTACAAATAAATCCCCGGCGAGTTTCGCGCTGCCTCCGGGGCTGGTGGTGGCCGTGGGTGTGGTGTTGATGGCAACGCCACCGCTGGTCTTGGTCAGATCGAAATCCGACCCCAGAATCAGGTTCTGGCCGGCGAAGATGTTGGGCTCAATCTCGAGCGACACGGCGGGATTCCACGCGGACTGCTTGACGGGAAAGTTGAACCTACCGGTGGCATCGTAGCCCGGAGGAGCCGCTATGCGCTGCGCAATGATTCCGAGGAAATGCCGGTGATGAAATACGGGGTTCGAGAACTGACTGGTGGGGTTGGCCGGGTCCACGTAAATAGTGCCGAGCAGGACGCCTACCTGGTCCTGGCTCGGATTGTCCGTATCGTCATCGGAGAAAGCGGGAGGCGTGAAGGGATTCGAAGGACTTGGGAGCAGCACTACGCTGAAGGATTCCATCCAGCGTGTGTACTGGTTGGTCTGGTTGCACTGCGAGTATCCAGCCGATGGAGGCGTACTCACGGTCTTGTTGTAGCGCAGCCATACATCGTAATTCTTAGAGGTGGAAATGCGATTCGCGGTGATATCCGCATCGCCGAAGGTGTAGGGCGCGAACACATAGATCTCGCGGCCGAACGCATCAATGGCCAGGCCGGGAAGAATGGACACCTGAACCACCGGGGCGGTCGGGTCCGAGTATAACTGCAGACCCTGCACGATCCCATGGAGATGCAGATAGCGGTTCAAACGCCGCCGCATCTCCAGGTGATAAGTCTGCTCGTCGCCGAAATCGAAGGCCCGCAAAAACTCGCCGTCGTAATAGCGCACGCGGTCGATAACGCTCACTGCGTTTCTCCCTTCCGCAGGGCGGCGATTTCGGCTTCGCATTTCTCGAGCCGTGCCTCCAGCGTTTTAGCGTTTTCCAGTTTCTGCTGCAAATCCGAAATGTATTGATACGTAAATGGGCCAACCGCGCGAGCCGACCCTCCCATCAGCCGCGTGGCGGAGGTGACCTCATTTCCCTCGCTCTTGTAGACCAGAGGATCTCCCCCTCGATGGATGGCATTGTCAGCGAAGGCGCTGAATACGTCGCGCTCACCGGGGCCTGGTTCACTGATCGCTTCCAGGCTGAAGCCGAAGGCTTTCGCGATCTTTTGCGCCGAGTCCAGCGGAAGATGGTTGAACACGGCCGGCGCAACCCCGTGGGGTTTCATGAAATCAAACCCCGCCACCAGCGACTTGTGCACGGCTTGGAAAGCCCGCAGGGAAGTGAGCGCGGCATATTCGGAGGCGCGTTTCTCGACGACGAACACATTCAGGAATTCGCACACATCCACTTCGAATTCCGGACAGCATCCTTCCGGACGGCGTTTCAAAGGCTCATCCCGCAGCGGATCCGGCGCCTTGGCATCCTTGGGGCAGGCCGCTTCATTCGCCAGCGTGTAAATCAAGACTTCGAAGAAGTTGGCGAAACACCACAGATACCAGCGCGGATAGTTGATTACCCGCGTCAGCCGGCCGTTTACCACTTCCACGCTGCCGATCAGCACGCAGCAGGGGTCCGGCGGCTCCGGACACGGAAACGCGAACTGAGCGAGCACGCAGCTGAAGACGTACTTCTGGATCAATTCCAGCAGACGGGTGAACGCTTCACGCGGCGTGGTGTACTGGTCATTTCCGTCGCGGGATGGCGGCCTGATCTTGCACACTTCATGTTCCAGGTCGCAATTGTATTGATCCGGACAAATCCGCAATTGATGCAGGAAGAGGCCTTGCAGTTCACTGAATGACTGGTGCGCCCGCTGCCGCGGCGGCTCGTCCCATTTCTCGGGACCACAAGACAGGATTTCCAGGATGCCCGGCGCAATCTGTTCCAGTCCTTTTGAAAATGCGCCTTCCCGGAAGATGCGGAAACAGCGCTCGATCCGCTTTTCGATTTCATCCAGGGGATTGGGACGGCAGGGCGGCTTATCGTAAATCTCGAAGCGCACGCCTTCCCGAATGCGAGTAGGTTGGCAGGGGCCGGGCGCCGGCGAACATTCCGTCGTATAAGGCGCGACATAGTTGGAAGGTTCTTCGGCGTAGCATATTCCAATGTAGTAACAATGTTTGGATATGCACTCTTCATCGGGATCGCGCTCATTGCCCTGGTCCCGGGGATGGTCGCGCTCGCGGCAAGGGTCTCGCGGAATCTCCACCAGCCATTTCTTTTTGCGCAGCTCGCCGATGACATCGAAACTGCGCGGCTCGCAGACTACCAGGTCATTGCCGCAGCAATCGATAGCGTAGCCATCCCCGATGATGATGTGGCCTTTGCAATGGCAATCGCACTGCATTCGCAGACCACACACCACGCCGAAACCGTCTAAAGCCCGGTGATACAGTTTGTTCTTTTCGCGGAAATAAGTCTCCTGCAAGGTGAGATCGGCGTCGGAGAGCAGTTGTCCGCAGAAATAAGCGGGACGTTCAAAGCAGGTGAGCTTGCAACAACCTTCCGTAGGGACGCCGTGCTCTTGACATCCGCAGCCGCAACCGCAGGGCTGGGAGGAGGTGAGGGCGGCGGTAGCAGTGGTGGTCGCTTTTGTAGTTGTCATGATGGTCTCCGTTCCATGCGCTTCGCGCTCATATCTCCCGCCGGACTCGTATCCAACTTTCGAACAAGCCGCCGGGAATACCGTTGCCGGTGGGATGCCGCAAGACATATTCGCGGTCCTCATCCTCATGCAGCATGGCCAGCAGGTCGCCGTCCACCGGCAGCCCGAACTCGTCGATCACCTTGTCGCAACGCAGGGTGATAAATACGTCGAAGTTATGTTCGTGCAAGTAGCGCTGCGCGTATTCCGGATTAATGTGCAGCGTGCAATGCTGCCCGTCTTCGCTACGCGTGACGCGGGCGGGCGCGATCTCCAGGTGCCGCCCCTCATGCCCCTCCCTGGGCTCACGCACGATCATCGCCTGGAACGTACGGTTGTTCAGGCCTTTGGAATGGACCCGGTGGTCGAACTCAATTTTGAACCCTCTGGGCGATTCATGGGTACCGACAAACTCGTGCAGAAACTCCCGGTGGTGATACTCGCGGTCGTGATCCCAGTGATAGCGCGTGATGTGCGTGAGCCGGGCATGCTTGGGGAGATGATCCATAATGCAGTGGATCATCTCTTCGAGCCGGGGAACGCTCGAAAGCACGGGACGAATGGCGTTGTCGATCATCGCTTCGGTCAGCGGCTCGCAATAAACGTAGTCACGAATTATGGCCAGGGGAATGCAGCACACCCGGCCGCCGGGAGGACACTTTTCCGGCAGGCGCTCCCACAACTCATGGCAATTTCCTTCACCCCGGCGGCGCCGGTGCTCCTCAATCTCCTGCAGGCATTCCGGTGGCTCCGCTAAGAGTTCGATGGTGGCGCATTCGCATACGCGGTTGGGCTGGTTCGACGATCCGCAGCAATCCGCGAATATTACCGGCATGAAATCTTCCTGGCATTCGTGGTAGCGGATGCAAACGTAGTACGTCTGCCCTCTAGGCTTCGGCGGCGCATCCGCGCGCGGTTCGGAAGGTTGGTCTTCTTCGTCTTCTTCGCACGGCTCCGGCGGGCAGGGATCGCGCACCGGTGCGGGCGGCGCGGGGAACAGCGTGACGCATTCCTTCACCACGCGGATCTCGCGGCCGCAATCATCCACCGCCAAACCCGGCGTCACCACAAAGCGGTCCGGACAATCCGGATGCGGCCGCACCATGAGGCCGCAAGCCACGCCCCATCCATGCAGGGCCGTGTAATGCAGCCGCAGCTTGTCTATCATGTAGCGTTGCTCGCGGTTGAGATCGCCTTCGGTCAGCAGCTTGCCGGTATAGAAATAGCTGCGGCAGAAGCCCGGGATCTCGCACGGCGGGCAAGGCGCGGTAGGCGTCGCCACCGCCGTTGGGGAACCATTCTTGTTGCTTCGTTGCATGCCTTGCTCCTTCACAGAATCTTCGCGTTTACCCCCAGACGCGGATACAAACTCAGCCCCAGCGCTTGGGTGTCGCGCTCCAGGGGTGAGCGCGCCAGCACTGCGTCATAACTCAGCGTGGCCAGCTTGCCGAGAATCATTGCGTTGGCTTTGCCCACGTAGGCATCCACGCCCAGGGTGGCTTGAACGCCGACGCGCAAACGCGGAAATATCGGGCACAGGAAAGCCTGCGTATGCGCCGGCTTCTCGCGATTTAGAATCTTCTCCACTAGCGCGGTGGTGCTCTGGGCGGTATAGGGATTGGCTGGAAAAGACACGCTGAATTGATTCGCGCCCCAATCGTACGGCTCCGAGCCGGGCTCCGGCGCATTGGTCAACTGGAATGCGCCGATGGTGGAAGAAATGCCCACCTGCAACCGCGCATAGAAGTTGCTGCTCCACAAGCGCGCGCCTTGAGAGAGGCCGCCCTCAAGCGGCAGCGCCGTCCAGTTGCGCAGACGATAGTACTCCAGAATTTGAATGTTCGCGACGCCGGTATAAGCTTCAATCACCTGTTCGAGGCCCGACACCGTGCCGCGCTTCAGGTATGTCTGGAACGCGGTCTTCAATAGCTGCCGCTTCGTGGCCAGGGTCAATCCGGGATCAAGCGGCAGCGCCATCCAGGCGGCCAGCCACGGGAACACTGTGACCGGCGCCAGGTAGGGATTAAACAATTGCCAAAGATTGTCCAGGAAAGCATCCAGATTATCGAACGTAGTTTGGAAAATTGAAAGGAAGCGGTCCAGGAACAAGCGGCTTTGGTCATCATCCTGGAAGACGGAAGGAAGATACTGCAGATAACTCTGGCGCGGGAAAAAGATCTGCAGCGCATGGACCACGGGCGTAGCGGCGCCGCTCGATTGCAGCGTGACGCAGAGTTGCAGATAGCGCCCTGGGGCGCTTTGGATCAGACAATCCGGATCGTTTCCTCCCAACACGGCGCAGGGGACTAAAGGCGTCCAGTTGACGTTGTCGTCGCTGGTCTGGCTGGCGATGGTAAGGCTGGTTCCGTCCGGCACCATGCCCCGCACCTGCACGCGATGCCAGGAGCAGGTCTCGATGTAGCTGTCCAACGGATTGGTGGTGAATGAGCCGGGAATCTGCGGGTACGCCCCAGCCGGATCCATGGAGAACAGGCGTGGAGCGGAACCGGCCGTGGAGCTGTTCAGGATAGCGACAATGCCCGGTCCATTGATGCAGGCCACTTTTGCGATGGACCCGTCCACGTCGCTTACGCCATCGCCCGCGGCGGACCAGCCGCTCAATTGCGTGGAGTCCGGCACGATTTTCGAGACAATTGCATTGCCGGTTCCGGCGTACAGATTGCCCGCGGCGTCGAACGCCAGGCTGAGCGGCGATTGAGCCAGATTCAAACGTAGCGGCTTGCCGCCATTCGCGGGAAACATTACGATGCTCGCGTTCGCGCCGCGTCCATCTACCACCGCCAGAGTTTGGTCTGCGCTTACGGCCAGCTCTACCGGATCAGTCAAAACGCCCGCGCCCACCGGAGCCAGCCACTCCCCGCCGGCGCGGACTCTCAAGATGCTGCGGGTCTTTCGATCAAGGATGTACACGATGCCGCAATGGTCGCTAGCCACCGCGCACGGCTTGATCGCGAAATCGGGCGCGCCCCACACCCGCAGCAGCACGTAAGGAGGGCCTGAGAAGAGTTGGACGCGCCCGTTTCCGGTATCGGCAACCGCGATCGCGCCGGAGCGCAATACCGTGAGCGATCGGGGAGCGTTGAAACGCCGCGGCGCCGCACCGTGGCCTCCGAAGGCGTCAATGATTTGCGCGCGCTTAGCGCTCAGATCCAGCACCGTCACGCGATCCGTGCTGGCATCTAACACCAACATCCTGCCGCGGGCATCGCCGGCCAACGCCACCGGACACTTGATGCCCGAAACCAGGCTGCTATCCAGGAACATGGCGCTGGCGGGCAGCGGGTTCAGGGTAATGTCGCCGTTCACAGGAGTGAGATACGTCCCGGTGCTCAAAGCCATCTGCCAACCCGCGACGGAGTCCAGAAGCCAATGCTGGTTGCGGGCCGGTGTCATTGCGCGTAACTCACATCCAAGGTGTGATTGGCGGAATAAACCAGCTCGAACGGCTGCAGCGCGATGTCCTGGTCCTGCGGCTGAAGCTGGCCATCCACGTAGATGTCGATCGCTCCCTCGATACGCTCCACGCCGTCCACATCCAGAATCTGCCGGTATGCATCCGAGACATAAATGGTTCCACCAAAATCCCAACCGGTGCCGGATTGTCCGCCGGTGAGCGGATTGTAAAAAGCCAGCAGGGCCGCTTCCAGCGCTGTTTCCACGGCGCCCGAATCGGAGCCCGGATCGACCGTCACCTGCGCCTGAATTTCCACCAACCGGTATACCGGCGTGGTGACGTATAGCTCCGTCGTAACCAAACGGTACTGATCCAGATATTGAGCGACGGCCGCCATGGTTTGATCGTTGGCGATGGGTTGCTGCGGATTGGGGCCGGACGGCACCACAATCACGGTAACCACGCCGGGCGCCGGCGGAGGCGTGATCACCGAACCGTCGGCGGCGCGCACCACCTGGGTCTGCGGCAGCTGCAGCGGTATAGCGGTGGCTCTTTGGATGTTCGCGCCGGGAGTAAGCAGCGCCAGGCTCACAAAATCGTCCGGAGTCACGGCGCGCGAAAGTGTACGGATGGCCTGCGGCGCGCGCCGCTCGGCGTGCTCCACCGTTTCTTCATCGGCGCCCAACACGGATGGCAGCAGGTTGGTAACGCTGGCGACGTAAGGAACCGTGTTGATCAGCGAAGTGATGCTGTTCGCGCCGCCATTGCCCGCTGAACCGCCGCCATATTGATACTCGGTCACCTGGATGTTGGGAAGGTCCGCGGGCTCGAGATTGGAACCGTCCGATGACAACCAGTGCGGGATCTTGCCATTGACACCGTCGCCGAACGCCACTGTTCCGGTCGAGTAATCGAGAGTGTAGACCTGGCTATTGCGATCTGAATTTGAAAAATCTTCCACCTGGGTCCAGAGGGTATATCCGTTGCCGTCGCCTTCATCCACCTGGACAATGCCGGTCACAGAGGGGGGGATGGGCAGCACTGGAAAATTCGCCATCTGGAAGGTTTGGTTGGGCATGCCGTTGCTTGCGCCCAGCAGCTCGCCTTCGACGGTGACGGCATTCAGCGCGGTGATGGTGTTGATGAGAATATTGGTAAGCTGCGGCGGCGTCTGGTATCCCGGGCCAAGCAACTGCGCAATCCTGTACCGCATCCAGTACAGCGACGGGTCCGTGCTCTTGCGAAGCGCCCCGTATTGCACCGCGGCCCAGTCCGCCGGCGCTTGAAACTGAATCACGCCGGATTGCGTCAGCGCCGCCGTTCCATCTTGCACTACGGTGACCGTTCCCCATCCGCTGGCCGTCGAGTATTCCAAAATTCCAATGACCGGCGGCGATGCGCTGAGCGAACTCTGTCCACCTTGAGCTGAGCCCGTGACCGATGGCGTGCTTACCAGAATTGTCAGCGGATATTGATAGCCGCCCGTAGCCGGGAAGGCCCGGTCGAATCCCATATACAACGCCGCGCCGGCCTGCGGAAATTGACTGAATGCGTAATAGGTGCTGCCATCTACTGGATTGAAATTATTTACCACCGAATAACGCGAGCCGTCGAACGTTTGTACGGCAACCAGCGTGGCCCCGGCGGCGTAGAGATTGTCGGTGGTTTCAAAAATCACCGGACCTGTGGAAGCGTTGGCCAATTGCACTTGAGTTCCGCCCGGGATCACCACCGCAAAAGGCAGGTCGCTCGAAGTGAGCGTGAAGGTGAGGTAGGCCTGGGCAGGCGCGGGCAGGCCGAGCTGAATGCCCAATAGCTCCAGGAACGCCACATACGCCTTATCCGGGATTTGGTTGATGCGATAGATAAGGATGTCCGCCAGCCAGGCAAAAAGCTCAATAAGGGCGATTCCCGGATCGCTCTCGTTAAAATCGGTCCACTCTGGCGTGTAGGCCGGGATGCGGCGGCGCAGCTCTGTTACCAGATCTTCGAAACTGCGGTCGTCCAGCTGGATATTGGGCAGCGGCATCAGACTGTCCCCTCGGTCAAAAAGAATGGATAAACCATGTTGTAGAGCTCATTGGTGTCGCGGATCTGGTAATCGATGGAAACCAGCACCAGGCTGTCCTGATCGGGAGATGCGCTGGCCTGCACCGAGACTAGTTGAATGCGCGGCTCCCATTCGGTGAGAGCATTCTGAATTGCGGTTTCCAGGCGGGCGCGTACCATATCGCTGTTGGATTCGAAAACGTAGTCTTTTATGCCCGCACCGAACGTGGGACGCATAAGCCGCTCGCCGAGCGAGGTGGAAAGAACAATCCAGATCGCGGCCTGGATGCGGTCCGGACCGGTTGACCAATCCAGCCCTCCCTTGGCGTTAATCCTGATGGGAAAACTCCAGCCTTGTCCGATGATGCCGCTGCCGTTCATGAGCCGCACCCTCCCAGTGCATCCGCCGCAATCTGCAGCGTGCCCACCACGCCCTGAATGGTCTGGACCAAAGTATTCAGGGACTCCAGGTCGGTCGCGGATCCCACCGCGGGCAAGGTGATGGGCTGCATTCCGGCGATGCCAAAAATGGTTCCGGCCAGCTGCAGAATGACGCCAATGGGCTCAATGGATGCGGTCATATTCGACGCCAGGGCCTGCGCGTTGTTCTGTTCGCATTGAATGGCGCTGATCAGATCGTTGTCGCCCGCGGCCTGCGCCGACGCTAGCCGGATGGACAGCCCGCTCATCACGCCCAGCAGCGTTTTCATCTGGCCCAGAAAACAGTTCAGCGCCTTGATGATGAGACAGATCAGGTCTTTCAGAAACGGAATGATGCCGAGGCCGGTTACCACCGCGACGCAGGGCATCACGGCTTCGGCGGCCTTGAGAAATTTCGGGACGGTACTGGCCAGTTTGATCGGATCCGGAACCGCCTTGACGAATTCAATCAACGGGCCGATCAAGCCCAACACCTTGAGCAGGCATTCGGTGCTCGCGAGAAACGGAGCAATCTGCAGCATCAGGCTGAAGGTGAGCGAGCAATCGCTCGGAATTCCTTTCGATAGATCCGAGAACGCGTTCAACGTTCCGCCGGTGGGCAGGGTGATCTTGAGCGGCGAGGGCGGGGTGATCTGCACCTGCGAACAAGGCGGGAACTGAAACATCTTGTTGAGATCTACCGGGATCGGAATGTCAATATTGGGCATACCCGTTTCAGATGGGGTTGTTGTTCGGCAGAACTCTGCGCTTCCAGGCATTCTGGGGTGGGCCGCTGCTGTCGGGGCTCAGATCCGGACCTTGCAGGTAAATCGCCGGCGCCTCTATTTCGATCATGAACGTGCTCTGCACCACCACCTTTCCGTCGGACAGCGTGATGCGATTTCCACTGGCGTCCTCTATTACCAGGGCGCCTTTGCTACCGGCGTCAGGCGTGGAATCAAGAAATCGAACCATGTGGCCGTTCTTGGACATCAGGATGCGATCGCGCACATCCGTGGCCGGCGGAAGATCCTGGCCATTCCATAAAAATCCAACCACGTAAGGAAACCTGGTGTCGCCGTGCTCGAACCCCACCAGCACTTCGTCTTGCACGTTCGGCATGAAGAATGATCCCGCGCCGTTGCCGCTCATGATGCTGGCCACGCGAATCCAATCGGTCTCGTGATTCGCGTCGAGCCAGGGGAAGTTCACCTTCACCACGCCGACATCCACTGCCGTTACCGTGCCCACCACCAGACCGCTGACGATCGCCAAACTGTTCCTCCTCTCTCTCTGTCTAACTGCTGATCTGCGCTTCCATGCGGCAGCTGAAATCCGTTGTGTACCCGCTTTCGTTGATGGTGTGCGTGGTGGACGTCACCTGATAGGTTCCGGAAAACCGGTCTTTGGGCGGCGGCGGAGGCGGCGCGTCCAGCGGGTACATGTAAATGTTCACCTTGCTTCCGGCGCGCAGATCCGGCAAACCGATGGTCTTGCCCTTGGCTTCGACGAAGCCCTGCGCGAGTTGGCGCAGCGTCTTCTCGGCCACCTGCTTCGCTTCGTTCGGGTCGCGAAAACCGCGATCCACTACAATCTCGATCTTTTGGGATAACGGATTTTCGGTAACGCCCAGATCTTCCGGCGCTACCACCTTCTCCCCCTTCGCCACCAGATCCGCGCGCGTGGCGGTCTCGGAAATGGGCTTCTTAGTCTGCACGTTCCAACCCGTCACCGTAACCGCGTTGACTTGCCTGGCGGTTTGCAGCGTGGGTTGAAAACTGATCAGATTCTTGCCCCATTCGAGCACGTAAGCGGGACGCAGCACAGCGGCGCTGGACTGGTAATGGAAGGTGATGGTCCGCATACCGCTGCTGTCCACCTGGTCATCGATGGAGATGTCGTAGCCGATGTCGCGCGATCGCTGCATCAGGAACACGATGGAATACTGATTGTGCATCTCGAGAAACGGCCGCACTTGCTCGTTATTCTGCTGTTTGTTGCTGTCCACCTCGCTTTGCAGCATCTGGATGGTGATCTTGCTGAGTTTTTTCTTGACGTCGGTGTTGATGTCGTCCACGATCTTCTTGGCGATTTCCGAGTCCGTCAGGTTTTTGAATTGCAAAGTCTTCTGTTGGGTGCGGAACTGGTGCAGGAAACTCAGCGCGCGGACGTTCAGCGTGGACCCGCCGGAAGCCGGAAAGCTGGGCGACATGGTGGAGATCTCGCCCACCAGCATCTGCTGCAAATTGTCTTGGCCTTGACGGTAATAGCCCATGGAGACTTCGATGTCCTGCCAGGGATCGAAAACATTGGTGTTGTGATAGCGGAAGCGGCCCTGCACGGCCTGGCCGGGGATGGGGTCGCCAGGGTCCCAGTTGTTTACCACTAAATCGACGGAATCCACATCGGTAAGGCTGTCGCTGAATGTCACGCTCAGGATGTCCTGCTCCAGGTGCGGCTGCGGCACGCCCTTCAGCAAAACGCGATAAGCCGGGACATAAAAATCGTCCAGGGACGACAAGTTCTGCGGAGGCGTGCCAGGCTGAACACCAGTGGGAGCGCTGGTCATTTACGTGGTTCCTCCCGGCAGGCTGGGCACGGAGAGCGTGGTTCCAGGCTCGAGAAAGCGGGGATTGGCAATCTGATTCGCATCCGCGATGGGCCGCCATTGGGTGGCGTCGCCATACTGCTGATAGGCGATGTCGCTGAGGCGCTGCCCCTGCACCACCATCACGATCCTGGTACGGTCCGGCGAGTTTCGCGGCGTCTCCTGAAACTGCAGCTTCACGGTGGAAGCCATGCGGATGGTGACGGTGAGTTTCGCGCGCAACGGCTCACCGGTTGGGGCGAAGAGGGTGAACTCTTCGGTCATGCTCTCGAGCACGCACAGCGAGGTGCTGTATCCCTGGCCGAATAGCGACTTGCCGCTGCCCCATTCAATAGTGAATCGCGGCGGAGCGTGGGTGTCGGTGTCCACCTTCAGCAGGTTGTAAACGTCCGCCGTTAAATCGCGGACGTCGGCCACGTTGTCCACCATGCCTTGCTCGGTGGTATCGAAGAATAAGTCCAGCGTCACTTTCTCGTTCTGCCCGCGGACAAACTGCAGCACCGGTTCGTCGAGGCCGGGAATCCCGATCTCCGCGTATTGCACGGCCTTGGTGACCGAATATTTCTCGGGATTGTAGAGCGCCGGAATCTGAGTTCCGTCTTCGGTGGTAATGGTGAGTTTTACGAATGGCATAACGTTATCGCACGTGCGGCGGATATACCCGATTGGTAATGGACGTGTCTTTTTCCCTCTGCGAGTCCATGGATTGCTGCTGCTGTACCTGTTCCAACACCAGCGAGACCAGCCGTTGCACGTCGGCCTTGCTCAGCGGCCCCACGCCTTCGGTGATCACCACGTCCGTCCGCACTTCGTTGATTTCCACCTGATTCGGTTCATTCGCCATATTTCGCCCCTTTACATCCCTAACTCCATCTCCAAGCCTTCGTGCGCGATTTCGAGCGATTCAATAGCGACATTGCTCTGTGAAGCATTGAGCGCGGGCCCGGACCACTTCACCGGAATGCCTCTCGAAAACTTCCACATCTTGGCCGGCTGCCCGGAGCTGTCGTTCAAAACGATCAGGCCGTCCTTGCGAGTTCCCTGCCCCTGAACCCAGCTAAAGTGCCAATCCCATAAGTCGTCGTACGCGTAGATCGCTCCGTGTTTCAGCGTGATGTTGGAATGAGACGCCCGGACGGGCAGCTTCCACACGTGCGTGTTCAGCCCGCCTTCTTTCAGTTCCATCACTTCAAAGCTGGCGTCGATTCCACTGCATTCGGAAAATCCGGCCACGAAATAGTTCACCGCCACGCTGATCAAAGTGCCGGCCAGGGATTGGGAATCAAGCAGCGTCAGATAAAAGTTGTACGCACCCAGCGGATCGATTCTCAGGGCGCCCATGCTTATGCCTCCACCACCTGCGAACCCTGCACCGAGCGGCGCAATTCGAAAACCAGAAATTCCATTGGCGCGGCGATAGCCACGCCTACCTGGCACACCAGCATGCCCGCATCAATGGAACTCTGCGGGTTATTGGTGCTGTCGCAGGTGACGAAGTACGCGTCCGCGGCGGTGCTTCCTTTCAGCCCCCCGCTCAGCCAGATGGCCTTCAGAAAAACATTGAGAGAGTGGGTGACCATCCGCCGCAGGTTGTCATCGTTCGATTGGAAGACCACCCACTGCGTCGCTTTTTCAACCGAATCTTCGATCATCGACATCAGCCGGCGCATATGGATATAAATCCACGCGGGATCTTCGGAAGCGGATACAATAGACCGCGCGCCCCACACCCGGATGCCGCGTCCCCCGAACGCGCGGATGGCATTGATCCCGGCGGGATTGAGAAATCCCTGCTGCTGATTGGTGAGCGCCAGTTCCACATCCGAGATGAATTGCAGTTCCACATTCGCGGGCGGCTTTTGCACTCCGAACTGGTTGTCGGTGTATGCATATGCGCCGGCCACGTGGCCGCAGGGTGGAACGGTGCGATTGGGCCCCTGGATTCCCAGCTCATCCGGAACCTGGAGCCACGGATAATAGACGGCCGCGAATCGCGCCGCCGGGCTCATAAAACCTTGTTCATTCAGCCAAGTCAAAGCCTGGGCGGGCTGCAACGACATAGGCGTATCCAGCACCGCCACACGGTATTGCAGTTGGGTGCACTGCGCCAGCATGGCCTGTTGGATCGCGGACATGGACCATGTACCGCCCGCGAGCGGCGCTGCTGTAGCGAAGGTCACCTGCGGCGCGGCGGACGCGCGGCTGCATGGCGCCGGAACAGCTGGAACCGTCACGGTTGCGACCGGCGTCTGCGGCGGCGGACCGGCTGCATCGGGACAACAGAGGATTGCGATTTCGTCCACCAGCCCCAGCACATCCAGGGCGTCCTGAAAATCCTGAGTGCCGGCGCTAGTTCCGTCGGCGCCGTCCGATCCGCCTTGCAGGGACAGGTTGCCCGTGGCCAAAGGCCCAATGCCCACCAGAAGCTGCGTTCCCGGCGCGATCGGTTGGGGAACAGTTTGCGGCGGCGTTTGATTGATCTGGATCAGCTGCGATGCCGCGTTGACCACCTGGGGCGCATAGATGGGCGTTGGAGAAGGATCGTTTATATCCAAAGACAGCAGCGGATAGAACTCCTGCTGTGGCGGCTGCGCGGGATCGTCGCCTTGCCCCACCGTTACCCGCAGCGAGAAATGCGTCACTCCATTTCCGGGATCGAGAGGCGTAACCTCCAACTGGATGCGATTTCCCCAGGCGCCGGGGCTCAGCGCGCTCACCGTCAATGCGGCGGGATATTTTCTCACTACCGATCCGGTGGCGTAAGCAAACGCGAGACCCCGGCCAATTGAAATCGTCGCGCCCGTGGGTGTACCCGTTACTACGTGGATCTCGCTGACGCCCGCTCCCTGCACGCTGACCAGGTCACCCTGTACGAACACCGCCGCATTGACCACCTGCAGATTGCTCTGGAGCGCTGCCGCCGGCGCGCTCAAGGCCGATCCGGATATCGCGAACACGGCGTCTCCGATGGCGTGCACGGATTGGGGCGCGGGTTGCACGGTGATGTTTTGGTCGTCGACGATGCTCTCGACCGACACACATTCACCGGTCAGAGGATCGCCCAGCGCGATGAGCGCCCCCACGACCACCACGTCGGAGGTTTCCAGCATCACCTGGTTCTGTTCCGGAGTAGTGGCGGCGGCGAAGGATGTAATTGGATATGTAACCGCCGGACCCGATAACGCATACACCGGGTCGCCCGCGGCGTGTGCGGCGGCCAGGCCCGGTTGCACGGTTACGGTCTGGCTGTCCACCAGGTTCGCTACCGTCAGCAGCTGGTTGGTGGCCGGATCACCAATCGCGATAGCGCTTCCTACGGCGGGCGCGGCCGGCAGATCCAGCTGGATCTGGCTTTGTCCGGGATTCACTCCCGCGCTGAGATTCGCGATCAACGTGGATGTCAGCGCCGCGGGCAAAGGCATCAGCGCTGTTGCGGGCGGCGACGCGGCCGCGCCCACGCGGACCACGTAGCAGGTGGTTCCACCCGTGGCAAAGAAGCCGCGTACCGCATAGGCCAGATAGCTGTTAGGAAGGAATCCGCCGAAGATCAGACGAAAATCGTTCCACGAATAGAGTTTCACCGCCGCCTCAACCTTGACGCCGGGATCATCCGTGTCCTCAATCAGCGGGCCGCGTTCGGTAAAACCAAAAAAACCCGCGATGTCCGTCCGGACCAGACGAACGTCCGGCGGAGGCGTGACCACCGCCTGGTAAATGCCGGGTGTGACGTAAACGGGAATGGCGCAATCTCCTTAGCCGGCCCTCAGCTTCAATCAGTCGGCCAGTTCCAGGCCCTCGTGGCAAATCTCCAAAGTCTCGATGGCCACTTCGCTGGTTTTGCCGTTCAGCGCGGGACCTTCCCACTTGCACGGCCAACCCTCGCGGAAATTCCAGGTGAGCGCCGGATTGCGCGCCTCATCCAGCAGGATGATTGACCCGGTGGTGCGGTTGGTTTGGCCCTCAATCACGCTTTTGCGCCAGGTCCACAGCGAAGTGTCGGCGGTGTACCCGCGTTTGAGGACGATGTTGTTGTACTTCATCAGTCCGGGCAATCGCCGCGCCGTGAGCTGCTTTTCGTTGCCCTCGCGGTAATCGATGACGTTGGTGTCGGTGGTCAGACCACTGCACTCGCTGAATCCTCCTTTCACCACGCCGTCGATTTCGATCAGAAAGTTAAACTGCGAGTAAGGATCGGTGCGTTGTGCCATGCTTTTCTCCTGAACAATTTCCCGCTAACTCTCGGTTACGCTGGAACCGCCGGTCCATTGGCCGATTTGGAAGATCACGAATTCAGCCGGTTTCACCGGTGCGATACCCACCACTACAATCAGCCGTCCGTTGTCGATATCCGCTTGCGTCATGGTGGTGAGGTCGCAGCGTACGAAAAATGCCTGCTCCTTAGTGGCGCCCTGCAGCATATCCTGCATCCACAATCCGGTCAGGAAATCGCTGACGCTGCGGATGACGCGCGCCCAGGTGGGTGTGTCGTTCGGCTCGAAAACCACCCACTGCGTGCCTTGCTGGATGGACTTTTCAACGTAGATGAAAAGCCTCCGCACGTTGATATATTTCCAATCCGGGTCGGGCGAGGTGGTGCGCCCTCCCCACACCAGGTTTCCCTGCCCTTTGAAGTATCGAAGGCAGTTTACGCCGATCGGATTGAGGATGCCCTGCGTCCCGTTGTCGATCGGCAACTGCAGGGAATCGATTCCCACAATCTGTTCGTTGGCGGGATCTTTCGCCACGTTCTCGTTTTGATCGCTGCGCGCGTAGATTCCCGCAATGTGGCCGCCCGGTGGAATCAGAGTTGTAATGTTGGTGGTGGGGTCAACCACGTTCAGCCAGGGATAATAGTAGGCCGCATATTCCGAATAAACCGTCGGCACCACGCCGGACGGTTTGCCTTCCTGAGGGCCGGATTGAAGAATTGCGAAGCGGTCCATCTGGTTCTCGCAGACGGATTGCAGCAATTGCGCTACCTGGCCCTTCGGCTGTGAATTCTCGTCCGGGCAGCACAGCAGCGAAATATCATCCACGGCCGCCAGCGCCGCAAGGCCGCTGGGAGTAGTGAACGGATTGGCCGGGTCCGTAGGCAGGCCTTGAAAATCCGCCAGCACCAACGGCAGCGTGCCGTCACTGCCCTTGCCCAGGAAGGCGATGCTGGTTGTGCTGGCCGGAACCCCGGCCGTTGCTGAAGACACCGTCACCAGGTTGGAAGCGCCATTTACCGCTCCGACGTAGTAAGTGCTCGAAGTCGGGATTGCGGAGAGGCTGTCAAATACTTCTACCTGCGTGGGCACCGGCGATAAAGGCGGGTTCGGATTGGTGGCGCTCACCGCGGCGTTGTAAGCCGTTACGGCCTTGGTGGCATCCGCCGCGGAAGACCAGTAGAATACCGTGAGCTTGAAGAGGTTTGATCCGCTCACGCCGGTGCCACTGATTAAATAACCGATCTGCCCGCTGTATACTCCCGGACCCGCGGCGTTGATGGTCATGCTTCCGCTGCCGCCCGAGACCGCGGTGGTGACGGACCCCGCGGTAGCCTTGAGCGAAGCCACTCTCGCGATCCAGCATTGCTGGCCGCCATTCAGGAAGAAGCCTTCCACGGCGTAGGCCAAGTAAGCTTGATTGCTTTGACTGTCGGTATAGTAAGAGCCAAACGCCCGCACGAAATCGGCGTAGCTGGTGATAAAGGTGGCAATAACCGGGCCACGCTCCGCGATTCCGAGGAACCCGACGATGCTGGTGGACACCCCTTCGATCGGTTTGTTGCCGGTGTTGGTTTCCTGAATGTATACGCCAGGATATGTGTAGGTTGCCATGCATTCTCCTTACTGTTTACGAGCTCATGTCGATGTCCACTGAAACCGTGGCTCCACGCAGCACGGTGACGTTCACCAATTTCGGCTGAGGGAAACTGGGATGCGTGACGATCAGCGTCACCGCTTGGCTGCGCCCGATGATATTGTCGAAGAACAATACGAAAGTCCCGTCGCTGCCCGTGGTATAGCCGCTGCGCGGCACATGCGCGTCCAGTTCGGTGCTGTTCACGAATGTGGTGGTGAGCGCCGTTCCGTTCAATTCCACCGTGGCGCCTGAAGCGAAGCCGCCGCCATCCACGATCAAGGTGAATGCGGAGCTGTCCGCAGTCACCGACGCCGGGTGAATGGCGCTGATCGCCGGCGCGGCGTCCACCGCGAGGTTTTGAGCGTTCGAGGCAGGTCCGGCTGGATTTGCGACAGTAATGCTGAGCTGACCTGCATTGGCTATTTGGGCCGCGGTAATCTGGGCCGTCAACTCGCTGGCGCTCACCGATGCGGTGGGAAGGGCAGTGCCATTCAGCTTGGCAACGGCGCCGGACACAAATCCACTGCCGAGGATGGCCAGCGTCAAGGCGGCGCTTCCGGCGATCGCGGCGGCCGGCTCAAGGGAGTTGATCACCGGCGTGCTTACAACCGTGAGCGCTACCTGGTTGGACACTTGCGGCGGCGGTCCGGCGGCCACCACGGTTACGTTTAGTTGCACCGCCGCAGCCACTGGCGCGGCCGGCACCTGCACCGATACTTCCGTGGAACTCACCAAGGTGGTGGTGAGCGCGGCGCCATTCAATTCCACCACCGCGCCGGGCGCGAATCCACTGCCTTCCACGGTCAAGGTGAACGCCGCGCTGCCGGCAGTTACGCTGGCGGGACTGATAGACGAAATCGCGGGCGCCTGTGCCACGGTCAACGTCTGTTGGTTCGACGCGGTTCCGTTAGGGTTGGTCAACACCACGCCGAGTTGTCCCGCCGCGGCAACCTGCGCCGCTGTGACTTGCGCCATTAAAACCGCCGCGCTTAGAAATGTCGACGGCAGTGCCGCGCCATTCAACTTCACGGCTGCGCCCTGCACGAATCCGCTGCCTGCCACCGTCAACGTAAACGCTGGGCTACCCGCAATGACAGTGGCCGGATCCAACGATTCGATCACCGGCGTGCTCACCACGGTAAGATTCTGCGCGGCGGAAGTTTGTCCGCCGGGACTGATCACCACCACCGGGAATTGCCCCGGCTGCGCCACCAAAGCCGTGGTAACCAGGGCGCCGGCCAGCGCCACGCCCGCGCCGCTCACCACACCGCGCACCAAAGTGGCGCCGGATGGGAACGGATACGCCGTGGTGGGCAAGAGCGTCGTTAATTCGCGTTGCGCCAGATAGGCCGCGGGCTGTTCCGGATCGTCCAGCATCTTGCTCGGATCCGCCAGCAGGATATCCGGATATCCCGGCCAAACCGGCGCATCCGGCCACAACGTTACCGGTGGCCGTTCAAACGGCAGAGTGAGCGGAATGTCCACGGGCAGATAATATGGCTCATCCGGCGTACTTCGGATATTCACCGTGTAATTACCGGCCGCCAGGTTCGGAAACACGAACGCCGCCTGCGATTCCTTCTGGTATGACGGCGTGGCCTGACCGATATTCACGGTGACATCGCCCGCCAGCACGTTCGCGCCCGTGAATCCATCCCAGAGCAGCAGCACCAGCGAGGGCTGAAACTGGAAGACGTCGGGAACGCGCATGTTTAGAGACGGCATAGCTTACCCTTGTGGCTGAAACGTTCCGTAAGTCACCTTCCGGTACACGATCGGTTGTCCGAACTGCTGTTGCTCGGAGTCGACAATCACTACCCGCGCGATGTAACAAACCGAAAGCCGGTATGGAATTTCAAGCGCCTGCCACACTCGCGTCAGCTCTTCGAGCGAAACCGGATTCAGAATCAGGCGGATCTCTTCGCCGCTCGCGCCCAGCGATCCACTCAGGTCCGAACTTTCGAGAATGGCGCGGTCATACAGAGTCTGCATGGTTTTGCCCAATACGATCTGTTGTTCCCGGGGCGTGCCAACCATCGGCGTGAGCAGGTAATAAAGATCCAGAGTAAGCGGAGGCTTGCGTCGTTTACCGCCTGTGCCTTCGACGGGAAACCGGTTCTTCATGTAGGGGTTTTCGAGGATCCGGTACAGATATATCGAGAGGCGCACGGAATTATCGTTTTCGAGATCGGCGGGCGATTCAAGCGAGATGCGATCCTCTGAATCGATCAAGCTGCTGATCTGTGGGTCGCTGTTCAACTCCGAGAAGAGCACCGACACCAACGAATCCCCGAGTTCTCCGATAACCGAGTAGTCGCTCATTTCTTCGGTGTAGACGGCGCGGCGGTGCTGGCCGGCGAAGTTGGACTGCTGGAACCGGCCGGAGCAGCCGTTGTGGCCGCTGGCGCCGCGGCGCCGGTTGTGCCGGCGGATCCCGCGGCGGCCGTGCCGGAAGCGGGCATCGGATCCTGCACCGGATAAAGCTTTTGAATCTCCGCCAGCAATTGTTGCCTGCGGCTTTGTCTCCTGGTGGTGAGCGCGGTCTTTTGCGCGGTCTGATCGTTCTGGAGTTTATTCAACTCGGAGCTCTTCGCGCGGGCCTGCTCCTTGGCCTGTTCCAGTTCACCCAGCTTCTGCTTCAGTTCCAAAGCCAACTGGTGCTGGGAAACGATATCCGTCTCTCCCAGGACGTACTGGAATTCCAGCACCAGAAAGTATTCGCTGGCCGTATCGGTGTTGGTGTCGGCGGTGGTAATGCTGGTGCGCAGGGCTTCCAGGTCGGTCAGGTTGGCCTGTATGGCGGTGCTGTAACCCTTCACCGCGTTATATTCAGTCTGCTTCGCGTTCTGATTATCGGTGGCCCGCTGGGATTCCAGTTGTGCCGACTCCACCATGCCGTCCAGCTCATCCAGACGGCCCTGCATCATGTCCGTCTCGTAATCGAACTCGCGGATCAGTTCGTCAATTGGCCCCTTCTTGTCACCAATGGCCGCCATCACCATCTTGTGTTTCTGGTCGTAGAAATATTGGAGAGCGTGTAAGCTAAGCTCGAGATTCTTCACCTGCCCGCCATAATCGGCAAGCGTGGTTGTGACATCCTGAACGGTCTGGCTCAGGTCGGTGATATCAGTTTGCAGATCGGTGCTCTGTTTGTCCAGGTGATCGATCTGTCTCTGCCGATCCGCCAGTTCGTTCTTGAGCTGTTGCAAGCGCGCTACCGGGTCCATGATTTCGGAACTGCGGTGAGGATCATGAGGATCATAAGGGTTCGGACGATTTGTCTGAGACATTTCCGGAGAACACCTCCTCGTTCAATCGAAGGCGACCCTAATGCAACGCGGGTGCCAAATCAAACCGGGCAGAAATCAAGAGGCACGGTCACTTTTTCCCAACGTGCGTGACAGTGATAAACACTCACTCAATGCCGGTGATGCCAAGTTTCGCCAGCAAGTTATGCGTGGAATTGGAAACTGTTCCTTGCGTTTGTAACAGCGGCGTCTCGCTGTTACGTGCGTTCGAGGCACTGCGCGTGGCGATTACGGCACTCTATGCCTCAGGAACGGGACCGAACTGCTCCTCATGTTTCTCAATCGCTTCCCGCAAAACAGCAATGAGATTATTCGCGTAAACGGGGCTGGTTATGATTCGCGTATGCAGCAGAGGCGCGGCGTCGTCCGGATAGAACTGCCCAAACTCAATGACGAATTCCACCGCGTTCTGACCAATCTGGAAGTAATTGACGTACCGTGCCTCGGGCTTCTCGGGTTCTTGCATGGACGTGCTGCGAAAACGGATAGCACGGCAATCTCCACTTAGCGCGCCACGGTATCGAGACATTCCTCGCGGACTTCGATGTTGTATTTCGCCAGCTTCCGGTAGATCTTCATGCGCGACCAGTGAAGCTTCGCGGCGGCCTTGCTTTTATTCCATTGCGCCGCCTCCAGCGCCTGCAGCAGTTGATCGCGCTCGCTGGAATTTCCAGGCATCGGAGCAGACTTGGAAACGGTTCCCGGCAAGTGCCGCAGTTCAATCCTTGGATAAGGCGGATCCACGAAGATAGCTTCCACCATGTTCTTCAGCTCGCGGACATTGCCGGGCCAATCGTATTGCAGCAGATACTCCAGGGCTTCATCGGAGAAACCCTGCACAGCGGCGCCGGTGCGTGCGTTGAACATGCACACATAATGCCCCAGGAGCGAGGCAATGTCCTCACGCCGGTCTCTGAGCGGGGGTAGCTGGATCTGTGCGACGTTGAGGCGGAAATACAAATCTCTGCGAAACCGGTGTTCGGTAACCAGCTTGGGCAAGTCCTGATTGGTGGCGGCGATGATCCGGACGTTGGCCGGCAGGCTGCTCTTGCCGCCCAGCCGCTGCACCTGCTTGGCTTCGAGAACCCGCAAAATCTTGGCCTGGGCGTAAGGCGTCATCTCGCCGATTTCGTCAAAGAAGATAGTACCGGTATGGGCCTGCCGGATCTTACCTTCCGTGGTGGAATTGGCGCCGGTAAACGCACCCCGCTCGTAACCGAATAGTTCGCTCTCGAGCAGGGTATCGGGAATTGCCGCGCAGTTCACGCAGACAAACGGCTTCGCTCTGCGCGGACTGTTGGCATGAATGGCCTCCGCAACCAGGTCTTTACCCGTCCCGGTCTCGCCCAAAACCAGCGCGTTACAATCGCGTTGCGCCACGCGGAGAAGATAGGCGCGCGTCGCCTGCATGAGCGAACTCTCCCCGATGATGGGACGCTCTCCAGTCTCCAACCCCGCGGTGGTGGATGTTCGTGACAAAAGCCGCCGCACGGCCTGGGCCACTTCGTTCATTTCTACCGGAGCGAAATAATCGGCCACGCCTTCCTTGAGGGCGGCGATCGCAACCTGCTCCGAGCTGACCCACGCCAGCAGAAACACCGGACTAAGCGGCCGAAGTTCGTGCAGGCGCCGGATAGCGGAGGTTACACGCGGGACGTCGGCTGAGGAGTTGCCCAGCAGGAAAAGTTCGGCTTTTGATAGACGGTACAGATCTTCATGGAGATTGGTAGCAGTGACCAGGTCGACGCCCGAATCGAGCTGCGCCCGCAGCGCGGAACTCACCCACGGCTGAGTTTCAATGAGAACGATTGTGAATGGCGCCACCAGCCACCTCCCTGACCTGTCGCGCTTCGACGGTTTGCCCGCAATCGAGGCTCGGCATCACCCCCATCCGGATGTGCACCGCGCATCCCCGAACATCGCGCGCGTCACCGCACTTGCCATTATGCATTCGTTCGATCGATTTTGAATCCTATCTTTTAGGTCGGGACCAAGAATATTTACTTACGACAGGTCGTGTCAAAAAAGCATTTCCGAAAATGACACGCGTGAATTTACCTCTGTGGTACATGACAATTGTTCGCGTATCACATTGTTATTTCGAACCTTCTTGCATCGGCTGGCGACGCTTATCGGAAGGGCACTATCTTTCTGGATATTCGCCGCCTATCCAATTGGATAGCAGCACCCGAGAACTCTGGCCGGCAACCGCTGCCGCCTACCCATCGATCGATCAGTCACTGAGAACTAAAGTTCTATTTCCACCGACAACGACGCTATCTGAACTATCTTTGAGCGGCGTTCCCGCAGGCGACTTTAGAAACGTTCTAAGGGCTTCTGCTGATTTCGCCGTACCGGCTTCCGGTGTAACTTACTTCTAGAGACGGAACAACACCGTCGGAGGAGAGGAGAAATACATGACACGGATCACTAATCTGGTTTGGAAGCTGAGAATTTGGAAGGACACCCGAGGCCAGGACCTCATTGAGTATGCCTTGATGGCGGGTTTCGTCGCAGTTGCGGCGGGCGCTATCATGCCGGGTGTTGCCACCAGCATCAGCACGATCTTCAGCAAGATCGCCAGCACGATGACCGCTGCAGCGGCCACCAGCTAAGCTTTTTCATTCTTGGTGGGTAGGCGAAGCAGACGATCCTCTTCCTCGCCTATCCGCCAATAGCATTTTCTCTGCGCACAAAACCAGCTAAAATTAACTAGCCTGCGGATCAACCTCCGAAGCGCTACGCATGTCTGCGAAGAGAAAATGGGAGTTTGGGCTATTGCCACTGCTGTATCCGGTGGCATGCGGCGCATTGCTTTTCGCGCAGTCCAGCGTTGCGGATCTGGAGGCCTTGGCCCGCCAACGCCTGGCCGCGCAGGACGCGGGCGGGGCGCTCGCGGCGTACCAAAAGCTAGCCGCGCTGGTTCCGAAGTCCGCCGTATATCAAGACCAGATCGGTTTCTTGTTGGCGGCCACCAATCGATCCGCGGAGGCCATTCCGCACTTCCAACGCGCCACGGAACTCGATCCGAAAATGGCCCAAGCCTGGTTTCATTTGGGGGCCGCTCTGTGGCTGGCCCAGCAAGGCGAGGCCGCTGCCAGCGCGCTGGAGAAAGCTGTGGCCTTGGCCCCGAGCAACGGCGACTATCTCTTCCGTCTCGGAACCGTCTACAACGAAACCGGGCGCTACGCGCAGGCAGCCAAAGAACTGGCGATCGCCGTCCGGCAATTGCCCGCAAACCCGAAAATTTGGGAGACGCTCGCCAGTGCCTACGAGCGGCAGCATCTTTTCAAGCAGGCGCGCGACGCGTATCAAAAGGCCGTCCAACTCGACCCGAAAAACACCGCGATTCGTAACGGACTGGCCAACGCGCTGGTGCGATCCGGCGATCCCGCGGCGGGTCTGCGGGAATTTCGCCGCATTCTCGAGAGCGATCCTGAAAATGTGCGCGTCCAGGTGAACATTGGTTACGCCTACATCGCCGCCGGGGACAATCGGGCCGCCATAAAACAGCTTTCCGAAGTCATTCGCACTCATCCCGATGATGCCGGCGCGCATTATGATCTGGGGGTCGCCTATAAAGCGCTCGACGATTTGCCGCACACGCGGGCCGAGCTGGAGCAAGCCGTGCGTCTCGATCCGGCATTAACGGAGGCGCATTACAGCCTGGCGCTGGCTTACATCGACGCCGGAGTTCCCGAGAAGGCTATTGAACAATTGCGGGCGGCCGTGGCGCAGCGGCCCGGGTATAACGACGCCTGGTACATTTTGGGCACCACATTGAAACAGCAGGGCGACGTGGATGGGGCCATTGAAGCTCTTAAGCACTCCGTTGCGCTGGACGATCTGAACGCCGCCGCCTGGAACAATCTCGGACTCCTTTTGCGGCGTAAAGGCGACAAAGCCGCTGCCGAGGATGCGTTTCGGAAAGCCGCGGCTATCCGTAAGTCGGAAGAGGAGGCGAAAGAAAAGAAGTTGCAACAGGGAGTGAAAAAGTAAGCTTTAGAACAGAATCCCGGCCACTTGTTCTGCTACTTTGCGTGCCTTTTCGCGAAGGATTTTGGGCGCCGCGGATTGATCCTTGGTGCTGATCCGGACGAGGAAAACCTGATCGCGCACTCTTCCCACCACCTGCTCGGCAATCCAACCGGGCTTGCCTCGGTACGCACAGGCCTGCGCTTCGTTGCCGATCGCCTTGAGCTGCTCAGCCAGAGATCCGCACTGCGCGTGTGGCGCGTTTGTGGCAGCTACCTCGATTCGCAGAGAAGTCTCCTGGTGGACGAACTCACAACTCCCCTGCGTAACCGTCGTGTGGACTTCACCGCCAAGCAAGCCGGCGGCTGTCGGCGCGTTCAGCCAAGGACATCGATCTTCCGCCAGTGCGGGCAGACAGAAAGCGATCGCAAAAAGTGGGACCAGACGTTTCACGCCTGGCGCTTTCGAGCTGGCTGCAAGGTTTCCGCTTTCAAAATCTTGCCGCCCTCCTGGATCACATATAGCTTGTTCACTTCCAGGTCCTTCAATTCATCCACCTGCCCGCTCAACCAGCGAATCTCTACTTTGTCCACTTTGGTAGCGTGCTCCAGGCCGAAATGCATGCGGAGGTCGTTCTGTGAAAAATAACTTCCGCCGCTGCGGAGCTCGTCCATTTGCGCCAAGGCTTTTTCACCGCCCGGCTTGGTTTTCGCGGTCACGATAACCCGGCTGCCGATGCCGCTGCGGTTCGATTTGACGCCATGAAGCTTAATCTTGATCCAGTTCCGGTTCAGCGTGGAATCGCAGCGTAAGAGCTGAGGAATGGCATTGACGCAATTTACGGCAACGTCCATATCGCCATCGTTATCGTAATCTCCAAAAGCGCACCCGCGCGCCGGAGCGTTCTCCAGAATCCCGGGACCACCCTTGTCGGTTACTTCTTCGAAACGCCCGTTTTGTAAGTTGCGGTAAAGATACTTGTGTTGCGCATATTTCAAATCCGCATTGGACTTATCCACTTCCGGATAAACGTGGCCGTTGGACATCAGTATGTCGAGCCATCCGTCGTTGTCCATATCGAAGAAACCCACGCCCCATCCAAGCAGGCGGGTATTTACTCCGATACCGCTGGGGTAGGTCCGATCTTCAAACGTGGCGTCGCCCAGATTAGTATAAAGCGAATCCGTGTCGCCGGCGAAGTTAGTTTTAACTACATCCAGGTTACCGTCGCGATTGTAGTCGCCGATGGAAACGCCCATGCCGGCCTGGGGCTTGCCTTCGGGCGACAGCGCGGCGCCGGATTCGATAGCGATGTCCTTGAAGGTTCCGTCCTTCTGGTTCTGATAAAGCGTAGCAGTACTGGAATCATTGGCGACGTAGATATCCGGCCATCCGTCATTATCCAAATCCGATGCGGCCACGCTCAGGCCGTAAGTGCCCGAAGTGTTCCAGATGCCGGCCTTCTGGCTGACGTCGGTGAACGTTCCCTTCCCATTGTTGTGATACAGGATATTCTTGCCTCCGCGCAATCCGGGCGGTCCACACGCAACCAGCAGCCCTTTGTAAGTGCACGGACCGGCCTCTGGGGGGGGCGCAGTCTTCAAATCGAAATCGACATAGTTGGCGACGAAAAGGTCTAAGTTTCCGTCTTTGTCGTAATCCACGAACGTGCAGCCGGTGTTCCAGCGGATTTTCGGCCCAGGCTGCATCAAGCCCGCTTCCTTAGTTACGTCGGTGAAAGTTCCATCGCCGTGACTGCGGTAAAGTGCGTTTTGTCCGTAGTAAGTCACGAACAGATCGTCGTAACCGTCGTTATCATAATCCCCGACGCAGCAGGCTTGTCCCCACCCGGTTTGATGTTCCAGACCGGAACCCTTGGTCACATCGGTGAAGGTACCGTCGCGATTGTTCTTGAAAAGATGGCAGCGCGGCTCCTGGCCCGCCGGGAAACCTTCCAGACGCCAGCCATTTACAAGAAAAACGTCCAGCCAGCCGTCTTGATCGTAATCGTAAAACGCCAATCCGCAGCCGGTTGTCTCGAGTAGGTATTTGTTCTTCCCTTCTCCCCCGTAAATGGTCTTGACGGCCAAGCCGGATTCCTTGACCACGTCCACGAAGCTGATCCCAAGCGGTGTGCCTTGTATCGGCGACTTAGGGCCGGGAGCGGGCGGCTTAGGCTTGGCGTCATAGCTGCGTTCGGTTGGGCCGATACCCTGCTGACCGAGCGCCAGTAAGTCGGAAAAGGGAAGCACCAGGGCAGTGCGGCTCAAGGAATTTACAAATTGCCGACGGGTTCCGCTCAAGTTAATATCTCCTTCGACTGTTGGCAGACGAAAGCGTCTGCCCCACTTCACTTAGACTGGCTCACTGGATGGGGTAAATCCGAGTGCATGTGCCAGGGCACGCTTTCGTTCGAAAGTTCCGGATGCTGACGTAAGAACTCCAGGGAGTATGTCGGCGCCCCGGGATCAACCTGTTTGGTTGCAAACATAGCGGCTTGCTCGGCAGCTTTCTCCTTCATCCCCATACGGCGGTATAGCACGGCGAGATTATAATGCGCCGCCAGATCGTCCGGATCGATGGCTTGCAGCGCCTCAAACTGTTGCCTCGCCTCTTCGTAGCTGTGCCGCTGATAGTAGGCGATGCCCAGTTCCCGCCGTGGATCGCGCGCTTGGGGATACTGTTCGACAACTCTTTGGAGATCGGCCAGCTCTTCATCGAAGTGTCCTTCGCGCCTTTCCACCAGCGCCAGGTAATAAAGCGCACGCGCGTTGTTGGGACTTACTTCCAGGGCTTTCTCGAGACTGGGGCGCGCCGAAGAGTACTTCTCCCATTCGATGTAAGTCAGCGCGATGTTCGTGTAGCCATCCGCGTAATCCGGACGCAACTTCGGAACCTGCTCGAAAGCTTGCATGGCGTCGGCGTACTGCAGTTGATCCAGGAACCCGATACCGATGTTATTCCAGCGCATCCAATCGGGATTGTCCTGTTTGTCCGGGCTGGCCAGGTTGTCCCCGAGATTCAAGACGCGGGTACGCGAGGCAAGCTCCACTACAGGGTATGCGGGATGGTCCGTTCCAAAGACATTATTCAAGTAACTCTGGCGTAAGTGGCGATAGTTTACACGAGCGGTTACAGTAAGTGGTCCCTTAGCGTCTGCCGGAATGTGGAATTGATAACGCACCAGCGCGGAACGGCCGGACTGTATGGTGTTGTCATAAGCCACGGACTGAATGGTCCAGACTTTATGATTGTCCACGAAGATGCCGTCGGTGTTCACCGGGCGATTGGTGAAGCTGTGCGCCCGCTCGTCCAGCGAGCCATCCGGTTTCAGGAAACCGCTGTGATAAATTTCCGCGCCGGAGGCATCCGTCACCTGGAACTCCACCCAGGGCTCATACAAATCGCGCACCTCAGGTACCAGCGAATGGCCGATGTTTTTGTTCTGGATCACCACCATCATTTCGACGGCGTCGTTCGGCGCCAGCTTGAAAGCGGTGGACCCGAGCGGAGCGATTAGACCCTCTTCCGAGTTTTTCTTGATCGCAAAAAGATCCACGTTCAGGTACGTACCGGACTTCAAAAATTCGATGGTCTTCTGCAATTGCTCGTCATAACCGTAGTAGAACGGCACGGCTGTATTGCCGGCCGGCCAGCGGTGCGAAACCAACGTGCCATGTTTGGCGCCATCGTCCTTCAACTTTAGGGGTTCCCGCTGCATGTGGCAATCCTGACAGGTGGTGAAGCCGGTGGAATAAAACGTCAGCGGATTCCGCGTTGAGAATTTTGAGTTCTGCCACTCGTCGTAGGCAGTGAACGCACGGATGAACTTGTAATCGTTCAAAGGATTCGGCAGGTTGGCCTTGTGACAGGACGCGCAAAATTCAGACGTCCGGTAAAACGATTGCATTACCGCGCGGGAATGACGGTCAGGATGCTGCCGGATCTCTTCATCCGGCACCGGGCCGGCAATCCGTTTGCCGTCTTCATCCACCATCACCGCCGGCACACCCATCACATATCCGCCGTTGCCGTTGGTGGATAACAGCTTTTGAATGGAATGGCAGGTGGTGCAGGTGACGCCATCCTCATCGAAGCTGCGATCCACCTGGGAATTCTGGGTGAGCGCTCCCGAGAGTACCGCGATGGGATTGTGGCAGCTATCGCAGTGGCGCGTATATTCAATGCCTTTGGTGCGCAGCAGAATGTTTACGCTGGCGCGATAGAAAGGCGTGCGAAAGGAATTGGAATGCAATGCCTGGCGCCACTGGCTATACGCTTCCGCATGACACCTTCCGCAATATTCCGCGGTTGGAAAAGCCGACGCCGGAATGAAATCGTTGCCGGCCATGGCCGCATTGCCGGGGGCGGAAATCTGGTCTTTTCCGAAACGAAAATTATATGTTTCGCGTATTTTGGCGGCATACGCCCGGCGGCCGCTGTCTTCGTCCTGCTGCGCACGGCCAGTCGCTAACAAAAAAACGAACCCGGAGAGAACGAACGCCGCCCGAAGCTTAGGCCAAATCTTGAGCCACATGCGGCACATCATTAGGGGATTCTTTGCATAAGTATAGCAGGATGCAAGGGTTAGTGGTCCGCCAGCCAATAGTTGGTGCTGCGTCCGCCGGAGGAGTTACGTGACCAAAATTCCGCTTTCAACCAAAGCCAGGATGTCGCGCCACGCCGTGTCCTGAGCGCACTTGGCCAGTTCGGCATATTTCGAGCTGGTGAGCTTGCCGGTAAAGCCGTCCAGCGAACGATTCAGTATAAGGCGTTGCCGGGGATTTAACGGAACCTGTTGATTGAGTTCCCAGAACCGCGCCTTTTTTAGAACCCCGGCGAGCATGGTTTGCGCACCGTCTACGGCGCGACCTAAACAATCCAGAAACCATTCCATCCAAGGCGTGACATCCAGGGAACCTTTTTGGGTCCGTTCCAGAATGTCGTAATACTCGGATCGCTGCTGCCGGATTTGCGCGGACATGCTGTAGAACCGCTGCGGGCTGTCTTCGGAGCGGGCCAGGACGATGTCGGCAATGGCCCGGGCAATTCGTCCATTGCCATCCTCGAACGGATGGACAGTGACGAACCAAAGGTGCGCGAGGCCAGCTTTCAAAACCAGATCGGTGCCCGTTTTTCCATTGAACCAGTGAAGAAATGCGTTCATTTCCTGATGCAACCGAGCCGCCGGCGGGGCTTCAAAATGGACGCGCTCTCTGCCAATGGCGCCGGATACCACTTCCATCGGACCGGTTCTATCTTCACGCCAGGATCCTACCGTGATCTTCAAGAGCCCACTGCGTCCGCTTGGAAACAGGGACGCCTGCCATGCGAAGAGTCTTTCCGGAGTGAGCGGTTGGTTGTAGTTCCGGGTAGCGTCAAGCATTAATTCCACTATTCCGTCCACGTTGCGGTCCGCCTTCTTGAGCGCTCCGATATCCACGCCGAGGCGGCGCGCAATCGAGGGTCGAACCTGTTCGGTGTCCAGCTTCTCCCCTTCGATTTCGCTGCTTTTGATTACGTCAGCCGTCAGGGTTTCAAGCGTGGCTTCCAGGCGCAGATTGAATCCAAGGGCTTCCATGTGACCCAGCAGCCGAACGAGAAACGAGAAACGGCTCTATCATAATCCGTATGCGCCTTTGCGCTCCACTCATTTTGCTGTGCGCGTTTCTCGATGCCGATTCGCCGAGTCCCGGGCGCAAGTACACCACGCTCCAACGGCTGGAAACCGCACACCTGGCCGCTGTCCATGAGGCTCGTTTGAAATTAGCGGCCATGCGGAAATCCGTTCCCCGGCCCGGACGCTTCTTGGATCTCCGCGCTGTTATCCACGTCCACGCAGAGGATGCCCCGCACACCAAAGGTACGCGTGCGGAGGTGCTGACCGCGGCGAAAGACACCGGAGTGAGCATCGTGATGTGGACCGATCATCGCGGGCCGAACCCCGCCACGTGGAGCGGAATGCGGGAGGGAGTGCTGTTCATTCCCGGATCGGAGGACGATCATCTGCTGCGCTTCCCGAAGCCCGGCGCGGAACTGCGCTTTCTCTCGCACCTGGAAGAAACGCCCAACGCGAATGGCGCTGGTTTTCAAGGCATGGAGATCTACAATCGCCACACCGACGCGGAAGATGAGCCAGCCTTCGACGATTATTTCCGCGCGGCCATGAAGAATCCAGAGGAATGGGCGAAGCTGGCCGCAAAGGACGCCAAATATCCGGAGGAAGTTTTCGGCGCAGGGGTCGACTATTGGCCTTCCATCATGGCGATGTGGGACAAAGAGCTGCGTAAGCATTTATTCACTGGCATTGCCGCCAACGATGCGCATAAAAACCAAACCTACAACGGAGTGACTTTCGATCCGTACGAGGTGAGTTTTCGCAACGTCAGCACTCATATTCTGGCTCGCGAGCTTTCAGACGACGCTGTTCGCGAAGCCCTGCGCGACGGCCGAGCCTACGTTGCGCACGATTGGCTGTGCGATCCCGCGGGTTTCAGCTTCACGGCCACTAATGGGGCTGAGGTGTTCGAAATGGGCGACCGTGTTCCGCTGCTCCCCGCAACCCGCCTCATGGCTCGACTTCCGGCTACTGCATTGATCAAGCTGATTCACAACGGCGCGGTGGTATTCAAGAGCAACGGCGACTCCGTCGACTATGCGCCCACGGAACCGGGTCCGTATCGTTTAGAAGCATGGCTCGAGATCGACGGCGAGGAGCGTCCCTGGATTTACGCGAATCCGATTTTTCTGGAAGCGCAGCGGATGGGGAGAAACCACGTCACCGACTCCGTTGAAGACGCGGTTTGGCAGGCGGAAGCGCCTGCCCCACTGGGGCCAACGTGGGGCAGGCGCTTCCGCCTGCCAAACCGAATTTGCTACAACGCGTCTTCCTCACCTTTGGTGGGCCGCAGGCTCCCGGCTCACCCACTTACCGAACTGCGACCGTAAGGGAGTCGGTGAGCCTCCCGCCCCACACGGCGCGATGTACAATGCAGAAACGATGCGTTCCATCCACCGATTGCTCCCCCTTTGCCTGACCCTTGCGCTCGTAGCTGCCGACAAGCGGCCTATCGCCGAGACCGATATCTACTCGTTTCAGTGGGTCGCCGGCCCACGAATTTCTCCGGACGGGTCCCGCATTGTCTATACGCACGTCACCGTCAATCAGAAACATGAGGGTTACGAGACCGCGTTGTGGATGGTTCCGTACAGTGGCGGCGAGGCTCGGCAACTAACGGCGGGGCCGCATGATTCGTCGCCGCAATGGTCGCCCGACGGCAAGCTGCTGGCGTTCGTCCGCGCGTCCGAGAAAGATGGCAAGCCGCAGCCGGCGCAGATTTTTTTGCTGGCCATGGACGGCGGCGAGGCGCGTCCGCTCACCGATCTTCCGAAAGGCGCCGGTGGCCCGGTATGGTCGCCCGATGGCCGCTCCATCGCGTTTTCGTCAATCAATATTCCGAAGGATTTCGACAAGAAGAAAGACGATGAGCAAAGAAGAGCGATGTCCGCGTGATCACTCGCGCGGTTTATCGCATGAACGGCGCGGGCTATCTGGAACCGGACCGTCCCGGCCATATCTGGACGGTCGAAGTTCCCAAAACTCCAGGCGAGCCGCAAAAGGCCAAGCAAATAACTGAGGGCGAGTTCAGCGAGAACGATATCGTGTGGTCGCGCGACGGCTCCGAGATTTATTTCACATCGCGCCGGGTTCGCGAGCCGTATTACGAAACACCGCACTCGGATCTCTACGTAGTGAAGGCCACGGGAGGCGATATCACGCGCGTCACCGGACTCGACGGCTTTATCGGCAGCATGGTGCTGAGCCCGGATGGTTCGCGCATGGCCTTCGCCGGCGCCATCGACATCGGCAAGGATGGAGTCCAGCGATCCTATAGCCAGCCGGACCTGTTTATCACTTCCCTGCAGCCTGGTTCCACGCCGAAGAATCTCACAGCCAATTACGATTACGATATTGCCAGCGGTGTGGGAGGCGATCAGGCCCCTCCGCGCGGCAATGCGCCGTCCACTCCGTTCTGGAGCAAGGATGGGCGCTTCATTTTTGTTACGGCCGGCGAAGAGGGACGCTCGAACCTGCAGCGCGTGGACGCCGAGACCGGCGAAGTGAAGCCAGTGACCCGCGGCGATCACGATGTGTTCGCCTATAGCGCGACACCGGACGGAACGAAGGCCGCGATTCTGATTTCGTCGCCCACAAAAATCGGCGATCTTTATTCGCTGGACGTAGCCGCCGTTGACGTGCGGCGGCTCACCCACGCCAATGACGAATTGTTTTCGAAGCTGAACCTCACCGAACCCGTGGCCATCTGGTACAAGAGCTTCGATGGCAAGCGCATTGAGGCCTGGGTGCAACGTCCGCCGGATTTTCAGGAAGGCAAGAAGTATCCGATGATCATCAACATTCACGGTGGTCCGCACGCGGCCTACGGCTACACCTTCGACCATGAAATCCAGTGGATGGCGGCCAAGGGTTATGTAGTGTTGTATCCGAATCCACGCGGCAGCACCACGTATGGGCAGGATTTTGGAAACATCATCCAATATGCGTATCCAGGCAACGATTTCAAGGATCTGATGGCCGGCGTCGACGAGTTGATTGCGCGCGGCTGGGTGGATCCGGATCATCTCGGCGTGACCGGCGGCAGCGGCGGCGGCCTGCTGACCAATTGGGTGATCGGCCACACCCAGCGCTTCAAAGCAGCGGTATCGCAGCGCGACATCGCGGATTGGACCGACTTCTGGTACACCGCCGACTTCACGCTTTTTACTCCCAACTGGTTCCGCGGCGCGCCCTGGGAGCAGGAGGCCGACTTCAAAGCGCGTTCGCCTATTACTTACATCCGCGACATCAACACGCCGCTGATGCTGATCCTGGGCGAGGCGGATTACCGCACACCTCCAGGTTCAGGCGGCGAGCAGATGTTCCGCGCTCTGAAGTATAAGAAGATCCCCACGGTGATGGTCCGTTTCCCCGGTGAATCCCACGAACTCTCCCGCTCGGGCGCGCCAAAACATCGCGTGGAGCGCTTGCAGCATATCGTGTCATGGTTCGACATTTATCTTCAGGGGAAAGAGATCCATACCTACGACGTCCAGTGAGAGTAGTAAGCCGCGAATGAACGCGAATGCACGCAAATAAAACAATCTCTTATTCGCGTTCATTTGCGTTCATTCGCGGCTAAACGTTTTTACCAGATTTTGCACGGATGTTCATGCACCATCGGCTGGCCGACTTTGCACGAAAACGCCCGCCCGAATTCCGGCATGTTCGAAACTACGCCATTCACACGGTATTCCAGCAGTGAGTGCGGATTGGTGATCTGGTTCAGGCGTTTGCTTTCCGGACGCTCATCGCCGCAGGCCCATTGGGCCATGCCGATGAAAAAGCGCTGGTCGGGAGTGAAGCCGTCTATCGGCTGCAGATTCTGACTCTCGGTGGCGTGCTTCCAGGCCAGGTACGCCAGGAACGTTCCACCTAAATCGGCCAGGTCCTCACCCAGCGTCAGCTTGCCATTGCCCTTGACGTCGTCCACCACGATGTATTCGGAGTACTGGTCCGAAACGCACTTGGCGCGCTTTTCAAATTCGGCGGCATCCTCCTTTGTCCACCAGTCTTTCAGATTGCCCTGCGCGTCGAAGTGCCGGCCTTCATCGTCGAACCCGTGCGTCAGCTCGTGACCGATGGTGGCGCCAGTGTCTCCGTAATTGGGCGCGTCGTCCATCTTCGGATCGAAGAGCGGAGGCTGCAAAACGCCCGCCGGGAAATTGATATCGTTCATTTGTGGCTCGTAGTAGGCGTCGACGGTGGGCGGCGTCATGCCCCATTCGGTGCGGTCCACCGGCTTGCCGATCTTATTCAACTGCCGGCGCGACTCGAATATGGTGGCACGATCGACGTTGCCGGCATAATCGTCTCGAGATATTTTTATGGAGCTGTAATCGCGCCATTTGTCCGGATATCCGATCTTGTTAACCACGGCGTGCAGCTTTTCGAGGGCCTTCTGTTTGGTCTGTTCTCCCATCCAGGGCAGCTCGCGGATTTCGCGGCCCATGGCGGCTTCAATTTCCGTGGTCATGGCTTGGGTGCGCAGCTTGGTGTCCGCGGCGAAAGTTTTCTGGACGAACACCTGGCCCAGCGCCTCACCCAGATCGCGATCCACGCGGCCAACGCAGCGCTTCCAGCGCGGCGGCATTTCCTTCAAGCCACGCAGATATTTGCTATTGAAATCGAAGTTGGCCAGGACAAACGGAGAAGAAAGGTACGCAGCCTTGTCGTCGATCAAGTGCCAGCGCAGATAGGTTTTCCAATCCGCCAAACTGCGCGACTTCAACTCGGCTTGAACTTCTTTGAAGAAAGCAGGCTCGGTGACGTTAATCACCGATGCATCGGGAACTTGGGAAGCTGAAAAATACGCCTCCCAGCGGAATGAGGGCGTGAGCGCCTGCAGTTCCGCGGGCGCCATTTTGTGGAACAGCTGGTAAGGATCGCGCTTCTCCACTTGCGTGAGGGACGCTTTAGCGAGCGCGGTCTCGATGGCCATCACGGTTCGCGCGTCGGCCTTCGCTTTCTGCTGCGATTCGCCAATCAGCTGCAGCATTTTCGCGATGTGTTCCAGATATTTGGCTCGCGTCTCAACAGACTTCGCGTCGGTCTTGACGTAGTAGTCCCGATCGGGAAGGCCCAGGCCGCCGGCGCCGGCGAAGGCAATGACGCGTGTCGAATCCGCGAAATCCTGATTGGAGCTGAAACCGAACAGCACATTTTCACCGGAAAGGTGCTGGCGCGCCAAAAGCGCGGGAAGATCGGCCAGTGATTTCAGCGCGGCAATCGCATCCAGCTCCGGCTGGAGTGGCGCGGCCCCCGCCTTTTCCACCGCAGCCTCATCCATGCAGGCATAAAAATAATCTCCGATTTCCGTTTCCACCGCACTGCGATTTGGCGATGGCTTGGAAGCCTCCTCCAGGATGCCCCACAGAAAACGCCGGTTGTCTTCGGCCAGCTTCCCGTAAACGTCCCAACTTGATTGATCCGGCGGGATGGGATTTTTCTTGATCCACGCCCCGCAAGTGTAATGATAGAAATCCGTGCACGGGTCAACCGAGCGATCCATGGAGGATATGTCGAGGCTGGGGCTGTAAGGGAGCGCGGCTAAGGGCGTGTCGGGATTCGGGGATTGTCCAAAGAGAAGGCTGGATGCCAGAAGCAGTGTATATCTCACACTGTTATGTTAGAACTTGTGGCGCGGGAGGAGCACCGACTCCCTGACGGTCGCGGTTCGGTAATGCGCGCTTCTGAGCCGCGACCGTAAGGGAGTCGGTGCTGTGCCCCGCGAGTAAAATGACCCAATACTCTGACATCATCCCCGTCGGCTTGGTCGGATTCGGCATCGCTGGACGCATCTTCCATGCGCCGGTGATCCGGGCTGTTCCCGGCTTGCATCTGAGCTGCATCGTGCAGCGCAGCGGCGACTCCGCGCGCGAAAAATATCCGGATGTGCGGGTGGTTCCAAATATCGACGAATTGCTCGCCGATAAAAGCATCCGGTTGGTCGTGATTGCGACGCCCAATGTTTCGCACTTCGGCCTGGCCAGGCAATGTCTTCTGGCCGGCCGCGACGTGGTTGTCGATAAGCCTTTTACTAACACGTTCCGCGAAGCTCAGGATCTGGACCAACTGGCCCGCTCCGAAGGCCGTGTGCTCTCCGTTTTTCAGAACCGCCGTTGGGATGGCGACTTCCTCACCGTTCGAAAACTGCTTGGCGCGGGAACGCTGGGGCGGCTGGCATTGTTTGAATCGCATTACGATCGCTATCGCCTGGCGCGGCGGCCGGGACAATGGCGCGAAGACGACGGGCCGGGCAGCGGCGTGCTCTTCGACCTGGGCCCGCACCTGGTGGACCAAGCATTAGCGCTTTTCGGAATGCCCGAGGCCATCGCCGCCGATGTGCGCATTGAGCGCGACGATGCCGTGGTAGACGATGCCTTCGACATTCTGCTGCGGTACCCGAAGCTAACGGTACTGCTACGGGCTACCATGCTCGCTTGCACGCCGGGGCCGAGATTTGTCCTGAACGGCACGCTAGGAACCTACATCAAACATGGCATGGACCCGCAGGAAGACGCGCTGAAGGCGGGTGGCGAGCCCGGTACGCCGGGCTGGGGCGAAGAAGATCCGAAGCATTGGGGCACGCTCACTCTGGCCGGAGAAGATCCCCGGCGAATCCCGACGGAAGCGGGTGATTATCGCGAGTTCTACGCCAACGTGCGCGATGCAATCTTACTGAAAGCTCCGCTGGCGGTTACTGCTCAGCGCGGCGCCCAGGTGATTCGCCTGCTGGAGCTGGCGCGAGAGAGTTCGAAGGAATGGAAGTCAGTTGGGCTTTGATCGATATCGAAATTTGTCAATTCCCAGCCGTTTGATTCGAGATTCAAGAGTAGACGCGGGAACCCCCAGACTTACCGCGGCGCCGCGAGGGCCGGACACGCGGCCGGCCGAGTTGCGGAGTGCCAATTGGATGGCTTCGCGCTCGCGAGCCAACAAATCCGCCGGCATGTTGCCGGCCGCGCTCCATCCGGGCAGTTCATCCAAATCCACCCGCAAGATTCCATCGCGTGCTAGGATGACGGCGCGCTCAATTATATTTTCCAGTTCGCGCACGTTTCCCGGCCAGGCATAGGACTCCAGCGCTTTCATCGACCGCCGGTCGATACGCGTAATGCCGCGGCCGAAGCGCGCTCCGTATTTCGCGGCGAAGTGAGCCACCAGCGGGGCGATATCTTCGCGCCGATCGCGCAGGGCCGGCATTCGAATCGGAAATACATTGAGACGATAGAAAAGATCGCTGCGAAAACGGCCGGCGCGAACTTCCTCCGCCAGGTCGCGATTGGTGGCCGTTATCACGCGAACATCCACGCCGATGCTTTGTGTGCCGCCGAGGCGCTCGAACCGGCGTTCCTGCAGGACTCGCAATAAAGCGATTTGAACTTCCGCGGGCAGGTCGCCAATCTCGTCCAAAAACAGCGTGCCGCCGTGGGCCTGCTCAAAGCGTCCCTTACGCCTCTCCAGCGCGCCGGTGAACGCACCGCGCTCATAGCCGAACAGCTCGGATGCGATCAGCGTGGCTGGGATCGCCGCGCAATTCACGGCAACCAGCGGCGCTTCGGCCCGCGGCGACAGATTGTGGATCGCGCGCGCCACCAGCTCCTTGCCAGTGCCGGTTTCTCCCGTAATCAGGACGTTCGCAGATGTTGGAGCCACCTGTTCCACTGCTTCCAGCACCGCGCGCAGAGACGGTGCATCACCGATGATTTCATCGAACCCTCGCGCCTGCCCTAATTGGGAGCGCAAGGCTAGATTCTCGGCCTCCAGTTGATCGCGCAGGTTGCGGATCTCTTCGTTGGCCAGCGCGTTTGCCACCGCCACTCCGATGGCCGTGGACACCTGCACGAGCATGGACAATTCCTCAGCGGAAAAAGCCCGTGGGGCGCGGCGGGTAAAGGCAGCCAGCCCTAGAGCCGTGCCTCGGACCATCAGCGGAATGGCCGCGTAGGCGCGCAGACCGGCCGCGGCCAACCGAAATTCGTGCGGTAGCCAGGCCTCTTTTTTTTGCAGATCGGGGCAACTGTAGGCCGATTGCGATTTCACTTTCTTCTCCAGCTCCGATCCGCTGTAGGGAATGGAAGGATGCGGGTGCGGCCGCGGAACGTTTCCTTGAACCCGAATTGGTTGGCCGTGGCCCACAATGTGCAGCGCGAACGGGCGGGCTTTTGATTCGCCGAAAGTCACAATTGCGATTCCTTGAAAATTCACCGCGGGAAGCAACAGTCCCGCCACCGCGGCCAGCACGCCGTCTAAGTCCCGCGCGGTATTCACCGCCTCCCAAACCTGCAGAACTAAGTCGCGTCGCCGCTCCTTTCGCATCTTTTTCAAGTGTATCGCGAAATCACGAGATTTCGTGAATCCTGGAATGTTCATCCCTTGCATTGCAATGAGTTAGAGGTGGAACAATAGTTGCTATCTGTCCGTATAGCACACCATGCTCCATACCATTGGGTTCCATACCATAGGGCCGGATCTTCGATACGCTCTTCGGACTCTCCGCAAAAGTCCCGCCTTCACTTTCACCGCGATTCTTTCTCTGGCGCTCGGTATCGGCGCGAACACTGCCGTGTTCACCGTGGTGAACGGCGTGTTTTTGAACCCCCTTCCGATTGAGAACGCAGCGGGACTGGTTTCGGTCCACACGCTCGACGCTACTCCGGGGACGCGATCGAACAATTTGCTCCCGATGTCCTATCTCAATCTGAAGGATATTCGGGAACAGAATCAGGTGTTCACGGGCCTGGCTGGATTCTCGTCGCCCATGCCGTTCGGCCTGGCGAAGGGAACGGCTGCCGCGCCGGAGCGAGCCTTCGGGGAGTTGGTGACGGGCAACTATTTCGACGTACTGGGCGTGCATCCCGCGGTGGGGCGATTTTTCGTGCCGGAGGAGGACAGCACGCCCGGCACGCATCCCGTTGTAGTCCTCGGAAACGGTATCTGGCAGGACCGGTTCGGCGGGGATGCCAGCCTGGTGGGCCAAACGCTGCGCATCAATAACATCGTGTTCACCGTGATTGGCATCGCGCCGCCCGGATTTAAAGGAGTGAACGCCGTCTTCGGCCCGGATTTCTGGATCCCAACCATGATGGCTGACCAGGTCTTTCCCAGCGGCTCGCGATCGATGCTGCGGGAGAGAAGCAATCTGGCGTTCCGCGTGGCCGGCCGGCTTAAGCCTGGCGTATCGAGAGCGAAGGCTGAGGCGAATCTGAAGACCATTGCGTCGGCGCTGGAGCGCGAGTATCCGGAATCGAACCAAGGCCGCAGCGTTGCGCTGCGCCCGATCGCCGACGCGGCCTTCACCCCGGGCACCAGGGAACCGGCGATGTTTGGAGGCGCGGTGCTGATGGCCATCGTGGGATTGGTGCTGTTGATTGCCTGCTCAAACGTGGCCAACCTGCTGCTCGCGCGCGCCGCCGGCCGCCGGCAGGAAATGGCTGTCCGGTTGGCGCTGGGGGCCAGCCGCACCAGGCTGATTCGTCAATTGCTGACCGAAAGCGTGGTGCTGGCTCTGGCCAGCGGCATCGCCGGAATGGCCATCGCCCGCGAAGGAATTGTGCTGCTCAACTCTTTTCGTCCCGCGGAAGTTACCCGGAATCTCGCCGCAGCTCAATTCGATCCGGCGGTTTTTGTATTCGCGCTTTTGATCTCGGTGGCCACCGGGCTGATCTTCGGAATTGTTCCGGCGTTCGAAAGCACCCGGCCGGACATTGCGGAAACCTTGAAGCAGGAGACGCGTGGGGCGGGCCGCAGCCGCAGCCGGATTTCGTTCGGAAACGCTCTGCTTGTGGGGCAGGTGGCATTTTCTCTGGTGGCGCTGATCACCGCGGGATTGTGTTTGCGAAGCATCCAACATGCTTATAGCATCGATCCCGGCTTTGAGACGCGGAAGCTGGCGCTGATCATCACCAACCCCGGGCAAGCTGGTTACGATCAGGCGCGCTCGGAACAGTTTTATCGCGAAGCGCGCGAACGCGTTTCCCGAGTTCCGGGAATCGTATCTATGTCGTGGGCTTCGAACTTGCCATTTTGGGCCAGCCCATCGCGCAGCATCCTGATTGAAGGCCAAGAACAGCGCGGAAAAGCCAATCCCATCATGACCGTGGTCAACACGGTGGATCTCGATTACTTCCGAACCCTCGGCATCCCCATAACGGAGGGCCGCGATTTCTCGGGCTACGACCGCGCTGGATCTGTTCCGGTCGCGATCATCAATGAAACCATGGCTGCCCGGTTCTGGCCCCATCAAAATCCCATCGGCAAAAGATTTGAGTTCAGCGGCGACACGTTCTTTCGCGTGATTGCCGGCGTGGCCAAGACCGCGAATTATCAGAGCTTGGGTGAGGCGCCGCAGATCTGCGTTTATATTCCTCTGCGGCAGAATTTTGCGGCGGGGATGGTGCTGTATGCGCGAACCGAGGCCGACCCGTCCACCGCGCTATCAGCCTTGCAGCGGGAACTGCGTGGCATCGATCCGCAAATACCGATTGAGGATGTCCGGACAGGGCGGAAAGTAATCGATCAAGCGCTGTGGGGCGCGAAGCTGGGCGCCGGGCTGCTGAGCATTTTCGGATTCCTGGCCCTGGGCTTAGCCAGCATCGGATTGTACGGCATGATGGCGTATTCGGTCAGCCAGCGCAGGCGCGAGATCGGGTTGCGGATGGCGCTGGGCGCCGAGCAATCCGGAGTCCTGGCGTTAGTTCTGCGGCAAGGGATGCAACTGGTGGCGATCGGCGTCGCCGTGGGAATCGCGGTGTCGTTACTCGCCGACCGCGCTTTGTCGACGCTGCTATTCGGCGTGAGCCCGCTCGATCCGGTGAGCCTGGGAACGGCTTCGCTGGTGCTTTTGCTGGTGGCCCTGGCGGCCTGTTATCTACCCGCGCGAAGGGCCAGCCGCGTGGATCCGTTGTTAGCGCTGCGGGACGCTTGATTAGCGCTCGGCCAGAAGCGCTTTAATGTTGGCCTCGACATTGTCCTTGTCCACCAGGTTCTCCTTGTAGAGCGCCGCTACCCTGCCCTGCCGGTCTAGGAGAAATGTATCGGGCAGATTTCCGATTCCGTAGCGCTTCGACATCGGGTCATCGCCCAGCAGCATGGTGTAAGGGATTTTATGCTCAAAGAGGAAAGGCTTCAGAACTTTCCAACCCTCTTCGTCGAGCGAAACGCCGACCACGGCGAAGCCTTTCGTGGCGTACGCCGATTGAAACGCCTCAAACCACGGAATCTCTTTTTTGCATCCGGTGCACCAGGTGGCCCAGAAATCGAGCAGCACCACTTTGCCGCGGAAATCCGCGAGGTTTACAGTTTTCCCGGATACGTCGTGAAGAGCGAAGGCGGCGGCGGGCTTGCGGTCTTTTTCAGGCTGCAGGGCGGCGCGGAGTCCGGGTTGATCAGCGGCGGATGCGAGGCCGGCCAGCGTCAGAAGCAGGGTTAGTGTCAGATACATTTTTGTTCTCCTTTGTATTCGTGCCAGCGCCGGAAGCTTGATGTTGCCAGCAGGTATGCAGCGGGCCAGCTGACCGTTGCCAGCGGCAGCAGTCTTCTGGGCCACGGAATTGGCTGCCATGCTCCATCGCTCCAAACCTGACGCACGGTCTCATACCAACCGCTGGTCCAGGTTAGGAGCCAGGTCAGACTCGCAACGGCTGCGGCGAGCAGGAGCGCTTGCCGGAATTGAAGCGCGCGCATACGGTAGCCTCGTCTCATTCCCCAGAGTGCGGCCAGCAAGAACGGGGCCGTCGGGACGATCATCGAAAGCGCCCCACGGAACCCTGCGTTTTCGAAGAACGAGACGAAACAGAACAGCGTTCCCGTCAGCCAGATGGCGCGATCGGACAGAGATCCCAACAGGAACCCGCCGGCCCACGACCATGAAAATAGCGCCAGGAAGAGGAAGACTAAATACACTGCGTCCTCGCCGACGCTCAACCCGGTTCCGTAGTGGACTCCATGGCGCCAATAGGTCCGCATTTGCATGAGGATCTCCCCGTCAAACTGAAACGCGAGCTCGCTCAGCAGCGTGGCCCCTATGCCTACCACTCCTGCCAGAGCGAGCCAAGGATGCCAATCCTTCCACAATTCCGCTTGCCGCCGGACTACTAATCCCATCACGTCCAGGAGCGCTTGTCCGCTGGACGCGCCTGACTCCGCCAGATCACCCTGCACCGCATCCCGCTCGTGATTCTCCAGCGCCCTCGAGAGGATATCTACAAAGCGGTTCATGACGCCTCCCAGGAAACACCCCGGCTGACGCGCGTCACGGCATTGTAAAAGGCTGTGGATGCCTGCACGCCTTTCGCGGTCACGCGCACCATGCGCTTGGCGCGGCCTCCGCGTTGCGGCGTGGCTTCGCCCATCCAGGTTTTGAGCAGACCTTTCTTTTCCAGACGATCCAGCGTGGTGTACAACGCGCCGATGGAGCAGCGCCGTCCGGTGGCGGCCTCTATGGCTTCCCGAATGGCCGCGCCATAAGCGTCGTCACCTAATCGCGCGGCGGCGGTGAGTAGCAGGTATTCGAACTCGCCCAGCATATTACTATCACATTGTGATTCTAATAGAGCCGCTTGTCAAGACTGAAAAATGTGAGACAATGCCGCTGGATGACCGACACTTCAAGAAGAGACTTTTTCAAGGATGCCGCGCTGGCCGGGGTGCTGTGCGCGGGCGCGCGGGAGCTTGGGGCCAATCCGTTGGGCTTGCCCATCGGATGCCAGACCTACCCGGTGCGGAAAATGATCGCGCAGGATTTTCCCGGAACACTCAAGGTACTTGCGCAGGCCGGATTCGAGCGAATTGAGCTGTGCTCGCCGGTGGGCTACGCCGACGGCGGATTCGGTGGGCTCGCCAAATACAAGCCGGCTGAGCTTCGCGGAATCATCGGCGACGCCGGGCTAAAGTGCATCAGCTCGCATTTCGACATCGGCGAGCTTCGGAAAAATCTGGCCGGCCGCATCGCCTGGGCCAAGGATGTCGGCATGACGCAAATGTTCGTGCCCAGCCTGGACGGTCCGAAAAACCCGACCATGGATGACGTGAAAAAAGCCGCCGACGAATACAGCAGGATGGGCGAACACACCCGGAAGGCCGGCATACAGCTGGGTTTGCACAATGAGAATTTTGAACTCACCAAGGTGGACGGCAAGCGCACCTACGACATACTGCTGGGGCTTTTCGATCCGAAACTGGTGAAGTTTCAATTCCAGTGCTCCACCATCAGCGAGGGTTACGACGCAGCCGAATACTTCATGAAATACCCGGGGCATTTCATTTCCATGCACGTGCAGGATTGGAATCCGCAAACCAAGAAGACTGTGGCCGTGGGACAGGGGTCGCTCGATTGGACAAAGATCTTCACTGCCGCGAAAACGGGCGGGATAAAGAATTACTTCGTCGAAATGAACCTTGATTTGATGAAGGCCAGCGTGCCCTATCTGCGCAATCTGCAAGTATCCTGAAGCAAGTGTAGACCGTTTTGCGCGTACCCACATAGCAACCGGGAGTGCACGAATGTTATACGGTGTTAGCTCACGAATCGGGATTTTTCTCGTTCTACTAGCTCTTCCTTTGTTTCCGCAGACCCAGCCGCAGCCTCACGCGGGCTGGAAGCTGGCCAGTGGAGGCGAGGATCTCATCGTCAACGGATACTGGGACACGCAAGCCGAAGCCAGCGCGCCCATTACACTCCAAGAGAGCGGCGGCGTCCTCACCGCCAACACTCCGAGCGGATACCTGGGCGTTCCGAACGTACTTGCTTCCCGGCTCCAGACCATGGGCGATTTCGGAATTATTGGAACTGTCGAAACGGCTCCTGGCATGAACGGACTGATCACGCTGACCGGTTCCTTGAATACCGGCGCCCAGAGCTGGCAGGGGCTGAACGAGATCGAGTTTGGCGTCGACAATAACGGCAACTATGTTTTCGCCTACTGGAACGGAACGCAAGCGAATCCAGTGTTCTACCAGACGCTTAAGACTGCTTCAACCCCTGCTCCCACCGGGACATTGACCATGGAAATGCTGCATCAGGGGAAGCAGTTTTTCCTGTATTTCAACGGCACGCCTTACGGCCCCATTGCCGATCCGGGGTTGTTCACTCTGGGCTTCATGATTCCCGGCATCGAACTGTTTCCGGGCCAGCAAATGAAGCTAACCCAACTCGCGTTTGAAGTTCCGTCGAACGACACAACGGCCGAAGTATACGCGCCCATGGGCCAGATTTCCTACGTCCATCCAGGCGATTCGCTGGGTTCGCTGGCGGCGATTACGGGACGCTTATTCGGCGATGCCGAGAGCGGCGTGCAACTGGCCTTGGGGCGCAATAGCGCGAGTTCTATCGGCCCGGTGGGCGTTACCGGCGGTGCGCCGGATCCGGCGTATGAATCCGGCGTGATGGGGAACTTCAATTTGCTTACCGCCGCAAGCATGTACTATACCGAGACCGAGATCGGCCAGGGCCAGTTCACTTTCGGGGACGGTGATGCCATGGTGGCCGTCGCCGAAGCCAATGGAGTGCCCGTCCATTGCCATCATCTGATTGGCCCCAATATCTACAATCCTGGATGGCTAACGAACGGAAACTTTACGGCTGCCCAGCTCACCGCGATCATGGTCAAGCATATCCAAACTTTGATGGGCCACTTTAAAGGCAAGTGCGCTTCCTGGGATGTAATTGAGGAGGCGCTGAGCGCGGATGGTACGGTGGACACGTCGATCGACAATGTCTGGGGCAATATCATCGGGCCTGGATATATCGACACTGCGTTTCAAACCGCTCGCCAGGCGGACCCCAAGGCCAAGCTTTATTGGAACGACGGAGGCATTGAAAACCAGTCGACCAAAGCGATGGGTTTCTACACCGTGCTTTCCGGCATGCTCGCGCGGGGCACGCCGATTGACGGAGTGGGACTCGAAAGCCACTTCACTCCCGATTCAGGTCTGCAGTATTCTCCCGACCTTGCCAGCATGGAAGCCAATATGGCGCAGCTGGCAAAGATGGGGTTGAGCGCAAGGATCTCCGAACTGGATATGCGTATCAACGTACCGGCCACCAGCCCTGAATTGGCCGACCAGGCGACGGCTTATAGCGCAGTGGTGCAGGCCTGCCTCGAAAGCCCCAATTGCGTCTCGATTACCAGTTGGGGAGCGGACGATACCACATCGTGGATAGCCTACTCCGGCTACTTTCCCGGGGCTGGCGCCGCTACGTTGTTCGACGCTAATTTCCAGCCTAAGCCCGCCTACGCGGCAGTGATGGCCACTCTGCGGACGGCGGCGCTGGCCGTTAGCACCGCGCCCACTTTGACAGCCACGGCAGTTGTGAACGCAGCGAGTTATGCGAAGAATGGCGTGGCTCCGGGCGAGATTGTCACACTTTTTCCCAACAATGTTGGCCCCGCCGCACTGACTGGGACCGGCTTGGACGCGTCCGGAAAAGTCTTGACGGAGGTTGCCGGAACACGAGTATGGTTCAGCGGAATTCCTGCGCCGATTATCTATGCGGCCAAGAATCAGGTTGCCGCCGTGGTTCCTTACGAATTGGCGGGCAGCGACTCAACTCAGGTTCAAGTAGAATACAACGGCATCTATTCCGTTGCCGTAACCGTTCCGGTAGTTGCCGCTGTGCCTGGCATTATCACTACCAATTCCCAAGGCACGGGACAAGCTGTTGCCTTGAACGTGGACGGGACGGTGAACTCGACGGCGAATCCCGCGGCGCGCGGGACAATTGTCACCATCTACGCCACTGGAGAAGGCCAGCGAAATCCCGCCGGAGTGACGGGTGCGCTGCCCGGCCCGAACGACGCTCCGGTGCTGCCGGTCAGCCTGACAGTGGGCGGCGCAGCGGCACATCTCACCTACGCGGCTTCTGCGCCCGGGTTTATAGGAATGATGCAAATTGATTTCACTGTTCCGCAGTCGGCACCCACAGGCGCCCCGCAGGTGGAGTTGACGGTGGGCACAGCGAAGAGTCCCGCAGGTGTCACGGTCGCCGTGAAGTAACTGGCTCCTGAGTTGTCCCCTTGCTTACGCGCGGGGCTACAACAGCGCCGCGGTCAGCTCTTCAAAATTCCCCGGGGTCACCAGTTGAAACCGTACCGAGAGGCGCGTGAAACCGCGCAGCACGCGATTCAGCTCGTCGGTTGGAATTTCGGGGCTGGCCAAAAAGATGCTTCCGGACGATATTCGATACGGCAGTACTCTCCAATCGCGAACCACATGACGCGGCAAGGCCCGCGCCACTTTTCTGCTGACCGCTGTTGGCTCCAGGCGGCCAACCGGAAGGCTCTGTTGCAAACTCAGCGCTTCGTACAGTTCGTCTTCGCTGATCTTTCCCAGTTCCATCAGGTACTGCCCCAGCCGGACGCCCACCGGCTGCCGGCCCAGCGCCCCGCTTAAATCGGCTTCCGACACATAGCTGGACCCCACTAGAATTTCTCCCAGTTTGCGCTTGTGCTCCATCAAAGCATTCCGCGATGGATAGGCGTGCTCGGTCTTGAGCCAGACCAGCGGTTGATGGTGAACGCGAGAGCAGGAATATCTCCAGACCGCCTGTACAGTGGCGATGGAGTTGATCCAGTTGCAGCAGACCGTTCGTATCGGCACCCCCAGCGCGAACAGCGGCCCGTACAGACGGGTAACGCAACCCATCCGGACGCTGGTCTGGATGATTTGAATCAGAAACGTGGCGCCCAGCAGCGCCGGATGCAACTCGCACCTGGCTAAGCCCCAGGGCACGCCGGCGAACTTGGCGGCCATCCATGTGACGAACCCATAAACAAACAGGAAGTTGGTGAACAGGCTGAGTGGATTTCCCAACAGCCCTTTGCGATCGCGCCAAAACCAATACACCTGAGGAAAATTGCCGCGCCAACCATGCCGCTCCCAACTCTGCAGCGCAATTCCCATGATCCAGCGGGTGCGCTGCCGGATAGCCGATCGCGCCCGCCGCGGAAAAAATTCGCGCGTGGCCACAAAGCTCAACTGACGCCCCCGCGCTATCGGCAGAAAAAGCTGCCTGGAACCCAGCTTGTGCAAGCGCAGCCCATTTTCGTAATCTTCGGTGAGACAGGCCGGCTCAAAAACCAGATTGTGTTCCGCGCTGGCCAGCTTATCCAGAGCTTCGCGGCTGAATCCGGTTCCGACGCCGTTGGACGGAACGAAGCTGCCCATGAACTGCCGCGCCGGCATGTCTTTGATCTGCCATTCCGCGAATTCGTCGCAGTACATGCCGTGTACCCAGTCGCGCAGCGGAGTGGGCAACGGCAGCACCGGAATCTGTACCATGTCGAATTCGCCGGCATAGGCGTTAATGTGTAAGAACGCTTCGGGATGAATCAAGTCCTCGGCATCGTGCGTCACCACAATTTCGAAGCAAATCTGGTGCTGTTCCTCATAGAGCAGCATGCGCTGGTAGACCCAGTTCAAGCAGTCCGCTTTGGACGTGGGCCCATCATGCGGACAGATAGCCAGATGCACGTTGGGAAAACGCGCCTCCAGTTCGCGGACGGCGTTCAGCGTGGCGTCATCGTTGGGATAAGCGCCAATGAAGAAGTGATAGTTGTCGTAGTCGATGGCGGCCACGTTGTGCTCCACCATCCCGGCGATCACCTGGTATTCGTGCCACAGAGGTACAAAGACAGCGATGTGTTTCTCCAGGCCCGATTCACATGGTTTCGGCTTCGATTCGCCGCGCGCCCAGGCCCACAAACAAATGGCGTTCAGAGCCAGGTCGTCCAACCCGCTGACGAGAACGGCCAGGGCCGCCGGCGCGAGACAAGCCGCGACCCAGGCGTCCGCGTGGGACCACCAGGATGCAAGAATGGATATCAATAGTGCTAGTGGCGGACCATGCCCAAAGTTCTTAGGCGCATTTTGCGTGGAGTTTCAGTAACTTGCGAGAATGTACGCGGGAGTATTATTAGGGAATGCCCAGGGGCGTGGCGTGGCTGCTTGCCGGGGTGCTGTTCGCGGCGTCCGGCGCGATGGCGGCTGAGGATGCAACGCTCTCTGAGATCCGCGCGCTGCTTGCGCCGATGCGGGCCAAGCCGCTTGACGCTGGTGGTCCGCGCGGAGCAACGCCGGCGTTGACCGAAGTCAAGCATAAACTGCGGGATTGGATAGAGGGAAAGCTGCACGAGTTCCGCCATCCGGAAGACGTTCGTGCATTTGCGCATGAGCTGAACGCGGAGATCCTAAGCGCGAAACTCTCGTGTCCTCCCTGGGAATCCGGACCTCCGCCGAAGGACTGCCCAGTGGAAGGCGGCCCCGGGCTTCTGCGCGAGATAAAGCTCGTCTTCGGGGAAATGTTGGTGGTCACCACCAGAGTAGGGATTGTCTGCGGCTTCGATGAGTCCAGTTACGCGTACGCCTTTGCCGACGGCCGCTGGAAGCGATTCTGGGAAAACGAGACGAACGACTACCGGGAGGGCAAGTATGTTCCGTTGAACTTCCTTGGCGTCCTGCTCGCCTCCCGAGACTATCTCAATAAAGAGGCCGACCCGAACGTTCGGCTGCTATTGATGCTGGGACGGGACCCGGCGTATTGCGAATCCAACTGGTACAACGTGTGCTATCGCGTGTGGCGGCTGCGGATCGATCGTCCTGAGCAAAAACTGCTTCTCGACGGCGGTGAGATGGCGTTTCTGGGCGACTGGGTAGACGGAGCTGTCTCTCCGAATGGTGTGCTCATCGAATACGGAATAAGCACAATGTACGTCACCTTCCAGGTTCGCCCAGAAGTACGGCACTACGTTCTTCGTGACGGAATGCTGCAACGGGAAGATCCGCTCGCGCTCCGCCCGCGTGACTTTGCCGATGAATGGATTCGCACCGATTGGACGGTCAGTTCGCTGTGGACGGAGGAGGGGTGAGCGAATCGTCGCTGCGGCGAATGCATAGGAAAGAACATTTCGAGGGCGGAGAGTACGTAAACACGCTGCACTGCGAGAAGCGGCCGGAGCACTGGCAGGTGGGCCTGGATTGGACCAGCTTCGAAGGCGGGAGAATGGTGGAGACGAAACACATGTACCTGCTTGTGCGCTGGCTTCCTCCCTACCGGTTCTCGATGTCTGGTGTCAGCGATCATCCCTGGCCCGGCTGTACGGAGGAAGATCCCGAGGCGGACAAACCGAGGACGCTCTTTCCATTCCACTCGCAGGAACATTGGTAAACATGGCAACGTTGTCCTGCAGCGCGTTCCCGGGGCTCTTGTTCGTTAGCGTCTTGGCGAGCGCTCAGCCAAGTCCCGCGATTCGAAGCGAGGTGAAGGAAGTTCTTGTGCCGGTGGTGGTCACCGATGGACACGGACACCACGTTCTGAATCTCAAAGCTTCCGATTTCCAGATACTCGAAGACGGCAAACCACAGCGGATCGTGGCGTTAAGTACCGAGAGCAGCGCAGGCGTGCCTTTTTCGATGGACCAAGCCGCGGCCGCGAAAGCGGTTCAGGTGGCTCCTCGCGGCGCCGACTCGCCTCGAAGCACTTATCTGATTCTGGTGGACACGCTGCATTCCTCATTCGCGAATTTCGGCCGGGTTCGCGAGGCGCTGGGCAAGTTCTTCGAGAAGGAACAAGCCACGGACGCCCAGTATGCGGTGATGGCGCTTGGCCGGCAACTCAAAGTGGTTCAAGATTCCACGCGCGATGTGCGGGAGGCCCTGGCCGCGGTTCGGGCCAGCCGCTTCTCCAATTTGATTCTCGATTCCGCGGCCAACAATCTCGCGATTGCGGCGGACCAGTTCACTGCCCTGATGCGCCAGTACTGCTCCTTCTGCTTATGCGAAAGCGCGGGGCAGACTGGAGGCAAAGAAATGGGGGAGTGCAGCGGTTCCAAAGTCAGGGTGGAGGCGTTCTTAAACAGCTTCGCCGAGAGGACCTTCCCCTTGAACCAAGATTTTCTTCGGCAATTGAGCGAAGTGGTTAAAGCCACCGCGACGATGCCCACGTCGCGCACTGTGATTTTAATTTCCGATGGATTCAATCGCTTTTCGGGGCGAGAGCTCTACGCCATTCTGCTGGGCTTTGGCCCGCGCGATCGAAGTTTTGAGTTCAATTCCCGGGATACGCAACCGGAGCTGGATGCCATTTTGAAAGTGGCCACAAAAAACAATGTGAAGTTTTATACCATCGATTCGCGCGGACTCTATACCGCTGGCTCGGTCCCAGGCAGCGGTTTCGACGCCAGCAGTTCTTCCAGCGGCATCAACGTGCAAGTGGACGCGCGCGCGCAGCCCAATTTGGCCGCGGGAGTGCCGGAGGCAGTAACATCGAGTGCCACGTCCGCGGCCCGGGAGAGCACCGATGTACTGGCCGAGCTGGCTCATCAAACCGGCGGGCTTTTCTTCGAGAACAACAACGATCTTCTGAAGGGGCTGCGTCAAGCGGCGGCGGACGGGCGCGAATACTACTTGCTGGCGTATGTCCCCGACAATAAGACCACGGATGGGACTTACAGAAAGATCGTGGTCACGGTAAGAGACGCGAAGTGGCGGGTCAACGCCAAAGCCGGTTACTGGGCCACCGGCAACCAATAGCGGCGGTTTTCCAAAATCGCGACCGCATGAGTTAAGCTAACTAAAATGCAGCGCTCAATCCGGATCTCGGCCATCTTATTGACGGCGCTTGGGGCTTCCGCGCAATTCATCAACTACCGCGGGGTAGTGAATGGCGCTAGTTTTACTCCTCCGGGGCCAATCGGCAGCCAGATCGCGCAAGGCTCGATATTTTCGATTTTCGGGCAGGGCCTTGGTCCCACAACGTTGACCAAAGTCAGCGGCTTCCCCCTCCTCGCCACCTTGGCTGGAGTCTCCGTCCAGGTCACCCAGGGGAGCACGACGGTCAACGCATATCCCATCGTAGTGTCGGCAAACCAGGTAAATGCGATTATGCCATCCAACGCGCCCCTGGGACGCGTAGCCATCCAAGTGACCTACAACTCCGTTACGAGCAATACCACCGCCGCTACCGTGGCAGCGAACAGCTTCGGAGTTTTTGCTACCAACAGCGGCGGCTTCGGGCCGGGCATTTTATACAACTTCGTTGCGCAGAATAACCAACCACTGAACTCGTTGGTTCAGACCGCGGCGCCTGGACAGGTGATTACGCTCTGGGGCACCGGCCTCGGACCCGTGAGCGCCGATAACGTGGCGCCCACTCCCGGCAATCTCGCTACACCTGTTGAAATCTTCGTAGGCGGCGTGCTCGCCTCCAAACAGTACAGTGGACGAAGCCCATGCTGTGCCGGCGTGGATCAGATTGTGTTTACGGTGCCGGCGAGCGCGCCACTCGGTTGTTACGTTCCGGTTCAGGTCCGAACAGCGGGGACCACGCTGAGCAACGCCGTTACCATGGCAATTCAGAAAGGCGGGGCGCCGTGCTCGGACCCGGGCAATGCCATCGCTCCCCTATTTGCCAAAGGCGGCAAGGTGGGCGCCGCGATCCTTTTTCGCGGAATGCTCCGGACAGATGTCGACACCAGCCAACCAACCGACTTCTCCACCGACGGTGCAATGGTCTCGCTATATTCCGCTGCCGGCGGCCCCCTGTTCTTTAATTCCGCGCTGTCAGCGCCCCCGCCCGGGACTTGCACAATGTATTCGCTACCTGGGCGCAGCCTCATGCTGAATATTCCGGATATTGCCGGCGGGCTGGGAACTGAACTGGATGCCGGGCCGATGATCGCGATTAAAGGAACTTCTCTGGCGTTGCTGAACCGCGGCCCACTATCGCCCTCCTATAGCAACATCTTGGGGAACAATAATCCGTTCCTCGGGGCTTCGACTCTGGTCTTCAACGCAACAACGCCCACCCAGATTTCCGCGCCTGGCGGAGCGGACGTGGGGCCATTTCAGGTTGCAGTTCCGCCGGCCGTGCAGGTGAATTGGCTAAACCGGCTGCAAATCGAAACCATCGACCGTACTCAACCCTTGACGGTCACCTGGTCGCCGGCTGGGCTCCAGAACACCGCCATCGCCATCGCCGGATCGAATTACGATCTGGCAACGAACGTGACGCGCACATTCGTATGCACGGCTTCCCCGGCAGCCGGTTCGTTCGCGGTTCCGAGTTACATCCTGGAAGCGATTCCCGCCAGCAGTATTGGCTTCGGGCAGTCCTATGGAATTTTGGCCCTTGCGGCTATTCCCGCGCAGGGGCTTACAACCTTCACAGCTTCCGGATTGAACGCCGGTGTCGCCGTGCAGATTTTTTCCAGCGCCAAGACCGTGCTTTTCCACTAGGAGAATGCCGCCATGCTCAAGAACAAATCACGGTTTCCGCTCAAGCCGATTCCCGCGCTCGCGCTGCTCTTGGTTTTAGCGGGATGTAAGGCTCAGGACGCGTGTACCGACCCAGTATCAAGATTGATTCAGGCGTTCCTCTATGGTGTAGATGCATCCCAGAGTGCCCCAGCGGGAGTGGACGTCTACCATAGTCCTGGTATCGGCGCCTGGGTCCAAGACGATAGCGCTCCGACGACTACTAGCGTTACACCCCAAGATCAGACCACCTTAAACCCCAGCCGCACGGGATCGGTCAATTCAAACGCGATTCGCGCCGCGGGCACGACAACGAACTCAACCGTGGTGTACGTCCTGGACAAATTTGGAAATTTACTCCAATTCGATCCTGGCTCACGCACGTTCGTCGCGACATTGAATTTCAGCCAAACGGTCACTCAAGGAATAGCACAACGTTTCGCGGTCACTCCGGACCGCAAATTCGCTTTCATCACCGTGAACTCCGTCCAAACAGGCATGACAACGGGCAATGTGCTGGTAGCCGACCTCTCCAGCTTCTCCATTGTTTCTACCATCCCGCTTCCGGCCGGCACAATAGCGGGAGGTATCGCCATCACGCCGGATGGCAGCCTCGCCTACGTTGTCACCCAGCCCTACTCGGGATCGGGGCCAAGTGTAGTGTACGTAATCGACGTGGCTACACGCGCCATCAATCTGACGATTCCGATCAACTCAGATTCCAACCTGGCTCAAATTGCGATGACGCCGGATGGAACCGAAGCGTATCTCGTGGATAGTATCGACGGTGGCAATTTTTCTATTCCTGTGCTCGATCTGCAATCCAATACAGTGCAACCATCGGTATCGATTATTTACGGCAGTGGAACGAATCTGATCTCCAGTTACGCTCCGAGCTATGTGGCGCTGCATCCTGATGGAACACGGCTGTACCTGACGCCAGTCTCGGGCGGTCCCGTCCTGATTGTGAGCACGATCACCAAAACGGTTACGAACGTCATACCGCTAGCCGCAGGAGCGGGACCGGTTTTCGGGGCAAACCCCACCTTTACGCCGGACGGAATTCACCTGGCGTTCATGAACGGGATGAATTTGGTAGTGTTCGTCAATACTCTCACTGATACCGAGGAATCAAGCATTACGCTCCCGCCGCCGCCGTTTGAACCGATACGAAATTTCACCTTCTTCTTTGTGCCGAATCCGTAAGCTGCGACTTACCCCAAACTTGCCCTTATGAAATCACGATTCATTCGGGCAATCACTTCCAGTTTAATTTCTTTCGGGCACACCGCTTCGCACTCGCCGATGTTGGTGCAGCTTCCAAATTGCTCGGCGTTGAACTGGCGCACCATGCGGAGCGACCGCTCATGCCGCTCGGGCTGCCCCTGCGGCAGCAAACCTAAGTGGGCGATCTTGGCGCCCGTGAATAACGCCGCGGAGGCATTGGGACAAGCCGCTACACACGCTCCGCAGCCGATGCACGCGGCCGCATCCATGGCGTGATCCGAGGCGTCCTTGGGCACCAGAATGACGTTTCCGTCAGGCGCGCTGTTTGTTGGTACGCTGATATACCCTCCGGCTTCGATGATGCGATCGAAAGCGCTGCGATCCACCACCAGGTCTTTGATAATCGGAAACGCCCTGGCGCGCCAAGGCTCGATGAACAATTCGTCGCCGTCTTTGAAGCGGCGCATGCTGAGCTGGCATACCGTTGTTGCACGCTCGGGACCGTGCGCAACACCATTGATCATGAACCCGCAGGAGCCGCAGATCCCCTCCCGGCAATCGTGCTCGAAGGCAATGGGCTCGTCGCCTTTGAGAGTCAACTCCTCGTTGACGACGTCTAACAATTCCAGCATGGACATGTCCGGATTTACATCGTTCGCTTGGTAGCGAACCATGCGTCCGGCTTGGGCCGGATTCTTCTGCCGCCAGACATACAGCGTCAGTTTCACTTGTAGCTCCGCTGGCTGGGATGTATATATTCGAAGGTGAGCGGTTCTTTGTGTAAGACAGGCGCTTGCTCCGGGCCCTGGTACTCCCATGCAGCTACATAACTGAAATCTTCATCGTTGCGCTGCGCTTCGCCGTCCGGAGTCTGATACTCTTCACGAAAATGCCCTCCGCAGGATTCATTGCGATGGCGCGCGTCCAGGGACATCAATTCCGCCAGCTCGAAGAAATCCGCGACCCGCCCGGCCTTTTCGAGCGACTGATTCAAATCGTCCGCGCTTCCGGCAACTTTGACGTCCTTCCAGAATTGTTCCCGCAGCTCCCGAATCTGCTCGATCGCGGATTCCAGGCCCTCCGCGGTACGCGACATTCCGCAATCGTCCCACACGATTTTTCCCAGACGCCGGTGGAACCAATCCACGGTGCGGTGTCCCTGGATTTCGAGCAGCCGCACGGTCAGCTCCGCCACGCCCTCTTCGGCCCGCGTAAATTCCGGACTGCCCTCCACCTTTTCGAGTTTGGTTCTGGCGATATAATCACCCACCGTGTAGGGCAGAATAAAATAGCCGTCCGAAAGCCCTTGCATCAGCGCGCTGGCGCCCAGGCGATTGGCGCCGTGATCGGAGAAGTTCGCTTCGCCAATGGCAAACAGCCCCGGAATGGTGCTCATCAGAAAATAATCCACCCACAGGCCGCCCATGGCGTAGTGTATGGCGGGGTAAATCCGCATGGGAACTTTGTATGGATCTTCATCGGTGATGCGCTGGTACATCTCGAACAAATTGCCATAGCGCTCGCGAATTACATCCACGCCGAATTGGCGTATGGCGTCCGAGAAGTCCAGATAGACGCCCAGGCCGGTCACGCCTACGCCGCGGCCTTCGTCGCAAACTGCTTTGGCGTTGCGAGACGCTACGTCGCGCGGGACAAGATTGCCGAAGCTGGGATAGCGGCGCTCCAGGTAATAATCGCGCTGCTCTTCCGGGATCTCATTCGGTGGACGTTTATCGCCCGGCTTTTTCGGCACCCAGATGCGGCCGTCATTTCGCAGCGATTCGCTCATCAATGTCAGCTTCGATTGATAATCCCCGGACACCGGAATACAAGTGGGATGAATCTGGGTGAAGCAGGGGTTGGCGAACGCCGCGCCACGCTTGTACGCGCGCCAGATAGCCGTGCAGTTCGATCCTTTGGCGTTGGTTGATAGAAAGTAGACGTTGCCATAGCCGCCGGTGGCCAGCACCACGGCGTCCGCCGAGTGCGATTCGATGCGGCCGGTCACCAGGTTCCGGGTGACAATGCCGCGGGCGTGGCCGTCCACGACAACCAGATCCAGCATCTCGGTGCGCGGGAACATCTTCACGCGCCCGGAATCCACTTGATGCTCCAGCGCCTGATATGCGCCCAGCAACAATTGCTGGCCGGTCTGGCCGCGCGCGTAGAAGGTCCGCGAAACCTGCGCGCCACCGAAGGATCGATTGGCCAGCGTGCCTCCGTATTCGCGCGCGAACGGAACGCCCTGCGCCACGCACTGATCGATGATATTGCCGCTGATTTGGGCCAGCCGATACACGTTCGGCTCACGCGAGCGGAAATCGCCGCCCTTCAGCGTATCGTAGAACAGGCGGAACACGCTGTCGCCGTCGCCGTGATAGTTCTTCGCCGCGTTGATACCGCCTTGTGCGGCGATGCTGTGCGCGCGGCGCGGTGAATCCTGAAAGCAGAAGCATTTTACGTTGTAGCCGAGTTCGCCCAGCGTGGCCGCAGCCGAAGCGCCCGCCAATCCCGACCCCACCACAATAATGGTGTGCTTGCGCTTGTTGGCCGGATTCACCAGCTTCATTTCGAAACGAGCCTGATCCCACAGCTTCTCAATGGGGCCGGTAGGGGCTCTCGAATCGAGCAGCATCTATCTCACCCATCCCGCCATCACGGAAACGGGAATTGAGATATTGCCCGCCGCGATCAGAATCGCGACCACCGCCGCGCCGCGTTTCAGCGACCGGGTGTAGCGCGCCTGAGGAACACCCAGCGATTGAAGCATGCTCCACAATCCGTGATAGAGATGCAGGCAGAGCAGTATCATCGCGAGTATGTAAAAAGCCGAAACTTGCGGAAGCTGGAAGCTGGCCACCACGTTCGAATAAACGTTGCCTTCCTGGAACGCCGGATTCACGGTCCCAAACGTGAAATCCAGCAGATGATAGATCACGAATGCCAGGATAATCGGCCCGCTCCAATACATGGTTCGCGACGCGTATGACGATCCAACAGCCTTCTTTTTTTGATAGCCGGTGGGGCGCGCCGCGCGGTTCCTCATGGCCAGTTGAGCGGACGACCAGATGTGCAGCACAACCATCCCGAGCAGCGTAATCCGCACACCCCACAGCAGCGCCGGCATGGAATGCAGCAGGCGCGAGTAATTGTTGATCTTTTCCGGACCCTCGTAGATTTGCAGGTTCCCCGCAAGATGGCCCAGCACGAACAGAAACAAGATGCAGCCGCTCACGGCCATCGCGGCTTTCTTGCCGACTGTTGAATTGTAAAAAGGCGCCAGGCCGACGGAGGCGACGCTCATCGCTTTCCACGCTTCATTTGGTAGATACTTTCAGAATACTACCCGCTCAGCGCTTCCGGCGCTTCTTCACCAAACGGAATAGCAGATACGCCAGGATCAGTGCACCCAGCACCAGCGAACCCAGCTTCAAGTTCTGTTCCACCAATTCGAGAATCCGCTTAAAATGCTCGCCAAAGTGATAGCCGATAAATAAGAATGTGCTGACCCACATCGTCGCGCCGCAATATGCATAAAGCGCGAAGCCGCGATACTCCAGCTTCGAGGTACCCGCGACGATGGCCGTGAAATGGCGGAAACCGGGAACAAAGTAACCGACAATCAGCGCCCAATGGCCCATGCGGTTGAACCAATCGTGCACCCGCGCAATTTGCTGATCCCGAATATGCAGCAAACGGCCCAGGCGCGAATGGAGAAACTTCCAGCCCACGGTGCGCCCAATGATGTAACTGCAGGTGATTCCGGAAGCGCTGCCCCCGAGCGCGCTGGCGAAGGTGGGAATCAGGCGCAGATGGCCTTGGAATACCAGAAATCCGCAGCTTGCCAGCAGGAACTCATCCGGCACCGGCAGGCCCACAATGCCCAGCATCAACAGGCAGAAAATGGCGAGGTAGCCATAGGTGGCCACCCATTGAAGAACAGTTGCTTCCAACTAGAAGGATAGCGGAACTGAGGGATTGGGGGGCTCGGGACTGGGGACTCTGGCGCTCGCGGATCGGAAACGCGCGTTACCGAGCCGCGACCGCAAGGGAGTTGGCATGGGCCTGCGGCCCACCAAAGGTCGTGAAGACGATGCGGGAAAATCGGTTGGCAGGCGGAAGCGCCTGCCCCACGTTGGATCGCAAGGGTTTACGTTTTGAGTGGGGCAGGCGCTTCGCTTCCGCCTGCCAACCGGCGGCTTCAACGGAGTCGGTGCTGTGTTGCGGGACCGGCCTACCCGACTGATTTCTTCTGTTCCCGCACCGCCGGCGTTTTGCCCGGGACCACGGAGAAGAACTCGATGAAGCGTTTTTTGCCGTCGCCGGCACCCACGCTCGCCTTGGTTTCCAGCATGGATTGCGCCAGGGAGTTGAACTGCTTGCCCAGATCGCTTCCCGTTTCCACCCAGCGGCCCTCGGTGACGGAGCGCTGCACGCCATGATAATCGTTCGGGAAGGTCATATGCACCGGCAGACCCAGCAGTTGTTCAATCTGCTGCGGAGTGATGAGCGGCCGCTTCTGCGAGCGGTTCAACAGTACCGCCACGCGGTCTCCTAAATCCATCTGTTTGAGGTAGACGTACTTCTCGCGGGCCAGGTGTAGCGAAGGAATTTCGGGCGTGCATACCAGGAAAATCTTCTTCGACTCCTGCATGATTTCGAGCGAATACTTTTCCAGGTTTCCGGAAAGATCGAAGCACAAAACCGAGTAGTTGCGGCGCATGAACTCCATCAGATGGCGGATCTGGGTGGGTTCAATGCGGAAATCCGGATTCAACTTGCCGGCGTGCAACACGTCCAGGCGTTCCAGGCTGGTCACCATGGAAGGCCACATGCTCTCGTCCATGTCCAGAGAATGTTCCGCGGCATCGGTGACGCAATAGGAGTTGTCCAGCTTCAGCATGAATCGGACCATGCCGGAATTCAAGTCGAAATCCGAAAGCAGAACGTTGGCGTTGGGCATCTTGGATATCGCCACGCTGACGTTCAGCGCGATGGTAGAGGTGCCCACTCCCGCCTTGGAAGGAAGGAAGCTGAACACCTGGTCCGTGGCGCCAATCTCGGGCGGCCGTTTGTCCAGCGCGTCCTTGATCCGCAGCAAGCCGTCCTGGAGAGTCTGGCGGTCGAAAGGCAGTGAGGCGAACTCACGGATTCCCGCGCGCATCACTTCCAGCAAAATCTGTGGATCGCAGAACCGGCTGACGGCAACCAGTTGGACACCCGGGGTGTTCTTTTCAACCTCTTTAGCGATCTCCAGCGCCTTGCTGGTGGATTCGGTGCTGACGAAAATCACTTGTGGAGCGTGCGCGCGCAAAAAGCGCACCAGTTCCAGAGCATTCGGGTAACGATCGAGAGTGCGAATCACACCAACGATTCCCATCTCGTTTAACAGCGCCTCTAGACGCTCGCCTAAGTCGACGTCAGGACAGATGATTATGCCACGTAACATCCCACACTCCTGATTCAACACTAAGGGTAAGGATCGGTATGAACAATTGGCCCTTGGTACTAGTTCTGGCTGGATTGAGACCTTAGGATATCCCCGTACCGGAGTCCTCTGGTAAGGTGATCGCCTGAGTCGGGAAGGCCCGCCGCATCCTTATATAAACCGATCAACCTACTCTGCTCGCAACGAGGCCACTGGATCGCTGCGCATTGCGCGCCGCGCGGGAATATAACTTGCGACCACGGCAATCAACCCCAGCAATACGGCAGATCCCATCCAGGTGGGCATATCGATCGGACTGGTTCCGTACAACAGCCTGCGGATCACCCGCGACAATGCGAAATGTCCAGCCAGTCCGATAGCCACTCCCGCCGCCGTCAGAACCAACGCCTGGCGCACAATCCAGCGCAAGATATCATCCGGGGTGGCGCCCATCGCCATACGTATGCCGATCTCTTTTTTCCTTTGAACCACCGAATACGAGATCACGCCATAGATTCCGACGGCCGCCAAGGCCAGCGCGATAGCGGCGAAGACGGCGGCCAGCAGTGAATTCAGGCGCGCTTTTCCGCTGAGCGTGCTGATCCATTCCTCCATGGATTGGACGTTGGAAATGGGCTGGCTCCAGGGGGGCTGCTGCAGCGCCGCGCGCACCGCCGGGGCCAGGCTGGTGGGATCGCCATCCGTTCGCACCAGCACGTAGACGGTTGGCCAGGTGGTTTGCCCGTACGGAACATAAATCTCGATGGAGTCTTGCGGCAGCCTGGTCAGGTAGCGGACGTCTCCAGCCACGCCCACGATTTCGCGGGCAACGTCGGAATCGCCCCGGCCCGGCGCGGCCATGGTGAGCGTGCGTCCGATCGGGTCCTGGCCGGCGAAATAACGCCGCGCCAGTGCGCTGCTGATAATTGCCACCGGCGGAGAATCCACCTGGTCCCGTCCGTCGAACGCACGGCCGCGAACAATGGGAACACCTGATGCCGTGAAATAACCGGGAGTGATCAGGTTATAGCTCGCCGACGGACGGTTGGAGGTGTCCAGCGGCCCTGAACCTTCCGGAGTGAAATACAATCCGATCTGGCGGTAGCCTTCCACCGGTGGATTGGTGATGGCGCCCACCGCCTTGGCGCCCGGTACCTCACCGATCCTCTCTACTATGCGTCCCAAATATGCGGTCATCTGCGTGCTGCCCTTCAAGTCCGGGCTGGAAAAAGATACCCGGAAGCTAAGCACGTGCTGCGGCGAAAATCCACGGCTCTCATTCTGCAGCCATAGCACGCTGCGCGCCATCAATAGAGCCCCAATCGCCAGCATCAGCGATAACGCAATCTCCGACACCACCAGCAGATTCCGCACATTGCGGCCGCCGCGGCTATTCGTAGAACCACGACCGGACTCCCGCAGCGCCAGCTGCAAATCGCCGCCTAGCAGTTGACGAGCCGGTAGCATTCCAAACAGCAGGCCGGTGATAACGGTCACTCCCAAGGTGAAAGCCAACACCCGACCGTCCAGCGTGGCGTCCTGGATGCGCGGCAGTTGTCCCGCCGCAAGAGTTATCAGCAAACGCAATCCCGCCCACGCCAGTCCCAACCCGGCCGCGCTGCCCACCAGGGCCAAAATCATCGTTTCCATCAGAAGCTGGCCTATCAATCGAAATTTGTGGGCGCCCAGAGCCGAACGGATGGCGATTTCTTTATGCCGCGCTTCCGAGCGCGCCAGCAGCAGATTAGAGACATTGGTGCAAGCAATCAGCAGAACCAAACCAACACCGACCAGGAGTGCCGTCAAGGCCGCGCGAACCTGCGGTCCAAGAAGAACATCCTGAAGCGGTTTCACCATGGCGCTCCATCCCTTGTCGGAATTCGGAAATACCGTTTCCAGCCGCTTGGACACCACCTGCATCTCCCGATTGGCCTGTTCGATACTGACCCCGCGTTTCAACCTGCCCAGCACCGCCATTTTGGTAGCTGACAATTCAGATTGCGCGAAGATGAGGGGCGTCCAAACTTGAATGTCCTGCCCGGCGAAGTCGAAACCCTTAGGCAAGACTCCAACTAGCGTGTACTTGGCGCCGTTCAGTTGAATAAGCTGTCCTAGCAGATTTTTATTGCCTGCCAAAGCGCTCAGCCAGAATCCATAATTCACCAGTGCTACGTGCGCGGCGCCAATGCGCGCGTCATCCGCAGTGAAACCCCGGCCCATTACCGGTTGAGCCCCTAGCGCAGGGAAGAATCCAGGAGACACTCGTGCGCCAGACGCTTCGGTGGTCTCATCACCGCCGCCTACATTGTAAAACTGCGGTATCAATCCTTCCAGGCGCTCGAAAGAGGTGGTCTGCCTAATCCACTCCTGATAATTAATGCCGGACACGCCGTTTTCCCGCCCGTCCGGTCTTTTCTGCCAAACCAGGACCAGCCGGCCTGCGTCCGGATACGGCAATGGGCGGAGAATTACAGCATTAAATACGCTGAAGATAGCCGTATTTGCGCCGATTCCAAGCGCCAGAGTGAGAATGGCGGCCAGGCAAAAGGCAGGCTGTTTCGCGAGTGTCCGGAGAGTAAACCGTACATCCATCCCGAAATGCTATCGCATTTTCGGGAAGAATGGTTCTTCGGTTCTCCGGTTCTCCGGTTCTTCGGTTCCGGAAACGGCACAAGCCACTAACCGAAGAACTGAAGAACCGAGGAACCGTTTCTTATTCTTCTTCCTCTTCTTCTCCGGTCTTGGCTGCCTTGGCGGCGGCTATGATTTTCTCGGCCTGCAGAGCCGGGACGTAATCGTAATGATCGAACTCCATGTGGAAAGACGCGCGGCCCTGGGTCATCGAAATGAGGTCGTTCTGGTAGTTGAGCATTTCCGACATCGGCACCTGGGCACGAATGATCTGGGTGCTGCCCTTGGTGTCCATGCCCTGGATGCGCCCCCGCCGGCCGTTAAGATCGCCCATCAGATCGCCGGCATATTCCACCGGCGCCTGGATCTCGACGTTCATAACCGGCTCCAATATAGCCGGCTTGGCCTCCTGCATAGCGGCCTTGAATGCTTTGCGCGCCGCCAGCTTAAAGGCCATTTCCGAAGAGTCGACGTCATGATAAGAGCCGTCATAGACGGTTACTTTGAAATCCACCACGGGAAAGCCCGCTAAAAAACCATTGGCCGCGGCCTCCACAATTCCTTTTTCAACGGCTGGAATAAAATTGCGGGGGATGGCGCCGCCAAACACTTCATTTGCGAATTCGAATTTCCCGCCCCTCGGCAGCGGCTCAATGCGGATCCAGCAGTCGCCGAACTGTCCGTGACCGCCGGTTTGTTTCTTGTGGCGGCCCTGCACGTCGGCTTTGCCGCGAACGGTTTCACGATAAGGAATCTTGGGAGCTTTCAGCTCCACATCCACGCCATAGCGCTTTTTCAAGCGGCTGACGATTACCTCCACGTGCTGCTGGCCGCTGCCGGCGAGCAGGAATTCCTTGGTCTGCGGATCGCGATAGAAGCGCAGCGATTGATCTTCTTCGAGAATCCTCTGGATGCCGTTGCTCAATCGATCCTCATCCTGACGGCTCTTGGCCAGGATGGCAAAGGCGATGGAGGGTTCCGGCGATTGCACCGGCGCATAACTGATGAGAGAACTCTTATCGTCCAGCGTATCGCCGGTGAGCGACTCCTTCAACTTCGCCACGGCCCCGATATCCCCCGCGTGTATTTCGTTCACCGGTTGAATGGTCTTGCCGGCCAAAACACCGATGTGGGCCAGCCGCTCCGTGCCTCCGGTACGCGCGTTCACCAGGCTGGCGTCGTTCTTGACGATTCCGGAAATCACCTTGAAATAGGTAAGGCGGCCGGCAAACGGATCCGCGACGGTCTTAAACACGTAGGCGGAAACCGGTTCGCCGTCTTTCAAAGAGCGGGCGACCTCCTGGCCATTCAATTTGCCTGGGACCGGTTCATGCTCGGTGGGCGCCGGGAAATTTTCGACGATGAAGCTCAGCAGTTGATCGGTACCGATATTGCGAAGCCCGGACCCACACAGCACCGGATAGATCCGGCGCTCGCGAATTGCTTGCTGCAAGCCGGCCTGGATATGTTCCGGCGGGAGCGTGCCCTTTTCGAAGAATTCTTCCATCAGGGCATCGTTTCCTTCGGCCACCATTTCGATTAGCGCTTCGTGGGCCTTCTGCGCGGCATCGGCCAGCCCGCCGGGGATCTCGCTTTCCTTGCCTTTCCCGTCGCCATCGCTCGTATACGTGAAGGCTTTCATGCTCACCAGATCCACCACGCCCTTGAAATCTTTCTCGGCGCCGATCGGCAATTGAATGGGAACCGCCAGGCGCCCGAATTTTTCCTGGACGCTGGCCAAAGTGCGGTCGAAGTCCGAACGCTCCCGGTCCAGCTTGTTGATCAGGATGGCGCGCGGCAGATCGAATTCATCCGCGAAGCTCCACACCTTTTCGGTTTGAACTTCGACGCCGGCCACGCCATCCACTACTACCAGCGCGCAATCGGCGGCCCGCATTGCGGCCCTGGTGTCGTTGATAAAAATGTTGAAGCCGGGCGTGTCGATCAGATTGATCTTCTTCTTCGACCACTCGGCGTAAGCCAGCGCTGTGGAAATGGTCAGCTTGCGCTGGATCTCATCGTCGTCGAAATCCGTGATCGTGGTGCCTTCGTCGACGCGCGTCAACCGATTGGTGGCGCCGGCGGTGAAAAGAGATCCGGCAGCCAGCGTAGTTTTTCCCGAATGTCCGTGGCCAATCAACGCCACGTTTCGGACGTCCGTTCCTTCGTATACTTTCACTCTGTTTTTACTCCAGGTGGGGTATCAAAAAGGGATGTTATCACATAGCAGGGGACTGGGGCGGACTGGAGCCCGGTTCCAGCACCCTGCAATGCTGTTTCCGCGCCAGATGGTGAAGAGCCTTGTCGAACGTGGCTAGCGTCGCGCGGCTTTGTTTCGCGTAGGCCAGCAGGTAACAATCGCCGAGCCATTTGGACGCCGACTTGCTTGCAAATGGCGCTGTCGCTTCACGAAATACTGCATCGAGACCGCTTGGCTCGGGATAAAACTCCACGCGGGAGTCCTGCAGCCAATTGTCGTAAACGTCCCAGGCCTCACGCAGGGATAAGAGTCTGCTCTCCCATAACAGACTGGTTGGTTAGCAGGCGCAGCAAGCCGAGCTGCGTATATCGTGAGAAGATCAGCCGGTCCTCTGGAGCCACGAGGTTGAGCCAAATCCAAGCTTTCCCGTTATGGGAATTGGCGGCGTCGGACAATGCGATCCAGACGTTGATGTCAGGAAAAAATGAGGTCATGGGGATTTTCATCCCCGGGGTACGCGGGGCCGCGTTTGCCGTGACCTTTAATCATAGGGCCGGTGACGCGCTTGCCTTTCTTGGGATGCGGATTGGCTTGCTGATAGGTTTGCTCGATAGCCCGGACAATCAAGGAACGGATGGATGCGCCGGACCGTTCGGCTTGGCGCCGCAAGATATCGTGCAATGGATCAGGGATTTCAACTGTTGTTCGGACCGGCATGACTTAATTGTGTCACATGGTTGAATTGTGTCACCTGGTTGCGGGTCGCTAAATCAAATGGCCTGGCAGTAGACCAACCTTCAGCTGGTGAAGTAGCATTGAGAGCGAATGAGCGGATTGACAGTCTGGTTCACCGGCTTGAGCTCGTCCGGTAAGAGTACCATCAGCCAGGCCCTGCGTGAAAAGCTTCTCCACTCCGGCCACAAAGTGGAATGGCTGGATGGCGACGCGGTGCGCCTGCACATCAGCAAAGGCCTCGGCTACAGCAAGGAAGACCGCGATGAGAACGTCCGCCGCATCGGATTTGTGGCGGAGCTGTTGACTCGCAATGGTGTGATAGTACTCGTTTCAGCCATCTCTCCCTATCGCGCGGTGCGCGACGAAATGCGCGCCCGCATCGGAAGTTTCCTGGAAGTTTATGTGGAGGCTCCGCTCGACGTCTGCCAGAGCCGCGATATCAACGGCGTCTACGCCCGAGCGCTGGCCGGCGAGATCCACCACGTCACCGGCATGGACGATCCTTACGAGCCTCCACTCTCGCCCGACGTAGTTTGCCACACTGCCCGCGAGACGCGAGAAGAAAGTGTTCGGAAAGTGATGGACTGCGTGGAAAGCTACAATAGGACTCGATGAAAGCTCGAGTCTACGTCTCCATGAAACCCTCCGTCCTCGATCCGCAAGGCCAGACCATCCGCTCCGCTCTGGCCGGCCTGGGCCACACTTCCATCGCGGCAGTGCGTCAAGGCAAGTATTTCGAAATCACGCTGGCGCCGGGAACCGACCGTGAAAAAGCCGGCGCGGAAATCGAGCAGATCGCCCACGACGTGCTGGCAAATCCGGTGATCGAAGAATACCGCGTGGAGTTTGTGGAATAGCTACTGAACCGCGACCGTGAGGGAGTTGGCATGGGCCTGCGGCCCACCAATGGTCATGAAGACCTTTGTGGCAAATTCGGTTGGCAGGCGGAAGCGCCTGCCCCACGTTGGCCCCAGTGGGGCAGGCGCTTCCGCCTGCCAACCGGCGTCTTCAACGGAGCCGGTGCCTGGGCCGTTACCGCTCATTCCGCCACTTCGGAAATAACAGCGCCTGCACCTCCGGCTTATCCAGATCCTGCTTCACAATCACCCGCGCCTTCAAATCCATCTGGCGTGGAGGCGTCTGGCCGTTCAGCTTCATCACCAGGCTATGCACCGCCTCGTATCCGATGCGATACGGATCCTGGACCAGCATCACGCTGATAGTCCCGTCCTTCAGCGCCGCCACATGTTCATCGCTGAAGTCGAACGTCACTAGCTTTATCTTTCCCGACAAGCCGCGCGCTTTGATAGCCTGCATGGCGCCCAGCGAATTCGCTTCCGCTGACGCGAATAATCCATCCAGATCCGGATGCGCGGTCAATATATTCTCGGCTGCATCCCGCGATTTCGCCCGATCGGCCATGCCGTAGCGGCGATCTACAACCTGGATCGCGGGAAACTCCTTCGCCATGGTCGCCTCAAACGCCCGCTCGCGATCGCCGGTGGACATACCGCCGGGCTTGTGCATCAGCTCGGCGACTTTGCCTTTACCATTGACCAACCCGGCCAGCTGGCGCGCCGCGATCACGCCCGCACCGTAATTGTCCGTGGCGACAAAAGTGACATAACCACTGAGATCCAGGCCGGAATCGAACACAGTTACCGGAATTCCGGCATTGATGGCGCGCTGGACGGGCCGCACCAGCGCGGTGTGGTCGGTAGCGGAGATGGCCAGCGCATCCACACGCTGCGCCACCATGGAATCCACGATCTCAATCTGCCGCGAGAACTCGGTCTCCTCCCGCGGCCCGTTCCAAAGTATATCCACGCCAAAATCCCGCGCGGCATTCAAGGCGCCGGCGTGAATGGACATGAAGAACAAATGCGAAGTGGCTTTCGGCACTACACCGATCAGTTTCTTGGTTCGTTTCTGGCAGGCGGGTAAGACCAGGGCGACCAGCAGCAGAATGATCCGGAATCGCAAGTTGGATTATACTCTCCGAATGAAGAAGAATCAGCAATGGTTGATCGCGGCGCGCCCGCATGGAGAAGTAAAGGAATCGGATTTCCGTTGGAACGAAGCCACCATCGCCGATCCGGCGGATGGGCAGGTCCTGGTCCGCACCGTCTATATTTCGCTCGACCCGACCAATCGCATCTGGATGAACGAAGCTGAATCGTATCTGCCCTCGCTTCCATTGGGAAACGTGATGCGCGGCGGCGGCCTCGGCATCGTAGAGGAGTCGCGCAATCCAGGCTATGCGAAGGGCGATATTGTGCAAGGTCTGCTGGGCTGGCAGCAATATTCACTCTCGGACGGCAAAGATCTCACCAAGCTTCCCAAAGGCCTTCCTGTGCCGCTCACCGCCTTCTTCGGCCTGCTGGGCCATATCGGCCTGACAGCCTATTTCGGCTTCTTGGATATCGCCAACCCCAAGCCTGGCGAGACCCTGGTGATTTCCACCGCCGCGGGCGCCGTGGGATCGCTGGTGGGCCAGATCGGAAAAATCAAAGGCTGCCGCGTGGTTGGACTCACTGGCAGCGACGAGAAATGCCGCTGGATCAAAGACGAACTCGGCTTCGATGCCGTCATCAACTACAAAACCGCCAATGTACCCGAGGCCTTGAAACAGAATTGCCCCAAAGGCATCGACATCTATTTCGACAATGTCGGCGGCGCGATTCTGGAGGCGGTTCTGAATCTGATCAACCTGAAAGCCCGCATCTCCATCTGCGGCATGATCTCGCAATACAACGCCGACCAGCCGGTTCCAGGCCCTTCGAATCTGGCCAACCTGATCGTAAAGCGCGCCCGCATGGAAGGCTTTCTCTGTTTTGATTACAATTCCCGCGCCGAGGAAGCATTCACGCAAATGATCGGCTGGGCGATGCAGGGCAAGCTGAAATACCGCGTGGACGTAGTGCAAGGTTTGGAGAAAGCCCCCAGCGCACTGCATAAGCTGTTCGATGGATCGAATACGGGCAAGCTGATTGTGCAAGTGGGACCGGAGGAAAGCCATTAAGCCGCGGATGAACGCAGATAAACGCGGATAAAGCATTTTTGCTATCCGCGTTTATCTGCGTTCATCTGCGGCCTAATGACTCGATCAAAACCTTCTTCCAGCGCGGGCGCCTCTAGCTTACGCGACATTTCTAAAATCGCCCGGCCCGGCACCACGCGCTCACGTAACTGATTTCGCGCAATGCACACTTCCACCGGTACATCGAAAAACAAAGCCTCGATCTCGCACCCGTACCGCCGCGCCATCCGGATATACGGTTTACGCTCCCAGCGCGTCAGGTGCGTGGCGTCCACATAGGCCACCGGACGCCCCACTGCCAGGCGCTGCCGGATCAAATACCGGATGGTCGCGAACACTCGCGCATGGATGGTCTGGTCGCGAGGATCATCCGCGATTAAGCGCCGGATTTCGTCCGAGGAGATTGCGTTCAAACCATGGCGCGCGAGATAAGTGGACTTGCCGGAACCCGGCAGGCCCACTGTGATGACGATTTTCACTACACCGCGTAGCGATCAGCTTCCAGCAGCCGTGCGGCGATCTTTCTGCGGATGGCGATGGCATTCACCGGCTCGAATTTGGTGAACCGCTTCAACACCGCCAGATTGGTGCGCAGTGCGTCGCCTTCGGAACTTGCCGCCAGCACCGCGCGTGCGGCGCTTTCCACAGTTTCCATCGCCTCGCGCAGGAACACCGGGCACATGTCAGCGGCGATGTCGCCTTTCTTCTGCGCCGCCAGCTTCTGCGTGCGCAGCAGCACGGATTCCATGGCGAACGCGTTCATCATGATGTCTGTCAGACCGGCCAGAACCTCCTGCTGATCTTCGAGCGCGGTCATATATTTCTGATACGCCACACCCAGTGTGAACAGCGCCACCTTTTTGGCATTAGCGGCCAGCCTGGTGTCTTCATCCCCGCCTGCGGCGAGCGAGGGGCCGGCCAGAATTTCCGCCTGCAGCTTCTTCACCGCCTCCACCAACGGCAGTTGCCCGCGTTGTGCACGCTTCAGCAGCATGCCGGTGGCCAGCAGGCGATTGATCTCGTTGGTGCCTTCGAAAATCCGATTGATGCGCGAATCTCGGTAGGCCCGCTCCACCGCGTAGTCCTGATGGTAGCCGTAGCCTCCGTGGATCTGCACGCCTTCGTCTGCCACGTAATCCAGCATTTCGGATGCGAAAATCTTGATGTAAGAACACTCGGCCGCGAATTCCTCCACGGCCTTCAACATGGTCTGCGCAGCACCTGGAGACTTCCACGAAAACCCTTCCAGCTCGTTTTCAATTAGACCCACCACGCGCCAACTGGTGCTCTCCGCCGCGTAAATCCGGATGGCCATTTCCGCCAGCTTGTGCTGGATCATCCCGAACTCGGCAATGGATTTCCCAAAAGCTTTGCGTTCCTTGGCGTACTTCAGAGACACGCGCAGCACTTCCTTGGCGCCTCCAATAGCAAACGGGCCCAGCTTCAATCGGCCCAGATTCAGAATATTGAAAGCGATAATATGCCCGCGGCCAATTTCCCCCAGCACATTTTCCACCGGGACCTTGACGTTGTCGAAATAGACGGCGGTGGTGGAACTGCCCTTGATGCCCAGCTTCTTTTCTTCGGCGCCCGGCTGCACTCCGGCATATTTGCGCTCCACCAGAAACGCCGTGAACTTCTCGCCGCCGATTTTGGCGAACACAGTATAAAGATCGGCGCCGCCGCCGTTGGTGATCCACATTTTCTGGCCGTTCAGAATGTAGTATTTTCCGTCCGGGCTCAAATCGGCGCGGGTGCGGGCGGCCAACGCGTCTGACCCGGCCTGCGGCTCGCTGAGACAATAAGCGGCTACCATCTCCGCGCTGGCCAGCTTCGGAAGATAGCGCTGCTTCTGCTCATCGGTGCCGAACATCAACAACGGCAGGGTGCCGATGCCGGTATGGGCGCCGTGCCAACCGGAGTACGATCCGTCTTTCGACACCCCTTCGGCCACAATCATGGCCGACACCAGATCCATCTCCATGCCGCCAAACTTTTCGGGGATGATCACGGCGGTCAAGCCGAGCTGAGCGGATTTGCGTAAAATCGAGATGGCCAAACCCGGCTCCTGATGCTGGATTGCATCCACGTTGGGCGCCACTTCCTTCTGGAAGAATTCTTCGGTAGTGCGCGCGATAGCGCGATGTTCGTCGGTGAAATCCTCGGGGGTGAAAACTTCCTCCGGCGTAGTAGGTGCTAGAAGAAAAGAACCGCCCTGGTGTTTGGTAGGAGTAAGAGTAGTGGTTGCCATTGGAAACTCCGTTTCTCGTTTCTCGTTTCTCGTTTAGTTCAGTCGTTCAAAGATACCGGCGGCGCCTTGGCCGCCGCCTACGCACATCGTCACCATGCCGTATTTTGAATTGCGGCGTTTCATTTCACGCAGGATTGACGCCGTCAGCTTGGCGCCCGTACAGCCCAGCGGATGGCCCAGCGCGATGGCGCCGCCGTTTGGATTGACGCGCTCCAGATCAAGCCCCGCCTGCCGGATCACCGCCAGCGCTTGCACGGCGAAAGCTTCGTTCAATTCAACGACGCCGATGTCGTCGGTCTTCAGACCGGCCAGTGTAAGAGCTTTGGGGATGGCGACAACCGGGCCGATGCCCATGATCTCCGGCGGAACTCCGGCCACGGCGAAGCTCACAAAGCGCGCCATCGGCTTCAAGCCCAGCTCCTTGGCTTTCTTCGCGGACATAATCAGCGCCGCCGCCGCGCCATCGCTCATCTGCGACGAATTTCCAGCCGTCACCGTTCCGTCGGCTTGAAAAACAGGTTTCAATTTCGCTAGCGCTTCAAGCGTAGTGTCCGCTCGCGGCCCCTCATCCTTCTGGAACGTGGCTTTGTGCTGATGTGGCGCGCCGTTTTCCAGAATGTTCGCTTCCACTTCCACCGGCACAATTTCTTCGTCGAATTTACCCTCGGCCTGCGCGCGCAGCGCATTCTGATGGCTGCGCAGCGAGAACTGATCGGAATCCTCGCGGCTCACGTTGTACTTCCGCTGCACTTCTTCGGCGGTCAGCCCCATGCCCATGTAGATCTGCGGCAGATGATCCACCATCCAGGGATTGGGCGCGAATTTGTATCCCGACATCGGAATCATGCTCATGGATTCAGCGCCGCCTGCGATCATGATCTGCGCGCCGCCGGAGCGGATTCGATCCGCCGCCATGGCAATCGCCTGCAATCCCGAGGAACAGAAGCGATTGATGGTGACGCCCGGCACCGCATCCGGCAGACCGGCGCGAAGCGCGGCCACACGCGCCATGTTCATTCCCGATTCGCCTTCCGGATTCGCACAGCCGAGAATCACGTCATCCACTTCGTCGGGGGAAACGGCGGGATATTTCTCCAACAGCCGGCGAATCACCGCCGCGGCCAGGTCATCCGGGCGCGTGGTGCGCAACTTGCCCTTGGGCGCTTTCCCAATCGCGGTGCGGAGACAATCGACAATCACTGCTTCCTGCATACTATTTACGCTCCCTTGCGGTCGCGGCTCAGAAAAAACGAGCGCCCCCAACCGAGCCGCGACCGCACGGGGGCGAAACGAAGCCTCAATTCCTTAAAGGTTTCCCCGTCTTCAGCATATACCCCATGCGTTCCTGCGTCTTCGGATTACCACACAAACTCAAGAATGCTTCGCGCTCCAAATCCAGTAAATATTGCTCTGAAACCATTTGTTCGCCCGTCAGCCGGCCGCCGGTAAGGATATTGGCGAGCTTCTCGGCAATCAACACGTCGTGATCGCTGATGTAATGACCCTGCCGCGCGGTCCAGGCGCCCAGCTTCAGCAAAGCGTAGCCGCTCTCGCCCGCTACTTTAATATCAGTGCGCGGAACTCCAGGTGCATAGTCGGGCGCTAGCGCCAGCGCCAACGCTTTGGCATCCCCGATCAATCGTTCCGGATTCATCGAAATGGAATCGTTGCGATTCAGCAACCCCAGCTTTTTGGCGTCTTCCGCGCTGGATGACACTTTCGCGTAGCCGATCAGCTCGAAAACCTTGCGCGGATCTTTCAACCGCAGCAGCAATTCCTTGCACCCGCCGGCGCCAGGAATCAAACCCACTCCCACTTCCACCAGTCCGATGTATGTTTCAGCCGATGCCTGCGCACGCGCCGAATGCAGCACAATCTCGCAGCCCCCGCCCAGCGTTCGCGCAAAGGGCGCCGAGACCACCGGCTTGGCCGCATACTTCAAAGCCATGTTGGCCTGCTGGAAGCGATTGATAGCGGCGTTCAGCTCATCCCACTCGCCTTCCTGCGCGGCCAGCAGCACCATCACCAGGTTGGCGCCCACGCTGAAATCGCCGCCCTCGTTGGCGATTACCATGGCATCGAAATTCTTTTCCGTTTCCGCGATTCCGGCGTACAACATGGCGATGTTGTCTTCCCCAATCGCGTTCATCTTGCTGTGAAACTCCACGCACAGCACGCCGTCGCCCAGATCTACCAGCGACGCTCCGGCATTCTGCTGCACCACACCACCGGAGCGCTTCAGATCAGAGAGCACAATGATGCCTTCGCGTGGCTCAATGGGCTGATATCCCTGCGTGTGGAAATCGAAATAAGTGGTCAACGGACGGCCCGGCTTATCGGCATGCTTGTAAAGCGAGAACACTCCATGGGACAGAGCTTTCTTCACGCCCGCGGGAAGCGGCCGATGCTCCGTTTCCAGCCGCGTGATCACGTCCACGAATCCCAGCGTGTCCCACAGCTGGAACGGGCCCAGCTTGTTCGCGTATCCCCAGCGCATGGCGCGATCGATTTCTACTATGCGATCCGAAATCTCGGGGATCATTTCGGCCGAGTACAAAAACAGGTCGCTGAATACCTTCCAGAGAAACTTGCCGGCGCGATCGCTGGAACGTAGCAGAGTCCGCAACCGCTCGCCCAGGTCTTCGATATTTTTCGCCGCTTCCACCGCGGGAAAGCGCGGCTTCTCCAGCGGATGATACTCCAGCGTCTTCCAATCCAGTACCTGAATCTCTTTGTTGTCGCCTTTGCCGGTTTTCTTATAGAACCCCTGGCCGGTCTTGTCGCCCAGCCATTTGCGCTCAATCATCTTTTTCTCGAAATCGAGCGGCAGAAAACGATCGCGCCACGGATCGTGCGGCACAGCCCCGTAAAGATTGCTGCCGACGAACGCCCACACGTCCAGGCCCACCAGGTCCAACAGCCGGAAACTGGCGCTGTTCGGCAATCCGATCAGCGAACCGGTGAGCGCGTCCACTTCTTCAACGGTGAAATCTTCCTCCACCATTGTTTTCGCGATGGTGCCGCCAAAAAAGCTGCCGATGCGGTTGGCAATGAAGTTGGGGGTATCTTTTGTTCGCACCACGCCTTTGCCCAAACGCCGGTCGGCGAACTCTTCCACCGTTTCGAGAATCGCGGGATCCGTGTCGGCGCCCGGGATCAGTTCCATCAGGTGCAGGTAACGCGGAGGATTGAAGAAATGCGTCCCCAGAAAATGCCGGCGGAACTGCGGCGGGAAACCGTCGGAAATCTGCGCCAGGGGAATTCCGCTGGTATTGGTGGAAAGAATGGAATCTATTTTGCGCGCCGCATCCACTTTGCGCCACAGCTCGCGCTTCAAATCCAGGTTCTCCACCACCGCTTCCAGAATCCAATCGCACTCAGCCACGCGGTGCAAGTCATCCTCGAAATTGCCGGGCTGAACCAGCGCGATCTTGTCGTCGGTGAAAAATCCGCCAGGGCGCTGCTTGGACGCGTTTTCAATGCCCTTAAGAGCCGCGGCGTTCCGATTGGCTTGGCCCGGAACAACAATATCCAGAAGCAGCGCGGGCACGCCCGCGTTGGCGAAATGAGCAGCGATGCGCGAGCCCATGGTTCCTGCGCCCAGCACGGCGACACGACGGATTGTTCTCATGAAACATCAATTATATGAGATCCATGAGAGGTACTTGCAAAATTCGAATAACCAACCGCTCCGTGACTCGGCATAGCCGGAACCAAAAAGGCACCGGCCCCCTCAGGCTCAGACTCAGAAGCTGTGAAAAAATCGGTTCGCAGGCGAAAGCGCCTGCGCCACTTAATCGTAAATCCTTGTGCGTCACTGTGGGGCAGACGCTTCCGTCTGCCAACCCCGCGTGCTTCCCGATTTTTTCACAGCTTCTCACACTCACGGTCGCGGTTCGCTAAGTGTCTCGCACTCAACACCGCCTTTGGCGAATTTTGCAAGTACCTCCCATGCGTCCGCCACCCCTGACATCCGCGCGGCGCGCATGGAAGCTATACTGAGATTTCCACCATGCCTACCAAGATTCTCACCGCGCTGGCGCTCCTCGGCGCCGCCTTCGCCGCCGACGTTCCACGGCAGGCGCCTGAATTTGCCGTGCACCTTCCGGATGGCAGACAAGCGCTGGTCTCCAGCTACAAAGGCAAAGTGCTGTGTCTGGCGTTTATCCTTACTACTTGACCGCACTGCCAAAAAACCACTCAGGTTCTGAGTGGCCTAAAAGACCAGTTGGGACCAAAAGGCTTCGAAGTACTGGAAGGCACCCTCAATCCGGAGGCGGACATTCCCGCGTTCATCCGGCAATTCCGGCCGACCTTTCCAGTCGGTAAGGCGGACCAGTTGCCCGCCATGGAATTCATGCAGATTAGCCCGGTAGTCCGGACCTTCGTGCCCTACATCGCGTTCATTGATCGCAAGGGAGTGATTCGCGACCAACTCACCGGCGGAGATCTCAGTGATGCGACACAAGAGAAAACTCTTGGCGACATTGCCGAAAAGCTGGTAAACGCACCCTCCGCCGCCAAATCCAAATCGAAGCGCGCCGCGCACTAGCGTCCGCGTGGAGCGAGCCTCCAGCTTGCTATGCTCACGAATGAATGAGTGCAAAAATTCTAGATGGGAAATGGGTCCGCGACCAGATTCTTTCAGAGCTTCGCCCGCGCATCGATCGCTTAAAGCAGCCTCACCGCCCACCCGGCCTGGCGGTAGTTCTGGTGGGGCACGATCCCGCGTCTGAGATCTACGTTCGCAGCAAAATCAAAACCTGCGGCGAGCTGGGAATCTACAGCGAAAAAATAACCCCGCCCGACACTATTTCCACCGAAGACTTGCTGGGCATCATTGAGGGCTTGAACCAGCGCGAGGAGATCGATGGAATCCTGGTGCAGATGCCCTTGCCTTCCCAAGTGGACAAACAGCGCGTGCTGGTGAGCGTGCATCCGGACAAGGACGTCGACGGTTTTCATCCGGTGAACGTGGGAAATCTGGTGGCCAACCATCCCGGAGCGAGAGCCTGCACTCCGGCCGGCATCATGGAAATGCTGCGGCGCTACGAAATCCCCGTCGCCGGCAAAGATGCGGTAATTGTTGGCCGCAGCGACATTGTAGGCAAACCCATGGCTCTGATGCTGCTGCACCAGAACGCCACGGTGACCATCTGCCATTCCAAAACCGCCGACCTTCCCGGAGTTTGCCGGCGCGCGGACATTTTGGTGGCGGCCATGGGAAGGCCAGCTTTTCTGACCGCCGATTTCATCAAACCGGGAGCCACGGTCATCGACGTCGGGATGAATCGCAAACCTGACGGAAAGCTTATCGGCGATGTTGATCCGGAAGCCGTCCAGCAGTTGGCCGGCGCCTATACGCCGGTGCCGGGCGGCGTCGGGCCGTTAACCATCGCCATGCTGATGGCCAATACGGTCCAAGCCGCGGAAAGGCACCTATGCTGATCTGGCATCAAGAAACTGCTTGGCAGGCGGAAGCGCCTGCCCCACATGCCAACTCCCCATGCTCCGCGTAGGACTCACCGGCGGCCTCGCTAGCGGCAAGACTTTCGTCGGCCACGCGCTGCGCGATCTCGGCTGCTTCTTGATTGAGGCCGACGAACTGGGTCACCAGGTTCTGCTGCCTGGCGCCGAAGCCTATGCCGCCGTAATTGAGACCTTTGGCGACGAGATCCTGGATCAGGATCGTTTTATTGACCGCCATAAGCTGGGCGAGCGCGTATTCGGCAAACCGGAACTGTTGGCAAAACTCAGCAGCCTGGTTCATCCGCCGGTGGCCCAACGCCAGGAGCGGGCCATCGCCGAAATCGCCCAATCCAATCCCGCCGCCATCGTAGTTGTGGAAGCGGCGATCTTAGTTGAAACTGGTAGTTATAAGAAGTTCGACAAGCTTATCGTGGCAGTCTGTACACCGGAACAACAAATGGAACGCGCGCTCAAGCGAGGTGCGTATACCAGAGAGGAGGTCCTGGCGCGGCTCAGCCGCCAGTTGCCTCTGGAAGAGAAATTGCGCGTGGCCGACTACGTCATCGATACTTCCGGCACCAAGGAGAATACGCTGGAACAGGTGCGTGCCATGTATGGTTCGCTCAGGAGTTTATCTGGGGGGTTATCAGTATGAAATACCGCATTTTGTACGTCACCGCTCTTTTGGTGTGCAGTTTCTTCCTGCTCACCTCCAGAACGGATTGGGGACAACGCCGGATCGTTCAGCCGATTTCCCAAGCCACCCGGTACTGGTCCGGTCCCAACGTCGCGCGCAGTGCCGGATTGAGTTCCGATGAACTCAATAACATTGACATTTACAAGGCCTCGCACCTGGCAACCGTCAACATTACCAGCACCGTTTACCGCCGCACTATTTTCCTCGAAATGTATCCCAGCAAGGACCAAGGCTCCGGATTTATCATCAGCGGCGATGGAAAGATCCTGACCAACAGCCACGTGGTGGCGAACGAACACCAACTGGAAGTGACCCTCTCCGACCAGACCAAATATAAAGCCACGCTGCTAAGCCGTGACGAATCGAACGACCTGGCGCTGCTGCAGATCACGCCGCGCAAGAAGCTGCCCTCGCTGCGGCTGGGCGATTCTGACGGATTGCAGGTGGGACAGAAAGTTCTGGCCATCGGAAATCCGTTCGGATTGGACGGAACCTTGACCACCGGCGTAGTGAGCGCGCTCAACCGTCCCATTCGCGGCGAAAACGATCAGAGGCTGGAAGGTTTGATCCAAACCGATGCGGCCATCAACATGGGCAATAGCGGCGGACCTTTACTTGACTCCGCCGGCGACGTGATTGGCATCAACACCGCCATCCTGGGTCCCAACGGCGGCAACATCGGTATCGGTTTCGCCATGCCCATCAATCGCGCCAAGCTGATGCTGGACGATCTGCAGGCCGGAAGAAAACGGCCGCGTCTGGGTGTCTCGGTGGTGCCGGTGGCCGGCGACTACGCCGACGCGTTGAATCTTCCCACCCAAGGCGGATTGCTGATCACCGACGTCGATCCCGGATCAGCGGCGGATCGTGCCGGATTGCGCGGAGGCCGGCGCATGGTGCAGATCGGCAATGCGCAGCTCTCAGTAGGGGGCGATCTTATTATGGCCATCGACGGCCAGCCGGTGGATCGCGACGACGCCATCAGCCGTGCGCTGGCACGCAAGCACGCCGGCGATTCGCTGGAGCTGACCATCTTCCGCGATGGCCGAACCATGATTATCCGGATCAAGCTGGGCGAAGCCGGCCCCGTTTAGCGTTTAGCTGTAAACATAAGATTCTCTATAACTTATGTGCAATAGCCCTATTGCGCTAGGCGGTCCCTACCGATTTTCCTTATATGGACTCCCGAGGAGAGCCTCGCTTCTCGATCTATGGAGCGGTTAAGGTCACACTACTCTCCAGTCCGGAGCGCCAACTTGATTGCGTACTGTCGGATATCTCCGCCACCGGCCTCAAGTTGATCGCGCCGGAAACCCTGTCCAAGGATGAAATTATTTCGATTGAAGCCGAGGACCATCTCGCTTTAGCCGACGTACGCTACTCCCAGCCGCGCGGCGATAAGTTCACCATCGGATGCGAGCGCATTCATGTACTCAACAAGGTCTCCGAGATGGATCAAAAATCCAAGGCCGAGCAAATCCGGCACTTGGTGGATGACTACCGCAACCGCATTCACACCGGCCTCGCCAATCCGTCTCCCAACGGAAACTCAGTAGAACCCGCCCCCGCAAAAATTGAAATCCCGGCCGTCGCGCCCACCACAACCCCATTCGCCACGCGCGATCAATTGCTCGAAACCGCTGCCACATTTGTCGTGGAGCAATGGGAAAAAATCCCGGCCTCGGCGCCCCAGAATCCGGCGACTCGCGGCGAAGTCGTGGATCGGCTGGCCGTTCATCTGGCGGACAAGCTTCGCCCGACAGCGCCGCCTGAGGAAGCCCCTAAGCCAGCTCCGCAGGCGCCCAAGAAGAAAATCGACATCCGGAAATTTCGTCTGCCCATCGGCTTGACCGCCGCAGCCATTTTGGGTTGGGGCATCTCGGCGATTTTCTGGTCCGTTGGTTCCAGCGGCGCGGGCGAACACCTACAGTCTTCCATCGCCGCGTTGATTGCTCCCAAGCAAGCGCCCCCTGCCGATCCCGTCTCATCGGTGCGGCATGCCCTGATCAAAGCCGTGGAGCCGACATCGGTTACCGCAACTGCGGACGGCAAACGCCTCTTCAGCAAGAAGCTCGTCAAGGACGACATCCGGGAAATCAATTTCTCGAACAAAGCGGTGCTGCGCATCAGCAACGCCAAGGGCGTTGAAATCACCCTGGATGGAAAACTGGTCGGCTCTATCGGAGGCCGCGGCCAGACGCGGTTAGTGGAACTCAGCGCCGCAGGGGTCCGCCTGCTCCCTTTGAATTGATTCCGGGAGAAGAGTTATTAGGCCGCGGATGAACGCGAATAAGCCGCTAGCTCCCAGCCCCGAGCCGTCGCAACGGCGACGCTATCAGCCATAGGCTAGCGGCAAAGACGCCGGAGACGGCGATGGCCAGCGTGGGGCGAATGCCGATCGCCGCGGCTAGAATGCCGCCGGCTACGGCGCTGAGCGGAAAGACGCCGCGGGTCATCAACTGCATGGCGGCGTTCACGCGGCCCAGCATTTCTTCCGGGGCCGCGGATTGGCGGAGGGTCAGTTGGTTGACCATGAACGCGGAGAAGGCGAAGTCGCCGAACAGTTGCTGCACCATCAGGAAAATGAGCGGCAGGGGGCGCGGACCATGGGCCAGCGGGATGAACGCGTACGCAACGGCCATCAGGAGCACCAATCCAATAAAAGTGTGGCCCAGGCCGAATCGGCGTCCGATGGCTGGCGCGAAACCGGCGCCGATGAGGCTTCCCGCGCCGCCCATGCTAATCGCTATCCCAAGCTCCGCTGGAGAGATGTGCAGCTCGCGAATGGCATACAGAACGTAGAGAGGACCCAGCAACCCCAGCGACAAAAACGCCGTCACCGAGAAGCAGGCCAGCGGGCGAAGCAGGGGATGGGCGAAAACAAATCGCAAGCCCGCTATAGGATGTGACTTCGTAGTATGCGGCGGATGGGCCGGCTCCGGCCGGCGGATCAGCATCACGCTCGCGGCCGAAACCAAGAAAGAGACAGCATCAAAGAGAATCGCGATGGGCGCCGTGATGATTTGCACCAGGATGCCGGTCAGGCTGGGGCCGGCGATTTCGGCAACAGAGGCGCTGAGGGCCAGTTTGCTATTGCCTTCCAGCAGATTCTCGCGCTCCACCAGTGCAGGCAGGTAGCTCTGGTAAGCGACGTCGAAGAATACCGTGCAAAATCCCGCCAGCGCGATCACCACGTAAAGTTGGTCCATCGATAGCCGATGCGCGAAAGCGGCAATGGGGATGGACACGAGGATAATGGCCCGCGCCAGATCGGCCGCGATCATAATTGGCCGCCTGCGGAAACGGTCCACCCAGACGCCGGCCAGTAAGCCGAACGCGAGCACCGAGACCCCGCCAACCGCGGTCAGGAAACCCATTTCGGATGCCGGCGCGTTCAGCACCAGGACGGCGGTATAAGGGATCCCATCGCGCGTCAGCCTGGAGCCCACTTCGGAAATGGTTTGTCCCGCCCACAGCTTCATGAAATCGGGATGGCGCCATAGCCCACCGAAGCGCGACTTGGGTTTGCGGTTAATGATAAAATCCACCTTCACATGAAACAGAATCTTGCTGCTGAACTCATCGCCGAATTTCTCGGCACCACAGTGCTCATCCTCTTCGGGAACGGCGTTGTCGCCATGGTGATGCTTTTCGGCACCGGTGTTCCCGGCGAAATAGTGAAGGGCGGCTATACCAACATCACGCTGGCCTGGGGATTAGCCGTCACCATGGGCGTCTACATCGCGGGAAAAATAACGGGCGCGCACCTCAACCCCGCCGTGACCGTCTCGCTGGCCGCCTACCGGGGCTTTCCCTGGAGCAAAGTGATTCCTTATTGTATCGTCCAAACCGCGGGAGCATTCGTGGCCGCGGCGCTGGTGTTCTGGAATTACCACCCGGCGTTCATGGCCGTCGATCCGGGCCTGGACCATACCGCGGGCGTCTTCACGACATTTCCAGCGTTTCCCGCGGTGATGTCCGCCGGACTGCTGGATCAGACCATCGGCACCGCACTCCTGATTCTGATGATCTTCGCCATCACCGATGAGCGTAATCAACCGCCCGCGCAACTGGGTCCGCTGATGATCGGCCTGATTGTGGTGGTGATCGGAATGTCGTTCGGCGGAATGCACGGATATGCTATCAATCCGGCGCGCGATTTCGGGCCGCGCCTTTTTACCGTGGTCGCCGGATTCAAAAACAACGGACTGACCGACGGCGGGTACGTGTTTTGGGTACCGATCGTAGGGCCGATCATTGGTGGATTGATCGGCGGGTTGGTGTATGACTTCGGCATCCGGCGGTTCTTGCCGCAGGCCTAGCGGCCGGGGCTTGGGGCTGGGGCTGTGGCATCGCCGAGTCGTTCGACTCGTTTTTGTATCCGTATACGATAGACATATACTAGAGATGTGCGAAGGGATCCGTTGGAGGATTGCACCGGCTTTGACTGGGATGATGCCAACGCCCACAAGAATTGGGAGCGGCACCGAGTGACTCCGGAAGACGCTGAAGACGTTTTCTTCACTGAGCCACTGGTAGTACGTAGCGATGTTCGGCATTCGAAAATTGAGAGGCGTTATTTTGCCTTGGGGCAAACGGCTGCCGGCCGGCGGCTGTTTGTTGTTTTCATTGTCCGGCGGAAGCTAATACGAGTGATCTCTGCCAGGGACATGAATCGGAACGAAACGGAGACCTACGAAAGATATGAAGAAAAAACTTCCTGAGTTCAAGAACGAGGATGCCGAGAGGAAATTCTGGGCCACTGCGGATTCGACGGAGTACGTCGATTGGCCGTCGGGAAAGCGGAGGAAATTCGTTCAGCTCAAGCCGTCTTTGAGGACGATATCGCTGCGGCTTCCGGTTTCGATGATCGAGGACCTCAAAGTCTTAGCGAACCGGAGGGATGTTCCCTATCAGTCGTTGCTTAAGGTGTTTCTGGCTGAGCGATTAGCACGGGAACGCCGGCCGTGATCGCGGAAGAGGTCGGCGCGCTCCCGTGACGCAGCGATTAGTCTGGATCGGCAGCCACGGGCCGTTGATCGGATAATGGGTCAGTTTGAGGATGTGGCGCACGCACCCGTGCGTGCCGTGTTCGCACTCTTGCGAACACCGGACGCGGGTAAGTTCAAGGCGCTCACACAAGTGTGAACGCTGCACGCATGAGGCGCGCGCCACGTCGTTGCCGTGCGGGTTTTGCAAATTCCACGTTCTTCGGCGGGAAGGCAGTAAAAAGTAGGGCCCACGCTCGCCGGCGGCTTCACGATCGCGGTTCCTTAACCGGGAGAGGCGCGGGAAATCGGGAATTGAGTATCCTGTCACCGGATTTTGGTTGGGGATTGCGTGCGCCCAATTCGCACGCGAGCGCTACGGCAGCCAATACAGCGGCGATGTAAACCGCGGCCTCATAGTTGTGATAGCGATCGTAAAGCACGCCGCCGATGCGCGGGCCGATGATGCCCGCCACGCCCCACGCGGTGAACAGAATCCCGTAGTTGACGCCGGCATTTTTGGTCCCCCAGAAGTCCGACGCCGCCGCGCCGTTCACTGAAAGCTGAGTCCCGTAGCACCAGTAAACAACGAACACGGCGAGGAACAGCAGCGCCACGTTCCTACCGGCGGCGTAGAGCGCCGGCATGGCGACTACGCTGATGCCGATCATGACCCGCAGCACGTTGATGCGCCCCAGCCGATCTGACATCCATCCCGAGAGAATACGTCCGGAGGCGTTTCCGAACGCACCCACCACCAGCGTCATGGTGGAGAGCGCCGCGGCGGCAATTCCAACGCTCTTGGCAAACGGAACCAATTGGCTGATCACCATCAATCCTGCTGAGCAGCCCAGCGCATAAGCTACCCACATCAGATAAAACGCGGGCGTTCGCAGCATTTCGCCCGGTGTGAACTGGCGGCTCATCGCCGCGCTCTTGGCCGCCGCAGGGGACCATCCTTTGGGCCGGTATCCCGCGGGTGGATTGCGCAGCAGCAGCGCGCCTACCATGGTCATCACAAAAATTATCGCGCTCAGAATTCGGAATGTTGCCGGCAGCCCATAAGACGGAATCAGCTTCAACTGCGCCAGCGGACCGAAGATGGCGGATCCGGCGCCGTATCCACCCACCGCCAGCCCCACCGCAAGTCCGCGTTTATCTGGAAACCATTTGGCCATCACGGGAATGGGCGTGGCGTAGCCGAACCCGTTCCCCAATCCCCAAATCGTGAAGTAGAAATAAAGATAGTTAAGGCTGGTGGCAAACGAACACAGATAGAAGCCCAGGCTCACCAGAATTGCGCCCGCCAGCGAACACGGCAGCGGGCCGAATTTATCCTGAATCCTGCCGGCGACGGCAAAGCTTGCGGTCAGCACCACTGCCGCAATGGTAAAAACCATGGACGTGTCGGCACGTTTCCATCCGAACTGCGCTTCGAGCGGCGTCACGAACACGCTCCACGCGTACAGCGTCCCCAGCGCGATGTTCATCGATAGGCCGCCGGCTACCAGCCACCAACGGCTGATGACTCTCGGCTCGTTTGAAGGCATTCTAGATAGCGTAGGCTATTTGGGTGGGGGACTTGGGGCTAAGGGCTCGGGACTGGACGCCCAGTAGCCGCGCTTGGCGCTGACCGTGGCCTTGTTGTCGCGCACCCGGACTTCGATTTTGCGAAACTTGCCATCCTGTGCCTCATTCGCCGGCACGTACGCCAGCATGTAATATTCGCGTCCGTCGGCCAGGGCTTTCTTCATACCCGCAGCCAGATCGTTGCTGTTTTGAAAAGCCTTGCCACCAGTTTCGGTGGCGATTTCGGAAAGCGTTTGTCCTTCATCCACGGCGATGCTGTTCAGCGCCCCGGTCACTTGTGATGCAACGGAGACATTCACGCCCCGCGATGCATCCAATGCTGATTCTGTGTAGAGCCCGCGGGAGTCGATGGTATAAATCGGCACATTTGCTTTGACCACCAGCCGGAAGATCGGCTCCATGACATTCTGCATTTGGTCCGGCTCGATGGCCTTGGCGGAGCGGAATTCCGGGAAGTACGCTTCCAGAAGCTCATGCGGGACGGCCCCGGGCGCCAGCGGAAAACCGTCGGAAACCAGAATCAGCGTGCGGCGGCCGTTGCCGCGCGCCACCTGTTCCACCACGACGCGGAATTCGCCCGCAAATTGCATGGTCCGGTACCTTTCATGATCCGCCAGCATTTGCGCGTCTCGCGGCAGCATTTGTTTCTGTATCCCGCACACAATATCGCCCGCATCGCACGCCGAACGCACGTCTTGCAGCTTGACTTCATACTGAGAGATTTCCGATTGAGACGCGCCTTGCAGGCTTTGCTCAGAGATTTTCTTGAATTCAGCGCCATTCAAAGACTCTAGAACCTTGGCCGGATCAGGGGTGGTATTTTGCACCACCTGGATAGTCCGGCCCAGCGCGATCACCAGGTATTCGGAATCGCCCGCCTGCTCCCCACGAAACAATTTCTGCAGCGCTTCCCGAACATGCACGAAATTACTGAAAGATGCGTGCAGCATGTCCAGGCAGATGATGTATGTACGCCGCGCTGCCGCGGGCCTTGCCGGGTTGATTGCCGGGTTATTTGCCCCGTCGTTAGGACGGCCGGACGAAACTGGGCTGGCGAGATCGGACTGCTCGCTCGTGAACGCGATAATCTTCTGCTCCACTCCATCTTCAAAAACCTTGAAATCGGCTGCGGTCAAACCGGTAATATGGCGACCTTCTGCGTCCGTCACCACCACCGGAACCAGCACTTGCCGCACATTCACTTTAACTGTGAGGTCACCTGCCGATGCCGCCGCCTCCGGCTCGAGCTTGGCCGCATCGAGATTGGCAAGCATTTTTTGATTGCCAGGCTCCAGTTGCACAGCTTCTTGAAATTCGGCCACGGCTCCGGTCCTATCGCCGCGCTCAAAGAGCACCGCGCCCAGTTCATTGTGAGCGGCCGCCATATTGGGAGCCCGCCTCACCGCTTCGCGGAACTGAGTTTCTGCGCCCGCCGGATCGTGCGCGCCGTAGAGCGCCAATCCCAGGTAGTAGCCAGGCTCAAACCGCTCCGGCAGGCGCTGCGCGGCCTCTCGCAAGGGAGCCACTGCATCCGCCGGCGTGCCGGCTTCGAGAGCCCGGACTCCCTCCAACAGCACTTCGATGGCATCCAATTCCATCTCCGGTTTGGCAGCCCTGCCGGCAGTTTTGTCAGATCCCTCCAGATGGTAATCGGAAAAGCGGTGCACGCTATGCAACTCGCCGCCGGCAAAACGCACAGTAACGGTAGCGCTGGATGGCAGCCACAGCGTGGTGGACAATGCCGCAAAGGTCACCGGAACGAAGCGGACGTCGCGCGAGAATTTATCGTCCATCCGCAGACGCGTGATTTGTTTGGTTCTCTCATCCACCCAGACAAACCCTTGCCGCGAGCCGTCTCGCGCGGCAAAGGCCACTACGAACCTGGCCGCGCGGGCTTCCATGGCCCGGCCCAGATACCGGAAACGCAACTGCTTCTGATTCTGAGGCAGCAAATCGCCCAGCAAATCCACAAAATGCCCCGCGATTGCAAAGCCGTTGCGCGAGTTTGGCGCCGGCCGGCGTAGCTCCGCGAAGGGACGCGTTTGCACGACATATTGAAACTTGTCGCGATGCTCTTTCCATAGCAGGGGCGCCGCGTCGAAGCGCATCTCATGCACGTCCTCAGCCATGGACACGTTTATGAACTTGGCCAGCATGCTTTCGAGCTGTTGGCCCGTGGCCGCGAGCAGCGGCTCTAGCGTGCTCTGATCGGAATCGAACTGAACGCCGCTCAATTCAGGTGCGGCTGTTAGCAGCTCTTCCCGGCTGCAATCCACGAAGGACGGCTGAAGCGCCGCACCTGGGAGGCCAGCGAGAAATATGCTCGCTATCAGCAGGCGGAACATTAATGATCGGACGCGGACCGGGTTCGGTTCGTTGCTGGCCATCTTGGCCTGACCATTCCAACGGCGGTCGCTTAAGAGTGCGTTACCGAACCGCGACCGTGAGTGTGAGAAGCTGTGAAAAAATCGGGAAGCACGCGGGGTTGGCAGACGGAAGCGTCTGCCCCACGTTGACGCACAAGGATTTACGATTAAGTGGCGCAGGCGCTTTCGCCTGCGACCTGATTTTTTCACAGCTTCTAAGCTAAGCGACCGGTGCCTTATCCGAGTCAGCGTGGGGCGGGCGCTTTCGCCTGCCAACGATCTTTCATGACCTTTGGTGGGGCAGCAGGCCCATGCGAACCAAAAAGGCACCGGCTCCGTTGAAGACGCGTTGTGGCACAGTGCCCCTGCGGGGCAAACAGTGTCGGTTGCAGTAGAAGGGCGTTCTGCGTTGTAGTATTTTCGATAGCCAATCTCAGAACACTACAGGAGAACGCCATGCAACAGTTTATCGAAAAATATGGCGATCGTATCGTGGGCGTGTTGTCCGGATTCGATCGACTGGTACTGCGAGGTTCACCGCGCAGACTGGATATCAGCTACTGGGACCCAGCCCGGCAGGTGATGGTGGCCAAGGGAATGGAAGAATTCCTGTGGCAGAATGGAGTTCTTTTCAAACATTACGGCGACTACTTGAAGAAGACCAGTGAGCGGGTGAAGAAGGCCTCTACCAGGGCCTTTAGCGAAGCTGGACTGCCGGTCATTTACGTGCGAGAGGCAGGCGTGGACAAGGACGAATATGCGCGGCGGGTGGCTGCTGAGCGGGGCATCCGTACCGGGCCGGTATGTGTGCTGAGCGTGCTGGAGCCGTGTCCGACGTTCGAATATGTGCAGTCGAAAATCGTACGGCGGAAGCGGCCCTGCCATGTGCTTTATCACTATGGACGGGACGAGAGGCTGGGGTGGATGTACGCGCGGATTCAGACCTGGTTCCCCTTCCACATCCAGATCGGCATCAACGGGCGGGAATGGCTAGCCCAGCAGATGCGGCAAGCGGGGTTAGCGTTCCAACAGGAGAAAAACTGCTTTACGCGGATCGCCGATTTTCAACGCGCGCAGGAGTTGCTGAACCAGCAACTGCAAACCGATTGGGTGGCCCTGCTCACAGACTTCGCGCAGCGGCTGAACCCCCTCCACGAAGAGATTTTCGCAAAGTATCCAACGCCGTATTACTGGACCTGTTATCAAAGCGAATGGGCCACCGACATCGTATTCAATAGTGGGGAAGCGCTGCAGAGATTGATGCCGGCCTTCATCGCCCATGGCCTGCTAAGCTACCACAGCAACGACGTTCTGCGGTTCTTTGGGAAGCGAACCACGAAAGCCGGCCAGATCCCGCGCAACTTTCATGGCGAACTGCAGACCAGTTGCAGGCAATATCAGGAAGGCGAGCGTATCAAGTTCTGGATGGACGGCAACTCCACCAAGACCTACAGCAAGGTGATCCTGGCCGAGGCGGGGGTGTTGAGGGCGGCGGAAACGACCATTAACAATGTCGACGTCTTTCGCACCTATCGGCCCAAGGAGGGCGGCCCCGACGATGAGCTCGAGTGGCGCAAGATGCGGAAAGGGGTGGCCGACTTGCACCGCCGAGCAGAGGTATCGCAGCAGACCAACAATCGGCTCATCGACGCTTTGGCCAGCGTCGATGACAGCCGCAGATTGGAGGAACTGATCGCCGGCATCCAAAAGCCGGTGAAGTGGCAAGGGCGGCGCGTACGGGCCTTGCGGCCATTCGCTGACGACCGGCCTTTGCTGGAGGCGATCAACGACGGCGACTTCTTGCTGAATGGATTCCGCAACCGCGACCTGCAGGCCATTCTGTACGACACTCCCGCGTATTTGGCCGACGAGAAACGTCGTCGTTCCGCCGCCATCAGCCGACGGCTTCGGATGCTGCGAGCGCATGGCGTAATCCGGAAAGTCCCGCATACCCATCGCTACCACGTCAGTCCCCATGCCCGTACCTTGCTGGTAGCCATCCTCACGGCGGCGCGAACCACACTCAACCAAGTCAACCAGTTGAGGAGTGCGGCTTGAAAAATCGTCGCCACACGCGAAGATTCTTATCGTTAGCAATGCACGCACTCGTGCGTGCCGCGTTCACACTCGTGTGAACGCTTGTCTTGCGTCCAAAAAGGTGTTCGCAAGAGTGCGAACACGGCCCGCAAGAGTGCGTGCGCCACGGGGCACCTTCATGACCTTTGGCGGGTCGCAGGCCCATGGAAACTCCCTCACGGTCGCGACTCGGCAAGCCGCTTACGCCACCGGACGATGCACCCAGCGATCCACGGCTTTTTGCAGTTTTTCGAGACCCACCGGTTTGCTGATGTAATCGTCCATGCCGGCCGCGAGGCAACGTTCCCGGTCACCCTCCATGGCATTGGCAGTGAGCGCGCAGATGGGCGTGTGCCGGCCCACTTCGCGACTGCGCACAATGGCCGTGGCTTCAAATCCGTCCATGTCGGGCATCTGGCAGTCCATCAACACCAGATCGTATTTCCTTTTTTCCAGCGCTTGCACGGCTTCGCGCCCGTTAACCACCGCGTCGGCAGGCACGCCGAGTTTTTCGAGTAATCTGAGTGTTATGCGTTGATTGATTTCGTTGTCCTCGGCCAGCAATACCCTTAAATGACTGGCCACCACTACCGGCTTTTGCGGACGCGCGGGCGCAGCGACGGGCGCCTTGGCAATCGACCGCGCCGCCGGATTCTGCACCGCCGCTGGATTCGGCGCCGGTGTTTCCGCGGCCGCACCCTTGCCAAAGCTAGCCGTGAACCAGAAGCGGCTTCCCTGCCCCGGCTCGCTGGCCACTCCGATTTCGCCGCCCAGCAGTTCCACCAGCTGTTTCGAGATGGCCAGGCCCAGGCCGGTTCCCCCATGACGCCGCGTACTGGATCCATCCCCTTGCGTGAAACTTTCGAACAGCCGGTTCTGCTGGTCCGGCGGCATTCCGATCCCGGTATCGTGCACCGTGAAGCGAATCTGGGCGACGTTGGTGGCCTCATTCAATACTTCAGCCTGCACTCCGATTTCGCCGTGGTCCGTAAACTTCAGCGCGTTACCCAGAAGGTTCCGCAGCACTTGCCGGAGCCTTCCCGGATCTCCCACCACCACGCGCGGCAGATCGGCAGGAACGTTGGAAACGAAGCCCAGGCCCTTCATGCGCGCTTCCAGCGCGAACAGAGACGCGATCTCGGCAATGGTAGTTCCCAGTTGAAAGGGAACCCGGTCCAGCCGCAACTTGCCGGCTTCGATCTTGGAAAGGTCCAGGATGTCGTTGATCAGCGCCAGCAACGCATCCGCGGAACGCTTGATGGATTCGGCGAACTCCTGCTGCTCGGTAGTCAGCTTGGTGGCCAGCAGGAAGTCCGTCATCCCCAGCACGCCATTCATGGGAGTGCGAACCTCGTGGCTCATGTTCGCCAGGAACCGGCTTCTCAGCTGCGTGGCCTCTCGCGCCGTGGCCAGCGCCGCCTCCAGCTCTTCGTTCTTGCGCTCCAGTTCCTGCGCGTATTCGGTGAGTTTCAGCTCACCGCTCTTGCGGGCGGTGATATTCCGCAATACGGCAATCCAGTGATCCCAGCTCAGCGGTAGCAGCCGGCTTTCGTAAACCTGTTCGCCCTGCTTGCCCTCCGCCTTAAACTCGATCACCTCCAGCGTGCCGGTCTTCCGGACTTTGTCCTGAGCTTGGCCGAACTGCTCCACCACATCGGACGGCAGGATGTCCTTCAAGTTGCGATCGGTGAATTTGTCCGCCGAAAGAAACGGATCGGAGCTTTGGCCGCCTTTGCAGTCCAGAATCTTGCCGTCGCGATCGATGCGCAGGAACAAGTCTGGAAAGGCCTGGAAGAGCGCGCGCAGTTCCGAGGCAGTCTCGTAAGCCTGATCCTCGCTCTTTTTGCGCTCGGTGACATCCACTGAGGCCAGCCGCAAACCTACTATGATACGGTGCTGATTCTCAAGCTTGTGTTCATGGATTTCCACCGTCACCTGGGCGCCGTCCGGACGCAGGTATTGGTGCTGGTAGGGCAACAGCGCGGTCTGTCCCGTGAGTCTGCGCTCGATTTGATCGCGATACCTCTGCCGTTCGGCGGGTGGTATCAAATCCCAACAGTATTGCCCCACCATTTCGCGTTGGGCTAGTTTGCGCAGTTCGCATTCGCGCCGGTTGACCCGGCGCACGATTCCCTTGAGATCAATCTCGAGATAGCCGATGGGCGCGGTCTCGAACAGGTCGTCGTTGGCTGACTCATCCCAAACGGATTCTGGCGTTCCCTCTTCGACTTGATCCACGCGGCGTTTCCGCCGTATGTAACTGGTCAGAAGAGCCAACACGATAAAGCACAGCAACCAGATCATGGGTGATACATCCGACACGCTCAATAGCCCTTACGCGAAAAAAGGAATAGATACCGACAGGATTCAATCGGCACGGCGCGATAAATCCTTTAGATGTAGAATGTTGTAGGGCAAATCGGAAGACAAGCCAGAGGCTGGCGGACGTGGGGCAGGAAGTCATCCTGCGCGCGGTTGATTAACCGCGCAGTCTGCGCCGATTGCCAATCGGCGCGCAGGTTACCCGCCGATCAGGTGGATGGCGCCGATGCCCCCGCGAACATCCAGGCGAATGGTGGTCTTGGCGTGGCCGTATTCGTCATTCACATACCGGTCGTCACGTTTCTCTAAGCCGCGCGCGTCCACCCCGCCAATCCCGCCTTTGGCGTCGGCAATCACACCCACGCCGGAGGGAAGGTAAATAGTGGCCTCGCCCACCCCGCCGTGGATGCTGACGTTGTAGTCGTTCTTCGGCGTGCCACGCAGGTCCACCTTGAGCTCGCCAACCCCCATATGGACGTCCAAACTGCGCAACGTAAGGCTGCCGACATCCAACCGGCCTTCGCCGGCGCCGAAGTTGACCTCCAGATCGATCGGTTTCTCATCGTTGAGCCGCACATCCCAGCGATAATCGTGGCTACCCCCGTGAGGGCCATGCGAGGGTTGTTCCACCACCAGATTTCCTCGAAAGCCGCTCGAGTCGTAGTGAACGTCCGGTCGCAGGCTAGGGCGGTTATAGTGGAATTCGGCCTCCATAAGCTTCGCGGAGCCGCCTTGCACGTTGAGTTCACCCGCGCCCATCTTCAATTCAACGTGAACCAGCTCGGACTTATCCAGATCGACGGAACGGGTCTCGGTACGGGTGGGCCCTTCCGACTCCCACTCCACACAACCCGTTAAAGCGACAAAGGTTAGAGCAAGAACAGCAACAAACGTTCCCCGCAAGATTCGCAGCATTCGACCTACCTTTCCAGGATATACGACAAGTTCTATGTCCCGTGTTCCACCATTTTGGGGGTACCTGGTAGCGCCTAAGGTCATCGCCCTAGTCAACGCACGCCCGAATGCCCACCATAATTATATTCTTCCCTTAGTGCATTCCTTTGTCGAAACCCACCTGTTAAACTGGGGCATCCTGATTAGTACAGGAACATTTGGTTTTGTAGACATGCTTTGTAAATACTGCCGGAAGAAGATCGGTCCGATGCGCAAGCTGAAGGATCCGCACTTCTGCTCGGACGAGCATCGCAAGAAAGCCACCTCCAAGTCCGCGCGCGCGGTGCGTGAGGCGGAAGACCTCTACGGCGTAGAAACCCAACTTCCCACCTGGCGGGCGATCACGCAGGCCAAGCGGGAGGAAAAATCGGGAAAGCCGGGCATGTCGGCCACTATTTTCGCGGGGCTCGCGGTGGTGTTCGTAATACTGGCTTTGTCGCAGCTTCCCATGGGCGCCCCGGCCGCGAGAACGATATCGCCTTTGCCGGATACGAATCCCCACCAGAGTAAGAGCAGCTTCGGCCAGATGATCGGAAACCTGCTGCAGAGCAAGGGCTCCGGCACGTTGCGCGAGGATTTCCATTCCGGCGTCACCAATTGGGAGGGTTTCAAGTCAACCAGCTCGGATTGGTCCATGGAAAGCGGCGTAGTGCATCCGGCGTCCCTGCGGGTCTGGAAGCCGTCCACTTCGCTCTCCAATTACGAAATGGAGTTCATGGGACAGATTGAGCGCAAGAGCATTGACTGGGCTTTTCGCGCCTCCGACGTCAGGAACTATTACGCCACCAAGCTCATCATCACCAAACCCGGCCCTCTCCCCAATGCCGGCCTGGTGCGTTTCATCGTTCTGGACGGCCGCGAGCGGGAGCGGGTGGAGCTGCCATTGCCTCTCACGCTGGAACGGGGTGTTGATTATAAAGTCAGGGTCAGCGTCAGGGGCGGCCGCTTCCTGACGTCGGTAAACGGCCAATTGGTAAGTTCCTGGATGGACAATCGTCTCACCAGAGGCGGCGTCGGGTTCTTCTCCGAGGACGGCGAATCGTCATTGCTGAAGTGGGTGAGCGTCTCCGAGCGCGACAGTTTTCTCGGCCGCATCGTCTCGCATTTCTCTTTGATTGCGTTCCCCACTGCCGCTATCGCGATGCCGTAACGGCTTGCCACCAAACAAGCCGGAGGCTTATCCTACATTTCAGAAGCCCCTCGATGCGTCTTTGTAGTTGCCTGCTTTTTTTCCTCGTGTCCCTCTCGTCTTCTTTCGCCTCCAATCCGCAGGCGAAGAAAGCGTTCCAGGAAGGACTTCGACTGGAAGAGGCCGGCCGCTGGCAAGAAGCTGAGAAAGCTTACACGGTCGCCATCCAAAATGACGCCGCGGACGCGTCCTTCTACCAGCATCGATGCAAAGTTCGCGCGCTCGAGGCTGACCAGCCGCACGCTCTCGAAGACTGCGCCAAAGCCATTCGCCTGGCCCCTGGAGACGCCCAGAGCTATCAGCTACGCGGCGACATATATCGCGCCCTGCCCGATCTGAAAAAAGCGCTGGCGGATTACGACCACGCTATCGAACTCAAGCTGGACACGGCGGCCATTTACAACAGCCGCGCGGCGGTCCACGCCAGCCTGGGCGAAAATGATCAGGCTATTGCCGATTACACCATCGGCATCAAGTTTCGGCTGGACGATCCAATCCCCATCGAAGCGCGCGGCAACGTCTACGCGCGAAGCGGCCGTTATCGCGACGCCATTGAGGACTACGATCAGTGCATCAGCCTGAAGGCGGACTATGCCGACGCTTATTTGGATCGAGGTTTTGCCTGGGGGCAGCTTTCTGAATTCTCGCGGGCGATCCAGGATTTCAATACTGTTCTGGAAATGCGGCCCCGTGACGCCAAGGCCTACGCACTGCGCGGGGCCGCTTACATGCGTCTGGGCGCCTATGAAAGCGCCGTCGCCGATTTTTCCGAAGCGGTGAAGATTACCCCGCAAGACCCTTACCCCTACCTGGCGCGCGGGGCCGCGTTCGTGCATCTGGAGCGGCTGCAGGAAGCGCTCAACGACAGGAATGAAGCGGTCCGCCTGGCGCCGAACATGGCCGAAGCGTACCTGGCCCGTGGCGGATCGTACCACCTGCTCGGAATGCACGAGCAAGGGCTGGCGGATCGCACCAAGGCCATTGAATTGAATCCCAACCTTCCGGAGGCATGGTACGCGCGAGGCAGCGCTTACTTCCTGCTCGGGAATTTCACCAAGGCGCACGATGATCTCACCCAGGCGCTGCGGCTGCGTCCGAATTATCCCGACGCCGCGGAGGCCCTCAGGAAGGACGATGCGAAGTTGGCGGAAGCGAAGCCGGTGGAACCGAAACCGGCTGAGCCTGAGGTTGCTCCCCCAGTTGCTCCGCCAGTTGCTCCACCAGTTGCTCCCCCAGTTGCTCCCCCAGTTGCTCCCCCAGTTGCTCCCCCAGTTGCTCCTGTTGTTACTCCGCCACCACCACCGAAGCCCGCGCAACCTGCCCCGGGTTCGGCCCGGCAACACGAACTGCGGGGACGATCGCTGACAACATCCGGAAAATATGAAGAGGCGATCGTAGAATTGACCGAAGCAATTCGCCTACAGCCGGATTTGGCGCGCGCCTATAACGCCCGCGGCTACGTCTATTTGCTGAAGCGCGACTACCAGCACGCGCTGGTGGATTTCGATGAAGCCATCCGGCTGGATCCGAACTACGCCAACGCCATTCAGAATCGCAGCCTGGCGGTAAAGGGTCTGGGAAAAAAAGCGGGGCAGTAGGCCAAGGCACCGGCTCCGTTGAAGACGCCGGTTGGCAGGCGGAAGCGCCTGCCCCACTGGGGCCAACGTGGGGCAGGCGCTTCCGCCTGCCAACCGATTTTCCCACAGCGTCTTCATCACCTCGGGTGGGCCGCAGGCCCATGGGAACTCCCTTACGGTCGCGGTTCGGAAGCGCGCGTCAACTCCGCCGCGCGGAAATGCCGGCGGACTTCCGCGGCATCCGATCCACCAGATCCTTCGAAATTCCAAAATTATCCTCGAGCAGGGAGCCGGGATTCCCTCCCAACCACGCTGAGAGTGAAATCTCCTCGTAGATTCCACTATTGAAGAGGATCAGAATGCGCGTGGGTTCATCGCCGGTCTGCTCGAGATAGTGTCCGTATCCCTGCTTGATGAACGCTACTTGCCCGGGCTTGAACTCCTCCGTGCGTACGCGGCCATGGGATCCAAAAATGGTCACGCGCGCGCCGCCCGATACGTAATATTGCCACTCATCGGCATGCGGGTGCCAGTGCATTTCGCGCAGCGCGCCGGGCTTGAGATCCATTCTCACCGCGGTCATCGTGGTCTGGATGGGAAACTCCCGCGAAGAAACAATGCGCTCCTCGCCGCCTTCGGAAACATGAGGGGTCTGCTTGTCCAGCCGGAATTTATGCGACGCCTGGCCGGGCTCGAGATCCGTGTTGCGAACCTGCTCCAGCGCCTCTCGCGGCACTTTGCCCGGACCGATGTACAGTTCTTTTTTCGGGAACTGCGCGAAGACCGATTCCGGCAGGCCCAGGTTGCGGCTCAGAATGTGCGCCGGAGTCCGGGCGATCCAATCCGTAACGCTGAAAGTGCCGAACTCCGAAAAATGCCCGCTGTCGAAGCCCAGTAGAAAATGGCATTCGCCGGGCCCCAAGCCCTGAATGGCGTGGCCGTGTCCACGAGGAAAATACCAGGTATCGCCCGGCTCGAATTCGGAAACCTCCGCCTGGCCGTTGGGAGAAATCACGGTGGTACGGCATCTTCCGGTGAGGACATAAGCCCACTCGGCCGCGAGCGCGTGCCAGTGCAGTTCGCGGATGGCGCCCGGCTGCAAGCGCATGGAGACGCCGGCGATGCTCTGCGACACGGGAAACTCCGCCACCGTGGCTTCCTTCGCCGAGCCCGCTTCGCCCACCCAGCCTTTTTGGTTTTCGATATCGAATTTGAAGTTGTCCAGTTGTTCCGGATGGGTCTCCTCCGCCGGCGCGGCCTGCACTTGGTTCGCGATCAAAGCAGTGGCCGCAATTCCGGCAGAAGCGCTGGAGAGGGCGTCCAAAAGGGTGCGCCGGCTGAATCCGGCGGTCGTTTTAGCCATGTCTAAAATTCTGACACGAAATCCAAAAAGTGTGTAACCAGTTCTAACCATGTTAAACGTTTAGCGTAGGGTGCTTTCTTCTTTGACTGCCCGGCGGAAGCATGTTAGTATTCCAATTTCGAAGCGTGAGATTCCGTCGCTCAAGTCTAACAGCCTGCGAAATGAGTCGACCAAGCACCCTCGGCTGAGCTCCAGTTCCAGCTCGTTTCGCGTCACGCCCTGCGCTGTAACCGTGACATTGTCCTACTCGTTGAGGGAAGTTGAAGATCCGAACTAGATCCGAACAAGTGCTGCCATTGCCTCGATCAAAAGGAATACATATGCTCGGTACGCTATCCTCGGATGAGGCTCGGCGGAGCGGAGATCTGAAACGGCTGCTCGGTGAAAAGCGGCTGACCAAGGTATTGCGCCTGATCGATTCACAACCGTCCTGCTCGGTCAGCGACCTGGCGTTCGAGGTCCAGCTCAGCCCCGCGCATCTGCAGCGTTTGTTCAAGCAAAAGACCGGATTGCACGTGCGCGATCTCCTCGGCGAACAGCGGCTACAAAAAGCCGCCCAGCTGCTTTCCTCGAGTGGCTTGCCGATCAAGGAGATTGCCCACTCCGTGGGATACGAACACCACTCCAGTTTCGTCCGTGCTTTTCAGCGCCGCTTCGCCCAGTCGCCCAAATATTATCGGGAGCACAACCACGATACACGAATCGACAGCTTACAACTTGACGAAAAAGCCGCCGCCGATTAAGAGCTTCGAGACAGGAGCACTTAATAAGTGGATTGCGCCTTACTATAGTACTTCGCGTCGGAAAAGGCTAAGTAATGTTCGAAAGTGTGGGGTTGTTTCCACCGGCCCCCGATGATATTCTCTCTGGGTTGGCAGTACGGCCAGTAAGTTCCGCGTCCCGGCCGTACCGGTAACAGAGGGCTTGTTCCCTCTGTATTTGCAGCGCCCTCTTCTGTTCACGTAGAGACTGAGTCGTAACGGGCTCACCTTCACTTAGTGGCACTGGATAAGTAGCGGCTGGGAGTGTGTCCGCAGCCGGCACTTAGCAGCCGTAACTAGGATCGGTGTGTCCATGCGTAAGGAACTTCAAATTTCAATACCAGGAGTGTATTTAGTCATGACATTATTCAAACTGTTCTTCATTTTGACGGTAGCGCTCTTTTCCAGCAGTATTGCGGTGAATGGTCAAAGCGATCCCGGCCCGCGGGCTGGAGCGGCCGGAGCCGGGGGCTTCTACCCTACGCTCAACTCCAACGAGACGTATTACTTCACCCAGGCCTTGACCCGGTTCCAGGAAATAGATTCCGTAACGGGCGCCGAGCCGGGCACCAACGGCGGCGGGCTGGGCCCTACGTTCAACGGCAATAGCTGCGCCCAGTGCCACGCGCAGCCGGCGATAGGCGGCAGCAGCCCCGGCCTTACCAGCCCACAAAACCCTGTTCCGAATCCGCAAGTAGCGCTGGCGACCGAGTACCACGCATCGAACGCCCTTCCTTCCTTCATCACCGCCTCAGGCCCGGTGCGCGAAGCGCGGTTTGTGAGTGACGGAGGCGTGCACGGCCTCTTCAGCATTCAAGGCCGAATCGATGCGCCCGGCTGTGTGCTCGCGCAGCCCGAGTTCGCCCAACAAGTACAGAACCACAACGTTATTTTTCGAATCCCGACGCCGGTCTTTGGCCTCGGCCTGGTGGAGAACACGCCGGATGCCACGTTGCAGGCAAATCTGGCGGCGAATCCTCGCTTGAAATCCGCGCTTGGAATCAGCGGATCGTTCAACACCAGCGGGAACGACGGCACTATTACACGGTTCGGCTGGAAAGCTCAGAACAAATCGCTGCTGATGTTTGCCGGCGAAGCCTACAACGTAGAGATGGGCGTTACCAATGAGCTATTTCCGAACGAGCGTTCGGCCGTGGCGGGCTGCGTGTTCAATCCTAGTCCGGAGGATGCCACCAACATTACCGATCCCACGTCTGGCAGCACTACCGGCACTGCATCCGGGATGTCATCGGACATCGTCAATTTTGCGGCGTTCATAAGGATGTCAGCGCCGCCGGTTCCCACTACCTCCAGCGCTTCCCAGCTAAGCGGCCAAGCACTATTTAGCGTGGTGGGATGCGCACTGTGCCACTCGCCTTCTCTGACCACCGCGGCCTCGATCTACACCGGAATGGGCAGCGTCAACTACCAGCCCTATTCGGATTTCGCGATCCATCATATGGGCTCGAATCTCGCCGATGGGATCACGCAAGGCCTGGCCGGCCCGGACCAATTCCGCACAGCGCCCTTGTGGGGCGTGGGCCAGCGGCTCTTTTTCCTGCATGACGGACGCACCAGCGATCTGCTGCAGGCCATCCAGGCGCACAGCGGACCGAACTCGGAAGCGCAGCGGGTAGTGCAGGCATTTCAGGCGCTAAATAAATCGCAGAAACAGGACCTGCTCAATTTTCTGCGATCGCTGTGAATTACCGATGAAAAAGTCAAAGGCGCTCGCGGCTCAGAAAGAGTTACCGAACCGCGACCGTAAAAAGCTGTGAACAAATCGGGAAGCACGCGGGGTTGGCAGACGGAAGCGTCTGCCCCACATTGACGCACAAGGATTGTGGCGCAGGCGCTTTCGCCTGCGAACCGATTTTTTCACAGCTTCTAATGGAGCCGGTGCCTGTTGGCAAATTCCCGCTAATACTTTTTTGGCGGGCGCCGATGAGACCCATTACAAGGAGCAGTTCAATGACAAACAGCATTAGCGGCACCACGCCGGCGAGTCAGTCGTATTTGCAGCAAGCACAGCAGGCCCAGCAACAGCAGGCAAAACAAAAAGCGCAGGAACCTCAGGACACGGTGACCTTGAGCGCGCAGGCCAAACAGGCTGCGGACTCCGATCACGACGGTCATTGAGGCTCACTACTTGTCCTCTGGACCGGCTCTTTCAGAAAGAGCCGGCCCTCTTTGCGTGTCGGCTATTGGGAATCGTCCACGTCGGAGGCCTTAATCTCCTTCTGTGATCCGGTGGTAGCCCAACGAAGGAATCCGATAATATCCGCCAACTCTTGCCCGTTGTAATCAGCCATCGCCGGCGGGTGCCTCCAAACAGTATCCCGCTCCATCGAGGCGATATCCTTCGCCGCCAATTTGTGAAGCACCGGCGGTATCTTACTCAGATCCCAAATCTCAATGTCATCACCTTGTTTCGACTTCAGAATGCCCGGGAATTTCCCATCGCCCGTCTTCACTAACTGCACCTCGTTGGTCATGGTCATCTTGATAGTCGCCACCAGGCTGTGCGGCGTGGCCACAGAGGCGAATGGGGCGAGATCCGGCCCGATCGCAGTTCCCACACCGTCCAAGGCATGACAAGTTGCGCAGGCCACCCCTTTCGGCGATTTCAGAAACAGTTCACGCCCTCGTAAGGATTGCGCCGTCGCTGGGCGCTTGTTTTGAGCTATGGCCAAGGACAACGCCGTGGCAGTAACCACTGCGGCAAAGAATACTTTTCGCATAAATTCCTTCCCCCGGCGGAACTGCTGCAATCTCAGGCCCGGGGAAAGAACAGTGCGTTCGCTGGTACTTAGAGCGCCGTCAGCTTTAAGGTGTGGGTGTTATCACCCAGTCAGTCTCTTCCATTGCGCGAAATCAGGATTCCAATCACCGCGCCAGCGCCAAATGCCAGCGCCACCGAGCGAAATGGGAAACGCTTGATGTTGTATTTTGCATCGCCCAATAAATCCCGTACTGTTCGGCGCGTGCGATCGACGAATTGCCATGTATCGTCCCAGGCATCGGAAACCGCCTCTTTCGAAGCGGTGAACCCTTCCAATACCCGTTCTCCCGTCCGAGCAGCATCCTTGAGTACGTTTTGTTTCATACGTACTTCCCTGCACTCACCATGCCGCAACGTAAGTGCATGTTTTGAAAGAATCGAGCCTCGCTGGGCGGCGCCGACCCCTGGATTTTCTGCCACTCCCGCAGTGAAAACTGCACTCAACCCCTAGCCCCTAGCCCCCAGCATGTAGAATGTCAACATGCCGAAGAAAGAGCGCTACCGGAATCGGATTGAGTTGCTGCAAGGCACGCTTGATCTGCTGGTTCTGCAGACGCTGCAATGGGGGCCGCAACACGGCTACGGCATCAGCCAGGCGATTCGGGCCAACTCCGGCCAAGCCTTCGATGTGGATACCGGTTCTCTTTACCCCGCCCTGCATCGTTTGGAACGCGAGCGATGGATCGCATCGGAGTGGAAGGTTTCCGAAAACAAGCAGCGCGTGAAAGTCTATCGATTGACCAGCACCGGAAAGAAGCAGTTGGCGTCGGAGCACTCGCGCTGGGCGCAGCTGGTAGCAGCCATGACGGCGGCGTTGCATCCGGCGAAGGGCGAGTGATTTTCCAAGCTTTCGTTATGATGTTAGAAACGCATGCCCACTCATGCCGAAGCCATGGCCCGAACGCTTGCCGGGCGTGGCGTCCGTTTTGCCTTCGGTCTCCCGGGAGGCGAAATTGTAGCGTTCCTTGACGCGTGCCGCCAAGCCGGAGTGCGCTTTCTGCTGACCGGCCACGAATCAAGCGCGGCGTGGATGGCGCAGGTAGTGGGACAAATGACCGGTGTTCCGGGACTGTGCGTGGCCACTCTGGGACCCGGCGCCACCAACCTGATCACCGGCGTTGCCAACGCGTGGCTGGATCGCGCACCGCTTGTGGCCGTCACCGCGCAGATCCCGAGCCGGGCGATGGATACCGTGACGCACCAGCGGCTGCCGCTGGACAAGTTATTCTCAGCCGTTACGAAAGGCTCATTCCACGTGGCCGGCCACGATGCTGTGGAGATTGTGGGCCACGGCATGGATCTGGCCGCTGCGCCACGTCCGGGGCCGGTGCACATTGCTTTGCCAAGCGATGTGGCCGTGGAAGAATATGCCGGCCGTGAGGAATCTCCGCCCGCCTATAATCCACCCGCGGATAACGCGGCTATTCTCGGCGAAATCGCGGCTCGTCTAAACGCGTCGGAGCGCCCCCTACTGCTGCTGGGCCTCGCAGCGACGCCCGCCGTCCGCGAGTTGATTGAAAAATTGCAAGCGCCATTTCTTGTTACGCCCAAAGCCAAGGGCATCGCGAGCGAGGACCATCCCTTATTTGCCGGCGTAGCTTCCGGAATGGCCATCGATAAAGAGATTCTCGAAACCATCGGAAGCGCGGACTTGATTCTGGCCGTGGGCTTCGATCCCGTGGAGTGCGACAAAACCTGGTTCGCGGATGCCCCGGTGGTTGCGCTGGACACGGCCGCGATGACCGCGGGAAATTACCGGCCGCTCGAAGCAATCGGCGATCTCGATTCCATGCTGGCCCGGCTTGCCGGAGAAATTACCACTCCCAAGCCCTGGCCTCCGGAATTGCTGCGGGGCCGCCGCGCGGCCATCGAACGAACACCGCTCGAATCCAACGCCGGGCTGTCGCCACTGAGATTGATCGAAGAGCTGCGCTCCGTTTTTCCGCGCGATGGCATCGCCACCTGCGACGTCGGCTCGCACAAGCTGCTGATGGGCCAATTCTGGCGATCTTATGAGCCCGGCACTTTCCTGATGTCGAACGGTCTCTCCGGCATGGGTTTCGGAATCCCGGCCGCGATTGCCGCGCAATTGGTCGTCCCGGATAAGCCGGTGCTCGCCGTGGTGGGCGATGGAGGCATGCTCATGATGGTCCACGATCTGGCTCTCATTCGCGAGCTGGCGCTGCCGGTGATCATGGTGGTGCTCTGCGATCGCAGCTTGAGTCTCATCCGGGTGAGCGCGGAGCGCCGCGGCTTTCCGCCCTACGGAGTAGATTTCAACCCTCCTGATTTCGTTCGTATCGCGCAAGCGTTCGGCATCGCCGGCCAGCGGGCTACGAGCGTCCGGGCAGCCAAGGTCTGCGTGGAAACGGCATTGGCCAAAAAAATCCCATTTCTGCTGGAAGTTCCCATCGACTATCGCGAATATTACGAGTTGGTTTGATAAGCCGCTGGCGGTCAAGCGCTTCTCACGTTCCGTAACAATCCGCACACGCGGGCGTCTAACTTGCGTGAGCAAACACAAAAACCCTGCGCAACTCCTCGTTATGGAAGATAATCCGGCAGACGTGCACCTGCTTCGGCTGGCTCTCGACCAGCAAGGGGAAGAATACCGGATCGATCTGCTTCAAGACGGCGAAGAGGCCATCCGGTTTGTCCGCCAACAGCGGCTGTTACCCACGGAGCCTGAGCCCTGCGTCATTGTCCTTGATCTGCACCTGCCGCGCCACGATGGAAAAGCAGTGCTGCGAGCTATCAAAGACGAACCCGCGCTCGCGCACATCCACGTGGTTGCACTCAGCAGCCTGCCTAGCCCGAGCGATGAAAGAGAGGTCCTGCGTCTGGGCGCCCGCTTGTGCAAAGCCAAGCCCATGGACCTGGATGAATGGCAGGCGTTGGCGGCTGAAATCCTGGCTATCTGCCGCGAGCCGACCGCCACGCTGGAACCGGCCTGACCAAAAAGCATCGACTCCGTTGAAGACGCGGGTTGGCAGGCGGAAGCGCCTGCCCCACTCACGCGCCAACGTGGGGCAGGCGTTTCCGCCTGCCAACCGATTTCTTCAGGGCGTCCTAGGCCCTACTTCTTCGCCGCACTCTCCGGAGCTTTTTTCGGATCCACCTGCGTCTCCGCGGCGCCTTCCTCCTGCTGGTCGAGACCCAGATTTCGCACAATGATCGAGATTCTGCGGTTCGATGGATTGGTGGGCTCGTTCTTCAAAAGAAGCCGCTGATCGGCGAAGCCGCGCACCTGGCTGATGCGGTCGTCAGTTATACCGGCCGCCGTGAGTATTCTGCGCGCCGAGTTGGCGCGATCGGCGGACAGTTCCCAGTTCGAATAATCGGAACGTCCATAGGGAGTTGAATCGGTGTGCCCTTCAATCGCCACTTTGTTCGGCAGCTTCAGCAGTTCTGCCGCCAGCAGCCGCAGCAGCTCACCGCCCGCTTCCGTCGGTTTCGGATTCCCGGTCTCAAAAAAAAGGCCGCGCTGCGTTTCCAGCAAATCGATGCGCAAACCCTCGGCGGTAATGGTCATGCGAATCTGTTTCGCCATACTTTGAAACGCCGGGATCTGGCGCATGGCTTGTTGCAGCTTCTCTTTCAGCTGCTGCAGCTGGTTCTGATTCAACGTCAGCGTCTCGCCAACGCCGGCCGTGGTGGAACCTGTTTGCCGTCCTCTACCGGTGGGATCCTGAAAATATCCTCCCACCGCTTTTTGCACTTTTTCACTGGCGCTCAGCAACCACAGGACGATGAACAGCGCCATCATGGCGGTGACGAAATCGGCGTAGGCAACCTTCCAGGCACCTCCGTGTTCGTCGCCATGGTCGGCCACGCGTTTGCGAACTATGATGATGCGCGGATGCTGTGCCTTGGCGCTCACGCCGCCGCCTCAGCTTTCGCCGCCGCGGGAGCCTGTTTGCGGCAGGCGGTGTCCATTTCTAGGAACGTCGGGCGGACGTAATGCGGTATGGCGCGGCGGGCCGCTTCCAGCGCCAGCAGCGGCGACACTCCTTTCATGTACGCCAACATGCCCATGCGCAGGCACAGAAAATAATCCCCTTCGGAGTCGGTCTGTTTCTTAATATTCGCGGCAATTGGCCCCAGGAACCCGTAGCACAGCAGGATACCGAGGAACGTGCCCACCAGGGCCGCGGCAACCTTGTGGCCGATCTCTTCGGGAGGGCCGCCCAGCGCGCTCATGGTGATTACCACTCCCAGCACCGCGGCTACAATTCCGAGGCCCGGCAGGCTGTCCGCCATGGTGTTCAGGGCGCTGGCCGGCAGCCGGTTTTCTTTGTGCAGAACTTCAAGGTCGGTCTCCATCACTTGATCCAGATCGTGCACATCCACGCCGCCCGCCAAAAAAGTCCGCATGGTGTCGCAAAAGAAGTGCATGGCGTGTTTGTCCGCGGCGAAGGTGGGGTGCCGCTTGAACAGCTCGCTATTGGCCGGTTCGTCCAGATCCTTCTCGAGCGCGGTTAAGCCGTTCTTGCGCGATGTGGCGAAAAAGTCGTTCAGGAAACGCAGCGTGTCCAGGTAAAACGCGGCGGTATAGCGGCCGCTCTTAAACACCTGCAGGAGGCTGGCTACGATACCTTTCAACAGGTGCGGCGGATTTCCGATCAGCACCGTCCCGATGGCCGCACCCAGGATAATGAGCAGCTCCGCAGGCTGCATCAGTACCAGAAAATTGCCTTTTTCGATGAGGTAACCGCCTGCAATACAGGCCAAAACAACCACTATGCCTATGATGGGGAACATTACTAGCTGAGTCTCCGCATACGAGGTAAGTCTTTAATCGGCACTCAGCGCCGCTTACTATATGCAAATGGGAGTGGAGTCGATTCCCCGCAAATGGGGGGATCGGGCTACTCGTCTTCTGGCGCTCTGGGAGCGTACAAACCCAATTTTACTTGGATCTTGCCGCGCATATGCTCCTCGGCGTGCTTCCACTGATCCAAAGTCTGCCAGTGCTGCCATGCCGCCGGGAGCTGGCGCAGGATTTCTTCTATCTCCACGCGTGGAGCAGCCTGCAGATACCCAAAGCCCAACGCGTGCGCCAGCCGGGTTCCGGAACGGACCGTCGTCACCAGCTCGCGATATTCGCCGGAAGCGTATTCATTGAACCGGCCGGTAATGGCGCGCAACCACGGCGGCAGCCCCCACGTCGCGGCCAGCCAGGAACCGGCGGCGAAATGATCCATCCCAAAAAGCAGCCGCTCATGCGATAACAAGTCAAACCCCGAATCCTGGCGAAACATGCGGTCGATGAGTGTGAGCAGGTTTGCGTATTTATCCGGATACGCAGCGATCAGAGCCAACCGCCCAATATCGTGTAGCAGCCCGGCGGTATAGGCGAATAACTTGTTATCGGCGCCTGGCAAAGCGATTTCTTCGCAAGAGACCGCGCAGGCCAGCGTGTAGCGCCAGTACCGTTGATCCTCGAAAACGCGCAAGGCGCGCCGCAAGTATCCCCGCACCAAAAGCGTGACCGCACTCTTCATCACCTCAGCAGCGCCCATCTGGTCCAGCATCGGCGCGAAATCCGGCAGGTTGGCGCTATCGTATCGCCCGGATGCCACGGCGACTTGAGCCATTTCGCCCGCGAGCTGCGGCTCTTGTTCCAACAGAACACCAAGTTCTTGCAGCTCGCCGGAGCGCGGCGGAATCCGGTTCAGCAAGGCCAAGGCGCATGCTGGAAAAGGCGCGATCCGCTGAATGGAGCCGGGGACCTCAATGGAAGACAACGGTACCAGTCCTTTCCCTCGCTGCGCGCCTCAGCGGGATGGCGGAAGAATAGCCGCAGCCACAGCGGGCGTGATGGTTCGGAAGTGATCCGCGTCCACGCGGCAACAACTCCTTCCTATACTGTAGCGGAGTCGGGTGCTCAGAAGGCGCTGCCTACCGCGACCGTGAGGTAGTTTCCATGGGCCCGCGGTTACCAAAAGGTGATGCAGACGGCAATACTAGCGCTGGGCTGGCGTCTTCAACGGAGTTTCCATGGGCCTGCGGCCCAGCAAAGGTGATGAAGACGCGCTGTGGCAAATTCGGTTGGCAGGCGGAAGCGCCTGCCCCACGTTGGCCCCAGTGGGGCAGGCGCTTCCGCCTGCCAACCGGCGTCTTCAATGGAGCCGGTGCCATTGCTTCCTAGCGGTGCTCTTGATTCCGTCCGGCCGCTGTTTCTATCGCCCTGCTGCTTCTCAATCCGTGAGCGGAGCCTTTTAACTGTCGATCGAACCGGGGGCTTCGGGTATTCGCGGCTCCTTGTTCCGGCACAAAGCAATATGTGAGCGACCGGTGCTTGGGACGTCAAACCGTGGCGCCGGGCGTCCCTAATCGATCCATGAAAGCGGTTCGACATGAATGATGTTACCTTTCTCCCCCTTCCACGTACCAATAAGATATGCCCCTCAAGCACGCGCTCCGCCGCCTCGCCCGCACCCCCATGTTCACCCTCATCGCGGCCGTCACGCTGGCCATCGGAATCGGCGCCAATAGCGCGATTTTTAGCGTAATTAACGGTGTCGTTCTACAACCGCTGCCTTACCCGCACCCCGACCAGCTGATCACAGTGAATCATGCCGCTCCCGGAGTGAATCTGCCCGAGACCGGCACCGCTCCTTTCCTTCATTTCACCTACCGCGATCAGGCGCACTCTTTTCAGGCCATCGGCCTCTTTCGCTGGGCGAACCGCACCGTGACCGGCGTCAATGAGCCGGAGAGCGCTCTGAGCCTCGATGTCAGCGCGGAGGTCTTGCCGATCCTGGGGGTCCGGCCCGCGCTCGGCCGCTGGTTTTCCGAGAAAGACGACGCACCCGGAAGCGCTCCCACCATGGTCCTGACCAACGGATGGTGGCAGCAGCGGTTCGGAGGCGACCCTTCGGTGCTGGGCCGTTCCATCGTCGTCGACGGCGCCGTCCGCGAGGTCATCGGCGTCCTGCCCCCGAAATTCACTTTTCAGGATCGCAACCCCGCATTCCTGCTGCCGCTCCAACTCGATCGCAACAAGACGGTCCTCGGCAACGTTTCTTATGAAGGCATCGCGCGGATGAAACCCGGCGTCACCATCGGTCAGGCCGCCGCCGATATTGCCCGCCTGATTCCTATCGCGCTGCACAGCTATCCTCCTATTTCCGGTTTTACGGTGAAGGCGTTCGAAGAGGTGCGCCTCGCGCCGCGCCTGGAATCTCTCAAACGAAACCTCATTGGCGATCTTTCAAAGACCCTATGGGTGCTGATGGGAACCATTGGAATTGTGCTTCTGATCGCCTGCGCCAACGTTGCCAATCTCCTGCTGGTTCGCGCCGAAGGCCGGCAGCATGAGCTGGCCATCCGTGCCGCACTCGGAGCCGGACGGCGTGATATCGCGCGCGAGCTGCTCACCGAAAGCGTCGCTCTGGGGCTGCTCGGCGGAGTGCTCGGCCTGGGGATCGCATCATCCGCCGTCCGCCTGCTCATCGCTATCGCCCCCGCGCATTTGCCGCGCTTGAACGAAATCTCCATCGACTCCGCCGTACTCGCGTTCACCTTCATCACCGCGGTGGCCAGTGGACTTCTGTTCGGAGTGATTCCCGTCCTCAAGTACGCCGGGCCCCACATCGCCACCACCCTGCGCGGGGGCGGCCGGTCCATGAGCCAGAGCAAAGAGCGCCATCGGGCCACCGGCGCGCTAGTGGTGGTGCAGGTCGCGCTTGCTGTGGTGCTGCTGGTCGGCGCGGGATTGATGATTCGCACCTTCCAGGCGCTGCGCCACGTCGATCCGGGATTCGATCCCAATAACGCACTCACCTTGCGCCTCAGCATTCCCGACACCCAGGTCAAGGATCCAGTCGCCGTCGCGCGGTTGCAGCAAGCCATTCTCGACAAAATCCGCGCGATTCCCGGCGTCGACTCCGCCGGAATCACCACTTCAATTCCTACCGATGAGGGCGGCGGCTTATGGCAGGTTTACGCGCGCGACAAAACGTACGAGAAAGTTCCACCCTTGCGCCGCCAGATCTTCATCTCGCCTGGTGTGCTCGCCGCGCTGGGCAATCGCCTGGCCGCCGGACGTCAATTCACCTGGACCGACATCTATGAGCGCCGGTCCGTCGCCATGGTCAGTGAAAATCTCGCGCGCGAGCTGTGGGGCGATCCGAGCCGCGCCATCGGCAAAGAAATCGCTCCCAACCAGAATGACCCGTGGCGCGAAGTGATCGGCGTAATCGGAGACCAGCGCGCGGACGGTTTGCAGAAGAAGGCGCCCGCCATCGCTTATTATCCGGTGCTGGCGTACAATTTCGACACCAATCCCGTGGTGGTGCGCCGAACGGTCGCATACATCGTTCGCAGCAAACGTGCCGGAACGCCGGGTTTCCTCACCGAGGTCCAGCGCGCCGTCTGGAGCCTGGACGGCAGCCTGCCGCTGGCCCAGGTCCGCACGCTGGAAGAGATCTATTCGAAATCCATGGAGCGTACCTCCTTCACCTTGGTGATGCTGGCCATCGCCGGCGCCATGGCGCTGCTCATCGGCCTGGTTGGAATTTACGGCGTCATCTCGTATTCGGTTTCGCAGCGTACGCGCGAAATCGGCATCCGCATGGCGTTAGGGGCACGCACCACGGAATTGACGCGCCTCTTCGTTGCGCGCGGATTCGCGCTCGCCCTCATCGGTGTGGCCTGCGGATTAGCCGGCGCCACGGCGCTCACGCGCCTGCTGCGGTCGCAGCTCTTCGACGTGAATCCCGTCGATCCAGTCACCTACGTCGCAGTCGCCGTAGGTCTCATCGCCGCCGCCGTACTCGCAAGCTATCTCCCGGCATTGCGCGCCGCCGCAGTGGATCCTTTGGAGGCCCTGCGGGCCGAGTGAACCGGTTCGGTAACGCTTTTTCCGAGCCGCGAGCGTGAGCGACGATGCCTAGACGACGCGGAACAGGCGCTTAAAACCCATCTCCATATGCATTTGCTGATGGCAATGGAATAACGTCAACCCCGCTTCCCGCGGAACGATGTCTACCTCCGCCGTCTGATATAGCCGCCCAGTCAGCCACGTGGCGCTTCGTGGGCGTTCCATCAGCCGGGGTTCAACTCGTCCAAAGAACATTTCACCGAACGGCGGATGCGGCAGCTCTCGCCGATCTTCGAGGCCGCGCATGTCGGCCGTTGTATTTGCGGGACACGTTCAAAATTATCAGCGCGGTTTTCCGCTCACGTTCGTTCCCGCGGTGCAGCCGGACGGCGCTGTTTCACTCCTGTTTTTCAATTTTCGAATCGGTGCAAACGGGGCCGTTGAGAAGGCCTAGTTTGGCAACACGGGGTTAAGCACGATTGACGAATCGATTACAAACAGGTTAAGGAATAATTTCATGTAATTTTCAGATTCGCCGGAATATTATCTCTGAACAACCCGGCTGTTCGCTGAACATTCACGTGCTTACGGAATTCATCGTGGGTGCTGCGGGAGTTGAAGCTGTCCGCCGCGGAAAGTGGCGGCGCAGCGCTCAAGACCCGCAGCCTCAAACAGGCGCCGAAGCCGTTCGATCAGCCGCCCGCCTGATCGGTAGCTGCGCGGCGGGCAGCAGAGGAAGGTGGACAGTAACGAGAGACCCTCGCCCGGGCTCCGAGGCGATTTCGATTTCGCCCGCATGACGCAGGACAATCCAGCGTGCAATGGAAAGGCCCAGGCCGGCGCCTCCCAACTTCTGGGACCGGCCATCCCGGGAACGAGCCTTGTCGGCGCGCCAGAACCTGTCGAAAACATACGGAAGATCCGCCGCGGCGATACCAATACCGGTGTCGCCTACGGATGCCTCCAATCGTGCACTCCGCGCAACCATGGAAAATGTAATGCGCCCGCCCTCCGGCGTATATTTCACGGCGTTGTCAAGCAGGATGAGCCAGAGCCGGGCCAGCAGCTGCTCGTTTCCATGCACTACGAACGGCTCCGGCGGGATATCCGTCGCAACTTGAATGTTCTTGGCTTCCGCGAGCGCGACCGCCAGCTCAACCGCATCCCGGCCAGTGGCGGAAACGTCCGTAGGCTCCAGGTGCAGCTCGTCGGCGCTCGAATCCGCGCGAGCCAGCAGCAGCAGGTCCTCTACCAGGCGGGAGGTTCGTCCGCAATCTCGAAGAATCTTCCGCATCGCATCTAGAAGTTCCTCGCGGGTTCGCTCGCGGCGGAGCGAGAACTCCGCGGCAGTCTGAATCAGGGTTAGAGGCGCGCGCAGTTCGTGAGACGCATCCGCGGTGAATTGCACGATGCGGCGGACCTCCGCGTCGATGCGGTCCAACATCGCATTCAATGTCACAGCCAGGCGCTGCAACTCGTCATTGGCGTCCGGAATATGAAGCCGAGCGGAGAGGTTGGCCGCGGTGATCAGCCTGGCATCCTTGGTTATCCTGTCAACCGGAGCAAGCGCTCGGCCACTCAACCAAAACCCTCCGAGACTTGCAAGCAAAAGGAAGAATGGCGCAAGAATCAGCTGCGTCGTTTCGAAGCGTTGCAACGATTCGTCGAATTCGTCCATGGGTTCGGCAACCTGGATAAGAAAGACGCTTCCCTTAACCTCGACAATTTGCGCCGCCTCCCGCACCGAATGATGGCCGCCTTGCTCGGTGGCGTACCTGACGCTGTGGTCGCCTGCCGCCGGCACAGGCAAGTGCAGCCGCGCATCTTTGAGACGGCCGGAGCGGAACATCACCCGGCCACTTCCATCGGAAAGCTGAAGCAGGCCGCCCCCCAAACCCAGCAGCGAGTGCTCCTTCAATTCTTCCAACAACTCGGCTTGGCCGGCCGCCAACTCCTCATCCGTGAATTCGCGTACATCCCTTATGCGGACTCGCAGATCGTGGTCCACCGCCTCGCGGACGCCGGCCTTCATGGCAATCCACGCTCCCACCGCAAACAGTCCCAGCATCGCTGCGAGGCTGAAGAAATACCACGCACTCAGGCGGAAGCGGATCGAACCGGGCTGCATCACCTTTCGTCTCGCAGACAGTAACCGATTCCGCGCACCGTATGGATGAGCCGCGAATGATTCGCGTCGCCAATCTTAATGCGCAGGAAGCGGATGTACACGTCCAGGTTGTTGTTAGCGACCTCCCGGCCGCTGCCCCAAGCGGTCTCGATGAGACGCTCCCTGGTGACCACGCGCCCTCCCGCCCGGATCAGGCTTTCTAGGATCGCAAACTCGATGCGAGTGAGGCCCAGCGGTATCTTTCCACGCCACGCTTCGTGCGATTCCACGTTGACGGATAAATCGGAGTAGCGTAGCTTCGCGCCCTTCTGGGCCTCACCGGCGCGGGTCCGCGCTCGCAGCCGCGCCAGCAAAACTTCGAACGAGAACGGCTTGGTGAGATAGTCGTCGGCGCCGGCATCCAGGCCTTTTACCACATCGCGCGTAGCGTCCCGCGCGGTCAGCAGAAGAATAGGAGTCTGGTTGTTTTCCGCTCGCAGCCGGCGCGTTACTTCAAACCCATCCATAAACGGCAGCATGACGTCTAACACGACCACGTCGAAGGATGACGACTGAGCCGCGCGCAGACCGGTTGAACCGTCAAAACAAACCGTAACGCGGTTGCCTTCTTCCTCGAGACCACGCCCCACGTAGTCGGCAATCTCCCGATCGTCTTCCACCAACAAAACTCGCATCCGGTCTCTTCCTTAAGAATACGCCAGGCCGGCGAAAAGTCATTCTATTTAAGCCAAATTTAAGGTTGTCTTGTTACGGTGGTCGTTCCGGGACTCCTGGTCCAGGCGAGTTCCAGAAAGGCAGGCATGCGTAATCGTCCGATCGGCATGAAGAAAGCTGTCAGCTCACTCACCGCGGCAATGTGCCTTACCGTGTCGCTAGCCTCTGGATTCGCACAGACAGGGGTCTCGCCAGCCTTGGCCAGGCAACAGGCTGCTCCCCAGGCCAGCCAATCGGCGCCGCTCACTCTGACGCTGCAGGATGCGCTGGCTCTGGCGCAGAAAAATGATCCGCAATTCCTGGCGGCTCTGGGCGAAGCCGCGGCCTCCGCCGAAGATATTCGCCAGGCGCGAGCATCCCGGTATCCTTCGCTGAGCGGAAGGTCGGAATATCTCGGAACAGAAGGCAATGGAAAGCTGGCCGAGAGCAGATTCGTTACCAACGACGGCGTGCATGTCTATCGCGAGTGGGCGGTGCTGCATCAGGATTTCACGGCTGCGATATTCGCGGGAACCGGGATAGATCGCGCGGCAGCGGCCGAAGCGGTAGCGCGAGCCAGGGCCGAAGTTGCCCGGCGCGGATTGACGCCCGCCGTTACGAAAGCTTACTACGCTCTCATCCTGGCACAACGCAAATACGGCACCGCTCAGCAGTCTCTCGATCAAGCCAAACATTCACTCGATATCAGCCAGAATCTGGAACACGGCCGAGAAGTCGCGCACAGCGACACCGTAAAATTCCAGCTTCAGGAAATTGCACAGCAACAGGCCCTGGGTGAAGCGCGACTGGCTATGCAAAGCGCGCGGCTGGACCTGTCGGCGCTCCTGTTCCGCGACCTCAACGAGAATTTTTCAGTTGTGGACGACCTGGACAAGGCTCCGGCTCTGCCGGATCTTGTGGAGGTGCAGGGCATGGCCGCGCGGGAGAACCCCACGCTGCGGGCGGCTATGTCCGCGCTGCGCGCAACGGACCTTGATATAACCATGGCGCGCCAAGCCTTCCTGCCGTCGCTCTCGGTCGATTTCGTGTATGGGATCGAAGCCAATGCCTTCGCTCTCCACAGCACGGTGGCCGCTGACCCACGGCTGGGCCCCTTGCCCAACCTGGGCTACTTTGTAACTGCCAGCTTGAGCATCCCGGTATGGGACTGGGGTGTGCGGCGCAGCAAGGTCCGCCAGGCGGAACTCAAACATGAACAGGCCGCCGTTGAGCTGAGCGCCGCGCAAAAAGAATTGATCAAAAATCTTCGGGATTACTATGAGGAATCCCGCACGGCCCGCGAACAAGTTGATTTGCTGCGCCGCGCAGCGGATCTTGCCTCTGAGAGCCTGCGGCTGAACGGCCTGCGTTACCAGGCCGGCGAGGCCACCGTCCTGGAACTGGTGGACGCCCAGAGTACCCTGACTCAAGCGCGCAACGCATATGACGACGGGATGGCCCGCTACCGCTTGGCGCTCGCCAATCTTCAGACGCTGACGGGGACGTTCTAGATCATGCGAGGACCAATGTCCGCGGTGCTGGCTGCCACGCTCCTTCTTTGCGCCAGCTGCACCAAGCCTGCGGAGGAGGAAGCCAGCGCGCCTGCGCCGGTGCAGGTAACAGCGGTCACGCAAGCCACTATCCGGCGAATCGTCGCCGGCGACGGAACGGTTTTCCCGCAGAACCAAGCCAGTATAGTGCCCAAGATCGCTGCGCCTGTACAAAAATTCTACGTGCAGCGCGGCGATCACGTAAAACAGGGCCAACTCCTGGCCGTGCTCGAAAACCGCGACCTGATAGCTTCGGCGGCCGAAAGCAAGGCCGCGTGGGAGCAGTCCGAATCCAATTTTCGCGCGACGCAGGGCGCAACCGTTCCCGATGCAGTGGCGAAGGCAAAAATCGATCTGGACGCAGCCCGCGACGCTCGCGATGTCGCCAAGAAAGTGCTGGACAGCCGGGAACAATTGTTCAGGCAAGGCGCGTTGGCCGGCCGCCAGGTGGACGAATCGCAGCTCGCTTATACCCAGGCGGAAGGTCAATATAAAGCCGCCGAGGAGCATTGGAAGACATTGCAATCCGTCGCCAAGGAGGAACAAATCAAGGGAGCTGCGGCGCAGATGGAGAGCGCGCAAGCGCACTACCAGTCGCAGGAGGCGCAAGTGGCTTACTCCCGAGTGGTCAGCCCTATCAGCGGTGTAATTTCGGACCGCCCGTTGAACGCCGGTGAAATGGCCAATCCCGGAACCCCGATGCTCACCGTCATGGACATCGCTCGCGTGGTGGCGCGTGTGAATGTTCCCCAGGCAGAAAGTGGAACGGTGAAAGTGGGGCAGACGGCGATCCTGACTCAAGCCGGTAAAAGCGCCGAAGTGGAGGGCAAGGTTTTGGTTGTCAGTCCCGCGACGGATCCGAACAGCACCACCATAGAAGTCTGGGTGCAGGTGCCCAATCCGGGCGAGGCGCTCAAACCCGGTAGTTCCGTTCATGCCGCGATCGTCACCGAGATCTACAAGGCTGCGACGGTGGTGCCGGTGGCGGCTGTTCTTCCGGGCGAAGAAGGCGGCACTGCCCTCCTCACCGTCGGGTCCGATTCGCTTGCACACCGGAGACCCGCCAAGCTGGGAGTCCGCGATGGGAACCAGGTCCAGATCCTGAGCGGTGTCAGGCCAGGAGAAGAAGTGATTGTATCGGGTGGCCTGGGCCTGGACGACAAGGCCAAGGTGAAGGTGGTCACCACCGCCGTCGAAGAGTCCGACGAGGACGAAGATTCCGACGCGCCGCAACAACCCACCGCCACGCCTAAGAAAGACCAGCAGAAACCGAAGGGCCAATGAGCGAGCTCTCCACCCTTCCTACCGCCAGCTCTAGTTCGGAAAATCCACACTGGACGGCGCGCCACGGCAAACCGATTATTTTCGTCATCCTCACACTGGTTGCAGTTGGCGTTTATTTGGCGCTGACCATTCCGGTAGCCGTTTTTCCGAGCACTGACTTTCCGCGCATCGTGGTCGGCGCGGATGCCGGAGTTTTCCCGATTGATCAGATGCTGGTGATGGTCACGAATCCCCTGGAGGACGCCGTCAACACCGTACCGGGGCTCGACCATATCTCCTCCATCACCAGCCGAGGCACCGCGGAAATTGACCTGTTCTTCACCTGGAACGTGGATATGTTCCAAACGCTGGAGCTGGTGAACGCCGCGCTCGCCCGAGTGCAGCCGACGCTACCCGCCAACACCAAGATCACCGCGGATCGGCAGACCTTCGCGGCGTTTCCGATCATGGGCTACAGTCTGACCTCGAGCAAGATCCCCTTGACGACGCTTTGGGAAATGGCCACCTACGATCTCAAGCCGCGCCTAAACCGCGCCACTGGAGTTTCATCGGTGACGGTGCAGGGAGGACAGGTGCCCGAATTTCTGGTGCAGCCGGACCCGGCAAAGCTGGTGCAGGCCGGCGTCACCATTCCCAACATCCTGGACGCGGTCAGCCGCAGCAACATGATCGACTCCCCGGGCCTGATCGAGACCAATCATCAACTCGAACTCACGCTCGTGAGCGGTCAAGCGCAAACCAGCGGCGACATTGGAAATATTGTCATCAAGACTACGCCGTCGGGAGCGTCATTGCACATCGGAGATGTCGCAACGGTAGGCGATTCCATTATGCCCGCGTACACGGTGGTGACCGCTAACGGGAAGCCCGCCGTGCTGGTCAACATCTATCGCCAGCCGGATAGCAACACCGTTCAGGTGGCCAACGCCGTTCATAGGGAAATCGCGGGTCTGAAGAAGATTTTGCCTCCCTCCGTGGAACTGCACACGTTCTACGACCAATCGGAACTGGTGAACGGCTCCATCCAGAGCGTTCGGGACGCCATTCTTCTGGGTTTGGTGCTGGCTTCGCTCATCATGGTTCTATTTCTTAGGGATTGGGGCACGTCGCTGGTGGCGGGGCTGGTGATTCCCGCGACCATCGGCCTGACATTCATCGCTCTGCGCGTGCTAGGCCAGAGCTTCAACCTGATGACACTCGGCGGATTGGCAGCGGCCGTGGGCCTGGTGATTGACGACGCGATTGTCGTGGTTGAGAACATCGTGATGCACCGCGACTCCGGCCAGTCCGCCGCCGCAGCCATTCGCACTGCGCTCCGGGAGATCCGCGTGCCCTTGATCGGGTCAACCATTACGCCGATCGTGGTTTTTCTGCCGTTGATTTCCATTACCGGCGTGACCGGTGTTTTCTTTCGCGCGCTGGCGTTAACCGTGGGCGTGGCGCTGCTCACTTCTCTGGCCTTGGCCCTCACCTGGACGCCCACCCTCAGCCACTACTTTCTGCGCCACAAACGCGGCGGCGCGCCGAAGGCCGCGCATGAAACGGTGCCCGCATGGTTGATGAACACCTACGAGCGCACCTTACGGTTCGCCCTGGAACACCCGTTTGTGCTGGCGCTCTCCACTCTGATCCTGATCGGCGGGGCGTACTTCTGCTACCAGCACACCGGAACGGATCTCTTGCCTGCCATGGATGAGGGAGGTTTCATCGTGGACTACGTCATGCCGGCGGGCGCTTCGCTCCGCGAGACCAATCGCGTCATCACCCACGTGGAAAAGATCCTGCGCGATACGCCTGAAGTGGAGAGCACTGCGCGCCGCACCGGCCTGCAACTTGGGCCGGCCGCGGTGACTGAAGCGAACACCGGCGATATCAGCGTCAAGCTGAAAAGTCATCGCAAGCGCACCGGTGATGAGGTCATCGCCGATGTACGCTCCAAAATCAGGGAAGCCGAGCCGGTCCTGGACGTGGAATTCCCACAGCTCTTGCAGGACATGATCGGCGACCTTACCAGCGCTCCCGAACCAGTGGTGATTAAGCTGTTTTCGCAGGACCCCGACGTACTGCGGCGTTGGGCGCCGCTGGTGGCCGGGGCCATCAAGAAGGTCCCTGGAGTTGTGGACGTGGAGGACGGGATTGAGAACCACATCAGCGGCACCGCTCTGATGTTCAACGTGGATCCAATGGTCGCGGCGCATGCCGGTTTTACCGCACAGGAAGTGGAGTTGGATGCCAGCGCGATGTTACAGGGCGAGCCGGCGCCTCCTCCAGTGGTGCTTAACGATCGCTCTTACACCATTCGCGTGCGATTTCCCGCGTCGGCTCGAAAGACGGTGGATTCCATGAGGAACACTTTGTTGATCAGCGGAACCGGAAGGACCGCGACCATCGGCGCACTCACCAGCCTGACCGAGATCCCGGGGCAGACCGAAATCGTCCGTGAAAACCTGCAGCGCAATGTCGGCGTAACCGCCCGCCTTCAGGCCATCAACCTGGGGGATGGCATGGCCAAGGTCCAAAAGGCTGTCGCGGATTTGAATGTCCCCCCAGCTATCCGCGTCGAATATGGCGGCCAGTATGCGGAGCAACAGAAATCCTTCAAGGATCTGGCGTTCGTGCTGGCGCTCGCGATCGTACTTGTGTTCATGGTGCTGCTGTTCGAGTTCGGTAATTTTGCCGCGCCAATCGCCGTGCTGTCATCGGCGCTGCTGTCCACTTGCGGCGTCTTTCTGGCGCTGCTGATCACCAGGACCACGTTTAACTTGTCGTCGTTCATGGGACTGATAATGGTGATCGGAATCGTAGCCAAGAATGGCATCCTGCTTCTCGATGCCGATCAGAAATTCCGCGCCGAAGGCACTCCCGCTGAGGAAAGCATGATACAGGCCGGCGAGCGCCGCTTGCGCCCTATCATGATGACCGCTCTGGCCACCGTTGCCGGTATGTTTCCGCTGGCGCTGGCTTGGGGCGCCGGCTCACAAATGTTACAACCCTTGGCCATCGCGGTAATCGGAGGAATCCTGGCTTCGATGGTTCTCTCACTGGTGGTTACACCGGCCGTACGTTTCTACGTAGGAGGCCGGAACTAAATCGATTGAAGGAGCTAACAATGAAAAAGAAGTTCTTACTGGCAGGTGTGTTGATTGCGGCCGCTTTTGCCGCTGAAGGCTACAAAGTAATCACTAAGATTAAAATTGGTGGCGTTGGCGGCTGGGATTACCTCGCGGTGGATCCGGCCGCCAACCGGGTGTACGCCTCGCATGGCACGTTCGTCGAAGTGGTGGACACCACCTCGGGAAAAGTGGTCGGGCAAATCAGCCAACTGCACGGCGTACACGGCATCGCAGTGGCGCCCGAGTTCGGAAAGGGATTCATCACCAATGGACAATCCAACAGCGTCACGATATTCGACCTGAAGACGCTCGCCAAGGTCGGCGAGCCGCAGACCGGCCAAAATCCGGACTCGGTTTGCTTTGAGCCGAAGACCAAACACATTTTCACATTCAACGGCCGCTCGAATGATTCCACAGCCATCGATCCCAAAACCAACGAGGTCATCAAGACTTTTTCGGTCGAAGGAAAGCCCGAGGAATGCGCAGTGGATGGCACTGGAAAGATCTACGTCAATTTGGAAGATAGCTCCGAGATCGTGGAGATCGATGCGGTGAAAACGGCGGTGCTCCGGCACGCGTCACTGGCGCCTTGCGACGGTCCCTCGGGCCTGGCGATCGACCTGAAGAATAAAAAGCTGTTTTCGGCCTGTTCCAATAAGATGATGGCCGTCACGGATATGGCCACGCTCAAAGTGGTTGCCACGCCGGCCATCGGAGCCGGTCCGGATGGCGCGGGATTCGATGCGGGTCTCGGCCTGGCCTTCAGCTCGAACGGCAGCGATGGAACGCTGAGTATCGTAAAGCAGGTGAAGGGCAAGTATGAAACCGTAGACACTGTTCCCACCGAACGCGGCGCGCGGACCATGACGGTAGACCAGAAGAATCACCGGGTTTATTTGCTGGCGGCCGAATACGGACCTGCTCCGGCAGCCGCGGCTGGCCAGAAGCAGGGCCGGCCGCCAATCCTGCCCGATAGTTTTCACATTCTGGTAGTCGGAAGATAGACCTGAGATTCCGCCGGCTTGCCGACAGGGCAATCCAGTCGGGACTCGACGTCCCCTGCGCCGATGAGAAGTTGGCCGAGCTGAACGTGTACGTTGACCGATCCGCGGCCGCGCACGGTCGCGAGGCTAAGTACTGACGCTACGGAAGAATTACTTCCCTCTACCAGGTACACCCGTTTGGAATCCGGCCTGTAAATACAATAATATTCCCGATTGCTCGATTTACTCGCCGGCTGTCTCACGAATTGGATGACGGCGGTCTGGTCCTTGCCGCCATAGGGGAGGGCGAACATAGCGTCTCGAAGGCGCGCATACCGGTCTTCTCCGCGCCAGCGCTCGCTGTCTTTATCCAGCAACACCAGCCTGGGCGTGCCGTCAGCTTCATCGAAGAATGCGAAGGCGCCATCAATTCCCGCGCTGTCCGCGCTCCCAATCTCTACGGCTGAATCCACTAACCAGCCATTCGAAGCGACCGCGAGTTGAAGCCGATTGAGACTGATGTTGCCCATGCCGGCAACGCTCGCAATACCAATCTGGCGTGTTGCCGCTTCCTTCAGAATGGCCTGAATGAACGGAATATGACTCGTTCGAACCTGATCGTTTGTTAGAGAGCAAAGGTTTTTATTTTCGAATCGTTTCTGGTCGCGATCCAAATGATTGTATGGAGCCAGTCTACGGGGCTCAATCACCACATAACCAATACCGTCCGTACGCAGTCGTCGAGTTATGGCCTCGGTGTGGGAGCTTCCGATGAAGGCCAGAGGCACCTTCTCGGCGCAGTTTCGGCCCGCCGCTTCAATAAAGGACAACATAGTGTCGTTGCGCTGTAGTGCGTCTTTGTATTTCTGCACCTCAGTGGAATACGCGGCGCTTTGCTTCTTGAGCGAATCTGCGGGCACCTGCATTTCAGGCAAGCTTTTCGCTATTTCAGCAGCAACGTCGCCCAGGGCTCCGAAGCTGGCTTTCAACCTCTCCAGATGCTTGATCAGTTGCGCATCGCTCAAGTTTGTTGGGTTCGCCCGCTCGAGCGCGGCGGTCATGTAGACACCCTCCAGGGTCATCCCTCGGGCCGCCGCCTCTTCCGAATTCGTGTTTTCCTGATCTCTCGGAGCGGCAAACTCCCGGAGGGCCGTTAAAGCGGCACCGATCTTGGAACTTTCGACAAATGTTGCCTCTGATTTACGAAAGAAGCGATCATCGTCAATCGCCAGCCCGTGAATCGGCGCCTCGGGCGATTTCGAGAGCTGGAATGCCAGGGGCGTATCAATCAGGAATTCCCGGAGCATGGCGTTGACGATCAATTTCCTCCGCGGCTCCGGGAATCTCCGCAAATAATCCCCCAAACCACCGTCGCGGATGGAACGCTCTGCTTCTGGAAATGCACCTTCCACCAGATATTCAAAATTCAACGCCGGATTGGCCGCGAACAAAGCAGCGAGGCCCGACATAAGCCGGAACCGTTCGCCGGCATCCTGATCTGGATCGTGTATCAGTACCACGAAGCCGTTTTTCCCGGCGCTCTCCGGGTAGTCCGGACTCACCCGGGCGTTTTCGTAAAAGGCCGGCGACAAATGCAGCGAGCCACTACGATAGCCAATGGCAGCGGGTCCTGCCGCGGCAAAAGTGATCTCGCCGAAGCGAGCGGCGCCCTGTTCATACACGGTTAGCTCGGTCAGCCCATTCCGCAGACAGAATTCCACGAAAGGCTCCCAAGCGGAATCCGGATATGTGGCCACCGTTTCAAGCCTCCTGCGTGTCCACTTCTCCGGTGTGGCGTTGATGTCAACTTCGATCACATTTCTCTCGTCCAGATCGTACGCGGCAACTTCATGACTCTTGGTGAAGCGAATCGACGGTAACCCGGACCCATGTTTGCGTAATTCAACTCTCGCGGCTCTTGCTTCCGTAGAGGTTATGGGTGTAGTCGCTTCCTGCAAAATCTCGAAGCTGTTCGCATCAATATGCACTTCCATGTTAGAGCCGGTACCGTGCCGAAGCTGATCGAGTATTGGAGCGATGGCGCCAAAAGCAGGCCGTTCTGCGGCCTGGGACGCCGCAAGGATTGTAGTGCACCAGGCGATAACAATCCGACACGGAAATGTCATGATAATGTCGCTAATTTGTAATCGCAATAAGGACGGCCCTGACTTGTGGGCTTGTTCAGCACCTTGTTATTATACGGGCTCGGCAACAGTCGGAGGAATTATTTTGACGGGATTTATAATGACGCTACGCATCGCTCTGTGGGCTTTTCTACTAAGCGCGGCTTGGGCGCAGCAGCCTCAAAAGTTAGCACCGTACTATCCCACCCCGGAAACTGTAGTCGCGAAGATGCTTGAATTAGGTGAGTTGAAAGCCGGAGAGAAAATGTTTGATTTGGGCAGCGGTGACGGCCGGATCGTCATCGCTGCCGCCGGAAAATTTCACGCCGATGCCGTGGGTGTGGAGTTTAACCAGGACCTGTGCCGGGAGAGCCTGGAGCAGATCCGCAAGCTTGGACTGGAAAAGTCCGCCAGGATTATTGAGGGCGACGTGCTGCGTCAGGACTACAGTTCCGCGGATTTAATTACGGTGTATCTGTCGGTGAAGTCCAACGACAGGGTACGGCCCTTGCTCGAGCGGCAATTGAAAAAGGGAGCGCGCATCGTCGCGCACGATTTCGAATTCAAGGCCTGGGTGCCGGCCAAGGTGGAAAATATCGAGGATGACGGTGCGGGCCGCAGCCACACGCTGTATTTATACCGGCGGTAATTGCTAACCCGCGCCGATTGCGCCGATTGGCAATCGGCGCGCAGGTTGGCAACCTGCCCCACATGCTGCTCGCCATCCCAGCTTGCGGCTCTCTTCATAGAGCCAAAGGGAATACGCCTCCCTCCCGCCTATTCTCTCCTTGAGAGATGGAGGGCAATCCCGTCCAGCCGCTCCTCCGGCTCGATCCCAAGCTCTCTGGCCAGTGTCGGGGCGATGTCTACGGTGCTGGCCGGCTCCGGTCTACGTTCCCCTCTCCAAGGCCCCCAGAAGATGATCGGCACTCGCCGGTCATAGTCATAAGCGGTACCATGTTGAGCCGGATCGTGATCTGGCGGCGCACCCAGCTCAATCATGGGTTGGAATGCGAATAGAATTTCTCCGGCCCTCTCGGGGGCGGCGCTGTATTTGAGCCTGTAAAGCAGGCTCTCCTCGCGGGGATCTTCGAAGCGTTTGCCGGGGAGCGCCGCGAGTTCATCGAAGGACGCCACGGCGGCAATGTCCGGCATGGAGCGAACGATATTCACTACTTTCGCAACCCATTCTTTCCGGTCGCCGAGCTGCCGCGCCACTTCAGGGTCGAAATAAAGCTCGTTCGGGAAATGGTCGTTACCCGCGATCAGCAGGTCCTTGGGGTTGTGCAACTCTTTTCGCACTCGGGATTGTAGCTCCATCATCCACGCGTCAGTGTCCAATCGTTTTGCGGGAATCCCCTGGTCCTGCAGGCGTTCCGCAAAGTCGAGCCCGCCGTGGTCCGCGCTGAAAACCACCACAACCGACCTTCCGCCCGCTTGGACTCGATCCAGGAACACTCCCAGTCTCCGGTCCAGCCGGCGGATCTGATCGAGCAGCTCCGGGCCGCTATTGCCAAAGGCGTGCTCAATCACATTGGTGGCCGAAAGTCCCAGGGCCAGCAAATCCGTTGTCTCGCCTTCTCCCACATGCTCATTTCGGATCAGAGCCTCGGCTGCGTCAAAGGTTGTGTCGTCGAAAAATGGCGATCCGCGCCAGCGTCTCCAGAAACTCCCGTCCTGGGTTTCGTGCAGCAGATACCCGCCCTTGGCGTCCATGGCCAATCCCGGGGCTTGTATCAAGCGAGGTAGCTGACTCACAAGCGGCGTCTTGCCTACCATCCAATGGCCTGGATACGTAATCCCATCCGTTGGACCTATTGGCGTCCACACCAGTGCGCGCCGGGTTAAATCGTTCAGCAAATCCTTGTTGAATTGAGTGAGCCAGTCCGGCAGTGCCTTTGCGTAGGCCGTCGATGTAGTAAATCCGAATCCGTCTTGAAACCAGTAGACGCCGTCAGCCTTCGGTCCCGCCATCAGAATGGAGGCGCGGTCCTTCCCCGAGATGGCGAAAACGCGGCTCCTGGACACCTGGTTCTTCAGCCAGGTGCCGAATGTTGTTCCTTTGAACCACACCGCGCTCGAACCGGCTTTCCCGGATGGTTCGCCGAAATCGACAACGCTCGGGTCCTGTACGCAATAAATGGTTTTGCCTGTTGCACGATCGCGCCATTGATTCTCCGGTATGCCTGTCGACGCGGGATGCCTTCCCGACAGAAGCACGGAATGGCCCGGGCCGGTTTCGGTGAACGCATGGTCGTGAAAGGCGTTCTCGAAAAACACTCCTTCGTTCTGCAACCGCCCCAGCCCGCCCGGAAGCCCGGCGCCATAACGGTCCATAATCTCGCCGGACAGCATGTCCACCGAGATCATGATCACCAGATTGGGACGTTTCTTAGGCTGGCCGGCCACCGTGAGCGTCATCGTGAAAACGGCAAAAAGGGCGCAGCAGATGCCGGCAGGTACAGCGTGTTTCTTGCTCATGGAATTCTCCTGATGATGAGTCACTCCACTTCGAACACCAGGATCTCGGCTTTCCGATCGCCGTGCTTGGGAGCCGCTACGAAGTACCGATTCAACTCGGGAACCAGACGCGCCGTTTTTGCTACGGGCCCGGTCGGCACCGTACGCAGCAACTGGTAGTGGTCGGCATCGGTCTGCTCATAAACATCCACCGCGCCGTCGCTAGCCGTGTAGATTCGCCTCTTCACCGGGTCGAACACTATGTCGTCCGTCCCTTTGGTAATCGGCAGGGCTTGGAGCTCCTTGCCGCTCACCGTGTCCAGAACCACCAGCTTTCCATCCCGGCACCCCACAAACAGGCGGTGATTCACCTCATCCAACGCCATGGGCACATTGATCTTACCCAGAGTAATCGGCCACGTCGTAAGGATGGTCCGATGTTCCCGGTCCACAACTTCAATCGTGTTTTTCGCGCGGTTGTTCACAAACATCCTGGAGCTTCCGCTTTCCAGCGTGATGGCTTCCAGTGAATTGCTCTCCACCCTCATTTCGCCAACGATCTCATCGCTATCGGTGGAGAACACAGTGATCATCTCAAAATCCTGTTTGGCATCCTTGCCGCCATTGTCTATGTACAGATAGTGGCTCACCGGATCGTACCCAACCGAGTCCGCATCAACTCGCAGCTTCACCGTCTTCACGATCTTGTAGGACGCGCCGTCGATGATCCGGAGTGACCCATCCCCGCCGTCGGTTACGTAGATCCGATTGAGATCCTCCCGGTAGACCACGGCGTGGGGTTCACCGATTCCATCGACGGTGCGAATGTGCTTGCTGGTACGAATGTCAAAAACCTCCAGGCATCCGGCTGCTTCCGGCGTGACGAATAGCCGGCTGTGCTTGAGATCGACACCGAAGTGATCGAAATGACCGCTCACGTCTCCAGGCAAAGCGATGCGCTGAACGAGCTTCAATTGTGCGGCGGCCTGGCCGGGAATCAACGCGGCGATCAGCGCCAGCCCCACCGGGAAACTGCGACAGGTTTGAACGAACGAGTTATTTATTTTCACTGGACACCACGGCGTTTCATCTACGGCCAATCAAAAGCGCAATTTCAATGACAGCTGCAGCGACCTGGGACCTCCGGTCTCATACAGGGCGTTCAGCGCGCTGCCTTGATTGGCCAGTGTGCTCGTCGCGTATCCAAACACCCCGGGACCATCCGTGACGTTCGGATCAAACGCTGCGAACTGCGGGTGATTAAATAGGTTGAAGGCTTCTGCCCGGAACTGCAGTTTCAGCTTTTCCGAGATGCTGAAATCGCGCCGCACCGCCAGATCCAACTGGATTGCGTCGTACCCGCGGAGAAAGTTGCGCGGTACGTCACCCTGCACCCCTACTGGAGTCAAGGAAAATGCGTTGTAGTTGACGATACGCCCTCCCGGATAACCGGATCCATAGAGATACACAGGCTGTCCCGGCACTAAGTTCGGCTCATAATTCAGCAGCGCCTGAGTAGTGGGGTCTTCGCCGTTACTGCCCACCAGATCCACTGGCAGAGCCGAACGAGCGGAAAAATGGGGATCCAGGCTCCAGTGCTGGAGCAGACCTGCCAGTACACGGTTCGAATAACTACCCGGTATGGCGTAGGTCGCGCCGAGCTGGAAGTTATGCCGGATGTCGAAATCCGAACTGGCGCGGAGCAGTTCGGGTATCGCAAAGTTATTCGTAGAATCGTCGATCGAATGAGCCCAGGTGTAGGACGCCAGCACCTGCAGGCCGTGGGAAAGGTTGCGCTGGAATTTCACCTGCAACGCGTTGTACGACGAACTCGCGACGTTCGAAACGACATCCGCCGAGTTGCCCGACTGAAAATTCATGTTGCCGAGGTAATAGGGGTAGTAGGATAGCAGCGCCAGCAAATCGTGGCCGCTAGAGCCCACGTAGTTTACAGTCAATGTCTGATGCCGCCCCAGACGCTGCTCCAGAGCTACATTCCACTGGGCCGTGTATGGCAGGCGCAGGTGTGGATCGAACGCCAGTATGCTCTGCTGATAAGGCGGCGCCAGACTCACCGGGGGCAGAGTCAACTGCGCGGGCGTAAGCGGGAAAGGAGCGCCCGGGTACTTGGTGCTCACCGCAAAACCCAGGTAATTTGAGAAGCCAAAAGAGGCCAGGATATTGCCCAGGTCGTAAAACAGGCCAAAGCCCGCCCGCAATACCGTTTCGTAGCCTGGGTTTGAACCCAGTTGGTAAGCCACGCCCACACGCGGCGCGAACCCATGCCAATCGGTGGCCCAGAGCTGACTGTTCGTGGGAGCTACCGTCGCGGTAGCGAGATCTGTGATCTGATTCAGCCGGTATGGCAGGTAGCCGATTTCGTTGCCGGGAGCCGGATTGACATCCCACCGCAACCCTAGGGACAGCGACAAGCGCCGCGTCACCTTCCACTCGTCCTGCACGAAAGCCGAGAAATTGGTGAACACCGGTTCGGATGCGATACTGCCATGAGGTACGTTCTCGTCGATTGCAGGCGTGTTGGTCAACACCTGGGCTTCAGTCTGGAACTCCACTTCTTCTTTCGTGATACTCGGAATCGCGTAGGTGGAGATCCGGCGCCAGTCCACCCCGAACGACACGGCGTGGGCCCCCAGAGTCCAGTGGTGAGTGTCTACCAGGTTGAACTGGTGTTGGGTATAGCTGTTGCCTTCCAACTCGTATTCGGCCTTTCCTCCCGTCGTAAAGTACGTACGGAAAGTCAACTGGGTGCCGATGGGATTGAATGGCTGCCCGTTCGGTCCAAGGTAACTGCTAACGCTCACTGGCACACCGCCACCAAAGTCGCTGCCGATCTCATGTTCTCCCGAAACGTTTTGGGTAAAGTTGAAACGCAGCTCGTTGGTCTGGGTGGGTGAAAGCATACTGGTCGCCCCCACTGTGACCGACTGCACGTTGGCCTTAATGTTGTCATGGATCGGTTCGTCGTTGAAGTACCATCCGCCCGATGGCGTGTTGGCGTAGCGGCCGAAGATCCGCACTTTGTCGCTGATACTGTGATCGATTCGCACGCTCACGCTGTCCAGGCTGGAAGGCTGCGAGTAAGTGAGAGTGTAGTAGGCAAGCCCAGGACTTTGCGGCAGTTCCGGTCCGTTCGGAATCGCGAAACCGTTGAGAAAGGGCTGTAGCACCGCCGGCGCCGCCTTCCGCAGCGCGAGATCGGGGACATCCCAAAGCGAAGCCGGCACCGGCGAGATGAGCCGCAAACCTTCGTAATTGAAAAAGAAGAAGGTCTTGTCCTTGCCATTGTAGACGTGGGGAATGATGACTGGCCCACCCAGAGTACCGCCGAAATCGTTCTGGTGCTCTCCAGTTTTCGGATAGCCATAATAATTGTTGAAGAAGTCGGTGGCGTCCAAATCGCCGTTGCGAAAATAATCGAACAGCGATCCGTGCCAGATGTTTGTGCCGCCGCGAGTGGTCAACGCGAACTGGCCGCCTGGCGTGCGGCCGTACTCCGCCGAATAGGTGGAGGTGAGGGCGCGGAATTCCTGCAAATCGTCGAGCGAAACCATGCTCTGCGTGGTTCCGATGATGGTCATGCCCGGCACGGAGCCGGAATACCCGGCGCCGCCAACTTCATTGTCGATCTTGGCGCCGCTGTTGGCGCTAACGCCATCCACTGTGAAGTAGTTGGATTCGGTGCGTTGACCGTTCACTGTTATTTCTCCGCCATAACCCACCTGGCCCTGTCCGGGTACCAGGGACACTCCAGGCACTATCGTCAGCAGATTCTGCAGGCTCCGCCCGTTGAGCGGAATATTGTCCACAAACTGGCGGTCAATCACTGTGCTCACCGTGGCATCAGACTGGTTCACGTTAATTTGGTCGCCGCTGACGGTGACCACTTCCTTGCTGATACCAATGTTCATGGTGAAGTCAATGCGAATGTTCTGCGCGGTCTCCACCGTGATGTCCCCACGGGATTGGGTTTCGAAACCATCGGCCGACACCGTCATCCGATAGCGGCCCGGAGGAAGCGCGGGAACCACATAGAGTCCGGAGCCATCGGGCGTTGTGGTGCGTTCCGTGGCGGTATCCTGATTGATCACCTTGAGCTTGGCCGCGGTAATGGCAGCGTTGCTCGAATCCTTAATAAAGCCCGAGATTTGGGCGTTTTGCCCAAACACCGAACACACGAAGAGCGTAGCCAAAATCAGTTGTCTCATCATTGACCTCGTTTAAGTTGTAGTTTCTTCCGCTAGGCTCAGTTCCGGCTTAGCTGAGCGACAGCCTTGGCGATCGAATTCTTCAGCTCTAGAACCTCCTGGATGTTTGGCTGAGATCCCCGCGACGGAGGATCGGATTCTCGCGCCGCGTGCTCGGTAAAAAGGACACCTACATCCTGATCGAACGTTTTCATGTCCGTGAACAACACCAGAATGTCGTTCCGGCGGGAAATGTTCTCACCTGTCCCGGGCGGTGGTGCACCGCCGGCGGAGTCAGGCTTACGCGGAAATAAGGGAGCCACCTGCGCCTCGAGCGCGGCCCATTGTACGGATAACTCCTGAATGTGGCTCCAGGCCATTTGCTTTACTTCCGGTGGCGGAGCGTCGGCATAACGTTCCGAAAGCCGGCGCAATGCGTAGACGCGCCGCAAGCAGTTCCGCGAAGTCTCAAGGAGTTCGAAAACGAAGGAGTGCCGCGCCGCCAGATCTGGAAACCGGTCCCGCAGCCATTCAGCCAAGACGGGTGGTTGCTCGTTGCTAGCCGCGGGGGGCGTGGACAGCATCGCCGCGATGTCATTTCGCGAGGCAACGTCCTCGGGCGACAACAACGAAACCCGAAGGTTTCGGACATCGCCGAGTCTGGCTGTCAATGCATCTTTCCGCTCCTCGGAATCGACAATTCCAGCTACCTCAACCACGCCCGCATTTCGACGGATGCGCAGGTCTTCGCCCAGGTCCGCCTTCAGCTCATGCAGGGCAAGCCGCGCAGCGAGTTCGGTCTGATCGAGATCCGCTTCGGCGGGCACGGCCGCTTGTGGCGCTTCCGAGGGAGCCAGCCGGTTGTGGCGATGTGGCGCCGCTGGTGCATCAGCCACCGCCAATGGGCTCTCGCGCTCTGGAACAGATTCGGACGCCAACGCTCGAAATTCGAATTCCACCTGGCCGGTATGGAGAACTTCCGCAATCGGCGAATAATCGCCACGGTTCAAAGTGAGCCGAACAGCGGGCGCTCGCAACTCAATCGTGTGAGATTTGTAACTCACGCGAGAGCGATCAATATTCCCGGCCAGAGCGCGATATGTATCTGGCGCCGGCTCGAATCGCCACGCCGTCTCCTCGGTCAGCGGCGGAAGCGTGCCTTCTTCTTTTGCTGTTTTAATCAATCTTCCTGATTCGTCCATTAACTGACTCAGCTTCATTCCGGAATTCGCTTTGCGCCACACTTCCACACGCCGGTGTGCGAGCCTCGCTGAACCCTTTGGCCTTTCGACCAGATCAAACGTGCGGTGCAGCACCACACCGCCCGCGGCCGTTCGCTCCCATTCTTCGGCTCGGCTCACCAGCACTGCCGCGCTCAATGTTGTCTCCCGAGTCTGGACAAACAAAAGAACTGCGACCATGCCAACGGCAACCAGACCGCTCCAGAAACGTGGGCCTATCCATGCTGGAGTTCGGAACGGCATCGCATCCCAGCGGAACCAAGAAAACCCGGCGTTGGGCAAAGCTCTCGGAGCACGCTCAATAGCACCGGATTCAATCTCCTCAGATACGGGCTCGCCGTATTGCACGTGCAGGGTCGGCCACGGATCGTCAAACACCAGCCGCACTGAGAGCGTGCGTCCGTCGCTGAAGTCAAGATGGGCGGTCTGCTCGCATTCTCCTTCGGGTGGCACGGCCAGAACCGGCAGCATCAGCAAGCGAACATCATGCTCCGAGAATATTTCGACGAAATCGATGCGTTCCTGGATCGGTACGCTGATGGAAAGATCGCTGCGTCCCCCCGCTGCGGACTGTGAAGCCAAGGGCAAACCGTTCACCGCGATATGAATCTCTTCCGGCGTTTGATCGAGTAACTTTTCGAACTTCCCGCGCCATCGGTCGCTGGGTGGCGCGGATGAGCCGCCGGTAACGGAACCACCTCCTGCAGAATCCGTGGGCGGCTTTTGGTCGTCCAGGGAAGGCAGGCCGAGAAAAGCCGCTGCACTGTTCAAGCACCCGCGACAGGACACGATATGAGCGAGCGTCAAGTGATCCACGGGCTGCCGCTTCCCGGTCTTTTCCGCCGCGGGCCCGTAAATGGTCTCAAGGTCCGTGTCGGGAAGACACCCGCCCTGAGCGCTGCCAAAAATGCGGGATCGAAGACAATCGATGATTTCGTTCTGCCCCAGGTCGGCGCTCTCGCGCATCGGCGTGCGCTTGGACTTGGAAGAAGAAAGAGGAACCACCTTGCCCAACGCTTCAGCGCGGCGCTGCAACAAATACTCGCGAGCCTCACGGCGCGCATGGCGCAAGCGCTCGTTCACCGCGCCTCGGGTGACGCCCATGAGCGCGGCTGTCTCGAGCACGCTGTAGCCGTGGAAGAAACGTAGAATGAGCAGGCTCCCGGTCTTCGATACATCTTTGCGCTCACACGCGAAGTCACAAACGGCAATGAGGTCGTCTAGCACCGACTGCAGGACTTCTTTGTCGGCCAACCGGACGCCCTCGCTGGCCGAATCGAAATCGAGCGCTGAAAGTGAAAGATGCGGAAAGCGGAGGTGCCGGTATAGCATCGAACGATGCACGTTGCGCACGATCGCGTAGAGAAAGGCATCCAAGTCCCGAATCTGATCCAGGTCCGGCCGGAGCGCTATGAATTGGAGGAACGCGTCTTGAACCAGGTCGGCCGCCTGCCACGGACGGTTGGCGCTGAAATGACGCGCCCACTTGAGCGCCTGATGGTACCTTGCGAGAAAAACTTTCTCGTGCCCATCGATTGCTTTCGGCTCGTCCCAGAGTTGAAGCATCAGTTATTCAATTGCCTGACTTGGAGTCTCTCTAATAAGGGGGAATAGAGTGCCACATGTCACGCCACCAAGCGACATTTTTGGTTACAAATCTTAGAACTTTTCATGACAGATCCGTGTCGGCACCGTAAGTCATTCTTTCTTAGCCGCGACCGTCAGGGAGCCGGTGCCCTGGCCTCCTGGCGGCGCCTTTGATTCTGTCCCCAACTGCTTCTCAATCCGTGAACGGAGCCGTTTAACCGCTGACCGAACCGGGTTTATGAACAGCGGCCATTCCACGACATCGCGATACAGGCGGCTGCCCGCCTGATAATCCCAAACCGTGAAGATCAGATAGTCGCGGTCGGGATCCAAATCCCTGGCGTGAGGAATTGGTGCACCAGGGACGGCGTGTTGTAGAGCAAAGGTAACGTCGCAGTATCCCTGAATGCCAAACCTGAGCCGCCCCCAGTCGTCAACCGCCTTTGCCAGCGAGTCGGTGTCTCGGGAATCCTCGGTCTTTCCCTCCAGGCACACAGTCTTAGCCCGTATAAGGGCTGGGGGCAGCCGCGGCTCCTTGTCCCGGCCCATGGCAGTAGCTATCCCGACAAGAGCCACGATGGTCCAACGTTTCATGACTTCTTCAGTTTCGACACGTGTTGGTACAGTGTAACCGCCGTTTATTACGAGTTGATTTCTGTCACCCTCTAAATGACACGGAACAGACGCTTGAAACCCATCTCCATATGCATTTGCTGATGGCAATGGAATAACGTCAACCCGGCTTCCCGCGGAACGATGTCTACCTCCGCCGTCTGATACGGCTGCAGCGTGATGACATCTTTCTTCACTCCCGCGGTTGCCGTTGCGCCGATCCGGACCAGTTCGAAGGTATAACGATGCAGGTGCAGCGGATGCGCCTCAGAGGTACGGTTGTTGAAGGCCAACCGGTATCGCCTCCCGCGGCTCAAAATCTTTGGATCGTCTCCATCACTGTAGATATGACCGTTTATCGACCATCTCTCCATACCATGCTCGCCGGGAGCGACTCTCAGAATCCGCATCGGAATAACTTCATCCGGCTCCGGACTTTCCTCGGGCCGGCCGAAGCGTAGATAGTCCCAGGGCGCGTCGCCGGGGGGAGCGTACCGCGGCTCGCCTTGCCGGTTCGCATATTCCAGCCGGACACCCATTCCACTTCGCCGCACGCTGTCTTGGACGGAGCCGAAAATCCACACGCCCGGATTGTTCATTTCGACCAAGGCGTCCACGCGCTCTCCTACCCCGAGCTCCAGCACACTCACGAAGCCAGGGCGCGGCACTGGATTGCCATCCAACGCGACCACGTAAAATTTATGCCCTGGCAAATGCAACTGAACGTTTTCCGTTGCGCTTGCATTTAGGACGTGAAACAGCACTCGCTGCCCTTGCTTCACCTGCAGCGGCCGGCCATAGCCCAGAGCTTTTCCATTGATCGAGCGCACTCCATATCCAATCTCCATGGATCTCTCGACCGTTTCGTCCCCATCCTCCTCGGCGCTCTCATCGGCTAAGTCCATCATCAATCGCGGCTCCCACTCGTGCGTAGAGAGAAAGATCTCCTGGTCGTAACGGCCGGGATTTCGCTTGGGCTCCACGTACACGAAGGTGAACTGGCCGCTGTAGACACCCCGCGACAGATCGTTCATGGTCATGGCGTGGGAGTGCACGTAGCGGGAGCCAGCCTGGGTTGGCGTGATCTGGTACTGCAGCCGGCCACCCGCCGGAACCGCCAGGCTGCCCTCTTCTGCGGTACCATCCAGATCCGCCGGCATTTCGAATCCGTGCCAGTGCACGTACTCCGTCACGCCGGTGCGATTGACGATATCAACGGTGGCCGGCACCCCTTCCCGCATGCGGATCAGAGGGCCTGGCGCCGTTCCGTTGTAGGTGGACGTCGTGATGGTGTGCCCGGGTGCGACATCGATCCGCGCTCGCTCGATGCTAAGAGCGACATCGGGCTGGCGATCCTGTGCGGCAAGAAGGCCTGCTCCAGCCAATCCGGAGACGAACGCGCGGCGGGTGATTGCCATCCGTCATTATGCTGAAATCTATGCCATCCATAATTTTCAGCATGTCGAAGCGTATCACAGCCATGGCATCGCTCGTGGCCAGCGCGCTGCTACTCGGTCAGACTTTGCCCGGTCCGGGCGTGGCCGGTGCGGATGTCTTTCTGGAGAAACCTTACCTGCAACTGGGTGACGCACCGCAGCTCGCCGCGTCCGAGAGCCTGGTGCTGATCTGGCACACCGAAAACGTCCCCGATAAATGGGACGTCGAGGTGCGGACCTCCAAGGATTCCGTGTGGCGTAGCACTGGCGAGGTCCGCTCGCAAGTTGTCTCGGCTCCGGCCGGCGAACCCATTATCGCCGGGAAGAATGGAGCCAAGAAAGATGCTCCAGCGTCTCCCGCGATAGATCCGCACCTCGTATACCGCGCACGGCTGACCAACCTGGTTCCAGGCGAAGAGTTTCACTACCGGGTGTTGAAGGCCTCGAAGCCGGTCTTCGATGCCCTGGCACGCGCCCGCAAATCTACCGGCCAAGCGTTTCGTCTGGCGCTATTTGGAGACTGCGGACAAGGGACGCCGTCGGAGAACGCCATTGCGTACCAGGCATATCTCGCCAAGCCGGACTTTATTTTCATCCCGGGCGACATCGTTTATGGATCTGGACGAATCAGTGAGTACCGTGTGAAGTTCTTCCCGACCTACAACTCGGACGAAGCATCCCCCGCGGCCGGCGCTCCCTTATTGCGTTCGGTACCGTTTATCGCGGCGCCTGGAAACCACGATACGGCGCTGGCCAACTATTTGCGCTTCCCGGATGCGCTGGCATATTTTCTCTATTGGGACCAGCCGCTGAATGGGCCGCTGGCGCCGCCCGAAGCCGCGAAGGCCGCTCACACACTCACCGGCAGCACCGCCGCGCAGCCCATTTTTCTCGCCGGCGCAGGGATACGGTACCCGCGCATGGCCAACTTTTCTTTCGAGTACGGCAACAGCCACTGGACGGTCCTCGACGCGAACCGGTACATGGACTGGAGCAACCCCTTCTTGCGCGAATGGTTGAGGAAAGACCTGGCCGCGGCCCAGTCAGCCATGTGGCGCTTCGTGGCGTTCCATCAGCCGGGGTTCAACTCGGCCAAAGAGCATTTCGCCGAACAATCGATGCGGCAGCTCTCGCCGATCTTCGAGGCCGCGCATGTGGACGTTGTGTTTGCGGGACACGTTCACAATTACCAGCGCAGTTTTCCGCTCACGTTCGTTCCCGCGGTGCAGCCGGACGGCTCGGCCGCTGGACCCCACGGTGAAGTGGCGGGCGACTGGAAGCTTGACAAGACCTTTGGCGACGGAGCAACAGCCAAGCCGCGCGGCGTGATTTACATCGTAAGCGGTGCCGGCGGAGCGGAGCTCTATAATCCCGAACAGCAGACCGATCCGGCCAGTTGGCAGACCTTCACGGACAAGTTCATCTCCGAGATCCACTCGTTGAGCGTGATAGACGTCGGGGAGAAAACTTTCCGCCTGAAGCAGGTTTCCGAAACCGGCGAGACCGTTGATTCTTTCCGGATTTCCAAGTAGGAGGCAGATGCGATGTCTCGGCACCGTTCGACGGATTAAAAAGCCGAAAGAGCGAGGAAGACGTATCACAGTTGAATCTACAGCTTTATTCTGGCGGAAGCTAGTGGGAGTCGAACCCACCTGCGACACGGAGTGCCCCACGCTGGTTTTGAAGACCAGGCCCAGCACCGGCCAAGACTAGCTTCCTCGGTGATTCTAGCACCTGGCTCGCCTTCAGCCTTGCGCCGAGGCTTCCGATGCCGTTCCCGCCAGGCCTAAGTCCGCGGCGCGCTGCCGCATAGCTTGGATGCAGAATTCAATGTGCTGGTCCAGGTCGACATTCAATCCAGCCGCGCCATTCACGATGTCGTCGCGGCTGACCGAGCGCGCGAATCCCTTGTCCTTCAGTTTTTTGCGCACGGACTTGGTTTCCACTTCGTGAATGCTGCGGCCCGGCTTCACGTAGCTGCAGGCGGTGAGGAAGCCGGCCAGTTCGTCGCAGGCGAACAGCGTCTTTTCGAGCAGCGAATCGCGCGATACGCCGCTGTAGTTGGCGTGCGAAAGAATGGCCCGGCGTATCTCCGCGTCCACCCCGCGCTCGGCCAGCATCGGCTCGCCTTTCATGGGATGATCCGGCGCATCGGGATGAATCTCATAATCGAAGTCGTGCAGCAGCGCCGTCACCGACCATTTGGTTTCGTCTTCGGCGAACTTTCGCGCGTACGCCACCACGCACGTTTCCACCGCCAAGGCATGGCGGCGCAGACTGTCGGACTTAGTGAATTCGCAAAGAATGTTCCAGGCTTGTTCTCTATCCATTCGACTCCATCGTAGCGAAAAGCGGTGCCACACACCTGCCCTCCCGCAACATGTTACGCTCCCAGATGCGGCTCGGTTTTCTTCGCGGTCAAATGTTATACTACCCGTGTAAGCTCCGAATCAAGGGCCTGTGGCGCAGTTGGGAGCGCGCTTCCATGGCATGGAAGAGGTCGTCGGTTCGAACCCGACCAGGTCCACCAACAACTTAGTGCCAGAATATCTGGACCGCGCTGGAGCCGGTTCTTTCTCCTGCGGATTTCGTTGTGCCGGCGAACTGATACCGACCCACCTTCCGCCGGTTTCTCTCTCCCAAACCCTCTGCCACTTTTGGTTCTGTTTTTCGGCTGAATCCCCTCTCATTTATATGACAAATCGATAACAATTGTAGCCGATATCTTACTCTATGCCAAACGTGTTACAACCCAGCAAAAATCCGCGTTTGGGTTAGCTTTCGCCCTTGAGATTCCAAAAAACTCATGGTAGTTTGTACCTACCAGGCCTAATAAATTGTTACAATCATCTAACTATTCACGCCCAATTTATCAGAAAAATACGGACTGGCGCTCCCTTATCCGCCATGCAATCGCCCGCGTCAGCTCGATCTGGAACACCTGGTTCCGATTTCCCGAGATAACGAAATATCCCTGCCCGTGCTCGGGGACCAATCCCAACTGCACCAGATGCAACGGACGCGGCTGGGAGTGATTGGCAGGTCACTTCACTGAATCGGAGCGCTGGTCGCAACGATCACGCCAGGACTCTAGCGCCGCCAGAGGATGCCGACATCAACAGGTCTTCGGCCCCATGTGGCGCACCAGAACGCCGTGCGGCAGTGCAGGCGTTCGCCCGCCGTTGTGCCCCCCGATCGGTTACGGCTTGGATATACTGACCCAAGCCCCCACTATGAAACCGTGCTGGACTTTTCTCCTTGCTTGCTCGGCTTTCGCTCAGAACGGCGCGGCGCTGTATCAGACCCGATGCGCCAAGTGCCACGATTCTCCCGCCGGCCGCACACCGGCGTTCTCCGCTCTGCACGCCATGAGCACCCCGGCCATTCTGAGGGCGCTGGAATCAGGGACGATGCGAGTGCAAGCGCAAGGCTTGAGCTCTCCGGAGCGCATCGCACTCGCGGGTTACCTTGGAGGCGCATTGTTCAAAAGCGAGAACGCCCCGGTTATGCCGGCGTCCGCGTACTGTAGCGCAACGGGAAATCCCCCCGCCGATATTGCAAAAGATCCCGGTTGGAACGGCTTCGGAGCCGGCCTGACGAATGCGCGCTTTCAAACCACCGAAGCCGCCGGCATGGGCCCCGCCGACGTCCCCAAGCTTCGCCTGAAATGGGCCTTCAGCTTCGGCGATGTCACCCTCGCGCGCGGCCAGCCGGTGGTGGCGGGCAACCGCTTGTTCGCCGGCAGTCAGGCTAACAAGCTCTATTCGCTCGACGCCAAGTCGGGCTGCCTATATTGGATCTTCGACGCAGCCGCGCCCATCCGCTCCGGAGTGATCGCCGGTCCCTACGGCAGCGGCTCCGCGGTATTCTTCGGCGACGCGGCTGCCAACGCTTACGCGGTTGAATTTTCGAGCGGCAAACTGCTGTGGAAGACTCGTGTGGATGATCACTACGCGGCGGTGATCACGCCCGCTCCGAATCTCTATCGGGGCGTCGTCTATTTCGGAGTATCGTCCACCGAAGAGGTTAGCGGTGCGATGCCTACCGCGGAGTGCTGCACTTTTCGCGGCAGCGTAGTAGCTCTGGACGCCGCCAGCGGCAAGCAGATCTGGAAGAGCTACACCATCATTGAGGCTGCGAAACCGACATCGAAAACCAAAAACGGAGTCCAGCGCTGGGGACCCTCGGGAGCCGGCGTATGGTCAACGCCTACCATCGACGAAAAGCGCGACGCAATTTATGTCGCCACCGGCGACAATTACTCCGATCCAGCTACCCGAACCAGTGATGCCGTCCTGGCCTTGGACCTCGCTACCGGCAAGATGCTCTGGTCGCGTCAAATGACGCCTCAGGACGCCTTCACCGTGGATTGCGTGCAAGCAGCCAAAACCAATTGCCCGGATTCTAACGGGCCGGACTTTGACTTTGGCCAGCCGCCCATTTTGGTATCGCTCCCCAACGGAAAACGGGCGTTAGTCCTCGGCCAGAAGTCCGGCGTGGCGCACGCTATCGATCCCGATCAGCAAGGCGAAGTCCTCTGGCAAAGGCGCGTCGGAAAAGGCGGCGCGCTGGGCGGCATTCAGTGGGGTTCGGCGGCGGATCAGGATCAGATGTATGTCGCGCTTTCCGACATCAGCTTCCGCATTGTGAGTAATCCCAAGGCTCCGGGCGGCTTTACCACGGAGCTTGATCCGGCGAAAGGGGGCGGCCTGTTCGCCCTGCGATTACAAACCGGCGAGCAGGTCTGGAGCGCGGCCCCGCCGGCATGCGGTACGCGCGCGCACTGCAGTCCGGCTCAATCCGGGGCTGTCACGGCGATACCCGGCGTGGTGTTCTCAGGTTCCGTGGATGGACACCTGCGCGCTTATCGGAGCGACAGCGGCGAAGTAGTTTGGGACTTCGACACAGTCCGTGAATACGACGCCGTGAACGGCGGAAAGGCGCGCGGCGGCTCGCTTGATGGCGGAGGCCCGGCGGTGGCCGGCGGCATGGTCTACGTAAATTCCGGCTATGGAACATTCGGAGGCATCCCGGGCAATGTCCTGCTGGCGTTTTCGGTGGACGGGAAGTAAATGCGCTCTGGGGTAGGCTGTGGCGCACGCATCCATGCGTGCCGTGTTCGCACTCCTGCGAACACCGGTGGTGCGGGTAAGTTCCAGGCGTTCACATGATTGTGAACGCGGCACGCACGAGTGCGCGCGCCGCGCCGCCGTTTGCAATACAGGGAAATTGATCCACCACCCGCTCTGGCGCGTAGCGGTAGGTTGACGTACAATGGTTCACTCGCGCCTTATCTTATGAACCGTCCGCAAACGTTTCACGCAGCCCCAAGCATCAGCGCGGGGTTAGAACTAGCGCTCCTGGCGGTGATTTGGTTGTTCGCCGCTCCCTTTGCCGCCGCGCAGTCCGCCTCTCATGTGAATCCGAAATCAACGTCGGACCAGGTCTTCAAGAATGTTCAGGTGCTCAAAGGAATTCCGGTAGACGACTTTCTGGGAACCATGGGCATCATGTGCGCCGCGCTCGGGTTTGACTGCTCGGAGTGCCATACCGGCGCGGGCACCGTGAAAGTGGATTGGGCCGCGGACAATCCGCGAAAGCTGATCGCCCGGCGGATGATCCAAATGATGACCGCCATCAATCGCGACAACTTCAACGGCCGCCAGATGGTCACTTGCTGGAGTTGCCATCGGGGCCGCGATCGTCCGTTGACCACACCGACCATGGAGAACATGTACGGCCCGGCCTCGCTCGATATGGACGACGTCCTGGTGCAAGCGCCTGGCCAACCTCCTGCTGCGACGATTCTGGACCAATACATTTCGGCAGTGGGCGGAGCGGAGCGCCTGAGCACCATGAAAAGCTACGCGGCCACCGGCTCCAGTGCGGGCTTCGGCGGCTTTGGAAAGGGCGGCCAGGTGGAGATCGACGGGAAATTCCCGGATCAGCGTGTCACCTCTATCGTGTTTCCAAAAGAACCGGAGCGCGGCAATAGCATCCGGACTTTCGATGGCCACGAAGCATGGCTGCGCACGCCGCTAACGGTTCTTCGCGAGTATCAACTCACCGGAGGGGAGCTGGAGGGCGCCAAGCTGGACGCGGAGCTTTCTTTTCCCGCACAGATCAAAACGGCGCTTACGGATTGGCGAGTGAGTTTGCCAACCACCATCAGCGATCTGCCGGCGCCGGACAGCCAAGCCGTGGAAGAAAATAAAGCCGCGGGAATTGGAAAAGACCGGCTGGTGAACGTGCTGCAGGGCCGAGGCCCGGGCGGTATTTACGCCACGCTGTATTTCGATCAGCAGTCCGGCCTTCTGCTTCGCCTGGTGCGCTATGGCAACTCCCCCATAGGCCGCGTTCCCACCGAGGTCGACTATTCCGATTATCGGGACGTGGATGGAATCAAAATGCCGTTCCATATCCTCTTTGTGTGGTTGGACGGACGCGACGAATTTCAACTCAATCAGATAAAGCTCAATGTTCCGGTGGACGAGGGGAAGTTCGGCCGTCCCGCACCGTAAAATCTACAGAATATGAACACTACTAAATACGCAACCGCGACAATCCTCCTGTTTGCCTCGCTATTGATGGCGCAGAAAGCGGCATACCGCGCACCGCGCTCGGATGGCGGCCATCCCGATCTCAACGGTATCTGGCAGGCGATGAATGAAGCTGACTATGACCTGGAAGCTCATGTCGCAAGACCGGCCATGGCGCTCCGTCAGGGCCCTTATGGCCCGGTGCCGGCGGCGCCGGTGTTGGCCCTGGGCGCAGTCGGGGCCGTGCCTCCCAGTCTGGGGGTGGTGGTGGGCGGCGAGATTCCCTACAAACCCGAGATGCTCGCCAAAAAGAACGAGAACCAGGCAAACTGGCTGACCCGCGATCCCGAGATCAAGTGCTATTTACCGGGAGTTCCCCGCGCGACATATATAAACCAGCCGTTCCAGATCTTTGAGAACGCCAAACAAATTTTCTTTACCTATCAGTTCGACGGCGCCGTCCGCAATGTCTTTTTGAAGGATCCCGGCCCGGCTCCGGTGGACTCCTGGATGGGACAATCCGTCGGGCACTGGGAGGGCGAGACGCTGGTCATCGACGTGACCGGACTCAACGACCAAACCTGGTTCGATCGAGCCGGCAATTTTCATAGCGATTCGCTGCACGTCGTCGAGCGTTATACTCGTACTAGTCCTGACGTGATTTCCTATGAAGCGACCATGGACGACCCCAAGGTCTTCACCCGTCCCTGGAAGATCCAGATGCCGCTGTACCGGCGTCAGGAGAAAAACATGCAGCTGCTGGATTTTAAATGCGTGGAATTTGTGGAAGAGTTAATGTATGGGCAATGGCGCAAGAACCCGCTGCCCAAATGAGTCCTCCAAGGAGGTAACGTTATGCGGTCTCGATTTCTGCCTTTGCTTTTGGTTATAGCCGGCGTCGCAGCAGCACAGACTCCGGCTAAGAAATACAATCCGCCGCGTATGGCCGACGGTCATCCGGATCTGCAAGGCACCTACGACGCTGCCACGCTTACTCCGTTGGAACGCCGGCCGGGCACGCCGCTGGTAATGACGAAAGAGCAAGCCGCCAAGCTGGAAGCCCAAGCGGTAAAAGTGAAGCAGCAGGGCGATAAAGCCATCGATGGCGATCGGACTGCGCCTCCCAAAGGCGGCGACGGAACCCCTGGCCCCGCCGGCAACGTGGGCGGATACAACACCGGCTGGCTCGATCCGGGCTCAACTTACAACGTCGTGGATGGACAGGTGCGGGCGTCCATCATTATCGATCCGCCGGATGGGCACACGCCCGCGCTGGTGCCGGGAAGAAAAGCTGGAGAGTCGGCATACAGTTTCAATATCGTCGGGTTTCTGCAGGCGTCTTTAAACGCGCACCCCAGGCCCACTTCCGACCAAACCGAGAGCAACGATCCGGGATTGGAAAGAACCCCCGGCGCCTATGACGATCCCGAAGCCCGGCCGCTCGGCGAGCGCTGCCTGATCGGCTTTGGATCCACCTCCGGACCGCCCATGCTGCCCAACTACTTCTACAACAACAACCACCAGATCGTGCAGACCAAAGATAACGTGATGATTCTCACCGAAATGGTGCACGACGCGAGAATCGTACGCATGAACGCCCAACATCTGCCCAAGAACATCCGCTTGTGGCTGGGCGATTCGGTGGGCCATTGGGAGGGCGACACCCTGGTGGTGGACACTACCAATTTCACCGATAAAACCGCGTTCCGGGGCGCCTCGCCGGACCTGCACGTGATTGAACGCTTCTCGCGCGAGGACGCCCACACCTTGCTGTATCGCTTCACTATTGACGATCCCAAAACCTGGACCAAGCAATGGACCGGCGAGTACAGCTGGCCGGAATCGAAGGGACCCATTTACGAGTACGCGTGCCATGAAGGCAATTATGCGATGCAGGATATCCTGAAGGGCGCGCGCATACGCGACAAAGAACAAGCAGCCAAGAACGGCTCGAAATAACAGGAATTGGAGAAGCTTATGCAACGCAGAATCTGGACATCTTTTCTACTCCCGGCGGTAGCTTTATGTGTCATGTCGTGGCCGGCAGCCGCGCATCACGCCTTCGGATCGGAGTTCGACTCAGAGCGCCCCGTGATCCTCAAGGGCAAGATTGTGAAGATCGAGTGGATCAACCCGCATACCTGGATCCATGTAGAGATCACCAAGGAAGATGGCACCAAGGAAGTATGGATGTGCGAGGGTGGCAGTCCCAACACGCTGCTCCGCCGCGGCGCCAACAAGAACACCTTCCCGGAGGGAACCGAGGTGGTCATCGACGGATATCAGGCGCGCGATCATACCGAATTGCGGGCCAACGCACGCAACGTGACCTTCACCAACGGCCAGAAATTGTTCCTGGGGTCCACCGGCACCGGCGCTCCGAATCCGGACGAATTCTCAACGGACAAGGCGCACAAAATAGGGAAATAGTCTTCAGGCCTTTCTCGCGGCATGCAATCCACATCATTTGCCACAGCGCTAGTGGCCTCGCTGATTTTGCCTGCGCTCGCCCAGGTGCCCAGCTATGAGCCTCAACCGGGCAAATCCGGCATCGATCTGGGCGCCATGGACACCAACGTCAGCCCCTGCACGAACTTCTATCAATATGTGTGCGGTAACTGGCGCGCCAAGAATCCCATACCGCCCGACCAATCGCGCTGGGCCAGATTCAATGAACTGCGCGAGCGAAACTTGCAGATCGAACGCGAGATCCTTGAGAAAGCCGCGCAGCCTTCGCCCAATCGCTCCGCCATCGATCAGAAGATCGGCGACTATTACGCCGCCTGCATGGACGAAGAAGGCATCGACCGACAAGGGGTCGCGCCCCTCAAGCCCACCTTCGATAGCATCAACGGGCTGAATTCAAGGACGCAGCTTGCCGCCGAGCTGGCCCGGCTGAAACTCATTGGGGTCAGCGGCGTTTTCACTTTCTTCGCTACCCCTAGCTTCAAAGACGCCAGCGTGAACCTAGCCAACTTCGACCAGGGGGGCATCAGCCTTCCTGACCGCGACTACTATTTGAAGACAGACCAACGTTCAGTGGACCTGCGCCAAAAGTACCAACAGCACGTGGCCAATATGTTCAGCTTGCTGGCCAAATCGCTGAACACTACTTGGGACTCGAAAGCGAAAGCGGCTGCCGTGGTCAAGTTCGAAACAGCCCTGGCGGAGGCTTCGATGGATCGCGTGCAGCGCCGTAGTCCGGAATCGCGCGACCATTCTATGACCACGAAGGATCTTCAGAATCTTACTCCCGCCTTCCAATGGACTACATTTATTTCTGACGAGCACACACCGCCGTTCACCAAAATCAACGTCTCCAATCCCGAGTTCTTCAAGAAACTCAACAACATTCTGGACGAGACCAGCGTGGACGACCTCAAGACTTACCTGACATGGCGCGTCTTGCTTCGGTCCGCCAACGCCCTGCCGCAACCCTTCGTCCAGGAACATTTCGAGTTTTTCGATAAGACATTGAACGGCCAGAAGGAGCTTGCGCCCCGCTGGAAACGGTGCGTTCGCGCCACCGATATGGCGCTGGGCGAGGCGCTGGGGCAAAAATTCGTAGAAGTTGCATTCAGCGGTCCGGCTAAAGACAAGGCTCTCCAATTGGTCGGCGAAATCGAAAAATCAATGAAGCAAGACATCGAAACGGCTACCTGGATGTCGGAAACCACCAAGCAGCAAGCCTATGCCAAGCTGGCCGCTGTTTCGAACAAAATTGGCTATCCGGAAAAGTGGCGCGATTATTCCACCGTGGTTGTCAAGCGCGACGATTATCTCGGCGACGAAGAGCGTGCCGCTGCATTTGAGGTCCGGCGCAATCTGAATAAAATCGGCAAGCCTGTCGACAAGAGCGAGTGGGGCATGACGCCGCCTACCGTGAACGCCTACTACAGTCCTCCGCAGAACAACATCAACTTCCCCGCGGGCATTCTGCAGCCGCCCTTCTACAATCGCCATGCGGACGAGGCCGTGAACCTGGGCGCAATTGGGGTGGTGGTGGGGCACGAATTGACTCATGGATTCGACGACCAGGGACGCAAATACGACGGCGAAGGCAACCTGCGAGATTGGTGGACGGCCGAAGACGCCAACAACTTCGAGACGCGCGCTGAGTGCGTGGTGAACGAGTATGACAAGTTCAGTCCGGTGGACGGAGTAAATCTGAAAGGCAAGCTGACGCTCGGCGAGAACGCCGCGGACCTTGGCGGCATCCATCTGGCTTACATGGCGCTGATGCGCGATCTGGCGGATAAGACCATGCCGGATACCAAGCTCGATGGCTTTACTCCCGAGCAGCAATTCTTCATCGCCTATGGGCAGATTTGGTGCGAGAACACCACCGACGCTCACTCGCGCGTCGCCGCCGGGACCGACCCTCATTCTCCCGGACAGTTTCGAGCCAACGGCGTAGTTGAAGACATGAAGGAGTTTCAACAGGCATTCGCTTGCAAGGCGGGCGACCCAATGGTTGCCGTTCACGCCTGCAGAGTTTGGTGACCGGGCAAGACTGCGAAGATCAAACCGCTTGCGCCGCCCAACAACATTTTGTTGCGCCTGACGTTTGACATATACTTCCCTTTTGCGCCCTCACACCTACTACGGCCCGCTGGACGCTGAAGCACTGGCCTCCCTGGGCTCCATGGAGGGCCTGGATCTCCCCATCGTTGTCACCCGCGCCGCGCCTAAAAAGGGCAAGCCGCCGCGCCCCTCCGTCTGGCCGGGATACGCGGCGGCGCTGGTTGTTGTTGCCGCTGCCTACCTGGTTCATTACCTGCCTTTCGCTCCATTTCGCGTTGCCGGCGAGTTCGGCGTGCGGCGGCCGGTCAGCCCAGCCATCGTGGCCATTCTTCTAGGAGCCTTAGCCCGCAATGTGGTCAGGCTGCCGCACTTCATTCTGGAAGGCTGCAAAGGCATTGTCAGAAGGGTCATCCCCGCAACCATCGTCCTTACCGGCTTCAGCCTGAACCTCACCAGTGTTGAAAAAGTCGGCGCGCCGGCACTGGCCATCATCCTGATTTCGATCGCTGTCGCCACCGGCTCCGCTTATTGGTTCGGACGCACCGTCAAACTCTGGAAGCGAACAGCGCTGTTGATAGGCGCGGGAACAGCCATCTGCGGAAACAGCGCCATCGTAGCCGTGGCGCCGCTCATTGACGCCACTGACCAGGACCTCATGCTGTCCATGAGCACCATCAATCTGCTGGGGCTGCCGCTGATGTTCCTGTTTCCACTCGCCGGCGCGATGTTGGGACTCAGCGATCAGGCCTATGGCGTGTGGGCCGGCACTTCCATCCACGCCGTCCCGCAGGTGGTGGCGGCGGCGTTCGCCTACAGTCCGGGCGCCGGAAGCATCGCCACGCTGGTGAAGCTGGTGCGCGTGGCGCTGCTTGCTCCATTCACTTTCGTTCTGGCCATCGCCTACGCGCGCCGCAAGCGGACCAGCGGATTGCGGGTGAGTTACTCAAGATTAGTCCCGCCATTCTTTTGGGGGTTCCTAGCCGCGGCGCTGATGAATACCTTGGGATTGATTCCGGCCCTGGAGTTTCATCCAATCTGGCGCAGCGCCCCGGGCTTCAGCGTTTCCACCGCAAGCGTGCTGGTGGACGCCGGCGGTTTTCTGCTGACCATGGCCATGGCCGCAATGGGATTGGAAGTAGATGTTCACTTGCTGGCGCGCGTGGGCGGACGCGCGTTGCTCACCGGAGTGGTCTCCTGCCTGGCGCTATGCGCCGCCAGCCTGATTCTTATTCGCCTGTTGCTGTAACAGTGCTTCACTCATGGCGCAGCGCGATCATCGGATCAATCCGGGACGCCTTTTGCGCCGGAACATATCCGGCCAGAAGCGCGGCGCTGAGAAGTATCACCACGGCCGCCGTCAGTGACGCCGGATCGTTGTGTTTCATCCCGAATAGAAACGATTCCACCAATTTCGATGTAGCTAACGCCGCAGGAACACTGATGGCCAGCCCCACCGCAGCCAGCACACACACCTCGCGCAAAACCATCCAGACTACCGTGCCACGCTGGGCGCCCAGTGCCATCCGGATGCCGATTTCGCCAGTGCGCCGCGCCACGTTATACGAAACCGTGCCGTAAAGGCCGACGCAGGCGATCGCGAGCGCGAGCATTGCAAAGCCAGTACAAAGTTTCGCGAACGTGATTTCCTGGTTGATGGTGCGGTCGATATCTACTACCTGGCTTCTCACTTCGGCTACCGGCACGCGCGCATCCGCCTGTCGCACCGTCTCACGCACTGCGCTGACATATCGGAGCGGATCACCCGAGGTGCGCAGCGCGTAAACCATCGCGTCCGGCCGTGGGAAGCCCTGGTTGTACGGAAAGTACGCCACCGGTGGGATGGCCCTGGTCAGGCCTCCGTAGTTCGCGTTCTTGGATACTCCAACAATCTCCATGTCGCGCTCGATGCGGCCCTCCGTGTTCCCTATTCCGCGCAAAGTCAAATGCCGGCCCAACGGATTCCGATTGCCGAAACTGGTTTTGGCAAACACTTCGTTGATCACCACAACGGCCGGCGAGCTTTCGCCGTCGCGTTCTTCGATATCGCGGCCGGCCAGAATCGGAATCTGCATAGTTTTGAAAAACGCCGGTCCGACGGTCAAAATACGATTGTGTGGATTGGATGGTTCGCCCGAGACACCCAGCGGTAGTCCTTCGCCGGCCTCGACCAGCGAATCCTCCGCGAGGCTGGCATCACGAACGCCCGGAATCGCGGTGAACCGTCTGCGCAGTTCGCCATAAAAATTCGAAATCTCGGGATCTTTGTGGCCCGCTTTCCGCACGTCCAATTGGAACAAGAGCAGGTTCTCGCGATTGAAGCCAAGGTCGATCGACTCCAGATTCGAAAGCGTCCGCACAAACAGCCCCGCCGCCACCAGCATCAGCAGGGAGATGCCGATCTGTCCCACCACCAGCGCGTGGCTTAGGCTTACTCGCCGGAAAGAGTGTCTGGCGGCCGGTTGGCCCGCCCGTGTTTCCTTCAGCGCAGGCATCACGTCCACGCGCGTGGCCTGCAGCGCCGGAGCAAGGCCGAACAGGGCGCCGGTCACCAGCGACAGCGCGGCCACCACTGCCAGCACATGCCAGTTCAATTCGGCGTGCAAGGTGAAATTCGTCTGGCCGCTGGCTAGCAGCAACGTCAGAAAACGAATTCCCCAGACGGCGAACAATACGCCCAGCGCCCCACCGAGCGACGCCAGCAGAATACTTTCGGTCAGCAGTTGGCGCACAATGCGAAATCGGCCCGCGCCCACGCTCATGCGCAGAGCGATTTCCCGCCGTCGCGCCGCGGCACGCGCCAGCAGCAGATTGGCCACATTGGCGCAGGTCAGCGCAAGAATCAACCCCACCATGGTCAACAGCACAAACAGCGGTTTCGAGTACTGCCGGCGCAGAGTCCCCAGGCCCCCCGCACCGGGCGCGACCACCAGCTCAGGAAGATTCGCCCGCTCCTTGTCGTTCGTGGCCGTACTCGCTACCCATTCATGGAACTCCGGACCCAGCGCGGATTGAGCTTGCGCCAGGCTGACGCCCGGACGTAACCGACCCATCACCTGTACCCAATAAAAGTTTCGGTCCAGATAGGCAGCGGGTTGAAAACCAAATTGATGGCCGGCTCCAAACAGTTCGTTGGTGTGTATCGGCAGATAGACATCCGGAGCCGCTTTGGGATCGACGCCGAAGAATTCAGGCGGAGTCACGCCCACAACAGTGAACGGCAGGTTGTCGATCTCCACCTTCTGGCCCACCGCGTTCGCGGCGCCTCCGAACCGGCTTTCGCTGATCGCATAGCTGACCACGGCCACCGCCGGAGCTCCCGGGCGATCGTCCTCGGAATCGATCAGGCGGCCCGCGGCGGGGCGAACGCCAAGTCCCCGAAAATAGTCGCCCGATACGGTCCATCCCGCGGCAGTGCTGGCTTGCCCCTTGACGGCCAGGTTGATCTTTCGGGTTTGCCAGAATTGGAGATGGGCGAACACGCTCGAAAACACGGAGCCGTTTTTGCGGAACAATTCGTACGCCGGGTACGGGAAAATACCGGCCGTGACCCCCGAAGAATCGCTCCAGTCGTTCCCGCTCATGCTGTGCATGACAAAGTCACCCCGTTCCGTTTTCGCGTGCCAGTTCAGCACCACTAGCGAATCCGGATCAGCCACCGGCAGCGAGCGCAGCAGGATCGCGTCCATGAAACTGAAAATCGCCGTGTTGGCCCCGATGCCCAGCGCAAGCGACATTACGGCGAGCGAAGTGAACAGCCGGTTCGCGCCCATGGCCCGGAAAGCGTAGCGCAGATCCTGCCCAAGCTGTTCCAACATGATCCATCCCCACGCCGCGCGCGTGTTCTCCTCAACCAGCGTGACGTTCCCCAACTCGCGGCGCGCGGATAATCGCGCCTCTTCGTTAGTTAGCCCCTGCGCCTGACGCTCCTCGGCCTCTTCTTCCAGATGGAACCGCAGTTCCTCGCGCAGCTCTTCTTCTTTGCCCGGCCGCCGCCGCAACCAATTTAACTTACGAAAGAATGAACTCATTCAAAACCAGTCCCATGGCGCGCGAAAATGCTTTCCATTTGGATTGTTCGCTCGCCAGCTGTCTTCTTCCAGGCGCCGTGAGGCGATAATATTTGGCCCGCTTGCCTTTATCGGACAGCTCCCAGGAGGCCGCGATCCAGCCCTGCGCTTCCAGCCGGTGCAGGGCCGGATATAAAGATCCGGTCTCTACCTGCAGCAGTTCTTCTGAAGTCCGCTGGATATGCTTGGCGATGGCGTGGCCGTGGCTGGGGCCGGCGGCGAGCGTCCGAAGGATCAGCAGGTCCAGCGTCCCTTGCAGTATCATTGTGTAGACAGTCTACTACATATTCTGTAGAATGTCTACGCTGAAAAGCACCGGAGTTCCCATGGGCCAACGCTGTGGGAAAATCGGTTGGCAGGCGGAAACGCCTGCCCCACGTTGGCGCGTGAGTGGGGCAGGCGCTTCCGCCTGCCAACCGGCGTCTTCAACGGAGCCGGTTGTCCCTACCGCGGCGGCAGCTCCCGCGCCTTCTGCCGTTCCGCGATCTCCTCATCGGTCAGCCGGGCGTCATAAATGGAACGAGGCTCTATGGTCCGCGACACCAGAGTGGCGATGGCCACAACCAGAATCATGGGTGCGATGAAAGACCGGTCCCGTCCGGTAAGTTCCATCATCAATATCACCGTCGAGATGGGACCTTGCGTGGTTGCCGCCAACACTGCCGCCGCACCCAGCACGGCGAAGAGTCCCGGCGGCGCCCCAGGCCAAATCCATAGCCACGCGTGCCCCAACACTGCGCCCAGCAACGCTCCTACTGTCAGCGTGGGAGTGAACAATCCGCCAGGTGCGCCGCTGCCTACGCACATCACAGTGGCGGCCGGCCTTAATACAAACAGCATCAGCAGCAAAGCCGGCGCGGCCTGATTATTGAACGCCAGATCGGAAATGTCCTTGCCGTTGCCCAGCAACTGCGGGAACCAGATGGAAACCACGCCCAGCAAACCCAGCACCACCACCGGAGCCAGCAGCCGCCGCCAACCCTGCGGCTTGTGATGATCGGCCCAGGTGACCGCCCGCACATAGCCCACCGAAACAACTCCCGCGATGGGGCCGGCCAACAACGCCCAAACAATAATCGAAAATGAATTTGGATAAGACGGGATAAGATATGTCGGCGCATCGGGAAGAAACAACCATGAGACCGCCGCGGCAACCACGGAACAGAACAGCGCGGGCAGCACGTAGCGCAGCGCCAGCACACCGCGCATCACCTCCAGCGAGAACAGCGCGCCACCCAGCGGCACTCCATAGGCTGCGCCCATCCCCGCTCCCGCGCCACAGGCCACCAGCAGCCGCCGTTGTTCATCGGACAAGCGCGATCGATCGGAGAACCAATTCGCAAATACCGCGCCGGCTTGTTTCGGCGCGCCTTCGCGTCCCAAGGATGCGCCCATGCCGACGATGATCACCGAAAGTACCGCGCTCCCCAAGGTACGCAGGGCCGGCATGCGTCCGGCGTGGAACCAAATCGCGGCTGTGGTATCGATTCCGTTGCCGCTGGACAACGTTCCCAAAATGATTTGCCCCGCTCCCGTCACCAGACCCGCGCCCAGCAGCACCACAATGTGCCGCCACGCATCGGCATGTTGCGCGGCGTCCAACAGGTTCGTGCCCGAACCTCCCCACACCAGGCGCTGCACTATTTCCAGTAGCCGGGTCAAAGATGCGGCCGCTAAGCCTGTGCCGATCCCGGTGAGCAACACCGCCAGCCAAAAAGCAACCGCCCCAGTATGTAGCAGGGTGGAGGGTATCCGGTCCTTGTCGGCAGTCATCTGGTCCAGTAAGCATGGTCCCACACACACGCCTGAAGCAAAATAGAATTGTGGATCAACTGCGCATCGCTCTGGAGCACCACCAATCCGGCCGGCTGATGGAAGCCGAGCAGATTTACCGGCGGATTCTGGAAGCGAATCCTCAGCATGCCGACGCCGTGCATTTGCTCGGAATGATCGAACATGCAAATGGTCGTCACGATGCCGCCGTCGAGATGATCCGCCAAGCGATCGCCATCAATCCGAACGAGCCTCACTATCATTCCAACCTTGGCACGGTCCTTCAGGCGCAAGGCAAGCTGGACGAATCCCTGGCATGTTTTGAGCAGGCACTGATTCTCAAACCGGACCTGGCGGAAGTCCACAGCAACTACGGCAACATCTTGCTACTCCAGGGAAAGCTGGATGAAGCTGTCGCGTCTCAAGAACGGGCGCTGGCCCTCAAGCCGGATTGCGCCGAAGCCCACTTCAACCTGGGAAACGTCCGCAAAGCGCAAGGCCGTCTGGACGACGCAGTCCTTTGCTACAAGCGTGCGCTTGCTCTCAAACCGGGCATGGTTGCGGCGGAAACAAATCTCGGCAGCGTCCTCTACACCCAGGGCAATCTGGATGAAGCCGAGGCAGCTCTGGAGCGCGCGCTGGCCCTGCGGCCGAACCATCCGGAGGCCCACAGCAACTTAGGAAGCGTGCTGCAGGCGCGCAACAAACTGGATGAAGCCGTGGCCTGTTATGAGCGGGCACTGGCACTCAAGCCGGATCGCCCCGAGGTATTGTCCAACCTGGGAACCGCCCTTCACGCGCAGGATCGGCTGGATGAAGCCGTCGCCTGCTATGAACGCGCGTTGGCCGTCAATCCGGATTTCGCCGAAGCGCATCACAACCTGGGCTGCGTCCTGTTCTCGTTGAGCAGAGTGGACGAAGCGCTGGCGCGGCACAGCAAAGCGCTGGCTCTCCAGCCGGATTATCCGCAAGCCCGTTTCGCCGAATCGTTGGCCCAACTGTGTAAAGGCAACTTCGCCGCCGGCTGGCACAATTATGAGTCCCGCTGGAACACCAAGGATCACGACACACCCAGGCGAGCCTATCTGCAACCTCTCTGGAACGGCGAAAAGCTGGCCTCCGGGCGGCTGCTGATCTGGGGCGAGCAGGGCATCGGCGATGAAATTATGTTCGCCGGCCTCATTCCCGATGTGCTCCGCACCGGCAACCACTGCGTGTTGGATTCGATCAACCGTCTTCAGCCTCTCTTCGCCCGTTCCTTCCCCGATGTTGAGGTGATCTCCGGTCACCGCCCCGGCGACAATCCGGAACTGGATATCGCCGCGCATTCGCCCAGCGGCAGTTTACCCCGCCTGTTCCGGCCAAGTGATGCTGCGTTCGCGGCTACTACTTCGCCCTACCTGATTGCCGATCCTGAAAAACGGGAACGGTTTCGAACGCGCTACTCCGATGGCCGGCGCCTGGCAGGCCTCGCCTGGCATACCAACAATCGGAAAACGGGCCGCGGCCGCTCCATTGACCTATCATTGTTCGCCCCACTGCTGGCGCGTCCCGATATCCGCTGGATCAGCCTGCAGTACGGCGATCATCAGGCGTTGGAGCCAATCCTGGTTGATCATTCCGTCGATCAGCTCCGTGACATGGACGATTTCGCGGCACAGATCGCGGCCTTGGACTTGGTAGTAACCATTGATAATTCCACCGCCCATCTGGCCGGCGCACTCGGCCTTCCCGTCTATCTTCTGCTTCCCTTCGCGGCCGACTGGCGCTGGCTGGATGCCGGCGAGCGCAGCCCCTGGTACCCCACCATGCGCCTCTTCCGGCAGCCAAAACTTCGCGACTGGCCATCCGTGATCGAAAAAGTGGGGCAGGCGCTTTCGCCTGCCAACATCATCGAAACTCCCCAACGTGCTCCGTGGCCCAATCCATGAATGTTCGCGCCGGCGTTCCGTGATCTCCGCAACCGCGGACGTAACGAACGCAGGCTGGCCAATTGCCGCGGCCCAGGCGTCCAGCAACATATTTACCAGAGCAGCCGGCATCATTGGAAGCCACTCACGCCGCGCCTCCTCCGCCGATATTTCTTCGATGCGCAGGTCGCGGCCGATGGACCGGCCGATGGTGGTCAGCTGCTCCAACTGGCTCAGCGATTGAGGCCCGGTCAGAACGTATTCCGCGCCTGTGTGTCCCTCCTCGCTCAGCGTGCGGACCGCCACTGCAGCGATGTCACGCTCGTCAATGGGCGCGGTGGGAGCATCCAAATACGGCCAGCGCACGGTTTGGACGGCGCGAATCTGCGGCGCCCACCAGCCCACAGCATTTTGAGCGAACATTCCAGGACGCAAAAATGTCCAGCGCAGTCCTGAGATCTCGATCAGCCGCTCTATTCGCTCGCCCAGCTGCCTCGCTGGATTCGGCTGTTGGAAAAAAGGGTGTGGAGTTTTGAGGGGAGCGGAGAGGAATACGATGCGCCGCGCATGCTTCGCGATGCGCTCCAATGCGGCGGCGGAAGCAGCCGGCGCAGTCCACACCAGAAACACTGTATCGATGCTCTCCAGGCATTTGTCCAGGGTCTCAGGAATCGCGAGATCGCCCCGCACCACCTCCACCCCCGGAGGGCGGCGAACCGCGTCCGGGTTACGCGCCAGCACGCGAATATGGGCCTCCGGGAGCGCCAATTGAGCCAGAACCTTGCTGCCTACATTGCCGGTGGCGCCCGTAATGAGAATGCGTTAGACGCGTCCGCGAAAAACGGCCAAGCTGATGCGCCACTCGTTCCGCAATCACCTGCTGGATTGACGCCGCGCCATTTTCCACATGTGGCACAATGAATTCTCTAGTATGACTGACACCGCCTTGATCCACTGCCCTAGCTGCGGAGCCAACAATCGCGTGCCCCGGGAAAAGATCGAACAGGGCCTGAAGCCGGTATGCGGGCGATGTAAAACTCCCCTGCACGCCGCCTCCCAACCTCTCACCATCACGGACGCCAATTTTTCAGCCGAGGTGGAACACTCGCCGCTGCCGGTGCTGCTCGACATGTGGGCGCCCTGGTGCGGCCCGTGCAAAATGATAGCGCCGGTTATCGAGCAGCTGGCGGCTGATTACGCGGGAAGGCTGCGCGTGGGAAAGCTCAACGTCGATGAAAATCCGGTAACTGCCGAACGCTACAACGTCCGCAGCATTCCGGCCCTGTTGGTGTTTCAGGCCGGCCGGGAGGTCGATCGCATTGTCGGCGCCCAGCCCAAAGCAGCCATCACCCGGCGGCTGGAGCCATTCCTGGCCTGACAACTTATTCGGGCACAAAGATCAGGCCGCAATGAAAGTCGCTCAGCTCCCCTTGCTCATTGAGCGTGAAGTTTGAGGTGATGAAGCCGCGCGCGGCGGCAAATCGCCCTGCGCCGCCATCCACCTTCCAACTGGCGGACCCGGCCATGGTTCCGGGCGCGATACTCGTCGAGAAATGGCCGTCACCCAGGGTTGAGAACCGTAGGACGTTCGAATTGCCGTCATCCCCAAATGTGATGGTGCCGTCCTCCTGATAGGAGTCCGGACCGGTCACTCGCAACTCGGAATCCAGAAATGCCAGATCGCCTTCCGAAGCCTGCAAGCTGGTCTCGACGTTCGAGCCTCGAATCAAGGTACTGACCACACAACTGGTGGCGCTGCCAATGGTTCTGAGCAGCGGAGAGTCGGGGCGGGCGCGTGAGGTCCGCCCCTTAAAATGCATGGTGTAGAGAATCTGCCGCATGCGCCCAAATCAATGCCGGATCGGCGACGTCATCACTGGCGTTGCAGCTTGAGGCCCCTTGGACCAACTCCTGAGCCGGAATCCCAGCGCCATCAGCAACACTCCGAAGACGAACGCGTAAATGCCCACCACATACGCGATTGCCAGTGCGCCGGCAAGTGGAAAGGCAATCATCACCAACCCGAATAAGATGGATACCACACCGCTAAGCGCCAGCAGCCACTCTCCGGAGATGTGTTTGCGCAGCCGCACCGCGGCGGCTATCTCGAAAGCCCCTGTCACCAGCGCCCACGCGGCAATCAACATCACCAGCGCATAGGCGGTAATTCCCGGCCATAGAATCGCAATCACCGCCGCTACAATTCCCGCAATCCCCTCCAACACCAGCACTGCCCAACGCTCATGCGCTCGAGAAGCTTTCCAGGCTCCCGCGAAACTCACCACGCCGTCAATCAAGGCGTAAGCGGCGAACAATATAACCAATGCGCCGACTGTAATTCCTGGCCAAACAAACGCGACCAGTCCCAGAATCACAGCCACCAAGCCACGAACTACAAGAGACCACCAATTCTCTGCCAATGCCAACGTCATAGCCTGCCTCCTATCTGTTTGACTCGCAACTCGGGTGGAAGGCTGCAACTCCAGTGCCAACTTAGCAATCCGCCTTTCTCTTTGGTTATGAGCCACAAAGTTCGGTAGATGACAGTGTTCGTGTCAATATTCGTCTTGTCAAGTCGACCCATCGACTCGGACGGCGAAAGTTTCCGCACCCGAGCCGGCATTTAAATCAACAACAAGAATATCCGGCACCATGGCACTTCAATTGCCCTGAGCCGGGTCATGGAACTGCAAAATGTGGATACTCCGGATCAGGAATTGGTGGCACAAAGCAAGCAGGGCGATGAGCAAGCGATGGCCAGGTTGATCGGCCGGCATTATGGATCTTCTCTGCGCATCGCACGGTCCATCCTTCGCAATGAGTCAGATTCAGAGGATGCCGTGCAGACCGCTTACGGCCGGGCGTTTCAGCATCTGCATACATTCCGGGAAGAAGCGCGATTCAGCACCTGGATCACCAGCATCGTGGTTAACCAGAGCCGCATGCACCTGCGCAGCCAAAGGCGTGCGACGTTGCTCAGCCTGGACGAATCCAGCCCTGAGCAGCCCCCCATGTACCTTACATCCAATGAGCCCTCACCGGAGGAGCGGACCGCCCGCTACCAGATTTCGAGCGCCATCCTGCGCGCGGTCTCCAGGCTTCCGAACGGTTTGCGGATGCCCTATACGATGCACGCCGTCTCCGGCCTGCCGGTTGCCGAAGTCGCCAACCGTTTGGGACTGAGCCTCTCCGCCACGAAATCGCGGATCTTCCGTGCTCGCTGCACGCTGCAGTCCCGCTTGTATCCAAGCTACGCTCCGGCGCGCTGTTCCCGATAATATAAATGGCCTCGAAGGAAGCACGCGGGGTTGGCAGACGGAAACGTCTGCCCCACGTTGACGCACAAGGATTTACGATTAAGTGGCACAGGCGCTTTCGCCTGCGAACCGATTTTTTCACAGTTTCTGAGGGAGTCGGTGCATTCTGATTCGGATTTTGCACGTGTCTCGCTTCCGCCTGAAGAGTTGGGTTAACATATTGTCACTACCCTGCCGGCGGGATAAGATCGGTCGCATTCCTGCGGACTCGCCCGCGCGCAGGATCATGACACAACATGGCACCTCCCCGCTTCACCCGGAGATCGACAATCTTGGGCGTATCGGGGGCTCTGCTGACCGCGTGCCGCAATCGCCAGGACGACCGCCCTTCCATCGAGTTCACTCGCGTTCCCCAGGCGGACCGCGGGGGACGCGAGAAGCACGACATCATTGAAGGGCGCGTGAAAGGCGCGCAACCAGGCCAACAAGTGGTCCTTTATGCCAGAAGCGGCCTTTGGTGGGTTCAGCCGCTGGCCGCGCAGCCGTTCACCAGAATTCAGTCGAACTCGAAATTCAGCAACGCCACACACCTGGGAACCGAATACGCCGCTCTGCTGGTTACTGTCAATGGCGGATATCGTCCGCCCACCACCATGGCCGTATTGCCCGAGGTCGGTGGCGCCGTTGCCGCCGTGGCGGTCGTAAACGGCGCCAAATCCCCACCATCGCCCACCATTCAGTTCTGCGGTTATGAATGGAGGGTGCGTGACGCGCCCAGCAGCCGCGGCGGAGGAAATGATTACGACTCAGGCAATGCCTGGACCGACCAAAACGGCGCCATGCACCTCCGCATAGCGCAGGTTTCCGGCAGTGCCTCCAGAAATTGGACCTGCGCCGAAGTCAGCCTCACTCGTAGTTTGGGCTATGGAACTTATTCGTTCAGCGTTCAGGATACTGGCGCGCTGCAGCCAGCCGCCGTATTTGGCATGTTCACCTGGGACTACTCCGGCGTCGACCAGAATTATCGCGAGATGGATATAGAGGTCAGCCGCTTTGGCGACCCTTCAAGCAAAAACCTGCAATACGTCGTGCAGCCATACTTTATAGCAACCAACGTCCAGCGTTTCACCATCCCTGCCGGGCCGCTCACGCATTCCTTCCGTTGGGAATCGGGGCGTGTATCCTTCAAAACCGTACGGGGGCTCAGCTCCGGTCCGGGCGCACCCGTGGTCGCTGAGCAGGTCTTCACATCCGGCGTTCCTTCCCATGGAATCGAATCCGTGCGCATGAACCTTTACGTTTTTCGCAACGCCAAAATCCCGTTCCAAAACGGGGCTGAGGTGGTGATTGAGAAATTCGAATACCTGCCCTGAGGCGCGTTTCGGATACTCCCTGCTGCCATGGCTCTGGGCCGCGCTGGGGGCGGCTTGCTCTCTCGTTCCAGCCTACGCTCTCGATCCCAGTCGTACCATCTCGCAATATATTCACCACCAGTGGGGCGTAGCACAAGGGCTTCCGGCCGGGACCATCTATGCCCTAGCCCAAAGCGCCGACGGCTACCTGTGGATCGGCGCGGAGAAAGGGCTGGTTCGCTTCGACGGCTTAAATTTTCAAAATTTCGGCTCCGCCAATTTCCCCTCCCTTCCAGCCGGCCCGGTGGTTGGCTTGATCGCCGACAACGATGGCAACCTTTGGATCCGGTCGCAGGGCCCCAATCTGGTGCGCTACCGCGATGGAACGTTCCAGGATTTCCGCGTGATCCCGGGACAAACGGACTCGAGCGTCACCGCCATGGGCCACGGAAGCGCCGGCGAGCTGCTGCTCGCTTACCGCAATACCATTGCAACGTACAGCGGCGGTAAGCTTCTTCCGCTCCTGAACGAAAAAGAACTGCCTCTCATAATCTCCATCGCGCAGACGGCGGACCGCCGGCTTTGGTTGGGTACCCGCGATGCCGGCCTGCTGTTTGAGGGCAGTGGACACCTCTCCGCCGCCGGATTCAGCTTGCATGACAGCAAGGTCAATGCCCTGCTCTCTTCGGGCGACCGAGAGTTGTGGATCGGCACCGACAACGGCGTCCAGCGGTGGGACGGCGCCCGAATCACTCGCACCGGCGTGCCCGCCTCTCTCGCGCATGTCCAGACCTTTGCGTTAATCAAGGACCGCGAGTCGAACATATGGGCCGGAACGGCCAATGGGCTGGTGCGCTTCCGCGCCGCCGGCGATTTGGCGCCGGACCAGCTTGCCCGGCCTGGCCAGGAAGTGACCGCGCTGTTCGAAGATCGCGAGGGGGATCTCTGGGTGGGAAGCGCCGGCGGGCTGGAGCGCTTCCGTTACAGCCTGTTCTTGACCTATTCGCCGCCGCTTACGCGCGCCGAGGGCAACGGCCCAATTTATGTCGACGATCAGCAGCGAGTCTGGTTCGGCCCGTCGCAGGGAGGGCTGTCCCGGCTTGAGAACGGGAAAATTGAACAAATCACCGCCGCCGGCCTGGATAAAGACGTTGTCTATTCTATCGCCGGCGCACCTGGTGAACTGTGGATCGCCAGACAACGCGGTGGTCTCACTTGCCTGCGATCGAAAGGCGGAAGCGTCACTTCCAAAACATATACGAAAGCGGATGGGCTGGCGCAGAACAGTGTTTACTCGGTCTATCGAACCCGCAAGGGAACCATCTGGGCGGGAACCGTGAACGGCGGCGCGAGCAAGCTCCAGGACGGAAAATTCACTACCTACACTACTGCGAACGGCCTGGCTGCCGACACTGTTTCCAGTATTGAGGAGACTCCCGACGGGGTCATTTGGCTGGCCACTCCAAACGGCTTGAATGCCTTTTCAGACGGCCGCTGGACCGTGCTCTCCGGAGCCGACGGCCTGCCGCCGGGAGGCGTAAACTGCCTGGCCACGGATTCATCAGGTTTGCTTTGGATTGGGAGCTCCAAGGGCCTCGCCGTGCTCCGCGGCCGCCGCGTCGAATTCCCCCTCGAAGCGCCCGAGCTGCTGCGCGAGGAGATATTTGGAATTGCCGAAGACCGCAATGGCTGGCTGTGGGTGGCCACCGCAAATCGCGTTTACCGGGTTAATCGTGTCGCAATACTCAACGGCAAGGTGAGTGACAGCGATGTCCGCGAGTACGGCGCCTCGGATGGTCTTTCGGGAACCGAAGGTGCAAAAAGATTCCGGTCCGTCACCGCGGATTCGCTCGGACGCATTTGGTTCTCTTTAAACCGCGGCATCTCGGTGATCGATCCGGCCTTGTTGCTTCACCCTCCCCCTCCCGTGCTGGTTCACATTGAAAAACTTTCAGTGGATGGGCGCCCGTTCCAGCCTCAGCCTGCGCTCAAAATTCCTTCCACTTCGCGCAGGATCACCATTGCGTATGCCGGCTTAAGCCTCTCCGTTCCGGAGCGTGTCCGGTTCCGATACCTGCTGGAAGGCTACGATCACGACTGGAGCGAGCCCACTGCGGCGCGGGAAGCCGTTTATACCAACCTGGCTCACGGGCCCTATCGATTTCGGGTCATCGCCGGTAACTCCGAGGGCCTTTGGGACAGCACCGAAGCGGTAGCCACGTTCGAGATTGAGCCCGCGCTGTGGCAAACCTGGTGGTTCCGCCTTATCGTCGTGCTTGCGTCGGTGCTTTCCATCCTGATGCTCTATCGATATCGCCTCCATCAAATGACACGCCGTATCAGTATCCGTTTCGAGGAGCGGCTTGCCGAACGTACGCGCATCGCGCAGGACCTGCATGATACCCTGCTGCAAGGTTTCCTGAGCGCATCCATGCAATTGGGCGTCGCGGCGGATGGCTTACCCGCGGATTCCCCGGCCAAGCCGCTGCTGGCCCACATTCTGCAACTGATGCGTGAGGTGACCGAAGAAGGACGCAACCGCGTTCGAGGATTGCGGTCGCCGGCCGGCGCCTCCGCGGATCTCGCCAAGGCTCTAGCTGAAATTCGCAATGAGATCCGCGTCCCCGGCATTGCTCTTCGCGTCATCGTGCAAGGCGAGCCTCAGCCCTTGCATCCGCTGCTGGGTGACGAAGTGTACCGCATCGGCCGCGAAGCCCTGGTGAACGCGTTTCGGCACTCGCGCGCGCAGAACATCGAAGTGGAGCTCGAGTATACCGCCGCCCGTCTTCGTGTGCTGGTGCGTGACGACGGCTGCGGCATCGATCCGCAGGTTTTGAAGTCCGGACGCGAGGGGCACTGGGGTTTGGTAGGCATGCGCGAGCGGGCCGAACAAATCGGCGCCAAGCTCAGTGTCTGGAGCCGCGCCACAGCGGGAACCGAAATTGAGATTTCCGTTCCAGGCAACATTGCCTTTCCCAACCCCAGCCGCAACTGGCTGCGCAGCGCGATCGCCAACATCCGTAAGCTCATACCCTAAACGAGGTATCGCAAAAACCCCGGTTGTGGGGATTCGCTTTGTGCCGCCACTACCTATTCTGGTATTGGTGCAACGGCTTTTCTCCGCGTTTCCGAGTGGATGGCCGAGCCTGGGGCTGCTTCTGTTACGAGCTGTGGCCGGCGTATCGGCGGTTACGGACGGTATTGCTTATCTGGCGGGTCATCCCGATGCCGGTCCCACGGCCTGGGTCGCTGGAATCTTGGCGATCGCCTGCGGTGTCCTGGTTGTCTTTGGATTCTTGACTCCGATAGCCGGCGCGGTGCTGGCAGTTTGCGTTCTTATTGTTCCCTTGTTTGGAGAATTACGCTACGCGCTTTTGGTTGTTGTTACCAGCGTCGCCATTGTGCTGTTGGGTCCAGGCGCCTTATCCATCGACGCGCGCCTCTTCGGCCGCCGCGAGATCGTCATCCCCCGCAACCGGCCACAGCCGCCAACCGAACCGCGACCGTAAGGGAGTCGGCATGGGCCTGCGGCTCACCAAAGGTGATGACGCCTTGTGGGAAAATCTGTTGGCAGGCGGAAGCGCCTGCCCCACGTTGGTCCCAGTGGGGCAGGCGCTTCCGCCTGCCAACCGGCTACCACAATAGTGTTACCAAAAACTTCCGTTTCTAGGGAATTTCTTTTCCGCCACATTTGACTTACTCTTTATTGGGAGGAAAAACATGATTCTCGGCATACCCGCCTCGGCATATACTTTTATCCACGTCCTTTTGAGCGTGGTTGGAATCGCCTCTGGCTTCGTGGTCATCTACGGACTGCTCGATGGGAAGCGGCTGGCCGGCTGGACCGGCCTCTTTCTTTCCACCACCATCGCCACCAGCGTCACCGGCTTTGGATTTCCGGCGCATAAGCTGACGCCCGGGCACATCGTTGGCATCATCTCGCTCCTGGTACTGGCCGTAACAGTAGCCGCGCTTTACCAGTATCATCTCGCCGGCGCCTGGCGGTCGGCATACGTGGTGGGTTCAGCGCTCGCCCTTTACCTGAACGTCTTCGTGCTGGTGGTTCAATCTTTCGAAAAGGTGCCCTTTCTGAAAGAGCTGGCTCCCACGCAGTCCGAACCGCCATTCCTGATTGCGCAACTTGCCGTGCTGGCGATCTTCATTGTCCTGACCGTCCGCGCCGTAAAGCGCTTCCGCTCGCAGCCGGCTCACGCCGTTTAATCGCTAAGAGATGTGGCGCATGCTCTCAGCGTGCCGTGTTCGCACTCCTGCGAACACCGGTCGTAACTAAATCCCAGGCGTTCACAGGAGTGTGAACGCGGCACGCAAAAGTGCGTGCGCCCCGTCCGGCTTCACAGATGAATGACGCCGCGGCGGACGGCGATGGCGATCGCCTGGGTGCGATCCTTCGCGCCCAGCTTGTCCATAATGTGCTTGATGTGAACCTTGACCGTTTCTTCGGAGATATGCAGAAGATCGCCGATGTCACGATTCCGGTTCCCACCGGCGATCTGCTGCAGCACCTCAACTTCGCGGGCTGTCAGGCTATCGTCGCTCATGTGCTCGGCCAATTGCGCCGCTATCTCCGGCGGGATTCGCTTTTTCCCGGCATGCACCTGCCGGATCACTTGCGCCAGCTCGCTTGGAGGCATGTTCTTTAACAGATACCCGCGCGCGCCGGCCGCCAACGCGCGCTGGATCTCAACGTCCCCTTCAAAGGTCGTCAGTATGATGATCCGCGCTTCTGGAAACTCCCCTCGAATTGCGATCATCACGTCAATTCCGTTCCGGTCCGGAAGACGCAGGTCCATCAGAGTAACGTCCGGTTTATGCTGGCGGTATTGTTCGATGGCTTCGGCGCCGTTCGCGGCTTGAGATACCAGAACCATATCCGGCTGGCTGTTGATAATCGCGGCGATTCCTTCCCGCAGCAGCGGGTGGTCATCCACACCGAGAATTCGAATTCTAGCTTGCTCTGTCACTTTTGCTGCAGTATAACGCAGTTCCAGCTCCTAAACTCCTTCCCGCGGGGAACGTAAGGCGCGCAATGTCGTCCCGCCTTCCTCTATTACCTGCTTCAGGGATTCCAAAACGCGGGTCAGCGGAGGAAGCGCGGGTGAATCGGCCGGCAATTGGTCCACGGCCACACTGAGCTGCATGGACGCGCTGATTACATCCTGTAAGAATGTATCGTGCAATATTTGAGCCACACGCGTGCGCTCCGCCAGCCGTTCTTCAAATCGGGCGTTGAGCTCATTCCTCATCTGCTTCAACCGGAACCGATGGAAAACAAATACGGCAAATAAAACAGCCAATCCGTAGGCCGCAAGCGCCCACCATCTCCGCCAAGCCGGCGGCATCCCTTTGGTGATGGCGTACGCAAAGACGCCCTCCGCCGGCAAAACCCTCGTGGTGGTTATCACCCGGAATTGCTTGCCCACCAGCAACGCGGCGTATTCTTCGCCGGGATGCGTCGCGCTGCTGAAGGTCGAATCCGCCCGAATCCTGGTAAACGGCTGGTTGGCGAACGGCTGCACATACCAGATCCCGTGGCTTCTTGCGTACAAAACGATCTGCTGCCCAGCCTCCGCGCCAGCCACGCGTCCGCTGATAACGGTCAGCTTGTTCGGATCGCCCGGCGCTGCCAGGGGCACATTGATGAATTCAATACCCGGCGCCGCGGCCGACAAAACAGTACAGAAAGCCAGAACACCCAGGCCGAGGCCTGGCCCAAGAAGCCCGCGCGCGCCGCCTCTCACAGATTTCCTTCAGGAATGTTTCGAGACACTGTCACACAGGCTACGGCACGCAAAGATCCCTCGCGTCCCCCTGCTTCGGAGTTTTTTCCTACCACTTTCGAGTTAGACCGACCCTTTTTTCAGGACCCGCACGCCATTCGCCCCGGCCACATGAACCTCCGACGTCAGCCCGATGAACAGCCCGTGTTCCACCACGCCAACTACGTGATCCAGCTCTCGGGCCAGCGCCGCCGCTTCAATGTGTCGTTCAAACTTGCAGTCGACGATGTAATTGCCGCCGTCGCTATGGAAAGGCTGACCGTCCGGATTTCGGCGCAGGGACGGCGCGGCCCCCAGCTTCTCCAGATACCGTGCCGTTGCTTGCCACCCGAAAAGCACCACCTCCACCGGGATCGGATCATGGGCCGCAAGATGACTCACCAGCTTGCGCTCATCGACGATGATCACCAACTTCTTGCTGGCGCTAGCGACGATTTTCTCCCGCAGCAGTGCTCCGCCGTGGCCTTTAATCAGATTCAGGCTACCTTCCTCCACCTCATCGGCACCGTCAATGGTGAGGTCCACTTCACGTTGCTGGTCCAGGCTGGAGAGTGGAATCCCCAAGGCGCGCGCTTGCGTTGCCGTTCCTTCCGATGTTGGAACCCCCGCCACGCGCAGCCCCTCACTCACGCGCCTGCCGATGGCGCTCACTGCGAATGCCGCCGTGGTGCCGGACCCCAGCCCCACAATCATTCCGTCCCTCACCAGCGCGGCCGCCGATTCCGCCGCCGCTTTTTTCAGTTGATCTTCGTTCTCAGCCATTGCGGATGTCCCTTCGCAGCCTACCGCAATCCACTCCCCCCATGTCAGGGCCCCCCATGTCAGACCCCAGATTTTCAGACCAGGAATTTGAGCAGCGCCGCTGTCGTCTCCTCCGGACGCTCTTCGAGAAGCCAGTGCCCCGTATCCTTTAGAACCGCGACGGTAACATCGGACGCCACCAGTTTCATCTGCCGGCCCAGAAGTTCGCCATTGGCCTTTTCGCCGCCGATCGCGAGCACGGGCATCGCGAGCCTGGTTCGGCCAAAACCGGAAAAATCCTTCGCTGCTTGTTGGAAGGAGACAAAGTAGGCCCAGCCGGCCCTCATGGCGCCCAGGCCGGGCATAAGCGGCCGTATACGCCTGGCGATTTTCTTCTGGAATGGAGCGCGTTTTGTCCGCCGCAAAATCGTTCCAGTAGTGCTCAAAATAGATGCGCTCGCGCCCTTCCACCAGCGCCTCAGGCGTTGGGCCATTGAACCGGAAGTGCCAGATGCCGGGATTGTTGTAAACCGCCTCCCATCCCTCGATTCCCGGAAGGAACGCGTCCATCACCACCAACTTCAGCACCTCCGCTGGAAACTGCGCCGCGTACGCATACGCCACCATCAGCCCGATGTCGTGGCCAATCACGATCGCTTTCTCAATCCCGAGCGACGAAACCAGCGCGTGAATGCGGATCGCGGCCGTAGTCATGTTCAGACCGTCCGCTGGAACAGCCGAGTCGCCAATCCCCGGCAGGTCAGGTGCAATCACGCTGAAGTTCCTTGCCAGCAGCGGCATGATTGGCTTCCACATGAGGCTGGTCTCCGCGTATCCGTGTAAGAGAATCACGGCTGATCCTTCGCCCGCACTCAGATAGTGCATCGTAAGGCCCGCGATATCCGCGGTTCGCGAAGCCACCACATCATTCCCCGAGGATGGGTTCTTAATCATTTCGTAAGATCTCCATTTCGTAAGATCTCCTTTGTTCCCTAAAGAATTGTGCGCCACCTTCCACTTAACCGCGACCCCAGAGTAGGTCATGCCTGGATACCACTATCAAGGGATGGTAAAAACCCTCTATGTCGTGATGACCCCAAGCCCTCGCCCGCGCATACTCAATCCATGGGAGAGAAATCGACTACGCCGAAGGAGAAATACCATGCGCAATGTTGTTGAGCGGGAATTGATCGGAACCAGCGAAAAATTCAAGACCGTCCTCGAACAAGTGACTCTGGTCGCTCCGGCCGATTGTTCCGTATTGATTCAGGGCGAGACCGGCACGGGAAAAGAATTGATCGCGCGCGCGCTCCACAACCGCAGCCGGCGCTCGAACGGACCCTTCGTTACATTGAACTGCGCTGCGATCCCTTCGGGACTGCTGGAAAGTGAGTTGTTCGGTCACGAGCGCGGCGCTTTCACCGGAGCGTTTGCGCAGACCATGGGCCGGCTCCAACAGGCTCACCAGGGAACCCTTTTTCTGGACGAAATCGGGGACCTGCCGCTCGAGCTTCAGCCCAAACTTCTGCGTGCCCTTCAGGAACAGGAGTTCGAACGCCTGGGCAGCTCGCATACCATTCACGTCGATGTACGCATCGTGGCCGCCACCAATCAAAAGCTCGCTGAAATGGTGGACCAGCGGTTGTTTCGCGCGGATCTTTACTATCGCCTCAACGTCTTTCCCATCGTGCTCCCTCCTCTGCGCGAAAGAATCGAGGACATTCCCGCCCTGGTGCGACATTTTGTGCGCGAGTTTTCCAGCCGGATGAATAAACCCATCGACGAGATCCCTGAACACGTCATGCAGGCGCTTTGCCTTCATGACTGGCCTGGAAACATTCGGGAATTGCAGAATTTCATTGAGCGGGCCGTGGTGATGACCGAGGGCCGGAGGCTGCAGCCCCCGCTTTACCAGTTCACGCGATTGGCGTCCAAAACCACCGTGCAGCCTGGCCGAACCCTGGCTGAAGCCGAACGTTTCCATATAACCGAGACCCTGGAGCGAACCAATTGGGTGGTTGGCGGAAGCGCCGGCGCGGCCGCAAAACTCGGACTCCCCAGAACCACCCTCATCGCGCGCATGCGCAAGCTTGGAATTTCCCGCGGCTTGCCGCAGGAACATTGCCAGGCCGCGTTTGCATAACAGCGGGATATCCGGAAGCCGGTGCTTTTTTTGTTCCTGGGTTGTGAGGGAAAATCGGTTGGCAGGCGGAAGCGCCTGCCCCACTATTCCGGCCAGACCTGCCAAAGCTTACTTAATCATCGCCTGATACACCATGGTCCGCGCCTGTCGCCAGATCACCTGCAGCACGCCTTGCGGAGCCTGCACCATCTGCACCGCCACCAGCTTCTCCTTCGGATCAACCCAGAAAAGCGTGCCGGTAATTCCGCCCCACGAAAAATCGCCGACGGATCCAGGCAGCGGATTGCGTCCCGGATCCACGCGGATCGCGAAGCCCAGGCCAAAGCTGGTGCCCATTTCCGCGACCGGACCAAAAGGTCCCAGCGCCATGGCCACCGGAGTATGCCGCTCGATCCCTGGCGGAAGTTGATCGGAAGTCATCAGCGCGATGGTCTTCGGCGAAAGAATGCGCACGCCTTCCAGCTCTCCGCCATTCAGCAGCATCTGCGCGAAGCGCGCGTAGTCGCCGGCGCTCGAGAACATTCCTCCGCCGCCCGAAAATATCGCGGGCTTTTGCGCGGCATCGCTGAACGGCAGGTTGGACTTCGTATCCGGTTTGGCCAGACGAGAAATGGCGGACTCTTTCACCCAGAATCCCGTGTCGTTCAGCTTCAGCGGACCGGTGATGCGCTCCTGAACAAAAGCGTTCAGGTCCATCCCGCTGGCCACCTCCACCACGCGGCCCAGCACATCGGTGGAGACGCTATACTCCCAGGCTTCGCCCGGCTGGTGCAGCAATGGCATGCCGGCGATGATCTTCACCATGTCCTCAAGAGATTTTGCGCCGAAAATATTGGCCTTGCGGTACATCTGATCTACCGCCGAGTTTCCAAACAAACCGTAGGTCAGACCCGAAGTGTGCCGCATCAGGTCCTGCACGGTCATGGGACGTTTCACCGGCGCCCCCTCCACGCCCACTTTGACATCTCTGAACTCGGGAAGATACTGCGACACCGGCGCCGCGACGTCCAGCTTGTTCTCTTCGGCCAGGATCATGGCGGCCACCGTGGTGATGGGCTTGGACATGGACGCAACGCGGAAAATGGAGTCCTTCTTCATGGGCGTCTGCCCGGCGCGATCCTCATACCCGATGGCATCATAGGTGACAATCTTGCCGTTGCGCACCAGAATTAGCACCGCGCCGGGAATCCGCTTGCTTTCCACGTCGCCCTGCAGCGCCTGCCTGGTCTTCTCCAGCCGCTTGGACGAGAACCCGGCCTCCTCCGGGCTTTTGGCCATGGGAAGCGGCTGAGCAACCGCCGCAACGGAAACCAACAGTGCAGCAAGCAATTTTGTGCGTAGCATTCCGTCCAGTCTATCGCACCAGCATCTCGCCGAATGTCGACGGGCTTGGGGGAGTATTTTTAAGCGCTCCAACTTTTGTCCAATCCACCGGTCGCTTCGAAGCTGTGAAAAAATCGGGAAGCACGCGTGGTTGGCAGACGGAAGTGGCGCAGGCGCTTTCGCCTGCGAACCGATTTTTTCACAGCTTCTTACGCCCGCGGCTCGGAAAGACTGTGTTACCGAACCGCGACCTTAAGGGAGCCGGTGCCTTTTTGCCGCTGCGTGATATCATTCCCCAAGACCTATGACACTCACCCTTTTTCGCGCCGGCGCACTCGCCGCCCTTACCTTCGCCGCGGGAGCTTTTCTCACCCGGCAATTCACCGTGCACGCCCAAGACTCCCGAGTCTTCGAGCTGCGCGTCTACCACACTGCCCCGGGCCGTCTCCCGGCGCTGCAGTCGCGATTTCGCGATCACACCATCACCATCTTTAATCACCACCACATGACCAGCATTGGATACTGGGTGCCCGAGGATCCTTCGCAAAAGGACAACACGCTGATCTATATCATTGCCCACCCCAGCCGCGAAGAGGCCAAAAAGAACTGGGCGGCCTTTGTCGCCGATCCGGAATGGCAGAAGGTAGCCAAGGCATCCGAAGCGGACGGCAAGATCGTCGAAAAGATTGATTCCACCTACATGGATCCCACCGATTTCTCGCCGCTCAAATAACCGGCACTGGCGTAGAGCGTTACCGAACCACGACCGTAAGAAGCTCCGAAAAAATCGGCACGCGCGCGGGGTTGGCAGACGGAAGGAAGCGTCTGCCCCACATTGACGCACAAGGATTTACGATTAAGTGGCGCAGGCGCTTTCGCCTGCGAACCGATTTTTTCACAGCTTCTAAGGGAGCTGGTGCCTGGTACCGATCAGCCTGCTGGAAAACCCTCAAACCCCGCTTCCAACTGGACTCCGCAGCAGTTCAGCGCCATCGACACCAGCGTGTACTGCCCGGCCGTGAAAATCAGATCCAGCAGCTGCTCCGTGCTGTAGCGCCCAGCCAGCGTCGTCCATGTTGAATCGCTGATGAACGAGTCCGCGTGCAGCTCGTCCACGGCCCGCACGAGCGCGGCTTCAAACGGATCCCATCCGGCAGCGCCGGGCCCCGCCGCAACTCGCCGGATTTCGTCAGCGCTGAGCCCCACCTGCTTGCCAATAGCGGCGTGATGGCCCCACTCGTACTCCGCCTGGCACAGCCATCCCATCCGAAGAATCACCAACTCCCTCTCTCGCGCCGGAAGCGACGACTTCGAAAAAGTGTGATCTCCAAATACCAGCCATCTCTTGAAAAGCTTCAGATGCCGCGCCAGCGTAGCGAAAACGTTGTACACCTGCCCATCCATCCGCAATTCCTCCAGCACTTTCCTTGTTTCACCGTCCCACTCACCCGGGGAAAGAGGCGCGATACGCGGTTGCTTCAGACGCATGCATGATTCCTTTCACAACCAATCTACGTCACTGGGAGGCCGCCCAGCGCGGCGCCACGCCGGCCTTTGACCGCGTCGGGATGCGGGCGGCATGAGGCATCCGATATCATGAGGCATCGATGGTCACTAGATCTGGGCTCCGAACGCGGGACGCGCAGGGAAAAATCGTACTGCGCGCGCCGGCGTGGAAATGGGGAGTAGGCGCACGATGAATATCCTGTTGTGGGTCCTGCAGGTCCTCGCCGCGCTCCTCTACGGAGCGTCGGGCGTCATGAAGGTCTTCCTGTTCGACAAAGTAAGCCACGATGTCCCGTCCTTTGGTGCGTTGCCGCGGAAAGCCTGGACGGCCCTTGGCATCCTCGAACTCGTTTGCGCGGCCGGGCTGATTGTCCCCGCCGCCTTCCACTGGCAGCCGCCGCTCACCGTGGTGGCTGCCGCAGTCCTGGCCATCGAGAGCCTGGTGTTCGTCTGGGTGCACGCCAAGTACGGCGAGATCACGCCCATCATCTTCAGCGGTGTGCTGGGCCTCCTCATGGCGTTCACCGCGTACGGCCGCATGGTCCTGCAGCCGATCTTCTGAACGGCGCGTACGATTTCTCGCGAACCCGGCACCGACTCCCTTAGAAGCTGTGGAAAATCGGGAAGCACGCGGGGTTGGCAGACGGAAGCGTCTGCCCCCCGTTGACGCACAAGGATTTACGATTAAGTGGCGCAGGCGCTTTCGCCTGCGAACCGATTTTTTCACAGGTTCTTACGCTTACGGCAGCGGTTCGGTAATACTCTTGCCGAGGCCGGCCAAACTAGATCAGTTGGAAGCTTTGCTGCTTTTTTCCCGGACAGGCTCCTGCGGAATTGTGAAATAGAACGTGGACCCTACGCCCGGCTCCGATTCCACCCAAATGGTTCCCCCGTTGGTTTCCACCACTTTTTGCGCCAGCGCCAAGCCGATTCCGTGGCCGGAAATGTCCTGCCCATGCAGGCGCGAAAAAACGCGAAAGATCTGGCTCTTGTACTGCGGTTCAATTCCGATCCCGTTATCGCGCACCGAAAAAAGCCACGAACCCTGCTGCTCCCGCGCCGAGATATGGATCTCCGGCGTCACTCCCGGCCGGCTATATTTGATGGCGTTGCTGACCAGGTTCTGCAAAACGTGCTCAATGCGGGCGTCGGCCAGTATCTTCGGCATAGGATCGTGCGTAATCTTCACTCCCTTGCTTTGGATTACCGCGTCCAGATTGAACAGCGCCTGGGTGAGCAGGACGTCAGTATCCACTTCCGTTACGTTGCTGGTGGTTTCGTGCGTAACCTGGGCGTAGCGCAGAAGATCGTCGATGAACCCGCGCATCCGGCGCGCGCTTTGCAGCATGTACTGGAACGATTCCGCGTTATCCCCGGTAAGCTCGGAACCCATGCGCCGCTCCAGTAATTGAGCGTGCATGGCAATGGTTCTCAGCGGCTCACTCATCTCATGCGCCACGGTGTATGAAAATCGCTGCAAATCTTCGTTAGAGCGGCGCAAGGCCTCCTCCGCCTGGCGCGCGCGCAGAAAAGCCTTCACGGTTGCGATCAGGATCTCCGGATCCACCGGCTCCACCATGTAGCTGTCGGCGCCGGCATCCAATCCATAGACGTGGTGCCGGGTCAGATTGCTGGAGGCCGAAATGTGCACCACGGTGGTGCCGGCGAGGGAGGGATTGGCGCGTATCCGTTTGCAAACTTCAAAACCGCTCATGTCGGGAAGATTTACATCCAGCAGCACCAGAGGAGGCTTTTGTTCCGAGAGCACCCGCAGCGCGTGCGCCCCGTCGCTCGCTTCCAGCACCGCGAAGCCGGCCTGGCGCAGCACTTTGGTGCGCGCATACAGCGACGGCTGATAATCGTCGACGTTGAGAATTGGGTAGTCCAATAAATTCATAGAACCAGTCCTTAATGAATGGTCGTGGCCATCCCCGTTCCGTTTATGATTCGCCGAAGTTCTTCGGCCACGCCGCTCTTGTCGCGGTTTTCCTTACTGATTACCATGACGGCCTTGCCCGTCAATTGCGTTCGCTCCGCGCTGTTCAGCACGCGCGAGGTACAAATAACCACCGGAATTTGTTTGGTGGAGGCGTTCTCTTTTAATCGTTCCACCACTTCAAACCCAGTCATGTCCGGCATATTGATATCCAGGATAATCAGATGCGGCTTTTCTTCGCCGGCCTTGCGAATACCTTCCAGGCCACCGGAAGCTTCCAGCACCACGAACGCCGTATCCCGAAGCTGATGCTTGAAAAGATACCGGTCGCGTTCATTGTCGTCGATAATCAGCACCCGGCTGGGCGCCGATTGCCCGGTGGCCATGCTCAGGCGGCAAAGCAGATCCGCGCGCTGAATGGGCTTCACCAGGTAGCCGCTCGCGCCCAGGTGGTAGGCTTTCCCCTGGTCTTCAATAGTGCTGACCACCAGGATGGGGACGCCCGCGGTGCGCTCATCTTCCGTCCGGCCGGCCAGGAAAGTCCAGGTATCTTCCGAACGCAGAACAACGTCCAGCACGATGGCCGCGGGCCGCAATTGATCCAGAATCTGCTCCGCTTCCCGCGTGGTGGATGCATGCACCGGCTGGAATACCGAACCTTCCAGGAAGCTGCTATACATCATCTTCATCGCCGGGTCATCCTCGACGATCAGCACCGGAAGCTTGGTGGAATCCGGGGTCCACTCCGGTAGCGGTTGAGTTTCCTGCTCGGCCGCATCGCGATAGCGCAAGGGAATGCGCAGTGTAAAAGTTGAACCAACTCCCAGTTCACTTTGGACGCCCACTTCACCATGCAGCACTGTAGCAAGCTTTCTGGACAACGGAAGTCCCAATCCCGTCCCTTTCACCCGTCTTTGAATGGGACTGTCCACTTGAACAAAATCCTGGAAGATCAACTCCTGATTTTCAGAGGCGATCCCTATGCCGGTGTCGGCAACGGAAAAAACCAGGTTCGTATCGCCCGCCACGGTGGCGGACACGCGAACCTCGCCGCTCTCGGTGAACTTCAGCGCGTTGGAGATGAAGTTCCTGAGGATCTGCGAGATCTTGCCCTCATCCCCGAATATCGGCGGTATCTGCTCCACATCGTCGAATACCAGGTTCACCGATTGATTCAGCAGCAAAGGCCGCAGCATCCCGCGCAACGCGCCGAACAGGTTCGAGGCCGTGAATTCCAGCGGCTTCACTTCCACCTTGCCGGCTTCCACCTTGGCCAGGTCCAACAGATCGTTCACTAACTCCAGCAGATCGTCGGCGGCGCGGCGGATATATTCCACTTGCTGCACCTGTTCCCGGCTCAGTTCCCCATCGGTGCGGTTCAATAACAGCCCGCTCAAAGCCAGAATGGAGTTCAACGGGGAACGGAACTCGTGGCTCATGTTGGAAAGGAATTTCGATTTCAGCTCGTCGGCCCGGCGAAGATGATCAGCCTTTTCGTCCAGTTCCGCGTACAACGCCACCACGCCGCGATTGGTATCCTCCAATTCCCGATTCAGCAGCATCAGCTCGGTCTGCCTGGCGCGAATTTCTTCCAAGGCCGCAATCAATTCCTGGTTCTGGTGCTGCAACTCATGAAAAGCGTCCTGTGGCGATTGCCGCGCCAGCGAATCCCCCAGCCTGCCGATGTCCGCCTCCCGGAGCAGCGGGGCGCGCCTGGGAAGCAGTTTTTTCAGCCAGATTGTGGTTCCGTGAGTGGGGTCGGATTCGATCTGGAACTGGTCCATCAAGCGGCGCGCGCCGGTGATTCCCAAGCCCATGCCGGTTTGCGATTGATAGGTGCCGTCCAGCACGCTGTTCAAATCCCGAATACCTTTTCCGGTATCGGTTACTTTGATGAGAAACAACTGCGGCGCCACGCGGCCTTCAATGAGATATTCCACGCGGCCCCCTCCGGCATAATTGAAGGCGTTGCGGGCAATCTCGGACACCGCGGTAGAAATCCGCGTTTGATCCTGGCGATCGAAACCCAGGAGACTGGCGATCTGCCGGGCGCGCTGACGGGCCGCTACCGTGTCGTATTCGGAACGGATGCTGACAGAGAGAATGGAAAAGCTCATTCAGGCTGCCTTCGCGACCACCACCGTCGCGTCGTCGCGCCCTCTTCCAAAATCTCTGTATAACACACCCGCGATCAGGGCTGGATCGCGGGCGGCCAGCCCCGGGTAGGCCTCCACGCCGGCGCCGCTGGAAAGTCCGTCGGAATGCATTTGCAACACCGCATCCGCGGTCCATGGATAGCTAAACTCGCGCAGTTTCTCGGAGTGATGGCCGGCCGTTCCATTGACCGAAACCAGATGTTGGCCGCCACGCTCAGCGGAGTAGATCCTGCCGGAAATATTTCCGACGCCGGCGAATGTAAGTTTCTCATAAGCCCGGTCTATCCTGGCCACGGCTACCGCGGCTCCGCGCGTGCTGCGCAACGCCAGGTGGCAGCGTTCCAGCAGAGCATGAGGCCCGAGCTGCGGATTCTCGCGAAGCATCCGGACCGCTTGCGAAGCCGCCAGGTTTGCTTCTATCCCGTGCCCCAATCCGTCGGCCACCAGCACCGTAAGTTGATCGCCCGATTGCACGCTGGCCCAGGCATCCCCCGATGCTTCCTCGCCAGACTTGGGAACATTCACGGCGCTGACCCGGAAGCCGCCTCGGGCGGAAGCCGAAGCCGCGGGCTGTGTCCCGTTCCACCAGCGGGCCAGAATGCCGGTGCCTTTCCCCGGCGCCGAGTAAAAATCGGCGAGCTTTGATAAACGGATGATCGCTCCCAGCCCATGCCCCAGCGTGCCCGAAGTGCTGTAGCCGTTCTCCAGGCAGCGTGCCAGGTCTTCAATCCCGGGGCCATGATCCAGCGCCAGCAATTCCAGAAGAGGCTCCGGTCCCAACCCCTCGGTTACAGAATGCACAATGAGTTCGCCGCGTTGCGCATGTTTCAGAAGATTGGTGCACGCTTCGGTAACAACAATGGAAACCTGCTCGCCCAGGGTCTCGCCCCAACCCATTTCGACAGTCATATCTCGCGCCAACCGCCGAGCCTCCGCGGTCTTGCTGGATTCGTCGATCAACAAACGAACCGACTCCGGCATGCCTTATTTCCACCTCACAATCGACACCCTGGTTCCCGCTCCGGGTGCCGACGATATATCGAATTCATGCGACAGCCGCTTCGATCCTCCCAGGCCTAATCCCATTCCGCCCCCGGACGTGTAACCGTCGGTGAGAGCCCGCTCGATATCTTCAATCCCCGGGCCCTGGTCCTCGAAGATCAGGCGAATTCCGGAGCGCCGGTCATTTTCCAGAATCTCCAGATGCGCGATCCCGCCTCCGCCATGGTCCAGCGTATTGCGCGCCAGTTCGCTCGAAGCCGTAACCACTTTAGTTTGATCCACCAATCCAAAACCCAGCGAGATGGATTTTTTGCGCACAGCCTGACGAACGGCGACGACATCCTCGCTGCTCCGAATCTCCATGGATTCAGAATTGACGACTCGAATCACCGTCTCGCCTCTCTTCTCCGAGCGAGTCTCGAAGAACCGTCATGCCTTTTTCAACATTCAAAGCCGTGCGGATGCCTTTCATGGACAATCCCAGTTCCACCAGCGTGATGGCCACCGCGGGCTGCATTCCCACCACAACAGTTTCGGCGTCCAGCAGCCGCGACATGGACGCGATAATGCCCAGCATGCGGCCAATGAAGGAATCCACGATTTCGAGCGCCGATATGTCGATCAATATTCCTTTTGACTTGTGCGTGACAATTTGTTCGGTAAGGTCGTTCTGCAGCGTCAAGGCCAGCTTGTCGTGCATATCTACCTGAATGGTGATGAGCAGATAATCGCCCATCTTGAGGATCGGGATGCGCTCCACTTGCTTACCTCTCGGCGACGACTTTGGTCTTTTGATCTCGAACCACGGAATAGCCGAGCCGGCGCATGGCTATGGCGAAAGCGTCCGCCAGCGTGGCTTTCGTTACCACTCCCGCCAGATCCACGCCCAGATGGATAATGGTCTGGGCGATCTGCGGGCGAATTCCGCTGATCAGGCATTCGGCGCCCATCAGACGCGCGGCGGCCACGGTCTTCAGCAGATGCTGCGCCACCAGGGTATCCACTACCGGAACGCCGGTGATATCGATAATCGCGAAATCCGAGCGGGTTTTGACAATCGCGTCCAACAGATTCTGCATCACCACCTGGGTTCGCGAGCTGTCCAGGGTTCCAATCAGCGGCAGCGCCAGAATTCCGTCCCATAGCTGCACTACGGGAGTGGATAGTTCCAGCAGCTCCGCCTGTTGGCGCGAGATCATATCCTCGCGCGATTTCTGGAACGCCTCAGCCGTTAAAAGCCCAAGCGCATCCAACAATTCCGTCGCACGCCAGGTTTCGGCCGTCAATGTGATGGCGTCCTGACCAAGTTCCTGACGAAGCGCTTCGAACACCGGCTGTTTCAGGGAAAAAATAAACGCTGCGGTTTCCGTGGGAGTGAAACCGGCTTTCGCGCGGTTGGACGAAAAATTAGTCAGAAACTCCCGAACAGGAACCCAGGCCGCGCCAGAGATGTTCTCCGTACCGTCTTGTTGTAGCGCGCCCTTGATGGCGCTCAGGAATTCACGCGACTGCCGCGCTGCCTCATGTTGTTCGGCCGGAGACATTCTGCGCGTGCCCGCCGCCTGACGGTCCTGCCACGCTGCCGCAATTTCTTGTTCCCGCTTGTCGAAGATTTCCACAAGCTTACTGCGTGATGATGCCACTTCTGTTCCTCCACCGGCGCTCTGTAAGACGGTTTGCGTGCCCATGATAGCATCGCGTCCGGCAAGATTCGCCGAGACCAGGGATTACCCTAGGTGTTCCAATAAAAGGATTTAGCGATCCGGAGGGGCGCCAAGGAAAGTGCACAACGACTCGATTTCGGTGAGCAAAGGTTCCTGAACAGTGGCTGGCAGAGTGTTCCTTACCCAACCGAAGTAGCGGCGGAGTTCCCCGGCCGCGACGCGAGCATCCTCGCGGGAGACGAAGGCCTGCCGGCAGACCTGTGCCACGGATTGCCTGATGAACTGCACCCGGATCTGCTCGGCTGCGTCAATCACGTCAACTCATTGGCATGTGAAATGCCAGGAACCGGCGTCGCGCATAGCGTTGAACGCGTTTATGCAGCGTGAGCTTCACACTCTGTAACCGGGCACAATTGCCAAAGGCCGCGCCTAACCTGCCGGTAATTCTTACGATTGCGGGTGGTCGTGGCGCGCGCACTCGTGCGTGCAGCGTTCACAATCGTGTGAACGCCTGGGTTTCCATGGGTAGGGTGTTCGCAGGAGTGCGAACACGGCACCCATGAGTGCGCGCGCCACAGTCTGTAAAACGTGGTATGCTGAAAATGTACCGGTAGTCAAACCGCGCCCTCTGTAGTTCTGTTCTCTTCCGGCTCGCTGATTCCCGTCTCTCAACCAAAGAATGAATAACTTTTCCGATCTCCCACTGTCTACTGCCTTGCAAAGCAATCTGGCTCGTCACGGATTCGTCCAGCCTACGCCTGTGCAAGCTCTATCTATTCCTCAACAACTGGCCGGTCACGACCTGGTGATTACGGCGCAAACCGGCACCGGCAAGACCCTGGCCTTTCTTCTGCCTCTTCTGGAACGGCTGGCGAAACAAACCCACCTGACTGGCGTGAAGGCGCTGATTCTCAGCCCCACCCGCGAACTGGCCATACAGACCAATGAATCTTTCTCCAAGCTTGCCGCTGGAACCGGGATCCGCGCTGCCGTGGTGGTCGGCGGTCTCAATGAAGAAAAACAACTGCAGGCGATTCGCAAAGGCGCGCAGGTACTGATCGCCACTCCCGGACGTCTGTCCGATTTTCTCGACCGCAAGCTGGTAAAACTCAACTCGGCCCACACTTTGGTTCTGGACGAAGCGGACCGCATGCTGGACATGGGTTTCCTGCCCACCATTAAGAAAATCCTGGCGGCCTTGCCCTCTGATCGCCAGACCGTGTTTTGCTCCGCGACGCTCGAATCTTCAGTCGCGCATCTGGTTCACACCTACTTGAAGAATCCGGTCCGGGTGGCCATCGGTTCCACTACGAAACCTGCCGAAGAAATCGACTTGCATGTCTACGAGGTGGAGCAGGATCGCAAGCTCAGTCTCTTGGAGAAAATGCTGCAGGAAGAGCGCGGATCGTTTCTGGTGTTCGCCCGAACCAAGCATGGGGCGGATCGTCTGGCCAAGAAACTGGCGCGCGGCGGATCGAAAGCCACCAGCATTCACGGGAACCGCACCCAGTCGCAGCGCAACCTGGCCCTGCGCGGCTTTCAGGACGGCAGCTATCGCGTATTGGTGGCCACCGATGTCGCCGCCCGCGGAGTCCACGTGGAAGGAATTGCGCACGTCGTAAATTACGATCTGCCGCAGGCGCCCGAGGATTTCATTCATCGCGTCGGCCGCACCGGCCGCGCCGGATCCCGCGGTACGGCTTCCACCTTCAGCACGCGCAGCGAGCGCGGCGAAATTCGTAAAATCGAGCAGCTGCTCGATCTCCAACTCACCCGAAGGCAGGTGCCTTCAGGGCTGGCGCCGGAGCCCGGCCGGGTTCCGGAAAGCATCATCCCACGTCCCACCCGCCACGTTCGCAGCTTCGCGCCCAGACGGAGAGCCAGCCGCTAGCAAGTCCGCTTAGCTCATCGCGAGGTTTCTCAGCCGGCGCAACACAACATCCATTCGAGCCTGGCTGGCTGGGTCTGGCAGCAGATGCCCCGGCAGAGCGTCGATGAACCGCGAGTCCTTGAGGAGAGCGCTGATTGCCGTCGCTTTTACTTCGTCTCCGAGGATTGGCCGGCCGTCAACAACGGATAGCACGTTCTCCAGATCAGGGCTGCCGAAATAATCGCCCTTACCGCGGTCGCGGAAGGCTTCCAGTTTGGTTGCCAGAAAATAGGGCGCGGTGATGATCCGGATCTGCAGGAGCGGCGCGAGAGGAACGAGGCTCGCAGCTCCGGCCGCAGCCTTATACCATCAATTGGAAAAAACCAGTATCTTCTCGTTGAGCACGAAGTGATTTCCACAATGGCGTCCACGTCGAGGGTTGGACGAGCCGCGGGAACAGCTTCGTCTGTGATCAGCAAGCCTGTGACACAGCCTCCCACGAACACCAGCTCGTCCAGCAGCGGCTGAAGCAACCGTGCAGCGGATATCAGGAGTTGGTAGTTGACGTCACGCATTCGCGGGTGAGCGAAGCCGCGCGACGATCATTTCTTCGGCCAGCTTCCGTTCACGCGCCCGGCCGTCGCGCAGCGCGTCCACCAGTGCCAGATATTCATAAAGCACCGGATCGCGCAGCGCCGCGGCTGGCGCCTGTTTGTACAGTGGTTCGAAAGCTACTCCTCTGGTGTTCCCCTCCGGGTAAGGCCATACCGGAGGCAACTCATCTGAGGGCGCGATATTTTTTCGCAAAGGCTCGGCAGCGTAGGAGGTCGGAATCCCGCGCGTCGGTTCCCCTCGTTCCGCCGGAAAAACATACTTCAAACCGTGAAGCAGGAACTCCTTCAATGCCGTACGGTTCGGCCGTTCGTCCAACCCCGCGCCGTGCAAAAGGTGCGAGGCTCGTACTCGCTTTACCGCCGCGTGTACTTCAGAAGGGCTCATGGAAAGTTCAAGCGCCAGGTGAGAATAAGGCGGCCGTTTGGAGCGATACTCGCAAAGTTTCAGTATCACGGCAACGTCGTGCGGCCTGAGAGCCATAGCCCAATCTCTCCTCATTCGCTATTCGCGATTCGCGAATAGCGAATAAAAAGTATGCAATACACGCTTTTTCAATAGCTTACAACTGGAGGATCTAGGCCGGCTCCCGCCAGCCGGTTCCGTTGGTGAATTCGAGACCAATCAAGTACTTGCCCTTGCTCGGATTGCAATAGCGAACCACGCCGCGGCCGGACACGCCTATCTTGGGGGCATTGCAGGAGACAGCGGTCCGCACGGGAAGCCTCTCGGTCATTTGCAGCTGCAGGCCGCCCACCGAAATGTTGATCAACTGCGCGGTGGTCACTTTCTCGTGGCCGGCGCTGTCTTCCCACAGTACCGTTATCGCTCCCTGCGCTGCGTGGCGCACCTTACGCCGCGAATTGGCTTTGCGCGCGGTGGCATGCAAGGCTTGCTGGGCCCACAGCGTGGCTTCCGAGTAAGCCTCGCCGATACATTTCGATTGAATCGCCAGTTTCGACGCCGCCTCGGACACGGCCTTCCAGTCGCCTGCCTCGTAATGGCAGACCAGCATATAAACATGCCGGAGCGGCGGATTCTCTTGCCCCTCAATTCCCAGCAGCGCTCCACTGATGGCTGGTCCTACGCCGGCCTGGCGCAGCGCTTCTTCCAGCGGTACGTCCATGAGCGCGTCCAGCAACGAAAACAAACCCACCAGGAAACCCTGGCCGTGCTCACTCACGTGGGCCGCTTGCGCCAGCCGCTCGGTGAAGCGCGCGCGCACCAGCGAGTGCGTAACCAACTCACCGGGCTTGTCTTTGGCCAGGATGGGCAGCGCCGCCAGCGCGGCCCAATGGCGGATGGCATCCTCGCCCAGAACGGCCAAAGAATGAGCGATGGATTGGATCTCGCCCACCCGCGCGAAGAGCGCCGAATTTACGAAACGCAGCAATGTATACGACAGCGACAAGTCCGCGGAGATGATTTCCCGAAGCTTTTCGAAATTCAGGTCCGCAAACTGCATCTCCCGCAGCAGTCGTAAGCAATTGACCTTACCAGCCGGGATCTGATGGCCGCGCAGCACCGCCGGACGCGCGAAGAAGTAGCCTTGAAAGTAGTCATAGCCCGCTTTCTTCGCCCATTCGAATTCCTCGTGCGTCTCCACTTTTTCCGCGACCATGGCGACGCCTCGCGGTTGATAAGTTCGCAACAGCCGCTCCTGCTCCGGCTTGGTGGTGGTTCGCATGTCTACTTTGATCAGTTTGGCGATCTGGGTTAACGGCTCAAAGCGCGCGTCTTCCACGAAATCGTCCAGGGCGAACGTATACCCTTGTTCATTCAGGTCACGGCATGCCGCTATCAATTCATCGTCCGGCTCAACCGACTCCAGAATCTCGAGCACCGTGTCCTCCCGGGGCAGGACCGCGTGCAACCCGCCCATCAGGAGACCATGATCAAAATTCACGAACACTTTCTTGCCGCAAGCGACATTCTCTAATCCAATGCTTAAAAGACTGTTGGCGATCACCTGCTTGGTCGCTGAACCGGAATCAGTATTGTCGAACTCGTTGTGGACGTCGTCGGAGCGGAAAAGCAACTCATATGCATAGAGTTGGCGAGTCCGATCAAAGATCGGCTGCCGGGCCACGAACACATCCATACCATCTTCATCGGCACCGATGAGCCGGACAATTAGGAGATCATCAAAATGCCCTTATTCCCTCGCTTCGGTATGCGAAAATATCCCTTGCGTCAAGTTTGGACTGTTTCAGCGCTCACTCTGGTAATATCTCTCGTTGGCTGCGGGGGCGACCCCTTGGATTATGAAACTGCCATGAATCTGCTGCGCGACAGGACAACGGACCCGGTACGCGTCAGTTTCAACGCCTCTCCTCGCTTCGACGGCCAGGATCCCGCTCTATCCGCAGCCTACCAACGCCTTATGGATGAGCACGTCATCCAGTGCAAAAAGAACACGGGAACCGGGACCATTTGTGAACCTGGCCCGGCCGGCGATGCGCTTACCCAAGACGGCGTGTCCGAGCTTTCTCTCGTAGCCGGACGCTGGGTGCCGGCCTCTATCCTGGCCATCCGCCGCACGGGACGGAACACCACCGTCGCTGACGTACGCATGTCATTTGAACCGAGCCAGATTTACCGGGATTTCCAGAACGCCATCGAAGAGATCCAATCGGCGGGACAAAAGCTAGCGCTCAACGCCGGCCGGCAGCAGGGAAAGATGGTTCAAGTGACTTTTCAGCGCTACGCGGATGGCTGGCATGTGGAAAGTGTGGAGTAGCAAACTATCTGGGACAGTTACCGACTCCGTCGCCCGGAGAGCACGGCGGCATTCCCCGCTTGTACGAAATCGGCGACTGTCCCAAAGAGTTGGCGTTTGACCACAGTCAGGTGGCGTGAGAAGGGGCGACCAAACAGATTCCTGAAGGATCGCCGTGCGGGAAATTTTTCCATGGCGGGAGTTTCGCTTGGTAGATTGTTCATGGTGGGACTCGGGCGGCGCCTCCTGATCTGCGGTCAAACGCTTGAATTCACTGGACCGCTATTGGTTAATGCTTATTGAACGCCTTCCCTGCGGCAATCTCCAGGCCGTTCTTACATGTGATAACGGCAAAGATCCTGAACTGCCATGTTCCCGCCGCATAGCACCAACACCACTTGGGAAGAGGTGCTGAAGTGCGAGCGCAAGCGTTCAGCCGCGGCCCAGGTGCAAGATGCAGCAGGCTCCGTCAGCACCTTGGCGCGCTCCAGCAGTAAGTCCAGCGCGCTCATGGCTTCCGCGTCCGGCACTAAAGTGACGCTTTCCAGGTATTTCTGCGCCAGCCCGAGCGTTCGCTCGGATACAGAGGGCGCGCCGAGCGTACGCGCGATTGATGTAATCGCTTCAAGTTGAACGGGATGGCCAGCGGCCAGCGCTTGGGACATGGCATCCGCTCCCTCAGTCTCCACGCCCCAGATGCGCGCGGCCGGCCTTAAACTCTTAACCGCCGTGGCAACTCCGGCGATAAATCCGCCCCCGCCGATGCTGACCACCACGTCGGTGACATCCGGCAGATCTTCCACAATCTCCAGCCCTACTGTTCCCTGCCCCGCCATCACCAGCGGATCGTCGAACGGATGCACGGAAATCCAGCCGTCCTTCTCATATTTCTCGATCTCCCGGAAAGCTTCCTGGACTCTCGGCACCAGCACCACTTCTGCGCCGTAGCCGCGCGTGGCATCCACATAATTGCGCGGCGTCTTTTCCGGCATCACGATTACCGACCGCAATCCAAGCTGCGCGGCGGCGTAAGCAACCGCCTGCGCATGATTGCCACCGCTGACCGCCACCAGACCCCTGCCGCGTTGGTCTTCCGGAAGACTCAAAATTTTGTTGAATGCGCCACGCACCTTGAACGATCCCGTTTTTTGAAACAGCTCCAGCTTCAGATAAACGCTGGCGCCCAGCCTTTTGCTCAGCGCCTCACTTGAAACCAGCGGCGTTCTTTTCACCCGCCCTTGAATCCGCCGGCGAGCGTTCTGGATGTCTTCGAGATGGAACATTACGGACGCTTCGAAAGATCGCGAATGAGGATATCTTTGAACCGGAAGTTGCCGTGGCCGCCGGAGTGAAGCTGCAGCGCGATTCCTCCATCGGAGCCGAACGGTTTGGGATCGGTGTAATCCACCATTTGAATTCCGTTCAGCCGCGCAACATAGCGATTGCCTTCCACTTTCAACAGGTACTCATTCCAGTCGTCAGGACGGACCACCGTTTCATTTTCGGGCGCAGGCCAGATCAGCCACTGGCGCCCGACATCGTAGATCCCCGCGGTGTGGTGGCCGATATTACAATCGATCTCGAATTGCGGGCCTTGCACCACGTCGGCGGTTCCAGGCTTGAACTCAGCGTGGAAGAAAACGCCGCTGTTGCCGTCGCCCTCGCACTTGAATCGCAGCGACAACTGAAAGTCCTTGAAATTTTTCTCCGTCCGAAGATAACCGTAGTCTCTGGTAGCGGCCACGCCGTGGATGGTTCCGCTTTCCACGTCCCATTTTTCATTTCCGATTTTCACCCAGCCCGTCAGGTCCTGCCCATTGAACAAAGGAACCCAGTCTTCGCCGGGAGCTTTTGGTTTGGGAGTTTGAGCCGCCAGCGCAGCGGCCATAAGAAAAATCGCGAGACAGGTGTTCGCAAGATGTGGGGCAGGCGCTTCCGCCTGCCAACCTTTGCCTTTTCTATCCATCCCCCTATTCTGCCCCTAACTCCACCCGGATTTGTGAAGCGATCCGATTGGCGAAGCTTTCCACCCGTTCCAGATCCGGCCCCTCCACCATCACTCGCGCCAGCGGCTCGGTCCCGGAAAAACGCACCAACACGCGCCCGGTGTCTCCGAACGACGCTTCGGCCGCGCGAATCTCGGCCGTCACGCCCGGCAATTCATCCAAAGGCTTGCGATTTCGCACCCGCACATTCACCAAACGTTGTGGATACACTTTCAGCTCGCCAGTCAATTCATCCAGGCCCATTCCGCTCTGCCGCATTACTTCAAAAACCCGCAGCGCAGTGAGCATGCCGTCTCCGGTTGTTGCGTACTGATGAAAAATCACGTGTCCGGATTGTTCGCCGCCGAGAGCCGCGTTCCGCCGCAACATTTCTTCCAAAACATATTTATCGCCCACTGGCGTCCGGATCATTTCAATCCCGTGCGATTTAAGCGCCCGCTCCAGGCCAAGGTTGGACATTACCGTGGCCACCACCACCGGATGACCGTTCTTTCCCACCAACTCCCCGCGCTCCTTGAGGAACCTGGCGGTCAGCAGCAGAACGGCGTCTCCATCGATGATCTTGCCGCCCCTCGATACAAACAGAGCACGATCGGCATCGCCGTCGAAGGCCACGCCCACGTCCGCCCCTTCTTCCAGCACCTTTGCCCGTAAGGCATCCAGATGCAGCGAACCGCAATTGAGGTTGATGTTGCGGCCATCGGGCGAGCAATTTATCCGATCGACGCGCCCTCCCAGCCGCTCAAACAGCTCCGGAGCCAGGAACGACGCGGAACCGTTGGCGCAGTCGGCGACAATGGAGAGCCCTTGAAGCCCCCTAGGGACCGTGGCGGCCAGGTGATCGATGTAGGTACGGTCTAGATTTTCATCGACCAGAATCTTCGCCGCGTTCCCAGTATGCCCGGCGCGGAGCAGCGCGAAGATGTCTGCCTCCAGCTTTTCTTCCTGCTCATCCGGCAGCTTGTAGCCGGAATGGCCGATCAACTTAATCCCGTTATCCTGAAACGGATTGTGCGACGCCGAAATCATCACGCCGGCGGCGAATGGTCCGTTCTTGGCTAAAAAAGCCACTCCGGGCGTGGTGGTGATGCCGGCAAAATCCGAGGCCACGCCTTCCGCCGCCAGCCCGCCCGCAACTTCGGCCGCTAGCCATGGCCCGGACTCGCGCGTATCCATGCCGATCACAACTTGAAGCTCCGCGGCCTGGTGCTCCTCCCGGCGTCCGGTCACCCACTGGCCCAGCGCGGCGCCCACCGCATGGGCGGTCTGGTGATCCAGCGGATAGCTTCCTGCAACACCGCGAATTCCGTCGGTGCCGAACAGCTCACGCGGCATTATTTCGTTTCCTTTTGTGAATTTTTTTCCAGAGTAACTTTGAGTGTGACATCGCTCGGAACTTCCAGCCGCACCTGCGGATCGCCAAGGTTCACATGGGTACGGAATTCAGCATGGCTGATGACGCCGCTGAGGTCCACCGGATCCAGCGTGACGTGAGAAATGCTTTTCACGCGCTGTTCCGGACCGCGAATCAAGGTGTGCGAGGGTTCGAGCGAGTAAGAGCGAACGCGATAACCATCCGGCGGGCCCTTCGAATACGGCGCCAGTTGAACCTCCACTTCTTTAGTCAGCAGCTTATCGAATCGCAAGGTAATCTGGGAGGGCAGCGCGCGATAGAAGCTCACTCCGGCCGGCAGATTTATGTTGGCGGCGCGGATGTTGTAGGTGCGCTCGCCAGGCATGGCGTCGGCCAGATTCAAAATGACCGCCAGGTCGGCAAGATTATCCCGAGAAAGGCGGCCGGACGGGCCGCGAATCTCCAGCCGCACGCGATCCGGCAGATTCGAACCGATATCCAGGTCCTCCGGGATGCTCTTGAATTCAATGGGCACCGCGATGGATGTCGCAAGTTCGGGCTCGCGTGCTATGGCAATCCAAAGCACCACCGCGGTTCCGAGCGAAAGCAGCTTCCAACCCAGGTTGCCAAATATGTTGCCGAAGATGAATTTCATGGACGGTCGAAACTCTGCTGCCGCACTCCGGCCAGGGCCGTGGACGTCCGTAGATCCCGCCGTTCCAGGCGTCCCGTGAGCAGTTGCTCCACGCGTTCCGGTTCGACGTCGAGTTCAATTTCGCCGAATGCGGCAATGGAGATTCGTCCGGTCTCCTCCGATACCACCACCGAGAAACAATCCGATTCCTCGGTGATTCCGAGCGCCGCCCGGTGGCGTGTTCCCAGTTCCGCGATCAGCAGCGGATTGGTGGTCAACGGCAGGAAGCACGCCGCGGAGGCGATGCGATCTCCTTGAATGATCACCGCGCCGTCATGCAACGCGCCGCCGGGGTGGAAGATGGCGCACAGCAAATCGCGCGAGATGGCCGCATCCAGATTCACTCCGCTTTCCACAAACGTGCGCAGGCCGATTTTCCGTTCCACTACGATCAGCGCTCCGATTTTCTTCTGCGCCAGGTGGCTGATGGCCAGCAAAATTTCCTGGCTCACCTCGCGGCGCTCCAACTGGCTGATTCCGAGAAACGGCCTTCGCCCTAACCGCGCCAGCAAGCGCCGCAGCTCGGATTGGAACATCACAATCAGGGCAATGGCGGTGAAAGGCGCCAGCGTGGCGAGTATGGTCCGCAGCACTTCCAGCTTGGCGAATACCGCCAGACCGTAGATGGCGGCCAGGATGCAAAGCCCCACCAGCACGTGGGCGGCGCGCCGGCCGCGGATGATCAACAGAAATTGATAAATGAGAAACGCGACCACCAGGATGTCGACGACATCGGTAGGGGTGAACTTGGGTATTCCCGTGATCGGAAATGGAAACCAGTTTCCCATGTATTGATTATCTACCCATTCCGAACCGCGACCCGTGAGGGAGCCATGAAAAAATCGGTTCGCAGGCGAAAGCGCCTGCGCCACTTAATCGTAAATCCTTGTGCGTCAATGTGGGGCAGGCGCTTCCGCCTGCCAACCGATTTTTTTACAGAGCCTTACGCTTCCCGCGCAGTATAGAGTGCGCTGATTGCTACTAACGCCGCACCCACCAACCCCGCGCTGATCAGCACTGCCTCGCGAAATCCCAACCACCCAATCACCGCTCCCGCTGGAAAATCGCCCAGCGGACGGACGCACATGATCAGCAGCGTGTTCAGGCTGACTGCGCGCCCTCGCATCCCCGGCGGCACCCGCGTCTGCAGCAGCGTCATGGTGGTGGCGCCGGCGGCGTTCTGCGTCAGACCTAAAATGAACAGCGCCGGCACGGTGATTCGCAGGCTGCCGCTCCACCCGAACACGCCCAACGCCGCGGTCCATACCAGCATCGCCCCCAACGCCAGCCGTTCCTTGTGCGGAGGATCCCCCACCGACGCCACTATTAACGCGCCAACCACGCTCCCCGCTCCGATGGCGGAAAACAGCAGGCCTAGCTCCGTGGGCCCGGTACGCAATACTTGACTCGCGAAAAAAGGCACGGCTAAAGTCATCGACGGACCCAGAAACAGCAGCGCGGCGTAGGCCGCAACCACCGCCGGCAGCACCGCATCACACCTTATAAAGCGCAACGCTTCCCCAACGGAACGGAGCAATCCACCCGGCGTCCTGGGCACAGCCTCCACAACTTCCATGTCGAGAGAAAACAGCGCCGCCAGCACCGCCAGAAAACTGGCCGCGTTCAAAAAGAAGTTCGCGGCGTATCCCAAGTGGCTGAGCGTGATGCCGGCCAGCGCCGGTCCCAGGATGGAGGCACCGTTGAACACGGCGGATTGCAGCGAAATGGCGTTCATGAGCGATTCTTTTGGAACCAGCGACGCGATCAGTGCATTGCGGGCCGGCTGGTCAAAACTGAGTGTCGCGCTGGCGGCGCAGACCACCAGCGGAATCATCCAGAAACGGATGGCGCCTGTAGCTGTTAAAACGCCCATGGTAACGGCAAACACGATCATCAGGCTTTGCGTCAGAAACAGCAGGCGCCGTTTATCAAAGCGGTCCGCGACGCTGCCGCCAACGGGCGCCATCAGCAGGAACGCCAGCGCTTGCACCAGCGAAACGGCGCCCAGTGCCAAAGCCGAGCCATGCGTCAGATCCAGCACCAGCAGGCTCTGCGCGACGATTTGCATCCACGTTCCCACGGCTGAGAACGCGAAGCCGCTCCACAGCAGCCTGAAGTTGCGATGCTGTAAGGCGCGAAAGGTGCGGATACCGGTACTCCCCGCCACACCTTGGTAGGATCGCCGGGGGGATAGCGGTGGGCCCCCCTCCGAATGGCTACTTGCAGGCATGCCGGTTCCATTGCTAGTATAAGCGTGGGAAGCAACTGGCTGACCCATAAAGGATGCATCCATGACATGGGAAACTCCCCAAGTTGAAGAGATCTGCTTGAGCTGCGAAATCAATTCTTACAGCAACGGCGATTTCTGATTTACGCGTCGCACGCCGGTAGCGCCGTTTACTTCCGGCGTGCGATTTCTCCCACCTTCCCAATTTGATCCCTCCTCATGCGCCTCAAAGTTCTGGGCAGCGCGGCGGGCGGCGGATTTCCGCAGTGGAATTGCGCGTGTCCCAATTGCCGTAGTGTCCGGGAAGGCAAGTTCCAAGGCTCTCCGAGAACGCAGGCGCAACTGGCCTGGAGTAGCGTACCCGGCGAGTGGACCCTATTGAATGCCTCTCCGGATCTACGCGTTCAAATCGACGCCACTCCCGAACTGTGGCCGTCGGCGAGTAACGGCGCAAGGCATTCCCCCATCCGCGATTTGATCCTTACCGGCGCCGAAGTGGATCAGGCTCTCGGCCTGCTGCTGTTGCGCGAGTTTCATCGCTTCCGCGTCCACGCCACATCTTCAGTCCGCAGGATTCTAACCGAGGACAACTCCATGTTCGGCGTGCTGGCCCGTTTCGCCGGGCAGGTGGAATGGCATGATCTTCCGCTCGGCCGCCCGTTCGATGCCGCAGGCGCGCGCCTGGACGTGATTCCTTCCGCCTCAGGCTTCCCCGGATTCGTCAGCGCCGCACGCCTGACAGAATTGAACCCCGCAGAAGCCGCGATCGGCCTATTCATTCAGCCAGAAAGTGGGGCAGGCGCTTCCGCCTGCCAACAACTGGCCTTCCTCCCCAACTCCGGCCACCTCTCCGACGCGTTACTGGAACGCCTGGAAACCTGCGACGTCCTTCTTTTTGACGGAACGTTCTGGAGCGATGACGAACCCTCGCACATTCCCGGCATCACCCGCAGCGCCCGCCAGATGGGCCATCTCCCCATTTCTGGCGAGGGCGGCAGCTTGGACCGCTTGTCCGGCCTCACACGCCCGCGCAAGATTTTCATTCACATCAACAACACAAATCCGATCCTGGACGACGCTAGCCCGGAGCGCGGCATAGTAAACGATTCCGGCTGGGAAGTAGCCTGGGACGGCATGGAGATAACACTTTGACTCCCGTTCAAGAACAAGAACTGCTGGCGCCCGCGGAACTGGAACGCCGTCTGCGCGCTATCGGCGCGGAGCGATACCACCACCAGCATCCCTTCCACCTGCTGATGCACGAAGGCAAGCTCACCCGCGGCCAGTTGCAAGCCTGGGCGTTCAACCGCTATTACTACCAGAGCATTATTCCCATCAAGGATTCCATCATCCTCTCGCGCGGCGAAGATCCGGCCTTTCGCCGCGCATGGAGAAAACGCATCGTCGACCATGATGGCGACGGCACGCGCCCCGGCGGCATCGAAAAATGGATTCAACTGGCGCAATCCACCGGCGTTCCTCGCGAGACCGTGATTGCCGAACGTGGAATTCTCCCGGCCGTTCGCTTTGCGGTGAACGCATACATCGATCTGGTTTCAAAACGCAGCTTGCTGGAAGCCGTGGCCTCCTCACTCACGGAAATGTTCTCGCGCGATCTCATCTCGCTCCGCGTGGATCGTTTGCGCCATCATTATCCCTGGCTCTCCAGCGGCCTGACATATTTCGACGCGCGACTTACCCAAGCTCCCGAAGACGCGCAATTCGCGCTTGCCTTCGTGACCGAGCACGCCCGCACGCGTCCCGAGCAGGAACTCGCGCTCGGAGCTCTCCGGGCCAAGTGCGATATTCTGTGGGCCCAGTTGGATGCCATTTATTTCGCCTATGTGGCGCCCGGTTGGCCTCCGCCTGGAGCATTCCGGCCATCGGAGGAGAATCAGCCGGCATGACCCAGGTAAGCCCCGAAAGCGTTCTGCGTCTGGCGCCCGGATGCCGCCTGAATCCGCACGGCTCGCAGCAGGATCTATTGCTGATTCCCGAGGGCGCGCTGCGCATGCAAGGCCCGGCGCGTAAGATCATCGAACATTTGGATGGCGTACGTACGGTTCGCGCCATCATCGATGAGTTGCAGCACCGCTATGGCTCAGAGGATGCCGCGCGAATCGAAACCGAGACGCTGGCGTTGCTCACGCGATTGCGCGATAGAGGGGTTCTTGAAACTGTATGAAATTTGAGCCCAAAGCGCTGATCGCCGAGGTCACGCATCGCTGCCCGCTACACTGCGTCTATTGTTCCAATCCACTGGAGATGCAGCGGCGCTCTGAAGAACTGCCTACCGCGGATTGGATTTCCATTTTCCAGCAGGCCGGCGAATTGGGCGTGCTGCAGTTGCACCTTACCGGCGGCGAGCCGTTAGCCCGCGCCGATCTCGCGGAACTGGTGCAAGCCGGCCGCTCCGCCGGGCTTTACATCAACCTCATTACTTCGGGCGTCGGGCTGGACGAATCCAAATTGGACTCGCTGATCAGCGCCGGCCTGGATCATATCCAATTAAGTTTTCAAGATATCGAGGAAGGGCCGGCCAACGAATTCGCCGGAACGCGCAGTCACGCTCTAAAACTACGCATGGCCGCCATGATCCGCCAGCGCCGCATCGGGTTCACGCTGAACATGGTGGTTCATCGCTCTAACTTAGATCGGCTGGAAGAGATGCTCAGTTTCGCCGAGCAAAGCGGCGCGCAGCGCGTGGAAATCGCTCACGTGCAATATTACGGCTGGGCGCTAAAAAATCGCGACGCGCTACTGCCCACGCGCCAGCAAGTGGATAAATCCATCGAGATCGTGGACGCCGCCCGCGTGCGCCTGAAAGGCCGCCTGCGCATCGATTTCGTGCTGCCGGATTATTACGCCAAGTATCCAAAGCCGTGCATGAACGGCTGGGGCCATCAACAGATGCTGATTGATCCCGCCGGCCGCGTATTGCCGTGCCACGCCGCGGGCGTAATTCCAGGCCTCGAATTTTCAAGTACCCGTGAGCATCCGCTGCGCTGGATCTGGGAAGAATCACCCGCCTTCAACCGCTTCCGCGACGAAAGCTGGATGCCGGACCCTTGCCAGAGCTGCGATCGCCGCACGCGCGATTTCGGCGGTTGCCGCTGCCAGGCGTTTCTGCTAACCGGCGATGCCGCAGCGACAGATCCTGTATGCACTCTAGCCCCATCGCACGAGATCATTGAAACCATCCTCAGTCAGATCCCCACAAAACCACCCTGGGCCTACCGCATCGACCCAGTGTAAGTGGAAGCACCTGTCCTTCAATAATCGGACGCAGCCGTGGGGCGGACCCCCTGGACCCGCTCTTCGGCCAGGCCGACGTGGGCGTCGGCCGCGGACCAGGGGGTCCGCCCCACTGAAGACAACAATGTTCCGCTGAGAATATCCCCCGCTTCCCCCCACGTATAGGTCATGCGCATCCGAGAGCTACTTGCTCGGCGCAGTCTTGTGTGCTGCATTCTCGCGTGGGCCGTTCCCTCCTACGCTTCCGTTATCGTGCAGTTGAAGATAATTGAAGGCGAAGGCACGGTGTATCGCACCGGCACGCGAGCCACGCGCGGCCTCACCGTGTTGGTCACCGACGAAACCGGCAAGCCCGTGGCTGACGCGGCCGTCAGCTTTCGCCTGCCGGAAGATGGCCCCAGCGGCGTGTTCAATTCCGGGCTGCGTACTGAGGTGATCACCACCGGCGCGGACGGAAAGGCCACGGTCTGGGGCATGCAATGGAACAAAAACTCCGGGCCGGTGGAAATTCGCATCACCGCCGTAAAGGATCAAGCTCGCGCTGGACTGATCAGCACTCAATACCTGAGTGACTCGGTGGCGCCCAAGGCGGGCGGCGACGGAGTTTTTTCTACATCGCACAAAAGCCGAACCAAATGGATCCTGATCGCGGCGGCGGCGGGCGGAGCGGCCGCGGGCGTGCTGCTGCTGAGGTCCCACAGCGGGGCTTCCACCGACGCCAACACTTCCAGCACGGGAGTTGTGATCGGCAGTCCCACTATCACCATAGGACATCCGTAATGAAAGCTTATTTGGTGTTCTTCTCATTTGTATCGATAGCCGCATGGGCGCAGCGCGCGCTGGCTCCTCCGCAAGTTGGGCTCATACTGGACGGCCACGGCGAGATACATATCGTAAATGGCTTGGCCGGCAATTTCCTACTCAGAAGCGCGGTGGCGTCCGGCATTGTTTCCGCCGCGTACTCGGGCTCTTTCGGATTGCTGAAGTCAGACTCCGCACTCACTGTAATCAATTCCGAGGGACGCCCCGTTGCCAGCATCGCTGCTACCCAAGGTCCGGCCCTGTTCGCATTCTCAAGCAGCGGATCTCCTGCGCTCGCCTACTTCGAGCAGTCGAAAACGCTGTACCTCTGGAATGGCGGCGCGTTCCGGCCCGGGCCGGTGATCAACCAGGATATATTGTCCATCGCGTCTCTAAATTCCACAGAGGCGGTGTTGATTGTCCAGCGTGAAGGCGGCCTGTGGGAGCTGGGAATCGATATCGCAACGGGTGCGATTCGCTCCCAAACGGCTCTTCCCGGCATCAGCGCTCCGGTGATGATCCCGGCCTCGGGCGGAGTGGTGTATCGCGACGCGGAAGGCGTGGTGGTGCGGCGCGAAGATGGCTCAGAAAAGCATATTTCCGTACATTTGCCCGCAAGCCTCGCGTTCAACCAGATGGGCGACGGTTGGATCGAAATAACCGATCTCGCCACTGGCCGGCTGTTCGGCGTAAATATTCAGCCCGGCCACGAACGAAGTTACCTTCTGCCCGAGGTGCGGCCATGATCGCTCGCCTGGCCCTGTTCGCGGCGCTAGCCCCGCTGTCGGCATTAGCGCAGCTGGAGGTTTTTACCTACGACGGTACTAACCAAACACTGGCCGGATCGGTGGTCAACGTAGGCACGGCCAGCCCCGGCGACACACTTACGACACGGTTTCTGGTACGCAATACCGGAGCCGGAGCCGCTTCGCTCACCACTCTGTCTCTGGCCGGCACGGGATTTTCATTTACCAACGTGCCCTCCTTGCCCTACATCCTCGCGCCTTACACCGGATCACCGGTGTCGGAAGTTGAGTTCGACGTCGCCTTCAGTCCCACCACGCTCGCTTCCTACAGCGCGTTTCTTCAGGTCAACGATATGCAGATCGTCCTGGATGGAACGGGAACCCAGGCCGCGGTTTTGTCGCTGGCAGGCAGCAACATACCTCTGGCCGCTGGCGCGATCGTCGACTTCGGCCCGGTCCTTTCCGGCATGACCAGTCTCGAGACGTTTAGTTTGTCGAATCCCGGTACCGTCAGCGTCTCCGTGAATACGCTCGCGGTAACAGGCGCTGGATTCAAAGGCCCCATCGGAACAGCAGCGCCCATTTCCATTGCGCCGGGCCAATCCGTCTCTTTTCAAATAGAGTTTCTGCCAATTTCCGGCACCGCTTACCAAGGGACGCTGGCAGTGGACCAGCGGACGTTCGTGCTGACCGGCCAGGGGCTCAGTCCACCGGTGCCGTCGGCATCCATCGTCTTCGGTTCCTCGGTGGGACAGAGCGTGCAGCAGAACAACGTTTCCATCCCTCTCGCTTCGGCATCGCAGGTGAGCGGTACGGGAACTCTGACCATGACCTTTCAATCCAGCGTGCCAGGCGTTTCGGACGATCCGGCGATTCAGTTCTTATCCGGCCCATTGCGCCAGGCCACTATCAGCATTGCTCCCGGCGATACAACAGCCATGTTCGACGGGGGCGCAACCGACCTTGCATTTCAGACCGGCGCCACGGCTGGCACCATTACCTTCACCTTGACCTTGAACGGCAACACAACTCCCGCCGCGCAGGCCACCTTGATCATCGCGTCGGCAGCTGTGAGCATCCAAACCGCAACCGCCATCACTCAATTGGGCGGCATCCTAAGCGACGGCGAACCAGCCGGGGTTACCTCCGGCGGTGAGGTGGACATCAGCATCACCGGGTCCGACAACACCTATTCAGCGTCCCAGCTCGCCTTCACGTTCTACGATGCGAAGGGAGCCGTCATGCAACCCGGAACAATCCAGGTGAACGTGGCCGCCGATTTCCAGTCATACTTTAGCAGCACCACCACCGGCGGAGCATTCGCGATACTGGCGCAATTCCAGGTAACCGGCGAGGTGGACGACGTCGTAAGCACTGTCGTCGCAATCACCAATTCGGTTGGCGTGACGACGACGCAACAAATAACGATAGGGAACTAGCGCCTGCGCGCTAGTTCCCGTTCCGTCGTCAAGCGACAGCCAAACGGATGCCGGCCGCTAAATCGAGCGAATCGGCATACTCGATATGGAGCACGCGCCGTGGGTTCGCGGTGCGAGCCTTAGACGAGGAGTGGACTATCATCGGGCACATCGCGAGTACGCCTCCCCGAGGCACAAGGCACTCGATTGGACGGTGCATCCTTGCGCGATCCAGCACCTGCGCGTCGGTCAGGACGCCGGCGGCGTGTGACCCGGGAATCACCCTCAGCGGGCCGTTCTCGCTAGTCGAAGCGTCCAAGTGAACGCGAAGCGCCAAAATCCGCGACAAGGCCCACGCTGGCGCATGCGAATAAAGGATGCCAGCCTTTTCAGACCATGGGCCCCATCCGGGAGCCTCGAAGCGGGACGTGAGCGGGAGCGCTGTGTCCTGGTGCCAGGCCACCAGCCAATTCGCCTTGCCGGATTTTTCGAACAATGTCGCACGGACTGGTTTTGCCGGCGCGCGCAGCAGCTGTTGCGCGATTTCCAGCAGCCGCTGGTCCGTGGCGAGCGCGGCCACGGCGGCATTCCCCATCAGATGCCGCACTCCTGCGCGCCCGCGTCTGACGTCAGAAAGGTCGCGGATAAGTTGGTCGCATTCCGCGTGGGTTAGCACATCCGGAACGGTCAGGTAACCCGGTGCGAAATCGGGGATTGAGTATCCTGTCACCACATTTTAGTTACCATACAATCGTGGTTTCGCGCGCGTTTCTGTGTCTTTTCGCTGCGGTTTTATTGCACGCCGACGACCACTGGACCGGCCTCCGATCCGGACCGTTCGAAGTTCTCTCCAACTCCGGCGACAAGCCTGCCCGCGAGACGCTCATGTTTCTGGAGCAGTTTCGCGAAACGCTCCGCATCATCACCGGTAAAGAGGAAATGAAAATGGTGTGGCCCGTGCGCGTGCTGGTGTTTAAAAGAACACCGCCCGCGGCGGCGAACTTTGCGCTCGGCCGCGATGCGCGGATGATGGCCGTATCAGAATCCGGGACATTCCCGCGCGAAAGCGTGAAAGAGCTGGCTCGCATCCTGCTATACGAAAACACCACGCGCCTTCCCTCAGAAATCGAAACAGGTCTCATCGAGCTGGTGTCGACGTTGGAAGTTGCCGGAACGCACGTGACCCTGGGCGCGCCGGTCCCGGAAGCCGAGCGCACTCACGGCTGGGCTTTGATGCAACTGGTCACTACCGATCCCAATTACACCGGGCGCAGCCGGGTGATGGTTTCGAACCTCGCGCAAAGCGGCGATTTTGAAGCCGCCTGTCATAATGCCTTCGAAAAAACGGCCAAGCAGATCAACGATCAAGCGGATGCCTATCTAAAGGCCGGAAATTTCGGAACCACATCCGTTTCCGGACGCGCGCTTAGCCCGATCCGCGATTTCAAGGTAATGCAGCTCGACCCCGACGACGGCAAAATCGCCGTGGCGGATCTTTTGCTGGCCGCCGGATCGAACCAGGCGGAAGCGGCCTACACTGCTCTTAGCGGGGCGCCGGCGGCCGAGGGCCTGGGATTGATCGCCCTCAAAGAACACAAAGACAACCAGGCGCACTCTCTGTTTCAGAGCGCCATCGAATCCAAAAGCGAGAGTGCGCGAGCCTGGCTGGAGCTGGGTCGCCTGGAACCCGACGCCGCCAAGGCCCTTAAGGATCTGAAGAAGGCCAGTGAGCTGAATCCGAATTGGGCCGAGCCTTGGCAGCGCATGGCCGAGCGGCAAAACGATCTGACGCAGAAGGCTGAGCTGCTGAAAAAAGCGGCCAACCTGGATGCCCGCAACATCGACTACTGGCAGCTGCTCGCAAAAACCGAAACCGCCGCCAAGGACTATCCAGCAGCGCAGAAAGCCTGGGCCGGAGCCGAGCGCGCCGCCGCCACCGACGAAGAGCGCGCCCGCATTCATCAGGTGCGCCTCCAGGCCGATCAGGAGCGCGCCGATTACGAAGCCGCCGAGAAAAAGCGCATCGAAGACGAGCGGCAGCAGGATATCCAGCGCGTCAAGGGGCAAAGCGATGCGGCCATCCGCGCAGCCGAAGAGGAGGCACGCAAGAAGCTCAACCCCGACGGCACTTCCATCCCGAAACCTGTAGGTTGGTATGAGACCATGCAAGGCTCGGACGCCACGGTGGAAGGCGTACTCTCGCGCCTGGATTGTGTCAGAGGACAGGCCAAGCTGGTGATCCAGACTTCCGACGGCAAAACGGTGCTGCTGCTGGTGGGCGATCCTTCGAAAATCGCCATCGCGGGCGGCGGCGAACAAACGCTGGCCTGCGGAGTACAAAAATCCCCGCGCGCGGTGACGGTTCAGTACAAAGCCAAGCCGAACGCCAAACTCAAAACGGCCGGCGAGGCCACTACCATCGAATTCCGTTGAAGCGAATTTAGGTGACGCCAGCTCTCAAGCAGTTCATCTTCCGGATGCTCGGCAAACACCCGGAAGCAATCGTGGTCTCCTTCGCCGCCGGCGATCCGGAACTGGTGCGCCGCATGCACCGTGAGATCCAGGAATTGGAGCCCGAACGCCGCCACTTCCTGGTAACGCCCGAGGAGTTTTCCAGCTACCGGCAGCTTCGCCGGCAATTCCGCGCTTATCGCATTGGCCTGGCGCCGGTGTTGTTCACTTCCGATTCGCGCTACCGCTCGCTACGCCGCGCGGCGTTTCTGCTGGCGCCCACCAAAATCCTCGCGTATAACCAGCGGCTGGAGCGTCATCACCTGCGCGCCACAACGGCCATCGCGTCCTGGCTGTTTCTCAAAGGCGTCCCGTTGGACCGCATTTTTCTACGTCCCAAATGGTTGGTCCTATGGAAAAACGACCGTTCGGTGTTTCCCACTTCCGTTCAGGAAATCGAGGGACGGCCGCTTCTGGCGCGGCGCCGCAGGATCGCCGTGCTGAGCCCCTATTTTCCGTACCCGCTGTCGCATGGCGGCGCCGTCCGGATCTTTCACCTGCTCCGCGAGATGGCCAAAGAATTTGACATCTTCCTGTTCGCTTTCCGCGATCGCGAAACGGATGCCGATTTCCAGCCTGTGCTGAAGCATTGCGCGCGAGTGATCCTTGTTGGAAAATCGCGCTATCGCGAGCCGCGCTGGTCCACGCTCACGCCTCCTGAAGTGCATGAGTTTCACTCCCCGGCCATGCTGTCCGCGATCCATCACATCCGCAGCGAATACCAGATCGAAGCGCTCCAAGTGGAATATACAATGCTCGCGCCGTACGCCGGCGACGTTCTGGTGGAGCACGATGTGACATTCGAGCTATACCGGCAAGTGTGGAAAAGCACCGGCCGTGGATGGTGGGATTATTGGCGCTGGCGAAGATTCGAAAAGAAATGGGCCGCGCGTACCCGCCGCGTGGCTGTTATGTCGGAACAGGATGGTACGCTGCTCGGTCTTAGGCACGCTGTTGTAGTCCCGAACGGTGTGGACCTCCAGCGGTTCACGCCTGAAATGGAGCGCCCCGGCCAACGATTGCTGTTCGTCGGCTCGTTCCGCCACTTCCCGAACATCGTTGCGTATCGTTTCTTTCTGGAAGCTGTCTGGCCAACGCTGCGCGAACGCCTGCCGGAAATTCAACTCACCGTGGTCGCGGGCCCCGATCCTTTGCTTTACTGGCGCGAGCACACCGGTCTTCTATCCATCCCTCAAGACGGCCGCGTCCAACTGCTCGAGTTCGTCGCCGACGTCCGGCCGCTGTACATCGAAACCAATCTCGCCATCGTTCCCACGCTGGTCTCGGCCGGCACCAATCTAAAAGTGCTGGAGGCCTTGGCCATGCGGCGCGCCGTGATATCCACGTCGTCGGGATGCGCCGGATTGGGTCTGGAGCACGGGATCAATATTTGGATCGCCGATACGCCCCAGGATTTCGCGCAAGGTATTGAGACCCTGCTAGGGGATCGTGACCTGCGCGAGCGTATCGCCGCTCGCGGCTCCGCCCTTGTGGAGCGCAATTTCGATTGGCCGGCCGTCGGCGAAAAACAGCGCGCGTTGCTCCGGGAGCTGCTGCCGCCGCGAGTCCAAATTCGCCCGGCTGAGGCGGCCGATCTCCCCCAGATCGCCGCTATCCAGGCAACGGCGCCCGAAGCCTCCCAGTGGCAGGCGCCGGATTACCTGGCTTTCGACTGCCAGGTGGCCACGCTCGATGGCCAGATCGCCGGCTTTGTGGTGTCGCGATCGGTAGGCAATCAGGAACGCGAAATCCTCAACGTTGCCGTGCGTCCCGACCTCCGCCGGCTGCGTATCGCTACCGAGTTGCTGCGGGCCGAAATGGCGCGTGGGCCCGGCGCGCATTTCCTGGAAGTCCGCGAGTCCAATACCGGAGCCCGCCAGCTCTACGAGCGGCTGGGATTTGAGGCTGTCGGGTCCCGGCCCGGGTACTATGAGAATCCACCCGAGTCGGGGATTGTCATGAGGATTTTTTCATGATACTGTCACAAATGAAGGGGCCGTCGGTGACCCCCGGCAGAAGAATGCTAGAACTGACAATCTATCCCACCGAGCAAGCCGTTCCTACCTACTCGGCGTGGTTACCCAAGATGGTTACTCACAAAGGAGACAGAACCCTGATGGAGAACACGCAGGATGAACTCAAAGCGCACCTGATGAAAACGGACGAAGAATTCCGGCATCTGGCCGAGCAGCACGCGCAATATCATACGCAGCTTGAGGCCCTGGAGGCCAAGCCGCATCTAACTCCGGAAGAGGAGTTGGAAGAGCATCGGCTGAAGAAATTGAAACTTCGTTTGAAAGACCAGATGAACGGCATCCTTAGCCGTCAACGGGCCCAGCACGTAGCCTGACATTTGGTGCGCTGAAGTTATAGCCGCGAATGAACGCGAATGCACGCGAATAAGATTTGCGTTCATTTGCGTTCATTCGCGGCCAGAAAATCTCTGATCCTCTCCGCGGCGCCAATCAACTTCTCATACGAATTCGCAATACTGAACCGCAGGTAACCCTCCCCAAACGCTCCGAACGACGTCCCGCTCAAGCATGCCACTCCTGCTTTCTCCAGCAGCGCATCGGCCAGGGCTTCCGAACTCCAGCCAGTGCCTTTGATATTTGGGAACGCGTAGAAAGCTCCGCCGGGGATGCTGCACCGGAATCCGGGCAGCGCGTTCAAGGCCGCGCAGAAGGCATCGCGCCGGCGCCGGAACTCGGCCACCATCTTGGCCGTCAAATCCAGTGGACCCCTAAGCGCCGCCACTCCGGCCAGCTGCGTGAACGTGGCGGTGCATGAGTTCGAATTCACCGTCAGCTTGGTTACTGCTTCCACCATCCAATCCGGCATCACCCCATAACCCATCCGCCAACCTGTCATCGCGTAGGTTTTTGAAAATCCATCCAGGATGATAGTTTTTTCGAGCATGCCGGGAACGGCGGCTATGGATAGCGGCGGCTGATCGAAATAAATCTGCGAGTAGATTTCGTCCGACAGCACCATCAAATCGCGGTCGCGAACCATTTCGGCGATGGCTTGGATGTCGGCCGAGGGAATCACCCCGCCTGTTGGATTGTGCGGCGAATTCAGAATCAGCATCTTGGTTTTGGCCGAGAGCTTGTCACGCAGCAGATTCAAATCGAATGAAAACCCGCGCTCTTCCACCAGCGGAATCGGTACCGGCGTCGCGCCCAGGAAATTGATCATCGATTCATAGATTGGGAATCCGGGATCGGGATAGATCACTTCATCGCCAGGTTCGATCAAGGCCAGCATCGGGAAAAAGATCATCGGCTTGCCGCCGGGCACCACGGAGACGCGCTCCGGCCCAGCGTGAATCCCGCGAGTGCGGGAAACGTGCTCCGCGATGGCTCCGCGCAACTCCGGCAATCCGGGCGTCGGGGCATAACGCGTATAACCTTCGTCGAGCGCGCGCTTGGCCGCTTCTACGATATGCGGCGCCGTATCGAAATCCGGCTCGCCGATCTCCAGATGAATTATGTCGCGGCCCTGCGCTTCGAGCGCCCGTGCGCGCGCCAGCACCTTGAAGGCGCCTTCCACGCCGATGCGGCTCATCCGTCCGGCGAGCTTCATGCTGTTTTTCGGAAAAACGGAACCTCATTGCGAAACTGGACAAATGAAACACGATCGCCGATGTGCGCCCGCTCACCCTCAATGCGCCCCGTGAGGCGCCGGCCGCCTTCCAGCTCGACAATGGCCAGTTGGTATGGCACGTCGTTGACGTAAGCTTCCGGCGGCGAGTAAACAACGGTCTCCGTATAAACGATGCCGTTTCCGGGATTGCTCATTGAGCCCCCAGAATTGTCACCACGCTGGTAGCGCCCGATCCACCGAGATTTTGCGCCAGACCCAAAGAATTCCGTTTCACCTGCCGCTCGCCCGCTTCGCCCCGAATCTGCTGCACCACATCGCAGATCTGCCCCACGCCCGTGGCCCCCACCGGATGCCCTTTCGACTTCAGTCCGCCGCTGGTATTCACCGGCCGCTCGCCCTGGATGCAGGTCCCACCGGCTAGCGTGTATGGGCCGCCCTCGCCTTTTTTCACAAAGCCCAAATCTTCGATGGCCACGATCTCGGCGATAGTGAAACAGTCGTGCACTTCGGCAAATTGGATATCCGCCGGCTTGACGCCGGCCATTTTATAGGCCTTCTCGGCCGAAGTCTGGACCGCGCGAAATGTCGTGATGTCGGCTTTTTCATCCAGCGCGACAAGGTCCGATGTCTGCGAGATTCCCAGCACGCGAATGGGCTTGTCCGTGAACTCCGCGGCGCGCTCGAACGGCGCGATTAGTACCGCCGCTGCTCCGTCGCTGATCAGCGAGCAATCATAAACCGTGAGCGGCTCCGCGATCGGCTTTCCGTTGAGCGCTTGTTCCATGGTAATTATTTTGCGCATGTGCGCCAGCGGATTCTTGGCGCCGTTCTGGTGGTTCTTAACAGCCACCGCGGCCAGGTGCTCTCGCGTCGTCCCGTATTGGTACATGTGCCGCCGCGCGATCATCGCGAACAGAGCGGGAAAAGTCGCGCCGGCCCGGACTTCGCCGCACAGATCACCCGCGCCGGCCAGAATTTCCGTGACCTTAGGCGTGGATTGTGAGGTCATCTTCTCCACGCCGGTCACCAGAATGACGTCGTATAAGCCCGCCGCAACCGCCGACACCGCATGGAAAAAGGCCGCGCCGCTGGATGCGCAAGCGGCTTCAAAACGCGTAGCCGGAATCCCGGTCATGCCCATTCCAGCGGCCACATAGGGCGCCAGATGATTCTGTCCCACAAACGAGGGCCCGGCGAAATTGCCGAGATAGAAAGCTTCCACCTGGGACGTTTTCGCGTGCGCATTCTCCAGCGCTTTTTGACCAGCCTCCACAGCCAGCGAGCGCAAGTCGCGATCCGGAAACGCGCCGAATGCAGTTTTGCCGATGCCGACCACAGCCACTTGTCTCATACTTTCAGGATAACGTGGGGCTGGGGCTAGCGTATCCTAGAAGCATGGCGACTTCCTCCGCCGTGCCGGTTGAAGAATATCTCCGCACCACGTACCACCCTGATATGGAGTATCTGGAGGGTCAACTTGTGGAGCGGCACGTGGGGGAATATTTTCATAGCAGGCTGCAGTCTTTGATAATCGGGCTTTTACTGTCGAGGGAGCGGGAACATCGCTTTCGCGTCTTCGCCGAACAGCGCGTAAAGGTCAGCGACCGCCCGCGCTACCGCATTCCCGACATCTGCGTGAAAGCTCTCCCGCACCAAATCACGCCAATCCTGCTCCAGCCCGACCTCGCCATCGAAGTCGTCTCGCCCGACGACACAGCCGCCGAAATGTTGGCGAAAATCGGCGACTATCTTGCCGCAGGAATTCCGCACATTTGGGTGGTCGACCCGTACCAGCGCACCCTGGTGGAAGCCGATCAACACGGCATCCGGCAACCTGAGACGCTGTTTCTCACAACACCGCTGGTCGGCGCGGTCGACTTTGCTACGTTGTTCGCGCAGCTCGACGAACCCGCCGAATAGAAGTCCAATTACACGGCGATGAAACACTGGAAAGCGCCCTGCGCCGGTTCAAGCGCAAGGTTCTGCAGGAAGACATCATCAAAGAAATCAAGCGACACTCCTTTTATCTGAAGCCCGGCGAGAGGCAGCGCACCAAAGAAGCGCTGGCGCTCAAACGGAATCGAAAAAAGAGAAGTAGAGACAGCGAGTAGCTCCTTGCTCGATCAGTGCCCCGTGGGGCAGGATGTCATCCTGCGGCGGATTGTCAATCCGCCTGTTTTTGCCCCGATTGGCAATCGGCGCGCATGTTAGCAACCTGCCCCACATACTGAAACTGGCACACTACATAGCATCGCTCCCCCTACAGCGCACGATGTACAATGGGCGTCTTATGGATCTAGCTGGACGTGTAGCGGTAATCACCGGAGCGAGCCGCGGTCTAGGCAAGGCCATGGCGCTGGCCTTGGCGCCCGCGGGAATGCGCCTGGCGCTGGTGGCGCGCGATGTGGAGCGGCTGTCTTCGGTGGCCGCTGAAGCGCAACACCTGGGTGCCGCGGAAGCCGAAATCTTCCAGACCGACATCGCCGACGAGGCGCAAGTGCTGCAGCTCGAGCAGCAGGTGCGCGCAAAATTCGGCCCCGTGGATATTCTGATCAACAACGCCGGCATCAATATCCGGAAATTTTGCGTCGACTACACCCTCGCCGAATGGAACAGCGTGCTCACCGTCAACCTCACCAGCGTTTTCCTGATGTGCCGGTCCTTCGTGCCGCACATGCGCGGCCGCGGCTACGGCCGGGTGATCAATATCACGTCCATCATGGCCCACATTTCACTTCCGCAGCGAACCGCGTACTCCGCCAGCAAAGCGGGATTGCTGGGCTTCACCAAATCGCTGGCGCTCGAGCTGGCGCTTGAAGGTATCACCGTTGTCGCCATCAGCCCCGGTCCATTCGCCACCGAAATGACCGAGGGCATTATCAACGACCCCGCTAAAAGCGAACAGTTTATGTCCCACACACCGATGCGCCGCTGGGGCAATCCGAGAGATATCGGAAAATTGGCGCTGTACCTCTGTTCCGACGATGCATCCTTCATCACCGGCAGCGATATCCTGATCGACGGCGGCTGGTGTGCGGAGTAAGCTGGCCGCGGCATTAGCCACCATTGTCCTGCTCACTGCCGCCTGCAATTCCAGTAAGAAACGCAGAATCGCAGTAGTCCCCAAAGCCACCTCGCACATTTTTTGGCTCACGGTGCACTTGGGCGCCGAAGCGGCCGGTCAAAAATTCGGCGTGGACATACTCTGGAACGGCCCGCCCGCGGAAACTGAATACGATCGGCAGATGCAGATTGTGGACTCCATGATCGCGCAACACGTGGATGGTCTCGCCGTCGCCGCAGCCGAGCGTAACGCGCTGAATCGCTCGCTCGACCGGGCCGCTCAGCTCGGCATCCCGGTCACGGTGTTCGACTCCGGCGTCGATTCCACCAACTACATGACATTTCTCGCTACCGACAACTACGAGGCCGGCCGCATGGGCGCGCGCGAACTGGCCCGCCTGGTGGGCGCGAAAGGCACCGTGGCCATGGTGATGCATGCCCCCGGCAGCGCCTCCACCATGGATCGCGAGCGCGGATTTGACGACGTCATGAAAACCGAATTCCCGCAAATCCATGTCGTGGCGCGCCAGTTCGGAATGTCCGATCGCTCCAAGGCCATGGGCGCCGCTGAAAATATTCTTACGGCGCACCCCGATCTGAACGGCATCTTCGCCACCTCGGAACCCTCCAGCATCGGCGCATCGCTGGCGCTCAAGTCCCGCGGCCTTTCCGGAAAAGTGAAATTCGTAGCCTTCGACTCGAGCGACACTATGATCGAGGACCTCAAAGGCGGCACCATCGACGCCATGGTGGTTCAAGATCCCTTCAAGATGGGTTTCGAAGCGGTAAAAACCCTGGTAGACAAACTCAACGGCATCACTCCGCCCAAACGCATCGACTTACCGGCCCGGGTCATACGCAAAGCCGACCTGGATAAACCGGACGTCCATCAACTGCTGTATCCCGGCGTAAAATGATTAGCCGCTGATGAACGCGGATAAACGCGGATAGGAAAAATTCTTATCCGCGTTTATCCGCGTTCATCAGCGGCCTAAAATCCGTGCCCCCAAACGTAATCCTTACCGGAATCTTTTTCTCAGTCGCCTGAGCATCGCTCTAAGGTTTTCACCTTAGGCGGAGAGAGCCACGGCCTCTGTTTCCGCCCCCATGGGAAGTTCGCACAGCGCCAGAAAATGCTCCGGAAGAAACATCTGCCCGTGCCATCGGGAGTTGAAATCGAGTTCCACCTTTATCAACCAGCCCAGATTTTGGTCAAACTCGCCGGAGGCGACAATTCCATTGAGATCATGGCCTTTCGCCCGGAATGAGATTGGCTGTCCGGGTTCCAAACGCTCATCCAGCAGCAGCGTGGCATCGCCGGATGCAATTTCTTCGAGATTAGCCACGGCTTGCCGGATGTTGCTGAAACCATCCTGGTAAAACACGCGGACCAGCTGCGAGCAGAGGTAGCGGCATTCTGTGGTTCGGTGTGACATGACTTTGCTTAATGCAAATGTCCCACCAAACATCGCATACTAGGAGGATGCCAAACGAAGAGCAGAAACCCAAAGCGCAAAAGCCGAAAGAATCCAAGCCCAAAGAGCCCAAGGCCAAGGAGCCAAAGGCCAAACAGGCGGCGCCGAAAACCGAAGAAAAAGGATTACTGGAAACCGCGGCTGAAGCGATCGGTTCCACGCTCGGCACCATCGCAGTGAAAACCGGACTGGCGCACCCAGCCAAGCCAAAGGTCGGAAAACTCCTCAAGAAGAACAAATCAAGGTTGCCGCGCAAAGAGAAGAAACGCGCACGCAAGATACGCGGTGCGGCCGGACCCTCTTCCGCGAAATAAGCTGAAAAAAAACACCGGCTCCCTCAGAAACTGTGAAAAAATCGGGAAGCACGCGGGGTTGGCAGACGGAAGCGTCTGCCCCACGTTGACGCACCAGGATTTACGATTAAGTGGCGCAGGCGCTTTCGCCTGCGAACCGATTTTTTCACAGCTTCTCGCGCTCGCGGTTCGGTAACGCTCAAGCGGCCTTATGGTTTGCCCACGTTTGGATCGATCTTCGCGGCCAAGGTCATTTCCGCCTCCGCTTCGGCGGTCTTCTTTTCCTGTTCCAACGCCAATCCAAGATTGTAGTGAAGAGAGGCCAACAGAGGGTTTACTTCAATCCCTTCGCGATAGATCTTTATAGCTTCGTCATACTGGCCCTTCGCATAGAGCGAGGCGCCCCAGTTGAGATAGGCCAGAACAAGATCGCCATCGATTTCGAGAGCGCGCTGGTATTCGGAAATTTCCCGCGCGTCGCCCATCGCGCCATAGGCCAGCGCCAGGTTATAGTGCACGCCGCCATCCTGCGGATAGAGCCGAAGGGCAATGTCCAGAATTCCTACGCTGACCTTAGGATTACCCATTTGCCCATACGTCGCGCCGAGCCAGGTCAACGCGCGCAGCAGATACGGATAGATCTTCAACGATTCCAGCATTTGGTTCACGAATGCCTTTGGATCGCCTTGCTTGCGCAGTTCCATCGCCTGGTTGAATACTGCTTCCGCATCTTCACGGAAATTCCGCGGCAATCGTTGCAGCAGCATGTATTTTCCGTTTGCTTCGAGGACCCTCGAGATCTCTCCGGGCGCCAGCTTCAACGCCGCCTCGGACCAGGCCGGGTCCAGCTTCGCGGCGTCCAGATCACCCAGATAGCCGCCGTTCATCGCCGTGGCGCGATCCGTCGAATTAGCCCGCGCCAGATCGAAGAAAGATGCTCCCGATTGAAGCTGCTCCTGGATCGCAGACGCTTTTTCGAGGTCGTCCAAAACAATCATGCGCAGAAACAGGTGCTGGGGCGTCACCGTGGTTCGCCAGGCTGGATCATGCGCGGCCGCTTCCACCTTTTGTTCCGGATGTACGCGAATCCAATGGTCCGCCATGATAAACGCCCCGCGTACCTGGTCCGGCATATGGCATCCCACGCAGCCTGCGGTCCGATTCACCGGACACAAAGCCGCGTGCTTGCTTACCCGCGCCCCATGGCATCCCAAACAGGTTTTTTCGGACTTCGCCACCACCATCGCGCGAGGTGCATCCTGATGCGGATCGTGACAGTTGGTGCAGGTGATCGCACCTCCGCTTTGACGCCAGCACTCCATGTTTTTGAACGCCGTCACTTGGTCGGAGATCAAAGTATCGTCCGGCATGGGGTCCTCGATGACGCTGGACCCCGCATGGCATTGCGAGCAGGCCCGCATCGAGTCTTGAACCGGCAGCTTGCCCGGGTTCAAGATACCGGTGTCTGCCGAGTGGGCGCTGAGCGCGGCTAAATGCGGCTGGCCCGGGCCGTGGCAGCTCTCGCAAGTAATGCCGTTCTCGACAAGCGTTCCGTGAGTTCGCGGCGCGCCGTGGCAGCTCAGGCATCTCTTTTCGAGAATCGGCGTTAATACCCGGCCCAACGCTGTTTCATAGGTCGTGGGCTTCTCTTCGGGAAAACCAAGCTCCAGCGCCAGCCGGTTCTGCTCCGCGTAGTGGAAGTACCGGGCTTCCACCAGCGGCGCGCGAGAGAGAGGCGAACCTTTCAGCGCGGGAACGCGCAATAGAAAGCTGAGGCCGTGGCGCTCGCCGCCGATCAGGCTCTCCACCGGAAAATCGAGCAGCGGTTCCCCCGGCATTTGCACGCGAAATTGTAGACTCTGGCTGGACCTCTTTATCTCGTACTGGATGGCCGGCGCGGGACCCTCCGTGTGCTTCTCGAAATAATTGGCCGGGAGTTGCGCGGTGGAAAGATCCGGCCACGCCCGTGCCATGTTGGTATGGGACTGCGCCAACGCGATGTTCCTGTGGCAGGCGGCGCATGCCTGGTGCCCCACAAAACCGTCTCCACCTGCCCAGGCCGGCAATACGACCAGCAGCGAGTAGAACAGACGCGCAGGCGGCAGAAGCCTCACCCTCACAATTTTATTCGAGCGCTCCAACTTTTGGGCCACCCACCGGTCGCTTACGATCCCGGCTCGGAAAGAGTGTTACCGAACCGCGACCGTTCGCAGGCGAAAGCGCCTGCGCCACTTAATCGTAAATCCTTGTGCGTCAATGTGGGGCAGGCGCTTCCGCCTGCCAACCGTCTTCTTAAACGGAGACTAATGCCGCAAATGCAAAGCCACCAAATCCGCCTGCACCGGCACGCCTTGGATCACCTTGACGCGCACCACGCACTCGAACGGATTGATTTTTCCCGACCCCATGCCCCCAATGCGCTTTACCAGATCATCCGCCGAATTGGAGCGGCTGACAAACTCCACCGCGGCTTGCGTTCCGATGGTGGTCAGGCCGGCCAGCAACATCACCCAGCGAGCGGGATTCAAGCCCGGCATCAAGCCAATCACCGCGTAATCCTCGGTAATGGGAAGTCCCTTGGTGGAAATGTAGGAAATCTCTTCGCCCTTACGCGGATGGACGTTCACCACCGAAAGATCCCCCTTGCGCGGGCCCCTTTCGACGCTCCGGAAGACAAAATCCCTGGTGGTGGGAATTTCGCGCAGGGAAAGGTTCTCCGAGGGCGAACCCACAAAAATCAGGTCGTTATTCTTGGCGTCGTCGAGCGAGAGCAGCCGGCCCCGTTTCACTCGCAGCCCATGGTGCAGCAATGCAAACGCGCGGTCCAGCTCATGGATGCCCAGTACTTCACCCACGCCGGTGTAATGATCGAGAATCGGTTGGCCGCGATCGGTGATGGGGTTGTAATAGTGCATGCCTGTTTCCGGCCTGCCCGCGAATTCGGCATTGCTGAAAATCACCCACGGTTCTTCGGGGGTAGCCACGAAATCGTTCCACAGAAACGCCAGCGCCGCCGGCGGCTCGGCCGGTTCTGCTTTGGCCACCCGCCGGACATTGGCGCGATTGAGCAGCAGCATCACCACACCCGCGGCCAGCAGCAGGGAAAGAGCGGAGAGCGCTATTACACTGATCAACCATGCTTTATGGCGGGTGCCCGAACGCTGCAGAGCCGGGGCTGCGGCCTTCTCGTAGACCGGGAATGGCGCGGGGGCATCCAGAACCGGCGCCGCGGCACGCAGGAAAAATGCCAGCGAGTAGGCCCCTTTTGGAATCTCCAGGATCCAAGGGTCATTCTTCCCCGCCCCTGCATAGTATTCAGATAGTTTGGAACGCAGCCGCCCAGTCTGGACCCGCACCGTGGCGTCCAGCCTTGGATCGAAATCCGGAGGCCGTTTGAACAGCTCCGTGGCGATCTGGTATTCCTTGACGGCAGCCCCCGGACGATCGATGCAGTGCTCCGCCAGATAGCGCAAAAGCTTGCACAGGGACTCCGACCCATGCAGCAAATCGCTCCCAACCACCCGGTCAACCTGCCGAAGCTTTTCTTCGCGTTCGGCGACCACGACCCCGGTAACCGACATTTTCCCGAGTGTAACAAAGTCTCCAAACTTTTGCAAGTGTTGATTTTATTCCATGTAACAGTATCAAACCTAGGTATAACTTGTATAAACATACTAGAGGGGGCAGACTAGACGGAGTTCCGGTTTGCTTTGGCCAACGTATGGCCTATGGGGTTTTGTTCAAGTCTTACATGCATGTTCCAAGGAGAACAGAAGATATGAGTAATTCAAGCAGGACGTTTCTGACCGTCTGCCTGGCTGTAGTTCTAGCAATCGTTTTCACCACACCGACATTTGCACAGCAGGTTTTTGGTTCCATCTTTGGCACGGTTACTGATGCCAGCGGCGCAGCCGTGGCTAACGCCAAGGTGACCATTACCGACGCTAGCAAAGGCACCAAGTTCGAGGTCACTACCGACGCCAATGGTAACTACAACAAAGGCCAGTTGGTTCCCGATCCTTACAAGGTGCAGATTGAAGCGGCTGGCTTCCAGCGCGTCGTCTCGGATGCGATCCCCGTCCAGGTGGATGCTTCGGCACGTTATGACGCAGCTCTGAAGGTTGGCGAGGTCACCACAGAAGTGCAGGTTTCGGCAGTGGCGCCGCTGCTGCAATCGGATCGAGCCGACGTGGCCCAGACGTTCACCGCTAAACAGCTCGAAGATCTTCCCAACATTGGACGGAACACGCAATCCATGGAGTTGCTGCAGCCCGGAACGGCGAAGCTCGGATGGCAGCACGCCTCCGACGAGAATCCCCAGAATAGCGTCCAGATGGTTGTGGATGGCCAGCTGTTTTCCCAGATGGGTTACGAGCTGGATGGAACCACCAACCAGGACCCCATCCTTGGAATCATCGTTATTAATCCGAACATCGATTCTCTGGCCGAGGTGAAGCAGTCCCTTCAGAACTTCGACGCCGAATTCGCCATGGTTGGCGGCGGCATCGCTTCCTACTCCACCAAGTCCGGAACCAACGAATTTCATGGCAGCGCGTTCGAATACAACCAGATCAATACGCCGGGCTTCAAAACTGTCGCGGCCAACCCGTTTACCGGTCTGCCCTCTCCGCTGTACCGGCAGAATCAGTTCGGTGGTTCCATTGGCGGCCCGATCATCAAGAATAAGCTGTTCTTCTTCGGCGATGCCGAGTTGAACCGGCAGTTTCAGGGCGGCGCGGTAGTGACCAGCGTTCCCGATCCCCTCAGCCGCGGCGGCAACTTCAGCCAGTGGCTGGCCTACAACAGCAACTATCAAATCTACAACCCGAACACAGGCGACCCCGCCACCGGCGTTGGCCGAACTCCATTCCCGAATAATACGATTCCCTCCAGCATGATCAGCCCGCAGGCTCAGGCGATCATGGCCTACTGGCCGAACCCGAACTATTCACAGATTTCCGGCGCGCCTTTCATCAACAACTATGCGGTGGACGGCGGCACGGCCATCACTTACAACAAGTGGGACACCCGCGAAGACTATTACCTGAATACGAAAAACACCATTTTCGGGCGGTATAGCTACGCTTCCTTTACAGAAGCTGCGCCAGGAGCATTCGGCGTAGTAGCGGGCGGCCCTGATTTCGTCAACTATGCCGGCAGTTCCGTTTCTCAGGACGACAGTTTGGCCCTGGGATGGACTTATACCGTCAGCCCCACCGCCATCAACGAATTCCGCTTCGGTTGGATGCGCTACCACGTTTTTGACGTTCCCCAAGGATACGGTACGGATCCTGCCACCCAGGCGGGAATCCCCGGCCTGAACCTGGACAAGACCTACACCTCCGGTATGCCGTACTTTGACATCGAGGGTCCGAATGATCCCATGCAGCTGGGGTATGCGCTGGGCACCAACCAGTGCAACTGCCCTCTGACTCAGACCGAGACGCAGTATCAGTTCGTAGACAACTTCAGCAAGACCGTCGGCAAGCACAGCTTTAAGTTCGGCGCCGATCTTCGCTATGCTGAGAATCTTCGAGTGCCGAGCGACAGCCACCGCGCTGGCGAGCTCTATTTTACCGGCAACAACACCGGTGACGTACCGGCCCTCGGCCAGAGCGCCTCGCCTGGCATCGCGCTGGCAACATTTGAACTTGGCGAGGTGTCCAGCTTCGATCGTTATGTCAGCACCAGCACCAACGCCCAGGAGCGGCAGAAGCGGTTCTTCTGGTACGGGCAGGACGAATGGCGTCCCACCCCCAAATTGACCGTGACCCTGGGTCTTCGTTGGGAAATGGTATTTCCCGAAAGCGTGAACGCGGCAGGGAACGGCGCCACTCTGGACCTTAACAACGGTCTGATGTATGTGTTTGGAGAAGGTGGTGTTTCATCGCACGGCATCCAGAGCATGAACTACCACGACTTCGCTCCCAGACTCGGCTTCGCCTATCAGCTCACTCCTAAGACGGTCATCCGCGGCGGCTACGGTTGGTCTTATGATCTCGGAGTGTTCGGATCCACGTTTGGTCACAACGTAACCCAGAACCCGCCGGTTTTGGATTACCAGAACACCCAGCCGCCGAACAACTTTACGGACGTGTTTAGCTTGGCCCAGGGTCCTGCCACCCTCCCGCCGGTAGTCGTGAGCTCGAATGGAACCTTCCCGCTCCCGGCTGGCGTGAATCCGAAGTTCCGGCCCGAAACCGTGACACTCCCGCAGGTCTATCAGTACAACATCGCGGTTCAGCATCAGTTGACCAGTAGGGTCGCGGTGACTGGGTCCTACGTAGGAAACTCCAGCAGGCACGCGTTTTTCGGAGTCTCCAGCAATACCCTGAACCCCAATGAAGCCTTGTTTGTTCCCGGGGTTTCCAATACCAACTTGGACCGCCCTTATTACTCCAAGTTCGGGTGGACGAATGATCTTTCCTATTTCTGCGATTGTTCCAATGCGCATTACAACTCCTTCCAGGGTGCGCTGAAGATCAACGCCTGGCAGGGTTGGACCATGCAGGCCAGCTACACCAACCAGCGCTCCATCGCTGATGGTGCAGGCTACGACGCCAACTATTACGAGCTGTACGGCCCTCGCTCCGAGGGCGTGGGGAACAGCGGTGTTTTGCCAAACCAGCAATGGGTCTTTGCGCAAAACTATGATGTTCCATTCGGTAAAGGGCGCCGTTGGGGCTCCAGCATGAACCGAGTGGCCGACGCCGCTTTGGGCGGTTGGGAGCTCAGCGGTATCACCACTTATTACAGCGGATTCCCATTCAGCCCGACCCTTGAGAATTACGGCCCCAATATCCAGCCCAACGCCGGACCGAACAACCGTCCCGTCTTGGGATCCGGCAACCCGTATGCCGGCGCAGCAGGCAACCGCGCTCAGTGGTTCGTCGGCTGTCCGAACCAAGAGTGCACCAGCGGCGATTTTCTGTACCCTGCCTCCAATACGTTCGGGAACTACCCGATCAACACGCTGTACGGCCCGCATTTCATCCAGCAGGATTTGTCGGTCTTCAAAACCTTCAAAATGTCCGAGCGCTTTGCTTTCACGTTGCGTACCGATTCCCGCAACGTATTCAACCACACCAACCTGGGTATGCCGAATGGCGACGTTCAGAGCCCCAGCGCGGGACAGATTACCGGGATAGCAGCCGGCGGCTACATGCGCCAGTTGCAGTTCTCGGGCACGCTGCGGTTCTAAGCTAAGCGACAAGTATTCGCAAATCGGCCGGTAGGGGAAACCCTACCGGCCTTTTTCTTTATGCCGGCCTATTCTTTATGATGGTTAGCATGCCACGCCGCAAGTGTGGGGCAGGTTGGCAACCTGCGCGCCGATTGGCAATCGGCGGTATGTTCTGCCTCGCCACCGCCCAAGCCCAACAACCCTGCGTCCGCTGCCATCCTTCCGAAACCGCCGCGTTCGAGCAATCCCCCATGGGCCGTTCCGTTGGACCTCCCTCTATCTTTGAGGATGGCCGCATCGTCCACAAACTTTCCGGCAGTACCATAACCATCCAGCGGCACGATTCCAAGTTGGAACACCGGCTGGAGCGCGGTGGAGTGGTCGCCAAATATCCCGTAGCGTATTCGGTGGGCGCCGGCATCGTTGGATACAGCTACATCATCCGGCTGGGACGATACCTGTTTCAATCGCCGGTCTCCTACTACACGCAAACAAAGAGCTGGGATTTGACCCCCGGCTACGAGACCGATGCTCATCTCGATTTCACGCACCAGATCTCGAGCGGCTGCCTCTTCTGCCACACCGGATCCGTGGACCTCGTAAAAGGAACCGACAATCAGTTCGGCGATCCTCCCTTCACGCCCATCTCCTGCGAAAGGTGCCATGGCTCCGCGGCCGCGCACCTCAAGAACCCCGGTCCAGGCTCCATCGTAAATCCTGCCAAGTTAGCCCCGGCCGCGCGCGACAGCGTATGCGAACAATGTCATCTCGAGGGTGACGCCCGGATACTGAATCCCGGCCGCGATTGGTGGGACTTCCAGGCGGGTGAGAGCACCGAAAGCGTCTTCGTAACATATTTGAGACCCGCCGCCCGCGACACCCTGCGCGCGGTAAGCCAAAGCGAGTTGCTGGCCCGCAGCCGCTGCGCCCGCGAGAGCGGCGGCCGCTTGTGGTGCGGCACTTGCCACAATCCCCATAACGCCGCCGAGAACCGCGCGCAGGCCATCCAAAAAGTGTGCCTCTCCTGCCATAGCGACCTCTTCGCCGCTGGGCTCCACAAGCCGGCCGAGGAGTGCGTGAGCTGTCACATGCCCCGGCTGCGGCCAACCAATGTCGCCCATTCCGCCGTCACCGATCACAGCATCCCGCGCAAACCGCGTGGGCCGGCGCCCGACGACGAAGACGCCGCGCTGAAAGCATGGCGCCAGCCGGCGGATGCCGCTCTGGCCCGCCGCGATCTGGGCTTGGCCTATTTCGAGATGGCGTCGGCGAGCCACGCCGCTCCGGACTTGCTGCAGGCCTATCAGATTCTCTCCAAATTGCCCCTTGAAGAACGGCACGATCCGGCCGTGGAGGCCGACCTGGGTTCCGTCTTGTTATCACAGGCCCAGACGCAGTTGGCCATCCAGTTGTTTTCTCGCGCGTCGGCGCAGCAACCCCAGAACGCGCGGTATGTTTATTGCCTGGGAACAGCCCTGGAACATGCCGGCAAAACCGAGGAAGCGGTCAAGGAGTTAAAACGCAGCATCGAGCTGGATCCCTCCCGCCCGGACGCCTACCTGGAGTTGGCGCAACTCTACAAAAAAGCGGGCCGCGAAACGGAAAGCCGCAACGCGCTCCACGAATATCTGCGCTTTATGCCCCAAAATCTCCAGTTACGCGGGGCCGAACCGCGACCGTAAGGGAGTCGGTGCTTTTTGGTGGGAAATTCGGTTGGCAGGCGAAAGCGCCCGCCCCACGTTGGCCCGAGTGGGGCAGGCGCTTCCGCCTGCCAACCGGAGTCCTCAACGGAGGCGGCGCTTTTGATTATTCCCGGGAACCACCTGGCCGCGAGAGCGTCAGAATTGCAGGATGTGACACCATGAACTTCTTCAACTTCTCCCCGCTGCTGGCCGCGGCCATCCTGTTAACGGCCGGCACCTTCGGCGCGGTTGCCCAACCGGGCCCCGGCAAGCTGGTCGCGCTTAACATGGTCGCCCTGGATTCCGCAGGCAAACCCGTCCCGGATCTAACGGCGTCCGACATTTCCATCCTTGACAACAATTCACCGCAGAAGATCGTCAATCTCCGCCTGAACCAGACCGACGGTCCGCGCGCCCTGGTCATTCTGTTCGACATGATGAACTCGAACCAGGAGGCCCGTGGAGCCGTTTGGAACGCTCTGAAAACCTCCGTGGCCCATTTGCCCGCTTCCGATCACCTCTATCTCTACCTGCTGGTGGAAGACGGCAGCCTGTATCCGGTGCACGGTCTATCCGATTCGGCAGTATCCAATGCTTCCTGGATGCAGCATGTCGGCCCTCTGCTGGACGCCGCCATGAACAAGGAAAACCAGATGAAGCCTCACGAAATAAAAGTGCTGCAGGCGGCGCGCTTCAACACTACTATCCAAGCGCTGGGCGAGATGCGCTCCAAAATGGCGGACTTGGCTGGCCGCAAAGAACTGCTGTGGATTACGTACGGAATACCCAGTTCCATTCACTATCCGGGCCGCGGCTGGTTTGACTGCAGCCCGGTCCTGCGGCAAATCGGCGCGCAGTTCGTGCAGTCGAACATTGCCATCTACACGGCGGATCCAGGCGTCAATCTCGATCGAGGCATGCTGAATCGCGATTCGCTTGAAATATTGACCGGCGCCACCGGCGGCCGCACCTTCTCGAGCATCGACCTGAACCGGGCCATCAGCCAAGCCGAGGCGGACGCCCGCACCAATTACACCGTTGAGTATGAGCCATCGCCCAAGAATTGGGATGGCAAGTACCACAAGCTGCGCGTTTCGAGCGGCCGCAAGGGAATACGCATCCAATCCGAACACGGTTATTTCGCCGTTTCCGGCTCATAATCCCCGTGTGCGCACGCACTCCTGCCGACGCTCGGTTAAACTAAGAAAGACCCATTGTTTTTGAGCGTGCCTATCCTATCCCGCCGCGGCTTTGTCCGCTCTCTGTGCGCCTCGCTGCCGGTCTTTTCTTTCGACCAACTCGCCCTCGGCGCCGGCCTGGGCATCCAGTTCGTCAACGTCGCGCGCGAAGCCGGCCTGAATGCGAAAACCACTTTCGGCGCCGAGCACCGAAGCAAATTCCTCCTTGAAACCACCGGCTGCGGCTGCGCCTTCATCGATTATGACAACGACGGTTGGCTGGACATCTTCCTGGTGAACGGCACCCGCTTCGAAACCAAATGGCCGGCCGGGGAAGCTCCGGTTAGCCGGCTGTACAAAAACAATCGCGACGGCACATTTACCGACGTAACTCTAAAATCGGGCGTCGCGCGCACCGGTTGGGGGCAAGGCGTGTGCGCGGGCGACTACGATAACGACGGCTTCGACGATCTCTACGTGACATATTGGGGAGAATGCGCCCTGTGGCACAACAACGGCAACGGAACTTTCACCGATGTCGCCAAGAAAGCCGGGGTCACCACCAATCCCGGCAACGGCCAATGGCGCTGGAACACCGGCTGCGCCTTCGTGGATTACGACAAAGACGGTCACCTGGACCTGTTCGTCGCCAACTACATCGATTTCGACCCCAAGACCGCGCCGCTGCCCGAATCCGGCCCCTGCCTCTATAAAGGCATCCTGGTGCCGTGCGGCCCTCCCGGCCTCAAGGGCGGCAAGAATATTCTCTTTCACAACAACGGCGACGGAACGTTCACCGACGTCAGCGAGAAATCTGGCGTGCTGAACACTCCCAGCACCTTCGGCCTGGGCGTCCTGGTGTGCGACTTCAACAACGACACCTGGCCGGATATTTACGTCGCCAACGATTCCACTTCGTCCACGCTCTACCGCAACAACCACGACGGCACCTTCACCGATGTCGCCATCGAGGCCGGCGTCGCCTACAGTCCGGACGGCAAGCCGCAAGCGGGAATGGGAGTGTCCGCCGCCGACTACGATTGCGATGGTAATTTCGACGTGGTGAAAACCAACTTCGCCGGCGACACCTCCAGCCTCTATCACAACCAAGGCAATCTGGTATTCGAGGACGAGACATTCCAGGCGGGTCTCGGAAAGAACACTCGCTTCCTGGGGTGGGGCGTCAGTTTCATGGATTTCGACAACGACGGCTGGGTGGACATCCTGGTCACCAACGGCCACGTGTATGCGCAAGTGGGCGAGACCGATATCGAATCAGGGTATCGCGAGAGTAAGGTCCTGTACAAGAATCTGCGCAACGGACACTTCGCCGACGTCACGCTGGAAGCCGGACCGGGCGCTCTCGAAAAAGTACCCGGCCGCGGCTCCGCCATTGGCGATTTCAATAACGACGGGACCCTGGATGTCCTGGTGAATTGCGTCAACGACGTGCCGCAACTGCTGCGCTGCGACAGCACGCTCAAAAACAACTGGATCAAGATCAAGACCGTGGGCGTGAAATCCAACCGCTCCGGCATCGGCGCCCGGATTTATTGCAGCACTCCTGGCCATCGCCAGATGGATGAAGTACGCAGCGGATCGTCCTATGTGTCCCAAAACGACCTGCGCGTTCACTTCGGCCTGGGCGCGGAGGAAAAAGCAGATCTGGAAATCCACTGGCCCAGCGGCCAAGTAGACAAACTCCCCGGCGTGAAATCAAATCAAGTAATAACAGTAAAGGAAGGCAGCACATCGCCTCGCTGACGCTCGTCGGTTTCTAGTTTCACCGATTCTTCAACTCCTGCCACTTTCCGAGTTCTTTCTTCCCATCCTCTGTTTTCCCATCCTGCATCAGCGCCTGGCCCAAAATATAATGCGCCGTCGGATTCTGGGGATCCAATTGCAGCGCGTGCCGCAACACACCCTCCGCATTCCCGAGTTGCTTCTGCTTTAGATAAGCTTTGCCCAGCAGGATATAAGGTCCGCTGTAATTCGGATTCAACCACACCGAGCGTTCCAGCGGCCCCTGTGCCTCTTCCCATCGCTCCTCGCGAGTGTAGGCGTCGCCCAGCCGGTAATGGGCCATCGCAAAGGTTGGATTGATCTCAATCTCCTTCTTCAAGTCGGCCACTGCGCCTTCCATGTCAGCCTGGTAGATCGCCACCTCGCCCAATATGAAATACGCTCCCGGAATTTTGGGGTCGATTCCCAGCGCCTTCTTCGCTTCCAGGGCAGCATCCGTGGCCAGATCCTGGTGCATCAGCATTTGTGCGGTGGTCAAATGCGCCGCCGCGGAATCCACGCCCACCTGAAACAGTTGCGCGAAAGCCTTTACAGCCTTCTCACTCTGCTGGGTCAGGATGTAGGCGTTGCCCAGCATGTAGGCGTTCTCCGGAGTGGTTCCTTTTGCGCCCGCCGCTTTTTCGAGCCAGGGAATCGCCTCGGTATATTTCGATTCCAGGTACAAGCTGCGGCCCAGCAGCTGCACGGATTCACCATACTCCACGCTGCCCGGATTTTCGGTCTTCAGCGCCTCGGTGAACTGCGCCGCGGCCTCCGCGAATTTATGCTGCTTGTATGCCGCCAGGGCCGCTTGATGCGTGGCTCCAATATCCATCGCGAGCAGCAAAACCAGCCACATTCCCTCAGTATAGTGGGGCAGGATGCCATCCTGCAGCGGGTTGCCAACCCGCTCCGGATGTTGCGCCGATTGGCAATCGGCGCGCGGGTAAGCAACCTGCCCCACTCCGTTTAATTCAGTAAAATAAAGGTTATGCTGAAGAGCGGGCGATGGTTGTCCCTCGTCCGAGTGTTGTTGCTCGTCGTTTGTTTCCAGTTTGTCTCCCGCGCCGCGGCCACTCTGGAAGAGATTGCAGCCCGGGCCTCCGCGCTCAAGGCCGCCGGCAACGCAGTCGGCGCCCTGGCCGCCTATCAGGAAGCCGCGACGCTCGACCCAAAATCCCCCCGCTATCAGGATGAGATCGGCTTCCTGCTGCGGGTGCTGAATCGCGGCCCCGAAGCGCTGGATCATTTCCACCAGGCCATTGCACTCGACCCGCAATTCGCTCCCGCGCATTTTCACTTAGGAGTCGCCTTGTGGCTGGACAAGGACAGCGCCGGCGCACTTGCCGAGCTTCAGAACGCAGCGAATCTCGATCCGGAGAACGGCGCCTACCAATCCAAGCTGGGGCAAGCGCTGGCAGCCTCGGCACAGTTTCAAAATGCCATCCCGCATCTGAAGACTGCCGTCCGCCTGCAACCCGCCGATGTTTTGGCCTGGACCAATCTTGGCGGCGCTCTGGAAAAAACTGGAGACGCACCCGGCGCCCTGGACGCCTACCGGCATGCCGTTGAAATTTCTCCCGCCAATCTGGATGCGCGCAACAGCCTCGGCCTGATGCTGGTCAAGACGCACCGCCCCGATGATGGCATCGCTGAATTTCAAAAAGTGCTGGCCTCCGATCCCGAAAACAATACCGCCCGTTTCAACATCGGGTTCGCGCACTTGTTGAAAGCGGAGCTGGACAAGGCCATCCCCGAGTTTCGCGACCTCATCGCTCGCGACCCCAATCACGCCGGCGCGCACTACAATCTTGGGATCGCGCTCAAAAATAAAGATGACATCGACGGCGCCCGCGCGGAATTCGCCCGCGCTCTCCAGATTGATCCCAAGATGGCCGAGGCGCACTATATGATCGGCATCACCTGCTGGCAATCTGGAGATTTCGATTGCGCCGCGCAGGAAATGAAGGCGGCCATCGCGCTGCGCCAGGATTATGGCGACGCCTACTTCATGTTGGGCACGGTGCTTAAGCAAAAAGGTGAAGCCGCACCGGCGGAAGATGCTTTGCGCACCGCCATCCGCCTGGATCCAGCCAATCCCGGTCCCTACAACACACTGGCTTTGCTGCTGCGTCAGAAAGGCGATATCGAGGGCAGTAAGCGATTGTTCGCCGAGGGCGCTCGCGCCAAACAAGCCTTGGAGAATGAGCTCGGAGTGATGTTGGGGCGGCAATAAGTTGAAACTTGCATTTTTCTTTCTGTGCTCACTGCCCCTTTTGTCCCAGAGCGTCACCTTTTCCAAAGACATCGCCCCAATCCTTTTCCAATACTGCGCCCCCTGCCATCGCCCTGGCGAAGCCGGACCATTTTCGTTGCTGACCTACCAGGACGCCCGCAAACATGCGGAGCAGATGGCCATCGTTACCGGAAAACGCTTCATGCCTCCCTGGCCGCCCGCGCCGGGTTACGGCGATTTCGCCGGCGCCAAGCGCCTCACCGACGAACAGATCGATTTATTAGCGCGCTGGTCGAAAACCGGCATGCTGGAAGGCGATCGCGCGGCATTGCCGCCAGCGCCGCATTTCGTGGAAGGCTGGCAGCTCGGCCAGCCCGACCTGGTGCTCCACATGCGCCAGCCCTTTCACATGCCCGCCTCCGGCCAGGATGTTTTTCGGAATTTTGTGATCCCGGTGGATTTAAAGGAGACCAAGTGGATCCGCGCCATGGAGCTGCGCCCCGGCAGCAAGCGAGTGGTGCATCACGCCAATCTGATTGTGGATCACGCCCGCATGCTGCGCCAGCACGACGGTGAGGATGGCCAGCCCGGCTTCCCCGGCATGGATGTCATAACCGAGGTCTCGGGCGAGTTCGATCCCGATTCGCATTTCCTGTTTTGGAAACCCGGCTCGCCGCCTCAGGAAGAACCGCCGGACATGGGCTGGAAATTGGAGGCGGGCTCGGACCTGATTGTGAATCTGCACCTGCAGCCCACCGGAAAACCCGAAACGGTGGACGTGTCCGTGGGACTCTACTTCTCGGATCGGCCAGCCAGTCGATTTCCCATGCTGCTGCAGTTGGAACACGACGGCGCGCTGGATATTCCGCCGGGCGACGCGCATTTTGTGGTAACCGACCATTTAAAGCTTCCTATTGCCGTAGATGTTCTGGCCATCTATCCGCACGCCCACTATCTGGGCAAACAGATCGAGGCGTGGGCGGAACTCCCCGGCGGCCGCCGCCGCGATCTCCTCAGAATCAACGATTGGGATATTAACTGGCAAGCCACCTACACCTACCGCGATCCAGTCTCGCTACCCGCCGGGACCACCGTGGCCATGCGCATCACCTACGACAACACCGAGAACAATCCTCGAAACCCCAACCGGCCTCCCAAGCGCGTCCAGGGCGGCAATCGAAGCACCGACGAAATGGGCCACGTTTGGCTGCAGGTATTGCCGAAGGCCTCGGGCGACAACGATCCCCGCCTCATCCTGCAACAGGCCGTCATGCAGAGAAGGATCGAAAAATACCCGGCCGACTTTGTGGCCCACTTCAATCTGGGCGCCGTGCTGCAAATCATGGGCAAGTTCGACCAAGCCATCCCCTACCTGAATCAAGCCCTGGCCATCAAACCCGCCAGTGCGACAGCCACCAACAATCTCGCGGTGTCGCTGCTGATGACCGACAAAGTAGACCAGGCCATCCAGGAATTCCGGAAATCGTTGACGCTTGACCCGGGATACCAGAACGCGAGATTCAATCTGGCGCGCGCCCTGGTTGCGAAAGGCGATTCGGGCGATGCGTTGCGCGAGCTTCTGATCTATCTCAAAGCGGTTCCCGATGATGCCCAGGCCCAGGAGACCACTGGCCGCATCTACGCTTCGGCGGGAAATCTGGTGGAATCCTTGCCTTATCTCCGCCGCGCCGCGGAACTGCAGCCGAACGATTCTAATCTCGAAACTAACCTTGGCGCCGCCCTGGCCATGGCCGGCAACTTCCGGGAAGCCATCACCGCTTTCGAGGCCGCCCTAAAAGCCGACCCCTCCAATCAGACCGCCCGCGACAATATGGCCCGCGCCCGCGCCGCCCTGCAAAAATAGCGACGGCTACCTACAAAGGTCATGAAGACGCCGTGCAGGAAATTCGGTTGGCAGCGTGGGGCAGGCGCTTCCGCCTGCCAACCGGCGTCTTCAACCAGCTACCAGCCAGTCTTCACAATCCCCGACCCTTCCCGTACCGTAATCAACTGATTCGCCGCAACCTTCGCCAGACTCTCTTTCCCTCCATTCGGCCAACGAATCTCCACATCCGCCCGCTCCGCCGCGCCCAGTCCAAAGTGCAGCCGAAAATCATTCACCGAATAAAAACTCGCCTGGCTCAGCACTTCCTGGGCCTGCATTTTCCCGCCGTAATGCACCGTCACGCGCGCCCCCAGCGCGGTGCGATTCGATTTCACGCCCAGCAGCTTCACTTTCAGCCAGTGGCCGCCTCCCGTGACATCGTTTCGCAGCAGCGAAGGCGGCTCATTCATGTTGATGATCACCATATCCACATCGCCGTCATTATCGAAATCCCCGAACGCGCAGCCTCGGCTGGCATGTACCGCCGCCACGCCGCTTCCCGCCTCCTCAATAAGTTCCTCGAACTTCCCGCCCAAATTGCGGAACACAATACGTGGTGTTTTATATGGAAAGTCACGCAATACTTTCTCAACTTCCGGATAAACACTCCCTGTTACGATAAATAAATCCGGGAGCCCGTCATTATCCAGGTCTACAATACCTGTTCCCCATGACACGTAGCGCGTTTCCACGCCTAAACCCGCGCGAATTGTAACGTCATCGAAGTTCCCCGCCCCATCGTTCTTGTACAGAACGGCGGTGTCTTCGGCGAAATGCGTCTTGAAAATATCCAGGTGCCCGTTGAGGTTGACGTCGCCGACGCCCACCCCCATGCCGGCCTGCTCCATTCCGTCCTCACTCAGCGCGGCGCCGCTGGCCAGGCCAACCTCCGTGAATGTCCCGTCTTTATTGTTGCGGAACAACAGGCTGGGAGTGGAATCGCAGGCGACATAAATATCTTGCCAACCGCTATCGTGAAAATCCGCCGCCACGGCGGTCATGCAGTAACTGCCCGCGGCTTTGCTGATTCCCGATGAATCGCTGATGTCTTTGAATGTTCCGTCGCCGTTATTGCGATACAAATAGCAGCGCCCAAGGGGCAGGCCGCGCGGACCGCAATTCACCGGAATCCCCTTCCATGTACAGTTCACGTTTTCACCGGGCTTCGGGACCTTGTCCGGATCGAATTGCAGATAAGTTCCCACGAAAAGATCCAGATGGCCGTTCCGGTTGGTGTCCACGAAGGTACATCCGGAACCCCACCGGCGGACCGGATGCAGCAGTCCGGCCTGCTTGGTGACGTCCGTAAACGTGCCGTCGCCGTTATTGCGGTAGAGCACGTTCTGTCCCCAATAAGTGACGAAGAGGTCGTCATGCCCGTCGTTGTTGTAATCTCCCACGCACACTCCCGAAGCCCAGCCGGTACGCCGCAATCCGGCTTTGTCGGTGACGTCGGTGAAGGTGCCGTCGCGATTGTTGTGGTACAGGCGGTTGGTGGCCTCCGCAGGATCGCCCTCCAGCCGGGTCCCGCTCAGCACGAAAATATCCAGCCAGCCGTCGCTGTCATAGTCGAAAAAAGCCACCCCGCACCCAGTGGTCTCGATAATCTCCTGCTTCTGGTCGATACCGCCGTATATGGTAGTAGCCCGCAATCCAGCGGCAGCGGCAATATCGGTAAACCTGGCATGAAACGGCAAACCGGAAGGCTTGCCCTTGGGCATCGGCTTTACGGATCGCGTAGAAACCCCCTGCGCCCACGCGCTGACACCCGGCAGCGCCATCAATTTCAGCCAATCCCTACGATGAAACACGATTCCAGTATACGTGGCGCAGGCGCTTTCGCCTGCGAACTCAATTGCGTCCCCAACAACCCGCGTGCCAAACTAAATCGTGGCCACAGTAACCAAACCGGCATCCACGGGATCATCCGCACCCGCCGCATCAACCACGCGCCTGGTCTCGCTCGACGCCTTTCGCGGCGTCACCATGGCCCTCATGGTGATGGTCAACAACGCCGGCGGACCGAAGTCCTACCCTCCACTCAGCCATTCTGCCTGGCATGGATGGACCCTCACTGACACCGTCTTCCCGACATTTCTCTGGATCGTCGGCGTCTCCATCACGCTGTCCCTCGGCAGTCGCCTCGCCGCCGGAGTTCCGCGCAGCCGGCTGCTCGGTCCAATCTTCCGCCGCGCGGCCATTCTATTTGTTTTCGGCCTGGCCATCTATGCCTTTCCGGAGTTTCATCTTTCCTCATTCCGGATCCTCGGCGTGCTGCAGCGCATCGCTATTTGTTATCTGATCGCCTCTCTCATCTTTCTGTACACAGGCATCCGCGGCCAGCTGATCTGGATGGTCTCATTGCTCGCGGCGTATTGGCTGCTCATGACGCTGGTCCCGGTGCCCGGTTATGGCGCCGGCCGCCTGGATCTCGACGGGAACTTGGCGCACTATGTTGACCGCATGGTCCTCGGCACTCACAACTATTCAGGCAACACCTGGGATCCGGAAGGCATCGTCAGCACTCTGCCCGCTATCGCCACCACACTGCTCGGACTCATGGCCGGGCACATGGTGCGTTTGAAGCGAACCCTGAGCGAACGCGTCGTCTGGCTATTCCTGCTAGGCAACATTTTGATCGCGGTTGGATTGATCTGCGATCACTGGCTGCCCATTAACAAAAAACTCTGGACCGATTCGTTTACCCTCTTCATGGCTGGGATGGATTTTGTTCTGCTCGCCGGCTTCCTCTGGCTCATTGACCACCTGGGCTATCAAAGATACGTCAAGCCCGCCGTCATCATGGGCATGAACGCCATCACCATATACATGATTTCCGAATTCGGAGCCGAGATCCTGGACCTGACCGATCTGCACGATCGCATCTACCACCTGTTCCTCAACATCGCCAGTCCCATCAATGCATCCCTGCTCTATTCAGTAGCCTTCATGCTCACCATGTACCTGATCGCGTACGTGATGTATCGCCGCCGCTGGTTCCTGAAGATTTGATTCTCAACGGTGGACCAGAATGGCCGCCGAACGCGCCGGAAGCGTCACCGTCAGCGTTTCGTCGTGTACCGGGATATTTCCAACCACGTCCAACAAATCCCGCCACGTGCCGCTGGCCGCCGGAGCGATCACTCGCGCTGGATTCGCCCCATTATTCAACATCACAATCGCCTGGCCCCGCGCATAGATGTAAACATCGTCACTCACGCCCAACTGTTTCAGCGTGCCTTCGCGCAGGTCCGGATACTCGCGCCGGAGTTGCGCCAGCTTCCGCACGTGCTCGAACACGCGCTGCTGATCGGCCGTGCGCCCCTCCGCCAAAAACGCGTTCCGCGCGTCCTCTTTCCATCCGCCGGGAAAGTCGCGCCGATTGGCCGGATCGTTCCCACCCGACATTCCGATTTCGTCGCCGTAATAAATCATGGGAATCCCGCGCGATGTCAGCAAGTAAGTGAAAGCCAGGTTCAGGCCATCCACCGTGGCTCCCGGTTCGTTCATGAACCGCGCCACATCGTGCAGTCCCAGAAAGGTAACCAGATTCTTCGGATTCGGATACAGATAATCGTGCCCCAGCGTCGAAGCCACGTCCCGGATGGATTTGCCTTCCGCAAACGCCCTGCGAATGGGATAAAACGATGGGAAATCGAACAGCGCGTCAATGCCTGAATCCACGCCATCGAAGCGTTTCACGCCGCCTTGGAAGAATGAAACCAAGCCGGCATCGCCATCGAACATTTCACCCACCACGCGGAAGTTCGGATATTCTTTCTTGATCGCCGCCGACCACTCCCGCCAGAACCTGCGCGGAACATACGGCAGCGTGTCTTGCCGGATGCCATCCAATCCCGTGGATGCCACCCACCACAGCGTGTTCTGGATGATGTAGCGCGCCACTTCCGGATCGTCCTGATTGAGATCGGGCAGAATGTCGAGGAACCAGCCATCGAGCGTAGAGGCCGTCAGAAAAGGCGTCGAGTGCGGGTCCATCAATGTCCAGGTTTGCCATGTTTCATTGAGATGTTTCGCCAGCGTGCCGTGAAACCAGGTGGGCGTCGGCGAATCTTCCACCCAGGGATGATAAGGGCCGGTGTGATTGGCCACCATGTCCAGAATAATTTTGATGCCGCTTCGATGCGCGGTTTCCACCAGCTCTTTCAGCTTCCCGAGATCACCCAGATGCTCATCCACGGCGTAGAAATCCACCGCGCCGTAGCCGTGATAATCCGTGATGGCCTGGCCGTCGTATTTTTCTTTTTCATTCAGGTGATTCGCATTGTCGTAAACCGGATTGAGCCAAATTGCGGTAACGCCGAGGTCCTTGAGATACGGCAAGTGATCGATCACCCCCTGCAAGTCACCACCGTGGTAATAGCGGGCCTTGCCTCTGTCGAACAACCCTTTGGAAACGGCCGGGTCGTCATTGCCCGGATCGCCATTCGCAAAACGATCCGGCATGATCAGATAAATAAGATCGTCCTGGGAGAATCCTTGAAATCGCCCCTCCCGCGCCAGCGGTGTGAGCGCCTCGAACGCAGCCGTAGTGGAACCGTCGGAAGTAGTGATCTTCAACGGATACGATCCAGCGCGCTTGATAGTGACATCCACAAATAAATAAGTGCCCTTGGCGTTCACGCGCGGCTCGCCCAGCTCAACGCCCTTACCAGCTTTGACGGTGGCGCCAGTAAGTCCACTCCCGCGAATCAACAACCGCACCGGATTGATAGAAGAGCCCGCCCACCAAAAAGGCGGATCAACCTTAGTAACAGCCGGCGCAGCTTGAAGCGCAGCAACAACGATAAACGTGGCGCACGCTCTCAGCGTGCCGCGTCGGCACTCCTGCCGACGCCCGTTCCTCCTCATGTCGCAGGAACCGCCTTCAAACCGGCAGGCGCAACCGCCGTACGATCCTGCACCCGCTGCATCAAAATCGCCGCCAGGATCATGAAGATGCCTCCGGTGATCACCGCCGCCAGCCGGTTATTATCGAACACGTGGTTCATCAACCACCCGAACCCGAGCGACGCGGCAATCTCCGGCAGCACAATGGAAAAATTGAAAATGCCCATGTACACGCCCACCTTATTCACCGGCAGGCATCCCGCCAAGATCGCATAGGGCATGGCCAGAATGCTGGCCCACGCGATTCCCACGCCGGTCATCGAAAACAACAGCAGCCACTTATCATGAATCACCGCAACCGAAAGTAAACCCGCCGCGCCGCACAACAAACAGAGCGAATGCGTGTTCTTGCGTCCCAGCCATCCCGCCAGCCATGGCAGCGCAAACGAAAACGCGAAACACACCGCCGAATACATACCAAAGCACAATCCCGCCCACTCCGCGCCATCTCTATAAACGCTGGACGTCTCGCTCGTCGCCCCAAACACGTTATGCGCCACGGCTACGGGAAAATAAAGCCACATGCAGAAGAGTCCCAGCCAGGTGCATATTTGCACCGAAGCCAGCTGCCGCATGGTAACCGGCATCGCGCGCGCGGATTGAAATATCTCGCGCGCATTCGCTGCCAGACCTTTGGCTTCGGCCTTGGCTTTTCGAAACGCGTCCAGATCCTGCGGCGGATATTCCTTCGTAGTGAAAATAGTCCACAGCACGGCGCCCAGGAAAACCGCCGCTCCGGTATAAAAAGAGAGCCGCACCGAGACCGGAATGGTGTGTGCCTCGGTTCCCGCCGCGCCAACATGCATCCAGTTCGTCAACACATACGGCAGCGCTGACGCAATCACCGCCCCCAGGCCAATGAACAGGCTCTGCATCGCAAAACCACGTGTCCGCTGATCCTCCGGCAACAGATCCGCTACGAACGCGCGAAACGGCTCCATGCTGACATTGATGGACGCGTCCAGAATCCACAGCAGCCCGGCCGCCATCCACAACGTCGACGAAGTCGGCATCGCCAGCAGCGCCAGCGAACTCAAGATGGCGCCGGTAAGGAAGTACGGACGCCGCCGTCCCAGCCGTCCCCAGGTGTGATCGCTCATGTGGCCGATAATCGGCTGCACAATCAATCCGGTTAGCGGCGCCGCCAGCCACAGTATCGGAATCTGATCGGCCCTCGCGCCCAGGTATTCGTAGATGGCGCTCATGTTCGCCATCTGCAACCCCCAGCCGAACTGGATGCCGAAGAAGCCGAAGCTCATGTTCCAGATCTGCCAGAACCGCAGCCGAGGTTTTTCCATGGAATTTGCCTTTAACGATCGTACAGCACTGTGAGTTGCTTCAGCCGGTCCCTCATTTCTTTGGTGATCGCATTCGGCCGCGCGCGCCAGCGCCAATTCCCTTTCGTGCTGCCGGGCAAATTCATACGCGCTTCGTTTCCCAGCCCCAGCACGTCTTGCAGCGGGACGATCACCGTGTCCGCCACGGAGGCCATGATCGTTCGAATGAACGCCCATTGGATCTCCTGTCCATCCGTATTGAGGTAAGCCTTCGTGAATCCGCGCTCCCGCTCCACATCTTCCGCCGAGCGCGTGCTGTCTCCCGCGCCCTGGCTTTGCCACCATCCCACCGTTGTGTCGTTATCGTGCGTACCCGTATACGCTACAACTTCTCTCGGGTAGTTGTGTGGCCGGAACGTCGGCGCCTGCGGATCCGTTCCGAACGCAAATTGCAAAACGCTCATCCCCGGAAATCCGAACTGATGCCGCAACGCTTCCACATCCGGCGTAATCACACCCAGATTCTCCGCGACAATCGGCAATTCCCCCAGCGCCGCCTCCAGCGCTTCGAACAAGCTCGCCCCAGGCCCTTTTGCCCAGCGGCCATTGATCGCGGTGGATTCACCGGCCGGAACTTCCCAAAATCCCTCAAAGCCGCGAAAGTGATCCAGCCGGACCATGTCCACCATCTGGAGCGTCGCGCGCAGCCGCTCAATCCACCATTTATATCCGCTGGCCTGCATCCGATCCCAGCGATAAATCGGATTGCCCCAGAGCTGCCCCGTGGCGCTGAAATAATCCGGAGGAACGCCGGCTACCTTGATAGAACTCCCGTCCGCGTTGAGTTCAAACAGATCGGGATTCGACCACACGTCGGCGCTGTCATGAGACACGTAAATAGGAATGTCTCCCATCATCCGCACGCCACGCGTCCGGCAATAACTTTTCAGTTCCCCCCATTGCCGGTAGAATTCCCATTGCCAGAATTTCTGAAGCTCAATCTCCCGCGCGTCGGCCTCATCGACACTCCATTCCGTCCACGCCCTCTCGCCGTTGGCCTTCTTGAGCGCCATGAATCGGGCGAAATCGTCCAGCCAGGCGCGGTGCTGTGCGCAGAAATCTTCGAACTCCGCCCTCGCCCGAAACTTCTCGAAGGCCTTCCGCAGCATTTTGAACTTGTACGGAATCACGCGCTCGAAATCCACCGTCTCTTCGGGAAAAGCCGGCCCGCCGTTCAGATCCTGAACCGAAAGATAACCGCGCTCCGCCAGCTTTTCCAAGCTGACCAACAGCGGATTCCCCGCAAATGACGACAAGCTCTGATACGGGGACTCGCCGTATCCGGTGGGCGCCAGCGGCAGCACCTGCCAGATGTGCAACCCTGCTTCGGCCAGAAAATCCGCGAACCGGTAGCTCTCCGGGCCCAGATCGCCCGCTCCAAAACGCCCAGGCAGGCTGGTGGGGTGGAGCAGAATCCCACTGGATCGCGGAAACTTCATGGAGCCATGCTACCAGTTGCTGTGGCGCACGCAGTCTTGCGTGCCGCGTTCACGCTTGTGTGAACGCCTTGAACTTACCCGCACTCCGGTGTTCGCAAGAGTGCGAACACGGCACGCATGGGTGCGTGCGCCACATCCTCAAACTGACCCACTACCCGGCGCTCATGCCGACGCCTGGTTTATATCCCTGTGTTATTCTGAGACCAACGAACGAGCGTTGTTTATGCGTCCCCGTACCGCACTCGCGGTTGGTTTTCTTGGACTGGTTTCCGCTTGGGGCGTGCTGCATGCGCAGCGGCCCTTCAAAGAATATCCGGCCATCGAGTACGAAAATTTTCCCATCCCGCCCGACTTCGGCACCAAAACGGAATGGGTCCGCGCCCGGCTCCGCTATCCCGATATTTACGGCTATCCCCAGCGGCGCCTGATGATGCGCAACGGCCGCGAGTTTCCCGGCTACTGGACCATGGATTACCCGCGCTCGGACCGCCATCTGCTGGCCGCCGTCCGCCGCCTCACCCGCATCGACACGCGCCTGGCCGAGCAGGTGACCGAATTCGACCACACCGACGACGTTTATAATTGGCCCGTTCTGTACGGCGTCGAAGTGGGGCATTGGCTGCTGCCGGATGATCAAGCCGCGCAATTCCGCGATTACCTGATGCGCGGCGGATTCTTCATGTGCGACGATTTTCACGGCGATGAAGAATGGTCCACCTTCATGAACAGCATGAAAAAAGTGCTGCCCGGCCGCGCCGTCGAAGAGATTCCCGACAACGATCCGATCTTCCACACCCTCTTCGATCTCGACGAGCGCTTCCAGGTTCCCGGCGCGCAGTTTTTCGAGACCGGCATCACCTACGAAAAAGGCCCCAGCGGCAAGGTTCCGCACTGGCGCTGCATCCGCGACGACAAGGGCCGCATCATGGTAGTGATCTGCCACAACATGGATCTGGGCGATGCCTGGGAGTGCGCCGATGAGCCGCGCTACCTGGAAAAATGGTCGTCGCTGGCGTTCCGCGTAGCCATGAATTACTTCATCTACGACCTAACCCACTAAGCCTTACCTAAAAATTGTGGGGCAGGCGCTTCCGCCTGCCAACCCGTGTTTTTCAGGGCGTTTTCCGCACCGGCACAGACTGCCAATCCGGTGCCGCAATGCCGTTCAGATCCCACATCACTTTTCCGTCGCGCAGCGTCAACTCGCACTCCAATTTCTGATGCCCGATTGCTTTCGCTCCACCGGTATCGATAAACCCGAAATCCCCGTTCTCCAGCCTCAACACCGCTACGTCAGCGCCCGAACCCACCGAAAGATTCCCCAGCTCCTCATGATGAATCTCGCGCGCCGGATTCCATGTCGATTGCGCGATTACCGTGTCCAGCGACTCGCCCAGCAGCAGAAACTTGCTCATTATGTTCAGCATGTCTTTCATGCCGCCATTCATGCTGCCGGTATGCAGGTCCGACGAAATGGAATCCGGCGGGAAACCCTCCTTCATGGCCGGCACGGCGATGCGCCACAAAAAACTTCCGCCCCCGTGGCCCACGTCGAAAATCACGCCGCGCTTGCGAGCCTCAAACATCGCCGGATTCACATGCCCATCTTCAGTCTGCTCGTTTCTCAACCCGGAATAGCAGTGCGTATAAATGTCGCCGGGCCGAAGTTTCTTGGTCACCAGCTCGCTCATGGGACGCTCCGGCCGGTTTGCTCCAAAATCCACCATCACCGGAATATTGGCGATGGTCCCAGTGGCCACTGCGCGCTCCACGGGAGTCCACTCCGGCCCTGCGTAGTGCGCCGTCTTGATGCCGATGATCAATCCCTTGTGGCGCAGCGCCATTTGAGCGGATGGATACACTTCCATATCCTCAAGACTATTTTCATACGACGTCCCGCGCATGCCCGCGCCGACGATATTCAAAAACGCCAGCACGCGAGTCTTCGATCGGTCGATCACGCGCTGTTTGAAATCCTCAAAGTTCCTCCAGCCTGCGCAGCCGGCATCGGCCACCGTGGTCACCCCGGCGCGGAAAGTGAATCCGTCCGGATACACGCTCAGGTCTCCCGCGTAGGATCCCCGCTCTCCCGTGCCCGCGAAAACGTGCACATGGATATCCACCAGGCCAGGAGTAACGTACAGCCCCCGCGCATCCACAACCTTCGCCGCCTGCGCCGGATCGATGTGCTCCGCCACGGCGGCGATCTTACCGTCACGGATGGCCACGTCCCGCACCGCGCTCAAATTATTCTTCGCGTCAATAACGTGGCCGCCCTGCAAAACCAAATCGTATTGGCTCTGTGCGAAGCAGCCAACGGATACAAAAAGAACTGAAAGTGTTTTATTCATGCCTCTCCTTACGAAAACAGCCGGTCGTGGCTCGACTCTTTGTCCCACTCCGGCGTCGGATCAAAATAGCCCGGTTCAAACAGGTGCTGCTTCATCACTTCCTCGTTGAGCGTCACGCCCAGCCCCGGCTTTTCGGGAACCTTGATGAAGCCGCGATTCACAATCGGCTTCTCCACGCCCTCCACCAGATCGCCCCACCAGGGAACTTCGACAGAGTGATTCTCCAGCACCAGGAAATTCTCGGTGGCCGCCGCGCAGTGGACGTTCGCCATGCAGGAAACCGGCGTTCCCGCAAAGTGCATGCACATCCCCACGCCGTATTCCTGCGCCATGTCGCCGATCTTCTTGGTCTCAAGAATTCCACCGGCGGTGGCCAGGTCAGGATGAATTAAATCCACGGCGTGATTCCTGCACAGCTCGGTGAACGGCTCCTTCAGATAAATATCCTCGCCGGTCAGCGTCGGAACATCGATGGCGTCCGTGATTTTTTTCCAGAGGTCCGTGTAATACCAGGGAATCATATCTTCGAGCCACGCCATGTTGTATTTCTCCAGTCCCTTGCCCAGCTTGATGCACGAATTGACGCCGATGTGCCCGAAGTGATCGGCCGAAAGCGGCACGTCCATTCCAATGATCTCTCGCACCGTAGCCACGTAATCGGCCATGGCCGCCACGCCGCGGTCGGTAAGCTCGATGCCTGTAAACGGATGCTGCACCTGGGTGACATCGCGCGTCGGATCCATGCCCAGGGGATGCGTCACCATCCCCGGCTGTTTCTGGATCAAATCGATTCCCAGGTCCATCTTCAGCCAGGTGAAGCCCTGCTCCATTCGATTCTTCAAGCGCTGGCCATAAATCTTGGGGTCTTCCGATTCCACGGTGTCGGCGTAAATCCGGATGCGATCGCGAAATTTCCCGCCCAGCATCTGGTACACCGGAACGTTGTAAGCCTTGCCGGCCAGATCCCACAGAGCCATCTCGATTCCGCACACGCCGCCGGCCTGCCGCGCGTGAAACCCGAATTGTTTGATCTTGCGGAAAATCTTGTCCACATTGCACGGATTCTCGCCCAGGATGCGGCTCTTCAGCATCAACGCATAGGTCTTCGATGCGCCGTCCCGCACCTCGCCCAGCCCATAGATTCCCTGGTTGGTGTCGATCCGCAGCACCGGACACGTCATCGGCGCGCGCGCCACGGTGGCCACCCGCAGATCCGTGATCTTCAAATCGCTCGGACGCGATGCCGTATTCGTGTGCTGCATCAAGGCATCCAGAGTCTGGTCGGCCCAAAACGTACCTGCCGCCACGGCCACGCCCGATTTCAAAAATCCTCGACGCGATGCTCGGTTCATATTCCTCCTGCTCGATTCATGATATTCTCTTCCGGGAGAAAGTTATGCGATCGAAAGCCCTTCTGATCATTTCGCTTCTCGCGGGAATCGCCGGCCAAGCGCAAGTCTTTACCTTCAACCGCGACCAGACCATCGAGTATACCGCTAAGAATCCCTTCGAGCGATTCGCCGACGGCCGCCCCAAAGTGCCCGACGCGCTGCTCGAGAAATTCAAAGCCATGAGCGCGGAAGAGGTGTGGACCATCCTCGATCGCGTCGGCTACAAAAACCAGTACGAAGGCCACTGGCAGATCCTGCATCCGGAAAAGAAACTGATCGGACGCGCCGTAACCGCGCAGTTCATGCCTTTCCGCCCGGATGTCAACGAAGTGCTAGACGCCCACGCCAAGGCACGCGGCGTACGTAACGGCAATCAATATGTTCTGGACATGCTGGGTCCCGGCGATGTCATCGTAGTCGACTTATTCGGCAAAGAAGAAGGCGGCACCTTCGTCGGCGACAATCTGGCAACTTATGTCTATCAGACCACCAAGGCCGGCATGGTGATCGACGGCAGCGTGCGCGATCTGGAGGGCATCTTTCCCATCGATATGGCTGCATATTTTCGTTCCGTTCACCCCACTCCCATCGAAAACGTCATGCTCACCGGCATCAACGTTCCAATTCGAATCGGCGGCGCCACGGTAATGCCCGGCGACGTGGTTTTCGGAGATCGCGAAGGAGTCTACTTCATCCCGCCGCACCTGGTGCAGCAGATCGTGAAAAACGCCGATGAGATTCACATTCACGACGAATGGACTCAGATGATGATCAAGACCGGCAAATATAAATCCAGCGAAATCTATCCCTCGCCCAAAGATCCCGCGCTAAAGAAGCAGTACGAAGACTACAAAAAGAAGCGCCTGAGCGAAGCGCAGTAGCGCACGCTCTCAGCGTGCCGCGTTCACACTCGTGTGAACGCACGAATTCAATGACAGGACCTCTCCATAGTCTCGACCAGCGTATGGAACGCGCCCGGCAGCGGCGTGCTCACACTCCCCACGCGGTCCACTTTGCCGCCGAGAGCCAATCCCGGAATTTGGATCAACCTCACTCCAATAGAAGTCGCCGGAATAATCCAATTCTCAAGCAATGCATGCGTCACGTTGACGTCGATCCAGATTTTGCTCGAGTCTGCACCCCGGTATCTGTATTCAGCGGGAGGAATGGTCAGTTCGCGGTCGGCAACATTCAAAAGAGTGGAAGAAACCCACTCCAGCGTAAACTGCGAAGAATTGAACGCGATCGCCGGCGGCGGGAAATACACGCGCGCCAGAAGCCGCGGCCCGTTGCAGTAGAAATCCACGTGCCCGTACGTCGTTCCGCCGCTGTCGCTGTCCGTCAGATGCACCACCGACACCCCGTTTTCGTCGGCCATCTTTACATCCACCACTTCCTTGGTCGTAATCTTTAACCGCGTCAGTGTGTCGGCATCCAGATATTTGGCTTCCTGCGGAGTTCCCTCGGTCGCCAGCGTGTACATCTCAGTGGAAACGCCCATCTCGCGGATATAAGCCACCAGAGCCCCCGCCACTTGCTGCGTAATCTGTTCCACATCGCCCTGCACACCAACGAAGCGATGCACGCCAACTTTAGAGCCGGCCGTGATCGATCGTATCCGTCCACCGAGAAATGCGAAGGTACACGCGCTGGAACACTCTCCAGGATTCGAAACGAACGAACTGAGCCCCGGCGTTCCGACCGTTGTATTCCAACCCGCGCGCCGGATTTCCCGCCCCAGCGCCAGCCCGGCCACAAGATTTCCTCCCAGCGAATTGAACATCACAGTTTGACGAAATGCGCCGTTGTGCTGCAGGAAATCCGTAAACACCGCAGGCGTATCGGGAGTGATGTCGCCTTCCGCAAAAACTTCGAAGGCATTGGTCGTCTTGAAGGTCATCGCCGGATCGGCGGCGGCCGGCAATATCATCGCGAATGCTATCCACGCACGAATTGGCATGCACATAGGCTTCCGAATATCTTATCCCACCAAACCCAATGAAGATCACGAATTCATTTCCCTGTAAAATAAGATCCATGCAGATCCACCGCCGCGATCTTTTCCGCTCCGCCGCTCTCGCCGGCGCCGCCGCCCTCGGCCAAACCCACAGCAAAGCCTCCACTTCGAAGCCCGGCATGCCCGGCCCCTTCCCCGGCCGCGTCGTCGCGGTGGAGCATTCCGGCTGCATCGCGCAGAACATCTACCAGCCACAACCCATCCGCCAGATGATGGAAAAAGGCATCACCTCCCTCACCGGCGCTCCGGCCTGGACCGATGCCTGGCGCTTTCTCTTCGAAAAAGGCGACGTGGTCGGCATCAAAGTCAGCCCGGTGGGCGGCAAGAACTTGTGCTCCGATGCCACGGTCCTGCACAACATCCTGGACGGTCTCAAGGAGGCCGGTGTGCCGGCGTCGGACGTGATCGTGTTCAATCGCTATCACGACGAAACTTATGAAGCCGGTATCGATAAGTGGATTCCACCCGGAGTCCGTTTCGAGTTCGCCTCCCAAAGATACGACGAGGTCCAGTTGGACATGGGCGGCTATGATCCCGATCACTTCATGGAAATGGCTTTGATCAAACCCGGCGAAAATCTCAACGATCCGCATTTCCGCCGCTCCTACGTGTGCAAAGTCGTAACCACTAAAATCAACAAGCTCATCAATCTGCCCGTCTTGAAACATCACCAGTCCGCCGGCGTCACCATCGCTCTCAAGAACATGTCGCACGGCATGGTGAACAACGTCAATCGAAGCCATCTCACTCCCACGCTAAATGCTTGCGGCGTTTTTATTCCCTCGGTAGTCAGCCTGCCCGTGATCCGCGAAAAAGCCGTCCTGCACATCTGCGATGGCGTGAAGGCCTCCTATCACGGCGGCCCCGGCGCCCGCCCGCAGTTCATGTGGGAGCACAAAACCATGTACTTCGCGACCGATCCCGTGGCGCTTGACAAGACCGGCTTGAAAACCATCGACGCCAAACGCGCCGCTATGGGAATGCCATCCATCGCGCTATCCAAGCCGGATCCCGCCAGTAGTTTTCTGAACTGCCAGGTGGAGCACATCGAGATCTCGGGTCAACTCGGTCTCGGTGTTTTCGACGACCAGAAAATCGACGTTAGACGATTGAAGTTAGCCTAGCTGTCACCGTTACCTCCCTATGCGTGGCGCCGGCCGGCGCGCGTCTAAAGACAGAAGGGAGAATCTATGCGAGCAAGTCTACTGCTCGGTTCAGTATTCGCCGCAATCGTTTTGCAGGCCCAAGTAGGCCAGCCTCCCGGTGGCATGCAGCGCACCACCAACCCGATGGACCGTCCCGGCTACCCGCAGGACATCACCCAACAGGATGACCAGCACAATGCCAACAAGATCGACGAAAAACGCTTCGTCAAAGACGCTTTCGCCGGCGGCTTGACCGAAGTCGAGCTCAGCAAACTGGCGGTCCAGAAAGCTTCCAGCGACGCCGTCAAACAGTTCGCGCAGAAGATGATCGACGATGTTTCGAAAACCAACCAGGAACTGAAAGCCATCGCGGCCAAAGAGAACATCCCCGTTCCGGATTCACTCGACTCCAAGCGCCAATCGAAAGTCGACAAACTGGCCAAGCTGTCGGGCTCCGATTTCGACCGCGCGTACCTCAAGGACGCGATGAAAGAACAGGATGTTCGCGACTTCCAGCAGGAAGCGAAATCGGGCAGTGACCCAGATGTGAAACAATTCGCATCTAAAACAATCCCGGCCTTGGAAGAACACCAGACCACCGCGAAAGGATTAAAGTAGCGCACAAGTGGCGCAGGCGCTTCGCCTGCGAACCAAAGTTACCGAATCACAAACTCAATATCCCGCTTGACCCCAACCTTGCCCTTAGTAAGATCATGGTCGGGCGATTCGTACATGTCCGCCTTCTCGCAGCCAGGCGATTTCACCTCGACGCTCCCCGGTTGAATCACGATAAAAAATTGGAACGCCGAATCCGTCGCCTTGCACGCCATGGAAGTGTTCGAGTGCTTTCCACCCGCGGTGGCCTTGCGTTCGAACTTGTTTCCATCGAATTGGTAGACCACTTTCTGCTTGTCGCTTTCGAAGTCCACCACCCACTCCATTTTCTTTTGCTTGCCGAAAACGTTTTTCCCCGGATCCGAGAACGTTAAGTTAAAGCTGCGCGGCGCACCGGCTTTCAAATAAACAAATTCCGCGGGACCCGTGGCCTTCAACCAGCCGCCCTCGGACTTCAGTTCCGACGGATCTTCAAAAAGCGATTTGCCGCCTGTCTCCTGCGCGGCTTCGGCCGTTTTCTTCGCTGCCGCCGGCTCCAGTTTCAGCTCCACCGTGCCCACTTGACCCGCGGTAACCGCGACATCATTTTTCGACTGCGCCGTAAATCCCGGCGCCTCCGCCGTGATCGCGTACTTCCCTTCCGGCACCCATACCACGTCGCGTCCCTTGGCGTGCTGAATCTCTTTGCGATCGCTCCGTTGGTAACTCACCTGGGCGTCCTGCGGCGTCACCTGGAACTGCAGCCGGCCCATCTCCTTCAGCTTGGCATCGGCCGCTCCCAGCTTTACTTCTTGCCCCCGTGTAAAAACGCGCGTCACCGCGTCTGTCGATTCAAAATGTTCTTTCCGGAAGCCGATCTTGTGCGACTGCGGTGTAACTTCGAGCCTGGCCGCGCCGGATGTATCCAGCGTTTTCACCGAGACGCCGTCCACCAGCACTTCCGCGCCGGGCGTGCCTCCCTCAATATTTAAGAACGCCGTCGAGGCCACCACATTCGGTTTCAATTCCACCGCCAGTTGGACCGGCTTGTCCTTCACGAATTCCACCTGCTGGGTGTAATCGTCGTATCCGTCGGCGGTCACCTTCACCGTATGCTGTCCCGGTTTGCGAACCACGGCCGGCCAATTCCCCGGCTTGTTCGGCCTTACCTCGCGCCCATCCACGAACAGCTTGGACGTTTGCACATTCGATTGAACAGCCAGGTATGCCACGTTCGTATCCGCATTCAGCCCCACATAAAGCACCGGCGCGTTGCCCAGGTCGATCAAAATCTTCGGAACATCCTTGTTGCTGAATGTAAGTTCATTGTTGGTGGTGCTCACACCAGTCAGCTTCAGGCCCTCGGCCGGAATCGGCTGAGGTTCCTGACCCGCCAGATTCGCGCGCAAGGAATTTGAGCCGCTGTAAACCGTGGTCTCGGTGCCCAGGCTGCTCACGATAATCAGATCGTTCGGCTTCGGTGCACTCACCCGCGGTGTTTCGCCAGGTTTCGCGGCGAAAGTAAATGACAGGATCTCTTTGTTCCCATTGCGCAGCGCGATGGCGTGCTCGTTTCCATCGGCGGGAACCTCCAGATCCGGCATGCCCTCGGTAAGCGGACTTTTTTCAGCGTTATCCACGAAAATCGTTCCGGATTTTTCCGCCGTGGACAAATGCAGGCGCACCGGCTCAGGCTCCAGAGTGAAATTCCACTGCGCCTCCGGATGCTTGGCCGCTTCGTGCAGCGTCTTGTAGCCGGCGCGCGAAACCACTACATCGTACGTCGCGTTGGAATCCAGGTCCATGCTTCCTGAGTGCGTCTCGCCGTTCACGCTCACCGTAGCGTCCGCGGGCGTCGTTTGGATGCTGGTTGAGATCTTCGCTATCCCCGCTGTCTGTGCCGGCTGCGGCTTGGCGCGATTTCGAATGTAAGTAAAAATGATGGCCGCTGCGGCCACCACCAAAATCCCCAGGATGATCGCGACATGCAATGGCGAAAGCCGCTTCGCCGCTTGCGCCTTCTGCTCCGGCTTCTTTTCAGTTTCTGCGACCGCCGGCTTCTCAGCGCCGGCAAGCGGTTCCTGAACAGTGTGGGGCAAACCTCCGGCTTGCCCAGTTGACAAGGCGGAGGCTTGTTCCACGCTCTGCTTTGCCGCGCTAGGTTCTAAAATCACCGTCGCCGCGTAATCCGACGCCGGCTTCGGAGGCCCGGTCACTCGCGTCGCCGCCGAGGCGCTCGCCCAATGCTGTATTTCCGCCGCCAGCGAGCCGATCTCCGGATCGTCCGGATGTTTTTCGAGGATGGTCACCGATTGCTCCAGCAGCGAACCCATTTCCTCCGCGGCGCCCGGTTGCTCCACTTTCTGCCGGATCCCGCGCAGCGCTTCCAGGTCGCCGGCTCGCTCCTTGCTGCGGCGCGCATCGCGTGCGGAGTTCTGCAGCGTCGTTTGCAATTGCGACAGGCGGACTTCGTTCGGATACACGGCCAGCCCCGCATCCACCTTGGAAAGCGCCCCGTCCAGGTCACCGGCGGCCTGCAGATCCCTGGCTTCGGCCAAGCAATGCGATACAAATTCCTTGCGCTTGATGTCGGTGATCGCGGCGCGCAGGCTGCGCGCTCCAGGATGGCCCGCGTCCAGGTCGGAAGCCTGTTGAACCAGCGGCTCGGCCGCCCGCCAATCCACTTCCACCAGCGGCTGCGCCTGCCCGATCAGCGCATTCACCAGTGCCTCGCGGATGGCCCGATTCTTAGCGTCCAGCTCCAGTGCGCGACGCAAATTCGTTACCGCTTCTTCGAAGTGACCCTCCGCGCACAGCGCCTGCGCGTCCTGCGCCAGCGTTCGCGCTTCAGAACTGCGTTCCAATCCTTGCCGGGCCAATCTTCCGAGGCCAGTCAGTTCGTGATCTTGTGGATATTCGGCCAGCGCTTTTGCGGACAAATCGCTTCCACGGGCGAAATCACCCCCATCCAGGGCCCGGTCGATCTCCTCAATCAGCCGCGCTTTCGATTCCTCCTTGGCCTGTTGATCGCGCCGCTTCATCAACTGGCCCACTTCCACCTCGATCCCCGGATATTTCGGATAGATGTTCCGCAAAATATCCCACTGGCCCACCGCTTCCGTGAACAGATTCTTCTCTTCGTAGTGCCGCGCCTTGGCCACAATCGATTGCACCAGGTCGCGCCGCTCCCGCGTCAGCTTCAGCGATTGCTGGAACTGCAGCTCGCTGGGATAGCGCTCGCAGGCTTCCTTGAAGATATTCACCTTGCGATCCAGATCCGGCTCGGCATCTACCCGCTTGCCGATTTCGGCGATATACGCCGATAGCTCCTGCCGCCCCTGTTCCACCGCCTCCAGCTTGAGCGCCTGAAAAATCGCGTCTCCCGGATATTTGGCGACAAATTCGTCGCAGATCTCCAGCGCCCGCGCGAAATTCTTCTCCGAGAGATTCCGCCGAGCTTCCTCGTAAGCGTTATGGATGCTGTCGCGCTCCGAGCGGATCTGGTTGTAGAAGCCTTGATAAACGGAATCGCGGTCCGGAACCGAAGCGTCCGGAGCCTTCCGCCCCAGGTCCAACAGGCGCTCCAGCTTGCTCAACGCGGTGCTGATCTCGCCATTGTTATAAGCCTTCAGCGCCGACCCGTAAAGCTGCTCTTTTTCCGTTTGAATGCGGCCGGCATCCTTTTCTCGCTGATCCGTTTCCCGCAGCAGCTCCCGCGCGCTGGGATCGGATTGCCGGATCTTGAAAACTTCGTTCAACGCCTGGCGCGCTTCGGTGAAGTCATGCCGCTCCAGGTGGCGCCGCGCCAAACTGATCCAGCTCTCGATCTGCCGCTCGTTGCGCTGCTTCTCAATGGAGCCGCGCATGGCGTGCGCGTCCGCGTTTTCCGGATCAATCTCCAGAATCTCCTGCAGTTTTTCCAGCGCCAGAGGAATCTCGTCCTGTTCCACCCGGGTTCGCGCCGCTTCCAGCAACTGCCGGATCTTCTTCTGCCGCGTGGATTGATCGATCTTCATCCGCAGCAGCGCGATCTCCGGATCGATATGGCCTTCTGTCTCCAGCTCGGTCAGGATCTCGGAAGCGAACTCGCTGTCGCCTTCCGCAAAAGTCTTCTTCGCCCGCTCAATGCGCGGCTGGATCTTCGAGGAATCGAAACGTTCGATCGGCTGGTTGTGATAGGCCTTCTGCAGGATGTCGCCAAAATCGCGCGCGCTCGAGAAACGATGGATCGGCGCCTTGGCCATGGCCTTGTGAATCACCATGCTCACGATCTGCGAAACCGCCGGATTGATCTCCGTGATCGGCGGAGGAATGCGCCGCCGCACCGCCTCGGCCGTATCCGCCGGAGTTTTGCAGGCGAACGGCTTGCGTCCGGTCAAAGCTTCGTAACACACCACGCCCACCGAAAAAATATCGGAAACGGGCGATGCCGGCTTCATCTCAATCTGCTCCGGCGCCATGTACTGCCAGGTGCCCTTTTGCCCGGTAACGGAATGAGAACCGGCCAGGTACACCACGCCGAAATCGATGATCTTGGCGGTGTCGTCCTCCATCACGAAGATGTTGCTCGGCTTGATGTCGCGATGAACCAGCCCCTTCTCATGCGCCGCCTGCAATCCCCGGCACACCTGCGTGATGATGGCCACCACCCGCTCCACGGTCAGCCGGGAACTCGAAGTTTCAATCAATTTGGACAGCGTGGCGCCAGGCAGCAGCGGCATTACGAAGAAGGGCTTCTTCATGCCATGGTCATCGATTTCCCCAACGTCCCGGATGTCTACTATGTTGGGATGGCTGATGCTGGCAAGCACGCTCCATTCCTTGCTAAATAACTCCACCGCAAGGGGATCGGAGACATCGCGCATGGTCTTAAAAGCCACCGAGCTCTTGGTTTTGACATCAATGGCACGGTAAACGACACCCATCCCGCCTTCACCGAGAACCTCTTTGATCTCGTACCGGTCGGCGACTAGGGACTGCGCAATCATTCGCTTACATTACAAAACGCCGTGTGCAAATCAGGATATCAGTTTTCACCGACGCTTAGAAACCGCCAATGGTACCTGTTACTTGGGAGTACCTCCCATCAACAGAGTGATCCCAGAACGCTATTCGTGACATCCCGCCCCTCTCCGTGGGGCTGGAAAATCGGTTGGCAGGCGGAAGCGCCTGCTCCACGTTGGCCCCAGTGGGGCAGGCGCTTTCGCCTGCCAACCCGTCTTCATCTGTACGCTTTCCCCTCCCCGCGAGTCTACAAAATGAGCCGCCGATGGCCCGTCTCCCAATAATCCTCCTGATCCTGGCGTCCGTTCTGCCCCTACGCGCCTACTCCGTTCTCACTCACGAAGCCATCATCGATCGTAACTGGCCCACTGAAATCAAGCCGTTACTCCAAGCCCGTTTCCCCGGCGTCACCGACGACCAATTGCGTCAGGCCCACGCCTACGCCTATGGCGGCGCCATCATCCAGGACATGGGCTACTATCCATTTGGGAGCAAGTTTTTTAGCGATCTGGTCCACTACGTCCGCAGTGGCGATTTCGTGACCGCGCTGCTCCGCGACTCCCAAGACGTCAACGAATATGCCTTCGCCTTAGGCGCCCTGGGCCACTACGCCGCGGACAACTTAGGACACCCCGTGGGCGTAAATCGCTCCGTGCCCGTGCTCTATCCCAGGCTCGAGCGAAAATTCGGTCCCGATGTCACTTATGAAGACAATCCCAGCGCTCATCTCAGAACCGAATTCGGATTCGATGTAATCGAAGTCGCGCGCGGCAAATACGCCCCGGAAAGTTATCACGATTTCATCGGATTTCAGGTGTCGAAGCCGCTGCTCGAACGCGCCTTTCAAGATACTTACGCCGTCCCCCTGCCAAGCCTGTTTAAAGATCTCGACTTGGCGCTCGGAACCTTCCGCTTCACCGTCAGCCAGGTGATTCCCGAAATGACCAAGGTCGCCTGGTCCGCCAGGAAAAAACAAATACAACAGCTCCAAGCCGGTATGTCCCGCGGCAAATTCGTCTACCGGATGTCGCGCGCGAGTTACAACAAAGAATGGGACAGCAAATATCAACGCCCCGGCCTCGGCGCCCGTTTTCTCGGTTTCCTTTTTCGCCTGGTCCCAAAGATCGGACCATTCAAAGCCCTGGCCTTCAAAGTCCCGACGCCCCAGGTGGAAAAGATCTTCATCTCGAGCTTCGATGACAGCAAAGAACGCTACCACCTGCTCCTGCTCGACGTGAAAGAGAACCGCCTTCAACTGGTAAACGAAAATTTCGACATCGGCCGCCCCACCCGCCGCGGCGACTACAAAATGGCGGACGAAACCTACGCAAAACTCCTGGATCACCTGGACAAAGCCGCCGACATCCCACCAGCCCTGCGCGCCAACATCCTGGCCTTCTACAAAGATTCCGACGGCCCCCCGTCAGAAAAAGCCCAAGCTGTCCTACGCCGCTACCGAACCGCGAGCGTGAGCGACCGGTAGTTCGTTACCTTTTCTAACCTGCCGAGTATATAAAACATATGTAAACCCAATGGATCTCTAGCCCCGCTTCTGCGTATCTAACAGAAAGGACCGCGCTCATGACACCCACTCTCCGCATCACGATCCGCACCCTGGCGAAAAGCCCCGCCTTCAGCCTCACCGCCATTGCCGCGCTCGCTCTCGGCATCGGCGCCAACACGGCAATTTTCAGCGTCGTGAATCAGGTTCTTCTAAACCCCGCCGGCGTTTCGAAGCCCGAACGCATCGTCTCCGTCCGGGTGAAATACGAAAAGCTGGCATTGAAAAGCATCGGCGTTTCGGTACCCGATTTCTCCGACGTCCAGAAGAGCACCCAACTTTTCGAATCCGGCGCACTCCTCGGCCAGGGTGACTACAACTACACCGGCTCAGGGATGCCCGAACGATTGCAAGGCGCCACCGTCTCCCAACAATGGTTCGATGTCTTCGGCGCCAAACCGCGCCTCGGCCGCGTCTTCCAGCCCGAAGAAGACCGCCCTAAAGCGAATCAAGTTGTCGTGCTCTCCTATGCGGCCTGGAAGCGCCTCTTCGGCCAGGACCCTTCCGTCCTCGGCCGCACCATCGAGCTGAACCGCCTGCCCTACCGCATAATCGGCGTGATGGGCCCTGAGTTCCGCTGGCCCGCCGCTACCGATCTCTGGGTGCCCCTCGGGCTGGCAGCCGAGGATTACAGCCCCGGAAATCGCTTCAACGAGAGTTATAACGCCATGGTGCGCCTGAAACCCGGCGTCAGCTTCCAACAAGCCAACGCCTACGTGCAGGTGCTCACCAATCGCCTGCGCAACGACGGCACCCGGGCCGGCGCCTTCGCGAAAGATGCGGATTGGGGCATGTTCCTGATCCCCTTCACCGACTACATCTCGGGCGACACCAAAACCCCCATGCTGGTGCTGCTCGCTTCCGTCGGATTCGTCCTACTGATCGCCTGTTCCAACATCGCCGGCCTAATGCTCGCGCGCGCTTCCGGACGGTCTCGGGAAATCGCGGTTCGCGCCGCCCTCGGCGCCAGCCGCTGGAACCTGATTCGTCAAACCCTCGCCGAGAGCCTGGTCCTCTCCTCCGCCGGCGCCATGGTCGGGCTCGCGCTCTCTTTTGCCGGCGTCCGCGGACTCCTCGCGCTAGCGCCGGCGAATTCGAGCGTCGCCCTGGATATCCGCATGGACCCAACCGTTCTGCTCTTCACCGCCCTCGCCGCCATCGCCTCCGGTATCCTGTTCGGCATCGCGCCCGCCTGGCAAATCTCGCGGCTCGATCGCTTCGATGCTCTTCGTGAAGGCGGCCGCTCCGGCTCCGCTGGCCTTCGCCGCCAGAAGCTGCGCGCCGGATTAGTTATCGGGGAAGTGGCGCTCGCACTGGTCCTGCTGGTGGGCGCTGGATTATTCCTCCGCAGCCTGGCGTCGCTCCAGGATGTCAATCCCGGCTTCCAACCTGAAGGATTGATCACCGGCGCGGTCACTTTGCCCGACGCTCAATATCGCGATGCCGCCAAGCAGATCGCGTTTTATAACACCGTCCTCGATCACCTTTCCACTCTCCCCGGCGTGTCCAACGTCGCTGCGGCCGTCGCGGTTCCCTTCACCAACCAATCCGGTTCCGCGTCATTTTCCATTGAAGGACGCCCCTCACCCCCCGGCGATCCGGGCCCCCACGGCGACATCGGATTCGTCAGCCCCGCCTACTTCGCCACCATGAAAATCCCCGTGAAAAGCGGCCGCGTGTTCTCCGATCAGGACCGTTCCAACACCACCCCCGTCGCCCTGATCGACGAAACGCTCGCCCGGGAATACTGGCCCAATCAGGACCCCATCGGCCAACACATGCGCAATGGTGGTCCAAAAACACCCTGGGCGATAATTGTCGGCGTCGTCGGCCACACCAAGAATTCCGATCTCGCCGGCGACGTCGTAAAAGGCAGGTATTATTACCCGCTGCTCCAGCAATCCTTCAGCTTCCCGTTCACAACATTCGTAGCCCGCACCGACGCCGGCCCCGCGCGTCTCGCCGGCCCCTTGCGTGAGACCGTCCGCGCCGTCGACCCATCCCTTGCCGTCTCCCAAATAAAATTGATGTCTGACCTGGTCTCCGCCTCACTCGCCCCGCGCCGCTTCGTGGTAACCCTGCTCGGCATCTTCGCCGGCCTGGCCCTGCTAATGGCGGTGATCGGACTCTACGGCGTAATCAGCTATTCAGTCACCCAACGAACCCAGGAAATCGGCATCCGCATGGCCCTCGGCGCGCAACCGGCCGGCGTCTTGAGCCTGGTAATCGGTCAAGGCCTGCAACTAGCCGGAATCGGCGCAGCCATCGGCTTGGCGGCATCGCTAATCTTCAGCCGCCTCCTAAGAAATCAACTATTCGGAGTGAGCTCCTTCGACCCGCTGACCTTCCTCCTCACGGCCCTAGTCCTAATGGCCGCGGCGCTCCTGGCAACCTACATCCCAGCCCGGCGCGCAACACGCGTAGACCCAATGGACGCCCTACGCCACGAATAATCAACCAGCAGAACGAAAGGACCGAAGAACCGATGAACTGAAGAACCGCTTCTCAATGCTAGTATTGAGAAGCGATGTCTTCCCGCCGCAAATTCATCGGCACCATGGCCACGGGCTTGGCCACCACCCTCGCCTCACCCAAAGGCGTGCTCGGCTCGAACGACCGTATTCGTATGGGCATCATCGGCATCGGCGCGCGCGGCACTGAGCTGGTCCACTGGGCCCTGGCCTGCCCCAATGTCGATTTTGTCGCCTTCGCCGATATCTACACCAAGCGCCTGGAAGACGCCAAGGCCCTGGTCCCCGGCGCCGCGACATACCTTGACCATCGCCGCCTTTTGGATGACAAATCCATCGACGCCGTCATCATCGCCACGCCCCAGCACCTGCATTGCGAGCACTTCGTTAATTCCATCGAAGCCGGCAAGCACGTCTATCAGGAAAAGACCATGGCGTTCACCGTGGATCACGCCAAACGCATGCGCGCCGCCTACCGCAAAGCGCCCAAGCTCACCGTCCAGGTGGGCCATCAAGGCGTGTCATCCGGCCAGATGCCCGATGCGCAAAGTTTTCTGGCCACCGGCTACGTCGGTAAAATCACCGCCGTCCACATGCACATGTATCGCAACACCCCGCATGGAAAACCGCAGTGGGCGCGCCCCGTCTATCCGGATATGACACCGGAGAATATCCTCTGGAATTCGTTCCTCGGTGAAGCTCCGCCGCACGATTTCGACGCCAATCGCTACATCAACTGGCGCTACTTCTGGGATTATTCCGGCGGCAACGTCTACGAAAACATGTGCCACCAGCTTTCCTTCTGGTACAAGGCGCTCAACGTGCAAATCCCCAAAGCCGTAACCATGACCGGCGGCATCTATCTGTGGAAGGACGGCCGCGAAGTTCCCGACACCATGAATGTTGCGCTCGAGCATCCTGAAGAAATTCTCTTCAGTTGGGATTCCGGCTTCGGCAACAACCAGCTAGGCGTCACCGAAGACGTCCTCGGTGACGACGGTACCATCTCCAAGGGCCAATCCATCCGCTACATCCCTCAAAAAGTAAATCGTCCCGATGGCGTGGAGCTGCTGGGCCGCACCACCGCCGCAGCCAACGCCCACATGCAGAATTTCTTGGATTGCATCCGCACCGGAAAAGAACCCAACTGCCCCTTCGAGCTAGGCTTCCGCGTCTCCATCGCCTGCCGCATGTCCGTCGACAGCTATCGCCAAGGCCGCACCATGCGCTGGGACCCCCAAAAAGAACAAATCGCCTAAACCCGCCTCCTGCAGCCTGCCGCGTGGCTACTTTACTTCTTGCTATAATGTAAAGCGATGCCCCTCGCTACCCTTTCAACCAAAAACCAGATTGTGATCCCGCGCGAAGCCAGAGAAGCCTTGCGCGTGAAGGCCGGCGACAAACTATTGGTGGTTGTCCGTGGAGATCGGGTGATTATTCTTCAAAAGCCCAACCCTCACCATTCGGCGATTCGCGGCCTCAGCAAGTATCCGCGCAATTATCTTCAGAAAGAACGACAGAGTTGGGACTAACGCAGCTTCGTACCTTTCTGCGGCGCCACACCACCATCGCATTGGACACCAGCGTCTTCATTTATCAGCTGGAATCAAATCCCCGCTACGTCCTTCTGACCGATGCCATCTTCGAGTGGCTGGAACAGCCCGGACACCGAGCGGTAACGTCCACCATCACCATGACGGAGCTTCTCGTTCAACCCTATCGCGACGGCGACGATCAGCGAGTCGACCAATTCTATGCGTTGCTCTCCACCTTTCCCAACTTAGAGTGGATCGCACCGGACCTCCAAATCGCCGACTCAGCCGCCCGAATCCGCGCAGCATATCGGCTACGAACCCCGGATGCGCTCGAAGCCGCCACGGCCATCCACGCCGGCGCAACGGCCTTGGTGACCAACGATCCAGCTTTCGAGCGAGTAGAAAAGTTCGAGACCCTGGTCCTGGACCGGCTTTTATAAAAACACGCCACCGTGGGGCAGGCGCTTCCGCCTGCCAACTAGCTCCGCAAACTCGCCGAATTTCATGATACGATTCACGCAATCATGACTTTTCCAAATGAGCCCACTCGCCGCAACATCCTGGCCCTAACGCCGGCCCTCCTGCTGGCCCAACACAAGCTGGACCCAGCCACTCTCGTCCCACCTCTCCCTGAAACCGGATTTCAATCCATCTTCGACGGCAAAACTCTCACCGGTTGGGACGCCGATCCTGATTTCTGGCGCGTCGAAAATGGCGCCATCGTGGGCCAAACCAGCCCCACCCATCAGCCCAAGCAAAACACCTTTTGCATCTGGCGCGGGGCCCAGCCGTCTGATTTCGATTTCCGCGCCGAATATCGCCTCACCGGCGGCAGCGCCGGAAACAGCGGCTTTCAATACCGCAGTATCGAGCGTCCCGATGTCGCCAAATGGGTAATGCAAGGCTACCAGGCCGACATCGACGCCCAACAGGCGTTCACTGGGCAGCTCTACGAAGAACGCGACCGCGGATTTCTGGCCCTGCGCGGCATGCTGGCCTACGCCGGGGATGGAAAAAAAGCAGGCACGCTAGGCAGCGTGGGCGACTCCGATCAATTGAAAAGCTACATCAAGATCGAAGACTGGAACCATATCCAGGTGATCGCGCGCGGTAACTCATTAGTTCATCTATGGAACGGTCACGTGATGTGCGTTTTCATTGACGACGATTCAGCCCACCGCAAAGCCTCCGGCCTGATCGGCATTCAACTCCACGTCACCCCCACCGGCATGAAGATCGAAACCCGCAACATCCGCATCAAGACACTATGAAGTGGGGCAGGCGCTTCCGCCTGCCAACAAGACTATTCCTTCAACCCAAACGCATACACCGTCGAATCATACGTAGTCACATAAATCCGCCCGCCGGACATCGAGATCCCGCTGAAGTGCGTCCATCCCGGCATCGTCGTCCCGCTTGAAAATAGTTCTTTCCCCGTGCTCGAATCGAATGCGTAAAGCACCGCATTCCCGGTATGCTGCGCGGCCCGCTCCTTGGAATTGAACAATCCGCCGTCAGGCTTCCACTGCCGGTTAAATTCGCCGGTGGAAACCGCGTACACCACGCCATTCGCCACAATCGGAGGATCGGGAGCGTTCATGTCACGCGAATTCCAGGCCGGCGTCAGCACTGGCTTGCCGTCTTTCTCTTCCACATGAAACCCCATGATGCTTCCATTCGGCGCCGGACCATTCACGTGCTCGAAAGGCGGCGCTTTGGTGGACGCCGCGCCCAGCGCCGGAACGTACAGCCAGCGCTCGCCATCGTCATCCTGCCAGGTCGCGAACGACCCCCAAAATCCGCGCCCCGCGAAATCCGCTTCTTCGTTCACCATTAGCGGGCTGCGGTACAACGGCGTCTTGTGATCCCCTCCGCCGATCCCTTTGGCGTCCAGCAGCGAAATCACGCCTTCCTTCCCGCCCGACCCCAGCAGTTCCCAATTCTTGAATTTGAAATACACCGCGCTCATGCTTCCCGAATCCAGATCCTTGCGCGTCAAATAGCTGTGATTCGTCGGCGTGAAGTAATCCACCAGCTTCAGGTCGCGGGCCGACAATTGCAGAATCGTATCGGGGAACTTGCCCGCGCTGGCGTTGTATTCGCCATCGCCCGTCTGCGCGTAAACAAAGCCGGAGGGGCTGATCACCGCACCCGCCCGCCCCCACACCCCCGCTCCGCTCGAGCTCGCCTGGAAAAACGAGACTTTCTTATCCGGACTGCCCAGATCCATCGAGTACACGCCGGATTTTGCTCCGTTGCAGCCCTGCGACGTCGTGGTGTACAGCACGTTGTGATACAACCCCAGGCTCCAGTTCTTCGAAAACGCTGGTACGAACTGAATCGGCGGGGCCTTGTCCTCGCCATTGTGGATGTCCAGCGCGTGCAGCTTTCCATCGCTCGAAATGGTGTACACCATAACATCCAAACCGCGCTTGGCGATCAGCGGCGTGGCGTTCAGCGCGTTGGGGCAAAGCCAGAACGGGTCTTGCTTCGGCTTGGAGGACGGCGTAAAAGTTTTCTTCCAGAGCAGCTGGCCCGTTTGCGCATCCAGCGCGAAAAGATTGTCGGACGCACCGCCCACAATGACGATCTCTTTCATGCCTTTCGTCGTCACCACCCATTCGGCAGCCACGGCCGCCGTCAGCGAATTCAGCTCGCGCGGCGCGTTATCCACCGACGCCTTCCACAACAGCGTCAGATCCTTGGCGTTCCCGCGATTGATGTCCTTCTCGCCCTGCGCCCACCCGGTCCGCTGCGGATCGCCTCCGAACATCAACCAATCCGAAGCGCACAGCGGCATCACCGCGCCCAAGGCCAGCCAGAGCATTCCATTTCGCAGAAGCATGAGTACATTGTAGGACAAGCCTCCGGCCTGTCACAGCGTGAGCCGCCCCGTCCAGGAGTTACAATAAGGATTCCCTCCCATGCTGAAAACGGTTCCCGACATTCTGGCCCAAATTGTCGAACATAAGAAAGCCGAGCTCATCCAGCGTGTGGGTGGAATCGCCCGCGCCGCCGAAGATTCTGTCGCGCACCGCCGGGATTTCATCGGCACTCTCACCAGCCGCCAACCGGCCATCATCGCCGAAGTAAAAAAGGCTTCGCCCAGCGCCGGCCTGCTGCGCGAGGATTTCCACCCGGTCTCAATGGCGCAGGCCTACCAGCAGGGGGGCGCCGCGGCGTTGTCCGTGCTCACCGACGAAAAACATTTCAAGGGCAGTTTGGCGGATCTCGAATCGGCGCGAGCCGCCGTCACGCTGCCCGTCCTGCGCAAGGATTTCACCATCGACAGTTACCACGTGCATCAGGCGGCCGCGCATGGCGCCGATGCCATCCTGTTGATCGCCGCGATCCTCACCGAGCGTCAAATGCGCGAGTTCCGTGAACTCGCCGAAAGCTACCGCATGTCCGCCCTGGTGGAAGTGCATGACACAGACGAGCTGAACCAGGCCGTCGCTTCCGGCGCGCGAATTATCGGAGTGAACAATCGCAACCTGCATACTTTCAAGGTGGACCTCACGGTTTCCCTCCGCCTGGCCGCGAAAATTCCGGAAGCTGTGGTCAAAGTCAGCGAAAGCGGCATCCATTCGGCAAACGATCTCCAGCGTCTTCAAGCCGCGGGCTACCAGGCCTTTCTGGTGGGTGAACATCTGATCAAATCGGGCGACGCGGAAAGCGCGTTGCGCGCGTTACTGGCATGATGGTCAAAATCTGCGGCATTACCAATCGTGAAGACGCTCTGGCAGCGGTGGAAGCCGGAGCCTCCGCCATCGGCTTTAATTTCTATCGCGATAGCCCACGCTATATTTCCCCCACCGGCGCGGCAATTATCGCCGAAAAGATTCCCGCCAATGTCTGGAAAGTGGGCGTTTTCGTGGATGACGATGCCGAATCAATCGCCAGAATCGCCGTCCAGGCTGGCCTCGACATCGCCCAACTGCACGGCAGAGCGGACGCGCGAGGCATCCCGGTCTGGCGCGCCTGTCGCTTAGATGATCCTCTAGGGCTCAAAATATTCCTATCCGACGAAACAATCGAGGCGCTACTCTTGGACACGCCATCGGAAACGCAGCACGGCGGCACCGGACAAACTTTCGATTGGTCCCGCGCCAAAGGCCTTCCCAAGAAAATAATCGTCGCCGGCGGCCTGGATAGCTCCAACGTCAGCCGCGCCATCCAGGAATCCCAACCATGGGGCGTAGACGCTTGCTCTCGCCTGGAAAAATCCCCCGGCATAAAAGACCACGAGAAATTACGCCAGTTCATAAAAGCCGCTCTGAACCCATGACGCCGCACCAGCCCCCAGCCCCCAGCCCCCAGTCCCCCGACCCCCAGGGTCATTTCGGCCCCTACGGCGGCCGCTACGTCCCCGAAGTCCTGATGGCGCCGCTCGAGCAACTGGAGCAGGCCTATCTCACAGCGCGTCACGATCCCACGTTCCAAGCCGAACTCAACGATCTGCTCGCGAACTACGCCGGCCGCCCCACGCCTCTCTATCACGCCAAACGGCTGAGCGAAATCTCGCGCGGCGCAAAAATCTACATCAAGCGCGAGGATCTGCTGCACACCGGCGCGCACAAGATTAATAACTGCCTGGGCCAGGCTTTGCTGGCACGCCGGATGGGCAAGAAACGGATCGTCGCGGAAACCGGTGCAGGCCAGCACGGCGTGGCCAGCGCCACGGTCTGCGCGCTCTTCGGATTGGAATGCATCGTTTACATGGGCGAAGAGGACATGCGGCGCCAGCGTTTGAATGTCTTCCGGATGCGCATGCTGGGCGCCAAAGTGGTGGGCGTCTCGAGCGGCAGCCGCACCTTGAAGGATGCCATCAGCGAAGCCATGCGCGATTGGGTGACCAATGTCGAAACCACGCATTACCTGCTCGGTTCAGCTTTGGGCGCGCATCCCTATCCCATGATGGTCCGCGATTTTCACCGCGTGATAGGGGATGAAGCCCGCCGCCAGATTCTGGAGCGCGAACACCGCCTGCCGGATTCGATTTTCGCCTGCGTCGGCGGCGGCAGCAATGCTATCGGAATCTTCCATGCATTTCTTGGCGACCCGGGCGTTCGCTTGATTGGAATAGAAGCCGGTGGCCGAGGCGCTGAGCTCGGAAGCCATGCCGCGCGATTCTCCGGAGGCTCTCCCGGCGTTCTGCACGGCGCTTACAGCTATCTTTTGCAGGATACCGACGGCCAAGTGTCCCTGACCCATTCCGTCTCCGCAGGCCTCGACTACGCATTGGTAGGGCCGGAGCACGCCTGGCTGCGCGATCAGGGCCGCACTGAGTACGTCTCCGCGACAGATCAGGAGGCGCTCGAGGCCGCGCGCACCCTGGCGCATCTGGAAGGAATTATTCCCGCTCTCGAATCCGCGCACGCGGTGGCCGAAGCCATCCGCCGCGCTCCGGCCGCCAAAGATCAACTGTTCGTCATCAATCTCTCCGGCCGCGGCGACAAAGACACCGACATTTATCGCGAGAATCTTAAGGAGCTCGATGAGCCAGACCAGAATCGGCCGGCTCTTTGATCGGCTCCGGACGACGGATCGCCGTCCGGCCTTCGTCGCCTACATCACTGCCGGCGATCCCTCGCCCGATCGCACTCCGGAATTAGTTGCCGCGCTGGAACGCGGTGGCGCGGACCTGATTGAGCTGGGTGTTCCCTTCTCCGACCCCATCGCCGATGGACCGGTGATCCAACGCGGATCCGATCGCGCGCTAAAGGCCGGCACCAGAGTTTCCACCGTGTTGGATATCGCCGCCGCAATTCGCCAACGCTCCGAAATCCCGTTGCTGCTTTTTACCTACATGAATCCGGTGCTGCATTACGGTTTGGATTCGCTGGCGCGCGATGCTGCCGCGCGTGGATTCGACGGCTGCCTGCTCACCGATCTGAGCGTAGAAGAGGCCGAGCCTTATGTCGGCGCCATGCGGAACGCCGGGCTGGATACGGTTTTCCTGGCCGCGCCCACCAGCACCCCGCGCCGCCTCGAATTGGTGGCCAAATATTCCACCGGCTTCATTTACCTGGTTTCAAGGACAGGCGTCACTGGCGAACGCGCCACGGTCTCGGACGCCGTCACGCCGCTGGTCAATGCCATGCGCAACGTTACTAACTTACCGCTGGCCGTCGGATTCGGAATTTCGAATGCCGCGCAGGTCCGCACCGTTGGGGCTGTCGCCGATGGCGTGGTGGTGGGAACCGCCATAGTTCGCGTTGTCGAACAGAACGCCGCCGCGCCCGACCTTCCGGCGAAACTGGAAGCCCTGGCCCGCGAGCTTTCGAGTGGTTTACCATCGAAGAATCCATGAGTATGGAAGCGCTGGCCGATTGCCGCAAGCGGATCGACGCCCTGGACGTGAAAATCCTGTCCCTGCTGAACGAGCGGACGCGCGTGGTGGAAGAGATCGGGCGCATCAAGCAAGCGCTCAATCTGCCCATCTATGAGCCCAAGCGCGAAGATCAGGTTTTTAACAATGTTACAACCAACAATCCCGGCCCGCTCAGCCCGGAAGCCGTGAAACGCGTCTTTGAACGAATCATCGATGAAATGCGTAATATCCAGCGTGACAAAATGTTGTAGTGGGGCAGGCGCTTCCGCCTGCCAAGGAGGCCTCCGCCCGACATGGGATCCCTACTGAATGACTTCCGCTATGGCGTCAGGTCCGTCCGCAAGGACTGGCGCTTCGCCGCGATGGTGGTCCTGACGCTGGCCATCTGCATCGGCGCCAATACCGCGCTCTTCACCATCGTCAATTCCGTCCTGCTGCAACCCCTTCCGGTGCCTGGCGCGGATTCCATCATCCTGATGTCGAACAAATATCCGAAAGCCGGCATCGGCGACAAGGACATGAGCGGCGCGAGCGACTACTACGACCGTCTTCGCGCCGTCACTTCGCTCCAGGAACAAGCCATGTTCAAGCCCACCGCGCTTACGCTCAACGAACACGGCTCCGCCGAACGCATCCCCGGCATGCTGGCCACGCCCTCCTTGTTCCGGCTGCTCCAGATCCCGCCCGCCCTGGGCCGCATTTTCAGCGACAGCGAAGCCGAAATCGGAAATCACCTGAAAGTAATCCTCAGCTACGCTCTCTGGCAAAAACTTTATGCCGGCGACCCCGCCGTGCTGGGACGCTCGCTTCGTCTCAATGACCGTCCCTTTCAGATCGTGGGCGTCATGCCGCGTAATTTTCTATTTGTCGATCCCGAAGTCCGCTACTGGATCCCGCTGGCCTTTACCCCGGAGCAAAAAACATGGCGCCACAACAATAACTGGTACAGCATCGGACGCCTGAAACCCGGCGCCACCATTCAATCCGTGCAAGGGCAGCTCGACGCGCTGAACGCCGCCAACCTGGAGTTGTCAGGGCCGCTGAAGCCGCTGCTCATCAGCGTGGGCTTTTACACCAAAGCCGCCCCGCTGAAAGATTTCCTGGTGAAAGACATCAAAGGAACATTATTTCTACTCTGGGGCGGAGCCGCGTTTGTGTTGTTGATCGGCGCCTTGAATATCGCCAACCTGGCCTTGGCCCGCGCCTCGGGCCGGACCAAGGAGTTCGCCACCCGCCTGGCTCTGGGCGCCAGCCACGCACAAATCGCGCGGCAGCTCATTGTCGAAAATGTCAGCATCGCGCTCGCCGGCGGCGCTGGCGGCCTCTTGCTGGGTATGAACGCCCTGGAAGCATTGGGGCGGATCGGCCTTGATCGATTCCCGCGTGCCGCCGAAGTTCATGTATCGAGCACCGTCCTTGCCTTTGCGCTGGCCGTTTCGGTGCTGACCGGCGTGTTCATCGCTCTGGTCCCATTGGCCGGCATCTTGAAAACGAACTTGACCACTGCCCTCCGCGACAGTAGCCGCACCGGCACCAGCGGAAGACGGTCGCGCGGTATGCGCCAGGTTCTAGCCGTGGCGCAAATCGGATTTGCGTTCGTGCTGCTGGCCGGCGCCGGATTACTGCTGGCAAGTTTTAGCCAGCTCCTGAAAGTCTATCCGGGATTCAAAACCGAAGGCGTCCTCACCGCCTCCACCAGCGCTCCCCACGCCCGGTATACCGACGATGCCAGCTTAAGGAGCTTGGTGAACAGGTCGCTCGCGGCCATTCGCAACATCCCCGGCGTCGCCGCGGCCGGGGCCACAACCACCATCCCCTGGGGCGGCGACACGCGCGATGGCGTTATCCTGCCCGAGGGGAACGTCATGAAACCAGGCGCATCGGTGGTTTCGCCTCTGCGTCTTCTTGTTACGCCGCAATATATGGAGGCCATGCACATGCCCCTGCTGCGCGGGCGTTACTTTGAGGAAAGCGACAACGAAACTGCGCCACTGGTGGCGATTATCGACGAGCGCTTAGCCAACAAATTCTGGCCCAACCAGGACGCCATCGGCCGGCGCATGTACGTGCCTCAGAACAGGAGCGAGTTCGAGAGAACGGATGAACACACGCGGTGGTTGAAGATAGTCGGCGTGGTGCGCAACACGCGCATTCAGGATCTGGCCGGCGGCGGCAACAAGGGAGGAGCTTATTATTTTCCCTTTGCGCAACAGCCCGATTCCAGCTTTACCTTTGCCGTCAGCTCTTCCATGGACCTTTCCACCATTTCCCGCGAAGTGCGTACCGCTCTGGCGCAGGTAGATCCCACGCTGGCTTTGTTCGACGTGCAAACTATGCAGCAGCGGAAGGAGCTTTCTCTTTCCTCGCGCCGCACCGCCATGTCGCTGGCCCTGACCTTCGGCGGCCTGGCGCTGTTCCTCTCCGCCATCGGCATCTACAGCGTGCTCTCTTATCTGCTGGGTCAACGCCGGCGCGAAATCGGAATAAGGCTGGCTGTGGGTTCCAGCCCCGCCGGAATCTTCCAGCTCTTTCTTCGCGAAGGAATGCTGTTGATCGGATGCGGCCTGGCGCTGGGACTCATCGGCTCCGCGGCGCTCCGAAAAGCGGTGGAAAACCAGATCTACGGAGTCCAGCCGCTCGATCCACTGGTGCTGGGGATGGTCATCATGCTCCTGGGCGGAGTGGCGCTGGCCGCGTGCCTGCGCCCAGCCCAGTTGGCCACCAAAGTGGATCCGCTAGTAGTATTGAATCAACAATAGAAAGCGTTACCGAGCCGCGACCGTGAGGGAGCCGTTGCCTTAGCGGGTTTTTGGCAGGCGAAAGCGCCCGCCCCACATTGGCGCGAGTGGGGCAGGCGCTTCCGCCTGCCAACCAAATCACCGTTTCATCTCCGCAACAATTCTCTTCGCCAACGCCGCATAATCCTTGCCCAGCTCGTGACCCGCGCCCTCAATCTCCATCATTCGCGTCTCCGCCGGTATCAAAGCGATGGCTTTTTCCAATTCCTCACGCGATCCAAACGGATCCCGCGATCCATGTACAAAAAGCGCCGGCGTTTCGAGCTTCGGAAAGTGCGCCGTCCGCAATTGCTCCGGCTTCTTCGGCGGATGCAAAGGGTAGGACAGCAGCAACAGGCCATCCACCAGGCCGGGCGCTTCCGCTGCCAGCATGCTGGCTTGCCGTCCGCCATAGGAATGCCCGCCCAGCCAAATCTTACCGCCTTTGGATTCGCGAATCTTCAGCACCTCTGCCCGCAGTCCCAGCTGATCGCGCGCCGCGTCAGCCGGCCGCGGCGGACCATGCGGCCGCTCCTGCCGAAACGGCAGATCGTAGCGGAGCACGTACGTGCCTGACTCGCCCAGAGCATTCGCCAGCGCTACCAATAATGGCGCGTTGCGATTCGAACCAGCGCCATGCGTAAGGATCAGGGATTCCAAATTAGTGGGCATTACAAAAACGAAAACGGGCCGCCCAGCCAGGCAGCCCGTGTCCTTATTTTTATTGGAGTTGTTGGTTAAGGTCGAAGAACATTCTCGGCCTGCAGCCCCTTGGGTCCCTGCTTCACCTCGAACTCCACCTCCAAGCCTTCTTCCAGGGTTCGATAGCCACTCATCTGAACTGCTGAAAAGTGGACAAAAACATCGTCGCCGTTGGAGCGTTGGATGAATCCGTAGCCCTTGGCGGCGTTAAACCATTTCACAGTACCTTTTTCTCTCACGTCTCAGTTCTCCTAGCATCTGGTGCCATGCGCCAAGCAACCGCAGACGCACGGTGAATTAAAAACTCGACCATAATATCACAAGACCCGCTAGCATCCGCAAGGGGGCAAACGGCGTCTAACCTGAACAGGGACATGGGGAAAAGACTTCGCGCCCAGCTCTTCGCCTGGTGGTATTTCGCAATCGGGGCAGGCTTCTTCCTTCTGGACATCAAAGGATGGCTGGTGGGTGAGCGCATGTGGCTGATAATATTGCGCCTGGCGATAGCAATCGGTTTTCTGGCCCTGGGCTACGGCACCTGGAAATCCCGGCCGCGATGACGCTTTCTCCGAGCGTTTTTCGCAATGCCTGTTGAGTTTTGCGCATTCTATGTTTGGACCCTATTTCAAACTGGAGGGACGGGCAAACAGCCGTGCTTCGCATTGCCTGCGCAGCCGATCGGGTGTATAATTTCTGAACCGAACCGAATGGTGGCAGCTGGACCTTTATATATGCAAGGTGAGGACAATCCTGTCATGAGAATGATCTGCAAATACGCGATACCATTAGGCTTATTGGTTTTGGTATCCTCCACGGCAATGGCCGAGGACCAAGGAACTAAGGCCTCCATCGAAAAGAAGCTTACGTCGGAGTACGCGCTCACAAAGACTACCGACGACAAAAGCGACATCGTGACCGCCGGAGCCGTTTTGGTCCTGCAAAAAGACAAGGTGTTCATGGTGCCCACCGATGCCTCCGGGAACCCCTGTCAAAACACTTACAAGGATGGCCGGCTCTCTCAAAGCGGCGCCTGCAAAGTGAATGATACCTTCCGGAAAATTCCGGGGTTTGGCCATGTCATCCCCGGACAGGACAAAGCCATCGCTTCCCGCGCTTTTGTTACCGGCGAAAAATTTTGGTTGACCAAGATCGAGGTGCGGGATTCCGGCAGAGATAAAGGAATCGCCCTGGAATTCTTCACCGATGCCATCAAAGATGTCCGCTATAAAGGCACGTTGGTCATTCCCTTCAAGGGCGGATCGATGCCATCGCCGGACGACGCACTGAAGCTAATGGCGGAAGTGATCACTGTGGCGCCGTCCGACGACGCCAAGGACGATAAGGGTAAGCAAGGCGGCCAGCAGGAGGCTCCCGCGGCCGCCGCTCCAGAGGCAGCTGCTCCAGCGCCTGCTGCTCCCGCGCCCGCCGCGGCGGCTCCCGCTGATGCCGCCCCGCCCCCCATCGAGGCTCCGCCTCCGCCACCAGCCGAACCGGCCACCGTCGCAGTTGGCCAGACGCCCGATGAAGTGGTGGCCGCATTGGGCCAACCCACCAAGAAAGCCAAGATCGGAACGAAAGAGATTTATTACTACAAGGATTTGAAAGTGGTGTTCCTCAATGGCAAAGTGAAGGATGTTCAATAGCCAGGGGACAGAATAGAGGATTCTTCAAATGAAACTGTTCGGACTTCGCAATGTTATTTGGACCAGAATTTTCCTGGTGTCCATCGTTTTGGCTCTCTTGGGCTGTCTCGCGCTAACCGCGGCAGATAAAAAGCCCTCCGCTCCCGCGGCCAAACCGGCAGCCGCCAGGCCCGCCGCTCCCGCTGCTCACGCCGCCGGAGGAGGCGCCGCCGGCGCGCACGGACCGACGACAACATCGCACGGCGCGACGACAACCTCACATGGCGCCACCACTACTTCCCACGGCGCTACCACTACCTCGCACGGCGCCACCACTACTTCGCACGGCGCTACCACTACTAGCCACGGCGCTGCAACCGGAGGAGCCAGACCCGGTGGCGCAGCCGGCGCATCGAAGGGCGGAGCAGCCGGCAACCGGACAGCCGGTGCGGGCGCGGGTAAGGGCGCCCCGGCCGGTGCCTCACATGGATGGGCCGGCGGCAAGGCTCCCAAAGGCGCCAGCACTACCACGGCAAGGAATGGCGCCACGGTCAGCAAGCGCGCCGATGGGCACGTCGCGTCCCTGCACGATTCCAAGCGCAATATGGATGTTCACCACGGCCTGAACGGAAATCGCCGCGTCTCAGTGACGCGCGCCGATCATTCCCGCGTTGTCGTGGATCGCCGCGGGCGCGGCTTTGTGGAGCACGGTTATGGCTATCATGGCCATGACTACAGGGCCCGGAGCTATTATTATCACGGACGAGCCTACAACCGTTACTACGGCAATTATTATTATCACGGGATGTACGTAAACCCGTATTATCCAGCTTATTATTACGCGCCCGCGTATTATGGCTGGGCCTATAATCCTTGGGTCGCGCCCGTGCCCTATGCGTGGGGCTGGGGGGGCAATCCCTGGTATGGATATTATGGGGCTTATTTCACACCCTATCCGGTTTATCCAAGCGCCGCGTTTTGGCTAACCGACTATATCGTCGCGCAATCGCTGCAAGCGGCCTACGTCGCGCAGGCCGCGGCACTCTCCAACCCCGCTCCCATGACGCCGGATGTCAAGGCCATGGTCGCCGATGAAGTGAAGCGCCAGCTCGCCCTCGAGAACGCCGAAGCGCAGAACACCGCCAAAGGCGCCGATCCGGATCCGGCATCCAGCAGCATCCAGCGCATGCTCACCGATAACGCCCCGCATGTCTTCGTAGCCGGCCTGGATCTGGATGTAGTGGACTCCGCCGGATCGGAATGCGCCATCAGCGAAGGCGACGCGCTTCAATTGCAGCCCGCTCAGCTAGCCGCTGACGCCACCGCCGCGAATCTCACCGTGCTGGCCAGCAAGGGCGGCAAGGAATGCCCCAAGGGCGATCTGGTGTCGGTGGGCCTGCAGGACCTGCAGGACATGCAGAACCACATGCGCGAAACCATCGGTCAGGGCATGCAAGAGCTGAAGGAGAAAGCGGGCAAGGGTGGTCTGCCGGCCGCGCCGGGCGGAGCCAATGCTCCAACCACTCCAGCGGCCATGGCCTCCGCCGCGCCTCCGCCGGATCCGAATGTTCAGGCTGAGCTCAACGAGCAGCAGCAGCAAGCCGACCAGGCCGAGAAGGAAGCTGGAGAAACTCCGGCTCCCATAGCCCCGCCGCCCGCCGAGATTTCCGTCGGCCAGACCATCGACCAGGTAGAAGCGGCCCTCGGCCAACCCAAGAGCAAGGTGAACGTGGGAACCAAGAAAATTTATGTCTATCAGGACATGAAGATCACCTTCAAAGACGGCAAGGTCGCCGACGTCCAGTAGAAGCTGTGAAAAAATCGGTTCGCAGGCGAAAGCGCCTGCGCCACTGAATCGTAAATCCTGGTGCGTCAATGTGGGGCAGACGCTTGCTTCCGTCTGCCAACCCCGCGTGCTTCCCGATTTTTCACAGCTTCTTGAGGGAGCCGGTGCTTTTTTGGGTTCCGGCTCCGCGAGGTCTGCGGGTCACCAAAGGTCATGACGACGCCAGTGCTTTTTCTTAATGCTTCGCCCGATTCAACCCCAGCGCCCGTATCCGCTTATGCAGATTAGTCCGCTCCATCCCGAGCGACCGCGCCGCCCCTGACACATTCCAACTCGACTCCTCCAACGCCCGCAAAATATGCTCGCGCTCGGCTGATTCCCGCGCTTCCTTCAAATTCGATCGCGGCGCGAAATCCTGTGGCAGCCGGATCTCCACCGGCGCCGCTTCCGCCGTCAAATGATCGCCCTTGGTTAAAATCGCCATGCGCTCCACAATATTGCGCAGCTCGCGCGCATTGCCCGGCCACGCGTAGGATTCCAGGATCGGATACGTTTCGTCCGAAATCTTCTTCGAATGAAAATTGTTGCGCACGCAGAAGTCGTCCAGAAAATACTCGGCCAGCGGCGCGATATCCTGCGGCCGCTCCCGCAGCGACGGCACTCGAATCGGCACCACGCAGAGCCGGTAGTAAAGATCCTCCCGGAACTTCTGCTGCGTCACCAGGTCAGTCAAATTGCGATTGGTAGCCGAGACCACCCGGACCGCCACGCGGATTGGCTGCTCCCCTCCCACCCGGTGAAACTCGCCCTCCTGCAGCACCCGCAGCAGCTTGGCTTGCGACGCGGCATGCAGGTCGCCCACTTCATCCAGGAAGATGGTGCCGCCGTCGGCCAGCTCGAACTTGCCCTTGCGCAGAGAGATGGCCCCCGTGAAAGCTCCCTTTTCATGCCCGAACAGTTCGCTCTCCAGCAAATCCGAAGGAATGGCCGCGCAATTCACCTTCACAAACGGACCGTTCGAAAAAGGGCTCTCGCGATGGATATGCGCGGCCAGCAATTCTTTCCCTGTGCCCGATTCACCCATGATCAGGATGCGCGCATCGGACCGCGCCGCAAGCGTGGCCTGTTCCACCACGCGCAGGAACACGGGGCTTGAACCAATCATCCGCGACCCCGCGCCCACCAGCTCCCGCAGCCGTTCGTTTTCGCGGCGCAGGTTCACTTGTTCCAGCGCGTTTTTCAGCGACAACAGCACCTTATCGCGGCTGAGCGGCTTCTCCAGAAAATCGAACGCGCCGGTCCGCGTGGCGTCCACCGCATCGCGAATTGTAGCGTGCCCTGAAATCATGATTACCGGCGCCGGAAAATCGCGCTCCCGCAATTGGCGCAGAAGATCGATGCCGCTGCCGTCGGGCAAGCGTACATCCAGCAGCAGCGCGTCGGCCCGGCCAGCCACCGCTTTCGCGTCCGCAATGGTTCTGGTGACCGTCACCGCGTAGCCCTCCCGCTCCAAAATCATGCGTAGCGAGCTGCCGATATTCGGCTCATCATCCAAAATGAGAATGCGCTGGGCCGGCATGGTTTAATAATCCATCGAATAGTAGCCGGGCCGGCTCCGAACCGTATACTCGGGCTGGTCCAATTCCACCCGAATTTTATGGTAGCCCTGCTCCTGAATGTTGGACGGCGTGTAGCTCAACAGGTACTGTCCATGAATCTCTTCGCCGGCCCTGGTGATGGCGTCTTCGAAGGCATGCTGCTTGAAGAATCCATATTGCCGCCCGCCGGTATATCGCGTAAGCACCGACAGCGGATTCTCGACAACTAGAGTCTTTATTCCACCGTAGATCTCCTTAATCAGCGCCATCACGTCCACCGAAAGCCCCAAGCCTCCTCCCGGGAAAACTTGACCAAACGCATGCGCCCGCGAGATGTTCACCGAATAGATCAGAATGTTGTTCACTTCCGCCTCCGCTACCGCATCGCGCAGCTTGCTCTCGCTGCCTTGATCGCGAGTTTCGGAAATCAGCAGCAGAATGCGCCGGCGCTCCGGCGGCCGGTTCTTCAGCAGCCGGATACCCTGCAGCGTAGCGTCGATCAAATGGCTCTTGTTATATGACGTTTCTACATGTTTCAGCGCCTGCGAAAGAGCGCCCAGGTCTCCCGTGAAATCCTGGATCAGCTCCACTTTCTTGTTGAAGGTAAGAATGGCCGCCTCGCCGCCTTCCCCCACCACCAGCGCGCCTAGCAGCGGCCCCAGTTGATGGATCTCGGGCAACACGGCTTCCATCTCATTGTTGTTTTGAATAGCCACAGCCAGCGAAATAGGCAGGAAATCAGAGTCTTCGTGGATCTGCTGCGGAACGTCGTTGTCGAAAAGCGTGAAATCCCGCGCCGTCAGCCCATTGACAAACTTGCCGTGCTGATCGGTGACCGAAGTAGGCGCAATCACCAGCCGCACCGGCACCCGCGCAATAGGCGCCTCCTGCGCGAGGATCATTGTGCATGCAATCAGTCCAACAATTGTGGGGCGGACCCCCGGGTCCGCAGCCGACGCCCACGTCGGCCTCAGCTTTCTACGCCGCCGGCAACAGGACACGGAAGGCCGCTCCTCCCAGCTCACCCTCAACCAGCAAAATGTCCCCGCCGGAAAGCAGCGCGCTCTTCCGCGCAATCGAAAGCCCCAATCCCATGCCGCCGCGCTTAAACGAAATAGTGGGCTCGAACAACGTCGTCGCCGCGCTCACCCCTGGACCGGAATCATGAACCTCAATCGCCACCTGGCCGCTGGATGCCGCCGTCACGCCCAACACCACTCCACCCGGCTCCACGGCCTGAGCTGCGTTTTCGAGCAGATTAGTGAGCACGCCCTTCACCAGATCTTCGTCGGCATACACCTTGGGACCCTCCGGCGCCAGGCGCGTGCTGTAAACTACTTCCGGATGAGCCGCCCTCAAAAATGCGATGCGCTCTTCCAGCAGTAAATTGATATCGATGGGCCGAGGCGCAATGGGCGGCTCACTGGCGAATTCGGAAAACGCCCGCACCCGCCGCTCCAGCCCCACAATTTCATCCACTACAATCTGCGCGGCCTGCTCATAAAACTCGCCGCCGGAACCGTTCTGCCGCGCCACAATTTCTTCCATGGTCAGCCGGATCGGCGTCAACGAATTTTTCACCTCGTGCGCCGTCTTGCGCGCCAGCGCCTGCCAGCTTTCGAGGCGCGTCAGATAAACCAGCCTTTCCTGCGATTGCTTCAGCTCCTCCGCCATGCGATTGAACGCCTGAATAGCCGCCCCGATTTCATCGTCGCGCTTCACCGCCACGCGATAATCCAAATGCCCCGCCGCAACTTCCGAAAGCCCCGTGGTTAGCTGCCGGATGGGACGGCTGATGCGGTGCGCGATGTAAATCAGCGCCGCGAACGCCACCACCCACACCGTCGCCGCCAGCAAAAGAAACCCGCGTCTCAAATCGCGCGCCGCGCCCGCCGTCACCAATGCGCGGGCCTGCGCATATTGTTCGGACAGCCGGTTCATCGCCACGCCATGCAAGGAAGTGGAGTAAACCCAAACTTCATCGCCGTGACGGACCATATAGTCCATGCGGTCGCCCTGGTTTCCGGCCAGCGCAAAATGCTCCGGCTCAGTGGAGGCAAAAAACTCCTGCACCGCCGCCGGCCACTGGGCTTTGCCAGCCGCGCCGTAACGCTGGGGCGCCCCGCGTCCCGCCGCGGCATCCTGCTTCAGAGACTCGCGCGTCCGCTGATACAACTCGCGCCCGGTCTTCTCCAGCGCCTTTGATACCTGGTCCAATTCCTCATTAGAAGCCAGCGAGAAACTCGGTTCGAGCAACGAGACCGAAATCCACGCCGTGACCAACAATGGCGCCAGCGTGGCCACGGCGAACACTACGATCAGCCGGTTGCGGAGGCGGTTCATGGCTTAAGATCGGCCAGGTGGAACGACGCCGATTCCAGCACCCAGTGATCCTGCTGCGGCCGCGGCGGACGGCTCAATAAAGCAATCAATGCTGGAATGCTGATACCGGAGTCAGCGGTCGAAGGAACCTGTTCCTTTGGCTCAGCGGTTCGAACGTCCAGCCGCGCCCACAGCTCTTTATCGGCGGGCAATCCCGCGGCCGGCACGAATAAATTCTCCAGGCACCAGGTTTCAGCGGCGACGGCGGAAAGACCCGTGGCGGATCTCCGGAAATCGCGGAGCCGCACCACGCGGAACTTCTCTTCCCACACATCGTAACTTATGCTAAAACGCTCCACTGCGCGTCCCACCAGGTTATTCTTCAATCCGGCTGAGACACTGAGTTGGAAATCAAACGGCACCGTGACGCCGTCGTGCAGCCGTTCCAGGGATTTGCCGCTAAGAAAATGCAGCCGCGGAGCAAGCACATGGATCTGATCCGCAAAACGGCGCACAAAGAGATCCTCGCTGGACACACTCATGGCGAGAAGCTCCAGGCACAGCAGCGCCTGAACAAGAACCTGCGCCGCCAGGGACCGCTTTGTCGTTCCCGTCAAAAATTCATACCCGCGATAAAAACTGGTTCCGCGCGGCCCTGCCGGATGGGAAAGGCCACCGCCAGCAAAACCGCTCCTTTCGGAAAAAGTCCCAGGCCGCTCGAGATCCCTACGCCCGCCGAGTGTCTCACCTCGCGCGTGGCTCCCTGCTCCCAAACTGCACCTGTATCATAGAATACCCTTACCACGCGGTACCCGTACGTGACGGACCCGTGGATCATCCGGTTTCCGCCCAGCGGATCGATATCGTACTTGTCCCACCCGCGCAACGTAGTATCGTCGCCCAGCACAAAGCGCTCGAACAGCGGCGCCCGCCCGTAAATCAATCCACCGATCAAGGCAACCTCGATGGACTGATTGTCATGCACCAGAATGTACCGCACGTTCACGGCGTGCCTGGTGTATCCTAGACTCGAACCGAGTGCTCTGGTGGCCGCGCGCAGGTTGTAGCCTGCATCCAGCTCCTGGTTGGTGTCATCCGAATCAACCCAACGCTGACGATAGCGCAGAGTATTTATCACAGCGTTAGCCGATTCAGATGGCGCGGCCGAAAGTTGAGGTTGCAGTTGTTCAAAGCTGAAGCCGACGGTGAGCGTCAGCGGCTGCGCTAGAACAAATGTGGCGCTGGGCTCAAAGTTCATTCTGGAACGATAAGCCCCAGCGCCGAGGGAAGAAGCGTCCGCGCCACTTTCAATCGCGCTCAGTGTGGCGCCGTTGTACTGTTCGTGATAAGCGTCGAATTCAAAACCCACGCTCACCCGGTCGGACCCAAGCGATAACCGTTCATACTTGGCCTCTACCCCGGTATAGCGCTCCGCCAGCGTGTCGCCGTCCGAAATTCCGGCCACGCTGAACGTATTCGATCCGATTCTCCCGGTAGCCTCGCCCACCGCCGTCCCGCCTTCACGCGAATTGTAAGCGAACTTCGGAATGGAGAAATCGAAATCGCTCTGGCCCTTTTCCACTTCAAACAGAACCTTCACCGAATCCGGATTGCCGCCCCGCAGCAGCTTGAAGGTAACGTCCAGCGCCTTCAATTCGCCGCGAATTCTGCTGGCCAGATGCTTCACCGCTTCGTCGTTGAGCTTGGAGCCGATCAGCCGATGCATCTCATCCAGAATGGAAGCGCTCAGCCGGTACTGGTGCTGGTTGCTCAGGTCCACGCTCTCCACCGTGTAGCGCGAGTTGACGTTGAGGTCGTCCTGAGCGAACAGGGCAGCGGCAACCAGCAGCAAAATAACAACCAGCTTCATGGCTAACGGATTTAGCAATCGAGTCTCCAACCGCAAGCAACTGAAAACACGATAATTACTGGTGGCTAATGTGTGCAGTTCCATCACAGGTGTTGTAGGGCAGGTTGCCAACCTGCGCGCCGATTGCCAATCGGCGCAATCTCAACCTACGGGACCTTCGCCGCCTTCACCCGCTGATCCGCCGCCGCCAGCACTCCATCCACGGATGGAACAATCAACTGCCGCCGCCCCAGCTTGATGAGCCCTCGCCGCGCCAGCAAGTTCAGAGTGGTAGACGTGGTTTCCCGCGTCGCGCCAATCAGGCTGGCCAGCTCGCCTTGCGACAGCGGAATGGAATATTCCGATCCGTTCGCCTTTGCGCCGAACATTCGCGCCAGCTCCGCCATGTAATAGAGGATGCGATATTCCACGTCGTGCAGGCACAGCAGCTCGATTTTTTTCTCCAATTGACGCTTCCGTACCGTCAGCACCCCCGATATTTCTCGCCACAGGTCGGGACGCTTTTCGCATACTCGCAGAAATATATCGCGCGGAATGACGTAAATCACGCCTTCTTGCAACACCTCCGCCGCCATGGTCCGGCTGGATTCAGTGCCCAACGACTGTTCCCCGAATATTTCACCCGTTCCCACAATCTGCAGGATTATCTCTTTGCTGTCCGACCCTCGCTTGTAAGTCTTCACCAGCCCCGACTCAATGAAGAAAATCATGTCCGCGGGGCTGCCCTCTGAGTAGACCGTTGCGAAGCGCCGGTTAGGAGAGAACTTCGTCACTCCGTCCTGGCCGACCAGATCGCTGCGCACGACGGCCGCGAGAGATGAAAATTGCGAATCCATTGATCCTGTTAATTATAGTCTGAATGTCAAGTCGATTGTCACAAATAATACATCCCTAGGCGCGCTCTCGCAACTCATTTGCAAACTTTGCCGCCCGGCGGAAATCTTCCTCTATCTTTCGATCATCCAGCACCTGGGAAAACTCCTCAAGCTGGGCGATGTAACACAGCAGAGCGTTTCGAATCGCTTCCCTGTTGGTAGCCAGAATATCGCCCCAAATATCGAAGGAACTGAGCGCCAAACGAGTGCTATCCACCAACGCCGGGCCGAAGACGCCCGATTTCGCGGCCGAACGCCTTTCGAGCAGCGCCGCCAACCCGGTAGAAGCAAGCTGCGGAAGGTGCGAGGTGTAGGCCACGATCTGGTCGTGTTCCGCCGGACCCAAAATAATGGGGAATGCCCCGATTTTCTTGATCCAGCCAATGAATTCCCGCGCTGGAGCGGTTTCGAGCTCCGCCCCCGCACGCGGCGTCAACACGTAGGGACGCCCTTGGAACAAATCAGGCTCGGCCGCTTCCACGCCCCTCTGCTCCCGCCCTGCCATGGGATGCCCGCCCAGGAACTGGCATCGGGAAATGGCGCCGGCCCGCTCCACAATCGCACCCTTCGTACTGCCTGCGTCAGTCACCAGCGCATCCGGTCGAACCCACGGGTCCAGCTCCGGCAGCATTTCGATGATGCGCAGAATCGGCTGCGCCAAATAAATCAGGTCCGCGGCCTGCGCGGCGTCCTGCGCTGTCATTCCTTCGTCGATAACGCCAAGCTCCATCGCCCGCCGGATGGTCTCCGCCGAGCTGACCCCGATAATGCGGCCTGCAAACCCAGCTTTCCGCAAAGCCAGCGCAAAGGACCCGCCAATCAGCCCCACCCCAAAAATCGCTACCGTATTCATACCAAGCGTGGGGCAGGCGCTTTCGCCTGCCAACCCAGCAAAGCCATCAAAACGCCCGATCCACAGCCCTGGCCACAACCCGCAGCTGCTCCATCAACTCCGTGAACTGCTGCGGCCGCAGCGACTGCGCGCCGTCGCTGAGCGCGTGATCGGGATCGTGATGCACCTCCACCAGCAGCCCATCTGCGCCAGCGGCCACCGCGGCGCGCGCCATCGGCAGAACTTTGTCGCGGCGCCCGGTGCCATGCGACGGATCGGCCACAATAGGCAAGTGCGACAGCGATTTCACCACCGGAATTGCCGAAATGTCCATGGTGTTGCGCGTAGCGTTCTCGAATGTCCGTATGCCGCGCTCGCACAGGATGACATCGTAATTGCCGCCCGCCAGAATGTACTCGGCGCTCAACAACAGCTCTTCAATCGTGGCGGAAATGCCGCGCTTCAACAGCACCGGCTTGCGCAACTCACCCAGTTGCCGCAGCAGATTGAAGTTTTGCATGTTGCGCGCGCCCACCTGCAAAATATCGGCGTACGTTGCGAGCAGCGGGATCTGCGTTTGATCCATCACTTCACTCACCACCAGAAGTTTATGCCGGTCCGCTGCTTCCCGCAGCATGCGCAACCCTTCTTCGCCCAGCCCCTGGAAACTGTACGGCGACGATCGCGGTTTAAAAGCCCCGCCGCGGATTACCTTCGCGCCCGCGCCGGCCACAATTTCCGCCGCCTGTTCAATCTGGTCGCGATTCTCCACGCTGCACGGGCCGGCCATCATGACAATCCGGTTACCGCCGATTTCAACGCCGTTCAGCTTAACAACCGTACCGCCGGGACGGAAATGCCGGCTCGCCAGCTTGTATGGCGATACGATGCGGTGGCATTCCTTGACGCCATCCATCACCTCGAACTCTATCGGATCGACGTCGCCCACCGGCCCCACGCCGCCCAACACCGTGTGCATAACGCCGGAGGAACGATGGACGATAAAACCCATCGACACCAGCCGGTCGATTACCTTCTGAATTTGGGACTCCTCGGCCCCCTCCTGCATCACCACTACCATGAAATTGATCCCCGAGCTTTCAATTGTGCCACAAGCCCGCGAACATGAACCATGCCAACAGCAGACACGCCAGCGCGCTCACCGCGGCGGACCAGAGCAGAATCCTGGGCCAGAATCGAAACACCACCTCATGCGTTCCGGCGGGAACCGGAAGCCCTCGAAACGCGGCATTGGTCATCGAAATGGGCGCTTCGCGACCATCAATCCAGGCGTGCCAGCCAGGATAATTCACCTCCGACGTCACCAGGTATCGCGCCTGGGTGGATTCTACCTGCAGCGTTACCTGCGATGGCGTGTATTCCACCACGCGAACGGCGCCGCCCGTGGCCTCAGGGAAATGAGCCGCGGTTCCCTGCTCCACCACGGCAGTTTTTGCGGGATCAAATGCAGGCGATCCTAGCTGCCTCACCGCGTCCGCCATATCTTCCGCCCGCGTGACATTCGAAACCAGAAAGAATCTCTCGAGCGGCGATTGGTTCTCGTAGATCACATGCCCGGGAAATTCGGCGGCTTTCACGAATTTAGGATTCTCAGGCACGGGCGTCATGGAAATAAGCAATCGCACGTTCAGCAGATCGAGAATCGGCGAATCGGGACGGGTAACTTGATAGAAGCGGCCCCACCGCTCGCCGGTGCAAAACAAAAGCCGCACCTGCATCAGCCGGTACAGCGCGAATGGATCGTTCCCATTCGCGCTGGGAAGCTGCGTGATAGGAGTTGTCGTCACCCAACCGGTGAAATCGTTGTAAAGATCGAAGCGCGCCGCTGGCGTCGATTGGTTCAGGCGCTGCCGAATCCAATCCACCAGTTCGCGGTTGCCGCCATATTGGTTATAGGAAATTCCCGGTTCCGCATCCACCGAAGACGCGCTCATGATCTTGCCGGATCCCGCCCACGCGAGATCCAGAAAAGTAATCGCAATCACCGCATAAGCAAGCACCGGCCGCGGCCGCTTGAGCAAAATGTTCGCGCCCAGACCCGCGAGCACCGCAGTGCCCAGCGAGAAAACCACCATGGTGAACTCGACATAAACCGAGTCATGAGTCAAATCGAAGAACAATGGAAAAAATAAACGGCCCGGCAGCGTGTGCGTCCCCATCATCCAGAAGAGCGCTACCACGGTGAGCGATCCGAACGCGGCCGCGTAGCGCGCCTTCCGGATCACTGCAACCACAATAAACACCAGCGCCGGAATCCCGCAGTAAAGATACAGGAACGTCGGATTCCAAGGCAGCTTGTAGAGGTTCAGCTCAAATACGTGATAGTAATCCGGCCACACCATGGACGCGAACGCCTGCCACGGCACACCCCAACTGGTCCCGCGAAAATCGCCGCGAAATTTGGAGACGCTCAAGGAACTGGCCTGCAGTGTCGGCAGAAGCTGCACCGCGCTTAAAGCCCCCGCCAGCACCACTGCCGCTCCGCAGTACATCAGCAGCTTTGGCCTCAACACCGCCGCCAGCACGAACACGCACAGCATCGCCGCGGCGCCCGTGGATGGAAAACCCGCTAGAACGGAAAGCGCCAGACTCAGCGCCAACACGCCCGTCCAGCGCAGCGAGGGCCGCTTCGCCAGGCGAACCACCGCAAGACAAGCCAGCGGGATCCACGCCGCGCCATCAATCGCTCCCAAATGTTGCGTCTGCGAGGTGAAATAAGGCCCGCATTGAAAAATCGTGGCGCCGATCAATGCTCCCGCCCGGCCCACGTCCATCTCGCGCAACAGCAGAAAAGTGAAAAACCCGCCCAGCAGCACGTGCGCCACCAGATGCAGCTCCATGAAATATGTCAGCCGGTCCGGGGCGAAGAAATTGGCGAAGAATACCGTGACGGCCGTCGGCGGGTAGAAGATCTGCGCGTTAATATTCGCGAAGAACGGCAACCCGCAATACGTGTAGGGATCCCACAGCGGAAAGCGTCCCGCGCGCCAGGATGCCGCGATGAAGGTGGTGAGCGGCAGATGATAATAGCGAAAATCCCAGGGGATCACATAATGCGCCGAGAAGATCACCTTGCGATAAAAGATCAGGATTTCCGGCAGCAACACCAGCAGCGCAACCGCCCAATCTTTCATCAGGTCACTATAGCGCGCCAGCGCGCCGCCGTTCCGTTCTCCGGTTCATCGGTTCTTCGGTTCCCAACCAAGCGCCAGCGCGGCTATAGACAGGCGCGCTTGAGAACCGAATAACTGAAGAACCGAAGAACGGAATGAGCCGCGCGAAGCACGGGTCATTCCTCCCGCAGCGCCACCATCGGATCCAATCCCGCCGCGCGCAGGGCGGGAATATAACTGGCGCCCGTTGCCACTACTGCCAAAGCAGCGACGGCCATCGCGATGGTCAGCGGATCGTTCGGCTTCAACCCGAATAGCAGCACTCCCGCCACACGAGAGACGGCCAGCGCCAGAATGGTTCCGGCGCCCATGCCGATGGCCACCAGCAAAGCGGCCTCGCGCACCACCATGCGCACCACAGCTTTCCGGTCCGCTCCCAGCGCCATGCGAATCCCGATCTCGCTGCGCCGCCGCGCCACCATGTACGTCATCACTCCATACAGCCCGATCATCGCCAGCAGCATCGCCAGAGCCGCGAAAAATCCCGACAGCATGGCCATAAGGCGATCCTGCACCAGGTTGTCGCGAATCATGGTCCTGAAGACACGAAAGTAGATCAATATATCCGGACTAACTCCAGCGATCGCGCTCTTCACCTGCTCCGTCAGCGCCGGAAGCGGCACACTCGATCGAATCAGGATCTGCGCGAAGGGTCCGCTCCCTAGCGGATATTGCGAGGACGGCACGAAACAAATCGCCTGCTGCGCCTCACGCAGCTCCTGATACCGCGTGTCCTTCACCACGCCGACAATTTGATAAATGGTCTCCGGATAACCGGGCTCGACAATAGTGCGAAACGTTCTGCCGATCGGATCGCGGCCATGCAGCAGCCTTCTCGCGAAAGTCTCATTCACAATGGCCACGCTGGGCGAATTGTTGGTGTCGTGCTCGTCGAACGCGCGGCCCTTGAGCAGCGGGATTTCCATTGTCTTAAAAAATTCCGGACCCACCCAATCGAATCTGGAGCTGCCTTCTTCGTTGGACCGCGCCCCGGCCACGCGAACGCCCATGGTCCAACTGCTGCCGCCCAGCGGAATGACGCTGGCGTCCGCGGCCGCCTCCACGCCCGGAATGGCCTGCAGACGATGCAGGATCTCCTGCCGCAGCGGAATGCGCTGCTCCGGCGGTACATCCAGACGCCGCGGATCCAGCGCCGCCTCCAGAATCCCATCCTGCCGGAAGCCGGGGTTTAGCGTAAGCAGATTGCGAAAACTCCGCACGAACAACAGCGCGCCCACCAGCAACACCAGCGACAGCGCCACTTGGGAAACCACCAGCAAACGCCGCAACCCGAAACCTTCCCGGGTGCTGGTGTTCCCCCGCCCGCTGGCCTTCATCGCCGCAGCCGGCCCGGTTCGCGTAACGCGCAACGCCGGCGCCAATCCAAACAGGACGCACGTCGAAACAGCCAGACCGCCCAGAAACGCAAAAACCCGCCAATCCGGAGTCAGATCGAAAAACATTGCATAGTTTTCCGTGCTCAGCAGCGCCACCAGAATCTTGCTCAACCCCGGCGCCAGCAGAGCGCCCAAAACCGTGCCGATGCCTGCCAACAATAGGCTCTCGGACAGAAGCTGGCGCACCAGCCTGCCGCGTGAAGCGCCAATAGCCAGGCGCACCGCGATCTCCCGCTCCCGCGCACTGGCACGCGCCAGCAGCAGATTGGCCAGGTTCGCGCAAGCGATAAGCAACACCAGCCCCGTGCTGGCCATCAAGATCAACAACGGATCCGAAGATCCGCTATCTAGCGAGTTAAACCCTTTGCTCGCGGGAAACGCTCCCAGCTTCAGCGTCCGGTAGTCCTTCACGTCGGCGCCATAGCCAATCGGCATGGTGGCTTCGAACAAGCCCGGAGAAATGGCGTTCAGGTGCGCGCTGGCCTGCGCCAGAGACCAGCCTGGTTTCAAGCGCCCAATCGCCGCCAGCCACCACTCGTGGCGCAGATCCAGATAGCTTGGCCCGCCCCGCACTATCGGCTCGGCGCAGATCGGAATCGCCACGTCGAATCTGCTGCCCACTTCCAAGCCAAAGAAACTCGCGGGCGTCACGCCGATCACCGGAAACGAATGGCCTTCGAGCGTAAGCGACCGCACCACTGCCGACGGATCGCCGCCGAACTCGCGCCGGAAGAATGAGTAGCTGATCACTGCGCCAGAAGAAGCGCAGCCGCGCTGGTCGTCCGCGGTCGTGAACACGCGCCCCAGCACCGGCCTAACGCCCAATACATTGAAGAAATCCCCACTCACGAAAAGACCATTAGCCTCGCGCGCCTCTCCTCCCCGCGCCAGATTGAAACCCATGTCGCTCCAGGCCGCGATACCGGAAAAAGCCTGCTGATGATCGCGCAGCTGCTCCCACAATGGATTCGTGAGTTGAGGATAAGACGAGCTGAAGCTCCCCTTGCCCCATACCCGGTTCGCAAGATGAACGTTCACCAGTTCCTGCGGGTTCTTCACCGGCAAGCTGCGCATACGGATCGCGTCCAACAACTGAAAAATAGTGGTGTTCGCGCCGATCCCAATAGTCAGCGACGCGATGGCGATTGCTGCGAATCCCAGGTTCAGGCGCAGCGAGCGGGCGCCGTAGCGCAGGTCCTGCCAGAAAGTTTCGAGAAACCCGATGCTGTTCATGCTATAGATTTCCTCCCGCACCAGCACTTCATTTCCCAGCTTCCGATGCGCGGCCGATCGAGCTTCATCCGGCGCCATCCCCCGCGCAATGTTCTCGTCAGTTTCAATTTCGATATAGCCGCGTAGTTCACGCGCCCGTTCCGCATCCCAGCGGCGCCGCCGAAAAAATCGCATCCAGCCCATCTATTCATTCCTCACAAGTGGGGCAGGCGCTTCCGCCTGCCAATTCATTCCTCCCGCAGCACGATGATTCGACGGATTCAACAGTGTTCATGCCATCCGCATGCGCTTTCCCAGCTTCCGAGGCGCCGCCGAAAAAATCCCGCCCAGGCCATCTCGTTCAGTCCGCTGCCGCCGGACGCAGCACCCGATTAATCGCCCGCACCAGCTCATCCCACCTGCTGGTCTGCGCCGCCAGTTGCTTCCGGCCAGACGGCGTCAGCCGGTAGTAACGCGCCTTGCGGTTGTTTTCCGAAGTCCCCCAGAAAGACGCGATCCAGCCGCGGTCCTCAATCCGGTGCAGCGCCGGATAAAGCGAACCATGTTCCACTTCCAGCACGTCCTTCGATCCGCGCTCAATAGCGTACGCGATGGTGTGGCCGTGCGCCGGCCCCAGTGCCAGCGTTCTGAGAATCAGCATGTCCAGCGTGCCTTGCAGCATTTCGCCTTGAAGCGGCGGAGCGTTTCGTTTGGGCATAAGCTTCTTCCCGGTATTCTACTCCGGTAGATGATCGAGCGCAAGGGGATGCGCCAGGCATCCGAATGCGCCAAAATAGCATTTCAGCGGCCTTTCCTTCCAGAAGATCGTCTATTGGTGCATCCTCGGGTGGATCAAGACCGGCGACAGCCCATACTAGGGACTATACTAGGGACGCCCTTGCTGGTCGGTATATGTGGTTCGCCGCGGCAGTATCGTTGGCCTTGCTATACAACTTGTCTCAAGTTGCGCAGCAGCCGCAGCGGCACACCATCACCTCGAACATACAGTACAGAGTCAGCCAGGGCGGTTTGCCCAAACTCGAGTTCGGTATTGAAAAAGCGAAAAATGTCGAAGTGATCCAGGGCGGCGAAGAGCTGTTACAAAGTTGCTTGAGTGATTCGGCTACCTGGACCGAAGACCCGCTCCTGTTCCGCTTGGCGCACACTCATCCGGCGTCCATCCAAAGCTGCCGTGAAAACAGATCGCCCTCACTACATGCCATCTTCCGCAAAGTGCCCGGAGAACCGCTGCGGGTCTGGGTGCACTTGGACGGGCATGGTTCTCAGACCTTGGGAATTCGCATGGTTCATTTAGGCGAGGTCCTGTTTCACAAGGTCACGTTTCAAAATAACGACCAGGACCGCATGTTTGAAAATCTCGAGCTTTCTTTTTCTAAACCGCTCCAACCACACCAGGCTCCGGTAATCCCGCTTGGCGCGAGCGATCGGCTTACGCTATTCACCGACAAAACCGTCAGCCAGGTGCAACCCTACGTCTCCTCGGTGGTTTCTTCGGCGTTCTTTCAGCTGTTCAGTCCAACTTCGGTTTGGGGACAAGGCGCCGACCGGTTCACCAATCATCTTGTTGCGTCATTCAGCCAGCGGCTGGTGACGTACGGCATTCAAGGCGCCGTGGCGGCCGCGCTGCACGAAGACTTGCGCTACAAACCGTCGCTTAGCCGCAACCTGTGGAAGCGCACCGCACACGCGCTGGTAAGTACCGTGGTCTTGGACACGCCGCGAGGCAAGGACCTCGCGCTTGCCAACATCGTCGCCGCGGTGGGTAGCGGAATGGTCATCAATGCCAGCCTTCCGGGACGAGAAGACTCCGTTCACCCCGGAACATGGCGCCTCGCGGGTCTGGATCTACTGGGATTCGCGGAAGGTAATCTCTGGCACGAGTTCAAACCCGACATCAAACACTTTCTCAAGAACAAATTCCCTAGGGTCACCGAGCCGCGGCCGTAAGGGAGTTTCCATGGGCCTGCTGTCCCGCCAAAGCTGATGAAGACGCGTTGTGGCAAATTCGGTTGGCCCCAGTGGGGCAGGCGCTTCCGCCTGCCAACCCGCGTCTTCAACGGAGCCGGTGCTTTGACCATCCATCAAGTTGTAAACTTGCATTCATGTTCACCGCAACCGCCGGCCTCATCCTTCCCGCTACCGTCACCGGCTCTTTTCCCCGTCCGCGCTGGTTCGATGTCTCCATGTGGGGACGCCCGCTCGACACTTGCATGCTCGACGTTCGCTTCCGCGAAAAGTTCCAGGATGCCCTGACCGTTGTAATCGGCGACCAGGAACGCGCCGGCCTGGATATTCTGAACCATGCCGATTTCCATGTCGACGAAGACCTGGCCGGCCGCGCCTGGCATCACTATCCGCTGCAGCGCTGGGCCGGTTTCGAAGGCGATCATCTGCAGCCGGAAGAAACCACCGCGCCCTGGCTGCATTACCCTCCTGGAACGCTGCTCAACGAAATCTACACCGGCTGGCGCTGGCCCCACGTCGTCGACAAAATCGAGCACCGGCCGCTGGACTATCCCAAGATTTGGCGCCTGGCTCAGGCCCGCACGCGCAAGCCCGTGAAGTTCGGCACCTGCTGCTCGCAAGTGATGGCGCTGTTTTTGGATATCCATACGCCCAAGTACAAAGACAAGCGCGAAGTGATCTGGGACATGGCCGTGGCCATGAACCAGGAATTGCTGGCCCTGCGCGACGCCGGCTGCCGCTGCATTCAGATTGAAGAGCCCACCTTCCATTTCATGGCCAACACCTACGGCAAGGATCACGCCGAAGTGCAGTTCATGGTGGATGCCTTCAACCGCGAAGTCCAGGGACTCGATGACGTCGAGCTGTGGATCCACACCTGTTGGGGAAATCCCAACATGCAGCGCGTAATGGACGACACCAGCTACGCCAATTCCATCGAGATCTATCTGGAACGCTGCCGCGGCGATGTCTGGACCCTCGAAATGAAAGACCGCAACCAGAAAGATCTCGAATTGTTTGCGCCGTTTCGCAATAACCTGAAAAAGAAAATCTGCGTCGGCGTGGTCAGCCATCGCACGCTGCAGGCGGACCGGCCCGAGGAAGTGGCCGGCGAAATCCGCAAAGCCCTGCGCTATATCCCGGCGGAAAGCTTGATCGTATCCAGCGATTGCGGATTCGGACGGCAGGGCGCCAACCGCGAAATCGCATTTTATAAAGCCAGCGCCATCGCCCAGGGAACCAATATCGTGCGCCGCGAGCTCGGGCTCCCTGTCACCGAAGTTCCCGCGGCCGACCCCATGCTGCAGGTGGATGTGGTTCCAGGCCGCGTAAAATAGGCGGTATGCCTCTTCAATTCACCACTTCTTATCTTGAAGACTCACTCACCCTGTTCCGCCATTACAAGACGCTCACCGAAAAAGCCCTGGCCCAGGTGACCGACGAACAACTCACCGAAGTATTGGATCCCGAGATGAATTCCATCGCCCAAACGGTGAAACACATGGCCGGCAACATGCGCTCCCGCTGGATGGACTTCCTTACCACCGACGGAGAAAAACCGGATCGCAATCGCGACTCTGAATTTATCGATCCCCCCGCTACCCGCCAAGCTTTGCTGGCTCTGTGGGAACAAGGCTGGCAATATCTTTTCACCGCGCTCGAACCGCTTTCAGAATCCGATCTCAAACGCACCGTAACTATTCGCGGAGAAGCCCACTCCGTAATGCAGGCCATCAATCGCCAAATGGCCCATTACTCCTACCATTGCGGACAAATTGTCCTGCTGGCCAAGCACTTCAAGCAAAACGAATGGCAATCGTTGACCATCCCCCGCGGCCAATCAGCCGGATTCAACAGCCGCGTCCAAGCCGGACAATCCAGCCAACGCTAACCCTTCAATAACAGCTCTAGTTCTGCACAGAAGTGGCACAGTGCGCCTTCGGCGCAAATTGATTACTGTCCAGGTTGAGGCGCTCTCCCTTGTAGTACGGTGTCATTGAAGTCCAATTCAGCGACACAAGCGACATAGGAGAACGCCATGCAACAGTTTATCGAAAAGTACCGGGAAGAGATTCTGGGGAGCCTGTCGGGATTCGATCGCCTCGTTTTTCGGGCCGCTCCCCGTCGTCTGCAGCAGAGCTATTGGGACGCCGGCCGGCAGATCCGAGTAGCCAAGGGGATGCAGGAATACCTGTGGCAAAACGAAATCATTTTAAGGATTATGGAGCGCATGTCCAGCAAGTCAGCAGGCGCGTGAAAGAGCAATTTCTAAAGCCGTTTGAAGAACAAAAGCTGCCGATCGTTTTTCTGCGAGATCCCAGCGCGGACAAAGATCGCATGGCGCGCGAGCTGGCGGCTAAAAATGGAATTGAAAGCGGGCTGGTTTGCGCCTTGAGCGTGATGGAGCCGAGTCCCACCTTCGAGTACATCAAATCCAAGATCGCGGTTCGGCTGCGGCCCTGCCACATGTTCTACCAGTATCAGAAACACCCCCAGTTGGGCTGGATGTACGCACGCCTGCAAAGTTGGTTTCCTTTCAACATGCAAGTAGGGATGAATGGCCGGGAATGGTTGGCCCGCCAGATGGACCAGCATGGATTGCAGTATGAGCAACGCGACAACTGTTTTGCCTGGATCGAAGATTATGCAAAGGCGCAAGAGCTGTTGGAGGAGCAGTTACAGACCAACTGGCCGGAATTGCTGAACGGCTTCGCGCGGCAACTCAACCCGCTGCACCCAGAGATCTTCCAGCGGTTCCCCACCGAGAACTATTGGACCTGTTACCAGTGCGAATGGGCCACCGACCTAGTGTTTCGGCGGGCGGAGTTTCTCAAGCGGCTGATGAAAGTGCTAGTGCCGCACGGGATGCTGAGTTTTTCCAGCACCGATGTGCTTCGATACTTTGGCAAACCAGTGACCAAAGCGGGCCAGATTCCCCAGCGATTCAACGGAGAACTCCAGACCAATCTAAGGCAGTACCGGGAGGGCGAGCGGGTCAAGTTCTGGCTGCAAGGCAACTCCACCAAGTTTTACGACAAGGCCTATACCGAGTTGGGCAGTGTGCTGCGGGCGGCCGAGACTACCATCAATAACGTGGCTGTATTCCAAAGCTACCGGGCCAAGCAGGGCGGTCCATCCGACGAGTTGAAATGGCGGCCGATGCGCAAAGGGGTGGCCGACTTGCACAGCCGGGCCGAGGTCTCCCAACGCGTGAATGACCGGCTAATGAACGCCCTGGCCAGCGTGGATGATAGCCGGAGATTGGAAGAACTGATGGCCGATCTGCAGCAACCCACCTGCTGGAACAAACGCCGGGTAAGGGCCCTGCGGCCCTTCGCCGAGGACCGCTCACTGCTGGAGGCCATCAACCGGGGAGATTTTCTGCTCACGGGATTTCGCAACCGCGACCTGCAAGCGATTCTCTACAAACAGCCAGCCCACTCGCCCCAGCAAAAGCGCCGCCGATCGGCAGCCATTTCGCGCCAGTTGCGAATGCTACGCGCTCACAGCCTCATCCGCAAAAAAGGCAATACCCGTGCCTACCAGGTGGCGCCCGAAGCCAGGACTATCCTGGTCGCCATTCTGACTGCGGCCCGTACCAGCCTGTATCAATTCAACGAACTGCAAAATGTGGCAGCCTAAAGCCTTCCCAGATTATCGTCGCCGCTTGCGAAGATCTTAGGGATTAGTAATGCAGGCGCTTCCGCCTGCGAACCCCTTTCATGCTAATGTCTGGATATCCCAACCAATTCCGAGGGCGCGTGCAAAAAGTTCTTTTATTAATTGTTCCCGTCCTCTGCCTCCCGGCCGCGGCCGCAACCATCCGGGGAACCATCCACGATCCCAGCGGCGCAGTCGTGGCCGGCGCCGAAATAACCATCTCGAACCCGCTCAGCCCCGAAAAAAAGACCGCGAAAACGGATAATCAGGGCCGTTTTTCGATCGATGACCTCGCGCCCGGCAACTACCAGCTCTCCATCCGCCGCGATGGTTTCGAAACCTATCAGCGCTCCATCGCCATCGGCGACGAACCGAAACTCGACATCGACATTCAGCTTAAAATCCAAACTCAAGAAACAGTGGTGGAAGTTCCCGGTAAACGCTCTCCTCTCGCGAACTCCAACCCTGAATATCGCGCCCTCAGAGACGCGCATCCCCTGGAGTTCCTCCGCGTGGAGAACGTCACCCTGCGGCGCGACGCCGGTGAACTTCATTTGCGCTCGGGATTCATCGGTTTCCTCGCTCCGGTGCTCGGCCGCATATCCATGGCCGTCTTTCAGGGACAAGCCACTTTTCACCTCGACCCGGCAGTGCCAGCCGAATCCAACTACCTGCACATGATGATCGGAGCCCGCTCCTTCGACGACGAGTTCGATTCCGCCGTGCTGGTCTTCACCGATGGCACCTACCAGGAATTGAAGCAGCAGTGCGGCGCCGTGCCCGCCGGGCCTGGCCTCGACGACGTCCTGAACGATTTTCATCACCGCATGCGGCATCGCACCGAAAATCCGCGCAGCTACCTGGAGTACACTCTCGGCGACGAACAAATCCCCAATATCGAGGCTGAGCTTCTGGCCGAATTGTATAATCCCAATTCCCCGCCCTCCTTCAGCGCCTATATTCGCGGCCGCCATTATCACGACTTGCGTTTTCTGATCGCCCCGCGCGGCGCCATGCGCCACATGCCCTCGCCCGAGGAAGTGGGCCTGATCCATCTCGACCCGATGGCCGAGCGCGATGGAATCCTCTATCTCACTCACCTCCGCAGCGAATGGCAAAACCATACCGCCAGCTCCGATGAGGACAAGCGCATCATCGCGCTCAAGAGCTACCGCATCGAAACCGCCATCGCCGGCAACGGCCATCTCACTGCCAGCGCCGACGTCGCGTTTGAAGCACTGCGCGATGGCGACCGCGTCATCGATTTCGGCCTCCTGCCCTCCTTGCGCGTCTCGCGCGTCTCCACGGCCGATGGCAAAGAAACCGCCTTCATTCAGGAAGGCCGCAAAGAGGACGGCTCCTTCTACGCGCTGCTCCCTCAGCCCAACTTAAAAGGACAACCTTACAAGCTGCATATCGAGTACGAAGGAAACAAAATCCTCGACGATGCCGGCAATGGAAGTTTCTCGGTCCGCGCCCGCACCAGTTGGTATCCCAGCGTCGCTGCCTTCACCGACCGCGCGACGTTCGACCTGATTTTCAAAGTCCCGCGGCGCTATACCGTGGTCGGCGTTGGAAAGCTGGTCAAACAATGGCGGGAAGGTGATTACGCCGCCTCCGAATGGGTTTCCGAAACCCCGCTCGCGGTCGGAGGATTCAACTACGGCGATTACAAAAAGAAAGAGCGGGACGACCCTGCCACCAAATACGATATCGAAGCATATGCCACCAGTGAGGTTCCCGCGTACCTAAGAGGACATGGCCTCGGAAGCATGACGCCCTCCGCCATGGCCGACAACGCCATGATCGACGCGCTCAATTCCATCCGCCTCTTCACGCTATGGTTCGGCCCGCTGCCCTATGGACGAATCGCCATTACCCAGCAGCCTGAATTCAACTTCGGGCAATCCTGGCCCACACTCGTTTATTTGCCAGTGAGCGCGTTCCTGGATGAAACGCAGCGCTGGTCGCTGCTCGGCGGCAAAGCGTTCCGTTTCGCGGATTTCATTGATGAAGTGACGCCCCACGAAGTTTCGCATCAATGGTGGGGCCATCTGGTAGGTTGGCCAACTTACCACGATCAATGGCTCTCGGAAGGTTTCGCCGATTTCTCAGCAGGCCTCTTCCTGCTGGCTACCGAGAAGAAGCAGGACAAATACGATCATTATTGGGAACGCGCCCGCAAGGCGATTATCGAAAAAAATCAATTTGGCCACAGCGCCAACGATGCCGGGCCGCTATGGATGGGGCTGCGCCTGAATACCTTCCGCACCGGCAACGCCTACCAGAAGCTGGTTTATTCCAAAGGTGGTTACACCCTGCACATGCTGCGCTGTTTGATGTGGAATCAGAAAACCGGCGACCAGGATTTCATGGCTCTCATGCACGATTTCGTTACGGCCAATACCGGAAAGAACGCCTCCACCGAAGACTTCCTCGCCGCCGTGAACCGCCACATGCGCAAAGATATGGATCTCGAAGGAAACGGCCGCGCCGATTGGTTCATCCGCGAATGGGTCTACGGCACCGACATTCCCAGTTACCGCATGGAATACTCACTTGCTCCCGCCGATCAGGGCAAAGTTCTGTTCACCGCCAACATTACCCAGAGCGGCGTGTCGGACAACTTCCGCATGAGGGTTCCTATCTACATGGATTTCGATGGAATCGTAATGCGCGTGGGATCGGTGCCCCTGACCGGAAACTATACTTCGCCCGAATTCAAAGTACTGCTCCCGAAGAAACCGAAACGAGTGCTCCTGAACGCCCACCACGACATCCTATCCACCGAAAGCACAGCAGCCCAAAAAAATCCGGGGACATGACGGGCAAGCGTCCGGCCCGCCACAACCTTTAACCCGCCAAGTCGTGTCCCCGTGATTTTTTCCAAACTCATCAGTAATAAATATTCCTCCCCTCACGAAACTCTCCCCCTTGCACAAGCATCACAACGTTGATAGGTTTGGAGAAAAGGGCGTGCTTCCGTCCGTATTGTTCGTACTGCTGGCCGTATTACCAGTCTCGATCCAGCCAGACCAAGCAGTAAAGGTAGACTCCAGGCCTTCGTCCGCCGTCAGCCAGTCCCCTAGTGAACACCCCAGCTTTCGCATCCAGCGCGAAGCAGTTGCCGGCGGCGCTGAGCTGATTACCGTCTTCGGAAAACTCCAGGATCCGGCGACGGAAACCGGGCGCCTGGACGTCCCGCTGTTGAGCGTTCTCCGCGACACCCTCGGCAGCCCGGACCCGGAAACCCAACGCCTGCGCTACGTCTGGATCTTGACCAGCACCCGCCCCACCCCGCTGCAGCGGCTCGCTTCAGCCTTCTCTTTTCTCTGTTTTCGCACCGGCACCAAGCATCACGCGAACACCATCCCTTCCCCGGCGCTCGATCTGGCTGCGCCCGCCAAGTCCGTTTTGCCTAATCTCCTCGGCAAGAGCCTGCAGGCCACCGAATTCGACCCTTTGGGCATCATGGTTCGGTCGTCCACGCGCAGCTATCGCGGAAATTCAAGCGACTACAAAAAGCTTCATCTCTATCAGGCACTCGGCGCTCTGAATTCGCTGGACCGGTCTGAGGAAGGCCGCGATATTCTGCCCGACTCTCAGCTTCGTGAAATCTATTCCCGCTTGAGTCTGTCGGACCGAACTTTCGGCGGGCTGGTCCGCGAAAATAAACTCTCCCGCTTTTACGGAATGGAGACCGGCCGCCGCACTGAAACTTTGGGCCACAACTGGGAGCTGCTTCGCCAGCGCGCCGAACTGGCCGGCTTGTATTTCCAGCCGCTCGCGCTTCCGGACTCCGCGCCCACCGAGGCTTTGCTGTGGATCGCGCGGGAAGATCTCAATCATCGCGACAATCAACGCTTCGATCGCCAGTTTCTGAATATCACGAACCCTTGGACGGACCAGCGCCTCCAGCATTGGAGCGGTTACACCGAAGTCCGCTATCTCGACGCGGAGAATCGCGTCACCACTGCGGATGCGCCCGGCGCCCGGCCTGTGGAAATGATTCCACTTGCGTTCTATTCACTCGACCACCCGCGCGCTCCCTTGCTACTGGCCGATTTCCGCAACAGCCTCAAGCCCAAACGAGGTGAACTGGTTCGCCACGGCGCCACCAGCCTGGTGACCGGCGTGTTCGGCATCACTCGCTTCGGCAACTGGCCCTTTTTCATCGGGGATTCCGCCCTGACCTTTGTCCAGGCCCGCCACGGAACGGCGGTAGATCGTTCCGCGCGCCTCCAGTCCTATTCGCAGGCGCGCCAGTTCCTGGCCGTTGACTCCGGCCTCGATCCGAAATTGAAAACCGAGCTGATCCACCGCCTTGACCACCTGGCGCTCAATCCGCTCGAGAACAGAATCTCCACCGAAGCCATTGTGGCGAATGAGCAATACGCGGCGCTGCTGCGTTATGCCGGACCGGGCCAGGGACTGGCAGCAAAGCTCGAACGCGATCGCCGCAAGGAACTCGATTCCTACACCCGATCCGAGGCCATGCGCTTTCTCATCGCGCTCGGCCGTCGATTCAACGGCAGCCCGCGGGACGATTCCGCCGATCCCCGTTTGCGCGCCGAATTGGCTTCTTATCGCAGCGCGGCGTATCACATCCGCTTCCTCGAACAGGTGCTGGCCTCCAGCCCGCGCCCCGAAGTTGTTTGGGATCGAAACACCATCCGCCAATCCATTGAAGCTTTGTCCTCCGGCGCCCCCGCCAGCCCACGCGCGGCCAGTCTCATCGCCCGCGTCTTCGCCGGCTCCCAGGATACTGAGCTGCGTTTTTCCTGCCTCCGCGCCCTCAACCACCTGGATGTCGAAGAGGCGCACAATGAGCTATGGCGCTTGTCTCAAGCCCCCTCCACCCAGGATTCCTGGCGTGCCATTTGCCTGCTTTATTTCAAAGGCATCGCGCCCACCGGACAGGGTGCCGCGCTCGGCGGCGGTCAGTGAAGCGGCGCCACTCGAGGGCGCTCATTCTTTCCCTTTTTCTCCTCTCCGCCGAAAGTGGGGCAGGCGCTTCCGCCTGCCAACCCGAAACCAAACGCGTCGTCATTATCAAACTCGACGGCGTCCCTCACGACTTGCTGGAACGCGAGCTTCGCCACATCAACCCCGCTACCGGCAAGAGCAACCTGCCCTGGATCGATCACATCTTCGCCCAGCGCGGCACGCGCCTCGAGAATTTCTACGTTCGCGCCATCAGCCTTTCGGCGCCCTCCTGGTCGTTGCTCGACACCGGCCAGCATCTCCAGATTCATGGCAATGCGGAGTTCGACCGCTATACCTATCACGTCTACGATTACCTGAATTTTTTTCCCTTCTACTTCGGCTACGCGCTCTCGCACCGTGTGGATATGCCTGGCGTCGAAGTTCTGGATGAGCTGGGTATCCCGCTGCTCATCGATCGGTTCCCATACCAGTGCACTTACCAGAGTTTTCAGTTGTACCAGCGGGGGGTCCGCTGGAAAACCTTGCAGGACGCTCTGAAACATCACTTCTCCCGCTCCCCGCGTGACCTGCTTGACGAGTGGACCATGGGCTTCCAAATCGGCACGAGCGTGGAAGAACAAATGGAACGCGAGCTGATCCAAAAGCTGGCCGATCCCAATATCCGCTATCTCGACTACTTCACCGGAGAATTCGATCACGTGGGCCATCTCACGCCGGACCCCGCCGCCCAACGAATGGCGCTCCAGCATATCGACGCCATGATAGGGCGAATTTTCACCGCCATCCAGTCCAGCTCCGAGGCCGCGCGCACCACGCTCGTTGTAGTTTCCGACCACGGAATGAACACTGAGCCCGAAGTCTACAGCCAGGGTTACGACCTGGTGGAGTTCTTAGCCAGCCGCGCCGGTGGCGCTCATCACGTGGTCACCGACCGCCATCCCCTCACCGAGTTCAAGCTGAAAGGCCTGGACCCTTTTGTATCGGAAGTGATCACGCCCAGCGAGGAATCGCTCTATCTCAAAGGCGCCGCCAAAGAGTATCCCACCGCGCTGCTCGATCTCGACGGCAACGAGCGCGCTTCGGTGTACTTGCGCAATTCCGATCTAAACGCCTTGCACATTCTGCTCGAAGAACTCGCCCGTTCCGGACTCCACCCCGCCCCTCGCGCTGCCTTGATCGCAACTTTTTTCCAGATCGTGGATCGAAACCGCACCGCCTGGCGAAGAACCATCCGGGAGTTGCGCGAAGAGCTGGCCGCGCTGCATATTCGCATCGACCAGGAACGAATCCAGGTGGAACAGCAACCCAGGAAATGGACTCAAGCCCAGCGCGATGCGGGACTCGACAAAGCTGCCCGCAGACTGTCCGTCCACATGAGCTTCCAGCGCGACCAGGAACGCGGGTATCTGGAATACAGCTCCGCTCTCGACAAACTGCTGGCGCTTTCCCCAGCGGATTTTGACAAACACATCCCCGCTCCCGACGAGCTGATCCCCAAACGCACCATGGGCGACGCCAATACCATCCACGATCTTCAGAACTACGTCATCGGTCCCGCCCCCGGCGGCGGCTTTTTAACGCTCGACTACTTTCCTCTCTTGGCCGGCCTGGCGGTTCGCAACAACGTCCAGCCGCGAGTGGGAGCACACCCGGTGGACTTCATTGCCATGCGCTTGCCCGGCGAAGATGCCCTCTGGCTCTACGGCGACGAAAATCACCAGGCCATCATCCGCTCCCGGATTCAGAACGGTGAGCTCAGTCTCGAATACCAGCCGGTGCGCGGGTTGCGCCAGGACGCGGACGGCTCAATTCACTTTCAACCGGCCCAACCGGACGCAGGTTTTCCGTTGCGGCTGTTTGAAGATCCGGATCTTGGCGTGCCTACCGAGGAACGCGCGGCCTGGCTCTGCGCCTGGCACACTGAGCTGGAATGGTTGCACGCCGTCCACAAAACCAGGTATTCAGATGGAATTATCGCGCTCCATGAGCAATTTCGCCGCGATGCCCAGCCGCGGGAATTGATCGCCCGGTTCAACGCGCGCCGCCGGCGGCTGGCCGAACCGGATTTCATTATCTTCGCCAACGATCACTGGAACTTCAACGTGCGTGGCTTCAACCCCGGCGGAAATCACGGCTCACTGCTGCGCATCTCTACGCATTCCGTTCTGATGCTGGCCGGCGGCGACGAAACTGGAATCCCCAGACAACTGGTGATCACCGAACCCTACGACAGCCTCAGCTTCGTCCCCACTATTTTGAACTTAATGGGCCTCCACTACGAATTGCCCGGCAGACCAATCCGCGAACTCGCCCCTCCGCGCATAACCTCTGTGAAAAAATCGGGAGGCACGCGAGGTTGGCAGACGGAAGCGAAGCGTCTGCCCCACGTTGGCTCGAGTGGGGCAGGCGCTTCCGCCTGCCAACCGATTTTTTCACAGCTTCTAAGACTAAGACTAAGGCTAAGGGCGCCGGTGCCTTTTCTTGGTCGGGAACTAACGCGCCGGTAGCAACCCCGACATATCGCGCACAATCCCCTGTTCCTTCTCGCTGAACTTTTCCCGAAACTCCGGCGATGCCATTCGCGCGTCACGATCCTCCGCCCCCATCGGCGCCATGCTTCTCAATTCTTGCCGCATGGCCTGCCGCCTATCCGGAGGTTGCCGCGAAAACTGGTTCAGGGATTTGCGAACTGCCCGTTGCCGCTCCGCCGGAAGCTGGTTCAACCGGTCGTACATGTTGCGCAGCGTCTGCTGCTGCCCGCGAGGAAGCTGGTTGAACCTCTCCAACCGCTCCTGCAGCCTTCGTCTCTGTTCCGGAGGCAAACGATGCAGCGCCTGCTGCTGCTCTGTGGGCGACATCCGCATGAATTCGTCAATGGGCGTCTTGGCGTTCTTCGGCCCCGGCCGCGCCTGCGCCATGCTCGCAAACAGGCCCACCGTCACCACAGAGGAAAGGACAATGGAGCAGCTCCAACGCATGCCAGACCGCCTAAATCTTCTCCGCAGGCTGGGTTTTCTCGGCCGAGCTCTCAACGCCAAGCTGCTTCAGCATGTCCATGTCATCCAGAGCATGCTCCACTTGTTCAATTTCGATCTTGGGCTGCGATTCCGAGGATGCCTCAGGGAAAACCCCAGGATCTTTCAGCAGAAATGCCGCAATCAGCGCCGCACACGCCACTCCTACCGGAACTGCCGGACGCCAGGACCCGCCCTCCGGCAACAATCGTCGCCACCAGGCCTTCTGCTGCTCATTTTCGATGCGCCGGAACAACCTCTCATCGAAGTTCCCCGAAACCGCCGCCGGGGTCCACGCCTCCAGTGCCGACCACACCAGTTGCTGCGCTTCCACTACCTGCCGGCAGCTCGCGCAGGATTCCAGATGCCGTTCCAACTCCGCGTGTTGTTCCGGGGCCAGCGTTCTCGCGCCGTACCCGACTATCAGCTCATCGCCCCCAGCGTCCTCAATCGGACATCCCATAACTTTCTTCCCTTCATGCCATGTGCGCCAGTCGCGATCTCAAGTGTTCGTATGCCCGGAACAGCAGCGACTTCACCGCCGATTCCGAACAACGTAGCACATTCGCGATCTCGGTATATTCCATCTCATCGTATTTATGCATCAATACCGCCGCGCGCTGCTTCGACGGCAAACATGCGATAGCCCGCCGAACTTCCTTCAACTTGGCGCGGTGCACTAATTCCTGCTCCACGCTCCGCGTGCGATCCGCTACTTGTCTGGTCGCACCCTCCGCGGTCTCCTCATCTAAACTCGCCTGCCGGCTCTCCGTGCGCCCGTCCCGAATCCAGTTCAGGCCCAGATGAGTGGCAATCCGAAACAGCCATGTCGTAAATTTCGCCGACGGCTCATACGTGCCGCGAGACTTGTATACCCGCAGGAAAACTTCCTGCGCTAACTCCTCCGCCACCGCCTGCCTCTCGACCATCCGATACAGAAAATGAATCACCGGGCCGCGATGCCTTTCGAGCAACAATCCAAAACTCGCCTGATCGCCCTCCCGGACGCGCAGCATCAACTCCGCGTCCCGTTCGAGCGCCGCCGATTCTGGTCTATTATCCTTAACCCGCGTATTCCAAGAAGGTTGCGCGGCCGGAGTGTGGATTCCGTCCTGGTCCATTCGTTTGACCTGAAAACTAGGACGGGAAATCCGCCGCGCGGTTGACGCGGGCTTACATTACTCGGTTTTAAGCGTCCGCTCCATCAGCTCCCGGATCGCCTCGCGGGGCGGCCGGCCGCCCCTCAAAATGGAATCCATTTGCTGTGTAATTGGCAGGTCTACGTTGAACTTACGCGCCAGATCCACGGCGGCCGACGTAGTTTCGACGCCCTCCGCGATCATGGTCATGGAACTCACGATCTCCGCGAGCTTCCGCCCCTTGGCCAGTGCGATTCCTACGCTGCGGTTCCGGCTCAGTTCTCCGGTGCATGTTAGTACTAAGTCGCCCAATCCGGCCAATCCCGCCAGCGTCCGCGGCTGGCCGCCCATCGCCACCGCCAGCCGCGAGATCTCCGCCAGCCCACGCGTGATCAGCGCCGCAATAGAATTATTCCCAAGCCCCAGTCCCTGGCAAATTCCCGCGCCGATCGCAATGGTGTTCTTGAGCGCCGCCGCAATCTCCACTCCCACCGGATCGTCATTGGTATAAAGACGAAAGCTGGGACCGGAAAACTCGCGCTGAATCGAACCCGCCAGCTCCTCATCATCGGAAGAGATTACCAGCGCCGTGGGCTCCCCCCGCGCCACTTCCCGCGCGAACGTCGGCCCCGAAAGAACCGCGAATTTCTTTCCGATTACGCCGCCGGCAACTTCCGACATCCGCAGCAGCGTTCCATTTTCGAGCCCCTTCGTCGCGGAGACAAATCGCATCCCAGCATCCACATGCGGCAGCATGGAAGAATACACCACCCGCGCGAAGCGCGACGGCATAACCCCCACCACAATCCCCGCGCCCGCGAGCGCGATCCCCAAATCCGAAACAGCCTCAACATTATCCGGCAGCCGGAAATCCGGAAGGAATACATCGTTCATGCGTGAAGCGGCCATCCGCTCCACCAGATCCGTCTCATGCGCCCAAAGCCGCACGCGCTCAAAACGCGGCGCCAACACAATAGCCAGCGCCGTCCCCCAACTTCCCGCGCCAATAATCGCGATGGAACCCTTCATCCGCGTTCATCCGCGTTCATCTGCGGCCTATTTTCCACCCCCGAATTTGAACACATGCTCATTCCCCGCCCGGATCCTCTCAATATTCCCCTTGTGCCGATAAATAATAAACCCCGCGGCAACCACGGATGCCAGAAGCACCACCCCCGGCGGATGCTCAATCATCCACACCCCCAGCGGAAGGCTCCCCGCTGCCGCCACTGAGCCCATGGAAATATGCCGCGTGGCCGCGACAACGATCACGAAAACAATCAACGCGGCCGCCAAGGGAACGGGCGTCAAATACAGGAACGCTCCAATGAAACTCGCCACCGCCTTGCCGCCCTGAAATTTCAGGAAAACCGGATATGCATGCCCGGCCATCACCGCCAGCGCCGCCGCGCTCATCCACACCGGAGAATCGCCCGTCAGCCACGCCGCAAACCACACCGCGAAGAATCCCTTTCCGATATCCAGCAGCAAAGTTAAAATCGCGATGGCGCGGCCCGTGGTGCGCAGCACATTCGTGGCGCCGATATTTCCGCTGCCCTTCGAACGCACATCCTCGCCAGTTTTCAACTTCACCAGCAGGTAGCCGAACGGAATGCCGCCCGCGAGATACGCAACCACCAAAACCAAAAGGGGCTTCATTCCGCGTGAAAAGGAAATTCGGATAACTTGGTGTAAATCGATCCCGCGGACCCCGGCTGGCTGCGGAACAGATGGAAGCGGTCCACGGAAAACGATCCGAATTCCGCCGCTCCCATTTGTGTGACCGTGGTACGCAACGCTTCGAGCGGCGCCGGCTCCTTGATCCGCGCCAGCGTCAGGTGCGCTGTAAACACCCGCGTCTCTTTCGCGATTCCCATGGGCTCGAGCGCGGCTTCGATATCGTGCGCGAGGCCAGGCAGCGCCTCACCGCCTTCTACCGCCGCCCAAAACACCCGTGGATTCCGTGGATTCGGATACCACCCCAGTCCCCGCACCTCCAGCGGGATGGCCGGCCGTTTCTGAATGGAGCGCAGCGCCGTCTCGAGCGCCGGCAATTTCTCCTCCGGCCACTCACCGATGAACTTGAGCGTGAGATGCAGGTTGTACACAGTCACCCACTTCAGATGCGCGCACGGACGCAGATGCATCAGCAACCGCTCCAGCCGCTCGCGAACATCTTCAGGGAGATCGATCCCGCAGAATAGCCGCATGCTAATCTCCTAGCATACACTCGAAACACAGATGCATTTTCCCCATCCGCGCCCAATGTGGGGCAGGCGCTTTCGCCTGCCAACCTCGCCCGCTCAATGAGCAAGCCTTTCACACAACTCCTGGAAAATTCCACCCTCCTCCCTCGCGATTTCTACGCCCGCCCCGTCATCGAAGTCGCCCGCGATTGCCTTGGCAAAATCCTCATCCACGGCCAGACCGCCGGACGAATCGTGGAAGTGGAAGCCTACTTGGGCGTCAATGACCGTGCCGCCCATGCCTGGCGCGGCGTCACCGATCGTACCCGCATAATGTTCGACCAGCCTGGCCACGCCTACGTCTATTTCATCTACGGCATGTACGAATGCCTGAACTTCGTCTCGGAACCCGTCGGCCAGGCCGGCTGCGTCCTGATTCGCGCGCTCGAGCCAATCGCCGGAATCCCCACCATGCGCCGCCGCCGTCCCACCGCAAAAGGCATCGAGGATCTGGCCAACGGCCCCGGCAAACTAACGCTAGCCATGGGCATCACCCGAAAACAAAACGGAGCCGACCTCGTCGCCGGCCCAATCCAAGTCCGCCGCCCGCACAACGAACCCGCCATCGAAATCGAAACAACGCCACGCATAGGCATCACCCACTGCGCCGATTGGCCGCTACGCTTCGTAATCGCCGGCACCCGCTTCGCCAGCAAAGTGGGGCAGGCGCTTCCGCCTGCCAACAAATCTACCCCACCACCCAAGGATTGATCACCCGCACTCCACAACCCTCAAAATCGCGAGTGTTGCGCGTAGCCAGAAGAGCAATCGCTGCAATCATCGCGACCTGTCCGACGATCTTTTCCGGAACGGCGCTCTGAAAAAACTGGCCCGCCCCTACCACCGACCGGTATCGCAGCCCCGCGCGCGAGCAAGGGGACAATGCTTCCCATACATCAATGATTTCATTGCTATCGACGCTGGCAGCCTGACACAAGGGCGCTCCCTCACTCATCGCCGCCCGAACGGTTAATTTTGCGCCAATTGACAGCCATTTGCGCTTAACACACCCCACACTATGACAAATGTTCGACTGCCGTAACTATTGTCTTGCTTTTTTGCCGGGGGGGGGGGGTACAGTTGCTCCAGTACTTTAAAGTACTCAAAAGCAGATCGATGAAAATGCGGAACCGTTTGTTCCTTATTTTGTCGGCGGTCGTTATTGGCGCAGCCGGATGGCAGATAGTAGAGCCGAGTCAAGTACACGCCGGAGCCGAGTGCTGCGACACCTCGGACGATTGCGGAGGAACGAGAATCTGTTGCCAACCCACCGTGCTTCAGCGAAACTGCAGCCCGACCAAGGTCGGCTACTGTAGCGCAGGCTGCACGCAATAGGCCTCGAAAGAAACTATGCCTCGACCGTTTCCCGGGAAAGTGCTAACTGCGACGCGGATCACGGTCTCGTTGCTAGGCTTGTCCGTCGCGGTGAACATGGCTTTGGCCTGGAAGGTCCGCGCGCTCCGCTCATATGCCGAGGTTCTTCATAAAGAAAGTAGCCTGGCATTAGGCACTCACGTGTCGCCGATTTCTGCTCGCCATATGGATGAACGCCCGGTCACGGTCGAGTATTCCCCTCCAGTTCCAACTGTCCTTTACGTATTCCGCCCCGGATGCGGGTGGTGCCAAAGAAATCGAAACAGCTTTAACGCGTTGTGTTCCCAGATTTCCGGTAGATACAAGGTAGTTGCGCTGTCGCTGACCAGAGGCGACGACCTGCTAAGATTTGTCCACGAGAACCACATGAAGGTGCCAGTTCTCGCCGGTCTTCAGCCCGGGACCGTCACCGAGTATCGGCTGGGTGGCACCCCCACTACGATTGTCGTCTCGACTCAGGGCGTTGTTCTTAAAAGATGGGCCGGCGCCTATAATGAGGACCTAAGACGCGAGATAGATTCGTATTTTCAGGTCCATTTGCCGCCGCTGTTGGACCAGGCGCCAAAAAGCGAGTAGAACCCGGAGGACATATATGATCGCTCGAGCTAGGTGGTGGCTGCGACTAGGCGTCGCTGGTTCCATGGTTTTCTTTTCGGAAGCCGCTTCGGCTCAAAAGTTAGTGGAAGCGGCCTCTCCGGCCGCCAGGGATCCAAAAATTCCGCAGCGTTTCCAGGATCTCATCGACACGGCGCGCCCCCTCCCGCCGGAATTCGCCTCTGACGCGCTCCTCCGCATAGCGTCCGTGAGGCAGCTTTCCTCCTCAACACGGCGCGAACTGATCTTGGAGGCCTTCGACGTCGCCTCGCGATGCAAGTACAGCGTTCCGGAGCGCAACCTGCCCGGATATCAAGTCGACACTCCGGACGGCTATCTCGACCGAGCCCTTCGGTTGGGGCTGGATGAGCTCAGTCTAAAGGCCCGAGCGATATCAGCCCTTCTCGAAACCGATCCAGGAGAAGCGTTCCATTTATTTGAACGGATCGAGGGAGTCGCCGTTCCAGCGTCCTCCTGCAATCGGGCCCTTGTTCCCAACCTGGGTGCGTTGTACAAAGTGGACGCCCTCCTCACCAAGTCATTTACCGCCAAGCAACGAAGGGAAGGAGACGACGTACTCTTACTCTCGCGCCTAATTTACGCCACGCACTCCCCGGCGCAGGCGGCCTTTGTCCCCCGGCTGGTGATGGATGCAACATGGCTCGACGACAGCCAGCTCATGCTCCTGACCGGCGCGGTCGCCGCCTCCCTGGAGCATCTAGATCGCGACGACCTCGCCTTCCGCATCTACTACGACGACCTGGCACATAGCGTCGGAATGCTGGCGCAATTGTGCGCCGAGAGACGCGTGGCAAACCTCTCTCTGCTCACTTCACTCCGCAACATAACAATCCAACAGCTTTCCGGAGAGCGCTGCCAGAGGCTGCTCAGCGTCAAGATGTCGACGTATACTGGAAGTTTTGCGAGCGTCTCCGCGGCCCTGTTTCCCCCCAACGCAGAACTAAGGCCCATCAGCGAGGACGACCTCAAGCCAAGCTCAATCGTGATCCCTGAAGATCCGGAAGTCTATTTCACGAGCGTGCGTTCCTCAAGGCTTCTAATGCAGTCCAAGGACCTGCGTCAGGAGCGGCAAGGCCCCGCCTTCAACGAGGCCGAATGGGACCAGCACCTTTCCGTCTTTCTGTCCGCTCTGAAAAGCTGGAACAGCAGCGAGGAGTCGTCCGAGCGGACCTTCTTCCACCAGAGGAGCGTCCTCTACCGGGGGCTGTTGTCGTTGCCCCTAACCCCCGAAGAGGAGCGGAAAGCTCTGCGGGACAGCCTCGTCGCGTTAGAGGACGAACGGTTTCGGGGACTTGGCGTCGAGTGGTTCCTATATGCGAGAGAAGTGCTACCTCTCGTCGAGAAAGCCGGGATGAAGGATGAGCTTCTTAAGGACCCCGTGCTAGCCATGTATGCCAAATTGCAGACTGCAGGCTTGTATTTGTAGCAGGGAGCCTCTACATAATGTGGCACAAGAGAGCAGCCGCGCCGCCCATTCCTGGCGCGGCGTCACCAACCGTACCCGCATAGCGTTCGGCGAACCCGGCCACGCCTACATCTATTTCATCTACGGCATGTACGAATGCCTCAACTTCGTCTGCGAGCCCCCAGGCCAGGCCGGCTGTGTCCTGATTCGCGCGCTGGAACCGATCGCTGGAATCGCCACCATGCGCCGCCGCCATCCCACCGCGAAAGGTATCGAGGATCTTGCCAATGGCCCCGGCAAGCTAACGCTAGCCATGGGCATCTCCAGAAAACAAAACGGATCGGATCTCATCGCCGGCCCAATCCAAGTCCGCCGCCCCAAGCCCGAGCCGCCCATCCAGATCGAAGTGACCCCCCGCATAGGCATTACCCATTGCGCCGATTGGCCCCTACGCTTCGTTATCGCCGGCACCCGCTTCGCCAGCAAAGTGGGGCAGGCGCTTCCGCCTGCCAACGGTCTCATCCCTGCACCCAAGGATTGATCACTCGAACCCCGCAACCCTCAAAATCGCGAGTGTTGCGCGTAGCCAGATCCGCGGCCTCGGACCGCGCTATCGCTGCAATCATCGCATCGAGCTCCGAAATCGGACGCCCAACCGCTTCCCGCTGCCTGACAATCTTCGCAAACATACGGGCTGACCCCTCGTCGAAAGGTAGAATACGGCCCGGAAAATCTTCCACAAACATTTTATCGATCTCAGCCGACAGACTAACCCTGCGTTTGCCGACCGGCAGACGCTCCATTCCATACAGCACTTCTGCCTGTGTAACTGTCGTAATGAAAACTTCTCGGGGATCCTGAGCGGCAAGCCAATCGAGAACGATTCGCGAGGGTGACGGTTTCAAAGCCTCCCAGAGCGCATTCGTATCCAGGATAATCACCTGAAGTCCGGCGGCGGTCGAACCGGTCCACGCGGGCGAAGCACCAAGTCCACCCCACCCAGCGGCTCCAACTTACGCCGGATCGATTCCGCAAGATTCTCCTCCCGCTTGGGCTTCTCCGCCAGCCCCGCCTTCAGGATCTGCCGCGCCTCCTCTTCCATGGATCGCCCATGTTCGGCCGCCCGAACGCGCAGCCGAGCCTTCACCGAATCTTCCAGACGCCGTATCGTAATGCTGCCCATACATTAATGATATCATTGCTATCAACGCTGGCACTGGCCAGCTAGACATGCACCAGCCGACATATAGTACCTCCTCGGACCGACCCACTAAATATAGCCGCCCACCCGCTTTACTTTCCCAACACTCGCGGTTAACATAGTATGGTCCCCCCGAGAGATAATGATTAGGAAGGGGCTGTACTTTGCTGAAACTGAAGCGAGTTGAGATCCAGGGCTTCAAGTCCTTCTTTGACCGAACCGAAATGAAGTTCCCCGGCTCGGGCATCGCCGCCGTCGTGGGCCCCAACGGCTGTGGAAAATCCAACCTGAGCGACGCCATCAGTTGGGTCCTGGGTGAGCAGTCGGCCAAAACTCTGCGCGGCACCCGCATGGAAGACGTCATCTTCGCGGGCACCCGCGATCGCAAACCGCTCAGCATGGCCGCCGTCACCATGACGCTGGTCGATCCCACCGGCGACCACGGCCACCAACTGGCCCAACATGTGGGGCAGGCGCTTTCGCCTGCCAACCCGCGTAACGGCCACGCCAACGGTAACGCAGAGCACACACCGAGCGAAGTCACCATCACCCGCCGCCTCTTCCGATCCGGCGAAAGCGAATACCTGATCGACGGAAAAACCGCCCGCCTGCGCGACATACAGGACCTATTTATAGGCACCGGTTTAGGCCCCGAAAGCTACGCCATCATCGAACAGGGCCGCATTGGCCAGATCCTGAGCAATCGTCCGCAGGATCGCCGCGCCATCATCGAAGAAGCCGCCGGCGTCAGCAAATTCAAAACCAGGAAGCGGCTGGCGGAAGCGAAGCTCGAAGGCGCCAAACAAAACCTCGCCCGCGTGTTCGACATTCTCGAAGAAGTGTCCCGCCAGGTAAACTCGCTCAAACGCCAGGCCTCCAAGGCGCGCCGCTACGAAGAATTGAAAACCGAAATGGTGGCCGAGCTCCGCAAATCCTTGACCGGCCGCTTCCGAATGCTGGAGCGTGAAGCCGCCAAAACCGCGCTCGATCTGAATCTCGCCAGCACCGAATTCCAGAATCTTTCGAATCAAATAGCCGAAAAAGAGAAAGAGCATGTCGAGCTTCAGGAAACCTGCTACTCGAACGACGCCTCGCTCACCCAGGCCCGCCAGCAGCTGGCTGATCTTCAACTGGAGCAGGAGCGCACCCGCGGCAAGCTGGATTCTCAAGCCCGGCAAATAAACGCCTTCGAAGACCGGCTCACGCAGGGCGAATCGGAAGCCCAGGAACTGGAGAAAAGACAAGCGCACTTCCAGCAGGAACTGGAAGCTCACCTCCAGTCGCTCGCCTCGCTCGAATCGCAAACTGAATCCGCGCGCGACCGTCTGGCCGCCAAGTCCATCGAGCGTGAGCGCATCCAGCAGGATTTGCAGGATCGCGCCCGAACCCTCGAAACCGGACGCCAATCCGTGCTGCGTCTCCTCGGCGAAGCCTCCGCGCTCAAGAACCAGCTTGCCCAGATCGCCGAATATCTGTCCGCCATCGAGCGCGATTCCGCGCGCTGCCAGCGCGAAGAACAAACCGCCACCGCCGACCTGGAACGGTTGCAATCGGTGAAGGCCGATCTCTCCCGCCAGATGAGCGCCCGCCAGATGGAGCTGGAATCCACGGCCGACCGCAGACGCGGCGTTGAGGAAGCGCTCGGCATTCGCAAGGCCCACGCCGCTGAAGCTCGCCAGAATCTCGATCATCTGCGCACCGAAGCTTCGCGCCTCAAAGCCCGCAAGGATTCGCTCGAAGAAATCCTTTCGCATCGCGCCTATACCACCGAAAGCGTGAAGCGCCTCTTCACCGCCATCGAACAGGGCGAAGCTGAAAACTTCCGTCCCGCCGGCGTCCTGGCTGACTTCATTGAAGTGGAACCCGCCTTCGAAAAAGCTACTGAAGATTTTCTCCATGAAGAACTGGAATTCGTGGTCGTCCAGAACTGGAATGAAGCCGAGCGCGGCATCGACATCATGCGCACCGATATGGACGGCCGCGCGACATTCCTGGTTCACCCGGAACCTGACGACCGCTGGGCCGCGGCAACCGAGCTCGCCAATTCCGATGGCGTAGCCGGCCGCTTGAGCGACCATCTTCGTTTCACCAATGGCTTCAGCAGCGCTCCCGCTCACCTGCTTCCCCGCCTGGCACGCTGCTATCTCGCCACCGACCGTTCCGCCGCCCAAAAGCTGGCCGTCGAGTATCCCGAGGCTTTTTTCCTGCTGCCCGACGGCGTCAGCTACCAAGGCCATGCCGTCAGCGGCGGAAAGAAAACCGGCAGCGGACCGCTGGCTCTCAAACGTGAATTGCGCGAACTCACCGGCGAAGTCCAGGTAAGAAACCGCGCCGTGGAAGAAACCGCCGCACTCCTCGATCGCCTGGATCGCGAAATCGCCGCCTATTCCGAGGATCTCGAAACCATCCGCGCCCAGCAGCAGAATCAGGAAAAGGAAGCCCTCGCGCTCGATCACGAGCATCGCAAGCTGGCCGAAGAATTCGCGCGCTCCTCCTCGCAGCTCTCTGTCGCCCGCCTGGAGCTTGATCGCTTGAAGCAGGAAGGCAGCCGCGCCCGCGCTCAGCAGGAGCAGGACCAGCGCATCCTCGAAGAAAAAGAAGCCGCCCGCAGCGTCGAAGAACAGGTGCTGGAACAATCCCGCGCCGATCTCGAAGAGCTGCAGGCCGAGGCCCATGGCCTGGTCGAAGAACACGGCGCCCTCCGCGCCGAACTCGCCGGTTTCGAAGAACGCCGCCGCGCCGAGCTGGCTACCCAGGCGCGCTTCCAATCGCAAATTTCAGAGATCACCGCGCGCCGCCAGGAAATCGCCGTCGAAATGGAGCGCCTGGGAATTGAGCGCGCCCGCCTGCTCTCCGATAACATCGAACTCGACCGCCGCGCCGGCCAATTGGTGGAAGAAATCCGCCTGGCCGAAGAATCCGTCGCGCGTCTGGCCGAACAGGAAACAACCCTACGCGCCAATCTCGCCGCGCTCGAAGAAGCTCTCAAGCAGCTCCGCATCGACGTCCAGTCCGCCCAGGAACACCGCTCCCAAATCGAACTTGAGCTGGTGCGGAAACAGGCCGAGCTGAAATATCTCGACGAAACCAGCCGCAAGGAGCTCAACGCGCCTCTGGAAGAGCTTGCCGCGCTCGAAGAGGCTGTCCTTGATGAAGCGGGCCTGGAAGAAGCCGAGCAGAAATATCAGGAAGTGAAGGCGCGTATCGAAGCGCTAGGCCCGGTGAATCCCCAGGCGCTCGAAGAATTCCAGGAAGCCCAGCAGCGCTACGATTTCCTGAATGCCCAGCGCCAAGACCTGTTGGATTCCATCCGCGACACCGAAACAGCCATCAAGGAAATCGACGTCGAATCCCGCAAGCGCTTCACCGACGCCTTCGAGGCCATCAATGGCCATTTCCGCGAACTGTTCCGCACGCTATTCGGCGGAGGCACCGGCGAAATGCGCCTCACCGACGATACCAACATCGCCGAATCCGGCATCGACATCGTGGCGTCACCCCCGGGCAAGCGGCTTCAAAATGTTCTGCTGCTCTCCGGCGGCGAGAAATCGCTTACAGCCATGGCCCTGCTAATGGCCATCTTCCATTACCAGCCCAGCCCCTTTTGCATCCTGGACGAAGTGGACGCCCCGCTCGACGAACCGAATATCGAACGGCTCACGCGCCTGATCCGCGAAATGTCCGGCCAAACCCAGTTCATCGTAATCACCCACGCCAAGCGCACCATGGAAGCCGCCCAATCCCTCTACGGCGTAACCATGCAGGAACCAGGAGTTTCAAAACTAGTCTCGGTGAAGTTCACCGAACAACTAGCCCTGCGCAGCACCGCCTAATCGGTTGGCAGGCGGAAGCGCCTGCCCCACTCAAAACATAAACCTTTGTGGGCCAACGTGGGGCAGGCGCTTCCGCCTGCCAACTCCGTTTTTTTCACAGCCCAATTCGTTCTTGCGAATCTTGACCAGTACCTCGCTTCCGCCTGCCAACTAGGCTCTTGCCGCCCGAATCAGCCCCACGCCCAGGCTCAATAGCGCTCCGGCCAGGAACACCGCCCCAACATACGCGAGATTGATCAACCCGTTCGGCTGCGTCGACGTTGGAGACAGAATCGACAGAAAAAATGCGCCGGGAATCAGAATCGCCGCTATTGGCGCACCCGTTCGCGCCAGCCACTTCCAGAAAGGCGAAAGCACCGCCTCATCGACATACCGCAGCATCACTAGCGAAAGAACCAGATACACGCCGGCGTGAGCATGACCCGCGCGCCAAAGATCCTGTCTCATCGGGTTGTCCAGATAGCCCGGCGTATGTCCCACTAAAAAACCGAGCAGCGTCACGCCTCCGTACATTACGGAGGGCAGCACAACAAGCAGTATCCCTGCCAGCATTCGCGATTCTTTTGACATAATGATCTTCAACCTGCTTTCTCCGCCAGCGTTTCCACCACCGCGATGTTTTTCTCCAGCTCCCGCGGGAAACCATGCCGCTGTTGTAAGTACTCCGCGCTGTTGTAGGAAAGCCATACCTTTCCCTCGCCATCTTCCGAAACCAGAATCTTCAAAGGCAGATCGATAGCCGTGCTCGGAGCCGCCAGCATAAGAGGCGTCCCGCCCTTCGGGTTGCCGAAAATCAGCAACTTCGTAGCCGGCATTTTCATCCCCGCCTTCTCAGCTTCTCCGCTGTGGTCGATCAGCGCAAATAGCGTGATCCCTTTCTCCTGCAAAATATTCTTCAGCCGATCCACAGTCTCATCCACAGAATGACTACTCGGCTTCCTGACAATTCCGTCCATACCCTCAAGTTTCCCCCATCACCGGCCCGAACACATCACAGCATCTGGTGCCGCTGTACTACCGCTTTAGTGGTAGATGGAGCAGACACTTTCGTGTGCCAAGCCAGTCACGCCTGACCCCCAACCAAACACCCTTTGCCCTTAACAACCTCCACCACCAACCGGCGCTCCCCACTCCCCGCCCATGCTATTCCAGTCCCAAAGAGGTTTTCCATCATGCAAGCAACCACAGAAACCGATCCCGTCCTTCGCTGGGCCGCCCGGCGCGCCGCCATCAACCGCGCCAACTCGAAACATTCCACCGGACCCCGCACCGAGTCCGGCAAAAAGCGCTCGTCGCAAAACGCGCTCAGCCACGGCCTCACCTGCCGCACCGCCGTCCTGCCCACCGAAAGCCAGACCAACTACGAACAACACTGCAAAACTTTTCGCGACGAATACCAGCCCGCCAACGCCACCGAAACGCAGCTCGTCCAGGAACTGGCCGATACCTCCTGGCGCCTCAATCGAATCCCGCTTCTGGAAGCCAGCCTCCTCTCAGCCCCCAGCCCCGAGTCCCCCACCCCGGCCGTGGCGGCGCTCGCGACGCTAGGCCTCCACGGCGCCCGTCTCTCGCGCCAGTTCGAAAAGACGCTCGACAAACTCCGCGCCATCCAGTCCGAGCGAAAAGATGAGGAACGAACCCAGCTCCGCCGCGCCGCCGAACTCCTGGAACTCCATCGCCGCAGAGGACTTCCCTGGCAACCCGCCGATCATGGCTTCGTTTTTTCAAAAGAGCAAGTCGAACGCCACGACGAACTCCTGATGCGTCAGAATGAGGCCCGGCATTGCGCCTACCCGCGCTACCAAATGCCCCCGTCCCTAATGAGAAACTTCATAGCCTGAACGGCCCGCCTGCCACCAAGCTCCCGGCGCGCTTGGCTACTGCTTCAGGAACACCAGCGTGTCGATCTTGTCGCTCTGCGGGACAATCGGAGTCACTTCCACCGTCAACGTCTTCGCGTCATCGGAAATCTTCATCCGATAGCGGATCACGTTGCTGTTCTTGGTCTCCATGTCCACCAGCGTGGAACCGTTGAACCAGAAAGAATCGCGCCGGTCGCCGGGGAATTTGCATTCCTTCCCGTCCGTGGTGCACTGCAGCTCGATTTTCTTGGGCTTGCCGTTCTCGGTTTGGGTGATGTGGATGGAATTGTCGCCCTCCTCCATGACCCAGGTTGCATTCGAGATCTTGCTGGAACGCAGTTCGCTCTTGGACGCATCGAACTGCCACGTTCCATTAAAACTGGGCCGTTCCTGATCCTGACCCGATGCTGGCGCAGCCAGAAGAACAAGCGTCAGACACGTCGAAAGCGTAAACATCACCATGCGCATCGTGATTGACCCTCCAACATATATCGTTCACGCCAGCGTGCTAGCATGAATCGGATAATCCCACCAGCTCTATGAAGCTCTCAGATAAATATACACTCGAACGGGGCAGAGTGTATTTGACCGGCATCCAGGCGCTGGTCCGGCTGCCCATCGACCAGATGCGCCGCGACCGGGCGGCGGGGCTCAACACCGGCGCGTTCATATCCGGATACGAAGGATCTCCACTCGGCGGATACGACATGGCGCTGGCGCGTTCCGGCAAACTTTTGACCGAATATAACATCCATTTCCGCCCTGGAGTAAATGAGGACCTGGCGGCGACCGCCGTCATGGGCAGCCAGATTTACGAAGTCATCGGCAAGAACAAAGTGGACGGCGTGCTGGGCATCTGGTACGGCAAGGGTCCCGGCGTCGATCGTTCGGGCGATATACTTCGCCACGCCAACCTGGGCGGCACTGGAAAAAACTGCGCAGCCCTGCTGCTGTGCGGTGACGATCCTATATCGAAAAGTTCCACCATTCCGCACCAGAGCGACTTCAGCTTGTTCAACCTGGGCATTCCGTTCCTCTATCCCGGCAACACCCAGGAAATCATCGATTACGGATTGCTGGCTATCGCCATATCCCGCTTCTCCGGCGCCTGGGTCGGAATGAAAATGGTCACCGATGTTTGCGATGGCGGCGGCACCATGGAAGCCGATCCGGACCTGCCCGCGATTCGGTTTCCGGATGGCTATCAGAAATACACCGATCCACGCCTGGTCCCGCCCATCACATTGGCGCTCGAAAACGAGGTCAACATTCGCCGCCTCGATGCCGTGCGCCAGTTTGCGCGGCTGAACGGCGTGAACCGCCAAAACGGCGCCGCGGCACGCCTGGGCATCCTGAGCACCGGAAAAACTTATTACGACCTGATGCAGGCCCTCCGCGATCTCAAGGTCCGCGACGGCATCCGGATCGGGAAAATCGGAATGCCGTTCCCGCTCGACACGGAGTTTGTAAAACGATTCGCGGAGGGCCTGGAAACCATCCTCGTCGTAGAAGAAAAGCGCAGCTTCCTCGAAATGCAGCTCCGCGAAATCCTATACGATCAGCCAGCTCATCCCGCAATCCTGGGCAAATCTCACTTCCCACCGATCGGCGAGCTGGACCCCGACAAAATCGCCAAGGTCTTAAGCGGTGTGCTAAACCTGAAGGAGCGCCAACAACCACTCACCAGCCACCAGCAACCAGCCACGTCGAAAGCACCCGCAGCCCGCCCAGCAGCTTTCTGCAGCGGATGTCCGCACAACCGTTCGACATTACTGCTGGAGGGCCAGATCGCCGGAGGCGGCATCGGCTGCCACACCATGGCCATGCGGCTGAATGATCCGTCTCGCGCTATTTCCTTTCTCACGCACATGGGCGGCGAAGGCGCGCCCTGGATCGGGATGACGCCTTTCGTGGATCATCCGCACATTTTCCAAAACATCGGCGACGGCACTCTCTTTCATTCCGGCTACCTGGCCATCGAAGCCTGCGTTGCCGCCAAGGTGAACATAACTTACAAAATTCTTTACAACGGTCACGTCGCTATGACCGGAGGCCAGGCGGCCATGGGCGCGCTTCCCATTCCGGAACTCACGCGCAAGCTGCAGGCTGAGGGCGTCCGCAAAACCGTGGTGCTGGCCGAAAACGTGGAGCAATACACGGACTTGAGCGTCTTCGCGTCGAATGCCGAGCTGCGATCGCGCGATGATCTGCCGCGAACGCTGCGCGAGCTTCCCTCCGTTCCCGGCGTCACGGTCATTATTTACGATCAGGAATGCGCCGCGGAAAAACGCCGCAAGCGATCGCGCGGGCTTTTGGCTGAGCCCACCATGCGCCTGGTCATCGACGAAGAAGTGTGCGAAGGCTGCGGCGATTGCGTCAGGCAGGCCAATTGCATGAGCCTGACGCCGGTGGCCACCGAGCTGGGACAAAAGATCCGCATCCACCAATCGTCGTGCAACAAGGATTACACCTGCGCCATGGGCGATTGCCCGTCGTTCGTTTCCGTCCAGATCAAAGCCGGCACCGGTCTCAAGAAAAAATCGCTGCCAAAGCTGCCTCCGGCCGACGTGCCCGCTCCGCGGCAAATGGTAAAGGCCGGCGATGGCTATCGCATCATCGGTCCTGGAATCGGCGGAACGGGAGTGGTTACCATCAACGCGCTGCTCGCCACCGCGGCCTGGATCGACGGCCTTTCGGTGGCCACCCTGGACCAAACCGGTACGGCCCAAAAAGGCGGCGCGGTGGTTTCGCATCTGTTGCTCAGTGAGCAGCCTATCGAAGCACCGGCCAAGGTGAACACCTCGAACGCCGACCTGATTCTTGGATTCGATATCTTGGGTGTGGTGCATCCCGCGAATCTGGCTACCGCCTGCGCCGAACGTACCGTCGCCATCATCAACAGCGATGTCGTTCCCACCATCGACAACATTCGCAACCGCGCTCCGGTATCGGGACCAAGCCAGATGCTGGAGCTGGTAAACTCGGTCACCAATCGCGGCCGCAATATTTTTCTGGACGCCAACCGGCTGGCCGAAGGATTGTTCGGCACTCACATGGCCGTGAATCTTTTCATGATGGGCGTGGCTTATCAAGCGGGGTTGATTCCGATTTCGCTGGAAGCTATGCAGCAAGCCATCGAATGGAATGGCGTGGACATAGAGCGCAACCTACAAACCTTTTCCTGGGGCCGCAAATATTACGAAGATGCCGCTTTTGTGGAGTCGGTTGCTGTACCGAACCGCGACCGTAAGGAAGCGGTGCCTCTCGACCGTATAGCCGAACTAAGCGAATACCAAAACGAATCCTATGCGCAGACGTATTCGGACTTCCTAAAAACAATCTCCGATCCCTCCCTGAGAGACACCGTCGCCAAGTATCTCTACAAGCTAATGGCCTACAAGGACGAATACGAAGTGGCCCGCTTGCTTACCAAACCGTCTTTTGAACGCGGCGTGCGGGACATGTGGGCTTCGGCCGAATCGGTCTCCTACAATCTGCATCCTCCGATGCTGCGCCGTTTCGGAGTAAAGAAGAAATTGAAACTAGGCGCCTGGTTCCGGACGCCGCTGCTAGCTCTGAAACGCATGAAGGTCCTGCGCGGAACTCCGTTCGATGTCTTCGGCTACGCCGCGCACCGGCGCATGGAACGGTCGCTAATCCAGTGGTATTGCGATTTGATTGAGCAGGTGCAAGCGAATCTGACGCCGGACAATCTTCCGCAAGCATTAGAAATCGCCGCCCTCCCCGATCAGATCCGAGGTTACGAAAAAATCAAGGAAGACAACGTCGCCAAAGTAAAACAACAGGCGATTGAGAAATTGGCGGCTTTGAAGGCCGCCCAAGCCGGATTACTGGTAGCCGGCGCGTAGCGCACGCACTTTGCGTGCCGCGTCGCCACTCCTGGCGACGCACGGCGTAGTACTATTCCTTAATCCACAAACATTCTTTACACTCGAAGAGCAATGCGCCCGGTTTGGATCATCGCGCTTCTGGCAATGCCGCTGCTGGCCCAAACGCGCTACGCTCTCATCCTCAACGATCCTCCGGCCGAAACGCGCCAACAGGCGGTTCGCAGCGAACTAACTCGCCGGAACATTTCAATCACTGGTTCCACAAAGACTCTTCTGAATGCCGTCTACGTAACCGCTCCCAAAGAGCGCCTGGATGAACTGAAAGCCCTCCCGGGAGTGAAAGGCGTAGTTGCGCTGCGCTGGCGCCGGCTAAATCTGAATCGCGCCACGCAGTTGGTAAATGCGCCCGCAGCCTGGGCTGCATTGGGAGGCGCGACCAACGCCGGGGCCGGCATCAAGATCGCCATCATCGATACCGGCATCGATCAAACGCATCCGGCTTTTGAGGACAGCTCGCTCCCGATGCCGCCCGGCTATCCCATCTGCAGCGCCTCAGACTGCGCATTCACCAGTAACAAAATCATCGTCGCCCGCAGCTACGTGCGGCTGGTCGCGGCGGGCAGCGATCCCGAAAATCCGGCGGCCGATTCGCGGCCCGACGATTATTCGCCGCGCGACCGCATCGGGCATGGAACCGCCGTGGCATCCTGCGCGGCCGGCATGCCAACATTAAGCCCGGCTGGCCTCAGCCTCACCGGCATGGCCCCCAAAGCATACCTCGGCAACTACAAAATTTTCGGATCGCCGGAAGTGAACGAATCGGCGCCCGATGACCCCATCATCATGGCGCTCGAAGATGCACTGAACGATCACATGGATATCGCCACGCTCTCCCTCGGCTCTCCGGCGCTTACCGGACCGCTTGATTCCGGCGCCGCTTGCGCGAATGCGTCCGGCTTGCCTTGCGACGCTCTGGCCATGGCCGTTGAGAACGCGGTGAAGGCCGGAATGCTGGTGGTGGTCGCCGCCGGCAACAATGCCATCGGCCAATCCATCAACGCGCCGGCGTTCGGCACTGTTGAATCTCCGGGCAATGCTCCGTCCGCCATTGAAGTCGGCGCCACCACCAACTCGCACTTTATGTCGGAAGGCGTTGAAGTGCCGGGCGCGGATGTCCCGTCCAACCTGCGCGTGATGGTGGGCCTTTTCGGAGACGCTCCCGTTCCGCCGGGTGCAGTAGGCGCACCGCTGGTCGACGTGGAGCAACTGGGCGACGACGGCCTGGCTTGCGCGGCGCTGCCGGCGGGATCGCTCAGTGGAGCCTTCGCTTTGATCAAAAATGGAACATGCGATTTTCTGGATAAGGCCGCGAATGCCGAAGATGCGAGCGCGCTCGGCGTGATTTTCTATATGAGCGACCAATCGCCGCTGATCGCGCCGGATAATCTCTTTTTTACATCGAAGCCCGCCATCATGATTTCAAACGCTGACGGCCTGGCGCTCAAAGCATTCCTTGCTGCGAATAGCGGCCACGCCGTGCTGATCGATCCGGCTACGTTTGAACAAAACGCATCCCCCTTCAATATGCTGGCTTCGTTTTCCTCGCTGGGGCCCAGCCTGGGAACGAACGGCCTCAAGCCCGACTTGGTAGCAGTTGGTGGAAGCGCCTTGAACTCCGCGAACATGTACATGGCGGCGCAATCCTTCGATCCGTTGGGCGAACTGTACAGCGCCAGTGGCTACGCCGCGGGTTCCGGTACCAGTTTTGCGACACCTTTGGTCGCGGGTGCGGCGGCGCTGGTGAAGCAGGCCCATCCCCGGTTCACCGCCGTCCAGATCAAGTCGGCTTTGGTGAATACGGCTTCGCAGGATGTCTCGGTGGATGAAACTGGCAATCCCGCCGGCGTTCCGTCGCTCGGCGGCGGCAAGCTGGACGCGGGAGCTGCCGTGGGATCATTCATCACCGTCGACCCTCCCACGCTTTCTTTTGGCGTGGTCGCTGCAACACCAATCACGACGCCGCTTAAAATCACCAACACTGGTTCATCCAGCGTCAATCTTTCGCTGGCGGTGGTGGAAGCCGCGTCTGCCGCGAGTACGCGCGTCTCACTGGATGCGGCAAGCATCACGCTGGCGCCTGGCGCATCCAGTACGGTGAACGCCGTTCTTTCCGGTGGCGTGCCGGCGCCGGGAATGTATTTCGGATCCGTCACCATTCAAGGCGGGGCGTTTCCTTCGCGTGTTCCCTATCTTTTTCTGGCTAGCGCCGGTTATCCAGCCAATCTCATCCAGGTGAATGGCGGCGGCGACGGAGGCGTGGGACAAAATATCGGGCCCATCGGAGTGGAACTGACGGATCAGTTCGGCCTGCCCATTGCGGGCGTTCCAGTCACTTTCACGGCAACCGGCGGGACCGTTCAGAATGCCGATGCGAAAACCAATTCTTATGGCATCGCCAGCGCGCAGGCCATTCTCGGAAATCAGCCCGGGAAATATGATTTTAATGTCACCGGGCTGGGTCTCGATTGGGATTTTCTGGGAACGGTGCTCCCGCGTCCGCTCATCACCCAAATTGTGGACGCCGCGAGTTTTGAAGCTGGCAAGCCGGTGGCGCCCGGTTCGTACATCAGCATTTTCGGAAGTTCATTGAGCACCGTCACGGATTCCACGCCATCCGCAACGCTCCCGCTGGCGATGGATTCCGTTCTGCTGAGCTTCGACGCCCCCAGCGCCAACATCAGCGTGCCGGGACATCTGATTTACGTATCGCAGAGCCAAGTGAACGCGCAGGTTCCCTGGGAGCTTCAGGGACAAAGCTCGACACAGGTGAAGGTGAGCATCAGCTCGCCCAACGGAGGTTACGCGTACGGGAACGTGTACACGCTTCCGCTGGCCGCTTACGCGCCGGCATTCTTTGGCCAACCGCCTGCCGCATCACGCGGCGCGACGATTTCACTTTACGCCAATGGCCTGGGTCCGGTAACCAATCAACCGGCCAGCGGCGATCCCGCAATGGCTATTCCGCTGGCGAAAACTAGTTCGCCGGCCACAGTGACAATTGGTGGACTGTCCGCCGCGGTCTCATTCAGCGGTCTGGCGCCAGGTTTCGCCGGACTTTATCAGATCAACGTCACAGTACCCGCATCGCTCTCGCCCGGAACCTATCCGATCACCATCACAATCGGCAATCGAACATCGGAAGCCTCCACAATTGTGGTGCAATAGCCGATCGCGCGCACCAGCAACCAGCCACCAGTAACCAGCCACTGAGTTATACTTCGCCCATGCACCGTTTTCCGCTGGCCGTCGCCCTGTTTGCAACCACCGCCTGTTCCGCGGCGTTACTTGAAAAGCCGACGTTGAGCAGAACCGCAATCGTCTTCGTCTACGCCGATGAACTGTGGAGCGTTCCGCGCGATGGAGGCGAGGCCAAGCAGCTCACCGCGGGCGGCGGCACGAAAACCAATCCGAAGTTTTCTCCGGATGGTTCGCAAATCGCGTTCACCGCGGAATACGACGGCAACGTGGACGTCTTCACTATCCCGGCGGAGGGCGGCGTGCCCAAGCGGGTTACATTCCATCCCTCGCCAGACGTCGTGCTGGGATGGACTCCCGATGGATCACGAATCCTGTTCACTTCACCGCGCAGCAGCTTCTCGCGCTATTCCGAATTGTTCACCGTCGCGCCTGGCGCCGGCGGCCTTCCCGACAAGCTGCCGCTGCCCATGGGATTTGAAGGGTCTTATTCACCGGACGGACAACACTTGGCCTACGTGCCGATCGGGCGCGCATTCACTGCCTGGAAACGATACCGCGGCGGCGAAGCCACGCCCATCTGGATCGTGACGCTGGCCGATGGCCACACCGAGAAAATCCCGCGCGACGGCTCGAACGATTACAACCCGATGTGGGTGGGCGATAAAATCTACTTTCTCTCGGACCGCAACGGTCCGGTGTCGCTCTTTTCCTACGACCCACGCTCCAAGCAGGTCAAGCAGGTGCTGGAAAATCAGGGCCTGGATCTGAAGTCCGCCTCAGAGGGTCCGGGCGCCATCGTCTACGAACAGTTCGGTTCGCTCAATCTATTCGATCTGAAATCCGGCAAGAGCAGGCAGGTAAATGTCCACGTCTCGGGCGACTTGGTGGAAACGCGGGAACATTTGCTCGATGTCAGCAAGCGTCTGCATAATGCCCGCATTTCACCCACCGGCGCGCGCGCGGTGTTTGAAGCACGCGGGGAAATCCTCACCGTACCGGCGGAAAAAGGCGACGTTCGCAATCTCACCGATACGACCGGCGTAATGGAGCGCGACCCGGCTTGGTCGCCCGACGGCAAAACCATCGCTTTTTTCTCCGACGAATCGGGCGAATACGCGCTGCACCTTGCGCCGCAGAACGGATTGGGGGAAGTAAAGAAAATCGCCTTGGGCGACAAGCCGGGTTTCTATTTCACACCGCGCTGGTCGCCAGACAGCAAAAAGATCGCCTATGTCGATAGTCATCTCACCATCTGGTACATCGATCTCGAGCAGAAACAGCCGGTGAAAGTTGACAAAGACATGTATTGGACCTGGGCGGGTGGAGGCGATCTGACGCCGGTTTGGTCCCCGGACAGCAAATGGCTGGCGTATGCGCGGCGCCTCAAAAATCATATGGCCGCGATTCATGTCTATTCCTTGGCCGATCAAAAATCAACGCAGGTGACCGACGGCATGAGCGACTGCCGTTATCCGGCGTTCGATAAAGATGGGAAATATCTCTACTTCACCGCCAGCACCGACGACGGCCCGTCGCTTGAACCGGATATACACAGCTTCTCAAGACCGGTGAGCCGAAGCGTTTATGTGACGGTGCTCTCCAAGAACCTGGCTTCGCCGCTTGCGCCGGAAAGCGATGAGGAAAAGGCCGATAAAAAGCCCGATAAAAAGGATGAGGAAAAGAAGCCAGCCGAGGTGACGGTCCAGATTGATTTCGACAACATCAGCCAGCGGATTCTGGCGCTGCCGCTGCCGCCTCGGCGCTATGTGGGCCTGCAGACCGGCAAGAACGGCGTGCTATTCGCCGTGGAGGCGCCCACGCCGATACCGGGAACGCAGACCGGGCCGCTGGAGCTGACGGTGCATCGGTTCGATCTGAAGACGCGGAAATCGGATGTGGCCGTCGGCGGAGTCGGCAGTTTCGAAATCTCTGAAAACGGAGAGAAGATGCTATACCGGAAGGGCGACCATTGGTCCATCGCTGCGCTCAAGCCGATGCCTGGCGCTTCCGGCGCGCCGCCAACTCCGCCCGCCGCGAACCCCGCGGGTAACGGCACGCTGAAGACGGAAGGCATCCAGGTTCGTGTGGATCCACGCCTGGAGTGGAAGCAGATGTACCACGAAGTGTGGCGCATTGAGCGCGATTTCTTCTACGACCCCAACTATCACGGCCTGAATCTGCAGGCCGCGGAGAAGAAATATGAGCCCTATCTCGACTCCATCAGCTCGCGCGACGAACTGAATCATCTCTTTCAGGAAATGCTGGGCGAACTCACCATCGGTCATCTGTTCGCGGCCGGCGGCGACACACCCGAAGTGAAACATGTTGGTAGCGGATTGCTGGGCGCCGACTACACGATCGAAAACGGCCGCTATCGTTTCGCGCACGTCTACAATGGCGAGAACTGGAATCCTCAACTCAAGGCCCCGCTCACGCAACCGGGAGTCAACGTAGTGGCCGGAGAATATCTGCTGGCCGTCAATGGCCAGGATCTGAGTTCCAAGGAAAACATCTACAGCTTGTTCGAAAATACTTCAGGCAAGTCGGTGGTTTTGAAGGTTGGTCAGGATCCTTCTGGCGCGGGCGCTCGCGAAGTCACCGTGGTGCCGGTCGCAGACGAAGCGCGGCTGCGGAATCTGGCGTGGATTGAGGACAACCGGCGCAAGGTAGATCAGATGACCAATGGACGCGTGGCTTATATCTACATGCCGGATACATCCACCGGCGGATACATTAATTTCAACCGCTACTTCTTCGCGCAAGTGGGCAAGGAGGCGGCCATCGTGGATGAGCGCTTCAACGCCGGCGGCGCGCTGGCCACCGATATCATTGAATATCTGAAGCGCCCGCTGCTAAGCCTGGTGGCCACGCGAGATGGGGCGGATGAAGCGCAGCCGCAGGGCGCCATCTTCGGGCCGAAGGTGATGATCATCAATGAATTCGCGGGCTCAGGCGGCGACGCCATGCCGTGGTATTTTCACCGGGCGGGCGTGGGCAAGCTAATCGGAAAGCGGACCTGGGGAGGTTTGGTGGGACGAGCTGCCGCTCCCGAATTGATGGACGGGGGGTTCGCTTCCGCGCCGAGTTCCGGCGTGTGGAATCCAAATGGCGAATGGGAAGTGGAGAATCACGGGATCACGCCGGATATTGAAGTGGACATGGATCCGGAGGCCGTTCGCACAGGTCACGATCCGCAACTGGAGAAAGCCGTTCAGGTGGTGATGGAAGAGCTGGCTGCACATCCGGTGCCGCAGCCCAAACGGCCGGCCTACCCCAACTATCACAAGACAGAAACGTCCACACGATAGCCGATCCGCGGCCATGAGATGAGAAGCTGTGAAAAAATCGGGAAGCACGCGGAGTTGGCAGACGGAAGCGTCTGCCCCACATTGACGCACAAGGATTCACGATTAAGTGGCGCAGGCGCTTTCGCCTGCGAACCGATTTTTTCACAGCCTCTAAGGAGGCCGGCTCGGTTTTCGCTAACGTTCTATCATAGAGCTATGAGGTTGCGCTCGTCCCTGGGGCTGGCTGTGTGCACACTGCTGCAAGCACAGGTGATCGATTTTGAATCGAACGGGCTGCACTACAAAACTTTGACCAAGGGCGGCGTCACGGTGATGTTCGCCTATTTGCCGCCGCACGTCAGAGATTACTCCATCGTCCAAGTTTCCATTTCCAATGGTTCGCCGGTTTCCTGGACGGTGAAACCGGAGGATTTCATTTATCGCCGGCAGGAGGGCGGTGACCTTCCGGCCACGCCCGCGGTCGCGGTGGTGAATTCGTTGCTGGCCAAGGCCAGCCGCCATGATGTCATCAAGCTGGTGACCACTTATGAAAACCAGCTATACGGAAACATCAAGATGCAAACCAGCAACGGCTACGAGCGGCGGCGCGAGGACGCATTGGCGATAGGAATGCCGCTCAGATTCAAGGCCGGAGCGGCAGCCGCGGCCATCGCTCTGGTTTCCACTAAGCTGAACTCGGGAGAATCCACGGACGGCGCCGTTTTTTTCGTGAACAGCGGCAAGCCGTTAGGACCGGGAACAATGCTGGTGCACACCGGCGGCGAGTTGTTCGAAATCCCCAGCGAAGGCGAGCCAATCGCAGGAAGGTAGGGCAAGCCGGAGGCTTGTCTTACGGTGTATACTCGCGGCATGAATCGCCGCAATATTTTTGCAATCGCCGCCGTGCTTTTTGCCGCTCCCATGATCCACGCCGAGTCCGTGTATGTGCGCGTGAGCCAGGTTGGATATGAAACCGGCAAGGGCCCTTTCCGCGCTTATCTGATGTCCAAAGCTGGCGTATCGTCCGCCAGTTTCCGTGTCGTGAACTCGGCCGGACAAACGGTGGTCACTTCGCCCATTGGCGCGATGCTGGGTACCTGGAGCAACAGTTCCACTTTGACCTACAATGTCTACGCGCTCGATTTCACTGTCCCGGGAGGCGATACTTACAGCATTTCCATCCCCGGCCATCCCGAAGCCACTTCGCCTGTTTTCGCGGTGGACGCGCCCGCCCTGCTCTATCCCGGCCTGCTGTTGAATACCAAATTCTTTTATGAGACGGAGCGCGACGGGCCGAACTATATTCCCAACGCGCTGCGCAGCGCGCCCGGCCATCTGAACGACCAGAGCGCTACCGTTTACCAAACTCCGCCGCTCAACAGCGACGATTCGATCACCACCACCGGAACTCCTCTCACTTCAACCGGAAAGGTGATCGATGCATCCGGCGGCTGGTGGGACGCCGGCGATTATATGAAATATGTGGAGACGATCAGCTACACGGTTGCGCTGCAGGAGATCGGCGTTCGAGATTTTCCCAATCAGATGGGGCCCGGCGCTCCGCATAACCCGCCTGTGCCGCCGGCTTCCATTTCGTATTCAGGAAACGCGGCCGGCGCGCCCGCCTCGCCCGATTTCTCGGCCGAAGCGGAATTCGGCATTCGCTTTCTGATGAAGATGTGGGACGACAATTCCCGCACGCTTTACTATCAGGTTGGGAACAGCCAGGATTGGGTTAATTTTCCGGACCTGAGCGACTACGACATCTGGCGCTTGCCGCAGGCTGACGACAATTGGGACGGCTGCAGCGCTGACGCGACGTTTATCTGCAACCGTCCGGTGTTCATTGCCGGGCCGGCGGGTTCGCCCATCAGCCCCAATCTGGCTGGACGGTTGGCCGCGGATTTCGCCGTGTGCTATCAGCTCAACCGCACTTCGCAGCCCGCTCTCGCGAATCAATGTCTCAAGAACGCCGAGGATATTTTCGCGCTGGCCAATACATCTTTCGCGGAGCCGGCCCCATCCGTGGATGGCGGCACGTGTACCTCGGGCTGTTTGTTGACCATTATTCCGTTCGACGGTTATCCAGAGACGGTATGGTCCGACGACATGGAATTGGGCGCGACAGAGCTATACCTGGCGCTCGAGTGCGCCGGTGCGGCCGCAAATCTGCCTTCCGGATTGGCCCAAACCAACGCCATGTTCTATCTGAAACAGGCTGCGCAGTTCGCGGAGAATTACATCAAGAACGTTTACAACACCGGCAACGCGGACACTCTCAATCTTTATGACGTGAGCGGGCTCGCGCATTTCGAACTGTACCGGGCGCTGCGGCTGGCCGGAAATCCAAGTGGCTTGGCGGTGAGTCAGGCCGGAATCAAGGCGCAGTTTCTGAAACAGGTTGGCGACGCGATTAATCAGGCGGGAAATGACCCGTGGGGTTTCGGAGACGCCTGGAACTCCGACACCACCTCGCACGGCGGCGGCATTTCGGTGATGGCCAGCGAAGCCCATTATTTGACCGGCGCGGCGGAATATGACAGCTATTCACAGCGCTGGCTGGCCAATATTCTGGGAGCGAACGCGTGGGGATCGTCATTCATTGTGGGCGATGGGTCCGCCACGTTTCCCAACTGCATCCAGCATCAGGTGGCGAATCTGGCAGGAGCGCTGGACGGGACATCGGGCGGTACGCCGGTGCTGTGGGGCGCCGCTTCAGAGGGCCCATCATACGCGGCGACCTCTGGTTTGGTGGGCGGGATGATCAAGTGCCCGGCCGACGGCGGCAATGCGTTCAAGATCTTCGACGATCCATCGATTCCAGCCGTCTATAAGGACAACGTGCAATCGTACAGCACCACGGAGCCGGCCATCGATCTGACGTCGACATCATTTCTGATGTGGAGCTGGCGGCTGGCGGGAAGCCCGAACGGCTGGCTGCAGTAAAACGCCTACATCCTATGGCCGGGCGCGACGATAATCTGGACGACGAGATTCAATCCCATCTGAACATGGCCATTCAGGACCGCATCGCACGCGGTCAATCGCCGGAGGAAGCCCGCGCCGGCGCTCTACGGGAGTTCGGCAACGTTGGCCTGGTGAAGGAAACCACGCGAGCCGTTTGGGTTTCGACTGTGTTTGAACAACTCGGCCAGGACTTGCGCGCCGCCACGCGGATCCTGACCAAATCGGCGGGACTCAGCGCGGCGGCGATCGCGCTGGTGGCGCTTGGCATCGGATGGAACGCCACCATCTACTCCATGATCCACGGGCTTCTTACTAAACCCGCACCCGGCATTCAAGCGGACCGGCTGGTGTCGTTCGGTATGACATCCCATGGCGAAATGGGCGAACCGGAAAGCAGTTTTCCGGATTATTTAGACTACGTCGCGCAGACCAGAGCATTCCGATCTATCCTGGCGTTCCAGTTCGAGCCGCTGACCTTGGTGCTCAAGGACGCGAGTTACCGGCTGCACGGCGCAGCAGTCACCACCAATTATTTCGATACGCTGCAGGTGCCCGTCGTGAAAGGCCGGCCTTTCCGGGACGCGGAGACAGGTATGGTGGCGGTGATCGCGTATCCGTTGTGGAAGAACCAATTTCATGGAGCGGAGGATGTCGTCGGGCAAACGTTTCTGGTCAACGGTATCGGGGTGACCATTATCGGCGTGGCCGCTCCCGGCTTTCGCGGGACATGGCTGACGGCCGACTTGGATTTCTGGTTTCCGATCTTGAGTTACGCCAGGATCCCCAGTGTGGCAAGAGGTTTAAACGATCGTTCCCACCGGCGCTTGGAATCATTGGACGCCTGGCGCCTGGCGCGTCCTTGGCCCAGGCGCAAGCTGAACTGGACACTATTTCGAAACGCTTGCAGGCTTCTTTTCCGGTCACGAACAAAGACCAGATGGCAGTGATGGCGCCCTACTCCGCCACGGCGTTTTCTCCAATGGGAGGAAAACAGGGGCGGCTGTTCATGGCCATCGTCACGGCGGTCGCGCTGATCACGTTGCTGATCGTCTGCGCCAATGTGGCCAACCTGATGCTGGCGCGCGCCGTGGTGCGGCAGCGGGAGATGGCCGTGCGGCAATCCATCGGAGCTTCGCGTTTCCGCGTTTTAAGAATGCTGCTGGCGGAAGGCTTGGTGCTTTCAACCGCGGCGCTGCTTGCGGCCTGGATCTTTGCATCCTGGGCATCGCGAGCAGTGGTGAATTTGATTCCGCCCAACAGCCGGGGCGTGCGGCTGCAGATCGACTTCCGGCCCGATTGGCAGGTGGCGGGCTTTACCATGGCTCTGGCCGTTTTCAGCACACTGGCGTTTACGCTGGCTCCGGCCGCGCGCGCCTGGAAGCTGGAGCTGCTGCCCTGGTTGAAGGCGGGAGAACGCAGCGTGGCCCAGGGCCGCTCCAAGCTCGCCAATCTTCTGGTGATCACGCAACTGGCGCTGTGCGTGGTGCTGTTGACCAGCGCGGGCTTGGCTTACCGCTCGGTAGCGGCGGCAGTCAACCTGGATCTCGGTTTCGTTAAGGGTCATCTGCTGCTGGCATCGCTCGACACCACAGCAGCGGTAACCGGCAAGGAGCAGAACATCGACTTGCTGGAGCGCCTGCGGACGCGCTTGCTCCGGGTGCCGGGAGTGGTGTCCGCATCCTACGCTTCGGCTCCGCCGCCGCACTACGGATGGCAGGGACAGGTGGAAGCCATCGGTTCGGAAAAACCAATTTCCGCCGACGGGAACTTCGTCGGCCCGGATTATCTGCCGACACTGGGCGTGCGGAATGTGCGGGGCCGCGGAATTGAAGAGGTTGACTTATCGAGCGCCAACCTGTCGGTGGTGATCAATGAAAATCTGGCTGCGGCGCTATGGCCGGGTCAATCTGCCTTGGGCAGGACTCTGTTGGTGGGTCCCGAAAAGCAGCGCGCGCAAGTGACTGGAGTTGCGCCGAACGGGTTCTTCTCGGGTGTTGAGCGCGACTTGCATGATGGACGAAGCCGTAATTTCGTATTTTTCCCCGAACGGCGGATCTCGAGCGAACCAGGCCAACGCGAGTTCCACCTGCGATACACGGGGTCCCTTGACACTATCGCCCCGGCCGTCCGCGCTGCCGTGCGGGAGGTGGACGCCCGGGTTCCCGTCGAGTACATGCGAACCATGGAGACATTCCTGACGGAATTCATTTCGCCCGGGCTGATTTTGATGACACTGCTCGGATTGTTTTCGATTGGCGCCCTGCTGCTGGCGGCCATTGGACTCTACGCGGTGATCGCGTTCCATACCGCGCGAAGAACGCGCGATTTCGGAATCCGGATGGCGCTGGGAGCTTCGCCGCGGCAGATTCTGGAAACGGTGGTGAAAGAAGGCCTGATCCTGACGGTCCTCGGCGTCGGCATCGGGCTGACGCTCAGCCTGGCGGCCGGCAGAGCTTTCCGCAGTTTGCTGTTTGGAGTGACCCCGGCGGACAAGCCAACTTATCTGGCCGTTATGACGCTGCTCGCGATCGTATCTTTGTTCGCCTGTTATGTTCCGGCGCGGCGAGCGGCGCGGACTGATCCAACGGTGGCTCTGCGCGAGGAATAACAAGTTAGAATGGGCCTATGCGCACTGTTCTGCTGCTTGCGGCATGTTCCCTGCTTGGCCAAACGGTACATCAACGCGACTTCAGGTTCGAGTATAAGGCTACGGTCAAAGACATTCCGGCCGGCGCTCAGAAACTGGAGTTGTGGATTCCCGTTCCTCACGACGACCCCTACCAGCGCATCGGAGATGTTCACGTGGAGACGCCTTACCCTCATCAGATCTTGACTGGCGATCAAGGCAACACGATGCTGCATCTCGAGATCGAGCAGCCCAAAGAATCCAGCGTGCCGGTGACGTTGACGTTCCATGCAGTCCGGCTGGAGCGAATTCAACCGATTGTGTTGGTGAAGGCCAATGCCGCGCCGGAGGGCGATCTCAGCCGCTGGCTGAAGCCGGACCGGCTGGTGCCCATCGATGGCCAGATCCAAATCTGGGCACGCCAGGTGGTGGAAGCAGCGCACGCCAAAACCGATCTGGAAATGGCGCGGGCGATTTACAACCACGTTGTCTCGACAGTGAAGTACGATAAGTCGGGCAAGGGCTGGGGACGCGGCGACATCTACTACGCCTGCGACGCGCGGCGCGGCAACTGCACGGATTTCCACGCCATCTTCATTGGATACGCGCGCGCCATGGGCATTCCGGCGCGATTCGCGATCGGGTTTCCGCTGCCGGCCGAGCGTGGCGCCGGGAAAATCGCCGGATATCATTGCTGGGCGGAGTTCTACGCGAAAGGCATCGGCTGGGTGCCGGTGGATGCTTCGGAAGCGGCCAAGAATCCGGCCAAGCGCGAGTACTTCTTCGGCGCGCACGATGAGAATCGGGTGGAGCTTTCGAAAGGCCGGGATGTGGTGCTCACGCCCAAGCAGCAAGGCGAGCCGTTGAACTATTTTGTATATCCGTACGCGGAAGTTGACGGGAAGGCGTATGCGAATATCGAGACCGGTTATTCGTATCGGGATTTGGCGCCGGTGGCAAGCACCGGCTCCCTTACGGTCGCGGTTCGGAAGAACCTAGTCGTGGCGCAGGGCCTGGACCGGATTGATGCGAGTTGCGCGCCGGGCGGGGATAAATGACGCGAGCAATCCGCCGAGCAGGAGTAAAGCCAGGGTAGCGGCGATCCCTAGCGGGTCCGACGGAGAGACTTCGAAGAGCGCCTTGCGTAGCAGGCGGGCCAAGGCCAGGGCGATTGGCAGCCCGATCAGAATCCCGCCGCCAACTAAGAGCGCGGATTCGCGCAGGAACAGCCACAGCACATCGTTGCGCCGCGCGCCAACACTCATGCGAATGCCGATTTCGCGCGTGCGCCGGGTGACCGAGTACGAGATGAGACCGTAGATGCCCACCAGGGCTAGCGTGGTTCCGAGACCGCCGAACAGGGTGGAAAGGAATGTAAGCACGCGATCCTGCGCAATCAGGTTGTCACGCACCACTTCCATGGCGGAGGCGTTCGATATCTGAAAGGCCGGCGCATCTGATTGCATGATTTGGCGGACCTCACGTTCCACTCGGCTGAGCGAGCCGCGACAGCGGATTTCGAGAGCGCCAAAGTCTTGGGCGGACTGATCGAAGGCAAAATACATGGTCGCCCGCTTCTGTTCGCGAATGTCAACGTAAATGCTGTCTCCGACGAGGCCGATGATCTCGATGTCACCGCCGAAATCGAACTGCTCTCCGACCGGGTCTCGGCCGGGGAAGAATTGCGAGGCGAAGCGCCGGTTGACGATAGCGACTGACGGCGCACCCTTACGGTCTGCGGCCGTGAAATCGCGTCCACGAAGTAGAGGGGTTCGCATGGTGGCGAAGTAGCCAGGGCTCACTTTTAAGAGCGCTGCCGCACCGTTATTGTTGTCCTTGCTCCTCACCTTGCCGACAATCGCGCCACCAGACAGGATACTGGGAGCGGACAGCGCGGCGGATTCTACGTCAGGGAGTTGGCGGACTCGAGTCAAAACGTCAGGCAATGGGGAACGCGCAGCACTTGGGGCGTTCGAACTGCGCTGCTCAACCTGGACGGTAAGAACGTGATCGATATCGTATCCGAGGTTGGCGGTTTTGAGATTGCGGAAGCTGTGGGCGAGCAAGGTTGCTCCGAAGAGTAGTACCACGGCGAGCGTTACTTGGACCAGGATTAACGATCGGCGCATTATGCTGCGGCGAACGCCGTGCAGAGGTGCTCCCTTGAGTCCGAGGCTTGAGTCCATGCGGGAGGCTTGCCAGGCAGGATAGAGTCCCGCGGCCAATGTCGCAAATACGGCCACGCCGAGAGTGAAGAGTAAGACCTGGGTGTCGGGGACTACGGTGAGTCTGTCGTCCCGTTGACCGGCATTGAACCAAATCAGGAGAATTCGTAGCAATTGGGAGGAAAGAAAATAGGCAATTGCGCCGCCGCTGATTGCTAACAGAAAAGTCTCCATTAGCAGCTGGCGGAGGAGCCTCCAGCGGCTGATTCCGAGCGAGAGTTTGATGGCGAACTCCTGATGCCGGTCATTAGCGCGGGCCAACAGGAGATTAGCGAGGTTTGCGCAGGCTACCAGCAAAACCAGCATCACTGCGCCCATTAAAATGGTCAATGGATCGCGTAGACCGGTGCGCCAACTGTCGAATCCTTTGCTGGCGTCTACCATTTCGTACACGATGACGCCGTCTTGCCGATCCTTGGGGAGTTCTTCTGCGATGGAAGGTGTGACGCCCGCGAGGCGCCACCGCGCTTGCGCCAAAGAGAGACCTGGCTTGAGCCGCGCGAGCACGCCGAAGCCGATATCTTCCCGATGTTCGCGAGTGACTGCGTCGGCTAGCGCTGTGGGAACCCAGGCATCGTACCTGCGCTGCAGTTCCGCGCCAACAAAATCGGGAGCGGCGATTCCGACCACCTGCACGGGGACATCGTTGATACGGATCACGCGATTGATCACGGCCACGTCGCCTGAGAAATAGGTCCGCCAGGTTTGATAACTGAGGACGCAGACCCTCTGCGCGCCTTCTACGCGGTCGTCTTCATCGTCGAGCAGACCACCCAGCAAGGGCCGCGCGCCGAAGAATGAGAAGTAGGAGCCGCTGATGAATGCCAGGTCGATTTTGTTTGGCTCGCCGCCGGTATCGAGCGTCGCAAACGCGTTCGAGAAGGCGATCGCGTCGGTAAAGATCTCGCTTTGCCGGCGCAGTCCGCGGAACACTTGAAAGGCCAAGCGATCGTCGCCCGGGTGGTGTCCTGCTCGTTCGTTAATTTGCACGATGCGGTGAGGGTCAGGGACCGGCAGGGCCTTCAGCAGGATTCCGTTGACCAGCGTGAAGATGGCCGTGTTTACTCCGATGCCGAAGGCGAGCGAGAGCAGGGCAACCGCGACGAAGCCGGGACTCTTGCGGAGGCTGCGGCAGGCGTGGCGGACGTCCTGGAGCATTTGTTCCAGCCTGACCAGGGAGCGGGCTTCGCGATGCAATTCTTTCGCCTGTTCGACGCCGCCATAGGCTCGCCGGGCGGCCAGGCGCGCTTCCGGAAGATCCATGCCACGGCCGAGGAATTCGTCTTCTAGGAGGGCCAGGTGGGAGGCGATTTCGCGCGTCATTTCGTTTTCGGCGCGGCGGCGGTGGAAGAGGTTGCTGAGTTTGGCTAGCAGGCGTCGCATTTCCGTTCAGTTTGACGCGGTTTCACTTGGTTGTCAAGTGGAATGGCACCGGCTCCCTTAGAAGCTGTGAAAAAATCGGTTCGCAGGCGAAAGCGCCTGCGCCACTTAATCGTAAATCCCTGTGCGTCAATGTGGGGCAGACGCTTTCGTCAGCCAACCGATTTTTTCACAGCTTCTTACCTTACGGTCGCGGTTCGGAAGGAGAAAGAGCGGAAGGGGGCGGTTGGCAGGCGGAAGCGCCTGCCCCACGGTTATTCGGTGGCATAGTTGATTTCCATGCGGCGGACCTGAAAGCTGGCGGCTATCAGAATCGCGGCTGAGACCAACAGCAGGCCGGGGATGGCGATGTAGGGCGGCATGGGGTCGGCGTTGATGGAGAGCATGGCGAAGAAGCCGCCGGACTCGGGGATGATCTGAATGGGGCAGAGCGATTTCAGATAGTAAATCACGCTGAACTTTTGCAAGAGAGACGGCAGGATGCTGTTGATGGATTCCCATACCAGGATCACGGCGGCGGGGATCAGGGGATTGCGGAATACAATGCCTGCCGCGAGAAAAATGCTCCCGTAGCCGATGCAGGCCAGCACCGTGGCGCCTAAGTATGCCGCCATGTGCGATAGGCCGTTGCCGTTGACCAGATAGTCAGAGAATGTGCGCCAACCGTGCTCCCAGTAGAGGCCGGCGATCTGGAGCATGGTGCTGGTGGTGAAAATCAGGCAGGTGGCGATGACTCCGGCCAGGAATTTTCCGGCCAGCAACACTTCGCGGCGAATGGGCGCGAGGAAATAATAGTGCAGGCTGCGGTCCAGAATTTCACCGCGAAACAGATTCATGAAAATACCCAGGCATCCGAAGAAGATGGCCAGCCGCAGGTAGAAGAGTTGAAAGACTGTTGCGAAAACATTGGTGTCCTGGCCGAAATCGCCGATGCGGCCCATTTTCATTTCCACGATGGATTTGCTGGTGAACAGCACCACCGGAAGGAAGGCCAGCAGATAGATCCAGAATCCGCGCTTGGACAAAAACGTTTTGCGCATTTCGAGCCGCAGGACGGCCAGCACCTGGGTGATCCACAGCGGATTCATCGGCCGGCCTCCTCGGAACCGATCAGATAATCGTAGACGGAATTCACGTCGTCGTCGGCGGGCGCCACGGATTCGATAGTGACGCCGTTCTGGGCAATGTGATTCAGCAGCAGATAGAATTTGTCCGGATCGCGGGTCTTCACCAACACTCCGAGGCCGTCTTTGTGAATTTGGGCTTCCACCACCGAATCCTGCTCAAACACTTTGGCGGCGAGCACGGCGGGGCGGTTGCAACGGACCAGGATCTGCATGGGATGCTCCTGCATTTCGCTGCGGACGCCGCGGATCTGGCCTTCGGCGACCACGTAGCCGTTGCTGAGCAGGATCACCTGGTCGGAAATTTGATCCACTTCGTGCAGGATGTGGCTGGAGATAATTACGTGCATGCCATCCTCGGCCAGGGCGCGAAACAGGGCGATGGTCTCCGCGCGCACCAGCGGATCGAGTCCGTTCAAAGGCTCATCCAGCACCAGGACGCTGGGCGCGTGGCAGATGGATTGGGCCAACTTGATGCGCTGCCGCATGCCCTTGCTATAGCCGGCGATTTTGCGGCGCGCCGGCTCGGTGAGGCCCACGCGTTCGATGGCTTTCCATGTTAGGTCTTCGGCTTCCGCGTGCGCGCAGCCATAGAGCCGCAGATAGGAATAGACGAATTGGTAGCCGGTAAAACCCTTGGGAAACGAATCGAACTGGGTGCAGTAGCCGACGTAGCGGAACAGCTCTTCGGGCTGATCGGTGGGGATGCCGAGCACGCTGATGTGGCCGCGCGAGGGCCGGATCAGGCCGGTCATCAGATTCATGAGGGTGGTTTTGCCGGATCCATTGGGCCCCACCAGGCTGGTGATGCCGGGCGGAATGGACAGATTCACGCGATTGACGCCGAGCACGTCTCCATAGAACTTGGAGACGTTTTCGAATACCACTCGGTCGTTGGCGCGCATTAGCGGACCACCTCAAACGCCCGGACTTTTTTGGACAAGAGCCCCAGGCAGATGCCGCAGATTATGAGCAACGCTATCCACGCGCCTGCAGCCGGAATGTCGATCGGCGATTCCGTTCCGAAGAATTGCGAGCACACGCGCGTGATGAGGGCGCCAGGGTTGATGTAGAAGCCAATATTGGAGTGCAGCACGGCGTTGATGGCGGCGCCGAAGCCGGAGAGGAAGAAGATCACGCCGAGCATCAATGCACCGGCCGCGATCCGCCATTTCACCCAGGCTGAGAGCGCCATGGCAATCAGGGAGATCATCAAAATATATATGAACGAGCTGAAAAGAGTTCCGATGGCCAGGGACCGATGCGCCCAGGCCCAGCCTGCGCCCGAGAGGTTGGCTTCAATTGCAAATAAGAACAAAGCCGGCACCCAGGTGATGAAGGAGAGCAGGTAGAAGAGCGAGCACAATTTTCCAAGGACGTATTCCGCGCGCGAGAAGGGGCGGCAAAAGTAAAGAGGTAAAGCCCCGTTGGCGAGATCCGGCGCGATGGTATTGGGTCCGATGAAGGCGGTGAGAAAGAACGCGATGCCACCTTGGACGCCTAAGAATCCCAGGAAAAAATCGCCGTTGACGTTTATTATTTCGCTGTGGCGGGCGTGGAACATGGCCAAGACGGCGGAGTTGTGGCTGAGATAAATCAGGATGGCGCAGATGAGCGGGCTGAAAAAGCTCATCACGAACACCGCAGTCAGGAACTTGGAACGGAACATGCCGCGTAAGGCATAGCGGGTGAGGACAAAGAAGCGGGACCAGGCCGGCGTGAGCCGTCCGGAGTAGGCGCGGTAGCTGCGTTTATAAACCGCCATTGGTATTGGTCTCCATGGCCTTGAGGAAAATATCTTCCAGCGTGTCGCGCCGGTAGTTGAGGCGGCGCAGCTGCACTTCGCGCTCGGCAGCCAAACGATAGATATCGCGAATTTCCATGCCGTCCGAGAGCACGGCCTTCAGCCGGTTCGCCGAAAGCGCGCACTCGCAGCCCATACTTTCCAATGCCTGGGCGAAGGCCGCGCTATCGCCAATCGGTTCCATTTCGACGAAATGGCGATTGGCGCGGCGCTCTGCTTCCAGATTCGAATAGTGGACGATGCGGCCGTCCTTCAAGATGAGCACTTCCTCGCAGATTTCTTCCACGTCGCGCAGCAGGTGCGAGCACAGGACGATATGCAGGTTGTGCACTTCGCGCATTTCCTTGATCATGCGGATCATGCGCTGGCGCGCCGGAGGATCGAGGCCGTTGGTGGGTTCATCCAGAATGATCAGCTTGGGCCCGTGCACGATGGCTTGGGCGAGTTTGGCGAGCTGCTTCATGCCCAGCGAATAGGTGCCCACTTTTCTATAGCGCGATTCACCCAGGCCCACGTAGAAGAACGATTCGTGGGCGCGTTCGAGCGCGGCTTCCGATGGCAATCCCGACAATTCGCCCATGAAGCGGATAAACGAAACGGCGGTCATATTGGCGATAAACGCGTCGTTTTCGGGCATGTAGCCGACAACGCTGCGGATTTGTTTGGTCTGGGAGCGGATATCGTAGCCGAAGATGCGTGCGGTGCCGGCGGAGGGCTGGTAGAAACCGAGGAGGGTATTAATGAGTGTGGACTTCCCGGCGCCGTTAGGGCCGAGAAGTCCGATGGTCCGTCCGGACAGGGAGCAGGTGAGGCCTTTGAGGATGTCCCTTTGGCCGAAGCGTACTCCCAATCCTTCGAGCTCAATTACCGGTGTCATTTCCTGGCTTGCGTGTCATTTCTTGGCTTGCGTTCCTAGATTCTTCTGTACCAGCATGGCATTTCCCAGGATTTGCGGTATGGCCAAGGTATCCAGATTCAGTCCGAAGAACGTTCCGGTGGATTGGACCAGAATCCGGTTAGGCTCGCCATAGGCGCAGATAACACCTGGAGAGCTGTTGGCCTGTAATTGCGCGATGGCTGCTTGTTGCGCGGGAGACATGGCGCTGGTGGCGTTCAATCCTTCCGCGAGTGTGCCGAGCACCGATCCGAGATTATGATAAATGACGCCCGAAAGATTGGTGCTGGAATTCTTCGGCATCTGGTTCCGGAAATTCGCCGAACTGGTCAGCGTGTATCCGGTGCTTTGGTTTTGGATGGCGCGCTGCAACAGAGTTTGATTCGCTGCGGCCACCAGGTATCCGTTGACGTAGGCGTAGTCGGCTTCGAATATGCCGGTGCTGGGTTTTACCGTATAGATGGTCAGCGGGCCGGATGGAGCGTTGGTTAACGCTAACTGGAATGGGGCGTTCTGCTGTTGATTGGCGTAGGCGATGCCCGCTTCAATGGCGGATTGCAATTGCCCGGGATTGTAGACCTCCACCGCAAACTCCCAGCTGGGGATGGGCAGAATGGGACCATCGATGGCAAAGGCAACATCGCCGCCCAGAGCGTTCGCCAAATTGTTGATGATCTGATAGCCCTCACTATTGAGGTTCGAGAGCGCTTCGCTATCCTGCTGATTTTCGGACTTCGCGGAATTCATGAGATCCTGCAGCAAAGCGCGAGGATTCTTGATCACAAAACCGGCTGCCAGACTAGCGTTGGGTGAAACGAAATTGAGCGATCCGATGGGCGCCGGAGCGGCCAGCCAGGAGGCCACGCCGCTGCGCTCCCGATTGAAGGTCAGCGAAACCTGATTGTCCACTTGTCCGCCGGTTTCCTTGCGCTCGAACAACAGATAGCGCAGATCTTTGATACCGGTTTGATCTGGATGCGTGGATGCTTGCACGGCCCTCTGTCGCCCTCTTCCTTCTACGGAATCCGAGAACATTTGTTCCGTATCGATTGCCAGCAGCCAGCCGGCGCCGGATTGATAGCTCTGCATGACGTCGCTATAAAGGCGCGTGTCCTCGAAGTTTTCGGCGCCTGTTCCTTCCACGATTCCGGCCACTTCCTGGAGCGGATGCGTGCCGGACGAGAGCGCGATGATGTTGTTCTTGATGTAGGCTTGCAGGCCTTTGGGAGCAGTCGCGGTCATGGTAGACGCGCTGTCATGAATGGTAAGCGACATGCCGTGCTGGTTGGCGCTCAAGGCCTGGAATTGGGCTTGCAATGTGTCTTTCAAAGCCGGTTGGGTAACTTCAGCCAGGAATAACGGCTCTTTGACGCCGTTTTCGTCCACGGTCATGGCGAAGACGATCTCGTTGCCCAAGCCGTCGGTGAAGGTTTTGATTTTTTGCACGATGTCATCGACGGAAGGTTGGTTCGGGCCCGGCTGGTGCTCACTCCACCATTGCTTCAGCACTTCACTCTGCTCCATGCGCTGCTGAAACAGGCGATTGGCTTCGGTAATGGTGGCGCCGATATTTGGAATGGCGGCGTAGATTACGGCATCGTGCGGGACGAACTTGGTGAGGGCGGAAGTGTAGCGCAGGCCGGGGGACGGCAGAGCTTCCAGCTGCTTCTGGATGGTGGAAAGCTCACCCAACACGGCGACATACTGCGCGGCGTTCTTGCTCCAGGCGACATCGTCTTCTACCGGAATTTTGGCGATGCTGGGATCGGTGGTGACCTGGTCGCCTTTCTGCAATGTATCGGTGTGATTGTTCTCTTCGACGGTAACGGTGCCTTCCACTACGGAAACTCGCGAGCCTTTGGTGCCGGTGGAGACGGCGAAGACGGTTCCCTTCACCGAAACCAGGGCATCGGCGGTGGCCACATAGAGCCTGCCATTATGCTGTTTCGCGGCTTGCACGATTAGGTTGCCGTGATCGAGATGGATGGTGGTGCCGCGCGCCGCGCGGGTGATGGAAACCTGCGACCGTTCATTCATTTCGACCAGCGAGCCGTCGGTGAGCTTGAGGACGGCGGTGGAGTTCTTGGAAGTCCGGACGGCCTGGCGTTCCCCGAGCTCTTTGCCCGAGAAGATGGGAGAGCTGGAGCGGTCAGCCACTTGATAGAGGATGCCGTGCACGGTCTGCACGGTGGCGCGGGTTCCGGGAGGAGGAATCAGGCTGCGCATGACGCCCCAGGTGCTGAGCCCGACGCCTACTGCCAGGGCGGCCGCAATGGCCCATTTCGCGACGGCGGGAAACGGGCGCACCACAACTTTGGGACGCGGCAGCGTTCTTACTTTTCCGGAACGGGCGGCTTGGAGGGCATGGCGGCAATCGACGCATTGATGGGTGTGATCCTCAAGCAGCAGCGCGCGCGATTGGGAGAGCGATTTCGCCAGATAAGCCGGGATGAGGCTTTGGAAATCGAGGCAGGTGCGCAGCACTTCTAGCGTGACAGCGGAGCCTTCCCGTGGAAGAATGCGGGAGCGGACCCGCGCGGCGGCCTGTTCCACGGCAGACGCATTAATGGGCTCATTGCGGATTTCGTCTATGATCTGATCCAGCTTGGGGTTTTTCATGCTCTCTCTCCTAGATAAGAACGGACCTCTTTTTGAAGTCTGGTGCGAGTACGGTGCAAAATCACGGCTACGTGGATCTGGGAAATGCCCAGGATCCTGGCGATCTCCTGGTTGCTGAGATCTTCGAAGAACCGCATGGCGAAGATTTCGGCCTCGCGTGGATTCAGCCGGGCCAGGGCGGCGCGCAGATGATCGCGCAGCTCTTTGGCTTCCGGCTGCTGGCGTCCTTGGGGAAGATCGGCCTGAGGAACATCTTCGAGCGGAACATTGCGCGCATCTTTGGAAGAGCGAACCACGTCCAGCGAGACGTTGATAGCCGCGCGGCGGAAGTAGCTTTCCTGGCGTTCGAGAGCGCGGGCCGCCTGATCGCGCCGGAGCATGCGCAGGAACACCGTCTGCAGCACATCTTCGGCGTCGGCCGCGTTGCCGGTGATGCGATAGGCCGTGCGGAAAACAAGCCCATGATGAGCCTGGAACATCCGCTCGAGATCATCCGGTATCGGTATCGGAGTAACGGGATCCTCCCGAATCGCGAGTTGCAGAGGGCACCTCCTGTACGTGCATACCTAAGGACAGGAGTTTCGGTTCATTATTACAGGCGGGGCGTGGTGGGTGTATGGAGTTGCAATTGGCTTCGCTCTGCATTTTCGCAATGTTGTGCGTAGGGCATTGATTTTAGAGACACTTAGAGCGGAAGATGGCTCGTTTCAAGCCAAGATTTCTGGCAGGAGTTGAAACACTTTTTCGAGCGCGTAACTTTTGTCCCGACCAACGGTCGCTTACGCTCGCGGTTCGGAAAGAGTGCGTTACCGAACCGCAACCGTAAGGGAGTCGGTGTGCCTTTTTACAGTGGAACGGGCACGGGTGTCGTTCTCAGGCCTCGGCAGGAGTGCCGAGGCGGCACTAACGGGTGCGTACGCCACGCGGCTAACCGATGGCTGCTTTCATAGTCTAACGATCTATAGTTAGAGAATGTATAGTTTAGCTATGGAAGAAAAATCTGAGATTCCGCCTGGGACGCTTTACATGCTGGTGCTGAAGACGCTGGCGCGGCTGGGGGAGATGCACGGGTATGGGATCGCGCAGCATATCCAGCAGATTTCCGACGATGTCCTGCAAGTGGAGGAAGGGTCGCTGTATCCGGCGCTGCAGCGGATGTTGATCAAAGGTTGGGTGGTGGCGGAGTGGAAACAATCGGAGAGCAACCGGCGGGCGCGATTCTACCGGTTGACGGCGGATGGGCGGAAGCGGCTGGCGCGGGAAGTAAAGGAATTCGAGCGGGTGATGGCGGCCATTGTGCGCGTCATCCGGCCGGCGTGAGGGGAATATGCGGGAACTGTTGCGCAGACTTCGTCATTGGCTGCATCGCGACGAGTACGAGCGGGAGCTGGAAGAAGAGATGCGCCATCATCTGGCGCTCGCCGCGGAGCAGCGTGGAGATACCGGCGCGGCGAGCCGGCAGTTCGGGAATATGACTTTGCTGAGGGAGGAAAGCCGATCTATGTGGACTTGGACCATTTGGGAGCAGTTCCTGCAGGACCTGCGCTATGGATTGCGGAGCATGGCGGCGAACCCGCTGTTTACAGCCATTGCGACCATTTCGCTGGCGCTGGGGATTGGCGCGAATACGGCGATTTTCAGCTTCATGGACGCGATTCTGCTGCGGAACTTGCCGGTGAAGAATCCGCAGGAGCTGGTGGTTTTCCAATGGCGAGCGAAGACGCAGCCGGGTGTGATCCATGGCATGACCGGGAGCAGGTTCGGTGACGAGACAGGAATTAACAGTCCCAATTTTCCCTACCCGGCATTTCAGATGCTGCGCTCGAATCCGAACGTTGTGTCCACGGTGTTCGGCTACGCGGTGGCTTACCCGCACCTCAACGTCGTCGCTCAGCGCCAGGCAGAATTCGCGGAAGGGCTGTATGTCTCGGGCGGATTCTATGCGGGCTTGGGCGTTATGCCAGCCGCGGGGCGGCTGATTGGCGACGAGGATGACAAAACGGGAGCGCCGCCGGTTACGGTGTTGAGCTGGGCCTATTGGCAGCGGCGCTTTAACGGGAACGCGGCCGTGGTGGGGCAATCGATTCTGGTCAACAATCTGCCGTTCACAATAATCGGAGTCTCATCGCCGGAGTTCTTCGGGGTGAATCCAGGGGCGCAGCCGGATGTTTATATCCCACTGCACGCCGTGCCGCCGCTCAGCACTTTTCGGCAGGAAACGGAGCGCCGCGATTTCTTCGACGGCAACTACTATTGGGTGGAAATGATGGGCCGGCTGCGGCCGGGGGTGAGCCGGGAGCAAGCGCAGACGGAGTTGGCCGCAAGATTCCAGCAGTATGCGGCGAGCACGGCGACGACGGCGAAAGAACGTGTGGAGTTCCCAGCGCTACGGTTGGAGGATGGCGCGGGCGGCCTGGATTCACTGCGGCGCCAGTACTCGAAGCCACTGTTTGTATTGGTGGCAATGGTGGGATTAATTCTGACCATCGCGTGCGCGAATATTGCCAGCCTGCTGCTGGCGCGGACGGCGGCGCGGAGGCGGGAGATCGCTATCCGATTGAGCATGGGGGCGGGGCGGATGAGGGTGATCCGGCAATTGTTGACGGAGAGCTTGCTGTTGTCGCTCGTAGGAGGGGCGGCCGGGTTGTTGGTGGCTGTCTGGGGAATAAAGTCGCTGACCTGGCTGCTGGCGAACGGGCGTGAGAGATTCACGCTGCATGCCACTTTGAATTGGCAGGTGCTGCTGTTTACATTGGGGCTGGCAGTTCTTACCGGGACGCTGTTTGGCCTCGCGCCAGCGCTGCAATCGACGCGCGTGGATTTGACCGCGGCACTGAAACAGGTGCGGGCGAACGAGACGCTGGGCCGAACACGCCGGTTCGGGTTGGGCTATGTGCTGGTGACGGCGCAAATCGCGCTGTCGCTATTGTTGGTAGTGGGAGCGGGATTGTTCGTCCGGACGGTGGCGAACCTGCATTCGGTCAATCTCGGATTCAATCGGGAAAATCTTCTGCTGTTCAGCCTGGATGCGAAGCAGGCCGGATATAAGGATGCAGCGCTGGCGCAATTCTACGGCGATCTGCGGGACCGTTTCGGACGGATTCCGGGCGTGACCAGCGTCGGATTGTCGCAATTTCCGCTGGTGGCTTTCTATTGGAATTCGACGGATATCCACATTCCCGGCGTAGTGCTGCCGGAAAACGAGGAGACTAGTTTGAGTATCGTTGATCCCGGCTTTCTGCCGACTATGCAGATTCCGATTCTGAGAGGCCGGGGCCTGGAGGAGCGCGACATGACATCGCCGCGCGTGGCGGTGGTAAACGAGGAATTTGTGAAGAAGTTCTTTCCAAACGTAAATCCGCTGGGACGGCGGTTTGGATTGGGCAAGGAGAAACCGGCGGATATCGAGATTGTGGGCGTGGCGCGCAAATCGCTCTACAATTCGGTGAAAGAGAAAGAGACGCCCGAGTTGGCCTATATTCCGTACACGCAGAATCTGGATGGATTGGGCCGCGTGTTCTTCGAATTGCGAGCGGCGGGCGATCCATTGTCGCTGGTTCCGGCGGTGCGGCGGATTGTGCATGACGCAAGTCCGAATGTTCCGGTGGCGGAGGTGAAAACGCAGTCCGCGCAGATTGACGAGACCATCAGCCAGGAGCGGATCTTCGCGGAGTTGTGCAGTGGGTTTGCGGCGTTGGCGCTGGGGATCGCCTGCGTGGGCTTGTACGGGACCATGGCTTACGCGGTGACGCGGCGGACCAGCGCCATCGGGATCCGGGTGGCGTTGGGAGCGATGCGCGGGCAGATTGCGTGGATGGTGCTGCGCGAGGTGCTGGCTGTGGCAGCGGTGGGCGTGGTGGCGGGCTTGGGCGCGGCGTGGGCCACTACGCGATTCGTGGAATCGTATTTATTTGGAATGAAGCAGCATGATCCGTGGGTGCTGGCTGGCGCGGTGCTGGTGTTGATCGCGGCGGCGGGCGCGGCTGGATTTGGTCCGGCGTGGCGGGCGGCGCGGATTGATCCGTTGGTGGCGCTGCGGCATGAGTAGAGGCGTCTCAATTATGGCCAAGGGGCCCCTCCGTGCACCAAGAATTGAGTGGCTACCCACCCCTCTAAGTTCTTCTAGGGCGGCTGGGTGATCCTGATGCGCTCGACGTGCACGGCCCCGTCTCTCGCCATTTGGAAAAGAGATCCCGAGTACTGAGGTACCAGACGGCCGTTGGGGAAAACGAAACTTTCGCCGATGGCTTCGGCCCTGGTTCCTTCCGGGATCAGGACAATGCCCGGCTTGATCATGTCGTCAGCAATATGGCCCAGCGACGGATAGCAAGAGAAGATTTTCGTTGTTTCTCGGCCGGTCATTTCCGAGCACGCCTTCGGCATTGCGTAATAGGCATTCAACAGTTGAAGGCCTCGGGCGTCCACGGCCACCAATGCGCCACCGGCGCCTGCGCCCACAATTCGGAGGCGGCCCAGGTTCTCCAGATACAGGATCGCGGCGTACGCTGCTGCAGCTACGATAATAAGCAAAAGGCCGGCGATTGCCGGCCACTTTCTTCGCGTCACTTGGATAATGCTAGCAGCTCAAAACTGCTGGCGTTCACATGAGTGTGAACGCGGCACGCTAGGAGCGTGCGCCACGGTGGTGCATGGGCAGGCTACGCATGGCTAGGCGGCGGACTTCGAAGTTGTCGTACTTGGCTGGCTTCGCCTCGGGCGTTTCGTAGATTAGCCAGCTTTGGGACAGGCGGCGGAGGGTGCTGGGGTTGGTGCGGTAGCTCGGATTCGCGCTGAGCTTTTTTTCTTCTGATTGCAAAAGGTGGGCCACTTTGGGACTCGTTGGGCGGAATCCTAGCTTGCGGTAGAACCAGAATGCGCCGGAATCGATGGCTTCGTCATTGTGTAGCCCGATCTGGTACGGATCCACGACGAAATAATTTACTCCGAGGAGTTGGCGGAAGAGGTGCAGCAGGCGCGCGTAGAGCCACGCCGTCTCGCCTTCCCGGAACGTGTAATAGAGGTTGAAGCCGACTTCCATGCGATCGTTGAGCGTTAGGCATTCGATGTAACCGATTGGAACCGCATTCTTGAAGTACATGCCGGAATGATAGGTGCGCAGCGGGAGCCGATGCCCGGGAGGAACGCCGGCTACGAACACTTCTACGCCGCGTCCCAGATCGGTGTGGATGACGTGGGCGGGATCGCCGTAGGTGAATCCATGCAATTCGCGGTAGCGCATGGCGGAAGTTTCACGCGCCAGATCCAGGAATTGTTGGCCCTGGGCGCGGTTGAGTTTCTGGATAGGCAGCTTCGGTGAGTCCAGCTCTGTGGCGAGTGAAACTTGGGCGCGTTTCAAGAGTGTTGTGTCGTGGTAGAAGAACTTGCGCGGGCCCGGGAGATGCAGATTCGAGCGTGTCATCGGTCCGTGGCCCAGGTTCCAGCGAATGGCGATCTTCGCTGCGGCGTACAGCTCGGCACGTTCTTCGGGCGTGATGGGAAAATGCTCGATGCGGGAGACCAGCCATTGGAGATCGGTGCCGCGGCCTTGCTTGGCTGCGCGAAACCATTCGAGATAGGGAATGTTGGCCTCCACTAAAAGATCTTCGGCGAAGAAGGGATGCAGGCGGCGCAACAAAGGGCCGAGCAGGGAGGGATCGGTGGAATCCCAATCGATATCGACGCGGGTGGGATGACGGGCCGCCAGCCAGCGGGTAATGTCATAGGTAAAGATGGCGGAAAAAGCCGTGCCTGAGATGCCGGATACGTCCGGTTCTTCGAAGGGTTCCAGGTCCGCACCGGATTTGCGGAGGCGGGCGACGCGATCCTGGAACTCGGCGAGCAGGTTAACGGCCGGGCGGCGGATTTCTTCGGTGGCGGGATAGGCGCGAAAGAATAGCAGCGCCTCATGAAATCGAATCAGTGATGCGGCGTCGGAAAACTTTTGCCGGGCGAGCGTGGCCAACAGCTTTGCGGTGTGGGCTTGGCCGCCAGGTTCGAATTGGCGTTTGGCGGCTTCCAGGCGTTCGAGTTGGGATGAGAGGATGGCTGAGGATTTCATCAGACGGCTACGGTATTAGTCCATGATACAGAGGGCGCGAGAGACTGCCGGCGGTCGTGGTAGCGCTCCCTGGCGGTCGCGGCTTCCATGAGAAGGCCGGTCTCTGTCAAGTCGAAAATGATTTTGGGTCGTTAAACCACGAACGCCCATCGCCGACCAACGGGAGGCGCTACACCCGGCCGGATCACCTCGAACGGTAACCCCCGACCAACGGGAGGCCCACGCTAAGCCAGCTTTTTTCTCTCTGAGGAGCGGTTTCGCTTTTGCCTTTTGGTCCTGTCACCACTCTGGTGATCGCGACCATCGGGAGCCCCGCTCGTTCCCATACTTGCTCCCTGCTGCCTTGATTCCCTCCGCCGATTCGCCCCGCTTCCATTCGCACTCTTATTGGGAGCGTTCGCTCCCGGTGCCAGTTGGGGTCCTCAATCTTAAAACGGGTGCTGCCATCTCAGTGCCGAACTGATTGGTCTCCGTTTCCGGCTACCCTCGTTCCGCCGCGACCGCGCAGTCACCCGAACTCGGCGTTGGCTTACCAAAGCCACTGACTCTTAGGCCGCTGTTTGCTGCTCCAGCGGCCTATTATTCCGCAACGGTTCGTATACTTCTCCGGTCACCCATAAATGGTGCAGCAAGATGGCCAACTTCCGCGCCACCGCCACCAGCGCTCGCTTCTTCGCATTCTTGTTGCCTTTGCCTGCCAGCTTCAGCCCCCACCGTTTCAGATCCGTGTCTGGACTCTTGTGACTCAGAATGCAGTGCGCTCCCTGCACCAACAGCTTCCGCAAATATACGTCCCCTTCCTTGCTGATTCCCAACTGTGGCCGGCTCTGGCCCGATTCACTCCGCCGCGGTCGGAGCCCCACGTAGCACCCCACATCCCGGCTTCTTCGGAATCGGTTCGCGTCTTCCACCGTCAACACGAATGTCAGCGAGATCAAACTTCCTACTCCACTCACCTGGCGCAGCAATTCGGTTTCCGGATATTCGCGTCCGGCCAGCTGCTCCAGCTTCTGATCACACTCTTTAATCTGCTTGGTCAACGATTCCACTGTTTCCAATAGCGGTCTCAAGGCCTCCACCAGCACTGCCGGCAGCCCCTCCATCTTCCCTACTCCCATTTGGTCCGCATCGCAGCTGGGTAATCGTTCCCCCGTCGCCTTGGCCAGGCCCCGCGCCCTGTTCACCAAACTGGTGCGTGTATCCACTAACGCCCCCCGCACCCGCACTTGCATCAGGTCCGCTTGCGCTTTCTCGCTCCGATGCCGGATCGGCCGCAGCAACTGCGGATCCACTCGCGCCAGCCGAGCCAGGGTTTGCGCATCCAGCCGATCGTCCTTCCGGCTGCTGCTGCTGATCAACTTCACCTGCCGCGCGTTGGCCACGATCACCTCGTGCCCAAAGCTGCTCAGCAGCCGGCTCACCCATGGCGAATGCGTTCCTACTTCGATCGCCATCCGGCACTTTGCCAGGCTGCCAAATCTCTGCTTCATCCCTTTCTTAGTGGTTGCCACCGTCCCTTCCCGCACCATCTGACCCTCGCTGTCGGTCACATAGTAGTGGCTGCTTTTGTCTCCCAGGTCCATGCCGATCGTTATCGATCGCTTGCGGGTTTTGTTCCCCTTCGGACTTTTCAGACTAGTGTTATTCTTCTTCATGGCCGGTTCTCCTTTTTGCACCTCGAGTGCGTATCCATTGGGAGCTTAACGCATCCCGCTGGGGACCGGCCTTCTCATCCCATCTCGGTTAGCCACGTCAGCGGCGGGGATGTGCAGATGGCTACATGGCTGAAACCCGATGGCGCGCTAACCGTCTGTTACTATGACATCAAGTGCGCGTAAGAGTCTTGTTTTTCGGCATGTTGAGAGATATTACGGGGTGCGCCGAGGAAGCGATCGAGGTGGATGCGGGGGCGCGTCTGGATTCCATTTTTGAACGCTACGCGGGCCGGTTTCCACGTTTCCATGAGTTACGTTCCAGCATTGTGCTGGCCTCGAACCAGCAGTTTTGCGGTGGTGATGTAATTGTTCGCGAGAATGACGAGATCGCATTCCTTCCACCGGTGAGCGGCGGCACAGGCCGCTATACGCAGCAGATTTTCGATGCCGGAACAGGCCACTTTTTCGCTCTGACGCGAGAGCCGATCGACACTGCCGGAATCCAAAAACAATTGCTGCAGGGCGTGGATGGAGCGGTGGTGAATTTTGCGGGCGTGGTGCGGAACAACACCAAAGGCCGGCCCACGGAGTTTTTGGATTACGAATGCTACGAGCCGATGGCCGTAAAGACGATGGCGGAAATTGGGCGCGAGCTGGCGGCTACGCATGCCATCAGCCGGATCGCGATGGTGCATCGGCTGGGGCGGATGCTGGTGGGCGAAACCAGCGTGGCGGTGATGGTCACCTCGCCGCATCGCAAACCGGCGTTTGAGGCCGCGCTCGAAGGAATCAACCGGCTGAAGCGCACCGTTCCCATTTGGAAGAAAGAGCATTTTACGGACGGAGAGATCTGGGTGGAAGGGGAGTGGGACGAATCCGTCCTGAAAAGGTGATCCGCCGCTCCGTTTGTTTTCTGATTTCCGCAGTGTGTCTCAGCGCGCCTGCATGGCCGCAGGAGGCCTCCACCACTTTTAAGGTGAGCGTGCGGCTGGTGCGGTTGCTCGCGACGGTGAAAGACGCGAATGGCCAACTGATCAGCTCGCTCAACAAAAACGATTTCAGTATTAGCGACAACGGCGTGCCGCAGGAGGTTTCGGTTTTCGAACGGCAGACGGAGCAGCCGCTTTCGGTTGCGGTATTGGTGGATTCGAGCGCGTCTACCGGGATCGCCATGCACTACGAGCTGGATTCCGTCAGCAAGTTCTTTAAAGCGCTGTTGTATGAGGGGAATCCACGGGATACGGCCGCACTCTACAGCTTCAACTGGGAGGTGACGCTGATGAGCAGCTTCACGCGACGCTTCGCCAGGCTGGACACGAGCTTGAAACGGCTCCATTCGGAGGGCGGTACATCCATGTACGATGCCATCTTTCTGTCGTCGCGCGACATGGAACTTCGGGATGGCCGGCACGTGATGGTGATCGTGACAGACGGCGGCGATACCACCAGCACGAAGAATTACCACCAGGCGCTCGAATCCGCGCAAATGGCCGACGTGGTGATGTATCCGGTGCTGGTGATGCCCATCACCAACGACGCGGGGCGCAATATCGGCGGCGAGAACGCGCTGACCACGTTGTCCCAAGGCACCGGCGGACGGGTATTCAAGCCCAGCGATTCGGCTGGATTGGATCGCGCGTTCGAGGATATTCTGCGCGAGCTGAGGACGCAATACCTGATCGGATATTATCCCAAGGATGTGCCGCCATCCAAGGATCGCTTTCATACACTGAGACTGGAAGTGCGGGGCCGGAATTTGCGAGTGATCACCCGTAGCGGCTATTATGGGGAATCCAATGAGCCCACCAAAGGACTGGGGCGGTAAAACCAGTGAAGCAATGAGCAAAGCTAAGACGAAGGCCCCGGAGCAGACATTCGAAGAAGTAAAGTACCTGCGTTATTTGATCGACAACGAGATCCCCGTACACATTCGTTTGAGCAGCAACGAAGAGGTGGAAGGCATCATTGAGTTCTACGACGCCAACTTCATCCGGCTGACGCGGCATAACGCGCCGAATCTTTTCTTGTTCAAGCACGATATTAAGTATTTGTACGAGGAGTGAATTATTCAAGGCGTTCACACGAGTGTGAACGCGGCACGCAGGAGTGCTGCGCCACGTATGGCTTCATTTGTTGACATTAGCGGTGAGATTGCGCGGGAGGCGGGGGGGCTGCTGGCTACCTTTTTTGAGCGGCGCATTGGGTTTGAGCTAAAGGGTGAGTTCGACCTGGTGACGGAGGCTGATCGCGCTTCGGAACGGCTGGTGATTGAGCGCTTGCGATCGCATTTTCCGACGCATTCGATTGTCGCCGAGGAAGGCGGCGCTTACACGGGGTCCTCGGAATATTGCTGGTATGTGGACCCGTTGGACGGCACCACAAATTTCGCCCATGGCTTCCCGATTTTCAACGTGACGCTGGCGCTGGAACAGGCCGGCGAGTTGATAGCCGGCGTGATTTTCGATCCAACAAGGAACGAAATGTTCTCGTGCGAGCGGGGCGCGGGCGCGTATCTGAACAATCGCCGCATTCGCGTTTCGAAAGTGGCGCGGGTTGAGGACGCGCTGGTGGCAACGGGGTTCCCGAGCCTGAAACGGCACGATAACGTCAACGTACATTTCTACTATCAACTGGCGATGGTGACGCACGGCGTGCGGCGGGCAGGATCTGCGGCGTTGGATCTGGCCTATGTGGCCAGCGGGCGGCTTGACGCGTTCTGGGAATTTGGCCTGAAGCCGTGGGACATGGCCGCGGGAATCCTGCTGGTAGGGGAAGCGGGCGGGAAATGTTCGGACATGCGGGGTGCGAGGGTGGCGCTGCGCAATCCTCACTTACTGGCGGATAACGGAACCATTCACCAGGGTATGCTGGGGGTTTTCGACGACGTTTTTCGCGGGCAATACAGGTATCCGATCCCGGTAATAAAATAATTCAGATTTGGCGTGGGATGTCGCGAGATACTCGCAAAATTCGAATCACCCGCTCCGTGACTCGGCATAGCCGGAACCAAAAAGCACCGGCTCTCTCAGACTCAGAAGCTGTGAAAAAATCGGTTCGCAGGCGAAAGCGCCTGCGCCACTCAATCGTAAATCCTTGTGCGTCAATGTGGGGCAGACGCTTCCGTCTGCCAACCCCGCGTGCGTCCCGATTTTTTCACAGCTTCTCACACGTGCATGGTGAAGATGGCGCCGCCGTTTTGGCCGTTGGCTGCGCTCACTGACCCGCCATTTTGTTCGACGATTGATTGGACTACGTAGAGGCCGAGACCGGAGATGATGGATTTGGTGGAGACGCGCGGCTCGAAAATTCGCGGCAGCAACTCGGGTGAGATGCCGGGACCGTCGTCGGTGACTACGATTTGCCCCTCGCGGGCCTGCACGCGAATGTTCTTGGCGCCGGCCTGCGCCGAGTTCAGGAACAAATTCACCAGCACACGTTCCCATTGGGCGGCGTCGCCTTTGAGGCGAAAATCGGGATCAATCTCGCCGGTGAACTCGATTCTGGGGCCATTGGCGCACTCCAGATAATCGCGGCAAAATTGGGTGGCATTTTCGATAACCGGGGCGAGTTCCGCTCCGGTGCGATTGCTTTCGAGGATGCTGCGCACAATCCGCTGGCCGCGATCTACACTCCGCTGCAGCGTATGGGCGAGCTTCTCCCACTTGGGATCGTCTTCCAGCAGCTCCGCGCTTTCGCCAATGGTTTGAAATACATTGTTCAGATCGTGAACAAGACCTTCCAGCGTGAGATCAGCAACGTCCATATTTATTTACCGGCCGCACGATGTAGTGTAGCGAAAAACTCAGGGTAGGACACGGAGGCGGCGCCGGCGTCTTCGATAACGCATTCGCCATCGGCGATGAGAGCGGCGACGGAGAAGGCCATGGCGATGCGATGATCGCCGAAAGAATCCAGCTCGGCGGCGTGGAATTGCTGGCGGCCGGGAATTTCGAAGCCGTCCTCATGAGTGGTTATGCGCAGACCCATGCGGCGGAAATTTTCAGCGATCGAAGCAATGCGGTCCGTTTCCTTGACTCGCAGCTCGGAGGCGTCGCGCACGATGAGACCTTCTTCACTTCGAGCACCGAGCACGGCCAGCACGGGGATCTCGTCGATGAGCGCGGCAGTCCGCGCTTTTTCAAGGAGCCCTCCGCGTATCGGCGACTTCGCGATGCGTACGTCGCCCACCAGCTCGCCGCCGGTGGAGGTGACATCCAGAATTTTGAGATCGGCGCCCATTTCGACCAGAAAATCGAGCAGAGTGGAGCGGGTTGGATTCAGCCCCACACCGTGGATGGTGAGGTTGGACTCAGGAACGATCAAGGCGGCCACTAAAAAGAACGCGGCCGAGGAAAGATCGCCGGGTACACGTAGAGAGCGGGCCTGAAGCCTGGGACGGCCAATGACGGTGATAGCCTTTTTCAGAACTTCCACATCGGCGCCGAATTCGCGCAAGGCCAGCTCGGTGTGGTCGCGCGTGCGGACCGGTTCGTGAACGGTGGTGCGGCCAGCGGTGTACAGGCCGGCCAGAAGCACGCAGCTCTTCACTTGCGCGCTGGCCACGGGAAGAGTGTATTCGATGGGATGAAGCTGGCTTCCATGAATGCTCAAGGGCGGAAAGCGGCCATCGCGGGCGTCTAAGCACGCGCCCATCTGACGCAAGGGATCGAGAATGCGCTGCATGGGGCGCCGCGAAAGCGATTGGTCGCCGCCGATGCGGGATTCGAACGGCTGGGCAGCCAGGATTCCCGATAGCATGCGGATGGTGGATCCGGAATTTCCCGCGTCCAACATATCGGCCGGCTCGCGCAGCCCGTCCAGGCCGCGGCCCTGAATGGAGATCACTCCCTCGCGATTATCGATCACCGCGCCAAGGGAGCGGACGCAGGCCAGCGTGGACTGGCAATCGGCGCCGCTGGAATAGTTTTCGAACTTGCTGGTTCCTTCCGCAATGGCGGCCAGCATGGCGTAGCGGTGGGAAATGGACTTGTCGCCGGGAAGTTGGATTGCACCGCTGATGGAAGACGCAGGACCGATTTGCTCGCGCATGGAATAAAGAGTTAGTGTAACTGAATAGGCAAGGAGCAAACCGGACATGGCATCACCGATCAGCAGACGAATGTGGATGAAGAGCTCAGCGGCGCTCACCGCGGCGGCGGCAGCCGCACCGATGGCCAGCGCACAGGGGCCCAGGAATATTGTGATCGCCAGCGCCAACGGCAAAGAGGCGTGCCGCAAAGCCATGCAGATGATCAAGGCCGGTGAAGACACCCTGGACGCTGTTATCGCGGGCGTGCAGACGGTGGAACTGGATCCGACACAACATGGCGTGGGCTACGCGGGCCTTCCCAACGAAGATGGCGTAGTGGAGCTGGATGCCAGCGTAATGCATGGTCCGTCGCGGCGCTGCGGAGCGGTGGCGGGTGTACGGATGGTAAAGACTCCGGCGCGGCTAGCCAAGCTGGTGATGACGGAAACGGATCACGTCATGATGGTGGGCCAGGGCGCGGACCAATTCGCGAAGGACATGGGCTTCAAGCTGGAGGAGCTGCTGACCGACGAATCGCGGCTGGCGTGGATGGTGTGGAAAAGATCGATGCGCGACAAAAAGGGGCACACCAACTGGGCCAGCGAAGTTGACGCGACGGCGGAGCTCAAGGAATTATTTCCGAACGTGGATGAGAAGACGCTGGCGTGGGCGCGGGAGATGGCCATCCATCCGATCACGGGAACCATCAATTGCCTGGCGCTGAACTCGAAGGGCGAAATGTCGGGCGTCACAACCACAAGTGGATTGGCGTGGAAAATCGCGGGGCGCGTGGGAGATTCGCCGATCATCGGCGCGGGATTGTATGTGGATCAGGACGTTGGCGCGGCGGGCTCAACGGGGCGCGGCGAGGAAAATATCCGGATCGCGGGCGCGCACACCGTTGTAGAGAACATGCGGCACGGCATGACGCCAAAAGAGGCGTGCCTGGACGCATTGAAGCGGATCTCGCGCAATTTCAAAGACGATAAAACGCGGGTGGCACAGTTCGATATTAATTTCTACGCGCTGCGCAAGGACGGGATGTATGCGGGGTCGGCGTTGTGGAGTTATGAGAACGGAGGGAAGAAGGAGAATCCTGTTTTCACGGTGAATGATGGGGGCGAGAGCAGGCATGAGGAGTGCGCGGCGTTGTATCGGAGGGCGGGTTGACAACCCGCCGCAGGCTGGCAGCCTGCCCCACAAGCTGGTCACACTTTGGCTGGCACAGGGGTCGGACGTTTCTTGTCTTGGTACATGGCGCGGTCGGCGGCGTTCAACAGTTCCTGAATAGTAACACCGGGTTTCCAGACGGCGAGACCGACGGCGGCTGATATCGGAAGTTTCTTCTTGCCTTGGGCTGTCACCAGGGAGTAATCGCCGTTCACCCGTTTTTTGACATCCGCGATTCGCTCCGGAATGTTTCCGGCGACTCCATCCACCAGGACCGCGAATTCGTCTCCGCCCATGCGTCCCACGACATCGGTGGGGCGCAAGCCATGCCGGAGTTCATCGGAAAACTGTTTCAATAGATCGTCCCCGGCCTGGTGACCGAGGGTGTCGTTGATCTGCTTGAATTCATTTAGATCGAGATAAATGAAGAAGAATGGCGATCCTTCGGCCATGCGGCGTTCGAGCTGCCGCTCGAGAATGCGGCGGTTACTGACGCCGGTAAGCGGGTCAAGCGAGGCCAGGCGTTCCGATTCCTGCACGCGCTGCTCGTACGCGGAAATCTGCGCGCGCAATTGCTCCACGGTGCGTTTACCATCCTCAGTCATCTTGTTGACGCAATCCAACAGTTCCGCGGCACTGGCGGTAAGCGACTGGCGCATGAAAGCGATGTCGTCGAGTTTCGCGGCCCCTTGCAGCCGGTCCGCCAGGGTCTGAAAATTGGCGCTATACCGCTGGTCGCGATCCCCCACCTCGGCCGCAACTTTGGCGATCTGAAGCAGCAGGGTTTTGATCTCTTCGGCGCTTTCCCGGTAATAATGCGACGCGCTGTCCGACCAGGCCTTCAGTTCCTGTCCGACGGATTGTTCGGTTCGCGCGAAGTCCGAAGGCGTGGACGTGCTAAGCAGACTTTCCTGCAGCTTCAGCAGGCTGTGCTTGAGATTGTCGCCGGTGGGCGGGTAGGCGCGGGCGCCGGCGTCTCCCACTGCGGTTAGGGCGGAGCGATACGAATCCAGGGCAGATTTCAGGGATTGCTCGAGGTCCTGGTGCATCGCCTGGCGGAGAGAGATCATATGTTTCTTATCGGAATAAAGCGGTGAAATCTTAATCTCGGGGATTGCGAGGTGGGCTTTCAAGAGGAACTAGAGCAAGCCGGCGCGCACTTCGTAGTGTTGGGCCACGGGCTCGATCCTCGAGAGCAGCGCCCGTGCTTCTGGTTCGAAAACCGGGGTGCGGTAATCGGTACCGGCAAACGCCTTGACGGCATCGAGGGAGTCGAAGAGGTTTATGACGACAAATTCCGATTCCGCGGGACTATCGGACCGAAACACATAGCCACCGCAATACCCTGGAATTCGTTCGAGGCCGGGCAGCACATTCCGCGTCAGGAGCGCCTCGTACGCATCTGCATTCTTCCTTGCGGTCCAACCACGCCAATGTCGCGCGATCATAGAATGCCTCCAGAACAGTTATACCTTTTCACTTGGGCTGGTCCGCGTCCCGGACGCTGACAGTAGTGATCACTGGTGCGCGCGCAGCGCATTCACCGCCGCGCCGATTACGGCTATTTCGGTGCTGGCCGGGACAATTTCGAAGACGTAGCCTTGCAGCGGGCTCATCTTCACCATTTCGCTGACGTATTGATTGAGCAGATTCACGTCCAGGTGGCGGGCGTTGAAACCGGAGACGAAGAATTTTCCGGGGCCAGCCAGGTGAATGGAATTCGCGGTTCCCGCGGCTAGCGCGGCGTGCCACAACTTGACGAACTCCACGCAGCGGGCATCGCCGCGTTGGGCGTTCTCGAAAATTTCTTCGGGTTCCAGGTCGAGAAAACGGAGGCGCATGGCGCGGTGGCCCATGATGCCTTCCAGATGACCGCGGCCTCCACAGCCGCAGTATTTTTCGCGCGGATCGAGCGAGACTACAATGTGCCCGCCTTCCCAGATGCCTTCGTGCCAGGGATAAATGCCGAAGCCGATGCCGTGGCCGAGGGTCCAGACGCGGATGAGCCGGTCCAGTTGGCCGCGGGTGGCGGCCAGGCCCGCAGCCACCACATCGGCGTCGTTATAAATATGAACCGGGGCATCCAGGCCGGCCTGGCGCAGGGCCGCGGAGACCAGCTCCCGCATATTGGCGCCTTTGAGCTGGCGCAGGTTGGGGGATTCCTCCACCAGCCCGTCGCGAATGATGCCGGGCAAGCCGATTCCAACGGCGTCCACCTGGGAGCCGTCGGACACCGCCAGAATCTGGTTGGCGATGGTTTGCGCGATGCCGGCGGAAGGCATGCCGTGAAGGGCGTCGGTTTCCGAGTCCTCTTGAAGCAGGCGCAGCTTGCCCACCACCTGGTTGCCTTCTACGACGCCGGCGGCGATGTGCTCGGCGGTTGTGACGCCAATGGTTCGGAACATATCCTTGTCTTTCAATTCAGCTTGGACAGTTTATTCACACCGTTAAATGCCGCGGCTTTGTAGCATTCCGCCAAGGTAGGGTAATTAAAAACAGTATTGATGAAATAATCGACGGTGCCGCCGAGTATCATGACGGCCTGGCCGATATGCAGCAGCTCCGTGGCGCCTTCTCCAATAATATGGACGCCCAGGATGGCTTTGGTTTCGCGATGGAAGATGATTTTGAGGCGTCCGGTGGTATCGCCGCGAATCTGGCCTCTGGCAATCTCGCGATAGTAGGCCACGCCCACTTCATAGGGAACGTCGTCGTCAGTGAGCTGCTCTTCGGTTTTACCGATGAAAGAAATTTCAGGGATGGTATAAATCCCGTAGGGATAACTGGCCGGATTGGATTGAATGGTTTTGCCGAACGCGTTGGCGCAGGCGATGCGGCCCTGCTCCATGGAAACGGAGGCGAGGCTGGGAAACCCGATGACGTCGCCCACCGCGAAGATGTGGGGTTGTTTGGTGCGATACTCGGCGTTAATGGGGATGCGGCCGCGCGCATCAACGTCTACCTGGGCGGCGGCGAGGTTCAACTCATCCACATTGCCCTGGCGTCCCACGGAATAGAGCAAGGCATCGCCGGAGAGCTTCTTTTTGCTTTCGAGATAGGCGACCACGGAACCGTCCGGCATCTCCTCCACGCTCTGCACTTCTTCATTGAGGCGCATGGTAACGCGATGATCGCGGAGATTGTAGGAGAGCGCCTCCACCATTTCGGAGTCGGCGAATTCCAGCAGCCGCGGGCGCTTTTCGATCAAGATGACGCGCACTCCGAGCGTGGCGAACATGCAGGTGTATTCCACGCCGATGACGCCGCCGCCGACCACGATCAATGTTTTGGGAATTTCGGGCATGGACAGGATCTGATCGCTGTCGATGATGTTGCGCCCGTTGATGGCAATTTTGCTGGAGGCCGCGGGCTTGGTCCCGGTGGCAATGATGAAGGCTTCGGCGGTGTAGGTTTGCTGGCCGCGCGCGCTGTCCACGCGGACGGTATTGGGGTCGAGAAAAGTGGCCACGCCGGTGATCAATTCCACGTTGTTGCGCGACAACTGTCCCTGGATGACATCCACTTCGGTTTTGATCACATGCTGGACGCGGAAGGCCAGGTCCGCCATGGTGATCTTTTCCTTGACGCGATAGTTGACGCCGTAAACGTTCTGGTAATAGTAACCGGAGAGATGCAAGACGGCTTCTCGAATGGTTTTGCTGGGGATGGTGCCGCTGTTGATGCACACACCTCCGATGACTTCGCGGCGCTCGATTAGGCCGACATGCTTGCCCATCTTCGAGCCTTGGATAGCGGCGCGCTGACCGGCCGGACCCGAGCCGATGACGATTAGGTCGAAGCTCTGCATTGTGGAACCAATTTAGCGCATTGATGTATCAGTTTGGTTACTGGCTGGGGCTGGGGGCTGGGGCTCGGTACACTTGGGCTGGAGGGGTTTCCAAGGAGTCCGACAATGGATGACCGAGCAGCCGGCGGCGCAGGCGGTCCTCAACCACCGCGGGAACCACCACGTGCCGACCCGATAGCGGGAGAGCTAGTCACTGAGACGCTCGACTACAACGGTTCCCGGCTGGTGACGGTGTACGTCCCGCCGGATCCGCCGCAGGCAGTCGTGTTCGCCGGTGACGGTCAGGGGATCTCGCAGTGGGGCGGGATCCTTGAGGCGGCCGACGTACCGCCCACCATGATCGTCGGTGTACACGGGCTGGCCGATGAGATGGCGCGGCTCAAGGAGTACTCACCGGTCTTTGACGCGGAACGGTTCGCGGCTCATGAGAGATTTTTCGTCGAGGACGTCCGCCGATGGACGCGGTCGCGATTCGGAGTCGCGCTGCCCACCGACCGCAGCGCGGTGTTCGGTTTCTCGGCGGGTGGAGAGCTGGCGCTGGCCCTGGGGCTTCGGCATCCGGACGTCTACGGTGCAGTCTTCTCCGGCTCGCCGGGCGGGGGTTACAAGCCGAGTGGCGTGATGTCGGATTCGATCCCGCGCACGTACCTCGTTGCCGGCACACTGGAGCCGTTCTTCCTCAACAACGCGATCCGGTGGGCGGTGGCGCTGCGCGATGCCGGCGCGGAGGTGGTGATGAGTGAACGGCTGGCGTCGCACGGGGACGCGCTGTGGCGGGCGGAGTTCCCGCTGATGGTGGCGTGGGCGTTTGGACGATGAAGTCTTTCCAACGGCGGTGGGCCAGCTGGTTATGGCCTGACCCGCTCCGTTGAAGACGAGTGCCGTGGCGCAGGCACTCATGCATGCCGCGTTCACACTCGTGTGAACGCTTGGGATTCTATCGCTACAGGTGTTCGCAAGAGTGCGAACACGGCACGCAAGAGTGCGTGCGCCACAGGCCCATTGCCGACTCCCTTACCAAACGTAGCTGGAACCAAAAAGGCACCGACTCCCTTACGGTCGCGGTTCGGTAACACGCTCTTTCCGAGCCGCGAGCGCTACACTTGGGCTGGAGGGGTTGCCATGTCTTCTACCGATCACTTCGATCCGGATCTCGATCTAGTTGTAGTGTTCGAAACCAACGATCGGGTGCACTTGGCCATGGCGACCGGACTGCTGGAGGACGCCAAAATTCCCTTCTTCGCTTTGGGACAAATCGCGACGCTGGTTCAGGACGTGGACGGGTTTCTGCGTAAGTGGATCCGGCTGCAAGTTCCGCGCAACCGGGAGGTGGAAGCGAAAGAGCTGCTGGCCACGCTGCTGGTTCAACCTGACGACGAGGGGTAGGGCTGGCGACATCCGTGGCATCCTTAGGTCATGCCTATCTCAGCCAGAAATCAGTTGGAAGGAAAAATAATAGAAGTCACTTTGGGTGACATTATGGCTCACGTTGTGGTTCGCGTCGGAAAAAGCCAAGTCGAAAGTGTAATCACGCGCCGCAGCGCGGAGCAACTTGGGCTCAAGAAGGGTGACAAAGTAACGGTAGTAATTAAGTCGACCGAAGTAATGCTTGAAAAGAATTAGTTACGGACGGTACGCGGGCGGCAGCGGGTTGCGATTCTGGAACTGCCGCTGGTGCCAGTAAGGATAAGGAACCTGCGGTTTACTTGCCTCATCCAGCTTGGCCACCTGATCGGGTGTTAATGCGAAGCTGGCGGCGGCCAGGTTGTCGCGCAGTTGTTGTTCGTTGCGCGCGCCGATGACCACGCTGGAGACTGTCGGTTTCCGAAGCAGCCAGTTCAAAGCCACCTGCGGCACGCTGTGGCCAGTTTCGGCGGAAGCGATCTCGAGCGCATCGACCGCTCGAAATAGATACTCATCCGGCACCTGCGGGCCAAGGTCACCGGTCTTGTGCAAGCGGCTTACTTCCGGCAGAGGCTGGCTGCGGCGGACCTTGCCGGTGAGGCGCCCCCAACCCAGCGGACTCCACACTAAGGCGCCGATGCCTTCGGCAAAGGCTTGGGGCATCAACTCCCACTCGTAATCCCGGCCGACTAGAGAATAGTAGACTTGATGGCCGGCGTAGCGCACCCATCCATAGCGGTCACTAACCGCCAGGGATTTCTGGATATGCCAGCCCGAGAAATTCGAGGCGGCGATATAACGCAGCTTTCCTTGACGTACCGCGTTGTCGAGCGCGGAAAGCGTCTCTTCCACGGGAGTAAGCGCGTCGAAGCCGTGCATATGATAAACGTCGATGTAATCGGTCTTAAGCCGCTTCAGGCTTCCCTCGATCTGACGAGTCAGATGTTCCCTGGACGAACCAACGTTGTTGGGGCCGGTTCCGAAGGCGAACGTGGCTTTGGTGGAGATGAGCAAAGTTTCCCTGGGAACGTGTTGGATGGCCTGGCCGAGGATTTCTTCGGAGAGTCCCGCGGAGTACACGTCGGCGGTGTCGAAAAAATTGACGCCGGCTTCCAGGCAGACATCGATGAGGCGGATTGCTTCGGCTACATCGGTTTCGCCCCAGGCGCGGAAAAACTCGTTCCCACCACCGAACGTCGCGGTGCCAAAGCATAGAACCGGAACCTGCAGGCCACTCTTTCCAAGCTGTCGAAATTCCATATAAGAATGATGACGGAGGCTGGGGTTTGGATGCAATCGTTACCAGCCGGTAGCGAAGAATGCTTCCGAGGCCGTGGGCCCGGTGGTTGATAGTCCGTTTCTCGTTTCTCGTTTCCGGTTCACTTCTGGCGCGCCAAACTAGAGACGAGAAATGGGTAGGCCGGCGTAAACCTAACGGTGCCGTTACCAGACTTTGATCTCGCGGCCACGATAGGCAGCGTCAGCGCCCATGATTTCTTAGTCTACAGAGGAATCGATCTCGACAGGGGGATAGGCTTCAACGTATTCTTCGCCATTGCAGCCGTAATACGCCACCGTTCGAGCGGTGAAATCGACATCGTAGCGAACTACGCCGGCGCGCCACGACGCTTCCAGGAATTCCGGAAAGCCGCTTTCCCCGGCCTGATCCCTGCGCAACGCCGAAATCAAGGCCTCGCGGTTGAACGGGGGGACGTCCATCATGCCGGTTGCCAATGGCGTGCCCTGCATCATGACCGGCCCGTAGTTGGTGAGAAACAGGCTCCCACATGCGGGCAGAAACCAGAGGTTCCGGGTCACGCCCGCGCGCCGCAACGTCTCGGCGAGGTAAGGAAAGCCCCCCACTCTAGGCCGGATAGCCAAAGCACGTTTCTGGGCTGCTTCTAGGTTTGCGGTGGCCCCACTCGTCTAAGTTCCTCCTTCGCTATAGCGCGCGTGGAATTGCATCGAATTTCTTGAGTGTACTCGACCGGCAGGTCCCGGATCGACTGCTTGGTTACACCAGAGCTTCAGAGGGACAAATGAGTGAAGTCCTGGTCGCCGGTGGGTCGGGCTTCGTTGGGGCGCATTGCATTCTGCAGCTAGCCCGGCGTGGCCGGAACTAAAGGCAACTCGGTTGAAGATGCCGGTCCAACTTATTAACCCTACGTATCGCCAACGGCGCGCGCACTCGCTCGCTACCGAGCTCCTGGCGCTCACATCAGTGTGAACGCGGCACGGAACAGTGTCTTCATCACCTTTGGTGAGACGCAGGCTCATGACTTCATTGAAGACGCCAACCCCGCGCTGGTATTACCGTCGATTTTTTGGCGGCTTCATGGACTTGGCTCTTTCCGGGCCGCGAGCGTTAAACGCGTTCGACGGTACTCATAGTACGGCTACTCGGAATACGTGTTGACAATCCATTACGGGGAGGCCAATAATGATCTCCTATGTCATCCAATCAACTCTTACGATTGTTTGTCGCCCTGTTACTTGGGTGTGTCTGCCTTACCAACGCGTGGGCGTCGGGAAAGGTCCCCCCCAAGAATGCTTCCGATTACGGAAGCACGTTGGGCCAAAACACGGAATGTTCTTCCGTCCCGACAGTCGATACTGACGGAGTGACCGCTACATGCTTCACTGGCAGCCTCACGGGTCAATTCCTGTTCAACTTTACAGTGGATTCCACTTTGAACCAGAACACGGGGTTCAGCGTCAGCTCGTTCACGCTTGGGGAGCTCGGAGATTTTACCGATTTCGCGCTGGTTCAGGGCTGCAGCTCGAGCAGTTCGACGGGCGCGCCCGTGCCTTGCGATCCAAGCACCGGCACGCTTCCTTTCGACGTGAACGGTTCGCTGGGTAACCCGACGGAAACTTTCACCTTCACGGGATTCACCGGCGATCAAACGGGTAACGTGACGGTTGCGTTCGACTGCGATGCGGCAGCCACCTGCTCTGAGCCATTGGTCACCAACATCACAGCGGGCCCCACTACTACTACGCCGGAGCCTCGCTTCTACGCGTTTCTGACTCTTGCAATTTTATTGGGAGCGGGCCTCTTCAGGCGCGCTTCCTTTTCTCGTTAGAGCGTTGGCAGCCCTGGTTGCGATGGCCATAAAGCCGTCCGCGGCGGCCTGTTTCTGAACGGCGGTCAGGTCACTGTTGCCGCGAGCAGCTTGGCCGTGCGCCGATTCAATCTCGCCGATGGCCAGGCGTGCCTCGAGTTCCGGGCCTGGCATTCCGGCTCGCTTCGCTTCCTGAGCAACTTTCTGGAGGGAACTGAGCGCTTCAGGGACGGCGGACCGGTCCAGCGCGCTTCGCAGACGTCCCGAGACGATGAGAGCGCCATAGCGCAGGCTGCGCTGAGTGGTAGCGGCGGCTAATTGATTCAGTGGAGCAAGCTCCTGCTGCGCTTCGGGAAATTTCTTTTGCTCTAATAGAGCGCGTACCAGCGCCGTAGATGCCAGCAGCTCATCATCGGAATCTTTTTTCGAGCGAAATTCCTGGAGGGCAGGGCGGAGGTACGCTTCGGCTTGGGACGCCTGGCCCTTCTCGATCAGAACAATGGCCAGCCCGGTGCGGCTAAACGCAGCATCTGTCCCATCCTGAACGGCAACAGCCTCCTGGTAGCGTTGCTCCGCCGCCGGAAAATCGCCGCCGGCCACCAATACATCGCCCAGCCCGTCCAAGGTATATCCCAAATTGACTTTCGTTCCATGCTGGCGCTGCAGCGGGATAGCGCGCTCGTACCTTTGCCTCGCTTCACTCAATTTCCCACGGTCGAACAAGACGCCGGCGAGACTCGATAACGCATTGGCCTCGGTACGTTGGCTGCCGGTTCCCCGGGCCGCATCGGAGGCTTCTTCCAAAGTCCGTTCGGCCTGCTCCAAGTCACCAAGCTTGCGGAGAAGATCGCCAAGATCGGTCAGCGTTTTGGCGCTTTCGGCGCGATCACCGATTTCCTGCTGGATGCTCAAGGCTTCCTGATATTGTTGCCTGGCGGCCTCCAGGTTTCCCTGGTCCTCGAATACCATTCCCAGATTGTGGACGGCGCCGGAGATGTCTTTCTTAGCGCCGATTATTTTGACATTATCCAGCGCTTCCCCATAAAGGCGTTTGGCGCCTTCGAGGTCACCTCGATCGTATTCGATATTTCCCAGTCCGGTGGCCGCGCGCGCGATACCCAGCTTGTCGTCGAGATCGCGGGAAATGGTCCTGGATTCTTCGCACGCCGATTTGGCTTTCTCCGGCTCAGCCATGGTTCGCAGTGTGGCGCAGGTCCAATGGAGTGCTCGGGCTCTGAGCAGCCGCGCGCCCGAGTTCTTCGCTTTTGCGGCAGCCAATTCGGCCGATTTTAAGGCGCCCGTCATATCACCCCCGCCCTTCGAGATCTCGGCCTCCGCTAAATCGATTCGAGGGTCGTTTCCTTCGGGCTTGGGGAGCTTGCGCAGATTATTCAATGTAGCCAAGGCACTGTTTCCCTGGCCGGCCGACCATTGCGCCCTGGCGAGTTGCAGCCCATATTCCAAGTTGCCCGGATCAAAATGATAGAGCTGCTCATAGGCTTGGGTGGCTTCTTTCCACTTAGTGGCCATGCTGAAGTAGCGGCCCTTGATGGATTGCTGATCTTCGAAAGAAAGTCCCTTGGAAAGGTCGACGGCCTGCTTGGCCTCATCGATTGCGTTCTGGTCATAGCCCAGCTCCGACCACGCTTCCGCTAACGCGTAGTGACCGAGAGGAAAGGCGGGTTCCAGCTTCACTGCCCGCTCCAGATAGCTGCGCGCCTCTCCCGGCTCATAGTCTTCCTGCAGCTTTCGCAAGCCCAGATAGTAGACTTCCCGGATGCCGGGCGGGGCTTGGGCCATTTCTATCTGGCGATTTTTTCGCGGAGAGATTTCCCCGAGACCCAACTTTATCCGGAGCCGCGCGGCGGCACGAGCTACCAGGCTGTCCAGCTCGGCCTCAGTTCCTTCTTCATTAATGGCCAGAACGGTCTCGCCTTCTCCGGCGTCCTGCAGCTCGACGCTGACATTGATTCTGCTGCCGCCGCTCTTTCCCGAATCGCGGTACGAACCCACTACAACCCAGTCCGCGCCGGACTGTTTCAGCTGGCTCAGGGTGCTTTTGCTAAAGCTTTCCAAGCGCGATAAACCGAGATTCTTCCATAGCGTGGCGCACTCCTGCGCGGATGTTACGCGAAGTTTGTCGGTGTCGCCGAGCTGAGTTCTTATCCCGTCGGCCAGGTCTCCGGCCACCCAGTCTACATCGCGGTTGGATGTATTGTTGCGGAAACCCATTACGGCGAGGTGCTGCTTGCGCCCGGTTTGCGATTGCTGGCGGTAGAACAAAAATCCCGCGGCCGCGAACGCCGCTAAAGCCGCGACGGCCAATACCAGACGCGTGGCGCGGGTTCGGGTCCGATGAGTGCGTTCGGCGGCAAACTTCGATGGGAGGGCGGGGTTGCCTAGTTCGCCGGTATAGAGATTGTAGAAGTGGAGCCGCTGGCCATGCTTGACGGCATGCTCGCCAAGGTCGTGGAGATGAGGCTTCCAGCGCTCCAGATGCATGAGCAGCTCCGCGGTGCCTTTGGACACCAGAATATGACCGGCATCGCCCGCGTCGGTGATACGTTGGGCCTCGTTGATTCCCCCGCCCTGCACGTTGAGGTTCGCGTTGATGTCCCGATGCTGGAAGACCAGGCCGGTATTCAGGCCCATGCGAAGTTTGAGATTAGGGAAGTTGGGCAGTTCGGCGGATATTTCGAGCGCGCATTCCACCGAAGAGATGGGGTCTCCGAGGAATGCCAAAGCCATGCCATCCCCGGTGGGGAGACGAATCAGCCGGTTATCCCGCTCGGCCAGGCGAAACTTGGGTGTCCGGCTGACGATTTGTTGCAGCTGTCCCAGGACCTCCCGCTGCGCCTCCATCGATAGCGTGGTAAAGGCGACCACGTCCATAAAAAGCACATGGGCGATTTCCGGACGCTCGAAAGGCTCAGGCGGCAGCGTCTCTGGGGGGCGCTGATCGTCGCTGGGAGTGGTCTCCATGCTACGGTACCCACCTTACCGCCTAGCATTGGGCACGGGCAAGCCGGAGTTACCTCCCTGGAAAAACTGAGCCGCGACTGCGAGGGAGCGTTGCCACGAACGCGGAGCCCAGCGGCATTCGTGGTAGCGCTTCCTTGCGGTCGCGGTTCGGTTATTCCAGAAGGCGCCAGATTGCCAATCCGAGATAAATGGCGGCTAGTGACGAGAACAGCGATGTCAGCAGGATGTGGCCGACTACGAAGGTGCGTCCGGAGGGCCAATCCGTATGCGAGAAGTAGAATGCGTCAACGAAGACGCGCGCGGTCCAATAGAGGCCGATGAAGCAGGCCAGGCCCATGGCGGAACGGTCACCGCGCAGGAGTTCCGAGTGGAGCGCCAGGGTGAGCACGCCAAAGGCAATGATGGTCAGCACGGTGAACGCGCTCTGCACCCATAATAATTTTCGATTGAAGGGCGTCAGGGATTGGAGATCCTTCTTCCAACCTAGCCGGCGCGGCACCTGGAAACTGGCGGCCAGGATCAGGAAATGCCCGGCGGCGGCCAGCCAAAGAGCATAGTCGAAGAATCGTTCTGTGGATGAGATGGTCACAGAGCGTGAATAGTGTGCATAAACGGAAGTATCACATGCCGGATGAAAGGCGGGTGAAAGAGCCAAAACGCAGGTCCGGCGGTGAAGGCTGCGGTGAAGAGCCAGCCGCGGAAATTGTGGCGTAAGCCCAGCTTTTTGCCCAGGCGGGAGCGTTCCAGGAACACGCCGCCGCCTTGGATCAGAAAATACATGGTGGGCAGGCCATAACCTCCGCGCGCGGGGACTGAAATGACCAGGTCGTGAATCAATCCGGATACGACAAATACGAAGAATCCTGTTGCAGCCGGCCCCCAAGCGCGGTGCAGCGGCTGAAAAATCAGAGTGTGGGCAAGTTCCGAAAATCCCAGGTTCCAGCGCCGGCCCCAGAATTCGCCGAGCGATGTGGAGCGGAGCGGCGCGGACATGATGGGAGCGGCATCGATACCAATGGTCCGCCAGAAAAGGCTGAGCAGTTGAAAGCCGCCGAAGTGGAGCAGCAGGATCAAGCCGAGCATTCCTATCCAACCGCGCAGTAACTGTTCGGAGATGGTACGAGCGATGATCCAGAGCAGAGCGGCTCCTGAGACGGTCTCGACGACGGCCCAGACCCACATTCGGGGCGAGGGCGCCGAAGTGGGCGGACGGCCGTCGAGGAAAGACTCAGCATCCATGCCGGGCCAAGCCAGCAGGTAGGCGATGGAGCGCCACGGCGGATGCGGAGTGGATCTGGCGCGCCACCAGGTGAGCCATTTCAAGGCGCCATAAATACTGAAGGCCAAAAGCCACATAAGGGCCCAAGGAGCAGGCGTCGTCATTGCTTAAAGTCTAGATAAACTGGGAGCCATGAGTTTGCCAGAGACCGACTTTGAGCGCGAGCGGCGGTGGTGGGACGCCAAGGCTCCCAAGGAAGAAACGGACGCAGCCGACGAAAAAATCAATCGCGCGCTGCGCTGGCGCGAGATAGAGCGGCATCTGGAAGGCGTCAAAACCATCCTCGATATCGGCGGAGCTACCGGCGCATTCTCGATTCCCCTGGCCAGGCGCGGTTTCCGCGTGACTCATCTGGATCTATCACCGGAGATGCTGAACATCGCGCGGAAAAAAGCCGGGGATTTGGCAGGTATCGAATTTGTGGAAGGAAACGCATCGGATCTTTCGCGCTTTTCGGATCGAAGCTTCGACCTGGTGTTGAACATGGACGGAGCCATTTCATTTTCGGGATCCAAAGCGGTGGACGCAATTCGGGAAAGCTGCCGAATTGCGAGTGCGACGGTAATTCTGACTGTCTCGCATCGGGCGCAGATCGCCGCGGCTTGGACAGGTTGGAGCCTGGTGAAGACCGGGCGCTTGGTCCAGCAGTCCAGGCGATGGTGGAACGTGGCGAATGGCATCAGAATCAGTTTCCGGGCAACGAGGCTCTTACGGATGGCTTGACGCAAAACTACATGGGTGCACTAAAGGCATTCCTGCCTGAGGAGCTGGCAAGAATTCTGGAGGGCGCAGGCATGCGGGTCCGGCGCTGCGGAGGTCTCGGATCGCTGGCGGGGTTGTGTGATCCGCAAGCGTTGACGAGTGTTCTGAAGGATGACAGGCTGTTGGAGGAATTTCTGAATTTATCGGATCGGTTCGATAGGGAGACGCTCGAGTGCGGGCCGGGAACGCGTTTGCGGGCTGGATTGATGGCGGTTGGTGGCCGCGAAAAAACTACTGTTGAAATTTGATGGTGGAATCTACCGAGAAGAGTCTAACGCCCGTGGCCAGGGGGTGCAGCATTTGGAGAACGATGGAGCTGCCGTCCGTCTTGAGCGAGAAGTGCGAGCTGCCGTCGCGGACCACGGGGAACTGGCGGGCGCCGAAGGGCGGGATCTGGACTTCGAAAAACTGGGAGCAAATGGGCGCGAGTATTTTGCCAGGCACGGAATAGAGATTACCGGCTGAATAGCACAGCGACGTTTTGGCCGCTTGTTCCGACGTATTTACCAGGGCGACGATATTGCCGGAGATCTCCGAGACATCGCCGGAGAACCAGGGATTGCGGGTGGGATAAGCAACTTCGCGGGCGGTGGTGCGCAATTGATTGTCGATGGCGCATTCACTGGTTCCCGAGACCGCCACCACAGGCCAGAGCCGTTCTGAGGGGACTTGCTCCCGCACCTTCACCCAGGCGTCGCCGGTTTCTTCCTGGATTTCCAGACGGTGGCTGACGCGTTCGCCGGGGTTGAGGCTGAAGACTACGCCCGAATGCCCCACCAAGGGGACTAGCGCGCCGCTGGCGCGATGGGCTTCCACTTCGACGATGACGGCGCGATCGCCGAGGTTGTGGAGATCCAGGCTAGACCAGCAGGAAGGTCCGTAGGCGAGAGCGGGCAGGACGCTTTCGACGAAGCGTTCGCGTTGGGAGGCCAGGCAGGCTGTTGCGAGCAGTAATGCAAAGAGGACGATTCGCGTCATCACTACTCTCTTCGGCAGGTGGGGTGGAAACTTGAGGGGTTGGCCGGCGGAAGCGCCTGCCCCACGGGACTACTGGTGGGTCGGTATGGGGAACAAATCGGCTAGCCAGGCCAGGAATTCGGGAACTAATTCCTGATGTTCCAGGAAATGTTGTGCGGATGTTTCGCGGGTTTTGCCAACACTGATCGTTATGCCTTGGGGCAAGGCCAGGAAGGCGTCTTCATCGGTGGAATCGTCTCCTATATAGAGCGCCAGCGCATCCGGCAGGCCGGCTGCTTGTTGAATCCAGCGGACGGCCCGGCCCTTGTCCCAGCCCACGCGAGGCCGGATTTCGAGAACTTTTCTTCCTTGGGTGATCTGGAACGGATTGTCCTTGAAAACCACGGCGTCCTCGACGGCCTGGCGGATTTCGGGGAGATCGGCGGCAGGCGCGCGGCGGAAGTGGACGCTGGCGGATAGGACTTTGTTCTCCACTTCCACGCCGGGGATGCCATTGAGGCGGGCGCGCAAATGGCGCGAGAGTTCACCCAGCGCTTTCAGCCGCTCCGCGGCTTGGGATTCGATAAACTCGATGCCGGGGCCGCTGATTTCCAGGCCGTGATTGCCAGCGTAGATCAAATTTTCGAGGCCGACGCGGAGGCGCAGATCGTCCAGCGCCCGGCCGCTGATGATGGCCAGTGTAAATCTGGGGTTGGAAGCCAGGCGGGTGAGCGCCTGGAAGGTCCCGGAAGGCATTGAGGCCAGGTCGGGATCTTCAACGATGGGCGCGAGCGTCCCATCGAAATCCAGGAACAGGAGAATCTCGGGAGCAGCCCGCAGCCGAGGCTCCAGCTCGGGAAGATGTTCCAAAAGGGGCTGCATGGATTTCAGGCCGGTTGACATTTGACTCCTTGGGCGCGTTCGATTTGAGAGGGCTCTACGCGAATTTCCGAGACCGCTCCGATCAGGTTGGCGGCCCAGCGATAAATATTGTGCTGGCGGACTACGCGGCGCATCCGCCGCATGCGCTCCCGGCGTTGGCGGGAATCCATGTCGAGGGCATAGTGAATAGCTTCAGCCAGCTGCTCGGTGTCGTAGGGATTCACGATCAGCGCATCCTGCAACTCGCGGCTGGCGCCGGTGAAGAGGCTGAGGATCAACGCGCCACCTTCGTCATCGCGGGTGGCGACGAATTCCTTGGCCACCAGGTTCATTCCGTCGTGCAGAGAGGTAACCAGGCACAAATCCGCGACGCGATAAAACGGTTCAATCTCATGGTGGTTGTGGTGGCGTTTCAGGAAAACGATGGGTTTCCAGTGCTTGGATTCAAAACGCCGGTTGATGCGATCGGCTTCGCCTTCCACTTCGCGGATCAGATCCTGATAGCGGCCGATGTGGGTACGGCTGGGTGCGCCCACCTGGACGAACGTAAAGCGGCCGACGTAAGAGGGATAGCGATCGAGAAAGCGCTCCACGCCGCGGAAGCGCTCCGGAATGCCTTTGGTGTAATCCAAGCGATCCACGCCGATTCCGAGGTAATCCGCCTGGATGCCCAGTTGTCTTTGGATGCGATAGCGCTCCTGGCGTAGCACTTCCGACGCTCCCGAGCCGTTGGAATGGAAGGCCGGCGGCTCTTTGAAATCCACGCTGATGGGGAACGGCCGCACGATGGTATCGTGGCCGCCGCGGCTGACCGCGAAACGCTCCCACTCGATGCGCGATTCGAGAGTGCGATCGATGGTCTCGAGAAAATTATTGCAGTGGGATTGAATATGGAACCCGATGAGGTCCGCGCCCAGCAGGCCTTCCAATAATTCGCGCTGCCAGGGGCAGATGCCGAATGCTTCCGGATTGGGCCAGGGAATGTGCCAGAAAATGGCCACTCGAACATCCGGGCGTTGTTCTTTGATGAGCTTGGGCAGCAGGCCGAAGTGATAATCCTGCACCAGCACGATGGGGTGGTCTTCGCCTTCCACTTCTTCCAGCACCGCGCGGGCGAATTTGCGGTTGACTTCCTGATACGCCTCCCAATCCTCCACGCGAAATACCGGGCGAGTGTGCGCGATGTGGCAGAGCGGCCAGATGCCTTCATTGGCAAAGCCGTAGTAATACCTTTCTTCTTCTTCGCGGGTCAGCCAGACGCGGCGGAGCGTATATTGGGGCTCTTCAGGCGGGACGCGCAGGCGATCATGCTCATCCACGGTTTCATGATCCGCGTCGCCGGCGCCGTGGGCGATCCAGGTGCCATCGCAGGCGCGCAGGATGGGCTCCATGGCAGTGACTAAACCGCTGGCGGGAACAACGGTTTCAAGCGATCCGCCGCGAAAGACGTGTTCATACGGTTCGCGGTTGGAAACTACGAACAAACGGCTCTCTTCGAGGGTAGCCTGCTGGTAGACGCGCAAACGCTCCGCAGTCCAGAGCGAGTTGGCGGTTTCCCGCAGCCGGGCTTCCTCCTCGGCCGAAGCGCGGGCCAGTTTCAGGCTGTCAGCCAAGTGTGTTACTTCGAGAGTGAGCGGCCTAAAGACGTCCGACGCCGGAAGTTCCGGATGCGGCTCGGTGCTTCCGGCGCGCAGATCGTGCAGCCACTGCGCCAAACGTCTGACTGGCCTTTCCATGGTCCAACGGACAATAAGTAATGTAATGGTTGAGATCAATAACATCTGCACCAGAACGTTTTTGAAGGTGTCCCGCCAGATCTTGCTGTTTTGGGCATCAATATAAGAAGCGTCGTGAAAGACGGCTAATGCCCAGGTGGTGGAATCCCCGACGTGAACCGGTACCGCATAGAAGTGCATTTTGCTTCGGTCGGCGTTGAAGAATTGGCCCCAACCATTACCCTGGAAGACGGTTTTGTTCAGTGCGGGAAGATGCGACCCAAGCCGCGCGGCCAGAGTGGAAGTCATGAAAACGGGATGGCCTTGGGGGTCGTAAATGGCGACCCCTTCCATACGCTCGCGATTGCCGAAGCGCTCCACCAGACGCTGCAAGTTGCCCGTAGCGCCTTTGGCGAGCAGCGGCTGCACGGTTTCCTGGAGGCTTTCGGCAATCAGCTGGGCGCGTTTTTCGAGGTCGTTGCGGCGGGCCCGGCGGTCCGCCTGCACCTGGTAGAGGGCGAACAGAACGGACACGATGGTAACGGCGAAGACGAGGGAAAGGATCAAGCGAAAGCTAAGGCGCATGCGGAGACCCTCCTTTCAGACACACGTAAATTCCGTTACGAAAAGTTAATTAGCAATGGACATGCCATAGAGGCGATTTGGGAGAGTGATGATTCCAAAAGGCTTATGTGCACGGAGGGTCCGCTTCACTCAGGTCGATGGCGAAATATTTACCGGCAGGCGGCATGAGTGCCGACCCGGCAGGCAGGAGGTGCCTGCGGAGGGTTTACTTACGCGGGTCGAAGCGCACGTCCACCTCAGTACTGACGCGGACCGGGTGGGCGCCTTTAAGCGTGGGTTTATAGCGAAACTGAACCCACGGGACGGTCTCGCAGAGTTGGGAGCCGCTGTCCAACTCGGCGATCTTGCCTTGTTCATCGATTACCACTTTGCAGTGAACCGTTCCGCCGGTGGGCTCCCATAGCGGGGCGGGAAGGACAGTGGAACCCTCTACCAGGAGAGCGCGTTGTTTGTCGGCTGAAGCGGATACGGTTGGCGCTTCCTTCTCCGTGGCCGCGGCATCCTTTTTCTTGGCGGTAACAGCCTCAATCTTGGTTACCAGGAAGACAGGCCTGGCGGGAAAGCGCTGCACTTTGACGCGCAAGCTGCTGGAGTATGACTCCGCGGCATCCATGGCCAATCCGGGCCAGGCCCTATTCACGACACGGTCGCAGCTTGATCCAAGGGGATAGCCGTTCTTACCCTGGTCGGGATCTCCGATTGCGTCGATGGCCTTTTGCGCATAGACGCCTTCGGCGCTGTATTCCTGGCCGGCTTGGACCTCAAAAGGCTTGTTGAAGAAGAGGCGGTAGCGATTCAGGCCGTCCACAATAAGATAGACGGAGGGTCCGCCGGCGTTCAAAGCGGTGTCGGTGGCGCCGGTTTCGTCGAGCATTACTTGGGCCTTCCCTTGGATTTTGTCGGGCGCGGCAGCGGCCGGCTTGGCGGTCGGTTGGCTTGAACAGCCGGCTAATGCTACAAGAGCAAGCGCTAGAAAACCAAAAACGTAGGTTCTGCGGGTCATGGTTCGTGCCCTCGCTTTCAAGATGTTGGTACGAGTCCGACATTATCACAGGGTGCGGACGGTGACAACCGATGGCGGACCTGATTGTTTGGGCGGCGGCGTAGCGCGCGCACTCGTGCGTGCAGCGTTCACAATCATGTGAACGCCTGGAACTTACCCGCACCACCGATGTTCCGAGGAGTGCGAACAGTTAAACTGCTACACGATGCGTCGGCATCAGTGCCGACGCGGCACCTAGGACGGCCAACCGCTTTGGCCGGCGCAGCACGCTGTGCTTCGAGCTGCACAATCCGAAAACGATGACAATCTAATGTCGATCGAGGCTATTGTCTTGGGCCCGCGGTTGTGGAATCCTGGCAGAGTTGAATTCAATTGCAAAAGGACCGAAACGCCATGGCATGCGATCCCGAGATATTGAGACAGGTTCCACTTTTCTCGCTGTTTGATGATGAGGAGGCTGCTCTATTGGCCTCGAAAGTGGACATGAAGACGTTCAGCCCGAGGCAACGGATCTACAAGACCGGCGACACCGGCGGCCGCGGTTACGTACTGGTCTCAGGCGCCGTCACCGTGACCACGGTGGATCAAGATAATCAGGATGTGATTGTCGATCAGCCCGCGCCCGGAGAATTCTTCGGATTCGCGTCGCTGATCGGCCAGACCCCTCACCGGACCGACGCGGTGTCGACCGCGGACAGCGTTTGCATCGAAATCGACAGAGATGATATCTTCACGCTGCTCGAACGCAAGCCGCACGCCGGCATGGACCTGTTGACCGTGCTCAGCCGCCAGATTCATGCCGCGCAGGATTTGGTCCGGAGCCGCGCCATGCGCAATGCCAACGAGATCATCGAAGACGAGGCAACGAAGCCGGAACGCATTGCCGACAAAGTGGCGAGCTTTGGCGGATCGTGGACATTTATCATTTTGTTCGGCCTGGTGCTGGTAGTTTATTCGGCCATCAACATTATCCTGAGAGGGAAGGCCTGGGATCCTTATCCTTTCATTCTCCTGAACCTGTTCCTGTCGATGCTGGCCGCGGTGCAAGCTCCGGTCATCATGATGAGCCAAAACCGTCAGGATAAAAAAGACCGGGTGCGGAGCGAGCTCGACTTCGACGTCAACCGGCGGGCGGAGTCCGAAATTCAGGGCTTGGCGCACAAGCTGAACCTGGTCGCGGACAAGCTGGGCGACCTGGAAGAACTCTTGCGGGATAGGCGTTGAAGAACCAAAAAGGCACCGGCTCCCTCAGCCTCAGTCTCAGTCTCAGAAGCTGTGAAAAAAACGGTTCGCAGGCGAAAGCGCCTGCGCCACTCAATCGTAAATCCTGGTGCGTCAAATGTGGGGCGGACGCTTCCGTCTGCCAACCCCGCGTGCTTCCCAACACGGCGGAGGCGCCGGCCAGTAGACTCCTTCGCGAGATGCGGGAGCCGGGCTTCATGAACACCAGCTTACATCAGGGAAAGCGCACCGCTGGTGTAATCGCTTACAGCCGCTAGCGGGCGTGTCATAATGTTCAGAGTCTTGTGATGGCTATCTCGCGAAGGAACTGGATCGAAGCGGCCGGAGCCGTGGTTTTGGCGCGCGGTAGAGTGGAAGCGGACGAGCAAATATTGCAAGTCGCCGGCCGCGACGTGGAGATCCAGATGATCCCGGTGACTGGGTTGACGTTCCGGCTCATGGTTCTGCCACTCCAAGACGGGAAGCCCATCGAGCCCGCATCCGATGGATCGCTCGAGGAGCGATCCTGGCCTGCTCCGGCTGTGAAGCTCCGCGGAGCCGTTCGGGAACAAACCTTCAAAATGGGTCTGGTGCAGGTGAAAGTGACGCCCAGTCCGCTGACCTTCGCTATCCAAACAGCTTCCGGTGAATTGGTACAAGAGCTCAAAATCGACGGCGACACCGGCGCTATGGGATTTTCCACCGGCAGTGCGCCGATTCTCGGGTTGGGCGAGGGCGGCCCGCAATTCGACCGCCGGGGTTCCACCGATCGGATGCGCAGCGGACAGGGCGGCTACCAGTTACGGACGCATGGAGGCCGGGTCCCGATTCCTTGGGTGATTGGAACTTCCGGATGGGCGCTGTTTTTCCATCAGCCTTTCGGCACGTTCGATTTCACCGGCGCTGAAAGCAGTTTCCATCCGGCGTTGCCCGCGGCGGAGCTGCCGCTGGATATTTTTATTGTTGTCTCGCGCGACCCGCGGACCATCATGGCGGAATACGCCGGATTGACCGGCCGCCCCGAATTGCCGCCGCTCTGGAGTCTTGGCTATCAGCAATCGCACAGGACGCTGGCCGGCCCGGAGGAAATACTGGAAGAAGCTCGCACCTTTCGCGAAAAGAAGCTGCCCTGCGATGCATTGATCTATTTGGGCACGGGATTTTGTCCTTCCGGCTGGAATACCAACAACGGTGAATTTCAGTTCAACGCCAAAGTTTTTCCGGATCCGCGAGCGATGTTCGAGCAGCTTCACCAGGAGCATTTCAAGGTTTCGCTGCATGTGGTGATCAACGCGCGGAGGATGCACGGAACCGTTCGAGATGTCTGCGATCCGAAGCAGCCGGTTGAAGAACAGGCGAGCTGTTATTGGGACGAGCATCGCAAAATCTTTGCGCTGGGCGTGGATGGCTGGTGGCCTGATGAAGGCGATCCGTTGAACATCGCTTCGCGCCTGGTGCGGAATCGCATGTATTGGGAAGGCCCGCAGCTCGATCGTCCCAACGAACGCCCTTATGCGCTGCACCGCAACGGCTACGCGGGCATGCAGCGCTACGCGTCGTTCCTGTGGTCCGGCGACGTTGATTCCACGTGGGAGACGCTGCGCACGCACATTCCGATCGCCGTTAACACTGGCCTGACCGGCATTCCTTATTGGGGAACGGATATCGGCGGCTTCGTGCCCACCAACGAATTCACGGCGGAACTTTACGTCCGCTGGTTTCAGTTCGGAGCATTTTGTCCGTTGTTCCGCTCGCATGGCCGCAACTGGAAACTGCGCCTGCCGTGGGGATGGAACACCGGCGACCCGGGTCCCATTGAGATCAAGAACTATAATGGAGCCGCGGTGCCGGACCCGAGTGAATTGCACAATGCGCGAGTGGAACCGATCTGCCGCAAATACCTGGATCTGCGCTATCGCCTGCTGCCTTATTTATATAGCGTGGTGCGCGAGGGCACGGTATCGGGACTGCCCGTGATGCGCAGTTTGTGGTTGCACTATCCGGACGATCTTACAGCAGTCGCGCGCGGCGACGAATATTTATGGGGACGCGACATGCTGGTGGCGCCGATAACCGAGAAAGGCGCAACTTCGCGCAGGATCTACCTTCCCCGCGGCGTCTGGTACGATTTCTGGACTAACGAGCGCCAGGAGGGGGGCCGCGAAATTACACGCGAGGTGGATTTGGAAACCATGCCTCTCTATGTGCGCGCGGGATCTATCCTCCCGCTGGGCCCGGTGAAACAATATACCGGTGCGCAAGTGAACCAGCCGTTGACGCTGTCCCTTTATCCGGGCGCTGACGGTTCTTTCCTGCTATACGAAGACGATGGCAGTTCGTTTAACTATCGCCAAGGCGAATGGATGGGCATCCAGATGAACTGGAGCAACCGCCAACGCTTGCTGCGTCTGGCCCTGGCTAGCGGATCGCGCATGCTGCCGCCCTTGCGCCGGGACGTGGTAGTGAAGTTGGGCGACGTTTCGCGGCGCGTGGTTTTCAATGGACATCCTATGGAGGTTCGATTCTGATGCATCGCATTCTTGTGGTTCTCGCCTCTGGCATGCTGCTGGCGCAAACGCCGACGGCTCGAATCAAGATCGATATCGACCGCACTATCGGCGAAGTGGATCCGCTGCTGTTCGGAAATTTCGCCGAGCATCTGGGCCGCATGATCTACGGCGGTATTTACGAAGAAGGCAGCCCGCTCTCCGACAAAGACGGTTATCGAATGGACGTTATGGAGGCGGTGAAGAAGCTGGGCGTGTCCATCCTTCGCTATCCCGGCGGCAATTTCTCGTCCGGCTACAACTGGACCGACGGAATCGGTCCCAAGGATCAACGCCCGGTGCGCGTGGAGCTGGCCTGGAACGCTTTGGAGACCAATCGTTTCGGAACGGACGAGTTTCTCCGTTATGCCGAGCGTATCGGCGCGGAGCCCTACATCTGCATCAACGGCGGCCTGGGCACAGTGGACGACGCGCGGCACTGGGTGGAATACACCAACGAATCGCGACATACTTATTGGGCCGACCAGCGCAGGAAGAATGGCCGCGACGAACCGTACCATGTGAAATATTGGGGGCTGGGCAACGAGATCGACGGACCATGGCAGCTGGGGCACAAGAATGCCGAGGACTACGCCAAGTTCGCGCTGGAAGCCGCCAAGGCCATGCGGCTGGTGGATGGTTCCATCAAGCTGGTGGCCAGCGGATCGAGTAATTACGGCGCGGACTGGATTGGATGGAACCGAACCGTACTAAACGCGCTGCGCAATGACATCGACTATATCTCCCTGCACACCTATATCAATAACCGCGACAACGATCTTGAAAAATTCCTGGGCTGGTCCCAGCGAATCGATTATTACATTGAGACCACCGCGGGCGCGATTCAGGCCGCGCAAAACGGACCCAATCCACGGCCGATTTACATCGCCTACGACGAATGGAATGTCTGGTACCGCGCCGGCAACAAAGAACATCTCGAGGAAATTTATAATTTCGAAGACGCCCTGGCCATGGGGATGTTCTTCAATTCGTTCGTCCGGCACGCGGATGTGGTGAAGATGGCGAATCTGGCGCAGCTGGTGAACGTGATTGCGCCCATCATAACCAACAAGCAGGGATTGTTTCTGCAGCCGATTTATTTTCCGATCGTCGAGTACGGCAAGCAGCGTGGCAACGTGGCGTTGCATGCGTGGGTGGCTGCGCCAACGTATTCGTTGAACCATCACGAGCTGCCTTATCTCGACGTTTCGTCGACCTACAGCCGGAAGGATCACGCCGTTTACGTAAATGTTTTAAACCGCAGCAAGTCCCAGGACATTGCCACGCGGATCGAAAACCAGGAAGGAACGCTGACCCCGGATGTCGCGGTGTGGCAGATGGATTATCCCGACTTGAAAGCTACGCACACGTTCGGAGACGACAAGAAGGTGATTCCGAAGACCAGCGCGTTAAGCGCGACGGTGTCGAAGAACAGTTTTGTTTACACTTTTCCGGCGCATTCGTTGACGATTCTGCGGTTGAGGCTGGAGTAAAGACCATGGTTGGCAGGCGGAAACGCCTGCCCCACCCTGCCAACCTAACGCTGCCCGTACGTCGCGTCCGGGCCGTGCTTTCGAAAATGGTGTCTGTCGCGCAACGCTTCAGAGATGGGCTGGGCGGCTGGATTGATAGTCAACGTTTCCCAGGCCAGCGCGGCGAGTTCTTCCACCATCACCGCCGCATGCGTGGCGTCGGACGCCGATTTGCCCCAGCAGAACGGCGCGTGTCCGGCTACCAGCACGGCGGGGCAACGCAGCGGATCGCGGCCCTCCATGACGCGCACGATGGCTACACCGGTGTTCGCTTCGTAATCGGACTCGATCTCGGCCGTCGATAAGGCCGCCGTAACGGGAATCGGTCCGTGGAAATAATCAGCATGGGTTGTTCCGAAGCATGGGATCTCGCGGCACGCCTGCGCCCACGCGGTGGCGTGTCGGGAGTGAGTGTGGGCAACGGCGCCAATAGAGGGAAACGCGCGATACAGCGCCAGGTGCGTGGCCAGATCGGTGGAGGGCCGGAGGACGCCTTCCACCAAACGTCCTTCCAAATCGGCGATCACCATATCGGCGGCCGTCATCTTCTCATAAGAAACGCCGCTGGGCTTGATCACCACCAAACCATCGGAGCGCGAAATCGTGCTGGCGTTTCCGAAGGTGTAGATCACCAGGCCGCGGCGGACCAGTTCGAGATTGGCTTCGAGCACCTCAGCCCGCAGCGCTTCCAGCACTCTGGCCTCCTCGCGCATGAGCCGTGATCCGCCGGAGTTCGGGCAAGCTATCATCGCTCTGGCCGAAAGTGAAATACAGCTTTCGATAAAGCGGGTACAGATCGCGGTACACCGCGGCGGCGCCCTCCTCCGGAGCAACGGTTTGGTAACCGGGGCATAACGCATCCTGCGCTTCTTCGATGCTCCGAAAAGCTCCGGCTGCGAGAAACGCGAAAATGGCCGACCCAAGACTGGTAACGTCGCCTTGTGGAACCAGAATCGGCTTTTGCATCACGTTGGCGTAAACCTGATTGAGTACGTGATTCTTCTGCGGGATGCCGCCGCCATTGATGATTCGCCTCACCAGCACGCCGTGTTCTTCCATCCGCTCCAGGATCACGCGAGTGTGAAAAGCTGTGCCCTCAATCGCCGCGAACAGTTCGTCCTGAGCGGTGTGCGTGAGCCGCCAGCCCAGTGTGACGCCGCTGAGCTCCGGATTTACTAACACAGTGCGGTCGCCATTATCCCAAGTGAGGCGCAGCAGCCCTGTTTCGCCGGCGCGGTAATTTTCCAAGCCACGCGACAGCTCCGCGACGGTGCTGCCCGCGCGCCTGGCGATGGCGTCGAAAATATCGCCGGTGGCCGACAACCCGGCCTCGATGCCCGTGTACTTGGGATGTATAGATCCCGGAACTACGCCGCAGACGCCGGGAATCAGCGCCGGCTTCTCGCCGATCGCCATGATGCAGGTGGAAGTGCCGACTACGTTCACTACGTCACCGAGACGCACACCAGCGCCGATGGCGTCCCAGTGCGCGTCGAATGCGCCAACCGGAATGGGGATGCCGGCGCGCAGCCCTAGCTTCTCCGCCCACACCGGCGACAGGTGGCCGGCAATTTGATCGGAAGTGGCGTAGCGGCCATCCAGTTTGGCGCGAACTCCGGCCAGCAAGGGATCGAGCGAGGTCAGGAAATCTTCCGGAGGAAAGCCGCCCAGCGATTGGTTCCACATCCATTTGTGGCCCATGGCGCAAATGCTGCGGGAAACTTGCCGCGGATCGCTGATTCCACATAAAACCGCCGCCACCATGTCGCAATGTTCCAGGGCAGTGGCGAAGCGGCCGCGTTTTTCCGGATTCGCGCGCAGCCAGTGCAGCAGTTTAGCGAAGCCCCATTCGGAGGAATACACGCCACCGCACCAATCGATGGCGTCCAGCTTCCGGCTACGCGCGAGCGCAGTGATCTCGCCGGCTTCCTTTGAGGATCGATGATCGCACCAGAGATAATAATCGTCCAGCGGATCCAGATTCTGGTCCACGGGGATGACGCTCGAACCGGTGGTATCGAGCGCGATGGCTTCGATGGAATGACCTTGGATTCCGGCGGCGGCGAGGGCCCGGCGCACGGCTTCGGTCAAGGCCCGCATGTGGTCCGCGTGACTTTGCGTGGCGTGGTCCGGATCTTCTTTCTTGCGGACCAGCGGATAGTCGGCTGTTCCGGCGCCAATCCGGCCGCGGGCGCTATCGAAAATCGACACCCGTACGTTGAGTGTCCCGAAATCGACGCCGGCGACGATGCTCATATTGGTTTGTTAACCTGCGGCCGATTGGGAATCGGCCTGGGGCGTCCGGCAAATCCAGCGGCTGGCCGATTGGCAATCGGCCGCAGGTTGGCAACCTGCCCCACGTTACGCATGTTGAAGTACGCTCCAGCCCAGATAACGCGTGGTGGCTTCATGTACGGCCGGCGCCACCTGCGACAGGTTGGCCGCAACATGATGCTCAAAGCCGCGCTCGCAAATATACCGCAGCAGTTCCTGCAGTTTTGGAATGCGCACCACGCCGGCGCCGCCGAAGGTATCCAGAGGGTCGTTGGTGAATTCACCTTCGCCGACATAGCCGCGGATCGATCCGCTGCGGTCGTCCGTGGAAAATCGGGCGTAACTCATTGGACCGGATTTTACGCGCCCCACGCAGGTGCCGAAGGTGTTCTCCTTGCCCACCGTACCGGCGATAATCTCCTGAAAATCCATGCGCACTTCCTGAAAAAAATGTTTTGGCAGATTGCTGCAGTGGAAGCACACCGCTTTGTCCGGATCGTCACCGTAATTGTTGTTCCAATCCAGCAAGGCGCTTGGCGTCTGGGAGGCGAGCTGTAAAGCATGCATGCCTACTACGCCGCAGATATCTACCTCGCAAGCGCTGGACATCAAATTCTCGCTCATCATGCTCATGACGGTGCATGGCACCACGCCGAAGTACTCCTCAATCGACGTCCAGCATTGCACCGCGCTGATGGAGACGTCGGTTTCCTTCATCCAGCCATCCACTACCGCGCCCAGCTTGGCCATTTTGAGCAGCGCTTCAGCGGGAACACGATCGGTAGATACATAACGTTTGATCTGGCCCAGCTTGGCCTGCGCAGACGAGTCCTGATCCGGCATGCGAGCGATGCGGCCCAGGATTTCTGAAAGGTCTATGGTCTCGACCGAGATTCCATTGGCCTCCAGAAGTTTCTCGCTGTAGCGCACGGTGTTGAACGCGGCGGGCCGTGCGCCGATGGCACCAATGCGCAAGCGGCGAAGACCGCGCACCACGCGGCACACCGCCGCAAACCAAGTCAGGTCATTGCGAAACAAATCGGAATCCGGCGCCTCGGTATGGCGAGTGGTGAGTGAATAAGGAATGCCGTACTGCGTCAGGTTGTTGCACGCCGACATCTTGCCGCAAAAGCTGTCGCGCCGGTCGCGAATGGTCATGCGGCTTGGAGTGTCGGGCGTGGCCTGCACCAGAACCGGCACGCTTAAGCCAGCCATCCGCAGCGTATCGGCGATAGCGCGCTCGTCGCCGAAATTGGGCAGCGTTACGATGACGCCATCAATCTGATCGCGGTGACTCTGAAACAGCTCGGCGCATCGCGCTGCTTCCGATCGCGTCTCCACCGCGCCGAATTTTGTCTCCTCGGGACTCACCGCAACTGCACGGTAGCCTGCTTTCTCGATGGCCGCGAGCATCTCCGCGCGGCCGCTCTTCGCAAGATGATCGGGAAAGAAGCCCCGGTTTCCCACAATCACGCCAAAGGTCATTGGCTTACCGGCCTCTCCACGGTGAAAACCGCACGGAATAAACGATCCCGAGCACAATCAGGATCAACCCCCACCAGATTCCCGCATGCAGGTCCGCCAAAACCACCGCCGGTGGATGCGTCAAGCCGTACAGTCCGGCGCCAAGAATCAGGATTCCATAGATCAATAACAGTGCGCCGATAAAGAACCAGATCGAGATCATTCCGGAACGATGCATGTTTCTACCAAAAAATAATATTCAAAATTACGAACACTACCGCCACTACACCTGCCCAGAACAGCGGCCGCTGGTAGATGGGAACATCATCTTCCGGCGGCAGTTCGGTGTATCCATAAACCAGCCCGGTCAACTCTTCCACCGGCTTCGGCCGAGTCATGTAACTGACGGCGACGGTAACCAGCACGCAAACGATCCACGACCACAATCCACGATACATGTTTTCGGCCATGTCTTTGGCCTTCGGCGAAAGCGCGACATATTGCAAGGCGGCCGGATTGATCTTCACCCAAGCCCACAAACCGATGGCCGTGATGGTGCCGGAGAGCAACCCCCAGAATCCGCCGGCCGGCGTGGCGCGGCGCCACAACATTCCAAGCAGCACCGTTCCGAAGAGCGGCGCAATGAAAAAACTGAATAACGCCTGCACGTAGTCCATGATGCTGTGGAACTGCATCACGAAATAAGCCGTTCCGATGCTCACCAGCACTCCGAGCAAGGTGCACCAGCGCCCCACCGAAACGTAGTGCGCGTCGGTGGCCGTCTTGCGGAAGAACGGGCGATAAATATCGTAGGTCCAGACCGTCGCGAAGGCGCTGACGTTGCCCGCCATGCCGGACATGAATCCAGCCATCAATGCGGTGATGCCCAGGCCGAGAAGCCCGGGGCCGCAATATCGCGCGAGCATGAGGGGCAGCACTTCGTTGTAGCTGTGGGCGCCGGTGGCCAAGGCCTGATCTTCGCCAACCAGGTGCTCGGGAAGCACCGCCAATCCAAGCAAGCCGGGCAGAATCACGATGAAGGGCACCAACATCTTGAAGCCGGCGCCGATGATGGGCGCCATTTTCGCGGCCCGCAAATCTTTCGCCGCAAGCACGCGCTGCACCACCAGGAAATCGGTGGTCCAGTAACCGAACGAGATCACCCAGCCGAGCCCGAACACGATCCCGATCCAATGGATTCCCATGGGATTGTCATCGAAGGATCCGAGTGTGCTCCAGAGATGGGTGTAGCTTTGCCCGGGAAAGTTGTGCGCAATTCGCGCCACCACGCCGCTCCACCCGCCCGCCTCAATCAAGCCGATGACCGAGATGAGCAGCGCGCCCAGCCAGATCAGAACGAATTGCAGCACTTCATTGAAAATGGCCGAGAGCAGGCCGCCGAGAAATACATAGAGTCCCACCGTGAGCGAAGAGACCCAAATACTGAAGTGGATGTCCCAGCCCAGCACCACTTTCATGACCAGCGCCATGGAGTACATATTGATGCCGCTCATGAGCACGGTCATCAGCCCGAAACAAATCGCGGCCAATACGCGGGACGATTCTCCGAAGCGCAGCTTCAGATAGCCGGGGACGGAATGAGTCTTCGAGATGTAATAAAACGGCATCATCACCAGGCCCAGAAAGAGCATGGCCGGTATAGCGCCGATCCAATACCAATGCGTAGCGAGAATCCCGTATTGATAGGCCGCTGCCGCCCAGCCCATCATCTCCAGCGATCCCAGGTTGGCGGCCAGAAAGCTGAGGCCGGCAATCCAGGCGGTCATTTCCCTGCCCGCCAGGAAGAAATCTTCGCCGGTCTTGGTGTAGCGCTTGAGATAGAAACCGATGCCCAGGACGGCTATGAAGTACAAAGCGATGATGGCCAGATCGACGCCGGAAAGGGAAAGCAACCGCGAGGTGTTTTGAAGGAAGATGGCGGGCAGCAAAGGCATGGGATTGAAGGGGGTCAAGCTCAAGGCCATGTAATCGCTTGCATTGGAGTATGGTAGAAGTTCAACGTTATGTCTGTCAAGTTGCCTGCCTTTTGCGCGCCGCCGCCGGCGCCGGTCCCGTCGATTCGCGGACCACAAACTCAGGATCGATCACGATCTCGTGTTCGGCCATCGCCGGTTCACCGGATACCGGGATCAGGCAATTGCAAATGATGTGACCGATCTGTTCGCGCGGAATATGCAGCGTGGTAAGAGCGGGATAACAGAATTCGGAGAGCTTCACGTTATCGAAGCCGGTTACGGACATGTCCTGGGGCACGCGAATCCCGCGTTCGCGCAATTCCCGCAGCGCGCCCACCGCCATCACGTCGTTGACGCAGATAATCGCGGTCGGTTGATATCCGGACGAGAGCAGCGCCCTGGTGGCTTGCCTGCCTCCTTCGAGCGTGTCGGCGTCGGCCGAGGTCTTCACTTCGAGCGAGGAACTTCGGGCCACGGCATCCAGCACCGCTTTCATACGATCGTTGATCGGGCCGAGCGTGGCATGGTGGCCCACGAAACCCAATCGGCGATGTCCCAGGCTGTGCAGATAGTCCATCACCTTATCGATGCCCCGCCGATAGTTTACGCGAATGTTCGTTATATTCTGGCGGGGCTGGCCCACGTCATAGAAGACCACCGGAATGCGGCTTTCGGTAAGCTCTTTGATCAGGGCAGGCTCCATCTCCGATACGATGGCAGCCAGGCCCGCCACGCGCCGGCCGATCATCAACCGGATGCTGGCCACCAGTTGCTCGGAACGGTAGTCGGTATTGGCCACCACCACTTCGTAGCCGCGCGTATGCGCATCGGACTCGATGGTTTTATAGATATCGAAGAAGAACGGGTTCTCCATGTTGGAGGCGATCACTCCCAAACTGCGGCTCTTGCCGCCCGCCAGATTTCGCGCATGGAGATTGGGATGATACTTGAGCTCCTCGATGGCCCTTTCGACACGGGCGCGGGTAGAGTTCTTGACCACGCTCGCATTGTTCAATACGCGCGAGACCGTGGCCGTAGAAACCTTCGCCCGCCGAGCCACCTGTTCGAGGTTCATGTAGAATCAGCTATTTTATCGAAAAAGAACATGCGGTCGGCAGCGGCGTCATGTCAGCGCTTACACAACACGTTTACACAATCTGCCAATACACCGAATAGCGTTTATCGAAAATGCGGTTGAGCGGCTCAAGCGTTACATCCTGGGCTTGATTGGTGGTGCGGAATGTAAGCGGCTTGTCGCCGGGCTTGATCCAGGATGAGGGATCAACACCCGCTGCCCGAAAAGAAGGAACCTCGGCGGGATGGCGCCGTACTTCGGGACCTTCGGGACCAACCACCAATTCTTTCGTCAGCCCATCCGCCCCCAGGTCCCCCGCCAGCACCAGCGGACCATAGAGCACGGCTTGCAAATGGGAATCGTCCGGCATGGATTCGATGCGCAAGCGCATGGGCAGATCCAGCTCCACACGATCGCCACTTTTCCAGATTCGCGAGATCGCGAGATAACTGCCTGGGCCGGCAGTCGAGTCCAACGCTTTACCATTGACGCGCACCGTGGCGCTGGAACCCAGCCACTCGGGAATTCGCAGCCGCAACGCCAGTTGCACCGGCCGATCCACTTTCATCACCAGGGTGGTCCGCTCACTTTCCGGGAAATTGGTCTCCTGGCGCAGTTGGAATCCCTTCTCGGCCCAACTCAACTCCGAAGGGATGAACAGATTCACAAATACGCCGTCACCATCGTGCCAGTAGATGCTGTCGTTGAGTTTGGAATATTCTTCCACCCCAGTTCCGGTGCAGCACCAGAAGGATTGGTCTTCCGTGCCGAATGTTTTCCAGGCTCCTGGCGTGAGAGACAAATAATATTGCGTTGCGCCAGTCTCGGGATGGATGGTCCCCAGCCGATGATTGAGCAGCATGCGCTCATACTGGTCGAAATAGCGCGGGTCCGCCGTCCAGCCATAAAGATGGCGGGTCAGTTTCATCATGTTGTAGGCGCAGCAGCACTCGGCGGTGTCCGCGCTGCGTTTCAGCTCTTCCGCGAGATGGCGCGGTTGCACCAGCCAGCCTTCCCCGTTGCTGGTTCCCCCCGTAACGTAGCTGCGCGCACTGGTTACTTCGTACCAAAAGAAGTCGGCGACATCGTGGAATCGCATATCGCCGGAAATTTCGTAGCGGCGTGCCGCGCCGATCACTTGCGGGATGTGAGTGTTCACGTGGAGGCCGCGCAGTTCATCGCGGCGAAGCGCCAGCGGATTGAAAAAACGCTTCTTGGTGAAGCGGTCTCCGGCCTTGGCCCAGCGATCCTCGCCGGTGGCTGCAGCCAGATTGTACAGAACTTCGTTCATGCCGCCATATTCGGTGTTCAGGATGTCCTGCATGTGCTCTTCGGATTTGGACGCGGACCATCCATCCGCCCAACCGGACATTCCTTCCAGAACATCGAGCGCCTGTTTGTTGCCGGCAAACTGATACATGTCGAACATCCCGGCCATGATTTTGTGGATGGTGTAGAACGGCGCCCACACCGGCTTGCGCGCGTCCAGCCGGTCAAACCATTCGGTGGGAAACGCGCTCAAATAGCCGCCTCCCCACTTCTGCTGAACTTTGGCCAGCTCCGCCACCATGTAATCGCCTTTGGCTTTGATGGCCTCGTCGCCCGTCGACGCGTACATCAGCGCGGAAGCCGAGAGGTAGTGACCGGTGAAATGGCCGCGCAGCTCGGCGTCTCTTCCGGCGCCGTTCTTTTCCCAACCACCCAAGGGCTGTGCCGACGACGGGAGTCCAGAGTTCACGCGAAAGTTGTGAAGCAAGCGGTCCGCCGGCAATCTTTGCATGTAGCCGCGATTCCATTCCATGGCTTCTTGAAATGGCCCGGGGAGAAGCCGGACCTGCGTCATCGGAAAGGGCTGCACTTTGGCGGGCACGTCGCGGCGGGTGAACTCGAGCGTTGCCTGAAACGGCGGTACCTCCGGCGTCGTGCCGTGACGTTGTTGATCGGCTGCCGGCGCGGGTGCAGGAGCAGTTGTCTGTTGCGCCGACGCCTGCGTCAACAAGGGCCCGGCGGCGAAGGCGGCCGCGAAACTTCTCCGGCTGAGGGCCCCGTTCTTCTTCGGTTCATTCATAGGCTATTTCACCTTCCATTCTTGAATACCGGCCGACCACTTTGGCTGCATGGTGATTTCCAGGCGCAATCCGGGTGTTGCGACAGGCTGGAACGCAACACGATTGTAGCGATCCTTATCAACTCCATAGGCTTCTAGCGCGGTCACCGGCTTCCACTCGTTTCCTTCTTTGTAGAGTAGACGCCACGAGGCCGGAACCCGAACCTCGCCATGGCCGGTGTCGTCGAACCAATAGACCTGGCACTCCGATACTGTAGCCGGTTTTTCAAAAGCGTATTCCACCCACTCGGTGGTTCCTTTGGTTGGCCACCAGTCGAAGTAAGACGATGGATCGCTCGATGAAGATGGTTCCTCCCCGTCGTTGATCATTCTCGCGCTCTTTCGACTTTTGCCCGACACCGTCACCTGCGCGCTGGTGGCGATGGTCGGATACGGCGCCGGCCTGGCGTCGGCCTCAGTCTCGGGGAACCACACCATCATTTGGCCGCGCCCGCGATTCGCCCAGGCGTAATAGGGAATCGCCGTGAACTCCTGCTCCTTCTTGGTGACCTTTCCTTGCACATCGAAAGCTAATGCGACGGCGCGGCCCTGCACCACGGTGACTCCGTGCAGCAGATCGGGTCTAAAGTTGGCAGCCAGATTTTCGCCTCGGGGCAGCATCAAATTTCGGACCTGGCCTTTAGGATTGTCCGGCCATTCCGCCGCATAAACAATGGGCCCTCGTTCCAGCGCAACTCGCCCGCGGTCCGCCGCCACATGATCGTTCGCCAGCACGCGCCGGACGGGCATGGGCAGATAAAGCGCAATGACGTCGCCTGGTTTCCATTTTCGGGTGAGCGCAACGTATCCTTTATCTAGCTCCACGGGGGCTTTCTTGCCGTTGACTTTCAAAACCGCCGCTGCCGGGGACTCGGCAGCGAAGCGATAAAGATCGCTCGAAACCGGTTCGTTGCGGGCCCAGCCGGGAATTCTCACGTGGATGGTGAGAGTATCCGCCACATCCGGATTCACGGTGATCTTTACCGTTCCGTCCCACGGATAGCGAGTTTCCTGTTTCATTTTCACGGTGCGGCCGTTGTCCAGTTTGATCTCCGCGTTGCTCCCGACGTACAGATTCACCCACAACGCGTCGCCGCGCTGGGCGTAAATGTAGCCCGGGACTGACGCCATGAAGCGGGTGATGTTTCCAGGACAACAGGCCACGCCGAACCACGGGCTGCGCTGATCCTTGCCGGCAAATCCGGTGGCCTCCAGCGGATTCTGGTAGAAAAATGTCGTGCCGTCCAACGAAACGCCGGAGATCAAGCCGTTGTAAAGGGTGCGCTCCATCACGTCGATGTATTTCGCGTCGGCGTGCAGCAGAAACAAGCGGTGGTTCCAGTAATCGTTGCCTACCGCCGCGCAGGTTTCGTTGTAGGCGGTCATATTGGGCAGCTCATAATCGGCGCCAAATGCTTCGCCCGCGCCGCGCGCCCCGATGCCGCCGGTGATATGCAGCTTTCGGCCCGCCACGTTCTCCCAGATCCTATCGAGCGCGTGGACGTACGCGGTGTCGCCGGTCAGCGCCGCCACGTCCGCCATGCCGGAATACATATATGTAGCGCGCACCGCGTGACCGCCAGTGACCGCTTCGGTCTGATCTACCACGCGCTGCTGCGCTTCTACGTAAGGATTTCCCGCGCCTTTTTCGCTGCTCTGGGGACCGCGCGAATCCAGCATGAACTTGGCGAGATTGAGATAACGCGGATCGCCGGTAACCCGGTAAAGTTTGACCAGTCCCATTTCAACAATCTGATGGCCGGGCCAGATCTCCTGCTTCCCGGGGCCGAAGGTGCGGTCCAGAAGGTCGGCGGTGCGAAGCGCGATATCCAGCAGCGTTCGCTTGCCGGTGGCCTGATAGTGCGCGACAGCGGCTTCATACAAGTGGCCCAGGTCATATAATTCGTGGCTATCCACGCCTTCCAGAATCCAGCGCTGATTGCCGGACCAAGGATGCGGATGTGCCGGATCGATGGTGCGGGCAGTGTAAAGATAGCCGTCCTTTTCCTGCGCCGCGCCGATTTTTTCGATCAAGCCGTCAATATAGGCTTCGAGCTGAGCATCAGGATGAACGCTGAGCGTGTAGGACGCGCCTTCGATCACCTTGTAGACATCGGTGTCGTCGAATGGATACGGCGGATACTTATGGTTCTCGAATGGCTCACCACGCAGCGCTTTGGCGGCGCGGATGAAATTGTCAACGCGCCCAGTCTCTTCATCTTTCTTGAAGGCGAACGGGATGGTCACGGTGCGATTGATCTCGATCCGGGGAGCCCAGAATTCGTCGTTCACGTGGACGGCGGTGAAAGGGACTGGTTTTACCGGGTAGTCGCGGTTCTGGGCCAGGACGCCCCAGCCGATGAAAAGCCAAGCTGCCGCCGCTGTAACCGCTTGCATGAATTTTATTGTAACTGTCCGCCGCAGGGTAAGCCTCCGGCTTGTCCTAAGTCACAAGAACGAAGAGGCTTTCCTCGGGTGAATTCAAGGCGCGATTGGGAAAACGAGAGGTCAGTGCTCTATCCGGAACACGTCTTCCACTTCACCTTTGCGGATGCCGTACATTCGCTGATGGAGGTTCACCGTCGCGTCGCTATAATGCACCCACAGCTCGATCTTCTGCCCCAGCTCCAGGCGCATACTTGGATCCTGATATTCAATAAGGCCGTGTTCGGCATGTAGCGCTTTCAGCTCCACTCCCTCAATATCTTTGACCATGGAAAGACCGCGCTCAGCGCTCAGTTCTTTCATGCCGCAGTCGATCACGGCGCGATGCGGCTCAGGTAGGCTGATCACGGATGCGAGTAGAGTGAGGGAGCGCGTAAAGGGTGAGCCGCGATTCACGTACAATGTGTCCATCAGCAAATAGGAACCAGCCTGGATTTCCGTCACGCCGGGAAACGCGCCGCCGACATAGTAAGTGCCGGTTCCACCGGTGGATACAATTTCCACCGGAATGCCCTCGCGCTCAATCAGAGTTTTTGAATCCACCAGCGACTTTCCAACTGCCCGGACACGGTGATCCCGCTCCTCACCCGGCGGGAGCACCTGCAGATGGCCTTCGTAACCCATGACGCCGCGGCATCGCAGTCCTTTTTCAACGGCCGACTTCGCCAGACGGCAAGCCGGCTCACCCGGCTGAACTCCGCAACGGTTAAGGCCGACGTTGATGTCCACCACAACACTCAAGGGTTTGCCGTGCTTACGGCTGACGCAGGCGATATCGGAAACTACGCGCTCATCATCCACGGCCACCATAACATCGGCGTGTCGGGACAGATCCGCAAACTGCTTGATCTTGCTCTCGCCCGTGATTTCGTTGGCGATCAAGACGCTGCGTACCCCGTGATCCACCAGTATTTCGGCCTCGCGCAGCGTGGCGCAGGTCATGCCGATGGCCCCGGCCTCGAGCTGTTTCCAAGCCAGCATGGGAACCTTGTGGTTTTTGAAATGTGGCCGCAGCCTGGTTGGCTGATCGCGGAAAAATGCAGCCATCCGCTGGAGATTGCTCTCCATCGCATCCAAATCAACCAGTAATGCCGGCGTGTCGATCTCGTGGATTCTCATCGTTCTATGGCCGCAGCTCCTGATATAGCTTCACCTCGAATTTCTCCACCAGCCCCGGCCGGACATCATTAAAGAACTGCGTGATATAGGGCATGGCGCAATGTTCGTCGAAGGTCTTCTTATCTTTCCACTTTTCGATATAGGTGATCCAGCGAGAGTCGTCCGCGCGTTGGTTCAACTCATAACGAATGCAGCCCGGCTCCTTGTGAGTAGGTTGCATGAGAAGGTGCAAGGCGGCGATTAAGGCATCGGTTTTGCCTTCCTTGGCCCAAAATTCCGCCACGCAGACCACTTCGACAGTCTCTTTCTTAATCATGCTTCGCTCCTGTGGGGACAGCTTGGGAATCTCGTTTCAACGACCGATACAACTCATAGGCTTTCTCCGGCTTTTCCTGATCGTGCACCACCGAGCGAACTGCTTGAATCATCGCCAGAGGCGCCTCGCACTGGAAGATATTGCGGCCCATATCCACGCCGGACGCGCCCTGATCCATGGCCTCGAACGCCATCTTCAGCGCATCCAACTCGGGCAACTTTTTGCCGCCGGCGATGACCAGGGGAACGGGGCAAGCCGCCGCGACCCGCGCGAACGCTTTTTCGCAGAAATAAGTTTTGACGAAGTGCGCGCCCATCTCCGCGCAGATGCGAGTGGCCAGACTCAAATATTTCCAGTCGCGTACCAACTCTTTGCCCACCCCGGTGACGGCCAGCGTGGGGATACCGGCCTGATTGCCGGCGTCGACGGCTTTTACCAGATTGCCGATGGACTGATGCTCGTGTTCCCCGCCGATATACACCTGCACCGCCATGGCCGACGCGTTCAATCGGATGGCGTCCTGGACATCCACAGCCACCAGCTCGTTCGAAAGTTCCTTGAGGATGCTCTGGCCGCCGGTGGAGCGCAGCACCACCGGTTTCGACATTTCGGCCGGGATGCTGGTGCGTAGCGCGCCGCGGGTAATCATGAGTGCGTCCGAATAAGGCACCAATGGAACAATGGACACGTCGATGCGCTCCAGGCCGGTGGTGGGTCCCTGGAAATAGCCGTGGTCCACGGCCAGCATTACGGTCTTACCGGTGGCCGGGTTAAAGATCCGGGCCAGACGATTCTTCATGCCCCAATCCAGCGAGTTGCTTCCTCTCAAGAAAAAGGCGTTGGCCTGCATGGGAACGCCGAAATGGTAGTTCTTTCCATCTTGCACATCGTCAACATCTGGCATTGGCTTGGTCTCCTTTTGTTTCAACTTTTGTTTCCGCCAGGGCGCTTGAGAACCCTTCGAACACCAGCGCAATGGACACCGCTCCGGGGTCCTGGTGCCCGCGTGTTTTTTCTCCCAGAAACTTGGCGCGTCCGAAGCGCGCCGTGAGACCGCTAGTGGATTCGGCTCCCGAGCGAGCCGCCCTGGCCGCGTCGTGCATGGCAGCCACCACGCTCTTCCGGGAATCCGCCGCCGCCCGCAGCGCTGCGATGGCGGGGACCAGGGCATCCATCAGGGTCTTGTCGCCGGGCTGGGCGCGGGTCTGCTTCGAAACAGCGGCCAGGCCGGATTCAAACGTAGCCGCCAGCGCGGTAGAATCCAGAGCGCAGCCGCACTCCGGCGCATCGGCCATACCCAGAAAAAACGTTCCGTAGAGCGAGCTGGAAGCGCCGCCATCAACGCTCAGGATTTTCCAGCCGGCGTCGTGAAACGTGCTTCTCAGGTCCGCCGATGAAGCCCCGACGCAGAGCTGATCGGCAATGCGCAGCATGGTAGCGCCGTGATCGCCGTCGCCTGAAGCGGAGTCCAGGGCGGAAAGTTCCGTGGAGTGCTCGCGAATTAGTGCCGCGGCCCTTTGAAACATTTGCGACAATTCGTGTTGTCCGATGGTCCCGGTCATCGCACTACGAAGTACGGTGTATCGCAGGGCGCGTCCCAAAGGCGCAGCAGCTCGGCATCCAATCGCGCAATCATCAACTGGACGCCAGCCTGTTCCTGCGTGGTAATGAATTCGCCCACTTTGGCCCGGGCCAATTTGATCCCTTTCGCGGTTAAGATCTGGCTGACGCGGCGAAACAGGATCAACAGCTCCATCAGCGTGGTGGCGCCCGCGCCGTTGACGATCACGAGCAGTTCCTCGCCCGCCTTTGCATCCAGATCCGCGAGCAGCATGTCCAGCATAATTTCAGCGGTTTCGTCGGCAGTCTTTAATTTCATGCGGCCGGTACCGGCTTCGCCATGTTGGCCCATGCCGATTTCCATTTCATCATCGCCGAGTTCAAAAATCGGCTGGCCGGTGGAGGGATGCGTGGCTGTGCTTACGGCCACCGCGAGAGTCCGCATATTGCGTTCCATGCGTTCGGCGATCCCGAGGCACTGGTCGAGCGAACGTCCCTGCTCCGCCGCCGCACCCGCCACTTTATAGACCGGCAAGAATCCAACCAGGCCGCGGCGCTCTTCGGGTTGATCTTTCGGGCCGCTCGAAATGTCCTCATGCGTAAGGATCATTTTCACATTCAGCCCATCGCGTTTGGCCATTTCCATGGTGATGTTCGCGGATAGGACATCTCCAGCGTGATTCAGCACCACCAGCAAAACGCCGGCATCCCCGTGAACCAGCTTGATAGCATCCAGCACCCGCGGCGCTCCCGGCGCAGCGAAAATTTCGCCGGCTACGCTTGCGTCCAGCATGCCTTCCCCGACGAATCCACTTAATCCGGGTTCATGGCCGCTGCCGCCCAGTGTCACTAACGCCACCTTGTCTTTCGCTTTGGGGACCGCCCGCGTGATCAGCTTACTGCCCGTCAAGCGCACCTTGTCCGGGAATGCCAGGGCAAGACCCTCCAGCAGTTCCGGCACAATATTTTCGGGACGATTGATAAATTTCTTCATGGGCATTTCATTTACCTCCGGGACGGCCCGGTCCACAGAGGAAGCCCATCGCAAGGGACATCGAATGCTTCCATCTGCCCGAATTCATACTCGGTGACGTGAATCCGCTTCCGCCCGGGTAGCGCGAAAGCGACATTGGTAGGCAGGTTGCCAGTTGTTGGAATACGCTCGGAAACTTCGCCGCGCGCGCCCAGCACCGTTACATCTTTTTGTCCGAAAACTGCCACATAGAGCCGGCCATCTTCGCCGAAAGCCATGCCATCCGGCCCTTTCCAGCCGGGAGGAGCATCCGGCCGGATTACATTTCCGAACAGAACGCGCGGGCCGCCGTTCGATTCGTAGCGATAGATATTCCCGGTCAGCGTTTCATTGACGTACAGCAAATTGTCCGGACCGAAAGCGATACCATTGGTGAACTTGATGCCGGTGTCGAGCTTGGTGACGCTGCCAGTTTCGACGTCGACGCGATACACGCGACCGTCATAATGGACGCTCATGTAGTCCGGCCGGATTTTGTTGTTCGGCGCAAAATCCTGGATCACCACACCCGAATCCGTTAAATAAAGCGCTCCATCGGGGCCGAAGCATAGGTCGTTCGGAAACAGGAACCCCTCTCGGTCGCAGCCGGTAGCAACCACTTCCGCTTGGCCATCCATAGTCAACCGGACCAAGGAAGGCGTCTTCGATTCCGCCACCCAGATGGCTCCTTGTGAATCCACGGCAAGCCCATTCGGACGGCCGGTCTTGCCCACCACGCGTTTGTCATGGCCGTCCTCGCTGATCTGGGTGACGCAGCCGCGCTCCGCGCCGCCTTCAACGATGAGCCAAGTTCCATCGGGAAGCGCTACCGGGCCCTCCGGGGCGCTAAAGAAGTTTGAGAAAACCATCAGGCCTCAGCTTTCTGGAATACTGGCGCGGCGAACGCACGGCGCAAGAATGCCGCTGTTTTGCGCGCCGCCTCGGCCGGCTCGCCTTCGGGCACAAGCACCACCGAGGCGGAGCCTTGAAAACCGGTCTCGCGCAGCAACTCGAAGATTCGCGGCCAGTCCAAGCGACCCGTTTCCGCGCACACGCCCGGGGGCCAGCGGCTGGGATCATAAAGGTGAATGTGCCGTGCCTGGCCGCGCGCCGCGCGAATGCCGTGCTCGATGGACGGCTCCGATTCCGCGAGCTGGCAAGTATCCAGCATGATGCTGAAGGCCGGGCTGGCGACGCGGCTCACCCAGGCCATGGCGTGATCCATGGTGTTGATGAACGCCGTCACGCCGGGATCGGCCGGCTCCAGCATGATCACCGCGCCGGCGCGTTCGGCATGCTCCGCCAGTTCTCGAAAAACCTCGCCAGCGAGTTGATCCGGGACCTGCGTCCCCTTCCCGCGAGCCACTCCCAGGCCCACTCGCGCGCGAAAATAGCCGGCGAAATCGAGCATCCGTTTAAACGCGTCGATCGATTTGCGCCGCACCCTTTGGTCTTCGTCGAGCAGGGCCATGCCTTGCACGCCCATCCGGCCCGAGTTCACCACCGGCATCACGGCGCCCGCGGCTTCGAGCGCCCGTTCCATCAAGGCCGGCTGGGGAATATTTTCGGGGTCCGGCATGAATTCGATTCCTGAATATCCCCACTCCACCGCGCGCCTTGGTAATTCGCCGATATCTCCAGTCAGCACCTTCACGATAAACGCGAGATCGATGATATCGGGCGTAGAGGCGAAAAGACAGAGCGAAACCGGTAGCGCCATCCGATTTTTCCTAAGAGTGCCCCGGAGCCGCGGCTTTTCGCGACGCGTCGTCCAGCACCAAAACCCAGTCACCCTCGCCAGGAGGCGTGAACTGCTTCTTTCCGGTGGTGGGAAACTCGCCGGCCGCATCCGATTTTCCAGTCCTTGGATTGAACCACCACGCCTTCGCCGTCTTCCCAGCGATCTTGGTCATATCCACCGTGAATGGCCGAGCGGTGGGAAGATAAGCCATCACCGTTGCGCCGTCTTCGGTGCGCGCCGCCGATAGATAATCGAGGCCTCTGAATTCGCCCAGGCCGTCCACCACCACTTCGTGCTTTTGATCGGGCACCAGTTGATACCAGGGCCGCGAGAGGAAAAGCGCTTTGAGCCGGGACAGGTCTTGAGCGCCGGTGGAATCTAGCGCGGCCTGCCAACCTGGATCGAACAGCCAGACCGGACGGTTCCCCATTACTTGTCCAGTGGCGCCGCACAAGATGGCCCAGTACGCCTGTCTGCGGATCTGCACTGCGGAGGCATTGTGCTCGCCCTCATAAGTGGATTCCGTTAAGATGAACGGCATCGGCGGCACGCGATTGTAATCCTGTAGCAACATTCCGTGCACGATGTTGTAAGTGTAAGTGGTATTCAGATTCAGCCAGCCGTCGTTTTTGTACTGATCGATGGCGGAATTTTCGGGATGAGCGTGAGCCGTGAAGATATGCCGGTAATCGTACTCCTGAATGCCGGCGACGATGGCATCCACGTCTTCGCGCGCTTTCCCGGGATTGCGGTCGCCCCCGATCATCCAGATCAGGTTGTCGAAATCCCGATAGCGCTTTCCTACATAGCGTCCCCAGGCGCGGCACTTCTCCGGCCCGTTTTTCAGCGCTTCCTCAATCCATCCTTCGTCGGTACCGATATAGCCCAGGTAGATGGGCGCGAGAAGCACCTGAAAACCTTTCTCTTCGGCTTTCTTGATCACCCAGTCGGCGTGCTCGAAATATTTTTCATTGGGCGTCGAGAAGTCGCCCGGCGTAGTGAATGGCCCTTCTCCATAGCGATCCACGGGGCCGCGGAATTTGTGCTCAATGAGATTGACGATGATGGAGTTGAATCCCTGACTACGCCGCTTCTCCAGATACAGCTCCTCTTCTTCCCGGGTGAGGCCGGAGATGAGTGACCAGGGCGCGTCGCCCTGAACCAGATATGGGGCACCGCTTTGATCCACCAGATGCCGGTGATCGGGACCGACTTTGACCGGGTACGGACCGGCCCCGAATGCGAAACAGGCGCAGGCCAGCGCAGTGGCGAAACTTGAGCGAAAGGATCTAAGCATCCGTATACCAAAGGTATTCGCGGACGGGTTCCGCGTATATAAACTTCCCGTCTAATTTTGTCGCAAACGTATCCTCTAGTTGCTCATGCCCGCCTTCCGACAGAAATTCGTGGTTTCTTAATAGATATGGCGCTCGGATCTGCGTTAGAACGGATGCGTCGGCCCGCTCAGGCTGCGGAGGAAGAGTGACTACAGATTACAGGTCCCTATCAAACGACTATGTATTGCGTGCGGTCAAGAAAGAGAAATCGCTGATCTTCGACCGGGCCGAGGGATCCCGGTTATGGGATCTTCAAGGCAAGGTCTATCTGGACACCATGTCCGGCTCGGCTGGCCCGGCGATGGTGGGGCACGCGCGCCCGGAGGTGGCCGAAGCGGTGGCTCGTCAGATGGCCAAGCTTCCTTCCACCAACATTTTGCACGAGAGTGTTCCGGTGATCGATTTCTGCCGCAGGCTGGCCTCGATCACTCCCGAAGGGTTGACGAAAACTTTCATCTGTACCGGCGGGGGCGAGGCGGTGGAGGCGGCCATCAAGTTCGCAATCCGCGTAACCGGACGCGCGGAAGTGATCTCGCTCACCGGCGCCTATCACGGCATGTCGCTGGCCACCATGGGACTCACCGGGATGCCGGCCATGCGGAGCTGGTTGCCGGGCGCCATTCGCTGGCCGGCGTTTCGTCAGATTCCTTCGGCCGATTCCTACCGTCCGCCGTTGGGCGAGGGTCCTGAAAATTGGCGAGCGGCAGTGCACGCTTTAGAGGCCGATCTGGACGGAGCGAGTTCCGGCCAGGTTGCGGCGTTCCTGATGGAAATTGTGCAGGGCCCCAACGGCCACAGCCTGTTCCCGGCGGATTATTACACCGGCATCCAGCGTGTCTGCCGGGAGCGCGGCGTGCTATTGATCGTGGACGAAATCCAGACCGGCGTAGCGCGCTGCGGGGCCAACTGGGCCTCGGATCTCTTCGCTGTGAAGCCCGATATCCTGGTGGCCGGAAAAGCGTTGGGCGGTGGTTTTCCCATCGGCACCTTCACCACCCGCAAAGATCTGACTTCGGACGCTCTGGAGTCGGAAGCCTGGCACATGCTGACGTTCATGAATCAACCGGCAGCGGCCGCGGCCGGGCTGGCCGTGTTGGATATTGTGGAAAAAGAGAACCTGGCTGAGCGGGCGCGCGTTCTGGGAGCACAGGCCACGGAATGGTTCCGGCAACTGGCGCGGCGTTATGAAGTGATCGGCGATGTGCGCGGCCCTGGCTTGTTCGTCGGCGTGGATTTCGTGGAGGATCGCGAGACCAAGGCGCCAGCCACCGCGGCCTGCCGCAAGGCCTGGGGATTCGCCCTCGACAACGGACTGATCACGCAATTTGGCGGCATTAGCTCGAACGTTCTGAAATTCAAGCCGCCGCTCACTACGCCCGAGGCTGACTTTCAGCGTATGCTTGAAATCTCCGCCGACACCGTGGCTTTCATCCAGAAAGAAGTGGATCAACAAAGAGTGAAACGAGCGGCGCCAGAGCCTGCCGGTATTGCCCGTTGAAAGCTTCGGCGCAGTCGACAACGCCGAAAGCCGAACACGCTTTCAAGCCGGTATTGTCTCTGTGGGCTCTCGTGCTTTTCGGGCTGGCGTTTGTGGGGCCCACGGCGCCTTACACCTTCTTCGGAGTGGGCTCAGTAAAATCGCACGGCCACTTCGCCATGGTGTATCTCATTGCCATGTTGGCCATCAGCTTCACCGCGGTAAGTTACGGGCGCATGGCCGCGGCATTCCCGGAAGCCGGTTCCACGTATGCCTATGCGTCACGCGCCATCCATCCCGTGGCTGGCTATCTGGCCGGTTGGATCATGATCCTGGATTATCTGCTGATGCCGATGCTGTGCGTAATCGTGGCTGCTGTCACGTCGAACAAACTGGCGCCCGCGGTGCCTTACTCGGTTTGGGTGCTGATCACGGCCGCCACCATGACCGGAATCAATCTCGCGGGAATCGAGATGACCTCGCGCGCCACCATGGTATTCAACGGCGTCCTATCCGTTTCCATCGTGTGGTTTGTCGCCGCCGCGGTGCGGGCGCTGCTGGGCGGAACCGGAGAAGGAACGCTGCTTTCGTTGAAACCGTTTTACGATCCGCAAACGTTTTCGCTCGGGGCCATCATGTCCGCCACTCCCATCGCCGTGCTCTCGTTTCTGGGATTTGACGGAATTTCCACGCTGGCCGAGGATTCCAAGGATCCGAAAAAGAATGTGGGCCGAGCAACGGTGTTGGTTTGTTTCATTGCCGGCGTTATCTTCATTCTTCAGACCTATCTGGGCCAATTGATTTGGCCGGATTACTCGAAGTTCAATCCCATCGAAACTGCCTTCTCCGACATCGGGCGTCTGATTGGGGGCGCGGGCTTGTTCTTCCTGATTGCGCTTCTGGTGATCGGCCAAGCCTGGGCTAGCGGCATCACCAGCCAAGCCAGCGCATCGCGGCTTTTGTTCGGCATGGCGCGAGATGGCCGGCTGCCGCACGTTTTGTTCGGCTACGTCCACCCCGTCCTGCGCACGCCTATCTACAGTGTTCTCCTGATGGGCGCCATCGCTTGCGTGGGAGCGCTGATTTTCGACTTGGACCAGAGCGCGGAACTGGTGAACTTCGGCGCCTGTTTGGGGTTCATGGCGGTGAACGTGTCGGTGATCAGCCACTACTTTGTGCGCCTGCGGGAAAGGCGTGGCTCCGGCATCTGGACAAATCTCATTTGCCCGGTGTTCGGTTTTGCGATTTGCTTCTATATCTGGCTGAGCATCTCGCCGTTGGCTATGCGCGTGGGCGCATGGTGGACAGTAGCAGGTATCGTGTATCTGGCCGTGCAGACTGGCGGCTTCAAGCGAAAACTGAGCATGAGGTAAGCATGCGATTGAAGAACAAAGTCGCCATCGTCACCGGTGCCGGCGCTGGTATCGGCCGGGCCATCGCGGAGCGTTTCGGCGCGGAAGGAGCTGCCGTGGTAGTCGCTGAAATAGACGCCGCCAACGGAAAATCCGCCGCGCAAGCTATTTCAAAAAGTGGCCAAGCGCTGTTCGTCCAAACGGATGTTTCGGACGAAGCGCAAGTCCGCGCCATGACCGAGGCAGCTCTTGAACGCTATGGGCGAATCGATATTCTGTGCAACAACGCCGCGGTGCTGCTGGCGAGTGAGGAAGCGCCGGCGCATGAGTTAAGCAATGAGGCTTGGGACCGCACCATGGCCGTCAATCTGCGCGGATACTGGCTGTGCTCGAAGTACGTCATCCCGGCGATGTTGCGCCAAGGCAGCGGGTCCGTGATTCACGTGGCGTCCCCAACGGGTATATTCGGATTCACTCGCCTGACTGCGTATAGCACCAGCAAAGGCGGCGTGATCGGGCTGATGCGAGCCATGGCGGCCGATTACGCGCCCCAGCACATTCGGGTGAACGCGATTGTTCCAGGCACCATCGACACACCCATGAATGCGGTTGAGCTTTCCGATCCTCAGATGCGGAAACATTTCGCCGAGATCGCGCCCGCGCGTAGATTGGGGACGCCGCAAGATCTGGCCGGCATCGCGGTTTTTTTGGCTTCCGAGGATTCAGATTACTGCGTGGGTGGCATTTTCACGGTAGACGGCGGGTTGACCGCGGTTTAGAAGCAGAAAAAATCGGTTGGCAGGCGGAAGCCCCCAGTGGGGCAGGCGCTTCCGCCTGCCAACCGGCGTCTTCAACGGAGCCGGTGCCTTACTTGCGTGAACCAGGTTTCGCTCGCCGATGATTGATGCGGTACTGCAGCGGCGTCATACCGGTGCTGCGCCGGAAGATGACACCGAAGTAGCTCTGGTTGCAGAATCCGGTTTCCAGGCTGATCTCGGAAATGGCCTGATCGCTCAAGGCCAGCAGTTCCTGCGCCCGGGTGACGCGGAAGCTATTCAGATAGGCCACAAAAGACTGCCCGGTTACATCCTTGAACAAATGCATAAATGAGCAGTCGCTCATGGCGCATAGGCGGGCGGCGTCGTTTACGCGGATCGGCTCGCTGTAACGCTGCTCGATATGCTCCAGCAGCGGCGCCAGCCGGCGCGCGTTGCTCTCATGCTGGTAGATCGACTCGCGCGTGACGCCCAGCTCCGAATAGTGGTTCACCAGCGAGAGCAGAATCATCTTCAAATACGTTTTGATGGCCAGGCGAGAGCGCTCGGAAGCCCCCGGCAATTCATTCCGGATACGTTCCACGAAGTCCAGAATCTCGCGCGAAAGCCCGGTGCCTGCCGGAATCACATTTGGAAACGAAGAACCGAGCAAAGTGAACGGCATCAGATACTGCACGTCGTCGCCCAGAGGCGCGCCCGAGTGCAGCAGATTCGGAAGAAACGAGAGCACCACTGATCTAGCCTCGCGCTGCGATGCGCCCAGCGGCAGGCAACGATGGCGGATACGGTCGCCCACTACGATTACGTCGTTTTTGTGCACCGTGCAGGAACGGCCTTCCACTTCGTAGCCGAGTTCGCCGGATTCGAAAATCACTACCTCCAGATGATCCGGCCGGTGCAATGGTACGTCGTGCCGCCGGTCCAGGATCAGGAAGCGAACATCTACCGGGTACGCGTTGGCGAACGGCCACACGTGATTTTTCTCGGAGTTGATCTGGCGGTCAACGAACGTGTCGACGCTCTGCCAGGTCACGGTTCTTTCCGCTCGCATGGGCATTTCGCCCTCCGTACCCAGTAATCATAGCCGACTGGCAGGGTTCCGCGCATCAAAAAATAAACTTCAAGCCAAGTTGCAGGATACGCGGCGGGGCGGCACTGGCAACCTCGCCGTTTCCAATGTTCTGGTTGCCATTGCAAGCGCCGCCGGGAGTGGTGGTGCTGCTGCAAAAAATGTTTATCCCGGTCCACTGCGGATGGTTGAAGGTGTTGTAGCTCTCCGCGCGGAACTGCAGCGAACTGTGCTCCCCCCGGAACCACGGCAACGCGATGTTCTTCATCAGGGCCAGATCCCAATTATTGCGGCCGGGCCCAGTCAGGGCGTATTTTCCGAGGTAGCCGAACATCCCTGGTTCATTGTTCGCCGCAAGCTGGGCCGTGGTCACCTGACCGAGCAAGCTGGGATCGAACCAGCTGGGTGTTGGACCGAATTGGGGGTCATCCACGGTGCCCTTCTTGATGCCAAGCGGCCCCAGAGAGTTGCAACCCGTGGGTCCGCCCACTCCCGTGGACAAACCGTTGATCCCGCAATAGACGCTTATCGGCGTGCCAGTTTGGAAACTGCTGATGCCGCTGATTTCCCAGCCGCCAAGCGCGTAGCGGACCAAATGGTTGGATGCGCCCTTGAAGAACGGCAGCTCGTAGACGTAGTTCAGGATCAAGATCTGAGACTGATTCAATCCGCCAGTTCCGTACCAGCGCTGTAAGTCGTAATCATTGATGCCGTTGGTGCCTCCGGAATTGGCGCTGCCGCCCTGAAACATGTTGTCCAGTTCGTGCGACCAAGTGTAAGCCGCCTGGAACGTGAGGCCGTAACTGAAGGCGTGGCGGAAATTCGTTTGGAGCGAATTGTAGTTGGAGTTCCCGGTCATCTGGCGTTGTGCGATGCCGGCATAACCGCGATATGGCGTGAAGAAGACCGTGGGCTCCAGATTGTTGATCAGGATATTTTGTACATTGCAGTTTCCCTTTGAATCGCAACCGGGCGTGCCGGCCAGTGCTGGAACGTTTTCCGTGCCCAGCCCCACCGGTACCTGATTGATGTTCACGTTTTGCTGCAGGTGATGGCCCAGCGTTCCCACATAACTGACGCTCAGCACGTTGTTGCCACGGAACTGATGCTGGATGCCCACATTGAACTGCTGGATCTCCTGCCAGCTGGTAACGTTCACATTCGAGAAGCTAGCCGGGCCTAGCGGACCGGGCTCAACGTTCTGATATCCAAGAATGTTATAGCCGTACAAATTCGTCGCGGTTGGAGGATTTCCATTAAAGCCGGCGCCGTTGTGCAACGGATTGCCGCTATCCCAGGTGAGTGCGTATCCGCCGCGGATGGCCGTGGTGCGGTTTCCGAATGGATCCCAAGAGAAACCGAAGCGCGGCGATAACGTGCCGCGAGGGGGTTTGTAGCAGCCTTCCGGAACTCCTCCGGAGCCGCACTGCTCAAGGCCGTTGCCGTAGTTCAGGTAGTTGGCTCCGCTGCCCGGTATCAGGTTGCCGTTGGAATCCAGTTGCGCCTGCTTGGCCGGATTGTAAAGCGAGGGGACGAAGAGAGAATCGTTGGTGGGATTTTCAACGTCGTGAAACGCAGTCAGCCAGGAGTAGCGCAGGCCCAGGTTCAGCGTAAGCCGCGGCGTCACATGCCAATCGTCCTGGATGTAGGGTTCGAAATCCCATTGCCGCCAGTGACCCAGCGCCGCGCCGCCCACCAGGCTGCCATCCACTACTCTGCCGTACTCCTGATAGTTCGCAATGCGCCCCAGGTCCATGTCCGCCAGCGCGTTTCCGGTACTGATGGCCGAGCCGTTGCCGGGGCCGAACGAAAGAAAGCCTTGCGTGTTGTAGCCGATGTTGGTGGTGGTATTGATGTGGTTATAGAGCAGGAAGAAGCCCGTTTTCAGCGTGTGCCCTCCGTGGGTCCACACCAGGTTGTCCTTGAGGGCGGGCTGGGGGTCCCAAAAGAAAAATTCGAAACCGGTGGATTCGGAAAAATTAAAAGGCACGCCCCCGGCTAACGAGATGCCGGGCAGCTTGGGCTGAAGTTCATTGGCCGGAAAGAAGGTGCTCATCGCAAAACCGGCGGGCTTGTTGATGGATCCCGCCGGGGAGTCAAATCCCGTGAAATTATTTACGGTGTTCACGTCCGCCGAGAAACTGGCGATGAATTCGTTCAATAAGTCCGGACGGATGCTTTGCGTCAGGTGGAACACGGCCGACTTCGCTGGGCTGGTCCACCTGGATTTAACCGTTCCGAAGTTCGCCGAAGACCACAGCGTGGGGACGAAATCAGCATCGAAGGCGTCTTGCGTATAGCGGAAAAAGGCGCGGATGTTGTCGGTGATGTTCTCGTCAATCTTGAACATGTCCTCCCGGAAATTGGTGGGAAGGCTGGGAGCCGCGGTGTACGTGTTGATCCCATTGTTGGGCAATGGCACCAGTGCGTTGAGTAATGCCTGGGCGTTCGGGTCAACGGGGACTTTATCGCCTGGATAGGGCAAATTCGTGTTCGGGTTAATGGGGATGGCGCAACCGGAAGCTGCCACTACGTTGTAGTTCGATGACGCCGGATCGCACTGGCTGAAATCGCCCTGGCGCATCAGCAGAGTGGGAACGCTGGAGCTGATGACGGTTCCCTCCCGATTCGAGCGCCACTCTTCGGAGACGAAAAAGAAGGTTTTGTTCTTGTCGTGGTTGTAATGCCCGGGGATGTAAACCGGGCCCGCCTAACGTGAATCCCCAATTGTTCCGTTTCAGCGGCGTTTGTGGCGCGGAACTTCCGTCGCCGGTGATGGTGCGGTTGATAAACCAGTCATTGGCGTCGAAATCGTCGTTGCGGACGAATTCGAACATGGTTCCATGGAAATCGCGCGTGCCGGACTTGGTTACCACCTCGATATTCGCGCCTCCAGATTTCCCGAACTCCGCGCTGTAGTTCGACGTGGAAACCCGGAATTCGGCGATGGAATCGACGCTGGGATAGGTCATGATGGAACCGCTGCCGGAGCCTTGATCGATATTGTTGGTGCCATCCACTTCCCAGTTCTGGATGTTTACGGGAAGGCCATTGAATGAAATGGCGGCGTCCGCCAGCACGCCCACATGCGAGGAATCAAATCCGCTGCCGAGCGTAGCCGCGCCCGGCACCAGTGTGGCCAGATTCGCGAAATTCCTGGCGTTCAAGTTCAGTTGGCTGACCTGCGCGCCGGTCACTACATCGGAAATCGCTCCCGATTCGGTGTCCACGTGCGTGGCGCTCGCATTCACCACCACTTCCTGCGTGGCGGAGCCTATCTGCAGTTGCAGGTCCGCTCGAAGCGTCTGCCCTACCTGCAGCGTGATCCCGCTGCGCACCAGTTTCTGAAACCCTGGCTTTTCGACAGTAATCACGTAGCTTCCAATAGGAACGCGCGCTGCCGTGTACTCGCCCTGCGAGTCAGAAACCAGTTTTCTCACGAACCCCCGGTCGGGATTCGAGACCGTAACGCTGGCGGCTGGGACCACCGCACCGGATTGGTCCGTGACTGTGCCGTTGATGTTGGCGAGATCCTGTGCGCTGGCGCCAAAAGGTGCCAGAAAAATCATCGCGCCTGCTATCGCAACCAATGTTCTCACGGGGTGCTCCTTTCATTTCAGCCACACCACTCCATCTGCACCAGCGGGGAAGCGGACCTGGCCCGCCTGCGGGTGCAGCACGACCGGCTGGACGTGCGAGAAACCTGTGGTGAGAGTAACCCGAGGGCCAAAATGGGTCTATCACGATTTTCTTTTTCTTTGTCAAAAGACGATGGCCTCCGCCAGACAAGGCGCATAGCCAATCGTTCAGCTTGCCTGGACAGTCACGCTTTTGGAGAGACGGAAACCGGCGTCGCGGACGATTCCTCAAAAATTCAGTGCTAGGATGTTGCGGACTAACATGCAGCGATATTTGAGACTACTTGCCGGAATCGCGTTCGCTGGAACGCTCATCGCCGCTCCGATACTCGTTCCCAAGGGGCACTATTTCGTCCGCGACGGAAAACCGTTCTTCTGGCTGGGAGATACTGCCTGGACCATCCCTAATCTCTATACGCCGGCGGAGGCGGAAGAATATCTGGATCACCGCGCCCGCCAGGGGTTCACCATCATCAATGTCATGATGGTCTTTACCGGCGGACCCGGCATGAAGCCGGTCTCGGAAGACGTTGGCGGCAACCTCCCGTTTCTCAACTGGAATCCGGCCACGCCCAACGAATCGTACTTCAAGAACATCGATCGGGTGCTGGCCGTCGCACGCAGCAAGAATCTGATTCTCGCCATCATGCCGACCGGAGGAACGTCCGGAACTTTCGTCAAGAAGCAGCACATTTTTACCGAAGCCAATGCTCGCGAATACGGCCGCTGGCTGGGCCGCCGGTATAAGAACATACCGAATTTAATCTGGGTGAATGGGTTCGATTTGAAATCGTCGGAGTATCCCGAGATTACCAAGGCCCTGGCGGCCGGACTTCAGGAGGGCGATGGCGGCGAGCATCTGATCACGTTCCATCCCGGCGGTGGAAACTCCTCCAGTTACTTCCATACCGAGAAATGGCTTGCCTATAACACCATCCAAACCTGGAGCGATTATTGGCGGATTCATTCCCTGGTCCTGGCCGACTACTGCCGCCTTCCCGTGAAACCGGTGGTGCTGGCTGAAGGCGCGTATGAAGAGGGCCCGGAATATCCCAGCCGTCCCATTACGCCGCTGGTGGTGCGTAAGCAAGCCTGGTGGGCTTTTCTCGCGGGCGGTTTTCATACGTATGGCCATAACGATATGTGGCGGAAGAATCCCACCTGGCGCCAGTCTCTGGATTCGCCGGGCGCCAGGCAGATGGGTATCCTGAAGCAGATTCTTTCGGCACATACTTGGTGGACCCTGCTGCCCGATCAATCCGTGATCGCGCTGGGGCACGGAAGCGACAAGGACCTGAATGCCGCGGCTTGCTCCACCAACGGCGACTGGGCGATTGTTTACCTGAGCACGCGCAATCCCGTGACGGTCGATTTTGGCAAAATCACTACTTCTCAAAATGTTCGGGCCACCTGGATTAATCCGGAGACTGGCGAGGCCACGGTTGCCGGCGTTTTTCCCAATGCAGGCCTCCGCCCGCTCACTCCGGCATTGGCCAGCGAAGACGCGGTATTACTGCTCGAAGCGACGCAGGATAAAGCAGGCACTTCCGCGGCGCGCTGATGGACAATTGCGATCATCCCTCGGCGTTGATTTTCCCCATCGCGCCGCGCTGACCGGCGGTCTCTTCGACGAAGCGAAAAACGTCCCGGTCGCACTCCTCGAACTCTCGCAACCGAATCGGATAACTACCAGGCTCAATTCCCTTCCCTGCTTTGATCGTCAAGAACGGCCGGATGCGGCGCGAGGCCGTCTCGGTGCGTAAGTGCGTATCTTCCAGCGCGAAGTGACCTTCCTCCAGATCGAAAACGAAAATATCGGCCACGGCGCCCGGTTTGAGCGTTCCTAGTTGGTCCCCGCGGCCGATCGCTTGCGCCGGAGCCCAGGTGGATTTGAGAATGACATCCTGGAGCGGCATGCCCATGTGCAAGAACTTGGACATCACCGAAGGCATGTCGAAGGCCCAGCGCGCGATGGAAAAGCGGTGTAGATCGGTGCTGATGGTATCCGGATAAAAGAAATATTCGAACGCGCGGCGTGCCACGTCCCAACTGAAAGCGCCCGCGCCGTGACCGACGTCGAACTGGACGCCCCGTTTTCGCGCGTCCACTACCTCGGGTAGCAAACGGTGGTCATCGGAGCTGAGAATCCCGTCGCCTCGTCCCTGGAAACAATGCGTCACGATGTCGCCGGGGCGCAACTTTCGCAGAATATCACGAGTGTCCGCGCCCTTGGTGATGTGAACCATCAACGGCAGGTTCGTTGAATTCGCCGCGTCCAGGGCCTTCTCCAACGCTTCTGTTCCGTGCACTCCAGTCATGGTTCCTTCGCGAATCTTCACGCCCACGCACAGGTCGCGATTGGTTTCGATCACCCGGCTGGTTTCGATCGGCCGGGCGAAGCGGATGTCTTCGAGCTCGCCTACCAGCGTGGTCGGGATTCCAATGGCGCTGATGTTCACAAAGGCGAGAACACGCGCGGTAGCGGCGCTCACTTGCATCCTGCGGAATGCTGGAAAACTGATGAAGCCGGTGGTGCCCGCATCCACGGCGGTGGTCACACCGTGATTCAGGCCAATATCCGGATCGATTCCCCAGGAACTGCCTTCCCACCAGTGCCCGTGAAGATCAATGAGACCCGGGCAGACGTACTTGCCGCGCAGATCTTTCTCATCCAGGCCAGCACCCAATTCGTCACCGATCGCCGCCACGTGGCCATCTTCGATTGCCACAGAGGTCACGCGGTTGAGATTCTGAGACAGATCGATCAAATGCCCGTTGCGAAGCACCAGACTATACATTGGCGCCATCCACTCCGGCGCGGTGATAGGCATCCAGCACCGCCGCGGAGACCCTGCGCGCCATAATTCCGTCCGTATCAGGCCTGCGCCCAGTATCTACGCACTCGAAGAAGTGCTCGATCTCGGGCGCCAGATCCAATCCTTCGCTGCTTTCCAAGAGCACTTCCTCCTGCTTGCCGAGGGCGACAATTCGCGTTCGCCAGGCGCAATGCACACCCTCCGTATTCTGATCTCCCAGCGGCGTGCAAGTGAGGATGAGATGCGCCTTCTCGCACATGGCTTCCATGGTGTACCAGATCCGGATGTGGGGTGAAGCCCAGGTGTGGCGCGCGATGCCGATGGAGCCGTTCTTGAATTTGAGAATACACGCAGCCGTATCTTCACCCTCCATCGGCACGCGCCCCCGCGTCCCCACCATGTACGCGGCGTGGACATCGCCGCTGATCCACAACATTATGTCCAATTGATGGCCGGAGGCCGAGAACAGGCAGCCGCCGCCCAGAGTGGCTTTGCGCGTCATCCATTCCGCCAGATACCCCTCCACCGAATCGTCCATCAGGCTGTCCAGCATGATCAGCTTGCCGTATTGGCCGCTGTCGATGATTTGCTTGAACAGCCGGAAACTTTTCTTATAGCGATGCGGGTACGCCACCATCAATGTTTTTCCGGCCCGCTCAGCCGCGGCGATGATGCTGTCGGCTTCGGCCGGGCTATTGGCGATTGGTTTTTCGAGAAGCACATGGCATCCGGCCGCCAGACAATCCATGGTGACTTGCGGATGCAGATGATGGGGAACCAGAACGAAAGCACAATCGATATCGTGGAGGCCCGTACGATAATCGGTGATGGCCTTCGCTCCAGCCTCGCGCGCCAGGGCGCGGGCCTGCTCTTCATTGGGATCGGCAACCCACACGATCTCTCCCTCGCGTCCCAAATCGCTCAGTCCGGCAACATGAAACGGCGCGATCCATCCACAGCCGATGAGTCCAATCCGATGCCGAGCCATGGATATGTCCCTCCGCCGGCGAGGTTATCGAACATCGCGAAAACGGGTCTATCGGAATCCATGATTCTTTTGTCAGGAAGTTCCGCTGCCCGAGAAAGGCTGGTGCTAACATGGACTTCGCTTTATGGCGCGGGCTCTCATTGCCGCCGTCTTCGCTGGCTGCGTATTGCTGGGCCAGCAGGCTGAAATCTCCAGCACGAAAGAGCTGTTTGAACGCGGCCAGCAATCGCTCGCTGCCGGCAAATATGAAGATGCCGAACGCGATTTCGGCCAACTGATCAAAATGGGTGTGCGATCGGCCGGCGTGTACACCAACTTGGGTGTGGTCTACTTGCGTGCCGGGAAACTGGATAACGCTATTCAGGCACTGAAGAAGGCGAAGGAGCTGGCGCCGGCAATGACCGGCATAGACTTGAATCTCGGTTTGGCTTACTACAAGCAGCGCGAGTTCAAACAAGCTGTGCCGTATTTCGCGACGGTCCTTTCGCGCGATCCAGCGAACCTGCAAGCGCACTACCTAAAAGGCATGTGCCACTTCATGATGGATGAATTCGACGCCGCCGTCGTCGAGCTTTCTCCACTTCAAGAGCGGGAGCAAAACGATCTGGAATACCTGTTTATGCTGGGTGTTTCCTACGGAAAGGTGAAGCGCGCGGACGACGCGCGAAAGGTCTTCGCCGCGCTGCTCCAGGCCGGTGGCGACACGCCGCATTTACACCTGTTGCTCGGAAAAGCCTATCTGGCTTTGGGCGATTTCCCCAGCGCAGGTCCGGAGTTGGAAAAGGCCGCCGCCGGCGATCCCAGCCTGCCATATTCGCATTACTTCCTGGGAGTCCTGAATGAGAAGTTAGGCAAACTGGACGCGGCCGCTGCGGAGTTTCAAAAAGAAACGGAAATAAGTCCAAACGACCCGTGGGCTTTTGAGGATCTCAGCAGGATTAAGCTCAACCTGGGCGATGCTGACGGCGTTATCCGTCTGCTGGAGAAGGCCGTCGCCCACAATCCGGACGCCCCCACATTGCGCTCCGCGCTCGCGAAGGCCTATATGCAAAAGGGAGAGCCTGCGCGCGCTATCCCGCATCTTAGCCGCGCGATTGAGTTGGCGCCGAAGAACGGAAATTACCATTACCAATTAGGCCGCGCTTATGCGCTGACCGGACGGCAAAAAGAAGCCAGTGCCGAGATGGCCAAAGCGCGGGCGCTCCAGGAAAGCGTTTTGCAAGGACAGATGGAGCTGCTATCTCGAGATGGGCGCAAGGTCAGCGAACCCATCCCATCGCTGGCTAAGTAGCGCCCTCTTTCTTGCCGCGATGCTGGTTGGATGGCGTAGGCGCAACAACAAGGCACCGGCTCCGTTAAGACGCCGGGTTGGCAGGCGGAAGCGCCTGCCCCACTGGGACCAACGTGGGGCAGGCGCTTCCGCCTGCCAACCGAATTTGCCACGAGGCGTCTTCTTTTTTTTCCCAAAGTGACTGACCGGATTTTTGTAGAACCGCTAATCTTGTGATAGTACCGTGCAACCTAAGATTTTAGGATCGATAAAAGTACGGACGCTGAATGCACCTGGCTTGTGGGTGCTCTCCATTCTGGTGGGTGTAGTAGCCGGCGTTGGAGCTATTGTATTCCGGGCGCTCATCAGTATTTTTCACAACTTCCTGTTTTTCGGAAAATTCTCTACAGCGTACGACGCCAACGTTCATACGCCACCCAGTCCGTGGGGCCCGTGGGTCATTCTGGTGCCCGTTGCCGGCGCGCTGGGCGTTTCATTCTTGGTCAAGAACTTCGCTCCGGAAGCGAAGGGTCACGGTGTTCCGGAAGTCATGGATGCCGTCTATCATCGCAAGGGAATCATTCGGCCCGCGGTATCGGTGGTCAAAGCCCTCGCTTCGGCCCTCTCGATCGGCAGTGGAGCGTCGATCGGCCGGGAAGGGCCGATCATACAAATCGGTTCCTCATTCGGATCCACCATCGGCCAGATACTGAGCTTACCCGTTTGGCAGCGAATCACCTTAATCGCCGCGGGAGCCGGCGGGGGAATCGCCGCGACCTTCAACACGCCAGTGGGCGGCGTGCTTTTCGCTATGGAGATTATTCTGCATGAGGTCAGTGCAAGGACCCTGGTACCGGTGGTGACCGCAACGGCGACCGCAACCTACGTTGGGCAGCTTTACTTCGGGCCGCATCCCTCGTTTTCGATCCCGGCCCTGCAGTCGTCCTACTTTGTGGTCGCGAAACCTCTCTTGCTGGTCGCGTACGCCGGCCTCGGCGCTCTTGCCGGGCTGGTTTCGGCACTGTTCATATGGTGCATTTACAAAGGCGAGGAGATTTTCGAGAAGTACGTCAAGGCCAGTTACTATGTGCAGCACATGACGGGAATGTTGATGGTTGGTGCACTCATGTACACCTTGATGTACTTCTTCGGTCACTATTACATCCAGGGCGTCGGATATGCCACCATCCAGGATTTGCTCACTGGCGTCGGCTATCCGGCGTACCTGCTGCTGCTACTATTTGCTGCAAAGCTTCTGGCCACTTCGCTCACTCTCGGTTCGGGAGCCTCCGGCGGCGTGTTTTCTCCCGCGTTGTTCTTAGGTGCGACGTCCGGAGCGATCTGGGGCGTGGTTCTCAACCATTTGTTTCCCACTCTTCACGTTAGCCCGGCTGCGTTTGCCGTCGCAGGCATGGGCGCTGTGGTGGGCGGCGCCACCGGCGCGGCGATGGCCGCAATCGTCATGATTTTCGAGATGACTCTCGATTACACGGTGATCGTCCCCATGACGTTAACTGTCGCCATCAGCTTTGGAGTGCGGAGAAGCCTGATTGCAGATAGCATTTATACGCGAAAACTCACTCTGCGTGGCGAATTTGTCCCGGAAACAATGCGCGCCGATGTTCAACTCTCGCGGCGGGCGGCGGGTATCATGCATCCGCTTAGTCCGGAGGAATTAGCTCGAGTCATGGCCGCGAACAAAGACGGATCGCCCCAAGAATACGTCACGGTCCCGCAAACAATGTCGGTGTGGGACGTGGTTGCGAAGATGCGTGCCAGCGGCGCGGCGGTTGCCTTGGTTTCGTGCGGGGACGGACCAGTCTCCGAGGCTAACGTGAAAGGGGTCATTACACGCAAGGACATCCTGGATACCTTCGCTGACGATATGGAATTATTCGGCTGAGCCGCCAGTTTGGTTGTGGGGCAGGATGGTATCCTGCGGCGGATTGTTAATCCGCCCGTTTTGCGCCGATTGGCAATCGGCGCGCAGGCAAATCGTGATGCTCGTTACTACAGTCTCGACGGTATCTTCAAAATTCCCAGTAACGCGTCTAACAGAACGGAGTTTGAACCATGACGTCCGAGTTTACAACTGGAGGTGATTCATGATGAAAACGATGTGGAGTTCACTAAGTCTTGTTGTTTGTCTGTTTATGCTCACGGTTTCGGCCACCGCCGCCGAGAAATCGAAGGCAGAACCCGCCGGGGCTAATGCCACCGCGGCGAAAACCGAGCGCACGGCTTGGCCACCCGAAACACTCGCTGGGAAGATCATGATGGTTGTCCCGGCTAAAGATCTGGTAATCGTACGAGGGCCCGATGGCGTTCCGTTCGATCTGCGTGTTACAGCAGCGACGCACATCGAATCCGGGGACCACAAGATTGCGCTAAAGGACCTGAACCAGGACACCAAGAAAACCGTTTCGGTTCGCTATGTTCCGGAGCGCGCCGGCGACATTGCGCGCACCATCCAAGTGACTGGTTAACAGCACTCGCTATCTGGCCGCTAGTTGATGTTCATCGTGAGGGGGCCCGTAGACGGTCTCCTCACCCATCTAAGGAGATAACTATGCATGTGAAAATGATTCTGGCTTCGGTTTGCGGCTGCGCGCTTTTGGGTGCGCTCGCCTTCGGGCAGACCGGCAGTAAGTTGAGTACAAGCGATAAGAAATTCCTGGAACTGGCCGCCGATGCCGATATGACAGAGGCGCATTTGGGTCAGATGGCTGAGAATACGGCTGCCAAGACCAGCGTTCGCGATTTTGGGCAAAAGCTGAACCGCGATCATACCAACGCCTATAAAGAATTAGCGACTTTGGCGAGCAAGATCGGCGCCACGGTCCCGAAAGGAATTGACGCTCAGCGTGACAGAGCGATCCGCGATCTGGCGCAGGCGAAAGGCAGAGCTTTCGATCGTCAATTTCTTAAGGACGAAGTGCTGGATCATGAAAGGGCGCTGGCTTTATTCAGACGCGAAGCCGCGCATGGCCGTGATGCCGAGGTCAAAGCGTACGCCAGTAAGATGATTCCCACACTCGAAGAACATCTTCACTTAGCCGAGTCTCTGGCAAAAAGCTGAGCAGCCCGCGAATATAATTAAGATATCTTAATGGGCATCTACAGTATCGCAGGGATGGCCAGAAGAACTCCATCGCAGTTTACTGGATATACCAGTGGCTGTGAAAGGAGAAAGGGAAATGACGACGGGTATGGCTGTGTTCGCGGTTTCGGTATTTGCCGCTACCGCATGGGCGGCCGACAGCGGAGAGCATTTAAAACTCAGCGGCGCTTGGCAGGTTCAGAATGAAGCGGGAAAAGGGCCGGCTCCTGTATGGGTTCTGCAGGAGAAGGGTGACGCCATCCATGTTTCCTATTCGCAAGGCGATCAGAAGCTCTCTGAGTTTGAGTGCAATGCAATGGGCCGCGAATGCAAGATCAAGGACTCCGGCCGGCAAGCGACGGTATCCATGTGGTTCAGCGGTCCGAAGCTGATTGAACTTGAGACTAAGGGTTCGGAAGTGGTCAAACGGCGCTTCGCAGTCTCGGACCAGGGGGACACCATGGAACTGGAAGTGATCCCGATCGTTCCCGTCGGCCGGAGCGAGACGAAGCTCTTGAAGCGCCTGCAGGCTTCCGGGATGAAACAGTAGACGCCGGATTTTGGCGCCTCGCAATCGTCTTCTGATCTTGACTCGCGTATTCTCGCGGCTGTAAGCTAAGAATTCTTGGTATGGGACGCAAGCCGCGGAAGAACGATTCGTTACCCGGTTCACTGGATATGTTGATTCTGCGGACGCTGTCGTGCCGCGATCTCCACGGGTACGGAATACTCCAGTTCATTCAGCAATCGTCCGACGACGAGCTCCTGGTCGAGGAAGGCTCACTGTACCCGGCTCTCCAGCGGCTGGAGCTCAACGGCTGGATCGACGGTGTCTGGGGCGTGACGTCGAATAATCGGCGGGCTAGGATCTACAAAATCACTGCGGCTGGCCGCAAACAGCTGGCGGTTGAAACCCGGAAGTACGCCAAACTCACGCTGGCAATCGCCCGTGTGATGGGAGCGGAGTGACGGACGTGTTGATACGACGGCTGAGGTATTGGATGGAAAGCGCCAGGCGCAGCGAGGCGCTTGGTGAGGAAATGCAACTCCACCTTGCGGAAAAAGCCGCGGAACTCGAGGCAGACGGCATGACGGCGGAGCGCGCCAGGGCGGAAGCGCGCCGGCGATTTGGCAACGCCGGGCTGAAGCGCGAAGAGTCGCGGGAGATTTGGGTGACACGGTTCTTGTCGGAATTTGGCCAGGATATCCGCTATGGCTGTCGCACCATCACCGCCAACAAGGCATTCAGCGCCCTGGCGGTCTTGTCGCTGGCGCTCGGCATCGGGGCGAATACGGCGATCTACAGCTTCATGGAATCGATTCTGTTGCGCTCGCTGCCGGTGGCCGATCCCGAGTCGCTGGTGGTCCTGAATTGGCATAGCCGGCCGCCCCAGGAGGGCAGCAAGGAATGGGTCCACGTCATGCACGGGGTACAAGGCATGTGCTGGCCGGGCGACAAAGGCGCCATGGTCAGCGGGATGTTTCCGTACGGAGCATACGAGATGCTTGGCGAGACGCTTCGCGAGGACAATCCGGTCTTTTCCATGCTTTTCGGATACTTCAACGGACTACACAAAAATCTGGTGGTCCATGGGCAGGCGATGAACGCCGGCGCGGAATACGTCACCGGCGAGTATTTTCGCGGCCTGGCAGTCTCACCTGCCGCGGGACGTCTGATCGATTCCGAAGACGACCGTCCAGGCGCAGCGCCGGTGGCCGTAATCAGTTTTGCGACCAGCCAAAATCGCTTTGGAGGAGCGCCGAATGCGATTGGACAATCGATTCTCGTCGACAACGTGCCCTTCACCGTGATCGGCGTCGCGCCGCCGGAATTCTTTGGAGTGGACCCCGCGGCGGCGCCGGACCTCTACCTTCCGTTGCACACCAATCTGCTCGTCGACGGCGCCGCAGCAGCTCGCATGTATGGCGACGGAAACTTCTACTGGATCGAAATGATGGGCCGCCTGCGTCCCGGCGTGAGCATGCTCCAGGCGCAGGCAGCACTGGCGCCTCGCTTCCATCAATGGGTTGCCTCCACCGCGACGACCGACGGTGAGCGCGCCAAACTACCCGCGTTAATTCTGAATCCCGGCGCCGAAGGCCTGGGCAGCCTGCGCCGCCAGTACTCAAAGCCCCTGTACGTACTCCTGGCTATGGTGGGATTGATCCTGGCGGTGGCGTGTGCGAACATCGCCAATCTGCTGCTGGCTAGGGCCGCCGCGCGACGGCGCGAAATGGCGGTCCGGCTCAGCCTGGGAGCGGGACGGTTCCGCGTCGTGCGGCAGTTGCTTACCGAAAGTGTGATGCTGGCGTCAATCGGCGGAGCACTGGGGGTCTTGTTTGCGATCTGGGGCGTGCGATCGCTGACGTTTCTGTTCTCCCACGGGCAGGAGAACTTTACGCTGCACGCGGAATTGAACTGGAGCGTGCTGGGCGCGACGGCGGCGCTCTCAGTGGTTTGCGGCCTGTTATTTGGCCTTGTTCCAGCAATTCAATCGACGCGTCCGGACGTTCTGCCCGCGCTCAAGAATGGCCGTGGCGGTGGATCACGCCGCCGCGCCCAGCACGTTCTGGTGGTCGCCCAAATCGCGATGTCGTTTCTCATCCTGGTGGCCGCGGGCCTGTTTGTCCGGACACTCAACCAGCTGCACTCCATCCAACTGGGATACGCCCGAGAGAATATCCTTCTGTTCTCGTTGAATGCGCGCCAGGCCGGGCATCGCGACCCGGAGATCGTCACTTTTTACGCAAACCTGCGCAAGCGTTTCGAATCGATTCCCGGAGTGAGCAGCGCGACGCTTTCGCAATCCTCGATCATCAGCGCCGGCCACGCCGGTGGGGCATACAGGGGGACCATGAAGATCGGCGCCGTTACCATCGCAGGCGCAGGCGTCATGGCCGCCGGACCGCATTTCCTCACCACGATGCAGATTCCGATCCTGGCCGGGCGTGAGATTGACGAGCGCGACCAACCGGGCTCCACGCCGGTTGCAGTGATCAGCGAGCGGCTGGCGCGCACTTACTTCGGGAGCGGGAATCCGCTGGGGCGGCGCATCACGTTCCTGGACGAGAAGCGCGATCTCGAAATCGTCGGCGTGTCGGGTAACGTGCGGTACGGTGCTCTCAAAGAGGGGAGTCCGATGACCGTGTTCGCAGCGGCCAGCCAGTTTTCTCCGGACCGAGTCACCTACGCGCTGCACACGATGGGTGATCCGCTGGGGTATGTCAAGAGTGTGCATGAGATCGTGCGGGAGGCGGATTCCCGCATACCGGTCACCAACGTGGCCACACAGGCAGCGGAAATCGATCGAACCATCAGCCGGGAAGTTACGTTCGCGAAACTATGCACGGGTTTCGCGGTTCTCGCTCTGCTGATGGCGTGCGTGGGCCTGTACGGAACGATGTCGTACAACGTCACGCGGGAAATCGGCGAGATCGGAATCCGTATGGCGCTGGGCGCGCAACGCGGCGCCGTGGTTTGGATGGTTCTGCGCCGCGTTCTAATACTGGCGGCGGCGGGCCTCGCCATCAGCGTGCCTGCTGCGCTGGTTGTGTTTCGACTTGTCAAATCGCTTCTGTTCAAGACCCAGCCCAATGATCCGCGAACCCTGGCGCTGGCCGCTGCCGTCCTCCTGAGCGCCGCGATTCTGGCCGGCTATATGCCGGCGAGGCGAGCGTCCCGAATTGATCCGCTGGCGGCTCTGCGTCACGAGTAAAATATGTGCCTTCGTACCCAACGAATCATGAGAATGTTTGCATTTAAGTAGCGAGTTTTATTGTACGTCAGTATGTGATCCTGGTAATAACACTTGGACGAACTGTCTTTCATAATTGATAACAAACGTGGACGATGCGGCATCCGGTGTGCGCTAATATTGGCGAAGAACGATGAACCCACGCAAGGCGTTTTCTCCTACAATTCTGTTTCTGGCGTCCGACTCCCACATCAGCAAGGTCATCTCCAAAACACTCGACTCCGCGGGATACTTCGTCCTGACGGCACACGACATCGGTGGCGCCCTGGACTTCCTGAAAAACTGCACTCCCGACCTCTTGATCGTCCGCCACTACACCGAGAGCATCTCGGGCCATGACGCTGCCATGTACTTGCGCAAGGGATGCCCGGGAGTTCCCGTGCTGATCGTGGGCGGAATTCTCGACGACGTCGGGCTCGAAGATCGAGAGACGCTTCAAGGATTTGAGATTTTCCCGAGACCCTTTCAAGCGGCGGAGCTGGTGGAAAAAGTGAAGGAAGTGCTGCGCAAACATTCGCCCCGAAGCAACGCGGCCCAGGATTCCGCGTAGCGGCTGGTCCCGCGGTAAGCTGGCACAATACAAAAATGGCAACCGTACCTCCCGCCGCCACCGCGGGCACTTCGGCGCCCCAGCGATCCGCATTGGGGAACTGGTTGTTTCGCGACGACGCCACGGCGCCGCGGGAGTCTCACAGAAACGCCCATCCCTGGTATCTGGTGATGTGGCTGACCGGTGTCGATTATTTTTCAACGCTTGGATATCAACCCGGCATCGCTTTGCTTGCGGCCGGTGCGCTATCTCCCATCGCAACGGCCGTTCTGGTGGGAGTAACGCTGCTCTGCGCGCTTCCCGTCTATGCCCAGGTTGCGGGGCGCTCGTATGCGGGCCTGGGTTCGATTGCCGTGCTGGAGAACCTCTTGCCGGGCTGGTGGAGCAAGCTGATGGTCCTGGTGCTGCTGGGATTTGCGTCGACGGATTTCGTCATCACCATGACGTTGTCTGCTTCCGACGCAGCCTTGCACGCCACGAAAAATCCTTATCTGCATCCCTTCCTCGGCGACGCGAATCTCCGCATAACTTTGGTTCTGCTGGTCCTGCTCGCCGCTGTGTTTCTAAAAGGATTCAAAGAAGCAATCGGACTGGCTACGGCGGTCTGCGTTCCTTACCTGTTGCTGAACGTGGTTGTGCTCATTCGGGCTCTATTCGAGATAGCGTCACATCCATTTGTGTTGCCACACTGGCGGGACGCCCTGAGGGCTCAGGGTGATTGGAAGCAGGTAGCACTTGCGGCTGTGATTCTATTCCCAAGGCTGGCGCTCGGGTTGAGTGGTTTCGAAACCGGAGTTTCCGTGATGCCTCTCATTGCCGGCTCACCGGAAGATGCAACCGCTGACAGACCGCTCGGGCGCATCCGGAACACGCGCAAGCTACTCGCCACCGCCGCGCTCATCATGAGTCTGCTGCTGCTGGTTTCGAGTTTCGTAACGGTGCTGCTGATTCCGCGGCAGGCGTATCGGGAAGGCGGACCGGCCAGCGGCCGCGCCATCGCCTATATAGCGCACGAATATCTGGGGAACGTCTTTGGATCCGTCTACGACATCTCCACCATTCTGGTGCTGTGGTTCGCCGGCGCGTCGGCAATGGCCGGGCTGCTGTATCTGGTGCCGCGATACCTGCCGCGCGTCGGACTAGCGCCGGAGTGGGTAGCCCATACGCGTCCGCTAGTATTGCTGCTTTTCGGTTGCAACGTGGTGGTCACTCTGATCTTCCACGCCAACGTCGATGCCCAAGGCGGTGCCTACGCCACAGGCGTGCTGGTCTTAATGTTTTCGGCCGCGTGCGCAGCGGCGGTCGCGCTTTGGAAGGAACACTCCTACCAGCTCAGCTCCTATTGCTGGGGTGTGGTGCTGGTGTTTGCCTATACCACCTTGACCAATATTCGGGAACGTCCTGACGGCATCATTATCGCGAGCTGCTTTATCGTGTTCATCCTGACCGTGAGCGGCATCAGCCGCTATTGGAGAGCGACCGAACTGCGCGTGGGAGGATGCCGTTTCACGGACGCGCAATCCGAGCAGCTCTGGAAGATGATCACCAACCAGCACGTGAACATTGTGCCGGTGTCCAGCCTCGATGAGGAATTCCGCGCCGGCCGGGCCGCTAAGATCCGCAAATATTACAACGTTGAGGGTGTGCTGGTGTTCGTGCACGTAACCCTTTTGGACAATCGCAGCGAGTTCCTGTCGCCGCTACTCATCACTGTCCGGCAGGAAGACGGCCAGTTTCTGGTGGAAGCTTCGCAAGCGGTCGCCAAGGCGAATGCAGTCGCTTATCTCAGCCAAGAACTGCGCCCGGCAGCGATCTACCTGGGGCTGAGCCGTCAGAACCTTATGCGGCAGTCGTTTCGCTATGTTCTGCTGGGCGAGGGTGAAACCGGGCTAATGGTGTACACCATCCTGCAACATCTTTGGGAGGCGCGGAAGAAGCCTGAGGAGCGCCCGCGTCTCTTCCTTATGAGTGAGTGAACGGTTTTTGTAGAACCGTTAGTAGTCGGCGTTGGCGCTATCGCACTCATCTGATGCCGCGGTGAGCCGATGCGCTGTTGCCGGCTTCGCCCTCCTTTGCTGCTACGGACGTGGTCACCATGGTACATGGTACGGTGAGGAGGATACGATGCACGTCGCCGCCGCGGAAAGATGCGGGAAAACAAGTGGGCAAAGCGGCTGAAAAATCGACGAAGGTTGCGGTCTACTACACCGAAGACGCCGGCGTTGAATACGAAACGGCGTTCAAGTCCGACTCATGACACCGCGGACGAAGCGGCCAAGGGCAAGGACATCCTGCATACGACGCACGCCGTGGCGGTTACTGTACATTCCGGGGAACCCGGGCAACACGAAAGGCGGTTCTGCCAGGTAACATGATGGAGGCTTTTGGATGGCCGGGCATCGAACCCAGATGGACGCATGGAGCAAAGGACGGGGTGGGCACCGCCTACGCAGCCTCCAGCCGCATTTGGTTTACTTTTTGGAACGGCGTCATCACCGAAGTCTACTATCCGACGGTGGACCGGCCACAGATTCGGGACCTTCAGTATCTGGTCACCGACGGCAAGAGCTTCTTCCACGACGAGAAACGAGATCTCGATTCCAAACTGGAGCGTCTCTGGGACCATGGTTTGGGATACCGCTGCACGAATTCCGATCCAGCCGGACGCTACGCCATTGTCAAAGAGATCATCGCTGATCCACACTTAGCCTGTGTTCTTCAACGCACCAAGCTAACCGGCGAGGAATCGTTCATCTCCAGATTGCGGCTCTACGCCCTGTGTGCTCCTCATCTTGAAGTAGGAGGATGGGGCAACAGCGGTTATGTGGCGCGGGTAGCGGGACGAACAATTCTGATTGCCGAAAAAGACAGAAGATGGCTGGCGATGGCGGCGACGGTTCCTTTTTCCCGCGTTTCGTGCGGTTATGTCGGGAAGAGCGACGGTTGGACGGACCTGGCTCGAAATTTTGAAATGGACTGGGAGTTTGCTTCGGCGCCCAACGGCAACATCGCACTCACGGGAGAATTGGATTTAACCGGGACTCGCGAATTCACGTTGGGCCTGGCGTTCGGCAATAGCCAGCACCACGCCGTGTCAACGCTCCTGCAAACGTTGAGCACTCCTTTCGCGGAGCACAGCAAGCGGTATGCGGAGCAGTGGTTGCGATCGAGTGCCGGAATTCTGCCGCTGGAGAAAGTCTCAGGCGATGGAGGTAATTTATATCGGGCGAGCTTCAGTTTACTTCGCGCTCACGAAGATAAGTCGTATCCTGGCGCGTTTATCGCATCCCTCTCCATCCCTTGGGGAGAAGCGGTGGGCGATGAAAACCAGGGTGGTTATCACCTGGTGTGGACGCGCGACATGGTCAACAGCGCCGATGCCATGCTGGCTGCCGGAGATCGCACCACGCCCTTACGGGCACTGATCTATCTGGATGTTTCCCAGCATGAGAGTGGAGGCTTCGCCCAGAACTTCTGGATTGACGGTGAGCCGTTTTGGAAGGGAATCCAACTCGATGAAGTTGCCTTTCCCATTCTGCTGGCGTGGCGGCTGAATCGCGAGAACGCCCTGCAGGACTTTGACCCTTACCCCATGGTCTTGCGCGCGGCCGCTTATCTCGTCCGCCATGGCCCTGTCACTCCGCAGGAACGCTGGGAGGAGGTCAGCGGTTATTCTCCTTCCACGCTGGCGTCCAACATTGCCGCGTTGATCTGCGCCGCTTGCTATGCTCGCGAAAAAGGCGACGAGGCGACCGCAAAATATCTGGAGGAATACGCTGATTTCCTGGAATGTCATGTCGAGAGTTGGACTGTCACAACGCAGGGGACCCTCCTTCCAGGCGTGGCCCGTCATTACTTGCGCATTCTTCCGGCGCAGGCAAACAATCCCATTCCTGACGAAGATCCGAACCAGGGAAATATCACCATTGCCAACCTCGCGCCCGGCGCGCAACACGTATTTCCGGCCAAGGAAATCGTGGATGCCGGTTTCCTGGAACTGGTGCGTCATGGAATCCGCCGGGCCGACGATCCGATCATCGTTGATTCTCTCAAGGTTGTGGACGCCGTGCTGAAGGTGGAGACGCCGTTCGGGCCCTGCTGGCGCCGCTACAACCACGATGGATATGGACAGCGGGAAGATGGCGGCCCATTTGTTGTCTGGGGCCAGGGGCGAGTCTGGCCGCTGCTTACAGGCGAGCGAGGCCATTACGAGTTGGCTGCCGGACACGACGCCAAACCATTCACTCGCGCGATGGAACGCTTCGCATCATCCACCGGCCTTTTGCCGGAGCAGGCGTGGGATGCGGCGGATCAGCCCAAGGTCTTCATGTACTGTGGACGGCCAACGGGCTCGGCAATGCCTTTAATGTGGGCTCACGCAGAGTACATTAGGCTGCTTCGCTCGGTCAGGGATGGAAAGATGTTCGATCTGATCGCCGAGGTTGCCAAACGGTATCTCGGCGGCCGCGCGGGCCGTCAATTGTTCGAAGTCTGGAAGTTCCGGCGACAGGTACGGAACGTTAAACGCGGCTACGTGCTTCGCATTCAAGCCGAGGCATCCTTCCGGCTGCATTGGTCGGCGGACGAATGGCGGACCGTGAAAGACACCCACTCCTCCCCAACTACTTTGGGCGTCGAATTTGTGGACATTCCGATTCTTGAAACGCAGCAGGCTCCCATTCGTTTCACTTTCTTCTGGAAAGCGAGCGACCATTGGGAAGGGCGCGACTATATGGTCTCAATCGCCTGATCGATGTACACGCCCCACAGCTACCCGGTTGCTCTGTTGATGATGCTGGTCAGTATGCTGTGCTGGGGCAGTTGGGCCAACACGCAGAAGATCGATAAAACCTGGCGCTTCGAGTTGTTCTACTGGGACTACATGTGGGGCATTCTGGGGTGCGCGCTTCTGTTCGGCCTTACCCTGGGCCAAACGGATCCCTCAGCTCCCGTAAGTTTCTTTCATAATCTCGAGCAGGCAAGCTCTCGCTCGCTGCTGGAAGCCTTCGCTGGCGGAATGATTTTCAATCTCGGAAACCTGCTCCTGGTCGCGGCCATTTCAGTGGCAGGTATGGCGGTTGCGTTTCCCTTGGGAGCCGGCCTGGCTCTGGTTATCGGGGCGGTTCTGAATTACATGGTCTCGCCGGCCGGCAATCGAGTGCTGCTCTTCGGCGGGATTCTGTTGATTTGTGCTGCTATCGCTGCCAATGCGATGGCCTATCGGGGACTTTCGAAAAGCGGCAAGGCTGGAGCGAAGGGGATTATCCTGAGTCTGCTCTGTGGCGTAGTGATTGGGCTCTTCTACCCCTTCGTGGCGAAAGCGTTAACCGGACAAAATCATCTGGGGCCATACAGCGTCTACTTCGTATTTGCTCTGGGCGCACTGACCTCGAACTTTCCTTTGAATTACGCCTTCATGCGCTGGCCGGTGACTGGATCGCGGCTTTTCGTCAGGGACTATTTCCGGGGCGGCACGGCGGCGCATGCCTGGGGAATTCTAGGCGGTCTCATCTGGGGTACCGGGACCATCTGTAGTTTTGTAGCGGCGTATACGCCCATGGTGGGGCCGGCAACTTCATTTTCGCTCGGTGAGGGCAATACCATGATCTCCGCGGTCTGGGGCGTTTTTGTATGGAAAGAGTTTCGCGGCGCTGGCAGTGAGGTCCGGTGGCTTCTCGCGCTGATGTTCACACTCTTTGTTCTCGGGCTGGTTTCAATATCACTGGCGCCGGTGCTCTGATAAAAAGTTTATGGCCATGAACAATCATTACGACGTCATCATCATCGGAACAGGAGCCGGCGGCGGAACACTGGCTCACCATCTGGCGCCATCGGGGAAACGAATTTTACTGCTGGAACGGGGTGGCTACCTGCCTCGCGAGAAAGACAATTGGGATGCCAAGGCGGTGTTTGTCGAATCCAAATACCGGGCCAAAGAGACCTGGTATGACAAGGACGGTAAGGCATTTTATCCCGGCATCCAATATTATGTCGGCGGCAACACCAAGGTTTATGGCGCGGCGTTGCTGCGGTTCCGGGTGGAGGACTTCGAAGAAGGTGCGCACCATGGGGGCATCTCGCCGGCGTGGCCGCTGCGCTATCAGGACTTCGAGCCTTATTACACGAAGGCAGAACATCTTTATCACGTCCACGGCCAGCACGGGATAGATCCCACGGAGGGTCCGGCCAGCGCGCCCTATCTGTATCCGCCGGTAAGCCACGCAGCGCGCATTCAGGAATTGTTCAACGACCTTGAGCGGCTGGGCCATCATCCGTTCCCTCTCCCGCTCGGAATCCTGCTTGACGAAGCGGATGGAAAGGCCCTGCACACCAGTGCGTGCGTTCGATGTCCCGCGTTTGATGGATTCCCGTGCCTGGTAAACGGCAAAGCTGACGCTCAGGTGATCTGCGTGGACCCGGCTCTGGAACATTCGAACGTCGAACTTCTGACGGGCGCCTATGTGGAGCGCCTGGAGACCAGCGCATCCGGACGCGAGGTGACTAAAGTAGTCGTCACGCGCCAGGGTGTTCCGGAACAATACTCCGCGGACATCGTTGTGGTTTCCTGCGGAGCTGTTAACTCCGCGGCCCTGTTGCTGCGCTCTGCTAACGAGAAACATCCGCGCGGCTTGGCTAACAGCTCGGATGTGGTCGGCCGGCACTATATGCGACACAACTGCTCCGCGTTCATGGCCATTTCCAAGGATCCGAATCCCACGGTGTTCCAGAAGACTCTGGCATTGAACGATTTCTATTTTCGTTCTGACGACTGGGATTATCCTCTGGGTGAAATCCAGATGCTTGGCAAGTCAGATGGAGAAATGCTGAAAGGGGAAGCGCCGGCTTGGGCGGTTTGGAAGCCTGAGTTTGCGCTCGATTTTTTGGCCGAACACTCCATCGACTTCTGGCTGCAATCGGAAGATCTGCCCCATCCGGATAACCGTGTCACCGTCACACCCGATGGGCGAATTGTACTTAGCATCCAGGAGACCAACCTGGAAGGACACAAACGCCTGACCGCAAAGCTGGAGGCTATGCTCACCTACATCGGCTGTCACGATCGGTTGATGCATCGGTCGCTCTATCTGGGCAAGGACATTCCCATCGGCGGCACCGCGCACCAGGCCGGCACAGTCCGGTTCGGCCGCGATCCGAAAACATCGGCGCTGGACGTGAACTGCAAGGCGCACGATCTGGATAATCTTTACGTCGTCGACGCCAGCTTCTTTGTTTCGATTGCGGCTGTGAACCCCAGCCTGACCATCATGGCCAACGCGCTCAGGATCGGCGATCACCTGCTGGAGCGGCTTGGCTCGCATTCAGCGCAGAGCGTTCCCGCATAGCAGGAACCGCCGCTATCCTTTCAATTCCGCGTGTGTTTGCAGGTAGCTGAGCACCTGCGCTCGTGACAGCACTCCCTCCAAATGCTTGTTGGAAATGACCGGGAAGCTGGTTTAGATCGTAGCGGCTCATGGACTCCAGAGCGCTTGTTAAGGATGCATCCGGCGGTACCGCGTGGAGATCGTCCAAGGGACGCATGATATCGTGCAGTGTCTTATAGGGCCACTTGGCGCGTTCGACTTGTTTCACCTCGTGCGGCGTAACCAGGCCCGCGACTTCGCCTTTGTCCGCTACGATAAAACAACGCCGCCCGGTGTGAAGCAGCTCCTGCTCCACGAAGTTCTGGACATTCAAGTTCCCGTCCACCGTGGGACAATCCCGCGTCATGACGTCCGCCACCCGCACGCCCTTGAGCGCGTGCGCGAGACCCACCTGCACATAGCTTTCCCGCGCCGCCTGCAGCAGAAACCATCCGATGAAGGCGGTCCACAGGCCTCCGATGCCGGCGCCGCGAAAGAATTGAAAAATCCCGAAGGCGATGAAGGCGAAAGCCACCAACTGGCCGATTTTCGCGGCGGTTTGCGTAGAACGGTCGGCGTTGCCGGTCTTCCACCAGATGATCGCCCGCAGCACGCGGCCGCCATCCAGCGGATATCCCGGAAGAAGATTGAAACCGGCCAGCATGAGATTGATGTATCCGAGCCACAAGAGCATGGCCATCCAAGGATCAGACGACGCGCCGCCGATCCCCCGCGCCAGCGCCAGGCAAATCGCCCCGATGATCGCACTGGTCAGAGGGCCTACAAACGCCATCCAAAACTCGACCTTCGCGCTGGTCGGGTTTTTCTCGATCTGAGAAACGCCGCCTAGAGCAAAGAGCGTGATCTCCTTCACTGGCAGATTGTTGGACGTCGCCACCAGCGAGTGCGCCAGTTCGTGAAGCAGCAGCGACACGAAGAACAGGATGGCGGTCCCAATCGCCATGGTCATGATCACACCATCGCCCCACTCCGGATTAGTGGCATGGAATTGCGATGAGAGTGAAAACACGATGAGCAGCGCGATCAGAAACCAGCTATAGTGCAGCCCGATCTTGATCCCGAAGATACTGCCGAGTTTGATCTGTGATCGCAAGATTATCCTCCTCCGTGCCTACAACATCGTATCGCTTATTTCTTCAGACTCCGGCCGCGGCACCCCGCGCATTTGCCTTGGTAGACAGATTTGCAGGCCTCCGCGTTGGCGGCTAAACAGTAGACGCCCACAGGGCAGCGAGAGTTGCTATGGACAGAAACATCCGTATTTTCGTTCTCCGTTGTCACACACAGTACAGTCCGTCGGCGCGTGGGTCCCGGGGTGGCAGCGAAAGAGCCTGGAAAGCCCGTGTGGCCGAGATGGTCTGGATAAGTTCCCCAGGTTACTGCGAACCGCAAAGTGTATCCCTTCAGTTCCTCGGTGCGCTTTTCCTCGGCCGGCGCCTACTCGCTGGATCTGGACGCCTCCGCTTATGTCCGCACGCCGAACGACGGCCGGCTCCGTCGCATTCCGCAAGAACTGCTGCTGCGGCTTCTCGAAGCCATCGAAGGCGCCGGAACGCGCCTGGCCATCCCGACCCAAGCAAGCATCAACTACGGTGCGGACCTCACACACTCAGAACCGGGCACGGCGACTCGCGAATGATGGTATATAGGTGGGACCAAATACGCGAGAAGGCTTCTCTTTGGTGCCCGCGTCCCACCACAACCAAGTCAGCCTTTTCTTCTATCGCGGTGCGCCGAATACCCTCCGGAATGGCGGTATCGAGCACGCGGACCGTGAGGCCGCCGACGCCCTGGCTTCCAACATTCAAAGCCCCCTCAAATGCCGACCGGATCGCTTGGGCGGAAGCCTGGCCATCGTGACCATGAGATGAGGGCTCGATATGTAGCAGGCAAATCCGCGCTCCGTAGGTTTGCGCAATAAGGGCCGCCGCCGCGAGGACAACTTCCGCCTCCGGGTTCAGCTCTACCGCGCATAAGATGGAGCGATAGCCGGTGGTCGAGGCCGATGCTTGGGCCGGCTCGTGCGCGCTCGTCAACACCGGGCAACGGACATCGTGAAGTACTTTCGCCGTCACCGATCCGAACAACAAACGGCGAAATCGTCCGTGGCCTTTCGTGGGCATCATGATCAGGTCCGTATCTTCACGCTGCGCAACCAGGCCAATGACGCTGGCTGGATCGCCATCCTCTATCCTGGCGGCGTGGTTCACGCCAGGGAATCGTGCGCGCGTAAATTCCTCGAGACGCTGTTCATGCTGCTGGCGAAGTTCCTGAAGTTCGGGAGTGTAGGGGATCGAAACGGGTTCTGCCGCGAAGACGCCGGCGTGGGGAGGCGCCAGAATGAAGTCGGGGACAAGATTGAAGGCATTCAACACGATTACACTCGCATGGAACCGCTGGGCCACTTCTGAAACTTGGGGAACCATGGCAATAGCGGCTTCGGAAAAATCGATCGGGAAAAGGATTTTGCGGAGAGGCATCATAGAACCGTTCCTCATTCGACCGCAACTCGGTTTAAGTCGCTGCTTACCATTCTAATGGAGTAGGTCTTCGCTGGGGAACAGATAACCGGACTTGGACGCTACGCGAACCCGGACGCGGGGGCAATGTTGCTGCATGATTAAGTTCGCCAGATGCGCGACAAGCAGGTGGAAGATCGCTGCGATCTTCTCACTCCGCGCGAACGGGAAGTCCTGCAGCTGATTGCGGAAGGCCGCACCAACAACGAAGCCGACAATCTCCCTCAGACGTACACGCTGGATGCGCATCGCGGCAATAGACTCAAAAACCGGGTACTGGGATCGGCAGCGTGACTTTCAGCTCCGTACCCTTTCCGGGACTGGACTGGATCTCCAGGTGTCCTCCGAGTTGTCTGACCCGCTCTTCCATCCCCAGCATGCCAAGGCCCCGCGATTTTTCGGGAGCGAATCCCGAGCCATCGTCTTCCACGCTCAGAAACAAGGATCTGTCGTCCTGGCGCACGGTGACCACGGCGCTCTTCGCGGCGGAGTGACGAAAGACATTGTGGAGGGCTTCCTGCACGACACGGTAAATGCAGGTGCGCATTTCGTCGGGAAGTGAATCCGCAACATTTTCGGCTTGGACACTGACCTTTATGCCGCTGCGGCGGGAGACCTCGCGCGCTTGCCACTCCAGCGCCGGCATCAGGCCCAGATCGTCCAGCATGGAAGGCCGTAGCAGCAGGGCGATGTCGCGAATCGAGTTCACGCTCGAATCGGCAAACTGTCGTATGTTGTCCAGGTAGTGAAGACTGACTGCATCGTCCGAGTGGATCCGTTTAGCCAGGTTGGCTGTCTCCACCAGCACGGCATTCAAAGTCTGGCCCACTTGATCGTGCAATTCCCGCGAAATTGTGCGGCGCTCCATCTCTTGCGCATCCACCAGCTTCGCGGATAATTGCTCAAGCGCACTGCGCGCATTGAGCACCTCCCGGTAGCGGCGGCGGTTCTGGCCTTCGATATGGAAAATGTAAAGCAAACATCCGGCGGCAAGCAGAAGCGCGGCCACCAATCCAAGGCCGAGCGTGATACTCAGCCGTGCGCCGCGGCGCTCGAAAGCGTCCTCAATTAACGCCTCAGTGGAAGCAGCCTGTTTGGCGTCGATACCTTCCAACTGCGCTGTGATCTCAACAATGGAAGTGCTCAGTGGAAGGACCTCGTCACTGTAAAAGGATGTGGCGGACCTGCCGGCCGCGGGCGAACTGATGGCGCGGCTGATGAATTGCCAGTGTTGGTTCAGCAAGTCTCCCAGCCGTTTTACCAGTACCTCTTCATCGAGCGTGGTGGAGCGGTAGTTCGCCAAATCGGACGACAGATGGGACCAGGCTTCCTGTATTTTCGCCAGGTGGTCCTTGGAATTCTCTTGATCTGAATCCAGCAAATAGTCACCGAGGTAAGTATGGGTGAGCAAGATGGAGGAGCGGATCGATTCCAGATGGTTGGTGCGCTCCAGCGTCGCCTCTCGGAGAATTTTGTTTTCGGCCCGCATCTCGCCGAGCAACCGCACCGCATCCACCGTCGCCAGCAGGAAGATGAGAGCCATGCCGCCAAAGCCGGCCATCAAGGCGAACCGCAAACCACGGCCCGTCCGATCGGGTTCAGCCGGAGTGGTTAATGGCATATTCGTCAAAGACAAAGCCCTCACCCTGGCTTTAGTCTATCGAAGCGGGACTCGCCCATATATAGCCGATGTTGGGGACTCAATCTAACCAACGAAGGCTATGGGATGTGAAACGCATCAAATCTAATCTGGAATTGGAGGTTGTACCCATGAAAACTGAATTTTTCAAAGGCCGCCGCTGGTTAGCGACGGCCTCCCTGGCGACGGCTCTCGCTGTAACCGGCTTTTACGGTCTACGCGCTGCATCGCTAGGCACACTGCCCTTCGAGCATCCGGCGCCGACCATCAAAACGGCCCCGCGCTCCGAGGCAGCATCCGGACGAGGTTACTCGGCCGTTGTGAAGCGCGTCCTGCCGGCGGTGGTTAACATTTCATCTTCAAAAGTTGTGAAGCAGGCAGCCATGGAAGGCCCGCAAGGCGTCGATCCTTTCTTCCGCCAGTTCTTCGGCAACGACTTTAATCAACGATTCAATGTTCCGCAGGAGCGAACCGAGAAAGCTCTTGGATCGGGTGTCATCGTCGCTCCCGAAGGTTACATCCTCACCAACAACCACGTTGTGGATGGCGCCAAGGAAGTTACCGTCACACTGCATGACAAACGTGAATTCAAGGCGCGCGTCGTTGGGACCGACCCACGCACGGACATTGCCGTGCTGAAAATTGAAGGATCGAACTTCCCGACCCTGACGCTGGCTGATTCCAGCAAGGTCCAGATTGGCGACATCGTATTGGCCATTGGCGATCCGTTCGGCGTGGGCCAGACGGTTACATCCGGAATTGTCAGCGCCACCGGACGCGGCGGCCTGGGCATCGAGCAAGTGGAAGACTTCATCCAGACCGACGCACCCATCAACCCCGGCAACTCCGGCGGCGCGCTGGTGGATGACGAAGGCCATCTGATTGGGATCAATACCGCCATTCTGGCTGGTAACTCAGGCGGCAACCAGGGAATAGGGTTCGCCGTTCCCGTCAACATGGCACGTCATGACCTCAACGAGATTCTCGCTCATGGCAAAGTGGATCATGGCTACCTCGGCATCCTTCCGCAGGATGTAACGCCGGCATTGGCCAAGGCCTTCAATACCACCGAAACTAACGGAGCGTTGGTGGGAGAGATTACTCCGAACAGCCCCGCCGCGCACAGCAGCCTGAAACAAGGCGACATGATAGTCGCGGTAAACGGACAGCCCATTTCGGATGCCAGCCAGTTGCGTTCCACGATCGGCATGATGGATCCGAATACCACCGTCACCTTGAAGGTGGTCCGTGACGGCAAAACGCAGGATGTGGCAGTTACGCTCGGCCAGTATCCTTCCAAAGAGGAACGCGCCAGCATCCAAAATGACAAATCCGACAATAGTCTCCAGGGTGTCAACGTGGAGAACCTTACGCCGGAGACAGCCCAGGAGTTGAAGCTCCCGGCCGGCACCAAAGGCGTTGTAGTGAACCAGGTGAACCCCGCCAGCCGCGCGGCCGAAGCTGGTTTGCAGTCTGGCGATGTGATTCAGCAGGTGAACCATCAGTCCGTAGCCAGTGTCAATGAGTACAACCATGCGATCGGCGCCTCGAAGAAGGACGCGCCTGTCCTTCTGCTGGTAGACCGCAATGGCAACAGCATGTTCCTGGCGGTGTAGTGTAGTTTGCCGCTGGGGCATGGCCGGCTGCGAGCTTTCCTCCGAGGCTCCAGCCGGCTCACTTTAGGAGCCAATATGTTGAGAAGCCTTTACGTCATGCTGGACTATCATCTCGCCGCCACTGACGGCGAGTTGGGCCGGGTTCATGATTTTCTCTTCGATGATCAAAGCTGGGTGGTCCATTATCTGGTGGCGGAGACCGCAAGCCCAGCCGGAAAACGGAAGGCGTTAGTCCTTCCCTTCGTGATGGGGCAGCCGGACTGGCAGATGCGGCGGCTTCCGGTGCTGCTGACCTCGGAACAGATTCGAACCGGGCCGCCGCTTGAATCCGATCAGCCAATATCGCGGCAACGGAAATCCGGCCTGAAGCGGCCCGGGTCTCATTTGAGAAGTTTCCGGGAAATCCTTGGATATAGTATTTACACCACCGACGGAGAGGCTGGGGTTATTGAGGATTTCATCGTTGAGGCAACGCTGTGGGGTGTGCACCACGTGGTTGTTACGTTGAATCAGCACCCTCGTCGATCCATCCTGTTGCCACCGGAATCTATTCGATCCATTTCATGGCCGGGCAAAGCTGCCTGGGTGAACCTGTCCCGCCACGAGCTTGAGATGAGCCCCGAGTTCGATCCGGTCACGCCCGTGAATCGCGACGATGAACATCGCCTGTACGATTACTACGGCCGTCCCGTCTTCCCGCTTCCGCCGTTCGCCTCTGCCGCTCGACTGCAACGGTAGCCTAATAGCTACCTGACTGCCGCAGCATCCCGCCGTCGATGAAATATGTGGAGCCGGTAATATACGCCGCCTCGTCCGATGCCAGATACACAGCCAATCCGGCAATCTCCTCCGGCTTGCCCCAGCGGTTTAACGGAATCTCGCTCATCAGCGCCTTTTCCATTTCGGGTTTGGCTTCCACGTCCGCGTCGATTGGCGTAAACACGGCTCCCGGGCCAATATTGTTCACGGTGATTTTGTCCTTCGCTAATTCCACCGCGATCGTTCTGGTGAGCATCCGCAGGCCCCCTTTGCTCACGCAATAGGCTGCGTTGGTGGGCATCGGAAGATCCTCGTGCACCGACGAGATATTGATCAGACGGCCGCCGCGACCCTGCTGAATCATCTGCCGGGCCGCCGCTTGCGAAACCAGAAAAGGCCCAATCAGGTTCACATCCAAGATCTTCTGCAGCTCCTCCAGCGGATAATCAACAAACGCGACCTTCTTCTCGATGCCCGCGTTGTTCACCACAATGTCCAACTTGCCGAAAGCTTTCACAGCGGCATCAATCAAGTTCCGGACCTGATCGGGCTGCGAGATGTCAGCCGCTACCGCAATGCTTTTCCCGCCGAAGCTGGAAATCTGCGCCTGGGTATTGGCGGCCACGTCCGGCTTTCCGATGTAGTCTATGACTACGGCCGCACCTTCGCGTGCAAAGCGAACGGCTATCGCCTGGCCAATGCCGGTAGCGGCGCCGGTCACAATCGCAACTTTATCCTGCAAGCGCATTTAAGCTGGAGTCTTCCCACCCACTTCTACACTCTAGTGCAATCTCCGCCTGGCTGCTGAATATTGTTTGCCGATCATAGAACCTGAGAAAGACAGCTATCGCATTGATCATCGGTCAAGGATGATGGTCTGACCTTTCCTGCCGGCTTTGGCGATGCCGTTACTCCGGGGCTGATTGAGCATCCGACATTACTGGATATGCCAGCGCCACGAGTTCAGTCGCACCCCATGAATACGGTCGTGGCTGAGATCCGGCACGATTCATGAAAGACTTCCACGCAATGTTCAAGCGAAGGTCGCCGCTGCCCAACAGATCGAGATCTCTTGTCGGTTGATGCGCATCGCACCTTTCAGTACGAATTGGTCATGGTATCTCGATTGGCTCAGACGGTAAAGGAGCCGCTCCACTGCGTAACGCGTGAGAATAAGGCCAAAATCCTCGCCAGTGCTATTGGCGATGTTCAGTAGCCTCTGACGGATGGATGCGGAGATGTTGCGAGCCGTGACCGGTTTCAGCTGAGAGCCTCGATGTAGGGCCTCATCACGTTTGCGACGCGGCAAACTTTCGCGGCTTGCCAGAGGTTACAGGATCTGGTTGGTGTCAATAACTTGGCCGATAATGGTCAACTATATTTTTTATGTTCTGGCGGTGAGGGTGGGATTCGAACCAAGGCCTGACGAACTGCATCTGCAAGTTACAGATTCGGAATTGCTCCCGATGCCGAAATTGCCACAGATGCCGTCGACCATTGCACGCTATTGCACGCTGGGCTCCCCGAGGCTCCTTGATCGAGCGTTCGTCAGAGAAAATGGTTGGCAAAATGGTAGCGAAGTCCCGCCGCCACAAGACTCGGATGCTAGCCTTTGCAGGAGAACTGGCTGGTCGTTCCGTCCGAGGACCGTCGCATCGCCCCTGCTTCATATACCATCTTCACAACAACGGATTAGTCCGCCTTCGATATTGCGGTGACGTTGGCCCTGCAGAACAGAGAGGCCGATATTGCCCCTACGATTATCAAATCTCCCCAGGCACAAATCACGGCGGGATTGGAATTGGACCGGGCGCGAAAGACACATCAATGAGCTTGTATTTCGTACTTAGTGTCCGGACAACGGAGATTACACACGCCCACATCAGGTAATCTGCGTCGTTTTCGCGTCGTTACCCTCCCGCTATTAAGGATGCGATGGAACTATCTCCTTGACATGCTTCAGAATTCGTGCCATTCTCTAGAAACTCCCCCGGAACATCTCAGAGGAGTGTGTATGCATCGCGTCAGGCGGTCGGCCCTGTGTTGCTATTTGTCGGCCTATGGTAAAAAGGCAGAGATACTGGCTGAAACGGAGCGAAAGATCCGACTGACCTTCAAGTTGTCCGTAGCTACATGCTGGTTAGTAATCTCGATTATTCTCGCTGCCTCGGCGGCCCAAGCACAACCATACTACTGCGTGGCCGGAGTGATCTCTGCGTCGGATGTCGATTACCCCTCCTACACAAATACAGGTGTGTTCCCTGATTGGCCTGACCAGAATCCTGGCTGCAACGCAGCGACGTCTTATCCAATTTCGGAAGCTTCTGGCTTGGCGCCTCAAATCGCAGTTCCGATGTACCGTGTGGTCGGACCTGGTACAGCCCAAGAATTCGACCAGAACGGATTCCTGGTGAACTGGCAGCAGTACGTGGTGAATGGGATTCTATCGCCGACGGCTTGTCTTAATATGGCGTGGAGTTATTCGCCGGCAGACACATTCTTTACGACGCTGACCCCGCCGGCGCAAATGACCGTGATCCTCAATGGCATTGCAATAAAGACGATTCAAGTGCCTGGCATACCTGCAGGTGGGCCAAGGGATGCGGGCGTTGTTGTTCCATACCACTGTGAAGAGATTTCAACGCAATACATCAAGTTCGCTCGACGCGTTCCGGGTCAACGATCGACCTGCGCAGGAGGAGCTTCCACCTGCGGAGTGAATTCTTTTGAAGTCATTGACGACCGTGACCCAAGTAACCCCGCGAGCTTTGGGATACTTTGGTTCGGCGTTACGACGCTAAGTGTGAAAGCCATGGCGCCAGTTGTGCTGGTGCACGGCTGGAATTCCGGTCCGTGGACGTGGGGACCGAGAGCCGGGCGTTGCGAGTGTCTGTGGTGTTAACATTCACCATCTCCCTGCTGGCGGGCAGAGTCTTTTTCAGTCGCTACTCAATGCAAAGGCTCCAGTCGACTGTAGTTTTAACACGAACGATCTTCAGTCGTCGATAGATGATGGGGCGGCGGACTTAAAGTCTCAGTTGCCGCCGATTCTTGCGAGCTTCGGCACTCGCTACGTCAACTTAGTGACTCACAGCAAGGGCGGTCTTTTCGCGAGAGAGTTTCTCAAAATGAACGAGACTGATCAGGACCCCATATCCAGAATAGGCGTAGTCTCCGTTACCACGCTAGATGCACCACACCACGGGTCAGTTCTCTCGGACACAGTCGTCGCGTACTCATACGACCACTCGGTGTTACCGGGAATCATTCGACCCCTCTACCCGTGGCTCATGAAGTTCAGCGCGAGGTTTAGAAACGCGTTCGGTTCCGGCAATAACGACACGACTGTTGATTACATGGATCACATATTCAACCTCGAATATGATTCTCCTCCTCAATCATTCACACTCCAGTACACAGCGACAGGGCAGAACGGACTCGCGCCCCAGACGTTCACGACGACACCAAGGTACTACTCCACATCAGGAAATGCGGACTTAAACGGGGATCACATCCTGGAATCTAACGAACAGACTCCTTACACCTTTTGGGAGTTCCCGGAGTACCGCTACCAACGGCTCAGCTCCATATCTGCTATTCCGCTGTCTCCCCCTGACTCAGCCGGGAGGCGGGTAGCGCTTCCGCAGAACTCAATTCTCTTCCTGGACAACGACATTGCTGTGACTGTATTGAGCGCCAGGTATCACAACTTTCAAGAGATCGGTGAGATGTTGAGGAACCATGCCACCGTCAAGTGCGGTCAAGGGCAGGATTGTGCTGCCGTAGCCGCGGCGTTTACAAATTCCGACATCGCTCCGCTCATTCTTGCTTTCATACAGACTGCTGAGTCGCAACAGCCGTAGGCCTTAAAATGCGCTTAACGTTATCTGTCGTAATCCTCTCCACTTTTTTTACTCCGTCGGAACGCGCGGCGGTAGAGGCCACCGTCTCGCCGGCCATTAAGGAATATTGCCACATCGTTCGGTTCCCGCAGGGTTGGACCGTACCGGCTCCGTCGCGTCCGGGTGCGTATCCCCTCTTCTATGGATTCGACAGCTCGTACGAGTTTCGAGTTCCAGGCCTGTTAGAAACGACCTTCCTCGTAGGTGGTCTAATTCTGCCGGAAAAGGAGTACACGATCAACAAATACAAAGTGGATCTAGCATATGGGTCGATAGCTGTGGCGGCGACAGAAAAGGAGTGGCGGGACGGAACGAAGATAACGGATTCACGAGAGAGTGACCGGAAGACCTTCGCTAATGTCCACATAGTAAGGAACGATCAGCTGCTACCATTCAACGGGTTTCAATTCGCGAAAAGCGGAGATTTCTGGGACGGCGCGCACGCGCGGCTTTCGCCTGATAAATCACGGATAGTCGTACTCAGCTCCAGCGGTAAGGTCGCCAACCGAGACGAGTTCACAATATTCGGTGGCCGTGACATAGGCAAGCTGTTCTTCGACGTCTACAATGCCGACACCGGCAAAAAGCTTATTACAGTAACGGCAACATACCGCGATGTCGAACCGGGGCATGCAATCAATCAGAGCATTTGGGTGGAGCATTACTTCATCGTCCCCCTGGGGGAACACAGGGAGCGGTGTCTGGTGTGTGATTTCAGTCGGCTAGCGCGGAAGCGAGGAGAAGCGCGATGAACTCGCCGAGGATGGCAACAGTTCTTCTGGTTTGCTCCTTCTCTCGAATCCTTGCGCAAGGCGTGCCAGTCGGTCCTAGCACTCTACAGTTATCCGGCTACGACACTCGCGGCTCGATTGTTCCAGCCAATTCAAGCTCCACCCTGCTCAGCTTTACGTTTGAGGGTGACAGCGCAGGAAATAATGTTTTTGAAGTTGCTACCAGCGATCCAGGCGTAGTAGTTTCACTAGTCCTTCCGTCCGGTATGAAAGTCACAAGTGCCAATGCCGCCTCGCTAGGTTTCACGTTCACTGTCGCTCCCGAGGGTAGCTTTCGGGAACGCCCTCTAGATCGTAGAAAGTAGCGACTCTCCGCTCGAAGCCTTGCTAGGCTGAGAGCAAATTTTCTTTCGCGAGAAAAGGAGAGCCGCTATGAAGAAACCATATCAGATTGAATCGCAGCGAGCTGTGAGACAGCTCGAAGAGATGGCCGCGGATGGAAATCCGGCGGTGCAGATGGTGCTGCCTCTGGCCGAGATGGTGAGCTGGCTGCGCCAAGGCGTGGGCGAGTTGATCCGCCAGGCTGGCCTGCAGTTGATGGAACTGCTGATGGAAGAGGAAGTTCGGGAACTGGTGGGGGAGCGCAGCCAGCCGCAGCCGGACCGGACGGCCAGCCGGTGGGGCAAGGAGCGCGGCTACTGCGTAGTGATGGGGCAGAAGGTTCCAGTCCACCGGCCACGCGTGCGTACGACCGACGACCAGGAAGTGCGGTTGGGCAGCTACGAGATGTTTCACCGTGGCGAGCCGTTGACCGAGACGGTCTGGGAAAAACTGATGCTGGGCTTAAGCACGCGGAAATACGGTCAGGCGGTGCGCCAGTTCAGCGAGGCGTATGGCTTGGAGAAGAGCGCCATCAGCGAACACTTCATTGAAGCCAGCCGAACGAAGTTGAAAGAAATGATGGAACGGCGGCTGGACAAGCTGAAGCTGTGCGCGTTGCTGATTGACGCGACGCCGTTCGCCGGCCAGCAGATGGTGGCCGCCTTGGGAATCAGCCAGGACGGGCGCAAAACGATCTTAGGCATCCGGCAAGGCGCCACCGAAAACGCCACCGTGGTGGGCGAGTTGTTGGGTGAGCTGGCGAATCGCGGACTGGATTTCAGCGAGCCACGATTGTATGTGCTGGATGGTGGCAAAGCGCTGCACGCGGCGGTAAAGAAGTATGCCGGTGAGTCAGCACCGATCCAGCGCTGCCAAGTCCATAAGCGGCGCAACGTCTTGGATCATTTAACCGATGAACAGAAGCCGCTGGTGGCCAAAAAACTGAACGTCGCGTACGCCCTGGAGGATCATGCGGCCGCCAAGCTGGCGCTGGACCAACTGCATCGCGAACTGATGGATATCAATCCCAGTGCGGCGCGGAGTTTAGGCGAAGGTTTGGAGGAAACGCTAACCGTGCATCGGCTTCACGTTCCGCCGCAACTGCGCAAGACCCTAGCCAGCACCAACGTCATCGAGTCGGCGTTCTCCATTGTCGAACGAGTTTGCTCGAACGTGAAACGCTGGCATCCAGGCGATCAGCGTGAGCGCTGGGTAGGTTCCGGCCTGCTAGTCGCAGAGAAACAATTTCGCCGGGTCCAGGGACACAAACAGATTCCAAACCTTCTCAGAGAACTGGAATCACTTGTCCCTTCCAAGTCGGAGGTTGTCAAAAGGAGAAAGGCGTCGTAAAGTGAGTTACACGAGAGCCGCTACTTTCAACGGAAAGTCGGGCGATCCCGATGATACCTCGCAAGAGGACGAGTGACAAGGCTTGCGATCTTCGAACCGATCTCTTCGGTTCGGGAACATTGCAACCATAATCTCTGATGTTTATGCACGGCAGTACGCAGCCCACCTAAATTGCCGGAGCTCATCCGCTGGGCTATTAAGACAAAACGGGGCTTCCTACACAACGTGCATAGTCGGTCACGGAACTTACCTCCGGCTACAAAATCACGGTTTTTGACAGCACGAACCTGGCTTTGTTCTGATCCCAGAACAAACACCCCTTCAAACCACCGAAAATACAAGGTGCCAAGAAATCGCTCTGGCAAGTTGCGCGTCATAACATCCTGTTTGGAAGACCTAATAGGTGATCCTGGTTTCGCGTACATGGTGCTATTCTCAGCATAAGCTGGCCTTTTCGTCGATTCCAGGACTTTCAGGAGCGTAACGCTGTCGCGGTGAGGCTTGTCCTCGGCTTTACCGTCAAGCCGATGCGGCCGAGATCGTGTTTTCACGGAATTCTGACGGGTACTTTGCGAACAAAACTAGATTGTAATTCCGCTTGGTCCACGAGATACAATGTGTGCGCCGGGGTACCTATACAAATGGAGGCGAAAATAAGTTGGAAAATATGGGCAAAATATTATTGACAACGTGTTCGTTTGACCTTAGACTGAACATTCGATGAAATAGTAGTACCCACGCGCCGTTCGGCCTCACTCGCAGTGGCTGCGGCGAACTCCCCCGCGTTTTAGGAGATCCATCGAATGAAATATAAGCAAGGTTTTTGGCGACGGTGGCAACGTCCTTTCGCTTGTATTTTATCTGTAGTGCCCTGGCAATGGAAAGGCAATTCGCGGCGGGTGCCGCTGGTTATCGAAGAGTCCACGTTAGGGGTGGGGCGCTGCTTACTAGTGAGCATAGCCCTTCTACTTGCGTTTGCGAGCGTCGGAACTGCCCAGAGTTGCAACGGCGTGGGGCTTCATGGTGCACCTATTGGCGGCGGTAACCTTGACGCTTACACGGCCTCGGGTTATGTTGGCTTCATATCAGAAGGGCCAACTGGCACCTTTACGTGCGCTATGAGCGTGAAGGTTCTCTACGGGCAACATTTTCTGAATGTCCACTACTTTGAAGAATCGTGGGTTGCAGTTCCGACGTATTTCTCCTGCGGCAATAATGGCAGCACATACTGCAGTAACACTATTACGCTCACAGTAAGTGGTCCAGGGATCTCAACCGACATCATCACGCTGCAGGGCAACGGGGTAACAGGCCCTCCCCCGGGGGATGGCGGTGTTCCGTGGGTCTTCGTATCTAGCGATGAGATCACGACCTGGGTACGCACTGTTAACAGAACCGTCGACGTTTCGGCCGCGACTCGTTCGGGTGACGCGACGCTTCAATTCCAAATCACCGATGTAGTGCCGAGTGGTAGTTACGAGGGCTCGGTTGGGGGCAACTTTACAGTCGGTGGCTTGATTACTATTCTTGATCCAGTTCCCAGCCTGCAAAACGGTAATCAGATCATTAATGACGTGGAAACATTAGCGACTCTTGGAACGCCAGTAACAAAGCATTGTCGCCGATGGGGCGGCGCGTGTTGTGCTCCGACTGCGCGCCACGATGCCAGGGCAACCTGTAACCTTGACCTTAATGAATGATTCGGGTGGACAGAGCACTAATCCCGTGCAGGACGGTACAATATCGGCAATCGGGAGCACTTCCGTCGCCAACCCTCTTAACCTCACCTCAGTGAACACCAATGAGGGCCCCATGGTGTTTGCGTTGTATCAACCACCCACGGATTTCTCACGGGGCGGCGACGACGACAACGCCACAAACCGTTTTGTTTCTTTTCAGGCGCAAGTCGCAACCGCGTCCCCAATAGTCGAGTCGCTTCCATTAACGATTTTGCGCCCGCCAGTGATGCTCGTGCATGGCCTTTGGGGAGGCATGTCCGACTGGAACACCTTTACTACATTCATCACAGATCAGAGGTTTAACGTGTCACTCGCGAATTACGATTACGCCATCGGCGGGAGTATAACAGCCAGCGTTCCCGGCGGATACGCGCCAGCTATCTTGGCCAGCGCAAGTGGAAATGCCCTAGGCTTTGACTTTAATGCTCCGCTTGTCCTAAGCGAGATCCAAGCGGCCGTACAAAATTTCCGCCAAGCAAATAACGCAGCGGCGGCCCAGATGGACGTGGTCGCCCATAGCATGGGCGGAACGATAACGCGTACTCTGCAGAACCTGCCGGGGTTTACGAGCTCTCTTTCGTTCGGCATTGGAATCGTTCATAAGCTCATCACCATTGGAACGCCGCACTTGGGGACACCGCTAGCGACGCAACTTATCCAGACTAACAATACGTGCACCCGCAATCTCCTCGCGGCGAACAATAAGATCGCGTTCTTCACTGCGACCGTGTCAGGTGTGTCAGGTGTGTCTGGCGGAATTGGGGATCTCCATGGGGACGGCAGCACACAATTAAATTCGAGCCCCGCGCTTAACAGAATCTATAATTCCAACGGCCCCATGGTTCCGACGGCAACCCTCGCTGGGACCACTACCCCCAGCAACCTGACGACCTTGGACGATACAATCTCCCGAGCTCACTATATTCGACACAAATGCGCCAGTACTGACCCGCTCGCCGCCAACCTTACATCCACCGGCTGGAACACGGTTTTCGCTGGCAATGCCAACGATGGAGTTGTGCCACTCTTGAGCCAGTTGAACGGCGGCTCGTCGGGGCAGGTCACTGGGCTGATTCATTCCGCGGGCCTCACCAGACTCAGCTTCTCCGGACCCAGTGAACTCGATCCAAATACAACTAATGCGATTCAAACCCTGCTCATTCAACTCCTAAATGCATCTGTAGGGAGTTTCGTCAACCTCCCATAAGAGGGCTGCTCTATGATCGTGAACTCGAAAGTTCGACTTGCGAAGGTCGCCCGCCTAGGGTGGCTGTATTGTTCCCTGGGCGGCCTACTGGTCGGGCAACCTAGCCTCAGGATCACTTCGCCGAGGGATGGGGCCGTGGTCAACCCCGGCCAGTCGTTGACAGTGACTGTAGAGGCATCTCCAACTGCGGCGTTCAAGGAAGTGGTCATAATAGGTGGAGACCCAATCGGGTTCAGCCAACCTCTTTCCGCCCCGCCCTATCGGTTCACCATCCTGATACCTAAGAACATCACGGCACGACAATACCTATTGACCGCCGACGGTTACACAGTCCCCGGAAAGGGAGTCTCCGCTTCGATTAGGATCAACGTGGAGCGTGCTGACTCCCCCGTTAGTTTGGATGTCTATCCGTCCTCCATGCATTTATCGCCTGGCCACAAGGGCTTCCTCAGCGTGAGTGGCAAGTTCAGTGATGGCGAAAACGTCGATCTGAGCAAGGCCAGTCGCATCGTTTACACCTCAGACACGCCTAGTGTCGCCGCCGTGCAGGCTGACGGTACTGTGACTGCGGTGGCGTCAGGCGTCGCAAAAGTCGAAATAACTTACGGCAAGGTTAAAGCTCGAGTTCCCGTAACGGTAGAGGGAGTTCGCTAGCCGTGACTCTTTGCCGCAGGCAAGCTCTTGTCCGGGCATTTGACGGAGTCCAGCACGAATTGTATAAACGGCGGAGCAATAATAGACCACAGAACGCCGCGTGAGCGGCGGTTTGTGGCGGTCCAAAAGTAGACCACCACACTTTCAGTTCCAGAACATTACAGGGTAGTGTGTTTTGTGGGACACCGGGAGGTGTACAAGGTGGAAGTGTATGCACGCATAAGACGGGCCGTGCAGGTGGACGGCATGAGCATCCGGCAGGCGGCGCGCGAGTTCGGCCTATCGCGGAAGACCATCCGGAAGATGATGCAGTTTTCCCTGCCGCCGGGCTATGCACGCAAGAAGCCGGTCGTGCGGCCGAAGCTGGGACCGTGGCTGGGCATCATCGATCAGATCCTGGTGGACGACCAGACGCAGCCAAAGAAGCAGCGTCATACCGCCAAGCGGATCTGGGACCGGCTGAAAGCTGAGCACGCGTTTAAAGGCGGCTACACGGTGGTGAAGGATTATGTGCGCCAGGCGCGGCTGCAACACAAAGAGGTGTTTGTGCCGCTGGCGCATCCGCCAGGAGATGCACAGGCCGATTTCGGCGAAGCGTCTGGTGGTGATCGCAGGAGTCGAGCAGAAGGCGCACTTCCAATGCTTTGATCTGCCGCATTCCGACGACTGCTTCGTGGTGGCGTTTCCCGCCGAAAACACCGAGGCTTTCCTGGAAGGTCACAACCAGGCCTTTGCTTACTTTGGCGGCGTGCCGCGGAACGATGTCTCTACGACAACACGCGCATCGCGGTGAAAGAGATCACCGGCGATGGCGAACGAAAGCCCACCGAGGCATTCAGCGGATTGCAATCGCACTATCTGTTCGCGGCCAAGTTCGGCCGTCCCGGAAAGGGCAACGACAAAGGGAACGTGGAAGGGCTGGTGGGCTATGCGCGGCGCAACTTCATGGTGCCGGTGCCGCGCGCGGCCAGTTGGGAGGATCTGAACGCACAGCTGCGGGAAGAGTGCCTGAAGCAGTCGCGAGCGGAAATTGTGGGGACACACCGAAACCATTGCCGAGCGATTCGAGCGGGATCGGGAGAAGTTACTGCCGCTTCCGCCGGCGCCGTTGGAAGCGTGCGAGAAGCGAACCACGCGCGCCAGTTCGCAGGCGCTGGTGCGGTATGAGACCAACGATTATTCGGTGCCGGTGGAATACGGGCATCGGCAGGTGTTGGTGAAAGCCTTCGTATGGGAAGTGGTGATCGGCTGCTCCAGCGAAGTCATTGCGCGGCACAGCCGGAGCTACGGGCGGGAGGAAATGATTTTCAATCCGCTGCACTATCTGGCGCTGTTGGAGCAGAAGACCAATGCGCTGGATCAGGCCGCGCCGCTTCAAGGCCTGCAGTTGCCGGAAGAGTTTCAGCGAGCTGCGGCGGCAGATGGAAGCACGACTGGGCAAACGCGGCCGGCGGGAATACGTGCAGGTGCTGCGGCTGCTGGAGACATTTTCGCTGCCGGAAGTGGCCGCCGCGGTCCGGCAGGCACTGCGGTTTCCCGCCATCTCCTTCGATGCCGTGAAGCATCTGTTGCTGTGCGCGATCGAGCGGCGGCCTCCGAAGCTGGATCTGGAAAACTATCCGCACCTGCCGGTGGCGGAAGTGGCGCTGACGCGGGCCGCCGACTATCAGGTGTTGCTGGAGGTCCGGTAAATGGACACGCCTCGAGTGCTGTTGGAGCACTATCTGAAGCAGCTCCGGTTGCCCACCGTGCTGCGCGAGTTTCCCAAGCTGGCCGAACAGTGCGCCAAAGAAGGCGCCACCTTCGAACAGTTTCTGTTGCGCTTAGTCGAGCAGGAGATGCTGGACCGGGAGCGGCGCGCCACCGAGCGGCGGATCAAAGCGGCGAAGTTTCCGGTGAGCAAGAGCCTGGAGACCTACGATTTTCTGGCCATTCCCTCACTGAATAAGAAGCTGGTGGTGGAGCTGGCGCGGTGTGAGTGGATCGGCCGGCGGGAGAACGTGCTGGCTCTGGGCAACAGCGGCACGGGCAAAACCCACATCGGCCTGGCGTTGGGGCTGGCGGCTTGCCAGCAAGGATTTCGCGTGCGCTTCACCACCGCGGCGGCGCTGGTGCATGAGCTGATCGAAGCGCGGGATGAGAAGCGCCTGCTGCGCTATCAGAAGAACCTGGCCCGCCAGGAACTGCTGATCGTGGATGAACTCGGGTTCGTGCCCCTGTCCAAGACCGGCGCCGAAATGCTGTTCGAAGTCTTCAGCCAGCGCTACGAACGGACTTCCACTCTGGTGACCAGCAACCTGCCCTTTGCCGAGTGGACCGAGGTGCTGGGCTCGGAGCGGCTGACCGGCGCGCTGCTGGATCGACTCACCCACCATGTTCACATCCTGGAAATGAACGGGGACAGCTTCCGGCTCAAGAACAGCCGGAAGAAGAAAGACCCCGGCCCGCAATAGCCCGCCAGCCCGGCTCGCCACGACGACGACCAACTTTGGAGGCGGCTTCCGCTCCGCCCTAATCGCGCCGCCGCTAAGGGGTCGCAGGGCTCCGCTCCAGCCGCCCCCAAAGTCATAGGAAAACAGCCTAAGAAGGAAAAAAGTGGTCCCCTTTTCCTCCGCCGCGGTGGGAAACTTTCACTCCGCCCTTGACACGTAGTCCAGTTCAGGGACATGTGACGGGAGACGTTTCTACATTCGCAGAGTTGTCCGAATGTCTTCTTCCGTTCGCGTATCGCCTCGGTCACTCGGTCAATCTCATCGTGAGTCGCGCAAACTACCAGCGTTTGTCCCACGGAGGCAGCATATGCGTCGGCGATTGCCGTAGCTCGGTCGGCGAATGCAACCTCGCGAACGGCGCCCATCGCATCCAGCTTGGCGAATCCTCTCTCCGGGTCCCGGCGAAGTTCTTCCATTGCGTCTCGGTAGTCCTTTCTGGTTTGCCGCTGCACCTGAGTCAACGCGACGGTCTTGAACCGCAGATTCCTTTTCCAGTATTCGCAGAGCATCGCCTGCCTCAACACTTCGGATTTGTTTCGTGTCTCCGCTGAAGACCACGCGCAATGAACATTCTTCGGCGAGCCTGAGCAGATCTGCCATCTGACGGGCCGAGACCATGCCAGCCTCGTCGAGGATGATGACACTTGCCACGGACGCCATCACGAATGCGCGGGTCCTGCAGAAGGCGTTCGACCGTGATCGCGTCAGTGAAGCCGACCTTCTGCAACTCCTCGACGGCGCTCATCGTGGGAGCAACTGCAAGTACGCTCATGGCCACCGTCCATCAGTCCCGCGCCGCAATTCCTGTAGGTTGCCGTCTTGCCGGTACCGGCAGCGCCACTAATGCTCACCGCACGATCACGCGATTGAAGAACGAATTCCACTGCGTGCTTCTGTTCGGGGCGCAAATGGGCCGAGACAACGAACGCCCGCCGTATCGTCAAGCGGTTCGAATCGCGCCGAGCCCACGATTGACGGCAGCAATCATGTTGCGTTCTCGTTCCAGACTCGCTGCAGTTGCGATCTCGCGGCCCGAGCGCAGTAATGCTACCCGCCGATTCCTGGAGATTCAGTTCACCCTTCAAGTCGGCGAGCCGGATTCGTCCCCTGCCATGCCGCAAAGCCTCCGTGAGCAGTTCATGATCCAGAGCGACAGATACCCGCTCGAAAATGTGGTCCTTAGCATACTCCAGTGAAGGCGCGCTCGATTCCGCAGCCAGCGTGCAATCGGCGTGGGTGCCTCACATTCGCGCCAGCATCTGTTCTTCGTTCGCGAGTCAGCCGCGCCCGCTGCTTCTGCCGCAGTTCACGCGTCGAAATCTCAGTGAGCTTGTCGGATCGCGATTCTCGAACCAGGACGGCGACTTCATTGTCTGTCGGCCGGCCGCCCGCGTTGCTCGACGAACGTTTTAATCGCCCGATCGCGCTGATGGCTGCGCTGGCTGAACTTTGCGAGCAGTTCCGCCGAGACGCCTCGGATCTCGAACCCGACATCCCTGCCCCGTGCATCACGCTGGTTCTCGATTTCGTAGCCGAGCGCCTGCACCTTGCGTGCGAGCGCATTGCGGTAGACCTCGGATAGATAGGCCCGGCGCTCATAGATATCCGAGGCTTGCAGCGCCTTCCAGCGGCCCTCGGCGCCATCGAACGTCAGGTTCGCCGCGACCGCGTGGGTGTGCAGCTGCGGATCAAGCTCACGGCTGGTGTCGTGGTGGTAAATGGCAAGCACCATATTGCCAGTCGACCTGTTCTCATTCGCGCCAGCTTGGCGTACACGGCTTGCCGCATACGTCTCGATTTCCTTTAAGGCTTCCGCGACGGCAGTGCGATGTGCCTCGATCAACCTATGGTCGCCGCCAAGGATGGCGAGTACCGAAACCGACTTTGGGGCCGAGATCGTGAAATCGTAGAGGCTGCGCCCCTGTGCGAGTCTTGACCCGTCGACGGCCGTGCGGTCCGCGCTGTGGCGGACTCTCAAGAACTCCTTGGTCCGAGGATCGAGGCCCTGCCGCAGAGATTCGAAGTCCTCAGTCTTTACCGGGCCGTCTAACCCGAGAAGTTTCGCACCCCGACCCTGCCAATCACCGGCTACGCGCTCCCCCTCGGCGTAGTAATCGCTGTGTTCGAGGTGCCGGGACGAATATCCCTTGCCGTCCGACATGGCGCGGATCGTCAACATCGGGTCTCTACGGGCGCGCTGGAAGATTCATCCAGCGCTCAAACCACATGCCGATTCCGATGCCAACTAAGCAGGCCGAGGCTCGTCAACGCAAATAGCGACCATCGATATTCCTCGCGGAAGACACGTAAAAGCTCTTGCGCCGAGCTCTGAGTGCTGCCGAATCGCATCGGCACATGTCGATTCTAGACTTGCGATTGCTTTGCGCGCCTCCTCCGCGGCACCGCGGTATGAGTTCCCAAGCGAACTGGCCGCAGGCCCAAATTCGGCTGTTGACTTCTTTATCTGAGCGGCGGCCACCGCCAGCGCCTCGGCGGTTTCAGGGATCGTCGACTTGCACGAACTGTTGTCGCAGACTTTCATTGATCGTCGCGACGATGGCTTCCGGTTGATGCCTTCAGCGATCGTTTTCGGAAGTTGCGACAATCGCTGGTCGAGTTGCGCTTGATGTGTTGAACTGGATTGACGGATTTTCTCCAGGGCTTTGATTGCCTCGCCAAAGATCTGTTCGAAGCCTTGTCGTTTCAGTGATCACGCGCTCCGGCACTTCGACCATGAGCACCACCAGAAACTGCATGACTCGCAGAATGCGTAGCATCTCGTCGTTCTCGGGCAAGCGAACGGCAATGTCGTATCTCGCGGTAATAATCGGCCCGCAACTCGGCTGGAAGTGCGTTTGCGATGCGATCGATCAGATCTGTCGAATTCCTGGATGTTCACGGCAACAAGCAGCTCCTTTACCTCGTCGAACTCGGCGAACATGCGTCGCCGGTAGCTCTGAGCGCGCATCACCAGCGATGCCTTCTGCAACTCCGGCGCGTCGGTCAATCTACTGGCGACGGCGCCCAGCGTGACGCCGTGATTCCGCGTGGCATTTTCGAGGATAGGCAAACGGTAGTCCATCTGGATCACCGAAGGCGAGTATTCTCGCTGGAACATGAGCGCCTGCTCACTCTCCCGCCAATACCGGAAATCGGTATGCTCTGTGATGGAGTTCTCGACGATCAGGTAAGCTGTTCGATTGCCCAGTCGCGACGCCCAGGCAAGAACGCTCTCAACGCTGGCCGGATCGGCTGTGACCACGCCGACGGCGGTGAAGGCGATGCCGGCCTCGGTTACGTTCGAATACATCTTGTCGAACCATTCGTAGGTCACCTGTCCGGCGCCCGCGCCCATGTCCGCCAGGATCACCGGTGGACCATCGGTGAGCTCATCTACGAAGGCATCGAGTCCGGCGGGCGTGTGGATATTGACCTTGGGAACCTGACCACCAAAGAAATGCGTCAACGACCCGCGCGCCTTGTTTTCGGTGTCAAGATCGAGCAGCTTGACCGGAATGCCGTTCTCCTGGAACCACTCCGCCAAGCCGGTTATTACGCTTGTTTTGCCGACGCCACCTTTGCCACCCATCGATAGAATCACCCGTTTTTCGACCACAGGTATCCTCGCTGCCGGTGAATTGGAAATAGTTTTTGTGCCGTTCATTTTGCCCTCCATTCTTAAGGAGGATTTGAGAAGGGCAAATGTCACCGCTTTTGTAGTACTGTTTTTGGGTGAGATTGGCAGGTCGTCGCGCCTCTATATATTTAGAGGCTAATGGCTGTGCTGATCGACAACACCTTTGAAAAGCACTATCGAATTGGCGATCTCGCGCGACTGTGGAGGTTGGGCAGGGAGACCGTGCGCAAGCTCGTCAAGGACGATCCAGGTGTCATCAAAATCAGAATGGGCAGGAAGAAAGCGCACACGGTCTACAGCATTCCCGAATCCGCCGCCCGCCGAATTCATACGCGCTTGTTGAACGTCGCCTAACTGCGCCCGCCCGGAAGTGCAACGAGTTTCGGTTTCGGCTTGTCGTCAAACGCATCTTTAAGGATTTTCGTGAGTCGTGCCTGCCTTTCGGGAACCCACCGCGAGTAATGCTCTCTCACGGTTTTTTCGTCGTCGCCGAGAAGATCGGCCACATCCGCGACGGGGACGCCGCGCTGAAGCAGGATTCGCGCAAACGTGTGCCGGAATCTGTGCGGCGTTGGCCTTTCCTCGAACTTGCCGGCCAGCTCAAACACCTTAGCGATTTTCCGGCGCCACATGTCAGTAACGGTTTCGAGCTTGTCAGACTTCCCGACGACAAATGGGCGCACTCCGCAACGCTTCGCGCGCGCATTCAGACGTTCGCTTAGCCAGTCGGGGACGTATGCGAATACCTCGCCGCCGTTCTTCTTAGCCCTGAGGAAAACCTCGTTTCCCTTTAAACGATCGATGCGGAAGAGGCCTACATCGGATATGCGAAGGCCGGTGTACACCATTACCCAGATAAAATCCTTGACGTCTTCACCAGTCCAAGCGCCTTGCTCGCGGCCGTTACTCCAGGCAACTTCACCCAGCCCGTCGCATGCTTCGACGATGCGGGCTAGCTCGTCGTCAGTGAATGGCGCTTTGTTGGCGACGCGATTAGCACCTATCGGCGGCTTGATGTCGTCGCTGATAGGATTTTCCTGAAGCCATTTGCGGTTTGTGCAGAAGTGGAAAAATGCCCGCAGCGTGCCTAGCCGTTTGCCTTTAGCGCGTGCGCCGAGCTTCCAGCCGCTGTAAAAAACATCGATGTCGCCAGTAGTGAACTGGTCGAGCATCACGTACCCGCGGGAGTCAGTGAAGGTGATGAGCTGTTTCGTGAACGTCTTGTACTTGCGCAATGTCGCAGGAGCGATCCTGGCGCCTTCCCTGTTGGTCAGAAAAACCTTGACGGCATCGACTATCGTTATGCGTTTCCGCTCCGTTTCTTGTTGCGGTTTCGGCAGGGGTTGAACGACGGGCTTGCCTTCCCATGTGTCAGCCGCTTCCCATGCCGCTACGAGAGCCTTTGCTTCGTCCCAATTGGATTTGCTAGTCTGCTTGCGATTGAATTTTCCACCAAGCGTTCCCGAGACGTGAATGAGACATGCGCACTTTTTCCAGCCTCGCCGCCCCTCCTCGAATTCGCCTGAACGCGCGTCCTCGGGATGCCCGCCTTCGCATTCGGTGCGGTGCCTGCGGTAGAGTTTGAGCGCCATATTGGCTTAGAACGATCATAACACGTTGCACGCCATTGCACGCTAGCAACCGCTTGCCTCTCTAATCCACTGATTCTAAGCTGGCGGTGAGGGTGGGATTCGAACCCACGGAACCCGCAAAGGTTCAACGGTTTTCGAGACCGCCCGATTCAACCACTCTCGCACCTCACCGTATCCTTATTCTAACCGCTTTCCATCACTCTTAACCACGCGAAAATAGTTCACTCCGCGCTCACTGCGATGCGCCGTCGAATTCATACACCTGAACCGACTTGCGCCCGGATTTTCCAAATCCTATTACCGACGTCGTCGAAGAAAACACCGGCCGGAATTCGGGCACCGCCTCCAGCGCTACGCAACTCACCAACGGATTGTCGCTTACCAACACGCAACCTTCACTCCGGCAGACCGCTTCCGCCTCCATGGCCTCCGATGCGGAATCGAACCGTTTGCTTCCCACTACGTCCTGATACGATCCCGGCCGTGGAGGCGTGTTCGGCCGCAGGAACAAAATCATGGCCCCGCCGCGCCCGTCCACGGCTTGCCCTCCGAATACAAACAGCCGCACCACCAGGCTGCGATAATACGCCGGAAGGTAAAACACTTTAGGACTGGCTTTGCCCTCGGCGTCCGTCTGGTACGCCATCATCAGGTAATCGTCGCGCAAGTGCGCACGCGAGTATTCAAAGAAAGCCGGATAATCTCCCACCAACAGTTCTCCAGTGGAAGGCCACAACGGCAGCCGCTCATCCACCACCACATATCGCGTGTGCCACGTTTGCAACAATGGAATCCATTCTTTCGCGGACTGCGACAGAAAGAAATCGGCCGCAACCTCGGCGTTGGTCTGACCTGGATTCGTCACCGGAATTCGCCTGGCCAAATCCTCAATCCAGTAACCGTAGTCCCACCAAGCCATCACGCTGTAGGCGCTGTGAGGATACCGATAGGCCGGCCCATACTGTTCCCGGCGATAGCGGGCGTAGAAAAAAGCTGGATCTCCGAATGGCTCGGGCGTCGAGGTGCGCATCCACGCCAGCGTCTCCTGCCAGTCCGGGGGCACCCCGATAGAATCGGAAGGATCGCCATTGATGGCCGCGTACAGGTTGGGTGCAAAAACAAAAATTCCCAGGCAACATGCTGTTACCCACGCGATCTTGCGCCCGGCGGCGAACAAACCGTCCGCGGCGTAGCCGGATAACAGCGCCACAGCGATGGCATAGTAATAAGTCATTCGAAGCTGGCCCATGGCCAGAACGAACGTGGTGATGCCCCAAAAAAAAATCAACGCCCGCCCCGGATCGGAGCGCTTAAAAGTGGCTTCGGCCAGCAGAAACAATCCGATGAGCGCCAGAAAATACGCGCCGTAGTACTGGTGCAATGCGGGCAGCAGTGAAAAGCGGCCTTGCTGAAATACCAGCGGTTGAAGCTCGTTAATCGAGCCCGCGAGTCCAAACAAAGAAGGCATCAGCAGAGCAGCGATGGTCTTTGCGCCATGACGAAATCCGGGCACGAATACCGCGGCGAGCAGAAGGAAAGCCGCCCCCGCTGCCAGCAACCCGCCGAGGAATAGCAATCGAGAGCGTGGAAACCGCCGGCACAGCTTTGCCCACAATTCCACAGCGCCAATCGCCAGGCTCCCGAGCCCCAGCGTGATGAGCGTGTAATCCATCCATTTCAAGCGATAGAACAAAAAGCAAATGCTCAGCGCTATCAGGAAAGCAATGTAGAGCGGACCGAGCGGCGGCTGAGGCTCTTCCCGCGGCGAAAACCACCGGACTCGATCATAGAGAGCCCAGGCCAGCACGATGGCAACAAGGAATGCCGAACCGTGAAATGTCAGCGCATAAGCCGTCAACGTCAGTCCCGCGGCGACAGAAATACCAATCGACTGAGGCGCCTGAATGGCACGCAACAACAGATAGAAAAATACTGTCACCAGCAGGCTTTCCATAACGTGATGATCGGTGAAACCCAGGCTCGAAACGTGCAGGAAATGCCCCGGAAGAGTGGCGATAATTGCCGCCGCAAGCAGAGCGGCGCGCAGGTCAAACACCAGCTTTGCCAAAATGAATACCGCCGCCACGATGAACGAACCCAGCACTGCCGGGTACCAGGCCGCGATCACTTCGAGCAGCGATTCGGAAGGGTGGCCCGCGCCGGCCAGCCAGGCGATCAACCCCAGCAGCCAATCATAAAAAGGCGGCGGCGTAATAGTATTCTGCACGTGGCCAAAAACAACGTAGGGGTCCACGGTGACACGCCAGGGGAAATGGCGGACCAGGTTTTCCGCCAGGCGCACGTGATACCACGCGTCGGTTTCCTGGAAGTTCACAAAGCCGGATTGAAATACCAGATGGAACCGTGGGAAGACCCGGATCGAAAACCCCAGCAGGCAGAGACCGGCCACGATAATCCACTGCCAACGGCTCAGGAACGCCCCAAGCCATGGTTCCCGTTCTTGTTCCGGCGCGGGCGATAACTCCGGTTGTGTCGTGCTCATCTGCCTTTCAATGTGTCGTCCGCCGAAGCGCTCATTATGGCATACGTCCTTCCAGAACAGCTTTTATCGGTCCTGTATGTAATATGCAATACTATTGTGAGTGAACGAGCGGAGCTATAACCACGATCTTTGCCGCCGCTGCTGACCCGGCGCTTTCGATGCGTCGCTTAGACCGCAAACCCTGTACGCAAACCAACTAAGATGATCATGACGCGCAGCCCTTTGAGGATTTCTCTCGGAGGCGGTGGAACGGATCTGCCGTCCTATTACCAGGACCACGGTGGTTTCGTGCTCGCGGCAGCCATCGACAAGTACGTCTACATTGCCGTTCACGAACCTTTCGCCGACCAGATCATTTTGAAATACTCGCAGCTGGAAGTGGTCACCCGGCGCCATGAGGTGCAGCACCCCATTGTCAGAGAGGCCCTCAAGCTGGCTGGAATAGACGGGCGCATTGAGATCGCCAGCATGTCGGACATCCCCGCCGGGAGCGGTCTCGGATCATCGGGCAGCTTCACCACCGCTCTTCTTCGGGCGCTCTATGAACTGAAGTACCACGGCACGCAGCCCGATGTCCTGGCGGAGCAAGCCTGCCATATTGAGATGGATCTGCTCCAGGAGCCGATTGGCAAACAGGACCAGTATATTGCTGCTTTTGGCGGCATCACCGCCTTCACCATTCACCCCGATGGACAGGTGGATGTGGAGCGGCTGCAGCTTTCACCGGAAACGCTGGCCAATCTCGAAGACAATCTCATGCTGTTCTTTACCGGTTTTACGCGCAGCGCGTCCGAAATTCTCCGCGACCAGCAGGTACGCACCAGCAGCCACGACCAGGCAATTCTCCACAACCTCAGCTTCATCAAACAACTCGGCTACGACAGCAAAGCGGCGCTCGAGTCCGGCAATCTCCATGAGTTCGCGCGGCTGATGAACGTCCATTGGGAATACAAGAAGCAGCGTTCCCCCAACATGAGCAATGCCTCCATCGACGGCTATTATTGTCTGGCTCTCAAATCCGGAGCCTTAGGCGGGAAACTGCTTGGCGCCGGCGGCGGCGGCTTTCTGTTGCTCTACACCGAGGAAAGGACGCGTGTGCGCCGCGCCATGACCGAAGCCGGCCTGCGCGAGGTCCGGGTTCGATTCGATTTTGACGGCACGCGCTTGGTCGCGCGCTCCTGATCCATGCTTCCTGTCGCCATCCTCTCCGGCGGCCTGGCTACGCGCCTTCGTCCCGCAACCGAGACCATACCCAAGGCTCTGATCCCGATCAACGGTGAGCCGTTTATCGCGCACCAGCTTCGTTTGTTGAGCAGCGCCGGCGTGGACCGCGTGGTCCTGTGCGTAGGATATCTGGGCGAGATGATTCAGGAATTTGCCGGCGATGGTCGCCACTTTGGTATCGATGTCGCCTATTCTCCGGACGGCCCGAGTCCGCGCGGCACTGGCGGAGCCGTGAGAAACGCTCTTCCCAAGCTGGGAGAAAAGTTCCTGGTGCTGTATGGAGATTCCTACCTGCCATGCGATTATCAAGCGGTGGAGCAAGCTTTCCTCGAAAGCGGCCAGCCTGGGCTGATGACTGTATTTCGAAATCACAACCGTTGGGAGGTCAGCAACGTCGAGTTCGCCGGTGGACAGATTGCCGCCTATGACAAAAGAGCGCCCGGAGCAGCCATGGAGTATGTGGACTACGGTCTCAGTGCCTTCCACGCTTCGGTGTTCTCCGCCGCGGGCGAACCGGCGGCGGATCTGACGAATGTTTTTCAGGACTTGATCCGGCGCCGTGCATTAGCGGGGTTCGAAGTCGAGGAACGATTTTACGAGGTGGGATCATGGGAAGGAATTCGAGAGCTCGAAGCGTATCTGAGCCCGCGGACGGTCTGACGTTCGTTCGCGAGTATCTCGGGGAAGTGCAAAAGATCGCCGGGAGCCTCGATATGGGTGAGATCGAGCGTGCTGTCGCCATCCTCGCGAAGACCCGCGAGCGCGGCGGACGGCTGTTCATTCTCGGAGTTGGAGGAAGCGCGGCAAACGCGTCTCACGCCGTCAATGATTTCCGGAAGATTGCGTGCATGGAAGCGTACGCGCCCACCGACAACGTAGCGGAACTGACCGCTCGCACCAATGACCATGGTTGGATCACTGTTTTCGAAGCCTGGCTGGCCGTCAGCAGGCTGCGGGCCGAAGATACGCTGCTGGTGTTCTCCGTCGGCGGCGGCGATCTGAAAAAGAACGTGAGCCCCAACCTGGTGAAGGCTCTGGAATACGCGCGGCGCATCGGCGCCGGCATTATCGGGGTGGTCGGCAGAGATGGGGGTTTTACCGCTCGTGTGGCGGATGCCTGCGTGCTGATCCCGACAGTCAACGCCGCTCACATCACGCCGCACGCCGAGGCTTTTCAGGCCACCGTCTGGCATTTGTTCGTCTCCCACCCGGCACTCAAGCAGGTGAAAACGTGATTCAGCCAGGAACGCCGGCCGTCTTTCTGGACCGGGACGGCGTCCTCAATCAGGCGCGCGTCACCAACGGCAAGCCCGGCGCCCCCAGGAATGTGGATGAGTTTGTGATTCCCCCGGATCGAGCAGAGTGCCTGAAAGAGCTGAAACGGAGGGGTTTCGCGCTCATCGTCGTCACCAACCAGCCGGATGCCGCACGCGGCAGGCAATCGGTTGCGGCCGTCGAAGAGATGCACCGCAGACTACAGGCGGAATTGCCCGTGGACGATATATTGGTGTGTTTTCACGACGATCAGGACAATTGCGCGTGCCGCAAGCCGCTGCCCGGGCTAATGATGGAAGCGCAGCGGAAGTACCATCTCGACCTGTCGCGGAGTTTCCTGATCGGCGATCGCTGGAAGGACGTCGATGCCGGAAATGCGGCCGGGTTGAGGACCGTGTTCATCGATTACAATTACAGCGAGCGTGGGCCCTCAACGGAGCCGTCGGTTCGAGTGTCCTCGCTGCGCGAAGCCGTAGATTGGATCAGCTCCGAAAGCACGAATCCGCAATGAATAAAAATGTATGAATAAGGAGCAGCTCCTGCAGCATTCGATTTCCGGCTTCAAAGTCAAACTCTTTGCCGATGGCGCCGACAAGGCCGCCATGCTGGAGCTCTATCAAAACCCTTGGATCAAGGGATTCACCACCAATCCCACGCTCATGCGCCGGGCCGGGATTCGCGATTACCAGGGCTTCGCCCGCGATATCCTGGCGTCCATCAGCGACCGGCCTATCTCTTTCGAGGTTCTTGCCGACCATCCGGATGAGATGTATCAGCAGGCTCTCGAGATTGCCGAATGGGGCCAGAACGTTTATGTAAAAATCCCGATCACCAATACCAAAGGCGAGAGCGCGCTCGGCATCGCCCGCGAATTAAGCCGGGAGGGCGTGAAGCTGAACATCACCGCTCTGCTCACGCTTGGCCAGGTGCGCGACACCGCGAAGGCCCTGGATGGCGGCGCCCCCGCGTGCGTCTCCGTGTTTGCCGGCCGCATTGCGGACACCGGCCGCGATCCCGTGCCGGTAATGAAAGCGGCCGCGGAACTGGTTCACCAGCATCCTGGAATGGAATTGATCTGGGCCAGCCCTCGCGAATTGTTTAACGTCGTCCAGGCGGACTCCATCGGTTGCGACATCATCACCGCCACTCCCGATGTCCTCCAAAAGCTGAGCCTGCTGGGCAAAGATCTCCTGGAATACTCGCGCGAAACCGTCCAGACGCATTACGACGATGCCAGAAAATCCGGTTTCACCGTCACTGTCGGAGAGGTGCGAGGAGTCAAGTGAAGCTTCCCCGTCACGCTGAGCTCTGGCTGCCAGGGTATTTGCGGGACCGGTTTTCGCGATCGTTGAAGCGAATGTCCTCGGCCACCGGCCCAATGCGGGTATGGCTGGCCATTGCGGACCATTACGAACCATTCGGAGGCGGCGCCAGCGAGAAAACGGCAACGGAACGAGTGGCGCTCTGGAGCCGCGAGTGGCCCCGCATCGCTGATCGCTACCGCGATTCGGCCGGCCGGCCTCCCAGGTACACATTCTTTTATCCCCAGGAAGAGTACCGGCCGCAACTGATCGAGACTCTGGCCGAAATGACCCGCGCCGGAATCGCCGACGTGGAGATCCACATCCATCACGATGGCGAGGGCGAACAGGATTTTGTCGATCGCATGAGCGGATTCCGGGATACGCTCTTTCACGAGCACGGGCTGCTGCGCGAACACCAAGGCAAGATACGATTTGGTTTCATCCACGGCAACTGGGCGCTGGACAATTCCCTTCCCGGCGGACGCTGGTGCGGCCTGAATAACGAACTTACCCTGCTGCAAGATTTGGGATGCTATGCCGACTTCACCATGCCCTGCGCTACTTCGCCAGCACAGGCGCGGACGGTCAATGAGATTTACTGGGCTGTGGATGATCCCGCCAGGCCCAAATCGTATGATCGGGGCAAGCGTTTCGAAGCAGGTGACCCGTCGAAACACCTGCTCATGATACCGGGCCCGCTGGGAATCCGTTGGGCCCAGCGCTTTGTACCAAGAGTGGAGCAGGGCGAAATCGCCGGCTACGACCTGCCTTCCCGGTATCGCGTGCAGCGGTGGCTCGCCTGCGCGCCGCGCTTAGGTCAGGACATTTTCATCAAGCTGTTCACCCATGGCGCTCAGGAACGAAATTCGTCGGCGCTCCTGTCCGGTGGTTTCAAGACCCTCTTCGACGCAGTCCAGGCCGAATGCGGCCTCAGGCAGTGGCCGTTCTTCTGCGTGTCCTGCTGGGAAATGTATCAGGCCATCGATGCCATCCGGAGACACGACCATCCAGTTGCCGCGCTCACCGGCCAGCCGGAATTGACCCGTTCCCATGAGTAAACAACTCCGCGTCGGACTGGTAGGAACGGGCTACGTGAGCCAGCACCATCTCCGGGCGCTGAAGAAGCTGGATTACGTGCAGGTGGCCGCGCTGTGCGATTCGAATCTCGACCGCGCTACCAAAGTTGCGAAGCAAGCGGGAGTTGCGCGCGCGTACCGCAGTCTTGACGATCTCGCGCCGGAGCGTCTGGATGTAATCCATATCCTCACACCCCCCGCCTCCCACTGCGCGCTGGCAGTGCAGGCTCTGCAGATGGGGTGCCACGTTTTTGTGGAGAAGCCCATGGCGCCGTCATCCGCGGAATGCGACCGCATGATCGACGCTGCAAAGCAGACCGGCCGCATCCTCTCCGTCAACCACTCCGCGCGAATGGATCCAGTGGTGCTGCACGCCCTCCGTCTGGTGCAGCAAGGCGCCTGCGGCGACGTGCTGGCTGTCGACTTTCTGCGCAGCTCGGATTATCCTCCCTACGCGGGCGGGCCGCTGCCGGACCACTACCGGGAAGGCGCGTATCCGTTTTTCGATATCGGCGTCCACGGCCTCGCGTTGTTCGAGACTTTTCTCGGCGCCATCCACGCCGTGGATGTACGCCACGTCGCCACCGGCCGGGACCCGTATCTGACCTTCGACGAATGGCATGGGTCCATCCAATGCGAGCGCGGAACCGGCCACCTGTACCTGTCGTGGAATGTGCAGCCGTTCCAGAATGAGCTGATCATTCACGGCACTCGCGGCGTCATGCACGTGGATTGCTATCTGCAAATCTGCACTCTGCGCAAGCGGCTGCCTGCACCCAAAATAATCCAGCGGATTGTCACTGCCTCCACCAATTCGGCGTCCACGTTCTTCAAAGTTTCCGCCAACGTGGTGCGATTCGCCACCGGAAACCTGCTGCCTTCGCCAGGCATCGGCGTGTCAGTGACGAAGTTCTATGAGGCGCTTCAACAAGGAGCCGCGCCACCCATTTCAGCCGAAGAAGGCCGGCGCATCGTTCATTGGGCCGAGGTTGCCACGCGTGGAGCTTCGGCCGACAAGCGGGCCATGCTCGCGCAGGCAGCCATCGCACCGCCGCCCGCCAGAACGCTGGTCACCGGTGCGAGTGGATTTCTGGGACGCGCCTTAGTAGCGCGGCTGCTCGGCAATGGTGAATCCATCCGCATACTGGCGCGCCGTCCCATCGCCGATTTCGAAGGAAATCCACAAGTGCATGTCGTCCGCGGAGACCTGGGCGATCCGGAAGCCGTAGAGCGCGCGGTGGAGGGAGTGGAACTGGTGTATCACGTGGGGGCCGGGATGCGCGGTGCAACCGAAGCCTTTGAAAGCGGCACGGTCTGGGGAACGAAAAATATTGTCGCGAGCTGCCTGCGCCACGGAATCAAGCGGCTGGTATACGTAAGCTCGTTGAGTGTGCTCGATCACGCCGGCCACAAAAAAGGTGTTCCCATCACCGAGTCATCTCCGGTCGAGCCCCACCCCGAGCGGCGAGGCGCCTATTCGCAAACCAAACTGATCGCCGAAAATCTGGTGCTGGATGCCATGCGGAACCGGAATCTGCCGGCGGTTATCCTTCGCCCCGGGCAGATCTTCGGCCCGGGCTCAGAGAAGACGCCGCCCTCGGGCGTCATCGCTCTGGCCGGCCGCTGGCTGGTGATGGGTTCGGGCCGATTGCCGCTGAATCTCGTTTATATAGAGGATGTGGTGGATGCACTGCTGCTCGCGGCAACGGCGCCGGATGTTACCGGCCAGGTGTTTCAACTGGTGGATCCCGCAACGTTGACCCAGCGCGAGTACATTGAAGCGGCCCAGACGTACGGCGCGGCGCCACGAGTTTCCTACGTGCCGAAACCTGTGCTCTACACACTCGCGGTGGGTGTGGAACTTCTGGGGCGAGTGCTCGGCCGCAGCGTCCCGCTCTCGCGCTATAAGATCCGCTCGCTCGCGCCCATTTCTCCGTTCCACTGCTCCGCGGCCCGCGACCAGTTGGGCTGGACGCCGCGGGTAGGCGCGCGCGAGGGCCTGCTTCGGACTTTTTCCAAAGCGGGCGCCAAAGACCCCGTCCTGGCGCTGGTGGGATGAACTGGCGCGTGAAAGGTGTGGTGCAGGGCGTTTTGAGTCTGGCGCCCGGCGGACGCTTCGTCAACAATTTCCTGCAGACCACGCTCGGAAATCTTCGCGATTTTGACGCCAACGTGGATGCTAAGGTAGTCGACGACTGGCTGGTCCTGGTGGAGAACATGCGCGAGGTGGGCGTGGGTTCTCTGAACCTCGACTACGTCGAAGTAGGAACCGGCTGGTATCCAACACTGCCAATCTGCTACCGGCTGGCCGGGGCGCGCAGCTGCCGCACCTTTGACGTTACCCGGCATCTGAATCGCAAAATGACGTCCCTAATGCTGCGCCGCCTGGAGCATCATCTCGCGCGAATCGCCGAGTCGAGCTTCAAGCCGCTCGAAGACGTACAGGCCGACTATGCGCGGCTCTGCCATGCGAAAACAACGGAAGAATTGCTGGACGCCGCCGCGATCGAATATCTTGCGCCTCACGATGCGGCCGCCAGTGGATTGCCGGACGCGAGCGTAGACGTGGTTTTCTCGAACAGCGTCCTGGAGCACGTTCCCACCAACGCGATCCGCCGCATCATGCATGAAACCCGCCGGATTCTCCGCAAAGGGGGCCTGGCCATTCACAGCGTCAACTGCGGGGATCACTACGCCTATTTCGACCGCGGCATCACCGCAGCCAACTACCTGACTTATTCCCAGCGGCAATGGTCGAAGTGGAACAATGCCCTGCTCTACCAGAACCGTTTACGCCCCAGCGACTTCATCGATCTGGCGGAACAAAGCGGCCTGCGGATTGTATTGCTCAAGAGCAAACCCAACCCACAACTGCTTTCCCTTTTGCCAACCCTCCAGATCGCACCCGAGTTCCGCCAGTATCCAGCGGAACAACTCGCCAGCACCTCAGTCGACTTCGTTGCCGAGGCGTGACTATCCGCGTTCATCAGCGTTCATCCGCGGCCATAAACATTACGAACTGGCGATACGAGAGCCGCATCCTCGCCGGCAACTGCCGCTCAAGCGTCAGCAATCGTTCACGATCTTCGGCCGCCAGCACCGACGCCAAGCGAAGGCCCAGCACGAATACCACAATGCCGGCTCCGGTTCCGGCCGCCACTGCCGGCCAGGAATGCATAGAGCTAACGATCAACAGCACAATCGCGGCCATCGAAGCGCCCACCGCGGTAAGTCTCGCGAAGAACCTGGCGTCCAGACGAATGGAAAAGCGGCGGCCCACGATAACCCAGACTCCCGCCGCGGCCAGCGTCTGTGCAATTCCATTGGCCGCCGCCGCTCCCAAAGCTCCGAAGAATGGGATCAGCGTCAAATCCAGCAGCACGTCCGCCACGCCGCAGACGCAGTTCCAGATTACCAGCGGCTTCTGGTTCTCGCTGGCCAGCAACAGATTGTAGGCGGGCAGAATCACCAGCCGCGGAATCGCAAAGAGGGCCATCACTTGAAACACGCGGGCCATCGGCAGGTACTGCGGTCCATACACCGCGCCGATAAGCGGTCCGCCGATGGCCGCCGCTCCGGCCAGCATCGGCAGGCCGCAAAGATACACATACTTCGCCGCTGTGGTGGTCATGCCCAGCAGCCTTTTCCGGTCGCGGCCATACTCGGAAAACTGGCTCACCCCCACTCCCTCGGCGAAGATTTGCGGCGCCAATAGCAGCTTTTCCACGATGCTGAACGAGACCGAAAAGAACGCCAGTTGACGGGTGTCGCTCTGCAGCATCCTCAGGAACACCATGTCGGACCGGTTCCACACCACCGCATTCACAATCAGCAGAACCACGTTCTGGCGCGAGAACGAAATCATGCGCTTTTTCACCGGAGCCGGAAGTTCCGCCGCCGGTATTTCCCGGATCCATCCCAGCACCGGAATCAGCTTCGCCGCCAGCTCCACCGCGCGGCTCAGAAACACCGCGCAGGCGATGCCCACCAGGTCCCATCCCAGCAGGAGACTCAGGCCCACCAGCAGCACATAAACCAGCGTGCCGGCAAAGGCCCCGCGGGTGTTGGCCGCCACCTTTTCGGCGCCCATGTTGGCACTGGAGGGAATGAAGGACAGCATCTGCGGCAGCATGGTCGCCACCAGGATTATCGCGGCGTACCGGTAAGCCGGATCCACGAATGCAAACACCAGGATCTGCCCAACGGTCATCATGGCCAGCGCGATGGCGCTTTGCGCGCGCAGGGTGAAAAAGAAAATCGCTCGTGCGGTGCCTTTCTGCCCGCCGGCCAGATACTCCGCCATGAACTTTCCGGTGGTGGCCGGAATACCCAGCGACGCGAGTCCTCCGGCCGTGTTCGACAGCCAGTAGACATAGTTGAAATATCCCAGCCGCACCGGTCCGATGAGCCGGGCGATCAGGATAGTGGTGGCCAGCGTGCCGACGATGCCGATGGCCACCTCGACGGCGTACCAGATGGAGTTGCGGGCGATGCGGCGCTTCAGACTCGGCCGTTGCTCTTCGACAGGTTGTTCCGAATCCACCGAATCCCTCGATTGGCGCTCTGAAGCGCGTGGGCGCCCTGCCCGGTGGACGCACACCATTCAACATAGCGTGGCCCCGAAGTGGCGTCAATTCTAATCGACGGCGACGGCAACGATACACTGATTGAGATGCCCAGCCCTTGGATGCGAAAGAAGTTTTTTGGAAGGGAACCGCTCCGCCTTCTGGGGGCTGCGTTAAATGGGCCCACCATATTGCGAAGTGTCATCGGCATTCGGAAGTTTCGTCACCCTGTACGGCTGGCCCGGCATTACTTCCTCCGGACATGTCCACCCGAGTTGTACCTGGAAACAAGATCCGGGCTCCGTATCCACCTCTCCGGCGATGAGGACGATGTCTCCACGCTCCTGGTTGTCTTCGGCAGAAAGGATTACGGGCGGGTCCCCAGGAACGCGATCTGCATCGATGTGGGTGCGCACCTGGGCTCATTCAGCCTGTACGCCGTAAGTTCCGGCGCGGCGGCCGTTTATTCCTATGCGCCGGATCCAGCTTTATTCAAGACACTTCTGCGGAACGTTCAGGCCAATCATTTGAGTTCGCAAATTTTCCCCTGCGAAGCCGCTGTTGTTGGTGCTGAGTCCTCCGTCGTGACCTTCTATCCGGAAGGGAACGCCAGCGGACATGTCAATCCGTTGCCCGGCGACAATCGCGGGATCCCGGTAAAGGCCCTCACTCTTACCGAAATTGTCGAAGGCAATCACTTGGAAAGAGTGGATGTCTTAAAACTGGATTGCGAAGGAAGCGAATACGACATTGTGTTCGGCACCGCTCCCGAGATCTGGGACCGTATCGAGCGAGTCCGTCTCGAGTATCATTTCGGCCGGGCAGACGAGTTGAAGAAGCATTTCAACGCGCTGGGATATGGTCTGGCATTTCGCACCGAACAGAAGGGCCGAAATGGCCAGGTCGGGCTCCTCGGGTTCGATCGGACGGCGTCCGCTGTCCAGAGGAGATCCAGCCATTGATCGCCTTTGTCACCGGCGCCGCCGGCTTCGTCGGCAGCACTCTCACGGACCGGCTTCTAGACCTCGGGCACGAGGTCATCGGGTTCGATAATTTTTCCACCGGCCGGGCCCAGTTCCTTTCGCGCGCCATGGAAAACCCCCGCTTCCGTCTGCATCGCGCCGATCTGCTGGATCTCGAAGCGCTGTCCAAAGCCATGGCCGGCGCCGATTTCGTCTATCACCTCGCCTCCAATGCCGACGTCCGCTTCGGCACCAGCCATCCGCGCAAGGATCTGGAACAGAACACCATCGGCACCTGGAACGTTCTGGAGGCCATGCGCAGCAACCATGTCCGCCGCATTGCCTTCGCTTCCACCGGTTCCATTTATGGCGAACCCGAAGTTCTTCCCACGCCCGAAGTATGTCCCTTTCCAGTCCAGACATCCCTCTACGGCGCCTCCAAACTCGCCGCCGAAGGATTCATTCAAGCCTATGCGGAGGGCTTCGATATGGAGGCCTGGATTTTCCGCTTCGTCTCGCTGCTCGGGCCTCGCTATTCGCACGGTCACATCATCGATTTCTACCGTCAGCTCCGGGAACATCCCGATGTTCTGAACGTCCTGGGCGATGGCCACCAGCGAAAATCTTACCTCTACGTTGGGGATTGTATCGAGGCGATTCTCATCGCTACCCGGCACGCGCCCGCGAAAGTGAACATTTTTAACCTGGGTACCGATCAGGCCTGCGAAGTGAACCATTCCATCGGCTGGATCTGTGAGCACCTTGGCGTCAACCCGCGTCTGATGTATTCCGGAGGGAAGCGCGGCTGGGTGGGCGACAGCCCGTTTATTCTTCTGGATTGCGATCGGATACGCGCCCTCGGTTGGCGCCCGACGTTGTCTATTCAGCAGGCCGTGGTGCGAACTGTGGATTTTCTCCAGGACAATCCATGGCTCGGCGACCATCCTTGACGCACTACCTCTTGACGGCCAGAAGCAAACTGTCGCTGGTGGCCAGGTCTTCGTTTGAAAATTTGCGGAAGCGCTCCGCCAGATGCATCTGAGCAAGATGCCCGAGAGACGCCTCATCCACCGTATGCTCTTCGCGAACCAGCCGGAAACCGGCCTGTTGGAGCATCTCGATGTACTCCGGATGCCGCAGCCTGTTCTGATAGTTCAGTGAATTAAATAGATACGTCCAACGAAACTGGGAATCAGGGTACTTCAAGAAGTTTACCCGGCTCAGATTCTTGTCGCCATGCTGCCAATGGTCAGAATGGTCCACCAGGTGGCACGCCACACCCTCGGGCTTCAATAGCCGGTATGATTCGTGAAAAATCTCCTGAATCACTTCCGGTGGAATGTGCTCGAGGCAAGCCCGTGAGGTGACCACATCCAGGCAAGCGTCGCCGAGATTCAGTTGGCGGCAATCGCAAGGCGCCATGTAGATCAGGCGCATCTCTTTCAGCCGGTCTTCCATCGGAATCCCAGGCGCTTCGCGTAGCGCATAGTCCAGCACCTTCGGATCGGGATTGAGTCCATCCAAAAGCATCTGCCTCTGGGTGCGGAGGCTATGCAATGCCGCCGTGAATGTCTCCGGACGAAGCAGCACGTTTCGATCGGTCAGAAAAACCTGCGCAGCTCCGGCCAGCGAATAGAGCAGCGGGATCATCGGCTCCCAACCGCTGCCGACCTCCAGAACCGAAGCGCCTTTAATCGGCAAGATCCCGCTCACCCACTGCACCTGACGGATTCCTTGAGAGATGGTGTTCAGATCGCGGTGGAAGTTGGGTTGATAGGGCGATATGCGATCCTTGAGCCGTCGCAGTTGCGTCTGAAATGGCAGGACGCCCTTCGCGCTATCGATCACACATTTCGTTCGCCAACTCATTGCAAAGCTTTTTGAACCCGGCTGAGAGCGCGTTCGGCACAGGCTTGCCAGGAGGAATTCCGGACAGCTTCCATTCGTTTTTGACGGATTTCGGCGGTATCGCCTGCAAGCGCCTGCTCCATCTTAACGAGGAAATCTTCCTTCGAATCCGCCAGCAAAAGCAAGTCGCCGAAGCGTTCCATCTCCGGCGCCCGAACGCTGACCACCGGCTTGCCCGCGGCCAGGTATTCCCGGATCTTCAGCGGGTTTGAATTCAGCACGAAACGATCTCTCCGGTAAGGCACCATAGCCACGTCGAAGGCTTTGGCCCACCGCGGCAGCGATTCGTAAGGCTGCGGGCCGGCCAGATGCACATTCGGCAGCCCCGCAATAACGCCGAGATCCACGGACGCCATGCCGATCAGTAGAAATGTCCAATTCTTGCGCTGCCCGGCGAGGTAGGCGATCAGTTCCAAATCGATTTGACCCGCGATGCTTCCAAAATATCCGATGATCGGCCGCCGCAGGCCGCGGGCCGCCTCGGCGATCTCCGTTGCCGGATCCTGAGCCTGGCTGAACAGCTCAAAATCGACGCCGTGCGGCGAGTATTCGACGTTTCGGTTTAACTCCCGCTTCCGCTGCAGCAGCGTTTCCGAACAAACGAACACCACATCCGCGCGCGCGGTGAGTTTGTCGTCCAGGCGCTGGATCCGCGCAGCATCCATCTGCGCCAGCGCGGCATAGTCATCCACCACGTAGTACACCACCAACTCGTCTTGAAGCTTCCCCGCCATCGCCGCCGGATGCGGCACCGCGAACCAGCTGAGGCGCCGGCCAAAGCGCAAATACCGTGCCGCGCGCCGCACCAGCCACCGGCCCAGCGCCCCATTGGCGTTTTCGACAAACGGCAACCTCCGGAATGGTATCTGCGGCACAGTGAGTTGCCATATCCGCGGCCCCACCGGCGTTGGCCGCGCCAGAAACTTCCTTGCGATCCGAAACATCTTGCGCAGATCGCGGGTGCTTGCGGTAGGCGACCTCATGCCCGGAGTGTCAACATATAACAACGGCATGCGGCGCGCCAGTTGCCGCGCAATATGATGGCTGGAAGTGCGATTCTCCGCCAACCAGTCATTGCCAAAATAAATGACGCTCAGGTTCTGAAACGGATCTTCCCCAACCAAGACCCAATCCTAGCAGCAAATATGCTGGCAGGCTCGAATGTCGCAGTCATGCCCTAGTACCAGGAGTCTCAACCATCTCCTAGTACTACCAAAAGGGATCAATTTGGCTCCACTGTTGTTATCATGAAGCTTCAAGTCACCCATGACCGGCACCATCAGCAGCAGCTCCATTACGCCCGTTTCATGCCGGGATCTCGAACCCCCTCGGGTCAGCGTCCTGATGTTGACCTGCAACCGCCCGCAATTCCTGAGCCGGGCGATTCAGAGCGTCATCAACCAGCGCCTCGAGGATTGGGAGCTGATTGTCGTGCAGGACGGCCCCAACCAGCAAACCGCGCAAGCTATGCAGCAGTGGGTGCAGCGCGACCCGCGAATTCGCTACTTCCAGCGCCACCGCGGCGGCAACATCGCCAACGCCTGCAACTACGGCCTGGCGCGCGCCCGGGGCCAATATGTCGCCATTCTCGATGACGACGATTACTGGGTGGCGGACGACAAGCTCCAGAAGCAGGTGGCGTTCCTCGCGAGCCATCCCGATTATGCCGGCTGCGGCGGCGGCATGACGGTGATTGACGACCACGAGAACGTCCAGATGTCCTATCTGAAACCCGAACAGGACCCCGAGATCCGGGCCAATGCGCTGTGCGCGAATCCCATGACTCACTCCACAACTATGTTCAGGCGCTCGCTCGGCGAAGGGATCGGCTACTACGACGAGTCGCTGGCCGGATACCAGGACTGGGATATCTGGCTTCGTCTGGGCCGGCTGGGGAAGCTTTACAATTTTCCGGAAGTGTTCGCGCGATACACGCTGTGGAGCGGCGGCGGCTCGTTTCAGCAGCAGCGCAAGAACGTGTTCGCCGCGGTGAAGATCGTGTTTCGCCATCGCACCGGATACCGGGGGTTCCCGCGAGCCCTGGCGCTGGTGCTCATGCACCTGGCCTACGCGCATCTTCCCGCCGGGGTCAGGAAAGCTTCCTTTTCCTTCCTGGCGCAGCGAAAAAAAGCGATCTTCGCAGGAAAACAGAAAGGGCCCGGCTCGGCGCAGTGAGTCCCAGGCTTACGAGTATCTGCGCTGCTTGAGCGCGTATGCGAATCGTACAGCTGGTGGAGACTCTGGAGACCGGCGGCCTGGAACGAATTGCCTTCAATCTCGCGGTGGCGCAGAAAAAGGCCGGCCACAGCCCCATGCTTTACTGCATGTTCAGGGGCGGGCCGCTTGCGGAGGAAGCTCACACGGCGGGCATTCCGGTGACCGAATTTCACAAAGAGCCGGGCTTTTCGCCAAAGATTTTGTTCATGCTGGCGCGCCAACTGCGGCGCGATGCGGCGGACCTGCTGCACACTCACAATCCTGGTGTGCATCCCTATGGCGCGTTAGCCGCGCGGATGGCGCGAGTGGCCGCGGTAGTGAATACGCGCCATGGTCCGGCAACATCGTTCGGCCGCGCCTACCAGGAACGTTATTTTCGGGCGGTAATGCCGCTCACTGATACCGTGGTCTTCGTCTGTGAGGAATCCCGGCGCTATCTGGTCGAGAATCGCGGCCTCGCCGGCGGCAAATCAGCCGTGATCATCAACGGAATCGAATTGAGCGCCTTTCTCGAAAACCAGGCCGCGCCCATGAGCGCTCCTCCGCGCGTCCGCTTTGGCGCCGTGGGCCGCATGGTTCCCGTGAAGGGGCACTCTATTCTGATCGACGCATTCGCTCAGTTGAGCGGCAAGCTCCCACACGCCGAGCTGCGCATTGTTGGCGGCGGACCGCTAGAAAACGAGTTGAAGGAACAGGTGCGAAAGGCGGGCCTCGACAGCCGCATCCGCATCGAAGGTCTCAATCATGGCATCGCCCAAGTCCTGCGGGAGCTGGACATCTTTGTGTTGTCCTCCACCAGCGAGGGCCTGCCACTGGTTATTCTGGAGGCGATGGCTGCCGGACTTCCCGTGGTTTCAACCCGAGTCGGAGGTGTACCCGATGTTGCGCCGGAAGGAGAAGTTTCCCTGCTGTGCGCGCCGGGCAACGCGAGTGAGCTGGCCGGGGCGATGGTCCAGGCGGCTACCCGCGGCGATCTCGCAGCCATGGGAACAAAAGCGCGCGAAATCGCCATTGCGAAGTTCAGCCTCGATCAAATGTGGCGCCGCTATCAAGCCGTTTACGCCGCGGCGCTCGGCCGGAATTAGCCGTGCCGCGGCTTGCCGTCGTCACTTCCTACTTCCCCATACGCGCCCAACCGCATCGCGGCCACTCCGCCTACCAGACTGTCCGCCGCATGACCGCGTGGATGGATATCCGCGTCTGGTGTCCGCTGGCTGCGTACCCCGCACTCTTCGGGCCGCGCAGCTTCTCTTATGTACGGGCTGACCCGAATTATTCCCCCCCGGATGTTCCCGCCCAATACATTGAGTACCCCGCGCTTCCCCTGCTCAGCCGGCCCCTGAACGGCCCGGTGTGCGCCCACTATGTGCTGCCGCACCTGCAGCGCTTCAAGCCTGATCTGATTCTCAGTTATTATGTCTACCCCGACGGCTACGCCGCCGTCTCCGCCGGCAAGCGATTGGGAGTTCCGGTAATTCTCGGCGCCATCGGTTCCGATATCAATCGAATCCCGGACAGCGTCAGTGGATTCCTCACCCGAAAAGCTCTGCGCGAGGCATCCTTCGTTCTCGCTGTGAGCGACCATCTGCGCGATCAGGCGGTCCGATTGGGTGCGTCCCCTGAGCAATCCAGAACCGTCCGGAACGGCTGCGATACATCAGTGTTTCGTCTCGCCGATCGTGCCGCGGCGCGGGCCAGGCTGGGCCTGGACGCGGAATCGGAAGTAGTCGTTTTTGTAGGCTGGCTCGCCCCCACCAAAGGTTTGCGGGAACTGGTTGATGCGGTAATACGCCTGGCCGCTGCCCATCCCCGCTTGCAACTGTTCTGCATCGGAGAAGGAGCGCTGCAGTCCGAACTGGAAGCTCGTGCACTCAACGCCGGTCTTGCTGATCGCATTCACTTTCTCGGAAGGCGCACATCGCTCGAAGTGGCTTCCTGGCTGGCCGCGGCCGATGTCTTCTGCCTTCCCAGCTATGCCGAAGGTTGCCCGAACGCAGTGATCGAAGCGCTGGCCTGCGGACGGCCTGTAGTGGCTACGAACGTCGGCGGCATCCCCGAGCTGGTGGATTCTGAATCCGGAATTCTTGTTGCGCCTCAGGATTCGGAAGCCTTGGCCCAGGCTCTCAGCGAGGCCTTGTCGCGGCGCTGGGAGGAAGCGGGGATTTCCCAGCGCTCCCAGCGCGGGTGGGATCAGGCTGCCGAAGAAACCCGTCAAATCTGCATGGAGTGCCTCGGACATTAAATGCAGCGCCTGTCAACCAGACAATTCACCCTGCTGCTTTTTTGTGCCGCATTCTCGCTGCGATTCTTCGCCGTCTTAGCGCTGCGCGATATCCGGAATTTTCATGGCGCCCGAACCGCGGGAGCAGACGCTGTGGAGTTCAACGCGCTCGCGCAGAACCTCGCTACCGGACATGGCTACGCGGTTCAACCCGGCCAGCCGACCGCTTTTCGCGCGCCTGGATTCCCTCTGGTGCTCGCGTTGGTGTATTGGTTTTCCTTTACCAATTACCTGTTGGCATATTTGCTGTTCTGCCTGTTGGGAGCCGCAACCGCCGTGGCAACTTACTATCTCGCCAGAGAACTACTCCCGGACTCCCTGGCAAGGATCTCCGGCTTGCTGTTGGCGGTGTATTTCGGTCACATCTATTTTGCGACCATCTTCCTCTCGGAAGGGCTGTTCGCGCTTTGCGTCGCGTTGGGTTTGTGGGCTTTCCTGGTTCACTTGCGAACTGGCTCGTTGGTTTCCTTAGTGTCGGCTGGTTTGCTCTTCGGCTACGCCGCGCTTACACGTCCCATCGCCATGCTGTTTTGCCCTTTTTTCGTGTTCGTGCTGTGGCGTTCCGCGCGCCGGATTCCGAAATTGTTCCTGCTGAGAACCACTCTGCTCTGCGCCGCCTGGGCTGTCGTAGTGCTGCCCTGGACGGTGAGGAATTTTGCCGTATTTCACAAGCTCATATTGATCACCACCAACGGCGGCTCGACCTTCCATGGAGCCAACAACGATATCGTACTTCACGATCGCGCCTTTCTCGGAAGTTGGGTCGCCACCAATGAGTTACCGGGCCGGGCGTTGATACGCGCCCAGCCGGACGTGGTCAGCGTCGATCGTATGGAATGGCGGTTAGGCTTTGAATGGGTCGGGAGCCACTGGCCGCAAATGCCGCTGCTGCTCTGTTATAAGCTCGGCCGGTTTATATTGCCGGCCGTCGAGTCGCCAAATAAGAAGTTCGTTTTGCTCGAGTCCGTAACGTATCTTCCTTACGGGTTTTTGATGCTCCTCGGCGCTTTCGCGTGCTGGAAGACGCGGCGGAAATATGCAAGCTCGGGCTGGCTTGCGCTTCATGCCTTCGTCCTGGCAAATCTGGCCAGCACGCTGATCTTCTATGGCTCAGCGCGTTTCCGTGACGCGATCGCGCCAGCCCTGGTTATTTACGCTACGCTTGGCTTCGAGTGGATTGTTAAGCTGACTCGCAAACATGGAAGACCGTCTAACCTTAAAACATGAAGCCGCTTCTCGAAACCGCCGAGTACCAGCGATTGCACGGATCTTATCCAGGGCGCTTAGTCCGGCCCTGGCGCAAGTGGGGCCCGTATGTTGCCGACCGCGCCTGGGGCACCGTGCGCGAGGATTACAGCGCCGGCGGCGCCGCCTGGGACTACTTGCCGCACGATCTCGCCCGCAGCAAGGCCTATCGCTGGGGTGAAGACGGCATCGCCGGCATCTCGGACCGCTATCAGATCCTGGTGTTCGCCTTAGCCCTCTGGAACGGGCGCGATCCCATCCTCAAAGAGCGTTTCTTCGGCCTCAACAACGGCGAGGGAAATCATGGCGAGGATGTCAAGGAATATTATTACTACCTCGATAACACGCCCTCCCACAGTTACCAGAAGATGCTCTATAAATATCCGCAGCGCGAGTTTCCCTACGGCTGGCTGGTGGAAGAGAATCGCAAACGCGGCGGCCATGGCCCGGAATTCGAATTGTTGGACACCGGCATCTTCGACGACAACCGCTATTTCGACGTCTTCATTGAGTACGCCAAAGCTTCTGAAGAAGACCTCTGCATTCGCATCGAAGCCTTCAACCGCGGCCCCGACGATGCTGATCTGCACCTGTTGCCGCATCTGTGGTTCCGCAATAGTTGGGCCTGGACCGATCCCGCCGGCTCCGAGCCGTCGATAGTCCTCGGGGAAAACAGCGGCGGCTTGATCGACCTTCTGGCCGACGATCGCAATGCGCAACCACCGCAAAATCTGCGCGACATCTACCAGCTCGGCCTGCGCCATCTCTACGCCGATGGCCAAGGCACGCCGCTATTCACGGACAACGAAACCAACGCGCCGCGAGTCTATGGACCGGGAAACTTGAGCCGCAAGCAATATGTGAAGGACGCCTTCCACCGCTACATCGTCAACGGCGAACACGATCAGGTGAATCCCGCGCAGCAGGGCACCAAGGCCTGCATCGATTACCAACTGCGTATCCCAGCCGGCGAATCCAAGGTGTTACGTTTGCGCCTCACTCCGGTCGACGCCGCCGATCCGCTGGGCGCCGTCGACGGCATCATCGCGGATCGCAAACGCGAAGCAGATATTTTCTACAACTCCGTCCATCCCACCCGCGCCACCGAAGAAGAACGCATGATCCAGCGGCAGGCCTTCGCCGGTTTGCTCTGGAGCAAACAGATGTTCTACTTCGATGTGAACCTGTGGCTCGAAGGCGACAACCCCAAGTGCCCGCCGCCGGATTCCCGCTGGCACGGCCGCAATCTGCATTGGCGGCATCTCAACTCCATGCGCATTCTCTCCATGCCCGACAAGTGGGAGTACCCGTGGTTTGCCGCTTGGGACCTCGCGTTTCAGTGCACCACCATGGCGCTCATCGATCCAGGCTTCGCCGCGGATAATCTTTGGTTTCTCCTGTTCGAGCAGTTTCAGCACACCAACGGCCAGATCCCCGCCTACGAATGGGAATTCTCGGATCTCAATCCGCCGGTGCATGCCTGGGCGGTCTGGCGGGTTTATGAGATCGAGCGCGACCGCACTGGCAACTCCAACCGCGAATTCCTTGAAAAATGTTTCCACAAATTACTGATCAATTTCGCCTGGTGGGTGAACAAGGTGGATAGCCAGGGCAACAATGTCTTCGAGGGCGGCTTCCTTGGATTGGACAACATCACCGTGGTCGATCGCAGCGAAAAGCTTCCCAATGGAGCCATTCTCGAACAATCCGACGGCACCGGATGGATGGCGTTCTTCTGCATTTATATGATGCACATCGCCCTCGAGCTGGCCAAGGAGAATCGAACCTACGAAAGCCTCGCCACCAAATTTTTCCAGCACTACACGTTTATCGGAAAGGCCATGAAGAACGTCGGCGGGCGCGACTTCCAACTGTGGGACGATCGCGATGGCTTCTTCTACGACGTGCTCCGCTATCCCAACGGGGAGTTCCACCGTTTCCGCGTGCGCTCCCTGGTGGGCCTGATCCCGATGTTCGCCGTGGACGTGCTCCACGAGGAGGAGCTAAAACAGCACCCCGAGTTCACCGCGGACCTGCAGTGGTTTTTGCGCAACCGCCAGACGCTGGCCAAACACGCCTGCATCCCGGACGCGCGCGACGGCCAGGAAGTGCTGACTCTATCCATTGTCGACCGCGAGCAGCTGAAGCGGCTGCTGGAACGGATTTGGGATAGCGGCGAATTTCTCTCGGACTACGGCGTGCGCAGCCTTTCTAAATTTCATCGAGACCATCCGTTCGCGTTTGGCTCAAGCGTAGTGCGCTATGAACCGGCGGAGGAAGCCATCAAATTGAAAGGCGGCAACTCCAACTGGCGCGGACCCATTTGGTTCCCCACCGCCTATCTGATCGTTGCATCCTTGCGGAAATACTCCGAAGGCTTCGGCCCCGAATTCGGATTGGAAGGCGCCAACGCTCGCCAGATGGCGGAAGAGATCGCCAACCGCATGATCAAAATTTTCAAGCGCGACGCGAACGGCAACCGGCCGGTCTTCGGAGGCGCCCAAAAATTTCAGCAGGACCCGCACTGGCGCGACCACCTGCTGTTTTACGAGCATTTCCACGGCGACAACGGCGCGGGCCTCGGCGCCAGCCACCAGACCGGCTGGACAGCGTTGGTAGCCAATCTAATCGACGAATGGCGCTCGTAACTGTGGGGCAGGCGCTGCCGCCTGCCAACCCACTACTACTTCAGTTGCACCGTAAAATCATCAGCAGCGATTTCCTTGACATTCCTCAGATAACTATCGATCAGCTGCTCGTTCACCAGATTCAGATCGCGGCCTGCCGGACCTTCCGCGCTGGTAGTGCGCGCAATGAATCGCATGAACATCGGCGGGAAATGCTCATAATTAACCTGAGCGTGAACATGCAGTGGCCCCTTTAGCGTCACGCCCATCTCCGCCAGTTCCTGCGCGGTGGGAAGCGTGATGTCATACAGAAATGTTCTGGGATGCAGCGGCTGCAAGGAACGATAATTATCGACAGTATTGTTGAGATCAGCGCTCAGCGTCTCTTCCAGATGCGCCGTTTGCGCGACAACCGGATTCCCATCCGCATCCGTTCTGCCGACCTTCTGGCCGGGAAGAAATATCACCTGCAGTTCGTTGCGGAACAGCACCAACCCCTCGTTCGCTCCGAAGTAAACCCGCTGCTCCGGCCCGTTGTCCGGACCCTCCTCGATCACCTGATTGGTGTGCCCATTGTTTTCGGGGCCGGGCTGGTAGGGAACCACAAACCGGCCGGGATCGGCCACAATATGCACGTGCTCCAGATCTTCGTCGTTCAGGTTTCCATCGGGCGCGTTCTCTCCCGTCTGCGGATGAGGTTTGTCCACAACATAGCCCGATTGATACAACAGAAAGCCATTATCGTCGGTCACGTTGAGCTGAATATACGTAGTGCGTTCCTGCGACAGGCCCGCCGGGAAACGATGGCCGGTGAGCGCGACAGCCTCGGCGTTTACCGTAAACGTCCCACCGGGAGTGGCCGTGGCTATCTGTCTTCTTCAGGCTGATCCGGACTGCATTTCCGAGCAGAGCCTCGCGGCGCAGCTCCAACGAACGTGGTTGTCCATACTCGTTCAAACAGGGATCGGTCAGATTACAGGCCACTCCTCCCGGATCCGGTACGCCGTTGCCGCCCACCGGGATACCCGTAGCGCCGGCTGGAGTGCCATCGTCACTAATCCCCGTGGAGCCGGTAATGGGATCGGGATAATCGCCGCCGATGCGGTTGACCAGATCGATCCACGGCGTAAGCGGAACATCCACGCCTGTGAAGTAGTGGCTGGACACCACGCGCTGTTGCAGCGGGAACTGGCCCAGCGTCGCGTTGAAGATGTCCGTGTTTACGCCCACGTTGTCATAAGCCGCGGCTGTCCCAACGGACGGCGGAGAGCAGAGAATACCGAAATATTGGCCTTCCGAATTCTGACAGGTAAATGGCACCGTTGGAGCAGCCGCGTAGTTCACCGGAAAGATCCCTGGCGCCGCAACGTTCACCGTCATGTCTCCGACGTTGTACGTAGTGTACGCATTAAAAGGAAACAGCGACGTATGACAATCATGGCAAATCACCACCTTGCCAAAAGGATTGTCGGTTCCGCTGAATGGCCCGGTCTGCCACTCCGTGCTCAGATTTTCCAGCCGGAAATAACTCACCGCGCTTCCGCCCGGATTGATATTCACTTCCTTATGCTGCAGGTCGCCCGGCAATGCGCGCGGGATGCGCACGTCGTGGCAGGCGTTGCAGAATGCGGAGTTGTTGATGTAGTTAATTTTGTTCGGATCATTGCTGGCGATATGGAACGCCTCGCTGACCGCCACCGGCGATGTAAACTGCCCCACCTTCTCGATCGTGGTATTCAGCTTCATGCTCATATTGCCGAACCCATCGTGCTGGAAACTGCGGTTGAGATCCGGACCTGCCACGTCATGGCAGGAATCGCAGCTAATCCCGGTGGTGGAAAGCGGATCGCCTCCGCACCCTCCCTCTACACCGCCGCAGGTAGCCGCATCCGTCGGGATTGGCCCTCCCGGCTCGAGCGGCAAAGCCTGATTGCCGTTGGCGTCCAGAATATTGTAATCGCGCAGCGGCCGGATCAGGTCGGGCCGGAACGCGCTTCCCGTGGCGATCTCGGGCACGTTCCTCTGCGTGGGATCTTCGCCCTTCTTTTCCATCAATGCCTGGTGGCAGGTGTAGCAAAAGCCGGCGTCGGCTTGCAGAATATTCGTGAACGACGGCGTGGTGAAAAGGTTGGTGTTCAATGGCGAGCCATCCGGAAGAGTCTTCTTGCTGTCGCCGTAGACCGGGCGAACCAATCCGCCGGTAAAAAAATTGCTCGCCAATTCCAGGCCGTTGAAGAGTGGGCTGATATTGCGATACCCAAAGTGGACGGCTTGCTTCATTTCAAAATACTGCCGCGGATGACAGGCCTTGCATTCGCCCGATGCGTCCGAGAACTGCTGGAATGGGAACACCACGCCGGTTGGATTGCCGGTGGGCGTCTGCGCGGCCAACGCTCCGGCCAGAAACAAGAGACCCAATATAAGAAGCGTAGTTTGAATCCTCATAATTTCACCGTCGGTATCATAAATTAATGCTTAATCGCCGGCGCGCTCCGCGTGGTCAGCCCGCCGGTGTGACATTCCGCGCACGTACCCTGGAACGTATGACAGGTCAGGCATGCGCGCGTATCAAGAAGCGCCAAAGTGGCATGGCCCCCTCCCGCGAAGACCGGCAACGGCTCGTGACTCCGCGGCAGTTCGTTGTGGCACCGGATGCAGTAATCGGCCTGGTGGCATGTAGCGCAGGTGGTGCGGTCCAGTGCAGCATATTTTCCATGCAGGTCGTCTTTCCAGCGCGCCGTGTGCGAAACGGGCTTCATCACCGAATGGCAGCCCATGCAGGTATTCGAGCTTTCCGCGGATGACCGTACGTTCTGGTGGCACACAAAACACGTAGCGTTGGGATCGGACGCAGCCTCCTGGTGGTGGATGCGGAAACTCTCGTTATGGCTGCCTGGTTTTACGTTGCGGGTATGGCTCACCGGCGTAAACATTCCCGCAACCGTGTCCGCGTGGCACGTCTGGCAGTTCGACATCCGGAATTCGGACGGAACGCTTTTGGAAGTATCGTGGCACGCCACGCAGTCAATCATTTTCGGCAGTGTCAGATCGGAGAGGCTGGTGCTGCGCGGAACGCCGTAGTGACACGTAGTGCAGTCCAGGTTGAACTTCTGCTTCTCCGCGAAATGCGCGATGTGAGTAAACTTGATGTCCACATATTTGCCGGAGACCGCGGTCTGCGTGATCAGGCGCCGGCTCTTGGTGAAGCCGGGATTCTCAATTTCCTGCGGCGTATGACAGCCGGTGCAGCCTTGTGCGTCCAATGCGGGCGTGAGTTGCGGGGTCACGCCGGGCTTGGAATGGCATGTCGCGCATTCGGTGTGACCTGGAAATTTAGCAAAAACGCCCTGTGGATCGAATTTGTGACAGAACGTGCAGTCCGCGCGGAAGCCTGTCGCTGGATTCTTCCGGCCTTGTTTATCGACGTGATTGGCGTGGGAAAACCGGAACAAAATAGCCCGCGTTCCTCCGTAGCGTGGGAACGGCCGCAGGTCGGCTTTGCTGCGCGTGGCTGAGCTATGGCATGCGGCGCAGAAAGGCGCGCGCGCTTTGGCATAGTTATTGTCGAAATCGTCGGCGTGACATGCAGTGCATTGGTCGTGCCCCGGCCGCTGCAGCTCCACCGAGCCATCTTTCACCGCCGTATGGCACAACGAACACTCCAGGCTTCCCAGCTTTTCGGCATGAAACGCGTGGATGTAGATTTCTCCGTTCGGTCCAGTGACCGGCGCAGCGGGCGCGCTCTTCTTGCCGGCCGGCTTGGCGGGCGCAGGCTTGGCCGGAGGCGTGGGTTGAGCCTGGCTCATCGCCGTGGACGCAAACAGAATCGCTCCGGCCGCCACCGCAAGGAACCGACTCCAACTATGTATAGGCTGGGTCATTATCAACTCAGTACTTCCAAGCCATCCCTACGTGCAGCGCGCGCGAGTTCTTCAGGTCCGGCGTAAACAAAAAAAAGTCATTGTCCAGATCGTAGTCCACGAAAAGACGCTCTCGCGAATTAATTTTCCACCACGCGCCGGCCAGCCATCCGGCCTGATGCAGCCCATTCAAAAAATAGAACTGGTCTTGCAAACTGATACGCCGGTAATACGCGCCTCCGCTCAAACCGAACCTCCCTTCGCCGAAACTTTGCCGGATCTCGCCGCTCAGATCCTTGACGCTGGTTTCACCCGCATAGCTGATGTTGTCCAAGGTGGTGGAATCGAGCGGGCTCAGCCGATCGGAGTTGCGTTGATGATATTCGAAAAACATCTCCGTTTTTCTCAGCGGAAACACCTGGCTGTTCACTCGATAGTCTTCAAAGGAAGTATCGAACGGGCCTTGGTCTTTTTCATTCAGCAAACGGCGCACCCACACCGATCCGCCTAGTCTCAGGCGCGCCGTCAGCGTCCGGCGGGCGTCAATCATGAATTGGCTGTATTGCGCCAGCGGGCCGATATTCAAAGCCTGCAGCACGTTGTACGTATCGTTGTCGCGCGCCAGGCCCGTATAGTCGTAGAAAAATTCGTGCGTGCTCAGCTCCTGGAAATAACTGGCGCGCAACGACGTCTTGCCGCTTCCCGGCGCATAGATAAAATCCGTGTTCACGTTCACCGGATAACCGCCCACCATCCGAAAATACGTGCTCCACATCCACGCCGGACTCAGCCGTCTCCGATATGCGAAGTTATGGCTGGCCTTCACATACCAGAGAATGTCGTATTCGAAACTCGAATCCGGGCTCAACTTCAACTCGATGTTGGCGCCGCCCATGGCCCGCTGTCCCGGCTCGCTGAAGTAAGTGAATCGCCGGCCTCCGTAGAGGGTCACTTTGAATTTAGGCCGGTTCAGCGCTACAGCCATTCCATCGAGCGAAGCCAACTCCGCGCCGTAGATATTAATGCGGCCGATCTCCGCGTTCAGTCCGGACCAGTAGCCATCCTGAGGCAATCCATGGATATCGACGGAGGCTTGCAAAACCTGGTATTCCCGATTGCCCGGGAAAGTTTCGACTATGTTCTGCGCAGCAGCGCCGGGGTTCACCGTCGTCAGGTCCTGATCCTGGAGAAATGTGAAGTGAGTATCGATGCGCTCCGACCCCCAACCTGTTGTTCCCATGTCCAGCAACGTTTGAATGCGATTGGCGTTGGGCTGAAAAATGGAAGGGTAAGGATAACCGTTCGGGTTGAACACTCCCGTGTTGGGCGCGTTGATGATGCCCGTCACGGTGGCCACGCCCGGATTGAAATCGGTGTCGTAGCGATAGAAGTCCGTCCGGCCTTCAAAATAGAAGTGATTCTCAAAACTCGCCGCTGACCCCGTCCCGCCAATCTGCGTAGGGGTCAATGCCGGATCCTGGGCCGCCGGTGCGGGCGAACCTTGCAACAGCGAATTCCACATATCGTCCACGCTCGGTGCGGGAACGGCGGCGGCAGAAGGTGCAGGCTTCGCTGCCTGGCCGAAAACTGCGCACGGCAGTGTCATGAACACCCCGAAGACCACTGCTCCACTTCGCGCAAGTCTCGTCAAGACTCCTCCGATTTTATTCGGCTACCTGCCGGGTGCTGCGGTTCCCGATTTTCCTGAGTCGCTCGATTTCAGCGCCGGGGTAACGCCCAACGCCGTCAACCGTGCCTGCGCCAACGCGATGCGCCAGGGATAAGTATCGCTGTGCCACTGGGTGGCTTGGAGATAAAGATTCAGTTCGCTCGCCTCTTGCGTGGAATTGCCCAACGTTTGATAGATGGCCGCCAGCGCCCAATGGACGTGGGCGTTGTTCGCCAAATCGGCAGTCAGACCGGTGGTAAAAGCCGTGACCGGCGATAGACCAAGCTCAGCCTGGTATGCGGCAATAGCGTTATTGTAATCCGTAGTCTTATTTGCCGGCACTTTATCGGCGGAGGCCATTGCGGCATACGTCTTGGCCATAGCTTCGTGGACACCGAGCTTGAGTGGATCGATCTTGAGAACTTCCTGGTAGAGCGCCAGCGCCTGTTGCGGATTGCTCTGTTGCAACAAGCCCGCCAGGCGCAGCCGCACCGTGAACATGCAGGGGGCGGGATTCAGGACGCCGCTGGTTGGAATCGGACCAGTTACAATCTGGCAGGTTCCATTGGTGAGGCTGTTCATGGAAATGGATTGCTGATAATCCTGGATCGCGCCGGCCGTATCCTGCAGGTCGTCCTGTTTGTAGATGCCTCGCTCGGCGAACTCCCATGCGTTCGCGGGAGTGGTGATCTTCAGCAGGTTCCAATCGATTCTTCCTTCGAAGTAGAAGGGATTCGGCTGCGGATAATTGGGATTGGTGGTTTGATACGTTACCCCAGGAACGTACGGCGCAGACGTGGAGGTCTGAGCGAAGCCCGTGCCCGCTATCCCCACGAACGCCACACCCACGCAAAGAGTCTTTAACGACACGGCACTAACCTCACATTGCTAATCTCTACAGTCTAAGCAGGGTACTCAGTTACGTCAAGCTATTTCTCCACCTAGGTAAGCTAAATTGCTAAGTGTCGCGTGACCTCGATTTATTCCACCAGTCTGCAAAAATTTTCGCGCTTACGGAAAGAGTGTTAGCGAACCGCGACCGTAAGGGAGCCGGTGCCTATCCCAGAAATTGCCATCTTGAACGAACATGAGCCGGCCCGATAAAAATTCTCGCGTGTATCAACAGATTCTTGTGTACATCAACCCGGAACAGTGCGATAAAATGATCTGACTCGCCTGGAAAACCAGGCCGCTGCGCACACACAGGGGGCAGTAAAACTGGCGGATACCCGCCGGACATTCCAAGGGAGGAAGCCGGATGACTGAGCAGGAGGTAACCCCGGAAATCCTCGGCGTACTGCGGTCCATGGACCTGTTGAAGGGTAAGGATCCGGACGAGCTGACGGAGTGGCTGGGAAAAGCTCCCTTCGAGGGCGGTGCGGAGTGCGCTCTCCGCGAATTTTCCCCCGGCGAACGGATCATCGCCGAAGGAAGTTTCGGAAATTCATTTTACATCTTGATCCGCGGCTCCGTCGCGGCCTCCCTGGGACCGGAATCGGTGCGCTTGGCTACCTTGCAAAAAGGCAGCTTTTTCGGGGAGATGACGCTCATTAGCGGCTTGCCTCGAAACGCCACCGTCACCGCGCTCGAAGCCTGCCAGGCCATCGAAGTTCCCCGCCGCGCATTCGAACAGTGGATTAAAAAACCGGGGCCGTTTCGCGCCACCATGGATGAGACCTACATTGAGCGCGGTCTCGCCAATCATTTGCGCACCATTCCCGGCTTCGCCGAACTGGAACCGAAAATTGTGCAGGAAGTAGTCAAGAAGATCAAGCTGCGAATCTTCTCCAAAGACGAAGTGGTGGTGCGGGAAGGCGACGATGCCGACAGTTTCTACCTGATTCGGGACGGCTACGTGCGAGTGGTGAAGTCCATGGCCTCGGGCGAGCAGCGAACCGTGGCGTACCTCAAGGACGGCTCCTATTTCGGGGAAACCGCGTTGCTCCGCTCCGAACGCCGTAATGCCAGCATCATCGCCATGGGCAAGGTGGAGGTGATCCAGGTGATGAAGGAGGATTTCTTCACGCTGGTGAACCGCGACGCAAACTTCGCCGACCGTTTGCTCGAAGAGGATCGCCGCCACGATGCCGAAGCCCGGTCTTCCGCCCCCGCTTCATCCCCCTTGGGATTCGTCGGCCAAGTGGTGGAACGCGGCCTGGTGAAAGCCACCTCCGCGCTGGTAATTCACCTCAACGTCTGCACCCGCTGCGGCAATTGCGTGAAGGCTTGCGCGGAGCTGCATGACGGAATCTCGCGCCTGACCAGGCATGGCATGCTCTTTGAGGCGCCGGTGCGGCAAAGTCTCACCGTCCTTGAACCGCTGCTGGTAACCACTTCCTGCATGCACTGCCTTGATCCGGAATGCATGGTGGGGTGCCCCACTGGCGCTATTACGCGCGACGTCAACGGTGAAGTGATCATCCAGGATTCCTGCATCGGCTGCGGAAATTGCGCGCGGCGCTGCCCTTACGGCAACATCTCCATGGCCGACGCGCGCGGCAAAGAGGAATTGGCCAAGCAACACACCGGCGCCCCCATCATCGGCGGCTATCTGAAATTCTGGAAGACGCCCGACAATGAGCCCATGATGCACGAGATCGAATCCAACAATCAGAAAGCGGTGGTCCGGCGCATCGCCGTGAAATGCGATCTTTGCCAGGATTACAATTACAATCACGGATGCGTTCATAATTGCCCTTACGGCGCCATCGAGCGCATGGACCCGGGTGCGTATCTCAGCGAAGTCCGGGGCGCTGAATGAATATCGCCAGGACCCTCGGCTCGGCAGCCCGAGTCTCCCGCAGCCGTACCGCGGCAAAACGTGCCGAACGAATGTGGCAGCTTTTCGCCGTCGTGTCGGTAGCGGCGCTTTCCTGGTGGTACATCGCGGCGCACCGCCAGCCTTCGGCCAATCGTTATCACCAGCTGGTGCTCGGCCTGGGCTGGATTGGGATCCTGCTGGCCCTGCTGGCGGCCACCTTAAGCGTCCGCAAGCGGATGGCTTATCAGGGCGCTGGGAAAATGTCCGCTTGGCTGAGCGCGCACATTTACATCGGCATCGTAGCGGCATTCGCGATCTTTTATCATTCCGGCTTGCGCCTGGGCGGCCCGCTTTCGGCGTGGCTGCTTACATTTTTCTCGCTCACCGTCGCGAGCGGCCTAATGGGCTGGTGGTTCACGCGCAACTTGCCGCCGCTGTTGACGGCCATCGAGGAAAACCCCGCCATCCTGGAAGATCTGCTTTCCGTTCGCGCCGAATGCCTGCAAGGCATGCTGGAGCTGGCCCGGGCCGGCTCGCCCGAATTCCGCACCCTGGTAGAGCAGCAGTTAATCCCGGAGACTTCGTCCTGGAGCCGCATGTTCCGTTTCTACCGGCGGCGCTCCACCTTGGCTCAGGAACTTCCCGCTTTCCAAAAGGAACATGCCAAATCCATGGCGCATTTAAAGCCGCACGAGCATCGCGCCTTCCAGCGCGCCGCTGAGTACGCGCTGCGCGTTAATAAGATGAATGCGGAGTTGCTGGTGCAACGCGTGCTGCGCGGCTGGCTGACTTTCCACATCGTGAGCACCGGAACCATGTTCGGGCTCGCCGCCGTGCATATTTTCACCGAGCTGTATTATTGAGGCTTTCACTTCCATGCTGGAACTCATATATACGGAAGGCGGGCAACGCGGTAAAACCGTCCGGCTGACCTTTGAAAAAGCCTGGTTCGGCCGCCAGACTACCTGCGACTTCGTGCTCCAGGGCGACGACATCAGCCGCGTCCATTTCTGTATCGAGCATCGCGGCGAGGATTACATCCTCATCGACAACAAGTCCACCAATGGGACTTACGTCAACCGTGTCCGCGCCACCGTGGTTGCATTGCGCTCCGGCGATGAAATCGTCGCCGGGTCCAACCATATGCAGGTGCGCGAAACCGCCGCGCCTTCCCGGACCAGCTTTCGCTTTGTCGCCGAATTCAAAGGCGCCGACGCCGGCTCTCACGTCGCCGAAGGCGGCTCTCAGGTCGTGGAGCAGGAGACCGTCCTGCTCGGACGGAAAAGCACCTGCAACATTCAGTTGAACGATCCATCAGTTGCCGCGGTACACGCCCAGCTGGAGCATCAACCCGGCGGCATCTGGATCACCGACGAATCCAGCGGCTCGGGACTCTATGTCAACGGCCAGCGCGCCGTGTATCGGCAGCTCCGCAACGGAGACGTAGTCATCATCCGGCCGTTCGAGATTAAGATTTCGCTCACCGAAGAAATGTGCGTCCTCGGAATTCAGGACCGTACCGTGGAATCCGAGGAAGCGCTGCCGAAAAATCTGCCGGGAAACTACCGCGATGTAGTAGTTGCTCCGGCCCGCGTGGAAGGGGGACAAGCCAAACCATCAGCGGCCTTGGCCGCTTTGCCCCGCTGGATGCAGGCCAAGGCGCCCATCTGGGTGCCTACCTCCGATATTCTGCCCAACCGGCTGCGGTCGGGATTGCTCGGAATCGCCTTCGTCGGCGTTCTCTGCTGGGGTGCGGTCGCGGCGAAATGGAATTCCGTGGATAGCCCCGGCCCCTTGACCGAAGCTCATGCCGCCTTCGGCTGCGCGTCATGTCACTCCAAGTTCGCCGGCGTTGCGGACGCCAGTTGCCAAGTCTGTCACGCGGACCAAAAAGTGAGCGCCGTCCACCTGCAACAAAAAGTAGCGTGCACGAATTGTCACTCCGAGCATCGGGGAGCGAAATTCGATATCGCGCGCGACGTCGGCGCCGGATGCCAGGCCGCCGGTTGCCATGTCACCGTCCACGCGGCGGAGAAGCGTCTGCTAGCCAAGCAAGGCGCGCCGGAGCCGGGGCTCAAAGTTCCGCCCGCTGTGGCGCTGGCCGCGCACTTTGAAGCCGGCGACGCGATGCACGATAAGCACGCCAATCTAGCTGCTGCTTGCGCGGCCTGCCATACCGGCGGCGATCCGAGTCTTTTGGATGCCAAGCAGCCCGCCGTGCGCACCAAAGAACTAAAAGATATTCGTATGCGCTGCCTTGCCTGCCACGGCTTCGGTCCAGAGGCCACGCTACGCGAACGCTGTTATAGCTGCCATCTGGAGCATCCCACTCAAAAGGCGGAAATCCTAAGCGTGGTCCGCTTCCCAGCCTCCAGCGTGGCTTCGGCGAAACCCGCGCGCAACGCTCCCAGCGGCCTTCTGGTGTTGTTCGGTGCACTGGCCGTGGTTCCTTTGTTCGTCATCGGCGCCGCTGCGGGCGGTCTTCGTTTTAAGCAGGGACGCCTCCGCCGGGAGGCCGAGAAGAGAGTTCGCTCCGCGCGTCCCGCCGTAGCGCCGGCATTCACCATCGCCAGCGTCAGGCCCAGCGCTCCCGAACCGAAACCGACTGATAATCAGACCCCTGGCGGAACCCTCCGTCCCCGCATCGATCTGGATTTATGCGTGGGCTGCGGCACCTGCGTGCACGTGTGCCCGTTCAACGTGTTGGAAATCGTCAATGAGAAGGCCATCGCAGCGCGACTGGGAGATTGCACCGGTTATGCCGCGTGCGCCGCCGAATGTCCCACCGAAGCTATCGTCCTGGTGGCGGGCGGCGCCATGCAAACGGTAGAGCTGCCCATGTACAACGCCAATCTCGAAACCAACATTCCGGGCTTGTACCTGGCCGGCGAAGTCACCGGGAAAGCATTGATCAAAGTCGCCATCAATCAAGGGAAGAAAGTAGTGGAGTCCATCCTGATGAGCCGGCCGCAGCCCGGATCGCAGTACGACGTCATCGTAGTTGGCGCCGGACCGGCCGGCACCAGCACCGCTTTAGCGGCCATAAGCGAAGGACTGAAAGTCCTGGTGCTGGAACAGGGCACGCAAGCCAACACCATTCGCAATTATCCACGCCAGAAGTTTGTCATGGCTGAGCCGGTCATGATCCCTGTGTACGGGCCGCTGTGGATGGAAGACAGCTCCAAGGAATCTTTGCTGGAGCGATGGCAGCAGATCATCGCCTCCACCGGGCTCGCGATACAGGAAGAAGAAAAAGTATTGCGCGTAGTTCGGAACCCGAACCATTTCGTGGTGCAGTCCACCAAAGGCGAGTATCAAGGTGCTCGAGTGGTTATGGCTATCGGCAAGCGCGGCAGCCCCCGCAAGCTGGGAGTGCCCGGCGAAGATTCCTCGAAAGTTGCCTACAATCTGCTGGACGCGGACGCTTATCACGGCCAGGCAATTTGCATCGTCGGCGGAGGCGACAGCGGTATCGAAGCAGCCTGCGGATTGGCCCGGCCGGATCTTGAAAATCGCGTGTGGCTGGTTCACCGCATGGAATCCTTCGCGCAAGCCAAGCCGCGCAACCAGAAGAAGATCAAAAAAGCCATGGACGAAGGACGCGTGACAACATTTTTCAACGCCGCGCTGGTCGAGATTCGCGAGCGCTCCGCATTGATCAAAACGCCCGCGGGCGACCAGGAGATCGATAACCACTTCGTGTTCGTCATGGTGGGCGGCGAGAGTCCCAAAACATTCCTCAATGAGTGCGGGATCGAATTTTCACAGCGCCCGCTGGGATAGCGCTTTCGAAGGCAAGAAGCTCGCTAGCGTTCTTTCTGAGCCGCGAGCGTAAGTGTAAGAAGCTGTGAAAAAATCGGGAAGCACGCGGGGTTGGCAGACGGAAGCGTCTGCCCCACATTGACGCACCAGGATTTACGATTAAGTGGCGCAGGCGCTTTCGCCTGCGAACCGATTTTTTCCCAGCATCCCGGTCAGCGAGAAGCGTCACTCACTTTGTGCCAACTCAGCGTCGCCGGACGCCCCTTCTTGAACGTACCGCTGGCGTTGATCAGCCCGCCGCGCAGCGTCCCCGTGAGATCGATCGAAGCCACCCGTGTGCCATCCGCCGCGCTGTGCATCTCAATCTCAATAGTGACGTCCCCTGACTTTGCCACATGGCCGTCCAGAATCAAGTTGACCTTCTTTTCGCGGCCCATGGTCCACTGGCTCACAATTTTGCTGCCGCTGATGGTCCCCTTGGCCTGGTAGCAGCGCTGCGGCTCCTTGGGAGTCTGGCCATAACAAATTTGCCCGGCGTACACGCCATCGTGCGATCCGGTGTGCACCGGAGCTGTCGCGGCTGCAACGCTAGGGCTCCGTTGCGTGTCCGCGGCGGGAGCAGGCTGCGGAGCAGGCGTTGTATGCGATTGCGCCGCAGCCGCGATGTCCCGCGCGTGATCCGCTTTGATCCGCTCTTTTACGGCATACGACCAATAGCCCCCGCCAGCCACCAGCAGCAGACCGGCGACAATCCACGTTACAGGACCGCTCTTGGCGCCGCGAGGCTTGGGCGAAGGAAGCGCGCTGCGGTCTTCACCTTCGGTGATGGAGAACGTCCGCACCGGCTGCTGGATGTTCTTGAAACTCATGTCGCCGAGCGATTGAAATGACAGCGATAGCTTGTTGCGTATCTGGTCGTGAACGCTGCCGGAAATACAGATCCCGCCCGGTTCAGCAGCCGTCTGCAACCGCGCCGCGACGTTGATGCCATCGCCCAGCAGGTCCTGCCCATGCAGCATCACGTCACCCAGATTGATCCCAATCCGGAATCTCACCTGGCGGGAGGGCGGCAATTGATCGTTGCGTGTCCGCAACGCAGCTTGTATATCGGTGGCGCACCGCACCGCCTCCACCGCGCTGGGAAACTCCGCCAGAATCGCATCCCCGGCCGTATTGAAAACGCGCCCCCGATGCATGGCTACCAGGGATTCGAATACCTGTTTGTGGCCTCGAAATGTCCGCAGCGTCTGCTCTTCGTCCTCGCCCATCAGGCGGCTGAACTCGGCCACATCCGCCGCAAGAATTGTGGCTAGCTTACGCTCCAGGAACTCTTCATTTGGGTTGTCGCTTTCGCCGTCCATCGGAGTCGTTTCACGCCCGGATTTGCTGTGTATGATAACACTTCCTTCGCGGTATCATTAAGCATCGATGTGGAAACGTACACTGTTTTGCCTGCTCGCCTGCTGGTCCCTGGCTTCGCTCCAGGCGCAGGTTCCGGGATTAACTCCGGGTCCGGCCGTGGTGGGCGTTCCCTATTCGTTTGACTTCGCTAACTTCATTGATCCATACCTTTCCGAAGCCCCAGCGGGATTCTTCTACAGTTTCACCCTGAGCGGAGGGTCCCTTCCGCCGGGATTGACTTTGGTGAATAGTGAAATCAGTGGAACCCCCACCGAGGCCGGGAACTACACGCTCAACGTCGCTTTTGCTTTCGGTGCGACGGTTGAGGGCATGACCATTACCTTTGGCCCGTTTCCCTTTCCCGCCTCCATCGACGTAACCGGGAATTCAGGGCCGGCGCTGGCGGTCAACCCAGGCTCTCTGACTTTTTCCTTTTCGCAGGGCTCCACTTCGGGTGCCACTCAATCCATAGTCATCTCGAACAATGGCAGCTCGTCACAAAGCTTCACCGCCAGCGGCACTGCGAATTCCGGAGGCAACTGGCTATCCATATCCCCGGCGGCCGGAACAGTTGGGCCGGTATCCACCAGCTCCGTTACCGTCAGCGTGAACCCGAACGGCTTGGCCGCAGGAACGTATTTAGGAACCGTATCCATCGATTCGGCCAATCAAACATTCAACACCGCCGTCACCCTCACCGTGAGCAGCGGTGCGGCCGAGCTGCAGCTCTCTCAAACCGGATTCCGTTTCCAGACTGTCGCCGGCGGCGGCAATCCCCCTGTGCAAACTCTCAGCATCCTGAATAGCGGATCAAAATCGTCGAATTTCGGAGTTTCGGCGTCCACTACGTCAGGCGGCCAGTGGCTGACCGTATCGCCGTCTTCCGGAACCATTTCTGCGTCCACGCCTGCCGTAGCTACCGTCAGCATTAACGCATCGGGGCTTGCGGCGGGCGATTACTATGGCCAGATACAAGTGTCGGCCGGAGGCGCGGAGAACTCGCCTCAAACCGCATCGGTAGTTTTGAACGTCGCCAAAGCTGGAACGGACCTGGGCGCCTTTGTCTCCCCCACCGGGCTGATCTTTGTGGGCCAAGCGGGCGGCGCAATTCCAGCGGCCCAAACCATATCAGTCACCAATCCATCCACTTCCACGCTGACTTTCAGCGCAGGAACGTTCTTTGCTCAAACCACTCCCTGGTTCACCGTCCAGCCGGACACCGCGACCGTGAGCGCCGCCAGCCCGGCTACCATTTCGGTTCAGCCCGTCGCCGGATTGCCGGCGGGAATCTACGCGGGCGATATCCAATTGCATTTCACGGATGACACTACCAACACCATCGCGGTGCTCGCGATCGTAATCCCGGCCAACGAAGCCAGCGCCGCCCACGCTGTTCACGCGGTATCCACCTGCGCTCCCACCAAATTGTTGCCGGTCTTCACCCAGCTCGGCGCGAACTTCTCCACCGTGGCCGCCTGGCCGACACCGGTGGAAGTCACCGTCGTCGACGATTGCGGGAATTTCCTGACTGCCGGCAGCGTCACCGCTTCTTTCTCCGACGGCGATCCGCCGCTGCCACTCACATCCCTGAGCAATGGAAGCTGGAGCGCCACCTGGCAGCCGCGCAATTCCAGCGCGCAAGTGGTCATCACCGCGGATGCCCTGGAGAGTGCTCCGCCTCTCGAGGGTACGCAAAGCATCGGCGGGTCGTTGCAGTCCAACCCAACCACGCCTTCCATCAATGCCGGCGGCGTGGTCAGCGCGGCAAAATCGGCGCCCAATCCACCGCTCGCGCCCGGCGCCTTCACCTCCATTTACGGAGTGAACCTCAGCTCCGGCCAGAATCCCGCTCTTCACTTGCCGCTCACCAACCAACTGGGCGCGACGCAAGTGATTTTGGGCGGGCGCCTGCTCCCGCTGCAATATGCCGATGACGGGCAAGTGAACGCCGTCATTCCTTACGACGTCCCGCCCAACACTACGCAGCAACTGATTATCAGCAACGGCCCCGCGCTGTCAGTTCCCGAACCGGTGGTTATTGCTCCCGCTCAGCCGGCTGTATTCGCCCAAAGCGATGGCGGGGGCGTGGTCTTCGCTGTGAAGCCTGGCACGACAGCCCAGATCCTGGTGGATGCGGACCATCCCATGAGCGCCGGCGATGCAATTGTAATTTACTGCGCCGGACTCGGGGCCGTGACTCCCAATGTACCGGCGGGAACCGCGGCGCCTTCCTCGCCGCCAGCCACCACCACCAATCCAGCAACCGTGACCATCGGCGGCAAGAACGCCCAGGTTTTCTTCAACGGCCTGGTGGGCGGCTTTGCCGGCCTCTACCAGGTGAACGCTTACGTCCCCAAAGGCATCACGCCGGGCAATGCCGTTCCCTTAGTGATCAGCGTGGCCGGCTTTGACAGCGCCCCGGTCACCGTAGCCGTGAAATAGCCCAAACTCCTCAAACGGATTGGCTAGTACTTCTGCCCCCTGGATTGGAACTGTTAGCGCTATTCCAACCCTCACTCACTCGCGTTCAATGGGAAGTGCATGAACCTTAAATTGAGCGCGGCATTACTTCTAGCCGGCGTCGCTCTCGCTGCCGATTCTGATTCCGCGCTCTTATTTTCCGATTGTTCCGATGCGTCCGAGATTAAACGGGTTGTCCAGAGCACGGACACGGTAGTGGTTCATCACAGCTTGGCCGGTGGCGCGCAAACTTGTTACTCTGTCTCGGTCGCCGCTGAAAATGGAAAGGTCATGGAAGGGTTCCTGCTCGGATCGGAGCACCCCGCCGTGGTAGCCTTCGAGCGCAATCAGCAGAACTACGTTGCGCAGGTGTTCACTCCCCCGGCGCCAGCGAAAAAGCAGAATCATCCCAAAGCCGTGGCGCGCGCCAAACCCTACAAGCTTTGGAATCCTTTCAGTTCGCGATCCGGCACCAAATAGCTGCGACAATATATACGGGCCTGTAGACGGGTGGCCGCTCGGTGGTGAGCTTCGGCTCGCCGGCCGGGAGGAAAGTCCGGTCTCCATAGGGCAACATGCCGGCTAACGGCCGGGGAGGCTCGCTCAAAGCGAGCTTTACGGAAAGTGCCACAGAAAATATACCGCCCGTGGCGCGGGCTTTCGAGTCGGCGTTGGGGGTAAGGGTGAAAAGGTGCGGTAAGAGCGCACCGCGGCCGGAGTAATCCGCGCCGGCAGGGTAAACCCCATGCGGAGCAAGACCAAATAGGAGGGGAGGAGCTGCCCGCTCCGTTCGACTCTCGGGTAGGTCGCTAGAGCCAGGCAGTGATGCTTGGCCCAGATGAATGGCCATCGCCCTTTATCGGGTACAGAAACCGGCTTACAAGCTGCAGGCCTCACTTCGTTTCTTCGTAGGGAAAGCCGGAGGCTTACCCCACGGGGATTCCTTGTATTCTCGTAATGAGTGCTCCGCATCTGGCCCCGCCTCCATTCTTCGCTCGATCCCGGCATGCGCCAGCAGGTTACGCGCCTGGGCCTGCTGTTTACCATGGCGTGCGTCATTGTGGCCCTGGGCGCATTCGCCTCCGCCAACAATCTGCTGTTTCTCATCCTGGCCATTATGCTGGCCACATTCATGGTCTCCGGATTTATCAGCCGCCTTTCGCTGTCCGGCCTGGAGCTGGATTTCCTGCTGCCCGAACATATCTCCGCGCACCGGAAATTGTTCGCGCGCATCGTCATTCGCAACACCAAAAGCTGGATGCCCTCCTTCTCCATCCACGTGGCTGCGTCCGGCGATAGCGGGCTATCGTTTCCCCTCTACTTTCCCGTAGTCCCTGGCGGCACTCGCGTGGAAGAACCCGTGGAGCTTCTGTTTGCCCGGCGTGGATCGTATCGGCAGAACAGCTTTCGCTTCTCCACCCGGTTCCCCTTCGGATTTACCGAGCGCAGAATCAACGTCCCCTTGCTGCGCGAGGTATTGATTTATCCGTCCGTCGATGCGCAGCCCGGCTTCGAAGATCTGCTGCTCTCGCTCGATGGTGAGATCGCGTCCTTCTACCGGGGCCAGGGTCACGACTTCTATCGGATTCGTCCCTACGAAGTGCTGGAGAGCGCGCGCCATGTGGATTGGAAAGCCACCGCGCACACCGGCGACTTGCAGGTTCGTGAATTCGCCCGCGAGAAAGAACAGGCCGTGGCGTTCTTTCTGGATTTGGATGCTCCCGAAGACCAGGCCGCCTGGTTTGAAACCGCCGTGGATCGCTGCGCGTTTCTCGCCTGGAATATGTCGCAGCGCGGTTCGCGCGTCCGCTTCTGCACCCAGGATGTGGATTGGCAGCTTCCTGAAGAGGCCGACGTTTATACCATCTTGAAATATCTGGCGCTGGTTTCCCCGCGGCCAGGCAAGCCGCTAACCGCGTCCAACGATCGCAATGTTTTTCAGATAATTTTCAGCGCTTCGCCGGACCGTCTTCCCGCGGCCGGCTGGGATCTGAGCGGCAGCAACGTGCGGTTGCTGAGCCCGGAGCCCGTAATTGCTCACGCCACATCGCCGCCTACTGCGCAATCCGAAAAGTAGTCCAGGCGTGAGTATCCAGATCGCGCAGCACGTTCTTCTCCCACTCGAACCCGGAATGCTCCTTCAAATGTTGCGCGGCCTTGAAGCTCAGCCCGCAGGAGTGTCCCATCGCCGCAGTGAACGACATCTGGTCCACCATCGCGCCATTGGCCGCCTTGTTCTGCACCGCGCCGGCGGGACCGTATTCCGGCTGCCAGGGCTTCGAGCCGCGCGGCGAAAGATCGATGTGGCCACACAAGGTCCGCTCGTCCGGCTCGATCTTCTTATCGAAAGTATCGTAGTGATCGGCCAGAAATCGCTGGGCTGCTGCCACGTCGATCTTGCCCTTATTCTCGGCCATCAGTTGATCCCAGCGCGCATGCCGCGCGTTGGCGCTCACTCCCATATCGTTCACCGGAAAATTGCCGGCTTCATCGCGAATCAATTCCGGATTCTCCGGGAAATTGGCGCCCACGAAGTAACCATCCTGGGTACGCTTCAGCGTTACGTGTTTCAAACCCAACTCCAGGCTGGCCACTTCGTTGTTCTTGTTGTCCGCCACCAGCCACGTGTTGGCGTAACCTCCGTTGTTGCCCTCTTTCATGATTCGGGCGAAATCGTCAATCGACGAAGAATATTGCATGGCCTTGCGCGCGCGCACGAATTCGGGAATGCCGTTCGGATCGAATCCCTCAAAGCTGCCAATGGTGGTTTCCGTAATAGCCAGGCCGGCGCTGTTCACGCCGAAATCGTCGCCGCTGTGGATCAGGCCCGGCATGCCGTCCATCAACATGCGATGCCCTTTCACAGGCGTGATGTCGAAGATAACGTTCCAGCGCGAGCCTTCTTTGTACTCGCTCCAGTTGTTGTGAGCGATGACGATTTTGCCATCCGTGGTATAGCTGCCGGTGGCCACGAACGCGCTGCAGTGTTCTGGAACAGGCCGCGTCTTGGAAATGAGTTTATGATCTTTGTCGTACCAGTTGGTGTAATACGGCGACAGTTCCAGCCACGCGTTCAGCGTCACCACGTCCCAAAGATCCAGCGCGATGCCCCGGGCCTTCAGGCCTTCCGTTATGCCTTTCAACTCCTCGCGATACTGCGGCTCGACATGCGGCCATAGCACCTTTTCAGCAGCCGCGCGGAAGAACCCGTAATCTTTCTTCGAATCGTGTGTCAGTCCGAGGGCCACCACCTTCTGCACATCCTCGATCTCCGGCGCGAGCAAGTACCCGTGCTGATACCCGATCTCCGATGGCGTCCCTTCCAGGTGCACGAAGATCCAGCCATTCTGCTCCGGCCTGCGAAAAGCCTTCTTCAGCCGCGAATCCGACTGCGGATCGCGAGCAGGCGGCGCCGCGCTAACGAGAAAGCTAAGAGCAAGCAAAAACCCACCAATTTTGGCCATGATTATCGAGGATACCAGGTAGAGTTCAGCATGTGGGGCAGGATGTCATCCTGCGCGCCGATTGCCAATCGGCGCAAAGGCGTCGGCAGCGGCCCAGGGGGACCGCCCATGCGAGTAACATAGGTCAATATGCTCATGAAGCACCTGCTGTGCGCCGCGTCTCTGGCTGCGTTCCTATCGATGCCCGCCAGTCCCGAAAATCTTCCACCGCCTGAATATCAGAAGCTCACGCACGACATTTACAAGCAACTCATCGAGATCAACACGTCTTACAGCACCGGCGCAACCACGCCTGCCGCGCAAGCAGTGGCCGAGCGCCTGAAGGCCGAAGGTTTCCCGGATTCCGACATCCAGGTGCTGGGCGCCGCGCCGCACAAGATGAACGTAGTGGTGCGCTATCACGGCACCGGCCAGCGCAAACCCCTGCTGCTGCTGGCGCATCTGGATGTAGTGGAGGCCAAGCGCTCGGATTGGTCCATGGATCCATTTCTGCTCACCGAAAAGGACGGCTTCTACTATGGGCGTGGAACCATCGACGACAAGGCGCAGGCCGCCATCTGGATCGCGAATCTGATCCGCTATAAGCGCGAGGGCTTCAAACCGGACCGCGATCTCATCGTCGCTCTGACGGCAGACGAAGAAGGCGGCGGTCCGTACAACGGCGTGGTCTGGCTGCTGAAAAATCATCGCGACCTGATCGATGCCGAATTCTGCCTCAACGAGGGCGGATGGGGCAACAAGATCGACGGCAAGCGCGTTTCAAACAACGTGCAGGTGAGTGAGAAATACGTCGCCACCTACCGGCTGGAAGTGAAGAACAAAGGCGGCCACAGCTCCTTGCCGGTCCCCGACAACGCCATCTACCGCCTGGCCGAAGCATTGGTTCGCCTGTCGAAATACAATTTCCCGGTTCAGACCAACGACGTGACCAAAGCATATTTGGAGCAAATGGCCAAGATTCAGCCGGAGCCCATATCGTCTCAGATGAAAGCCGCGGCTGCCGGATCAACGGACGCCATGGAAAAACTGGCGGCCGGATCAACGCAACTGAATGCCACATTGCGAACCACCTGCGTAGCCACGATGCTAGACGGCGGACACGCGCTGAATGCGCTGCCGCAAACCGCCGGGGCCATGGTGAACTGCCGCATCCTGCCGGAAATGAAACCGGAAGATGTGCTCGCTAGTTTGAGAAGAGTGGTGGCCGACGATCAGGTATCCATTACCACGGCTCGCGAAGCGGAGCCCGGTCCGCCGTCGCCCATGCGTGCTGATCTTTTTCGAGCCGCATCGCGCATCACCGATAGCATGTGGCCGGGGGTGCTGGCCATCCCCACCATGGTGATGGGCGCCACCGACGGCAAGGATCTGCGAAGGGCCGGCATTCCGACTTATGGAATTCAAGGCATCTTCATCGACGATTTTCGCGCCCACGGCCGCGACGAGCGCGTCGGGATCGACGATTTTTACGAAGGATCGGTATTCCTTTATGACCTGGTAAAATCGCTCGCTCAAAATTAGCGATACAATTCTTAGAAGAAGCTATGCCGGAAGATCAAAAGAACCAACCATTGAACGATATCGCGCGGCGCGACTTCGTGGCGCTCTCCGTAGGCGCCGGCCTTGCCGCTACCGCGGCATCGGGCGAGGCAGCCGCTGAGGTGGTGGAAACCGACGTCGAGATAAAGACCCCTGACGGAACCTGCGACGCCGCTTTTATTCATCCCAAGTCCGGATCCCATCCCGGCGTCCTGTTCTGGCCCGATGCCTTCGGTTTGCGGCCCTCCATGCGTGACATGGCCAAGCGCCTGGCCGCGTCGGGATATTCGGTGCTGGTTCCGAACCCCTTCTATCGCATTACCAAAGCTCCTTTTACGGACGCCTCTAAATTCGACTTCAAAAATAAGGACGAATTCGCCAAGATCATGCCGCTCATGGCATCGGTAAACGCGCCCGGCGCGGCGGAAAAAGATGCCGTCGCCTACGTGGCCTTTCTGGACGCGCAAAAGCAAGTGAACAAGTCCAAGAAAATCGGCACGCAGGGCTACTGCATGGGCGGCGCGCTGGTGGTTCGCAGCTCCGCCACGGTACCGGGCCGCATCGGCGCCGGCGCATCCTTCCACGGCGGTGGCCTGGTGAAAGACACGCCCGACAGCCCGCATCTGCTGGCGCCCAAAATAAAAGCCCACATGTATTTCGGTATCGCGTCCAACGACGACGCCAAGCAGCCGGATGCCAAAGACAAGCTTAAGGAGGCGTTCCCCGCAGCCGAAATCGAAGTCTACGCGGGCGCGCTGCACGGCTGGTGCGTCCCGGACATGCCTATGTCAGACGGCAAGCCAATCTACAACAAACCGGACGCCGAGCGCGCCTGGGGGAAACTGCTGGCGCTCTACAAATCTTCCCTGGCCTAGGAGAACTAGTTCCTGGTATCGCGCTAATAGCCAGCAGCCTTGCGCTGCAGGCCCGAATCCTGGGTGATGGATTCCACAATCAATTTTGCCTCGGAACGTTCTGCGACGAAGCTCGCCCCCAACTGATGCCAACGGCCTAGCAATCGGCGGCCCGCTTCGTCCACCGATGTCAAACTATCGACATCCACCACGAAAGCCCGTGCTCCCAGCGTGGAAGCCCCGGTCCGCCAAACACGTTCCACCTCCGCCGCCGTGCCGGCCAAAAGCGCGCCCGCCAGTTCCAGGCGGAATGTCGAAGGATCGTCGTGTAAATAATAGACCAGTCGAGCCACTCGTATTGAAGATGCATCCCGATAGGCATTGGTTTCAGCTACGATCAAGGACGTGCTGCTTCAACTGAGGTCCGTCCAGAAACGCTTTGGCGGCGTGGTGGCGCTGCGCGGCGGCAATCTCGACGTTTCCAGCGGCGAAGTGCATTTGCTGATGGGTGAAAACGGAGCCGGCAAATCCACGCTGATGAAGATTGTGGCCGGAATGCTGGAACCGGACGGCGGCGAAATGCTCTGGCAGGGCCGCAGCGTCCGCTTTCGCAGCCCCGCGGAAGCGGCATCCCAGGGAATCGCCATGGTTCATCAGGAATCCATGCTGGCCCCGCATCTTTCCATCGCCGAAAACATCTTTCTCGGCCGCGAGCCGCGCCTGCCGCTGGGCTGGGTGAATCGAAGCGAAATGATGCAGCGCGCCCAGCGTATCATCGAAGAGCACCGCTTCCCGCTGGAGGCCCACTGGCGCGTGGAAAAGCTCAGCCCCGCGGGCAAGCAGATGGTGGAAATCTGCCGCGCCATTCAGCAGGGATCCAGCCTGTTGATTTTCGACGAGCCCACTTCTTCGCTCTCCGACGCCGAAACTCAAGAAGTCTTCCGCATCGTCTCCACGCTGCGCGCGCGCAATGTCGGGGTCATTTACATCACGCATCGTTTGGAGGAGTTGCGCATGATTGGCGACCGCGTAACGGTATTGCGAGACGGTGAAACGGTCCATTCCGGGCCGCTCGCCGATCTTTCCACCAACGACATCATTCGCCACATGGTGGGCCGCGAACTCACGTCCATCTATACGCGCACGCCGCTGCCGCCCGGCGGGGAACTGCTCCGGGTGGAGCATCTCACGAGGGAACCGGCGCTCCACGACATCAGCTTTTCTCTTCGCGCCGGCGAAATCGCAGGCCTCGCGGGATTGATGGGCGCCGGGCGCACCGAGTTGTGCCGCGCCTTGTTCGGATTGGACGCCATACACAGCGGAGTGGTAACGGTTTCGGGCCAAGCCATCCGCATTCGCTCGCCCCGCGATGCCGTGGCGGCCGGACTGGCGCTCATCCCGGAAGACCGGCAACACACCGGCTTGGCGACAGCTTTACCCATCAGTTACAACTTCACCATGGCCAGTCTCAATCACGTCAGCCGCTTCGGATTTCTCAACCACCCCGCCGAACGTAGAATCGCCGCCGACTATACCGCCCGCCTCCGCATTCGCGCCTCGTCCGGTAAACAGCTGGCCGGAAGACTCAGCGGCGGAAATCAGCAGAAAGTGGCCATCGCCAAGTGGCTGGTGGGACGCGCCCGCATTTTTCTGTTCGATGAGCCCACGCGCGGCATCGATGTCGGGGCCAAAGCCGAAGTTTTCGAAATGATGGATGAGTTGGCACGCTCCGGCGCGGCCATCCTGATGGTCAGCTCGGAAATGTCGGAGCTGTTGCAGGTGGCCGACCGCATTCTGGTGATGCGGCAGGGACGAATCAGCGGCGAGTTTACCGGCGGCTGCACGCAGGAGCAGATCATGCGCTGCGCCGCATTCGAATCCAGCCCGGCCATTGCCGAGGAGCAAGCCGGATGATCCAGCGGCTGCTGCCGTTCTTCACATTGATCGCTCTGTTCGTGATCCTTTCCATCGCCTCACCCAATTTCCTCACCGCGACTAACCTTTCGAGCGTGGTGCGCCAGACCGCCGTGATCAACATCATGGCCCTGGGCATGACCGCCATCATTATCGCCGGCGGTATCGATCTGTCGGTCGGCTCCATCCTGGCGCTGGCGGGATTGCTGGGAACCATGACCATGGAGAAGGAAGGCATCGCCATGGGAATGATCGTCGGCATTCTCACCGGCATGGCCTGCGGATTCTCCAACGGTCTGATGACCACATCGCTGCGCATCAACCCTTTTATCGTGACGCTCGGCACCATGGGGATCTTCCGCGGGCTGGCGTTGATCATCTCCAAAGGTCTGCCGATTCATGAGATTCCCGCTTCTTTTTCTTACCTCGGCGAGGGCACGCTGCTGGGTGTTCCGTTCGTGCTATGGATCCTGCTGTTCTGCGCTCTGGCCATGCATATCATGCTGGAACACACGCGCCTGGGCCGCTACGCGTTTTCCATCGGCAGCAATCCGGAAGCCGCATATTATGCGGGCGTGCCGGTGCGATTTCACACCACCGCCGTCTACGCCATTGCCGGCTTGCTCACGGGACTGGCTGGAATGATTGAAGCCTCCCGGTTGATGACCGGCCAACCCACCGGCGGCCAAGGTTATGAGCTTACGGCGATCGCCGCGGTGGTGATCGGCGGCGGCAGCCTGCGGGGAGGCGAGGGCAGCGTGCTGGGAACGCTGGTGGGCGCGTTCATCATGGGGCTGCTGGCCAACGGCAGCGATCTGCTGGGAACCAATCCCTACTGGCAGCAAGTGATCATCGGCGCGGTGATCATCCTGGCAGTGTCGTTCGATGAGCTGCGCAAAAGAAGGATGACGGCTTAGGTGCCGGCGCTGCTGCTTGGTATCCTGCTGGCTGTTTCGCTGGCGCAAGCGCAGACACAGACGTACACGCTGCCTCCGGACAAATTGCAAAAGGCCATCGAATACGCGCACGCGAGAAACTGGCTGTACTTCGGCGGCCAGATTTACGGTGTCGCGGTGCTGCTGGCGATCCTGGCTTTCGGTTGGGCGGCGCGTTTTCGCGATTGGGCCGAAGCTGCTTCCCGCAACCGCTTTATCCAGGCGGTCATCTTTGTCCCATTGCTGCTGGTGGCCAATGATCTGCTCAATCTTCCGCTTGGAATCTACGGGCAGCACCTGGAACTGGTTTTCCAGCAGTCTGTTCAAAGCTGGCCGTCGTGGCTTTGGGATTGGACCAAAGGCGAGCTGCTGGCCATTCTGCTTTCCATTTTTCTGGCTTTCATTCTCTATGGCGTGATCCGGCGCAGTCCGCGGCGCTGGTGGTTCTATTTCTGGCTGGCATCGTTGCCGATTCTTTTGGCCATCGCCTTTGTGGAACCATTGGTCATAGAGCCGCTGTTCTTCAAGTTCGAACCGCTGGCCAGCCATCACGCCGCTCTGGTGGCCGATCTTGAGAAAGTTGCCGCGCGCGGCGGGCTCGCTATTCCGCCCGATCGCATGTTCGAGATGATTGCCAGCGAAAAGTACAATTCCATGAACGCGTATGTCACGGGCTTCGGAGCTTCGAAGCGCGTCGTCATTTGGGATACGACACTTCAGAGACTCACTACGCCCGAGGTCCTGACAGTTTTCGGCCACGAGATGGGACACTACGTGCTGGGCCACGTACGCAATTCCCTGATGCTGGGCGCGCTGTTCGGCTTGCTGCTTCTTTACGCTGGATTTCATGTCCCCCACTGGCTTCTCCATCGGTTTGGGCCGCGCTGGCACATTCGCGGCATAACGGACTGGGCCAGCCTTCCGGCGCTGCTGCTGATCGCTTCGGTATTCAGTTTCTTCTCCGAGCCCGTGGCGAATGGCTACAGCCGCTGGCAGGAACATCAGGCCGACGTTTATGGCCTTGAAATAGTGCAGGGCATTGTTCCGAATCCAGGGGCCGTGACGGCGCACACTTTTCAGGTTCTCGGAGAAGAGGGGCTGGATGAACCCGATCCGAATCCGTTCATCGAGTTCTGGACCTACAGCCATCCGTCAATCTCGGAGCGTGTCGCGTTTTCCGCCAACTTCGGCAAGTCGCGTTAGCGCGGAGGACGCCTGCGCCAGAGTGTCATGTGAGAAGGGATCAGCGCGGATTATCGTGATGGGGCCCGGGCCGGACGGGCGCCAGCGCTGGAACATCCGTTCGGAGGCGAAGCCGGAGAAGATGCTGATCAAGGGGACGCCGCATGCGGCGGCAACGTGGCCGCCAGCGGAATCGTAACCAACGTAGAACTTGCTTTTCTGGATGTGAGCGGCGAAGCCGGCGAAGGAGCCTTCCCACATCATGATCCCGGTTGCACCGGCTCTTGACACCGCGCGCTCCACGCGACGGGCTTCTTCGCCGCCGGCGCCTTTGTCGATGAGAATGGGACGGGGTAGCTGCTTCAGAAGTTCTTCTTCGAACGGATCGGCCACTTGCTTCTCGGGATTTTCGCCGACTCCGAAGCTCACGGTACAGGCATATTCAGCGGCGTCGAGTCCGGTGTTGATATAGGGACGCGCGTCTTCCGCGGCCCAGCGGCGGGCCAAGGCGGAGAGAGATTCGCCTCCATCGCTGCCGTACGCGCGGCTTTCGAAAAAATAGTAATCGTCTTCCGGGCAGATGGGAAGGAGGCCTAGCTGGGTGAGGCGCGAGTCGGGATCGATGACGATGCTGTCAGGTTGGCAGACGGCATCGCGGAGTTGTGGCCAGATGGAAAGACGGTCGTCCAGGGTGCCGCCGCGGCCGTAGGCGATGGGAACGTGGGACAATCGCGGATCTGCGGCGAAGAGCTCCCAATTTTTCTTTGGCCCGACGAAGCAAATTTGCGCGGAGGGGAAACGATTCTTGGCGGCATCCAGCAGAACGCTGGTAATGGCGACATCGGCGCCGAGGGTCACGCGAGAGAGAACGAACACAGTTTTGGGCGTGCGATTGAGCGTACGAGGTTGGCGGATTCGCTGATAGCGCGCCAGCAGATGTTCGGCATGAAGTTCGGGGATGCGCCGGGCGATTACTTCCGCAAACAGATCCGCATAGACGTCGCATAATCGCGGCTCGAACAGATCGCCGAGGCGCTCCACGACGATGCGAAATAAGGCGCTGTTGCCGGCAGGCGCGATTAGAGCGTCGAGCAAATGTTCCGGCCACGGACGGGAGGCGAGGCAGTGTTCGAGAAGCTCGGTCGCGAGCTGTTCAGCGGAGGTACTTGCCAACGAGCAGCTCCAGCTTTCTTCGAGTAGTTTCGGGGACAGTTTTTGGATCGGTGATCAGGGCGTGCGCCAGCGCGGAACCGCATTTGCATTGGCGCTCGGCGGGCATGGCGGCCACCGCTGTCGCGACGACCTTGGCGGCATTGGAGGCGTTCCTGGTCAGATTCGCGAGGATATCGGTGACGGTTACGGCGGCGTGTTCGGCGTGCCAGCAGTCGTAATCGGTGACCATGGCGACGGTGACGTAGCAGATCTCGGCTTCGCGGGCGAGCTTGGCTTCCTGCAAATTGGTCATGCCGATAACATCGAAGCCCCAGCCGCGGTAGACGTTCGACTCCGCTTTGGTGGAGAACGCAGGGCCCTCCATGCAGAGATACGTCCCGCCCTTCGAGACGTCAACGCCGGATTGCACGCAAGCTTCACGGACCACTTCGGAGAGCTGGGGACAAACGGGATCGGCAAAGCTGATGTGCGCGACCAAGCCTTCGCCGAAAAAAGTGGAGACGCGGCCGCGAGTGCGGTCGAAGAATTGATCGGGAATCACGAAGCGGAGGGGCGCGTGTTCTTCTTTGAGCGATCCGACGGCGCTGAGCGAGATGATGCGTTCGACGCCGAGTTGTTTGAAGCCGTAGATATTGGCGCGGAAGTTGAGCTCGGAAGGCGAGATGCGATGGCCGCGGCCGTGGCGGGCAAGAAACGCGACTTCTTTGCCGGCGAGATTTCCGATCACGTAGTCGTCCGAAGGCCGGCCCCACGGGCTATCGAGCAGGACTTCTTCGTGTTGTTCAAATCCGGGCATGGAGTAGAGGCCGCTGCCGCCGATGATGCCGATGCTTGGTTTCATAATGCCGGTTTCATGCTTGTATTAGTTCCAATAAGACGCCGCCGGTGGAGGTGGGATGGACGAAGACGTAGAGATGGCCTCCGGCGCCGGGGCGCGGGTCGTTTAACAGGCGGGCGCCTTGGGATTTGAGACGGGCGACCGTGGCGGCGAGATCGGGAACTTTGAGGGCTACGTGGTGAAGGCCCTCGCCGCGTTTTTCGATGAATTTGGCTATTACGGAATCGGGGGTGGTGGATTCTAACAGCTCAATGCGGGATTCGCCGGCTGGGAGCATGGCTACTTTTACTTTTTCTTGTTCTACTGTTTCGCGCGCCGGCTCGGGAAAGCCTAGTTGTTCGTAGAATTTGAGGGCAATGTCTAAGGAACTCACGGCTATGCCTAGGTGGTCGATTTGGAATTTGTTGGTGTCAGTCATTGTTTGAACAGGCGGGTTGGCAACCCGCCGCAGGATGACATCCTGCCCCACAAAGCTGGATGGTATGGTGTTCGGGCTCAGTAGGGTAAGTCATCTAGTGAGCCATCCGTCGATTATTGTATACGGGTCGGTGCGCCGGGAGACGATCTCTTCGGCGGCGGCGTGGAAATCCAAGTCTGGGAAGCGGTGCAACAAGCGTTCGCGCAACATTTCGCGGAGGCGTTGGCTCCAGTTGGCCACGGCGCGGTCTTTTCCATCGGAATGGGCGAGAAACGATCGTACCGCGACCAAGGTTTCCGAGATGCCCTGGCCATCGACGGCTACGGTTCGGATGATGGGCGGGACCCAGCCGTCGGAGCGGGTAGAAAGACTTTGCACGGCTTTGATCTCGCGCTCCAGCCGGTCGGGATCGGGCTGATCGGCCTTATTGATGACGAAGACGTCGGCGATTTCCATGATGCCGGCTTTGATGGCTTGCACGTCGTCGCCCATGCCGGGCACCAGCACAACAACGGTGACGGCGGCAAGCTTGGCGATCTCCACTTCATCCTGGCCGACGCCGACGGTTTCGATCAGCACGACGTCTTTGCCGGCGGCGTCCAGCAGCACGGCCATATCTGTTGTTGCCGCGGCCACTCCGCCTAGCCAGCCGCGGGTGGCCATGGAGCGGATGAACACTTGCGGATCGGCATGATGGGCCAGCATGCGGATGCGATCGCCCAGGATGGCGCCGCCGGTGTAGGGGCTGGTAGGGTCGACGGCGATGATGCCGACGGATTTGTTTTCCTGGCGGAGGATGACGGTTAGTTTGTCTACGAGCGTGCTTTTTCCGGCTCCTGGGGCGCCGGTGATGCCGATGGTGAGGGCGTGGCCGGAGTGGGGGAAGAGTTCTTTGAGTAACGTGTCGGCCTCACTCGCGCGGTTTTCGATTAATGTTGCGGCGCGGGCCAGGGCGCGGAGGTCGCCGGAGAGGATTTGTTGGGGGAGGGGGGACATTTTTATTTAATGGCGTTCACACGAGTGTGAACGCGGCACGCAGGAGTGCGTGCGCCACGACACAGGAGTGGTATTGGGCAAAGGTTGAGAGGTATTGGGCAAAAGGTTGACAGTTATTGGGGCAATGGTTGGCAGAGGCATTGGGGGAACAAGGCATCGTCAAATTTAGCTTTTTAGGAGTTGGCGGGCTATTACCAGGCGCTGGATTTCGCTGGTGCCTTCGCCGATGGTGCAGAGTTTGACGTCGCGATAGAACTTCTCCACTGGATAATCCTTGATGAAGCCGTAGCCGCCGTGGATTTGCACGGCTTCGTTGGTGACGTGCACGGCGATCTCGGAGGCGAAGAGCTTGGCCATGGCGGATTCCTTGGTGACCCGCCGGCCTTGATCTTTCATCCAGCCGGCGCGATAGGTGAGCAGGCGGGCGGCGTCGATTTCGGTGGCCATGTCGGCGAGCTTGTTCTGGATGGATTGAAATTCGGAGATGGGCCGGCCGAATTGTTTGCGCTGCATGGAATATTTGAGCGCGGCATCGTAGGCGCCCTGCGCGGTGCCGACCGATAGCGCGGCGATGGAGATGCGTCCGCCATCGAGAATGCGCAGGCTATCGACAAATCCTTCGCCGGGTTTGCCGAGCAGCTGCGATTCGGGCAGGCGGCAATTGGTGAAGACCAGCTCACCGGTGGCGCTGGCGCGCATACCGAGCTTGTTTTCTTTTTTGCCGACGCGGAAGCCGGGGACCTGTTTTTCGACCAGGAAAGCCGAGACGCCGTGCTGCGATGCGGCGCGATCGGTAATGGCCATGGTGACCACAACGTCGGCATATTGCGCGTTGGTGATGAAAGTTTTCGATCCGTCCAAAATCCAGCATTCGCCCTGTTTGACGGCCTTGGTGCGCATGGAGCCGGCGTCGGAGCCGGATTCAGGTTCAGTGAGGGCCCAGCTTCCGATCCATTCTCCGGTGGCCAGTTTGGGAATGTATTGGGCGCGCTGAGCATCGTTTCCGGCGAGAAAAATATGATTGGTGCAGAGCGAATTGTGGGCGGCGACGATTAAGCCGACGGAGGGATCGACGCGCGCGAGCTCTTCGATGATGATGGCGTAATCGATGTAGCCGAGCCCGGCGCCGCCCAGGTCTTCGGGAAAAATGGCGCCTAAGAATCCCAGGCGGCCGGCATGTTTGATGGCATCGAGAGGGAAAATCTGCTCTTCATCCCAGTGAAGGACGTGCGGAGCGATTTCGGCTTCGGCAAACTCGCGTACTGTTTTGCGTAGCTGGATTTGCTCCGGCGTGAATTCAAATTGCATTCGCTGTCAGGTGAAGATCTGGTTCGATTTTAGCAGCCTGGGTGGGTGGAGTGGGCCAGTTTCCGCGTGTGGGGCGATCGGCGCAAACAGCGCGGGTTAGCAACCCGCGCGCAGGATGACATCCTGCCCCACAAAGCAAACTGACGCGGGTCGTGCTGCTCGAGGTATTGGGTTGGTTTTGCAATTTCATTGGCGGAGGCGGGGGGCGGGGCGTATCTGCTGCAGGGCGCCCTGGGGTTGGATTTCGGCCTGGAGATCGGCGCGCATGGAGGCAAACTCTTCTTGTTCGCCGGGGGAGATGACAACCTCGCGGGCGGTCAGGCCGTGTTTCGAGGCGTTCTGAGAGGAGCGCGTTTTTCCTTCGGGGGCGGGGGAAGCGGACATAATTTGGTCTCCGGTAACGAGGATAAGCGGGGGTGTGGTGGTTGGGCGAGATCGGGTTGGGGTTCAGGTGTGACCGTTGCCCAACGCTCGGTTAGAACGACGGGTTATGATTGCGATGTGCATAGGCCAGTTTGCTCCGTAATCCTATTGGGCTTTTGCCTGGCGCCGGCGGGGGCGCAGGTCGATCAGGTTCTGAGCGCGCTAGCGGGGGTGCATCAATTTCGCGAGGTGGCGATGTCGCCTGACGGGAGCATGGTGGCTTGGATTGAGACTATTCCGCCTGGCGCAGCGGCGGTTTTCGTGAAAGATTTGCGGGATACGAGCGCCACCGCCCGGACGGTCATGGAGGGTGAGTCGGCGCAGGGACTGGCGTGGTCCCGCGATGGCAAGTTGGCCTTCATTGCGAATACGGAGGCCGAAAAGCAACTGCAGTTATACGTGGTGGAAAAGCTGCCGCGGGGCAAGCCTCGCAAGGTGACGAATGTGGAAGGCTACCTGGCCGAACCGCACTGGTCGCCGGATGGGCGCAGCATCGCCATGCTGTGGATGGAAGGGGTAACGCACATCCCCGGGCCGCTGGAGGCCACTGTTCCGGATACGGGCGTGGTGGCGGCGCAAATTCACCTGCAGCGGCTGGCGCTGGTGAATCCGGCGACGGGTGTTCCCCGCGTGATCTCACCGGATGGAATGCATGTGTACGAATGCGACTGGTCGCCGGACGGAAAAAAGCTGGCGTATCTCGCGGCGCCGGGACCGGGCGATGACAATTGGTACATCCCGGAGCTGTTCACCATCGATACGCAGTCCGGCCTGGTACAGCATATTACGAAGCCGACCATGCAGATGGCAAATATTCGCTGGTCGCCCGATGGAAAATCGATTGCGTTTATCGGTGGGCTGATGAGCGATGAGGGATCGACGGGCGGAGACATTTATATTGTCCCGGTGGCGGGTGGAGGGGCGGAGAATGTGACCGCAGGCCGCAAGTCGTCGCCGAACTGGTTCCAATGGACGCCGTCTTCCAAGCAGATTCTGATGACCGAAGACATCTCCGGGAAGATGGCTGTCTCGACAGTGGATCTGGGTTCGGGAAGCATCGAGACAATTTGGAAGGGCGAGGACAGCATCGTCTTTTCGGGCGATACCAGCGCCAGCGCGATGATCCGATCTTCGTGGGCGCAGCCGCCGGAGATCTGGGCCGGCCGCACCGGAGAGTGGCAGCGGATTACGCACTCAAACGACAGCCGGCACGCGGCCTGGGGCGAGGCGAAGAGCGTGGAATGGAAGAACGAGGGATTGACGGTTCAGGGCTGGCTGATGTTTCCGCGGCCTTACGATCCGGCGAAGCGCTATCCAATGATTGTTTTGGTGCACGGAGGGCCGGCGGCGGATACGCGTCCGGGGTGGCCTCGGCCGGGGCTGCCGATCCAGCTGATGTCGGCGCAGGGTTACTTCATTTTTTTTCCGAATCCACGCGGGAGTTACGGGCAAGGCGAGGCCTTCACGCGTGGCAACGTGCGGGATTTCGGATACGGGGATCTGCGCGATATTTTGACTGGCGTGGATGATGTGGTGAAGAATTATCCGGTGGACGATCATCGCGTGGGGATCGCGGGCTGGAGCTATGGCGGCTACATGACCATGTGGGCGGTGACGCAGACCAACCGGTTCCGGGCAGCATTCGCGGGAGCGGGCATCGCCAATCTGCAAAGTTATTATGGCGAGAATTCCATCGATCAATGGATGCTGCCGTATTTCGGCGCGTCGGTGTATGACGAGCCGGCGATCTACGCGCGAAGCTCGCCAATCACGTTCATCAAGAATGTGAAAACGCCGACGTTGATCGCGGTGGGCGAGCGCGATGGGGAGTGCCCGGTGCCGCAGTCCTACGAATTCTGGCACGCGCTGAACACGCTGGGAGTGAAGACGGAGTTCGTCATTTATCCGGGCGAGGGGCATAGCTTCCGCGATCCGGAGCACCGGCGTGATCTTTTCGAGAAAGTTGCTAAGTGGTTTCAAGATAATATGGCCGCGGATGAACGCAGATGAACGCAAATAAAACGCTTTCTTATCCGGGTTGATCGGCGTGCATCAGCGGCTAAAGCAGGTCGTCGCGATGACGGTGTTCCAGTTGTTTGACCAGGTCGCCTACTTCCTGGGCGCGGGAGCGGTGGGCTATCAGGAGGGCGTCGGGGGTGTCGACGATTATCAGGTCCTTTACGCCTAATAGCGCTACGAGCTTGCGCTCGGCGTCTACGTAGTTGCCGGTGCTTGATTGGGCCAGGGCTTCGCCGCGGAGGACGTTCGCGTTCGCGTCGCGCGGGAGCAGCTCATAGACGGCGTTCCAACTGCCGACGTCGCTCCAACCGAAATCGCTGGTGGCGAATCCGGCTACGTTGGGAGCTTTTTCGAGGACGGCGTAGTCGATGGACACGTTCTCGCAGTTGGGGAAGGCCTGCTTTAGCCTGGAGGAAAATTGCCGGTGTCCGAAGGGCGGCAGACTGGCCAGCAGCGTGGCTGTTTTCGGCTGGAACTGGCGCAGGGCGTCCAGCAATACGGAGGTCTTCCAGAAGAACATGCCCGCGTTCCAATAGAAGTTTCCGGAGCGCAGGTAGCGCGTGGCGGTTTTCAAATCGGGCTTCTCGCGAAACTGGCGCACGGGAAGCGGTTCGCGGGAACCGGGCTGGAGACGCTTTGGAAATTCGATGTAGCCGTAGCCGGTTTCCGGCCATCGAGGCTGAATGCCGAGCACGACGATTTTGCCGGCGGACGCGGCTTTGAATGCAGGACGTACGAAGCGCAGATATTCGGCGGGCTTCGAAATCATGTGATCGGCTGGAAAGACGCCCATGACCGCGTTGGCATCGATGGAATGCAGAATGTGCGCGGCGAGCCCGATGGCCGGGGCGGTATTGCGTTGGGCGGGCTCGGCGAGGATTTGGTGCTTGGGTACTTCGGGTAATTGCTTGACGATCTCGGCGAGCAGATGTTCGTTGGTGAGGATCCAGAGGCGCTCGGGCGGAAGAACGGGGCGTAAGCGGTCGACAGTTTGTTGGATCAGGGAGCGGTCACTGCCGAAGCGTAAGACCTGCTTGGCGTGGCTGCGGCGGCTGCGCGGCCAGAAGCGTGTGCCTCGGCCACCGGCGAGGATTAGGCCGTAGTGGTGTTCGGTCGGAGGCACTAAGGCACCGGCTCCGTTGAAGACGCGGGTTGGCAGGCGAAAGCGCCTGCCCCACTAGGCCAACGTGGGGCAGGCGCTTCCGCCTGCCAACCGAATTTGCCACAACGCGTCTTCATCACCTTTGGTGGGCCGCAGGCCCATGGGAACTCCGTTGAAAACGCCCGCCCGCGCTGTTGGTACCATCCAGCGTCTTCATGGACTTTAGTGGGTCGCAGGCCCGTGGGAACTCCCTCACGATCGTGGTTCGGTTTTGCCCGCGGGCGGGTCATCCGCCTAGCGGGTATCCGTGGATTAGTTTGAGGGTGCGGTTCCAGCGGGTTTTGGTGAAGAAATGGAGCGACAGGTCTACCAAGTGGTGAACATTATAATCCTTCAAGTCTTCGGTGGGCGCATCGTAGGACCAGAAGACGATGAGAGGCTTGCCCATGATGTTGTCGCGCGGGACTAAGCCCCAATAGCGGCTATCGAGCGAATTGTCGCGGTTGTCGCCCATGGCGAAATAGTTTCCAGCGGGAATAACGAGCTCGCCGTTCACGACATCGTCGTGCAGCATCTGCTCAGTGCGGGCGCTCATCTTCGGGTCTGATGCGTAGTCGGGCTCGCCGATCGGAAAATTATCGCGGTAGCTCATGGAATTGTCCAGGTGGATGACGTAAGGCTCATCCATCGGTTGGCCGTTGATGAAAACGCGTTTGTTGACCATTTTGAGATGGTCGCCAGGCACGCCGATGACGCGCTTCACATAATCTACTAACAATGTTGGATGGCGGAACACGATGATGTCGCCGCGCTTGACGTCCTCATAGGGCATGAAATGCTTGCTCAAAGCGCCGGGCGGAGCGTAGGCCAATTTATCGACGATGAGATGATCGCCGGTGTAGAGGGTGTTGTGCATCGACGAAGTGGGGATGACGAACGGCTGGGCGATGGTGGACGTTCCGAAGAGCAGGATCAGGATGGTGATGGCCCATTCGGCGGTGGAGCTGCGTTGAACGGGCGCGGATTCCTGGGCGGCGGGTTTAGTTGTCGCTATGGTAGCCATGAATCAGCCTGAAGGTTCGACTCCAGCGAGTTTTGGTGAAAAAATGTTCCGCCAGATCGACAAAATGGCGCCCCAGCGCATTCACCGAAGAACTGGCGAGACTTTCGGTATTGGCGTCGTAGGACCAATAAATGATGAGTGGCTTGCCGATGATATTCTCGCGCGGCACGAAGCCCCAGTAGCGGCTATCGAGCGAATTGTCGCGATTGTCGCCCATGGCGAAGAAGGACATGGGGGGCACCACTACTTCACCGTTCACAACATTGTTATCCAGCATTTCCTTGGCGCGCGGCATCAGATTCAGGTTAGGTTCGCTGGATGGAAAATTGTCGCGGTAGGAATCCGGATACGGATTCTTGTGATAAACGTAAGGCTCATTCAGCTTGAAGCCGTTACGGTAAACCTGCTGATTGATGATCTTGATATGGTCGCCCGGGACGCCGATGACGCGTTTGACGAAGGTCTGGCTGATGTCCACCGGGTAACGGAAGACGATAATATCGCCCCGTTTCGGCTCCTCATACGGCAGGATGTATTTGCTGACCTTTCCAGCCGGTGCGTAGGCAAGTTTGTCTACCAACAGGTGATCGCCGATCAGCAGGGTGTCTTCCATGGATCCGGTGGGAATGACGAAGGCCTGCACCAGGGTGGTGGTTCCGAACAGGAGGAGCAGGATGGTGATGGCCCATTCGGCGATGGTGCCGCGCGGCGGGTCAGACTTGAGGGCCACGTCGATGGCAGGGGCCGGATCCACTACCGCACTCTTGCTTCGATCCGATGAGGCTTTCATAATGCAGGTACTTTCAGTCTATCAGCACGAGGGCGCCGCAGCCTAAAGACCTCGCCGAGGGAAATGTAGATGTTGACCAGGCCGATACCGCTCAAGGCGCCGCGAAAATAGGCGCTCTCCCAAACCGGGCGCACCCAGGGCGCCGAGGGCGGCAATGGAGTTGTTGTTCCAATAATCCATCCAGGGAAAAACGATGAGGAACACACCCACTTCAAAGCAGACCAGAATGAACAGCAAGCTAGCCAGTTTGTGGAACCAGGAGGGCTTGGGAGGTTCCACGGGCTCCTCGAGAAACGGGCGCCCTTCTACTGGTTGCATGCCGCCATTCCCAAAGGGGGAGCGTCTTCGCCGGCGGACCATTCCGGCGGCGGTTGATCCGCGGGGAACAGTTCGCCCTGGAGCGGATAACCGGTCCACAGCACGTGCGGCGAATGATCGCGCACCGGCCAAAAGCTGAAGCGGTGCAAGGATGTTGGCCCATGAGCTTCGAGCGCCTTCCAATGGCGGTCCGTGGTGTAGCCCTTATTGCTCTTCAGGCCGTATTGCGGAAAAACCTGGTCCCACTGGCACATGCACGCGTCCCTTTCCACCTTCGCTAGAATAGACGCGGCAGCGATGCATTGGGATAGGGCGTCGCCATGGATGAGGGCGCGCTGGGCGATGGGCAGGTCGACGGTGATGGCGTCGATCAAAAGGTAATCCGGAGCGGGATGCAGGCGCTCCACGGCGCGGCGCATGGCCAGGCGCGAGGCCTGATAGATATTGATGTGATCGATTTCGAAAGCATCGGCCGCGGCCACGGCCCAGGCTACGGCGCGTTCCCGGATGCGGACGGCCAAAACCTCGCGGCGTTCGGCAGGGAGTTGCTTGCTATCGCGCAGGCCGCGGATGGGGCGATCCGGCGAAAGGATGACGGCGGCGGCGAAGACCGGCCCGAACAAGGCGCCACGTCCGACTTCGTCGACGCCGGCGATTCGCTCGAAACCCTGGGCCTGGGCCTCGCGCTCGTATTTGGCCTGGCATCTCATCAATGATGGCGCTCCCGGCTGAGAGCGCTGCCCTAGCTATTCGCGCTCGCGGAGGCGGGCGGCTTTGCCCTTCAAATCGCGCAGGTAGTAGAGTTTAGCGCGCCGCACGCGGCCGGTCCGCACCACGTCGATGTGATCGATCACCGGCGCGTGCAGCGGGAAAATGCGCTCCACGCCTTGGCCAAAGCTGACTTTGCGAACGGTGATGGTTTCGCCGAGGCCGGAATTCTTGCGGGCAATCACGGTGCCTTCAAAGGCCTGCAGGCGTTCCTTGTCACCTTCTTTAATCTTGACGTGCACACGGATGGTGTCGCCGGGGCGAAACTCAGGCGCCTCAGGCTGCTTATGTTTGGCGACTATTTTGGTAAGGAGAGGGTTAGGCATGGTTACAATTCCTTGAATTCTCTATTGTAGTAGATCCGGGCGGTTCCGTGCAGTCTTCTCCCGGGCGGCCTCAAGGCGCCAGCGGCGAATCTCTTCATGGTTGCCGCTCAGCAGGACTTCGGGCGCCTTCCAGCCGCGAAAATCCGCAGGGCGCGTGTACTGCGGGCAATCGAGGAGTCCGGGATCGCTGAAGGACTCCTGGACGGTGGAATCCTGGTTCCCGAGCACGCCGGGGAGGAGCCGGGCCACGCAATCGATTACCAGCGCGGCCGCCAGTTCACCACCGCTGAGAACGAAATCGCCGATGGATAGCTCTTCGTCGGCCAGATGTTCGGCCACGCGTTCGTCCACGCCTTCATATCGGCCGCAGATCAGGAACAGCTCATCAAATTGAGTGGCGAGCCGGCGCGCGGTCTGCCTGCTGGAAGCGCTGGCCCTGAGCAGAGAGCAGGACCAGGCGCTGCCGCGCGGTACGCTCGGGCCAGATGCTTTCTACGGCTTCAAAAATCGGAGCTGGTTTCAGCAGCATGCCTTCGCCGCCGCCGAAAGGACGGTCGTCGACGGTGCGATGACGGTCGTGCGTCCAGTTGCGGAGATCGTGGATATGGATCTGGATGAGGCCGGATTCCCGCGGCGTTGGCTACTACGCCGTGTTGGAAGGGACCGTGGAAGAAATCCGGGAAGATGGTTAGGATGCGGAAGATCATTTTGGGCCGCTGATTGTGGCGCACGCACTCGTGCGTGCCGTGTTCGCACTCTTGCGAACACAAGGTTGCCGAAAAGGTCAGGGCGTTCACACGAGTGTGAACGCGGCACGCACGAGTGCGTGCGCCACGTCTCTAGTTTAGGTCTTCCAGGCCTTCGGGGAGGGTGACTTCGATTCGGCGCTGTGCTGGATCAATTTTGGTGCAGATGGATTTGGCGAAGGGGATCAGCATTTCTTTGCCGTCTAGCGTTCTTACCTCTAGGATGGGCGTGCCGGCGGTTTCTTGCCAGCCTACGGCTGTTCCCAAGAGGCGGCCGGTGGGGTCGAAGACTTCGCAGCCTAGCAGGTCCGTCTGGTAATACTCGCCTTCCGGTGGGGCTGGGCGCTGCTCCAGAGGAATGGAGACGTCGGCGCCGGCCAGGCGTTCGGCATCCGAAATAGTGTCCACGCCTTTGAACTTGAAAATGAGCTGGGCGCCGTGCATCCAGGTGCGCTCCACTTCCATGGGAGTTTGGTTCACCAGGACGTTTTTCATCCGTTCGGGATGATTGCTCAGCGGGATGGCAGCCAGCTCTCCCTTGTTTCCACGGGCTCTGAGAAGGCGGGCGATGGTGACGAGCTTCAGAATTATTCCAGGATTTCCAGCGTGAATCGCCGGTTCAGTTTCATTCCAGCGGCGCCCAGAAGCGTGCGAATGGATCGCGCGGTTCTGCCCTGTTTGCCGATGACCTTTCCCAAGTCGGTAGGGGCGACTCGTAACTCAAGCACCGTAACCTGCTCGCCTTGTACTTCTTTGACAACAACCTGGTCGGGCAAATCCACTAGCGCTTTCGCGATGTCTTCGATGAGTTCCTTCATGTGCGCTGCCTCTTAGTAGTTTACCCCGTGTGGAGCGGACGCGTGCCCTCTGAGTTCGTGGTAGCGCTTCCTTGCGGTCGCGGCTCGGTTTGCGGTCGCGAGTTGATTTTGGTCGCGCGACATCAGTTTGCGGCCGGGCATCAGTCCTCGCGAGGGGTCTTGCCGGGTAAACCGGCGGGATTTTCGTGGACGCGCTCGCGGAAGCGGCCTTTTAGTCCGGTGGCGAGAGAGACGCTGTCCTCGCCGAATTTGTCGCGGATGTTGATCCACGGCGGTGAGGGCTTTTCGCCAACGACTGGTTTTGTCTTCGGCCAAGAGATTGAGTTGGCCCTCGCCCGGCTCCAATCCGGAAGCATGGACACCCAGCAGCCGGATTTTGGCCTTGGCCTTGCAGTTCTGGCGGAACAAGGCGCGGGCCTCGCGGAAGATTTCGGTGTCGAGCTGAGTGGCATGGTCGAGCGAGTGGGCGCGGGTGATGGTGGAAAAATCCGAATAGCGGAGTTTGAGCTGGACGGTTCGGGCGTAGAGCTGATGCTCGCGCAGGCGCCGGCCGACCATTTCCGAGAGGCGCAGCAGCGTGGATTCGAGGGTTTCCAGATCCGCGGTGTCCTCATTGAAGGTGGTTTCGTGGCTGATGGATTTGGGGTTGCCGTCCTCGCCCACTTCACCGTCGAACCAGCCGCCGGCGTCCATACCGCGCGATTTTCCGGCCAGGGCGAGTCCCCATTGTCCGAAATGCTGGCTCAGGAACGCATCATCCAATTTCGCGAGATCGCCGACTTTGCGGATGCCCCAGCCTTCCAAATTCTTCTCCGTGACTTTGCCGACGCCGGGGATTTTTCGAACATCGAGCGGGGCTAGAAAGCGCGCTTCTTCGGCCGGCAGCACCCAGAGGATGCCGTTCGGCTTGGCTTGATCGGAGGCGACTTTGGCGACCATCCTCGATGCAGCGATTCCGATGGAGCAGTTGAGATCTGTCTCGCGCTTCACTTTGTCGTGCAGTTGGTGGGCGGCGCGAAGCGGAGGGCCATGCAGGCGCTCGGTGCCGGTGATATCCATATAGGCTTCGTCGACGGAGGCCATTTCCACCTGCGGCGAGAAGCTTTTCAAGATGGTGTAGATGCGGCGCGAATAATCGCGGTAGCGCTCCGGGTGACCATCCACGAAAATGGCTTGCGGGCACAGACGGTAGGCGGTGCGCAGCGGCATGGCGGAGTGGACGCCGAATTTGCGGGCGGCGTAGGAGGCGGCGGAGACAACTCCGCGTTGGTTCGATTGGCCGCCGACTACAACGGGTTTGCCTTTGAGCGAATCGTCGAAGAGTTCTTCGACGGAGACGAAGAAGGCGTCCATGTCGACGTGGAAGTAGGTGCGCATCGCCGGGCCACTTGGTACCAGCATACTCCCGGTTTTTCAGCGTGAAGACTGCGCGAAAAGAAAATGAAAACGGAACCGCGGCCGCAGAAGTGGTGCTCAGCAGAACCAGTTCGAGAGCACCGCTCCCTCGCGGTCGCGGCTCGGTTACACGGGCTTCGGTTACAGCGTTCCGGGCGGTCAGGACCCGGGGGAGGCCGGCTAGGTCTGACTGGACGGTGATTTCGGTCCAGGCAGGGCGCGAGCATTGCGCGCACGGGGTCCACGGAATTGTAGCCGAGCTCGAGCAGGACCCGGCCTCCGGGACGCAGTACGCGGCGGGCTTCCGGGATTAGGCGTTCGTAGATTCCGAGGCCGGTGGGTCCGCCGAAGAGGGCGACTTCGGGCTCGTAATCGCGGACTTCGCGCTGGAGCGCGGGGTGGTCCGTCTTGGGGACGTAGGGTGGGTTGGAAGCTACGAGATCGAAGGTGGCATCGGCGAAGCAGGAGACCAGGTCGGCGGCTAGAAAGCTCACGGGGGCGAGGAGCCGTCGGGCGTTTTCCCTGGCGATTTGGAGCGCGGCGGTGGAAATATCGGTGGCGTAAACTTGGGCGCTGGATTCGAGAGCGATGCTAACGGCGATAGCGCCTGAGCCGGTGCCGACGTCTAATACTGCGTTGCCGGGTTTAAGGATCTTAAGGGCGGCTTCGACCAGATGCTCGGTTTCGGGGCGCGGAATCAGAACATCCGGTGTGACACGAAATTCGCGGCCGTAGAATTCCTGGCGGCCGGTGATGTATTGGGTGGGTTTGCGTTGGAGGCGCTGGTGCAGGTAGCGGCCGTAGTGGATCCAGGCTACTTCGGTTAGTTCTTCTTCGGGGTGGGCGTAGAGGTATTGGCGTTCCCGTTGGAGGGCGTAGCTGAGCAGGACTTCGGCGGTTAGGCGGGGAACGGCGATGGAGTCTTCTTCCAGTAGGTTTGTTCCTTGGAGAAGGGCGGTTTGGATGGTCATGCAGTTGGCAGGCGGAAGCGCCTGCCCCACATTATGCTGCCTGGTCGCCTTGGTCTTTCAATTTTTCGGCCTGATAGTGATCTGTGAGAGCTGAGAGCAGGGGCTCCAGGCGGCCTTCCATGACTAAGTCGAGTTGGTGCAGAGTCAAACCGATACGGTGATCGGTGACGCGGTTCTGCGGGAAATTGTAGGTGCGGATTTTTTCGCTGCGATCGCCTGAGCCCACCATGCTGCGACGCTCCGCGCCTACGGCCTGCCGCTGTTTATCCAGCTCAATTTCGTACAATCGCGAGCGCAACACGCGGTCGGCTTTGGCGCGATTCTTGATCTGCGATTTTTCGTCCTGGCAGGAAACGATCAGGCCGGTGGGCAGATGGGTGATTCGAACCGCTGAATATGTAGTGTTCACCGATTGTCCGCCGGGACCGGAGGAACAAAACGTGTCGATGCGGATGTCTTTGGGATCGATCTTGATCTCAACTTCATCGGCTTCCGGGAGCACGGCCACGGTGATAGCGGAAGTATGAACGCGGCCCTGCTGCTCGGTTTGCGGGACGCGCTGCACGCGGTGCACTCCGCTTTCATATTTCATGCGGCTGTAGACTTTGTCACCACTCACCAGCGCAATCACTTCCTTGATGCCGCCCACCGGGGATTCACTGACGGAGGTCACTTCCACGCGCCAGCGCTGCGTTTCGGCGTAGCGGCTGTACATGCGGAAAATTTCCGCGGCGAATAAAGTTGCTTCGTCGCCGCCGGTTCCGGCGCGGATCTCGATCACCACGTTCTTGTCGTCGAGGGGATCCTTGGGCAACAACAGGACCTTCAACTCTTCCTCGATGCGCGTGAGCTCCGGGCCCAGACGATTTACTTCGTCGGCGGCCATCTGGCGCAGGTCGGGATCGGGATCCTGGAGCATCTGCTGGCCTTCGTCATAGTTGTGTTTGGCCTGCTTGTAATCGCGGTATTTATTGACGATTTGCTCCAGCTCCGAACGCGCCTTGGCGGTCTTGCGGTAGGTGTCGGAATCACCGATCACGGCGGGATCTGCCATCTGGCGAGTCAGCGCTTCAAATCGTGCTTCAGCGTCGTCGAGTCTTTGCGAAAATTGCATGGGAGCAACCGCCGTCTTAAGCGATGACCAGTTCCCCGCCCTGCGCCTTTTCGAGTTCCATGGCGCCTTGCAGCGCGTGTATCGCGATGGCGGCCTGTTCGTCTGAAGGAGGTTTGGTGGTTACACGCTGCAGCCACAGGCCGGGAGTGGTAAGAACCGCCATGAGGCCATTTTGACGCTTGGCTGCGAAGCGGATCAGCTCATAGCTCACGCCGAGAATCAGCGGCAGCAGCGCGATGCGGCCCAGCAGCTTGGCGGCAAATCCATCGAAGGGCAGCAGCGGATAGACCAGAATGGCCAAGATCATCACCACCATCAGGAAGCTGGTTCCACAGCGGGGATGGAAGGTGACGAACTTCTGGGCGTTTTCGATAGTGACGGGCTGGCCGGATTCGTAATTGAAAACCACTTTGTGCTCGGCTCCATGATATTCAAAGGTGCGCCGGATATCCTTCATCCTTGAAAGGATCAACAAAAATCCCAGAAAGATCACCAGCCGGAGAACACCGTCCATCAAATTCACGGTGAGGCGTCCATGCATGGCGGGGAAAGTGTAGCCGATTTCGGTGGCGAGAAGGAGGGGAACGAATTTGTACATGAACAGGAAAAAGGCGAGTGAGAATCCGAGGGTGATCCACATCATCCAGGGCTTCAACTCAGCGGGCTTCTCTTGGCCTTTGGTCTCTTCCTGGATCATAACGTGGGTGGAAAACTGGAGCGCCTTGATGCCCAGCCACATGGCTTGTCCCAGGGTGCCCAAGCCACGCAAGACCGGCAGTTTGAAGACCGGATATCTCTCAGAAACGCGCGCCAGGGGATTCTCCAAGGTGACGATTTCACCGCCGGACTTGCGGACGGCCACACAGTAGCTGTGGGGAGAGCGCATCATGACGCCTTCCATCACGGCCTGCCCGCCGACCAGTGTTTCCTCGCCGCTTTCGAGGATAGGCAGCATCTGAATATGTGCGCTCAGGCGCGCTAAGCTTCGGATCATTTTTAAAAAGGGACTCCTTCACCATTATACTTCGTGGGCCCGAGTGGTGCTAAATGGGGGTCGGGGATTGAAAACAGACGGATGCCAGTCCTCGAAATACTTGTGGAATCGATGAGAGGTGCGATGTAAGTCAAAGTCCCCTTGCTGACGCGCGGGGCTACCATAGGCAGCGATGATTCCGGTTGGATGAGAGCCGGAGATCTAGTGCGGCGAATCGCCGATGGGTTTCCTGGTGGTGATTTCGTTGTAGGCGTCCTTCACCTGGGCGGAAAAGCCATCGCCCACCCAATTCTTGACGGCGGAGGAAAGTTGAATGGTAGTAGTGGATTTTCCGTTTTCGGCCCGCACTACATCGTCCAGCTTCTTGCCTGCGCGGATGGCCGCCGCGACGGCCTGGTGCAGTTCCAGCATGAAGGCACGCTGTCCGGCCATGACGTCCTTGCCGCCCGCGGGACCGTGGCCGGGTAGAACGTGGTCCACATCCAGCTTCATGGCAGCTTCCACCACTTTGGGCCAGTTACCGATGTTGCCGTCGGCGGTAAAATTGTAGGGGCCGTTCACCACGGCGTCTCCGGTGCAAAGTACGCGTTCCTTCGGCAAATAGACGAAGCCGTCGCCGCGGGTGTGGGCCCATCCGAAGAAGCGAAACTCCACGCGGCGCGCGCCGTCGGTGATGACGTGGGGGCTATCGGTGAAGGTTCGCTGGGGGGGCTCAGGGTGGTCCGAATTCATTTCGGCGACATCGGCGCGCTCCTTGGCCGTGGCTCGCCAGCGCTTCGGCTCATAACGCTTCATTTCGTCGACCACGCCCTGGTAGGCGATGGTCACCGCGCCTTGTTTGGTCCAGACCGCATTCCCGTAGGCATGATCGCCATGATGGTGGGTATCGAAGACGTATTTGACGGGCTTGGAAGACACCTTCCTGGCGTCGGCCAGCACGGCGCGGGCACCGCTGGGGAAATTGGCGTCCACGATGATGAGATAATCCTTCATTTCGATGATGGCGTTGTTGCAGTGGCCCTCATGCAGGAGGTCGCCTTCACGGAACCAGACACCGGGGGCGATCTGTTTGATGGTGTTGGGCTGCGCGTCGCCGCGGGTGAGGAAGAAACCGAGTGAGAGCGTGATCAGGAAGCTGGTTATCAGCCAGAGGCGGGTGTGCTTCATATTATTGGTGAGATTCTACCAGAGGAACGGCCGCGTCCGGTGTAGGGCGGTACTGCGCAACCGGGATCGCTTTCCTGATGATTTTATGTTTCGACTCACGAAGGATGAGTTGGAAATCTTGAGGTGCCAAATTGGTACCTCAAGTTGGGGCAGACGACGGTACCAGCCTTATGCGTTCACGGAACATGGGGTGGCGCCAGCCGGGATTGTCCGCCCGCGTTAGGCCGTTGCTACAATGAGAATTCAACGGAGGTGGGATGGCAGTTCAACAGCGCCGTGTCTCGGTGCCGGTGCGGATTGGGAATGTGACGGTCGGTGGGAATCATCCCATCGTGGTTCAATCCATGACCAACACGGACACCGCGGACGTAGTGTCTACGGTGAACCAGACCATGGCGCTGGCGCAGGCCGGATCCGAGCTGGTGCGCGTTACGGTGAACACCGAGGCGGCGGCGCAGGCCGTGCCCAAGGTTGTGGAGACGCTGGATAAGTTCGGCGTGCGGGTGCCGATCATCGGCGATTTCCATTACAACGGGCACATCCTGCTCAAGAAATATCCCGACTGCGCCCGCGCACTGGCCAAATACCGGATCAATCCCGGGAACGTCAATATCGGCAAGAAGCACGACGATAATTTCCGGGTGATGATTGAGGCCGCCATTGAATACGATCGCCCGGTGCGCATCGGCGTCAATTGGGGATCGCTCGACCAAGCGCTGCTGACGCGCATGATGGATGAAAACTCGCGGCTTCCGGAGCCGCTGGACGCTAAGGAAGTGACCATGAACGCCATCGTCCGCAGCGCGCTCAATTCGGCTGAAGCCGCGGAACGGCACGGGCTGGGGCGTGACAAAATTATTCTGAGCGCCAAGGTGAGCGGCGTTCAGGACCTGATTACGGTGTACCGGAAACTGGCCGCTCAGTGCGATTACGCGCTGCACCTGGGATTGACTGAAGCGGGCCTGGGATCGAAGGGCATTGTCGCGACCACCGGCGCGCTGGCGGTGCTGCTGCAGGAAGGAATTGGGGATACCATTCGGGCCTCCCTGACGCCGCTGCCCAATGGCGACCGCACGGATGAAGTAATCGTCAGCCAGCAGATTCTGCAGGCGCTGGAACTGCGCAGCTTCACGCCGCAGGTTACAGCCTGCCCCGGCTGCGGCCGGACCACCAGCACGTTTTTTCAGGACATGGCCGACCAGATCCAGACTTATCTTCGGGAGCAAATGCCGGTGTGGAAAGGCCGCCACGCGGGCGTGGAGGAGATGAAAGTCGCGGTGATGGGCTGCGTGGTGAACGGCCCGGGAGAATCGAAGCATTCCAACATCGGCATCTCGCTGCCGGGAACGTTTGAGGAACCGGTGGCGCCGGTGTACGTGGATGGCAAGCTCTCTACCACGCTGCGCGGCGACCGCATTGTGGCGGAGTTCATCGAGATTCTCAACAACTACGTGGAGCGCCGGTACGCCGAGCGCGTGGCGGAAACTACGGCGGTGTGAGCCGGCCCCTGCCACTTTATCGAGTTCGCGCGGTGAACACGGCGCCCGATTCCGAAAACAAGATTCATGACGATCAAGTAGCCGCGCAATACGGATTTCGCGGCGGGCTGGTTCCGGGCGTCACCGTTTACGGGTATATGACGGCGCCGCTGGTGGAACACGCGCCCGAATGGCTGGAGCATGGATCGATGAAAATTCGATTTCTCGAGCCGTTCTATGAGGGCGATGAGGTAGTGGTGCGCTCCGAGATTGCCGATGATGGATCCATCCGAATCGCGGCCGAACGCGCGGATGGTCCGGTTTGCGCTACCGCCGTGGCGTCGACGGCCCGGACCACCGCACCGCAGCCGCTGCCTTATCCGGAACAGCCGCTTCCCCGGGAGCGTCCCGTTCCGGCACGTTATAATCTGGTGCCTGGAACGGTGCTTGGAACGGTGGTTGAAAAGATCGACACGACGGAGCCGCATCGTTTGCTGCTGTTGGCGAACCATATCCTGATGCGCAATTTCAAACTCGGGCCATGGATCCACGCCGCGAGCGAGGTTGTCAATTGGAGCGCGGCGCGCGCCGGTGAAGAGATTGCAGCGCGTGGCCGCATCCACGACCGGTTCGACCGGAAGGGCCACGAGTTTGTGGTGGTGGATGTGATGTTGATCGCGAGTGGCACGCGGCTGGTGGAGACTGTGAGGCACACGGCTATTTACCGGCTGGCGCGCAAGGGTGCGTGAACAGTTGGCAGGCGAAAGCGCCTGCCCCACGAGGCTACAATACATTCGAGGGGAGGGACGATGAAACTATTCGTCAGCATCGCTTCCGCGTTGTTTTTGTGCCTGCCGGGTTTCACGGCCAACCGCTTCGACATCGCGCACCTGGATAAAATCCGGCGCGTGGCGGATCCGCAATTTTCACCTGATGGAAAATCTATCGTAATGGTGGTCTCGCGGTCGAATTACGCCGAGGATCGCTACGATGCGGACCTGGTGCTGGTGGAGGTTGCGGACGGACGGCGACGCACTTTGACTCACGAGCGGCGGGCGGTCAGCTCGCCGCGCTGGTCGCCCTCCGGCGATCGGCTGGCGTTTCTGGCTACGGGCGCAAATGCCAAGCCGCAGATATTCGTGATGCCCATGTCCGGCGGCGATGCGGTGCAGATCACTAAGTGCAGCACCGGTGTGCAGCAATTCGCGTGGCGGCCGGACGGAAAGATGATCGCATTCGCAGCCACCGATGAAGCGACCAAGAAGACAGGCGACGAAAAGTTCAACGATTCGTTCGAAGTGGGCAACGACGATTTTCTGGTGAAGGAAGCCGCTCTGCCGACGCATTTATGGCTGCTGCCATCGGAGGGAGGCGAGCCACGTCGTCTGACTTCCGGCTCATGGACGCTGCCCACCAGCCATCCGCCCAGCTCCCCGGCCTCGCCGATTGCCTGGTCGCCTGACGGCCGGTCCATCGCATTCATTCAAGTGGAGACGCCGCATTCGGGCGACGGCGATCGCAGCACGCTCCAAATTCTGGATGTCGAAAGCGGGGAATTTCACGGAGTGACCGGCCGGACGAAGCATGAGGGCTATCCGGTATATTCGCCCGATGGCAGCCGCATCGCCTACTGGTTTCCGCGCGACGGGGAACCCAGAAACGTGAACGAGGCATACTGGGTTCCCGCCGCGGGAGGCGAGGGGACCAATGCGACCGAGGATATCGATCGCAACATCCAGCGCGCTGTTTGGACGCCGGACGGTAAATCGCTGCTGGTGGGAGCGAACGATGGAACGACGGTGGGCCTGTGGATTCAACCGCTGGATGGGGGCGCAGCGCGACGCGTACCGCTTGGGAAAGCTTGTCCCAACTCCGCATTCTGGGTGGATGTCGCGATGGGGCCGCGGGGCGAGATTGCATTCGCGGGCAGCGAACCGCACCATCCGGCTGAACTGTATTATCTGGCCTCCGCCAGCGGGCCGGTCAAGCGGCTCACCGATTTCAACCAGGAAGTGGCATCGCTCGAACTGGGAAAAACTGAAACCGTCGATTGGCAAGGTCCTGATGGATTTCACCTGGATGGCGTGGTGACGTATCCGCCGGACTTTGCGCCGGGCCGCAAGTATCCGCTGGTGCTGTATGTTCATGGGGGCCCAAGATCAGCATCGAAAGAAGTGTTTTCATCGCGCTCGCAGATGTTGGCGGCTAACGGGTGGGTGATCTTCGAACCAAACTATCGGGGCAGCGACAACCTGGGCAACGCATTTCAAGGGGCCATCTGGAACGATGCGGGCGACGGTCCCGGCCGCGATGTCATGTCGGGAGTTGAGTTACTCAAGAAACGCGGCTTCGTGGACGAGACACGCATGGCGGTTTCCGGATGGTCGTACGGCGGATACATGACCACCTGGCTTTTGGGTCACTATCCGGTGTGGAAGGTGGCCATTGCCGGCGCGGCCGTTACGAATTGGCTGGATCAATACAACCTGGGTGACTCGAACGTGCGGAGGGGCGCTGCCTTGGGCGGCTCGCCTTACGTGGGAGATCACATGGCCAACTATCTGGAACAATCGCCCATCACCTACGCCAGTAAAATCAAGGCTCCCACGCTGATCTTATCGGACACGGGCGATTACCGGGTGCCGATCACGCAGTCCTTCGAGCTGTATCACGCCCTGAAAGACAACGGCGTGCCGGCGAAGTTCTTTGCCTACCCGGTGGGTGGCCACAGCCCGGTTGATCCGGTCCGGCAACGCGACGTGGATCGCCGATGGGTGGGTTGGCTGAGGGAGTATCTAGGGTCGAGCGGCGGCACAGAAGCCAGCAAGTAGCGCGGTTACGGTTCAACTGGAAGGTGGAGTCCGGACATGCTAAAACCGCTGCCGAATCCAATTCGGATTTCCGGGTTCGACTTGGTCGATTTCGGCAATACTACGTTGATTTGATACAGGCCGGCGAATCCCGGCGCGTTTCCGGCATAGGCGATCACGCCGGGGCCGACAGCGACGCCGTTGAGCGTCAGCTTGAAATCCGTGAATTGCGCCAGCAGCGCCGCCTGATTAAATAGCTCACCGTTGGGAATTGAGGGCACGGTCTGTCCGAGACCCGTGGCATACAGAATGATGATGTCGCCGGGCTTGGCGGGCGCCTGCGGAGTAATCAGGGTTCCGTCCGGCAGAAGGGCAATCGCATTCTGAGCGTCAAGCTGGAACAAGGCAGGCGAAACGGCCGCGAGCGTGATGGTGACGTCAGGCCCGCTGTGACCCTCCAGAACAACTTGTACCGTGGATGGACCGGGCAACAGGATGGAAGGGACCAGGAAATTGATCTGGTCCGGCGACACGTAATAAACAACGGCGGCAATGTTACCGACGGCAACGTTCACGCCTGTTCCCGGCAGCAGCGTGGGGAGCACACCTCCGAGAATGTCATTCGGGCTCATGGCTAACGTGTCATAGGACAGGCGCACGCCATACAGCGAGGCGAGTGTGTTGGGAGCAAGCGGACCCTGCTGATTGTCGGCGGCGTTTACGATACCGGCGGCGGTGTAAGAGGGAGCATCATCGGCCTGTCCCGAGAGCCGGGAACTGAGCGCCAGCGATGCCACCAGCAGGAGAGCGAACCGCATCGCCAGAGTAGTGGCGAACCGGGGCGGAAGGTCTCAGGAATATGTTTCAGGAATATCGCGGGACCGACGGATCGATTTCGAGGCTCCAGCGGTCGATGCCGCCGGCCATGCTTTGGCAGGCATCCACGCCTTGTTCGCGCAGCCAGTTGACTACGTTCAGACTTCGGACGCCATGATGGCAGAACACGATAAGAGTTTCTGCGTCGGTGCGGGCATCCAGCCGGGACAACTCGGCCGGGACGGTACGCATGGGGACCAGCTCGGCGTTCGGGATGCGCGCCTGTGCGAATTCGGAGGGTTCACGGACGTCGATGAGGGCTAGTTTCTCGCCGGAATCCAGGCGTTGCTTTACTTCGTGGGGTTGGACTTCGATGGGGAGGACGGGTTGGGGCAAGAGATAATTTTAGCGAAGATAGGCGCCGGCTCCGTTGAAGACGCCAGTTGGCAGGCGGAAGCGGAAGCGCCTGCCCCACTCAAAACGTGAATCCTGGGAAGCGAAGGTGGGCAGGCCCTTTCGCCTGCCGGTAACCAAAAAAGGCAACCGACTACAAAAACGGCGCGGCCCATGACAGAAGGACCGCGCCAACCAGAGGAGGAGAAGGTTGGAAATGACCTACGCTTCTCTGTAAATAGAGACGCGCCGGGATGAATGCCGGTTGCAAAGGGTCGGAACTGCCGTAGAATAAGACCAATGCATTTCCCGAGGTTACTTCTGGCTGCCCTGGTCACGGTTTCAAGCCCCCTGCTGGCACAGATCGCCATCTCGAACACCTCCCTGCCTTATGGAGGCGTGGGCCAGGATTATCTGGCATCAATCACGGTCACCGGCTCGACCGACTTTACCGTCAGGGTGACTCCGTCGCCGCCCACTCCCGGCGTGTTTTTCAATGGGGACTTGCTCCGATTTGAGGGGACGCCAACCACCGCCGGTGCATTCCCCGTTACCGTGACCGCTACCGATGGGCAAACGCAGTCGTCGGTAAGCAAGCAATTTACGATCTTTGTTATGCAGATCAGCACGCCGCCGCAGCTTCCGGACGCGGACACGTGCAGCAACTATTCGCAGAGTTTGGCGGTGACGGATGGCCCTCCGCCGCCTTATAACTGGTCATTTTCAGACTCGGAGCCGCCCCCGGGCCTGACGATCAATTCCACGTCGGGCATTCTCAGCGGCATCCCGACCGCCAGCGGCCCATTCTCATTCACCGTCAAAGCATTTAGCGCCTCCGCCAATGTTTACGCGCTCGAGAACTTCTCCCTCACTGTTTCGTCGCTTTGTTTCTTTTCGGCCACATTGCCGAGCGGTGACCTGAATTCGTTCTACCGCGAATCGCTTATCGTGTCGGGCGGAGCGGCTCCTTTGACCTGGACGGTAAAAGCGGGTAATCTGCCCACGGGCGTGACCATCGATCCAAAGTCGGGCCTGCTGAGCGGGACGCCGACGGTAGCGGGGCCGTTCACTTTCACCATCCAGGTGGTGGACAACACCGGAGCGACGGCCACGCAAAGCTTTTCGATCACTATTAATCCGGCACTGGTTTTCACCACCGTTTCACCGTTACCTGGCGGCACAGCAGGGGTGAGTTATACAACGACATTCGCGGCCACGGGAGGCGTGGCGCCCTATATCTTTAGCACGCAAGATCCGCCGCAAGGGTTGACGCTTAGCCAGCAAGGCGTGCTGAGCGGCATGCCGGGCATGGGCACGTTCACCATTCCGATGACGGTGACCGACAACCTTCACAACAGCGTCTCCATGAACTTCGTAGTCACATTCGTGAGCGCCGGGCCGACGCTCGGGGTTTCGCCGACCTCGCTCACTTTCTCGGCGCCCTTTGAAGGCGATTCGCCGCCTCCCCAATTCATCGATGTGACGCCACTCGGGACGCAGCCTTTGAATTTCCACGTGCTGGTGGACGGCGGAGCTGGAGTGCCGGCGCCGGCGTGGATCAGCGTTACGCCGTTGGCGGCAACCGCTCCCGCAAGGCTGGTAGTGGCGGTGAACCAGGGCACGCTAGCCGCGCAGAGTTCGAACGCGCGGGTACAGGTTGTGGATAATTCCGGAAACGCGGTTGTAGTTATGGTGACGCTCAATATTTCGAGCGCTGCGCCGCAGCTGCAGGTTACGCCGGACACGCTGCATTTCGCGGCGCGTGCTTCTACGCCGGGTACGCTGGTGGAGACGCTGGGTGTACGCAGCTCGGGCGGCGGAGGGCCCATCAGCTACAGCACTTTCGTCCAGAACAACAGTTCCTGGATCACCGGGGTTACGCCGTCGTCGGGCCAAACGGTCCCTAATTCAACGGTCTTGCTGCAGGTTCAAATCAACACCCAAGGCCTACAGGTGGGCAGCTATCACGATGTGATCCTGTTCTCATCGAACGCGGCGACGGTATCGGTACCGGTGGCGCTATTCGTATCCGCAAGCGGCGCGATTCTGGATTTGAGCGTGTTCGGGGAGCGCTTTCAGGCGCGTTCCGGAGGGGGATTCTCCAATCCGCAAACCGTGCAGATATTGGATGTAGGTGATTCGGGCTCCAGCCTGGCGTGGACGGCCACGCTGATGAACGGTTCGCAATACTTTTCGCTCAGCGCTTCCAACGGCAATGCCAGCCCGACTAATCCCGGGTCGCTGACGGTGCAGCCTACCGCGAGCGCGCTCCAAATGCCGGCGGGAGGTTACTATGGGCTGCTCAAAATCTCCAGCACGGCGCTGAATTCGCCTCTCTATGTGGTTCTGGTGCTGGATCTGGCCAACGCATCAACGCCGCCGCTGCCGGATCCGTCGCCGGCCGGGCTGGTGTTCATTGGACCCGCGGGGCAAACTGTCTCGGCCGGTCAAACGGTGAACATCAATACCAGCAGCAGTTCAGCGATCCCGTACGCCGCATCGGTTTTGACCGCCGACGGCGGGAATTGGCTGACGGTGAATCCGTCTACTGGAACGGCCACCGGGCAGAATCCGGCGCAAATCACATTGTCGGTGGATGCCACCCAACTGGCTCCGGGAATTTATAGCGGCGAGGTAGACGTTGCGATGTCCGGCGCGCTGCGTTCGGTGAACGTCACGTTTATCGTTCAACCGGGCGGCGCGGCGATGGGCACGGCCGCGCCGGCCAGGGCGGTGAGACAGGCGGGTGGCTGCACGCCGTCCGCGCTGGCGTTGACCGAGACTGGCCTCGTGAATAATTTTGCCATTCCCGCCGGATGGCCCGCGGCATTGATCGTTCAACTGAACGATGACTGCGGCAACGCGATATCGAACGGCTCCATCAGCGCGAGTTTCTCCAATGGAGATTCCCCGCTGATGCTGCATGGGACGGAGGCCGGCGCCTACTCCGCCACCTGGCAGCCGGGCGTGGTGTCGCCGCAGATGACGATAACCATCCAAGCGCAATCCACCGCGCTCAAGCCGGCCATGATTCAGATGATTGGAAGCATCAACCAGAATCAAAATCCGCCGCCGGTTATATCCGAAAACGGAACGGTGAACACGTTCAACCGCGTACCGGCGGGGGCGCTGGCGCCAGGGATGATCGTGGAAGTTTACGGCACGGGCCTGGCGACGGCGAAGGGGCAAACCGGAGGGCTGCCGTTGCCTATCAGTTTCCAGGGAACCAGTCTGATTGTGGGTCCTTATCAGGCTCCGCTCTACTACGTCAGCGGCGGCCAGGTAAATGTCGAGTTCGCCGCCGAGTTAACGCCCAACCAGCAATATCCGGTGATCGCCATTTTGAATGGAGCTTTGTCGGTACCGGTAATGACCGACATCGCACCGCTCCAACTGGGAGTTGCGGCGGACGCCAACGGTCTGGTGATCGCGCAACATGGCGTGGGAATGTCCTATGTGACGGAAGCCAGCCAGGCTGCGCAGGGTGAAGTTGTGGTGATTTATCTTTCGGGCATGGGCCCCACGAATCCCGCGGTGAAGTCCGGCGCGCCGGCTCCGAGCTCACCACCGTACGCTGAAGTCAGTGTCCCGCCCACGGTTACTTTGAATGGACAAGCTGCCTCGGTGCAGTTTGCCGGTCTTGCTCCTGGATTTGTGGGTCTCTATCAAGTGAATTTTCAAGTTCCGAGCAATGCTGGAACGGGCGATCTGACGCTGATTGTCAGCCAGAATGGCGTGAGCTCGAACGCTACGCGGCTGCCGGTCACGAAGTAGCGCGTGGGGCAGGATGGTATCCTGCGGCGGATTGTTAATCCGCCCGTTTTGCGCCGATTGGCAATCGGCGCGAGGTTAACAACTGTTAGCAACCTGCCCACTACTTTGCGTCGGGGGTAAACAGGTTGAAGGAGCCGCACCGGGGACACGAGTAGGCGCGGAAAATGAGCCAATGGCGCCGCACCAGCTTTGCCGCTAGGAGCCATGCGGCAGGGTGCCCGGCGCCGCATCCGACGCACACGTTGCTCCAAGCCTCCGGCTCGATTTGCTCCTGAATATTTCCGAAATAAAATGCCCAGCCGTAGGCGCTGGCGCGGGTGTGGAAGACGCGATCAAAGAGGCGCGCGGCGTAACTCAGCGCGATGATCGAACGCCGGCTGCCGTTCCCGACGGCGCGCAGCCGCCAGGAGGTTCGGGCGGGAAAATAATAACGGTTCAGGTATTCGAACGAAGAATAAAGCGGAAGAGAAGCATCGAGCTTAAGGCCGGTTGCGGCGGTGACATCGGCGGCGAGCGCGGGGCCCGAACAAAACGGGTTGACGTGGCCGCTGGCCTCCCGATAGACCCAACGAAAAAGGCGGTCTGAAAAGGTGGATGCGTCGGGAACCGCGACGAACAGGCTGCCATCGGGACGGACCACGCGTCCAATTTCCCTGAGCGCGGAGGGAAGTCCCTGAATATGCTCCAGGCTGTGGTTGGCGATGACGGCATCGAAACAACGATCGGGAAAAGGCAGGCATCCGGCATCCGCTTGAACAAAACCGTCGCACGTTCCGGGCGCGGGCATTTCCAGATCCACGCGCGCTACGGACGCGCCGGGACAGAGGCTAGCCGGGAAGCTGCCGGTCAAAGCGCCGAGGTCGAGTACGCGCGCGCCGGGGCGCAAGTGCCGCAAGATGGCGATCATCCCGCTTCATTTTACTGAATCGGCCGCGAATGAACGCGAATAAACGGAAATAAGAAAGGTCAAAAGCGCGAGGGGCGATAGGGCTCGAGCGCCTGCACCTTGACACCATCCAGGATCTCGAGTGAAGCTAGCTGGCCGATCAACGGCGCCAGCGTGACGCCGCTGTGCGTGGCGGCGACATAGAGATTAGGACAAGCTTCGGTGAAACCGAGGATCGGATACTCATCGGCGGGCATGACGCGGTAGCCCAGCGTCACACGTTCCACCGGAAGATCTCTCGATTGGGGCAGGAATAACGCGAGCAGCCGGTGGATCTCTTCGGCCTGCTCCACGCTCGCTTCGGTGATGGCGGTACCGGCGCCGGCCACTATTGGACCACCGGCCACGATGCGACCATCCAGCGCCTGCTTGAAATGCGTGCCGGGCGCGAGCACCACGCGATCGATCCAGCGAGGCGCGGGCGCGGTATGCAACAGCACTCCCGGCGATTCCTTCAGCGGCACTTGGAAGCCTGCCATTTTCGCCAAGCCGGGCGAGCCGACGCCGCAGGCGATCACAAATGTGCCGGCTTCGAGCGGGCCATCGGTGGTTTGAACGGATCGCACCCGGCCTTGAGCAAGGTGAATTCCGGTCACCGCGCAGGGGAATCGGATTTCCGCGCCGAAGCGTCGTGCTTTTTCCAGCAGAATGGCGAGAGCGTGCAGAGGATCCACCGTGCCTTCGTGCTCGCTGTGACAGGCGGCCGAAATTTCGCCCGTGGAAATGAATGGCAACAGGCGATGGAGCTCGGCTTCGGCGATCTGGTGTACCGGATAGCCCCATTGCTGATGATTGCGGACGTTGGCGCGCAGTTCGTCCGCTTCCGTCCCTGCGGGAAACCACGCTACGCTGCCGCCCCACTGAATGCGCAGCGCATCATCGAATTCGATTTCAAGATGGCGCCAGGCGGCGATGCCGGCATAATTCAGATCGAAGTACGCGCGCGGCCGTTTCGAAAAAGTGGCGTTGATCCAACCAAGGGATTTTCCGGTTGCGCCCGCGCCGGGATTCTCTGCGTCCAGGATGGTGACCTGCGCGCCGCGCTTGGCGAGATGATAACCGATGGACGCGCCGACAATCCCTGAGCCGGCGATAACGATTTTATGGGGCGGCATGTCACTGCTTGTTTTCGGCGTAGCACCAGCGGATGAGCGCGCCGGGATACGCGCCATGATTGGCGGCGAGGAGATCTTCGAGCTGGAGTTTTCGAAACTCGAATGACACGGCGCCATCGGCGGCGACCGTGGCGATCATGTAGCCATAGACATCGGTCTCGGCTGCCTGGGCGGGGCCGGCTTCCGGGGGAATGCGATAGCGTACGGCGCCGGCTGTTCCGACGATCCAGCCTGGCAGGACTTTGCCCTTCCAATCCTGGGTCTGGTAAACATCCTGCATGAAGAAGTGCGAATGGCTGGCCAGAACGTAGACGCGCTTGTGGGCGGATTCCTGAGCATGCCAAAGACGCTGGTAAACGTCGCGGCCAGACTTGTCGCCCTGGGGCCAATCGCTCATGCTGTGAGAATGCCCGATGCTGCCGGGCAATGCGGCGTGCATGCCAACCACGATGGTGCGGATATCGGGAGACGATTCGTCGCGTTGGATGACGGAATGAAGCCAGTTGAGCTGCGCGGAGTCAAACTGATCATCACTGGCGTTGTCGAGAGAAATGAAATCGACGTTGGCTTTTATCCAATGGTAGTAAGCGTGGAGTTGGTGGTCCCGCGGATTGTCTCTGAGGCGCTGGGCGCGGATAGGCGCGCTTTCGAGCCAATCCGCGAACTGGATCAGCCAGGCATCGCGCGTGGCCGGTGGAATGGTTTCGTGGTTTCCCATGGCGAGGTAAACCGGAAGATCGCGGAATGGGGCTATTTGATGCGCGATGAAATCGGGCCACGCCGACCTCAGATAGTCGCTGATGACCAACGGCTTGGCGGGGAGGTTGAGTTGGGCGGGCGGGACCATGTCTTCATCGAAGGTATAGATGGCGCGGAAATCGCCGAGGTGCCAGTAAAATTCCGCTCCATTGGGAAGGACGCCCGCGGCGATGGCGGGCATCACGATATCGCCGCAGTCGCGGGAATCGCCGGAGACCGCGAATTTCCAAGAAGCGCCGGGCGGCGATGCGGATGCGGACGCAGCGAGCGCGACGACCAGCAGAGCGGAAATCGCGGGAATGCGAGCTTGAGGAGGCATCGGTTTCTATTTTCCCCTGTACCATGGGGATCATGCATAGTCTGGAGGCTGTGAGCGGCCATCTGGCGAAATTTGGAGATGCTGCCCGCCGGCGGCTGGAGGCGGCGCTGTTCAACGATCGTTTTGATGGAGCGATTGACGGTGAGGCTGCCAGGGTTGATGGAGTAACGCCAGAGCAGCTCATGCTGGACTTGCTTGCCATCGCGCAGCTGTACTCCGTGCCAGTGACATCCGGGTACCGTGTTGGCGCTGTTTGCCGCGGCGCAACTGGAAACATTTATTTCGGCGCGAACCTGGAGCTGGCCAACGCGCCTTTGGGATTTACGATTCATGCCGAGCAATCCGCCATCGCGAACGCCGTGGCGCACGACGAGAAGGCCATTGAGCGGTTGGCTGTTACTGCGGCGCCCTGCGGGCACTGCCGGCAGTTCTTGAACGAGCTGACCACTGCGTCCACGCTGGAGGTGATCATTGCCGGAAAACCTCCGGTGACGCTGGGTGCTTTGCTTCCAAATTCGTTTGGGCCTGCCGATCTGGGCGTGCAGGGTGGTGGGCTGAGCGGCCAGACGGAAACTCCGCTGGTTCTTCTGGCAGGGGCCGCGAGTCCCATCGCGGAGGCTGGGCTGCGAGCGGCGCGGCGCAGCTATTCGCCGTACACGCAGTCCCATTCCGGCGTGGCCTTTGGTCTCAAAGACGGAGGCATTGCCGCTGGATTGTATATTGAAAGCGCCGCATACAATCCGAGTTTGCCGCCGGTAATCGCGGCCATCGATCGGCTGCGGTTCAGGGGGCGCGAATATTCTGAAATTTCTGAAGCCGTGTTGGTGGAACTGGAAGGCGCGAAGATCAGCCAGGAAGGAATGACGCGCCTGGTTCTTCATGGAATAGCGCCGGACGTTGAACTTCGTATGATGAAAGTCAGGAGCTGTCGAGATGCGGAGACGGGAGTTCAATAGAGGTGCGGTGGCGTGGGCGGCAGGCGCGGCGCTGGGAGGGAGGGCGATGTCCGAAGAGAATCGAAGCAGCGGCATCACGGATGTGGAAGGGATCCGCGTAGGGCATTTCACAGAATCGCGCCGGCCTACCGGATGTACGGTTTTGATTTTCGAAAAAGGCGCGACGGCGGGCGTGGATGTGCGAGGTTCAGCGCCCGGCACGCGCGAGACCGATCTGCTGAACCCGACCAACAGCGTGCAACAAGTGCAGGCCATCCTGCTATCGGGTGGAAGCGCGTTTGGCCTGGATGCCGCAACCGGCGTGGTGCGTTATCTGGAAGAGCACGGGCTGGGCTTCCACATGGGCCCGGTGGTGATTCCGATTGTGCCGGCGGCAATTTTGTATGACTTGAATGTTGGCGATCCGAAGATCCGGCCGACGGCGGAATCCGGCTACAAGGCTTGCGAGAATGCGGGATCGGGGACCGTGGCGGAGGGCAACGTGGGCGCGGGCGCGGGCGCGACGGTGGGGAAGATGTTCGGCGGGAAGCAGGCGATGAAATCCGGAATTGGGACGGCCAGCATCCGGATTGCGAAGACGGGCGTGGTGGTGGGCGCGATTGTCGCCGTGAACGCGGTGGGGGATGTGGTGGATCCAAAAACCGGGCAGATCATCGCCGGCGCGAGAACAGCGGATGGCGCGGGATTCATGGATTCGATGGCGCAGATTCGAGCCGGACACGGCGTGGAGCTTCAGCCGGGGGCGAACACAACCATCGGAGTGGTGGCCACCAATGTTATTTTGGATAAATCACAGATGACCAAGATCGCGCAGATGGCGCAAGACGGGCTGGCGCGAACCATCAATCCGGTGCACACACTGGCTGACGGCGATACTATTTTTGCGGTCGCGACGGGCGCTATTTCCACGCGGGCGAATCATGGGGCCATCGGTGCGCTGGCGGCGGATGTGATGGCGCGGGCGGTGGTGCGGGCGGTGATGAACGCGCGGGGGTTGCCGGGATTGCCAGCCGCCGGCGACCTGCGATCGCCGGCGCGGGGCTAGCTGGTGGCTGGTGGCTGGTCAGCGAGCGGGCCGGCGCTTGGGGGTGCGCGTGTTCTTGGGGGCTAGTCGTAAGGCTCTGGTTAGCAGATCGCGCAGGGCATCTGGGGATATTCGCGACAGGCGCACCAGTATCCACGGGTATTTTAAATAGTGATCGGTGATGTAGTATGTCTCGGGATCGGCTTCCATCATTTCTTCGCGTTCTTCGAAGGTGGTAGCTACGACGAGGGAGTCTCCGTCTTCTTTCAGGCGCGCCAAAAGTTTGCCGTTGGTTTTGAATGCTGCCGTGCCGTAGGAGGTGCTCTCTTCCACGGTTGGAATTGCCAGGGCGATTTTGCGGACTAGTTCGAAGGTGACCATTAGAAATTCACCGGCTCCCTTAAAAGCTGTGAAAAAATCGGCTCGCAGGCGAAAGCGCCTGCGCCACTTAATCGTAAATCCTGGTGCGTCAATGTGGGGCAGACGCTTCCGTCTGCCAATCCCGCGTGCTTCCCGATTTTTTCACAGCTTCTTACACTTACGGTCGCGGTTCGGTTACGGCTAGGGTGCTAGCGTGGCTGGTTTCGATGGGCCGAAGTAGATGCTGTTGAACAGCAGCTTGTAGGTGCCGTGGGGCTGGCCGCGGAAAGCGGCTTCCACGCAGAGCAGCAGAACTTTTCCTTCGCCTAGCGGGGCTTCCGCCGCCGCTACTGTTCCTTCCAGATATCCTTGTCCCCAGGCCCAGCCGCTTCGTAACGGCGTGGCATTCGGGAACCAGGCTACTGGCTGCACACCTTTCATCTCGGCGTCGGGCGCCATGCGGAAGACCGGACTGTTTTCGAAGAATACGTCCGCCACGGATGGCATGCCGTAGGCGACGGGATTGGTGTTGTCCACGCTCACCTGGAGTACGGATCCGGGGACGTAAAATTTCTCGTGTGGAAGCGGATGTTCCTTTCCGTCGGCGGTTATTTCTTCCAGGCCATTGGCGAGCGGGAGTCCTAAGAACTGCGCGAGCGCGGTGGAATCGCCGATGGTCACGATAGATCCGCCGGCCTCCACGAATTTCTTAAGCTGAGGTATGGTGGTTTCGGTCGAAACGCGGCCCAGCATCTTGCGATACTCCTCGGGAATGTCGTCCGGCTTGGGTTGACGATTGAAGGCATTCACCTGGCGCGGCATCGCTCCGCTCGGGAAAACCAAAACGTCGAAACGGTTGGCCAGATCGCCCTGATCGAGCGTGGCCGGATACACCACTTCAAACGGAAATTCGAACTGCTCGAAGATCCAGCGCAGCCAGCCTGAGGTCATGCTGCCGCCGTACTGATCCCACAATCCGATGCGCACGGGTTTCAATTTGATGGCGGCGCCGGAAGGCCGATGGTCCGACCGCTTGGACGATGACGCCAAGTTCGGATGTTGCCTGCTGAATTACGGCGCGGGTTCCGGCGCGCCCGGGTACGAACATGGTTCCAGCGCCGACGTCGCGCCCGGCGAGCTTGACCGGTTGCTTGAGCCAGTAGACTTCGTCGCCATTCTTGAGCAGGCGGTTCACCAGAATGAACGCGTCGTTCTGCTGGTGATCGATCAGATAGCCGGCGCTGCCGGAGCCGAGAATGGCGGTAGCGGGCGGATGCTGCAAACCGTTTACCTTTTCGAAGGGGCCATCAAACGCATCCAGAATGCGGTCGAACTTGACGCCCATCTGGAAAGCCAGAGTGTATCCGGTGACATCGTAAGGCGGAATGGGAGGGCCGCCAGGATAGCGGAAATCGTTGGGATGATCCTGGGGCTCGAACATATCCAGAACGTGCGGCCGGAAGGCCTGCGCGGTTTTGACAATCCAGGAACCAGCGGGGTAATGTTTGCCGGCGACGTCGAAAGCGCTGGTAGCGCGTTCCACGGTGATGCCGGTTTTGATCAGCGTGTTTATAAATTTGGTGGCGGTGGGAAAGTCCGGCTGATCGGAAGGCAGGATGTATCCGCGCGGGTCGCGCATCGCGGGATTGTGCAGTTCGGACGCATAGAATCTTGCTGGAACCGCTCCCGCCGCGCGTTCCATGGCCACGGTGGGGCTCTCCGTCGCAGGCGCCGCTGTTTCGCCGCCGGCGGCGGTCCGCTTCGGTGCGTCCTTGGCGGATGCTTCGTTCTGTTTCGCGGCGGCTTCTTTCAGGGCTTCGATGCGTTTGGGGGTAATGGTCCACGAATCCTGGCTGCCGCGCTGGATGGAATTGCGTCCCATCTGATAAATGTTGAACAGAAAATCTTCGCGATATTTGGAGGCGAGATCCAGCACGGCGCGATTCGCGGTCATGGAATATTCGATGGACTGACGGAAATGCCAGGTCTGCGGCGGGACGGGAAACGGTTCATCGCCGGTTGGCAGTTGCCGCTGCGGCACCAGCGGGAGCTCGAAGGGAGTGGGGCTGCCGATGGTTTCGGTCAGCAATCCGACCATGTTGTGGAAATACGTTGTGGTTCTGAGACCGCCGTTGTACCAGGTGGAATAAGGCGCGCCGCTGCGCATCACGGTGCCGGGTTTGCCTTCGGCCACAAAGCGGCTGTGCATGGCGGAGCCGACGAAGTCGATCAGATCCGGAATCAGCGGATCGAAATTGTAGTTGAACGGATCGCGGAAAGGCGGCGCGAACATCACTGCTCCGGCCGGACCGGTCTGGTGATGGTTGTACATGATCTGCGGGAACCACTCGATGAAAAGCACGCGATTGATATTGGTGGATTCCCGCATGTTGGACATGTAGAAATCGCGGTTATTATCGTGGCCGATGTATTTCTGCCAAAGGCGCGGGATGTACTGGAGGGAGCGTTTGGTGGGCTCCGGCTGGCGCATATACCAGTTGGAGACCAGCTCCATTCCGTCGGGGTTGGCCTGCGTGGCCAGAATGATAACGTCGTTCAGGATGCGCACCGTTTCCGGATCGTTGCGCGACACCATTTCGTAGACCAGCTGCATCAACTGATGCGCGCCGAGGACTTCGCTGGCATGTAATCCGCCATCGATCCAGACCACGGCTTTTCCTTCATGCGCCAGCGCGCGCGCTTGATCGTCGGTGAGTCCTTCGGCCAGCGCCAGTCTGCGGGCGATTTCTTTATAGCGGGCCAGGTGTTTCTGGTTTTCGGCGGAAGTCAGGATGGCCATCCATTCGGGGCGGCCTTCTTCGCTCTTTCCGATTTCGACTAGCTTCATGCGGTCAGACTCAGTGGCAAGCTTCTGCCACCAGGCGGTCAGCTGCGTGTAATTGGCCAAATGATAATCGTCACCGATATCGAATCCGAGCGCCTCTTGCGGGGTGGTGAGGTGATGCCCGTTTTGCGCGGGCAGGGCGATGGCGAACGCGAGCGCGCAGACAGCGAGTTTCAGGGGCCGGGGCCGGAAACCGATCAGCATTCTGACATGATACCCGTTTCGTCTGGTGACTGCGCTTGTGTTAACGCTTTAGTTCGCCGTGCATCGCCAGGAGTGGCGACGCGGCACGCAAAAGTGCGTGCGCTACGCCGGCATGCGCTCTCTGACAGGATATACTGCTGGCCATGCGCACCTTCGTAATAATTGTCGCTGGAGCTTCGCTCCTGATTTGCTCCTGCGGGTCCCAGCCGAAGCCGGTGACCACGGAGCCTGGGAAGCAAGTTGAGGCGCCGAAACCGGCTGATGAGTCGCAGCGATTCTCCAGCGCACATTTGGTGGAGACGAAAGTGGTGGACAAGGAACTGCTGGGCAAGCCGTTCATGCCCGGAGGTACGCTGGCGCGATATAAGAAGGGCAAGAAAGAATACGAGATGTTTGTGGCGAAACTGCCCACCGCAACGGACGCAGCCATTCTGCTGCCGGATTGGCGCAAAGCGCTCACGGATTCGAAGCTGGTGCCGTCGTTTGGAGGGTATTTCGGTCAGGATTCCGGAAAGCCGGTGTTTGTGTTTACGAAGAATGAGTGGATCGCGGGTATTGTGGGATTGCCGGAGAAAGAAGCGGACACGGAAGCGCGGGTGTTGGCTGCGCGCCTTGATTAAGCATTGTCAAACACCGCTCGGAACTCTGCGGAAACCCGGACAGGAGAATGGAAAATCCTTCGAACCATGGAGCGTCCGAGAACGGGCAGTCCGAGGCGAGGAAACTCCTGGAGAAGTTCAATATGATTCAGGAGAGCTGTTCCAAACCGCTCCGCAGAACGCTGGCCACCGGCGCGGATATAGTCTATCGGGGTCTCTAGCTCGACGAGGGCTTCGCCGGAGTAGAGGATTTTGTAAGCCACTGTTGCATCCGCCGCCTTACTTCTTCCGCGGCACAACCCGGCCTTCATCTGCGGCCTTGATGCCACGATCAATTGCCGCTAACGTTACTTCGTCCTCTTCGCCCAGGATCGAGGAAACATTCTCAAAATCCGGCGTCGTCGGCTCAGCCATGCTCTCAGGATAGCCCGACTGAACATTCGATGCATTCGGTATACTTCGGCGAGGGGACTAAACGACGTGAAACGGTTGTGCTTGGTTCTGGCGACTGCGGCATCCATGGCGTTGGCCGCATCCTACGATGTGAAAATGTTTGGCGAGATGCGCTGGCGCTCCATCGGGCCGCTGCGCGGCGGGCGCACGCGAGCTTTGGCGGGAGTGCCCGGGCAGCCGAATGTCTTCTACATCGGCGCGGTGAACGGCGGGGTTTGGAAGACCAACGACTACGGGCGCACCTGGACGCCAATTTTCGACGATCAGCCGACCGGGTCGATTGGAGTGATCGCTATTGCGCCGTCCGATCCCAACATTATTTATGTGGGAAGCGGCGAGGGCTTGCAGCGCCCCGACTTATCGGTGGGCGACGGGATTTACAAATCCACAGATGCTGGCAAAACCTGGACGCACCTGGGGCTTCGCAACGGCCAGCAGATTCCGCAAATTGCCGTGGATCCGCGCAATCCCAACCGGCTGTTTGTCGCGGTGCTGGGTCATCCTTATGGCCCAAACGAAGAGCGCGGCATTTTTCGATCCACGGACGGCGGGCAGACATTCGAGAAAGTTCTGTACAAAGACGAGAACACCGGCGGCAACGATGTGGAACTGGATCCATCGAACCCGGATACCGTCTATGCAGCCATGTGGGAAGCGCGGCAGGGTCCGTGGGAGAACGCGGCGTGGAGCGGGACGCACGGAGGAATTTTCAAATCCACAGACGGCGGCAAGACTTGGAATCAGTTGACCAAGGGGCTGCCGCAGGATGGCGTGGTGCAAGCGAATCTGGCAATTGCTCCGAGCAATCCCAGCCGCATCTACGCGGCCGTGGCCACGACGCGGAGCACGGGGATTTATCGATCCGACGACGCGGGCGAGAATTGGTCGCAAGCGACTACCGATGCCCGGCCGGCGGCGCGAATCGGCGGCGGCGATTGCCCGGTGCCTGCCGTGGACCCGAAGAATCCGGACATTGTGTATAGCGCCAGCGTGGTGACTTGGAAATCGACGGATGGCGGCAAGACCTGGACGGGAATTCGCGGGGCGCCCGGCGGCGACGATTATCAAAAGATCTGGATCAATCCGGAGCATCCGAATATTCTGCTGATCGTGAGCGATCAAGGAGCCATCGTCACGGTGAATGGCGGCGAGACGTGGAGTTCCTGGTATAACCAGCCAACCGCGCAAATGTATCATGCCGCGGCTGACAACGCGTTTCCATATCGCGTTTGCGGCGGACAACAGGAAAGCGGATCGGCATGCGTGGCCAGCCGGGGCAACGACGGCGAGATCACTTTTCGCGAATGGCATCCGGTGGGCGTGGAGGAATATGGCTACGCGGCGCCCGATCCGCTGGATCCGGATCTGGTGTATGGCGGCAAGCTGACGCGCTTCGACCGGCGCACCGGTCAAGTGGAGAATATCGCGCCGAAGCCGATTCGAACGGCGGATTTTCGCGCGCTGCGCACCGCGCCGGTGATGTTTTCTCCCATCGATCCGCACGTGCTTTATTTTGCGGCGAATACTTTATGGAAGACGCGCGACGGAGGCCGCAACTGGCAGGAGATCAGCCCGGACCTTACGCGCAAAACCTGGGAGGTACCGGCGAGTGTCGGCATTTATCGCGACACGCCCACGGCCAAGCCCACGCAGCGCGGCGTGATTTATGCGCTGGCGCCCTCGCCGCTGGATATCAATCGGATTTGGGCCGGTACTGACGACGGGCTGATTCAGATGACCGTGGATGGCGGCGCTCACTGGAAGGACGTGACACCGCCGCAGTTAATACCGTTCGCCAAAGTCTCTATTCTGGACGCGGGGCACTTCGACGCGCAGACCGCTTATGCGGCTATCAATACTTTGCGGCTGGATGACATGCGGCCGCACATCCTGCGCACGCACGATGGCGGAAAGAGCTGGGTGGAGATTGTTAATGGAATTCCCGACGGCGCGCCGGTGGACGTGGTGCGCGAAGATCCCAAGCGCAAGGGCCTGCTGTACGCAGGCACGGAGCGCGAAGCTTACGTTTCTTTCGACGATGGCGACCACTGGCAGTCGCTGCGATTGAACATGCCCGCTACATCGATCCGCGATCTCATCATTAAGGATGACGATCTGGTGGCCGCAACGCACAGCCGCGGATTCTGGATACTGGATGACGTTACGCCGCTACGCCAGTTGACGCCGGCGGTGGCCGAAGCCGAGGGGGTTTTGTTCCAGCCGGAGACGGCCATCCGGGTGCGGTGGGACATGAACACCGATACACCGCTGCCGCCCGATGAGCCGGCCGGTCAGAATCCGCCGGATGGCGCGATTCTAGACTACACGCTGGGTGCATCGGCATCGGGGACGGTGACGCTCGAGATTTCCGATAACGCGGGCAAGTTGGTGCGCCGTTACTCGAGCGACGATCCGGTGCAGCCCATCGACCTCAACACGCTGGCGATTCCGGCCTACTGGGTGCGGCCGGCGCATCCGCTATCGAATGCTCCCGGCATGCATCGGTTCCTGTGGGACATGCGCTATACGCCAGTGCGCGAAGGGCGCGGCAACTACGGGATGCAGGCAATTTTTCACGATACTCCCGCGTCGAACGAAGCCCCGTGGGTAAATCCGGGCAATTATACGGTGAAGCTCACCGCGGATGGCAAGAGCTACACGCAACATTTGCAAGTGAAGATGGATCCGCGAGTAAAAACATCGCCGGCTGATCTGACGCGGCAGTTCACGCTATCGATGCAGCTCTACGACGACATTCTGGTGGCTGCGAAATGCATGGAAGAGGCGGCCGCGCTGCGCAAGAAGCTAGAGCAGGCGGGCGCGAAGACGGACGCGACGGACGCGTTGGTTAAAAAAATAACGGCAATCGCGGGAGGCGGGGCTGGCGGGCGCGGCGGCGGACGCTTTGCACCGGCCGGTGGTCCGGACACGCTGGCCAGCGTCCAGGGCGCGCTCTCCAATCTGCTACGTTTGGCGCAAGGCGCGGATGTGGCGCCCACTCCGCAGGTGGTGGCCGCGGCGGCGGATCGGCGCAAGGCGTTCGCATCGCTGCTGGAACGCTGGAGATCGTTGAAGCAGGAGACGCCGGAATTTAAGCAGTAGGGGCCGGCCGGCGAAGACGCCCCACTAAGCCGAGCCGTTCCGCAACTTCGCGTTGGTAGCGGCTCATCCGAAGTTTCCGGCCGTTCTGCAGCAACACCAGATGATAGCCGTGAAACCATGGTTGGACTTCCTTTACGAATTGAACGTTGACGATGGCGGACCGGTGAATCCGCAGGAAGTTTGCCGGGTCGAGCTTGGCTTCCAGGCTGGTCAGAGTTTCCCGAATGTCGTGGCTGCGCCCCGCGGCGTGGAGCCGCGCGTAGTTGCCGGCGGCCTCAATCCACTGAATCTCATCCGTCTTCACAAAAACGATGCGGCCGTTTTCAGAAACCGGAAAGCGGTCGAGGTAACGGCTGCGGGCGGCCGCACTCTCCATGGCGCGCAGAATCCGCTGAGCGGCGGCGCGGTCCAGGCTTCCCGAAATTCGCTCGCGCGCGCGATCCAGCGCCCGGTCGAAGCGGGCCCTCCCAAAAGGCTTTAATAAATAGTCGAGCGCGTTGGCATCGAACGCCCGCAAGGCGTATTGATCGTAGGCGGTGACGAAGATGGTGGCCGGCATTCGCTCCACGCCAATGCGCCTCACTACTTCGAACCCATCCATCTCCGGCATCTGTACATCGAGAAAGACCAGGTCGGGCTTTTGCGCCAGGATGGCGTCGACGGCGGATTGCCCGTCGCTGAATTCGCCGATGATGGCGATGCCGGGGTGGTTTTTCAGAAAGCGCCGAACGCTCTGCCGCGCCAAAGGCTCGTCGTCAATTACCAACGCCCGAATGCTCATCGGGGGGCTTCCCCTACCAAGCCGTATTCCGACGCGGCCAGTGCATGGAACGGAATCGACAAGGACACGATTACGCCTCGGGGTTGCAGATTACGAATCTCGAACGATTGGCATGTCCCGTACAACTGTTCCAGGCGGGCCCGCGTGTTGGCCAGCCCCACTCCTTGGGAAAGCAGCCGCTCGGGCGAATCCTCCAGCACGCTGGTCAGGTTGCTCACTTCCAGGTGCAAGCGGTCCTGGCGCGAAAATGCGCGGACGGAAACGGCGTCGGCCTCCTTATGTTTTCCGACGCCGTGGCGGATGGCGTTTTCAACCAGCGGCTGCAGCACCAGGCTGGGTACCGCGCAGCCGGTGGAAGCGGGATCAATGCGGAAGTGGAACTGCAATCGGTCTCCGAAACGCCTTTGTTGGATGGCCATGTAATGCTCGAGAAACTTAAGCTCCTCTGCGAGCGGGACTTCCTGACGCTGCAATGCCTGGAGTGAAATGCGCAGCAGTTCGCTGAGCGAAAGCAAAATCTCTTCCGCCGCTTGCGGATCGTCGTAGATCAATGTAGTGGCGGCCTGCAGGGTGTTAAACAGGAAGTGCGGCTGAAGCTGCGTGCGCAGCGCGGTGAGTTGCGCCTCTCCCAGTTTGGCTTCGAGCTGGGCGGCGCGAAGCGCGTGGCTGCGGCCGCGGTCATACATTCGCCAGACATGAGCCAACGCGGCAATCACCCAATAGGTCAACAGGCTGAGCTGAGTATGTTGAGTGAAATAGTGGCGCAGAGCTGAAGCAAATGGCCAATGGCCGGCACGCGCCAGCCAGCCAACCGACGCCTCGACGAAAACGCCGGCGGCGGTAAGCGCGAGGCTGGCGGCAATGTGCAGAGGGAGGGCCCGCTTCCAGGTGCGGATGTCCACAGGCCGATGGCGCACTAACCACAACGCCGCCGGCGTGAGCACGCCCCAAAGGTACGCGGACGTGGCCAAGTAATACGTCCACCGTTCGGCATCGTGGCGAATGGCGTCATAGAGGAACCATTGGCCGGCGAAGAAAAGGACAACCGCTGCCCATGCCCCGGCAATGCGAACCCATTTTGGCAACGCCACACTCCAAATCTAAGCCAGAACCGGTGCGATTGCCAAAGAAGGCGGACGTACTACGATTCACGGCACGCGGGCTACGATTGGTCCCAATCCGGTGGAGTCTCGCGCATGGAGCGGTGCATTCTTATGTTCAGTGAGCTCGATCTGGCTGGACATGCGATACGCGCTGCGGGGTTTTCGCCGCACGCCGCTTTTCACGGCAGTTGCGGTTCTCTCGCTGGCGTTCGGCATCGGCGCCAATACCGCCATCTTCAGCCTGATGGACCAAGTGCTGCTGCAATTGCTGCCGGTCAAGCATCCCGAGCAACTGGTGTTGGTGGCCGAGCGCGGCATTCGCTTCGGCAGCAGCTGGGGCGACAACGACATCTCGTATCCGATGTACCGCGACTTTCGCGATCGGAATCAAGTCTTCTCCGGCATGTTCTGCCGTTTCCCCACCAGCATCAGCCTGAGCTACGGCGATCACACGGAGAGAGTGGCGGGGGAGTTGGTTTCCGGCTCCTACTTCCCGGCGCTAGGGGTGACGGCCGCGGCCGGCCGAATCCTCACCGATGACGATGACCGCATTCCCGGCGGCCATCCCGTGGCGATGCTCAGCTACAGCTTTTGGCAGACGCGCTTTTCGTCCGATCGATCCATCGTGGGGAAAACGATCGTCGCCAACGGCTACGCCATGACGGTGATCGGAGTAGCGCAAGCCGGATTCGATGGCGTGGAGCTTGGTTACAAGACCAAGCTATTCATCCCGATGATGATGCAGGTGCAGATGTGGCCTCGGATGAACCGCCTGATTGAACGGCGCCTGCACTGGGTCACGGCCTACGGACGGCTGAAGCCGGGCATTAGCATGACACAAGCCAAGGCTTCGCTGCAGCCGCTGATGCGGAGCATAATGCAGGTGGAAGTAGAGGAGTCAACACTCGATCATTATTCGGATTATGACCGCGCGCAATTCCTGAAGAATTCAGTGGAACTGCTGCCGGGATCGCGAGGGTGGTCAAGCCTGCGGGAACAGATGCAAACTCCGCTGTGGGTGCTGGCAGCACTTACCGGCGCAATTTTGTTGCTGGCGTGCGCGAACCTGGCGAATCTCTTGCTGGCGCGGGCTACCGCGCGAGAGCGGGAAATGGCCGTGCGCGCTGCAATCGGCGCGGGCCGCGGGCGCATGATCCGGCTGCTCGCGATAGAGAGCCTGTTGCTTTCCTTATTCGGCACGGCGGCAGGGCTGGGCCTGGCGTTTCTAGCCGAGCGCCTTCTTCTAGCTATCTACTTGCCGGCCGACGCTACGGGCGAGACTGTACTCTCGGCAACTCCCGACGTTCGCGTGCTGGCATTTGCATTCGGCGCGATGCTTCTAACCGCGCTGATCTTCGGATTGGCGCCGGCGATTCAAGGTTCGCGCACGGATCTTGCTCCGGTATTGAACGATCGAGCGGGCTCAGCGGCGGGCGCGAGACAATTGCTGCTGCGCAAACTGCTGGTCACTGGCCAGGTGGCGTTGTCTCTGTTATTGCTGGTGGGCGCCAGCTTATTCTTACGGACCTTGGCGAATCTGGAAGGCGCCGGTCCGGGATTCTCCACCGAACACCTGCTGGCGTTCAGCGTGGATCCGTCGCTGAATGGCTACGCCGATGACCGTGTGAAAGACTTCTTCCGCCGGCTCACGGAGGAATTCGAAGCGCTGCCGGGTGTCACCTCTGTCGGCCTGAGCACCATGCCTCTTCTCGAAGGCTACGGCTGGAGCAATCCAGTGATCGCGGAAGGCTACTCAGCAGACGCCGGCCAGGACCAGCAACCCATCGCGGACGAAATCGGCCCCGGTCTGTTCACGACGCTCGGGGTGCGGATGCTTGCCGGCCGGGATTTCACTGCCTTCGACACCAGGCCCGTCGCCGTGATCAATGAGACCTTCGCGCGGAAGTATTTCGGCGGACGCAACCCGATTGGCCGGCATATCGGGCTGGTAAACGACAGCTCATTGACTCCGGATACGCCCAATCTGGAAGTGATCGGAGTGGTGAAAGACATAAAGTTCAAGAATTTGCGCGACCCCGCTCCGCCGCAGGTGTATCTTCCCTACTTGCAATCGGACCGTTTTCGATTCATGACCTATTACCTGCGGACTCGTCTCGATCCACGCCAGATGGAGGGGGTTGTGCGCCAGCAGGTACGGCGCCTGGATGCGAATGTTCCCGCCGTGGATATGCGCACGGTGGACGCGCAAATCAGCAGGTCGCTGACCACCGAGCGGCTGATAGCGAGCCTCTCCGCCGTGTTTGGCGGCCTGGCTACGGTGCTGGCGATGATCGGGCTCTACGGCGTGATGGCCTTCACGGTGGCGAGACGGACCCGCGAAATTGGAGTCCGCATGGCGCTAGGCGCGCTGCCTGGAGATGTGATCCGCATGGTGATGCGGGAGGTGTTGATGTTAATTGGCGCCGGTATTGCGGTTGGCATTCCACTGGCACTGGCTCTGGGAGGGCTGATTCGCAGCCAACTCTACGGCCTGGATGCGCACGATCCGGCGACGGTGGTGGCCTCAACACTCGCGCTGGCGATAGCGGCCACGCTCGCCGGCTTCATTCCTGCCCGGCGGGCGAGCCGTATTGATCCGACCAGGGCGCTACGGTGCGATTGAGATCCGCGGAAGAAGTCGCAACGCCGGCGTGGCCGGAACCAAAAAAGGCACTGGGGCTGTGAACAAATCGGTTGGCAGGCGGAAGCGCCTGCCCCACTCACGACCCAATGTGGGGCAGGCGCTTCCGCCTGCCAACTTGGCAATTGCCCGCGATGGTGGTAATTCCCAGTTTCATTTGGTTCTCTTTCTTATGCATACTTGCACCTTCGGCTAACATTGCGTGAGAACATTGTGAAACCTTTGTAAAAACAATTTTGAATGAGCGGTGAAATGGAAATCGTGGCGCTTGGTCTAATCGTGGGAGGGCAAGCGATTTCGATGTCACGTTTTCTAGCCATTCTCGCGCTGAGCGCCGCCGTGCTGGTTCCCTCGGCCATGAGAGCCGAGGACCAGCGTTACTACGATGCCGGCCACAAGGATTACCACGTCTGGAATGCTCAGGAAGACCGCGCCTGGACGCGATTCCTGGAGGAGAAGAAGATTGCGTATCATGATTGGAGCAAAGCGTCGCGTCGCGAGCGGCAGGAATACTGGGACTGGCGCCACCAGCATCCGGATTAGCGGCCGGAGCGGGCCCGCCGCGCTCGCGGGAAAGGTGGCTCAGATACAATGGACCGCAGAGAAGCTCTGGGAGCGCTGGCCGCAATGGGATTGGCTGCCGGGGCGCAGACTAAATCGAATGGCATGATCTATCGCACTCTAGGCAAAACGGGCGAAAAGGTTTCGGCGATCGGGCTGGGCGGATTCCACATTGGCGTTCCGAAAGACGCGGACGAAGGCATTCGCATCATTCGCACCGCCGTGGATCGGGGCATGAATTTCATGGATAACTGCTGGGACTACCACGACGGCGAGAGCGAGCGCCGCATGGGACGCGCGCTGCGCGACGGATACCGGCAGAAAGTCTTCCTGATGACCAAGTTCGACGGGCGCACCAGGAAATCCACCGCGGAGCAGATTGATGAATCGCTGCAGCGCCTGGAGACGGACCACGTCGACTTGATGCAATACCACGAGAACATCCGCATGGAAGATCCGGATCGCTTCTTCGCGGCTGACGGGCCGCTGGAAGCGCTAATGGAAGCGAAGAAAGCGGGCAAGATTCGCTATATCGGATTCACGGGGCACAAAGATCCGGCGGTGCATCTGCGCATGCTGGAAGTGGCAGCCCGAGAACAATTTTCATTTCGATAGCTGCCAGATGCCGTTGAACGTTCTGGACGCACATTTTCGCAGCTTTACCCACCAGGTTGTTCCCAAACTGGTGGAGCAAGGCATCGGCGTGCTGGGCATGAAACCGCTGGGGATGGGCAATGTCCTGGCCAGCGGCAGCGGAGTGACGGCCATCGAATGTCTGCACTACGCCATGAGCCTGCCGACGTCGGTGGTGATCAACGGCTGCGATAGCATGGAGCGGCTGGAGCAAGCGTTCCACGCGATTGAGACTTTCAAGCCGATGAGCGGTGAGCAGGTGCAGGCGTTATTGGCCAAGACGAAGGCCGCGGCAATGACTGGCAAGTTTGAGCCGTTTAAGACGACGCAGATATTTGATGGGACGGCGCTGAATCCGAAGTGGATGGGTTAGGGCACCCAGAACAAAGGCACCGACTGAAGACCCTTTGTGGAAAATTCGGTTGGCAGGCGGAAGCGCCTGCCCCACGTTGGCCCCAGTGGGGCAGGCGTTTCCGCCTGCCAACCGGTGCTAGCCTCGACGCAGCTTCCGATAGGCGAAGCGCGCGGGAACGAATAAAATCGCAGCCCAGATCAAAAGGCTGGGACCATAACTGAGCAGAAACAGAACCAGCGCGATCACGCCCCCGATCATGAGCCTGTAACCTTGGATGGTGGCGTTCCGGAAACGCCCCAGGATGGAATCCGGAGCGCGGTAGTCTTCGGTTACCCTCACTTCGAGCGTCAGAAATTCCACACGCTTGGTCAGATTCTTTTTCTCCGCTTCCATTTGCTCAATTTCGCCGCGGACGCGGCTGACGGCCTCTTCGACCGCCAGGACATCGGCCAGTTTGCCGGTGCGTTCGCGGAGAATATCGGTGAGACGCTGCTCGGTATTGCGGGCGTTCGAGAGGCGCGCTTCCAGATCGACGAACTGCGCGGTTACTTCTTCACCGGTTTGCGATTCGGATTCCACGCGGCCGAGTTTTTTGACCTCGGCAATGGCGGCGTCGCGCTGAGCGGCGGGAATGCGCAGGGTTGCGTCGAGCGTGCGTCCGGCGCCAGTGGGAGCGTTTACGTTCAGTTGGCCGAGATAGCCGGAGTGGCGCTTGAGGATTTCTTCGAGAGCGGCGCGGGTTTTGTCGAATTCGGTAGTGGTTAGGGTTAGCTCGGAGGTGCGGGCGATCATGGGCGGTGTCGCCAGTGCGTCGCCGGCCACGGGGGATTGCGATTTTACGGCCGGCATTTGCATCGTGTCGGATTGCTGGGCCAGCATTTGGATTCTTTGTCTGCGGGAACTGAGTTGCAGCGAGGAAACCAACAGTATCGCTGCCATTCCGGTGCCTGCTAGCGCCCAGGCCCATCGCGGTATGGTTCGCGAGGTCTTAGGGGGGCTGATTTGTTCTTTGGGAAAGCCGGAGGCTTGCCCCACGTCGACTTGCCATTCCAGCAGGCGCCGCGATACTACTTGCAGGTCGGCCGCCAGGTTCTGGCATTCGCGGCAGTGCTGCAGGTGTCCCGCGGCTACGCCGGCGCGGTCTGCCGGCAGTTCGCCGTCTAGGTAGGCCATTAGTTCTTCTCGTTCGATGGGGTGGTTGGTCATGTTGAATAATCCAAAGGCACCGGCTCCCTTACGGTCGCGGTTCGGAAACACCTCCGGATCGGATGGGAACTGGGTCCAGATGGTTTTTCAAGGCCAGGCGTGCCCGGAATAGCCGGGAGCGAACTGTGTTCACGGGAATCCGTAGCAATTCAGCCACCTCGGAATAACTCAGTTGCTCATACTCGCGCAACATCAGGATCTCGCGCTCCTGGGCGTCGAGCTTTTCTAGCGCCTGCCGGACCCATAGCGAATTGTCCAGGGCGCCCTCAACCGTGGGCATGGTCGAATCACCTCGGCGCTCGCGGCGGCGCTCGGCGGACAGTAGCTTCAAGGCGATGCCGTATAAATATGTGCGAACCAGGGAGCGCGGCTGATATCTGGAAGTGGCGCGAATCACGGCCAGAAATGTTTCCTGCGTCAGATCGTCGGCGCGTTCCTTACTTTCCAGGCGCCTGCGGAAAAAGCCGTACAAAGGCTCCCGGTAGCGCGCAAACAGCTCTTCAAATGCCGGGCGCGACCCGCTTTGGAACTCCAGCATCAACGCTTCATCGCTAATCATGTCTAAAACTGGCCGTCTACAACTGTAATGTCGCGAGCGGGGAAAAAGTTCCGACTATTCTTCCGGTGCGATACACTAGTCAACCGGGAGGCCGTCTTATGAGGTATTCCACGCTAATCGCTTTTCTTTCACTCACCGTTCCGGCTGCGTTTGGAGCCGGCGCCAGCCTGCATCTGCTGCAGAAGCCGGCCATGGACAAGACCGAGATCGTATTCTCTTACGCCGGCGATCTGTGGAGCGTGCCGCGCGAAGGCGGCGTGGCCACGCGGTTGACGGCGGGAGCCGGTATGGAGACCGAGGCGGCATTTTCGCCGGACGGCAATACCATCGCGTTCACCGGTGAATACGACGGCAATATCGATGTATTCAGCATGCCCTCCCACGGCGGCGTGCCCAAGCGCGCCACTTATCATCCCGACGCGGATCGCGTAGTGGGGTGGACTCCTGACGGCAAGCGCATCCTGTTCCGGTCTAATCGCCTCAGCTACTCGCGCTACAACCAGCTCTACACGGTTACGCCCGACGGCGGATTGCCCGAGGTGCTGCCGCTGCCGATGGCCACTTTCGGGGCTTATTCCGCGGACGGCAAACACATGGTGTATGCGCCGGTGGATGGCGGCCAGTTCGCTACGGGATTTAACAATTTCGTGGCGTGGAAACGGTATCGCGGAGGCGAGGCCAGCTATTTGTGGATGGTGAATCTGGCTGACCTGAGCACGGAGAAAATCCCGCGCACGGATTCAAACGATATTTATCCCATGTGGATCGGGGAGAAAATCTATTTTTTGTCTGACCGCCATGCGGGAAAGATGACGTTGTTCAGCTATGATCCCAAGAGCAAAGCAGTCACCGAGCTGATCAAGAACACCGGGAAAGACATCAATTCCGCGAGCGCCGGCCCAGGCGGGATTATTTACGAACAGTTTGGGCAAATCCATATCTACGATATTTCGAGCGGGAAAGAGCACGCGGTGCCGATTGAGATTGATGCGGACCTGGCCGAGGTCCGGCCGCATGAGCAAAACGTGGCGCGCGAGATTCGCAACGCCAGAATTTCCCCTAGCGGCGTGCGGGCCGTGTTTGAAGCGCATGGCGAGATCATGACTGCTCCTGCTGAAAAAGGCGACATTCGTAATCTCACCAATTCGCCGGGAGTGATGGATCGCACGCCGGTGTGGTCGCCGGATGGCAAATCCATCGCATATTTTTCGGATGAGTCAGGCCAGTACGCGCTGCATATCAAAGCGCAGAACGGCGAAGGCGAAACGCACAAGATCGCGCTGGAAGGAAAATCCGCTTTCTACTTCGATCCGAGCTGGTCGCCCGATAGCAAGCACATCGCGTTCAATGACAATGAACTGCATCTGTGGGACGTGGAAGTGGCGTCGGGGAAATTGACCAAGGTGGATACGGATTACGCCTACGAGATCAATCGCGATTTTGCATGGTCGCCTGACTCGAAGTGGCTGGCCTTCGCCAAAAATCTGCCGAATCGCCTGCATGCCTTGTCGGTCTATTCGTTGAGTGATGAGAAGAGCACGCAGGTGACGGATGGGCTGAGCGACGCACGGTTCCCCGCGTTTGACAAAGGTGGGCAGTATCTCTATTTCACGGCCAGCACGAACTACGGGCCAACATCGAGTGGCTTGGATATGTCCAGCGACCTGCATGATGTGACACGCAGCGTCTACCTGATTGTGCTTCCGGACGATATTGCTTCGCCGCTGGCGCCGGAAAGCGACGAGGAAAAAGGCGTCGACCCAAAATCCGATGACAAAGCCAAGGCGGAGGATGGCGGGGAAGGCAAGGGACATGGAGAGAAAGCCGAAGCGCCGCCCAAGCCGGTACGCATTGATTTCGACAAGCTGATTCAGCGCACCGTGGCGCTGCCCATATCGCCGCGCGCCATTCAAATGCTGGCCTCTGGCAAGACGGGCGTGATTTACATCATCGAATCCGGACGCGGCGGAGGGCCCGGCGGACCGGGCGGCGGCACGCTTTCGAAATTCGACTTGAAGAACCGGAAGCTCGAAAAATTGGCGGATGGCGTGGGCGGATTTGATTTGTCGGCGAACGGCGAAAAGATGCTGCTGCGGGTGGCGCGGGGCGGCGAAGGCGGTGCTCCGCGGCCAGGCGGCACGCCGCCGCTGCCGGAATACGTGATCGCTTCCGCTACAGCGCCGCTCAAGCCCGGCGAAGGCATTCTGCACTTGAACGATGTGGAAGTGAAGGTGGATCCGCTGGCGGAGTGGAAGGAAATGTACCACGACGCGTGGCGCATCGAAAAGAGTTACTTCTACGATCCGAACCTTCACGGCCTGAATGCAGCCGATAGCGAGAAGGAGTTTGAGAAATACCTTGATTCGCTTTCTTCGCGCTCCGATCTCAACTACATTTTCCACGAGATGCTGAGCGAGATAACATCCGGCCATTTGCGGGGCGGCGGAGGCAACATCCCGGAAGCGAAGAGAGTGCCGGGCGGACTGTTGGGCGCCGACTACGAAATCGTGAACGGACGTTACCGCTTCAAAACAATTTACACCGGGGGAAGTTGGAACCCGCAACTGCGCGCGCCGTTGGCCCAGCCGGGAGTCAAGGTCTCGGTTGGCGATTATCTGCTGGCGGTGAACGGCCAGGATCTGAAGGGAACGGACGACGTCTCGCGATTACTCGAAGCCACCGCCGACAAACGCGTGGTGCTGCGCGTGGGCCCGGATGCGGAGGGAGCGAACTCGCACGAGATCACGGTAATGCCGGTGGGGAACGAACAGCAATTGCGTTATCAGGCCTGGGTGGAAGAGAATCGCCGCAAGGTGGATCAGTTGAGCGGCGGCAAGCTGGCGTACGTTTACATGCCGGATACGGGGCAAGGCGGATTTACCAGCTTCAACCGATATTACTTCGCGCAGGTGGATAAAGAAGGCGTCATTATGGACGAACGATTCAACGCCGGCGGGCAGGCGGCGGATTATATTATCGACGTGCTGAACCGTCCGCTGGAAGGCTGGTGGAGTCCACGGTATGGAGCGATTTACCGGACGCCGGCAGCGGCGATTTTTGGTCCCAAGGTGATGATCACCAATGAAATGGCGGGTTCCGGTGGAGACATGATGCCGTGGATGTTCCGCCACACACACGTGGGAACGCTGGTGGGCAAACGCACCTGGGGCGGATTGATTGGCGTCTCGCAGTATCCGGCGCTGATGGATGGAGGCGCGGTTACGGCGCCCAATTTCGGATTTTTCAATCCGAACGGCCAATGGGACGTGGAGAATCACGGCGTGGCGCCGGATGTGGAAGTGGAGCTTGATCCGAAGGCGGTGCATGCCGGCCACGATCCGCAACTGGAGCGCGCGGTGGCGATTGCGATGGAGCAATTGCGGAAGAATCCGCCGCCGGAGCCGCACCGGCCGCCGTTCCCGAATTATCAGAATCCGAAGTCGCGGGCGGCGGGCGTGGACGCGAGCGGGAATCAGTAGCGCCGCTCTCAGCGTGCCGCGCTCATACTTATGTGTTCGCAAGAGTGCGAACACGGCACGCACGAGTGCGTGCGCCACGGCTACGCGTGGAGGTACTGGCGGAGTTCGTCCATGCGGAAGCAATGCGCCAGGGCTGTGTCGCGGTTGATTTTGCCGGTGTTCACCAGTTCGGCTAGCGATTGCTCCATGGTGATCATCCCGTCGGCGCGTCCGGTTCCGATGGCGGTGTGGATCTGGTGATCTTCGCCCCGCCGGATCAGGTTTCTAATCGCGTGACTGGCGATCATGATCTCAACCGCCGGGTAGCGCTGGCGATCGTCGGCGGAAGGAATCAACTGCTGAGCGATTACAGCCAGCAGGGCGAGCGAAATTTGCTGGCGGATTTGCGGCTGGTTTCCGGCCGGGAACGAATCCAAAATGCGCGAGACTGACTGCGCGGCATCGTTGGTATGCAGCGTGGAGAGCACCAGGTGACCAGTCTCGGCCGCGGTAAGAACCGTGGCAATGGTTTCCGGATCGCGCATTTCTCCCACCAGAATTACATCGGGAGTCTGGCGCAGGATGCCGCGCACGGAGCTGGCGAAATCCGGCGCGTCAGTGCCCACTTCGATCTGCTCGACGATGGAGTTGCGGTTGGAGTGCATGAACTCGATGGGATCTTCGATGGTCACAATGTGATTGCGGCGCTGGGAATTAATCAGGTCAACCATCGCAGCTAGCGTGGAGCTTTTGCCGCATCCGGTGGGACCGGTGATCAGGATCAATCCCTGCCGGGCTTCGGCCAGGCGCCGGAGCGTGGCCGGAAGATGCAGCGATTCGATAGATGGAATTTTATCCGGGAGCAGCCGGATGCTGCCGGCTAGCGTTCCTCTTTGATGATGGACATTGGCGCGGAAGCGTCCGATTCCTTCGCGGGTAAAGCATAAGTCTACGGATTTGTTTTGCTGCAAATCCTGGTACTGCTTGGGAGCGAGCAGCGGCAGCAGCAAGCTACGCGTGTCTTCCGCTGCCAGCGCGGGGCCGGAGGCCGGCGTCAAAGCGCCGTTTACGCGCAACGAAACAGGGACGCCCGCGATCAGCAGGACGTCGGAAGCGCCCTGGCGCGCCGCGAATACCAGCAACTGGTCAAGCGTGGCAGTTCCCTGCCCGCTCGGAGTTTGCGCCGGCCGCGACCCGGTGGCAACGCGGTTCAGATCGGCGACAATCTGCGCAAGTTCATCGTCGTAAACAGCCACAAGAAATAGTATGACGCTTCCGCGCGGTGGTTCGTTTACACTATAAGGAAAGTCCGCTCGCTCCGCTTTCAGATTCCCATGAGTAGCACTACCATCAGTACCCGTACCGCAGAAGCTCGTGTTCCCGGATTTTGGCCCTCGCTGAAGGAAGCTGTGATGGGATCGAGCCAGGATTTCACCGAAGGCACTATCGGCCGGGCCATTGTGTTACTGGCCGTCCCGATGGTGCTGGAGATGATCATGGAATCGCTGTTCGGCGTGGTGGACATCTTCTGGGTAGCGCATCTGGGAGCGGACGCCATCACCGCCGTTGGGCTCACCGAGACCGCCCTCACCGTGATATTCGTGATTGCCTTGGGACTCAGCATGGGCGCCACTGCGATGGTGGCGCGGCGCATTGGCGAAAAAGATGAAGCGGCGGCCGGCCTGGTTGCGGTGCAGGCCATCGTGGTGGGCTTAGTGGTTTCGATGATATCCGCCGCCATTGGATATTTCTATGCGGCGGACCTGCTTCGCCTGATGGGCGCCACAGAGAACGTGGTGAAGCTCGGTACTAACTACACGCGCATGATCTCCGGAGGCAGCGCCACCATCTTTCTGCTGTTTTTGATCAACGCCGTGTTTCGCGGGGCGGGCGATGCGGCGGTGGCCATGCGCGCGCTGTGGCTGGCCAACATCGTGAATATCTGCCTGAATCCCTGCCTGATTTTTGGAGTGGGGCCGTTTCCACGGCTGGGCGTTACGGGCTCCGCGGTGGGCACGACAATCGGGCGCGGCATCGGCGTGGCTTTCCAAATTTGGATTCTGACGTCCGGGCGCGGCCGTTTCGTGATTCGGGCTCCGCAGGTGCGGCTGGATTTCGCCGTGATGGCGCGAATGATCCGGCTTTCGCTCACGGCCATATTTCAGTACATGGTGCAGATGGCCAGTTGGATTGGAGTGGTGCGCATTATCGCCAGCTTTGGCAGCGCGGCCGCGGCGGCCAATACGCTGGCCATCAAGATCATCATCTTTGCAATTTTGCCTTCCTGGGGAATGAGCAACGCCGCGGCTACGCTGGTGGGCCAGAATCTCGGCGCGGGTAAGCCGGAGCGGGCGGAACTTTCGGTGTGGCGCACGGGGTTTTACAACATGCTGTTCCTGGGCGCGGTGGGGCTGATTTTTATTGCGTTCGCCGAAAGAATCATAGGGCTGTTCACCCACGATCCCGCAGTGTTTCCTATTGCGGTCAGCGGGCTGCGGCTGCTGGCGTTCGGCAATATTTCTTACGCCTACGGAATGGTAGTGACGGCGGCCTTCAACGGCGCCGGCGATACGTTCACGCCAACCGTTTTGAATCTGATTTGTTTCTGGGTGTGCCAGATTCCAGTGGCTTGGCTGCTGGCTTTTCATACCAGCCTGGGTCCGCGCGGCGCGTTTATAGCGGTGGTGCTTTCAGACACGCTGCTGGCGGTGCTGGGGATCGTGTGGTTCCGGCGCGGGAAGTGGAAGGGGACGGTGGTGTAATTCCTGAGCGCCAACTTGGCCGCGAATGAACGCGAATGCACGCAAATAAGAAAAACTGTTTTATGCGCGTTTATTTGCGTTCATTCGCGGCCAGGAATTAGGGCCCGCTACTTGGTGGGTAGTTTCTTTTCCAGGCGCTGCACTTGAGCGTCCAGGGCGTGAATCTGTCTGAGGTCTTCTTCAGTTAGCGCGATGGCGTTTTGAATGTGGGAGATTTCCGGGGAGCTTAAGGGAGCGGACTGCCGGTCGCGGCGGCTGTCTCCGACTCCGGACAAGGCGCGGTATTGCTCGGTGATTTCCCGGTAGCGCTGGAGAATATTGCCCAAGTAGATTTCACGGCGGCGGAACACGTCCTCCAGATCCGTGACAGTCTGATCCAGCTGCGTGAGAGCTTGTTTCGCCGCTGCGCCGTCCTGCTTCCATCTGGCGCTGTCGCCTTCGAGCTGGGCTAATCTTGCGGTAGCCGTTTTCAGTTCGGTGCGTAGAGCGTCCGTGGCCTGGTTGGCGGCCGCGAGGTTTTTATTCGCGGTCTCCTGCTCGGCGGAGAGGCGATGGGTTTCCGCGGTTGCCGCGTCCGTCCGGGACTGCAGCTCGGAAGTCACGGCCTGCAGGCGCGCCACTTCGGAATTCGATTGAGCCAGCGATTCCTGCAGTTCGCGCGCGCGTTGTTCAGCCAAGGCCAACGCTTCGGGAGCGGATGGAGATACGCGCGGCGAAATTGAAGCAGGAGCGGGAGCAGGTTCGGGGGCGGGCGGTGCGGCGGGCTTACTGGTTAACTGCTGAATTTGGCTGCGCAGCGTGTCATTTTCTTTGGCGCGCTCGGAAAGTTGTGCCGCTTGGCCGGAGATGACGCGAGCCTGGCGATAGAGGGCGATGCCGGCGGCAGCCAGCAGCAACAGGGAGGCTACTATCGTTAACCTCATGCTATTTACCGGAACGCAGGAACAGCCGCGTCCGGTAGCTCATCAGCCGTTCACCCTCCGGACCTGTCAGACGGATCTGCAGGCGCGCGGAGGCGCGTTCCGGCACGGCCAACGTGAGACTGTAATGCGATTGCACGGTTTCGAAACTCTTGCTGATATCGGCCGGAATTTCGGTGAAGGAGCGGCTGAAGAAGGCCGCGCCTCCGGTGGTTTCGGCGAGTTGCTTCAGCCCGTTGTGATAAGCCTGGTTCAAACGATCGGTGCGCTGGTTGATTTCGGCGATAAACAGCGGGGTCTCGCGCGCGGCCAGCAGCGCGTCCAATTTCGCGATCTTTTCCTGCACCAGCGTTTCCGGGAAGCGCCGGCTGAGATCGTGCGAATCGCTGGAATTGATCACCGGATTGGTGAAATCCTCACGATAGTTGCGCACGTCTCCATCGGTAACATAGAGAACCGCGACGCGTGTTGCGGATTTCTTCAGCATGGCGTCGCCGATGCTTTCGATAGCATCGACGGTGGGAAGCAGGCCGGTTTTACCGGCGAGTATCGGCGCGGATATCTCGGCGGCGATGGCTTCGCGGTCCATGGTGGGGTCCTTCAACACATGCAAGCCGTCGGAAGCGCTGAGCAGTCCCACAAATGTTTTCGGAGGGAGCTTGTGAATTTCATCCAGCAGCGCGGTTTTGGCCGGATCGATCATGGTGAGGTCGCCGGAGGAAAGATCCAGCACCAGCAGCAGCACCAGATCGTCATCCGGACAATCGAGGCTGAGGATGCGCGATTCCGCGCCATCGATGGTGGCGTGAAAATCGGCGGCGTGAAGTTCCTGGCTGGAAGCATGCTCGAGCCAGGCGGAAATGCGGACTTGGGTGGGTGTGGCTTTGGGGGCTGGGGCCGCGAGGGCGACAGCGCAAAGCAGGAAAAGAAAAAGCCGGTTGGCAGGCGGAAGCGCCTGCCCCACTTTGGCGTACAGGATATGGAATGTGTGTGGGGCAGATGAACCCTTCTTTCCAAAGTGCACTAGAAGCTCAGCCTTAAGCCCAACTGGACCACGCGGCCACCGCGCGAGCCGATGATCTTTCCGGCATCCAGGTTGGGTGCGCTGGCCGGGCCGATCACAGGATCGGGATCGTTCCAGTTGGCGTGATTTAGAAAATTGAAGCCGGTGGCGTTCAACTCCACGGCGGTTTCCGCGCCGAGGGCCATGCGTTTGTTCACGCTGAGGTCGTAATTCTGGGTGCCCGGATTGCTGAGGATGGAGCTGGTGCGTGAAGCATCCCCGAGGGTGAAGTCCGCAGGCTGATCGAATGCGGCGGGGTTGAACCACTGCGCGGGACCCGGACTGCTTACCTGAGGATTGACTCCCGGAACGGTATTCACGGACAGAGCGCTGACCACGCCGCCGGTGTTGTTGAACTCGGGGTGCAGGGCTATCGGTGTACCGGCCATCACGGAAGCCGTACCGCTGAGCGACCAGCCATCCACCAGATAATGCCGCCAGTCCGCATAGGTCAGAAAATTCTTATTCGCGCCCAAGGGCAGCTCATAGTTATAGCTGACCTGCAGACGCTGGGGCTGGTTGTAGGAAGTGAGCGACCAGTCATTCTGGCGGTTGAAATAATCCTGCACGCCGTAAGGGCCGGAATAATCGTCCATCTGTTTTGAAAATTCGTAATAGGCGCTCACCGCCAGGCCCATGGAAGCGCGCTTTTCCAGGCGCACGGTGCCGGCGTCGCGCTGATAGCGGCCGATGGGGTACAAACCATCCAGCTCGAATCCCTGGTATTGGGGATAAGGGCGCAGCGAATTGGCGAAGGCCAGGTTGTTGAGCTGATCGCCAAAGCGCAAGTCAGCCGGTGAGATGGCATTCGGATTGGCGGCGCCGTCGCCCACCAGCAGATTGTGGCCGCCGGAATAACCGGCGCCCAGCGACAGCACCATGGATCCGGGCAACTCGCGTTCAACGGACAGCGACGCGGATTGATAAACCGGCTCGCGATCGGTGGAATCCACCAGATCGGCGATGGTATTGTTGGCGGCATCCGGACTGAGATCGGGCAAGGGATTGGCAAGCGGCGGGAGCGTGGGCGTAAGCGGCACGGCGGGCTGCAACTGCGTATCGGGAGAAAGAAAGGTCTGGTGCGCGGTAAAACCCTGCGTGCCCCACTGCCCTTGATAAATGGGGATGGCGGAGTAGCTGCGCGAATAGCCGGCGCGCAAAACCGTTTTCGAATCGCGCGTCAGGTTCCAGGCTATGCCCAAGCTTGGCTCCGCGCGATACAGCGTGGGGCGAAAACCGGGCAGCTCGCCATCCTGATTGGCGATGGCCAGCGCGCCGGGCAGTCCATTATCCGGATTGATCATGGAAAGATCGATGGTGGACTGGCGGTCATACTTCTCCACGCGCGGACTGTGCCGTACGATGTTGACGCCAATATCCACGGCCAGGCCTTTGCGCGGCTCGTAATGATCGCGCAACGCAACGGAGGCTTCGCTGCGGCGGAAATAAGATGGCGACATGACGAAACTCTGCTCGGCGAACGCCGGCAGTCCCAGCACGAAGCTGGCGAAGGCTTCCCCGGTGTCGATAATTCCCGGCAAGCTGGTGAGCCCGGCGTCAAACTGGAAAATACCGTCCGGGTATTGCGGCCAAAAACTGTTGACCTGATATTTGGTGTACTGTCCAATCACGCGGACGGAATGCTGCCCAAATCGCATGGAAATCCCGTCGCTGAAGCTATACGTGTTGTTGGCGCCGGAGGACACCGGATAGGATTGGCCCATGCTGACGTAGGGATCGAACTGATAGACCGGGAAGGCGGCCTGATTTTCGCTGCCGCCGCGCGTGGTGATGGAATTCGCTTCGAGCGTAGCCGTATTCACGGTTTGGGCGGAGACCGTGTAGACGTAACTGAGGGAGCCGCGGCGCGAGGAAAAATCCTGGTCGGGACTGCCCGGGTTGGCGATGGTGTTGAACACGGGAGCGGGGTCCAGCACACCGTCCGAGAAGGCCAGCTCCGTGCTTATCCGCTGACGCTCGCCAATGGAGTGATCCACTTTGCCGATCATGCCGCCGGCCCCGTTGACCTCCGGCGAATCGACGAAATAGTTGTTTTGAAAAAACGGTCCGACGGCCGCGTTCGGCGCGGGATAAAGCTTCAGCGCCGCCAGCGCCACCGGATTCAGACGGTCGGCGGGAATCAGGTTGCCGGGAAACGGGTCGCGAAGATACTGCAGGTTGGTGACCGACACCGGCTGGGAGGGATTGTAGGCCGGGTTTGGGCGCGTGGACTTGGGATCGTAAATGATCAATGGGTCGCCGGCGTCATCCACGGTGTGGGAATAATCGCCCACTCGCTCGTCCATAGTGGGGATGGTGTGCAGGCTGGCTCTTGAAATACGCTCGTGCACGCTTTCAAAGGAGAGTGAAACGTAGGTATTGCTCTTCCCGTGCGTGAATCCCGGAACGAAGAACGGCCCGCCTACATTGAAGCCGTATTGATTGCGCCGCAGCACGCCTTTGTCGCCGCCGTTCTGTTTGATCTCGTGCGGCACGGCATCCAAAAAATCGTTGCGGAAGTTTTCGTAGAGACGGCCATGCCAGTCGCGCAGGAGATTGCGGGCCGGCGCGCTCTTGGCCGGGCTGTCGGCGCGCAGGCCCAGGTTCGCAGTCTGAATTTTGAATTCGTCAATAGCGCGCTGTACTTCCGTGGGCGGTTGGGATGCGGACTCTGCCCAGGAAAGCCCAGCCAGACATACAAACACACACAGAGCGCGGCAGCTACATCGCATACTCTTAGTTTACGAGAAACTGAAGCGCCACGACGGTGGTGATGCCGCGCCGCGTCCGTTAGTCCCGCTTCCTAACGGGGCCACGCCGGAACCAAAAAGGAACCGACTCCCTACGGTCGGGAAAAAATCGGTTCGCAGGCGAAAGCGCCTGCGCCACTTAATCGTAAATCCTTGTGCGTCAACGTGGGGCAGACGCTTCCGTCTGCCAACTCCGCGTGCTTCCCGATTTTTTCACAGCTTCTACAGCTCCGCTTGACCCTCCAGGCTGCGCCACAAATACCAACTGGCTACTGAGCAGTACGGGCGCCACGATTGAGCCAGCTCTTCAATCTGCTTGGGATGCGGCAGGTCTGCCAAGCCGTAGGCCTTGCGGATGGCGGAGCGAATTCCCAGATCGCCGGTGGGAAGCACATCCGGGCGTTCCAGGGCGAACATCAGGAACATGTGCGCGGTCCACACGCCGATACCTTTCACTTCTGTAAGACAGGCGATTACGGCTTCGTCCGGCATCCCGCGCAGCGCTTCGAAATTCACCTTGCCACGTGCCGTTTTTCTGGCCAGATCCCGAATGTAGGCGGTTTTCTGCTTGGACAACCCGCACTTCCGCATTTTGGCCGGGGTGAGCTTGAGAATACCCGCGGGTGTGAGTTTCCCGCCTGGAACGGCTGCCGCCAACCGGTCGAAAATGACCCTTGCTACCCTTCCGCTCAGCTGTTGATAGACAATGGATCTGACCAGGGTTTCAAAGCCAGGGTCGCGGTACTGCATTTTATAAGCTCCCACGCGGCCGATCAGGGACGCCAGCACGGGATCGGATTTTTTAAGATGGAGGATGGCTTTTCGCATTGCAACGACGATTTCAAGCGGTGCATCTATCAATATAATGCTTATGCGAGCGTCCGGATTAATCCTTGCCAGCGCGCTGTTGTTGGCGCAAGATGCCCCACCCACCATCAAAGTAGACGTGGATGTGGTCAACATTCTTTTCAATGTCCGCGACAAGCATAGCGGCTTGATTGGAAACCTCACCAAAGACGACTTCACTCTCTTTGAAGACGGCAAGCAGCAGGACATCAAGTATTTCAACCGCGAGACCGATCTGCCATTGACCATTGGGCTGCTGATTGACGTGAGCGCCAGCCAGATGAACCTGATCGAGATCGAAAAAAACGCGGCGGATCAATTCTTCAACAACGTAATCCGGCCCAAGGATCTGGCTTTTCTGATCAGCTTTGGCGCCGACGCGGACCTGCTGCAGGATTACACCAGCTCAGCGCGGCTGCTGCGCAAAGGCCTGGAGGGCTTGCAGGTGAACTCCGATGTGGGCGGCGTAACGCCCGGCCCGGTTCCCACCATAGGCACACCGCGCGGAACAATTCTTTACGACGCCGTGTTTCTTGCCGCGCACGACCAACTCAAAGGCCAGGTGGGACGCAAGGTGTTGGTGCTGATTACCGACGGCGAGGATGAAGGCAGCCGCTACAACATCAAGCAAGCGGTGGAAGCGGCGCAGAGAGCGGACGCGCTGATCTATAGCTTCTTTTACGTGGATCGCGATTTCTACCGGCGGCATGGCGGCATCATGTTCGGCGGCGGAAACGCCGGCGCGCTGCGCCAGATGTCAGACGACACCGGCGGCCATGTTTTCCAGATCGACCGCAAGATGACGCTGCAAAATGCCTTCGACGAGTTAAACGCGGAGATGCGTAGCCAATACGCTATCGGCTATACCCCTAGCAATCCATCGAAAGATGGGACCTTCCGGCGCATTGAGATCCGGACCGGCAACAAGGATTGGAAGGTGCAGGCGCGCAAGGGGTATTACGCAATCAAGCCCGAGAGCTAAAAGCATTTTAAGCCGCGGATGAACGCTGATTTTGAAACCCATTTTTATCCGCGTTGATCTGCGTTCATCAGCGGCTTAATTAGCATCGTGGAATATGATGCCGAGCGTGTAGCGTTCGCCCGACAGTAGCGGGCTGACGCCGTGGCGGAAATTTGTGCGGTAGTAGCCGCGGGATCCTTCTACCGGACGGTAGCGCGTGGTGATGGCTACCGCTTCGCCTTGCTGCAAGCGAATGGAGTGGCCCACCGATTGAGCGCGCGGTTGTTGTTCTACTAATAGCAATTCGCCGCCGGTGAATTCTTCGTCTGGCTGGCTCAGGCACATTACAACTTGGAACGGGAAGAAGATTTCGCCGTAGAGATCCTGATGGAGGCAGTTGAAATCGCCCTCGCGATAATGCAGCAGCAGCGGCGTCGGACGGGTTTGTCCCGCGCTCTTGCATTGCTCCAGGAAGCAGGATAATTCGTCCGGGTATTCCTGCCGGCGCGATAAATCCGCGGTCCATTCTTTCGCGGTGCTGAGCAGTTTTCTGTACAACTCGCGGCGCAGCTTGTCGACAATTGGCGGAAGGGGGTAGCTGAAGTATTGATATTCGCCGCGCCCAAAACGATACCTGGCCATGTCGATGCGGCTGCGGAACAGTTCCGGCTGGGCGTAGAGAGAGCGGAGATTTTCGCACTGGCGCTGATCGAAAAGAATTCCTAAACGCGCGTGGCCACGGGTCCATAGGCTGTCCATGTTGGAAGTATGACGCGAGGGTGAGGGTGGTTCTATCCGGATCTTGCGATTCTGTCCCTTGCTTACGCGCGGGGACCTATTTCGTGCTGAAGTGGCTTTCGCGGGCTTTCAAATACATCTCGATGGCCGATTCCAACGCCGGCATCGGTTCAATGCCGCTTGCTTCCATCTTGGCGTTCGATAGCGCGGAGAATTTGGGACGGCGCGCGGCGGTGCGGTATTCGCGCTCATTGGTGCGCCGCAGCTCCGGCTGCACTCCGGCTACGCGAAAAATCATGGCGGCGAAATCGAACCACGATATGGCGGTTCCGCCACCCACGTGAAACAAGCCGTGGTGTTTGCCTTCCACAAGATCGGCGGTGCGCGCGGCCAGCAAGGGGGCGTAGGTGGGGGACGCCACGTGATCCTCCACCACGCGAATGGGCTGTTTGCCGGCGGCCAGCCGCAGCATCAGCTCGATGAAATTGCCGCGCGCTGTTTTGAGGCCCCCGGGGCCGAAGACACCCGAAGTTCGGATGATCAGCGGCTTATCGAGATAGGCCTGCGCGTAGAGTTCACCGGCCAATTTCGAAACGCCGTAAGCGCCCAGCGGATGCGGCCGGTCGTTTTCGGTATAGGGACGTCCGGCGGTGCCGTCGAAGACATAGTCGGTGGAAAAATGCACGAACCTTGCGTCCAGTTGACGGCAGGCCATAGCCAGATTGCGGACCGCCAGGCCGTTGGCCATAAAGGCCGGCACTGGCTCGTTTTCGGCAACGTCCACCTGATTGTAGGCGGCCGAGTTCACTACGATGGCCGGATCTTCCCGGGCCAGCGTATGCTCCACGCTGGCCGCATCGGTGATGTCGACGCTGGACCGTTCAAAGCCTACTACCGTGTAAGAGCGCTCGGTGAGGACGCGTACCAATTCCACGCCGAGTTGCCCCCGGCTGCCGAATACAACAACTTTTCGCCTGTTCACTGAAAGTTAGAATAGCAGGCCCGGTCCAGTTGGCAGGCGGAAGCGCCTGCCCCACTTTCACCAGGCGATTTTTTCCGGGAAATATTCGGCGATCAGGTCTGCGTAGTAGGGGCGGAGATCCTCCAGCTTCGGACGTTCCGTTCCTTTGGAATACAAATCGTAGGGATTGAACTTGCGCACCCACTGGAACATTTCGCGATCATGATCGTTCAGCAGGTAATCGTACGCGCCTTCGCGATGGCCTGGATAAAACGAGTGGTAGCGAATCATGTACAGCGCGGGTTCCGGAAGATGGTGCTTGACCACGTGGTACAGATACTCGTCGTGGCCCCAGGATAGATCGACCTTGTCGAGACCGCAGCCTTCCGAATAAATTCCCAGGCGCGTCTGGTAACCGGGCATTTGAGAATCGGGATTGTCGTGGAAGAATTCCGGGAAAACGATTTTGTCGGAGTACGCGCAGCCCACCGGGAATGTGTCGCCTACCACGGCCCATTGCGGCTCGCCGTAGAGACACAGCAGCTTGCCGAGGTCGTGAATGAAACCGGTCAGCACGAACCAGCGTGGATGGCCGTCGCGCCGGATGGCTTCCGCGGTCTGCAGGTTGTGCTCGATTTGCGAAAGATCGGTGTCGGGATCGCTTTCATCCACCAGGGTGTTGAGATAATCCAACGCTTCCCAGATGCTCATGGCGCCGCGCTGCTTGGCCAGGTATTGCTGCTTTTTTTGGCGCACGAAATCGACGGTCTGGTGGGTATGGTTGAGCCGGTAGAATTCACGGACGGCGGGAGGAGTGGAGTCGTTGTACTGGCGGAACTCCTCCTGTTTCTTGTCCGGTTTGTAGCGCTGGCCGACGAAATCGTCCCATTGCTCGAGGTTCTGGAGGGGGCCCATATCTTTAGTTTAGAGGAATTCGAAAGGCGCCGGCTCCCTTAGGGTCGCGGTTCGGTACTGAGGCTTTGGCATGGGCCTGCGGCTCACCAAAGGTGATGAACCGACATTTGGCAAATTCGGTTGGCAGGCGGAAGCGCCTGCCCCACGTTGGTCCCAGTGGGGCAGGCGCTTCCGCCTGCCAACCGGCGTCTTCTACGGAGTCGAGGCCTTTTCTAGCGCTGGTACCCGCATTTTGTCGTGGGCGAATTCGGCAGGTCCTTTGTACGATGCGTGGATTGATTCCAGGACCTTCCGGCTGGCCGACTCCACATCGGGCGCGGTATGGCTTAACAGAAGGCGTTTCACTTGCGCATCCCGGGCGGCTTCTCCGATGTGTTTGGGCGCCGTGTGCAGGGTGTACAAGAGCGCAGGCGAATCTGGGGGATCGAGAACCGCGCAATGGAATACCAGTAAGCTGCAACCCTTGGCCAGACGGATCAGGTTGGGCAGCGCGGACGCATCCATATCGCCTGAGAATGTAATGCTCTGGTTCTGGTAGTCCACGCGATAGGCTACCGACGGGCAATCGCCGTGATGGGTGGCGACGGCTGTAATGCGCAGGCCATCCTTGTAAAGAATCTGGCTCTCGCGCGAGGTCAGCTCCGTCGGCAGATCCACGGCGTGTATTACTTCATCCGCTCCGAACGTTTTCTGATATTCCCAAGCTCCACCCTTTTCGAAAAGAAGATTCAGAAATCGGCTGGTGCTGGGAAATTGGCCGCCGGCGGCAGGGCCGAAGACGTTGAAGCGGGTGGATGAACCGCTGACGGTCAGGGTCCTGGCCAGAAAGAATCCGGGCAGGTCCCCGGTATGATCGATATGCAGATGGGTGAGCAGCACGGTGTCCACTTGTTCCAGGTTGAGGTTCATTTCTCCCACGCGGAGGAACATTCCGGGCCCGGCATCCACCAGGATGCGCGGCGTTCCGTTCACCTCCACGATGTAGCTGGAACACGCCCGTCCGAAAGGGCGCGGCCCACCGGAACCAAGCACCACCAGCGCCAGCGACGCCGCCAGAATTGTTTTCGAAAGGCCGGCACCAAGAACCGAACAACCGAATAACCGAATAACCGAAGAACGGTTCGTTAGATTTCCCAGCGCCACAAATTTGTGCCTACGGTGTAGCCGGCTCCTACGGCGGCGAACAACACCAGGTCGCCCTTCTTGACCTTTCCCGCTTGGATGGCGTCGCGCGTAGCCAGCGGGATGGTGGCGGCCGTGGTATTGCCAAACCGGTCGATATTAATGACCACCTTATCGCAGCTAATCCCCAGCCGTTCGGATGCTCCGACAATGATGCGGCGGTTGGCTTGATGCGGAATCAGCACGGCGATGTCGGCGGTGGTGAGTTTGTGGCGTTCCAGCAGAGCGCTGGAGGTTTCAAACATCTTGCGCACGGCGTACTTGAAAACCTGCGCGCCGTCCTGCTTGACGTAGTGCATGCGATTGGAGACGGATTCAAGCGTGGCGGGCATCCGGCTGCCTCCGGCCGGCTGCTTCAGGGCATCGCCGCCGGAGCCGTCGATCTCATTGAGGAAATCGATAAAGCCAACCTCGCCGTCGGCGGTGGGCTCCACTAACATGGCTCCAGCGCCGTCGCCGAAGAGCACACAAGTGGAACGGTCTGTGTAATCGATAATGCGGGACATGGTATCGGCGCCGATCACCAGGATTTTTTTGTGGGAGCCGGACGATACCAGATGCGCGGCCGTGGTTAAGCCGTAGACAAAGCCGGAGCAGGCGGCGACGAGATCGAATCCCCAGGCGCCTTTCGCACCCAGCCGGTCCTGGACTAAGCAAGCGGTGGAAGGGAACAGCATGTCCGGGGTGACGGTGCAGACGATGATGGCATCCAGCTCGCGCGCGTCGATACCACGCTGTTCGAGCGCAATTTTGGCTGCTTCCACGGCTAAGTCGGACGTCGCAATTTCGGGATCGGCGATGTGCCGCTCGCGGATGCCCACTCGCTGCATGATCCACTCGTCGCTGGTTTCCACCATTTTCTCGAGGTCCTGATTGGTCAGGACCCCCGGCGGAGTGTAGCAGCCGAGAGCAGTGATCTTGGCTTTAAAGTATTTGTTTTTATCCAATCAGATACAGAATACACTACGCATTGGTTGGCAGGCGGAAGCGCCTGCCCCACCTTGCGGAAAGTGGTACCGTTTAGGGGAGGTGTAATACCATGAACAAACTTTGGATGGCAATATCCATGGGTTCGCTATTTGCCGCGGGAGCGCTGGCGGCATCCATGTCGGGTACTATTTCGGACGCCAACTGCGGGGCCAAGCATGCCGCGGCCACAGCCAGCGACATGTCCTGCGCCAAGAGCTGCGTGAAGCGGGGCGCGGCGCCGGTTTTTGTCTCGGACGGCAAGGTCTACAAAATCGCGGCTGATTCTCGCGAGAAAGTAGCGGCGTTAGTTGGAGAAAAAGTCACCGTCAACGGGAAAGTGGATGGCGATACGGTGACCATTGAATCCGCGGAAGCGGCAAAATAAGAAAATACGGTTTCTGTTTTCTAGTTCCTGGTTTCTGGTTAAAGCCCGTTGACCCGTACGAACCAGAAACCAGAAACGGATTTACTGCAGCTTTCCCCGGCCTTCCACCCGCCAGGTCTGTTCCACCGTGTTTCCGCGAATGCCGTAAACGGATTCGTGCAGATTCATGGCTACGCAGACGTGGTTGGGAATAATGCGCACTCTGTCGCCCACCTTGAACTCGTGCGAAGCGCGGCGCAGATCCACGTAGCCGTGTTCTTCATTCATCTTGGTGAACACCGCGTCCGGCGCTTCCACCACGCGGCCAAAACTCACTGGCACGCCGGCCGCGGGGCCATCGGACGAGAAGGTTTTTGAGCCGCCATCCACAATCATCTGGCCCGTCTTCGCTGTCGATACAACAGTGACCATTACCGTCGCGGCGCATTCCTCGAAGGTGCAGGCGCCGGCGAGCGTGGTGTTGCGGTCGTTAAAAATGTAAGTGCCGGGGCGAATCTCGTTTAGTCCCGGCAAACGGTGGGAATGGAAAAGCGTGGGCGTGGATCCGCCGCTGACGATGCGGGCTTCAAAGCCGGCCTTGCGCAGATCGTCGAGAATGCGCTCCAACGTCTGCGCCAGGTTCTTGAGCGCCTGCTCGCCCTCTTCGTCCATGCTCTTGATCTGGCCGGGATAGAAGGCGATGCCTTCGAAGCGCAAGCCAGGCAGGCGCTGGATTTCCTGAATCAACCGCAGCAATGTTTCGCCCGGCGGAACTCCTACGCGGCCTAATCCAACGTCCACCTCGGCCAACGTTCCAATTTCGAGCCCCGCAGCTTGCGCGGCTTCCGAGAGTTGGCGCGCCACCGCTGCGCTATCGAGAGAAACCGTGATGGAGGTTTTTCCGGCAACTTGCATCAGCCGCTCCAGCTTTTTGCGGCCCACAATCGGGTAAGCCACCAGAAGATCCGGCGGCTGGGCGGCCAGCATCACTTCCGCTTCGCCCACTTTCGCTACCGTCAAGCCGGCGGCGCCGAGATCGAGCTGCTTGCGCGCCAGAGCGGGAATTTTGTGCGTTTTCGTATGGGGACGGACACGCAGCCCGTGCTTCTGGCTGTAATCCGCCAATTTTTTGAGATTCGCCTCCATGATGTCAAGGTCTATCAGGAGAGCTGGGGTTTCGAGATCGGAAATGGTCATGTTTGGAAGATCAGGGATGGAAGCGCAGAGCCAGGTGTCCGCCGGGTCCTTTGTAGTGGAGTTCCAGATCCTTCGACTTTACTTTGCCGACCACCTGGAAATACAAGAAGCCTGAGATTTGATCCGTTATCTCTTTTTCTGGCAATACTTTATCTTTCAATGTATCAAGCAATGGATTGGGCTTGTCCGGATCGCCCTTTTCAGCCTTGGTCTCGGTTTTGATATTGTTGTTGGCGCCGCCGGGGCCCGTGCCGGTCATGAGGCCGCCTAAGCCCAAGCCGAGGCCAGTTTTTGGCTTGGCAGGCTCGGTGCGTGTTACCACCAGCACATCGCTACCGGCGATCTGGCTGGGAGTATAGGGTTGCGAACGTTGCCCATCTTTTCCGGAAACCAGCAGGAAATCGTCCAGGCTGACTTTTATGGGCTTATCGCTTACAGGACGAACGGTGACCTTCACCAGCACGATGTCGCCGCCAAAATCCGAACCCAGCTGCTGCTTGATCTCATCCTTATCCAGCGTAACGGTAGCCGAGATCTCCACCAGCTCATTGGAGCTTTGCTCGATCGGCAATTTCTTGTCGGCGGCGAGAAGAGACAGAGGGAGGAAAGTCAGGTACAAGAGGCGGTGGGACATCGATTGCTCTTATGGGCATTATAGCGTTAAAGGCACCGGCTCCCTTACGCGGCGTAGCCGGAACCAAAAAGGCACCGACTCCCTTACGGTCGCGGTTCGGTAAAACGCTCTTTCCGAACCGCGACCGTGAGGGAGTCGGTGCCCTTAGAGCGGCCTGAAGCTGGCTGCTCCATCTGCCGATTGAACGTTTGGCGTAATATGACCGCAGCCGCTACAGCGGAGCTGACTTCAACCAAACAACGGCGGACCGAAGCCGGGTTCCGGCGCATTCTGATGCTATTCTCCATCGCCGCGGGGTTGGGCGTGATGTGCCATTTCGGAATGCTTGCTTGGGCCCAGAACAGCTTTACGGGACCGGAATGCGTGGTGGCCGCTAACAGTATGATGCTGGCGCAGGATGGGACGCTGTATTACGATTTGAGCCACTATCCTTACACGGTCTCAGCTTACACACCGGTTTTCTATCTTGCGCAGGCCGGTCTCTACAAGCTGGGTCTTCCCGCATACGCAGCGGGACGCCTGATCAGTTTCCTGGCATTGTTGGGCATGCTGGCGCTGATCTGGCATCTAGTGATGTTGTACACGCGCGACCGTTTCTGCGCCTGGATGGGAACGCTGCTGACGGCATCGTCGGCGCTGTTGCTTTCCTGGGGGACGGTGGGACAAGTGGATAGCCTGGCGCAACTGTTCGCCCTGGCTGCGTTTTACCAATATTCACGATTCGCGGTGCTGGAAGAAAAGACGCTGATCTGGGCCGCGGGCTTGGCGCTGCTGGCGTTCTTCACGAAACAGACCATGCTGGCGTGTCCGGCGGCCATTTTCGTTCTGCTGTGGCTCGAGCGGCGGCGAACGGCGATCCAATTTGCAGCCGGATTGGCGGCACTGGCAGCGATTCTGGCGCTTGCGCTCAATGCGGCAACGGACGGCCGGTTTATTTCGAATACGGTGTTCGCCAATATGCAGCCGTACTCGCTGGACAAACTATTCCAGCACCTGAAATTCGCGGCGCTCTCGGCCGGACCGCTGGCACTGGTGGCTCTCGCGGGATTCAGGCAAGCTATGCGCTCCCGGGGACGGGCGTTGTTTGTGTACCTGGGATTCGCTCTGGCTGAATTTCTGGTGATCGCGCCTAAAGTGGGATCCGACCTGAATTATCAGATTGAATCCACCATCCTGCTGATTCTGAGCGCTTCCGTGGCACTGCACTCTTTGGATTTTTTCCCCTTATCGTTTGCGAATCGCCGGACGTGGATCACGCTGCTGCAACTTCCGCTGGCCGTATTTCTGGTGGTGAATTTGAGAATCACCATACAGGATCTGATCGTGCGCTTTGCGGGTGAGCAGGCCGCCCGCACGGAGATTGCTCAACTCCGGCCGTGGCTCTCCGACGGCGGACGCGTGCTCTCGGCCGACTACAATGCGCTGGAGCGTTTACGGGGACGCATGGACCTGGAGATGCTGATCTACAAGCTGCTGGTGGATGCGCGCATGATAAATCCGGAGCCGGTGCGGCGCGACATTGCGAGCGGCAGCTTTTCGACCATTCTGCTGATGCAGGATGTGAACCATCCGGATCGCGCGGCCAGCGTGGAGATATCCACTTTGCCGGCCGCGCAGATGGATGAGGTCCGGCGGCATTACAAATTGGTGGAACAGATTCCAGTTCCTGGAATTTACATTTACAAACCATTGGCCTGGGGTACGAAATGACAACGCCTGTTGAGCTTTATCATGAGGTCCGGTTCCCGTTTGATCCCCGGCGCGCGGTGGTGTGGAAAGCGATTGGCCGCTATCTGCAGCCTTGGATCGCCCGCGAAGAGGGCTTGCTCGAGCTGGGGGCGGGCTATGGAGAATTCTCGCGCGAGATCGGCGCGTCGCCAAAATGGGCGCTCGAGCAGAACGCCGGGCTGGTGAAATATTGGGGCGATGCGGTAAAGCCGGTGATTCAATCCGCGCTGGACCCGTGGCCGCTGGCCGATGGAAGTCTCGGAACGGTATTCGCTTCCAACTTCCTGGAGCACTTCACCATTGAGGAAGGCGCCGGAATTTTGGCGCAGGCCAAGCGCGTGCTGCGTCCGGGCGGGCGCTTGATTGCCGTTCAGCCGAATTTCCGGCTGGAACCGCGCCGGTATTTCGATGACTATACGCATCGGACCGCGTACACGGACAACAGTTTCCGGGATTTTCTGAAAGCGCTGAATTGGAAGATTGTCCACTCGGAGCCGCGCTTTGTTCCCTTCAGCATGAAATCGCGGCTGCCCACCGCCGAATGGCTGGTGCGCTGCTACCTGGCCTTGCCGTTTCGTCCTTTGGCGGGGCAGTTTTTGGTGATTGCCGAGAAGCCTTGAGGGCGGTATTCAAGTTCATCTTCCGCTGTGCCGATGAATATGTGGCAACATGTGGCGCGGGAAAAAAGTCGCGGTCATCTTTCCGACGTATAACGAGAAGGATTCCATCCGGGCCGCCACGCTGGATTACCTGGCCGGCGATCTGGCCGATGAAGTGATCGTGGTCAACAACAACGCCGCGCCGGGAACATCGGAGGAGCTGCGGGGCACGGGCGCCCGCGAAATATTTGAAACCCGGCAAGGCTATGGCTACGCGCTGCTACGCGGCATCGATGAATGCGATGCCGACCTGATTGTACTCTCGGAACCGGATGGCACCTTCAGCGCGCACGATCTGATCAAGCTGTTGTCCTATTCCGACGATGTGCCGGTGGTCTTCGGCAGCCGCACCAGCCGCGAATTTATCTGGGCCGGCGCCAACATGGGGCGCTTTCTGCGCTGGGGAAACTGGGCCGTCGCCAAGATGACGGAGTTGCTTTTCAACACCACCATCCTCACCGACATGGGCTGCACCTACCGCCTTTTCCACCACGAAGCGTTGCAGCTCATCCGGCCGCATCTCACCATCGGCGGATCTCATTTCGGTCCGCAACTGCTTATGGAAGTAGTGGCTCATGGCATCCCGTTCGTGGAGATCCCGGTGAATTACCGGACTCGCGTGGGTGAGTCGTCGGTGACCGGGGATTTATGGAAGGCATTCCGGCTGGGAATGAGGATGATCGTCTTAGTACTGGAGTATCGCTTGGGCGCGCATCACCGCAGCCGGACTGCCTGGCGTCCGGCCCTGGATGTACAACGGCGCCTGACGGCGTTATCGCGGTCAATTGCTAACGATTCCCTCACGTTACAGAGTTTGGAACATCCCAAGGCCGCCCCTGGCGCCGGGCCTGTTCACAAAACCTAAAGGTACCTCGTACTAAAGCCGATGTACTGGTTGGTGTCGTCTATGAACCGCCTTTCCCTTTTTGCGCTTCTCTCGGTTGCTGGAATGGGGCTACAAGCTCAAACCACTCTCAGCACCATAACCATTTCCACCTCGCCATCGGGCCCCAGATTCTCGGTTGATGGCACGGTTTATAACCAGGCCGCGACATTTGCGTGGCCGGCCGGAAGCGAGCACCTGGTGGTGTTCCTTACCGACCCGCCTTTGCCCGGGCAGCCGCCTAACACGGCAGTTCAAACCGCTCCTCAGGGCGACACGCAGTATATTTTCAAAGGATGGCAGGATAATCTTTCCTTGACCCAACCGGTCCTCGATCCGGTTCAAACGGTAACGGCGGACCCGAGTATTACCAGCCTCACGGCCAATGTGACCGTCGGCTATCGGGTTGAGCTGAATTTCATCCCGGTGGGCGCGGGACCCGCGCTTCCGCCAACTTGCGGCGCGCCGGGCGCCATCCCGGCCGGCCAGTTCCGGCCTGGAATTGTCTTTATCGCCAACCAGTGTTACTGGGCCAGCGCAAATGTCTTTGTTCAAGCCGGCACCACGGTTGCCCTGAACGCGTATCCCTATCCTGGTTTTGTCTTCATCGACTGGACTTCAAATCTCTCGTCACCCAATGCCTATCTGACCAGCTTTGTGGTGAACGGCCCCATCATCCTGGCGCCTCATTTTTCACCCGCCAAGCGGGTTACGTTCCTAACCACACCCTTGGGGCTGAATGTAACGATCGACCACACTACGGTTCCCACGCGGCGCATCCCGACCGTTTGCGACGATCCTCAGCCGCTGGTCCCCTTGACCGGATTTCCACCGCTCTGCTACGGTGACTTCGACTTCGCGGGCGGCTCCGCGCACACCTTCGCCGGCGTTTCCCCGCAGCGCGACGGCTCCGGCAACTGGTGGGTCTTCAATAGTTGGAGCGATGGAATTACACAGAACGGCACCTATACCACCGATAACAACTTATCCTCGCCCGCCACGATTACGGGCAGCTTTGTGCGTGGCGCTCAAGTGGGTTTCCAAACTTCTCCAGTTGGGTTGCCTCTCAACGTCGACGGCCGCGTGAATTGGCCGTCGTATAACTTCGTTTGGGCGCAGAATTCAACCCACCAGGTTTCCGCCGCGGCCACGCAGGCGGACGCCACCGGGCGCCAGTATACATTTCAAGGCTGGTCAAATTCAGGAACCGCCTCCCAAAGCATTACTGTCGATCAGAATGCCGTCGCGAATGGTTTGCGCATGACGGCAATTTATAACGAGTTGAACCGGGTGGTGGTGCAGAGCAACCCTCCGGGATTGACTCTGCAGGTGGATGGCTCGCCCTGCGTGACGCCCTGCAACGTCGATCGCGCCAGCGGCACGCAGATTAACGTCACCGCGCCGGCCACGGTTTCCATGGGCGGCGGTACGCGCTTGGAATTCGGTTCCTGGTCCGATGGCGGAGCCGCGGTTCACACCTATACCGTGAACGCAAACCTGGCCACGCTCTCCGCGAACTACCAGACCTTCTATCAATTGAGCGCGGCTTCCAGCCCGGCCAACGGCGTAACCTTCCATTTCTCTCCCGCGTCCAGCGATATGTTCTTTGCACAGAACGCGCAGGTCACCGTCAGTGCCGTGCCGAACCCCGGCTTTAGTTTCATCCGCTGGAACGGCGCCCTGAGTGGAACTTTCCCCTCGGGCGTAGTCACCATGGCCGCGCCACAGAGCGTTGTTGCGCTGCTGAACAAGATTCCCTTCGTTGCGCCCGCTGGTGTGCAGAATGCCGCATCCAGCACTCCAAGCAACAAGGTGGCGCCGGGGTCGATTATCGCGATCTACGGCGAAAGCCTCGCTCCCACCCTCGAAGTTGGGCCGGTGAATCCGCTGTCCCAGTCCATTCAGGGCGTCTCGGTAACCGTGAACAACATGATTCTGCCTCTGCTCTTTGTTTCGCCGGGGCAAATCAACGCCCAACTTCCGTGGGAGTTGGCGGATGGTAACTACACCATAGATATTCAGGCGGTGGGCCAGCCGGATGTTACCGGTACTTTCACTGTGGCCCGCAACGCGCCGGGACTCTTCACCCAGACTGTCAATTCCAAAACCTACGCCATAGCGTTCCACAAGGACGGGTCTTTGATAACGCCAAGCAGTCCCGCCCAATCCGGAGAAACCATTTCGCTGCTGGGAACGGGGCTGGGGCCATTCAATGCTCAGATGATCGATGGATTCTTCCCGCCCGATCCGCCGCCGGCCTTGTCGGATTCGGTCAGCATCACAGCTGGGAATCAGCATCCCAGCACAGTGTGGGCTGGCGCCGCGCCCGGCTACACCGGCCTTGCGCTGGTCCAGTTCGAGGTGCCCAGCGGCGCCTCCACTGGCGCCACCCTGCCGCTAACGGTCAAAGTGAACGGCGTCAGTAGCAACACCGTGGCGCTGCCGGTGGAATAAAGTCCTGAAGAAATCACCGGCTCCCTAACCCGGCAGAGCCGGAGCCGAAAAGGCACCGACTCCGTTGAAGACACGGGTTGGCAGGCGGAAGCGCCTGCCCCACTCAAAACGTAAATCCTTGTGCGCCAAGGTGGGGCAGGCGCTTTGCTTTCGCCTGCCAACTGATTTTTCCCACAGCGTCTTCATCACCTTTGGTGGGCCGCAGGCCCATGGAAACTCCCTTACGGTCGCGCGTTCGGTAACACGCTCTATCCGAGCCGCGAGGAGTGTAGCCCCGCGCATCAGCAAGGGGGCTAACTTCTTGTCAGAGCGCCCACAATCAGCGCGACAAGGTTCCAGGCGATCAGCATCGCAAAATACAAATTGATCCTCGATAGCAGCCGCTGCCGGCCCATGCGCCAGCAATAAACTCCCAGAACAATCGCCAGCAGCTTGACTAAAATCAACCCTTCGACCGGGCTGGATCCCAACTTCAGCGCTAGACGCACCAGCGGATTTGCTTCCTTGATTCCGTTGACCAGAAAGGCCACGGTGGTAAGAAAATCAAGGATCTGCAGATAGGAGAAGTGCATCAAAGCCTGATTCAACTGGCTTGTCCCCTCGGTAGAGATATGGGTCGACCCGTCAGGCATTCGCCTTATAACGCTACCAGGTAGACACCTTAGCGGTAAACGGACTAAAGTTCTAGTACCCGTGAACCTGCCTCCGGATCGCCCTACATGGTACGCTTCAAAGTTCTACAGTTTCGATGCCCACTACTCTGCTTGAGAACAACTACGGCACCGCGCAAGTCCGGTTGCTCAAGGTGCGCCGGCTGCAGGATCGGCACGACCTCAAAGAACTGTCCGTCGGAATCCAATTCGAAGGCGATTTCGAGAGCAGCTATACCAGTGGCGACAACCGCAGCATCCTTCCCGCCGACACCATCAAGAACACCGTCTACGCACTCGCCAAGCTTTACACCATCGAGCAGATTGAGGATTTCGCGCAACAACTGATCAATCATTTTCTGACGGACAATGCGCAGGTGAAACGGGTACGGGTGGAGATCCAGGAATATTTATGGACGCGCATTCCGTTCGGCGGGAAACAGCATCCCTGGTCGTTCATGCCGGCGGGACCCGAGCGCCGCACCACCATCGTCACGGGGACGCGGGAGACGGTGTTCATTGAATCCGGAATCGAGAACCTGCAAGTGGTCAAGACCACCGGGTCCGGCTTCGAGGGCTACCTGCACGATCCGTTTACCACGCTGAAGGAAACATCGGACCGAATTCTCGCCACCGCGGTGAAAGCCAGCTGGCTCTATTCGGACAACGAGATTCCGTTTTCGGTGTATTGGCACGGCATCCGGCAAGCCATTCTGGATACTTTCGTCGAGCACGAAAGCCGCTCCATGCAATACACTCTGCACGCCATGGCGGAGGCGGTGCTGGAGCGCTATGAGGACATCGCCGAAATTCATCTGTGGGTGCCCAACAAGGATTGCCGGCTGGTGGACCTGGGCCTGTTCGGCCTGGAGAACAAGAACGAGGTCTTTGCGCCGGCCGAGGAACCATTCGAGCTGATTGAAGCGCGTCTCCGGCGGGAAACTCTGGACTGACTGATTTCATGGAACTTCGGGAGCCGGAGTTTCGTCTTTCTCTGTTGATCATGAGCTGGCGTAATCAATTTGCAAAGCCTTCCGGAGCAATGGGTTGGGTGGCGGGACAACTTATGGCCATGAAGAATGGCCATCGCAGCGTGTGGGTGTTCTCGCTGCTCGATCTGAAACCGACCGACCGGGTGCTCGAAATCGGTTTTGGCTCCGGGACAGATATCGCCCGCGCCAGCCGCGCCGCCGCTTTCGTGGCCGGCGTGGATCATTCCGACGTGATGGTAAAGATGGCGTCCGGAAGGAACGCCCAGGCCATCAGTGCAGGAAAAGTGGAGCTGAAACTCGGCTCCGCCGCTCAACTGCCGTACCCGGAAAACCACTTCGACCGGGTTTACGCCATTAATGCCGCGCAGTTCTGGAAGGACGCCGTGAAGACACTCACGGAGGTGGGGCGGGTCTTGAAGCCCGGCGGATGGGTGGTACTGGCCGTGCAGCCCCGCAGTAAGAAAGCCACGGAGGAGACCACGCGGCAAGCTGGAATCGGACTATCCAAATCACTGGCGTCTGCCGGTTTTGAGGACGTGCACACCGAGATGCAACAGACGCCTCCGGTGCCGACGGTGTGTGTGTTGGGACGGCGCGCGGGAAAAACGTAAGGCACCGTCTCCCTCAGTCTCAGAAGCTGGGAAAAAATCGGTTCGCAGGCGAAAGCGCCTGCGCCACTTAATCGTAAATCCTGGTGCGTCAACGTGGGGCAGACGCTTCCTAGGAACTTGCAGAAATCCGATTCTGGAGCCCCGGCCGGGATGATAAAACAAAAGAGGATGAAAATGTAGCGAACCGGGCGGCGAGGCAATAGAATATTTGTAATGAGCAAAACTTCGATTGCACTCACCGCCCAGCATGACTAGCATAACTGCTTTCCTGGGCACTTATTCGCAACTTCTTCAAGGTCGACTCTTTCCTGTCCTAGCCGACGAACTCGGCCCTATGAGCGATCTTCACCAAGCATTTGTGCGGGCGTTGTCTTTGCTGCAACTGGACGGATTCGTGACCCCCAACCGAGGTCGCGGTCGACCGGCGCATAGTCGCGCAAGTGTGGCGCGTGCCTTTCTCGCTAAGGCGGTCTTCAACCTCCCGCACACCCGGGCACTCCTCGACCGTCTGGCGCACGACGCGACGTTGCGTCGTCTGTGTGGCTGGGAGAGAGCCTCGGAAGTCCCCGACGAATCGGTGTTCTCGCGTGCCTTTCGCGAGTTGGCAGACGGTCAGTTCGCGCAACGGGTACATGCCGCGCTCATCCAACGGACCCAATCGGAACGGTTGGTGGGGCACATTCTGCGCGACGGTACCGCCATTGAAGCTCGTGAAAAGGTTGCGCCCAAGGCAGAGCAGGTGCAGGAACCGCGTCCGCGGCGGCTCCATCGCAAAGCCGGGACAGCCAAGCGTCCACAGCAGCTGACGAGAATCGAACGGCAAGCTGCAGGAACCATGACGCTAGAGGAAATGATGGCCGAGTTGCCGCGAGCCTGCAACGTTGGCTGTAAGCCCAACAGCAAGGGCATTCGCTCCTACTGGACCGGATACAAACTGCATATGGACGTAGCCGACGGGCAAATCCCGATTAGTTGCGTGTTGACCTCGGCTTCGCTCAACGACAACCAGGTGGCCATCCCGCTGGCGGAGTTGACGGCGCAACGAGTGACCAGTTGCTACGACTTGATGGACGCCGGCTACGACAGCGAAGCCATCCGCAGTCACAGTCGGGGGCTCGGACATGTACCGATCATTCCTTACCAAAAACACGGCACGGTGGAACAGGAACTGGCCCCGCATGAGAAGCAACGGTACCGGGAACGTACAACCATTGAACGCGTGTACTCGAGGTTGAAAGATGAGTTCGGAGGTCGGTGGGTGCGTGTAAGGGGTTGGGCGAAGGTAATGACGCATCTGATGTTCGGCGTGCTGGCACTGGCAGCGGATCAGATTCAACGCTGGCTAGCGAGCAAACCACCACCAGATACCCCAGCACTGGCCTGAGACGGAGCCAGCACCAGCAGAAATGGATGTGAAACACCGACGCTCAGCGGAGCCGTGCCTGCGATCAACCCAGATACGACCGGCCGAGCCTTCGGCACCAATCAAGGGACATCTCCGCGACCAAAATCAAGGCCCGAGCATCTCCTCACGCCTGGACGGGCCTAGTAATCGTTTATTTTGCAAGTTCCTAGCTTCCGTCTGCCAACCCGGCGCGCCTGCCGATTTTTTCACAGCTTCTGAGACTGAGGCTCACGGTCGCGGTTCGGTTCTTAATCGCCTGAAACCCGGCGGGGGCTGCCGTAAGAAAACCAGGTCATCGCGTTAGTCTTCACAGCGCGCCAGTTCGTCCGCAATACCGACAAGCCCAGCATCAACACAATCACGATGGCGGCGCAGACCGCGCATTGGGTATTGCTGAGCGTTTCTTTCCACGATCCGAACCACCGGCCGTAAACCAACTCAATGTGCACCCAGTACACCAAAAGAGAGGTGGTGCCGAGTTGGCGGATCCAGCTCCAGCTCGCCGCGCCGACCGCATATTCGGTCCAGACGAAAGTGAAGGCCAGGAAAAGCATCACCACGCCCAGTTTGATGATGATCAGCCCCGGGCTGTTTAGCCAGAAATCGGATTTGGGGTACAGCGAGTACGGCAGATTCGAAAAATACTGGCCGCCCAGAATCAGAACCAGGCCGGCCAACGTTCCCCACTGCATCATGCGATTGATGTGCTCCGGCTTGGCCAGCCGTATGGCGCTGCCGATGCTAAGACCGAATGCTATGAATGCGGCCCAGGGAAAGAAAGCGAAGTATTGAAAGCTGGGAACGAAGTAAGCCGAGATCTGCGGCGGCAGCCAGCCCCAATCAATGGCCGACACCAGCGGCGCCAGGATGGCGATGGCCAAGCCTAATCCGGCACACAGCCGTACGCGATCGGCGGTAGTGAAAATGGCCATCACCGACATCAGGGCGATGGCGAATCCCATGCAGTTGAGAATGTCCACCTTGAAAAGATCGGGCCAGGGACTTTGCGGATAAGCAAACAGCCAGAGCTGCAAACGAAACAGGAACGCCAGCGAAAAAAGATAGCCGGCGCGGCGTAGCGCGGCGCGCCAGCGGGCCATGGGAGCCAGGCCCTGCCGTTCGCGGCGGTCCATCAGAAACGCCAGCGTTATGCCGGTCAGAACCAGGAAAATCGCGGGCCCGATACCGCCCATGAATTGGGACAGCATGAAAGGTCCATCGGTTCTAAGATCCGTCCGGTTGAAGGAATGGAAGACGTGACCCTGCAGCATGATCACTACTGCCATACCGCGAGCCAAATCCAAGAACGTGAGCCGGCCGCTGCTGCTGCTGCGATTGTTAAGGCTGGACACGTCGGGTGACGCTCTATGGTCGATGGCGGTCATTTTCCCGGATGCTGTGTTTTAAACCCTGGGGCCGGCTTTAGTTGCAGCGCGTCAGGCGGCAGCGGCTGGTTTGTCTTTATGTCAGTGTAAGTTATACGCCGGTAATCTCCGGAAGGCTCGGAAATCTTTTCCTGAAGCGGGTAAGGATCGCCGGTTTCCGGGATCCACAACTCCACCTTGGTTACAAGCTTGCGCGCCTCCCCGGTCTTGGGGATCACCTGAAGTCGAATGGTTTTAACACCTTCCAACCCTTTCACGGTTTCGTTCGGGAGCACGCTCACGTCGTAATCCTTTGCAAGCGCAGTGCCGGAAGTGCCGAAGCCGATCATTAAAAACTGATCTAGCTGTTCGCCGTCCTTGCCCAAGTCGAATTCCTGTACGGTGTTGATCTTAGGGTAGTAAACGCGCACCTTTCGATTTTCGATGGACACGGTGCGTTGGTCCTCGCCCAGGAAATTGATCAGGCCGCGGACCTCGCCTGGCGCAACCTTTTGCATGACCACGGTACCGGTTTCGGTGCTGTCTTCGTTGATCACGTCGGTGTGGGTTACGTAAGTGGCACGTGCTGTCATGTTCTTAAATTCGCCGGCTGCTTTGTCCATGCGCGCCAGGATGGCGTCTTTCGGCGTGACCGGCGCGCCCATCAGCATAGTCACGAACAGAAAAGTAGTAAAAGCGCGTGATCGCATTTCGCTAAAACGGATTCCAGTGAGCGGTAATAGCAGCTATGGCGTGGTGAACGCCATGTAACCCTTGACTTCTTTTTCAGAATCGACGATCGGTTCCACACGAACCACGTTATACTTCTTTCCGGTACGCGCCTTGAGGAGATTGGTGGCGCGCGTGGCGCGCTGCGCTTCTGGAATATCCCCCAGTTGCTCGGAATCCATCCAGAACACGTTGGAGCCATGTTCGGCTGGAAGCATGACAATGCTGCTGGCTTTGGGCTGATCTCGAAAAACTTCCCTGGGAGTAAGAAAAATGAAGGCCAGAATCAGCCCCACCATGACGTCATACTGCCAGCCGGCGCGAGGATAATCCCAGAACAGGAAACGTTTCACGCCGCTGACAGGGCTAACCATGTACGGTACCAGTCTAGCACGGCCGTTTCTCGTTTCTCGTTTCTCGTTCGGCCCTTAACTGAGCCGCGACCGCTAGGAAGCGCTATCACGAACGCAGAACTTGGGGCCGCTGGTGGTAGCGCTCCCTTGCGGTCGCAGTTCGGTTTATGACGCGTAGGGATTCAGCGGTATTTGCGCAACACGGCCAGGACGCGGCCTTGAATCTCCACTTCGCTTGCGTCCACGATGATGGGTTGCATCGCGGAATTGGCGGGCTGCAGCCGGATGCGGCCGCCTGGTTCATGGTGCAGGCGCTTGAGCGTGGTCTCCCGGCCACCTACCAGCGCCACTACGATTTCACCATCGTTGGCTTGCTGGGTTCGTTCCACCAAAACGTAGTCACCGCTCATGATGTGATCTTCGATCATCGATTCGCCGCTAACCTGAAGCGCGAAGGTGTCGCCACGACCCGCGAAGTCGGCGAACTGCAGCGTGTCCTGCCCTTCAATGGCTTCCACCGGGGAACCAGCGGCGATTCTGCCGGCGAGGGGAACTTCCGCGGAACGGACCGTTTGGCGATTCTTCCGCCGCTCCTGGATGTATTTGGAGGAGACTTCGAGCGACCGGCTTTGGTTGAACATGCGCCGCACATAGTTGCGTGACTCCAGCGCCTGGATGTGCTTGTGCACCGTAGCGAGCGAAGCCAGCTTCAATCCGTGGGCCAATTCCTCGTAACTGGGGCTGTATCCGTTCTGCTCGACGAAGTCGGCGATAAAATCAAGAACTTCTTTCTGCCTCTTAGTAAGAGCCATAGCCTTATTGTGGGCGAAGAAAAGGGGAAAATCAAGTGGCAGACGAAAAGGAAATACGCCACAATGGAACAGCCAGTGAAAACGCGCGTCTCGCTATTCGTTACCTGCATCGTCGATCAAGTGTTTCCACAAGTGGGAATCGCAATGACTCAGGTGCTGGAGCGGCTGGGCTTCCAGGTGGATTTTCCGCGCGCGCAAACCTGTTGCGGGCAGCCCGCGTTCAATAGCGGCTATCCGGCGGAAGCCGGGATTGTGGCGCGTCACTTCGTGGAGACCTTCCGCGATGCCGAGTACATTGTTGTTCCCTCCGGCTCATGCACGTCCATGATCTCGCACCACTACGCCGACATCTTCGCGGGCGATGAAAAGATGCTGGCTCTGGCGCGCGGCATAGCGCCCCGGGTGTGGGAGTTTTCGCGATTCCTGATTGAGGTTGCGGGAGCCGACGATGTGGGCGCGCGTTTTGATGGCGTGGTGACGTATCACGATAGCTGCCACGCGCTGCGCGAGCTGCACATTAAAGACGGCCCGCGTAAATTGCTGGCCAAGGTGAAAGGTCTCACCTTGCGCGAAATGGATGCGGCTGAAGAATGCTGCGGATTCGGCGGTACGTTTTCCGTGAAGTTCCCGGAAGTGTCGGGAGGAATGGCGCGCACCAAGATCGATTCCATACTCAAGACGGAAGCGGGCACTGTGGTCTCTATCGACTCCAGCTGCCTGATGCAGCTGCAAGGTGTGATCGATCGCGCAGGGCTGCCCATCCGCACCGCGCACCTGGCGGAAATTCTGGCGGCGAGATGAGCACATGACCGGCGAACCGTCCGAAACCATCCGAGCAGACACTTTCGGACGCGCGATTGCAGCTGGCCATTTACTCCGCTACCAATCGCCTGATCGACTCACCGTGCCGGCGCCATCGCGCCCGGACATTGCTGCCCGAATTACCAGGAACTTCGCAGCGACGCGAATCAGCTCAAGAAGCACACCATCGAGCATCTGGATTATTACCTGGAGCTATTCGAGAGAAATGTGATCGCGCACGGCGGAAAAGTGGTGTATTGCTCCGACAGCCAGGAAGTGGCTGATTTCGTGCTGTCGCTCGCCAAGGAGCGCGGAGCGCATCTGATTGTCAAATCGAAATCCATGACCACCGAAGAAATCCATTTCAACGAGCGCCTGGAGAAGCACCAACTGGAAGCCGTGGAAACGGATCTGGGAGAGTACATTCTGCAGCTGGCGCACCAGCGTCCGTATCACATCGTGGCGCCGGCTCTGCACTTGACTCGTTATGATGTGGCCGAAATTTTCACCAAGAACCTGGGCGTAGAGAACGAAGTGGTGATCGAAAAGCAGACCAGGATCGCGCGCGCAGGCGTTGCGCGAGAAATTCCTGCACGCCGACATCGGCGTCACCGGCGCCAATTTCCTGGTGGCGGATTCGGGCGCGGTGGTGGTGGTGGAAAACGAAGGCAACGCGCGCTTGTCCTCCTCGGCGCCGAAGATTCACATCGCCGTGGCTGGGATCGAGAAGCTGATTCCGCGAGCGCAGGATCTGGGCGTGTTTCTTGACCCTGCTGGGGCGCAGCGCCACCGGGCAGCCGCTCACGGTTTATACGTCGTTTCTATCCGGGCCGCGGCGCAGCGGCGAAATCGACGGTCCGGACGAATTCTATCGTGGTGCTGCTGGACAATGGGCGCACCAAGCTGCTGGCCGATCCGGAGAAACGGCAGTCGCTGTATTGCATTCGCTGCGGCGCGTGCCTGAATCATTGTCCGGTGTATCGGAAGATCGGCGGGCACAATTATCCGTGGATTTATTCGGGCCCGATCGGCGCCATCATCACGCCGCAATTTCACGGCGTGCCGAAAGATCCCTGGCTTCCGTTCGCATCCAGCCTGTGCGGCGCATGCGCGGAGGTTTGTCCGGTCAAGATCGAAATCCCGAAGCTGTTGTTGAAGCTGCGCTCGGAGGTGACGCGACGCGCAGCGGCGCGAGGGCAGGGCGGGTGTAGAGCGCTGGGCGTTCGGAATTTGGGCGTGGGTGATGACGCATCCACGAATTTATTTGATGCTGGCGCGAATGGGCGGATGGTTCGCGCCGATGTTGCCGAAAGTGGGGCCGCTAGGGAAATGGGCGAGCCAGCGTGAAGTTCCGAGGCTGCGCGAAAACCAGCTTTCACCGATGGTGGGCGGAGAGAACGCAAGTGAGTTCGCGCGAAGTGATACTTCAAAATGTACGCAAGGCTTTGGGCAGGGCCGCGGGCCCTATCCCGACCCCTCTCGCGGCCCCACGGCTACGCGTCCCTCATAATGGACCGCAACCGCAATACATGTCTCTTCGGCCAGAATCTCGAAAAGCTTGGAGGAAAATTATTTTTTCCACAGGAGCCGGGCGAGGTTGTTCCTGCCATGGCGGAATTGTTGCAAGGAAAGCGCGCGGTAGCTTCGAATTCGCACTTTTCTTAGCGCCTGCGGGATAACCGGACTTCCACAGGTTCAATCGGGGTTCACGGATCGTGAGGCGCTGCGCGCGGCTTGCGCCGACGGCCGACGTGGGGATTACCAGCGCCGATTATGCGCTGGCGGAAACCGGGACGCTTAGTGATGCTGGCGAGTCCTCCGAGGCTCGACTGATTTCGCTGCTCCCGCCGCTGCATGTGGCCGTGTTTCCGCGCTCGCGGATGCTGGCGAATCTGGACGAGCTGCTGACCGTTCTGCCTAATCCGGCGGAGCAGACCAGTTCCATGGTCCTGATCACCGGACCCAGCCGCACCGCGGACATCGAGCAGATTCTGGTGCGCGGCGTGCATGGGCCGGGGGAGATTTATGCGGTGATGGTAGAGTCGCCTTGCTGACGCGCGGGGCTACTTTCAAACCGCAGCGGACCGGCATGGCAGCCCCGCGTGTGAGCAAGGGGACGATGTTTTATGTCCTCTTGGCCGGGATGCGGATCAGCACATACGCGATGCTGGCGAAACCGAGCAGCGATAGCCATCCACCCCAGGCGGGAAAGAAACTGAATGTTGCGAAGCTTGGAACTCTAGCCAGGAATAAAACGGCCAGCAGGATTCCGACAATCGCTTCGCCCGCGATCAAGCCGGATGCGAGTCAGGGTTCCTTTTTCATCGTAGGCCAGCTTTTGTTCGGCGTTCAACTTTCGCGCGGTGCGATCGGCGATCCACTTGATCAGGCCGCCTACGAAAATCGCTGACGAGGTATCGAACGGAAGATACATTCCCACGGCGACCAGCATGGGAGACTTCGCGCCGAACAGCAGCAGAGCCACACCGAATGCCGCGCCGATGGCGATTAAACCCCAGGCCATTTGTCCGCCGACAATCCCCTTGGCCAATTGCGCCATCAGGCCAGCTTGCGGCGCAGGGAGGGCGCGTCCACCGATACCGCCGGTCGCCAGATTGGCCTCGTGCAGCGCGATGATCGGGCCCATCAGAAAAAACGCCAGCAGGATGACCGAGATCACTTCAACCAGTTCCATCTTCCAGGGAGTTCCTCCCAACAGATGTCCGGCTTTCAAATCCTGGATCAATGAGCCGGAAACCGAGCAGGCGACACAAACCACGGCAGCCACGCCCAGCACCGCGGCAACACCGGCCAAGCCAGTGACGCCGATGGTCAGCATCACCAACGCCGCGATGATTAGCGCCGCCAGAGTTAATCCGGAAAGGGGTTGGTTTGAGCTACCCACCAGGCCGACTAAGTAGCCGCCGATCGCGGATAGAAGAAATCCGGTGATGCTCATGATTACAGCAGCGACGATGGCCGCAAGCCATCCATGCGTGAAGTAATAATAAATGGCCGTGATGGGGATCATCAGGACCAACATCGCCAGCACCACCCAGCGGGCGGGAATGTCGCGTTCGGTGCGATCCAGCAACTTGCCTTCCTGCGCGGCTTTGGTGGACGCGGTGAAGATTCCTCGCAGCGAACTCGCGAGTGACGACCGCATGGAGAACATGGTGCTGGCGGCGCCCACCAGCATGGTTCCTACCGCAATGGGCCGGACCACGTTGTACCAGACCGAAAAAGCGGCAGTGGCGGGATCGGTGGTGCCGATGCGGCGCGGCAAATCGGGATCGAAGAACAAGAGGAGCGGGATGAGAATCCACCAGGCGACCACGCCGCCGGCGAAGTTCACCGAGGCCAGCTCCGGTCCGATGACGTAGCCGATTCCGATCAAGGCCGGCGAAAGGCTGGGCGTGGACCAGGGGATTCCGCCGTAGTGCGTGACATTACCGATGGAAACCTTCTCAACATTGAAATGCTTGATCACTGATTTCGGAAAGGCCAGGAACCCTTCCACGTATTCCTGAAAGATCTGTATTCCTTTGTCCGATTTCAGAATCTGGATCAATCCGCCGAAAGCCATGGCGCCGAAGATGTAGCGCGGAGCATCGCTTGACGCTGGCTTCGCCCGCTTTGACGATTTCGTAACTGGCCACGCTCTCAGGCCACGGCAATGGCGCGTCCACGCAGAGCGGGCGCCGCAGCAGGATGATGAAGAAAACGCCGATCAGGCCGCCCACCAGCAATACCAACGTGGCTTCCCAGTAGTGCGCGCGGAGATTGGTCCAGAGCCGGTGGCCGTCGATTTCCACCATCATGAACGCGGGGATGGTGAAGATTGCTCCGGCCACCAGCGCTTCGCCCACCGAGGCCGCGGTACGGGTGATGTTCTGTTCCAGGATGCCGCCGCGAAATGCGGGGATGCGGAACAGCGCCATGGCGATTACCGCCGCGGGAATTGTGGCGGCCACGGTTTGGCCGGCGCGCATGCCGAGATAGGCGTTGGCGGCGCCGAAAACAAATGCCAGGAAGATTCCCAGGCCGACCGCTTTCACGGTCATCTCGCGCGGAGAAGGGTCAGCGCCGTTGATCAATCATGAATGGTATCAGGTAGTGTGGCGACGGAATGATTCACCGACTCCCTCACGGTCGCGGCTCGGGGCGTGAAAAATCGGTTGGCAGGCGGAAGCGCAGATTTTTTCACGGCTTCCCACGGTCGAGAGCCAGTGCCCCAAGTTTTCCGGCAATGTCCGACGGGGCCGATCCGTTCAGATTGGCGAGCACCACCACTGTAAGTTGATCGTCGGGATAGTAACCCAAGTAGGTATTGAAGCCTTCGATCCCGCCGTTATGATCGATCAGTTTGCGGCCCGCTTTGGTATGGACGAAAAGTCCGAACGCGTAATCGTTCCTGAAGGGCGTGGTCATTTTTTTGAGAGACGCCGCCGAGAGTACTTTGCCGCCGAACAGGCCCCGCTCCCATTTGAGCAGGTCCTCCGTGGTGGAGTAGAGCGATCCTGCCGAAAACGGAATGCTCATGTGGATGAATCCGGCGTTCAGGGGACCGTCCTTCGACGGCGTATACCCGGACGCGCGGCGCGTGATGATTTGAGAATTCGAATCGTAGCCGGAGTCCTTCATGCCCAAAGGCGTGAAGATGTTTTCCTGCACGAAGGACGCGTAGCTCTGTCCGCTGATCTTTTCGATCAGGTAGCCGAGCAGCACGTATCCGGAATTGCTGTAGTTCCACTTCGCGCCGGGTTCGAATTCGAGCGGCTTGTCGTGAAAACGCGCCACCAGTTTCTCGGGGGTGGTTTCGAAAGGCTCGGTCTGTTTGTAGTCCGCGAAGCCAGTGAAACTTGGAATACCGGAGGTATGCGTCAGCACGTGGAAGATGGTGACCTTGTCCCAGGCGGCCGGAGCATCCGGCATGTACTTCTTCACCGGATCTTCAATTTTCAGTTTTCCGCGTTCCTCCAGCAGCAGGATGGACGCGGCGGTGAACTGCTTGGTGACCGAGCCCAGGCGGAATTTGGTGGAAGGAGTGTTGGGGATATCCCATTCCAGATTCGCCATTCCGTAGCTCTTGCTGAATAGGATGTCGCCGCCGCGAGCTAGCAGGACCGTGCCCATGAAAGTTTTGGCGGAGACGTAGGACTGGACGATCTGGTCCATGCGGGCCGTGTCTTCGGCGCGGGCAAGGACCAGAATTGAAAGGAAAAGAACGAGTCGCTGAAACATCAGTTTTCTTACCGGTCGCTCACGCTCGCGGCTCGGAAGCGCGTTACCGAACCGCGACCGTAAGAGTAAGAAGCTGTGAAAAAATCGGTTCGCAGGCGAAAGCGCCTGCGCCACTTAATCGTAAATCCTTGTGCGTCAATGTGGGGCAGACGCTTCCGTCTGCCAACCCCGCGTGCTTCCGATTTTTTCACAGCTTCTAAGCTAAGACTAAGGGAGTCGGTGCTTGAAATCTATCTAATGATCGCGCCCACGGCCGCCGCCACCGCCGCCCCGGCCGTACCCGCCGCGTCCGCGACCGCCTCCGCCACCACCGCCGCCAGGACCTCGGCCGCCACCGCCTCCACTACCACCGCCGGGACCACGGCCCCCGCCTTCACGCATCGGGCGGGCTTCATTCACTACCAGCGAACGGCCCAAAAAATCCTGGCCATTGCAGGTTTGAACGGCGCGCTCGGCTTCTTCGTCGTTGCTAAATTCCGCGAACCCGAAACCTCGCGGTTCACCGGTGAACTTATCGCGGATAATTTGAACGGAATCGGCTTGAAATCCGTTCCGCGTGAACCAGTCTTGTAACTCCGCTTCACTGGCTTGATACGGAAGGTTGCCTACAAACAATTTTTTCAAGGAAGCTCCTTTGGCCCGATTGAACAGCGGCGGTACGGATGGTGGGCACACAATAATCCTAGCAGGCGAGCATGTGGGGCAGGTTGTTAACCTGCGCGCCGATTAGCAATCGGCGCAAACACAGGCTGATTAACAATCCGCCGCAGGATGGCATCCTGCCCCACCTGCCCTACGGGCGCTTGTCGTATTCTGCCTGGGATAGTTTTTTGATTGGGTCCAGTTTCTGGACCTTCAGGGCTTCGTTCACGCCATCCACATTGGCACTAAGTTCGGCGAATGACTGGCCGGCGGCATCCACTTTTTGTTCCAAAACCACAGCCCGGTCTAGTTGGCTTTCGGTAGGCTTACCGCCGTAGCGGATCACTTCGCCGTATACTTCGCCGATTTCTTCCCGTAGGCGCACCTCGCCGGTGATCTGCGGCAGGGCCCCCTCCGCGCCGGTTGGAACCAGCGTTTTTTCCAGATCCGTGAGCTTGGTGTCCAGCGAATCCAGGCGCGCCCGCAGTGCGTCGCCTTCCTTCAATTTCTTGGATCGGTCGCGGGCTTGATCGCGCACTTCCACCAGAGCTGTATTGATGTAGGCCAACCGTTCCTGCATCCGGTAAAACTTCATGACGGTCTGCTGTTGCAGTTTCCGGTCCGCTTCTGAGTGCGGCGACGCAGGATCGCCCACCAATTTGATGGTGGCGCTGTACGTCTCATCGCCTTTCAACAGCTTCGCTGTGTACGTTCCTTCGGGGACCCGCGGACCTTGCAGCGATCCGAATTCCACGCCTGGTTCCCGCCGGCACCTTGGGCGGTTTCATGCGCATGGGCCAAGCCACGCGATTAATACCGCGGCGCGTTCCGGCGGAAAGCGTGGTCACCAGGTGATTGTCGCTGTCGAAAATCTGGATCTTGAAATCGCCGAAGGTGTGGCGCTCCTTGAGATAGTAAGTGATGAATGCGGCTTCAGGCGAATTCGATCCCACAAATTCATCGTTGCCTCCGAAGAGTTGTTCGGCGGCCGATGTGCGGAGTTTGGTGGGCTGCGGCTCCAGCACCGTCAGCTTCGATTCCAGAACATCTGGAGTGAGCTGCCGGATGGGCGTAATATCATCCACGATGTAAATCCCGCGGCCATGGGTGGCGATAATCAGATCAGAATCCCGCGAATGAATGGCCAGATCGCGCACGGCGACATTCGGCAGATTGCCAGGCAGATTGCCGGTGAACTGGGCCCACTGTTTGCCGCCATCAATGGAGAGAAAAAGTCCGAACTCCGTGCCCACGAATAGCAGATCCGGCTTCACCAGATCTTCGCGCACCACGTGCGCATAGCCCTTGACCGCGTCAGTGGCGATGGAAGTCCAGGTGGCGCCAAAATCGGTGGTTTTGTAAACGTACGTGCGCATGTCGCCGGTTTGGTGTCCATCAAACGTTACATAGGCGGTGCCGGCCTGGTGGTGACTGGCTTCGATGCCGCTCACCCAGGTGTTGCGGGGCACGCCTGGAACGTTGCCGATGAGATTCTTCCAAGTTTTGCCGCCGTCGCGCGTGAGCTGCAGGTTGCCGTCATCGGTTCCTACCCAGATCACATTCGCGTCGCGAGGCGATTCGCTGATGGCGTAAATGGTGCAGTGATTCTCAGCGCTGGAGTTGTCGATGGTGAGGCCGCCGGATTGCTCCTGCTTCTGCTTTTCCGGATCGTTGGTGGTGAGATCGGGCGAGATGCGCTGCCAGGATTCGCCGCGGTCGCGCGAACGGAACAGAAACTGGCCGCCGATATAAATGGCGTGCGGCTTGTTTGGGCCAATCAGAGCGGGAGTGTTCCAATTGAAACGATATTTTGGCTCGCCCGCCTTAGGATAAGGTGAGATGGACTTCAGCTCGCCGGTGTTTTTATAAAACCGCAGCAGCTTGCCATCCTGCCATTCCGAATAGACGATGTTCTTATCGCTGGGATCGGCGAACGCGTTAAAGCCGTCACCGAACCCGATGTTGCGCCAATCGCTGTTCCGTATGCCGCTCGCTCCTTGACTGGGCGCCATCCACGCGCCGTTGTCCTGCAGTCCGCCGAAGACGTTGTAAGGTTGATCGAAGTCATAGGTCACGTGGTAGAACTGGCCGACCGGAAGAGTGCGCAGGAAGGTCCAATCGCCGCCGTAGTTGGTGGATTTATAAACGCCCCCGTCGGTGCCGTCATAAAGCGTGGCGGGCTGGACGGGATCGATCCAGAGTGCGTGGTGATCGGAATGAACTCCCACCGTCAGACCCACCGGCCCGAAAGTCTTGCCGCCATCTTTGCTGACGGAAAGATAGAGCCCCGGCTTGTAGATGCGGTTGTAATCCTTGGGATCGACGATCACGAGGCCGAAATAAAACGGGCGCATGCCCATGATGGAATTTGTGGAAACTTCGTTCCAGGTGCGGCCCAGATCGTCGGAGCGATACAGCGCGGATTTCTTGGCTTCAATTACGGCGTAGACCACGCTGGGGCGCGAGGGCGCAACGGCCACGGCAACTCTGCCCAGGTCGCCCTCCGGCATTCCGGCCTTGACTTTCTCCCAGGTCTTGCCGCCATCCGAGCTGCGATAGAGACCGCTGCCGGGACCGCCGGATTTAAAGGCCCACGGATAGCGCCGGAATTGCCAGGTGCCGGCGTAGACCATATTGGTTTCCTGGGGGTCGATGCTGACATCGGAACAACCCGTGTCCGCGTTGACGTATAGAATCTTCCGCCAGGTTTTGCCGCCGTCGGTGGTTTTGTAGAGGCCGCGGTCCTCATTCGAATTCCAAAGATGTCCCAGCACCGCGACGTAGACTGTGTCGGGATGTTTGGGATCGATGACAATTTTGGCGATGCGCTCCGAGTTCGGCAACCCCATGAGCTTCCAGTTATCGCCGGCGTCGGTGGATTTGTAGATGCCCGCGCCTACTGAAGTGCTGTTGCGAACCCACGGCTCGCCGGTGCCCACCCAAACCGTGTCGGGATGAGCTTGATCCACGGCGATGGCGCCGATGGACTGCGGATACTTGTCGAATACCGGTTTGAAGCTGATGCCGGCGTTCACGGTCTTCCAAACTCCGCCGCCCGCTGCTCCCACGTAGACGATCCGCGGATCGTTGGCCACGCCTTCGATGGCCGCGATGCGTCCGCTGGTAATGGCTGGGCCCAGAGGGCGTGCTTCCATGGCGCCGAATGTGGCGGAATCGATTTTGACTTGAGCAGTGCAGAGAGTTGCCGCCAGCAGAGCGACTGAGATTATAGAAAGATTTGTTGGCAGGCGGAAGCGCCTGCCCCACTTTGGCGCTTTCACTGCTTGGCGGGTTCTTTCTTTTCTTCCTTAGGCTTTTCGGGCATCTGGAAGGTGGCGTCGTCTATGGGAGCGTTTACCTCAATTTTCTCGACGGTGAGTTCCATCATAGGCTGGCCGTTTACTTTTTGACTCAAGCTATAGGCCATCATTACGCCGTTGACGGGTTTGTAGTTGCTGGGCGTGGATTCAAACTCCATCTCTTGCCCGGCCTGCTTGCGCTTGCCGGAGTTGCGCAGTGGCAGGAAGGTTTGTGCGTCCAGATATTCGTACTCGATGCTGCCGCTCTTCTTGGTAACTTTCAACTTATAGGCCGGGGTTCCCTCCACGTCTTCTTTGTCGATCAACTCCACGGTGTTGCCCTTGGCCTTGTAATCCACCAGCGAGCCCTCAATAAAGTCGGAATCATCTTTCGCCATCTGGGTATCTTCTTCGTTCGATTTCTGAGGATCCGGCGAGCCCATGAAAGGGTTGACCGTCCAAGCGGTGGTTCCATCGAAAGCTTGAATGAAGCTCTTGCCTTGGACGCTCAATTCCATGCGCATCGAAGACGGCCGTTTGATCTTCATTGCGATGGGGGCTTCAATTTGCCCGCCGTTCAGAACCGCCTTGCCGGTGACAGTTACGCTTTGAATGGCCTTGAGTTTGTCGACGCCGCCCAGCGCCTGGGTGTGCTTTTCGACAATCTGATCCACAGTGAGCGGTGTGTCTTTTGCGGCAGCGGTTTCCTGCGCAGGGGCGGGGATAAAGAAAAGTGCCGGTACGCACAGTATCGCGGTAGCGAGGGAACGAAACATACGGGAACCTCCAGAGGTAATCTTCTAAGGCGATCTCTTCAGATGATAGCAGGCAGCGGAAACCAGCAACTAAGAACCGGAAGCGAGCGAACGGCTTTGAGAGCCCCGTCCTGAGCCGCCCGAGCCGGTGCTGCTGCGGCCCACCGGTTTCTTGATGGCCTGCCCAGGATGATTCAAAGATTGGATACGATTTCGCACGCTGTCTGAATCGCCGAATTCCTCCAGCCAGCCCCGTGAGAACTGCTCCGATTTGCGGCGCTGGCGTTTCTTGAGCCAACCGGCGATGGCGTCCGCGCCTTTGTAGTCCGCCACCAGCCCGGCTACGGTTACGCAATCGTTGATGTCGCCGAGCTTGGTTTGAATCCCCTTGACGCTTTCGAGCCAGGTATCGATGGTGGGGCCGTACAGCGGCGCGAACAGCTCCAGGGTATAGCGGAATTTTTTGGATGCGATGCGGAACTCGTGCAACTTTTCCGGAGACGCTTTGGCTTCGGAGGCGGCGTTCCCACGCTCTACAAAGTCCGTTGCCATTTTGGGCAGAACCCGGCGGGCGGTCTGCTCCACGGCGGCGCGCGAGACTGGGCCGTCTGCGCTGGCCAGTGCGGCTTCCAGCGCCGTTCGCCATTTCAAAGACGATTTTCGTTCAATGCGGCGTTTGAGAGCGCCGATCAAAACACGTCCGGATTCCTTGCGCTGGGTTTGCAGTTTGGGCCGTAGACCGGCTGCGTCCGCATCCGGCGATTTGGCGAGCAATTTGAGCGCGATGTCAAAATTTCGCACGGTCCCGGCCAAGGTCATCAACTTCTTGGTGCGCCGGCGGATCTTGCGCGTTTCCCTGCCCGGAAAACACGACTTGAAAACTCCCAGGGCCTGATTGAATCGGCGTATGGAAACTCTCAGATCATGCACCGACCCGGAATCCAGAGCTTTCCTGGTGACGCTCATCTGGAACGCCAAGCGCCCCAGCAATCTGGAGGCATTCTGGCCGGCAAATTTCCGCGTTTCGATGGTCAGCGCCATATCGCGATGCTCGACTCCGCTATTGTTACACGATTGAAACGTTCGGCGGAAGGTCCGGGAGTCATTTTTTCATGCCTCCCTTCTTGAACAGCATGTCTTTAGGGCGGATTCTTCGTTCCCGGCAGTACGCGAGGTACAGATATCCATAGCTGCGGGTGATGTAGTCGGCCTTGGAAAAGCCTAATTGCTTGGCCGTACGGTCGATCCAGCGCGGGGCGCCTTCCAGCTCCAGATAGTTTCCAATGGGCGTCTCATCCACCAGGATTTTCCCCAGGTTGGAGCGCTTGGCATACTCGGTCCGGTACTTCTCGTAGCGGAAGACGGGATGATAGCCGAGCTGAGTGAGTATGGGCGCAATGGGAGCTGAAGAGGGAAGCTCGAATTCAATTTCGCGGCGTTTTTTGTAGCGGCTGGGCTGGGACGGACCTTTGTACGTCAGCAGGATATGATCGGCGACCCGGCGCACGCGAATCAGCTTGCCGTGTTTGCGGAGGGAGCGTTTGGCGTTATCGAATAATGTGTTGGATTCGAAAGCGCGGTGCTTGATGATGCGGAAGCCGAGTTTGCGCAGAGTATGGCGGATTTTGGTGAACCCGCCGCGCACGCGCAGCTTGATTTCGGTTTCAACCTTCAATCGGACACGCTAATGCATTGCGTGGGTGAAAGTCAAATGCAGAGCACCGACTGTCGGCGCAAAATGATAATGTCCTAATTGCGCAAAGTAGAAATGTCCTATTGACGAGGTCAGGCTGGGGAGGTGGAATCAGGAACACTTCTCATGACCCAGCGAGATCGAGATCGGCTAATCGCTCTGAAGAAAGCCAAGAAGGGGCTGATCACCCAGCGTCAAGCTGCCCAAGAGATCGGACAAACCGAGCGGCATATCCGGCGGCTGCTGGTGAAGCTGAAGCGGGAGGGCGACCAGGCGGTGGTCCATGGCCGGTGGGGAAAGAGATCCAACCGCAAACTGGACGAGAAGAGCCAGGCCAAGGCGATGGCGATCCTGGGGCAAGAGAAGTATCGCGGGTTCGGTCCCACGCTGGCCAGCGAGTATCTGAGCAAGTGCCACCAGATCACCGTCAGTCGCGAAACGGTCCGGGCCTGGATGATCGAAGCACGGCTGTGGCGGTCCAGGAAGCAGAAAGTGATGAAGGTCCACCGGTGGCGCCAGAGGCGGTCGCGATGTGGGGAGTTGGTGCAATGGGATACCAGCGAGCACCAATGGTTGGAAGGCGCGGACCGAAGCTCTACCTGATCAGCATGATCGACGACGCCACCAGCCGGCTGCATGCGCGCTTTGTGCTCCACGATTCGACCGCGGAAAACATGCGTCTACTGTGGAGTCTATCTGGAGCAGCATGGACGTCCAGTCAGCTTCTACACCGACAAGGCCAGTCTGTTTCAAACCGCGCCGAAGATCGCGCGCGATGTCAAAGAGTTGCCTCGGGACGAACGTGCACCGCTGCCACCCACGCAGATTGGACGGGCGCTGGCGGAGCTGGGAATTGTCTGGATCGCCGCGCATTCCCCGCAGGCCAAGGCTTACGCTTCACACTGCACCTCCTCGGACCTTGCGCAACGACCTTGCCGGCGGGCGCCCTTTTCGATAGTTTGACGCCTTGGGCTTTTCGTGGCGGGTTGCCGCCAGGATGCTCGTAGAGGCAATCGTTCTTGCCGTTGTAGGCATGACCGCGAATCAGTCCGTGCCGGTTCCATATTTTGACTCGTTGTGGGCCGATGCCGAGCACAGCAGCCATTTCCTCGACGGTCAGCATACCCGCCTTGCGTAATCGATCATAGCGCGGCGTGAGTTGATAACTTCGCTGGATTCGAGCCGACGATTCGCGCGGTGAATGGTTTTCCTTCGCCGGAACTCATGCCGCGTTCGTTGAGTTTGGCAGCGATCTCCGGATAGGTGTGAAGGTCGAGCAGGCGGTCGATCTCCGCAACGGCTTCCTTGCTGGTTTGCCGCTGCTCCCAGGATCGGAGCGGCAAGGGCAGTTGGATCGTGCGGTGTGCGCCGCCCTTGAAGCGCAGATGCAGTGTGATGCTAATCCCCGCGGATCAGCGTGACGTCTTCCAGCAACAAGCCGGACCATCCGTTTGCGTTCGCGATCGGGCGTAGCAGGGTCGCGCCACAGTTGCGGAAAGCTGCTGGCCAGTGAAAGGATCGCTGCTCGTTGTTGGTCATTGACGAGCTTTCCGATCTTGTTCGCGCTGACGCTCACAAAGCTCCTGCGCTTCAGCCAGCATCTTCAGCTTGGCGTTCCAATCGGCCTCGAGAGAATCGGCTACGAGCCGATTGTCCGGGTCGACGCGCAGATAGCGGCGGCGTGCCAACTCGGCTTCATAACGCGATCGCTCCACTTGCTGTTGACGCAGCCGGTCGGCCTCTTCCAGGCGCGATTGCAGTTCCTGTTGCACCGCCAGTGCGACTTCCAGCGTGACCGGTGTGACGGCTTCCACGAGAATGTCGCCGACCGCCTCGTCGATGCCCGAACCGGGAATGTGCTGGCAGATCGGTTCGCCGTGCTCGATGCCCTCGCGTTGGCAAACGTAGTCCGGACTCAACTGCCCTCGCCGGCTGTGATAGCGGACCGTCATCCGCTTGCCACAGCACCCGCAGATCAGCAGCCCTTGCAACAAGCGCGGGCCCTTCTCGCGGTGGACTCTTGCGCCGGTCGGCCCCATAGGCCTGGCAGTTGTCTCGGAGGCGCCGCTGATTCCGTTCATACTCGTCCCAGTCGATGTAGCCGGCGTGCTTTTCCCGGATCAGCACTTCCCATTCTTCCTGCGGCACACGCTCGATGACGCCAGTCGCCGTCCACCGTCTTGCGAGTATGAGTTCTCCCATAAACGAAAGCGCCCGTGTATCTCGGGTTGTGGAGGATGCGCAGAACGCGGCTGTGTTCCAGTCCGGCCCACACGATGTCGCCCTTGTTGGGCCCGGTATGAACACGCCGCGGAAACTGCAATCCCTGCTCGGCGAAGAACTTCACGGTGGCCATCGCCGAACCGGTCCGCGGAATGTTTCAAACAACACCCGCACGGATTGTTGAACCTGCTGGTCCGGATCTATCACGAGTTTGCCATCCGCGTTATAAACAAAGCCCATCGCAGGCCGGATAAACAGCTCTCCGCGCCGAGCCTTGTTTCGGATTCCGCCTTGCAGGCGAGCTCGCAGAACGTGCAGTTCGGCCTCGCTCATGGTGCCCTTCAAGCCCAGCAGAAGGCGATCGTTGAAGTGCGCCGGATCGTAGACACCGTCTTCATCCAGGATCAGCGTGTCGGTCAGCGCGCAGATCTCCAGCAGCCGGTGCCAGTCCATCGAGTTCCTGGCCAGGCGCGATACTTCCAGGCCGAGCACGATGCCGGCCCGCCCCAGGCTGACTTCGGTCACCAGCCGCTGGAATCCTTCGCGATCAGCGGCGAGGCGCCCGACTGCCCCAGATCCGTATCGATGACGATGATCCGGTCCAGCGGCCATCCCAGCGCGACCGCTTGTTGCCGAAGCGCATACTGCCGTTGCGTGCTCTCGGTGTTCTCGAGCACCTGACGCAGAGTGGACTGCCGGACATAAAGATAAGCGTTCCGCTTCAGGTGGCTGGCCTTCACCTTTTGATGTGCATCGTGAGTCATCGGGTTACCTCCCATTGCTTTTCCAGAAGCATTCCGGCCAGAATGGCGACGATCTCCGGATCGCATGCCCGGCGGCAGCAGTTGAGGGTTGTCGGTTGCCGCGACCGGTTGCTGTGGCAGCAACGACCGCGGTACACGAGGAGCAGACTTCCATCCACTCGCACATTCCGTGATCGCAGAAACAGGGCGAACCCCGGTCCGCGACCGCCGGCCAGCACCTGAGCCCGGAGATCCTCGTAGGAGGACCGCAGCGCGTCGGAACTGCCGCCCACGACCGATGGTTTCACCGCCGTTTTTTTTGCCGCAGCAGGCGCCGCTGAATGCTCCGCGGATGGACCTGAATCCGGAACCGCTTCTGAATGGCTTCGGCCAGTTGCTCGGGGGTGAGCGATGGATCGGCAGATCGCTGCTCGGCGACAAACTCCATCACCTCGGTGGTCAGTTTGTGTCCACCTTGCGGGCCGCGCTTTTGCGGCAGCAGGCCGAATACTCCGTCCTGCTGAAACGCCGCCTGAGCCTGATAGAACGACGGGCGTGAGAAACCGAAGGCCTGCGCGGACTCGCTGATGGAACCTTTGTCGATGTGAACCTGACGCAGCATCTCGTACTTGACCTGCATCAGGTCGTCGGCATCGAAGAAGTCGCTGTTGTGAAACAGAGGATGGCTGACGGCTTCCGGATGTGGGTTGAGTGTGCCATGACGGCGGAGCGTCTGGCGCTTTTGTTGACTGGTCGGGTGAGAGCGGCGCAGTCATTGGCAATGCATCCTGTAAATATAATTACGTCCACATCGGCATCTGCTGTCAAGCTCTTTTTGTGTCTTTCCTCTTGATCTATTGGGGTTGGATAATAGCTATATACATGCCAATGCAGACAGGCCAGCTGCCGCGAAGAAGCATGACAACATTCCCTTTACATTACATGGCATAATTCCCTTTACACTGCTTCCAGGCGGAATTCCTCCACCATCTGGACCAATTCAAGAAGATCCGGGACACGGAATAGCGACCGACCCGCCGCCAGTCTGCACCAACGGGTCTTCCGGAACCACATCCGTCCAACTGGCAGGAACCGAAACCAGATGCTCGACTTCCTCCCGCTGGAAGTAGACTCGGTTTTCGCCCCAGGTATGCAGGTACGTAACGAGTTCAAACGTCTGGCCGGACCACGGGTGAAACGGATGGGTGATCTTGAAACGTCGGCTCAGACCGCTCGCATCAGCCGCAGTTGACGACTCACGCCAAGGGACGAGTGGAACGGAGTTTTCAGACGGCACAGGACCGCCTGGTGAAAGGCTTGCGTGTGGCCGAAGCCAAGACTTTGGCGGAAGCGAATGCCTATCTGGAAACGGAGTTCATCCCTTGGTGGAACCAGACTCTGGCTGTGGTGCCCGCCAGCGCCGCCGATGCACATCGTCCGCTCGCCCAGGACCATTCGCTTGCGGCTTCGTTGAGCTATGTGGAAAGCAGAGAAGTCGGCACGGGCTATACGATCCAGTTCGACCACAAGATTTACCGGATCGCCCGCGCCGATATTCGTGCCGGTCTGCGCGGAGCCCAAGTGCGGATCGAGATCCGGCTGGACGGATCGATGGCCGTTCGCTTCCGCAACCGCTACCTGGCAGTGAGCGAATGTGCGGTGCGCCCCAAAGTAGCCGCGCCCGCCGGGAAGCCCAACAAGCGGGTCTCCGGCCCGCGACCGAAGAGTCAGTGGATGAAGAACTTTCACTTCACCCATCCCGACAAGTCTGCTCTTTCCGCTGCTCCGGCGAAACCCATTGGTAGGCCGGGCCGAGGCGGCCCGGCCATCGTCGCGTTTTCTGTATTCAAAGCCTCCGCTCCAGAGTTTCACCAAAGTAATCTGTGCCAGAAAAGCAAAACCCTCGGAGGTACCCCGCAGGGCCCGGTTGACCGAGGGCTTGCCGCCGTTTACTTCGGAGCCAACTCCGTCGCATCGGCTTTGAATCTTCTCCGGAAGCGCGACCTCCCGAAGAATCATCCACACTTTAAACCCTATCTCTCCACTCCGACCTCAAAACAGGACACTTCTACTTTGCGGAGAATAGGACATTTCTACTTTGCGTGCCCCTTAGAAGCTGTGAAAAAATCGGTTCGCAGGCGAAAGCGCCTGCGCCACTTGTGGGGCAGACGCTTCCGTCTGCCAACCCCGCGTGCTTCCCGATTTTTTCACAGCTTCTTACCTTACGGTCGCGGCTCGGTAGCGCGGCAGCTTTCGCAGGGACAGATCTTGCGCAGGTGATCGAACGAATAAATTCCGGTGTTGTGGCCGTCGCTCCATTCAATGCGGATGGCGTAGTGGCCCACCGCTTCCACGTTGAGCATTTTGAGCGTGGGCTTGAACATTGGAAAAGGCTGGGCTGGACCGGAGTAATTGCTTTTCTCAGGCGTGGTGCCGTGGGCGCCGGTGCAGGTGGCGCAGGGACACTCATCGCGCAGATATCCGAGCGAATATTTGCTCAGATGGCCGTCCTTCCAATCGATTTGTATGCCTTTGGATTTTGAGATGGCGATGTGTTCCGGTTCATGCAAAATCTCGATCATTGAGTGCGCTCCACGTCGCGGACGCCGGAAATACGGCGGATGGCGTTCACCACGCGCTCCAGCTGTTTCTTGTCGCGAATCTCGATGGTCATGTCGATCACCGCGCCATCGCCTCCGCGCTTATTATCGGCGCTGGCTTCCAGGCTGCGGATGTTGCTTTGTTCGGCGAACAACACGGAAGTGAGTTGGTTGAGCATCCCGGGGCGATCGTCGGTATAAATCATCACCTTCACCGGGAAGGTTTCGGTAACGGCGCGCGCCCACTCCACGTCGATCTTGCGCTCCACCTCGTACATCAGGTTCTGGACGTTGGGGCAATTCATGGAATGCACGGCGATGCCCTTGCCGCGCGTGACGTAGCCGACGATGCCTTCACCGCGGATGGGGTTGCAGCATTTGGCGCGATACACCAGCAGGTCATCGCAGCCTTTCACCTTGATCACCAGGTCGCCGGCGGACGGCTGCCCGGGTGTACTGGGCTGCGCGGCAGGCTTGGGCGCTTCCACTAAAGGCACTTCCAACTGGTCCGGCAGCAGCTTTTGCAATACCTGGCGCGCGGAGAACTTGCCGTATCCCAGGGCCGCGTGCAGGTCTTCCATTTTTCCGCAGCCGTAGTCGCTCGACACGCGCTCCAGATCAGCTTTGGTGATTCGGGAAAGCTGAACTCCAGCGCGGCGGGCTTCGCGCTCCAGATATTTCTGCCCGATCTCGATGGCCTTGGCGCGTTCCGTGGTATTGATGACGTGCTTGATTTTGTTGCGCGCCTTGGATGTCTTGACGATCGCCAGCCAGTCCTTGCTGGGCAAATGTCCGGATTGCGTGAGGATCTCCACCACGTCGCCGTTCTTCAGGTTGTATTTCAGCGGAACGATGCGCCCGTTCACCTTGGCGCCCACGCAGGTATTGCCGACATCGCTGTGAATGGCGTAGGCGAAATCAATGGGCGTGGCGTCGCGCGGCAGCACGATCACTTTCCCCATGGGCGTGAAGGCGTACACTTCCTCCGGGTAAAGATCCACTTTCAGCGTGGACATGAACTCGCCGGGATCGTGCAGTTCCTTCTGCCACTCCACCAGCTGGCGCAGCCAGATGATGCGCTGATCGTCAACGCCCGGGCCCTTCCGGCCTTCTTTGTACTTCCAGTGGGCGGCGATGCCCTCTTCAGCCAGCCGATGCATTTCCTCGGTGCGAATCTGCACTTCGCAGGCGCGCCCGCCCGGCCCCATTACCGAAGTGTGCAGGGATTGATAGAGATTGGGACGGGGAATAGCGATGAAATCCTTGATGCGGCCGGGAATGGGATGCCACTCATTGTGAATCACTCCCAGCGCCGCGTAGCAGTTTTTCACCGAATCGGTGATAATGCGCAGAGCGAGAAGATCGTACACCTGATCCAGCCCGATCTTTTGCCGCTTCATCTTCAGGTATACCGAATAGGCCCGCTTCATGCGGCCTTCCACCCGGGCCGGGATGCCTTCGCGGGAAAGATTCACTTCCACCTCGTGGCGCATCTTGTTCAGGAATTCTTCGTTCTGCTGGCGCTGCGATTCGATCTCGCGGACCAGCTCGGCGGCGGCTTCGGGCTCCAGATACTGGAAGGAAAGATCCTCCAGTTCTCCGCGGATTTTGCCCATTCCGAGGCGGTGCGCGATGGGCGCGTAGATTTCCAGCGTCTCCTGCGCGATGCGCTGCTGGCGATCGCGCGGCAGAAACTGCAGAGTGCGCATGTTGTGCAGCCGGTCCGCCAGCTTGACGATGATGACGCGAATATCGTTCACCATGGCCAGCAGCATCTTGCGGACGCTCTCCGCCTGCCGTTCCTCGCGCGAGTAGAGATGGAGTTTGCTGAGCTTGGTGACGCCATCCACGCAGCCCGCCACTTCTTCGCCGAATTCCTTGCGGATCTGGTCCAGGCCAAGGCGCGTGTCTTCCACGGTGTCGTGAAGCAGCCCGGTTTCGAGACACACCAGATCCATCTGCATGTCGGCCAGGATCAAGGTGACGTTGAGCGGGTGAACCATGTAGGACTCGCCCGACACGCGCTTCTGATCCTTATGCGCTTCCGACGCCACGCGGTAAGCTTTTTCAAGCTGGGTGAAATCGTCCTTGGGGCGAAGCACACGGACCTTCTGTTCGAGCTCGGAGTAAAGCTGCTCGACCAGACTAGGGGGACCTACAACGTCGGTGGACACCTGTATCTCCAGAGTACTTGGTTTCTGGAGAAGCCGGAGGCCGCGGCAAAGATAAGAAGCTCATTGACTATCGTGCTGGAATCTGATAAAACACCAGAAAGCCAAGTCGAACTCCCAGTCGGAGAAGACTCAGGGTCGCGGAAGTTAATCTGCTCATTTCGTTGGTTTGGGGCCCTCGAATGGCGAGGGTGGAAACAGTCTTTAGGGAGAAACATCATGGTTCACATTTCTAGTTCCATTCGCAGGCAGTGTGTCTGGACGCTGCTGGCCGCTTTGGTTTTGTTTATGCTGCCTATCGCGGCGCAGGAGACGGTTGGCCGGGTCATCGGCGTAGTGTCAGATCCGTCGGGCTCGGTCGTTCCCCACGCCAAGGTCATCGTAACCAATGTCGATACCAACACGAACAGCGAGACCACTACGGGAGCGGACGGCAGTTACCAGGTTCTGCAGCTGCCGGTGGGGAACTATCGGGTGAGTGCGGAGGCGCAAGGCTTCCGAAAAACGGTAATGTCCGCGCAGAAGCTGGACATCAACCAGTCCTTGAAGATCGACGTGAAACTGGAGGTCGGAACCACGAATGAGACGGTGCAGGTGGAGGCCAACGCGAGCGGCGTGGAGACGGTGGTGGCCACCATCGGCTCAGTGGTATCGGGCAGCCAGATTTCGGAAGCTCCCCTTGATGGCCGCAACGTCTTCGACCTCGCGACCCTTCTTCCTGGTGTGATACCGGCCCAGGATGGCGGGTCACACGCCCACTTCAACGTGGCGGGTGGACGAGGCGACTCCGTCACGTACCTGTTGGACGGAGCCATGAACAATGATCTCCTCAGTAACGACTATGTCGCCAATCCCAATCCCGACGCGGTGGAAGAGTTCCGCATTCTGACCAGCAACTACAACGCCGAATACGGACGGAACGGCGCCGGAATCGTCAGCGTGGTCACCAAAGGCGGAACTAACGACGTTTCACGGCGTCCTCTTCGACTACGTTCGCAATAACGATCTCAATGCCAATTCGTTCTTCAACAATCAGCAGGACATTCCGAAGGACATCCTGAAGCGCAACCAATTCGGCGCCGAAGTGGGCGGTCCGGTGTGGATTCCCAAAGTATTCGACGGCCGGAACCGGCTGTTTTTCATGACGTCGTGGCAGAGCCAGCGCCTCACGGGTTTGTTGACTGCGGGCGAGGTCACGGTATTCACGCCTTTGGAATTGCAGGGCAACTTCTCCAAGTCCGGTCCAAACGGCGGCCCTGATCCGAAGGTGGTTCAGTATTTGCAACAGTTTCCCTACTTCCAGCCGAATCCAACGCTGGCCGCCGAGGGCATCATCGATCCATCTAAGATCAACCCCGTCTCACAGAACATTATCCAGGCCGGCCTGATTCCGAACACTGCCACCGGCACGTTGTTCCAACAGGGTTCCACTCTGAATAACAACGACGAGCTCACCGAGAGAGTGGATTTTGTGGCTACCGATAAAGACCGCATCTCGGTTACGCTCCACGGCTATCGCCAGGATCAGCTGAACCCGAACGGTTTAGGCAACCCCTACGGTACGAACGGAACCTACAACAACCTGTTCGGGGGAAACCGCTATTTGGGCTCCATCGCGTACACCAAGACGCTCTCGCCGAGCATGGTGAACGAATTCCGATTCTCCGCTCAGCGGAATGATATCCGGCAGGACTTCCCCGGCTCCAAACTTCCGACCGACTCCGCATTAGGCGTTGGCCTTACTCCGGATCAGCAGACCGGGCCGCCTATTTTGTGTTTCTACGACGACGGGTATTGCACCGGATTCAGTCCTAACGGTCCCACGCAGCTCATAAACAACACCTATATCTGGAGTGACACGTTGAGTTGGCAGAAGGGCAATCACGGCCTAAAAATGGGATTCAACTACACGCCCTTCCAGAACAACACGACATATGACTTCTACGTAGACGGCGACTTCGACTTCTACGGACAAAGCGGCGGAGGGTCATTTTCGCAGAACGATCGCGCCGATTTTCTGATGGGCTTGCCGGACGACCTGTATGAAGCTCCACGCGCGCCCAGCAATATCCGCACTCACAACATCGCCGGATTTTTCCAGGATGAATGGAAGAGTAAGGAAGAATCTGACCCTGACGTTGGGCCTGCGCTACGAATACAGCTCACCGAAACTGGATACGCAGGGGCGCTCCTTCTCCTTGGATATCGGCCAACAGTCCACGGTGTTTCCTGGCGCACCTCCCGGAATCTTATTTCCCGGCGATCCGCGGAGCTCCCAGAGGCGCCAACTTCCCGGATAAGACCAACTTTGCGCCGCGCTTCGGTTTTGCCTGGGATCCAAAGGGCGATGGCAAAACCAGCATTCGCGGCGGCGGCGGCATCTTCTACGACATCCTGAAGGGCGAAGACAATTTGCAATTCAACGGGCAGCCGCCGTTCTTCGGCTATGCGTTCTTTTTCTTCAACGCGCTGAGCGCCAATCCTACCGCGCCCTCCAACTACTTGAGCACTCCGTTTGCGGCCAATGGCACGCCCGATCCGTTCCCTTCGAAGCCGCCGAATCACGACGAGAATTTTGCCGACGTCGGTTTGACTCCGGTAGGAGGCGCTGGATTGTTTTACGTCGATCCACACCTGAAGACTCCCTACATCTACCAATACAACCTGAGCGTTCAGCGGGAATTGATGAAAGACATGACCCTCGAAGTTTCCTATATCGGCTCAGATTCGCACGGGCTCACGGCTCTGAAGGACGCCGATCCTTTCCCGATCGGCAGCAATACGCGGCTCTTTGACTTGAATCCGGCCGTCCAGCAGTACGAGGCGGCGAACCAGATTGACCAGGCCTTCACATTCATGCCGGAGTTCAATAACGTTGTGAACGCGAATTACAATTCCATGGCGGTGGGATTGAACAAGCGCTTCAGCGACACCAAGATCGGAAATGTGCAGTTCCAGTTCTCCTGGACTTATGGCCACTCCATCGACAATGCATCCGGGTTCCGATCCACCAACTCGAGGTGCCGGCCTGGGATTCGGAGCGCTTCCGCGCGGATTCGGATTTCGATCTGCGGCACTACATCGCCTTCAGCGGAACCTGGGAGCTGCCGTTTTACAAGATGTGGTCCAGCGGCCCATCGCGACTGACTCGAGGCTGGACTCTCTATCCGATTATCACCTTCCGCACCGGCGCGCCGATGACGATTTTCTCCGGGCTCGGGTACCCAAAGCACCGATCCAGGCCCGTCCGGAGCCGGGGACCAGGGATTGGTTCTGGCGAACCAGGTGAACGCCCTCAGCTATATGAACCCCAAGCAGACTCCGACGCTGAATAACCCCAACATTGGCGGAACTGCCACCGGCAACTATTGGTTCAACCCCGACGCGTTCTCGGCGATTTCTCCTATCTGCAACCGGGCCAGTACACCTACGGTAGTTCCGGGCGTAATGAATACCGCGGCCCGGACCAGGTGAACGTCAACCTGAGTATCGCAAAGACAACCAATATCACCGAGCGAATGAAAGTGGAAATCCGTGCGGACTTCTTCAACGCATTCAACCACGCGGAGTTCGGCCTGCCCAGCACCAGCATCGGCAGTTCGACCTTCGGGCAGATCTCGACCACCGCCGCCCCGCGGGTCATCCAACTCGCGGCGCGGTTCAGTTTCTAAGCTGTAGCTTCGGCATCCATTCCGAGCCGCGACCGCAAGGAAGCGTAAGGAACGTTCGTGGTAGCGCTCCCTCGCGGTCGCGGCTCGGTTTCCGCGGAGGCATGTCCTACAATTGAACTAGATGACAGGCAATGAAATCCGCCAGAAGTTTCTGGACTACTTCGCGGCGCATGGACACCGCGTAGTGCGCAGCTCGTCGCTGGTTCCGGTGAACGATCCTACGCTGCTGTTCACCAACGCGGGGATGAACCAGTTTAAGGACGTTTTCACCGGACTCGATAAGCGTGATTATAACCGCGCCACAACCGCGCAAAAAGTGGTCCGGGCGGGCGGCAAACACAACGATCTGGATAACGTGGGCTACACGCGCCGGCACCAGACCTTCTTCGAAATGCTGGGCAATTTTTCCTTCGGCGATTACTTCAAGAAGGACGCCATCGCTTTCGCCTGGGAGCTGGTGACCAAAGAATTCGGCCTGCCGAAGGACCGGCTGTACGTGACGGTTTTTCGCGAGGATGACGATGCCGAGCGGCTGTGGCAGGAAGTGGCCGGCGTTCCCAAGTCCCGCATCTCCCGCTGCGGCGAGGCCGACAATTTCTGGCAGATGGGCGATACCGGACCATGCGGGCCGTGCTCGGAAATCTTTTACGATTTTGGACCGGAAGCTGGGCCCGGCGAGTTCCCGGACAATCCCGGCGAGCGATTCGTCGAGCTGTGGAACCTGGTGTTCATGCAATTCGACCGCTCGGCGGATGGAAAAATGACGCCGCTGCCGAAGCCATCCATCGATACCGGCATGGGACTGGAACGCACCGCTTGCGTATTGCAGGGCAAGCTGTCGAATTACGAAACGGATCTGCTGCGGCCGATGATCGATCGCGCGGGCGAGCTGTGCGGTGTCACTTACGGCGAAAACGACCGTACGGATGTGGCGCTGCGCATCAATGCCGATCACAGCCGCGCTACCGCGTTTCTGATTCACGACGGCGTGATGCCGTCGAATGAGGGGCGCGGCTACGTGCTGCGCAAGATCATGCGCCGGGCCATCCGCAATGCCCGCATGATCGGCCAGCAGGATCCCTACCTTTATCAGCTCACCGGTTTCGTGGCGGAGCTGATGAAGCCTGGGTATCCGGAGATGATGGAGAGCATCCAGCGCGTGGCGCGGGTGGTGAAGGAAGAAGAAAATCGCTACGCAACTACGTTTCAAGTTGCCGAGAAGATGTTTCAAGCCGAAGCAAAAAAAGGTAGCGTCATTCCGGGCGACGTGTCTTTCAAGCTGTACGATACATTCGGACTGGCGCTCGATGAGCAGGAAGACATGGCGCGCCAGTATGGAACCGGCGTGGACGTTCCCGGCTTCAATGCCGAGATGGAAAAGCAGCGCACGCGGGCTCGCGCCAGTTGGAAGGGCGCGGACAAGACGCAGATCAATCCGGTTTACCAGACCTTGCCCAAAACGGAATTCGTCGGCAGGGAGACGTTGGAATCGGAGGCGAAAGTTCTGGCTGTGCTGGAAGACGGAATCGTTCTGGACCGCACGCCGTTTTATGCTGAAGCCGGCGGCCAGGTGGGCGATAGCGGCGTACTCACTGCGAAGGAAACCGGAGACGCCGTGCGCGTGGATTCCGCGGTGTCCGGAGCGCCCGGAATAACTCTACATAAAGCGCGGGCGGTTGGGAAGCTGAAGCCCGGCGATGCCGTAGTCGCCAAAGTGGATGATGACTTGCGCCATGCCACTATGCGGAACCACACCGCTACGCACCTGTTGCACGCGGCTTTGCGAAAGGTGTTGGGGACGCACGTGAAGCAGGCCGGAAGCGTGGTGGATCCCGAGCGGCTCCGTTTCGATTTTACGCACTACGCCCATACCGATCCCGACGAGCTGGCTGAAATACAGAAGCTGGTGAATCGGGAAATCCTGGAGAATACCGAAGTCAATACGAATGTGATGGATCTGGAGCAGGCGCTGAATACCGGAGCCATGGCCCTGTTTGGCGAGAAATATGGCGATAAGGTCCGGGTGGTCTCCGTGCCCGGCTTCAGCCAGGAATTGTGCGGGGGTACGCATGTCCACCGCACCGGCGACATCGGACTGTTGATGATTACCTACGAAGGCAGCATTTCGTCCGGCGTACGGCGAATCGAGGCCATCACGGGCGAGAAGGTACTCGAAAAGGCGAAGGAGACCGCGCAATCATCCGAGCAGGCTCAGGAAAAACTGCTTGAAGAAAAACGCGCGCTCGAAAAAACGGTCGAGCAGATGAAAGAGAAGCTGGCGCAGGCCAAGGTATCGGATCTTGAAAGCCACGCCAAGGATATGAAGGGCGCCAAGGTGCTGGCCATCCAAGTTCCCGGAATGGATCGGGAGCAATTGCGCACATTGGTGGACTCGCTGCGCAACAAATTGAAGAGCGCCGTGGTGGTGCTGGCATCATCTGATGATTCGAACGTGTCTATCGTCGCGGGTGTCACCAAAGACCTGACATCGAAAGTACACGCCGGGAAACTGGCGGGCGCGGTGGCGCAAGCTGTGGGCGGTAAGGGCGGCGGACGGCCGGACATGGCGGAAGCGGGCGGCAAAGATCCTTCCGGGTTGGGACGAGCACTGGAAGCAGTTTACGGAAGCGTGGAAGGAATGCTGTGACTGTGCAGCATTTCGATGTGGTGGTGGTGGGCGCCGGGCCCACTGGCCTTGCTTGTGGAATTGAGCTGCAACAGCGCGGGGTGAGCACCGTCCTGATCGAAAAAGGCTGCGTGACGAATTCCATCTACAACTACCCGACACACATGGTCTTCTTCACCACACCTGAACTGCTCGAGATCGGCAACTTGCCCATGACCTCCCTCAACGAAAAGCCGGGACGCACGGAGGCATTGAAATATTACCGGCGCGTGGCCGAACATTACCAGCTCAATATTCATCAGTATGAGCGGGTGCTGAGCATCCAGGGCGAAGATGGGGATTTTGAAGTGCGCACCAGCCGCGGAGAATACCGCGGAGAATATCGCGCGCGCAAGATTGTGTTAGCCACCGGCTATTATGATCTGCCCAACATGCTGAACGTTCCGGGCGAGGAACTGGACAAAGTAGTGCATTATTACAAGGAGCCGCATCCCTATTACAACCACGACGTGATTGTAGTGGGCGCTAAGAATTCCGCGGCGATCGCGGCACTGGAACTGTTCTGGACGGGCGCGCGGGTAACGTTGATCCATCGCGGAAGCTGGGTTTCCGACCGCATCAAATACTGGATCAAACCCAATATCGAAAACCGCATCAAGAACCGCGAGATCCAGGCGTTTTTCAATTCACGTGTGCTTGAAATCCGTCCCGAGGCCGTGTTGGTGGAAACGCCGGAGGGTCCTCTGACGCTAAAAAACGATTTTGTCTTCGCGCTCATCGGATACCGGCCGGATCTCGATTTTATGGCTGCGCTGGGGATTCGTCTGGAACCTCGCACTGAGCGGCCTCGGACCAATCCGGACACTCTGGAAAGCGACCGGCCCGGCATTTTCCTGGCGGGGGTGATTGTGGCCGGGATGCACACCAATGAGATCTTCATTGAAAACGGCCGCTTCCACGGGAAGAAGATCGCCGAAGCCATTGCGCAGTCACTGCGGTCCTCACAATTGATATCATCGAGCACATGATTTGTTCTCGAAGAGATTTGGCGAAGCTGGCGCTTGGAGCGCCGCTGGCTGCCGCGATCACGCCCGCCTGGGCGAAAATAAACTCCAAAATCGACGGTGTCATGATTGGATCGCAGACCTACAGCTTCCGCGATCTCCCGAACCTGGACGCGCGCATCGACGCCATGAAAACCATCGGCCTGGGCTATGCGGAATTGACCGTCAGCGATATTGCGCCAAAGGACCGGGACCAGTTGAAAGCCTGGCGGGCCAATATTCCGGTGGATGAAATCCATGCCGTGCGTAAGAAGTTCGACAATGCCGGCATTGAGATTTACTCCTACAACGACAGTTTCCGCGACGAGTTCACCGATGAAGAGATCGACCATGCTTTTGAGGTATCGAAACTGCTGGGCGTCCCACGCATGACCGCGTCGTCCAATGTCACGGTCTCAGAGCGGGTGGATAAATACGCCCAGCGATACAAGATCGTGGTGGGTTTCCACAACCACGACAGCATGAAGAAGAACGAGTTTTCCACGCCCGACGATTGGAAGGCGGCTATGCAGGGCCGCTCAAAATATATCGGGATTAACCTGGACATCGGCCACTTCACCGCCGCGAACTTCGACCCGGTGAGCTTCATTGAAGAACATCACGCGAGCATCGTTACGCTGCATATCAAGGATCGCAAAAAGAATCACGGCCCCAACATGCCGTTCGGCCAGGGCGATACCGACATCAAGGGCGTGCTGCTTTTGTTGAAGAACAAGAAATATCCCATTCCGGCGATGATCGAATACGAATACGGCAAGCCCGGCATGGATACGATTGCAGAAGTCAAAAAGTGTTTTGAATACTGCAAGGCAGCACTCGCCTGAGGGCGAGTCCTGCGTTCTCAGGTTATTCGGCTCTTCAGTTCTTCGGTTACTTGCCCTCGGTTATCAGTTGAACGAAGGGACGGTTGACCGAACCGAATAACCAATGAACTGAAGAACCGGCGAGTCCGCGAACCGGCGGATCGCTGGCTAGGCCAGCATTTCCGCCAGTTCGTCGATGCGCCGTCTCTCAAAGCGCGGAGCAGGATTGCCGCATACGCACGAATTGCGATCCAATCGCGCGTCTTCGAAATCGCCCATTACGTGCAGTCCGGCATGCGCCTCGCACTCCATGGCCAGCAGTTCATTGCCGGGCCCCAGGTGCTGTTCAAAAACCGGCACTCCGAAAAAATCCCAAAACAAATCGCGATCGTCTTCGGAAAGGGCCGCTTGGCCCCGGTAGGTGAATGCCACCACCGCGTGGCTGAGCTCCAGGCTGCATTTGATCAAACGCCGCAGTTGTTCGGCCGGCCCTGCGACGGAGGAAGGATGGAAGCGTGCCGCCTCTTCGGTCCAGCCGGCCGGGAACACCCGGACCAGCTTGGTTTCCTGAAAACCCGGCGCGAGAATAGCGGTGCGCGGAGTAGGATCCATAGGATGTATGAAAGGTGCGCCCGATTCCCGGCGCCGGATTCTTAGAGTCATGGCACTTCCGACAAGAATGTGCCTTCCGGTTGCAGTTCGTCTCAGGAAAATAGTTGTTGCAGATTGTCGTGCAGAATCGAACACGCAATTTCGCCGGTCACGCCGATTTCGTAGAGAGCTTTGGTCTGCGCGTCGAACACCGGCGCATTCCAGCCGCGTGGAAAAAAGGAAGAATCGCTGCCGAAAAGCAGCCGCTTCGGCCCCGCGACATCCAGCGCGCGGCGGAAAACGGTTCTCAAATCGAGATGAGCCTCTTCATAGCGCATCCAGCTATTGCTGCTGGAAGTATCCAGGTATACGTTGGGGCATAGATCGCACAGCATCAGCGCTTCGCGAAAGTAGCCCGCTCCAAAATGAGGGACAACGAAACGGACCTGCGGATAGCGCAGCGCCACGGCGTGCAGATCCACCGGATTTGAGAAGCGCATATCAAATAATGATGGCAGGCCCAGCTTCCTGCGCACCCCCACGCTCAGCACGCCGCAGTGGACGAACGCTACGGTGCCGGGTTGCGCGGCCGCCAGATCCAGAAGTTTCCCGGCTCTTTCATCCTGGATGGAATAACAATGCATGGCCGGAAAAAAGCAGAGACCGCGGATGAAGCCGCTGGATAACCCCTGTTCGACCTGCGCGGCCGCGTCCGGCGCGGTGGGATTCACCATCATGTACCCGAAAAAGCGGTCGGGAAACTTTTGTACCGCCGCCGTGACCGAATCCTGATCGCCTGGGACACTCGCGATGAGGATCGCTTTGGAGATGCCGTGCCGGTCCAGTTCCTGAACCCATGCGGCGGCCAGTTGCCCCGGATCTTCGGGCGGAATCTGCCAGCCGAGCAGAGGCTGCAGCGTTGCCAGCGGCGCTTTTTTTTGATCCGCCAGAGCGGTAAAAAAATGGTGCGAGAAGAAGTGGATGTGCGCGTCCGATACCGGCAGCGCGCCCCAGGGAGTTTCCATCAGCCGGCGGCCTTTTGATCCGGCAGCGGGATGGGGAAGCGCGTGATGCCGGCCGCCAGCGCCACCTGCGTCAACCCCGCGACGTTGTTCACACCCAGCTTCTTCATCATGGTCTTGCGATAGCTGCGCACCGTTTGCAGCCCGAGATCCAGCATCACGGCAATCTCTTTGCTGGTCTTTCCCTCGGCCACCAAGCGCAGCACCTGTAGCTCGCGCGGCGACAGATCCGAGAGCGCGGAGGCCACTGGCTTCGATTCCAGATCGCCGCGCTGGATGCGCTGCAGCAGGCGATCCGACACTTGCGGGCTCAAGTACGACCCGCCTTTGGCGACCGTGCGCAGCGCGTCGAGAAGATCGCCATCGGAAGCTTTTTTCAACACAAACGCGCGCGCACCGGAGCGAATGGCGCTCACCACCGAATGCTCGTCATCGTACATCGAAAGGATGATCACCTTGGCTTCCGGATTGTGACGCAGGATTTCGGTGGTGGTTTCAATTCCGTTCAATCCGGGCAGGCCAATATCCATCAGGATGATGTCCGGGCGCTTCAATTTGCAGATCTGTACCGCTTCGGTGCCGCTCTCGGCTTCGGCCATGACTGTGAAATCGTCGCTGTGGCGTAGGATGGCCTTGATACCGTCCCTCATGATTTTGTGATCGTCTACCAGCAGGACTTGAGATGCCATTTTGCGCTAGCTCGCAATCTCCGGAACAATGCCCGGCTGCCGATGACTGGCTCGGATTATGGTGCCGCGGCTGGGCGCGCCCTGAATATCCAGCGCCATGTGACCCCTGGATGCATAATAATCCAGCAGCAGGCGCGCCAAGGGAAGCTTGCGGCGATCGCCGTCGTCGGCCTCCGCATCGTCGCGAATTTCCAGAACAAAATCGCCCTGCGCCCGTTTCAATTGGATATCGATGGCGCTGCAGCGCGGCCGCGCGACGGCGCTCTCCAGCGCGCACTCGGCGATCTTATAAAAAATGGTTGCAGTCTCGGTAGGCACCCGCGCCGTGGAATCGAAGTGCAGCCGCACCGAGCCGGAAAAAGTTTTGCGAACCTTGCCTGCCAGGCGATCCAGCGCGAATTGCAACCCGGCCCGCTCCACGATGGAGGGATTGAGTTCGTTGCTGATATCGCGTAACTGTTCTATTACCTGCTCGAGCATGGTCTGAATCTCGGTCGCCCGGTCATCGATGCCGGGCGCCTGATCCCGAAAGTCCATCCGCATGGCGTCGAGCTGCAACCCCACTGCGCTCAGCACCTGACTCACGTCGTCGTGGAGCACCCGCGCCACTTGCGCCAAGGCCGTGTCATGCTCCTGGATGGCGGCAAACAGCATCTGGGCCAACACCGGCTGCGACGCTTGAGACGCCCGCTTGCTACGCTGCTTATCGCTCATGATGCATCTTTTTCAACATTAATGCAACAAAAAACTGCTAAATTGTTTCGCTGACCGGGCTTCCGGCCCAACACCTACTTTACAACCAGCGGCACGTGGATGGCGAAGCGGCGCTCCAACTCTTGCGGCAGGGCCTGAGGAGTTGTAAACAAAACGGCGTGCATCCCCATGGCTTCAGCGGCGCGAATATTTTCCACGCGGTCATCCAGCAGCAATGCGTCCGACGGCGCTACGCCCAGCCCGGCCAAAGAATGCCGGTAGATCTCAGGCGACGGCTTGGTGCTGCGCAGGTCGCAGGAAAAAGTGGTGTGGTCGAACTGCGGCAGCCAGGGGCAGCGGACGATGTAATCGCGAACCGGCGCCGGCATATTCGAGAGCAGCCCGGTGCGAAATCCCGCGCCGCGCACCCGCTGCGCCCACTCCGGCATCAACGGATCGGGGTGCGACCAACTGGCGCTGTCCATGTCCTGAAGCCGGTCAATATCGGCCGGGCTCAAGCTCCGCTCGGCCACGGTGTTCCAGTAGGCGGATGGATCCACCGCGGCCCGGTCAAAGCTCAGCCGGTCGCGCCAGTAGCGTTGCTGAAACTCAGCGACGGGCATGCCGAGGATGTTGGCCATCCCTTCAATCTCTGCCGCGAGCGGCGAAGAGCAGAGGACATTTCCGTAGTCAAAAATGATGGCGCTGACATGTATGCGTAGCAATCTACGATGGTAGCCAAATTCCGCTTTCCGCTGGGACTGCTAAGCGACTGCCATGGCCGCATCGAACGATTTCCCGGAGCGCCGGGATTTGCTTTCCCATGGTCCGGACCATGCGTCCCACAACAATGACCGTCTTCCCGTTATACGCCAGACAATCAAAAAAGCGAATCCGAGAATCTTATTCGCGTTCATCCGCGTTCATCCGCGGCCTAAAATGTTCAAGCCGACTTGATCTCCGTCCACAACCGGTCCCGCAAACGCTGCGACACCGGATCGGTGGTCTTGGCCCACTCCCCTCGCGCGATTATATCGGGCCCTGGATACAACGTCGGGTTGTCCCGAAAAGCCGCCGGTAGAATCTTGCGCGCGCCGGCGTTGGTGGTGGTGGTCCGCGCGGCGAATGCGTTGGCGGCGGCGATATCCGGGCGCAGCAGGAATTGCAGGAACTTGTGGGCCAGCTCCGGCCGCTTGCTCTCGCGCAGGATCACGGTGCAGTCCGGATACACGGCGTAGCCTTCCTCCGGATACACGAACCCGATATCGGGCGACGCATCCATGGCCTGTTGCGCCGTGGTGTTCCACATATGCGCAGCCAACACGTCGCCGCTCACCAGTTGATCGCGCACTTCGGCGTTGAGATAAGCGCGCAGCAGGGGCTTCTGCCGGATGGCCTCCGCCTGCGCGCGGCGCAGCTCGCCCGGATCGCTCGAATTGATGGACAATCCCAGCTTTTTCAGACACGCCCCAATCACGTCGAACGGATCGTCCAGCATGGTCATCCGGCCGCGCAGACGCTCATCCCACATGTCGGCCCATTTCGCCGGCGGAGGATTCAACTTGCGGTTGTAGGCAATCCCCGCCGCGATCACCATGTAGGGAACCGACCATTTCAGCTCAGGATCCCAGTCGGGATGCTGAAAACGAGGTTCGAGCTGCGCGATATTGGGGAGTTCCTGGCGATGCACTGGGGCCAGCAGATCGTTCGCCAGCATCGGCTTCACGATGTAGTCGGTAGGGAAGACCACGTCCCAACCGGAGTTGCCGCCCATCACGCGCGCCAGCATCTCCTCATTGCTCTCATAGATGCCATAACGCACCCGCACACCGAACTCTGTTTCGAACTTGGGTATGGTATCGGGCGCAATGTAGTCGGACCAATTAAAGATATTCAGCCGCGGCCGCCGATCCCGGCTGCACGCCGCCATCCCCGCCGCGCCCATCAGAAAATAGCGCCGGTTCATTTCTCGCGCAATCTTTCCGAAATCAAAATCAGCGATCCAAACCCCACCACGATCAGCGCCGAGATTGCATTCACCACCGGATTCACCCCGCGCCGCGCGATGGCGTAAATCACCATGGGAAGCGTCTCCGAATCCACGCCGGCCACCATGCTGGTGATTACATAATCGTCAAACGAAACGGTAAAAGCCAGCAGCGCTGCGGCGACGATTCCTGGCAGGATGGCCGGCAAAGTGACGTAGCGAAAGGCCTCCCATTCGTTGGCGCCCAGATCGAGCGCGGCTTCCTCAAGTTGCGCGTCCACGGTGCGCAGCCGCGCCATCACTACAATCACAACATAGGCAATCGAAAATGAGATATGCGCCAGAATCACAGTGTGCATACCTAGCTGAACGCGCAGGAAGCGAAAGATAAATTGATAGAACGCCAGCAGCGAAATGCCGCTGACGATTTCCGGTGTCACCAATGACATGTAGAGCGATCCGGCCAGCACCGGCGAGGACCGCTTCCAGAATCCGTACGCGCACATGGTGCCGATGATGGTGGCAAAGAATGTCGCAAATACGGCGATGATCAGGCTGTTCCACGCGGCCTCCATCAATTGCCCGTTCTGAAACGCGGCCCGGTACCAGACCAGCGAGAAGCCCTGCCAGACCGTGAAACGAGATTCGTTGAAGCTGAATCCAGCCAGAATTAACAGCGGCAAGTGCAGAAAAAGATAAGCCAGAACGGCGTAGATGGCCAGCGGCGCGCGCAGCTTCAAACCAACCCGCCTTCCTGGCGCCGCACGAACACCAGCAATAACACCAAAACAATCGCCATCAAGGTCAGCGAGACGGCCGAGCCGAAGGGCCAGTCCCGCGCCGTGGTGAATTGGTTCTGGATGAGATTGCCGATCATCACCGTCTTTCCGCCGCCCAGCAGATCGGGCGTCAGATACGCGCCCAGGCACGGGATAAATACCAGAATCGCGCCGGCGCGAATGCCAGGGGCGGAAAGCGGAATAATCACGCGCGTCAATGCGACCCAGGGCCTGGCGCCCAGATCCGCCGCGGCTTCCAGCAGATTGCGATCCAACCGCTCCAGCGTGGCGTACAGCGGCAGCACCATGAACGGCAGATAGCCGTATACCAATCCGAGAATCACCGCGCCGTCGTTATAGAGCAGCGGCAGCGGATCGTGAATCAGCCCCAACTTTTGAAGCGCCGTGTTGATCAATCCGGTATCGCGCAGCAGAAACATCCAGGCGTAGGTGCGAACCAGGAAACTGGTCCAGAACGGAAGAATCACCAGGCTGAGGTACAGATTCTTGCGGCTGCCGGCGCGGGATATGAAAAGCGCCAGGGGAAAGCCGAGCAGGAGACACAGCGCGGTGGCCGCGCCCGCGATCCAGAACGAGCGCCACAGGATTCCGAGATAAATGGGATCCGCCAGGCGCCGGTAGCTTTCGAGCGACCAGGGACGCGAGATGCCTCCCCATGTTCCACGAGTGAGCAGGCTGTAGGCCAGGATGATGGCCAACGGCGCGGCGAACAGCGTCAACATCACGGTCCAGGTGGGTGCAAGGAACCAGGCCCGCAGGCGCTTCATTCTTGGGTCGGCTCATCGCCGGCGAAGGTCAGCTCATCATCGGGCTGCCACCAGACATCTACTGTTTGGCCCTCGCTGAAGGTTTCTCCCAGGCGCGATACTTCGGCTACTACAGTGGTACCGCTATCGATGCGAGCTTCCACATGAACGCAGTTGCCGAGGAAAGTGGACTGCACCACCTTGGCCGGCCGAGACCGCGCTCCCGGATCAGCCGGCTGCTTCGACACGCGCGTGGCCTCCGGACGAACGCCCACGCCGTCTATCCAATTCACCAGGCCCAGAAAGGAGGCCACGAAGCGCGTCTGCGGCCGCAGGTAAAGATCCTCGGGCGTTCCCACTTGTTGCAGCTCGCCTCCGCTCATCACCCCTAACCGGTCTGAAAGAGACAGCGCTTCTTCCTGATCGTGAGTGACGAACAGAAACGTGATGCCGGTCTGGCGTTGAATGTTTTTCAGCTCCGCGCGGACTTGTTTGCGCAGGTTGGGATCCAGCGCCGAGAGTGGCTCATCGAGCAGCAGTACATCCGGCTCAAGAACAAGGGAACGCGCCAGCGCCACCCGCTGCCGTTCGCCGCCCGAAAGCTGGGAAGGATAGCGCGATTCCTTGCCGGTGAGCTGCACCAGCGCAAGAACATCGCGAACGCGCTGATCGATATGATTCTCCGCCCGGCGCTTCAGCCCGAATTCGATGTTCTGCTGCACGGTCAAATGCGGGAACAACGCGTAGTTTTGGAAAACCGTGCTGACGTTGCGCTGGTATGGCTTCAGGTGCTCGATTCCCGCACCATTTAAGCGAATCCGGCCGGTAGTGGGATCTTCAAACCCCGCCACCATGCGCAGCGTCGTGGTCTTGCCGCAGCCGGATGGGCCCAGCAGCGAAAAGAACTCGCCTCGTCCGACGTGGAGTGAAACCGCATTCACCGCCCGGTGCGCCGGATAATCCTTTGAGACTTCGTCAAGCTCCAGGACAGATTCCATTTTTCAATTGAATATTACAGTACAGTGTCCGCAGACGCAAGTGTTTTTCTTTTGCCCAACCACCGGTCGGCATGGGTCTGCGGCGGGAAAATGGGTTGGCAGGCGGAAGCGCCTGCCCCACGTTGGATCACAGGGGTTTTACGTTTTGAGTGGGGCAGGCGCTTCCGCCTGCCAACCCACGTCTGTTAGCTCGCCGCGGCCGGCTCGCCCGCGGCTACAGGCAACTGGCACTGCACCCAGGCGTCGAATCCGCCCGTGACATTGATCACCTGATCGAATCCGGCGCGCTCCAGCAGGCTGGCGGCGATGGCGCTGCGATAACCGCCTTTGCAGTACACGGCCACAGACCGCGTGCGGTCAAGGTCGCCCAACAGATCGCTCAAAGGTGTTACGAGTTTGTCCAGCGGCTTGTTTCGCGCACCGGGTACGTAGCCCCCGTGCAATTCCGAAGAACGGCGCACGTCCAGCACCTGGATTCCATTCTGATCTTCGCCCAGCAGTTGATGAAGCTGGTCAGCCGTAGCTTGCGATGTCTGCCGGACAGGCATTCCGTCCCGGATCCAGCCGGCCATTCCGTCTTTAAGGTAGCCGGTAACGCGCTCAATCCCAACCCGCGTGAGACGCAGGCGGGATTCTTCCACTTTCTCTTCATCTTCAGCCACCAGCAGGATCTCGGAATCCAGGCCCAACACGATGGCCGCCCAGGAGGCATACTGGCCGGCCAAACCAATTTGAACGGAGCCGGGGATGTGACCCGCGCCAAATTCTCTAGCCGGACGCGTATCCAAAACAATTGCGCCTTGATCCTGCTTGGCCAGCAGCTCGGCGGATCCGAAAGCCGGAATTGGCGCCAGCTCTTTGAGCGGCGCCGCGCCGGAGCGGTTGATTTCGACATCCAGCGCAAAATATCCGGGCCGCTCCGGAAGCTCGGCGGTGAGCAGCTTCACGAATTCCTCTCGCGTGGACGGGCGCAAAGCGTAATTCGACAATTTCTCCTGGCCGATGGTGGAGCTGCGCTCAGAGCTCATCTGCCGTCCGCACAACGATCCGGCCCCGTGCGCGGGATAAACCTGCACGTCGTCCGGCAGCTTCAAGAGTTTGGTGTGTAGGCTGTCATAGAGCATTCCGGCCAGCTGCTGCGGCGTCATGTCACCGGACAAATCGGGACGGCCGACATCGCCAATGAACAGCGTATCGCCGGTCAAAACGCTCATCGGACGCTCCGGCTTTTCCAGATCGGTTATCACCACCGAGATGCTCTCGATGGTATGCCCTGGCGTTTCCAGAAACTGCAGCTTGCATTTTCCGAAAGTCAGTTCATCGCCATCGTGGATGGCAACATGCGGAAACTTAGCCCCGGCTTTCGCGCCCAGATACACCTTCGCGCCAGTCAGCGCGGCCAGCTCCTGATGCCCGGAAACAAAATCGGCATGCAGGTGAGTCTCAATGACGTATTGGATGGAAAGCCCGTTCTTTTGAGCCTCCTCAATATAAATCCCAACATCGCGCTGCGGATCGACAACCGCCGCGATCCCCTCGGAGCCGAGCATGTAGGAGGCATGCGACAGACAGGTCAGGTAGAACTGCTCGAAGTACATGGGCCTCCTGTTTATTAAAGCCGTATATGAACGCGGATAAACAAGCCGTCTTTATCCGCGTTTATCCGCGTTCATCCGCGGCTAATCTTCTTACTTCCCGGCGTTGAATCTTTTTTCGATCTCCGGCCAGTTTACAACGTTCCACCAGGCCCCGATATATTCCGGCCGGCGGTTTTGATATTTCAGATAGTACGCGTGCTCCCACACGTCCAGGCCCATTACCGGATAGTTGCCTTCCATGATCGGTGAATCCTGATTGGCGCTGGAGGTAATCTGCAGCCCTTTGCTGCCTTTGATCAGCCAGGCCCAGCCGGATCCGAAGCGGCCGGTGGCCGCGGCGTTGAATTTTTCCTTGAACGTATCGAAGCTTCCGAAAGTGCTGTTGATGGCCTGCGCCACGTTGCCAACCGGACTTCCTCCGGCGCCCGGCGCCAGAATCTGCCAGAACATACTGTGATTGGCGTGGCCGCCTCCGTTGTTGCGGACTGCCGTCTGGATCTGCTCCGGCACGATGGAGCAATGATCAGCCAACAGAACCTCAATTGGCTTGTCCTGAAGAGCCGGCGCCTGCTCCAGCGCCTTGTTCAGATTGGTGACATAGGCGCCATGGTGTTTGTCGTGGTGGATCTCCATGGTCAGCTTGTCGATGTACGGCTCCAGCGCGTCAAACGCGTAGGGCAGCGGGGGAAGGGTAAAAGCCATAGTAGTCTCCTCTTCAGTCTGTAATTTTAGCCGGCGAATCCGCCGGCTTTTTCAAAAGCGTGAGCGAGGCGGAACATACCCGTCTCGTCAAAATGTCTGGTCAGAATCTGCATGCCAACAGGAAGTCCGGCGGCGGTTTTCCCGCAGGGGATGCTCATGCAAGGGATGCCGGCAAGGTCGCCAGTGATGGTGTAAATATCGGAAAGATACATTTCCAACGGGTCGTCGATCTTCTCTCCAATCTTGAATGCCGGCGACGGCGACACCGGCGCGACAATTGCATCCACTTCCGTAAACGCCTTGCGGAAATCTTCGGCGATCAACGCTCGCACCTTTTGCGCCTTCAGATAGTAAGCGTCATAGTAGCCGTGGCTCAGCACGTAGGTTCCCAGCATGATGCGCCGCTTGCATTCCGCGCCGAACCCAGCGCCGCGCGTGGCCCGATACATGTCGCTTAACGTTTCCGCTTCCACACGCGTGGTGTAACGCACGCCGTCGTATCGCGCCAGATTCGAGCTGGCTTCCGCCGTGGCGATGATGTAGTAGCACGCGACAGCGTATTTAGTGGCCGGCAAGCTGATCTCGCGAACCTCGCAGCCAAATTTCTTGAGCAGCTCAATGCCCTTCGAGATCAAGTCGCCAGTTTCCGAGGCCAAGCCTTCGAAATATTCGCGAGGCAGGCCAATTTTTGTTCCTTTGACATTCGCGTTGAGCGCCGCAACATAATCGGGCACCGGCGCAAAGGCCGACGTGGCATCGTTCTCATCGCGGCCGGCGATGGTTTGAAGCAACAGCGCCGCGTCCGACACAGTCCGCGCGAACGGCCCGATGTGATCCAGGGAACTCGCAAACGCTACCAGTCCATATCGAGACACCCTTCCATATGTTGGGGTCACGCCCACCACGCCGCAAAAAGATGCAGGCTGCCGGACGGATCCGCCGGTGTCGGAGCCGAGCGCGACTACAGCCGTTCCTTGCGCCACCGCGGCCGCCGACCCTCCGCTCGATCCTCCTGACACGCGATCCGGCGCTACCGGATTCTTCACTGGTCCGAACGCGGAATTTTCGTTGGACGAACCCATCGCGAACTCGTCGCAATTGGTCTTGCCTAGAATAATGCCGCCGGCCTGCTCCAAGCGGATCACCGCGGTGGCGTCGTAAGGAGGAACGTAGCGCTCCAGCAGCCGTGACCCACATGTGGTCCGAACGCCCTTGGTGACGATCACATCCTTGACGGCTACCGGTACGCCGGCCAGCGGTCCGGCCGATTCGCCAGATTCGAGCTTGCGGTCTACCCGCTCCGCCGCGTGCAAGGCGCGCTCCGGCGAAAAATGCAGATAGGCATTGGTCTTGGGATTCTCCGCGTGGGCGAACTCGAGCGCGGATTGGGCCAGTTCAACGGCGCTGAATTCGCGCGCGGCCAATCCCTTGCGCACTTGCTCGATGGTGAGAGATGCGACGCCCGACGAGACTGCGCTCATCGCTCAATCACCTTCGGCACCTTGAAATATCCGGCGCCTGCCAGCGGCGCATTGGCCAGCGCCAGCTCATTGCCCAGGCAGGGACGCTCTTTATCGTCGCGCAGCGTGGCGTTCTCCTCCGCATCGTATAACACTTGCGCCATGGGCTGGACATTAGACGTGTCCAGCTCATTCAAGGTATCAATGTGCGTCAGAATTTCGTCCAGGTCTTTCGAGAGGCGGCCGATCTCTTGGTCACTCAGCTTCAGATTCGCCAGGTCCGCCACGTAGCGAACTTCCCTCTCGGTGATCTTCACGCCGACGCCTTTTTCCTCGCCTGCTTATATACGATGCGCATGCCGGGGTCGTCGATTCGCTCGGCTTCGTCGGCCGGATCCGATTCATGAAGCCGCCGCGCCGGTTGGGGCGGCCGTCTGGGCGCAGTTGGCACGCGGAATTCAACATCCTGGATTACGCCGCTGCCCAGAATCTCGGAAAGCTTTCCCAGAATTTGAAAGCGCAGCTGAAACAGATTCTTCCGCCAGACGGCGTCCTCTACTTCCACGATCAGCGAATCGCGCACCATTGACTTTGCCGAGGCGTGCGCCGCGATCCGTTTGCCCACCGCAGCCGGCCACGCTGCGCGAGCCAGATCCTCGGTGGAAATGGCATCGGAGAGTTTCAGCCGGGCAAGCGATTTGGCAACGCGTTCCATGAGGACGATCTCAATTTTAGCACCCGGCCATGGGGCAGGCGCGCGCCGGCCAAGAATAAAACGCGGACCAACAGATAATCGTTTTCCACTATTGTCGAGACCGGCCTAGATCCGTAGACTGAGAGACAGTTTCAGGGAGGATCTTGCAACTGATGCGAAAATTCGCCTTGCCATACGTGTGTCTGTGCGTTTTGCTCCGGGCCCAGACTCCCATTGGAACGCTGGAAGGGCAAATCACCGATCCGGCCTCGGCCCTGGTTTCGAACGCCGAAGTCAGCGTCCATAACGCACAAACCGGTCTCACGCGAACCGTCCGCTCCTCGCGCCAGGGAGCGTTCCATTTCTCCGACCTGCCCATCGGTACGTATCTGCTCGAAGTGAAGGCCCAGGGATTCGCGCCCTATTCGGCTTCGTCCATTCGCCTCGACATCGGGCAGGTTGTTTCCTGGCCCGTGCAACTGCAAATCGCCCGCGAACACAGCGTGGTGAACGTTTCGGGCGCCGCCGTTACCGTGGATACCAGCCAGACCATCGGCAATGTTGTTTCCGAGCTACAAGTGGTGGACCTTCCATTGAATGGCCGCGACCTTACGCAACTGGGCCTGCTGCAGCCCGGAGTTGCGCCCATGACCGCGGGCCTGGCCGAAGCAGGCGGCATCGCGCGCAGCGGGCAGGCCTACGCAGTCAATGGCCAGCGGCCGGAATCGAATAACTATCTGCTAGATGGCGCCAGCAACGTGGACAGCGTGAATGGCGGATACGCGCTGCGCACGCCAGTGGACGCCGTAAATGAATTCCGCATTCTCACGCTGAACGCGCCGGCTGAATATGGCGAGACCAGCGGCGCGACAACATCAGTGGTCACCAAGTCAGGAACGAATAGCTTTCACGGCGACCTTTACGATTTCCTGCGGAACGACGCCATGGACTCGCGCAATTTCTTCGCCGCCCAAACCGAACCGCTGCACCGCAATCAGTACGGCGCAACATTGGGAGGGCCCATCCGGAAGGACAAAGATTTCTTTTTCGTCTACTACGAAGGCCAGCGCGATTCCGAAGGCAAAACTCAGGCCGCCATCGTACCCACGGCCGCTGAGCGCGCCGGAAATTTCTCAGGGCTGGTCAACCCCTCCACCGGACAGCCCGCGCTACTCATCAACAAGTTCACCGGCCAGCCGTTTCCCGGCAACATGATCCCGGCGTCGCTGCAGAATCCCATCGCACTGGCGGCGGAACAACTGTATCCGCTGCCCAATCTCGGCGGCAACGTATTTGAATCTACCCAGCTAGGATCCACCACCTACGATCAGGGCGGCTTCCGCCTGGATCACTACTTCAGCTCGAGCGACCAATTCTTCGCGCGTTATTCCACCTCGTCTCTCGGTGAGTTCGATCCGCTGCCCATCGCCGGAGCCGGTGTTCCCGGCTTTCCAGTAACCGACGCCATACGCACCAACTCCGTCACCGCTTCCTGGGTCCATTTAATTTCGCCGCAGACTGTGCAAACCGTGCAGGGCTCTTTTTTTCGCAATGTGTTCTTCGCCGGACAGGCCACCAACCACACGCCCGGAAGCGATCTCGGATTCCAATACCAGCCCACTCTCGGATTGAACCAGGGCGTTCCGTATCTGATTGTGAGCGGCTACGCGTCGCTCGGAAATCCCATTACCGGACCACAGAATACTTATCAGAACGACTATCAGGGATCCTATGCGGTGGCCATGACGCGCGGCCGGCATAACCTCAAATTCGGCGCCGAGATTACACGAGAGCAGATCAACGTCCTGTTCGGAATCGCCACCAACGGGTTTTTCGTGTTCGCTCCCTTCCCCGCCAGCGATTCCTTCGCAAGTTTTCTGCTGGGACAATCGGTGCAGTTCTTCCAGGGAGGCGGGCAGTTTGACCGCGGGCTTCGCAAGTGGATCACCGCCGGCTACGCGCAGGACGAATTCCGGATCACGCCGCGCCTCACTCTCAACCTCGGTCTGCGATATGAAGTCAACACGCCTTACGTCGATATCCGGAATCGCATGAACGCCTGGGAGCCGGGCCGGCAATCGACGGTTTACCCGCAAGCGCCGGAGGGGTTGCTGTTTCCCGGCGATCCGGGCGTGCCCGACGGCATCGCTCCGGTGGATTATCACGAGTTCATGCCGCGCGTGGGCGTGGCCTGGGATCCATTTGGAGGAAACAAAACCATCGTGCGTGCCGGCTACGGCATTTTCTATGACGGCTTCACCAACGGCACCGGAGGTCCGCTGCAGGGAGCCGTCAGTGCCCTGCCCTGGACTCAGGCGTATCAGTTGCCCGGTCCGGGATTTAACATCGCGAACCCTTATGGAAGCAGCCCGCCGCCGTTTGGCGGCCAAACTTTTGTCGCGCCGGCCACCGTGCTTACCTTGCAGTCGGGAGCGCTGCCGCCGTATTCGCAGAACTGGAATTTTTCAATTGAGCGCGCCATCGCCAAGGATTACCTGCTGGACATCCGCTATGTGGGCAACAAGGGCACGCATCTGCCGCGATTTATCGAAGCCAATCCCAGCATCTATGGACCGGGCGTCACCGCGAACAACAACAATGAGATCCGCGAGCACACCACTTGCAACGCGGCCGGCATTTGCAATTACGGATCGGTTGGATTGATCGCCGATGACTCGAGTTCCACTTACCACGCGCTCGAAATTGCTTTCTCACGCCAGTACTCGCACGGGTTGAGCTTCCTGGCGTCGTACTGGTTCTCAAAGAGTCTGGATTATATTTCGACGCTGAACGTAGCCGGTTCGGCGCCCACGCTGGTGGCCGGGGAAAACGATCTGGCGCAAAATCCCTTCGATTTGCGGGCTGAGCACGGTCCTTCGCTGTTCGATGCCCGCAGCCGGTTCGTGTTCAGCGGAACCTGGGCACTGCCGCTCTGGCATACTGCGCCGAAGGCCGGCGCGTTCCTTACCAACGGCTGGCAGCTCAACACCATCACCAGTATTTCCAGCGGCACGCCGTTTACCGTCTACGACAGCGCCGACGTTTCGCTCCAGGGCAGCGCGCCGGAAATTACCGGTTTCTACTCCAGCCGGCCGGATCTGATTTCCGATCCAAACCAAGGGCAGCCGCACACGCCGAACGAATGGGTGAGCCGCGCGCCTTTTCTGCAGCTCGACCCGGTTACGCAGGCCGGCCAGTTCGGCAACGAAGGGCGCAACGTAGTGCGCGGCCCGGGGATCGAAGATGTCGACCTTTCCCTCTTCAAGTACTTCGCGATTGACGAGCACCGGCGCGTGCAATTCCGCGCGGAATGCTTCAATCTGCTGAACCATCCGAATTTCGGGCTCCCGGAAAATGATTTGGAATCGCCGGCGTTTGGGCAGATCCTGCAGGCGGGTCCGCCGCGGTTGCTGCAGCTGGCGCTCAAGTTCATCTTCTAGCTGCGAAAAAATCGGTTCGCAGGCGGAAGCGCCTGTGCCACTTGTGGGGCAGACGCTTCCGTCTGCCAACCGATTTTTTCACAGCTTCTTTAAGGGAGCCGGTGCCTTTTAGCGGAAGTACGCAATAATTGAGCAGCATGATGATTCGTGGAATAGCCGGCTGCATCCTTAGTGTTGTCTGCTTGAACAGCCAGGTCAACGTCCTCACGTATCACAGCGATCTTTCCCGCACCGGCCAGAATCTGAATGAGACCATTCTGACGCCGGCGCGTCTTCAGGCGGGTGAGTTCGGCCCGCTCTTCAGTTATCCGGTGGACGGGCAGGTTTACGGCCAGCCATTGTACATGTGGGGATTGAACGTGCCCGGAAAAGGTCTCCACAATGTAGTGTTCATCGTCACCGAACACAATAGCGTGTACGCCTTTGATGCCGACCAGAGCGCGTCCCCGCTGTGGCAGGCGAGCTTCATCAATCCGGCCGCTGGAATCACCTCGGCCCCGGCCAATACTTTGGGCTGCCAGGCGATCACGCCCGAGGTGGGCATCACCGGCACCCCGGTAATCGATCCCAGTACCGGAACGCTCTATGTAGTGGCGATGACCCTGGAAGATTTCGGCCAAACGTATGTGCATCGGCTGCACGCCTTGGACGTGGCCACCGGCGAAGAGAAACCCGGCAGTCCGGTGGTGATTGAAGCGTCGCTGCCCGGAACTGGCGATGGAACCACCGCAGTGACATTCAAGCCCTGGCTGTACAAAGAGCGGGCAGGGCTGCTTTTGCTGAACGGGGTGGTGTATACGTCCTGGTCATCCCATTGCGATTCCGGAAATTACCACGGCTGGCTGATTAGCTACGACGCAAAAACACTCGATCGCGTGGCCGTTTACACCAGCACTCCGAACTGGGAAGCGGGCTCCATCTGGCAAAGCGGAGCGGCGCCCGCGGCCGACGGCAACGGCAACATATATATTGTCACCGGCAACGGAACTTTCGATGCCGCGGCCGGCGGCGCGGATCTGGGTGACAGCGTGATCAAGCTTTCCGTATCCCACGGGCTTCGGGTGACGGACTACTTCACGCCATTCAACGCCGGCCAACTGGACGTAAAGGATATCGATCTCGGGTCCAGCGGAGCGCTTTTGCTGCCCGATTCGGCCGGCACGTCCCAGCATCCGCACATCTTGGTTACCGGCGGTAAAGAGGGCCGCATCTATGTGATCGACCGCGAAAGCATGGGACATTTTTCACCCTCCGGCGACAGCCAGATCGTCCAATCCCTTCCAACGGCCATCGGGCCTTTGTATGGGATACCGGCTTATTTCAACAACACTGTGTTTTTCAGCGGCCAGAACGATGCGCTCAAGGCTTTCCCCCTCTCGAAAGGACTGCTGGCGGAGGCTCCGTCATCGCAGAGCGGCGCAGCCATTCCCGGCATGGGATCCGTGCCCAGCATTTCGGCCAACGGAGGGATGGATGGCATCGTTTGGAGCATCCAACGCGATGGACTGCACGCGTATGATGCCACCAACCTGGCCAACGAACTTTACCGCGGCAGCTTCACCGGCCCCTACATAAAATTCTCGACGCCGACCATTGCCAACGGCAAGGTCTACGTGGGCACGGGAAACAGCGTGGCCGTCTTCGGGCTTCCCAATTCGCCGGGAATTAACGTGATCTTGAACTCGGCCGGGAACGGAGCTGGCGCTGTAGCCCCAGGCTCCATTGTCTCCGTGTATGGAACCAATCTGGCAACTGCCGCCGAAGCGGCTTCCCAGAATCCGCTGCCTACAGTTCTCGGGGACACCCGCATATTGATTAATGGTCTTCCAGCCCCATTGCTTTCCGCCAGCCCAGGTCAAATCAACGCGCAAATCCCCTATGAAACGCTCGGTGGAATTGCAACCGTGGTGGCGCTGCGCGGCACTAGCCAGTCCGCGCCCGCGGCGCTAAAAGTGCAAGAGACGGCGCCCGGTATTTTCGTCGCTCTCAACCAGGATGGAACAGTAAACGGAAGCGGCCATGCAGCGGCGCCAGGAAGCACGCTACTGGTGTTCGCGACAGGCTTGGGTCCAACCGAGCCATCGGTGCCCACCGGCGTTGCGGCGCCCGCGGGCTCGCCGGCCAGTGTCATCGTTCCGCTGAGCGCGGGCATGGGCGGCGAGAAAACCGCAGTGCTATCGGCCGGCCTCACGCCCGGAATGGTCGGCGTGTTCAATGTGACACTGATCGTGCCAGACCTGGCGCCCGGAAATTACGCGCTGGCCATCCAGGCGGGCGGTGCGCAGAGCAACAGCCTGACGGTAATTATCGGCCTGCAGTAATTATTGCTCGAATACCTTTTCAACCTGCCCGATTTTCTTCTGGATTTTGCCGGAGACCTTTTCCGCTTGGCCTTCGTCCATCAAGTTCGGATTTTTCGTGGCCTGGCCGGTTTTCTCCTTCACTTTGCCTTTGATTTCGTGGAACTTGCCTTGAACTTGATCTTTCGTGCTGGGTTTCATGGTTTTTCCTTTTTTGGGGCCGGGTTGGCGAGTGAGCAGCTTCAAAAAACCCGACGCCAGCTATCGAGCTTGCACTTTCAGGACCAGCGACTGGAGCGTCCTCTGCCTCCAGCCATCAGCCATCGGGGAATATGTCGGAAACGTCGAATTCGCCGATAACACCAAAGAGTGCCACGTAATCATAACAGTGCTCTTAGGCGCCATGATTTTTCGCTGGGAGTAGAGGATTGCCTATAACTATCGAGCGAGGTGAGTCCATTTCGATCATCCGGCTGGAGGGCGACCTTACTATCGCCGCCGCGCAGGAACTCAAGCAGGTATTGCTCGATGGGCTAGAGGCGGGGATGGATCTACAAGTGGATATGGAGCGAATCGGGGAGTTCGACATAACCGTGATGCAGCTACTGTGGGCCGCCGGGCGTGATGCCATGGGCCGGGGCATCAAGTCCATGATCCGCATGACCGAAGAGGGGGCGGGAGCGGTGCGAGCTGCGGGCTTTGAGGCGTTTCCAGGCCTTCGGAATCCACAATAACCAATGCCCAAGACAATTTTGGCCGTGGACGATTCAATCACCATGAGAATGATGGTGAAGGTCACGTTGTCCGATGCCGGCTATAGCGTGATCGAGGCCGTGGACGGAAAAGACGCGCTGGCCAAGCTCAGCAAGACCGTGGACCTGATCATCAGCGATTTGAACATGCCGAACCTGGACGGGATAGGGCTGATCCGAAGTATTCGGGCCAATCCGGCGTACAAAGGAATTCCGATCCTCATGCTGACCACGGAGTCCCAGGAGGCGCGCAAGATGGAGGGCAAGGCGGCCGGGGCCACCGGCTGGATCGTGAAACCCTTCGCTACCCAACAACTGCTGGCGGCGGTCAAAAGAGTGCTTGCATGATTGACAAGTACAAACAGGCCTTTGAGGAGGAAGCGCGCGAGCTGCTGGCGGAACTGGAAGCAGCGCTGCTGCAGCTGGATCAAAACCGCGACGATCGCGAGATTGTCGGACGCGCCTTCCGGGCCCTGCATACCATCAAAGGATCGGGCGCGATGTTCGGCTTTGACGACATCGCGGGTTTTGCGCACAATCTGGAGACCGCTTTTGACCGCTTGCGGGATGGACGCCTGGCGGCCACCGCGGAGCTGATTAACCTCACGCTGGCCGCCGGCGATCAGATCAAGACCATGTTGGATGATTCCGCCGGCCGCGGCACGGTTAACCAGGACCGCTCCGCAAGCATTCTGGCGGAGCTGGCTCTGTTGACCGGCGATGCGGACTCCGCAGGCGAAATAGGGCTGCCATCGCCCGCCTCGGACCCGGTGGCCGCGAGCGGCCCGGTTAGCGCCTGGCACATCTCATTCCGGCCTGGGCCAGGTATTCTTTTGAATGGCATCAACCCATTTCTGCTGCTGGCCGAATTGCGGGCCTTGGGCCAGCTGCGGATCACCTTGGACACGGCCGCCGTTCCTGCACTCATCGAGATCGATCCGGAGCGCTGCTATCTGGCCTGGGATATGGTTCTGACCACGGCTGCCGCGCCGGAGGCGATCCGCGATGTCTTCATCTTCGTCGAGGACGATTGCGAGCTTTCCATCGAGCAGGCGGCGGATCCGGCCAACAAAGGGGGGGCGCCGGTGGCTGCCTCGGCCAGGCCAAGTCCGGAAACGCGTAGCGCCGGTGTCTCGGGAGCGGCCTCGAGTATTCGCGTCTCCACCGAACGGTTGGATCAACTGGTGAACTTGGTGGGTGAGTTAGTCACGGTGCAGGCGCGGCTGAGCGAGGTGGCCGCTCGGCGCGACGATGCGGACATCCTGGAGATATCGGAGTCGGTGGACCGGCTGACGGCGGCCCTCCGGGAAAATTCGATGAGCATCCGCATGCTGCCGCTCAAAACTACGTTTGAACGGTCGCGCCGGCTGGTGCACGACCTGGGAATCGAATTACATAAGGACGTTGAGCTGGCCATTGACGGCGCCGAGACGGAACTGGATAAGACGGTCATCGATCAGTTGAACGATCCGCTGGTTCATCTGATCCGCAACAGCATGGATCATGGGATCGAGACACCGGAAGAGCGCCGCGCGGCGGGCAAACCCCCCACCGGGACCATTCACCTTTCCGCGCGGCACTCCGGAGCGAATGTCCTGATCAGGATCAGCGATGATGGCCGCGGCCTGGATGTAGAGCGGGTACGGGCCCGGGCCATGGAGCAAGGCCTGATAGACGCCGCCACGCGGCTGTCAGAATCGGAGATCTTCTCGTTCATCCTGGCGCCCGGATTTTCCACCGCGCGCCAGGTGACCGAAGTATCCGGCCGGGGCGTGGGCATGGATGTAGTACGGCGAAGCGTGGAGGGGTTGAGAGGATCCATCGACATCAACAGTACGCCGGGAACCGGCCTTACGGTGACCCTGCGCCTTCCTCTTACCCTGGCCATCATCGATGGGCTGCTGGTCCGCGTGGGCCGCGCGCACTTCGTGCTGCCGCTGGCCAATAGCCTGGAATGCGTGGAGCTGACCCGTCAGGACATTCTGGAGTCGCACGGCAAACACATGGCCAATGTGCGCGGCGCTCTCATCCCCTACATCCGTCTCAGCGAGTACTTCCAAATGGAGAGCGTGCGCCCCGAACCGGAACAGATCATGGTGGTGGAAACCGAGCACGGCAAGTATGGTTTCGTAGTGGACCAGGTGCTCGGCGATCATCAGACCGTGATCAAGAATCTGGGCAGGTTATATCGAAACGTACAGGTGGTCTCCGGAGCCACCATTCTTGGAGATGGCACCGTGGCTCTGATTCTCGATCCGCACCGGCTGGTGCAGAACGTTGTCCAGAGCGTGTCTCAGAACAAGCGCTCTCCCCGGGCGAAGGTTCGGCCGGGTGTGGGCAAACATTCAAATTAGAAAAACGATTGGTTCGAAAAGGAGAACAATATCGATGGTACGCAGAGCAAACGGCAAGAAACACTCCGAGAGCTTCGCGAACGGCGGCACGGCCGTTCTGGAATACGGTTCGCTGGACCAGCGCGCCGATGCGGGTCACACCGGGAAAACGGCTGACCAGGATATGCAGCGCATGTCGCACGAAGTTATGCGCCTGGTGGAGGCCTCGCGTCAGGGCCGTCTGGATGAACGCGGCAAGGTGGACCAGTTTCAGGGGTCCCATCGGGAAGTGGTGCAAGGCATAAACGAGATGCTGGACGCCATTCTGCTGCCCATCGGCGAAGGCAACCGCATTCTCGCCCAGATTTCCAGCGGGAAAATCGATGAGCTGATTGTGCAGACGTACCAGGGCGATCACGAAAAAATGAAGCAGGCGGTCAACAACGTGGGCGCCGTGGTGCAAGGCTTGCAAAAGGAATTGATGCGTCTGACCGATGCCTCGCGTGAGGGACAGCTTTCCGAGCGCGGCAAGCCCGAACAGTTTCAAGGTGCATACGGCGACATCGTGCGCGGCGTCAACGCCATGCTGGACGCCATTCTGCTGCCCATCGGCGAAGGCAACCGCATTCTCGCCCAGATTTCCAATGGCAAGATCGATGAGCTGATTGCTCATACCTATAAAGGCGATCACGAAAAGATGAAGCAGGCGGTCAACAACGTCGGCGCCGTGGTGCAGGGCTTGCAAAAGGAATTGATGCGTCTCACCGACGCCTCGAGAGACGGCCAGCTTTCCGATCGCGGCAAGCCCGAACAGTTCAGCGGCGCCTATGCCGATATTGTCCGCGGTGTCAACGCCATGCTGGACGCCATTCTGCTGCCCATCGGCGAAGGTAACCGCATTCTCGCCCAGATTTCCAATGGCAAAATCGACGAGCTGATCGCGCAGACCTATAAGGGCGATCACGAGAAAATGAAGCAGGCCGTCAATAATGTAGGCACGGTGGTGCAAACGCTTCAAAAGGAGCTGGGCCGCCTCATCGATGCCTCTCGCGAAGGGCAACTTTCCGAACGCGGCAAGCCGGAACATTTTCAAGGCGCGTATGCCGAGATTGTGCGCGGCGTCAACGCCATGCTGGATGCCATCCTGCTGCCCATCGGCGAAGGCAACCGCATTCTCGCCCAGATTTCCAGCGGGAAGATCGACGAGCTGATTGCGCAGACCTACAAAGGCGATCACGAAAAGATGAAGCAGGCCGTCAACAATGTGGGCACGGTATTGCAAGGCCTGCAAAAGGAACTGGCTCGGCTTACCGACGCTTCCAAAGAAGGAAAGTTACTGGAACGCGGCAATCAGGATGAGTTTCAAGGCGCGTACGCCAACATCGTGCGCGGCGTAAACGCCATTCTGGATGCGGTTATCACTCCTCTGAATGTCGCCGCCAACTATGTGGAACGCATCAGCAAGGGGGATCTACCGCCGCAAATCACCGACACCTACCACGGCGAATTCAATACCATCAAAAACAATCTGAACACGCTGATCGTGGCCATGGGTGAAGTCACGCACGCGGCCGAGGAGATTGCCCAGGGTAATCTAACTGTCTCCGTTCGGGAGCGCTCGGCTCAGGACAAGCTGATGCAGGCCCTGATCGCCATGGTCGCCAGCCTTACTCGTACGGTGACGGACGTCCGCACTATAGCGGGCGAAGTTTCCTCTGCCAGCCAGTCCATCAGCCAGGCTTCGGTAGAGGTTTCCAACGGCGCCAGCGCGCAGGCCGCATCCGCCGAGGAGGCATCGTCCTCCATGGAGGAAATGGTTTCCAATATCAAGCAGAACGCCGACAATGCGCAGCAAACCGACAAGATTGCCACCAAATCGGCCAAGGACGCGCAGGAGAGCGGCAAGTGCGTACTGGAAGCGGTGGGGGCGATGAAGGAAATCGCCAGCAAAATCTCCATCATTGAGGAGATCGCCCGGCAAACCAACTTGCTGGCGTTAAACGCCGCTATCGAAGCAGCGCGTGCCGGGGAGCACGGCAAGGGCTTCGCGGTGGTGGCGGCTGAGGTTCGCAAACTCGCGGAGCGCAGCCAGAAAGCAGCCGGCGAGATCAACCATCTCTCCGGAACCACCGTGAAAGTCTCCGAGAAGGCCGGAGAGATGCTGGACAAACTGGTGCCGGACATCCAGAAGACCGCGGAACTGGTGCAGGAAATCACCGCCGCGAGCAAGGAACAGGACACTGGCTCGGAACAGATCAACAAGGCGCTGCAACAACTCGAAAAGGTGATCCAGCAGAACGCTTCCGCGGCGGAAGAGATGGCCTCCACCACCGAGGAACTGACCGGCCAGTCCGACCAGCTTTTGAGCGCGCTCGGATTCTTCCGGACCGGCGATACGGGACAAGCTTCGGCGGCACATTCGGGAGCAGCCAAGCCGGCCGCGTCGTTACACAAGCTGCAGGACGCGGTAGTGCATCACCCCACTCCGGGCGCTTTGAAGAAAGCCGCAAAATCCGGAGTCGCTCTCAAGATGCGCGAGAGCGGCGACCGGATTGACAAAGAGTTCGAACGCTTCTAAAAGGACGCGAAAGGAACCCATTATGAGCGTTACCGAAATCACCGACACGCGGCAATACCTCACATTCAAATTGGGGGACGAAGTGTACGCAACCGACGTCTCCAAGGTGCGGGAAGTGCTCGATTTCACGAGCATTACCAAGATCCCCCGCACGCCCGATTTCATGAGCGGCGTCATCAATCTCCGCGGCAATGTAGTGCCGGTGGTGGATCTGCGCCTGTGTTTCGAGATGTCCAAGACGGAAAAAACGGTCAACACCTGCATCGTGGTAGTGGAGATGCTGCTCGAAGGAGAATCCACGGTCATCGGAGCGCTGGCCGATTCGGTGGAGGAAGTGATTGACCTGGAGCCGGAACAGATTCAGCCTCCGCCCCGAATCGGCACCCAGATCCGGACCGACTTCATCAAGGGCATGGGCAAGCGGGACGCGCAGTTCATCATGATCCTGGATATGGACCGTGTTTTCTCCGCCGAGGAACTATCGGCGGTCCGAGGCGCGGAATTAACCAAGCCGGTGGCTGAAGTACACGCCTGAGGAAGAGCGGGGCTCGGGTGATCGCGGCCCCGCTTTTAAGCCACCATGCGTACACCGACCGAAGGGTTATCGAACTCCGATTTCGAGCGGCTCCGCGAACTGATTTACAGCGAATCCGGCATCAACTTAAGCGCCGATAAGAAGACCATGGTGGAGATCCGCATCAAGCGCAGGTTTCAGAGCCTGAACATCGCCGATTTCGGAGAATATTGCCACCATCTTTTCGGCCGGGCGGGGCAAGAGAACGAACTGGTTCACCTGATCGATGTCATCACTACCAACAAGACAGACTTCTTCCGCGAGCCGGCGCATTTCGATTACCTGATCGCCAAAGCTTTGCCGGACCTGGCGGCGCGCAAGGGCGCCATGCGCAAGTCATTGGTGTGGAGCGCCGGCTGCTCCACGGGCGAAGAGCCTTACACGCTGGCCATGGTGCTCAGCGAGTATGCCGAAGCGCGGCCAGGTTTCGGATTCCGCGTGCTGGCAACCGATATCTCGACGGCTGTATTGACTAAGGCCGCGCTCGGAATTTTCAAATCGGAGTTGCTGGCGCCCGTTCCCCAGAACCTGCGGAGAAAATATTTTATGCGCAGCCGCGATCGGGAGTCGGACCTGTTTCGCGTGGTTCCCGAAGTGCGCGCGCTGATTGAGTTCCGGCGCTTGAATTTCATGGATTCCGATTTTGGCCTGGCTGAGCTGCCGGAAATCATCTTCTGCCGGAACGTCATTATCTACTTTGACCGGGCCACTCAGGTGCGGCTTCTGGAAAAGCTCACCCGGCAACTGGCGCCGGGCGGGTATTTCTTCGCGGGCCATTCCGAATCTCTGCAAGGAATGGACTTGCCGCTCATTCCGGTCGCGCCGGCCGTCTACAGGAAGCCCTGATGGCGGATGCCGCATTGATTCTGCCGGACCTGGACCTGCAACCGGGAGAATTGTACCTGGCGCGAAGCCCTTCGATTCTGCGGACAATTTTGGGATCGTGCGTGGGGGTGACGTTCTGGAGCGCGCGGCTGGGCGCAGGCGCCATGTGCCATGGCGTTCTGCCCCGATGTCCACTCAACCGGCCCTCAACCTTCACCGTCTCTGAGGGTCACCGCTACATCGATTTCAGCATTCGTTACCTGGCCGCGCAGTTTGACGCGCTGGGGGCGCGCCGGGATGAACTGGAAGTGAAACTGTTCGGCGGCGCCGATGTTCTTCCGGTCTTTGAGGTGCAGACTTCGCGGCCCACCGTAGGCGCCCTGAATTGCCAGGCGGCGATAGAGGTGCTGGCGGCGGAAGGTTTCCAAGTGTCCGCCTCCGACCTGGGCGGAATCCGCGGCCGGAGAATACACTTCCACACCGGCACTGGGGAAGTGCTGCTGCACCGACTGGCTGCCTGGAAAGAGCAGCGGTAGTAAAGGCCGCTATGCAATCATGAGCCAACCCAAAATTCGCGTCCTCATCGTCGACGATTCCGCCGTCGTTCGGCAGACCATGAGTGAAGTACTGTCCCAAGACCCGGCGATTGAGGTAATCGGCACGGCCAGCGATCCCTTCGTCGCCGCCGAACGGATGCGCGATGAGATTCCCGATGTCATCCTGCTGGATATTGAGATGCCCCGGATGGACGGCCTGACCTTCCTGCAGAAAATCATGAGCCAGCATCCGATTCCGGTGATCATCTGCTCCTCTTTGGCCGAAGAAGGGGCGCAGAACACCTTCAAAGCGCTGGAGTACGGGGCGGTGGATATTATCGCCAAGCCACGGATGGGGACCAAGCAGTTCCTGGAGGAGTCGCGCATTATTCTTTGCCAGGCGGTGAAGGGCGCGGCGGCCGCCCGCTTGAAAGTCGGCGCGCCCATCCGTGAAGTGGAGCCGAAGCTCACCGCGGACGCCATTCTCTCCCGCGCCCGGACGGCGGTGCTCGAAACCACCGAGAAGGTGGTGGTGATCGGCGCCTCGACCGGCGGCACGGAGGCGCTACGCTCGCTGCTTGAAGTTCTGCCGGCGGACGCCCCGGGAATTGTAGTGGTACAGCATATGCCGGAAGTATTCACCCGGGCGTTCGCCAACCGCCTGGACAGCCTGTGCGAGATCACCGTGAAGGAAGCCGAGTCGAACGATACCGTTCTGCGCGGGCGCGCGCTGATTGCGCCCGGCAATCACCATCTGCTGCTGAAACGCAGCGGCGCGCGATACTACGTGGACATAAAAGACGGGCCGCTGGTTTCACGCCACCGCCCCTCGGTGGATGTGCTGTTCCGTTCCGCGGCGCGCTACGCGGGACAGAATGCGGTGGCGGTGATTATGACCGGGATGGGCGACGACGGCGCCCGGGGAATGCTGGAAATGAAAGAGGCCGGTGCGGCCACAATTGCGCAGGACGAAGCGACGTCGGTAGTTTTCGGAATGCCCAATGAGGCCATTAAGCGCGGCGCCGTGGACGAAGTTCTACCGCTGGACGCGATCGCGGGGTCGATCCTCAAGCGCGCCCGCTAAGGACTTCACGCCCTGCATGGAGTGCAAGGCCGGCGCTTCTTTTAGCGATATTGTGAATCGGATTCCCGGTGGTTCCAGGTTCCGGACGCCTACCGAAGCTCCAAATAAGGAGAGAATGCGGTGGGCCATGGGCGGGCCTAGCCCCAGGTCTCCGCCGGGGACAATGGCTTTCGCGATGGAGAAGAGGTCGAAAAACCTAGGCAGCGCGAGCTCCGGAATGGTTCTGCCTTGGCTTTCGATTACCAGGCCGGGGGAAACAGCCGCCGGGTCCCTGGACAGCCGGACCGTGCAGCCATCGCCCGAAAATTTGACGGCAGTCTCCAGCAGCGCGTGCAGCGCCCGAACCAATAGATCCTGATCGCCCAGAACCAACGCCAAATCGGCGCAGGGCGGAGCAAGCTTGACGGAACGCGATTTGGCGAACTCGCTGGCTCGTTCGATGGCGCGGCTGAGCACGGCATCGAATGAGACCGGAGCAGGCCTGAATTGTTCCCCGTTCACGTCTATCTCGCCGAGCAGCAGTGCGTCCTCCAGGATGGAGAGAATTCTAAGGCGCGAGCGCCGGAACAAACCCTCCAGTTCGAGGTTATCCGCGGTAGACGGCATTGATCCTAAAATCAGCTCGCCCACGCCGAGCAGCCCGTTCAGAGGCGTTCGGAACTCATGCGAGATGAGATGCAGGAAGTCGGTCTTGGAACGGTCCAGAATGGTCAGCCGGCCATGGGCTTCGGCCAGCTCCCGGGTACGCTCCGCCACGGCCTGTTCCAGGCGTTCGTTGTGCCGCTTCAGTGCACATTGAAGCTGATGCAGCTTGAGGTGCGTCTCCACGCGGGCTTGAACTTCTTCAATCTGGAACGGCTTGGATATATAGTCCACGCCGCCCGCGTGGAAAGCCTTTACCTTGTCCTGGGTTTCGTTCAGGGCGCTAAGGAAGATGACCGGGACAGGGGCGAGGGTGCCATCGGCTTTCAGACGCTCACAGACTTCGTAGCCGTTCATCTCCGGCATATTGACATCCAGCAGAATCAGATCCGGCGGATTTTTGAGCGCCGCCGCCAGCGCCAGTCTGCCCAGTGGAAAGGAACGGACTTCATATGCTTCCTGAAGCAGCATATCTTCCAAAAGTTTCAGGTTGGCGGGAGTATCGTCCACGATCATGATGTCGCTTTGAAGCATGGCCTGGCTCCCTCACCGGCGGACCGCTTCATCCAGCAGCCGCGTCATAGTGTCGTATTCATACTTATCGGCAAGCTGCTGCAAAGTGTGAGCGCAACCCACGTCACCTACTTCCTGGATCAGCTCATTCAAAAGTCTCTTGTTACCGTCCAAAGTGGCATTCCGGATTTTTCCCGCCAGATCGGCAGGCAGCCGTCCAAGCGTTTCCGGGTTCGGCTCCGCGGTCATTTCCTGAGGTTCATCGTAATCATAGGTAACGTCCAACAGGGCGCGCATCTTCTCCAGCAGATCGTCGTCGCGCAACGGCTTCGACAGGAAATCGTCCGCCCCGCTGTGAGCGACCTTACGGCGGTCCTCAGCTAAAGCGCTGGCCGTCAGGACGACAATCGCGGTCTCTTTTCCACGCGGGTCCGCCTTTATTCTCCGGGTGGCCTCCAGGCCATCCATCACCGGCATATGCACATCCATCAAAATCAATTCTGGTTTCCAGCTTTCCCAGCTGCGGATAGCTAACTCGCCGTTCTCGGCGCCTTGGACGGAGAACCCCACCGCCGCCAGCAGTTTCACCAGCCAGTCCCGGTTCTCAAATTGATCGTCGACCACCAGGACCTTGGGGACATTTGTCCCCGCGCGCAAGCCAATCACGTGACGAGGCGCAATGCTCCTCATGGCCAGGCCTCGGTCGCCGCCTTCGATGGGGATCTCCAAGCGGAAGATGGAGCCTCGGCCTGGGTCGCTGGTGACAGTGATGTCGCCGCCCATCAAACGCGCAAATTGCCGGCTGATGGCCAACCCCAGCCCGGTTCCCTCCGGCGTGTTCAAACCACGTTTGGCCTGGTGAAAAGGCTCGAACAGCTTCTCTTGTTCCTGGCTGGTGAGGCCCGAACCTGTGTCCTCAATCTGGCATACCAGCCCCAACTGATCCCCAACTTTTTTATCCAAAGTGGCGTGCAGCTTGATATGGCCGTGCTGGGTGAACTTGATGGCGTTTCCGAGCAGGTTGATCAGCGTCTGGCGAATCTTGCGTTCATCGGCAATCACATACGCCGCGGCTTCGCCATCCACTACCATTTCGAATTCCAGGCCCTTCGCCTGGGCCCGCAGGCGAAACATCGCCGCCAGATCATCCAGCATTCGGTAGAGGTTAAAAGTGGAGGGTTTAAGTTCCGTGCGGCCGGCTTCAATCTTGGACATGTCCAGGACGTCATTGATCAGCGCCAGCAGATGCTCGCCGCTGCCGCCGATGATCTGGAGATTCTCTTTGGCGTCAGCTCCCAGGCCGGGATCGCGCGCCATCAACTGCGCGTACCCGAGAATGGCGTTCAACGGGGTACGGATTTCGTGCGACATGGTGGACAGAAACGTACTTTTGGCCAGATTGGCGGCTTCCGCGTGCACGGCCGCTCCCTCCAGCCGGCGATTGAGGTCCAGAATTTCCTGTTCGGTACGCTTCCGCTGGCTAATGTCGCGGGCGATGCTGCAGGCTCCGGTGACATTTCCAAGCGCATTCCTGATGGGCGATACAGTGATGGCCACATCCACCAGGGTTCCGTCTTTTCTTCGCCGGACGGTTTCTCCCTGATCAATGCTCTCGCCGCGGGCGACGCTGGCCATGATGTGCTGCAGTTCGTAGACATCGTCGGGCGGCAGAAGAATCGAAATCGGCTTCCCGATAATCTCTGACGCGGAATATCCGTAAAGGCGTTGGGCGCCCTTGTTCCAATTGGTGATTATCCCTTCCATGGTCTTGCCGATGATGGCGTCATCGGAAGAATCCACGATGATGGCCAGTTGCTCGCGGACTTCTTCCGCGCGCTTGCGCTCGGTAATGTCGCGAATCGAACTGGAAACCAGCGGACCATCCTCGGTCTGGAGCGGGCTGAGGCTGATCTCCACCGGGAATTCCGTTCCATCCTTGCGCAGCGCGAATAATTCGATGCCCGCACCCATCGCACGCACGTGCGGATCCGAGAAAAACTCCGTGCGGTACCGGGGATGATTCCCGCGGAAGCGTTCCGGCACCAACTTCTCCATGGCCTGGCCCAGCAGCTCTTCCCGCGGGTATCCGAACAGCTTCTCCACCTGCGTATTTACCAGAACGATGTTCCCGGCCTGGTTTACCACCACCACGGCGTCCGGCGCCGCTTCGAGCAGGTCCCGGAATTTTCGCTCTGTAACCAGCTTTGTAGCGGCTTCGCGGAGATTTTCCTCGGCTCGCGGAGCTCGGTGACATCCCAGCAAACGCCCACCAAATGGCGGGCCGGCGCTGCTCCAACAAAAATGGCTTTCCCGCGCGTGGCCACGGACCGGAGGGACCCCGGCGGCGAGACCACGCGGTATTCCGTGTTGAATTCCGCGCCGTTTTCGATGGAGGCCCTGATCGCTTCCTGGACCCGCGGGAGATCTTCAGGTAGGATGAGGGCGAGAAACTCCTGGGATGTTCGCGGGAGTTGGCCAGCCGGAAAACCGAAGAGTTCCAGGCAATGTTCATCCGCCTGAACGGTATTCGCGGGGATGTTCCAATTCCAAACGCCGGTGCCGGTTTGCGCCAGCGCGTCGCGGGCCTGCTCAAGTCTTTTTATATTTTCAGCGGGTGCGTTATGCATCGCTCCGCCGATCAATGCGATGCCGACGCCCACCACGACGAAAAACGCCATGCCAATGTACTGGGCCGCGGAATGGAAAAAGAAGCTGCCGCGCGGCGGGAACAGAAAATAATCCACGGAAACAGCGCCCAGGATTACCGCCAGCAAGGCCGGCCGAGTGCCCCCGTACCAAGCGGTGAAGAGGACGGCGAGCAGCAGTGTCGGCAATGGAATGGCATCGCCGAGTACCGGGTCAAGCAGCAGCCGTACACAGACTGCGAGCGCGGTGCTCACCGCGGCAAAGCCATAGCGCAGCACGGTGGATTGAGACAGGGTGCTCACCTCCTCGCAAAATAGACGGCGGAAGGAGAGGGAGACGGCTCTCGCGCACACGGGGAAGGCAGACACATCCCCAAGGGAACCAGGTACTGCTTAAACTCTAGCGCTTTCCGGATGGGAGCGCTGCGGGGACCGGCGGCGCTGACTTGTGGAGAGCATCGAGAAATTCCTGGAGTTCCGGCGCTAGCGGCGCAGTGATGGTTATTCTCTCGCCGGATGACGGACTGGTGAAGCTGATGCGGTGCGCATGCAGGAAAAAGCGGGGCAGCGTGGCGGGCGGCGCGCCATAGAGCTTGTCGCCGGCTACGGGATGCCCGATGCTGGCCAGATGCACGCGAATCTGGTGAGTACGTCCGGTGCCGATTTTCACTTCCAGATAGCTGTAGCCTTTGAAGTGCCGCAGCACCTTGTACTGGGTGATGGCCTGGCGCCCGGCGGCCGATTTGGCGGTCATGCGCACGCGGCGAATTGGATCGCGGGAAATGGGCTTGTTGATTTGTCCCGCATCCGTTTTCATGCGGCCGTGCACCAGGGCGAGGTAGATTTTTTCGACGTTTCTGTTGGAAAACTGCGCCGCCAGATGGCGGTGGGCGGCGTCGGTTTTGGCTACCAGGATTACTCCGCTGGTGAGCCGGTCCAGCCGGTGCACGATTCCCGGCCGCAGATCTCCGCCCACGCCGGACAATTTTTCGAAGCGATGCAGCAGCGCGTTCACCAGCGTTCCGGAGTGGCGCCCCGCGCCGGCATGCACTACCATGCCGGCAGGCTTCGCGATGGCGATCACGTCGTCGTCCTGATAAAGGACTTCGAGCGGCAGCTCTTCGGGCGCCGCTCGGAGCGGGGGAAGGTCGGCGGGCGACACCCGAATTTGCTCCGCGCCTTTCAACAAATAAGCTCGCTTGGCGGGCATTCCGTTCACTTGAACGCGGCCTTGGTTGATCCAGTCCTGCAGGCGCGCCCGGCTGAATTGCGGCAATTGATTGTGCAGGAATTGGTCCAGCCGATGGCCGCGGTGGTTGGAGGAAGCCTCTAAGTGGATCACGCTTGTGCTACACCAGTTATATTCAAAAAGACTCCACACTTGCTGGAACCCGCGAGCGATTCGTGCTGGCGCTGCTATTCTGCGGATTGCTGGCCGCGCGGCTGTGTCACGCCGGCATTGTTTGGGTGGAGGAAGCGTACCCCACCGCGGCCGCCATCCAGCTTCTGGACGGCAAACTTCTCTATCGCGACATTTGGTTCGACAAACCGCCGCTCGCGGCATACACATATCTGCTGTGGGACGCTCGCATCGGAGTGCCGCTGCGGATAGCCGGCGCGATCTTCGTTTTTCTTTGTTGCTCGATGGCCTGGCGATTCGCGCGCGAGATGTGGGGCCCGCGCGAAGGGCTGGCAGCCGCGTGCTTCATCGCATTTTTCCTGACCTTCGGAATTCCATCGGCGGTGATGGCGCTGGCTCCGGATTTGCTGCTGGTGTTGCCTCATTTCGCCGCTGTTTATCTGGCCTGGCGCGGGCGGGCTTTCTGGAGCGGATTAACAGCCGGCGCCGCCATGCTCGAGAATCCCAAAGCCGCGTTCGTGCTGGCCGCGTGCGCGCTCTGGACATGGCGCTCCTGGCCGCTACTGCTGGCTGGATTTGCTCTTCCAAATCTGGCCGCGCTGGCGATTTTTGGAAATCCTTATCTACAGGAAGTCTGGGAATGGGGCGCATTGTATTCGAAACAATCGTTCGCGCTCTCGACTGGGATCACGCGTACTTTAAGCTGGGCCGGCTTCCACTGCGCGCTGATCGTGGCGGCTGGATTCGCGTACTGGAAAGAGAAACAATGGCGGATGGCCGTCTGGCTGCTGCTTTCCTTGATGGCAGTGGCCGCGGGCTGGCGATTTTTCCCGCGCTATTACTTCCAGTTGCTGCCCGTAATGGCGCTCGCGGCCGCGCGCGGTTACACGCTGCTGGGACGATGGCGCGCCATTGTTTGGCTGCTCTTGCTGATCCCCTTTGTTCGCTTCGGTCCGCGCTATGCCACGCTCGCGTGGGACTTGGCGCAGCATCGCGAGCCGCAGTGGAGCGATATTGTCATGAGCCAGGACAGCCATGCCGCCTCGGAAAAGCTCGGGCACGACGGTACCTTGCTGGTTTGGGGTTACCGTCCGGACATTTTTGCTTACACCCGAATGGAAGCCGGCACGCGGTTTCTGGATTCGCAGCCGTTGACCGGCGTGCTGGCGGATCGCCACTTGACCAACTCCCAGGTCATCGCGCCGGCGCTGGCGGCGGAGAATCGAAAAGAGCTGCTAAAGACGGCGCCCACCTGGATTGTGGATGGCCTGGGACCTTACAATCCCGCGCTCGCGATTTCGAATTATCCGGATTTGAAGGAGTGGTTGGCTGGCTATGAGGAAGTGGGAAAAACCAAAGGAACGATAATCTACGAGCGAAAAAGCACCGGTCGCTGACGGGTTGGCAGGCGGAAACGCCTGCCCCACATCTACTTTCCCGTCCAGCACGCCGTCCGCTTTTCCAAAAATGCCGAAATCCCCTCCTGCGCGTCCTGAGCCAGCGCATTCATGGTCATCACTTCCTTGGTATAGGCGTAGGCTTTGGACTGGTCGAGATCAATCTGAGCATAGTAGGCTTGCTTTCCGAGCCCCACCGTGAAGCTGCTGGCCTCGGCGATCTGGCCAGCCAGCCGCCGAGTCTCGGTTTCGAGATCCGCCGCCGGAACCACGCGGTTCACCAATCCCCATTCGGCCGCCGTGGCCGCATCCACCAGCTTGCCGGTAAGCAGCATTTCCATGGCCCGCTTGCGCCCTACGGCACGGCTTAAGGCCACCATGGGAGTGCTGCAGAAAAGCCCGATCCGGACACCCGGGGTAGCAAATGTAGCGTGCTCGCTGGCCACGGCCAGGTCGCAACTGGCCACCAACTGGCATCCGGCCGCGGTGGCCACGCCCTGCACCTCGGCGATCACCGGCTGCGGGATGGTTTGAATCCTGGTCATCAGTTCGGTGCAGACATCGAAGATGCGCCGATACTCGGTGACGGTGCGGCCCACCATTTCGCTCAAATCATGTCCGGCTGAAAATGCTTTTCCCGTGGATGCCAGAATAACCGCTCGGATGCGCTCATCGGCTCCAAATTCATCCAGGCAACGAATCAGATCGAGCATCAAAGAGAGCGACAGCGGATTGCGCCGGTCAGGCCGGTTGAGCGTGATGATGCCCAGGTTGCCTTCCGTGGATTGCAACAGATCCTGATTCTGCATGGGCCGCCTCCACTATCGAGTGTACTGCGAGAGCCGCGTCCGCTCGTGTTACCGCAACGCGACCGTGAGGGAGCCGGTGCCTTTTTGGTCCCTGCTACGCCGGGTAAGCGGCTCACCAAGGGCGATGAAGACGCTGTGTGAAAAATCAGTTGGCATGCGACTTCAACGGAGCATCCATGGGCCTGGTGGCCCACCAAAGGTCATGACGACGCATTGTGGGAAATTCGGTTGGCAGGCGAAAGCGCCTGCCCCACGTTGGCTCGAGTGGGGCAGGCGCTTCCGCCTGCCAACCGGCGTCTTCAACGGAGCCGGTGAATTGGCTTTTCCGATACCATGAAGCGGTGGAAGCTCACGATCAAGCGGAACCGGTAGCGGCGCCGGTTCCTGCGCCAGCCTGGATCAGCCTCAAGGACGACGAACTGCTGGCCTGGCGAATTTGCGATCTGGGCGTGCGCATTGCCGGAAGCGAGCTGGAAGGGCGAGTGGCGCAGTTCCAGGAAGAGCTGGCGGCGCGAGGCCTGGCTTTCCGTCCGGCCTGCTATCTGGGGGACGAATGGTTCTCCCCGGCCGGCGTTCCCGCCATCGCCATTCCTTTTTATCTGGCCCATCCTCGCCTGAAATCGCTGGAGCATCGGCAGATGCTGGAAGTGGAGGGCGGGACGCCGGAGTGGTGCCAGCAACTGCTGCGCCACGAATGCGGCCACGCCATCGATCACGCTTATCGATTCTCGTCGCGCGAGGATTGGCGCAGGATATTCGGCAGCCCGGAAACCGAATACGCGCCGGAGACTTACCAGCCGCGCCCCTACAGCAAAGGCTTCGTACGCCATCTACCCAACTGGTACGCGCAGGCCCATCCGGACGAGGATTTCGCGGAAACTTTCGCCGTGTGGCTTTCCATGAAGCCGGAGGAGTGGCGCGAGCAATACCGCGGCTGGAAGGCCCTCGAGAAACTCAAATTTGTTCATGCTTTGATGGAGGAGGCGAAAAACAATCCGCCCAAGGTGTCGCGCGGCCGGCGTATTTCCGACGCCAGTAAGCTGCGCAAAACCCTGGCCAGATATTATGCCGAACGCCGCAAATTGTACGCCGAGGATTTCCCCGATTTTTACGATGCCGATCTGCGGGTTATATTCGAGAATGGCGAGCCGCACGGAGAATCCGCGGCGCGCGTGATGCGCAAGAACCGAGCGGCCCTGGTGGCATCCATCGTGCGCTGGACGCAGCAACGAAAATATACCGTGGACATGCTGGTGCGCAGGCTCATGCAGCGCTGCCAGCAGTTGGAGCTGACCGCGCCGCGCGAGCAGGGACGGCTATCCTACGAATTGTCGGCATATCTGGCCACGCTGGTGACCAATCATCTGCATACCGGCCGGTTCAAGAGGTCGGTGTAACCGTGAAAGTCCTGGTTCTTTTTGATTTGGCGCATCCCTCGGCGCCTGGAGAAACCTTCTCACCGCGGGTGCTCAAGGAAGAAGAGGATAAGCAGACCGAAGCGGATGTGCTGTCGTGTTTGAAAAAATTAGGACATCAGGTGGAAACCCTGGCGGTTTTCAACGACGTAGTATCGATTGTCGAGAAACTGAAAGAATTCACACCCGATGTAGTGTTCAACCTAACCGAGTCGTTCCATTCCAACCGCGCTCATGAGCCCAATATTCCAGCGTTGCTGGAACTGCTGCGGGCGCGCTACACCGGGGCCAAGCCCGATGGGCTGATCCTGTGCAAGGACAAGGCGCTGGCGAAAAAAGTTTTGCTCTATCACCGGCTGCGGGTGCCCCACTTCGTCATTTCACCTGAATCGCGCCCGCTGAAGCGCCTGCGCCGCTTCGTTTTTCCGGCTTTCGTAAAACCGGTGAGCGAAGAATCGTCCGATGGGATCGCCAAAGCCTCTTTTGCCAAGAGCGAAGAGGAAGCTCTGGAGCGGGCGCGCTTCATTCACGAAAAATTTCAGTGCGACGCTTTGATCGAAGAGTATATCGAAGGCCGCGAGCTTTACATTAGCGTCATGGGGAACAGCAAGCTCACGGTGTTCCCGCCGCGAGAGATTTTCTTCGAGCAGATGCCGGAAGATGAGCCGAAGTTCGCGACCTTCAAGGCCAAGTGGGACGATACCTACCGGAAGAAGTGGGGCATCAAGAACGGACCGGCCGGCGAGCTTCCGGCAGGACTCGCGGAGAAGCTCACCAGGTTGGCTCGAAAGGTATACCGGGTGTTGAAAATCCAAGGATTGGGCAGAATCGACGTGCGGCTTACGGCGTCGGGAGAAATTGTGATCATTGAGGCCAATCCGAATCCATCGCTCGCCCGCGATGAGGATTTCGCGCAATCGGCCGCAGCCGCGGGCGTGGATTACGAGCAGTTGATCCAAAAGATTATAGATACCGCCAGCGCGTGAAGGCTCCCGTAACCGAACCGCGACCGTAAGAAGCTGTGAAAAAATCGGTTCGCAGGCGAAAGCGCCTGCGCCACTCAGTCGTAAATCCTTGTGCGTCAATGTGGGGCAGACGCTTCCGTCTGCCAACCCCGCGTGCTTCCCGATTTTTTCACAGCTTCTAAGCCTAAGGGAGCCGATGCCTGCGGCCACCAAAGCTGATGAAGACGTTGTTGTTGGCAGGCGAAAGCGCCTGCCCCACGTTGGCTCGAGTGGGGCAGGCGCTTCCGCCTGCCAACCCGGAGTCGGTAAAATAATTCTTTGCGGCCCTTTGTTCCTTTCTTCCGGAATCCTCACCTCTCCACCATTGCCGGCAATTACTGGCGCCGCGACCTCGATGAGAAGCGTTTTCCGGTGACCGCGCGATTCTATGAGACCGAACCGGGCGTGCAGGTGCTGGTGCACTCTCAGCGGCCGCCGGGCGACCCCAAGGCCGAGATCATCCTGGTGCATGGGCTGGAAGGTTCAAGCGACGCCGGATATGCCCGCAGCCTGGCGCAGGCCGCGCTCGAAGCCGGTTTCGCCGCGCATCGTTTCAACATGCGAAGCTGCGCCGGCACCGAACATCTCAGCGGCAAAGCGCTCTATCATTCCGGGCAAACGTCGGATCTGGCGGCCGTGCTGGGCGCTCTGAAAGGCCGTGCTCCTGTTTTTCTGGCCGGATTTTCATTGGGCGGAAATGTGGTCCTGAAGCTGGCCGGCGAATTGGGCGAGGCGGCCAAAGGATTGATTGCGGGCGTGACGGCGGTCTCCACTCCCATCGATCTCGCGGCTTGCGCGCGCCGGCTGCAGGCCCGTTCGAACTTTATCTATTCCAACCGCTTTCTGCGCCGGCTGAAGCAGCGTGTCGCGCTGAAGGAGCGCCTTACGCCCGGAACCTTTTCGCTCGACGGCCTGGACCGCGTGAACAGCGTTTATGAGTTCGACGACAAGTTCACGGCGCCCGCGTTTGGATTCGGAACGGCCGACAATTATTACGCCACGCAGTCCGCCAACCAGTTTCTCAACCGCATCCGCGTTCCGGCATTGCTGGTGCAGGCCAAAGACGATCCGCTGATTCCCTTCGAAGTCTACAACCATCCCGCATTTTCAGACAATCCCTGGCTGCGCCTGTTGTCGGTGGATCACGGCGGGCACCTGGGCTTCGTATCGAGAACCAAGCCACGCTTCTGGCTGGACGACGTTCTCGTACAATGGATGGAGGAAGTTCGGAACAAAGTGCCCGCCGATCTCGTCCTTTAATATAGATGGCTCAAACTGCGTCTTTTCGGGAGGCTACCGCTGTTGCGGCCGACTCCTTGCGCTCCAGTAAATTGCGCAGTTTCCTGACATTGTTCGGAATCATTCTGGCCACCACCACGTTGATCGCGGTGATGTCGGTGATCCACGGCATGGATGTGTATATCGCCAACAGCGTTTCCGATATGGGCGCGGACGGATTTCGTGTCGTGCGCATCGCTTTCCTCGGGAACTTCGATCCCAAGAAATTCCTGGAGCTTCAGAAGAAGAATCCCCAGCTCAGCCCGGAAGAATACCGGTACCTGAAAGGCGCCGGCACATTAGTGGGTGAATTCGGCATGAACGCGGACCGCCAGGCGAACATTTCACTCGGTACTCATACCATGAAGAACGCCGACGTGAACGGAGGAACTCCGAATTGGTCCGCGCTGGCGAACACGCAGATTGCAAGCGGCCGGTATTTTTCCGACGTTGAGAACAATCATCACGCCACGGTGGCCGTGATCGGCAACGATGTGAAGACGAATTTGTTTGGCGATGGCGACCCCATCGGCAAGACCTTCAAGATAGAAGGCCGCCCTTTTACCGTGATTGGAGTAGCGGTGCCCAAGGGCGCCGTCTTCGGCCAAACGCAGGACGGATTCGTGGATATCCCGATTGAAACCTACTTCCAGATCTATGGATCGCGCCAGGGTATTCAATACGCGGCCAAGGCGATCGATCCAACGGTGTTGGAGCAGGCCAAAGACGAAGTGCGGATGTTGCTGCGCGCGCATCGCCACATCGGCCCCCAGCAGGATGACAACTTCTCCATTCTTTCGTCCGATTCCCTGGTCGGCGCCTGGGACCGGTTGACGGGCGCCATCGCGGCTACCGCCGTTGCCGTGGTCTCCGTGTTTATGGTGGTGGGGGGCGTGGTGATCATGAATATCATGCTGGCGGTGGTGACCGAGCGCACGCACGAAATCGGGATCCGCAAATCGGTGGGCGCGCGCCGCCAGGACATTCTGAATCAGTTCCTGGTGGAATCGTCCATGCTGGCCGGCATAGGCGGATTGCTGGGCGTCCTTTTCGCCTGGCTAGTGGCGGTGCTGGTGCGCACCTTGACGCCCGTGCCGATGTCTGTTCCTCTTTCGGCGGTGGTGATTGGCGTAGCGCTTTCGACGGTGGTGGGGCTTTTCTTCGGGATCTATCCGGCGCAACAAGCCGCCAAGCTGGATCCTATCGAAGCACTGCGGGTGGAAAGATGACCATTGTCGAATTAGGCTCGGCGATCGGCCTCGCGCTCAACACCGTGCGCGAACACAAGATGCGTTCCTTCCTGACGGTGCTGGGAGTGATCATCGGCACCGGAACCATTATTGGCGTAGGCTCCATCATCGCCGGCCTGGATGGCGCCATCACCAACGTTCTGCGCAGCTTTGGAACCAATACGGCGGTGGTCTTCAAATTTCCATTCTTGAGCGCCGTCACCGATGAAGAGGTGCGCCGCAAATCGCTAACCTACGAGGATGCGGTGGCCATCGCCCAACGCTGCCCATCGGTCACCCATGTGAGCCCCTATCTTTTTCCCAATACCTTTGGGACCGGTCCGCAAATCAATATCGCACGCTATAAAGGCCAGGAATTGTATCAGCCGGATATCGGCGGGACGGAAGAATCGTATGTCGCGGGTGGTTCAGCAGAAATGAGCGAAGGCCGCTTCTTTACCGACGCCGAAAACCAGCACCATATGCCGGTGGTCTCAGTGGGCGCGGATGTGCCGCGGGCGCTGATGAACGGAGAAGATCCCATCGGCAAATGGATTGACATCAACGGCCACAAATTCGAAATCATCGGCGTGATGAAGCGCCCCGCCGCGTCATTTCCCGGCCAGAATGACATCCGCCTTCTGTTGCCCTATTTCACCATGAAGAAAATGTTCCCGGCCGCGCGGGAGAACATGCTGATTGTGGCGGCCGCGCCGGGCCAGCTGCCTACGGCCATCGATGAAGCACGCGCCGTGCTGCGCATCCAGCGGCATGTACCGCCCAACAAACCGGATGATTTCTCTATCTCCACTTCAGAACAGATGGTGGAACAGTTCCACAGCATTACGGCAATGGTAGCCCTGGTGATGGTGGTGCTGAGTTCCATTGGACTGCTGGTGGGCGGAATCGGCGTGATGAACATCATGCTGGTGTCGGTGACGGAGCGCACGCGCGAAATCGGCATTCGCAAGGCCATCGGCGCGCGCCGTTCGGATATCGTGCTTCAATTCCTGACTGAGGCCGTGGTATTAACCGGCTTGGGCGGCCTAATCGGCATGACCTTCGGCTGGGTGATCTCGCTGCTCTGCCGCCTGGTTTTTCCCGCCCTCCCCACCGCCGTGCCTCTATGGGCCGCCGTTCTGGGGGTGGTGGTCAGCGTGGCGATCGGTCTATTTTTCGGCATCTGGCCGGCCAACAAGGCCGCTCGATTAGACCCGGTGGTCGCGCTGCGGTACGAATAAAACTGTTTCTGGTTCCTGGTTTCTGGTTCGCATCCAGGCCGATCTTCGGCGCGTGGCCTGACGGAGACCTCAAGCGGTCCGGCTTTTCGGTTCGCTCCTAACCAGAAACTAGAAACCAGAAACGGTTTTTACCTGCTCGCCCGCTTCCCGGTTCCCCGCACCGGCGAATGCTTCTCCCGGCTTCGACCGGCGGGCGGAGTTTTAAGCAGCTTGTTGCAATGCAAACAGCGAGCCATGTCCGATCGCGTGGACAGGTGGCAGCAGCCGCAATAAACTTGCGGAAGCGACACGGTGGTCATGAGGGGCAACATTTTCGGCTCCTTTTGTTGTTTATCGGTTTGAGGGCTGAAACTCTTTAGACCGTGCGATGATGGGTGCAGGCAATCTATGCAAGCCAAACCACAGTCGGCCGGATGGCTGGAGGCCGCCCGCGAAGCCATGGAAGTGGAGGCGGAGGCCGTTCGCGCAGCCGGCCAGCGTCTGGATCATAATCTGGAGCGCGCGGTGGATCTGATACTTGCGCATCCCGGCAAGGTGGTAGTTACCGGACTGGGGAAGTCCGGCCACGTGGCGCGAAAGATCGTCGCCACGCTCTGCAGCACCGGAACTCCGGCCGTATTTCTGCACGCCGGAGAGGCATCGCATGGCGATTTGGGCATCTATTCGCCTGGTGACCCCACGCTGATGGTCTCAAAAAGCGGTAATACCGCGGAATTACTGGATCTAATTCCTTTTTTGCGCGATCTGCCGTCCCGGTGCATCGGCATTCTGGGCAATCCGCGGTCGCCGCTCGCGGCCGAGATGGACGTGGTGCTGGATGCATCGGTGGAGCGCGAAGCGGATGCTGGAAACCTGGCCCCCACGGCCAGCGCAACGGTGGCGTTGGTGCTGGGTCACGCGCTGACGGTGGCGCTGATGCGCGCGCGAAACTTCAGCGTGGACGATTTTGGGCGCTACCATCCGGGCGGCCACCTGGGCCGCAGTCTGCGCCTGACCGTAACGGACGTCATGCACGGGCGCGAAGAAATTGCCTGGGCGTGGCCGGAGGATTCACTGAAAAAAGTGGTGATCGCCATGAGTCGCTATCCCTTGGGCGCGGCTTGCGTCACCAACGCCGCGGGCAAACTGCTCGGTTTGATAACGGATGGAGACCTGCGGCGGGCGCTGGAATCGCACGACGACATCCGCGGGCTGGCCGCGGTAGACGTGATGACCGCCAATCCAGTCACCGTCTCGCCACACGCTCGCCTGTTGGATGCGCTACGCCTGATGGAAGACCGTCCGTCCCAGATTGCAGTGCTGCCGGTGACCGATCCGGCGAATGGCCAATGCCTAGGCCTGCTGCGCGTCCACGATATTTATCGGGCCGATCTGGAGTAAGACGTTTAGGCCGCGGATGAACGCCGATAAACGCGGATAAGAAGTGAACTGTTTTATCCGCGTTTATCAGCGTTCATCTGCGGCTTAAGTCTCAGACGGTATCTTCTCAGCCCGCTCCGCCAAATCCAACAACGTCCGCGCCAGCGCCCTGGCCGCCTCCACCTGCAAATGCACTCCGATCTCGAAGGCGCCCGTCAGCTTTCCGCTCTCTTCGGCCATCAGTTTGAGCCGCACAGTTTGGCCGAAGAAGTTGTCGCTCGAAGACTCGCCTCCAATGGAGGTCAGATTCAGGCAGCGCGCGCAGCCAGGCAGTTCCGGGCCCGGTATCGCGTCGCGCAACCGCTGCGGAAAATAGATGTAGTTTGAGCGAGGCCACCTGACCTGCCCTCGAACGCGCTTACGAGTTGCCAGCTTGCGCACAGGTTTTCCTTTCGCTTTCAGGGTAACAATGTAAGGGATGGCCCGCGACACGCTGCTCGACTTCTTCCACGACTTCGCGGACCTGCCCGACGAATTTCTCATTTACGACGACGGTTTCCGCAGCCATACTTACCGCTACAACGAAGTCGCCGCCAAAGCCCACGCCTTTGCCGGCCGGCTGCGCGAAGCCGGATTCTCGAAGGACGACAAACTCATCCTCTACGGCGAGAATCGGCCGGAGTGGATCATCGCCCTGTGGGGATGCCTCGTCGAAGGCGTCATCGTGGCGCCCATCGATTACCGTTCCTCGGCGGATTTCGTCCAGCGCATCGACCAGATTGTGAACGCCCGCGCCATTCTGATTGGCGATGAAACTTCCCTGCCCGAATCTTCGAAGATCTGGAAACTGGCCAGCCTCAATGACGATTATCCCGCCATCCTTCTACCGGCGGCCATAAACAAAGACCAGACCGCCGAGATTATTTTCACTTCCGGCGCCACCGCGGAGCCTAAAGGCGTCATCATCACGCACCGCAACATTCTGGCCAACATCGTTCCCGTGGAAGGCGAAGTTCGCAAGTATCGCAATTACGCCCATCCGTTCGCTCCCATCCGCTTTCTGAATCTTCTGCCGCTCAGCCACATGTTCGGCCAGGCCATGGCCACCTTCATCCCGCCGATGCTGCCCGGCGTGGTGGTTTTTATGCGCGGTTTCGATCCGAAAGCGATCATCCGGCAGATTCGCACCCGCCGCATTTCCGTGCTGGTATCGGTGCCGCAGATTCTAGAAATCCTGCGCGAGTATCTGCAGCAGACATTTCCCGACCTGAGAGATCTGCGGCCGAGCAAAGTTCACTGGACGCGTAAATGGTGGCGTTATCGCAAAGTACACCGCCTCTTCGGCTGGAAATTCTGGAGCTTCATTGTCGGCGCCGCGCCGCTCCCTGCCGATCTGGAGGCGTTCTTCTCCGAGCTGGGATTTCTGGTGATTCAAGGCTATGGATTGACCGAAACCGCGCCCATCGTGACTCTGAACCATCCTTTTCACGCGCGCAAGGGAACCGTCGGCAAACCGATCGCCGGCGTGGAAGTGAAAATCGCCGCCGACGGCGAGATTCTGGTGCGCGGCGGAAATGTCACTTCAGGCTATTTCGGCCGCGCCCAGGAAACGGCCCAAGCCTTTGAGGACGGATGGTTCCACACCGGCGATATCGGAAAGCTGCAGGAGAACGGCGAACTGGTAATCCTGGGCCGCAAGAAAGAAATGATTGTGACCCCGGAGGGTCTGAACGTTTTCCCGGAAGACGTGGAAAGCGTGCTGAACCGGCAGCCCGGCGTGCGTGACTCGGCGGTGATCGGGACGGATCGCGTGCATGCGGTTCTGATTCTAGACCCCGCCGCCGACGCGGATGAAGTGGTGCGCCGCGCCAACAGCGAGCTAGCGGATTACCAGCGCATTCGCAGCGTCTCCCTTTGGCCCTACGCAGAATTTCCGCGCACCGAGGGCACCGGCAAGCTCAAGCGCCTGGAAATCGCCAAGGGCACTCCGCCGCCGAAAAAGCAAAACAAGTTCGATCCCAGCATTCCGCTGGATTCGCTGACGTCGCTCGAGCGCGTGGAACGCATGGTGGCGCTCGGAATGGAGGAGACGGAGATCGCCGGCCAGCCGGGTACGGACGCCGCGTCAGCCGCCGAATTTCCAACCTGGAATCGAAGCCTGCTGGCGCGCGCCGCTCGCCGCGTGCTGCTACCCGGATTCCTGTTGCCGCTCACGCGGATATTCGCCCACGTTCATGCCGAGGGCCTGCGGAATCTCGAAGGATTGACCCCGCCCGTGATTTTCGCTGCGAATCACCAAAGCTATATGGACGTGCCGGCCATCCTTGCTGCGCTTCCACCCCGCTGGCGATATCTGGTGGCGCCGGCCATGCGCAAGGAATTCTTCGAAGCACATTTCCACGGCCGCAGCTTCAGCAACAGCCTGAACTATTATTTATCCACCTGGCTGTTCAACTGTTTTCCCATCCCGCAGCGTGAACCGGGCGCGCTCGAAACGCTGCGCTACATGGGCGAATTGGCGAACGAAAAATGGTGCGTGCTGATTTTCCCCGAAGGCATTATGTCCGGCGAAGGCCAAATCGCGCCGTTCCAGCCCGGCGTCGGAATGATGGCTTCGAAACTGGAGATCCCCGTGGTTCCCATCCGCATCGACGGCATGAATCGGGTCCTGAATCCGGCCTGGAAAATGGCGCGAATGGCCAGTGTCCGAATCGCGATCGGTCCACCGCTCCATTTAGAAGGCACCGACTACCTGGCGCTAGCCCGCCAAGTAGAAGCAGCAGTCCGAGCCCTCTAGCCAGCAACCAGCAACCACTCACGAGCCCCTAGCCCCCAGTCAGCCCCCAGACCGAGAATAGGAACGCCAGCACATCGGCCTGCTGCGCAATCCGCTCGCTCAGCGCCGTCCCGAATCCATGCCCTGAATTGCCGCTCGTCCTGAGCAGCACCGGGTGCTTGGTGCCGCTAGCCTGCAACCGCGCCACCATTTTGCGGGAGTTCAAAGGATCCACGCGCGGATCGTTATCGCCGGTAAGGAACAACACGGGAGGATAGTTGGTTCCATCCACCACATGATGGTAGGGAGAATAGGCATACAGCGCCCGAAATTGATCCTCCTCCTTCACCGTTCCGAATTCGGTGACATTAAAGGCGCCGTTGGGCTGCAGCTCCACGCGCAGCATATCGTAAATACCCACGTGCGAAACCACCGCGCCGAATAGATCCGGATGCTGGACTAATTCAGCGCCCATCAGCAACCCGCCGTTGCTGCCGCCTTCGATGGCCAGCTTGGCCGGGGCTGTGTATTTGCGATCGATCAAATAGTGCGCGCAGGCGGCAAAATCGTCAAACACGTTTTGCTTTTTGGTCAGCATCCCAGCCTTGTGCCAGGCTTCGCCATATTCGCCGCCGCCCCGCAGATTAGCCACGGCGACCACCACCCCATGGTCGAGCAGCGGCCTGTTCTGTACGGAGAAGGCCGGCGTCAAGCTGATGTTATAACCGCCGTAACCGGTCAGCAGCACCGGATTCGCCCCGTTCAGCTTGGTGCCCTTTTTGCGAATGATGTTGATGGGAACGCGCGTGCCATCTTTGGAGATCGCGAAATCGCGCAGCACTTCAGCGTCGCTGAAATCGGCAGGCGATGTTTCAAACAAGGCCGTTCGGGTGGCTTTTTTCGTCGCCGGATCATATTGGAACCAGGCCGGCGGCTCCAGGTAGCTGGCGTTCTGGAATAGCAGTTCGTCTCCGTTCCCCCGCGCCATCTGACGAATGGACGATACCGGCAGGGTCGGAATCAAACCCTCCGGTTTTCCAGACTTGTCGAAGACGCGGATCTGCGACGGGCCACCGATTTGATCCTGGACATAAAGGAAATTCGCCGTTGGCTCGAAATCGGCGATGGTGTTCTTGCTCTCCCGGATCAGGGCTTGCGCGTCCGCCGCCTGCGGCTTCGCGAGCGAAGCTCTCAAAATCTTTCCCCTGGGCGCACTCAAGTGCGACAACAGATACAAATTTCCATCCGGCCCAAACTTGGCGGAACTGATTTCATCCGATAGCCGCGCGATCTGATGCCACTGGCCGGTGGGGCCTAAGAGATAATGCGCGAACTCGCCGCCGTCGCCATTGGCCATGGATAGTAGAATGTCGCGCCCATCGTCCGATGCGTGCAGTTGAATCTCGGCGATGCGCGGGAACTCCTTGCCCATGGAATATTGGTCCTGCTTGGTGTCGGTGCCCAGCCGGTGAAAATAAACCTGCTGGTAGAAATCCAGATCCGCGGCCGGCCGCTCGCCCGCTCGCGGATAACGGGTGTAGTAAAAACCGGTTGAATCGGCATTCCATGCCACGCTGCCTCCGGCCGTTCCGCCATTCACGCGCGGGACAGGCGTGCCGATCTCCTTCCCCGTGGCCGCCTCGTAGACGTGAATATCTCCGCTTTCGCTGCCTCCTTTGGCCAGCGAGACGGCCACGTATTTGGCGTCGGTGGAGGGAACATAAAAGTCCATAGAGGTCCCGCCGCTGGGATCCAGCTTGTTGGGATCCACCACCACGCTTTCGGAATCCGGTTGATTAGCGGATTTCAACATCACCAACAGCGGCTGCTCCGCGGGCGGCTGCGCCTTCATCGCGAAGAGTACGCCGTGGCGCACCACGAGGGCAAAATAGCGGAGCGTCGGATGCTCTTCCAGCCGCTTCAGCTCCTCCACCAGGGCTGCCCGCATCGGCAGCGAGCCCAGATATTTCCGCGCATACCTATTTTCCGCATCGCTCCAGGCACGCACGGCGGGGTCGGAATAATTCTCCAGCCAGCGGTAATCGTCCGTCACTTGCACGCCGTGGTAAACATCGGTGACCGGCTTTTTGGGAGTGGCAGGCGGCTGTGCGAAGACAGTAGCGGCGGCCAATAGGGCTGGCCAACAGGGGATGCGAAACATTGTGTTATTGTACCGCCGCTAAGGGAGATCCCCGAGCCTCGCACTCAGAAATACCCAATAAAATTGGTACGCATGGGCGATGGACGCCCCCTGGCTTACGGGTTCTAATTGAGCATGACTCGCTGCCCGAGCTGTAACGGCATCATGAAAACGGGTGAAAAGTCCTGCTATGTGTGCGGCGAGCGCGGCCCCAAGCAAAACGGCGCCAACCCATCCTTGCGGGCGCGCTGGTCCATGTTCGTCAGTATCGCCTTCTTCGCATCTCTGGCGCTCACCGTCGCGTCGCTATTTCTCACCGACTACACGCCTCCGTTCATCGCCTGCATCACGGCCACCGTGGTCCTGCTATTTCTAAAAAGAGCCTCCGATCAATTCACCCGCGTCAAGCAGTAAAAACGTTCGGCCGCCACTTACCGAACCGCGACCGTGAGAAGCTGTGAAGAAATCGGGAAGCATGCGGGGTTGGCAGACGGAAGCGTCTGCCCCACAATTGACGCACAAGGATTTACGATTAAGTGGCGCAGGCGCTTTCGCCTGCGAACCGATTTTTTCACAGGTTCGGCTATGCCGAGTCAGGGAGCGGTTGGTGATTCGAACCTTGCAACTACCCCGCCGTTCATCCCTGACAGATGTTGTTCAATAGAACTAATGCCACAAATGGAAGACCTTACCATTACCAGATCGCTCTGGGACTACATTCGGCAGGTCACCTTGCGGGAACCACCCATCCTGCAACGTCTGCGCGAAGAAACCTCGAGCCATCCCCACGCGAACATGCAGATCTCTCCCGATCAGGGCCAATTCATGGCGCTGCTCATGCACTTGCTAAACGCGCGGAAGACACTCGAGATCGGCGTCTTCACCGGCTACAGCTCGCTCGCGGTGGCCCTGGCGCTTCCCGACGACGGACGGATCATCGCCTGCGACATCAACGAAGAATGGACCTCTATCGCGCGCCGTTACTGGCGCGAGGCGGGCGTCGAAAAAAAGATCGATCTGCGCCTCAGGCCCGCGCTCGAAACCTTGGACGCCCTGATCGCCGCCGGCGAAGGGGGCCGCTTCGACTTCGCATTTATCGATGCCGACAAGCAGAATTACGCCAATTACTTCGAGCGAGCCCTGGTACTGGTTCGCACCGGAGGATTGATCGCCATCGACAACGTTCTGTGGTACGGACGCGTGATCGATCCGGCGGCGCGGGACGAAGACACGCGGGCTATCCGAGCCTTCAACGAAAAACTCCACGGCGACCAGCGGGTGTGGCTTAGCATGTTGCCGGTCCGGGACGGCTTGACGCTGGCCTGCAAGAAACACACGCTATGAAATGAATGTCCCCTCACTGACGTGCGGGGCTGCATTAGCGCGGCGATTGCGCGCGCGCCGCGCAAATGCACCGACCCTCGTTTCATCGCGTCCCCTGCCGTAGCCCCGCGCGTAAGCAAGGGGACCTTGCATCCTCCCGCGAGACACCTGCATCCAATCGACATGGATCGCTACTTCGAGGATTACCTCCCCGGCTCCGTGCACGAATTCGGATCGGCCAAAGTCGAAGAATCCGAAATCATCGAATTCGGGAAGCGCTTCGACCCGCAGGAGTTTCACATCGATCCTGACGCGGCGGCGCGCGGACCTTTCGGCGGCCTCATCGCCAGCGGCTGGCACACCGGTGCGCTCATGATGCGCATGCTGGTGGATAATTATCTGTCGAAAGCGTCCAGCCTGGGCTCTCCCGGCATCGATGAACTGCGCTGGTTGCGGCCAGTCCGTCCGGGCGACACGCTGCGCCTGCGGGCGACAGTTCTGGATACCAAGCGCTCCCAATCCAAGCCCGATCGCGGCGTAGTGTGGACGCTGATGGAAGTTCTGAATCAGAACGGAGAAGTTGTCATGAGCGTGAAAGCCATGACGCTGATCCGCTGCCGGCCGGCAGTCTGGGTCTAGTAACATTAAGCTCATGCCGAACTTCGACCTGAGCGCTATCTGGGATCAACACACCGCGCACGAATTCTCCACGCGCGATACCGAAGCCACGCTCGACACCATGGTTCCAGACGCCTACGTGAATCACATCCCGGTGATGACCGGCGGCTACGGAAAGGAAGAACTGCGCCGCTTCTATTCCACCGACTTCATTCCCAAAATGCCGCCGGATACCACGCTCACCCCAGTCTCGCGCACCGTGGGCACGGAACAATTGGTGGACGAAATGATTTTCTCGTTCACTCACTCGGTGGAAATGCCGTGGATGCTGCCGGGCATTGCGCCCACGAATAAACGCGTCGAAATCCCCCTGGTGGTGATCGTTCACTTCCGCGACGGCAAGCTCGCTCACGAGCATATCTATTGGGACCAAGCGTCAGTTTTGAAACAAATTGGCCTGCTGACCGATCCAAAACTGCCAGTCCACGGCGCCGAAACAGCCCAGCGCGTCCTTCGCCACCGCACTTGATCCGCGTTCATCCGCGTTCATCAGCGGCTAATGAAAAATGCTCTTCGGGATCATGGCGTGCACACCCTTGTTCCCGTCCACCAGCTGGGTGATGCAGAAATCCACAGCCACGCTGGCCAGCATGTAGGCATCCTCGCGGCTCATGTGTTTTTCTGTCGCCAGGAAATCCACCGCTTCGCGAACGGCCAGCCTGGCGGCCTGGCTCAGGTCTTCATTCAGCCCCATGGTGATGTAATGCGTCGGCGTCTCCGCTCGGGGCCATTTCAGATGCATGTCCTTGCGAACTACAAATTGAAATGTCCCGGTGAGCTGCGTCTCCATCGCCGTGATATCCACTTCGCCGTTGCCTTGCCCGGCATGCCCGTCGCCCACCTCGAACAACGCACCCTTAGCATGCACCGGAATGTACAAGGTAGTTCCCTCCACCAGTTCCTTATTGTCAAGATTTCCGGCGTGAACCCACGGCGGCGCGCTGTTGATCCGCCCGTTCACCTCAGGCGGCGCCACGCCCATGCTGCCGAAGAACGGACGCAGCGGAATCTCGACTGAATCGCTGAAGCGCCCCAGCATGCGCGCGCGATCGAGGGGAATTATTTTCGTTCGGGCAAACGGAAAATCGTCGGGGAGAAAGCCCGAGCCCGGCCGAAAGCCGTTATAGGCAAATGCCGATGTAAGCTCGATCTTAAGAATGCGCAGCTCCAGCACGTCCCCGGGCTCGGCGCCCTCCACGTAAATCGGCCCGGTGAGGATATGGCCGCCCGGTCCGCGGTCGGTCACCTCTTTGTAGATGGCCCGCAGCGCGTCCGGAATCTGGTCCGCCCGGGCGCCGGCCGCCTCCAGCCGCGCCGGATTGCCGGAAACGGTTTCCACCTTTACCGTGTCGCCCGAATGGATGGTAAGTACTGGTTTAGCGGAAGCGGAATAATAGCCCCAGACAACAGTTTGAGGTGTCGCTTTCAATTCAAGATTTTCAGCCTTACACCAAAAAGTCGTACTGATGAGGCAGAATAGGAGAAGTCTCAACATGGGCACTGCTGATGATATCAGCTTGACCCGATAGATAGCTTTGGATAGGCTTACAAGTTTGATGGGGCTCACAAGGGGGTTTTAGCTTGGTCCTACTGCTCTTTGGACCGCCAGGTAGCGGCAAAGGGACGCAGTCGCGGCTGATCACGAACTGGTTGGGGATTCCGGCGATTTCGACGGGGGATATGCTGCGCTCTGAGATTCAGGGCGGCACGAAATTGGGTGAAGCGATCCGGTGCATCATGACCAGCGGAGGATTGGTGGGTGACGATCTCGTGAATGAGATGCTCGCGCATCGGGTGTCGCAACCCGACTGCCTGAACGGATTTCTGCTGGATGGTTATCCGCGCACCGTGGATCAAGCCGAATACCTGGATTGCCTGATCGCCGAGCGGCAATTGCCCAAGCCCATCATCCTGCATTTGGATGTGCCGCTGGACGCGCTTCTGGGGCGGCTCACTTCCCGCCGCCAATGTCCGAAATGCGGGACTATCTACAACCTGCTGCACCAGCCTCCGAAAAAAAGGGGTGTCTGCGATAACGACGGCACGCCGCTGATCACTCGCAAGGACGACACCGAAGAAGTGGTGCGTGAGCGCCTGCGCACCTACGAAGCGCAAACCCGTCCGGTGCTGGCGCATTATCAGGACCGCAAGCACTTCTATCAAATCCGCGGCGACCGTTCGCCTCAATATATTTTCGAAGTCATCACCGGCATCATCGAGCCGCTGCTGGCCAAGGACACCGCCGCCAAGTAGACTGGTCGCTCAGAAGCTGTGAGAAAATCGGTTCGCAGGCGAAAGCGCCTGCGCCACTTAATCGTAAATCCTTGTGCGTCAATGCAGACGCTTCCGTCTGCCATTTTTCACAGCTTCTGAGGGTCCCGTTGATTTTTGGCCGGACTCTTCTTACCGCACCGTCACATCCAGCAGCGCCGCCCAATACTGCACCGATTGCAGCGCAAATCCAACCAGGATCAACCCAACGCCAAAAACACCCATCCGTTTCTCAGGCACATGATCAGCCCCCCATTCAATCACCGGAGTGCACGATCCTATGATCGCCGTCACCACCCCCAGAGCCAGCCCTACTTTCAGCCCGATGGCGATGGCGTGTTCCCCTTGCTGTGCAATCAAGCTGCAAACGTATCCCGTCACCGCGTAGCCCACCGTCCGATTCAAGGCCGCTAACAATTGCACTCGCGTCACCCGCAGACGCGCAGCAGGCCTGTAATCCATGGTCGGCCGGATGCCAAAGCGATACGCGATGGCCTGCCCCACCGTACTCAACACGCCAAGCAAAATGCCGAAGACAGGACCAAATAAATAGGAAGCTCCCAACGCAAACCCGCACCCGCGAATCGCACTCATCGTTGTATCCACCCAGAATCCCGGCTTGGGCTGGCCGCGGGAAGCGCGCGAATATTCCCAAGCCAGCGTGATGCCATGCGCTATCCCGCTGGCCAGGCCGAACACCGGCCCCAGAAAAAGTCCGTAGCCGATTCCAAAAAATGCTCCATAGGTCACCGCGCGCGTCAACGTGCGCAGCGGCCCGTGTTCGCCTCCCAGCAGATCGTAAGCCAGATATAACGCGCCCAGCACGTCCAGCGAACTGCCCGCTATGCTGACCAACGCCAGCGTGTGCTTGTCGATGATCATGGAATGTCCGCGAACTGGCCGTTGTTGAGCGCCAGAAACCGATCGTCCCGCGCCGCGGCGATCAGCTCTTTTTTCGGAGTGTCGATGCCATCGTGAGCCAATTGGAAAGTTCCATGGTGGATGGCAATGCTGGTCTGAGCGCTAAGAATCCGATGCACTCTCACGGCATCGTCGGGACCCATATGCACGCGCGACATGAACCAGCGCGGCAGATAGGCTCCAATCGGCAACAGAGCCAGCCGCGGCGAACCGAACTTTTCCCGAATCTGCTGGAAATGTGGTCCGAAGGCCGTGTCTCCCGCGAAATACACCACGCATTCCTGAAATTCCATCACGTACCCGCACCATAGCGTCTTGTTGCGGTCGTGAAGCCACCGGCCCGAGAAATGGAAAGCCGGAACAGAATGGACGGTGCACCCCTTGAGCGCTAACCTCTGGCCCCAATCCAGCTCATGTACCGGCCCAATTTTCTCCACCCGCAGCAGCGCGGCACAGCCAACCGGAACGACAAACGTAGATCCTCCCGGAGCCGCCAGCCGGCGCAGAGTCGGAAGATCCAGGTGGTCATAATGATTGTGGCTGAGCAGCACAATATCGATGCGCGGCAGATTTTCCCAGGCTACTCCCGGCGCTCTCCGCCGCCTGGGACCCGCCCAGGCCACCGGACTGGTTCGTTCCGACCAAATCGGGTCCGTCAAAATGTTCATTCCCAGCAGTTGCAGCAGCACTGTGGAATGGTTCACCAGCGTGACTCGGAGTTCCGTGCCTTCCACGCGCGGCGGCGGTATGGATTGCTGCACGTCCGAAACGAAACGGGGCGATTTTTCCGGGCGGCTGCTCAGCTTCCATCGCAGCAGGTCCCGAAAGCCGGGCGCTTGTGGAGCATCCGGATTGTAAAAGCGCTTTCCGTCAAAGTGCTTCGGAAATTCCGATTCGCTCAACTATTTCTCCGGCTGGTCGTACCCCTTCAAACGCCGGATCCAGATATTCCGGTACCGTACCCTGCCATCGTGATTCTGCAACACCAGCACGTCCTCTTCCGGCTGCGGCGAATAGTGCGCCACCTGGCGATAGACCATCGGGCCCATGGACTCTTTGCGATTGTGCACCACAACGCCGTTCCAGAACACGGTGATAAACGCCGGCTTCACCAGTTTCTCGCCTTCAAATTTCGGCGCTTCAAACACGATGTCGTAAACCTGCCATTGGCCAGGTTTCCGCCCCGCGTTCACCAGCGGAGGCCATTGCCCGTACATCGCCGCAGCCTGGCCGTCCGCGTAGGTTGGATTCCGGTAAGGATCCAGCACCTGCACTTCATAGCGGTCCTGCAGAATCACTCCGCTGTTACCGCGCCCTTGGCTTGTTCCTGTGATGTCGGTCGGTTCTGACCACTCTATGTGCAGCTGGCAATCCCCGAACTTTTCCTTGGTGGCAATGTCGCCGGTGTGTGGAACCGCTTCCACGTATCCATTTTCCAGCTTCCATTCCGGCGCCCCGGAAGTTCCACCGCGCGTGATGTTGCTGTGGTGCGATGTCCAAGAGGACAGATCCTTTCCATCGAAAAGCACAATGGCATCCGACGGCGGACCCCCAGGCTCCGCGGCCGGCGTCACTACAGGTGGATGCGGACGCCGGTCATCATGGACGTGATAAGGCAGCCCAGGAAGCATCGGAGTATCTTCAAACCCAAGATCATGGTTCGGCTTCGGCGTCTGCGCAAAAACAGCAATCATCGCCACCGCCGGCAAGAGAATGAAACGCATACCTAAGATTATGCCAACTGTGAGTGTGACGCTCGGCTTGTGGGGCAGGATGCCATCCTGCGGCGGGTTGCCAACCCGCCCGAGCGCCGATTGGCAATCGGCGCGCAGGTTATCACCTATTCTATCAACCTGCCCCACATGCGAACCTCAATCCACCGGCGCGGAATAAGCCGACGCCGGCGCCGCCTCAATCAGCGCATCCTCAAACGAATAATCCGGCTTGGGAAAGGGATTATGCCGCAGATACCAGCGGTACGATTCCTTCAATCCCGCCGCAAAATCCACCGGTTTGAATTTCAAAACGCGCTGCGCCTTGTTCACTACCACGGTGATCGCCGGCATGTCGAAATACAATCCGAAGTACAGCTTGGGCCCCATGGGATGCCCGCCGGCGCGCAGGATCCGCTCGCGCGGCCAGCGCACGAAGGTCGGTTCTTTGCCCGCCGCAACCGCGAAAGCTTCCACGGCTTCCACCTGCGTCAGCGGACGGGGATTGGCGATATTGAACGCGTGGCCTTCCAGATCCGCAACATCCATGACCTTGAGACACGCGCCCACCAGGTCCCGGATCGCTACGAATTGCATCAGCCGCCGCCCATCGCCCGGCAGAATGATCGGGCGCGCCTCCCGCAGCCGGTCCCAGAAGAAAGCTTCCCGGTAATACGGATTGCCCGGGCCATAAATAAACGGCGGACGCAGCGTCACTACCGGAAAACCGTTGCGCTGGTGCATGCGGAATAGCGTCCGCTCGCTCATGGCCTTGTTGCGGACATACGCGTCGGGATGATCGTCCGGCGCCAGCGCGTCGCCCTCGTGATGATTCAATCCATCCCCGTAGGCCGCCACGCTGGACATAAATACGTAGCGCTGCAGGTTGTTACCGCAGGCCCGCGCCGTCGCTTCCACCTGCGCCGCAGTGGTGCCCCGCTCCCAGTCGTACACGTTATCGTAGACTACGTCGAATTTGCGGCCCGCCAGCGCGCGCTTCAAAGCTTCCGGATCGTTGCGGTCGGCCACGATGCCGGCCACTTTCTTACCCAGGTCGTGCCTCGGCCGCCGGTGCAGAATCGATACTTCGTGGCCCGCCTTCAGCAACTCTTTCACCAGAGCCCGGCCGATAAACAGTGTTCCGCCTATCACCAGAATTTTTTTTCTGGACGGCTCCTGACGTTTTGCTCCGTTAGTCGTAGTACTCAAGCCCAAGGTGTGTAATTAAATCCTCTCCGCGCATCCACCGCAGCGTGTTCTTCAACTTCATTAATTGAATGAATACGTCGTGCTCCGGATATAATCCCGGCGCAGTCATGGGACCCTTGAAATAAAAGGACAACCATTCCTGAATTCCCTTCATGCCCGCCCGCTGCGCCAGATCCAGGAATAAAACCAGATCCAGAACCAGCGGCGCCGCCAGTATCGAATCGCGGCACAGAAAATCGATTTTGATCTGCATCGGGTAGCCCAGCCACCCGAAGATGTCGATGTTGTCCCAGCCTTCCTTCGAGTCTCCGCGCGGCGGATAGTAATTGATGCGTACCGCGTGATAAAGATTCCCGTAAAGTTGCGGGTAAAGATCCGGCTGCAGAATCTGTTCCAGCACCGAAAGCTTGGTCTCTTCCTTCGATTTGAAGGAGCCCGGATCTTCTAGCACCTCGCCGTCGCGGTTTCCCAGAATGTTGGTCGAAAACCAGCCCGAAATTCCCAGCATGCGCGCCTTAAAGCCCGGCGCCAGCAAAGTTTTCATGAAAGTCTGGCCAGTTTTGAAATCCTTGCCGCAGATGGGGATCTGCCGCTCCCGCGCCAGTTCCAGCAGCGCCGGCGTATCGGTGGTGAGATTGGGCGCGCCATTCGCGAACGGCACGCCGCTTTTCAACGCTGCATACGCGTAGATTTGGCTGGGGGCAATGTCCGGATCGTTCTTCTGCAAGCCGCACTCGAAATCCTGCAAGGTCTGATGCACCGCCGCGGGCTTGTGAAAAACTTCGGTGGACCCGCACCAGATCATCACTAGCCGCGTGGCTCCCGTAGACGCCTGGAACTGCCGGATGTCCTCCATCAACATCTCGGCGTGGTCCATTTTCGATCCGCCGCTCTTCACATTGGGACCGTGAATTCGCTTCACATAGTTCTGGTCGAAGACGGCCTTCATGGGACGAATCGCCTCCAGCGGCTGCCGCACTTTTTCCAGCAGCGCCGCCTCCAGAACATTGGCGTTCACCGCGGCTTGATAGGCGTTGTCTTCGAAAATGTCCCAGCCGCCGAAAACCAGGTCCTCAATTTTGGCCAACGGAACAAAGTCCTGAATGCGCGGCGTGCGGCCCTCGGTACGCTTGCCCAGCCGAACCGTTCCCAGTTGCGTGAGTGAGCCGATGGGCTGACCAAATCCGCGCTTCACCGCCTCCACCCCCGCCATGAACGTTGTGCTGACTGCGCCGATACCCGGAATCAGAATTCCCAACTTCCCATCGGCGGGCGCAATCGTGGTGTTTTCTTTGGTGGACAACTCTCGATCTCCTTAGGGTGCCGCGAGGATGCCTGAAGCCGTGAAGTAAATGGTTACCCGCGTTAGGGTGTCCTCGAAAAACGCTTATCCTACGCTATACTAACATTTTATGATAACTCGCGCGACCAGCACAATATCCGCTCTTCTAGTGGATGATGAGCAACTTGCGCGCGACGAGTTGTCTTTCCTGCTGAAGGAGTTTCCCGAGGTGGAAGTGCTGGCCACCGCGAAAAACGGGCTCGAAGCCATCAAGCTGATCGAAAACCTGGAGCCCGACGTAGTGTTCCTGGACGTTCAAATGCCCGGCCTCGACGGCCTGGCTGTCATTCGCAAGCTCCGCGAAAAGAATGTGCCCCTGCCGCACTTCATCCTCGCCACGGCCTACGATCAATACGCGCTCGAAGCCTTTCGCCTGGAAGCGCTCGATTATCTTTTGAAACCCATCGAGAAAGACCGGCTGGCGCTCAGCATCGAGCGTGCCCACAAAGTTGTCCAGGAGCAGGCCAAGGCCGCGCAGCCCGAAGCGCCCGCGCCGAAATCCTTGACCCAACGCACCAAGTTGCTGGTCAAAAGCAGCAATCGCAATTTCATCGTGGATGCGCAGGATGTGGTCTATGCCACCATCGAAGATGGATTGATTACTGTCGTGGCCACCGGCGTCGAGGGTGAATCCAACTACCGCACTATCGAGGAGCTGCAATCCAATCTTGACCCGGATACTTTTTGGCGCGTGCACCGTTCCTTCCTGGTCAACATTCATCGCATTCGGGAAGTGATCCCGTGGTTCAAATCCAGCTTCCAGCTTCGTATGGACGACAAAAAACAGACCGAGATCCCGGTCAGCCGCGTCCAAACCAAACGTCTCCGCGCGCTGCTCAAACTCTAACTCGTCCCCTCCTCTCCCTGAATCGCGAATATCACAAGTGGTATAGCAACGCGCTACGCCGCGACATGGAGTTGTTGATCTTCGGCCACAGCGGCATTCCGCTGCTGGTATTTCCAACATCGATGGGCCGCTTCTTCGATTACGAAAGCCGCGGCATGATCCAGGCCGTCGCGCACAAGTATGAGGATGGCCAGCTGCAAGCCTTCTGCGTCGACTCTGTGGATGCGGAAAGCTGGTACAACAAATCCGTTCCTCCGCGCGATCGCGCTTACCGCCATACCGAGTACGACCGCTATCTTTTCGATGAAGTTGTTCCGCTCATTCGTTCCCGAAATCGGTCCGACCTGCTGATCACCACTGGCTGCAGCTTCGGCGGTTATCACTCCATGAACTTTGCACTGCGCCATCCCGACATAGTGACCGGCGCCGTCAGCATGGGCGGAGCATTCGACATTCACCAGTTTCTGGACGGATACTACGACGACAATTGCTACTACAACTGTCCCCCGGATTTCCTGCCCAACCTGACTGACCCGTGGTATCTGGATCGCTACAACCGCCAGAAGCTGGTGCTGGCCACCGGCGAAACAGATATCTGCCTGGACGAAAATCTGCGCTTGGCGGGCATCATGCAGGCCAAACAAATCCCGCACTGGCTGGATGTCTGGGGCAACGGCGCCGGACACGACTGGCAGTGGTGGCAGCAGATGGCCGTCAAATTCTTCTGACCATCTAACCTTTCACAAAATCAATATACCCACGCCGCGGGTCCGTACTCACCAGCCTCACCTTTAACTGATCCCCTACATCCACACCCTTCGGCCCATCCAAAATCCCCTCCGCCGGCGGATCCAAAACGCGCACAAAAGTCCCCTTCGGCGTCACCCCGGTCACCACGCCGGCGAATATCTGCCCGATCTTCGGCGCCAGAGCCACTGCGGCTATGCGCTTGCCCATCACCCGTTCCACCTTGCGGGCGGCATCTTCTTTGAGCGTGCAGTTGTTCGCGATCGAATCCAGTTGGTCCGCCGAATAAGGCGCGGTCGTCTTGGACAGCACGGCCTTGATCAACCGCTGCGTTACCGTATCCGCGAAGCGCCGGTTCGGCGCGGTGGAATGCGTGTAATCGGCCGCCGCCAGCGCGAAGTGTCCCAGCTGCGGCTCTCCGGGACGCGACAAAACATATTCACCCGGCCCCATCAGCTTTATAACCGCGAGCGAAACATCCGCGTAGTGAACCGGATCGGCCGCCTTTATCTTCTCCAACAACGCATTCAGCGCGCCGGAATCCGGCTCGGCAGGCAGCTTTTCACCATGCTCCTCCGCCAGTTGTACAATGCGCGGCCAACGCTTCGGCGTCCTTACCACGCGCCGGATGGAACACGCGCCCGCATCGGTGAGTGTTCTAGCCATGACTCCGTTCGCGGCCACCATGAAGTTTTCGATCAGCTCCGTGGCTCTATTTTTCTTGACCACGCCGATGCCCTGCACCTTCCCGCCGGAAATCACAGGTTCCGCTTCCACGCGATCCAGATCCAGCGCTCCTAGCTTCTGCCGCTCGCTCAGCAAGTTCTGCGCTGCTTCATCCTGCAGCTTCAGCTGCTCCTCCATTCCGACTGACGGTCCTCGGCCCTCTAACCACGCGCCCACGGCGTTATAAGTCAGCTGCGCCTGATTGCGCACCAGCGCGCGATAGATGCTTTCGGACGAAACGGCCCCGTCGGCCGACACCACCATCTCAATCACCACCGCCAACCTGTCAGCGCCCTGATTGAGCGAGGTAACGTCGGTGGACAGCTTCTCCGGCAGCATGGGAAATGTTCTGATGCCGGTATAGACTGACGTGGTTTCGCTCGCCGCATGCTGATCGATCGGCGTGCCGATGGCCACTTCGGAATCGACATCGGCAACCGCCACCATGATTCGAATTCCGCCGCTCACGCGCTCGGCCACTTCCGCCTGATCCAAATCGCGCGACGTATCGTTATCAATGGAAGACCATGGCAGACTGCGCAGATCGCGCGCGTCGCCCACCACCGGAGACTTCAGCGCCTTCAATTGCTGAAGAACCTCTGGAGGAAAATCCGGATGGAACCCCCGATCAATCATCTCCTGGTGCGCCGCGGCAGCCAGGTCAAATCCATTAGCAGACATGCACAGAAAGGCTAGCATGTCCGCGGGGCAACCAGAAGCGGGAAAAGGTTTTCAGTCCCCAGCCCCGAGCCCCCAGACCCGTACCACAGGATATCGACCGGCGTCCCCCGCGGCGTACCCGGAGCGTTCCATCCACCACGCCAACCTGGCCCTCCGATCGCCCGCAAACGCGGCATCGGATGCCACCCGCTCTTCAAACTGCTTCCGCAGCTCCGGCGAATCCGCCATCATCCGCCGGGCTATCGGCTCCGACAAATATTCGCCCACTCCCTCGCGCCCCTCGAAAATCGCATTGCAAAATCCCCACCGCGCCAGCGAATCCGGCGCCTGCGGCTCCAGCATGGCCATAATCAAACGCGCCCGCCTTTGTTTTAGCGGCACCCAATACGACCCCGCTGGAATCTCAATTTTTTCCTTCACTGGTTTCGCTTCGAAGTCCACCATCACGCGCCCTTCAAACGGAGCCGTTCCAAATTTCACGCCGGAAAACCGGTAGGTCTCAAACTCCTGTTCCATCGGTTTCGTAGTCCGTTCCATTTCGACGCCGTGCAGCGCCAGCTCATCCGCCAGCGCTTTCCACGCCGATGGGATCAGGTATCCCAGCGGCATTTGAACTTCCACCGTGGTATCGATCTGATCATGAATGCGGGTCTCCATATCATCCCGCTCCGCCAAATACCTGGTAACCATCGCGCCGGTTACTTCGCTCTGGTACGGACCGTTCTTCAACGCGTGATACACCACCGGCCGGCTCTTGTCGCTCACTTTTCCAGCGAGATAAACCGGTGGAGCGGAGCGATCGCCGGCGCGCGCCATCATTTCCCGATCCGCCTCGCGCACCGCTTTCCGCAGCGCTTGGGGATCTTCCACCACAATATCGATGGAGTGCCGCATGATGTCGTAATTCGCCCAGGCCCGTGTTTTGGCGGCTTTCAAACTATGCGTCTCCACCAGCAAACACGGCCTGTTCTGCACTGCCGTATACAAATGCGAAAAGCGCGGCGAAAACACTTCCATGAAAAACTCGCGTTTGTCGCCCACCGTCCGCAGCCCGCCGTAAGGCGCCACCATATGGCCATCGGCGGCCATTCGTTTATCCAGCTCCGGCACAAATCGCTCCCGCACCCAGGCCCGCGACGGATCCGCCAGATCCTGATTGCGCGCCATGTCCCAGGTGACATCGTATTGGAAATCCGCGCCGTCGGTCACGTGATTGTCGAACATGAAATCCGGCAACCACGCGTTGTACAGCTTCAGCCACGCGCGCATCTCCGGCGTGTCCGCCTTAATGTAATCGCGATTCAGATTCAACCGCTGCGCGTTCGCCCGCAGCCCCGTCGACTTCGGTCCATTCTGGCTCGGCCGATGATAAGGGCTGGTATGTTCATGCCCGTCCACGTTGAACACTGGAATCACCACGAAGATCGCCTTATCCAGCCACGCCGCGAAACGCCTGGTGACGGTCATGTCCCGCACCAGCATCAGCGCCGTGTCCTTGCCTTCAATCTCGCCGGAATGGATGCCGCTTTGGATCAGGATGATGGCTTTGTTGGTCCGCGCCGCAGCCTCCGGAGTAAAGGCGCGATCCTTGGACACCACCAGCGCGATCATGGTGCGCCCCTCCGGCGTCACGCCAAAATCCACCACCTTCACAAATCGCGACGCGCGCTCCAGCCGATGCGCCAGCGCCACTGCCTCGGAATACGGCCCAGTCAGGTTCCAATCCGATCTTTCGCCCGTGGTTATTAAATCGGCTGGCACTCCCTCGGCGCTAGCCGCGAGCGACACCGCGGCCGCAGCCGCCGCAGGCTCAATGGCCGAATGCGGCGCAATCACCTGCGCCAGTAATAAAAACAGTAGGGGAATCATGCGTCGATAGTACCGTATGTTTCCTCAGCTTTTGGTCCAAGCACCGGTCGCTCACGCTCGCGGCTCGGAAAGGGCGTCACCGAACCGCGACCGTGAGGGAGTTCCCATGGGCCTGCGGTTGTGGCAAATTCGGTTGGCAGGCGGAAGCGGAAGCGCCTGCCCCACGTTGGCCCCAGTGGGGCAGGCGCTTCCGCCTGCCAACGTCGATGCTGGTCTTGTGACTACTTCTTGAACGGCTTACAATTCCCGAATGGATGGCTCAGCTTCAGCACCAGCGGCCCAGGCTGACCCTGCGCGTCCGAAGCCTGCGGTTCCGCGCATGCCTGCGTAAAATCTTGCAAATTCACCACAGCTTCGATATCGTAATGAGACCCTGAACGCAACGTGACCGTCGCCTTCCCGTTTTCATCCGCCGTCGCCATGACGGGCGTCGGAGAGTCCTCCCACATCGCATCCTCCGCGAGAATCTCGGCATGCGCCACCGGCATCCCGTCAAATCCGAGCACCCGCACCTGAACGGCTATCGATGGCGCCGGCGAATCCGCCGGAAGATAAAAATTGAGATTGTCCACCGTCTCGCCCGCTCCCAGCGTCACCGTCGCCGCCTCGGACCGGTTCGACGTCCCGGGATAGAACGCTTTCCGGTAGTAGCCCTTGCCATCTGCCGAACTGAAGTCCAGATTGACTCCGAATACATACGACCCTGGAGCCACCGGAGAGAAATCGAAAGCGCCGTCCGGACCCGTTGTCGTGAGACTCTGCTTCCAGGTCCACGGCTCGCTCCGGACCGCGTCGGCTGCCTTCGTAGTCAGGAATACTCCAGCCGCCCGCTTGCCGTCATTGAAGTAGACGTGGCCCCGGATATGTCCGTCCAGACTCGTGCTCCAGTCCAGCTCCGCGCACGCTCGACTCTGGATCGTCACCGTGTGGTCGGCGAATGGCGTGTACTGGTTCGGCGCTTTCGCCGACACCACGTATTTGCCGGCTGCAAGACCATCCACCCGGAACTTGCCCTCGGCATCGGACGTCGCCATCTTCGAATCGGGACCCTTGATTGACACCGCGACACGCGCCAGTGCGCTCGTGTCATAACCGCCATCCTGATTCTGCCGCAGCATTCGGATCTGCCCGAATATCGAACCACCAGCCGGTGATCGCGCCAGACCCTCCATCCATTGGATGTCCGCGTCATCCTCGCGGCTGGCCACTTCGTGAGTGCGGGTGCAGTGGCTGGTATCCAGTTCTCCATTCGGCCGCGCAGAAGCGTACACCAGATAGTCATGCCCCTGCTCAAAAGCGTATCCGCACGCCGAACCCTGATCCGCCGTATGAATCACTACCTGTTCGCTGACGCGCGCGCCACGATACACCTTCGTGACATCGAAGTGCACCAGATTCTGCCCCGGACCAATAATGGTGATCTTCTTCCCGTTCACCACCCTTTCGTCCGGGGGTTGATCGTACACATGCTCAATGCTCACCACGTGCCCCAGAAAAAGCGTATCCGTGCCCCAGTAGATCGAGCAGACTGGATTCGGCCCTGCGCAACTGCACCCCAGGCCGCCCCGGATGCAAAGCAGAACCAACGCGGCGAGTATTACAGCTTTACTCATGCTGTCGTTGGACGTTACGAATTGGAGGACGGTTTCCATCCGGATCCCGCCACCAAAACAGCGCCGGCTGGATGATCCTCGGACCACGCGACACCGCCATTTTCATCGTAGAAAGTCTCCTTCATCGCGGCGCCGGCAAGTTCGAGAAAAGTGAATCCGTTGAATACCCGCAACGGATCGCCCTTGTCGCCGGCATTGCGTTTTTCGAACCAGACCACATTCGGGTTGGCCAGTTCGGAAGCATAACCCCACGGGAGCGCGCCATGGCCCGTGCACCGGCATTGGACACCGCCCTTAGGCTGATAAGCCACGCCCGCATGAACATGTCCCCAATACCAATAGGCGGGTGCGGAGCCCGCTGGAAAACAGCCCATCACCTGGTTCCACAAAGCGGTGGGCCCGGAGCCATCCTCCGCCAGACCATTGTGATGCGTCAGCACAATCACCTTCTTGCCCTTTTGCGCCTGCGCCTTGAGAAACCCCAATTGCGCGCTCGCTCCCAGGGAACCGTTCATATAGAGCGTCAGTTCATCCGAATAATAGGTCGAATCAAGCCCCACAATCACCCAATTGGCGTTCTCCAGCGCGAAAACGCTATACGGTTTTTGGGCGGAGTAGAGGGCATTATTCAGCGCTTCCACGAAATACGGCTTCGCCCCCGAATACATTTCGTGATTGGAGTTCATTGTAAAACTGGTGCCCGGCCCGGATCCTTTGGGCCACAACTTTATCAGATTATCCGTCTCCTCTTTCGACGACCCTTCATAGTACACATCACCAAGGTGGATGGTGAGATTCGGAGCGAGCCCGGGAATCACCCGGCCGGCTATCTTGGTGCTGGCAGCCGGCGATGCCGGCGTGCCCCAGTTCCCGGTTCCAAAATCTCCGGCAATGGCGATGGTCAACTGGTCGGGAATGTTCACTACTGCAGGCATTCCTTGGGGAAAAGCGTGCTTTCCCAGAATCAGATGCTCCATCCAGGCGGCCACTGCGCCCAACCAGCCGGGGTCCAACTGCTGGTATTTGCCCGCGCCCCAGATTGCGCCGCCGGAGTCGACATCAATCTCCACGTCTCCGGGTTGAAGTTCGGGCAACGCCGCCACCGTGCCATCCGCGTCGTCGGTAATCGCGCTCCTGGCCAATAACAGCAGGTGGGGAACCGTCGGATCGTGAGGCGGCGCCTTATGCGTGAGTTGGTAGGTTCGCAATTTTTCGTGCGCGGCGTCAAGGAACGGTTGAATGGCGGCTTTTTTGTCAGCCGGCAGCAGCGCCCAGGCTAATTTCAAGCGCTCTTTCTGCAGCCAATTGCCAATATTCATATTGATTACCTCAAGACCCAACGATTATAAATCAATGAGGTGAGCGTAGGCCGCGGGCCAGGGGTCCGCCTGACCGAGGACGCCTTCATCAGCGTCCTGTTGTTTCCCCAAACGACTTGTGCTACGCTACCTATTGGAAACCAAAATGAGAGGCGCATGAAAGAAAAAACGGATGTCCGGCAAGGCACCCTGGCATTGATGGTGCTCAAGACTCTGGATGTGTTGGGGCCGCTGCACGGCTACGGCATCGCCCGCCGCATCGAACAGATCAGCGGAGACCTTCTCGCCGTGAATCAAGGCACTCTGTATCCGGTACTGCTGAAGCTGGAGCAGGAAGGCGCCATCGCCTCAGACTGGGGCGCCTCGGAAAACAACCGCAAGGCCCGCTTCTATCGGCTGACTCGCGTGGGACACAAACAGCTCCAGGCCGAAACTCGGGATTGGGAACAAACGGCGGCCATCATCGGCCGCTTCTTCGCCGCCAAAGCCGAGGATCTCAAATGATGCGGGCAAAAATGATGCGGATTCTCAGGTGATTCATCATCAGAGCCGCCGCGCGATTCCCCCCCGGCGCCTATGCAACGTCACTCACCACCGCTTTGTTCTCCCGCAGCGCCTTTATATCCCGCCTGGGCGGCTGGCCGAAAAAACGGCTGTATTCCCGGCTGAACTGGCTGATGCTTTCATAGCCCACTTCGTACGCCGCACTGGTGGCGTCGATTCCGTCCATCAGCATACGCTGCCTGGCCGCCTGCAGCCGCAGCTGCTTCTGGTATTGCAGCGGGCTCATGGCCGTCAACGCGCGGAACTGATGATGCAGCGTGGATACTCCCATGCGCACCAACCCCGCCAGTTGCTCCATGTGCAGAGGCTTCGCATAATTGGCCCGGAGCCAGGCCATCGCTCTGGCCGTTCTGTGGCTGAGGCCGCCTGCCGTCGCGATGGCGCGCAGGCGTTCTCCTTGCGGCGTTCTCAGGATGCGATACACGATTTCACGTTCTATCAAGTGGCTCAGAAACGGTATGTCATCGGGAGTATCCAAAAGCTCGATCAACCGCAGGCACGCGCCCAACAATCCCTCGGTTGTCTCGCCAACGGCCAGCCCGCGGCCCGGAACAGAAGTCTCCGTTTCCGGTAGATCTTCCCGGCTGAGCACCTCCCGCACCGTCGGCATATCGAGGCGAAGATGCATTGCCAGCAGCGGTACCTTTTCGGAAGCTTCCACGATTTGGCTCTGCGCGGGAACATCGATCGACGAAAGCAGAAAAGACGACCCATCGCAGAGATATTGCGTCCCTCCCAGATCGACGCGCTTTCGCCCTTGTACGAAGACCGTAAGGCTTGGTTCGTAGGTGGCTCGATAGCACGTCGTTGGAGCCGTTCGCCGGTAAAGCGCGAGACCGGGTACACGCGTTGTATGCTGTCCTGGCGTCCGCGCTTGCGCCGCAATCTTGAGCGTCAGCTCCTTCCGCCTCTCCGCCACGGCTCGATTCAAATCGCGTCCCTCCTTCTCTCAGCCTACTCCGGAAAACATGCCGGTGTGCACGAAATCCAACATCCGAACAGGATTAGGCAAAAAGTAGGCAGGATCGGGAAAGCGCCTTGTGGCTAGCGCCAGGTACTGTGGAGTAAGGAGAACAATGCAAAAACGAAAACTTGGAAAAAGCGGTCTGGAAGTCTCGGCCATCGGGTTCGGGGCAATGGGCATGAGCTTTGGTTATGGTCCGCCGAAAGACAAGCAGGAGATGATCGCTCTTCTTCGTGCCGCTGTCGAGCTAGGCGTCACCTTCTTCGATACCGCGGAAGTCTACGGTCCATTCACCAACGAAGAACTCGTGGGTGAAGCGCTAGCTCCATTTCGCGCGAAAGTGCAGATCGCTACCAAATTCGGGTGGGCGGCAAATCCCGCCGACGGGGGCAAGTGGAACGCATTAGATAGCCGGCCGGAGCACATCAAGCAGGTTGCCGAGGCTTCGCTTCGCAGACTGAAAATCGATGCGATCGACCTGTTCTATCAGCACCGCGTGGATTTGAATGTGCCCATCGAAGACGTGGCCGGGGCGGTGAAAGAACTGATGCAGGCCGGCAAGGTGAAGCACTTCGGTCTTTCCGAAGCGGGAGCGAAAACCATCCGCCGCGCCCATGCCGTTCAGCCGGTCGCTGCTCTGCAAAGCGAGTACTCGCTCTTTTGGAGGGAGCCGGAACAGGAGATCCTGCCGGCGCTGGAGCAACTTGGGATCGGATTCGTTCCATTCAGCCCGCTCGGCAAAGGTTTCCTGACCGGCAAAATCACCGCCGAGACGAAGTTCGACAGCACCGATTTTCGCAGCATCGTGCCTCGCTTTACTGAGGAGAACCGGAAAGCGAACCAGGCGCTGGTGGACCTGCTGACTACATTCGCGAAAAAAAAGGATGCGACACCGGCTCAGATCGCGCTGGCCTGGCTGTTGGCGAAGAGGCCCTGGATCGTGCCCATCCCCGGCACCACCAAGCTCGATCGCCTGAAAGAAAATCTGGGAGCACTCCACATCGAACTGACGCCGCAAGATATTGCCGCCATTGAAGACGCCTCTTCACATATCAGGCTGGAAGGGGCCCGGTATCCGGAATCTCACCAGAAACTGGTGGGGCGGTGAGCGGCGATATTCCCACCACTACACTCGGCAACACCGGCGTTGAGGTCAGTATCATCGCCCAGGGCGGAGCCCGCATGGACCTCCATCCCGATATTCAGTCCGCGGCCGCCCATGTCCGCAAAGTATATGAACTCGGCATTACCTACTTCGACTGCGCTCGCGCCTACTGGGAAGGCCGCTCCGAACAAGCCTACGGCATCGGCCTTGAAGGCGTCCGCAAGAATATATTTCTAACAACGAAAACCCAGAGGCGAACGGCGAAAGAAGCCCGGCAGGATCTCGAAACTTCCCTCCGCCTGCTGAAGACAGATCATGTCGATCTCTGGCAGGTCACGCGGTCCAGAATCAAGACGACATCGGCAAGATCCTGAGTCCTGGTGGAGCAGTGGAGGCGTTCGAAGCCGCTAAGCAAGCGGGCAAATGCCGTTTTATCGGATTCACCGGCCATTACGATCCTGAAATTCACGCGGCCTTACTCAAAGCTTATGACCAGTGGGACACCGTGATGCTGCCGGTCCACGCCGCCGACCACGCTTATCTGAGCTTCGAGAAAATTGCTCTTCCGGTGGCGATGGAACGGGCCGTCGGCGTCCAAGCCATCAAGATTTTCGGCAAGGCGTTTCTGCTGCGATCGCTCAGCCCCACCGAATGTCTCAGATACGCGCTGAGCCAGCCGGGCGTCCACGTTGCCATTTGCGGCGCCGGCACCGCGGGACAGATGGAAGACAATATCCGCACTGTCCGCAATTTCAAGAAGCTCGCTCCTGAAGAGATGGCCGATGTCCGGAGACGAGCGATCGCGGGCTCCGGAGTCCTGGTCGGCCCGCCGCTGGAATACTGGAAGAAGAAGCCCTAAATTGCGGGGCAAGCGCTTTCGCCTGCCAACGAGCTTTTCGGCATCGGCGTGATGCCCAGCAAGTATCATGAATCGAGGAACAGGCAACCGTGACCACGCCTCAACATCACCTTCAGTTCAGCCGCGCCTCAGCCCGGATCTTCGCCGCCAACGATCGCATGAATCAACTGCTCATCGAACATCTGGACCCCGCGGCCTGGAGAGCCAAGCCGCCCGGCCAGGTCCGTAACATTGCGGCCATCTTCACGCACATGCACAATGTCCGCACCAAATGGATCAGGCTCAGCACTCCGCACCTTAAGGTTCCGCCACAACTGAACCGCTCGCGCTGCACGCCGCGGCAGGCCCGTGCGGGATTGGCCAAAAGCGCCGCTCGCTGCATAACGATGTTGTCAGAGGCGCAGAGTTTTCTCAGAGACGGCTGGGCTCGGCCGTGGCCCGCCGGCGTTGAAATGTTGTGCTATATGTTGGCTCACGAAGCCCACCATCGCGGACAAGTGTGCATGCTCGCGCACCAGCTCGGGTTCCCTTTGCCGATCAAGGTGACGTCCGGCATCTGGAATTGGGAAAAGCTAATGGCCGCCGAACCGCGACCGTGAGAAGCTGTGAAAAAATCGGTTCGCAGGCGAAAGCGCCTGCGCCACTCAATCGTAAATCCTGGTGCGTCAACGTGGGGCAGACGCTTCCGTCTGCCAACCCCGCGTGCTTCCCGATTTTTTCACGGCTTCTGAGGGAGCCGGTGCCTCTGATCCCGCGGAACCCGTCCGCTTCATTGCCGCAGCAGAAACGCCGCGGTTGCGATCGGCCAGTCTATCCCCGGAATCCATCCAGGGAAATGGTCCTTAAGTACTCTTGTTGGTCAGTGGCCGGCCACAGAAAACGCCAGCAGAACGTTGCCCGGCATGCCTCCGTTAAATCCGTAGCCGGAATTCACGTAAAGCATTCCGCCCACGATAACCGGGCCAGGTCCGTCCATCGCGCCGCCGTTAGCCTTCACTCCGTTCACGGTGTCGAAGTCATGGGCCGTTTCTACTTCCCAAAGAATGGTTCCGCTTTTAGTTGAGTAAGCGTGCAAGCGTCCCCCCAGATCGCCCGAGAAAACCACGCCGGGAATCGCCGTCACCGCCGCGGATTGCGCCGGGCTGCAACCTTTCCGCTCACCACAAAGCGCTGCTGGAGTCTGCCAAACCAGTTCGCCCGTTGCCGCGCTCATCGCGAACATTCCCCCGCCAACTCCTGGATCGTATTCTCCGTAGCCGCCGAAAATGGTCTTGTTGCCCACCGTCCCCGCGGCCGGCCGGCGGCGGCCCATGTCGGACAAAGCCACGTACACGTTCTGCCCATCCGTCGCCGTTCCCCATTCCACTCCGCCCGCCGCGCCACCTTTGCCGATGCGCCTTTGCCATAGCACTTCGCCTTGCTGATCCGGATCCACCGCGTGCACCACGCCCGACTTTTGACCGGCGATCAGAGCCCGCTTGCCGTTGGCGAGATTCACCAACATCGGCGACGCGCCGAAATCCACATCCGGACCCTTGGCCTCCGGACAATTGCCACCGCCCGGTACGGCACACGCCGCGTTGAACGCGTCGCCCTGGGTCATCTGCCGGGACCAAAGCATGCGGCCGGTATCGAGATCGAACGCCAAAAAAGCGTCGCTGGTGCGCGCCGCTGGATCGGAATAGGAATCGCCGGTGGTGACATAAAGGGCGCGGCGTTGCTCATCGATAGTCGGCGCCGACCACACCCCCGCTCCCGATGGCCCCCACTGTTGCACGTCGCGGCTGTTCTTGCGTACCTTGTGCGGCTCTTCCGGGATGGTGTAGCTTTTCCAGATTATTTTTCCCGTCGCCGCATCCAGCGCCGAAACACTCCCGCGAAACTTGCAGCACTCATAATTGGGCATCGCCCCAAATATTTCTTCGCCGGATGACACCGGCACGTACAAACGGCCCTCATAGAGCGCCGGAGCGCCGGTGATCAAAGCGCCGGGATAGCTTTCCACGCGTGTCTTCCAGATCAGCTCGCCGCTGCGGGCGTCCACTGCATACGCCTGCCCGCTCTGGTCGCCGAACAAAGCTGCCCAGCGCTGGCCGGCGCGCCCGATAGTGATCGCCGTGCGCACGCTGTTGTCCACGTCAAACATCCAAACCACGCATCCCGATGCCGCGTCCAGCGAAAATATTTTGCGCGTTCCAGTCCCTATGAAAACGCGCCCGCCGGCAATTGTTGGCTGTCCGTACGCCCGGAGCGAGCCGGGAATCCCAAAGGCCCACGCCAATTTCAGCTTGGGCACATCCCCGGCCGCCAAGCCGGCCATCGCCGCTGGCTGAAAACGGTGATTATCCGCGCCTCCCCAGCCGTTCCAATGCGGACCAGCCAGCGGATCCGCCGGCCAGGTTCGCGCGCCATTGCAGAATGCTTGCTTCGGTAACGCTTCCCCGCCAAACACTTTTGCGGTAACAAATTCGGCCACGGAACGAATTTCCGCATTGCTCATGGTCACGCCCTGCAGCATCATCATGCCGTTGGTGAGCGCGCTCTCCACGCTCTCCGGCGACATCCGCTTGAAAGCGTCCAGGTTCGGCGCGCGGCCCACGCCGCTCGCGTGGCACCCGGCGCACCGCTCTTTGTATAAGGCCGGCCCGTCCTCGCCCCAGGCCATGCCAGCCAACAACAAAAGCGCCAGTAAACGCACCTGGAGATTGTATCTCTTGTGGGGCAGGATGTCATCCTGCGCGCGGTTGCCAACCGCGCTCCGGTAGCGCCGTTGCGCTGCGCTACACTCTTTGAAATGCCCCGGCCTTTCCTTGCGATTCTCGGCGTTACCACTTCGTTACTAGCTCAATCGAACATCCCCGAGCGGTTGGCAGGAATCTTTAACGCATATCAAAGCTCGAGCTCACCCGGTTGCGCCGTCGCCGTGGCGAGCCCCAAACGCGATATCATCGCCGCCGCTTACGGAATGGCCGATCTCGAACATGCCGTTCGAAATACGCCCGCCACCGTTTTTGAAGTCGGCTCGGTGAGCAAGCAGTTCACCGCCGCGGCAGTCTTATTATTGGTGGAACACGGGCAAATAGATCTCGACGGCGACATCCGCAAATATTTCCCCGAAATCCCGCCGTATGAACGCCCCGTCACCGTGAGGCAGCTCCTTAACCACACCAGCGGCCTCCGCGATTGGGGCGAAATCGAGAACATCGCCGGCTGGCCGCGTGGCACGCGCGAGTATACCCACGCGCACGTTCTCGAAATTATCAGCCGCCAGCGCTCGCTCAATTACGCGCCGGGCGATGCCTGGTCGTACACCAATAGCGGCTATAATCTTGCGGCCATGCTGGTGGAACGTGTCAGCGGAACCTCCCTGCAGGCTTTCTGCCACAAAGAATTCTTCGAGCCGCTCGGAATGACCTCAACCCAATGGCGCGACGATTTCCGCCGCATCGTTCCCAACCGCGCCATCGCCTACGCTTGGCACCAGTCGGAGTGGCGCCAGGAAATGCCCTTCGAGGACGTTTACGGAAATGGAGGACTTCTCTCCACCGTGAGCGACCTGCTCAAATGGAACGACAACATCACCTCCGGCAAACTGCATCCTTCCGTGTTTCAACTGATGCAGAAGCCCGGCTCTCTTACCGATGGCCATCCCATCAATTACGGCTTCGGGCTTTTTCTGAATCACTTCCAAGGACTCGAAGAGATCAGCCATTCCGGCGCCACGGCCGGCTACCGCGCCTGGCTTGGACGCCTCCCCGCCCCGGGCCTTTCCATCGCCATCATCTGCAACGCCGCTTCGGCCGATACCACTGGATTCGCCCACCAGATCGCCCATATCTATCTGGGCGCCGCACCCATGCCTTCGCCCGCGCACCCGGATCTCCAACCCGGCCTGTACCGCAGCGTTCGCGATCATGCCACGATCAGCGTCGATGCCGGGAACGTCCGCGCCAATGCCCGATTCGAAGACGGCAAGATGATCATTTCCGATCCCGTCTTCGGCGACGATGTCTGGGAGCGCATGGAACCTTCCACGCCGGCGAACCTGAGCGAATTTGTTGGAACCTACTCCAGCGGCGAGGCGGAATGTGTGCTGCAGGTTGTCATAGAAAACGGAAGCATGGCGATTCACCGCCGCCCGAATTCTTCGTTCGCGCTCAAGCCGTCCTACGCCGACGCTTTTGAATCGCCAATGGGCAGCGTGCGCTTCCTCAGAGACGCATCGCAAAAGATAATCGCCTTCAGCTTAAGCACCCCACGCGTCTGGGATCTCCGTTTCACAGTGGGGCAGGCGCTTCCGCCTGCCAACCGGTCCGGCCTCACTCCCACCGCAAACAAATAGCCGGATCCACACGCGTCGCGCGCACCGACGGCACGTACGCCGCCCCCAGCCCCACCGCGATCAGAATGACCATCACTCCGCCCAGCGTCACCGGATCGTACGCCGACACTCCCCACAGCTGGCTCGCCAGAACCCGGCCCACCACCCACGCCAACACGCTGCCGGCCGCCACTCCCATCAGCACGAACCGCAAAGTGCCCTTGAGCACCAACCCGCGGACATCGCTCGCGCTCGCGCCCAGAGCCATGCGAATGCCGATCTCATGCCGCTGCTGCGTCACGGTCCACGACACCACGCTGTAAACGCCCACCGTCACCAGCACCAGTCCGATGCCCGCGAACACGGAAAACAGCACCAGGCCGAAGCGCGGGCGCGCATACTGGCCGATTTCCAAAATGGAGTCCATCGACATTATCTGCTGCGGAATCACGCTGCGGTCCAGCCGCAGAATTTCTTCGGTGAGACCGCGGTTCAGCGCCGCCGGATCGCCCGCGGTGTGCAGGAAGATAACCTCATGGCCGAAGCCGGCCACCGAATAAGGAATGAGCGCCTCCGCTGCTACGCCCCGCCGCATCCCCTGGTTCTTCATGTCCGATACCACGCCAATCACTTCGAACTGCGGGTTGGCGATGGGCTCCGGCGCGTTCTTCAGCGCGGAAATCGTAAGCGGCTGCCCAACGGGATCCGGCCGTCCGAAATACTTCCGCGCCATGCTCAGATTGATCACCGCGACTTTCCGTTTGCCGCTCTCATCGTCCACGGTGGGCAGCCGCCCGGCCAGCAGGCGCAGGCCGATGGTCTCGAAGTATTGGCGGCTGCACGGTACAAACATGCCTTTCCAGCGCTCTGAGGGCGCCGCGCCCGGCGCCTCGAATTCACTGCCGTTGCCGCCGTTTTGCGGATAGTCAAGAGCCGCGGCGGCCGAGATCACGCCAGGCAGCGCCTCCAGGCGTGGAAGCAATTCGCGAAGGAAGCGCGCCTGGGAATCCGTGGTCCGATAACGGCCCGGCGGGAGAGCGATGCCGGTGGTCAAAAGATGACTGGAGCGAATGCCCAGGTCGACCTGCCGTTCCAGGAAAAAAGTACGCATGAGCAGTCCTGAACCGGTTAGCAGCAGCATGGAAAGCGTGACTTCGCCAGCCACCAAAGCGTGCCGCAACCGGCTCCGCCGAAACGCGGTATTGCCGCGCGCGCCGCTGCGCAGCGTTTCGTTCGGATCGCCCTTCGCCGAGGCCAGCGCCGGCGCCAGACCAAAGATGAATGCCGTTAGAATGGCCACGCCCACTGTCCCCAGCAGAACATCCTGGTTTATGGTGATCACCGATTCATCCGGGAACGTGTAGATCGGCAGGATGGCGATCAGCCCTTTCAGCGCCGCCTCGGCGAAGAAATATCCCGCCACCGCTCCTCCTAGCGCGAGCAGCATGCTTTCCGTCATCAGTTGCCGGACGATGCGCCAGCGTCCCGCGCCCAGCGTCATCCGCAGTGCCAGCTCTTTTTGCCGGACGGTTGCCCGCGCCAGCAAAAGATTCGCTACATTCGCGCAGGCAATCAGCAGCAGCAGCCCCACCGCGGCCAGCAGCGTCAGCAGCGCGGTTCGGAACTGGCCCACGGCGATGTAGCCCAGCTGATCCATGAGAACGGTGAACTTCTCCGGATAACTTCGCGGATAAATCGCCGACAAGCGCTTCGCCAGCGCGCCCAGTTCAGCTTCCGCCGCTTTTACCTCCAGGCCCGGCCGCAGGTGGCCGTATAAAACAAAATTGCTTCTCTCCGCGCCCGGCGCCGCCGGATCCACCACCGCGGGCATCCAAATGTCCCCGCCCCAGAATGCAAAACGCTGCGGCATAACGCCAACCAGAGTGGTGGGCTTGTCATTCAACAGGAATGTCCGGCCAACTACGTTCGGATCGCGCGCGAATCGGCTGACCCACACCTTGTAACTTAGAACGAAGACGGCCGGTGCCCCGGGCTTTCCATCGTCGGGAACAATACCGCGGCCGAGCAAAGGCGCCACTCCCAAAAATTGGAACGTGTTGGCAGTCACGGTGTCGGTATCGAGTGGCTCCAACCTCTCGCCGGAGCCCATCAGCATCGTCGTTTCCCACACCCCCATGGTGTCCGTGAAGACCCGGTTCTGGCGCTGATAATCCAGAAACTCCGGGACAGAGAAGTAGTTCCGGTTCTGTTCCACAATCCGGAATCCGTAGATGCGGTCGCTCGCCGTATAGGGAAAGGGGTGCAGCAGCACGTTATCAATGACGCCGAAGATCGCGGTGGTAGAACCGATTCCCAGGCCCAGCGCGGCTACACAGGCGAACAGAAATCCATAATCTTTGCGGAGGCTCCGGATACCGAAGCGCAGGTCCTGCCATAGCAAGTCCATATCGAGAGCGTATGGCAAGTCTCTAGCCAAAGCCGCGCGCAGTATTCATCGTGGCAGCACTTTGTTTCGACGCGTGGTCTGTCCCGATCCTGGGAAAATACGTCGCAGAACCGAACAGACCTTTGGGGCGCATTTTTGAGCGCTCAGAGTGTTACCGAACCACGACCGTGAGAAGCTGTGGAAAAATCGGCACGCAGGCGAAAGCGCCTGCGCCACTTAATCGTAAATCCTTGTGCGTCAACGTGGGGCAGACGCTTCCGTCTGCCAACCCCGCGTGCTTCCCGATTTTTTCACAGCCTGAGGGAACTGGTGCCTTTTGGAAGTTTCCCGGTAGGCCTGCTGGCCCACCAATCGTCATGAAGACGCCATGAACGACCGAGCCAGTTTGGCTAAGCCTGGCACTCAGTGCTTCGCCTGCGGAGCCGGCGTCCCATCGGACCATTTGCCGACCAACACCATGAAAATAGTCGCGCGTTCTTCAGGGTCGTTTGCCGATATAACCGGCGAACCCGGCAGATCGGCGCCCCAGCTTTTCGCCGCGTCGCCCGCCACGAAAAACATGAGATGGGGATGCCAGCTCTTGCCGGCGTCATTTAAATATTGCTGCTTCGACATCATGTAGCACATCGCCCCAGGCTCGAGCGCGGGCAGTTCCTTCTTATCCAGCGCGGATTCCGTCGCGTGCAGCACCTCCGCTTTCGATTTTCCAGCCAGCACCAGCTTGGTCTTCATCAGGAAGATGGGCGCAAAACTCCGCGCGGCTGCCGCGTTGAAGCAAATGGGCGCGCGCACTTTGGGATTCCAGAAGTTCGAATTATCGGTGGAGGCGCCCCAGGATCGTTCCACGAAACACAGAAAGCCGTTCTCGCCCTTCACCGCGGTTGCGTATCCCTCCCGCCCCAGCACCATCACTTCGGCGGCGTCCGAAATGGACGAGGGAGCCGCGGTGCGAGCCAGCGCGATTTCCGAATTCTTGTCCGGCTCCAGATATTGAGCCAGAGGAGCCATTGTTGGATAGAGAGCTTTCTCCGTCTCCGCAGCTGCCAGACAGCTCGCGCCGGGCAACATAACCTGCATGAGGAACACGAAAGCAAGGAAACTCTGTACCTTTTTCTGCATGGAACTCTCCGTTTAGCAACACACCCAATCTTAGGATCGCGAGACCGCTTTGTTGCCTAGATTAAATCACAGAAATGCCGAAGCGGTCAATCCCGGGGCTTCCACGCCAGCGCGTCCCGTCCACTAGCTGAGCGTCGAATCAGTTTGAGAATCGATTCCTTTGTCCAGTCTTCCGGTGTGACGGTAAGCAGCGAGTGCTCCAGTTTGCCTGGAATGATGGGGGTAGCTGCTATTACTGGCTGCCTCAGCCGCTCTACAATGGCGTCGGTCTTGCGGCACAACTCGATAGATTTTCTAATTGCGATCAGCGACGCGCTTCGCGAATCTCCCACGCCCGATAGCGCCAAACAGGCCCTTTCCGCCCTGCCCCGCTGTGGAATCGAATTCATGAGTGCTCCTTGGATAATTCTTTCTTCCAAGTAGCATTGGCAGGTAAAACGCGTCGCTAACAGGGCCGCCTAAAAAGAATAACACGTCTTTACAGGGGAGCTATCATATTTCAACAAGGAGAGAAAATTCCACATGCGATCTGATATGGTGCCCGGCGCCACCTTCCCTGATTATGAGCTTTCCGATCACGCCACCAAACGCCGCAAGCTCTCAGAACTGCAGGGACAGCACCCCATGGTTCTGGTCCTCAGCCGCGGAGGTTTCTGCCCCAAGGACCGCCGCCAGGCGGAAGGCCTGGTGCAACTTCATCGCGAACTTGAAGTATCCTACTGCCGGCTGGTAACAATTAGCACCGACAATATTTCCGAAACTAATGAATATCGCACTGGAGTGGGTGCGCACTGGCCATTTCTTTCCGACGCCGGAAGGACGGTCCAAAAAGATCTCGACATCGCGGAATATACGGACCCCACGCACAATCCCATGATTCCCCATGTAATCGTGCTGGAGCCCGATCTGGTGATTTATAAGATCTACAACGGCTACTGGTTCCTCGGCAGACCCACGCTCGAAGAACTCCGCCAGGACCTGCGCGCCATTACCAAGAAAATCCGCCCGGACTGGGACATCACCACCCCGGAACTCAAAGCGGCGTGGCAGCAGGGCCGCAAGGATCTCTTCTACCCCTACGGCAAAACCTACGCCCAGACCTTCGGCGAGCAGGATTAATAGCTCCAGTAAAGGGTGACCCCACAACACATTGAAAAATATCGATGTTACGAAATTGTTTGACAATCATTGATACATACGTATAATTGAAACGAACGTATGAATACGAAGATGCGCATTCTTGATACAGCGGAACGCCTCTTCGCGCAGCATGGCATCGAGGCCACTTCGCTGCGCATTATCACTCGCGACGCGGGAGTGAATCTGGCGGCGGTGAACTATCATTTTCAGTCCAAGGAAGCTCTCATGCACGCGGTAATTGCCCGGCGTCTGGACCCGATTAACCAGCGCCGGCTCCAGATGTTGGATGCCTGCGAGGCGGAAGCCGGCGATGGGCCGCTGCCGCTGCACCGGGTTCTGGATGCCCTGTTGCGCCCGATTTTTGAAGTCCTGTGTGGCCCGGGGAAGGAGTTCGCGCCGATGATGAGCCGCATATTCACTGAATCGACCGATCTGACCGAGAAGGTATTTCAGAAGCATCTGGCGCATGTCTCGATGCGTTTCTTTCCAGCGATGCAGCGGGCGATTCCCAATTTGCCCCGCACGGAATTGCTGTGGCGGATGCAATTCATGATGGGCGCCGTCGCGCACACCGTCGGCGGCGGAAAGGTGCTGCGGGTGATCTCAGGGGGAGAATTCAATTCCGGCGATGTGGAAAGTACGCTGCTGCGGCTGGAAGCGTTTCTGCTGGCGGGATTGCAGGCGCCGGTGCCGGCGGAGGTGCAGCATGCAGTTCACTAGAGCAACCTTTCTGATGTTGTTCGCCTCGCTGCTGTTCGCGCAGCCTGCGCCGTTGCAGTTGAGCCTGAAGCAAGCGGTGGATCTGGCGCTGGCCCCGGACGGCAACACCCGCGTGAAGCTGGCGGCGGAAGCGATCCGGCAAGCGGAGGCGCACTCGGCGGAGGCGCGCGCGGCGCTGCTTCCCGACATCGAAGGCGCGGTGTCCGAACAGAACCTCACCAGCAACTTGAAAGCTTACGGTTTCGACTTTCTGCATATTCCAATTCCCGGCTTAAGCATTCCAACTTTCGTGGGGCCGTTCGACGTTTTCGACGCGCGAATCAATGCCACGGAGACGGTCTTCGATTTCAGCAGCATCCGCGGCTATCAGGCCGCCAGGGCGACGGTCGAAGCCGTCAAAGCGGACAATCAGGGAACGCGCGACCAGGTGACGGATCAAGTAGCGCGCGCCTATCTCACCGGACTCCGCGCCCAAGCCGCGCTCGACACCGCAAAAGCAAATGTCGAGCTGTCGGAGGCATTGCTGAAGCTCTCGCAATCATTGAAGACGGCGGGCACCGGCACCGGCATCGAAGTAACGCGCGCCGATGTTCAGTTGGCCAATGACCGGCAGCAGCTTATCGTGGCGGAAAACGGCGTGGAGCGCTCGCATCTGGAGCTGTTGAAGGTGATTGGGCTAAGGCTCGACCGTCCGCTGGAGCTGAGCGGCGCGCTGGCTTATGTCCCGACGGAAAATCTGGATGCGGCGAAGGCGCTGGCCGCGGCGCGCGAGAACCGCGCCGAGTTGAAAGCGCAGCTGCAGCGTGAACAGAGCGCGAAATTGAGCTTCAGCGGCGTGAAATTTGAGCGCCTGCCGTCGGTGGCGGCGTTCGGCAACTACGGCGTGAGCGGTTCCGCCATCAACGATTCTGTTCCCACGCGGGTCTACGGGGCGTCGCTCAAAGTTCCTATTTTCGACGGCGGCCGCCGGGACGCCCGGCGCGCCGAAAGCGCTTCCGAATATCGCCAGGAACAGATCCGCACTCAGGATCTGCGCGATCAAATTGAGCTGGATGTAAGGCTGGCGCTCGAAAGCCTGCGCTCTTCCGATGCGGAAGTGAAAACGGCCGAGGATGGCTTGCGGCTATCGGAAAACGAGCTGGCGCAGGCGCAGCGGCGCTACAAGGCCGGAGTAACCAACAGCGTGGAAGTGACCGATGCGCAAACCCGGCTGCAACGCGCGCGCGATAACCGCATCAACGCACTCTACGATTACAACGTCGCGCGGATCGACCTGGGCACGGCAACCGGCACCATCCGCAGCATGCTTCCTTAAAGGTTTAAACATGAAAGGTTTAAACATGAGACGCAAAATCATAATTCCGATAATCCTGGTGATCGTCCTGGCGGTGGCGGCTGGGGCGATGTGGTCCGGCTGGCTCCATCATGACCATGGCAACCACTTGATCGTCTCCGGCAATATCGAGCTCACCCAGGTGGACATTTCCTTCAAAGTTCCCGGCAAGCTGACTGAGCGGACCGTGGATGAGGGCGCCGCGGTGACCAAAGGCATGCTCATTGCCCGCATCGATCGCGATCAGGTGGACCAGCAGCGTATGCGCGATGAGGCCGGCGTTCGGTCCGCGCAGTCGCAAGTCCAGCAGACCGAGACGGAGGTGAAGTGGCAGCGCGCGACACTTGAAAATGATATCGCGCTGAAGAAGGCCCAGATACGCGAGGCGCAGGCGCATCTGGATGAATTGCTGGCCGGTTCGCGTCCCCAGGAAATCCAGCAGGCGCGCGCGGCGGTGGCCGATGCCAGGGCGCAGTTTGAGCAAGCCAAGCTGGATTGGGACCGCGGGCAGGAACTGTTCAAGAACGACGATATTTCGCGGGCGCAATTCGATCAATACCGCATGCGGAACGACAGCACCTCGGCCGCATTGCGGCAGGCGGAGGAACATCTGGCGCTGGTGGTGGAGGGGCCGCGCAAGGAAGATATTGAGGCGGCGCGCGCGCAAGTGGCCACGGCGCAGGCCGCATTGAGGGTGAGTGAAGCGAATTCGCTGGAGCTGAAACGTCGCGAAGAAGATGTGCAGGCTCATATCGACGAAGTGAATCGATCGCGCGCGCAAATGGCAATGACCCAAACTCAGATCAACGATACCTCCGCGTATTCACCCATCGACGGCGTAGTGCTGGTGAAATCCGCCGAAGTGGGCGAAGTACTGGCGGCCGGAACTACTGTGGTCACCATTGGCGATCTGGACCATCCCTGGCTGCGCGCCTACGTCAACGAGACAGACCTGGGGAAGGTGAAGCTGGGCGCGCCCGCAAAGCTCAGCATCGATTCGTATCCAGGCCGTACTTACACCGGGCGCGTTTCTTTCATCGCGTCGGAGGCGGAATTCACACCCAAGCAGATTCAGACCAAGGAGGAGCGGGTGAAATTGGTGTACCGCATAAAAATCGATGTGGACAATCCCAAGCATGAGCTGAAATCGAACATGCCGGTGGATGCGGAGATTGAACTGAATTGACCGCCGAACCCATCATTCGCGCTAGCGGGCTGACGCGCCGGTTCGGCGATCTTACGGCGGTCGACCATCTCAGTGTGGAAGTGGCGCCGGGCGAAATCTTCGGCCTGGTGGGCCCTGATGGCGCGGGAAAAACCACAACCCTACGGTTGCTGTGCGGACTGATGGATCCCACCGAAGGCGAAGCCTGGGTAGCCGGACACAGTGTCGCGCGGGAACTCGAAGCGGTGAAGGATCAAATCGGCTACATGGCCCAACGCTTCGGATTATACGGCGATCTCACGGTGGACGAGAACATGAATTTCTACGCCGACCTGTTCGGCATCTCGAAAGCCGAGCGAACGCGGCTACTGCCGGACCTGCTGCGAATGACACGGATGGAGCGCTTCCGGTCGCGGCGGGCCGCGAATCTTTCGGGAGGCATGAAACAGAAACTGGCGCTGATATGCACGCTGCTGCATCATCCGCAGGTGCTGTTTCTCGACGAACCCACCAACGGCGTGGATCCTGTTTCACGGCGCGATTTCTGGGCCATTCTCTACCAATTGGTGCGCGACGGGCTGACCGTTTTCGTCACCACCGCATATCTGGATGAAGCGGAGCGGTGCAATCGCGTGGGGCTGATGAATCAGGGCAAGTTGATCCGCTGCGAGACTCCAAAGGATTTGAAACACGCTTTGCCGGAGACCTGTTACGAAGTGGAATCCGCGGATCAGCGAGCGGCCCGTAAATATCTCGAAGCGCAGCCGGGCGTGTTAAGCGTGGAGCCGGCCGGGGCAAAGTTGCATCTGTTCCTGGAGCCCGGCGCGCCGGTTGAGGAAATGAAAAAGGCAATTTCGGCGAGTGAGTTTCGGGCCATTGTTCCGTCGCTTGAGGATGTGTTTATCGGGCTGGTCAGGAAGGCGGAGGCCGCGAATGCAAACTGAGGTTCGCAGGCGAAAGCGCCTGCCCCACTTTGTTCGCAACCATTGGAGCAAAAAGGTGCAGTGTGGCCAATAACGCGGTTGAGGTTCGGGATTTGGTGAAGCGCTTTGGCGACTTCGTGGCTGTGGATCATGTCACGCTGGAAGTCCGGCGCGGGGAAATCTTCGGATTTCTCGGGCCCAACGGCGCGGGCAAATCCACCACCATCCGCATGCTGTGCGGATTGCTGCTGCCGACGTCAGGGACTGCGTTCGTGGGCGGCCTCGATGTAATGAAGGAATCGGAAGCAATCAAGAAACATATCGGCTACATGTCCCAGAAGTTTTCTCTCTACGACGACCTCACGGTGGAAGAGAACATCGATTTCTTCAGCGGCATCTACGGTGTTCCCCGCGCGCGCCGGCCGGAGCGCAAAGCGTACGTGCTCCAAATGGCCGGCATCGAAGAGCGGCGCTCCACGCTCACGCGGCTGCTCTCCGGCGGCTGGAAACAGCGGCTGGCGCTGGGCTGCGCCATCCTGCATGAGCCTCCCATTCTTTTTCTCGACGAGCCGACATCGGGAGTGGACCCCATCGCCCGCCGGACATTTTGGGACCTGATCTACCAGCTTTCCGCCGCTGGCCACACCATTTTCGTCAGCACGCACTATATGGACGAAGCCGAGTACTGCCATCGCCTGGCGCTGATGTATGGCGGCAAGATCATCGCGCTCGGGACGCCGGCTGAGCTGAAACATTCGCTCCGGGGGCATTATCTATTGCGCCTGGAAGTGTCGGACATCCTGGGCAGCATGAAGGCGCTGGAGAAGCTGGACGGAGTATCTGAGGCGGCTGTTTTTGGCGGAGGTCTGCATGTCACCGTGTCCGATAGGTCCGCGGCGATTCCGAAAATCCGCGCGGCGCTTCAGGAGGCCGGCATCGGCATAACGGTTCTGGAGCCGATTGAGCCTTCCATGGAGGACGTCTTCGTGGCCATGATCGAGCAGGAAGAGAGGAAAGCCGCATGAGCCTGCGCCGGTTGAGGACCGTCACCAGAAAGGAGCTGCTGCACATTGTGCGCGATGTGCGCAGCCTGACGCTGGCGCTGGTGCTGCCTCTGGTAATGCTGTTGTTGTTCGGCTACGCGCTCACTCTGGACGTGGATCGAATTCCCACCTACGTCTACGATCAGGACCAGACGCCCGAAAGCCGCGAGCTGATCGATCAGTTTCGCGGGTCCACTTATTTTCAGATTCTCGGCGCCGTGAACAGGTACAAGCCCGCCGACGTGGCCATCGATAAAAGCGCCATCCTGCTGAACTTAGTGGTACCGCGAGACTACGCGCGACATCTGCTTGCGGGGCAGGAAGCCGATGTCCAACTACTGGTGGATGGCAGCGATTCGAACACGGCATCCATAGCGCTGGGCTACGCGCAGGCCGTTATCCAGACCTATGCCGCGCAGTTGCGCTCGGACGCACAAGTCCGCCAAGGCGGACAGCCGCTGCGGGTCCCGATCGACGCGCGCATCCGCGTCTGGTACAACAGCGATCTCAAATCCAAAAACTTTATCGTTCCCGGATTGATTGCCGTCACCATGATGATCATTGCATCCATGCTCAGCTCGCTGACCATTGCACGCGAGTGGGAGAACGGCACCATGGAACAACTGCTGTCCACTCCGGTGCGCCCCACGGAACTGGTGCTGGGCAAGCTGCTGGCGTATTTCGCGCTGGGCGTCACCGACATGCTGATCTGCATCATCGTGGGCGTGTTCATTTTCCAGGTGCCTTTCCGCGGAAGCGTCTGGTTTCTGTTCTTCAGCAGTTGCCTGTTCCTGTTCGGAGCGCTGAGCTGGGGTATTTTCATTTCCGCTTCGGCGCGCTCACAGATGCTGGCATTCCAATTGGGAATGATGAGCTCATTCCTGCCGGGCTACCTGCTTTCCGGATTTATCTGGTCCATACAGAACATGCCGAAAGTGATTCAGGCGATCAGCTTCATCGTGCCCGCGCGCTATTTCGTCACCATTCTGAACGGCGTGTTCCTGAAGGGCGTGGGCATCCGCATTCTGTGGGGCGAAGTGAGCATGCTGATTGTGTATGCGGGCTTGGTTTTTTGGGCTGCATCAAGAAAAATGAGACAGAAGGTGGCGTGAATATATGCGGGAAAGGCTGATAGAAATCATTCGCAAGGAATTCCGGCAGGCCTTTCGCGAGCCTCGCATGCGGACCATGCTGTTCCTGCCGCCTATCCTTCAGTTGCTGATTTTCGGCTACGCGGTGAATCTGGATGTGGAGCACGCCAACATGGCCTGGATGGATCAGGACCACACTCCGCGGAGCCGGGAGCTACTGGCGGCTTTTCAGGGCTCCACGCGATTCGACATTCTGGCCACGCCCGCGAACGATCGCGAAGTACAGAAGCTGCTGGATTCGAACAAAGTGGATATGGTGGTGCGCGTCCTGCCGGGTTTCGAACGGGATATTGAGCGCGGCCGGCCCACCGCGGTTCAGATCCTGATTAATGGGACCAACTCCAACACCGCGTCCATCGTTTCCAGTTACGCGTCTTCGATTGTCGCTAATTTCGCCGGCCAAGCCATGCAGTTGCAGAACAGGAATCGCCTGACGGCCAGCCTGGCGCCGGGTCCCATTCACGCCGGCGCGCCGCAGTTGAATCTGCAATCGCGCGCCTGGTTCAATCCGGACCTGCTCAGCCGCAATTATTTCGTTCCGGGCATTGTGGTGAACATCATCATGCAGATCACTCTGATGCTGACGGCCATGGCCATCGTCCGCGAAAAAGAGATCGGAACCATGGAGCAGTTGATGGTCACGCCCATCCGGCCCATCGAGCTGATGCTCGGAAAAACATTGCCGTTCGCGCTGGTGGGCCTGGTGGATACATTTTTGGTGATCATGGTGGCGCTGTTCTTCTTCGATGTACCGTTTCGTGGCAGCCCGCTGCTGTTATTCGCCTGCGCCATTCTGTTTTTGATGACTACGCTGGGCGCGGGATTGTTCATCTCCACCATCTCGCGCACCCAACAGCAGGCCATGATGACGACGTTCCTGTTTTTCCAGCCGTTCTTCCTATTGAGCGGCTTTGCGTTCCCCATCCGCAACATGCCGCAATCCATCCAATATCTGACCTTGCTCGATCCGCTGCGGTACTTCATCGAGATTGTGCGCGGCCTTTTCTTGAAAGGCACGGGCGTAGCGGTGCTGTGGCCGCAGATGGTGGCGCTGGCGATTTTTGGAGTGGTGATTCTTTCCCTCAGCGCGGTGCGGTTCCGGAAACGTTTGGACTGAATCCGTTTCTCGTTTCTCGTTTCTCGTTGGGAGCCATCGTTGACTTATTTAAGTCGCTGCGGCGACAATGGGGATGGATGAAGCCTGACAGCGTTCGCACCAGCATCGACATCCCGCGGAACCTGCATCGCAAGCTCCGTGAAGAAGCCGCGAAGAGGGGTTGTTCGGCACGTTCGATTATTCTGGCAGCCATTGAGCAAACCGTGGCGTCTCCAGCGCCGCGGAAGGGTCGGTTGAAGCTTGACCGTCCGCTGCTGGCCGGGAGTGGGAGGAAAGTCAGCACCATCACCAGCGAAGAGATCTATGAGCTTGGTTTTCCCTGACGTGAACGTTTGGCTGGTTCTAATCATCGAGCACGTTCACCAGAAAGCTGCGGTGAATTGGTGGCAGCGGGAATCGGGAGCGATTGCCTTTTGCCGCTTCACTCAAATTGGATTTCTTCGATTGCTTACAACATCGGCCGTCATGGACAGTAAGCCGTTCAGCATGAAAGAAGCCTGGGGCGCATATGACACTCTCGCTGGAGACGAGCGCGTGGAGTTCGTCCAGGAACCACCGGCTGTCGAACGAGCGTTTCGCGGATTGTCCTCCAGCGCCCATGCCTCGCCCAAACTCTGGGCCGATGCCTATCTCACTGCGTTCGCCGGTGAGTGTGGGGGTTCCATAGTTACCTTTGACCGGTCACTGGCGCGCCGCAACAGAAATTCGGTCTTCCTTCGATAATTCCCGCGCATCCCGCCATTCGTTGTAGCCTAAGACTTAGCACAGAGGAGCGTCAAGATGATTCAACTCAAAGTGAATGGGGCCGCGCGCCAGTTCGACGGCGATCCGGAAATGCCGTTGTTGTGGTATTTGCGCGATGTCCTGGACATGACCGGCACTAAATATGGATGCGGCATGGGGCTGTGCGGCGCTTGCACCGTTCATCTGGATGGCGCGGCCGCGCGAAGTTGCTCCACGACGATGAAGGACGCTGCCGGCAAGAGCATCACCACTATCGAAGGGCTGAGCGCGCATGGCGATCATCCCGTGCAGCAGGCCTGGAAGAGCAACAATGTTCCGCAGTGCGGCTATTGCCAGAGCGGACAGATCATGCAGGCCGTGGCGCTGTTGAAAGACACGCCCAAGCCCACCGATCACGATATCGACGAAATCATGCAGGGCAACATCTGCCGCTGCGGAACGTATCAACGGATTCGCGCAGCCATCAAGCAGGCCGCGGGGGTGAAAGCATGAACGCCGAAAGCATGAACACCATTAATCTGGTCAGCCGCCGGGGATTCCTGGAACGTTTCGTCTCCGCCGGAGCGCTCATCGTCGGCGTGCCCTTGCTGCAGCAGGCCTCCGACGGCGCGGAAGTGGACAATGCGCCATTTCATCCGAGCGTTTATCTGGGCGTCGAACCCAATGGAACAGTGGTGATCATCGCTCACCGGTCTGAGATGGGAACCGGTATCCGCAGCGTGCTGCCCATGATTGCTGCCGATGAACTGGACGCGGATTGGAAGCGCTGCAAGGTTGAACAGGCCATCGGCGATCCAAAATACGGCGATCAAAATACCGACGGCTCCTGCTCCATCACAAATTTCCATACGGCTTTCCGCGAGGCCGGCGCCACGGCGCGCGCCATGCTCGAAAACGCCGCGGCTTCCAAGTGGAACGTCCCGGCCGGCGAGTGCCACGCGAAGTTCCACGAAGTGCTTCACGCTCCATCAGGCCGCAAGGCGGGCTTCGGTGAACTGGTGGCCCTCGCAGCCAAGCAGCCCGTCCCCAAGAAGGAAGACCTCAAATTCAAATCGCCGTCCGAATATCGCTACATCGGCAAGGCCATGCCGATCATCGATCTCGAAGATCTGTGCACCGGGCGCGGCAAGTTCGGGATCGACGCCAAGATGCCCGGCATGGTTTATGCGTCCATTGAGCATCCTCCGGTGTTCGGCGGAAAGCTGGTATCGGTGGACGACGCCGAAGCGCGCAAGATGCGCGGTGTGCAGCAGACGCTGACTATGGATGGCCTCAAACTGCCCTACGGTTTTCAGCCGCTGGGTGGAGTGGCTGTGATCGCCGACAACACCTGGACGGCCATGCAGGCACGAAAGAAGCTGAAGATCGAATGGGATCTCGGGCCCAACGCCGCCTACGAATCGGAGGCGTATAAAAAACAGCTGCTGGATACAGCGCGGAAACCAGGCAAAGTGGTGCGCAATGCCGGCGACGTGGAGGCGGAGTTCGCACGCGGGGGCAAAGTGCACGAAGCATCGTACTACGTGCCGTTATTGGCCCACGCGCCCATGGAGCCGCCGGCTGCCGTGGCCGAATTCAAAGATGGCAAAGTATTGGCCTACGCCGCTGTGCAGGATCCGCAGGCCGTGCAGGACATCGTGTCGAAAACACTTGGCATAGACAAGAAAGATGTCACTTGCCATGTCACGCTGCTGGGCGGAGGGTTCGGACGTAAATCGAAACCGGATTACGTGGCGGAAGCCGCGATCCTTTCAAAGAAAATCGGCAAGCCGGTCAAGGTGACTTGGAGCCGCGAAGACGATCTACACTTTGACTACTATCACAGCGTGGCCGGCATGTACATGAAGGCGGCCACGGATGATAAAGGACGTCCCACCGCGTGGCTGCAGCGCAGTGTTTTTCCAAGCATCGGAAATATGTTCGCTCCGAACGCGGATTACGCGGCCGGCTTTGAGATGGAAATGGGTTGGATCAATGTGCCTTATGACATTGCCAACCAGCGCGCCGAAAACGGGCCGGTGAAGAATCACGTCCGCATCGGGTGGCTGCGTTCCGTCTCCAATATCTATCACGCGTTCGCTGTCCAATCTTTTACCGATGAACTGGCCGCGGCGGCCAATCGCGACCGCGTGGAATATATGCTGGACCTGCTGGGCGAGCCTCGCAAGATGAACATGAAAGAGGACGGTCCGCATCTGGCCAAGGCCGGCGATAAGATGGATCAGTTCCCGCTCGACACCGGCCGGTGGCGCCGCGTGATTGAAGTGGCGGCGGAGCGTTCCGGATGGGCCAACAAGAAGTCGTCCAAGGGTCACGGTTTCGGCATCGCGTCACACTGGTCCTTCAATACATATGTCGCTGCGGTGGTGGAAGTGGAAGTGGACCAGCGCGGCCAGCTGCACATCCAGCGCGTAGACATCGCCGCGGATCCCGGCAAAATTATAAATCCGGATCGCGTGAACGCGCAGTTTGAAGGCGCGGCGGTGTTCGGAACCAGCCTGACTCTCATGGGCGAAATAACCGCCATGGACGGCAAGATTCAACAATCGAACTTCAACAACTATCCGGTGGCTCGCATGTCCGAGGCTCCGCTGAAGACGCACGTGCACATTATCCCGAGCGATGAAGCTCCGGCCGGAGTTGGCGAACCGGGGGTCCCAGTGATGGCGCCGGCCATTTGCAACGCCATCTTCGAGGCTACCGGCAAGCGGATTCGCGAGCTGCCGGTAAAGAAGACCAGGCTGGTATAAGCGGCTGAGAAGAAATCGGTGGGACACGTGGGGCAGACGCTTTCGTCTGCCAACGTAGCGATGATTCCGATTTTTTGTCAGTCCCTTACGCTCGCGGTTCGGAGAGAGTGTTACCGAATCGCAATTGGGCTGAGGCACAATGAAGCCAACCACGTAATGACGGCGCTCTCCAGCGCAATGCGGTGGTCGGAATAACTGTGATCAGTGGCAAAGTGTTTCACGGTGATCTTGTCACCGCCTTTGGCCTCGATTGATTTCACCAGCGCGTCCGCTTGAGGCGCAAGTCCGTCGTCGGCCGTAATGACCAGCAGCGGCATTTGAGCCAGGCCGGCCGCGGCGTTGTCCATTCGAAACGCCTTGGCATGCTCCAGGACCTCAGCCGCCATGGATTCCGCGGTGACGCCGGCCAGCGATTCCATGTTATCCGCCATATCAGCCACGGCCGCTTCATGCGGCAATTCGCCCACGCGTCCCATATCGGCAGTGGAAATCAGGATGGCGCCGATCAACGCGTGATCGCGCGACGCAGTGTGCGCCACCACCCATCCGCCCATGCTGTGACCGGCCATGGCGATGCGGCGCGTGTCGATACCCAGCCGCGCCGCGGTGGCTGGATCGCGAAGAAAAGCGAGGACAGCAGCGGCATCCTCCAAATTCTGCGCGAAGCGAAAAACACCGGGCGAACCCCAAGATCCCCGATAGTTGAAGGTCACGGCGTTCCAGCCGGCGCGGCGCACGGCTTGCGCCAGATCGAGATTTTTTTCGTTTCCAGGCAAGCCATGACAAATGATCAGCGCCGGATGAGGCCCCCCTCCGGAGGGTTGGTAGATCAGGCCATTGATCAACACGCCGTGGCTGGGGATATGCAGGACGGTCATCGCTGCCGGATGCGCTTTGTCCGCCGGCGGGTCAGTAAAAATAGGCGCGCGAACCTGCTGGGCGAAAGCACAGAAGCCGGCCAACACGCACAGCGTGTAGAACCGCGTCATACGATTCGAATCGCCACCAACGTCATATCGTCAGCCTGCTCGGCCTCGCCCGCGAATGCGTCCGTGGCTTTCACTAACTGCTCGATCATCTGCCTGGCGGAAAGCCCGGTGCATGCCTGGGCCAGTTTCTCCACTTCAGCTTCCTCCCACATTTCTCCCTGGGCATTAGTCGCCTCGCTGATTCCGTCGGAGAAACACAACACCGCGTCGCCCGGCGCGAGCGGAACCTCTCCTTGCTCGTATTCAGAGCCATCCAACAGGCCCACCGGGAATCCGCCGCTGTCCAGGCGCTCAATAGTGCCGCTCGCGCAGCGCAAAACCATGGGGCGCACCTGGCCGGCGTTCACGTAGGTCAGTTTGCGGCCCTGGATGTTCAGCAATCCGCAGAACAGCGTGGAGTACTTATCGGCGGTGGAGAACGAATACACGGCCTTATTGAAATCTCCCATAAGGCTGGCGATGGAATCCGGAGGCCTCACCACTTGCGACCGCAAGGAAGCCTGAATGCTGGCCATTAACACCGCCGCGGCGATCCCTTTGCCGGAAACATCGCCCAGGGTGAAAAGGAATCCGCCATCGCGCATCGGCAGGAAATCGTAGTAATCGCCGCCCACGAATTTCGCGGAGCGGCAATATCCGGCGAAATCCAGGCCGGGAATCACCGGCAGATCCTGCGGCAGCAGGTGCTGCTGCACTTCGCGGGCGATCTCCAGCTCCTGCAGGATAAGCTGCGCCGCCTCGGACTCCTTGCGCAGCCGCTGCGTTTCCAAAGTGGATGCCGAATAGGCGCTGGTGAGTCCCAATAAATCCACGTCGTCCTTGGTGAACCCTCCCGGTTTGTTTAAAACCTGCAAGGCGCCCATGGGTTTTCCATTCATGCCGTGCAGCGGCAGCGTGAGAATGGATTTGGTCACGTACCCGCTCTCCAGATCCACGGTTTTGAGAAACCGCGGGTCGCTGGAAGTATCATTCACCAGAATGATTTCGTTTTTCGCGACCGCGGCCCCCACCAGGCCCTGGCCAATCGGAATATGCAGTTCGCGGACGCCGTGCGCGACTTTCGTCCATAGGCGATTGTTCTTGGAATCCACCAGCCAGATGCTGCAGCGGTCCGCTCCCACCAGATCGCGGGCCATGCCGGCGTTGAGCGCCAAGACGGCATCCAGATCCTGCGCGGCGCCAATTTGGGCCGCATAGTCGAAAATCACGCGGGAGATGCGTTCGGTTGCTATCATTGCCGGTCCGGCGGAATGAGAACTCATTGTCGCACTGGGAACCAGTCTACCGCTATAGTTCGCCTGAAAACAGGTTGGCAGGCGAAAGCGAAAGCGCCTGCCCCACTCAGGTTCATTCGTAGCGCAGCGCGGTATTGGGATCCAGGCGCATGGCGCGGCGCGCGGGAATGTAGGAAGCGAGCAGGGCGACCAGAGAAAGCAGCGCGGCTACTGCGGCGAAGGTGATGGGGTCCGTGGCGCTAATTCCAAAAAGGAGACTCGATAAAAGCCGCGTGATGATTAAGGACGCGGCAATGCCGATGACCACCCCGAGAACCGCCAGCCGCGCGCCTTCACCCACCACCATACGCATTACGTCTCTTCCACCAGCGCCCAGCGCCATGCGAATGCCGATCTCCTGCGTGCGGCGCGCAACTGAAAACGCCACAACGCCATAGATCCCGATGGCCGCCAGAGCCAGAGCGGCGGCTGCGAACAGTCCCACCAGTAAAAGCAGAAAACGGCGATCCGCCAGCCAGCCGCCCATCTCATCCGAGAAAGTGGAGAATTTGACAGGAACATCAGGCGCGAGATCGTGGAAGATAGCGCGCGCGGCGGTAACGATTTCTCCCGCGGGTGCCGCGCTGCGTACCAAAATGGTAGGCGCTGAATTGGGATTCATCCCGCGCTGCCGGTAATCCACGTAAATGATGGCGGCCGGCGGAAAATCCAGCCCGCGCGCCCGCACGTCGCCGACGATGCCCACAATCGTAAGCGGCTTCAGGTTGCCATCCATATTGCCGAAATCGATCATCCGACCGATGGGGTCCTGATTGGGCCAGCGTTCGCGAGCCAAGGCTTCGCTGATCACGGCAACATGCGGCGAATTCCATTGATCCTGTCCGCTAAACATCCGTCCGCGGATAAGCGGAATATCCATGGTGCGGAAATACTGTTCGCCGGCGGTGCAATACTCGGCATGTCCCGCTTGGGAACGATTACGAGCCATACGGCCGAATTCCTCGAAATTTGTGGGCGCCTTTTGGCCATCGAGGATCACGAAATCTCCCTCGGCCAGATCGTCGCCGGCGGCTACCGGCATGGCGCCGGCCAAGCCCACGGTTTCCACGCCGGGAATGGCGTCGATCCGCGCCAGCATATCTTCCAGCAGGTGGAGTTGGCGCAGCATGGCCGCTTGCTCCATCATCCACTGCCCTTTCGGTATGGGCAGCGCGAACTCCATGGTGATGAGGTTCTGCGGGCGAAATCCGGGGCTGGTGGAAATAAGCTGCAAGAAGCTGCGGCCCAGCAGGCCGGCTCCGATCAGAATCACCAGTGTCGCGGCAATTTCGCCGATCACCAAAAACCCGCGAAACCGCTCGCTTGATCCGCTGCCGGTATTGCCGCGGGCGCCGGAAGTGAGCGCTTCCTGCAGATCCGCGCGGCCGGCTCGCCACGCGGCAAACAGCCCGAGCGAAATCGCTACAGCAACAATCGCGGCCAGCGCGAACAGCATAACCGGGGTGTTGATGGCCACGCCTTCCTGCCGCGGCAAATTCGAGGGAAGAATGGCCGGAAGCACGCGAACGGCCGAGGCCGCTAATAAAAAGCCCAATGCGCCTCCGCTGAAGGCGAGCGAAAAGGACTCCGCCAGGAACTGCTGGATAAGACGCCCGCGCCCGGCCCCCAGCGCCGCGCGCACCGCCAGTTCTTTACGGCGTGCCGAAGTGCGCGCTAGTAGTAAGCCGGCGACATTGGTGCACGCCACCAGAAGCAACAGGCCCACGGCTCCCAGAAGGGTGAGCAGAGCGGTGCGCACATCTCCCACCATGCCCTCGGCCAGAGTCACTACCGCGGCTGCGTCGAGATCCACCTTATTTCCATACTGTGCCTTGATGCGGCGGGCAATGGCGCTGAGATTGGCGCGCGCCTGGGCCACGGTGACGCCATCGCGGACGCGGCCGAGAACCCGCCAATTGTGTCCTGTACGGCTCGCGTCCGGGCCGATCTCGCGCGGAATCCAAGCCGCCACGCCGGACGGAAAATCAAACTGCGCCGGCATTACTCCGATGACCGGATAGACGTCCTGGTCGATGGTCAGGTGAAATTTGGAGAGGTCGGTTGCGGCCCCCAGATATCGCCGCCAGTAGCGATAGCTGACCATGGCCGCCGGGGCGCCGTGGTAGCGCTGCTCCTCCGGCGCAAAAGCGCGGCCACGAAAAGGCTTCACGCCCAGCGCTTCAAAGAAACCGCCGGTTACTTCGGCGACGTCCACCCGCGCAGGTTCGCTGCCGCCGGAAACGGACGAGGTCCAATAGGCGTATTCCGCCAGGTCCGCGAAAGTGTCGTTCTGTGCGCGGAAATCTTCGAAATTTCCGTCTGCCACGCTCATCCGGTGGCGTCTCGGAGATTGTTCCCACACCTGCACTATTTTTTCAGGATGGGGATAAGGCAGCGCGCGCAGCAGAACAGCGTCCACCACGGAAAAAATCGCCGTGGATGCGCCGATGCCCAGCGCCAGCGTCAGCACGGCGACGATGGAGAAACCCGGAGACTTCCCAAGTACGCGCCAGCTGTAACGGATATCCCGAAGAGTATTCTCGAGGATGTTTACCCGGCGCGCGTCGCGGCATTCCTCTTTGCGTTGCGCGAGGCCATCCATGGCTCTGAGAGCGGCCTGGCGCGCTTCGCCCGGTGTCAGGCCCTGCGCGATGTATTCCTCAATCTTTCGCTCCAGGTGATATTGCAGCTCATCATTCAAATCCTGGTCCGTCCGGCGGCGGCGGAAAAGAGATCGTAAGCGCAAAGGCAGAGTGTAAAACCAGTGTTCCAGTCGCATAGCTCATGCCTTCTCCATCTGCACAACTTGCGTAATGGCGTCCGAGAGCCGCGCCCAGTTGGCCGCCTCTTTTTGAAGCTGCCGGCGCCCCAATCGGGTAAGCGAGTAGAATTTCGCGCGCCGGTTGTTCTCGCTGGCCTTCCATTCCGCCGTAATCCACCCCTCCTGCTCCAGCTTGTGCAAGGCGGGATAAAGCGATCCATCGCTCACCTGCAAAACATCGCCCGAGACTTGTTTGAGGCGCTGGCTGATGGCCCAGCCATTCAACGGTTCCAGCGCCAAAATCTTCAGCAGTAACAGGTCCAGTGTTCCCTGCACTAAGTCCGACGGTCTACTCATGGCGTCTCCTATCGGTTACCGAGCTTAGAATAGCATGACTCCTCTCGGTAAGCAAGGGGAACAAGCCGACGCGCTGCCCGGCGGCTTCGATGCGTTAAATCATTCGATACTCATGCCTTGGGCTCCCGGAACTCGATTGGGGCCCTACGAGATCCTGGGGCCGGTGGGCGCCGACGGCATGGGAGGTCTATAAAGCACGCGACTCGCGCGTTGACCGCACCGTCGCGATCAAAGTGTTCCAGCGCGAGATCGCGGCCTTGAATCATCCCAACATCTGCCAGCTTTATGATGTCGGCCCCGAGTATCTGGTGATGGAGTTCGTCGAGGGCGCGCCGCTCAAGGGCCCGCTCCCGCTCGAGAAGACAATCGAATACGCAGCGCAGATCCTGGATGCTCTTGACGCCGCGCGTCAGAAAGGCATCATTCATCGCGATCTGAAACCAGCGAACATTCTTCTGACCAGTCGGGCTGGCCAAATTGCAATCCTCCGCGCTCCAGGAAGGCGACGCCACGCTGATGGTTGAGGGACAGATCGTGGGGACGCTGCAATACATGTCGCCGGAGCAGCTACAGGGGAAGGAAGCCGACGCCCGCAGCGACCTGTTCAGCTTCGGCTGCGTGCTGTACGAGATGGCGACCGGAAAGCGTCCGTTCGCGGGCGAGAATCCGGCGAGCGTGGTGGCGGCGATTTTGGAGTGTGAGCCGGAGTTCCCGCGGACGGCCTTGCCGCTCGAGAGAATCCTCAAGCGATGAGTCCTGCGGCGCATCGCGTTTGATAAAGGCGAACCGCAATCGCTGGCCTCCAGCCCCGATGGCAACACGCTCTACTGCGCCGCGGCGGGAACCATCTGGTCCATTGCGGTGGCGGGAGGGGAGAAGCGGAACATTCACGCCGGCGAATCCGTCGCCATGATGCCCGGTGGGCAGTCTCTGCTGGTGGAGATGATCGAGAGCGGCAGCACCCGGCTTCTGGAAGTGCAGCTCTCGGGCGGCGGGGCAAAAGAGATTCCGCTGATTTTCACTTCGAGGGCTGGACAGCGGATGGACATCTGATGGCCTGAGCGCACGAGCTGCGATCCACCATCTGGAAGATGATGCCATCGAGCGGCCGATAAACTCACCAGGCACTTTCGCCCGCCGCCTGACGAACCGCATCCAGAACCTGCTCCACGGTGAGTTCATTCAGATTGCCCGCGACCACGCGCACGCGATCGCCGCGCGGTGCCCACACTGCCGGATTGGTCGGCCCGAAAATGGCCACCACCGGCGCACCGGCGGCAGCCGCAAGATGCGTGATGCCGGAGTCATTCCCGATATAGATCCGCGCGGTCCGAAGCCAGCAGGCCAACTCGAACAGGTTTGGGATGTGGACCGCGCCTTCCAGATCCTCTTCCGGTCCGGCACACCATTCCACCGGCATCTCGAGCAAGCCGGCCAATTTCCGGAATCGATCCATGGGCCAGTTCTTGCGCGGGCTTCCGGAAAATGGATGAATCACCGCGAAGTTGCCCTGGGGCGCCGGCGGGCAATCGATTTTGGGAATCGCTCGCCCGCCCGCTCCTGCCTGCCGCAGGAAAAAATCCGCGGCGTGGATTTGCTCGCGCGGAACAGGCAGCGCGGAGAGAAACTGAAACGGCAGTCCCAGCCTTCGCACCTCCGCGCGAAACTCCTCACGATTTGATCCATACCAGGAAATAATCGATTGGAAAGTGCGCAGTTGCTGCAGCAGCGCCCTGGGAGGATCGATTCCTTCGAGACCCAGCAGATCAATCCCGGTGGATGCGATGGACCGCGCCCTATTAGCGAAACGAATCAACGGCACGGCATCCTGGCGCACCCAGACCTCGGTGTAATCGGCCTTGAGTTTCTCTAACGCAGGCAGAGACAGAATGCCATCGCCAATGCCGCCGGGCCGGATCAACAGCCTGCGCAAGCCGCCCCTACTTCACGCTCTTGCTGGTTTCCCAAAGCGGCCCGTCCACATCCTGAATGCTGAGGTGAATGGTCTTGGTTTCGAGTTCTTTGTTCGGCATATCGAAGCGCGCGGCCACCATGCGATCCACGGTCTCGTGCGGAGCGATTTTGTCTTTGAGCGACAGCGAGTCGTTGTATTGATCGCCCAGAAACCGGTTGAATTCGAATAGCTGGTGCATATCCATCTTCGAAATAATCACGGATTCCGCCGGCGTGCCGTCTGCCTTGTCCACCGTCACCACCACCTCGCGAACCACAAACGGAACATCCGAAATATTTTGCACTCGGAAATCCAGCACGGCGATGCTGTCCTGGTCGCTGAGCTTGCCGGTCCGGATTTTCAGGATCTTGCCCTGCAGTTCCAGATGGGCGCCTCGATGCGAGTAGAGGATGCCCCAAACGGAGAGCGCGATCACCACCACACCGACGCCGAAGAAGATCAGGAATTGTTTGCTCATCGTGCCCGCACGCTTTCTCTATCTCACTCGCCTGCTCTATCCACCCACCTGCTCTTTCCACCCAAATGAGTGGCGCACGCACGAGTGCGCGCGCCACATTAATCTCCTAGAAGCTTGCCGAATGCTTGCAAGCTGCTGACATTATCGCAGACCGCTTTGATTCCAGCCGTGATCGGAATGGCCAGCAGCAGCCCAATTCCGCCCCACAGCGTGCCCCAAAACATCAGCGCCACCGTAACCACCAGCGGATTCAGATGCACGCGCGAGCCCACCACTTTGGGATACAGAAAGTTCAGCGCCAGCAGATGAAGCATGGCGATTACCACCGCGATCATCACGTAAATGGTGGGTTGGTTGTAAACAATCAAGCCCGCCGCCACAGGAGGAATGATCGCCAGCGGCAAACCCACGTACGGCACCAGGCTCAAAAATCCGCTGAGCATTCCGATGAGCGGCCAATAAGGAAGGTTGATGGCGAAAAAGAAACTGCAGCTCAGCGCGGCCAGCATCACGCCCAGCACGAAGTTGCCGATCATGTAGGCGCGCACCATATCCGCCACGCCTTCCCAGCTCTTTCCCACAATCTGGCGTCCGGTTCCGGGGAACAGATAAAGGAAGCTGCGGCGCATATGGTCGCGCCAGCTCAGCATGAAGTAAACCAGAAACGGCACGAAGCTGGCCATCAGCACCACGTCGTAAAACGATTTGAGGTATCCGTAGAGATACGTCAATAGCGGCGTAGGCTCGGCATGAATTCGAACTTCCGGAATTACCGCCTGCGGGGGCGGCTCCTGCTTGGTGGATTTTCGCCTTCGTCCAGACTCCGGTGGATTCACCGGCGATGGCTGATCCTGGAATCGCTTGGGAATCACCATCTGATAAGTTTTCTTCTCGATCTGGTCCATCTGCGTGGCCACGTTGTCCACCATGTCGTTCATGCGCTGGCTGTAAACCGGCAGCGCCTGCACGAATCCGGAGAACTCCGTGAACAAGCCGAATCCCAAAAGATACAGGGCCAGAAGCGCGATGGTGCACACAATGAAGCTGGCCACCGCGCGCGGCAGCCGCATTTTCACGAAAGCCGTCACCACCGGATCCAGCAGAAACGCGATGATCACCGCAATCACTACCGTGATGAAAAATACCCGGCCGAAGTACAACAGCGCGATGCTGGCCGCAAAGGCAAGCACCGTAAGACTGGTCTGTCCCGGTTTGTGGCTGGGCAGCGAGGGCGTAAGTGTGGACATCTGTACTGGGGCTCTTTACTATGATGAAATGAAACACTCGGCCACAGCAAACCGGGGTAGTGTCTGAATTAGGCGGACTTCTTCAATTTCCATGGCGAACGGCAGGGTACTGGCCCTCGATCTGGGCAAACGGCGCATCGGATTGGCTCTGAGTGACGAGCTGGGGATAACCGCGCAAGGCCTGGAAACACTTGAGCGGAGCAACATCCGTGAAGATCTGGCCAGGCTTGCCCAGTTGGCTTTGGACAAGAATGTCGCGCTGATATTGATGGGAAATCCGCTGCACATGAGCGGCCATGCCGGACGCCAGAGCGAATATACGCGCGACTTCGCGGAGCGCCTTCACGCCGCCACCGGGCTCCCGGTGGAATTCCGGGATGAGCGCCTCACAACTGTCGAAGCGGAACGCGTGCTGCGGCAAAGCGGCATCAGCATCCAGAAAAGAGCCAAGGCAGTGGACCGGCTGGCAGCAGTGATCCTGCTCGAAAGCTACCTGGATTCCCTCCGTTTATGATTCACCGATTCGGTAGTGGGTCAGCTTGGTTGTGGGGCAGGATGCCATCCTGCGCGCGGGTTGCTAACCTGCGCCGTTTGCGCCGATTGGCAATCGGCGCACAGGTTAACAACCTGCCCCACCGCCGCCGATTATGATGCGCCGCCATTCCTGCGGCGGGTGCCTGGCCCGTCTGATGTTCGCGCTGCTGCTCGCGGTGGTTATCGCCGCCGGAGTTCTCTACTATTCGCTGTCCAGCCCTTACCAAGGTTTCCAGAAGCCGGTGATCCTCGATTTTCCGAAGGGCACCAGCACCCAGGTCATGAGCGCGCAGCTTCGCCAGGCCGGCGTGATCCGTTACTCCTGGCAGTTTCTGGCGGTGCGCGCCATGCGTCCCGGCGCCCGCCTGCTGGCCGGCGAATATCAGTTTTCCGGGCGCGCCTCGGCGCTCACCGTGTTCGACCGCATCTCCCGCGGCGATATTTTCTTTTACGAACTTACCGTGCCCGAAGGCAGCAACATGTTCGATATTGCATCGAACATCGACAAGTTCGATTTCATGAAGGGCGCGGATTTTCTGCGTGCCGCCCGCGACCCCGCTCTCATTCGCGATCTCGCGCCCGATGCGCCCACGCTCGAAGGTTACCTGTTCCCCTCCACCTACCGCATCGCGCGCAGCACCACCGTGAAGCAGCTCGCACGCATGATGACGGATTTGTTCCGCAAGCAGTGGCGCGAATTGCAAACGTCCGGCCATCCGCCGGCTGTGAATTCGCTGGTGACGCTGGCCTCGCTGGTGGAAAAAGAAACAGCCGTTCCCGCCGAGCGTCCCCTGGTCGCCTCGGTATATGCGAACCGGCTACGAGTGGGGATGCCGCTCGATTGCGATCCAACCACAATTTACGCCGCGCTGCTGGAAGGGCGCTACCGCGGGACCATTTATCGTTCGGATCTCGATAGTCCCAACGCCTACAATACCTACCGTCATGCCGGCCTTCCTCCCGGACCCATCGCGAATCCCGGATTGGCGGCCCTCAAAGCCGCGCTCGCGCCGGCCCAGACAGAGTATTTGTATTTCGTGGCCAAGGGCGACGGCTCCGGCGGCCATCAGTTCTCGGAAAATATCGAAGCGCACAACCGCGCAGTGGAGCAATACCGCCAGCATCATAGGTAGTCAGCCTGTGGGGCAGGTTGTTAACCTGCGCGCCGATTGCCAATCGGCGCAAACGGCGCGGGTTAGCCATCCTGCCCCACAAGCGTGCGTCAAGTTATCATGAGACCTTGGTGCCGCTTCCGGAATCCGCCACGGCCTTTCTCTCCGGGCTTGTCGAACGGCTGCGCAAAATCCGTCCCAAGCAGCGCATCGTTTTTCCGGAGGGTGACGACAGCCGCGTGCAGCAGGCGGCGGAACGGCTGCAGCGTGAAGACCTGGCAACCCCCATACTGTTAGGTTCCGGGCGCGTTGTCCCCCAGCAGGACGCACGAAAATACGCGAGGCTCTATTTCGAACGCCGCCGCGCCAAAGGGATCACCGAAATCGAAGCCGGCGAAACTGCCGCAACACCGCTCTATACCGCGGCATTGATGGTTGCCGCGGGCGATGCGGATGGATTTGTCGGCGGCGCCGTGAACACCACCGCGGAAACGGTGCGCGCGGCACTGCACTGCATTGGGCCGGCGCCATCCGTCAAAACCGTTTCCAGCGCGTTCATCGTGGCCGTTCAAAATCGCGCGTTCGGGCACAACGGCCTGCTGGCATTTGCGGATTGCTCCATCGTCATCGATCCCACGCCCGTGGAGCTGGCCGAAATTGCCATCGCGGCCGCTGGAACCACGCGCAGCATCATTCATGCCGAACCGATTGTCGCCCTGCTTTCGTTCTCCACCAAAGGCAGCGCGCGCCATGCCTGGGTAGACAAAGTCACGGAAGCTTTGCGAATCCTGCGCGAACGCGCACCCGATCTGGTAGTGGATGGCGAGCTGCAAGGCGACGCGGCACTGGTGGACGCGGTGGGACAGTCCAAAGCTCCTGGATCCCCCGTGGCCGGCCGCGCCAACACGCTGATCTTTCCCGATATCTCCGCCGGCAACATCAGCGTCAAACTGGTGGAGCGCCTGGGCGGCGCAGTGGCTCTCGGACCGTTCCTGCAAGGGCTGGCGAAACCGGCCAACGATCTTTCGCGCGGATGCTCGGCTGACGATATTTACGGCTCCGCCATTGTCACCGCGATTCAATCCGCGCATGCTTCCGTTTAAGCTGGTTTATCACGACGGGTACGACCTCAATCTCGGCGCCCATGTTTTTCCTTCGCAAAAGTATCGCCTCATTCGCGATCGTTTGCTTGAGGAACATTTCGCGGAACCAGCGGACTTCGTCGAACCTCAACCCGCGTCCGATGCGGACATTCTGCGCGTGCACGATCCAGCTTGGGTAGAGCGGCTGAAAACCGGAACGCTGAGCGTGCAGGAACTCGTAAGACTGGAAATTCCCTATTCGCCGGAGATGGTCGCCGGATGCTGGCTGGCGACGGGAGGCTCCATCCTGGCCGCCCGCAACGCGCTCCTCGAGCGTATCGGCTTCAATATCGGCGGCGGATTTCATCATGCCTTTCCCGGCCATGGCGAAGGATTCTGCGCGATTCATGACGTGGCCGTGGCCATTCGCGCACTCCAGCACGATGGCTCCATCGAACGCGCCCTGGTAGTGGATCTGGATGTTCACCACGGCAACGGCACCGCGGCCATCTTCGCCGGGGATCGCAGCGTACTCACGCTATCGATGCATCAATTCCATAACTACCCGAGCGAGAAGCCGGAGTCCGTCATCGACATTCACCTGCGCGACGGCGTGGAGGACGAAGAATATTTGAGCCGGCTGTCGGACGCGCTGGCGGTGGCCATGGGCTTTGGGCCGAATCTTATTTTTTATCTGGCTGGAGCCGACCCTTACCGCGACGATCAGCTCGGGGGCTTGGCTCTTACCATGGACGGTTTAAAACAGCGCGACCTAATGGTGTTCAAAACAGCGCTCGAGCGAAACGTTCCGATCGCAGTAGTCCTGGCCGGAGGCTATGCCCGCGATACAAATGATACCGTGACCATCCACTGCAATACAGCCCGGGCCGCGTGGCGCACGCTCTCAGCGTGCCGCGTCGGCACTCCTGCCGACGCCTGAGCCAGGCGGATTGGCAATCCGCCGCAGGATGGCATCCTGCCCCACGATTTACTGGCTGGAATGCGTCGGTCCGATCTTGGTACCGATGATCTCGCCCGACACTACTAACTCCACCCGCCGGTTCATCTGCCGGCCGCTGGCCGTAGTGTTGGACGCCACCGGATTATCTTTTCCGAATCCAAGCGCCGAGACATTGTCCTGTGCCAGGCCTTCCTGCACCAGATATTGCTGCACCGCGCCCGCGCGCTGTTGAGACAGCTTCAGATTATATTCGTCGGTCCCGATGCTGTCGGTGTATCCGTCCACTTCCAGGCGCAGGCCGGGATGCGACAGGATGATCCCCGAAATCTTGGCCAGCTTCTCGCGCGCCGCCGGCCGCAGCGTGTATTTGTTGAAATCGAACAGGACATCCGACATGTTCACAATCAATCCGCGGGCCGTGTCGCGTGTTTCCAGGATCAGGTTGAACTGTTCCAGCAACTGTTGCCGCAGCTGTTGCTGCTGCTCTTCGGCCTGCGCCCGCAGCCGGTCGGCTTCCTGCGCCTTCTGTTCGGCTTGTTGCTGCGCCAGACGCGCCTGTTCGGCTTGCCGCTGTTGCTCGGTGGCTGCCAGCTGAGCACGCTCCGCCGCCAGACGGTCAGCTTCCGCCTGCGCCCGCGCCGCTTCCGCGGATGCTTTGGCTTCGGCCGCCTGCCGCGCCTGTTCCGCTTCCTGGCGCGCTGATTCCGCGGCCTGCGCATCGGCGATGGCCTTCTGGCGAGCTGCTTCGTCGGCTTGCGCGCGAGCGGCCGCTTCCCGATCGGCCGCCGCCTGTTTCTCCAGCGCCACCCGCTCATCATCCTGACGCTTCAGCGACAAAAGACGCGCCGTTTCCGCATTCTGCACCGCTTCCCGCGCCGTCATGGTCACCGGCTTCCATCCGGCATTGCGATCTTCATATGCTTCGGCCTGGCGCAGCAAGTCGCTGGCGCTCGCGTACACGTCCGGCGCGTAGCGGTCCGCATTCGCAAGGTGCGCGATCTGCACCGCATTTTCAGCTTCTAGCAATTGCAGCGGGAGCTTCTTTCCGGTCTTCACCGGCCGGAACGTTCCGGGCGGGACATTCATGGTATAGGTGCCGCGCTGCAGCAGATCGTACTTCACGCTGGTCTGTTCGATCTTGCCCATGGTGTCTTCGCGAATCACGTTCTCCATCACCACTACATCGCTCGGCTGCGACACGCCAAAATAGGGCTCGGCGGTAACAATCAAGGCGAATGCCTGCAGGTCGGTCGTAACATCCAAATGGGAATTTCCGTCCTCCAGCACCACTTCACCCAAATTCTTAGACCGGCCCTCCGGCGTGATGGCCCACAAAACGTAAGTCAAATATTCGGGACCGTAGCGCTGCGCGGATTCCAGGTGATGCATCTGCGATTTTATTTCGATATACCCGGGACGGCTGTTGACGTCCGCGTGCCCGGTGGCTTCGGGCGCCAGCGGCGTCCCGTGCAGATCCACTTTAGTCCAACCGCTGCGATGCCGGTAACTGACGGCGTTGGTGGTGCGCTCCACCACCGTAACCCGGAAAACGGGTTGATCGCCAGGGGGCGGCGGAGGATTATTAGGAACTTGTGCGCTCAAGACGCACCCTAACAGCAGGGGCAGGGCCAGTTTAATCATCTGCTCTCTCCTTATTACTTAGACGCTGAATATGCAAGTGGATTTCCATCCTGGAAGATCTTTATTTTGTTGGTGAGTGCTGATCCGCTGGAGTGCGGACACTAGAATTTTTTCCAGTGTGCTCCGATAGTGCAGATCACCGGTCGCTTACGCTCGCGGCTCGGAAAGAGTGTTACCGAACCGCGACCGTGAGGGAGTTCCCATGGGCCTGCGCCCACCAAAGTCCATGAAGACGCCGTGTCGGAAAATCGGTTGGCAGGCGGAAACGAGGTACTTGCAAAATTCGCCCAAGGCGGTGTTGAGTGCGGGACACTTACCGAACCGCGACCGTGAGCCGTGAGTGTGAGAAGCTGTGAAAAAATCGGTTCGCAGGCGAAAGCGCCTGCGCCACTGAATCGTAAATCCTTGTGCGTCAATGTGGGGCAGACGCTTCCGTCTGCCAACCCCGCGTACTTACCGATTTTTGACAGCTTCTGAGACTGAGGGAGTCGGTGCTTTTTTGGTTCCGGCTACGCCGGGTTAGGGAGCGGTCGGTTATTCGAATTTTGCAAGTACCTCGGAAACGCCTGCCCCACGTTGGCGCGTGAGTGGGGCAGGCCCTTCCGCCTGCCAACCCGCGTCTTCAACGGAGTCGGTGCCTTCAACGGCGAATGGGCCGGCGAGTACCGGTGTTATACTGTGAGCAGTCGAAACGGGTAAGAACGGTGGCGCAGACCTTCTCGAACCTCCGTAGATTCGTTTTATCCTTGTGTCTGGTGGCCGTGGCTTGCCCGGCCGCGTTGGCCCAGGCTACCGATAGCCGTCCCGACGATCCCCAAGTTTCCATTATTCCTCGCCCCAGACCTGCCGATAAAGAAGCCGCGAAATCCGACGCCGCACGGCGCCCCGCCAGCATTCGCATCGACACCACCCTGGTCCAGATCCCGGTGACGGTCACCGATCCGCTGAACCGTTTCGTCACCGGCCTCGAGAAAAAAGATTTCAAGTTATTCGAGGACAAGGCGGAGCAGGCCATCGTGCAGTTTTCGAGCGAAGACGCGCCGCTCTCTATCGTCATCGTTTTCGATACCAGCGGCAGCATGGGCCCCAAGCTCCAGAAATCGCGCCAGGCCGTGGCCCAATTCCTCAAAACCGCCAACCCTGAAGACGAGTTTGCGCTCATCGAATTCAGCGACCGTCCCGACCTTGTTGTCCCCTTCACCACCGACGTAGAGGAAGTGCAAAATCGCTTGACCTTTACCCAATCCAAGGGCAGGACCGCCTTGTTGGACGGCGTCTACATGGCCATGAATCAGATGAAGCCGGACAAGGCCCACAATCCGCGCAAGGCCATCCTGATCATTTCCGACGGCGGCGATAACAACAGCCGTTACACCGAGAGTGAGGTCAAGAACGCGGTTCGCGAAGCCGACGTGCAGATCTATGGCCTCGGAATCTTCGAGCCTATGGGATCCCGCGGCCGGACGCCGGAAGAGATGATGGGGCCGGGCCTGCTGAATGAAGTGGCCGAGCTCACCGGGGGCCGCGCCTACGCAGTGGAGAACCTGAACGAACTGGCCGATATTGCTGCTAAAATTGGGATAGAATTGCGCAATCAATACATGCTTTATTACACGCCGAAGAACGTGGCCAGGGATGGCAAGTACCGGCACGTGAATGTCAAACTGGTGCAACCACGCGGCCTTCCACCGCTAAAGGCCTTCTTCCGCCTTGGATACTATGCGCCTTCTCAGTAGCCTGCTTCTATTCTGCTGGCTGGCCGCGGGTCAATCCAAACAGCCGTCAGCCAAACAGCCGCCCGCAGCTACGGCCGATGAGCCCACCACTTTCACCGCCGAAACGCGCTGGGTGATTCTGCCGGTCAGCGTTTCCGATAAGAATGGGAAACTGATTACCGACCTGCAACAAAAATCCTTCAAAGTTTTCGAAAACGGCATCGAACAACCCATCAAGCTTTTCAAGCATGAAGACGTGCCCATCTCGCTCGGTATCATCATCGATAACAGCGGCAGCATGCGCGAGAAGCGGCAGAAGGTGGAAGTGGCTTCAGTCGATCTGGTGAAAGCCTCCAACCCCCACGACGAGGTTTTCATCGTCAACTTCAATGACGAAGCTTACCTGGACGTTGAGTTCACCAACGACATCAAGAAGATGCAGGAAGGCGTGGCGCGCATCGATTCCCGCGGCGGCACCGCCATGCGCGAAGCCATCAACATGTCCATCGATTATTTAAAGGAAAAAGGCAAGAATCATAAGAAAGTTCTGCTGGTGGTGACCGACGGAAACGACAACGCCAGCACCATCGGCCTGGAGCGCCTGGTGGATCGGGCTCGTCAAAGCGAAGTGCTGATCTACGCCATCGGGCTGTTGGACGAAGAAGAGCGCCGGGAAGCCAAAGCCGCCAAGCGTGCCCTGAACGCCCTCACGCAGGAATCCGGAGGGCTGGCCTTCTATCCCAAGGGCGTCGCGGAAGTGGACGCCATCGCTTTGCAGGTGGCGCACGAAATTCGCAATCAATATACCATCGCGTATTCACCGCTGAATGAAGCCCGCGATGGAAGCTTCCGGCAGATCAAAGTTGTGGTTACCGGTCCCGGCCATCCGCAAGTCCGGACCCGTACCGGTTACTACGCCACCGCGGACCCCGACGCCAAGAAAACCGTCAGTTCCACTCACTGATGCTCAGTTTTGTGTGGCGCGCCACGCGAGGCTATCGCTTGCGCCCCTGGCGCAGTCCGTACTTGCGCTGGCGCATGGAGACCTACTGGGGCATCCACGCCGGCCACATCCGGTTCCAGGATTTCTGGCGATTCGCCTGGCGGCACCGCCACGACCTGTTGCGTTTCTTACGATGGGCCGAGCGCATGTCGTGAAAAAATCGGTTCGCAGGCGAAAGCGCCTGCGCCACTGGGGCCAACGTGGGGCAGACGCTTCCGTCTGCCAACCCCGCGTGCTTCCCGATTTTTTCACAGCTTCTGTGCTGTTACTTCGCGAAATACGAATCGTCCAGCGTCACCGGAGTATCCTTCCTCACCTTATCCATCGCCTCACGAACCAGCAGCGGCTTCATCTTTTTCTCAATGTCCGCGTGTGCCTGCTCGAACGGCTTGGCGCCGCGTTCTTCCACCTTGATGATGTGATAACCGAACGGCGTTTTCACCGGCTCGCTGATCTGGCCGACGGGAAGGCTGAACACCGCCTGGTCGAATGGAGGAACGAACTTCCCGCGTCCGGAGGCAGGTCCCAGCGATCCGCCATCGGCGCCGGAAGCCGTATCGTCGCTTTCGGCCTTGGCAATGGCGGCGAAATCTCCACCCGCCAAAAGCTGCTTGCGGATATCCTGAGCCTTGGCCAACGCTTCTTCTTCGGTCAGGTCCTTCTCGCCGGTCTTGAGCGGAACGCGGGACCCTTTGAAGCGAATCAGGATATGGATTGCTTTGGCCTGCTCAAAGTCGGATTTGTGCGCGTCATAATAGGCGTGCAGCGCGGCATCGTCGATTTTCACCTGGCTGGCCACCTGATTACCAAGCATGTTGGCCAGCACCTGGTCGCTCGATATCATCATCATCTGCTGGATGCCCGGCTCCTGATCCAGCTTGCGCTTGCGGGCCTCTTGCGCCAGTCCCATGATCTCGCCCACCTGATCGGCAACCTGGCGTTTTGCTGCAGGCGTAGTAGCGGCCCGGCCGTTCTCAGCCAGGGCGGCTAGAATCTGCTCGAACTGGGCTCGCGTGATTTTCTCCGTGCCCACCGTAACCACCACGGCTTCCGGAGGCACTGTGGCCGCTGGCTTGGCGTCATTGCCGGCCGGTTTCGCCAGGCTGGGCGCGGGCCTGCCAGGCTGTTGCTGCGCCACGGCGAGGCCCGTGGCGATGATCAGACACAAAAATCTTGCTGTTTTGGATAATTTCATGGACACCCTCATTGTAGCCGACCCGTTTGACAAGCCGGAGGCTGGTCCTACGGCGTACACTGAAACACATGCCACGCGTAGGAGGAATAGAAGCAGGAGGCACCAAATTCGTCTGCGCCGTGGGAAGCTGCCCGGACGATCTCGAAGTGGGCGAAGTCCCCACCACCACGCCTGAGGAAACCATCAAGCGCACTGTCGAATTTTTCAAAGCGAAACATTCCGGAATAACCGCCATTGGCATCGGCTCCTTCGGCCCTATCGATCCCAATCCCGCGTCACCAACTTTCGGCTACATCACCGCAACGCCGAAGCTGGCCTGGAGGAATTTTAACTTCGCCGGCGCCATCCGCCAGGCGTTGGAAGTGGAAGTGGCCTTCGATACCGACGTGAATGCCGCCGCGCTCGGCGAATTTCGCTGGGGCGCCGCGCAGGACCTCGACAATTTTTTGTATCTCACCGTCGGCACCGGCATCGGCGGAGGAGGCATGGTGAATGGCCGCCTGATGCATGGACGAACGCATCCGGAAATGGGCCACATCCGCATCCCGCACGATCGCGCGGACGATCCATTTGCCGGAACCTGCCCCTATCACGGCGATTGCCTGGAAGGCTTGGCCTGCGCCCCCGCCATCCGCGCGCGCTGGGGACAAGCCGGCGAGACTCTGCCCGACGATCACCCAGCCTGGGACCTGGAAGCGCAGTATCTGGCGCTCGGCATCGCCAGTTGGATCTGCACGCTCTCCCCGCAGCGCATCGTTCTGGGCGGCGGCGTTCTCGGCCGCAAGAAACTTTATCCGCTGGTGCAGTCGAAAGTTGCCGCGCTGCTGAATGGTTATGTGGAAGCGCCGGAGATCGTCCCGCCTCTGCTGGGCTCGCGCGCCGGCGTGCTGGGCGCGATCGCGCTGGCATCGGCCCTCTAACTTGAACTTTTCCAGCGCGTCTTCAACTGCGTCACCGGGATATTGATGCGATAACGCGCTTGGCCATCTGCACCTAGCAGATCGAATGTGCCGCCAATACTCGGTGGACCATCCTGGCCGCCCAAAAAAGTCACCGACCGCGAGGCTGCCGCGCCCGTCAAAAGCTGCCCGTCGCGCGACCAGCGCCACGCCCCGGATTCGAGCGTAGTGGGTGAGCCAATCGCAAAATGCATTTCCACCGTGAGAATGGACGAGCTGTCGCTGAATATCGCCTGCGTAGCCAGCCTGTCGCCATCCCGCGTACCGGCCATCGAGTGCAGCGTGAAACTGGAGAGCGTTTCGTGGCTCGCCAGATCCTGCACCCCTGCGCGCTTCGGCCCGCCGCAGGCTGCCAGCAGGACTATACCCCAGGTCAGTACTAATATCGAGGATCGCGTGGTCAGATTATACAATTCTCCTGTATACTTGGCCCGGGAGGAATCCAATGTCAATTTTCGCTTGGATCATTTTAGGGCTGCTGGCCGGTTTCATCGGCAGCAAGCTGGTGAACAAAAGAGGTGATGGGCTATTCCTGGACATCGTTCTGGGGGTGGTAGGCGCCGTCGTAGGAGGCTGGCTCTTCAACAGGTTCGGCGCCGTTGGCGTCACGGGGCTGAATGTCTACAGTCTGTTAGTAGCCGTTATTGGCGCGGTGGTGGTATTACTCGTGTACCACGCCTTGCGGCGAGCGGTTTAGGAGTTGGCAGGCGAAAACGCCTGCCCCACTCTCGCCTGCTCTACAGCCCACGCCACCATATGCCGATACACACGTGTGGACCCACTTTCCCCAGTTCTCTGCTTCGTACTCGCGATTGTGGCCGGCTATTTCGCCGGTAGAACCGTGCACATTCTGAATCGATCCAACCAGGATTAATCCAACCAGGATTAATCCTGCGTTAGAATCGAACGCAGTGCCCAAACGGATCGCGCTGGTTCTCGCATCTATCTTCTATATAAGCGCCGGCATCCTGCACTTCACCAAAACCGCGTTCTATCTTAAGATCGTGCCTCCCTATATTCCCTGGCATCTGGCGATGGTTCAGATCAGCGGCGTGTGCGAGATCCTGGGTGGGCTCGGATTACTGATTCCGGCCGTCCGCCGCGCGGCCGCCTGGGGCCTGGTAGCGCTGCTCATCGCCGTTTTTCCAGCCAACATTTATATGGTTACGGATCCCGTGGCGGCCGGCGCCGCGTCTCTTTCACCGCTGGTGCTGTGGGGCCGGCTGCCGCTGCAGCTCGTTTTCATAGCGTGGGTGCTATGGGCAACCACACACCCTGTTATTGTTCAAGCGAACGCGCCCGCCGCGACATTGTGAGATATCCGTGGCTGGTGGCTTGCCTGGCTAGCGCCTCAAACAGATTTTTTGCATTGGCCGCGCCGGTTCGCTTCGCCCGGATGGCCCGGTCGAACTGCTCTTCGAGCGACAGCTCCGGATTTTTCAGATTTGCCACCTTCGCGTGCAGATCCGCTGGTACGCTGGAATCCGCTTCGCCGGTCAAGCTCCAGACAGCCAGCCGCGCTGAGAGGATCGGAACGGGATTCGGGATGCGGGCAGCTCTCCGCTCTGCTTCCTGACACAACGCCAGCGCGTCCGAATTCCGCCCCAACATCCGCAGCGCATCGGCTTCGGTAACCAGCGCCTTGGCCGATTTCTCGCCCAGGTGGGCATCGTTGAAATCCGCCGCCGCGCGCTGCGCCTGCTGCTCCGCCTTCTGGAACTGCCCTTGCGCCAGCAGCAACTCGGCGCGCGCCAGTTCCACCTCTCCCAGCGCTTCGGGAGCCGGGTTGTCTGCCGTTTCTCCCAGACGCTTTTCGGCGGATACCAAGTCACCGCGCGCAGTGAGAGTGGAACTGAGCTCCGCAAGGGCCAGCGTTAGCGTGAAGGGGGCTTTTGAAACGCGCAGCTCGGCTACCCCCTTCTCATCCATTTCCTGAGCGATATCCAAGCGTCCATCCAGGCGCGCCAGCGTTCCCCGCATCTGGAATAAGACTCCCAAATCTTCATGAGCATTGTTCTTCTGTGCCTCGGGATATGCTTCATCGGCCGCACCCGCCGCGTCTCGAAGCCTTCCCAACCTCAGGTAGAGCTCTACCAGTTCCAGTTGTGTCTGGCTGGGATTATAGCCGGTCTCTTTCTTAAGAGAGATAGCCTCCTGGAGATTCTGTTCGGCCTGTGGCCATTCGAAATTTGACTCGGCAACCACCGCCAGACCAGTCAGAATATTGGCCTGTTCCGCGCGATCGCCCAGCTCGCGGGCCACGCTGACGCCGGCCAGATAGGATTGTTGCGCTTCGGCGAATTTTCCATTGAAGTATAGATAGTTGCCGTGAATCCGCCAAGTCTGGCTGACACACTGGCGATCTCCCAACTCTTCACAGACTTTACGCGCTTCCGTCTGCACGGCATAAAAATTCATGTCGTGAAGGTTTTGCATGGCGCCGCCTTCGAGCAACCGCGCCCGCGCGAACAGGTATCGCGCCCCGCGCGACTGCGCTTCCATGGCGGCCCGGTGAGCATACTCGCGCGTTTTGGGATAATCGTCGGTGGCCCCGGCGTCCTGCGCTTCCAGCAGATCGATGCGCGGATCGTTCCCGGCTGGCGGAGCAAACCTGCGCAAAATCTGCAGAGTCGCAGTGGAATCCGCGATCTTCCTGGCTCGAGACTGGGCCTTGGCCAGATCTAGGCCGTCTTCCAGGCTGTCCGGAAAGAGCCGGAAAATATCCCGGTAAATGTCGATGGCGCGGTCCCACTGTTGCGAGCTGGCGCGGTAACGCGCTTCTATTCCCAGTTGATCCAGGCGTCCCAAGGAAGTGGAAAGCTCAAAGGCCCGCTTACTCTCTTCGATGGCCCGCCCTCCGTACCCCAGCGCTGTCCAGGCGTCCGACAGCGCCGAGTGGATCAGCGCATTTCCGGGATCCGCTGACACCGCCGCCTGTAAATGATCCCGCGCCGCCATCGGATCCATCAACCGCAGCGCTTTCAATCCCTCGGCGTATTCTTTCATGGCGCTCGGCGCCGGCCAGCGTGCCGGTATCGCCGGCGTTCCATTAACGCCAAGCTCCGAGCGCAGCTTCCCTCCCAGGCGCGTCGTAAGATCCAGCAGATCCTGCGCCGGCCCTTCATCGATAACGGTGGCGATCTGGTCTCCGGTGCCCGCGTCGAACAGTCCCAGATCCACCCGCACCCGGCAATCCGGACAGGTACCCGTTACCACATAGGAACCGAGAACAAACGTGTCCGCGCCGAAACTGTTGCGCGCCAGGCGCATCAAGTCGGCTTGGCGCGCGCCATCGGATTTGCTTCCCAGATCGGATCGCCAGCGGGCCACATCTTCCGCCGGTATGGCATGCAGCTTTCCGCTCGAGGCCAGTTCCGATGTCAGCATCTCGGACAACGCGGTCTGAAGCCATGCTTCCGACCCTGATTTCGACAAATCGCGAATATGCAGAATGGCAACTGACTTGCGCCTGATCGCCTTTTCCGCGGAGTGCCGCGTCCAGAAGAAGCCACCTGCTATCAGCACCAGCAGGGCGGCTGCGGCAAGAAAAAGAAGCAGCCTCGAACTCCTGGCAACGGCTACCGGTTCGTGGGTTGTCCCATTTGTCCCGGAAGAGATGACTGCTTCCGCGGTGGCGAACGGCGTCTCTTCAATCCTGGTGACGGCAGCCACAAACCGGTATCCGTTGCCCGGCTCCGTGGCGATGAAGCGATTCTCCCCGCGCTTTTCCCCCAGCGCCTTGCGCAGCGCCGAGATGCTTTGGGTGAGATTGTTCTCTTCCACTGCCATGCCGTTCCAAACCTCGGCCAGCAGTTCATCTTTAGATACAGTCTCGCCCGCGCGATCCACCAGCACCAGCAGGGTGGCCAGCGGCTTAGGCATGAGTGGTACCCGCACGCCCGCGCGCCACAACGCTCCCTGGTTGGGGTAGAGTTCGAATTCACCGAATTGATACTTCGCCGGATGTCCGGCGATTCTTGTGCCCCCCGAACTCATTGAAATTACGCCTTCAGAAAATTTCAGAACGGTCTAAGGATATTTTATGCCGCCCAGGGCTATAAAAGGTAGTCCTTGGAGGGACCTCTACGTTCGCATGAACAACAAAAGTACCATTCGTTTCGCTTTGGGCGGCCTAGCCGCCTTCATCCTGACACTACCGGCAATGGCCGATACGACCTACACCTACACCGGCCCAGCCTACGATTTCTGCAGTGGCGCGTATGGCGGCCCGGGCTGTAGTTCGCACAACCTGACCGTAACGTTCGATTTGACAACGGCATTGGGAGATAGTTTGTCGGGGGGCAGCACGGGCGATCTGACCGCCAGTGAACCGGCCGACATCAAGTCCTGGTCCTTCACGGACAACACCGCCACCGTGAATGCAGGCAACCTTTTCTCGCCGTCCTCTCTGGAGCTGGACGTTACAACAAACGGTAGCGGGGTCATCACCAATTGGGTTCTGATAGCGGGCAGCGCCACCGCCCAATTGGAGTCATTCGGTAACCTCTCGGCACAGTCCGACTATACCTATGCAGCAGTCGCCGGCGTCGGCCAATCGCCCCAAATCGGGAGCTGTGTTAGCTGCACGGGAGGATCGTGGAACGTGCAGACCACGACACCGGGCGTGCCTGAACCCAAAAACGTGATGCTGATCGCTCTCGGATTGATAACGATGGCCGCAGTTCAGCGGAAATTGCGCCGGGCCCGCGCTTAGTGCACCAGCCATAAGTTGTTCGGTTGTTCGCGCAAACGGAACAACCGAACAACCGATTAACCGCCGAAGCGCTCGCCAGAGCGTGAAGCGTTTTCAGAACGCAAAGTGGAACTGCGCCTCCAAGCGCCGGTTGTTGGCGTTCTCGGAGAATCCTTCGCCGTTCAACCGCGCCGCGTAGAACTGCTGTCTGAGCAGCAGTGGGACCCGCCAGAAGCATTAGCGCAAGGCCCAGCCCGGCGAGTGAAAGCATCAGTGCTAGTCTACGGCCTGCATCTTAAGAACTGCTGAATGGAATTGAAGACAGCCCTGGCTTCGTGGAAGACGCCACTGGCTAGTACCCATAGCCCGGCAAAAAGAAGTTTTTCTTGTAACACGTTATCCGCCATGCTATGCTGATCCAATCTCAGGCGACAGATTTTCGGAGAGACAGTGATGAAACTTACAGGGCTGGTGTTGCTGTTGATAGGAACGGCAGGATTTGCATCCGCTGGTATACTCACCGTGCCGGAGATTGATACCGCCACCGGCGTTGGTGCACTGACCCTGCTGGCTGGCGGGCTGCTTATAATTCGGGCGCGTCGAACGCGCGACAAGAAATAACGAAAGGTAAAGAACATGACGAAATATCTCGGATTCGCATTACTCTTAATCGGATGCGCGGGCGTCGCAAGCGCAGTACCCGTGCCCGAAATCGATCCCGGCTCGGGCATGTCCGCCTTGGCCCTACTTGCCGGAACGCTGCTCGTGATCCGCGCGCGCCGTAGCAAGTAGCGCTTATTCGTTCATAATCGAAACGCCTTCGGAAACAGCTTGCTCCGTTTCTGTACGGAAGGGCTGTGCCAGCATGAAACCGATCCCCAGGCTGCGCTCGTTCTGAAATCCTTTGAGCCCCACCACAATCTTGTCATCCCCAGCCGCCGGCTTCTCCAGGTAGGTTCCAAATAGGTGGTCCCACCATGGGAAGATATCGCTGAGATTCTTGGATTGTTCCGCCATCTCCTCGGAATGGTGAATCCGATGCATGTCGGGGGTGACGAACACCGCGCGCAGCGTCTTATCCGCCCATGGTAGAAGGGACGCGTTCGCGTGCGTAAAGAAGCTCTGTAGCGCGCCCAGAAGCTCAGCGATCAATACCGCGACCACCGGTGGCGCGAGAACCGCCACGGCCACAAGATACGCGCCCTGCGTCATGATCAAATCGACAGGATGTACGCGCAGTCCGGTGGATACGTCGAAATCCGGATCGGAATGATGCACTTGATGGAATCGCCATAAAATACCCACCGAGTGACTGAACCGATGGGTCCAGTATCTCAGCAGGTCCAGCGCCAGGATCGCGATAACACATCGCACCGCAAAGGGGAGCCAGGATCTGTTCAACAGTCCAAACCGGCTGCTCCCGACATTGAACGCCATCGCTACCGGACTAATCCGGTACAAACCCACCGATGCCGCGGTGCTGATCATCAGCAGGAGGCCATGCTTGCCCCAACGGCGCCCCGTTCCGTTGAAGTCGCTTTTCGGCCGGAACGATTCCCAAATGGCGCAAACCAGGAAGGCCACCACCAGCACAATCCAGTAGGCGGCGCTTTCAATTCGAGCCCAATACACGGTTTCTTATGGTAAGCGCGGCGGATCGAATCGTCAATGGCGGCGGTACCGATAGTACTCTGGTAAGGTTTTCACCCAAGCGACTTAATACGGCAAAAACGCTAGTATCGAGACATGCTGGTGCATGGCCTTTTCTTCCTGGCGGCCCTCGCCGTTAAGCAGGATCAGACCCCGCTCCGGTCCGGTTGCGAGACCGGAGATGAAACCATCGCCACGCTCGCGGCCGGAACTGCCGTCGAAGTGCGTTTCCGAGTAGCGGACGGCTCGGATTGTTTCAAAATCGCGGCCACCGTCGATGGCCAGCCGGTAGTGGGTTACGTACCGGCATCGGCGCTATCGAACGTCGATCAATTCGAGCAGCAGCGCAACGCCGCGGCCTCGCTCGATTCGTCTCGCTCCCTCAATCCGGCCGCGGCAGTGTCCAAAATGGAAGCGGAGTCCAAGAAACTGGTCGCGCGATCGAGCGATCCCGCGCTGAAACAAGCCAGCCAGTTCATTGAAGCAAATCAGCCCTCCAGAGCCCTCGAACTCCTGGAACCGCTGCTCAAGCGCGATCCCCGGAATCCTGACCTGCTGCTGTTAGCCGGCCTGGCCGCTTATCGCGCCGATCAGGCCCGCACCGCGCTCGACTATTGGAAGCAATCGCTCGACCTCGCGCCGAACAGCCCGCTCCAAAGCATCTATGACAAAGTCCGCCGTGAATCGCAGGCGGATCAGAGCGGTGACAAGCTGTACGGTCTCCACGTCGCCTTGCGCTATGAAGGCCAAACATTGCCGGCCGACACCGCGCGCGCCGTGGTGGCTACGCTCGATCAGGAGTTCAGCCGCGTATCCAGCCTCCTGGGATGCTGGGCCGATGAACGCATCGTGGCCATCGTCCAGAGCCGCGAGGCGTACCTGCGCAGCACCGGCGCGGCCGAGTGGAGCGGCGGCCAATACGATGGACGCATCCATATTTCCTGGATGGACGGAACCGATGTAAGCCCGGAAATCCGGCGCCGCCTGGCGCACGAGCTGGTTCATGCCTGCATAACGAATCTGTCGGCCGGGGGGCCCCCCGCTCCCGCCTGGCTGCAGGAGGGTTTGGCGCAGAAACTCTCCGGCGATACGCTTTCCACCGCCGCGCGGGACCGATTGCGTGAACTGGCCGAAGCACAGCAGATCCCGCGTCTCGAAGACCTGCGCCAGAATTGGTCCCTGTTGAGCACCGCCAACGCCCGCATCGCCTACAACCTGGCCCTGGCCGCCGCCGACGCTCTCTACGACGACTTCAGCAGCTACGGAATAAGAAATGTCATTACCAATCCACAAATATTAAAAGAGGTCACGGTCGAGATAGACAAGAAGCTGGGTTTGTAAAACCGGTTTCTGGTTTCTGGTTTCTGGCTCGCACGGGTCACCGAACCAGAAATCAGGAACCAGAAACCGCCCCCGCGCTATCCTGTTACCAGGCCATGCCGTTTTCCCCCATCCCCGCCGCTATCGAAGACTTCAAAGCCGGCAAAATGCTGGTGATCGTCGACGACGAAGACCGGGAGAACGAAGGCGACCTCACCATCGCCGCTGAAAAGGTCACGCCCGAAGTGATCAACTTCATGGCCAAGCACGCCCGCGGGCTCATCTGCCTGCCGCTCAGCCCGGAATTGTGCGATGCCTTGGCATTGCCGCAAATGTCCGCCAGAAATACCGCGCGGTTGGGGACGGCTTTCACCGAATCCATTGAGGCCGCGGAAGGAGTCACCACTGGGATTTCCGCGGCCGACCGCGCCCACACCATCCAGGTGGCCATGAATCCGGCCAGCACGCCGCGCGATTTGGCCCGCCCGGGCCACGTTTTCCCGCTGCGCGCGCGCGAAGGCGGCGTCCTGGTGCGCGCCGGTCAAACTGAAGCAGTGGTGGATCTGGCCCGCCTGGCCGGACTGCGGCCCGGCGGCGTCATCTGCGAAATCATGAACGAGGACGGCACCATGGCCCGCGTCCCCCAACTGCAGGAGTTCTGCGCGCGCCACAACTTGAAAATGATTTCCGTGGCCGACCTCATCCGCCATCGTTTGCAGACTGAGCGCTTCATTCACCGCCAATCCGAAGGGTGCGTGCGCACGGAATTCGGCGACTTCAAGACCATCGTTTATTCCAGCAAGATTCTTCCGGAGATGCACCTGGCGCTGGTTTTTGGCGAAATCGCTGGCCGCGAAAACGTTTTGGTGCGCATGCACTCGCGCTGCATCTATGGCGATGTATTCGGGTCCGTGGAATGCCAGTGCCACCAGGCGATTCCGAATTCGCTCCGGCGCATCGCCGAGGAGGGTGCCGGAGTGCTGGTCTATCTGCATCAGAACCGTCCCGGGATTCGCGATCACTCCACCTTGAGCACTCCCGACGGCCAGCGGCAGCTGCAGCACGAAAGCGGCCTGGGCGCGCAGATCCTCTCGGACCTGGGGCTGCATACCATCCGCCTGCTGACCAATCACCCGCGCAAAGTGGTGGGCCTGGATGCCTACGGCATCGAGATCGTCGAACAGATCCCGGTGTAGAAATTCCTTCCGAGCCGCGACCGTAAGGGAGTCGGTGCACAGGCCCGTGAACATCCGCCATGCTACGCTCGTAATGTCTTCGAGAGGTGCTTTCATGATCAAGCTACGCAATTTTGGACCGCTGCTTCTGGCGCTCCAGGTCGCCGCATTCGGGGCCGTGGATCCGGGACTGCTACGCCTGGTGATGCCGGACGCCAAGGTCATTGCCGGTCTGCAAGTGCGCGAGACCAAGAATTCGCTGTTCGGCCAATACGTGCTGGCGCACATGCAGGTGGAGGACGCCGCCTTCAAGAAGTTCATCGCCGATACCGGCTTTGATCCGCGCCGCGATGTCACCGAAATCGTGATGGCCTCGAATTGGGAGCAAGCCACTCCGGAGAGCCGTTGGCTGGTTGCCGCGCGCGGAACATTCAATGTCCCGCAGATCAAGGACGCGGCCAAAGCCAATGGGGGCGCCATTGCCGATTACCAGGGCGTCGGCATTCTGACCTATTCTCAAGCCTCCACGCCAGAGGTGCAGAGCGGCATCGCCTTCTTTGATTCTTCGAACGCCGTCATGGGCGACCTGGCTTCCGTAAAGGCGGCCATCCAACGCCGGCAAAGCGATGCGGCGCCCTCGGGCGACCTGCTCGGTAAAGTGCGCGATCTCAGCGCCAAGAACGACTTCTGGTTCGTGACAACGGTACCCATTTCCGAATTCGCCGGCGCCATGCCCAATCCGAATCTCAGCGGCGCCATGAAGGGCGACCTGCTGTCCGGCATTCACGAAGCCAGCGGCGGCATACGTTTCGGCGACACGGTCACCATCTCGGGCGAAGCAGTGACGCGCTCGAATAAAGACGCTCAGGCGTTGATGGACGTGTTCCGATTCCTGGCCAGCCTGATCCAGCTCAACAGCAAGGACAATAAAGTGGCCGGTCAGGTGTCCACCTTGCTCGATACTATGGACCTCAAAACCAGCGGCAATGTCATGACCATGTCATTGGCCATCCCCGAGCAGCAGCTGGAGCAGTTGCTCAACACTCTGCACCAGGAGCGCGGGCAGGCCCGCAAGAAGATTCCACAGACTAACTAAGTTTTTTCCCCGCGCGTAAGCAAGCGGACACGCCAAAAACCGAGAGAAAAAACCCAGGGCGTTGGCACCATAGCTGCGTGCAGTTGGCCACGCTCGGGGAATAATTACTGACCGGAGGTAATCTGGATTCGCCGGACCGGCTGGAAGCACGAATTCGTATTTTCAAACCGAAGTGCCATAAACTTTTGAGCCGTGAAGTCGATATGAGTCAAATGACACGTAGTTTGGTGGTCCGGAAAGGCTGGCACTTGAATTGCTCAGGCGTTGTGGTATGATTTTAGGAACCAAACATTGGTTCGCTACCGGCGGTGGACAGGGCCATCGGTTGTTAAGCCGTAGAGTACATTACGGTTTAGTCATTTTATGTAACCGCTTGAACCTTTCTGGAGGATCGTACGTCTAATCGTGGTGAACCATCAAGACAACAAAACAAGAAAGTGAGTTAAACCTATGACGAAGACCGAGTTAAACAAATTCAAAGAAGTCCTGGAGAACAAACAGGCTGAGTTGGCGCAGGTATTGAGAAACCGTGAAGGGATCGCGATCGAAAAGAGCCCGGATGCCCTGGACGAAGTCCAGAACGCAGCCGAACGTGAACTGGCGATCCGCAACCTTGACCGGGAGTCGAACCTGCTTCGAAACGTTCGCGCGGCCTTGCACCGCATTGATGAAGGTACCTTTGGTGTTTGCGCGCATTGTGAAGAGGACATTAGCCTTAAGCGCCTCAACGCTGTGCCCTGGGCGGCCTACTGCATTCAATGCCAGGAGATCGCCGACAAGAACCAGGAAGAGGGTACCGATTCGCTCGATGACCTTTTAGTGCATGCAGCGTAACGTCCCCCCTGCCATTTCCTAAGCGGGAGGCTCGGTCTACACCTGTGGACTAGCCTCCCGCTCGCTCATTCTTAATCCCAATCACACTGATCATTCGCCCCGCCGCTTCCCGGTCACGGCGATAGGAGTGGAATAAATCGGCGTGGCACGCCGTACACAGGCCAGTGGCAACAAATTGGCTTGTCGCGCCGTCATTTCGTCCCAGCTGCCGCCTGATCGTCTCCACCAGGTCGATCTTGGCCCGGCCCGATAAGCCAAACTGCGCTGCCACTTCGGGACCCACTTCGAAACAACAACTGCCGATTCCTGGCCCAACAACCACTACCAGATCCTCCGGCCGGCTACCGAACTGCTCCTCCATCGTCCGCACTGTCTTGGGCACGATCCTTTGTACAGTCCCGCGCCACCCGGCGTGGACGGCAGCTATGGCCCGCTTCACCGGATCCGCCATCAGGATCGGCAGGCAGTCCGCCGTACGGATCGAGAGCAGGATTCCCGGCCGGTTGGTGATCAGCGCGTCACCCTCGCCAAGGCAGCCGGAATGCTCCGCGAACAGAACCTTGTCGGAATGAATCTGTCGAAGGGTTGCGACTTCCGCGTCGCCCGGCGGCCAGTCACGGCTGGATCGCGTTCCAAAACCGTGCGTTAACCAGGGGAGTTCGTCGAGCGCCTGAGCCCGGTGCACACCGCGGCTGTCGATCTGAAACACGTCCAATTTTAGCGTGCTGCAGACTTTTCAGGCCGCGTGAGGCGACGGGGTTCGTCCGGCCAGATATCGTTCCACCGCCTGGACCAATTCCTTGGATTGCACCGGCTTGGCCAGGAACCCCTGCATTCCGGTTTGCATGCAGCGGTCCCGGTAATCGCTGGAGCAATTCGCCGTGACCGCGATGATCGGGGTTTCAGCGTAAGCCGGTATGGCGCGGATGTACCTGGCAGTCTGGAAACCGTCCATTCCAGGCATCTGCAGATCCAACAGGATCAGATCGAAGGAAGAGCGGGAGACTTTGTCGATCGCCGCCGGGCCGTTGCACACGCATTCTACGTCATAGTCGTGCCGGCGCAAAACATGGCTGGCGATAGTCTGGGCCACGGAATCGTCATCCACCACCAACAAATGGCCACGGACCCGCTGGAAGTCCACCGGCCGCAGTTGAACTTCGGTGGGCAGGCGCACCGGAAGCCGCAGGGTGAAAGTGCTGCCCTGGCCGGGTTCGCTTAGGACTGAAATTTCGCCACCGAGCAGAATGGCCAATTTTTGAGCCACGGCCAAGCCCAGCCCAAGGCCGGGATAATTTCGTGAGAGCCCCGTTTCCAACTGCCGGAACGATTCGAAAATAGTGCTTACATGGCTGGGAGGAATTCCGATACCGGTGTCGCGCACCTGGATGGCGATCTCCCCGTGGGCCCGATCGGCCAGGCGGGCCGATGCTCTCACTTCCACTTCGCCCTTGCTGGTGAACTTTACCGCGTTGGCCACCAGGTGCCACACCAGTTGGCGCAACCGCAAAGCGTCGCCAACCACGGCTTCGGGAAGATTGCTATCGAAGCTGTGCCTAAGGTCCAAACCTTTCGATTTGGCCTTGAACGCGAACTGCGCGATCACGCCTTCCAGCGTCTCGCGCAACGGATATTCCTCTTCTTCCAGGTGGATGTGATTGGCGGAAAGGGCGGAATATTCCAGCGTCGCGTTGAGGATCTCAAGCAGGTTCTCCGCGCATAGCCGCGTGGCGTCTACATACTCTTTTTGCTCTTCGCTGAGCGGAGTCTCCAGCAGCAGATCGGACATGCCGAGAATGCCGCTGAGAGGGGTTCGGATTTCGTGGTTGAGGCTGGCGAGAAACTGGCCCTTCAACTCGCTAAGCTCGTCGTTTTTCAGCACGATGCCCTAATCTACTTCATCGGCAAATGGGGCCGTACCTTTAGGGTGTTCGCATTTTCTAAGGTGTTACGCGGACGTTAGATACAAAGAAGTAGAGCAGGCGGCCTGCGCCGGCCGGCCGCTCGGGCAGGCAATCGCAAATCAGATCGATCGAAAACGGCCGTGAGTCAGGAAGATCGAAGGTTCGACTATAGATTGTCCCGGTATCGACGCGATCTGTTCCAATTTTTATACTGTGTGGCTTTCCGTCCGCACTTTGAATATGCATTGACACGGACACCTGGCGCGGCTCATTCAGAGGATTGACGAGAGTGATCCGGCCGCGCCGCAAGGACCAGTGCCAAGTCTCGGCGCCGCTATGCTCTTCATAGTAAAACCCGCGTTCGAAAAGTACTTGCACCGGGCTGGGCGCTAGAGCCGGGGCGTAAGCTCGTAAATCGAAGAACGCGAAGCGGCCATCCGGGCTGAGCCGCGGCGCGGCGCCTAGCTCCTGGGCGATGGCATTTTGTGGGGATGCTCCCGGATTGTAGCCGAACGTGTCCAGCCACAGGCCGGAGAAGCCGCGCTGTGTAATGCTGCGCAGCATCTCCGGGACGGGCAGCGCCGCAGCCATGCGGTTCCACTCTGCCGAAGTGTTCCCGACTACGGCCGCCCAACTCCAGCGGTAGTTCCAGGAATGCAGATACGGCCGCAGCGAATCGTTCAGGCCCATCTTCGCCGGAGAGACCTCGTTGGGAAAATCGGTGTAGGGTAGTTGGAACACTGCTGAGTTCCGAGGCAGAACGGTATCGATCTGGCGAACGAAGTCGTCATCGCGTTGGTAGACGGCTTCAGAATGATCGTAGGCTCGGGAAGGCACGGCTTGGTCGTAGCCGGCCAGCACGGCGATGGCGGCAAAAACCGCGATTCTTGGGATCGGCGGCAGACGCCAGTCCAAGCGGGCGAGCAGCGTAGCCGCGGCGATTATAGAGAAGAACCCGATGAACGGAAAAATGCGCGTGTAGCAGCGAATTTCCGGAGAGACTAACGCGCTGAAGAAGTCGCTGAAGCCGCCGACCGTAGCGAAGAGGATGCAGCACAGAGTGAGTCCGGCGCAGGCACCCAGCGGAGCGGTTTGCAGGCGGTAGCGCCTGCACCACCTGTTCCATCCCAAGGCGAAAAGGATAAGGTACAGAAAGCCGATGGAGCCAAGCGTGCCTAACCGGCCGCTTTCATTTTCGTTTGGGAATGACGGATATTTAGCGGCCGCAAGTCTGGCCTCGAGCGCTCGAAGCAGCGGGATGGGATGGTCCGGCACGGGAGTGATCAGATACCGGATTTTCAATCCGTAGAGTTCGGTTTCGGCCGGGCTCTTGAAAGCCATGGCGGCGTTCGGGCCGTTGCGCGCCCAGAATAAGAGCGATGGCGAAAGATCCAGCAGCGCCGTTACGCCAACCGTTCCTGCCAGCGCGGCCGCAAAAACCGGCGCGCGGAGATTCCGATGCCGGAGGAATCCCAGAAGGCCGGCGGCCAGCAATACGAACACTGAAAAAAAAGCGGTGTAGGCGTAGGTGAGGCCGGCCACTACGCAACCGATCCAGGCGTAGGCGGGGACGTTGCGCAAGCTGATCCACTTCCCGCGCACGATATCGATAGCCGCCAGGGCGACCAGTGGAATAGCGTAGTAGAGGCAATGCAGATGATGCGTGGCGCGAAAATATTGATACGGGAGCAGGGCGAAAATGGCGCCGCTCGAAACGGCCACGGTCAGGCTGAAATTCAGCCGGATCAGGACGTAGGCTGCCAGCGCGGCGGTTACCGCGATGGCCATGAACCATTCCAGGTTCAGGATCAATGGCGGCGAACTGGTGAACCGGCTCAACACCCACATCAGTGAGCTGTCGAGGGTGATGTTCATCGGAAAATCGCGCCAGTCGGCTCCGAACGGCGCTCCGAGCCGCGGGTTCCACCAGATCCAGTGTCCTTCCACGATGGTCTTGGCGCGCGTGAGAAAAATGTTCGCGTCAGCCAGATAGTTGAGGGGGTAATGCAGGTTCACGCGGTCCAGCCGCAGCGTGAGCGCTAACACCAGCACCGATAGCACAGCAGAAGCGGACGAAGCGAGAGGAACCCGTCCCTTCAAGGCGGTCATTTACGGCGTTACGCTGATGGTGGTCATGCGGCGGATTCCGTTGGGGTCGAGGACGCTGTTGATTCCTTCCAGATCCACAAACACCAGCACGCTCCCGGGCGGGACATTAGCGGGAACCTTGACGTTGATCTGCCAAACGCCCACGAATCCAGGCGCGAGGCCGGAGAATTGGATATCGCCCTGCGGCACGAAATCGGAATTGATGAAAACCTTGACGTTGGGGCTGGACGTCAGCAGGGGCGATGTAGGCGTGGCGTGGCCGTCCGGCGGCATACCGGAGACCAGGCCTTGGCCGGTGCCATAGAGAGTGACGTAGGTGCCCGCCTTGGCGGGATTGGCGGCGTTGTTCACCGTGCCGTCCTGATTTGTAGCGGCCAGTTGCCCGTTGCCGGTGCTCTCGGCGGTAAAAAGTCCTGGCGAAACGGCGTAGAAATTGAACAGCCAGCTGGCCAGCACTTGCCCGGTAGATGCGCGCACCACCTGGATTTCCTGAAGTCCGCCAACCGGGGTCGCTGACGGCACCTGGAAGTTGATCTGCAGCGGACCCGCATACAGGATGGGAGACGGCTGGCCGGCCACCAGCACTTGAACATCGCCTAGCGTGTCTGGAATGGGCAGGCTACTGAAGTTGGCCGTCTCGTTCCCGAATTGGGTATTTGGAAAGGCGAAGATAGTAGCCAGCATGCCTGGGGCGAAGCTTCCGAAGTAATTCGCCGCGTTCCCGGAGAGCCGGCCCGGCTGGCCGCCGGCTGAAGTGGTGAAGTCAATGGCCGGATAGTAGAAGGAGACGCGGTTGATGCCTTCTCCCACCACTGGATTGCCAAATGGATCCAGCGTTACGGCGATGGGGCCGGCCACGCCAATGCTGGCGTCGGGCACCGGGTTCGCGATCACTTGCTGGAATTTTGGATAGCGCAGCAACTGGTTCCCGCCGGTGTTGGTCAACCAGATTTCGCCAGTGGATTTATCGATGGTCACGGCGTAGGGGCTGCTGAGCGTGGTTATCGAAAACGTCACCGGCGGATTGTTGCCTGCGGTGGTAACCGTCGGCATGATGGCCACGCGATTGTTTCCGGTATCGGCAATATAAAGCTGATCACTGGCGTCCAGGGCGATGTGGTGGGGCCCGGAAAGCGTAGTGGAAGTAATGGAGTCGAAATCCGTTTGTCCGAAAACGCGTGACGCGGAAGATCCCGATATAAAATCGGCGCCCTGGGGTTTACTGAAGTAAAGGACGCGGTTGGCAAGCGGATCGGAAACCACCAAGCCCCCATTTGAAGTAAGGGCCACGCCATAAGAGCTGCTCATGGTCTGGCTGCTGACGCTGGTGATGGGTTGGCCAAAGAAAGTGGTCTGCCCTAGAACCAGGTCGGCGCTGAGCATTACGCCGCTGGGCTGAGTGAAGGGCGTGGGGAAACGGAGCACGCGTGCGTTGCAGGCATCGGCCACGAACAGATTCCCTTTCGAATCCACTGCCAGACCTTCCGGCGACCACAGCCCTTGGTTATTCGCCTGGGTGGGATTGTTGGTGGGATAGTTCAACAGGGCAGTTTCCAGATTTGGCTGGCCAATTACCATGTCAGCGGTAGATCCAGCGTTCACTTTCCGGTAATCCATGAAACCGAGCACGCGATTGTTCAGCGGATCGGCGATATAGAGATGCGGAGGATTGGACACCGTGTCGACGGCAACGTCGCCGCCGTTGGCGAACGGGAATGCGCCATTTACAATGCAGGAGCCGAAGTTATTGGTGAATCCAACTTCGCGGCCGTCAATCAGGTTCAGCGAGTTGTAGGGGAAATCCAATTGGCCGAGCAGCCGGTTGGCGGCGGTAAACGTGCCGCCGGATTGCTGCGGGAAGGCCAGCACGCGCTGATTTCCGGCATCTACAACGTAGAGGCTACCGCCGGCGAAAGTGGCCGCCACCGGGCCGTTCAGAGTGGACGCGGTGGGCTGCGGAAGGCTCTGATTGGCGGCAAATCCCTGGAGACTGGTTTGGCCGATGACCACCGTGGCCAGCGGCGAAAATGAAGTGGCCGGGGCCGGCCACTGGTCGAAGGAAGGGTATCCCAGGATCCTGGAGTTTCCGGTGTCCACTACATAGGGACTGTTGCCGATGAAGAAAACTCCCGCCGGCGGAGTGGCCGCGCCGCCACTGGAAACTGAGCCCAGCGTGCCGGCGCTTACGGCCGGAGGAACGGGCTGCGCGGAGGTGGGCAGCACCACGCCCATAATGCGCGCGGCCAATTGTCCAATGGCGAAAGGCGAAGTGTACACGACGACGCGGTTCAGTTCGTCGGTAACAAAGAGCCGGCCCACGGTATCGAAGCCGAGCCCGGCCGGCTGAACCAGAAAGCCGGTTCCACACCTCTCATTGGACACCGCGGAAGCACCGCACTGGCTCTGACTGGCGCCGGCGGGAATCTGGTTGGATATGAAATCGGGCTGCCCGAGAACCAGGTCCGCGGCGGGATTGTTTTTGGCTGCGGCTGCCAGCACGCCGGCAGGGAAACGCAGGACGCGATTGTTGCCGGCATCGGAGACCCACAGGTTTCCTTGCGCATCAATGGCGATGCCGGAGCGGAAAATACTGCCGCCGCTCGAGAACGAAACAGTGTTCGCGGCCGGCGCGGTCTGGCCCTGGTTGGGAGACGCGCCGTTCAAATCTTTTTGCCCGATGATCAGATTCACCGTCAGCAGCGCGGTAGTCTGCGAGAAAGGCGCGGGATACCGGAGGATTCGATTATTCCCGGCATCGACGACATATAGATTGCCGCTCTTATCCACGGCCAGCGCGTCCGGCGCGGTAAGTCCGGTGGTCAAATTCGAGCCGGGGCCTTGCCCGGAAGTGGTCAGTAAATCCCGCTGACCGATCGCCAGGTTGGCGAAGTCGCCTTTGGTGAACCCATTGGCATTCTTCCAGGCCAGAACACGATTGTTTCCGGTATCGGCCACATACAGAATGGGAGGCGAACTGGAAATATCCACCGCGAGCGCCTGAGGACCGTTGAATTCCCTGCCCTCCACCAGGTTGGGCGCAGTGGCGGTGAGTATGCCCTGCTGCTGCAGGACGGCTTGTCCGACAATCCGCGAGGGCGCCGGATTGAATATCGTGGACGGGGGGGTGGTCTGTCCGTCAAGAGCCGCGGCGACGGCGGCACAGACAGTAATGGACTGAAGAAATCGCATCGGAATTAGAGGGAGACGCACGCGCGGGATACGTCTTGTCTATTGATATCATACTGGGGACGCGGGGCTGGGGTTGGGTACGCCGATTTCGTTTACAAGAACGGGGCCGTCCCCTTGCTTACGCGCGGGGCTACATTGTCGCGGCGCCGCGTGTGAGCAAGGGGAACCCGAGGCGTTCCCATGAGGCGTGCGCTACTGGTGCACCGCTATTGGTGGGCGTGTATCAGTTCGACGTCGTTGGAGGCACTGGCCGCTTACCGGGGGACGAAAAAATTTGATTACCGCTGCGGTTGGCAGGCGGAAGCGCCTGCCCCACGTTGGCTCACGAAGGGTAGGCGTTTCCGAGGTGCTTGCTAGCTCCATGACTCGGTATGGCTGGAAGTGAAAAGCACCGGCTGTCTTTAAGCGATATTCATTGGAGCGGGACCCAGACTTCCATGGCCGACTGCTCGCGGTTCGCCCAGGCGTAGTAGGGGATGAAGGTTAATGAGACTGGGCTTCGCTTGCGCTCGGAAGCTTGATCGAGAGTTTCGTAGAGGGGTTCGCGGTCCAGGGGCTCGTTATAGGCGGCGCCTGGGTGCTTGAGGATAACTACGCCTCCTAGCAAATCCTTGCGGATTTGGCTCTCGAAATTCGCTTCGGGATGAGTTAGCGAAAGGTCGGGGATTTTGGCGGATTGATCGGGCTGCTCCAGGCAATAGACCAGTGGTCCGCGCTGGACGGCGACTTTTCCGGTGTCCTCACTGATGCGCGGGTTGGCGGCGATCAGGTGCGGGGTCATATCCAGGCGCAGCGTGAATTGGTCGCCTGGTTTCCATGTCCGGCGCAGCGCCAGATACTGGCCGGGCTTGGCAGGAATGGTGGATCCGTTTAACAGAACGCTGGAATTGCGCGACCACGCGGGGATGCGCAGGAACATGGTGAACTCTCGCGCGGTTTCCGGCGTGATGGTGAACTGGACGTCGCCGGACCACGGGTAGTTGGTTTTTTGCGAGACTTTCAGACCTTGCCAATTCAGTTCCGAATCATGATAGAAATTCACGTACAGGCCGTCTTTACCGGATGCGTAGAAATAGCCGGGGAGGGAGGCGAGAATGCGTTCGAGATTGGGCGGACAGCAGGTGGTTTCATACCATTCGTTGCGGATTTTTTCGCCGTCGGAGGCTAGCGGGTTGCGGTAGCAATAGAGAGTTCCATCGAGCGACATTCCGGAGTTGATGCCGTTGTACAGCGCGCGCTCCATAATGTCGGCGAAGCGCGATTCGCCGCTCGCGGCCAGCATGCGGAAGTTCCACATCATGTTTCCGATGGCCGCGCAGCTTTCGGTGTAGGCCTGGGAGTTGGGCAGCTCATAGGGGTCGCCGAAGGACTCGCCGTCGGAGCGGGAGCCGACGCCGCCGGTGATGTACATTTTGTGATTGGTTAAATCGGCCCAAAGCGTGTCCAGCGTTTTGCGATAAAGCGGATCGCCGGTCTCGAGATAGTAATCCGTGGCGCCGCTGGATGCATACATGGCGCGCACGGCGTGGCCTTCGAAAATAGTCCGCGAGGTGAAGGGGATGCCGCTGAAGAGATAGCTGACCTGCGATGGCTTCAGATGGAGGCGCTCGGTTTCGACGCCGCTGAGCAGATATCCGGCGAGGTTGAGATAGGCGCGATTGCCGGTGGTGCGGTAGAGTTCCACGAGAGCCATTTCGAGCTCGGGATGGCCGGTGAGCAGCGGGCGTTTTTCGGGGCCGAAGTTGGCCACCAGGTAATCGACGAAGCGGATGCCGGTGTCGAGCAGTTTGCGATCGCCGGTGGCGCGGTAATAGGCGATGCCGGCTTGCAAGAGATGGCCCAGGCAATACAACTCGTGCGAGCGGTACATTTCGGTGAATCGCAGCGGGGCTTTGTCGCCGGTGTAATTGGTATTGAGATAGCCGCTCGGTTCCTGGGCGGCGCTGATGATGGCCGTTAGCTGGTCAAATGTCGCGCGCAATTTGGGATTGTCGCCGGATTGCAGGACGAAGGCGACAGCTTCCATCCATTTATAGAGGTCGGAGTCGGTATAGAGTGGGCCGTGGCGGGCGGTTTGCTTTTGGCCGGAGAGGCGGCGGAAATTGTCGACGATTCCGTGGGCTTCGAACAGTTCGAGCATGGTGGGAATGCTGCGGTCGACGTTGGCGCGGCGGCGCGCCTGCCAGAATCCGTCGCCGAGCGTGACGGCGCGAACCGGGATGGGGTGCATGACGGCATCGGGAGAATGGTTGAGGTAGATGACGCCTTGATCCTGCCAGTTATCGGCGGCTTGCACGGTGAGCGAGGCTAGCAGCAATGCCAGGAATTTGATCATTGAAAATATCCTATCGATTTCAAGTGACGGTAGACGAGTGACATGGGAAGGCCGACGACGTTGAGGTAATCGCCTTCCACGCGATCGATGCAGCGGGACGCTATTCCCTGGATGGCGTAAGCGCCGGCTTTGTCCATGGGCTCACCAGTGGCAACGTAGGCGGAGATTTCAGATTCCGTGAGCTGGATGAAGTGGACACGGGTGGTAGCGCTGTCGATTATTTTTTGAGAATCGCGGCGGATGCAGATGCCGGTGACCACCTGGTGATAGCGGCCGGAGAGGAGGCGGAGCATACGGAGCGCGTCGGCATGGTCGACCGGTTTTTCGAGGATGTGCTGATCGATTACCACGACGGTGTCGCCGGCTAAAATTGTTTCGCCCGGGTGCATGGGGACGGCGAAGGCTTTTTGCTCGGCCAGGCGGCGGACGTAGGCGTCGGGAGATTCGTGGGGCTGGCGCTGTTCGGGGATATTGGGGGCGCGGATGGTGAAGGGAATGCCCGCGGCGGCGAGGATTTGTTGGCGGCGAAGTGAGGTGGAGGCCAGGACCAGCACAATCCCGATTTTAAGGCCGGTTGGCAATCGGCCGCAGGTTGGCAACCTGCCCTACATTGCTTGGGGTACATCAGGCCGAGGCGTAGTAGGCGTTGTTGGCTTCGCGGAGGCGTTCGGTGCGGCGGATGGAAGTTTCGATTTCATCATTTGAGAAAACGAAGCCATCTTCGGCGGGATTGTAAGGAATTCCTTCATCCTGGTGGAGTTGGAGGATTCTGGCGGCTTTTTCCATCTCTTCTTTCTCTTTTTCGCGGCGTTCGGCTTGAATTTCGCGGAGTTGTTTGAGAGTTCTTTCGAATTGACGGGAAAGGCGATGCTCGTGGCTGCTGAGATTGGAGAGCGCGCGGATCTGCTCGCGGACGGAGGCGGCCATGGCCAGGGCGGTCTGGACTTCCGGATGAGCGGTTAAAACGTTCGCGGATTGTTCGTGGATGCCGAGGGCGAGCAGGTTGGTTTCGAGAGCGGCGACGCGATTGATTCTCCAAGATGTATCGGCGAGGGATTGCGTGAGTTGCTCTTCGAGCGCGCCTTTGGGCTGGAGATCGTCAAAGAGGCGCTGGGTGTGGGTTTCGTAGGCGGTATGGTCCTCAGAAGGGAGGACGATGACGTGGCCGGTGAGTCCATGGCGGAGGGCGTTGAGGGAGGAGCGCTGTTTGCCGGCGGGGGTGCGGGGGCCGGTGGAATGTTGGGAGTTGGCGCGGTTGGTTTCGGCGCGGGTGTCGGGGGTGGTGCTGGTTGTGTCGGACATTGTGTTGCCTTTCTGTTATTGGAGTAGCACGGCGCGAGCTAGTGGGACTTGCAGGCCGCAGGAAATTGTTGCAAGGGAACGGGGTAAAGGCGTGTTCGGTGTGTCACCCAGGTGTGTAAGAACTGATCTCCTTGTACTCGGATCAGCGTTCGGCTTGGCCGCAGACGGCCAGGTGTCCCTCGCTGCGCGGCGGCTGCCATGGTGGGGTGGAGGTTGCTTTTTGGGCCTCCAGGCGCCCCCGATTGGCACCCTTCCGGGGCGCTTTGCCCGGGGGGCAGATGGGGTCTTTGAGTCAGGCGCGCTTTAGGCCCATCCCTTCGATAAGGCCCGGGTGGATTCGGAAGCGCGTCGATGTCGGATCGAAGCGAGTCCGCGGCTCCCTGTATTTGAACATATATTCCGATCCCCCGAATCCGCGCCCGCCAGCCCGATAGAAGCCAATAAAGGAGAATTCGTATAGCTTTTCTAGAACGTCGGAGGCCGATACCGGCGCTCTCGGCGGTTGCTGCTGGGCGTAGGTGGATTCAAACTCCTCGCGTTCGAACTGCCATTTTCCGAGCGCTCTGAGAACATCGAGCTCCTGGTCGTAGTTCGGCATGTGTTTGTGGACCTCGTCGTCGATTTCACGGAGAAAATACTCGCTGAATTCGACGCGGGCGTTGTGGACATCCACGTTGTCGATTTTTGTAGAGTGGTCCGCGCCAGGGTCTTTTCCAGTCCGACCTTTAAAGTGCGCAAGTGCGCAATTGGTGAACTTGATGAAGTCGCGTGGGCGCAGATATGTTCGATCTCTCATGTGTTCGTACTTGGTTTGGTGGCCGGGCATTTCGCGTTCTTCATTGAAAACCTCGCCCCACGCCACCGCGTCGGATGGGCTTCCGCCTAAGACGATGGCGAAGCGACGTTCCATGAGCGCTTTGAGTGTTTTCTTGGTACGCGGGGTGTCCCATTCGATCAGTGAAACAAAATTCTCTGTCATTTTGTTCTTGTCTTCAAAGTGGAGGCAGTCGTATATATCGTCTCTGAGAAACACGACTACAAACAGTTGAACGCCTGCTCCACGGGCCGCGAGGTTAATGTCGCGACTTGCCAGCGAGAGTCCAATCAACCTATTTGAATACTCGGCGGAGCCGCGATCAAATCCCAGGTCGAGTTGGTCGAACGCAACGTAATACTTATGCTTCGGGTTGACGCACTGCAGTACTGTGCGGCTGAAGGCTGCGTTTACCTCTTGAACGATTACCGGCAGCTCCGCAACCGGGACGGCTTCCGGGGAGATCCCCGCCTTCAAGATTTTCCAATCGATTTCAAAGTTCGGCTTGAGCCTTAGGCGCTTCGTCGGGCTAAAGACTTGCGAGAGGTCCGGGTCACGGGTCCCGTATGTGTCTACTACAAAAGACTCAAGTCGCAGCATGTTTTCCATGCTCTGGGAATTAAAGGGAAGTGACTGATCCTGGTTCAGTACTATCTTTGCTGCAGAGAGCAGTATTAGATACTTCCAGCTGTGCGTATACTTATCAAAATCTGGGATGCCAATCCTCGCTTGGCGCTCGTGGTGGTGCCAGGGGTAGTCTGAGAACGTGTGCCCGTACGCGAAGAAGTCCGGGGCCCTCGTCGTGATCAGCTTCTTGAAGATTGCGGTCTTGCCGCTTCCTTTCTTCCCAATGATCATGTGACGTCGGAGTTCCAGGACGTCAAGGTAGGCGTCGTGATCCTCAAACGCCTGGAGAAGGATATCGTCGTTATCAGCGTCCGTCCCGCCGAAATTCTCGACTTCGTGTAGTGGTCGAATCGCTTGAAAGTCGAGGTGTTTCCCGCAATTATGCGAGCCAGCTCGACTCCCGGAATGTTATTATAGCGCTGATTTGCTGTGTATTTCTCGGGGTGGTTGCGTATCTGCCAGCGATTTGACCTGGACGAAGATGCCTTGGCGGAGGAAGGCCTTCTGGTCGGCGGGGGCCGGGGCCGAGTTTCCGCCGATCTTTAGCTTGGCTCAGCTGGTGTCAAGTGGTTCCCGGTGCTCTATTCTGGGCTGCCTGGGTCCAAAGATGGTAGAATAACGGTAGAAGATAGGTAGAAAGGAAGTATCGGGCGTGAATCAAGTTGCAAGGCGGACGAGGGCGTTGGCGGTTGCGAGCGGTAGCCGCGCGAAGCGCAGGCCCGAGGTCACCCGGCACGTCCGTTCGGATTTGCATGATCCCAAAAGCGGGCGCCTGGATGCTCGGAGGATTGCGGCTTATCTACGGATTTCGCTTTCGTCGTTGGCGGCAGCGACTGACAGAAGCGTCGCGGGGATTCACAAGGCTCCGGCTGCTGACTCGATCCAGCAGGCGCTCGCGCCGGTGGCGCTGACGATCTCGCTGCTGAGTGAGATCCTCGAGTCCAAGGAGCAGGTTCGAACCTGGCTGCACAGTCCACATCCCGACCTTGGTAATCAGGTTCCGATGAGATTGATTTTGGACGGGCATGCCGGCGCGGTTGCGGACATGCTGGCGGCGGCAATGGCGGGGCAACCGTCGTGAGGAATGCTCGCTGAGCGGGATCTGGGCAGAGCGCTGAGGCGCGTTGACGCACAGCCTGCGCATGGTTTTTACGGCAGATTCGTTGAGTTTCGCCATTTAAGCGCGGCGGGTCCGCGCGCGGCGCCTGGGCCGAAACCTCTGTGGAGTTTGGGAGGCAAGCTTTACGGAGGGCGTTTCACGCCGAAGGGATCTTTCGAAACTGTCTACCTCGCTGAAGACCCGGTGACCGCGATGGCCGAGGTCAGCGGTGTTCTTTACTCCTCACAGCATCCGATGCCGCGCATGGCGCAACCACCTTGGGTGCTGATCACGGTGGAGGGAATTTTTCTGAGGGTGCTGGACCTGACGGATCCGGCGGTACAAGTCGCCGTTGGGACAAACTCGCAGGAGCTTACGGGGGCGTGGCGGCAGATTCAGGCAATGGGGCGGGAGGCTCCTACGCAGCTTCTTGGACGGCTGTGTTATCTCAGCGGGCGGTTCGAGGCTATTCGGTATCCGTCGAGCAAGAATGTTGCTGGTATCTGCGTGGCGGTTTTGATTGATCGGCTGCGGGCTCCGGCGATGATTCGGGTGTTGGATCCGCACGGAAGGTTGGCGCAGCAGTTGCCTTGACGTCCCCTCGCTTACGCGCGGGGCTACGGTGGTGGTGGATGAGGAGAGAGACGTGAAGAAAAAATCGGGTGCGTGATAGGGAGATCGCGTGGAAAAAATTGGGGGACACGACTCGACCCGTTTAAGTTTGCAGCGGGCCGGACGCTTGCCCGTCATGTCCCCGAATTTTTGATTTCGGATTTTAAGGCCGATTGGCAATCGGCCGCAGGTTGGCAACCTGCCCCACTACTTCTTCAAGAAAGTGCCTTGGTCTAGTTCGTCGAAGGCTTCGCGGAGTTGGGCTTGGGTGTTCATTACTATTGGGCCGTACCAGGCTACTGGCTCTTGTAGCGGCTTGCCGGAACACAGCAGGAAACGGATGCCGTCTTCTCCGGCTTGGACGGTTACTTCGTCGCCTTGGTCGAAGAGGATTAGCGAACGGTTTTCGGCGTCTGAGGGAGGGTTTTTATCCAACCATTGGATGCCTTCGGTTGGAACTGCCAAGGGGCCGGACGCGTTGCAGAATTTCCCGCTTCCGGCGAAGACATAGGCGAAGGCGTGGCGGGTGGTTTCAACTGGGAGGGTCCTGCGGCGGCCGGGTGGGACTGAGACGTCGAGATACATTGGATCCGCGGCGATTCCGTCTACCGGACCGCGCTTGCCCCAAAAAGTTCCGCAGACAATGCGGACGCCGGTGCCATCGTCATCGGTGATCAGAGGGATTTCGGCGGCTTTCACTTCCTGATATCTGGGCTCGGTCATTTTCAAAGCTGAGGGGAGATTGGCCCAGAGCTGGAAGCCGTGCATGCGGCCCTCGGCGTCGCCCTTGGGCATTTCCTGATGGATGATTCCGCGGCCGGCGGTCATCCACTGGACGTCGCCGGCGGCGATGGCGCCGCGGTTGCCCATGCTGTCGCCGTGCTCCACGGTTCCGGCTAATACATATGTAATGGTTTCGATGCCGCGGTGGGGATGCCAGGGGAAGCCGGCGAGATAATCGGCCGGGACGTCGTTGCGAAAATCGTCGAGGAGCAGGAAGGGGTCAAAATCCGAAGTGTTGCCGAAGCCAAAGGCGCGGCGCAGATGGACGCCGGCCCCTTCGAGAGTGGGCTTGGCTTTGATGAGACGCTTGACGGGTCGAATGGACATTGGGCTCCAGTTGGTAGTGGTCAGTTTCACCGTTGGGCTAACGCGGGGCGGCTTGGCAAGCCGCCGCAGGATGCCATCCTGCCCCACTTATCCCAGTACTAAGTTTAGCGATAAAATTGACGATGGGCTGATTGGGGATCTAACTTATGCAGAATGCGGGCTTTCGTCCAAGTTGCTACGAACTGAGCCGGCACGGGATCAATAACTTCGAAGTGGCGCATTGGAACCTGGGCACGGCGCAATTGATTGAAAAGGCGCTGCAACGGCATGAAGGGATGCTGGCTTCGGGCGGGGCGCTGGTGGTGCAGACGGGGCAGTTCACGGGGCGGTCACCCAAAGACAAATACATTGTGCGGGAGTCGGGGACGGAAACCACCGTGGAGTGGGGGTCAGTGAATCAGCCGATGCCCGAGCAGATTTTCGACCAGATTTACGCCCGGTTGGTGGCGTCGTGGGAAAGCGATGAGCTGTTTGTTCAGGACTGCTTCGCCGGGGCCGATCCGGAATATGCGCTTCCGATTCGCGTTGTCGCCCAGCGCGCCTGGCATGCACTGTTTGCGCGGCAGTTGTTCATACGGCCGGATCGGGCGAAGACCGGGGAGCACGTGCCGGACTTCACGGTTCTTTTCGCTCCGGCTTTTTACACCAATCCGGAAAAAGATGGAACGCGCTCGAAGACCTGCATCGCCATTAATTTCAAGAAGCGGGTGGTGATTATCGCGGGCACTGAGTATGCGGGAGAAGTAAAAAAGTCGATTTTCACGGTGCTGAATTATCTGCTGCCGGCGCGGCATGTACTGCCGATGCATTGTTCCGCCAACGTGGGCGCGGATGGCGGGGTGGCGCTGTTTTTTGGACTTTCCGGCACGGGCAAGACGACACTTTCAGCGGACCCCGACCGGCGGTTGATCGGCGACGACGAACATGGATGGTCTAGCCGCGGCGTGTTCAATTTCGAAGGCGGCTGCTACGCCAAGTGCATCCGGCTATCGCAGGACAAGGAGCCGCAGATCTGGAATGCCATCCGCTTCGGAACGGTGCTGGAGAATGTGGTGATGGATGCAGAATTGCGGCTCCTGGATTTTGATTCCGATGCGCTGACGGAGAACACGCGCGCGGCGTACCGGATTGAGTTCATCGACAACGCGGTGGTTCCGGGGGTGGGCGGACATCCCAGGCACATTCTTTTTTTGACGGCCGACGCTTTCGGAGTTCTGCCGCCGATTTCCAGGCTGACTCCGGAGCAGGCCATGTATCATTTTTTGAGCGGGTACACGGCCAAGCTGGCGGGAACGGAGCGCGGTTTGGGAAGCGATCCGCAAGCGACGTTCAGCGCCTGCTTCGGCGCGCCGTTTCTGCCCCGGCCGCCGCTTGAATACGCCAAGATGCTGGGCGAGAGGATGCGCGAGCACGACGTGAAATGCTTTCTTGTTAATACGGGATGGGTGGGCGGAGGGTACGGCGCGGGAAAACGCATGGACCTGAAGTACACACGCGCGATGGTGAGCGCCGCGGTGGACGGGAAACTGGATGACGTTCCGACGCATGCTCATCCGCTGTTTCAGGTGGGGGTTCCGGTGGCTTGTCCGGGCGTGCCCGCGGAGATGCTGGATGCGCGGAAGCAGTGGAGGGATGGCGCGGCGTACGACGCGGCGGCGGAGGGTCTGGATGCGCGGTTCCGGAAGAATTTCGAAAAGTTTGGGAAAAATGCGAGCGCGGCGGTGGAGGCGGTGCCGGTGGTGAGGTGAGGGGAACCTTCGGGGACACGACTCGTTACGTTTAAGTTTGGGGCTGTTCGGACGCTTGCCCGTCATGTCCCCGAAGGTTTTTTTAAGTTTGGGGCTGTTCGGACGCTTGCCCGTCATGTCCCCGAAGGTTTTTTGAAGTTTGGGGCTGTTCGGACGCTTGCCCGTCATGTCCCCGAAGGTTTTTTGAAGTTTGAGGCTGTTCGGACGCTTGCCCGTCATGTCCCCGAAGGTTTCGAAACTAGAAACCAGCAACCTTCAGCTTTCGTTCCAGTTGTTCGGGGTGGAAGCCGAAGGGGCCTGCGGCGGTTTTCATGGCGACTTTTCCTTCGCGGTCGATTACATAGAGGCGGTCGGGCCAGCCGGTGTAGGCTTTTTCGGTGGAATCCGAGAAGTCGTCCAGCAGGGCTGGGATCTGGATGTGCAGATTGCGAACGCAGGAGTCGGCCACGGCTTCGCGCTCGCCGATATTTTTCGGCGTGGCAAATACCACGCCTTGCTTCACGTTCGAATCCATTTGCCAGACGTCCGCGGCGTGAGCTTCCAGGATGTAGACCACGTAGAATGCCACGCGGTCTTTGTATTGCTGATACAGGTTGTTGAGCGCGGGAACCTCCCGGCGAAAGGGCGGTCAAGTATAGCTTCCGAAGATCAGAACTACCGGCTTCGATCCACGGAAGGAGGAGAGCGAGACGGTTGCGGTTTTGTCTAACGTGCGGAGATGGAAATCGGGGGCCGGGTCGCCGATGTTGAGGGAGCCGGAGCGGGCGTGTATCCAGAGTGTCTCGAAGGGGAATAAAAGGAAGGCTGGGCCGGGGAGTTTGGCGATGGCGGTGGCGAAGCGCTCCGGCGGTTGGCGCATGGTGAGGTAGATGGCGGTTAGGAAGCAGAGCCAAAGTAGGAGCAGGGAGACGAGAGTGGCTCTGAGCTTGCGCATATTTAACAAGGATAGCGGGTTGGCAACCCGCTGCAGGATGGCATCCTGCCCCACTGGCTACTTCCGTTTTTTGCGTTGGGGGGCGGGGTCGATGAGGGAGAATTGGAGCTTGTGCTCGATGGGGTCTACTTTATCAAGCAGCACGTTGACGCTGTCGCCGATGGAGAATTGACGGCGGGTGCGCTGGCCGATTATTTTGCGGACGTTTTCGTGGAACAGGTAGCGATCGCCGGGGAGGGTGTCGATGGGGACCAGGCCCTCCACGAAAAGATCTTCCAGCTCGACGAAGAATCCAAAGCGGGTGGTGCTGGTGATGAGGGCGCGGAATTCTTCGCCCACGCGGTCCTGCATAAATTTCGCTTTTTTCCATTCGACCAGCTCGCGCTCCGCGTCGGCGGCGCGGCGTTCGGTTTCCGAGCAATCGTCGGCGATGGTGGAGAGCTGCTCCGGCGCCAGGGTGTCTTTTTGGCCGTCTAGTGACGCGCCGAGGATGCGATGCACCACCAGATCCGGATAGCGGCGGATGGGGGAAGTGAAATGGGTGTAGCTGGAGGCGGCCAGGGCGAAGTGGCCGCGATTTTCGGCGCTGTAGCGGGCCTGCTTGAGCGAGCGCAGCATGAGATAGCTGAGAATCCGCTCTTCGGGCTTGCCTTCGATTTTGGCGATCAACTTTTGATAGTTTCGAGAGGTAATGGCCACATCATCGGGGAGGACGATGTCGGAGTGGCGCGTGCGGCCATCGCGCCCGCGCTCGCGCACCTTGAAGCGCTTCACGGGCAGGGCGCCGATTCCGAGCGAATAGCCGAAGTGCGAGGCGATTTCTTCGAAATCCATGACGCGTTTTGGGTCGGGTTTCTCGTGGATGCGGAAGAGGGAGGGGATGCCGGCCTGTTCCAGATGCGACGCGACGGCTTCATTGGCGGAGAGCATGAATTCTTCGATGAGGCGGTGGGCGATGTTGCGGGGGCGGCGCTTGACGGCAGTCATTTCGCCGACCTCATCGAATTCAATGAGTGGCTCGGGCATATCGAAATCGATGGCGCCACGCTGGATACGCTTCTTGTTTAAGATCAGCGCCAGCTGTTGCATCAGCTCGAAGCGCGGGATTAATCGGGCATAGCGCTGACGCAGGCTGGCGTCGCCTTCGAGCAATGCATGGACATCGGTATAGGTCATGCGTTCCACGCTGCGGATTACGCCCCGGCAGAATTCCTGGGCGATGATATCGCCGCGGTGATCGATCTCGAGCAGAACCGAAAGCACCAGACGGTCAACATTTGGCTTGAGCGAGCAGATTTCGGTAGAAAGCTCGAGGGGCAGCATGGGGACGGCGCGATCGGGAAAATAAACGCTGGTGCCGCGCAGGAACGCTTCTTCATCGATGGGCGAGCCGGGTGTTACGTAGTGGCTGACATCGGCAATGTGGACCTGCAGCGCGTAGTTCCCGTTCCCGAGGCGATCAACCCAGACGGCGTCATCGAAATCGCGCGCGGTTTCGCCATCGATGGTCACGATATCGAGCTGGCGGAAATCCTGGCGGGCTCTTAGCTCGTCGGAGCGAATGGTATTCGCGAAATTCTGGGCTTGGGCGAGAACTTCCGGCGGAAATTGATGCGGGATATGGTGTTTGCGGATGACGATTTCGACGTCGACGCCGAAGTCGTCGGGATGGCCCAGCACTTCGATGACGCGGCCGCTGGCGTGGCCTCCATCTTCGGGGAATTCGAGAATTTCGACATTGACGATCATGCCGTCCAGATCCTCGGGATTTTTGAGGTCGAGCGGTTTGACGCCTACGCGGTCGCGGCTCGCGGGCGTGGAAGGGAGTTCCATGCCTTCGGGAATGTCGATCCACTGATTGATGCGCTCGTCATGCGGAATCACGTAGGAGCCGCGCTTGCGGATGCGAAACTCGCCGACCACGGTGAGGTGAGCGCGGCGCAGGATCTTGACGATCTCGCCATCGGCACGGCCATCGCTCTCGATGCGCGAGATGTGGACTACGACGCGGTCGCCATGCATGGCGGTCTGGGCGGAGTCACGCGGGATGTAGACATCGCCGCGTAGGCCTTCGATGGGACGGTCCGGAATGAGGAAGCCGTAACCATCGCGATGCATGTTGAGGCGGCCGACGGCGTATTCGCGCGAGAGGCGCGTGGCGACGTAATGGCCGGAGCGAATTTCGATTATGTCGCCACGTTCGGTCAGGCGATCGAGGGCGGCATCCACATCGTCACGGGAGGCGCCGCGCGAGCTGAGTTCGCGGACTAATTGCTTGAATGTCGCGCGGGCGTGGGGGAGTTTCGAGATGTGGTGGAGGATGGCGGAGTCGGTCACTTGTGACAATTATAGGGGCAAGCCGGGCGTCGGCAGGAGTGCCGACGCGGCACGCTTAAGAGCGTGCGCCACGTCATTGCGATCCTGGCGCTCGTAGCTGGATTCAGCCAGATTTTGTAGGGAGACTCGAGTTCGCGGCGCAGTTTCCGGTCGCGCTGCTTCTTTTTCTTGGTGGAGAGCGGCTCTGCGATGGTGTCAGGTTGAGGCTGAGCGATCGCGAAGGAACAGACGGAGAGGCCTGGTGTCGGGTCGGATTTTTGGCCGCGGATGGACACGGATAAACACGGATAGACGTATTCTGAGTGAATGGCTTGGCGACGGCGGATGGGTGGGGTGCTCGCGGGCGCCGGGGCCGGCCTGGTGCTGTGGGTGGCGGCGGGGGTGGTGTTGTGCGAAAACGCGGTTCACGTTGCTAAACGGGCTACGCCCGATATTTCGTTTGCGCACGTGGACCGGCGAGAGGTGCAGATAACAGCTAGGGACGGCGCGGCGCTGCGCGGGTGGTTCTTCGTTGCGGAGAACCGTAATGGAACGCGGTGATGGTGCTGCACGGGATCTCCGATTCGCGCGCGGGCGTAATGGGGCTGGCGCGGTTGTTCGTGGAGAACGGCTATGCGGTTTTGACGCCGGACAATCGCGGGCACGGAGAGAGCGGCGGAGGGGTGGTGACGTAGGGATTGCGGAAGCGGACGATGTACATCGATGGGTGGATTGGTTAGTGCAGGCCGAGCATCCGCGCAATGTGTACGGCATGGGCGAGTCACTGAATGCCCGTTCGCTAACTCTGAGCGTGTGGCGGAGGATCGGGTGGCGCAGCGGATTCCGGGACCTGCTGTCGCGCGGCGAGCGCTGGCGGTCCCGATGGTGTGGTCGGGATTTCTGTATGCGCGGATGAGATACGGGTTGGATTTTCGCGATGCATCGCCGGAGGCGACAGTGGGTCATATCGCAACGCCGGTGTTGCTGATTCACGGATTGGCGGACGAGACGCTGGCGGCGCGGAATCCGGAGAAGATTACGTTGTGGCTGGTGCCTGGGGCGCGGCATACGGCGGCGTATGGGGCTGCGCCGCTGGAGTTTCCACGGCGGGTACTGGCGTGGTTTCATGGGCACGTGTATACTGATCCAAATGGATCAAGACAAACTCAATCAATTTATTGGACAGATGGTAGGTGAACTGGGCGCGTGCATGAATGCGGCGCTGGTGCTGGTCGGCGAAAAGCTGGGATTGTATAAGGCGATGGCCGGGGCCGGGCCGATCACTGCCGCGGAGTTGGCGCGGAAGACCAATACCGACGAACGCTACGTGAGGGAATGGCTTTCGGCGCAGGCGGCGGGCGGCTATGTGACTTACGACGCAGCGACGAGCAGTTTTACGCTGCCCGAAGAACAGGCGTTTGCGCTGGCCATGGAGGACTCGCCCGCCTATATGCCGGGCGCATTTCACATTGTCAGCGCGATCATGAAGGACGAGCCGAAGTTGACGGAAGCCTTTCGATCCGGCGACGGCGTGGGCTGGGACGAACACGACGCAGCGCTGTTTATCGGAACGGAGCGGTTCTTCCGGCCGAACTATGCGGCCAATTTAGTGAGTTCGTGGATTCCGGCGCTGGACGGCGTGGAGCCGAAGCTGAAGCAAGGCGCGCGCGTGGCGGATATCGGCTGCGGGCATGGGGCGTCCACCATTTTGATGGCGCAAGCTTATCCGAATTCGCGCTTCGTGGGCTTCGATTATCATGGACCATCCATCGGGTTCGCGAGACGGGCCGCGGACAAGGCCGGGGTGAAGAATGCCAGCTTCGAAGTGGCTCGCGCGCAGGATTTCCACGGGGCCAAGTACGATTTCGTGACATTTTTCGACTGTCTGCATGACATGGGCGATCCGGTGGGCGCGGCGAAACACGTGCTGGAGATGATGAATCCAGGAGGAAGCTGGATGATCGTGGAACCGTTCGCGCACGATGCCCTGGAAAAGAATTTGAATCCGGTGGGGCGGGTGTTTTATGCGGCGTCGACGATGATTTGCACGCCGGCATCGCGGGCGCAGGAAGTGGGTCTGTGCCTTGGCGCGCAGGCTGGGGAGGGCCGTATGCGGAAAGTGGTTACGGACGCGGGATTTTCGAAGTTTCGAAGGGCTACCGAGACGCCGTTCAATTTGATTTACGAAGCGCGGGCGTAGGGGGGTGGGGCAGGATGTTATCCGGCGCGCGGGGTGCTAACCCGCGCCATTTGCGCCGATTGGCAATCGGCGCGCAGGTTGGCAACCTGCCCCACATGGTTTGGTAAGCTGGGGGCATCCATGTTGAGATGGGCGATTTTGCTGCTGGTTCCGGCCATCCTGTTCGGACAGCACCGCGGGCGCGGTAGCTCCGTGCCTCCTCCGCCAACGGCTTCGCCGGATTTCAAAGATGTGGTGGCGACGTTCGAAGGCGTGCTCAAGAACATTACCAAGAAAGAGATCACGCTGGATCTGGACGATAGCCACGAGCTGATGACATTCCGCCGAACCAAGGAGACCAAGTTCACCGACAATGGGACCACGGTGAAGGCTGCGTTGATCGATCTCGAGACTCATGTTGCGGTGGACGCGAAACAGGATCCGGACTCTAAGCTCAGGGCGGTGGCGGTGAAGGCGGGCAAGGAACCGAAGGGTGCCGAGGACACTAAATCGGCGGCGAAGTAGAGAGGGGCGGACGCTGGCGAGAGTCACTGCTCCAGGGAGAACGATTGGGTTTCCGTCAGCGGGGTGTTCGCATGAGTGCGAACACGGCACGCAAGAGTGCGTGCGCCACACCGGCGTAGCGGGAGCCAAAGAGGCACCGGCTCCCTTACGGTCGCGGTTCGGTAACACACTCTTACCACATTTTGCCTTCGGGCATCCAGGCTCTGGAGATATAGTCGATGGCGACTTGGCCCAGCAGCAGGACCATCCAGAAGAAACCGGCGCCGACGAACAGTTTGGTTAACGGGCTCTCCGCTTTTACGTTCATGAAGATCAGTATGACCAGCATCATCTTGAAAAAGGCGATCAGGAGCGCCACCACGACGTTCCATTCGCCCAGATCAATTTGCGCGACGTAGAAAGTGACGAAAGTCATGATGGTCAGCGTGAGCCAGACCAGGACGTAGGTTCGAACTGAGGATACAGGATGCATATTAGATTAGTTTTCTGGTATGCCCGATCAAATACAGGAGCGGGAACAGGAAGATCCAGACAATATCGACGAAGTGCCAATATAGGCCGCTGATCTCGACTGGAGTGAAATAGCTGGGGCCGAACTTGCCCCTTCTCGCCATTAAGAAAATGGTAAGCATCAGGACTACGCCCACCAACATGTGCACAGCGTGGAAGCCGGTCATGAAGAAGTAGAAGCAGAAGAGGATTTGGGCCTGCCGCGCGTATTGCGCCTGATTCGGAAATTCGGGCGTGTTGCTGTAGTCCCAGTGGCCGGCGAATAGCGGGACCTTATTGTCCACCCAATGTGCGTGGTACTCAATGGCCTTTACGCCCAGAAAGCACAGTCCGAAAAAGATGGTGACCAACAAAAGGATCTGCAGCGCCTGCTGTTGGCCCAGGCGCGCCGCGCGAACCGCGAGAGCCATGCTCAAGCTACTGACGATCAACACGGCCGTATTGATGGCGCCGAACAGAGGATCCATGTGCTGGCTGGTGCTGGCGAACGCGCCTGGATACATGGAGCGGTAGATCATGTAGGCGCAGAACATACCGCCGAAGAACATGATTTCGGTGAGCAGGAAGACCCACATTCCGAGCGTGGCGGAGTCAAACTGCTGCTCCATCGTATCGAAATGATGGCGGAGATTCGGGTTGTGTTCAGCTACGGCACCGTGCGATTCAGCCACCGTGCTCCTCCTTGTTGGAATCGTGCGCGGTTGAAGCGTAGGCGTAAGCTTCTTCGGTAACGATGGGTGTGGTTTCGAAGTTGTAAGTGGGCGGAGGCGAGGTAGTCTCCCATTCCAGGCCCTTGGCCTTCCAGGGATTGTTTCCAGCGGGCTGCCCGTACTTCAACGACCACATGAAATAAATGAAGGGGATGATGTAGCCCAGGCCAAGAATTGTGGCGCCGGCGGTAGAGAGCACGTTATAGACCTGAAATTCCGGCGCGTAAGCGTGATAGCGGCGGGGCTGGCCCAGGTAGCCGGCGATGAACTGCGGGAAGAAGGTGAGGTTGAATCCAGCGAAAACCAACAATGCCGAAAACTTGGCCCAACCCTCGGGATACAGCTTTCCTGTCATCTTCGGCCACCAGAAATGCATTCCTCCCATGTAGGCCATCACCATGCCGCCGACCATGACGTAGTGGAAGTGGGCCACCACGAAATAGGTATCGGTGACGTGAACATCCACGGCCAGGGTAGCCAGGAACAATCCGGTGAGGCCGCCGATGGTGAACAATCCGATGAAGCCGAAGGCATACAGCATGGGCGTGGCGTAACTAATGGAGCCGCGGAACATGGTGGCGGTCCAATTAAATACTTTGATGGCGGAAGGAACGGCGACCAGGAAGCTCAGCAGCGAGAAATAGAGGCTGGCATACATGGACATGCCGGTGACGAACATATGATGGCCCCAAACAAGAAAACCGATTACGGCGATGCCGATGCTGGAAGCGGCGATGAAGGAATATCCGAAGACGCTTTTACGCGAGAAGCAGGTCACCAATTCGCTGATGACGCCCATGCCGGGGAGAATCATGATGTACACGGCAGGGTGCGAGTAGAACCAGAACATGTGCTGGAACAGAATAGGATCGCCACCGATGGCCGGATCGAAGATGCCGATGTGGAAGGCGCGTTCCAGGCCCACCAGCGCCAGGGTGATGGCGACTACGGGCGTCCCGAGTACCTGAATCAGCGCGGTGGCGTAGTTGGCCCAAACGAACAGCGGGAGACGGCCCCAGGTCATGCCGGGCGCGCGCATCTTGTGAACGGTGACGATGAAATTAAGTCCGGTGAGAATGGAGGAGAATCCGGCAACGAACACGCCGCAGGCGGCGGTGATGACGAAAGTATTCGAAAAAGTGCTGCTGAAGGGAGTGTAGAAAGTCCAGCCGGTGTCGACGCCGCCCATCACCACGGCGCTGAGAGCGAATAATGCGCCAACAACGTAAATGTACCAACTCAGCAGATTGATGCGCGGAAAGGCCAGGTCTTTAGCGCCGATCATCATGGGCAAGAAAAAGTTCCCAAGCGTGGCCGGAATGGACGGTATAAGAAAGAAGAACACCATGATGATGCCATGCATGGTGAAAAACTTGTTGTAGGTATCTGAATTGACCAGGTCGCCTTGGGGAGTAAGCAACTCCAGCCGGATGAGGCCGGCGAAGATGCCGCCCAGGAAGAACATCGCGGTTATGGAGATGATGTACAAAATAGCGATGCGCTTGTGGTCCTTGGTGAACAACCAGGACTTCCAGCCGTATTCCGCATTCAGGTAATTCGGCGTTTCTACGGTCTGCGGATCTTGTAAAACGGTACTCATTTTTTATCCTCAGTTCCCGGAGCGGCCACCGTGCCGGGAGCTTTTGTAATGGCTAAGGACTTGATGTAAACGATCAACTGCAGCAGGCCTTCCTCATTAATCTGGCCCTGGAAGCTGGGCATGACATCGGACTTATAGCCGGCGACAATTTTCGCGTTGGGATTCAGGATGGATTCGCGAATGAACGCATCGTCGGCCAGGACGGTTTGGCCGTCGTTCAATTGAACGCGCGAGCCATACACACCGCGCAGGATGGGAGCGCGGCCTTGTTGATCCAGCTGGTGGCAGGTGACGCAACCATACTGGCCGAACAGCCGCTCACCCTGTTGCACCATGGTGCCTTCGGCGCCGCCGTTGGCCAGCCAGTTCTCATAATCCGGCGCGGTCATCACGGTGACCCAGCCGATCATACCGGAATGCTCCGTTCCGCAATATTCAGCGCAGAACAGGTGATAGCGCCCGGGTTTGGTGGCGTTGAACCACATGGTGTCGTAGCGGCCGGGTACAACGTCGTGCTTGAGACGAAAAGCGGGGATGAAAAAACTGTGGATGACATCTTCGGAAGCGAGCGTCACCTTGACGGGCCGGCCGACCGGGACATGCAGCTCATTGATCTCGCGCTGGCCTTCCGGATATTGGATCTTCCACATCCACTGCTTGCCCACGGCATACACGTCCATGGCGTCGGCGGGCGGGCTGGCGTTGGCGAAGAAGAGCTGCGCGCCCCACCAGAAGAAGGTGAGCATGATCAGAAACGGGATTACGGACCAGGCGATTTCGAGTTTTATAGAGCCGTGGATGGGCGCTGGAATTTCATCTTCGGAGCGGCGCCGGTATTTGATGGCAAAAATGAAAACGGCGGCGAAGATCAGCGTGGTCATCACCACGGTGACGGCGGACAGGTAGTAATAGAGGTAATCGACACTGTCGGCGGTGGTGGAGGCTGATTCTGGAAATAGTGGTATCTGCATTGGTTAGGCAGGCCTCCCCAGGTCGCCATCGTGGCGATGACGGTCACGCCGGATCAGCACGAACAGCAGCGCGCCCAGACCGATGACGGTGGCGGAGCCGAGCGTCCGGATTACGTTGGTAATGACCAGACCGTATTTGCCGGTCATGGGATCGTAGTGATAGCAGAACAGCATGATCACGTCGGCGGGCGTGCCGATTTTGTGTTCGGAGGCTTCCACCAGGCCCAAGCGGAAATCGCGCGGCTTGTATTCGATTCCATAGAAATAGCGGGCGATGCGGCCTTCGGGAGTGATCACCATAATGCCGCTGGCGTGGGCGAACTGTTTGGAGATGGGGTCGTACTTATAGTGGAATCCGGCGGCGTCGGCGAGTTTCTTGATATTGTCTTCCTGGCCGGTGAGAAAGTGCCAGCCTTCGACGGAGCCTTTGCCTTTGTATTTTTCCACGTAGTTGGCTTTTTTGGAGGCGGCGAGCTGCCAGGTTTCGTGGGGATTGAAGCTGACGGTTACCACTTCATAATCCTTGCCCAGGTCGAGCGAAATTTTTTCCATGCTGCTGGAGAGGCCGTTCAGCACCATGTTGCAGAGCATGGGGCACTCGTAATAGACCAGGGCGAGGACTACGGGCTTCTGACGGAAATATTGGCCCAAGCGGACGGTCTGGCCGGTTTCGTCCTTGAAGGTGAGTTCCAGAGGGAGCTGGCCGTTCAGATTTTGGTCGATGCCAACGCCGCGGACCATGGCGGGGAGGCCGAATTGTTGGGCGTTGCAGAGGGATGATATCGCCAAGACACATAGCATCGGGATTAGCGCCCTGAGCAATGTGGTTCTTGAAAAACAGGTGACTGCATCCGCTGTCCACGCGCCGCCGGCCAAAGAAAATTTCTTCGGCATGCTGGCGGCTTGGGACAGCGGACTCAGCCACCGGTTTTTCAGTGACTTGTTACTTCGCGGCATTTTGCTTCCTTAAGATATCTTGCAGGTAATCGTGAGAGGGCAGGCCTTTTTTGGCCAGCTCATCGATGGCCTGATCTATGGGTATTCTTACGGTGCCCTGGCTTTTGTCTACCCAGGCGTAGGAACTCAAGACGTGGTCCTCGCGGGCGTGGACGTCGATGAGTTGTCTATACGGTTCCACTTCGATGCGAGGTTCGGGTGGAATCTGCTGCTGGTTCTGCTTGGCTGACTCCTGGGTTTGATACTCATGGCTGAAGAACTGGAAAATCCCTACTACCAACAGAGCTACCAAAAAAGTTCCGACCAGCAGGACCGCCAATGAGGTGACGATGAAGCGGACGCTTACCTCGCTTTGCTCGTGGCCGGCGCCGTTGGGACTTGGATGCGCGGAGTGTTCCATATTAGTGGGCGTGCCCCCTTACCGAATACGTGTTGCGCGGGTCGCTGGGCACCAGCAGCGGGCGCTTCTTCAAATTGAACATGAAGTAAGCCAGCCAGATTCCTCCCATGCCGATCACCGCTGTAAGGTCGGTCCAATAAACGGCGAATTCTCTTTGGCGGAAAGCAGGCGCCACAAACCAGAATATATCCAACAAGCGGACGAAGATGATCCACAGGGCCAGGCTTTGCAGGCGCTGGGGTCTCTTCTTGACGAAGCGCATCAGCAGCAGGAAGAACGGGATGCAGAAATGAAAGATGGAAATGAACCAGCCGAGATAACCCCAGCCTCCGGTGAAGCGGCGAATGTACCAGGGAATTTCGTCGGGCAGGTTTTCGGCGTAGATAATCAGGAACTGCGACAAGCCCATGTAGGCCCACAGCATGGTGAAGGCGAGCATGAGATTGCCGAGGTCGTGATAATGGGCGATCTTGACGAAATCCCGGAAAGGCTCATGCTTCGAAAACAAAACCAACAAAGCGATCATGAACGCGAAGGTAAGAAGCACTTCGCCGACGGTGAAGAGCCAGCCGTAAATGGTGGAATACCAATCGGGCTCAAGCGACATGATCCAATCGATGAAAGCGTAGGATGTGGTCAAGACGAAAACCAGCAGGGCGGGAGCGCTGCGGCCCTTAATTTTCTTGAAGAGGGCGGGGTCGCCAGTGCGATCGTGCTCATTGGCCATGCGCAGAATGAGCCCCCCCATGATGATCCAGACGGCGAAGTAGAAGATGCTTCGCCCGATGAAGAACGGCACGTTCATGTATACGGCTTTATGGCCGACGGCGAAATTCTGGGCGCGGTAGGCGGCGTCAGTCCACTTATAGAGCGTCCCGGTGGCGAAGAAAATTGGAATGACGAGGAGCGCGAACATAGGCAGAGTTTGCAGGCCGGATTCGATGAGGCGGCGGATGGCGACGCCCCAGTTTCCGCCGACTACGTTATGCAACAGGAAAATTCCGAGGCTGCCGATGGCCAGGGCGCTGATGGCGATGTAACCGTACAAATAGGATTGCCAGAAGTGCTGCGCGTTCAGGAACGCTCCGACGAGCGTAGCGGCCAGCGCGATAACGCCGACCACCAGGGCATTGCGCTGGATGCGGTCGAGCTGGGGGCGAATGGTATCGGTTGGCGTCATCAGCGGTTTCCTTGGTCTTGCCGGGTGCTGGGCGTGGCGGGCGCGAGCGGTCCCACGGCGGGGGCAATGCCGCTGGGTGGAGGCTCCACGGGCAAATTCTGGCGCTGGGCCTCCGGGACGTCCGAGATCCTGGCGGATTCACTGAACTGGAGAGCGCGGATGTAGGCAGTGATGCGCCAACGGTCATCCGGGACGATGCGGGAAGCGTAGCTGGGCATGGCTCCGAATCCATTGGTGATGACGTCGAAGAAGTGGCCGACTTTGGCTTTCATGAGCTTGTCGGTGTAATAGGACGCGGCCTGGCGGTAGCCGCGCAGGACCACCATGCCGTTTCCGTCGCCCAGGCGTCCATGGCAGGGAGTGCAGTAGATGTTGAAGCGGGAGCGGCCGCGTTCGATATCTTCGCGGGCGATGGGAATGGGGAAATCTTCGATATCCTCGCCCGCGATTTTTCCGGTGTAGCGCGCTTCGTCGATGCGCAGGAAGCCGCGGGCGACGGTTCCTTCGACGGCGGGACGGGCGGAGCGATGGTCCGACCAGAAATCGCTGGCGGCTAGCGGTTTATAGCGCGGTTCATCCTGCATGTCCTGGCGGCAGGCGGTTAGGGGCAGGAGGAGCGATAAGAGCAGGAGGCAGATGTGGTAGGGCGGACCCCCTGGTCCGCGCGGGTCCCTCTGGACCCGCTTTTCCACCAGCAGGCCGACGTGGGCGTCGGCCGCGGACCAGGGGGTCCGCCCCACTTTGGGTCCCGACAAAATATCTTTGACAGTGCGGCGTTTACTTGTCAACTTCGGAGACCTCCTCGGGATTTAGTTCCAGGAGGAACGCCTTGGTTTTTTCGCGGTCGAATTTTGGATCGTTGGCTTCGATGCACAGGAAAAAGCGGTCGACGGAGGCGCGCTGGGCGAATTCGGTTACGTTGAACACTGGATGGTAAGGCATCGGGAGTTTGTTCATGGCCAGCATTCCCACCACTGAGCTGAGCGCGGCCAGCAACACGGTACATTCAAACGTGATGGGGATGAACATCGGCCAGCTATCGAAGGGACGGCCGCCGACATTGTGCGGATAGGCGATGACGCAGATCCACCACAGCAAGCCGAAGCCTCCGACGCATCCGCACAATCCGCCGATGAGGACCACCAAAGAAACCCAGTTGCGTTTGAAGCCGATGGCTTCGGCCAAGCCTTCCACAGGCATGGGCGAATAGGCATCCATCTTGCGGTAGCCGGCGTCATAAGCGCGCTGAGCGGCGCCGACTACCTGCTCGGGCGTTTCGAACTGCGCCATTAGGCCGTATAAGCCGTGTCTGTCCCAGAAGGTCTCGGTCATAAGCGAAAACCTTTATTAGCCGCTGATGAACGCTGATGGACGCGGATAAAACTTAAGATTTCATCTGCGTTCATCTGCGTTAATCTGCGGCTAAATATTTTCATGTCGTTAGTCTCCATGGGCCGGGCTGGGAGATGTTTTGCCGTCGTCCAGGATGTGCGGGGCTAAGTGGTGCAGCACTTCGCGGACTTCGAAGATGGAGATGGACGGCAGGACGCGGACGAACAGGATCATCAGTACCAGGAAAAATCCGATGGTGCCGGTGAGCACGGCCCAATCCCACATGGTTGGATAATACATGCCCCAGGAAGAGGGCAGAAAGTCGCGATGCAGGCTGATGATGACGATAACAAAGCGCTCCAGCCACATGCCGATGTTGATGACGATGGAAACTATGAATAGCCTGGGGATATTTTGCCGCACCTTGGAAGACCAGAGCGACTGCGGGATCAGAATATTGCAGAGGATCAACATCCAGAACAGGAACGCGTAGGGGCCGGTGCTGCGGTTCTTGTACATGAACATCTCATAAATATTGCCGCTGTACCAGGACATGAACGCTTCCATCATGTATCCGTAGGCCACGATCAATCCGACGCCGAGCATCAGTTTGGCGCAGGCATCCAGGTGGCGCATGGTGATGAGATCTTCCAGGTGAAACCATTTGCGCGTGGGGATGGCCAGCGTCAGGACCATGGCGAATCCGGAATAGATGGCGCCGGCGACGAAATAGGGCGGGAAAATAGTGGTGTGCCAGCCGGGAATCATGCTGATGGCGAAGTCGAAGCTGACCACGGTATGGACGGAGACAACCAGCGGCGTGGCTAAGCCGCCCAACAGCAGGTAAGCCATTTGATAGCGGGCCCAGTGGCGGGCGGATCCGCGCCAGCCGAGGCCGGCCATTCCGAAAGCGATTTTCTGCCACTTCTTTTTGGCACGGTCGCGCATGGTAGCGAGATCGGGGACCAGGCCGATGTACCAGAAAATGAGCGAGACGGTGAGGTAAGTGGTTACCGCGAAAACGTCCCAGACCAGCGGGCTGCGGGGCTGCGGCCAAACCCACATGGAACTGGGATAAGGCATCAGCCAATATCCGAGCCAGGGGCGGCCCATGTGGAGAATGGGGAACATGCCGGCCTGAGCGACGGCGAACAGCGTCATGGCTTCCGAAAAGCGATTGATGGAGGTACGCCAATCCTGTTTGAGGAGCAGCAGAATGGCCGAGATTAGCGTTCCGGCGTGGCCGATACCGATCCACCAGACGAAATTGACGATAGCGAAGCCCCAGGCGATCGGAATTACGATGCCCCAAACGCCGACGCCTTTGTACAGCAGCCAGAACGCACCGGCCAGCAGGCCCTGCATGGCGCAAAACGCCAGGAACAGGGCGATCCACCATTGTTTGGGGGTGGTCTGAATGGGCTTCAGGACAACGCCGGCGATTTTATCGGTAACGGTGGCGTAGTTGAAACCCGGGGCGATTATCTTATCGGGACCTGGGTCAATGGCCTGTTCGTCGAGTTCCGTTTTCAAGCTCTAACCTTTCTCGATCTCCGGGTTGGGATTCCGCAAGCGGCCGAGATAAGTGGTGCGGGGCCGCGTATTCAGTTCTTCCAGCAGACTATAATTGCGAGCCTGGGCTTTCAGTTGAGCCACGCGGCTTTTGGGGTCGTTAATATCGCCGAACACGATGGCCTGCGCCGGGCAAGCTTGCGCGCAAGCGGGTGTGATTTCCCCGTCGGCGATGCGGCGGTTTTCCTTTTCGGATTGAATCTTGGCGGCGCTGATGCGCTGAATGCAGTAAGTGCATTTTTCCATGACGCCGCGGCTGCGCACGGTGACGTTGGGATTGCGGACGCCTTTTAGGCTTTCGGTATACCAATCCGAGTAGAGCAGGAAATTGAAGCGCCGGACTTTATAGGGACAGTTGTTGGAACAATAACGCGTGCCGACGCAGCGATTGTAGACCATCTGATTCAGGCCGTCGCCGCTATGAACGGTGGCGGCCACGGGGCAAACCAGCTCGCAGGGGGCGTTCTCGCAGTGCATGCAGGGAACGGGCTGATAGTAAAGCTCCGGATTGTCCCAGTTGCCTTTGAAATAGCGATCCACGCGGATCCAGTGCATGTGGCGGCCGCGCGCCACTTCCACTTTGCCGACCACGGCGATATTATTTTCGGCCTGGCATGCGACCACGCAGGCACTGCAGCCCACGCAGGCATTCAGGTCGATACTCATGCCCCATTTGTAGCCCTGATACCGGTAATCCGGATACAAGGTCAGGTATTGCGGAAGCGGCTTGCCTTCTTCACGCTCGTCGACGTATTGCGGATTCTTTTTGTATTCGTCGAGGGTGGCGACGCGAACCAGGTCGCGGCCTTCCATGGTCTGAGTGTGCTGGGTGGTGGCGAAGTGGTAATGGCCGCCCGTTTTTTGGGCTTCGAGGCCAGGTCCGCCATCGGGGGCGCCGGAAGTGCGGAGCAGATAGGCATTGAAGCCGACGCCATCGCCGACGTGGCCGGCGTGCGTGCGGCCGTATCCCAAATGCACCGTCACGCTGTCGTCGGCGTGGCCGGGCGTGATGAAGACCGGGGCAGTGAGGCTGCGGCCCTGGTATTTCAGCTCGACCATTTCCTCCGTGTTGAGGTTGAGCTTTAGCGCGGTGTTTGGGCTGATCCACGCGGCGTTGTCCCAAGTCATCTTGTTTTGGGGCTTGGGCAGTTCCTGGAGCCAGCCGTTGTTGGCCCACGACCCATCGAAGATGGTGGGGTCGGGCCGGATCATAATTTCCAAAGCACCTTGGCCCTGCGCGGATTGGCCGGCCGCTGGGGCTTTGGCGGTAACATTTCTGGCGGAGAGCGCGATGGCCGGGAGCGCGGAGTCCGGAACCACGCCGTCGTGCAGCGCCTTCTGCCAGAAGATGTCGAAGTTGCTGTGATTCTGCCAATTCTCCTGCACCAGCTCATGAGAAGTCTTTTCGGGCTGGCCGGTGAGTGTGGCGATCACTTCGTGGGCGGATTTGCCGCCGTAGAGCGGCGCGATGAGCGGCTGGACAAAGCTTACGGTTCCATCGTAGCCGCGGACATCGCTCCAGGATTCCAGATAGTGGGCTTCGGGAACATGCCAGTTTACGAGCGCGGCGGTTTCATCCGGGAAAAGGCTGAGGTAAAAACGGAAATTGACTTTTTTCAGCGCGGCGGCGAAGTCCAGATCCGCGGGCGCCGAGTAAACCGGATTGCCGCCGAGGATCAGCAGCGAATCTACCTTGCCGGAGTTCATGTCGGCCGCCAGTTCGCTGAACGACTGGCGCTGATCCACCGGATTTCCTTCGATGGGATCGGTGTAGATTACCGTTTTGCCGACGTTTCCAAGTGTTTGATTCATGGCATGCGCGAGAGCATGCACGTTGGGAGGCTGATTGGGCCCGGCTACCACCACGCAGGCGCCGTGATGGGCTTGCAAGTCGCGGGCGATGGCGGCCACTTCCTTGAATTTTCCCGAGGATTGGGCGCCGGCGCCGAGAGCCGCATTCAGATCCGCGGCGAACGCTTCAATTTCTGAGGCGCGGAGAACGATGCGATGATCGGCCATACTGCCGGTGGGCGATGGCGCGGGTTCCACCACGTACATGCGGTTCAGCGTGGTTTGATCGGGCGGCTTGCCCTGGGCTTGCACCTGCGGCGGCAGGACAACGGGTCCGCGGGCTTCGGGCGCATAGGACGCGGACTGACTGGCGCGAGGCGCGGATGGTCCGTCCTGATAACCCTCCTGCCAGTTTTCCTTGGGCTGCGGGGAGTGAGTGACGTTGGTCATCACGCGGCGCTTGTCGGCGAACTGGCGGGCGTAAATCAGATTTCCGGGGCCGCAGGAAAGGAAGTCGGCATCGAGCGAAACGATTACGTCGGCTTGATCGAAGCGGTAGATGGTATTTACCGGGCGTCCGAAGGCGGCCTGGGATCCGAGATAGGCGTTGTGACGGCCGCAGGGTTCATACTGATGCCATTTGGCTCCGGGCAACTCCTTGAGGAAAGCTTTGATCTGCGCCGTCAGGGTGGGCGACGTCACTGTTTCGGTGAGGATGCGCAGGCCATCGCCATTTTTGATGGCGGCCGCTTCGCGCGCGCCGGCCAGCGCAACTTGCGCCGACACCCAACTGCTGATGCGGCCATTGTTGGTCACGGCCTGCGCGCGGTCCGGATCGTACATGGTGAGGACCGACGCCAGGTGGAAATAATCCGAGGCGCCGCGGCTGCCGGGATGGTCCGGATTGCCTTCGATCTTGGTGGGCCGGCCGAGATAACTGGTGGCCAAAAGTCCCGTAGCTACGCCGCCCATCTGCATGGCGGTGGCGTAATACATGGGCAGGCCGGGAACAAATTCCTCGGGCTGGCGCACGTAGGGGACGATGGCTTCCGGAGGCTGCTTGGTGCAGGCGGTTGCGCCGGCAAGGGCCAGCGACGCGCCCATTACTTTAAGGAAATTGCGGCGATTGGCCGGGTTGTTCCAATCCGGAGTGCGTTCCGCGAATTCATCTTCGGCGAACGCCTGGAACTCCTCGGTTCCGGCGAGCTCTTCGAGACTCTTCCAGTAGAGGGGTCCACGGGCCGATTCCAACCGAGCCCGAATCTTGGCCAGGTCAAGAGCGGGTTTGTCCTTCGCTAGATCTTTCGGCGGGTTTTCTTTCGGCGTTTCTTTCATCGATGGCAAGTGTAGCAATCAGTCAGGCTTTGAATGTGGTACTCCTCGACGAGCTTTTTTCCCAACTCTTCCTGGTTGGCCGGCGGCTGATAGGTCATGCTGAACACCTGGTCGCGCGGACGCACGTACTTTTCCGGATTGCGATGACAGTTGATGCACCAGTTCATGTACAGCGTGTTTTCCTTGTACATGAGCGGCATCTGGTCTACGCGGCCGTGGCAGGTGGCGCAACCGACGCCCTTATTGATGTGAATACTGTGATTGAAGTATACAAAATCCGGCAGGTCGTGAACGCGGGTCCATTCGAGTGACTCGCCACTGCGGTAACTGGCGCGGACGGGCTCAAGCATCTCGGCGTTGGCCCAGATCTGCGAATGACAGCTCATGCAGATCTCGGTGGCGGGAACTCCGGCAAACGAGGAAGTCTCTACCGAGGTGTGGCAATAGCGGCAATCGATGCCATCATCGGTGACGTGATGCTTATGGCTGAAGGGGACGGGCTGCGGTTTCACCACCTTGACGTCGGTGATGTAAGACCCGCGGTCCATGGCGTAGGCGAAGGCGATCAATCCGCCGGCTCCAAGTACAGCGCAGACAAGGCTTACTTTGGAAATTGTGTTAGTGCTTCGATGAAAGATCTGAGCCACGCAGCTTTAGTCCTGTATGACGTTTTATGGTAAATCATATTGCGCCAAAGTGCAAAAAATATTATCAGACAGGATTAGATGGTGAGTTAGATTACGGTTTTGGCAGTGACTGGTGGCTGGTTGTTGGTGGCTGGTGAGTAGTTGCCGATCGCCCAGGACCAGCTACCAGTCACCAGCAACCAGCGTGGCGTTCTTAGGCTGCGAAACGTTTTCCTACTGCACGGCGGGCGCGCAGGAGGCGGATGCGGACGGCGGTTTCGGTCCAGCCGTGGGCTTTGGCGATTTCTTGCACCTTGTAGCCTTCGAGGTAGTGGCGCTGGAGAACCATGCGGTCGTTCTTCTTGCAGGTTTTGAGAATGCGGCGAACATCGATGGCGGCCAGGTTGACTTTGGGTGGCGTGGACAGTTCGGGCAGGGTCTGGAGAAATGGTTCGCGACGCATGGAACTGCGATGGATGTTGAGAGCGATGCTATTCATCCAAGTGAGAACCATGCTGGCATCACGCAACTGGCTCAACCGTTCCCAGCCTCGCACCCAGGCGGCTTGCGCAGTTTCCTGCGCTCCGTCGTATGTCAGCCCGCGCGAGACCAGAAAACGAACCGTCAGATGATAGCCCCTTTTGTATGCGCTTCCGTATTCTTCGCTTGTCATGACACGGTTAAAGGCAGTTTTTGTACCACCGAGGGTAGAGGTGTCGGGAGCGGGGCGAGAGTACCGTTAAGTATTGCGGAACGTTGAGTTAGGGCGTATTCCTGAATGGAAAGCTGGAGGGAGGACCGGGATTCTCCCTAGGGTATTGATTCGGCAAGATTTTCTGATCGGTGCAAAAATTTCCGGGAGGCAGTACGGTTGGCATGAAACAATTTGGCCGATTTGCACGTCGGGGCGAGGCGAGGCGTCGTATAGGACATGCGAAAGCGGCAGCGGGGGTTTTCCCTGGTGGAACTGCTGGTGGTGATGGCGATTATTGCGATCGTCCTGGCGGTAGCTCTTCCTATCATGTCCAGGGCGCGTCTTGGCGCCGAAGAAACGATGGTTGTGAAAGAGATGCACACCATTGGGCAATGCCAAACGCAATATCAATCGCAGTTCGGCCGGTTCGCGGCCACGCTGGCGGAGCTGGGTCCGCCGAATAAGGGTGCTGCTGAAGGTCCACAGGCGGCAAATCTAATGCCGGCAGGAATGGCGTCCGGCGAAAAAAACGGGTACTGTTTCGTGTTGACGGCCACTCCCGGCGGTTACACGCTGGTGGCCACGCCGGAAGTGTTCGGCAAAACGGGAAGGCGGACATTTTTCCTGGATCAGGATGGGATTGTTCATCAGAACTGGGGACCGGAACTGGCTTCGGTTGACAGTCCGGAATTCAAATAGGGGGAACATGCGATATAGACAGCGCGGTTTTTCGTTGATTGAGATGGCGGTGGTTGGCGTGATTGTTGGAACTATTCTGGCTATCGCGGCGCCTGCGCTTAGGAGCGGACATCTGGGAGTAAGTGCTCCAGAAGCCAGGGCCGTGAGCGAAATGCAGCTGGCGGTGAGGGCGCAGGCGAAACATAAGGCGCAGTCCGGCAAGTACGCCGCGTCGCTGGGCGAGTTGGGATTGGCATCTTCCCAGACGGATCGCTATCAGTTCGCATTGGTAGGGACGCGTGGCGGCTACGCGCTACTGGCGAGCCCGAGAATCTATATGCTGGACGGGCGGCGAACGTTTTACGTGAACCAGGATGGCGTGGTCCACCAGAGTTTGGGAGAGCGTCCGGCGTCAGCGGATAGTCCGGTATTCCGGTAGTCTTGCTAATTGCGGCTGATCAAGAAGCTCCACACCTACGCTGGATTGCTGACGTTCCTGCACCTGGCGGTTTATGGAGTGGTGGGGCTGAGCGTTCCGTTCTTGCGGCAATCTACAAGCGGCGCACCGATGGTTCGTTATCGAGACTTTTCTGTCCCGGCGAACCTGACGGACCGGCAAGTAGCCGAGCGGATCTGCGGGTTGCTGGGGCTTTCGCTGGCTACGCCGGTGAACCAGGCGGCGATACAGCATGACGAGTCCGGCAACTTGTTTCTGGATTTCTGGCACGCCAACGGGCGCGACCAGGTGACGGTTCTTGAAAAAGAGGGACGGCTGCGCATCGAGACCACTCGCAATAGCCTGGCGCTTTTTCTGTTTACCTTGCACGAGACCACGGCCGCTTTTCATTCCGGCGACTGGCGCATGCAGTTGTGGGCGGATTATAACGAATTCGCCATGTGGTGCCTGCTGGGGATGATCGGCTCGGGCTTGGCCATGTTTCTGGGGTCGCGCGCGGGAAGCAAGCTGGCGCAGGTTTCGCTGGGCGTGGGATGTTTCCTTTTCGCGGCGATCTATTTTTGGAGCCGATGAGTATGTATCAGAAATTGCGAAGCCTGCATCTTGCAACTGCGATGTTCTCTGTGATTTTTCTGCTGGCTTATGCGATCAGCGCGGTGGAATTCGCGCATCGGAAATGGTTCGCGCATCCCGAGCGATTGCAAGTAGAGGCTCGCCGGCTCACGCCGGGCGTCACGGATGCGAGAGTGTTGGCGCGGGAGTGGCGCGGGGAGCTGGAGTCGATTGCTAATTCCCCGGGCTTTCTAAAATTTCGGGTGACCACCGCGCTGGGGCGGTCGTTTGAAGTAACTTACTCCATCGTGAGTGGGGATGCGACGGTGAAGACCACGGCGGTTAGCTTTCTGACGACATTGGCGTGGATGCATCGGTCGCGCGGAATTTGGGCGTGGGTCGCGGCGATCGTTTCTCTCGGCTTGCTGACTCTCGGCGGGACGGGCATTTATTTGTGGTTCCAGAATCATAAAGAGCGCTGGATTGGCGGCGTGCTGGTGGTAGCGGAGGTTGGGATCACGGTGGGGCTGATCGTTTCGATGCGCGGGGGGTGAAGAGCGCCGGCTCCCTGAGTCTGAGACTGAGAAGCTGTGAAAAAAAACGGGAAGCACGCGGGGTTGGCAGACGGAAGCGTCTGCCCCACAAGTGGCGCAGGCGTTTTCGCCTGCGAACCGATTTTTTCACAGCCTCTTACACTTACGGTCGCGGTTCGGTGACACGCTCTTTCCGAGCTGCGAGCGTAAGCGACCGCTGCATTGAGGCCGATTGGCGAAAATATCCTTTCTGAGCCGAGCCGCTGCCTCCAGCTTGATAGAATCGGTGCCGTGAAGACTGATTTGGATGCTCGGCCCGCGGGGACGCATGCCGTGGTGAACCAGCCCCCGCCGCTTCAGGACTACAATCTTTTTTCGACGGATCGCGTGCTGGTGGAAGCTTTGGAACGGGAGGGCGCCGGCTGGGCGATGCCGCGCGTGGAGGAATTTGGCCGGCTGACGGGCACGGAAGAAGCCATCCGCTGGGGATTTCAAGCCAATGAGAATCCGCCGGTGCTGCGCACGCACGACCGGTTTGGGCATCGCATCGATGAGGTTGAATTTCATCCGGCGTGGCACTCGCTGATGCGGCTTTCCATCGAGCACGGCCTGGCTAGCCTGCCGTGGACCGAGCCCAAGAAGGGCGCGCATGTGGCGCGCGCGGCCTTGATGCTGCTGGCTTCCGAGAATGAAGCGGGGCACACCTGCCCAGTCTCGATGACCTACGCGGTGGTTCCCGCGTTGCGCAAAGAGCCGGATCTGGCGCGGGAGTGGGAGCCCTATATTGAAACGCTAAAGTACGATCCGCGGGCGCGGCCGGTTCCGGAAAAATCCGGCGCGCTAATGGGCATGGCCATGACCGAGAAGCAGGGAGGGTCCGATGTCCGCGCCAATACCACGCTGGCGGAAACAACCGGAAACGGCGAGTACCTGCTGACCGGGCACAAGTGGTTCTGTTCGGCGCCGATGTGCGACGCTTTTCTGGTTCTGGCGCAAGCGCTGGGCGGGCTGACCTGTTTTCTGGTTCCGCGCTGGACCCCGGACGGCAAGCGCAACCGGTTTTACATCCAGCGGCTGAAATCGAAGCTGGGCAACCGCTCGAATGCGTCTTCGGAAGTGGAATTTCAGGAGGCGTGGGCGCGGAGGGTGGGCGAAGAAGGCCGGGGCGTGGCCACCATCATCGATATGGTGCAGCACACGCGGCTGGATTGCGTGATCGGGTCCGCGTCGCTGATGCGGCAGGCGCTGGTGCAGGCCATCCATCATGCGCGGCATCGCAAAGCGTTCGGCGATTTCCTGGCGGATCAGCCGTTGATGCAAAATGTTCTGGCGGATCTGGCGCTGGAATCGGAAGCGGCTACCGTGTTGATGATGCGCTTAGCGCGCGCCTTTGATGCGCGCGATACGGACGCAGGCGAACGAGGTTTCGCGCGCCTGGGGACAGCCGCGGCGAAATACTGGGTATCGAAACGCGGGCCGGCGCAAGTGAATGAAGCGCTGGAATGCCTGGGAGGCAACGGGTACGTGGAAGAAAGCATTCTGCCGCGGTTGTATCGCGAAGCGCCGCTCAATTCCATCTGGGAAGGTTCCGGGAACGTCATCTGCCTGGACATTCTGCGCGCGCTGAATAAGGAGCCGGAGGCGGTAGGGAGCGTGGTGGCCGAGATCCGGATGGCGCGCGGCAGCGACCGGCGTTTCGATAAATTCGCCGGCACGCTGGAAAAAGATTTGAAGCAGCCGGTGGCGGAAGTAGAGGCGCGGCTATTGGCGGAGCGGCTGGCGCTGGCCTTGCAGGCGTCGCTGCTGATTCGCCACAGCATTCCGGAAGTGGCCGATGTGTTCTGCGGGTCGCGCCTGGCGGACGAAGGCGGGCGGGCGTTTGGAACGCTTCCGCCGTCCACCAATTTCGAGGCGATTCTCAATCGGGCTTTCGAAGATTGAGCGCCGGCGGTTTTGGTGAACTAACGTCCCCTTACTGACGTGCGGGGCTACATCAGGCGCCGGGTGTCCCAAACAAGCGCGGCGTAGCCCCGCGCGTAAAGCAAGGGGGACCACGATCACTTCAGCTTCGTGTACTCCGCTTTGGCTTGCTTCAGAATCGGGATATCCGGGTCGGCATTTTTCCATAAATCGAAGAAATCCTGGTAGGCCGACCTCGCCTTCGCGCTGTCGCCGGCCAGGGCATTCGCGCGTCCCAGGCCCAGGTGCGCCAGCGCGCCGACCAGACTGTTGCACACGACTCCCGGATGGTCGAGAATCTTTTGAAACTGGGCTCCCGCCGAAGCGCCCTGCTTGGCGGCCAGATACGCTTCGCCCCGCAGGTAGACTGGGTGGAGTTGGGTTTCAGCTCCCAATTCGTAGGGCGCAGCCGCGGCGAGCGCTTCCACCGCTTTTCCGCCGTCACCGCTTCGAAGCGCGGTGGCCGCATGAATCATTGGCACGTATAAGGACTGTACCAATGTGTCCTTGGTGAAGCGCTTGCCAAGATTGCCGGCCAGACGTGCAGCTTGCGCGAATTCACCCGTCAGCGCGAGTGTGATGGCCGAGGCCGCTTCGACGTCTCGGCCATTTGCGAGCGCGAGTGCGGCCTGCGTCTCTTGTTTTGCCAAAGCCAAATTGCCGACGAATGCTTCGTTCACTGCGGCGTACGCCTGGTAGCCCGCCGCCTGTTCCCTTTCATCTGCTCTTTGTGCGGAATCCATCGCTCGGCGCACCAGTTCGCGGGCCTTACCAAACTCGCCGCCATAAGCGGCGGTGAACGCTTCCGAGTAAAGTATTTTGCCTTCGAAGCTCGGCGTCCCCATCAACTTGGCTGCAATGTCCTGCATCCCCACGCTATTGTGCTGAAGGAAATCCACTCCATAAAGGGCTAACTGAAGGGCACGCCCGTCGAGATGCTGGGCGCGCGCCTCCGTGGCCGCGGCCTGCGCCTCATCCAGGCGGTTGAGAAGCCGGTACGCAAGGACCAGGTTGTAATACCGAAGAGCATGTGCGAGGCCACGCTTCAGCGCCGCCTGCGCCGCTGTCAGAGCCTTCTCGTTATCTCCCAACTCCAGGTAAGCGAAAAATACGACACTCTGCGCAATCGCGTCACGGGGGTACGTCTGGGCCCATAACTCGCTAGTTTCCCGGGTTGCCTCCATATTTCCGGTGCAGAGAGCTTCGTAAGTGGACGCAATGTCGAACTTTTCCCGCTCGCTAGTGCGTCCCCGCAACTCATAAGCCCTGCGCGCAGCACTGGCTCCGCGCGCCTCTTCGCCGAGGTTGCGATACTTGGCCCCCATCTGCACATAGGCCATGGCGAAATTCGGGTCCAGGTTGACAGCCCTTTGGAAGAACGAGACCGCGGCGTGGCCGTCGTTCTTGGCGTTGTAAGCTTCCAGGCCGAGACTATATGCGTGCAGCGCCTCGAGCGATGACGTGGTGACATTTTCCGGCGGCGCATCATACTTCTGCACCGAGCGAAGCGATTCTCCCAGCTTCCCGCGCAGCTTGGTGGCGGCCTCGCCCAAAGCCTTGAGCACCTGCTCTTTTCCATTGGCGGTCTCCTGCTCCTCGGCCAGCAGATCCCCGTTGTGGCAATTCACAGCCTTCAATCCCAGCACGTACTGGCTGCCCAAACTTGCGATGGAGCCTTCGATGGTGGCCGCGCCGGCGGTACGCTGGCAAACCTCACGCCCCAGTTCATGCGTTAAGCGTGCGCCCTTGGGCTGGGCCATCAGCGCCAGCGTCTCCTCGATGTGTTGATCGGAAATCAGGCTCAGAAATGGCGACTGCTCCAATTGAGCGGAAAGCCCTTGCCGCAGCGCGCCATCGAAAACAGAATCGCCGGTGGTGTTGGTGAAGTCGGTCAGAACGAGCGTGTCTTTTTCCGTAAGCTTGGGAGCACGCTGGTGCAGCAGGAAATAGGCGCCGCCCGCAGCCGCGAGCACGATCAAGGCCAGCACCATCCACCCGGAAAAACGGTTTGCGGAAGTGCCCGCAGGGCTCGACGCTAACGAATGAGCCCGATTCAGAGTCGCGCTTCAACCGCTGCAGGTCGGTGCGCATCTCCGCTGCGCTCTGATAGCGCAGCTTGCGGTCTTTCTCCAGCGCCTTGTTGATAATCTCCTCCAGCTTTGGCGGAATGGCCGCGTTTAAGCGCGAGGCCGGAACGGGCGTCCGGTTCAGGATCGCATCGTGGATAATTGCGGCGCTATCGCCAGGAAACGCCCGGCGCGCGGTGGCCATTTCGTAGAGCACTGCGCCGAACGACCACAAATCCGTTCGCGCGTCCAGTTCCTCGCCTCGTGCCTGTTCGGGGGACATATAGGCAATGGTGCCTACTACCATGCCAGGGCTGGTGAGCATCACTTCGGTAGCGGCGCAGGCCGGCAATTCTGCTTTCGGACTATTCTCCTGCCGATGCCAACTTAGCCAAGCCGAAATCCAGTATCTTGGCGTGACCGCGTTTGGTCACGAAGATGTTGGCGGGCTTGATGTCGCGGTGGACAATGTCCTTCAGCGTGCGCGGCGTCCAGCGCGTCGGCGATTTCAATCCCTAAATCCAGCAGGCGTTCCAGCGTGAGGGGCTTGCCCTCCAGGCAGTGCTTCAGGGTGACGCCATCCATCAGTTCCATGGCAATGAAGGGCTGTTCGTGCTCACCGCCGATGTCGTAAACGGTGCAGATGTTGGGATGATTTAAGCCTGAGGCTGTTTCGGCCTCCCGCCGAAATCGTTCGAGCGCGCTCCGAGTCTGGGCGGTTTCGCCGGGCAGGAACTTGAGCGCCACCAATCGATGCAACCGCGTGTCCTCGGCCTTGTAGACGACACCCATTCCACCGCTCCCGAGCTGCTCCAAAATGCGGTAGTGAGAAATGGTCTGACCGGTCATGACTTGCGGCGTCGTCCAGACGGAAGGATACCGATTATTTTAGGCTAGTATATTTACGGCGTTCACATAAGTGTGAACGCGGCACGCTGAGAGCGTGCGCCACGGCGTTAAGGAATTTGAATATTAAGAAAGGCTACATGGAGAAACGGATTGTGATGGCGATTCGTCTTCCGGGTTGGAGGAAATGAAAATGAGAAGGATGATTCTGGCGGTACTGGCCGTTGCGCCTCTTTTTGCACAGGCTCCGCCGCCCCCGCCGCCGACTTTGCCGCCCCAGGAGCTGGACCATCTGGTGGCGCGGATCGCACTTTATCCCGATCCACTGCTGGCCCAAATTCTGGCCGCCGCGACATATCCCAACGATATTCCGGATGCAGCCCGCTGGGCGGATGAGCATCACTATTTAACCGGGCAGGCGCTGGCGGATGCGGTCCAGGCGGACCGGCTGCCGTGGGACCCCAGCGTACAGGCCCTGCTGCCTTTTCCATCGGTGCTGGGCACGATGGCGTCCGATATGAACTGGACCACCGAACTGGGGAATGCTTTTCTGGTGCAGCAGCAAGATGTCATGGATGCGGTGCAGAGGCTGCGCGCGCAAGCCGAGCAGTACGGATATTTGAGAACGAACGGGTCCGTGATAGTGACTCCGGGGCCGTACATCGCCATCACGCCGGTGAATCCTGGATTGATTTACGTTCCGTGGTACGATCCTGCGGTAGTTTTTTTCGCGCCGCGGCCGGGATTTTTCGTGGGCGGAGCGATTCGTTTTGGCTTCAGCGTGAATTTGGGGATTGCATTCCGGCCGTGGGGCTGGGGTTATAGCCGCTTCGATTGGGGCGGGCACGCGGTGTTCATCAACAACGCGCCGTGGCGGCGAAACTGGGTGGACCGGGCCCGCTACGTGCATCCTTACGGAGTGCAGCGCTACGCGGGGCCGCGGCCGGCGGAGCGGCACGAGCTGCGTGAACGGTCTGAGCGGGAACGGTCCGCCGCGCGGGAGGGTCGGGCGAGGGTGGAGGAGCACCGGGAGCATCGGTAGCGGCGCAAAAATTCGGGGACACGACTTGGCGCGTTTTAGTTTGAAACATTTCGGACGCTTGCCCGTCATGTCCCCGAATTTTTCGAGTTTGAAACATTTCGGACGCTTGCCCGTCATGTCCCCGAATTTTTCGTTTTGGACGCTTGGCCGTTGTGTCCCCGAATTTTTTAACTTAGATGAAGGCGGTGGTCTTGACGCCGGAGACGTCGAAACGTTTCCGGCATCGCATGTTTTTGCACATCACCTTGTCGTCCAGCAGGACCATGTAGCTGGCGGCCTTTTTGAACTTGGCGCGGTCGCGTTCGTCGGCATTGCCGGGCAGGCGGTCCACTTTGGTGCGGACCAGCCACTTTAGATCGTAGTTGTCGGTGCCGCGGCAGAACGGACAGTTCAGCGGGATGGGCTTGGTAGTCTGGGATTCTTTGTAAAAAGCGCGTTCGTCCATATGATTATCCGTGAGCCACGGCGTGGGGCGTGGAAACTTTTGCAAAACTTGCGTCCAACCGGCGCGCGAATTCGTCCACGTCGGATTTGGCGATATTGAGCGGCGGGGAAAGGCGCACCACGTTGCCGGCGATGCCGCCCTTGCCGATCAGGATGCGGTTTTCGCGCGAGGCCTCCAGCAATGCCGCGGTCTGAGCGGTAGCAGGCTTCTTGGTTTCGCGATCTTCCACCAGCTCCATGGCCTGCAGCAGCCCCATGCCTCGGACGTCGCCGATGATGGGATGCTTCGATTTCAGCTCCAGCAATTTGTCGCGCAGGTAGGCGCCTACTTCTGCGGCGTTGATGGAAAGCTTGTGGTCCTCAATGAAATCGATCACCGCTTTCGCCGCGGTGCTGGTGACGGGATTGCCGCCGAATGTCGAGATGGTGGCGCCTTTCAGCGAATCGGCCACTTCCGGGCGGGCGATGGTGAGCCCGATAGGTGAGCCGTTGGCCAGGCCTTTGGCGCTGGTGATGATATCCGGCTGCACGCCCCACTGCTCAATGCCGAACCATTTGCCGCCGGTGCGGCCCCAAGCTGTCTGCACTTCATCGCTGATGAACAGGCCGCCGTATTTTTTGACGATGCCGGCCACGATGGGGAAATATTCCTTGGGTGGAGTGATGAAACCACCGACGCCCTGGATGGGCTCGGCGATGAATCCGGCGATTCTTCCCGATGTAGTGGTGCGGATCACTTCCTCGACATCCTGCGCGCATTTGACTTCGCAACTGGGATACGAAAGGCCGTAGGGGCAGCGGTAACAGTAGGCATTCACTGCGTGGACGATGCCGGTTTGCGTCACCGGCCCAAGTTTCCAGCCGGATTGCGCGGTGAGCCCCATGGCCATCGCCGAGCGTCCGTGATAGGCGTAACGCAGCGCGACAATTTCCGTAGAGCCGGTATAGCAGCGAGCGGTGAGAATGGCGGTTTCATTGGCTTCCGTGCCGCTGTTGGTAAAGAACGACTTGGTGAGTTTGCCGCCGGGCGTGATTTGCGCCAGCTTCTTCGCCAGCGCGGCCTGCGGCTCATTGGCGAAGACGGTGGAGACATGCTGCAGCCGATCGATCTGAGCGTGCAGCTTTTTATTCACCTCTTCGTTGCAGTGGCCGACGCTGACGGTGACGATTCCGCCGAAGAAATCCAGATACTGATTTCCATCGGCGTCCCACACGTATTGATCCTTGGCGTGGGAGACCACCAGCGGTTCTTTGTAGTAGTGGAAGACCGAGGGGAAGAGATGGTCGCGGTTGGCGAGGATGATGTCTTCTTTGGTCATGTCTGATTCTAGTACGGGGGCTGGGGGCTGGGGGTGGGGGTGGGAGGTTGGTGGCTGGTTGCTGGTGACTGGTTGCTGGTGACTGGTTGCTGGTGCTGCTGATTGGCGGCTCGGGGCTGGGGCTGAAACCAATGGGCCGCCCGGTGGTTTAGGATTCATCCTGTAATCTGATAATATGATTATCATGGAATCACATCTGTCGGCAACCGAGGCGGCGCGGAATTTTTCCGACCTGGTGAACCGGGTGCTTTACCGCGGCGAGGTCTTTGTCGTCGAGCGCGGCGGACAACCGGTCTGCAGGATCGTTCCCGCGAGGCCGGCCAGGTTTACGCTCCGCGAATTCGCGCAACTTCTGAAAACGATTCCCAAACCGGATGCTGGTTATTGGGACGATCTCGAGGACATCCAGCGGAAACAGCCGCCGCTTCCGGATTCGCCATGGGAGCGCTGATAGATACCAGTATTTTCATTGCCGCCGAACGCGGCCACTTGGATCTCGATCAGGTTCTGAGCCAATCGACTGATATCGAGTTAGCGATCTCAGCCGTTACGGCATCGGAACTTCTGCACGGTGTTCACCGCGCTTCCAAGAAGAATCAGAAGGCTCGGCGGGAGGCTTTCGTCGAACGGCTGCTGGAAGTTTGGCCGGTGCTCCCGTTCGATTTGACAACCGCGCGGATGCACTCGAGACTTTGGGCTTCGCTCGCAGCGAAAGGGGTCTCGATCGGCCCACACGACCTGATGATCGCCGCGACCGCGCTGGCCAATGGCCTGGCGTTGGTTACTCGCGACAAACGCAGCTTTCCCAAAGTACCGGGGCTTGAAGTAGTGCTGTGGTAAGGGTGGTGAGATGAAGATCGCGCTGGACGCTAGTCCTTTGGCGATTCCGAGCGGAGGGGTGCGGCGCTATACCGAGGAGTTGAGCCGCGCGCTGGGCGAGAATTTTCCGGAGGACGAATTCTGGCTGCTGTCCGATCAACATTTTCCGCCGCCGGCGATGGCGCCGGACAACTTGAAGACCGGCCGGGGTCCAAGGAATCTGCTGGAGAGGCGCTGGTGGCTGTGGGGATTGCAGGGCGAGATCTCGCGGATCGGCATCGATGTTTTTCACGGCACCGATTTCGCCGTGCCTTATTTGCCGCTGCGGCCGAGCGTGATGACGTTGCACGATCTCTCGCCGTGGATGGATCCGGGCTGGCATGTGGAAGCGGAGCGGGTTCGCAACCGGACTCCGATGCTGCTGCGGCTGGGTTTGGCGACCATGGTGATTACGCCATCGGAAGCAGTGCGCGAGCAGGCGCTGCAGCGCTTTCATCTACAACCCGGCCGCGTGGTAGCGGTGCCGCACGCCGCGGGACGGCATTTCGTTCCGGCGCCGGCGCCCGCAGGCGATCGGCCTTATCTGTTGTATGTGGGAACGCTCGAGCCCAGGAAGAACATCCCTCTGTTGATGGATGCGTGGCGCGAGGTACGCAAGCAATATCCCGTGGATCTGGTGCTGGCGGGACGGCGTCGCGAGGATTTTCCGGAGCTTCCCGCGGAATCGGGACTCGTGCTCAGGGGGCTTACTGCGGAAGAGGAACTGCCCAAGCTTTATTCAGGAGCGCTGGCGGTGGTTTATCCGTCCTACTATGAAGGATTCGGTTTGCCGGTATTGGAAGCCATGCAATGCGGCGCGGCGGTGATTGCGTCGCGCGACCGGGCGATTTCCGAAGTCGCGGGCGACGCGGCGATTCTGGTGGACGCGAATGACGCGCGGGGCTGGGTGGAGGCGCTCACTTCGCTACTGGAGCAGCCGGAGCGGGTAAAGGAGTTGCGGGAGAAGGCGCTGCGGAGGGCTGGGGAGTTTTCGTGGAGCAAGACGGCGCGGCTTACTCGAGATGTGTATGGAGAAGCTCTGGAGAGGTTTCGGAATAAATGAGAGTCGTGGGGCGGACCCCCTGGTCCGCGCGGGTCCCCCTGGACCCGCTCTTCGAGAGCAAGGCCGACGTGGGCGTCGGCAGCGGACCAGGGGGTCCGCCCCACCTTGCTTAAAGGGAAAAGTGGGCTTACAAGGAAAAGTGGGCTTACAAGGGAGTGTTGGGCACGGCTCACAGGGATGTGTGGGATACCATGCCTAGCGCGCTGTTTCTTTCGCCGGAATCGCCTTATCCGGCGATCGGCGGGGGGCCGCTGCGTTCGGCTTCGCTGCTGGAATATTTGTCGCGGCACTTTTCCGTGCATGCCATTGTCTTCCGCGAGGCTGGCGATCCGGACCCGGCTGGTCTGATTTCAGTGGACCGGGTGGATGTGCTGGAATTGCCGCGGCACTCGAAAAGCGCGGTGGCGCGAGCGGCGCGGAACTCGATCCGCATGGCGCGCAACCGGCCGCCGCTGGTGGATCGTTTCTCAGGATTCGAGGACGCCATTCGGAAACTGGTTCACGGTCAACAATACGATGCGGCGGTAATAGAGCATTTCTGGTGTGCTCCGTATGTGGAGCAGTTGCGTCCATGTTCGCAGCGGGTAATTCTGGATCTTCACAACATCGAATCGGCGTGGCACCGCAGCCTGGGCGAGCTGGAGCGCGGGGCGCGGGCGTTGGCGCTGAGGCGATTTGCCACAGCCAGCGTGGCTCTGGAACGTCAGTGGCTGCCGAAATTCGACCATTTACTGGTGACGTCGGCCGAGGATGCCGACGCAGCGCGAGGCCTGGCTCCTGGGACCGGGGTGTCGGTTTATCCCAATGCCCTTCCCGAGATGCCGCTCCGGGCGCTCGGGGAGCGAGAGGAAATCGTCTTCAGCGGAAATCTGGAGTATGCGCCCAATATTCAGGCGGTGCGCTTTTTTCATGGCCAAATTTGGCCGGCGTTGCGCTCACGCTGGCCGCTGCTGGAATGGAAAATCGTTGGAAAACACCCGGAGGCAATTCGGGACATGGTGGGGGGCGATCCGCGCATTCAGTTGACTGGATTCGTGGAGGATGCCGTGGCGGCGCTCGCGACGGCGAAAGTGGCCGTAGTTCCGGTGCAGGCGGGAAGTGGAACACGGGTAAAAATCCTGGAAGCGTGGGCGGCTGGAACGGCAGTGGTCTCAACCAGCCTGGGTGCGGCGGGACTCAACTGCCGCAATGGAGAACACCTGTTGTTGGCGGATGGCCCTGGTAGTTTTGAGAGGGCCGTTTCGCAATTGCTGGAGTCGCCGGGGAAGCGGCAGGAAATGGGAAGCGCCGGGCGCAAATTCTATGAGAAGCATTTCACCTGGCCGGCTGCCTGGCGCACTTTAGAGGGCGTGTTTGGAAACGATATGGCCGCGGATCGGTCTAAACTTTGAGCATGACGCGCAGTTTGGGTCCGGAATTGCACGGGACCAAAGTGGTTGACGTCTGTCAATATTTGTGAAAAGTTTGTGAAGGTGCCGGGTTGGACAGGAAACCCACTATACTGAATAAGGTGATGCGCTTTTCCGTGGACGCCCATGCTATTGGGCAACATCTGACGGGCAACGAAACTTACATCAGGAATTTGCTGAACTGCTTCGCGGCATTAGACCGCCAGGCGGATTTCGTGACGTACGTTTCGCGCCAAGATGCGTTCCAAGAAGTGCCCGAACGCTTCCACAAGAGACGTGTGGCCATAAATCCGTTTATACGGCTGGGCTTCGATCTTCCGCGCAGATTGCGGCAAGACCGGCCGGACGTTTTGCATGTGCAATACACGGCTCCGGTCTTTTGCCCGGTCCCGGTGGTGGTGAGCGTGCATGATGTCAGCTTTTTGGAGCATCCGGAATATTTCACTTCCTTTCGGGCGCTGCAATTGCGCTGCACGGTGCACCGCACGGTGAGGACCGCGGAGCGCGTGCTGACGCCGAGCGAATTCTCGAAGCGCCGCATTCTGGACGCTTACGGGTTGGAGGAAGAAAAGGTAGTGGTATTGCCCAACGGCGTGTGCTCGTCATTTCATGCCATATCGCGCGAAGTGGCGCAGCGCTGGGCACAGGCATCGCTGGGATTGGCGGCTCCGTTCATTCTGACGGTGGGCGATCTGCAACCGCGCAAGAACCACTCCAGCCTGATTCGCGCGTTTGAGCAGCTGGTGCGCGCTTATCCTCAACTGCCGCATCATCTGGTGATTGTCGGCAAAGAGACGTGGCACGCCGACGCCATCCATTCCTTGGCCAGAAAATCGAGCGTTCCGGACCGGATTCACTTCACCGGTTTCGTATCCGACGACGATTTGCTGAAGTTGTATGGGGCCTGCGACCTGTTTGTGTACCCCTCCTTTTACGAGGGCTTTGGGTTGCCGATTCTGGAAGCCATGGCCTGCGGCCGCGCGGTGGCTTGCTCGAACAGTTCGGCCATGCCGGAGGTGGCTGATTCGGCCGCGCTGCTGTTCGATCCGCATTCGGTGGACGACATTCTGTTGAGCATGCGGGACCTGCTGTTGAATCCGGAATTGCGGGCGCGCATGGAGCGATTGGGCGCGCAGCGGGCGCCGATGTTCAGCTGGGAGAAAAGCGCCGCCAAGACCCTGGACGTTTATTATGAAATCGCTGGGCAAGCCGGGGAAAAGCCGGCGGCTCAATTGAATCGCATGTCCGCGGTACGCCGATGAAGTATTTATTTCAAAGAGTTGCTGGGGCGCGGACTGGTTCGCAGGCGAAAGCGCCTGCGCCACTTCGGCATTTAGCCTGGCAAGCATGTCTGATGGCGTTGTGCTGCGCGGTGCTGGCGCTGCCGGGAACTCCCCTCGGTGGGCCCACCTTTGAAAACGAACAGCTGCGCTACAACATCAACTGGCCGAGCGGGCTGAGCCTGGGCGAAGCGGAGATGGAATCTTCGCGCGACAAAGGCGGAGGGGACGTGGCGCCAAGGCTGCACCTGGAGTTCAATGTGGACGCCGCCGTGCCGGGATTCTCCGTCGCGGACCGTTATCACTCAGAGGCGTCGGCGGACTTCTGCTCGGTGGAGTTCGACCGCGCGGCACATCACGGACAGAAGAAGACGGACGAAAAAACCACGTTCGATCCTTCGGGAACGGCAACACGCGAGACCACCGGCGGCGGCAAATCGGAGATGAAGACTCCCGCGTGCGGCAAGGACGCGCTGGCTTTCCTCTATTATGTGCGGCGCGAGCTGAGCCAAGGCCGCGTGCCCGCGCCCCAGACGGTTTATTTCGGCGCACCCTACGAAGTCCGGATGGCGTTTGCCGGCACGCAAACCATTAAGCTGGGAGACAAGCAAGTGGAGGCGGACCGCGTCACGGCATCGGTTAAAGGCGCCGCTTCTGAAATCGGCTTCGAAGTGTTCTTCCTGAAGGATGCCGCCCGCACGCCCGCTCTGGTGCGCGTTCCGTTGGCGCTGGGCACGTTCTCCATGGAGCTTGCAAGATGATGCCTGCAGAACCTGTTGGCAGGCGGAAGCGCCTGCCCCACTGATTCGTGGCAACTAAGATCGCCTTCTTCTCGCCGCTGCCGCCTGCCCGGAGCGGGATCGCCGATTACTCCGCCGCGCTGCTGGAAGAACTGCGCAAGCTGGCGGAAGTGGAAGTGTTCGCTTCGAAGCCCGCGCGGTTCGATCCCGCGGCTTTTGACGTTATCCTTTACCAGATCGGCAACAACGCTTATCACGACTTCTGCTATGAGATGGCGCTGGAGCATCCCGGCGTGGTGGTGGTGCACGAAGCCAATCTGCATCACTTGATCGCGGACATCACCATCAAGCGCGGCGATTGGGACGGCTACATGCGCGTGCTGGGCGAAGAGGGAGGGCCACAGGCGCTGGAATACGGAAAACGCGTGCGGGCGCTCGAGATCGCGCCGGATTACGAAGGTGTCCCCATGCTGCGCGGCCTGCTGGAGCGTTCCAAAGGGGCCATCGTGCACAGCGGCTGCGTGGAGGCGGAACTGCGTTCGGCCGGCTTCCCGGGACCAATCGCGCGCATTCCGCACGGGGCCTGGATTCCGGAGACAAACCGGCTGAACTATCGCAGCCTGCTGGGCGTGGACGAGGCCACTCCGCTGATCGGTATCTTCGGATTCCTGAAGCCGTACAAACGGATTGCGGAATCGCTGCGGGCGTTTCGAAGGCTGCTGCGGGTGACGCCGGACGCGAAGATGATTCTGGTGGGAGAGCCCCATCCGGATTTCCCGCTGCACTCGCTGATCCAATCGCTGGGTCTGGCCGCCAACGCGAGGGTGCTGGGTTTCCAACCGATCCCGGAGTTTGTGGGTTACCTGGCGGCGTGCGACATTGTTTTGAATCTCCGTTATCCGACGGTGGGCGAGAACTCGGGAACGTTGATGCGCGCGCTGGGTTTGGGCAAGGCCGTGATCGTTTCCGAAGTGGGATCTTTTCTTGAGTTTCCAGATGCTGTGTGCCTGAAGGCTCCGGTGGACGCGGACGAAGAAGCATTCCTCTTCGAGTATCTGAACATGCTGGCGAGCCGGCCGGACATCCGGCAAGCGATGGGAGCCGAGGCGCGGCGCTTTGTGGAAACCGAATGCACCTGGCCGAAAGTGGCGCGGAAGTACGCGGAGTTTTTGGATTCGGTGGCGTTTCCCGAGCGGGTGGTGAAAGAGGAAAATGCCGACGTGGGCGCCGGCAGCGGACCGGGGGGTGCGCCCCACTATTCTGAGGAAGGCGAGTATATTCTTTCCTGGTCGCCCACGGAGGCGGCCAGAAATTATGCCGCGACGCATCTGACGCGATTGGAGAAGACCTTGGCCATCACGCCACTGCCGGGGAGCGCGGAGGATCGCATTCTGGAGATGGGTGTGTATTTGCAGATCACGCCCGCGCTCAAGAATCATCTCGGCTATGGCGAAGTGCGCGGTTGCTATTATGGACCGGCCGGCCAGGTGGAACGCCGCACCGTCACGCGCGGCGATGGGGAGCAGTTCACCTGCGACGTGGATTTGTTCAATGCCGAAAAAGACCGGTTTCCTTATGAGGACGGCTACTTTTCGACGGTGTTGTGCTGTGAGCTGCTGGAGCATCTCACGACAGACCCCATGCACCTGATGGCCGAGATCAACCGGATATTGAAGCTGGGCGGGCATGTGCTGCTGACCACGCCGAACCTGGGATCGCTGCGGGCGATTTCGGCCATTCTGCAAGGCTTCCATCCCGGTCTTTTTCCCGCCTACATACGCCCGCCCGCGCCCGGCGTGGAGCCCGAGCCGCGGCACAACCGCGAATACATGACCGGCGAGATCGCGCATTTGCTGGAAGAATCCGGCTTCGATGTTACCTTGCTGGAGACTGGTCCGTTTCTGGCGAGACCCGAGCCGGAATACATGTGGGTTACGCAATTGCTGGAGCGCTATGAACTTTCGCCCGGCTTGCGCGGCGACGGGATTTACGCGGTGGGAAGAAAGACGGGTCCGGTGCGGGAGCGGTATCCGAAGTGGTTGTACGAATGACTTCCGAGGCCGAATACCGCGAAATCGAGTTACGCACTCTCCCGGACACGCTGGAAGTCCGGGTGGTGCTGGAAAACAAATCGCGGCAGACCTGGACGCCCGAAAATTTCTCGTTGGGTTGGCAATTCTTCGATCCGGAAACGAACTTCTTCATCCTGGAAGGCGCCTGGGCGGCGGCGCCGCGCGAGGTTCCGCCGGGTGAAGCGGTGACCTTCGAGATTTCGATTCCCTTCCCTCCGGAAGCGGGCGGATATCAGATCTACGTCTCGCCGATCCAACAGCCGGAGGGCTGGGCTTACCGGCGCGGCCGGCCATTTTTGCGGATCGTGGCTGAGGCTTCCGATGGCGAGGTGCGGGTTCTTGGGCGCGAGATCGCTACGGCGGGAAGGTTGCGGCTGCGCCGGATGCGGAACGCATTGCCGAAATTCTTCGCCGCCCCAGTGCGATCGATTCTCGAGAATTACCGGCTGATTCGATCGATGGCGCGGCGTGATATCCTGGCGCGCTACCGCGGCTCATTTGGCGACGTGTTCTGGACGGTGCTGAATCCGCTCATGCTGATGGCGACATATTTTTTTGTGTTCGGCGTGGTGTTGCGAACGCGATTCGGCGCCGACCGCAGCTCCACCGGGTTCGCTCTTTATTTTCTGGCGGGGATGCTGCCGTGGCTGGCGTTTTCCGAACCAGCCGGACGCGCGCCGCACGTGGTGCTGGAGCATCGCAATTTTGTGAAGAAGCTGATTTTTCCGCTGGAGACGCTGCCGGTGAATCAGGTGGTGGCCGGATTAGTAACGGAGATGTTCGCCGCCGGGGTGTTTCTTGTTGCGCTGCTGGTGATTCGCGGCGCTGTTCCTTTGACGGTGATCTGGCTGCCGGTGTTGTTGATCCCGCAACTGCTGTTCACCCTCGGCGTCTGCTGGTTCCTGGCGGGGTTGGGCGTCTTTGTGCGCGATCTCGGCCAGATTATGGGCTTTTTGTTGACCCTGTGGTTCTTCATCACGCCCATCTGTTATCCGGAAGGGAGCTTGCCCGGAAGCGCGTTGTTTATCCTGCGGAAGAATCCAATGTATGTGCTGGTGCGCGGATATCGGGCTATCCTGCTCGAAAACCATCCCCCGGAGCTGCTGCCTTTGGTGAAGCTATGGGTGGTGGCGATCGCGCTATTTTTTCTGGGCCACGCCTGGTTCTATAAACTGCGGAAGAGCTTCGCGGACGTTATTTGAGCCGCAGGGGCGTTGAGGCCAGAGCCGCTTCCAGTTTGGCCAGACGTTCTTGCAGGCTCCGGTTCTGCTGGCGCTGTTCGGTGATTTGCTCTTCCAGCCGGCGTAGTTCGCCCTGCTGGCGCTGCAGTTCGTTCAGCAGCATCGAATCCAGCACCTGATACTTCACCGTCTCAATCTGTCCGTCCGCTGAATGCGCGACCAGGTCCGGGTATACCTCGGCTACTTCTTCGGCGATCAAGCCGTACTGAATCGGCTTGGAGCCGTCGGCGAATGGTTTCGTGTAGCGAAACGTGACGGGCCGAAGGCGCAGCAGGCCGCGACTGGCCTCGCCCATGTCAACGATATCTTCTTTGTAGCGCCGGGAAGAGCTCACGGTGCCCAACTGGCCGTTGGAATCGATAAGCACCGTGACGGCATCGTTATGGCCAGTGGTAACGCCGCGAACACCCGCGGCTAAGAAAGACGTTTGCGTGCCAGGTGTGCCAATCTGTACTGTGCCGCTAACGTCGCTACTGGAGCCTTGGGTACCAATGTATATGCTGTTGCTGTTCCCAGCCGGCGCTTGGTTGCCGGCCTGATAGCCGATGGCCGTGTTGTAGTTCCCTGCTTGGTTGTTTTCGAGCGCGTATGCACCACAACCAGTGTTGAATCCACCTGTCGTGTTATAGAGTAGAGCCAAAAACCCGGTGGCCACATTGTCGTCGCCTAGGTATTGCTGCCGAGCGCGTTGTTACCAGTGGCAACGTTAAAGGAACCAGCGGTGTTGTAATACAACGCTTCGATGCCACTGGCCGTATTGCCCTGCCCGAGAGTATGTTCAGCATCGTGAAGCTGCCGATTCCCGTATTGCCCGACCCACTCGTGTTATTCATCAGGGCTTGATCGCCGACAGCTACGTTTTGAAATCCGGTTGTGTCACTCTGTAGCACTTCAAAACCGATAGCCGTGTTGTCGGTTCCGGAAGTGCTGGTTCCCAGGGCGCCGGCCCCGAGAGACATGTTGTTGCCGGCCGACGATCCTCTTAAGGACAGCTGCAGCACGGGGTTTCCTTGATACAGGAGGTTTCCACTAAAGTTGATATTGCCGTTCACATCCAGCTTCGACCCCGACGACTGCGTCCCAATTCCGACGTTCCCGGTGCCGGATTGAATCCTCACCTGCTCGACAAACCCGAAAGGGTTGTACAGCCCTGAGCCGCCTTTGCCAAAGCGCATGTCTTTCGCAGGGTCCCAGTAGATTGCCGGGCCGAACTGGTCCGAAGCAAAGAAAGTCAAATAGTCGGTGGTTCCCGCAATCCCCATCTGTGGAAGCGACCCGGTGCGCACATCCAGCGAGATCATCGGCGCGACCGTCGAGATGCCGACCAGGCCATTGGCATCGTAGAGGGACGAGTTGCCTATGTCGCTGGAGGCATCGATGAACTCGCCACGCGGTTTATTTGACCGGAGATGGCCCTGGGCTTCACTGCGGTACTAGTGATTCCGGCAAGGAGGCGAGTGCCGGCAACGTCTGTTGCTGCCGATGGCGCAAGCAGATAAGCCGACGCGGGTTTACCCCCGAGCGTTTCGGAATCCGCCGCCTTCAGTGCGTACGGCACACTCACCAACAGCACCCGAGGCTGCTCTGCCTCGCCCGGCCGGTTGAACTGCGCGCCCAGCCAGCGCGGTTCTCCGGAGGTGAACAAATCGAGCGGCATCCCGTCATTATGCGGGGCTCCCAGAAGAACCGAATAGCGTCCCTCCGCATCCACTGCAACGTTTTGAATCTCCCGCCACAAGGGAGCCCCGCCGTTTTGATCTCGGTACACTGCCAACGTTACGCTCTCGGTGGGCTGGACCGGCAGACCATCCGCCGGGTGGAAGGCGCCGCTGAATCGCACCAGTTTGGGAACCGCGGAGGCTGCTGTGGGTTCAGGTAACTGCGCGTGCGCCATGGTTGCGCACAAGAAACAAATCAGCGACGTGAATCGCCGGTGAAAGACTTTCATCGTTATCCTCCGTGGCCCCAATATAGGCGGACGACAAACTGTTTGCAGGACTCTAGCACAAGGCGCGCTGCTTGCGCGAGGCTGATCCGTCCGCGTGATACAATCGGCTGCGCTATGCAGTTATACCATTGGAATCGGATAGAGAAAGAGCAGATGAGCCCGGTGCTGGTTCGACAGGTGATTCACGGAGAGAACATCACCGTGGCTCGCTTGTATCTCGGCAAAGGGTGTGCGGTAGGGGAGCACAGCCATCACAACGAGCAGATTTCGATGATCGAACAAGGGGCGTTGAAGTTTGTGATCGGCGGCGTGGAGAAAGTGGTGAAGGCGGGCGAGGTGGTGCGCATTCCTCCGCATGTCCCACATAGCGCCGAGGCGCTGGAGGATTCGGTGGCGGTGGATTTGTTTTCGCCGATCCGGGAAGATTGGATCCGCGGCGACGACGCCTACTTGCGCAAGTGAGCGACGGCTCAGGTACAATAAGACATCCGAAACTGGGGAACATTCTGAAAAGATCGTTATTTTTCTGGGCAGTGATCTTGTGCGTCTACGTGTCGAACGCCAGCGCGCAGGCTCCCGCCGTTGAGCCGGCCGCGACGCCGGCGGCTTCCGACAAAGCGAGCGCACCGGTGGCCAATGTCGACGTTGACGACCATCGCATGTTCGGCGTGATGCCCAACTTCAAGACCGTCAATGATCCGGATCAGCCCATCACGCCCATAGGAACGGCCGAAAAATTCGAGCTGGTTCTGCATTACTTCGATCCGTTCACGTTCGGTGTTTACAGCATTCAGGCGGGAATCGAACAAGCTACCGGCGAGAAGAAGGCGTATGGCCAAGGAACTCTCGGCTACACCAAACGGTACGGCGCGGATTTAACGGATGCCCTCACCAACGAGCTGTTCGTGGTGGGCGTTTTTCCGACGCTGCTGCATGAAGATCCGCGGTATTTTCGGATGGGCCGCGGCAGCGCGATGCGCCGCACCGCTTATGCGCTGAGCCGGATTCTGGTGACTCGCACGGATTCAGGCGGCCAGCGTTTCAATTGCTCGGAGTTTCTAGGAAACTTCGCCTCTGGCTCCGTGTCGCAGCTTTACTATCCTCGGGACGAGCGCGGAATCGGCGGCATCTTCACCCGGATGGGCGTCCAGATCAGTTATGACGCGGCGTTCAACATCCTCAAGGAATTTTATCCGGATTTGAAGAGGAAGCTGCACAAGAAGGTGAATTGATGAAGGCACCGGCTCCATTAGAAGTTCGCAGGCGAAAGCGCCTGCGCCACTTGTGGGGCGGACCCTTCCGTCTGGCAACCCCGTTCATCGCGTGACACCGCTCGATATACAACCAGTGACTCTGGAAGGCCGGCACATCCGGCTGGAACCGTTGACGCTTGAGCACCACGGCGGGCTGTGCGAGATCGGCCTTGACGCCGATCTGTGGCGCTGGATTCCGTTTCAGGTGAAATCACGCGATGAAATGCTGGCCTACATCCGGCAGGCCCTGCAGGGGCAAACGGACGGCACGGCGCTGCCTTTCGCTACGGTGGAGCAAAGCAGCGGACGGGTGGCGGGATGCACGCGCTATATGAATATCGACAAGCCCAACCGGCATGTCGAGATCGGTTCCACCTGGGTGGGAAAGCCCTGGCAGCGGACGGCGGTGAACACTGAAGCCAAATACTTGATGCTGCGCCACGCGTTTGAGACGTTGGGGTGCAATCGCGTGGAACTGAAAACGGACGCGCTCAACGAACGGTCACGGAACGCCATCCTGCGCATCGGCGCCATCCAGGAGGGTATTTTTCGAAAGCACGTGGTGTGCTTCGACGGGCGCCTGCGCGACTCGGTTTGGTTCAGCATTATCGACTCAGAATGGCCGGACGTGAAGGCTCGGCTGGAAGAAAAGTTGCGCCGCGATTAAAGCTACCGCCGGTACACTACGCCGGCTTTCATCACAAAGGCCACTTTATCTAGGACGCTGATATCCTGCGATGGATCCCCCGGCACGGCGATCACATCCGCAAAGTATCCGGCCTTCAACTCGCCAATCTGTCCCTGCCAGCCGAGCAGTTTTGCGCCATTCAGCAGGCCGGCTTGCAGGGCACCCAGGGGCGTCATGCCGTACTTGACCATCAATTCATACTCGCGGGCTTGCGTGCCATGGGGAAAAGGACCAACGTCGGAACCGGCGGCCATCGGTACGCCTGCGGCGAGCTGTTTGCGAAATTCCTCCACGTGATAGGCGATCATCTGGCGTTCCCGCGCGGCCTGGGCGGGGGAGCTGGCGTGATCGGCAAAATATTCGATGATAGTAAACGTCGGCACGGCGAAGATTTGTTTATCGCGCATCAGCCGCATGGTTTCGTCGCTGAGCTGATCGGCATGATCGACAGACGCAACACCCGCGCGCGCCGCGTAGCCGGTGCCTGGTTCGCCGGTGGCGTGCACCGCCACGCGCTTGCCCACGCGCGCCGCTTCTTCCACCGCGGCTTTCAATTCGGCTTCCGTATATTGATACGGCGTGGAGAAAACTCCGTCGCGGAAGGAGTCCCGGCCGGTTTCATACATCTTGATAAAATCGGCGCCTTCCTTGAATTGCTCGCGGATCACGTTCACCAGCTCCAGGGCGTTGTTGGCGTAGGTTGCGTTCGACAAAATATGCTGCGCGGGATTGTAATTGATGGCGTCTTCATGGCCGCCCACGATGGACACGGCATTGCCGCTGATCCGCAGGCGCGGACCTGGAATCTGTCCTCGGTTGATGGCGTTGCGCACGGCGGTATCGGCGGAACCGGCGCCCTCGGTCCCCATGTCGCGCTCCGCGGTGAATCCCGCCAGTAGATCGTCGCGCGCGGCCAGCGTTGCCAGGATAGTTCGCTCCGGGACCGACTCCTGGACCGTTTGAAGATCCTCGGCGCCGGGATGCAGAAACAGATGCACGTGGGCGTCAATGAGGCCGGGCATCAAAGTTACATCACCCAGGTCGATCGTATCGGCTCCAGCGGGACGCGTTACTCGCGAACCAACTTCGCTGATCCGCTCGCCAATTACCAGCACTTCGCCAGGCATGGTCACTTTTCCGCTCTCGATGTCCAGAAGCCGGGCGGCGTGGAGGATGGTTGGGTGCGACGGCGTAGTCTGGGAGTGCGCCGCGAAGGCTACAACAAGAGCAGCAAGGACAAGGCGATTGATCATAGCGGATGAAATGAGGGATTGAGTATCCTGTCACCGGTTTTTTTCTTTAGGCGGTGGGCGCGGCGGCGTAGGGCGTCGGAGGGTTCCAGGTCGAGGGCGCTGAGCGTCATTTCGAGCGCCATGGAGTAATTGCGCTCGCGATGTTCGAAGTATTTGGCCAGTTCTTCGAGCGCGGCAGTGCGCCAGGGATTGCGAGCGGCCGCGAGTTCGGTGAAAACGGGCAGCGCGGCGTGCTCGCGGCCCAGCTTTTTTTCGATCAGCGCCGTGTCCCACAGAGTACGGAACAGCAGATCGTCGGGCAAGCCGCGATCCACCGCCTGGCGGAACAGCGCCAGCGCGTTCTCCGGATTTCCGGCTTGCCGCCACCAGCGGCCCAGGCCCACCATCTCAGCGCCGTGCGTGAACTGGGCTTTCCCGGACGGATGAAAGGCCCACGGCACAATAGCCGTGAGGCAGGCCAGCGTGAGGATATCCGTCGCGTTGTGGTGGAAAATGGGCACCAGCCGGAAAATCTCCTGCGTGCGCAGATATTCAAAGTAGAAGTACGGAATCAATTCGCCGGGAAGATCGCCTTGCCGCTCCAGGCCCAGGATCTGATTTTCAAGATCCACTAAGCGGCAGCTATCAAACCGAAGCTTCCACAGGCGGCGCGCTCCGAACAGCAGATCCAGATGAGGCAGCGCGCCGAAAGGATGCCGTTGGCGGACCATGCGGAAGCGCGTCTCAAGCAGCGGCTGATCGAAAGTTCTGCCGTTGTAGGTAATCAGAACTTCGAATTGCTTGAGGTGCTCCTGCAGCGCGCTCAACTGGCTGGCCTCTTCGCCGAATTCGCGCATAAAGAACTGGCGGACGCGGAAGCCGTCTTTGGCGATGCGTCCCACGCCGATCAAAAACGCGTAGGTGCCGGATCCTCCCGCAAGGCCCGTGGTTTCGGTGTCCAGGAAACACCATTTCGATACGGGCACATTGGGGATCTCGCCGTTCGAAATGGGATGCAGCAGATCGTTGGGAAGATCTTCCAGATCCGTGATGCCGATGCTGCCATGGCGGCGGTGACGTTCGTACAGCTTTTCGGTTTCGAAGTGGCGGCCGTGCGCCGTTGTGATTTCTTGCCAGGGATAATCTTCCGGTGGCTGGTCGCTGGTGGCTGGTGGCTGGTTGGGGCGCGTTCGTGGCTTGCTGTACTTTTTGTCGATCTTGGCTATGCGGCGGCGAAGATCGGCTAGCTGCTCCTGGAAGTCTGTCATGCTTGCTGCGACTCCATTTGCTGGGATACTTGCTCCCATTCTGCCAGGTGTTTACTCAACGCGGCGCGGCTCCCCTCCAGCAGATTCGAGACGCGCAGGCTTTCTTCGGCGCTGACGAAATTGGCCAGCTCGGCCTCGTAGAGTGCAATTTCGGATTCCACTTGCTCGATTTGCTGCTCCAGTTGCTGGCAGCGGTCCTGCATTTTTTTCAGCTTGAGGGGGTTCAAACGCTTCGCGTTTGAAGCCGGGGCTGGGGGCTGGGGACTGGGGGCTTGCGAGGTGGGGAGGGTGAGGTCCACCACTGCGCCTTCCTTGCGCCAGAGGTAATCTTCGTAATTGCCTGGGAAGATGCGGACTTCGCCTGAGCCGATTTCGAAAATGCGCGTGGCTAGTTTGTCGATGAAATAGCGGTCGTGAGAGACGAAGACTACCGTGCCGGTGTACTTTTCGAGGGATTCCAGCAGTACATCTTTGGCGCGCAGATCCAGGTGATTGGTGGGTTCGTCTAACAACAGGAAATTCGATGGCTGCAGCAGCATCCGGGCCAGGGCGTAGCGGTTGCGCTCGCCCCCGGAGAGCACTCCGATGCGTTTGAATACATCGTCTTCGGAAAACAGGAAGCAGCCCAGCAAACTGCGCAGTTCGGTATTGGTGGAGCGCGGCGCCATGTTCTGCAGGTCGTCGAGCATCTTGATATTGGGGTTGAGTTCTTTGTATTGATCCTGGGCGAAGTAGTCCACTTCCACGTTGTGGCCGAGACGGTATTCGCCCGAGGTCAGCGGCTCATTGCCAGTCAGCAGCTTGATGAGCGTGGATTTCCCTGCCCCATTTACTCCCACCAGCGCGATGCGGTCGCCGCGTTCGATGATGAAGTTCACTCCGCCGAATACGAATTTCTCGCCATAGCTTTTCGAGACATTCTGGAACTCGGCCACGATGCGGCCGCTCGGTTTCGGCTGCGGGAATGAGAAGTGAATGGTTCTTTCTTCTTCCGGAAGCTCGATGCGCTCAATTTTATCGAGTTCTTTGATGCGGCTCTGCACCTGCTTGGCCTTGGTGGCCTGATAGCGGAAGCGATTGATGAAGGCTTCCAGCTGTTCGATGCGTTCGCGCTGGTTGCGATAGGCGGCTTCCAGCTGCTCGGCGCGTTCCTGTTTCTGCGCCAGGTATTTTTCGTAATTGCCGCTGTAGAAGTGGACGCCGCGATTCCAGATCTCGACGGTCTTGTTTACGGTTACATCCAGAAAATAGCGGTCGTGCGAAATCAGTACGTAAGCGAATGGATAGGTATTGAGGTACTGCTCCAGCCAATTGCGCGCTTCGAGATCCAGGTGATTGGTCGGTTCGTCGAGCAACAGCAGGTTGGGTTTTTCGAGCAGCAACTTGGCCAGGGCGATGCGCATCTGCCAGCCGCCCGAGAATTGTTCCGTGCGCCGATGCCAGTCCGAATGCGGAAAGCCAAGACCAGCCAGCACCGTTCCCACTTGGGCCTCAATGGCGTAGCCATCGCGCGTGCGGAATTCGCTGTCCAGTTGATGAAAACGATCGGCCACCTGGGCGTATTCCGGGCCCGCCGGGTCGATCTCGGCCATCTTGTGCGTGAGATCTTCCATCTCCTGCTCCATCTGCTGGAGCGAAGCGAAAACCGACATGCACTCGGAGAAGACGCTGCGGCCGGAGAGCGAAAGACCGTCCTGAGGCAGATAGCCGGAGCTGGTGCCGCGAGTGACACTAAGGCTGCCGTATTCGAGCGTTTCGATGCCAGCCAGAATCTTAAGCAAAGTGGTTTTGCCGGTGCCATTGGCGCCTACCAGTCCGGCGCGATCTTTGGAGGTGATCAGCCAGTTCAGGTTCTCAAAAAGCAGCTTGTGGCCGAAGCGCTTGCCGGCGCCGGAGAGTTGGATCATTGCGGGAAAACGTTTCTAGTTCCTAGTTTCTCGTTTCTGGTTGGGAATGTCGAGTGGGGCGGGAAAACGTTTCTCGTTTCTCGTTTCTCGTTAGGAATGTTCGGGTGCACGCATTCGGGGGTGGTGGGCGTCAGTATTCCAAAGGAGCAAGAGGATGCTGCGAACCTTGGCATGTGCGTTTGTAATCGCGTCCGCGACTTTTGGCCAGTCGATAACGCGAAACAAGTCCGGAGGTCCACCGGGTGAGATTCGCACTCAACCAGACGGTCTCACTGGAACCAACGTGACGCTGAAGCAGCTCATACGGTTTGCCTACCGGTTGCATGATTCTCAGGTCTCGGGTCCGAGCTGGATCGAGACCGCACGCTTCGACATTACAGCTAAGGTGCTTGCGCCCGTACTGGCGGATCGCTTCAGGCTGAAATTTCATCATGAGTCAAAGGAGATACCTGTTTATTTGTTGGTGGTGGCAAAAGGAGGGCCGCATCTTCGCGACCGGCAGGAGGGCCAAGCCGCGTTCGATGCTCTGGTCAAGGATGGAGCCTCGCCCTTCAAGCCCACAATGGCATCTCTGTTCGAGGGATGCGATCTTTGGGCCTTCGCGGAAAGGGCATCCCTCCTGACGGCATTGCGGGATCAACTTGGGCTCGGGCTCGAACCGCAAAGCGCCCTGCAAGACACCATGGTCATCGATCAGGCAGAAAGGCCCTAACGAGAAACGAGAAACGAGAAACGGTCCTTCACGGTTTTCCAATAGAACACAACGGATCGCCGATTACGATATTCATCCAGCTCAGCGCGGAGATGGACAGATAATAACTCTCGGCCAAGTTGCGGCCATGATAGTAAGCCGGCAGCAGGATATTCGGCCGCGGAGTGTACCCCAGATAGGGCTCGTAGACGTGGCCCGAAGCTCCCGTGGCGCCATCGTGGATGTAGTCGGCGGTCAAGGTTTGTGGCGAGCCAAAGAACAGGCCCTTCGGATCGCTCCAGTTGGCGCCGAGATTCCAGGTGTCGGGTGGACGCGTGAAGGTACGTCCATTGGTGGAAACATATTCCGTCATGATGGCGCCGGGAAGCCAGCGGAAGCCGAGATGGCGTTGCTTGCGGTCGGGATCGTTGGAGCCCCAGGAGGCGTAGCCAATCACATTCTGCTGATCGCGGAGAACTTTCGCCGATTCATCCAACACCACGCGATCGCGTGGGAGCGCGCGCGCCGCTTCGCGCAGCCAGGTATTGCCGGGCGTGCTGTCGCTGGCTTTTAGATCGATGACAAACATGCCGCGATTACGGGCCAGCAAGGCGCGGTCGATAATGCCCTGAACGTCCGGGAAATCGTAACCGGCCAGCCGCGTGACCAGATAAATTGGAAAGTTCGGGTGACGGAACACGGCGTTCATCTTGCCGAAGAATGGATTTCTGATGCCGGCGGGTAAAGTGTGCGGCTTGGAGCGCAGGTCGGAATAGAGCAGTGTCAGTTCGGAATCCACCGATGCCGCTTCGGCGATGGGGCCGCCGCTGCCCTTGATGCGCAAGGGCACTCCGGAAGTGGTGACGATGTAGAGAATTTTTTCCTCCAAATGCCGGGAGCGCAGGAAGCTGGATATCGGAGCAGAGATCTGCTGGTCAAAATCGTCGCGGGAGATTTCTTCATCCACCTTGGCGTTCAAGCGGCAGACGTTGGCCATGGGAATATGGCGGCGCTGGGCATAATACTCGCCGATCTGGCGCGAAAGTGGGGAAGCCCGGTTGACTACCAGCAGCACGTTGTCGGCGGTTTGGGCTAGAAGAAGAGCTGGGGCGCACAACCAAAGGGCGAGTTTTGCCACTACGTTCTATTCTAGGCGCGTGCGCCGGCCGGTAGTGGTCAGTTTAAGGCAGTGGCGCACCAATCCATGCGTGCCGTGTTCGCACTCCTGCGAACACCAGTGATGCGGTAAGTTCCAGGCGTTCACACGAGTGTGAACGCTGCACGCATGAGTGCGTTCGCCACGTCGTCGCTTGGCAGATTTTGCAGTGCCAGGAACCCACACGGTTTTCGTCTCGTTGGATAGCACTGATATAATGCCAGCGAAATGAATCGGTGCCTGGTTATTTGCCTCGGGGTACTGGCTGCCTGGGCTCAGGAGAAGCCGGTGGCGCACTTTCATCACGTGCACCTGAATTCCACCGATCCGGCGGCGGCCATTGAGTTTTACACGCATCATTTCGATTGTGAAAAGTCGAGCTACAAGGGGCAGGACGCGGTTTGGGCGCAAAAATCGTGGATTCTTTTCAATAAGGTCTCGAGTCCAGCGCCGTTTGAAGTTGTCTCGGCCATCTGGCACATCGGTTGGGGCGCGGAAGACATGCCGGCTACATACCGGAAGCAACTCGATATGGGAACGATATTCCAGACGCCGATCACCGACATCAGCGGGCTGGCGAACACGCCGGGGTTCTATTACGCTTACGTGGACGGGCCGGGGCACGAGCTGATTGAGCTGAATACGTCCACGCATCATCATTTCGGGCACCTGCATTTATTCAGCGAGGATCCCATCGCGGCCGGCCAATGGTATGCGGCGAACTTCGGGGCGGTGATGCGCGGCAGCCGCAATCCGTCGCGCGAGCCGCGCTTCTACAAAGGATTCCAGGTTGCGCCGGCGGCGTCGCTCATGATGGACAACGTCAACATCATTATTTTTCCCATGGAGCATGCGCGGCAAACTTTTCCGGAGTTGTGGAAGGACCGGAAATCGTTTGAATCTTCAAAGAATCGCGTGATTGATCACATCGCGTTCAGCGTGGATGATCTCGGAGCGGCCAAGGAGCGGCTGCGCAAAGCGGGTATCGAGGTGGACGCGGACGGGTTTCTGGAAGGGCCGGATAAGATTCGGATTGAGCTGGTTAAAGATTAGCCGCTGATGAACGCTGATGAACGCGGATTATTTCGCTGGGACGAAAACTACTGAGACCGGCGTTAGGGCTTCTACAACCTGGCCGGTTGGTTTCAAACGTCCCGAGTTTTGGTCAATGCGGAAAACCACTATGTTGTCGGAATTCTGGTTGGCCGCAATTAGATAGGCGCCAGTGGGATCGATGCCGAAACCGCGCGGGGTTTTGCCTTGGGTGGGGACAATCTCCACCAGGGTGAGCGTGCCCGTTTTTGGATTGACCGCGAACACAGCGATACTGTCGTTGCCCCGATTCGACCCATACACAAATTTGCCGGATGGGTGCACCTGAATCTCGGCGTCATCGTTCTGGCCTTTGAAATCCTTGGGAAGCGTAGAGACAGATTGCAGCTGGCGCAGAGTCCCGGCCTGCGCATCGTAGGCGAAGGTGACAATGCTGGAGCCCATTTCGTTGATCAAATATACAAACCGGCCGTTGGGGTGGAAGGCCAGATGGCGGGGCCCGGAGCCAGGCGCCACTTTCACGAATGGCGGATCGCTTACTTCCATACGGGCGGCGGCTGCGTTCAAACGGTAGATCAGCACTTCATCCAGGCCGAGGTCCGCCACCAGCGCAAAGCGGTCATCCGGAGATATGGCCACGCAGTGGGCGTGCGGCCCGGATTGGCGCTCAGGAATGGCGCCGGCGCCCTTGTGTTGAAAAAATCCGGTGACCTGGCTCAACATTCCGTCGCTTCCCACGGGATATGAGCCGATACTGCCGTTGTTGTAATTGGCAACGATCAGGCATTTCCCTTGACGGTCGAGCGCGAGGTGACAGGGACCATCGCCGGAGGAAGGCTGCTGGTTCAACAGTTTGAGCTTTCCGGTAGCCGGATCGATGGCAAAAGCGCTCACCCCACCGGTTTTGGGCAGTTTTTCGAAGCGGGATACCTCATTGACGGCGTATAAAAAGCGCCCATTGGGATGCGCCGCGAGAAAGGACGGATTCTGGGATTTCGCCGCAAGACCTAACGGTGTGAGCTTGCCCGTTGCGGAATCGAAGCGCCAGACGTAGATGCCGTCGGCCCGCGGAGTATAGGCGCCGGCGTACATAAAATACTCGGCGCCGAGCAAGCGGGAAGCTGGAAGCGTCAAGGCGGAGAGCGCCAGGAGAGCGAAAAAGGAACGTCGCATGATTTTGAGTTAGACACCGGCGCGCCAATCGCGCCAATCCTTGGTAATGGCCTTCACCATGTTAGCAGCCGCATTGTGCAGCCAGCGGACCGGCCGCTGATTCAGATCCTGAACCAGGGCCTTGATGGCCGCGGGCGTGCCCAGGTGGACATTGGCTGTTTCAAAGCCCATGGCGTGCAGCAATTTTCCTTCGTCGCGTTCCCGGGGCATGGAGGTGAGCTCCACGCGCGAGCAATCCGGCGCCAGACGGCGCACAATCCAACGGCCTTTGAGGCGCACACAGGGATCAATGGCGCGTACGGAGCGGTCCAGGATCTGCTGGTACAAAATCCGCTCCGAAGTTTTTCCTCCGGCGGCCCAGACACAGGCGGACGGCGCCAGCGCTTTGGCTTCGCGGGCGATTTTTCCGCCTTCGAATATCGCCAGGGCCACGAATCGCTCGCGCCCCAAGCTGCCGAGGCCGGCAATGCGGTGGGCCATGCGGTATTCCAGGTTTCTGGCAGGGAGCAAACGTTCCAGGGCCTTGAGAGCGCTCTTGGGAACACGGCTTCTCAGTGTCGTCAATCTGTCCATTTTTGCCCAAAATTGCTCGGGGTCGCGCAAAACTCCGGTCATCATGGCACGCAGCCAGGGGTGTTTCTCGGCCAGTACAACCGGCGAGCCGCCTATGCGCAGGCCCTTCTTGTAGCCATCGAGAATTGCGTCGCAGGCATCGCCAGGAGCGATCTGCAGGCGCGCTTCACGAATGGCGATGTGAGCGCTGGCGGCGAGCCGCACCAGGTCAATGGTGAACGGCAGGCTGTAAGCCTCGTCAAAATCATTGATGCCCCACACCAGCCGGCCTTCCGCGTCTCGCCACGTTCCAAAATTTTCAACGTGGAGGTCGCCCACGGCCAGCACTTTCGGGGCGCGGTTCTCCTGGGCGCATACTTCCGGCCAGAGCTGCATCCAGCGATAAAACGTGGCGCGCAGAAAGGGGAACACGTCCTGGGCCATGGCTCGGTGTTTGCGCTTCAGATCGGCCGGCAGCAAGTTGATGCGCCTGGCGAGCCAGGCTTCGTAGCTTTGAGTGGCCTTCGCAATTTTCATCTGAGGACTAGTGTACGCCGAACGGGTAGAATGCTGGCGGGTGGCGTCACGGCGTGCCGGAGTACGACGACAGATCCCCATTGCGGGAACGCTGCTACACAAAACTTCAGAAAACGGCCTGAAAAGATGAAAGGCAGAGGTCGCTTAGTTCTTAGAAGCTGTGAAAAAATCGGTTCGCAGGCGAAAGCGCCTGCGCCACTTAATCGTAAATCCTTGTGCGTCAACGTGGGGGCAGAACCAGAAAGCACCGGCTCCCTCACGGTCGCGGCTTGGTAACACATTACTTTTTCACAACTTACTTTTTCACAACGGCATGCAATTGTGGCGCTTCCGCCCGCCAACCGATTTTTTCACTCTACGCCGGCTTTTGCGAGACACCACCCTGGGCGCGCAGCCAGGTGATCACTTCCTGGTGTCCTTCACGGACGGCAGCATCCAGTGGTGTCAGTTCGCCGTGTCCCACCCAGTTCAGGTCGGCGCCCTGTGCCAGAAGGTAACGGGCGGATTCCAGTTGGCCTCCGTGGCAGGCATTCCAAAACGCATTGGTTACATCACGCTGAGAAGGTTTCGGATCTCGCGCAAGGTGTTCCTGGAGGCGATCCATTAGTCCCAAGGCTGCGGCTTGCCAGAGGGTAGAGCGAGCGCCCCGCTCGATGAGTCTGCGTGCCGCGCGCCAACAGCCGAAGGCAACGGCATCCGACAAAGGCGCTCCGCCGCCAATCACCGATCCCGGCGACTCTATGTCCGCGCCGAGATCGAGCAAGGCATCCAGCGCGTCAAGGTCGTCGGAACTCGCGGCCCAATGAAGCGGAGTTTCAGAATGGGGCCCGTGAAATGGCGCATTCAAATCCGCTCCGCGCTGAGCCAGCGCCATGATGGTCTGGCGGACGTTTGGAAAATGGCCGGGCCAGTCCGTGGCGACGTGGAGCAGGGTTCTCTGACCGTCAATTCGCGCGCTCGCAGCCGCGGGATGCTGCGAAAGGAACAGATTCAGGGCGGCTACATCGCCGCGGCGAATTGCCGCTGCTGCCTCGTTCTCCATTTTGCTGATGATACCTCCTCGCTTCAAAATTGGGAATAGCCACAGCCCCTACGTGCTAACCTCGGGTATCGCTGAAGTTTTCTTGCTGCTAACCGGACAGCTTCTGGGACGTCGAACCTTTTGGAACGCGAGCGGATTGCGCAGGTTGGCGACCTGCCCCACACTTTGAAACTGGGTCGAACTTGCCGGGGCGGTTGCGCGTATTCCTGCTGACAAATGCGAATTCTGATTGATGCCACACCGGTGCTGTTGCGAAGTGCGGGCGTAAAGACCTACACCTATTACTGGATCCAGCACCTTTGGCATTATGCCGGAAACGAGCAGATCCTCACGTTTCCGGCGTTGAACAAATTGGCCGCGCTGAATCATGAGGCCTCCATGCTGGGTCCGGCGCGGACCTATTCGCAGCTCGCGCTGGTATATCTGGCCAATCTGCAGGGCAGTTTGCCGCTGTTGAATTGGATGACTCCGAAAATCGACGTCTTCCATGCCTCGAACATGGTGCGCAATCCTCCGGGAAAAGCCAAGCTGACGGCCACCATTCACGATCTGACCAGCCGGCTGATGCCGGAGCTGCACACGCCTGCGAATATTCAGGCCGATGAAGGCTTCGCGGAAAGAGTTTTGAAGCGCGCGAACGGGCTGATCGCGGTTTCCGAGAACACCCGGCAGGACGCCGTGCGGCTGCTGGGATTGGATGCGGCGCGCATCCAGGTGATCCACTCCGGAGTCCCGGAAGTTTACTTTGGAGCGCAGGCCCGTCCGAGCGAGCGGCCCTACGTGTTGTTTCTAGGGACCATTGAACCGCGCAAGAACATCGACACGCTGCTGGACGCCTGGCAAGGCATGCGGCTACGCAACGACTTCGATTTGGTGATCGCCGGGGCATCCGGCTGGTCGGCGGGAAAGACGCTGGCGCGCCTGGCGTCGCGGCCGCCGGGCGTTCGATATCTGGGCTACGTCCCGGAGGATGAATTGCCCGGTCTGACGGCGGGGGCGACCGCTTTCGTTTATCCGTCGCTCTACGAAGGCTTCGGTTTTCCGGTGGCGCAGGCGATGGCGGCCGCAGTTCCGGTAATCACTTCGAACACGTCGTGCTTGCCGGAGGTGGCGGGGGAAGGCGCGCTGCTGGTGGATCCGCGCAGCGCAGCGGAGATTCAAGCGGCGCTGGAGAAGCTGCTGGCGTCGCCCAGCCTGCAGCAACAATTGCGGACGGCCGGATTGGCGCGGGCGCAGGAGTATCGTTGGGAAGTTTGCGCGCGGAAGAGCTTGGAATTTTTCAGGGGGTTGGGGTGAAGACGCGGAAAATTTAGGACGATCTTTTTTCGTCTTCTAGCTTGGAGATACGAACGTTGAGCGCGTCAATGGCTTTTTGTTGGGCGGCTTGGGTATGAATCACAGAAGTGTGTTCTCGATCAAACCGGTCGGACCATTTTGGTCATGGCCCCCATCTGGCTGGTCAGCGCCCCAAGCTGAGTCTGGACCGATGCCAGCGTGTCGTTAACGCGGTCCAGTCTGCTGTCAACCGATCCGAATCGGCGATCTAGTTCGTCAAAGCGCTGGTCGATGCGCTCATTCATTTGTTGAAGCAGGTTTAGGACCGGACCATCCGCATTGGAACCGTTTCCCGCCATAAGATTATCCACCTTTGCACGGACTGTGTACCCGAACTCAGGGCGACCAGGCAGCACATTCGCTAGGCCAGCGACTTCACTATATCATTGCTCCCTAATCGATTCGGCCGCCGCGCCTATTGTTTTGACGCCGCCCGTCCGGGATTCCTCGCTTATTCTGACTCATTTTCTTCATCCCCAAACTCAGCAGATTCGCGAAGATGGCTACGCCGACAGCAATGTCAAGAACTACGAGGAAGACCATTTCATCACGTTGGAGCTCGGCGGTAATCCAACTGATCCGAAGGATCTGTGGCTGGAACGCGGTCCATCGCCAAATCCGAAAGATCGCATGGAGGGGAAACTGAGGAGTCTGGTGTGTTCGAGCAAGACGTCTCGAAGAGGCCCGGCAACGGATTCGCGCCAACCGGAGGACCGCTGTACCGTCTCGGGCCCGCTCACTCGGGCGGGTGACAAACCTTACAGGCAGTGTACCCTTTCACCTTCGCGTCCTTCTTCCCGCTGCGGGTGATATAGACGGTTTTGGTCTGCTTGTCCTGTTGGAGCACTGTCCCACGCTGCGCTAAAAGCGGCAGCGCCACCGGACAAAGGAGTGAAGTACAGAGAGCAAGCGTCGCAAGCAAGCGTCGCAAAGGGAGCCTCCAGCACGGCAGGTGCGCTTTCAGAGTATCGGGGAAGTAGCGACCAGAGCGGCTTTGTGTAGAGCTTACTTGCCGGTTCCTGGGGCGATGAAGAAGTCCCAGACTTGCATGTTCACTTTTCCCTCGGTGTATTCGACCACGGCGTATTCGCCCGGATCCAGGGGTTTTTGGGGCCAGATTTTGTAGACCTGGTCGCCTACCTGTTTGCGGAAAGTGTCCACCATGTCCGGTTCCTCCGCCGTTTCTTTGGTCACGGGGACGATGGTAAGCTTTTCTACCACGCGATTTCCTTTGTGCTCACCCATGCGCAGGATGCCAAAGCGCTCTTCCTGGGAGAGACGAATATAAAACTCGGGTTCGCGATTGGCGGTGCCGGTGGAAGAGTGCGGACCATCCAGCTCGAGCGTGGCTTTTCCGGTGACGATGGGTATGGGACTGAGAGCTTTCAAGATGCTGCGGCGCTTATTGGTGACTACTTTCGATTCACCCACTTTGACCGGGGTGATCTTGTCGCCCTCTACCAGGTAGACGCCCTCCTGCTTGGGAACGCGCTGGATTTCATGCGCGGCTTCCTTCAAGGCTTTTTCTTCTTCCTTGATCGAGATGGCATCTTCGCGCGCCGCTTCTTCACGCTGCTTGATGGCGGCCTGCGTTTTTTCCAAATCCACCAGCGACAGCGGAAGATCTTCCCACTCGTCGCGATCGACACTCAGGAATGACACGCGGTCACCTTCCACTTTGTATTCGCGCGCCAACTGATAGGTTCCGTCTTTCAGAAAGAGCTTGATATTGGCGGCGGAAAGAAGGAAGCAGGCAGCAAGCAGAAGGCAGCCCAGCGTTATCGAAACCCGCCCGGTCATGGCTGCAGCCCAACGCTCCTCAGCAAAAGAAATTGGGACAGGTTTTCCGAGGTCAGCAGTCCCAGCAGCTTTTCATCCTGCATCACCAAGGCGCAGACGCCGGAGCCGGCCATGAGCGGCAAAATCTCGGACAGGTCATTATCGGGGGAAATGCTGGTGAATTCGCGTTCCATGTGCGCGGCGATGTAGGAGTCGGGACCCTCCAGCGCCATTCCTCGAAGCAGCGCGTTTCGGCCTAGCAACCCCACCACCTGATCGCCGTGCACCACCGGAAAATCCTGCTGGGAAGAGGCCAGCAGAAGATTGGCCGCGTCGCGAATGGTGCTGCCGTGCGAGAGGGCGCGAAAGTCGGTAACCATGGCCGCGCGCACGGGGATGCCCTGCGTAAGGGAGCGGCCGCGCGAAGCCGCACCCTCATTAGCCGCGCCGAGATAAATGAAGAATGCGACGAACGTCAGCATGGGCAGATAAACGAACCCGTAGAGGCCCATGCTGATGGCCAGCATCCTTCCCGACCAGGTGGCGATGCGCGTGGCTTCGTACTCGGATCGAATGCGGGAAAGCAGGGCGCGCAGCATTCGCCCACCGTCCATGGGAAAGGCGGGAAGCAGATTGAATCCGGCCAGGATCAGGTTGCTGAGAGCAATGCGATCGGCCAGATTTCCCTCAGACGGCTGCTCGAATGCGAATAGATTGACGGTTTTGTGTTGGATGTAGAGCACCGTGAATATGGAGCCGGCGATCAGCAGATTCACCAGCGGGCCGGTCAATGCGATCCAGAACTCCTCGGCGGGTTTGGCGGGACGCTCCAGGCGGGCGGTGCCGCCGATGGGAAACATCATGATCTCGAGGGTGCGGATTCCATACAACGAACTGATGAAGGCGTGCCCCAGCTCATGCAGCAGAACGGAAGCGATGAGGGCCAGAATGAAAATGATGAAGTTCGATGGAGACTGATTGCTTCCCAGGCCGATGACGATCAGGAAGATCAACAGCAGAACAAAAGTGAAATGCAGGCGGATTGGAACGCCCATCAGGCGGATGGATCCAACCGAGCCGGGGCTCGCGGCTCGTGTCGTACTGCGCGCGTCTGCCAAACAGACCTCTGTCCACAATTGTGGCACAAGGGGGCGGGTTTCTGGTTTCTGGTTGCTGGTTAGGGGGTGATGGATCGGGGCTTGGCTGCTGCCAGGATTTCGTAGACGGGTTTGTTGTCGGCGTAGACGCACCATTCTTTTACTTGGCCTTTTTCGATTAGCGCCAGCCAGGCCGACGGGGTCTGCCATTTCTTGCCGCTGATAGTGCCGCCGGCTGATCCGAAGACGGCTACCATCTCTCCGTTGCGGAAAATCTGTTCGTGCGAGATCCAGTAGTCCGGGCACATGGTGAAGTAGGTGCGCCATCCGGCACGCATTTTTTCGCGGCCGGTCACGCGGTTTCCCAGTGAGTCTACAAAGACGTGATCTTCGGTCATCAGCCCGGCCAGCTTGTCGACGTCGCGCTGGTTGATGCGGTTGAGAAATTCGAGAACTGTTTCGATGGGATTCATGGCCTGGATTCCGATAATAGCTTTTTCACGCCATCCACACACAGCACGGCGGCGTGTTTCGATTCGGGAATCAAGCCGCCTACGGCCGCCTCAATTGTCTCGGGCTTGAGCGCCGCCAGGTCATCCCGCGTTTTTCCCTTCATCCATTCGGTCAATGCGGAACCACTGGCGATAGATGCCGTGCAGCCACGCACCTTGTAACTGACGCCGGCGATTCTGCCATTTTCGAAGCGGGCGGACAATCGCAGGATGTCGCCGCAGGCCGGATTCGAGACCTCGATGGCCAGGGCCGGCGGATGGAGCTCTCCCACGTTGCGCGGATTTTTGAAATGATCGAGGAAGGCTTCGCTGTACAAGGCGCGGTCTCTTTTTCATTATGCAACTGAAAATCTTTTTGACCGGCGCCACGGGCTACATCGGAGGCGCGGTTGCGGACGCATTGCTGGCCGCGGGGCATTCTGTTAGCGGATTGGCGCGGTCCGACGAAGCGGCGCGCCGGCTGAGCACCCGAGGGATTGTTCCAACCTCTGGAGACCTCAATGCTCCGGCGAGCTTGAGTAAGGCAGCCGTGGAATCCGACGGCGTCATCCACGCCGGGACAACGAACGACGGCCGCATCGATCAGGAAGCGGTGCGGGTGATGCTGGATGCTTTGCGCGATAGCGGCAAGCCGCTGGTTTATACCAGCGGCATATGGGTGTTGGGCGATACCGGCGGAAAGATAGCTGATGAGACTTGGCCGGTGAATCCCGCGGCTCTGGTGGCCTGGCGCCCGGGAGTGGAGCAGATGGTGCTCGATGCTGCCGGGAAGGGAGTGCGATCGATTGTGATCCGGCCGGGCGTGGTGTACGGACACGGCGGCGGTATTCCCGCCGATTTCGTGAAGTCGGCGCGAGAGTCCGGTGCGGCGCGATACGTAGGAACAGGCGAGAATCGCTGGCCACTGGTTCACGTGGATGATTTGGCCGATCTGTACGTGCGCGCCTTTGAGCATGCCGCGCCGGGTACGCTGCTGCTGGCTACGGATGGCTCCGGCTTCCGTGTTCGCGAGATCGCCGAAGCAGCGAGTTTGGGTGCTGGCGCGGAAGGGCGAACTGAATCGTGGCCGCTCGAAGAAGCTCGCAAAACGCTGGGTGCTTATGCCGACGCGCTGGTTCTGGATCAGCTGGTCTCGTCCGAAAAGGCGCGGAGCATGCTGGGCTGGCGGATTCGGTCGACTTCGCTGCTTGAGGAGTTGCGCCAAGGGAAATACTTAAAGTGACCACTGTAGTAGCCGCGGTGATTGAGCGTGAGGGGCGGGTGCTGGTGGGACAGCGAAAGCCGGACAGCCAGCATCCGCTCAAATGGGAATTTCCGGGCGGGAAGGTAGAAGCTGGCGAGAAGCCGGAAGCCGCGCTGGTGCGAGAGCTTGGCGAAGAGCTGGGTATTTGCGCGCGAATTGACGGTGAGATCACGCGCTATGAGTTCCAGTATCCCGGGCGTTCGAGGATTTTATTGATTTTTTATCGCGTGGTGGATTTTGAGGGCGAGCCGCGGAACCTGGATTTTGAGGAGTTGCGATGGGTGGGGCGCGGGGAGCTCCAGGAAATGGATTTTCTGGAAGGGGATGTGGATTTTGTGCGGGAGTATTTTGCAGGTTGATGGGCCGGGAAAAATTGCGGACGCTAGCCCGTCATGTCCCCAGATTTTTTGGGTTTACCGGGCGGGTAACTTGAACTGGACGCCGCGTTCGTCGTTGAGGCGCTGGGAAAGGTCACGATCGATGAGATCCATGCTGACCTGGTTCAAGGTGTGCTCGACGCTGACGTAATGGAGCGCTCCGCCCTCCATCCAGTAACCCAGGGCTTGAACGATGCTGTGATCCTTGAAGGCAATCAGATAGAGAGTGGGTTCGGCATCCTCGTAAGGATGGCTGGAATTCTGATAGAGCCTCATTCCCGACGGCTGATCGGGCGGCGCGCCGGCATCGTACTCGCGAACCGCTGGATTTCCTTGCGGCGGAACGAAGTTCTGGTTGATTACCACTGAGGGAGGGGCATTCGGATCCGCGGCAGGCTGTTGCGACTGGTCACCATAATAAGAGGGATCGTACGCACCGGCTCCGTAGTAGACGGGATAAAGGACTACGGACGACCGACGGTGCTGCGGGTGCGCAACCGCCGCGCCGCCGGCTCCGTTTCCAGGCCTGGCGAGGTAATTGGATCCGGTAAATCCTCCGGCAGGAGCGTGGCCCGTTCCAGGAAAGACGACGTTCCCGTATCCACCCAAAGACCAATAAGGACCCTGGTGACCTTGGGCGAAAACAGTTCCCAAGAAGCTCAGAGAAAGGACTGTCAGGACGAAGTAGCGCATGGGTCCGGCTCCCCTGGAGTGATTGTATACCACATCGCTCGCTTATCAAAGAGAGACGTAAGGTTTCGGGCCTGGGTTTCGCGTCTAGTTTTCCCGTACCTGTCGTACCATGGGAGGCATGTCTTCTGAACTAGCGGCCCAAATCCGGCTGCTTTTGATGGATGTGGATGGCGTGCTGACCGACGGCCGGCTATACGGCGTCCCGGACGCGAGTGGAAACATAGTGGAAACCAAGGGATTCGATTCGCAGGATGGCATTGCATTGCAGTGGCTGGCCTGGAACGGCATCGATACGGGAGTGATCAGCGGACGGGTGTCACCGGCGACGGAAGTCCGCGCCAAGCAGGTCAAAATGAAGTATGTTTACCAGGGGCACATCGAGAAGATTCCAATCCTCGAGGAGATTCTGGGGCGCGCCGGGTTGAAATCCTCGCAAGTGGCCTATATCGGCGACGATTTCACCGATGTAGTGGTGATGAATCGCGTAGGCCTGGGGATCGCGACGGCGAACGCGCGTCCGGAAGTGAAGCGTTCGGCCAAATATGTCACCCAAAGCGCCGGCGGCAAAGGGGCGGTGCGGGAGGTGGTGGAGTTACTTCTAAAGGCGCAGGGGTACTGGGAAGGCCTGCTGCGCAAGTACGAAATTCAATGAGCGAGGCCCGCATCGGATTGGTGGTGGTAGCGCGATCGGGGCCAGGTGTCCTGCATGAGCTGACTGGCGTGATTGCCAGGCACCGCGGCGATATCCTGTCGGTGGAGATCATCGAAGAGAAGCCGCCGGAGTCACGAATTTATTTCGAGATCGATTTGCCCGTGGCGCCCGAAGTGCTACAGGCTGATCTGCAAGAATTGGCGATCGTTAGCGCGGTCAATGTAGTCAAGACCCTGCAGAAGATCTACGGCAAGCGGATCATTATCGTGGGCGGCGGCGCGCAGGTGGGACAGGTGGCCATTGGAGCCATTTCGGAAGCGGACCGGCACAACATTCGGGGGGAACACATTTCGGTGGACACCATTCCATTGGTTGGGGAACAACCGCTGGCGGATGCGGTACGGGCGGTGGCGCGGTTACCTCGGGCACGGGCGCTGGTGCTGGCGGGCTCACTGATGGGTGGGGAGATTGAAACGGCGGTCCGGGAAGTGCGTGCCCAGGGGCTGCTGGTAATCAGCTTAAATATGGCGGGGAGCGTACCGGATGCCGCGGATCTGGTGGTGACGGATCCCGTGCAGGCGGGCGTGATGGCAGTGATGGCCGTGGCGGAGACAGCCAAGTTCACTTTGGAGCGTTTGAGCCGACGGGTGTTCTAGGCGTCGCCAGGAGTGGCGACGCGGCACGCAAAAAGTGCGTGCGCTACGGGTGGATTAGAAAAACCTGAGACAACTTGGCGCAACCTTAGCGACACGTTGGCTGACCGGAGGGAAAAACAAATCTCTAACCAACTGATTCTTTAGTAGCTTGACTGGCTGCGCAATTGCCTCACGCTGGGGGATGGTTCCAAGACAAACAGTCTACCTCCACTGCATCGTGGGTATAGGGATGTATCTATTTCTGGATGGCCTACTGCAGTTCCGGTGTGCCGATCCTCAAGAGTTCCTGGCCTATCTGGCTTTGGCATTGTTGGGGGCGACGCTGAAGTTGAGATTGCCGCGGGTTCGAGCCAATGTTTCCACCAGTTTCGCATTCATTTTGATTGGCATTGCAAATTTCTCGCTGGGAGAAGCGGTACTGATCGGATTCGCGGCCACTTTGGTGCAATGTCTTTGGAGACCGAGGGGAAAGCGCAAAGCGCGGCAAGTTTTTTTCAATCTGGGAGCAACGGTGATCGGAGTTACGGTTGCTTACAATCCATCGCACTATGAGCTAGCCCACGGGTTGCAGAAGATTCCGCAGATGCTGCCGCTAGCCGCCTTTTTGTACTTCGTCACCAACACCGGGCTGGTAGCGGGAATGATCGCCTTGTCGGAGGATCAGCGATTCCGTGCGGTGTGGTTCAAGCTGAGCCAGCACCTGATTGCGTATTATCTGGTGGGCGGGTTCATTGCGACGCTGACTATCGTGGCCAGCCGCTTGTGGGGATGGCAGGCCGGCATTCTGGTTTTGCCTCTGCTGTATTTGTCCTACCGGTACTACCGTATTTATTTGCAAAGGACTATGCGGACGTCGTGGGAACCGCGTGCCAGAGTTAGTTCTTAAAGCGAGGTACTTGGAAAATAGCTGGAACTGTGAAAAAATCGGTTCGCAGGCGAAAGCGCCTGCATTACTTAATCGTAAATCCTTGTGCGTCAACGTGGGGCAGACGCTTCCGTCTGCCAACCCCGCGTGCTTCCCGATTTTTTCACAGGTTCTCACACTCACGGTCGCGGTTCGGTCCGCTTTACAGGGCGTAGGCGGATTGAGCACTGAATCTGGCGTGGGGATTCGAGGCCAACCTTGTTAACGCGGCACGAATCACCAGGACAAACTCTTCCACTTGATTCAAGCGCGTTTGGCAGGTGCTACAAAGTAGCAGATGTTCTTCTAACGGACCATAATCCAGGCTGGCGAGCTTTCCCATGACATATTTTTCAAAAACCTCGTCAGGAAAGTGCGACTCAAAGCAAGTGTTCATAGACAAGAACCTCCCCGGGAGCCAAATCCAGGGCGCCCGATGCTAATCCGAATGGTCTCGCGACATAGTGGCGCTAGCGCACAGAAGTTCTCAATGAAATTGAGATCAGCGGGTTTTGCGAGAGCTTTCGTTTTCCTATTTCTCCGAATCGAGCTTTAGCGCGCGACTTGAGCAGCCGAAACTGGGTTTCGGTCAAGACCATCTCGCGGCAGATGGTCTCCTGGCTTTGCTCATCCAGGTAGAAGCGGGTAAGTATTTCGCGATCGCGCTCGGCAAGGTTCCGGAGAACCTCCAGCATGAGATCCACTTTCTGGCGAAAAGCGGCGCTCTGCTCCGGGTTATTGCGGCGATCCGCGACGCGCACACCCAGATCGAGGTTTAACTCATCGCGGCGGCTGTGGACAGCTTCGTCGATGTAGGCGGCAACTTGCCGGCGCACTACGGTTCGAACGAAGCCCATCAATCGCTCCGGCTCCCGGAGCTCTCCACGGCGGATAGCCTGGACCACGATAACGAAGGTGTCGTGAACCTTATCATCCAGTTCCTGGTGGCCCAGTTGGCGGCAGAGATAATAACGGATGCCTCTGCCAAACAACCGGTAGAGTTCCTCCATGCCGGATTCTTCGCCTTTATGAATGCGCTCTACCAAGTTCTGCCAGTTGACAGGATCGGGTTCAACCGCCTCAGGCGATCGGGCCTCTCCCATTTCCAGGCTATCCAGCGATTGAGACGAAGAATCGGCGGCCTCAGGATCGTTGGCGCCTTGGCTGGCGTTGCCCGCGATACTCCCCGGGGTTGCGAACATACCGTCGGCGACTCCTTTCCAACAACATCGACCTGGAGTAAACCGCCAGGTGGCTCGAGCGAGGCGACTTTACGCCTTGCTGGTGCTGGAGAGATGCGCCGAACAACGATCTATCGGCGCCACGGTCGCAACGGTTCCGCAGTTCTCTATCGTACCCTCGTACGAATGGTCTCGCGCATCAAACATGAGGTGGTTACGCAGCGAACCGCGAGAACTAACCCACCTCACCATTCGAACGCTACGCCAACTCTGGCGTAGGCAACAACTATGATTTAGCTATGGCGATATGATAGCACTTGTTTCACCAAAAGCGATGTGGAAAATTTTTGTTGCAAAGTGCGACTGAGCCGCGATGCGTTCCGGCGGGTTAAGGTGGGGGGTTACTTTTTCACGGCAGGTGGTTGAATCAGAACGCCCCAAGCGATGGCCAAAGAGCGCGCCCGCAAGGCGCCAACCTTTTTTTTGAAATCTTGCGAATGAATGCTACCGTACACCGGCGTGGCGCTTCAAAATCTGGGGCAGGTTTTGAGAAAACGCCGAACGCGCCATCACGATATTGGCGCCGGCCTCCTGGGCTTTCTGCTTCAGCTCGCCTTGCACGTGTGACAAATAACCGATCAAGCTGATGTGCCGCAGATCGCCGTCGCCCTTGAGCTTGGCGATCAGCTCCAGCGGCTGAACTGAGCTGTTATTCAGATCCAGGATGATGAGCAGCGGTTTTTCCTCGCTGGCCTTCTCCATGACATCCTTTTCCGATTTTACAAACTCGGCATCAAGGCCGGCGCGTTTGGCGGCGTCACTGATCTTGACGGTGAACAACAGGTCGTCCACTACGGCCAGGATCTTTTTCTTCCCGTGCTTGTGCATAATAATCGGATCTACGTTCCTGCTCCTGAATGTTCAACTTGGCGGAGACAGTTGTGTGGGAGGTCAGGTTTATTCTAGCATGACGGAGTGCACGACTTCGGAGGCGTAGGCGAATGAGTATCCATTCTTACATTTACGAAGACGCTCAGGTAACGTCGGCGGCTTGCGCGGTCAAGATTCTAAGTTTGCTCGAGGAGAGTCTGAGCGGGGCTCCGCTGGCGAGTTTAGCGATATCGGGCGGATCGACGCCCAAGCTGTTGTTCGGCGAGCTGGCGAAGTCCGGGTTCGACTGGAGCCGCGTGCACCTGTTTTGGGTGGATGAGCGCGGCGTGCCGCCGAACGATCCTGAAAGCAACTACAAATTGGCGAAAGATCACTTGATCGACGCAGCCGGTTTTCCGGCGGGCAACGTGCATCGTATTCAAGCGGAGCTGGACCCGGAAACGGCGGCGCGGCTATACGCGGAGGACATCGGCAAGTTTTTCGGGCTGAAACCGCCTGGGACATTCCCGCAGTTCGACATCATTCATCGCGGCATGGGACCGGACGCGCATACGGCCAGCCTGTTTCCTGGGAGTCCATTAATCGACAACGATGATGGCCTGGTGGGGGCGATCTACGTCGAAAAATTTCACCAATGGCGAATCACTTTGTTGCCGGGCGTGCTGGAAGCGGCTCGCAACACTGTTATGTTGGTAGCCGGCGAAGATAAAGCCGAGCCGCTGCGCACTATATTGCATGAACCTTACGATCCCAAGCAGTACCCGGTGCAAATCGGAACGCACGACGGAGCGAACGTGCTGTGGTTCTTGGACAAAGCTGCGGCGAGGTTCCTGAATTGACGCCTACCAGACGCAGCTTTTTGCTGCTTCCAGCGCTGGGGTTATTTTCGGGCCGGACGCAAAGCGACATTTCCCTACCGCGGCGAGTGCCCGTCACGCGGATACTGCTGGGCGGCGATGTGATGTTGTCGCGATTCGTGGGAGCGCTGGCACGCCAGCGGGATGATCCGGCTTCGCCCTTGCGCGGCGTCGCGGAGCTTTTTTCGTCGGCCGATATCGCCTTCGTGAATTTGGAAGCTCCGTTTTCCGACCGCGGCCGCAAAGTAGAAGCGGGAATGGTGTTCAAGGCCGAGCCGGAGATGGTGGAGGCGCTGCGCATCGCCGGAATCGATATCGTATCGACGGCCAATAATCATGCCCGCGACTGCGGCCGTTATGGCGTGGGATTTACGCTCGACTGGCTGCAGAAAAACGGCATCGAGACAGTAGGCACGGCCCCCACGGCGGAGCTGGCCCACGAGGGGACCATCCTGGAACGAAACCAGGTGGGCTTCGGGTTTCTGGCATACACCTACGATCAATCGAACGGAAACCACACGGACCGGGACGATCGCGTGGCTATGATGGACCCGGATGCGATGGTGCAGGATGTGACGAAGCTTCGCGAGCGGTGCGATGTGGTGATCGTTTCCATGCACGCCGGAACCGAATACCTGCAGAAGCCCAACGCCCAACAGCGCCAGTTCGCGCACGCGGCCATCGATGCCGGCGCCAGCTTAGTGGTGGGCCATCATCCGCACGTCACGCAGCCGGTGGAAGCCTACGGCAAGGGAGTGATCTTCTATTCGCTGGGGAATCTGGCGTTCGATCAGTTCCAGCGGAAGGAAACGCAGCGGGGATGGATCGCGGATGTGCGGTTTATTGGCAAACGGCTGGCCGGGTATGGAATCATTCCGGTGGATATTGTTCGCACCGTGCCGAAGCTGGCGCTGGCGCGCTAGCTTCGGCGGTTCTTCGGTTCTTCGGTTCTTCGGTTCGCTCGGAACCGAGCTAAACTGAAACTGGTACGTTCTTTGATTACCGTTAAGCACTCTGCGGTCAGGTGGTTCTTGATTGCTGCGGTGCTGGTGGTGATCGCGCTTGGGGTTGTAACCGTTCTTTTCGTGCGGAACTGGCCGTTTACGCATCAGGCGGTCATCTCCGCATTGCAGGACCGGTTTGCCCGGACGGTGGAAATCCACAGTTTCCGCCGCACTTACTTTCCGCCGGGATTCGTGGCGGAGGGAATCAGCTTCGAGCATCGGAAACGCAAGGACCTTCCGCCATTGATCACCGTCCGGACGCTTATCGTCAAAGCCAGCTACATCGGCATGTTGAGACCTCAGAAGCATCTTGATGAGGTTAAAGTAGTTGGATTGCATGTGACGGTGCCGCCGAAAAATCCGAACGGGCAACCGTCACCGGTGATGCCTTTAACAGACAGCAATAAGAACGACACACTGGCAATTGGCGAGATCAGCACGGATGACGCGGTGCTGGAGTTCATGGCTAGCCGGGCCGGTGGAGATCCATTCAAGATGGACATACACCGGCTCACGCTCAGCCATGTGGGCGGAAGCGGGTCCATTACATTTCGCGCTTCGCTCGAAAACACGGAGCCACCGGGAGAAATTCATTCCACCGGTCAGGTAGGTCCGTGGAATGAGGACGACCCTGGCAGCACACCGGTCTCGGGCTCTTACAACTATGAAAGTGCGAACCTGGGCGTGTTCGAAGGCATAGCGGGAACGCTCTCTTCCAAAGGAAAATTCGGCGGCACGCTGGGCCGCATCGAAACCGAAGGCGCGGTGAATGTACCGGACTTCCGCGTTTCGGGAAGCAAACACACTGTTCAGCTTTCAAGTGAATTTCGAGCGCTGGTGGATGGAACCAACGGGGATACCTATCTCCAGGCCGTGAAATCTCACTTTGAACGCACCACGGCGCTGGCTAGCGGACGCGTCACCGGCCAGCCTGGCCAGCACGGAAAGGCGGTGGCGCTGGAGATGACGGTGAACGACGGCCGCATCGATGATTTGCTGCGCCTGGTTACGGAAGAACAGAATCCGTCCATGACCGGCAGCGCGCGCTTCCGTGCGTCCATTAAAGTTCCGCCCGGCCCGCCGGGATTCCTGAAAAAACTTGGCTTCGAAGGCGACTTCGGGTTGGGCAACGATCGGTTCACGGACGCGGCAGTGCAGGCGCCGCTCAACAAACTAACCGAAAGCGGGCGCGGTGAGGACAAGAAGCAGCAGGCAGAGGATCCTGAGACGGTGCTCTCGAATCTTAAGGGACATGTCTCGGTGAAAAATGGAATTGCAACGTTATCGAATGTCTCATTCAGCGCCCCGGGGACGTTCGCGCAGATTCGCGGCACCTACAACTTGCTGACCCACGCGGTGAACCTGCAGGGACTCTTGCGGACCAATGGAAAGTTGTCCGACACAACATCGGGATTCAAGGCGGTGGTACTGAAGGCGGTGAGTCCATTGCTGAAGAAGAAAACCATGACAGTGGTTCCGTTTTCCATCACTGGAACATCCATGCAGCCATCGTTTGGTCTGGATCTTGCCGCTAAGCGGAAGTTCTAAACTGAATCATCAATCATGAACGCCCTCGTCCTTTCGGCCGGCGGGATGTATGGGGCTTACCAGGCAGGAGCCTGGAAAGCGCTGGCGGACGTGTTCCAGCCGGACCTGATTGTCGGGGCGTCCATCGGAGCTGTAAATGGCTGGGCCATTGCCGGCGGATGCCCGCCCGATGAGTTGATCCGGCGATGGCTGGACATGGAACCGGTGGGGCGCTACAAATGGAAATTTCCGGCGAGTATTTTCGGAGGTGTGCTGGATTCCGAACATCTGCAACGGCTGATTTGCGACATGCATCAAGGCTTCCAGCCACGCGTGGATTATGCGCTGGTTCTGACGGACTTGCTGAAGTTGCGGCCCCGAATTGTACGGTTTCCAGGTGTCACCTGGCAGCACCTGGTGGCCAGCACGGCGATTGTGGGGCTGTTCGATCAAGTGCGCATCGACGGCCGGATTTATTCGGACGGTGGGGAGTTAGCGGCGGTTCCTTTGTGGGCGGCTGCGGAGTTGGGAGCTTCGAAGGCGCTGGTGATCGACGTCCTGCCGCAAGTTCCCGGTCTGGTGGCGAGGACGTTTGTGGGCGCAATGAAATTGCTCTCGCCTTTTCGCGCCGTTGTGCCCGAGTCTATGAAGGTGCTGCGTCTGGCTCCGCCGAAATTGCTGGGCGCGCCGCTGGACGCCATTTACTGGAAGCGGGCGAATGTGGAGCAGTGGATCCGCGACGGGGAGCGGGACGCGGCCGCGATAAAACATTCCATTTCGATTTGTTTTGAGCGAGAATAGAGGACATGCCGGTTTACCAGATTCATCGTTTGAAGGACTCGCATCGCCAGCAGTTCCGCTGGGCGCCGCATACCTCTGGCACCACCATCGTCAAGCTGAAGGATTATGAACAAACCTCGGCCGTTGAAGGAAGCAGTCCTTACGCGGTGTGGCTGGCGCTGCGTGAAACGGAGCAAGCGCTGCAGGTGGGGGATTTGGTGGAGAGGGACGGCGAGCTGCGGATTCTGAAATACATTGGGTTTGAGGAAGCGCGGTGGTTTGTACCCGAAGCTGTGCTCCCGGCAGGCGAAAGCCAGGTACTCGCAAAATTCGAATAACCGGCATAGCTGGAATCAAAAAGCACCGCCTCCCTGACGGTCGCGGCTCCGTAACACTTAGACCTAACATAGAAGATAGAATTGTAACGGTATGTATAAAGATCCGCCTGTAGGGGATCGGATCAATTCCTTCGCTCTCGTTACTTACATTCCCGAGCCGTTGGCAGGCTTTCTGGATCGTTTGAGGCAGGAACTGGTGCCGAACTGTTTTCTCAGGGCACATGTAACCATCTTGCCCCCGCGGCCGTTAGCAGGGCCGCCCGACGCGGCATGGGAGCAGGTCCGTAAGCTGGCCAAGCAGTTTTCCGCCTTCGAAATTCAACTGGGCGATATCGACGTGTTTCCGGTAACCGACGTAATCTATGTCCAGGTGGCTGCGGGACGCGAAACATTGAAGAAGATGCATGAGGTGATGAATGCAGGCGCCTCCGCCGTTCGCGAGGATTACCCTTATCATCCGCACGTGACCTTGGCGCAGGAGCTGAAGCCCGATGAAGTGGACGAACTGGTGCATGTGGCGCGCAGCCGTTGGGCCGATTATGCCGGCTCCAAGACTTTCCGCGCCGAAAAAATCGTCTTCGTGCAAAATACGCGCCGGAACGAATGGGTGGATCTGGGAGAGTGCGAGCTGGAGCGGGTTGGGACGCTGAAGGATTTATTGGTACGCTAATAGCCTGTGTTGAAGACCCTCGCGCTCTTCCTTTTAGCCAGCACGGCATTTGCTCAGCACGAATTCACGGTTTACGAACTGCTTGCTCCCGAAACGCATAGATTCGCGATTACCTACGACGTCATGTCGTTCACCGAGGGCGCCGCGTTCTATCTGAATCCGATCCGGAAGGGTGCGAAGGCATCTGAGGAACGGGTGATTGATCTCGCTACGGGCAAAGAACTGAAGTTCGAGATTGTGAATGGCGAGGCGCTGAAAGTTTATTTCGCGCAGCCGATTCCCAAACAGGGCGTGGCGCGCTTCCGGATCTACAAGACTTATGAAGACGCGGCGTCTTACAAAGCCGAGGGAGACCGGATTGTTTTCGATCGGCCGCTGGGCATCCGGCGCAACGTAGTGGTTCTGCCGGCGGGATATGAGCTGATCGGAGCGAGCGTGCCCAGCATCGTTTCTACACAGCCCGACGGCCGCGTTCGCGTCAGCATGGTGAACGATCGCGACGATCAACTTCCGGTGAAGTTAACGGGACGGAAGCTGCCATGAAACTATTCTGGCTGGTGTTTGCGCCCGCGCTATTGTTGGCTCAGTTTCATCGGGCGGAGCAGGATCTGGAAATCCACTATTGGCTGCTCGATCCGGATACGCATCAATTTCGCATTTCGCACGATTTTACGGTGTCAAAACCGGGGCAGAAATATGTGCATAGCTTCGTGCGCAAGGGCAGCGTGGTGACGAAATCCATCGTGATCGATCTGAACACCGGCAAGCAACTCGCGACTTACACCGTAACCGGAAAATCGGTGAATGCGCTGGGTTATTATCCGCATCCCACGGATCCGGAATCAGTGGTGGTGCAAGGCGATCTGGATCACGCGCTGGCGGAAGGCGAATCGGTGCGGGTGCGTGTGATTGAGACATACACGGATCCGGTTGGGTATGTCGTCAAAGATGGAGAACTGGTTTGGGACCGGACGCTAGGACGCCCGTACGACGACGTAGCGTTGCCGCCCGGATGGATGCTGGCATCGGTGAGCGTGCCGGCGATCATTTCGTTGGATGCCGAGGGATTGGTGGTGTGCAGGTTCACGAATCCCAGGAATGATGAGATTCATGTGGTGTTGAAGGCACGGAGGAGAAAAGGTAATTAAGCCGCAGATGAACGCTGATAAACGCGGATAATTCTTAATCGGCGTTCATCCGCGTTCATCTGCGGCTAATACTTTTTCTTCCGCCTTCACCACCACCTTCGCGATACGCTCTCTGTGGAACGCGGCGTCGCCGTAGGAGATCTCTGAGGCTTTGGCCCGGCGATAGAACAGGTGCGCGTCGTTTTCCCAAGTGAAACCCATGCCGCCGTGGACTTGGATGGCGCGGTTGCCTACTTCGCGATAGGCGTCGCTCGAATAGGCTTTGGCGACCGACACTGCCAGGCGCGCCTCCGGGATTCCTTCCTGGATGGCGTAGGCGGCGTAGTAGGCGGCTGAGCGCGAGCTTTCGGTGTATACCAGCATGTCGGCGCATTGATGCTGGACGGCCTGGAACTCGCCGATCGCCCGTCCAAATTGCTTGCGGGTCTTGGCGTACTCGACTGTGATTTCGAGCAGCCGTTGCATGCCTCCGGTCATTTCAGCGACCAGTCCAACTGTCGCGATATCCAGCGCACGATCCAAGGCCGCTCGCGCGGGGCTGCCTTGGGCCAGCAATTCCGCCGGCACTGAATCGAAAGTCACTTCGTAGAGCTTGCGCGTGGCATCCATGGCGGGCAAGTTTGTGATGCGCAGCCCCGGGGTGTTCGATGGCACGACGAAAAGCGCGAGATCGCCATCCATGCGGGCAGCAACGATCATAAAATCGGCGACTCCGGCGTCCGGCACAAAAAGTTTGCGGCCGGTGAGCGTCAGGCCGGAGGCTTTCATCTGGACTGCGTCGGGAGACCAGGAAGCGGAATCTTCCAGCAACGCTACCGTGGCTTTGGCGTCGCCGCGGCAGATCGCGCTTAAGTATTTTTGCTTCTGGCTATCGCTGCCAGCGGCCTCGAGCAAGCTTCCGGCCAGCAGCACGGTGCTGGAGAATGGACCGGGAAGTAAAGCGCGGCCCATTTCTTCCAGCGTGGCAGCCATCTCCACCATGCCCATTCCGAAACCGCCGTACTCTTCCGGGAAGATGATACCGGTCCAGCCTTGCTCGGCGATTTTGCGCCATAGCGCGGCGTCGAAAGCCGTTTCGGTGTCCATCTGCCTGCGAACCTCGGCCAGGGGACATTCCGCCGCGAGGAACTTGCGAACCGTGTTTTTCAGCGTCTGTTGGGTTTCCGTGAGTCCGAAGTGCATTGGAGTTGTCCTCAATAACTCTTGGGCAGGCCCAAAACAAAATGGCCTACAATGTTGCGCTGGATTTCCGACGTTCCCGCTTCGATGGTATTGCCGCGGGCCCGCAGGAACGAATACGCCCACACGCCGTCGTCGACAGCATGCTGGTCGCCTTTGGTCAATTGCAGGTAGGGTCCCAGCAGCTCCGCGGCTACCTGCTGGAAGCGCTGGTTCAGCTCCGTCCAGAAGATTTTCTGAATGGAGCCTTCCGGGCCTGGAACGCCTTTCTGATTAATGCGCGTGATGGCGCGCATCTGGTTCAGCCGCATGATTTCGATGTCGACATAACTCTGGGCCAGCTTTTGCCGCATCACGGGATCTTCGGCGGCGGTGTGGCCGTTGCGCTGGATGGTGTGCGAGAGCTGGACTAAGCGGTCGAACTGGCGCTTGAAAACGATCTGCATCCCGGCGCCAAGAGTTGCGCGCTCATGCATCAGCGTTCCAATGGCGACATTCCAGCCGTCGCCCACCTGGCCGAGAACATTTTCAGCGGGCACGCGCACGTCGCGAAAGAACAGCTCGCAGAATTCGCTCTCGCCGGTCATCTGGCGCAAGGGCCGAACTTCCACGCCGGGGCTTTTCATGTTGACCAGAATGTAGGTGAGTCCTTTATGCTTGGCGGAGTTCGGATCGGAACGCGTCAGCAGAGCGCACCAATCCGCGGCCCAGCCGAAGCTGGTCCAAACTTTCTGGCCGTTGATGATGTAGTGATCGCCATCGAGCTTGGCTTCGGTGCGGACGTTGGCGAGATCGGAGCCGGCATTCGGTTCCGAGAATCCCTGGCACCAGATTTCATCGGCGCTGAGAATGCTGGGCAGGAATCGTTTCTTCTGCGCGTCGGTGCCGAAGGCGATGATGGTGGGGCCAATCAGCATCAGCCCGAGAACATTGGCCAGCGGAGGCGCTCCGGCGCGGGCCATTTCTTCAGTGAAGATGACTTGTTCCATGAGCGTGGCGCCGCGCCCGCCGTATTCTTTCGGCCACGCCAGGCCGGCCCATCCAGCCTGAAACACCTGCTTCTGCCAAGCCCGAAGAAATTCGAAACGCGCCAGCATTTCATCTTCGGTGCGATGTTTTTCCCAGTCCGCGGGGACGTTCGCAGTGAGCCAGGCGCGCACTTGATCGCGGAAAACGAGTTCCGAGGGCGTGAGGTTGAGATCCATGTATGGATAGCATATCAGGGGAGAAGTATGGGGGTTCGGGCTACTACTTTATTGGCCGCGAATGAACGCAAATGAACGCGAATCTGTAGTTGAGAGGCTGATTGGGGCTGCTTATGAGGTGTCGAATGTTCTGGGAGCTGGATTTCTGGAAAAGGTCTACGAGCGTGCCCTCCTTCGGGAGCTGGCATCAGTCGGCCTGCGGGCCGAGGCGCAGGTACGATTTCCAGTCATGTATAAGGGCGTCTGTGTCGGTGAATATCTGAGCGATATTATCGTAGAGAACGAAATCGTTGTGGAGCTGAAATGCGTTGAGTCCTTCACTAATGAGCACTTGGCGCAGTGTATCAACTATCTAAAGGCCACAAACTTGAAGCTGGCATTGCTCGTCAACTTTCAAAAACCAAAGGTGGAGTGGAAACGGATCGTCTACAATCTTTGATTTGCGTTCATTCGCGTTCATTCGCGGCCTAAGATATAAAGATGGTCTCGCTCGACGGCTCCCGTCTATCGCTTCACGACGTTCAGCAAGTATCCACGCATAACGCGTCTGTCGAGATAGCAGCTCACGCTGTCACGGCTATGCAGCGATCGCGGGCTGTGGTGGAACGGCTGGCGTCCGGGGATGCGCCGGTTTACGCGGTGAATACCGGCGTGGGATTGTTGGCCGATGTTCGCGTGCCCGCGGATGAATTGGAGCAATTGCAGCGCAATGTGATTCGCTCGCATGCCTGCGGAGTGGGCGATCCGTTGGCGCGCGCGGAAGTTCGCGCCATGATGTTGATCCGCGCGAACGTCCTGGCCAAAGGATTTTCCGGGATTCGACCACTGGTTGCCCAACGGTTGTGCGATCTGCTGAATGGCGGCGTCACGCCGGTGGTTCCCTCGCAGGGCAGCGTGGGCGCGAGTGGCGACCTGGCTCCGCTGGCGCATATCGCGCTGGTGTTGATCGGCGAAGGGGACGCCGAGTTGGAAGGTGTGCGGCTGTCTGGCGGCGATGCGCTGCGGCGCGCCGGGATTGCACCAATTGTGCTGGCTTCAAAAGAAGGCATTTCGCTGGTGAATGGCACGCAGGCCATGCTCGCCATTGGATGCCTGAAGCTGCTGCAGGCGGAGACGCTGGCGCATGCGGCCGACACCGTCTGCGCCATGACGCTGGACGGACTGCGGGGCACGCCGCGCGCGTTCGATCCACGGCTGAATGCCACGCGCCCTCATCCCGGACAAATTGCCAGCGCGGCCAATCTCACGTCGCTGCTGGAGGGAAGCGAGATTCGTGAATCGCACATAACATGTAGACGCGTGCAGGATGCCTATTCTCTACGCTGCGCGCCGCAGGTGCATGGGGCGGTTCGCGACACGCTGGCCGAAGCGCGGCGCTGTTTTGAGATTGAGCTGAATTCGGTTACGGACAATCCACTGGTGATCGATGATGAAATTATCTCCGGCGGAAATTTCCACGGCGAACCGCTGGCGCTGCAACTCGATGCCCTGGCTGTGGCGCTGACGGTGTTGGCCGGCATCTCCGAACGGCGCATTGACCGGCTGGTGAATCCCGCGCTCAACGAAGAACTGCCGCCGTTTCTCACCGGACACGCCGGCCTGGAATCAGGATTCATGATGCTGCAAGTGACCGCGGCCGCGCTGGTGGCGGAGAATCGCGTGCTGGCGCATCCGGCGTCGACGGGTTCCATCACAACCAGTGGTAATAAAGAAGATTTCGTCAGCATGGGGATGACCTCTGCTCTGAAGTTGAAACAAGTGGTCCGGAATACGCGGAACGTTCTGGCCATCGAGCTACTCACAGCGGCGCGCGCACTGGACTGCTTAAAACCGCTCAAATCCAGCCCAGTGATTGAACGCATTCGAGTGGAGCTTCAAAAGGTCAGCGCGCCCTGGACGGCGGACCGGTCTCTTTCCGCCGATATCGAGAGGGCCGGTGCGTGGATTGCCTCTGGAGCGCTGGCCGCCGAATGAGCGCTCGAACTTTTGGGCCGGTCCAACGGAAATCTGCGTTACCGCCGGGGTTGGCAGGCGGAAGCGAAGCGCCTGCCCCACACTCAAAACGTTTAATCCGCAATGTACACGGTGAAGTTGGTGACCATCCGGTAACCCATTCTTTCGTACAGCGACAATCCCGAACGGGTGGACTGCAAAACTGTTCCCGCGGCGCCGGCCTGTTCGATGACCTGCCGCATGATGGCTTCCGCGTATCCCATGCGCCGGTGCGCAGGCAAAGTAGCAACTGAGTAGAGCCCGACGACGTCGCCGGTGAGCATGGACGCGGCGGTGGTGACGGCTTGCCCGTTTACGAATCCAACGTAGCCTTGCAAGCCGCCTTGGACTCCGCCGGTCCAGGCGAACTCGGAGCCGTAGATCGCCGTACATACCGACTCCGGAATTTCGAATGCGATGGACATGATCTCGGCGAACGCTTTTCTTGTTTCGGCGTCGGCCACTGGACGCACATCGAGGGGAGGCAGCTTGTGAAAGGGCGGCAGCAGCTTGGGCGCGTACATGCCGGGCGCCTGTGTCAACGGCCGCAACCCGTACTTGCTGAAGATACGATCCGCATCGCGGAGGGCACGGCGGCTGAGGAAGTCGTCACAAATCCAGCATGTCCAGCGCAGGTTCCGCGCGTCAAACCGCTGGGCCGACAGCTGGATCAGCCGGGCCAGCTCTTTCCCGTCGTCTTCCAACGGTTGAGCCAGGAGGGCCGCATTGAAGGCGGCGTAGTTGAGGCCGCAGAAGATTAAGGAGAGGCCGGGCAGATCCTGTATTTCGCTGCTGGCGCGCGCGTGCCCAAAGAAGCGGAGAGCCTGCATGAGATTTTCCGCCACCGCGCGCACCTCGGCTTCAGGCATTTGGCGATTAGAACAGAATGCGGCAGCCGACGTCAATGCGCGGCGCTAAGATGTCGGCGTGGCGGAAATTTGCCGCCGATAAGAGTGATGCCGCCCAGTGTTTTCAATCTGCTTCGATTGGCCGCCCAGTTGCACCACAGGGCGTGTGACTATTAACCCGGTTTCCTCACTGTTCCCCAGCATCCTGCAGCCGAACAGCTCCAACTCCACGAACAACAGCAGCTCGAGCTCGGTTTCCTCCGCCGCGCAGCAAACCGATGCTTCGGGTCTGTCACCCACTGCCAGCTTTTTGAGTGAGCTGCAGCAACTTCAAATCCAGAGTCCGGCACAGTTCACGCAACTGATGACGTCCATCTCCGGCAATCTCACGCAGGCCGCACAAACAGCAACCACGAGTGGCAATACCAGCCAAGCCACTTTGTTGAATAACCTGGCAACGCAATTCCAGAACGCGGCTAGTGGCGGGCAGGTGCCTACTGCGCAACAGCTGCAGCAGGCTGGTCTCACGGGACATCATCATCATGGCGGCGGCCATCACCACGGGGCGGGACAATCCAGTTCGTCGAGCCTGTTTGACAGTTCCACTGAAACCAGCTCGCAGGACCTGCTGGCCAGCCTTCTTGGAACCACCACTACGCAAGCGAGTTAGTGACCAGACATGGGAACATCCGCTAAGCTCTGCCGCGAAACAGAATGCCGCGGCAAGAACACCTGTATCCGGGCCGAGCTAACTAAATTGCTTGACCCGGATTCGCCCATCGTGGATCGGCTGTTACTAGCGGCGTGCGTAGCCGCGCAGACCTGCCGGAGCCTGGGCGCGAACGATCTGCGGAACTGCGCCTCCAAGCTATTCGATGTTCCTCCGCAATGTAAGCTCACCGATGCATTCGTGATGGCCTATCAGACGGAGCGCGATCGAATGGCCGGCAGGCGCCAGAGGGAGAAGTACCAGGCGCTGCGGCAATTTCCGATCGCGGTCCGGTAGCGGGATAACGGCCTGTCTCCACGGGGAGAATATGGAGGTTGCAGAAGGCGTCCGGCGACTCGTTGCTCAGCCGGCCACAGTTACGCGCCGTGAAAAGCTATGAAGAAATCAAAGGCACCGGTCGCTCACGCTCGCGGCTCGGAAAGAGCGCGTTACCGAGCCGCGACCGCGACCGTGAGTGTGAGAAGCTGTGAAAAAATCGGTTCGCAGGCGAAAGCGCCTGCGCCACTTAATCATAAATCCTTGTGCGTCAACGTGGGGCAGACGCTTCCGTCTGCCAACCCCGCGTGCTTCCCGATTTTTTCACAGCTTCTGAGCGAGCCGGTGCAATAAAACGGCGAGGAGTTGTGGTGGCCTCGGTCGGGGTCGAACCGACACACCCTTGCGAGTACAGGAACCTAAATCCTGCGCGTCTGCCAATTTCGCCACGAGGCCGTCTGGTATCAGGATACCAAGAGCCGCTAGATACCTAGCCGCTGCTTGAGCGTCTTGACGCGATCGCGGGAGACCGTCAGCTCGGTCTTTTTTTCATCTTTCAGGCGCACCAGCATGCGGCCGGCGAACATGGGGTGCAGGTCATGCACGGAGTCCAGATTCAGCAGCGTGGCGCGATGGATTCGAATGAATTTCCGCGGATCCAGCTTCTGTTCCAACTCCTGAATGGTGTGGTCCACCACGTAATTTTTCGCTGATGTCGCTGCGTAAGTGAGCTTGTCAGCGGCGAAGAAATGGGTCACGCGCGAGAGGTCCACAAATTCCACGCGCTCGCCGATGCGCGAAGCGATGCGGATGGGATAATCCGGCCGGGGCGCGGTGACCGAGCTGAGGCGTTCGAGCAGCTGGCGAATTTCCTGACGCGGTTCCGCGCCGCCGCGCAGGCGCTCAATTTTGTCGAGGGCGCGATCAAGCTGCGCTTGCTCGATGGGCTTCATCAGGTAGTCGATGGAATTCACGCCGAAGGCCTGCAGCGCGTAGCGGTCATACGCGGTGGTGAAAACGATTACCGGCTGTGGATCCAATTTGGCCAGCAGCTCGAAGCCGGACATTCCGGGCATTTCTATATCGAGGAAAAGAACATCCGGATGAGCGCGAAGAATTGCTTCGACCGCCTCCACCGGATCCATGGCGCTGCCGGCAATTTCCACGCGGCGCGTGGCAGTTAACATTCTGGACATGCGCTTCAGGGCCAGCGCTTCGTCGTCAACCAGAAAGGCGCGCATCATATTGGACGATCGTACGGGACGGTCAGGATCATGCTGTTGCCATTCTCGGACCGGTTCAGCGTGAGCGCGGCGCTATCGCCGAACAGGCTGGCCAGCCGTCCCTTGAGATTATCCAGGCCGTGGCCGGCCGGCGCGGATTCCAGAGCGAATCCGGGACCAAGGTCCGCGACCTCCACTCGCAGGCAGCCGTTCTGGCGCGAACCGGTGATGGTGATATCGCCGCCTGCGCGATTGGGAGCGACGGTATACTTCACGCTGTTTTCGACCAGCGTCTGCACCGCTAGCGGCGGCACTCGCGCAGGGTCCAAATCTTCCTGCAGGTTGATTTGATAACGAAGCCGGTCTCCGAAACGCGCGCGCTCAATTTCCAGATAGTCGGCCACCACTTTCAGCTCAGCGGCCAGCGGGACCAGGCCGGCTTGATTGGCATCGAGAGAAAATCGCAGCAGCGCCGCCATCTGCTCGACTAAGCGCTCGGCGCGTTTAGGATCTTCGGGGATCAGCGAGGAAATGGAATTGAGCGTGTTGAATAGAAAGTGTGGATGAATTCGCGATTCGAGCGATGCGAGTTGTGCCGCGGCGGCCAGCTTCAGCGCGCGTTCCTGCTCCAACTGTTTGGTCCGCAGTTGCAGTGCGCTTTCTTCCAGGCGCGACTGGAAGGTTTGGTAGATCCCGATGCTGACGCCGGCCAGAATGGAGATAAGAGTCGCGATCTTGAGGCTGCCCCAAAATTCCGGCCAGTACTCCTGGCGGGGCATCAGCCCTAGCTCGATCAAGATCAAACACGCGATCAGGCTGCCTACAACGGTGTTGCCGAAAATCGCCGCGATGCGGAGCGGCCATCGTAACCAGGGTTTGAACGTTTTCACGGACCCCCACAGCCGTGGGATGGTGGCGAAGTTGAGCCCGCCTATGCAGTGCGCGTAAATCAGCGAGAAGCCGAAGTTGATCAGCAGCCTCCGGAAAGGCACGTGCTCCGAGGACATGGCCAGCAGAAGAATGGGTGGGGTAAAGGCGAACGCAGTGTTCAGCAGCAGAATCTTGACGATTGACCTACAGCGTAATTTGCGATCGCCCGTCATCAATTCATCTTACTTTCCGGCGGCCTTACTTAGCGCTAGGGGTGTGGCATCCCAGGCATCCGGCCTGCGCCGGGGCCAGCGTTTTTGTTTCGAGCCAGATGGCGGCCGACTTCGCGTAGGGCGTGCCGGCCATCTCCTTCTGAATCCGCTCGAACCAAACTTCCGCTTTTTCCTGATGCCCGGTGCGGCTGTAGGCGTCGGCCAGGCCGATCATAAGCTCGCCGCGAGGATGCGTGCCGAGAGCGGCCAGGTGATCCGCCTGCAGATCATACGCCTTCTCGAAATCCGCCAGGCCCTTTTCAAGCAGCGGCCGCGCCATCTCAGGACTGGGAAGATAATGCGATGCGGTAAACAGCACGGCGCCGCGCGGGATACGGACGCCAAGATCGTCCGGCGCCATTTCCACCGCCTGATCCATTTCCTTCAAACCACGCTGCCACAGTTCCCCGCCCTTCTGTTGATCGCCGGTTTGAAAGGCCTGGCCGGCTTGGTAAAACAAGCCAGAACCGTGCCAGACCAGCGCCTCGGCATTCTTGGGATCGGCAGCCAGAGCATCTTCGCAGATCGTCATCCCTTTTTCGAGCGATGCGACATCGCCATTGAAGCCGGCGAAGAAGTAGTTGCGGACTTTCAGATCGAAACGCTCCTGGCTCGATAGTACGCATGCGGCCAGAAGCATCACCACGAGAAGTTTATTTAGCATTGGGAACTTGGAACTCCTTTCGAGCTCCAGAATAGGGGACAGCAGACGGCATCCGCGATGGATTTCGGATGAAGCGGCGGTATGGAACGATGGGCGGTAGCTATTCGCCGCCGCGCCGGGTGTAAAGCGGGGTTTCCTGATAAGGCTCGGGAAAGCGGACGCGCTCGCCGCGGGGCCGGCGTCCGGGCCATTCCAGGCGCATGTCGCGGCTCACTTCATCCAGCATTTCCACCGTTGCCACCTGGCCTTCCATGGCGAAGCAGGTGAGCAACAGGTTGTCGCATAGGGCGTTGATCACGCGTGGGATGCCCTGCGACCGCGCATGAATTTCGGTCATCATCTCGGCCGGGAAAACGGTCTGGTTGGTTGATCCGGCGCGCTCCATTCGGGTATTGATGTAATCGGCGGTATGGGAAGCGCTGAACGGTTCCAGGTTGCAGCGCAGCACGATGCGCTGTTTCAACTGGCGCAGATTGGGGGCGTCCAATTTGCGATCCAGCTCCGGCTGGCCGGCGAGAATCACCTGGATCAATTTGCCTCGCCGGTTTTCCATGTTGCCGAGAAGGCGGATCTCTTCCAGCACTTCCCATTCCAGGTTGTGCGCTTCGTCGACGATCAGCACCGTGGTGCGGCCCTGGTCCGCCTGCTGCACCACCAGGGAGTTCAATGCGAACAGAACCTCGGTCTTCGAAGTACGCGGACAGTTGAGGTTCAGATCGTAAGCGATCATTTCGAAGAATTGGTCAGGGGTGATGCGCGAGTTAAAAATAAATGCGAATTCCACGCGCTGCGCATCCAGAAAATCACGCAGGCATTCCAGCATGGTGGTTTTGCCGGTGCCCACCTCCCCGGTCAGGACGATGAATCCCTTGCGGCTTTCGACGCCATAAATCAGATTGGCCAGCGCCTCTTCATGCTGTTCGCTGCGATAGAAAAACGCAGGGTCGGGACTCAGGCTGAACGGGCTGGCCGACAATCCGAAGTAGGCGTTATACATAGAAAAGCTTGCAATTGGATAGTCTTAAAGACTGCCGTCTCATATTAGCACGCAGTGGGGCGGACCCCCTGGTCCGCAGGCGACGCCCACGTCGGCCAGCTAGTGACTTTGAAGAGCGGGTCCTGGGGGACCCGCGCGGACCTGGGGGTCCGCCCCACATATACTGGTACTGGCGTTTATGGCACTGATCAGGGCTGGGATTCTCTCGGGCTGGGCGCTGGCGCTGCTCGCGCAGCAGCCGCTGGATACGCACGCTCCCGCTCCCTTGCAACCCGTGGCCCAGGAAGTGCGACGGCTCGAGACCGCGCTTGCCTATTTGGGCCAGCCGCTGCTGGATGCGGATCAAAAGGAAATCAATGCCGCTATCGGGGATCCCGACGAAATCGCCGCCGTGAAGCGCCTGGAGAGGGTGCTGGACAAATACACGCTGGCGACGATCGAGATCAATCCCGAAAGCCGGGTGAAAGTGGAGCAGGGCCCGGCCAAGCCCGACCTGGTGGAAGGCGGTACCAGGCTGTTCCTGGTGAAGGTGCTGAATCAGGCGGGCGTCACCGCGCCGCTACAGGTCACCAGCCCGAATAGCGGAAATGTGTACATAACATCGAATGGCGCTTCGGCGCCTGCGCTCAAACTCACGCCCAAAGACGCTCAGGAAAAATGGGCGAGCGTTTCCATATATAACAAGCCGCCCATGTCCAGGCGTCTTTCAGGGCTAGGTTTGGAATATCAGATTCTAGAAATCCAGAGCCGCGATAGCGGGCAACGCTCGGCTCTGCTGCAATTTGATGTCGGACAAACCAGCCAGGACGTCGGGTTTCGCAGCGAGATCCTGGTTCTGTTCACGGCGCAACCGGCGCATGCCATTACGCTCCGAATTCACGATGCGAACGGACAGCCGGCGGTTGCTTCCCTGGTGGTGAAAGACCGGTACAATCGCATTTATCCGAATCCCTCGAAACGCCTGGCGCCGGATTTCCCTTTTCAACCTCAGGTTTATCGCTTTGATGGCGAAACATTGCGATTACCGAATGGTTATTACACCATTGCCTACGCCGGCGGCCCGGAATACCTGACGCATACTAAAGAAATCACGGTTACAAACGGTGAGCCAGCCGAAATTGCGCTGACTCTGGAACGCTGGATCGATCCTTCTAAATTCGGATGGTATTCGGGCGATCAGCATGTGCATGCGGCCGGCTGCTCGCATTATCAAAATCCCACCGAGGGCGTGCTTCCGAAAGATATGATGCGGCAGTTGCTGGGAGAATCGTTGAATATCGGCGCTGTGCTGACCTGGGGACCTTGCTATTACTACCAAAAGCAGTTCTTTTCCGGCCAGGATAACCCGCTCTCGCAGCCGGACCGGTTGATGCACTACGATCTGGAAGTTTCCGGTTTTCCTTCCAGCCACGCCGGCCACCTGATTTTGCTGGGCCTGAAGGACCAGGATTATCCGGGCACCAAAAAGATTGAAGACTGGCCCAGTTGGGATTTGCCGATCCTGCAGTGGGGCAAAAAGCAAGGCGCCGTGGTGGGATTCGCGCATTCCGGCTGGGGCCTGGAAGTGCAGAGTACCGACTTACCGAATTATGAGCTGCCGCCTTTCGATGGCATTGGCGCCAATGAATATATCGTAGATGTCACGTATCCGAACGCGGTGGACTTCATCTCCGCCGTGGACACGCCGTCGGTTTCAGAACTCAACATCTGGTATCACACGCTGAACGTAGGATTTCGTACGCGCATCAGCGGGGAAACAGATTTCCCCTGCATTTATGACAATCGCGTGGGCATGGGGCGGAACTACGCCAAAGTGGATGGCAAGCTGACCTATGGGGCCTGGATTGAGAGCCTGCGCCAGGGCCGGAGTTACGTCTCCGACGGCAAGAGCCATCTGCTGGATTTCAAGGTGAACGGTAGCGAAGTGGGCAGCGAGATCAAGATGGGCCGAGGCGAGAATGCGCATATCGAAGTGAACGTGGCGGCGCGGCTGGACCCACTTCCGGATGAAGCCATCCGCAAGCTTTCTCTGTTGCAGAAACCGTATTGGGACATTGAGCGCACGCGGGTGGGCGCCACGCGCGACGTGCCGGTGGAGCTGGTGATAAACGGCATCGCCCGCGAGCGCAAACTTGTGTATGCCGATGGCCAGATCCGGCCGGTGACTTTCGATGTGCCAATTGAGAAGAGCAGTTGGATCGCGGTGCGTATCCTGCCGTCGTCGCACTCGAATCCAGTGTTTGCGATCGTGGATTCGAAGCCGATTCGTGCCTCGCGCCAAAGCGCGGAGTGGTGCCTGGCGGCAGTGAGCCAATGCTGGAGCCAGAAGGTGGTAGCGATTTCGAGTTCCGAAAAAGAGGCTGCCAGAAAAGCCTACGACCACGCGCGGGAAGTGTATCAGCAGCGAATCGCGGAAAGCCAGTAGATTTCGAGGTTGCTACCGAGCCGCGACCGCAAGGGAGCGCCCAACCAGCAATGTTGTCTCCAAAAACTCCTTCACCTCACGGTCCGCCGCTGCGATTCCTGGGCTGCTGAACGCGTGTCCTTCCGCATCGTAAATACTCAACCTACAAACGCCGTGCCTCAGCTCGCACAGCTTGGCGAGTTGCCGCGCGTTGAAAACTGGGATCACGGCATCACGGGCGCCGTGCAGAATCAGGAGCGGCGGCAGTCTGTCGAATGTGCTCACATATGCGTCGGGAAGACTGCCGCTCCAGACAACGATACCCGCCAATTGAGATTCCCCGGCGGCAGCGGCGAGTGCGACCGAGGCGCCGAGCGAATATCCTAGCAGCACCGTCCGGCTGGGCGCGATGTGCGTGTGCACTTGGATGAACGTGAGTGCGTCGCGCACCGCCTGCGCCCAAACGGCATAGTGTTTAACAGGATCGCGAGGAGAACCTTGCGTCACATCCAAATAGTGGGGAAGGTAGACGCGATAACCAGCGCCGGCAAATAGGCGAGCTTGTGATTCAAACGGCATGTTCGGAGAGTGAACGCCGCCTGAGCCGCTCAGCATGACGATGATGGGTGCGTCCGCGATGGCCGCGTTGGAGGCATATTCTTCCATCTCAATTTGCCCGGCTTGGCTCGCGAACGAACTGAGTGTTCGATGAATGTCGGCAGCCAACAGTTGTGGCGCGGCGAACAGAACCACTAGCAACGGCTGCGCAATCGGCCGCATCCTTTCCCTTTCTGAGATCATCTTAGTATGCGAATGGCCAAACCGATACTAAGTTCTGAAGCTCAGGACCAGCTTTTCCGCGAGGCGCGAACTCACAATGTCTGGCTGCAGGAGCCTGTTTCGGACGACCTGCTGCGCCAGATATACGATCTGATGAAGTGGGCGCCAACCAGCGCCAATTCGTCTCCGGCGCGCATTGTTTTCTTGCGGACCAAGGAGGCCAAGGAACGGCTGCGGCCGGCATTGAGTCCGTTGAATGTGGACAAGACCATGCAGGCGCCGGTGACCGCGATCGTGGCCTACGATTTGAAATTCTACGAGCATCTGCCCAGGCTTTTCCCCATGAAGCCGGACATGAAGAACATGTTTTCCGGCTCGGCCGAGCTGGCCCAAATCACGGCCTTTCGAAACGGAACACTGCAAGGAGGATATTTTATTCTGGCCGCGCGGGCGCTAGGCTTGGATTGCGGTCCTATGTCCGGCTTTGACAATGCCAAGGTGGATGCGGAGTTCTTTCCATCTTCCAGTATGAAGTCGAATTTTCTATGCAATCTCGGATATGGTGATCATTCGAAATTGTTTCCGCGTAGTCCGCGGTTGGATTTTGACGAGGCGTGCAAGTTGCTGTGAAGTTGGCAGGCGAAAGCGCCTGCCCCACTAAGCCGCACTGACGATTTCTAAGTGCACGAAGCCGGCGATCGTGGCTGGCTCATTCGCTAAGAAGACCAGCTTGCGTGTTTTCGGAAACGGCAGGCCGGATTGGATAGCGCGGGCGTAGAACCCGACTTGACGCAAGATCTGGCGCGCGGCGTCGTCCTCAGTGTTGAGGTTCGCGACTTTCGATAAGAACCCGGCGCTCCAGCCCAGCGGTAGAATGCATCCGTTGGCAAGCTGCCTGACCTCGCGAAGCTTCGATTCCAACCGGTCCAAATTTGTTTTCAGAATGGCCAACCCGGTCCATTCCGCATATTGCTTTTGGAGTTGCAGTAATCGCTCGGCGTAGTCGTTTACCAGGCCCAGCATCGCGGCGACGTCCATGGCGTTGCGGTTTCTGGGAGCTTTTTCTTGCCAACCCCCTTCGAAGGCCGTTCCAGGAACAGCCATTTCCGCGAAAACCGGCGTACTATCTTCCAGCCGCTTTACGGTCCGCCCGGGGATCTGCTTCCAAGCCAGCTCGAACTTGCCCGCGCCGCGCGGTTCCAGCGTGGATGCGCGCAACAGGTAAATCTTGAAGACGCTTTCCGCCACCGTTTTGGAATCGGACGCCGAGATCAACCGCATGGCATCCGCGCCCCCCACCCCCAATGCGCCTTCTTCCACGGCGCGTCCGGGATTTCGCGGCAGCCGGCCTTCGGAGGCCGCGCGTGAGGAAAGATCGCTCATCAATTTCGGCGTAAGCTTGCCGTGCACCACTCCCGTGCGAAGCGCGCCCTTGATGGCGGTTCCCGGAAGATACGGTCCGCTGGGGCCGGTACTGAAAGTGGGAATGAACAAATTCTCCGCGCGTGTTTTTTCCCAATATTGCGCGGAGCTCGGATGCTCGAACGGAATGCGCCGCCCGGCGTAATTCTGCGCGAAGCCGCCCCAGGATGCAAAGTCCAGTTTTTCGGCTTTCTTGAGTTGGAGCAGATAGCTGTCCAGGCGCGGCCCTTTTGCCAGCAGGCGAAAGATGCGCTTCTGATCCAGAACATTGACGTGGTCTTTCCACACCATGTAATCGATGGGCGCCAGCCTTTGCCCGTCGCCGACCAGCGTGGGAGTGAGGCAAGTGAGACGGTATTTCATTGAGCGGCCCGCCAGGGAATGGGAACTGTTACGGCGAATCCGGCGCGATACACGGGATGAGGAAAGCCTACGGGCGCAGTGTCGCGCGCCGCGCCGCGCAAATCGCTTGCTCCGGCCAACAAAACGGACCCTTCGGCGATCATCAAAGTGGGAGTTTTTATTTCGCCCCAGCGCGCCGGGCTCTCAATGCGGCCGCGCCGCGTGAGAGTGGAATAGCTGCCGCGCTTCCAGTCCACTAAGTCATCGCCCGAAGGCAAGTAGAGCGACAAAAGCCAGTGGGCCTGTTCAGGAGAATCGTCGGCAGCTTCAGGCGCGGCGGGCGGCGTCCAGGATTGCCATTCCGGCGTTTCCGAACGTCCCCATCCGCGGGAGCGCTCCCCGCCGAAGCCCGAATCCGCCAGCAGCAAAAACGCACTGCGCACTGGCGCTTCCCATTTTTCCCGGGCGGCGGCGTCCGCGAACTCCACCACCGTCCAGAGTCCGGCATTCGGCGCGAACTCCAGGCACGCTGTCGAGTGCGATTCCACCTTGCCGGCATCCAGACGATCCACGCCGGCATTCGATCGCAGCGCGATACGGAACGGCCCGCGTCCGGCATCATGCGGGATCAGGCATTCGCTCTCGCCATCCACGGCCCAGCGATTCTCATCGATGCCCTTCGCGGCCAGCAGCGATTCCACCACCGGCAATGGAACAAAGCGCGCGCCCTTGTAGCGGATCTTACTGGAAACCTCCTGCGGCGGCCAGATGCTGCGCGGAGGAACAACTAAAAGGGTATGGCCTTGAAACGGGTAAAAGGAGCTGAATCGCGCGGCCGGCGCGGTTTGAGATCGCGCCGTGGCTTCCAGCCAATCTTCGCCGAGACCGAGCTGCGACATCGCGGAGCACACCGCCGAAAAAACCGCGTCGCTGTGATAAATAAGATCCACGCGATCGCGCGCGCCGGAATCCGGGCCGAAGCGCCAGGGTCCCAAAGGACGAAAGCGAACCGTAAAGCTGGCTGTGGAACCGGCCGGTGACATGCTATTCGACGAGCTTATCCGCAAACTCGGAGTCCGTAACCAGCGCTTGCAGGGCCGCCAGATCGGCTCCCGCGAGCAACTCCTGCTCGGACGCGCCGGAAGCGTAGAAACCGCGGCCGCGCCAGGTCATTTTCAGGTTGGATAAAGCCACCCGTCCGCTGCCGCGCGAGCCGCCGCCGCCCAGGCTATCGTCTTCGAGCAATCGCAGACCCTCCACCAGCCTCGATAGCAGCGCGCGGTCTTCCGGACAAAGCACATCCATGACAATTCGAAAATGGAATCGCGCGCCGGCTGGAACGCGTTCCAGGGTGCGCGGGTTCGCTTGCGAAGTGATGCGATCGATGGCGTTCTCGCTCTTCACTTCGGTCAATTCGTCGTCCATGTTCTCGCGCATCTGCGGCGTGATGCTTTCCTGGATCAACGGCGCATCGTACATGGTGAGGCGCGCCGGGGTAGCCACGCTCGATTCCAGCGGCTCACCGCTCACCCGATCCATGCGTCCCGGGCTGCGGCCGAATAGCAGGCAAATGTCGTCGTCCGGGCGGTCGCTCTGGTGAATGCGAACTTCCTGGCCCTTGCGCTTCGAAAGATAGACCAACTCGGACGGCACCGCCAGGCCCGACGATTGTTCCAGCATGGAACGAAGCTTCCCGCGCAGCGAACTGCCCGGAATGTAGGGCAGGCCAAAGGCGTCTTTCACCACGGGATTATCCGCGCCGCCGATTTCAAGCGATCCTTTGCCGGCGCCGATGTGCAGGCCGGTCTGGCAGGTGATGTCTCCTTCGAGGAGCAATTTCCCAATCAACTTCAATTCTGTTTGCGCTGTGTGCGAACTCATCTGAATCCGTTTCTCGTTTCTCGTTTCTCGTTGGGAGCCATGGGCTATTCGTTGTACGCGACGATCGCTTCAAAGAGATCGCGGAAGCGTTCGTAGCCTTTGGCGTCGTTCTTGCGCGTTACCTGCAGCAGCAGTTTCTCGAGCGAATCGAGGCTGCGCAGGGAGTGCCGCGCGATGGTGTATGCCAGCCGCGCGCGCAACATCACGAACTGCTGCTGGCGCTCGCTTTCGGGCGCGCGAACCGCGCGGCGGACGGCGTTGTAGAGGCGCCGCAACTGGCTCTTGGTGCCGGAATCCATGTCACGCATGCGGCTGACCACGCCGTGGGCCTGGTTGTCCAGATACAACGGATCTGAGATCAGCTTCTCGATGTCGATTTCAGGCGGACCCTCAAAGCGGCCACGGTCTCCGCCTCCTCCCCGGTCGCCGCGGCCTTCGCGCCGGTCGCCATGCGGGCCGCCACCACGCCCTTCGCGTCCGCCGCCGCCTGGTCCACCACCGCCGGGTCCGCCGCGGCCTTCCCGCCGGCCTTCTTGATTGCGTGGTTCTTGCTGCGTTGTTTCCGCCATACGTTTTTCCTTAACTCATTTCCTCAGTAGACAATCTCGCCCATTCTAGCGCTACGCGACCGGAGGGCCGCAACTTAAGATTCACCGGATTCTTTCCAACCAGATCGGCGATGAGGCTGGTGCGCGCTTTTTGAAAATCGCGCGAGCGCGAACTTCCCAGGATGCGATAGAGACGCCGATGAAATCGCCAGGGACGCTCCACGCGCTTCGAGCCCGGCGCGCGTTTGGTCTCGCGATAGATACCGCACAGATCCCGTATATATTGAGGCGCAATGCCGAACTGGCGGACCATGGCCGTCAGCTCGTCTTTTAACTCGGCGGCGTCCGAAAGCTGCTTCCATTCGAGCGTCCGTCCCAGCAGATTGAAACAATCCTTGTCCGCGGATTTCGCGATTTCCAGTTTGTCCCGGGCCCTTTCGTAAACCGAACCAAGCGGAGTCTCAAGCTCCGGCGCCAGCGCCAGCGCCATGGTGATGGTCTTGCCTTCCGCGCCTGGAAAATCTTTCAGATGTTCTTCGGTGAAGCGATGGAAAAGACGCTGCAGCTCGCGTGCGAATGCTATTAGAGCGTCCCAGGCGCCGTAAACCGCAAAATCGTCGCCGCCGGTGTGCAGCAGGTTCAGCCTGCGCCAGAATTCAGGCAGCGAACACAGCACTTCCACTTCACCCGCGAAAAATTGCTTGTACAACACGGATAGCTGGACATGCTCTTCAATGCTCTGCAGCCGGCGCACGCGGATGCCATAGCTATCGACATCTCCGCGCAAAACTCCCCACACAGCACAGCCTTCGGCCCGCGCGGCCAGCACGGGAGCAGTAGCCGAATGATGGCCATCCTCAGTCAGCGCGGTGTGCCGGGCCAAGGGGATTGAATCCGGCGAGGTGCCGATGCTCCAGGTGTGCTTCCCGCGGCCAACTTCGATTTTGGCGGGCGATTCAGGCGACCAACCGATTGTCGCCGCATCGCGCAGCATTCGTCCCAGCTCTTCAAAATAGGCCGGATCAGGATCGGAAAGTTCGGCCTTTTCCGGTAGACCGGTGCCGGCGAGCGGCGTATTTTGTTTAGTATCGAACTCTTCGTTCAGCCGCTTGCGCACCACGGTCCAATCGCCCAGATTTTCGGTGATGGCCCATAGCAGGCGCAGACGCCCCTGGCTCATGCGATCGATTTCGACGCCAGCGGCATTGAGAAAAACTTCCGCTTGCGGCCGGACTTCTTGCGGGAGAACCACCAGAAATTGTTCGCCGCCACTGGAGCCGAGCAGCATTTTGGAAAGTCCCAGTTCGGCGATCAACGCGCGCGGCAGAATCTCGCTCAGCAGGTTCACCCAGCGCAGGCGTCCGGCGAAAAGCGGCTCTTCCGGCGCTCCTGCCAGCAGGAACTCCTCGGCGCCCAAAATCTTGCCTTGTAATAGGATCTGTACGGACATGCGGAATCAGCGGGCGAAAGCTCAAATGTAGCACGGGGGGGCGGTTGCTCGGTTGTTCGGTTGTTCAGTTGATCGGTTGTTCGGTTCAAGACTGTGAAGATTTCTCTTGCACACTACAAAGTGTAGTGCTACAATCTGTGGCTAGTGATACGAAAACGGCTCAGTGAACTGGAACAACTGGTGATGGATTACGTGTGGCGCAATCCCGGCTGCACGGTCTCGGCGTGCCGGGACGCGCTCTCGGCGGCGGACCGCCCGCTCAAGGAAACCACGGTCCGAACGTTATTGCAAAGGCTGGGCCAGAAGGGTTACGTCACGCACAAAGTGGATGGCCGGACGTATCTTTACCGGGCATCGGAACCACGCACCAATGTGGCCGCGCATGCCGCCAAGCAGATCATTGACCGCTTCTGCGGCGGATCGCTGGAAGAACTGTTGGTGGGGTTGGTGGATAACGACATGGTCAGCCGGAAAGAGCTGCAGCAACTGGCGCGCCGCATCGGATCGAAAAAGCCGGGAGGTAAATAATGGCGGAAACAATTTTACTTGCGCTGGCGGAATGGTCCATCCGGGCCGCCGTACTGGCCGGCGCGGTTGGCGCGCTGTTGTGGGCCGCACGAATTAAAGACGCGCACATAAAACTAACGGCGTGGACCATTGTGCTGATAGCAACGCTGCTGATGCCGTTCGTTGCACCGCTCATGCCGGGGATCTCAATTTCCGTGCCGAGGTTTTTGGCGCAGTCGCGTGATGTGAAGCCACAAGCGCAACCGGCTTTCGAGATCCCGCCTGTGCATCGTCTCAACACAGCTCCCCGGAAGACATTGTCGCCTGACTGGACGGACATAGCCGCGGGGTTGTGGCTACTGACGGCGCTCACCATGCTTTCGCGCCTGCTGTTGGGATTGCGGCTGAGCGCGCGCTTGATGCGGAGCAGCCGGCCGATCGAAGACCGAATCCGCGAATCCGAGCTGGTGCGCGTACCGATCACCGTGGGCGTGATACGTCCAGTGGTAATCCTGCCGTCTGATTGGCGGGATTGGCCCGCGCCCAAATTGCGCGCGGTGACGGCTCATGAACGGGCGCATGTGGCGAGACTCGATCCATTGCGGCAACTGGCCGCTTCCATTTATCGAAGCGTGGCCTGGTTCCATCCGCTGGCGTGGTGGCTGCGAACGCAGCTTGCGGAGCTGGCCGAAGAGGCCTCGGACGATGCCGCCATTGCGGCGGGCGAAGACCGCGTCAAGTACGCCGAAGCATTGCTCAGTTTTATTGAACGCACGCCCAGCCGCGTGCAATGGGAGGGAGTGAGTATGGCAAACCGCAAAACCCGGATGCGCAGAATCGACCGCGTCCTGGATCAAAATCGCGAGCTTTCGCGGCCTTCGAACCATCGCGCGCTGGTTGCGCTGATTCTCGCTGCGCTACCGGTAATATACTTAGCAACCGCGACGAGGCCTGTGTGGGCGCAGGCTCCCGTTGCTCCAGCCGCCGACACAAAGGTCTGCGGGGGCAGTGCCGCCTATGCCAACTGGCTGAATCAGGATGTGGCGTACATCATCACCAACGACGAGCGCCAGGCCTTTGAACGGCTGGGCGATGAGGCGGAGTGTACCCAATTCATCGAGCAATTCTGGCAACGCCGGGATCCGGCGTTCAAGGCGGAGCACTATCGGCGCATTGCTTATGCCAACCAGCACTTCGCGTCCAGCTTAGCTGGTTGGAAAACCGATTTCGGGCGGATCTACATCACGTATGGTCCGCCGGATGAAATTGAATCGCACGCCGGAAGTAAAACAGGGGCCACCGAAACATATCCGTTCGATCAGTGGCTCTATCATCACAATGCCGCTCTCGGAGACGATGTTCTCTTTGAATTTGTCGATAGCGCCGGCGATCGCGAGTATCGGCTGACCTTAATGGGAAGTCCCCATGATCTGGAAGCGCTTCGGGGTAAAGGTGAAGGCCGGCCTACGATGTTCGGCCCGGTAAGTGGACTCTATGTTGAAGTGAACCGCAACGGAACGATCTTTATCACCACGCCGGTGAGAGGCACCTCAGCCCCGGTGAGTGGAAAAATTCTGGATGGTAATGGCGCGACAGTGCAGTCCTTCGATGATGTGGCTAAGTCCACCATGTACGGCAAGTGGATCGCAACCCCACTTCCGGCAGGCCAATACGTTTTGCACCTGGAGGTGGATCACGATCTGCGCACGCTTACTTTTGAAGTGAAATAGGCATCTGGCGGATGGTGGCAGGCTCGAAAGTCGCGCCTGGCTTCACCGTTCCATCGTCCGCCATATGGTCCCACCCGGAATTGGCGATGAAATAGAATTGATCGCCGACCACCACGCCGTGCGTGGGATCTCCCAATCCCGGCCAATTCGCTTCGATCGTTTCCCATTCCAGAACGCGCGTCAGCGATGCATCCAGCGTCATGCGAATCAGGCGCTCGGGAACGGTGCCGTTCTGAATCGCAAGCAGCGTTCGGCCCACCAGGTACATGCCATCGATACCGCCTAACGACAATTCCTTGGGACGTTCCAGCAGCTTGACCCGCTTGCTCGCGAGGTCGACAATGGCGATGCCGCGCGAATAATCCGGGACGAAAAGTCTGTGACCATCGGTGCTAAGAGCGGGCGTTTGCGGCGAATGGAAGACTCCCTTCGGCACCAAAATGTCGAGCGTGTCTTTCCGATGATCCACCCAATAAACGGCGCCGCCTTCGCCGTCCGATACATAAACGTCACCCGAGGTGCTGACGGTCATGTCGCCTAATGCGTGCTTGGTATCATTCTCGAGGTCGTAGCGTTTCAACAACGCGCGGGTATCAAGAGAATATTTCAAAAGAGCGGATCGGCCTTCGCCGGCCATGGAAGCCCACAAGATTCTTCGTTTCGAATCCACGCCCAGAGCGAAGACCGGCCACGCGCCGGAAGCAAATTCAGCACTGGCGCCGTGTTTATCGATGGACAATATCTTGGAATGATGAACGCTGCTGACATAGAATTTCTCGCGGGCGGGATCATAAGCAATATCTTCGGCAACGAGGTCCGGCTCAGAGAGAGTGAGGAACAATTTGCTGGCCGATACTGGCCGCTGGGCAATCTTGAACCGATCCAGAACGGCCTGGAACTCAGGGCTATCTTTCAATGACGCGAATTCGGGAGCGGAACCTGGATCGGCAAACGTAAGACCGCTCTTCGAATAAACGGCCAGCGCAGCCAAAGCCGCCTCCTTATTTCCCAGCATCGCTTCCGCCTTGGCCAGCCGGTACACAATATCGACGCGCCCATCCAACAGCCCTTCCAAGCGCAGCAAATGGTCGCGACACGCAGGATATTCCTTGGCGACGCAAGCCTTGTTCATCGCCCCAGCCTCCCGCACGTAGTCGTCGATCCATGTCTGACCCAACACGAGCGGAGCGTAAACGATCCACACCACGAATTTCTTATTTGCGTTCATTCGCGTTCATCCGCGGCCAAGATCTTGACCCTCCCTTTCTGACGCGCTTCATGTAAAATAGTCCCTCGTGCTCAAGCCGCAGCTCTGGCTCACCCTAATGACATTCCCTGCCCTGGCGAGTGCTCAAGATCGCACCGAAGCCCGTTCCATGGTGATCACGCGGCGCGGCATCGTGGCCACTGCGCAGCCGCTGGTGTCGCAGGCCGGCGCACAAATTCTGGCGCGCGGAGGTTCGGCGGTGGATGCGGCCATCGCGGCGAACGCCGTCCTCAGCCTGGTGGAGCCGATGATGAACGGACCGGGCGGCGATCTGTTTGCGCTGATCTGGGACGCGAAGACCGGCAAATTGACCGGCATCAACTCGAGCGGCTGGTCTCCAAAAGGTTTGAGTATCGACTATCTGAAGAAACAAGGCCTCTCCACCATCCCCGGCCGCAGCATTCACAGCGTAACAGTGCCGGGCTGCGTGGATGGTTGGGAGAAGCTGCACAAACGCTTCGGCCGCCTGCCTTGGCGCGATCTCTTCCAACCGGCCATTTATTATGCGGAGAACGGATTTCCGGTCACCGAACTCATCCAGTGGGACTGGCAGGATTCCAGCTCCAAGCTGGAAGGCGACGCGCGCGAGCTATACCTTCCGAACGGCAATGCACCGAAAGTTGGCCAGGTTTTCCGCAATCCCCAGTTGGCGCACGCGCTGCATTTGATCGCGGAATTGGGCGCGCGGGCGTTTTACAGCGGCCCGGTGGGCGAAGCGATTCTGGAAACATCCCGGAAGCTGGGCGGCACCATGACCGCCGACGATCTGCGGGAGTTTCAATCCGAATGGGTGCAGCCGATCTCCACCGAATACCGCGATTGGAAGGTGTATCAGCTTCCGCCCAACGGCCAGGGAGCGGGAACCATTGAGATGTTGAACATCATGGAAAATTTCCCGCTCGGCGAATACCGGCAAGATAGCGCCGATGCGCTGCACCTCGAGATAGAAGCGCAGAAGCTGGCCTACGCGGATCTGAGGCGCTACATCGCCGATCCGCGGCAGGCATCCATTCCGCTGCAGGGGCTGCTCTCGAAGTCCTACGCGAAGCAGCGCGCGGGGTTGATCGATCGGGAGAAAGCCAACTGCGACGTGGCGCCGGGGAATCCTCCGAACGGCCAAGGCAACACAACATATCTGAGCGCGGTGGATAGAGACGGCAACATTGTCTCTTTCATCCAAAGCATTTCGGACATTTTTGGTTCCGGCATTGCGGTGCACGGCATGGGATTCATGCTGCAAGATCGCGGCGCCTCGTTTTCCATGGACCCCACGCATCCGAACGCATTGGCCCCACGCAAGCGCCCTTTTCACACCATCATTCCCGGATTCATGGAGCGCGGAAATCTGCACATCGGCTTCGGCATCATGCGCGGGTCGAATCAGGCCCAGGCCCAGGCGCAACTGGTATCGAACATCGTGGATCACAAGATGAACATCCAAGCCGCGCTGGAGGCGCCGCGATTCAATAAGCATGAGATTGGTGGATGTGAATTGTGGATGGAATCGCGGGTTCCGCAAGCCTCGCGCGACGAACTCACCAAGCGCGGCCATCATCTGATCGTGGTTGGCGAATATTCCGGATACATGGGCGGCGGGCAAGTGGTCATGCACGATTCGGCCGCGAAGGTGAACTACGGTGCGTCGTCGCCACGGAAAGACGGCGCGGCGATTCCGGAGCCGGATCCGTATTTTAAGTAAAGGGCACCAGCTCCCTTACGGTCACGCGGTTCGGAAGCGCGTGTTACCGAACCTGGTTTGCAGGGGTGGGGCAGGCGCTTCCGCCTGCCAACCTCGCGGTAACGGAATCTTACGGTCGGGGCTCGGCTTTGCCGCGCGAGGTGTCAATCTCCAAGCGGTTCTCCAGAATCTTCACCATATTCTGCAATTTCTCGGACCGCACGCGTTCCTGATGCAGCTCCTCATTCAACTTCTTTATTTCCTCCGCGTGCGTATCGGGTGCGGGGGTTGCCGGCACGCTGACGGTGGAAATCAAAAGACGGGCAGATTCCCGGACAGGCTCGCCATTCGCCGGATACACGGTCATGCGGACTTGCACATCGGCGCTATGACGCTGCCATGCCATTTTGCCTCTGGCGAGCTGGGCGCCGGCCAACTGGAAGTGCGACGGCTGGCCGCCGTCTTGAATCTCTATCTCCGCACGCTTGGCCCCGCGCACGGTGCTGGAGTTCTCGTCCCAATTGATCTGCGCATCCTGAACTCGAAGAAAGATTCCCGGATTGGCCGGCGCGGGATGGGAGGGTTTGATCAGCGCTCCCGCTAGAATCATCGCGATCAGAGTTGGAATCGCCCACAGCCATCGAAAGTAATTCGCCTTGGGCGGCCGGTTCGCTGAAGGCGGTTGGATGGTGAACTCCCGATAGCTGGATTCGGACCGCAGCTTGCCGCTGGCTTCGCGCACAAAAAAACCCGCTCGCGCAGTCCCTTCCGGCGCCGGCAAAAGCACCAGCGTCACCTGCCACGGTTCGCCGAAGTAGCCGTCAAAAATCTCCCGGTCCGCGGCGCTGAACGCGATGCCGCTGCGCATATGCGACAGGAACCAGCCCACCGGCTGCAGCGACTGTAGATCGCGATCTTGCTTGGCCGCGAGAAGCTGGCGCACCAATTCCCGCCGGTCATCGGCGGAAAGACGCAATTCCGGCCCTTCGGCGTGCTCGGAGGAGATCGGCCGCCAAGCCAAAATGCGGACGAGATTGTCCTGGTGCGTGCCGTATAGGACGCCGCCTATGTCCAGGCCTCCGGTGGAAAATTGCCGCAGACTCTCGCACGCGGCGGAGCGGATTTCCTCCAGGACGTCCGGCCGGTATTCGATGGACAAGGCGATCCCCGGAGCAGCCCAACACCCGAACGTGGTCTCAGCCAAGGGTTGTTTCCGTGGTGGTGTGGGGCGGACCCCCTGGTCCGCAGCCGACGCCCACGTCGGCGTGCTCCGGAAATTGCGGGTCCAGGGGGACCCGCGCGGACCAGGGGGTCCGCCCCACTTTGAGATCCGGCAGTAGGAGCGAGGTGGAGGTATTTTCGTCGGTGTCCGGTTCGTCTGGGACCTCGTGCAGGTGGTAGTAATAGGTGATGCTTCCCATGGCGATGGCCACCAGGATCATCCCCATGAACCAAACCGCGGTTTGCTGGTTCCAGGCTTTCTCATGCTCCACGATAGCGGCGGTGAAACGCACCGAACACCAGGCCAGCGAGAGCGAACAACCCAATTTGATGTACCAGGGCAGCAGATCCATGTGGCCTTGTCCGCCCACTTCACTCCAAACCGTGAAAATGGCGATCATGGCCAGTAGAAACTCCAAGGCGTAGGCCATGCGCAACCAGGACGGGCCTTCCCATGTGGAGGCGGGCGGGGTCTCCTCCGGCGCGGCTTCTTCCAGCACGGGATGAGTTGGAAGATCCGGGAGAGCTTCTTCTGTTCGTGGTTCTTCGAGTCGCTCGTTCACTTACACTCTCAACGTATCATGATATTGGGTAAATTTCGCGATGGATACCGTTACATTAAAACAGACCAACCTGGACGTCTCCCGCATTTGCTTCGGGACCATGACCTTTGGCGGCCAGACGGATCAGGAAGCCGCGGGCCGGATGATTGATCTATGCGTGGACACCGGCATCAATTTTCTGGACACGGCGAACGTCTATAACAGCGGCGCATCGGAAGAGATGCTGGGCCGGTTACTGGAAGGCCGCCGTAAGGATTTCATTCTGGCCAGTAAAGTCCGCAACAAGATGGGCGACGGCGTGGATATGGCCGGCCTGTCGCGCGGCGCCATTTTCCGCGCCATTGAGGACAGTCTGCGGCGGCTCAAGACCGACTACCTGGATTTGTATTATCTGCATCTGCCGGATTACGCGGTGCCGATTGAAGAATCGCTCGAGGCCATGAATGAGCTGGTGGAGCAAGGCAAAGTTCGCTACCTGGCCAGCTCCAATTACAGCGGCTGGCAGATGGTGGAGATGTTGTGGATTGTGCAACGCAAAGGCGAGCAGGCGCCCTATGTCGCGCAGCCCATGTATAACCTGATCGCGCGTGGCATCGAGCAGGAGTATCTGCCCATGTCGAAGCGATTCGGCATATCGAATATCGTCTACAATCCGCTGGCCGGCGGGCTGCTGACCGGGAAGCAGAGGCGCGACGCTCCGCTACCGGGCACGCGCTTCGACAACAACCGCATGTATCTGGATCGCTACTGGCACCAGGCCGACTTCGACGCAGTGGATCAATTGCAGCGGATCGCTGCCGGCGCCGGCCGCTCGCTGGTGAGCCTGGCGCTCAACTGGCTGTATCGCCATACGCCGGTGGAATGCATCATCCTGGGAGCATCGCGCGTGGATCATTTGGAACAGAATTTAAAAGTTTTGTCGGATGGCCCGCTGGATCCGGAAACCTTGCAAGGCTGCGACAAAGTGTGGGAAGCGCTGCGCGGTCCGACGCCGAAATACAACCGCTAGCGCATGTCCGACCGTCCTCCAGTCCCCAGTCCCGGGCCCCCAGCCCCCCGAAAGCTTGGCAATTACGAAATCCTCGACAAGCTGGGCGAAGGCGGCATGGGCGAGGTTTGGCGTGCGCGGGACCAGCGTTTGCACCGCACCGTCGCGGTGAAAATTCTGCCTGCCGACGTTTCCGGTGACCCTTCGCGCCGGGCGCGCTTTGAGCAGGAAGCGCATGCGCTGGCGGCGCTGAATCATCCGAATATTGTCGCCATTTACGACGTCGGAAATGACGACGGCCGCGCCTATCTTGTCTCGGAGCTGGTGGAAGGCGAGTCCCTGCGGGCGATGCTCGATCGCGGCGCCGTGCCCGTGCGCAAGGCCATCGAGATCGCCGGGCAAATTGCCGATGGCATGGCGGCCGCACACGCGCTGGGCATCGTGCATCGCGATTTGAAACCCGAAAACATCATGGTCACGCGCTCGGGCCAGGTGAAGATCCTCGATTTTGGGTTGGCGAAACAAGCCCCTGCGTCGGCCGGCGAAAATACGGCAACGATGGCGCTCTCTCAACCCGGCACAGTGTTGGGCACCGCCGGATACATGTCGCCGGAGCAAGTACGGGCTGAGGCTGTCGACGCGCGGTCCGATATTTTCAGCTTTGGCGCCGTGCTCTATGAGATGCTGACCGGACGCCGCGCATTCCAGGCGACCAACAGTGTGGAAACCATGCACGCGGTCTTAAACCTGGACCCTCCGGAGTTCGATGGCGAATTAGGAAAGCTGCCGCCCGCGCTCGCCACCATTGTGCGCCGATGCCTGGAGAAACGGCCCGAACAGCGCTTTCAATCGGCGGCCGATCTGGCATTCGCACTGCGTTCTATCGCCGGCTCTAGCATAACCGGCGCGCAGGCCGCCATCAGCAGCGCGCGGCCGAAGCGAACACGATGGATGTGGCAAGGGGCGGCGCTCCTCGGCGCCGCGGTATTCTTCGTCGGCGGATTCTTCCTCCGCGATCGCACTTTACATCGCGCTCCACCTTCGTTCCAAAAAATCACCTTCCGCAAAGGCTGGGTAGCGCGCGCCCGATTCGCACCCGATGGCAATATCGTTTATGAAGCCAGTTGGGACCATGGGCCCAGCCGAATTTACCTGGCCGTTCCCGGCAGTCCGGAGTCCAGGGATCTGGGAATCAATGGCGACTTCGGCTCCGTTTCATCGAAGCAGCAATTGACGCTCTTCACCGAGCCGTATGGCGACTACAATAGCTCCCGATTATCGGTGGTTTCCATTTCCGGCGGCCAAAGCCGGCCGCTGCTGGACAACGTGCTGGCCGCGGATTGGTCCCCGGACGGCGAATCGCTGGCCGTGCTGCGCCGGGTGAACGGTCACACGCGTCTGGAATATCCCATCGGAAAAGTTCTGGTCGAAGATGTTCCTTGGTCCTTGTGGGTGATTCGCGTTTCGCCGGACGGCAATCGCGTGGCATTCGTACAGCGTGTGAACGGCACCGCTATTGGCCTGTTTGTGGTGGAGCGTGGCGGCGGCAAACCGCGCTACTTGGGCGAAGTCTCCGGCCAGAACGCCACCGGCGAGGATACGGATTTGGTGTGGTCTGGGAAAGGCGATGAGATCTGGTTCCGCTCTTTCAACATCGGCGAAAGCGGAATTGTGTATGCAATCGACATGCAAGGACATCGCCGCGTTGCATTGACATTACCCGAGCGCGTGAGGTTCTTTGACGTTTCGCGCAAAGGTGAGGCGCTGCTGAGCACCGGATTCTCCGAGTTTGGCATTCTAGGGACGGCGCCGGGAGAGAAAGAAGAGCGCGACCTATCCTGCCTGGATTCCGGCTCCGTGGCCGGCATCTCCGATGATGGCCAAGTGATTGTGGCCAACGTGACCGGCGAAACTGGAAATTCCAAAGGCAGCCTTTATCTGCGCAAGACCGACGGCTCTCCGCCCATCCGCATCGGCGACGGCCACGCCTACAAATTGTCGCCCGACGGCAAATGGATTTCCGGCTATGTTCTGAATGAGGACGGCTCGCGCCGGTTCCTGATGCTTCCCACCGGACCGGGTGAACCGGTGGAAATCAAGCCGCCCGGAGTTTTCCCGGCCAATGTCTATGGCTGGTTCGGCCAGGATAAATACATGGTGATCGGATTTTACCCGGGGAAGAAATATCAGTGCTTCGAGTTCGATAACCAAAAAGGCACGCTGCGTCCGGTTTGCCCCGAAGGAATCCCGGATGCAACCATCTTCTTTCTATCTCCGGATCACAAACTGTTTCTGAGCCCGGGCCCTGGACAAGGTTGGACCACCTATCCGGTGGATGGCGGTCCGCCGCAGCCATTGCGTGGGATCGGCTCTGACGAAACAGTGGTGGGATGGTGCGCCGATAGCCGGTCCGTCTACGTCCGGCCCGATCGGGAAAACAGCGACACGATTACCGTTTCAGTGCTGGATATCGCAACGGGAAAGAAAACAGTGTGGAAGGAGATTCATCCCGCGCAGCCGGTGCTCGAAATCCATCATCTGCACATCACGCCTGATGGCCGCGCCTACGCGTACAATTTTGTGCTGATCCAGTCGGATTTGTACGTAGCTAGAGGGCTGGAGTAGGCAGGTACGGATCTATTTCTTCTCGTCCTTATCGTTGACGCCGTTCATGGCCTCTTTGAACTCACGAATGCCCTGGGCCAAGCCTTTGCCCAGCTCGGGCAGCTTCTTGGGACCAAAGACAAACAACCCAACGATGGCAATCACCACCAGATGCATGGGCTGAAACAGACCTTCCATGTATGCCTCCTCAAACTCCTAGTAGAACAACTCCAGTATATAGCAGTTGCGATGCCGGGGGATTAACGATTCGTTTCGGCTGGATGCAGAAGATCACCGGATCCGTTGAAGACGCCGGTTGGCAGGCGGAAGCGCCTGCCCCACTGGGGCCAACGTGGGGCAGGCGCTTCCGCCTGCCAACTGATTTCACACAGCGTCTTCATCACCTTTCGTGGGCCAGCAGGCCCATGGAAACTCCGTTGAAGACGCGTGGTGGCGCACGCACTCCTGCGTGCCGCGTTCACATCGTGTGAACGCTTGCCTTGCGTCCAAAAAGGTGTTCGCAAGAGTGCGAACACGGCACGCACGAGTGCGTGCGCCACGAGGCGTCTTCATGACCTTTGGTGGGCCGCACTCACGGTCGCGGTTCGGTAACACTCTTTCCGAGCCGCGGGTGCACCAGTAAGAACTTCATCCCGAGTCATTTGTTCGTTCGAATCACAACGCTCTCCTTATGTTTCTACGTGAGTTACGGTGTGGCTATCAATCTGCATTGGAAACCTATATGAGCAATCTCAAAGACAAAGCTAACGACAAGGTGGACCAAGCGGCTGAGGCCGTTAAGAACACCACTGGCAAGGTGATCGACAAATCCAAAGAACTGGCCCACAGCGCCGGCAAGTCCATTGAAAAGGGTGGGAAGCGGCTACAGGACGTCTAAGAGCGGTTCAAATTTCGAAATCTCATAAGGAGCATTACATGGCAGGAAAGAACACAGCCGTATTCGGCATTTATAAGACTCGCGGTCAGGCGGAAAGCGCCGTTGATCGCATTCTGGCGGCGGGATTCAGCAACAACGACATTTCCGTGTTGTTGCCTGATACCAGCAGCACCAAGGAATTCGCACACGAGAAGAACACCAAGGCGCCGGAGGGGACCACCACCGGTGTTGCCGCCGGCGGAGCCGTGGGTGGAACGCTCGGCTTGCTGGCAGGCATCGGCGCGCTGGCAATTCCCGGCGTCGGTCCGCTGATCGCGGCGGGTCCCATCGTAGGCGCCCTGGCTGGTATCGGCGCAGGCGGTGTGGTGGGTGGTCTCATTGGCGCTCTGGTGGGCATGGGCATCCCGGAGTATGAAGCCAAGCGTTATGAAGGACGGGTGAAAGACGGTGGAGTTCTGTTGTCAGTCCATTGCGAAACATCGGAAGAAATCTCGCGCGCTAAGGATCTTCTGAAACACACCGGCGCCGAAGACATTTCGTCCAGTGGTGAGAAATCCGTAAGCACGCACGGCGTCACCAAAGAGTCGGAATACTCAACGAAAGTCTAGAACCGAGCCGCGACCGCCAGGAAGCGCTACCACGAACGGACCGCGATAACAAACATGCGGCAAGCGTGAATCGCTCCCTCGCGGTCGCGGCACGGCTACACACGGGCGGCGTGCTAGACTGTAACCCGAGTGTGGGAACGGTCGCACGCTATTCGCATCCCCGCCACCATCTTCCTCAGCGCCTTTTTGCTGTTTCAGGTGCAGCCCATGATGGGCCGCTTCGTCCTGCCCTGGTTCGGAGGCGGACCGGCGGTGTGGACCAATTGTCTGCTGTTCTTTCAAGCTTTGCTGCTGGCCGGATACGCCTATGCGCATTGGCTGGGATTACGGCCCAACCTGCGAACGCAGATAACGGTTCATGTAGCGCTGCTCACCGCATCGCTGCTTTTTCTGCCGATTCTTCCTCGCGCGGATATCTGGAAGCCGGCTTCGGCTAGCGATCCTTCCGGGCGCATCCTGCTGCTGTTGACGGCCACTGTCGGGGCGCCATATCTGCTGCTCTCTTCCACCGGCCCGCTGCTGCAGCGTTGGTTCGCGCTGAGCGAGCCGCAGAAATCGCCCTGGCGATTGTACGCGCTGTCCAACTTTGGATCGTTCCTCGCGCTCTTCAGTTACCCTTTCGTGCTGGAGCCGTATCTGCGATTGCACACGCAGGCCTGGATCTGGTCGGCTCTCTACGCGGCGTTCGCGGTATTGTGCGGGTGGACGGCCTGGAGCTTCCGCAACATGACGAACATTACGCCAGGCGCAGCGGCGAGGGATCCGGATGCCGAGCCGGCGCCGCGCCCGGCTTTGTGGACCGTGCTGTTCTGGCTGGGCCTGGCGATGTGCGGGTCCACGCTTTTGCTGGCCACCACAAATCAGATATCGCAGGAGATCGCGGTGGTCCCGTTCCTGTGGGTTGCGCCGCTGTCCATCTATCTGCTCACATTTATTCTGGCTTTTGAACATCCGCGTTGGTACCAGCGCGCGCTATTCGCCGTGGGAGCGGGCGTCTTCGGTCCGGCAGCCTGCGCGGTGCAAGTTGCGGCCGTGGGGTTGAGCGCGAGAATACAAATTGGAATTTATCTGCTGGCGCTGTTTATCGTGTGCATGGTCTGCCATGGAGAATTGGCGCGCTCGCGTCCGGCGCCGCGCTATCTCACGGGATTCTATCTGGCTATCGCGGCCGGGGGCGCGCTGGGCGGCGTGTTTGTGGCGCTGATCGCTCCAAACATCTTTACCGAATACACCGAATATCCCGTCAGCCTGGCAGCGGCGTGCCTGCTCGGATTTGTGGGATGGCTCCGGACCGGCGCGCTAAAACAATGGACCAGCCAAAACTTCGCCGTGCGCGTTCCACTGATGGCGCTGCTGCTTGGCGGGCTCACGTCGGTGGTGGCAATGGTGACCAACACCGGTGCGGCGCAGCCCACGGTACGGGGATTGCCGGTGGTTCCCGCGAAGGTCCTGGCCAGCGTCCGGAATTTCTACGGCATCCTGCGCGTAAAGGAAAGCTTTGACGGCAACGGCGCATTGCGACAGCTGACGCACGGACGAATTCAACATGGCTTCCAATATCTGCGCGGCGCGAAAACTACCTGGCCGACTACTTACTATGGACCGCATAGCGGCGCGGGGATTGTTCTGAATGCGCTGGTGAAACCGGGAAGGCGCGTCGCGGTGATCGGCCTGGGCGCGGGCACCATGGCCGCCTGGGGACGTCCCGGCGACACCTTCCGCTTTTATGAGATCAATCCCGCAGTGGAAGGCATCGCCAATGCCTGGTTTACTTATTTGAAAGACTCCAAGGCGCGAACGGAAGTTGTGCTGGGAGACGCCCGGGTACAAATGGAGCGCGAGCTGGCCCAAGGGCAGTCCCACGACTACGATCTAATCGCCGTGGATGCGTTTTCTAGCGATGCCATTCCACTGCATCTGCTGACCGCCGAATGCGGCGACCTCTATCGCGAACGTCTTCGGCCCGGGGGTTTGCTGCTGTTGCATATCTCAAATTTGTATCTCAATCTGGAACCGGTGGCGCGCGGCCTGGCTCGGCACCTGGGCTGGAAGGCGGTCACGTTTGAATCCGGCGACGACACTGAAACCGGGGAGAGCAGCGCGACATGGGTCCTGATAACCAACGATGCCGAGTTCCTGCTGCAGCCCGGCATGTCGCAGGAAGTGTCCTGGACCGGGAAACAGAAAAGGCCGATTACCTGGACCGACGATTTCGCCAGTCTGTGGCACGTGCTGAACTTCTAAGTGGCTCGGCTGCGGCGTTCGCAGATGAGCGCGCGGGAGCGGGCCGCGTGGGCTAAGGACGCGTCGGGAACGCCGACCAGTTGATCGAAGAGCTGTTTCGCTTCCCCGAATTTTCCGGCATTGAACAGACTGACCGCGCGGGTAAACGCACTCAGATCGCGGGCCCTTTGGTTGCCATCCGCAGTCTCCGATTTGTTGCCGCCGGTAGTTTTCTTCATCAGGACATTGGCGAGAGAGTATCAGAGTCGCCGGGGTATGCGCAACTGATTGTTCTACCCCGCGTAGTGTTAGTACTTTACCGCGCCGGGTACTGGTACGGAAGGGCCTGATTTCCTATTCTCCTGGGCGGGACGCACCTACAAGATGGAGCGGTGTCATCGGCACCCGCCCCGCAGTTTGAACCGATCCAATCCATCGACAGCGCCGCCGCGGAGCCAGCAGCCATCGCGGCTGAACCCACAGAGACTGCGGGGGTTCCCGTTCCAACTCCGCCGGTTGAGTATGTTGGTGTCATTCATCTCACGCGAACCTGGGTTCAATACGGGATTTTCGGATTTGCGGTGCTCTGCATCGTGATCGGCGCGGTGGAGGCGCTGTTCGGGCGCTGAGTGTAATCGAAATTACTAATCCACAGAGTAAGTTATCAACCTTATTGCAACTTAGTACTAGAAGAGAGACAATACGGGTGGAACTAGCTCACTCCTCCGAGGGCTATCCAGTGCCCGCTTCATCCTTCTCAGGTTGAGGCGGGCATTTTGGTTTTTAGATATGGCAGTGGGCTTGGCCGCGTTTTTCGAGGTACTGCTGGTGGTACTCCTCGGCTTTCCAGAAATCCGTAGCCGGCTGAATCTCAGTAACGATGGGACGTTTGAATCGCCCTGCTTTGGCTAGCGCGTCCTTAGAAGCTTTGGCAGCCGCTTCCTGCTCCGGAGTGTGAAAGAAGATGACCGACCGGTATTGAGTTCCGACGTCAGGGCCTTGGCGGTTCGGAGTAGTGGGATCGTGATTTTCCCAGAACACGCGGAGAAGATCGTTGTAAGAAACCTGCGCGGGATCGAAATCCACCTGCACCACCTCGGCGTGTCCGGTGCGGCCGGTACACACGTCATGATAGGTAGGCTCACCCAGCGTTCCACCCATGAACCCGACGGCGGTGCCGGTAACGCCCTTCAATTGCCGGAACGCCGCTTCCACTCCCCAGAAACAACCTGCGCCGAACGTTGCATTCGCCATAATTTATTTTAGCTGGTCAACGGTTGGCCAGAAAGCACCAACTCCGTTGAAGACGCCGGTTGGCAGGCGGAAGCGCCTGCCCCACTCACGCCAACGTGGGGCAGGCGCTTTCGCCTGCCAACCGATTTTTTCACAGCTTCTTACGCTTACGGTCGCGGTTCGGAGCCGCGAGTGTAGGCCCCGCGGTCACCGTTAACTCCAGCTACATACGGGTGTAGGATGCATCCAACGTTAGAGGAGTTGTTACTATGTGTGATTATTCGCTGCATGTCTATCCCAATCGGCTGGCAGTCCATGGCGAAGAGTTGGTAGTCCACCGGTTCGGCGGAACATCGCTTGGTCTGGCTTCCCCAGCCGACCTTCAGGCCGTGATGGCCCGTAGGGAATGCGACACCCTGTGGTGCAAATTAAAGCAGTGGTTCAAATCGCAATGGGAATTGGCGCCGAGTGTTCCCGCGGTCTGTGTACCGCCTGGGGCGCGGTTGATGCTGGCCGATATACCCAAGGGTCTGTGCCGGGAACTTGGCGTGGCGGAGATCGAAGACGTGAAATTCGTCCAAACCGGCGTTGAGGTAAACACTTACCGCGATGCGGTGCGCTTCAAGAATGGCCGGGAAATTCTATTGCAGGCATTGGATGAAGGGCAGCGAGTGCTGGTGTTGTCGCTCGAACCGCAGGAGACGCTAGTTCCCGCCCGCCGCCGGCCGGAAATGCAAGTCTACTGAATAGCCTGCGAAATCGACATGGACGATGTACAGCACGTCGATCCGGACTGAGCTATCCGGGCGGCTCACCTGTACATCGCCGGGGTGCACGGGAAGCCCCAAGGCCTGGCCTCTGGTGACAACTTCTTTCTGTATGACGTCGGTGGGCTTGGAGGCAATGGCAGGATCGTCCAGTAATCCATTCACATAGCGCTGCAATTTCCAGTTTTGGATGTAGGGCGGAACGAGGATAGCGCCGATAAACGCGAAAATCAGCAGAACGGCAACGCCTGCGATTTTACGCAGGATCACTTCTTGCCGGCCTCAATTGACTCCAGTTCTGTCCACATATCGTCGTGAGGCTCCCAATCCGGACCGCCGGCGCCGGTGATCTGTACTTCGGGGACGATGAGTGTTCCATGGCCGTAGACGCAGATATATTCGGTGCGTGGCTGGCCAATGAGCAGCATGTTCGGCCAGGAGCCGGCAGTCAAGGGCATGCGCAAGCGGCGTAAGCAGGTGCGGCAGCGATAGCGTTGGTCCCAGATCACCAGGTAGAGCAGGCCCACGCAAAACGAAAAGAAAACCATCATGGCCACGGTGTAGCCTAAATCGTGCGTGAAGGGAGAAAGGTCATATTGCTCGAAACGGGCGTTCCCTGAGAAGTGGATGCTGTGCGGAAAGCACAGCGCGATCGCAAACCAGGCGGTCCAAATCAAAAGACCGGCTCCGGCCAGCTTCGCCAGGAAATAACCCCAATACTTCATGACCAATTGGACTCCTCTTTTAGCTTATCGGTTCCCGCAGTCCTTTGGATGAGAGCCGACCATTAACTTCTCAGCAGGTTGCGTGCCAGGAATACGACATTCGCCGGCCGCTCCGCTAGCCGCCGCATAAAGTATGGATACCACGCGTCGCCGTAGGGGACATAGAGGCGCAAACGATGTCCGCCCGCCACCAAACGCTTCTGCAGATCGCGGTTGATTCCGTACAGCATCTGAAATTCAAAACGATCCGCGGCGATGTTTCGTTCCTGGACATATTGCAGCGCGCGCTGGATGATTTTCTCGTCGTGGCTGGCGATGGCCGGGTAAGCGCCGTTGTCGAGAAGGCGTGTCATCAGGCGTACATAGTTCTTGTCTACGTCATCCTTTGCGGGAAAAGCTATGTCGGATGGTTCTTTATAGGCGCCCTTGCACAGGCGCACCGGGATGGAAGCTCGGGACAAATTTTCAATGTCGCTTTCACTGCGGTAAAGATACGCCTGGATCACCGCCCGGACGCTGCCATGTTTGGCGTGCAGATGGGACACCAGCTCGAGCGTACGATCCACATAGGCGCTGGACTCCATGTCGATTTCAACAGCGCTGCCGATTGACTTGGCGCGTTCCACCAGCCGTTCTACGTTGGCGCCGCATTCGTCCGGGGAGAAATCCAGCCCCAGTTGGGTGAGCTTGACCGATACGGTGGCTTTCAGGGCCAGCGCGGCGATTTGATCGAGCGCGGCGAGGTACGCGTCGCGCGATCGCTCCGCTTCGGCGAGTGATGAGACGCTTTCGCCCAGATGGTCGAGCGAGGCCAGGATGCCTTCGCCGTTCAAGCTTTGGCACACCGCCAGTTCCTGCTGCAAAGTATTTCCGGCAATGAAACGCGAGGTAAGACGCTGGGCCGCCGGCGATGTCTCCATCCAATGGCGAAGCCCCCGACGCTGGGAGAGAAACAACAGGCCGCTACGGAGCACTAGAGAACAGGATAACCCTGGGGGCTAGGGGCTCGGGGCTGGGGACTCAGCAACTCACTTAATCGCCTGGGCGCTGGGCGCTAGCCAGGAGAATATGAAATCGGTGATGGAAGGGAATAAAGTTGTGAGCAGGCCGATCAGCGGGCCAACTCCAAACGTCAGCAATCGTCCCCAGAAATCCCATCCTGGGGCGCCGCCAAAAATTACAAAAACCGCCAGGAAGATTCCGCCCAGTACATTCAGCGGGTCGAACAGGTAGCTGGATACAGCCAGAGTGGCTCATATGCAAGCGGAAAATGGAGGAAAATAATCGGCAAGCGTCAAAAAATTGGTTCGCAGGCGAAAGCGCCTGCGCCACGTAATCGTAAATCCCTGTGCGCCAATGTGGCCAGTGCCCGGTCGCTTACGCTAGTCGATTTTGTATGACTTGGGGGGCAGCAGAATTTGAATTCCGAAATAACCTACGAATCGGGGCTGAGTGGGTCGCGCGGGTTCCAGGCCGCGCCCGGCCATGAAAAGGAGGATGATCGGGCGATGAATCTTGTAGCGGGCGCCCACGTCGATAGTGGGTTGATTGAAGGACGGTTGGAAAGTGCCCTGGTTGTAGAATTCTATGTCCCCTTCGAGCTTCTTGGTGAAATCGTGGCCGGCTACTAGGCCGGTGATCCAGCCATCCGGTCCTTTGTGGAGAAACTGGTAGCCGACTTCGTAGTTCAAATCTACCGGTCCGAATTTCTTGTGAAACTCGATGGGCATCAGGAAGGCGCTGTTGGAAGGCGTGATGCCGCGGCGAACCGCGTCGCCGGGGTTGTTGAGGAAGAACTGCGGAAAAATGGAAATACTGAGACCGTCGTCGCCGGCATCGTAAAAACGCCATTTGACTCCGGGATTGGATTGCCCCAGGCCAAATTTTGCCGGGGAGGAAAAATCCTGGACGCGCAGCCAGGCATTTTCGTAAGTAAGCTGAATACGATCGCCAATGCCGAAATTGATATCGACGTCGGGGGTATGGGAGACAGAGTGATCGCTGTAGTAGAAGGGCATGTAGCCGAGGTTGATTTCCCAATTGAAATTGCCGGGCGTGCCAGGATCGTTGGTGTAATAGGGCGGGCCACCTTGCGCGTAGGCCGAGGCAGTAGCCACCAGAAAGCCCAGAGCGAGGTTGCGGATCCCGAGCGAAATGCCCCTGGGGCGAACCATCGTGGTATCGCTCCCTTGCGGTCGCGGTTCGGCTACGCTCTCACCAGACATTCCAGGCTATTGCGGTGGGAGCTTCGATAGGCGCGTATTGGCGTCCGGAGTACCGGCCTGGATGTAGAGGCGCCGGGCCTGGTTCAAATCTTTCGGCACGCCGTTGCCTTGTTCATACAGCAGCCCCAGACGGAAGGCGGCGTCGTGGTCGCCCAGATTGACGGCTTTCAAATACCAGCCGGCGGCGGCACGGTAGTCCGGACCACCCGGACTTACCCGGCCTGCTTCACACATCTGGCCGAGGTTATACATACCCCGGGCATCGCCAAGATCCGCGGCGCGGCGGAACATGCGCACGGCATCGGTATCACTCTTGGGGCCTCCGTCGCCGCGCGCGTACAAGGTTCCCAGCAAAACCGCCGCCTGTGCGCTGCCCGCTTCCGAGGCCTTGCGGAACGATTCGCGGGCGGCTTCGGCGTTGTCGTCCGCCACCTGATCTTTTCCGTCCTGAAGCAGCGCTGCCGGATCGGGGGCGGGCGCCGGAGGCAGTGGTGGGAGTGCGGGCCCCTTATCAGGCGGGATGCGTACGATTTTTGCCGCCTTGGGGATGCTGGCAATGGAGGGCGCGGGTACTACCGGTTTTGGGACATCCTTCGCGGTTGTATCGGCAGCAGGCGCGGCGGATGCCGGCTTCTCTGGAGCAGGTGTTGGTTGCGACGGCGCAGGTGGAGCCGGCTGCGCGATAGCGGCGGTGGTTTTCGTGCTCGATGTGGTACGGCGAGAAAATCCGAAAAAATACCAGGCGTTCGCGGCCGCCAGAACCAGCAGCACGACGACGCCAACTACCAGCCATACGACGGAGGGTCGCATGGGCGCGCGGGCCGGGAGCGGGAGCAGCCGCCGCGGCGGGTGCATTCACCGGTGCATTCACCGGAGTGGAGGGCAGCGCCTGCCCCGCCGCATTCTCCACCATATGGTCGCGTTTTTCCGTGCCGGCCGCATTCAGGTGATAGACGGTATGTTCCCGGATGTGCTTATCGGCCTCGGTTCCTTTCAACTGAAAAAGCTGCTTGTAGTCATCGGAGAGACGGCTCACTACTTCGAAATAAGATTGCGAAACCAGGATCTGGTTCGGCGCGGCAAAGCTCATGATCCGTTGGCCGGCGTTCAGTCCGTCTCCAATGGCGTTCAAGGCGCCGTTGATGTCCTTCACCAACTTCACCGGACCAAGATTAATGCCAATCCGGACCCCCAATCCGGGCGTCCACTCGCGCTGGTCGGCCACAAAAGAGTGACAGAGTTGCAACGCCGCAAACATGGCTGCTTCCGGAGCGCCGAGAAAACAGATGGCTGCTCCGTCGCCGGTATCGAGCATGACGCGCTCACTCTCAGGGACTTCGTGGATGGCCTCGCCCAGATAGCCGTTGAAGCGCTGCTTCCATTTCATCTGCAGTTCGGTGGACTGCGATGAGTAATTGGTGATATCCATAAAGACCACACTGCACAGCCAGGTGCGGTCCATTTTGTTAAGGTCGGCCAATTTTTATCAGTGTACACCGAAACCGCTGGCCGGACCCTCGGTGACGCAAACTGATTCGACGCAAACTGAGCCGCGACCGCAAGGAAGCGCTACTACGAATCCCGCTAGCACCTACGTGGTATCGCTCCCTTGCGGTCACGGCTCGGTTAGGGCCGCGGATCGGTTACCTATGTTCCCGGCCGTTCATCACATTCGGCGAAACCGCGATATAGTTGTACTCGTCAGGTATTCTTCCCGCCGTGCGGTCCGCGTCCCTAAAATCTTGAAGGATCGTTATGCGCACCATCATTTTGTTTCTCTTGGCGGGCCTTCCCATGCTGGCCCAATTTTCGGGACTAGCCACCACCACGGACGGATCCCAGCTCTATTTTTCATCTACGTTGCGGCTGCGTGGATCCACGGAGTCGAACGCTCCGAAGATCTTCCGTCATGGGACCACGTTTGACTTAGTGAAAGAGGTACTGCGCGACGACAGCGTGCCGGATAATACCAGCAATTTCTATGAGCTGATTGAGCCGCAGGTGAGCGGTGACGGGAAGATTGTCGCCTACACGTCGACGCCGGAGTGTTATAACTTGCCGACGGTGGATTGCCAGACGCAGTTTCTGCCGAACGTGATCGGCGGGCCTGCTATTCCAACGCATGCGCTTCCGTTTGGGCATGCGCGACTCAGCCCCGATGGACGATATCTCGCCAGTTGCTGCCTGGCGGATGCGATCCCGGTGCAAACTGGCATTTTCGATTTCACAGCCGGCCAAAGCTTCGTCGTTCCCGGCGTGCTGGTGGGCGATGGGCTGCAGGCGTTCGCCGATGGTGGATTGGTGATGACCGCCAACGTCAATTCTGTCGTGATTTTCCGCCAAACCACCTCGAGCTGGGACGACGGGACTCCCATCGCGCTGCCCGCGTCTCCTCAACTGGCGCGGCTGAGCCGCGATGGAAGCACCATCCTTTATCTGAGTGGCACATCGCTGGCGGTGCACAACATCGCGAGTGGACAAGAGGTTGTCTTGGATGCAAACGCATCTATGCCCTGGATCAGCGACGACGGAAAGCTGGCGCTGTATCTTGCTCCGATGGAATCCGGGGGGCCGCTGGAAGTATTTGCGCAGAATACCGACGGCAGCGGCCGGCGCGTGATCGCAAATTTGCCCGAAGGTTTTAACGCGATTACTCTATCGGGCGATGGCACGGTGGCGTATGCGGCCACGCCGCTCGGAAGGCTGCTTCGCATTGATGTAGCATCCGGCGCCACCGGCCAGCTCAACGGGCCGATTCCGCTCATCAGCGACCTGGAACCCTGCGCGTTTTATGTTTCCTGCACTCTGGGCACAGGGGCCGTGGCGCCGGGGTCGGACGTGTGGCTGGATGGATCGGCATTCGGCGAATCCCCTTCGGTTTTGGTGAACGGCGTCAAGGCGCCCGTTTTCGTCGGCTCCGACAGTTACGCACGCATACAGATTCCATGGCAGGCGCCGGTGAATGAGCGCATTTCATTTGTTGTGGAGAATGGAAATCCTCAGCCGTTCGAATCCGTGAATACGGAAAACTCTCAGGCCATCGTTCCCGTGGTGCGGATGGTCTCCTATCAACCGGGGACGCCTGGCTATCAAGTTCCGGAAATCTACCACCAGAATTTTTTGTCGCTGGTGAGCCAAAGCCAGCCGGTGGCGCCCAACGAAATCGTGCACGTGTATATGAACGGGCTGGGTCCGGTGTCTCCGGCTGTGGCCACCGGCGCGAAAGCGTCCAGCCAGCTGCTGAGCCGGATTGTGAATCCTATGAGTTGCGCGGTAAACATTCCGATGACGGGGTTATCGGCCGAAGTGCCCGTCGAATTCGCTGGGCTGGCACCGGAGCTTACCGGAATTTATCAAGTAGACATCAAAGTGCTGGGGGCATTTCCAAACGGCGGAACGTTGATTTGCACCGTCACGGATTCATCCGGTGTGCCGCACGCGGCCCAGGTGCCGTTGCCGTAGAGTGGGGCAGGCGCTTCCACCTGCCAACCGGCACTGTATAATGAAAACACGGCGCCGGGGAATTTGTTAGCCTCCGCTTCGCTTGCTTTTTTTGCGTTTGGACGCCCAAACGCGGCAATCCTTTACTTTCAAAGACATATGTGTGGTACTCTGAAGGACTTATAATGCGAACTGTCGATTTGATTCAACGCAAACGCGATGGGGAAGAATTATCTCCGCAAGAGATCGCCGCTTTGGTGGATGGATACACCCGGAATGAAATTCCGGACTACCAGATGTCCGCCTTCCTGATGGCGGTATTCTTCTCAGGAATGACGGATCGCGAGGTCAGCGCACTCACCGAGTGCATGATCAAGTCCGGCGAAACCGTCGACCTCAGCGCCATCCCCGGCATGAAGGTGGACAAGCATTCCACCGGCGGCGTGGGCGATAAAACCAGCCTGATTTCCGCGCCGCTGGCAGCCTCGGCGGGCGTGGTGGTGCCGATGATTTCGGGCCGCGGCCTGGGGCACACCGGCGGCACGCTGGACAAGCTGGAATCCATTCCCGGATTCCGGACCGACCTTACCATTGAGGAATTCAAAGCACAGCTCGCCAAACATCACCTGGCTTTCATCGGCCAGACGCCGGAGATTGCGCCGGCGGACGGCAAAATATACGGGCTGCGGGATGCCACGGCCACGGTGGAATCCATCGCGCTGATTGCTTCTTCCATCATGTCGAAGAAGCTGGCCGTGGGCCTAGATGCCGTGGTGCTGGATGTCAAAGTGGGCACGGGCGCATTCATGAAGCGGCAAGTTGACGCACGCAGGCTGGCGCAGATGATGGTGGGCATCGGGCGCCGCATGGACAAGCGCGTACAGGCGCTCATCACGGACATGAACCAGCCGCTGGGCTACGCGGTGGGCAATGCCCTGGAAGTGATGGAGGTTTCGCAGACTCTTCAAAATGCCGGCCCAACGGATTTGACACGCATCTCGCTGGAACTGGCCGCCCGCATGATCTTCCTGGCAAAGATCACCACCACGCTGGACGAAGCGCGGGAGCTGGCGCAGCAGAAACTGCTGGACGGCTCCGGCTACAAGAAATTCAAGGAAGTGATCGAGGCCCAGGGCGGCAATCCCCAGGTACTGGATCGCTTTGAGCTGCTGCCCAATGCCACCGGCGTGCGGGAAATCAGTTCGCCGCGCGCGGGATACATCAGCGCCATCGACGCGGAGGGAATCGGCAAGGCGTCTTCGCTGATCGGCGCTGGAAGAAACACCAAGGAAGACACCATTGATCCGGCGGTGGGTGTGATTCTGGAAGTGAAGGTGGGCCAGAAAGTGGAAGGCGGCGCGGTGCTGTGCCGTCTTTACTACACCGGCGAAGAGAACGTAGAGGAGGCGTCCCAGCAGATCGAGGATGCGTTCCGCATTTCGGCATCGGCGCCTGAGGAACGCGAGTTGATCCTGGAAGTGGTAAGCTGATCCGCACATGGATCGGTTCACCGGGATACTTGGAATCCTCGCGATTCTCCTGGTCAGCGTTCTTTTCTCAAAACACCGGCGCTCCATCCGTCCCTCGGTAGTGCTGTGGGGCGTGGGCCTGCAGCTGACATTCGCTTTTATCGTGTTGCGTACGCCCGCTGGATTTGTCTTTAAAGCGGCCAGCGACAAAGTGAATTCGTTGATCGGCTATTCGTTCGCAGGCAGCAGGTTCGTATTTGGGGATCAATTGGGCGGCAGCCAGCCGGTGATTTTCGCGTTTCAGGTGCTGCCCATCATCATCTTCATTTCCAGCCTGTTCAGCATCCTCTATTATCTGGGCGTGATGCAGGTGCTGGTGCGCGGGATGGCCATTGTGATGCAACGCGTGATGGGCGCGAGCGGCGCGGAGTCTACTAACGTTGCGGCCAGCATCTTCATGGGCCAGACGGAAGCGCCTCTCACCATCCGGCCATTTCTCGCGGGGCTGACGGAATCGGAATTATTCACCATCATGACCAGCGGCATGGCGCATGTTTCGGGCGCGGTGATGGCGGCGTATGTTTTGATGGCGCATGTGGAGATCCGGCATTTGTTAACGGCGGTGATCATGACCGCGCCGGCTACTATTATGCTGGCCAAGATCCTGGTTCCGGAAATTGACAAGCCGGCCACCATGGGCGATGTCAAAATTGAAGTGGAGCGGCCGGGAGTGAATATCATCGACGCTGCCGCGCGCGGGGCCGGAGACGGGCTGCAGCTGGCGCTGAACATCGCCGGGATGCTGATCGCTTTTCTGGCGCTGATTGCCATGATCAACGGCATGCTCAGCTATTTCCATATCACGCTGCAGCAGATCTTCGGATATGTTTTCTCGCCCATCGCGTGGCTGCTGGGTGTGAAGTTCAACGATTGCCAGACCATCGGGAATCTGCTGGGGACGCGCTTAGTGCTGAACGAATTTATCGCTTTTCAGGAACTGGGTCCGCTTCAGCCGCATCTTGATCCACGCTCCTTCACCATCGCAACATATGCGTTGTGCGGTTTCGCGAATTTCAGCTCCATAGCAATTCAGATTGGCGGCATCGGCGCGCTGGCGCCCTCGCGCAAATCGGATCTCGCGCGGCTGGGGCTGAAAGCTGTAGCCGCTGGGACCATGGCCAACTTCATGTCGGCATGCATCGCCGGAATTTTGCTGTAATGCGATGGTGATCGAGAGCGCATTAGAATACATTCTTTCCCGCACGAAGCAGAGGCCTCGCATCGCCGTAGTGCTGGGCAGCGGACTGGGCGCGTTCGCGGACGAACTGACGGACGCGACCGATGTGCAGTATGCCGAGATCCCCGGCTGGCCAAAATCCACCTGCATCGGGCACGCAGGAAAGCTGGTATTCGGCAAGCTGGACGATTTGGATATCGCGGTGATGGCGGGACGCAGCCATCTGTACGAGGGCTACACGCCGGCCGAGGTAACCATGGGCGTGCGAGTGCTGCATCAACTGGGCGTCCAATCCATTGTGTTGACGAATGCCGCCGGCGGAATCAATCTGGCGTACAGCCAAGGAGCGCTGGTGCTGATTTCCGATCACATCAACCTGCAAGGCTCGAATCCGCTGATCGGAATTAATGATGATTCCTTCGGTCCGCGCTTTCCGGATATGACCGAAGCGTATTCCGCGAAGTATCGGGCCATCGCGAAAGAAGTGGCTAAGGAGCTGGAGATCGAATTGGGCGAAGGTGTTTATGCGGCGGTGACGGGGCCGAGTTACGAAACGCCCGCGGAAATCCGCTATCTGCGGACCATCGGCGCAGACTTGGTGGGCATGTCCACGGTTCCGGAAGCGATTGTTGCCAACCATATGGGAATGCGGGTGCTGGCCATTTCCTGCGTGACCAACATGGCGGCGGGCGTTCTTCCGCAAAAGATCGTGCATTTGGAAGTGCTGGAGACGGGCCGGCGGGTGCAAAACACACTGGTCCGGTTATTGAAGGCGGTGCTGCCGAGGATATGATGAGCTTATTATGTGGCGCACGCACTTTTGCGTGCAGCGTTCACACTGATGTGAACGCGCCGCGGCATGCACATTGGCAGGCGAAAACGCCTGCCCCACTTTGGCGCAGGTTGTTGATCAAATCTTGTGGCGCAGGCGCTTTCGCCTGCGTTTGTGCGCTACTTTTCGCCTGTTGTCTGACCGCTTCGGCTGAGCCGGCGGATTGGATTTACACCGCGCGCTATGTGGTCACCATGGATGCGCAGCACCGCTTGATCGACGATGGCGCGGTGGCCGTTCGCGGGGAACGCATCATCGGAGTGGGCAAGCGGGCGGAAATCGAGCAGCAATTTCAGGCAGCGCACCGGCTAGACCGTCCGGAAGCGCTGCTGATGCCGGGCTTGATCAATACCCACACCCACGCGGCCATGTCGCTGCTGCGCGGGATCGCCGACGATCTACACCTTCAAGACTGGCTCCAGAAATATATCTTCCCCGCCGAAGCCAAAAATGTCACGCCGGATTTTGTGCTGTGGGGAACACGCCTCGGGTGTCTCGAGATGATGCTTTCCGGCACCACCACTTTCGTCGATATGTATTACTTCGAGGATCGGGTGGCGCAAGCCACCAAGGAGGCCGGTATGCGCGGCGTGCTGGGCGAGACCATTATAAAGTTCAAATCGCCCGATGCCGCCACGCCCGCCGATGCGCTGGCGTTCACCGAAAAGTTCCTGCGCGAATACAAGGGCGATTCGTTGATCGTAGCCGCCCCCGCTCCGCATGCCATCTATACCAACGACGATGCAACTTTGAGAAACGCACGTAAATTGGCCAACCGATATGGCGTGCCGCTGGTGATCCATCTCTCGGAAACCAAGCGCGAGAATGACGATTCCATCCAGACGCGCGGGATGACGCCCACCCGCTTGCTGGACGTGCTAGGCGTTCTGGATGGGCCTACCATCGCAGCCCACGGAGTCTGGCTCGACGATGCCGATATGCAGATTCTGAAACGGCATGGCACCGGGATCGCGCACTGCCCCTCCAGCAACATGAAACTCGCCTCAGGCGTTGCGCCGGTGGTGAAATTGATGAGCCTGGGAATCCCGGTGGGTGTGGGCACGGATGGTCCGGCGGGCAGTAATAACGATTTCGATCTGATGGAAGAGATGAATCTCGCCGCCGACTTACAGAAAGTTTCGAGCGGCGATCCGACGGTGCTCAACGCCGAACAGGCCATCGCCATGGCGACTATTGTCGGCGCGCGCGTGGCGGGCCTCGAAAAAGAGATTGGGTCGCTCGAACCAGGCAAGCGCGCCGATTTGATAGCGCTGCGGCTGGACCGGCCGCACGCGGTGCCGCTCTACAACGTTTATTCGCAAATTGTTTATGCGCTCAAAGGCTCCGATGTGCAGGATGTGGTGGTCAACGGCAAGCCGATCGTGCGCGATGGACGCTCACTGACGCTGGATCAAGCGTTAGTCCTATCGAAAGCCAAGGAATATGCCGCGAGGGTCCAAGCATCGTTGAAGTAATAGCTCCTCGATCTTGCTTTGGACAATATCAGGATCGGCTGATTTAGCCGATTCGAAAGACATGAGCATCTTTCAATGGAAAGAAGAATACAGTGTCGATCACTCTGAAATCGACACACAGCACAAAAGGCTCTTTCAACTCGCGGACGAGCTGCATAGCGCGATGACCACGGGTAAAGGCAGCGCTGTGCTGAGCAAAACGCTGAATGACCTTATCGAATATACAAAACACCATTTCGCGAGCGAAGAACGGCTGATGCAGCTGCATCACTATCCGGATTTCGCGGCGCATAAGGCGTTCCACGACGACTTGACCGCGCGCGTGATGGAATTTCAGAAGAACTTCGCGGCCGGACAGTCGGCCATTACCATCGACCTGTTTAACTTCTTAAAAGACTGGTTGGCCCATCACATTGGCGAGACCGATCGGAAGGTCTCGACGTTTCTGAAGACCAAAGCGGCATAAAAATTTCGCTCGGACCGAAAAATTAGAGAGCAACTCCCGCTCGCTTGCACTACTGAGTTTCCAGTAGCGCAGTAACCTTCCGCTCTCGAGAGTGGTTTCTCCCGGGAGCTCGGCCATCGTTCGATGGCTTATCCCAAGGGAGTTGAAAATGTATCGGTCCTTATCTCGTGCACTCTTGCTAGTTATTCTTTTGACGTCGGCTGTGATGATTACACCGGCGTACTGCGTCACTATTACTACCTACTCTAGTTCGGCTAGCTGGCTGGCCGCGACGACTGGCGATCAGGAAGACTCCTTCTCAGGTGCGCCGTACGGAAGCTACACCACCGGCGCGATTTTCATGAATGGCGTGGAGTTCATCGGGATAACCGGAACCACCTTGCTTGCGGACACAACCTCTGGCCCGTTCTTGTGGGCCAACTTCGGCACGGGTGACGCGGGACTGGTCATGGGAGCGGGGGGCGTCGCCATTACGATATCAACTCCAGTGACCGCCTTCGGCATCAACCTCTGGAGCAGCCCTTATGGGCAAACCTACACCGTCTCTACGCTCTCTACCCCCTTCACCGTTCCAACTTCCAGTTCCGCGCCTCCAACGTTCTTCGGAATCACCTCCGACACGGCGTTCACCACGGTAGACCTAGCGGTCCCGGCGGGAACCACCTATGCGATCTTCGACAACTTCCAGTGGGGCACGGCCCAGGTGGATTCAGTGCCGGAAACCGGGACATTCCTGCTGATCGGCACCGGGCTTTTGGGATTCGCAATGTTCAGGCGAAAAATGCGTCAACCGTAACCGAGCCGCGACCGCAAGGGAGCGCTACCACGATCGCCGCTCGGTTCGGCACTCGTGTGCGGCCGGGAACATGGGTAACACTTTAGACCGGCGACATAGGTAACACTCCACGCGAAAAAGCAGAACCTATCAGGATTGAATGATCGCATAGGGCGAAGCCCGTATGCGATGGAAAAAATATAAGACAACAAGTGGGAAAGTGTAAAACCTGCATTTGGTTTTGCACTTTTCCACGCCCCGCCGGCGCGGTGGGAATGTGGGAATCGCGCGAGCGATTTCCAAGCGCTGTGGGAACGGTGGGAAGCCTGCTTTTGGCTTTCCACCGTTTCCACAGCGCGGCATTTCCACGGCGCTCTTACGCTTTTCATCCCTATCCTTCCACCCGGCCCCTGCGCTTTCGGCCGCGCGCCTTTTTCTGCACCTCAGCTCGGAATATCGAATGGCGACCATCAAACCAGCCCAACATCACCGGTCCGTAATACACCTCGAACAGATCGTCGTCGACCTCCAACAGCCCCACCATCTCCCGCGCTAAGACTTCGCTGAGGAACGTTCGTTGGCATTTCCACTTCAAGCTCCCCTGCTGCGAAATCTTCCGCAGATGCACTCCCGACGGATATTCCAGCTCCGGCACCCGGGCTGGGTAGCGCCGGACTGAGCCCACATACAACTCCGCCGGCCTTTGGTACGACAAGGCTTGGTGCGGCCGTTGCTCGTTGTACTCCCGCTCGAAATCCAGAAATCGCGCCTGCTGGCGTCTCACGTTGGCTTCCGGTGGATTCGCCGTTTCCGCCTTCAGCGTCCGATGCATTCGTTCATGCCGGCCGTTCTGTTCCGGACAGCCCGGGTCAATCCGTTCATGCCGAATCCCCAGCTTCAACCACCACATCGATAGCCGGCTCAGCCCTCCTGGCGCCGCGCTCGCAAACGGGCTTCCGTTGTCTGTCCGCAGGGCCTCTGGCAGCCCGCACTCCCGGAATACCGCCTCGAATATGGCCCGCACATGCACCCCGTCGGTTTTCGCCACCGCCCGGCACCGCAACAAATAGCGGCTGTAGGCGTCGGTAATGGTCAATGGATCACAGCGCGTCCCATCTTGGCAGCGAAACCATCCCTTGAAGTCTGCACACCACACTTGGTTCGGTGCCTGCGCGTGGGCTAATGGCTGCGTGTACGGTGGGGTTCGCCGTCGCTTTCTCCGGGCTACTACCAGTCCCTCCCGCTTCAGCAACTCCCCCATGCTGCTAGCCGCCGGCCAGCTTTGCTCTGGATTCTGATCCTCCAAAAGCCTGCGAAGTTTGCGCGCACCCCAGCTCGGATGCCTCCGCCGCGCAGCCAGGATGGCCTCCTCCCTTTCTGATCCGATTTGCTGCGGATGATGGTGCGGTGCTCGACTCTGATCTTCCAGTCCTGCCCGCCCACCTCCGTCGTAGCGCTCAATCCATTTATAGCCGGTCTTGCGTGAGACCCCGAACCATTCGCATAGTTCCGTTATCGACTCCTCCTCGTTTATCCATCGATCGATGAACTCATTTCGTCGCTCCACGGCATTCCTCTCTTCAAAGGGCATCTGCCCAGTTTCGGAGGTCTGCTCTCGGCTCGAGTGTTACCCATGTCGCCGGTCTGTTTTGTTACCCATGTCCCCGGTCCGTACCCTCGTGGTAGCGCTCCCTCGCGGTCGCGGCTCAGTTTTTGTCGGTTTCAGTTTTTGTCGGTTTCAGTTTTCGCCGGTTTCAGTTTTTGCCGGTTTCAGTTTTTGCCGGTTTCAGTTTTTGTCCGTTTCGGTTTTATTCCTGTCGCGCACCGCAGCGAGGGAACGTTCTATAATCCTAATTGATGACTCAGAATTCGAACTGGCGGCCAGTCGCCCTATCGCTGACGGTGCTGGGAGCTATCGTTCGTCTGCTCCCGCATCCGCCCAATTTCGCGCCGGTGGGTGCAACCAGCTTGTTTGCCGGCGCTCGGCTGCCTGTTTGGCAGGCCTACCTGGTTCCACTGGCGTTGATGGCTATCACCGATCCCATCGCGGCCAGTTTCTACCACGTTCCCGCGTATTCGCCGTATCAGCTTTTTGTCTACAGCAGCTTCCTGATTGCGGTTTGGCTGGGGCGGCGCCTGCGTGGGACCGAAAGCGTTCTTAAGATCGCGTCGGTCAGCGTGATCAGCAGCATGCAGTTTTTCCTGATCAGCAACTTTGGAAGCTGGCTGTGGTTCCAGGGTTACCCAAAAACTAGCGCCGGATTGTTCAGCTGTTACAACGCCGCCATTCCGTTCTTTGGCCGCACGCTGGCCAGTGATTTGATTTACACCGGCGTTCTGTTTGGATTGCACGCCTGGCTGAGCCGGACCATTGCCGCACGCGAACGCGTCGCTACCGCAGCTTGACGCAGGTTGCTCTCTCTTGGAGTAGCGGCAAGGATAGTGCCTGGTCTCTCCATCTCCTGCGGCAAGATCCAAAAATCGAAGTTGTCGCGCTAATCACCACTTTCAACGAAGCGTTCGATCGCGTGGCCATGCACGCGGTGCGTGGTGAGCTGGTGGAGTTGCAGGCTGAATCCGCCGGATTGCCGCTATGGAAAGTGCCCCTGCCTTGGCCGTGCTCCAACGAACAATATGAAGCAAGAATGCGCGAGGTGTGTGCGCGGGCGCTGGGGGAAGGCGTGTGCGCCATCGCGTTCGGCGACTTGTTTCTGGCGGACATTCGCGCTTATCGCGAGCGGCAGCTGGCGGGCACGGGCTTGCGGCCGTTGTTCCCGGTATGGCAAATCCCCACGCGGGAGCTGGCCGCTGAGATGATCGCGGCCGGAGTTCGCGCCCGGGTTACCTGCGTCGATCCGAAGAAGTTGCCGCCCGAATTTTGCGGCCGCGAGTTCGACGCCGCTTTGCTGCGCGACCTTCCTTCGGGCGTCGACCCCTGCGGCGAGAACGGCGAGTTCCATACCTTTGTGCACGCCGGCCCAATGTTTCGCGCGCCTATTCCGGTGGAACTGGGAGAGATCGTGGAACGAGACGGTTTTTTCTTCGCCGACCTAAGATGTCATGGCCCCAATGTTCGTGATAGCGGCCTCGGGACGGGGGCGGGGCCGCGTGGCGGTGACTCGGGAGCCGATCCTTGCGTCTAGCGCAACGAAGAAAAATTAGACTTGCCGGCGCGGTTCTCGGCATTTTACTTACGGCTGGTTGCTCTCGAAAGCCGGCGCAGCCGCTCGAAGCCGCCGCGAATTATCTATGGAGCCAACAGGCGCGCGATGGAGGCTGGCCCAGCCATACATATGGATCGCTGCGCTCCGGACAATCCCTGACGCCCTTCGTTCTGGACGCTCTGCTCGAAGTTCCCGGCAACGTCTACCGGCTGCCGTCCGACAAACTGGAACGCGCTATCCGGTTCATCCGCGCCAATACCAACCCGGAAGGTGCGCTGGGAATGAAAGATCCCAGCCAGCCCGATTATCCAAATTACGCCACGGCGCTCGCAGTGAGCGCATTGTGCCGGGCCAAGCGCGCGGGCTGGGAGAAAGACATTCAACCGCTAGTGGCGTATCTCAGGCGAATGCAGTTCAGCGAGCAGAACGGCTGGAAGCCGGCGGACGCGCCTTATGGAGCATGGGGGATGGGAGGGATCGAGCATCCGCCTCCGAATCCCGGACCCGTGGATTTGTCCACGACGCGCTATGTGCTGCAAGCGCTGCGCGCCGCCGGCGTCCGGCCGGATGATCCGGCATTCACGCGCGCGCGGATATTTATTGAGCGGTGCCAGAACTACGGCCTTCAAAATCCGAAAGACTCGGACGGCGGCTTCTTCTTTTCCACCACTGAGGCCGGCACCAACAAAGCCGGCGTGGACGGCCAACATTTTCGGAGCTACGGCACCGCTACAGCGGACGGCATTCTGGCGCTGGTGGCGATTGGGGGAACGCTCGACGATCGCCGCATCCGCGCAGCGCACAATTGGTTGATCTCCCACCATCGCGACATGCTGGTTCCAGGATTCGTTGGTCCGGCTTTCGAGCGTTGGCCGCGGGGGCTGGCGTTCTACTACGCAGCCGCGTCCACGGAAGCTTTCCACGCCCTGGGAACTCTTATGGATACGTCGATAGCGGATTCGCTAAAACGAACCCAACTCCGCGACGGCAGTTGGGTGAATCCGGAGAATCTGGCGAAGGAAGACGATCCTCTGATCGCGACCGCATTCGCGGTGCGGGCGCTGGCCAGCCAGTGAGCTATTTTGAAATTGGCTTGACTCGGACGGTCCCCATCGCGGTGAGCTCGCCAGTGGCTTGGTCGTAATAGGCTTCGTCCGCCGTTAGAGTCATCGTATCGGTCCTGATTTCCACGTTGCCCTTCAAGTGGACGGTTTTGGGTGCCGCGGCCAGCGTGGATTCCAAGGCGCCCATCTGCGCTTCGACCGCTTGAACCTTCTCGTGCTTCGCGGTGTACGTGGCGAGCAACGCGTCGCGCTGCTCGCGCAGAGCGGCCAGCTGAGCGCGAGTCTGATTGCTGCGCATGTCGCCATCGCTATATGAAATACTGCTCGCCGAGAACTCAACCGTATCCGCCGCCACTGGACTTCGCTGACGCGTCTGGCCAAATGCCAGGGCGGCAGCCGCGATGAAAAGGGAAAGGGCGCGAAGCTTCATGGAGAGCCTCCTTGTGTGGCTAGTATACACTCACAAACCGAACTAAAAAATGGAGCTCCTCTACCTTATTGAGGAGGGGGAGGAAGTTGTCATTGCCCGGCATGGGCGTCCCGTGGCGCGTTTGGTGCGCGCGAATTCTCACAAAAAACCGCGGCTTGGAGCCATGCGCGGCGAAATCTCTTGGGAAGAGGGCTGGGACCGCCCGATGACCGATAAGGAAGCTGACGCTTTCTGGAATGGCCGGTGATTGAAGGCCTTATCTGCTGGATACCAGCGCGTTGATCTGGGCCCTAGCGGACCCGGAGCGGTTTTCGTCCAAGGCGCGGAAAGCGCTTCACGCCGGCTGGTTGGTATTGAGCGTCGTAAGCTACTGGGAAGTGGTTTCGAGCAACTGACCTGCTCGGCGGCGACATCCTCTCCATTCGAACGGCCCATATTTCGGTCCTCGCAGCGTTGCCCCCTATTCACCAGGACCCATTTGACCGAATGTTGATCGCACAAGCGTCCGCCGAAAGCCTGACGCTGATTGCCTGCGACCAACAGTTTCTCCAGTATCCCGTTAAGGTTCTGTGGTAGCCAGTTTACTTTCAGATACTTACAGTCAGGAACCGAAGAGGCCGTTGCCACTTTGATGTACTGGTGATATGCTTAATTTAGTTGACAACCAAACGCTAAGATTTAGCATCTAACGTTCAGGCATCCTATGGACTTCAACCGATTCACTGAAAAAATGCAAGAAGCTGTCCGAGCCGCTCAATCCATTGCTGTTCAACATGGAAACCAGCAGATTGAGGTGGAACACCTGCTGCTGGCCTTGCTGGAGCAAGAGGGGGGCCTGGCGCCCTCCATCCTCAACAAGGCGGACATCAAAGTGGACGCCTTGCGGGCTCGCGTCCAGCAGGAAGTGGACCGGTTGCCGAAAGTTTCCGGTCCTTCCGGTGGGCCGGATCAAGTCTATGTAACGCAGAGACTCACCAAGCTGGTGAATCAGGCGGAAGAAGAGGCCAAGCGGCTTAAGGACGACTTCACCTCCGTGGAGCATGTCCTGTTGGCCATCACCGACGATTCCGGGCCGGCGGGCAAGCTATTCCGGGAGTTCGGGGTCACGCGCGAGCGGCTGATGCGGGCGCTGCAGGAGGTCCGCGGCAGCCAAAGGGTGACCACGCAGAATCCCGAGGCGACTTATGAAGCTTTAGAGAAATATGGCCGGGATCTGACGCAGCTTGCCGCGCAAGGGAAGCTGGATCCAGTGATCGGACGCGACGACGAGATTCGCCGTGTCATCCAGGTGCTTTCGCGGCGCACCAAGAACAATCCGGTGCTGATCGGCGAGCCGGGCGTGGGCAAGACCGCCATTGTGGAGGGCTTGGCCCAGCGCATTGTGCGCGGCGATGTACCGGAAGGTTTGAAGGACAAGCGCGTCGTATCGCTGGACATGGGGGCGCTGATCGCGGGCGCGAAGTTTCGCGGCGAGTTTGAAGAGCGGCTGAAGGCCGTGCTCAAGGAAGTGCAATCTTCAGACGGGCAGATTATTCTGTTCATCGACGAGCTGCACACGGTAGTGGGCGCCGGCAAAGCCGAAGGCGCCATGGACGCCGGGAATTTGCTGAAGCCCATGCTGGCGCGCGGCGAGCTGCATTGCATCGGCGCGACCACGCTGGATGAGTATCGCAAATACATAGAGAAGGACGCGGCGCTGGAACGCCGTTTTCAGACGGTGTATGTGGATCAGCCCAGCGTGGAAGACACCATTTCCATCCTGCGCGGGCTGCGGGAGCGGTACGAAGTCCATCACGGCGTGCGGATCAAAGATTCGGCGCTGGTGGCCGCGGCGGTTCTTTCGAATCGCTATATCACCGACAGGTTTCTGCCCGATAAAGCCATCGACCTGGTGGACGAGGCGGCCGCGAAACTTCGGACCGAAATCGACTCCATGCCCGCGGAGCTGGACGAAATGCTGCGCCGGATTATGCAGCTCGAGATCGAGCGCGAAGCGCTAAAGAAGGAAAAAGATGTCGCTTCGAAGGACCGGCTGAAGAAGATCGAAAAAGAAGTGGCCGATCTGAAATCGGAATCGTCCGCTTTGAAAGCCCAATGGCAGGCGGAAAAGGAAGGCGTGCAACGGCTGCGAGGCCTGCGCGAGCAGTTGGAGCAGACCCGCACCGAGATCGAGAAAGCCGAACGCCAGTACGATCTCAACCGCGCGGCGGAGCTGAAATACGGCAAGCTGACCGAACTTGAGCGCAAATTGAAGGCCGAAGAGGGGCGGCTGGCGGAGAAGCAATCCGGCAAGCGGCTGCTGAAAGAGGAAGTGGACGAGGAAGATATCGCTGAGGTGGTCAGCCGCTGGACGGGCGTTCCGGTGTCGAAGCTGCTGGAAGGCGAGATGCAGAAGCTGCTGCACCTGGAAGAGGAGCTGCACAAGCGCGTGATCGGCCAGGACGAAGCTGTCCAAGCAGTTGCGGAGGCGGTGATGCGGGCTCGGTCCGGGCTAAAGGATCCCAACCGGCCCATCGGGAGCTTTATTTTCCTGGGACCTACGGGCGTCGGCAAGACGGAGCTGGCGCGGGCGCTGGCCGAATTCCTGTTTGACGACGATAAGGCCATGATCCGCATCGACATGTCGGAGTATCAGGAGAAGCATGCCGTAGCCCGGCTGATAGGGGCTCCCCCAGGTTACGTAGGTTATGAAGAAGGTGGGCAACTAACGGAGTCCGTGCGACGTCGTCCATATTGTGTGGTGCTTTTCGACGAAATCGAGAAGGCCCACGCAGACGTTTTCAACGTATTGTTGCAAATCCTTGACGACGGGCGTCTTACAGACGGGCAGGGTCGGACCGTCGACTTCAAGAACACGATTGTGATTATGACTTCGAACATCGGCAGTCACCGGATTCTTGAATATAGCGGTACTACGTTCAGCGGCGACCGGTTCGAGCGCATGAAGGAGACGGTTTTGGAGGAGTTGCGCCATCATTTCCGGCCGGAGTTTCTGAACCGGGTAGACGAGATCATTGTGTTCCATGCACTATCGGAAGAACATTTGAAGCAGATTGTGGAGATCCAGCTCAACGGGCTGCGCAAGCGGCTGGCGGAGCGGCACATCGAGATTGAATTGACGGATCGGGCGCGGGCGCATCTGGTTCGCGTAGGCTACGATCCGACCTACGGCGCCCGGCCGTTGAAACGGGCGATCCAGCGCGAAATTGAAACGCCAATGGCGCGCCAGATCCTGGGGGGCGAGGTCCGCGATGGCTCTCGAGTCAAAGTGGACGTGGATTCGTCCGGAAATTTGAAGTTTGAATCTAAAATCGCAAGCCGCGAGCGTGAAGCGGCGCTAAAGGAAGCATGAAACTTATGAAAGGTCACATCCGAACATCCACGGCTGTTTTGTTGTTTACGATTGCGCTTCTGGTCGGCGCGTTATTTGTCGCCGTAGGACAGCGGCGTGTTCCCGTTTTCATTGACACCGCCCATGCGGCTGCGGTTGACCAGGGGCCGTTGACCAGCTTTGCCCCGGTGGTGAAGCGCGCCATGCCGGCGGTGGTCAACATATCATCGTCCAAAGTGGTGAAGGCGCAGCAAGTGCCGCGCGGCTTATTTGACGATCCGATGTTCCGGCAGTTTTTCGGAGGCCGCACGCCGGAAATGCAGCAGCCCAAGTCCCAGCGCGAGACCAGTCTCGGCTCGGGCGTGATTGTGAGTCCGGATGGCTATATCATCACCAACAATCACGTAGTGGACGGCGCTAGCGACGTGAAGGTTGATTTCTCGAACAAGGAGAGGTATTCAGCCAAGGTGATCGGCACCGATAAGTATACGGATATCGCCGTTTTGAAAATCGACAAGACGGGTCTCCCGACGCTGCCCTTCGCGGATTCGGGCAAGGTGCAAGTAGGCGATGTGGTGTTGGCCATTGGTGAACCGTTCGGACTGGGCGGCACCGTGACCATGGGTATTGTCAGCGCCAAGGGACGCACCGGCCTGGGTATCGAGCGTTATGAAGACTTCATTCAGACCGACGCCGCCATCAACCACGGCAATTCCGGCGGCGCGCTGATCGACACGCGCGGAGAACTGGTGGGTATCAACACCGCAATTCTCTCGGGCGACGGCGGCGGCAGCGAAGGCATTGGCTTCGCCATCCCGGCCAACCTGGCTCGCAACATGATGGATCAGATTCTGAAGAAGGGCAAAGTCACCCGTGGCTTCATGGGCATCCTTCCGCAGGAACTGACCCCGGACATGGCCAAAGAGTTTAATATGACCGGCGGCCACGGTGTGTTGGTGGCGCAGGTAACGGCCGACAGCCCGGCTGCGAAAGCGGGACTCAAGGTGGGCGACGTGATTACGGCCATCAACGGCGATCCGGTTGGGGATGTCAACTCCTTCCGGCTGGACGTGGCGGGATTCGCCCCTGGCACGACCGTTCATTTGAAAGTTAACCGCGATGGCAAAGCCAGCGAAGTTGCGGTGACGCTGACCGAATACAACATGGAAGCCAATAACGGACAAGGCGGTCCGGAAGCCGCGCCTGGTAAAGGCGAGAAGGGCGCCATGAAAGGCGTCTCCGTACAGGCTTTGACTCCCGAAATCCGGGAGCAGATGCAACTGCCGGACGACGTGAAGGGTGGAGTAGTGATCACGGATCTGGATGACGACTCCCCCGCCGCTGCCGCTGGTCTGCAACCGGGCCTGGTGATCGTGCAGGTGAACCATCGGCCGGTGAATACGGTGGCGGAGTTCAATACCGCGGTACGGGCTGGGGCATCCAAGGACTCCACGCTGTTGCTGGTAAGGCAGGGTGCGGGGGGCGAAGGGTTTGTGATCGTCCCGAACAAGTAAAAACGTCCCCTTGCTTACGCGCGGAGCTACAAAACGGTGCGCTGGAATGTAGCCCGCGCGTTAGCGAGGGGACAAATGGTTGAGTCAACGAGAAGCAGGTTCTTTGATGAGCCTGCTTCTTTTTGTCCCATCGTGCATCTAACGTTTAGGAACTTATGAGAAGTCGAACCAAAATTTGGGCTTTCCCGGAAGATGTTCCCGCGCTGTGGCAACCCTCGGCGGATGTTTATCGCACCAGGGATGGATGGCTGATCAAGTTCGATCTGGCGGGCGTCCGGCCGGAGGATGTAATGGTGGCCGTGCGCGGACGGCGCGTATCGGTAAGCGGAGTTCGGCGCGACCTGATGGTAGAGGAGGGATGCAGTTACTACTCAATGGAGATTTCCTACAACCGGTTTGAGAGATCAATCGAGATGCCGGCCGATCTTGAGAACGCTCAAGTGACGCTGGAAGCGCGAAACGGTTTATTGCTGGTGAGGATGATCACAAAAGGAAACGAATATGTCTGACCAACCAGTTGTCTATGAATTACCCGTGTTGCCGCTGAAGAACGCGGTGCTTTTTCCGTACCTGCTGATGCCTTTATCGGCCGGGCGCCCGGGGTCGGTCGCGGCGGTAGAAGCAGCTCTGGCAACTGAATCAAAGGAAGTATTGGTGTTTACGCAGCGCGACGGCGACGTGGATTCACCGCTCCAGGGCGATCTTTATCCCATCGGTACCAAGGCGGTGATCCGTAAGATGTCGCGATCGGGCGAAGGGCATCTGGAATTGCTGGTGCTGGGCATGGAGCGCGTGGCGCTGGTGAAGCTGGATACGTCCGAGCCATTTCTGAAAGCGCGCGTGACGCCGTTGCCGCTGCCGGAAGACAAGAGTCCGGAGATTGAGGCGCTGCAAGGCGCGCTGATTGAGCTGGCGGGAGAGGCGTTATCTCTGGCGCAGCCCAACGCTCCGCAGGAATTGCGGGGGTTGCTGGCCGCCAACGAAGATCCGCTGCGCTTGTCGTTCGTGCTGGCATCCATGTTTAGTCTGGACGCCGAAAAGGCGCAATCGCTGCTCGAATCGCCCACGCGGGCGGAGGCGTTGCGGCTGGTGCACCGGTACCTGACGCATGAAGTGCAGGTGCTGGAACTGCGCAACAAGATCACCACCGAAGCGCGGAGTGAAATGAATAAGGAGCAGCGGGATTACCTGCTGCGCCAGCAGATGCGCGCCATCCAGCAGGAGCTGGGTGAGAAGGGCGGCGAACACGCCGAGGCGGAGCAGCTCCGCGAGCGGCTGGAAAAAGCCGACCTTCCGGAAGACATCCTGAAGGAAGCCAATCGGGAATTGAGCCGGCTGGAGAAGCTGCCTCCCGGCGCGCCTGACTACAATGTCATCCGGACCTATCTGGATTACGTGCTGGAGCTGCCTTGGCGCAAACACACCGAGGATACGCTCGATATCGCGAAGGCTAGGCAAGTTCTGGACGAGGATCACTACGGGTTGAAGGATGTGAAGGAGCGCATCCTCGAGCACCTCGGTGTTCTCAAGCTAAATCCGAACGCCAAGGCCCCCATCTTGTGCTTCGTGGGACCTCCCGGAGTTGGAAAAACATCGCTGGGGCAATCCATCGCGCGAGCGCTCAACCGTAAATTCGAGCGTTTGAGCCTGGGCGGCCTGCACGATGAGGCGGAACTGCGCGGCCATCGCCGGACCTATATCGGCGCGATGCCGGGCCGGGTGATCCAGGCCATGCGGCGCGCGGGAGCCAACAATCCCGTGTTGATGCTGGACGAAGTGGACAAAATGGGGCACGATTTCCGCGGCGATCCGGCTGCCGCGCTGCTGGAGATCCTGGATCCGGAGCAGAACAAAACGTTCCGCGATAATTATCTGGATCTGCCGTTCGATCTGTCGAAGGTTCTATTCGTCACCACGGCGAATGCGCTGGATACCATCCCGCGCCCGCTGCTGGACCGCATGGAATTGCTGCGGCTGGCCGGCTATAGCGAGGAAGAGAAGCTGGAGATTGCCAAACGCTATCTGCTTCCGAAGCAGTTGAGGGAAACCGGGCTGACGACGGATCAGTGTTCCATCCCCGACGATACCGTGCGGTGGATAATCTCCCGCTATACGCGGGAGGCCGGTGTCCGGCAGTTGGAGCGGGCCATCGGACGCGTGGCGCGGAAGATCGCGTTGCGCTTCGCGGAGGGTCATGCGGAATCCTGCGTGGTGCGGCCGGATGATCTAGTCGAAATGTTCGGACCGGAGCCGTTCAGCCAGGAACAAGCCCGGCGCGAATTGCCTCCAGGCGTTTCGACCGGCTTGGCTTGGACCGAAACCGGCGGCGACGTGCTGTACATCGAAGGGACCCTGTTGCCGGATGGGAAAGGCTTGACTTTGACCGGACAGCTGGGCGAAGTAATGCAGGAATCGGCCAAGGCGGCGCAGAGCTACATCTGGTCGCACGCGGGCGATTTCGAGATCGATCCGAGCGTGTTCAAGAGTTCGGGCGTTCACGTTCACGTACCGGCGGGCGCCATTCCGAAAGACGGTCCGTCGGCGGGAGTGACCATGGCCACTGCGCTGGCCTCGCTTTATACCAAACTTCCGGCGCGCAGCGATGTGGCGATGACCGGTGAGATTACGCTCACGGGATTGGTGTTGCCCATCGGCGGCGTGAAGGAGAAAGTGCTGGCGGCGCGGCGCGCGGGAATCCGGACCGTGATTCTGCCCAAGGGGAATCAAAAGGACCTGCGCGATCTTCCCGAGCATGTCCGCGAGGAGATGAAATTCATTTTCGCGGAACGGGTGGAAGATGTCCTGCGCGCGGCGGTTCCGCAGTTGGGTGAGCGGATGGAATCCGCCAAGACGCATCTGATTAATCACGCCGCATAAAATTGGCAGGCGGAAGCGCCTGCCCCACTCTGTTCATCAATGATCTTGCACGTGGGGCAGGCGCTTTCGCCTGCCCCAAGCGAGTTACCGCGCCGACGATGGTTCCCGAATACCCAACAGCGACTCTCCGCCTTCGGCGGTAAACGCATCGAGCGCTTGCTGATGGAGCGTGCGGGCTTTGTCCAAAACCCCGTTGAACTCGGGCAATGCCCGCATTGGATCGAACCACGGATCCCGCATCATGGTTGGGTAGCAGAAGAAACCCAGGTCGACGGCCTGCGAGAGAGCCGCGAGCGCCCGTTCGGCCTCGTTCAGGTAGGCGAACTGACGGGACTGGTAATACCAGCCTTCCGGATCGCGGAACGATCCATCCAGTAGTTCAATGCTCATGCGGATACTTTCCGCGCGGTTCCCTTCCAGCAGCGCGCGCAGAGAGAGAGTGTAGAGTCTGGCAAGTCGGAACGCGGGAGGCGGTTCGTTATCTTTCAGAAGCCGGATGGCCTCATCCACACGGCCTAGCATGGCGAGGGATACCGAGATATCGAAGCCGTAGTTCGCCTGGCTGGATTCCAGAGCGGCTTGATAGTCGCCCAGCATGATGTAGGTGTGGACGACACTGGTGGCGATATTGGGATCCAAACGGCGCGCCTCAAGGTGAGCTGCCACGGAGGCCTGCAACAGCCCGCAGTAACGGCATACATGAGTTAATCCGGCGAAGAGCTCGGGCTCGTTCCTGGAAATATGCAATCGCCGGAGGAGCCGCTTCAGGGCATCCAGAACGCGGCCTTGATCCACTTGAATGGGCGTATAGAACTGGTGGGCGAGCGCAAGATCCGGATTCAGCTCCAGCGCCCGCCGGAGCGCGCTATCGGCCTGGGCCAGTTTTTCCGCCGAGCCAGTGGAGTATTTGTCCACCAGCCAGCGAGCCCGTCCCAGGCGCGCCCAAGCCGGAGCATACGATGGATCCTTGGCCACGCATTGCTCGTGCAGCTCCAAGGCGGCAACAACATTCCTGCGGTCACGGTCCAGCTCGTTGGCGCGGAGAAAAAGATCGTAGGCGGACGGACTGGCCGGCGCGTCATGAGCGAGCATTTTGCGCTCGCCGGAGGTCAGCGGCAAAGCTAGCGACTCCACCACGCCCCGCACCAGCGCGTCCTGCAATTGAAAAATGTCGCGCAGCTCTACTTGCGACGCGCGCGACCATACCAAAGTTCCGGCCGGCGCCTCCACCAGTTGCGTGGTGAGACGAAGCGCGGAGCCCGCGCGCAACAATGTACCGGTAAGCACGACATCGACGTCGGCCTCCCGCGCGATCTCTCTTAAATCGGGCGTGGCCCCGGCAAAACGCGCCGCCGCCAGGCTGGATCGCACCACCAGCGAAGTGAGGCCGGTGAGCGACGCGGCGATGGCTTCGGGAAGACTGAAGGCCAGGAAATCCGTGTCAGGATCGGGCCGCAGCGCGCGAAACGGAAGGACAATCAGCTTCTTGATGGATTGGGCTTCCACGCGCGCCGGCGTGTCCTCCAACCGGATCACGGAACGTAATTCCGCCGCCATGGAATCGGCATCGGGGAAACGGCTATCCGGATCTTTCGCCAGAGCCCGCTGCAAAATTCGGTTGACGGCCACTGCCGCCGGAGATCCGCTCAGCGTCGGCGGCGAATCATAAAGGATGGCGTGGAAGATCTCGATCGCAGAGTTCCCTTGAAAAGCTTGCTTGCCGGCCAGCATTTCAAAGAGCATGCTGCCGGCGGAGAACAGATCGGAGCGCGCGTCCACCGGCTTTCCGGTCAACTGTTCGGGAGAAGCATAGCGCGGCGTAGCGGCAATGGCGCCCGGCTGGGTGAGGTCTATTTCTGTTGCGGAATCGCTGGTTTGAGGTGCAGCCACAGGCTTGGCTAAGCCGAAGTCCAACAGCTTGACGCCCTGGGTGGAAAGAAACACGTTGGACGGCTTCAGGTCGCGGTGCACCACTGAGCTGCGATGCAGGGCAGCCAGCGCGGCCAGCACGCTCAAGACAATCTGGACCGCTTCGGGCACCAGCATGGGGCCGCGCGTCAGGCGGCTGGCCAGCGATTCGCCCTGCAGCAGCTCCATCACCAAAAAAGGACGCCCGTCTTCTTCCCCGATATCGTATAGCAGGCAGATATTGGGATGGTTGACGCGGGCGGCGGATTGAGCCTCGCGAAGGAACCGCTTGCGCCCGCTGGCGTCGTCGCCCGAAGCCCGAATGGTCTTCACCGCAACCGGACGGTCAAGCCGGGAGTCATGCGCGCTGTATACAATTCCCATGCCGCCTTCGCCCAGCTTGCCGGTGATGTGATACGGACCAATGTTTTCCGGATGCCCGGGCATGCGCGCTAGAATCCCCTCCTCAAGTTTAGATGGATCACAGCAGCATGTAGGTCACGATGGCTACGGCGGCCAGCTTGCGCTGGGCGTCGGACAAATCCACGCGGCCGACGCACAGATTTTTTCCGATGCGCACCAGGTGGGACCGCGCGACGATCTTGCCCTGGGCGATCGGACGCAGGTAGTTGATTTTCAGATCGGTGGTGGTGCAGGGACGCCGTCCGCCAAAATGGCGGGCCAGGGCGATGCCCACGGCCGCATCGGCAAGCGTGGCCGCCACGCCGCCATGCATCATGCCGGCGATATTCCTTAGCTCATCGCGCATGCCGCACTCGATGGTTACGCCGTCTGAATGCAGGCGGGCGACGCGCAGGCCGATCAATTTATTGAACGGCATGTTTTCCGCCACGGATCGCAGGTCCTGGATGGTCACTCACTTTACGTTGACACACTAAGCGCTGTCGCGCATCTTACTTTGTGGACGACATTTCGGACAATAAGGGCGATCTGCGCCGGCATAATCGGACATCGGTAACCGCGCCGGTTGAATTGAACTGGACGGACGGGCGCGGCGCGGAGAAATTCATCACGGCGCAAATCATCGACGTATCGGAGTCCGGCATGCGGATCCAGACGCGGGAGGCCTTAACCAGGCAGACCTATGTCACTTTGCGCGCGGATCAGATCGGGTTGCATGGCCGGGCCTCGGTTCGAACCTGCGCCAAGCAGGGAACGAAGTACGTGGTCGGACTGGAATTCGCCGGTGGACTGAAATGGAAGCCCAAGGGAGGAAAACTTTGATACGGGACGACGGAGACCGGCGGGACGCTCAGTTCGACCCGCACAACAAACTGCCGAATAACGTGAAACGAATCAGAATGTCGTTCGTGGTGGTGGTATTGATGTTTGTGGCGCTGGCCCTGACCGCGCTGCTGATCGCGTCACGGATGTGAGTGTGTGTTCGATGTGAGTGTATGATCGAAGAATGAAACTCGAAGGAAAGGTCGTAGTTGTAACCGGCGGCGGAAATGGAATCGGCCGTGCCTTGTGCCGGCGGTTCGCGGCGGAAGGGGCCAAGGCCGTGGTGGTGGCCGACATCGAGCTGGAGGCGGCGCGGAAAGTCGCATCCGAAATCGCCGGTTACGAATACTCCGTGGACGTCGCCAGCGAATCCGACATCCAGCTGCTGGTGGACGATGTTCTGAAAAAGCACGGCCAGATTGACCTGTTTTGCTCCAACGCCGGCATCGGAGTGGAGGGCGACTGCGAGGTCACTAACCGCGATTGGCAACGCATCTGGGAAATAAACGTGATGGCGCACGTTTACGCGGCGCGCTGCGTGTTACCGGGGATGCTGGCACGCAAGGAGGGGTATCTGCTGCAGACAGTTTCGGCGGCGGGTCTTCTCACTCAGATCGGCTCGGCGCCTTACGCCGTCACCAAACACGGCGCGCTGGCGCTGGCGGAATGGCTGGCCATCACCTACGGCGACCAGGGCATCAAAGTCTCGGCGCTTTGCCCGCAGGGAGTGAAAACGCGGATGCTGGAAAATGCGGAATTCGGCGGAGGGACATTTTTGCTGGAAGGCGCGCTGGAGCCCGAACAGGTTGCCGAAGCCGTGGTGAAGGGACTGGAGGAAGAGCATTTCCTGATTCTTCCTCATCCCGAAGTTCTGGAGTACATGCGGCGCAAGGCCGGCGATTATGACCGCTGGTTGCGCGGGATGCGCCGGCTGCAGGCGAACATGCAGCCGATAAAGACGCACCAGGTTTAGCGTGGGGCAGGATGCCATCCTGCGGCGGATTGTTAATCCGCCTGTGTTTGCGATTGACAATCGGCGCGCAGGTTAACATCGCCGAAGCGTTCGCGCAAGGTGTTCTTCTGCACTTTCCCTGTTCCACCTTTGGGCAACGCGTCGGTGAAGACCGCCGAGGTTGGGCATTTGAAGTGCGTCAGGCGCTCACGGCACCAGGCGATCAGCTCGGCCTCGGTAAGCGTTGCTCCGGGCCGCGCAACCGCAATCGCCCGGATTGTTTCTCCCCAGGTCCGGTGAGGCACTCCGATGACGGAAGCTTCCAGCACCGCCGGGTGCGCGCACAACACCGACTCCACTTCGGGTGAGTAGACATTCTCGCTCCCGGTCTTGATCATGTCTTTCTTGCGATCGAGAACGTAGAGGAAACCATCTTCATCCATCACGCCCAGATCGCCGGTATGCATCCAGCCGCCACGCAGCACTTCGGCGTTCACCTCCGGCCGGTTCCAATATCCCTTCATGACATTCGGCCCCCGCGCGATCACTTCGCCTACCTGGCCGGGCGGAAGTTCATGGTCGTGATCGTCCACCACGAGCACTTCTACGCCGGTGATCGGTTTCCCGGCGGATTTCACGGGCGCAAAAGGACGGTCACAGTTGTCAAAGCTGTGGTGTTCGGGAGTAAGAAATGTCAGGAGCGGGCTTACTTCCGTCATGCCATACCCTTGACCGAATCCGCAGCTCAGCTTTTCCATAGCTTGCTTGAGCAGAGGAAGCGGCATAGGGGACGCGCCATAGGTGATGCGTTTCAGGCTGGAGAGATCGTAACTCGCGAAGTCAGGATGGTTGAGAACCATATTGAGCATGGTTGGGACCAACACCAGGTTGGTGATGCGGTAGCGTTGGATGGCCTGGAGCGTCGCTTCCGGGTCGAAGCTGGGAAGGAAGCAATGCGTGACGCCGCACAATGTGAGCGCGTGGATGGCTCCGGCGTCGGCCAGATGAAACATGGGCGCCGAGTGCAGCCACTTCCCCTCAATAACAAATCCCACCGAGGGTGTCAGCGAATGGAGCGCGTTCGAATACACGTTGCGATGGGTGAGCATGGCGCCCTTCGGGCCGCCCGTCGTCCCGCTGGTATAGAACAATCCCACCAGATCGTTTTCGTCCGGATCATCGTGGGGCAAGACTCCCGTCTTGCCAGAGTGTTTCCAATCCACCAAGCCGTTCGGACACTCGCCCGCCCCGGCGAAAACAATATGCTCCAGAGTAGTCGCTCCAGCCCGAATCCGCGGAACCAGCGCTGCAAACCGGTCATCCACGAAAAGTATCTTGCTCGCGGAATCGTTGAGCGTGTAGATGATCTCGTTGACGTGCCAGCGTGTGTTGAGAGGCACGATCAGAACGCCGGCGCGCGCGGTGGAGTAGTAGAGATCCAAATATTCGGGCGAATTTTGCATTAAAATCGCCACGCGGTCGCCCTTCGATGCGCCCAGCGCTATCAGTTTGCGCGCTGAGTTCTCGACATTTTCATAAAACTGGGCGTAGGTAATTTCCTGATCTTCATGCTGGATGGCGATGGCGCGGCCATGGAAGCGTTTGGCCGTTCGCAGGCAATAGTTGACGTTCATCGGATCACCCCCTCACGTGCAAGCTCTTCGATCTCGGTGGTGGACAAACCGCAGCGGCTAAATATCTGGCGGGTATGTTCGCCGAGCGCGGGCGGCGGCGCGGCATCAAGCTCAGGCAGCTCCGCGGCCACTTCGCTGATGGTACGCACCAGCGTCACGCAGCAATCGGTATCGCGCAGTTCCTGGAACCAAGCAGCGGCAGGCTTGGCGCGGAAAATAGCCGCCATACGTTCCTTCACGCCGGTCTGTGGCTCTTCGAATTGCCGTGCGATCATGTCCTCCGCGCCTAAACGGCGGCAAAGTTCGGCCCAGAATTTCGGTTCCAAGGCGCCCACGGCCAGCCATCGCGCGTCGGCCGCTTGATACAGGTTGTAGCAAGCGTAACGGCCGCTCAAGATTTCATTCCCCGGCATCGGCTCGCGGCCCGTCGTTCGCCACGCTGTCAGTGGAATAGTTAGTAAACGTGTTACGCCCGCATACATCGAAACGTCCACATGGCGGCCTTCGCCGGTTTGATGGCGCGCCAGCAACGCCAGCAGAATCCCGGAGACGGCCTGCATGGAGCCGCCCACCAGATCCGCGATCTGCACGCCCGGAATGACGGGCAGATTCAGGCCAAGCACGCCACTGAGCGCCAGGTAATTCACATCGTGCCCGGCCAGCCGCGCGTAGGGGCCGTGCTGGCCGTAACCAGTCAGGCTGACGTAGATCAAGCGTGGATAAAGCCGGTGCAGTTCTTCGTAGCCCAGCCCCAGCCGCGTCATGACGCCCGGCCGGTTGCCTTCCATCAGCACGTCGGCACCTCGAGCGAGCGAAAGGAAAATCTCGCGGCCACGGGGATGCTTCAGATCCACGGATACGCTCTTTTTGCCGCCGTTGGTGCGGGCGAACACGGCCGGATTCATATCGCGCGCATAGTCGCCGGCGCGAGGTTCCTCAATCTTGATTACTTCTGCGCCCCAACCGGCAAGTTGCAAGGTCGCGACCGCGCCAGGCAGCAGGCGGGTGAGATCCAGAATCACGATTCCATTAAGATCGCTCACGCCCGCGCCTTCAGCAGCACTTTGTCGGAATAGACCAGCACCGGTTGGTCATTTTGATTGAGCACCGTCGTTTCAAATGTCACCACGCCGCGGCCGGCGCCTTTCTGCTCCCGGCCAATGACTTTCTTTACCACATGAATGGTGTCGCCAATGAACACCGGATGGGTGAAGCGCAGCTTATCGACGCCGTAAAAAGCTACCACGGTATCTTGAATCTGATTCATCTGCACGCTCAGGCCGGTGGAGATGCTGAAAATCAACGCACCGTGCGCGATGCGCTTCCCGAACGGTCCTTGGGCAGCGTAAACCTCATTCATGTGCAGCTCGACAAAGTCACCGGAAAGACCCGCGAAATTTACGATGTCGGCTTCGGTGACGGTTCGCCCGCGCGACCTGCTGACATGGTCCAAGACGAAATCTTCGAAGTGCAACGTCAAGTGTGGTTCCCTTCCTGGCGCTCCCTTGCGGTCGCGGCTCGGTTGACAGACGCGGCGCGCTGTCCTACCTTGAGAATTCTATGCGAAAAAAGGTGACGGTTGTTGGAGCCGGTAACGTGGGGGCCAATTGCGCCCTCCGGATCGCCGGCAAGGAATTGGCCGATGTGGTGCTGGTGGACATTGTGGAAGGCGTGCCGCAGGGCAAGGCGCTGGACATACTGGAATCCGGCCCGGTGGAAGGCTACGACGTCAATGTGATTGGCGCGAACGATTACCAGGCCACGGCGAACTCCGACATCGTGGTGATCACCGCCGGATTTCCGCGCAAACCCGGCATGAGCCGCGACGATCTGCTGGTGGCCAACTATGAAATCGTCAAAACGGCAACGGAGCAGGCCGTCAAGCATTCACCGAACTCGATTTTGGTTCTGGTGACGAATCCTCTGGATGCGATGTGCTGGACGGCATTCCACATTTCCAAGTTTTCGAAAAACCGGGTGATCGGCATGGCCGGAGTTCTGGACACCGCCCGTTTCCGGACCTTCATCGCTCAGGAACTGGGCGTTTCGGTTTCGAATGTCACTGCGCTGGTGCTCGGCGGCCACGGCGACACCATGGTCCCGATTTCCCGATTGACCAACGTTTCCGGCATCCCGCTGGCGGAACTTCTCGACCAGGCCGCCATTGACCGGCTGGTGGATCGCGCGCGGAACGGCGGCGCCGAGATCGTGAAATATCTGAAGACCGGCAGCGCCTACTACGCGCCGTCGTCAGCCGCGGTGGAGATGGTGGAATCGATTCTGAAGGATCAGAAGAAAGTGCTTCCCTGCGCGGCGTATCTGGAGGGCGAGTATGGGATCAAAGATCTCTTCGTTGGCGTCCCGGTGAAGCTGGGCTCGCGCGGCATCGAGAAAATCTACGAGATCAAGCTTCAGCCCGAGGAGAAGGCGGCCCTCGATAAGAGCGCGGCGGCGGTGAAAGAGCTGATTGAAGTAATCAAAACCAAGATGTGAGGCCGGGATTCTACTTCTCTGTCTTTCCATCCATAACCATAATGGTCTGCTGCATAAGGGCGCAGAGAGTTTCCTGGCCTTCTTTGACGGCGAATACGTCCGCCTTGGCGACAATGAGTGTCCTACCGCGGCGGAGAACCTGTCCGCGGGCAATGAGCTTCTCGCCGTCGGCAGGTGCAACCAGGTTGATCTTGTATTCGACAGTTAAAACCGAAGCAGTGGCGGCCACAACGGTCATTGCCGCGTAGCCAGCCGCGGAATCGGCTATCATGCCCACCACACCCCCATGGACGAAGCCATGCTGCTGCTCGATACCGTCCCAGTGCGGCACATGAATTTCAGTGCGCCCATGTTCCACCGCCTGAAGGGTCGCGCGAATCAGGTGCATGGCGTTTTGCCTGTCGAAACTAGCCGTGACACATTCGGCAAAATCGGGATTGGCAAAATAGGTCATATCACTTCCGATACTAAACCCAAACCGGAACGGCGCTGGAATGGGGGCGTACGCGGCCTCTTTCAACCACTGCTCAGAATCTTACCTCTCGCTATACTGAAGCTTAATGCACGATATGGGCATTTTTTGGCTCCGTATAGCCACCGCGCTGTATGGTGTCGGGCTGCTGCACGCCATGGCCGTGCTGCTGCGGCGCAAGTCCGGATTCCTCAAATATGCGCTGTTTGCATTCCAGGCCGGAGTGGTTTTGCACCTGGTTGCGATTGTCGAACTGACCATGGAAGTGGGGCATCTGCCCGTCGACAATTTCTTCGAGTGCGCCACGGTTTGTTCCTTTCTGATCGCCGTTTTGTTCTTATTCGTATACTGGCGGTACGATTTCGCCAGCCTCAGCGTCTGCATTTTCCCCTTGGTGTTCGTGATGACGCAGGTGGGCGCCATGCAGACGCCGATGCTCTCCTGGCCCAGTTCCAGCGTGCGTAGCGCCTGGCTGCTGCTGCACGTGATGATGATCCTGTCCGGTTATGCGGCGCTATTGTTGACGGCGGTGGCCTCAGTTTTTTACCTGATTCAGGAACGGCAGCTCAAAATGAAGAAGGGCGTGAAGCTGTTCTCGCGCCTGCCTCCGCTCGGCACGCTGGATAACCTGATCAGCAAGTCCATGGGTTTCGGATTTGTCTTTATAACACTCGGAGTGATCGCGGGTAGCACCTGGGCGTCCATTGAATCCGGCACGGCGTGGATCAAAGATCCGCGCATCGCGCTCGCGTTTATTACCTGGGGATTCTATCTCGCTATGGTTTTCCTGCGAGCTACCGCGGGATGGAGAGGCCGCAAAGCCGCGCTGATGGCGGTCGCGGTGCTCTGCTGTTCAGCTCTCACCTGGGCCGCGCACGTGGGCTTGAGAACGATGCTGGCCAAATGAAATTTTCCATCACAGGCGTGAATCACAAAAGCGCGCCGGTGGAGGTGCGCGAGCGCCTGGCATTTGACGAGCAGTCGCTTCCCGAAGCTTTGCTCGAACTGAAGCGCCGCCCGGGTTTTTGCGAGGGAATGATTCTTTCCACGTGCAATCGCGTGGAAATAGCCTTGACGTGCGAGGATGGCGCGGCTTCAGGCGTGGCCGTGGATGAGTTCCTGGCGGATACCCGCCACGTGGCGCGCGACTGGGTGACGCCTTATCTGTACCGCTTCGAAGACAACGAAGCGATTCTGCATCTCTTTCGCGTGGCGGCCAGCCTGGACTCCATGGTGGTGGGCGAGCCGCAGATTCTGGGCCAGCTCAAGACCGCCTACGCGGTGGCCAAGCAGCACGGAGCTCTCAGCGGATTTTTGGACACCTTGCTCACGCGCGCCTTCAGCGTTGCCAAGCGGGTGCGCTCAGAGACCGAGATCGGCGCGAACGCTGTTTCGGTCAGCTACGCCGCGGTGGAGCTGGCGCGTGAGATTTTCGGATCGCTGAACGATAAGAAAGTCATGATCGTAGGCGCGGGAAAAATGTCGGAACTGGCGGCCCGCCATCTACGCCGTAGCGGCGCAACTCATATTTTTGTCACCAACCGCACCCAGGAGCGCGCGCTCGAGATGGCCCAGCTCTTCGAAGGCAAGATCGTCGATTACACGCAGCTCATCGCGTTCCTGCCGGAGGTGGATATCGTCATTGCGTCCAGCGGGGCGCCGCACTACATCATCGTACGCGACGACATGAAGAAGGTTATTGAGGCGCGCAAGAATCGGCCGGTGTTTTTGATCGATATCGCGGTCCCGCGAAACATTGAGCCGTCGGTCAACACGCTGGACAACGTCTTCCTCTACGACATTGACGATCTGCAAAAAGTAGTGGCGACTAACCTGGAAGGGCGGCAGCATTCGGCCGAGGAAGCGGAAGCCATCATCCACGAAGAAATGGAACGGATGATGGCGCGGCTGAAAGCGCGCGAAGTGGTTCCCACCATCGTCAGCCTGCAGGAGCAGCTGGAGCATCTGCGCTCGTCAGAGCTGGCGCGCATGCGCGGCAAATTCGGAACGCTGACCGCGGAACAAGAGCAGGCTTTGGACGCGCTGACCAAAAGCATCATCAACAAAGTCGCGCATGGGCCTATCTCAGAGCTGCGGCGCCAGGCGTCGCAGCCGGACGGGCACTACTTCATCACCACTATCCGAAAGGTTTTTCGCCTGGGCGATTAGCCGGGTGAATAATTATGTTGACCATCGGCTCGCGAGGTTCGCAACTGGCTCTATGGCAGGCGCGTTGGATCCAGGCGCGCATCCAAAGCTTCGGCCTGGAAACGCGTATCGAGATCATTCACACCACCGGCGACAAGATCACCGATGTGGCTCTTTCGAAAGTTGGCACCAAGGGATTGTTCACCAAGGAAATCGAGGAAGCCCTGCTCAGCGACGCCATCGATCTGGCGGTGCACAGTTTGAAAGATATGCCCACGGACCTGCCGGACGGTCTCACGCTGGCGGCCATTCCGGAGCGCGAAGATCCACGCGATGCGATGGTGGGGCGCAGTCTGGCCGCGCTGGCCCCGCGAGCCAAGATCGGCACCAGTTCGTTGCGGCGCGCCGCGCAGCTCCGGGCGAAACGGCCGGATCTTGAAATCGAAAACATTCGCGGCAATGTGGACACCCGCCTGCGCAAGCTGGACGAGGGGCAATACGAGGCCATCGTTTTAGCATCCGCCGGGCTCAGGCGATTGGGCTGGGAGAATCGCATTACGGAGCTTCTGGATCCGGATATCATGTGCCCCGCCGTGGGACAGGGAGCGCTGGCGGTGGAGACGCGGGCCGACGGCGGCGAGGCTCAGAAGATCGCGAGCCGCTTGGAACATCGCGACAGCAGAATTGCAGTGACTGCTGAACGCGCGGTGCTCCGGGCATTGGGTGGCGGATGCCAAGTCCCGATTGGCGCGTACGCGACGGTTGATGCCGGCGCGGTGCTTCTGCGGGCGATTATCGTATCGCCGGACGGTACCGAGATAATCCGCAAGGAAGCGCGGGGCGCTTCGGAAGACGCCGCTCGAATGGGCGGTGTGTTGGGCGAGGAGTTGCTGGCTGCGGGCGGGCAGCAAATTTTGGAAGCGGTGTACGGGTCCGCATGAGGAGCATGTTGCGCCGTGGCGCACGCACTCTTGCGAACACATCTGAAGGCGTTCACACGAGTGTGAACGCGGCACGCAGGATTGCGTGCGCCACGATGTCATGAGCAAGGTGCTATGAGCAAGGTGCTATGAGCAAGGTGCTATGAGCAAGGTGCTATGAGCAAGGTGCTATGAGCAAGGTGTCATGAGCAAGGTATATCTGGTTGGGGCCGGGCCCGGTGATCCGGACCTCATAACCTGGAAAGGCCGCAAGCTGCTGGCGCTGGCGGACGCCGTGCTCTACGATCACCTGGCCAACGAGCAACTGCTGGATCTCACCCGTAAAGATTGCGAACGCATTTACGTCGGCAAAAAGAAAGCCGTGCACGCCTATCCGCAGGAAGCGATCTGCGCCATGATGATCGAACGCGCACGGCGCGGGCTGACCGTAGTTCGCCTGAAGGGGGGCGACCCATTTATCTTCGGCCGCGGCGGCGAAGAATTGGAAGCGCTGGCGGCGGCCCAAGTTCCTTACGAAGTGGTGCCGGGCGTAACCTCGCCGCTGGGCATTGCCGCCTACAGCGGCGTACCGCTCACGCATCGGGATCATACCAAGGTGGTGACTTTTGTGACCGGCCACGATGTCCCCGCTATCGACTGGGGCAAAGTGGGGCAATCGGAAACGCTGGTCATATTCATGGGGATCGCGTCCATTCGGGAAATCGCGCGAGAGATCATGGCGCACGGACGTTCCGGCGATACTCCGGCGATTGCGGTGCGCTGGGGCACGCGGCCGAATCAGGAGACGGTCACTGGCACGCTGGCCAGCATTGCCGGTGAGATCGAGAAAGCTCATCTCAAGCCGCCCGCCACGGTGATCATCGGCGAAGTGGCGGGATTGCACTCGAAGCTGGCTTGGTTTGAAAAACTGCCGCTTTTCGGAAAACAGATTGTGGTGACACGCGCGCACGATCAAGCCGGCGATTTCTCAGCGCGCCTGCGCTCGCTGGGCGCGGATGCAATCGAGTTGCCCGTCATTTCTATTCAACCTGCGGAGGATCCAGGCCCGCTCGATCGGGCCATAGGAGACCTGGCGCTCTACGACTGGCTGATTTTCACCAGCGTGAATGGCGTCCAATTTTTCATGGATCGCCTGGACGGTTCCGAGCAGGATCTCCGATCGTTGAAGGCCCGGATCTGCGCCATCGGACCGGCCACGCGGCAAGCCATCCAGCAACTGCACTTGAAGGTGGACTTGATGCCCAACGAGTATATCGCCGAAAGCGTAGTGGAGGCGTTCCGCTCCGAGCAACTGCAGGGCAAGCGCGTGCTGCTGCCGCGCGCGGCGGTGGCGAGAGACCTGATCCCGGTTGAGCTCGAGAAGTTGGGCGCTCATATCGATGTAGTGGAGGCGTACCGCAACGTCATCCCGGAAGACGCCGCTGCGCGCGCGCACGAGATTTTTTCGGGTGTCAGGAAACCGGACTGGATTACGTTTACCAGCTCATCCACGGTCACGAACTGCTTGGCCATCGCCGGCCGCGAGGCGTTGGAAGGAATCCGGATTGCTTCGATCGGACCGGTGACGTCGAAGACGGTGCGCGAACATGGATTGAAAGTGGACGTGGAAGCCAAGCAGTTCACCGTGGATGGATTGATGCAGGCGATGCTCGAAGCCTGTGCCATTCATACCGCATAAACGGCCTTTCATCGGATTTTCGTCGCGGCTGGGACGCGTTCGGTCTAGTCTGGAGTAAAGGCACGATGATCGAGGTCGAGCAGCTTCGCAAGCAGTATGGCGACGTCACCGCCGTCAAGGATGTGACGTTCACCGCCCATGCGGGCGAGATTTTCGGCCTGCTGGGCCCGAACGGCGCCGGCAAAACAACCACCATCGGATGTATTTCGAGCCTGCTTACACCCACCGCCGGGCACATTCGGGTGATGGAGCACGATGTGGTCCGCGAGGGAGTGGCCGCGCGGCGGAGCATTGGAGTGGTGCCGCAGGAGATCGCGCTGTACGAAGATCTTTCAGCGCGCGAAAACTTGAGCTACTGGGGCGGCGCGCAAGGCCTGCGAGGCGCTCAGCTTCGCGATCGCATCACCGAAGTGCTGGAGCTGACGGGTCTTCTGGACCGCGCCAAAGAACCCATCAAGCGATTCAGCGGTGGAATGAAGCGGCGTCTGAATTTTGCGTGCGGCATTGTGCATCAGCCAAAAGTTCTGTTGCTGGATGAACCCACCGTCGGCGTGGATCCGCAAAGCCGGGTTCGACTGCTGGAACTGGTTCGCGGCCAGGCCAAGGGCGGCGCCGCGGTGCTTTACACCACCCATTACATGGAAGAAGCCCAGACGCTGTGCGATCGCCTCGCGATTATCGATCACGGCAACATCATCGCGCAAGGCACTCTGGCGGAGCTGCGCGCCTTGCTCGCTGAACGCGATCTGCTCAGGCTGACCGGCGTTTTTCGACCGGGCGCAATACGGGAAGCGCTGGCGCAATTGGACGGCGTGGAAATTGTCCAATCGGATGAGACGCAGCTTGCTCTATCCGTGAGCGACGCATCGCATCGCCTGCCGGCATTGTTCGCGGCCATCAATACAGCCGGCGAAGTTCGCGGGACCACGCTAACGCAGCCGAGTCTCGAAAGCCTGTTCATCAAGTTGACGGGCAAGGAACTGCGGGAGTAGCGCCGAAAGTAACAATGCGTTTTGTTTTTACCAGCGCCGGCAAGGATCTTCGCCGAATTCGGCGCGAGCCGGTGACGATTCTCACCTGGCTGGGCATCCCGACCTTTATCGCCGTCATCCTGGTGGTAATTTTCGGCCGTGGAGACGCGCGGCCGAACGGAAAGCTGCTGCTGGTGGACGAAGACGCGGGCTTCGGCGCCGCGCTGCTGGCCGGCGCCTTCAGCCAGGGTGCACTGGCCGATATGATCAGCATCGAAAAGGTGCAGCGTGAAGAAGGCCTGCGCCGCATCAACAAGGGCGACGCGTCCGCGCTGCTGATTGTTCCCAGGAACTTCACCACGGCGCTGGTGGAAGGCCAGCGATCGACTCTTCAACTAGTCCGGAATCCGGCGCAGCGAATTCTGCCGGACATTATCGAAGAGGCGCTGTCCATGCTGACGGATGCAGCGTTTTATCTGCAGATTGTGGCCGGGCCGCAGCTCCGCATGTCCGCGCAAGGGCCGCCCACGGATGCCGCCATCGCCCGGATTTCGGTTCAGTTCAATCATACGATCGTGGATTTGCGCAAGTATCTGTCGCCGCCGCTGATTCAGCTGGAAACGAAAGTGATTGAGGACAAAACGGACAAGCCGGGCGGATTTGCGGCATTGATGCTGCCCGGCATGATATACATGGCGGTGTTTTTCATCGCCGGCGGTCTGGCGACAGACGTTTGGCGCGAGCGAACTTTTGGAGCGCTCCGTCGCGTGGCCACAACCCCCGCCAGTTTCCGGGCTTTTCTAGCCGGCAAACTGCTGGCGGCATTCCTGGTTTTTTTATTGGTTGGCGCGTTTGGTCTCACCGTGGCGCATTTCCTGGCTGATTTACAGATTGCAAATTTCCCTTTGGCGGTGGTGTGGATCGCAATGTCCGGCACGGGCTTGTATCTAATCATGATGCTGCTGCAATCGCTGGCGTCGACGGAGCGCGTAGCCGGCATGCTGAGCAACTTCGTGCTGTTGCCCTTGACCATGCTGGGCGGCAGCTTTTTTCCGTTCGACATGATGCCGAAAGGCTTCGCGCAGGCGGGGCGCCTGACACCGAACGGCTGGTCCGTGGTGGAACTTCAGAAGATCCTGGACGGCGCCGCTGTGACGCCGCTGGCGTTCGCCGCGGTCATTTTGTTCGTCGCGGCAGCATGGTTCGTGGTGGGATCGCGCATACGGAGGACAGCATGCTGAGGGACGCGCTCTACCTGGCTTACCGCGATCTGCGCTATCTGCTGCCCCGGCGCGAGACCTGGCTGTGGACGTTTGTCATGCCGGTGATCTTCTTCTACTTCATCGGCAATGTCACAGGCGGCTTTGGCAACCACGAGAAGCGCGATCCGATCGCCGTGACGGCGCCGCCCGATGCGGGTTTCCTGGCTGCTGAACTGATCCGCAGGCTGGAGCAGCGCAATTTCCAGATTGTGCACGCCCCCAATTTCTTTCGTGAGCTGCGCATCCCGCCGAACTTCACGGCGTCCGTGTTGGCGGGGAAACCGGTGAAGCTAGAGCTGATCCGGCATGGCGCCGGCCTGGATACGGACTACGATCAGACGCGTGTTTCTCGCGCCGCTTACACGGTGCTGGCGGACCTGGTGGCTATTTCTTCCACAGGCGGTGCGCCAAGCTCGGCGACGTTCGCGCAACTGGCCGCGGAACCGCGCCTGATCACGCTGGATGTGACGTCGGCCGGAAAACGCAAGGATCCGCCCATCGGTTTCGAGCAGGCGGTTCCGGGCACGCTGGTGATGTTCACATTGTTGGTAATGTTCACCAGCGGCGGAGTGTCGCTGCTGGTGGAACGGCGCCAGGGCATACTGCGGCGCCTGGCTTCCTCGCCGATGTCGCGCGGCGCGGTGGTGCTGGGCAAATTTGGCGCGAGAATGACACTTGGAATAATCCAGATTCTGTTTGCGATGGCCGCCGGCAAGATCCTGTTCCAGGTGAATTGGGGCGATCACATCGGAGCGATTTTCGCGCTGCTGGCCGCCTACGCAAGTTTGGCCGCGCTGCTGGGCATGCTGTTGGGAAATTTTTCGCGGAGCGATGGCCAGGCCGTTGGGATAGGCGTGATTGCAAGCAACGTGATGGCAGCTCTGGGTGGTTGCTGGTGGCCCATCGAGATCACGCCGCGCTGGGCCCAGAGCCTGGCGCTGATTTTTCCCACCGGCTGGGCCATGGATGGCCTGCACAAACTGATGAGCTTCGGCGATTCTCCGGAGGCGGTCATCCCGCACATCGCCGCCTGTGTGCTCAGCTCTTTGATCGCGGGCTATGTATTAGCGCGCACCTTCCGCTTTCAATAGCGGCACCCAGCTATCTTCGCGGGCGGAGCGGAAGAGAGCCTCGATCACCTGCATGTTTTGAAGGGAATCCTCCAGCGGCGTGGGCACGGCGCTTCCTTCGCGAACGGCTTGGGAGAACGCATCGCCTTGGATGGTGTACTGATCGCAGATGGCAACCTCTTCGGTCTGAATGCCACTTCCGAAGACGTCGGCGCCATTGTCTACAAAAATCCGGCAGGGCCGGTCCGGCGGGGCGTTGAAGGGTATTTCGATTTCCACGCGGCCCTTCGTGCCGAAGATTTGCACGCGTTGGTAGGGCACTAATTGTGTGCTGCAGATGAACACGCATTGGCCGGTTGGGAAGTCGAGGATTGCCGATGTCAGACGGTCGGTGTGGAATTCCGGATCGAGCTCCAGCCGGCCTACTACGCGTACCGGCTGCTGGCCAAACAGAAAACGCGAAATCTGAATGGGATAGCAGCCGATGTCCATCAGTCCGCCGCCGCCCCAGCCGTCGACATTGCGAACGTTCGCGGGGTCGCGATTGAAGTAGCTGAAGGCGCAGGCGATGCCGCGCAGGTCGCCAATCCGGCCGGACTGAACGATCTCTCTGGCACGCAGCCATTGCGGATGAGTCCGGACCATGAATGCCTCGCCGATCTTTACCCCGGTGCGGTCGCGAGCTTCCATCAGCGTGCGGCATTCGGCGACGGTGAGCGAGATTGGCTTTTCGCACAATACGTGCTTCCCGGCTTCGGCCGCGCGAATGGACCAGGGCACGTGAAGATGATTGGGCAGCGGGTTGTAAACCGCCTCAATGTCAGGATCGGCCAGCATCTCGTCGTAGGAGCCGTAGGATTTTGGAATCTTGAGATCGGCCGCGGCGCGGCGGGCTTTCTCCGGATCGCGGGAGGCGATGCCGGTTATTTCCGACCACCTGCCTCGCTGCATGGCGGGAATCACCTTTTGGGTGGCGATCTTGGCCACTCCGAGAACTCCCCAGCGGACTTTTTCGGGCATAGCGAAAGTTTCGCACACTTGGCAGGCGGAAGCGCCTGCCCCACTTGGTCGGGCCAATGGTTTTGCAGGAACGTGGGGCAGGCGCTTCCGCCTGCCAACCCGACTGGCCTGCGTTCGATGCCGCTTCTTGCGCGTAGTACGTTTAGACAAGTATGGCTGCCTATCGATGGATCACTCTCGCGGCCGTGGTATGCATGGCGCAAGAGCCGCCGCGCATCCAGGTGAACGTGCATCTGGTCAATGTCACATTCAGCGTGCGAAATGAAGCCGGCCTTTCACCGGCGGACCTGACCAAAAGCGATTTCGAAGTCTTCGAAGATGGCGTGCCGCAGAACATTTCATTCTTTTCGCGCAGCGCCGATCTTCCACTGACGCTGGGCCTGATCGTGGACGCCAGCGGCAGCCAGGAGCATTTCGTGAAAGCGCACCACCACGACCTGCAGACGTTTTTGAAGGACGTTTTGAAACCCTCCGACCGGGCGTTCCTGGTGGGCTTTGGAAATCATATCCGCCTGGCATCGGATTTCACTTCTTCCGGCAGCGAAATTCTGGACCAACTGAAGCGCTACGAAAAGGATTCCGGAAAGTTCGACGAGCTGGGGCCGGAGAACGAAGACCGGGAAGGCGGAACGGCGTTCTATGACGCCATCTACTATTCCGCATCTGAAAAACTCGCCGGCGGCACCAGCGGGCGCAAAGCTCTCGTCATCTTCAGTGATGGAGAGGACAATTCCAGCGCGCATCATATGCTGGATACCATCGAAGAATCTCAAATCGAAAATATTCCGCTGTTTTGCATCCGCTACACCGAGCGCGGCAAACACGGCAAATTGACGGCGCGCAACAAATATGGAACCAGCGTAATGGCGAGGATCGCCAAGGAATCCGGCGGCGAAGATTTTGACGCGGAGAAGAAAGATCTCAAAGAATCGTTCCACGAGATTGGCGAGGAGCTGCGTTCTTCCTACGAACTGGCGTACAACTCCACCAATACGGAGCGTGACGGTTACTTCCGCAGAATCGTGATTCGCGCTAAGAATCCGGGGTTCAGCGTGCGCGCGAAGACCGGGTATTTCGCTCGTTAATGTTGGCAGGCGGAAGCGAGGTACTTGCAAAATTCGCCCAAGGCGGTGTTGAGTGCGGGACACTTACCGAACCGCGACCGTGAGAAGCTGTGAAAAAATCGGTTCGCAGGCGAAAGCGCCTGCGCCACTTAATCGTAAATCCTTGTGCGTCAATGTGGGGCAGACGCTTCCGTCTGCCAACCCCGCGTACTTACCGATTTTTTCACAGCTTCTGAGTCTGAGACTGAGGGAGTCGGTGCTTTTTTGGTTCCGGCTACGCCGGGTTAGGCCTGCGGCTCAACAAAAGGTAATGAAGACGCTGTTGTTGGCAGGCGAAAGCGCCCGCCCCACATCGGCGCCGCGAGTGGGGCAGGTCCGGCTACGCCGGGCTAGGGAGCGGTCGGTTATTCGAATTTTGCAAGTACCTCGGAAGCGCCTGCCCCACTCTATCCGGTGACGCGCAGGTAGGCGCTGTACGGCTCATCCCGAATTTCCGGGAACGGGCGCAGTTTCAAATCGCCGGCAATGAAGGTTCGCGAGCCCGGGGATTCGGGTTCGGCGGCGAGCAGCGCCGGCCTGGCAAGCCGGAGGCTTGCCCCGCGGAGAGCCATGAGCGCTAGTGGACCCGAGACCAGCGCAACGGTATCGGGATGCTGCGCGTCCACCGGCTCGAGGCGCATCTTGAGCGGTAGCTCCAATTCGATACGATCCGCCGTTTTCCATTCCCGGCGGACTTCGGCAAAAGTTCCTGGCTGGAGCTTTCGGGAATCGCGCGTTCCGTTCACAGTGAAATTTGCGCCTTCAGCCCATTCCGGAATGCGCAGAAACACGGAGAATGTCTCGGGACGCGAAGCGGTGACATCCAGGCGGACAAACCTGTCGTAGGGATACTCGGTAATCTGGCGCAGGGCCAGCCGCGCGCCGGGTTTCGTCCAGGTCAGCGTGGACGGGACGTACAGATTCACATACACGCCGCGGTCACCTTGAAAATACGCGCTGACGCGGTAATCCGCAGCGATCTGCGGCAATGTTCCGGAGCAGCAGGGCCACTTATCGCCAAAGAACACTTTCTGGCCTTGGAAATTGTAATCGGAATAGTAGAAGCTGCTTCCGTCCGGCTGGATGGGCGTGGCGCCCAGCACGGTGTTGTACAGAACGCGCTCCATGCTATCGCCGTACAGCGGGTTGCGCGTGATTCGCAGCAGATAGCGCGTGATTTTGAAGTGAGCATACGCGCCGCAGGGAGTTTCGAAAGTGGAATGCGTGGTCTGCAGGCTTTCGCCTAACTTCCCGCTGCCGGGAACCACAAAATGCTCGTCCGGCCCCCAGCCGCCGGTGGCATAACTCTGCTGGCGGACAAAATCGAACCCGTTCCTAATGGTCCGCAGGTACTTCGGATCCCCAAGTACCAGGTAGGCCTGCGCCGCCGAGCTTAGCGAGTTTACATGACTGTAGGCGTGTTTTCCCGGCAAAACATTTTCACCCCGCGCCAGGGGATCGAAGAATTCCTGGTTGAAAAGTAAGCGCTTCGCCAGGTCCAGGTAGCGGGCATCGCCGCTGCGCTGGTAGGCGAGAAATTGATTCTCGGGAAGGGTGTAGCTCTCGTCCCAGGCATGCAGCGTAAAATCCTCGCGATTGTTCACGGGCGCTTCCCAATGCGGCATGGCTTTGGCGGGAAGGTATTTCCAAACGGCATCCGTGGCCCGGCTGAGCACATTGAGCGCCTGCGGATCTTTCGCGAACGTGTGAGCGTCGATGAGACCGCAGACCAGCTTGTCGTAGATATAGGCGGGAAATCGATTCTCGAGATAGAATTTGCCCTGGGGATGGATGGTCTGAGCGTAGCCGCGCACCATGCGGCTCACTTTTTCGCGGCAGGCCTGGTCTCCCGTGGCGGCGTAGTAGCGCGCCAGCGCGGACATCCATTGCCCGTAGGTGAACCCCGGTGCGAAGGCGTCCGTATCGTACCAACCGCCCAGGTCCTGGCCCGGCGCGGGCAGACCCTCGCGCAGGCGATAGGGCCGCAGCAAACTGTCCTCGCTCAAATTGAGCAGAAGCTCGCGGTTCTGGTCGAGCTGCAGCGCCAGCGGACCGGGCGGAAACTGGATCTGGCCGTACTCGAATTGCGACAGCAAATCCGGCTTGGTGGTACTGGCAGCCCGGGCGTACTCGGCCAAAATACCGAGGGCCGCCCCCGTCCCCCGGCGCAGGGCCTCACGCCGCGTTATCGGGAAGTGTTCCATCACGTTTCCTGGTCCATAATAGCTCCGATTCACAGTATCGCTGAGCAGTGGGTACTTGAATCGCTCGTAATGGTACACGTGCTCCATCGACAGGAAAGACTTTTCGCGTTTTAATTGGTCATGGCGTCACGTTGCTTGAATTGCAATGGAATTCTGACGAGGTCGGATAGGATTTGCTATAGCTGCGGAGACAAGGTGCCCAAGTGGGTCAGCTCCGTTCCGGGGCTCAAGAAATCCCGGACTTCTTCCGTCCTCGGCAACATCATGTTCTTCGCTTCTCTGGGTCTGACGGCGTATGCCTTATTGGCCGAGAACAAGCCCCCGCTGGAACTCAGCCTGGCCGCGTCCGGCGCGCTGTTTGGCGTGAAGCTGATTCTGGACTGGACCACGCGGCTGCGCGCCAAGAGCAAAGCGTAATTTTCGGGAGGCCCGTGGGCCTGCCCCGCGATCGCGCGCCGCTGGTCTCTTGGTATATAACCAAAGAAGGGACCCTATGCGCTACCTCGCGATTCTTGCTTTATTTGGGCTCGGAGGAGCGCACGCTGCCGATGACCGGCGCGTACCGGTGGTGGTGGAATTATTCACCAGCGAAGGCTGCTCCAGTTGTCCGCCGGCCGATCAACTGCTCGCCCGCCTGGATCGCAGCCAGCCTGTTGTGGGCGCGCGCGTGATCGCGCTCGAAGAACACGTCGATTATTGGAATTCTCTGGGCTGGGCCGATCCGTTTTCGTCCGCGCAATATCGCGTCCGGCAGAACGACTACGGCCGCAAGTTTCTCGCCGACGGCATCTATACTCCGCAAATGATCGTCAACGGGCAGGCGCAGTTTGTGGGCAGCGACGGCGATCGCGCTGCTCAGGAAATCGCCCGCGCGGCGCAACTGCAATCGACGGTAGTGGAGCTGAAGGCTACGCCCAAGGCCAGTGATCCCGACCTGGTGGATCTTTCGGTGAAAGTTACCAACACCGAGGCCGCGAAGGCACGCAATTCCAATGTGTATCTGGCGGTGACGGAGAGCGACCTTTCCAGCAACGTGCCGCGCGGCGAAAACTCCGGCCGGTTGCTGCGCCATGGGCCGGTGGTGCGCAGTTTCGGCGTGATCGGCAAAATCGATGCGCGGGGATCGAATGCCGGCGCGATTACCGACACGTTGAAACTGCCGCGCGAGTGGAAGCGCGAGAATCTGCGGGCGGTGGTGTTCGTGCAGGAGCGGGATTCGTTCAAAATTACCGGAGCGGCGATTACGGATTTGCGGTGATTGGTCCCCTTGCTCGCGCGCGGGGCTACAGCCTGGGGTCAGCGATAAAGTTTGACAGCCCCAAGCGTTAGCGCGGGGAACAAGCGACACCCCCGGGATTCTGGTACGCTGGATTTAGTGGTTTTTGGAACCTTTAGGGAGTTTCCTCTACATATGCTTTTTCACAGCTACGCTCTCGTTTCTCAATGATCCCTCCGAGAAACTATCCCCCCCGTCGCCCCAAAGTTCGGGAAAACGTAAATGAAGCGATTCGCGTTCGCGAAGTGCGCGCGGTGTTTCCCGATGGATCCGTCGAAATCATGCCTACGCTGGCCGCTGTTCGCAAAGCGCAGGAAATGGGGCTCGACCTGATTTTAATTGCTCCCACCGCGGAGCCTCCCGTCGCCAAGGCGATGGATTACGGCCAATGGCAGTACGAAAATAAAAAGAAGCAGCACGAAGCCAAGAGAAAGCAGCATATCATTCAGGTGAAGGAGCTTAAGTTCCGGCCCAACACCGATGATCACGATTACGAGTTCAAGAAGAACCACGCCATCCGTTTCCTGGGCGAGGGTAATCGCGTGAAAGCCGTGGTGCAGTTTCGCGGGCGCGAGATCGCTCACGTAGACCTGGGCAAAAAGCTGCTGCTACGTTTCGCGCAGGATCTGGCCACGCACGGCCTGGTGGAAGGACAGCCGCGACTGGAAGGCCGCAATGCGCACGTCCTGATCAGCCCGATCAAAGCGGGCAGCGTGAAGGAAAAGCCTAAGGAATCCGGGCCGTCGACTTAAGCGAAGATTGGCAGGCGAAAACGCCTGCCCCACTTTATTCGCCGAAGTGATGCCACTTGCCGTCGCCGGTGTTTGCCGTGGCCTGCGGTGGTGGCGCGGCGGGTTGCTGGCTTTGGTACTGCGCCGGAGGATCATTGTAGCCGTAGCCGCTCGATGCGTATCCTGATCCGTACGTGTAGGGATACGGATACGAGTAGTATGGGTAGCCATAGGCATACGGATAACCGCCCCAATACCAGGGAGAGTAACCGAAGCCCAGGCCGAAGCCCCAACCATAGCCATATCCGTAGCGACCATAGCCGTATCCTCCACGGCCATAGCCCCCGCCATAAAAGCCCCGGCCGCCGCCTGCAAAACCGCGTCCACCAAAGCCACCGCCGCCGCTGATAGCGTGTCCACCACCCCCGCCGAAACCACGTCCTCCGCCGCCTCCACCATGGCCTCCGCCGCGTTGAGCAAAACCGGTGGCAGTCAGCAGGAGAGACAAAACCAAGATATGCAAGTAGCGCATAACGGAACTCCTTGAACACAGGATAGCGCGAGTGTGGGCTGGCTGGCCTCGTCGTCAATCTGCTCTCGTACCTGGTTCGCAAACACCACCAACGATTTCGATGAGCTTGGTGCGGGGCATGCGGCGCTGCAGCCCCGAGTCCCTAGCCCCGGGCCCGGCGTTGCAGACGCCTGCCCCCTTCTGGCACACTCAAAGTTCATGCCAGCAAGTTTTATCCCCCGTCTTGCCTGTGCGTGCTCACTTTTCCTGGCAAGTTCCCCAGCCTCGCTGCCGCAATCCAAGGCGTCCGACTCGGCCGTGGCCGTGTTTCCCTCGCGGGAAACCATTACATATGACATCGAATGGCGCTTGATCTACGCCGGCAACGCCCAGCTCAGCCTGGATCCCAAAATGTCGGCCGGCAAAAAGGATTGGCAATCCAAGCTGCATCTGGAATCCGGAGGCCTGGTCTCCAAGCTCTACAAGCTGGAAGACAATTACACGGTCCAGATGGAAAATCAGTTCTGCGCCACCAGCTCTGACTTCAATTCGCTCGAAAAAAACCGGCACCACGAAACCACGGTGAATTACGATCCGGCGCGCCACAAGGCCACCTACCTGGAGCGGGACCTGCTCAAGAATTCCACCTTCAAGACCGCCGAAACGGAGATCCCGGCCTGCGTGAGCGACGTGATCGGCGGCCTGTACAAGCTCCGGAGCGTGAAACTGGAGCCCGGCCAGTCCACGCAGATCAGCATCAGCGACGGGAAGAAGACGGTTTCCGCCCGCGTGGAGGCACAGCAGCGCGAGCAGCTCAAAACCAAGGGCGGCACGTTCAACACCATCCGCTATGAAGTTTTTGTTTTCAATGGCGTACTATACGCCCGCAAGGCGGAGCTGTTTGTCTGGCTATCGGACGACGTTCGCCGGTTGCCGGTCCAGATTCGGGCCAGGATGGGTTTTCCAATTGGGTCCATTACGTTCGAACTCGAAAAGGAACAGCACTCCTGACCGGATAAACGGTCCTGGAAGTAACGGTAGCCCGGTGTGGCACGTCCTTCCGCCAGTGAAGCGGAAGCTTGCAAGTTTCGTCCTGTTCGCCGCGGCGCTCAGCGCCCAGCAAGCCCCTTCCGCGAAGCCGGGGAAGGTGGATGGCGTGGTGCTGAACTCCGTCACCAACGATCCGGTGAAGAAAGCGATCGTCACGCTGCAAGCGCTGGGAAAGCCCAATAACCGTTCCACTGTTACGGACGCCGCCGGTCATTTCCATTTCGACAGCGTGGAACCGGGTAAATACCTGGCGATGGCGAACCGGGACGGTTACATTCCGCTGCGGGAAAACATGCGCAATCCCTGGGGGAAAGCCATTACCGTAGCCGAGGAGCAGGAAGTGAAGGACGTGGCGGTTAAGTTGGTTCCGCTGGCGGTGGTGAGCGGTCGCGTGCTGGATGAGGATGGCGATCCCATGGCGCGTGCGCAGGTTCAGGCGCTGCGGTACGTCTACTACGGGCAGCGTGGCGCCAGGCAACTGAACCCGGCCGGGTTTGCCACCACGAACGACCTGGGCGAATATCAGCTGCTGGATCTGGAACCGGGCAAATACTATTTTCGGGTAGCTGTTCAGCCTCGGCTGGCGCGCCTTCCCGCGAATACACGGAGCGCGGGACCGGAGCAGACCTATCCCGACACGTTTTATCCGAGCGCTCTTCAGGCTGAGCAGGCCACGTCTTCACAAATTGCCGCGGGCGCTCAAGTGACCGGCATGGACTTTCGTCTTCACAAAGTGCAGGCCTTTCATATCCGAGGCAAGGCAGTAGACGGACGGACTGGCGAGCCGCTGCGCAATGCGACGCTGCGGGTTCAAGTTCGCGGGAGCCTTTTCTTCGGCAGGGTTTTCTTCCGGAATGTTCGCACCAAGCAGAACGGAACATTCGACGCACCGGGCGTAGCCAGTGGATCGTACGTCCTGATAGGCCAAATGGAGGAGCTATTGGCTCGACAAGCGGTGGACGTTGGCGACCACGACGTGGACGATGTGCTGGTGGTTTTGAAGCCGCCATTCGAAATCTCAGGCACCGTCCGGTTGGAAGGCAATCCACCTGCAGCGCAACACAGAGGTCCAATGCGGGTAAATTTGAGCGCCATCGAAAATGGAGGTGGAGCACAGTCCGTAGTCAATGCTGATGGGAGTTTTACGCTCAAGGTCACTCCCGCCGTATATCTGATCAACCCTAGCTGCGAGGCCGGGGCGTACTTGAAATCGATGCATTTCGGCGACCAGGACGTGAGTGACGGGAAAATCGACCTGACCCAGCAGACGGGCGGCGCGCTCAATATCGTGTGCGCCACCGACGTCGGCCGGATCCAAGGTTCGGTTCAAAACGAGAATGGGGAAGCGGCCGTGGAGGTGATGATCACGATAGCTCCCGATGACGAACACGAGGGCCGTCTGGACTTGCACTATCAGCTCGCGAGCGATCAGAACGGCAAGTTCGATTATCATGACATTGCGCCGGGCGACTATAAAGTATTCGCGTGGGAAAGCATGGACTATGAAGTGATGCAGTCGCCGGAGGGTCGAAAAGCATTCGAAAGCCGGGCTGCGGCGGTCACGGTTCCCCCAGGCGGAAATGCGTCGGTTCAAGTCAAAGTGATTCCGGCCGCGGATATGGAAGCCGAAAAGAACAAGCTGCCATGATCAGGATCGCGCTTGCTTCGATTCTTGCCGCCACTTTGCTGGCCCAGGAGCCGCCGCCTCCGCGACCGTCCGTGGCCGGCATGGTGATCTCGACCGCGGGCGACCCGGTAAGAAAAGCCACGGTGCTGCTGAGGGCGCAGGATGAAGGCAGTATCAGCTACACGGCCGACAGCGATGCAAACGGCCGCTTTTCAATTTATGACGTGCAGCCCGGCACTTATGCAGTCTCCGCCGATCGCCAGGGATTTGAGTCCGACACGGGCGGCGCACCCGGCGCGCCTCCACCCAAGCTCAAAGTGGAAGCCGGGCAATCCGTGGAAGATGTGAAGATCAAGCTGATTCCACTGGGCGTGATCGCCGGGCGGGTGCTGGATGACGATGGCGATCCAGTACGGGGGGCGTGGGTGGAGGCCATGGCGTATACATATCGGTCCGGCAGGAGGCAGTTGAATAGCGTGGAACAGGTGGCGGCCACCGACAAGGGCGAATTCCGAATTTTTGGCCTGATCCCCGGAACTTTTTATCTGCGTGCTTCCGTCGCCAATCGGGGAAGACATATGGAGATCGGTACGGGCGGATCCGTATCACCCGCGCCCACATTCTTTCCCAGCACAACAGACGGCGCCCACGCTGCGCCAATCGACGTTTCCGCAGGAGCCCAATTGCGCGGCTTTGATATCCGGCTGCGGCGTGAACCGCATTATTCAGTTCGTGGGAAACGGCCGCAGGTGAAGCAGGAAGGCGCGCAAGTGATGTTGCAGCTCGTGCCTAAGGGCGGAAACGGCGGAGGCAACTGGTCAGTGCGGCAGGACAATGAGACCTTCGAATTCATCAATGTGCTCCCGGGATCTTATGTGGTGGTTGGCAGGGTCGACGAGGATGGCAAAATCAGCGTTGGCCGGCAAGCCGTGGAGGTTGTGAATGCGGACGTAGAGGGGGTCACGCTGAATCTGGCGCCTGCCAGTGAGGTCACAGGCGTCGTGCATCTGGAAGGGACGGCGCCAAAAGCGCTCGAGAATATACGGGTGACCTTGCAGCCGGAACTCCTCGCGTTTGGACAAAGCAGCGCGGAGGTGAAGCCGGACGGGAGCTTTGTGATTCCCGAGGTTACGCCTGATGTTTACGAGGTCAATGTTGTTGGAAATCATCAGGGTACTTACTTAAAGTCGATCCGGTTCGGCGATGCGGAAGCGGCGGACGGCCGGATCGACCTGACTCAAGGATCGGGCCCGCTGACGGTGTTGCTTGGGACTGATGTCGGCGAGGTGGAAGGATCGGTAAAGAAAGCCAATGGCGATCCGGCGGTGCGCGTGCGCGTGACATTGATCGCCTACGGGAGCCGCCTGGGCCGGTTCGATCTATCCCGGAGCGGCTTCACCGATGAGCAAGGCAAATTCCACTTGCACAATGTCGCGCCCGGGGATTATCGGATTTTCGCGTGGGAGGATGCTCCGATTGGCGCTCCGCAAGATCCGGACTTCCGGAAGCCGTTTGAGAAGCAGTCCGTTGCGGTGAAAATGGAGCCCAAGGGGCACCAGACAGTGGATTTGACGGCGATATCCGTCAAGGCCGCGCAGCGTCCAGCTCAGTAGAACCTATTTCTTCGACGCTTTCATCCGGGCGTCCCGTTCGGCTCGGAACTGCTCATATTTCGGGATCTGATCCGGCGTAAGGATGGCGCGCAGTTTTGCGCGGTGCTCCTCCTTTACCTTTTCCACTTCCTGGTGATGACGTTCGTGCATCTGGTTGAAGCTCGAATCTGTTTCATCCATGATGACGTTCATTTTCTGCATCTGATCAGGCGTCAGGTTCACGCGGGTGCGCAATTCATCCAGATACTGCCGCCGCCACACCTCCGGGCTCACACGCTGCTCGCTACGCGCCGAGGGCGGACTGTACATTCGATACCCGAGCGCGCCTACCACGCCTCCGCTCACGAAGACCAGGAACAGGTAGACAGCAATCGGAAGATTCCAGCGCTTCATTTTGTTTTTGGACCGGTGCTTCTCGGGTCAGCAATATCCTGTGGAACGATGCCCACGGCCGCCAGATTATCGGCGGGGTGGGCCGCCGCCAAGGCGTCCACATAGCTGGCATGTACATAGTTGGCATGCATCTCAGGACGTGAGCCGGACGGCACGGCCTGGATCATGGCGAACAGCAGACAGACCGCCGCGGCGGCGCCCACGAACACCTGAGTCAGTTTGCGGACGCGCAGCATTAGAGTCTGCCGGGCTTCAATGTTACGCCACAACTGGGGCATGAAGTTGGCGCTTGGATCGGGATCCGGCACGGCGGCCTTGTACCCGGCAAATAGCTCGCTCAGTTCGTCCTTATTCGGTTCATCAGGGAATTGGTGCATTTCTAATCCTTCCGTTCCGCAGGCTTGGCACTGCTCCGGCGCGTGGCTTCAAAGGCGTTGAGAACGCGCTGGCGGGCGCGGAACAATCTCACCTTCAAAGCATTTTCGTTCACGGAATAAATCTTTTCAAGCTCCTTCAACGAGAGACCTTCCACTTCTTTCAGCGTGAGCAAAATGCGATCCTGCTCGGATACCGCCCCGAGTAAAGAATCCACCAGCTCCTTCACCTGCTTCTGGCGCTGCTCTTCATTCGAAACCTTGCCGCCCGCCGCCGCATCCGCCAGCATGACCTGTTGTTCACTCAGGTCCGACATCCGCGACTCGCTGCGCCGGCGCTGCTTTCGCAGATAGTCATACGAAGCATTCACCGTCAGCCGGTACAACCACGGCTCGAAAACTTCGGGAGTCCGCAGTTGATCGAGCGAATAATACAACCGCAGGAACACTTCCTGCGCCACATCTTCCACGTCTTCGGGCCGCCCAATTAACCTGGCGATGGTCCCCAAAATTCTCTTGCGATACGCCACCACAACCTGGTTGAATGCGGCGTCGTCACCATGCTGCGCCTTCTCGATCTGTTCAAATTCAACCAGCATGCGGCCTTAGAGCCAGCCGCCTAATCTTACAACTATACAGGCGTACCGGCAAACTGTTAGGTTACAAGGGGTTGTGGGGGTAGGACAAGCCTGCGCGCAAGCCGGAGGCTTACGGTACGGAGGCAAAAACCCTTTGGCATCAACATGCTAAAATTGGGTTTCCGCCCACCAAATGGATTTTCTCCAGGGTCTAAATCCGCAACAACAAGAGGCTGTCCAGCACGTGGAAGGGCCCCTTTTGCTGCTGGCCGGCGCCGGGAGCGGAAAAACCCGGGTAATTACGCACCGCATGGCGCATTTAATTGAGACCCATCATGTACCGGGGCCGGCCATCGTGGCAGTGACCTTCACCAACAAGGCGGCGGACGAGATGCGCCAGAGGGTGAATAACTTGCTGGGAGGGGTTGGTTCGCGGGAGGCTCCGCTGGTCTCTACCTTCCATTCGTTTTGCGTGCGCCTGCTGCGGCGCGATGGCGCGCGGCTGGCGGATATACGCTCGGGCTTCACCCAGAAGTTCACCATTTATGACGATGACGATCAACTGGCGCTGATCAAATCGATTTTCAAAGCGGCGGGCGTGGATGAGAAGTTCATACAGTATCGCGCCATGGTGTCCTGGATCAGCCACCAGAAGAGCCACAAGCAATCGCCCGAAGATGTTTACGGAGGCGCCACCGACGATCGCACGGAGCGTATGGCTTCCATGTACCGGCAGTACGAAGAACGCCTGCGCCAGGCCAACGCGCTGGATTTCGACGATCTGCTGCTGGAATCGGTGCGGCTGCTGGCCCACGATGAGGACCTGCGGCGCCAGTACAATCGCCGCTTCGAGTTCGTGATGATCGACGAATATCAGGACACCAATCGCAGCCAGTATGAGCTGATGCGGCTGTTGACCGAAACACGCAAAAATGTCGCCGTGGTGGGCGACGAAGACCAATCGATTTACGGCTGGCGCGGCGCGGATATCCGCAATATCCTGGATTTCGAGCGCGACTATCCCAACGCCACGGTGATCCGCCTGGAGCAGAACTATCGTTCCACCAAGAACATTCTGGAAGCGGCCAGCGCGGTGGTGGCGAACAACGAAGAGCGCAAGGGCAAGTGGCTGTGGACGGAGTCCGGCTCGGGCGAACGCATAGGACGGTTTGAGGCTTTCGACGGCGAGCAGGAAGCATTATTCATCGCCGAGACCATCGAGCGGCTGTTGTCGGTGAATCCGCGCCAGCGGGCGGCGGTGCTGTATCGCACCAATTTTCAATCCCGCCAGATTGAAGAAGCGCTGCGGCGCTATCGCCGGGAATATATTGTGGTGGGCGGGTTGAGCTTTTATCAGCGCGCCGAGGTGAAGGACGCGCTGGCCTACCTGAAGGCTATTTCCAGCCCGCAGGATTCGGTGAGCCTGCTGCGTATCATCAACACGCCGGCGCGCGGCATCGGTAAAACCACTATCGATCAGATTGAGCAATATGCGCTGGGAAATCAGCTGAGCGTATGGTCGGCGATCGGCCGCATGCTGCAGGAGAAGATCTTTTCCGCGCGTGCGGAGGCGGCGCTCCAGGCCTTTCAAAAGCTGATTCAGGAACTTTCGTCGGTGGCCGAGACGCAGCGGGTGCATCAAACATTAAAAGAAATTTTGGAGCGCACCGGATACCAGAGAATGCTCGAAGCGGACAACGATCAGGAATCGGAATCGCGGCTGGGCAACCTGGCCGAGCTGGTGAATGCCGCGGCGGAAGCGGCCGAGCGCGGCGAAGGTTTGTCCGAGTTTCTGGATCACGCGGCGCTGGTGGCCGATAGCGATTCGCTGGATTCACGCGCGCAGGTTTCGCTGCTCACCCTGCACAACGCCAAGGGGCTGGAGTTCCCGATTGTGTTCCTGGCGGGTTTGGAAGAAGGTTTGTTTCCGCACATGCGCTCGCTCGATTCCAAGGCCGCCATGGAAGAGGAGCGGCGGCTCTGTTACGTGGGCATGACGCGCGCGGAGCAGCGCCTGTTTCTGACCAATGCGCGTTACCGCCGGCGCTATGGCGGCGGGCAGCCGGAAGCGTCCATTCCGTCGCGGTTCCTGAAAGAGGTGCCGGCGGCGCTGGTGGAGGACCTAAATCCGAAAAACAGGCACACCGAGTCGCGCGAAGTTCGCGAAACACCGAAACCGAATCTCTACACGGGCAAGACCTACAACTCGGTGGCAAACATCCAACAGTACTTCGCCGATCGCGCCAAAGGAGCGGCGCAGGCCCCGCAGAAAGCCGAACCGGCCGCGAAAGCTGCAACTCCCACCCACGCTCCCGTGACGCCCATCCGCAAGAAAGGCCTGCGCGCCGGAGCCACCGTCCGGCATCCCCGCTATGGCATCGGCACGGTGCTGCGCCGCGAGGGGGAGGGCGACGATGCTAAGCTCACTGTAAGCTTCCAGGGTTATGGTTTGAAGAAGCTGGTAGAAAAATACGCAGGAATCACAGAAGAGTAAAAACGACGAATGAATACTAAGAAAATTACCGACAAAGCCGAGCGCAAGAAGCTAAAGCGCACATCCCGCAAGAAAGCGGCCCCGAAACCGAAACGGGCAACCGGAGTAGCGCGCGGGTCCATGAAGAAGCGGGTCAAGAAATTAACCAAGGGTCAGCGGAAGCGGTAAAACCGTTTCTCGTTTCTCGTTCATCGTTTCTCGTTGCCGATGTGGAACGAGAAACCAGAAACGAGAAACGAGAAACGAGAAACGGCTTTCATGAGCCAACTCCTTCGCTGTAAAAGCATCGATGCGTTGATCGCCTCCTCCGAGGAGCCCGAGCATCGTCTAAAGAAGTCGCTCGGCGTGTGGAGCTTGATCGCTCTGGGAATTGGAGCGGTGATCGGCTCGGGAATCTTCACTGTCACTGGTACCGCGGCGGCGGGCGAGCACTTCATGGGCAAGTCTATATTGAAGGCGCCGCTGCTGGATCTTCTGGTCAACGGCGGGAACGCTGCCACCTTGAGCGGACGCGCAGGCGCTGGGCCGGCTATATCCGTTTCCTTCGTGCTGGTGGCCATCGCCTGTGGATTCGCGGCTATCTGTTACGCGGAGCTGGCTTCCATGATCCCCATTGCCGGCAGCGCCTACACGTATTCCTACGCGACACTGGGTGAAATTTTTGCGTGGATCATCGGTTGGGATTTGATCCTGGAATACGCGTTTTCCAATATGAGCGTCGCGGTGGGATTCTCGGCGTACTTCAACGACATTCTCGACAACCTGTTCGGTTTCCATTTGCCGAAGGAGTTGTCGATGCCCATGTTCGAGGAGGGCCAGCGCACGGGTGCGTGGTTCAATCTTCCGGCATTTTTGGTACTCATGCTGTTGAGCTATGTCCTGGTGCGCGGGGTCCGGGAAAGCGCCGAAACGAATAACGTCATGGTTGTGGTGAAGCTGGTGGCGATTCTGTTCTTCGTGTTTGGAGCGGCGAAAGCCGTGAACACGGGAAACTGGCATCCGTTCATGCCCAACGGCTACTCCGGCGTACTCACCGGCGGCGCTATCGTCTTCTTCACGTATATCGGCTTCGATTCGGTTTCGACGGCGGCTGAGGAATGCCACCAGCCGCAGCGAGACATGCCCATCGGAATATTCGCGACGCTGGCCATCTGCGCCATTCTATATGGTTCGGTGGCGCTGGTATTGACCGGCATCGCGCATTGGGACACGCTGAACAACGATGCGCCGGTGGCCAACGCGCTCAAGGCCATCGGCATGAACCGGCTGCGGCTGATTGTCACGGCGGGCGCGCTGGTGGGAATGTTGTCGTCCCTGCTGGTGTTCCAATATGGGCAAGCGCGCGTCTGGTTCGCCATGTCGCGCGACAGGCTGTTGCCGGACGTTTTTTCGCGCATTCATCCGAAGTTCAAAACGCCGCACATCAGCACCTGGGTGGCCGGATTCCTGGTGGGAATTCCGTCCGGTATTTTCGACATCAGCTGGTTCTCCGATTTATCGAATATCGGGACGCTGTTCGCCTTCATCCTGGTATCGGCCGGCGTTATTGTGCTGCGGAAGAAGCAGCCGGAGCGCAGACGCGGGTTTCGGGTGCCGTGGGTTCCGCTGTTGCCGGGGATCTCCATCGTTTGCTGCCTGGTGCTGATGCTGAGCCTGCCGCTCGAAACATGGATCCGCTTTTTTGTGTGGCTGGTGATCGGGTTGTTTATTTATTTCTTTTACGGGCAGAAGCGGACAAGGGATCTGGTATGAGGGTGGAACTGCACCGACTCCCTTACGGTCGCGGTTCGGTAACACGGTTTTTCCGAACCGCGACCGTGAGTGTGAGGTGAGAAGCTGTGAAAAAATCGGTTCGCAGGCGAAAGCGCCTGCGCCACTTAATCGTAAATCCTTGTGCGTCAATGTGGGGCAGACGCTTCCGTCTGCCAACCCCGCGTGCTTCCGATTTTTTCACAGCTTCTGAGTCTGAGGGAGTCGGTACTTCATCACTGAATGGCGATGGTCACTCCCGCCGGACTGCTGGCATTTCCGATCGTGACTTGAACAGAAGCATTCCCGGACCGAACGCCGCTCGGGATCTCGGCGTTAATCTGCATTATTCCGAACGCCTCACCAGGAGCGCGTCCAGCGTAGGTTACGTGGGCCTTGAGACCGCCGATCATCACAGTCACTGGAGTATTGGTGGGCGCCGCGCCGACAGCGATGCGGCCATCCAGAGCCTCGGGATCCGCCTTCCCTTCCCCGGTCAGATACATGATGACGCTCTCGCCCGCTTTGGCGGGATTGGCGCTGGAAATGAGTAGATAGTTCTGATCGAGAATCGCCCCGGGACCCGAACCGGTGGGCGGTTCGGTGAAGATCGCCGGCGAAGTGGGGGCAACCGGTATCGAAAGTGGAGTGCTGGTTGATCCGAGATATTCCACCTGCATGGACGTGCTGGCGTGGCCGGCCACTTCATAAGGAACCAGCGCGGAAATCTGCAGAGCGCTCTCGTAAATGAGGGCCGCTGGAACGCCATCGAAGAGCACTCGGGCGCCGGCCAGAGAATTGGCCAGAAATCCAGGCACATTCAAATAGGAGCCGTAGGCTCCGGTGGGACCCATCCCTTCTCCAAAAATGGTGATCAATTCGCCCGGAGCGACGGGTCCACTTTTGTAGCTGGCTCCGTTCACCACCGCGCCAACGTGAGGCAGGGTCTGGTTCAGCTTGAAGAACACCACGCCATAGCCCGGAATGGACGCCTGGAGATTGGCGAGAAAAGGGCTGGTTTGCGGCTTCGGCCCCGCGGACGGATCGGTATTTTCGTCGATCTGGATCTGGGTGACGGTTGAGAACGTTCCGAGCGCGGCAACGTCCAGCGAAAACGTATTGGCAACGCCCTTTCCGTTGTTGTCGTTGGGCGACGCGATCTGATGGTTGATCAGCATCACCACCACTGAGCCGTCATCGTTCTTCACCGCGAACGCGTCGGTGTTGCCGGAGGCATCGCTCGATGTGAGCTTCAGGATGTCGGCTCCTGGCGGCGCCGGGAACAGATGGGCCAGCCAATAATCCACCCAGTAGCTGAGGTATTTGTTGCCGGTAATCTGATCCACTTCGCCGAACGTGCCGTCGGCGGAATAGTCCCAATGATTCATGCCCTGCACGCCGTTCTGCGCCCATCTTTCAAAAACCAGCGGATAGAAGGCGGCGTAGAACGGGCTGCTCTCGCGCAAATCGGCGGCGTAAGGCTGGCCGGCGAGGCACGCGCTCATGCCGTTGTTGTCATAGTCTGCGTCCACATTGTTCTCGGTCATCCAGATGGGGACATTCTGAAATGTTGGATTCGCCGCGAGCGCGGCTCTGGCCGATGGCAAAGTCATGGAAGCGCCCGCGCCGCTGGCGGTTCCGGTGGCGTAGTATTCGAGATCGCCGAAGACTTGCGCGTCTGTCGAATTCTGCCCGCCGCAGGATCCGTAAAAATGCATGGCGATAACATCCACGTGCGCTTTCACCTTGGCTAGAAATTCCGGCAGGTAGTCATACAGATAGGCCAGCTCCAGCGCCACGAATTTGATGTTCGGATCCACGGCTTGCATGGCTGGAACGACGGTATTGTAGAGCGCCGGATAATCGGAAGCCGAGACATTGTTCACGTCGGGCTCATTGAAAATCCCCCACCAGGTGACTTGATACGGAGATGGCGACTGAAAATGCTGGCCGCCCGCGTCGAATCCGCCGGTGTTGAAGTACCGCACCATGTTGGCGGAATATGCGGCGAACTGCGGAAAATTAGCGGGAGCGAGCGCGCCATTGGTCTCCATGAAGGCGGGCGCGGATGCAACCTGATAGATGGGATCGTGGTCGCCGACACTCAGGATGCTGGGCAGCATGCTGTTGTTGACGGTGAAATCCCAGGAGCCTAGGCCGGTTTGGGCCAAGCCCTGGCTCTGCGGCTGGATATTGATGTGCATGGGCGCCATCTGGCCGAGAACTGTTGTTTGCGAGGGAAGATCCTGGAAAAAGGTGTTGTCCCATTCGGCCGGCTGGAACGCCGTCGAGACAAAAAGATTGACGCGGCCATTGAGCCCGACCGATGTGTCTTTTTGATTTGAAACTGTGATTTGAACTGGGGTGGCCGCGGCCAAGGAAAGCGCTGCGAAGAGGAAAATTATGAAAACCATGTTGAGGGTCGGTCCCCTTGCTTACGCGCGGGGCTACTGTTTTTTCTCTTTGGTTTTGTCGTCCGGCAATGGTTCAGGAGTCTCGAACTTGATGGTGCTCTCGGTGCCAAACTTGCGATACAAACGAAATTCTATCTCGTTTCTGGTCTTATAGCGCGAACGGCTGGATGAATTCACTGATTTGAGCGGCAAGAGGAATTCGGCGTCTCCGATTTTGACGAAGTCGTAATCCAGTGAGAGCGCCACATCATGGATGGGAAAAGTCTCGGGCATGTCGTAAGGGATCTGCGTGATCTTGGTCACCATCCCGATGTCGGTGTCCTTGTCGATGTAAACCAGGCCGCGATACGCGGGAACAATATCCAGGGTCTTGTCGGCAGTGACATGAAACTGCGAATAGCGTTGCTCGATATCGTAGGAGAAAACGTAGGTTGGACGGCCCCGCAGAGTGCCCCAATGATCCCACTCGAAGCGGGCGTAGCTTTCGGGAGAGAAGATCTCGCGCATCATGCTGCCAAACTCGCCGGCGGACGTGGTACCGCCCAATTTTTCCATGGTTGTTCCGGGATCGGGGGGCACGTTATTCACCAGCACGATCTGGTAATCTTCGTGTCCCCCGTTGTAGGACAACTTGGTGCTGATAGTATCCACATGATGCCAGGAGTTTCCGGTGCCGGTGGGATCGACATCGCGCCGCGTTACCTGCATGCAGATGAAGTTCGGAAGGTTCTTGGTGTAGTTGCTGACATACTCGCGCGCCTTTTCGATGATCTTGCCTTGCTCGATGGAATCCGGCGGCGGCGGTTGAACATAGGCTGGCTTGGGCGGAGGAGGAGGCGCGGCTTTTCCCAGGGACGCCGAGGCTGTGCCCAATTCCTTCAAAACGGCAACGGTCTTAGGTCCCGCGCCTTGGCCTTGCAGGTCCTCGATGGTCTGGTCCTCCAGCTTTTCCGCCATCCTCACGTGCTTGAGATATTCAGCCACCTGCCGGTCGGGCTGTTTGAGCTGGATGGCAGACTGAATGAATTTGACTAACTGATCGACCGTAAGGCTCATCTCCGCGGTCGCGCCGAGAGCTAGCGCAGTCACCAGGCACAAAATCCACCTCATAGTATTATTGTGCCTCAGCCCAGCCATTTTGGCTGTGGGCTGGATGTCATCCTGCGCGCGGGTTGGCAACCCGCGCTCTTTGCGCCGATTGGCAATCGGCGCGCAGGATGGCATCCTGCCCCACATGCTCAATTTTGGCTGTGGGTTGAGGTGACACCGGAGTGACATCCTGACCCACAACCAACGCCAGCTCGACTGCCGATGATATGCTAACGGTTCGGGTTGGGCTTTATGAATAGCTGCGTCAGAACCGTCTTAATCAACGCGCTGGCCGCTGCGGCGCTGCTTGCCTCCACTGGCACCATGGTGAGCGTGCGATCGGAGGCCGATGCCGATCCGGATACAAATCCCAAGTCGGCGTTCTGGCAAGGCGCGCGGCCCGTGGTGGCAGACCTGAATAATTTCGGAAAGCCGGTGCCGGGATTCGCCATGGAAGTTCGTTCACGCTGGACGGACAAGAACCTCTACTTCCTTTACACCTGTCCCTACAAGGAGCTTTATCTGAAGCCGAACCCGGTGACCTCGAGTGAAACAAACGAGCTCTGGAACTGGGACGTGGCGGAGGTATTCATAGGATCGGATTTCAAAAATATAAAGCGCTACCGGGAGTTCGAAGTTTCACCGCGGGGAGAATGGGTTGACCTGGACATTGATCTCGAGAAACCGCATCCGGAAGGGGGCTGGCTTTGGAACTCGGGATTTAAGGTCTCGGCCAGAGTGGACAGTTCCACCAAAACCTGGTACGCGGCTCTGCGTATCCCCTGGACCGCGATTGACTCGCGTCCGCCGAAAGACGGATCTGAATTTCGGATGAATCTGTACCTCTCCGAAGGGGCGCCGCCGAATCACACGTCAATTACCTGGCAGCCAACGATGGACAGGAACTTCCATGTGCCGGCGCGGTTCGGTTTGTTGAGACTCGAGTCAAAATAGGTGCAACTTACACTTGAAACAGCCGATTAGTAAAGGGATGGAGTCCGATCGCAGGCCGCCGGTGCGCGGGTTCAAACAACGCCGGCATTCGCGGTTCGCCGCAGACCAGGCGGTGGAAGTGTACGCGGTGCGCGGCTCACGGACGGATCATGAAAAAGGACGTCTGGTGGATGTCTCAGAAGGCGGCCTGTGCTTTGTTGGGGCGCGCTATCTGCCTCCAGGCACCAGCGTCAACATCGAGGTTGAAGACTGCCGGCTGCTGGGGGAAGTTAGGCACTGCCGGCTGCGGGAGTACGCCGCGCATGTGCAATTTGTGACCGGAGTCCGGATTCAGCAGGTGCTGGACGGGCAGGAGTCGTGGAAGGGATTGGCGAAGTCCCAACTCGGGTAGTTTCGCGGTAAGCAACAAATCAAAGGCACCGGTCGCTCACGCTCGCGGCTCAGAAAGAATTCGGCCTGTGGCGCATGCATTCTTGCGACCCGCGTTCACAATCGTGTGAACGCATTTAAATGTGTTCGCATGAGTGCGAACACGGCACGCAAAAGTGCGTGCGCCACTGATTTTTTAACGGCTTCTCACACTCGCGGCCCGATTCCACGTGGCCAGGTAGGATTCGCCGGCCAAAGCCTCCAGTTCGCGGGCTTGTTCGTAGCGCCACTCGGTGAGTTTGCGCTCCCGCAATTCTTCGAGTAGCTGAAGCCGCTGTTTGGCTTCGTTGTACTTTTTCTTCTGCGCGGCCAGATCACGATCCGAGCGGGCCTTCAGCTCCCCCAGTTTTTGCGCGCGCCGGCGCAGGTTGGCGCCGTAATCCACCATGGCCCGCAAGTCCGTGCCGCGAGGATCGGGCAGCGTTACAATGGACCCCGCCAGTTTCGATTTTTCGGCGCCCAATGCGGCGGCCTGCATCTGCAGACGAATCTGCTCCTGCCCCAATCGCTTCAATTTGGCTTGTTCCAGAGCGAATTCGAGGGATCGCCAGCGGATGACTTTGTCCAGCGGGAATTGGAAGCGTCCCATCCTTTTATCCTAATTGTGCAACCAGCTTGTCCAGGCGCTGCAGCGTTTCCGGAAGGCTGGAGAAGGCGTGCGCATCCTGTTTGAGGAAATTCAGAATTTCGGGGCGAGCTCGGATGCAGGCGTCCAACTTCGGATTGCTTCCAGCGGCGTAGGCGCCCAATTGGATGAGGTCCTGCGAATCGTGGTACAGAGCCAGCGCTTCCCTTATTTTTTGGATTGACGAAATCTGTTGCGGAGCGGCCACGCGAGAAGTCAAGCGGCTGAGCGAGTGCCGGATATCGAGAGCCGGATAATGGCCGGCCGCTCCCAACTCGCGCGACAGGATAAAGTGGCCATCCAGGATGCCGCGCACGGCATCGCAGATCGGCTCGTTAAAATCGTCTCCCTCCACCAGGACCGTAAAGAATCCGGTAATGGAGCCTTTCTTGAAATGTCCGGCACGCTCAAAGATTTTGGGCATTAACGCAAAGACGGAAGGCGTGTAGCCTTTTTGACTGGGGGGCTCTCCGGCAGCCAAACCAATTTCGCGCTGGGCCATAGCCAGCCGGGTCACCGAATCGAGGACCATCAAGACATTCTTGCCTTGATCGCGGAAATATTCTGCTACAGCCAGCGCCACGAAGCAGGCGCGGATGCGGAGCGGCGCAGGGCGATCCGACGTGGCCACTACCACAACGGAGCGGCTGCGGCCTTGAGGGCCGAGTTCATTTTCGAGAAACGCCCGTACTTCGCGATTGCGTTCGCCTACCAGCGCGATCACGGTAACGTCGGCGTCGTTGTGGCGCGACATGGCGCCCAGCAGCGTGCTCTTGCCCACGCCGCTGCCGCCGAAAATTCCGACGCGTTGTCCTTTGCCGCACGGAAGCAGGCCGTCGATAGCGCGAATACCGGTGACCAATTGCTCGGTGATGTGCTCGCGCTCTAATGGGCACGGCGCGGCGGCATACAGCGGGTAGGACGCGGCGGCGCGGATAGGGGGGCCGCCGTCGATGGGCCGGCCGAATCCGTCCAATACTCGCCCCAGAAGTTGCGGCCCCACCCGTAGCAGAGCTTCATCCTTGCGGGCGATCACGCGGTCACCGAGCTGCAGACCGTCCATTTCTTCGAGCGGCAGCGACAGCACTTGCTCATTCCGGAAGCCGATCACTTGCGACCGGATGGAGCGGCCGGAAGAGGTGCGCACTTCGCAAAAATCGCCGATCGAGACCACCGGGCCGCGGGAGGCGATCAGCAATCCCACCATTTCGGTGACTTCACCCACCCAAGGGAGCAGTTCTATTTCAGAAGCTTGTTGGAGCAAGGGGGCGAGCGGAGAGCTGGAAGCGGCGGCCATGGCTAGGTACCCAACTTGTCGATCAGGCCGCGTTCAATTTCGCGCAATTGAGTGTCGACGGATGCGTCCAGCAGGCCTTGCGAAGTATCGAAGAACAATTCACCGGGATTCAGCGCCGGATCCGCGGACAAAATCAGATTCTTGGGAGAACCGCACTGTTCCAGGCATTTTCGCACCAGCGGCTCCAAGCCTGGATGCATGCGGACGCGGCTTATCTCGCGGGATTGCAACTTCAAGAATGACGCCTTCACCAAGCCGGCCAGCGCGTCCGGATCGATGACCACTTCGCGGTGAACTATGCGCGCGGCAATCATGGTAGCCAGCCGAACAAGATCTTGCAAGGTTGTTTCGCGCAAAGTCTCGCGCAGCCGGGCCAGTTCGGCCAGGTTGGCTGCCATTTTTTCAAAGGCTGGAAGAATTTGTTGCTCGGCATCTTTCCGGCCGGCGGCGGCGCCTTGATCGAAAGCCTCGCGGCGGGCCTGTTCCAACTGCTTCGCGGTCTCGCGCGTGGGGTCCGGGCGCAATTGCTCGAAACGATCGGTGCGTACCGACGCCACCGTGCGCCAGAACGCTGGAGCGGCGGAATTCTCGCCGCCGAGCAGAATCTCAGACGACATATTGGTCCCCGCCGCCGCCTTTGAGACTGAGAACGCCCTCGGACTCCAACTGCTGAACCACGGCCAGAATCTGCTGTTGCGCCGCCTCCACATCGCGAATGCGCACCGGCCCGGTAGCTTCCATGTCTTCGCGCAGCATCTCTCCTCCGCGTTGCGACATGCACTGTAGAAAGTGATTCTTCAATTGCTCGGAGGTACCTTTGAGGGCGACAACGAGTAGCTTCTTGTCGATCTTGGCGACCACTTCCTTCATGGCCGAAGGATCGATGAGCATGAGGTCCTCAAAAGTGAACATGTAGTGCCGGATGGCGTCCACCAGCGACTGCTCCTCTTTCATGTTTGCGAGTATGTCGTCGCTGATGGCGGAATCCATGCGATTCAGGATTTCGGCGACGGAGCGGGGACCGCCGTGCGCTTCCATCCTCAATTCCCCCACGCTTTTCAGCTTTTCGGAGATCACCAAAGAAACGCGGGCCACCACATCGGGGGAAACTTTGTCGAGTTGCGCAATTCTGAGGGCGACATCCGCGCGCATCTCCTGGGGAAGGTTGCCGATCAGCAAAGCCGCCTGTGGCGCGGAGAGATGCGAAAGGATGAGCGCGATGGTTTGGGGATGCTCGCCCTCCATGAACCGGCTCAACTGCAAGGGATCGGCCTTCTGAATGGACTCGATATTTTTGTTGGCTTGGGCTCCCGACTTCGGCAGATGCTCGGCGATCCGCTTGGCGCCTTCCGGACCGAATGCGTTGGCCAGCATTTTCTTGGCGAGGTCGAACCCGCCGCGCGAGCCGCTGCGGGCCGCCTGCGTGAATTCTTCCAGTACCGATTCGGTTTGGTTGGGAGTGATTTTGTCGAGACGCGCGATGGCTTTGCTGACAGCCTTCACTTCCTCGTCATTGAGCTGCTTCAGAATCTCGCCGCCCAGCTTGTCGCCGAGGGCTACCAGCAGAATGGCAGCTTTTTGAGGGCCCGAGATTTTCAGTGGTGGTGCATTTTCGTTGACGGTCATTGGGAATTATCAGTGCGCCTCTTCTTCGGAGAGCCATCCGCGCAGAATTCCCGCCCATGCTTCCGGATTGTTCCGGCCGCTCTCCTGCAGCTGCGTCAGCAGGACTTCGGTTCGGGAGGGCATGAGCGCGGGAAGACGCGGATTTTCGGCGGCGGCAATGGCTCCTGGTTGCGAAACGGGATTGGCTGTCAGGCTAGGCATTGGACTGCCGGGGGGCAATACCTCCGGCATATGCCGGGCCGGTTCCCGCTTCTTGCCTCGCGAGACCGCAAAAACCACGAGCGCGATTACCAGCACCGCGCCTCCGGCCGAACCATACAAAATGATCGGCTTTTGTTTGAGCATTTCGAGCGGCGTCAGATTCTGCTGCTTGGCCGGCTCAGGCGCCGAAGGAAGCTCCATGTTCAGGGTGCTGTCAAAGGGCAGGGCTTCCACCGTCAGCTGATCGCCGCGTTCCGGGTTCAGGCCGACCAGCGTCGCTACCAAGGTTTGAATCGCTTTCATTTTCTCCGGATCCGGCGGCGTGGCTACACGGTGCATCTGTTTGCCTTGGCCCTCCCATTTGGCGCCTTGGTCCAATAAGACGGCGATGGACAACCGCTTGATGGCCCCCTGCGGGAGCTTGACGTGCTTGGTAATGCGGCTGGATTGATACGCGATGCTCTCGCTGCGTTTGGTGGAAGTAGAACCGGAGCCGGTGGGATGAGGAGCAGAGGTTGGCGGCAGATTCGCGGCCGTGCCGGGAGGAGTGGGCGTAGCCGCGGCGCGGGTGGTGCCGCTCGAGTCTTCCGTTTTCTGCGACGACACCATTACGGACTTGGTGGGGTCGAAGGTCTCTTCGCTTTGCTCGCCGCTGGACATATCAACATCAGCCGAGACGCCGGTGCGGAATTTGTCGGGGCCGAGCAGCGGGTCCAGCGTGTTGTTGATCTTGACCGCCAGGTCTTTTTCGATAGCTTGCTTGTATTCGAGGGCCGCCTCACTGATTTGCGCGCCGTCGGGCAGTCCGTCGCGGCGGGGGCGACTCAGCAGATTCCCATTCATATCCACCACCGAAACGGATTCCGGCGCCAGACCTTCCACGGCGCTGGACACCAGGTTGGTGATGGCGATCACGTTTTGAGCCGACAGCCGGGCGGCGGGGCGAAGGCCTACCAGGACGCTGGCTTTGGCGGCTTCGCGCGAATCGGTAAAGACGGATTCCTTGGGCAGGCTCACGTGCACGCGGGCCTGTTGCACGGCGGCCAGCGCCATGATGGAGCGTTCCAGTTCGCCTTCCACAGCGCGGCGATAGTTCACGTGTTCGGCGAAGTCGGTAATGCCGAAATTCGTTTTGTCAAAAATCTCAAAACCAATGCGTCCGGTTTTCGGAAGGCCGAGGCCGGCCATTTCGAGCCGCAGTTCGGCCACGCGGGCTTCCGGCACCATCACGCTAGTGCCGTTCTCGCCGATCTTATAAACTACTCCGCCCTCCCGCAGTTTCTGGACCATGGCGTTGGCGTCTTCCGGCGACAGAGCGGTGTAAAGCGGGCGCATGCCGGCGTCCTGTTGCCAGCGTGAGAACCAAGCCACACCCGCGGCCATAGCCAGAGCACAGACCACGATGGTCACGCGCTGCATCGCGGTGAGGGACAACAGAAGTTTCTTGATTTGTTCCATGGAGTGAAGAGAGCAGGGCTATGCCTGACTCACAGCTGCATCCTCATGACTTCCTGATACGCCGACACAACTTTGTTTCTAACCTGCATGAACAAGTCGAACTCCAGCGACGATCGCTGCGCGGCCAAGGCTACCGAATGCAATTCTTCATTGCCGCCGGTCAGGAAGCTGTTCACCGTTTGCTGGGCCTGGGCCTGCGATTTTTCAACGCCGCCCACCAGACCCTCCAGCACGGATTGAAAACCGCCCGGAGTAGCCACGGAGGAGTCGGTTGGCGCGATCTGGGGAATGCTGATGGGAGCGATAGGAGTGATTGGTATAGACATTTAGATCAACGGAACAGGTCGAGCGATTTCTGGATCATATCTTTGACCGCCGAGATGGCGGCCACATTGGCTTCGTAGCCGCGGGAAGCGCCCATCAGATCCACCATGTCCTCGGCCGGGTTGATCTTGGGAAAGGAAACATAACCGTTCTTGTCGGCGTCGGGATGCCCCGGCATGTAGCGCTGCAACGGCTCACTGTCGTCGACGATGGTTTGGCTGACCGCCACGCCGGATGGGCCGGACCCCAGCGCGGAACTCAATTCCGAGCCAAAGGAGCCCACTGACGGGTCTTCCTCGAATACGACGTCTTTTCTGCGATAGGGACCGCCCTCGGGCGTACGCGTGGTTTCCGCATTGGCGAGATTTTCCACCAGAATCTCAGCTCGGGTGCGTTGCGCGGACATCCCCGAACCGCTAACAGCGAGTGACGAAAACAGGCTCATGAAGTCTTGCCCTCCTCAATCGCGCTTCGAAGCGTTTGCAGCTCGGAGCGCGCCAGGTTGGTGGCTACGGCGAAGCGCAGGGCGTTCTCAGAAAGCCGGCGGGATTCCCGGTCCATGTTCACGTTGTTGCCGTCATTTTTGGTCTTGAGTCCCGAGACTTCGACGGCCGCGGGTTCCAGGCTGCCGAACTGGTTGGCGAGCTCGGACTGGAAATCAACGTCCTTAGTCTTGTATCCGGGCGTATCAACGTTGGCGATGTTGGATGAGACCAGCTTCTGGCTGGCGCTCAACAGATTCATGTAGCGCTCAATGCCGACACCGGCGTTCTCCAGCATGATGGCATCGCAATGCAATTCGGCTGCCGCGGGTGGGCGGACGACGAATCAGAGAGTTGGGAATGGTGACCGTTTTAGCGGTGACGGTTGGTGTTGAGAATTCGACGGTTGCGGAAAAAGGCACCGGCTCCGTTGAAGACGCGGGTTGGCAGGCGGAAGTGCCTGCCCCACCACGCGCCAACGTGGGGCAGGCGCTTCCGCCTGCCAACCGATTTTTCACACAGCGTCTTCATCACCTTTGGTGGGCCGCAGGCCCATGCCAACTCCCTCACGGTCGCAGCTCGGTAACGCTCGTAAGCGACCGGTGGGTCCCGGGGCTAGCCGAAGCGTGATTGTAAGGGACCGGTTGTGGCGGCGGGGCGGTAGCGGCTGGCCTTTTGGACCACCGCCAGTTGCTCGGCGGCCATGGCGCGCCGGACCACGGTCATGTCGTGTGCCCAAGCCAGGAGCTCGGCAGCCTGCCGCGGGATGGAAGAAGCTACGCGGTCGCTTTCCGGCAGAGCTTCCCAAGACTCGCGCACAGCCGCGGCATATTCGGATACCAACAGTTCGGCCCGGGCCTGGTCGCCTCCCAGTAGCGCGGAGCGCAGTTCTCGTGCGATGTTATGCGGCGCTGGTGGCATCGGGATTGTTGCTGGTGGCGTATTGGAACAGCCCCTGCAAGAACGTATTCTGTTGCTGCAGCGTGGCGATGAGCGCGTCGGACGCCGCCATCTGAGCTTGCAGGTTAGCCTGGAGCTGCGTGATCTGCGTTTGGTCGTTCGTGATTTGCGTTTGATCCGTGTTCACTTCGTTCTGCAGCGACTGCGATTCGGTGGCGATGACGCCGGTGGTGGGATCGGTGATGCCGTCCAAGGTGTTAGTGGCGAACTGCAGAAAACCGCCGGTGGTGGGGCTGCCCAGAAAAGACAAAGCATCGGTGATTTGCGATTGAGACAGGCCCGAGATCGCCGTAGGATCGAAGGTCAACGTACCGGTGTCGGTGAATTCCACTCCCAGCTGAGTCAAATTGGTGATGGAGCCGCCGGTGGAATCCGTGTAAGTGCCGATCTGACTTAGTACTTGACTCATGTCCAGTACGGAACTATCGCCAGTAAGAGCGCCACCGTTTTGGCCGTAGTTCTTCTGAAGTTCGCCGACCGCCGCGTTATAAGCGGTGACAAAGTTGGAAAGAGCGTCGGACACGGAACTAAGATCGGCGGAGACGTTGATGGTGGTGGAACCGGTTTGCCCGCCAAGCGTCGCGGTCACGCCGGATCCGATGGTGACTGTCGAAGAGTTGGTGGTAATGCCACCGGACGGCTGCCCGTCCACCGTATAAGACGCGCTGGATCCCTGAGCCAAGCTATTCAGCAAACTGTTGTTGGTCCCATCGCTCAATTGAATGGTATTTTCGCCCAGGCTGGTGCTTTGCACCACCAGCCGGTAGTCCGGGGCCGTGGGCGAACCTAAATTCACTACCAGGGCTTGAACCGGGGCGCCGCTGGAATTAATGGCGCTGGCCAGATCGTTCAGGTCCTGTCCGGCGGGTTGAATAGTGTAGGTTTGAGTGCCTACTGTGAGCGTGAACGAAGTGGCCTGGCTGATGCTCTGAGACGTGGGATCGGAGATCGGCGTCGAGGGTGCGCTGCTAATTGCGCTGGATTCAGATCCGGCATTTAGTACATCTAAGGTGTAGGTGCCGGGTAACGCGCTGCCCGTCAGGCTGGCTTGCGCTACCGAGGTATCGCTCGAAGTGGCGGCCAGGGCGCCATTGCTGGTTCCCGACACCACCGATTGCAAAGAGGTCTGCAGGGAGCCGAAAAGCGAGTTGAGCTGTCCCAGTTCCGTGGCTTCGCTGGTGGCCGTGTTCTGATCGGCCTGCAGTAACTGCATCGGCAACGATGCGATGGCAACGGCACGCGTAACAGCCGCTTGCAGCGTGCTGGAGTAACTGCTGCCCCCGGTAAGAGTAGTTTGTGGAGCGGTAACGGTAAGCGGACTGGTAACGGAACTCATGAGGACTCCTCAAATAAAAAAGCTGGGCCGTTCTCAGTTAAGATCGGCCCAGCATGAGGTTTACTTTAGTTACAGACTACTGGAGAAGTTTCAGGATAGCCGAAGGAGCTGAGTTGGCTTGCGCCAAAGCGGCCACCGTAGACTGCAGCAAGGTTTGTGCCTTGGTGAGGTTAGCAGCGGCGGAGGCGACGTCGGCGTCGCGGATGGCGGATTCCGCCGAAGAAAAGTTGGTGATTTGGGAGTTGGCCAGGGATGATGCGTAGTTGAGCAGGTTCTCGCCCGCTCCAACGCGTCCTTGAACCAGGCCCAGGGCGCTGATGGCATTGGTGATGGCCGTGAGAGCAGCCACGGCGTTGCCGGTAACGCTTCCGGTGCTGGTAGGCGTTGTGGTGGCTTGCGCGCCGGTAGCCGTAAATGTGCCGCCAGCGGCGCTGGTGGAGGCGGTGAAGTTGTTGACGCTCTGAATGGAGATTCCGCCGCCTCCCGAATTGGCGATGGCATAAATGCCCAGCGAGGAAGTCTGCGCGTTGATCTTCGATAATGCCGACGCCAGCGTATCGGTGGCGAGAAGACTCACGGTGGCGGTTCCCTGACCATTCTGGAAGGTCAACGTTTCCGCCGCGCCCGCATAGGTGGTTTGGCCGGCCACCGAATAAACGCCGGTGTTGGTTGCCGCTGAAGCCGCCGTCGCGATGGGATTCGCGTCGGTTGTGGTATTGGTTTTGATGGTAAATGGCGTACCGCCGCCGAAGTTCAATTGTCCGTCGCTGCCTACCGACGCGCTAATTCCGTACTGGGACAATTGGCTGTTCAGGCTGGAAAGAATCTGCGCTTCGGTCTGTGCGCCGCTTCCGCCCACGGATATGGTGTGGGTCTGCGCGCCGCCGTTGGATGAGTAGACGTTCAGCGTGAAGGTCTGAGCCGCAGTGGCAAGAAATGTCGCGCCGGGGGCATCCAGACGAACGATGTTCGCGGTGCCTTGCGAGAGTTCCGTGCCGCCGGCGGCAACGCTGGTGGTGGCCAAACCGAGGCCGGCCGCGTCCACCTGGTTCGCGGAACCGCTGAGATCGATGCTCACCTGTCCGTTTGAGGCGTTGTTGCCGCCACCGATGAACACGGAGTTCACCTGGTTGTACTGTCCGCCCGAAGCCAGACCGATGTTGTTCGCCTGCCGCGTGATTTCCTGCACCAGCGACTGGAATTCCTGGTTCAGCGTGTTGCGGTTGCCGGCGAATGTTGCGCTGGCGGATTCCGTGGCCAGGGTTTGCAGCCGGTCAAGGATGGTTGAAATGTTGTTCAATCCGCCATCGACAATCTGCAAAATGCTGGTGCCGTTGGACGCGTTCAGCACGCCCTGCTGCAGTTCGGCGATTGTGGATCGATATTGATTGGCCACCGCCAAACCTGCCGCGTCGTCTCCGGACGAATTGATACGATAGCCGGACGACAACTGCTCGATGGCTTGGCCTTCGAGCGTGGTGTTCTGGTTGAGGGCCTGTTCGGCGAATAACGATGTAACGTTAGTCTGAAGGGAAATTGACATTGTTGCTCCTCTTTTTCGTTTCTGTCCGGCCTCTCGCCGAACCACGCCGTTCTCAGCGTGCTGTTATCTTGTCGATGGGCTGAAAGCCTTTTTCACACTTTTTTTCATTATTTTGTATGGGAAAGCGCGCCTCGAAGTACTGTCGAAGACTCGACGCCGGATCATTTTTTCACCGCCTCCTTGATGGCTTGCGTTCCGCCGATGTGCAGGCTGTTGACAATCACTACGTCCACGCGGCGATTGCGGGCGCGGCCCTCCGGCGTGTCATTGGTGTCGATTGGAACCGTATCGGCGCGTCCCACCACCGAGAATCTCTCGTAGGGCAGGTGGAAGTCTCCGCACAGCGTATCCAAGACCGCGATTCCACGCGCGCAGGACAACTCCCAATTACTCTTGAAGCGGGCATTATGGATGGGCACCGAATCCGTATGACCCTCCAGCTGAATCTGGTTGGGCAGGGACCCGATGAGCGCGGCCAGCTTCTTCATGGTGGGATAAGAGCCTTTATCGAGCACGTCGGTACCGGACGGGAAGAAGGCGGACTCCCGGAGACTGATCACCAGACCCCGGGCTTCCATGCGGAGCTCCAGCTTACCGGCTTTGATCTCCTCTTCCAGATCTTTGGTCAGGCGTTTCAGAGAGGGCAACAGCTCCATGAGATTTTCGGGCGGCGAATCCTTGAGCACGCGCTGGGCGCCTCCGGGGCCTTTCATCATGGCGTTTCCCTGCCCCTTGTCATCCACCGTTCCGCCCAGGATTTGGGCCACGGCGGGAGGCACACTGAAGGAGCTGCCTTCCTTCAGCGCCTTTTCCACGGCGTCAGAAACCTGTTTGGCACGCGACTTATCGGTCTGCGACGAAGCGAACATCACCACAAAGAATGCGAACAGAAGTGTGATGAAGTCGGCGTAGGAGACCAGCCAGCGCTCATGGTTTTCCGGAGGTGGGACTTCTTTCTTCATCACGGTTATCCCTGGGCGGGGGCCGTTTGAGCGGCCTTGCCCTCCGGAGCCTTAGCTTTCTTGGCGGTTTCTCCGCTCTCTTCCGCGAAGGGGTCTAACTTTATCCGAATCAATTTTGGATTCAACCCCTCCACGATGCTGCACACGCCTTCGAGCATCAGTTCCTTCATCTCGATGGAGTGATGGAACCGGGCTTTTATTTTGTTGGCTACCGGCAGGAAGAAAAGATTGGCGGAGGCCACGCCGTATACGGTGGCCACAAAAGCGACCGCGATGCCGCGTCCCACCTCTTCAATGTTCTCCAGATGCTTCATCACCTGAATCAGCCCCAGCACGGCGCCGATAATGCCAATGGTGGGCGCGTAGCCTCCGGCTGCCTCGTAAACTTTCGCGATAGATTCACCGTTGCGGTGTTCCACGGCGATATCCAGCTCCATCATCTTGCGGAGTTCCTGCAAATCGGTGCCGTCCACGCTTAGCGAAATGGCCTTTTGCAGAAAAGGGTCGGCGATATTCGGCAGGTCGGACTCTAGTGAAATGATGCTGTTTTTCCGCGCCTTGGTGGCGTAGGAAATAACCTCGTCGATGATCTGCTGGGGCGATTGCGCGTGCTCAAAAAAAACACTGCCCAGGCATTTGGCCGCCTTGATCAGCGTCTTCAGCGGCGTGGTTACCATGACCGCTCCGATGGTGCCTCCCAGCACGATCATCAGCGCGGTCACCTGGGCAATGTCAGTGAGTTTTCCCCCCTCAATGACCAAGCCGCCCAGGATCCCCCCGGCCGCCAGCAGCAATCCACCCAGCGTGGCAATATCCGGGCGGGTGGATGACTTCTTTGCGCCAGCGTCGTTCTTAGTTGCCATGGCTCTTTATTTGCCCCACGTGGGCGCCGCTACCGTTTCGGCGGCCGCGGACTCCAACTCGTGGTCCTTCTTGAGCGGGCAGCCAGCCGCCAGGATGGCGCGCCGGAACTGAATCACCTTGTCCACTACTTCCTCGGCCGATTCCAGAACCAGAAACTTCTGCCCGGTCGTCAGGGCTACGACGGTATCCGGCGTAACTTCGACATGTTCGATGAGGTCGGAGTTAACAATAAGTGGGACATGGTTCAGCCGGGTGAGGTGTATCATTAGCTACTCCAATCTCTTGGCTCGAAAGTATATCGGCGCCGTTCCTTCGAATGTTTATGTTACTCACCCACTTAGTGCATCTGGCCTTCCATTCCGTAAAGTGTTCGCCTGTGCCGGCCGATCAGAAGACTACCGTATAAGCCGTAATATGGAACCGAATTGGACTAAGGTGGATTTCAAGAATCCTTCCGGACGCGAGGCCGCCGGAGAGCGCTTACGAAGCGCCCACGAGGCCATGGCGCGAGATCTTTCCATCAGCCTCTCCGCCTTTCTACGCAGTTCGGTGACGGCCACCTATTCGAGCGCGCGCGACCTGCTTTTCAGCGACTTTATGAAGCAGGAGGCGCCCTCCTGCTTTGGCCTGGCGATGCTGCGCTCGCCACACGGCCGTTTATTGTTGCAGGTGGAATATTCAATCCTGTTTCCGATCGTAGGAATCGCGTTGGGCGCCAAAGCTGGAAGTTTTACAGCGCCCGAACGCAAGCCGACGGAAATCGAGCTGCAAGTGGTGAACCTGTTATTCCGCCTGCTGTTGGCCGATGCCTACCGGGCCTGGGCCGTACCGCTAAAGGCTCAGCTGGAAACCGTCAGCCTGGAAGTGGAACCGCGGCCGGCAAGAACGTTTGCCGCCACGGACCAGGTTTTTGTTGCCTGTTTCGGGTTATCCGTCGGAGAACATAACGGGCAGTTTTCGCTGGTTGTGCCGGCAGCGCTTTTTGGCGGCGTGATGGCCCAGGACGACGCCATCAGCCAGCCGCAACCGGAATCGAGCGGCTCTCCCGAGGCCACCCTCGAGCTGATGATGCCCGCTACCATTACGCTGGACGTGTGGCTGGATGGGTGCCAGATGCGTCTGGGCGATCTTATGCAGCTTTCAGAAGGCCAGATCGTGAAACTGGATCATCCCGTGGAACGCAAAGCAGTGGGCACTCTGAACGGCACCACCGATTTCAGGGGTGGTTTCACCGGGCAGATCGTCAGCACAGGCGCGCACCGGGCCTTTATGCTGGACGAAACACTGGGCTGACCAGCGGGTTGACCAACGGGTTGAGCGGCCGGGGCATCGACCCTGGCAAGCTGTTCCAGTATCTGCAAAGCCGCCTGAGCGCGTTCTCTTACGGGGCTCTCCAGGCACTCCACCGCGCCCTTCAGTACTTCCAGCTTTTCCTGTTCCAACGTATCGCGCGGTTGTAAGTTGGGTAAGATTCTGCGGGTCTGCGCTAACTTGCTGCGCAAACGGGTTTGCTGTTCACTGCGCCGGGCGCGTAGGATCTGGCCGGCGATTTGCGCCACGTTTGCCATACGATGTCATATCGCAGATCCCCGCGCGGAGTTGAATAAACTTTTGACCTTAGACAAATCACCGGCGCCCTTACGGTCGCGGGTTCGGCAGCGCTCTCTTTCCGAGCCGCGAGCGTGAGCGACCGGTGGTCTAGCTGCTGCTGACAGGCAAATAATCGAATAGCGTAGAGGTTGGGCGCCTGGCCTGAGCTTCCATGGCGGCGTTCAGAGCGGTGGTGTCCTGGGTGACCTGGACCGCAACCGTCGTAGCGTCAGTATCTTCGAGGTTACTAAGTTGCGTCTGCGTTTGCACTTGAAATTTATTGGCTAAATCAAGGGCCGAAGTGATGCGATTTTCGGCCGCGCCGTAGAATCCAAGCTGCTGATTAAGATAGTCGCTGGCAGTCTGTATATTGGAAACGGCGGCCGTGATATTGGCGCTGTTCCCACTCTGCAACGCCAGTTGCAGGCTATTTACCGCGTTGAAGACGTTTTGGGACGTCGGATTGCCGCTCGCGTCTTTGGCGTCGAAAACCTGCTGCGCGGTCAGCGAAGTCTGAAACGTGATCCCGGTAGGATCCGCGGTCAGCGCGGTGGCCCCCGCGGTGGTCAGCTGATCGACACCGGTGGGACTGGTTGGGTCAAGTTGATAAGGCGCGGACCCGCTGGCATCGCCACCGAAGATATAGACTCCGTTCACTTGTGTCGCGGTAATACCGACTAACTGCGAGAGCACGCTTTGAACCTGCGTGGCCAGCGAATTCAGTTGCGTTTGCGATACGTCCGAATTGGCGCCCTGAGAACCGATGGACACAGCGTTCTGCAGCAATTGCACCGCGTTTTGTACCGCGGAATCTCCGGCGTTCACGTTGGCTTGCACCGCGTTCAGATTCTGGATGGTTTGGTTTTCGCTGGACAGGTTGGCCCGGGCCTCGAAGACGTCACCCACTTCTCCAGGATCGTCCGACGCCTGGTTTATGCGGTAACCGGTGGAGAGTTGATTCTCCGCGTTATTCAAGGCGGTCTGCATGTTATCCACCGATACTACGAATTGATCGTTGGTTGCATTTAATCCTGTAATCATAAGGTGTTTACTCCACCATACTTATAAGAGATTGAGTAAGTTCATCGATTACGGTGACCACTTTGCTGGCCGCCTGATAGGAACTTTGTAACTGAACCAGCCGGACTGCTTCTTCATCCAGACTCACCCCGGAGAGCTGCTGTTGCAGGCTCTTGGCTTGAGTTACTAACTGGCTCTGTGCCGTAGCGCTGGTGCTGGCGGTGCTCACCGCGTTGCCGACTTGAGAAACCAGCGTGCCGAAATATTGCGTGAACCCTAAACCGTTCGGCCCGTTGCCGTTGCTGTCGAGCTGGGAAAGCTGGAGCGCGACGCCGTTCGATACCACGGGGGGCCCGGTTTCGGTGGCTGCCAGTTGGCTGGGCGCGAGGGCCGGATTCACGTTGAGGCTGGCTGCTACGCCGGCTGGATTGCCCGCGGTGTAAGTGAACAGCGGTACCCCCGCCTGGTACGGAGGCGTGGCCGTGGAAGAACCCTGCTCCAGTAAGTTGTTCACCGTATCGGCTAAGCTCTGGGCCAGCGTGTTTAGACCGCCCACTTGCGTCCCGCCGCCGGCCAACGACGGAATCACGTCGTTCACCGCGGTCAGGAGTCCTGCCAGGTTTCCAGATGTTATCTGGCTGGTGATATCGTTGCCGTTGCTGTCCACGATGGTCTCGTTGGGCGGGCCGTTCTGGCCGTTGGTGGCATCCGGCTGGACTTGGATGGCGTTCACCTGGGTCCCTATCACCAGCGGCGTTTGCCCTCCCAGTAAAACCGTGACGGTGTTGCCCACTCCGTTGATCACTTGAACATTGGCTAGACCCGAGAGATTTTCGAGCGTGTTTTCGAGTTGCGCCTGGGCGCCAGGGTCGGAACCAACCTGCCGGCCGATGGAGGCGTTGTAGGACTGGATTTGTGCGGCGTCCTGATTGATCTGGGCAACAGTGGATTGAAGATCCTGAACGGTTGATCCTTGAATGGTGGAAAGCTGCGCCGCCGCCTGTTGAAAAGCCGTGCCTGTTTGCTGGGCCGCATTGATGACAGCCGTTTGATAAACCGCGTTGCTGGGCTGGGTGCTCCACTGCGAGAAGCTTTGAAACAACTGATTCAGTGCCGTCGGGATGGCGCTATCGGACGAAACGTCGAAGACGTTTTGGAGCGGCGCCAGCGACGTTTGAAGCTGCTGATAGAGGCCTTGCTGGGAAAGTTGCTGCTGCACAGCGGTATCCGCAAAGGAATTGCGGGTGTCCTGGGTCTGTTCCAGCACTCCGCCCGACAAACCGTTTTGAGACTCGAAGCTTTCAGCCTGGAAAGTCGGAACCTGAGCGGCGTAGCCGGGGCTATTGGCGTTGGTGACGTTGTTCTGGGTCACGTCAACGGCCTGTTGGAACGCGACTAAGGCGCTCGAGGCCGAATCCAGTGCTGAGAAAAGGCTACCCATGGCGACTCATCCCTCCACACTCACCTTCTTGAGCAGAACCAGTGGAGCTGCCTGGCCTCGGGTGGTGTACCCGGACTGGCGGCTGGAAATAGCTCGTAGCCATCCGGTCAGCAGTTTGTCCGCTTCCGCCAGGAACTGCGCCAGCACGGCGATCTCGCCTTGCATACCTTCGAGCGTTGACTGAATGTCCAACGAGGGTCCCGCGCCGCGAGCTTTGACCATAGCCACCGCGCAGCCGAGCTGGACCTCCACCTGACGCAGCAATGCGGCGCATTCCTCGGCGTTTCGTTCCGATGGCTCGGAGAGAAGCTGTTTCACTGCGCGCATATTCGTTCTAGCGGCTCGAATGCACTCGCCGGCGTCTCGCGATGTAGTTGCAACTTCGGATGTCGTTGGAACTTCGGATCTAGTTGGAACTTCCACATTGATTCCCATGTCACGTGCTAAAGTGGCCGGGGCTTTATTCGCCGGCGAGATGCGTTCGGATCAAGGCGCGACTAACTGCCACGGAATCCACCTGATATTGGCCGCTTTGGAACTGCTTCTGCAGTTCCGCCACGCGGGCCGCCCGGGTGGCCGATCCGGCGGAAAGGGCCTGTTGCACCAGGCTGTTGGTACCGGAAATGGCAATGGAATCGCTTGAAGATGTGGTGTTGGGTGAGACAGAATTGGAGGCAGCGGGACCGTCGGCCTCGCGCGTTGCACGGGTGGGATTCAGTTCCATTCGCGTCGCGTCCGGCGTATCTGAAGTCTTGATTTTCATCGCGCTCTCAATTCCGCCATGCCTGTATCGATAGTTCTGGCAGCATGTTTAACCTTTTTTGACAGGCTCTTTCTCCTGATCGGAAGCCGGCTCCGGGCGAGCCGAACCCTGGTAGGTACGCATCACGATAGCGTGAACCTTCACCAGCATTTCCACCTCTCCCCGCGGTACGCGGAGCACTTCCGATATTCGGTCCGCGGGCTGTCCCAACTGGTGCATCTTCAATACCTTGCCGCGCAATGTGCTATTCAGCCCACTGCTTCCCGGCTCGATGTTTCCCGAGTGTCTATCCTCCTTTTCCAGGATGTTGATCCTGCTGTTTAGCTCACTCATCATTTTCGAAATCCGCGCAGATTCCTGCTCCAGATCCGCCTGGCGGGCGATGGAGCGGGCCGCGGATTTCCGCAGCCGGTGGTTGATGCCGAAGAACAGCGCCAGCAGGAGCACCGTGTTAACGGCCAATAGCAGGTAAGGCAACAGCGCCACAAATATCCGCATCACTTTAGCCTTTCCGAAAGCCCGTGAAGACTCTCTTCGAGGCCCCCTTCGCCGGACGTTTGGCCGGATGACGCGATGCGGGTGATACGCACGCCGTAATTTCCGCCGACCACCACTATCTCTCCTTGCGCGATGACGCGATCGTTAACCAGAATGTCCACCGGCGAGTCCGGAGAGCAATCCAATTCCACCACCGAGCCGCCTCCCAGACGCGCGATCTCTCGAAGCGGCAATCGCGTGCGCCCCATCAACACACGAATGGGTAATTTGACGCCCATCAATAAGGGCGCCGCGGGGGATCCGGCGGGTCTCGCGGCCGGTTCGGAGGCAGCGGCCCTTTCCGCCGGATTCTCGCCGGATTGCACGCTCTGGTCGATTTCGTCTTCCGGTCGGCTCATTAGAGGATCCCTCGCGTACTCGGCCACTTTTTGCTGACGTATGCCCGCAACCGCAGGACGGCTTGCGATTTCAGCTGGCAAACCCGCGTGGTATGTATTCCTAGAATCTCGGCGATCTCCTGCAGGTTTTGCTCTTCCTTGAAATAGAGCGTCAGGATGGTGCGTTCGAGACGCGGCATCTTGGTTACCGCGTCGGCCACCAGGTTTTCCAGCTCGGCGCGTTCCAGCAGGATGCCCGGCTGGTCTTCGGCGGCGTCGGCCACATATCGCAGGAACTTACCTTCGGAGAATCCGTCGGTGACTTCATCCAGGCTGCCCAAGCTGACGGCGCGTACCTCGGCCAGCGCATCCTGATATTCGGCCAGCGATAGATTCATTTCGGCCGCGATCTCCTCTTCGCTCGGAACCCGCTGCAGGCGCTGCTCCGCAACTGCGATGGCCGCTTCGATGTTTTTCAGCTGCTTGCGTTTGTGCGCCGGAATGCCGTCCAGCCCGCGGATGCTATCCAATATCGCGCCGCGAATGCGGTGCTCGGCATAGGTCTTCAGCTTCACGTTGTACTTGGGATCAAAGCTGTCCACGGCGTGGATCAGGCCAATGACGCCGCTCGAAATGAGATCCTCCAAGCTGACGGCGCCGCCGATTTTTTCGTGAATCCTCATGGCGATCCAGCGGACGTTCGACAAATGATCCAGGATCAGACGCTCCCGCTCCGCCGCTTCGAGCGTGGGCGTGGGCGCATAGAACGCGGCGTTGAAAAGTACGTTGGATGCCATTTACGCCGCTGAAATCGCCTCCGCGCGTTCTCGCACCAGCAAGTGAGCCAGCAATGTGCCGCCGTCCGCTGCTTCGATGTCTTCGGGGATGCTCTGTCCTCTGGTCAGAAAAGACAGGGGCGTGGACGCCTGCAGCGCGGCCGATAGCATGGACCCATATGTTTCCATTTCGTCCAGTTTCGTAAACAGCAGATAGTCCGGATGGAACTCTTCAAACTGGCGCACGTAGCGCAGCAAACCGGCTGGGTGCATGGAGGCCGCCAGCACCAGGTGAATTTCTTTTTGCTTGAGTTCGGCCAGAACACCGGCCAGATCGCGCGACCACCCCATGTCGCCTGGACCGTAACCGGGCGTGTCAATCAGCAGGACATGTTTATTGCGGAATTCGCCGACTGCGTCCATGAATTGCGCCGCGGAGTTCGCCGCGGTGAAACCGGCGCCCATGATGGCGGCAAAGCTGCGAATTTTCTCATGCGCCGCCACGCCATGCAGGTCAACCGAAATGATGCGAGCCGGGATGCGCTTCGCCAGGCATTCCCGGATCGCGATTTTCGCCAATGTTGTTGTCTTGCCCGATCCGGGAGGTCCCACCAGGATCACGGCGCGGTTGGAATCCGTGCCGGACGGCGTGAATTCCGGCGCGAACCGCAATCTCCTGCCGATGCATTCGGCGGCCAGCCGCTCGAAAGTTCCGGCGCTGGTGCAGGATCGCTCGGCCGGCGCCAGAGCTTGCCAGGCGGCGTACGCTTCGTCGGTGATCTGCCGCGACAATGCTGCGTCCCAGTTGGAGGAAACAAGCTGCTCGTAAAGCTTTTCGAGCTCTGGCCGCGCGAAATTCTCGGCGCCCGCTCCTCTCAACTTCAACACCCGCTTGATGCCGTCCAGTTGATCGCGCAGCATAGTCAATTCGGCGTTCAGATCTTCCGGCGGCAGCGCGGTTGGGGCGCTCGGTAGAGACTCCGCGATCCCGAACACAACTTCATACGCACCAAGATGGCGGGCGTCCGCGGCGGTCCTTCGGGATGTGATCAAGGTAGCTTCGCCGCCCAGTTCCTCCCGCGCATCGCGAATGGCGCGCTCAACCGAGCTCGAAAAGTACGACTTGATTCTCATGGAGGCTGCTTCTGATTTCATTTACCCTACCCAGGTCACCCTACCCAACCTAATGACTTCACCCGGATCTCCGGCGGCACTTCGCTGTGCGAGAGAACCGAGACGTCAGGAAAGGCCGTTTCCAATAGCTGTTTTACGAAGAACCGGACCGCGGGGCCGGTAAGCAGCACCGCCGAGGAGTCCGGCCGGTCAAGTTTTCGCGTGATATTTCCTACAAATTCTCTGGCAGCCTGCGGCGCCAGGCTGAGTACGCTGTTGGTCTCGTTATGATCGATAGCCGATTCCACCATCTGCTCGGCCGCTGGTTCCACCTGATAGACCGGAATCTCGCTTTGCGGATTCAGATGCGGCTTCACGATGGAGCGGCGGATGGCCTGGCGGACATATTCGGTCAAAAGTACCGGGTTCTTCGACATGTTTGCGCCTTCGCTGAGCGCCTCCAGAATGGTCACCGAGTCGCGAATGGAAACTCGCTCCCGGAGAAGGTTCTGCAGCACTCGTTGAATCACAGAGAGCGATAGCATTTTTGGAACCAAATCTTCCACCACTTTGGGATTGCTCTGAGCTACCCGGTCGCAGAAGTTCTTGGTGTCCTGCCGGCTGAACAGTTCGTGAGCGTATTTGCGGACCAGCTCAGTTAGATGTGTCCCCAAGACACTGATGTCATCCACCACCGTGTAACCGCGGCTGCGTGCGAACGCGGCGCGTTCGGTGGGAACCCACAGCGCGGCCAATCCGAAGGCGGGATCCTTGGTGGGCTTGCCTTCCACGCTTCCATCCATGCCCCCGCTGGGAATGGCCAATTCACAGCCCCCCGGCAGTTCGTAGCGCGCAATCTCCACGCCCTTGATCAGAATGCAGTATTCGCGGGGACGCAGCGATAGATTGTCATTCACCTTTACCGGAGGCAGATAATAACCAAGCTGCGTCGCCAGACTTTTCCGGATCGCGGCGATCCGTTGCAGCAGCGGCGACGTGGGCCCGCCTTCCACCAGCTTCACCAGAGAGAGCCCAACTTCCACCGCCAGCGGGTCCACCTGCAGCAGCGCCTCGATGTTTTCCTTGGCCGGTTTACCAGCTAAATCCGTCGAGCTCTTGACGCCTGCGTCGCGTTTTCGACGCTTTTGCCAGGCGATCATGCCCAACCCGCCGCCCAAGCTCAGGAATGGAAGCGTGGGCAAACCTGGAAACAAGGCCAGCGCCACCAGAACGCCGGAGGCCAACATGAGCGGCTCCGGCTTGCCGAACACCTGATCCTGGAACTGGGCGCCTAATCGTGAATCGGAGCTCGCGCGGGTGACAATCAAACCGCCGGAGATGGAAATCATCAAGGCGGGAATAACCGTCACCAGGCCGTCGCCGATCGTTAGGACTGTATACGTTTCGAGCGCGTGCCTAAGATCCATGTGATGCTGCAGCACGCCAATCAGAAATCCGGCGATGATGTTCACTCCGGTAATGATGATGCTGGCGATGGCGTCGCGCTGGGTGAAACGCGAAGCCCCGTCCATGGCGCCGTAGAATTCAGCTTCGCCGCTTAAATCTTTCCTGCGCCGCCGCGCTTCGGCTTCATCAATCAGGCCGCCGTTCAGGTCGGCATCGATGGACATCTGCTTGCCGGGCATGGCGTCCAAAGTGAATCGGGCGGTAACTTCGGAAATGCGCACGGAGCCGTGGTTGATAACCACATACTGAATGGCGATCAACACCAGAAAGATCACGGCGCCGATAATATAATTGCCGCCGACAACGAAACTGCCGAAAGCCTCGATCACGTGTCCCGCCGCTGAAGTTCCGGTATTGCCGTTGAGCAGGATCAGCCGCGCCGACGACACGTTCAGCGCCAAACGGAACAGAGTGAGCAGTAGGAGAACGGTGGGAAATACGCTGAATTCCACGGGGCGGCCGATATACATGGCCACCATCATCACCACCACCGACATCATGAGATCCAGAACGATCAGGAAATCCAGTATGAAACTCGGCAGCGGAGTGATCAGCGCGATCACGATCAACAGCACTACGATGGGCACGCCGAGCTCGCTTACGCTCGACAAACGGAGAGCAGCCAGGGGACTGGCCGGTGCTGCTGGATTGGGCGTGGCGGCTGCGCGAACCTTGGGCATTTCGGGTTAAGCGCAGACTTCCAGCGACTTGAATTTGGATATCAGCGTGGTGCGCTTCATTTGAAGCATGTTGGCGGCGCGGGCCTTGTTTCCGCCGGATTTCGCCAGCGCGCCTTCGAGCAGCCGCCGCTCGATGCCGGTCATCAGCTCCTCGAAGTTAACTCCGGATTCCGGCACGTCCAAAGCGAATATCCGCGCCAGGTCCGGCGTCATGGCTTCAGGCAGATCCAAATCGCCCGGTTCGAGAAGCGGCCGCCTGCCGCTGAGCGCCACGGCGGATTCCAAAGCGTGTTCCAGTTGTCGAACGTTGCCGGGCCACGAGTAGCGCATCAGCGTATCCAGGGCCTCGCGCGAAATGTGCTTGCGCTCGGCGCCCTCCTCGCTGGCAATCTTGATGAGGAAGTGCTCGGCCAGCTCCAGAACGTCGCTCTGCCGCTCGCGCAGGGGGGGCATCCGCAGCGCCACCACTTTCAGCCGGTAGTAAAGGTCCTCACGAAAACGGCGATTGGCCACTGCTTCAAGCAAGTTGGTGTTGGACGCGGCTATCACGCGCACATCCACCGGCACCGGTTCGGAACTGCCGATTCTGGGGACTTCGCGCTCTTGCAGCACTCGCAACAGTTTGGATTGCAGCTGCAGCGGCATCTCGCTGATTTCGTCCAGGAAAATGGTGCCGCGGTGCGCCTGCTCGAATAACCCGACGCGCGCATTCACCGCGCCTGTAAATGCTCCCTTGGTGTGTCCGAAAAGCTCCGCCTCCAGCAAATTGTCGGGAAGCGCGGCGCAGTTTATGGCCACCATTCGTTCGTCGGCACGGTTGCTGGCGGCATGGATGGCGCGCGCGGCAACTTCCTTGCCGCTGCCTGTTTCTCCCGTAATCAGAACCGTGGAGCGGCGAGGGCCGACTAAACGGATGATTTCAATCACCTGCCGCATGGCGCTGCCGGAGCCAACCAATCCTCGCGCCCACTCATCTTCTTCGACGGCCGGACAGCTAACTTCTTGGTTCGGCATATTCAACGCCAGGCTGACCCGCTCCAATAGCGCGCTGGTAGGTATCGGTCCTGAAATGTATTCACACCCATCCAGCCCGGCGAGCTCATTCGATCCATTCGGTTCATAAACCAGAATTGGAATTTCTCCCAGGCGCGCGCGCAGGTCCCTTACAAGCTGCTCAGCGCTCTGGCCGGCCACTGGCAGTAGCACAACGAGGGCATGGACTACAGTACTTCCTAGTACGTCGTTTGCGCGATGCAAACTGGACGCATATATTATTCGAAACTTAGTAAGTTCTGGGGAATCTGTCAGGAACTCGACGTTGCCTAAACACAGAACGGTGTTCACACGATTGCTCGACGGCATAAAGTGGCTGTAACTTTTAGGAACCTTTGACTCAAGAATCGTCTGAAGGAGCGGTGGACTTGAGGAATTTGCTGTAGTTTTTTTGCGCCATCCCTTTACCCCCAAATGCGGGTATCGAAAAAGTGTCAACTTCGGGCCGCGCGCCTCGATAAGAGTCCAGATGCCGTTCGCGAACCCACACCAGGAATACTTGACCCAGCGGGTGCAATCGGCGTCACCGGTGGAGCTGATCCGCATCCTGTACGAGGCTGCCGTGCAGTCCGTGGACGAGGCTGTGCGCGCGCTGCAGTCCGGGGACATCCTGAAACGCGGGCGGGCGGTGACAAAAACCATCGAAATCCTTTCCGAGCTGCGCATCGCTCTGCGCTACGACGTGCAGCCGGAGTATTGCAGAACGCTGTCGGGATTGTACGGTTACATGCAGAGCCAGTTGATCCGCGCGCATTCCGAGCAGTCCGAGAGCTTGCTGCTCGAAGTTTCCCGCTTACTTCAAACGCTGTTGGAGGGTTGGACCGGAGCCATCGAGAATCTTAACTCCGCGCCTCGGCAAGATCCAGCCCCAGCGGTCAGCGTTGCCGCAGCAGCGGCTGGTGCGCCGAACCCTTACTCGGCGGAGCCTGAGGGCCCGCTGCCTCTGGTGCGGAGCTGGCAGCTTTAACCTGACGCCGCAGGTGCGCGGTCACCATTTTCGCGATGCCCAGCCCACCTTGGGCTGCTAAACCTTGCGCCAGTCCTTGCTCCGCCATTTCCATGGCCATGTCGCCGGTTTGATCTCCGCCGGTTCCAAGCCAACCTTGGTCGGATGATTCACGCGCAGCTTTCAATACTTGTCCGATGATGAGTGCTTCAAACTGCGTCGCTGCCTGCGAAACCTCGTCGGGTTTTGCAGCCGCCTGGTTCAGCGCCTGCTGAAATGTTCCTTCGCCCGGCTGTTTTTGCATGACCGGCTTCGGGGGTGTGCCGGACGTGCTCACGACGCCCGACGGTAGGAGATGGATATCCATGGGATGCTAGTTGGTCCCCCGGGACGAATCTTTACCTCGCCGGGCGTCGCCAGGAGTGGCGACGCGGCACGCAAAAGTGCGTGCGCTACGCGTGTGGCGCGAACACTCGTGTTTGCCGCGTTCGCACTCATGCGAACGCCATGCGATTTCCGTGCTCACTAGATCACCTCCAGCTCGGACTCCAGCGCACCGGCGCTGCGGAGACTTTGCAGGATGGCGATGATATCTCGCGGAGTGGAACCGATGGAAGTAAGAGCGCGCACTAACTCTTCTACCGTAGCGCCCTCCTTCAGCACCACGTTGCGGGCCTTTTCTTCCTTCACGCCGACGGAAACCTGCGGAACCACCTCGGTTGTCCCGTTCGAGAGTGGGCCCGGTTGAGAAACATTGTAAGTGGTCTGAATCTCGACGGTCAGATTTCCATGCATGATGGCCACGGGAGAAACGTGCACTTCCTTGCCCATCACGATGGTCCCGGTTCTTTCGTTTATAACCACGCGCGCCGGGCGATCAGGTTTTACCGTCACCGCTTCCAGCTCCGCGATAAATTCGGTGGCTCGCGTTGAAAAGCTGGCGGGAATGGCGACACTTACTAAGCCGGAGTTGTCGGCGTGCGCGATGGGCTTCGCTTCTGCCGTGAAGTGATTATTCACCGCTTCCGCAATTCGCGCGGCGGTGGTGAAGTCGGCCTGATGAAGTTGCAGCTTCACCTGATGCGATGGCGTCACCGATGGCGCAGGCTGCTCCACAATGGCGCCGCCGGGAATGCGCCCCACCGTGGGGTGATTCAAGGTCTGAGTGGTTCCAGCGCCGCCGATAATGAATCCGCCGGTCACAACCGGGCCTTGCGCGATGGAGTACACCTGTCCATTGATCCCACGCAGGCTGGTCATCAGCAGCAACCCGCCTTGCAAACTGGCGGCATCGCCCATGGCCGCAACGGTGACATCAATCTGCATGCCCGGCTGCGCAAACGGTGGAAGAGTAGCGGTAACCATGGCCGCGGCTGTGTTACGCACCAGCATGGTTGCCCCACTCACGGTCACGCCCATTTGCTGCAGCATATTGGCGAGACTCTGCGCGGTGAACAGCGTCTGCTGCCGGTCGCCGGTTCCCTTTAGCCCCACTACGATGCCGTAACCTATCAATTGGTTGTCGCGGACGCCTTCGAGCGACACCAGTTCCTTCAAACGCGCGGTAGGCGCCTCGGCCAACGCCTGTACTCGAAAAAGAGACAAGCCAATCAATAGGACCGCTGAAGTTCTGACTAACATATATCTAGAAAGGTAATATCCCGAGGATCAGCCGATAAAGAAAGTTCGGCCGATGAATTGAGTCGTTCACCACTCCCTTTCCGTTCACCTGAATTTCCATCTCGGCAATCCGATTCGAGGCCACTGAATTGGTTGGATCCAGGTCCACCGGCCGGATTACGCCGCGTACCGTCACAACCTGGTTTTCCGAACTCACTTGCACCCGCTTTGTTCCTTCAATCACCAAATAGCCGTTGGGCAACACATGCGTCACTCGGGCGCTCAAGTTCGCGGTCAATACGGCGCCGCGGCTGGTTTCGCCGGTTCCCTGTAACTGAGTCTGGGCGTTCGTATTTGCAAGATTCGCCAGCGGCCCGGTAGCTCTGGTTATTCCCGCAGCGGCGGTGATGGCGGCCTGAGCTGTGGACTGGCGTTGAGTTTTCACATCACCCGTGGCCACGGCTGAAAATGTCTCAGCCACTACGATAGTTACTAAGTCGTCTACGCGACTGGCTCTCAGATCCAAACCCAGACCGGAAAAAAGGGCGTTCCGCGTCCATACAGATCCAGGTTGCGGCGCGGCGGAAGGCAAGCTGGCATCCCGGTAAGCGTCGGTAATGTATTTGTCGAGCGGAGAGGGCTCAGGCGGCGTCTTCTTCTTTTTGCCTTTGCTGGAGTCCGCGCCCCACAGGAGCAGCGGCAGCAGGGTTAGAATCAAGATCCGGGATTTCATTGAATACTCGCGGGCATCGCTAGCGGTCCAATCACCACGATCGCCCTGTCCTTTCCTTCGATTCGCGCCATGAAGGTTCGTCCGCTGCGCTCATTCTTAAGCGAGATCATATCGCCCTGCCTTCCGGAGTTCTGCGCCGTCGCTTCCAGGCTGAGCTGCGCGCGGCCGGAGATGGCGGTAACTTGCACGGTTTCGCCGCGCTGAATTTGAAACGGCTCCATCAGGTCCGTCCGGAAAACAGGCAGTTCGGCGCGGAGAGCGCGCCGCGGCACCCTGCCAATCACTTCGTCGAGATTTCTGGCAAGGTCATTGCGCAGAGGAAAATCGTCGTAAGTTTCCAGGCGCACCTGCGCGGCGGTCACCGCGTGGCCCGGCAGGATCAGTTCCGTTGCCACCACGCGCGTCGTAGTCGCGGCAACCTTTACTCTGGCCCATACCGAGAACTTGTGCGAGCTGTGGTAAAGCACTTCGCCTCTCCACGTCACCGGAGTGGTTGAATCTACGCCCGTGGATGCGGATATCCCGGATACGGGGAAAACCAGCTTGCCCAAAGGAACCCGCAGCCGGCTCATGGCCAGCACTTCGACACGCGCCTCGGGAGCTTGCAGAGAATCCCGAATCGCGGCGCTAACTGCACTCTCGCTCAACGGCAGTAACTGCCACTCAAAGCACGCCCTCGAATTTTCGGGCGCGGTGAAACCATACTTCTTGGCAATCCCGGCCAGTTCCGGAGACGAAAAGATGCGGCGTCCGCCGGGTGCGGGGGAATATCCCAGGACGGCATCTCTAGGCATGCTGGAGAACGCCGGCAGCGCCCGGATCAGATCCGAGCCGGTAATCTGATCGCCGTTGATCATTTCACAGGACCCGGAATGCGCCAGCATGCTCAAGAGAAGAAACCATGGGCTCATTGTTTGAGATTGTTGACCTGTTGATACATGTCGTCCGCCGCTTTCACCACCTTGGAATTTGCCTCGTAGGCGCGCTGGCTGACGATAAGGTTGACGAACTCCTGGACGATGCTCACGTTGGATTGCTCGACGTACCCTTCGAGCAATGTGCCCAGGCCGTCCTGGCCCCCGGGCGCGCCAACCACCGGATCGCCCGAGGCGTCGGTCTGCTGGAAGAGACTGTTGCCAATGCTGTTGAGGCCCGAAGGATTCGCAAAAGTCGCCAGCTGAATCTGGCCGGCCTGTTGCGCGGAAGTTTGACCCGGCAGAGTGTAGCTTACGGTTCCATCCGCTGCCACCGACATGGATAGCGCGTTAGTGGGGATGGTAATCGGGGGATCCAAGAGATTGCCGTTCGGATCCACCACCTGACCGGTGTTGTTCAGATGAAAGTTGCCGGCTTTGGTGTAGGCCAGAGTGCCCGAAACCTGGCGGATCTGAAAAAAGCCGTTGCCTTGAATCACCATATCCAAGGGGTTGTCGGTCTCCGAGAAATCGCCTTGGGTGAAAATCACCTCGTTCGAGACGGCCCGCGTACCCAATCCCATCTGCAAGCCCGTGGGAACGGTAGTCTGCTGGCTGGCGGCCGCTCCGGGCTGGATCATATTCTGATAGATCAAGTCCTGAAACTGCGCCCGCCGCGACTTGAAGCCCGTGGTGTTGGCGTTGGCGATATTATTCGCGATGTTTTCCACGTTCAACTGCTGAGCGTTCATGCCGCTCGCCGCGCTAAAAAGTGCTCGAATCATCTCGTCTCCTGAAAACTCTAGACCTTGGCCACTTGTTCCACTGCCTCTTTGTTCATGTCGTTGGCAATTGAAATAGCTTTCTGCATCATTTCGAACTGCCTGGTAACACTCACCAGGCGAACGGCGCCGTGCGCGGCGCTGACGTTCGACGCTTCCACTTTGCCCTGATAGACCTGGGCCTCGGCCGCATCCACGGGCGGCTGGCCGCTCGAGTTTTGGTAATAATTGTTCCCTTGTTTAGAGAGCGCACTCGCTTCTTTGAAATCCACCAGGCGCACCTGGCCAACCGGCTGGCCGTTCTGGGTGACGCTACCATCCTTGGTAACCACCAAGGGCTGCCCCGGGTCGGTGGCTTTCAGGGGTTTTCCGTCCTGGCCGAGAACCGCGTAGCCATCCGAGGTGGTGACGGTTCCGTTCGGCGACATTCGAAAGTTGCCGTTGCGCGTGTAGAGGGGGCCGGATGGGCCTTGCACCACGAAGAAGCCTTTTCCGGATAACCCGAAATCCATGGGGTTGTTGGTAGGCTCCAGCAGTCCTTGCGCGAAGTCCGTCCAGCGGCGTTGAATCATCGGAAGAGTTACGGGCATATCCGTACCATCCCCTTCAGCGGCCTCGGACGTGTATACAGTATGAAACTCACTGTCGCCTTTGTACCCGCTGGTGGATGCATTGGCCATGTTGTTCGCCAGTAAGTCAAGTGACTGCATGCTGGAACGCATGGCGCTTGCAGCCAAGATACTAATCTGGTCCATAGGGCGCAATCTTATTTGCAAGTCTTCAACCAAAACCGGTACTTCGAAAAATCTTTCATTTTGCTCGGATTTTTGCGATAAGAGAAAAGGCCGCACTCCAGCTACGTCGAACATAAGTCGGATGTCGGCGAGTTCTCGACGGTCGTCGAAACTAAGTTACTGAAAATCGGCGCTTATAACTTTGGCCGCGAATCTGCAATAAGTGGCGCAGTCATGGTTACTGCCGCGGCGCACGTTCTTCCCGATTCGCACGCGCTTCCTCAGCCAGCCGCGGGAACAAGTATTAGCTCTGCTTCTTCTCCAGCCAGCTTCCGGAGCGTCTATCAAAGTTTGCCGCTGCTGCCGGTGGACCCTGCGTTAGAGGTCTCCAACTCGAAGGGGCAACTTACCAAAAGAAATTCACCCAAAGCCGCGGATAACAACATGCCGGCACCGGTAAACCTACCGACGACGACGACGGATTCTGCTCCGCCGCGCCCCTGGGCCATTGCGCTGCCAACCTCTCCCTTGGCCGCGCCTGGAGCCACCGGCGAAGCGGAGCCCGTCACCGCTGAGGTGGCACAACTTTCGATGCCGGAGCGGCCCACACGAAGCGGAGCTTCCAACCTGATACAGTCCGGCGTGACCGGCTCCCGCAGCTCGAGCGTCAGCGCGCCGGCGCCCGCGGGAGATGTGGCGCAAATCCAGATGTCCGGGCGGTCACTGCCCACCGATCTAACGCCAAGCTCCTCCCCAAACCCAGTCAATGTCCCGGAACCGTCCATCGCCGCGCCCGCGCCCGATGCAGCGTCCAACTTGCTGCAGCCCGGCGTGGCGCGTTCCGGCAGTACCGCTCGCAACGCCGCCGCCGCTCCACGACAGCTTCCGATCAATTCGCAAGCTGCAGCCAGTACGCCGTCGATTCTGTTGGGCGCCCCAGCCGCTCCAGCAACGAGAGAAGTTTCGCAGGGTGCGCCGTTGTCGGAATCGCGATCATCAGAAACGCAGGCCTCAGCACAGCCGGCTATCGACCCAGCGCTATTCACGAAAGGATTGGCGGCAACGATCGCGCCCCAAAGCAAAAATCTTGCGTTTTCGTTAAAGATGGTGGAGTCGAACTCCGTCGCGCGCCATGCTCAACAGGCACAGGGGCCTGAGCCGGCGAATCGGAATCAAGCAACCAACAGCCAAACAAAAAGCGAAGAACACACGGCGGAGCCGATGCCTGCGTCCACCGGTGCGCACGCGACACCTACCGCGCCAGCAGCCTCAACCGGCGGCGCGGAGGCCACCGCCACAGCCACAGCCGCTACAGTAAATCCAGTGTGGAACCAGGCCGCTCAAACTCCTCAGTTCACGGCACACACGGATTCACAACTTTCCGAGCCTCACCAGCCGGCCAATATCAGCACGGTCGCCGCTTTGCACGAAGCTCGCCCGGTTATGCCGGAAGCTCCGCGAGCCAGTGCGGCGAGTGAAATTCTACTGCAGTTGGGCGGCAAGGACCAAGCCGCGGCCATTCGAGTAAGTGACCGCGCCGGAACCGTCAATGTCGCGGTGCACGCAACAGACGGCGACCTGCGTTCTTCGCTGCGCTCCAATCTGGGCGACCTGGCGTCGCAACTTACGCATCAAGGCTGGAAAACCGAAGTCGTAAAAACGGGAACGTCTCTGACCCGCGGGGAGACATCGCAGGATCCGCAGCAGGACGGACAACGCTCACCCGGACAACAGCAGAATTCTTCCCAAGGGGAACGGCAACCGCAACGGGACCGCCGCGCTTCAGGCGGACAATGGCAGACGGAATTTGAAGAACAGACGGGCAATAACGCAGGGCAAGCAGGAGGTAAGAACTGATGAGCATACTAGATATCAGCGCGATCGATGCCGCTAAATCCCATTTAGTGCACAGTGCGGCGACGCTTTCGGCCAAGGCCACCACATCGAACGGCGCCACCGGCACATCGAGCAGTTCCTCCAGCACCGTCGCGGGGCTTCCCGGTTCGCTCACCAGCGAGAGCACGTTTCTGAATCTGTTGGTGGCGCAGATTCAAAATCAGGATCCGATGAATCCCACCGACAGCATACAGTTTGTCGGCCAACTGGTGCAGTTCAGCCAATTGGAGCAGTTGTTGAGCATCAACCAGGGCGTCACCACTCTGGCGTCCGATGTTCAACCCCCCGCTACATCCAACAACACAACGGCAGCGGCGCAAACCAACGGAAGTACGAACAAATTAATTTAAGGAGCACTCAAAATGTCAGGATCATTCTCAATCGCGCTTAGCGGACTAACCGCCGACACCGACGCGCTGGACATCGTTGGCAACAATCTGGCCAACTTGAACACCACCGGGTACAAGGACACTACCGCGTCCTTTTACGATTTGTTGGCGCAAACCGCCGGCGGAGGCGCCATTCAAATTGGCGGCGGCGTTTCCGCCAACATCGGCCAAAGCCAGTTCACTCAAGGGTCCATTCAGCTTACCGGCGGCGCTTTCGACGCGGCTATCCAAGGCAATGGATTTTTTGTCGTCCAGGATTCCGCCGGGGATACATTGTATACGCGCGCCGGCAACTTCCAACTAAGCGCGAACGGGACGCTCGAGACCGGCACGGGACAAGACGTGCAGGGCTGGATGGCTTCGAACGGCGCGGTGAACACCAGCGGAGCAGTGGGAAATATCGTGATTCCCGCCAATGCGTTATCTACTCCCGTGCCCACCACACAGTTCGCCGTGAATATGAATCTGCAGTCTGACGCAACCGTCGGCACCAGTGCAGCGACATTTTCCGCGCCCGTCCAGGTGGTAGATTCGCTGGGCGCCACCCAGACTCTCACTGCCACGTTCACGGAAACCGCGGCGAACACGTGGAGTTATTCCATCACCATTCCGGGGTCCGCAACCACCGCGGGTGGGGCAACTCCCACTCAACTCGCCACAGGAACTCTCGACTTTGATACCAACGGAAACCTAAAGACGCCCGCGCCCCCCGGCCAAGTTGCCGTGGCCATTACCGGCCTCGCGGATGGCGCCGCCGATATGAATTTGAACTGGAATCTTTACAATCCCACCACCGGCGCGTCCACCATCACCCAGTTTGATCAACCTTCCGCGGTCTCCGGCACCAGCCAGGACGGCGTAGCATCCACCGAAATCACGCAGGTTTCCATTGCCGACGGGGGCACCATCGTGGCGCATTTCTCCGACGGCAGCCAAGCTGTAGTGGCTCAATTGGCTTTGGCCGGCATCAGCAATCCCCAATCGCTGATTTCCACTGGCCAGAACAATTTTGAGCTGGGCGCCGATACCGCGGCTCCCGCGGTGGGCACTCCTGGAACCGGAAGCCGGGGAACCATACAGGGTGGAGCGCTGGAATCCTCCAACGTGGACATCGCCACGGAGTTTACTAACTTGATCGTGTATCAGCGCTCCTACGAAGCGAATTCCCGCGTGATCTCCACGCTCGATCAATTGACCCAGGATCTGCTTAACCTGAAGCAATAACGATGGACAACTCCGAGGTGTTGCAGCGCTTCGCGGAACTTCCGTTCCCCATGGAAGTGGAGATCGGCAAGCTGTCTCTGACGGTTGGGGAAGTTTTAGAACTCCGGGAGGGGACGATCCTCACAACGGACCACCCCTCCGGCGCTCCTTTCACCTTGCGCGCCGGTGGCGCTGAACTGGCCTCGGTGGAGGTTGTGGTGGTTCGCGATTCTCTTTCCGTCCGGGTGCAGAGTATGTTGCAGAAGGCCAATGGAACTAACTGAACAGATTGCGATGGTGCTGGTGGTCTTCGTGCTGCTGGGCGGCCTTCTGTTTCTGGCGAAGAAGCGCGGCATGGCGTCGCTTCCGCTGCTCGGGCGCCGCAGCTCCGCCGTCCGCCGCATGGAAGTGCTGGAACGGGTGCCACTTACTCCGCAACACGCCATCCACTTAGTGCGTGTTTCCGGAAAAGTTGTATTAATAGGAACCGCGCCTTCTTCCTGCACTATTCTGGACTCGGCTTTACCGCAATCAGTGCCTGAGGCCTCGCTACCCGAAAACGTTTTGAGCACGGGAAAATGATCAAAGCTCTCCTCATACTGCTGTTGCTAATCGCGGCTGTTTCTCTACAGGCTGCTCCGGCCGAAGCGACCGTTCCCGTTTTCGGACCGGCCGCCGGCAAGGGCCTGACTCTGAGCACTCCGATGCAGATCGTGATTCTGCTGACGCTGCTCACGCTGCTGCCCGCGGCCATCATGTCGGTCAGCCCGTTCCTAAGAATCGCCATCGTGCTTCATTTTCTGCGCCAGGCGTTGGGAACCCAATCCGCGCCATCTAATCAGGTGCTGGTGGGCTTAGCGCTGTTCCTGGCGTTCTTAGTAATGCAGCCGGTGGTCTACGATGTCTATCACCAGGGCTGGGAACCGGTGGAGAACGGCCAGCTCACCTGGCAGGAGGGGTTTGAAAAGGGCTCACAGCCGCTGAAGGCTTTCCTGCTGAAATTCTCGCGGGAAAAAGACATCAAGACGTGTCTCGAAATCGCCAAATCCCCTGCTCCGCGCACACCTGCGGATTTGGATTTGAAAGTTCTGATTCCGGCCTACATCCTGTCGGAATTGAAGGCCGGCTTCCAAATTGGCGCAGTTTTGTTTTTGCCTTTCTTGATCATTGACCTGGTGGTGGCCTCCGTCACGCTTTCTATCGGAATGGTGCAGTTGCCTCCGGTCATGATTTCGGCGCCGTTCAAAATCCTTCTGTTCGTTCTGGTGGACGGATGGAACCTGGTAATCGGCTCTCTACTGAAGAGCTTCTATTGAGGAGATCATGAGTCCGGAAGCGGTTATCCACATTATCAGCCAGGCGTTCTGGACCACGGTGCTTCTCTGCGCGCCCCTGTTGCTCATCGGCTTCGCGGTGGGCATTATCGTGAACATCATCCAGATTGCGACGTCATTGCAGGATTCGGCCTTCAGCACCATCCCTCGCCTGGCCGCATTCCTGTTCGGCTTCCTGCTGCTGCTGCCCTGGATGTTGAAGCAGATCTCGGCGTACTCCATCTCGATTTTCGCCGACCTGGGCCGTTATGCGCGGTGACGCGGCAATTCACGCCGGACAACTCTACGGGTTCCTGCTGGTCTTGGCGCGCATGGCCGGCGTTTTCATCTTTCTTCCTCTGCCTGGTTTCAAGGCCGGCCCGGACGTCGCCAAAATCGGGTTGGCGCTGGCATTGACCTTTGCCTTGTATTCACGCTGGCCGGTGGTGCATCCAACTCCGGTAAGCATGGTGCAACTGGCCGGTTGGATGTTGGCCGAAGCAGGTATCGGCCTAGCCACTGGATTGGCGGTGTCCTTCGTTCTCGAGTGGCTGGTGATGGCGGCGCAGGCCATCAGCACGCAGGCGGGTTTTGCTTACGCCTCCACCGTCGACCCCAACACGGAAGCGGATGCCACGGTTCTGATTCTGATCGCCCAGTTAGTGGCCGGCATGCTTTTCTTCGCCATGGGATTAGACCGGCAACTGCTCGGCGTTTTATCGCGGAGCCTCGAAACCAGCCCGCCCGGATCCTTTGCCGCGTCGCGCCCCAGCGTGGAAGGGCTGGTAATGCTCGGCTCCAGCATATTCTCCACTGGCGTTCGCTTGGTGCTTCCGCTAATGACGCTGCTGTTCCTGATTGACTTATCCATGGGATTGCTGGGCCGCCTGAACTCACAGCTGCAGCTAATGGCGCTGGCATTTCCAGCCAAGATGTTGACCGCCATGGCGGCCTTGAGCCTGCTTGTATTTCTTATTCCCAAGCTCTACCAGCAGTCTGCTGCCGCTGCTTTCGGCGCTCTTGGAAAATTCCTGGGCATGTAATGCGGAATGTAATGTAGAAGGCTTTCGAGCATGCAGCACACTGGCGAAAAAACCGAAAAGGCTACACCGCATCGGCTGATTAAGGCACGGCGCGAAGGGAAATTCGCGTCCTCGCGCGATTTCGTCAGCGGGCTGCAGTTCACCGTTTTCGTGATCTTGCTGGTGGAAAGCGGGCAACAGCTGCTTGGAAATCTGACCAAGGCTACACGAACCGTTTTCAGCCAGGCCTTTCGCCCGGATCTCAGCGCCGCCGAGTTAACCACCATCCTGCACCAATGTTTCGCACAGACTATGTATCCGCTGGCGGCCACCAGCGGCGTTCTGATCCTCACCGGCCTGGCATTTCAGCTTACGTCCACCGGCTTTGGCCTGAGCTTGCACGGATTGACGCCCAAGGCTTCGAACTTCAGCGTTATCTCCAAACTCAAGTCCGCTCCGCAAAAAGGCTTCGCCTCGGCGGTGCAGGCGGTGGCGCTGCTGGCGGTGCTGGGCGTCACGCTGTATTGGGTGTCGGCTCGCGACATCGGCCGGCTATTGATGGTGCCACTGAGCACTCTGACTGTGGGCGTGGAGCAGATGCGTTCGTTGTGTCTTACCGTTCTGTGGAAAGCCGCCGCGTTTTTCGTTTTGTTCGGAATGATCGATCTGGCCCGGCAGAGGCGCCGCTTCTCCAAACAGATGAAGATGAGCAAGCAGGACGTCCGCGATGAGCAGAAGCAAACCGAGGGCAACCCGCAAATCAAAATGCGCATCCGCCGCCTGCAGCGCGACACACGCCGCCGCAGAATGATGGAGGACGTAAAGACGGCTACCGCCTTGATCGTGAATCCCACCCACTACGCCGTGGCGATTCGCTATCACCACGAGTCCATGGCGGCGCCGGTGGTGGTGGCCAAAGGCAAGAACTATCTAGCGGCCCGCATTCGCGCGCGCGCGTTATCACATCAAGTCCCATTAGTAGAAAATCCGCCGCTAGCGCAAGCCCTGTATAAATCCGTGGAAGTGGGACAACAGATTCCACCGCATCTTTACCGCGCGGTAGCCGAAATTTTGGCCTATATTTTACGCCTGATGGGAACCAAAGCATTATAGCGAGAACAGGAGACTATCAACATGATTCAACTGAACACCAACAGCACATCACTTTCCGGAGCGCAGGATTCGTCCGCGAGTCCCTCCACTGCCGCCAGCCAGAGCGGAGACGGTTTTCAATCCGCCCTGTCGGCCGCGCTTTCGGCAACCTTGCAACAGTTTGGAATTAATCCGAACAGCGTCACGCTGTCGATCACTCCGGCTACGACATCGGCTACGACATCCGCCGCCGCATCGGCCGCCGCAGTCACGCCTTTTTCGGCCGCCGCGACCGCGGCCAGCGCAGTAAGCGCCACGCCCGCCGCTAGCGTGACACCTGCCACTGCGGCCACTACGGCATCCGGCACGACGTCCACTATGTCGGCGGAGGCTGCCAGCACTTCAGTCGAATCCGACCAGTCGTACGATGACGCCTATTGGGCCGCGCAACCAACCGCGGTTCAAGCGCTGCGGAACGTGGACGACTACAATCAGCGTACGGAATTGGCCGCGAAGCTCAGCGCGGAAGGCTACGACATCGATGTACCAATCATGGTTTATGGTTGGGATCCGGCCAAGATCACCGCCGCGCGGGAAAGTTACGGATATACGTGGGTGCCGTCCGCCTTGCAGACGCCGGTCGAGCAAGCGCCCGGAATCAGCACGCCCGGCGGCACAGCTTACAATCCCAACAATCCGCCGGCGGGTTCGATTGCGGTTTAGCGGTTGATGAAAATCGATTGGCAGGCGAAAGCGCCTGCCCCACATGTCAAAAATAGGGCTGGATGGCTGCTAGCTCGTTTTCGTACTCAAGCACTACGCCGGACACCTGGTCACCAAGCCCGAGCGACTCAAGCGGACCGTCACCGCTGCGCGCGCCGTCTTCCATCGCCGAAAAGCTGGCGCTGGTCTTACTGACATAAGCGTTCGCGGCATGGAGAATGCGGCTCAAAGCCACTCCTCCCGCCGCGGATGCTTCCGAATCCAGCTCGGGTTGTACGTGATAACGCACTGCCGTCCGGATGGGCTTGGGCAGATTCCAAGCGGCCAGGGCCTCCGCGGATAGCTCGGCATGCGTTGTTCCCAGAACCTGCACTTCGTGCTCGGGCGCGCCTTGCGGATCCTTCTCGCAAAGAAGCGTGATCTGTTTGTACTCCGCCGGCAGCCCAATCGCGATCAGTAACAATCCGAGATCGTGGAACAGCCCCGCTACAAAGGCGCCCGCCGCGTCCCTCACCGGCAAATGCTGCGCCAACAAATCCGCCAGAATGGCCACGCTGGCCGAGTGGTGATTGAACTCAGTCATCAACCAACCGGGTGGTGTTCTCAATGAACGCCACATCTGTGCAGCCGAAAGACCGAGCGCCACATTGCGTAGCTTATTCACGCCCAGCAGTGAGACCGCGTGCCGTACCGAACTCACCGTACCGCGTACGCTATAGAGCGGAGAATTGACCAACTGCAGAATATTCCCGGCCAGCGCAACGTCTTTCTCGATCAACTCCGCCATTTTGGCGAACGAGACATTTTCATTTGCCAGGCTGGCGATCACTCGGTGAAGAACGGGCGACAGCGGCGGCAACGCCTGCAGTGCGTGGAGCGCCCGCTCTTTTACCGCCAATGAATTAGCCGAGGCTGACACGCCTGTTTAATCGGCTGCGCCCGTCGAAAGCTTCTCCCCCCTAACGAGGGGACCGGAACTAAAACTACTAGGCCACGGTCGTAAGGCACTTTGCCACTGGCCACTACCGGGTCGCCAGCTTTCTCCCAGCGTTCAGGTTGTCGAAATTCAGAATGGCGTTGAACACCAGAAAATAGCTGCCTTTGGTTTCCGCGCGCCAGAACGGATTGTTCGAGAACAGCACCACGTGACCTTCTCCGTACGGCGAATCGATCACCGCGGCATGTTGCGCCAGTTCCCCGCCGTTATCCAGCAGGCCGGAGACCAGCAGCTCATTGGCGTTGGCGTATCGCAGCACCACGCGGGGGCGCGTCAGCCGGCGGGATCACGCTTACGGGATTGCGAAGCTGCTCGTCGGTCAGCGGCAGTGCCTCCCAGGTTTCCGCGTGCGGCTCCTCCGGGATCTCCGCGGGCGATCGGCCTTGCGGCACATCCGGATCGTCGGCCGTGCCTCGCCCGGTGGCGCGTGCTCGTGCTCCTCCGCTGCGTTCGCTCCACGGCCTCCGCCGCCGCCTGCCATGTTCGACAGATTGAAAACCGGCGGATTCGACGCGAAGATGGCCAGGTTGTCTTTGTAGCCATACACGATCGGGCTGGCCGCGTCCACCATCTTGGATCGCAGCGCCGAGCCGGTTACCTTCAACCTTGGCGCGCCGCCGATGGAGACGCCGGGCGCAAACCCAAACGCCACGGCAAAATTGGCGCTGTCGTTCGCGGTGATCAACAGGCCGCCTTTGCGCACAAACTCCTGCACATGTTCCAGGCCCGTCCAGCCGAGTCCCGGACGCATGTCGTCGGTTTGATCGGTCTTCCCCAGATTGGGAGTGAGCGCGGTAACCTTCCACGGCAGCGGATTTCCGTACATCGGCATCCCATTGATTACGGTCTGCGGATTGCGAGTGCCGGGAGGAAAAACAATCACGTCGTATTTCGAGCGCAGATCGGCGGTGCTGGCCGCGGTCTGCGTGCTGATGTAATCGAAGGGAATCTTCAGGCGGTCGAATTCAACACGCCACCAACCCTCGGCTTGCGTGCTGTACCAGGTGTGCATGATCGCGATGCGCGCGGCCCTGCGCGGGGTGCGTTTTCACGCTGGGCGCGGATGCTACCGCGTAAACCTGCACGCCAAGCTCGGCGCCGGCTTTGCCCAGGTCGCCCGCCGGAACATTGCGCACGATGAATGAGCCGCGGTTGAACTTGTGCCCGTCCGCTTCAAATGGCTCCTCGGCCGCTTCGAACGACGCGCCAGGGAAGCGATAGCGCAGCGTGATCAGAGCCGCTATCCGCGTTGTGATTGATCAGGAAATACATCGCCCGTGCCCTCCACGCCGCCCGGCGCCTCCACCTGCCCCTGCACGCGAGTCATGGATGCATCCAGAACTTTGATATCGGTGACGCGCGCCACCTGCACGTTGCCCAGCTCGCCGAAGGTCCAGCCGGTGTCGTCGTAGATTGCCTTCTGCGGATCGTTGGGCGCCCAGTATTGGTAATCCAGCAGCGTATCGGCAATGCGGCTGTAGGGCTGATCCATGCGCAGAACGTAACTTCCCGCTGGAAATGTCCGCGGCTCAGGCTTGGGTTTTTCCGGAGGCTTGTGCTCGCCGCCGTCGGACGCGTTTTCACCTTCCGCGGCGGTATCGCCGTGGCCGCCCTTCCCACCCTTCGGAGCTTTCTTCGCCGGCATCATCACCGTAAACGCCGCGCTGGCGCGCGAAATTTCGCAGCCTTGATCCTGCAGCATCCTTAATAGATCCGCTTGCGCGCCGGGCCGCGGATCGTCGGCAGGAAACACGTAAGCCGCCGGCCCCGCTGTGCGCGGCTTCTCGATAGAGCGCTTGGCTTTCAAATAAAAATTACGCAGGAACAGTTTGTTATTGGCGGCGAAGTAGGCCAACCCCGTGAGCACGCCGGTCTCTTCGTAGTTGTTGTTATTGCGCTGCGACCATTTGGCCTTGGGCAGCGGCGGATTCTGCTTGATACCATGTGCGCGAGTATTCATTCGGGCGCAGAGTGCGCTCCTCGGTGTCCGCACCGCCGTTGCCGAACGTCTCGTAAAGCCGGCTGATGCCGTTGTGCATGGCGGCGATGAACATCAGATAGCTTGGCGACCAGGTATCGAAGGTGCCGTGCGTGAAGACGCCCGGCATGCCGAACTTGGTCATCTCCGAAACGTTGTTCCAGCCCATCATTTGCCACTCGTCGGCCAGAATCGGATCGATCCAGGCGTTGTAAGGACCGTCGCCCACGGTGTTGTCGTAAAGATACGGCACGGATTCGTGCAGATCGTGCAGCACCTGCGCCTTCCAGCCGACGAACGTGTTCAGAACATTTCGCGTGAGCTGCAGGGTAAGGCCCATGGCGTCGCGATTGTTGTCGTGCGCCACGTAATGGCCCCAATACACCAGCGGCGGCCACTCCTTGCCGGGATTGGCCAGATGCCAGCGATAAATATCCACCATGCGATCGCGCCCGTCCACTTCCACGATGGGCGTGATCAACGTGATTACGTTTTCGCGAATGGCCCGGATATACGCGCTTTCGTCCACGGCCAGGCGGTAAGCCAGTTCCATCAGCGCCGTGGGCGCGCCGGTTTCGGGCGAATGGATGGTTCCGGTGATGTAGTAGATGGGCGTTGAGGCAGCGATCAGCTTTTCGGCCTCGGCATCGTCAAGATTGATAGTGCGCGGATCAGCCAGCTTGGCCAACCGGGCGCGGTTCTCGTCGAAGCGACGCGATCAACTTCTCCGATGCCACCGCCACGGCGATCATCTCGCGGCCTTCCTCGGTCTTGCCGATGCTGAACACCTTCACGCGCGGGCTGGCTTTTTCCAACATGCGCATGTAGCGATAAACATCTTGCGAATAAGGCAGAATGCCGGGCGCGCCGGCGATATCGCCCAGCACGGCCTTGGGCGTCGGCACGGTCTTCGATGCCGGCAGATAATCGGTCAGCGGAGAGTTGAAGAACGGCTCCGTGGTGTATTCACGAATCTTCTTTGTATACTCGTCGTCCACGGGCTGGCCGGGCTCATGGCCAGGCTTCAACAAAATGTTGGCGCTAGGCTGGCAGAAAAGGGGAAGCGCGACAATCGCCGCAAGAACAAACCGCATGGAAAGAATTGTATCTCACTGGGTAGGGCGGACCCCCTGGTCCGCAGCCGACGCCCACGTCGGCCGCTAGCCGAGGAGCGGGTCCTGGGGGACCCGCGCGGACCTCGGGGTCCGCCCCACGAACGCCAGCACGCTCAGCGTAGCTAACACCGGCAAAAACGAAACGAACAAAAACGCCGGCATGTATGAGAATTTATCTACGATATAGCCCACCGCCAATGTTACGGCCGTTCCGGCCATGCCCGCGCCGAATCCGCTGAAACCCGTGACCGTACCAACCACCCGCTGGTCGAACAGGTCGGATGGGAACGTCAGCCCCATGGTGGACCACGCAGCGTAACCCCACAGCGCAATGCAGATCAGAAACACGGCCCAAAAAGGACTATGCACCAACACGGCCGGAATGCCGGCCAGCATGGGGACGCACGTGACCACGCAGATCCATTTTCTGGCGCGAATCACGGGCATGCCGCGCCGGATCAACAGGCCCGATATCCAGCCCCCGGTGAAATTCCCAATGTCGGCCGCCACGAACGGAATCCAAGCGAAGGCCGCGATCTGCTTCAGGCTGAATCCGCGGGCATCGCTCAAATATTGAGGCAGCCAGAATACGTAGAACCACCACATCGGATCGGTCAGCGAGCGTCCCAGCAAAATTCCCCAAGCGTTCGGATTCTTCCACAGTTTTCTGAGCACAACCAGGAACGGTTCTTTCGGCATGGTCTTATCCACGCCGTCATCGATGATGGCTGCTTCTTCGTCGGATAGTTTGGGATGCTTCTCGCGCGGATGATAATTCTTCCACCAGAACACCAGCCACACCAGGCCCAGAATTCCGGACACGGTAAAAGCTTGCCTCCAGCCCAGCGCCAGCGCCACAAGCGGGATGGTCAGCGCGGCAATGGCTGCGCCGATGCTGGAGCCGCTGTCGAAAATCGCGACGGCAAGCCCGCGTTCACGCGCGGGAAACCATTCCGCGACAACTTTGCTCGCGCCAGGCCAGTTGAAGCCCTCGCCGATGCCCAGCAGAAACCGGCAGAAGCTGAAGGATGAAACGGAGTTCGCAAATCCGGTAAGAATGCTGGCCGCCGACCACCAGATAACAGCCAGACTCAAGCCCCAGCGCGCGCCGATCAGATCCAGCAGCACACCGCCGATGAGCCAGGTCCAGGCGTAGGCCAGCTGAAAAGATCCGAAGATCCGTGAAAGATCCTCATGGCTGAAATGCAGCTCGTTGGATATGACCGGCGCCAGAAGAGACAGCGTCTGGCGATTGATGTAATTGATGGCGGTTGAAAAAAACAGGATCCAGACAATGCGCCAGCGAATGCCGTGGCCTGCTCGCATTCTCTAGGCTTTCACGGGCTGGTCCACAATCTCTTCCGTCTTGGAATTCCAGTAAAGCTTCTTGCCTTCCTGCTGCGCCCGCGCGGCCATGATGACAGCCACCGCGGAAGCGTATCCATCATGCACCGTGGTATTGGGTTGTTGCCTCGACCGCAGGCACGAAAACCAGTTGATCTGGTGCGACAGATCCTCGTCGCCAATGGCCGGCGGACCGGGCTTGTCGCTGCCCGGAAGAGTGATGTAACGCTGCGGCCGCTTGATGTAGGGATTGTCCTCGTGATTGCCAACTTCTTCCACCAACAGCCAACGCGGGCTGCCTTCGCCGCCTTCGTTGATCAGCGTGGCCTTCTTCCCCATAATGCGCGAAAAGCTATCGCAGTCGTTCCCAAAGCTGGTGGCGTAGCTCAGAAGAAAACCCTTCGGATATTCCAAAAGGGCTTGGAACGTATCTGGATTCTCGCGGCCATCGGGCCACGCGTAAACGCCGCCGTGCGCCACCGCGGAGCTGGGAAACTTGTCCTCATGGAAGTAATTCATCAGATCGATGGCATGCACCATCCACTGGCTGGCGATTCCGGACGAAAAATCGCGATATAAACGAAATTCGAAGTACGCGCGCGGATCGAACGGGCGATACGGTTTATGCAGCAGCCAGCGCTTCCAATCCGTGTCCTGTTCCCGAATCTGCTTCACTTCCGGCCGGCCGCGCCATCGGGGGCCGTGATAATTCCAGACCAGCTCGATCTTGGTAACCTGGCCCAGCGCGCCGCTGTCAATCACCTTCTTGGTCTCGCGCTGGTATGGCTCACTGCGATGTTGCGAGCCGATTTGAACTATCCGGTCGGTCTTCAAGAACGCGTCGCGCGCGGCTTTCGCGTCCGCTAGTTCCGTGGCCATCGGTTTCTCGCAATAAGCGTCTTTACCGGCTTCGAGAACGGTTTTCAGGTGCAAAGAGTGCTGGAAATCCGCAGTGGAGATGAAAACCGCATCCAGGTCCTTTAACTCCAGCATCTTGTCCATGTATTGGAACGTTCGCGGCCTGCGCCCGTAATTTTTCTCGCCTCGATCGGCCGCACGCTCGCGATTGACGCTCCACAGATCGCAGACCGCGGTCAGCTCGAAGTTATATTTATCCTTGAGCTTTGGCGCCATCCCGGCAAGTTCCGAGCCGCGGTGGCCGATGCCGATGTGACCGAGAGAAATACGATCGTTGGCGCCGATGATGCGGCTGTAGGAAAGCGCTGACGATTGCATCACCGCTCCCAATCCAGCGAGCGTTGAAGCTTGCTCAACAAAATTGCGGCGCGTTGGCTGTTTAGAATTTTCCATTAGAGTTTCCCATGTCTAACTCACCAGTTCAGGAACTTCAAACGGAGCGCGATATTTTCGCCGGAACATGGCGTTCGCTTCCGCATCCCCTTTGCAAGAGTACGTTTCGGGATCGAAATAAAGAGTGCGGCCCACGCGATAGGAAATATTCGCAAGATGCACCAGCATGGTGGAAATGGCGCCTTCGGTGATGGGCGCGTTCAAGTCCGAAGGTTTGCGGCTGCGAACCGCGGCGATAAAGTTGGCCCAATTGTTGCCCTGGTCTTTGCCCGAGGGCCCCGGCTGCTGCTCTTTGCCCAGGAAGCTCTGGTAGCGCCCGTTGTCCTCATCCCAAACGGCAACATATCCCTTGGGCCCATAAATGATGGTCCCCACCGTGTTCGGCGAAGTGCCGTTCTCGCCCATGCCGGCTTCGTGATTGGTCATCCAATGGCGGACTTCGAAAACCAGGATGCGCTTTCTACCGCCTTCGTCAAACTCGTAAGTCGCCGTCAATAAATTGGGCGTTTCCTGGTCGTCATCGAACATCATATGGCCGCCGATGGCGCTCACCTTGGTTGGATATTTCACACCCAGAGCCCAGCGCGCCACGTCCATCTGATGGATGCCTTGATTGCCGATGTCCCCGTTGCCGTAATCCCAGAACCAATGCCAGTTGTAATGGAAGCGGTTCTTGGTGAATGCGTGCTGCGGCGCGCCCCCCAGCCATAGATCATAATGGACTCCAGGTGGAACCGGCGAAACCGGCGTGCGACCGATGGTATCGCGCCATTTGAAGCACAACCCGCGCGCCATATAGACATCGCCGATCAACCCCTCGTGGATTTTCTGAACGGCTTCGCGCGCGATGCCGGAGCGGCTGTTGGTACCGTGCTGCACAATGCGGTTGTACTTCTCCATGACCGTCGCAATTTGGCGCGCCTCGAACATATCGTGGGAGCAGGGCTTCTCCACGTACACGTCTTTTCCGGCCTGGCAAGCCCAGATGGTTTGCAAGGTGTGGTGATGGTTTGGAGTGGCGATGGATACCGCATCGATGCTTTTGTCCTCCAGCAGCTTGCGGAAATCGGTGTAGCCGGCGGGACGCTTCAGGCCCAGTTTTTCGATATCATCCAGCCGGGCGTTCAAAATGGATTCGTCAATATCGCACACCGCCGCGATCTGCACATTGGGCATCTTGGCGTAGTGGTTGATATGCGCGCGGCCTTGCGAGCGCACACCCACGCACGCCACGCGAACGGTATCGTTGGGGCTGGCCAAAACGGTCCGCTGTGCGATTGCGGCCGCGGCCGAACCAAGTAGAAAGTGTCTGCGTTGCATAAATCTCCTTTTACACCTGCATGCCCGCCAGCACCCCGCGCATGTACGCGAAGCTCTTGGCCATTCCCGGCATGGGATTGTTTTCGTCGACTTCGTATTCCAACATCACGCCGCCGGTATAATTCAACTTCTTCAACGCCCGGAAAATCGCTGGGATAGGCATGTGTCCCTCGCCCACCGGTACCTGGGAAGCTTCACTCGATAGGTCGCTCTCGTCTTTGATGTGAACGTCCAGCAGCCTCGAACCGGCCATGTGGATAGACTCCACCACGTCCGCCCCGGCTTCAGCCGTATGACCAACGTCGATGCATAGCCCGCAGCGTGGATCCATTCCTTCGACCGCCCTGAGGGCGTCCTGTGGCGTGGGAAAATTCTTGTCGCTCTTGCCGTGATTGTGCAGCGCCATGCGAATGTCGTACTCTTTCACCATCTTTTCCACCTTGGGCAAAGTCTTCGCTGTCGGCATAGCCGTGATCATCGGAAATCCGGCCAGCTTGGCATATTCAAACTTGTGCCGGATGTCGGCGTCATCGTCTTTCGGAAAGGAAATTACGCCGCCGCTCAGCACGATCAGCCCGGCGTCATCGAACTCCTTCCGGCCGCGCGCAATTTCTTCGGGCGTACCGTTAAGGGGAAGATGGAAGTCCTTGACTGAGATATAGCGCGTGTTTAACTGCTTCACCATCTCGATGGCTTGCGTTCTCGAAAACTTCCGAAGTGAGTAGCTGGCCACGCCCAGTTTGAAACCCGCGGAGTCTTCCGACGGCGCGGATGAAATCTTCGTGTTGGCCAGCATTCCGATTCCCGCCACTGCGCCGGCAAATCCGCGTCTAGTGATATTTTCCATGATGCGATTTCATTCTACTGCTTCAAACGCTCGCATGTCGCGAGCCTGCATAAAACTAAGAAATTTGCGGGCGTACAAATCCAGGTTTTCTAGGCTGCCGCCGCCACGCAACGGTGAGCACATCTCATAAGCCACGGGCCCCTCAAAACCGCCTTGCTCAAGATGCGCAAGAAAGCTGCGATAGTCGATGAAGCCCTCATCCATTGGAACGGCCTGCACCGTGGGAAGCAGCTTTTCATAGTTCACCAACTCGGGGTGATACCGAAAACGCGGCCGCAGAGCATAGTTCGCCGTGGTTGTGTACACCGTGATCTTGGCCATCTTTGCGGCCGCGGCTTCGAGGTCCATTCCTTGCAGCGCGGGAGCCCACGCGTCGAACATCGCCCGGCAGTTGGGAGCGTTTACTTCCTGAATGAGTTCGTATTGGCTTTCGAAATCACAGGCGACGTCGTGATGATTCTGAACTCCGATGGTAACGCCCAGCTCCGCTGCCCGGCCGGAACATTCCCGCAGCGATTCCACTACCAGCTTAGATTGCGCCTCCAGCGTCATCGAACATTGCTCATATCCGGTGAACACTCTCACCAGGTTGCATCCCAGATCGCGCGCCATCTCCGCCAGCTCCACCACGTGTTGGATCTGAAATTCGCGGTTCGGAATATCGCGGTGCTCCAGGTCGGCGGTGAAATTGGTGTACCCGGCAATGCAGGCAACATGTAAGTTAAGTTTCTCCGCATGCGAACGCAGTCGAGCTCGCGCGGCCGGATTCCAATCCAAAATCGACAGGTGTGGACGTTTGGCCATCAGCATCACGCCGTCGAAACCAAGATCCGCGGCCTTGTCCAGGAATTGTTCCACGGGAAGAAACTGCTGACCCCAGGAACCGGAGTAGCTCACCGAATGCAAAACTAAAGGGTGATTCAATGCTTCGCCCCCTCCAGCCCCAGGATATCGCCATCGCGGCGGAACTTTCGGCCGAGGCTGCCTGGAATCAAACCGAGGATGACTGGCGGATGCTGTTGCGGCTCAATCCCGAGAATTGTTTCGGCATCGAAGCCGATGGACGGCTGGTTTCAACCGCGACGCTCGCCTGCTACGGCAAGCAACTCGGGTGGATCGGCATGGTGTTGACCAATGCCGCCTATCGCCGCCGCGGTTTTGCTCGATCTTTGCTGCTGCACGCTATTGAACATGCGGATCGGCTGGGTATCGAATCTTTGAAACTGGACGCAACGGATCAGGGTCAACCGCTCTATGAAAGTCTTGGATTTCGCGTGGAGCAGCCGGTGGAACGGTGGTGGCGCCCCCGGCGAGCCGACAGTGAATCAAGCCTTCAGCCTGCCCAACTCTTAACCCATGAGATAGAAGCCTACGGTGCAGATCGATCTGCACTGTTGTCCGCATTGTCTGAACGAAGTAAAGTTTATGCGCATGCTGAGGGATTCTGCTTCTCCCGGCCTGGCCGCGTGGCGAACTACATTGGCCCGTGCATTTCCCGAAGCGCGGATTTTGCGCGCCGTTCCATTCAGGCCTGCGCGGACGAAGAATCTTACTGGGATCTGCTTCCGCAAAACCAGATGGCCAAAGACCTGGCCGCCGAGCTGGGATTCACTCCACAACGAAAATTGGTCAGAATGGTGCGTGGCCGGGATTTGCGTAGCCGGGAAGACTGGATCTACGCCATTGCCGGTTTCGAACTTGGTTAGCCATGCAGACCATCGACAACGAAGCAGAACTCGAAGAACGGCTATCGCGGCCCTCCGAAGAAGATATCGAAGCGCTCGCCGCGCTGGGTGGGGACCTGCTGATCCTGGGCGCCGGCGGCAAGATGGGCCCCAGCCTGGCAAAACTCGCCCGCCGCGCTTCGAACAAGCGCGTCATCGCTGTGGCGCGCTTTTCCGATGCCTCCATCGCCAGCGATCTTCGTGCATCGGGCATCGAGACCATCTCTTCGGACCTTTTAGAACCCGGCGCGCTCGCGCAACTTCCTGATGCGCCCAACGTCGTGTTCATGGCCGCGCGGAAGTTTGGCACAAACGGCTCCGAACATTTGACCTGGGCCATGAACACTTTCTTACCGGGCCTGGTTGCCGAAAGATATCGAGCTTCACGAATTGTGGCGTTCTCTTCCGGAAATGTGTACGGATTGGAACCAGCATCGGGCAATGGATCCGTGGAATCATCGCCCGTGGCGCCGGCGGGCGAGTACGCGCAGTCGGTCCTCGGCCGGGAGCGGATGTTCGAGTACGCGTCCAGCCGGTTCCAGACCAATGTTGTGCTGCTGCGTCTCAACTACGCCGTGGATCTTCGATATGGCGTGTTAGTAGACATTGCTTCCGCAGTTTTGGAAGGTCGGCCCGTTGATTTGCGAACGGGGATGGTAAATGTGATCTGGCAGGGCGATGCTAATTCCATGTGCCTGCGATCGTTCGCTTATTGCCAGGCCCCGCCGCGAATTCTCAATATCACCGGCCCTGAAAAGTTGCCCGTACGTGATATCGCGAGCGAATTCGGACGAAGGTTCGGGAAAGCTCCTACTTTTTCCGGTGCGGAAAGCGACACTGCCCTTCTCAGCAACGCTTCGGAATCGCACAGACTGTTTGGCCTTCCCAAAATCTCAGCCACTCAAATGATGGACTGGGTGGCGCACTGGATTTCGAGCGGCGGCAGGTTACTGAATAAACCAACACACTTTGAAGCAAGGGATGGCCGGTACTAATAATGGACATCCGCCAGCATCTTCAGCAAGGTCACGTCATTCCAGCTCATCCCTTGGCCTTGAATTCCGCACGAAAGCTGGATGAGCGCCGCCAGCGCGCCCTTACGCGATATTATCTGGACGCTGGAGCCGGTGGAATCGCCGTCGGCGTGCACACGACGCAGTTCGCCATCCGCGAGCCACGCTTCGGGTTATTCCGGCCCGTGCTGGAATTGGCCATCGAAGAAATGCGGCAACGTCCCGTCGCCAAAATTGCAGGAGTGTGCGGCCTCACCGCGCAAGCTATGCAGGAAGCGGAATTGGCGGCGCTGCTAGGCTACGACGCTGTGCTGCTTAGCTTGGGCGCCTGGCGCACTGCATCAGTGCCGCAGTTAATCGAGCACGTTCGGACGGTGGCGCAAGTGATTCCGGTCATCGGTTTCTATTTGCAACCGGGCGTCGGCGGACGGCTGCTGCCTTACAGCTTCTGGCGCGAATTCGCGGACATTGACAATGTGGTGGCTATCAAAATTGCGCCGTTCAATCGCTATCAGACGCTGGACGTGGTCCGCGCAGTGGCGGAATCCGGGCGCGCCGGCGAGATCGCGCTCTACACCGGCAACGACGACAACATCATTATCGATCTGCTCACAACGTTCGATTTCGGAGGTCGCAAAGCCAGCATCGTTGGTGGATTGCTGGGCCACTGGGCATTCTGGACGCGGACCGCTGTGGCACATCTCGCCGCTGTCCACGCTGCACGCGACTTCCCTTCGCTTGTGACCCTGGCGCAACAAGTGACCGACGCAAATGCCGCGTTCTTCGATCCAGCCAATCAATTTCGCGGCTGCATCGCGGGTCTGCACGAAATTCTGCGGCGTCAAGGATTGCTTGAAGGAACATGGTGCCTGGATCCCGACGAAGGTCTTTCGCCAGGCCAGTTGGAAGAAATCGATCGGGTCTGCCGCGCGTATCCGCATCTCTCAGACGACGAGTTCGTGCAAGATCATCTGGACAAGTGGTTGTCGTAAACGCGCGCGTTCGCGCTCGATTTCGAACGTGAGTCCCAAACGCCGATTTCGCTATGCGCAAACGCGATCCGCGTTCTCAGAGATTCCCAAACGAACCGGCTGTTCGGAAGAAACCGCGGGCATTGGCTGGCCGCACAAGCCGTACATCATCGTTGAAGGAGACCCTGCGCGCGGCCGCGGCAAGAAACAAATTCGGGAATCGCTGGCGACTCTGCTGAAGAGAGGCGAACTGTCTGATGGCCTGAAACCGCCTCCGGGAACGGCCCGCGCCGGTACCCAGACACCGGCCCTAGGCCGCCTCGACATTGGGCCTGCGGCACGCCAGCGCAGCGGGTTTGGTAATTCAGACGGAAGCATTCGTGCGTGATCCGGCTGGCGCTCTGCCGCATTACCCGCTCTGGGACATGAACCGCGGCTTCGGTCCGTAGCACCAACAACTCGCCGCTGGATGCGCCACTAACCAGCAACCAGCCACCAGCCACCAGTAACCAGCAACCAGCCACCAGCCACCAGCAACCACCCACCGTCATGGACAATCCCTACGATCGTCCCGCAAAATAGAAGTAGTGCTCGTCTCCATCAACCCCCAACCCTCCCGCCCCGCCTGGCTCCGCGCCCCCGCGCCCGCCGGCGAAAATTATCGCGAGCTGAAACGCCTGGTCGACAACTTGAAATTGCACACCGTCTGCGAAAGTGCCGCCTGCCCCAACACCGGCGAGTGCTGGAATCGGCGCACCGCAACCTTCATGATCCTCGGCAATGTCTGCACCCGCCGCTGCGGATTTTGCGCCGTCCAGAAAGGCCCGCCCTTGGCCGTCGATTACGACGAACCGCGCCGCGTCGCCGAAGCCTGCGCCATCCTGGGACTCAAATACGCCGTGGTCACCAGCGTCAATCGTGACGATCGCAAGGATGGCGGCGCCGAACTCTTCGCCCTCACCATCCAGGCCATTCGCGAACGCATTCCCGGCTGCAAAGTGGAAGTGCTGGTCCCGGATTTTCAAGGTTCTCACTTTGCTATGGAAACGGTCATGAACGCGTTTCCCGATGTTCTCAATCACAACATCGAAACCGTTCCGCGCCTCTATCGCCAGGTCCGTCTCGGCGCCCGCTACGAACGCTCCCTCGACATGCTGGCCTATGCTAAGAAATTGTCGCCCTCCGTCCCAACCAAATCCGGCCTCATGCTGGGACTCGGCGAAAATCCCGAAGAAGCCGAACAAGTCATGCGCGATCTCCGCGCTCACCATGTAGATATCCTCACCCTCGGCCAATATCTGCGGCCATCTTCCAAGCACCTGCCCATCATCCGCTACGTCCCCCAAAGCGAGTTCGACCAATTCAAACGGCTCGGCTATGAGATGGGCTTTTCACACGTGGAATCCGGACCCCTGGTCCGCAGCTCCTATCACGCCAGCGATGCGGTGTAGATGGCTTCGTTTCGCGAAGTTTATCCCGGCGTTCTTTCGCTCGCGCTACCGCTCCCCTTCGAGCTCGAATCCGTAAACGTCTTCCTGGTCCCGCTCCCGTCTGGCTTCGTTTTGATCGATTGCGGAATGCACACAGCGCCGGCCTTTGAAACCCTCCACGCTGCCCTGCGCGAGCGCGGCATCGCCTGGCCCCAAATCCGCCGGATTGTCCTCACCCACATGCACCCCGATCACATGGGCATGGCCGCGCGATTGCTCGAACTCACCGGCGCCCAGCTCGCCATGCACCAGGCCGAAGCCGAGCATTTGAGCCTCATCACCAGCGGCAATCGCCGCATCCCCTGGCTCCGGCAAGCCTACACCGAATCCGGCGTTCCACCGTCGCTCGAAACCCGCATGGAGGAGCATTTCGCCGAGATGCGCGAGAATTTTCATCCGCTTACTCCCGCCGAATTGTTTGCCGGCGGCGAAAAACTGGAAACCGCTCTGGGCCCCCTCGAAATCATCTGGACCTCCGGCCATTCGCCTGGACACATTTGCCTCTACTCGCGCGATCGAAAGCTGCTCTTCTCCGGCGACCAGATTCTCGAAAACATCACTCCCAATATCGCCTGGCATCCCGGCCGCGACATGCTGGCCGAGTTTCTTGGAATCGCTGCAGCTGCTGGCCGCGCTCGATATCGATCTCATCATCCCTTCCCACGGCGATCCTTTTTCCGGACATCGCGCCTGGATTGCCCAAACCATCGGCCATCATCGGGAACGTTGCGCCGAAATCGTCAACCTGCTCGCCGCCTCCCCCCGCACCGCGCATCAAATGGTCGGCGTGATGTGGCGCCGTGAGCTTTCACCCATCAATCACCATTTCGCCGTCTTCGAAGTTCTTGCTCATCTCGAATACCTAGAGCGCCAAGGCAAGGTGCACCACCGCAGCCGGAATGGAGCGCTCGAGTGGCACGTCTGACTCTGTCTCTGCTGCTGGCGGCTCTGCTGGCAGCCGGCCAAATTCCCAAAGCCGAAATCGATCGCCGCCTGCGCTCCTATGAGGACACCAATCTCAAGCGAGAGCTGCGGCTGCAGTCGATGTTCGAGGAAGCCGGCTGCACCGGCGATAATCTGACGGAGCAACGCGTCAAACATGCGCAGGCGCCCAACGTGATTTGCACCCTGCCAGGCAGCACCGGCTCCCAGATCATCGTGGGCGCGCATTTCGATTTCGTCGATCGTGGAAAAGGCGTGGTGGACAACTGGAGCGGATGTTCACTGCTCCCTAGCCTGTTTCAAAGCCTCAAGGAAACCCCTCGCCATCACACCTTCATCTTCATCGGTTTTACCAACGAAGAAGAAGGGTTGGTTGGATCCAGTTTCTACGTACACCAGCTCAGCAAAGAAGCCCGCGCCAACATCGCCGCCATGGTCAACCTCGATTCGCTGGGTTTATCGCCGGCCAAAATGGATCTCGCCGACAAAAAGCTCGCTCAGGCCCTGCTAACGGTAGCCCACCGTTCCAATCTTCCTTTGAGCATGATGAACGTCCGCAACCTCGGCCGGTCCGATTCTGACTCTTTTCAGGACAGGAAAATTCCATCCATCACCATTCACTCCGTGACCGCGGACAACTGGCCCATCCTCCACAGCCCTCGCGACCAGCTCAGCGCCATTCACCTGGACGATTATTACGACACGTACCTCTTAATCCGCGCCTACCTGGCTTACCTCGACGACGCTACCGAACCGCGACCGTAAGGGAGTCGGTGCCTTTTGCAGTTTTTTCATTGTGCCTGAACTGCACTTCCACCACAATCAACCCGATCTCATGCCGCATGCCCTTTACTCTGGTCGCATGATCCATCTCGAATTCCACCTCCGCGGGCGATTTCTTCAGCAGCCTCGCCGGCACCTCGAGTTGCAGCGAGTAACGTCCGCTCGCGTTGTACTTCTGGCTTCCGATAACTTCGCTGTTTACCAGCGCGGTCACCGTCACGTCTTTCACCGCGCTCATCAGCTCATCCGGCGCGTTGAAATCCAAAATCAGATAGGTAGGCTGCTCCACTGGCGGAGGCGCATCCAATAAAACAGCGAACATGCGCCCGGTCCACTTCCAGCCCGTATCGCCGCCGTAAAAACCGCGCAGTACCCGCCCCTGCAGCGCCGGATCCGCCACGTTCAGATCGTACACGGGCAGAGAGGCCGCCTCTTTCTGCCTGCATCCCACCAGCACTGTCATGCCAACGAGAAAGCAACCGAGCCGCGACCGCAAGGGAGCGTAACTCATGCCTCCCCAAGCGAAATCAAATGCCCCCCAGCCGCCCGGAATTCCGAAAACATTTTCCCGGCCGCACCTTCATCCAGCGCCTGCACCGCATCGGTAACCATTTCCACGCGCAGCCCGCGCTTCAGCAATCCAAACGCAGCGAAGCGCACGCAGATCTCCGTCACCACGCCATAAACCACCGCGCGTTGCGTCCCCAATTCCCCGAGCAACGTCTCCAACCGCGGATTACTGAAGCAATCCAGCTCCTGCTTTTCGAGTATCACCTGCCGCGCCGCATCGCTTTTGTCCAACAGTGTCGCGGCCGGCTTCAACTGCCCGGCAGTGGAAACCACGCAATGATGCGGATAGATCTTGAACTCCGGATCGTCTTCCGCGTGCGCGCACATGGTGGAAATAACCAGCGGAGCGCGCCGGTTCAGTTCAGCCACTGCCGGAACAATCCGCTCGGCGCCGGGCACGTACAACGCGCCGGCGGGATACATGAAATCAATCTGCGTGTCGATATCGAAGAAGACCGTTTTCACTTTGCACCTTCTCGTAGAGCGCTATCAGCTCCGCGCTGTGCTCTATGCGATATTTTTGATCGGTATCGAACAGGCTGCGAATCGCGGTGGGCAAGCGCTGGATGGATTCGGCCGCATGGTTTCGCGCAGCCGTTACTTCCGGCAACGGTTCCACCAGCTTGCCGCCCAGCAGTACCGGACGCAGCAGCGCCCGCGCCTCGCCCTCGGCATCGCCCGGCTCGCAGCCCAGGCATTCCCAGGAACATGCCACGCAGTCATATGTCGCGAATCGAAATACCTGCTTCGCGCCCGGGAGCGTATGTTTATCTTCGCTGAATTTCGCCGTGGAACGGCCGTTGAGATCCACCAGTTTATACACCACGCCCAGGTTGGGCGAATCGGTGGAAGTGGCCAGATCGGTGCCCACTCCAAATGCGTCGATGGGCGCGCGCGCCGCGGCAAACTCCAGAATCTTGTATTCATTCAGATCGCTAGTGGCCATGATTTTTACATCCGCCATCCCGGCGTCGTCCAGGATCTTGCGGACGGCGCGGGAAAGTTCCACCAGATTTCCGCTATCCAGGCGAACGCCCCACAGCGGCCTTCCGAGCGATGCCGCCAGCTTCGCGCCCGCAATCGTATCGTAGGTGTCGATCAAATAAACGGTCGCTTCACCCAACAACTTTTGCAAACGCTCATAAGCCTCGCGCTCCGTCGGAAAAGCCTGAATCCAGCTGTGTCCCGCTGTTCCAAATACCGGGATGCCATAGCGGAAGCCGGTCTCGGTATTGCTGGTTCCTACGCACCCCCCAATGTACGCGGCCCGGCCGGCCAGCACGCCGGCTTCCGGAGAATGCGCGCGCCGGGTGCCGAAATCAACCACCGCGCGGCCGCCCGCCACTTCCACCATCCGCGCGGCCTTCGTGGCAATCAGGGATTGGAAACCGATGCTGGCCAGCAGAAAAGTCTCGACGATCTGCGCCTCAAGCAGCGGCGCGCGAACCGTCACGAACGGCTCGCCCGCGAAAACCGGCGTGCCCTCGCGCATGGCGAAAAGATCGCCGGTGAAGCGCAGCCCTCGCAGCACGTCGAAAAATTCTTCCGGGACCCCTTTGAACTGCGGCAGCGACTTCAGATAGCGGATCTGTTCGTCGGTGAAGTTCAACTTCGCCAGGTAGTCCACCACCTGTTCCAGCCCCGCCGCCAAAACAAAATTGCGGTAGCGCGGCAGGTGCCGGAAGAACAATTCGAATGTAGCTATTTCGTTGGCTTTGCCGGCCTCAAAGTACCCCGCCGACATGGTGAGCTGGTAGAGGTCGGTGAGCAGGCCGGTCATTTAGCCACGATTAGCCGCGATCGGATCACTTTTTCTTGGGCGGCTGGGCTTCCTTGACATCGGCCGCGGCTTTGGAGAGATCGTCGACGGTCTTCGCGTCCATTCCATAGAGAGCAGGCTCGTTCTCCCGCTTCGCAACGTAATCATTGCCCTGCTTAGAGATTAATACTTTCTCCACGCGCTTGCCGTCATTCGATGTCACGCTGATATCCATTACCTGGGCTCCGAATGTTCCCGTGTCGATAAATTTGCTGGCTGCCAGGTCCCGCAGTTTGTCCACAAAAGACTGCACGCTGGTGCTGTCCATCTTCTTGCCGCCGGCCAGCCAATCCTCGCCCTTTTTTTCGAAGGCGTACGTTTTGCCGTTGTCGTGCATTTCGATCTTGTTCGGATCGTTGAATCCGAAGTCGAAGAGTTTCTTATTGCGGAAATCGTCCACGCCTTTGTCCAACCCGGTGGCCAGATCGCTGGTTACTTTGTGAACGCCGTCCACCACGCTCGATTTCGCATAGTAATCGTCTTTTACTTTGCGAATTTCCAGCTGCTGGGTTCCCGATGGATCGGTCATCTTCACGGTGGCCACCGGAGTTCCCGAATTGAAGGCCGCGGCCGCTTTTTTTGCGTCTTCCTCAGAAACCGTCAGGTCCATCTTGGCGTCCTTGACCTTGCGGATCAGCTCTTCCACCTGCAAACCGTCGGCGCGGAGGGGCTTCGGCTTCACAATCTGCCATTGATCTTTGTCGCGGCCGAACTCGATGTCCTGCTTCTTCGCGATCAACTCCACGCGGCTGAGTTTGTCCTGCTCGAAAGTGAGCAGCCGCTTGTCGCGAAGATCGTTGAGCGACTTATCCAGGTTGCTCTTGGTGTAACTGGCAACGGTGAACACCCGCGGGTCGCCATCCAGCGACACGTAGGTCCCGCCATTTGCAGGAGCATCATCGCCGATGCGCAGCTTCTTGACCGCGCCCTTCTTGGTGGTGATGTCGATCTCCGTGTTGGGCGCTTTCAATCCAAAACCCGCGAGATCGGTGGCTTTGTCCTCGATCACTTTATCGGAAGTAACCGTGCCGACCGCGGTGGCCAGCGCGTTGGCAGCGTCCTGATCGGCTCCGTACGGTTTCGGAAAAGTGATCTGCCATTTCCCGGCCGCGTTTTTGTTGAGTATTACCTCGTCCTGGTCATGCTTCCTGAGCGCGATCCTGGTAATGTCGCCGTCCGGAAGAGCCAGGATCTTGGGCGGAACGTCGGTCGGCGGTTTGGCTGCCTCCGCGGATTTCTGCTTGTTCGAAAAATACCAGGCAACGAAGAGCGCCGCCAGCACGAGAAAGGCAACCAGTAGACCACGCACCCGCATGTTATCTTCTCTTCCACCAAACCATTACGCCGCCGATGATAACAATGAGCGGCAACATGAACTGGCTCACCGCTGCTGAGCATGCAGGAACTGGGCTTGCGTCAAACTGATGCGGCGATCTTCCGGCTCCTTGGGCCGGATGGAAATAAGATCTTCATCGGAAGAGAGCCAGTTCAGCATGTTCAAAAGCAGGTTCTTGTTGCCGTTGAAACGCAGGAAATTGTTGGCGGCCCAACGGGAATTTCCCACTACGACGAAACGGCCCTGGCTGTTTTCTTTGCCCGTGTTATAGGTCCCGGCAGCGGCCAAAACAAACGGTCCCTGTTTGTCTTTGTTGGGATCGATGCGGATTTCAGGCGCGTTGAGCGTGGTTGTGGCGAAGCTGTTCCGCGAGCTGGAAAAGAGCTTGGTCACCGTGGTTTTGTCTCCGTTTTTGATTTCCAGAGAACGCGAAACCGGGAAGCCGGTAGCAGTTCCAGCCAGGTCGTTCACAATGGGGTGCGACTCGTAAGTTGTTACCACCGGCACCTCCGGTCCAAGGCCAACCAGTTGGGCCACCGGATTTTCATCGAGGATCAGGTTCTTGTCCACGGTGACGCCCCAGCTGCTCAGCAAGGCCAGCAGCGCGTCGTTATCGCCGATCTCTTTCCGGCCAACTTTCAGCGGAGGATCCAGCATAATCAGGGCGCGGCCGCCGCCTTCGACGTATTTCTTGATGGCGTCCACGGCGGGCTGTATGTAGTCGCCCGAAGGCCCTGCGATTACCAGCGTGGTGCATTCCGCAGGAACTTCGGCTTTTTCGAGAAAGTTGATCGTCTTGACTTTGTAGTTGTCCTTTTGAACCGAGCTTTGAAATTCGCTCATCCCTTCCGCGGTGGTGTCTTCCAGCCGATGCTCGCCGCTTCCCGTGGCCACGCAAACCGTGCGTTCGCCGCCTTTGAGTGTCCGGATGATGGCGCCGGTGATGCCTTCTTCGTCGAAGGTTTTGGCTTCTTCCTGCTTCTGTCCGTTGGAGACGATGGCTTCGCCTTCGCGCTGGATATTGGCCGCCCGCGCCAATTGCGGATGCTTCAAATAATCGATGTACTCGACGTGAATCTTCGGCGAGAGCATGGCGTAGCGATCCAGCAGATCCTTGCCGGTTTGCATTCCGCTTGGTTTGTCGAAGTATTGGATGGTGATGTCCTGTTTCAATCCGTGCGCGATCTTCTTGGTCTGGTCGGAAAGGCTGTAGCGCTTATTGGCGGTCGCGTCAAACGACTTGTTATAGCGATTCGCCAGGAAGTTCGCTACCACCAGCACCGCCAGGACGATGATGATGTAAGTTGTCGCGTAGGCCGCGTATTTCGTTTGTCTTGCTTTAAGCCACTCGGTATTCACTTACGACCTCCAGCGCAGAGATTCCATGGAGCGCGATGTCAGAAACAGCCCCAGGAAGATCAGCGAGACATAATACAAGGCATCTTTGGAATCGAGGACGCCCTTGGCAAACGACTCAAAATGGGTAATGACGGAAAGGTACGCGAGCACTTTAGCCCAGGCCGCGGTTTCGTATCCGGCCACCCACTCCATCACCCACAGCATCAAACAGACTCCGAAAGTCGCGGCACCGGCGATGATCTGATTCTTGGTCAGCGTGGAGATGAAAGTACCTATCGCCAGCAGCCCTCCGGCCTGCAGCAGCAGCCCCAAATAGCCGATGGCCAGCGGCCTCCAATCCGGATTGCCGTATTTGAACAGAAACGCGAAATTGACGGCGCTGAACGCCAGCATCACCATATACAGAATCAGCGCGGCCAGCCATTTGCCGATGATCACTTCGATGTCGCGAATGGGCGAAGTAGCCAGCAGTTCAATGGTTCCACTGCGCTTCTCTTCCGCGAACAGCCGCATGGTGATCATGGGAATGAAGAACAGGCCAATCACGCTGACGTTGGAGAGCAGCGGCCGGATGACATATTCATTCACGCTCATGGGGAAACCCTGGCCGCGCATCTGCGATTCCAGGCCCATCATGTTGAAGTAACCCACCGAATTCCAGAAGAAGAATCCGAATATCAGCGCGAACATGGTCAACAACAGATACGCTATGGGCGAAACGAAGTAACTGCGAAGCTCTTTCCTGCAAATGATCAGAATGTTTCTCATTTACTCTCCCCTTGGGCAACGGCAGCGGGCGCCGGCGCAACTTCTTCTTCCACCGGAAGGGACTCCGGATCGATTTTTTCAGCACCCGTCAATTGCAGGAAGATTTCTTCCAGGCTCATGGCGGAGGGCCGCAGTTCATTCAGATTCCAACCGGCTTCCACTACCGCGCGGGCCAGATCTCCTCGGATGAAGCGGTCTTTCAAGCTCTCTACTTCGAAGAAGGAACGGTTGCTACGCGTTTCCTTGAAGACCACTCTGCTGACGCCCGAAACCATTTCCAGGCGCTGCTGGATGAGCTTGGCGTCCAGATCGCCGTCGCGGCCCTCCACTTCGAGAACGATGGACTCAGCCCCGCGCGCGCGATTCTGCAGGTTCTGCACCGAATCCGTGGCCACCACCTTCCCTTTGTTGATGATGATCACCTGCTGGCAGATGTGTTCCACTTCCGGCAGAATGTGGGTGCTCAAGATAATGGTGTGGTCACCCGACAAACCGTGAATCAGGTCGCGCGTCTCGATGATCTGTTTGGGATCTAATCCAGCGGTGGGTTCGTCCAGAATCAGAACATCGGGATTGTGAATGATGGCCTGCGCCAATCCCACGCGCTGGCGGTAGCCTTTGGAAAGCTTGGAAATCAGCTTCTTGCGCACGTCGGCGATGGCGCAACGTTCGGAAACTTCGCCCACGCGAGTGGCCAGGCTGGGCCCCGACATGCCCTTCAGCTTGCCGACGAAGGTGAGATACTCATCCACCTCCATTTCCGGATAGAGCGGCGGCGTCTCGGGAAGGTAGCCGATGCGCTTCTTCACCTCCATGGGCTGTTCCAGTACGTCGAAGCCGGCCACATTGGCGGTGCCCTCAGTGGGCGGAAGGAAGCACGTAAGGATGCGCATGGTGGTGGTTTTCCCCGCCCCGTTGGGACCGAGGAAACCCACAATCTGCCCCTTCTGTACTTCAAATGATATGTGATCCACCGCGACTGTACGGGCGTATCTCTTCGTTAGGTTCTTAACCGTAATCATAGATAGACTCGGAGGAACTGCGATTACCGTTCGGAATTGCCTCTCCTGGGGCGACTTCTGAACGGGCTATAGAAATCCCATGTTAAGAAATGGCTTTGACGATTGTCAATCCCGTGCGTCCGGGAGGGAGCTGGCCCCACTCAAAACAATGTGGGGCAGGCGCTTCCGCCTGCCAACCGATTTTCCCAGCAGGCCCCGGCTCCCGGTTAAGCATGGGAGAATCCCATGATTTGCATACCAGCGTCGACAAAAAGGATATTTCCGGTCACGCCTCGCCCCAGATCGCTGGCCAGAAAAACAGCGGCATCAGCAACTTCCGCGGGGTCTGTGTTCCTGCGCAAGGGCGCCGCGTGGACCGAACTTTCAAGCATCTTAGAAAAATCGCGAACGCCCCGCGCGGACACTGTTTTCACGGCGCCAGCCGAAATTGCGTTCACCCGTATGTTAGACGGTCCCAGGTCGCTGGCCAGGTACCGCACGCTTGCTTCCAAAGCCGCTTTGGCCACGCCCATGACGTTATAATTTTGGACAACGCGGGAAGCGCCGAGGTAAGTTAACGTTACTATTGATCCGCCGCCGGCCATGAAAGGCGCCGCGGCATGGGCGACGGCCACCAGCGAATAGGCACTGATATCCATCGCCTGGTTGAAGCTGGAACGCGATGTTTCGGCCACCGGACGGCTCAAATCGCCGAACGCGATGCTGTGCACCACGCTGTTCAAAACCGTTCCCTGGCTCTTCAGTTCATCGGTTAGTTTCGCGATATCCTCGTCCTTGGTGACGTCGCAAGCGAGGGTCTTGCCGGCTTTCAGATCGGCGGCCAGTTCATCCACGGTAAGCTTCTGGCGATCGCCCTGGTAGGTGAGGATCAGGTTGGCGCCCTCCCGCGTAAAGGCCTGTGCAATGGCGTACGCCAAACTCCAGCGATTGGCCACGCCCAGGATCAGCGCGGTCTGGCCCGCTAACAGTTGGGACATGAGCTATCCATTGTAACTCGGGGCTGGGGACTAGGGGCTGGGGGCTGGGGACGGTTTCTTGAGTTTCAGTTTGATGGTGACCAATTTCTTGCTGTTGAAAACGCTCAACGTTTTCTTCCCGCTGAACGCTCCCTGATATTCCGCCTTCAGTTGGTATTCCACATTCGGGCTGAGTCCGGCGAAATGGTAGGTGCCGTCCGGGTTGGTGATGAAAGACCGGATCTGCAGTGACTTGGTGTCCTTCAATTGCACCACTGCCTTGTTTACCGGCTGGCCGGATGCGTCGGTGACCACGCCTTGAACGGATCGAGGCCCGGGATCCTCTTTGGACCGCCCGTCCTGGGCGTTGAGGCTCACGAGCGCGGCGATGATACAAACAGCGATACAAACAGCGATACAAACAGCGCCGGAGATCGGTTTACTCACGAGTTTATCCGTTATTTGGATTCCTCGTGAAGTTGAAATGTTACGTCCAGCCGGCCTTCCTGGCCCTCTACTGTGACGGGTTTCTCGCCGCTCTGGAAGCCCTTGGCGCTCACTTTGATGATGTAGTGCATGGCGGCGGTAGGAATCCGGAATGCGAACTCGCCCCGCGAATCGGAAACGGTTTGCACTTTCTTGATCTTGATCCGCGGCGCGTCCGGCGGCGGATCGGGAATCAGCACCACATCCGCATTCGGCAGCGCGAAGCCGTTTTCCTGGAAAACGGTGCCGGCTATCAGGAAATACGCCTCCGCGGCCTTCTTTTTCTCGCCCAGCGCCGGAAGAGTGAAAGCGGCGGCCAGAAGCAGGAGGCTAATGCCAATCCTCTTCTTCCTCCTCTTTCTCCTCTTCCTCATCTTCATCCTCCTCGTCGTAATCTAAATCCTCGTCGTCTTCCTCCTCTTCCTCGTCCTCATCCTCGGTAGTTTCGAGTTCCAGAGGTTCCAGGCCGGTTACGCTGAGATCGGCTCCGCACTCATCGCAGGTCAGCGTGTCTCCTTCGTCCAGCTCTTCTACATCGAGGTCGATTACGGCGTCGCAGTTTGGACAGTTGACCATTTAAGATTCCTCCAAGGCACAGTTCCCTTATACAAGAATTCGCGCCGGTGCGCTACGCTTTCGCCTTGGCTTGCCGCCGCCGCGTGGTGGGCGGCACCACACCATTCAATCGAAGATACATGAAAAGTTGCTGGCGGTGGGTAAGCTCGTGCTCCTTGACCAGCTGCAGCATTTCCAGGCGCGTGACGCGCTGTCCGTCCATGCGGATGATCTCGCCGGCATAAAACTCGGGCCCTTTGGCGGCCAGCTGGGGCGCGCGGCGCTCCATGGCGGCACGCAGCTCGGCGGCCAGCGCGCCGGCATCTTCCGTTTTCGGCAGCTCGGCGACAACTTTGCCGATGTTCTCACGAAATTGCGGCGTGGACAGGTTCTCCTCCCCGGCCAGCAGCAGACCGGTGAGACCGTACCCGGCGTCCAAAATGTGCCGCGCCGTGTCGCCGAAACTCATCAGATCGGCGGTAGGTTTGTAATCCAGCTTGTGTGCCGCGAAATCCTCCACTGCCTGCGCAGTATCTTCGCGAACGGTCTTCCAGGAACTGAGTATTGAATCGAGGCGTACCATGACTCATTTTTAGCACGCAATCCACCCCAAGGGTTGTTACGAGGGAACTTGCGGGGGCTTAACCGATGCCGAGCTTGGCTTCGATGCGGGTGACGCGATTGTCCACGTCGATGACTTTGCCGGTGAGGGTGTCGAACTTGACGTCCAGATTATTAAACCGCGCGTCAAGACTGTTGAACCGCGCGTTGATGGCGCTCCATTGGATCACGTTGGTCAGGATTCCGAACAGCACGGCGAGTGTCGGGATTCCGATGGCCAGGTAAAGTTGCGAATCAGTCACTGAACATATTGTACTGCGGTGGGGCGAATCTTCTCAGTCGGGATTCCGAAAAGTTTAGCCGATGCCGAGCTTGGCTTCAATGCGGGTAACGCGATTGTCCACATCAATGACTTTGCCGGTAAGGGTGTCAAACTTGCCTTCCAAATTGTTGAACCGAGCGTCGAGGCTGCTGAAACGAGCGTCAACGCTGTTAAAGCGCGAGTTCACGGCATTGTGATGAATTACATTCATTAGTATCCCGATCAATACCGTGAACGTTGGGATGCCGATGGTCAAAAAGAGTTGTACGTCCCTCACTAGGTATATTCTACTTCCGATAGGCAATTCCTCTCAAACCATCATTCCTTGTAGACTGCTTCTATGAAGAAATTCCTTTGTCTGCTGGCAGCGCTGCCGTTGCTTGCCGCTGGGCCGGAACAGGAAATCCGCGGCGTGCTGGACGCACAAGTGGCGGCGTGGAACCGTGGGGACATTCCCGGATTCATGGAGGGCTATGACAAATCGGAATCCACTACCTTCGTCGGGACCGAAGTTACGAAAGGCCACGCGGAGGTGCTGGCGCGCTATTTGAAGAAATATCCCACGCGGGAAAAAATGGGCACTTTGCGTTTTTCCGATATCGAGATGCGCATGCTCGGGCCGGACTACGCTTCGGTGATCGGCCGGTTTCACCTGGAGCGCGCGGCGGACGCAGGTGGAGAAGCATCCGGCATTTTCACTTTGCTGTTTCATAAGACCGGCCAGGGATGGAAGGTGATTCTCGATCACACCAGTTGAGCGGCATATGGCGATCACTCGAAGAGCCGCACTCGTTTCCGCGCTGGGCATAGTGGGCGCGCGCATTCGCGCTCAGGGTCCCGAGGCGCTCTCGTTGCCCGATTTTGAATCGCTGGCGCACGGGCGTATTTCGCATGGTGCGTGGGAACGCATTCAAGGCGGCGCGGCGGATGAACTGACGGTCCGCTGGAATCGCGAGGCCTACCAGCATATTCGCTTGCGCCCGCGCGTTCTGCTGGACGTTTCGAAGATCGACACGCGCGTTAACTTATTCGGACAGGAACTGCCTTTTCCGATTCTGCTTTCGCCCACCGGCGCGCAGGGTTTTGTTTATCCGGACGGCGATTTGGCGGTGGCGCGGGGCGCGGGCGCGGCACAGGCCACGCTGGTGATCAGCAGCAGTGCGTCGCTGCGGGTGGAAGAAGTCGCCAAAGCGGCTACTGCTCCGGTATGGTTCCAGCTTTATGTGCAGAAGGATCGCGGCTTCACGCGGGACCTGGTACAGCGCGCGGAAGGCGCCGGGTGCCGCGCCATTTGCGTGACAGTGGATTCGCCGACGCACGGCGCACGCAATCGCGAAGAGCGCGCCAGAGGCGAGCTGCCGGAACGGCCCTTGCCGAATCTGATGGGCAAAGATTATCTGGATCCCACGCTGACCTGGAAGGACATTGAGTGGCTGCGAGGATTTGCGAAGACGCCGGTGTTGTTGAAGGGCATCCTGAATCCCGATGACGCTGAGATCGCGGTGCAGGCGGGCGTGTCGGGCATCATTGTCTCCAATCACGGCGGGCGCAATCTGGATACGGTCCCGGCTACCATCAGCGCGCTTCCCGTGGTTGCGGAAAAGGTCGCCGGGCGGATTCCGCTGATTGTGGATGGCGGCGTCCGGCGCGGGACCGATGTCTTGAAAGCGCTGGCGTTGGGCGCGCGCGCGGTTGGGATCGGGCGGCCTTATCTTTATGGATTGGGCGTGGCCGGCGCGGAGGGCGTGACCCGCGTGGTGGAGATCCTGCGCCGGGAATTTGAGATGGCCATGATGCTGACCGGGCGGGTGACCATTGCCAGCGTTGACCGGTCGGTGATTTGGGAGTTCTAACGCTTGGCCCAGTAGCGGTCGCGGGCTTGCACCACCAGGCCCTTTTGCTTCACCGCCAGCTGGATTTTGCGGAATTCGGAGATGCGGACCGGCAAGTCGGAAATATATCCTAAGCTGTATTGACTGCGCAGCTCGTCTTGAATGGTGTCGAAGATGGGCTCAATGCCATTTTTCTTGGAAACATTGAAAAAGCCGCCGCCGGTTTCCCTGGCCATTTTAGTAAGGCCGCGCGAACCGTCGGGCGCGCCGTACACGTAGAACCTGGGATCGGAAAACAGAATGGAATAAATCAGCGTATCGGCGCGCTGCGCCGCGTCCACGGCGTCGTCTACCGTCGCGTCGCTGCCTTCATCCACGCCGTCGGTAAGCAGCAGCAGCGCCTTGCGTCCGCTCTGCTGCTTCATAATCTCATTGGAAGCCTTCACCACCGCATCGTAAAGAACGGTGCCCTTGTTCGTGCTGCTGCCCATCTCCAGCTCCTTGCGGGACGGCGTATCCACGTAAGCCAGCGCGTCGTTCAATTTTCCGAAGGATGAGGTTAGCGATTGGCGCAGGATCATGGCCATATCGAACTGCATGATGAACACCTGGTCTTTCGCTGGGCGCAGCACCTGATCGAGAAAGCGGAAACTGGCCGTGCGCTCAGCCTCCAATACCCGCACCTGGCTCATGCTGGTGTCCACCATCAGACCGAGCGTCAAGGGAAGGTCGGATTGACGGGCGAAATATTTGATGGTTTGCGGGCGTCCGTCTTCGACGATGGAAAAATCGTCTTTGGTGAGATCGCGGACGATCTCGCCTTTCTTGGTCCGCACCGACGCGAGCACATTCACTACTTTGATTTCGGTTTTGAATGTTGCGTCATCCTGGGCGAACCCCCTACCAGCGATGGCGGCGGCGGAGAGCAGGAAATGACGGCGGGAGGGGTACATCTTCGGTTAATTATCGCAAAACCGGTTTCTGGTTTCTGGTTCCTGGTTAGCGCAATCTCGCACGATCGGCCGCTGGCGCGAACTAGAAACCAGAAACCAGAAACCGTTTTATCGTTTCACATCCCGATGAGTCTCTTTCACTTTGAACCCGGCGTGAGCCAGGCGCTTGCGGATTTCGCTCGCTATCATTACCGATCGATGATGGCCGCCGGTGCAGCCGAACGCTATGGTGAGATAGCTTTTGCCTTCGCGAATGTAGTGCGGGATCAGATACACCAGCAGCTCCGAAATGCGTTCGATGAATTCCATCGTTTGCGGGAAAGAGCGAATGTAGCGCGCCACTCTGGGATGGCGCCCGGTGAGATTCTTGAATTCCGGAATGTAGTTTGGATTGGGAAGGAAGCGCACGTCGAAAACCAGGTCGCTGTCCGGCGGGACGCCGTGGCGATAACCAAAGCTGGTGATGTCGATGCGTATATTGGCCTGTTCGCGGCCGCCGCGAAATTTGTCTTCAATCACCTCGCGCAGCTCATGCACGTTGAATTTCGAGGTATTGATGATATGGTCCGCCACAGCGCGGATGGGCGCCAGCTGCTCGCGCTCTTCCAGTATGCTTTTCGATACCGACGTAGTGATCCCTAGCGGATGCGGACGCCGGGTCTCGCTGAAGCGGCGCACCAGCGTGCTGTCGTCGGCCTCCAGATAAACCAGCGTGGCCGGAACGCGGCGGCGGAGTTTTTTGTAGAGGGCCGGAAACTGCTTCAGGCCCAGACCTTCGCGGATGTCGATCACCAGCGCGGCGCGCCGCACATGGGGCGCATCCTGGGTAAGCTCCGCGAATTTCTGAATCAGCCCGATCGGCAGATTGTCTACCGCGTAGTAACCAAGATCTTCGAACGCTTTGAGGACCGTGGCCTTGCCGGAGCCGCTGAGCCCGGTGATGATGACAAGTTGAGGGCCCAGTGAATCCGGTTGGTCCTTAGCGCTCCTGGCCACTAGCTCTCAATCAGGTCAAAATGCCCGTCGGGCCGGCGCATCAGCACAGTCACGCGATCCGTGCCGGCATCCCGGTAGACCATGTAATCCTGCGCTTCGCCCATTTCGAGCATGGCTTCATCCACGGTCATGGGTTTGCTGCCGTCGCGATGGTTGACGCGAAAAATTTTCTTGCGTTGCTTGCCGTCCCGCGCGTGGACTGCCGCGGATTTCTTCCTGCCCGCGGAGGAAACGCCGGCCGGTTCCACCGCCCGCGGCGTGCCCAAATCTTTGCCGCGGCGTTTGGTGTCGCGGAACTTGGTGCGCACCTTCACCAGTTGTTTCTCCAGCCGGTCCACCGCGTCGTCGGCGGCCGTTACCAGGTCCCGATCGGTTCCCACGCCCACCAGGGCGTGGTCCCACACGTTCACGGTGATTTCCACCTTCCGCAGGAAACGTTCCTGGCTCAGAATCACGTGGGCTTCTTTATCCCCTTTCATCAGCTTGGACAGCTTCTGGATTTTGGCCTCCAACTTGGCGCGCTGCTTCGGCGGGAATTCTTCGTGCCGGCCTGTATAGCTTATTTTCATGGGACTTTTGACCTCCGCGCGGCGAACTTATTAGTCACGAACTCGCCGCTGATGCGTGGACGGAATTTTCATATCTTCACGGTACTTCGCAACCGTTCTTCGAGTTACGTCTATTCCTTCCGATTTCAGGCGCGCGGTGATTTGCTCGTCGGTGAGGGGATGTTGTGAATTTTCTTCCTCGATCATCTTCTTCACTCTACGTTTCAAGATCAGCAACGGCGTGGCGCTTCCGGCCGAACCCTGCACCGCTTCGGAAAAGAAATAGCGCAGCTCGAACACTCCCTGCGGCGTGTCGGCGTACTTGCTGGCCACGGCCCGGCTGACGGTGGAGGGGTGCACGCCGATCTCTTCGGCCACCTCCTTGATCATCATGGGCTTCAGCAAATCGATGCCGTGCTCCAGAAAATCCATTTGCCGGCGGACAATGGATTGGCACACTTTCAAAATGGTCTGCTTGCGCTGCTCGATGTTCTTGATCAGCTGAATGGCCGCCGCGTAGCGATCCTTAACGTAGTTCCGAATCTCTTTGCTCGGCTCCTGGTCGCGGTCCAGCATCTTGCGGTACTGCGCGTTCAAGCGGAGTTGCGGAAGATCGTCGTCATTGAGCTGGATGATATACTCGTCGCCTTCTTTGAAAATGTAGACGTCCGGCTCAATCTGGCGCGCGCCCTGGTCTGAGTAGCGCAGGCCCGGATAAGGATCCAGGTGACGAATCACCTCGAGTGCGGTCTGAATGTGCTCGAGCGGCCGTCCCAGCACCTTGGCCAGCTCCTTGAACTGGCGCGTCTCCACCAGCTTCAGGTGGTTGGAGACGATCTGCCAGGCCACGCCGCCTTTGCCGTTGCGGCTTTCAATTTGCAGCAGCAGGCACTCCCGCACATCTTTCGCGCCGATGCCGGCGGGATCAAGCGATTGCACGATCCCCAGCGCCTGCTGCATTTCTTCCATGCTGTGCTGGCCGGTATCGGCGATTTCTTCGAGCGTGGCGGTGAGATAGCCGTTCTCGTCCAGGTTGCCGATGATGTTGTCGGCTGCGTCGCGCACGTCTTCCGACATCACCAGCACGCTCAACTGCGAATTCAGGTGATCGGCGAGGGTGACGGGCGAGGAAAGAAATGTCTCAAAGGAAGGCTTTTCCACCGATTCCGACGCGGGGCTTTTATAGCCGGGATCCAGGTATTCATCGAAAAACGTGCCGAAGTCGATTTCGTCGAAAGGGTCCTTGTCGGTTTTTGGATCGGGGAGGGTTTCGGTTTCAGGCGCGGGGATTGTCGCGGCCGGTTCGACGGCGGTTTCTACGGAGGAAAGCGCCGGGCCGTCGTAGTCGAACCCCGCGTTCGCTTCGGTGCCGTCGGCGGCCACTCCGGGCTCTGCAGCCGCGGCTCCATTCACCGTTTCCAGGATGGTTTGATCGGAAGGCTCGGAGGTCCGCTCGGATTCAAGAATGGCCTGCACTTCTTCCGGCGTCAACTCTTCCACGCCATCGAGCGATTCCTCGAGCACCGGGTTCTCGGCGATTTCCTGCGTGATCATGTCCTTCAGCTCCAGGCGGTTCAGCTGAAGGACTGTCACCATCTGGACCAGTCCCGGGGTCAGAATCTGCTTCTGCGCGACTTTCAGTTGCAGTCTGGGCGAAAGCATTGACATTCTGTAATCATCATATCACCCGTCGGCGAACCTGAAATAGGACTTATAATCACGGCGATGGGCAGTTCTTCTTCATCCGGCGGGGCCGCGCAACCAACCCCCTATCTCTCCATTTATTTCGTGAACATTTATGTTCGCGATCAGGAGCGCAGCCTGCGATTTTACGTGGATCAGCTGGGTTTTGACCTGGCTTTCGACGCGCGGCTGCAGGATGGGCGCCGCTGGCTGGCGGTGGCGCCTCCCGACGGATCGACGGTGCTGCTGTTGATCCAGCCGGAGCATGATTCGGCGCAACAGAAGCTGATCGGCCGGGCGACGCAGGTGGTTCTGGTCACTGAAGATGTTCCGGCGACGTATCGCGAGTGGCGCAAACGCGGAGTCCGGTTCGGTATTACGCCGCGTCTACGACGGGTGAAGTACGAGCGGCCGGCATCCGCGGATGGAGGCGCGCCGGCCTGGGGCGGAGTGTTCACGCGTTTCGAAGATATTGACGGCAATTCCTTCACCCTGGTGAGTATCGATGAAATGAGCCGGTCCATTCAGGCGCAGCGCCAGGCCGCGGCCGAAAAACTGGAGGCGGAACGGCGCGCCGCTCAGGAACTGGAAATCGCCAAACAAGTGCAGGCGCGGCTGTTCCCGCAATCGCAGCCCGTCTGCGGCGCGCTGGACTACGCCGGCATTTGCATCCAGGCGCGCCAGGTGGGCGGCGACTATTACGATTTTCTGGATCTGGGCCAGGGACGCCTGGGCCTGGTTGTCGGCGACATTGCCGGCAAAGGAATCGCGGCGGCCCTGTTGATGGCGAATCTGCAGGCCAACTTGCGCAGCCAGTACGCCGCGGCTTTCGATCAGCCGCAACTGCTGCTGCGCGCGGTCAACCAGCTGTTCTATGAAAGCACCGGCGATAGCGCCTATGCCACGCTCTTCTTTGCCGAATATGATGGGCGGCGGGAGCGCGTGCGCTATGTGAATTGCGGGCATCTTCCGGCGTTGCTGCTGCGCAGCGACAACACCATTGAGAAGCTGGGCTCTACCTGCACCGTGCTGGGGCTCTTCGAAGAATGGGATTGCTCGCTCGGAGAAAACGATTTCCGCGCAGGTGACACACTGGTGCTCTATACCGATGGCGTTACCGAAGCGTTCAACGCGCGCGAGGAAGAGTTCGGAGAAAAGCGTTTGATGGACGCGCTGCGCCGTTACCGCGACCGGTCGTCAAAGGAATTGCTGGATTCGATTGTGGAGGAAGTGCGCCAGTTCAGCCCGCATGAGCAGTATGACGATATTACGTTGATTGTGGCCAAATGCGGGACAGGCCATGGCTCGGGCGGTTTAGTCGATCAACTCCTCCCAGCCTAGTGCGTATCCCAGCGCCCGTTTCACTTCCCTATGTCGCGAAGGCGGCAACACGCCGGCTCGGGAATCAAGCCATTGGCGGCCCACGGTGCGGACATTGTCGAGATTCGCGACGTATGCCGAGGACAGACCTTCGCGCCTGCCTAACCTGACTTCCACTGGAATGCTGCGGACCGTTGTAGTGATCTCAGCAACAATGAATCTGCTGAGATACTGATAGGCGTCATTGCGGCTCAATAGCAACACGGGCCGGCGGCCTGCTGGCGCGGGCAGGTTCGCCCACCAGATCTCGAACTGCCTCATGGCTTGTACGCATCGACAATTGACCAATCATCGGCGTCCGCCGACGAATCCGGCTGCTTGCGGTAGGCTTCGCGCATGGCCTGGTATTCCGCTTGCCGTACGGCCTTGCGAATCGCCTGCCGGATGAACTCGGACCTCTGACGTTTTCCTGGCGCCGCTACGCGGTTCAATGCTGTTAAGGTCGGCTCATCCAGTTGGATCAAGAGCGCCTTCATATATCTTCATTATATAGAAAGTCGATAGGTTCCGGAAATATGTGACTACCCAGCCGCGAGCGTGAGCGACCGGTGCCCTACTGCTGTTCCGGACCCCACTTGATAATGAACGAGCCTTTTTCATCCACGATGGTGTAATCCGGCGGCGGTTGAAAGAGGCTTTGGTCCGGCTCGCTGCGCGAGATGTTGGTCAGCTTCTCGGTTCGCTCTCCGGAACCCGGATCCATCGATTTATTGAGGACCGGAACCTTCAACTCCACCGATCTCCAGTACTCATGGACACTAACAATCGGGCGGTCGTTCCCAATGGCGCCTTCCGGCCACGTAGTGGTAGTGCGCGTCCCTTCCGCCAGGACTCCCTCAATAATCTGGTTCTCAAGTTTTTCGTGGACCGTCTGGGGAGTTTTCAAATCGGTGACCGGCGCGGCTTGGCTCACCGGCGCCGGCGCCCGGCTGGCCACCGCCGTCCCTCCAACCGGCGCTAACAGCATCTGCCGGTGCGCCACTTTCCCTCGAACGTCGAGAGTATATTTGAATTGGCCAACAGGATCCAGTATTTCGATGAGTGTCGGACGCTCAGTAGCGTTGGGCGCCTGATCGGCCGGACCCTGGAACGGAGATCGTTCCTCCCGCGTCCGGCCCATCGAATCCCGATAGACCTTGGTGGACGTCATGGTGTGCGTGATATGCGTCCCGTCGGCCAGAGTCTGGACCGTCTCCGTCACCACTTCGCCGGAATAAGGCGCGCCGGTGATGGGCGTGAACCGGGATTGCGCACCAATGTGCACCTCCCCGCGAAATCCGCCGGCGCCCGTGGAACTCGCCAGGTTCTGGCCGAATGCAGTCAAGCCGCCGAGCGCGATTAACAAGGCCAGACGTGTCATAGGATTCCTCTGCCGGTATTGTGCGGGGGACCGCCAGAGAAGTCAACGGAAACAAGCCGGGTTATCGCGGCTTAATCGTTAAATCTACCTGAATTTCGAAATTATGGCGAGCCCAGGCGCTCCGCGAACCTCTGGGACCGCGGGATCGTATCATTGTTGGGTGACTATTCATGACGTGCTGGCCCAGTACGAGTCGAGATTGCTTGAGCTGCAGGCGGGTATCGCGCAGCTCCGCTTGCCCCAGGCCCAGGCCGCGGGTGTTCTGGTGTTCGCAGTGGGGCTGTTCCTTGCGATCACGCTTTACGCTGTTCGAGGACAGGTCTCCTTTATGTGGTCATCATTTCCCATTCCAGTCGCGGCGGTTTCGCTGCGCCGGCTCCGAGGGAATCGTCGAACCGAATTCCGGATGTGGCGCCTGAAACGCTTCTACGAGCGCGCGGTACATCGCGTGCGGGAAGACTGGACCGGCTGCGGAGTCACCGGAGAAGAATTCAGCGATCCCGCCCACGTCTATGCGACAGACTTGCATCTTTTCGGCGAGGGATCTCTTTTCGAGCTGCTTTGTACCGTCCGGACCTCCATCGGACGGCGCGGGCTGGCCAATTATCTGCTGAAGACTCCAACTCTCGATGAGACGCTGCAGCGTCAGGAGGCGGTCCGCGAGCTGCGCGAACAAACCCATCTGCGCGAGAGCATCGCCACGCTCGGCGAGTTTGGCTCACTGGAATCACGGCCAGATGCGTTCGAGCAATGGCTAAGCTCCCCATGCTTCCCGGCCGCGGGCCCGCTCCGGGTTACGCTGGCAATCACGTCGGCGCTGCTGGCGGGCATGGTGATCGCGGCCCTCGCGGGGCTGCTTCCTTGGGCCAGCGCCGTCATCTGGATATTTCCCTTGATCGCATTTCATGCCGTAGTGGGGCTACGGTTCCGGGACCGCGTAAATGGAATGCTTAGCTGGCTGCGGCCGATGTCGGTGGAAACCGCCGTATTGCGGCAAGGCCTTCGGCTCATGGAAGAAACGGAATTCCGATCGGTCAAGCTGCGGAAACTCAGGCAGCAGGTTTGCGCTGGTGCTGGTTCGATCCGGCAGCTCCAGCGGCTAGTGGATGCACTCGATCAACGCGATAAGGATTGGTTTTACTGCGCGTCACGCGCCTTCGCCGCCGGTACCAATTTGTCCCTGGCAGTTGAGCAGTGGCGAGCGGAGCATGCCGAAGCGCTGAAACTCTGGCTGGAAGCCTGGGCGGAATTTGAGGCGTTGAATGCGCTGGCGTCCTTCAGCTACGAAAATCCGGATTATACTTTTCCGGAATTTTCGAGCGGCGCGGCGCGCTTCGACGCGCGGGAAATGGGACATCCCCTGCTGCCGCGCGCGGCCTGTGTCGCAAATGATTTGGATTTGAGTTCCGGGTCTCCGTTCTATCTGATCAGTGGATCGAATCTGTCCGGAAAAAGCACGCTGCTCCGCGCCGCCGGATTGAACGCCGTGCTCGCATTCGCGGGCGCCCCGGTACGTGCGCGCGTCCTTCGTTTGTCCGGGCTCGCGATTGTCGCATCCCTGGCCGTAGTGGACTCATTGCTCCACGGAAAATCGAAATTCCTGGCGGAAGTCGACCGGCTGCGCCTGGCCATCCAGTCCGCCGCGCTGGAGCGGCCGGTGTTGTTTCTCGTCGATGAGATTTTCAGCGGCACCAACTCACGCGATCGCCGCATCGCTGCTGAAGCGGTTGTGCGAACCCTAGTGGAGCGAGGAGCGATCGGAATTTTATCCACCCATGATCTCGCACTCACCGAAATCGCCAATGCACCGGGGATGGACGGCGTGAACATGCACATGGCCTCCGGAAATGAGGGCGATCCGATGGACTTCGATTATCGATTAAAGCCAGGACCCACCACCGAGACCAATGCCCTCGCCATCGCCAGGATGGCCGGCGTCCCGGTTTAGCGAGACCTGTGGCCCTCCGCCGCACCCCTTGACTTCCCTCCCTGGTCTGGGCTATATATAGTCTGGAATAGGGGAAAACATGGCCGAAGATACACCGCAATTGTTGCCCGGTACTCTGTACCTGCTGATTCTCCGCACTCTCGCTGCTGGCCCGTTGCACGGATACGCCATCGCCCGCCGCATCAAAGAGTGCTCCGCGAAAGTGCTGGACGTCGAGGAGGGTTCGCTTTATCCAGCTTTGAATCGCATGCTGCTGAAAGGCTGGCTGCGCGCGGAGTGGGGAACCTCGGACACCAACCGCAAGGCCCGTTTTTACCGCCTCACCAAGGAGGGCCAGCGCCAGCTTACCGCGGAAGCCGATGAATTCAACAAGCTGGTGAACGCCATCCAACTGGTGATGAAGACCGCGTGAGGAATGGATGCCGGTCGCGTTTTCAATCCGAGTTCGCCGATGAAATGCAGTTCCATATCGACAGCCGGGCTCAGAGCTTGAAAGCACCGGTCTGCCCCACATTGACGCACAAGGATTTACGATTCAGTGGCGCAGGCGCTTTCGCCTGCGAACCGATTTTTTCACAGCTTCTAAAGGGAGCCGGCCCCTTTTGGGTAATGCGTATCTTTATCTGTTCCTCGGCATAATCTGCGCGGCAGGTCCCGTTATCCTCTCGATCGCGTCATTACCGGCGCGCAGCGCGCTCTCTTTATCAGTTCCAGCGTCCCCGCCCAGGGCGTCATAGTCGCGCTCCGCGTCGTCCACCCTTACCGGCAGACGGACAGATCCCGCTCCCCGGTCTTTCGCTTCACCGCGAAGGACGGTAGCAGCCTCACCGTAACCTCCAACATCGCCCAAAACCCGGCTCCCTGGCAATTCGGCAACCAGGTGCCTGTCCCTCTTTTTATCTTTTTCCGCCGTCGTCGGTCCAGAACCTGACTGATGACCCAACAATCACTAAAATTTCCCCCACCCCTTCAGCCACTTCCCCAAAATCTCCGCTCGGCCCCACTCCAAATCGGCTAAGCTCAAGCCGAGCCAGTATGCCAGCCAGCATCCGAGTCGCAGAGCACCCCCCGCTCCTGCTCAAGCTCGCCCAGCTAGCCTCGCCCTTCTGCTCCAAGGACGGACAGGCCTGCGCCAGCTTCCCCGCCAGCACCGAACATCGCACCGTCGCACCCCTGCGCTCCGCCCTTTTTCGCGACTGGCTCACCGCGGCCTTCTACAAAGAAACCGACACCGCGCCATCCCCCCAAGCCTTTCGCACCGTATTGCGCACCCTCGAAGCCCAAGCCCGCTTCGGCGATTTCCCCAAGCAGCCGGTCAGCCGCCGCATCGCCTTCGAAGGGGACCCGTTCTTTCCATCAAAAATAATCCTCGACCTGGCCAACCCCGCCGGCGAGGTCCTGGAAATAACCTCCCGCGACTACCAGATCACCAACAATTTCAAAACCGCCTTCCATCAATCCACGACAACTCTACCCCTCCCCACTCCCGATTCAGGCACCAGCCACCAGCCACCAGCGGCATTAACCGAATGGGCGAAGCTTTTCCACCTGTCGGCGCCGCAGCACGCCACCGCGCTCGCCTGGCTCACCGCCGCCCTCCGCCCCACCGGCCCTTATCCCATCCTGGTCCTCAACGGACCCTCCGGAAGCGGCAAGTCCGTCCTCGCCCGCGCCCTGCGCGCTCTCATCGATCCCTCCGCCGCTCCCATTCACCGCTTTCCGGCGCGCGATCACGAACTCTGTGAACTCGCCCTGCACAACTGGATGCTGGTCTTCGATCAGGTGCACCGCGTCCCCAACAAAATTTCCGAAACCCTCTGCGCCCTCAACTCCGGCGACGCCATCGAAATCACCCAACCCGACCTTCGCGACCCGCTGGTCTTCGAAGTTGCGCGTCCCATCATTCTGATCGCGCCTCACGACGAAACGCAGCGCGCCTGGATGCCGCCGCGCACTCTCGCGCGCCGCACCCTCACCATCCAGCTCGAACAAATCGCGCGGCCCCGTCCCGAATCTGCAATTTGGTCCGCGTTCGAATCCCTCCATGCCGGCGCCTTGGCAATTTTGTGCGATGCCGTTCGAACCGCGCTCTCGCGCATTCGCGATATCGACCTCGGCAATGTCCCGCGCTTCCCCGATTGCGCCGCCTGGGCCGCTGCCGCCGCCCCCGCCCTCGGCCTCGATGAAGCTGCCGTCCTCAATGCCTTTGCCGACCCCGCCTCCGTTTGGTCCGGCGCCGACCCGCTCCGCGAAGCCCTTCATGCCCTGCTTGAAACCACCGGCTCCTGGTCGGGCGAAGCCACCGATCTGCTCAACCAGCTCCGCGCCCGTGTCCCGTTAGCCGCCCTTCCCGCCACCCCTAAAGGCCTCTCGCAAGCCCTCCCCAACATCGCCGGCATCCATATAAAAAGGTCCAGAAACGAAAACACCCGCACCCTCCACCTCACCAGAGTTCCTGACGCATCTGAGAAAAAAGCCACCGCCGACACCCAACCGGCCCTAACAAACCCTTAACCACCAAGCGCTTGTGGAAAATACGCCTCCAAACACAAGAAACACCCGATGCGTCAGGAATCAAAAATCTGGGGACACTTCGGGCAAGCTACCACATCGCTGAACCTAAAATACTCGAGACGTGTCCCCTGATTTTTTTCTTCCAAAAAAAATAAACCGGAACCCCCGTCGCAATCAAACCCAAGCTGGCCAAAGACGGCAACGGCCTGCTGATGGTCGTGTTCACAATAAAATAGGTCGCCACGGCCACAAAGAAAATCGGAGTAACCGGATAACCCCACATCTTATAAGGACGCGCCAGCTCCGGCCGGCTCCGCCGCAGCAGAATCACCCCCAGCACCATCAGCGCATAGAAAATCCACAACGCAACCATCGAATAATCGATCAGCGTTTCGTATGTCCCGCTCACCAGCAGCACAATCGACCACCCCGCCTGCGCCACAATGGCGAACGAAGGCGTTTGAAATCGAGGATGAACCTCCGTGAACTTCGAGAAAAACAGCCCATCGCGCGCCTGCGCGAAAAATACTCGCGGGCTGGTCATAAAGCACCCATTCAGCGACCCGATGATCGACAGCAGAATCACCACCGCAACCAGCTTGCCCCCTCCGGCCCCCAGCGTTCGTTCCGCCGCCGTCGCGCCCACATGATCGCTCGCCGCAATCTCAGGAATCGAAAGCACGTGCAGATAAGCCAGGTTGGCCGACACATAAATAAGGATTACCGCCCCCACTCCGCCCGCCAGCGCCAGAAGAATGTTCCGGTTCGGATTCTTGATCTCGCCCGCCACATACGTCACCTGCACCCACCCGTCGTAAGCCAACAGGCAGGCGATCAGCGCGATGCCGTAATGTCCCAGCGAAAGCGGAACCGCCGCGCCCGATGCCGCCGCCGGCGGAGTTCCTCGGTACAACAGTGCGCTGCCAATAATGATCAACAGGCCAATCAATTTGGCCGATGTGAACACCTTTTGCACCAGCGCTCCCATCGATACCCCGCGGTAGTTGATGGCCGCGAACAGTACAATCGTCCCAATGCCCAGCAGCTTCGCCCGAAGCGGCGTCAGCGGAACGAAGTACGAAACATAAAGCGAGAGAATCACCGCCAGCCACGAAACCTGCGCGGTTCTGGCCACCAGAAACATCGACCACCCGCACAGGAATCCGGTCATCGGACCATAGATCTCGCGCAAAAATACGTACTGGCCGCCGGTCGATGGCAGCGCCGCTCCCAACTCCGCGCACGCCAGCGCCCCGAAGAAAGAGGCCACGCCGGCAAAAACCCACACCGCGATAATCGAAACCGGATCAGCCAGGTCCCGCGCCACCAGATTCGGAACCAAAAAAATCCCGCCGCCAATCACAATCCCGATTACAATCGCCAGCGCATCCACCAACCCCAGCGTCCGCGGCAGCTCCGGCTTATTTTCCTCCACGCTCAGCTCCTCCAACCGAACCGCGACCGTAAGGGAGTCGGTGCTCCGCAACTTCTCCACTGCCTAATCTCGACAAATTCCCCTCTTGCTACCCCGAACGAATCTCACCAAATGCCTGGCATGCTCGGTGCCCAGCTCTTCAATCTTGATCAGCGCCTCTTCCAGCTTCAAACCACTCCTGTACAAAATCCGATAAGCGCTTTTCAATGCCGCAATCTCTCCCCTGGAAAAACCCGCGCGCCTCAACCCCACCAGGTTCAACCCCTTCGCCGTGACATTGAAATCCGAATACAAGAAGTAAGGCGGAACATCGCTGTTCACTCTCGAATTCCCCCCGATCATCGCCAGCCGCCCGATCTTCGAATATTGATGGATCACTACGCCGCCGGAAATAAAGGCCTGGTCCTCCACCTCCACATGCCCGGCCACCAGCGCGCAACTGGCGATCACGCATTTGTTCCCGATCTTCGAATTGTGCGCGACATGTCCCGACGTCATGATGTAGTTCGAATCGCCGATCTCGGTCACGCTCTCCGGCTGCGTCCCGCGCGACACCGTGTAATGCTCGCGAATGATATTTCCATTGCCGATTCGCAGATAACTGCGTTCACCGGTGAAGTTCTTATCCAGCGGATCGGTTCCCAGCACCGTTCCGGACGAAATCTCGTTGCGCTCGCCCATCGTCGTCCAGCGCTTCACGTAAACGTACGGCTCCAGCCGGCACCCTGCCCCAATCACCACATCTTCTTCGACGATCGAGTATTCTCCAATTACGACTTCCCGCCCAATTTGCGCGTCCGGATGCACGCGCGCCGTCGCCGCTACTCGAGCCGAAGGATCAACCGGCATAAGTTTGTATCATACAGGGTGATGCGGGTCTCAGATATCGCGGATCATTTGAAAGCTCGTTGGGAAGGCGATGGCGCCATTGAAATTTCAGCCGCCGCGCCTCTTGAATCGGCCGCCCGTCACGAGATCGCCTTCGTCGGAAATCGAAAGGCCGCCGCCTCGGCCGCTGCTTCGAGCGCCGGCTGCCTGCTGGTCACCGATGAATTTCCCGCCGGCCGCACCCTGATCCGCGTAACCGATCCTCGCGGCGCGTTCGCCCGGGTCATCGGATTGCTTCATCCCCCGCATCCCGTCAAACCCGGCATTCATCCCAATGCGCTTGTCGCCGCCAGCGCCGAAATCTCACCCTCCGCCGCCATCGGCCCTTTTACAACTATCGGCGAAGCAACTTCCATCGGCCAGCGTTCCAGTGTGGGCGCGAATTGCTCCATCGGACCCGGAGTCCACATCGGTGACGACTGTCTTCTATATGCCAACGTCACAATTTACGGCCACGTCACCATCGGCAACCGCGCCGTCCTTCATTCCGGATGCGTCCTCGGCGCCGACGGCTTCGGCTTCGTTCGCACCGGCGATCATTATGAAAAGTTCCCGCAGATCGGCCGCGTCGAAATCGGCGACGATGTCGAAATCGGCGCCAACTCCTGCATCGACCGCGCCGCGCTCGGCATCACCTCCATCGGCGACGGCTCGAAGCTCGACAATATGGTTCACATCGGCCATAACTGCCGCATCGGCCGCCACGTCGTCATCGCCGCCCAAACCGGGCTCTCCGGTGGAGTGGTGGTGGAAGATGACGCCGTCATCGGCGGTCAGGTAGGTATCGGTGACAAAGCAAGAATCGAGTCCGGCGCAGTCCTCGGCTCCGGCTGCGGCGTGCTCACTTCAAAGATTGTTAGAAAAGGTGAGGTAGTATGGGGCACACCCGCCCGCCCCTTAAAGCAATACCTAAAACAACTGGCTACTCTAGCCCGCCTGGAAAGAAATTCGGGGACATGACGGGCAAGCGTCCGAACCATTCAATCTTTAGCGGGTCGAGTCGTGTCCCCGAATTTCTGGTGGCGACCAGTTCCTACCCCACTCTCACATCCACCGCCGCGTGGTGCAATATCGAATTCGCTTCGTCCACTAACTGCTGAAGCCTTCGCATATATTGCCGCGCTTGCAGCTGCTCAGCCGGCAGCGTCATTTCCAGAAAGTAGGCAATCGCCTCAATCGAACTCAGCGGTTGGCGCAAATCGTGAATAAAATCCCGAACTGCTTCATCCCGTGCGGGCATGGAAGTAGCTTCAACAAACGTGGGAGATTCAATAAGGACGGCGGCAGCGGACATGGCTTCGGAATGTTCCTTCCGTACGCTCGATGATCGAATTCCAAAAAACGAGCATAACGTTCATGAGGGGGAAAGAAAGTTATACCGCCAAAGTCGCCCGCGCGTCAAGCAAATTAGCATAAAAAATTCACCGCGTTAGCTGGCTCACGGTTTCGTTTGACTCGCTCGCCGGCGCATATGATAGTTTCGATCATGATCCTCACCAAAGTTACAGATCGTATCGCGACTCTGGCTTTCAATCGCCCTGAAAAGCTGAACGCGCTGAGCACCGAGCTGCTCTCCAGTTCCATCGAAACTCTTCGCGCCTGGAGCACCGATCCGGCCATCGGCGTCATCGTCGTTACCGGCATCGGCCGCGCCTTCTGCGCCGGCGGCGACGTCTCCCTGATGGCCAAAGAATCGAATGAATCGCTCGAAGAAAATATCGATAGACTACGCTCCTGGCAAGAACTTTCGTGGCTGCTCTACAATAGCCCCAAAGTAACCATCGCCGCTATCAATGGATTTGCCATGGGCGCGGGCCTCGGCGTATGTCTGGCCTGCGATCTCAGAATCGCATCCGATCAAGCGAAATTCGGGACGGCATATGCCAAGGTTGGATTCGGCGGCGACTTCGGAACCACCTGGCTGCTCACTCATTACACCGGAGCTCCCAAAGCCAAGGAGCTGATGTTCCTCGGCGACCAGATCGATGCCGCGGAAGCGCATCGCATCGGCTTGGTCAACCGCGTCGTCGCGCAGGATCAATTCGAATCCGAAGTCACCGCCTGGGCTACGCGCATCGCCGACGGCCCGCTCACCAGCTTCCGCTACATGAAGGCCAATATCAATCTTGCCACTCATACCGATTTCCGCACGCTGCTCGATCGCGAAGCCGAAACTCATCTGCGCTGCGGCCAGACCGAGGACCATAAAGAAGGCGTCCGCGCCTTCCTGGAAAAACGGACGCCGAAGTTCACCGGAAAATGACCGACTACAAGCAAATCATCTTTAGCCAGGAAAACCGCGTCGCCACCATCACGCTCAACCGTCCCGAAAAGCTGAACGCGTATTCGGAAGTGATGGTCCACGAAATCCTGCGAGCGTTGGCCGATGCTCGCGATGATGAAGAAGTCCGCGCCGTCATCCTCACCGGAGCCGGCCGCGGTTTCTGCTCGGGCGGCGATGTCTCTCGCGATTTTCAGTATCCCAGCCGCTATCGCGGGCACCGCTTGGAATCGATGCTCGAGATGCGCGAGAACATGGACCAGTTGGTTACACTTCTCCAACGCTTCGACAAGCCCGTCATCGCCGCGGTCAACGGCCCGGCGGTCGCTGGCGGACTCACGCTCGCCCTCGCGTGCGATTTTCGCATCGCTGCCGCCAGCGCGAAGTTGGGCGATACCAGTTTGCGCTTCGCGCTGATTCCCGATGAGGGCGGCGCGTACCTGTTTCCGAAATTCATGGGCCTGGAACGCGCGCTCAAGATGTCGCTATTTTCCGAAGTCTATCCGGCGGCCGAAGCCAAGGAACTTGGCTTAGTGACCGAGGTGGTCCCGGACGCGGATTTGATGCCCACTGCCCGCCGCTGGGCCGAGAAGTTGGCTGAAGGCCCGCCCCTGGCCATCCGCATCACCAAGCGGATGATGTACAAGCAGCAAACGATGAATCTCGAAAACGCTTTGGAAGACGCCGCTCTTTCCACCATCGCCGTCAACTACACCGCCGACGTGAAAGAAGGCATCGCAGCTTTTCACGAAAAGCGCAAACCCGATTTCAAGGGACGCTAGCACCATTAATCCCAATCACCGGTCGGAAAGAATGTGTTACCGAGCCGCTACCGTAAGGGAGTTTCCATGGGCCTGCGGCCCACCAAAGGTGCTGAAGACGCGTTGTGGCATATTCGGTTGGCAGGCGGAAGCGCCTGCCCCACGTTGGCCCCAGTGAGGCAGGCGCTTCCGCCTGCCAAGTCGGTGCCTTTTTTGGTTCCGGCAACGCCCGGGTCAGGGTGGGTGCCTGTCTGGCTTCCGTTACGCCGGGTTAGGCAGCGCGATGCACACCTGCCGCGGGCTGGACGAAGTGAAGGGCTCACGCGTGAACTCTCCGTAGCGGGCTTCCATCCGGAATCCCGCGGCATCCAGCAGCAGCAACAATTCCTGCGGAAAAATCACGCGCAGGCTATAGTCGATCACGCGGTAATCCGCGGCGCCGGGCTTGGACAGATACCAAACGATGCGGCGGACCTGCTCAGCCGAATCGTAGCTAGCGGTTTCTTCGATGGTGATGTCCTTCACGGTCAGCACGGGACAACGTTCGCGCGGATCGCGCGCCAGCATCGCCATATCCCATTTTGAAATGTCGAATATCAAGCGCCCGCCGGGCGCCAGGTGCCTTTGAACATTCCCGAAGCACTGCGTGAGGTCTTGGGCAGTAAACAAGTGCAGCAGCGAATTGCCCGGAATCAGAATTGCGGCAAACTTCCCCGGCAGATCGAAACTGCGCATGTCGGCTTCAACAAACTGAACTTCCACTCCCGCGCGGCGCGCCTTGGCCCGCGCAGCTTCGAGCATGGACCTGGACAAATCAGCGCCGATAATCTCGATTCCACTTTGCGCGATTGGTACCGTCAGCCGGCCCGATCCACATGCCAGCTCCAATACCCGGCCGCCGCTTTTCCCGGCTTCTTCCAGATAGAACCGTTCGGACTCGAGCATCCGCTGCCGCCGCGATTCATCCTGCACGGACGCCGAGTCACGAGCGTCGGGAAACAGCGAATCGTATAGTTCAGGGTCGTGATAGAGCGCGCACTCATCCATATCGCAGATGCTGTGGTAGTCTAGCACGCAGAACTATGCGCGCATTCTGCCTGGTTTTTGTTTCTTTGTCGTGCCTCTACGCCGGGGTCGCCGACAATCCAGACGTCACCGGCCAGGAGCGATTGTTCGAGGCTTGGATTCACGGGCAGATGGCCTATCGCGGGCTGCCGGGCATTGCCGTAGGCGTGGTGTCCGATCAGGAGCTGATCTGGGCCAAGGGGTTCGGCTTCGCCGATGTCGATTTGAAAACTCCCATGACGCCGGCCACCAAGTTTCGCATGGCCTCGCACAGTAAGCTTTTCACCGCCACCGCCATCATGCAATTGCGCGATCGCGGGAAGCTCCGGCTGGATGACCCGGTGGTGCAATATCTGGATTGGTTCAAAATGCAGCCGGCCGAGCCGGACGATCCGGCCATCACCATTGAAGAGCTGTTAACGCACAGCGCCGGCTTGCCACGTGAAGCCGGCCCGCATTGGACCCAGATGCAGTTTCCCTCAGAAGACGGAGTGCGCAAATACGTGTTGGAACACACCGCGCCGTATTCGCCGGAGGTGCGTTGGAAATATTCGAATCTCGGATTCACCATCGCCGGTATGATCGTCGAGTCGGTCTCCGGAGAAAAGTGGGCGGACTATGTGCAGAAGCATATCTTCGATCCGCTAGGCATGACCGCTTCGAGCGTAGATCGCCAGGTGGACGGATTGGCCACGGGCTACGGCCGCAGGATGCCCGACGGGTCGCGCAAGAAGATGCCGTTTGTGGACGCGCGCGGAATGGCGCCGGCCACCGGAATCACGTCCAACGTTGAGGACATGGCGAAATTTGTTTCGCTGCAGTTCCGCAAGGGTCCCGTAGGCGGCAGCCAGATTCTGAGCACGGGCGCGCTGCGCGAAATGCATCGAGTGCGGATGCTCGAGAGCAACTGGACGCGTGGCAACGCCATCGGTTTTGCCGTCAACCGCGAGGGCGGCAAAGTATACGTGGGACACGGCGGCTCCTACTTCGGATACAAGACGCAGACGCTGCTCCAGCTGGATGAAAAGGTGGGCGTGATCGTTTTAACCAACGGCGATGATTCCTTTCCAAGCGTAATCGCCACCCACTTAATGGGAACTGTGGGCGAAGCAGTTGCCAAGGCGTCAGCGCCCGTAACAAGAACCGTGCCGTGGGATCCAGCCTGGAGCCGTTTCGCGGGGTTGTATCGCTCGGCGTTCGCTGATACGGAAGTGGTGGAGCTGAACCAGCGCCTGGTGATGTTTGATCCAGCGAATCCGAATCCCGACACACCGATCAGCATGATACCCATCGGCGGCGGACGCTTCCGCTTCGAAGCCCCCACGGGCGGAGGCGTAGTCGGCGAGGTGATCCGATTCGAAGAGAAGAACGGAAAAGTGGTGCGAATGTACACCGGCGAGAGCTACACCGAACGAGTTCAACCTTAGACCAACCAGGCACAGACTCCGTTGGTGGGGCAGGCGCTTCCGCCTGCCAACCCGACGTCCTCATCACTTTTGGTGGGCCGCTGGCCCATGGGAACTCGGTGCTGGGCGTGCGCAACAATAGTGGAAGGAGGGAACTGTGCAATATCATCAATTGGGCAATACCGGCGTCTTCGTTTCGCGGCTCTGCATGGGCGCGATGACCTTCGGAGGAGCAGAAGGAATCTTCAAGGCCATCGGCGGATTGCCGCAACACGATGTGGACGCGCTGGTGGATAATTCCATCGACGCGGGGATCAATTTTTTCGACACCGCCAATGTCTATTCGGCCGGCGAATCGGAAACCATGCTGGGGAAGGCGCTGGGATCGAAGCGCAAGGATATTGTCGTGGCGTCGAAAGTTTTTGGGCGGATGGGAAAAGGGCCCAACGACGTGGGGCTGTCGCGGCTGCACATCATGCATGAGGCCGAAGGCAGCCTGGAGCGCATGAATACCGACTACATCGATCTGTATCAGATTCACGGCTTCGATCCAGTAACGCCGTTGGAGGAAACACTCAGCGCGTTGACCGATCTGGTGCGGCAAGGCAAGGTCCGGTACATCGGCTGTTCGAACCTGGCGGCCTGGCAGATCATGAAGGCGCTGGGCATCTCCGCTATGCGGCATCTGGAAAAATTTGTAACGCTGCAAGCTTATTATTCGCTCGCCGGTCGCGAGTTGGAACGTGAAATTGTTCCCATGTTGCTGGACCAGAAACTGGGCCTGCTGGTATGGAGTCCGCTGGCCGGCGGATTGTTGTCCGGCAAGTTCACCCGCGGCGGCGCCGTGGATAATGAGGCGCGGCGCACCAAATTCACGTTTCCACCCGTGGATCCGGAAAAAGCATACGATATCGTCGACGTGATGCGAACCGTGGCCGAGCGGCACAGCGCTACCGTGGCGCAGATTGCGCTGGCGTGGCTGCTGCATCAGCCTTCGGTCAGCAGTGTGATTATCGGCGCGAAAAAGACCAGCCAGCTCAAAGACAATCTTGGCGCGGTGGATGTGAAGCTGAGCGCGGAAGATCTGAAACAGTTAGACCAGGTCAGTAAGCTTCCGGCGGAATATCCGGGTTGGATGTTTGGAGTGCAGGGACAGGACCGGCGACCGGGTGAAGTACGAGATTGGTCCAGGTTTGCAGCCGCTAAATAGGCGTTACAACAGTGCTAGAGAAGGTTAGTTAAGCACTCTAGTTGCCTATTTGTGAATAATTTGCAGCCTCACCTGAGGGATGAAACCGGTCGGCGGGTTTCTGCATCACACGTGAAAGCCTGAATTCTCAATCTGTTGCGCTAAGAAGAGGGTCCTAGTACTTCGCGGACCCTCAGTTGCTTGCGATTCTAGGCAATGGCTGCTCCTTCTTCGCAGAAAACGGTCTGGCGCGACCGTTTGGCTGCCTTAAAAAACGTTCGGCCGGTGCTGCGGCTGGTGTGGAATGCCGCGCCCAAAGTGGTTGCCGCGGGACTGGCGTTGCGCGTTGTTAGCGCGCTTACGCCGCTGGCGGCGCTGGCGATTTCGAAGTGGATCATCGATCTGGTGGTTGCGGCCGTCAAACATCCGGGGCCGCTGCCGCAGCAGATCTGGTATTTGCTGGCTGGGGAATTTCTGGTTGCTGCTCTCGGAAACGTCCTGGGGCGCGCCATCGATTACACCGACGCCCGGCTGGCCGACGAGTTCACGCGTGAAGTGAGCCTCCGCGTGATGGAGCACGCCGGGCGCTTGGATCTCGAAACTTTCGAGGATCCCGTTTTTCAGGACAAGCTGGAGCGCGCGCGCTTACAGGCTACCGACCGCATCGGAATGTTGAATTCGATGGGCCGGCTGATACTGCAGTCCATCACGCTGGTTTCGCTTTCCATCGGCGTTATCGTTTATTCGCCGTGGCTGTTCCTGGTGCTGTTGATTTGCGTGGCGCCGGCGTTTGCCGGTGAAAGCCATTTTGCGTTCCTTGGATATACGCTGGCGCACAGCCTGACGCCTATCCGGCGCGAGCTGGATTACCTGCGTGTGGTGGGCAGCGGCAAGGAAACAGCGAAAGAAGTAAAAATGTTCGGGCTGGGCGCGTTCCTGCAGAACCGCTACGGCGCGCTCACCGATGACATAATTCGCAAAAACCGGGAGTTGACGCGCAAGCGGTTGTGGTGGGGATCGGCACTGGCCATTGTGGGTTCGGTTGGTTACTACGCAAGTTTCGCGTATCTGGTGTGGCGCACGCTGCTGGGTGAACTTAGCGTGGGAACATTGACTTTCCTGGCCGGGGCCATTGCCGGATCGAGCTCCCAGTTGCAGGGCGTCTTTTCGCTCTTCTCAAGCATTTCCGATCAGGCCTTGTTCCTGACGGACCTGGTGGATTTTCTGGCTATCAAGCCGCGAATTCAATCCAAGCCGAATGCCATTCCGGCGCCGCGCCCGATCCGCGAGGGATTCGAGTTTCGCGACGTATCGTTCCACTATCCGGGTTCCGCGCGGCTGGTGCTGGACCATCTTAACTTTCGGATTGAGCCGGGCGAGCACATCGCGCTGGTGGGCGAAAACGGGCAAGGCAAAACCACGCTGGTGAAGTTGATGGCGCGGCTCTACGATCCATCCAGCGGGTCGATTTTATTGGACGGCGTGGATCTGCGCGAATACAAGGTGGAAGATCTACAGCGGGAAATCGGAGTCATTTTTCAGGATTTTGTGCGTTACGACATGGCCGCGCGGATGAACATCGGAGTGGGGCGCATCGAAGAGACGGATCAGGACGAATCGCTGTGGGCGGCGGCGAAGAAGGCCCGGGCGGATCGCACGCTGGCGCGGCTGGAGGGCGGATTGGATCAAATGCTGGGGCGCCGCTTCGAGGGCGGGGTGGATCTCTCCGGCGGCGAGTGGCAGAAATTCGCGCTGGCGCGGGCTTATCTGCGCAACGCGCAGGTGCTGATTCTGGATGAGCCCACGGCATCGCTGGACGCGGTGGCGGAATCGGAAGTGTTCGCCAGATTCGCGGACCTGGCGCGCAACAGCACCGCCATTTTGATTTCGCACCGCTTCTCCACGGTGCGCAAGGCCGGCCGCATTGTGGTTCTCGAGGGCGGAAGAATTCGCGAACAGGGAACACACGACCAACTGGTGACCATCCGGGGCCGGTACGCAAGACTTTTTGAGTTACAGGCGGCGAATTACAGATGAGTACAGCAACCATTGCGATGGAGGGCGAGGGGCGGCGGCTGGCGCGGCCGCTCACCGGCACCGACAACGCCGGCCGGCGCCTGGAGGAATGTTCCCGCACGCTGCGGGCGCATGTCAAAAAGCTTCGCTCCGAAGCGCAAGATCAGCATCCGGCGGCGGCGTGGTTGATAGAAAATCATTCCTACCTGCAGTTCCAGATTATGGAAACACGGCGTTCCCTGCCGGCCCGCTACGTCCGCCTGCTTCCGAGGACCGGCGAGGGAGCGGCGGCCGAGCTGCGAGTTTACAGGCTGGTGGCCGATTTGCTGCTGCAATCGGACGAGACGATTGATGCCGCGGTGGTAGAGAAAGCCGCGACGGCGTTGAAAGAGGATCACAGCCTGCAGCTTATTGAGTTGTGGGCCTTTGGATCGGCGCTGAAAATGGCGCTGATTGAGCACCTGTGCGCCAATTTGGATTCTGAGCGAGTGGTCTCGGGGATGGTCCGCAGCCTGCGGGCGCTGGAGCGGGTTAGCTGGCGGGATTTTGTGGAATCGGTTTCGGCCGTGGAGCGGATTCTCGAACGCGATCCGGCGGGAGTTTACGCGCGGATGGATTTCGTAACGCGCGACCGCTATCGCCATCAGGTGGAGAAGATGGCGCGGCGGTCGAAGCTGACGGAGAAAGAAGTTGCGGAAAAAGTAATTGCGTTCGCAGGCGAAAACGCCTGCGCCACCGCGCTGACCAAACATGTTGGATATTACCTAATTGGCCGCGGCATCGGGGAGTTCCAAAAGCGGATTGGGTGCAAGCCGTGGTGGGGTTTTCGCGCGATTGTGGAACGCTGGCCGAATTCGTTGTATTTTTCGAGCATCGCCTTAGTGACCGCGCTGGTGGTGGCGGGATTCGAATGGCTGGCGGGACCGTTCGAACTTTGGATCGTGGCCTTGTTACTGATTCCGGCCACCCAGGCCGCGCTCGAAATTGTGAACGCGCTGGTGAGCCGCATATTACGGCCTCGCGTGCTTCCCAGCATGGATTTTTCGGATGGAATTCCCGGCGATTCGAAAACCATGGTGGTGGTTCCGACCCTGCTGTTTTCCGAAGCCAATTGCGCGCGGCTGCTGGAGGATCTGGAAATCCGGTACCTGGCGAATCGTGAAGCCAATCTGTACTTCGCGCTGCTCACGGATTTTCCCGATGCGGACCGGGAACGGATGGCTAACGATTCCGTGCTGAAGGTATGCGTGGAGGGAATTGAGCGGCTGAACGCGAGGTACGGAGCAGCAGGCACGGGGCCGTTTTATCTCTTTCACCGGCCGCGTCGATGGAACGCCGCTGAAGGCAAATGGATGGGTTATGAGCGCAAGCGCGGAAAGCTGAACGATCTCAACCGGCTTCTGGCGGGACGCGGCAATTGCTTTGAGACCGTGACGGGCGACCAATTGCCGCTCAGCGCCATTCAATATGTAATTACGCTGGACACGGACACGCTGTTGCCGCGGGACACGGCCGCAAAGATGGCGGCCGCCGCGGCGCATCCGCTGAACCGGCCGGTGCTGGATGCGGAAACCGGGATGGTGAAGGACGGCTACGCGTTGATCCGGCCACGCGTGGCGGTGAGCATGGAAGCGGCCGCGAGATCGCGCCTGGCGCAGATCTTCAGCGGCCATACCGGGTTTGATCCCTACGCGACATCGGTGTCCGATCTTTATCAGGATCTGTATGGGCGGGCCAGCTTTACCGGCAAAGGGATTTACGACGTGCGGGCGTTCGACCAGGCGGTGGGCGACCGTTTCCCTGAGAACGCCATCCTGAGCCACGATCTGATTGAAGGCGAATATGCACGCACTGGCTTGCTCACCAGAGTGGAACTGGTGGAAGATTGCCCAACCACGTATGAAGCCTTCGCCAGACGGAAGCATCGCTGGGTGCGCGGTGACTGGCAACTTTTGCCGTGGCTCGGCAATCGCACGCCGGCTCCGCGAGGGGAACGGGTGAGCAATCCGCTGCCGTTTTTATCGCGCTGGAAAATGTTCGACAATCTGCGCCGCAGCTTATTCGAGATCTCGCTTTTGCTGTTGTTCGTGGCGGGATGGCTCACGGTGGAACATACCACGCGATGGACCCTCGCGGTTCTGGCGTTGCTACAACTGGCCGCGTACGCGGACCTGACCATGACTATCGGATCGGCGCCCGAGCGGCGATTCTGGCCGGCCTTTGTGCGCAATGTCGGGGAACGGATTTTCGAAAGCCACCGGGAAGCGTTCCTGACGCTGGTCTTCATTCCGCACCAGGCCTGCATTATGGCCGATGCCATTGCGCGCACGCTGGTGCGCCGGTTCGTGACTAAGCGGAATTTGCTGGAGTGGGAAACCATGGCGCAGTCGGAAGTCTCCGATGCCGCCAAGATCAGCGTGATGGCGCGCTACCTTTACTTGTCCTGCGGGATGGCCGCGCTGCTGCTGGTGGTATGCGCGCATTCCAGCACCCATTCCAGCACCTTGGTCGCGCTGGTTTGTTCCATCTGGATTGCCGCGCCGCTGGTGGTTGGTTGGCTGAACCAACAATTGCCCGATGCGCGGGAACTATCGGAAAGCGACCGGGAATTTTTGCGAGGCGCGGCGCTGCGCACCTGGCGCTTCTTCGCCGATCATTCGAATGCGGAGCAACACTGGCTGGTTCCGGACAACGTGCAGCAGGATCCGCCGTTGACCGCCCATCGCGTGTCGCCCACGAATCTAGGCTTGCTCGGGACCGCGCACCTGGCTGCCTTGGATTTTGGATATTTGAACGTGGAAGAATTTGCGGCGGGGCTAAAGCGCATGTTCCGCACGGTGGATCAATTCGAGCGATATCGCGGGCACTTATTCAACTGGTACGACACCCGGACACTCCAGGCCGAGGCCCCCTATTTCGTTTCTTCGGTGGATAGCGGAAACCTGGCGGCATCGCTTTGCGCGGTGAGGCAGGGGGCGCTCGGGTTGTTGAAGCAACCGGTGGTTGACATGGGCGTGTTGGACGGGCTGCGGGATCACGTGCTGAGACTGCGCGAAGAACTGCCCTACGCGGCCAGAAGCGGGTCAATGATGCGGCCAGTAGCCAGTCTGCTGCGGCAACTGGAGAGCCGGCCGAGCGATCTTTTCTTTCTGGAAGCCGTGCTGACGGACGCCCGCGAATCCCTGCAGCGAATGAAGGAACCACTGCAGGCTACGCACGCGCGGCTTTTGAAGCAGGGGGAATTGGAGCAGTCGGAAGAACTGCGTTATTGGGAGCTGTTGCTGTGGGAACGGATGGATGCGGCGCTCGATGAGCTGTATCGTTTGGCGCCGTGGCTCAGTCCTGAAATTGAGCCGGAGCTGCGCCTGAATATCCGGGACGCGAGCCTCGCTCCGTTGCTGGCCGATCTTTGTCCACTGCCGGCGTTGGGAGATTTGCCGGAGCTGTATGATCGGATTCGAGCGGGCCTGATCAACAGGCTGAATGATGCGAATGGCCCTTATCCGGCATTGCGGCAGGCGCTCGAAAAGTTGCTGGGGCGTCTTGGGACGGCGCGAGCATGCGCGCTGGATTTGATCCAGGATCTCCAAAAAGTAGCGGAGCATGCCGGGCGGCTCTTCGAGGAAATGGACTTCAGCTTTTTGTTCGACGCGAAAAGGAAACTCTTGCGCGTCGGATACGATACGGGCACCCGGCAGGAGGAGGAATCCTGCTATGACTTGCTGGCATCGGAAGCGCGGAGCGCGGTTTTCCTGGCTATCGCCAAAGGCGATATTCCGCGCGAGGCATGGTTCCGGCTGGGGCGCAAGCTGACGGCCTACCGCAACCGGCGGACGCTGCTCTCCTGGAGCGGCACCATGTTTGAATATTTGATGCCGCTGCTGCACATGCGGAGCTACGAGAACACGCTGCTGGATCGCGGCGCGCGCGGAGCGGTGGCCATCCAACAACTGTACGCGGCGGAGCGCGGCTTGCCGTGGGGAATTTCAGAAGCAGCGTACGGCGCGCGTGACGAGCGGATGCAATATCAATACCGCGCGTTCGGCATTCCGCAATTGAGCGCCAGCGCGCAAAAGGCTGACCGTATTGCTGATCGTATTGTTGTGGCGCCCTACGCGAGCATGCTGGCTTTGATGCTCGATCCAGGCGAAGCTACAGCGAACTTGCGATTTCTCGCGTCCAAGGGTTGTTTATCGCGCTACGGATTTTACGAATCGATTGAATACTCCTCCGCCGCACACAACCGGGAGCTGATTCGCTGCTTTATGGCTCATCATCAGGGGATGAGCTTGCTGGCGATGGATAATGCACTGCTCGGCGAGCGGATGCAGCGACGGTTCCACGATGATCCTTTGGTGCAGGCGACAGAGTTCCTGTTGCAGGAGCGGATGCCGGCTTTGCTGGAGTCGATCGGCGAGAGTGAGGATGTGGCGGCTTAGAGGCAGCACCGGCTCCCTCGCGGTCGCGGCCCGGATTGGCCGGTTCTGAGAAGCCCACCAGATCCATGGCGTGGGGGACGGCGGGGTTGGCCATGAACCAGCGCCACACATTTCCGGACAACAAATTCTCGGCGCTGAGCAGGGTGATGCCGACATCGATGCCGATGACGTCGGTATCGAACCATTTTTGCGCGGGGTTGAACGCGTCCACAAATCCGTATTTGCGATAGACGCGGTCTGTGAAATGATCGCGCATGGCGCGCAGCGCGGGGATGGAAATATCGGGCGTGAACATCAATGAGCCGCCGGCGGCGCATGGGGCGATGGTTCCATCCACGGCTTCAAATTGTTTAATCTCGCCATAAATTTTGTAGCCTTTGGTCGAGTCGGAAGCGGTGATGCCCCAGATATCGGGACCGAAGCTCATAGGAAACAGTTTGGCCAGGTTCGAACAATACAGGTCGTTGGCGCGCGTGGCGTTCACCGAGTTCTGGAAGAAATCGACGAAGCCGCGGTCGCGGCGATTGCGGAAATCCACCCAGGCCTGCGAGTACTGGTGAGTGAATAAAGGGCCGCCACTGATAAAATGATAAGGCCCGTAGGAATAGAGGGGCCGTTGCCAGGCATACCAGGATTCCGGCGAAATGGGATGCGTGGGCGAGCCGATAGCCAGCAGATAGAGCAAGGGCAGTTCGCTGTAGGCTTCCCATTTGTATTTCAAAAAACCTTTTCCATGAACCCAGCCGTGGGAGAGCAGCAGCGAATCGCCATCCAGCATCCAGGCGAAATCCACGCGGCCGTAGATCTGGCTGGCGAGTTTCGAAATGGCCGGGTCATTGGAGAAATATTGCGCGGCGGTGAGGACGCCGGCCAGCAGGAAGGAGGTATCGACGGAAGACATCTCGCTGTCCCACTTGCGCTCGCCGGTGGAGACATCCATCCAATGAAAGAACCAGCCGTGCTCCTGAGTAGCTTTGAGAGCCAAAAATTCCAAAGTAGCGCGCACGCGGGTCTGAGCTTGATCGCGCGGAATCCAGCCGTGTTCGGCGCCGATGCAGATTGCGGTGAGCCCGAAGCCGGTGGCGGCCAGGCTGGCGATGTCGCCGCTGGGGCCTTTGGCACGGCCGCCATCGGCATTGGCGCGGTCCAGCACCAGGCCGGTGGAGGGGTCGCTTTCATCCCAGAAGTAGAGGACGCTCCGGCGTTCCAGGTCCTCGAGCAGGGTACGATCCCGCGGAGAGACGACCCGCGGCGGGTCCGGGGAAGGCGAACGGGTAGGAGTTGCGGCGGTAAGCGTCAGAGTGAGAACCAATGCCGTCAGGCCTGTCTTTGTGGCGCTCCTCCGAATCATCTGCTACTCCTATCGTAAACCATGAGCAATCGGACAGCCGACCGTGTGGAAAAAGGTGCTTGGTCACCTTTTCTAACATGGATTTTTTGCCGGAAGGATATGCTGTACTGCTTGGATTCATTGATGTTAGAGCTTGGAACCAAAAGTGCCATTCAGCGCCAGAAGGGAAGGTAAAGGAGCGACATGAAATATTTCGGCAAGTTGATGGTGGTTTCGGCGCTAGGAGTTGTGTGCATTTTTGGCGCAGGCGATCCGGAGAAGCGGGTCAGAGTGTCCGGCGAGGTATTAAACGAAGTTCTGGATGCTAAGGACCGGGGAATTCCAGAGGACCTGTTGGGGAAAGCCCAGTGCGTGGGCGTGATTCCGAGCCTGAAGCGCGCCGGGTTTATTGTCGGGGCGAAGTACGGCAAAGGAGTGGTGGTTTGCCGGACTGGCACCGGCTGGAGCGCTCCCTCGACGGTAATCGTCGAAGGCGGCAGCATCGGTATCCAGATCGGGTTGGGAGAAACGGACCTGGTGTTCATGGTGATGAACCACCGGGGGATGAATCATATCATGGAGGATAAATTCACCATTGGCGGCGACGCCAGCGCGATGGCCGGCCCGATTGGGCGAAGCACTACCGCGGAAACGGATGCCATGATGAACGCGGAAATCCTGTCATGGTCCAGGTCGCGCGGCGTGTTTGCGGGCGTGTCGCTGGAAGGTGCGACGTTGCGTCCGGACCATAAAGATAATCGGGAGATGTACGGCCGGGATGTAACGCAGCGCGAGATCCTGACTGGCGCTATTAAGAGGCCCGCGGGCGCGGATGCGCTGTACGCGGATCTGGACCGGTTTCCGAAGCGTTCGGCCAGCCGGTAAGCAGGCGAGTCCCGATTTTCTTCTGAAAAGGCAAAGTTAGTCATTTAAGCCGCGTTTCGTGCGCGGCTTTTTCTTTTTTATTTATTGATATGCTAGCGGGATGCGTTTGGTGGGCCGCGGATGAACGCCGATGGACGCGGATGTATTCGGATGGCTGCGTTTCTGGCCGTGTGCGCCATTGGCGAGGCGCAGGAGGGTCCGTACCGCGCCGGAAACGGGGTTAGTGTGCCCGTTGTGATACAAAAGGCGGAGCCGCAGTATACGGAGGAGGCTCGCTTGGCTGGCGTTGACGGCAACGTGAGGATTTCTCTGGTGGTGGATTCGGATGGAAATCCCACGGATCTGCGCGTCACGCGGCCGATTGGATTTGGCCTGGATGAGGCGGCGCTCAAGAGCGTAGCAGCGTGGAAATTCAAGCCCGGCATGAAGGATGGGGCGGCGGTTCCGGTGCGGACCTCGATCGAGATTAATTTCCGGGCTCCGGAGCCGAAAGACGCATTGCACGTGCAGAGTTTCGTGTGTAAGTTGCCGGAGGGCGCAGCGCGTCCCATGGTGGTCTTGAAGAGCGATCACCCTTCACCGGCTGGTCCGGAGGAAACGGTTTCCGTCACGATTTCCATGGATGTGGATGATCGGGGTGTGCCGGGAAATCTTCATTTGCTGAAATTAACGAATGCGGAGCGGGAGAACGATGTGCTGGCGGCGATGCGCGAGTGGCGATTCCAACCTGGGACGGCGGCGCCTTGTACGCTCCAGTTTGCGTTTGGCAAGATGCCGGTGCAGGCGAGCGCGTACCGGATTGGGGGAGATGTTTCTCCGCCGCGTGGTCACAAGAGTTGAGCCGCATTACGCGGGGGAGGCTCGGCGTGCGAAGCTCGCGGGCACCGTGGTGATGTTCGCGGTTGTGGATCCGAGCGGAGCGCCGAGGGATCTCAAGATACTTCGGCCGCTGGGGCTGGGTCTGGACGAGAAAGCGATGGAAGCGGTTGCCCAGTGGACGTTCCAGCCGGGAATGAAGGATGGGGCGGCGGTGGCTGTTCAGGCGACCATTGAGATCAATTTTCGAATCAACGATAAGCCCGGAAAGCCGGACTGGCACATGAACGGCATCTCGTTCCGGCCGCCAAAGGGCGCCGCGCGGCCGCATGTTGTCAGCACGAAGTTTCCCGGGTCGTCCGAGGGGGAGGGTTCTTTTGTTACTGTGTCGTTCGACGTAGACGAGCATGGGAAGCCGGTAAATCTTCACGCGGACAAATCGTCGGACGCCAAGTGGGAGGGGAAGGTGCTGGGTGCGGTGAAAGATTGGCGATTCGATCCGGGAATGAAGGATGGGGCGCCGGTGGTGGTACCGTGTACGGTTAACGTGACGATGGGCCGGTGAGGGTTCGGAGAAAAATCAATAAAGCACCGGCTCCCTTAGCTTAGAAGCTGTGAAAAAAACGGCACGCGCGCGGGTTGGCAGACGGAAGCGTCTGCCAGACGTTGACGGACAAGGATTTACGATTAAGTGGCGCAGGCGCTTTCGCCTGCGAACCGATTTTTTCACAGCTTCTTACACTTACGGTCGCGGTTCGGTAAGGTTGACTAAGTCGCCGATTCGATCGATGCTCAGGTCCGCCGCCGGGTATTCGGCCAGGGCTTTGGGATCGCGGGCATAATGGCCCTGTTTCACGAAAACGGTGGTGACGCGGGAGTTCCAGATCTTTTTTATGGCGTGCAGGATCCGGAGTTTGTCGTCCACTACGACGTAGTGCGCGGCCGGAAAGCGCTGCTCGACATCCTGAAGCTCATGCTCCTTGTGGACATAAATGAGGACATTCCCGTTGAAGGTCTCATAGAGGCCGGAGCGGTAGACTTTGTGCGGCTGGAAGACCACATCGCCATCGGACAAAATCACCACCGGGCCCCATTGCGCGACGTGCTCGACGGCATCGATTGAACCCGGGAACAGGCGATTGGCGAAGGGATAACGGATCAGGAAATAGGAGACGGCGAGGAGCCGCGGATCGCGAGGGTATTCGATGCGATAGCGCTGCAGCGCGCCCAGATAATCGGCATAGCCAAGCTCGGTACGGAGGATTTCAAAGAACTCCCAATAACGCTGAGCGCGTTCCGGGCCGACCTCGTTATGGAGGTAGCGTTTGAGGTCGGCGGTGACGTGATCGTTATCGAGAAGGGTGTTGTCGACGTCGAACAGGAAGACCGTGCTGGTGGACGGCATGTTACTGACTAAGATATCAATCTTCGGGTTGGCAGGCGGAAGCGAAGCGCCTGCCCCACTGCGTGCGCTACTCGTAGGAGAAGACGGAGTCCAGCAGGCGGCAACTGGAGTCCATGAGGTCGTGCGCTTCGGGGCGGGCCAGCGTGGAGCGGGCGATAGAGGCCAGGCGGCGGGAGATGGCTTCCGAAGTGGCCTTCTTGCGGGGGGAAGCAGGCCAATGGCTGACGATTTCGAGCCGGTATTCGAGGAAGAGGATTTCGGATCGGGCGGGGACCGTGGGGAGTAAAGTTGACATGACGGTTGGCTTATCGGTAGGGGGCCGGAAAATAAGAGCCGGATTCATACTTGGCCTGACAGGTCCGATAAGAAAACCGAGGTAAGAACATGATCGATACGGAAGTGCGAGCAAGCCTGCGGAAACCGCCGACCAACACTACGCCGTGGGCGTTGGACAAGCTGCCGCCGTTTCCGCTGGTGGCCAGCCGGCTGATGCAGTTATTGTCCAAAGAAGACCCGGACATTAATGAAGTGGGGCGAATGATATCGGCCGAGCCGGTTTTTGCGACCAGGGTATTGCAGATGGCGAATTCGCCGCTATTCGCGTTGACGGCGCAAGTGAAGACGCTGTCGCATGCGATCGTAGTTCTGGGCCTGACGCGGGTAAAGTCGATTACGGTGACGCGCGCGCTGGGTGATTTTGTGGCGCCGGCGCTGAACGTCCGCTCGCTGCGCGTATGCTGGCAAAACAGCCTGGCCGGAGCGCTGTTGGCTGAAAAACTGGCGCGGGCGTGCAAGATGAATCCCGATGTCGCTTACGTGGCTGGTTTGTTGCGCGACATAGGCCGGCTGGCGTTGCTGGTGAAATATCCGGACTCCTACGCGAACCTGCTAGCGGTTTCATCCGAGCACGCCTTCGATCTGCTGAACACGGAGCGGGAACTGTTCGATGTGGATCACTGCCAGGCGGGCGAGTGGCTGATGGGGCGGATGCCTTTCCCGCCGGAACTGGCCGACGTGGTTGCGCATCACCATGACGCGCCGGCGCAGAACACGTTCCAACTGGTGGATCTGATCCGGGTTGCGGACCGCATGGCCGATGCATTGGGTTTCGGGGTGGTGGCACAGGCGAACCCGTTCGAGTTCGGAGAGGTGCTGCAGGAGCTTCCCGAAGGGGCGCTGTTACGTTTTCACTATGAGGAGCAGGAATTACGATCGGAAATCGATGGAAGGATACAGAGCTGGGGTTAGTGGAACTAGAATGGTGGGGTGACTCGGCACCTGGTTCTTCTATGGACATCCTGCGCAGTATTGGCGATGGCGCAGGCTTCGCAGCCTAATGGCGGGGGTGTTCGCGCGGGAACTTTGCCGTCCAAATGGATCACCGGCGGCCCCAATTGCATCGAGGTTCCGGATTGGCAGGTGCATGCCTACAATGAAGACTTCTATATTTTGCGCCAATCCGGCTGCGTGAGTTACGAAAAACCTTTTCTTTATCTGCTATTCGGGAAAGAAAAAGCCCTGCTGGTAGATACCGGCGCACCGCCCAGCGATGCGGCGCGGGTGGTGGACGAGGTGATCGCAAAATGGCTGAAGGTGAAGAACCGGCCTTCGATTCAACTGATCGTCGCGCATTCCCATTCGCACGGCGATCATGTGGCGGGCGATGCCGGGTTTAAGGGGTTGTCAAACACGACGCTGGTTCCGCTCACGGTGGAAGGTACCAGCGCGTTCTATGGGATCGAGAAATGGCCGGAGGGGCTGGGGCACGTCGATCTCGGCGAGCGCATGCTGGATGTGATTCCGATCCCGGGGCATAACGCGCTGAGCGTCGCCTTCTACGATCGCGAGACCGGGGTGCTGCTGACGGGAGACAGTTTGTATCCGGGCCGATTGTACGTGCAGGATTTCCACGCGTTCGTGCGCAGTACCGAGCGGCTGGTGGAGTTCACCAAGGGAAAAATCGTGGCGCATGTGCTGGGGACGCATATCGAACAGATGGCCGTGCCGTACAAAGATTATGTTGTCGGGACGAAGTATCAGCCGGACGAGCATGGGTTGGCGTTATCGCGCGGTACTCTGCTGGAGCTGGAAGAGGCCCTGCATGCGATGGGGGACAAGCCGGCGCGGATGGCGCTGCGGGATTTTACGGTGTGGCCCAAGTGACGGGGCTAGGGGCTGGGGACTGGGGGCTAGAGATGGTCGGGGTCCAGGTTGATGCTGTTTTTTGCGGTTAGTGTTAGCGCCACCTTGCCGGAGCGGTTGGAGGGTTTTGCCACGGCCTTTTTGGGGTCGATGCGGCGGTGGTCCGGAAGGTTCGTGGAATGGCGTGATTCTACGAATTGCTTGAACTCGCGATACATCGGAGAGGCGGCGGGGACTTCCGGGAGAACCACGGGGAAGCGAAGGGTTTTCTTTTTTGTATTCAGATGGTGAGAGAGACGCTGCTTCCGGCAGTAATGGGAGTGGCCATGGGGCTGGGCGGGATTGCAATTACGTCCGGTCTGGTCGCCAGATTTCTGTATGGCGTGAGGCCGGCGGAGCCCGGGATTGTGGCGGAAATTGCCTTCGCGCTGATGGCGGTGGTGGCTGGAGCGGGGCTTGTTCCGGCAAGGCGGGCAATGCACGTTGATCCGATGGTGGCGCTGCGGGAGGATTGAGCCGATTCACCGGTCGGTTTGGCAGGCGGAAGCGAGGTACTTGCAAAATTCGAATAACCAACCGCTCCCGGACCCGGGATAGCTGGAACGAAAAAGCACCGATTCCTCGAAGGGGCGTGGCGAGTTTCATCAGTTCCTGGCGTTTGGTTGGCAGGCGGAAGCGCCTGCCCCACGCTACCGGTAGCCGATTTTCTCTAGGCGCTTTTTTGTTTCCGCGTCCAGCCCATTGATGAATTCGCGGAAGTGAGGGGCCTTCTCGCTCACTGCCAGATAGCCGTACGGCTTCGCTGTGGGAGCGGGCAGGCGCAGGCGGCTCAGGTCAACATCGGCTGACATGACTTCCACGATTTTAGAAAATTCCTGCAGCGGATCAGCCATGAAATCCTCCAGGCGCAGGGTGAGAGTGGCGGCTTGCACATGCAGCGCGGTCTCTTCGACAAATTCCGGAAAGGACAAAAATCGCGGGAAGGCACCAAAGAATTTCGGGTCGCCGGCGGCGAACGCGTCGAATTCAGAGGCATTCCGCTCCAGCTCCGCGCATAGATCATCGGTGTTCGGATAGACCGCGGAAATACCCTTGATCATGGTGTTGTCGCGAAGGTAGGTTCGCCACCAAACCCAATTGGTGAGCAAGGAATCGAGCGGATGACGATAGACGAAGATGGTATCGGCGAAACCGGATTTGACCGCCTCCAGAATCAGCCTGGTTACCGGCGGCGGATGCTGCAGATGAGAAGTGTGGCGCAGGGTGGCGTGGCCGCTGTAGATCATCGATGTCGGGCCGGGATGGAAGCGGATGGTATCGCGAAAATACTTCGACCGTTCGCCAAGGTTCCGCATCAAAAGTTCGTTGACATACCAGCGGCCGGAGCCCATCAATCCGATGACGTAGGCGGTTCTGTCGTTACCCAGATTGAGGTGTTCGGTGGAACTTTGCATCGCCGAAGATCCACAAGTTTAACAGATGATGTCCGGCCGCTTGCCGGTATGAGAGCATTTTAGTTGGAGGACATCCGGATGAGTGTAAATCCGAACGCTGGGCAGCCTGCGCAGGCGTCAGATCTGGTGAATGTTCCGCGGCTGATCACCGCTTATTTCGAGGATCGGCCGGACCCTGCGGTTCCCGAACAGAGAGTCTCATTCGGGACTTCCGGCCATCGTGGGTCGTCGTTTCATAGAGCGTTCAACGAATGGCACATTCTGGCCATCACGCAGGCGATTGTGGCTTATCGGGCGGCGAACGGCATTGATGGTCCATTGTTTATTGGGATCGATACGCATGCGCTGTCCGAGCCGGCGCAGGCCAGCGCGCTGGAAGTGCTGGCGGCGAACAATGTGCAGGTGCTGATGGCGCCGGGGGGCGAGTACACGCCTACGCCGGCGGTTTCCCACGCGATCTTGAACTACAATCGCGGCCGCCAGAAAGGACTGGCGGACGGCATCGTGGTTACGCCTTCGCACAATCCTCCCGATGAGGGCGGTTTCAAATACAACCCATCGAACGGAGGGCCCGCGGATACTACGATCACGAAATTCGTCGAAACGCGGGCCAACGAATTCCTGGAAAACGGATTGAACGGGGTGAAGCGCGTGTTGCTGGAGCGGGCGCTCAAGGCGGAAAGCACGCATCGCCACGATTTCATCGGTGAATATGTGAAGGATCTCGGCAGGGTCATCGATATGGAGGCCATCCGGGATTCGAAACTAAAGCTAGGCGTGGATCCCTTGGGAGGCGCCGGCGTACATTACTGGGCACCGATCGCGGAGCGGTATGGGTTGAACCTGACGGTGGTGAATCCAGACGTGGACCCGACGTTCCGGTTCATGACGCTTGATTGGGACGGCAAAATTCGCATGGATCCGTCCTCGCCTTACGCCATGCGGCGGCTGATCGGGCTGAAGGACAAGTTCGACATTGCGTTTGCCTGCGACACCGATCATGACCGTCACGGGGTTGTAACACGAAGCTCGGGATTGCTTCCACCGAATCATTATCTTTCCGTTTGCATCGAATATTTGTATGGTCACCGGCCCGGTTGGCCGGTAGACGCGTCGGTTGGAAAGACGGTGGTATCGAGCAGCATGATCGACCGTGTGACGGCCAAGCTGGGCCGGAAATTGTACGAGGTTCCGGTTGGTTTCAAGTGGTTCGTGGACGGGCTTTTTGAAGGATGGCTGGGTTTCGGAGGCGAGGAGAGCGCGGGAGCATCTTTCCTGACGCGCGATGGATCGGCCTGGAGCACGGACAAAGACGGGATCATCGCGGCGCTGCTTTCGGCGGAGATCACGGCGCGCACGGGTACCGATCCTGGAGAAATTTACGCGCAATTGACGCGTGAGAACGGCGAATCCGTATATGAGCGGATTGACGCGCCGGCGAATGCGGCCGAGCGCGATAGGCTGGGGAAATTGTCGCCAAAAGATATTTCGGTTTCAGATCTCGCGGGAGAGAAGATAGAGCGCATTCTTACCACCGCCCCGGGCGACGGCCAGCCGATTGGCGGGGTAAAGGTGATGGCCGAAAACGGATGGTTCGCGGCGCGGCCTTCGGGCACCGAAGACGTTTATAAGATCTATGCCGAAAGTTTCCGGGGGCCGGAGCAACTGCGGCGAATCCAGGAAGAGGCGCAGGCCATAGTGGGCGCGGTGTTGAGCGCGGCCCATGCCTGAGCGGGCTGGTTGGATGGTTCTATGAGCAATCCCCTTTATACAAATCTTGCATCGGAAGCGCGCGGCGACGATCCATTGATTCGCCTGGCGCTGGATCTGCATTGGGCGTGGAACCACGCCACCGACAAGCTCTGGAAGCGCCTGGATGCGGAACTATGGGAGCTTACGCATAATCCCTGGGTGGTGCTGCAGACAGTTTCCAAACAGAAGCTGGATGCGGCGCTGGCCGATCCTGAGTTTCAGAAGATCGTGAATGAGTTGACGGAAAATGCGCGGGCGAACAGGGAGACGCCGCGCTGGTTCGAAACCGCGCATCCGGCCGGGAAGCCAACAGTGGCTTACTTCAGCATGGAATATATGCTGAGCGAGGCGCTTCCGATTTATTCGGGCGGCCTGGGAAATGTGGCCGGAGATCAATTGAAGGCCGCGAACGATCTGGGTGTACCGGTGGTAGCGGTGGGATTGCTTTATCAGCAAGGCTATTTCCGGCAGGCATTGGATCCATACGGCAACCAGATAGCGGTGTATCCGTACAACGACCCGGGGCAACTGCCCATCAAACCGCTGCGAGATTCGAGCGGCGAGTGGCTTCGATTAAAGATCGATCTGCCTGGGTTTCCGTTGTGGCTGCGCGGCTGGGAGGTGCAGGTGGGATCGAGCAAGCTGTATTTGCTGGATTCCAACGATCCCGCGAATCTTCCCAAGTATCGAGGATATACCAGCGAATTATACGGCGGAGGCCCGGAGCTTCGCGTCAGGCAGGAACAAATATTGGGAATTGGCGGATGGCGGCTGCTGCGCGCCTTGAACATCCGTCCGGATGTGTGCCACCTGAATGAAGGGCACGCGGCATTCGCGGTGCTGGAGCGTGCGCGCAGCTACATGGACGAGACCGGGCAACCGTTTCCCGTGGCGCTGGCAGTGACGCGGGCCGGAAATCTTTTCACCACGCACACGCCGGTGGAGGCCGGTTTCGACCGGTTCTCGGCTGATTTGATGCGGCCGTACTTTACCCGTTACGCGGAGAACACGCTGCACATATCGTTTGAGGATTTCATGGCATTGGGCCGGCGCAACCGGTATGACGAGGGAGAGCCGTTCAACATGGCGTATCTGGCCATCCGGGCGAGCGGTGCGATTAACGGCGTCAGCCGATTGCATGGCGAGGTGAGCCGGAGGCTGTTTCAACCGCTGTTTCCGAGATGGCCGGAAAGCGACGTGCCGGTGGACCATGTGACAAACGGAGTACATGTCGCTACGTGGGATTCTACCGAGGCGGACCATTTGTGGACGGAACTTTGCGGCGCCGGGGCGTGGCGCGGCGATCTGAACGGTATCGGCGAGCGCATTCATAAAGCCAGCGACGCGCAACTTTGGAGCATGCGCACCAGCGAGCGCCGTTCCCTGATTGAGGATGTGCGCATTCGCCACTCCAGGCAAACCGCGGTTTGGTCTACGCCGCAGGAGGCCGCGGCGGCCGGACGAATGTTCGATTTCAACACGCTGACCATGGGTTTTGCGCGCCGCTTTGCTCCTTACAAGCGGCCGAATCTACTGTTGCACGATGCCGGGCGTCTGGTTCGGATTCTGACTAATCCGCAACGGCCCGTGCAGTTGCTGCTGGCCGGGAAAGCACATCCGCAGGACTTCGCCGGGCAGGCCATGATCCGGGAATGGAACGATTTTATCCGCCGGCCGGAAGTTCAAGCGCACGTGATTTTTCTGGTGGACTACGACATGCAGATGACCGAGAGCATGGTGGCGGGAGTGGATCTATGGATCAACACGCCGCGGCGTCCGTGGGAAGCCAGCGGAACAAGCGGGATGAAGGTGCTGGTGAATGGCGGCTTGAATGTCTCCGAGCTGGACGGCTGGTGGGCGGAAGCATACACGCCGGAAGTGGGCTGGGCCATTGGCGATGGCAAGGAGCACGGGGACGATCCGGCATGGGACGCGGCCGAGGCGGAGGCGCTGTACGATTTGCTGGAACGCGAGATTATTCCTGAATTTTATTCTCGCGACGAACATGGGATTCCGAAGGCGTGGGTGACCCGGATGCGGGAGAGCATGGCGAAATTGACGCCGGAGTTTTCCGCGAACAGGACGGTGCGCGAATATACCGAGCGTCACTACCTGCCGGCCGCGGAAGCATACGGGCGGCGCGCCGCCGATAAGGGCAAGCTGGGAGCATCCCTGGTGCAATGGCAGGCGGATGTGGCGCGTGGTTGGAAGGACGTGCGTTTTGGCGAGGTGCGGGTGAAATCGGAAAATGGGCAACTGATTTTTGAGGTGCAGGTTTATTTGGGCGGTCTTGATCCGGGCGCCGTACGCGTGGAGCTTTATGCGGATGGCGTGAACGGCGGAGCGCCGGTGCGCCAAGTGATGGACCGGGGTGAGCAGCTCATCGGTTCGGCGAATGGCTATCTGTATTCCACGAAAACACAGACTACGCGGAGTGCTAGCGAATTTACGGCGCGGGCGGTGCCGTCTCATGCGGAGGCGCGGGTGCCGTTGGAGGCTGGGGAGATTTTGTGGCAGAGGTAGTTCGCAGGTTGTCAGAGCTATAACGGGACGGCGTTTTGTTCGATGTAGCGCTGGAGGGTTGAGTCGGGGCCGATGTAGTGGAATTCTTCGGCGAATTCCAGGCCGTGGCGTTTGCCGACATTCGCGTCGCGTTGTTCGAAGGCCTGCTTGATGAATTCGTTGTTTGAAAGCCCGGGTAGACGGAGCTTGCGCTCGGTTAGAGAAGTTTCGAGATCCTTGACCATGTGATCAATCATGGTGCGGCAAGCGCGGATGGCGGCTAGCTTGGTTTCGAAGACGGGGGCAATGTCGACTACGCGATTCACCAATTGAGGGCCGCGCGCGAAATAATATTTTTCGCTCACGCTGTGCGGCTGAAGGCCCGCCGCGAAATGTTCGGGAAGGTCCAGCTTGCCGCCGGACATCCAGCAGGCTGCTTCGACCGCGCGCGCCGTCACGTAATGGTCGGGATTTTCTTCGTAATGACCCCACGGATCGTAGCTGAAAACGATATCCACTTTCAGCAGCCGGAAAAGGAAGATCAAGCGGGCGCGCAACTCCGTTGGAGCAACGTCGTCCATACGATGGTTGCGGTAGCTCAGGTCGAAGGCTTTGGCGAGGCCGAGCGCCCGGATCACTTCGGCGGTGTCGCGTTCGTTGGCGAGAACGGTTTCACCGAGCGAAAGATTGAACGAGTCCTTCTCGTCGTTGCTGGTGCGGATGAAATATCCGGTGGCGCCTTCATGCAGGAGTTTCGCTATTGTCCCGCCGGCGAAGATTGGTCCGTCATCGAGATGAGGCGTGATGAGGGCCAGCACTTTTCCCTGGCGCGGATTTCCTGTAGCGGCGCGCTCAATGGCTGCATCGGAGGTAGCGGTCTGGGCAGCTAATGCGCTGCCGGCGAGGGCGCTGGCAAGGAAGTCGCGGCGGACCATGAAGGCCTAGGCTATCGCTTTAGACAGCACTTCATGCAGGCGGCGGGCGACGATGAGGTCCTCGCCAGGCTCCAGCATCCAGACGCCGACCACGATGGTGTTTTCGTCCGAGGGCAGTCCCGCGGTGCCGGATTTGCGGCCGGTGGAGGGATTGAGCTCAATGGAGGGCGATCCGGCGCGCAGAATATCGGCGACTTCGAGCGGGCTCTTTTTCACGCGAGCCTGATCGTAGCGAATCACCAGATGGGGGACATTGTTGGCGAGCGGAGGGACATAAATCTGATGCGTGAGGGTGGGGATATCTTTTAGCTGCGCGGCGATTCGATTGGCGCGGCGGCGAAATTCAGCCTCCATGCCCTGGTCCGTCTGGCTCAGGAACCAATCCACGGCGGCCACCATTCCGACGATTTGTTCCTTGGCCACTTTCATGCCGCGGCCCACGGTTTCATCGAACGGGTTGTTATTCCAGGCGGCGGCTTCGATGAGATCTTTGCGGCCGAGCAGCAGCCCCGCGTTCTGGGGGCCGCGCATTCCTTTGCCGCCCGAAAAAGTTACCAGGTCGAAACCCATCTGGGTATAGTTCCAGAGATTGGAAATGGGCGGCACATCGGCGGCGGCGTCGTTGAAGCACGGGATATTATGTTTGTGAGCTACGCGAATCCAATCCTCGCGGCTGATCTGGCCCTGTTCGGCGGCATTGAAGAAGTGGCAGAGCACGGTGCGATCCGTAAAGGCGCGATCATATTCTTCGAGCGTCTCGATCTCCACGAAGCGCAGGCCGCAATTCTTCAGAGCGTGATCGTAGCCGTAGCGGTGCGTTTTTTGAACGATGACTTCGTTCTTCAGGCTGGAGATATCGGTAGGCAGGAAATCGGGCGCTTTCCGGTTTCCGACGGTCATACAGGCGGCCGCGCCGAGGGTGAGAGCGGAGGCGGCTCCAGCGCTTACCAGAGCGGCCTCACACTTCAGTTTCTTGGCGATATATTCTCCGGCTTTTTTCTGCAGCTCGGCCAGGCGCACCGGATGTTTCGCGGCTTTGGCCACCGCGGTCTGCACGGAGGGCGGCATGATGGATGCGGTGAACATGGTGTAGGTGCCGGCGGCGTTGATGATTTTGGTGACGCCCAGTTTGTCGTAGTAATCCTCGGCGTCGATGTGCGTGGTGTCGGTGGCGGCTAGCGCGGAGGTTTCCAGCAGGCCGGCGGTGGCCAGGGCGTTACCGAAGAAGCGGCGTCTTGTTGGGGAGTTGGTCATAAGTCACCTCTATTACGTTAACCCACATCACCGACTCCGTTGGTGAGCCGCAGGCCCATGCCGACTCCCTGACCCGTAGCCGGAACGAGAAAGGCACCGACTCCGTTGAAGACGCCGGTTGGCAGGCGGAAGCGCCTGCCCCACTCAAAACTAAACCCTTGCGATCCAACGTGGGGCAGGCGCTTCCGCCTGCCAACCGATTTTCCCGCATCGTCTTCATGACCTTTGGTGGGCCGCAGGCCCTGTGCGGCCGGTCACACACTCTTTCCGAGCCGCGAGCGTAAGCGACCGGTGCTTTTTTTTCACGGCACCAGGGCGAAGGCGATGATGCTGGAGTTTACGGCCATGGCGATGTATTGTTTGCCATCCACCAAATAAGTCATGGGTGATGCGTGCCAGCGCGCGTCCATCGGCATGTGCCAGAGCGGCTGGCCGGTTTTTGAATCGAGCGCGGTTAAGGCGCCGTCATCGTCGCACAAAAAGAGCAGACCGCTGGAGGTAGCCAACACGCCGCCCCAGGCTTCGCCGGGACCGGTCTGCTCATACTCCCAGGCGATCTTCCCGGTTTGCGGATCCATGGCGCGCAAATATTTGTGCGGCTCTTCCGACGTCACCGGCCGGGCCGATCCACCATAGAACGATTCGCCCTGCTTCCACCATTCTGAATTTTTGCTGAAGATGTTGCACTTCTCAAGCGCCAGCAGATAGAACAGGCCGGTAGCGGGATTAAAAGCGGTGGACATCCAGTTGGACGCTCCGTCCATGCTGGGACAAATCTGGGTGCCTTCCACAGTGGGCTGCCATCCGTCCGAGAGCACCGGGCGGCCGTCCGCGCCGATTTCCTTGGCCCAGGTAAGTTTTTTGACGAACGGGCTGGCGGCGAGAAACTTGCCATTGGTGCGGTCGAGAACATAGAAGAATCCGTTGCGATTGGCCTGCAGCAGCAGCTTGCGCGGTTCGCCTTTGTAATTCATGTCCACCAGCATGGGCGTTTCGGTGGCATCCCAATCGTGCAGATCGTGCGGGGTGAACTGGTAATGCCATTTCAGCTTGCCGGTGAGGGGATCGAGCGCGATTACGGAATCGGTATAGAGGTTGTCGCCTTTGCGCTCGTCACCGTTGAAATCGGGGCAGGGATTTCCGATGGGCCAGATCAAAGAATCGGTCTCGCGGTCAAAGGTGCCGGTGAGCCAGGTGGATCCGCAGCCGTGTTCGAGAGCGCGGCCGATCCAGGTTTTCGCTTCCGGATCGCCGGGCGCGGGGATGGACCAGAAGCGCCAGGCGCGCTCGCCGGTGGAAGCGCGAAACGCGTTGAGCTGGCCGCGGATGCCTTCGTCGCCGCCGGAGACACCGGCGATGACCAGGTCGCCGACAATTAACGGCGCGGAAGTGGAGCCGTAGTGCTGATGCGAATCGGCCATCTGGACATCCCAGAGCAGGGCGCCGTTGAGCCGGTGCAGCGCCAGCAGGTGCGCATTATCGGTGACCATAAAGACGCGGTCACCCAACACCGCGACTCCGCGATTGATGCCACCCCCAGCGTCGCCGGTCAAGTTTTTGGATTGCGGCCGCACATATCGCCAGATCTCGCGGCCGGTGCGGGCGTCCAGGGCGTAAGCGGAATTCACCTTGGTGACGTACATCACGCCATTGACGACGATGGGTGTGACTTCGAGCGAATGACCGCTGCCCATGGAATACATCCATTTCGGCGCCAGATTCCGAACGTTCGCGGGAGTGATCCCGGCCAGCTCCGTATAGCGGTTCCCGTTTTCCTGTCCGTTATAGGTGGGCCACTCGCCCGGCTTGGGCTGCTCTATGTCGCGCCAGGCCACGCCGCCGGGCAAATCCGCGACGGGTGCGACGGAAGGATCGGGCTTCCACTCGGGCGCGTGCGCTAGAAAAGCGATGACATCGCGCGTCTCGGCGGGCGTCGCGGTAAAGGCGGGCATGAAAGAACCGGACGTGCGATCGATGCTCGCGACTTCATTTTTCCACAGCAGATGGAGCCGCGAATCGAAACCCTGCAATTGCAGATCTTCGCTGCTCTCATTGCGCAAAAAGCCGCGGACCTGGCCGCCCTTCAGCAGATGAACGGTGGCCACTTGGTAACCCTCGACGCGATGCTCCGCGGGCTTGCGCAGCACGGTTTCAATTTCAGCAAGGGTCAACCGGTTGGCGGCTTCGGTGAGATCGGGACCGTTCAAGCTGCCGCGGCCCCACACCGCGTGACATTCACCGCAATGCGCCGCGCCGAAAAAAAGCCCCTCGCCGGATTTCACGTCGCCTGCGATGGCGGTCTTCGCGAGCGGCGCAACGCGCGATTGGAGGAACGCCACCAGATGCTGCAATTCCTCGGCGGGCAGATCAAAGGCGGGCATTCCGGCATCGGGGATGCCGTGCAGGATGGTGTCGCGGAGGCTGGCTTCGCTTTCCATGCGGGAGCGCCAGGCATGGCCGATGGCCGGGGCGCGTTCACCTCCCAGGCCATCCTGGCCGTGGCATCCGGCGCAGCGCACGTTGAAGCGGGCGCGGCCGGCATCGACGGCGTTGGGGATGGCGGAGGACGGAGTTTGAGCGAAGGCGGCTAGGGTGGTGAGGGAGGCGAGTACTGAGGTTGGCAGGCGGAAGCGCCTGCCCCACGTTGGCCCAACCAATTCTACACGCTCCGTCTTCATTGCTCGAAAATAATGGTTCCGAAATTTTCCGGAACGTGGTTGGGATCGCGGTTCACCACGCAGGTGGGTTGCCAGCAAAGGAAATGCCGGTCGGGGTCTCCGCCTACGCCTTCGATGCGATAGAGATTCGCGCGCCACTGGGTGCCCGCTTTCACGTGCTGATCGGTGACGGCGGAGAGAGGAATTCTGGCGGCGGCGTACCAGACTTTTTTCTTTTTGTCGATGCGCGCGGCGGTTTTCCAGCCGGATCGCCAGGTTTGGTCGTAGCTGTTTTTATCCAGGTTGATGGCCAGATCGATCCAGTCGCCGGTGGGCGCGATTTCGAACTCCCGATAATGGCGGATGTTCTTCCAATCGTCGCCGAGGAAAAACTCTACCACGTCGCGATCCCACAGTTTGTTGCGCGGACCGCCGCCCATGGGAGGCAGCCACAGGTTCAGCACCTTATAAGGGCATTCGAACAACAGGAAGAGATCTTTGTCGGTCCAGAAACCGCGCACGGTGGAATTGAGCGCCGGGTAATCGAGGACGTGCGTGCAATCTTTCACGATTACGGCGCGGGCGGCGGAATTCCACAAGGGGGAACTGGGATCGGTGTTCAATTCCGGTTCGCCGGCGAGGTGGTGAATGGCGAAGCTGGCCGTCGGCTGGGTGACCTTGCAGACTTCCTGGGACTGCGCCAGCAAGGGCGGGAGGCAAATAAGAATCGAAAGAGCTGTCTTCATGGGTAACTTCTTACGGATGGTAGCATGCCCGGTAGTGCGCTAATTGTTGGTTGATCGCGTCTTAGACCCCGCAGCACCTTTTGTACTTCTTTGTGCGGCCGGGAACATGGGTAACACTTTAGACCGGCGACATAGGTAACACTCCACGCGAAAAAGCAGAACCTATCAGGATTGAATGATCGCATAGGGCGAAGCCCGTATGCGATGGAAAAAATATAAGACAACAAGTGGGAAAGTGTAAAACCTGCATTTGGTTTTGCACTTTTCCACGCCCCGCCGGCGCGGTGGGAATGTGGGAATCGCGCGAGCGATTTCCAAGCGCTGTGGGAACGGTGGGAAGCCTGCTTTTGGCTTTCCACCGTTTCCACAGCGCGGCATTTCCACGGCGCTCTTACGCTTTTCATCCCTATCCTTCCACCCGGCCCCTGCGCTTTCGGCCGCGCGCCTTTTTCTGCACCTCAGCTCGGAATATCGAATGGCGACCATCAAACCAGCCCAACATCACCGGTCCGTAATACACCTCGAACAGATCGTCGTCGACCTCCAACAGCCCCACCATCTCCCGCGCTAAGACTTCGCTGAGGAACGTTCGTTGGCATTTCCACTTCAAGCTCCCCTGCTGCGAAATCTTCCGCAGATGCACTCCCGACGGATATTCCAGCTCCGGCACCCGGGCTGGGTAGCGCCGGACTGAGCCCACATACAACTCCGCCGGCCTTTGGTACGACAAGGCTTGGTGCGGCCGTTGCTCGTTGTACTCCCGCTCGAAATCCAGAAATCGCGCCTGCTGGCGTCTCACGTTGGCTTCCGGTGGATTCGCCGTTTCCGCCTTCAGCGTCCGATGCATTCGTTCATGCCGGCCGTTCTGTTCCGGACAGCCCGGGTCAATCCGTTCATGCCGAATCCCCAGCTTCAACCACCACATCGATAGCCGGCTCAGCCCTCCTGGCGCCGCGCTCGCAAACGGGCTTCCGTTGTCTGTCCGCAGGGCTTCTGGCAGCCCGCACTCCCGGAATACCGCCTCGAATATGGCCCGCACATGCACCCCGTCGGTTTTCGCCACCGCCCGGCACCGCAACAAATAGCGGCTGTAGGCGTCGGTAATGGTCAATGGATCACAGCGCGTCCCATCTTGGCAGCGAAACCATCCCTTGAAGTCTGCACACCACACTTGGTTCGGTGCCTGCGCGTGGGCTAATGGCTGCGTGTACGGTGGGGTTCGCCGTCGCTTTCTCCGGGCTACTACCAGTCCCTCCCGCTTCAGCAACTCCCCCATGCTGCTAGCCGCCGGCCAGCTTTGCTCTGGATTCTGATCCTCCAAAAGCCTGCGAAGTTTGCGCGCACCCCAGCTCGGATGCCTCCGCCGCGCAGCCAGGATGGCCTCCTCCCTTTCTGATCCGATTTGCTGCGGATGATGGTGCGGTGCTCGACTCTGATCTTCCAGTCCTGCCCGCCCACCTCCGTCGTAGCGCTCAATCCATTTATAGCCGGTCTTGCGTGAGACCCCGAACCATTCGCATAGTTCCGTTATCGACTCCTCCTCGTTTATCCATCGATCGATGAACTCATTTCGTCGCTCCACGGCATTCCTCTCTTCAAAGGGCATCTGCCCAGTTTCGGAGGTCTGCTCTCGGCTCGAGTGTTACCCATGTCGCCGGTCTGTTTTGTTACCCATGTCCCCGGT